>NZ_CP120738.1:0-4800000 GCF_029581175.1 Solwaraspora sp. WMMD937 | reverse complement strand
TTCGACGCCGTCGGCGAGGGTGTACGCCAGCTCCAGGTCGGCGGTCGCCCCGGCCTCCTGGATGTGGTAGCCGGAGATGGAGATCGAGTTGAACCGGGGCATCCGTGCCGAGGTGTAGGCGAAGATGTCGGAGATGATCCGCATCGACGGCCCCGGCGGGTAGATGTAGGTGTTGCGGACCATGAACTCCTTGAGGATGTCGTTCTGAATGGTCCCGGTGAGCTTCTCCGGCGGTACGCCCTGCTCCTCGGCGGCGACGATGTACAGCGCCAGGACCGGCAGCACCGCACCGTTCATGGTCATCGACACGCTCATCCGGTCCAGGGGGATGCCGTCGAACAGCTGCCGCATGTCGTAGATGGAGTCCACCGCGACCCCGGCCATCCCCACGTCCCCGGCAACTCGAGGGTGGTCGGAGTCGTACCCCCGGTGGGTGGCCAGGTCGAAGGCGATGGACAGGCCCTTCTGCCCGGCGGCCAGGTTGCGCCGGTAGAAGGCGTTGGACTCCTCGGCGGTGGAGAACCCGGCGTACTGGCGGATCGTCCACGGCTGGGTGGTGTACATCGTCGGGTACGGTCCGCGCAGGTACGGCGGGACGCCGGGCACCGTGTCGAGGAAGGTCAGGTCGGCGGTGTCCGCTGCGGTGTACAGTGGCGCGACCTCGATCCCCTCCGGCGTGTGCCAGGTCGGACCGGGCGGCGGCGCCCCTGACGCCGCGGCCGGCCCGCCGACGCCGCCCCGACCGTCCAGCGGCAGCAGTGTGGCCTGCGAGAAGTCCGGGATCATCGGGGGACCTCCAGGTCGTCGAACGTGGCGTCGAGGACGGCCGTCGCGTCGCAGCCGGCGTACAGGTAGCCGTCGACGTTGTCGTAGCCGGCGGGCCGGCCGGCCAGCCAGACCCGCCGGGCCCCGGCGGCGGTCAGCGCGGCGGCCAGCGACCCGGCGGCCGCCGGGTAGCTGGCGTCGGTGCCGCAGATGCAGGCCACGGTGGACGGGTCGGTGGCGAAGGCGGCGGCGATCGCCGCCGGGTCGTCGGCCGGGTCGCCGCCCCGGGTGGTGGCGATCCCACCGGCGGCGAAGAGGTTGCCGGCGAACCCGGCGCGGGCGCTGTGTGCCGCGAGTGGCCCCAGGGTGGCCAGGAAGACGCTCGGCCGGGCGCCGGTGGCCGCAAGGTACGCGTCGGCCCGGTCCCGCCGGGCCTCGAACCCCGCGGCATGGAACCGTCGTGGCAGGCCGCCGCCGGGCGGTACGGGCACCGGGGTACGGGCGGGCAGCCGCTCGTCCAGATCGGGGAACTCGCTGACCCCGGTGACCGGGTCCCGTCGGTGCGCCAGATTGTCGGCCCGGCGCTGCCAGGTCGCGTCGATCCGGTCGGCGATCAACCCGGCGGACAGCGCGGCCGCGGCACCGCCGGCCTGCTCGATCTCGGTGAACCAGTCCCAGGCGGTCGCCGCCAGGTCCGAAGTGAACTGTTCGACGTACCAGGACCCACCGGCCGGGTCCAGCACCCGGCCGAGGTGCGTCTCGGCGAGCAGCACCGACTGGGTGTTGCGGGCGATCCGCCGGGCGAAGCCGTCCGGCAGCCCCAGCCGGGCGTCGAACGGCGCCACGGTGACCGCGTCCGCCCCGCCGACCCCGGCCGCGAAGCAGGCCACTGTGGTGCGCAGCATGTTCACCCACGGGTCCCGGGCGGTCATCATCGCTGCGGAGGTCACCGCGTGCTGCCGCTGCCGACCCGCCTCGGGTACGCCGCATAGCTGCCCGACGCGGGCCCAGGCCTGCCGCGCGGCGCGCAGCTTGGCGATGGTGGCGAACTGGTCGGTGGTGGCGGCGAAGCGGAACTCCAGCTGCCCGAAGGCGGCCGGCAGGTCAAGCCCGGCGTCGGTGAGCGCCCGGAGGTAGGCCAGCCCGGTGGCCAGGGCGCAGCCGATCTCCTGGGCGTCGCTGCCACCGGCGTCGTGGTATGCGGTCACGTCCACAGTGACCGCGCGCAGGCCCGGTGACCGCTCGGCGTACCCGGCTAGGACGCCGAGCTGCGCGAGGTCACCGGGCTGGCCGGTGCGGGCCTGCCAGCCGAGCGGGTCGGCGCCCAGGCAGCCGGCCAGAGCGCCGCGTTCGACGCCCCGGTCGTCGGCGAGCGTGAGCAGCGCCTTGGCCGCGGCGACGCTGTCCGCGCCAGCGTCGAGCACCACCGGAGCCAGCTCGAGGTGGACCCCGTCGAGTACCTCCGGCAGCTCGCTCGGGTGCAGGCCACCGGCGGCCAGGTCGATCCAGACCGAGGTGCAACCGTTGGCGAGGTCGGTCAGCACCGCCTCACGGACCGCCTTCGGATCCGGGTCGACGTACCGCTGCCGGACGTCCCAACCGGCCACCGTCTCGGCCGGGTCGGTGCCGCCCGCGCCGCCGCCGTCGCGCCGGGCCTGGGCACCGCGCACGTACGGTGCGGTTCCGGGCACCCCGATGTCCGGTGGGGCCGCCGGCCGGGTGTGCAGCGGGGCGAGGCGGATGCCGTCGTAGGTGGTGGTGGCCAGCAGTTCGTCCACGGATTCGGCCGGGGTGTCCGGGCCGGCGGCGCCCGACTTGCGCAGGACGCCGAGCGCGAGCCGTCGCCAGTCGTCCGGCGTCGCCGGTGGGAATCCAGCGGCCGGGTCGAGGCTCTCGGATGGCACCGTCATGCACGGGATGTTAAGGGCGCGTCGCACTGATGGTCGGACCCGTACCCGGACTGTGACCACATCCACCGAAGGTGATCGACTTAGCGTGTCTGCTCGACTACGACGATTCCTGGGTGTGGTGGCCGGGTTGCGTCGTGACCGGGCCGAGCCGGGATATGTCGTATCCGTCCGGATACGTGGGTGTGTGGATTCCGTCGGCGAACAGCGGGGTCTGCCGCGGTCGGCCGGCCCAGCGCAGCAGCGCGGCGCGTAGCCGCAGCCCGACGTGCAGGCCCGCGCGCACCGCCGGGCTCGGCGTGGCCACCCCGGTCGCGGCCCGCAGCCGTTCGTCGTACATTGCGGCGACCAGCGCGTCACCGACCGGCGCGAGCGGTCGCGGAATCTTGCCGCGCAGCAGCGCCCGGGTGGCCCGCTCGATCGAGGCGGCGTCGTCGTTGTAGCGCAGATGCGTCCGGTCGTGGTCGTCGAACCAGGTGGCGAACTCGCGGAAGGAGCCCGGAATGTTCCGGATGCCCATCCTCCGGCCTAGCTCCTGGTAGTAGTGGTAGGCGGCGGTCCGCTCATGGCAGCAGGGCCGCCGCCAGCCGTACCGCTCCAGCCACCGGATCGGGACGATCATCAGACAGCCGAGGACGTAGCGGTAGTCGTCGTCGGCGATGTCGTACTGGCGGTGGATCTGATTGGTCCGCCGGATCGCGTCGCGACCGCGCGGGGCGTCGAGACCGTGCAGCATCATCTCGTACATCAGCAATCCGGTGTCGTCGATCCGCTTGCGCGTGTGGCGCAGCAGCTCACCGGTGCGCACGTGCACGGCGGCGACCCGGGGCAGCGAGAAGGAGCGGTTGAACGCCAGGTTCAGGCCGAGTTTGCTGTCCCACGGGAACTCGTATCGCACCATCGTCTGATAGATCTCGAGGTAGTCGCGTTGCGGGTCGAGGGTGCGGATCCGCCGCAGGTTGGCGTATCGGTTACGTCGGAGGTTGGCGTAGCGGTGCGGCTGCACGAAGGCCCCGTTCAGGATCGGTGTGGCGGTGGTGGCGCGGGCCGTGGCTCGGGCGACGACGCGGCGGCGGCCAGCACCTGCTCGACCACCGGGGAGCGGCTGAACCACTCGGCCACCCGACTCAACCAGGCGACCTCGCCAGGATAGCCGTTCGGCGGATCGTGCGGCTCGGAGAAGTCCGGCTCCCGCACCGGCCCGCCGGTTGCGGCCTGCCGCGCTCCGGCGGCGATCATCGCCGCCTCGACCAGCGCCGCACGATCGGGGCCGGCCAGGCCGGCGGCTGCGGCCAGCCGGTCGGCCGTCGGCGCGATCCGACAGTCGATGTACGGGCGCAACGCCAGCCGGCCGTCCCGGATCTCGGTGATCCGGCGGTGCAGCGCGTAGTCGATGTCGCGCAGCGCCACCCGACGGTGGTGGGCCCGGTCGTCGAGAACCAGGTGCGGTTGCGCCCTGCTGACCGCCCGCCACAGTGGCGCCAACCGGTGCCACGACCGGTGCCGCCGCAACCAGGCCCGCCCGGTGTCCACGGTGGGACCCCAGGTCGGCAGGGTGAGACCGATCAGCATGCTGAGCGCGCCGACGGTCACCAGGACCGCCGCGATCTGCGGCTCGCCGGCCGGTTCCCGGCCGACCCGGTAGGCGACCAGGTAACCGGCCTTGGTGGCGCAGTACAGCAGTGCGGCGGCCGCGCCGAACGCGGTGATCCGCAGTCCACGGCGGAGCCACCGACGCGGCGTGACCAGGGAGAAGCGCCAGCAGAGCCGGGCCAGGTCGGCGGCGTAGCAGACGAAGACGATCAGGTAGACGACCAGGTAGCCGGCGACCGCCGGGTGAGCGGCGTCCTCGACCACCAACCGGACCGGTGCGGCACCGGCCAACGTGGTCGCCCATAGTACGGTGAGCAGCCCGAACGCGGTCATCGAGGCGATCACCCGACGCCGGACCCGGCGGGCCGCGACCGCCGGCGGCAGGGCCAGGAACAGCAGCAGGATCTCGGAGTTGGCCGCGACCCCCATCACCCCGGCGTGCGCCAGCAGCTTGGCCAGGTTCGGCAGCCCGGTGATCCGGTCCACCGCCTCGGCGACCGGCCGGACGGCGACGGTCACTCCGGCGGCGAACGAACAGAAGGCGTACACCATCGCCCGCAGCACCCGGTTGTCGCGGTCCCGCCGCAGGTCACCCAGTTTGTAGCCGAAGGCGAGCCAGCCGGCGGCGGCGCAGACGGCGTACAGCGGAGTGTCCATCGGCGCTCACCGGGGCGGTGGTTCGAGCCCGTGCCGTAGCCGGGCCTCCAACGCCGCGTCGGTGACCGGCCCGGCATCGTCGCGGGCGGGTGCCGATCCGAGGTCGGTGTCGCGGGCGGCGGCCTCCAGCAGGATGGTCGCCATCATCTCGGCTTCCTGCTCCTCGCCCCGGCTGTACACCCCGGTGCGGGCGAGTACCCGGTGCACCAGGGTGGGGCGCAGCGCCGGCATCAGCAGCTGGCTGGCCTGCTGGTCGTCGAGGGCGAGGGCGCGGTGGCCGAGCAGGATGTGGCCGATCTCGTGGGCGATGATGTGGTCCCGGTGCACCCGGCTGGTGCGTTCCTCGTAGGCGACGACGTGACCCGCGTCGGTGAAGAAGGTCAGCCCGAACGGCGCACCGGCGGGCATCGGCACGCCGACCAGGGTGATCCGCTGGCCGAGCACCGCACCGACCCGCTGGCACAGTTGTGGCGCGTCGAACGGCCGGGGCATCCGCAGGCCCTGTTCCTCGAGCTGACGCAGCCGGTCGCGGCAGGTCCGGCGCAGCGGGGATGACTTCATGTCCGTGCTTCCCTCAGCTTGGTCCGTCCGTCGCCACTGCATGACGATCACAGGTTCTGCCGTCCGTCGGCGCCGTGGCCGCCCTCGGCGTGACGGTTCTCCAGCGCCTGGACCACCCGGTCGAGGATGTCGCCGACCGCGTCGAGTTGCGCCTCGGGCAGCGCGCTCAGCCGGGTCGCCACCGCGCGTACCTTGAGGTTCCGCATCGCCTGCAGTGCATGCAGGTCCCGCTCGATCTCGCCGGAGCGGCGCCGGTCGAAGAAGTACGCCGGGTCCACGTCGAAGAAGTCAGCGAGCGCCTCCAGATGCTCCTTGGTTGGGTTGGTCCGCCGCCCGGTGCGCAGCTGCCAGATGTACACGTCGGAGATGGAGCCGCCCCGGTCCCGGATGGCGTCGGCCACCTCCCGTGAGGTGTACGGGTCGCGGCGGGCCGGCCGGACCGTCTCGAAGAGCAGGTTGAGCTTGTCGGCCAGGCTGGATCCCGATCCGCCAGGGGGGGTGGTGCCGCCCGTCACGGCTACCTCCGTGGATGTGCAGCTGAGATCTGGGGAACTACAGCTAAGATCTGGTTGGGAACCGCAGCTAAGATTAGCCACGTTGGTGTTGTCGGTTAATATCGGTTGACGACCATACGCCGAGTCAGTATACGATCACGACTTGAGGTTGACCAACCCGTTGGAGTGGCCGACCTCGATGCCGCTGGTGCGGTGAGGGGCGCGGAACGGGGGCGCCCCTCACCCCACCAGCCAGCGGCCGTCCCGGACGGCTGTCACATCGCCCGGGCCACCGCGATCCTGGTGCTGCCCCGCTGGCCGGCTTCGTGACATGAACCACCGGCCGCGGTCGCGGGCCGATGTGGAACGTGCAACTGTCGGCGGCGTCGTTGACCGCGATCCCGGTGCTCATCGTGTTCGCCATCGCCCAGCGGCAGTTCATCGAGGGCCTGGCGCACACCGGCCTCAAGGGTCAGTCTCCAGGATCGACGGACAGTCGCCCATCAGATCTCGAGCCCGGTCACGGTTCTGGTGGAGTGGTCACCTCCGTCGATTCCGGGTGACCCGCACGACCATCTCGTTCGGGCGCCGTGGACAGTATCCGGCGGACGATATCGCCGGCCAGGGTGATCGACGCTGTACCAGCCATGGCGGCGAGCGCCGTCTGATCCAACAGCACGGCACCGATGGAGAACCCGACCAAAAGCAGTTCGATTCCCAGCAGCAGTGCCACTACGGGTGAGCCTATGGGGTGCTGCACGCGAGGGCCGTCAGGCTGCTGGCTTCTCACCAGTACGCCTCAAGACGGTCAGCGAGGTCTGCCCAAAGTATCGGCCGCTGATCGCGGCTCGTCACGTGTCGTGAACGTGAGATCGACATAGGGGAATCATGCATGCGTGGGCGAGGAGATGCAACTGCACCTGCACGTGCCACTGCACGTGCACCACGCTTTTTGCGAGGTTGTGTACGGGTCTGAATTATCACCGGCCGGTCTCCGTATGGAAGCCGCCTGATCACGCAGCGGACGCCCGGCGCCCACCTGCGCGGCCAGCTCGACTGTGATGCGGAGCTATCGGTCCGCCCCGATGATCTGCCGGGCGGCGGCGATCGCCTCCGCAGTGTCGGGGAAGACCCGGTTGAGTCCGTTCAGCCGGGGGAGTAGCCCGAACGCAATGAGCGCCTTGCGGTGTCCGTCCCGGATCCCGGACAGATAGACAGTGATGCCCCGTCGCTCCAGCCGCTGCACCACGTCGCGCAGCACCAAGGCGCCGGAGGCATCGATGGTGGACACGCGGGACATCCGTAGGATCACCACCCGTACCTCGGCGACGTCGGAAAGCTCCAGCAGGAACCGGTGGGCGGCGGCGAAGAACAACGGCCCGTCCAGCCGGTACGCCACGATGTGCTCGACCAGCAGCGCCTGCTCCTCGGCGTGGTGGTCGCCGGTGTCCAGCGGCATTCGATCCAGCCGTACCGCCTGGGCGATCCTGCGCAGCGCCAGCCCGCCGGCCACGACCAGGCCCACCAGCACGGCGGTGACCAGGTCCAGCAGTACGGTGGTCGCTGCGGTGAGCGCCATTACCAGCCCGTCGGAACGCGAGGCTCGGGCCAGTGCGGCCAGCGTGCTCACCTCGACCATCCGGATGGCGGTGGCGATCAGCACCCCGGCCAGCGCGGCCAACGGGATCTGGCTGACCAGCGGAGCCGCCACGAACATGAGCAGCGCGAGGATCAGCGCGTGCGACAGCGCGGCCAGTCGGGAAGCGGCGCCTGCTCGGACGTTGGCCGCCGTTCGGGCGATAGCCGCGGTGGCCGGGACCCCGCCGAACAGCGGCGTAACCAGGTTGGCCACGCCCTGGCCAAACAGTTCCCGGTCGGGATCGTGTCGCTGCCCGACCGACATGCCGTCCGCCACCGTGGCCGAGAGCAGGCTCTCCAGGGCGGCCAGGGCGGCGACCGCGATCGCTGCGGTCGCCAGCGCCGGCACCGCCGCCAGGTCGAGGAAGGCCAGCGACGGTGCCGGCAGGCTGGCCGGCAGTACGCCGATGGTCTGCACCGGCAACCCGGACAACGCCGCCGTCACGGTCGCCGCAGCGACAGCGAGCAGTGCGAACGGCGCGGTTGGCCGCCACCGTGCTCCGGCCAGCATCGCAGCGGCGACGGCGGCGGCGATCAGCAGCGACGGCCACTGCGGCTGTCGGACGAACGCCGCCACCGCCTGCCCGGCCAGCGCAAGCACCCGCTCGTCCTGGACGTGCACGCCGAGCGCCGTCGGGATCTGCTGCAGCAGGATCACCCCGGCGATGCCGGCGGTGAAGCCCTCGATCACCGGGGCCGGCATGTACCGGGCGACCTGACCCGCCCGGACCAGCGCCAGCAGGATCAGGATCAGCCCGGCCAGCATCCCGACGGTGAGTACCCCGCCAGGCCCGAACTGCGCCACGATCGGCACCAGTACCACCGTCATCGCCCCGGTGGGCCCGGAGACCTGCAGGTTCGACCCACCGAAGACCGCCGCGAGGGCGCCGGCGACGACGGCGGTGACCAGCCCGGCGGCGGCTCCCAGCCCGGAGGCGACACCGAAGCCGAGGGCGAGCGGCAGGGCCACGACCGCCACGGTGAGCCCGGCGAGCAGGTCCCGGCCCGGCTGACGGCGGACCGCCCGCCAGTCGGTCACCTGTGGCAACAGGCGGCGTACGGCGGTGGCGCTCACCGGCGGCCCGAGGCGGCGTCGGGGGACGCCTCCCGCAGCTCGGCCAGCAACTCGGTCTGGTCGATCAGCATCTCGGTGAGGATCCGCCGGGCCGCCCGCATCAGGTCCGCGACGTCCGGCCCGGCCAGTGCGTAGGTGACCGCGGCGCCGTCCCGGCTGGAGACCACGATCCCGGCCCGGCGCAGCACCGCGAGCTGTTGGGACAGGTTGGACGCCTCGACGTCGATCTCGGCGAGCAGTTCGCGGACCTGGCGGGGGCGCTCGCCGAGCAGTTCGAGCACCCGGATCCGCACCGGGTGCCCGAGCATCCGGAAGAACTCGGCCTTCTTCTGGTAGAGCGGCACTGGCATGTGTGCAATTGAAGACTTCTTCAAGTCACCATTCGACGCCGGGGGTCCGTGCTGTGCGAGTCGTCACGTCGGGTCCGCCCTGCTGGGTGCGCCGCGAGGCTCAACCGGTGGGACGCGCTATGAGCGAAATGGGATAGGTGTGTGTCGATTGAGTCGGTCTACGGTGAGCGATGCCAGTCGATGCCAGCCGGTATCGCGGCCCGTTTCCAAGGAGCCATGCCATGGCAAGACAACGCACCGTCCGGGCGATCCTCGCGACGGTCACCGTCATCCTGTCGCTGATCGGTGTCCAGGTCGTGGCCACCGCGCCGGCCTCGGCCGCAGTGACCACGATCTACTACGACGCGAGCCGCGCCGGCCAGTTCGCGACCAACTTCGCCCAGGCCGCGCAGATCTGGAACAACAGCGTGGACAACGTCCGGCTGCAGCCGGGCAGCCCGGCGTCGGTCGTCATCTACGTCGACAGCGGCTGGCCCCGGGCGTACGTCACCCGGCTGGGCGCCGGCCGCATCTACATGGGTACCCAGGCAGTGGACCAGGGCTACGACCGGACCCGGATCGCCACCCACGAGTGGGGACACATTCTCGGGCTGCCGGACCGGCGCACCGGGCTCTGCTCCGACCTGATGTCCGGCAGCAGCGCCCCGGTGTCCTGCCGCAACGCCTATCCGAGTGCCGCCGAGGCGGCCCGGGTCGACCAGTTGTTCGCCCGCGCCGCAGCGACAATCACCGACGCCTCCGTCGCCGGTCGGTCCTACGTGTGGGCCGGCAACTGAACCGGACGGCCTGCGGTCCCGCCGTCGGATGCACCGACGGCGGGACCGCCGCCGATCAGGCGCCGAGCGGGAACCGGTCCAGCACGACCGGCGCGACGTCCGGGGTACGCATGTCGTAGCGGTAGCTGGTCACCTCGCCGGTGCCGGTGTCCAGGACGCTGAACACCGAGTAGTCGTTGCTCTGCACGAACGGCAACGGCGTACCGGCCGGGTCGGTCAGCGGCGCGACCGTCGGCACCTGCGGCTCCAGCCCGCCCGGGTTGCCCTGGGCCAGGTAGTTGTCCGGGTTCCACGGCGCCGGCGGGACCGGCCGGGACCGGCCCGACAGCGGGTGGAACGCACCGTACGAGTTGCCCACGTTGGAGGTCTCCAGGTAGTGGGTACCGGAGGGGGCGGTGAACCGGTTCCACAGGTGTGAGTGGCCGTTGAGCACCAGGTTCACCCCGGCGGACTCCAGCAGCGGGGCGACGTCACGGGTCAGCACGTTGTCCGCCCGTGGGTAGTCGTACCGGACCAGGGTGTTGCCGTCGGCGTCGGTCTGCTCGGTGCGCACCGGGTCGGTGAACGGCGGGTTGACGTTGTCGCCCAGCCCGTGTGGGCCCTCGTGCAGCATCACCACCGTGTACTTCGCGTCCCGGAACTGCCGGCTGGCCACCTCACGCTGCAACCACCGGTACTGCCGGCTGCCCACGCCGATTTCCTCGAAGATGTGCGAACCCCAGCCCTGGGCGAGCAGGTCGTCGGTGCTCGCCGGTGCCTCGGTGTACCGGGTCCGCTGCCAGTTCGCCGGGTCGGCGGCGATACCGGTGCCTCGCCAGATCCGGGTGGCGTACAGCGAGATCAACCGGACGTCGCCGACGGTCGTCGCGTACCAGCGCTCCCCGCCCGGCCCGCTGGTCGGCAGGGAGAAAATCTCCTCGTAGGTCTCGGTGTTGAACGAGTTCTCCAGGATCCAGCGTTCCTTGATCTTGCGGTTGTTCCGGGGGTTCACCTGCCGGGCGACCTTGCGGTACGCCGCCTCGGCCACCTCACGCGGCACCGGTGCGTTGAACGACTCGTTCAGCGTCGGCAGCCCACTGCGGCCCTGCACCTCGTGGTTTCCGATCGCCGGGAAGATCGGCGCGTGCTGCAGGATCTCACCGCCGGTCCAGGTGACCCCGTTGACCGTCCGTGACGCCCGCCCCTGCAGCGCCGGGAAGAACGCACCGCCGCGCTGGTCGTCGAACCACTCCGAGGCCCGGTCCGGGACGTTCACCAGGTCCCCGGCGAGGAACACCGCGTCGATCCGGCCGACGGTCTCGACCGCCTTCTGCAGGTTCGCCGGGGTGTTCGGCATCGACTGGTGGTCGCTGGTCAGCAGGATCTGCTGCGCCTGGCCGGGGGCGGCGGCCGGCGCCAGGGTGTAGGTGTCGGAAGCAACCATCGCACCACGGTCGATCGACACCACCCGGTACGGCGTCCGGCTGCCGACGCCGAGCCCGCGTACGGTCGCCTCGTGCCGCCAGATGTGCCGCCGGGTGATCTGCGTCGGCGGGTCCGGGATCTGCGAGGCGGTGTCCTCCGCCACCCGGGACAACTCGCCGGTCCGGGCTCGGAACACCCGTACGCCCCGGATCTTGCCGCCGGTGGCCGCGGCCCGCAGCTCGGCCCGGTTGAGCTCGCCAGCCCGGTGACCGACCACCACGACGTGGTGCCGACCGGCGAACTCGGTCAACCAGACGACCCGGACGGAGTTCTTCGCTGGGGACTGCAGGAACGGTTCGGTGAGCAGGACCGGGGCGGCGCTGGCGCCGGCGCTCGCCCCGGACGGCGCCGCCGCGCCCATCAGTAGGGTCAGGACCGCGACGATCGCGGTGAACTGCCAGATCGGTCTGGACACGATGCCTCCACGCTGCGGGGATTCGACGAGCCGGAGCATCGCCGGCACAGGTGAACAGCACCGTCGAGGGACGCTGA
Source organism: Solwaraspora sp. WMMD937 (assembly GCF_029581175.1). Taxonomy (NCBI): domain Bacteria; kingdom Bacillati; phylum Actinomycetota; class Actinomycetes; order Micromonosporales; family Micromonosporaceae; genus Solwaraspora; species Solwaraspora sp. WMMD937. The sequence continues at coordinate 4,788,228 of NZ_CP120738.1, read as the reverse complement.
CCAGCGGATGAACGCCGGTCCCAGTCGGGTCAGCGGTGTACCAGCCCGCCACCGACCTCGATCACCTGGCCGGTGACCGCACCGGAGTCGGGGCTGGCGAGGAAGCGGACGGTGGAGACGATGTCGTCGGGGTCGAGTCGGCGCTGCACCGCCTGCCGGTGCAGGATCGCGGCGTCGACTGCGGCCTCGTCGACCGGGGCGTCGCCGGCGAGTTCCCGTTCGCCCTCAGTACGGATCGCGCCCGGCGAGATCGCGTTGACCGTCGTGCCGTCGTGCCGTCGGGCCCGAACGCGCGGGCCAGCGAACGGGTGAGACCGACCAGCGCCGCCTTGCTCGACACGTACGACGGCCCGGACGGGCCACCGAGCCGGACCGTGGCCGAGGTGACGTTGATGATCCGGCCGCCGCCACGGTCCCGCATCCCCGCCGCCAAGGCCTGGCTGAGCAGCATCGGGGCGGTGACGTTGACCGCGAACGTCGCCTCCCATTCGGCCAGCGGCAACTCGTCGATCCAGACGTTGGACGCCCGCGCCGCGTTGTTGACCAGTACGTCGACCGGCCCGGCCGCCTCGGCCAGAGCCAGCACCTCGGTGGCGACCGACAGGTCCGCCTCGACGATCCGGGTGTGCGCGCCGGCCGCGCGGCAGCGAGCGGCGACGGCCTCTGCCTCGTCGGCGGCGGCCAGGTGGTGCAGCACCAGGGTTGTCCCGGGCGCGGCGAGACCGGTCGCGAGGGCCGCGCCGATGCCGCGTCGCGCTCCGGTGACCACGATCGTCCGGCTCATGGATTGATCCTGCGGCCGGCCCGCAGCCGCGTCAACGTCGACCGGCGGTCAGCCGGCGGCCGGGCCGGCTGAGACCGCCGCGCGGGCGGCCGCCGCGTCCGGCGCGGCCAGCGCGGCCTGGGCCAGCCGCTGACAGTCCTCCAAGGTGTGCGCGGCGAGCGCGGCCCGCACCGCCGGCACCGACCGGGCCGACATCGACAGGCTGGACACCCCGAGCCCGGTCAGCACTACGGCCAGGGCCGGGTCAGCGGCCGCCTCACCGCAGACCCCGACCGGTTTGCCGGCGGCAGCGCCGGCCCGCGCACAGCCGGCGATCAGCTCCAGCAGGACCGGCTGCCACGGGTCGAGCAGGTCGGCCAGGTCGCCGCAGAGCCGGTCGGCGGCGAAGGCGTACTGGCTCAGGTCGTTGGTCCCGATGCTGAGGAAGTCGACGTGCCGCAGCAGCGCCTCGGCCCGCAGCGCGGCCGCCGGCACCTCCACCATCACGCCCACCGTGGGTAGCCCGACGGCGCGGGCCAGCTCGGCGAACTCGGCCGCCTCCGCCGGTGTGGTCACCATCGGTGCCATCACCCACACCTCGGTGCCGGTGGCCCCAGCGGCCTGTGCGATCGCGTCGAGCTGGGTGCGCAGCACCTCGGGGCGGCGCCGGGCGGTCCGCAGCCCGCGTACGCCGAGCGCCGGGTTCGGCTCTTCGCCGGCGTGCAGGAACGGCAATGGTTTGTCCGCGCCGGCGTCCAGGGTCCGCAGCACCACCTTGCGGTCACCGGCGGCGGTGAACACCTTCGCGTACGCGGTGACCTGCTCGTCGTGACCGGGCGGCTCGGCGCGGTCCAGGTAGAGCAGCTCGGTGCGGAACAGGCCGACGCCTTCCACATCGTCGACGAGGTCGGCGGCGGAGCCGACGTTGGCCAGCAGGGTCACCGGACGTCCGTCGGCGGTGCGTCCCGGGCCGCTGGTCGCCGCCAGTTTCGCCCGGCGGTGCTGTTCCCGCTGGCGGGTCTCGGCGACGGTGTCGTCGTCGACTCCGGCGGTGACGTCGCCGGTGGTGCCGTCCACGGTGACCAGGGTGCCGTCCGGCACGTCGAGAACGCCCGGGCACCGTACGACCGCCGGCAGCCCGAGCGCCCGGGCCACGATGGTGGTGTGGCTGGTCGGCCCGCCGGCTGCGGTGACCAGGGCGAGCACCCGGGCCGGGTCGAGCCCGGCGGTGTCGGCCGGGGCCAGGTCCCGGGCGCTGAGGATGAACGGCACGCCCGGGTCGGGCACGCCGGGCATCGGTTCGCCCAGGCAGACCGCGACCGCACGGTCGCGCAGGTCGTCCAGGTCGGCTACCCGTTCGGCGAGGTAGCCGCCGGCGGCCGCGAACGCCGCCCGGTGCTCGGCGAGCGCGGCGTCGATGGCGTGCGGCGCGTCGGCACCGGCGGCCACGCGGGCCCGTGCCGCCTCGTGCAGCACCGGGTCCTCAGCCATCATCACCTGCGCCCGCAGGATCTCCGCCGCCGTCGGGTCGGTCGCGGTGCCGGCCCGCCGGCCCAGCTCGGTGGCGACCGCCACCAGGGCGGCGACCGCCCGGTCCGCCTCGGCGGCCGGGTCGTCGACCGGCACCGGCACGGGCAGCCGGGGTGCCTCGGCCACTCGGTGCACCGGGCCGGCGGCCAGCCCGGTGCTGACGCCGAGCCCGGTGTGCAGCTCAGCCACGACCGGCCGCCGTGGCACCGGCGCCGTCACCGCCGGGCTCGGCGTCGAGGTCGCGGGCGAGCAACGCGGCAAGCTCGTCGAGCGCGGCGTCGGCACCGTCACCGTCGGCCTCCAGGGTTACCTCGGTGCCCTGCTTCGCGCCGAGGGAGAGCACCGAGAGCATGCTGCGGGCCGGCACCGCCGGCCGACCGGCGGTGCTGATCATCACCGGCACCGGTGCGGTTGCGGCGGCGGCGACGAACAACGCGGCGGGCCGGGCGTGCAAACCGCTGGCGGAGCCGACGGTGACGGTACGGGTAGGCATGTCTGCCTCCTTTGTCCCTGGTGGGGGTCAGGGCTCGATGGATTCCTGGGTCAGGGTTCGATGGTGACTTTGATGGCTTCGCCTCGGGCGACCACGTCGAACGCGTCGAGGGCCCGGTCCAACGGCAGCCGGTGGGTGATCAGGTCGGCGACCGGGACCGCACCGCTGGCGATCAGGGTGAGCGCCTCGGCGTTGTGTGACGGGCTGGAGCCGTTGGCGCCGACGATGGTCAGCTCCCGGTAGTGCACCAGGTTGGAGTCGCAGGCGATGACCGGCTTGTCCTTGGGCAGACCACCGAAGAAGCTGATCCGGCCCTGTCGGGCGGTCATCTGCAACGCCTGTTCCTGGGCGACACCGGCGGCGGTCGCGGTGATCACCACGTCGGCGCCGCGTCCGTCGGTCAACTTCTTGATCTCGTCGATCACGTCGGTTTCGGCACCGCAGACGGTGGCGTCGGGATGCACCAGCGCGGCGGCCAGGTCGAGTCGCTCCCGGTTGACGTCGACCAGGAAGACCCGGGCGGCGCCGCGCGAGCGGGCCAGCCGTACGTGCAGGCAGCCAATCGGGCCGGAGCCCATGATGACGACGTCGTCGCCCGGGCCGACCCGGGCCAGGTTCTGCCCGTTGAGTACGCAGGCGAGCGGCTCGGCCACCGACGCCTCGGCGTAGCTGACCCCGTCCGGGATGCGGTTGAGCCCGTCGACGGCGAGCACCTTGGCCGGGACCACCATGTGCTCGGCGAACCCACCGTCGTAGTGGTAGCCCATCGACTCCTGGTTGGGGCAGACCGTCATCCGGCCGCGCCGGCACTCGCCGCAGGTGCCGCACGGGATGGCTGCGATCACCTGGACCCGGTCGCCGGCCTGCCACCCGGCGACCTCGGCGCCGACCTCGACGACCTCGCCGGCAATCTCGTGGCCCATCACCCGGGGCGGGGCGATGTGGTGGTGACCGTAGTTGCGGATCTTGACGTCGGTGCCGCAGGTCGAACAGGCCCGGACGCGGATCAACACGTCGCCGGGGCCGGGCTGCGGCTGCGGTGCCTCTTCGATCCGGACGTCGCCGGGGGAGTGGAACCGGACGACCTTCATGTGGAGCTCTCCTCTCCTACCGGCGCGAGCAGCCGGAGCACGTCATCGATCTCGGTGGCCTCACGCAGCTCACGGGCCTGTTCCGGGTCGAGCAGGATCTGGGCGAGGGCGGCGAGCAGCTCCACGTGGCCGTCGCCGCGCGCAGCGATCGCCACGCAGACGGTGACCGGGGATCCGGCCCAGTCCACCCCGTCGGGGAAGCGCAGCACGGCGAGCGCGTCGCGGCGTACCGCCTCCTTGCCGGCCAGGGTGCCGTGCGGGATCGCCACACCTTCCCCGACATAGGTGGAGATGGACTCCTCGCGCTGCAGCATCGCGGCGACGTACTCCTCGGTGACCGCACCGAGCTCGACCAGCACCTCGCCGCAGCGGCGCACGGCGGCGACCCGGTCGTCGGCCTGTTCGGTCAGCCGGACGGCCCGGCGCTCGAGCAGAGCGCCGGGGTCCGATTGCGGTTCAGCCATCGAGTTGGCCGCCCTGCTGCACCACGGCCACCAGCCGGGCGACGGCCGGGTCGCCGAGGAAGATCTGCACCGGGACGACCACCTTACCGGGCGCGCTGACGCGGGCCCGGTCGGCGAGCCCCTGGTGGCAGACGACGACGTCGGCGTCGGCCGGGATGGAGTTGACCGGGGTGTGCTCGACGGTCACCTGCTGCTTCTTGAGCTGCTTGCGCAGCTGGCTGGCGAGCATGACGCTGCTGCCCATGCCGGCGTCGCAGGCGACGACGACCTTGCGGATGCTCTGGGCGTCGATGGTGGCCATCGTCATGCCTCCGTGGCGGTCGGCCGGTGGGTACCGGCGGTCGGGGTGGCGTGGTAGGCGTGCGCGGCGGCGGGCGTGTCCGGGGTGGCGGCCTGCGGGCCGGTGTTCTCCTCGACCGGTTCCTTGCCCTCGCCGCGGCCGAAGCCGAGCAGCACCGAGGCGACCGCGAAGGAGACCGCCGCCGAGACAATCACGCCGAGCAGGACTGGGAACCAGCCGCCCCGGGGAGTGACGATCAGGTAGGCGAAGATGCTTCCCGGCGAGGGCGGACCGACCAGACCGGCGCCGGTGACCATGAAGGTCCAGACCCCGGCGGCACCTCCGGCGATCATGGCGAGGATCAGCCGCGGCTTCATCAGCACGTACGGGAAGTAGATCTCGTGGATGCCGCCGAGGAAGTGGATGATGATCGCCGCCGGGGTGCTGGCGCGCAGCAGCCGGGGCCCGAACAGCAGGAAGGCGACCAGCAGACCGAGGCCCGGCCCGGGGTTCGACTCGATCATGAACAGGATGGACTTGCCGTCCTCGGTGGCCTCGGCGACGCCCAGCGGACCGAACACGCCGTGGTTGATCGCGTTGTTGAGGAACAGCACCTTGGCCGGCTCGACCAGGATGGACACGAACGGCAGCAGGCTGTGGCCGACCATCCAGTCGACAACGGATCCGATACCGTCGGTGACCGCCTGCACCACCGGTCCGATGACCCAGGTTCCGACCAGCGCCATGCCACCGCCGATGATGCCGGCGGAGAAGTTGTTGATCAGCATCTCGAAGCCGGCCGGGATCTTGTCCTCGACCAGGCCGTCGAACAGCTTCAGCAGGTACGCGGTCAGCGGGCCGATGATCATCGCACCGAGGAACATCGGCACATCGGCACCGACGATGATGCCGACCGTGGCGACCGCGCCGACCACCGCGCCGCGCTGACCGTGCACGAGTCGGCCGCCGGTGTAGCCGATCAGGATCGGCAGCAGCATCGTGATCATCGGCCCGACCAGTTCGGCCATGGTCGCGTTGGGGATCCATCCGGTGGGGATGAACAGCGCGGTGATCAGACCCCAGGCGATGAACGCGCCGATGTTGGGCATCACCATCCCGGCGAGGTATCCGCCGAGTCTCTGGATCGTGGCCTTTACCCCGGTGCCCTGCACCTGGGGTGTGTAGTCGGTGGCCATGCTCTGCTGCTCCTTCTATGTGCGGGGGTAGGGAGTGAGCGATCGGTCTGGGGTATCGAGGCGACGGGTCATCCTTGGGTGACGAGTTGTTGCAGGTCATCCGGCCGGGGGTGCAGTCGTACGGTGTGCCGGCGCAGGTCGGCCGGCCCGGGCATCCGGCTGCCCGGCAGGCTGACCGCCGCCGCCCCCCAGGCCAGCCCTTCGGCGAGGGCGTCCGGCCCGCTGGCACCGGCGGCGAGGAAGCCGGCGAGCAGCGCGTCACCGGCGCCGACCGTGCTGCGCGGCTGGTCGACGGGGGAGTCGCCGGTGCGTACCCCGTCGGCGTCGACCAGCACGGCACCCTGCGCCCCGAGGCTGGCCAGCACGGCGCCGGCACCCCAGGCGCGGACCTGTCGGGCGGCGTCGACCACGTCGCTGAGGCCGTCCAGCGGCCGCCCGACGGCCTCGGCCAGCTCCTCCCGGTTGGGTTTGACCAAATCGGCTCCGGCCTCGGCGGCGGCCCGCAGCGGCGGGCCGCTGGTGTCGACGGCGAGCCGGAGCCCGGCGTCGAGCAACTGCCGGCACAGCGCGGTGAACCCGTTCACCGGCAGCCCTGGTGGCAAACTGCCGCAGACCACCACCCAGTCGGCCTGGTGCGCGGTGTCCAGCAGCCGGGCGGTGATCGCGTCGAATTCGTCCCGGCTGAGGGTCGGCCCGGGCTCGTTGACCTTGGTGACGGTGCCGTCCGGCTCGGCGAGGGTGATGTTGGACCGGGTCCGCCCGACGATCGGCACGGCGACCACCTCGACCCCCTCGGTGGCCAGCAGCCGGACGAGTTGGCCGCCCTCGTCGCCGCCGCAGGGCAGCACGGCGACCGACGGTACGCCGTTGGCCAGCAGTGCCCGGGACACGTTGACGCCCTTGCCGCCGGGGTCCAGGCGGGCACCGGTGGCCCGGATGACCTCGCCGCGGACCAGATCGTCGATCTCGACGGCGCGGTCCAGACTGGGGTTGAGGGTGAGGGTGAGGATCATGCCCGTACCACCCGCGGCCCGGCCGCCTCCACCTCGGCGACGAGGTCCGCGTTGAGGCTGTTGTCGGTGATCAGTGTGTCGATGTCGGCGAGCCGGCCGAACCGGGCCAGGTAGTCGTTGCCGATCTTGGTGTGGTCGGCCAGTACGACCGATCGGCGGGCGGCGCCGATCATGGCCCGCTTGACTGCCGCCTCGGCCGGGTCCGGTGTGGTCAGGCCACGCTCGACGGAACAGCCGTTGGTGCCGATGAAGGCCACGTCGACGTACACGTCGGCGAGTGGACGCAGCGCCCAGTCGTCGACGGTGGCCATCGTGCGACCGCGTACCCGGCCGCCCAGCAGCAGGACGTTGAGGTTGCTGCGGGCACCGAGGACGGTGGCCAGCGCCGGGGAGTTGATCACGACGGTGAGTTCCCGGTCGGCCGGCAGGATCGCGGCCAGCCGGGCGGTGGTGGTGCCGGCGTCCAGGATGATCGCGCCCTCGTGGGGCAGCTCGGCCAGCGCGGCCTTGGCGATCCGTTCCTTCTCGGTGGTCAGCACCGCGTCCCGGGCTGCGAGCGCGGGCTCGAAGCCGATCCGTTCGACCGGGATCGCACCGCCGTGCACCCGACGCAGCACGCCGGCCCGCTCGAGGGTGGTGAGATCGCGCCGGATCGTCTCGGCGGTCACGTTGAGTGACTCGGCAAGCGCGGTCACGTCGACCCGTCCGTCGGCCCGGGCCAGCCGGACGATCTCCTGCTGCCGTTCCTCGGCGTACATGTGGTTTCACCGCCGTTTCGTTTTGCTTCAGGTTTGTTTACGCCCGACCTTGTGGGATGTCAAGGGGGGCGTAGAATGTATTTGGATCTTGGCCGCTCGGCTGACCCGCGGAACCGGCGGTGCCGCTCCTTGGCCGGTAGGTCGGCTGCAACCAAGAGTCCGCTCATCCACCGGCCGTCCGCCGGTCGCCCGCCCGAAGATGGCTGTCTGCCTGGCTGCGTCGGCCGTAGTGATGGGGTAGGTCTGACCGGCGCCGGCCGGCCGGCCGGTCGGTGTGCAGCTGCGCGACCGCTGGCCGCTGTCCGGTCCTGGCGGCTGCGGCCGCGTTCATCAGGTGCGGCAACTGCCGGCACAAGGCTCGGCCCGCCGGGTCCAACGCCGCGGAGCGCACCGGCCCGTCGAGGCCGGGGAAGCGAGCGCCCGGGGCAGCGCCACGAACAGCGCGTGGGCCGGTGCCGGGTAGTCGACGTCGAACGCCTCCGAGCTGAGGACGACAACCAGCCGGTCCGGGCCGATCGGGTCGGTGCCGCCCCGATGCGTGATGCTGCCGGCGGCAGGAGTGCAGGGCGGCGACCGCGGCGGAGATGAGCTGACCTGCGGATCAGCGTACCGATCCGGGTCCCGTCGTCACTCGAGCCGACCGCAACGACTCAACCAATGTTCCGATTTACGGCGAACAACACGCTTAGTCGTATTCATTCTGTTACAAAGCTTTTGTCAGTTGAGTAGCTACTTCTGGAGGCCCGTCCATGACCTCGCCAGCGGCCTGCCTCGCAGCCGAACCGACGAAGCCGACCAGTCGTCCCCGCCGCTATGACCGGGTCAAGCGGGTGTTCGACGTCGTGGGCGCGGCGACCGCCCTGGTCGTCGGCGCGCCGCTGTTGGCGGGGGTCGCCCTACTCGTCCTCGCTACGCTGGGCCGGCCGGTGTTCTTCCGGCAGGTGCGACCCGGCCGGGACGGCGAACTCTTCGAGATGGTCAAGTTCCGCACCATGCTCAAGGTGGATCCGGCCCGCGGTCTGGTCACCGACGCCGACCGGCTCACGCCGGTCGGCCGCTGGCTGCGCGCCAGCAGCCTCGACGAACTGCCCGAGTTGTGGAACGTACTGCGCGGTGAGATGAGCCTGGTCGGCCCGCGTCCCCACCTGGTGAAGTACCTGGAGATCTACACGCCCTGGCAGGCCCGCCGGCATGAGGTGCGACCCGGTATCACCGGCCTGGCCCAGGTCCGCGGCCGCAACGAGCTGGCCTGGGAGGACAAGTTCGCCTACGACATCGAGTACGTGGACAATCGCAGTCTCCGGCTCGACCTGCGGATCCTGGTCGAGACCGTCCGGGTGGTGCTGCGCCGGGAAGGGATCGCCGCGCCGGGGGCGGTCACCTGGCACGAGTTCACCGGGACCCCGACGCCGCCGGCCGCCGTGCCGGCCGCCGGCCCGGTCCCGGCCGCAGCGCCCGACGGTTCGGCAGCAACCTCCCGTCGACCCCGAGGTGACCTGGCCGGCCGGTGCCGCAGTTGAGCCGGACCAGGATCCTGCTCTTCGGCTCCACCGGACTGCTGGGCCGGCAGATCCACGCTGCGCTCATGGCGGACGCGGTGGTGACCGCACCGACCCGGGCCGACTGCGATCTCGCCACGACGGGCGTGGCCGAACTCGCCAGGCTGCTCGCGGCCGTCCGGCCACACGTCGTGGTCAACTGTGCCGGCCGCACCGTTGGTGACAACGCCGAGCTGATCCGGATCCACCTACTGGCTGTGGCCGCGCTCGCCGAGGCGATGGCCGACGTCGTGCCCGGCACCCGGCTGGTGCGGATCGGCTCCGCCGCCGAGTACGGCGTCGTGCCCAGCGGCCGCCCGGTGGGCGAGGACGATCCGGCCAGGCCGGTGAGTCCGTACGGCTTCAGCCACCTGGCCGCCACCCAGTTCGGCGAACTGGTCAGCACCGACGGACGGGTCGAGGTCGTCACGTTACGGGTGTTCAACCCGGTCGGGCCGGGCCTGCCGGCGGACAGTGCTCTGGGGCGGGCGGCCGCTCTGCTGCGCTGCGGCGGGCGGTCACCGCTGGCGGTGCGGCTGCTGGACACGGTGCGCGATTTCGTCGACCTGCGCGACATCGCCGCCGCGGTCCGCGCCGCCGCGCTCGCCACCCGCCTGCCGCACCGGCTGTTCAACGTGGGCAGCGGGCGGCCGGTCGGGGTCCGGGACGCGGTCACCTGTCTGGCCCGGGCCGCTGGTCACAGCGGCGAACTCGGTACGGGGGAGTTTTCCCCGACGGTGAACCGGTCCGCCGCCGTCCCCTGGATGTGCGCAGACATCAGCCGCGCCCGGCAGGTGCTCGGCTGGTCACCCAGCTACGATCTGGCGGACTCGGTGAAGGCCCTGCTTGCGGATCACCACGACGGCGGCCCCCACAGTCGCAGATAGCGGCTGACCATCGCGTTGGTCTGCCGCGGCACCTCGAACTGGAAGAAGTGGCCCGAGCCAACCACCTGGCCGGTCACGGCCTCGGGCACGAGCTCCCGCAGCCGTCCGTAGTCGGCGAATGGTGCCGGGCCACCGATGTAGAGCAGCCGGCGTCCCCACGCGGTCAGCGCGGCGTCGCCACCGGCCTCGACGAAGTCGGCGAGACCGTCGAGGGTGGCGGCGGCGACGGTGTCACTCGGCCGCAGCATCTGGTCGATCGTCCAGTCGACCAGCCGGGGGTCCGACTCGGGAATGAAGAACGACCGGATGATGTCGATCCGGGCCTGGCGCGGATCCTCGCTGCGGATGGACTCCGCCAGCGCGGCTACCTGCTCCGTGGTACCGGGCGGCACGGCCACCGACGCGTCCAGCAGCAGCAGCGCCGCGACCCGGTCGCTCGCCTGCGCGGCCGCGGCCAACGACCAGACCCCGCCCATGCTGTGTCCGATCAGCACTACGTCGTTCATCTCGAGTTCGACCATCAGGTCCCGCAGGTCGGCACCGAGTTCGGCAACGCTGAAGCCGCGGTCTCCGGCGGGGCTTGCACCATGTCCCCGCATGTCCACCGAGATGATCCGCCGCCGCCAGCTGGCCAGATGGGCGGCGAGTGGCTTCATGAACCGGTGGTTACAGCACCACCCGTGTACGAGCAGGACATCCTGTCGGCCGCGGCCGGTCTGCCAGTAGCGCATTCCGGCGGCTGTGCGGTCGTGACTCACGTCGTTGGCCTCCTTCGCTTCGGCGCATGGTGCGCCCTCGATACGGCCTGTAATCATTGTGCCTCAGATGGTAACTTTCGGCATCCGTGGTCTACGGTCCGTCTCCTGCCGGTCACGGATCACCCGCACCGGGTGATCCCCTGCGGGTGGTGGACGGGTCATGCTGGCACCAGGTGAACCGACGGAGGACGACTGAGGGGAGCGGCGATGACCGACGTGATCGGTCAGTTCTTCGACGGTCTCCAGGCGCGCGACGACGGTCGACTGCCACCGCCGGTCAGCGGCACGATCCGGTTCAACCTCACCGTCCCGGACGGCGGTATCCGTAGCTGGTCAGTTAGGTATCACGACGGGCATGCCGTGCTCGAGCGTGACCCGGAGCAGGTCGACTGCACCATCGACACCTCGGAGGAGACATTTCAGGCACTGATTGAGGGCCGGGAGAACAGCATCTCGTTGCTGCTGCGCAACGGCGTGTCGGTCCGGGGCGATCTGCCGCTGTTCCTGACCTTCCGCCGCCTGCTGCCGCTGCATGCGGACAGCACCGGGGCGACGTCGAGGGCCCGGCCGGTCGCCGAGCCGGTCGGCGCCCGGCCTGCCACCGCGAAGCCGGTCAGCATCCTCTACGGAAACATGTTCATGGTCAGTGACCGGCGGGGCGACATCGAGCCGGTGCCGTCCGCGCCGTTCGGATTGTTCTTCTACGACACCCGCTTCCTGTCCCACTGGCGGCTGACCGTCGACGGGCAACGGATGAACACCTTGTCCATCGACGACCTGCAGTACTTCGAGTCGCGGTTCTTCCAGGTACCGGGTGAGCCGACGCACTACGTGGACGCCACCATCTCGGTGTTCCGGCACCGCTGGATCGGCGACGCGTTCACCGAGCAGATCGCCGTTTTCAACCACCGGGAGGAGCCCGTCCGGCTGAGCCTGCGCATCGACGCGGGGGCTGACTTCGCCGAGGTGCTGGAGGTCAAGGACGGTTATCACACCGAGCGCGAGATCGAGGTTACGGCCGAGCCTGACGCGCTGCGGTTCCGCTACGAGCGGGGCACCTATTTCCGTGAAACGATCCTCTCCAGCAGTGTGCCGGCCCGCATCGATCCCGGCGGCTTGACCTTCGAGCTGGCCCTCGACGCCCACGACACCTGGTGCACCGATCTGACGGTGAAGACCTTCGTCCGTGGGGCCGGGAACCGCGATCTGCGCGAGAGCCTGCGCAGCTACGCCGAGCGGCCCAAGCCCGAAGTGCACCGGGAACTCGACGAGTGGGTGGCCCGGGCACCGAAACTGATCTGCGACCATGAACCGCTGCGGGAGGCGTACCAGCAGAGCGTCGTCGATCTGGCGGCGCTGCGCTACAAGGGCGTCAACTTTCGCGACATGCTGCCGGCGGCGGGGATGCCCTGGTTCATGACGTTCTTCGGCCGGGACAGCCTGATCAGCTGTCTGCAGGCGCTACCCTTCCTGCCCGCCACCACCGTGCCCGCGTTGGCGATCATGGCGCTGGCGCAGGGCACCCGCGAGGATCCGTTTCGGGCCGAACAGCCGGGGAAGATCCCCCAGGAGAGCCGGTACGCGGAGGCTGCGTTGTTCAACGAGGTCTCGCACGCCGCGGACTTCTCTGCCGCCGACACCACTCCGCTGTTCATCGTGCTGCTTGACGAGTACGAACGGTGGACCGGCGACACCGCACTGGTGCGCGACATGGAGTTCCAGGCCCGCGCGGCGCTGGACTGGATCGACCGGCACGCGGATCTGGTCGGCACCGGCTACGTCTGGTACGGGCCCCGGCCCACCCGCACCGGGCTGTTGAACCAGAGCTGGAAGTGCTCGCCGGGCGCGGTCAGCTTCCACGACGGGCGGGAGGCGACCTTCCCCCAGGCGACCTGTGAGATCCAGGGCTACGTGTACGACGCGCGGTTGCGTGGCGCCCGGCTGGCCCGGACCTGCTGGGGTGACCACGCCTTTGCGGACCGGCTCGAACAGCAGGCGGCCGAGTTGCGGGACCGGTTCAACCGGGACTTCTGGATCGCCGACCGCGGCTACTACGCCCACGCGCTGCAGGCCGACGGCAGCCCGGTCGACGCGCTCACCTCCAACATTGGTCATCTGCTGTGGAGCGGTATCGCTGAACCCACCAAGGCACGGTCGGTCGTCCGGCATCTGATGAGTCCGCAACTCTTCGGCGGCTGGGGAATCCGCACCCTCGCCACTGGGGCGCGGCGATTCAACCCGGTCGGCTACCACACCGGCTCGGTCTGGCCGTTCGACAACTCGCTGATCGCCTGGGGACTGTGGCGGTACGGCTACCGGGAGGAGGCAGCCCGGGTGGCCGGGGCGGTGCTGGAGGCGTCCCAGTACTTCGGGGCCCGGCTGCCTGAGTGCTTCGCCGGCTACGACCGGTCGTTGACCAAGTACCCCGTCCCGTACTCCGCCGCTGGCAGCCCGCACGCCACCTCGGCGGGCGCGACGCTGCTGTTCCTGCGGGTGCTGCTCGGTCTCGACCCGTACGACGGCGACCTGATCATCGACCCGGCCGTTCCGGAGGGGATGGGACACATGGAGCTGCATGACATCCCGGGACGCTGGGGCCTGCTCGACGCCTTGGGTCGGGGCCGACGTGACCTGGCCCGGCCGCGTCGCCGCACGCGCCGTCCCGGTGATCCGCTGCGGGCGGCGCTGTGACCTCGCCGTCTGTCACCGCTACCACGACTTGGCGCAATTGGTCCGGTGGGTTGACCTTCGAGCCGGCCACGGTGGCCCGGCCGGAGTCGGTCGCCGCGCTGTGCCGCGTCCTGCGCGCCGCCGCCGAGCAGGCGGTGACGGTACGGCCGGTTGGCGCCGGGCATTCGTCCGCGCCGCTCGTGCAGACCGGGGACATCCTGCTGAGCCTGGACCGGCTGCCCGCCGGGGTACTCGAACCGCCGCACAACCGGCAGATCTGGGTCGGTGCCGGCACCCGGCTGCACGACCTGGGCCGTCAGCTGCGCCACCACGGACTCGCGATGCCGAACCTCGGCGACGTCGACACCCAGGCGTTCGCCGGTGCCGTCTCGACCGGCACCCACGGCAGCGGCCTCGGCCTGCCGAACTTGTCCGCCCAGGTGACCGGGGTCCGACTGGTCACCGCGGCCGGACAACCGGTGCAGATCGACGTCGACAGCGACCCCGACCTGTTGCCGGCTGCCCAGGTGTCGCTCGGCGTGCTGGGTGTGTTCACCGCGTTGCGGACCCGGCTGGTCCCCGCGTTCCAGGCCCGGCGGCGGGAGTGGGGCCTGCCGGTGGAGGCGTGCCTGACCACGTTCGACGAGCTGCTGAAGGTCAACCGCAACGTCGACTTCTACTGGTATCCGCGGCGTGACGACGCGCACCTGCGGACGGTGAACCCGATCACCGACGATCCCGGCCCGGACACGCTGCCCGGCAGCGGCTGCACCGAGGAACGGACCGGCTCCAGCGACGCCGCGCTGATCAAGCGGCGGTCCCTGCGTTTCCACGAGATCGAGTACTTCGTTCCGGCCGCGGCCGGTCCGGCCTGCTTCCGAGAGGTCCGGCACCGGATCCGGACCCGGCACCGGCAGCACGCCGCCTGGCGGGTCCTCTACCGCTATGTGGCCGCCGACCAGGCGTTCCTCAGCCCGGCGTACGGTCGGGACAGCATCACCATCTCGGTGCACCAGAACGCGACGCTGCCGTACCGCGAGTTCTTCGCCGACATGGAACCGATCTTCCTGGCCCATGATGGGCGGCCGCACTGGGCGAAGATCCACGGGCTGGAAGGCCGGGACCTGCTTGCCCGCTACCCGCAGGCGGACCGGTTCCTCGCCGTCCGTGAGCGACTCGATCCCGACGGGCGGTTCCTCACCGACTACCTGCGTCGGCTGCTGAGCCTGTGACCGAGCTGCTCGGCTGCTGGTGGGGCCGGTGACCGGGCTCGCAGGTCCGGCCCCATCCGGCGGGCCTAAGATTGCCCCGTCCCGCAACCGGGTAGCAGGGGCACCGTCCGCCGCATCGACGGGCCACAAACCCGCCGCGCCACGGGCGGGCAGGAACTGGAGTGGGGAGCCGTGCGACCGACCGCAGCCAGCAACGAACCGTCCACCGACCGGCCGGCGGACGTGCCGGACGGCACGCCACCGGGGACGTCGCGCCGGGCGTTGATCGCCGTCGCCGTCGTCGCCGCCCTGCTGGTGGCGGCGACGATCGTGGCGGTGGTGGTGAACGCAGTGAGCTCCCGCCCGGCTACCGACGGCGACGTGGCGTGGACGGTGCAGACACCACGCGAGGGGCGGTCCGAGGCGCGGCTGGAGATTCCCGACGGTGCGCCAGAGATTCAGGTGGTGGCCGCCGATCTCGGTGATCAGCTGCTGCGGGCAGAGACTCCGGTCGGCGGTGCGGCGGCGCCGGAGGTGACCACCTCCGACGGCGTGGTCCGGGTCGGACTGACCGAGACCGGTTACGGCGGCGCCGGCGAGCTGCGAGTCACCGTCCACAGCGATCTTCTCTGGTCGGTCCGGGTGCTGGGCGGGGCGACCAGCACCCGGGTCGACCTGACCGGGGCCCGGGTCTCCCAGGTGGACGTCGCAGGTGGCGCCAGCGCGTTGGACCTGGCGCTGCCCGAGCCGTCCGGCACAGTTGTCGTCCGGATGTCCGGCGGCGTCAGCACCTGGCGGATCGAGTTGCCGGAGCAGACGCCGGTGCGGATCCGGCTGGGCTCCGGCGCGGGCAGCGTCGACTTGGACGGCGAGCGGCGCGACGGGGTCGCTGGCGGCGAGTCGGTGATCTCGACGGACTGGGACGAGGCCACCGACCGCTACGACATCGACGCCGTCGCCGGGGTCGCCGACCTCATGGTGACCCGACGGTAACCAGGGTTCCCCGCCCTCGGCCGGGCGCCGCCTCGGTGAACGGCGCTGGCCGGCTCAGCGGCGCGTCGGAAGGTCCTGCCGTTCAGCGGCATGCGCGCCGAGTGTCGGTGCGCCGCCGTGCAGGAGCGCCTGAGCGTTGCGGACGGCAGTCTCCGGGGCCTCCTCCGGCGCGGGGAACGCCGGCAGGTGCCGGTCGGCCCGGCCGGCGAACAGCGCCACCTCGTAGGCCACCGAGTCCATGTCGGAGCCGCCGTCGAAGACGGCTGCGATGATGGCACCACCGGGTGTCGCGGCGATGAACAGGAACGCCGTACCCATCTGGACGACGATCTGTCGAACCCGGCCGGTGTCGG
This sequence comes from Solwaraspora sp. WMMD937, assembly GCF_029581175.1. Classification (NCBI taxonomy): domain Bacteria; kingdom Bacillati; phylum Actinomycetota; class Actinomycetes; order Micromonosporales; family Micromonosporaceae; genus Solwaraspora; species Solwaraspora sp. WMMD937. The sequence goes on along the minus strand of NZ_CP120738.1, from coordinate 4,772,230 downwards.
CGTGCTGACCGACCGCGACGGCGAGGGCGCGCAGACCCGCCACCAGGCCGGACAGCTGTTCGCCCAGCTCGTGGTCGACCCCTTTGGACCAGGCCAGAAGGATGCCGTCGGGGGAGAGTGCCACCGCCTGTTGCGCCTGCGGCACCCGGTCCACCAGGTCGTCCAGCAGCCGGGAGACGTCACCAGTGGTGACCACGGGATATGCCATGGAGGGTCTCTCTTTCGGTCGGTGCGCGTTCCCGGCCAAACAGTACCCTCGACCCGACCCGTCAGTGCGTAACGGCACGAATCACCGGAATAGATTTCTGATCCATGGTGGAGGCGCGGGCCGCGCCTGCGGCGAGTGGGACGACGAGCGGGGTGCCGCTGGCCGGGTCCTCGATGACCATTACCCGCAGCCCGAACACCTCCCGGACCAGCTCTGGAGTCAGGATCTCGCCCGGTGCGCCGCTGGCCAGTACCTGTCCGTCCTTCATTGCGACCAGATGTCGGGCGTAGCGCGCGGCGAGATTGAGATCGTGCAGCACCATCACCACGGTGCGGCCGCCCTCCCGGTGCAGCCGGTCCACCAGTTCGAGTACGTCGATCTGGTGCGCCAGGTCGAGATAGGTGGTCGGCTCGTCGAGCAGCAGGATGTCGGTGCCCTGGGCGAGCGCCATGGAGATCCAGGCCCGTTGCCGCTGGCCGCCGGAGAGCGTGTCCACCGGATGTTCGGCGAGGCCGGTGAGGCCGGTCCAGGCCAGTGCCTGGCCGACGACCTCCTCATCGGTGCGGGACCACTGGCGCAGCCAGGTCTGGTGCGGCTGGCGGCCACGTGCGACCAGGTCCGCCACGGTGAGCCCGTCCGGCGCGGTCGGCGCCTGCGGCAGGATGCCGAGGCGGCGGGCGACCTCCCGGGTAGGCAACCGCTGGATCCGCTCGCCGTCGAGGAGCACCTCCCCGGCGGTGGGCCGCAGCAGCCGGCCAAGGGCGCGGAGCAAGGTCGATTTTCCGCAGCCGTTCGGCCCGACGATCGCGGTGACCGATCCGTCGACGATGTCCAGGTCCAGGTGCGGGACGACCACCTGATGGCCGTACCCGAGCCGCAGGGCCCGGGTCCGGAGCCGGGGTGCGTTTCCGGTAGGCCGGGTTTCGCGCGGTTCGGGTCCGGGCACAGTCACCGGCAGTTCTGCGAGGTCGGTCATCGGCTGCTCCTCGGCGTCGGTCGGCGAGTCCCGCGTTCCATGAGGGTAGCCTTACCGAAGCTCCGGTTCCACATCGAGGCCGGGTGGTGAGTCTCCACCGGCTAGGTACTCTCGGTAGTGGTCCGTCGAGTTTCTGCGACGTGCGATGGCCTGAACTGGGCATTTGTTTCCCCTTTTGACTACTCGAGGTGATCTTCGTCGGTCGATGGGTTCCTTTCGCCGGCCTGGTCGCACCCTTGACGCCTCTCGTGGTGCCCAGTAGCGTCTCAGATTAAGAACCTAGAACCACAATATGAGTCGCAATGAACTGGGGTTAGCCATGAGATTGCGTACCTTGCGGGTGGTCGGCGCCGCGCTGCTGGTCACCGCCGTCGCCGCAGCCTGTGCCGAGAATCAGGACCCGGGCAGTGGACCTGGCACACCGGCCGAGACGACGACCATCGACTTCGGGGTCGGCGTCGATCCCGCGTACTCGCCGATCTACCTGGCCGATCAGCAGGACCTGTTCGCCGAGGCCGGGCTCGACGTCACCGTCACGCAGTACCAGGAAGGCACCGGTGGCCTCGACGCGATCCTCGCCCGCGAGGGTCAGGTCACCGCGAGCACCGAATCGAGCCTGCTGAACCGAGCCGCCCGGGGCGACGTCAAGGGCGTTGCGGTCTTCTCCCAGTCGCCCGACTTCATCAAGCTCGTGGTCCGCGACGAGATCGGCGAGGTCGCAGACATCTCGCGGTACGGCGTGGTGACCGGAACGGTCAACGAGTACGCCACCAACAAGATCCTCGACAGCTACGACATCAGCCGCGACGCCGTCGAGTTCGTCACCTCCTCGCCAGCGGAGATGCCGGCGCTGCTGCAGCGCGGCGACATCGACGGCTACATCATGTGGGAGCCGTGGCCCTCGCGCGGTGTCGAGGGCGGCGGCAAGATCCTGCTCACCAGCGGTGACGTCGGCTATGTCTACAACCTGATCATCGGGGTGGACGGAGCCTGGTACGAGGCCAACCAAGAGGCCACCGCCACCCTGGTGGACACGATCGGCGAGGCATGTGAGCAGATCACCGCCGATCCGCAGGTCGCCGGCACCGCCACCGAGAACGCCATCGAGGTGCCCGCGGCCGAGGCCGTCGAACTGCTCGCTGGCGTGCAGTGCCAGGTCCGCGACTTCACCGACGAGGACCTGCAGCGCTACGCCGAGATCGCCCAGTTCCAGCAGGACAGCGGGATCGTGTCCGACCCGGCCGACCCGGCCGAGGTGATGATCAGGGGCGTGGCGTGACCGGGCGGACCGCCACCTCCCCCGGCCGGGGACCGGGATCGGGTCCCCGGCCGGGGGGCTCTCCGGTGCAGGTCCGCGACGTCGACATCCGCTTCGACGACTTCGAGGCGGTCGCCGGGGCGACGCTCGACATCGCCGGTGGTGAATTCGTCTGCCTGCTCGGCCCCAGCGGCTGCGGCAAGTCGACTTTGCTGAACGCGATCGCCGGGTTCGTCCGGCCGGCCGCCGGGCAGGTGCTGTGCGCGGGCGAGCCGGTCACCGGCCCGGACGTCAGCCGGGGCGTGGTGTTCCAGAGCGCCGAGGCCCTGTTCCCGTGGCTGACCGTACGTCAGAACGTGGCGTTCGGCCCCCGGATGCGGGGTGTGCCGCGTGCGCAGCGGGCCGGGATCGTCGACCGCTACCTGACCATGGTCGGCCTCAGTCACAGCGGCGACCGGTTCCCCAGCCAACTATCCGGCGGCATGCGCCAGCGGGCCCAGCTCGCCCGGGTGCTGGCCAACGAGCCGTCGGTGGTGCTGATGGACGAGCCGTTCGGCGCGCTGGACGCCCAGACCCGGCTGGTCATGCAGGCTGAACTCGACCGCATCTGGCGCCAGTCCCGGCCCACCATCCTGTTCGTCACCCACGACATCGGCGAGGCGATCCTGCTCGCCGACCGGATCGTCACCATGACCGCAGGCCCGGCGGCCCGGATCAAGCAGGTGTACCCGGTGGACCTGCCCCGGCCGCGGGAGCTGACCGATCCGGCCGCCGCCGGGCTGTTCCGCGAACTGCGCGAGGACATCGGCACCGAGGTCGCCCAGACCCTGCGCGCCCAGGGTCTGGACGACGGGCACGGCCTGAACGGAGGTAGCGGCTGATGGCCGTCGACGTGCAACGTCCACCGGCCGCCCGGTCGGCCGGGCCCCGCCCACGCCGCTTCGCCGGCCGGCGTCGACCCACCCGCGTCGTGCTGTCGGTGCTGTCCGTGCTGCTCGGCCTGCTCATCTGGGATCTGGTCAGCCGCAACTACACCGCGTTCTTCCTGCCCTCACCCCGGTTGACCGGGCAGGGAGCGGTGGAGTTGGTGACCAACGGGACGCTGTGGGACTCCGTCTGGGCGTCCAGCCAGCGCATCCTCAGTGGGTGGGGGCTGGGCGTACTGATCGGGGTGCCGGTCGGGTTGCTGATGGGCCGCAGCCGGTTGCTGCGGCTGATGCTCGACCCGTACATCCAGTTCTTCCGGTTCGTGCCGCCGATCGCCTTCGTCACCCTGGCGATCATCTGGCTCGGCCCGGGTGAGGCCTCGAAGATCGCGTTGATCTTCTACACCACGGTCTTCATCGTGGCGCTGAACACCCTCGCCGGGGTGCTCGCCGTCGACGAGCTGAAGCTGCGGGCGGCGCGGGCGCTGGGCGCCGGGCCGGTCCGCACCCTGGCCTCGGTGATCCTGCCCGCCACGGTGCCATACGCCGTCACCGGCGCCCGGCTGGCGATGGGCAACTCGTTCCTCACCATCGTCTCCGCGGAGATCGTCGCGGCGCAGAGCGGCCTCGGCTCGCTGATCTGGACCGCCCGCAACTACGCCAAGACTGAGTGGGTGTTCGTCGGCATCATCGCCCTCGGCCTGCTCGGCTACCTGTTCGACTGGGTGCTGCGCACGGTCGCCCGCGCCAGCCTGCGCCGCTACGGCGTCACCTTCTGACCGGTTCGGGTTCCGGGCGCGGGCCGACGCTCTCGGCACCCGCCCCGGGGACGTGACCCATCTGACCGAAAGGTTCCCTCATGCTGTGCATCGGCGTCGACATCGGCGGAACTTTCACCGATGTCATCGTGTACGAACCGGCCACCGGCCGGCTCGCCGAGGCCAAGACGCTGTCCACTCCGGCGGACCCGGCGGCGGCGATCCTCGACGGCCTGACCAAGCTCGACGTCCACCTGTCGGACGTCGAGCGGTTCGTGCACGGCACCACCAGGGTCACCAACGCCTTGCTGGAAGGTGCCGGCGAACCGGTCGCGGTAATCACCACCGAGGGTTTCCGGGACGTGTTGGAGATGGGCCTGGGCCACCGTCCCCGCCTGTACAGCGTCAAGGAGGCCGCCCGCCCGGCGCTCACCCCACGTCGGATGCGGCACACCGTCCGGGAACGGCTGACCGCCGCCGGCGACGTCGCCGTCCCGCTGGACATGACCGGTCTCGACGAGGTCACCGACCGGCTGGCCGCAACCGGGGCCACCGCGGTGGCGATTTGCTTCCTGCACTCGTACCGCAACGCGGGGCACGAGCGGGCCGCCGCAGAACGAATCAGCCGTCGCCACCCGCAGCTGTCGTGCAGCACATCCGCCGAGGTGGTCCCGGAACACGGCGAGTACGAGCGGTTCGCCACCACCGTGCTCAACGCCAGCGTCCGAGGTCCGGTCAGCGAGTACCTGTCGGGCCTCGGCTCGACCCTGGCCGGCAGCGGCTACCGCCACCCGTTGGCGATCATGACCAGCAGCGGCGGCGTGGTCTCCACCGACCAGGCCGGCCGGCTGCCGATCAACCTCGCGTTGTCCGGCCCCGCCGGCGGCGTGGCGGCCAGCGCGTACGTCGCCGGCCTGGCCGGCTTCGACAACGTCATCACCTGCGACATCGGCGGCACGAGCACGGACGTCTGCCTGATCAAGGGCGGCGTGCCGCTGATGACCAACCACGGCACCATCGCCGGGCACCCGAACCGGACCTTCCAGATCGAGATCAACACGATCGGTGCTGGTGGCGGCTCGATCGCCTGGCGCGACCGGGGCGGCGAGCTGCGGGTTGGCCCACGCAGCGCCGGCTCCGATCCTGGTCCGGCCTGCTACGGCCGGGGCGGCGCTGAACCAACGACCACCGACGCCCACTTGGTGGTCGGCCATCTCGACCCGCACGGGCGGCTGGGCGGCGAGGTCACCCCGCAGCTCGACGCGGCGCGTACCGCTCTTGGGCGGCTGGCCGCCGAACTCGGTGACGGCCTGACCGAGACCGAACTTGCGTACGGCATCCTTCGCCTGGCCACGGTCAAGATGACCAGCGCGATCAAGGAGATCTCGGTGGCCCGGGGCCACGACCCGCGGGAATTCGTGCTGATGCCGTTCGGCGGCGCCGGACCGATGCACGCCACCGCACTCGCCGACGAGCTGGGCATTCCACGGGTACTGGTTCCACCGGTGCCGGGAAACTTCTCGGCGCTCGGCTTCGTCGCCGCCCGGGCCCGTCACGACTACGTCCGTACCGCGCTGGTCCCCGCCGACTCCGCCGGCCTGGCGACGGCCCGCGTGCTGGTCGAGGAGTTGAAGGCGGCCGCCCGCGACCAGCTCAAGGCCGAGGACGCGGTGGAGGCCGACCAGGTCACCTTCCGGCTGTCGCTGGGGATGCGTTTCCGTGGCCAGAGCTTCGACCTGGCCGTGCCGCTGGACGATCTGCCCGACGAGCCCGCCGATCTGATCCGCGCCTTTCACGCCGCTTACCAGGAGCGGTACGCCTACCTGCGTTCGGAGCACCCGGCCGAGATCGTGAACTGCCGGCTCACCGCGTTCGGGCCACAGCCCGCCGTGACCTTCGCCGCGCCACCTGACGGCCCGGCGCCCGAGCCCGTCACCCTCCCGGTGTGGGGGCCGGACGGCTGGACCGATGCCGCCGTCTGGCAGCGTGGCGAGCTGACCGCCGGCGTACGGGTCAGCGGCCCGGCGGTCGTCCGGGAGAGCGGAAGCACGACAGTGGTCGGTTCCGGCTGGTGGGGGCGGGTGGATCCGCACGGGAACCTGCTGCTGGAGCGCGCCTGATGGCTTCCGTTGATCTGCCGGCGTACGACGCCGTGCTGCTGCGACAGGCCCGGCGACAGCCGGACCGGCCGCTGTTCGCCGTCGCCGGCCGGCCCGCCGTCACCGCCGGCGAGTACGCGGCGCTCGCCGCCCGGACCGCCAGCGTGCTCGCCGCCGCCGGTGTCGGCCGCGGCGACCGGATCGCCGTGTGGGCCGAGAACAGCATCGCCTGGCTGGTGCTGCTCGCCGCCGCGGCCTGGCGCGGAGCCGCCCTGGTCACCGTGCACCCCGCCGCGACGGAGCCGGAGCTGGCCGCCGCGTTGCGTCGGACCCGGCCGGTCCGGCTGTTCGCCGCGCGAGAAATCCGGGACCGCGACGTGACGTCGTGCGCCCGGCGCGCAGCGACCGGGCCGGTCACCTTTCTGCCGGCGGACCAGGCCGGTGACGCCCTCGCCGGCCTGCCCGGTTGGGCCGGACCCCCGCCGGATCCGGTCAGCGACCCCGACGCCCCGCTGAACGTCCAGTTCACCTCGGGATCGACAGGCACCCCGAAGATGGTCGTCCTGACCGGGCGGAATCTGGTCCGCAACGCGACCTGGACGGCCCAGGCCGCCGGGATCGGCTCCGCCGATCGGATCTGCTGTCCGCTACCGTTCGCCCACGCCGCCGGCCTCAGCAGCGGCGTGGTGCTGGCGGCGGTCACCGGGGCGCAGCTGTTCCCGGTGCCGCGGTTTCGTCCCGACGACGTGCTCGACCTCGTGCACCGGCACCGGTGCACGGTCGTGCAACTGGTGCCGACGATGGCGACCATGCTCGCCGAACGACTCGACGAACAGCCGGGGCGGTGGGACCTGGCCGCGCTGCGCCTGGGCTTCCTCGGCGGTGCCAACTGCCCACCGGCCCTGCGCACGCGGGTACGCGACACGTTGCGGCTGCGGCGGTTGGCGGTCGTCTACGGGCAGACTGAGGCCGGTCCGACCATCAGCGTCGACCCCGACGACGGCAGTTGCCCGCCGGACGGCTCCACCGTCGGACGGGTACTCCCCGGGTTGCAGGCCCGGATCGTCGCGGTGGACGCCGACGGGTCGCCCCGGCCGCTGCCCGCCGGAGCAGAGGGTGAACTGCAGGTCCGTGGCGAGTCGGTGAGCCCCGGCTATCTCGACGATCCGGCGGCGAACCGGACGGCGTACGACCCGCAGGGCTGGCTGCGCACCGGCGACCTGGCCCGGCTCGCCGCCGACGGCACCCTGACCCTGACCGGCCGGGTGAAGGACCTGATCATCCGGGGCGGGGAGAACGTCAGCCCGGCCGAGGTCGAGGCGGTCCTGCTGACCTGCGAGGGCGTCGCGCAGGCGTGCGTCGTCGGGGTCGCGTCCCCACGCTGGGGCGAGGAGGTGGTCGCGGTGGTGGTCGCCGCCCCCGGGGCGACCCTGCGCCGCGCCGAACTCGCCGCGGCTGCCGCCGGCAGCCTGTCCCGGCACAAGGTGCCGACCGACTGGCACCTCGTGACCGAACTGCCGCTGTTGCCGTCGGGCAAGGTGGACCGGCGGGCGGTCACCGCGATGATCGACGGAGCGGCACGGTGAATCCGCTCAGTTCCTGCTTCCTCGACTCGTTGACGGTGACCAGCTTCTTCGGCAACGCCGAGATGCGTGGGGTGTTCAACGACCGGCAGCTGATGCAGGCGTGGCTCGACGTGGAAGCGGCACTCGCTGGCGCCCAGGCCGACACGGGCGTCATCCCGGCCGGTGCGGCGGCGCAGATCACCGCCGCCGCCCGGGTCGAGCTGCTGGACCTGGCCGCGGTGGCCGCCGACGCCGCCGACACCGTGCATCCGCTGGTGCCACTGGTACGGGCCCTGACCAGGGCGGCCGGCGACGGCGGCCGCTACGTCCATCTCGGCGCCACCACCCAGGACGTCATGGACACCGGGTTCGTGCTGCGCGCCCGAGCCGGACTGGACATCGTCAGCCGGCAGATCGACGAACTGGTCCGCGTACTGCGCCGGCTCGCCCTGCGGCACCGGGACACGGCGATGGCGGCCCGAACCCATGGTCAACAGGCCCTACCGACCACGTTCGGGCTGCGCTGCGCGGTCTGGCAGAGCGAGCTGCAGCGCCACCGTGAGCGGTTGGCCCAGCTCCGGCCCCGGTTGCTGGTGGTCAGTATGGGCGGGGCGGCCGGCACCATGGCCGGCTACGGGCCACGGGCCTTCGACATCGAACGCGCCGTCGCCGACCGGCTCGGGTTGGGCGTCGCCCCGACCCCCTGGCACGCCACCCCGGACCGGGTGGTGGAGTGCCTCACCCTGCTCGGGCTGATCGCCTCCACCGCCGAGAAGCTGGCCCGCGAGGTGTACTTCCTCGGCCGTACCGAGATCGGCGAGGCACACGAGCCGCAGCGCGATACCCAGGTGGGCAGCAGCACGATGCCGCACAAGCGCAATCCGATCCGCTGCGAGGCGGTCATCGCCGCGGCCGGCACGGTCCGCGCACAGGTGCCGCTGGCGATGCAGACGATGGTGTCCCAGGACGACCGGGACATGGGCGTCGGAATGGCCCTGTGGAAGCTGGTGCCGGAGTGCTTCATCCTCGTCGGGGGCGCGCTGCAGCGCCTCAACGAGGTCTTCGCCGGGCTCCGCGTCGACGTCGCCCGGATGCGCGTCAACTTGTCCACGACCGGCGGTCTGGTGCTGTCGGAGTCCGTGATGCTGCGCCTGGCCGGCCCACTGGGCCGGGAACAGGCGCACCACCTGGTGATGCGGATCGTGCGGGACAGCCTCGACCATGATCGGCCGTTCGCCGAGCTGCTGCGCGCAGATCCGCAGGTCAGGGCGTCTTTGCCGGAGGCGGAGCTGACCCGGCTGCTCGATCCGCTCAGCTACGTCGGACACGCCGCGGCCCTGGTCGACCGCGCCCTACTGCAATCGGAGGCGACGTGACATCGGTACACCTGCAGCGTGCGGGCCGGCTCGCGGTGGTGACCCTGGACCGCACCGCTCGGCGCAACAGCTTCGACCTGGCCATGCTCGGGCAGTTCGAGCAGGTGCTGCACGAGCTCGGCCGCGACGACACTGTCGAGGTCGTGCTGCTGACCGGTGCCGGCACCGCCTTCTGCGCCGGCACCGACCTGACCGAACTGGCCACCCTCGACGCCGCCACCACGATGAGCGTGCAGCGGCGCACCGCCGAGCTGGTCGAGCGCTGGTACCGCCTGGAGCAGACCACGGTGACCGCGTTCAACGGTCCGGCGATCGGCTCCGGGGCGATCCTCGGGCTGGCCAGCGACCTGCGCCTCGCCGCCGACACCTGCTTCTTCACGTTTCCCGAGGTCGGCTTCGGTATCCCGCTGACCTGGGGCGGCATGGCCATCCTCGCTGACCTGGTCGGCGCCGACCGGGCCAAACGCTGGCTGCTGCTCGGCGAGCGGATCGACGCGCCCCGGCTGCACCAGCTGGAGTTGGTGACCGAGGTGGTGTCGCCCGACCGGGTAACCGACGCCGGCACCGAACTGGCCCACCGGCTGCTGGCGGTGCCGGCGCTCGGCCGGTCGATGACCAAACGGACCGCCCGGCTGGCCGGCCCGCGCTTCGACGCGGTGGCCACCGACTCCTATCTGGGTGCGCTGAGCGTCGCGCTGCGTCCCGCCGGCCCGTACCGCCGTCCGGAGGCGGACCGGCACCCGGAGGCGGACCGGTGAAGGTCTACCAGGCGATCGCGGACGCGTTGGTCGAGCACGGGGTGGACACCGTGTTCGGCTTGCTCGGCGACGCGAACATGTTCCTGGTGGCCGACCTGGTCGCCCGGCACGGGGTCCGGTTCGTGGCGGCTCGCAACGAGAACGCCGCGGTGATGATGGCCGACGGATGGGCGCGGGTCACCGGCCGGTGCGCGGTGGCCACGGTCACCCAGGGTCCGGGCCTGGCGGCTGCCGGCCCGGCGTTGACCATCGCCCGGCAGGCGGGGACACCGCTGCTGCTGCTCGCCGGGGACACCCCGACGAGTGACCCGTTGCACGTGCAGAACTTTCCGCAGCAGCCGTTCGCCCTGGCCACCGCCGGTGCCTTCGCGCCGATGACCGGCGCGTCGACAGTGTCGCGCGACGTCGCCGCCGCAGTGTGCGAGGCCGTCGGGCGACCGGGGCCGGTGGTGCTCGACATCCCGTTGGATCTGCAGGACGAGCCGGCCGGGGACCGGCAGGCCGTCCCGCTCGGGGCCGCTGTCATGCCGGCCGGACCGCTGCCACTGGCACCCGACCCGACGGCGGTCTCCGCGTTGGCACACCGCCTGGGTCGGGCCCGCCGCCCGGTGATCCTCGCCGGCCGGGGCGCGGTGCACGCCGGACCGGAGCTGACCGCGCTGGCCGACCACGCCGGAGCCGTGCTGGTCACCAGCCTGATGGCCGCCGGCCTGTTCGCGGGCCATCCGTACGCCCTCGGCGTTGCCGGTGGGCTGGCCCGCCCGCTGACCCGGGACGTGCTGCGCGAGGCGGACCTCGTCGTGACGTTCGGTGCCGGCCTGAATCGGTGGACGGCCGATCACGGACAGCTGTTCGGCGCCGCCCAGGTGTACAGCGTCGACCGGGATCCGGCGGCGATCGGTGCCCGCTGGCCGGTGCACGGTGGGCTGGTCGGCGACGCGGCGCTGGTGGCCCAGGCGTTGACCGGCGCGCTAATGTCGCCGCGGCCCGGTTCGGAGCCGGACGGCTGGCGCACGTCGCAGCTGGCCCGGGCGATTCGCGACGCCGACCCGTTCGCCGAGCTCGGCCCGGAGCCCACCGGCGCCCGGCACATCGACCCCCGCCGGCTGATGGCGATCTGCGCCCGTCGGCTGCCACTACCCCGCACGACGGTAGTCGGGGTCGGCCACTTCGGCGGGTGGCCCAACCTCTACCTGGACTCGCCAGCGGTGGACCGGTCGCTGGTCGCGCCGTGGGAGTTCGGCAGTATCGGCGTCGGTGTGACGTACGCGATCGGCGCCGCGCTCGGCCGACCGGACCGCCCGGTGGTGGCGTTCGAGGGCGACGGCAGTCTGCTGACCGCGTTGGGGGAGCTGGACACCTTGGCCCGGGTCGGCGCTCCGGTGCTGGTGATCGTGCTGGACGACGGCGCGTACGGGGCCGAGGTGCGCAAGCTGCGACCGGCCGGTGCTGACCCGGCCATCGCCCGCTTTCCGTACCGGGACCTGGCCGCGGTGGCCGGCGCGCTCGGTGTCACCGCGTACCGGGCGCACGACGAGGCGACCGTTTCGGCGGCGTTCGACGCGCTGCTGCCGCTGACCGGGCCGGTGCTGCTGCACGTGAAGGTTGATCCGGATGTCGTGCAGCAGCACTTCTGAGCCGGTCGCCGGTCAGCTGCCCCAGATCTGTCCGACGCCGTGGCCGAGCTGGCGGGACAGCTCGTCGGCGGTGCGGACCGCGGCGGCGGCGAGCGTGGCGACCCGTTGCTGGCTGTCCAGCCGGAAGATCGGGCCGGAGACGCTGATCGACGCGGTCACCGCGCCGAGCCGGTCCCGCACCGGTGCGCCGACGACCCGCAGGCCGTCCTCGCTCTCCTCATCGTTGAGCGCCCAGCCGCGTTCCCGCACCCCGGCGAGATCGGCCAGGAAGACGTCGATGTCGGTGATCGTGCGTCGGGTCAGCCGGGTCCAGGCCGCATCGGCGAGCAGCTCGCGGACCTGGTCGTCGTCCATGTCGATCAACAGCGTCTTGCCGGCCGCGCTGCACCACAACGGGATGCGCCGGCCCAGCCGGGAGACCAGCTGCAGGCTGTGCGACCCGGTCACCAGGTCGATCGAGATCGCGTCCAGGCCGTCGCGGATGGCGAGGTTGACCGACTCGCCCTGCTCCTCGGCCAGCTGGTGCAGCAGCGGTCGGGCGATGGCGTGCATGTCGAGCCCGGCCAGGAAGCGGGCGCCGAGGTCGAACACGGTGACCCCCAGCCGGTACGCGCCGGTCTCCTCGTTGCGCTGCAGGAAGCCGGCGTCGGCGAGCGCCCGGAACAACCGGCTGGCGGTCGACTTGTGCAGCCCGAGCTCCCGGCTGACGTCACTGACCTTGCGTTCGGGGGTGTCGCGCCGGAACGCGAGCAGCACGGCCAGCGCGCGATCGAGTGCCTGGGTGCCGGACTCGCGACCGGGGTCGGTGACAGACGACATCTTGCCTTCCCATCCCTGAAGTTGGTAGGTTCATAATATAACACAAGGCTCACATGATGGTCCAATCGATGGTGATCCATCCGGTGGTGATCCATCAGATGGTGATCCATCCGGTAGGTGCCCGTCCCTGTCAGCATTGCGAGGCCCCGCATGTCCCTGAACCCGATCGATCTCGAGGTCGTCACCGAAGGGCTGATCTCGATCGTGCGGGAGATGCGCCAGACGATCTTCCGCACGGCGCACTCCCCGGTGATCGCCGACGCGCAGGACTTCTCGTGCGCGTTGTTCAACGCGGACGGCGAGATGGTCGCCCAGGGCCGCGACATGCCCGGCCACGTCATCGCCATGCCGGCATCGGTGAAAGAGATCTTCGCCGACTACCGCGACGAGTTCCGGCCCGGTGACATCTACCTGGTCAACGACCCGTACCGCGGCGGCAGCCACCTCAACGACGTCACGCTGATCAGCCCGGTGTTCGTCGAGGAGGAACTGTTCCTGTTCCCCTGCGTCCGCATGCACTGGGCCGACATCGGCGGCATGACACCCGGCAGCGTCTCCGGGAAGGCCACCGAGATCCTGCAGGAAGGGCTGCGGGTTCCACCGATCCGACTGGTCGACGCGGGCCAGCCCAACATCGCCGCGACGCGGATCCTCTTCGCCAACGTCCGGATGGCCGACGAACGTCAGGGGGACCTGGAGTCCAGCATCGCCGCCTGCCACACCGCGCAGCGCCGGCTACGCGAACTCGTCGACCGGTACGGCCGCGACCTGATCCTCGGCTGCGTCGAGGCCAACATGGACCGCACCGAGCGGCGACTACGCGACCAGATTCGCGACCTACCGGACGGCACCTACCACTACGAGGACTACCTCGACCTGTACACCGACGGCGAGTACGACGCCGCACTGGTGCGCTGCGCGTTGACCATCACCGGTGACCAACTCGTCGCCGACTTCCGCGGCTCCTCCGCACAGGTCGCCGCCGTCGTCAACTCGTCGCTCGCGATGACCACCGCCGGGGTCTTCATCGCCGTCAAGTCCGCCTTGGACCCCGGTGGGCTGGTCAACCACGGCGCCTTCCGGCCACTGACCGTGCGCACCGACCCGGGAACCGTCGTACACGTCACCTACCCGGCACCGGCCAACGCACACAGCGAGGTCCGCAAGCGGGTCATCTCCGCGGTGATGGCCGCCCTCAGCCAGGTCGCACCGGACCTGATCGCCGCCGACCAGTTCGGTACGACCTTCCAGAACCTGATCGGCGGCATCGACGAACGCACCGGCCAGCCGTACCTCTACTACGACTATCCGGCCGGCGGCAACGGAGGCTTCCTCGGCTCCGACGGCCCGAGCGCGATGAACCCCGTCGACCTCGGCGACATCTCCACCATCCAGTCCGTCGAACGGCTGGAAACCGACATCCCGATCCTCGTCGAAGCCTGTGAGCTGCGTACCGGCTCCGGCGGCGCCGGCCGGCACCGCGGCGGCCTCGGTGCCCGACGGGCCACCCGGCTGCTGGCCACCAGCGGCGCCTACTCGGTGCAGACCGACCGCACCACCGTTGCGCCGTACGGACTCTCCACCGGCGCGCCCGGCGCCCCCACCGCCACCTATCTGCGCCGCGCCGGCCGGCGGATCGACTTCGACACCCCCGGCAAGGTCGCCGGACACCGGATGCGCGAAGGCGACGTACTGGTGATGGAGTCAGCCGGCGGCGGCGGCTGGGGCGACCCGCTCACCCGCGACCCCGACCTGGTGGCCGCCGACGTCGCAGCCGGCTACCTCACCACCGACCATGCCCTCGACCGCTACGGCGTGGTGTGCGACGACACCGGTCTCCTCGACGAAGCGGCCACCGGTGCCGCCCGCGACCAGGCCCGCGCCGCTCGTCACTGGTACCAGGTCACCACCACCGCCGAGCCGGCCTACACCGGTCAGCGGGGCCGCCGTCGCCTCGTCTACACCAACCCCGCCGACGGTCTGCCCGCCAACACGCTGATCGAACTGCACGGCGCCCACCCCGCACCGCTGCGTGCCTGGGTGCGCCACGACCCCGGCGTCGCTCGGCACCAGGCCGCGCTCGACGACGACGGGCTGCGGATCCTCGGCGCCCAGCCCGGTGACCGCTGCCTGCTGCGGGTCCTGCGCGACGCCCCGGCCCCGACAGGAGGACCGCGATGAGCAAGGTGTTCCGACTACCCGCACCGACCCGGGGCACCACGACCCGCACCCGGCGACCGGACTCCGCTGACGCCGCCCGCCCCGCCCCGGCAGGCCGCCGACCCGGTATCGTCGCCGGTTACCTCAGCCCGCACCCGCCGCACCTGATCTACGGCGAGAACCCGCCGCAGAACGAACCCCGGTCACAAGGCGGTTGGGAAGTGCTGCGCTGGGCGTACCATCGACTCCGCCGCCGGATTCGCGAGGTGCACCGGCCCGACGTGCTGATCGTGCACGCTCCGCACTGGATCACCATGGTCGGCCACCACGTCAACTGTGTACCCAACCCGCGCGGCATCTCCGTAGAGCCGATCTTCCCGCATCTGTTCCGCTACCACTACGACTTTCACACCGACGTACCACTTGCCGAGGCCATCGCCGACGAAGCCGCCGACCTTGGCCTGGTCACCAGCAAGCTGCACGACCCCGGGGTACGGGTCGACTACGCCACTATCGGCGCACTACACATGGTCAACCCCGACTGGGACATCCCGGTGGTGTCGCTGTCAGCCAACAACAACCCCTACTTCTACTCCGACGCGTCCCTCGGCCAGATGGAGGTGCTCGGTGAGGCGACCCGCCGGGCAATCGAGAACACCGGCCGACGCGCCGTGCTGCTCGCCTCCAACTCCCTGTCCCACCTGCACTGGCACGAGGAACCCCAGCTGCCCGAGGACATGGAACGTGAGCACCCGTACAACAACCACCAGTACCGCTGGGACATGAAGCTGCTGGAAACGATTCGCCAGGGGCCGACCAGCCGGTTACGCGAACTCATCCCCGAGCACATCGAAGCCACCGCCTCCGAGACGAAGGCCGGCAGCCTCACCTGGCTGCTGTCCGCGCTCGGCTGGCCGGACATCGCCGGCGACGTACTCGGCTACGGCACGATCATCGGAACCGGCAACGCGGTGGTCGAGTGGACACCGGAGAACGTCGATGACTGACCGTGGAATCCAGGCCGGCGTACTGCTGCCCGGCATGCCGCATCTGCTCGCCGACAAGCCCGCCACCAGTTGGGCGGCGTTGGCCGACTCCGCCCGTACGGTCGGCGACCGGCTGCGCGCCCTCGAGCCGGACGTCGTTCTGCTGCTGTCCACCCAGTGGTTCACCGTGCTCGGCCACCAGTTCCAGTGCGACCCGAACCCGCGTGGGGCGCACACCGACGAGAACTGGTACGCCTACGACTACGGCCACCTCAGCTACGACCTGCGCTTCGACGTAGAGTTCACCGAACGCTGGGCGGCCCGGGTGGACGCCGACGGCATGCAGGCCCGCCGCACCCGCTACCAGGGCTTCCCGATCGATACCGGGACCATCGTCACCTCCACGCTGCTCGACCCGCAGCGCACCCTGCGCTGGGCGCAGGTGTCGTGCAACCTGTACGCCGACGCCGACACCCTCGCCCAGGTCGGCCGGGCCGGCGCCGAGGCGGCCCGTGACGCCGGTGTCCGAGCGGCGGTGGTGGTGGTCAGCGGACTGTCCTCCGGGCTCATCCAGCAGTGGATCGAGCCGGACCAGGACCGCATCGCCGAGCCGGCACACGACCGGTGGAACGAACGAATCTTGCAGATGCTGACCGCCGGCGACACCGACCAAGTCCTCGCGGTCCGCGAAGACTACGCCCGCCAGGCCCAGGCCGACAGCCAGTTCCGGGCTTTCGCCTTCCTCGCCGGCACCGGAGTCGCCGCAACCCCGGGGCAACTGCACAGCTACGGAGCACTGTGGGGCACCGGCGCTGCCGTCCTGTCCTGGAATCTGCCGGCACCCGCGTGAACGGCGCCGGCCCGCACCGCATGACCGACAGCCCGACCAGCGGGCACCCGAAACACCAACGACAGGAGGAACCCGATGCGTAACGCCGCTGCGGGCTTCGTCGAAGCCGAGGGATTCATTCCGATCTTCGACGCGGTGGACGCCATGGTCAAGGCGACCGAGGTCGAAGTAACCGGAGTCGTACGCCTCGGCGGCGGAATCGTCGCCGTGGCGGTCCGCGGCGAACTCGCCACCGTGGAGGAAGCCGTCGACATCGGCGAGGAGACTGCCCGAGCCAAGACCGGTCGCCCGGTCCGGTCGATCGTCTTCGCCAGCCCATGCGACGCGGTCACCGCGCTGGCCATCGACCCCGGACTCGTCGGCAACTGAGCCGGCCCGGCCGGCGACACAGCCAGAAGGAGAAGTGCCATGTCCTCAGAGAAGGCGATCGGAATCGTGGAGACCCGGGGCATCGTCGCCCTCTCCGCAGGGATCGAAGCCATGATCAAGACCGCGGACGTACGGTGTATCGCCGTCGAACGGGTCACTAGCGGCTATCTCGCCGCTGCTGTGCAGGGCACCCTGGCGGCCGTACGGCAGGCAGTTTCAGCCGGCGAGGCCGCCATCCGTCAACACGGTGACCTGCGCAGCTCGCAGATCTACCCCAAGCCGCACCCGGCCACCTCGGCACTGCTGGAGGAGGGCGAGTCGACCCGGATCCGGGCCGTCATGGCGTCGATGCAGGGTGACAGCTGATGATTCTCGCGGAAGTGCTCGGCAAGGTCTGGCCCGACCGGATCGTCGCGACCCTTCAGGGACGCCGCCTGGTGCTGATTCGCGAGCACCCGGACGGGCCGCAGCGGGTCGCCGTCGACCTGATGAACGCCGGCACCGGCAGCACCGTACTGGTCGCCACGGATGAGGCAGCCGCCGCCGCGACCGGCGAAGCGACAGTCGACGCTGCCGTCGTGGCCCTGGTCGCTGACCAGGGCAGCGGCGTCGCCACCACGGACTGATCCCGGCACATCCCCGTACCGGCAACGGAAGGTAGAACATGGCAGCCATCGCACCGACGTCGCCCGCCCTGTGGCACCCCGACCTGTACGTCGGCCGGCCGGCCGCCGACGGTCCCGGCCTGCTGCGCAGTTTCGTCCACGGTCGGTTCGTCGATGCGGGGAAGTGGTTTGCGAAGGTGTCGCCGGTGTCCGGGGAGACGGTGTTCGAGGTGGCGGAGGCTGATTCGTCGATGGTGGACGCGGCGGTGGCGGCGGCCCGGTCGGCGTTGCGTGGTCCGTGGGGTGGTATGGGTGAGCGGGACCGGGCGGTGGTGTTGCGGGCGGTGGCCGATGAGTTGGACCGCCGGTTCGATGATCTGGTGGCTGCTGAGGTGGCGGACACCGGTAAGCCGGTGGGTCAGGCCCGGACGTTGGATGTTCCGCGTGGGGCGGCGAACTTTCGGGCGTTCGCGGAGATCGCGGCGACGGCGTCGACGGAGTCGTTCACGACGGTGACGCCGTCGGGTGGTCGGGCGTTGAACTACGCGGTCCGTAAGCCTGTCGGCGTCGTCGCGGTGATCGTGCCGTGGAATCTGCCGTTGCTGCTGCTGACGTGGAAGGTGGCTCCGGCGTTGGCGTGCGGTAACGCGGTGGTGGTGAAGCCGTCGGAGGAGACTCCGGCGTCGGCGACGCTGCTGGCGGAGGTGATGGCGGCGGCGGGTGTGCCGGACGGGGTGTTCAATGTGGTGCACGGGTTCGGGCCGGGCGCGGCGGGGGAGTGGCTGACCCGGCATCCGGGGGTGGACGCGATCACGTTCACGGGTGAGTCGGCGACGGGGTCGGCGATCATGCGGGCGGCGGCCGACGGGGTGAAGGCGGTGTCGTTCGAGCTGGGTGGTAAGAACGCGGGTCTGGTGTTCGCCGACGCGGATCTGGACGCCGCCGTCGCCGGTTCGGTGCGGTCGTCGTTCACCAACGGCGGTCAGGTGTGTCTGTGTACGGAGCGGTTGTATGTGCAGCGGCCGGTGTTCGACGAGTTCGTGGACCGGCTGTCGGCTGCCGCCCGCGACGCCCGGTGGGGTTGGCCCGCCGACGAGTCGATTGCGACGATGCCGCTGATCTCGCACGGCCACCGGGAGAAGGTGCTCGGCTACTACGACCTGGCCCGTGTCGAGGGCGCCGAGGTGCGCGCTGGTGGCGGCGTGCCGACCTTCGGTGACGTCCGCGATGGCGGCGCGTACGTGCAGCCGACGGTGTTGACCGGGCTCGACTCGTCGGCGCGGCTGGTGCGGGAGGAGGTGTTCGGCCCGGTCTGCCATGTCGCGCCGTTCGATTCGGAGGAGGAGGCGTTCGCGTTGGCGAATGATTCTGACTACGGGTTGGCGGCGACGGTGTGGACCCGTGACGTGGGGCGGGCGCACCGGGCCGGCGCCCGACTGGACGCCGGCATCGTCTGGGTGAACACGTGGTTCCTGCGGGACCTGCGGACCCCGTTCGGCGGGGTGAAGGCTTCGGGGGTGGGCCGGGAGGGCGGCGTGCACTCGCTGGACTTCTACTCCGAGTTGACGAACGTCTGTGTGGACTTTTCATGACTGTGGACATTGGGGCGGCTGTCGCGGCGTTGGCCGGGGCGTACGAGACGGGGGTGCCGTGTGCGCCGCTGCGGGACCGGCTGTTGCCGGTCGGTGACGTCGCCGCCGCGTACGCGGTGCAGCGGGAGTTGGTGGCCGGTTGGACAAGGGCCGGGCGGCGTCGGGTCGGCGCGAAGATCGGGTTGACGTCGCCGGCGGTGCAGGCCGCGTTCGGCGTCTACCAGCCCGATTTCGGGGTGCTCTTCGCCGACATGGCGGTGCCCGATGGTGACGAGGTCGACCTGGGCGGGCTGATCCAGCCCAGGGTGGAGGCGGAGGTGGCGTTCGTGCTCGGCGCCGATCTGCCGGACGGGCCGGCGACGGTGGTGGATGTGCTGCGGGCCACCGACTTCCTGCTGCCGGCGGTCGAGATCGTCGACTCCCGGATCACCGGCTGGGACATCTCGATCGTGGACACGGTGGCGGACAACGCCTCGTCGGGGTTGTTCGTCCTCGGTGACCGGCCGGTGCCGGCCGCCTCGGTGGACCTGCGCGGGTGCGGCATGGTCCTGGAATCGGCCGGTGAACCGGTGTCGGTCGGTGCCGGGGCCGCCTGTCTCGGCAATCCGGTGCACGCCGTCGCCTGGCTGGCGTCGACGCTCGCGGCGGCGGGGGATCCGTTGCGGGCCGGCGAGATAGTGCTCTCGGGTGCGCTCGGCCCGATGGTGCCGGTCACCCCGGGGGCGGCGTACGAGGCGCGGATCGCCGGGCTCGGCAGTGTGCGGACCAGATTCAGCGCCAAGTCAGGGGAGGGGTCGTAGTGGGTGTCGGGGTGGCGGTGATCGGGTCGGGCAACATCGGCACCGACCTGATGATCAAGGTGCTGCGGCTGTCCGGGTCGCTGGACATGGTGGCGATGGTCGGCATCGACCCGGAATCCGACGGGCTGGCCCGCGCCCGCCGCCTCGGCGTGGCGACCACGAGTGATGGGGTCGACGGCCTGGTGGCGATGCCCGAGTTCGCCGACGTCGGGTTGGTGTTCGACGCCACGTCGGCCGGCGCGCACCGGCGCAACGACGAGACCCTGCAAGCTTACGGGCGGACGGTGGTCGACCTGACCCCGGCCGCGGTCGGCCCGTACGTGGTGCCCCCGGTCAACCTGGACACGCATCTGGCCGAGCGCAACGTCAACATGGTCACCTGCGGTGGGCAGGCGACGGTGCCGGTCGTCGCCGCCGTCACGCGGGTGGCCCCGGTCGCGTACGCGGAGATCGTCGCCTCGATCGCGTCCCGTTCGGCCGGCCCCGGGACGCGGGCCAACATCGACGAGTTCACCCGGACCACCGCCCGCGCCCTGGAGGTCGTCGGCGGCGCCGGCACAGGTAAGGCGGTCATCGTGTTGAACCCGGCGGACCCGCCGCTGCTGATGCGCGACACCGTCTACTGCCTGATCCCGGCCGGCGTCGACACCGACCGGGTTGCCGACTCGGTGGCGGCCATGGTCGGGTCGGTCGCCGGGTACGTGCCCGGCTACCGGCTCAAACAGGCCGTGCAGTTCGATCCGGTCGACGCGTACGTGCCCGCGTTGGGCGGCCACTTCGTCGGTATCCAGGTGTCGGTGTTCCTGGAGGTGTCCGGTGCCGGGCACTACCTGCCCGCCTATGCCGGCAACCTCGACATCATGACCTCGGCCGCGCTGCGCACCGCGGAACGCCTGGTCGCTGTCCGAGAGGGGGCACGGTCATGACCCGCCTGTACGTCCAGGATGTGACGTTGCGTGACGGCATGCACGCCATCAGGCACCGGTACACCGTCGACCAGGTGCGGCAGGTCGCCGCCGCGTTGGACGCGGCCGGCGTCGACGCGATCGAGGTCGCCCACGGCGACGGGCTGGCCGGATCGAGCGTCACCTACGGCCACGGGGCGGCGTCGGACGCCGACTGGATCCGTGCTGCCGCCGAGTCGATCAGCCGGGCGACGTTGACGACGCTGCTGCTGCCCGGGATCGGCACCATCGACGACCTGAAAGCGGCCCGCGACCTCGGCGTGACCAGCGTCCGGATCGCCACCCACTGCACCGAGGCCGACGTCGCCGCCCAGCACATCGGCTGGGCCCGCGACCAGGGTATGGACGTCGCCGGGTTCCTGATGATGGCGCACATGAACACCCCGGAAGGACTCGCGGCCCAGGCCAAGCTGATGGAGTCGTACGGGGCGCACTGCGTCTACGTCACCGACTCCGGTGGCCGGCTGCTGATGACGGATGTCGCCGCCCGGGTCGACGCCTACCGGCAGGTCCTCGACCCGGCCACCCAGATCGGCATCCACGCCCACCACAACCTGTCCCTCGGCGTGGCCAACAGCGTCGTCGCCGTGCAGCACGGCACCACCCGGGTCGACGCCTCCCTCGCCGGGATGGGCGCCGGGGCCGGCAACGCCCCGCTCGAAGTGTTCACCGCCGTCGCCGACCTGCACGGCTGGAAACACGGCTGCGACACCTTCGCGCTGATGGACGCCGCCGAGGACCTGGTCCGGCCGCTGCAGGACCGGCCGGTGCGGGTCGACCGGGAAACCCTGTCGCTCGGCTACGCCGGCGTCTACTCCAGCTTCCTGCGCCACGCCGAACGCGCCGCCGACCGCTACAACCTGGACGTGCGGTCCATCCTGGTCGAACTCGGCCGCCGCAGGATGGTCGGCGGCCAGGAGGACATGATCACCGACGTCGCCCTCGACCTCGCCGCCGCCACCAACACCGCCCACGGAGGTGCGCAGTGACCACCAGCGCAGACGTCGACCTCGCCGGGTTGGCCGCCCGGCTCGACGAGGCGGCCGTCACCGGCACCCCGATTCCGCAGCTCGCCGACACCCACCGGGTCGACGTCGCCGCCGCCTACGCGGTGCAGCAGGCCCTTCTCGCCCGCCGCACCGGCCGGGGCGAACGCCTCGTCGGCGCCAAGATGGGGCTGACCAGCCAGGCCAAGATGGCGCAGGTCGGCGTCGATGAGCCGATCCTCGGCCAGCTCACCGACACCACGCAGGTGCCCGACGGCGCCGCCGTGGACATCTCCAGGCTGATCCACCCACGCGTCGAACCGGAGATCGCCTTCCTCCTCGACCGGCCGCCGACACCCGGGACGCCGTTCACCGACGCGGTCCGCGCCGTCGCCCCCGCCCTGGAGGTCATCGACTCCCGCTACCGCGACTTCACCTTCTCGCTGCCCG
Organism: Solwaraspora sp. WMMD937; assembly: GCF_029581175.1. Taxonomy (NCBI): domain Bacteria; kingdom Bacillati; phylum Actinomycetota; class Actinomycetes; order Micromonosporales; family Micromonosporaceae; genus Solwaraspora; species Solwaraspora sp. WMMD937. Next base: position 4,750,087 of record NZ_CP120738.1, on the reverse strand, counting down.
ACGTGATCGCCGACAACACCTCCGCCGCCCTGTACGTCGTCGGCCCCTGGCAGCCGGTCCCCGACGAAGTCGACAACCTCGGAGTACTCCTCGACATCGACGGACACACCGTGCAGACCGGATCCACCGCCGCGATCCTCGGCGACCCCCGCCGCGCCCTGACCGCCGGCACCGCCCTCGCCGACCGGCACGGCCCCACCCTCCAAGCCGGGTGGATCTTCCTGGCCGGCGCGGCCACCGCCGCCGCCCCCCTCCCACCCGGCGCGCACGTGCGGGCCACCGTCCAAGGGCTCGGCACCGCCGCCTTCACCACCACCGGCGGTACGCCCCTCACCACCACCGGCGGTACGCGGTGACCGCGCACCTGGTCACCGGCAAAGCCACCCCACGCGGCAAGTTCCCGCACGTCAAGGTCGCCGGCGGGTTCATCTTCGTCTCCGGCACCTCCAGCCGCCGCCCCGACAACACCATCGCCGGCGCCACCGTCGACGAATACGGCACCACCCAACTCGACATCCGGGAACAGACCCGCGCGGTGATCGCCAACATCGCCGACCTGCTCGCCGCCGCCGGCGCCAGCCTCACCGACCTGGTCTCCGTCACCACCTACCTGGTCAACATGAACGACTTCGGCGGCTACAACCAGGTCTGGGCCGAACACTTCGACCACACCGGACCCACCCGCACCACCGTCGCCGTCCACCAACTGCCCCACCCGCACCTGCTCATCGAGATCCAGGCCATCGCCGTGGCACCGGATGGAACCGAGTGATGTCCGACTTGTGGAGATTCGCCGCCGCTGGCACGTTCCGGGTCTGTCAGGGTGCCGATCTCGGACCCCCACGATGCTGTGGCCCGGCTCGATTCTGGCCGGTGGCCGGTACGTGCGGGTGAGCGTGACACCACGTTGCGGGGTCGTCGCATGACCATCGCGGTACGGCAGGATGGGCGACGGAGACGCCCGTACCGCGACGACGACTGCCGGAGACGCCGTGACTACCGACACCCGCCCGCAGACCGCCAAGCCGGACCTGTTCGCCGTACCGACCGGCCTGGAGACTCCCAATCTGTTGCTCGACCTCGACGTTCTGGAGCGCAACCTCGACGAGATGGCCGGGCTGTGCCAACTGCATCAGGTGGGGTTACGGCCGCACGCCAAGACCCACCGGGTGCCCCGGCTCGCATCGATGCAGCTGGATCGTGGGGCGGACGGCATCTGTGTGGCGAAGCTCGGTGAGGCCGAGGCGTTCGCCGCGGCCGGGGTGACCCGCATGACAGTGGCCTATCCGCTGGTCGGCCGGGACAAGGCGGAACGTGCCGTACGGTTGGCGCAGCGCTGTGATCTGACCATCGGCGCAGACAGCGTCGCCGGTGCCCGGATGCTGGGGGAGGCGTTCGCCGCTGCCGGACGGCTGTTGGATGTACTGCTGATTGTCGACAGTGGTCTGGGTCGGTGTGGGGTGGCGCCGGCGGATGCCGCGCGGATCGCCTGGGACGTCGCCGAGCTGCCCGGCGTCCGGTTGACCGGGGTGATGACGTACGAGGGATCGGTGTACGCGGCGACTGACCGTGCGGATCTGACCCGGCGGTCACAGGAGGCGGCCGGTGTCATGGTGGATACCGCGGCCGCGATTCGGTCGGCCGGGCTGACCCTGTCGACGGTGTCGCTCGGTGCTTCCGCTTCCGCCCGGACCGTGGTGGCCGAGCCCGGGGTGACCGAGATCCGGCCCGGCGTCTACGCATTCAACGACCTGGGGCAGATCGCGCTGGGTAATGCCACCGTGGCGACCTGCGCGGTGCGGGTCCTCGCCACCGTGGTCAGCCATCCGGAGCCGCACCGTGCCTGCATCGACGCCGGGTCGAAGACGTTCGGCCAGGACGGCCTGCCGGCGTCGGCGCATCTCGATGCCTACGGCGGCCACGGGCTGCTGGTGGGGTTGCCCGGGTGGCGAATCGACCGGCTTTCCGAGGAGCACGGTTGGCTGCGGTGGGCTGGGCCGGGGCAGCCGAGTCCGCTCACGGTCGGGCAGCGGGTGCAGGTGGTGCCGAACCACGTCTGCATGGTGTTCGCCGGTCTTGGCGAGGTGACGGCGGTACGCGGCGGCGAGGTGGAGGCGGTTTGGCCGACGATCGGGCCGGGCGCGTCAAGGTAACCAGGGGCAGTAGCAGTCAAACTGTAGTTGCAAACTATTGGCAATAGCGCATACTGGTCGGGACCGCTGAGCCCGCGACCGGAGGGTGGACGATGGCTGTCTACACCTTGCCCGACATGCCGTACGACTACGGTGCCCTCGAACCCGCCATGTCGGGGGAGATCCTCGAGCTGCACCACGGCAAGCACCACGCCGCGTACGTCAAAGGCAGCAACGACGCTCTCGACCAGCTTGCCGAGGCGCGCGACAAGGGTGACTTCTCGACGTTGGTCGGTTTGGAGAAAACCTTCGCGTTCAACCTCTCCGGCCACGTACTGCACTCGATCTTCTGGAAGAACCTGTCGCCCGACGGCGGTGACCGTCCGGACGGCGAGTTGTCCGCCGCGATCGACGAGCACTTCGGCTCGTTCGAGGCGTTCGCCGGGCAGCTCTCCACAGCCACCAAGGGGGTGCAGGGCTCGGGGTGGGGGGTGCTCGCCTGGGAACCGATGAGCCGTCGGCTGATCGTCGAGCAGGTCTACGACCACCATGGCAACGTCGGCCAGGCCACTACTCCGATCCTCGTCTTCGACGCCTGGGAACACGCCTACTACCTGCAGTACCGCAATGTCCGCCCGGACTACGTCGACCGCCTGTGGGATCTGGTGGACTGGAGCGACGTCGCGGCCCGGTTCGCCGTCGCCAGCACGGCAGGCAGCCCGATCGTCCTGCCATGAGCGGCGGCGACAGTCGGGCCTTCGCCGAGTCGGCGTTCGTGGCCGCGCAGCGCGCCGCCGGGTTCATCGCCGCCCGTCAGCGCGGCGATCACGACGGCGCGGCGGCGCTGCTGGCGGAGTTCCCCGACGAGGCGACCCGGACCGGCGGCTTCTGCCTGCTGGCCGAGTTGGCGTTGGCGCTGGTCCGGGTGCAGACCGGGCAGAGCATGGACGACCTGGTGCAGGAACTTTCCCTGCACCTGGCAGCCACAGTGGCCGACCCACCGTCCGAGCCACCAGCGGCGGTCTGACCGGCCACCAGGTCAGGTCAGACCGCCCCGGTGGACCCGTTGTTGCTGACGATCGGGGTGCCGGGCGGTTCGTCCGGCGAGGCGAGGCTGACGTCGCTGTCTGCGGCGAGCAAGTCGGCCGGGGCAGCGCCACGCTGCCGACGTGCGCCGACCAGCGGCCGGTGCGGCTCGCAGAGCGCGGCCAACTCGTCGACCAGATCGTCCGGCCGGCCGTACGGGTCGAGCAGGTGCACGTGCACCGGGTCCAGCGCCGGCACCGGGACCTGGGAGATCAGCGGGTGCAGCGGCCGGTTGTCCGGCTCGCCGGCACCGAGCAGGTCCTCGTGCAGCTTCTCACCGGGGCGCAGCCCGGTGTAGATGATCCTGACCGGATTGTCGTACTGCTCGGCGATGCTGCGGGCGACGTCGGCGATCCGTACCGGATCACCCATGTCGAGCACCAGTGACTCGCCGTCGCGGCCGATCGCGGCTGCCTGGATGACCAGTTGCACAGCTTCCTGGATGGTCATGAAGTACCGGGTCACGTCCGGGTCGGTGACGGTGATCGGCTTGCCGGCCGCCGCCTGGGCGAGGAACGCGTGCAGCACCGAGCCGCGACTGCCGAGCACGTTGCCGAACCGGACACTGAGGAACGTGCCCTGGTTGACGGCGGCCGCGAAGGCGGTGAGCCGCTCGGTGATCCGCTTGGAGAAGCCGAGCACACTGGTCGGGTCGGCGGCCTTGTCGGTGGAGATGTTCACGAAACGCTCCACACCGGATGCGGCTTCCAACAGGGTCTGGGTGCCCCACACGTTGGTCTTCACAGCCTCACCCGGGTGACGTTCCAGCAGCGTGAGATGTTTGAGCGCGGCGGCGTGGAAGACCACCTCGGGGCGACGGGTGCGCATGATCTGCCGGATCGTGTCGCTGTCACGCAGATCGGCGAGGATCAGGTCCGGGCTGTCCAGCAGGGCCCGGCCGCGCAACGACAGTTGAACGGCGTGCAGCGCGGACTCGTCGCGGTCGAGCATCATCAGCTCACCGGGCTGGAACCGCTGGATCTGTCGGCACAGCTCGGAGCCGATCGAGCCGCCTGCCCCGGTGACCAGCACCCGTTTGCCGGTCAGATAGCCGGCGATCGAGTCGAGGTCGGTGTCGATCTGGTGCCGACCGAGCAGGTCACTGAAGTCGGGGTCGCGCAGGTCGGTGACGGCCGGCTCGTTCTCCAGCAGTTCGCCGACCGACGGGACCACTTTGAACCGGGCACCGGCCTGGTTCGCGAGGTGGCGTACTTCCCGGATCAGCGCGGCGTCGGCGTTGGCTACCGCGGCGACGACGGTGGTGGCACCGGTACGGGCGGCGACGGCCGGGATGTCTTGTCGGCTGCCCAGTACGGGTACCCCGCTGAGCCGTAGCTGCCGCTTCGCCGGGTCGTCGTCGAGCAGCCCCACCGGCAGGTACCGCCCGCTCGGCTCGTCCAGCATCGCCCGGAGCAGCGACTGGCCGGCGGCGCCGGCACCGAACAGCAGCACCCGCTGGATGTCTTGGCCGGCGGGTCGACGGCGCCGTTGCCGGTGCAGCCGGCGCAGGTACCGGACGCCGAGCATCTGGACGAGGGCCAGGCAGCCACCGACCAGCGGTGCGCTGGCCGGCACCGGCCGTTGTGGTGCGGCGAGGTCGAGCAGTAGCAGCAGGACCATGGTGGCCAGCACGCAGCGGGTTACCACCCGCACCTCGTCGAAGCTGCCCAGCCGGTACCGGTCCCGGTAAAGGTAGTTGAGGTGACCGGCCACCGTGTGCAGCACGATCGCGGCCAGTGTGACCAGGAGCAGACCGTTGAGGTGTGTTCCGGCGAGGGCGAACTCGTAGCGGGTCCAGACGGCGACGACCAGGCCGGCGCACCAGGCGCCGAGGTCCACCAGCCACATCGGTGCGACGGCGCGTTCCCGGTTGCGGCGGGTGGTGGCGTCAGCGGCTCGGGTCGATGTCTGCATTCCAGCCCCGTTCAGTCGGCGTACGGGCCTCCGCCGGGTACAGCCAGCGGTGCCTGCGGTCTCGTTCACTCCGGATGGGGAGCGCGGCAATGCCACTATTTGACCAGAAAACCCCTTTTGGCAGTGCAGATTGGTACAAGATGGTGCTGACCATGACGGAGCAGTATCTTTGGGAGGCCGTACCGATGGAACTGCGTGACTACTTCGACGCGGTGCGGAAGCGATGGTTCTGGGTACTCGCCGCCGTGACCGTCGCGGTCGGCGCCGCCGTGCTGATCAATGTCCGGACCACCCCGCAGTACGCCACCTCGGTCACCTTCTTCGTCTCCACCTCCAGCAGCCAGGGGGTGACCGACGCATACCAGGGCGGACTCTTCTCCCAGCAGCGGGTCAAGTCCTACAGCGGCCTGCTCACCAGCAGCCGGCTCGCCGAGACCGTGGTCGACCGGCACAGTCTCGGCCTGACCGCCGGGGAGGTGCAGTCGCGGGTCAGCGCTCGCCCGGTGCCGGATACGGTCCTGCTGCAGGCGACGGTGACCGACAGCTCACCGAACCGTTCGGAGCAGGTCGCCGAGGCGATCGTCGCTGAGTTCGTCCGCCTGGTCCAGCAATTGGAGACCTCCCCGGGTGCCGACCGGCCGGCGATCAAGGTCGAGGTGATCGCCGGCCCGCTGCTCAACCCGGTGCCGGTCTCGCCGCAACCGGTGCGCAACATCAGCCTGGGCCTTTTCCTCGGGCTGCTCAGCGGGGTCGGTCTGGCACTGCTGCGCGGGATGCTCGACAACACCGTGCGCACGGTCGATCAGATGCGCGACGTCACTGCGACCGGGGTGCTCGGCACGATCCCGTTGGACAACGCGGCCCGGCGCGACCCGCTGATCATCGGCCGGCAGGCGCACTCGGCGCGGGCCGAGGCGTTCCGCCAACTGCGGACCAACCTGCAGTTCGCCGACGTCGACAAGCCGGTGCGCAGCCTGGTGGTGACCAGTGCGATGCCCGAGGAGGGCAAGACCACCACTGCGGCGAACCTGGCATTGACCTTCGCCGAGGCGGGCAACTCCGTGTTGCTGGTGGAGGCGGACCTACGCCGCCCGCAGGCGGCCTCCTACCTGGACATGGAGGGCGCGGTCGGGCTGACGAACGTGCTCGCCGGGCAGGCCGAACTCGACGACGTACTGCAACCATGGGGGGACAGCGGCATGACGCTGCTGCCCAGTGGCTTCATCCCGCCGAATCCGAGCGAACTGCTCGGCTCACAGCAGATGGCGGACCTGCTCGCCACGCTGCGCGGCCGGTTCGACGTGGTCATCGTGGACACCGCGCCGTTGGTGCCGGTCACCGACGCGGCACCGATCGCCGCCCAGGTGGACGGCGTGATCGTGGTGGGACGGTGCGCCAAGACCACCGAGACGCACCTGCGGGCGGCGGTCGCCGCGCTACGCGCGGTGGACGCTCGGCTGCTCGGCTGCGTCTTGAACATGACGCCACACCGCAGTGGTGCCTACAACTACTACTATCACGAGCACGGCCGCCGGCGTCGGTCCGCGAACCCGGCCGGTCCGGCCCGGCAGCGTCAGGCGGTCGCGGTCTCCGACACCACGACGGCCGCCGAGGACCAAGCGACGGCGGACGTTGGCGTACCGGTCAAGACTTCGTGATGACGTCCAGCAGGATGTCGATGGTCTGGTCGATCTGGCTGGCGCACATCCGAAAGTCCCCGACCGGCCGCAGTACCGGGTCGGCGAGGTCGTCCTGCTCGGCGGAGACCGGCTGTACCCGGCTGCGGGCGGCCGCCGCAGCGGCCACCAGCGACCTAGCCCGGTCGGCGGCGTCGGGTGACGAGGTAACCGTTGGCGGGAGTGCGGCCTGGGCCAGCCGTCCGAACTGGCGGACGGTGAAGGTGCGGGCCAGCGCGGCCGGGGCCAGCGCGACGCAGTACGCCCGGTGCCGGCGGCTGGCGGTCAGCACCAGATCCGCGCGGGTCAGCATGGCAGCATCCACCTGCCGGCTGGCGAACCCGTCCGGATCCGCCTGGCGTTCTCGCAGGACCTGCTCGGTATACGGATGCATCGGCCGGCCGGTCAGCGCTTCGATGCCGGCGCTGTACGCGGCGACGCCGGCCCGGTCCGCGCCCAGTCGGGTCTGCACGGCGTACCGGGTCAGCCGTTCAGCGAGCGGCGAGCGGCAGATGTTCGCCCGGCACACGAACAGGATGGTGAACCGATCAGTGGTCATCAACGCCAGCCAATCCGATGTCTCCACGAGCGGCTGCCGGACCGCGCCGGCCAGTCGGTCGCAGCCACCGGCCCGGCCACGACCAGGTCAGCCTAGCCCGCGACCAGGACATTTCTCCGGAGCCGCGCGATGACCGGGCAGATCTACCTGTCCCCGCCGGACGTCGGCGTGCTCGAAGAGGAGTTCCTGGTCCGGACGCTGCGCTCCGGCTGGGTGGCCCCGTCCGGCCCGGAGGTCGACGCCTTCGAACAGGAGATGGCCCGACGGGTCGGCGTTGCACACGCGGTCGCGGTCAACTCGGCGACCGCCGGCCTGCACCTGGCCCTGCTGGCACTCGGAGTGGGGCCGGGCCAGTCGGTGGCGGTACCCACCCTGACCTTCGTCGCCACCGCGAACGCCATCGTCTACACCGGTGCCCAGCCGGTCTTCATCGACTGCGACCCACGGACCGGCAACGTCGACGTCGATCTGCTGGCCCAAGCGCTGACCCGGCGGGAGCCCCATCGGCCGCCGGTATGCGCGGTGGTACCGGTCGACATGTTCGGCCGCTGCGCCGACTACGACGAGATCATCCCGTTGTGCGCGGCGCACGACCTGCCGGTCGTGGAGGACGCAGCAGAGGCGCTCGGCGCCGGCCTGCGCGGTCGTCCCGCCGGCGGCTTCGGCCAGGCCGGGGTCTTCTCCTTCAACGGAAACAAGATCATGACGACCTCGGGGGGTGGGATGGTGGTCACCGACGACGAGGCGATCGCCCACCGGTGCCGCTACCTGGCCAGCCAGGCACGGCAGCCGGTGGCCCACTACGAACACACCGACATCGGCTACAACTACCGGCTGAGTAATCTGCTCGCCGCGCTGGGCCGGGCACAACTGCACCGTCTCGACTCGATGGTCGCCCACCGCCGGGAGACCCGTCAGCGGTACGCGAAGACCTTCGCCGGCGTTCCGGGGGTGCGCCTGCTCGGCGATCTCGGTGACGAGGCGGACCTCGGCGGCAACGCCTGGCTCACGGTGATCATCGTGGAACCGGCCGAGGCCGGCTGGGACGCCGCCGAACTGGGCCGCTACCTCGCAGATCGGCGGATCGAGACCCGGCCGGTCTGGAAACCGATGCACCGGCAGCCGGTCTTCTCCGCCGCGCCGCGGATCCTCACCGGGGCGGCGGACCGGCTCTTCGCGACCGGACTGGCCCTGCCGAGCGGCTCTTCGTTGACCGACGAGCAGATCGGCCGGGTGCTCGCGGCGATCGAGGCGTTCCTCGACGGACACCGGATCGGCCGATGAGCGCCCGGGACCTGGTGATCGTCGGCTGCGGTGGGCACGGCCGTGAGGTGTTCGGAGTCGTCGAGGCCGTCAACCGGGCCGGTCCGGCACCGGCGTGGCGGGTGATCGGATTCGTCGACGACGATCCCAGCCCGGCCAACAAGGATCGCCTCGACCGGCTCGGTGCCGTGCTGCTCGGCGCAGTGGACTGGCTGACCGGGCAGGGCGACCCGCCGGCATACGTGATCGGGATCGGCCTGCCGGCGTACCGCCGGGCGGTAGGCCAGCGGATCGAAGCCGCCCGGCCGGCGGCGGAACCGCTGGTTGCCGCCACCCTGATCCATCCCAGCGCCACGGTCGGTCCGGACAGCCGGATCGGCGCGGGTTCGGTGCTGTTCGCCGGTGCCCGAGTGACCACCAACGTGACACTCGGCCGGCACGTGCACATCAACCAGAACGGCGTGGTCGGCCACGACACGACCGTCGCGGACTACGGCTCGGTCGGACCGCTGGCGGCTGTTTCCGGATCCTGCACGTTGGACGAGGCCGTTCTGGTGGGGACGACTGCGGCGATTCTTCAGGGCCGCCGGGTGGGAGCCGCAGCCACAGTCGGCGCCAGCGCGTGCGTCGTGCGTGACGTGCTACCCGGCGCGGTGGTCAAGGGGGTGCCCGCGCGATGAAGGTCCGTTGGCGGTCGCGACGGGTGCCGCCGGTTTCGAGGGAGGCGTCAGACATGCGGGTGGTCGTGATACTCAAGACAGCCGAGGGCGGCCGGTGGATCGTGCCCCAGGTCGAGGAGCTGCGTCGGCGCGGCAACGAGGTGACGGTCGTGCTGCCTGCCGGGCCGGGCCGGTTGCGCGAACAGTTGTACCGGGCCGGGGTGCCGATGATCGACTCGCCGTTCCGGTTCCGATTCCGCCCGACATTGGCCACAGCCATGCAGCTGTGGTCGCTGCGTCGGCTGCTGCGTCGGCTGCGGCCGGACGTGGTGCACTACCACCACTACCACGCTGCGTTGGCGGTCCGGTTGAGCCTGCTCGGGCTCGACGTCGTCAGGGTCTTCATGGTGCCCGGTCCGCTCTTTCTGGAGTCGGCGCCGATCCGCACTGCGGAGCGCCTCCTGACCCGGCTGGACGACCTCGTGATCGCCGGCAGCACGCACACCGCCGACCTCTACCGGTCGATTGGCCGTCGTGGTAAGACGCTTGCGGCCGTGCCGTACGGGGTGGACACCCGGCTGTTCCGCCCGCCGGACGCCGCCACCCGGTCCGCCGCACGTCGCCGGCTGGGTCTACCGGCAGACGTCTTCGTGGCGGTCATGGTGGCGTACGTGTACGCACCCAAGTCGTTGGTGCACCGGGGGACCGGTATCAAGGGTCACGACGTGCTACTCGCGGCGTGGCGGTCGTTCGCCCGGGACTGTCCCCGATCCCGGCTGATCCTGGTCGGTGGGGGTTGGGACACGTCGGGTGAGGAGCACCGGCGGGACCTGCTACGACGTTTCGACGTGACGGCCGATCCGACCGTCGACTGGTTCGCCGGCGTCATCGACGTACGGCAGTATTACGCTGCGGCTGACGTCAGTGTCAGCCCGTCGCGGTCGGAGAACCACGGAGCGGCGCTGGAGGCCGGAGCCTGCGGGGTGCCCTCTGTCGTGTCCGACGCCGGAGGACTGCCGGAGACAGTCAACCGGGACAGCGGTTGGGTGGTCCCGACCGGTGACGTCGAGGCACTCGCCGCCGCGCTGCGCGGCGCACACGCGGAGTTCCGGTCCGGTCGGCTCGCCCGGCGTTCACCGGCGGCACGGGAGCACATCCAGCGGCGGTTCGACAGCGGTGACTGCGCCCGAGTGGTCGCCGACCTGGTCGAGACGATCGGCGGGCGCCAGCCGGCGCCGCGCCGGCACCTGACTCTGACGACCGCCTTGTAGGGAGCACAGTGGAGAACTCGCCAGGTTCCGCGATGGGCACCGTCGCGGTCAGCACCCAAACCCGGTTCCAACGCACACCGGACGGTGCCGTTTGGACCGTGATCGGGCCGGCGCACGGCTTCTGGGCCCGGTACCTGTCGGCCTTCGACCGGGTCCGACTGCTCGCTGAGGTCACCGACGTACCGCTACCGCCGACCGGCGCCTGCCGGGTGGACGGCGCGGGAGTGGAAGTCTGGCCGCTGCCGTGCGGTCGCCGGCCCCGCAGCCTGCTGCCGGGTCGTGTGGCGCTGCGCAGGTCGTTGCGGTACGGGCTGGACGACGTCGACGCCGTCATCCTGCGGAGCCCGTCACCAGCTGCCAACCTGCTCGCACCGATCCTGCGGCGCTCGCACCGTGGCTACGCGGTCGAGGTCGTGGCAGACCCGCAGGACATGTTCGACGGCCCGGTGGCGACGTACCCGGTGCGCCGCTGGCGCGCTCACCGGGCGGCGCGTCAGCTGCTGGAGCACTGTCGGGACGCTACCGCCGTGGCCTACACCACCGGGACATCGCTGCAACTGCGATGTCCGCCGGGTCCGCACACCGTCGCCGCCGACTACCCGGACGTCGACCTGCGGGCCGACGCGTTCGTCTGCGAGCCACGCGAATCGGCGACGTCCGGCGGTCCGGTGACGCTGATCTCGGCCGGAACGCTCGACCGCTCCCGGCACGGCGTCGACGTCGTCCTGGCGGCGATGCGTCGGCTGGCAAATGACGGCATCCGGGTCAACCTGGTCCACCTGGGCGACGGCCGGTCCCGGCCGCAGCTCGAACGCCACGTGGCCCGGCTGGGACTGACCGACCGGGTGGTCCTCGCCGGTGAGCGTCCCGCCACCGAGATCCGGTCCTGGCTGGACGCCGCCGACGTGTTCGTGTCGCCGACTCCCGCCAGCGCGTACTCCCCGGTAGTGGTCGAGGCGATGGCCCGGGGCCTGCCGGTGGTCGCCGTCGCGGCGGTGGGCTCGCCGGACCTGTTCGAGGCGGACTGTCTGGTCAGCCCCGGTGATCCGGCGACGCTGGCCGAGGCGGTCCGGCGGCTGCTGACCCAGCCGCAGCGGATGGTCGAGGTGGCGGCGGCCGGTCTGGTCCGGTCCCGCCGCTACCGCACCGAGCTCGTGGCGCCCCGGCGGGCGATGTTCTACCGCGTGGTCCGGATGGCCGGTCGCCCGATGCCGGTGGCACCGGCGGCCCGGGCGCGGGAACACGCCCCGACGAGCTGACCGCGTCAGCGCCCCGCCGCCCAGGTAGGCGGCGGGCCGGTCACAGCAGTTCCGTGCCGGCGGTGGCGGTCAGCCTCCGGCGGGTGTCCAGCACCAGTGGTGCATCGCTGAGCAGGGAGTAGTCGATCCCGTCGTGGTCGGTCAGCACGACCACCGCGTCAGCGGCTTCGACCTGGTCGACGGTGAGCGGCACCGCCCGTACGAAGGCTGGCATCTGCTCCGGGCGCAGTTGTGGGTCGACCACGTGCACCTGCGCGCCGGCCAGGTGCAGCAGTTCGGCGACGCGGACAGCCGGGGACTCGCGACAGTCGCCACTGTTGCGCTTGTAAGCCAGCCCGATGAGCAGCACCCGCGCGCCCCGCAACGCCCGGCTGCGCCGGTTCATCGCGCTGGTCAACCGTTCCACGACGTACATAGGCATGTAGTTGTTCACGTCGTTGGCGAGTTCGACGAACCGGAAGTTGCGGCCGAGGGTCCGCTTGACCTCCCAGGACAGGTAGGACGGGTCTACCGGCAGGCAGTGCCCACCGACGCCCGGACCGGGGGTGAACCGTAGGAAGCCGAACGGTTTGGTGCTCGCGGCGTCGATCGCCTCCCAGATGTCGATGCCCAGCATGTGCGCGTACACCGCCAGCTCATTGACCAGGGCGATGTTGACGTGTCGGAAGGTGTTCTCCAGCAGTTTGGTGGTCTCGGCCTCCCGGGTGCCGGCGACCGGCACGGTTCGGTCCACCAGACCGTCGTAGAACGCCTGCACCGACCGCAACGACTCGGGGGTGATCCCGGAGACCACCTTCGGAGTGTTGACGAAGGTCCATTCGCGGTTGCCTGGGTCGATGCGCTCCGGGCTGTACCCGAGGTGGAAGTCGAGCCCGGCCTGCAGACCGCTGCCCTTCTCCAACAACGGCCGGAGAAACTCGTCGGTGGTGCCGGGGTAGGTCGTCGACTCCAGGATCACCGTCGCGCCGGGAGTGAGCTGCTCGGCGAGCGACCGGGCCGCCTGCTCGATGTACCGCAGGTCGGGTGCGCCGTCACGCAACGGTGTCGGCACGGTGATCACCGCAGTGTCAAATCCCGCGGCTGCGGCGTAGTCGGTGGTCGCGGTGTAGCGGCCGCTGCCCAACGCTGCGTGCAGCTCGGCGTCGGTGACATCCTCGACGTACGAGACGCCCGCGCGCAGCATCCGAATCCGCTCGGTGTCGGTGTCCAGCCCGACGACCCGGTGTCCGACCGCTACGGCGCGCATCGCCACGGGCAGGCCGACATATCCCTGGCCGACGATCACCACCGGTGTGTTCGCCATGTCCTCCCACTTTCTGGAACCTAATAACCGACATAAGCATTCAACCATCCTAAGTTGTACCTATACCCCCAAATCTGGTTCTCTGGGTTGGCTGAAATTCGCTCGTGCCGGCGTGGCGGCCTGCCCGACAATCGCCCGATGACAGCGATCACCGAGATTCCGTCACTTCCTGCTGGATACACCCAGCGGCCCGCCGGGCCCGATGACGCACCCGCCGTCTTCCAGTTGATCGCCACCTGCAACACCGCGGTCATCGGCCGACCCGACTACACCCTCGACGAAGTCGCTGACGAACTCGCCGAACCGGACTTCGACCCGACCCGGGACGGTTGGCTGGTACAGGACCCGGGTGGCGTGACGGTCGGCTGGGGTTGGGCGTGCCGCAAGGGGAGTAGCGACACCATCGACATCGATGCGTACCATCTCGACACCGAGTCGGCGGTCGGAGACTGGCTCTGGTACCAGGCCCAACGTCGCGCTGTGGCGATCGCTGCCGAACTGGGCCATTCCCGGGCCGTGCTGGACGTCGGCTGCTACCGGGAGGACACCGCCACGGCCGAACGGCTGGCCGAGCTCGGCTTCTCGGTGGCGACCGTGTTCAACCGACTGTTCGTCGCGTACGAAGCGGCGAGCCCGAGGGCCGACCCCGGGGAACCCGACGGTGTGCGGATTCGCAGCACCGGTGACGATCCCGAGGTCCGTCACCAGGCATGGACGGTGCACCAGGCCGCCTTCGCCGACCACTTCGGTTTCGCGGCCAAGGCCTATTCCGACTGGGTCCGACACCTCGAGTCGCACAGTGACCACGACTGGTCGCTGGGTGAGGTCGCATACCTGTACGGCGTCCCAGCCGCGATGGTGTTGCGGTCGCATGCCTTCGTGGCCGACCAGCAGAGCGGCTACATACGGCTGCTCGCGGTCCGACCTGAATGGCAGGGGCGTGGCCTGGGTCGCCTGCTGCTGCGCCGGGCGTTCACCGCCGACGCCGCCGACCAGCGGCGGGGCACCTTCCTGCACGTCGATACCGATCCCCGGCGGCCGGCGCTGCGCCTGTACCTCTCCGAGGGCATGCGGCCGGTGCAGATCATCGACGCTTGGCGACGGACCGTCCCGGTGACGCCCTGACCGGGTGACGTACCCGACTCGACAGGCTGGATCCGTCGACAGGCTGGACCCGGCTCACCGCTCGGTCACCAGCGCGGCCACCGTCCGCTGTATGGCCTGCTCGAACAGTTCCCCGTCGACGACGGCCAGCGACGCGGTCATCGACACCACGACCAGCGTGGTGTCGACCTGTACGACAGCCAGTGCGGTCGTCGCGGTGACCCGTCCGGCACCGCGGCCGAGCGTCCGTACCAGGTCCATCCGCAAGGCGCGATCGCCGACGGCCGGTGCCGCGCGGGGCAGCGACTGGACCCGTAGCCCGGATCGTCCGTCGGTGAACTCCCGACAGGCCGCGCCGGCCCGTTCGATCGCGGCGAAGACCATCTCCACCGGCCGCGTCGAGGACATCGCTTCCCGCCGGTACGACACGACGTCGATCTGCAGGGTGGTCCGGCCGAGCCCACCTCCGCCCGGTGCAAGCGTCGCGTAGCGCGCCACGCCCTGCCCGGTACGTCCGGCGGCCGCCCGGCGCAGGTAGTCGTTGACGATCGACGGCTGACAGCCGGCCGGTCGACTCCCGGCCGGTGGTGGTGGCGGGAGCGGATCCGCCCGCCACGCCGGGCCGAGCACGAGCTCGACGGCTCGGGCGGCCCGGTCCGCCACGGTCGTGTCGACCGGGACGGGACCGACGGTCCTCGGGCCATCCGGACGGGCACGGCGGGCGCGGTCCGGGTCGGATTCGCCGCGCGGATCGGATCCGGTGTTCGGTACGGCGGGCGACGGCTGGACCAGCAGCGGCGCGGCGAGATTCGGCGCGGCCGCGGTGCCCACCGGGAAGGCGAGCAGACCGGCGACTACTCCGGCCAACATCGCCGGGACAGCAGCTGTGCCCCACGATCCGGCCGCGCTGGACCGTCCAGCGGTCAGCGCTGGCAGCAAACCGGCCAGGACCAGCAGAGCGGGTGCCAGCGCGGCGCCGGCGACCAGCCAGTCTCCCGCGGCGGGTGCCAGGTGCCACAGGACGGACGCCCCGGCCTGGCCCCCTGCCCCGGCGATCACTCCGGCGGCTGGCACGGTGCACCAGGCCACTGCCCGGGCGCCGCGCGTCCCGCCCGGGCCGCGGCGTAATCCGACAGTCAGGACGGCGACGGCGGCGGCCAACAGCAGCACGCGGGTCGTCGACCCGGCAAGCGTGCCGGGCCCTGGTCCGGTGACCGCGGCCGCTGCGGCCAGTGCGGCGCTCACCGAGGTTAGTAGCCACGGCCAGCCGCGCAGCACACCGCGGCGAGTGCTCAGGCCGGAGGCGATCCGGTCCAGTTCGGTGCGGACGAGTGGGTCGAACACCACCGGAACCAACGGCTGTCGGACCGCCGCCGCCGGCAGCACGACCGCCGCCCTCTGGCCCGGCCCGGCGATGCTGTCCGTCCGATGGCCGCCAATCCGCAACCGGGGCCGGTGGGAACCGACCAAGCTGTGCTGCCGGCAGAGTTCCTCGAAACGCGCCTCGGCCAGTGGAGAAGCCGGGGTTAACCGGGCGATCCGGCGTTGGGCGCGTACCGCCGTGACCAGTGTCCCGGCCAGGCCGCCGCCGAGCGCGATCGCCGCCCCGGCGGTCATCAGGGCGCCGACGGCCCAGGTCATCTCGGTCCGGCACATCGTCTGGTCGCTGGCCAAGGGCGGGCAACGGGTCAGCACGTCCAGGTACGCCAGCCCGATGGGACGGTACGCCAGGGCCAGCATCCCGCCGGTGGCCGCGCCGAGCGCGGCGAGTGCGACCGCGACCAACATCAGCGGCCACGTCCTGCCACACCTGGGCGTCATGCCGACGGACCCCCTTGACGTCCTCTTTCAAAGGAAGAGGAATCCGGTCTGCTGCATCCCCGGAGAGGTGCCACGACTTTCCACCGGAGTCCTGAAGAGCGGGGTACTGGCCTGCTTACCGTTGGCCGGACCATCCGTGCCGGATTGCGTACCGAACGTAGCCATCATGCGGGATCCTGGCCCGCTGGTCCAGCGTGACCTGCGGAGACCGTCAGATGGAGTAGCCTCGGAAACACTGTGGAAGGCAACGACGGGGTGAGCAAGCGGGTCGGTGACGAGCGGGTCGGTGACGCGCAGCGCAACCACGTCGTCGAGCTGCTCGCCCAGGCGCTCGGTGAGGGCTATCTGGACCTCATCGAGTACGAGCGGCGGCTGGTCGAGGCGACCGCGGCGACAACGTCGGGGGAGCTCATCGCGCAACTGGCCGATCTGCCGCGGCGGTTCCACTGGGACCCTGGTACGCCGGTCGTCGGGTCGTCGGTCGCCGACCGGGCCCGGGCCCGGCGTACCTCTGCTGCCTTGGTCATAGCCGTCGCGTCGCTGCCGTTCGCCGCCTGCTACGGCGCTGGCGCGGTACCGGCTGTCGCAGCGATCGTTCTGGCGGGTCCGGGCCGACGGGTTCCAGACCAGCGGGGCAGGGCGCTGGCAGCGATCGTGATCGGCTCGGTCGGCGTGGTCGGGTCCGTGCTGAGTGTCGTCCTGCTGCTCGTCGTCAACTGATCGCCCGGCCGTCTCCCGGTAAAGTGCCATCTATGGGCCGGCCGAGTCCGGTCGTCGCGGATAGATGTGATCGTCGATGACATGCGCCCGTCACGAACGGCCCGACATGCCGGGGTCCTCCTTGTTCTGCTGCTGTGTCTGACTGCCTGCAGCGCGACCAGCGCGAAATGCCGAAACAACAGTTGTACGGTCGCCGTCAAGACAACCGAAACTGCAAGCGTGGAGATTCTCGATCACCAGATGGAATTCCGGGATCTCGTCGCCGGATCGGTGACCGTGGTCTACGCCGAACAGCCCTATCACATCCCGGTCGGGCAGAGTGCGGGGGTCGGTTCGCTGACCGTGACGGTGACCTCGGCGGAACCGGGTCGGGCGCAGCTGGTCATCGCCGCGGACCAGCACAGTGGCGCAGATGCCGCTCGTGATCACCGTTGAATCCAGAGACGCAGCTCCTGTGGGTCGAGGCAGGTCAGTACCGCTTCATGCAGGATCATGCTGGCCGCCCGCGCCAAGGTGAGGTCGAACTGTCCGGTGCGGCCGTCGGGTAGCCGCAGCGCGACCGTGCCGGTACGCCGGTCCACGGCACAGCGCAGCGGTAGTTCGGCAGGCCGGCCACCCGGTGATCGGACCAGGACCCGCAGCTCGACCACGCCGTCGGAGACCAGTCGATCAACCATGGGCCCGTTGGCTGGTGGGGCGGGTCGACCGGCCGGCGCAGGCCGGATGCGTGCCGCCGGTTGGCGCTGGGGACGCCGGGGCGGATCGCGTTCCGGGCGGCAGGTCGGTGTCGTGGCGCGTCCGCTCGGTGGGCCCGGAACGGTCGCGGGCCGCGCCGCTCGGGCGGCACGCACGGGTTCGGGCGGTGGCCGCCGGTCGGCGCGGGGCGCGAGTTCGGGGCGGCCGAGCACCACGGTGTCCACGCCGGTGCCCTCCGCACCGGTGACCCGGTACCGGACGGTGACCGCGGTGTCGGACAGGTTGAGCACCACTCCGGGCCGCCAGGCCCCGGTACGGTGGATCCAGATCGGATCACCCCTTCGGTACGCCGTCACGGTACCCGCCGTACCGGCTGGTGGCAGGCGCGAGCTGCGGCCCGTGCCGCTCACCGGAACTCGTACCGCATTATTGGAACTGCCTCTGATCGCCGGGACAGGTCGTGACGTTGCTCGGCCGACGATACTTCCCTGATGACCGGGCGCGGCAGGGGTCGATGCCTGGTGCCTATTCGGATATTGCGGACCAGGAGGTGGGGGATGCCGAGTCGAGTCGTCTTCCCGACGATCAGCGAAGATGTCAGGCGCTCCGCCAGATATCGTAAGCTCCTGCCGCGTTGCCGAGGACCTGATCGACATGACTCGGTGTGAACACGCTTTAAAGGCTCATGCACTGTCGCGTTTCTCCGAACCGCTGTGACCTTGCCGGTAGCGTGCGCCGATGTACCGGGCCGGTGGTCGATCCCCGACCACTGCCGCCCTCGACGAAGTGGTCTGGCGACTCTCCGTAACGCTTTGTGGATGGCCGATGCCGGTCGGGCGGTAGTCCGCATGCCGTGCGGCGCCGAGGATCGGGCGCGTGCGGCATAGGCGGGACGGACAGCCAACCAGCCTCCTAGGATGCTCTAGAGGTTGTGTGGACGGCCGTCAGCTGATGAACGCGAACGTCCATCAGCTACTCACCAAGGAAAGTGTCCGCAGTGGAACATCAGAGCTGGATCGGCCGACCGGCGGCTGTGGCGCAGCGGTTGGCGGGAGCGTTGCTCAACCACCCAGTAGACCGCGGCGCATCGCCGGGCCGGCCGGAGCGCCGCTGATCAGCGGCGTGCGGCGATGCCGTCCAGGAAGAGGGTGGTGCAGTCGGTGATGAGCCGGTTCAGCGAGTACTTGCCGCCCGGCCGGAACCATCGCACGGTGAGCCACACTGCATCGCGGGTGAGCCGGTAGAAGGTCTTCGGGTCGATGTCGGAGCGCAGAGTGCCGTCCCGGCGGCCGGCGTCGATGACGGTGAGCCAGACGCTCTCCACCTCCTTGGCCACGCCCTTCAGGTAGCCGAACCGGGGTAGACCACGCAGGTAGTTCGCGTCGTTCTGGTAGATCTCGGTGGCGTGCGGGTGGCTGGCGGCACACTCGAGCGAGGCCCGGATGAGTTGCCGCAGCTGGTCGTCTGGCCCGTCCGGCCCGTCGAGTATCTGCTGATAGCGGGCGCGTAGGTCGGCGAGGTAGCTGGAGATGATCTCGTCGACCATCGCCTCCTTGGATTCGAAGTGGTGGTAGAGGCTACCGGACAAGATGCCCACGTCGTCGGCGATCTCGCGGACGGTCGTGCCGGCGACGCCTCGGCTGGCGAACAGCGCGCCAGCCCGGTGGAGTATCTGCTCTCGTCGGCTGCGGGAAGTCACCATTGTCTCCCTGGTCGTGTAGCGGTGAAGCGGACACTTGCTTGGCACCTTCCGCGACGAGCCGGCCTGGCGGATCCAGCCGGATTCGGCAGTCAACCATGGTGGCTCTCTGACCAATGTGATCGGTGACCGGGCGGTCATCCTGTGGGGCGGAGGAGGTACGTCCGTCAGTCTAGGACCCAGGCAAGACGATTAACCGTATGCGTCGCGACCCAGTCCAGTGTGTCTTGATCGGCGCTTGCGACGCTGTCCTGAGACTCAGTCGCTGTCCTGATACTCAGGAGTATGGTCAGCATGGACGGTCGGATCGGAGCGGCGTCCGCCGCGACCACGGATGGGCACGCCCGAGAAGTGCAGTCGCCGGTGCACGTAGCTGTACGACACGCCGAGCTCGGCGGCGATGCGCCGGATCGGCGCTCCGGCGAGGTACCGGTTGACGATCTGGGCGTTCGTCGGACGCTCGGCGGGCGGGGTGGCCGGCATGGCTGCTCCATAAGGTTGTTGATCGTCTGGGGTTGGTACCTCAGATCCCCGGAGCGCAGGGTGTGGCTGATGACTGCTTGCCGTGAGGTGGCCTCGTGGGAGTGGCCGCCCTGCCGTTCTGGACGCCCCGGCTGCTGATTGAAATCTGTGCGTGGGTCGCTGTTTATGGAGCTGCTGGCGGGGTCGTCCACGGGGTCGAGGTGTAGGAGGGGAGGACGGGCCCGGTGAAGGTCCGCGAGATGATCTGGGTCGGTATCGATGTGGGCAAGACCCATCACCACGCCTGCGCGGTCGATGAGACCGGCAAGGTGGTGTTCAGTAAACGGCTGGTCAACAGCCAGGCCGATATCGAGGCGTTGATCGGCCGGGCGGGCAAGGCCGCCGAGCAGGTGCGGTGGGCTCTGGATATGACCTCGGGCACCGCCGGGTTGCTGCTGGCGGTGCTGCTCGCCGGTCAGGCGCGGGTGCTGTACGTGCCCGGCCGGCTGGTCAACCGGATGGCCGGCGCGTTCGCCGGGGAAGGCAAAAGCGATGCCAAGGACGCGTTCACCATCGCCGAGACCGCCCGGCTGCGTCGCGACCTGACCGCGATCACCAGCCCCGACCAGGTCGTTGCCGATCTGCGGGTGCTCACCGCACGCCGGGAGGACCTGATGGGCGACTGGGTACGCGGCATCAACCGGCTGCGGGCCCTGCTCGCCTCGATCTTCCCGGCCCTGGAGGCGTCGTTCGACTACTCCACCCGTTCGGCGCTGGTCCTGCTGACCGGGTTCCAGACCCCGCAGAGCATCCGAGACGCCGGAGCGGACGGTGTCACGGCGCATCTGCTGGCCGGCGGGGCCTGGCCCAAGGGCATCCCGGCCATGGTGGACAAGGCCCTGGCCGCCGCGGCCGCGCAGACCATCGCGCTGCCCACCGAGGCCACCACCGCACCGCTGATCGCCCGGCTGGCCGAGCAGCTGCTGGACCTGGACCGAGAGATCAAGGACCTCGACAAGCAACTGACCGATCGGTTCGCCGAGCATCCCCACGCGTCGCGGATCACCAGCGTGCCCGGCTTCGGGCCGATCCTCGGGGCCCAGCTGCTCGCCGACACCGGCGGCGACCTGCCCGCCGCGTTCGAGACCGCCGGCCGATTGGCCGCCTACGCCGGTCTGGCGCCGGTACCCCGCGACTCCGGCCGGATACGCGGCAACCTGCGCCGCCCCAAGCGCTACCACCGTGGCCTGCGCCGGGTGTTCTACATGGCCGCCCTGTCCGCGATCAGGCCGGACGGCCCGTCGCGGGTGTTCTACCAGCGCAAACGTGCCGAGGGCAAGCTGCACACCCAGGCGCTGATCGCCCTGGCCCGCCGGCTGATCGATGTCATCTGGGCACTGCTGCGCGACGGCCGCGAGTTCCATGACTCACCACCGCTCACCGCAAACGCGGCTTGACACGATCATTGAAACTCCCTGGCCGGTTCTGGACGGTGGTGTCGTTGCGGATCCTCCCGGGCGGAGCCGGAGGCTGGTCCGTCGTCACCATGTCCCGCCAGCGGGAGCGGAGGTTGACCGGCCGGGTTGTCAGATCAACGGCACCCGGGCCGACGGATCAGGCCGCCCGGTCCCGGCGGATGCTGGCCGCGCCGCCCCGGACCACCCGCAACGGTGTCGGGCTGGTCGCTGGTGGCTCGTCGTCGAGTTCGACGCGCCAGCGTGACCGGGTGCGGCCGGCGTCCCCCGGTGACGTGTCCGGGTCGCCACCGCGTCGGCGCAGCGTCAGGATGAGCAGATATCCAGCGACGACCAGACCGTGGCTGAGCAGCCGCGGATAGTCGACCCGCCCGGTGATGACGTCGTTGACCGACAGCAGCGCCAGCACCGCGACGAACGCGGTCAGGGTCGGCAGCATCCCGGCCGGCCGGGTGCGCCGGACGGCGATCCACACGAAGCCGGCGCCGAGGGCGACGTTCCAGGCCGCGGACTCGTGCCACAGGTGGTTGGGTGCGGTCCCACCGACCGGATCAGGAACATGCAGATGGCCGTCGGCGACGCCGCCGATCTGGGCCGCGCCGAGCAGGAACTGCGCGATTCCGAGGACGCCGAGGGCGTACCGCAGCAGCAGGGCGACCCGGGCCGCGGTCAGCCGTCGGGGCGGCGCTAGTGCGTCGAGCACCGACTCGCCGACGGTGCCGACCGGTTCCGGGCCGGTACGGCGGGCTAGGTTGGTAACCACCTCGGCGTCGGCGTACCAGGCCCGGCACCCGGCGCAGCCGGTCAGATGGTCCCGCGCCGCGGCCGACTCGGCGGCGTCGGTTTCCCCGTCGAGTTCGGCCGACAGCAGCTCACGAAAGTCCACGCACCCCACATGTCAATAGTCGGTCCGGCCGCCGGGACGGTTCCCACCGGGGTGGTGCCTGGCCGGGCAGGCGCCACCCCGGGCGGGTGGGCTATGGCGGGGGAGGATTGCCGGATACCCTTCCAGGCATGCCGCACGCCGCACCGGACGACGCCCAGATCACCCGTTGGGCCCTCGCGGCCCGCGACGGTGACCGGGCGGCCGCCACGTCGTTCGTCCGGGCCACCCAAGGTCAGGTGCAGAGGTTCCTCACCCATCTGGTGGACAACACCGAGGCGGAGGACCTCGCCCAGGAGACGTTCCTGCGGGCGATGCGGTCGTTGCCGCGCTTCGCTGGGCGCTCCAGCGCGCGTACCTGGCTGCTCTCCATTGCCCGGCGGGTCGCCGTCGACCATATCCGCGCCGTCGTGGTGCGGCCCCGGGTCGCCGACCTGGCCGACTGGCAGGCGGTGGCCGAGGCTGCGGTCGCCGGCCCACGCTTCGAAGAAGTCGTGGCGCTGCGTCAGCTGTTGGCCGGCCTGGCCGCCGACCGCCGGGAGGCATTCGTGGCGACCCAGGTGCTCGGGTTGAGCTACGCCGAGGCCGCCGAGGTCTGTGACTGCCCGGTCGGGACGATCCGGTCCCGGGTCGCTCGGGCCCGCGAGGACCTGGTCGCCGCAATGACGGAGTCGGGGCGGCAGTCCGGCCGGCAGCTACGAGCGATCAGCTGATCCCTCGTGCCCCTGTCCCGCGGGACAGAGTCGGCGGCGTTCGTCCGCCAGTCCTGATGGTCTCGCGGCACCCGCCGGGCTGAACCCGGCACGTTCGCCCCGCCGGCCACCCCCTGCGTGTCCGGGTCCTGCTGGCCCGGCCGTTCGTCGCGGGCTTGTTTCAGCGTCGACCTCTTGCGTTAACAAACGTGAAGTGCAAGGCTTCGTCAACACCAACGAAGACGTCGACGGAGGCCAGCATGCAGAAGGCCCACACCAGGTTGTGGCGTCACGCGGCGGTGATTGGCGTTGCGGTGATCCTGACTGCCGCCTGCTCGTCAGGCGGTGACACGGACACGGACAGTAGTCCTTCGGATGGCACTGCCAACCCCGACGCCACCTTCCGCTTCGCAGACACCCTGCCAATCGACACCCTTGACCCGCACAAATCGCCCGGAGCCGGCAACAACGTCTGGCTCTTTCCCGTATATGACCGGCTCATCCACCTCAACTCGTCGGCCGAGCTCGTCCCCGGCCTGGCGACCGAATGGTCCTTCTCCGATGACGGCCGCACCCTGTCGCTGACCCTGCGGGAGAATGTCAGCTTCCACGACGGCACCGCGTTCGACGCCGCCGCCGTGCAAGCCAACATCGACCGGGCGAAGACGGTGGAGGGGTCGGCCGTCGCCAGCGAACTCGCCGTCATCGACTCGGTCGAGATCATCGACGACACACACGTCGACCTCAACCTCAACGCCGTCAACAGTGCCCTGCCCTACATCCTGACCGACCGTGCCGGAGCCATCGCCAGCCCGGCGGCGTTCGACGCCGACCTGGCCCGCAATCCGGTGGGCACCGGGATGTACCGGGTCACCGAGTACCAGCCGAGCTCCAGCGCGACATACGAGCGCAACCCCGACTACTGGGACCCGGACGCGGCCGCCGCCGCTCGGATGGAGTTCACCAGCATCACCGACTCCCAGCAGCGGCTCAACGCGCTGCGGACCGACTCGATCGACGCCACCATCCTGGACGCGGCGAACGTCGCCGCGGCCGAGTCGGCCGGTCTGGTGGTGGACTCCGCCCCGGTGCTGCAGTTCTACCACCTGCAGCTCAACCTGTCCCGCGAGTACCTCGACGACGTGCGGGTACGGCGGGCGATCAACCATGCGATCAACCGTGAGGACCTGGTCAGCGGCCTGCTGTTCGACCTCGGCGAGCCGGCGGTCCAGCCGTTCCCGAGCGGGTACTTCGCCCACGACGAGTCCGTCGCCGACCTGTACCCCTACGATCCACAGCGGGCCCG
Source organism: Solwaraspora sp. WMMD937 (assembly GCF_029581175.1). Classification (NCBI taxonomy): domain Bacteria; kingdom Bacillati; phylum Actinomycetota; class Actinomycetes; order Micromonosporales; family Micromonosporaceae; genus Solwaraspora; species Solwaraspora sp. WMMD937. The sequence continues at coordinate 4,726,107 of NZ_CP120738.1, read as the reverse complement.
GCAGCTGCTCGACGAGGCCGGCGTACCCGAGGGCCACACCCTGGAGTTCATCAACCAGAACGCCCCCGCGTACACCCAGCTGACCGAGGCACTGCAGGCACAGCTGGCGGAGGTGGGTCTCAATGTCGAGATCACCCAGACGGTCAACTTCGCCAACTCCTTCTACGTCGAAGGCCAGGGCGACGCCGGAGCGATCAACTGGACCGGCCGGCCGGATCCGTCACAGACCGTCGGGCTGGTCTTCGCCGAGAACGGTTTCGCCAACCCGGGCAAAGTGACCACGCCCGAGGTGACCGCCCTCTACCAGGACCTGCAGGCCACCACGGACGAGACGCAGCGGCAGGAACTGGCCCGGCAACTGTCGGCCCAGATCACCACCGACGCCCTCGACGTCGTCCTCTACTTCCCGTACAGCAACGTCGCGTACAGCGACAAGGTGGTGGGCCTGGAGAACTGGCTCTCCGGCAAGCTGGAGTTCCCCGGCGTCGGCGTCGCCGACTGATCGTCGTCGTGCCGGGTGGGCGGCAGCGGCCGCCCACCCGGCACGACCCGGACCAGGCATGGTGAGGACATGATCGGACTCGTCGGCCGGCGCCTGTTGACCATGGTGCCGCTGCTGCTGTTCGTCACACTCGTGGTGCACGGCATCGCGATCTTCGTCCCCGGTGACCCGGCGGTCCGGATCGCCGGGGAGAACGCCACTGCCGAACAGATCGCTCTCACCCGGGACCGGCTCAACCTCGACGAGCCGTGGCCGGTGCGGTACTGGCGGTGGCTCACCGACGCGGTCCGGGGCGATCTCGGCAACTCGATCTTCAACAACGACTCGGTGACCCAGCTGATCCTGGAGCGGATGCCGGTGACCCTGGCGCTGACCCTTGCCGCGCTGGTCGTCGCGGTTCTGTTCGGCGTACCGGCCGGCATCCTCGCCGCCCTGCACCCGAACCGCTGGCCGGACAAGCTGGTCCGGGCCATCGCCACCGTCGGCATCGCTTTTCCCGGCTACTGGCTCGGCCTGCTGCTCATGCTGGCCTTCTCGATCCGGCTGGGCTGGTTCCCGACCATCGGCTACACGCCGATCAGCGAGGATCCGGCGGGCTGGCTGCGCCACATCACGCTGCCCGCCATCGCGTTGGGTGCCTCGGCCGGCGCGGAGGTGGCCCGGCAACTGCGCCGGTCGATGCTCGACACCCTGCACCGCGACTTCGTCCGTACCGCCACCGCCAAAGGACTGCGCTACCGGGCGGTGCTCGGCAGGCACGCCCTCAAACATGCCGCCGCGCCCGTGGTGACCGTACTCGCCACCCAGGTGGCGCTGCTGCTCGGCGCCGCCGTGATCATCGAGCAGACGTTCACCATCCCCGGAGTGGGGGCGCTCGCGGTCAGCTCGGTGATCGGCAACGACCTCACCGTCGTGCAGGGCATCGTGGTGGTCAGCACCGTCGCCATCGTGCTGGCCAACATGCTCGCCGACGTCGCCCAGGCATGGCTCGCCCCGAAGACCCGGTGATTCGCACCTGCCCCGACCCACATCCTTGCGACCAACAGGAAGGGAGGCGACCGTGACCGCCACAGCGACGCCGGCCGTGGGCACCTCGTCGACACCGTCGCAGCGCCGCCACCGCTGGCGGTTCCTGCGTCGGTTCGCCGGGCACCCGGGTGCCCTGCTGGCCGCCGGATACCTGCTCGTCGTGGCGCTGCTCGCCGTGTTCGGTGGCCGGCTGACGCCGCACGACCCACTGGCGCAGAATCTTGGCGCGGTGCTGCAGCCACCCACCGGCGGGCACCTGCTCGGCACCGACGACCTGGGCCGGGACCTGCTGAGCCGGCTCATCGTCGGCGCCCGGCCGTCGCTGCTGGCCGTGCTGCAGTCCCTCGCGGTCGGGGTCGGCTTCGGAGTGCCGATCGGGCTGCTCGCGGTGCTGCTGCCGGCGTTGCCCGGTGGGCTGCTGATGCGGATCGTCGACGGGGTGATGGCCTTTCCGCCGCTGCTGCTGGCGATCGGCGTGATCGGCGTGCTCGGCCCGGGGCTCAGCCAGGCGATGATCGCCGTCGGCGTGGTGTTCGTGCCGCGGTTCGCCCGGCTGACCCGCACCAGTGTCCTGCAGGTCTACCACGAGACGTACATCGACGCCTCGCGGGTCATCGGCACCCCGCTGGGTCGGCTGGTCCGCTGGCACGTGCTGCCGAACATCACCGGCCCGGTCGTCGTGCAGGTGGCGGTGGCCAGTGGGTTCGCCATGCTCGCTGAGGCCGGTCTGAGCTTCCTCGGGCTCGGTGTCCAGCCGCCGGACGCGAGCTGGGGCGCGCTGCTCGGCCGGGCGCTGCCGTACATCGACACCGCCTGGTGGCTGGCGGTCGCCCCCGGCGCGGTGATCACCTTGACCGTGCTGGCCACGAACGTGCTCGCCGACGGCGTCGGTGACTCGCTCGGCCGCGAATCCAGGAGCCCACGTTGACCACACCCGCCAGGAGCACCGAATCTGCCAGGAGCACCGCTCAACCGGCGCCGGTCACCGTCGCGGTGCTGCAGGTCACCGACCTCACCGTCGCGGTGGGTAGCGCCGCCGCCGCCGGCGGCTGGACCGACCTCGTTCACAAAGTGTCGTTCGAGGTGGCCGCAGGTGAGACCGTCGGGCTGGTCGGGGAGTCGGGCTGCGGCAAGAGCACCACCGCGCTGGCGTTGATGGGGCTGCTGCCGCCCCGGGACCTGCGGGTCGGGGGCGGCACGGTCCGGCTCGACGGGACCGACCTGTACCGGTTGTCCCGTCGGGGCTGGGAGGACGTCCGCGGCGACCAGATCTCCATGATCTTCCAGGAGCCGATGTCCAGCCTGCACCCGGCGTTCACCGTCGGCGAGCAGATCGCCGAGTCGGTACGCCGGCACCGGGGGCTGTCCCGCCGGGCGGCCGCCGACCGGGCGGTCGAACTGCTCGACCTGGTCGGCGTGCCGGACGCCCGGTCCCGGGCCCGGGCGTACCCGCACGAGTTCTCCGGCGGGATGCTGCAGCGGGTCCTGATCGCCATCGCGCTGGCCTGCGAGCCGAAACTGCTCGTCGCTGACGAACCGACGACGGCCCTGGACGTCACCGTACAGGCGCAGATCCTGGATCTGCTGCACGAGATGCGCGACCGGTTCGGGCTGGCCGTCCTGCTGGTCACCCACGACCTCGGGGTGGTCGCCGAAGTGTGCGATCGGGTGGTGGTGATGTACGCCGGCCAGGTCGTCGAGGAGTGCGACATCGACACCTTCCTCGCCGGTCCCCGCCATCCGTACAGCCGGGCACTGCTGGCCGCCGCGCCGGACGCCGCCGTCGACGGCGAACTGACCTGGATCCCCGGTGCCCCGCCCGGCCCGGACGAACTGCCGTCCGGCTGCCGGTTCCAGCCGCGCTGCCGGTACGCCCGCGACGCCTGTCGCAGCGGACCGATCGTGCTGCGCCGCACGGCCGACGGACACGCGAGCCGTTGCCTGTTCGACCCGGAGGCGATGACCGATGAGTGATCTACTGCGCCTTTCCGACCTGCACGTCACGTTCCCGGGCCGGTCGCTGTTCGGCCGCCGGGCCGCGCCGGTGCAGGCGGTACGCGGGGTGGACCTGACCGTGGCGCCGGGCGAGACGGTGGGACTGGTCGGCGAGTCCGGCTGCGGCAAGTCCACCCTCGGTCGTACCGCAGTCCGGCTGATCCGCCCCACCCGGGGCCAGGTGCTGTTCGAGGGCCGCGACATCGGGGCGATGTCCAGCCGTCAGCTGCGCCCGCTGCGGCCCCGGTTCCAGATGGTCTTCCAGGATCCGTACTCGTCGCTCGATCCGTCGATGAGTGTGCTGGACAGCCTCGCCGAACCACTGCGGGTGCACACCGGCGACGGGCACGCCGAGCGGGCCGCCCGGGTAGCTGCGGCGCTGCGTCAGGTCGGGTTGGACGAGCGGCACCTGTACCGCTACCCGCACGAGTTCTCCGGCGGGCAGCGGCAGCGGCTCGCGCTGGCCCGGGCGATGATTCTCGACCCCCGGCTGATCGTCGCGGACGAGGCGACCAGCGCGCTGGACGTGTCGACCCAGAACCAGATCCTCATGCTGTTGCGGGTGTTGCAGCGGGAACGGGGGGTGGCCCTGCTGTTCATCAGCCACAACCTGCTCGCCGTACGGCATGTCGCGGCCCGGGTGGCGGTCATGTACCTGGGCCGGGTGGTGGAGACCGGGCCGACCGCGCGGGTGTTCGCCGCACCGGCCCACCCGTACACCCGGGCGTTGCTCGCCGCCGTGCCGGGCGCGGCCCGGCGCCGCCGGCGCGGCGTGCGGGCCGCGTCGCCGGTCGGTGAGCTGCCCAGCCCGGTCGCGCCGCCGTCCGGCTGCCCGTTCCATACCCGCTGCCCGCTGGTGCTGGACCGCTGCCGGGTCGAGATGCCGGCGGCGGTGCCGGTGGACGACGGCGGTCACGTCTCGTGTCACCTGCAGACCGATGGTCCGGCGCTCGGCGGCCGGCCGCTGCCGGCGTCGCTGGCGGCCGGCGTCGGACCCGCGACGGCGGCCGGGTGACGCGGCACCGGTCGCGAAATGCCGGTCAGTGGCCGCGGGCGATCCACTCGTCGAGGTGCGGCCGTTCGGCGCCGATCGTGGTGCTGTCGCCGTGTCCGGTGTGCACGATCGTGTCGTCCGGCAGGGTGAACAGCCGGTCGCGGATGGACGCGATGATCGTGCCGAAGTCGCTGTAGGAGCGGCCGGTGGCTCCCGGGCCGCCAGCGAACAGCGTGTCGCCGGTGAACACCACGCCCAGCTCGGGCGCGGACAGGCAGCAGGCACCGGGGCTGTGCCCGGGGGTGTGCAGGACCCGCAGCGTGGTGCCGCCGACGGTGAGCTGCTGCCCGTCGGCCAGCGCGGCGTCCGGCGGCCGCCGCGGGTGGACCTGGTCCCAGAGCACCTGGTCGGCCGGGTGCAGTAGCACCGGCGCGCCGGTCTCGTCGGCCAGGCGCGCCGCGACCCGTACGTGGTCGTCGTGGGCGTGGGTGGCGACGATCGCCCGGACGGTACGCGCGCCGACGACGGCGCGGATCGCCTCGACCTCGTGCGGGGCGTCGATCACCACGCATTCGGTGTCGTCGCCGACCACCCAGACGTTGTTGTCGACATCGAAGGTCTGCCCGTCCAGGGAGAACGTCCCGGATGTGACGGTGTGGTCGATCCGGGTGGACATCAGAACACCACCACCGAGCGGAGCACGTCGCCGTGGTGCATCTTGTCGAAGGCTTGCTCGACCTGGTCGAGCGGGATCTCCTCGGTGACGAAGGCGTCGAGGTCGAGGCGGCCCTGCCGGTACAGTTCGGTCAGCATCGGGAAGTCGCGCGACGGCAGGCAGTCGCCGTACCAGCTGGATTTGAGCGCGCCGCCGCGACCGAACACGTCCAGCAGCGGCAGTTCGACGCGCATCTGCGGGGTCGGTACGCCGACCAGGACGACGGTGCCGGCCAGGTCCCGGGCGTAGAACGCCTGTTTCCAGGTTTCCGGGCGGCCGACCGCGTCGATGACGACGTCGGCGCCGAGCCCGCCGGTGAGCTCCTGGATCCGTTCCACCACGTCGGTCTGCCGGGCGTCCACAGTGTGGGTGGCGCCGAAGCCGCGCGCCCAGTCCAGTTTCCGGGGGTCGGTGTCGACGGCGATGATGGTCGTCGCACCGGCCAGGGCGGCCCCGGCGATCGCGCCGTCGCCGACTCCGCCGCAACCGATGACCGCGACGGAGTCGCCGCGGCCGACGCCGCCGGTGTTGATCGCGGCTCCCAGCCCGGCCATCACTCCGCAGCCGAGCAGGCCGACGGCGGCCGGCCGGGCCGCCGGGTCCACCTTGGTGCACTGGCCGGCGTGTACCAGGGTCTTCTCGGCGAAGGCGCCGATGCCCAGCGCGGGGGAGAGCACGGTGCCGTCGGTCAGTGTCATCTTCCGGGTGGCGTTGTGGGTGGCGAAGCAGTACCAGGGGCGGCCCCGGACGCAGGCCCGGCAGGTGCCGCAGACGGCACGCCAGTTCAGCACCACGAAGTCGCCGGGGGCGACGTCGGTCACCCCGTCGCCGACCTGTTCGACGGTGCCGGCCGCCTCGTGGCCGAGCAGGAACGGGTAGTCGTCGCTGATGCCGCCGTCACGGTAGTGCAGGTCGGTGTGGCAGACACCGCAGGCCTGTACCCGCACCACCGCCTCGCCCGGGCCGGGGTCCGGTACGACGATCGTGGCGACCTCGACCGGCGTACCGGTGCTCCGGGAGATCACACCCCGGACGTGTTGGCTCATCGGAACCCTCCTGGAACATCGTCGTCACACAGGTCCGGTCCGAACCTACCGCCGGGCGGGCCGGCGGGGAACCGTCCCGCCAGCCGTATCCCCTGGTGGTGGTGACGTCTACCGCTGGTCGGCGACCGATTCGACCAGGTGCCGGACCCGACTGAGGAAGGCGGCGCAGTAGGCGCCGTCGAGGACCCGGTGGTCGAACGACGCGGTCAGCACGGCGACCCGGCCGATGTCCAGTCGGGGCCGGTCGCCGTCGCGGACGACGACCGGCCGGTCGGCGACGCTGTCGAAGGACAGGATGGCGGCCTGCGGCTGGTTGATCACGGGGACGGTGAACAGAGTGCCGGACCGGCCCAGGCTGGAGATGGTGAAGGTGCCACCGGCCATGTCGGTGACGCCGAGCCGGCGCTGGTGGGCGCGGGCGGTGACGTCGGTGATCCGGTCGTGCAGGGTGGTCAGGTCGAGTTCGTCGGCGCGGTGCACGACCGGCACGACCAGGCCCGCGTGCCGCAGGTCGACCGCGATACCGAGGTTGACCTGCTCGAAGACCCGGATCCCGGCCTCTTCCCAGCTGGCGTTCAGCATCGGGAACTCGGTCAACGCCTGCGCGGTGGCCCGGGCCAGGTAGGCGAGCATCCCGGGGGGTCGGTCGCCGTGGGCGGCCCGGTCGGCTTCGACGGCGTCGAAGCGGACCTCGACGGCCATCGCCGCGTGCGGGCTGGTCGTGACGGATCTGACCATGTGGGCGGCGATCCGGCGGCGCAGTCCGTCCGGGCGGACCAGTTCGCCGGGCCCGCGGGGGTCGGCGGGCGCGGCGACTGTCGTCCCGGTCCCGGTCCCGGTCCGGGCGGGCGGGCCGGTCACGGCGTCTCGCCGACGATGACGGCGAGGACGGTACGGACCTCGACGACGTCGCCGGGCTGGGCGGTGATCCGCAGGGTGCCGCTGGCCGGGGCGGCGAGCACCTCGCGGGCCTTCTCCGCCTCCACCTCGACTAGGTCGGCGCCCTCCTCGACCCGGTCACCGTCGGCGGCGTACCACTGCATCACCTCGGCTTCGGACATGCCCATGCCGAACTGCGGCAGACGCACCTCGGTCTCCATGCTCACCTCTCTCCGAGCGTGCGGCGTACCGCCGCGACGATCTTCTCTGTCGACGGGTAGATCTGCTTTTCCAGGGCCGGGCTGAACGGCACGTGGACGTCGTCGGTGGTGACCCGCCGGACCGGGGCACGTAGTGCGTCGAACGCCTCCTCGACCAGGTGGGCGGCGATCTCGCTGGCCGCGCTGCAGGTGCGGTTGGCCGGGTCGACGACGACGGCGCGGCCGGTCCTGGCCACTGACGCGACGATGGTCGGCCAGTCCATCGGGACCAGGGTGCGTGGGTCGACGACCTCGACGGAGATGCCGTCGGCGGCGAGCTGGTCGGCGGCATCGAGGGCGAGTCTCACCCCGCCGCCGATGCCGATCACGGTCACGTCGGTGCCGGCCCGGGGAATCGCCGCGACGCCGAACGGGACCAGGTGCTCGTCGTCGGCCGGTGCCGGCCCCCGGCCGCGGCGGCCCCACAGGTTGGCGTCCTCGAAGCACAGCACCGGGTTGTCGTCGCGGATGGCTGTCTTGAGCAGACCCTTGAGGTCCGGTCCGTTGCTGGGCACGATGATCTTCAGCCCGGGGACGTTCATGAACATCGGGTAGGGGCGGTCGGCGTGGTGGGCGGCGGTGCCGCCGTGGTAGTAGAGCGCCTGCCGGTACACCACCGGCAGGCGGGCCTGCCCGCCGAACATGTAGCGGCTCTTGGCGACCTGGCTGATGAACTGGTCCATCGCGCCGAACATGAAGCTGGCCACGGTCAAATCGACGATCGGCCGCAGGCCGGCCATCGCGGCGCCGGCGGCCATGCCGACGCTGGCCGCCTCGGACAGCGGCAGGTCGCGTACCCGGGCCGGGCCGAATTCGGCGAGGAAGCCGGCGGCCGCGCCGAAGACGTTGGCCCGCAGGTCCTGACCCATCAGGACGACCCGCTCGTCGCGGGCCATCTCCTCCTGCTGGGCCTGCTGGATGGCTTGCAGGAAGCCAAGTTCGGCGCTGCGGCGCCGGGTCGGCGCCGCAGCGGTGTCCGCGCTCACGCGTGGGCTCCTTCCGGTTCGTGGTACAGGTCCCGGTAGGCCTCGGCCGGCTCCGGGTAGGGGCTGCTACGGGCGAACTCGACGGCCTCGGTGACCTCTGTGTCGACCTCGGCGCGCACCGCGTCGAGCCGGGCCGGGTCGGTTCGCCCGTCGGCGAGCAGCCGGGCGGTGAACAGGCTGATCGGGTCGCGGTCGGCGCTCCACGTGCCGACCTCGGCGTCCTCGCGGTACGCCTCGCGCAGTTTCAGGCCGTACGCGTGTTCGTGGAAGCGGTAGGTCTTGGCCTCCACGATGCTGGGTCCGTCGCCGGCGCGGGCCCGGGCGACCGCGGTGGCGACCGCCCGGTAGGTGGCGGTGACGTCCTGGCCGTCGACCACCACTCCGGGGATGCCGTACGCGACCGCCCGGGTGGCGATGTCCGGCACCGAGGTGAGGTCGTCGGCGCGCACACTGACCGCGTACCCGTTGTTCTCGCACAGGTAGACGACCGGGAGCTTCCAGACGGCGGCCAGGTTCAGCGATTCGTGGAAGACGCCCTCGTTGGCGGCGCCGTCGCCGAAGAAGCACAGGCAGATCCGGCCGTCGCCGAGGACGTCGGCGGCGAGTCCGGCGCCGGTGGCGACCGGGATGGCGGAGCCGACGATGCCGGACTCGCCAAGGCTGCCGACGGAGAAGTCGGCCAGGTGCATGCTGCCGCCCTTGCCTCTGCAGACGCCGCCGGCTCGGCCCAGCAGTTCGGCCATCAGCCGGTCCAGCCGGGCGCCTTTGGCGATCGGATGACCATGTGAGCGGTGGTTGCCGGTCATGTAGTCGTCGGTGCCGGTGGCCAGGCAGGCGCCCACGATCGCGGCTTCCTGGCCGATGCTCAGGTGCACCATGGCGGGTAGCTCGCCGGCGTGGAACAGGTCGATGGTGGCTTCCTCGAACCGCCGGATGCGTAGCATCCGGCGCAGCATCTCCACCGCCAGGTCGGGGTCGACGTCCGCCAGGTCGGGATCCGGGTCGACCAAGCCGGGGCCGGAGTCGGCTGGGCCCGGGTCGATGTCCGCCGGGTCGGGTGCCCGCTGCGTTGCCAGCTCCATCTCGATCTCCTCCGTGTTTTGCGTCGGCGGTCGCGGCCCGCGTCGTCGCCGCAGGTCGGGGACGGACCGACCATCGCGTAAACACTAGTGTTAACACAGTCGGCCGCGTTGCGGAACGCTCGGGCGGGGTCGATTTGGATTGTCAGCACTGCTGTTGACGCGCGGTCCGGTGCGGTGCTAGCCTTCCGTCAACATCAGCGGTGACGTGCATGTCATCGAGTCCGCCCGACCGGGAACCCCGAGGATGTTGGAGGCGAGGTAGATGGTGGTCGACACCCCGATCCGCCCGGCCCGGATCAATCCCTTCACCACCGAGCGCTTCCGGCACGTGATGGGTCACGTGCCCACCGGCGTGACGGTGGTCACCGCGATGACCCGGCAGGGGCCGGTCGGTCTGACCGTCGGCTCGTTCGTCTCCGCGTCGCTCGACCCGCCCCTGGTGGGCTTCCTGCCGGCCCGCACCTCGAGCACCTGGCCGCTGATGGTCCCGGTCGGGACGTTCTGCGTCAACGTGCTCGGTGAGGAGCACGAGCAGTTGTGCCGCGGCTTCGCCCGATCCGGTGGTCGCAAGTTCGACGGCGTCGACTGGCGGCCGGCGGCCGAGACCGGATCGCCGGTGATCGACGGCGCGCTCGCCTGGTTCGACTGCGTCTTCGAGCGCTGCCACCCGGCCGGCGACCACCTGTTCGTACTGGGCCGGGTGCGCAACCTCGACGTCCGCGCCCAGGGCCGACCGCTGGTCTTCTGCCATGGCCGGTACCAGCAGCTCGCGGCACCCGACGCCGCCCCCGATCCGTCCACTGGAGGCTGAAGCCTGATGCGTGTAGGGATGACCTGCATCTTCGAAGGTCACGAGAACGCGACCGACGAGGAGATCTACCACAACGAGCTGCGGCTCGCCGACCTCGCCGAGCCGCTCGGGTTCGACGCCATCTGGGGCGTGGAGCACCACTTCACCTCGTACACCATGTGCCCCGACGTCCTGCAGTTCCTCACCTACCTGGCCGGGCGCACCGAACGGGTGCAGCTCGGCTCCGGTGCGGTGATCCTGCCCTGGCACGACCCGGTGCGGGTGGCCGAACAGGTCGCCGTGCTCGACATCATCTCCAACGGCCGGTTCGTCTTCGGCATGGGACGTGGCCTGGGCCGCATCGAGTTCGACGGGATGCGGGTGCCGATGGGCGAGTCGCGGGAGCGCTTCGTCGAGGCCGCGCAGATCATCATGCAGGCCCTCGAGACCGGTGTGCTGGAGTACGAGGGCAAGTACTACACCATTCCCCGGCGTGAGCTGCGGCCCCGCCCGACGCGCGGCTTCCGGGACCGGCTCTACGCCGCCGCCGTCTCCCCGGAGTCGGTGCGCATCATGGCCGACGTCGGTGCCGGCATCCTGATCAACCCGCAGAAGGACTGGATGGAGGTGGCCGACGACCTCGACGCCTACCGGGCCACCTTCAAGGAACTCAAGGGCGTCGACGCGCCCGCCCCGCTGGTCACCGGCTGGGTCTGCTGTGACGAGGACCCGATCAAGGCCCGCGACATGGCCCAGGAGTACATCGGCGGCTATTACGAGTACGTGCTCAACCACTACGAACTCGGCGGCCGGCACTTCGACACCACGATGGGCTACGAGTACTACCAGAAACTGGCCCGGTCCATCCAGAAACACGGCTCCGACCGGGTCGTCGACAACTTCATCGAACTGCAGATCTGGGGCACCCCGGAGCAGTGCTACGAGCGGATCGTCGACATCCGGTCCAAAGTCGGCAACGACGGGTTCAACGGGGTCTTCTCGTTCGCCGGCATGTCGCCGCAGACCGCCGAGCACAACCTGCGGCTGTTCGCCGCCGAGGTGATGCCCCGGCTCAAGGCCCTCGACCCGGCGCAGGTGACGTCGTGACCTCCTGGACACCTCGGGTTGTCACTGGCGGCCTCGACTTCCCGGAGGGCCCCAGCCACCTCGGCGACGGCGCGGTCGCCGTGGTCGAGATGCAGGGCCAGCGGCTGACCCGGGTCGACGCCGACGGGAGCCGGTCCACCCTCGGTGACCTCGGCGGCGGCCCCAACGGCAGCGCGCGGGGCGCCGGCGGCGCGGTGTACGTCGCCAACAACGGTGGCCTGTCCGCCACCCGGACCGGTGGATACTGGCACGCGCCCGAACCGTTCGACGGCCGCGTGCAGAAGGTCGCCGTCGACGGCACCGTGAGCACGGTCACCGCCGACCTGCCCGGTCCGGCCCCGCACCGGCCCAACGACCTGTGCTTCGGCCCCGACGGCCGGCTGTACGTCACCGACTCGCACAACTGGGAGAACCTGCGCGACCTCAAGCCTGGCCGGATCGTCGCGGTGTCCGCCGACGGCGCGGTGCAGCAGGTCGCCGAGGTCCCCGCGATGCCCAACGGCATCGCGTTCGGCCCGGACGGACGGCTGTACCTGGCCCAGTCGCTGACCCGGCGGATCCTGGTGTTCGACCACACGCCCGGTAGCGGACTCGGCGACCCGCAGGTCTTCGCCAAGCTGCCCGCCGGCGCACCGGACGGCTTCTGCTTCGACACCGACGGCAACCTGTACGTGTGCGGCAGCGTCGGGCACGTCGTCGTGGTCATCGGACCGGACGGCTCGGTCCGCGACACCATCGACACCCCACCCGGCGCCCAGCCCACCAACTGCTGCATCGGCGACGGTCAGCTGTACGTCACCTTCTCGATGACCGGCGAACTGGTCGCGTACGACCTGGGCGTGGCGGCGTACCCGTTGCACGAGGGAGACATCGGATGAAGTTCGCCCTGATGTACGAGATCGCGGTGCCCCGCCCGTGGGACGACCGCAGCGCCTACGTCGCGTTCCAGAACGTCCTCGACCAGATCGTGCTCGCTGACAAGCTCGGCTTCCACAGCGTCTGGACCGTCGAACACCACTTCCTCGACGAGTACTCGTTCTCGTCGGCGCCGGGCGTGCTCTACGGCGCGATCGCCGCGAAGACGAAGAACATCCGGATCGGGCACGGCGTACGGCTGCTGCCGTTCCCGTACAACCATCCGGTGCGCGCCGCCGAGGCTGCCGCCACCGTCGACGTGCTCTCCGGCGGCCGCCTGGAGTTCGGCACCGGCCGCTCCGGCACCCGGACCGAGCTGGAAGGGTTCGGCATCGACCCGACCGACACCCGGCCGATGTGGGAGGAGGCGCTGGAGGTCATCATGGGCTGCTGGACCCAGGATGAGTTCTCCTGGGACGGCGAGCATTTCAAGCTGCCGCCGCGCGGGGTGGTGCCCAAGCCGATGCAGCGCCCGCACCCGCCGCTGTGGGGTGCCTCGTCCAGCGCCGACAGCCACGAGCTGATCGGGGAGAAAGGTCTGGGGCTGTTGTCGTTCTCGGTGGCCGCCGCACCGGAGACCCTGGTCAAACGGTTCAACCGGTACCGGGACGGAATCCGGCGCGCCAAACCGGTCGGGGCGTACGTCAACGAGCAGATCGCCACCTTCACGCAGGTGCACTGCGCCCAGACCACCGAGGAGGCGTACGCGGCGGCCCGGGACTGCTTCGGCTGGTACGTGCAGACGTCGCTGAAGTCCGTCGCCGAGCTCGGCGACTGGAAGGACGGCGCGCGGCTGGGCAGCTACGAGTACGCCAGGAAGCTGCTCGGCGGGATCGACCTGGACTCGCTGACCTTCGACTACCTGCTCGACAACGACGCGGTGATCGTCGGCAACCCCGATCAGTGCGTCGAGATGGCCAAACGGTACGAGGCGGTGGGGACCGATCTGCTGCTCTGCCTCGTCCAGCCGTACAACATCCCGCACGAGAAGGTCATGAAGTCGATCGAGCTGCTGGGCAAGCACGTGCTGCCCGAGTTCTCCTAGGTACCGAGGGGGTGACTGATGTCCACGCAGCGCACCAGCCGGGCGGCGGACTGGGTCCGGCTGCACGCCCGGAACACGCCGGGTCGGGCCTGCTTCGTCACCGACACCGACTCGTACTCGTTCGCCCAGGTCAACAGCCGGGTCAACCGGGTCGCCAACGAACTGCGCCGGATGGGTGTCGGCAAGGGCGACCGGGTGGCGCTGTTCGCCACCGACTCGCACTGCTACATGGAGACCCTGCTGGCCTGCATGAAGCTCGGCGCGGTCTACGTGCCGCTGAACTTCCGGCTGGCCCAGCCGGAGCTGCAGATGCTGCTGCGTACCGCCGAGGCGAAGGTGCTGTTCTTCAGCGAGCGGTACGCCGCCATGATCGAGTCGGTCGACGTGCCGACGCTGCGCTACACCGTGTCGTACGAGAAGACCGCGGTGGCCGACCGGGGGTACGAGGAGCTGGTGGCCGCCGGTGACGACGTCGAGATCGACACCCCGTTCGGCGACGACGAACTCATGTGCCTGGCCTTCACCAGTGGCACCACCGCCCTGCCCAAGGGCGTGATGCACCACCAGCGGATGACCAAGCACCTGGTGTTCCAGTGCATCCTCGAGCGGCGGCTGCCGGCGGACTCGTTCCACTACTCGCCGGCCCCGCTGTACCACGTCGCCGGAATGGGCTACGTGCTGGCCGGGGTGGCCCGCGGTTTCCCGTCGCTGATCCTGCCGGCGTTCGATCCGGTCACCGTCCTCAAGTGGCTGCGCCGCGATGTGCTCAACGGCGTCTTCCTGGTCCCGACGATGATCGACATGCTGCTGCAGCAGCCGGACGTGCGCGACGCCAGCTACGACCGGCTGCTGTCCATCGCGTACGGGGCGGCGCCGATGTCGCCGACCCTGCTGCGCCGGGCGATGGACACGTTCCGGTGCGACTTCATGAACATGTTCGGCGCCGGCACCGAGGCCGGTCTGCAGACGGTGCTGACCCCGCAGGACCACCACCGTGCGTTGGCCGGCAACGAGCATCTGCTCGGCTCGATCGGCAAACCGGGCATGGGCGTCGACCTGCGGCTGTGCGACGACGACCTGAACGAGGTCCCGGACGGTGAGGTCGGTGAGATCGTCACCCGGTCCGACGCGGTGATGACCGGCTACCTCGGCATGCCGGAGGAGACCGACCGGGTGCTGGTCGACGGCTGGTTCCGCGGCGGTGACATGGCCTGGCGCGACGACGAGGGCTACCTCTACCTGTCCGGCCGCAAAAAGGACATGATCATCAGAGGTGGGGAGAACGTCTACCCGATCGAGATCGAACAGGTGCTGTCGGAGCTGCCGACGGTGCAGGAGGTCTCGGTGGTCGGGGTGCCGGACGATCGGTGGGGCGAGATCGTCCGGGCGCACCTGGTGCTCAACCCCGGTGGCACCTTCGACGAGGACGCCGTCCGGGAGTACTGCCGGACCCGGCTCGCCGGATACAAGATCCCGGCGGTGTTCCGGGTCGAGGAAGCGCTGCCCCGCAACGCCAGCGGCAAGGTCCTCAAGCGGACGCTGCGTACCCGATGACTGCCGTCCGACGCGCTGCGCTATCATCAACGCGACTGTTCATAGATCGACTCTGGTCGGTCGTGCTGGAGGAGTGTGGCGCCCGTGGCGACCCGGGAACGCAACCGGACGGCAGCCAGCGACATCGCCCGTCGCCGGATGGAGCGCAGGCTGGCCAGCGGCCGCAAGTCCGACGCCCGCTGGCAGGAGGTCCTGGACGGGGCGGCCCGGGTATTCCAGCGGCTCGGCTACGCACAGACCACCCTGGAGGACGTGGCCACCGAGGTCGGCATCAACCGGGCCACGCTCTACTACTACGTCGGCACGAAGGAAGAGCTGCTCGTCTCGCTGCTGCATCAGCCGATCGAGCAGATGCGCGTGGAGCTGGAGCAGATCGTCGCCGAGCCGACGCCGCCCCGGGAGAAGCTCGCCCGGGGGCTGCGGGCCTACGTACACGCGATGCAACGCCGCCCGGAGCTGTTCATCTTCGTCGGCGAGAACATCCACAAGGTGATGACCGGCGACGAGGTGACCGACATCCAGCGCAACGCCGACCTGTGGGGCCGGCTGTTGACGAAGGTGATCACCGACGGCGCGGCCAGCGGCGAGTTCCGCTCCGACGTCGACCCGAACGTGGCGGTGCTCGGCATCGTCGGGATGTTCAACTGGACCTACCGCTGGTTCGACCCGGACGGGCCGCGCAGCCTGGCCGACTTCGGCGAGATCTTCATCGAGCTGGCCTTGTCCAGTCTGGCACCGAAGTCCTGACCGTGGGCCGGTGCCGCGGCGCGGCGTCCGGCAGCAGACCGCCCCGTCCGACCGGGACGTGCCGGTGAGCCGGGCCGCACCGGCACCGGCCACCGGCGGTGGCCGTCTGACCGGTCCCGACCTGACCGACCGGGTGGCGCTGGTCACCGGAGGCGGGTCCGGGATCGGCGCGGCGACCGCGCACCGGCTGGCGGCGGCCGGTGCCCGGGTGCTGGTCGCCGACCGGGACCTGACGGCCGCCGAGTCCGTCGCGGCGGCGATCGGCCCGGCCGCCGTGGCGCATCCGGTCGACATCGCCGACGCCGACTCCGTCGCGGCGATGGTCGCCGCGGTGGTCCACCGGTTCGGCCGGATCGACGTCGCGCACAACAACGCCGGGGTGACCGGTGTGTTCGCCGACACCGCCGACTACCCGGCGCACGTCTGGGACCGGGTGCTGGCGGTGAACCTCACCGGCACCTTCCACTGCCTGCGCGTCGAGATCGCCCAGCTGCTGGCCCAGGGCGGCGGCGGGTCGATCGTCAACACCGCGTCCGGTGCCGCGTTGCGCGGGGTGCCGGCGTCGGCCGCGTACGTGGCCAGCAAACACGGCATCGCCGGACTGACCAGGACGGCGGCGATCGAGTACGCCGCCGCCGGCATCCGGGTCAACGCGGTCTGTCCCGGCCTGGTCCGCACCCCGATCGTCCGGTTCGACACCACCGCGCTGGAGGCGACACACCCGATCGGGCGGGCCGCCGAGCCGCAGGAGATCGCCGAGGTGGTCTGCTGGCTCGCCTCGGACGCCGCCAGCTACGTCACCGGGGCGCTGCTGCCGGTCGACGGCGGCCTGGTCGCCGGGCTGGCCCGGCCGTGACGGACGCCGATCCGCAGGTGCTGCGCCCCGGGTTGCTCGCCGGCCGGACCGCGCTGGTCACCGGTGCCGGCACCGGTATCGGCCGGGCGGTCGCGCTGCGGCTGGCCGGCCTCGGCGCCCTGGTGGTCGGTGTCGGGCGGCGGCCGCAGCCGCTGGCCGGCACCGCCGGGCTGGCCGCACCGGGCCGCTTCGTCGCCCGGTCGCTGGACGTGCGTCGTCCGGAGCAGGTAACCGACCTGATCGCCGAGGTCGGCCACCGGTACGGCCTGGACATCCTGGTCAACAACGCGGGTGGGCAGTTCGTCGCCCCGGCCACCGGGATCTCCTCCCGGGGCTTCGCCGCGGTGGCCGACCTGAACCTGACGGCGGTCACCCGGCTGACCGAAGCGGCGCATCCGTGGCTCGCCGCGCGTGGCCACGGCCGGGTGGTGAACGTCTCGCTGTCCGCGCCGGAGGCCGGCATCCCGGGCCTGGCCCACTCGGCCGCCGCCCGCGCCGGTGTGCTGGGCCTGACCCGGTCGCTGGCGCAGCGCTGGTCCGCCGACGGGATCCGGCTCAACTGCCTGGCGCCGGGCACCGTGCTGACCGACGGCGTACGCCACGAACTCACCGGCACCGCGTTGGCGGAGGTGCTGCGTCGCACCCCGCTGGGCCGGGCCACCACCCCGGACGAGGTGGCCGCGCTGGTCGGCTTCCTGGCCGGGCCGGCGGGGGAGTGGATCACCGGCCAGCTGATCGCCCTGGACGGCGGCGCCACGCTCGTCGGCGCCGCCGGTGCGCTGCTGCACCACGGCTGACGGCTGGACCGGACCTGACGGCGATGCCGGTGCCGGAGCTGGTGCACACCCCGGGCCGATCCGGACACGTCGGAACCGACGCCGTCAGATGACGCCGGCGCTTCGCAGCCGCGTGTACCGTTCGTCGGTCATCGCGAGCAGACCGCGGTAGATCTCGTCGTTGTGGGCGCCGAGTGCCGGACCGGGGTGCCGGACCACGCCGGGGGTGCGGTCCAGCCGGGGGAAGACGTTCTGCATCGGCACCGCGCCCAGCGCCGGATCGTCGACCGAGACGATGGTCCGGCGGGCCTGGAAGTGCGGGTCGGTGAGCATCTCCGGTGCCCGGTAGATCTTGCCGACCGGCACCGAGTGGGCGATCAGCGTCTCGGTGAGGGTGTCCACGGTGAGGGTGCGGGTCCAGTCGGCGATCTGGGCGTCCAGCTCGGCCTGGTGCCGGCCGCGGGCGGTGTGGCTGGCGTACCGCTGGTCGGTGCCGAGCTCCGGTCGGCCCATCGCGGTGGCCAGCCGGCGGAAGACGGTGTCCTGGTTCGCGGCGATCAGCACCATCGCACCGTCGCTGGTGGGGTAGACGTTGGACGGTGCCACGTTGGGCAGGATCGGTCCGCTGCGCTCGCGGACGAAGCCGGCCAGCCCGTACTCGGGCACCAGCGACTCCATCAACGCGAGGACCGCCTCGTAGATCGCGGCGTCGACGACCTGACCGGTGCCGGTACGGTCCCGGGCACGCAGCGCGAGCAGGGTGCCGAGGGTGGCGAACGTCGCGGCGAGGGAGTCACCGAGGCTGATGCCGACCCGGCTGGGCGGGGTGGACGGGTCGCCGACCACGTACCGCAGGCCGCCCATCGCCTCGGCGATCGCGCCGTAACCGGGTCGTTCGGCGTACGGTCCGTGCTGGCCGAACCCGGAGACCCGGACCATGACCAACCCGGGGTTGATCCTGGTCAGCTGGTCGAAGCCGAGTCCCCACTTCTCCACGGTGCCGGGCCGGAAGTTCTCCAGCAGCACGTCCGCGTCGGCCAACAGGTCGCGGGCGATCTGCTGGCCGTCCCCGGTGCGCAGGTCGAGTGTGATCGACTTCTTGTTGCGGGCGATGATCGGCCACCACAGCGACCGTCCGTCGGACTTCTCCCGCCCCCATTCGCGCATCGGGTCGCCGACGCCCGGCGGCTCGATCTTGATCACCTCGGCGCCGTGGTCGGCGAGGAGCTGCCCGCAGAACGGGCCGGCGATCAGGGAGCCCATCTCGATGACCCGCACTCCGGCCAGTGGCGGTGCGGTGTCCGGGGTGCCGTCCGGCGGCTCGTGCGTCATGCCTGATGTTATACAGTCCACGTAAACGTTGACGCAACATCAGGGAGTGGTCATGGTCGAGATCGTCGAGGTGGCGCCCCGGGACGGGCTGCAGAACGAGCGCACCCTGCTGCCGACCGCCGACAAGCTCGAACTGGTCCGCCGGGCGGTACGCCACGGCGCACGGCGCATCGAGGTCACCGCCTTCGTCCGCCCGGACCGGGTACCGCAGATGGCCGACGCCGAGCAGGTGGCCGCCGGTCTGTCCGACCCCGGCCCCGGGGTGCGCTACACCGCCCTGGTGCTCAACGAGCGCGGCTACCTGCGGGCCCGCGACGCCGGTTTCACCGAGGTCAACATGGTGGTGCTCGCCACCGAGACGTTCAGCGAACGGAACCAGGCGATGCCGGTGGCGGCGGCGCTGCGGGCGATGACAGCCGTCCGCCGCCGGGCCGCCGCCGACGGGGTACGGGTCGCGGTGACGGTCGGTGCGGCGTTCGGCTGCCCGTTCGAGGGCGAGGTCCCGGTCGTACGTCTGGCGACCGTGCTGCGCGCGGTGCTCGCCGAATCACCGGACGAGCTGGTGCTGGCCGACACGATCGGGGTGGCGGTGCCGACCGACGTGGAGGAACGCTTCGGCCTGGCCGCCGAACTGGCCCCCGGCCTGCCCTTGCGGGCGCACTTCCACGACACCCGCAGCACCGGGGTGGCCAACGCGGTGGCGGCGGTGCGGTCCGGGGTCGCCGCCCTGGACGCCAGCCTGGCCGGGATCGGCGGCTGCCCGTTCGCGCCGGCCGCCACCGGTAACGTTGCCACCGAGGACCTCACCTACACCCTGAGCCGGATGGGCGTCGACGTGGGCCTGGACCTGCCGACGGTGCTGGACGACGCCCGTTGGCTGGCCGCCGCGTTGGGCATCACCGCCCCGGGCCGGCTCAGCCGGGCGGGGCTGTTCCCGTCACCGGTCTGACCGGGTGCCCTCCGCCGGGGCCGGTGCGAGCAGCGGCAGCAGGTCGCAGGCGTAGCCGGCGGCGTCGGCGGCGGGCAGCCGCTGCGCCGCGTCCAGGGCCCGTAGCGCCAGTCCCGCGCCCGGGGAGTCGGCCCAGGACCGGGCCAGCTCACCGGCCCGGTCGGCGCACTGCGGGTCGACTCCGGCGACCAGACCCCAGTCCAGTGCGGTAGCGGCGCCGAGGAACCGGCCGGTGAGGACCAGCTGCCGGGCCCGTCCCGCCCCGATTCGCCGGATCAGCAGGCCGGCCAGGTCACTGGCGAGCAGCGCTCCGCTGTCCGGGTCGCCGGCGGTGAAGGTGCTGGTCGGAGCGGACAGCACGACGTCGAAGTGCAGCAGCGCGGCCAGCCCGGCGCCGCCGACCGGGCCGGTAACGGCCAGGACGTTCGGTGCCGCCGCCCGGCGCAGCGCGGCGCACAGCCGGGCGGCGGCGCCGCCGGCGGCGACCTGGTCGCCCCGCGGGTCCAGCGCCTCCCCGGTGACCTCCACCAGGACGGCGGCCAGCCCGGTCTGCCGTGCCGCGTCGCGTACGGCCGTGGCCAGGTCGACCAGGTCGGCGCCGGCGCCGACCGCGACGGTGGCGATGTTCATCTCGGTCCCTTCGTCACGGATGCTCCGCACCCCACGGATGGTGCTCACCGGCCCTGGAAGCGGGGCGGGCGCTTGTCCAGGAACGCGGTGATCCCCTCGGTGTGGTCCGCGGTGCCGAGCAGCCCGGCCAGCATCGCGCGTTCCAGGTCCAGCCCGGCGCTGAGCGGGGTCTCCTCGGTCGCCCGGACCGCCGCGCGGGCCTGTCGGGTGGCGATCGGGCCGAACCCGGCCAGTTCCCGGGCGACCTCGACACCGACCTGCACCACCCGCTCACGCGGCGCGACCCGGTGCACCAGGCCGAGGTCCCGGGCCCGCCAGGCGTCCACGGTGCGACCGAGCAGGACGACCTCGGCGGCGACGAACCGGCCGGCGACCCGGGCCCAGCGTTGGGTGCCGCCGGCGCCGGGCATGATGCCGAGCCGGATCTCCGGCTGGCCGAACACCGCGTTGTCCGCCGCGACGACCAGGTCGCAGACGAGGGCCAGCTCGCAGCCGCCGCCGAGGACCGGTCCGGCGACGGCGGCGACCAGTGGGGTGCCGACCGACATGATCCGCCGCCACGCACCGACCCGGGGTGAGTCCAGGTACCGGGCGGTGTCGAGGGCGAGCAGTTCGCGTACGTCGGCGCCGGAGGCAAAGGTCTGGCTGCCGCCGGTGAGCACGATCGCCCGGACCTGCGGGTCGGCGTCGGCCGCCGCCAGGGCTTCCACCAGGTCGTGCATCGTGTCGGTGGTGAGCGCGTTGCGCCGGTCCGGTCGGTTGAGCCGGACGACGGCGACGGCGTCCTCCCGCTCGGTGAGCGCCGCCGGTGCCGGCGGCGGTTGTTCGGCCACCGGCC
Source organism: Solwaraspora sp. WMMD937 (assembly GCF_029581175.1). Lineage (NCBI taxonomy): Bacteria > Bacillati > Actinomycetota > Actinomycetes > Micromonosporales > Micromonosporaceae > Solwaraspora > Solwaraspora sp. WMMD937. The sequence goes on along the minus strand of NZ_CP120738.1, from coordinate 4,705,080 downwards.
CTGTCGGGTCTGCCACTGTGCGACCTCCTTGACACGTCGGACCCCGCTCGGCAAGCTGGTCGACATCTACGTTGACGTTACCAACGCGACCGGTGGTCGGGAAGTACTGCGGAGACTTCGGAAAGGATCCGGGATGGGCGTGCTGTGGGAACCGGAACTCGACCCGGTCGGGGCCAGCTGGCTGGCCACCGCCCGGACCCTCGCCGCCGAGAAGTTCGCCCCGCTCGCCGCCGAGCTCGACCGGGACCAGCGCTACCCCTGGGAACACGTCGCAGCCTTCGTCGAATCCGGGTTGACCGGCATCTTCGTGCCGACCGAGTACGGCGGTGCCGGGCTGAGCATGCAGGCGGTGTGTGCGATCACCGAGGAGGTCTCCCGGGCCTGCGCCGCCACCGGCGCCATCCTGGCCGCGTACGAACTCGGCGCGGTACCGCTGCTGCTGGCCGGCACCGATGAGCAACGCCGACTGGTCCTCGGTGACCTGCTGCACGGCCGGGCGGTCAGCTTCGCCCTCAGCGAGACCGGCGCCGGCAGCGACGCCGCCGCGATCACCACCACCGCACTGCCCGACGGCGACGGGTTCCGGCTGCGCGGCGAGAAGATCTACATCGGCAACGGCGGCGCCGCACAGCACTACGTGGTCTTCGCCAAGACCGACCCGGACGCCGGGGCCCGTGGCATCACCGCCTTCCTGATCGACAAGGACACCCCGGGCGCGGTCATCGACCGCTACGAGGACAAGATGGGCATCCGGGGCACCCGGACCAGCAACCTGAAACTCGACGCCCGGGTACCGGCCGACGCGATCCTCGGCGAACGCGGCCGCGGACTGCGGCTCGCGCTGCGCACCCTCGACCTGGGCCGGATCAGCGTCGCCGCACAGGGGCTCGGCATCGCGGCGGCCGCCTACCAGCTCGCCACCGCAGAGGCTGCCCGCCGCAGCCGGTTCGGCCGCCCCCTGCTGGAACACCAGGGGATCGGCTTCCGGCTCGCCGACCTCGCCACCGAGCTCACCGCCGCCCGGCTGCTCACCTACCAGGCCGCACACACCTACGACGACGGCGCGTCGGTGTCCACCATCGGCGCCATGGCCAAGCTCTACACCAGCGAGGTCGCCCACCGCGCCGTCGACCTCGCCGTCCAGGTGTACGGCGGGGAAGGCTACTGCAAGCCCTGCCCGGTCGAACGGCTCTACCGCGACCAGCGGGTGCTGGAAATCTACGAGGGCACCTCGGAGATTCAGCGGATCGTCATCGCCCGGGCCATCGGCGCCGACCAGGCGGAGCCGGTCCGGTGACCGCCACGCAGGCCAGCTGCCTGGCCGCCGGCGCGCTCACCGGCCGTACCATCGGCTGGGTCGCCGGCACACCCACCCCGGCGCTGACCGCAGCCCTGGCCAGCCTCGGTGCCCGGCCGCCGGAGGCCGACGGGGCCGCGCCGGACCTGGTCGTCGCCGACCTGCGCGACGGTGTCGCCCCGACCACCGGCGACGCCGCGGCCACCCTCACCGCCGTCTTCGCCGCCGCCCGCGCCGGACACCACCTGCTCACCGGCGCATCCGGCGGCGGCCTGCTGCTGATCGCCGCCGCCGCACCCGGCCCGACCGGCGCGGCGCTGCACGCGGGCCTGACCTCGCTGACCCGGACCCTGGCCACCGAATGGGCACCGCAGCACATCCGGGTGAACTGCCTGCTCACCCCGGCAGCACCGACGGCACCGCCGCTGGCCGACCTGATCGGCTACCTCGCCGGCCCGGCTGCCGCCCTGCTCACCGGGCAGCTGCTCACCCTGACCCCGCCCGCCGCCCGACCGGGGAGGACCGCATGATCGGGCACCGGCCGGTACGCCGCTGGTGGTCGGAGTGCGAGACGTTCCCCCGCGACCGGCTAGCCCAGCAGCAGCTCACGGCGCTGCGCCGCCAGCTCAGCTACGTCTACCAGGCGAGCACCCTGCACCGGCGGCGGATGCTCGACATCGGCTGGCACCCGGCCGACCTCACCGACCTGGACTCGCTGCGGAACCTACCGATCATCGACAGGGCCGACTACCTGGACGGGCTGCGCGAGGAACCGCCGTGGGGGACCACCCGGGCGGCCGATCCGGAGGCGGTCCAGCGGGTCCACTTCTCCTCCGGCAGCACCGGCGACCCGGTGCCGGTGCTGTGGACCGGCCCCGACCTGGACCGCTGGGCCGACCTGTACGCGCGGATGGCGTACGGGCAGGGTGTCCGCGACCGGGACGTCTACCTGTGCCTGTTCAGCTATCCGTGGTTCGTCGGCGGGCTCGGCGCCACCGCCGGCTACCAGCGGATCGGCGCGACGGTCGTGCCAGGCGGATCCGCCGACACGCACCGGCAGATCGACACCATCTTCCGGTACGGCGTCACGGCCGTCGGCGGAACCCCGTCGTTCCTGCTGCACCTGGCCGAGGTCGCCGAGCAGACCGGCCGGCCGCTGCGCGACTGCCCGGTACGTCGGGTCATGGTCGGCGGTGAACCCGGCGGCGCGGTGCCCGCCACCCGGGCCCTGATCGAGCAGGCCTGGGGTGCCCGCTGCTTCGACGGCTACGGCTGCCTGGAGTTCCAGCCGGTGGCCTGGGAATGCGAGGAACAGGCCGGCGGGCACCTCGCCGAGGACTTCGTCCTCGCCGAGGTGCTGCACCCACGTACCCGCGAACCGGTGCCCGACGGCACGACCGGCGTCCTCGTCCTGACCCACCTGGACAAGCAGGCCACTCCGCTGGTCCGGTTCTGGACCGGTGACCTGGTGGTGCGCGACGGCACCGGCTGCGGCTGCGGCCGCACCCACGCCCGGCTGACCGGCGGGGTGCTCGGCCGGGCCGACGACATGCTGGTGGTCCGGGGCGTCAACGTCTTCCCCAGCGCGGTGGAGCAGGTCCTGCGGGAACACCCGGCCGGCCGGGGCCAGTACCAGATCGTGCTGGACGCCGACGTCACCGACCGGCACAGCGGATCCCTGACCGGGATCAAGGTCGAGATCGAGGTGCCCGACGGCACCGCGACCGCCGCCGCCGACCTGACTGCGGCGCTGCGGCAGGCGCTGCGGGTCCGCGCCCAGGTGGTCGCGGTCGCGCCCGGCAGCCTGCCGCGCCACACCCACAAGGCCCGCCGCGTCGTGCGACGCGGCGGCGGGACGGAGCGAACGTGAACCGGCACGTGTATCTCATCGGCGCCGTGCGTACCCCGCACGGACGCTACGGCGGCTCGCTACGCGCGGTGCGGGCGGTGGACCTGGGCGCCGCCGCGGCGAGAGCTGCCCTGGACCGGGCCGGCCTGCCGGCCGACGCCGTCGGCGAGGTGGTCGCGTCCAACTGCCGCCAGGCCGGCAACGGCCCCAACCCGGGCCGGCAGATCACCTTGCGGGCCGGCCTGGCGCAGCGCACCCCGGCGCAGACCGTCAACATGGCCTGCGCCTCCGGGCTGAAGGCCATCCAGCTGGCCGCCCAGTCGGTCGCCGTCGGCGACACCGGGGCCGCCCTGGTCGTCGCCGTCGAGTCGATGAGCACGATGCCCTACCTGGCCGACTCCGGGCTGCGCTGGGACGGCGTACGGCGCGGCGACATCACCCTGGTCGACGGCTGGCGCGACGGCGGCACCGACCCGGTCTGCGGGCTCAACATGGGCCAGACCGCCGAACGGATCGCCGAGCGGTACGGCATCGGCCGCGTCGAGCAGGACGCCTGGGCCGCCCGCAGCCACCAGCGGGCCGCCGCTGCCTGGGCGGACGGCCGGTTCGCCGCCGAGACGGTGTCGGTACCCACCGCCGACGGCGCGTTCGAGCGTGACGAGACGTTCCGTACCGACAGTACGCCGGCCCGACTCGCCGGACTGAGGCCGGCGTTCGTCGACGGCGGCACGGTCACCGCCGGCAACGCCAGCCAGATGGCCGACGGCGCCGCCGCCGTGATCGTCGCCGACGCGGCCACCGTCGAGCGGTACGGGCTGACGCCCGCCGCCCGGCTGGTGTCGTTCGCGGCGGTCGGCGTCGACCCGACCGAGATGGGGGTGGGTCCGGTGCACGCCGTGCCCCGCGCGCTGGCCGGAGCCAACCGGTCGACGGCCGACGTGGACCTGTTCGAGATCAATGAGGCGTTCGCCGCGCAGATCGTGCACAACGTCCGCGAACTCGGCCTCGCCGAGGACCGGGTCAACGTCAACGGCGGCGGTATCGCGCTGGGCCACCCGACCGGGCAGAGCGGCACCCGGATCGTCGTGTCGCTGCTGCACGAACTCGCCCGCCGCGACGCCACCACCGCAGTGGCCAGCCTCTGCGTCGGCGGCGGCCAGGGGGTCGCCGCCGTACTGGAAAGGGTCAGCTGATGGCGACGGTGGACGAACTGTCGGTGGTGGTCGTCGGGCTCGGGCCGATGGGCCGGGGCATCGCCCGGGTGTTCGCCCAGGCGGGTGCGCGGGTCACCGTGGTCGACGCCGACGAGACCAGCACCCGCGACAACGCCGAGCTGCTGCGCCGCGAGGCGCACCGCGACGACCGGCCGGTGCCGGTCACCGCCACCGCCGACCTGACCGCCGCCCTCGACGGCGCCGACCTGCTCGTCGAAGCCGTCGTGGAGGACCTCGCGGTCAAACGGGACCTGCTGGCCCGGGTCGCCGCCGCCGGGCCCGCCGACCTGGTCGTGGCCACCAACACGTCCTCGCTGAGCGTCGCCGAACTCGGCTGGGCCTTCGGCGACCCGACCCGCCTGGTCGGGTTGCACTTCTTCAACCCGGCGACCCGGATGCGGCTGGTCGAGGTGGTCGCCGGTCCACAGACCGCACCGCACGTCGTCGACCGGGCGCAGCGGTGGGTCGCCGGGCTGGGCAAGACCGCGGTGCGCTGCGCCGACACCCCCAACTTCGTGGTGAACCGGATCTGCCGGCCGCTGTACTACGAGGCCCAGCTGCTGGTCACCCAGGGCGTGCCGGCCCCGGTGGTGGACGCGGTGGCCCGAGGCGCGCTCGGCCACCGGATGGGGCCGCTGGAGCTGCTCGACTTCACCGGGCTGCACACCCACCTGGCCTCCTCGGAGACCGCGCTGCGGGAGTTCGGCGATCCGCGCTACCGGCCGATCCCGCTGACCCGGGCGCTGGTCCGCGCCGGGCTCACCGGCCGGGGCGCCGGCCGCGGCTACTACGACTACGCGGCCGAACCACCGGCCGCCGCGCGGCAGCGGGTCGTCCGACCGGCGCCGGCCGGTGCCGGTCCGGTCGTGCTCACCGGGCCGGCCGCCGACCGACTGCGCGGCGTCGCCGGCCTGATCGACGCCGCCGACGCACCCGCCGACGCGGTGCTGCTGTACGCCTGCGCCGGTGATCCGCGCCGGTGCGCCGCCGAGGTCACCGACCTGGTGGCCGCCGGCCGGACCGTCGTGCTGGACAGCTCCGACGCCGGTTGGCTCGACGTCGCGCCGCCCGGAGTGGGCTGGCTGCGGCTGCACCCCACCGCCGAACGGGTCTTCGCCGAGGTGGTCCACGACGACGTCGCCGCGGTCGCCGAGACCGCCGCGGTCACCACCGTGCTCGCCGCCACCGGGGCCGGCTCGGTCCGGCTGCCCGCCCTGCCCGGCCTGGTCGCCGACCGGCTGATGTACACCATGGCGAACGAGGCCGTCACGGTGGTCGAGGAGGGCACCGCGACCGCGGCAGCGGTCGACACCGCGCTGCGACTCGGGATGAACCATCCGGTCGGACCGACGGAGTACGTCGACCGGGTCGGCGCGGACCGGGTGCTCGACGGTCTCGTCGCGCTGGCCCGGTTCACCGGCGACCCCCGGTACCGGCCCGGCCTGCTGCTGCGTCGACAGGCGGCCGGCGCCGCCCGCCGCCGGTCATGACGCGGCCCGCCGACCGGCTGCGCCGGCCCACCCTCACCCTGGCCGAGGCCGTCACCCGCTACGTCGCCGACGGCGACTGCGTCTACCTGGGAAACTTCGGCGCGCAGCTGTTCAGCGTCGGCCACGAACTGATCCGGCAGCGCCGTCGCCGGCTGCACGCGGTCGTCGCGTCCGGCGGCCTGCTGCTCGACCAGCTGATCGGCGCCGGGACGTTGGCCGCCGCGACGTTCGGGCACTGCTGGAGCCCGGTCGGGCCGGACCCGGCGTGGAACTTCCGCCGGCTGGTCGAGTCGGGCGACCGGTCCGTCGCGCTGCGCGAGGTCAGCCTCGGCATGCTGAACGCGGCGTTGACCGCCGCCGCCTGGCGGGTGCCGTTCATGCCGGTGCCGTCGACGTCCGGCACCGGGTACACCGCCAGTGGCTGGTCGGGTGGGCTGCTCGGCACCACCGACGGCGACTTCGGCCCGGCCACCGTCGTGCGGGCGGTCACCCCCGACGTCGCATTCGTGCACGCCGACCTGGTCGACGAGCGAGGCAACGCGGTGATCCGTACCCCGCTCGGTGAGGTGCCCGCCGCCTGCCAGGCGGCGCGGCGGGTCGTCGTGGTCGCCGAGGCCGCCGCCAGCGTCGAGCAGGTGCGCGCGGCCGGTGCCACCCTGCCCGGCCTGCTGGTGACGGCGGTGGTGGTGGCACCCGGCGCGGTACACCCGGACGGCGCACCGGGCCGCTATCCGCGCGACGTGGCCGCCTACCAGGCGTACGTGGCGGCGGCCCGGACCAGCGACGGGTTCGCCCGCTGGCTGGCCGACGAGGTGGCGGTGTCCCGGTGAGCGTCGTCGACTTCCTGGTCCGGGCGGCCGGTGAGTTCCGTCGGGGCGGCTACGTGTTCACCGGCTTCCACTGGCCGGTGCTCGCCGCCCGGCTGGCCCACCAGCTGCCCGGGGAGCCGTTCGCCGAGGTGTACGAGGCGGGGGCGGTGTGTGACGCTCCGGCCACCACCGTCGCGACCAGCACCACCGACTACCACGCGTACGCTGACGCGGTGGGCTGGCGCGGCACCAGCGCCGATGTGCTGCTCTGCCTGGTCGCCCGCTGCGACCGGGTGGTGCTGGACGCGGCCAACGTGGACCTCGCGGGCCGGATCAACGCGAGCATGATCGGCGTCGGCCGGCCGCCGAAGGTCCGGCTGGCCGGCGGGGGCGGCGCGGCCGACGCCGCCGCTGCCGCCCGCGAACTGGTGCTGCTGCACGGCGGTGCCGATCCGGCCCGGCTGGCCGACCGCGTGCAGCACGTCACCGCCGCCCCGGGGCCGGCCACGCCGGTGCGGCTGCACACCCGCTGGGGAACCCTGCACCTCGGCGCCCGACCCCGGCTGGTGGAACTGGTCGATACCGCCGGAACCGCCGAGTTCCTGCACCGGTTGACCGAACTCGGCGTGCCGGTCGACGGTGCCCGGCCGGCGGCACCGGTGGCGCCGGCCGCCCGCCGCGCCGCGCGGCGGACCCTGGCCGAGGCGGCCCGCCGCGGCTACCGGGTGGCCCGCCGGGTGTCGACCGACCAGGCAGGACCCGGCCACCCGGGAACCGACGACGGAGGGCAGCGTTGACCGAGGATCTCCAGGAACTGCGCCGGCAGGTGCGTGACCTCGCCGACCGATGGCGGGCGGCCGGCCGCTTCCAGCCGGTCTGCGACGCCTGGCTGCGTGGGCACGACATCGAGTTCAGCAGGGAGCTGGCCCGCCGCGGCTGGATCGGCATCACCTGGCCGGGCGAGTACGGCGGCGGTGGCCGGTCGAACCTTGCCCGGCTGGTGGTCACCGAGGAGTTGCTGCGGGCCGGTGCCCCGGTGGCCGCGCACTGGATCGCGGACCGGCAGATCGGCCCGGCGATCCTGCGGTACGGCACTGCGCAGCTGCGCCGGGAGTTCCTGCCCCGGATCGCCGCCGCCGAGGTGACGTTCTGCCTGGGGATGAGCGAGACCGAAGCCGGTTCCGACCTGGCGGCGGTGCGCACCATCGCCACCCGCGACGGTGCCGGCTGGCGGATCACCGGCGCCAAGGTGTGGACCAGCCACGCGCACCGCAGCAGCCACGCCTACGTCCTGGCCCGCACCGGCGGCGGTGCGCGCCGCCACGACGGGCTGACCGAGTTCGTCGTCGACCTGGCCGCTCCGGGCGTCACCGTCCGGCCGATCATCGACCTGCAGGGCGAGCACCACTTCAACGAGGTGATCTTCGATGACGTGCCGGTCCCGGACCGCTGGGTGATCGGCGAGGTCGGCCAGGGCTGGCGGCAGGTGACCGAGCAGTTGTCGTTCGAACGCGGCGGACCGGAACGGGTGATGAGCACCTACCCGCTACTGGAGGCTCTGGCCCGGTCGGTGAGCGACGGAGCCGAGCCGGCCGCCGTCGAGGCGGTCGGTGAACTCGCCGCCCGGTTGTCGGTGTTGCGCCGGATCGCCTGGGAGATCGCCGCCGACCTGGACGCCGGCGTCGCCCCGGTGCGTCGGGCGGCGCTGCTCAAACACCTCGGCACCACCTTCGAACGGGAAGTGACCGAGACCGCCCGTCGGGTCACCGGCGTCCGGCCGGATCCCACCGGCGACGGCCTGCCCGCGCTGCTCGCCCAAGGGATCCTCGCCGCGCCCGGGTTCTCCATCCGCGGCGGCACCACCGAGGTGCTGCTGACCCTGATCGCCCGAGGGGAGGCGGACCGTGTCCGGTGACGAACCGACCGACGAGGTGATGCTGCGCCAGATCGTCGCCGAAGCGCTGACCGGTGTCGCGGCCGGGTCGCTGTGGGCCACTGCGCGGGACCTCGGCTGGCTGACCGTCGGCGTCGCGGAGCAGGCCGGCGGTTCCGGTGGCACCGTCCACGACGCGGCCGCAATCGTGCGGGCGGCTGCCGCCGTCGCTCCGGAGCTCGCCCTGGTCGAGGCGATGCAGGCGAGCTGGCTGCTCGGCGAGGCCGGCTGGCTCGACCCGGACCGCGACGAGCGGTACGCGGTGGCGCTGCCCGACCCGGCGGAGGCGATCAGCCTGCACACCGGGCTGACCGGCTCGGCCACCGGTGTGCCGGGGGCGCAGTCGGCATCCGCGCTGCTGGTCGGCGCCGTCGCGGCCGACGACGGCCGGCCGGTGCTGGCCCGGGTCGACCCGGCCGCCGACGGGCTGCACGTCACCCCGGGTACCAACCTCGCCGGCGAACCCCGGGACCGGGTCGCCCTGCGCGGCTGCGTACCGCTACGGGTGGCGATGACCGCACCGCACGTCGCCGACGTGCGGTGCCGGGAGTCGTTGCTGCGGGCCGCCGCACTGCTCGGCGCCGTCGAACGGACCTGCCAGTTGACGATCGAACACGTCCGGGTCCGTACCCAGTTCGGTCGGCCGTTGCTGGCCCAGCAGGCGGTGGCGCACGCGGTGGCGACCATGGCGGGGGAGCGGGAGCAGAGCCGGGCGGCGCTGCGCGGCGCCCTGGCCGCCTGGGGCGGCAACCACGCGGCCAGCCGGGTCGCCGCCGCCCGGGTGGTCCTCGGCCGGGCCGCCACCACGGTGGCCCGGCTGGCGCACCAACTGCACGGCGCGGTGGGCATCACCCGGGAACACCCGCTGCACCGCAGCACCGGCCGGTTGCTCGCCTGGCGCGACGAGCCGGTCGCCACCCGCGTGGCGTCCCATACCCTGGGCATGGTGGTCGCCGACGGCGGCGACCTGTGGCGGTGGACCGTGACCGACCGGATCGGGAGCTGACATGGAAACCCTTTCGTTGCGTACCGCCGACCATCCGGGCGTGCGGGTGCTGACCCTCGACGATCCCGACCGGCGCAACGCGATCGGCACCGTGATGAAGCGGGAACTGGCCGAGACGGTGTCGACCGTCGCCGCCGACCGCGACGCCCGGGTCCTGGTCGTCACCGGCGCCGGCACCGCGTTCTGCTCCGGTGCCCACCTCGACGAGATCTTCGGCGGCCCGGTCCGGCCGGTCAGCCAGACCCGCCGCGACCTGGAGGACATCTACCGCAGCTTTCTCGCGGTGCGCGACCTGGACCTGGTGACCATCGCCGCCGTACAGGGACCTGCCGTGGGCGCCGGCCTCAACCTGGCGATGTGCTGCGACCAGCGAATCGCCGGACCCCGGGCCCGCTTCGGGGCGACGTTCACCCGGATCGGCCTGCACCCCGGCGGCGGCTGCACCTATTTCCTGGTCGACGCGCTCGGCCCGCAGCGGGCGATGCAGATCCTGCTGGACGGCGCGATGCTCGACGCCGCCCGGGCCCACGAGCTCGGCCTGGTGCTCGACGTGGTCGACGATCCGCTGGCCGCCGCGTTGGCCGCCGCGCACCGCTACGCCGACCTGGATCCGCATCTGGTCCGCCACGTCAAGCAGAGCGTCCGGATCGCCGCCTCGTCCGGCCTGGACGCCTCGGTGCAGTACGAGGCGTGGGCCCAAGCCGCGTCGGCCAGCGACCCGGCGGTGCTGGCCACGCTGCTCGGTGACCGGCGCTGAGGCGGACCGCCGCCCGGGGCGTCAGGCCACCCCGATCGGTCCTTCCCGGGGCCCTTCCTCCTGCGCCGGCTGCACCGCCAGCGACGGGAAGTCGGCCAGGTCGCCGTCCGGTTCGGCATCCCACTCCGGAAACACCAGCTCACTCTGCAGGTAGAGGCAGAGCAGCTGGGTGAGGTGCCGCAGCCCCTCCAGGTGGGTGCGTTCGTGGCCGTGGGTGGCGTCCACCCCGAAGCCGAGCAGCGCCACCCGGGCGTGCGCGCCGGCCTCGACCGCCGCCGCCACGTCCGACCGGTAGTAGTCGAAAACGTCGCGGACCAGGTCCACGCCGTGATCGGCGGCCAGCCCGGCGAGCTTGCGGGTCAGGTGGTAGTCGAACGGGCCGACACCGTCGCCCATCGCCAGGGTCGCGGCGTCCTCCCGGGACTGCTGGCCGGGAGCCACCACCGCGGCGTCGACCGAGACGATCTCAGCCACGTCCGGGTCCAGCCCGTGGCTGGCGCCGTGCCCGACCTCCTCGGTGCAGGTGATCAGCAGGTGGGCGGTGACCGGCGGTTGCTGGCCGGCGTCGACCATCGCCTTCACGGCGGTCAGCACCGCCGCCACCCCCGCCTTGTCGTCCAGGTGCCGGGACTTGACGTAGCCGCTGGGCGTGATCGTCGGTGCCGGCAGCATCGCCACGAAGTCGCCGACGTCGATGCCGAGCGCGCGGAGCCCGGCGATGTCGGTGACCGGCTCGTCGACCCGCACCTCGACCTGCTCCCAGCCGACCCCCTGCAGGTCGACGCCGTCGTTGTAGCGGTGGCCGCTGGCCTTCAACGGCAGCACCTGGCCGGTGATCACCCGGTCCAGGCTGTCGGTGTATACCCGCACGTGGGCGCCTTCGGCGAACCGGGCGCTGTGGGTGCCGATCTGCTTGAGCTCCAGCCGGCCGTTCTCCTTCAACCGTTTGACCATCCCGCCGATCGTGTCGGTGTGTACCACGATCGCCCGGTCCGCGCCGGTGGTCCGCGGCCCGCACAGCGAAGCGCTGAGCGCGCCCCGCCGGGTGACCGTGAACGGGATGCCGAGAGCGGACAGCCGTTCCCCGACGTACTGCTGCACGTGGTCGGTGCGGCCGGACGGACTGGGGATGTCCAGCAGCTCCAGCATCACCTGCTGCAGGTAGTCGAGGTCCAGTTTGAGGGGGGCGGGGAGGTTCGGGTCGGCCGGCATGCCAAGACCGTACCGCCGCCGATCACGGCGTTGCCGGCGCCCCGCCGGGACCGGGCGGGCTCCACCGCCGCTGCTGCGCGCTGGTGCCGGGGAACAGCAGGTCGATGAAGCGTTCCGCGGTCGGCTGCGGCTCGTGGTTGGCCAGTCCGGGCCGTTCGTTGGCTTCGATGAAGACATGGTCGGGCTGATCAGGAGCGGTCACCAGCAGGTCCATGCCGGCCACCGGGATGGCCAGCGCCCGGGTCGCGGCCACGCACGCCGCCGCCAGGTCGGCGTGCAGCCGGTCGGTGACGTCGTGAATCGTCCCGCCGGTGTGCAGGTTCGCGGTCCGCCGCACGGTCAGCACCTCGCCGGCCGGCAACACGTCGTCCATCGTGTGCCCGGCCTCGGTGACCACCTCCCGGGTCAGGTCGTCCAGCGGGATCTTCGACTCGCCGCCGGTGGCCGCAGCCCGCCGCCGGCTGTGTCGCCGGATCAGCTCGGCCACCGTGTGTACGCCGTCGCCGGTGACCGCGGCCGGGCGGCGGACCGCAGCAGCCACCACCTCGTGGTCGATCACCAGGACCCGCAGGTCCTCCCCCTGGTGCCGCTGTTCGATCAGCACCTGCGGGCAGTGCCTGCGGGCCAGGTCGACGGCGGCCCGCAAGGCGGCGGGGTCGGTGACGCCGACGGTGATCCCGGTACCCTGTTCGCCGCGGGCCGGCTTGACCACCACCTCACCGACCTTGGCGAGGAACGCCTCGTCGTCGGCGTCGCCGGTGGCGGTCCGGCCGTGCGGCACGGCCAACCCGGCGTCGAGCAGCACCCGCCGGGTCACCCGCTTGTCGTCGCATCGGCTCATCGCCACCGCCGAGGTCAGCTCCGACAGCGACTCGCGGGTGACGATGCTGCGGGCACCGTTGGTCAGCCGCAGCTCGCCCCAGGAGGCGTCGATCACCTCGACCCGGATACCGCGGCGCATCGCCTCGTCGGCGACGATCCGGGCGTACGGGTTCAGCTCGTCGTAGCCGTCCGGCATGCTGGCCAGGAAGAGCCGTTCGTTGATCGGGTTCTTGCGTTTGACGCACAGCGTCGGCGTGCGCTCGAATCCGAGCCGTTCGTAGAGGCGGATCGCGCCGTCGTTCTCCGCCAGCACGGACAGGTCGACGTAGACCCGGCCGCGGTCGGCGAGCCGGCCGGCGAGCTCAAGCAGCAGCGCCTGGCCGGTGCCGGGCGGTGCGTGCAGCGGGTCGACGGTCAGGCACCACAGGCTGGAGCCGTTGTCCGGGTCGTCGAAGACCGCCACGTGGTCGATGCCGGTGATGGTGCCGACGACCTGCCCGGTGACGTTCTCGGCGACCAGGTGCACGAAGCGTTCGGTCGCGGCGTTGTCGACCAGGATGTCGACCGGGGCGGTGACCATCCCGTTGTGGGCGTATATCCGGTTGACCGCGTCGGCGTCGACTTCGTCGTGCAGCGGCCGGATCCGCAGCCCCGGTTCCGGCGGCTGCGGTTCGCGCACCTGGGTGAGGTCCAGCCGGAAGGTCAGCGACGGGTCGATGAACAACTCGTCCGGCAGCCGCGACACCAGTACGTGCGGGTCGGGCAGGTAGATGCAGATGTCACGGGAGCCGGCGGCTTCCGAACGCAGCACGTCGGCGACGTCGGAGGGGTCGGCGAACGTCTGACCGAAGACCAGCCGGCCCCAGCCGCACTCCAGGATGACGTCGGCGCTGTCGGTGGGTCTGGCCGGCGGATCGCCCGGGACGACCGGGTCGCCACCTGGGCCGATCCGCTCCCGCCGGGGGGCGGGGGAGTCGGGGCGGGGCAGGCTCGCGTCGTCAGTCAATGCCATGGTTCTGCAGCCACATCTCCAGCAGTCCGAGTTGCCACAACTTGTTGCCCCGCAGCGGGGTGAGTTCGGCGTTCGGGTCGCGTAGCAGCCCGTCGACGTACCCGTTCCGGAACAGCCCGCGCCGACGGGCCGCCGGCGCGTGCAGGGCGTCGCGCACCCGGTCGAGCAGCTTGCCCTCCAGGTGGGTCAGCCCGGGTACGGGGAAGTACCCCTTCGGCCGGTCGATCACCTCCCAGGGCAGCACCCGACGGCCGATCTCCTTGAGTACCCCCTTGCCGCCCTGGGCCAACTTGAGCTCGGGCGGGCAGGTGGCGGCGAGCTCGACGAACTCGTGGTCGAGGAAGGGCACGCGGGCCTCCAGCCCGTGCGCCATCGTCATGTTGTCGACCCGTTTCACCGGGTCGTCCACGAGCATCACCGTGGTGTCGATTCGCAGCCCCGCGTCGACCGCGTCCTGCGCGCCGGCGCGGCCCAGGTGGGCGGCGGCGAACTCGCGGGCGGGATCACCGGCGGCGAGGTACTCCGGGTTGAGTACCTGGGCGAGACCAGCGGCGTCGCGGTCGAAGAAGGCCGTGGCGTAGGTGTCCAGTGCCTGGTCACGGCCGACCCGGGCGAGCGGCGGGTACCAGTGGTACCCGCCGAGGATCTCGTCGGCCCCCTGGCCGGACTGCACCACCTTGAGGTGCTTGGCGACTTCCTGACTGAGCAGGTAGAACGCGACGCAGTCGTGACTGACCATAGGTTCGCTCATCGCCGCGACGGCGGCCTCCAGCGGCGGCACCAGGTCACGGGCGGCCACCCGGATCTGATGGTGGTCGGTGTCGAACCGCTGCGCCACCAGGTCGGAGTAGACGAACTCGTCGCCCTCCCGTCCACCGACCGCGTCAAAGCCGATCGAGAAGGTGGCCAGACCACGTTGGCCCTGCTCGGCCAGTAGCGCCACGACCAGCGAGGAGTCGAGCCCACCGGAGAGCAGGACGCCGACCGGAACGTCGGCGACCATCCGGCGCTGCACCGCGGTGGTCAACGATTCGAGCAGAGCGTCCTGCCAGTCCTGCTCCGACCAGTCGGCGCGGCGCGGGTCCCGGCCGAACGGCGGATCCCAGTAGCGGCGCTCGTCCACCCGGCCGTCGGGCTGGTAGACCCGCACGGTGGCCGGGGGCAGCTTACGGATGCCGTTGAGGATCGTCCGAGGCGCGGGGACCACGCTGTGGAAGCTGAGGTAGTGGGCGAGTGACACCGGATCGATGCCGGTGTCCACTCCACCGCCGGCCAGCAGCGCCGGCAGGGTGCTGGCGAACCGGACCACGTCGGGGCGCTCGGCGACGTACAGCGGCTTGATGCCCAGCCGGTCGCGGGCCAGGACCAGCCGGCCGCTGTCGCGCTCGGTGATCGCGACGGCGAACATGCCGACCAGGTGGTCGACAAAGTCGACACCCCACTCGGCGTAGGCCTTGACGACGACCTCGCTGTCACCCGAGGAGAAGAACGTGTGACCCCGTGCCTGCAGCTGCTCGCGCAGCTCACGGTAGTTGTAGATGCAGCCGTTGAAGACGCCGGTCAGGCCGGCGGCGGAGTCGACGATCGGTTGGTTGCTGGCCGCCGACAGGTCGATGATCTTCAGGCGGCGGTGTCCGAAGGCCACACTTCCGTGTGACCAGGAACCCCCGTCGTCGGGCCCCCGGTCACTCATTGTCGCCGCCATCCGCTCCACCGCGCCGATGTCGGCGCGAGAACCGTCGCGGCGCAGCTCACCCGCAAGTCCGCACATGCGTACCCATCCTGCCAGACCGTTGCGGCATCGCCCAGTTGACGGCCGGATCCGGTGTCCCGACCAGTGCCCCGGAGCACGGACGGTCCCGCTCGGTGCCCTGCGCCGGATCTCGCTACGCTGACCCGGCGACAGGGCGGTTGTGTGACTAATCAATCAAATGGTTGGTGGGTGCCGTGGGGGCCCCGGAGTTCGTCCCGACGTACGGTTCGCGGTAACGTTCGGTCGGGTTTGATGGCTGGACGGTGGATAGTTCCATCATCCGGCTGGCGTGGGTGCTCCGTCCCGGTTCGGGACGGATGCCGACCGGGGAGGGCTAGTTGCTGACCACGCTTGAGGGACACCACCTGCGGGCCTGCGTCCTCGGCCAGTCCTGGCTCATCCGTCAGTTGGAGCGCCGGGGCGCCGGCCTGGATTCGATCGCCCTGTTCGGGGTGGTCGAAGGGACCTTCGTGACGGTCGTCGACCAGTTGGGTCGTAGCGGGTTCCCACTGACCGAGCTGCGCTGCTTCGCCGACACCGCGGTACGGCTGACCGCCGCCGGCCGGGAACCGGTCTCCGCCGACGAGGTGGTCCGCATCGTCGGCTACCAGTTCGGGGAGCACGTCGACGTCGCCGACATCGAGGCCCGCCGTGCCGTGCCGGTACGCCGGGCGGTGATCGGTACGGCGGTACGGCGGTTGCGGCTCACCCTGCACGATGTGGACAACCTCCTCCGTCGGGGGGAGAGCCTGGCCTCCCAGTGGGGATTCGCCGCCACCACCTACCACCCAGGTCCGTTGACCGCCGCCTACCTGTGGGTCGCGGAGGCCCGGTGGGCGAGTCGGCAGGCGCGACGCAGCCGGCACACCCAACTTGGCCGGGTGCTGTGACCGACCGTACGGTCAGCGCCCCACCGGCAGGTCGGAGGGCGTCGTGTCGTCGGCCGGGAAGCCGAACAGCCCGAGTAGCCCGGTCGCCCACAGCTGCCGTCGGGTGAAGCTGCTGATGTTCTCCAACTCGAGCCGGCTGCCGCTGACCCCGGCAGCCTGGTGACAGGCGACCAGGCTGCCGATACCGGTCGAGTCGATGAAGCTGACGCACGTGAGGTCCAGCACGATCCGCTCGGGTGCGGACCGGGCGAGCAGCGCGGTGACCGCGTCGCGGACCTCGCCGGCTGTGGCGAGGTCGAGTTCACCGTGCAAGGCGAGTCGTACCGTGGTGCCCTGGTAGCTCCTGGTGATGACGAAATCCACGTCGTACCTCCGGTCGGGCGGCGACGGGTGCCGGGAAGGGAGGATTCTTGGCATTGGCATGTGCCGATATCCGCTGATGCGCGCGGTGTGTGAGCCGTCACGTTACGGTATGTGCGGCTGATGTGCCAGCCCCGTTTCGGACTGTGCACCAACCCGGTCGACCACTGTGAGCGATCATCTCGTCCGGGCCCGCCGGTGCGGTCGTCCCGGTCCGACCGCACCGGCGTAGGGCCACGGTCCGGGTCAGCTCTGCGCCGGCAGGGGCGTCTGCGGGCTGACCGTCGGCGACGGCAGGGTCGGATTCACCGTCGGCTCGGGCGTGGCGGTGCCCGGCGTGGTCGGGTCAACCGTGGGGCTCACCCCGGGACTCGGCGAGGTCGGCAGCCCGAGCTGCGCCGCGAGGCCCTGCAACGCCGCGTACAGGTCCTCGAGCACCGGTCCGGCCTCCTGTGCCAGGTTCACCACCCGTTCGTCGGAGCCCTGCGCGATCTCGGCGTTGTTCACCTCGATCGCCTGGGCGTAACCCGCCAGCTGGCTCTCCACGAACGCCGTGTCGAACTCGGCACCGGACAACCCGTCCAGCCGGGTGACCACGTCCTGCTGCTCCTGGGTGGGCGAGTCGGGCAGGGTGACGTCGACCTCACCGGCCACCCGGGTGACCTCCTCGTCCAGCCGGGTGTGGTCGGCCACCATGTCACCGCCCAGGTCCTTCACCGCCTGGTCGGCATCCTGCTTGTCCTGCGCCAACTGGCCGATCTGCACAGCGGCCAGATTGACCTGGTGGATCGTCCGCAGGTAGTCGCTGTCCTGCTCGGACGGTGCCGTCGCGTGCGCGGCCGCCGGGATCAACGCGACGGCGGTCAGCCCCGCCAACAGCCCCAGCCGGGTCAAAACGGTCCTTCTCATCGTGCTTCCTCCTCGCTCAGCGCTCGTCGGGGCACCGAGATACCCGGCACCCCGGACGCCATGCCCACCGGCCGGGATGAGCGCCGCCGGCCGCCGGCGGATGATTCGCCACCCTCGGCCGGGCTAGCCCGACCCGCCGCCGGCATATCGCCGCCCGTACCGGGTAGCCGGACAATGACCGACCAGATCACCGGGAGGCATCGTGACCAACGTCCAGCAACCGGAGATGCGTCGCAGCGGGGACAACCCGCTGGTCCAGGAGAGCAAGGGTCCCGACGGAGCTGACCGCCGGCCCGGGCGCCGTGGCGGCGGCAGCCGGCCCGTCCCGGCCGGCCAGGTCTCGCCGTACGGTCCTCCCCCGCCGGTCGCCGCCGACGACAGCGAATCCGACGACCAGCCGGACTGACCACTCCGGTCGGCCCCGGCACCATGCAGACCTTCCTGCCGTACCCGGACTTCGCGGCCAGCGCCGCCGTGCTCGACGCCCGACGACTCGGCAAACAGCGCGTCGAAGCGTTGCAGGTGCTGCGCGGCCTGACCGTGCCCGGGTACGGCTGGCGTCACCATCCGGCGGTCCGGATGTGGCACGGCCACCTGGAGGCACTGGTCCGGTACGGACTGACGGTCTGCGCCGAATGGACCCGGACTGGCCGGGCCGACACCGTCGCCGACACCTTACGCCGTGAATTCACCGCCGCGACCGGCCGCACCATGGTCCGCGACCAGGCCGAACTCGGTGCCGCCTGCGCGCTGCCGGCCTGGCTCGGCCGAGCCGACCTGCACCTGTCGCACCGCGCCGCACTGGTACACAAGGACCCCGACCACTACCGTCCCCGGTTCGGCGACCTCGCGCCCGTACCGTACGTGTGGCCGTGCCCACCGGCGGTACCGCCGCCGATCGCCCCCGCCCCGTCCGGCGAAAAACGTCCGTGGTCGGATTGAACCGTTCGGCCTCGTCCGCCGAACCCCTTACCGGTGGATCAGGATTCGGCGGCAGCGGCCGCCGACGTACGGGAGGCGAGGCTCATGGCCAACTGTCTGCGCGCGAACGCCGTCCGGATCGGCGCGGTGCTGTCCGGTCCGGTGCTGGCGGTCGCGCTGTCCGGTCCGGCGGTGGCCGCAGCCGGAATCGGCCTGGAACCGACCCAGGCACCTCGTGGGGCCGGCATCCAACTCACCTTCGAACTGCCGCAGGAACGGCCGGACGCACACACCACCGAGGTGCGCCTCGACCTGCCGGCGGACCTGCCCATCGCCGAGGTCTACCCGATGTCGGTCAACGACTGGGCACCCCGGATCATCAACCGGACCCTGCCGGAGCCGCTGCCCGGCCTGCACGGTGGCCTGATGACCGAGGCCACCGAGAGCATCATCTGGCAGCTGGTCGCCCCAGCCGCCGACGAACCGGCGCCGGTGCTGCTGACCGTGTCGGTCGGCCCGCTGCCGGACGCGGACCGGATCGACTTCGCGGTGACCCAGACCTACTCCGACGGCACCGTGGTCCGCTGGGGCGGCCCCGACGCGCAGCGGCCCGGCCCGGTGCTGACCCTCGGGCCGGCCGACCCGGCGGCGGCCGGTCACGGAGCCCACCACGGCGGCCCGGCACCGGCCGCCGCCCAGGACCCGCCGGCGCAGGCCGCCGCGGGCTCGGACGACGCCGCCGGCACCGGGATGGGACTGCTGCTGGCCGGCCTGGCCGGCGGAGCGGCGATCGGCGCGGCCGTCGTCTGGTGGCGCAGCCGCCACCACCGCAGCGTTCCGGCGGACCCGGCGGGCGCCGCCGGCGCCGACGACGAGGGCGAACTGGTCGTCGCCGGCGGCACGACCCCCTGGCGCTTCACTGAACAGTGACCGCTACCGTCCCGGTCTCCCTGCCGCACACTGGCCCGCCGCCGCTCAGCGCACCGGCACGGTGGTACGCACCGTCGCTTGGTCGATGTCGGACAGCCGGATGGTGAAGCGCAGCTCCCACTCGCCCGGCACCGGAAACGCGACCGCGCCGACGGCGTGGTTGTCGTCCACCCCCAGCAGCAGGGTGGTCACCGGTTCGACGTCCTGTGCCGGCAGCGAAGTGGTCATTGTCCACTCCTCGACCCGTACCGGCGCGCCCTCCGGCGTGTACACGTAGGCGTGCACCGTGTTGTGCTCGCCGAGCTGTACCGGGTAGATGTCGAACTGGAGGGTGTACAGCGAGCTGGTCAGCGTCTGGGCGAAGGTGTCCTGCCCGAGGGCCTGGGCCTCGACGACGGCGGTACGGGCCGGTGTCGTCTGCACCAGTACCGCGCTGGCCCCGAGCGCCACCACGGCCACCGCGACCTCGACACCGACCAGGCCGGTGAGTCGCCGCACGTGCGACGCCCGCCAACGCCCGACCAGCCGTCGCGCGTACCCGGCGGTCAGCAGCAGAACCGCCACCAGCGCGATCTTCACCAGCACCAACCGCCCGTACGCGGTGGTGGCCAGTGCGGTCGTGCCGCCGCTCTCCATCAACGCCTGGACGGCACCGGCCAGCAGCAGCCAGCAGACCGCCACCGTCGCCCACCGGGACCAGACCGGCAGAATCCGGCCCAGCACGCGGGGGTGGGTGCGGCGCAGCAGGACCGCGCCCAGGGTCACCAGCCCGCCGATCCACACCCCGACTGCGGCGATGTGCACGGTGTCGGCGGCGATACTGACCGGCGGTACCGGCGCAGCCACCGCGTGACCGGTCAGCGGCCAGGTGACCAGCCCGGCCAGGCCCAGCCCGACGAGGGCCAGCCCGCGACGGGTGCCGCCGACCCCGGCGAGGGCCGGTGACACCAGTGCCGCCACCGCGGCCAGGACCACCAGCCGGCCGAGCAGCGCCAGCCCGTACCCGCTGTCCACGACGGCGGCCAGGTCCCCGGCGGTGGCCTCCAGCAGACCACTGCCCGTCGAGTACGGTGCCTGCAGGTACAGTCCGGCCACTGTGGCCAGGCCGATCAGCCCCAGCCCGGTGCCGACCATGAGCCTGCCGGGCCGGCGGCTCAGCCGGGGCGGCCACAGCAGTGCCAGCAGCAGCGCGGGCCCGACGGCGAGCAGCACCCCGGCGTAGCCGACGTACTTCGCGGTGGTCACGGCGATCGCGACCGGCAACCGCTGTCCGCCGTCGCGCGGCTCGGGCACGGTCGCGGACGGCGCTCCCACCGAGTACGTGTAGCCGCTGCCCACCGGGTGGCTGTCCGCCGAGATCACCCGGTAACTGACCAGGTAGGTGCCGAGCGGGCGGTCGGCGACCCGGACCGGGACGGTGACTGTGGTCCCGTTGGTTCGCGGCGTTCCGTCGTCGATCCGTTTACCGTCCGGTGCCAGCACCTGCAGGCGCCCGGTGACCGGGCGGACCGGTTCGCTGAACGTCAGCACCACTTCCCGGGGCGAGTTGCCCAGCACCGATCCGGGGGCTGGCTCCGCCGTGACCAGCACCGCGTGTGCGGCCGCCGGGCCGGCGGGGGCGACCATTACCAGCATGCCGCCGAGTAGCAGTGCCGCGACGCCGGCTGCGGCGTGCCGGGCCCACCGGGCGGCTCGTCGTTGTCTCACCCCTGGTAGTTCGGTGCGGACGGGGCAACGGTTCATCGCGATCGACTCCGGGCGGGTGGTGGGCGTACCGACCGCCGGTGACGTCGGTCGTTTCGTGGGCCGAGCGCCAGGAACGGGCGCGTGCGTGCCGGGAGGAATCGTGGTCGACCGACCCGGACGTGTGCAAGCCGACCGCCGGTGGCCGCCCCGGTCAGATCCAGATGGTCGTCGATCGGGCCCGACCCGCCAGGTCAGGGCAGCGGTGCCAGCGGGGTGCCGTCGGCGTCGCGGATCAGAATCGCCTCGACCGGACATGACTCAGCAGCGTCGACGACGGTGTCAGCCGGGTCGATGTCGGACGCGGTCGGCCGGGACACCCCGTCGACCAGGCTGAAATGTCCCGGGGCGGTACCGGCGCAGATGCCGGACCCGATGCACCGTTGCCCGTCGACGCTGACCTGCCAGGACCGCTGGTTCATCGCCACCTCCGGGGAACGGCCACGGCACCGGCCGCAGGGGACTGGGACGGCTCATCGTCGATGGACGGCACGGTCGGGACGGTGCGGCGCGCGTCGGGCCCGGGAAGGAGGATCACCCCCAGGTCACCGGCATCGCGCTCAGCCCGCGCACCAGCAGCCCGGTCTTCCACACCAGTTGATCCTCCGGTACGGCGAGCCGTAGCTGCGGCAGCCGCCGCACCACCGCCTCCACTGCCACCTGCAGCTCCATCCTGGCCAGTTGGGCGCCGAGACAGTGGTGCACGCCGTGACCGAAGCCGACGTGCGGGTTGCTGGTCCGGGTCAGGTCCAGCCGGTCCGGGTCGGTGAAGACCTCGGGGTCGCGGTTGGCCGCCGACAACGATCCGATGACGGGTTCACCGGCCCGAACGAGTACTCCGCCGACCTCGACGTCCACGGTGGCGTACCGAGCGAATGAGGATGCGGCACCGAGCGGGACGTACCGGGTCAGTTCCTCGACGGCACCCGGTACCAGGGCCGGGTCGGCGCGCAGGGCGGCGAACTGGTCCGGCTGGGTGAGCAGGACGTAGACGAAGTTGGGTATCTGGGTCACGGTGGTCTCGTGGCCTGCGGCCAGCAGCCCGGCGGCGAGCTGCACGAGTTCGGCCTCGGTGAGCCGGCTCGAGTCGGTGTCCCGGGCGTGGACCATGGCGCCGATCAGGTCGTCGGTCGGGTGCCGGCGGCGCTGTTCGACCAGTCCGGCGATGTAGCCGTGCAGGTTTTCGAGGTACCTCCGTACCTGGTCGGGGGAGAGCGACGTGGTGGAGACGACGGCTTCGCTCCAGGTATGGAAGTGTCCCCGGTCGGCGTACGGCACACCGAGGAGCTCGCAGATGACCCGGACCGGCAGCGGGGTGGCGAAGTGTTCGACGAGGTCCGCCGGCGGCCCGTCGGCGATCATGTCGGTCAGCAGTTCGTCGGCGAATTGCCGGGTCTGCGGTCGGAGCTGTTCGACCCGCCGGGCGGTGAACGCCTTGGCGACCAGGCGCCGTAGCCGAGTGTGTTCCGGCGGGTCCATCGACAGAATTCCGCCCTCGATCTGCCGGGGGGTGATCCGTGGTTCGTCGCGGCCGACGCTGGCTGCGCGGGAGAACCGGGCGTCGCCGAGGACGAACCGGACGTCGGCGTGCCGGGTGGCCAGCCAGGCCGGTTCTCCGAACGGCAGCTGGACCCGGACCAGCGTCCGGTCCTGCTGCAGCTGCCGGTAGGTGTCGTCGAGGTGGAGACGGTCGGGCGCGGAGAAGGGGTAGCTACGGGGTTCGGCGGCCCGGAGCTCGGACATGGTTTCACCTCCTGGCAGCCGGGCGCCCAGCGAAGACGACGACCGGCACGGGACATTCCGATACTAGAGAAGTCTCTCGATTGATCGCAGTCCGGCGGCGGTATCGGACAGCTCAACCTAGCGTCCTAGCCTGATTTAGGGGATGTGCCTGACCGTGCACAAGACAGCCCAACGATGTCACGAAGACCGCAGCGATAGCTGGTCAGCTCCGCCCGGCGGCATCGTCGGGCTGGGCATGGGAGAACAGCACCGGGGTCACCGGTCGGGCCCGGGAAGGCTCGGGGGTCGTCGGCGGGGGATTGCTCGTCCGGGACTCCGCCGGCTGGTGTTCGCCGGTGATAACCAGCAGCTCGTAGGCCCGTTCAGCAGGCAGCCGGCCGGTGACGATCGCGATCCGCAACGGCACCGGCGGGGTTCCGGCGACGACGGCGACGGGCAGATCGAGCACCCTCGGGTCGACCTGCCGAGCGGCGAGGTGCCCGGCGGCCGCCGGGGGCAGGTCCCGCCAGGGGCGGACGGTCTGCTCGGTGAAACCGTGGCTGGCCCACTGGTCAGCCTCCGCGTTGACCCGGTCGGCGACGTGCTGTGGCACCACGTCACGACCGCCGAGGTCGTCGCTGAGCAGCGCTCGGGCGAGTGGGCTGAGCTGGTCGACCGGGTACCACCGGGTCCGCTGCGTACGACGGCGGGAGACCTCGCCTGGTGAGGCGTCGGCCGTGGACCGGTCACGCCGGGCGTCTGGGTCAAGGTGGGCCGGCATGCCCACCATCCAAGCATGATCGACTGCCGTCCGATGGCAAGGGGTCGCAGGTAGCGGGGATGTCGGGCCGGGTGTGCCGGGGTTTGCCGGCGACCCGTGCGGGTAGCCGGGCCGGGTGGCCGAGCAGCGGCAGGCGGTGGCACCGACGGCGGGCGTCGGGTCAGCGCTCGACGAACGTTGGGAGTACGGGTACCTGTACTTCGTGCAGACGGTGGCACCTGCCGAAGGGGGTAGGCAGCCGGCCGCCGGGCCGACGGTCACCGTGGTCGCTGACGGCGCGGGCCACCGGTGTCAGGTGTTGACCCGCCGACGGCTGGAGGTGCTCAACGAACTGGGTGGCCAGGGCTGGATCGTCAGCGACGGCCTGTGGAGCCCGGAGCGGGCCCGGTGGCTGGCTGAACTGGTGGACGGGGTGGAGCGGATGATCGGTTACTGGCAGTCGTTCATGCGTCGCCGGGTGACTGTCGGCGGGGGCGGCGACGGTGAGTCGGCAGGTGATGGGTGAGGGGCGCGTTATAGTGGCGCTCGCCAGGTGACAGTGCCCCTTGGGGGACCGTCGGGCTCGTTCGCCGCCGCTCGTTTCCGGTCCGGTGGGACAGGCCGGTCGGAGCGGGGGAGAGGAAGTGTCGGTGTCGCGTCCGTCCGCGCAGTCCGCGTCGACGCGGACCGATGTGGCGAGCCAGGTCTTCACCATTCCTAATCTGATCAGCTTTGTCCGTTTATTAGGTGTACCTCTATTTTTGTACCTCTTTCTGGTGCATCGTGCTGATGTTGCGGCGCTACTGGTCCTGGCCGTCGGTGGGACCAGCGACTGGGTGGACGGGTTCGTCGCGCGCCGGATCCGTCAGGTGTCCCGGCTCGGTGAACTGCTGGATCCACTCGCCGATCGGCTGTACATCCTGGCCACGTTGCTGGCGTTCACCGCCCGCGAGGTGATGCCGTGGCAGTTCACGGTGGCGTTGCTCAGTCGCGAGGTGCTGCTGGCCGGCTGCCTTGTCGTGTTGCGCCGATTTGGCTACGGACCACCGCAGGTGCACTATGTAGGAAAGACGGCAACCTTCGTACTTTTGGCGGCGTTTCCCATTCTGTTGCTCTCGGCAGTGCTGGGATTCACCACGGCGGCGACGGTGGCGGCTGCGGTCGGATGGGGTCTGGCCTGCTGGGGTCTGGTGCTGTACTGGATCGCGGGCCTGCTGTACGTACGGCAGGCCGCAGCGTTGGTCCGGGCCGCCGGGGCAGAAACGGAGCGGGCATGAGCGAGGCGGACCGCAGCGGTTCCGGCCCGCACCGTGGATACGCGCCGGACTTTCTGACCGAACTGTTCCGGGCGCCGCTGGATCCCGGCTACACGGACGCGGCGGCCCGCCGGTCGGTGACCGGACCACCGCAGGGTTGGCGTCGGGTGACGGCACGGGCGGCGATGGCCCTGTCGATGGCCGCGGTCGGCTTCCTGGTGGTGCTCGCCTACCAGAAGACGGTGGCGGACGAACCGAGCCGCTCGCAGGCACGGGCCGGCCTGGTGGAGCAGGTCACCCAGCGCCAGACGGAGACCGACGAGTTGCAGAACCGCGTGGACGCGTTGCGGGACGAGGTGGCCCGGGAGCGTGACACGGTGCTGGACGGGGCCCGGGCGGCGGACCTGCGCGATCTGGAAGCCGCCGCTGGGCTGGCCCGGGTCACCGGGGACGGGGTGGTCGTCGAGTTGGCCGACGCGCCCGAAGTGGTGGATCCGGTGACCGGTGAGGGCTCGGTCAGTGAGCTGGGTCGGGTGTTGGACCGGGATCTGCAGGACGTGGCCAACGCCTTGTGGAGCGTCGGCGCCGAGGCGGTCGCGGTCAACGGCCGACGGCTGACCGCGACCTCGACGATCCGGGCGGCGGGCAGCGCCATCCTGGTCGACTTCCGGCCGGTGACCGGCCCGTACGAGGTGTCGGCGATCGGCCCGGAGTCGATGGTCGATGCGTTCAGGATCAGTCAGGCGGCCGCGGTGCTGCGGGCGGTCTCGGCTGATCACGGTTTGTCGTTCGGGGTCCGTTCGGCTGATGATCTGATGTTGCCGGCGGCGAGTGGGCCGCAGCTGCGGTACGCCCGCGCGCCGTCGGCGTCGACGAGCCCGTCCGGGACGGGCGGCGCCGACCCGTCCGTGACCGCCTCGGGAGGAGGCCCTCGATGATCGCCGTGTTGGCGCTGCTCGCCGGAATGCTGCTGGGGATCTACTTCGACCCGGTGGTGCCGGCGGTGCTGCAGCCGTACCTGCCGATCGCGGTGGTGGCGGCGTTGGACGCGGTGTTCGGCGGGGTCCGGGCCAGTTTGGACGGAATTTTCGACGACAAGCAGTTCGTGATCTCGTTCATCTCGAATGTTCTGGTGGCGGGTCTGATCGTGTATCTGGGCGATCAGTTGGGGGTGGGCGGGCAGTTGTCCACCGGCGTGGTGGTGGTGCTCGGGGTGCGGATCTTCGGCAACGTGGCGGCGATCCGACGGCATCTGTTCCGGGCGTGAGGCGTGGCTGATGGTGCAACGTAGGAGTACCGGTACGGGCTGGCCGGACGCGGTGCCGGCGCGGTCGCCGGGTGCGGGTGGGCGGGTTCCGGCCGGGTCCGGGGAGCCGCTGGACACCGCCGGGGTGCCAGCTCCGGACAGTCCGGGCGCTGGGGTCGACGGTGGTGAGGACGGGTCGTCGGGTGCCGGCGCGGGTCGGGGTGCCCGGCGGGTGTCCACTGCCGGGCTGATGATCGTGGGTTTGCTGGTGCTGCTCGGGTTCACCCTTGCCGTTCAGGTTCGCAGCACGTCGACGGATCCGACGTTGGCGGCGGCCCGCCAGGAGGATCTGGTACGGATTCTGTCGGATCTGGAGGCCCGGGAGGAGCGGCTGCGGCAGGACATCGCGGAGTTGGAGGCGAGTCAGCGGCAGTTGACCTCTGGTGCCGAGGGCCGGGCGGCGGCGTTGGAGGAGGCGTCGCGTCGGGCGGACGAGTTGGGGGTACTGGGCGGCAGTCTGCCGGCGCAGGGGCCGGGCCTGCGGGTGCGGTTCGTCGCCGGCCGGGAGCCGATCCGGGCGTCGGAGCTGTTGGACGCGGTGCAGGAGCTGCGGGGTGCGGGTGCCGAGGTGATGCAGGTCAGCGGCGGGGACGGGCAGTCGGTGCGGATCGTGGCGAGCAGCTACCTGCTGGACGTCGACGGCGGTGTGGAGGTGGACGGCGTGCGGTTGACCGGCCCGTACGAGGTGCTGGTGATCGGTGAGCCGTCGACGATGCGGACGGCGTTGAACATTCCGGGTGGGGTGGTGGCTTCGGTGTCCGGTGACGGCGGTACGGTGATCGTCGAGGAGCGCGACGTGGTCGAGGTGTCGGCCTTGAGCGATCCGAGCCAGCTGCGGTACGCCCGCCCGGTCTCCTGATCGGACGGGGTGTCGTCGGTGGGCGGGTTGTCAGTGGTGGTGAGTGGTGCACAGACCGAAGGACCGGCCGTGATTCCAGAGGATCTGCGGTATACCGCGGAGCATGAGTGGGTGGCGGGTGACGCCGCCGGTCCTGTGCGGGTGGGTGTGACCCATTTCGCGCAGGAGGCGTTGGGCGACATCGTGTTCGTCGAGCTGCCCGCGGTCGGCGCCGAGGTGACGGCGGGCGAGCCGTGCGGTGAGATCGAGTCTACGAAGAGCGTGTCGGAGATCTACGCGCCGTTGACCGGCACGGTGGTGGCCCGTAACGAGGCGCTGGTGGACGCACCGGAGACGGTCAATGCCGACCCGTACGGTGCCGGTTGGCTGGTGCAGTTGTCGCCGGTTGATCCGCAGGCGGTGAGCGGGTTGCTCGACGCCGCGGCGTACCGGGAGCTCACCGAGCGCTGACCCGGCGGGGGCGGCGAGGTATCGTGTGCCCGCGAGTCTTGTTGACCCTTGTTTTCGGCGCTGGCTAGGCTCGCCCAGTCGACCGAGAAGCCAACAACAGTTGAGCGTTGCGGAAATTGCCGTCCTGGCACGGGGGAGCTTGCGCCTTGCGATCGTTCAAGGTCTGGTGGCCGACCCGACACACCCGACGCCGACCGAACAGATCCGTGAGGTGGTCCATGACGCGCCCAGACGACGAGTTCCCCCCGCTCGACGTCACGTCGACGTTGAACCTCGGTTCGCTCGACGAAGTGCTGGAGGGGCCGGACGCCGACGTGGTGCCGAGCCGGATGTCGGGTTCGTTGCCGCCGGGGATGGCGTTGCTGGTGGTGCGGCGGGGCCCGAACGCGGGGGCCCGGTTCCTGCTGGATCACGATGTGACGACGAGTGGCCGGCATCCGGACAGTGACATTTTCCTGGACGACGTGACGGTGTCGCGGCGGCATGCGGAGTTCCACCGTGACGGCGGTACCTTCACGGTGCGCGATGTGGGTAGCCTGAACGGCACCTATGTCAATCGTGAGCGGGTGGAGGCGGCGACCCTGAGCAACGGTGACGAGGTCCAGATCGGTAAGTTCCGGCTGGTCTTCATCGCCGGTCCGCGGCCGGACGAGGAGGCCGGCCGCGGTTGAGGTCCGGGGCGCGGGCGGAGGTGGCTTCGTGCGCGGTGTGTGGCTGACGCCGGTCGGTGAGCCGGGGGTGTCGTGGTGAGTGAGCAGGCGGCGGCCCGGGAGGACGTGGCCGGTTCGTCGTTGATGAGTATCGGCGAGGTGCTGGCCCAGCTCCGCCCGGAGTTTCCGGACACGACGATTTCGAAGTTGCGGTTCCTGGAGGCCGAGGGCCTGGTGGAGCCGCGGCGGACGCCGTCGGGTTACCGCAAGTACAGCTGGGACGATCTGGACCGGTTGCGTTTCGTCCTGACGGCGCAGCGGGACCAGTATCTTCCGCTGCGGGTGATTCGTGAGCAGTTGGCGGCGCGGGACGCCGAGTCGGCGGCGGGCCGGTCGCGTCCGACGTTGGTCGCGGTCGGTCCGTCCGGTGAGGTGCCGGGCCGGTCGCCGGCGCAGGGGCAGCCGGCGCAGTCCCGGTTGAGCCGGACGGAGCTGCTGTCCCGCAGTGGTCTCGAGTCGGTGACGTTGACCGAGGTGGAGCGGCTGGGTCTGGTGGTTGCAGTGGCGCCGGGCTGGTATGACGCCGATGCGCTGGTGATCGCCACTGCGGTGGCGGGGCTGCTGCGGCACGGTCTCGAGGTGCGTCATCTGCGGGCGGTACGGGCGGCGGCGGACCGCGAGTCGGGTTTGTTCGCCCAGTTGGTGGCGCCGTTGGCGCGGCAGAGTGATCCGGCTGCCCGGGCTCGGGCGGCGGAGACTGCGCGGGAGCTGATCGGGTTGTCGCAGCAGCTGCACGCGGCGCTGGTTCGGGCGGGTCTGCGGGGGGCGCTCGGCCGGTGAGGTGACTGGCGGGACCGGACGGTGGCGCTGTGGTCCGTGTACCGTGCAGGGAGGGCCGGAGCGGGTTAGGTGACGACGACACGGAGGCGGCGGTGCGTGAGCTGAGCGTGGTCGGGGTGCGGGTGGAGTTGCCCACCAACCAGCCGATCGTGCTGCTGCGTGAGGTGGACGGGGACCGTTACCTGCCGATCTGGATCGGTGCGGTGGAGGCCACGGCGATCGCGTACGAGCAGCAGGGCGTGAAGCCGGCGCGGCCGTTGACGCATGATCTGTTGCGGGACGTGCTGGCCGCGGTGCGGGCACCGCTGCAGGCGGTGGAGATCACCGAGTTGAAGGACAACGTCTTCTACGCGGACCTGGTCATCGGTGACAGTGTGCGGGTGTCGGCGCGGCCGAGCGATTCGATCGCGTTGGCGTTGCGGGTCGGTGCTCCGATTCGTTGTGCTGAGCAGGTGCTGTCCGAGGCGGGCATCCTGATTCCGGATGAGCAGGAGGACGAGGTCGAGAAGTTCCGGGAGTTCCTGGACCAGGTGCGTCCAGAGGATTTCGCGGGCTGACCGCTGCCGGTGGGTGTCATCCCGTGGCGTGGCTGCCTGTACGCGGCGTGTCGCGGCCCGGGTTGCCTGGTACGGCCCGCTGCCGGCGTTAGGCTGGTCCTGTCGATCGGCTCATGTTCCGTCCTGGTGTGGGCCGCCCTGACGGGGAGGTTTCCGTATGCCCGCACAGCGAGAGCCGGAGCCGGGATCGTCTGATGATGTGGACGGTGCCGGTTCGGACGCCGACGCCGTCGGCTATCGCGGAGTGACCGCCTGCCACGCGGTGGGGATCAGCTACCGGCAGTTGGACTACTGGGCGCGGACGTCGCTGGTGGTGCCGAGCGTGCGTGACGCGACAGGTTCGGGTTCGCAGCGGCTGTACTCGTTCCGCGACCTGGTGGTGCTGAAGGTGGTCAAGCGGCTGCTGGACGCCGGTGTGTCGCTGCAGAACATCCGTAGGGCGATCGAGACGTTGCGGTCCCGCGGGGTCGGGGACCTGGCGGGGATCACCCTGATCTCGGACGGGACGACGGTGTACGAGTGCCGGTCCCCCGAGGAGGTCGTCGACCTGTTGCAGGGCGGCCAGGGGGTGTTCGGAATCGCGATCGGCGGGGCGTTCAAGGAGATTCAGGGATCGTTGTCGCAGCTTCCGGCGGAGCCGGTGGCGACGGAGCCGGAGCCGGAGCCGGAGCCGGTGGCGACGGTGGCCGGAGGCGACGAATTGGCGGCGCGGCGGGCGCGCCGCCGCGCCGGCTGACCGGCGGCGCTCGGGTCGACACGGCCGGAGCTGGCTTCGTGATCGACGTCACCGCCCCGCAGGGCGGGTGCTGCCGGTAGCGTGGGGATCGCCGTACACCCCGTGCGGGAGAGACCGTCCGCTACCCGGTGGGCGGCGCCGAAGGGGCAAATCCTCCCCGGAACCTCTCAGGCAGAAGGACCACACGGGTTGGCGACTCTGGAGGCGGCGGCGCCGACAGAGGGGGAGGTTGCCTGCCGACCTCGTCCCGGGAGCCGCCTGGTGAGTGCCTCGTCCCTGTTCGTCGACCGTCACGTCGGCGTCGATCCGGTCGCCCAGCAGCGGATGCTGGATGTCGTCGGTTACGCCAGTGTCGCTGATCTGATGGATGCCGCCATTCCCGAGGTGATCCGCTGGCGGGGCCGGCTGGATGTGCCGGAGCCGGTCAGCGAGCCGGAGGTGACGGCCGCGTTGCGGCGGCTGGCCGACGCGAACACCGCGGCGGTGTCGATGATCGGGGCTGGCTACCACGGCACGCACACGCCGGCGGTGATCCGCCGCAACGTGCTGGAGAATCCTGCCTGGTACACCGCTTACACCCCGTACCAGCCGGAGATCAGCCAGGGCCGGTTGGAGGCGCTGCTGACGTTTCAGACGATGGTGTCGGATCTGACCGGGCTGGCCACGGCGAACGCGTCGATGCTGGACGAGGCGACCGCTGCGGCGGAGGCGATGACGTTGACGCGGCGGGCGTCGAAGGCGCACAGCGACGTGTACGTGGTGGACGCCGACACGTTGCCGCAGACGGTGGCGGTGCTGCGGACCCGGGCGGAGCCGCTGGGTGTGCAGGTGCGGGTGTGTGACGTGCGGGCCGGCCTGCCGGACGAGTTTTTCGGGCTGCATCTGCAGTTCCCGGGCGTGTCGGGGCGGCTGCGGGACGACGCCCCGCTGGTGGCGGCGGCGCACGCGGCCGGGGCGCTGGTGACGGTGGCGGCGGACCTGTTGGCGTTGACGTTGCTGCGCCCGCCGGGGGCGTACGGTGCGGACGTGGCGGTCGGCACCACGCAACGGTTCGGCGTGCCGATGGGGTTCGGCGGTCCGCACGCCGGCTACCTGGCGGTGCGTTCCGGTCTGGAACGGATGCTGCCGGGCCGGCTGGTCGGGGTGTCCCGGGACGTGGCCGGTGACCGGGCGTACCGGCTGGCGTTGCAGACCCGGGAACAGCACATCCGCCGGGAGCGGGCGACCAGCAACATCTGCACGGCGCAGGTGCTGCTGGCGGTGATGGCCGCCATGTACGCGGTGTACCACGGCCCGCAGGGGTTGACGGCGATCGCGCAGCGTACCCACGCGATGGCGGCCCGGTTGCGGGCCGGTCTGGCCGCCGGCGGGGTCGCCGTGGCGGACGGGCCGTTGTTCGACACGGTGACCGCGGCGGTGCCGGGTGGAGCTGCGGCGGTGGTGGCGCGGGCCGCGGACCGGGGGGTGAACCTGCGGCTGGTGAACGCCGACACGGTGGCGGTGGCGTGCGACGAAACCACCACCGGGGAGCACCTGGCGGTGGTGTGGGCGGCGTTCGGGGTGCCCGCGTACGTAGGGGAGACGCCGGTGCTGATTCCAGCCCGGTGGCGGCGCACCGGGGAGTTCCTCACCCACGAGGTGTTCCACGCGTACCGCAGCGAGACGGCGATGCTGCGGTATCTGCGGCGGCTCGCCGACGTCGACTACGCCCTGGACCGGGGGATGATCCCGTTGGGGTCGTGCACGATGAAGTTGAACGCGGCGGTGCAGATGGAGCCGGTCAGCTGGCCGGGGTTCGCCGACGTGCACCCGCTGGCGCCGGTCGGGCAGACGACCGGCTACCGGCAGCTGATCGGCGAGTTGGAGCGTTGGCTGGCGGAGGTGACCGGCTACGACGCGGTCAGTGTGCAGCCCAACGCCGGGTCGCAGGGGGAGCTGGCCGGTTTGCTGGCGATCCGCGGCTTCCACCGGTCCCGGGGGCAGACGCGGCGGGACGTGTGTCTGATTCCGTCGTCGGCGCACGGCACGAACGCGGCGAGCGCGGTGATGGCGGGCATGCGGGTGGTGGTGGTCGGCTGCGACGCCGACGGCAACGTCGACGTCGCCGACGCGGCGCGGCTGATCGACGTACACGGTGACGACCTGGCGGCGATGATGGTGACGTATCCGTCGACGCACGGCGTGTACGAGGACGGTATCGCCGAGTTGTGTGCCCGGGTGCACGACGCCGGCGGGCAGGTGTACGTCGACGGGGCGAACCTGAACGCGTTGCTGGGGTTCGCCCGGCCGGGCCGGTTCGGGGCGGACGTGTCGCATCTGAACCTGCACAAGACGTTTTGCATTCCGCACGGCGGTGGTGGGCCGGGGGTGGGGCCGGTCGCGGTGCGGGCGCATCTGGCGCCGTTCCTGCCGGGTGATCCGGTGGGCGGCGATGTTGACCGGCCGGTGGTGTCGGGTGCCCGGTACGGTTCGGCCGGGATTCTGCCGATCCCGTGGGCGTATCTGCGGCTGATGGGTGCCGCCGGGCTGGTGCGGGCTACCGGGGCGGCGGTGCTGGCGGCCAACTATGTGGCGGCGCGGCTGCGGCCGTATTTTCCGGTGCTGTACGCCGGTAACAAGGGTCTGGTGGCGCACGAGTGTGTGCTGGACCTGCGGGCGTTGACCCGGGCGACCGGGGTGACCGTCGAGGACGTGGCGAAACGGCTGATCGACTACGGGTTCCACGCGCCGACGATGTCGTTTCCGGTGTCCGGCACGCTGATGGTGGAGCCGACCGAGAGTGAGAACCTGGCCGAACTGGACCGGTTCTGCGACGCGATGATCGCGATCCGGTCGGAGATCGACGACGTCGCGACCGGCCGGTGGCCGGTGGCGGACAGCCCGCTGCGGCAGGCGCCGCACCCGGCGGCGCTGGTCACCGCCGACGAGTGGGCGCTGCCGTATCCGCGGTCGGTGGCGGCGTACCCGGCGGGGCCGGGGCAGCGGACCGGGAAGTACTGGCCGCCGGTACGGCGGGTCGACAGCGCCTACGGGGACCGGAATCTGGTGTGCGCGTGTCCTCCGCCGGAGGCGTTCGCCGCCGGCTGAGTACGGGTCGGGTCGGCTCGACGGTGAGCCTGCGGTGGCCGCGGCCGGTCAGGCGGCGAGAGCGTGCCGGGCGGGGCCGCGGTGCGGGGCGATGCTGCTGCCGTCGGGAAGCAGCTCGCCGGTGTCCTCGAACACGATGACACCGTTGCAGAGCAGGCTCCAGCCCTGTTCGCGGAAGCAGGCGACGACGCGGGCCGCTTCCCGGTCGACGGCGTCAGCCGAGGGACAGATTGGTTGGTGCTGGCACATCGGGATCTCCGGGAACTGTGGGGGGTGCTGTGTCATGGTTCACATGACCAGTGATGAACGTTACCAAGCCGAACGACACCGTTCCGGGCAGGTGACGGCCTGCGGGACCAAGAATCCTCCCTTCGGCCGATGCATGTCCGACCGGTTGGCGTGGAAACGCTCCCACACATCCTAGGCCCCCGCCGCCACCCGCCGCCTGCCCCGAACGGACCCGCACACCCGGCAACCCGCACCAGTTCCCCGGGTAGCCTGACCGCCATGACCATGCGCCCGATCCGGATCATCGGCGACGCCGCGCTGCGCACCCCCGCCGAACCGGTCACCGACTTCGACGACACCCTGCGCGCACTGGTCACCGACCTGATGGACACCCTGCTCGGCGCCCCCGGTCGCGCCGGCGTCGCCGCCCCGCAGATCGGCGTCAGCGCCCGCGTGTTCGTCTACGACGCCGACGGCCACCGCGGCCACGTCGTCAACCCCCGGCTCGAACCCACCGGCGAGCTGTCACCCGACGACACCGACACCGACGACGAAGGCTGCCTGTCCATCCCCGGCCTGTACTTCCCGACCACCCGCGCCCGCCACGCCACCGTGCACGGCGTCGACCAGCACGGCCAACCCGTCACCGTCACCGGCAGCGGATTCCTCGCCCGCGCCCTGCAACACGAAACCGACCACCTCGACGGCCGTCTCTACGTCGACACCCTGCGCGGCGACACCCGCCGCCGGGCGCTGCGTGAGATCCGCGCCGCCCACTGGGCCCGCCGCTGACCCCGGCACCGGCCCGACCATGGGCCGACGGCACCATCACACCACCACCATCCGCGGGTACGGATGCCGCAGAAAATCATGATGCGAAATGTCCCACCCGTACGCGCCGGCCCGGCCGAACACCACCACGTCACCCACCCGCAGCCGCCCCACCACCTGCCCCCGGCACAGCACATCGCGCGGCGTACACAACTCACCCGCCACATCCACCGCCACCGCCGCCACCTGCGGCCGGGCGAACGGATACGGCCACCGGTCCACCGGCACCACCCCGAACGGATGGTCGTACCCCCACGCCGCCGGCAACCGGAAGTGGTGCGTACCACCCCGCACCACCGCGAACCACCGGCCCTGCGTCCGCTTCAGATCCACCACCTGCGCCACATACCAGCCGGCGTCCGCCACCAGCAGCCGGCCCGGCTCGAACACCAGCCGCACCCCCGACGGCACCGCCAACCCCGCCAACCCGGCCCGCAACGCCGCCACATCGAACCGCCGCCCACCCCGGTAGTCCACCCCGAACCCGCCGCCCACGTTCACATACTCCAACCCCACCCCCCACCGCCGCGCCGCCGCAACCGCCCACCCCACCGCATCCACCACGAACCCCGCATGCGCCACCGCATCCACGTTGTTCGACACCGCGTGCAGACTGAACCCCACCAGCCGCACCCCCGGCAGCGCCGCCGCCACCTGCACCACCGCACCCAGATCGGCCTCGTCGACCCCGAACTGCGTCGCCGCACCCGCCATCCGGTGACTACCCGCCAACCCGCCACCCGGCCGGTTCACCCGCAGCGCCGCCACCGCCGACACCCCCGCCGCCCGCGCCACCAGATCCAGCCGCCGCAACTCCAACACACTCTCCACATTCACCACCGCACCCGCCGCCACCGCCGCCGCCAACTGCCCGTCCGTCTTCGCCGGCCCACCGAACACCAGCTGACCGGCACCCGCCGCCACCGCCGCCGCCAACTCGCCACCCGACGCCACCTCGACCCCGTCCACCGCCGCCGCCAACTCCGCCACCACCGCCGGATGCCCGTTCGCCTTCATCGCGTACAACAGCACCGACCCCGCCGGCAACGCCGCCCGCACCCGCGCCGCCACCGACCGCAACACCGCCCGGTCGTACACGTACGCACACACCGGCTCGTCACCGGCCGCCAACTCCGCCACCACCGCCGCCACCCGCGGCGGCACCACCACACCCGTCACCGCGCCCCCACCGGCGGACCACCATCGAACCCGGCATCACCGACCGGGTTGCGCACCGGCACGTACACGTCCCCGGCACCGGACAACCGCATCCGCACCAACGCCTTGTGCGCCACCATCGGCGCCGTCCACGCCCGATGATCGTCGGCCGCCCACCCCGCGACGACCCCACCAGCCGACCGCAACCCGTCGTACACCTCGTCCACCACCTCCCGCACCACCCGCCACGCCGCCGCCTCGTCGACCCCCCACCCGGACACCAACCCCAGCACCACCTCACCCAGATGCGCCTGCAACGCCGTGTACCCCAACTTCGCCCGCATCACCGCCGCGTCGTCGGTACCCACCACCGAACCCGACGCCAACCCCACCTCGACCCCCGCCCGCGCCAACCGGGGCAACAACAACCGCAGACCCGCGAAGTCCCGCACCACCAACCGGAACGGCACCCCGCCACGGAACGTCGGCAGACAGTTCTGCAGATGCGCCTCCAACGCCACCCCGAACCGGCTCGCCAACCGCAGCAACGGCGGCAACACCACCCGCGCGTACGCCCCCAGGAACCCCAACCCGGCCGCCGCCCCCACCGACCCCCGCACCCCACCGAAATCCGCCACCCGCCGCCCCAACTGCGCCGCCGTCACCAACGCCACCCCCGGCACCGCCACCTCACCCGGCATCAGCCGCCCCGCCAACCCGTCCCGCACGATCACCGACATGTCCCGCCCCGACCCCACCCGCACCGCCGCACCCGCCACCTCCGGCAACAACACCAGCCGCCGCGCCGCCACCTCGTCGGCCGCCACCAACGACGCCAACACCGTCGACAACGCCGGACCGTTACGCACACTCGCCACCGAGATCGTCCGCCGCGTCGACGTCACCTGAATGTCCACCGACATCTTCAGATAGCGCCGCGAACCGTCCCGCCCCGCCGGCAGCAGCACCGTACGCACCGCCGCCGTCGGCACCGCCGGCACCACCCCCGGCAGCAACCGCACCAACCCCCGGTCCAGCAGATCCGCGTACCGCGACGACACCACCGCCCGCTGCCACACATGCACCGGCTGCACCACCCAGCCCGGCGGCGCCACCGGCACCTGCGGATACCAGCGCGCCAACTCCGCCGCCACATCCTCACCCACATGCAGATCCCGGCGCACCGCCACGAACCCGACCCCCGTCGCCGGCGACTCCACATCGTGCGCCACCACATCCGCCACCGACCACCCCAACCGGGTCCGCCCACACGGATGCAGGTTGTGCCCCGCCACCGCCAACCGCTCGGCCCACACCCCCCACCCGTCCGGATCATCCGGACCCCGCGCCGGACCCGGCCGCGCCACCGCCACCGCCAGATTCACCACCGCGTCGGTCAACTCCACCGCCAACGCCCACCCCCGCCGTCGTGCCAGCACCGACACCGGCAACACCGCCAACGGATCCGCCACCGACCCCGCGTCAGCCACGAACCGGTCGAACCCGTGCCACCGGCCCGCGCCCCGCCACGCCCGGCGCACCCCACCCACATCCTCCCGGCACAACGCATCCACCAGCCGGCCACCGACCACCCCCGCCGCCCACGGCACCGCCTCCCGGAACCCCGCCACCAGGTCCGGCGCCACCCGCCCCAACCCGGCCACCGCCGACGCCACCGCCGCGTCCACCCCGACCACACCCAACCCGCAACCACACGACCGGCCACCGGACAGCCCCACCACCGACCCGACGCCGCTCACCACGCACCCGCCAACGGACTCGCCACCCACGCCCACCGCGGCGTCAACGGATCCGACGCCAACCGCATCGACAACACCGCCTTCACCGGCCACCGCCCACCCAGCACCGCCGCCGCCACCGACCCCCGCGCCGCCGCCGGCAACCCCGCCACCACGTCCCGCGCCACCACCGCCACCGCCCGCCACAACACCTGCGGCT
Source organism: Solwaraspora sp. WMMD937 (assembly GCF_029581175.1). Lineage (NCBI taxonomy): Bacteria > Bacillati > Actinomycetota > Actinomycetes > Micromonosporales > Micromonosporaceae > Solwaraspora > Solwaraspora sp. WMMD937. The sequence goes on along the minus strand of NZ_CP120738.1, from coordinate 4,667,774 downwards.
CCACCCCGAACTCCCGGGCCAGCACCGCCACCGGCTCACCCAACGCCGTCCCCACCGCCGCCACCGCCGTCACCGCCACCTCCGCCGGATCCTCGGCCACCACATCGCCGTACACCGCCGGCACCGGCACCCCCGCCGCCGCCAGCCGCCGCACATCCAACCGCACCCCACCCACGTCCCGATACCACACCCGCACCAGCCGACCACCGCGCCACACCAGCAGAACGTTCTGCCCGTGCGCCTCCAGCCCCACCCCCCTACCCAGCAGCTCCACCACCGGCCCCAGCACCACCCGCGCCAACCGCGACACGAACGCCACCGGATCACCGCCGTACCCCGCCCGCACCAGACCCGCCACCACCGACGGACCACCCGGCACCCCCACCGGCGCCGCCAACGCCGCCACCGGCATCACCTGCACCCCCGGGCCCACCCGCGGCACCCGACGCCGCACCACCGCCAACGACCGAGACAACCCCCCGTCGACCACCACCGCCCCCGCCGCCACCTCCGGTAACACCCACAACCCCGGCACCCGCCGCGCCAACCGCGCCACCAACGCCGTCACCACCGGACCGTTACGCACCGCCGCCTCCGACACCGTCCGCACCGCACTGGTCATCTGCACATCCACCGCCGTCTTCCACTGCCAGCCCCCGCCTGACGACACCGGCTCCACCGTCCGCAACGACAACAACGGCCGTACCCGCACCACCCGGCCGGTCCGTCGCAACCACCCGTACCCGCCCAGCACATGATCCCGCTGCCACGGATGCACCGGCAGCAGCGGCGGCAACCCCGCACCCGAACTCACCCACCGGTCACCCGGCACCGCCACCAACTCCACCTCCACCACCGGCCGATGCTCCGGCGCGTACGCCAGCACCTCCTCCGTCGACATCCCCACCCGGGTCCGGCACCCCGGATGCACCGGATGCCCGTCCACGACCGCCTGCTCCCAGCCGAGCGCCGACCGGACCAGACCCCCGCCACCACCCGACGCCGCCCGCGCACCCCGCGCCAACGCCAGATTCGCCACACTGTTCGCCAGCTCACCGGCGACCGCCCCACCACCAGTCCACCCCAGCACCGACAACAACTCCGCCGGATCCGCCACCGCCCGGTCACCGGCCGGCCCCACCACCGAGACCCCCAGCCCCGGGCCCGCCGCCGCGAACAACTCCGCCGCCTCCGCCGGGCCCACCACCCGCCGCCCGTCAACCAACCCCAGCACCAGCCGTCCGTCAACCACCCGACGGTCCGTCACCTCCGGCACCGGTTCACGCCCCAACGCACCCCACAACCGTGCCAGCACCGCCGCCCGTGCCCCCGGCACCGCCGCCGACACCGCATCCACCAGCTCCGGCCGGCACCGCCGCACCGCCGCCACCGTCGCCGCCACGTCCGGACACTCCACCGACGACACCGCACCTCCCACGGACCTCGACCTGCGCCACCCACCAGGCAACCGACAAACCACCGGCACGCCTCACCGTCCCCGACGCCGCCGCAGCCACACCCCGCACCAGCCCACCACCAGGAACACCAGCGCGCTGCAGCACAACGCCTTCACCACCATCCCGCCACCCTGCCACACCACCCGCACCCCGTAAGGTGCCCGTGTGCGCATGGCCACCTACAACCTGCTGCACGGGCGCTCACCCCACGACGGGCACGTCGACCCCGACCGGATCACAGCCACCATCGCCGACCTCGACGCCGACATCTGCGCCCTGCAGGAAGTCGACCACGCCCAACCCCGCAGCGGGCACCTCGACCTGACCGCGCTGGCCGCCGCCGCGCTCACCGCCGGCACCCACCGGTTCGCCGCCGCCCTCGTCGGCACCCCCGGCACCACCTACCGGGTGCCCCGTCACGACCACGACGGACACGACGAACCCCGCTACGGGGTCAGCCTGATCAGCCGGTACCCGGCCCGGCACTGGCGGACCGTCCGGCTCGGTTCGGCCCCCGTACCCGCACCGGTCGCCGTCGGTGGCCCCGGCCCCCGGCTGCTGCTCCTACGCGACGAACCACGGGTGTTGCTCGCCGCCGTCCTCGACACCCCGCACGGCCCGGTCACCGTCGCCGCCACCCACCTGTCGTTCGTCCCCGGCTGGAACCTGCGTCAGCTGCGGATCGTCACCCGTGCCCTGCGGGCCATGCCGCCACCGCGGCTCCTCCTCGGCGACCTCAACATGCCGGCCGGGGTGGCCGGCGCGGCCACCGGCTGGCGACCACTGGGCCGGCTGCCCACCTACCCGGCCGCCCGGCCCCGGATCCAACTCGACCACATCCTGCTCGATCCGCGTGACGCGCCGCCCGCGCTGACCGCCGTGACCGCCGCCGCACCGGACGTCCCCGTCTCCGACCACCGCCCACTGACCGTCACCGTCTCGACCGCCACCCGGTAGCGCGCTGGCCCCGCCCGGTCCGGGGCCAGCGCCGTCACCGCCAGTTCAGGCCGGCCCGACGACTTGGCGCAGCGACCGGTTCGACCGGTTGGCCCGCGCCGCCGCCCGCTGCTGGTCGGCCGTCACCTCGATGTAGTTCTGGCTGGCCGTGAGGCTCGCATGGCCCAGCAGCCGCATGATCTCGGCGGCGTTCGCCCCGTCCTCGGCCAACCGGGTGGCGAAGGTGTGTCGCAGCGCGTGCAGCTGCGCACCCCGCGGCACCCGCTCGGTGATCCCGGCCCGCCGGAAACACGACCGCACCAGGTACTGCAGGCCGCCGCGGCGCAGGGCGGCGCCGCGCCGGTCGACCAGCAGCGAACCTCCGGGGCGTACCGACCGGGGGCCGAACCGTCGCCGCCGGCTGGCCAGGTAGCCGTCGACGACGACGTCGACGGCCGCCTCCACCGGGACGGTCCGCAGCCGACCGCCCTTGCCGGCCACCTCGATCCGGCGTTCACCGGGCCGGCCCGCGACCGAACCGACCCGCAGCCCCAGCAGCTCGCCGAGGCGCAGACCGGCGCACAGCGCCAGGGCGACCACCAGCAGGTCACGCTCCGGCCACGGGTCGCGCTGGCGGGGGTCGGTCCGCGCGGCGGCAGCCAGCAGCGTCTCCGGGGTCTCCTCGCCCCGTAGCGGCTTCGGTAGTGGCACCGGGGCCCGGGGGCGGCCCACGGCGGGCATCGGGTTTCCGGCGGCGACGCCATCGGCGACCAGGAAGTTGAACCACGAGTTCCACGTTGACCAGGCCCGGTGCACCGACGCGGGGGATCGGGGGGCCGCGAACCGGGCGAACGCGGCGCGGAGCCGTCGCTGGTCGAGCGCGTCCAGCGGTACGTCGGTCCAGGGCAGGGGAGTCGGTTCGGTGGAGTCGCCGATCAGGCGTAGGACGGCGACGAGGTCGCGGCGGTAGGCGTCCAGGGTGTGCGGGGAGGGTTTGCGGGAGGCGCGGTCGGCGAGGAAGTCCTCGACGAGCCGTACCGCCACCAGATCCACAAATTGGTGCATAAGGTATATTATGCATGCTTTTCGGATCGCCGCCAGAGCCGTCCGAGGGCCGCGGCCGGCAGGGGAGGTCGAACCAAGCGAGCTGAATGGGGGCGTCCCGGCATCCGCTGGAGCCGGTACCGGTCAGGCGACACCTCGGGTGCGAGGCTGAATAGCGGGACGCGTCACCACGGCGCGCCGGTGACGCCCCGCCACCCGCGGGGGTGACGAACGCCCGGAGGGTGTGGGAAGAACGCACCCGATTCCGTCGAGCTCTTTCAGGCCGAACCGAGCCGGCAGTCGCCTTCGTCCGAACCTCTAGTTGACATAATGTATATTATCGACCCAGCTACGAAGAGGTTCTGTGGCCGTGTCCTGCGACGCGGACCCAGGGTTCGTCCCGCACGCCTGCCCGGTGCCGGCGCCCGACGGCGCGTCGACTCACAATCCGCCGGCGACGCGGATCACCGTCCCGGTGGTGTACGACGCCTCGTCGCTGAGCAGCCACGCGACGGCGCCGGCGATCTCCTCGGGTCGGCCCGCCCGGCGCAGCGGCACGGTCGGCGCCACCCGGGCCGGTCGGTCCGGTTCGCCGGACAGGGCGTGGATGTCAGTCCAGACCGTGCCCGGCGCCACGCCGTTGACCCGGATGCCACACGGGCCGAGTTCCTTGGCCAGGCCGACGGTCAACGTGTCGGTGGCGGCCTTGACGGCGGCGTAGTGCACGTACTCGCCGGGACTGCCGAGGGTGGCGGCGGCAGACGACACGTTGACGATGGCGCTGCCGGCGGACATCCGACGGGCGGCCTGCTGGGCGCACAGGACGTAGCCGACGAGGTTGACGTCGACGACCCGGCGCAGGTCGTCGACGGTGAGATCGACGAAGGGGCCGATCCGGCTGGTGACGCCGGCGTTGTTGACCAGTCCGGTGACCGGTCCGAGTTCGGCGGCGGTGTCGAACAGCGCGGTCACGGTGTCGGGGTCGGTGGTGTCGACGGCGACGGTGACGGCGCGGCGGCCGAGCGCCTCGATGTCGTCGCGGACCGCTTCGGCGGCGCCGACGTCGGTCCGGTAGCCGATGACGAGGTCGTGTCCGGCGGCGGCGAGTCGGCGTACGGTCGCGGCTCCGATCCCCCGACTGCCGCCGGTGACCACGGTGACCGGTGTCATCCGGTACTCCTCTCCCCTGCTGTCCGTGTCGGGTCTGGGCCCGCCGGTGACGGTAGCGCGGGTGGTGGGGTCGCGGTCGGCGGTGTCGGCGGCGGCTGATAGGAAGGTCAGCACTCAAACAGGTGTACGGAAAGGGTGTCATGGCTGCCGCGGGTGCTGTTGCGGGTGGGTTGTCGGAAGAGGAGCTGGGGGTGATCCGGGAGGCGGTGTCCGCCGGCCGTAAGCCGAAGGTGATGTTCACCGAGTCGGCGGGGCAGATCGCCGGTCAGGTCGGTCAGGTGGTGGGTCTGGGTGACCCGGCGGTGTCCGACGAGTGGGTGGTGGTGCGGTTCGGTCGTGACGAGTTGCCGTTCTCCCCCGCTGATCTGGTGGTGGCACCGCGGGGCGCGTCGGGTCGGCGGGCGGAGCCGAAACCGGAGCCGGTGGAGCCGGTGGCGGAGCCGGAGTTCAAGTTGGGTGAGCCGCCGGTGGTGCCGGTGGCGCGTCGGGAGGACACGGAGGGGTCCACGGTGGATGCAGGTGCGGAGAAGCCGGTGCGGCGGGCGGCGAAGGCCGCCAAGCCGAAGGCGCCGGCCGGGTTGACGGTGACGTTGGCGTACACCGACGGCGAGTGGACGGTGGCGGCGACGCAGGGGGCGAAGGCGTTGGCGAAGCCGTACGTGGTCCGGCCGGCCGAGGCGTTGAAGATGGTGGCGTTGGTGGACGTGCCGGGTGTCCATGAGGCTGTGGAGCAGATCCTGGCGGCGGAGCGGGCCGAGGCGCAGCGGCAGGCGGAGAAGTTGCGGGCGGAGCTGGCTGAGGTGGAGGCACGGTTGGCGGAGTTGCCGGAGGTCGGTTGACGTCGCCGCGCACCGTCGGTACCCGCCGGACCATCTGCTGTGTCGAGCGGGTACCGACGGTGCGCGGCGGCTTCGCCAGCGACGGGTCGACGTGGCGCGGGTCAGTGGCTGGGCTGGTCGGTGACGCTGACGCGGCGGCGGAAGATCCAGTAGGTCCAGCCCTGGTAGAGCAGGACGACGGGGGTGAGCGCGGCGGCGACCCAGGTCATGATGGTCAGGGTGTAGGGGGTGGACGCGGCGTTGGTGGTGGTGAGGGTGCCGGCGGGGTCGGTGGTGGACGGCAGGACGGTCGGGAACAGGGTGGCGAACAGGGCGGCGACGGCGAGGCCGATGGCGGCGGCGGTGCCGGTGAAGGCCCATCCTTCGCGGCGTACCTGATTGGCGGCCAGCCCGGCGCCGAGGGCGAGCGCCGCGGCGACGGCGAGGGCGACGGCGGTGGGGTTGGCGCGGATGGTGAGGGTCCAGGCGAGGAAGGTGCCGGCGAGGGCGACGGCGGCCAGGCCGGTCCAGCTGGCGACGCGGCGGGCGCGGTGGCGCAGGTCGTCGGTGGTTTTGAGGGCGAGGAAGACGGCGCCGTGGGTGATGAACAACGCGGTGGTGGTGGCGCCGCCGAGCAGGGCGTACGGATTGAGCAGGGTGAGCAGGGTGCCGGTGTATTCGTGGTCGGCGTCCAGTGGTACGCCGGCGACGATGTTGGCGAAGGCGACGCCCCAGAGCGCGGCGGGGATGACGGAGCCGGCGAGGATGGTGTTGTCCCAGCGGGTCCGCCAGTGGGTTTCGGGGCGTTTGTCGCGGTATTCGAGGGCGACGCCGCGCAGGATGAGGGCGATGAGGATGAGCAGCAGCGGTAGGTAGAAGCCGGAGAACAGGGTGGCGTACCACTCGGGGAATGCGGCGAACATGGCGCCGCCCGCGGTGATGAGCCAGACCTCGTTGCCGTCCCAGACGGGTCCGATGGTGCTCAGCGCGGCGCGTCGTTCGGGTTCGGTGCGGCCGATGAGGCGGGCGAGGACGCCGACGCCGAAGTCGAATCCTTCGAGGATGAAGTATCCGGTGAACAGGACGGCGATGAGCCCGAACCAGACGGTGGTGAGTTCCACGAGGGGTCTCCGGTTGGTGGTGTCAGTGGGTGGCGGCGAGGGGCCGGTCGGGGGTGGTGTCGTCGGTGTCGTCCGGTGGTGGCGGGTCGGTGAGGTCGGGTAGTCCGTTTCGGGCGTAGCGGATGAGGAGTTTGACTTCGATGACGGCGAGGGTGGCGTAGATGAGGGTGAAGGCGGTGAAGGAGGTGACGACTTCGGTGAGGGAGACGCTGCGGCTGACGCCGTCGCGGGTGAGCATTTCGCCGAAGACGATCCAGGGTTGGCGGCCCGTTTCGGTGAAGATCCAGCCGAAGGTGTTGGCCAGTAGGGGCAGGACGGGCAGGGTGAGGCTGGCGCGCAGCAGCCAGCGGCTGGTGGGGGTGCGGCCGCGGCGGGTGGCCCAGAGGGCCCAGAGGGCGATGGCGGCGGTGGCGAGGCCGAATCCGATCATGAAGCGGAAGCTCCAGTAGGTGACGGGGATGATCGGGGTGTAGCTGCCGGGGCCGTACTGGGCGGCGTACTGGGCCTGCAGGTCGTTGATGCCCTGGACTTCGCCGGTGGGGTCGCCGGTGGACAGCCAGGACAGCAGGTAGGGGATCTTGATGGTCCAGATTTCGCGGCTGCCGTCGAGGGTGCCGACGGTGACGACGGAGAAGGCCGCGGGGCTTTCGGTGGCGTAGAGGGCTTCGGCGGCGGCCATCTTCATGGGCTGGACCTGGGTCATGATCTTGCCTTGGATGTCGCCGGTGCCGATGACGGCGGCGGTGGCGAGGATGGTGGTCCAGGCGCCGAGTTTGGTGGCGGTGCGCAAGGCGGGGGTGTCGGGGCCGTCGGGGTGGCGGACGAGGTGCCAGAGGGCGACGGCGAGGACGAGGGCGCCGGCGACCATGAAGCAGCCGGCGAGGGTGTGCGGGAACGTGATGAGGGTGACCTTGTTGGTGAGTACGGCGATGAAGTCGGTGAGTTCGGCGCGGCCGGTGTCAGGGTTGATGCGGTAGCCGACGGGGTTCTGCATCCAGGAGTTGGCGGCGAGGATGAACCAGGCGCTGATGATGCTGCCGAACGAGGCGAGCCAGATGGTGGCGAGGTGCAGTGCCTTGGGGAGCCTCCCCCAGCCGAATATCCAGAGTCCGAGGAAGGTGGATTCGAGGAAGAAGGCGAGGAGGGCTTCGATGGCGAGTGGTACGCCGAAGATGTCGCCGACGAAGCGGGAGTAGTCGCTCCAGTTCATGCCGAACTGGAATTCCTGCACGATGCCGGTGACGATGCCCATGGCAAAGTTGATGAGGAAGAGTTTTCCGTAGAACTTGGTGAGTTTGAGGTAGCGGTCGTCGCCGGTGCGGTGCCAGGCGGTCTGCAGGATGGCGACGAGGAGGCTGAGGCCGATGGTGAGTGGGACGAACAGGAAGTGGTAGACGGTGGTGACACCGAACTGCCAGCGGGCTATGTCGAGTGCGTCCACGGCTCCCCCATCTAGATACTACGAGGCGTAGTACATACTACAACCTGTCGTTCTGGCGGCCAGGGTCGGAGGTCCCCTCTCCCCCGGGACGTCGGACCCGGCCGCCGTCACCCCCGCCCGCGCCGGTGTCCCCGCACGGCGGGACCCACCGGCGCGCCCCGCTGTGCGACGATCGACGGTCGATGGACGACACCGCCGCCCTCTCGCCCCGCTGGCGGGCCCCGCTGCTGTGGCGGGCGCTGCAGGTCACCGCCCGGCTGGTCGTCGCGCTGGTCGCCCGGCTACGGGTCAGCGGCGACGTTCCCGGCGAGGTGCGCGACGGCCCGCTGATCCTGGCCGCGAACCACATCAGCCCGTTCGACCCGGTCGTGCTGGCCGCCGCCTGCCGGGTGCGGCGGGTCGCGCCCCGGGTGCTGGCCACCGGCGGGTTGTTCCGGGCGCCGCTGGTCGGCGCGGTGATGCGTTGGGCCGGGCACATCCGGGTGGACCGGCGGACCAGCACGGTCGCCGAGGCGTTGGGGTCGGCCGCGCGTGCGGTTGCCGACGGTTCGGTGGTCCTGGTGTACCCGGAGGGGCGCATCGGGCTGGACCCGCAGATGTGGCCCGAGCGCGGCAAGACCGGCACCGCCCGGCTCGCGTTGGCCAGCGGCGCGGTGGTGGTGCCGGTGGCGCAGTGGGGGGCGCACGCGGTGCTGCCGTGGGCGGCACCCCGCGGCCTGGGCCGGGCGGTGCTGCGGTCGATGCTGCGTCGTCCGGTGGTCACGGTCCGGTTCGGGCCGCCGGTGGACCTGTCCGGGATCGACCCGGCCCGCCCGGGTGCCGCGCAGCGGGCGACGGTGCGGATCGTGGACGCGATCACCGACACCCTGTCCGGGTTGCGGCCCGACGAGCCGGCGATGCCCCGGCATGTCGACCCGACCCGGCCGGTGGACCTGAGCCGGCGGCACCGGCGCGGCCGGGGTGACGTGGTGCCGGACGGGGCGACCGCCGACGTGCTGGCCGACGACGACGCCGACCAGGCCGACCCGGCGCCGGACGCGACCTGACGCGACCGGGTGTGAGCGCCCCCGCGCCGGCTCAGGGTGCCGGTCGTTGCCGCAGGTAGGCGAGGACGGCTTCGCGGGTGGTGCGGACCCCGAGGGCGGCGCGGGCCTGGGCGATGCGCCGGTTCGCGGTTCGCAGCGACAGGAACTCGGCCGCCGCGGCGGCGGCGATGGTCTCGCCGTTGGCGAGCCGTTCCAGCAGGGCCCGCTGCTCGGGTATGAGGGTGTCAGTGGCCGCCGCGGCCGGTGGTTCGGCCTCGGCGTGGCGCAGCACCGGCCCGAGGCGGGACAGGTCGTCGAGCAGGGCGCGGCCGAGGTCACCGGCCGGGTCGCAGATGGCGACGACGGCGGCGCCCCGGGCGGCGGCGAGGACCACCAGGGCGACGGTGTCGGTGTCCGGGACCCGGCCGTACAGGGCGAGCCCTCCGGTGGTCAGGTCCCAGGTGGGGTCGGTGACGGCGAACCCCTCCCGGGTGGTCCAGCCGTCGCGGGCCAGCCGGCGCAGCACCGTGGTGGCGTCGGGGGCGCTGTCGAGGACGTAGCGCGGCGGGTCGCTCATCGGTCGGGCTCCATCGCCAGGGCCGCAGCCTCGGTGCGGGTACGGGCACCGAGTTTACGCATCCCGGCACGGACGTGGGTTTCCACGGTCTCGGTGGAGATGCCGAGCTGGTTGGCGATTCGGCGGGTCGGTTCGCCGCGGGCGACCAGCCGCAGCACGTCGCGTTCCCGCACGGTGAGCAGGTCGCCACTGCGGGGGCCGCGTTCGTCGCGGCGTACCGCGTGCCGGCGCAGGGCGCGGCGGACCCGGCCGAGCAGGACGACCAGTCCGGCGTGCTCGGCGAGGGACTCGGCGGCGAGCAGGGCGGGTACGGCCCCAGCGGGGTCGGGTTCGTGCAGGCCGTGGGCGAGCAGACAGCGGACCTGCTCGCGGACGGCGACGTCGCGCCAGGTGTCGGCGGCGTGGGCGAACTGCCGTGGGTCGCCGGCGGTCCACGCGGTGACGGTGGCGGCGGCCGGCGCCGGCAGCGCCGCCGCCGGGATGCTGTCCGCAGGGGTGGCGGGTCCGGCACCGTCGCGGGCGGCCCAGTGGGCGGTGATCCGCCGCAGCCCGTCGACCAGGGGCGGTACGGGGACGTGGGGCGCCCCGGTGGCGGCCTGGTCCGGTTGGCCGTCGAGCCAGGCGGCTTCCCTGGCCACCCAGTCCAGCACGGCGGTGGTGGTGTTCGGGATGCCGGGGGCACCGGTGAGCCGGGCGCGGGCCGGGGCGAGCAGGCCGCCGTCGGCTTCGAGTAGGCCGGCGGCGGCGACGGCGTAGTCGCGGGCGGCGGCCGGCAGGGTGCGGTCGGTCAGGTCGACGGCGGCGCGCAGCAGGTCGTCGCCGACCGCCGGTGGCAGCCCGGCATCGTCTCTGGGCGGGGGGCCGACGGCTGGACCGGTGCCGTCGGCGGTCGGGCTCGGCGGCGGGCCGGTCGGGTCGCCGCGCAGGGCGAGGCACCACAGCCGGGCGGCGGTGAACCGGACCTGCCAGCTGTAGGCGAGGTCGGCGGCGCAGGCGGTGGCGGCCGCCACCGCGGCCTGCGCGGCCTCGGTGAGCCGTCCGTCGCCGGCGAGGGTCTGCACCAGATGCCAGGCGGTCCAGCGGGCGGTGAGCAGGTCGCCGGCGGCGCCGGCGACCGCTGCGGTGCCGGCGAGGGCGTACTCCCAGCCGGGGTGGCGGCCGGCGGCGGCGGTGGCGGCGAGGGCGGCGCGCAGCCCCAGGTGGGCCGGTTCGGGTCCGTGCCGGCGGGTGATCGTGGTGGCGCGGGCGTCCGCGGAGGTGGGGTCGGTGGCCAGGTCGGCGAGCAGCAGGACCCGGTCGCGGGCGGCGACCACCGGTGGTGGGGCGTCGTCGGGCACCGGCGCGGCGGCGGCGCGGGCGGCGGTCGGGTCGCCGGCCTGCAGCAGCGCCTCGGCGCGCAGCACGGCGGTGTCCGGGGTGGGCAGGGCGGTGCCGGTGAGCAGGTCGGCGGCGCGGCGGGGCCGCCCGGCGGTCAGCGCGGCCGAAGCGGCGGCGCGGCGGACCGGTTCGGTGGCGTCGGGTTGTGCGCTGGCGAACAGCAGCAACTCGGCGCGGGCACCGCCGGTGGTGGCGGTGTCGGCGGCGGTGACCGCCCGCTGGTAGGCGGCGGTGGTGTCGCCGGCGGCGGCGAGGTGCCGGGCGGCGGCCAGCGGGTCGGTGACGAGGTCGGCGAGGCGGCGGTGCAGGGCTCGGCGGGCCGGGTCGTCGAGCAGACCGGCGGCGACGGCGGCCTGGTACGGCGAGGTCGGGGTGACCAGTCCGTCGTCGCCGGTGTGGACCAGGTCGGCGGCGGTGAGTGCGGTGACGCCGTCGCCGAGCAGACTCGCCGGGGCACCGTGGCCGAGCAGGCCGAGGGCGGCCAGGGCGGTGCGGGCGGGGCGGGTGAGGGTGGCCAGTGCGGCGGCGACGGCGTAGCCGACCTGGTCCAGTTCGGCACCGCCCGGGGTGCCGCCGACGGTGGGTGGGGTGCCGGTGCGGGCGGCGTGGCGGGCCAGTGCGGTGGCGGCGAGCGGGTTGCCGCCGGCGTGGCGGGCCACCGCGGCGACGGTAGCCGGGTCGAGCACGGGTGCGGTGCGGCGGATCAGGTCGGCGACGGTGTCCTGGTCGGGTGCCGGCACCGTCAGCCAGAGGCCGGTGTCGCCGCGCAGCGGCTCGAGGGCTGTGCCGGGCAGCTGGTGCGGGGTGCGCAGGGCGACGACGACCCGGCAGTGCCGGGCGATGCCGGGCAGGGCGGCGACGGTCGCCGGGTCGGCCCACTGCAGGTCGTCGAGGACGAGCAGGCCGTGGCGGACCCGGGAGCGGACGGCTTCGGCGAGCAGCGCGGTGTCGTGGCCGGGCAGCCGTACCCGCAGGGCGTGGCTGAGGGGGAACGCCGGGACGTGGCCGAGGGCGGCGAGGCCGCCGCCGGTGTGGACGGGCCCGGTGGTGGCGGCGGCGACGCGGCGCAGCAGGGTGCTGCGTCCGCAGCCGGGTGGCCCGGTCAGTATGACGATCCCGGGACGGGTCAGCCGTTGCGTGGCGGCTGCCACGGCGTCGGCGACGGTCCCGGTGGGGACGCTGTCGCCGGCGGTGGTGCCGTCGGGTCGGGTGCGGGCGGGGTGTCCGCCGGCTGGGTGCCGCACTTGTCCTCCTCCCCCCGCTACGGCTCGTGGCCCCGCCGGGCGAGGTTGGCACGAACATGGGATCCTGCGCCGGTGAGGATATTCGTACGGTGGATGCCGGTGGTGGGCGCACCACCGCGTGCCGTGCTGTCGGGAGGACGACCAGCAAGATGAGTGTGTGCCGCCGTCGGATGCCCGTCGTCGCCGTTGACCGGGCGGCGGGGGGTCGGCTGTGAACGCCGGCCCGTTGAGTGGCCGGGTCGCCGCGTTGTGCGACGAGGTGGGTCCCCGGGTGAGCGCGGCCGCCGGCGGTGAGGTGCTGCGGGTGCGGCGGCGGCTGGACGAGCCGCTGCGGGTGGCGATCGCCGGCCGGTTGAAGGCCGGCAAGTCGACGCTGGTGAACGCGTTGATCGGGCGGCGGGTGGCGCCGACCGAGGTGGGTGAGTGCACCCGGGTGGTGACCCAGTTCCGGTACGGCACGGCCGACCGGGTGGACGTGGTACGCCGGGACGGCGCCCGGGTGAGCCTGCCGCTGGACGCGACGGGGGTGATTCCGCAGCGGCTGGGGGTGCCGCGGGCGCAGGTCGCGTTCGTCGACGTCACGTTGACCAGTGACCGGCTGCGGGGGTTGACGGTGATCGACACGCCGGGGTTGTCGTCGACCAGTGCCGGGGTGAGTGAGTCGGCGCGGCGGTTCCTGTTCGCCGGGGCGGGCGCGCCGGCCGGCTCCGGGGGCGGCGGCCCGGTCGTCGACGACACGGCGCCGTTCGACGCCGGTATCGACGACGACTCGGTCGGCGCGGTGTCCGGGGCCGAGGCGATCGTGTACGTGTTCACCCAGGCGGTACGCGACGACGACGTGCGGGCGTTGGAGGCGTTCCGGTCGGTGTCGGCGTGGCTGTCGAGCAGTCCGATCAACTCGGTGGGCCTGTTCAACAAGGTCGACAAGTTGGTGGCCGGTGGGGCGGATCCGTGGCCGGTGGCGGCGCCGCTGTCGGCCGACCAGACCCGGGTGCTGCGGCGGGTGGTGTCCGATGTGGTGCCGATGGTGGGGCTGTTGGCGGAGACGACCGAGGCGGGCCGGTTGACGGCGGCCGACTGTGAGGCGCTGCGGGCGTTGGCCGGGTTGCCGGCGGCGCAGCGGGCGGTGCTGCTGGCGTCGGTGGACCTGTTCGTGTCTCGGGAGGCTCCGGTGCCGCGTCAGCAGCGTGAGCGGCTGCTGGCGTTGCTGGACCTGTACGGGGTGGGGTTCGCGGTGGCGCAGCTGCAGGCGTCGCCGCAGTTGGCGTCGGGGGACCTGGTACGGGCGTTGTACGCGGCGTCGGGGTTCGCGCGGCTGCGGCACACGTTGGACGAGGCGTTCCGGTGGCGTACCGACGCGATCAAGGCCGGGTGGGCGTTGTCGTGTCTGGAGAAGGTGGCCAGCCACACGGCGCATCCGGGTGACCGGGAGTTGTTGCGGGACGCGGTGGAGCGGCTGCTGCACCAGCCGGAGTACCACCGGCTGCGGCTGTTGGAGGTGGCGCAGCAGGTGACGACCGGCGCGGTGGAGCTGCCGGAGCCGATGGAGCGGGAGTTGACCCGGTTGGCGTTGTCGGCGGATCCGCGCTGGGTGCTGGAGTTGCCGGCGGCGTCGGCGCAGGAGTTGTCGGCGGCGGCGGTGGAGGCGGCGACCCGGTGGCGGGTGTTCGCGGTCGCCGGGGCGTCGCCGGCGCAGTCGCGGGTGGCGTTGGTCGCCCACCGTGGGTTTCATCTGCTGTCGCAGCAGGCGCGGGCGGTGTCGCGGTGAGCGGCGGCCCGGCGGCGTTGGGTGCGCTGCTGTCCGGGGCGGTCGACACGTGTCTCGGGTTCGTCCGCACCATCGACGCGGAGGCGGCGGCGGAGATCGACGCGCAGCGGCGTCGGGAGGTGACCCGGCCGTCGGTGGTGGTCGTCGGTGAGACGAAGCGGGGCAAGAGTTCGCTGGTGAACGCGTTGATCGGGGTGACAGGTTTGTCGCCGGTGGACGCGGCGGTGGCGACGTCGGCGTACCTGGAGTTCGGTCATGGGGCGACGACGTCGGCGCAGGCGTTCGCGCCGGGCCGCGACGAGCCGGTGCCGGTGCCGGTGGACCGGTTGGCGGACTGGGCGACGGTGGCGGCGGCGCTGCCGGACGGGATGCGCCCGCCGCGACGGATCGCGGTGACCTGTCCGGCGCCGCTGCTGCAGTATCTGACGCTGGTGGACACCCCGGGTGCCGGCGGGTTGGATCCGGCGCACACCGAGATCGCGTTGGACGCGGTGTCGCGGGCGGCGGCCCTGCTGTTCGTGGTGGACGCGTCGACGCCGTTGACCCGGCCGGAGCTGGACTTTCTCATCGAGGCGAGCAAACGGGTCGACGTGGTGGTGTTCGCGTTGACGAAGGTCGACGCCTATCCGGGGTGGCGGACGATCCTGGCTGACAACCGGGCGCAGTTGCAGGCGCACGCGCCGAGGTTCGCGTCGGCCGCCTGGTTCCCGGTGTCGGCGCGGCTGGCCGAGTTGGCGTTGACGCTGCCGGCGGAGGCCGCCGGTGAGCTGGTCGGTGAGTCGCGGGTGGCGCCGCTGCAGCACGCGTTGGTGGGGTTGGCCGGCAACGGGCATCTGCTGGCCCAGGCGAACGTGCTGCGGACGGTGCGCAGTGAACTGGTCCGGCTGGATCTGGCCGCCGGTGAGCGGGTCGCCGCGTGTGACCCGGATCCGGCGGAGGTGGAGCGGGTGAAACGGGACCGGGCCGGGTTGGCGGCGCGGAAACGGACCGAGGCGCGGCAGTGGTCGTTGGCGTTGAACACGGAGACGCAGCGGGCCCGGGTGGAGGCGACGGGCCGGCTGCGGACCGCGGTCGGCGGCTTGCAGGAGCAGTTCCTGACCCGGATCGACGCGGCCCGCGGGGAGGCGTTGAAAGCGCTGCCGGCCGAGGTGGACCGGGCGTTGCACGCGTTGTCGCTGCAGCTGTCGTACGACCTGCGGTTCCGGTTCCACAAGGTCGCCGAGCGGACGTTGGCGCAGGTGTTCGCGCCGGCCGAGCTGCAGTTCGTGCTGCAGCGGATCAACGGCACGTTGCGGCACGCGTTGGCGACCCGGCCGCGGCGCGACGGCGGCGGCGGTGACAACGTGATGGTGGCGTTGTCGGCCGGCGGGATGGCGTTCATGGCCGGCCGGGGGGTCGCGGCGGGCGCGTCGGCGTTGGGTGCCGGCGCGCTGGTCGGCGGTGGGCTGCTGATCCCGGTCGCCGGGCTCGGTCTGGGGTTGGCCGCCGGCGCGTTCATCCTGTTCCGGCGGCGGGTCGCCAACGACCGGCAGCAGGCCCGGGTGTGGCTGCGGGAGGTGCTCGGCGAGGCGCGGGCGGCGTTGACCGACGAGTTGGCGCAGCGGTTCACCGACCTGCAGTACGCGTTGACGGTGGCGTTGGACGACGCCGTGGAGCGGCGGTTGGCGCAGTTGGACGCGCACATCGCCGACATCGACGCGGCGTTGGCGCGGGACAAGGCGGACCGGGCCCGGCGGCGGTCGGCGGCGCAGGCCCGCCGCGACGCCGTCCGGGCGCGGGTGAAGCAGGTCGACGAGGTGCTGGCCCGGGCCCGGGTGTTGACCCCGACAGCGGAGGCGGTGCCGCGATGACCAGCGAGTTCGGTGACTGGACCGGGGATGATCCGACCGGTGACGACGCCGACACTGCCGACCTGGGTGGTCCGGCCGACGACGGGTCGGGCGGCCCGGCCGTGGAGGGGTTCGGCGCCGCCGACCCGGTGGAGGGGTTCGGGGCGGCCGACCCGCCGGCCGGCGACGACCTGACCGGCGACATCGCCGACGGCAAGTACGGCGACGGCGGGTACGGCGGGGGTGACGCGGTGCCGGCGCTGGGCTACGGCGATGACCTGTCCGGCGCGGACCCGGCGGAGCCGGTGGACGCCGGGTTCGGGGCGGAGCCGGCGGCCGAGCAGGGGTTCGGGGCGGCGGACCCGCCGCCCGGGGTCGACCCGGACGTGCCGGCGGGGGCCGACGGGTGGCCGGAGGCAGAGTTCCCGCCGCTACTGGACCCGGCGGGGGTGCCTACGCCGGTCGACGGCTGGCCGTGGGCGGACCCGCAACTGCTCGGCGACGGCGGCCCGGTCGGCGCTGTGTCGCCGCACGTCGGCCAGGTCGACCCGGTCGACCTGGCCGGCTACGCGGGGGTGGACGCCGTCGGCGGTGACCTGTGGGCGGTGTTGCTGGGCAGCGACGACCCGGCGACCAGCGCGCTGGCCCGGTTCTGGTCCTCCGGAAGCTGACCAGGCGGGATCAGGGTGTCGCCCGGCCCGGTAGCTGCCCGGTTGGCCGGCGGGCGGGGTCAGCCTGTCGCGGCCGGCGGCACGGCGCAGGCGGCGGTACCGCCGGGCAGCCGGTGCCGGTTGTCGGCGATCCACCGGTACACCGGCCAGGCCAGGGCGGTGACCGGGCGCAGCCCGAGGACGGCCCCGGCGGCCCGCCACAGCGGGTTGCTGGTGCGCAGCAGCGCGGCGATCGCCGCCGGGCCGGCGGCGGAGCGGCTCTTGTCGGCCGGCACCCATTGCACGGCGGTCACCGCCTGGTCACGGGTCAGGCCCAGCGCGGCCAGGTCGGTCCACTGCCACGGCACGACGGTGGCATCGTTGGGCACCCGACGTTCGATGAACCGGACACACATGGTGCAGAACGCGCAGTCGCCGTCGTAGACGAAGGTGCCTGAGGGTGCGCTGGCGTCACTCATACGATCATTGTCCCGCGTCGGCGCCAGCCGGTGCCACCGGATGTGTCCGATCCGGTGGCACCGGCGGCGGCCACGTCGACCGCCAGCGCGGCGGGGCATCTGTCCTATGCAGGGTCGGTGGTCAAAGGCGAGCAGGAACTTGGTCACGGGATCGCCGGCGTCCTAACGAGTCGTTGACCGACAAGATGGGCTGGCGGACCGGATGAGCAGGTGCCTGTCCGACGCAGCCGCAGCCTCGACCACGACAGCCACCGATCATCGGTACGGCGGCCCACGACCACCGACGTCGGGTCCGATCGCGGGTCGACGTCTGCGGCGAACGCCCCCAACCGGCGGGGTAGCGCGAGATCAATTTATCGGATTGGAGGTCTATTCACAGGCGATCCTGTAGAAATGCAGCCCGATGGCACAGGAGATCGTTTCTGTGAAGGTCGCGAGCGGTCTGCGGTAGTCGGTGTGCAGGATTCTCCAGGTCTTCAGGTTCGCGATGACCTGTTCGACGACCCAGCGGATCTTGTTGACCTGCCTGTTGTATTCCTTCTGCCACTCTGTGAGCTCGCCGCCCTTGGGCTTCTTGTACGGAGTGATCATGCCGTTGCCGACGTATCCTTTGTCGCCGATCCAGTCTCCAGGGTTCAGGCTGGCGAGAACACCGGTGTCGTTGATCGCGTACGAGTCGTGGTGGTTGCCGGTGACAGGATCGGAGACCCAGGCGAGCGCGCCGTCGAGGGTGCAGGCGACCTGGACGCTCATGCCCGTGGTCTTGTGCTTGCCAGAGTACAGACAGCGGTCCGTGCGCCATGACCAGCAGGGGAACAGAGTGCCGTCGACGATGTACTGGACGGTCGGGTCGAGCTCGTCGGCGGTCGGCGCGAACCCCGCCAGCACGCGGTCGAGGACCGGGGTGATGCCGGCGACCGCCCGGGAGATCGTCGACTGGGAGACACCGTGCGCCTCGGCGATCTCCGCTTGGACGCGGTTGCGCCGCATGTAGGTCAACGTGACCACGAGGGCGCGGTAGAGGCCGAGGATCGGTGGCCACGGTTCCATGCCCAGGTTCCGGCATTCGGTGCGGACCAGCACGCAGAGGTCGCGGATCTGATCGGTCGTGAAGCCGGTGGTATGATACATGTTCGGCGGTCCGCTTTTCTTTGGTTGTTGTGTGGTAACTCCATCCTATGGGAGGGCGGGCCGTCTCGTTTATCGGGGGGGTCCACTGTGGGCTATCGGGGCCCTGCTGAATAAGCCTCTCTGTCGATCAAATCCAAAAAATCTCAGTTTAATAGCTCTCTCGCTGCCATGAAATGGCCTGGAAGATTCTGACGCAGCTATCCCAGCTAGTAAGTGCCCGTGGTTCAGGTGCCGCAAGAAATGCTCTCGAGGAACGAAAGGATGAGCCCGTGGGGAAGTCAATGGGACGCTCCATGTCGTTGGCGGCGATAGCTGCCGCCGTCGCAGTCGTCGGTGCCATGCTGCCGGCGGCCCCCGCTCAAGCGATTGGGAACAACAGGGAAGTCAGCCGTAGCTGCGGAACGAACTGGGTGGCGAGCGGGCGCTACAGCAGCACCTTCGCCTGGGCGGAAACGTCAAAGGTGAGCGGAAGTTGCTCGGGGCGCCTCAGCGCTGGGTTGCGCGCATCGGACGGCTACACTTGGCCGCACGTGTACGGTACGTCATCATATGCCTACACCTCGCGCACGGGCTCCGCAGGCTTCGGCAGTGGCATGCACTGGGATTGCGACGACTGCAACGTTACCTACAGCTGATAGTGCCATGTTTCATAAGCGCACACTGACAATCGTACTGGGTGTCGCGCTTGTGGCCGGTTGCGAAACGCCGCATGGTCGATTTCTGTAGCCTTCATGATGATTGCCCCGGTCACCTCGGTCGGCGGTGATCTGTTCGGCGACGCCGTTGTCGGCAACCTCCGTTTCGGGTTGGCTGTCGCTGTCGCCTGTTTCGTTCCGCTGCAGGATGCGCGACGCACCACAGGCACCGGGGAGCGGACCGCACCGCGGCAGCCGGGCGCGGTCACCGCCGTGCTGGACCGGACCACACCGTGACCTCATGTGGTCCCGGGCCCTGCCCTGGTCAGCTGAGCAGCAGCACGACCACGACCACGGCGGCGATGCCGACCATGGTGGCCAGTGCGGCCACCAGGACCGGGCCGTGTTCGTCGTACCAGGGGCGGCCCGGCGCGGCAGACACCGGATACGGCGACATCGGCGTCAGGTGCGGTGAGACCGGCGTCGGCATCGGCGCCGGCGACATCGGGGTCGGGTGCACCGGCGCCGGTGGACGCGGGCCGGGCAGGTCGACGCGGGCGGCGGCACCGAGGCGCAGCGCGCCGTCGGCGACGACGGTCTCCGGCTGCTCCAGTGTGGTCGGTGCAACCCCCAGTTCGGTGTGGATCAGCTGCGCGGCGAGCGGGATCCGGCTGGAACCGCCGACCAGGAACACGCCGACCAGGTCGGCCGGGGTAAGGCCGGCGGCGGCGACCGTCTGCGCCAGACACGTCACGGTACGGGCCAGGTGGTCGCGGATCAGCGACTCCAGTTCGTCGCGGGTGACGTGGGCGGCGATGTCCAACGCCGGCAGGTGCACGTCGGCGCTGACCGTGCGGGACAGCATCTCCTTCGCGCCGCGGACGTCGTCGTAGAGCAGGGCGCGGGCCCGCCGCGACCCGGTGTCGGCGGGGGCGACCAGACCGTTCCACACGCTCGTGCGGCTGGGCGAGTAGACGCCGCCGAGATGCTCGACCAGCGCCTGGTCGAAGTCGAGTCCGCCGAGTTCGGCCAGGCCCTGCTCGGCGAGCACGTCGAACCCGGTGGCGGTACGCCGGACCACGGCGGCGTCGAAGGTGCCGCCGCCCAGGTCGTAGACGGCCAACGCCCGCCCGGGCGGTATCGCCGTGCCCAGCGCGGACGTGTAGTAGGAGGCGGCGGCGACCGGTTCGGCGATCAGCGTCGGCCGGGGCAGCCCGGCGGCGTACGCGGCCTGGATGAGGACCATCCGCCGCCGCTCCCCCCACCGCACCGGATGGGTCAGCCGGACCTCGTCGACGCCGCCGAGCTGGCGGCGGGCCTCGGCGGCGACGTGCCGCAGCAGGGCGGCGACCAGCTGCGACACCGCGACGTCGGCGTCGCCGAGCAGCACCGTGCCGTCATCGACGCGGCGTTTCGGGTTGGGCTCGAACCCGGACGGGTCGATGCGGGCGCGGCGGTGCGCGTCCGCGCCGACGAGCAGCCGCCCGTCGGCGTCGCGGTACACCGCCGACGGCAGCAGCGGGGTGCCGTCGAACAGCAGCGGCCGTACCCGGCCGTCGCCGCCGCGTACCACCGCCACCGTGTTCGAGGTGCCGAAGTCGATGCCGAGTGCCCGCATGGGGGCACCCTACTGCCGGCGGCGCGGCGGCCCGCACCGGTCACCGGCCGGGGACCGGTCGGCGTCGCGCAACCTGCCGTACGCCCGCAGGTTGCCCGCGGCGGGCATACTGCGGGCGTGTCGCACCGGTTCGCGTACCTGGACTTGCCGGCTCCGATCGCGTTCGCGCACCGGGGCGGGGCGGCCCGCGGTGACGAGAACACCGCCGAGGCGTTCGGCCGTGCCGTCGGGCTCGGCTACCGGTACGTGGAGACCGACGTGCACGGCACCGCCGATCAGGTGGCGGTGGTGTTCCACGATCCGACCCTGGACCGGGTGACCGGCGACAAGGGCAGCATCGCGCGGCTGCGCTGGGCGGACCTGGCCACGGTGCGGGTCGGCGGGGCGTCGGTGGTGCCGCGGCTCGACGACGTGCTCGACAGCTGGCCGCAGGTGCGGTTCAACATCGACGTGAAGGCCGACGGCGGGGTGGAGCCGACGCTGGCGGCGGTCGACCGGTGCGCCGCCGCCGACCGGGTGCTGCTGGCGTCGTTCTCCGATCGGCGGCTGCACCGGCTGCGGACGTCGACCGGCGGTCGGGTGGCGACGTCGCTGGGCATGCAGGCGGTGACCCGGCTGCGGGTCGGGTCGTTGACCGGCCGGCGGCTGCGGCTGCCGCCGTCGGTGGTGGCCGCGCAGGTGCCGGTGCGGTTCAACCGGGTACGGGTGGTCGACGCCCGGTTCGTGGCGTACTGCCACCGGCTGGGGTTGCAGGTGCATGTCTGGACGATCGACGAACCCGCCCAGATGCACGAGTTACTGGACCTCGGGGTGGATGGCATCATGACCGATCACGTCGAGGTGTTGCGTGACGTGTATCTCGCCCGCGGCCACTGGCCGCCCGACCGGCGGGTCGACGCGGACCGCGCCGCCCACTGACCGACAGTGAAGGATCCGATGGCCGACCCCACCGAGCCACCCAGCGGCACGCCCACCGGGCCCGCGCCCGTACCGCCGCCGTCGGCGTCGCCCGGTGCCGCACCGTCGAGCACCCGGCGGGAACGCACCGGCTGGTACTTCTACGACTGGGCGATGTCGGCGTTCTCCACCACCGTCATCACCGTGTTCCTGGGGCCGTTCCTGACCACGGTCACCAAGCAGGCCGCCGGCTGCGCGGCCGACGCCGACGAGTGCACCGGCTCGGTGTACCCGCTGGGCATCGAGGTGGCGCCGGGGGCGTACTTCCCGTATCTGGTGTCGCTGTCGGTGGCGTTGACGGTGCTGGTGCTGCCGGTGATGGGCGCGCTGGCCGACCGGTCGATGCACAAGAAGCGGCTGCTGGCGGTGTCGGCGTTGCTCGGCGCCGGGGCGACGGTCGCGATGGTGTTCGTCACCGGGGACCGCTACCTGCTCGGCGGCGGGCTGTTCGTCCTGGCCAACATCGCGTTCGGCGCCAGCGTGGTGGTGTACAACTCGTTCCTGCCGCAGCTGGGCGGCCCCGACGACCGCGACCGGATCTCCAGCCGCGGCTGGGCGCTCGGCTACCTCGGTGGCGGGCTGCTGCTGGCCGTCAACCTGGTGGTGGTGCAGTCGTTCAGCGTCGACGGCGACGCGCAGCGCACCCTGGACCTGGCCCGCTGGTCGATCGTGTCGGCCGGGGTGTGGTGGGCGGTGTTCACCCTGGTGCCACTGGCGTGGCTGCGGGAACATCCGGCGGTCGACGCCCGGCCCGGCGGCAACGTGCTCACCGACGGGTTCAAACAGCTGGGCCGTACGGTGCGCGGGCTGAAGGCGTACCCGTTGACGTTGTTCTTCCTGCTGGCGTTCCTGGTCTACAACGACGGCATCCAGACGGTGATCGCGTTGGCCAGCCAGTACGGCACCGAGGAGCTGCGGCTGGGCCAGTCGACGCTGATCGTGACGATCCTGCTGGTGCAGTTCCTGGCGTTCGGTGGGGCGCTGCTGCTCGGGGCGGTCGCGCAGCGTATCGGTGCGTGGAAGACGGTGCTGGGCAGCCTGGTGCTGTGGACCGGGGTGATCGTGGCGGCGTTCCGGCTGCCGGCCGAGGCGCCGGCGCAGTTCATGGCGCTCGGCGCGGCGATCGGGCTGGTGCTCGGCGGCTCTCAGGCGTTGAGCCGGTCACTGTTCAGCCAGCTGATCCCGGCCGGTAAGGAAGGCGAGTACTACGGCTTCTACGAGATCAGCGACAAGGGCACCAGCTGGTTGGGGCCGTTGGCGTTCGGGTTGGTGTTCCAGCTGACGAACTCGTACCGGGTCGGTCTGGTCTCGTTGTTGATCTTCTTTGTGGTCGGGTTCGTGCTGCTGCTGGCGGTGCCGATGCGCCGGGCGATCGTCGCCGCCGGCAACACCCCGCCCCGGGTGCTGTGACCCGGGAGCGGGGCGGGGTGCCGCGGTGAGCGTCACAGGATCGGCTGCGTCGCCTCGATCTGCGTGATGGCGGTGCGGGTGGCCGCCACGAAATCCCAGAACAGCGTGTTGGTGGTGTTCTTGCGCTGGGAACGGGTGTTGGTGCCGAACATCGCCGCCCGCAGCGGAGTGGTCAGCTCCAGCTGGGCGCCCATGCCGAGCAGCGTCCGGTTGACGATGTTGTCAGTGGCGGTGCCGGCGATCGCCGGGATGCCGGTGGCGTCGAACGCGCTGATCCCGGCCGCGGTGTAGGCGGAGATCAGCCCGGCGCGCAACGCCGCGTTGCGGCCGCCGACGGCGACGGCCTGCGCGCCCGACGGCAGCCCGGCGGTGCCCGGGGTGCAGCCGTGCAGGGTGACGACGTTCATCGCGCCGGCCGCCACCGACAACGCCGGGACGTCGTCGCAGTGGCTGGCGGTGACGTGCAGTTCGGCGTTGCCGGACGAGCGGATGCCTTCGAACATCCAGTAGTCGTACGTCGGGCCGGCCGGTGGGGTCGCCGCCAGGTCCGCCGGGTGGTAGCCGGCGATCGCCAGGCACAGCTCCGAGGTGCCGCCTTCGATGCCGCCGCCGTGCGGGGCGATGATCGCGGTACGCGGGAACGGGAACGCGGTGGCGTCGGAGTTGTCGAGCAGCGGATGCCGGCGGTAGCGGCGGGCGTAGTCGACCCCTTCGGTCAGGTTCGGGTCCGAGTACAGGTCGGTGTTCGAGGTGTAGATGTCGGCGGCGGCCGCCGGGGTGGCAGGCAGCGTCGCCAGGGGTCCGGCGACCGCCGCGGTGGCGAGCAGGCCGAGGACCGTCCTTCTGCTGGTGTTCACGAGGTGTCTCCTCAGGTGTGGTTCGCGGTTCGCCCTCCGGTGTTGGGCGAGGCACACCGTGTCACGGCCGCCGACAGCACCGCGAACCATTTGCCGACCGGGTTTCCGTCCGCGCAGGCACCATTCGGCTGAAAAATGCAGCGGTACGGTGCCATTTGCACCGAAGAATCGTCGGATCAGCGACACATTCGGTGTTCGTGACCCGACATCGACAACAGGCCACCAGTCAGCGACTGGCCTTGCCGTACGGAGTGGTTCAGACGGTGAGCCGGCCCGGTCAGCCGGTGAGCCCGACCGCCAGGGCGACCACGCCCAGCAGCGGCGGCAGCCCCTGGATGAGCGCGGCGCGCAGCATCGCCGGCCGGGAGAGCACCAGGACCAGGCTGGCGGCGAGCATCGTGCCGGCACCGGTGAACACCAGCGTCGCGCCGACGGCGGTGGCCCCGGCCGCGACCACGACGATGCCGGCGACGACCGCGACGGCCAGGAACAGGTTGTAGAAACCCTGGTTGAACGCCAGCGTCCGGGTGGTCAGGGCGTCCTGCTCGCTGCGGATGCCGAACACCGCGCGGGTACGCGGCGCGGTCCACACCACCGACTCCAGGTAGAAGATGTAGCCGTGGATCAGCGCCGCCGCACCGGCGAGGACCAGACCTGCGACAACCACGGTGTCCCCGCTCCCACGAGACGTGTACCGACCGGACGCAATCTATCGGACACGCCACGTCGTAGGGTGGCGGCCATGGAACGCACGCCGGAACGACAGTGGCTCGACGCGCTCAGCGACGTGCTGCTGCGCTCCCACCTGTTCCAGCCCGACGAGCTGGCCGGCGCGTTCGCCGACGTGATGGCCACCCTCGGCGTGCACGCCACCATCTACCTGGCCGACGAGGAGCAGCACACGCTGCGGCCCGTACCGGTGCCGGGCCGGGCCGACCCGCAGCCGCAACCAGTCGAAGGGTCCGTCGCCGGACGGGCCTTCACCCTTGTCGAGTCGATCCCGGCGCTGAACGCCCCGGCGTGGTGGATTCCGATGGTCGACGGCACCGACCGGCTCGGCGTCATCGAGTACGTCTTCGACGATGCGGCCGACGCCGCCGGCCCGCACACCCGCCGCCGCTGCGAAACCGTCGCCGGGCTGATCGGGCACCTGATCACCGCTACCCGGCCGAAAGGCGACCATCTGCGGCTGGTCGGCCGGTCCCGGTCGGCGACCGTCGCCGGGGAACTGCTGTCGCAGGTGCTGCCGCCGCTGACCGCCGCCACGCAGCGGATCACCGTCAGCGCCGTCCTCGAACCCTGCTACGACGTCGGCGGCGACGGCTTCGACTACGCCATCGACGGCGACCACGCCTTCCTGGCGATCTTCGACGCGGTCGGGCACAGCCTGAAAGCCGGCCTGGCCTGCACGACGGTGATCGCCGCCGTCCGGTCGGCCCGCCGCTGCGGGCACGACCTGGTCACCCAGGGCCGCACCGCCGACGCGGCACTGACCGACCAGTTTACCGACGCCCGGTTCGTCACCGCGTTCCTCGCCGATCTGGACCTGGAGACCGGGCTGCTGCGGTATGTCAACGCCGGGCACCCGAGGCCGCTGCTGCTGCGCGGCGGCAAAATGGTCCGGGAGCTGCGTGCCGGCCGGCGGCTGCCGCTGGGCATCCCCGACACGGCCGCCCGCGTCGGCGAGGAGATCCTCGAACCCGGCGACCAGCTGCTGCTGTTCACCGACGGCGTGCCGGAGGCCGGGGTGCGCACCGGTGAGCCGTTCGGTCTGCGCCGCCTGGTCGACTTCGCCGAACGGCAGGCCGCGACCGGGCTGCCGGCACCCGAAGCGGTACGGCGACTCGCCCGCGCCGTCGCCGACCACCGGGGCGGCCCACCCGACGACGACGCCACCCTGCTGCTGGCCGAATGGTCCCGCACCGCCGCCGTCCGCGTCCTGCCCACCCCGCTGTGACACCTCCGCCGTAAGGCATCCGACACCGCGCCGGTCCGACCTTTCTGGCGGTACGGATCTACTGTGGCTACCCGACGACGGATCGTATCCAGCGGACGGCAGGGCCACACAGGTGATCAGACATTGGAAGGCGGCGACGCCTGCGGCGGCGGGTGCGGCGGCTCTGCTCGCCGCTGCCGTTGCGCTGCTGCCGGGCCGGCTGTGGCCGACACTGGGGCAGCTGATCGTCGGCCACTGGCTGGTGTTGCTGCTGGCCGTGGCCGGCGTGACCGGGTTGACTGTCGGCGGGGTGCTGTGGCGACGGTCGCAGCCGGCTGCCGAAGCGTCAGCAGCACCCGCCCCGCCACAGCGTCCACTGCGTCCGCTGCCGAGCTGGCTCCTCGGGCTCGGCTTTTTGGCCGTCGCCGGTATCACCTGGGCTGCGGTGTGGGGTCTGCAGTCCACCATCCCAGCCGGCGTCGGATCACCGTTGGAGCAGGCGCAACTGCGGGTGGAGACGATCCGCACCGGCCTGTCGGTCGGCGCGGGTGTCGGTGCCGCCGCCGCGCTGCTGCTGGCGTTACGCCGACAGCAGGTCACCGAACGAACCCAGCAGGCCACCGAGTACGACGCGGGCGAGAAACGGGTCACCGAGCTGTACGTCAAGGCCGCCGAACAGCTCGGCTCCGACAAGGCACCGGTACGCCTGGCCGGCCTGTACGCCCTGGAACGCCTCGCCCAGGACAACCCGGCGCACCAGCAGAGCATCGTCGACGTGATCTGCGCCTACCTACGTATGCCGTACACCCCACCGGCCGAGAAGCAGACGCCGAAGCCGGATCAGCCGACGCAACCTGACCCCCGGGAGGAACGCCAGGTACGGCTGGAGGCACAGCGCATCCTCGCCCGCCACCTGCGGCCGAAGACCTTGGATGGTAGCCCGGGCTCGGGGTACTGGAACGGCGTCACCCTCGACCTGACCGAGGCGACCCTCCTCGACGCAGATTTCACTAATTGTATTCTGCACGCCAGGTTCGACAACGCGTTTTTTGTCGGTGAAGCTGGTTTTGATAACGCAACGTTCGCCAATAGCGCCTGTTTCGACAATGCGAGATTTTCCGGGAAAGCATTCTTCATCGGATCGATAATTGTTGGATTCGGTCATTTCGATGGAGTGTATTTTGGCGAGGGTGTCAGCTTCTCCGGGGTCACATGTAAAGGCGGTATTACATTGACGGCCGCAACCGTAAGGGGCATTGCTGACTTCGACAAGGAGATGTTCGCAAGAAATTCTTTCCTCGACGGGGCTAAGTTTGAAGGTGGGGTGTATCTGGATGATCACATAACCGAGAGCGTTGACAGTTTCACCCATCTGCGACCATTGGCTACTCGATTTCAGATCGATCTCATCAACGGTCGCGTGGTGCACGTACTGTCAGAAGAGAAGCTGGAAGGGGACGCGGAGTCGGAGTGACGGCCCACTGCCGTCACTCGTCCGTGCAGTCCAGTGCGCCGCGATCACCTGGCTGTAGCGGATCCGACAGTGCGGCGGTCCGACTGGCTGGCGGTACGGGTCTACTGTGGTTGCCACCTCGGACGGACGGAGTGGTGGGCATGGTGGACATCGACCCGATCGCGGCGGCGACCGGTGCCGCGTTGATCCAGGCGATCGCGACGGACGCGTGGGAGAAGGCTCGTGACGGGGCGGTCGCGCTGTGGCGGCGGGTACGCCCGCAGCAGGCCGACGCCGTCGCCGCCGAGCTGGCCGAGGTACGCGAGGAGGTCATGGCCGCTCGCCGCGACGGTGACACTGACGCCGAGCGGGGCCTGGTCGACGACTGGCAGCGCAAACTACAGCGGCTGATCCGCCAGGATCCGGCGTTCGCCGCCGAACTGCGTCGCCTCCTCGACGACACCCTCACTCCCCTGCTGCCGCCCGCCGACCAGCAGCAGGTCGGCAGCATCACGATGACCGCCAACGCCAAAGACAACGCCCGCGTCTACCAGGCCGCCCGCGACCAGCACATCACCGAGCGGTGACGCGACCCGACATCCATCTGCGCGGTGAGGCCAGCGGCGACGGGCAGGTGTTCCAGGCCGCCGGTGACCAGCACATCACCATCTACGAGCAACGGCCGGCGTACCGGGTGGAGCGGTGGCAGCCGCCACGGCCGCCGGACCCGCGTACGTTGGTCAACCAGCCGAGCATGTTGCTCGCCGCCAACAACCAGGTGGTGCCGTTCACCGCCCTGCGCGACGCCGACCGCGCCGAGCTGGCCGCCTGGCGCGACGACCCGGCGCGCGGCGTGGCGGTGCGGCTGATGCACGGGCCGGGTGGGCAGGGCAAGACCCGGCTCGCGGCCCAGTTCGGCGCGGACAGCATCGCCGCCGGCTGGGCGGTCGCGGTCGCCCGGCACCGCAGCCAACTCGCCGCCGACGACCCGCCCGAGGCCACCGAGGTAACCGGGCGCGGCCTGCTGGTGATCATCGACTACGCCGAACGCTGGCCCGCCGAAGACCTGCGAGACCTGCTCAAGGACCGGCTACTACGTCAGAGCGTGCCGACCCGGCTGCTGCTGCTCGCCCGACCGGAGTCGACCCTGTGGCCATACCAGCATGATCTGACGACGCTGGGGTATGCGGCCGACGTCACCGCGCTGACCCCGGCCGCCGACAGCCCCGCGAACCGGCAGCGCATCTTCACCGAGGCGGCCGACCGGTTCGCCTACGCCTACGGCATCGACGGCAGCTCGATCCGGCAGCCCGCCGACCTGGCCACCGAGGAGGCGTACCGGCAGATCCTGGTGATCCACATGGCGGCGCTGGTCGCGGTCGACGCGGCCGCGCGTCAGCGGACCGCGCCGACCGGCGATCGGGACCTATCTGCCTACCTGCTACGCCGCGAGGTCGACCACTGGCACAAGCTGTACGAACAGCGGGCCAGCTTCGTCACGACCCCGCAGGTGCTGAGCCGTACGGTCTGCACGGCGACGATGACCCGGCCGCTCGACTACGGCGACGGCCTGGCTGCGTTAACGGTGGCCGGGGTGTGCGCGCCGGACGCCGCCGACCAGGTCCTGACCGACCATGCCGTCTGTTACCCGCCGGCCAAGCCGGACAAGGTGTTGGAGCCGCTGTATCCGGATCGGCTCGGCGAGGACCTCATCGCGCTGCGGCTTCCCGGCCACAAGGTGGCCGGCTCCCCTACCGATCCATGGTCCAGTGGGGCGATCACCCGGCTGATCACCGGCACCGACCCGGACGGCGCTGGTCAGCCACCCTGGTCGGCAGCGGCGTTGACGATGCTGGTCGAGGCAACCATCCGCTGGCCGCACCTCGCGTCCCGGCTGCTCTCTCCGCTGTTGCGTGACCGTCCCGAGTTGGCGGTCGCCGCTGGCGGCACCGTCCTGACCCGCATCGCCGACGTCGACGCACTCGACACCGCCGCGCTGGAAGCGATCGAGCCGCATCTGCCGCAGGGACTGCATGTCGGCCTGGCCATCGCCAAAGCCGCCATCACGAAGCGACTCACGATTCATCGGCTCACCACCGCAGATGAGCCGACGCGAGCGTGGTTACTTGCCACCCTCGGGTACCAGTTGTCGGAGGCGGGCCGGCGCGACGAAGCCCTGACTGCCACCACCGAAGCCGCCGACATCTACCGCCGGCTCGCCAC
The DNA here is from genome assembly GCF_029581175.1 of Solwaraspora sp. WMMD937. Classification (NCBI taxonomy): domain Bacteria; kingdom Bacillati; phylum Actinomycetota; class Actinomycetes; order Micromonosporales; family Micromonosporaceae; genus Solwaraspora; species Solwaraspora sp. WMMD937. The sequence continues at coordinate 4,638,618 of NZ_CP120738.1, read as the reverse complement.
GGTCAACCCCGCCGCCTACGAACCCAACCTCGCCATGTCGCTGAACAACCTCTCCCTCAATTTGTCGGACCTGGGCCGGCGCGACGAAGCCCTGGACGCCACCGACGAAGCCGTCACGATCCGACGCCGGCTCGCCACGGTCAACCCCGCCGCCTACGAACCCGACCTCGCCACGTCGCTGAACAACCTCTCCGTGATGCTGTCGAACCTGGGCCGGCGCGACGAAGCCCTGGACGCCACCGACGAAGCCGTCACGATCCGACGCCGGCTCGCCACGGTCAACCCCGCCGCCTACGAACCCGACCTCGCCACGTCGCTGAACAACCTCTCCGTGATGCTGTCGAACCTGGGCTGGCGGGAGGAGGCCCTGACTGCCACCACCGAAGCGGTCGGAATCTACCGCCGGCTCGCCCAGACCAACGCCGCCGCCTACGAACCCGACCTCGCCACGTCGCTGAACAACCTCGGCATCCGACTGTCGAACCTGGGCCGGCGCGACGAAGCCCTGGACGCCACCGACGAAGCCGTCACGATCCGACGCCGGCTCGCCACGGTCAACCCCGCCGCCTACGAACCCGACCTCGCCATGTCGCTGAACAACCTCGGCATCTGGCTGTCGGACCTGGGCCGGCGCGACGAAGCCGTGGACGCCACCGACGAAGCCGTCACGATCCGACGCCGGCTCGCCACGGTCAACCCCGCCGCCTACGAACCCGACCTCGCCATGTCGCTGGGGGCGTCAGCGTGGGTGCGGGTCGCCCATCAATATAAGCTGCCAGAGGCGTTCAAGGCTATGACCGAGTCAGTCGAGCGCTACGAGAAGCTGTTCCGGCAGATTCCGATGGCGTACGTCGGGGACCTGGTCAGGGCGCTGGGGACGTTGGCGGACGTACTCGACGGGCTCGGTCGCGGGGACGAGGCAACAGCGGTCAGGGCTCGCCGAGACGCGCTGACAGCCGGGCAATAGCTTCGGATTCGGCGATCTGATCGGGCCAGCGGAGGAACCGGCGGTACAGGTCCGGCGGGCTGAGCTGCTCGGCGTCGCATTCCAGCAGGTCGTCGATCGCCTCGTACATCAGGGTGGCGAGGTAGACGCACATACCGATCCGGTCGTTGGCCCAGTCGGCGGTGATCTCGATCTTGGCGCTTTCGCACGGCCATTCGGTACCGCACTCGCGACAATTCCAGTGGGGGCGGGACGCGATGTGCATCAGTGCGCCCCGTTCACTCGGGCGCGCTGTCCGCGCGTCAACAGGCCGGCGACCCACACGTACGCGGTGGGTTGGTTCCATCGGTGGCCGCGATCCCACTGCGGCGACTGCTTCGGCGGCCGATCCGTCGGCTTCGGACGCGGTGCTGGCGTGTTGTGCAGGTACGGCGCGATGGTCGACGACAGGTACTTGTCGGGGCAGGGCCAGCGTATTCCGCAGCGGCAGTACCGGCCGAGTCGCCGCCAGTTCCGGGCGTGTCGTGGCGCGAACCGTATCGCGCCGTCGCGTGTGGACCTCAACCCCATTTGTCAACCCTTCCTGCAACACATTTCCCATGATCGCTGAACTCTTCCTTCACATCATGCTTATTCGCCATCTGGCTCAGCGCAATCTCGCACCGGTAGGTTCGGACCTAACATCCACCCGCCATTACGCGACACGAGAGGACGGGGTTTCGTGGACGACGCCGGCAGCACTGTCCCCCGCAGGCAACTGGGTCGATATCTGAGAGAGCTTCGTGAAGACGCTCATGTCACGGTCGCCGCAGCGGCCAAGGCACTCGAATGGTCGCCGCCGCGCATCTGGCGCTACGAGGGCGGCCAGGTGCCGATCCACCCGAACGACGCCGAGGCGATGTGCCGGCTCTACGGCGCGCCCCCGGAAACGATCACGACGATGCGCAACCTGGCCCGCGAGACCAAGTCACGCGGCTGGTACCACGCCTACGACCACGCCATCACAGAATGGTTCAAGCTGTACGTCGGCCTCGAAGCCGCCGCCTCGACGATCCGCAAGTACGAGCCGAACGTCATCCCCGGCCTGCTCCAGTCCTTGGAGTACATGACGGAGATCATCACCACCGGAAACCCCGACCTCAGTCCGGCCCAGCAGCAGGCCAGGATCGAGGTGCGGTCCAAGCGACAGAAGTTGCTCGCCCGAGTCGTCCCACAGGCCCCCGACCTCGACGTGGTGATCGGCGAGGCGGCGCTACGCTGCCCGATGAAGGATCGGGCAGCGATGGCTCGCCAACTGCGGCACCTCGCCGCCGTCGCGACCCAACGCCACAACGTCACCGTCCGGGTTCTCCCCTTCGCCGCCGGGCTTCCCAGCAGGCCGGAGGTCGGGTCGTTCTCCATCCTGACCTTCCCCAAGGTCAGCGTCCGCCCGCCCGAGCCGACCACCGTCTACTCCGACGGCCCGTGCGGTGCCATTTACCTCGACAAACCCATCGAGATCGAGACCTACGAGGGCATCTGGTCGTCACTCAAGCAACACTGCCTCACCCCGCTAGAATCGACCGAGTTCATCACCCGGATTGCCAAGGAGTACGACCATGAAGGCTGACGGCGTCTGGCGTAAGTCCACCCGGTCCGGTGCCGACGGCGACTGCGTCGAGGTGGCCGGCCACCCGTACCGCGTCGCCGTACGCGACAGCAAGGACCAGACCGGCCCGGTCCTCACCTTCGACACCGCCGCCTGGCAGCACTTCGTCGGCACGGTGAAGACCCCACACTGATCCGCACCACTCCCGACCAACGACGAGCCCTGGTCCGCCGGCTGTCACGCAGCGGCGGACCAGGGCTTCACGTTGCTCTGATCAATCAGCCCGCGAGCCCTGGCTGGCCCACGTCAACCCTCCGGGGGCACACCGATGATCGACGCCGACCACATCGCTGCGACCGTCACCGTCTATCTGGACCGCCATCCCGACGAGGCCGGCCGGCTCGCCCCGCTGACCGCCGCCCTGCGTGAGCCCGGCGACCTGACGTCCCGCGCGACCTTCACCGGGCACGTCACCTGCTCGGCGCTCGTCCTCGACGCGGACCGGCGGGTGCTGCACATCCGCCACAACGTGCTCAACACCTGGCTGCGGCCCGGCGGACACCTTGAACCCGACGACACGACCCTGGTCGGGGCCGCGCTGCGCGAGGTCGCCGAGGAAACCGGCATCAGCACCACGGCGCTGACTCTGCTCGACGAGACGCCGATCGACATCGACGTCCACCCGATCCCGGCCAACCCGGCCAAGGGCGAACCCGACCACCAGCACTTCGACCTGTGCTACGCCTTCACCACCACCGCCCGGGATGTGACGTTGCAGGCCGAGGAGGTTCACGACTTCGCGTGGCTGCCCGCCGCCAAGATCACCCCCGCCGTTCTGGCCGAGCGGATCGCCGCAGTCGCCGCGACGACGTAAACGGCCCTCAGAGACGCCGGTCGCAGCCAAGGCACAGACGCCACATCACGACTGACAGAGAGTTGTGAGTCTTGACCATCGTGTGATCGGCCGGAATGATCTACCCATGCCGGCTGATCGTCACATGTCGATGGGAAGACCATGGGGACTGTTATCCGCCGGCTCGGCCGGATGCTCGCTGCCTGCGCCCTCGTCGCCGCCACCGCCCTAACGGGCGTTGTCGTAACAGGTAGCGCGGCCCACGCAGACGGCTGCTACACGTGGGGGCGCACCCTCTCTCAGGGGATGTCCGGTAATGACGTCAAGCAGCTGCAGATTCGCGTCTCGGGCTACCCGGGCTACGGCGCGGTCCTCGCCCTCGACGGGGCGTACGGCCCCGCCACCCGGTCAGCGGTGATCCGCTTCCAGCAGGCGTACGGACTCGCCGCCGACGGCGTCGCCGGCCCGCAGACCTTCAACAAGATCTACGCGCTCCAGGACAACGACTGCACTCCGGCCAACTTCAGCTACGCCGAGATGAACAACTGCAACAGCAGCTGGTCCGGTGGCGCGGTGTCCGCCAGCACCGCCAAGTTCAACGCCCTCGTGTCAATGTGGAAGCTGCAGGCCATGCGGCGTGCGCTCGGCAACGTACCGCTCTATGTCAGCAGCGGCTTCCGCAGCTACTCCTGCAACAGCGCGGTCGGCGGCGCCTCCAACAGCCGGCACCTGTACGGCGACGGCGTCGACCTGGTCGGCTCGCCCTCGTTCTGTCGGATCGCCCAGCAGGCCCGCTACCACGGCTTCAGCAACATCCTCGGCCCCGGCTACCCCGGCCACAGCGACCACACCCACCTGGGTGCCACGCCGAGCCGGTCCTGGTCCGCGTCGAGCTGCGGCATCTGAGGGCCGATACCCACAACGACCGAGAACTCTCTCCCCGCGACCGGGAATCTGCTCCCGCCTGACCGCCGGTGACCCGATCACCGGCGGTCAGGGCCGGCCGCCCAGCGCCACGGCCACGAATCATGCGCCCATCGGACACAATGAACAGATGGACACCGTCGCGCAGCTGACCATCGTCCGCCACGGGCAGAGCACGGCGAACGCGGCCTTCGCGGACGCCCACGCCCGAGGTCTGGCCGACCACGGCCTCACCGGCCGCGACGCCGACATCGAGCTGACCGCGCTCGGCTGGCAGCAGACCACCCACCTCGGTCATTGGCTTGCCACCCGACCCGCCGACCAGCGGCCCGACGTGGTCGTCTGCTCCCCGTACCTGCGGGCCCGTCAGACCTGGACCCGGGTGGCCGGCACCGCCGCCGCACTCGGCGTGCCGTGCCCGGAGGCGGTCATCGACGCACGGCTGTGCGACCGGCTGATGGGTGACCTCGAACTGCTCACCCCGCTGATGATCACCCAGCGGTTCCCGGCCGAAGCCGCCCGGCTCGCCGCCGACGGGCCGTACGCCTACCGCCCGCCCGGCGGTGAGACGTTCGACGAGGTCGTCGCGCGCGTCAAGGCCGTCCTGGCAGACCTGGACCGCGACCACGCCGGCCGGCGCGTCCTGGTCGTCGCCCACGACGCGGTGGTCATCGCGGCCCGCCACCTCCTCGACGGCTTGCCGTTCACCGAACTCGACGCGATCATCGCGACCACGCCGGTCGCCAACGCGTCGATCACCCGCTACGTCGACACCGGCGACGGCCTCGAACTGGTCGAGTTCGCCACCACCGCCCACCTGCCGCCGTGACTTCTACGGCCGCCCAGGCCGACGAACGCCGCACCCGGTAGCGCAGGTGAAGGACCCGGTTGCCCTGAATGATCACGTCAGGATCCGCCAGGAGGTGCTGCGCGTCGACCGACCCGAAGTAGCGCTTGCCGGACCCGAGCACGACGGGCACGACGTCCATGCGTGCCTCGTCGACCAGGCCTGCGGCGAGCACCTGGCCGCCGACGTCGCCGGCGGCGACCTCGACCAGGCGGTCGCCGGCAAGCTCCCGCGCCCTGGCCACGGCCGCCTCGACGCCGTCGACGAAGTGAAACGGCGCATCGGGATCCCAGCCCTCCGGCGCCGGCCGGTGCGTCACGACGACCACGTGGTCGACCCCCGCCGGCGGCGTGCCGTCCCAGCCGTCCGTCATGTCGAAGACGCGGCGGCCGACGATCGTCACCCCGATCTGGTCCCAGTACGGCCGGGCGTAGTCGTAGGAGATCTGCGACACCGTCAGGCCGCCGCTGTCGTCCAACGGGACGTCACCGCTGGACAGCCAGTCGAACAGCGGTCCGGGCTGGTCCTTCTCGTCCGCGATGAACCCGTCCACCGACACCGAGCTGTACATGACCACCGTGCCCACGGGCTCTCCTCTGCGTCCGGATGCCTCAAGTTAGCGCGCCGTGAGCTGGCGTTCTTGTAGAAAATCAATCCGCCGGCAGCGGCCAGCTGTCCAGCACGTGGCCGGGCTGTTCGCGCAGGAACCGCCGCCGGACCTCGACGTACCGGGTCGGCGTGAGCCCGGTGAACGCCCGGAACTCGTGGCCGAAATGGGCCTGGTCGAAGTAGCCCGCGCCGCTGGCGAGCTCGGTCCAGTCGACCGGTCCGGTCGGGTCGATCGCGAACACGGTGGCGGCGAAGCGGTAGATGCGGGCCAGCCGTTTCGGCGTGACGCCGACGATTTCCTTGAACCGCCGCGCCAGATGGGTGCTGCTGACACCGGCCGCCGTGCCCAGGTCGCCGATCGCGACCGCCCCACGGGTCGCCGTGATGACGCCGCTCGTGTGGCGGACCAGCCCCAGGCCGGCGGTAGCGCGCAGCCGTCGCGTCAGCTCCTGCTCCAGCAACGTCAGCATCTGCTGCGACGTGTCCGCCGACGCCAGCCGGTCCCGCAGCTCGGCGACGGCCGGCCGACCCCACACCTGTTCCAGCGTCACCGGCCGGTCACACAGCTCGGTGGCCGGCATCGGCAGGAACGGCGCCAGCCCCCACGGTTTGACGTGCGCGCCGACCGACCGGGTCCGGACCGGGTAGCTGAAGTCGTACGCGCGGGTGGGCGTGGTGACCACGCAGCCGTCGGCGTACTCGGCCGTCTCGATGTCGGTGCCGGCGCGGATGCGCAACGGCGCCCCGAGGTTGACGATGAGCAATGCCGCCGGCGGGGGCGGCAACGTCAACCGAGCGTGCGGCGGCGTACCCTCCAGGTAGTAGAGGTCGTCGATCAGCCCGTCCAGCGGCGGTTGCGGCACTCTGGACGTGTACTCCATGCCCAACAGCATCACCGACGACCCGCCGGCACCCTACGAGGAGTACGCCGTGACCGAGCCGTACGACACCGGGATGCTCGACGTCGGAGACGGCCACCAGGTCTACTGGGAGGTCTGCGGCAACCCCGACGGCGTACCCGTCGTGGTGCTGCACGGCGGGCCGGGCAGCGGATGCACGCCCCGGCACCGTCGTACGCTCGACCCCGAGCGCTTCCGGGTCGTCCTGTTCGACCAGCGCAACTGCGGCCGCAGCACCCCGTCGGCCGCCGACCCGGCCACCGACCTGAGCGCCAACACCACCGCCCATCTCGTCGCCGACATCGAACGGCTGCGCACGCATCTCGGCGTCGAGAGCTGGGTCGTGTACGGCGGATCCTGGGGTGCGACGCTGGCCCTGGCGTACGCGACTAGCCACCTCGACCGGGTACGCGGCATGATCCTCGTCGCGGTCACCATGACCCGTCGCTGCGAGGTCGACTGGCTGTACCGGGGTGCCGGCCGGTTCTTTCCCGAAGCCTGGCAGCGGTTCATCGCCCACGCCGGCCTGCCCGGCTACCGGCTGCCGACCGACAGCGAGCCGCCGATCGAGCCGGTGCTGCTGCGCTACGGCCAGCTGCTCGCCGACCCCGACCCGGCGGTACGCCAGCGGGCCGCCGACGAGTGGTGCGCCTGGGAGGACGCGCTGATCTCCGAGGAGCGCAACGGCAACCCGGGCGCGTACTCCGACCGTGAGTTGCGGCAGCGGCTCACGATGACCCGGATCTGCGCGCACTACTTCGGCAACGGCGCGTTCCTCGCCGACGGCGAGATCCTGCGTGACGTGCCGAGGCTGGCCGGGATCCCGGGGGTGCTGATCCACGGGCGTACCGACGTCAGTGGGCCGGCGATCACCCCGTGGGAGATCGCGCAGGCCTGGCCGGACGCGCGGCTGCACGTCATCGGCGACGCCGGACATACCGGCACTGCCGCGATGCGCCGTGTCCTGGCCGACGCCGCCGACACGATGGCCCGTCTGGCAGGGGCAGCTCAGTGAGTGACGTTTCGGACTCGGTCCCGCCACAGCGCGTCACCGTCGGCGAGGATCGACCTGGAAGCGACCGAAGATCGGAATCCCCTGGCGGGCTACGATGTGCGCCACTCTTCGTGTCTGAGTGATCACTATACGTAGATAAGACTCTTCCCGTTTGCATCGACGTTTTCTAATATCTGACCCACTGGTGCCACCGGACGGCACCGTCCGGTCTGCCCCCCGAGAGGCCGGGGCGACCAAATCGGAAGATGGGTGAGCAAATGAGCGAATCGTACGGGCAGCGGCCATTGAGTCGACGTGACGTGGTGCGAGGTGCGGCGGTCGGCGGGGTCGCCGCCGCAGCGGCAGTCGGCAGCACCTTCCTCCCGGAATCCCCGGCGGCGGCGGCCCCGCCGGTCAAGCCGATGCCCGCGCCCCCCGCGCAACCGGTGGCGGCGACGGCACCGACCACCGGGCTACTCGGTCTTGGCAGTTGGCTGGGCACGGCTTTGAAGGTCGCGAACGTCGCCGCGCAGGTGCTGCCCACCGTGCTCAGCCCGCAGCAAGGCAACGCGATCCCGTCGCCTTTCTACCTCGGAGACCTCAAGTTTGAATGGAGCAGCGTCGATGGTGGCAACATCTTCGAGTTGTACGTCACGAACAACACCGACAACGACATCGGGCTGTCCTACTCGGTCACCCGAAGCGGCCAAGACGCCAGCCTGTCTCTTCATCAGCCGGTCAGGGCCCATTATTCATACAAATGTCAGGCCGAAATGAGCACCTTCGCCAACGGACAGGTCGCTGCGGCGCCTACGCCGCTGGTTACCCTCTCCAACGCCGTCGACGGCCGCAAATTGTGGGCCGTCGCCAGATCGGTGGGCATAGGGGTCGGCGTCAACCTGCTGAGTGGCATGGTAGGGACGTTCGTCAAGGATTTGAGCAGTCACGGATTCAACTTCACGCTCGAGACGAACGACTCGGGAACTCCGGTTAGCGTGGAGGTTGCGGCGACCGACAAGAACGGCAACACCGTCAACGCCAAGCAAACGTCTTCGGGGCCGACGGCCACCCCCGACTCGACGATTACCATCCCGCTTCCACCCGGGGTGGATCTCGACCCCGCAGTCGCGGACATGCAGCTGGTAGTCGAGCTCGAGGAGTCGGACTACCAACGGCTCGTCGCCGATCGGCTCGACCGACTGATCGCCATCTGACGATCCGGTGCGGGTGCACCTGACTTGCCGGATGTGGGTATCTCCGCCAGGTTCCCAGCAGAGTCGGGTGCACCTTCTGGCGCGCGGCGGCGTCGGACTGCGCATCTTTGCGGGTCTCCCTGGCCGGCCGTCCGCCAGATGCGGCCACGTCCGGATTTGTGGGGATAGCCAGGGTTCGGCCGCGCGAATGAGGATTTGACGGATCCGGGTACGCCCTGGGCGCGCTTGTTGCCGACGTCCGGTTGTGAGGTATTGACATAGATCGCGCACCCCGGCAGTCTATGCCGCAACTACCTGAGGGCCATCGATGTGTCCTTCGGGGACGGTGCCAATGCGTTGTGCCTCAGGACATCCGGAACCGGGGTCGACCCGGCCGTCTGCTCTCTACGGATCGGAGATCTGATGCGTGTCGCCCTGCTCACCACCACCCAGCATGGCCACCTGAACCCGTACATTCCGGTGGTCAACGCGCTTCAGGCAGCCGGCTGTGACGTCGCGTTGCTGCTGTTGTCGGCCGACGGTGGCGTGCTCGACGAGCAGCGCGGTCAGGCCCTGGGTAAGGCGGAGGTGCACGCGGTCGGGCAGGTCGAGATGGCACCGTGGAGCGACGAACCGGCGAAAATCGGCCCGATGCTGCAGTCGTCGCCGGTCGCCGGGCAGACAGCCGACGTGCTGCGCGCGACGGCACCGGATTTCGTGCTCGTCGATTCGCTGCCGGTCACCGCGTCGGCGATGGTCGGCGCACATGCGTCCGGCGTGCCGTACGGGATGATCTGGGCAAATCTTGGTGGCGTATGTCCAGCCGAACATCGGCGCGGTCGCTGGCTGTACGACGAACAGGTCGGCAACTATCTGACCAGGCACGGGGTGATGTGGTCGATGCGTACCCATTCGGCGCGGTCGCCGATTCTCAATCTGATGCCGACGATCCCCGCCCTGGTCGGCGACGACGCGGTCACCGACGACGGGGTGCAGCTGGTCGGGCTGCCCGGTGCGGCGGGGGCCCGCGGCGACGAGGTCACCTTCCCCGGCCTGGACCGGATCGACCCCGACCGTCCGCTGGTGTACGTCTCCTTCGGCACGATCTTCTACCGGCGACCGGACCTGCTGCGTACGGTGATCACCGGGGCGGCGGCGACGGGGGCGCAGGTGGTCGCGTCGGTCGGCGACCTCGCCGCGGAGCTGGCGCTGCCCGACGACGTGCTCACCGCCCCGTACCTGCCGCAACGTGAGGTACTCGACCGCGCCGACGCGTTCATCACCCACGGCGGGTACAACTCGGTGGCCGAGTCGATCCGGGCGCAGACCCCGATGCTGGTGATCCCGCTCGCCGTCGACCAGCCCATCCAGGCGTCCTTCGTCGGCAGCGCCGGCTTCGGCACGGCGCTGGAACCGGCCGAGGTCACCCGGCAGACGGTCGCCGACGCCGTCACCGATCTGCTCAATCCCGCCCGGGAGTACCGGGCCCGGCTGCGGGCCGCGCAGCCGCAGTGCGGCGACTCCGCCGCCCGCACCGCCGACCTGGTCGTCGGCACCGTCGAGACGCTGCGGCGCGAGGGCGAGCGGTGACGCTCGAGCTGCAGCGGCCGGTGGGCGCCCCGATCGTGGTCGACGACCCCGAACGTCACTCGTTCCGGGTGGACCGTCGCGCCTACACCGACGACGACCTGGCAGCGCAGGAGACGACCAGGATCTTCGATCGCTGCTGGTTGTACGTCGGACACGAGTCGGAGGTGCCCGCGCCGGGCTCCTACGTGGCGCGTGACGTCGGCGGGCGGCCAGTGGTGATGGCGCGCGGCTCCGACGGGGTGCTCCGGGTGTTCGCCAACAGCTGCCCGCACCGTGGGGCGCTGGTCTGTTCGCAGCCGGCCGGGCAGGCCCGGTCGTTCCGCTGCCCGTACCACGACTGGACGTTCTCCAACCAGGGCGACCTGGTCGGCGTGCCGATCCCGGACGGGTACGGGCCCGGTTTCCGCAAGGCGGACTTCGGCCTGGCGCGGCACCGCAGCGACAGCTACCGGGGTTTCGTGTTCGTCACCTTCGACCCGGAGCAGCCGCGCACCCTGACCGAGTACCTGGCGGGTGCCACGGAGTACCTCGACCTGATCGACGACCAGTCCGAGGTCGGGATGGAGGTCATCCAGGGTGCCCAGCTGCACGGTGCCCGGGCCAACTGGAAGCTGATGATGGAGAACAGCGTCGACATCTACCACTTCCGGGCGCTGCACAAGCGGTACGTCAGTTACATGGAGTCGCTGGGGTCGGTGCCGCCGCGACGTCGGGGTGGCTTCGGCCGCGCGCTCGGGCTGGGGCACGGCGCCAACGAGCTGCCACCGGCGGCGGCCCGCCCGCTCGCCTACTGGACGCCGATGTTCGGCGCCGAGGTACGGCCCCGGATCGAGGCCACGGCCGCCCGGTTCGTCGAACGGTTCGGTGCGCAACGCGCCGAACGGATCACCGGCACCAACCGCGCGTTGCTGATCTTCCCCAACCTGATGATCATCGACGCGATCGCGATCACCATCCGCAAGATAGACCCGGTCGGCGCCGACCAGATGGCCATCACCTCGGTCGCCCTGGCCCCCCGCGACGAGGACCCGGACATCCGGGAGCTGCGCAAGAGCCACTACCTGACGTTCCTCGGCCCCGCCGGCTTCGCCACCCCCGACGACATCGAGATCATCGAGTCGTGCCAGCGGGGATACCTCAACCGCGCGGTCCGCTACTCGGACCTGTCCCGCGGCATGAACAAAGCGGTCCCGGAGACCACCGACGAGCTTCCCGCCCGCGAGTTCTGGCGGCAGTGGGACCGGCTGATGCAAGGGGCGTGACCACGATGATCACCGAGCTGACGGTCGACGACGCGGCCCGGGTGCGGCTGTGGCACCGGGTGAGCCAGTTCCTCTTCCGGGAGGCGCGGCTGCTCGACGAGTGGCGGCTACGCGAGTGGTACGACGAGATGCTGACCGCCGACATCCGCTACTCGGTGCCGGCCACCGACGTGCGCGGCGAGCCGGCCGACGCGCTCGGGCTCATCGACGACGACGCCGCCCGGCTGCGCCAGCGCATCGAACAGCTGCTCAACGGCGAGGTGTGGTGCGAGAACCCCCGGTCGCGGACCAACCGGATGATCACCAACGTGGAGATCCTGGCCGACCGGGGGACCCACCTCGACGTGGCGGCGAACGTCGTCGTGCACCGGTTCGGGCACGGGCGCTCCGACGCGTACGTCGGAAAGTACCGGTTCGAGCTCGTCGTCGACGGCGGGACGTTCCGGGTCCGCCGCCGGCTCGTCGTGCTCGACCACGAGACGTTGTACGAGCACGGCAAGCTCAGCATCATCCTGTGACCGGACAGTGACGGCGGCCGCCCCGGGCAGCGTCCCACCCGTCGCCGGCACCGCGCCGCCGGGTCTGCCCCGTGAGGTCTACGTCCTCAGCGTCGTCGGTGGCTGCGTCATGCTGGGCCTCGGACTGGTGCTGCCGGTGCTGCCGGTGTACGCGGCGACGTTCGGGGCCGGCCCGGCCCAGATCGGCGTGCTCGTCGCCCTGTTCGCGTTGCTGCGGCTGGCCGCCAGTCCGTTCTGCGGCCGGCTCGCGGCACGGTTCGGGGAACGGCGGGTGCTCGTCGCCGGCCTGCTGCTGTGCGCGGTCTCCTCGGCCCTGACCGCGTTCGCCGGGTCGTACGGGCAACTGCTCGTGTTCCGCGGCCTCGGCGGCGTCGGCTCGGTGCTGTTCTCGGTGTCCGCGCTGGCGACGCTGCTGGCGGTCGCCCCCGCCGACCAGCGGGGCCGGGCCAGCGCCGTGTTCGAGGCCGGCTTCCTGCTCGGCGGGATCTGCGGGCCGGCACTCGGCGGGCTGCTCGCGCTCATCACCCTGTCCGCGCCGTTCATCGCGTACGCCGTGCTGCTGCTGGCCGCCACGGTGCTGACCCTGGCGGTGCCGCGGACCGGCCCGCGCCCCGGCACGGCACCGGGCCGTACCGTTGTCCGACTGCCGGTCCTGCTGCGGGACCGGCGCTACCTGGTGGCCTGCGTCGCGGCGCTGGCGCAGGGCTGGGTCCTGTTCGGACTGCGCAGCGCTCTGGTCCCCACCGTGGTCGTCGCATGGGGACACGACGTGACCTGGGTCGGGTGGGCGTTCACCAGCTCCGCCGTCATCCAGGCGTTGCTGATCGTCCCGGCCGGTCGGGTCGTCGACCGGGCCGGCCGGCGACCCGCCATGATCGCCGGCACCGGGCTGGCCGCCACGGCGATCACCGCACTGGTGTTCGTGGACACCTACGCCTGGCTCGTCGTCGGACTCTGCGGGTATGCGGCCGGATCGGCGCTGCTCAACGCCGCACCGGCCGCGCTGATCGGGGACGCCGTCGCCGGCCGGGCCGGCAGCGGCGTCGCCGTCTTCTCGATGTGCACCGACATTGGTGCCGTCGTCGGACCGGTCGTCGTCGGGCTCGTCGCCGAGCAGGCGGGCGTCGCGGCCGCCTTCGGCAGCGGCACGGCGCTGCTGGTCGTCGCCTTCGCGGCGGCGTGGACGTTGACCACGGTTCGACCGACGAACACTGTCCCACCGACCCGAAGGAGTTGACCGATGGATCAGCCGGCTGCCCGCCGTGACCGCGGTGAGGCCATGTTCCAGCAGGTCTTCGGCCGCGAACCGCGCCCCGGTTCCTACCCGGAGTTCCTGCAGCTCACCGTCGACCATCTGTTCGGTGAGATCTGGACCCGCCCGCACCTGAGCGTCGAGGAACGTGAACTGGTCGCGTTGAGCGCGGTCACGCTGGCGCGCACCGACTGGGAGCTGCGCGGCCACATCGGCGCCGCCCTGCACCTGGGGATGTCGCGGGAGAAGATCATCGAAGTCATCATCCAACTGGCCTACTACGGCGGCTGGCCGGTCGCCAACAACGGGCTGCGGGTCGCTCAGGAGGTCTTCGCCGAACTTGACGCCGCCACCGGCCGGGACACCGACGATGGCCGCTGAACCCTCCCCCCTCGACCCGACCGAGAAGGTCGACCTGTGGCGGCAGCGGTTCTTCGAGGCCCAGGCCGCCGCCGAGGAGTTCATCCTGGCCGAGCACGGCGAAGAAGGGCTGGCCGCGTGGATCCAGGCCAACTCGCGCATCACCGCCGACCTGCTGCGGGCGCAACGGCCCGCCGGGGTGTCCGCCACCGACCACTTCATGACCCGGCTGCAACGTCAACTGCTGCTGTACGACTCGGCGGTGACCAGTGAACCCCAGCCGTCCGGCACCGTGTTGCGCAACGCAGACTGCGGGATCCTCCGCTACCGCAGACGGGCCGCCCGCGCCGGCGTCGTGCTGACCTTCTCGTCACCGTGCCCGTACTGCCAGGAACTCAACACCGCTATCGCCGCCCGATACGTGGAACCGGACGTCACGGTGTCGTGCGAGCAGGCCGGCGACGGCTGCACCTGGCGCGCGGAGTCCGCTCACCCGCCGGAAGACGACGACGCGGCCGGGTCGCCGCAGCGTGGCCGGACCGGCGACTGAACCACCGGCAACGCCGTCCGCTCGTCCACCGACGACCGGCTCATGTCGAGCGTCATGCCGAGCTGCCGGCCCACCGCCACACACAGGTCGACCGCCGCGGTACGGGTCAGGTCCTGATGCTCGCCCTGGGTCACGCACGCCGACGCCACGTTCCTGTTCCGTAGCCGCAGGTACCACGGGAACAACGAGCCCAGCGCGGGCTCGGTCAGCATCGTGCGCGAATGCACGATCGTCCCCACCAGCAGGTTGCCGAACGGGCGCTGCCCGGCGTTCATGAAACTCTTCAACCGTTCCTGGAAGATCTTCAACACCGCCGGTACGTTGCCCGCGTACACGGGCATGGCGAGCAGCATCGCCTGCGCACCCTCGGCCAGGTCGACGACCTGCGCGAAGTCGTCGTCGAGTGTGCACCGACCCACCTCCGGGTCCAGGCAGGTGTCCTCGCCCTCGCACATCGCGATGCGATGGTCGATCAACCGGATCCGCTGGATCCGCGCGTCGCTGACCTCCCGGACGACACCGCTGATCGCCGCCTCGAGCAACGCGTCGGTCAGCGACGGCAGACGCTTCTGTGTGCAGGACAACGCGATGATCTTCACCCTAGGGGCCTCCCCTGTCCGCTCAGCGCCACGGTGGACCGGCCACCTGACCATGCGTACGTGGCCACTCACCGAGACAGCCCCAACCTACCGGTCCGCCTGCCGGGCGAGCTCGAAGCCGTCGAACCTGTCCGGTTGTCGGCTGCGCCGAACCAGCGCGGCAGATGCTGGAGCAGATCCTGCTGGTCGTCGCCGACCCAGGCCACATGGCCGTCGGGACGCAGCAGGACGGCGGGTACGTCCAGGTCGTCGCTGGCGTCGACGACGTGGTCGACCCGGTCCGCCCAGCCGGTGACCGACAGCCGGCCGGTCTGGTCGAGCAGCAGCCCTCGGCCGCCGTGTGTCAGCTCGTAGAGGCGGCGGCCGCCGGTCAGCGCTACGTCGCGCAGCCGCCGGCCGAGCAGGTCATGGGCTGAGCCGCCACCGCCGTCACCGTCCTCGCCGCCGACGTCGTAGCGGATCCCGATGGCGGTGACCTTCTCGATCAGGCGGCGGCTGACCTCCTCGATGTCCATCAGCTCCGCGAGTAGCCGGCGCACCGCCTGCGGACCCGGCTCGGTGGACAGCAGCTCCATCTGCGCCCGGGTGTTGTCCAGCACGGCGGCCGCCACCGGATGCCGTTCGGTGTGGTAGCTGTCGAGCAGCCCGCCGGGGGCCCAGCCGGCGACCTCCGCCGCGAGTTTCCAGCCGAGATTGACCGCGTCCTGGATGCCGAGGTTGAGGCCCTGGCCGCCGAGCGGCGGATGGATGTGCGCGGCGTCGCCGGCCAGCAGCACCCGGCCGACCCGGTAACGCTGCGCCAGCCGGGTGGCGTCGCCGAACCGGGACAGCCAGCGCGGTGAGTGTACGCCGAAGTCGGTGCCGGAGGTCACCCGCAGTTGCCGGGCGAACTCCTCGATGGTCGGTGCGACGCTACGGTCGGCGGCCACTCCTGCGGCGGGCACCACCAGCCGGTACACGCCGCCGCCCAGCGGCGCGGCCCCGAACCGCTTCTCGGTGGCGCGGACCTCGGCGACCACGGCGGCTACGGTCTCCGGCGCTACGGCCACCGTCATCTCGCCCAGCAGGGTGTCGACCCGGGTCGGTTCGCCGGGAAAGGCGACGCCCAGCAGGTTGCGCACCGTGCTGCGGCCACCGTCGCAGCCGATGAGGTAGCGCGAACGCAGCCGCGTCCCGTCGGCGAGTTCCGCGGTCACCTGACCGTCGTCCTGGCGTAGGCCGACCAGTTTGCAGCCGCGCCGGATCTCGGCACCGAGTTCGGCGGCGCGTTCGGTCAGCAGGCGGTCGGTGACGGGTTGCGGGATGGCGAGCACGTACCCGTGCGCGGTGTCCAGCCCTTCCGGCGCGGGTTTGTCAATGCCGGCGAAGCCGCCGAACGGATACCGCTGGCCGTACGCGAGGAACCGGTCCAGCAGGCCCCGCTGGTCCATGATCTCGATGCTGCGCACATGCAGGCCGCCCGCGCGGACGTGGCTGGTCGGCTCCGCGTCCTTCTCCACGACGAGTACGGACACGCCGTGCAACCGCAACTCGCTGGCCAGCATCACACCAGTCGGCCCGCCGCCGGCAATGATGACGTCGAACATCGTTCCCCATTTCTGCGATCAGCCACCTGGGCAGCGTCGATCAGCGGACACACGTACGTGAATCCGCGCGTTTCTGCAGCTGATGGCTTCGGTCGCACATTCTGCGCCGCGACCCGGGTCTTGCCGCAAGACCCCCGATGCGATATACGTTGAATACGGCGAGGAACGATGTTCTCAGTCAGGTCGAGATCCGGTGGCGACCCTCATCAGATTCAGCGCCACCAGCCAGACAGCGGTCACCGTCGTGGACGCTGGCCGGACGTAGGACGTGACCAGCGGAATCGCGACGAAGACGAGCACCGCGCAGACGACTGCCGCGACACCCCAGAAGGTCTGTCGCGTCGCCGCAGCGGTGAACGCCACGCTGACCCATGCCAGGGCGGGAAGGACCTTGCCGGTGCCATCGGGGCACTGCAGCTGCACGCCGGGCGACACGTCCCCACCGGCCGTCCGGCACCCGATCCGCAGCGCGGACAGCACCAGCAGTCCGACGCCGCCGGTGGCGGCGCCGACCAGTACTGCGGCGGCACCGGTCGCGACGTACCAGACGGGCAACTGCTCTACACCGGACCGGAGCCGAGGCTGCGACATCCTGGTATTCCCCCAGTCCCGGTCCACTCAGGTGCCGCTCTGCCGGAGGTCGACTACGGTCGGCCGTCGAGGAACATCCGCAGTCGGGTCAGGGTCTGCTTGTCGTCGCCGGGCAGGTGCCCGTTGACCGCGCGGCACACCCAGCCCAGGCGCAGCGCCACCCGGGTCGCGGCCACCAGGTCGCCGGTGAACCGTTCGGCGTACGGCGCCAGGTAGGCGTCCCGGAACGGCGCGGTGTCGACCGAGTCCCGCACGTCGTCGAGCCCCCACGCCAGCCCACCGTCGAGGGTGACCGATAGGGTGAGGAACGGGTGCGACACGCAGGCGTCGCCCCAGTCCATGATGAGGTGGCGGCCGTCGCGGACGAAGACCTGCGCGTCGTGCAGGTCGTCGTGCTGCAGCAGCTCCGGCAGCCCGTACTGCGCGAGCTCGGCGCACAGGTCGGCCACCATCGGTGCCGCGTCGCGGAACCGTCGCTCGGCGCCGACGGCGTCGATGATCCGTGCGTACGCCTGCGGCAGGGTGGCCAGCCGCCGGTCGGGCACGCCGAGGGCGAGCAGGTCGTCGACGTCGTCGGCCAGGTCGAGCTGCACCGCGGCGTACAGCGGCAGGACGGCGTACCACCGGTCCAGGCTCTGCTCGCGCTGGCTCACCACCCGCAGCGTTTCCCCGGCGTCGGCCATCAGCATCCACCCGGTGTCGAGGTCGGCGGCCAGCGGCGGCGGCACCGCGTCGGGGCGGCGGGCGGCGATCCGTGTCACGACGGCCGCTTCGTGTCGCAGCGACTCGGCGTTGGCCTTGAACCAGACGTCACCGGCGTCGGTCGGGACGCGCAGCACCGTCGACCACGGGTAGATGTGCGGTTGCACGACCGGGCCGGTCCGGGTCGTCCCGAGCTCGTCGAGCCGGCCGTCGATCCAGTCCCGCACCCTGGCCAGCCACTGCGGATCCCGCCACCGTCTGTCGTCCACGGCCGGTGATGCTAGTCAGCCGTCGGCGCCGGCCGACACTTGTTTTTGGCTGGCCGGGACGTCACTGAGTGGCCGAAGGGGACGGGTAGAGGTCGGCCAGCCCGACCGTGCGGACCGGTTCACCGCGGTCGGTCAGGCCCGGTTCGAATCCGACCCCGCTGTAGCAGGTCAGCACCGTGCTGCGGGTGTCGTAGCCACGGCCGGCGAGCAGGTCGCGGGCCCGGCGCAGCCGGTCGACGTGGCGTGCCCCCATCACCTCGCCCCACTTCACCTCGCCCAGGGAGAGCAGACGGCGCCGCTCCCCCGGGACCGCCGGAGCGAACACGGCGACGTCCACTTCGATCCGGTGTCGTCGCTGCGGATCGGTGACGACTCCCGCGCCAACCTCACCGGGCAGCGCGCCGAACCGCTCCGGCGGCGAGGTAAGGGCGTACGCCCGGCACAGCCGTTCGAAGTGCGGACCGATCACCTGCGCGGCAAACCTGGACCGGGCGTCGCGCCACACCAGCTCGGCCCGCCCGCTCTCCAGCAGGCCCCACTGCGGTCGCATGATCACCTGGTAGAAGGTGATCAACGGCTCCGCGATCCGGTAGACGGCCCGGCCGGACCGGAACACGTCCGGTTCCCGCACGAGTAGGTGGCTGTCCTCCAGGACGTTGAGGTGGTGGCCGATGTCTGCCGCCTTGCGGCCGATGTAGCCGGCGATCCCGCCTCTGGTGTTGTTGCCGGCGGCGACGGCGGCCAGCACTGAGTGGTACAGCGCGGTGTCCCGGACGTCGGCTTCCTCCTGGAGCAGATACCGTGCCTCGCGGAACAACGGGGTGGCCGGGTTGAGCACGGTACGGGTCAGCCAGCCGTCGAAGTCGCCGAGGTCGCGCGGCGCGTCGTCGCCGACGAAGCGCCGGTACGCCGGGGTGCCGCCGACCACGGCGTGGTGCAGCACGGCGAGTCTCGGGTCGCTCAGCCCCCAGAACTGGGCGGTGAGCACGTTGTCGAAGGGCTGGACGACGAGTTCCAGGCTGGCCCGGCCGCGCAGCGGGGCGGACCCGGCCAGCAGCCCACCCGTGACCGACATCGCGGATCCACAGAGCAGCAGCGACAACGGCCGCTCATCCGACACGGCCCGGTCGATTTCCCGCTGCAGGATCGACGGCAGGGCCGGCTCAACCTTGCTCAAATAGGGAAACTCATCCAGGACGACCGGACCGGGCCGGTCGGACAGGGTGCACAGGTGGGTGACAGCCTCGTCCCAGCTGTCGAACCGGAGGGAGGCCGCGACACCCAGCCAGGTGTTCAGCGCCTGCGTGAACAGGCGTAATGACTCGGCCGACGTCGCCTGAGTGGCACCGAAGTAGAGCCCGCCGGTCTGCCGGGTCAAGGCCTCCAACAGGTACGTCTTGCCCTGCCGGCGTCGCCCGCTGACCACTCCCAGATGGGGGCCTGGGCGCGAGAGGAACGCGGTGAGCTGCCGCCACTCGAAGTCACGGTCGAAGATCCGGTCCGGTTTCGCGATCAGGACGGGCCTCCAAGAACGAGGAGTACGTTTTGTCGAAGTGTACTCCTCGTTCCGTATGCCAGGCGGGATCAGCCGTGGTCGGGAGCGGCGACTACGGTCGGCCGTCGAGGAACGGGCTGATGGAGCGTTACTGGCAGCTGCTGGGCGTCCTCAACGGCTGGCTGGCCGCCCCACCGCAGGTGCCGGCGTTGGAATGGTTCATCGCCGCGCTGCGCGCCCACGCAGACTGACGACGAATCGGCCGGGTCGCCACGGCGGCAACGTCGTGGCGACCCGACACCCCGCTCGACATCGATCTGGTCCCCTGGCTGGACCGATCCGCGCCATCACCGGCTGGCGGTGCCGGTCGAACCGCACCGGCTGCAGCCGTACCACCTGGTGTTGGTGCCGGTCTCGTACATCCACCGCAGCAGCGCGGGATTGCCGAGAGGTCGACCCGGCGGTCCGGCTGCCAGTGCAGCCGGTGCGGCAGCTCGACGACCCCGCTGACCGGTCCGCGCAGCTCAGAGAGATCAGCGGCGACGACCGCGCGGCGGCCTGGCCTGGCCATGCACCATGCCTGGCTGCGCCCGTCGGTCTCGCTGCGTCTCACCCTCTCGGGGTAGCGGGCAATCCGGCCCGTGACCGGCCTACGGGCCGCTCACCTGGCTCGCCGCAGATGTCACGCTGATCCGATGGGCCGCCCGTGACAGCCACAACGCCACCAGCCAGATGGCGGTCACCGGCAGGGCGAGCGGTACGACCAGCGGCAACCACAAGCCGACCAGCACGGCGGTGGCCGGCACCGCCAGACACGCCGCCAGCACCACTGTCGCGTACGCCGGACGGACGTAGGACGTGACCAGCGGAATCGCGACGAAGGCGATCGCCGCGCAGACGCCCACCACGACACCCCAGAAGGCCTGTCGCGTCGCCGCCGAGGTGGACACCACGCTGACCCACGCCAGGCCGGGCAGCGCCACCACCCAGGCGGCCAGCCACAAGCCGTGCCGGGCCACGCGGGCAACCGTGGAGGCGTCGCCCCGCCGGCTGAGCAGCTCCGCCGCCACCGCCAGGACGACGACGCAGCCGAGACCCGCGAACACCAACGCCGGGAGGACCTTGCCGGTGCCGTCGGGGCACTGCAGCTCGCCGCCGGGCAGTACGTCCCCACCGGTGGGACGACACCCGATTCGCAAGGCGGACAGGACCAGCAGGCCGACTCCGCCGGCGACCACGCCGACCACCGCAGCGGCGGCTGCGGTCGCGAGGTACCAGATGAACAGCTGTTCCCCGCCGAATCGGCGCCGAGGACTCTGCTGCGACATCCTGATCATCTCCCTGAGACCGACAATGGCCCGTGCGCCCAGGCAGCCATGGAACCGGTGACGGTCAGACTACCTGGGCCGGCACTATCAGCGTAGGCGTCAGTAGTAGACCACGGTTGGACAGCCGCTTACTCCCGGAGCGTAGCGAATCGGATTGGTGAATCCCTCTCCCATCAGGAAGCAGGCCGGCGATGTCCAGTTGCGGCTTGAGTTGACCAGCAGGGCGCTGCCGTCGAACCCAGCTGGAGGATCTCGATCGGTGTTCAGTCCCATGCAATCGGTATGCGGGGATAGTCCAAGATTGTTGCAGTCGTTACTCTTCATGCTTACGGACGCGGCCATCCGCGAAGAGCTTTCGTTGCCAGGATACAGCTCGGCGAACGCCAGGTACAGTGTGTCCTGGGCCAGTTGGCGCGGGAAACCGATTCCGATCTCAACTCCGTTTTCGTCGCAACCATCACTTGCAATGTTGTAGTCGGCGTAGGGAGCAGAGGATTCCGGGACGTTCGCCCCCCAAATGCCACCCATCTCGTAGGTGCCGGACCAGAAGTCCCAATCGGAGTCACCAAAGCCGGGCGGACAAAACGGGCGGACGACCCAGCCAGGAAGATCGTCGTTCCACGTTGTTATGCCGAGTTCCATTCCCCAATCACTCGGAAAAGTCGAAGGTTGCGCGCTGTAGGCGCTTTCGTAGACGAACCAGTAGTCATAAGCTCGAAGTTCTGCCTGTACCGGTGGGTAGACGGTACGGTAGGTGTCGCCTTCCCATATTGATGGGTAGTGCTCATCGATGGAACCGTCGAGAGGTTGTACGGTGTCGCGTGCACGCTCAACCGAAAACCTTCTCGACACCACTGCCGGCGCGGTGGTGGTGACCGCAGGTGGCGCCGCAGTCATCACGCTCTGCAACCTCTCGATCTCGGTCGAGGATGTCGACGCCCGGACGACCAGTGCGGATACCACCGGGCGACGATTGAACCGTCGCTGAAACGCGAGCTCGGCCCAGTTTGCCTGGTCCTTGGCGGTCACGCCATCCATCGGGATGATGCCGCCCACCACGCCATTGCCGGAGAACCGCAGCTCCAGAACCTGGATGTCGATCTTCTCCAGGATACTGAGCGCATCCTCGACACCCACTCTTGATGGCAACGTGACTACTCTTGCCTGCTCCCGCCGGTTGACATCGACAGGGAGGTCTATTCACAGGCGATCCTGTAGAAATGCAGCCCGATGGCACAGGAGATCGTTTCTGTGAAGGTCGCGAGCGGTCTGCGGTAGTCGGTGTGCAGGATTCTCCAGGTCTTCAGGTTCGCGATGACCTGCTCGACGACCCAGCGGATCTTGTTGACCTGCCTGTTGTATTCCTTCTGCCACTCTGTGAGCTCGCCGCCCTTGGGCTTCTTGTACGGAGTGATCATGCCGTTGCCGACGTATCCTTTGTCGCCGATCCAGTCTCCAGGGTTCAGGCTGGCGAGAACACCGGTGTCGTTGATCGCGTACGAGTCGTGGTGGTTGCCGGTGACAGGATCGGAGACCCAGGCGAGCGCGCCGTCGAGGGTGCAGGCGACCTGGACGCTCATGCCCGTGGTCTTGTGCTTGCCAGAGTACAGACAGCGGTCCGTGCGCCATGACCAGCAGGGGAACAGAGTGCCGTCGACGATGTACTGGACGGTCGGGTCGAGCTCGTCGGCGGTCGGCGCGAACCCCGCCAGCACGCGGTCGAGGACCGGGGTGATGCCGGTGACCGCCCGGGAGATCGTCGACTGGGAGACACCGTGCGCCTCGGCGATCTCCGCTTGGACGCGGTTGCGCCGCATGTAGGTCAACGTGACCACGAGGGCGCGGTAGAGGCCGAGGATCGGTGGCCACGGTTCCATGCCCAGGTTCCGGCATTCGGTGCGGACCAGCACGCAGAGGTCGCGGATCTGATCGGTCGTGAAGCCGGTGGTATGATACATGTTCGGCGGTCCGCTTTTCTTTGGTTGTTGTGTGGTAACTCCATCCTATGGGAGGGCGGGCCGTCTCGTTTATCGGGGGGGTCCACTGTGGGCTATCGGGGCCCTGCTGAATAAGCCTCAGGGTCAGGCTCTTGAGCGTGAGCAGGCCCGACAGCCAGGAGGCTGCCAATTGTCAACAGTGTCACGGTCGCCGCCGCGAAGGCGCGGCGACGGCGTCGCGTGCGGACAACATTGCTCGATCCCACACTGATTCCTTCCTTCTGCGAGAGGTTGGGGTGATCGCCCGAAGCTTCGGCTCCGCCTGGCGCGGGCTGGATTCGCGACCAGCCGGAAAGGGGGTGATCAGTCATGTCACCGCCAGACATGACTGCGTGTGTAGCTGGTGAACCGACCGTGCGCACCGCGTTGCCTGGCGCATCGACGAGACCTTCCCGTTACCACATTTTTGAACGGTGAGTCATGTTTGTCAATATGAATCTTGACTCCAGGTATAGATCAATGTTTCGTGACCCCGACCTGTGAGCCGTTTTCATCCTGTGTAGGGGTTGGCTTCGACGTGGTGCAGGACGAGGATGGCCTGCACGATCGCGGTGGCGCGGTGCGGGCTGCAGCGCAGCTTGGTCAGGATCTTCCAGGTCTTGAGCGTGGCGATGGCCCGTTCGCCGTGTGCTCGGATCTTCGCGTGCGCCCGGTTGATCGTCTTCTGTCGGCGTGACAGCTTCGGCCGGGAGCGGTGGCGCTTGAACGGGGTGCGGACGCTGCCGGTAGCCCTTGTCGGCGAAGGTCATCACCTGGGCGCTGGTCAGCGCGTGGGTGATGCCGTGGACGCGGGCGGCGGTGAGGTCGTGCGCCGAGCCCGGCAGTGTCCGGGAGGCCCAGACGAGCCGGCCGGCGGCGTCGGCGATGACCTGCACGTTCACGCCGTGGCGCCGGTGTTTGCCGGAGTAGTACGGCTTCTGGTCCGCCACTCGGTCGATCGGGATCAGGGTGCCGTCGAGGATCGTGTACGCCAGGTGTCGGATGCGGCGCATCGCCGTGGTCAGGTCCTCGGCGACCGCGGCGAGCAGGGCGATCGCTTCCTGCACGTACCGCCAGGCGGTGGCGACGCCGACGGCGAACCCGGCGGCGAGCCGGGTGTAGGTGTCGCCGTTGCGTAGGTGGGCCAGGGCGAGTAGTGCCTGGCGGCCGGGGTCGAGGCGCCGCCATCGGGATCGATGCTGGTTGCGGTGGGCTCGGATGAGGTCGGTGAGGTGGTTGAGGGTGCGGCTGGACAGCGGGATCGTGGAGGGGTAAGACAGCACGGGCGAGGCTCCCGGTCGGGGCATCGGATCTTGGTCGACTGCTGTCTTACCTGGAGCCTCGCCCTCATCGCTCTCCGGGCTTACTGCGCCCGCTCTGACCTGCAAGATCAGGTTGGAGAAGGCTCTGTGGTGTCCCTGACGCGGCTACGGTCGGCCGTCGAGGAACATCCGCAGTCGGGTCAGGGTCTGCTTGTCGTCGCCGGGCAGGTGCCCGTTGACCGCGCGGCACACCCAGCCCAGGCGCAGCGCCACCCGGGTCGCGGCCACCAGGTCGCCGGTGAACCGTTCGGCGTACGGCGCCAGGTAGGCGTCCCGGAACGGCGCGGTGTCGACCGAGTCCCGCACGTCGTCGAGCCCCCACGCCAGCCCACCGTCGAGGGTGACCGATAGGGTGAGGAACGGGTGCGACACGCAGGCGTCGCCCCAGTCCATGATGAGGTGGCGGCCGTCGCGGACGAAGACCTGCGCGTCGTGCAGGTCGTCGTGCTGCAGCAGCTCCGGCAGCCCGTACTGCGCGAGCTCGGCGCACAGGTCGGCCACCATCGGTGCCGCGTCGCGGAACCGTCGCTCGGCGCCGACGGCGTCGATGATCCGTGCGTACGCCTGCGGCAGGGTGGCCAGCCGCCGGTCGGGCACGCCGAGGGCGAGCAGGTCGTCGACGTCGTCGGCCAGGTCGAGCTGCACCGCGGCGAGCCGGCCGTCGATCCAGTCCCGCACCCAGGCCAACCACTGCGGATCCCGCCACCGTCTGTCATCCACGGCCGGTGATGCTAGTCAGCCGTCGACGTCGGCCGACACTCGTTCTAGCCGGCCGGGCCAGCCGGCAATGTGGGATCAGTCGTGGTCGGGGGCTCCGGTCAGGTAATGGTCGGCGGCGTACAGGGCCTCGGTGACCAGGCGGCGGACGTGGCCGCCGCGTGCCCGGTAGAGCACCCGGCGGCCGTCGCGGCGGCTGGCGACCAGGCCGGCGAGCAGCAGTTTCGCCAGGTGCTGCGACACGGCGGGGCGGGCGGCGCCGACCGCCGCCGCAAGAGTGCCGACGTCGTGTTCGCCGTCGCGCAGCTGCCACAGCAGGCGCAGCCGGGTCGGGTCGGCCAGCATCTTCAACGCGGTCACCGCCGTGTCGACCTGCGCGCCGGTCGGTTGCTGCTGCCCATCCGTGGCACCTGCAGCGTTGTCGCGTGCGTACATGAGCACGTATTCTGCCATCGTTATGGACCACGACCACCACCGTCACGACCACCACCGTCACGGTCACCGGCATCCGGTGCGACGGGCCCGGTGGCGACGGGCGCTGCACCGGCTCACCCCGCACACCCACGACACCGCCGCCAAGGTCGACGACTCCCTCGAAGCGTCCCGCGACGGACTCCGCGCCCTGTGGATCTCCCTGGCGGTCCTCGCCGCCACCGCCGCCGCCCAGGCCGTCATCGTCGCCGCCAGCGGCTCGGTGGCGCTGCTCGGCGACACCCTGCACAACGTCACCGACGCGCTCACCGCCGTACCCCTGGCGATCGCGTTCCTGATCGGCCGGCGCGCCGCCACCCGCACCTACACGTACGGGTTCGGCCGCGCCGAGGACCTCGCCGGCATCGTCATCGTGACCGTCATCGCCGGCTCGGCGATCGCCGCGGGCTGGACCGCCGTCGACCGGCTGGTCCACCCGGCGCCGATGAGCCACGTGCCGTGGGTGGCCGCCGCCGGGGTCGTCGGCTTCGCCGGCAACGAGTTCGTCGCCCGCTACCGGATCCGGGTCGGCCGGCGCATCGGCTCGGCCGCGCTGGTCGCCGACGGGCTGCACGCCCGTACCGACGGGTTCACCTCGCTGGCCGTCGTCGCCGCCGCCGGGGGCGCGGCGGCCGGCTGGCAGTGGGCCGACCCGCTGGTCGGCCTCGCCATCACCGTCGCGATCGGATACGTGCTGCGCGACGCCGCCCGCGAGGTGTACCGGCGGCTGATGGACGCCGTCGACCCGGCCCTGGTCGACACCGCCGAAACGACCCTGCGCGCGGTGCCCGGCGTCCGCGACGTGACAGCGGTACGGCTGCGCTGGATCGGCCACCGGCTGCACGCCGAAGCCGACCTCGTCGTCGACGCCGACCTGAGCCTGCTCGCCGCGCACGAGGTGGCCGCCGACGCCGAACACCAGCTCACCCACGCCGTGCCCCGGCTGGTGTCGGCGACCGTGCACACCGACCCGGCCGGGCACGCCGGGGCGCACCACCATGTCACGTTGTCGCACCGCCGCCGGGCCGCGACGCTTCGGTAGAAGGTGGCAGCCGGTCACAGCCCTGGGCTTGCACTCGGGTGGAGTGGTCGGCGCGTGCATCGCCTTTCACCAGCCGGTGACCGAGGTACTCGCGGCGTACAACGTCCGGATGTACTGACCCCGGTACCAGTGCCGGCGTGCCGGTGACGTGCCCGGCCCGTCGGATCAGCCCATCAGATCGAACCGGCGGGCCCACCCGGCCAGGTCGGCGACGGTCACGTTGCCGCCGCAGACCACCAGGCCGAGCCGGACGTCCGGGCCGACCCGCTCGACCACCCGGCGGGCGGCGGGCAGCAGACACCCGGCTGCCGGCTCCGCCCACACCTTGGCGTGCTCGGCCAGGTCCAGACTGCCGCCCACCGCCTCCGCGTCCGACACCACCAGCACGTCGGTTACCAGTTCGGTGACGTGGTCGTAGGTCAGCTGCGACACCGTCGGCGCGCTCAACGTCGACACGATCGACGACAGTTTCACCGGCACCGGGCCGCCGTTCCCGCAGGCCTGCGCCATCGCCGACGCGCCGTCGGTCTCCACCCCCCAGACCCGGACGCCGGGCCGGTGGGCGCGCAGCGCGGCGGCCACCCCGGAGATCAACGCGCCGCCACCCACGCTGACCAGCACGTCCGTCGGCGCCGTCCGGTCGTCGACGAACGCGTCAGCGGCGAACTCCAGGCCGACGGTGCCCTGCCCGGCGACCACCACCGGGTCGTCGAACGGATGCACCATCGCCAGCCCGTCGGCCCGCAACCGCGCCGTCAGGTCGAACGCCTCGGCCATGGTGTCGACCACCCGCACCGTCGCCCCGGCCGCGGAAGCGACCTCCACCGCCCGCTCCGGCGCGGAACGCGGCATCACCACCGTCGCCTTCACGTCCAGGGCCTGCGCCATCACCGCCACCGCGATGCCGTGGTTGCCGCCGCTGACCGCCACCACGCCGGCCGCCCGCTGCCCGTCGTCGAGGGTCAGCAACTTCGCCGCCGCGCCCCGCGCCTTGAACGACCCGGTCCGCTGCAGCAACTCCAGCTTCGCCGTCACCGGTACGCCGAGCAGCCCGGACAGGCCAGGGCTGGGCAGCGTCGGCGTCCGCACCACATGGTCGGCGATCCGCCGCGCCGCCGCTTCGATCTGCGCGACGTCAATGATCATCATGCCCTCCGGGTGCACTGGTCAGCAGCGCTACCAGTATGCCCACCGGTACTGCGACCCGTTCACCCGCGCCGGGCCACCTCGTTCAGCACCACTGCGGCGGTCAACAGCGCCGTCGAGCCGAACAACGGGACATGCCCGGCCAGGCGGGACCGGATGTCACCACCGTCGTCCGCCGACTCCCGACGACGCCGTTGCGGCGTCGACAACGCCCCCCACAGCACCACAGCGATCGAGGTGGTGCCCAGCCCCATGACCACCAGTCCGGTCCACCGCTGTCCGATGTTCAACTGCCGCGCGACGGCGAACACGGTGGGTCCGACCGCGACGGCCACGACCACGGCCGCCCCGGCGGCGAACAACGAGTCCCGGTCCGGTCGCACCATGTCGCCATTGTGGCAGGTCCACTCACCACCTCCCGGGGAGGCGGCACCGGTCAGCGTCGGGCGCGTGACCGGAAGTCGCCCACAAATGGGCAATGGCACGGTGTGCAGCGCCGCCGCCAGCGGCGATGATGATCGCCGTCCTGACCGGACATCTCACGTTCACCAGATCGCAGGAGGACTGTGTGAGGGATATATCCACGCCGATCAGACAGATCGGCTCCGCGCTGGCCGCCACCGCCGTACTGGTCGGTGGTCTGCTGGCCAGCCCGGCGGCCGCTGCCGCCGGGCCCGCCCCCGAACTCGGCGGTGAGGCCGCCCTGGCGCTGGCCGCCCGGCTGGGTGACCGGTCCGCCGGGGCGTACCGGGACGAGGTCACGGGTGACCTGGTCGTGACCGTGACCGACGCAGCCGCTGCCCGGGTGGTCCGGGCCGCCGGTGGGGTGGCCCGGACCGTCGAGCGTGGTGCCGACGACCTGGCCCGGGTCACCGGTGCCCTGTCGCGGTCCGCGGCCGTGCCGGGGACCAGCTGGTACGCCGACCCGGTCAGCAACCAGGTCGTGGTCTCGGTCGACGCGACCGTCACCGGAACCCGGCTGGCGCTGGTCGAGGCGGTCGCGGCCCGCTTCGGCGACGCGGTCCGCGTCGAACGCGTCGCCGGCACGGTGGAGACCACCGCCGCCGGCGGCGACCCCATCTACTCCAACGGCCGCTGCTCGCTCGGGTTCAACGTGTACGACAGCGCTGGCCGGCCGGGATTCCTCACCGCCGGGCACTGCACCGAGTCGCGGACGCAGTGGATGGTCGATGGGGTCGCCGACGCCGGCACCACGGTGGCCAGCAACTTCCCCGGTGACGACTTCGGCCTGGTCCGCTGGGTCGACACCACCGTCAAACGGCCCGGGGCGGTCAATCTGTACGACGGGACGCTGCGGGACATCACCGGCGCCGGCAACCCGTATGTGGGGCAGACGGTCAGCAAGAGCGGCAGTACCACCGGGGTCACCACCGGCCCGGTCGTCGCGATCAACGTCACCGTCAACTACTCGGCGGGTCCGGTGACCGGGCTGTTCCAGACCAGCCTGTGCGCGGACAAGGGCGACAGCGGCGGCGCGGTGTTCGCCGGCAGCACCGCACTGGGTCTGCACTCGGGCAGCAACCGGGCCGAGTGCCGGGCCTACCACCAGCCGGTGGCCGAGGCGCTGTCGGCGTACGGGGTCGACGTCTACTGACCGTGGCCGGAGTGGGCGGCCCGACGGCCGCCCACTCAGCCGAGCCCGGTCACGGAGAGCACCCGCACCTGATGGTCGGCGGTGACCACCGCGACGGTGTCGCCGCTGACCACCGCGTGTGTCACCCGGTTGTCCACCAGGTCAGTGCCGACGTCGACCGGTGCGGTCCGTCGACCGGTCGCCGCGTCCCACACGGACACCTGCTGCACGGCGGTCCTCGACGCCGTGTCGATGCGGTGGCCCAGCACCACCACCCAGCCGTCGGCCACCGCCGCCGCCGACCGGGTGTCGTCGGCGGCGGTGATCTCCCCGCCGTCCTCGTCGAGCAGGCAGAAGTCGTCGACCGTGGCGAACGTCTGGTCACCGAAGACGAGCCCGGCCGGCGCCGCGTACCAGTTGTCCTCGAATCCGAACTCACTTGTGCGGTTCCACTTCTCGTCGCCGGTGCCGATGTCGACGGCGATCGTGCGGTACGTGCCGCCGTCGACCGCCGCGCACACCAGTCGCTCCCCGCACGGTTTGACCAGTTCGATGGTGTCACCGGCCGGCAGCGGCACCTCCCACGCGCGGGTGAAACCGTCGAGGTCGTACGCGGCCAGCACAGCCCGTCCCGGCGACGCGCCGTCGGACAGCCGGCCGATCGCGAGCCCTTCGTAGACGGTCCACGCGTCGTGGTCCAGCGGCAGGTCGCCGCTGGCGATCGGGTCGCCGTCGCCGGTGTCCAGCACGAACCCCCGGCCGTTGCCCTCACTCAGCTCGACGACACGGCCCGGCTCGGCGTACCGGTTGTCCCGCAGCCCGTACCCGGCGGCCGGCAGCACCCCGGCGTCCTCGACACCTTCCGTGCCGGTCCACCGGGTCGCCGCGCGGATCCGGGACGCGTCGAGGACCAGCAGGTCATCGTCGGGGGCCTCGCGTCGCCACCGCTGCTCGCCAGTGGTCAGGTCGATCCGGGCGACCGCGTTGTCAAAAATGCCGTCCTTGATCTCGACGATCACGTCGGTGCCCAGCCGGACCACGTCGGTAAGGTCCTGCCAGCTGCGTTTCCACCGCACCGTGCCGTCGGCGGCGTCGAGCACGACCCGCATGTCGGCACCGCCGTCGGTCGCCGAGTCTGCGGCGTCGACGACGAGCAGCCCACCGGCGGCGGTGAGCCGCACCTGCGTCGGTTCGACGTCCACCGTGGCGGTCCAGGCCGGGTCGCCGCCGCCGGCCGGTACCGCGGTGACGGTGGTGCCGCCGACGGCGACCGCCGCGTACACGGCGAGGTCACCGGCGACGGTGACCGTCGACCCGCCGGTGCCGGCGGGCAACGTCACCTGGTGGACCTCGGTCAGGCCGCCCGCGGTGTCCCCCGTCCCGCCGCCGTCGTGGTCGCCGAGCAGGCCACCGAACAGGTTGGTGTCACGGGGCCCGCTACCGTCGCCGGTGAACTGGTCGAGCAGCCAACCGTTGGCCAGGCCGATCCCGGCGGCCAGCGTCACCGCCACGGCGCCGGCGACCGCCGCGACCACCCGGCCGCGACGCCGCCGACGTGCTGGCGGCGACGGCAGATCGTCGCCAGCCGCCGGTGTGGTGGGTCCGGGCACCGGTGGGCCTGGCTGCACAAGGTACGGCGCGGTCGGGCCCGGCCCGGTCGGGGCGGCGGTCGACGGCGCCGCGACATCCGTCGACGGCGTGTGGTGCAGCGCACCGAACGCCACCGGCAGCTCCGGCTGCTCCGGCACCGACGGGGCGACCCCGAGTCGGGCGTGCAACCGGCTGGCGACCAGCGGCATCCGGCTGGCCCCACCGACCAGCAGCAGCGCGGCCAGCCGCGCCGGGTCGACCCCGGCCAGCTGCAGCACCCGGCGGGTCTCGTCGACCGCCCGGTCGACCAGCGGCCCGGCGACGCGGTCCAGCTCCTCCCGGGTCAGATGCATCGGATCGTCGCGCCCGGGCACCGTCACCGGCGCCGCCGAGGCCCGCGACAGCATCTCCTTCGCGGCCCGCACCTCGGACCAGAAAGCGAGCCGGTCACGGCGGTCGGCGGCGGTCACCGGCCGGCTGAGCCGCTGCCACAGCTGCGGGTCCCGGACCGCGACCAGGTGACCAAGGTGGGCGACCAGCGCCTCGTCGATGTCGAGCCCGCCGAGGTCGTCAAGCCCGCCGGTGGCCAGCACCCGCAGCCCGCCGGCTCCGCCCACCGCAGGCTCGTTGCGGACCACCGCCACGTCGAGGGTGCCGCCGCCGAAGTCGAACACGGCCAGCGTGCCACCTGGCGGCACCTGCCGGCCCAGCACCCGGACACAGTAGGTGGCGGCCGCGATCGGCTCGTCGAGCAGCCGCACCGGGCCCAGCCCGGCGGCCGTGGCGGCCGCGCGCAGCAGGTCCCGACGCGGGGCGCCCCAGTCGGCGGGGCAGGTCAGCACGGTGCCGCCGGCCGGATGCACACCGGCGGTCGCAGCCTCGGCGGCGACCCGGCGCAGGGTCACCGCCAGCAGTTGGGCGACCGGCAGCTCCCGGTCACCCAGCAGCACCGAGCCGTCGTCGACGCGCCGTTTCGGGTGCGGCTCGAACCGGTGTGGCTCCCCGGCGGCCAACCGCTGCGCGTCACGTCCGCTGTGGACGCCACCGGCGGCGTCGATACAGACCCCGGAGGCCAGCAGCGGAGTGCCGTCGAACAGCAGCGGCCGAGGTGGCTCGTCGCCCCGGCGGACCACCGCGACGGTGTGTGTGGTGCCCAGGTCGACGGCGAGCCGTACCGGTCCGTTCACGGTCCTGATGTCCTCTCCCGGGATTGCGCCGGCGTGCGTACGCCGCCGGCGGGGATGCTATCGGCCGGCCGCCACCGAGGTGTCGGCACCGAGCTGCTTCAACACCCGGGTACGCAGCGTCTCGTACTGTTCGCGGCAGCGGTGCGGCGGACCGTCCGGCCGGTCGACGACCGTACCGCCGCTGATCCGCTCGTGCGGGCCGAACTGGTCGCGGGTCAGGTCGATCTCGACCACGCCGAGCCGGTTCCACCAGTGCCGGCCGGTCCGCCGCCCACCGGTGCTGACCTCCCCGACCAGCAGCTCACCGCCGAGTAGGTCGTGCAGCACCAGCGCGGTGACGCCGCACTGGCCGCGGGCCGGGTTGCCGGCGTGCCAGTCGGCCAGGTCGACCGGATCGCAGGTGTCGGCGGACCATGCGGTACGGATGACACGTTCGATGTGGGTGAGGGTCCAGGTGCGGGGGAACATGGCGGCAGATCCTGCCACAGTGGTCCGACATCGCTGCCCGGCCCGGGTCGCCCCGGCAACACCGCCTGACCCGGCAACGCGACCCGGGTCGCCGGTGCCGGCGGTAACGGCTAGTAAGCTGCCCGGTCGTGACCGACGACAGTCAGCCGAGGACAGCCGGGCCGGCCGGCGGCGACCAGTCCGCGTTGGCGACCGCCTGCCTGGCCGCCGGTGACGGACGGCTACGGCACGGGGCGGCGTTGAAGTTCTTCTGGGGTCCGATGGACTGCGGCAAGTCGACGCTGGCCCTGCAGATGGACCACAACCACGCCCGGCAGGGCCGCCGGGGTCTGGTGCTGACCCGCAACGACCGGTCGATGGGGCCGCAGGTGACCACCCGGATCGGGTTGGCCCACTCGGCGATCGAGGTCACCGACGACCTGGACCTGGTGGCGCTGGTGCGTGGCCGCTGGGCGGACGGCACCCGGGTCGATTACCTGATCTGCGACGAGGCGTGTTTCTACACCGTCGACCAGGTCGGGCAGATGGCCGACCTCGTCGACGGCTACGACGTCGACGTGTTCGCTTTCGGGCTGGCCAGCGACTTCCGGTCGGTGCTGTTCCCGGCCGCGCAACGGCTGTTCGAGATCGCCGACGAGGTGTGCCGTATCCAGGTCGAGGTGCTCTGCTGGTGCGGCCGGCAGGGCCTGCTCAACGCCCGCGTGGTCGACGGTGTGGTGGCCCGCCACGGCGAGCAGGTGGTGATCGGTGACACCGTCGACCACTCCGAGGTGCGGTACCAGGTGCTGTGCCGGCGGCACCACCGAACCGGGGACCTCGGACCCGGCTAGCCGACCACGTCAGGGACCCGGCTAGCCGACCGCCGCAACCGGCGGAGGGGGTTGGTCGGCGGCTTCGGCGGCGGCGAGCAGCGCCGCCTCCTGAGCCGCGCCGAGCCCCAGCGGCGGCAGGTCGGTACGCAGCGCCGGGCGGTGATCCACGCTGGCCAACCAGGTCCAGGTGTCGGCGACGGTCTCGGCCACCGGCCGGCAGCGCAGTCCGGCGGACAGTGCCCGGGACACGTCACCACGGTGCAGCGCATCGTGCAGCTCGCCCGGCGGCAGCCAGACCGGCAGCTCGGTCCAGGGCGCGACCCCGGCGGCGGCCACCGCCGCCGGGTCGACCCAGCGCAGCCGGGCGGCCGAGCCGGTTACCCGCACACAGGCCGCCAGCAGCTCCCCGATCGTGGTGTGGCCGGGCCGGCTGACCACGTTGCACGGCCCGGACAGCCCGGCTGCGGCCGCGTCGAGCAGCCAGGCCGCCAGGTCCCGGGCGTCGACGTACTGCAGCGGCAGGTCGGGTGGCCCGGGTGCGGGCACGTCGCCGCCCCGGGCGACGCGGTGCAGCCACCACGGCAGCCGGCCGACGTCCTCGTACGGGCCGAGGATCAGCCCGGCCCGGGCCAGCAGCACCCGATCACCGAAGGCGGCGAGCGCGGCGAGTTCACCGCCGCGTTTGGTGCGGGCGTAGGGGACGTCGCCGCCGTCGTCGGCGGACCCGTCGACCACCGGCCCGGTTTCGTCGAGCCCGGCCGGCGGCGGGTACGCGTACACCGACCGGCTCGACACGTACGTGTAGTGGCCGACCCGGTCGCGTAGCAGCCGTGCCGCGTCGCGGACCGCCGACGGTGCGCCGGCCCAGGTGTCGACGGCCAGGTCCCAGTCACCGGTACGCAGCGCGGCGAGACCGTCGGTGGCCGTCCGGTCGCCGACGATCACCTGCGCGCCGGCCGGCGCCGGCCGGTGGCCGCGGTGCAGCAGGGTGACCGCCCAGCCGCGCGCCAGCGCGTCCTCGACGACACACCGGCCGACGAACCCGGTGCCGCCCAACATCAGCAGTCGCATACCACCACTGTGCCGGCCGGCGCTACGACGCGGAAGGCCGTCACGCTGCCAGCGAAACCCACCACAGGTCACTGTCGGGTAGTCGAACTGCTCAGCCGGGACTGAGTCGCAGCTGCCGGGCATGGTAGCGCAACGTCCCGGATTGTCCACCAATGCCGTGTGTCGACGCGCGCGACGCCGCCGACGGGTGCACGATCTCTGACATGGGTTCGCTGGAGATCGGCCCGGGCGTGTGGGCCGTCACGATCGTCGTCATCATCGCGCTGCTCGCCCTCGACCTGGCGGTCGCCGCGATCCGACCGCACGCCGTCGGCTTCGGAGAGGCGGTCGCCTGGTCGGTGTTCTACGTCGCGGTCGCCGTCGTGTTCGGCCTGGTGTTCATGGCCTGGGCCGGCGGCGACTACGGCACCGAGTACTTCGCCGGCTACCTGGTGGAGAAGAGCCTGTCCGTCGACAACCTGTTCGTCTTCGTCATCATCATCAGCACCTTCGCCGTTCCCGAGGAGCACCAGCACAAGGTGCTCACCTTCGGCATCATCGCCGCGCTGGTCATGCGGGCGATCTTCATCGCCGCCGGCGCCACCCTGCTGAACCTGTTTTCCTTCATGTTCCTGGTCTTCGGCCTGCTGCTGATCTTCACCGCCGTGCAGCTGTTCCGGCACCGCAACGAGGACCCGCAGGTCGACGACAACGTGCTGGTCCGCGCCACCCGCCGGGTGCTGCCGGTGACACCTGACTACGTCGACGGGCGGCTCGTCACCCGCCTCGACGGTCGCCGTGTCGTCACCCCACTGTTCATCGTGCTGGTCGCGATCGGCA
Source organism: Solwaraspora sp. WMMD937 (assembly GCF_029581175.1). Classification (NCBI taxonomy): domain Bacteria; kingdom Bacillati; phylum Actinomycetota; class Actinomycetes; order Micromonosporales; family Micromonosporaceae; genus Solwaraspora; species Solwaraspora sp. WMMD937. Next base: position 4,603,448 of record NZ_CP120738.1, on the reverse strand, counting down.
GCACCGACCTGCTGTTCGCCCTCGACTCGATCCCCGCCGTGTTCGGTGTCACCCAGCAGCCGTACATCGTCTTCGTCGCCAACGCCTTCGCCCTGATCGGGCTGCGGGCCCTGTTCTTCCTGGTGAAAGGCCTGCTGGACCGGCTGGTCTACCTGTCCACCGGGTTGGCGCTGGTACTGGCGCTGATCGGCGTCAAGCTGGTGCTGCACTGGGGCCACACCCTCGACGACCGGGTCCCCGAGGTGCAGACCCCGGTGTCGCTGGGGCTGATCCTGGTGATCCTCACCGTCACCGTCGTCGCCAGCCTGGTCAAGGTCCACCGCGACCCGACCGCCCGCGCCCACGCCGGTTCGCTGCGCGGCCACGACGACCAGCAGCGGCAACGGTGACCTGCCGGATCCGGTGAGACGCTCAGCCGGGCCCGGCGACGCGGGCCGCCCGCGCCGCCGCGATCCGGTACGCCGGATCCCGGTCCAGGTTGTACCGGTCCCGGTCGTACCGACGGGTGGTCCGCGGATCGGCGTGACCCATCGCGTCCTGCACGTCCTCCAGCGGCACCCCTTCGGCGCGGGCGGTGGTGGCGAACGCATGCCGCAGCGAGTGCGGCGACAGCCGGTCGCACGCCGGCAGACCGGCGGCCCGGGCCAGCCGCCGGACCAGCCGGAACACGGCGTGCCGGTCCAGCCGCGCGCCGCTGGCGGTGGCCAGCAGCGGGCCGTCGAGCGCATCGGCCGCGACACCGGCGGCCCGGGCCCGGACGGCCAGGTACGCGTCGAGCACCGCCGCCGTGTCCGGCGCCAGCGCCCGGCGGCGGGCCCGGCCACCCTTGCCGACGAACCGGACGCTGCGGTGCCCCCGCTCGTCGCCGACGTCGGCGACGTCGAGGCTGACCAGTTCACCGACACGCAGCCCCAGGTCGGCCAGCAACGCCAGCACGGCGAGGTTGCGCGCACCGCTCGCCCCGGTGTCGGCGCGGGCCGCCGCGAACAACGCGTCGACCTGGTCGGGGCTCAACCCGACGGTCGCCGAATGGTCCCGGTCGATCCGCGGCCGGTCCGCGTCGGTCACCGGGTTGGCCGGTACCGCCCGCAGCCGCACCAGGAACGCGTACCAGCTGGACATGGCGGACAGTTTGCGGGCCACCGTCGCCGGGGTCAGCAGCCGGCCGCTGCGCGGATCGACGGTGGCCTCCAACGTCCGGGCGTAGGCGTTGACGTCCAGGAACGACGCCTGCAGCGGGTCGAGCCCGGTGGCGGTGCACCACGACAACCAGCCGGTCACGTCCCGGCGGTACGCGGCCCGGGTGTGCTCGGACAGCCGACGGTTACGCAGCCACGCCTCGGTGAAGTCGACGGGGGCGGTGGCGGCGGGCAGGCCGCGGTCGACCGGCCGGGGGACGAGACCGGGGGTGGTGGGGCGACGCATCGCAGCAGGATGCCAAAGCCGGCGTCACCGACGACGCCGAAACGCCGTTCGTGATCTTTCCGCGCTGTTCGTGACCTCGGCCGGCCGGTCCGCGCGACGTGGTCAGGACATCCGGACGATCTGGCCGGTCACGTAACGGGCCTGGTGCGAGGCCAGCAGGGTGACGACCTCGGCGACGTCCTCCGGGCGGGCGATACGGCTCAGCGGGCTCGAACCGGTGATCTGCTTCTCCACCTCCGGCGTCACCCAGCCGGTGTCGGTGACCGGCGGCTGCACGATGTTCGCGGTCACTCCGTACGGGGCGAGTTCGGCGGCGGCCGACATGGTGTAGTTCTCCTGTGCGGCCTTGGCCGCCCCGTACGACACCTCCTCGGGAAAGCCGTGCGGGCCGCCGGAGGTCAATCCGACGATCCGCCCCCAGCTGGCCTTGCGGGCCAGATGCCGGCGGGCGAACTCGGCGATCAGCAGCGCCGGGGCGCGGGCGTCGACGGCGAACTGGCGGTCGAAGGTGCCGGCGTCGACGTGGGTCAACGGCCGGCCGAACCGGTCCCGGCTGTCCGGCCGGAACGTGTCGCTGAGCCAGTCGCTGGCGTTGTTGACCAGGATGTCGACCGGGCCGAACGAGGCCGCCGCCTCGTCGAACAGCCGAGCTGGGGCGGCCGGGTCCGCCAGGTCGGCCTCCACGGCCACCGCCTTGCCGCCGGCGGCGACGATCCGGTCGACGACGCTGCGTGCGTCCTGGGCACGGACCTGCCCGTACTGGGCGGGAAAAGACGGATCGTCGGCGTAGGAGGACGGGTCCATCCGCAGGTACGCGGCGAGCACCGCGGCGCCCTGGGTGGCCAGGGCGAGCGCGATCGCCGCGCCGATGCCCTGGTTCGCGCCGGTCACGATCGCGACGTGCCCGGTCAACCGGGGGTCGATCATCTTCCCAGGATGCCCGGCCGGCGACACCTGCGCGAGGCGTTTTCCCGGCTTGTCCCCCGCCGGGCACGACGAGTCCCCGCCCGGCGCCGGGCGGGGACTCGGTCAGCTGGGTTCAGTTGCTGAGCTGCCGGCGGCCGTCGTCGCCGACGCTGATCGAGACCCGGCGCGGCTTGGCGCGCTCCGCCACCGGGATCCGCAGGGTCAGCACGCCGGCCTCGTAGCCGGCCTCCAGCTTGTCGGTGTCGAGGGTGTCACCGAGGAACAGCTGCCGGGTGAACGTGCCCATCGGTCGTTCGGCGGCGACGAGTTCGACCTTGTCGCCGGAGGGGCGGTGGCGCTGGGCGCGCACCGTCAGCACGTTGCGTTCCACGGTGCACTCGATGCTGTCCGGGTCGACGCCGGGCAGGTCGAACGCGGCGTAGAACCAGTCGCCGTCGCGGTAGGCGTCCAGGTGCATGACGGCCGGACGGGTGGTGGTGCCGAAGAACTGCTCGGCGATCCGGTCGATCTCCCGGAACGGGTCGGTGCGCATCAACATGGTCGGACCTCCTCACGGGTGCGGGCTTCTCGCTACTCGCTACCTCAAGTTGAGCCCTACAGACTCAACTTACTTATAGCTATAGCGCGCAACTCTGGTACCCGTCAAGTTGTCGCACACGGGGACGATCCGGTGGACCGGGCCGACGCCGCACGGCAGGATCACCCGCTTTGCCCACCCCGACCGGTCGGCATCGACACCACCTCCGTGCCGTGGACCCGACTCTGCGACGACGACGGCCACGGCGAGACCTGGCGCCGCGACGCCGAGCACATCGGCGACCGGGCAGCGGACTGGACGCCCGCGCTGCTGGACTGACCGGCGCCGCGCCGGCGAGAGCCGGCGGAAGGCCACCCGTTCATCGAGGCGCTTCGTGGTTCCGTAGTGCGCCGTCGGAGGCGGCCTTCTTACCTTGGACATGCCCGGGCACCGGGTGACGGCCCGCCCCGGAAGCAGACATCCACCGAGGACAGAAGGGAAAGAGGTCATGCCGGTTATCGCCGACAAAGCTGTGGTCTGCCTCGTCTGCGACAGCCCGCTCGCAATCGACGGCGACGCCGAGAAGGGCGAGATCATCGAGTGCTCGGCCTGCGGCCAGGAGCACGAACTGACCGTGGCCGCCGACGGCGTGTACGAGGTCTGCATCGCGCCGGAGGTGGAGGAGGACTGGGGCGAATGAGTGGCCCGCCTACCGACGTCCTGCTGTCGGTAACGGTACTGCGCCCAGAGGAACGGCGGCTCCTGGACGCCCTGCGCGCTCAGGGCCTGTCCGCCCGACCGGCACTGCCACCTGACATCGCCGAGGTGCTCTCCGGACGCGAGGAGCCGCCCCGGGTCGCACTGATCAGGAACCTGTCGCATCGCGAGGCGTTGAGCATCGCCCGGCGACTGGATCGGGCCGGGATCACCACCGTCAACAGCGCGGCGGCGATCGAGGTCTGCGGCGACAAGGGCCTGCAGGCGCTGCTGTTCGAGCGGCACGGCATCGCGCATCCGACGACCCGGCACGCGTTCAACCACGACCAGGTGCGCCAGGCCGTGGCGGAACTCGGCTGGCCGGTGGTGGTGAAACCACCGTCCGGGTCCTGGGGCCGGGGCGTGGTGCGGCTGTCCGACCAGGGCGAACTGGAGGCGTGGACCGGCGGCCGGGAGTCGGCCGACGCGGCCGGCAAGCTGTTCCCCGTGCTGGTCCAGCGGCACGTCGACAAGCCCGGCCACGACCTGCGCGTCATCGTCGTGGGTGAGCAGCCGGTCGTCGCGTTCCGGCGGCGTAGCGAGAACTGGCGCACCAACACCCACCTGGGCGCCCAGGTGGAACGCGTGGACATCGACGCGGAGATCGGCCGGCTCTGCGCCGACGTCGTCGCCGCGCTGGGCCCTGGCTTCTACGGCGTGGATCTCATCGAGGACCGCGCCACCGGCGCGGTGGTGGTGCTGGAGGTCAACGCGAACCCCGAGTTCGCCCGCTCCTGCGACATCCACGGCGTGGACGTGGCCGGCCACTGCGTGGCGTACGCGACCGAGGTGGCGCGCTCCGGGCTCACCCTCGCCGCCTGACCTGAATCTCATTGCTACGGCGGCTGCCCGCGCCGGGCCGGCGCGGGCAGCCGCAGAAAGGAAGACCCGATGGAACAGTTCGATACCGCGCTCGTCCTCACCCGGGTGCTGACCTGCGGCGTGGTGATGAGCATCGAGAAGAACGACAAGGAACTACCGGCACTGGAACGGCTGCTGACCCGGCACAGCGGCCGGTCCCGGGCGGTCCTGGTCAACAGCCGTACCGCTGCGATCCACGCGGCGCTGTGCGGGCAGGGCATCGGACACGGCGACGCGGCCGTACTGCCCGGCCTTGACCCGGCCGCCGCCTCGTTCGTCGACTGGCTCGGGGTGCGGGCCACCGACGGCCCGGCTCCGGCGTTCGACCTGATCAGCCTGACCCCGGACAACGCCGACGAGTTCGCCGCCACCGCGCGCGACCGCACCGCGCCGGCGCTGGCCGTGGACCTGACCGGCCTCGGCTTCGGCCCGGCGGCGGCGATGCTCACCGACGACGAACGGATCTGGGCCCGCGCCGAACGCCTGAAAATCTTCGGAGCCTTCGACCTGCGCACCATGTGGACGCAGCAGGAGGCCGAACCCGGCCTGGCGCCGGGTCTCCAGTTCAACTACCGGCTGAGCCCGCTGGTCGCCGCCTGCGTCCGGATGGCGCTGATGCAGGCCGGCACCCGTACGCCCGCAATGACCGGAGGTACCCAGCGATGATCACTGACTTCCCGTCGGCCCCGCTCCCGTTGCCCGACCAGCGGGACGTCGACGCCGAACTCGCCCAGTTCGGCGGCCCGGCGATGATCGCGTCCGGGCAGCGCCGCACCGTCTTCCCGGTGATCACCAAGGAGGACGTGTTCACCATGCTGCTGGCGCAGCGCAACGACCCGGACAAGGTCGTCGCGGACTTCGCCGACGACTACCGCGGCTACGTCGGTGCCCGGCACGCCCTGCCGACCGCAAGCGGCACCTCCAGCCTGCACCTGGCGCTGATCGGTGCCGGGGTGCGGCCCGGCGACGAGGTCATCGTGCCGGCGTTCACGTTCATCGCCACCGCGCAGGCCGTCGTCGCCGCGAAGGCCGTGCCCGTCTTCGTCGACATCGACCCGCTCACGTACTGCATGTCGCCGCAGGCCGCCGAGGCGGCGGTCACCGGGCGGACCAGGGCGATCATGCCCGTGCACGTGCACGGGCTGCCGGCCGACGTGGCGGCGCTGCGCCAGGTGTGCCAGCGGCACGGCCTGGCCCTGGTGGAGGACGCGTCCCACGCGCACTCGGCGCGGATCGGCGAACGGATGTGCGGTTCGCTCGGTGACGCCGCCGGACAGAGCCTGATGGCGGACAAGAACTTCCCGCTGGGCGGCGAGGGCGGCATCGCGTTCTTCGGCTCCGACGCCGCCTACGCCCGGGCGACGGAGTTCCTGGAGCGCACCGGCATCGACTACCGGATGTCCTGGGTGGCGGCGGCGTTCGGGGCGAGCCAGCTCAAACGGCTGCCGTACTACGACGCGGTCCGGGCCCGCAACGCCGCACTGCTGGCCGGTGCGCTCGGCGAGACCGGCCTGTTCACCGCCCCCTACGTGCCCGACGGGCACACCCACGCCTACAACATGTACCGTATCGGGCTCGCCCCGGCCGCGGTCGGCCTCGACGACCTGCCGGTGTGGGCCGTCAAGGAGGCGGTGCACGAGCTACTCACCGCCGAGGGTGTCCCGGCCCGCGAGTGGCAGAACACGCCGATCCCGTGCCACCTTCCGTTCCGGCACCGCGCCGGGTTCGGCAACGGGTACCCGTTCACGCTGAACCCGGACGCGGTCCGCGACCACGAACCCACCGACTTCCCGAACGTCGTGTCGATGTTGGAGAGCACCGTCGTGCTCTGCCGGGAGCTGCGCTCGCCGGTCGAGTACGAGCGGGTGATCCGGTACGCCGACGCGTTCCGCAAGGTCGCGGCCCGCCCCGATGCCATCCGCAAGCTCGTCGCCGAGCGTGAGTACCGGCGGCCCTACGAGAAGGCGGCCCGTCTTGGCTGAGCGCGGCGCAGTGCGGGTCGCGGTCCTGGGCGCCAGCGGCTACACCGGCGCCGAACTGGTCCGGCTGCTGCTGGACCACCCGCACGTGGAACTGACCTACCTGTCCAGCGAACGGCACACCGGCCGGCCGATCACGTCGGTGCTCGCCGGGGTACGCAATCATCCCCGCGCGGCCGGGCTGCGGTTCCAGCCCGTCGACGCGGTCGACGAGGTCGACGTGGCGTTCGGCTGCCTACCCGGCGGTGCCCTGCCCGCCCAGATGCCCAAGCTGGCCGAGCGGGCCCAGCGGGTGATCAACCTGGCCGGGGACTTCCGCCTCACCGACCCGGCGCAGGCAGCCGCGCACTACCCCGAGTCGCAGGCGTGGACCGAACCGTTCCGGTACGTCGTCCCGGAGTTCGACGAACCGTCGGTCGGGGACCGGTTCATCAACCTGCCCGGTTGCATGGCCGCCACCACCTTGTACGCCCTGCGGCCGCTGGTCGCCGCCGGGCTGTCCGTCGGCGACGTCGTCGTGGACGCGAAGACCGGCGCCAGTGGCAGCGGCAGCCGGTCCAGCGAACACCCCGCCGACCGGATCGGCAACTTCCGGGTCCACAAGCCGTACGGCCACCGGCACGCGCCGGAGATCACCCAGGCGCTCGGCGCGGTCGCCGACGAGCCGCCCCGGCTGCGGTTCTCCACCTACAGCCTCGACGTCGCCCGCGGCATCGTGGTCACCGCGTACGGGCGGCTGCGCCCCGGCGTGTCCGCGCTGCAGGTCAAACGGGCCTACGGCACGGCGTACGCCCGGACCCCGTTCGTGCGGGCACGCACCGCGCCGAAGAGCCCGGGGGACTTCCCGATGCTCAAGAGCGTGGTGGGCAGCAACGTCGCGGAGGTCGCGGTGAGCGTGCGCGACGACGAGTACGTCGCGGTCGCCGCGCTGGACAACCTGCTCAAGGGCGCGTCCGGCCAGGCCGTGCAGACGCTGAACCTGCTGTACGGCTTCGAACAGTCCCTGGCCCTGCCGTTCACGGCGGTGACGCCATGAGCCGCCGGTCGCTGTACGTCATCAAGATCGGCAGCAGCACTCTGCTGCACCCCGGCGTCTTCGCCGAGATCGCGGCGATCCGGGCGCGCGGTGCCCGGGTACTCATGGTGGCCGGCGGAGCCGAAGGCATCGAGCGGTACTACCGCTCGGCGGGCCGAGACATGCCGCAGCTCACCCTCGGCAACGGCGACACCGTCCGGTACTGCCCGCCGACGGAGATGCCGCACATCGTCGCCGCCTACCGGCAGATCACCCTGCCGGCGGTGGAGGCGGGCCTGGCGGCGCACGGCCTCGCGGTGCACGCCTGCGTCGCCGCCGACGCCGCGCTGGTGACCGGCACCGCCAACCGGCCGCTGCGGGTGGTCCGCGACGGCCGCCCCAGGATCGTCCACGACCACCGGGCGGGTACCGTGTCCGGCGTCGACGCGGTGCGGCTCACCACCCTGCTCGACGCGTACGACGTGGTCTGCCTGAGCCCTCCGGTCCGTGACGCCGCCGGTGGCGCCGAGCTCAACGTCGACGCCGACGTGCTGGCCGCGACCCTCGCCAACGCGCTCGACGCCGACCACCTGCGGCTGGTCACCGGCACCCCGGGCGTGTTGAGCGACCCGGCTGACCCGACCTCGACCGTCCGCGACGCGGTCGCCGGCGACTGCGGCCGGTACGCCACCGGGCGGATGCGGCAGAAGGTGCGCGCCGCGGAGCTGGCGCTGCGCGGTACCGCGCACGTGGCCATCACCGGGCCGCACACGATGGTCGACGACCGCGGCTGGACCCGGTTCTGGGCCACCGAGGAACCCGCCGGGGACCTGCGCCTGCTCAGCCACGCCGCGCAGATCCCGTCGGTCTCCCACGACGAGCACGAACTGGCCGCCTACCTGGCCGGCTGGTGCCGCGACCGGGGCCTGACCGCCCGGGTCGACGAGGTGGGCAACCTGGTCGCCGAGCGCGGCGACGGACCCCGGACACTGCTGCTGCTCGGCCATCTCGACACCGTGCCCTTCACCTGGCCGGTGCGCTGGAGCGGCGACGACCCGGCGGTCCTGCACGGACGCGGAACGGTGGACGCGAAGGCCTCCCTGACCGCGTTCCTGGACGTGCTGGCGGGCACCGACGTCCCCGACGGCTGGCGCCTGCGCGTCGTCGGCGCCGTCGAGGAGGAGGTGTCCTCGTCACGGGGCGCGTTCCACGTGCGCGACCACTACCCGGCGGACGCGGTCGTGGTCGGCGAGCCGAGCGGCTCCGGCGCCCTGACGCTGGGCTACTTCGGCCTGTTCAAACTGCGGGTGACCGCGGCCGTGCCCAGTGGTCACTCGGCGGGATTCCAGGCGGTCTCCGCCCCCGACCGGCTCGCCGGGGCGCTGGACCGGATCCGTACCGCCGTGGTCAAGGAGGCCGACGACGCGCTCAGTGCGGTCATCGACCTGCGCTGCGACGCCGACGCCACCAGCCAGTACGCGACGGCGGTCCTCAACTTCCGGGTGCCGCCGGGCGCCGACCTGGACGCCCTGCGCGCCGTCGCCGGCGAGGCTGCGGGCGACGGGGTCCGGATCGAGTTCCTGCGGGCCACCCCCGGATACGCCGGCTCCCGCACCAGCGGCCTGGCGAAGGTGTTCGGGCGCGCCATCGCCCGGGGCGGCAGCCGGCCCAGGTTCTTGCTCAAGAAGGGAACCTCCGATATGAACACACTTGCCACCACGTGGCGCGACGTCCCGATGGTGGCCTACGGTCCGGGTGACTCCACCCTCGACCACACCCGCGACGAACACATCGACGCCGCCGAGTACCGACGGGCCCGGGCCGTGCTGGACGAGGCGGTGACCGCGTTCTTCGCCCTCAGCACGGCTGAGGGCGAACAGCGACCCGGAGGTGCCCGGTGACCGTGACGCTCTGCCCGGCCGCGCCGGCCCGGACCGGCGCCGACGACCTGGCGCAGCGGTCCCGCGCCGCCCGCCGGATGGTGATCGACATGGCGGCGTCCCCGACCGGCTGCCACCTCGGCGGCAGCCTGTCCGTGCTGGACATCCTCATCGCCGCCCTCGACCGGAAGATCAGCGCCGACGACGGCACCGAGGTGGTGCTCAGCAAGGGCCACGCCGCCGCCGGCCTGTACGCGGCGCTGCACGTCAGCGGCCTGCTCCCGCAGAACCCGGTGCCGCACTACGGTACCGCCGACGCCCACTTCACCGGCCACCCCGGGCATGCCGTGCCCGGGGTGCGGTTCCCCACCGGCAGCCTCGGCCACGGCGTGCCGTACGCGCTGGGCTGGGCGCTCAGCCGCCGGCTCGACCGGGCCGGTGGGCTCGCCATCGCCGTCGCCGGTGACGGCGAACTGCAGGAGGGCCTGGTCTGGGAGTCCTGCCAGGTGGCGGCCGCCCAGCAGGTCGGCAACCTGATCGTGGTGGTCGACCGCAACGGCGGCCAGAACGACGGGCCGGTGGCGACGATCTCACCACTGCCCCGGCTGGCCGACCGGTTCGCCGCGTTCGGGTTCGACACCTGCGAGGTGGACGGGCACGACCTCGACGCGCTGCGGCAGGTGTTCACACCGCGGCGCCCGAGCACCGGACGGCCGCTGGCCGTCGTCGCCCGCACGGTCAAAGGCAAAGGGCTCAAGCCGATCGAGGGCAAGGCCGCGGCCCACTACGTGACGATCGACGCGGCCCGGGCCGCGACCTGGAAGGAGCTCGTGCGATGACCCTTCCCGGCCGCGCCGCGTACCGCGACGAATTGACCCGCCTCGCCGCCGAGAACGAACGCATCGTGTGCCTGGAGGCCGACCTCGGCGGTCGTGGCCATCCGTTCGCGCAGGCCTTCCCGGACCGGTTCTTCAACGTCGGCATCGCCGAAGGCGCCATGATCGACATGGCGGCGGGACTGGCCGCCGCCGGCTACCAGCCGTTCGTGTCCACGTTCGCGCCGTTCGCCGCGCTGCGCGCCGCCGAGAGCATCAAACTCGCGATGGGCTACTACGGTGCCGGCATCACCGTCGTCGCCCCGTACGCGGGTGTCTCCGGAGCCTGGTTCGGCACCACCCACCACTGCCTCGAGGACCTCGCCGTGCTCTGCGCCATGCCGGGGATCACCGTGGCGGCCCCGTACGGCGAACGTGAGATGCGGGCCGTCGTCCGCCGCGCGGCGCGCACCGGCGCCCCGCACTACATCCGCACCGGCCGCAACGCCGCCCCGGAGAGCCTGCCCTTCACCGGCGACGAGCCGCCGGTGGTGCTGTGGGATGACACCGGCGCCACGGCGCAGCGCACCTGCCTGGTCTCCGCCGGCGAGGTCGGCACCGAGTTGTGCCTGGCCGTACGGCGGGCCCGCCCCGAACTGCCGCACGCCCACCTGTGCCTGCTCGACCGGGCCCACCTCACCCTGGCGGCGCGGGAACTGGCCCGGCGCTACGACAGGTTCGTCGTCGTGGAGGAACACCGGGCGTCCGGCGGCACCGCCTCGACGCTGGCCCTGCTGCTGCCCGGGCAGGTGGTCCGTTCGGTCGACGCCGGCGTGCGGTGGCCCAGTCACGGCGGCAGCCACCAGCAGGTCCTGGACGAACTGGGCCTCAACGAGACGGCGGTGTGGGACGCGCTCGCGGCGTGCGACGAGCGCCAGCCCCTCGCCGCGAGCGTAAGGAGTCGATGATGAGCACGCATCGTATCGGTCTGGCGCAGGGGACCGCCATCTACGTCGGAGCCATCCTCGGGGCCGGCATCCTGGCGTTGCCCGCCCTGGCGGCGAGCGCGGCGGGACCTGCCTCGCTGCTCGCCTGGCTGATCCTGCTGCTGTTCTGCATACCCGTGGCGATGAGTTTCGCCGCGCTCGGCGTCCGCTACCCGGACAGCGGCGGCGTGGCGACGTTCGTGGCCCGTGCGTTCGGGCCACGGGCGTCCGCCGCGGTCGGGTACTGGTTCTACTTCGCGCTGCCCGCCGGCGCCCCGGCCACCGCGTTCGTCGGCGGCCAGTACGTCTCCTACGCGCTCGGCGGCGGCCAGGGTCTGGCGCTGGCCGTCGCCGCTGGGCTGCTGCTGGCGGCGTTCGGCAGCAACGCGGCCGGGCTCAAGGTCTCCGGCGGGGTGCAACTCGTCCTGGTCGGGTTGCTCGCGGTCCTGCTGACGGTCGCGGTGGTGACCGCGCTACCGTCCGCCCGTGCCGCCAACCTCGAGCCCTTCGCGCCGCACGGCTGGCTGGCCGTCGGTCAGGCGGCGAGCCTGCTGTTCTTCAGCTTCGCCGGATGGGAAGCGGTCACCCATCTCTCCGGCGAGTTCCGTGACCCCCGTCGGGACCTGCCCCGGGTCACCGCTACGACGCTGGTGGTGGTCGGGGTGCTCTACCTGGGCCTGGCGCTGACCTGTGTGCTGGTGCTCGGCCCGCGTCTGGCGGGCTCCGAGGCCCCGCTGACGCAGTTGCTGCACCACGGGCTCGGCTCGGCCGCGTCGATGATCACCGCGGTGATGGCGATGCTGCTGACGTTCGGCACGATGAACGCGTACCTGGCCGGTGCCTCCCGGCTGGGTGCCGCCCTGGCCCGCGACGGCGCGCTGCCGTCCGCCCTGGCCCGTGGGCACCAGCCGGGCGAGGTGCCGCGCCGCAGCCTGGCCCTGCTCTTCGCGCTCAGCGCGCTGGTGTGCGTGGTCGCGCTGGCCACCGGAGCCACGCTGGCCACGGTGATGCTCGCCGCGTCGGCCTGTTTCATCGCGGTGACGGTCGCGGGTTTGGTGGCCGGCGTCCGGCTGCTGCCACGCGGCACCGCGGTCTGGTGGGGCGCGGTCCTGGCCGCCGCCGTGATGAGCGTGGTGCTGCTGTTCAGCGGCGTCGCGCTGCTGGTGCCGTTCCTGCTGGGCGTCGCCGCCGTCGTCGGTGCCCGCCGGCTCGGCAGGCCGCGGTCCGCCGCGCCCGGTACCGGATCCGCGCCGGCCGGAGCGGATCCGGCCGGCGCCGAGATGGCCGGCCAGAGCAGGTGACCACGCAGCTGAGACCGGCACAGCCGGAAGGAGAAACTGAGTGGATCTGGGACTGAACGGCCGTACCGCCATGGTCGCCGCCGCGACGAGCGGGATCGGGCTGGCGGTGGCCCGCCGACTCGTCGCCGAGGGCGCGACCGTGTCGATCTGCGGACGTGACCCGGACCGGCTGGACGAGGCCGTGCGCCTGCTGACGCAGCAGGCGCACGGCGCCGTGCACGGTACGGCGCTGGACGTCACCGACCACGCCGCCGTCCGCACCTGGGTCGACGAGGTCGCCGCCACGTACGGCGGACCGCACGTGGTGGTCGCCAACGCCGGCAGCCCGCCCGAGGGCGGCGCCGAGCGGTTCGACGTCGCCGACTACCGGGCGGCACTGGAGCTCAACCTGCTCTCCGCCGTCACGCTGACCCGCACGGCACTGCCGCACATGCGCGCTGCGGGCTACGGCCGGATCCTGTTCATCACCTCACTCGCCGCCCGGCAGCCCATCGCCGGGCTCGCCCTGTCCAACACGGTGCGCCCAGCCGTGCTCGGCTACGCCAAGTCGCTGGTACAGGAGCTCGCCGAGGCCGGTGAGGGGTCGGTCACCGTGAACGTCATCGCGCCGGGCATGACTCGGACACCGACGTTGCAGGCCTGGGCCGAGCAGCTCGACGGCGGTCTCGCCGCCCTGAGCGCGGACATCCCCCTCGGCCGGCTCGCCGAGCCGGACGAGATCGGCGCGGCGGCGGCGTACCTGGCGTCGGCGCTGGCCGGCAGCACCACCGGCGTGGTGCTGCCGGTCGACGGCGGCGCGGGACGGTCGCTGCTGTGAGCCCTCGGCCCGTCAACCCGCCGCTGTGGCCAGGGGTGACGGGCCGCGCTCGCCGTGCAGCGCGACCGCGAGCTGTGCCCGCCGGCTGATGGACAGCTTGCGGTAGATGCGGGTGATGTGCTGTTCCACCGCCCGCTGCGACACGCCCAGCCGGTCGGCCATCTGCCGGTTGGTGAGTCCGTCGAGCATCATCCGGGCCACCCGCAGTTCGTGCGGGGTCAGCCGGCCGACGTCACCCGGGCGTCCGCTCTCGACGTGCACCGGATGCGGGCGGCGGTGTTGCGGGGGCCGGGCCGGCAGCAGATCACCCAGCCGACGCGTCCGGGTCCCGGCCACCACACCGCCACGGACGTACGGGTCCCCGGACAGCACGGTACGCAGGGCATCGGCGTCCGGCACGTCGAGTAGCAGCGTGTCGCCACGGGCGTCCGTCCAGCTTCCCGCGTACAGCAGGACGCCCTCGTCCGACATGCGGCGCCAGTAGGATCGATGCCCCCGCTCCACGCCGGATGGCACGGTCCCGCCGCGAAACTCCCTCTCCAGCACGAATCTCATCAATCGCTCCTGCTTCTCGGTTGCGCCTCCAGTCTCGCGCCGCCCGCTACCCCCGCCGTCCCGCCCGGTTACCGTACAATTTGGACTTGGGGATCATGACCGGAACCGGCAGCCCGGCGGCGCTCGACACGTATTTGTCATGATCTCTACCGGTCCGGGTTCGCCGTGGCGCTGCAGACGGGAGTGGCACGGTGACGGATACAGCTGAGGGCCCGGTCCGGTTCAACATCCTCGGTCCGCTCGAATGCCGCACACACCGGGGACGGTCGGTGGCCATCGGTGGGCTGGTACCGGAGCGGGTACTCGTCTGCCTGCTACTCGCCCCGGGCCAGCTGGTGCCGGTGCCCCACCTCGTCGAGGCGGTGTGGGGCGAGGACTGCCCCACCACGGCGGCACACCAGATCCGCAAGGCGGTCGCCGGGCTGCGCCGCCGGATCCCGGACGGCCCGCAGCTGATCGCCACGTCCGGGCCCGGTTACCGAATCGTTCCCGGACCGCACCAACTCGACGCGACCGAGTTCGCCGACCTGATCCGGCAGTCACAGCAGGAGGAAGCCGCCGGCAACCCCGGTCAAGCCGTCGACGCGCTGCGTACGGCCCTCGCGCTGTGGCGCGGACCGGTCCTGGCCGGCACCGGCGGCGCGGTGATCGCCGCGGCCTCCGCGGCACTGGAGGAACGCCGCCTCGCCGCCGTCGAACGCTTCTTCGAACTGCGCCTGAGGATGGGAGAAAGCACCGAACTGGTCGGCGAACTGCGCGACCTGGTCAACGCGTACCCCCTGCAGGAGGCGCTTCGCGCCCAGCTGATGCTGGCGCTGTACCGCGGCGGCCGACCGGCGGAGTCGCTACTGGAGTACGACCGGGCCCGCAAGCTGCTCGCCGACGAGCTGGGCATCGACCCGGGCGAACGGCTCGCCACCCTGCACCTGGCGGTGCTGCGCAGCAGCCCAGACCTGGCCATGGCGCCTTCGACACCACACGGCGCCGGAGCGCCTGCCCCGCACCGCTGCACGCTGCCCTACGACCTGCCGGACTTCACCGGCCGCAAGGCGGAACTCGCCCAGCTGGCCAACCACCGCGGCCAGCCCGACGCGGAGCACCGCGACGGTCCCCCGCGCGGACCCGGCTGGAGTCCTCGCATCGTCGCCGTCGACGGCATGGGTGGCAGCGGCAAGACGTCCCTCGCGGTCCGGGTGGCACACCAGCTCGCCGACAACTTCCCGGACGCCCACCTGTACGTGGACCTGCGCGGGCACACGCCCGGCGAACAGCCGCTGCAACCGGGAACGGTCGCCGGGATGCTGCTGCGGATGCTCGAGGTCCCCGGCACGCAGATTCCCGACGACATACCCGGCCGACTCGTGATGTGGCGCAGCACGGTCGTCCACCACCGCCTTCTGCTGCTGCTCGACAACGCCGCCGGCAGCGGGCAGGTGCTGCCGCTGCTACCGGGCTCGGCCGACACGCTGGTCATCGTCACCAGCCGCACCCGCCTGGTGGAGCTCGACGGCGCCGAGTGGATCTCGTTGGGCGTCATGCCCCCCGCCGACAGCACCGCCATGCTCAGCACGATCCTGGGTGCCGAGCGCGCCGGACAGGAACCTGGGGCCGTCGCCGAACTCGCTGAACTCTGCGGTCACCTGCCGCTGGCGCTGCGGATCGCCGGTGCCCGGCTGCGCAACCGTCCCCGCTGGACGGTGCGGTACCTGGTCGACCTCTTGCGCGACGAGACCCGGCGGCTGGAGGAACTCCGGGCCGGCGAGCGCAGCGTCACGGCCACGCTCACCCTGTCCTACGACGCGCTCGACGAAGCGAACCGGGACGCGTTCCTCCTGCTGGGCCAGCACCCGGGCACCGAGATGGACAGGTACTCGGCCGCCGCGCTGCTCGGCACCGATCCGGCACCGGCCGAGGACATCCTCGAACACCTGCTGGACACCCATCTTCTCCAGCAGCACGAGACCAGCCGGTACGCGTTCCACGACCTGGTACGCAGCTTCGCGCTCTGGCTGCGTTCCCGCGACCACCCGCCGGGCGCCCAGGACCACGACGCGCTGGCCCGCCTGGCCGACTACTACCACGCGGCGTCCGACATGGCCTGCGACCTGGCCTTCCCCGGGCGCCGCCCCGAGCAGCCGCCCGGCCCCGCCGCGCCGCTGTCCCTGCCCGTGCTGACCAGCGGCCACACCGCCCGGGCGTGGCTCAGCCGCGAGTCGGACAACCTCGCCCAGGTCGCCGAGCAGGCCCGCGACGCCGGCCAGTACCGGCAGGCAGCGGACCTGGCCCACAACGCCGTACTCGCACTCGACGCCCGCGGCCGGTTCGAGGAGTTCCACCGCATCGCGACCCTGGGCGTCGAGTGTGCCCGCGCCCTGCACGACCGGTCGCTGCTGGCGCGCGGTCTGTCCGACCTGGCGGCCGCAGCCTGGCGGCTGGGCCTCCTTCAGGACGGCCTCACGGCGACCGAGGAAAGCCTGGACCTGGCCGTGTCCCTCGACGACAGGACTGGCGAAGCGGAGAGCACCGGAATGCTCGGCCTGCTGCTCGCCACGCTGGGCCGCTACGACGAGGCCCGAGCGCACCTGCGGCGCTCCATCGAACTCAAGCACGAACTGGGCGCGTACCGCGCGCAGGCCCAATCGCTGACCGACCTCAGCAGCCTGCACGAACACTGCGGCCGCTACCGGGAGGCGGCCGAGGCGGCCCGCCATGCCATCGAGCTGAACCATCGGATTGGCGCATGGGACATGGAAGCCCTCGCACTGACCGATCTGGCCGTCGCCCACCTCGGAATGGACCAGGACGAACAGGCCGGCAACTGCCTGGACCGGGTGCTCGAACTCAACGCGGAGTCCGCCCCGGCCGCAGAGATGTCGCGCGTGCACGCACTGTGCGCCCAGGTCCAGCACCGACTGGGTGCGAACGCCGCAGCGACGCGGCACGCGCAACGGGCCCTGGAGCTCGACGGCAGCAGCCGCGCCCCGCTGCGGCAGGCGGCGGTGCGCAACATCCTCGGCGTGGTGTACCTCGGCCAGGGAAGGTACACGGCGGCAGCCGATCTGCACACCGCGGCCCACGACATAGCCACCGGGGTCGGCTATCGGATCGAGGCGGCCCGGGCCCTCGCTGGCCTGTCGGCGGCGCTGCGGGCAGGCGGAGACACCGAGGCCGCCGACGACTACCGGGGCCGGGCCGCCGCGGAGTTCGACCAACTGGGCATTCCGTCGGGAAACCGCACCTGACCTGCGGCCGACCCGCGCTGGTACCCAGGTTCGCAGTCGCGGATCACCACCGTCACCGCCTCCGGTGAGCAGCCGATGATCCGGGCGACCACAGCGGTCAGCTCGGCCCGAAGGGTCGCCCGGATTCGGCGGTCGTTGCCCTGCCGGCAGTCGAGAGTGAGCACGGGCATGGGGAAGACCTCCTTTGACCTGTTCGGGGACAGCCATCGTCCCGGACAGCCTTCCCAAACCGGTTCCGCTGCGTTCCCGCACCGACGACGGGTACGTCCAGACCCGCGAACGTCGGTGGACCCGTGCCCTACCCGGCTGAGGCTCCGACCCGGCGCTCCAGCCGCCGGTACGCCCGCACCAGCACCCGCCGCGAGTACGCCACGAACGCCCCCTCGGTGCAGATCCTGCGGTGCAGCGCCGCCAACTGACCCCGGTAGCGGTCCACCGTGAAACCCGGCACCGTCCACACCACCTTCCGCAGAAACACGACCACCGCGGCGATGTCGAAGAACTCCATCCGCAGCGACTCCATCCGCAGGTCCACCACGTCCAGACCGGCCGCCGCCGCCGCGTCCCGCACCCGGTCCGGGCGCTTATCGGCACGCGGCGGCACCGACACCCCCAACGCCGCCCGCAGCTCACCGACCGAGTCCGGGCCGATCTGCTGGGACAGGTACGTCCCGCCCGGCACCAGCACCCGCGCCACCTCGGACCAGCCCACCACCGTCGGATGCCGGCTCACCACCAGGTCGAAACAACCGGACCGCAACGGCAGCCCGCCGGCCTGCGCGGCGCGCACGACATGCACACCCAGCGGCGCCAACCGCCACCGGTCTGCACATCCACCGCCCGCCGGACACCGGCCATCTGACGGCCCAGCAGCCGCGCGTACCCCCAGGACGGCCGCTGCTCGGTGGCCCGGCCGGCGAACCAGGAGAAGTCCCAGCCCGCCACCGGCACCGCCGAAGCCTCGGCGATCAGCTCGTCGAACGTCGACACCGGACGAGTCTGACCCGCACCGGGCGACCCCGGCCACCGGGAATCAGTCCGGCCCACAAACCGCCGACCCGGCTGACGCCGCCGCCCGGACACGCAGAAAGGCGTCCAGTTCGGCGGCACCGGCGAGCATCGCCCGGCCCCGCGCGGACAACCGGTCCCGCCAGGCACGCAGCGTCGACTCCAGCGGGGCGACGCCACCGGCCGAACGGACCTGGGTGATCAACGGCGCGATCTGCGCCAGCAGATGGCCACCCCGGCGCAGCTGGTGGATCAGCATCACGTCCCGCACGTCGGCGGCGTCGTAGACCCGGTACCCGGTCCGCCGGTCCCTGCCCGGCCGGACCAGACCGGCGGCCTCCCACGCACGCAGGGTGGCCGGGCGCAGACCGAGCCGGGCCGCCAACGGGCCGATGAACGTCCCGCCACGCTCGGGCGCGACCGGTGCCAGATCACGCAGCGCGACCTCGACCGCCTGCACGGTACGTCGGTCCTCGACCAACTGGCAGTGGCTGTCGTCGACAAGTCGCAGCGCCTCGTCGACGGCACCCCGGTTCACCGCCCGCATGATCGATGTCGCCGTGGCGTGACCGTGCCCGGCGACCAACGCGACGAACGCCCGCAGCGCCTGCGCGTGCACCGGCGTGTAGACCCGGTAGCCTGCGGCGGTACGCGCGGCCGCCGGCAGGACACCGGCCTGCTCGTAGTTGCGCACCGCCTGAGGGGACAGACCATGCTCCCGTGCCAGGTCCACCGGCCGCACAGATACCACAACCTTTGAGGGTTCACCCCGGCGTACAGCGTCAGTCGCGCACAAACCTTACACCGTTGTTTCAACGATACCGTTGAAGGAATGGATATCACGGACATCGCCCGACCCGCCGACGCCGCCGGCATCTCGGCATTCCTGCGGTCGCTGCCCGCCCGACCGCTGCTGCTCGGCCTCGGCGAGGCCCGGCACTTCGTGGCGGAACTGGGCCAGCTACGCAACGACATCTTCCGGCATCTCGTCACCCACGAGGGCTACCGGTCGATCGCCGTCGAAAGCGACTGCCTGATGGGCCTCGTCGTCGACGAGTACGTCGCGACCGGCACCGGCACCGGCACCCTCGACGACGTCATGCGCCACGGCTTCAGCCACCAGTTCGGCACCTCACCGGCCAATCGCGACCTGGTCAGCTGGATGCGGGCCTACAACGACGACCACGACGACAAACTACGGTTCCACGGCTTCGACGGCCCCCTGGAGTACTGGGCGGCCAGCCCACGCCAGGCACTCACCGGCCTGCACGACCTGCTCGACGACCCGCCGCCCGGCACCCGGGA
This sequence comes from Solwaraspora sp. WMMD937, assembly GCF_029581175.1. Classification (NCBI taxonomy): domain Bacteria; kingdom Bacillati; phylum Actinomycetota; class Actinomycetes; order Micromonosporales; family Micromonosporaceae; genus Solwaraspora; species Solwaraspora sp. WMMD937. The sequence continues at coordinate 4,584,059 of NZ_CP120738.1, read as the reverse complement.
CACCCTCGACACACTGCTCGGCCCGGACGAGCGCTGGTCCGACCCGGCCACCGTCACCGACCCGTCCCGGTCGATCGGCCGGTCCACCGACGCCCGGCAACTCCGGCTGATCACCGACGACCTGCTGGCGCTGCTCGACACCCAGGCGCCGCAGCTGGACCCCGCCGACCGCGAACGGGCCGAACTGTACGGGCGTACCGCCGTCGGCCTGCTCCGCTACCACCACGCGATGGCCGACCCGTCCCCGGCCCGGATCGCCCGGCTGTCGGCGCTGCGGGACGCGATGATGGCCGCCAACCTGCGGGCCGTCGCCGACCACGGCCCCGCCCTGGTCTTCGCCCACAACCTGCACCTGCAGCGCAGCCGCAGCGTCATGTCGTTCGGCGACCAGCAGCTGCGGATGTGGAGCGCGGGCGCGATCACCGCGGCCCGCCTCGGCGACCGGTACGCCTACCTGGCCTCCGCTCTCGGCACCATCGGCGACGACACCCCACCGCCGGACACCGTCGAAGGTGTCCTGGCCACCGTGCCGTGGGACACCTGCCTCGTCGACGCCCGCCGACTGGCCCGCACCCTCACCGCAGCCGTCCCACGGGTCAGCCCCGACTTCGCCTACTTCCCGCTGGACCCGGCGCGGCTCGACACGGTCGACGGCGTCGTGTTCGTCCGACACGTCCCCCGACCGGGCGCACCGCGGTGACGGCGGGCGCGCCCACCCGCTGTCTCACCCGGTGATCCTGCCGGCCCGACGTCCGTGGTGTGCGCCGGCGCGTCGGTGTGCCGCGCGCAGCAGTTCACGCACCACCGCGTCGGTCCGCGCACCGGGGTCGACCACCGCCAGCCAGCCGCCGGCACCGTACACGGGATGGGCGAACAGGGTGTCGGCGGCGGCCGGATCGACCCCGGCCGGGGCGGCCCCGCGAGGCTCGTGCCCGGCGTGCCGCAGGAAATCGTCCCTGCCCGCGGCGACGTTGAGCCGGAACACCCCCGGCCGGTCCAGGCGCGACGTCGCGTCGCCCGGGTAGTCCTTGGTCACGATCGTTGCGAACGGCTGCCGCCCGGTCGGGACCGTGCCGTCGGGCGAGACGTAGAAGAACGTGTCGCCCCAGCTGATCGGCGGCGTGCCGTCGCCGGACGCCGGCCTGAGCGTCAGTACGTCGCCGAGGCCGGCGACGAACGCGATGATCTCGTCCTGGGTCATGGCTCAAGCGTTACATTGCAGTGCTTATGGAGACTTCACGGCCACGACAGCAGGTAGACGAGGCGGAAGGTCTCCACTCACCTCGGATGCGCACCGTCGACCTCGCCCGGCGACCCGTACCGCCACCGGCCACCGGGTCTTCGGGCACCTGCACCTGCAGTCGGCGCTGGCCTACCGTGCCCTGGCCACGGCGGTGGGACCGGCCGAGGCCGGCAGGATCGTCCAGGCCGCCCACCGCCGCCCGGCCGACGGGATGCTCGCCCTGCTCGACGCCGCCCACGCCCGGCTGCACACCGAACGCGCCGACCTGCGACAGGCTCAGCTGGCGGCCGAGGCCATCGCCGCCGAACCGATGACCGACATCCGCGCGTCCGACGCGATGAGCATCTCCGAGCTGGCCGCCGCTCTCGGCGTACGCCCGTCGACCCTGCGGCACTGGCACGCCGAAGGACTCGTCGTGCCCGGCCGCGACCGACCGGGCGGACCGCGCCGCTACACCCCGGCCCAGGTCCGCGACGCCCGCGTCGTGCACCAGCTACGCCAGGCCGGCTACCGGGTCGCGCCGCTGCGGGCCCTGATGCCGCGACTGCGCTCCGCCGGCCGGTCGGCCGACATCACCGCCGCGTTGGCGGTCCGTGACGCCGACCTCACCACCCGGTCCCGGGCCCTGCTCGACGCCGCCGCCGCACTGGCCATTGTGCTCGCGCTCACCGCCGCCCCGGACCACTCCCCGACGGTCGACCGGTCGGGTCCGGCCGGCCGACTACCATCGGTGTCGCCGCGACATGCACGTTCCGGGAGCAGCCGATGACCGTCGACGCCACGCTCGCCCGCATCAACGACGGGGTGCAGCTGCACCACCAGCGCGGTCAACGGGACGCCGCCCGTGACCTGTTCAGCCGGATCTGGGACGAGATCGGCGGACAGGACGGGGATCCGCTGCACGTCTGCGTCCTTGCCCACGCGATGGCCGACGTGCAGGACGACGTGCACCAGGAGCTGCTCTGGGACCAGCGGGCCCTGGCCGCGGCTGACCTGCTCACCGACGCCCGGGTGGCGCAGGCCGGCGTGGCCCTGCCGGTGGCCGGCCTGTACCCGTCGCTGCACCTCAACCTCGGCGAGTGTCACCGCAAGCTCGGTGACCTCGACCGGGCCCGGGAACACCTGCGGCACGCGCAGGCGGGCATCGACGCCCTGGGCGACGACGAGTACGCCCGGCTGATCAGAGCCGGCCTGGACCGGCTGACGCAGCTGCTGGCGTCCGGGTAGGAGCACCAGCTTACGGACGTCATCGAAGAACGTGACCGGATACCGCTGAGCTCACTCCGCGCGCTGACCGATACGCAGGACGCTCAGGTACCGGCGTGCCGCTCGGTCGCCCATGCGGGTGCGGATGCGCTCGGCGATGGCATCGAGCAGCGGCTCGCGGACGTCGCGGTCGAGCCTGCGGTACGGCGACTGCGAGCGCAGGAGGTCGGCGAACCCGTCGCCGTCGAACCACTGAACGGTGGGGTACCAGCGCACGATCGTGGGGCCGAACCGGCCGCCAGGATCGTCGACCGGTCCCCAGCCCTCGTGGGTGCTGCGCACGTCGTCCTCAAGCGGCGGACGGCCCCAGTCGGGATTCCCGGGGGAGAACAGTTCGTGGAGATCGGCGGTCTCCGCGTACACCTCCGGCTCGCCGGGCCGGCGGATGACGACGTGGCCGAGCAGCGCCATCCAGCCCTCGGGGTGGAGCACCTCGCGTGCTCGCCGCCAGCCGATCGCAGGTTCGACCCAGTGCCACGCTGAAGCTGCCACGAGGAGGTCGAAGCGTCGACCGCGGTCGTCCCACTCTTCGAACGTCGACGACTCGACGGTGACGTTGACGAAGGTGGCGAGCCGTTGGCGAGCAAGCGCAACCATACCCGCGCCCGGCTCGATGGCGGTCACCGAACACCCGAGTGCCGCCAGCGAACGGGTCGCCTGACCGGTACCGCAGCCCACCTCAAGCACAGGCGACCTCTCACCTAGGCCGGTGATGGTGACGAGGTCGGCGAACATCGCGTCGGGGTACCCCGGCCGGACCCTGTCGTACAGTTCCGGCACCTCGTTGAACACCTGACCGAGGCCACGTCGATCCGCGCCTGCCACCGCACCATCCTCGCCGAGACCGTCGCCGACGTGCCGATTCTGACCGACGGGCGCCCGCCACCTGACGCCAGACCAGGAACGTCCGGTCACCACATAACTGTCATTATGGTGTATCAGTTCTCCGTGACCACACGTCAACTCCGATTATCGGATTGTGATTAACGGTAATTCGATAATCGGGCCACCGGGTGCGGAGGAGCCCGGTGAGCGGGAACCGCCATACTGGTCCGCCATGGACCTGGACGACTACCAGCGCGGCGCCCTGCACACCGCCGCGCCGCGTGACAAGAAGAACGAACTGCTCCACCTGGTACTCGGCCTCGTCGGCGAGTCCGGCGAAGTCGCCGAAAAGTTCAAGAAATGGGTCCGAGACCACGACAGCGACGAGTCCAGGCTCGACCGGGCCGACATCACCAAGGAACTCGGCGACGTCCTGTGGTACGTGGCGACCCTCGCCGCCTACCTCGACCTCTCACTGAACGACATCGCGACCGACAACCTGGCCAAGCTGGCCAGCCGCCAGAACCGTGGCGTACTCGGTGGCAGCGGCGACAACCGCTGACCCGGCCCGTCCACCGTACGGCCCGCGCCCGGGCCGTACGATCAGCGCATGGTCACCCGGCTGGCATGGGTCTCCGCCCACGAGGCACGCGGACAAGACGAGGACGAACCGCTGGCCCTGCCGGCGCTACGGCAGGCCGGCATCGCCGTCGACGTGGTGGTGTGGAACGACCCTGCGGTGCGGTGGGCCGACTACGACCGGGCCGTCCTGCGTTCGACCTGGGACTACCCACAGCAACTCAGACAGTTCCTCACCTGGCTGGAAACCGTCGAACAGGTGACGGATCTGCGTAATCCGCTACCGATGCTGCGGTGGAACCTGGACAAGCACTACCTCGCTGACCTCGACCGGGCCGGGGTACCCGTCACACCGACCACGTTCGTGGAGCCGGGGCACCGTCCACACTTCCCCGCCGGCGACTTCGTGGTGAAACCGGCCGTCGGCGCGGGAAGCCGGCACGTCGCCTCGTACCGGCCGGCACAGCACGACGAGGCGTACGCCCACGTCCGCAGACTGCACGCCGCCGGCACCAGCGTGCTGGTCCAGCCACGACTCACCTCGGTGGCCGACGACGGAGAATGGCCCCTCGTCTTCTTCACCGGCAGGTACAGCCACGCCGCGAACAAACGGGTCCTGCTGCCCCACACCGACCCGGTCGACGACCTGTTCGCGCCGGAAACCAGCACGCCGCATGTCGCCGACCCGGAACTGATCGCCGTAGCGCGCAAAGCCGTCGACACCGTCACCGACTCGTTCGGCGTCCCGCTCTACGCCCGGGTCGACCTCGTCCGCGACGACCACGGCCAGCCATGCGTGCTGGAACTGGAACTGGTGGAGCCCTCCCTGTTCCTGCCCCAGACCACACCGGCCGCGCTCGAGCGTCTGGTCGACGCCCTGCAGGCCGACTGACGCCCGCGTCACCCTCCGCCGGTCCGGTCGCCCGGCAGATCCCGCAGCACCCGCGCCGGGTTGCCGACCGCGAGCACCCCGGCCGGCAGGCTCCGGGTCACCACCGACCCCGCACCGACCACCGTGTCCCTGCCGATCTCCACCCCGGGCAGCACGATCACCCCGCTGCCCAGCCACACGTTGTCGCCGATCCGGACCGGCTCCGCGGACTCCCACTTGTCCCGGCGTGCACCGGCCGCGAGCGGATGCGTCGGCGTCATCACCTGCACGTTGCAGCCGATCTGCACATCGTCACCGACGCTGATGGCCGCCGCATCCAACGCCACCAGCCCGAAGTTGACGAAGGTACGCGACCCGACGCTGATGTGGACGCCGTAGTCGACCCGCAGCGGAGGCCGTACCTCGGTATCCTCCCCCACCTCGGCGAACAGCTCGACGAGCAGCGCCCGGCGCCGCTCACCGTCACGCGCCGACGTGCGGTTGTACGCCTCGGTCAGATCCATCGCCCGCACCGACATCTCGACCAGCTCCGGATCGTCGGCACGGTACAGGTCACCAGCGACCATCCGTTCCCGCATCGACCGCCCAACACCGCCAGAACCCACCAGCCGACCGTACGCCGCACGGCCGGAACACACCCCGCGAAGCAGCCGAAGTCAGACCTGCGGCCACCACGACGGCGGTACGCGTCAGACCGGCAACTACACTTCGGCGGCGATGGACACCCCGCCGCCGGACACCGATACCGCAACCCGGCCCTGCGCACACTGCGGCGCACCCGTACCGCAACGGGCAGCCGCCGGCCGCCCCTTCCGGTACTGCCGCGACAACGACGGAGCCTGCCAACGCGCCTCCCGCGCCAACCGGATGCGCCGCCGCGACGCCCCTGGTCTCGCCGGCCAGATCGCCCGCAGCTGGGAACTCGTCGACCGCCTCGACCAGATGGTCGGCACCCTCACCGAGACACTGCACGCCGAACTCTCCCCAGCCGGCGTCGACCGTCGCGTCGCCGAAGTCCGGGCCGAAGCCGCCGCCACCCTCGCCGCCGCCCAAGCCGAACGCGACGACGCGCGGCAGACAGCCGAAGCTGCCACCCTCGCCGCCACCCATGCACAACAGATCGCCGCGCAGGCCGCCGCCCGCGCCGAAACCGCCGAGACACGCGCCGGAACCGCGACCGCCGAAGCCGCGGCGGCCCGCCAGCAGGCCGCGCAGGCACGGACGGAACAGGCCGCCGCGCAGCAACAGGCCGCCGCCGCCGACGCACTGCTGCGGCAGGCCGAACACGACCGCGACACCGTCCGCGAACAACTGGAACAACTGACCCGGCAACGCGACGACGACCGACGCGTCATCGACGAACTCACCCGGGAGGCGGCAGCGGCCACCGCCGCAGCAGCCGACGCCAGCGCCGCCGCGCGCACCGCCGACGACCAGCGCCGGCAGGCCGACATCCGCGCCGACCGGGCTCATGCGCAAGCCGAGGCCGCCCGGGCAGACGCCGCTCAGGCGCACGCAGAAACCGCCGCCGCGCGCGAGGCGCTACACCAGGCGCGCGCAGACATCGACCAGTGGCAGCGGCGGGCCGATGCGGCGCAGCACGATACCCAGACCGCCCGCGCCGACGCCGACACCGCCCGCGCGGAGACCGCCGCCGCCGTCGCCCGCGCCGAACAGGCCCGACACACTGCGACAGAACTCGCCGCCGCCCTCGACACCACCCGGGCCGAACGTGACAACGCCCAGGCCCGGGTCACGGAACTGTCCCGCCAAGTCAGCGACCTCGCCACGGCGCTGGCGGCGCTCAGCACCGCCCACCGGCCGGTCGACAACCACCCGGCGGCGCCCGCGCAGTGACCTACATCGCATCTACATCGTCACCGATGTGCCAGACTTCGTTAACGCCACGTTTCACCCCGGCGGCGACGGCCTCTGCGCACCGGTGACACGGCAGCAGCGAGCATCGGCCGGATACGCTCGCACACGTCCGGGCCGCGGGCCCTGCCGCTACCAGGCAGCGTCCGCTGACAGCGGGAATCGCCCGCCCCGTACACATCGTTACACCTGAAGACCAGCACCACGACCGAGGGGATAGCCGATCATGGGCGAGCGCATGCTGCGCGGAAGCCGTCTGGGAGCAGTCAGCTACGAGTCCGACCGCAACACGGAACTCGCGCCGCGCCAGACCCGCGAGTACCTCTGCGCCAAAGGCCACCAGTTCGAGGTCCCGTTCGCCGTCGACGCAGAGGTGCCGGTGACCTGGGAATGCAAGTTCGACGGCAGCGTCGCCCGGCTGGTCGACGGCAGCGAACCGGAGCAGAAAAAGGCCAAGCCGCCACGCACCCACTGGGACATGCTCCTGGAACGGCGGTCGATCGCCGAACTGGAGGACATCCTGGCCGAACGTCTGCAGGAGGTCCGCAACCGGCGCGGCGGCGTCTGACCACCCGGCCCCGCCCGGCCGGTGGGCAGCACAGACACCGACGCCCCTGACGCCGCACCCCGGCGTCAGGGGCGTCGTCGCGCTCCCGCACCCGGGCGTGTCCACTCACCGCGGCGGGTCGACGATCTCCCCTTCGATCGCCGGACCGGACGCGGCAGCCTGCGGCGCGGAACCGTCCGCAGACCCCGCCGGTGGCCGGTCCGCCGCCGGCGGCGGATACACCCGCACCCGGCGCGGCCCGAACATCTCCCCGGCCGCCGCCGACGACATCCGCCGCTCCGCAGCGACCTGAACCCGCCGCCGCACCACCCGCCGCACCTTCGGCACCGCCAACACACCACCGAACACGCCACTGACCAGCCCCGGCGTCGCCAACAACACCCCAGCGACCAACCCGAGCAGACCGTCACTGACCTGCTCGCCGGGCGGACGACCGGACTGCGCCGCCGCCCGGAAACTCCGCCAAGCGCGCATCCCTTCCCGACGCAGCAGCGCCATACCCGCCAGGGAAGCGGCGAGCACCAACAGCAACGCCCACCCGTAGCCGATCTGATGGGCGATCAGCAGGAAAACGGCGACCTCCAGCACCAGACCAGCCGCCAACGCCAACGGGATCAACCGCACTCCCCGGCGCATGTCACCTCCTGCGAACGTGGCGTCACGTCACCTGTCCAGCATGACACGCGCCGTCGTCACGGCCAGCGCGCCGACGCCGTGTCGCGACGCCGGCCGGTCAACCCGTCCCGGCGAGCCCGGACCCCCCAGACGGTCACCCGCCACAACGCCTCCCGCACAATCGACGCGCTCATCTTGCTCGCGCCCTGCTCCCGCTCCGCGAACGTGATCGGCACCTCGACGATGCGGAACCCCTCACGGTGCGACCGCCAGGTCAACTCCACCTGGAACGAATAACCCTGCGACGACACACTCGCGTAGTCGATCTTGTCGAGCACCGCGATCCGGTACACCCGGTAACCACCGGTCGCGTCCCGCACCGGCATACCCAGCGCCAACCGCGTGTACAGGTTCGCCCCCTGCGACAGCACCCACCGGTGCCGGGGCCAGTTCACCACCTCGCCGCCCGGCACCCACCGGGAACCGATCACCACGTCGGCGTCCCGCGCCGCGTCCAGCAGCTGCGGCAACTGCTCCGGAGCATGCGAACCGTCGGCGTCCATTTCGACCACCGCGTCGTAGCCACGCTCCCGCGCCCAGCCGAATCCGGCGACGTAGGCCGCGCCGAGACCCTGTTTCCCTGGCCGGTGCAGCACATGCACCTGGCCGTCGGCCGCAGCCAGCTCATCGGCGACCGCCCCGGTACCGTCCGGCGAGTTGTCGTCGGCGATCAGCACGTCGACCTGGGGGACAGCGCCGCGGATCCGGGCGGTGATCAGACGTACGTTCTCCGCCTCGTTGTAGGTGGGAACGACCACCAGCACCCGACCGACACCCGGGTAGCCCTCCGGGCCACCGCCCGCCGACACCGCCTCGCTCACCGTACCTCCGTATCCGAACTGACCACCCGCCGCCGCAGCCACACCGAGGTGACCAGCACCACGCCGGCGAACACCACCAGCACCGCCTCGGGCCAGAAACCCATCCGAGTCGCAAGAGTACGCGTCGCCCCGAGCTCGAGCTCACTCACCACGGCGGCCGCCGTGTTGAACCGGGTCGGCTGCGACACCCGCCCATTCTGATCGACAAACGCTGATATGCCAACGGTCGACGCCATCAACCCGGCCCGACCATGCTCCACCGCCCGCAACCGCACCATCGCCAACTGCTGCGCCGCCTCGGCCTCATTGAACGTCGCGTTGTTCGTCTGCACCGCCAACACCTGCGCACCACCGGTGACCGTGTCACGGACCAACCCGTCGTAGGCCACCTCGAAACAGATGATGCCGCTGATCGCCACCGGACCCACCCGCAGCACACCTGGCTGCGAACCGGCCACGAAATCCGCCCGGACCAGATCCACCTGATCGGTGACCATCCTCGCCAACCGCCGGAACGGCACATACTCCGCGAACGGCACCGGATGCCGCTTCACGTACACCTGCTCGACGTCGCCGCCGGAACCCGGCTCCCACACCAGGCTCACGTTGCGCACCTCCCCGGCACCGGGCCCGTACGCCAACGCACCCACCAGGATCGGCACCCCGACAGCCGCCGCCGCCTCGTCGATACTCGCCGCCGCCTGCGGGTCACGCGTCGGATCCACGTCGCTGGCGTTCTCCGGCCACACCACCAGATCCGGCGCAGGCACCTCACCGGCCGCCACCTGCCGCGCCAACCGGATCGTGCCCTGCACATGGTTGTCCAACACAGCCCTGCGCTGGGCGTTGAAATCCAACCCCATCCGCGGCACGTTGCCCTGCACGAGCGCTACCACCACCGAACCCGACGATCCGTCACCCACCGGCACCAACCCACCCACCAGCAGCACCAGCACCGCCGCACCGACACCCCCGGCCACCGGCGCCAAACCCCGCCACGAACGCCATGAACGCCACACCCCCACCGCTACCGCTCCACCGGCCACCGCCACCACGAACGTCACCAACGGCGCCCCACCCACCGCCGCCCACGACAACACCGGCGAATCACCCTGACTGAACGCCAACCGACCCCACGGGAACCCGCCAAACGGCGTCCGACCCCGCAACGCCTCCTGCCCCACCCACAACAACCCGGTCACCACCGGCCACAGCACGCCCCGGCGACGATCCACCACCGGAGACACGAACGCCGCCACCGCACCCAGCAACGCCAGGTAACCGGCCTGCAAGCCCGACAACAACACCCACGGCAAACTGCCCGTGTGCAGATTCGTCCAACTCAGCAACGGCGCGAAGAACACCACCCCGGCCACGAACCCCAGACCCGCACCCGCCCGCAACCGACGCCGATGCACCGCCACCGACAACGCCGCCACCCCCACCGGGGCCGCCCACCACCAGCCGTACGGCGGAAAAGCCACCAGCAGCGCCGCACCCGACAACACCGCCAGACCGATCGCCCACGGCAACCCCAACGGGCCACCCGCCGACGCGAGCGCCACCGGCCGTGACCGCTCCGGCGCCACCGCCGCATCCACCATCGCCACGTCGAGCCCCACCCGCCAGGCCACCACCCGCGGCAGCCACCGAACCGTCCGACGAAGGCTACCGGCAATCCAGCCCATCCGACGACGACAGCCACAGCCGGCGACGCACCGGCCGCCGAACGAGAAATCGGGGCGCGGCCGATCCGGCCGCGCCCCGCGCTCCCAGGCCCCTCCCCCGCCGATGCGGCAGGACGACCGTACGGTGACCTTCGGACCGGCCAACCGGGAACTGGCTGCCCCCGACGGACCGTTGTCTACTGGCCCCGCACGACCACCTGCCCGTGCACCGGAAAGTCGCGGCCGGTTCGCGCCGCCTCGCCGACCCTCGCCCACTGGACCTGGCCGATGCGGGCACCACCCGTGGCGATCCACGAGCGGCACAACCACATTGCGACAACAGTCGCTCGGCCAGCGGACGAAGAAACGAAGCGAACAACAGCCGCTTCCCGTGGTAGGACTCAAAGACGGTACGCGGGCCACCCCCGGTGCTGTCAACCCGGCCCAGGGGCACCGACCACCCCCACCGGCGTGTCACCACCGGCGTGTCACCGGCCACCCCCGCTCACCTCCCGCCGGCCGCCCGATCCTCCGCCACGAAGATCTCCCGACCCCGCAGCACCGTCCGCAGACACCGCGGCAGCGGCGTCGGATCCGCCGGCCCGCGCAACGCCGGATCCTCCGCCACCAGGACCGGCAGGCCGTCCGCCGACACACCCGCCGGCGTCTGCCACACCGCGAACGTCGCCGCCGCGCCCAGCGTCAACGCCCCCTCCTGCGCGGTCTGCACCACACCCGGCGGCAACGCCCGCCAACCGCCCCTGGTGTGCGCGGCGAACGCCGACCGAACCGCCAACCGCGACGCCGGATTGAAATGCGAAACGGCGGCCCGCACCCCACCCCACGGATCCAGCGGCGTCACCGGCGAGTCCGAACCGAACGCCAACGTGACGCCCACCCCGTGCAACGCACCGAACGGATTCGACGCCAACGCCCGGTCCACGCCCAGCCGGGCCGCGTACATCTGACCCCCACCACCCCACAACCGGTCGAACGCCGGCTGCACACTGGCCACCACCCCGAACTCGACGAACGCCCCGATCACCCGCTTGTCGACCAGCTCGACGTGCTCCACCCGGTGCCGGCCGGCCCGCAACCGCTCCACCCCGACCTCGCCGGCCGCCACCGCGAAGCCGTCCACGACCGCCGCCACCGCCGCGTCACCGATCGCGTGGAACCCACCCTGCATCCCCGACCGGACACAGTCCACCAGATGCGCCGCGACCTGATCGGCGGCCAGGAAACAGCTGCCGCAGCCGCCACCGTCGACGTACGGCTGCGACAGGTACGCCGTCCGCGACCCCAACGCACCGTCGGCGTACAGGTCACCACCGGCAGCCACCGCGCCCAACTCCCGTGCCCGGGCCGCCCCCAGAAACTCCCCCCAGTACCCGTACACCTCCGGCAGGCCGTCGCCCGACATCGCCAGCACGGAGACGAAGTCGGACTCCGACGACGTCTGCGGACCGCCGCACTCGTGCACCGCCGCGATACCCGCGCCGGCCGCCGCAGCCAACGCAGCCCGCTGCGCCGAGGTGCGCTGCGCCGGCGTCAACGATCCGAAGGCCAGCGCCCGCACCGCGTGATGGTCGTCCTCCCGCACCCACCCTGGCGGATCGGAGCGTTCCGCCAGACCCGGCACCGCCGCCAGCATCTCCGACGACACCAGCGCCGAATGGATCGACGCCTGAGACAGGTACACCCGCCGTCCGCCCGACGCCGCCGACAACTGCCGCGCGTCCGGCGGCACCGGCCGCTGCCACGTCGACTCGTCCCACCCGTGCCCCAGCACCACCGCGTCCTGGGGCAGCCCTGCCGCGAAGCCGGCGACCCGGTCGACCAGCTCGGCCGGCGAACGCACCGACGACAGATCCAGGCCGGACAGCACCAGACCGGTGTCGGTCGCGTGCACGTGCGCGTCGACGAAGGCCGGGGTCACCAGCGCGCCGGCCAGGTCGACCACCACATCCGCCCGTGGCGCGTCCGCGTCCGTACCCAACCAGCCGATCCTGCCGTCACGCACCAGCAACGCCGTCGCTCCCGGCACCGCCGGGCAGTACAACCTGCCGCCCCGGTACAGCACCGCGGGCAGCCCGGCCTCCGAACCCACCGTACGAGTCGTCATCAGCTCAGTCTGCCGCCAGCTGCGCGGGAGACGGCAGCTGCCCACCGGAGTCGCCGATCGACAACCGAATCACCACCTTGCACCTAGCAGGACCGGAAGACTTACGGCAGAATAGTCAACACACAGGAAATTATCCAGGAGTGCGGTACGCCCCACCGGACGCACCGAGCCAGGAGGACCGATGCCGCAACCCATCTCGGCGGACAGCCCCGGAACCAGCCCGACGCCGCCCCAACCGTACGAATACCAGCGTCGCGAACTCGTCGAACCCGACTGGAAACGACTACCCGGCTGGCGCGACGTCACCCCCGACCAGTGGCAGTCCGCCCAGTGGCAACGGGCCCACTGCGTCAAGACCGTCGCCCAACTGCACGCCGTCCTCGGCGACCTCGTCGGCGACGGCTTCTACGCCGAACTCGACGCCGACCAGAGCCGACACGCCACGATGTCCATGCTGGTCACCCCGCAGATGATCAACACGATGGTGCCAGCAAGCGCACCCGATACCGACTCCCTGCGGGCCGACCCGATCCGGCGCTACATGCTCCCGCTGGCCAGCGACCGCCGGACCGACTGGCCGTCCCACCCGTACGCCAGCCGCGACTCCCTGCACGAACACGACATGTGGGTGGCGGAAGGACTGACCCACCGCTACCCGACCAAGGTCCTCGCCGAACTCCTCGCCACCTGCCCGCAGTACTGCGCGCACTGCACCCGGATGGACCTGGTCGGCAATTCCACCCCGACCGTTGACAAACTCCGCCTGACCCTCAAGCCCACCAACCGCTACCAGGCTCATCTCGACTACCTACGTGGGCACCCCGGAGTCCGCGACGTCGTCGTCTCCGGCGGCGACGTGGCGAACCTCCCCTGGCGGCATCTCGAGAGCTACCTACAGAGCCTGCTGGACATCGACAGCATCCGCGACATCCGACTGGCCACCAAGGCGCTGATGGGTCTGCCCCAGCATTGGCTGCAGCCCGATGTCGTGACCGGCCTGGAGCGTGTCGCCCGCACCGCCGCCAGTCGCGGCGTCAACCTTGCCATCCACACCCATGTCAATCACGTGCAGTCACTCACCCCGCTGGTCGCCCGAGCCGCCCAGACCGCGCTCGACGTGGGCATCCGCGACGTGCGCAACCAGGGAGTACTGATGCGCGGGGTCAACGCCGACCTGCACAGTCTCCTCGACCTCTGCTTCGCGCTCCAGGGCGAAGCCGGCATCCTCCCGTACTACTTCTATCTCTGCGACATGATCCCCAACGCCGAACACTGGCGGGTCCCGGTCCGGACCGCGCAGCAGCTGCAGCACGACCTGATGGGTTATCTGCCAGGCTTTGCCACCCCGCGGATCGTGTGTGACGTGCCACTGGTCGGCAAGCGGTGGGTGCACATGCTCACCGAGTACGACCGGGAGCACGGCATTTCCTACTGGACCAAGAACTACCGCACCTCACTCGACAGCTCCGACGATCTGGGGCGGCGCTACCCGTACTACGACCCGATCGACACGCTTCCGGAGTCCGGACAGCGGTGGTGGTCCCGGCAACGGACGACCACCACCGGCTGATCCGGCCCGCTGCTCGTCAGCCGCTGAACGCGTCCCGTACGTTGCGGCCGGCGTCCTTTGCGTGCTCCCCCGCGTCCTTCGTCCGCGCCTTACTCGCCTCGGCGGCGCCCTCGGCCCGCATCTGCTCGTTGTCGGTCGCCGCGCCGTAGCGCTCCTTCGCCTGGCCCTTGAGCTCCTCGGCCTTGTTGCGCGCCTTGTCGGTCATGCCCATGGTCGATCACTCCTATCGCGGTACTGACCGAACGGTTTCCGTCCGTGCTTCCTGCATGCCCGGCGTCGTGGGCTTCAAACGGTGCGGCGGTCGGTGTGGTTGCCGGGTTGTTGATGTGTGGGGTTGTGCAAGCACAGCGTCTAGAGCGTCCTAGGACGGCAGGAAGGGCTTCCCGGCAGCCGGGCAGACCAGGCGACAGGCTCAGACGAGTTTCGGCGGACGTGACTCGTACGGGGTGGACAGCACCACCGTCGTCCGGGTGGTGACATTCGCCGCCGTCCGGATTTCCTGCAACAGCCGTTCCAGGTCCGCCGGGCTCGCCACTCGGACCAGCAACAGGTAGAAGTCCTCCCCCGCCACCGAATAACAGGAATCGATTTCGGCCAGATGCGACAGCCGTTCCGGGGCGTCGTCCGGCTGGGACGGGTCAAACGGCCGGATCGCGACGAACGCGCTCAACGGCAGCCCCACCGCCTCGTACGACACCCGGGCGGTGTAGCCGTTGACCACCCCGCGCTGCTCCAGCCGGCGTACCCGCTGATGAACCGCCGACACCGACAGGCCCACCCGCTCGGCCAGCTCGGTGTACGACACCCGGCCGTCAGTGGTCAGCGCGGCGACGATAGCCCGATCGGTCTCTTCCACGGCGAGAAACCTACCGTCACCGGGCCAGTGCCCGGGAGATCACCACCCGCTGGATCTGGTTCGTCCCCTCCACGATCTGCAGCACCTTCGCCTCGCGCAGGTACCGCTCCACCGGATGGTCGGCCACGTAGCCGTACCCACCGAGCACCTGAACCGCGTCAACGGTGACCTTCATCGCGACGTCGGTGGCGAACAGTTTGGCCTTGGCCGCCTCGACGGCGTACGCCCGACCGGCGTCGCGCAACCGGGCTGCGGCCAGGGTCACCGCCCGAGCGGCCGACACCTGGGTGGCCATGTCCGCCAACAGGAACCCCAGCCCCTGCAGGTCAATGATCGGCCGGCCGAACTGCTCCCGCTGCCGGGCGTAACCGACCGCGTGGTCGAGCGCCGCCTGCGCCAGCCCGACCGCGCAGGCGGCTATCCCCAGCCGGCCGGCGGCCAGCGCGGACATCGCCACACCGAAGCCGGAGCCCGCGGCACCCACCAGGTGCTCCGCCGGCACCCTGGCCTGGTCGAACACCAGTTGGGCGACCGGGGAGGAGCGCAGGCCCATGGTGCGCTCCGCCGGCTGCGCCAGCACGCCGGCGGTGCCGGCCGGGACGAACAGGCACGAGATGCCCCGCGTTCCAGGTCCGCCGGTGCGGCAGAAGACGTTGTAGAAGTCGGCCACCGCCGCATGGGTGATCCACGCCTTCGTCCCGGTCACCACGTAGTCGTCCCCGTCGCGAACCGCCCGGGTGGTCAGCGCCGCCGCGTCCGACCCGCCCTGCGGCTCGCTGAGGCAGTACGCACCCAGCAGCTCACCGCCGAGCATCTCCGGCAACAGCTTCCGTTGCCGGTCAGTGCCGTACTCGGCCACCGGATAGCAGGACAACGTGTGCACGCTGACCGCCTCGGCGACCGCCAGCCAACGGCTGGCCAGCACCTCCAGCACCTGCAGATACACCTCGTAGGGCTGGCCCGCGCCGCCGTCGGACTCCGCGAACGGCAGGCCGAGCAGACCGGCCCGGCCGAGGGTGCGGACCACCTCCCGGGGGAACTCGGCCCGTGCCTCGAATTCGGCGGCCCGGCCGGCCAACTCCCGGTCGGCGAGCTCGGTGGCCAACTCGATCAGGTCGTATGCCTCGGGCGTGGGCAGGACGCGTTCGACGGTCATGGTGGTGCGCTCCAGGATGGTGAGCGGGCCGGCGCCGGCCCGCGGTGGCGGGCCGGCGGTGCCGATCGACACCCAACAAGCTTAACGTTCGTTTGGCCGCGTCCCGTTGTGGTCCAGTCCCAGGACGCAACCCATCACCGTGCGGGTCCGCGCGACATCGGTTAGCAGCGCGGTGTGGTCGACGACCTGATCCACCGCCCCCAGCACCGGCAGCGCCCGCAGCTCGCGGTCACCGATCGCCGACCACAGGGCCCGAGCGAACCTGGCCGCGTCGAGCACCAGGAACGGCCGGTCCCGGAACGGCCGTACCGTCGGCTCCACCGGCGCGGCCAGCGCGAGCTGGTTGGTCCGCACCGCCAGCAGCTCGTACGCCTGGCACAACCGTCGCTGCCGCACACTCCACCCGGTCGCCGACAACGCCGCAGCCAACGTCGCGCACAGCCCGTCGTCGTCCGGAAGCCGGGCGAACGCGCTGCCCAGCCACTTGTGATACGGCGGATAGCAGCGGCCGACCAGCAACGCCAGCCGCATCAGGTCCCGCACGATCCGGGCGGTCACCACCGCGCCGCCGATCTCGTCGCCGACCTCCCCGCACCGGCCGACGAACGGCTCCTCGCCGGCTACCCGGGCCCAGGCCGCGGCCAGCACGTACCGCCAGATGTCCGGTGGGTACCAGGCGAGAACCGCACGACGACCGGTAAGCCCACCGGTCGGTTCGGCCGACCGGGCCGCCAGCTCCGGCAGGGCGTCGTGGAACACGTCCCCGGCGGTGAACTCGGCGAGCCGTTGGGTCGGGGTGGCGAGCCAGTCCAGCCGGCCCGGCCCAACGGCCGGATCGAAGCCCAGCACCCGCTGGCACCAGGCAGACACGTCCGTCACCGTCACCCCGTGCCGGGCACCGTCGAGCGCCGGCACCCCCAGAGTGCGGTCGGCGTCCGGCGCGAACCTGGTCGGGAAGCCCAGAAAGGTCGCCGGCAGGTCCTCGGTGACGGCGGCGCACACCTGGTCGGCCAGGCCGGCGTCGGCGCGGTCGAGGAACACCTGCACCCGCGGGCCCCAGTCATGGTCGCGGGAGCGTTCCGTGTCGAACCCGAACAGCTCCGAACCGGTGTCCATCCGGGCCGCGGCGTAGCGCAACCGGGGGAACCGAGCGGCGATCGCCGGCGCCACCACCGCGTGGTGAAACCGGCGGCTCAGTTCCAGGCCGGGCAGGAAGCTCATGTCGGCAGCCTGCCGCACCGGCCCGACGGCCGTGCCGGACAACCAGCGGTGTCACCGGGCTGTGCGAGGCTGTAGCGCGTGAACCGATCCGATGCTCTGCTGGCCGTCGACGCCCCGAGCCTGTACTTCCGGGCGTACTTCGGGGTGCCCGAGTCCGCCGCCCGCACCGCCGACGGCGAACCGGTCAACGCCATACGCGGCTTCCTCGACATGCTGGCCGCGCTGATCACCCGGCGGCGGCCGGCGCGGCTGATCTGCGCCCTCGACCACGACTGGCGGCCCGCCTGGCGGGTACGGTTGCTGCCGTCGTACAAGGCACACCGGGTGGCACCCACCGGCGGGGAGGTCGTCCCGGACACCCTGGTGCCGCAGTTGCCGGTACTGCTGGACGTGCTGTCCGCGCTGGGGGTGCCGGCGGTCGGCGTGGCCGGCTATGAGGCCGACGACGTGCTCGGTACGCTCGCCACCCGCCAGGCCGGCCCGGTCGAGGTGGTCTCCGGCGACCGGGACCTGTTTCAGCTGGTCGACGACGACCACCCGGTCCGGCTGCTCTACGTCGGTCGGGGGGTGGCCAAGCTGGAGGACTGCGATGGCGAGGCCGTCGAGCAGCGCTTCGGCGTACCGCCCGCCGGGTACGCCGACTTCGCCGCACTTCGTGGCGACCCGAGCGATGGCCTGCCGGGAGTGCCGGGCGTCGGCGCCAAGACCGCAGCGCGGCTGCTGCAGCGGTACGGCGATCTTGCCGGGCTGGTCGTGGCACTGGACGACCCACGGTCCGGGTTCGCTCCCGGTCTGCGGGCCCGGCTGGCGGCCGCCCGCGACTACCTGGCGGTCGCACCGACCGTGGTACGGGTAGCCAGGGACCTCGATCTGGCGGTCGAACCGGTGCGGCTGCCCGCCGCACCGACCGACCCCGACCGGTTGATGGAGCTGGCGGACCGGTGGAACCTTGCGGGCTCCTGTCGGCGGCTGGTCGACGCAATGGCACGGGGCGCCGGCGGGTCGGGCGGTGCGGACGCTAGCGGGTCAGGCGTTGAACCCGTTGAACCCGCCTGACCGGCTCGACGCGTTCTGTTCACTACCGGTGTTCGAGCCGCTGCGTAGCGGGGTAAACCCGTTCGGCCGGGCAGGGGTCGGTGGCTGTGGGGCGCTACGCCGCTCGGCGATCCGCGCGTCGAGGTATGCCGCCGCCGCCCGGTCCTCCTCGGTCGGGGCGGACAGGACCGCGTACACCAGGCCGATCACCACGAGCAGCACCGCCACGCCGATCGGTACCAGCAGGGTTGCCGCGGTCGCCCCGTTGAGCACGCCGGTCGGCTCGTGCAGGTGCACCGACATCGCCGTCATGCCGGTGAAATGCATGCCGTTGACCGCGACACCCATCAGCAGCGCGGATCCGGTCATCGCCAGCGGCCGGCGGACCGTGACCGCCAGCCACAGCGCCACCGTTGCCGCGATCACCGCGATCACCACGGAGAGTGTCACCCGGCCCGGCGCGTAGTCGATGTCGCCGTTGAGCCGCATCGCGGCCATCCCGGTGTAGTGCATCGCGGCCACACCCAGGCCGGTGATCACCCCGCCGAGCAGGATCTTCACCAGCGACGGCCGGCCGAAGCCGACCAGGAACAGCCCGAACGCGACTGCGGCGATCGCGATCACCGCGCTGGCGATGGTGATCGCGATGTCGTAGCGGATCTGGGTGCCGGCCACGCTGAAGCCGAGCATCGCCATGAAGTGCATGGTCCAGATGGCGGTGCCACCGATCGCGAAAGCCGACAGCGAGAGCCACCAGGCCCGCCGGCCCGGGGTGTCCGACTCCCGGACCCGCACGGCGCAGATCAGTCCGAGAAACGAACCGAGCACCGACAACGCGTAACTCAGCGTTGGCGTGATGAAGCCATACTCAAAATGGTTGATATCTGCCACGTCCACCCCTTCGGCCCGAACCACAGGCTGGTACTCCCCGGACCGATGGTGAGCAGCGGAAAGGGTCTTCGCAAGCGATCGTTCGGTTGTTTCGCCGGGCCGTGTCGACATTGTGACGCACCACCGGTACCGGCGACTACGGCACGCTGTTCGACCGTCGACCGGCAGTCACCCCGTCGTCTGGTACGCCAGCACGCCGCGCTGCAGCGCGGACACCGCCTGCGCGGCCGTCCGCGCCAGCTGCGACGACGCACCACGGGCCTGGGCCAGCTGTCCGAGCATGTCGGCGACCTGCCGGGCCCACCGGACGAAGTCCCCGGCCGGCATCTCCCCGTCCAGGCTGTCCCCGCTGGCCAGCACCTTGGCCAGCGGTTCGCCCCGGGCCCACCGGTAGATCGGCCAGACAAAGCCGAGATCCGGCTCCCGGGTCGACTCCAGGCCGGCGGCCGCCTCGTCGGCCTCCAGGCTGGCCCAGATCGCGGTGGTGGCATCCACCGCGGCGGTGACCGCCCCCCGCGGCAGCGCCGCCCGCTCGTCGACGTCGCGGCGGGCCTCGTACACCACCACCGACACCGCGGCGGCCAGCTCCGCCGGCGCCAGACCGTCCCAGACACTTCGGCGCAGGCACTCGGCGACCAGCAGGTCGGTCTCTGTCCAGATCCGGGCCAGCATCCGCCCGGCGTCGGTCACCGTACCGTCGGATGTCAGGTAGCCGCGGTCGGTCAGCAGACCGCAGACCCGGTCAAAGGTCCGGGTCAACGATCCGGTCCGGCCCGCCACCCGGGCCCGCAGCTCGTCGGTGTCGCGGGCCAGCCGGTGCCGTCGTTCCGCCCAGCGGGCATGCTCCTCCCGGTCCGGACAGCTGTGGCAGGGGTGCCGACGCAACTCGGCGCGCAACTGGGTCATCCGGTCGTCGTCCCGGTCACCGCGCGCACGCCCCCGGCGGCGAGCGCCGTGGCGACCCAGGCCCGTCCCGGCCACCGCCGCCGCCAGATCCCGCCGGGCCGCCGGTGACCGGTGGTTGAAATGCTTCGGCACCCGGATCCGGGCCAGCACCTCCGCCGGGACGGTGAAGTCGCCGACCGACACCCGGCCCGCCCACCGGTCCTGGGTCAGCACCAGCGGGCGGGGCTCGCCGAACCCCCCCGCCCCAGGATCCAGCACCACAGCCAACCCGGCCCGCCGACCCGACGGCACCCGGATGACGTCACCGACCCGCAGCCGCTCCAGCGAGTCGACCGCCGCAGTGCGCCGCTGCTGCTGACCCTGCCGGGCCAGCTCCCGCTCCCGGTCGGCGATCGCCACCCGTAGATCGAAGTACGCGTCGAAGTCGCCGAGGTCGCAGCGCGTCTCGACGCCGTACGCCTCGATCGTCTCGGTGTTGCGCTGCGCCTGCCGGGCCAGGCCAACCACCGATCGGTCCGCCTGGAACTGGGCAAAGGACGACTCGAGCAGTTCCCGGGCGGCGTTGAAACCGACGGTGCCGACCAGGTTGACCGCCATGTTGTAGGACGGTCGGAAACTCGACCGTAGCGGGTAGGTCCGGGTTGAGGCGAGCCCGGCGACGTGCCGTGGATCGACCTCCGGCGACCAGACCACCACCGCGTGGCCCTCCACGTCGATACCGCGCCGACCGGCCCGACCGGTCAGCTGGGTGTACTCGCCCGGGGTAAGGTCGACGTGCGCCTCACCGTTGAACTTGACCAGCCGTTCCAGCACCACGCAGCGGGCCGGCATGTTGATCCCCAACGCCAGCGTCTCGGTGGCGAACACGGCTTTGATCAGGCCTCGGACGAACAGCTCCTCGACGACCTCCTTGAAGGCCGGCAGCATGCCGGCGTGGTGCGCGGCGAGACCGCGTTCCAGCCCGTCCAGCCAGCCCCAGTAGCCGAGCACCGACAGGTCCTCGGCCGGCAGACTGGACAGCCGTGACTCCACCAGCCGACGGATCTCGGCGCGCTCGTCCGGGGTGGTCAGCCGCAGCCCGGCGGCCAGACACTGGGCGACGGCGGCATCGCACCCGGCCCGGCTGAACACGAACAGGATCGCCGGCAGCAGGCCCTCCCGCTCCAGACGTTCGATCACGTCCGCCCGCAGCGGGGGACGCCAACGTGGACCGCGACCACCGGACCGGCCCCAGCCCGGCCCGTGGGTACGGCCGTCACCGAGCTCCAGCCGCCGCAGCATCTCCCGGCTGTAGCGCAGCAACTCCGGATGCACGTCGTGTTTACGGGCCGCGTCGGCGTCATGGAACAGGTCGAACATCCGCCGACCGACCAGCATGTGCTGCCACAGCGGGACAGGACGGTGTTCGCTGACCACCACCTCGGTCTCGCCACGGACGGTGACGAGCCAGTCGGCGAACTCCTCGGCGTTGGACACCGTCGCGGACAGCGACACCAGGATGACCGACGACGGCAGGTGAATGATCACCTCCTCCCAGACCGCGCCCCGGAACCGGTCGGCCAGGTAGTGCACCTCGTCCATCACCACGTAGGCCAGGCCGTCGAGAGTGGCCGAATTGGCGTACAGCATGTTGCGCAGCACCTCGGTGGTCATCACCACCACGGGCGCGTCGCCGTTGATCGCGTTGTCCCCGGTCAGCAGCCCCACCTGGGCGGCACCGTACCGGTCGACCAGGTCG
This sequence comes from Solwaraspora sp. WMMD937, assembly GCF_029581175.1. NCBI lineage: Bacteria > Bacillati > Actinomycetota > Actinomycetes > Micromonosporales > Micromonosporaceae > Solwaraspora > Solwaraspora sp. WMMD937. The sequence continues at coordinate 4,562,150 of NZ_CP120738.1, read as the reverse complement.
TGGTACTTCTGGTTGGAAAGGGCCTTGATCGGGGTGGTGTAGAAGCACTTGCGCGGTGGACCACCGGCCGGCGTGGTAACGGCGCGCAGCGCCAGGTGGACCGCGAACTCGCCGACCACCGTCTTGCCCGCCCCGGTCGGCGCGCAGACCAGCACCCCGCTGCCCCGTTCCAGGGCCTGGCAGGCGGCCTGTTGAAAGTCGTCCAGGTCGAAACCGAGATCGAGGGTGAACTCCCCGAGCGCGGGAAAGGCGGCGGCCTGCGCGGCCCGGCGGCGCGCTGCGGCGTACCGCTCGGCGGGGCTCGACATACCGCAAGATTAATCGCAGCCGGCCGGTGGCGTCCCGGTCAGGGGTCTCGTCACTCCCGGGCGCCGATGGTCGAGCAGCGGCGGCGTCCGCGCGGGTTAGGGCAACCTACCGGGCCGCCGAGCCGGCTCGATAAGGTGCAGGCGTGCCGGATCATCCCGAACGCCCCCGCCCCGACGTATCCGCCGGTCCCGGGTACGAACCGGCCGACCGGCCCCGACGCCGCCCGGTCGAGGCGGTCCTGTTCGACTTCCACGGCACTCTCGCCCAGGTCGAGGACCCGGTCCGCTGGGTCACCCAGGGTGCCGAGGCGTGCGGGGTGGCCCTGGACCGGGGGCGGGCTACCGTCCTCGCCGACCGGCTGCTGACCGCCGGCCGGGCCGGTGGGCCACTTCCCACCCGGGTCCCCCCGCAGCTGGCCGAGGTGTGGGCCGACCGCGATCTGTACCCGCAGGCACACCGGGCCGCGTACACCGGGCTGGCCGCGACGGTCGACAGCGGGGTGGACGGCCTGGCCGACGCCCTCTATCAGCGGCTGCTCGGCCCGGACGGGTGGCTGCCGTACGCGGACACCGCCGCGACGCTACGGGCCCTGCACGCCGCCGGGGTGCCGGTCGCCGTGGTCAGCAACATCGGCTTCGACATCCGTCCGCACTTCACCGCCTGGGGCCTGGCCGACCTGATCGGCGCCTGGGCGTTGTCCTACGAGGTGGGCCGCTGCAAACCCGACCCGGCGATCTTCCTGCGGGCCTGCGGGATGCTGCGGGTCGATCCGGAGCGGACCCTGATGGTGGGCGACACCCCGGCCGACGCGGGCGCCGTACGGGCCGGCTGCGCGGCGCTGGTGCTGCCGGCGGCCGACCCGGGTCGGGCCAACGGACTCGCCGCCGTGCTCGACCTGGCCACCGGCGAGCCGGACCGGTGATCACCGCAGCAGCCGCACCGCTCCCGGCACGGCCGTGACGGTCACCGGCAGCGGCCCGAGCCGTTCACCGTCGGCGTAGCAGACCAGATCCGGCGCGTCGATCGTCACCTGGCGGGCCCGGAGGCTGCGCACCATCGGATGGTCGACGTGACTGCCCCTTCGGACCTGCGGTTTGATCCGGATCAGCGTACGGCGGGAGACCGGCCCGGCCACCAGCACGTCGAGCAGACCGTCGGTCGGGTCGGCCGTTGGGCAGATCCGCATCCCGCCGCCGTAGCTGGCGCAGTTGCCGACCGCGACCAGCACCGCGTCGAACTCGTCCGGCTCGCCGTCGCACACCATCCGGTAACGGAGCGGCCGCAGCCGGGCCAGCTCGACCAGGACCGCCAGATCGTAGCGGCGCGGCCCGGCCGGCCAGCGCATCCGATTGGCCCGCTCATTGACGATCGCGTCGAACCCGGCAGCCAGCACCGAGCCGAACCACCGGTCCGGTCGGCCCGGTGCGGACACCCGGGCCAGGTCGACGGGCCGGCTCCGGCCGGCGCGCAGGGCGGCGGCGATGATCGCCGCCGCGCGGGCCGGATCGGCCGGGAAACCGGTGTCGGCGGCGAAGTCGTTGCCGGTACCGGTCGGCACCGGACCCAGCGGGACGTCGGTGCCGGCGAGCGCCTGCAGGGCGAGGTGCACGGTGCCGTCGCCGCCGAGGGTCACCAGTGCCGCCGCGCCGCCGGCCACCGCAGCCCGGCATGCACTCGCCGCCTGTTCAGCGGTGACGGCGGTCAGCAGCGGCACCGGCCGGCCGGTCGCCGCCAGCGCCTCGCGGACCAGCGGCAGGACCGCCGAGTGCCGGCCACGGCCGGCCGCCGGGTTCGCCAGCACCGCCACCGAACCGGGCACGACGGCGGACGGACCGCCGACCGGCCCGGTCACGTCATGTCGTCGTAGCGACGCTCGATCGGCAAAGCTTTCGGCACCGGCTGGGTCGGCACGACCGGGGTGACCGTCTCGGTCCGCTCGGCGACCGCGACCGGCTGCGGGTCGTCGTCCAGCGGCGACGCCTCGTCGTCGTCCATCCCGGCGTAGATCTCCTTGCCCCGGCCACGGCGCTTGTCGTTGAGGAACGCCACCCCGACCGCGACGAAGTACAACAGCGCCAGACACGCCGCCAGCAGGGTCATCCCGAACGGGCCGGGATCCGGGGTGGCGACCGCCGCGAACGCGAAGCAGACGAAGACCACCGCGCGCCACCAGCTGAGCAGGCGGCGTGCGCTGACCACGCCGGTGAAGTTGAGCATCAACAGCACCAGCGGGAACTCGAACGCGACCCCGAACAGCAGGATCATCGTGGTCACGAACGAGATGTACCGGGTGACCTCGAGCTGGGTAGACAGGCCGGTGACGCCGGATTCGAGCAGGAACGCCAGCCCCTTGTCGACGACGAAGTAGGCAAGCATGGCACCGGCCAGGAACAGCGGTGCCGCGATGGAGACGAAGACGTACGCCCATCTGCGTTCGTGCCGGTGCAGGCCGGGAGCGATGAACGCCCAGAGCTGGTAGAGCCAGACCGGGCCGCCGACGATCAGGCCGATCCAGAGCGCCAGCTTCAGCTTCAGGACGAAGCCGTCAGCCGGCGACAGCTGCAGGAACTCCCGGCAGGTGCCGTCTGCGGTCGTCTCGCCGGTGCCGGGCAACTGGCAATACGGCTGCTTGAGCAGTTGGAACGCCGGTTCGGCGAGGAAGAATCCGACGATCAGCCCGACGACGATCGCCAGCGAGGCCCAGAACAGTCGGGTACGCAGCTCACGAAAGTGCTCGATCAGGGTCATCGAGCCGTCGGAGGCACGGTCGAACTTGCTCGGACCGCGCCGGCGCAGGGCGAAGCCCACGGCAGGAGACCTTTCCGGTCAGTTGGCGTCGCGGACGCGCTGTGGCTGCTGATCGGCCGCCGGGGCCGGCGGTGGCTGGTAGCCCGGCTGATGCACGCTGGTCGGCTCGATCACCGGCTCGGCCTGGTACGGCGCGCGGCCGTGCTGGGCGTCGGCCTTCTCGGCGAGGTCCTTGTCGTCGTCGGCGAGGCTCTTGGTCTCGGCCTTGATGATCCGCAGGGAGCGGCCGAGTGACCGCGCCGCGTCCGGCAGCCGCTTGGCGCCGAAGAGCAGGATCAGCACGACCACGAGTACGGCGATGTGCCACGGCTTCAGGGCATGCATGGCATAGCTCCAGTCGGTGCGTCGGGTGGTGACGAGCCCATCGTACGTGCGTTCGCGGGGTCCGCCACCTGCCAGACCGGGTCAATCTGGCCTGGTCGGTGAAGTCTCAACCACGATCAACTGACCCGTCAACCACGGACGGCACAACGCTGACCGGCGCTTCGCAGGCACTGGCCGAACAGGCCAGCCCGGCGTGACCGGCCGGTCAGCCGCGGCCGTCCGGCCGGTCCCCGGCCGGCCCGCGTCGGGTGGTGGCGGCCCCCGCCAAGCTTTGCTCCAGCTTCGCCAGCCGCAGCTGCAACTGCTCGGCCTGCGCCGCCAACGCCTCCGCTTCGTCCTGGCGGCGCTGCAGGGCGAGCGCGGCACGGCGCAGCGCCGGCAACCGGGTCAGCACCGGACGGACCACCGCGACGAGCACCAGCAGCGCGCATCCCAGCACGGCGAGAACGATCCAGGTCAGCACCTGAGCAGACTAGCCGCTAGCGGACAGGTCCGCAGCCGGTGCACCACCGGGAACGGCGTACGCGGCAAGCGCGGCGGACGCGGCCGCGTGCACCTGCGCGACCAGCTGCGCCGGAGCGACCACCGTCACGTCCGGGCCCAGCCCGAGGACGAACCGGCGGGCCCAGGCCAGATCGGTGACCCGCATGGTGACCAGCCACTCCCCGTTCGGTTCGACCCGGACGTCCTCGCACGGGTAGTACTCGGTGATCCACCGACCGCACCGGCCGACCCGCAGGACCACCGACGGTAGGCCCGGCGACGGTTGGAACGCGGCCTCCCGGGGTTCGTGCCGACCGGCCTGCGGCGGAACGGCGGCCGGCTGGTCCAGCTCAACCAGGGCGTCGACCCGGTCGGCCCGGAACAGCCGGACCGCCTCGGCCCGCCGGCACCAGGCCTCCAGATAGCCCCGACCGCCGATCATGAGCACCCGGATCGGGTCGACGACCCGGTCGGTGGTCTCGTCGCGGGCCGCCGTGTAGTAGGTGATCCGTACCGCCCGGCCGCTCTGTGCCGCCGACCGCAGCCGGTCCAGCCGGGCCGTGTCTCCGGGCAGGCGTACCGCGACCGGGGCGCCGGCCGACTCGCCCGCCGCGTCCTCGATCTTGGCCAGTGCCCGCTCGACGGCGTCCCGGTTGGCCAGCCCCGGCGTCTCGGCCAGCATCCGCAGCGCCACCACCAGGGCCAGGGCCTCGTCCGGCGTCAGCCGCAACGGTCGGTCGATCCCGGCGTCGTAGGTGATCGTCACCCGGTCGCCGTCGAACGCCATGTCGATCAGGTCACCCGGACCGTAGCCGGGCAGCCCGCACACCCACAGCAGCTCCAGGTCCTCCCGCAGCTGACGCGCGCTGGTGCCCAGGTCGGCGGCGGCCTGGGCGATCTCCACGCCCGGCCGGGCCAGCAGGTAGGGCACCAGGTTGAGCAACCGGGCGAGCCGGTCGGCGGAGGCCCGCGAGCCGGTCGGTCGGGACGTGGTCACCCCCGCACCTCCGCACCGGCCGGCTGGTGCGCCACCACGATTTCCTTCAGCCGCTGGATCACCAGCTCGCGCAGCTCCGGCGGGTCGAGCACCCGCACGTCGGCGCCGTACCTGGCCAGCTGGCCGGCGAGCGCCTCCGGCTCGGCGTAGCGCAGGGTCAGCCGGTCACCGTCCGGGCCCGGGACGCAGGACTCCGCGCCCCGCCGCAGGCCGGCGGCCCGGCCCGGCCCGGTCAGCACGGTGGCCACCCCGGCACGTTCGACCGGGTCCGACCAACGGGCGACGTGACTGATCAGGTCGACGCCGGTCGGCGGAGAGAAACTGCCGGCCCGACCGGTGAGCCGCACCGCGCCCACCACCCGGGACAGTCGGAAGCAGCGGGTGGCCGCACGGTCCTGGTCGTGGCCGACCACGTACCAGCGGCCCCGCCAGCAGACCACCCCCCAGGGCTGCAGCCGCCGCCGGGTGGGGGTGTCGCCGCTGGGCACCCGGTAGTCGAAGGTCACCGGACGCCGGTCGCGGGCCGCGGCGGTCAACGCGGCGAACGCCGGGTCGACCGTGACCACCGGCTCCACCCCGAGGGTGGCCTGCGGATCAACGTCGATGCCGGCGGCCCGCAACTTGGCCAGCCCGGACGAGGCGGCGGCGGCCAGCCCGGCGTGCTGCCACAGCCGGGCGGCGATGCCGACCGCGGCGGCCTCCTCCGGCTCCAGCGGGATCTCCGGCAGCGCGTACTCGCGGTGGGCGATCCGGTAGCCCGGTTCGCTGTCGAAGGCGCTGGCCGCGCCGGTCTCCAGCGGCACGCCGAGGTCGCGCAGCTCCGCCTTGTCCCGCTCGAACTTGCGCTGGAAGGCCTCGTGGTCACGGACGTCGGACGGATCGTGTTCGTAGCCAGGTACGGTCGCGGCGATCTGCGCGGCGGTCAGGAAGCGCCGCGTCGACAACAGGCAGATCACGAGATTGACCAGGCGTTCGGTCCGGTTGCGGGACACGGCACGACGCTAGCAGTGTCGGCGGGGCAGCGACCGCCCCGCCCGGCCGCTGTACGGGGGTGCAGGTTAGCGTGCCCGGCATGGTGCGATGGCGTGACGGCAGGGTCACCGCGGTCCGGCGGCGGTGGCGCGGGGCGGTCGAACTGGACGTCGTGGTCGACGGGGAGCCGGTACGCGCGGTGGCCTATCCGGCGCTGGTCGGCGAACCCGAACCCGGCGACCGGGTGCTGCTGAACGTCTCGGCACTGCTGATGGGGCTCGGCACCGGCGGGTACGCCCTGGTGGTGGCGGTGCCGGACCGGCTGCCGCCGGACCCGCCGGGCGGGCGGGACCGCTCCGACGGGCATCTGGTGAAGGCCCGCTACACCCCGCTGCAGGCGATCGTGTGCGGGGTCGACGAGGAGGCGTCACCGCACCGACAGGTGCTGGCCGACGCCGAGGACCTGGCCGGGATGCCGGTGGTCACCGCCGACCTGCACTCGGCGCTGCCGGCGATCGTCGCCGGCGTCCTCGCCGACCGGCCCTGGCTGCGCGTCGGGTACGTGATGACCGATGGCGGGGCGCTGCCCGCTGGCTTCTCCCGGACCCTCGACGGGCTGTCCGCAACGCTGGCCGGTACGGTCACCGTGGGCCAGTGCTTCGGCGGCGATCTGGAGGCCACCACCGTGCACAGCGGGCTGCTGGCGACCCGGCACGTGCTGGCCGCCGACGTGACGGTGGTCTGCCAGGGTCCGGGCAACCTCGGCACCGGCACCAGATGGGGTTTCTCCGGCGTCGGGGTGGGCGAGGCGGTCAACGCCGCCGCCGTACTCGGCGGGCGGCCGGTCGGCGCACTGCGCATCTCCGCCGACGACCCGCGGCCGCGCCACCGCGGCCTGTCGCACCACAGCAGCACCGCGTACGGCCGGGTGGCGCTCGCTCCGGCGGACCTGGTGGTGCCGGCGGACCTGCCGGCGGAGATCGCCGACGACGTGGCGACCGCGTTGCGTCAACTGGTGGCGCCGACCGGCCGGCACCGTGCGGTACGGGTCGCCACCGACGGTCTCGACGCGGCGTTGCGGGCCAGCCCGGTGCCGCTGCGCACGATGGGCCGGGACCTGGCCGGCGACCACGCCTACTTCCTGGCCTGCGCGGCCGCCGGCCGGCACGCGGCGGCGCTGGCCGGCGGCGACCAGTGACCTGACAGCGCTGGCCGGCGGCGACGGGGGCGGCCGACCCGGCGGCACCGGCTCAGCTGACGATGATCAGGACCGCCCAGGCACCCAGGATGAGCGCCAACGCCGTGGCGAGCACCCAGGTGGGTACGGTGTACTCGCCGCGCCGGTTGCGGGCGATCTCCGCGGCAATCTTGTTGCGCCGCCGCTCGAGCCAGGTCTCGGTCCGGGGAAACGGACTCGGCTGGCCGGCGTCGGACGGCGGCAGTGGTGGTGGCGCGGGATCGTCGCGGGTGGGGTCAGCCATTGTCTGGTGAGCCTACCGTCACATGCTCGCGATCAGCCGCTCCACCCGCTCGTCGTAGGCCCGGAACGGGTCCTTGCACAGCACGGTCCGCTGGGCCTGGTCGTTCAGCTTGAGGTGGACCCAGTCGACGGTGAAGTCCCGCCGCTTCTCCTGGGCGTGCCGGATGAACTCCCCGCGCAGGCGGGCCCGGGTGGTCTGCGGCGGGGTCTCCTTCGCCTCGAAGATCTCCGGGTCGGTGGCCACCCGGTCGACCTGGCCGCGCCGCTCCAGCAGCGCGTACAGCCCGCGGCCGCGGCGCAGGTCGTGGTACGCCAGATCCATCTGGGCGACCCGCGGGTGGGACAGCGGCAGATCGTGCTTGCGCTGGTAGCGCTCGATCAGCTTCAACTTGGTCACCCAGTCGATCTCCCGGGCGACCGGGTCCAGGTCACCGGTCTCGACCGCCCGCAGTGCCCGGCCCCACAGCTCGACGACCCGTTTGGCGGTCTGGTCGCCGCCCCGGCGTTCGACGAACTCGGTCGCCCGGGCCAGGTACTCCTGCTGAATTTCCAGCGCGCTGACCTCCTTGTTGGAGGCGAGGCGGATCTTGCGCCGGCCGGTGATGTCGTGGGAGACCTCGCGGATCGCTCGGATCGGGTTCTCCAACGACAGGTCCCGCATGACGACACCGGCTTCGATCATCCGCAGCACGATGTCCGCGCTGCCGACCTTGAGCAGCGTGGTCACCTCGTTCATGTTGGAGTCGCCGACGATGACGTGCAGCCGGCGGTACCGCTCGGCGTCGGCGTGCGGTTCGTCGCGGGTGTTGATGATCGGCCGAGACCGGGTGGTCGCCGAGGAGACGCCCTCCCAGATGTGCTCGGCCCGCTGGGACAGGCAGTAGACCGCCCCGCGCGGCGTCTGCAGCACCTTGCCGGCACCGCAGATGAGCTGCCGGGTGACCAGGAACGGGATGAGCACGTCGGCCAGCCGACCGAACTCGCCGTGCCGGGACACCAGGTAGTTCTCGTGGCAGCCGTACGAGTTGCCGGCCGAGTCGGTGTTGTTCTTGAACAGGTAGATCTCGCCGGCGATGCCCTCGTCGTGCAGCCGCTTCTCGGCGTCCACCAGCAGCCCTTCGAGGATCCGCTCGCCGGCCCGATCGTGCGCCACCAGGTCGGTGACCGAGTCACACTCCGGCGTGGCGTACTCCGGATGGGATCCGACGTCGAGGTAGAGCCGGGCCCCGTTGCGGAGAAAGACGTTGCTGGACCGCCCCCAGGAGACCACCCGGCGGAACAGGTAGCGCGCCACCTCGTCCGGCGACAGCCGCCGCTGGCCGCGGTAGGTGCAGGTGACACCGTACTCGGTTTCGAGCCCGAAGATTCGCCGTTCCATGACCAGACATTAGCCGCCCCGAGGGCTCCGTGGTCAGTCTCGGGCGACCTGTCGGACGAACGACGCCCGACAGGTCGCTTTCGCGCAGAGTTAACGGCCAGATGCGTTACGGCGACTCGGCGACGGAGAGCCGGGCGGTGAACTCCCGGCAGCGGCCGTAGTCCGGCAGCAGGCCGTCGGCGCGGGCCTTGGCCAGGGTCGGGGCCGCGTCGTCGCGGGCGGACAGCTGTGGCGCGGCGACCGGCCAGTCGATGGCCAGGTCGGCGTCAAGAGGATGCACGCCGTGCTCGGCGCGCGGGTTGTAGGTGGCAGAGCAGAGGTAGTTCAGGGTGGCGTCGTCGGACATCGCGCAGAACCCGTGCCCGAGTCCTTCGCTGAGGTAGACCGCGCGGCGGTCCACGTCGTCCAGCCGCACCGCCGTCCACCGGCCGAACGTCGGTGAACCGACCCGCAGGTCGACGATCACGTCGACCACCGCGCCCCGTACGCAGCTGATGTACTTGGCCTGGCCGGGCGGCACGTCGGCGAAGTGGATGCCCCGGACCACGCCGCGCGCCGAGACCGACAGGTTGCCCTGGGCCAGCCGCAACGGATGCCCGACCGCCCCGGCCAGGTGGTCGAAGCGGTACCACTCCATGAACAGCCCACGCGGGTCACCGTGCTGCTGCGGGGTGACCTCCCAGGCACCCTCGATCTCGAGCTCCCGGATCTTCATCAGGCCTCCTCGGCCGGTCCGGCACCGGACAACCGGTGGTCGTGGTGCTCCTCGAGCAGGCTCAGCAGGTAGCTGCCGTAACCGCTCTTGGTCAGCGGCTCGGCGAGGGCACGCAGCTGACCGTCGTCGATCAGTCCGGCGCGCCAGGCGGACTCCTCGATGCAGCCGATCTTCATGCCCTGGCGCTCCTCGATCACCCGGACGAACTCAGCGGCCTGCATCATCGAATTGAACGTGCCGGTGTCCAGCCAGGCCGTCCCCCGGTCCAGCACGGTCACCGACAGCTGACCGGCCCGGCGGTACGCCTCGTTGACCGCGGTGATCTCCAGCTCGCCGCGGTCGCTCGGTTTCAGCCCTGCGGCGATCTCCACCACCTGGTTGTCGTAGAAGTACAGTCCGGGCACCGCGTAGCGCGACCGAGGCCGCTTCGGCTTCTCCTCGATCGACAGGACCCGGCCGGCGGCGTCGAAGTCGACCACACCGTACGCCTCGGGGTTGGCCACCGGGTAGGCGAAGATCAGGCCGCCGGTCAGGTCGGCGTGGTCGGACAACTTCCGGCCCAGACCAATGCCGTGGAAGATGTTGTCGCCCAGGATCAGCGCGACGGACTCATCGCCGATGAAGTCCGCGCCGAGCACGAACGCCTGGGCGATGCCCTCCGGCCGGGGCTGCGCCCGGTAGCTCAGCCGCAGACCGAACTGCGCGCCGTCGCCGAGCAGTCGTCGGAACTGCGGTTGATCCTCCGGTGTGGTCACGACCAGGATCTCCTGGATGCCGGACATGATCAGGGTGGCGAGCGGGTAGTAGATCATCGGTTTGTCGAAGATCGGCATTAGCTGTTTCGACACGGCGCGAGTGATCGGCCAGAGCCGAGATCCGGTACCGCCGGCGAGTAGGATTCCACGCACGGCGGGAGCCTACCGGCCTAACCACCCACAGCAACCGTCAATGGGCTCCCTGTACGGGCCGGTCACGGATGTCGGACCCTTCGTCCGACACCTGCTGGGCCGGTCGTGCACCAGTCCATTGCCGGTCCCGGCGGGGACATCGTCGGATAGCCGTCACCGGCGATCCCCCGGTCGACGGTGCCGGTGTCCCGTAGACTCCCGGACCTGTGAGAGTCCTCGTCACCGGCGGTGCCGGCTTCATCGGTTCTGAATTCGTCCGGATGCTGCTCACCGATCCGAACGCCCCGGTCAGTCCGGCTACGGTGACCGTGCTGGACAAGTTGACCTATTCCGGCAATCTCGCCAACCTGGCCCCGGTCCGCGACGACCCACGGCTTGCCTTCGTCCAAGCGGACATCTGCGACGCCGCCGCCGTCGACCGGGCACTCGCCGGACACGACATGGTGGTGCACTTCGCCGCCGAGTCGCACGTCGACCGGTCGATCACCGGTGCCGCGGAGTTCGTGACCACCAACGTGGTGGGCACCCAGACCCTGCTCGACGCGGCGCTGCGCCACGGGACGGACCGGTTCGTGCACGTCTCGACCGACGAGGTGTACGGGTCGATCGACGAAGGGTCGTGGACCGAGGACTGGCCGTTGTCACCGAACTCGCCGTACTCCGCGTCAAAGGCCGGCTCCGACCTGCTGGCCCTGGCCTACCACCGGACACACGGCATGGACGTGGTGGTGACCCGCTGCTCCAACAACTACGGGCCCTACCAGTTCCCCGAGAAGGTCGTCCCGCTGTTCGTCACCAACCTGCTGGACGGCGGTACGGTGCCGCTGTACGGCGACGGCGGCAACATCCGGGACTGGCTGCACGTGCGGGACCACTGCGTGGGCATCGCGCTGGTCGCCGGCGGCGGGCGCGCCGGCGAGGTCTACCACATCGGCGGCGGGACCGAACTGACCAACAAGGAGCTCACCGCCCGGCTACTGGACGCCTGTGGGGTGGGGTGGGAACGGGTCGTCCCGGTCACCGACCGCAAGGGGCATGACCGGCGCTACTCGCTGGACATCAGCAAGATCTCCCGCGAGCTGGGCTACACCCCGAGTGTCACGTTGGACGAAGGACTGGCCGACACGGTCCGCTGGTACCGGGAGAACCGGCCCTGGTGGGAGCCGCTGAAGAAGCCTGTGGCGTCGTCGTGACCGCCGCAGACCGGTGGCTGGTCACCGGCGCCGGTGGGATGCTGGGGCGGGACCTGCTGGCCGCGTTGACCGACCACCCGGACACCCGGTCGGTGACCGCGCTGACCCGTACCGATCTGGACATCACCGACCCGACGGCGGTCGCTGCCGCCGTCGACGGGCACCAGGTAGTGATCAACGCCGCAGCGTGGACCGACGTGGACGGCGCGGAGGCGGCTGAGGAAGCCGCCACCGCCGTCAACGGCACCGCCGTGGCGCATTTGGCCCGGGCCTGCGCCGACAGCGGCGCGCGCCTGGTGCACGTCTCCACCGACTACGTGTTCGCCGGCGACGGCACCTCCCCGTACCCGGAGGACGCCCCGACCTCGCCGGTCAACGGGTACGGCCGCAGTAAGCTCGTCGGCGAGCAGGCCGTCGCCCGACTGCTGCCGGAGCGCGGCTACGTGGTGCGGACCGCGTGGCTCTACGGAACGCACGGACCGAACTTCGTCGCGACCATGCTGCGGCTGGCCGGTGAGCGCGAACACCTCGACGTCGTCGATGACCAGCATGGTCAGCCGACCTGGTCGTACGCTCTCGGCCGCCAGCTCGTCGCACTTGCCGGGGCATCGGTCGCCGGCACCGCCCCCGCCGGGATCTACCACGCGACGGCGAGCGGGCAGACGACCTGGTGCGGGCTGGCCCGCGAGGCGTTCGCGCTGCGCGGCCTCGACCCGGCGCGGATCCGCCCCACCACCAGTGCCAACTTCCATCGGCCCGCCGCCCGGCCGGCGTACTCGGTGCTCGGACATCGGCGTTGGGCGCTCGCCGGACTACCGGTCATGGCAGACTGGCGGAGCATGCTCTCCACCGCGTTGCGCGACCCGGCGTTCGGCGGCTGATCTCGCGGCCGCCGGGTCGACGATCCCGACAGCCGACGGACACGACAGGCACGCCCGCGTCGGGCGGCCCGGCTCCCAGGCCAGGAGAGAAACCGAAATGTCGGAGATGAGCTACAAGTCCCGGGTGCCCTCCGGTCTGCCCCGGGTGAGTGCCGTCGTGCTGGCCTGGGGCGCTGAGCCGCTGCTGCGCCAATCGGTGGAAGCCCTGCTCGCCTCGGTCAAAGTCGACGTCGACGTGGTGCTGGTCGACAACGGGTGCACCACCGACGACGTCGCCGTGCTGGGCAACCTTTCCGGCGTCACGGTGGTCGGCGACGGCCGCAACGTCGGCTTCTCCGCCGGCTGCAACATCGGCGTGGCCGCTGCCGACGGCGAGTACGTGGCGTTGGTCAACGGCGACGCGGTGGTCGAGCCGACCACCCTCGCCCGGCTGGTGGACGAGCTCGCCGACCCGGGCATCGGCATCGCCGCCGGCGCGGTGCGGCTGGCCGACGAACCGGACCTGCTCAACTCCCGCGGCAACGAGGTGCACGTGCTCGGGTTGAGTTGGATCGGCGGGTTCCGCGAGCGGGAGACCCGCACCGAGTCGACCGAGACCGCCGGTGCGATGGGCGCCTGCCTGGTGACGCGGCGTGCGCACTGGGATCGGCTGGAGGGTTTCGACCCGCACTACTTCGCTTACCACGAGGACGCGGACCTGTCGATCAGAACCTGGCGAGTCGGTCTGCGAGTGGTCAACGTGCCGGATGCGGTGGCGCTGCACCGCTACGAATTCAGCCGCAACAGCTTCAAGTTCTACCTTGTCGAACGCAACCGGGTGATGTTCGTGGCCACGACATGGGGCGCCCGGTCGCTGGTGCTGCTCGGCCCGCCGCTGCTGGCCCTGGAGTTGGCGATGCTGGTGCTGGCGGCCCGGCAGGGTTGGCTGGCCGACAAGCTCCGCGGCTACCGGTGGCTGTGGCAGCACCGCAGCCACCTGCGGCGACGCCGGGCACGGCTGCAGGCCGAGCGGACCGTCCCGGACCGGGTCTGGATGCGGGTCCTCACCGACCGGCTGGACACCCCGCTGATCGACCCGCCGGGCAGGACGGTGTTCAACGCCGTACTGTCCGCGTACTGGCGGACGGTGCGGCGCTGGGTGTGACGCACCCGGGTCGAAACGCGGACCCGGCGCGTCACACCCAGCCCGGTCAGTCCTGTTCGGTGGTGCCGGAGTCGCCGGCGGCGTCCTCCAAGTCGGCGGAGGCGGCCGAGGAGGTCGGCTTCTCCGGCGTCGACTCGGGCACCCGGGGACCGCCGGACCGGCCCGCTTCTCCCGACGAGGGCTCGTCCGCCGAAGTGGCGGCACCGCCGTCGAGCAGTGCGGTCAACGCGGCACCAGTGATCCGACGGAAGGTCCGGCCACGGCGGCGACGGTCGAGCACCGCCACCTCCAACTGGTTGGCTGCGATGCTGCGGGTCGCACCGTTCTCGCCGCCGACTTCGGCCAGGGCCCGCACCGCGAGCCCGACCGCGTCGGACAGCGACATGTCGGCCCGATGGTCGGTACGCAGCACACCGGCGATCGTCTCGGCGTGACCGCCCATCGCCATCCACCCCGGCTCGTCGGTGACCGAGCCGTCGTAGGTCAGCCGGTAGATCTCGTCAGCAGCCGGCTCCAGCCCGACCTCGGCGACGCAAATCTCCACTTCGAACGGCTTCGACTGCTCGGTGAAGATCGACCCAAGGGTCTGCGCGTACGCGTTGGCCAGCGCCCGCCCGGTCACGTCGCGACGGTCGTAGCTGAGGCCGTTCAGGTCGGCCATCCGCACCCCCGCCCGGCGCAGGTTCTCAAACTCGTTGTACCGGCCGACGGCGGCGAACCCGATCCGGTCGTAGATCTCGCTCACCTTGTGCAGGGCGCTGGACAGGTTCTCGGCGACGAACAGCACACCGCCCTCGAAGCTCAGCACCAGCGCGCTACGGCCCCGGGCGATGCCCTTGCGGGCAAGCTCGGAACGGTCCCGCATGATCTGCTCGGGCGAGGCGTAGAACTGCATTGCCACGGCGGCGGCTCTCCTTCGACCAGGTGGTAACGACTACAGCGGACGAGACAAGTCGGCGCTCGCGGGTTCAGCCGCCCGGATTCTCGGTACGCGCGGCGACGACCGCCTCGGCGATCTGGGCCGACTCGGCGTCGGTGAGCCGGTGGGTGCCGGCCGCCGTCGCGGTCATCACCACCGGGAAGATCCGGCGGGTCAGGTCCGGGCCGCCGGTGGCGGTGTCGTCGTCGGCGGCGTCGTACAGCGCCTCCACCGCGAGACGGACCGCGTCGGCGCTACTCAACCCGGAACGGTACCGCTTCTTCAGAGCCGCTTTCGCGAACAGCGACCCGGAGCCGATCGCGTCGAAGCCGGTGGTCTCGTACGGACCGCCGGTGACGTCGAAGCTGAAGATCCGGCCGGCCTCGGCCGGATCGGTAGCGGCCAGGTCGAACCCGGCGAACAGCGGCACCACGGCCAGCCCCTGCAGCGCGGCGCCGAGGTTGTTGCGGATCATCGACGCGAGGCGGTTCGCCTTGCCGTCCAGGGAGAGGACGGCGCCCTCCATCTTCTCGTAGTGCTCCAGCTCGACCTGAAACAGCCGCATCAGCTCGATGCCGATGCCGGCGGTGCCGGCGATGCCGATCAACGAGTAGGCGTCGGCGGGATGCACCTTCTCAATGTCCCGGTTGGCGATCAGGTTGCCCATCGTTGCCCGGCGGTCACCAGCCATCACCACGCCTTCGGCGGTGACGAGCGTGACGATCGTCGTGGCGTGCGGACCGACGTCCGCGGACAGCCCGGGCGGCAGTGGGCGGCGCCCCGGCAGCAGATCCGGTGCGGCCGACGCCAGGAACTGGGTGAAGGAGGACGTTCCCGCGTTCGTGAACACGTCCGGAAGGCGTCCGGATGGATCGAATCCCGCTGCCACGTGGTCCCTCTCTGCAGAACGTGATCGCCTGACCGGGCCGCCGTGCCGGCACGGCGCCGGTCAAGGCCACCGGTGTGTTGGAGCAGACTAGCGTGCGCACCCGCTGGGTGCGATCTTCACCGCCGGCGAGCTACTCGCCGCCCTTCTGTACGTAGCCGCGGACGAACTCCTCGGCGTTTTCTTCGAGCACCGAGTCGATCTCGTCGAGCAGGTCGTCGACGTCCTCGGTGATCTCGGCATGCCGCTGCGCGGCCTCCGGATCGGTCTCGGTGACCGTCTCGTCGACTTCCTCGGCCCGGCGGGACTTGCCGGACTGGGACTGACCGCCGCTGTCACGGGTAGCCATCAGGTGCCTCCTCCACACGATCGCCTAGGTGAAACTTACCTCGCGGTGGCGACGGAACCGGCCGGCGTCGGCCACGTTCGCGCCAAGCGAACCTGGCCGGCTCAACCGCCGGTGAGCACCTCCAGCAGGTCCTTGGCGCTGGCGCACCGGTCGAACAGGTCGCCCACGTGGGCCTGGGTCCCCCGCTCCGGCTCCATCATCGGCACCCGGACCAGCGACTCCCGGCCCACGTCGAAGATGACCGAGTCCCAGCTGGCGGCGACCACCTCGGAGGCGTACTGCGCCAGGCACCGGCCGCGGAAGTAGGCCCGGGTGTCCGGTGGCGGCTCGACCATCGCGACGCGGGTGGCGCTGTCGTCGAGCAGGGTGCGCATCGCTCCCCGACCCACCAGGCGGTGGTAGAGGCCCTTCTCCGGCCTGACGTCGGCGTACTGCAGGTCGACCAGCTGCAGTTTCGGCGAGGCCCAGGTGAGCCCTTCCCGCTCCCGGTAGCCGTCGAGCAGCCGCAGTTTCGCGACCCAGTCCAGCTCCTGCGCGCAGGACATCACATCCCGCCCCAGCCGGTCGAGCACGTCCTCCCAGCGGTCCAGCACGTCAGCCGTGGCCTCGTCGAGGTCGGTGCCGTACCGGTCGTCGACGAACGCCCTGGCCCGTTCGTAGAACGCCCACTGCAGGTCGAGCGCGGTGAGCCGACGGCCGTCGCGCAGCCGCATCAGATGCGCCAGGGACGGATCGTGGCTCACCGCCTTGAGCTCGGCCACCGGGTCGGCGATGCCCAGATCGGCGCCGAGCGCCTTCTCCTCGATCATGGTCAGGATCAACGAGGTGGTGCCGACCTTCAGATAGGTGGAGATCTCCGAGAGGTTGGCGTCGCCAATTATCACGTGCAGCCGGCGGTACTTGTCGGCGTCGGCGTGTGGTTCGTCCCGGGTGTTGATGATCGGCCGCTTCAGCGTGGTCTCCAGGCCCACCTCGACCTCGAAGAAGTCGGCCCGCTGGGAGATCTGGAACCCGGCCTGGGAGCCGTCCTGGCCGATACCGACCCGACCCGCCCCGCAGACGATCTGCCGGGTGACGAAGAACGGCGTCAGGTACGCCACGATGTCGGCGAACGGCGTCTGCCGGCGCATCAGGTAGTTCTCGTGGGCGCCGTAGCTGGCGCCCTTGTTGTCGGTGTTGTTCTTGTACAGCTGGATGGGGTGCGAACCGGGGATGGTCGCCGCGCGGCGGGCCGCCTCCGCCATCACCCGCTCCCCCGCCTTGTCCCACCGGACCAGGTCCAGCGGGGTGGTGACCTCGGGGGTGGAGTACTCGGGATGGGCGTGGTCGACGTAGAGCCGGGCGCCGTTGGTGAGGATCACGTTGGCCAGGCCGAGATCCTCGTCGGCGAGGGCCTCTGCCGGATCGTAGGCCGCTCCCGAGTAGGTGAAGCCCCGGGCGTCACGCAGCGGCGACTCCTCCTCGTAGTCCCACCGGGCCCGACCGCCCCGGTTCAGCTCGGGTCGGGCGCCGTAGGCGTTGACCACCTGGGAGGAGGTGACCATCGGGTTGGCTCCGGGCTGACCGGGTACGGAGATTCCGTACTCCACCTCGGTGCCCATGATCCGCCGCACACTCATGCCGTTACCTCATCGCTTCCGTCGGCGCCCGTCGTGTCGAGCGTAGTCCGCGCACCGACGGAACCGGACGTTGGCGTGTCCGTGTGGTCACGCGGGGGCGCGTCGGACACCGGTTCCGAGGCGCGGTCCATGCGCGCCGCGGAACCGGTGTCCCGCACCCCGAGGCGGGGTGCGGGACACCGGACCGTGGTCAGAGGTACTGCCCGGTGTTGCTGGCCGTCTCGATCGACCGGCCGGCCTCCGCGCCCTTGCCGCCGGAGACGAGGGTACGGATGTAGACGATCCGCTCCCCCTTCTTGCCGGAGATCCGGGCCCAGTCGTCCGGGTTGGTGGTGTTGGGCAGATCCTCGTTCTCCCGGAACTCGTCGACGCACGCGTCGAGCAGGTGCTGCAACCGCAGACCCTTGCGCCCGGAGGTGAGGAACTCCTTGATCGCCATCTTCTTGCCCCGGTCGACGATGTTCTGGATCATCGCGCCGGAGTTGAAGTCCTTGAAGTACAGGACCTCCTTGTCCCCGTTGGCGTAGGTCACCTCGAGGAACCGGTTCTCGTCGGTCTCCGAGTACATCCGCAGCACCACGGCGTCGATCATGGCTGCCACGGTGGCCTGCGGATCGTCGCCGTGCTCGGTGAGGTCGTCCGGGTGCAGCGGCAGCCCGGTGAGGATGTACTTGGAGAAAATGTCCTTGGCCGCCTCGGCGTCCGGACGCTCGATCTTGATCTTGACGTCCAGCCGGCCGGGCCGCAGGATCGCCGGATCGATCATGTCCTCCCGGTTGGAGGCACCGATCACGATCACGTTCTCCAGGCCCTCGACCCCGTCGATCTCGCTCAGCAGCTGCGGAACGATGGTGTTCTCCACGTCCGAGGAGACACCGGAACCGCGGGTCCGGAAGACCGAGTCCATCTCATCGAAGAACACGATCACCGGGGTGCCCTCACCGGCCTTCTCCCGGGCCCGCTGGAAGATCAGCCGGATGTGCCGCTCGGTCTCACCGACGTACTTGTTGAGCAGCTCAGGGCCCTTGATGTTGAGGAAGTAGCTGGTGTGCTTCTCCTCACCCCGCCGCTCAGCGATCTTCTTGGCCAGGGAGTTGGCCACCGCCTTGGCGATCAGCGTCTTGCCGCACCCGGGCGGACCGTAGAGCAGGATGCCCTTCGGTGGACGCAGGTGGTGCTCACGGAACAGCTCCGCGTGCAGGAACGGCAGCTCGACCGCGTCCCTGATCTGCTCGATCTGAGCGTGCAGGCCGCCGATGTCGGTGTAGTCGACGTCCGGCACCTCCTCCAGCACCAGCTCCTCGACCTCGCTCTTCGGGATCCGCTCGTAGGCGTACGCCGACCGCGGCTCGATCATCAGCGAGTCGCCGGCCCGCAGCGCACTGCCGACCAGCGTCTGCGCCAGGTGCACCACCCGCTCCTCGTCGGCGTGCGAGATGACCAGAGCGCGGTCACTCGGCTCGCCGGTCGGGTTGTCGAGGAGTTCCTTGAGCATCACCACCTCACCGACCCGCTCGTACCCGAACGCGTCGACCACGTTGAGCGCGTCGTTGAGCAGGACCTCCTGGCCGCGTTGGAGCTCGTCGGCGTCCAACGAGGGGGAGAGCGCCACCCGCAGCTTCCGGCCACCGGTGAAGACATCCACCGTGCCATCCGCGTGTCGGGCCAGGAAGACGCCGTACCCGCTGGGCGGTTGCGCCAGCCGGTCGATCTCCTCCTTGAGCGTGACGATCTGGGCCCGGGCTTCCTTGAGGGTCGCCACGAGCCGTTCGTTGTTCTCGGTCAGTCGGGCCAGCTGCGCCTGCGCTGCCGCCAGCCGTTCCTCGAGCTGCCGGACGTGTCGGGGGCTTTCGGTCAACTTGCGCCGCACCAGAGCGAGTTCCTCTTGAAGAAACGCGACCTGGGTGGAGAGATCGTGGGCCTCCTTCTCCCACCGTGCGGCGCGCGAATCCGCGTCGTCGCTGCGTGCCACGTCCCACCTCCCCGGGGGCTAAAACGTACTGCCCTAACACTAGCCGTTTGCCGGACGTTTCGAACCCACGCAACACAGTCGTCCCACAACCTTGATCGCTCGGGCACGTCACAAGCGGCCGACGGACGCCTGGCCGGCCGGTCCCACGGCGTGTCGGGTACCGTCGGGACGCGAGGACGGGCACGACCCAGGGAGGTGCGCGGTGACGACCCCGACCGAGACCCGGTCCCCCGGAGAGCCGGGCGAAACGGCATCAACCGACACGGAGCTGCAGGTCTGGGTCGACCAGGACCTCTGCACCGGGGACGGGCTGTGCGTGCAGTACGCCCGGGACGTCTTCGAGTTCGACATCGACGGACTCGCCTACGTCAAGGACGCCTCCGGCGAACTGCAGGTCGCCGAGGGCGCCCGGGTCGCCGTCCCCGAACGGCTGCGGCTCGACGTGATCGACGCGGCCAAGGACTGTCCCGGCGAGTGCATCCACGTGGTCCGCGCGGACGACCAGACCGAGGTCAGCGGACCGGACGCCGGTTAGCCACCCAGTACTACCAGTACGGCTGCTGCCCGCCGGCACGGCCACCTGCCCTGCGATGCGTGACCCATGTCACAGCAACGGCCGGCCCACCACCGAGGCGACCACCCGGGCGAACTCCTCGAGCCGCGCGATCTGCCCCGAACCACCGTCGTCGAGCGTCTTGCCGAACCGCAGCGCGTCGTGCCGGGGGCCGAGATGCTCCTCCGGTTGCGTCTCGTCCTGCGAACTGAGCAGCAGGTAGACGTCGACGCTGTCCACCCGGATCTGCCCGGTCGGCGTACGGGTCAGCCGGCGGCGGCAGCCGACCTCGGTGACCGTGGACAACGGCACCACCCGCAGCGACGACGTCATCGACCCGACCGGCCCGTCCCCCGGCGGAACGTCCTCACCGTGCCACAGGACCATCCGGCTGCCGTCGCAGATCGCCACCTCCTGCCAGACCCCGTTGACCTCGTTGACGAACCGCTCGAGGGTGAAGGCGAGAACCTCGGCACCCGCCAGCACCCCACCGAGCGCCTCCAGCGCGACGTCCGGATCCCGCAGGTACGCCCGGCTGGCCGCGTCCAGCTCCGGATAGGGCGACCAGTCAGGGAAGACCGCCGGCAACTCGCCACCACCGAACGCGGGCCGGCTCATGCCGAACCCGTCCCGGCCACCGTGCCCCGCGACGCCGCCGGCCCTTCGGCCCCGTCGGGTGACGCCGGGCCAGCGGCGTCGGACGGCACCGGCGCACCGGTGTGGTCCCGGCGGCGCGCCGCGTACGCCTCCGCCCCCTTGCTCGGCTTGCGCCGCCGCGGCGGCGCGCTCACCCCCGGCGCCAACCGGCGGGCCGACACCAGGAACGCGGTATGCCCGATCATCCGGTGGTCGGGCCGCACCGCCAGCCCGTCGACATGCCAGTCCCGCACCAGCGACTCCCACGCCCGGGGCTCGGTGAACCCACCGTCGGCGCGCAACGCCTCGACCAGTTCGCTCAGCTGCGGCGTGGTGGCTACGTAGCCGACGAAGACCCCGCCGGGCAGCAGCGCCCGAGCCACCAGGTCCAGCACCTCCCACGGCGTCAACATGTCCAGGATGATCCGGTCGAAGCCGACCTCCGGACAGGATGCGACATCACCGACGTGCAGCCGCCACGCCGGGTGCGGGCCACCGAAGAACGCCCGCACGTTCGCCCGGGCCACCTCGGCGAAGTCCGCCCGGGCCTCGTACGAGTGCACCTCACCGTCGGTGCCGACAGCGCGCAGCAGCGAACAGGTCAGCGCGCCCGACCCGGCACCGGCCTCCAGCACGCGGGCACCTGGGAACACGTCACCCATCGTCACGATCTGTGCGGCGTCCTTCGGATAGATCACCTGGGCCCCGCGCGGCATGCTCAGCACGTAGTCGGCCAGCAGTGGACGCAGGGCGAGGTACGCGGTACCGCCGGCCGACGTCACCACGCTGCCCTCGGGCAGGCCGATCAGCTCGTCGTGCGCCAGGGCACCGCGATGGGTGTGGAACGACCGGCCGGCAGCGAGCGTGACGGTGTGCATCCGCCCCTTCGGGTCGGTCAGCTGCACCCGGTCGCCCGGCTGGAAGGGGCCACGCCGGGTCGAGATCGGCGTGGTACTGACGTCGCCGGATGCGACGGCGGTCGGCGGAGGGGTCACGGGCTCATCTTTCGGTTCGGTTCCAACAACTGCGCCAGATCGGCGACGTGCAGCACGCCGATCACGTCCTCGCCCCGGGTCACCAGGTACTGCGCGCCCGGATGTTCCTGCACGGTACGGACCACCTGCTCGCCGGTGAGGTCGACCGGGATCCGGCGTACCCCGTCGATGCCGCGCGCGACGGTGTCGACCGCCACCCACGGGCGGCGCTCCGGCGGGACCGCCGCGGCCGCGGCCCGGTCCACCAGCGCGACCAACCGGCCGACCGAGTCCGTCACCGCCATGGCCGGCTCCCGGCCACCCGGCTGCGCCGGGTGGGGGCCGGCGACCCGACGCTGCGCCTCGGCCAACGGCGTGCCGCTCGGCACCGGAAAGACCGGCTGGGCGAGCATCTCCAGGTCGACCAACGGGAACCGGCGGCCGATGCGCGCGACCCGGATCGACTGGCCGGCACCCTGCCAGAGGGTGAACGCCACCAGTAGCATGAAGATCAGCCCGAACGGGGACAGGATACCGGCCACCGTGAGCAGCACCACCAGGCCGGCGGTGCCCGCCGCCACGGCCCGACCGACCCAACCGGCGGCCTCGGTGCCGACGTGGCGGTCCCTGGTCACCGCCCAGACCGCGGCACGCAGCGCGCGCC
This sequence comes from Solwaraspora sp. WMMD937, assembly GCF_029581175.1. NCBI lineage: Bacteria > Bacillati > Actinomycetota > Actinomycetes > Micromonosporales > Micromonosporaceae > Solwaraspora > Solwaraspora sp. WMMD937. The sequence continues at coordinate 4,539,986 of NZ_CP120738.1, read as the reverse complement.
CGCCGTCGAGGGGCAGCCCCGGCAACGCGTTGAACACCGCCACCAGCAGGTTCGCCGCCGCCAACTGGAACGCCAACTGGTTGATCAACGTACGGTCCGGCAGCAGCACAGTGGCCACCACCGCGACCAGGCCCAGGACCAGCGACACCGCCGGACCGGCCAGGGACACCAGCAGGTCGACCTTGGGGGTCGGGGCGTCCCGGTCCATCTCGGTGTAGCCGCCGAGCATCTCCAGGGTGATCCCGCGGACGCCGATGCCGTAGCGGCGGGCGGTCAACGCGTGACCCAACTCGTGCAGCAGCACCGAACCGAGCAGACAGACCACGAAGCCCAGCCCGACCGCGTACCGGGCCGGCTGCGGCACGTCCAACTGGGTGCGGACGAACTCGCCGTACAGCACGGTGACCAGGATCGCCAGGAACAGCACCGAGGTGTGGAGGTGCACCGGGAAGCCGAGCACCCGGCCGAGGCTGATCCCCGGCCGCCGGTCAGGGCGCCGGTCGGGGCGTTTCGCGGTGTCCTCCATCGGGTTGATGCTACGGAACACCGTACCGGCCGGCGCGCACGGTTTGACGCCGAGCCGCCGGCCGGATTGTCACAGCGGTGCCATACCCTGCGTGCCTTGACATCTCCCCCTGCTGAAGCAGGGAGGTTCGACCCTCACGGATCGAGCTTTCTGCTTCGCCGACCACAGCCGACCCGAATCAACGGCAAGGGACGGAGCACCGCCCATCGGTCCTACACAGTCTCCACAGACGTCACTTCCACCAGCCCGGCGGTAGACCTGACCGGCCTGGTTGTCACCGGAAAGGCGACGCCACGTTAGCACATCTGTTCGCCCGCCGGAGGGTCCTGGCGCGCGAGCGGTGGACGTCGATCCGCCTCGGCGAATCGACTCTCCCTGCCCTGCTCCGCAGGAGTCCGTTTCCTCCCCGGCCGGAAGGCCGGAGTATCCACGGAAGGCATTTGATGACAATCGGCCCGGACATCGCGCCCGACGTCGAACCACCCCGGCTGGCCACGTTGTCGCCGTCGCGGGCGGCCGATTTCAAGACCTGCCCGCTGCTGTACCGGTTCCGCAGCATCGACCGGCTGCCCGAGCGAACCACCGTCGACCAGGCCCGGGGCACCCTGGTCCACGCCGTCCTGGAGCGTCTGTTCGATCTGCCGGCCGACCAGCGCACCCCGGCGGCGGCCGCCGACCTGGTCGCCCCGCAGTGGCAACGGCTGCTGGACACCGACCCGACGCTGGCCGACGTCGTCACCACCGGGCCGGCGGAGCCGGCACCGGACGAGCAGGCGGGCCGCCCGGAGCTGGACGAGTTCCTGGCCGCCGCCCGACACCTGCTCGACGGTTACTTCACCGTCGAGGATCCCCGCCGGCTGGAACCGGCCGAACGGGAGAGCCTGGTCAACGCGGTGGTCGACGGGCAGCTGTTGATCCGCGGCTACATCGACCGGCTGGACGTCTCCCCCGCCGGGGATCTGCGGGTGGTCGACTACAAGACCGGCGGTGCCCCCCGAGAGGCGTTCGAGTCCCGGGCGCTGTTCCAGCTCAAGTTCTACGCTCTGGTGCTGTGGCGTACCCGTGGCGTCGTCCCCCGGGTGCTCCGGCTGCTGTACCTGCGCGACGCCGAGATCTGCGACTACACGCCGGACGCCGAGGAGCTGCAGCGGTTCGAACGCACCGTCCTGGCGCTGTGGCGGGCGATCCTGCAGGCCACCGAGAGCCGGGACTTCCGCCCCAAACAGAGCCGGCTCTGCGACTGGTGCAGCTACCAGACGTACTGCCCGGTGTACGGCGGGACCCCGCCGCCCTTTCCCGACCTGGCGCAGGACCTGGTTTCCTCCTGAGGGAGGAGGCCAGGTTCGTACCGCGGTGGGCGCGACGCCACCGCCGTACCGGATACCGTCGCGGCATGGAGCCCACCGAGCCGGACCGGTCCACCGGACCGCACGGGTCACGGCGGTGGTGGCGGTGGTGGCGTAGGGCCCGGAGCGCCGGCACGACCGGGCCGGTACCGTCGGTGCTGGCCCGCGACGGTCTGCTCGCCGCCGCGGTCATCCTGGTCGATCTGGCCCTGCACGGACTCGGCCAGCCCGGTCAGTCGAGGCCCGGGCCGGGCCTCGACTGGCCGGCCGTCGTCGGCTGGAGTCTGCTCGCGGCGGCGCCGATCGCGCTGCGCCGAGTCGTCGTCTGGCCCGCCGTGCTGGCCAGCGCCGCGATGGTGGCCGTTCCGCTGCTGACCGGCCACGAACCGGTGAGCATGGCGCTCGCCCTGGTGATCCTGACCTACACCGCGGCCTGCTGGCTGGCGCTGCGCCCGGCGGTCGTCGCCACCGCCGTACTGTGGCTGCCGGTGCTGACCGTCAACGCGGTGCTGCCGCAGGGCACCGAACTGCCGGGAATCTCCCGGATGTACCTGCTGTTCGTCAACGGGCTGACCATGCTGGTCGCCTTCTTCATCGGGCGGACCGTGCACGCCCGCCGGTCGGCGACGCGGACGCTGGCCGAACGCGCCCGGGTAGCCGAGGAGAACCAGCGGGCCGCTGCGGACCAGGCGGTCGCCGACGAACGGCGACGGATCGCCCGGGAGCTGCACGACGTCGTCGCCCACCATGTCAGCGTGATGGGGGTGCTGGCCACCGGTGCCCGTCGGGTACTGCAACGCGACCCGGCCGCCGCCGACGAGGCGCTCGGCACCATCGCCGACACCAGCCGCAGCACGTTACGGGAGATGCGGCGGCTGCTCGACGTCCTGCGCACCGACGCCGAACCGGCCGACGCCGAGCTCACCCCGCAGCCAGGGCTCGGCGGCATCGAATCCCTGGTCGAGCAGATCCGCGAGGCCGGTCTGCCGGTGACCCTGCGGATCGACGGGGTACCCGGGGACCTGGATCCCGGTGTGACGCTGACCCTCTACCGGATCGTCCAGGAGGCGCTCACCAACGCGCTCAAGCACGCCGGAGCGGCAACCGCCGAGGTGCGGCTCAGCTTCGGCGTCTACTGGCTGATTGTCGAGGTCTTCGACACCGGCCGCGGTCCCGGTCCGGACCGCGGCCGGGTCGGGCACGGTCTGGTCGGAATGCGGGAGCGGGTGGCCCTGTACGGTGGCACGCTGCGGACCGGCCCGCGCCCCGGCGGTGGCTTCCGCATCTACGCCAAGCTGCCGATGGAGCAGCTGGGGGCGGTTACCCGACAAGGAGCACCGTGAGCGAACCCGGCATCGCCGCGCCGTCCACCACCCGTCCGGTGCGGATCCTGCTCGCCGACGACCAACCGCTGCTGCGCACCGGATTCCGGATGGTCCTCGGCGCCGAGGACGACCTGGACATCGTCGGCGAGGCGGCGGACGGAGCGGAAGCTGTCGACCTGGCCCGCCGGCTCCTGCCCGACGTCGTGCTGATGGACATCCGGATGCCCCGGATGGACGGGGTGGCGGCGACCCGGGCGATCGTCGACGCCCGGCTGCCGGTCCGGGTCCTCATCCTCACCACTTTCGACCTCGACGAGTACGTGGTGGGGGCGCTGCGCGCCGGTGCCAGCGGCTTCCTGGCCAAGGACGTGCCCGCCGAGGACCTGGTGGCCGCCATCCGAACGGTGGCGGTCGGTGAGGCCGTGGTGGCCCCCCGGATCCTCCGCCGGCTGTTGGACAAGTTCGCGCTCAGCCTGCCCGACCCGGACGCGGCACCGCCGAAGGTGCTGGACGTGCTCACCGAACGGGAACGTGAAGTGCTCATCCAGATGGCCCGAGGGCTGTCCAACGCCGAGATCGCCACCACCCTGTCGGTCAGCGAAACCACCATCAAGACCCACGTCGGACACGTGCTGACCAAACTCCGGCTGCGGGACCGGGTCCAGGCCGTGGTGCTGGCGTACGAGTCCGGCCTGGTCCGCCCGGGCGGATGAGTCCGGCCCGTTGGGATCATCCTCAGGTCGGAGGAGCGGCCCCGTCGTGGACGGAGTGGTGAACCGTTCCCGGGCAGGACCCAGTCACCGTTGCCGGAACATACCGTTGGCGACAGACAACAACGGTAGGAGCCTCCGACGTGACAACGACGACAGCGACCGGACCGGCTGCCCGGGCAGCCGACGTGTGGAAGGTGTACGGCACCGGCGAAGCCCAGGTGATCGCCCTGCACGGCGTCACCCTCGACCTGGAACCCGCCCGCTTCACCGCCATCATGGGGCCGTCCGGCTCCGGCAAGTCCACCCTGATGCACTGCCTCGCCGGGCTCGACACCGTCACCCGCGGCACCATCACCATCGGCGACACCACAGTCACCGGACTCAACGACGCCGGGCTGACCAGACTCCGCCGGGACAAACTCGGCTTCATCTTCCAGCAGTTCAACCTCCTCCCCACGCTCACCGCCGAGGAGAACATTCTGCTGCCCATGGCGATCGCCGGCCGCAAACCCGACCCGGCCTGGTTCGACACCGTGATCGACACCGTCGGCCTGCGTGACCGCCTGCACCACCGACCCACCCAGCTGTCCGGTGGCCAGCAGCAGCGGGTCGCCTGCGCCCGCGCCCTCGTCGCCCGCCCGGACGTTGTCTTCGCCGACGAGCCGACCGGCAACCTCGACTCCCGCGCCGGTGCCGACGTCCTCGGGTTCCTCCGCAACTCGGTACGCGACCACGAGCAGACCATCGTCATGGTCACCCACGACCCGGTCGCCGCCTCCTACTCCGACCGCGTCGTCTTTCTCGCCGACGGCCGGATCGTCGACGAGCTACGGCAGCCGACCGCCGAGGCGGTCCTCGACCGGCTGAAGGGCCTCGACGTCGCGGCGATCGAGCAGGAGCATGCCTGATGCTGCGCGCCACGTTGAAGAGTCTGCTCTCCCGCAAGCTGCGGCTGGTGCTGTCCGGGGTGGCGATCATCCTCGGGGTGCTGTTCGTCTCCAGCGCCACGGTGCTCACCGACAGTTTGAGCAGCCGCTTCGAACGGCTCTTCCAGACCGTCAACGCGGACGTCGCCGTACAGGTGCAGGCGGCCGATTCGGCCGGTCAGCAGGCGGAGCCGCCGCTGCTGACCGACGCTGACCTGGATCGCATCGCCGCTATCGACGGGGTGGCGTCGGTGACCGGTGACGCCAGTTCGACCGGGGTGATCCCGTTCCGGGCCGCCGACGGCAAGGCGGTGCCGAGCCAGGCACCGCAGCTGGGCATCGGCCTGACCGCAGCAGGCGACGACGACGCGCTGCTCCAGATCGCCGAAGGACGCACGCCCAGCGCCGACGACGAGGTCGCGGTGACCCGGTTGACCGCCGAGCAGGCCGGCGTCACGGTCGGCGACCGGCTCCGGGTGTACGTCTCCAGCGCCTACCAGGCCAGCGAGTACGACGTGGTGGGCCTGCTGGAGTACAGCGGGGGCAGGTCCACCCTCGGCGGCGAGACCCTGGTCGCCTTCACCGTGCCACGGGCACAGCAGTTGTTCTACGGCGAGGCCGGAGTGTTCGGCGCGGCACAGTTGACCGCCGACCCCGGCGTCACCGACGACGAGCTCAAGCGGCTGGTGGCCGACGGGCTGCCAGTTGGGTTCGAGGCGGTGACCGGCGCGGAGCTCGCCGACGAGCAGGCGTCCCAGTTCACCCAGCTGCTGACCTTCGTCAACTGGTTCTTCCTCGGGTTCGCGCTGATCGCGTTGCTGGTCGGCATGTTCCTGATCTTCAACACGTTCAACATCCTGGTCGCGCAGCGGTCCCGCGAGCTGGCCCTGCTCCGGGCACTCGGCGCCAGCTGGGCCCAGGTCACCTCGGCGGTGCTGATCGAGGCGCTGGTCGTCGGCGTGATCGCGGCCACCCTCGGCCTGGCCGCCGGCATCGGCGTCGCCGCCGGCCTGCAGTTCCTGGCGGTCGAAGCGCTGTCGCTGCCCGCTGGCGGGCTGATCGTCTCACCGGTCGCGATCCTGGCGTCCTACCTGGTCGGTGTACTGATGACCATGGTCGCGGCGTTGATCCCGGCGATCCGCGCCTCGGCGGTTCCGCCGGTAGCCGCGATGCGCGACGTGGTCCGCCCGGACCGGCCACTGACCGGGCTCACCATCACCGGTGGGGTGGTCACCGCGCTCGGCGCGGGGCTGCTGGCCGTGGGTCTGATCGGTGTCTCCGGGCTGACCGCCGTCGCGCTCGGCGGTGGGGTACTGCTGTCGATCATCGGCGTGGCGCTGCTGTCGCCCGCCCTCACCCGTCCGGTGGCCGGCACCGTCGGTCGCCTGGTCAGCTGGGGTACGGCGACCGGTCTCGGCCGACGCAACACGCTGCGCAACCCGCGGCGTACCGCTGTCACCGCCGCTGCACTGATGATCGGGGTGACCCTGGTCAGCACCATCGCGGTGATCGGGTCGTCGTTGAAGGCGACCACCACCGACCTGGTGGAGAACGGCCTCGGGGCCGAGATCATCATCTTGACCAACGGCCAGCAACTGCCGACCGGGCGGGAGGGTTTCGATCCCGAACGCCTCGACCAGGTAGCCGAGATCGACGGTGTGACCGGCACCGTCGCGTACCACATCGCGATACTGACCGCCGACGGCCGCCCCAACCAGCTCATCTCCGCCACCGACCTGTCACAGGCCGGCCCGATGTTCGCTTTCGAGACCGTACAGGGCCGCCTCGACGCCGGCGACGGCGAGACGGTGGTTGACGTGAACACCGCGCAGTCCAACGGATGGACGGTCGGCGACGACATCGTCATCGACATGCCGCGTGGCGGCGAACGGGCCTACGAACTCGTCGGCGTCTACCGCACCGCGCTCACCGCCGGGCTGATCCTGCCCGAGTCCCAGGTGCAGTACCTCGCCGGGCCGCTGGCCTACCAGGGGTTCGTCGCCACCACCCCGGACGCCGACGTGCAGCGGATCGTCGCCGAGACCGAGGCGCTGATGGCCGACTACCCGTTGGTGACGGTCGGCGACCGCAGCAGCTTCGTCGAGCAGCAGAACCAGTTGGTCGACATCCTGCTCAGCATCTTCTACGTACTGCTGGCCCTCGCGGTGCTGGTGGCCTTCATCGGAATCGTCAACACCCTGGTGCTGAGCATCTACGAACGCACCCGGGAACTCGGGCTGCTACGCGCGGTAGGGATGAGCCGACGCCAGGTCCGCCGGATGGTCCGCGTCGAATCACTGCTGATGGCGGTCTTCGGCTGCCTGCTCGGTGTGGCGTTGGGCGTGGCGCTCGGACTGGCCGCGTCGTTCGCGATGCGCAGCCAGGACGTGCTGTCGGTGGTCAGCGTGCCGGTCGGCCAACTCGTCGGGTTCGTCGTCGCCGCCGCGCTGGCCGGCGTGGTCGCTGCCTGGTGGCCGGCCTGGCGGGCGTCCCGGTTGAACGTACTGCAGGCGATCTCGCACGAGTGACCGGCCAGGCCGGTTGACGGGCAGCCCCGAACCGGGGCTGCCCGTCAACCGGCCGCCACGGGCAGATCGGCCCGGTACGCGGCGAGCAGCGCGGTCAGATCGGCCACGGTCACGTCGCACAGACTGGCCCGTACCTGGACCCGGTCCGGCACCGGGAACGCCGCCTCGGCCGGCACCGCGAGCACCGCCGCCCCGGCGGCGTGCGCGCTGGCCACCCCGGCCGGGGAATCCTCGACCGCCACGCAGTCCGTCGCCGACACGCCGAGGGCGGCGGCGGCGGTCCGGTACGGGGCCGGATCGGGTTTGGTCGCCGGCACCTCGTCGCCGCAGCACACCACGTCGAAGTTGTGCCGCCCGATGGTGTGCAGCGCCACGTCGACCAGGGCACGTTCGGTCGAGGTGACCAGCGCGGTACGGAGGCCGGCCGCCCGGACGGCCCGGACCAGCTCGAAGGCGCCCGGCCGGGCCGGGACGCCGACGCTGAACAGTGCGGTGACCCGACGGGTCAGCCAGGCTGCGCCGGCCGCCGGGTCCCGCCACGGCTGGTCCAGGTCCTCATGCAGCAGCCCCATCGTGGTGGCCATGTCCGAACCCACCATCGCCAACCGCGCCTCGGCAGACAGTTGCCCGCCGTAGTGCACGGCCAGTTCCCGCAGGGCCACGTCCCAGAGCTTCTCGCTGTCGATCAACGTTCCGTCCATGTCGAACAGGACGGCGGCGGGTGGCGGGGTATTCAGCGGAACCTCCCTGGTCCGGGCACGACGGGTTGTCCCACGATCCTGCCTGATCACAGCGCTGTCGCCCAGCCGGCGACGGCGCAGGTCGCCGGCCGGCGTGAGTCAGGTCAGGTCACACCCGGCCAGCGACCGGTCGTACCCGTTGAAGAAGGCCGCGATCCGCTGGTCGGCGGTGCCGTGCGAGCCCTCCTCGAACCAGGGCTGGTCGGGATCGTCCGCCACGCTCGCCAGACCGCGTTGGAACTCCTCCAGGTCACCGTCGTCGAGCTGCAGCGTGCCGTCGCGTACCGAGTCACCGAGATAGGCCCCGGCCAGACAGTCGGCGGCCAGCTCCCGCTGGATGCTGAACCGGTACTCCAGATCCAGCCGCACCTGGATGCCGTGCGCGTATTCATGGCCGATGAGGTAGAACAGGAACGAGTCGCCGACCGTCTGGAACACGTCGAATGCCCAGTTCGCGTCGTAGGCGATGAACTCGGACCCGCTGGTCAGGCAGTAGACCGCGTTGTTGCGCGGAATGAGCTGGTCGCCGCAGCTCAGTTCGCCGTCGCGTTGGTAGGCGATCGCCTGCCCGATCGGCTCGAACGCCGCGCCGAACCCGGCGAACCGCTGCGACCAGTACTGGTCGGCGAGAGCTTCGGCCCCCGCGATGTCCTGCTCGAACTCCTCGACCGTGTCGGTGCCGTCGAGTGACCCGTCGGCCGCCCCGGTGGCACCGCCCCCGGGCACCGCCGGCTGATTGGGTTCACCCGGCCCGGCATCGGGCAGCGGCACCGCGGCGCAGGCCGCCGCCGCGACGACGGCGGCACACAACGCCACCAGCTGAAACCGGCCGCGGACACGGTCGCCGGGCTGACGCATACCGGCCTCCTCGCTCAGTTGTCGGACGGCGACGCGTGGCCGTCTGCGGTCCATGCTGCCCCAGTTGCGCAATACGTACGGCGGCGGTGCGCGGATCAGGCCGCCGGTGGAGCCGGCGCGGCCACCGGGCCGGGTCGTTGACCGGCACGTAGGCTGACAGGGTGAGGCACGACAACTACCCCGCACCCAGACGTCGACGAGTAGTCGCAACGACCGCGCGCACGCTGCCAGGTCGCAATGACGGCAAGGAGGCCCGGTGACCGAGTTCGACGGTCTTCCGGTGCTGCGGTCACCGGTGGCAATCGCCGCGTTCGAAGGTTGGAACGACGCCGCGGACGCCTCCACCGCGGCCGTCGAGCACCTGCAGGAGGTCTGGCGGGCCCGGGAGATCGCCGCGCTGGACCCGGAGGAATTCTACGACTTCCAGGTCAGCCGGCCGACCATCACCGGCTCCAGCGGTGACGCGCGCCGCATCGAGTGGCCGACGACCCGGTTCATGGTGGCCAGCCCGGAAGGCACCGACCGGGACGTGGTGCTGATTCACGGGATCGAACCGAGCATGCGCTGGCGCACCTTCTGTGAACAGGTCCTGGAGCTGTGCCACAGCCTCGAGGTCAACCGGGTGGTGCTGCTCGGCGCTCTACTCGCCGACGTGCCGTACACCCGGCCGCTGCCGATCAGCGGGACCGCCTCCGAGAAGGAGGCGGCGCAGCGGCTCCAGCTCGTCCCGACCCGGTACGACGGTCCCACCGGGATAGTCGGAGTACTGCAGGACGCCTGCGCCCGCGCGGAGGTGGACGCGGTCTCGTTCTGGGTGCACGTGCCGCACTACGCCAACAACCCGCCCTGCCCGAAGGCGACACTGGCGCTGCTGCACCGGGTGGAGGACGTGCTCGACCTGCCGGTGCCGATGGCTGACATGGCCGAGGAGGCGGCAAAGTGGGAGGCCCGGGTGCGGACCACCGCCGAGCAGGACGCCGAGCTGGGCGAATACGTTCGCGAGTTGGAGGAACGGGTCGGCGACGCTGGTATCCAGCCGCTGACCGGTGACGAGATCGCTCAGGAGTTTGAGAAGTACCTGCGCCGCAGGGGCGGGTCGGCCGGCCCGACAGCCGGTTCGTGGTGACCGGCCGGACGGATACCCGACCTGGATCTATCGGCTAACTGACAGCTCCGTCAGTCGGACGGCCCTTTACCGGAAAATGTCCGGATGCTAACCCCCACCCCTCTTATGCGTCTGGTGACCGGTTTCTGGAGCTTCAAGACCCTGGCCGCCGCCGTCGAGCTGAACCTGTTCACCAGGCTCGCCGGCGGCCGGACCATCACCGTCGGGCAGCTGTGCGACGAGTACGGGTTGGCTGAGCGCCCGGCGGATACCCTGCTCGCCGCCTGCGCCTCACTCGGACTGCTCACCAAGCAACCCGGCTCCAACAGCTACCGCAACGCGCCGATCGCCGAGGAGTTCCTGGTAGCCGACCGTCCCTACTACTTCGGCGGTCAGATTCGCTACTGCGACGAACGCACCTACCTACCGTGGCACCGCATCGGTGAGGCGTTGCGTACCGACCGGCCACTGACCTGGGATCCGGACACCCAGGAGTCGCTCTTCGCCGACGTGGACCCGCGGATCCGGAACTTGTTCCTGGAGGCGATGTACGCCGCGTCGATCTTCACGGCCCGCGCACTGGGCGACGCCTACGACTTCAGCGTCCACCACCGGCTACTCGACCTGGGCGGCGGGTCGGGCGCGTATCCCATCGAGTTGTGCCGGCGCTACCCGCATCTGCGGGCGAGCGTCTACGACCTGCCACACGTCGTGCCGGTCGCCGCGGAGAAGGCTGCCGCCGCCGGCCTGGCCGACCGGATCGACACCGTCGCCGGTGACTTCTTCGCCGACGAGAAGCTCCCTCAGGGACACGACACCATCCTGCTCGGCATGATCCTGCACGACTGGGACGAAGCGACCAACCGGGCGCTGCTGGCCCGCTGCCACGATGTGCTGCCGTCCGGCGGCACGATCGTCGTCTGCGAGTTGCTGCTCAACCCCGACCGCACCGGTCCGCCCGAGGCCGCCTTGATGGGGATGAACATGCTGGTAGAGACGGAGGGCGGGCGCAACTACTCGGAGACCGAGTACGCCGACTGGCTGGCCGATGCCGGCTTCGGCTCCATCCGTACCGTCGTCTTCGACGCCCCCGGTGCGAACGGTGCGCTGATCGCCCGCAAGCGGTGACCGCCGCCGGGCGGTGACCCGGCGCGGGACGGCCGGGTCACCGGGCCTGTCATCGACTGTTCCGGTGGTGCGGTTATGCCGGTAGTCGGGCTGGACACGTCTCGTTTGTTTTCCTAGGATGCTAGGTATCTTTCATCGGGAAGGACGGTCGGTTCGCAGATGCAGGTCAATCCTGGAGCCGCCGAGGTTCCACACCGCCAGATCGCCGACTTGATCCGGGAACGGATCCGGCGCGGTGAGTGGGCACCCGGCGAACGGCTACCCGCCATCCCCGCGCTCGCCGAGATGTACGGCGTGGCCAAGCAGACCGCGCAGCGTACCGTCGATCAGCTCCGCGTCGAAGGACTGCTGATCACCAAGCCGGGCTCCGGCACGTTCGTACGGGGCACGAGACGCCGGCTCAACCGACTTGCCCGCGGCCGGTACGGCGGACACCGTGGATACCACGCCGACCTGGCGGCGCGCTACCGCCAGCACCTGACCGAGGTCGGCCGGGCTCCGGCGGTGCCCGAGGTGGCCGACGCGTTCGGCGTCACCGACGGTACCGAGCTGATCGTCCGCCGCCACCTGGTCCGCACCGAGGACTCACCGGTCGAGGTGGGAGCATCCTGGTTCCGCGTGGCCGACGCCGCCGGCACCAGTCTGGAGCGGGCCGAGCCGTTCGGCCGGCCCACCTACCAGGAGGCCGAGGAGGTGACCGGTCGGCGGTACGTCTGGGCGCGCGACGTACTCAGCGCCCGCCAGCCCAGCCGGCAGGAGGCGCAGCTGCTCCGGATCCGTCCGGACACCCCGGTGCTGCATCTGCTGCACGTGGCCTACGACGGCGACCGGCGACCGATCGAGGTGGCTCAGGCGACCTGGCCCGGCCCGGTGACCACCTTGACCGAGGAGTACCGGGTCCCGGAACCCGTGCCTGATCCGGACCCGGATCCCGGTCTCGTACTCGGCTGACCGGGAGTTTCTTTCGCCTTACTTTGTTTTCCATTCAAACTATTGACATAGAAAATCGAGGCGTGTGAATCTCTGGACGGGACTGTCGCGAGGGTCGCGCGGCATGGCGGGACCGGGCTACCCGCCATCCGATCCGGCGGGAACGCCTGTCCCGGCGAACCCGCCACCGCCGTCCAACCTCTGTCCGGGAGCAGACATGCCTTCCCTCACCGCCTCTTCATGGGCACCGCTGCGCCGGGTGCTCACCGTCGCGGCAGCCGCCGCACTGCTGTGCACCACCGCGCTCGCCGACGTGGCCACCGCACACGGATCGTCGATCGATCCGCCGTCGCGCAACTACGGGTGCTACGAGCGCTGGGCCAATGACTTCCAGAACCCCGCGATGGCCACCGAGGACCCGATGTGCTGGCGGGCCTGGCAGGCGGACTCCACCGCCATGTGGAACTGGAACAGCCTCTACATCGACGGCGTCAACGGCCAGCATCAGGCCCACATCCCCGACGGCCAACTGTGCAGCGCTGGCAACACCGGCGGGGTCCGGTACGCCGCACTGGACGAACCCGGCAACTGGCGAGCCTCCGACGTCGGCACGAATTTCACCGTCACCTACCACGACCAGGCGCTGCACGGCGCCGACTACCACCTGGTGTACGTGACCCGGCAGGGATTCAACCCACTCACCCAGCGGCTGCGCTGGAGCGACCTGGAGCTGGTCCGGACCACCGACGGCGCGGACCCCGGTGAGGGCACCCGGACCAGCAACCCCAACCTCAACGGCGTGTCGGTCGACATCCCGGTCAGCGCACCCGGCCGGACCGGACGGCACCTCGTCTATCTGATCTGGAAGGCCAGCCACGCCGACCAGACCTACTACTTCTGCAGCGACGTGAACTTCGGCGGCACCGGCGCGACCCCGACGCCCACCACGCCGGCCCCGACCACCGCACCGCCTACCCCGGCGCCCACGACCGCACCACCGACCACCGCACCACCGACCACCCCGGCGCCGGGCGGCTGCACCGCGACCTTCTCCGTCGTCGCCAGCTGGCAGGGCGGCTTCCAGGCCGAGGTGCGGGTGACTGCCGGCGGAACGCCGATCAGCCGCTGGACGGTGAGCTGGACGAACCCCAGCGGGCAGCAGGTGACCCAGGCCTGGAACGCCACGATCAACAGCAACGGTTCGACCGTGACCGCCACCAACGTCGGCTACAACGGCAGCATCGGATCCGGGGCATCCACCAGCTTCGGTCTGATCGGTTCGGCCACCGGAACCCCTGTCGCACCGACCCTGACCTGCACACCGAACTAACCGGAGCACTGGTCGGGTCCGACGACGGCGTCGGACCCGACCAGTGCTCCGGCGCGGATGCGGTCGGCCGGGTCAGTCGCGCAGGCACACCCCGAGCAGGGCATCGCAGGTCTCGGCCATCAACGCCGGGGCCTGCGGGTCCACCCCGGTACCGGCGAGCGCGTGGTCGGCCCACTCGTCGATCAGGGCCAACGCACCCGGGGTGTCGAGATCGTCGGCCAGCCGGCCCCGGACTCCGGCGAGCAGCTGCGCGCCGGACGGTCCGGCAGCGGACCGGGCGGCCTCGCGCCACCGGTGCCACCGTTGCTGACCGGTTTTGAGCGTGTCGTCGGTCCACTGGCGATCAGCCCGGTAGTGCCCGGAGATCAGCGCCAGCCGCAGAGCCATCGGTGGCACCCCGTCGCCCCGCAGCCGGGAGACGAAGACCAGGTTGCCCCGGGACTTGGACATCTTCTCCCCGTTGAGCCCGATCATGCCGGCGTGCGCGTAGTGGGCGGCGAACGGACCGGTGCCGGTCAGCACCTCCGCGTGCGCGGCGGAACACTCGTGATGGGGGAACAGCAGGTCGTTGCCGCCGCCCTGGACGTCGATCCGGTCACCCAGCAGACCCAGCGCGATCACCGCGCACTCGATGTGCCAGCCCGGTCGGCCGGGGCCCAGCGCACCGCCGTCCCAGGCCGGCTCACCGTCGCGGGCGCCGCGCCACAGCAGCGGATCCAGCGGGTCACGTTTACCCGGACGCTGCGGATCACCACCCCGCTCGGCGGCGAAGACCAGCATCTGCTCCCGGGACAGGTTCGACTCGTAGCCGAACCGCGGCGCGGCGGCCACGTCGAAGTACACGTCACCGGTGCCATCGGCAAGCCGATAGCCGGCGCCGCGGTCGAGCAGGACGCCGACCCGCTCGGCGATGGCCGGAATCGACTCCACCGCACCCACGTAGTGGTCCGGCGGGATGATTCGCAACGCCTCCATATCCTCCCGGAACAGCGCGGTTTCCCGCATCGCGAGGACCACCCAGTCCTCCCCGTCGCGGGCCGCCCGCTCCAGCAGCGGATCATCGACATCGGTGACGTTCTGCACATACCGCACCCGGTGCCCCGCGTCCCGCCACATCCGCTGCACCAGATCGAACGCGAGCATGGTCGCGGCGTGCCCGAGATGGGTGGCGTCATACGGGGTGATCCCGCAGACGTACATCGTCGCCGGGTCGACCGGCCGGGTCGGTGCCACCGCCCGCCGTGCGGAGTCGAACAACGCCAACGGCACACCGGCGCCGGGCAGCCGGGGCACCTCGTGACCGGTCCAGGAGTCCATGGCGCCACCCTATCCAGCAGTGCCGGCGACGCCGGAGAATGGCAGATGAATCACATCGGCGGCCAAGGGATCGCGCTACGTGTCGCTGGCGGCGACGGAAACCGCCCGGCCTCGATCAGCCCGTCGATCCGCCCGGCCAGTTGGGTGATCTCGGCCTGGGTGAGCAGCGACGCCAGCTGCCCGCCCAGCGTCGCGTCGATCGCTGTACGCAGCTGACGCAACGCCGACCCGGCCTCCGGCGGCAACGGGCGCCCGGACCAGCCCCACAAGACCGTACGCAGCTTGTCGTCGACGTGGAAGCACAAGCCGTGGTCGACGCCGTACACCTCGTTGTCCGGTCCGGCCAGCACGTGCCCACCCTTGCGGTCGGCGTTGTTGACCACGATGTCGAACACCGCGAGCCGGGCCAGCTGCGGATCGTCGGCATGCGCCAGAGCGTACGGCTTCCCGTCCGTGTCCCGAGCCGCCGCCACCGGCAGCCAGTCGGTCGGCACCTGGTCGGCCGCGACAAAGTCGACCAGCGGCACGGATCCGTCCGGCTCGTCGATCCACAGCTGGCAGGCACCCGGACCGATCGGACCGTCACGCAACACCGTAGGCGGCACCAACGGCCACCCGAGCGCCTGCGCCACCAAATGGGCGGCGACCTCCCGGCCAGCCAAGGTGCCGTCCGGGAAGTCCCACAGTGGGCGTTCCCCGCGAACTGGTTTGTACACGCACCGGATCGCCGTCCCGTCGGCCTCGATGACGGCCCGCAACGTCGTGTTCGATGCATCGATCAACTGGCCTTCGAGCCGCATCGCGCCGGTACGGAGCAGTCGCAGCACGGTGGCGTCCCGGTCCACCGCCGGCTGCCGGCCGGTCTCCGTCACCTCAGCGGTGGTAGCCGTTGTGCCGCGGGCAGAGGTGGCCCCGCGGGTCCAGCGGTTGACCACAGAGCGGACAGGGTGGACGCCCGGCGGCCACCACCCGCCGTGCCCGGTCGATGAAGCCGCGGGCCGCCGCCGGGGTCAGCCGGACCCGGAGCCGGTCCAGACTGGCGTCGACCTCGTCGTCAGTGTCATCGTCGTCAGTGTCATCGTCGAGCAGGCCGTCGTCGTCGCCGGCTTCGAGCCCGGTCTCCGGCTCACCGGCGGCGATGGCCTCGATGACAACGGTGGTGGTGTCCACGTCGAAGGCCAAGCCGAGCGTGCCGACCCGGAACTCCTCGTCGACCGGCGTTTCCAGCGGTTCGTTGTCCGACTGCCCGGTCGGTAGTTCCGGCACATCGACACCGAACCGCCGCTGCGCCTCGGCCAGCAGCTCCTCGAGCTTCTCGGCCAGCAGCGACACCTGGACCTTCTCCAGGGCCACGCTGACCACGCGACCGCCACCCCGGGCCTGCAGGAAGAACATCCGCTCCCCTGGCGGCCCGACGGTCCCCGCGACGAACCGCTCCGGCGGCTCGAAGGCATGCACCTGGTGGGTCATGTCATCGACCCTATCGGGCGGCCGGGTCGATCCGGTAACGCACCGACCCGATTGACCGGTACGCTCACTGCCGGTCACGTCCGCCGGCACCGGCGCCGCCGCCGACGGCGGCATCGGAATCGGAATCGGCCGACCCACCCCGTCGCCTCGGCCGACGCTGCTTCCCCGGCACCAGCCCGGCCAGGTCACCACCGGTGTCGTTGAGCCGCACCAGGAACGGCCGGGTCGTCGTGTACCGGATCACCGTCAACGAGGCCGGATCGGCCACGATCCGCTGGAACAGGTCAAGGTGCAGGCCGAGCGCGTCGGCCACGATGGCCTTGATCACATCGCCGTGGGTGCAGGCCAGCCAGAGAGCGTCGGGCCCGCGTTCGGCGTCAACCACACCGTTCCAGTGCCGCACCGCGGCCACCGCGCGGGCCGCCACGGCGGCCAGCGCCTCCCCTCCGGGGAACACCGCAGCGCTCGGATGCTCCTGCACGACCCGCCACAGCGGCTGTTTCACCAGTGACCGTAGCGACTGGCCCTCCCACTCGCCGTACCCACACTCGATCAACCCGTCGTCGATCACCGGGGTCGCCCCGGGGACGGCCAGCTCCACGGTCTGCCGGCAGCGGATCAGCGGGCTGCTGACCACCTGTGCCCACGGCACCCCAGCCAGCCGGGCACCGACCGCCCGGGCCTGTGCCTGGCCGGTCTCGTCGAGCTCGACCGGCTGCCGGCCGGCCAAGCCGCCTTCCGCGTTGGCGGTCGTCCGACCATGTCGCAGGAGTACCAACGTCGCCACCGGACCAGCCTACGGGGGGCGGCCGCGCGCCGGCCGGCGGCCGACCCGGTCACAGCGGTCGGGTCCGGTCAGGTGGCCGAGATGGTTCCGGTGACCAGCAGCGCCATCACCAGGGAACCGAGCGCCACCCGGTAGAGCACGAAGGCGTACAGGGTGTGATGCGCGACATAGCGCAGCAACCAGGCGATCGCCGCGTAGCCGACCACGAACGCGATGGCGGTCGCCACCACCATCTGGGCCGCCGTCGGCGCCCGGCCCTGCGGGTCGAACACGTCGGGCAGACTGAACAGCCCGGACATCACCACCGCCGGGATGGCCAGCAAGAAGGAGAACCGCGCGGCCGCCTCCCGGGTGAGGTTCAACAGCAGTCCAGCGGTCAGCGTGCCACCGGACCGGGAGACGCCTGGGATGAGCGCCATCGCCTGGGCGAAACCCATGATCACGCCATCACGCAGAGTCAACCGCTGCAGCGTGCGGGTCTGCCGGCCGAGGTACTCCGCGACGGCAAGGATCAGCGCGAACACGATCAGCACGGTCGCGGTGATCCACAGGTTACGCAGACCGTCGCGGATCTGATCCTTGAACAGCAGGCCGATCACCCCGATCGGGATCGACCCGACGATGACGTACCAGCCCATCCGGTAGTCCGGCTCGCTGCGTACCGAGGGATTCCAGATGCCGACGACCCAGGTCCGGGTGATCCGCCAGATGTCCTTGGCGAAGTAGAGCAGCACCGCAGCCTCGGTGCCCAACTGGGTCACGGCGGTGAACGAGGCGCCCGCGTCCGCCTCGAAGAACAACGCCGAGGTGATCCGCAGATGTGCCGACGAGCTGATCGGCAGGAACTCGGTGAGCCCCTGCACCACGCCGAGCACGATGACCTCGATCCAGCTCACTGCCCCACCCCGGCCACGTCGAGGGCCCGCGCCACGGTCCGCAGCGTCGCCAACCGCGCCTCGGTGTCGGCGTCGAACAGGCTGACCGACAGGGTGGTCACGCCCGCGGCGGCATACTCGCCGATCCGCTGCGCGATCCGGTCCGGCGGGCCCAGCAGCGCGGTCTGATCGATGAACTCCAGCGGTACGGCGGCTGCGGCCTCCCGCAGCCGGCCGGCCAGATAATGGTCCTGCACCTCGTCTGCGGCGGCCCCGAAGCCCATCCGGGTGGCCAACTGGTGGTAGAAGTTCTGCGTCCGGCTGCCCATCCCGCCGACGTACAGCGCGGCGTACCCGCGCAGCAGGTCGGCGCAGGCTGCGACATCGTCGCCGACCACCACCGGCACGGCCGGCACCACGTCGAAGCCGGTGAGGTCGCGACCGGTGCGGGCCCGGCCGGCGGCGATCAACGCCAACTGGTCGGCGGCGGTGCTGGGCGAGAAGAAGACCGCCAGCCAGCCGTCGGCGATCTCGCCGGCCAGTTCGAGGTTGCGGGGGCCGACCGCGGCCAGATACACGGGAATCCGCGGCCGGGGCGGGCGGAAGTTGAGCTTCAACGCCTTGCCCGGGCCGTCGGGCAGCGGCAGGGTGTAGTGCGTGCCCGCGTACTCGACCCGCTGGCGCCCGACCGCGAGCCGGACGATCTCCACGTACTCGCGGGTCCTAACCAACGGCTGACCGAACCGTACGCCGTGCCAGCCCTCGGAGACCTGCGGACCGGAGACCCCCAGGCCGAGCCGGAACCGGCCACCGGACAACGTGTCGATGGTGGCGGCGGTCATCGCGGTCGACGCCGGGGTGCGGGCCGGGATCTGCATCACCGCCGAGCCCACGTCGATCCGGCTGGTCTGGCCGGCCAGCCAGGCGAGCAGGCTCGGCGAGTCGGACCCGTACGCCTCGGCGGCCCAGACCACCGCGTAGCCGAGCCGCTCCGCCTCCTGGACGAGCGCCAGTTGGTCGGCCGGTGAGCCAGCGCCCGTGAGGTAGCCGAGATTGAAGCCGAGTCGCACTCCCAGTCATCCCCCATCCCCCGCCAGGCGGGGCGTCGACGGCGCTGCCGGGGCAGCGGCCGTGGCCAAGCCGCACCAGGGTACGCAATCGTCCGCCACCATTGGACAACCGGCCGGTCGACTCGCCGACCGGCCGGTGCCGGCCGGCAGCAGACGTCGGCGGGAGTGAGGATGTCCGTACCGCCAGGTTCTGCTTAAGGTGCATCCATGCAGCAGCGACCGCTCGGCCGCAGCGGGCTGGCGGTCTCCCGGCTCGCGCTCGGCACCATGACCTGGGGCCGGGACACCGACGCCGACGATGCCGCAGCGCAGCTGAAGAGTTACCTGGACGCCGGGGGCAATCTGATCGACACCGCCGACGTGTACGGCGACGGCGACGCCGAGGCGGTCATCGGTTCGCTGCTGGACAGCATGGTGCCCCGTGAGGATCTGGTCATCGCTACCAAGGCCGGGTTGCGGCCGGGCGGGCCACGGCGGCGTGACACGTCCCGTTGGCATCTGCTGCGTACCCTCGACGCCTCGTTGCGGCGGCTCGGCACCGACTACATCGACCTGTGGCAGGTACACGGGTACGACCCGGACACCCCGATGGAGGAGGCCCTCGGCGCGTTGGACACGGCGGTGACCAGCGGGCGGGTCCGGTACGTCGGGGTGTCGAATTTCAGCGGCTGGCAGACCGCCCGGGCGGCGGCCTGGCAGGCCGCGGTGCCCGGCCGGGCCGCCGTGGTCGCCGCGCAGGTCGAGTACTCGTTGCTGCAACGTGGGATCGAACGGGAGGTGCTGCCCGCCTGCGCCGCACTGGGGCTGGGCGTACTGCCCTGGTCACCGCTCGGTCGCGGGGTGCTCACGGGTAAGTACCGGCATGGCCGCCCGGTCGACTCCCGGGCTGCGTCGCCGCATCTGGAACTGTTCGTCGCGACCTACCTGGAGCCGCGCTGCTCCAGCATCGTCGAGGCGGTCTCGACGGCCGCCGCTGGCCTGGGGGTGGCACCGTTGGAGGTCGCGCTGGCCTGGGTCCGGGACCGCCCCGGGGTCACCGCGCCGATCCTCGGGGCACGCACGGCGGGGCAACTGGTCGGGGCGCTGCAGGTCGAACGGATGACGCTGCCCACGGAGATCACCCGGGCACTCGACGACGTGTCGGCACCGCCCGTCGGCTACCCGGAACGCGACGGGTGACTGAGCCTCCGGAGGAGGCCGACGGGTGACTGAGCCTCCGGAGGAGGCCGACGGGTGACACAGCTCGGGGGCCGACGGCAGGATGGTGGTCATGGACTACGAGTACGCGCCGCTGCGGTTACCGCCGAACGTCGACCGGGTGACCGCAGCCGCGCAGTTGGCGATCCAGGCCGAGTTCTCCGGCTGGGAGCTCGCCCGGGTGCGGCTGTTCCGTGACGGGACGCGCCAGGTGGTGCTCCGGCGCAGAATCGCCCGGCAGCCGCAACCCGGGCTCAGTACGTAGTCGGTACGCTCAGCGCGGGTCGCCGCCCGGGGCCTCGTCGTCATCGTCCGGCAGGTAGGCGTGCTCGTCGAGTCGGCCGACGATCTCGTCGCCGGGGACCGACCGGAACGGTCCATCGACATCGCCGTCGCTGAACGCCTCCGGATCCAGCGGTGTGGTGACCTCGTGCACCATGACCACGCCGTCGAGCGGTTCCAGCTCCGGGATGTCCAGCGCGCCGAGTGAGCCGTCGCCGGCCTGCAGCAGCTCGAGCACCGCCTCTCCGACACCACCGACCGGCTCGGCCGCCTCGGCGGACGGGCTGCCCTGGCGGCGGGCCGCGTCGGCGATGCGGACCAGCGCGGCGACCGACGGCACCCGGTAGTCCCGACGCTGACGTACCGAGACGACCTGCGGGTGCGGGTCGGCCGGCTCGTCGCCGTCGACGCCGCCGGCACCGACACCGAACCGTTCGTCCGCCTCCTGCGGATCGATCGACTCGACGTCCCAGGGGGTCACCTCACCGAAAGCGTCCAGCAACTGCTCGTCGTAGGCGTACGACGCGTTGTTGAGCGTCACGTACGCCTGCCAGACGGCGTCGTCGTCGATCCGGCCGTCGGCGGCCTTGACCGTGGCCAGATGTGCCCGGGCAGCCTGGAACACCTGCTCCAGCGCGGCGTCGAGGTCGGTGTGCTGGTCGGTCATGCGGATGAAGTTCCTTTCACCGTCGATGGAGGCGCCGGCGGTCAGCTCTGGCGCAAGAAGCGGTCGAGCACATTCACGCCGAACTGTAGCCCCTCGACCGGGACCCGCTCGTCGATGCCATGGAACAGCGCAGAGAAGTTCAACTCCGCCGGCAGCCGTAGCGGGGTGAACCCGAAGCATCGGATGCCAAGTTGGCGAAACGCCTTGGCGTCGGTGCCGCCGGAGAGCATGTACGGCACCGTCCGGGCACCCGGGTCGGCGTGGCGCAGCGCGGCGGCCATCGCGTCGACCAGCGCACCGTCGAAGGTCGTCTCGATCGCCGGCTGCCGCTCGACGTGTTCGACCTCCACGTCCGGGCCGATCAGCTGGCCGAGTTCGGCCAGAAACTGGGTCTCCTGACCGGGCAGCACCCGGCAGTCGATGGTGGCGCTGGCCCGACCGGGGATGACGTTCTCCTTGTAGCCGGCTTCCAGCCGGGTCGGGTTGGCGGTGTTACGGACCGTGGCACCGATGATGTTCGCGATCGGCCCCAGCTTGGCGATCGTCGACTCCGGGTCGTCCGGATCGAACTCGATGCCGAGCAGGTCGGAGACCTCGGCCAGGAAGTCCCGCACGGTCGGGGTGACGACGATCGGGAAACGGTGTCGGCCGACCCTCGCCACCGCCTCGCACAACGCCGTGACCGCGTTGTCGTCGTGCATCATCGAGCCGTGTCCGGGACGGCCCCGGGTGTGTAGCCGCAGCCAGTTGATGCCCTTCTCCGCCGTCTCGATCAAGTACAGCCGCAGGTCGTCACTGACCGTGTAGGAAAAGCCGCCGACCTCGCCGATCGCCTCGGTGCAACCGTCGAACAGCCCGGGGTGCCGCTGCACCAGGTGGTGGGCGCCGTACCGGCCACCGGCCTCCTCGTCGGCGGTGAAGGCCAGCACGATGTCGCGCGGTGGCCGGGTCCCGCTGCGCTGCCAGTCACGGATCACGGCGAGCACCATCGCGTCGAAGTCCTTCATGTCGATCGCCCCACGGCCCCACAGGTAGCCGTCGCGCATCTCGCCGGCGAACGGCGGGACCGACCATTCGGAGGTGTCGGCCGGGACCACGTCGAGGTGGCCGTGCACGAGCAGCGCCCCGCGGGACGGGTCGGTGCCGGAGATACGGGCGACCAGGCTGGCCCGGCCGGGTGCGGACTCGACGATGGTGCTGGTGACGCCGACCTCGGCGAGCTGGTCGGCGACGTACTCCGCGGCGACCCGTTCACCGACGCTGGTCAGCGGGTCACCGGTGTTGGTGGTGTCGATCCGCAGCAGGTCGCGGCAGATCCGCACGACCTCGTCGGTCGGCGCCGGCGGCGGGGAGGGTGCAGTCATGCGGTTCTTCTTACCAGCCGTCCGGTCGCTGCCCCAGCCCCGCCGCGGCACGCCACACGGTTTCGGACGACAGCGTGGTGGGTACCGCCGCATTCGCCGGGCCGGCACCCGCACGGTTGCCGACCCGCAACGGCCGGGCCGTACGAGGTCCCCGGTCCGCACCGAAGGAGACGATCGTGTCGGTAGGCCTTCCCCCCATCCCCGAACTCGGCGACGACGACCTGCCGCACGATCCGGGCGGACCGCGGCTCACCACGCTGCTCGTCGAGGAGCACCGCCGCGTCGAGCAGCTCTGCGACCGGCTCGTCGCGGCGGCCGACCCGGACCGGCGGCGTCAGATCGCGGACGTGCTGGTCGCCGTGGTGAGCCGACACCTGTCGGCCGAGGAGCAGTACCTCTACCCGGCCATCCGGGCGGCCCTGCCCGACGGAGGCGCGCTGGCCGACCAGGGCATCGCGACGGACCGGCCGTTGCGCGACGTGCTCAGCTCATCCGACGTGGCGGCGGCCGGGACACCGGCCAAGGTCGCTGCCGCCTGGCGGCACCACCGTACGGTCGTCGAGCAGCAGCTGCTGCCGGGGCTACGGGCGGCGGCGACCGACGAGGAGCTCGTCCGGCTGGGCAACCGCGCGGAGACAGCCGAGGAGGCCGCCCCGACCCGGCCGCATCCCGACGCCCCGCTGCGGCCGCCGTGGAACCGGGTGGTGGATCCGGCGCTGGGGGTGCTGGACAAGACCCGGGATCTGCTGTCCGGCCGTACCACCTATCCCGAGGATCTGACTGCGACGCCGGTCGACCGCGACGGCTAGTCCGGAATATCCGTTCAGTTCTGTTTCATATTGATGTCGGACAACGTTTCCCGCATCGAAGGTCTTCCCGTCGATCCCGTTCTGGTCCTACCGTCACGTTATGAACCTGGAGCTGCGGCACCTGCGGGTTGTCTGCGCCATCGCGGAGACGGGAAGCGTCACCAAGGCGGCCTCCATGTTGGGGTTGGCGCAGCCCGCACTCACCGCGCAACTGCAACGGATCGAACGGACCCTCGGTGGACCCTTGTTCGAGCGCGACCGGCGGGGCGCCCGGCCGACCGCACTGGGTGAGCTGGTCCTGGCCCGGGCCCGGGTGCTGCTGCCGGCGATGAAGGGGCTGCAGGACGAAGCGGCCCGGCTGGCCGGCACGGGCAGCGTGATGAGCAGGTTCCGGCTCGGCGGGGTCAACAGCCCGATCCTGGGTGGCCTGGTACACCGGCTCGCCGCCGACCAGCCGCAGGCGCAGATCAGCACCTACGCCTCCTGGTACGTCGACGAGCTCGCCCAGATGGTGCTCAGCGGTCGACTGGACTACGCGCTCACCGGGGTGTGCGGCGACGCGACCCCGTCGGCTGAGTTCGGCCTGGCGTGGCGGGCGGTCGCCGTTGACGCGATCTTCGTCCTGTTGCCCGAGACCCACCCGCTGGCGCACCGCCCGGAGATCGAGCTCGGCATGCTCGCCGACGAGCAGTGGGTCGCCGCGCCCGGCGACGGATGCTTCGGCGACTGCTTCGCCGCCGCCTGCGCACGGGCTGGGTTCACCCCCCGCAAGATGTACGAGACCGACATCCGCGGCTGTGTCGACCTGGTCGAGTCCGGCGAGGCCGTCGCCCTGTGCCAGGCGACGTTCCGGCCGATCAGCGGGCTGGTGACTCGACCGTTGGCCGGCGCGCCGCTGCGCTGGCGGCTGTTGCTGGGCTGGCACCCGGACGCGACCGCCGCTGCCCTCGCCGACCGGGTGTTCACCCACGCCACCACGGCGTACACCGACTCGCTGGGGCGCAACCCGCAGTATCTCGGCTGGCTCGCCGACAACCCCGGATTCGGGGCGCAGAGGCTGGCCGGGTTCCCGGTCTCGGACAGCTGACCGGTCCTGCCTCTGCCCGACCGACCCCGCTCTGCCCCGACTGATCGCTGTGACGGTATGAGCCAGCTGGTATCTGCCTGCTGACATAGACCGCCATTAAGTTGGCAGCAACTCGACGTTATCCCCGAACGCCGACATCCCGGGCCCACCGGATCACCACGACCGGCGGACCATCCGAGACCCGGCCCGTCGGCGCCGGGAACGTCGGCGCCACGTGCCTCCGGCCGGCTCAGCCAGGCGATCCCTGGCCGCCCACCGGAGTCACTTCCGTTCAATCGTCAGGGGAGCAGATGAGACGAGCACTGATCGCGGCCACCGCGGCCGTTATCCTGCCACTGGGCGCGGCCGGTCTGGCCGCGATGCCCGCCATGGCAGCACCCAACGCCGGGCCGGTCGCCCAGCCGGCCGCCGACGCGGCCGCACCCGGAATGCTCGCGGCGATGCAGCGTGACCTGGGCCTTACCGCAGACCAGGCGCGGGTCCGGATCGCCAAGGAAACCAGCGCCAACAAGAAGGAAGCGATGTTGCGCGCCACGCTCGGCACCGACTTCGGCGGGGCGTGGCTGTCCCCCGACGGCGGCACGCTGACCGTGGCGGTCACCGACTCGGCCCAGACCGCCGCGGTGACCGCCGCCGGCGCGAAGGTCAAGGTGGTCGACCGCAGCGCGGCCGAACTCGACCGGGTCAAGGCCAAGCTCGACCGCACCGCAGCGAAGGCGCCGGCGACCGCCGTCGCCGGCTGGTACGTCGACGTGGCCACCAACACCGTGGTGGTGCTGGCCCGCGGCGACGTCTCGGTGGCCGAGAGCTTCGTCGCCGGCAGCGGTGCCGCGGCGGACGCGGTACGGGTCGTGCGCACCGATGAGACGCCGACCACTTTGTACGACGTCCGGGGCGGCGACGCCTACTACATGGGCGGGCGCTGCTCGGTCGGCTTCTCGGTGACCGGCGGGTTCGTCACCGCCGGGCACTGCGGCAGCGTGGGCACCGCCACCCAGGGCTACAACCAGGTGTCGCAGGGCACCTTCCGCGGGTCGTCGTTCCCCGGCAACGACTACGCGTGGGTGCAGACCAACTCGAACTGGACACCGCAGCCGTGGGTGAACAACTACAGCGGCGGAAACGTCACGGTCGCCGGCTCGGCCGAGGCGGCGGTCGGCGCGTCGGTCTGCCGGTCCGGGTCGACCACTGGTTGGCGCTGCGGCACCATCCAGGCCAAGAACTCGACGGTGAACTACCCGCAGGGTCGGGTGTCCGGGCTGACCCGGACCAACGCCTGCGCCGAGCCCGGTGACTCCGGTGGGTCGTGGCTCTCCGGCCAGCAGGCCCAGGGAGTCACCTCCGGCGGTTCGGGCAACTGCTCGACCGGCGGCACCACCTACTTCCAGCCGGTCAACGAGATCCTCTCGGTGTACGGCCTCACGCTGCGGACCGGCGGTGGCGGCAACCCGCCGCCGACCACCCCGCCGCCGGGCAGCGGAACCTGCAGCGGCTACCAGAACACCTACACCGGTTCGCTCTCCTCTGGCGGCACCCAGATCCAGCCCAACGGCAGCTACTTCCTCGCCGGCTCCGGCACCCACCGGGCCTGCCTGGACGGACCGACCAGCCGCGACTTCGACCTGTACCTGCAGCGGTGGAGCGGCAGCGGGTGGGTCAGCGTGGCCAGCGGCACCAGCCCCGGTCCGGATGAGACGCTGACCTACAGCGGCTCCTCCGGCTACTACCGGTACGTGGTCCACGCGTACAGCGGTTCGGGCAGCTACTCGCTCGGCATCACCCGGCCGTAGCCGTTCGTCTCCCGGCCGAGCCGGTCTGGCCGGGAGACGAACCGGCAGAGCCACACCCCGACGGCGGGTACCGGCAACGGGACCCGCCGTCGGCGTGCGCCAGGTGGAAGTGACTGGTCAGCCCGCCGTGTCCGCGTCGACGCGCAGCGGATCGTGCCCCAGGTCCAGCAGCGCCCGCCGCCACCGGTCGTCCGCCGCGCCCGCCGCCGGGCGGCGGGCGAGCAGGTCCCGGATCTCCTCGACGACCCGCGCCATCACCTGCCGGTCCGGTTCGGTCAGATCCACCCGCCGTTTGCCCAGCACCGCAAGTACGGCACCACCGGGTTGCGGCAGGTCGACGCCGGGTCCGACGAACGCTTGTTCGCCGGACGCCTCGGTCAGCAGCCAGTCACGCAACTGTTCCGAACTGATGTTCACGTACGCGTGGAACTCGTTCCACAACTGATCAGTGTCGGTGTCGGTACGCCGGTGCGCCGCCATTCGACAACCTCCTCACTATGACGGTCAGTCGGGGGGCTCGATGCTGCTCACCGGATCGTCGGAGTCGGCCCGGGTCTGTGTACCGGCCGGTTCCGGGCGCACATCGGTGTCCGCCAGGACGGCGCCGGGTCCGGTCCCGGTGTCCAACGGGCTGTTCCGGGCCAGCACCTCGTCGGTCTTCGCGGACTTCTCACGTTGTTCCTCAGGTTGACTCATGGTCGTCTTCTCCCTTCGGCCGCGCTGACGACATCGAACCGCAGACCACCGTCCCGCGCGTCGACGGTGACCCGTTGCCCCGCCGCCAACGTGCCGTCGAGCAGCAACCGGGACAGTTGGTTGTCGACCTCCCGCTGAATCGTCCGACGCATCGGCCGCGCGCCGAACTCCGGCTGGTATCCGGCTTCGGCTATCCAGTCGGCCGCCGCATCGGTGACCTCCACGGCGATGTGCTGGGCGTGCAGCCGTCGGCGGGTCTCCTCCAGCAGCAGGTCGGTGATCTGGCGCAGCTGCTGCTGGGCCAGTTGCCGGAAGATAATGATCTCGTCGATCCGATTGAGGAACTCCGGACGGAAGTCCTCCTGCAGGCGGCGCAGCAGGCGCTCGCGCAGGTCGTCGTCAGGGCTGTCGCCGTCCGTCCCGCCAAAGCCGACACTGCGGCCGCCGCCGGTGATCAGCTCCGAACCGAGGTTGCTCGTCATGATCAGAACCACGTTACGGAAGTTGACCGTCCGGCCCTGGCTGTCGGTCAGCCGGCCGTCGTCGATCAGCTGCAGCAAGACGTTGAACACGTCGACGTGCGCCTTCTCGATCTCGTCGAGCAGCACCACCGCGTACGGTCGCCGGCGAACCGCCTCGGTCAGCTGGCCGGCCTCCTCGTAGCCGACGTAGCCGGGCGGTGCCCCGACCAGCCGACTCACCGTGTGCCGTTCCTGGAACTCGCTCATGTCGAGTCGGACCATCCGGTCGGCGTCACCGAACAGGGCCGCCGCGAGGGCCCGGGCCAGCTCCGTCTTGCCGACACCGGTGGGTCCGAGGAACAGGAAACTGCCGACCGGCCGGTCCGGATCTCCCAGCCCGGCCCGCGAGCGACGGACCGCCTCGGCGACCGCGGTGACCGCGTCGTCCTGGCCGACCACCCGTTGGTGCAGTTCACCCTCCAGCCGCAGCAACCGGTCCCGCTCCTCCTCGGTGAGCTGACTGACCGGAATGCCGGTGGCCCGGGAAACCACCTCGGCGATCTCCTCGATGCTGACCTGGGGCACCCCGGCGCTGTCCGGGCTGCGGGCCGTCTCGATCCGCTGTTGCACCTGCGTCAGCTGGTCCCGCAGGCCGGACGCCCGTTCGTACTGTTCGTCGGCGACTGCCTGGGCCTTGTCCCGGTGCAACTGCTCGAGCTGCCGTTCCAGGTCCCGGACGTCGGCGGCCGGTGTGCGGGTGCGCAGCCGGACCCGGGCGCCGGCCTGGTCGATCAGGTCGATCGCCTTGTCCGGCAGGAACCGGTCGCTGATGTAGCGGTCGGCGAGTTCCGCCGCCGACAGCAGCGCGTCGTCAGTGAACCGCACCTGGTGATGCGCCTCATAGCGGTCCCGCAGACCGTGCAGGATCGTGATGGTGTCCGCAACGGTCGGCTCGGGTACCAGGACCGGTTGGAACCGCCGGGCCAACGCGGCGTCCTTTTCGATGTTGCGCCGGTACTCGTCCAGCGTGGTCGCGCCGACCACCCGCAGTTGGCCTCGGGACAACGCAGGTTTCAGCATGTTGCTGGCGTCCATCGACCCTTCGGTGCCGCCGCCGCCCGCCCCGACCAGGGTGTGCAGCTCGTCGAGGAACACGATGAGGTCGTCGCCGTGGCTACGGATCTCGTCAATGACCTTCTTCAACCGTTCCTCGAAGTCGCCGCGGTACCGGGTACCGGCGACCAGCCCGGCGAGATCCAGCTGCACCACCCGCTTGCCGATCAGCGTCTGGGGGACGTCCCCGTCGACGATGCGCTGCGCCAGTCCTTCCACAATCGCGGTCTTGCCGACCCCGGCCTCCCCGATCAGCACCGGGTTGTTCTTGGTCCGCCGGGACAGGATCTCCACCGCCTGCTCGATCTCCTCACCCCGGCCGACGACCGGGTCGATCGCACCCTGGGCGGCGAGTTCGGTCAGATCCTGCCCGTACTGGTCGAGGGTCGGGGTCCCGCGGGCCGTCCGCGGCTTGGCCGCACCGCCGCGTTCGGCGCTGGCGTTCTGCAGCGACCGGGGTTCGACGTGGCCGGCAGCGAGCATCCGCCCGGCGGCCGACTCCGGGTTGACCGCCAGCGCCATCAGCACGTGCTCGGGTCCGATGTAGGTCGCGCCGGTGGCCCGGGAGAGCTGATGCGCGTCCAGTAGTGCACGTTTCGCCGCCGGGGTCAGCGAGAGGTTGGCCGGTACCTCGCCCCGGCCGGCCGCCGGTCCGCCCAACTCGGCGAGCAGCCCGTTCGGGTCGGCCCCGGCCCGGCGGACCAACTCCCGCAGCGGTTGACGCTGCAACGCCGCCCAGAGCAGGTGATCGGTGTCCAGGTCGCTGGTGCCGGCCTGGGCCGCCCGCCGGGCGGCGGCGGTGAGCAGGTCACGGGCATCGCCACTCATCAGCCGGGTGATGTCGACCCGGTGCACCGGCAACCGGGGCTCGCCGCCGGTGAGAAACCGGGCCAACAGGTCCTCCCAGGGATCGGTGCCGAGCCCTCCCGGGCCGTACGGTCCGTCACTCATCTGCGCGCCCCCTCGCCGTTTCGCCCCCCGCCGGCTGTGAACCGGACTGTGGCTACCCGGGCCGCCCCGGGCCAAACGTCCCGGTCGACGAGCGACGTCCGAAACCACCCGGCACGCCGTCGAGGTAGCCGGCACGTGGGTCGGGATTGGTGTGGCCGGCCGGGGTGCCGGATCCACGGCCACGCGTGCTGGCAGGCTTGCCGGATGCGAACTCTGCTGATCGTGGACGGCGCGAACGTGGTCGGCTCCCGACCTGACGGTTGGTGGCGCGACCGGATGGCGGCGGCCGCCCGGCTGCGTGATCAACTGGTCGGCGTCGCCGACCGGGGACTCCCCGAGCTGACCGGACCGCTGGAGGTGGTCCTGGTGGTCGAGGGGGCGGCCCGTGGTCTGCCGCCGACCGACGGGGTACGGATCGGCGTGGCTCCCGGGTCGGGAGACGATCTGATCGTCGAGATCGCCGCCGAGGGCGGACCGGACCGGCGGGTGGTAGTCGTCACGGCCGACCGCCGGTTGAAGGACCGGGTCACCGGAGTGGGCGCACAGATCCACGGACCCCGATGGCTGACCGGGCAGTTGACCGGTCCGGTGTCGGACTTCTGACCGGTATTCAGCCTGAATACCTGATCCGCCACCGGCAGTTGCCCAGCTCACACGGGCTAAGCGCCGACGGCCGGACGGCCGCTGCGGAGCAGCCTATCTGCGGGACCAGACAGCCGGGCAGCAATCACCCACCAGCGGTAAGCTCTAATAGAGCCTTCCAGCCCCTTGAGGAGGTTTCGCCCGTGGCGAGTGTCGCCGAGGTCAAGTCCGCCATCGAAGCCGCGATCATGCAGGTGTCGGAGGGCCAGGCTGCCGTCCAAGCCGCCAGCGAGAAGATCGCCGAGGCGCAGCAGAGCCTGGCGGCCGCCTTCGAGGGCAGCGGCCACGAGGCGGTCGGAGCGGCCCAGGCCGCCCTGTTCCAGGCCAGCTCCGAGCTCGAAGAGTGCCTCGCCGCCACACTCGCCGCCGTCGAACAGGCGCAGACGTACTCCGCGACGCTGTAGTCACCAATGTCCCTCGCCGAGAATCTCGCCGCCCGGGTCCGGGCGGCCACCGACGACCTGCCGGTGGGCCAGCTCGCGGTCGCGGTGCAGAGGCTACGCGCCGCGACCGAGCTGCTCATCTGGGTCCGCCAGGAGTCGGCGGACCCGCTGGCGGTGCCGCAGCTCGCCGGCGCCACCGAACACGCGGAGCAGGCCGGCCACGCGATGCGGGTCGCTGCGCAGTCAGTGGACGACTACCTGGCGGCGATCGGCTTCGGCGCCGGCCCGGCATCGGGGGGCGACGGTGGGTGGCGGGCGGCGCTGGACAGCGACCGGGACCCGACGGCGGCACCGGGCGGCACCGGGCGGGCGAGCGCGCCCGCCGCGCCCGAGCTCGGCAACTGGTGGACCGCCCGGGTCGCGGAGCTGACCGACCGGGAATCCGGGGTCGGGCCCGGGCCGGACGCCGCGACCGACACGCCCGGGCCGGACGCCGCCACAGACACCGCCGAACTGCTGCGCAGGGTCGCGACGGCGGTCCGTCGGGAGGACCGGGCCGGACTGCACCGCGACCTCGCCGCGGCGGCCGCGCCGACCGGGCTGAATCTCGCCGCGGTCACCCCACCGCTGCTGCACCGCCTCGCCGGGGACCTGCTGGACCACGAGCCGCAGGCTGAGGACCTGCGTCGGCTCGCCTCCGCCACCACCCGACAGGTACGTGAGCTGCTACCCGGCATGCCGGATTCGGTGCTGTCGACCCTGCTCGCCCGGATCTGCCGGGTGCCGGCCGACGAGCGGGGCGGCGACGATCACCGGGCCGACGGTGAACAGACCGGGCAGCCCCCGGCTCCGCCGCACCCGGCCGACTCGGCGGTCGCCGGCGCGGTACTCACCGGCGTACTGCTACGGCTGCTCGACCGCGAGCCGCAGACGCTGCGCCCGGAGCAGCCCCGCCCGCTGCGGGGGCGCGATGCCTGACGCGCGGGCCGAGCTGGTAGCCGCGGTCCGTCGGGCGCTCGGTCATGCCCGGGCGGCGGCCCGCAACCGACTCGACGACGTCGAACAGGACATCGCCGCGGCGCAACAGCAGCTCAAACGGGTACGCATGGCAGCCGAGCAGGTGCCGCACCGAGCCGCGGCGCACCGCGACCGCCGGCTCGCCGACCTCGCCGAGCAGTACCGCGATCAGTTGGCGGTGACCGCCCGGCGAGCCGTCGCGGCGGTCGACCAGGCAGCGCCAGGAGCCGCCGCCGCTGACTGGGCCCGGTGGCATCCTGCTCCGGCGACGCGCACGGAAGCGCCAGGAGCTGCCCGGATCGGCCTGACCGGGCTGGCCGGAGGTCCCGCCGTACCCGCGCTCGTCGCGATCCTGGACCACGGCCACGTGGCGCTGGACGGCGCCGACCGAGCGGGGTGTGACGCTGTGCTGTCCGCACTGCTGCTGCGGATTCTCGGCCGTACCGCGCCCGGCACCGTCCGGCTGACCGGCTACGACCCGGAACAGCTCGGTGGCGGCCTCGCCGGTTTCGCCCCGCTGGCCGGACCCGGCCTGCTCACCTTCGCCGGCCCCGGTGGGTTGAGCCGGCACCTGGATGAGCTGGTCGACCACATCCGCCGGATCAACGAGACGGTGCTGGCCGGGGAGTTCCGATCGCTGAGCGAACTGGCGACGGCCACCGGCCGACGGCCCGAACCGTGGCGGATCGCCGTCCTGCTCGGCGGGCCCGGGGAGGAGCTGTCCCGGCACGAACGGGCTCAGCTGGACCGGATCACCCGCGCCGGCGCCGCCTGCGGCGTCCATCTGATCGTCCGCGGTGTCGGGCTCAGCGCCGCGCCCACCGTGACCACCGTGTCGGTCTCCGGCGGCACGGCTCGGGTCAGCGGCTATCCGCAGCTACCGGTACGGATCGACCCGCCGCCGCCAGCTGAGCTGGTCACGCGCACCTGCCGGGAGATCGCCGCCGCAGTCGCCGCCGGCCCGGTTCCGGCGGTATTCAGCGATTTGCTGCCCGAGCAGGAATGGACCGAGGCCGCCACCGCCGGGCTGACCGCGCCGGTCGGCGACAGCCCACAGGGCCGGCCGGTGACGGTGACGTTGAGCGACTATCCGCCACACGCGCTGATCGGTGGGCCGTCCGGTACCGGAAAGACCAACCTGATCTACGCCTGGATCGGTGCCCTGGCCGCCCGCTACTCCCCCACCGAGCTGGAGTTCTATCTGCTGGACTTCAAGGAGGGGGTGTCCTTTGCCCGGTTCGCGCCGGGCCGGCGGGACCCCAGCTTCCTGCCGCATGTCCGGCTGGTCGGGGTGAACGTCAACACCGACCGGGAGTTCGGCCTTGCGATGCTGAACTTCCTCGGCGCGCAACTGCGGCAGCGGGCCGACGCCGCCAAACGCCACGAGGTGACGAAGCTGGCGGAGCTGCGCGCCGAGGACCCACAGGGCCGGTGGCCGCGCATCGTGGCGGTGATCGACGAGTTCCAGGTGCTGCTCGCCGGCAACGACGCGCTGGCCACTGAGGCCGCGACGTTGCTGGAGGACCTGGCCCGGCGGGGCCGGTCACAGGGCATCCACCTGATCCTGGCGTCCCAGGACGTCTCCGGTATCCAGGCGCTGTGGGGGCGTACCGCGCTGATCGCCCAGTTCGCACTACGGATCGCGCTACCGAAGGCGCGCCGCGTCCTGCCGGAGACCAACACCGCAGCGGAGTCACTGCCCCGCCATCACGCCGTGGTCAACGCCGAGTCCGGGGCAACGGAGGCCAACCAGATCGTCCGGGTTCCGCCGGCCAGCGACCGGGACACCTGGCAGGAGCTGCAACACCGGCTGTGGCGACGGCGGCCCGCCGACCTGCCCACGCCGCGGCTGTTCGACGGCGACGTGGTGCCCCGGCTGGCCGAGGCACCGGACTACCAGGCGCTGGCCGTCGACGGCGACGGGCCGCGCGTGCCGGTGGCGTTGCTCGGCGAGACGATCGACGTACTGGCCCGCTCCGCCCGGCTCAGCCTGGCCCGGGCACCCGGACGCAATCTCGCGGTACTGGGCACCCGGGTGGACGAGGCGTGCGCCCTGCTCGACGCCGGTGCCCGGTCGCTGGCCCGGCAGTACCCGCCCGGCGCGGCGCGGTTCGATGTCGCCTGTCTGGATCCGGACGCGGAGGCAGCCGCCCACCGGCTACACGCGGCGTTGCCGGCTGGCACCGGACTGTACGACTTGGATACCGTCGGCGGGCTGCTCGCGGACACCGCCGACCGGCTCTCCCATGACGTGCTGGACGGTCCGGTCCGCCCGCACTTCCTCGTGCTGTACGCGGTCGACGCCGCCGCCGGGCGGCTGGCGGCGAAGTTCGCCGGCCGCTCCGGCCTGGACCGGCTCCGCCGGGTGCTGCACCTCGGGCCGGAGCGGCACACCCACGTGCTGGGCTGGTGGCGCGGGGTGGCCCGGATGCGCGACGATCTCGGCGGGGTCGGCTCACGGACCGACCAGATTGGCGCCTGGGTGGCGTTGGACGTGCACGGCTCCGATCTCGGACCGCCGCTGTACCCCCGGGCCGGCGGCCCGGCCTGGTATCCCCGGCCGTGGCGGGCACTGTTCTTCGACCGGACGGTGCACCGCAGTGCCGAAGTCATCATCCCGTACGGGCTGCCCTGATGGACGCCTCCTACCCCGAGCTGATGCGCCGGCTCGCCGAACTCGCCGCCGCGCTGCAGAACCGCCGGGACGAAGCGCAGCAGTGGTACGCGCAACGGTGCGACAGCGCGCAGACCGCGGTGGCCGAGGTGGAGGCCGACCTGGCGGAGCTGCACCACCTCCACGATCAGGCAAGCCGGGAGCTGGCGGACGTCGACCGGGCGGCCGCCGACATCTGGACCGAGGTCGGTCACCGGTTCGGGCCGTTGGCCGGACGGCTCGGCGGCCTCCCGCCGCCGCTGCCGACGCCTCCGGGTACCGCCGTCGACGACGATCCGGAGCACTGGCTCGCGGCCGCCCGTGCTTTGGTCGAGCGGTCCAACGACGTGGGCCCCCTGCCCCGGTCGGCGTATCCGGTGCTGGCGGTGTTCGGCGCCGCCGGCGCCGCCGCCGCGTTCGGGCTGTCCACCGCCGCGCGGTGGGCTGGCCAGCGCTACGGCGGCGACCTGGCGGTCGGGATGCCGGTGATCGCGCTCGTGGTCACCTTGGTCGGTCCGCTACTCGGGCTGGGTCCGGCTAAGGCGCTGGCCGACCGCCGGCACGCGGTGCTCGACCTGCGTACCGTGTCGATCGTCCTGGTCGCCGGCCTGGCAGCGACCGCCGCCCTGCTGACCGGGCTGGGCTGACCCGCCGACGCCCGGCCCCGGTGGTCAGTCGGCGACCGCGACCGCTTCGCGCAGCAGACGGCGGGCCAGCACCAGCTGGTCGGCGGTGGTGTCCAGCCCGGGCAGATCACCGACCCGGACACCGGCGGTGTCCAGCACCGTCCGCAGGGCCGGGAGGCACCTACCCGGAAACTCCACCGTACGGTCGAAGATCTGCAGGGTGGCCCGGTCGTCCGACTGCGAGGTGAGCCGCCAGCGCAACCCGGGTCGGCGGCGGATGACGTCGTCGACGGCCAGCGTCCGGATCCGGTCCGCCTGCCGCAGTGGGGGCAGTGGGGCCGGGCGGACCGCCGACCAGGCCCGACGGCGCATCCGCGCCGCGACCTGGTTGGGCTCGACGGAGGCCAACCAGTCCCGCAGTACCGCCACCGTTGCGCTCAGTTCCGAGGTGATACCGGCCGGTTCGCCCGGGTCGGCGCCGAACGGAAGCGAGGTGCGCAGCCGGGGCTCGGTCACGGCGAGCTCGAGTAGCGCCTCGACCAGCGAGTAGCGGGTGAACGCGCGGACCCCGACGGTGAGGTGGATCGAGCTCTCCTGCTGCGCGGTGGCGCTGTGCAGCCAGCCTCGGGGCAGGTAGAGGGCGTCGCCAGGGCCGAGCACGACGTCCAGCGCAGGTGCGGCCTCGGACCGGACGGCTACCTCGTCGGCCCGGCCCGACCAGGTCTGCTGGGGCAGCGGATCGATCAGTACCGGTTCGTGCACCCGCCACCGCTTGCGGCCCTCGGTCTGCAGGACGAACACGTCGTGGGTGTCGTAATGGGTGGCGAACCCGCGGCTGCCGGCCGGGGTGAGGTAGGCGTTCGCTTGCAACGGCTGGCCCAGTGTGGTGGACAACTCGCCGACGAACGAGATGATCGGTGGCCAGAGCCGGTGCAGGCCCTGCAGAACCAGGGTGGCTCCGTCCGCGTACAGGCCCAACACCCGCTCATCGAGCACCTGGTCGTCGATCTCGGCACCGGCGCCGGCACCGCCGGTGTAGGTCGGTTCCGCGAACACCTCGCCGTCCCGGGCCACCCGGAGGAACGGCGTACGCAGGCCGTGCCTGCTCAGCAGTTGGTCGGCCGCGGGGCGATCGAGCAGATCGGTGAATCCGGCGGGGCCGGCCAGGTCGACGGCGCGGGACAGCAGCGGTCTACGCCCCCAGTAGACAGCCGCGAAGGTCGCCGGGTCCACGGCAACGCACCGGGTCAGCGCCGTCGGGCGGCGCGACGGGTCCGCACCGCCCGGCGGGCCCGGTGACGTCGCGGCGAACCGCAGGTCGGGGAGTCCAGGCCCGCCGGTGCCGGCACCGCGTGACGCGGTGGGCAACTGGGTCAACGCCGGTTCGCCCCGCCGTCGGCACCACCGTCGCGCCCAGCCGGATTCGCCCCACCATCGGCCGGGCCCTCCTGCGCCTTCGGACCAGCGCCGCCGTCGGCACCACCGTCGCGCCCAGCCGGATTCGCCCCACCATCGGCCGGGCCCTCCTGCGCCTTCGGACCAGCGCCGCCGTCGGCACCACCGTCGCGCCCAGCCGGATTCGCCCCACCATCGGCCGGGCCGTGACCCGCTGCGGGCCCGGTGCTGCGGATGTCGTCGTCGTCGAGTGTCATGGCTGCCCCCCTGCGGGTCGGTCGACACGCGCCGGTCGCGCGCCGGCACGGTCCTGCCTGCGGGTGGTACCCAGGGCGGATCGTCACTAACCTCGCATGCACCCGGACCGGCTGAGGACTACAGCTCCTGGTGCGGCGCGCAGCTGTCCCGCACGACCAGCTCGGTGGCGAGCTCCACCCGCGGTGTCTCCAGCGGCTCCCCCTGCGCCAGACGCAGCACCGTGCGCGCTGCGAGCAGCCCCATCTCGGCCAGCGGCTGGCGCACCGTGGTCAGCGGCGGCGACGACCACTGCACCTCGGGCAGGTCGTCGAAGCCGACCACGCTGACGTCGTCCGGGACCCGCAAGCCGCGTTGCCGCAGGGCCTCGTAGGCACCGAGGGCCATCTGGTCGCTGGACGCGAAGATCGCACTGGGTGGTTCGTCGAGGTCGAACAGCGCGGCCGCGCCGGCGAAGCCGGACTCATGGTAGAAGTCGCCGGGAACGACATACTCGGGACGCAGCGGTATTTCGGCCGCCTCCAGCGCGGCCCGGTAGCCGTCGAGCCGGGCCCGGCTGCACAGCAGCCGGGGCGGACCGGCGATGAAGCCGATCCTGCGGTGCCCCAGGGAGATGAGGTGTTCCGTCGCCCGCAGTCCGCCGGCCCAGTTGGTCGCCCCGATGGTGGGAATGTCCAGGCTCGGCACGCCGGCCGGGTCGACCAGCACCATCGGAACGTTGAGCCGTCGCAGTTCGGTGTGCAATGGCGGAGCAAGTTCGCTGGTGACCAGGATGACACCGTCGGTGGCCCGGGTACGCAGGTTCTGCAGCCACTGCCGGGTCGACGCGGACCGGCGGTGGATGGCGGAGACGACGGTACCGACCCCGGCGGCGTGCGCGACGTCCTCTACGCCGCGGATTATCTCCACCGCCCACGGGCTGTCCAGGTCGTTGAAGACCAGATCGATGAGGCTGGCACCGGCGCGGGACCGGGTCGCCCGCCGCCGGTAGCCGTGCCGACGCAGCAACTCCTCGACCCGTTCACGGGTCTGCGGGGCGACGTCGTTGCGACCGTTCAGCACCCGTGACACGGTCGGCACGGAGACACCGGCTTCCTGAGCGATCGCGGTGATCGTGATCCTGCGTCCTTCATCGACCGTCACGTCAGCAGCTCCTTCGTCGAGGCTTCAGCGTACGGCCGAACCTTCCGCCAGCCGGTCCGGCTCCGTGCGCCGAGTCCGGGCCCTATCTTGCCGCAGTTGGAAAACGCTTGGCATCGACCCGGCCGACAGTGTGTCGCCGATGCCGGCGAGCGGGTCGGCCACACCACCGACCGGAACTTTCCGGAAGATCTGGCGGCGGTAGCCCAGACGGTAGCCGGATGGGGCGCTTGCGGCCCCTACGATGCGGGGAGCATACCCGGACACTGCCAGCAAACTGTGGGACGCCGGATCTCGACGGGGCGGTAGGTTTCCGGAAACATGTCGGAAAACAGGGCGCGACGGTCCGGCGACGCCGGATTGGACCGGCGCGGCGACGATCGATAGGAGGCTGCCGGTGAGCGGCAAGGACTACGCCCTGGACGAGGGGCCGGCCAAGCCCGGTCCAGACGGGCAGCCGGACGGTCGCTCCGCCGCCGCGGCCACCGGGCGGGCGGCCGGGCCGCCCGACGCTGACAGCCCCGACCGGTCAGCACCGTGGCGCGACCCCACCCTGGCGGTGGAGGAACGGGTGTTCGACCTGCTCAGTCGGATGTCGCTGGCGGAGAAGGTCGCACAGCTGTACAGCTACTGGCGGGGCGCCAATGCCTCGATCGACGACATGGCCCCGTTGCAGCATGACCTGGTCGACGAGTCGGTCGACTGGGCCGGCCTGCTGCACACCGGCCTGGGGCAGTTGACCCGGCCGTTCGGCACCGCGGCGGTGACTCCGGCCGACGGCGCCGGAGCGCTGCTCCGGCTGCAGACCGAGATCGCCGCCGGTAACCGG
This sequence comes from Solwaraspora sp. WMMD937, assembly GCF_029581175.1. Taxonomy (NCBI): domain Bacteria; kingdom Bacillati; phylum Actinomycetota; class Actinomycetes; order Micromonosporales; family Micromonosporaceae; genus Solwaraspora; species Solwaraspora sp. WMMD937. Next base: position 4,501,655 of record NZ_CP120738.1, on the reverse strand, counting down.
TTCAATATTCCCGCGATGATTCACGAGGAGTGCCTGACCGGGTTCATGACCTGGGGCGCCACCGTGTACCCGACCCCACTGGCCTGGGGTGCCAGCTTCGACCCCGACCTGGTGGCGCAGATGGCCGGAAGGATCGGGCAGGACATGCGGTCGGTCGGGGTGCACCAGGGACTCGCCCCGGTGCTCGACGTGGCCCGGGACCCCCGTTGGGGTCGCACCGAGGAGACCATCGGCGAGGATCCGTACCTGGTCGCCACGATCGGCACGGCGTACGTACGGGGGCTGGAATCGGCCGGGGTTGTGGCCACCCTCAAGCACTTCGCCGGTTACTCGGCCTCCCGGGCGGGGCGCAACTTCGGGCCGGTGTCGGTCGGCCCGCGGGAGTTCGCTGACGTCCTGCTCCCACCGTTCGAGATGGCCGTCCGGGACGGCGGCGCCCGGTCGGTGATGCACTCGTACGCGGAGGTGGACGGCGTCCCGGCGGCGGCAGACGGCGGTCTGCTCACCGATCTGCTCCGTGGCCGCTGGGGGTTCACCGGCACCGTGGTCGCGGACTACTTCGGCGTGTCGTTCTTGGAGCTGCTGCACCGGGTGGCCGACGGTCCCACCACCGCCGCCGCCCTGGCGCTCAGCGCCGGGGTCGACGTCGAACTGCCAGCGGTACGGTGCTACGGCCCCCCACTCGTCGAGGCGGTCCGGCAGGGCGCCGTACCGGAGTCGGTGGTCGACCGGGCCGTCACCCGCGTCCTGCGGCAGAAGTGTGAGTTGGGGTTGCTCGACCCGGACTGGGATCCGGTGCCACCGGCGCTGGCCGGTGCGTACCGCCCCGGCGAGGCGAGCGGGCCGTCCGCTGGTCCGGAGATCGACCTGGATTCGCCGGCGAACCGGGACCTGGCCCGGCGGCTGGCCGAGGAATCGGTGGTGCTGCTTGCCAACGACGCCGTCCTTCCGCTGCCCGAGCGGGGCCGTATCGCGGTGGTCGGGCCGCTGGCCGACTCGGTCACCGGGCTGCTGGGCTGCTACACGTTCCCCAGTCACGTTGGTACCGTTCCGGCCGATGTCGGGGAGCAACCCCAGATGGGAACCGTCCTGGCCGCGCTGCGGGCCGAGCTGCCCGCAGCGACCATCGAACACGTCGTCACCGGCCCGGTGGACGGGCAGGACACCCCGGGCATCGTGGTGGCCGCGGACGCCGCGGCGCGGGCCGACGTCTGCGTCGCGGTGGTCGGGGATCGGGCCGGGCTGTTCGGCGCCGGGACCTCTGGCGAGGGTTGCGACGCCACCGACCTGGAACTGCCCGGACGGCAGGGCGAGTTGATCGAGGCGTTGGTGGCCACCGGCACTCCGGTGGTGCTGGTACTGCTGACCGGACGTCCGTACGCGCTCGGTCGGTACGCCGACCGGCTGGCCGGGGTGGTGCAGGCGTTCTTCCCCGGCGCCGAGGGAGGCGGTGCGGTCGCCGGAGTACTCAGCGGCCGGGTCTGCCCGTCCGGCAGGTTGCCGATCGGGGTTCCCCGGCTGGCCGGCGGCCAGCCGACCAGCTACCTCAGCCCGCTGCTGGGACACCGGACCGAGGTGAGCAACGTGGATCCCGGTCCGCTGTACCCGTTCGGCCACGGGCTGTCGTACACCTCGTTCGAGTGGTCGACGCCACTGGTCGACGGGGTCGAGCACGGCTGGGGTGCGGCCCCGGCGCAGATCGGCACCGACGGCACGTTGCGAATTCGGCTGCGGGTACGCAACACCGGCGACCGGGCAGGCAGCGAGATCGTCCAGCTGTACCTGCACGACCCGGTGGCGCAGGTCACCCGACCGGTGATCCGGCTGGTCGGCTACGCCCGGGTGCCGTTGCAGGCTGGCCAGGCGCGCTGGGTCGAGTTCGACTTCTCCGCCGACCTGTCGTGTTTCACCGGGCGGGACGGGCGGCGGGTCGTGGAGCCCGGTGACCTGGAACTGCGGCTGGCCGCGTCGAGCATCGATGTCCGCCAACGGGTCGCGGTCCGGCTGGTCGGCCCCCAACGGCAGGTCGACCACCGACGCCGACTGGCCACCAAGGTGACCGTACGGTGACTGACGGTACGGCCCGCGGCGGCGCGGGCCGTACCGTCAGTCAGCCAACAGGTCGCGCAGTTCGACCGGTACGGTGGCCAGCACGTCGTCCCACTCACCGGAGCTGACGTGCCGTCGCAGCACCCGGCTGACCGTCCGGATCACCTGTTCGGCCCCGCCCTCGACGTCGAACGGAAAGTCCCGTCGCACCCGGGCGACAAACTCGGCACGGTCCAGCTTCGTCGGCGCCGAGGTGGCGTCCCAGCCCTCGTAGTACAGCCCGCGGACCAGCAGCGGCAGTTGCGCCGCGAGCTGCACCACCTCAGCCAGGGGTAGCCGGTCGCGCAGGGTGTGCAGCACGGCGGCGAGCGCCGAGTAGGACTGCTGACGGCGCTGGGCCGGCCAGCCGAGTTCGTGTTCGATCTCGCTGAGCAACCGGTTGGTCTTGTCCACCGTGGCGTCAATGGCGGTCAACTGGGCAGTCGTCATCTCGTGCTCCCTCGTCGGTTCGCGGTGCCGGTGATCCGGGGGGCGCTCGTGATCCGGGCGGCCACGGTCAGGCCGCCCGCCGCTCGCGGGACTGTTTGCAGGTGACGCAGGTGGTGGCCGAGGGATAGATCTCCAGCCGCTCCACCGGAATGGCCACGGCACAGCCCTCGCAACGCCCGTAGTCGCCGGCGGCGAGCCGGGCCAAGGCATGCTCGAACTGGGTACGACGCTCCAGGATGGTCCGGATCAGGGACTGGGCCGCGTCCCGCTCGGCGGTCTTCGTACCGCTGTCGGCCTGGTCGTCGCCAGCGGTGTCGCCCCCTTCGACCAGCCGGAGCACCTGGCTCTGCGTCATCGCCTGCTCGTACTCAGCCGTCAGCTCCTGGTACCGACTGGTCAGCGCGGTGCGGATCCGATCACTGTCGATGGTTCCCGGTGCACCCGGCGCGCCCGGACCCGGTCGCCGGTTCACGTCATGCGTCAGCATGCGCCCATCCCCCTTCAGATCGAGTACGGCGAGCCACGACCGGCTCGGACTCCGGCACACCGGGTCGCCGCGAGACCCGCCACTTACCCGTCGCCGACGGCCGGCAAACCCGTCCGGCCCTTGACCAGCCACGCGCCTTCGGGCCTCGCCGACGCCGACCGGTGCTCGCCGGCGGTGTGATCAGCCGGCGGTGTCGATGCTGACCCGGACGTCGTCGGCGAGCCGGTAGCCGACGCCGTACACGGTGGTGATCAGGGGCGAGTTGCCCACCTTGCCGCGGAGCCGGCGGATGTGCACGTCCACGGTACGCACCCCGGTGTGCTCGTAGCCCCACACCGCGGCGAGCAGCTGCAGCCGGGTGAAGACCCGGCGAGGGTTCTCCACCAGGTGCAGCAGGAGATCGAACTCGAGTCGGGTCAACAGCAGTGGCTCGCCGTCCAACAGAACGGTCCGCGACGCGACCATGACGTGCAGTGCCGGCACGGTGACCGTTGCGGTCCGCCCTGACCCGGTGGCGGGTTCGGTGAACACCCCGCCGGCCGCCGGCGTCGGACCCGGCCCGTCGCGGCCGGCGACGATCTGGTCGAGCACCGCGCCGGGCTGCGCCCGGGCCGCGTCGGCCGCCGGCATCTCCACCGTCGCCTCACCCCGTTCCACCAGCTCCCGGGCGGCCTCCAACAACTGACGGGCGGACGACGAGAGCGTTTCCTCACCGGCGGTGAGCGGAATCGACACGGTGACGGTCACGGTCGCCATCGCCGGGCCGGTCCCCCGCCGGGGCGCGGCGGGCGGACGGGCCGCACCAGACGGTGGCAAACCGGACCAGCCGGCGCGCGGCGAGGCGGGGCTGACCGACATGGTCCTCCTAGACGGTTCCGGCCGGAAGCGTGCATCCCGGCCGCCGGCCGGTGTCCGTACGCAAACGGTAGCCGGGTGGGACGCGGCAGCCGGCACCGGACACAGGGGACGACCCGGTGTGCCGGCGGCTGCGCACGAACCGATGCTGCCGTTCACTCGCTCCCGGGTCAATACCGGACTGCGTTGCAGAAATGTGATGATTGACAAGCGCACCGTAATCGATTGCTCGCTCTGGATACCCGACCTCGGTGCTATTGGCGAACCGGCAGGATGATCACATGCGCGCCATCGTCGCCGGGTTCGCCGCGATCTGGTCGGTCACCCTGATCGGGTACCTGATCGGCCGTTTCGAGCTGCTCGGCCCGGACGGCACCGCCGTCCTGGCCCGGCTGACCTTCTTCATCGCGACACCGGCGCTGTTGTTCACCACCCTGGCCGGCACGTCCCCGACCGAGGTGTTCACCCCCGCGTTCCTCGCCTACCTGGCGAGCACCGTGGTGGTGGCGACCGGCTACCTGGCGCTAGCCGGTTGGCTGTGGCACCGGCCGGCCGGCGACGTCACCATCGGCACGCTCGGCGCGTCCTATGTGAACGCGGCCAACCTCGGCATCCCGGTAGCGGCGTACGTGCTCGACGACGTCTCGGTCGTCGCGCCGGTGCTGCTGTTCCAGGTACTCGTCGCGGCACCGGTGGCCTTCGCCGTCCTGGACCTCACCGCCGGCGACCGCAACCCGTCCGTCCGTCGGCTGCTGTCCCTGCCGGCCCGCAACCCGATCATGATCGCCTCGGCGGCGGGCCTGGCGCTGGCGGTCAGCCGCTGGCAGCCACCCGCCGAGCTGCTGCGGCCCTTCGAGCTGCTCGGTGCGGCCGCCGTACCGCTGGCCCTGCTGGCCCTCGGAATGTCCCTGCCCGGAAGCCGGCCGCTGGCAGCCGACCCGCAGGCCCGGGAACGCTACACCGCTGTCGCCCTCAAGGTGCTCGGCCAGCCAGCGGTGGCCTACCTGATCGCCCGACACGGTCTCGACCTCAGCGGCACGGCGTTGCTCGCCGCAGTTGTCACCGCCGCGCTACCGACGGCGCAGAACGTCTTCATCTTCGCCACCCGGTACCAGCGCGGTCAACGCCTCGCCCGGGACTCGGTGGTGCTCTCCACGGTCGCCACCGCCGTCACGCTGCTGCTGATCGCCGCCGTGCTCGGCTGACGTACCCCAGCGGGCGCGAACCTGGCCGGCGTACCCCGACGACTGACGCTCACCTGCGGCGAGCGCCGCCGCGAACACGACCGGATCACCCGGATCGCCGGTGAGCGCCGCTCGCGCTGTCGCGTCCGGCGTCAGGAACACGAGCGTGGCGGGACAACCGGCGGCGGGACGCCTCTGCCGGGCCGCCACCTCGACCTTAGCCGGCCCGCCACCGGCCAGGATCATCACCGTCGCCGCGCTGGCCGCCAGGTCCGGGTTGCTCGTCGAACGGACCGCGCCGCTGATGTACCGGCGGCCGTCCACCGCCACCGGCCCGGTCACCCCCGGCAGCGCGCAACTGGCCGCGACCGCCCGCGGCAGGGCGATGCCGGCCGTCGAGTCCCACGCCACCAGCTCACCGCTGTCCGCGTCGACTGCGGTGACCAGCAGCCGGGGCGCGCTGGGCCAGCGATGGTCGCGCAGCAGGTCCGCCGCGGCGCGGACGGTGGCGTCCGACGGGTCGGCGGCGAGCGCCAGCCGACCGAGTTGCATCCGGGCCTGCGACGACGTGGCACCGCCGACGCGCAGGCTCCGGCGGGTCTCGTCAACCAGTTCGTAGTCGGTTTGCCGGGCCGCCACCGGCCAGGTCCCGGCCCGCCGTACGGTGCGCACGGCCGCGGCAGGGCCAGCGGCGCCGTAGACCAGCGCCGCAACCAGGGCACCGGTCGACGTCCCCACCACCAGATCCGGGGCGCGCAGTCCGGCGCCCGCCCGGTCGAGTCCGACGAGCATCCCCAACTGCCAGCCGGCCCAACCATCCCCGCCAGCGCCGAACACCACGGCTCGTCCCGTCACCGCCACCTCCGACGCGCGTCGACCTCGACGACGGGACCGCCGTTACGTTCCAACCGCTACGGTCCTGCCGGCGGCACCGCCACCGAGCACAACGCGCCGAAGCTGAACGTTCGGCGGCCTATGGATGAACATCCGACCAACTAGTCAGGCGCGGCGGGTGGTCGGACCGCGGTCCGACCACCCGCCGGTTGCCTCTGTCTCACCAGCGCGGTGTCACCAGCTGAGGTACCAGGGCTGGGTCTGCACGTTCAACTCCGGGAACCGGACCAGCTTGGCGCTCGCCGTACGCCAGTCCTTGAGGTCCAGCACATCCAGACCCTTCTGAATGTCGCTGGAGTAGATGTAGCCGTTGTAGTAGTACGCCGACCAGGGTCCGCCGGTGACCATCCGGGTATCCGAATACGGTCCCCGCTCCCAGTAGGCGATCTCCTGCGGCCTAGCCGAGTTGGTGAAGTCCCAGACCGAGATACCGCCCTGGTACCAGGCCTGGACCATGATGTCGCGGCCCAGCACCGGGATCAGCGAACCGTTGTGTGCCACACAGTTCTCGGTCGACCCGTTGGTCCGTGGAATCTTGAAGTAGCTGCGAAACACCAGCGTCCGCGCGTCACCCGTACCGGTGATGTCGTAGATCGCGCTCGCCCCCCGCTCGGGACCGATGGTCGGGTTGCAGGTCGCCGCCCCGCCCCCGCCGAGTTCGTCGGTGAAGACCACCTTGGTGCCCGAGTTGTTGAACGTCGCCGAGTGCCAGAAGGCGAAGTTGGTGGTGTCCCGGACCTGGTGGACGACCCGGGGTGCCTCCCGGTCGGAGATGTCGAGCAGCACGCCGTCGCCCATGCAGGCGCCCGCCGCGAGATCCTTCTGCGGGTACGCGGTGATGTCGTGGCAGCCGGTGGTGGTGGCGCTGCCGTTGCCGCCCGGGTTGCCGCCGTCCGGGAAGATCGCCGGAGTGGCCACCACGGCCGCGTCGGTCGGCTTCTTCAACGGCACCTTGACGATCGAGATCAGGTCGTGCGGTGGCTGGCAGTCCGGGAAGTTCGTCGACGGGTTGTACGACGAGACATAGAGATAGACGAAGTTGCGGCTCTTGGCCGGCACCAGGGTGTGGGTGTGTGAGCCGCAGTTCGTCTCGACAGACTTGACGTACCGAGGGTTGCTCTTGTCTCGAATGTCGAAGATCTTGATGCCCTCCCAGGACTCCTTCACCGACGCGGACTGGGAGGTGCTGGCACAGGAGTCGTCACTGCGCGACGAGTCTGTGGACAGGAACAGCAGGTCGCCGTGGACCGACACGTCGTTCTGCCCACCCGGGCAGACCACCTGCGAAACCAGCCGCGGCCGCCGCGGGTTGGCGATGTCGTAGATCACGAAGCCGTTGTAGTTGCCGACGAAGGCATACCTGCCCTGGAAGGCGAGGTCCGAGTTCAACGAGGACTCGGTGTCGAACGGCGCGGGCTTGGGCAGGCTGGCGATCTGACGCAGGTTCCGACTGTTGTCGATTTCGTCGACGCCGAGTCCGGGGTCGTCGGTCCCCGCCGCCGATGCCTGGGCCAGGCACAACTCGACCGCCAGCGCGTCGGTGGCGTCGGCGCAGTCGACGTCGAACGGGGTCCCTGCATGACTAGGTGTCGCCAACGCGGTGCTGCCGAACAGGACGGCGATCGCCGCCACTGCCACGGTCCGGAGCTGCCGCGGCCCTCGTGGGGAACGTCTGATCATGTGCGGCACCCTTCGAAAGGGATTGATGATGCTGCGACGATACCGCCCAGTTGCCGACATCGATGTGACAGTGATCACATCGATACATGGAGTTAGCCGGATAGCATCGCGACCGTCCACTCCGGGAGGCCCGATGTCCCGATTGTCACTCGGCCGGCACCGACGGCTACTGGCACTCGCCCTGATACCGGCCGTGGTCGTCGTCGCGGTGGTCGTGCTGCGGACCACCGCAACAACCTCGGCCACGACCACCACCGGCGACGCAGCGACCGAGCCGGCGGGAACATCCACCGGCGCCGACGGGACCACGGACGCACCGCCGGTGATCCTGCCCGGCCGGCCCGGCGAGCCGGCCGAGCTGCGCCCCGCGACGGACGTGACCATCGATCCACCGCAGTACAACGCGCTGGACACCTGGTACGTCCAGATGATGATCCCGCACCACACCCAGGCCGTGCAGATGGCGGCGCTCGCCGCCGACCGCAGTGCCGACCCAGGGGTACGGGCCTTCGCCGACCGCATCCGGGCAGGACAGACCGCCGAGATTGCCGTACTCCGGCAGTGGCTACGGGACCGGCGGTTGCCGGCCGGTGGACACGACCACGACACGATGCCCGGGATGCAGACGGAGCAGGCCGTCCGGGAGCTAGCAGCCGCCCGGGGGGCCGAGTTCGACCGGCTCTTCGTGACGATGATGACCGACCACCACCAAGGCGCCGTCGAGATGTCCGACCGGGTACTCACCGGCGGCAGCGACGTGACCATCGAGGAACTCGCCACCTCGATCGCCGCCGAGCAGGCCGTCGAGATCAACCGGATGCGGGACCTGCTGGGCAGCTGAGCCGGCACCAACGGTCGGGCGCGACCCGGTCGCACCCGAGGAGTCGGCTAGTGGCGGGCCAACGCGTCCAACCCATCCGACCGGCGGCCGCGCTCGTCGGCGGCCGCTACCTCCCCGACGTGGCGCAGCAGAGCCGTACCGTGGCGCAGCCCCGCCACCCCCACGCCGAGGCCGACCAGCTCCACGATCAACAACGGGACGCCGGCCAACGACGTCGGACCGGAGGTACGGATCAGGCCGGCGAGCAGGAACAGCCCGCCCATCGCCGTACTGATCAGGTTGAACCGGACCAGCGAGGAACGGACCGGACCGGATGGCTCGTCCCAGAGATCGACCAGACCCACCGCCACGGTCAGCGCCATCGCGGCCAACCCGGCGACCAACGTCCAGTAGCCGACCTCACCGAACAGGTCGGGTGCCCCGGCCACCACCGAGATGTCAAACAGGGCCGCACAGACGAAGAGTCCGAACGGCAGGGTCACCAGCATCGGCTGGATCGGCTGGCCGGGCACGCGGAGTTGCGCCTGCATCGCCCTCACGCCCTTCCCACTGGTCACACCGGTCACACCACCCGTGCTACCCGATTATCTCCCGCCGCGAACCCACCCGCCATCACCGTTGCTGGCTGTCGGTCCGCAGCACCGACGCCACCAACCGCTCGGCGACCTCCGGCAACGGCATCGCGGTCGCCTCGGCCGCTTCGCGCAGCACCGCGAGCGCCTCCCCGGCCGGGCACCGCCGCTGGGTCATCACGATGCCGATCGCCGGGCCGATCACGTCGCCGTACCCCGGCCGATCGCCGTCGGCCCCGCCAGCCGCCGCGTCGCGACGCCGGTCCCGAACCGCCGCGAGGAGCAGTCCGGCGTGCTCGGTGAGGAGCAGGGCGGTCAGCTGCTCACCGGCACCGAGCGCTCCGTCCCGGTCCGCGTACAGGTTGACCGCACCGATCGACTCGTCGTCGACGTCCACCGGCGCGCTGAGCACGGTACGGATCCCCCGGTCGACCGCCGCCCGACTCCACTGCGGCCAGCGCGACGAGTCGGTGCCCGGAGCGGCCAGCACGATCTCGCGGTCCCGGATCGCGGTCATCGCCGGCCCGTCGGAGGCGTACTGAAGCTCATCCAGGTCCTTGACCAGTGGATCGGACGCCGCCACCGAGGCAGGCCGGCCGGCCCGGAAAACAGACGCTCGCGTACGTCACTGTGGGCAGCGCGGACCGGGTGGTGCGGGCGAGATGCTCCACCGCTTGATCGAAATCGGTGCACCGGATCATGCCGGCGGTCAACTCCCGCAGCAGGGCTGCGGTCTCCAGTACGGCCAGCCTGCTGTCCGCCGGATCGACCTGGGTCAACGGGATCGCGCCCCGGCCGCGCTCAGCGGTGGCCGCTGCCACTGAGCCGGCGGCCAACGGACGAGATCAGCCGGTCCAGCTCGGAGCCGAACGGGTTGTCGTGCACCAGGTAGGTCCAGGTCGCACTGGGCCGGACCAGTTGGGCCTCGTCGGGCTGCCAGTCCTCGTCGAACTCGGTCTGTTCGAAAGTCGCGACGGTGCGGGCCTCGATCTCCGGAATCAGCTGGTTGAACGCGGGCACGGCCGCCCGGTGGAACTCGTCGAGTGGATCGAGCCGGCCGAGGGCCCGCAGATGCACGCCCTCGCGCACCTCGGACAGTTCGGCGAGGTGTTCGGTCCAGAGCCGGTCCAGGTGGTAGAGGGCGATCGAACGGGCGGCCCGCGACAGCAGATCCTCGTCCATCTCGGCGCACCGCTGCGGGAACCGGTCCATCAGCATCAGCGCGGCGACCTCGGTGGTCAGCAGCCGCTCACGCCGCTCCGCGAGCGCCTTGCGCTGCTGCTCGATTACCACGCTGTAGCGCCAGGTGTTCCGGTGGATCTCGTAGTCGACACCCTCGGCGATCCGCTGGGCATGTTCGATGGCGAAGTCAACCTGCTCGTCCTGGACGATGCCGTCGGGCGTCATCCGCGGCGAGGGTGGGATCGCGTCCGGGGCGTGCCGGACGACCAGGTCGTCCTCCAGGCTGACGAAGAACACCGAGCCACCCGGGTCGCCCTGGCGACCGGCCCGGCCGCGCAACTGGTTGTCCACCCGTCGGCTGTCGTGCCGGCCGCTGCCGATCACGTACAGCCCGCCCAGCTCGGCGACCTGGTCCCGGTCGGACTGGTCGCTGCCGCCGAGGCGGATGTCCACGCCGCGCCCGGCCATCTGGGTGGAGACCGTCACCGCCCCCAGCGCACCGGCTTCGGCGATGATCGCGGCTTCCTCGTCGTCGTTCTTGGCATTGAGCACCACGCAGGCAACGCCGGCCTCGCCCAGCGACGCCGCCAGGCTCTCCGACTCCTTGACGTCGAGGGTGCCGATCAGCACCGGACGCCCGGTGGCGTGGGCCGAGCTGATCTCTGCGACCAGCGCCTCGTCCTTCTCGGCGCGGGTGGCGTAGATCCGGTCCGGCTCGTCGGTCCGGACGCACGGGGTGTGTGGCGGGATCACCGCCACCTCCAGCTTGAAGAACTCGCGGAGCTGGTCGCCGACGAGGACCGCCGTCGCGGTCATCCCGCACAGGGTGCGGTACGCCGCGACGAACGCCTGCACGGTGATGGTGCCGAGCACCTCGCCCTCGGCCGTGGCGTTCAGACCCTCCTTGGCCTCGACCGCCGCCTGCAGCCCGTCCGGCCATCGGCGGCGCTGCGCCACCCGGCCGCGCATCTCGTCCACCAGTTCCACGGCGCCGTCACGGACGATGTAGTCGACGTCGCGGTGCAGCAACGCATGGGCGTGCAGGGCGACGTGGATCGCGGACAGCTGCCCGACGTTGTCGTCGGCGTACAGGTCGACGCCGTCCAGCTTGGCCTCGACCGCGGCCAGCCCGGCGGAGGTGAACGCGACGCTGCGGCCGTCGTCGGCGACCTCGTAGTCCCGGCCGGCGCGCAGCCCGCGTACCAGTGTGGCGGCGGCGTGCACCGGGTCCTGCTCACCGACGACTGCCCCGGCCAGCACCATCGGCACCCGGGCCTCGTCGATGAGGATCGAGTCGGCCTCGTCGACGATCGCCGTGGCCAGCGGTGGCTGGACCCGGTCGGCGATGTCGGTGACCAACTGGTCACGCAGGAAGTCGAAGCCGGCCTCGCTCACCGACACGTAGGTGACATCCCGCTGGTACGCGGTCCGCCGCTGCTCGGGGCTGCTGCTCTCGGTGACCCAGCCGACGGTCAGCCCGAGCAACTGGTAGACCGGCGCCATCCACTCGGCGTCTCGGCGGGCGAGGTAGTCGTTGACCGTCAGTACGTGCACCGGCCCGTTGCCCCGCCGCACGTGCCCGTAGGCGGCGATCGTGGCGGTCAGGGTCTTGCCCTCACCGGTGGCCATCTCCGCGACCTTGCCGGCCAGCAGGGACATTGCGCCGAGCAGTTGCTCGTCGAACGGCCGCTCGTCGATCGCCCGCCGGGCAGCCTCCCGGCCGACCGCGCAGAGATCGACGAACTCGTTGGCCCGGCCGGCCTCGGCAATCAGCTCGGCGTCGTCGAGCGCCCGCAGGTCATCCTCCCGGCCGGCGATGTCGGGGAGCAGTTTCGCCAACGGAGCGAGGTCGACCGTGCTGCCCGGCCGCTGGAGGAAACGCCGGAACCGACTCTTCAGACGCTGCGACACACCCATGACCGTCAACGCTACGCGACGCGTCCGGCTCGCGGTGCCCCACCCGCCCCAGGGCGCTCAGCCGTGGCGGCCGAACCCCGATCGGACGACGCATACCCCCCGCTGGGCGGGGTAGCCAGCAGCTGATCGAGCGTCGTCACGGGGGTGGATCATGGGGTACGCGCGAACGGCCGTCGCTCCCACGGTTGCGGACTGGACCGCCCGTCGCACCGGGACGGCGGGCCGGTGGACGCCCTGGGAACTGGCCATGGCCAAGGCCAGGACCGGCCGGCAGGTGAGCGTCGTGCTGCCGGCCCGCAACGAGGAGGCCACCGTCGGCGCCATCGTCGAGTCGATCGTCGGAAACCTGGTGGACCGGGTGCCGCTGGTCGACGACGTGGTGGTGGTCGACTCCCGGTCCGACGACAGCACGGCGGCCGTGGCCGCCGCCGCCGGCGCCCGGGTCGTCGGCCAGGACGAGATGACCCGGGGGCTGCCGCGACTGGAGGGCAAGGGTGACGCGCTCTGGGCCGGGCTGGCTGCCACCGACGGGGATCTGATCGCCTTCGTCGACGCCGACCTGCGGGAGTTCCAGCCGGCCTTCGTGACCGGGCTGCTCGGCCCGCTGCTCACCGATGAGTCGGTCAGCTTCGTCAAGGGCTTCTACCATCGGCCGCTGGTGCGGTCGAGTGACGTCGAGGCGGATGCCGGTGGCCGGGTCACGGAGATAATGGCTCGACCGCTGTTCAACCTCTTCTGGCCGGACCTGTCGGGATTCGTCCAGCCGTTGGCCGGCGAGTACGCCGGCCGACGCGACGTGCTGGAACAGATTCCGTTCGTCTCCGGCTACGGGGTGGAGACCGCGATGCTGATCGACCTGCTCGACGTCTGTGGGCTGGATTCCCTGGCTCAGGTCGATCTCGGCGAGCGGCGGCACCGGCACCAGAGCACCGAGGCGTTGGGGCGGATGTCCGCCCAGATCCTGTTGACCGCCTGGTCGCGGCTCTACCGAAAGGGCTGGGTAATCTCGGAGCGTCCGCCCGGCGGCCTGCTCACCCAGTTCCGGCGCGGCGAGGCCGAGGCACTGAGCAATCTGGAACGCGAGATCGTCGTCAGCGACGTGTCGGTCCAGGAACGGCCCCCGTTGGGCCAGCACCGGCGGGCGCTGGCGACCACCGCGGCCGCCGGCTGACGCCGAGCCCAACCGAATCCGCCGACCGGGTTACTTGCTTCCCGCACTCGGCTTGGTGGCGTGGAACACGATCAGACCGACCACCAACCCGACCAGTGCGATGGCACCGGAGTTCGACGTGTCGTCGCCGGCTCCGGAGATGCCGAAGGCGAACGTGCCCGCGCCTGCGACGATCGCCGCGACCAGGCGGTTTCCACGTTGTTTCACGGTCGGCACGCTATCGGCGCCGGTAACGCCGTCAGCGCCGGCCGGCACCGGTTCCCCCGATCGAGGTAGCGGGGCGAGGCCGGCTCAGACCACGGCGAACAGCGGTGCCAGTCCGGCCACGGTCAGGCTGCGTCGCACATAGGGCTGGGGCCGGGCGAACCGTAGCCGTACCGCCGCCCGGCGGGCGGCCTCGTGGCTGGCCAGCAACGCGGCGATGCCGGCGGCGTCGACGAAGCCGACGCCGTCCAAGTCGACCAGGACCTCGGCGTCGGGGCCGGCGGCCCGGACCGCGTCGACCAGTCCGACGCGGACCCGTTCGGCCGCCTCCCGGTCGAGTTCGCCGGTCAAGCCGATCTCGGTCCGGCCGTCGACGCGCCGGACGGAGACGGTCAGCGCGACGTCGGCCGGCTCCGGCTGGGCGATCCCGGACTCCCACCGGGGCGGGGCGTCGGTCAGCATCGCCTGGCGCAGCCAGGTCAGGGTCCGGGACAGCAGCCGGGAGACATGCATCTGGGAGATGCCGAACTCGGCGGCGATGTCCGACTGGGTGTAGTTGCCGTAGAAGCGCATGGCGAGGATCCGGCGTTCCCGGGCCGGCAGCCGGTAGAGCAGCCCGCTGACCGTCAGCCGGTCGTCGACGGACTCCAGGTCGGCGTCGAGGGCGCCGAACATGTCGCCCAGCTCGGCGGGTCCGTCGTCGCCGACCGGCCCGTTCAGCGACGCGGGTGTGTAGCCGGCGGCGGATTCCAGGGCCGCGAGGATGTCCTCTTCGGAAATGTCCAGCCGCTCGGCGAGCTCGGCGACGGTCGGCGACCGGGACAGCTCGCTGGTCAGCACCGCGGTCGCCTGGCTCACCTCGATGGTGAGATCCTGCAGCCGGCGGGGCACGTGCACGCCCCAGGTCCGGTCCCGGAAGTGGCGTTTGATCTCTCCGGTGATGGTCACCGCCGCGTAGGCGGTGAACGAGCCACGGTCTGGGTCGTAGCGGTCCACCGCCTTGACCAGCCCGAGCCGGGCGACCTGCTCGAGATCCTCCAGCGGCTCGCCGCGACCGCGGTAACGCCGGGCCAGCCGTCCGGCGAACGGCAGGGCCAGCTGGACGAGCTCCTCCCGCAGATCCCGGCGCCGATTCTCAGCCTGGTCGGCGAATCGGGCCGCGTAGGACAGAGCTGCTCCGTCGAGGTCCTCCAGCGCGTGTTCCGAGCGAGTTACCGTACGCCTTTGTCCGGACATTTCGCCCCTCCCCGGTGATCCGGCCCTGAGCTCCGCATTCCGGCACTTTGATCGGGTCGCGAGTCCGGTCCAGCACCGGACGGACGCCCTCACTAAGCCGGACCCTACTGGCAGTGACGACGCCACCCGATCCGAATGCCATGAAAATTCCACGCCGAGGACTGCGACCGACGCACCGGCGGTGCGCTCAGCTGGTGACCGGATCGGAGTACCGCAGAACGGCGCCGACCCCGCCGGCCAGATCCGCGTCACCGGGACCGACCAGCACCAGATCGGCGTCGGTGGCCGCCAGCGCGCGCAGCAGCGCCGCGTCGGCGCGGACCTCGCAGGGCTCGTCCACCGCCATCACGGCCAGGTCGGCCGGGTCCAGGGCGATCTGGGTCGGCTCGGGACCGATCCAGACCCGCTGGGTCGAGGAGGGGTCGTCGACCAGCAGCAGCGTGTCGACCTGAGCCCGCTGCAGCGCGTCGACCACGGCGGGCAGCCCATCGCCCCGACCCTGTTGCGCGCCGTAGCGATCAAGTGCCCGGTCGGTATGCTCGGCGGCCACCGCGGCGATGGCCTGGATGGTGGCCTCGGTCAACGGCTCGGGGTCGGCACCCACCGCCCGCGACCCGGCATCGGTCTGCACCGTACGCGACTGCCAGCGCCTCGGCAGCTGGCCGACGATGAGCTGGCGTGCATCCGGGTCGCCGGCGACCACCAGCACCTCGGCGCCGATCTGGTCGGCCAATGCCGCCGTCGCCGCGGCGCTGGCACCGGCGTTGCGTCGCCACGACACCTCGGCCGCCCGCTGGAACCGGGCCTGGGACCAGGCCCCCGGTTTGACCTTGCGGATCGGGTGGGCGGCCGGACCGTCGACGCCGGCCTGCCGGGGCAACCCGCCGGCGCTGACCGCGTCGATCTCAGCCCCGGTGCGACTGACCAGGACCCGCAGCCAACTGATTTCCTCGCCCCGCTGGGCGACCAGCGGCATCGCGTGCGGCAGCGGGCCGACCGTGGCGAGGTCATGCGGGGGCGGTGCCGGCAGGTAGTTGTGCAGCACCACGTCGCCGCTGGCGGCGCTGAGCGCGAGGCCGTACTCACCGGCACGGGGCACATGCCGGGTCACCGCCGCGCCCAGCGCCACGACAGTCGCCGGATCGGCGCCCTGCCGGTTCAGCTGATCACGCAGCGCCCGCCAGCGCAGTTCGAGCGCGTCCACCGCGTCCTCGGTGTCGTGTGAGGCGTCCAGGTATACCGACGCCCACGGTCCGGGCCGGGCGTAGAGCGGCCGCAGGAAGGACAGATCCATGACGTACCCCCTCCTTTCTCCGCCGGCATACCCGGACAGCTCGACTAATCACCTCAAATCAACCACCACCTTCCCCATGAGCCCATTCATTCACAGCATTCACTCGACCATCTCGATACAATGTGTGAACAAGAGCAAACATTGGGTGGTGATGGATGGATCCCGAACTCTTCCCCGAGCGAGCCGTCCACCGGCGCGGGCCGATCATCACCGGACATGTGGTCCGTCTGGTCGGTGGCTACTCGCGGCCGATCAAAGTCGGTCAGCCCATCCTGATCGGGGTCCTCGCGGCGGCTGGGGTGATCCGAGCGCTCGGCGCGGTGCTCGCCTCGATCCGCCTGGCCGGAAGCGGCTCCACCGCCGCTCGCCGCAAGTGGAAGGAACTGCGTAACGGACCCGAGTTCCTGGTGACCCCCCTGCACATCCGGGACACCGCCGGGGTGCTGTGCGAGATGGAGATTCACGGACATGTGCCGCAGAGCGCCCTCGACCCGTCCGACCACGTGCAGGTGACGGTACGCCGGCAGAAGGATCCCGAGCTGCCGCCCCGGGTGGAACGCATCGTCAACCTCACCACCGGTCAGTTCCTCACCCCACGGACCCCGACCGTCTGGTCGCACCTCGGTCCGGCACTGCTGTTCCAGGCGGTCCTCGGACTCCTCCTCCTGGTCGCACTCGCCGGGCTGGTCGTCGTCTTGGCCTGAGCGTTCTGGCCACCACCCGGAGATTCACTCCGGTTCCGTCCTCCGTCAGACGGAGGAACCCCGGCGCCGAGGTACTTCGTGAGACGGAGACAGCTGCCCCCCGACGGGGTGAGGGTGACCGGCGTCGGGTGAGGGATCATGGGACGATGACGCGCCAAGGGTGCCGACGGGCCCGGTCGTGACCGACTTACTGATCTCCGTGGCCTTCGCTGTCGCCTCGGCCCTCGCGTACGCCCTCGGCGCCGTGGTCCAGGAACGGCTCGCCGTCCGGCTCGGGGCCCAGACCCCCTGGCGGGCGATCGTCCGGGCGCTGCTAAGTGCCCGGCGCTGGTGGCTGTCGGTGGCGCTGAACGCCGCCGGCGCGCTTCTGCACGTGGCGGCGCTCGCGTACGGCCCCCTGTCGGTGGTACAGCCGCTCGGCGTCCTGACGCTCGTGCTGGCCCTGCCGATCGGCGCCGCGTTCGCCGCCCGGCGGGTCGCCGCCCGGCAGTGGGTCGGTGCCGCGGCGACCGTACTCGGTCTGCTCCTGCTGCTCAGCCTGACGGTGCCGGGCAGCGGCGACGGGATGACCTCAGCGGACGGCACCGTCCTGATCGTGGCCAGCGCCGTCGTGCTCACCGCGATGATCGCCGGCACCGCGGCACTGCGCCGTCCGGTGCCCCGGAGCCTGCTGTACGCCACCGGCGCCGGCATCGCGTTCGCCGTCGCGTCCGCGCTGACCCACGCGGTGACCCGCGAGTACGCCGAACACGCAGCGGCCGCCCTGATCGGCCCGACCGTGCCGGCCGTCGCCGCAATGGCCATCGCCGGGGTGCTGCTGTCACAGCTCGCCTACCGCGGCGGCGGCCTCGGCGCGCCGCTGGCCACGGTCACGCTGGCCAACCCGGTCGCGTCAGCGGTGATCGGGGTGGCCCTGTTCGGGGAACGCTTCGCCGACGGACCGGTCGCGATGGTGCTGCTGGTGTGCGCCTGCGGCACCGCCGGTGTCGGGATCCTGCTGCTGGCACCGCCGACGGCGGTGACCGACACCGCCGACCCGGTGGACCCGGCCCCCGACCGACCGGGTCCGCTGGCACTCTGCCGCCGCTGACCGCCGGCCGGCCGGGCATCAGGGGCACCGGCGACCCGGGACCGAGTGTCTTCGGTCACCTCCGGTACCTACGGGATGCGGATCCGGTCCGGATGTCGTTTCCTTGAGTACGGCGGTACCACGCACCGCAGCGTGGCAGCCCGCCCGCCACCGGCCGTCGGCCACCTTTTCTCACTCGCGCCACGGCCATCGGCCGCCGCTCGACCTCGTCGCGCAGCACCAGATCACCGCTTCAACACCCTCTCACCGCCTGTCCTGCCGTCACCGGCGCCGGCGCACCCGCACCTGTTCGAAATGGATGGAGAAGATCGCGATGCCCCTGCGGGTCGGCGACCAGTTCGCCAACGCACTGGTCACTCAGGACGGCCTGTGCCGTCCGGTCCCGACGTCCCGACCGCACCCGCCGCTGCCGGCCGCCGGCGACGCCGCCGACGGACGCCGCCGGATCCTGATGCTGTCCTGGGAGTACCCACCGGTGCTGGTGGGCGGACTGGGTCGACACGTACACGCCCTCTCCGTCGCCCTGGCCAACGCCGGCCACGAGGTCACCGTCGTCACCCGCCACGCCCCCGGCGCCCCCCTCGAGGAATACGCCGACGGCGTCCGCATCATCCGCGCCGCCGAGGACCCACCCCTGTTCCCCCTGGCCACCCCCAGCCTCCTCGCCTGGACCATGGCCTTCAACCACACCCTCACCCGCGCCGCACTCCGCGCCACCCAGACCGCCGAATACGACGTCATCCACGCCCACGACTGGCTCGTCACCCACACCGCCATCACCCTCACCGAACACCTCGACATCCCCCTCGTCGCCACCATCCACGCCACCGAAGCCGGCCGCCACCAGGGCTGGCTCCCCGACGAGATGAACAAGTCCATCCACTCCATCGAACACTGGCTCGGCCACGAGTCCGGCCGGGTGATCACCTGCTCGGCGTACATGCGCGACGAGGTGCTGAGCCTGTTCGGGGTGCGCCCGGACCGGGTCGACGTGGTGGCCAACGGGGTGGACGCCCGCCGCTGGCAGGTGCCGACGGACGCGGTCACCGCCGCCCGGGCACGGTTCGCCGGCGACGGGCCGCTGGTGTCGTTCGTCGGCCGGCTGGTCTACGAGAAAGGCGTCCAGCACCTGATCGCCGCGCTGCCCCGGCTACGCCGCCAGCACCCGAACGTCCGGTTGGTGATCGCTGGCGACGGTCCGTACCGCGCCGAACTGGAGGCCGACATCGACCGGCTCGGGCTACGCGACGCGGTCACGCTGCCCGGCTTCCTCGGCGGCACCGACCTGCCGGCGTTGATGGCGGCGTCGGACTGCTTCGCGGTGCCCAGCGTCTACGAACCGTTCGGCATGGTGGCGTTGGAGGGCGCCGCGGCCGGCGCGCCGCTGGCCGTGTCGGCCACCGGCGGACTCGCCGAGATCGTCGAACCCGGGGTCACCGGAATGACCTTCCAACCCAAGGATCCGGACGGACTGGCCAACGCGGTCGGTACCCTGCTGGCCGACACGACGCTGGCCCGGCGGGTGGCCCGGCAGGCCCGTCGGATGGTCCACGACCAGTACGGCTGGGCGGCGATCGCGCACCGCACCGCGGCGACCTACTCCGCCGCGATCGTCCAGTCCTCGGCGTTCGCCACCGAACGGGCGGCCGCCCGAATGGCGCACGGAAAGGCCACTATCGTCATCCCGGACGGAAACCTCCTCGCCGGCGCGGGGAGCAGATGACCGCTACCCGGGAGGCTGCCCTGACCGAGACGATCGGCGACATCGACCTGCACCTGTTCGCCGAAGGACGCCACGAACAACTGTGGCGGATGCTCGGTGCTCACCCGCTGCCCGGCGGTTGCCGGTTCGCGGTGTGGGCGCCGAACGCCCGCCGGGTCCGGGTGATCGGCGACGGCCCCGGCTGGGGCCCGTACGAAGGCCAGGAACTGGACCGGCTCGGATCCGGTGGCGTGTGGGCCGGCTTCGTGCCGGGCGTCGTCGCCGGGCAACGGTACAAGTACCGTGTCCAGGGGGCCGACGGCTCCTGGGCGGACCGGGCCGACCCGATGGCGCAGGCCACCGAGGTGCCGCCCCGGACGGCCTCGGTGGTGTACCAGTCCGGGTACGTCTGGCAGGACGCGGACTGGTTGCGCAACCGACGCGGTGACCACCACGCCCGGCCGATGTCCGTCTACGAGGTGCACCTCGGCTCGTGGCGACCCGGGCTCAGCTACCGGGAGCTGGCCGACCAACTGGTCTCCTACGTGTCGGACCTGGGCTTCACCCACGTGGAGTTCATGCCGGTGATGGAGCATCCGTTCGGCGGCTCCTGGGGGTACCAGGTGACCGGCTACTACGCGCCGACCTCCCGGTTCGGCACGCCGGACGACTTCCGGCATCTGGTCGACCGACTACACGGCGCCGGTATCGGGGTCCTGTTGGACTGGGTCCCGGCGCACTTCCCCCGCGATGCCTGGGCCCTGGCCCGGTTCGACGGCACCGCGCTGTACGAACACCCGGATCCGCGCCGTGGCGAGCACCCCGACTGGGGCAGCCTGATCTTTGACTACGGCCGGCGGGAGGTACGCAACTTCCTCGTCGCCAACGCCCTGTACTGGCTGGAGGAGTTCCACATCGACGGGCTACGGGTCGACGCGGTCGCCTCGATGCTCTACCTGGACTACTCGCGAGGGCCGGGCCAGTGGCTGCCCAACGACTCCGGCGGCAACGCCCACACCGAGGCGATCGAGTTGCTCAAGGAGCTCAACGCCACCGCGTACCGGCTCAATCCGGGCGTCGTGATGATCGCAGAGGAGTCCACCGCCTGGCCAGGGGTCACCAGACCCACCGACTGGGGTGGGCTCGGCTTCGGACTCAAGTGGAACATGGGCTGGATGCACGACACGCTGAGCTACCTGGCCCGCGACCCGGTGCACCGCAGCCACCACCACGACGAGATGACCTGGCCGGCGGCGTACGCGCACACTGAACAGTTCCTGCTGCCGATCAGCCACGACGAGGTGGTGCACGGCAAGGGCTCGCTGACCGCCAAGCTGCCCGGCGACCGGTGGCAGCGGCTGGCCGGACTGCGCGGGCTGCTGGCCTACATGTGGGCGTTCCCCGGCAAGCAACTGCTGTTCATGGGCAGTGAACTCGCCGACGAGCAGGAATGGAGCGAACAGCGCGGGCTCGACTGGTCGCTGGCCGCCGACC
The DNA here is from genome assembly GCF_029581175.1 of Solwaraspora sp. WMMD937. Lineage (NCBI taxonomy): Bacteria > Bacillati > Actinomycetota > Actinomycetes > Micromonosporales > Micromonosporaceae > Solwaraspora > Solwaraspora sp. WMMD937. Next base: position 4,480,610 of record NZ_CP120738.1, on the reverse strand, counting down.
CGGCGGTCGGCGGGGTACGCAACCTGCTCCGGGACCTGAACGCGGTCTACCGGCAGTGCCCGGCGTTGTGGGAGCTGGACGTGACACCGGACGGGTTCGGGTGGATCGACCACACCGACCGGGGAGCCAACGTCGTCTCGTTCCTGCGGCACGGCCGCGACGGTAGCGTCCTGGCCTGCGTGGTCAACTTTTCTGGAGTGCCCCGGCACGGATACCGGATCGGACTGCCGCAGTCCGGACGCTGGCAGGAGACGATCAACACCGACGCCGAGTGGTACGGCGGGTCGAACGTCGGCAACCTCGGGGCCGTCACAGCGGACGGTGCGCCACTGCACGGTCAGCCGACGTCCGCCGTCGTGCAGGTCGGGCCCTTCGCCGCAGTCTGGCTGCGCCCGGACCCAGTAAGGCGGACGAACCACGCTAGTGGCTGACCGGAGCCCGACTATGCGTCCGACCCGCGCACCGACTGACCCGTCCGACGCCATCGGCGGGGTCGCCTGCGGCCGCAGGCGACCCCGCCGATGGCGGTTCAGCGCTGGTCGACTGGGACGAACTGACGCTCCTGCGGACCGACGTAGAGCTGCCGGGGCCGGCCGATCTTGTTGGTCGGGTCGGCGATCATCTCCCGCCACTGCGCGATCCAACCGGGCAGTCGACCCAAGGCGAACAGCACGGTGAACATTTTCGGCGGGAAGCCCATCGCCTTGTAGATCAGCCCGGTGTAGAAGTCCACGTTCGGGTAGAGCTTGCGGGAGACGAAGAAGTCGTCGGCGAGCGCGATCTCCTCCAGCTGCATCGCGATGTCCAGCAACGGGTCCGGCTTGTCCAGCCGGCCCAGCACGTCCTGCGCCGCCTGCTTGACGATGGCCGCCCGCGGGTCGTAGTTCTTGTAGACCCGATGGCCGAAGCCCATCAGCTTGACCCCGGCCTCCTTGTTCTTCACCCGCCGGACGAAGTTCTGGACGTCGCCGCCGGAAGCGTGAATCTCCTGCAGCATCTCCAGCACCGCCTGGTTGGCACCGCCGTGCAGCGGCCCGAACAACGCGTTGACCCCGGCCGAGACCGAGGCGAACAGGTTGGCGTTGCTGGAGCCGACCAGCCGCACCGTCGACGTCGAGCAGTTCTGCTCGTGATCGGCGTGCAGCACGAACAGCATGTCCAGCACCTGCGCGATGACCGGGTCGGCCTGGTACTCGGTGGCCGGCACACCGAACGTCATCCGCAGGAAGTTCTCCACGTAGCCGAGCGCGTTGTCCGGGTAGAGCAGCGGCTGGCCGATCGACTTCTTGTACGCGTACGAGGCGATGGTCGGCACCTTGGCCATCAGCCGCACGGTGGAGATTTCGACGTGGTCGGTGTCGAACGGATCCAGGCTGTCCTGGTAGAAGGTCGACAGCGCACTCACTGCGGAGGAGAGCACCGCCATCGGGTGCGCGTCCCGGGGAAAGCCGTCGAAGAACCGGCGCATCTCCTCGTGCAGCAGCGTGTGCAGCCGAATCCGCTCACTGAAAGCGGCCAACTCGTCACTGGTCGGCAGCTCGCCGTAGATGAGCAGGTAGCTGACCTCAAGGAAGGAGGCCTTGCCGGCCAGTTGGTCGATGGGGTAGCCCCGATAGCGCAGGATCCCGGCATCGCCGTCGATGTAGGTGATCGCCGACGCGCAGGAGGCGGTGTTGACGTAGCCCGGGTCGAACGTGACGTGACCGGTCTCCTTCAGCAGCGCCCCGACCTCGATCCCGGGCGGACCTTCGATAGCCGGCTGCACCGGCATCGACAGTTGGCCACCGGGATGGTCCAGCTTCACATCCGTCATATGGTCCCTCACTTCGCCGGCAGATCTTCGTCGAGTGCCTCATTTCTTACCGTAATCCTGCGGTGATGCGCTGCCGCAGCGAGCAGGTGAGGGTGAGGGATGCGTCACCCGATCCGGTGGCCGGACACCACCAAACACCCCAGAAACGGATGAAAGCACTAGTCAGTCGGTGCGCCGCCGCAGCTCGGTACCGTCACCGACCACCTCGAAGATCTCCACCCGGTTGTCACCGGAGCGCCACAGCGACTCGTCGGTGATCAGTGCGGCGAATCGCCGCCCCTCAGCGTCCGGGGCCAGCGCCGGCACCACGGTGGCGATCCGCCCGTTCACCGCCACAGCGAGCGGAGCACCGGTCCTCACCCGGTCGGGCAGTTCACCGTACGCCAGCGCGGGCAGGTTACCGCTTGCCGGGTCGACGTCGGTGTAGCTGTCGGCGTTGCTGATGGTGGCGCGAACACCGTCGTCGGTGACCGGCAGTTCGGCGACCGGGCGACCGACCAGCTCCGGCACCAGCGGCGCGGGTAACGGCGGACCGGCCTGCCCGGTGGTCAGGGCGGCGAACGTCGCCGGGCCCGGCACCGTCACCGGCCGACCCGGAACGTCCCGGAACTGCTTGTCCGCCCGTTCCCGGGGCGGGCAGCTGCCACATCGGCCGTCGACCTCGAACGGCAGGTCGATGCCCGCGTGCGCCGCGATGGTCGGCAGCAGGTCGACATGCTCCCAGTTACGGTCGTCGACCCGACCGGCCTGCTGGCCCGGCTCCTTGACGAAGGTCGGCACCCACAGCACCTCGGCCGGCGCGGCCCGCACCGCACCCATGCCCCGCCCCTGCTCCCCGAGGGTGAAGCTCACCCCGTGGTCGGCGGTGACGACGAGCAGCGCGTCGTCGTAGCGGCCGCTGGACCGCAGCGCCGCCAGGGTCTGTCCGATCAGTCCGTCGGTGTAGCCGAGCTGGGCCAGGTGCCGCTGACGGGCCAGCTCCACCCAGCCGGCACCTTCGTTCGGGAAGTCCTCGGGAGCCTCGTAGCGGACACCGGACGGCAGGTAGCTCCACGGCGCGTGCGGCATCAGCAGGTGGAGAAAATGCAGCGTTGGCCCCTGGTCCGGGGTTGCCAGCCCGTCGATGAACGTGGTGAACCGGGCTGGCTGGTTGTCGTCGAGTGCGTCGAACCGGAACCTGGGGTCGGTCGGGACGTCGCCACCGGCGAGGCCGGCGTCGCGACGGGTCGGCTCGCGGAAACTCGCCGTCGGGTCGTCGTGACTTTCCACCGGCGACAGGATCTGGCCGAGCAGTGCGGCCGTCTCCTGGAACAGCACCGGCAGGGCCGCCGTGGCGGACTCCGCCTCGCAGCGACTCGGCGCGCAGAGCTCGGTGATGCTCTCCTGCGCCCGGATCTGGTAGGTGCCGCCGAGCGCGCTGAACAGGTTGTCCGGGTGCTGGGAGTAGTGGGGTGCCACCTCGCGTTCGGGATACCGGCCGGACAGCATCGCCGGCAACGCGTACGGGGTCCAGCCGCTGACCGCGGTGGCGTTGCGGTACCAGGTCGAGCCGGCGGCCAGCTCGGCGAAGTTGGGGTAGCGTTCGGCGTCGATCCGCCCTTCCGGGCCGAGCAGCGACAACAGCGGCAGCTCGTCGAGGATCAGCACCACCACCGGTGGATGCTCGCCGTCGCCGGTAGCCGTGCCGGGCCCGGCGCTGGTCCGCTCGCTGCCGAGCACCACCGCCGAGGCCGGCGAGGTGAACACGAACAGCACCACAAAGACCGCTGGACCGACGGCGGCCAGCCGCAGCAGCTGCCCCAGCCCACCCCAGCGCCGGTAGGCCCAGGTCACGGCGGCACCGGCCAGCAGCGCGGCGGCCAGCAGCGACACACCTCGGATCGGCAGCAGATGCTTGCCGACCTGTACCGCCAGGGCGACCAGCAGCAGCCCGACCGTCACCAGGTGAGCGGTCCGGCGGACCGGCGGACCGGCCAGTCCGATCAGCGCGCCGGGCAGCCAGCAGACCAGAGGCGGTACGACCACGTAGAACGCCACCAGCAGCAGGATCTCGGCCGTTCCGGCACCGTGGAAGAGGAAGAAGTCCGGGCTGCGCCCGACGACGTCCAGCAACGGCTGCGCAACGACCAGGCCGCACAGTGCGACGATCTCCAGCAGCCGACGCAGCTCCGTCGCCCGGCGGGTAGGCGGGGCCGGTACCGCCGCAGCGGTACCGGGTTCCGCGTCAGCCACGCGGGACCCCGGCGTACAACGTCCGGGTGCCGGACGGGAGTTCCTCCCGCCGGGTGATCTCGTACCGTTCGGCGAGCAGCCGCTCGAACTCCGCCCGGTGGTAGTCGGGGAAGAGCCCGGCGGGCTTGTTGGCGAGCAGTTGCCGGGCCATCGGATCGTCCGGGTGGACAAACTCGATGATCATCTGGCCGGTGCCGCCGCCGGCCGGAAGCAGGCCGGTCAGCCAGTCCAGGACCCGTGGCAGCGGCACGTTGCGCCCGATCGCCAGGTGGTGGATGACCGCCAGGGCCAGCACCGTGTCCGCCCGGGCCCGGGCGGTGAACGAGGTACGCTCGTCACCGGCCCAGCCACCGCCGGGCGACGGGTCGGCGAGGTCCATCAGGATCGGCAGGATCCGCCGTTGCCCGTCAGCGCGCAGCCGCCGGTACAGATGGTCGACGACCGCCGGGTCACTCTCCACGGCCACCACCTGCTCGGCGTGGGCGGCGGCGATCCGGGAGTACGTGCCGTCGTTGGCGCCGAGGTCGAACACCGTCCCCGGGCGGTGTGCGGCGAGCTCGGCGTCGACGAAGGCGGTCTTCGCCGTCCGGTCAGCATCGGAGTACGTACAGGTCTGCTGGTAGTCGACCCAGTGGCTGCCCGGCGGAGCCCAGTCCAGGCGGTCCACCAGCTTGGCGACGGCCCGAACCGTGGCCCGGACGAGTTCGGTGGAGAAGCCGGCGTCGCGGATCTCCGCCCGCACCGATCCGGTACTGGCCGAGGCGTGCCGGGTCTGCATCGCGTCGTGCAGGTGGATGTGCTTGAACACACCAGCCCGCCACCGCCGGGCACCGCGGAACAGCCGCCGCATCTGACCCGACTCGATGCCGTCTATACGCGCCCGCAGCAACGGCTGGAAGTCCAGGCCCAGATGCGCCTGCAGCATCAACGGATAGAGCATGGTCTGACAGAACTGCCGGTAGCCGGCCCATGGTTCACCGGCAGCGGCCGGCTGGAACGAGCCCACGTCGATGAAGACCGGGTCGACCCCGCGCCACTGCAGGTTGTACGCCGAGCCGTCGGTCATGGTGACCCCGTCGACGAGCGCCGCCTCCAGCACCTCCAGGTGCAGGCGGGCGGCGTCGCGCAGTTGAGCGAAGGACCACTCGTAGGGGTAGGACACGAACGGCACCCGCTCGTGTCGTAGCACCGTCGTCCACCGGTCGGCGACCACGGCGGGCAGGTCCCCCGGCTCGACGGTCTCGGTGGCGACGACCTTACCGGCGGCCATCAGCGGCGCCAGGAAGGAGCTGTCCCGGACCGCCGCCCAGTCGCTCGCAGCCTGGGGTCCCAGGCCGCGGAGCACCGCGCCGTCGGCGTAGAAGATCTGGTTGTCCGGGTCCCGGAACGAGCCGGGCTCGTCACGGGGGGTCGAGGTGGTCGATTCGGAAATCATCGGTGCCGGGCCGCTCAGTCCTTCTTGGTGGGCTGCTTACGGAACCGGCTGACCAGCCGACGCCAGTAGAGCTTGGTCGCGACGACCATGCCGGCGGCACCAGCCACCACCGCTTGGACGATCAGGCTGCCGGATCCGGCATCCAGGTAGGCCAGGTTCTCCACGCCGGCCACCTCCCAACTGTGTCGAGTTCGTGCGGTACGTCCGTCAACTGCGGCCCGGGAGGGCCGACGCCACCGAGTGTTGTCCGGCCCGCCATCTTACGGACAGCTGCCGTACACCACCCTACGCGGCCGACCCTCTGGGCACCGCCAGCCCCACCGGCACCGCCGTTTCCCGACTATCGGAAACGGACCCGAGCTTGCGCGGTTTCGGCAGTGTTTATCACCTTTTCCGCCAGCGGTGCACCCGGCTCGTCCACAGCTGATGGACGAGCCGGGTGCACCGACCGGGTCAGATAACGGTTCGGCAACGGCACGAGGGCTCCTCGCTCCGCCGCACGGAGCCGGACCGCCGCCCCACCCGACCTGCTAGCCGACCCGCCGACCAGCGTCGCCGGAGCCGGCCGAGCCGAGAATCGACGGGAGGTCCCCGGGGTACAGCACCGCCAGCCGCGCGGTGGCCCGGGTCAGCGCCACGTACAGATCGTTACGGCCCCGTGGCGAGTCAGCGAGGATCGCGGCGGGGTCCACTACCACGACCGAGTCGAACTCCAACCCCTTGACCTGCGCGACCGTCAGCACCACCACCGGCGACTCGAGATCAGGCTGCTCGCCGGACGCGACCCGGTCGACTGCTGACCGTACCGGCTCAACCAACCCGTCGTGCCGGCCAACCGGGACGATCACCCCGAGCCGGCCGTCGCCGACCGCGGGCAGTTCCGCCCGGATCAGCTCGACCAGCCGGTCAACGAGCTGGCCGGCCCGGGGTACCCGCTCCCACCGAACCGGCACGCCCGACTCACGGACCGCCCGGGGTACCGAGGCGGCGGGATCGATGGCGCCGAGCACCCGACCAGCCACCGCCAGGATCTCGGCCGGAGTGCGGTAGCTCACCGTCAGCTCGGCCAGCCTCCAGCGGTCCGCCACATACGGCCGCAGCAGTTGAGCCCAGGAGGCCGCGCCGGCCAACGCCCCGGTCTGGGCCACATCCCCGACAATCGTCATCGACCGGTTCGGGCAGCGGCGCATCAGCAGGCGCCACGCCATCGCGGACAGTTCCTGGGCCTCGTCGACGACGACGTGACCGAAGGTCCAGGTACGGTCCGCCGCCGCTCGTTCGGCAGCCGTCCGGTGGTCACCGGCCACCTGCCGGGTCGCCAGCGCCTCGGCGTCGAGCAGGTCGGTCGCGCCGAGGATCTCCGGCTCCGCCTCGTCCTCCACGTCGATGGACTCCGACCCGCGCAGCACGTCCAACGCTCCCTCGGCGTACTCGAGCCGCTGGCGGCGCTGAGCCTCGGCGAGTGCCTGCTGCGCGCTGTCGTCGACACCGAGCAACTCGGCCGCCTCGTCGAGCAACGGTACGTCTGCCGCGGACCAGCCACCGCCCGGGGCGCGGCGCAGCGCGTCGCGTTCAGCTGGATCGAGGTCGGGGGCGGCGGCCGCGAGCCGCTCGGGCGAGGCGAAGAGTTCGGTGAGCAGCCGCTGCGGAGTCAGCACCGGCCAGAACCGGTCCAGGACCGACCGCAGCGCCGCATCGGCGCGCAGCTCCCGTCGAATCTCCGCGAGGTCGGCCTCGGCCAGTACCTGCGGGTCACCAGGAGCGTCGTCGCCACCGAGCGGATCGTCCGCGTACGGATCGATGCCGATCTCGTCGGCGATCTGATCGGCCAACGCGTGCACGATCTCGGTGTCGAACAATGGACGGGCCAGGTTGTGCAGCCGTCCCGACCGGCGGGTACGTTCGCGGGCCTCGGCGCAGATCTGCGCGGTGATCCGCAACTGGTGGCCGTCCACCTCGACCAGCACCGGCTCGTCCGGCACCTCCTGCCGGTCCCGGATCGCGGCCGCCACCACCTCGGCCATCGCCGCCCGGCCCTTGATCTCCGCGACCCGGTCCGGTTCAGTCCGGGTCGCGCGCACCCCGGGATACAGCTCTCCGGGGGTACGCAACAGCACCCCGGTCTCAGCCAACGATGGCAGCACCTGAGCGATGTACCGCAGGAAGGTAGCGTTCGGCCCGACCACCAGCACGCCTCGGCTGGACAGCTCCCGGCGGTGGGTATAGAGGAGGTAGGCGGCACGGTGCAGCGCGACGGCGGTCTTACCGGTACCCGGGCCACCCTGGACCACCAGCGCCCCGTCCACCGGTGCCCGGATGATCTCATCCTGTTCGGCCTGGATGGTCTGGACGATGTCCTTCATCCGCCCGGTACGACCGGCGGTGATCGCAGCGAACAGCGCCGCCTCACCGGTCAGCGTGCTCGTCCGGTGGTTCCGGGCGAGTTCCAGATCGAGCAGCTCGTCATCGATCGCGGTGACGGTCCGCAGCCGGCTACGGATGTGCCGGCGGCGGCGGACGCCGTCCGGCGCCGCCGCGGTCGCCAGGTAGAAGGGACGGGCGGCCGGGGCCCGCCAGTCGATCAGCAACGGCTCGTAGTCGCCCTGTTCGTCGAAGAGTCCGATCCGGCCGATGTAGCGGTGTCCCTCGTCGGTCAGATCGAGCCGACCGAAGCACAGTCCGTTCTCCACCGCGCTGTACTGCGCTATCCGTTCGGTGTGCAGCGCCACCGTGGCCTCGCGTTCGGAGCGCGCCTGCGGCGTGCCACCGGTCTGCCGCAGCGCGGCCACGAGCCGCTGCTGCGCCATCTCCCGCAGGGCGTCCAGTTGTTCGTGCAGCAGGGTGACGTACTGCTGCTCCGCGGCGAGGTCGGCGGCCCGGTCCAGGTCCTCGGGCCGGTCGGTGTCCGTGACGGTCTGGTCCACACCGTTGATGTTGTCACGCCCAGGTGCCTGCACCGCACTTGACAAGTGTGCCCCCTTGCTGTTAGCTGAGGAAGTCAGGCGCCGCAAGGGCGTCTTTCTTCTTGTGGTGTCCGTCCTCGTGGTGATCCGTCGACGAGAGCCTCAGTGACGAGAACCCTTCCGTTGACGAAACGTCAACGATAGCCGCTGGTGGTCGCCACCGCCTTCGTCGCTTGCCCGGCCCCGCCTCGGCACCCGCCCGATCTCGGTGTCGCCGACCGACCAGCCAGGTCACCCCGCGTTTCGCCGGGGCGCCCACGGGTACGCAGCCGCCGGGCAGGACGCGGAGGAGGCGTGATGGGTGCTTCGGAACCCTGGGTCCACCAGGCTTCGGCAACCGCCGAAGCGGGTCGGGTCCGTACCGACGACGGTGAGTTCTCCAGCCGGCTCGCCTCTCCGTTGGCCCCGCACGGCGGCGGCCTCACCCCGGAGCAGTTGCTGGCCGCAGCGTTCGCGTCCTGCCTGCACCACGCGGCGGTCGAGGCGGCCTCCGAGATCACCGACGAGTCGCACACCGTCGAGGTCCACGCCGAGACCCGGCTACGACGCGACCCCGACGGCCGGTACCGCGCCGACGTGCGGGCCAGTGTCGCCTCCTGCGGGCTGACCGTCGAGCAGCTTTCCGCGTTGGCCCGACGGGCCGACCTGCTCTGGCCGTTCTCCGGACAGGACAGTGCGCGGCACACCGTCGACGTCGTCGCCGCCAGAGCAGACGACGACCGCACCGCGACGGAGCACCGCCATCCGGTCGGTAGCGACGGTGCCCCGGTCCGGATGCCGCCGGGCTGACCCGGTTTGGCTCGCTGTCACCCTGATCCGGCCCGACGCAGCCGCGGCATCCGGACGATGTTCGCCCCCGGATGCAGGCTCGGGGCGAGCGCGCCGACGACCCCGTCGCGGCCGCGCCGCAGCATCGAGACCAGCTCGTCAACGTCGGCGGCGGCCGGACCGAACAAACTGCCCTGACCGGCGGCGCAGCCCAGCTCCCACAGCGTCCGTCGCTGCCCGGGGGTGGACACGCCGGCGGCGACCACGGTGTGTGCGAGGTCGCGACCCAGGCCGACCAGCGACCGCAGCGCTGCCGGCGAGTTCTCCGGCACCGCGAGCAGCCGATGGTCGACCTTCACCAGGTGCACCGGAATGCGGAGCAGCGCGGACAGCGGCGCGTCGGAGGTGCCGAAGCCGGCGAACGCGATCCGCACCCCGTCGTCGTGCAGCTGGTGCAGGGCGCTCAGCGCCATGTCCGGGCAGCTGATCCCGGTCGTCTCGGTGAGTTCGACGATCAACTGGTCGGCTGGCACGCGGTGCATGTCCAGCCGGTTTCGCACGTCGGCGGGGAATCCGGGATCCAGCAGGCTCCGCGCGGAAATGCCGATGGACACGGGAAGCACGAAGCCGGCGTCCCGCAGCAGCCGGGTGGCGGCGAGTGTCCGGTCAAACATCCCCCGGGTGAACTCGGCGAGCCAGCCGGAGCGCTCGACCAGCGCGAGCATCCTGGCCGCCGGCTGGTCACCGAGGTCGGTGTTGCCCCATCGCACCACCGCCTCGGCGGCGACCGCCGATCCGCTGCCGAGATCGACGATCGGGTCGAAGCCGACCGCGTAGTGGTGACCGGCCAGCGCGGCGGGAAGCTCACCGCGCAGGGCCAGCCGGTCCGGGTCAGCGGTGTCCCGGCTACGGTCGTACCTGGTCAACCCGCGGCCGCTCTCCTTGGCCTGGTACATCGCCACGTCCGCCCGCCGCAGCAGCTCCTCGGTGCTGGCGTTGCCGTTCGCCGTGGCCAGTCCGGCACTGGCCCGCAGGCTGATCCGGATCCCGTCGAGGTCCATCGGGTCACGCAGCACCTGCAGGATCCGTGCCGCCTGGTGCTCGGCGCGGGCCGGTGCCGCGTGTCCGGTGAGCACAATGGCGAACTCGTCGCCGCCCAGTCGGGCGACGAGGTCACCGGCGGCGGCCCGGTCCAGCCGCCGGGCGACCTCCACCAGAACCTGGTCACCGGCGGAGTGCCCGAGCGTGTCGTTGACCTCCTTGAAGTGATCAAGATCGATCAAGACCAGGGCGGTACGCGGCAGGCTACGCCGGTCGGCCAACGCTGCGGTGAGTCGTTCCCGCAGGTGTCGACGGTTCGCCAGGCCGGTCAGCGGATCGTGGGTGGCGTCGTGCTCGTGCCGGGACGCAAGGTCGATCACCTGTGCGTAGGCGATGGCGTTGCGGATCGCGGTGGTCAGCGCCGCACCGAAGGTACGCAACGTGTAGCGCTCGCGGTCGGACAGGCCCGCGCCGGCGAGGGCGAGCCGCAGCGCACCGGCGGCCTGTTCGGCGTCACCGGTGGCGCCGAGCGGTACCGTCAGCAGGTCACCGTCGACACCGGGCCCTGCCTGATCCACCGGACCGTCGTACCGTAGGCCGTGCTCATCGCCCTGCACCAGGCGTCGCTGCGGGCCGTGCTGGAACTCGATCTCGACGATTCGGGCCGAGAAGAGCCGCGCGGCTCCGGACGACGCGGTGCGCAGTACCGCATCGAGGTCCACGTTGTTGAGGGCGTCGGTGGTCTCGGCCAGCTGCCGCCAGGCCGACCGTTCCTCGGCCAGATGCAGGCGCCGTCGAAAGCTGGAGTGCAGCAGCAGGACCGCCAACGGGGTCGCCACCAGAAGGCGTGCGTCGACCGCCACCACGACCACCGTGGCCAGGGCGAGCAGCAACGTGGCGACCTTAACACCGGCCCGCATCCGAGCACCCCGGCGCACGACCCGCTGCCAGGACGTCCGATCCGCCAGCGCGACCACCGGCACCGGCAACGTCTCGTCGACCGCCGCGTAGGCCAGCGCCGCCACGCAGAGCGAGACGACGGTGACGGTCCAGGACCGGGTCAGGTGGCTGGTGCCGCCCAGCACCGGCGCGAGACCGGCCCACGTCGCCGCCGCCGCAGCAGCCAGCGCGCCGATCGATTCCTTGGCTGTGGCAAACGCCACCTTGACCGGCGCCGACCGGGCGACGGAACGCCCAACGGCCACGCCTACGGCCGTGCACACGACCACCCAGTGCACCGGCAGCACCGCCACCGACACCAGCACCGCGGCACTGGTCGGCGAGATGCCCTGCGGGGTTCGAATCCGGATCGGTACGGTGCAGCCGCTCGCCACGGCGACGAGACTGGTGAGCACCAGGGGGTAATAGAGGGCGGGGAGGCTGAGCGGTGCGCCGATCCCGGACACCGCCCATGCCATCGCCACCAGGCCACAGCAGACGATGAGCCCGACGAGCGGCGTCAGTCGCCGATTCACCCCGTCGCCACGCACCGTCGTCGTCGCCTCACTTCTCGTCTGGACAGCTTCATCCACATGAGCCTCGCGTTAGCGTCTCATAACTCACCGTCCATAGAACAGGTCCGGGATCACAGCCAATCGTTGTCACGCATGTCGCCACCTCCTCAATCCCCGGGATACACCCGAAGGATAGGGAAGATAAGTTGCGCTTGGTATAGCTAAATGTCTTTTGCGCCAGTACGCGATTATTATTGCGTTAATTACTTTGCGCCCGTTTTCGGGAACAGTCGGTAAACACGTCCGTGACCAGCGCCACAAGGGACAGGTCGATCAACCGCCAACCATCGAATCCGTCGACCCCGCCAGGGAAATCACCTTCGATCGCGGGGGTCCAGGGCTCGCCGGCCGTCGAGCAGGAACTGGCAGGCCCGAGGAAAGTCACGCAATGTGCTCGCAAATGCACTTAGGGTGCGTCGAATGCCTGTCACCGGGACGCCACGGGACCCGAGCACCTCCGTCGTCCAGTCGACGGCCTCGACGAACAACGTGGAGTCGTCCACGTAGACCGCAGCGGAAAGAAAGTCCACCAGGTAACCGAGATCGACGACCGTCGCGTCCCACTGCCCGGTGGTGTAGCCGGCCGTCGACGGTTCCCGGTGCCGCAGATCGTCCAGCGCGACGTCGATGATCTCCGCGCGCCGGCTCACCAGCGCGGCGTACTCCTCGCCGCCGAGCCGGCTGGTCGCCCCGAACGTCCGGGTCAGGTCACCGTCGGTGTCGGCGAGCAGGTCCGCCGCGGACCGGGCGTCCGGAGCCCACGCCACCCCCATTGCCCGGGCCCACCGGCCGTCGGGTCCGAAGCCCCGGCCACCGACCAGGACCGGCACGTCGGCCCGCTGGCAGGCCTGGATGGTGCGATGTGCCTGCGGCAGACGCATCGGCAACGCGCAGGCCAGTGCCACCGCCACCGGGTCGTGCCGGTGCAGATAGGTCATCAGGTGCACGGCTGGCACACTTGCGCCCAGAAACGTGACCTGCCAGCCACGCAGCCGCAGGACCTCGGCGACCAGTCGGGGAGGCAGCGCGTGCCACTCCCCGTCCAGGCAAGCCACGATCACCCTGCCCCGGTGCGGCCGGGGTGCGGCCCGGGTAGTGACCGCGGCGACCATCAACTCACTGATGTGCGTCGCCGCGTGCTCCTGGGCCACCGACCACTCGTTGCGCTGCCACCATCGGCCGACCTGGACCTGGGCCGGCGCGATCAGATCCAGCAGTACCGACTCGGCCGGGACCCCGGCCGCCAGCAACTGGTCGGCCAACGCCAGCGCCGCTACCTCGTCTGCGGCCGCCAGGCAGGCCAGCAGGGCCGGGTACGCGCCACCTGCCTCGACCGCTGACGGAGCGACCACTACCGTCGGTTCTCCGGCCCTGGGTCGGGCACGGCGGGCAGACGCCGGTCCCGCTGCCGCTGGCCGGCCGGCTCAGCGCGAATCGCGAGCACGGCGATGTCGTCGTGCTCGCGGCCGGCCAGCCAGTCCCCCGCCAACTGCTCCACCCGTTCGGCGAGTGCCGGCGCCGGCATCTGATGACACCCCTGCAGCGCCTGGGTGAGCCGGTCGAGACCATACTGCTCGATGCCGTACCGCCCACCACGGGCCTCGGTGACCCCGTCGCTGTAGAGCAGGCACGTCTCACCGGGCGCGAGGTCGACGGTCAACTGACCGATCCGCGGTTGCGGGACCACTCCGATCAGCATGCCGCTGAGCGGCACCGTCTGCACCGTAGCGTCGCGGCGCAGCACCAACGGCGGAAGGTGACCACCACCGGCCAGGGTGAGCGTCAGACCACCGTCGCGGCCCGGACGGGCCGACCCCAGCACCATCGTCGCGAACCGGCCCTGCCCCTGAGCCTGAGTCGTCTCCAGGACCGACTCGTTGAGCAGCCGGAGCAGTCGTCTCGGATCGGTCTCGACACTACGCAGCGCCTGCAGCGCCTGGCGTACCTGACCGGTGAACACCGCCGCTTCGACGCCCTTACCGGAGACATCGCCGAGAAAAAACAGCACCTCGCGCTCGGGCAGGTCGAACGCGCCGTAGAAGTCGCCGCCGATACGCAGCGACGAAGGGGCCGGCCGGTACGCCGTGCCCCACTGCACACCCGGCACCGGTCGGGGCGCCGCCGGCAACAGGCTAGCCTGCAGGGTCTCCGCGATTTCCGCCTGGTGGCGGTACAGCACCGCGGCGTCGAGCGCGGAGCCGGCGCGGGCGGCGAACCCCCGCAACAGATGCAGATCGGCGTCGTCGTACCCGACCGGACCAGGTCGGGCGACCAGCAGCACACCAGTCGGATGCGTGCTGCCCGGCAGGGCGGCGACCCGTACGGCGAAGTCCCGGCCTGGCGGCGGGAACAGCCAACCCAGGTCGACGAGTTGCTCGGCAAGCCAGTCCAGGGACGTCGCCTCGACGCCACGCAACGCCTCGGTGAACGCCGGCGGCAACTCGTCCACCGCGATCGTGCCGCCGTCGACCGGTGGTTTTCCACCGGTACCCGGGTCGCTGGCCCGCCACCAGTGGGCGCGACCACGGCGGGGTGCGACCACCAGCACCGCGAACTGTCCCAGCGTCGGCACCGCGAGCCGCACGGCGGCCCGAGCCGCCCGGTCCTCATGCAGTGGGTTGCCGAGTTGCTGGCTGGCGTTGGCCAGGAACATCCAGCGGGCCCGCTCGGCGAGCAGGGCGTCGGCGCGCGCGGTGGGCTCGGTCGTATCGTCGACGTACCAGGCGATCCGGTCGTGCGTCAGGGGAACCCGGCGCAACCGCAGCCGATGCCCATGGTGGGTCAGCTCCGCGGCAGCGGAGCTGTCGAAGGAGACCAGGTCCAGCCCGGCGATGCCGCTGGCGGCGGCCACCTGCCCGAGAACCAGCTCCGGCAGCAGCCGTCGGGCGGTGGCGTCCAGCTGCCGGACCACCCCGGCACCGTCGCAGATCAGCAGCCCTTCGCGGAAGTTGTCGACGGTGGCCTGCCCGGCCGGTCCGCCGGGGGCTGCGGTGGACGGTGTGGTCGGCTCCCCGTGCCGCAGTCGGGGATCAGCCGTGGCATCGAACGGGACAGCTTCGGAAGCCGCCGTCGCCGTCGACTCGGGTGTGCAGACCCGCCCGTCGCCCGGTTCCCAGTCCGTAACTTCGGCGGTGCTCACCAGCCAGGCCTCACTCCCTTGTCCCAGTCGACGGGCCCGGACAGGCGCACCGGGACCGTTGCTCGTGCTCCACCCTACGCGGCTGGTCAGGAACCGCCACCCTTGCGGTCGCGCAGTCGCAGGCGGTGGACCGCCCGCCGTCGGGTTGGTGCGGGCAGCTGCCCAGCCGCCCGCACCCGCCGTGTCAGCCGTCGACCACCAGCGGCAACAGGTCGTGCTCCAGTCGCTGCGCCGGCTCCGGTTCGCCGTCAGTCGGCACCGCGAGCGACATCGCGTGCTTCCACCGGTGGTATATCCGCTCGTACCGGGACGCCATCAGATCCGGCGAGAACGACAGCCGTACGTGCTCAGCGCACACCTGCGGGTCCAGTTGCCCGACCCGCTCGATAGCCTCCGGCAGCTCGGCCGGGTCGGTGCAGACCATCCCCGTCTCGCCGTGTCGCACCACCTCCGGCACCGCACCGCGGTTGAGGGCGACGACCGGGGTGCCGCAGGCCATCGCCTCCAGCATCACCATTCCGAACGGTTCCTCCCAGCGGATCGGCATGAGCAGACACCGGGCCTCGGTGAGCAGTTGCCAGCACCGCTGCCGGTCGGGATTGACCAGCAGCTCGACGTCGGGGCCGAGCATCGGCTGGACGACGTCCTCGAGATAGCGTCGCTCGGACGGCTCGGTCGCCTTGCCGGCAAGAACAAGCGGCACACCGGCTGTACGGCAGGCCTCGATCGCCAGGTCCGGGCCTTTGTCCGCCGCGAACCGCCCGAGCCACAACACCGGGCCGTCGGCCGGCACCGGTTTGGGCCGAACGTCGGCGGCCAGCCCGTTGTGCACGGTCGCCGCCCACGGCAGGCCGCTGCCCACTCGGCGCTGCGCGTAGGAGATCGCCACCAACGCGACGGCCCGGTCGATACCGCGCAGATACTCGCCAAGCTCGCCGTCCGGCGAGTTGTGCACGGTGACCACCGTCGGTACCCGCCGACGGGCGGCGGCGAGCGGACCGACGGTGGTGTGGTCGTGCACCACGTCGAAGGTGTCGTCCTCGATCAGCCGGTCCACCCGGGCCAGGTGCACGAGTTCCGGCAGTGAGTGACCGAGCCGGTCGGCCTGCAGCTCGCGTACGGTACTGACGAAGTTCGCGGCGGTCCCGGTCCGGCTGCCGGCTCCGAACAGCGTCACCTCGTTGCCCCGGGCGACCAACGCGTCGACCAGAGCGGCGCAGACCTGTTCGACACCGCCGTAGCCGGGCGGAGGTAGCTCGTAGTAGGGCGGCACGATCATGGCAATCCGCAACGGCTTGTGCTGCTCGGTGTGCGTGGACGGAACATCGTTCACGGCGCACCCCCTGCGCTGAGCCGACACTACGGCCGGATGTGCACCGGGTACCCGGTAGGGAGGGGCAAAAACTGATATGTCAGCGCGGAGCGGGCCTGCCGGCCGGAGTCCGCCAACGGGCAAAGGTCCCTCGCCGACGAGGTCGGACAACCGAGTATGTTTCTCCTCCGGTCCGTGGCCCGATTCCGGTGCCGACCCGGATGAGCCAAGCTCACTCGACCGGAATGGTCCGCTGCGACGATGGCGCGTTAGAACCGGACAGCTCGGGGAACGCCACCCGCGAAACACAGTCAGGGCCGGCGGTGCGCACAGGCAGCTCCGCCGGCACAGCGACGGGAGTGGCGGATGCGCACAGCCGGACAGGAAACCGTAGCGGGACAGCATCGCGCGCTCCAGCCGACCGCTCCGACGAACCTCGATCCGGTGCCACTGCTCGGATCGAAGACCGCCCCGCCGGATCCACCGGCCGGTTTGCTGGACCGGCCACGACTGACCGCCCGGTTGGAGGTCGGTACGCGTGGCCCGTTGACGCTGCTGGTCGCACCGGCCGGGTGGGGCAAGACCGCGCTGCTGGCCGGCTGGTTCGTCGGCCGACGGGCCAGGGGCAGTGCGATCTGGCTGACCCTGGAGTCCACCGACCGCGGCGACCGGTTCTGGTCGTACCTGCACGCGGCGCTCGCCGCCGAGACGGCCCGCCGGGACCCGAACCGGCCCGCGCCGCCTGCTCCCGGCCGCGCCGATCCCGAACTCTTCCTGCCCCGGTTCGCGTCGGTGATCTCCGCTCAGCCGGAGCCGGTCCTGCTGGTGCTGGACGACGCGCACACCATCACCGACACCGAGGTGGTCCGGGGAATCGAATTCCTGCTACGGCACTGCCGTGGGCGACTGCGTCTGGTGGTGGCCGGCCGCACCGAACCGGCGCTGGCGCTGCACCGGTACCGGTTGACCGGTGAGCTGACCGAGATCCGCGCCGCCGAGCTTGCGCTGACCTTGACCGAGAGTGCCCGTCTGGTCGACGCTCAGGGTCTCGGTTCGGCCACCGACCAGATCCGCGAACTGCACCACCGGGCCGAGGGGTGGCCGGCCGGGGTCCGGTTGGCCGGTCTGGTGTTGCAGGGAGGCGAAGGACCCACGACGGTACGGGAGTACGTCGGCGCCGATCCCGATCCGGCCGCCGACTACCTGTCCGCCGAGGTGCTCGCCGGGCAGGCCGCGCTGACGCGTCAGACGCTGGTCCGTACCTCGGTGCTGGACCGGGTCTGCGGGTCCCTCGCCGACGAGCTGACCGGGCGTGACGACGGCGAGGAGCAACTGGCCGCAGCCGCCCGCGACGCCGCCGGCTTCATCGTCGCCGCGGGCGGCGACCCGACCTGGTACCGCTGTCACCGGATGCTCAGCGACGTGCTGTACGCCGAGTTGAGCAGCCGGTCTCCTGACGAAATCCCGCGGCTGCACGAGCGGGCGTACCGGTGGCATCGCGCTCACGGCCGGCCACTGGCGGCGGTCCGGCACGGGCTGGCCTGCGGTGACCTGTCCGGTGCCGGCCGACTGGTCGACGAGCACTGGCCCGAACTACTGCTCTGCGGTCACGAGGACGCCCGGCACACCCCGCTGCCCACCACCCTGGACCCCGGCCATTCGGCCCTGGCGTTGGCTGCCGCCGTCGACCGGTTGGAAACCGCTGGTTGGCCGGCGGCCGGGCCGCTGCCCGATGTCTGCCGCACGGAACCGACCGGCATCGCCACCCGGATCGTGGTCGCGATCGACGGGAGCCGGTACGACGAGGCGCTGAGCCACGCCGACGAGCTGCTGGCCCTCACCGGCCAGACCGCGACGACCGCAGGTGCACCGGCCGGGGACACCGAGACCCGGGGTGAGCGGGCAGGCGCGGTGGCGACGGCGATGCTCGGAACCGCCCGGTTCGGTCACGGCGACCTGGCAGGCGCCGAGGCGGTGCTGACCGGTCTGGTCACCGCCCCGGCGATCGGCGGGTACGGCTGCCCCTCCCGGTACGCCGCCGGTCAACTGGCGCTGCTGCACGCTTGGCGGGGCGAGCTGGCAGCCGCGGACCGCACCGCTCAGCAGGCCCTGGCCACCACGGCCTGCCCGGGGCGGCGGTGTGCCGGCCATGCCGCCGCCGCTCATCTTGCGCTCGCCCTGGTCGCCCTGTACCGCGACGAACTGCCCGGAGCGACCCGGCAGTTGGAGCTGGCCGCAGCGCTGGTCGTGCCCGGGACACCGGGAACGGTCACCGGGCTGCTCCCGGTGGTCCAAGCCGCACTTCGGCAGGCGGAGGGGGACTTCGCCGCGGTCGCCGATCTGCTGACGACGGCGCCGGAGGACCGGGAGCCACCCGACGACCAGTACAGCCGGCTGCGCCGGCTGGCCCTAGCCGAGGCCCGGATGGCCTGTGGTGACCTCGACGGTGCCCGGGAACTGCTGCTGGACGGGAGCCACGACGAGCGAGTACCGGCGGTGGCAATCGCACTGGCCCGGCTACAGTTGCTCGCCGACGGACCGGCCGATGCGCTGGCAGTGCTGCCCCAGTGGTCGGCGTCGGACGGTGGATCACCGGCGGACCCGCTGGTGATGCGGCCGCAATGCCAGCCGGTGACCCTGCTGGAACGGTTGACCGCCGGGCTGGTCGCGGCCGTCGCCACCCATCGGATGGGTGACCAACGTCGAGCCCGCGAGCTGCTCGAACACGTGCTCGACCTGGCCGCCCCGGACAATCACCGGCTGGTGTTCAACCACGCCGGCTCCCCCGCGCGGGATCTGCTGGTCGAGCACCTCGACTCACCGACCCGGCACCGGAACCTTGTCAACGATCTCGTCGACGGTGCCGGTCGGCGGCACGCCGATCGGCACCGTCCGGCACCGGCGCTGGCCGAACCGCTCACCGACCGGGAACTGACCGTACTGCGGTACCTGCAGGGGACGCTGTCCAACGGTGAGATCGCCGCCGAGCTGTTCCTGTCGGTGAACACAGTCAAGACCCACGTCCGCAACATCTACCAAAAGCTCGGTGCCCCCCGCCGCAGGGAGGCCGTACGCCGGGCACGCGAACTACGTCTGCTCTGAGTCCACCGGCAGCCCGGCACGACGACATTCGTTGGAGGAAAATTGACTGCCGCGACGGTGCGTACGGACGAGGAGATCCAGCGTGACGTCCTCGAGGAACTCAAATGGGACGCCCGGGTCCAGCCCAACGAGATCGGCGTGACCGTGCTGGAGGGCGTGGTGACACTGCTGGGCTGGGTCGACAACTACGGCAAGAAGTGGGCGGCGGAACGCACCACCCACCGGGTACGTGGGGTGACCGCGGTCGCGAACGACATCGAGGTACGACTACCCAGCTCAGCGGAGCGGACCGACGCCGATGTCGCTGGCGCCGCCACCCGGGCGTTGGAGTGGGATGCGTTCGTTCCGATCGAACGACTCGAGGTCACCGTCGCTCACGGCTGGGTCACGCTCAAGGGCGAGGTCGAATGGGAGTTCCAGCGCCGAGCGGCGGAGCGGGCGGTACGCCGGCTCTCCGGGGTACGCGGGGTGACGAATCTGATCGCCGTCCGTCCCCGGATCAACCCTTCGGCACCGCAACTGCGACGCAGCATCGAGGACGCGCTGGTGCGCAGCGCCGCCACCGACGCCCGGCAGGTCACCGTCGACACCGACGGTGGCCGGGTCATCGTCAAGGGGGTGGTCCGCTCCTGGCTGGAGCGCGAGGAGGCGGAGCGAATCGCCTGGTCGGCGCCGGGAGTCACCGCCGTGGAGAACCGGATCACCGTGGAACCCGGTAGCTGACCGGGGCGGCGGACGGAGGTCACCGGACCGTGTGGGACGAGCAGTTGGGTCGGGCAGTGGCGACGGTGGTCGTCGCGGTCGGTGGCTCGCTGGCCCTGGCGTGGCTATCCGGCAGAGTGGTCCGGCACGCGGCGCGCGGCCGGGTCGCACCGTTCCTCAACACCCTGCACCGGGAATGCCACCGGCCATGGAGCGCCACGCTGCTGGTCACCGGATTGCTGCTCGCGGTGCCGTTCAGCGGGATCACCGGCGAGGTCCGTGACGAGGCACTGCACATCCTGCTGCTCGCGCTGATCTACGCCGGCGCCTGGCTGGTGATCCGGATCCTGTTCGTCTTCGAGGACACCGCGTTCCGCCGGCTGCCGGTGGACATGGCGGACAACCGACGGCGGCGACGCGCCCGTACCCAGATCGGTCTGCTCCGCCGGCTCACCGCGGTGATCATCAGTATCGTCGCGCTGGCTGCGACGCTGATGACGTTCTCCCAGCTCCGGGCGCTGGGCGCATCTCTGCTCGCCTCGGCCGGCGTGGCCGGGGTGGTGGCCGGCCTGGCGGCCCAGTCGGTGCTCGGCCACGTTTTCGCCGGGCTGCAGCTCGCCTTCAGCGACGAGCTGCGCCTCGACGACGTCGTGGTGGTCGACGAGGAGTGGGGCCGGGTCGAGGAGATCCGGCTCACCTATGTCGTGGTACGGGTCTGGGACCAGCGCCGGCTGATCCTGCCGACGTCCTACTTCACCACCACCCCGTTCCAGAACTGGACCCGCAACGAGGCGCAGGTGCTGGGCAGCGTGATCCTGCACCTGGACTTCACCGCCGACATCGACGTGCTGCGGGCGGAGGCGCACCGCATCGTTGACGCCTCCGCGCTGTGGGACCGTCGGGAGTGGGTGATGCAGGTGGTCGACGCGACCGAGACGACCATCTGCATACGGCTGCTCGCTTCGGCCGCCGACGCGCCCAGCTCGTGGGACCTGCGGTGCGAGCTACGCGAGGGCCTCTTCGCGTTCCTCCGCCGGCACCATCCCGACTGGCTGCCCAGGGCCCGCAGTGAGCTGGCCGCTCCGGTCGGCGAGGAGGAAGTGCTGCCGCCGGCCCGGCACGCAGCCACCGGCCCGTCGACCGGCCGGGCGGGCACGACCCGCTTGGGACGGCCCGGTGCCGGCGGACCGGACCCGGGAAGCAGCCGCGCCACCGGACCGCGCGGACGGGCGGCCCGCGCCGCCGGCACCCGGCAGTTTGGCAGTGCTGCGGCGACCCGCCGACAACGGACGATCGACTCGGCGGCGGCTGATTCAGCGCGCCCCGGTGACTGAAACGCACGGCCCGGCAACGGAACACGCGGCCGGCCGGTTCATCAGTCAGTCACGTTTGGTGCGACCAATGGAATCAGCAATCGCCGGGACGAACACGACGGCGACCTGTCGCAGCTCCGCGGCGAGCGTCCGCAGCCGCTCCACCGGGGCGTGCTCACGCAACGCGCCCCCGGCGTCGTCGAGAAGCATCCGGGCCCTCGTACGCTCGTGGGGGGGTACTCCGGTGGCCGGTCCGGTCAGTTCCTGCTCGACCAGCTCGATCAGTGACTCCAGATCCCCGGCGGGGTCGGTGGCGGCGGCCAGCGGCCCGGCGTCGCCCGTCGGCGACCGTGACTCGACGATCTCGGTCACCACGATCGATTGACGGCTACCGCCGTCGGCGTCGCGCGCTGAGATCGTCACCAGTCCGTCGGCGTCCGTGTCGATGGTGACCTCGATCCGGGGCACCCCACGCGGTGCCGGCCGGATTCCGGACAACCGGAACCGCCCGAGAACGCGGTTGTCCGCTGCCCGTCGGCGCTGGCCCTGCCGGACGACGACGTCGACACTGGTCTGGCCATCCTCTGCGGTGGAGAAGACCTGGGTCCGGCGGACCGGGATGGCGGTGTTGCGCTCGATGATCGTCGCCATCGTCCCGTCGTGTGCCTGCAGTCCGAGGGCGAGCGGCGTGACGTCACGCAACCGGGCGGGTCCGCCCGTACCGATGAGCAGCCCGGCCTGCACCGCGGCGCCGAGCGCCACCACCTCGTCGGCGTTGATCAACAACTGCGGCTCGTGACCGTCGACCAGCCGGCGCAGCAGGTCGCGCACCGCCGGAATCCGGGTCGCACCACCGACCATCAGCACCTGGTCGAGGTCCGCCGGAACGACCCGCGCGTCCCGCATCGCCTGCTCCACCGGATTGCGACAGCGTTCCACCAGGTCACCGGTGAGTTCGTCGAACGACGGCCGGTCGATCAGGGTCCGCAGGTGTTTGGGACCTGCGGCGTCGGACGCGACGAACGGCAGGTTGACCTCCGCCTCGGTGACTGCGGACAGTTCCTCCTTGGCCCGCCGTGCTGCCTCGATCACCCGCCGCCGGGTCTGCGGATCCGCCGCCAGGTCGATGCCGTGGTCCCGGTGAAACTCGGCGACCAGGTGCTCCACCAGGCGGTGGTCGAAGTCGTCACCGCCCAGGTGGGTGTCGCCAGCGGCGGCGCGGACCTCCACCGTGCCGTCACCGGCGGTCAGCACACTGACGTCGAAGGTCCCGCCGCCGAGATCGACCACCAGGATCGTCTGCCGCTGGCGCAGGTGCAGCCCGTAGGCCAGCGCGGCAGCCGTCGGTTCGTTGATCAGCCGCAGGATCTCCAGGCCGGCGAGTCGGCCGGCCTCACGGGTCGCGGTGCGCTGGGAATCGTCGAAATGCGCTGGTACGGTGACCACCGCCCGGTCGATCCGTTCACCGAGCGTCCTGGCCGCCTCGTCGATGAGGCTGCGCAGCACCAGCGCGCTGATCTCCTCCGGAGCGAACCGGCGGCCCCTGACGTCGAACCGGGCCAGACCGCCGTCACCGACCACGTCGAACACCACCTCGGCGGCCTCCCGGCCGACCTCGTCGTAGCGCCGTCCGGCGAAACGTTTGGCGGAGTGGACGGTACCGTGCGGGTTGAGCACCGCCTGCCGGCAAGCGGCGTCACCGACCAGCAGGGCGCCGGCCTCGGTGAACGCCACCACCGACGGCGTGGTCCGCGACCCGGTCGCGTTCGGTACGACCGTGGGCCGGCCCCCCGAGACCGCGGCGATGACCGAGTTGGTGGTGCCCAGGTCGATTCCCACTGCGCGCGGCATGACCGTCCCCCCTCGTACCGGCGTCCGGCGCGGGCCGGTTGAGCTGTCGTGATCCTGGCAGCCGCCCGGATGACGCCGCGTCACCCGGGCGGAGTGAGCTCGGGTGGGTGACGGCCGGGCGTGGGTCATCTGACGCCCGCCGGGCAGGCGTGGACCGGCCCGGGGCCGGGTACCGCTGCCGCCATGACCGACGCACCACGGCTCCCCGACTACGTCGACGGCCTGGACTTCCCGCTCTCCCGCGAGGACCTGGTCCGGCGGGCACAGGAACTCGGCGCGGACACCGCGTTGCTGCAGGCGTTGCGGGCGCTGCCCGCCGAACGGTTCGTCAACGCCGAGCAGTTGCTGGCCGAGATCGGCCCACCCGGCTGAACCCCCGACCCACGACTTACGGTGTGCACGTACCGCGTTTCGTCCGGTTGACGCCGGGTACCGGCGTCGGGTGTTCTACGCGGAGTTCTCCAGTGCCCGGCACCGGTTGCACGACGGTTACCTGACCACCACGGCCAGCGATCTGCTGGCCGCCGATCCCCGACTGCGCGACCTCGACGTCGAGGTCCGGTTCGACGGCGGCGTCGCGCATGTGACGGGCGACGCCGCCGACGAGGCGGCACTGCGGCGGGCCCGCGAGGCAATCGGACGGTTGGCGGGGGTGCACGGGGTCTGGGACCGCGTCCGGATCGCCGGCGCCGAGCCGGTGATCCTCGACATCGGCTGCGGCGACGGCCCGCAGTACCCCGGCAACATCGGCCTGGACCAGCGACCGGGCAAGGCGGTGGCGGTCGTCGCCGATCTGCGTGACGGCCTGCCGATGCGCGACGACGCGGCGGATCAGATTTTCGCGGTGCACGTGCTGGAGCACCTGACCGACTACCTGCGCCTGATCGACGAGTGCCACCGGGTGCTGCGGCCCGGCGGTGTGCTGCATGTGCTCTCCCCGTGGTGGCGGCATGTCAACGCGGTCGCGGACCCGACCCACCTGCGGTTCTTCGACCTGCAGACGATCAAGGGCATCTGTCAGCAGCCCGGGGCCGCCGGACGCTGGTATCCCCAGCACGCCTCCTGCGACGGGGCCACGGTCTTCGCCGACCTGGTCGCCGCCCGTCCGAACGATCCCGAGCCGTCACCCGGCCACCTCGCCCGGTTCTTCGACTAGTCGCCGGCCGGGTCAGGCCCCGGCCGGCGGCGGCACCAGTCCGCCGGCCACCAGGACCAGCCAGGTGAGTTCCGGATGGACGATGTCGCTGTGCGCGCCGGCCGGTGGCCCTCCGCGGCGCACGACGGCGGTGGCGTTCACGTTGTGGACCCGGCGATGCTCCAGTCGGTAACCGCCGTGGTCTGTTGCCGCCAGTGGCAACGACCGGGCACCGACGCCGGTGGCACCGTGGAAGCCGAGTGCCCCCCACCGCTCGGCGAGCGCCGGGGTCGCTGCGGCGTCGTCCCCAGCGGCCAGCGAGGCGAGCGGATAGAACACGCCCAGGGCCGAGTCGTTGGTCGAGAAGCAGACCGAGACCGGCCCGTCGATCCGGGCCGGCAGCCCGGCCAGAGCACCGGACCGGACCGGATCGAACGGCAGCGCCGGGGCGAAGGCGAACCTGGAGAACGCCCCTTGCAGCAGGGTCAACGACCGTACCGGGCGAACCGCTCCGCCGGCTGCCGGCTGCGCCGCGTCGGCGGCGAAGCTGACCAGGCGAGCCCCGAAGCTGTGCCCGACCAGGTGGATCCGCACGGACGGCGCCATCGTGACGAGCCGGGTCAGCACCGGCCCCAGGCCGGCCCGCCCGATCCGGCCGGCCCGGCCCTTCATCTGCCAGTAGGTCAGTTGCCGCAGCGCCTCCTTGGCCCCGTACCAGATTCCGCGCAGCGGATCCACCAGCCCGGCCGCGCCGCCGACCGCCGCGTCCAGTGGGGTGTGGCAGCGACGCAGCTCGTCGAGGAAGCGGGTGTACAAGGTGACCGGGTCCACGTCGAGCATTCCGGGCAGCGCCGATGCGGGCCCGGCCGGAGCCGGACCGTCCACAGTTCTCCCGGCCACCGTCAGGGCCGGGCTGGTCGGTACCGCGTCGCCGTCGTCGTCGCAACCGTCGTCGGTCACTATCGCGAACTGGCGGAGTTCGTCGGCGAAGGCCCGTACCCGGGCGTGGGTAGGCGAGGTGCGCAGCAGGTGCGCCATCCGGTCCAGGGCCGGCGCGCCAGCCGGGAAGGTGGCCCGCAGCACGTTCCGCGTCTCGTCGTCCAGACCCGCCGATCGGGGACGGCCCGTGCCGCGACGCCGGCCCACCGAGTCTGCCCCGGCACGGGCGGCGAGCCCGGCCGGACCGGGACCGGGCGATGCCGCGCCGGCCGGCTCGAAGTCCGGTGCCGGCTCGTCGGGCCACCGACGTGCCGGCCAGTGCACGCCGACCAGCCCGAGACTCTCCGCCCATGGTCCCGCCCGCCGCACCTGGCGGGTGAGCAGGTTGAAGAAGGCGGCGTAGAGCGCGTCCGCAACTACCCGATCGTTGTTCCAGCCGTGCGCGAGCACCACCAGATCGGTGACGCCATGGGCGCGGGCACCGGACAGCAGCGCGGCCACCGACACCGGATCCGGATCCCCTCCAGCGTCGAAGCGCAGCTCCCACCACGGAACACCGCCGATCCGTCGGTCCGTCATCGGGCCCCTCCCGTCGCCACCGGTGGTCACACCGACTGCAGTGCCCGCATTAGGTCCACCAGCCCGTGGCCCTGGTAGTGCCGGTCGCGGCCGAGCGGCACGGCGGTGTCGAGCAGGATCTGCTTGATCCGCTCCGGCTGGCCGATGAACTCACGACGCACCGACAGGAACGCAGCGACCGCACCGGAAACATGTGGTGCCGCCACGCTCGTACCGGACTCCTCCAGGTAGACCGCCGTGTGCGGGTCCGGGCCGCCGGCCTGGGTGGTGGCCAGCCGGGCACCCGCCGCGCAGGAGACGATCCGTTCGCCGGGAGCGACCAGGTCGGGCTTACGGCGGCCGTCGCCGGTCGGCCCCTTCGAGGAGAAATATGACACCCCGTAGGTGTGCGGCATGTCGCGGTGCGTCGACCCGACCGTGATCGCGCGTTCGGCGTTGCCCGGATCGTTGATCGTCGCGCCCAGCGTGAACTGCGACGGCACGCCCAACGGCGCGCCGACCGCGCCGTACCCGGAGTTCCCGGCGGCAGTCACCACGACCACCCCGGACCGGACCAGTTTGTCCACCTCCCGGCAGAGTGGGGACTGGCCACATGCGAACCACTCCGGATCGAACTCGTACCCGACGCTGAGGTTGACCCCGTGGATGCGCATCACCCGGTCGCTGCGCGCGTTGACCTCGCGTACGTAGGCCAGCGCGGCGATCACCCGGGACACCCGTTCGGTGAGATCACCCCCGCCGTGCAGCACCTTCAGGCTGACCAGCCTGGTCAGCGGCGCGACACCGACCATCGAGGCCGGGTCGACCGCCGGTCGGGACGCCGGGACCGGCACGGCCGGATCGTCGATGTCGTAGCGGTGCTCGATCACCCGTACCGTCCGCTGCGGATGCCGGCGCACCCAGTCGTCCACGCCGCCGGCGATGATCCCCGCGACGTGGGTACCGTGGCCGCTGTCGTCGGTCAGCGCGTCGTGTGACCGGGGCCGCGCCCCGGGCGGGAAGCTGCGGTGCAGGTCGCGGACCTCGGGTGCGGTGAGCGTCGCGTAGCTGGCAAAGTGCGGGTGCCGCGCGTCGATGCCCGAGTCGACCACCGCCCAGACGATCCGTTCGCCGGTGGCGTTGAAGGTCCGCCGGGCCGCGTCCGCCTTGATGGTGGCCGCCGAGACGTCGATCTGCGGCCGGACCGGGAAGTCCGGCCAGATCCGGTGCACGCTGCGCTGATGTGGATCGCCGACCACGGTGTCCGCCGCTACCAGCCGCTTCATCTGGTTGACGCTGAGTTCCCCGACGACGTACTCGCCGGCCAGTGGCCGGGGGTGCCGACCCGCGGTGACCCGGAACCAGAGTCCGGCCAACTGCTCGGTGGCGCGCTGCGGCCCACCGGCGAAGTACAGGTTGACCGCGACCAGCACCGGCACCGGCTCGTCCGGACCGAGTGGGAAACCGAGGCGCTGCCGCCCGGTGACCGCCCGCAACGGATCGGTGATCACCCCGGGCGCGGCGAGCGGCGCTGGACGGTCCGGACCGGGCGCGCCGTTGCCGACGGTGGCGGGCGGCCCGTCGGATGCCGGCACAGCCGGTGCCCCGTGGCCGGCCAGCAGCGTAGCCCGCGCCCGACCGGCGTCGGTCAACGACCAGGTCCGGCCACCGGTGACCAGGTTCGCGACGCGCAGCCGGTCCAACGCCTGCCGGACCCGGTGGTGCCACTGCGGTTCGCCGTCGTGGTCGGCACGCTCGGCGTCGCCGAGCCGGTCACCGTACCGGAAGGCCACCTCGCGCAGCACCGTGACGAGACCGGGGGCGGCCCGGGGGCGGCCGGCGAGCGCGATCAGCGTACGGCTGTCCCAGTCATCCGGCTGCGTCACGGCGGTCCCCTCCCACCAGCGCCGCGAACGGCCGATCGACGACCGCAGCGACCATCTCAAGCATAGAGCGACGAGACAACTACTTAAAGTGAGCAATCGACCTAGGTTCCGGACCGCCACCGGCTCCGAAAACAGGAAACCTGCTCAGATACGCATCGCCCGGCTCTACGGTGAGGAGACGAGAGCCACCACAGACCGTCATCCCCCGGGGCGGACCGACGCCAGGGAGGTGACGCCCGTGTTGGAGCGTCCGGCAGCCACCATCAGCTCGGTACGGCACCGCCGGATGGCTCACGCCCGGCATGCCTGGGCCTACGACGGCCACGCCCATCTCGAGGTCAGCACGGACGACCATGGTCGGGTGATCGTCAACGTGCAGCGGCTGGAACAGGCCCTGCACGAGGTCGACGGAGTGCACTGGGCAGCCTGGAACGGCGCGCTGGGGCGGATGGTCGTCCGGTTCAACCCCGAGGTGATCGGCAACTCCCGGCTCGTCGCCGCGCTCGCCGACGCGGAGCGGCGCGTCGCCCCGCAAGCGACCGGCACCACGCACGTCGATGCCGGCCTCGGCAACGCCGTGTCACTGGCCGGTGACCTGATCGGCGCCGGCGTCGGAGCCGTCGGCAAGGTACTCCGGCTGCCCGCACTACCCAACGAACTCGCCGCGCTGCCCGCCGCCTTCGAGCACGTGCCGCAGCTGCGTTCCTGGTTGCGCCGTACCCTCGGCCCGGTCGGCGCCGACCTGGGCCAAGCACTGTTCAGCACCGCCGTGGCAGCGGCCTCGCAACGCCCGCTGACCAGCCTCACCGATGCCGTACTGCGAGTCGCGCTGATCGCCGAGGATTCCGCCTACCACAAGGTGTGGGCCGCCCGGGCCCACGAACTGCATCCCGACCCGGACAGCAGTCGCGCACCGGCGCTGCCGGCGCCGGCCCGGCCTCGGCCGTTGCCGGACGGCCCGATCGAGCGGTACGCCCAACGGATGAGCACGCTGACCCTGGTCACCGCCGGAGTGCTCACCATGCTGCCGGGCGGCCGGCAGCGTGCCGCCCGGGTCACCGCCGTCGCGTCCCCGCGCAGCGCCCGGACCGGCCGCGACGCCTACTGCGGTGAGCTCGGCCGGCTCCTCGCCCGGCGGGGCGTGGTGGTGCGGGAAGCCGCCGCGCTGCGCCGGCTGGACCGCGTCGACACCGTGATCATCGACGCCTCGGTGCTGCTCACCGGCCGCACCCTGGTCACCGCAGTGGTTCCGATCAGGGGTACCGAGGAGCAGGCCCGCCGCATCGCTGCCCGGCTGCTCGATCCCGTCACCGACCCGGGGGACGGCCGTGACCAGCCCCGATCGACCACCGGCGGATTGGACCGCGACGAGGCCACCGACGGCTGGGCGTTGACCGCCCCGCACCGGCTCACCCATGTGTTGCCAGCCGATCTGCTGGGCCGGCTCGGCAGCAGTGCTCCGCCAAACGGCGCCCGGGCCGGGACTCCTGGCGGCGACCTGCTGGTGCTCACCCACCACGGAGAGCCGATGGCCCTGGTACGCGCCGAGGCCGAGCTGGACCCGCTGGCGGAGGCGCTCACCACGGCAGCCCGCCAGGTCGGCCAGTTGCTCATCGCGGGCCGCAGCCGGGCCGGCCGCAGTCCGGCGACCGGCCCGACCGGCAGCCTGCTCGCCAGCCGCTGCCAGGCGGCGGGGACGGTGGCCGGGGGATCGAAACTGGCCGCCTCGGTAAGGACGTTGCAGCAGGCCGGCCACGGGATCGCCCTGATCGCCGCCCGCAACGACGTCGCCCTGGCCGCCGCGGACTGCGGAATCGGGGTGGTCCAGGCCGCCGACCGCCGACCGCCGTGGGGTGCCCACCTGATCTGCGCGCCCGGGTTGGAGACTGCCTGGCTGGTGCTGGAGGCGACGGCGCTGGCCCGTTCGGTGAGCACCGACAGCGCCCGGCGGGCCATGCTCGGCTCCGTCGCCGCCGCCGCGCTCGGCGTGCTCGACGGTAGCCCCCGTGGCGGCTCGCGGTCGCTACTGATCGACAACGTGGCTGGGCTGGTCAACCTGGCGATCGGGCACCGGGCGGCCCGCGGGCTGCGCGGGCGGGCCACACCCGCGCCGCGCAGCCGGGCACCCTGGCACGCCATGCCGGTCGAAGAGGTACTCACCCGGCTCGGCTCCTCGACCGAAGGGCTCAGCGATGTGCAGGCCCGGCAGCGGCAGGCCGAACAGTCAGGTGACCAACCCGACGACGGGCCAGGACGGGGGCTGTGGCAGGCCACCGCAGCCGAGCTGGATACGCCACTGACCGGTCCGTTGGCCGCCGGCGCCGGGGTGTCGGCGATGACCGGATCGACCGTGGACGCCGTCATGGTCCTCTCGGTGATCATGGCCAACGCGCTGCTCGCCGGGGCTCAGGAGATGGCAGCCGGGCGGGCGCTGCGCCGGCTGCTCAGTGCCGGGGCCCTGCGGGTACGGCTGCAGCGCGACGGCGAACAGCGTGTCCGCCCGGCGGAGGACCTGGTGGCCGGAGACCTCATCTGTCTGGAAGCGGGCGACTCGGTGCCCGCCGACTGCCGACTGGTCACCGCCAACGGCCTGGAGATGGACGAGTCGAGCCTCACCGGTGAATCGGTCCCCGTGGCGAAGACCGTCGACGGCACCGGAGCCGACGTGGTCGCCGACCGGACCAGCATGGTGTACGCGGGCAGCACCGTGGCCGCCGGCACGGCAACCGCCGTCGTGGTGGCGACCGGCCGGTCGACCGAGGCGGGCAGCTCCATCGACCAGGTGCAGGACGAGACTCCACGCGGCGGAGTGCAGGCCCGGCTGCGGCAGATCACCTCGGCGTCGGTACCGACCGCACTCGCCGCCGCTGCGGCGAGCCTCGGCAGCGGACTGCTGCGGGGCCGGCTGGCCGAATCGGTCGGGTCCTCGGTGGCCCTCGCCGTCGCCGCCATCCCCGAAGGACTGCCGTTCGTCGCCACCGCCGCCCAGCTCAGTGCGAGCCGGCGGTTGTCCCGGCACAACGTGCTGATCCGGGATCCCCGGGCGATGGAGGCGCTCGGCCGGGTCGACGTGATCTGCTTCGACAAGACCGGCACCCTCACGCAGGGATCGATCCGGCTGCAGAGTGTCTGCGACGGCCGCCGGACCGAGCCGGTCGACGCGCTGGGCTCCGACCTGCGTCGGATTCTGGCCGCGGCGCTGCGGGCCACCCCGGTCCCGGACGGCGATCAGAAACTGCCCCACCCGACCGACCAGGCGGTGGTCGACGGTGCCCACTCGGCCGGGGTGGGCATCCGGGAGAACGCCGAAGGCTGGGAACCCCTCGCAGAGCTGCCGTTCGAGCCGGGCCGGGGCTTCCACGCGGTGCTCGGTACCTGCCCGGGTGGTGCCGTCATCAGCGTCAAGGGCGCCCCGGAGACGGTGCTGCCGCGGTGCGCGACCTGGCGCCGCGCCGACGGAGTGGTGCCGCTGGACGACGCTGGACGACGCGAGATCGACCTGACCATCGACGGGCTGGCCCGCAGCGGTTTGCGGGTACTCGCCGTCGCCGGTCGGGTCGCGTCCGGTCGCCGGGACCTCGACGACGACCGGATCGACCGGTTGGAGCTGCACGGACTGCTCGGCCTGGCCGACCCGCCACGCGACACCGCCGCCGATGCCGTCCGGCGGTTGCGCCGTGCCGGGATCACCGTGGTGATGCTGACCGGTGACCACCCGAGCACCGCCGAGTCGATCGGCTCGCAACTCGGCCTGCTCGACGGCAGCGCGGTGGTCACCGGGGCGGACCTCGACGCCGCCGGACCGGACCAGCTGCCCTGGCTGGTGTCCCGGACAGCGGTCTTCGCCCGGGTCAGTCCGGCCCACAAGGTCGCCGTGGTCCGGGCGCTGCGCCAGGCCGGTCGGGTCGTCGCGGTGACCGGTGACGGTGCCAACGACGCCCCGGCGATCCAACTCGCCGACGTCGGAATCGCCCTCGGCGATCACGGCACCAGCGCCGCCCGCCAGGCGGCGGACATGATCGTGGTCGACGGCCGGATCGAGAGCATCGCCGAGGGCGTGGCCGAGGGGCGGGCGATGTGGGTGTCGGTGCGCGAGGCTCTCGCCCTGCTGCTCGGCGGCAACCTGGGGGAGATCCTCTTCTCGGTCGGCAGCTCGCTCATCTCCGGCCAGCAGGCACTCAACCCCCGGCAGATCCTGTTCGTCAACCTGATGACCGACCTGCTGCCGGCGATCGCCGTGGCGTCGCGCCCACCACGGAGGATCAGCGCCGACGAACTCGCCCGCGAGGGACCGGAGTCGTCGCTCGGCGCCAGCCTCAACCAACAGGTCGCTCGGCGGGCAGCGGCGACCGCGCTGGCCGCCACCGGAGGTTGGCTGGCCGCCCGGTTCACCGGCTCCCCCGCCCGCGCCGGCAGCGTGGCGCTCGCCGCGCTGGTGGCTTCCCAGTTGGCGCAGACCGCAGTTGCCGCGAAGGGTGATCCGACGGTGCTGGCGGCGACCGGGCTGTCACTCGGGGCGTTGTTCGGGGTGGTGCAGACGCCGGTGGTCAGTCAGTTCTTCGGCTGTCGTCCGCTGGGACCGGTCGGCTGGTCGATCGTCGGCGGTTCGGCGGTCGCCGCAGCCGGGCTCGGCCTGCTGCCGTTGGAACGGATCGAACGGCTCCGCCGAACCCGACTGGGCCGGTTGACCACGGATGTCACCCACCGGGGGGCCGGCCACCGGGTGCGCCGGGCCGTCCGCCCGGTGCGCCG
This sequence comes from Solwaraspora sp. WMMD937, assembly GCF_029581175.1. NCBI lineage: Bacteria > Bacillati > Actinomycetota > Actinomycetes > Micromonosporales > Micromonosporaceae > Solwaraspora > Solwaraspora sp. WMMD937. The sequence continues at coordinate 4,448,155 of NZ_CP120738.1, read as the reverse complement.
GTTGCGGCCGACCGGCACCGACGCCCCGGTCCAGGTCTGACACCCGGATTCGTCGACCTACGCCGCCGCGCTGATCTGGCGTTCGAAGCGCTGCCGCAGCCCGTCCGCCCGTTGCGGGTCGACGAAACCCTTGAACGCCTGGTCAACGAACTCCGCCGGGATCATCGCCTCGACCTGGGTCCGAAAGTCCTGGTCGAGCCGGGTGACGGTCAGGTCAGGCGGATCCGTGAGCCGGGCCACGATCGGGCCGGCGTTCATCCGGGACAGCAGATACGGCGTGCCCGGCGTACCTGTCGCGCACAGGTAGTAGCCGTAGGCAGTGCCCACCTCGTCGGAACGGGCGGTGGCCGGGTCCAGCCGCCAGACCTCCGCGGTGCACAGCATCCGTTCGTCCGGGTTGACCTCGTGACCGTGCGCGGCATGTTCGTCCGCGGTGGACTGCTCGATGGTGGTCGCGATCCGCAGCGCGGCGTCGTCGCGCAGTTGTGCCTCGGTCAACACCGGCGCCGCCGCCGCGGTCGAGTAGTGAAAGCCTCCCGCGAGAAGCACCAGCACCAGCAGCTCCGGTACCAGCGACCACGCCGCGACGCGTCGCCGCAACACCCGAGGCGAATCGACATCTTTCAACACCGCAACAGTGTCTCAGCAGCCAGCCGGGAAGGGAAGCCACCGGCTGCGCCGGTGGCGACGGCACGGCCGGCGGCTGCGGTCAGTGGCCGCCCTTACCCTCGCCGAGCCGCAACGCCAGCGCCGGGCACATGTTCACTGCCTTGCGGGCACCTGGTTCCAACCACACCGGCACCGGGGACGGCGGGAAGGCCGGATAGCCGTTCGCGTCGAGCCGGATGAACTCCGGAACCACGTGCGCGCACAGGCCGTGCCCGTCGCACCGGGTCCAGTCCACACTCAGCCGCTTGGTGCCGCCGGACGGTGCGTCAGCCGGCAGTGGGAGGACACCCTTGACCGGCTTGCCGCAGCCGTCGCCCTGGGCATGCGCGGCCAGGTCCTCGGTGAACACCTCCAGGGCCGAGATGGCGAACCGGGACGTGCCGTCCGGATGGCTGCAGGCGCCTCGGCCCTTCACCACACTCGCCGCCGCCCGGACCATGTCGACAGCCGCGCTGCCGATGACCAGGGAATCGACGGTGCGGGCCAGGTCCGGCAGGCCGAGCCGGCAGGGCCCGCACTGCCCGGCCGACTCACCGGCGAGATAGTGCACCACCCGGGCGACCTCGCCCATCGGACAGGTGCTGTCGCCGAGCGGGATGGTGATGCCGGCGCCGATCGTGCCACCCACCTTGGTGAAACCTTGCCGGGACACGTCGACCACGGACACCGCCTCGGGGGTGATCCACTTGCCGTGGAACCCACCGATCAGCAGCCCCGGGCCGACCGGCGCCTCGCACAGTTCCAGGATGTCCCGCAGCGGGGTCCCGGTGGGGCACTCCACCACGGCCGGGCGGGCGGCGGACCCGCCGATGGTCAGCAGCACCGTCCCCGGTTCGTCGGCCAGACCGACCGCGCCGTACTCGTAGGGGCCGAGCCTGGCGGCGATGGCGATCTGGGAGTACGTCTCCGCGTTGGACAGCAGCGTCGGCAGACCGGACACCCCGGAGTCGCTGGCCCGGACCTTGACGCCGGGTGGGATGTGCGGCAGACCGTTGATGCCTCGGACCAGCGCCCCGCCCTCGCCGGAGATGAACCGGTGCGGGACGGTGACGATGCTGGCCGGCACCGGCATCCGGCGTTCGGCCAGCGCCGCCGACAGCGACGCGCCGCCGACGCCGTCGTCCGCGACACCGATGACGATCTCGTCGGCTTCCAGCGCGTACGCGGCCAGCGCGGCACCGTCCAGGATCAGATGCGGCGCCCGGGTGAGCAGCACCTTGTCCTTCCAGCTCGCTGGCTCCCCCTCGGTGGCGTTGACCACGACGACAACCGGCTTGTCCTGCTTGTCGGCTGACTCGAGCACCGCCTTGACCTTGCGGTGAAACGGGAACCCGGCACCGCCGCGTCCCCGGAGGTCGATCGCTTCGGCCAGCCGCATAAGGTCGTCGACCGACAGTGGTCCGACCCCGCCGTGCACCTGTTCGTGCGCCCGCAGATCGAGCCGACCGAACTCTTCTAACCCGGCGGTCAACCGGGGCGGGCCGACGGTGGCGACCGGCGGGACCGATGCCGTGCTCAATTCGCCTCTCCTCGAAGCTGCGTCCAGTACTCGTCGTCGGAGTCCTCCGCGTCCCGGCGTCGCCGGGACCGCCGGCTGCCCGCAGACTCTGCCGCAGCCGCCCGTTGGGCCCGCCGGGAGGCCAGGTCGACCAGCGTCGGGGTGTCGTCGGCCGGCAGGTAGTCATCCAGCTCCCGGTCCACCGGAACCGGATCGGGCTCGGCCCGGTAGCGCGCCGCCCGACCGCGGGCCGGCTCGGCGGAGACCGGGCGGTCGTCGAATCGGCCACGTGGACCGGCGCCGGAGACTGGGCGGTCGTCGGCGAACCGGCTGCGGGCACCGGCGCCGGAGACCGGGCGGTCGTCGGCGTAGCGGCCCCGGGAGCCGATGGTCTCCGCCACCGAACGCCGTGGCTCGTAGCCACCGTCGTCGGTGGCCTGGCGCCGCCGACCGCCGTCCGGCTCGGCGTAGCGCCGCTGGTCCGGCTCCTCCGCGTGGCGTCGGCGGGTGCCGGCGTTGTCCTCGGCGTACCGGCCCCGGCCGGTCTCCTCCTCCGCGTAGCGACCGCGGCCGGAGTCGGACCGGCGGTACTCCCGGGAGTCCTCGGCCGCGGCCGGACGCGACCGCGGTGCGGGTCGTCCCACCTCGGGTACCCGGTACCGGTCGGCGGACCGGGTGGAGGTTCCGCGCCCGGCACCGGCCGGCGCCCACGAATCGATCATGTCCGCGCCACGGTCACCGAACGACGCGAAGCGGGCGGTCGCCGGTTCCAGGCTGATTCCCTCGTCCCGGCCGCCCCGACGGCGTGAAGATCCGGACCCGGACCGGGAATCGTCGGCCAGCTTGCCGACCGGCTTCATCGAGGTGCCGGTGGCCTGCGACACGAACGGCTTCTTCTTGCCCACGCCGGTGGCGAACCGGACCAGCAGGGCGATGACCACCAGCACAAGACAGATCACGTAGCTGAGCGTCACCCACGTCGCCGGGGGTCGGCCGGTGCCGAGTCCGTGCGTGATCCCGATCGGCCAGGCGACATATGCGCCGCTGTGCAGCGCCCGCCACAGCCACGGCGGGCCCACACCGACCCACCGGGCCCGCGCCAGACCGGTCCACATGATGGCGAACATGAGGTACGCCGCGAGGGTGCCCATGCCCACATAGATCGCCTGACCGCCGCCCAGGAACGGGATGAACGCCCCGACGGCAGAGACCGCACCGGTGGTGATCTGCGTGATGACGTGCAGCACCAGGAAGGTGATCGCCATGATCCCGGTGGTGCGGTGCGCCGACTGCAGAAGCACCCGGTGCCGGGGCAGCAGCACGATCCGGTCGGTCGCCAGCAGCCCGACCATCACCGTGATACTGAGCGCCACCAGGGCGAAGACGCCACCGAAGAAATCCAGGAAGAAGAACGCGTAGACGTACGCGACACGGCCGGCCGACGTGAGCATCGCCAGTGCCCAGAAGGCCGCCAGCACCGACGCCGAGAGAATCAGGACCGAAAGGCGGGACGGCTGTCGCCCGCCGGAGGGTTCGGTCCTGGGGCCGGCGGGTCGCTGGTTCTGGTTCGTCCGCGCCATCTGCTCCTCGATCTCCACTCGGTGCCATCCGCGCACCCGCACCGGCCGGACTCATCCGCCCGGTCCACCGCGAGTGCCCTGCCCTTGGCTTGGCGCCGGAGAAACCGTACCGCTTCCCGGTCGTTTCGCCCGCTCCAGTGCCGTCCCTCTGCATCTACGTAGTTGAGGCGTCGACGGATGAACGGCGTCGGGATTTGATTGTGAGGTCCCTGGTCTGCCGGAAACATCCCGCTACCTACCACTCAATCCACGTGCCAAAACGCACTCGAAGCCACGCAAAGTCACCGCGTGGTCACAATAGATTCTAAGCCGAAATTAAGATGCCCCTCCGGCGACCGCGAGGAGGGCGGCGCCGGAGGGGCGGGTTCCCGGGTGAGCGGCGGGAACCTGTCTGTGTCGGCCGGGGTCAGTCGTCCCGCAGCTCGCAGGTGGCGAGCTGGTCGAGACCAGCCGGACGATCCCCCTGCCGACCGATCGAAATCGCGATCCGCTCGATCGCCGCCGTCCGCTTACTCGCCAACGGACCAAGAATCGCGTTGTCCACGAAGTTCGGACCACCCTGACCCTGACTGCTCACCAACCGCGCGTTGGCCTCCGCGAGCTGCGTCTCCAACGCCCGCAGATTCCGGTCCACCTCGGCCCGCGCCGCCGCCGGTACCGCCGGCAACCGGTCCACCACGCTCGGACAGACGATCGTCCCGACGACGTCGGCGGCCGCAGCCTCGGGCCCGCCGGCCGGCGGGGTGGTCGCCGCGCCGTCGTCGACGCTGCTTCCACCGGCCTGGCCGGCGGCAACGAGTTCGCAGGTGGCGAGCTGGTCGAGACCAGCCGGACGATCCCCCTGCCGACCGATCGAAATCGCGATCCGCTCGATCGCCGCCGTCCGCTTACTCGCCAACGGACCAAGAATCGCGTTGTCCACGAAGTTCGGACCACCCTGACCCTGACTGCTCACCAACCGCGCGTTGGCCTCCGCGAGCTGCGTCTCCAACGCCCGCAGATTCCGGTCCACCTCGGCCCGCGCCGCCGCCGGTACCGCCGGCAACCGGTCCACCACGCTCGGACAGACGATCACTCCCACGTCATCTGCGGCAGAGGTGTCGGCCGCCGCGAGGCCGAGGCCGGCCCCCATGATCACAGCCGCCAGGCCGACCGTGCCGGCCACCTTCCACCGCCGGGAGTTCAACGGCGAGGGACCGACCGGGTGGTCGACCCTCCGCCGGGGAGAACGCGAGTACATGGGACTGACAACCCAACCCTTCTGGGGACAGTTGCCGGTAGCCGCGCCGCTCGATCGACGGCGTCCCGGTGGGCCGTACGGCCCGTGTCCGGCAGCGCCCCGAGCGTGAGGCCACCAGACACTGTCGGAGGATGTTCGGTGAGGCGTCGACGGTTTCCGCCGCTGTCTCGACCATGCATACGGCGGTCCGACGGGGACGGTTCAACCCGGTCGACAGATCATCCGATCGACGGGCGCCCGGGCAACGGACCGGGTCAATGAAACCCGGGCCGATGAAACCCGGGGTGACCGGACCGCGACCGGGGGGCCACCGGGTCCGTCGCCGACGGCCGGTTTCGAAGGTGGGGCGACGCAGCCGACTCTTGCGGGAGACCGACGTTAAGGCGCGCCGCCCCGCCGACACACACTACTCGCGCACCCTGCGAAAAGGATCACTGGACGCGCTGTAGCGGACTAGCAATTGTTTGGTTCGACGATCGGTGCGGCGCCCCGTTGCTGAGTCGCGACTCAGCGCAGCCGATCCGGCACCAACGGCACCGACCCCGGACCTGCCAGCGCCGGCACGGGCGCGTCGGGACCGCCGACCGGTGCCCACGGTGCCAGAATACGACGGGTGACGACATCTGCTGCCGGGCCGGAGATCAGCGACGCGCTGCGCGACTTCTGGCGCGAACGGCACCTGTGCACGCTGACCACGCTGCGTCCGGACGCAAGCCCGCACGTTGTTCCGGTCGGAGTGACCTTCGACCCGGACAGCGGCGTCGCCCGGGTGATCACCTCCGCCCGGTCCCGCAAGGCGGCACACGTGCGGGCCGCCGGCGTGACCGGGGCTCGGGTGGCCGTCTGCCAGGTCGACGGCAAGCGATGGTCGACGCTGGAAGGCCTGGCCCGGCTCCACGACGATCCGCCGACGGTCCGTGACGCGGAACAGCGCTACGCCCTGCGGTACCGGGTACCACGCCCCAACCCGGACCGGGTGGTGCTGGTCATCACGGTCACCCGCCGGCTCGGCAACGTCTGATCCGGGCGACGTCACGCGGAGCACCACCGACGGGGTGGCCATGTCGAGCAACGCGGCGAACCGATACCGTCGGACGATGCCCCCCAGATCCGGACCGGCTGTGGTCACCGTCGTCGGTATCGGCGCAGACGGATGGGATGGGCTGTCCGGCGCCGCCCGGGCGGCGCTGCGCGCGGCGACCGCGCTACTGGGCAGCCGCCGGCAGATCGAGCTGATCCCACCCCCTGAACGGCCCGCGACCACCGGCACCTGGCCCACCCCGTTGCTCGCCCACCTGCCCCGGCTGCTCGACGAACACCGCGGGCGGCACCTCGCGGTGCTGGCCAGTGGGGACCCGATGCACTACGGCATCGGTGGCACCCTGGTCCGGCTACTCGGCCCCGACCGGGTACGGGCGGTGCCCCACCCGTCGGTGGTTTCGTTGGCCTGCGCCCGGCTCGGCTGGCCGGTCGAGGAGGTCGACGTGGTCAGCGCCGTCGGCCGCCCGGTACAGCTGCTGCACCCCCTGATCCACCCGGGGAGTCGGCTGCTGGTGCTCAGCGCCGGCACGACCACCCCGGGTGAGGTGGCCGACCTGCTCACCGCCCGGGGCTACGGACCCAGCCCGCTGACCGTACTGGAACAACTCGGCGGCACCCGGGAGCAGCTGCGGACGGCCACCGCCCAGGACTGGGGCGGCCTCGATGTCGACCCGCTCAACGTCGTCGCGGTGGACTGCCGGGCTGAGCCGGGCACCCCGCCGCTGCCCCGGGTGCCAGGGCTGCCCGACGACGTCTACCAGCACGACGGCCAGCTGACCAAACGGGAGATCCGGGCCGTCACGCTGGCCCGGCTGGGTCCCCTGCCCGGGCAGCTGCTCTGGGACATCGGGGCCGGATCGGGCAGCATCGCCATCGAGTGGTCCCGTGCCCATCCGCAGTGCCGGGCCGTCGCCGTGGAGCACGATGCACGGCGGGCTGAACGGATCGCGGCGAACGCGGCGACGCTCGGCGTACCGGGCATCACGGTGGTCGCCGCGGCGGCCCCGCAGGCACTGGTCGGTCTCGACCCTCCGGACGCGATCTTCGTCGGCGGCGGGGTCACCACCACCGGGCTGCTGGACGCCGCCTGGTCGGCACTGCGGCCCGGCGGCCGGCTGGTGGTCAACGCGGTGACCGTCGAGTCCGAGGCGCTGCTCGCCGGTTGGCACTCCCGCATCGGCGGCGACCTGACCCGGATCGCCGTCAACCGGGCCGCCCCGGTCGGTGGGTTCACCGGGTGGCGACCGATGATGCCGGTGACCCAGTGGGCGGTGGAACGCCAATGACCGTACGATTCGTCGGCGCCGGCCCCGGTGCCGCCGACCTGATCACCGTCCGGGGCCGCGAGGTCATCGCGACCAGCCCGGTCTGCCTGTACGCCGGCAGCCTGGTCCCGACCGAGCTGCTCGCCCACTGCCCGCCCGGGGCCCGGCGGGTCGACACCGCCCGGCTGACCCTGGACGAGATCGTCGCCGAGATGCTGGCCGCGCACGCCGCCGGGCTCGACGTCGCCCGGCTACACTCCGGCGACCCCTCGCTGTTCAGCGCCGTCGCCGAACAGATCCGTAGGTTGGACGCCGCCGGGGTGCCGTACCAGATCGTGCCCGGCGTGCCCGCCTTCGCCGCGGCCGCCGCCGCGCTCGGCCGAGAACTGACCGTGCCGGAGGTCGGCCAGACGGTGATCCTGACCCGGGTGTCCGCCAGCTCCACCGCCATGCCGCCGGGCGAGGACCTGGCCACCCTCGGGGCCAGCCGGGCCACCCTGGTGCTGCACCTGGCCGTGCAACGCATCGACGAGATGGTGGCCGACCTGCTACCGCACTACGGCCCGGACTGTCCGGTGGCGGTGGTGGCCCGGGCGAGTCGTCCCGACGAGGTGGCGCTGCGGGGCACGCTGGCTGACATCGCCGGCCAGGTGCACACCGCCGGCGTACGGCGTACCGCGGTGATCGTCGTCGGCGCGGTGCTCGGCGCGGCAGGTTTCCCCGACAGCCATCTGTACAGCGCCGACCGGTGCCGGCAGTGACCGGTCACCGGACCCGCCCCGGCCCGGACGGCGGACCCCGGGTGCTCATTCTCGGCGGCACCGCCCAGGCCCGTCAGCTCGCCGCCGCGCTGTCGACCGACCCGACGGCGCGGGTGGTCACCTCGCTGGCCGGCCGGGTGGCCCGGCCCCGGCTGCCGCACGGCGAGACCCGCGTCGGTGGCTTCGGTGGACCGGACGGGCTGGCCCGCTGGCTACGGGACGAGCGCATCGGTGCCGTGGTGGACGCGACCCACCCGTTCGCGAACCGGATCTCCACCTCGGCGGTCACCGCCTGTGCCCGGACCGGCACACCGCTGCTGGTGCTGCGCCGGCCGGGCTGGCCGGCCGGGCCGGGCGACGTCTGGCACCGGGTGCCGGACCTGACCGCTGCCGCCGCCGCGCTGCCCGCACTGGGCAGCCGGGCGATGCTGACCACCGGCCGGCAGAGCCTGGCCGCATTCGCGCCGCTGAGCGGCATCTTCTTCCTGATCCGGACGGTGGACCCGCCGCAGCCGCCGCTGCCCGCCGACCGGGTACTGCTGCTCGACCGTGGGCCGTACACCGTGGACGGCGAACGGACGCTGATGCGCACGCACGCCATCGACGTGCTGGTCACCAAGGACAGCGGCGGCGACGAGACGTACGCCAAGCTCGTCGCCGCCCGCGAGCTCGGACTGCCGGTGCTGATGGTCGACCGGGCCGCCGCGCCACCCGCACCGACGGTCAGCGACGTCAACGCCGCCGTGACCTGGTTGGCCGGGCTCGGCACGGCGGCAGGTGCTCAGCCCGGGTAGTGCCGTGGCGTGAAGACCACCGGCGCCGCGTCCCGGCCGTGGTTGACCTGGGTCGCTGACGAACCGACGATCAGCAGGGTCCGCATGTCCACCGTGACCGGGTCCAGATCGGCCAGCGCCACCACGTCGACACGTTCGCCGGGGCCGCCGATGTCGCGGCCCACCACCACCGGTGTCTGCGCCGACCGGTGCTCCAGCAGCAGATCCCGGGCCCGGGCCAGCTGCCAGGTCCGGCTGCGCGACGCGGGGTTGTAGATCGCGATCACCAGGTCGGCGCGGGCGGCGGCGAGCAGCCTCCGCTCGATCACCGGCCAGGGTTTGAGCCGGTCCGACAACGACAGCACGCAGTAGTCGTGCCCGAGCGGTGCCCCCACCCGGCTGGCCACCGCCTGGGCGGCGGTCACCCCGGGCAGCACCCGGACCGGCACGTCCTTCCAGCGGGGCTCGGCGGCGACCTCCAGCACCGCCGTGGCCATCGCGAACACCCCGGGGTCGCCGGAGGAGACCACCGCGACCCGGGCTCCGTCGGCCGCCAGCCGAAGCGCGTGCGCGGCCCGCTGCGCCTCGACCTGGTTGTCCGACGGATGCCGGCGTTGCCGGGGGTTGGTTGGCACCCGGTCCAGGTACGGTCCGTACCCGACCAAGTCGTCGGCGGCCGCGAGAGCGGCCTGGGCCTGCGGGGTGATCCAGTCCCGGCCGGCCGGTCCGAGGCCGACCACCACCACCTCTCCCCGGCCGGACCGGGCGGTGTCGGCGGCGCTCGCCGCGACGGTGCCACCGCGACGGCTGGCCAGCAACGCCAGGGAGAAGTACGGCACCGTCGTAGGGTCGACGTCGGCCAGCGGCTCGACGCGTTCCCCCCCGGTGCTGGCCCGTTCGACGTACCAGGCGTCGTCGAGCCGGCCGGCGGCGGTCAGCGCGTCGCGTACCGCCGGGAAGGTCCGGCCCAGCTTGAGCACGGCGGCAGCGTCGGTCTCGGCCAGCCGTCTAGTCAGTTCCGCCCCGGACAGGGTGCCGGGCAGGACGGTGAGCACCTCGTCGGCCTCGACCAACGGCCGGCCGAGTGCGGCGGCGGCACCGCTCATCGAGGTGACGCCGGGCACCACCTCGGTCGGATACCGGTCGGCCAGCCGCTTGTGCAGGTGCATGTAGGAGCCGTAGAACAGCGGGTCGCCCTCGGCGAGCACGACCACGGTCCGACCAGCGTCGAGATGGGCGGCGAGCCGCCGCGCGCAGTCGGCGTAGAACTCGTCCATCGCCGCCCGGTAGCCGCCGGGGTGGGTGCTGCGCTCGGTGGTCACCGGGTAGACCAGCGCCTCTTCGATCTGTCCCGCGCGCAGGTACGGCTCGGCGATGGACCGGGCGACGCTGCGACCGTGCCGGGCGCTGTGGTGCACGATCACGTCGGCCGCAGCGATCAGCCGGGCCGCCTTCACGGTAACCAGTTCCGGGTCACCCGGGCCGAGCCCGACGCCGTAGAGCTGACCCGGTCCGCCGCGACGCGCGTTCAACGCCCCACCTGTCCCTCGTCGTCGTTGGCTATCGCGTTGAGGGCGGCGGCGGCCATCGCGCTGCCACCGCGTCGTCCCCGGACCACCAGGTATTCCAGTCCGCCATGGTCGATCAGAGCCTGCTTGGACTCTGCGGCGCCGATGAAACCGACCGGTACGCCGAGCACCGCCGCCGGCCGGCCGGCACCGGCATCGACCAGCTCCAACAGCCGGAACAGCGCGGTCGGTGCGTTGCCGACGGCGACCACCGCGCCGTCAAGGCGGTCGACCCACAGCTCGACGGCCGCGGCGCTACGAGTGGTGCCCAGCCGGTCGGCCAGCTCGGGCACCCGGGGGTCGGACAGGGTGCACAGCACCGCGTTGTCGGCCGGCAGCCGGCGCCGGGTGATGCCGGCGGCGACCATGGTGGCGTCGCAGAGGATCGGCGCGCCGGCCCGCAACGCGCCCTGGGCGGCAGCCACCACCTGCGGCGAGAAGACCAGGTCGTCGACCAGGTCGACCATCCCGCAGGAGTGGATCATCCGCACCGCGACCCGGGCCTGCTCGGCGGTGAGTCGGCTCAGGTCGGCCTCGGCACGGATGGTGGCGAACGACTGCCGGTAGATCTCCGCCGCGTCGCGGACATGGTCCATCATGGCTCCTCACGTGCGGTCTGGACGGCCGCGCCAAGGGCGGCCCCGATCGGGAGGCGGATGCTGGTCCGGTCGGGGGCGTCGATCTGGTACCCGTCACCAGTGGCGGTCACCCGGACCACCGGCCCGGCCGGACTGCCGCAGCCACGCTCACAGCCGATCCAGTGCACCGGCAGGCGGTTACGACTCCCCGGTGCCGGCACACCGCCGGTCGGGGCCGGCCGCCCGGTGTGCGTCGCTGCGGCGTCGGCACGCACGTCGGCCCGGGACCGGGCACAGCCCGGCAGCCCGGCGCAGGCGGTCACACCGAGCCACGGCGAGTCGGGGTCGGTAACCAGCCCGGCGCGGGCGAGCCGGTCCGCCCAACCGGCGGGATCGGTGACCCGGGGCAGTACCACCCCCCGCCACGGCGTGATCCTCAACTGCGGCGACGCGGCCGTGAGCAGGTCGACCTGGTCGACTGTCAAGCGTCCCAACGGGACCGCCACGACGAGGGCGAAGTCGCCGTCGGGACGGTGCCGCATCCCGACCGGCGCGACGGGACCGCCGGCCGGGGTCAGTGGTTGCCACCGCCGCGCGGTACGCCGTACCCCGGGTGCGGTGCCGGCCTGGAACACGACGCGGTCCAGCGCTGCCGGGGTCAGGTCATCGAGGCGCCACGCGCTGCCGGCCGCCGCGTCTGGATCGTCCAGGAAGGCACGGGCGGCGGCGACCGCGACCCGTACCGCGTCGGCGGGCCGGGCCCGCAGCCCGTGGTCGGCGCCGGCGAGCAGCACGGTCACCTCGTCGGCCGGTCCGGGCAGCAGACCGACGTCGGCTCGGACCGCGACGGTGTCACCTCGACCATCGTCGATGGCGAAGAGGAACCGCCCGGAGAGCCGGGCCAGGTCGGGCTCCGCGCAGATCGCCGCGTCGAGGGCGCGGACCTGCGCCCCGACGTCCCAGACCGCCGGGGTGTCGATGTCGGCAAGGGCGGAGCCGAGGATGTTGCGGACCCGTTCGTGCGTGGTCGAAGGCAGCAGCCCGGCGGCGCGCAGCCGGGCGGCGAGCGGTCCGGTGTCGGCGGCCGCGACCGCGCGCACCTGGACGTTTGCCCGGCTGGTCAGTTCGAGATGTCCATCACCGTGGTCGCGGGCGACGGCGGCCAGCAGCCGCAGCTGGACAGCGGTGAGCAGCCCTCCGGGGCAGCGGATCCTGGCCAGCAGGCCGTCGGCGGCCGGGTGCAGGTGCACGGCGCCGGGGCAGGCATCGGGTGCGCCCCGAGCGGGCGGCGACGGCAAGGCGGGCACCCGGCGGATACTACGGGTCGTCCCCGGACGGCGGCCGCCGCACAACGAATACATCACACCTTGACGAAATGTCCGCCGGTCGTGACAGTGTTCGTAGCCAGACGCGGCGACAAGCGGAGGAAGTCCGGTGTGAATCCGGTGCGGTCCCGCCACTGTCACCGGGGAGCAGACCCCACCGACGGCCACGGTCCCTCAAGGGCCGGAAGGCCGGGGCGAGCCTTGATCCGGGAGCCAGGAGACTCCGGTCGCCGCGACCGACGACCCGGGGCGCGGACCCCGAGGGAGGACCGGGCGTCCGATGATGCTACTTTTGTCCACTTCAGATACTGATCTGTTGAGTGGACGGGCCAGCGGTGCCGACTGGCGCCTGGCAAACCCGGCCCGGCTGTCGGTCGACGACCTTCCGCAACTGCTGGCCGGCGTCGACCTCGTGGTGGTCCGGCTGCTCGGCGGCCGCCGGGCCTGGCCGGACGGGATGGACGCACTGCTGGCCGACGGCCGCCCCGTGGTGGTGCTCAGCGGCGAGCAGGCCCCGGACGCCGCCCTGATGGAGCTGTCCACCGTACCGGCCGGGGTGGCCGCCGAGGCGCACGCCTATCTGGCCCACGGCGGCCCGGCCAACCTCGCCGAACTGCACCGTTTCCTGTCCGACACGGTGCTGCTCACCGGGCACGGCTTCGCCGCGCCGCAGCCGGCCCCGGAGTGGGGCGTGCTGGAGCGCACGAACGTGCCGACCGGACCGGGCCGGCCGACCGTGGCGGTGCTCTACTACCGGGCCCACCACCTGGCCGGTAACACCGGCTTCGTGCACGCGCTGTGCGACGCGGTCGACGCCGCCGGCGGTCGGGCGCTGCCGGTCTACTGCTCGTCGCTGCGCTCGGCCGACCCGCAGCTGCTGGCCACCCTGGGTCAGGCCGATGCCCTGGTGGTGACCGTGCTGGCCGCCGGCGGGACCCGACCGGCGACCGTCGGCGCCGGCGGTGACGACGACGCCTGGGACGTCGGGGCCCTCGCCGAGCTGGACGTGCCGATCCTGCAGGGGCTCTGCCTGACCAGCTCGCGGCAGACCTGGGCGGCCGCGGACGACGGACTGTCCCCGTTGGACGCCGCGACCCAGGTGGCCATCCCCGAGTTCGACGGCCGGCTGATCACCGTGCCGTTCTCGTTCAAGGAGATCGACGCCGACGGCCTGTCGGTGTACGTGGCCGACCCCGAGCGGGCCGCCCGGGTCGCCGGCATCGCGGTCCGCCACGCCATGCTGCGCCACATCGCTGCGGCCGACAAACGGATCGCGGTGCTGCTGTCGGCGTACCCGACGAAGCACGCCCGGATCGGCAACGCGGTCGGCCTGGACACCCCCGCCAGCGTCCTGGCGCTGCTGCGGACGCTGCGCGACGCCGGCTACGACGTCGGGCCGCCGGACGGCCCGGACGCGGTCCCCGGCCTGACCGACGGCGACGGCGACGCGCTGATGCACGCGCTGATCGCCGCCGGCGGGCAGGACCCGGACTGGCTGACCGAGGAGCAGCTGGCCGGCAACCCGGTGCGCATCCCGGCCGCCGACTACCGGCGCTGGTACGCCGAGTTCCCGGCGCAGCTGCGCGAACAGGTCGAACGGCACTGGGGTCCGCCGCCGGGCGAGCTGTACGTGGACACCTCCCGGGATCCCGACGGCGAGATCGTGCTCGCCGCGCTGCGTACCGGCAACATCGTGCTGCTGGTGCAGCCGCCGCGCGGCTTCGGGGCCAACCCGGTGGCCATCTACCACGACCCGGACCTGCCGCCGAGCCACCACTACCTGGCCGCGTACCGGTGGCTGGAGCACGGCTTCGGCGCGCACGCCGTGGTGCACGTCGGCAAGCACGGCAACCTGGAGTGGCTGCCGGGCAAGACGGTCGGGCTCAGCGCCGCCTGCGGGGCGGACGCCGCCCTCGGCGACCTACCGCTGATCTACCCGTTCCTGGTCAACGACCCCGGCGAGGGCACCCAGGCCAAACGCCGGACGCACGCCACCCTGATCGACCACCTGGTGCCGCCGATGGCCCGGGCGGAGAGCTACGGCGACATCGCCCGGCTGGAGCAGCTGCTCGACGAGCATGCGAACATCGCCGCCCTGGACCCGGCGAAACTGCCGGCGATCCGGGCGCAGATCTGGACGCTGATCCAGGCCGCCCGGCTCGACCACGACCTCGGTCTGGACGACCGGCCGCACGACGCTGAGTTCGACGACTTCCTGCTGCACGTCGACGGTTGGCTCTGCGAGGTCAAGGACGTGCAGATCCGCGACGGGCTGCACGTGCTCGGCTCGGCACCGGTCGGCGCGGCCCGGGTCGACCTGGTGCTGGCGATGCTGCGGGCCCGGCAGATGTGGGCCGGGCAGGTGGCCGCGCTACCTGGGCTGCGGGAGGCGCTGGGCCTGGACGAGTCCGGCACCGACCGCGATGGCACCGACGCGGCCGAGGCGGTCGCCCGGGAACTGGTGGTCGCGATGGAGGAGCACGGTTGGCGACCGGACGCCGCCGCCGAGGTCACCACGCGCGTGCTCGGCGACGACGGGCTGGTCACGCTGGTCACCCGGATTCTGGAGTTCGCGGCGACCGAGGTGGTGCCCCGGCTGGCCCGCACCACCGACGAGCTGGCCCACGTCGTGCACGCCCTAGCCGGCGGGTACGTGCCGGCCGGGCCGAGCGGGTCGCCGCTGCGCGGGCTGATCAACGTGCTGCCGACCGGGCGCAACTTCTACTCGGTGGATCCGAAGGCGGTGCCGAGCCGACTGGCCTGGGAGACCGGGCAGGCGATGGCGGAGTCGCTGCTGGCCCGCTACCGGGCCGACACCGGCGACTGGCCACGTTCGGTGGGACTGTCGGTGTGGGGCACGTCGGCGATGCGGACCGCCGGGGACGACGTCGCCGAGGTGCTGGCGCTGCTCGGCGTACGGCCGGTGTGGGACGAGGCGTCGCGGCGGGTGACCGGCGTCACGGTGGTCCCGACCGAGGAGCTGGGTCGGCCCCGCATCGACGTGACGGTACGGATCTCGGGTTTCTTCCGCGACGCGTTCCCGCACGTGGTGGCCATGTTGGACGACGCGGTCCGACTGGTCGCGGCCCTCGACGAGCCGGACGAGCTGAACTTCGTCGCCGCGCACGCCCGCGCCGACCTGGCCACCCACGGCGACACCCGGCGGGCCACCATGCGGATCTTCGGCTCCAAGCCGGGGACGTACGGTGCCGGGCTGCTGCAGCTGATCGACAGCCGCAACTGGCGCGACGACGCCGACCTGGCCGAGGTGTACGCGGTATGGGGCGGCTACGCCTACGGCCGTGACCTCGACGGCGCGCCGGCCCGCAGCCAGATGGAGTCGGCGTACCGGCGGATCGCGGTCGCGGCAAAGAACATCGACACCCGAGAGCATGACATCGCTGACTCCGACGACTACTTCCAGTACCACGGCGGGATGATCGCCACGGTGCGGGCGTTGACCGGGTCGGCCCCGGCGGCCTACGTCGGTGACAGCACCCGGCCGGAGGCGGTGCGCACCCGAGCCCTGCACGAGGAGACCGCCCGGATCTTCCGGGCCCGGGTGGTGAACCCGCGCTGGCTGGCGGCGATGCGCCGGCACGGCTACAAGGGGGCGTTCGAGTTGGCCGCCACGGTCGACTACCTGTTCGGCTACGACGCCACCGCCGGGGTGGTGGCCGACTGGATGTACGACAAGCTGGCCGAGACGTACGTGCTCGACGAGGTCAACCAGCGGTTCCTGACCGAGTCGAACCCGTGGGCGCTGCACGGGATCACCGAGCGGCTGCTGGAGGCGGCCGACCGCAAACTGTGGGAGTACCCCGACCCGGCGGTACTGGACGGGCTTCGGGAGGTGTTCCTGCGCACCGAAGGTGACCTGGAGGACCGGGCCGGGTGACCTGCCGCGTGGAGCGGCCGGACGGGCCGGTCGACCTGTCTGATGGAGCGACCGGACGGGCCGGCGGTGCCGCGCGTAAGGTCGAGGCATGAGTGCGGCGGCGTCGGGGAGCATCCGGTACGACGGGACGACGGTCGCCGGCGCGCAGCCGGAGAGCGTGCTGCTACCCGGCCACGACGTGCCGCTGGGCCGCTACACGACGGTCCGGCGGCTGCTGCCGCAGCGACCCCGGCGCATGGTCGGTGCCTGGTGTTTCGTCGACCACTTCGGGCCCGACGACGTGGCCGGGCGGCCCGGCATGCAGATTCCGCCGCACCCGCACACCGGGCTGCAGACGGTGACCTGGCTGGTCGACGGTGAGATTCTGCACCGCGACAGCCTGGGCAGCGTGCAGTCGATCGTGCCGGGGCAGCTCAACCTGATGACCGCCGGGCACGGCATCGCCCACTCGGAGCAGTCGCCGCCGGCGCATCCGCCGGTGATGCACGGCCTGCAACTGTGGGTGGCGTTGCCCGAGTCGGCCAGGCACGGCGAGCCTCGGTTCGAGCATCATGCCGCGTTGCCGCAGGTGGGTGCCGGTGACGCGCGGATCACCGTGGTGGTCGGCGAGTACGCCGGTGTCCGGTCCCCGGCCGAGATGGCCAGCCCGATCGTCGGAGCACAGGTCGACATCGACACCGACGCGCCCGTCGCGCTGACGCTGCGCGACGATTTCGAGTACGCCCTGCTGACGATGTCCGGCACGGCCCGGGTCGACGGGGTGGAGCTGGCCCCGGGCGGGCTGCTCTACCTGGGCGAGGGCCGGTCGGCCACGACGGTAACCACCGACGGCTCGACCCGGCTGTTCCTGCTCGGTGGGGAGCCGTTCGACGAGCCGCTCGTGATGTGGTGGAACTTCGTCGCCCGCAGCCACGAGGAGCTGGTCGCCGCCCGCGACGGCTGGGCGGCCGGTAGGCGGTTCGGCACGGTGACCGGCTGCGTCGACGCCCCGCTGCCGGCGCCGGAAATGCCGATCATCAGGATCAAGGCCCGCGACCGGCACGGCCGTACCGTCGGCTGACCGTCGCACGATCGGTCGACTTCGTCGACGTATCGAAATTCTTCGTTCACAATCTTTACTGTTAACTGTCCTTACGCTAACTTCGTCGGCAACGGCCGGCCGCCCCACCGCCACCACGACGCGCGGAGCGCCCCCATGCGACGACGAATTCTCCTGCCCCTGCTCGCCACCGGCACCATCCTTGGCACCCTGCTGGTCGCCACCCCGGTTAGCGCCCACGGCTACGTCTCCTACCCGCCCAGCCGACAGGCGATGTGCGCGCAGGGCCGGGTCGCCAACTGCGGCCCGATCGTGTGGGAGCCGCAGAGCGTCGAAGGCCCCAAGGGGCAGCGCACCTGCCACGGCGGGGTGAGCCGGTTCGCCATTCTCGACGACGACAGCGTCAACTGGCCGGCCACCACGGTCGGCGGGGCGGTCACCTTCACCTGGACGCTGACCGCCCGGCATGCCACCAGCACCTGGGAGTACTTCGTCGGCAGCGCCCGGATCGCCGTGTTCGACGACGGCGGCCGGCAGCCCAACGCCACCGTGTCGCACACCGTGCACCTCGGTGGCCGCACCGGCCGGCACAAAGTGCTGGCGATCTGGAATGTCGCCGACACCACGAACGCCTTCTACTCCTGCGTGGACGTCCAGATCGGGGCCGGGCCCGGCCCGTCGCCGACCCCGCCACCGCCGTCACCCACTCCGACGACCACCCCACCGCCGCCGACCACCGCGCCACCGACCACCGCGCCGCCCGGCCAGCCCAGTGGCATCTGGTCCGCCGGCACTGCGTACCAGATCGGTGCCGTCGTCAGCTACGCCGGCGTCGACTACCGGTGCCGGCAGGCACACACCGCCCTCGTCGGCTGGGAACCGCCGAACGTACCGGCACTGTGGCAACGGCTCTGACCGGTCGGTGCATCCTGTACGGATGTCGTCACAATCGCTCGGCAAGCCGTTCTGGCGCTTCTGGGGTGCCGCCACCCTGGCCAACATCGGCGACGGGATCCGGGTCGCCGCGTTCCCGCTGCTGGCCCTGTCGCTGACCGGGGATCCGCTCGGACTGGCCATCGTCGCCACCGCACAGACCCTGCCCTGGCTCGTCGCCGGGCTGGCCGCCGGAGCACTCGCCGACCGGATGGCACCCCGTACGCTGCTCGCCGCCGCCGACGCGGTGCGCGCCCTGCTGCTGGTGGTCCTGGTGGCGACGGTGGCAACCGGCACCGCCACGATCGCCCTGGTCGCCGTCTGCGCCTTCGGTCTCGGCGTCGGCGAGGCGGTACGGGACACCGCCGGCCAGGTGGCGGTACCGAGACTGGTGCCGCCGGCCGCGCTGGAGCGGGCCAACGGCCGGCTCACCGCCGGCACCATCGTCGGCAACGAGTTCGTCGGCCCGCCGGTCGGTGCCGCGCTGTTCGTCGTCGGCGCGGCCGTACCGTTCGCGGCCAACGGGGCCAGCCTGGCGCTCGCCGTAATGCTGGTGCTGTCGTTGCCACTGAGCCTGGCCCGTACTCCCACGGCTACGACTGCGGCCACGACCGCCGCCACGACGGTCGGCCCGAGCATCCGGGCCGGGCTGGCCTGGCTCGCCCGCCACCGGACGCTGCGCGCCCTGGCGCTGGTGGTCGCGGCGGTCGCCGCCGCCGACGCCGCCTGGTTCGCGATCTTCCTGCTGTACGCCCGGGACGTGCTCGGTGTCGGCGCGCTCGGCTACGGCCTGCTGCTGTCCGCTGGGGCCGGTGGCGGGCTGGCCGGCGCGTTCCTGGCCGACCGGCTGGTCGCCGGCCGCCGGCACCGGCTGGTGCTGGCGGTCTCCCTGGCGGTCACCGCCGGAGTGCCGGCGCTGCTCATCGCCGTACCGCAGATCTGGGTGGCGGTGGTGGTGACCGTGGTCTCCTCCGGCGCGTTCGCGGTGCTGAACATCTGTGCGGCGACGCTGCGGCAGCGCACCGTACCGGACGGGTTGCTGGGCCGGGTGACGGCGGCGTCCAAGACGCTGATCTACGGTGCCGCCGGCGGCGGCGCACTGCTCGGTGGCGCGCTGGCCGCCGGGGTCGGGCTGGCCGCCCCGTTCGGCTTCGCCGCGCTGGTCGCCGTGGTCGCCACCGCCGGCTGGTCGCTGGCCACCCGGGGCGACGCGCCGTCAGCCCGGCCGGCCTGACCCGCCTTGTCGGCGCCTGATGCCACACCAGTGCAGGGCGCGACCCAGGCGTGTCGGATCATTGCTTGTCCAACTCATCTGACAAAACCACCGTCTCGGTCATGAGCACTCCGACAACGGCGATGCCGAAGCGGCAGTTCCGGGGTTTCTGGCTGGCGACGGTCGCCAACCTGGACTGGCCGAGCCGACCCGCACTGACGCCGGACGCCCAGCGGGCGGAGCTGCGCGGCTGGCTCGACCTGGCCCGGCGGCTGCGCTGCAACGCCGTCGTCGTGCAGGTACGCCCGAGCGCCGACGCGCTCTGGCCGTCGCCGTACGAGCCGTGGTCGGCGGTGCTCACCGGGCAGCAGGGCACCCACCCCGGCTACGACCCGCTGGGTGTGCTGGTCGACGAGGCACACGCCCGCAACCTGGAACTGCACGCCTGGTGCAACCCGTACCGGGTCGCCAACCACGCCGACCCGACCCGGCTGGTCGCCGGCCATCCGGCCCGCCGCCACCCGGAGTGGGTGATCGCGTACGCCGGCCGGCTCTACTACGACCCGGGCCAACCGGCGGTACGGTCCTTCGTCCAGGACGCGATGCTCGACGCGGTCACCCGCTACGACGTCGACGCGCTGCACTGGGACGACTACTTCTACCCGTACCCGGTCGCCGGAGAGACCTTCGCCGACCAGGCCAGCTTCGCCGCGTACGGGGCCGGCTTCGACAGCCTCGCCGCGTGGCGCCGGCACAACGTCGACCTGCTCGTCGCGCAGATGAGTGACCGGCTGCGGGCGGTCAAGCCGTGGGTGCGCTTCGGCATCAGCCCGTTCGGCATCTGGCGCAACGCCGCCACCGACCCGCTCGGTTCGCGGACGAACGGGTTGCAGTCCTACGACGCGATCCACGCCGACAGCCGCCGCTGGGTGCGGGAACAGTGGATCGACTACATCGCTCCGCAGCTGTACTGGCACCTCGGCCACCCGGCCGCCGACTACGCCGAGCTGGTCCGCTGGTGGTCGGCGACGGTGTCGGGTACCAGTGTGGAGTTGCTCGTCGGGCAGTCGACCTACCGGGTCGGCGTCGCCGGGCAGGACCCGGCCTGGCAGGACCCGGCCGAGCTGAGCCGGCACCTGACGCTGCACCACAGCTACCCGCAGGTCCACGGCGACCTGCAGTTCAGCGGCAAGGACGTGCGCGCCGACCGGCTCGGCGGGGTCAGCCGGCTGGTCGCCGACCACTACGCCCGGCCCGCGCTGGTGCCGGTCGCGGCCGGGCGCGGCGGCGTACCGGCCCCGGGCGTCACACCGCCGCCGCCGGCGATCACCGCCGTGACCCGCACCCCGACCGGGGTACGGCTGGACTGGATCGCCGCCACCGGCGCCACCGTCCCGACGGCGTACGCGCTCTACCGCTGCCCCGGCACCGACGCGGCCGACCCGACCGCGTTCGACGACGCCCGGCACCTGCTGGCGACGGTACGGGCCACCGGCACCGGCGGCTCTTTCAGCGACGTGACGGCGGCGCACGGTTCTGCGTACACCTATCTGGTCACCGCCCTGGACCGCCAGCACCGGGAGAGCCCAACCGGGCCGGCGCGGGTGCTGGCTGCCGGCAGCGACGCGTTCAGCGTGATCGTCGACGACGGCACGCCGGGCGGATTCACCGCCAGCGCCGCCTGGGGCACGTCGAGCTGGTCGGCCGGACGCTACGGCGCCGACTACCGGTTCACCAGCCCACAGCCGGTCAGCGACCCGGCCTGGTTCACCGTCACCGTGCCGGCGGCCGGCAGCTACCGGGTCGACGTATGGCATCCGGCGGCGTCGGGCTACCACCCGGCCGCGCCGCACCTGGTGCAGACCACCACCAGGCTGGTCAGCCGGCCGGTGGATCAACGCACCGGCGGCGGCCGGTGGCGGGAGCTGGGTGTCTTCGCGCTGGCGGCGGGGCGGCGGCCGGTGGTCGGGGTGAGCCGGTGGGCACAGCCCGGCGGTCACATCGTCGCTGACGCGGTACGCCTGACCCGGGTGGGCTGACGCGAGGCCGATCGGTTGCCCGGCTAGCTGGTCGAGGCTGACCCGCTCGCGCAGCGGTCAGGTCCGCAGTGACAGTCCGCGCGTCGCACGCTACGTCGGCCGGTCGAGGCCGACGCGGACCCGGCCGGTCTCGTACGCCCAGATCGCGACCTCGACCCGGTTGCGGACGCCGAGCTTGGTCATCAGGGCAGCGAGGTGGCTCTTGACCGTGCTGAGGCTGATGTGCAGCTCGCCGGCGATCTCGGTGTTGGTGCGGCCCCGGGCGACGGCCACCAGCACCTGCTCCTCGCGGTCGGTCAACGGATCGAGCGGCTGGCGGGCCGGCGCTTCCGGACCGGCGGCGGCGAAGGCGCTGAGCAGGCGGGTGGTGACGGCCGGCGCGATGAGTGCGTCACCGGCGGCGGCGGCCTGGACGGCCTGGGTGAGCAGCGCCGTGCCGGCGTCCTTGAGCAGGAAGCCCCGGGCACCCGCGCGCAGCGCCGCGTAGACGTACTCGTCGAGGTCGAAGGTGGTGATGACAACCACGGCGAGCGGATCGACGACGCCGGGACCAGCGAGGCGGCGGGTGGCCTCGATACCGTCCACGTCGGGCATCCGGATGTCGAACAGGCACACGTCGGGACGCAACCGGTGGGCGAGGTCGACCGCCCGTCGGCCGTCGGCCGCCTCGCCGACGACCTCAATGCCCGGCTGGGCGTCGAGGATCATGGTCAGCCCGGTCCGGACGATCTCCTGGTCGTCGGCGACGACCACCCGGACGGTCACGTCCCGGCCCGACCGGCCGGGGCCTGGCGGGGCAGGGACACGGCGACGGTCCAGCCCCGATCCTGGCTCGGACCGGCGTCGCAGGTGCCGCCGAGCAGCGTCGCCCGCTCGGTCATGCCGACGATGCCGAATCCGCCGCCGGTGGCGACCGTCCGCGCCGTGCCGGTGTCGCCGTCGTCGCTGACCCGCAGCCGCACCGCGTCGGCGTCGGCGTCGACGCGGACCTCGATCCGGGTGGCGTGCCGGGCGTGCCGGCGGGCGTTGGTCACCGACTCCTGGGCCAGCCGGTAGACGGCGGTCGCGACGGTCGCCGGGATGTCGTCGAGGTCGCCGTGCAGGGTGACGTCGACGACCGGTCCGGGCTGGTCGCGGCTGGTGAGTCGGGCGACGTCGCCGATGCCGGGATTGGGGGCGAGGTCCGCCGGGTCCAGTCGCGCGGCCGGTTCGCCGTGACGCAGGTCGCGCACCATCAGCCGCATCTCGGACAGGGCGCGGGTCGCCTCGGCCTCGATCACGGCCAGCGCGTCGAGCGCCGCCGCCGGACGGGTCGGCGCCACCGCGATGCCCGCCTGGGCGCGGACCGCCATCGCCGACACGTGGTGGGCCACCGTGTCGTGCAGGTCGCGGGCGAGTGCTTCGCGTTCGGCCGATCTGGCCTGGTCGAGTTCGCGGGCCCACAGCGTCGCCCGGTATCGCTGTGCGGTGGCGACGGCCATCGCGGCGGACACCACCACCGTCCCGCCGACCAGGTCGGCGAGGTCGAGATGGCCCACCCCCATCGACAGACCCAGCTTGGCCAAGATGATCGCCGTACCGGCCACGATCTGCCGGCCGGAACCCCAGCGGTACAGCGCGTACGGCAGGATCAGCAGGTAGACACCGGTGACCAGGTCCGGTTCGTGGCCGACCAGCAGCGCGGCCACGGCGGTGACCGGAAAGGCCACGGCGACCATCAGCAGCGGCCTGGTCCGCCGCCACCACAGCGTCGGCGCCAACGCCAGGGCGATGATCAACGAGTACGCGGGCGACACCAGGTCGGTACGGAGCAGTCCTTCGATGGTCGCCACGACCCAGACCGCGCCGAGCAGTGCCCAGTCCCGCCAGACCCGCGTCGGCGGATCGGCGACGGCGGGCTCCGCCCACACCGACCGCAGCAGCGCACGCACACCGCGATCGTACGCAGCGGGCGTTCACGGCGTACCAGCCAGAAGTACGACGAGCGGCCCCGTCCAACGGCCGGGACGACAACGGCCCGCGTGGCGATGACCATCGGCCGTGCCGCCGCGACGATCGAGCCATGACCACACCCGTACCGAATCCACGGTCGACGCCGCAGTCCTCCGTCCGCACCGCCACCGGCCGCTCTCCCGCCGCCAACTGGCTGATTCCCGCCGGGTTGGTGCTGCTCAGCGTGGTTCCGGTTGCCGCCGGCAGCCTGCGGCTGGCCGAACTGGCCGGCGGGCCGCCCATCGTGCCCGACGGCGACCGGGTCACCGCTGCCCCGGTGGCGTTGGTGACGCACATCGTCGCCGTCACTGTTTTCAGCCTCGTCGGTGCGTTCCAGTTCGCGCCGGGCCTGCGGCGACGCCACCGGGCCTGGCACCGGGCCGCCGGGCGGATCCTGGTGCTCTGCGGGTTGCTCACCGCCGGGACCGGCCTGTGGCTGACCCTGTTCCTGCCGCCGGCGGCCGTCGACAGTGAGCTGCTGGTCGCCATCCGGGTGGTGGTGAGTGTGGCGATGGCGGCGTGTGTGCTGGTCGGCTTCCTCGCGGTCCGGCGCCGCGACTTCGCCGCCCACCGGGCCTGGATGATCCGGGGTTACGCGATCGGGATGGGTGCGGGCACCCAGTTCTTCACCCAGCTGGCCTGGCTGGCCGTGGTCGGCCCGGTGACGGCGTCGGGCCGGACCGGCACCATGGCCGCCGGTTGGCTGATCAACGTGGTGGTGGCGGAATGGGTGATCCGGCGTCGTGCCGTCGCCGGGCGCCGACGGCACGACGCGGTACGGGTCAGCTGATCCGCTCGACCACGACCCGCCGGATGACGAACTTGCCCGGCTCTCGGATCTGTTCGAAGGCGGCGTCGTTGAGCAGGACGCAGCTGCCCGACGGGCTGGTCACCGTGACTGTGATGCTCCGGTCGTTGTCCAGGTT
Source organism: Solwaraspora sp. WMMD937 (assembly GCF_029581175.1). Classification (NCBI taxonomy): domain Bacteria; kingdom Bacillati; phylum Actinomycetota; class Actinomycetes; order Micromonosporales; family Micromonosporaceae; genus Solwaraspora; species Solwaraspora sp. WMMD937. The sequence goes on along the minus strand of NZ_CP120738.1, from coordinate 4,423,817 downwards.
GGTCACCTTGAGCACGGTGCCGACAGGAAAGGTGCCGCTGGAGGCGGCCGGGGCGGCGTCCTCGTTGAACAGGGTGACCGTCGATCCCGCACAGACGACCTCGCCGGGTGCCCCGGTGTCCGGTGCGGCGGCGTCGCCCGTACCGTCGGGCTGCTCCGGCGCGGGCGTTGCGACCGGCGCGCCGACGCCGACGTCGGCCGTGCAGCCGGCGGCGGCCCGCCGCTGCTCGATCAGGTCGACCACTGCCTGCCGGTTGGCGATCCGGTCGTTGGACAGGGCGTCCGGGTTGGCCCGCTGCTCGGCGATGAAGGTCAGGTTGTTCCGCAGCGCGGTGTCCAGGCCGTCGCAGTTCTCCCCCGCGTTGCCGAGCCCGGTGCCGACCGCCAGTCCGCCGCCGAGCAGGGCTGCCGCCGCCACCCCGACGAAGACCTTGCGCGCCCGCCCACTCCTGATGTCCCACCCGTACATGCACCGCTCCTCTCGGTAGCCGCTGCCCGAAACGCAGCTACCGGGCGATACGTGGGTGGATGGTCGACGGATCTGTCCGGAACCTCAAGTTTCTATTAAGGATATTCACAGAATCGCGAACAGTCACATCGTGCGGTTGTCGTCGACGATGGTCATGGCGGAGCCGTGGCCTACCGGGCCGCCGGGGCGCGGACCACCAGACGATCCAGCAATTCGCGGCTGGCGGCGGCGACGGCCGCCACGGCGGCGTCGAACGCCTCCGCGTTGTGGGCGGCGGGTTGCCGGAAACCAGAGATCTTCCGGACATACTGCAGCGCGGCGGCCTCAATGTCGGCGTCGGTCACATCGGCGGTGTACGGCTCACGGAGCGTCTTGATGCTTCGGCACATGCGCTCCATACTGCCGCAGCTCGCGTCGACAGGCGGCCCGAGCCCGGCCCGGCCGAGCCAGACCCACTTGACGCCGGGCCACTTCGACGACCCGGGCCAACTTGACGGGCCAAGCTAACAACATTAGCTTCAACGTTATGATCTGTAGCCAGCCGACGCGGTCCGGCCGCCGACGTGCCTAGAGCAGGGCTCACCCGGGGCGGCCTGGTCGACGCCGCGATCGCCCTCATCGACGAGCAGGGACTCGACGCGCTGTCGCTCAACGCGGTGGCCGGCCGAGTCGGGGTCGCCACACCATCGCTCTACAAGCACGTCACCGGCGGCCTCACCGAACTGCGGGCGCTCATCGGGTCCCGGCTCGTCGGTGAGTTCGCCGACGAACTCACCCGCCACACCCTCGGCCTCAGCCGGGACGCGGCCGTCGCCGCCCTGATGCACGCCAGCCGGGACTACGTCCGCCGGCATCCCGCCCGGTGGGCGGCGATGCCCGCCGACCCGATCCGCGACCCGATCACCGCCACCGAAGGAACCAGGCTGCTGGAGGTGTTCCTGGCCGTGCTGCGCGGCTACGGACTGCAGCGGTCAGCGGCGGTACACGCCACCCGCTGCCTACGGGCGATGATGCACGGCTTCGTCAGCCTGGAAATCGACGGCGGGTTCGGCCTGCCCGAGGACGTTACGGAGAGCTACGAACGGCTGATCGCCATGTTCACCGCCAGCTTGCCACGGGACTGACACCGCCCGCCGCGCGGCCGCGACCAGCCGGGACGCGATCTGCGGCCGGGCGGCCCAGTGCAGGTGCAGATACGACGCGTGCACGCCACCGGCGACGAAACCCTCCGGCGCCGCGCCACGCCACCCCCAGGCCGGTGCCGCGCCGGCCCGCGGCGTCACCTCGGTACGGTGGAACTCGTGGCCGGTCAGCCGGGCCCCCTCCGGCGCCAACACGCTGTCGGTCAACGCCACCGCATCGCGGTAGCCGAGCGTCAACCGGGACGTCATCCGCGCATCCGCCGGCAGCACCCCGCACATCGGCGCCTCGTCGAGGGTGCGGCACAGCCACAGCAGGCCGGCGCACTCGGCGACGATCGGCGCGCCGGCGGCCGCCAACGCCGCCACCTGCCGCCGCAACCCGGCGTTCGCGGCCAGCTCGGCGGCGTACACCTCGGGAAAGCCGCCGCCGACGACCAACGCCACAGTCGCCGCGGGCAGTCGCTGGTCGCGGACCGGATCAACGGTACGCACCTCGGCACCGGCTGCCGTCAGCAGCTCGACGGTCTCCGGATAGCCGAAGCTGAACGCCGGTCCACCGGCGACGGCGACCACCGGCCGGTCACCGCTCGCCTCCCCAGGCACGTTCTCGCCGGGACGGGCGTCCGCATGCCGTACGGCAGCCGCCGGCGACCAGGGTTCGACCGCCAGCGGGGGTGCGGCACCCGCCACCGCCGCCACCGCGGCCAGGTCCACCGACGCGGCGACCAACTCCGCCAGCGCACCGACCGCCGTACGTGCCTCGGCGGCGCGTTCCACAGCCGGCACCAGACCCAGATGCCGGGACGGGGTGTCGACCGACGGATGCCGCAGCAGCACCCCGAGCACCGGCGCGCCGACCTCCGCGCAGGCGTCCCGCAGCACCTGCTCGTGCCGGTCGGAGCCGACCCGGTTGAGGATCACCCCGGCGATGTGGACCTGACCGAACGACCGGAACCCGTGCACCAGTGCGGCGATCGACCGGCTCTGCCCGGCCGCGTCGACGACCAGCAGCACCGGGGCCGCAAGCAGCGCCGCGACCTGGGCGGTGGAGCCGACGTCGGCACCGCCGACCCGGCCGTCGTAGAGCCCCATCACGCCCTCGATGACCGCGAGGTCGGCACCGGCAGCGCCGTGGACGAACAGTGGCGCGACGCGCTCCTCACCGACCAGCACCGGGTCCAGGTTGCGGCCGGGCCGGCCGGCGGCGAGCGTGTGGTAGCCGGGGTCGATGTAGTCCGGGCCGACCTTGAAGCCGGCGACCCGGACACCCTGGACCGCGTAGGCTGCGAGGAGGCCGGTGGCCACCGTGGTCTTGCCATGCCCGGAGCCGGGGGCGGCCACCACCACCCGAGGTACGGCTACCACTCGATGCCCTGCTGGCCCTTGCGTCCGGCGTCCATCGGATGCTTGACCTTGGTCATCTCGGTCACCAGGTCGGCGAGGTCGATCAGCTCCGGCGCCGCGTCCCGGCCGGTGACCACCACATGCTGGCCGCCCGGCCGGTCCCGCAGCACCGACACCACCTCGGCGACGTCGATCCAGCCCCACTTGATCGGGTAGGTGAACTCGTCCAGCACGTAGAACCGGTACGCCTCGGCGGCCAGGTCGCGGCGGATCTGCGCCCAGCCCTCGGCGGCTTCGGCGGCGTGGTCGCGCTCGCTGCCGGGGCGCTGAATCCAGGACCAGCCCTCACCCATCTTGTGCCAGGTCACCGGCGCTCCCCGGCCGGACTCGCCGAGGGTACGCAGGGCTGCCTCCTCGCCAACCTTCCACTTCGGAGACTTGACGAACTGGTAGACGACCACCGGCCAGCCGGCCGCCCAGGCCCGCAACGCCATGCCGAAGGCCGCTGTCGACTTGCCCTTACCGGGCCCGGTGTGCACCGCGAGCACCGGCTGACGCCGCCGGGCCCGGGTGGTCAGCCCGTCGTCGGGGACATGTTCCGGCTTACCCTGTGGCATCAGGCAGCCCTCCCGTCGGCGAGGCCGACCCGAGAATGCGGCAGCACCGCCGACAGCGCCTCCAGCGGCAGCCATTCGGCGTCGAAAGCGGTGGCGAGCCGCTGGGCCAGGCCCAGTCGCACCGGACCGGACTCGCAGTCGAGCATCACCATCGCGGTGCCGGCGAGCAGCGGCGCCAGGGCTATCGGATTCGGCCCGCTGGTCGACCGCCCGTCGGTGACCAACAGGATCAGTGGCCGGCGGCGTGGCTCGCGGCGGCGCTCGGCGGCGACGGTGGCGGCGGCGGCCCGCAGCCCGGCGGCGATCGGGGTACGGCCACCGGTGCGCAGCTGCGCCAGCTTGGCGACGGCCACCTCGTGGCTGCTGGTCGGCGGCAGCACCACGTCGGCGGTGGCACCCCGGAAGGTGATCATCCCGATCCGGTCCCGCCGGTGGTAGGCGTCGCGCAGCAGCGACAGCACGGCGGTCTTGACCACGGTCATTCGCTGCCGGGCCGCCATCGACCCGGAGGCGTCGACCACGAACAGGATCAGGTTCGCCTCCTGGCCGACGTAGCGGGCCTGGCGCAGGTCGGCGGGGGTGATCCGGCGGGCACCCCGGGATGCGGCGGCGCGCACCGTGGCCGGTAGGTGCACCGTCGACGGCCGTCCGGCCGGTGATCCGGCACCGACCACCCGGCCCCGGTCGGCGTGGGCCGCCGAACGTCGGCCGGGCGTCGCGCCGGCCCCGAGCCCGGGTAGCCGCAAAGTCCGGGGCCGGTACGCGGGCCCGGCCGCCGCCGGAGCCGGACCGCCCGGCGGTACGCCGTCCGGCTGCTCGGCACCGTCCGCCGGCCCGCTGGCGTCCGGCGTAGCTGGCTCGGTCGACGGGCCGGCGTCCGACTCGGGCGGGCCGGTTGACGGGCCGCCGGCCGGTGGTGGCGGACCCTGCGGCGGACCGGCGTCCGGTGGTGGCGGATCCGGCGGCGCAGGACCGGGGTCGTCGTCGCCGCACTCGTCCCGCAGCACCTCGTCGAGGCGCTGCTCGTCGGCGCCGGGCGGATCGAGCGGGTCACGGCGCCGCCGGTGCGGCAGTGCCAGCCGGGCTGCCTCGGCGACCTCGGCGGCGGTGACCGCCGCCTGACCGCGCCAGGCGGCCAGCGCGACCGCGGCGCGGGCCATCACGATGTCAGCCCGCATACCGTCCACCTGGTACGCCAGGCAGATCCGGGCGATCCGGTCGATCTCGGCATCGGGCAGCGTGACCGCGGGCAGGGCCGCCCGCGCGTCGCGTACCCGCACTGCGAGCTGGCTGTCGGTGGTCCGCCAGCGGTCCGCGAACGCCACCGGGTCGGTCTCGTACGCCAGCCGCCGGCGCACCACCTCGGCCCGGTCGGCCACCTCGGTAGGTGCGGCCACCGACACCATCAGCCCGAAGCGGTCCAGCAACTGTGGACGCGGCTCGCCCTCCTCCGGGTTCATCGTGCCGACCAGCAGGAACCGGGCGGCGTGACTGACCGACACCCCGTCGCGTTCGACGTGGGCCCGGCCCATCGCCGCCGCGTCCAGCAGCAGGTCCACCAGGTGGTCCGGCAACAGGTTGACCTCGTCGACGTAGAGCAGGCCCCGGTGCGCGGCGGCGAGCAGCCCCGGCTCGTAGGCCTTCACTCCGGCGCTGAGCACCCGCTGGATGTCGAGGGTGCCGACCACCCGGTCCTCAGTGGCGCCGACCGGCAACTCGACCAGAGCGGCCGGGCCGCGGCGTGCGGTCACCGGCGCGGTGTGCGGCCCGTCGGGGCAGGTCGGGTCCGGGGCTGCCGGGTCGCAGCCGAACCGGCAGCCGGGCACCCGGTCGACCTCCGGTAGCAACCCGGCCAGCGCGCGGACGATCGTTGACTTCGCGGTGCCCTTCTCACCCCGGATGAGCACACCGCCGATGCCGGGGTGCACTGCGGCGAGCAGCAGGGCCTGCCGCAGGTCGGGCAGGCCGACGACGGCGGTGAACGGGTACGGCGTCATGGCAGGGGCCGACAGGTGTGCATGGTGAATCCCTCCCGCGGGTGTCCACGCCCGCGTACCGGTGGACCAGCGAGCGGCCGGAGTCTCCTGGCTGCCGGATCGACGTCGCGTCCGGAGCCTTCCCGCCGCTGGGGCAGTGGCTGTCTCATGGGGACGCGACTCACCGGTCACAGTGGCGGGACCGCCCCGGATTCGCACCGGGTTCCTCCGCGCACCGCTCGCGCCGGTCATGCTCCCCCACCGGCGGTCCACCGTCAATGTGGCGCCGGTCCCGGTGCCGGCCACGGCCGCAGTCATTGCCCGAGCGGTCACCACGGCGGTACGCTGCGCAGGCCACGGTGTTCGGGAAGCCGGTGTGATTCCGGCGTGGTCCTCGCCACTGTGACCGGGAAGTGTCCGTTCCACCACGCCACTGGGCCGACGACGGTCCGGGAAGGCGGGACGGCCGCGACGATCCGGGAGCCAGGAGACCGGCCGTGGCATGCACCGCATCGCCACGAGGCATGGACGAGAGGATTTCCTGGCATGACTGCACCTTCTGTCGGCGGCGAGGTCACCACCACCGCCATCCGCGTACCGCTCGCCGGTTGGTTGCTGGCCGCCGTCGCGGCGGTCGTCATCTACCTGGTCGCGCAGGACAACGGGCTGGTGCTGGCCGGTGCCGCCGAGTTCGTGCACGAGTTCACCCACGACGGCCGGCACGCCCTCGGCGTACCGTGCCACTGAGCGGCGGCCAGCTCCGATGAGCACCTACCCGTTCGGTGCGGTGCTGGGTTGCGGCCTGCTCGCCGGCGCGGCCGCCGGCGCGGCGGGCGCGGTGGCGGCCCTGCTGATCGTCGAACCGCAGATCGAGTCGGCGCTGGTCGTCGAGGAAGCCCGCGCGGCGACCGGGCCGACTGGACACCGCCACGACGAGGAGTTGGTCGGTCGGGCCATGCAGGTCTTCGGCGGGCTGGTCGCCACCGTGGCGGTGGCGCTGTGTCTGGCGTTGATCGTCGCCGTGGTCTTCGCGGCGACCCGGCACCTGCTGCCCGGCCGCGACGACTTCCGCCGGGTGGGGCTGCTCGCCGGGCTCGGCTTCGTCGTGGTGGCGCTGCTACCGGCGATCCATTTCCCGGCCAACCCACCGGGCGTCGGTGACCCGGACACCGTCAACCAGCGCACCGGACAGTATCTGTCGTTCATCATCGCCGCGGCCGCCGTGACCTGGCTGGCGCTGCTGACCCACCGGCGGCTGACCGGCTGGGCGCGGCCGGCACCCTACCGGACGGTGGTCGCGGCGGCGCTGGCCGTCGTCGGGTACGCCCTGCTGCTGGCGCTCTGGCCGGCCACCGGGGTCGACGTGCCCGCCGACATCCCGGCGGCGCTGCTGTGGGACTTCCGGCTCGCCTCGCTGGCGCAGCTCGCCACGATGTGGACGGTACTCGGGGTGGTCTTCGGACTGCTACTCACCCCGGCCCGGACCGGTGGTCGGCGGCCCACGCTCGCCGACGTCGCGTGACGACTGAGGACGGCGCGGCGGGCCCGGCGTCCGGGCACCCCGTCCGGGTGACCGTTTGCCGAGGCTGCTGTTGCGGCACCCGCCGCAAACACCCGAACGTCGACCACGACCGGCAGCTCGACGTCCTGCGTACCAGTGCGCCGGTACGGGTGTCCGACTGCCTCAACGCCTGTGACCGGTCCAACGTAGTAGTCGTGCAGCCGGCGGTGTTGGCCCACCGACTGGGCGCCCGTGCGGTGTGGCTCGGCGGGGTGCTCGACGAGACGTCACTGTCGAGTGTCCTCAAGTGGATCGCGGCCGGCGGGCCGGGCCTGGCCGCGCCGCCGGACCGGCTCGCCGGGCTGCGGTTCGCCGCCCCCCGCTGGGGAAAGTCAGCCCCGAGCTCCTGACCGCCGTGGTGCCGTCGCTTGTCGGCCGTGACGATCCGGCGGGCCGACTGGCGACGCCGAACGTGCCCTGCCCGGATCACGGTCACCGATCGGCGCACGGCGCACGGTGCGCGGTCCGCCAGGGCCGATGGGCAGGCGGGACAGGTCCGGCTGCGGCAGCGTGTCGCAGCCGGACCGGAGACGATCAACGACCGGCCGCGCCGTAGTACGCGGTGCGCATGATCTCCTGCATGTCGTCGAGCACCGGCATCCGCGGGTTCGCCGGGGCGCACTGGTCCTCGTACGCGTTGACCGCCTGCTGCGGCAGACTGGCCAGGAACGACTCCTCGTCGACCCCGACCGCCTGGAACGACGGTTCGATCTTCGGCCAGCCGGACAGCTCGCCGGGCCGCGCCCCGTTGTGACGGATCACGTGCGGCATCAGGATCGCGTTGGTCCGGCCGTGGGCGCTGTGGAACGTCGCGCCGGCTTGGTGTGCACCTCAACGACTGCGGTCATGCCGATCACCTCGTTCGGTCGGCACCGGCGGCACCCTGCCGCCGGTGCCGACCTCATCGTCACTCGGTACGGTGATCGAACACTGCCGCCTTACGTCCCGATCGCCGGAACCTAAGTCACCAACGTCGGTCCACTTTGGCTGTCGGGCCGTACCCGGTCAGGTTGCGGAGCGGGCCGCCGCCAGCTCCCGGGCCTTGGCCGGCCAGGTCGGCAGGCTGGCGGTGGCGCGTACGCCGGCGGCACGTACCGCCGCGCGCAGCGCCGCCTCGTCGGTCGCGCCCAACTGCTCGTACGTGCGGATCCCGGCGGACTGCAGGGCGGCGGCCATCTTCGGCCCGATGCCCTCGATGCGTCGGAAGTCGTCCGCCGGCCCCGGTTCGGCGAGCGGCTCGGCAGCAGTGGACGGCTCGGCGGCCGTGGGCGGGTCGACAGCGGGTCCAGCAGCGGCTGGCTCGACGGCGGCGGCAGCGGGTTCAACGGCGGCAGCGGGTTCAACGGCGGCGGCGGGCGTCGCGGGAGCAGGATCAGCGGCCAGCGCCGGCTCGGGGTCGACCGGCTCGGGGTCGACCGGCTTGTCGGCGGTGGGCTCGACACTGACCGGCTCGGCCGCGGCGGGCTCGGCGGGAACCTCGGTGGCGGGCTCGGTCTTGACCGGATCAGCCGGCGATGCGGGTTCCGGCCGGGCCGGTTCGGCCGGCGACGGCTCCTCCGAGGTAGCAGTCGGCGGCTCGGCCACGGCAGTCGCCTCGGGCTTCACCGAGGCGTCCTTGCCGGCGGCGGACCGGCGGCTCATCACGAGCCACCCGGCGACTGCACCGAGCAACACCACGACCAGCAGAATCAGTATGTTCCCGAGGGACCAGTCCACGGCAAACCTCCAGCACCAAAAGTCAGAATCGCGAAAGGGTCTCGTTGTGGCCTTGTCGCTGTCAACCTACGGGCAGTCGCAAGGCGCTTCGAGGGCAGGTCGGTCCCGCTACTCTTCGCCAACCATGGTGGGACGGTGCGTGCCGCCGAAGAACGGAGAGCGCACCCCCCGCGGGTGCAGTTCCGCCGGATCCACGTCACCTGAACCGACCCGCCCGGTGACCGCGCGTACCAATGTCGGCCGGTCCCATCGGCGCGCCGCCCGCAGCGGCGCCAGGGTGGTGCCCGCCGACAGCGCCACCACCAGGTCCGCCGCCGGGGCGGTCAGCCACGACGCCATGCCGAGGCCGTCGGCCAGGTCGACACCGTGGACGGCGAGCTCGACGACCCGGGTGGCCTGGAAGTCGGTCAGCGTCATCAGGTCACCGTGCCGGGTGACGACCAGGCGGTCCGGCGACTGCGCCGCGACTCGCGCGGCGGCGGCCGCTGCCCGCGCCGCCAGCTCGTCGACAGCGGCGGAAACCGTCCGAGCCGCCGCCCACCGCTGAGCGTCGGCGATCCGCCCACCGTCCGCATCGGGACGGAACCGTGCGTCGGGCGTGTAGTAGCCGATCGCGTCCACCGGGCCGTCGGGGCCGGCGGCAGGTGCGCCGTCGTCGAGCATCTCGACGGTACGGGACAGCGCGATCACGGTGTGCGCAAGCAGTTCCTTGACTGTCCACGGCGCGCATCTGGTCGGCCGGTCAAAGTCCGCCCCCGGTACGGCCCGTAGCGCGTCGACCGCCGCTCGGCTCTCGGCGGCGTAGGCGAGGGCCACCTCGCCGGACCGCCAGATCCGCTGCACGATCCGGAACCGTTCGGCCACCACCATCGTCCGGGCGTCGACGGTGAACGTCTCGTCACCGAGAGCGGCCCGCATCGGCGCCGACTGCCAGAAGTCGATGTGCGCGCGGCGCCAGCCGGCTACGTCGGTGAACCCTTCACCTTCGTCGACGGCGTGAGCGAGGTCCACCTCGGCAAGTGGGACCACCCGTACCTCGGTGGTCTCCAGCACCGCGCAGGGCCGGTCCGCCGAGTCCACCAGAACGGACCGGTCCCCCGCGACCGGCAGCGGCTCGTCCTCGTGCCGGTACTCGCGCAGCAGCCCGGACGTGGAAGTCTTCGCACCGGTGAGGATCGCCGCGACCAGCCGGTCGCGCAGCGGCCCGGGGAACGCGAACTGGGCCTTCGGCAGGTCGTTGAGGTGGTGCGGCAGGTTCTGACCGCCACCACGGTCCGCCTCGGTCGCCACAGCGGCAGTGTACTGGCGGCGGTGCCGCCTGGTCCCACCCACGATCGTGTGCCGCCGGCCGACGACCGTCGCGCAATTGACGTGACGGCACACGACCAGGTACGCCACGATGTGCCGGTGACGATGTCAGACGCGCGTACCGTATCGCTGCACCCGATGACCCAGAGCGAGTACGACGTACGGATTCCCGCACTGGTGGCGGGTTATGCCGGTGACCTGCTGCGGTCCGGTCGGGCCACCACCGAGACGGCACTGACCGAGTCCCGCCGCCAGCACGCCGAGTTGGTGCCCGACGGGCTGGCCACCGAGCGGATGCTGTTCCTCGTCGTGCGGCAGACGGGCACCGACGACGCGCGGCCGGTCGGCTGGATCTGGGTCGGGCTGCCGGATCCGGCAGAGCCGGAGCGGCCGGCCTGGATCTACAACATCGAGGTGGACACCGCCCACCGCGGCACCGGGTACGGGCGGGCCATCCTGGCCGCTGTCGAGCCGGTGCTGGCGGCGCGCGGAGTCACCCGGCTCGGGTTGAACGTTTTCGGAGACAACCTGGCGGCCCGCCGACTGTACGAGTCGACCGGATTCACGGTCACCGCTCAGCAGATGGTCAAGCCGATCGGTTCCGCGCCGCAGGAGTCGGCGTGACGAATCCGACGTACCGCTGCCGGCGCGACTTCACGGAGCTTGTATCTCGAGCCGCTTGAGATCGCACAGTGGACGTCGTGGAGATGAACGAGCTGTACCCCACCGGGGATGTCGCCCGACGTACCGGTCTGAGCGTCAGCGCCGCGAGTTGCACCAGGTGTGCACCACCGGGGCCGGGCCGCTGATGACCTCATCGCCGATGCTGGACCGGATGGAGGCGGCTACGCCGATCGGCCAGGCGGTGATGGACGCGGCGCGGGACCGGGTACCACCGGACTCGCCGCAGGGGCGGGAGATCGCCGACCGGTGGATGGGCTGGCTGACCGGCGTATTCGCGACACCGGACAGCCCGGGTTCGCCGGATACCCCCGAATTCCGGATCCAGACGGCCGACCACATGGCGCTGGTCACTGCCGTCAACGGCGTGGAGCCGGAACGGTTCCCGTTCGAGTGGCTGGCCGAGGCGCTGCGCGCGTCCGCCCCACCGGTCTGCTGATCGCGGCGGCCATGCCCGGATCGGAGACTGGCATCATGCTGCTGAACGGGAAGCCCGTCGATCTGGATCACCTGAGAGTCCTGGGTCTCACCAACTACGGTCACTTCACGTCCATGCGAGTGGACGCCGGCCGGGTGCGCGGACTCGCACTTCACCTCGACCGGCTGGCAAGGGACTGCCGCGCGCTCTTCGGCGCGGAACTCGATCAGCACGAGGTTCGCAGCTATGTCCGCCAGGTTGTGGGTTCCGCCGAGTCGACCGTCGCCAGGGTGACGGTGTTCGACCCGGACCTCGACCTGGGGTATCCCGCCAGCGCATCACGCCCTCAGGTGCTCGTCACCACACGAGCGGTGTCGTCGGTCCCACCACGACCGCTGGCGCTTACCACTCGCTGCTACGAGCGGGACGTACCGGCCGTCAAGCACCTCGGCCTGTTCGCGACGATGTTCCACCGCCGGCAGGCTCAACTCGCTGGGTTCGATGACGTGCTGTTCGTGGACAGGGAGGGTTTCATCTCCGAGGGGGCGACCTGGAACCTCGGCCTGATCGAAGGCGACGAGATCGTCTGGCCACGGGCACCGGTGCTGCCGGGAATCACGATGGCATTGATCCAGCAGGTACGCGCAGGGCTCGAGCGCCGCGTCGACGTGTCGGAGCTGGATCGCTACGCCGCGGCCTTCACCACCAACGCCGCGGTTGGCGTCCGGGCTGTCACCGCGATCGACGCCACCCGATGGTCCGACATGACTCCGCTGGTCGAGCAGATTCGCAAGGACTACAGCGCCATCCCCGGCGAACCGCTCTGATGCCCTGCACGTCGGTACATACACCTGCCCCCGGCCAGTGCGGCGCTGCCGCACCCTCCATGTTGCGATCTGCCGGCGCCGCACTGTGACCCGGGTAACACCCTGTCATGCCGGGTCGGGGTGTCTCGTCTGTGGTGGTGAGGACGACGAGTGGAGACCACCCGATGACGACCCGTACCGAAGGGCGGCGGTAGTCGGCCATGCCGCCCACCGAAATCTACGACGAACTGCGCCCGTGGGCGTTCACCATCGCCTACCGGATGCTCGGCAGCGTCAGCGAGGCCGAGGACGTCACGCAGGAGACGTTCCTGCGGATGCACCAGAGTGCGCTGCGGGGCGAGGCGATCGCCTCACCCCGGGCGTACGCCGCCACGCTGGCCACCCGGTTAGCCATCGACCAGCTCCGCTCGGCCCGGGTCCGTAGGGAACGTTACGTCGGCGAGTGGCTGCCTGAGCCGCTGGTCACCGATCCCACACCGGCCGAGCAGGCGGAGACCGCCGATTCACTGTCGCTGGCCTTTCTCGTCCTGCTGGAGAGCCTGTCAGCGCAGCAGCGCGCCGCGTTCCTGCTGCGCGAGGTGTTCGACTACCCGTACCCGCAGGTGGCCGAGATCGTCGGCGCCGACGTGGACGGTGCCCGGCACCTGGTCGCCCGGGCGCGGGAGAAGATCCGCGCGCGCCGACCGCGTTACCACGCCAGCCGGCGGCAACGCGACGAGCTGGCCCGACGGTTCCTCGCTGCCGCCCAGCAGGGCGACCTGCCGGCGTTGGAGCAGTTGCTGGCGCAGGACGTGGCGATGCACGGCGACGGCGGCGGCAAGGTTCCCGCGCTGCCCCGGCCGGTGTACGGGCGTACCCGGGTGGCCCGCGTCCTGGCGACCTGGCTGCCCCGGCTGCCGGATCTCGGGGTACGGCTGAGGCCGGCCTCGGTCAACGGACAACCCGGCGCGGCCGCCTACGACCCGCAGGACCGGCTGGTCGGGGTCATCGGGCTGGACATCGCCAACGGGCGGGTCCGCGCCATCCACTCCATCGCCAACCCGGACAAGTTGCGGCACCTGGGCCCGGTCGGCGACCCCACCACCGTGGTACGTGCCGCTCGCGACCGATCGAAAGGACAACCATGAATTTCGTACTGTGGATCGTCACCGGCTGGCTGGCCGTCGTCATGGTGGTCAGCACCGGGAAGGTGCTGGTGCCCCGGGAGAAGCTGGCCTCGATCGGTCGGGCCGGGGAGTGGGTGATGGACTTCAGCCCTCGCACGCTGTGGGTCATCACGATCCTGGAGCTGTTGGCGGCAGCGGGGCTGATCCTGCCGGCGGTACTCGGCATCGCCCCGGTCCTGGTGCCGGTGACCGCAGTCTGCGTCGCGGTGCTGTTCACCGGTGCGGCGACCATGCGGCTGCGACGCGGCGAGCGCCTGACGGTTTTGCCCGACCTGGTCTATGCCGCGATGGCCGCGTTCGTCGCCTGGGGCCGGTTCGGTCCCGCGCCGTTCACCGGCTGAGTTGATCCGACTCCGCCGGGCCGGTCCGCCCGGCGGAGACGGAGATGCTCAACCCATCGGCACGGCGATCCGCAGGCTCAGTGCACCGTGCAGGTCGAGCCAGACGTCGACCGGGCCGCGTACCAGTCGCAGCAGCACCCCGGTGCAGTGCGGGCAGCGGGCGACCAGGCCGGGCGCGTCGGAGTAGACCCTCAGGGCGGCGAGCGGTCCGGCCCGCCCGCAGCTGGCGCAGCGGCCGATCGCGGTGGTGACGTCCACCGCGAAGATCTCGCCCAGCGGACCGGCCAGCGCGTTACCGTCCAGGTGGTGCTCGTCGGGCAGGTGCTGCTCGTCCGTCAGATGACGTCCGTCGCGCAGCACCGACGTCACGGGCCGATCAGTCATGTCAACCTCCGGTGGGTCCGAATCGTTCCGTGCGGACGCGGCGGGGGTCGTGCCCGAGGGCGATCAGGATGTCGGCGACCGTCTCCACGAAGCCGGTCGGCCCGCAGACATAGCAGGCCGGTTCGAGCATGGCCGGCCAGCCGTCGGTGTTGACCCGGGAGACTCCGATCCGGCCGACCTGGCCGGGCCAGCCCTCGGGCGCCTGGCGGGTGTAGACGTAGCTGACGTCGAGACCGGCGTCGTCGCGGGCGCGGCGGCGCAACTCGTCGGCGTAGTAGACGTCGGCCGGGGTACGCACCGAGTAGATGAGCCGGAACGGTACCCGGCTTCGGGCGACCCGCCGGGCGCGGATCATCGCCATCAGCGGCACGATGCCGGAGCCGCCAGCGATCAACAGCACCGGATCCGTCGTGTCCGGTCGCCACACGAACCAGCCGCCGACCGGTCCGCGGATCTCCACCGGATCACCGACGGCGTACGGGCCGGCCAGGTAGCCGGAGACCTCGCCGTCGGGCACCCGCTGCACGGTCAGCTCGACCCGGTCGCCGTCGGCCGCGTTGGCGACCGAGTAGCTGCGCTGTGCCTGGTAACCGTCGGCGGCGGTGAGCCGCACGTCGACGTGCTGGCCGGGCAGGTGTCCGGGCCAGTCCGGCACGTCGAGCAGCAGGGTACGGGCGGTCGTCGTCTCGTCGCGGACGGCGGCGAGGCGGGCCACCCGCCAGCTCAGTCGCCCTGGTACCGCTGCTCGCGCCATGGGTCACCGTACTCGTGGTAGCCGGCGGTCTCCCAGAAGCCGGGTTCATCGTCGGTCAGCAGCCGGATGCCGTGCACCCATTTGGCCGACTTCCACAGATAGAGGTGCGGCACCAGCAGCCGGGCCGGGCCGCCGTGCTCCGGGCTCAGGTCGGCGTCGTCGTAGCGGTAGGCGATCCATGCCTGCCCGTCGAGCAGGTCGGCCAGTGGCAGGTTGGTGGTGTAACCGCCGTACGAGTGGGCGAGGGCGTAGTCGGCGCTGGTGTCTATGTCAGCCAGCAGGGTGTCGAGGGAGACGCCGTGCCAGCGGGTGCCGAGCTTGGACCACTTGGTCACGCAGTGCAGGTCGACGGTGACGTCCTCACTGGGCAGGTCGAGCAGCTCCGGCCAGCTCCACCGCTGCTCGGTGCCGTCCTCGGTGGTGACCACGAACTGCCAGCCGGCGACGTCGATGCGCGGGGTCGGGCCGGCGGACAGCACCGGGAAGTCCTCGGTCAGATACTGTCCCGGCGGCAGGGTGACAGCGCCGGGAGAACGTGGACGGCCCTGGAACCCGGGCGACACGATACCCATCGGACCGTCGTACCACCTGGCCAGGCGCTTCCGCCAGCGTCGGCGGGGATTGCACCCGTCCGAGGTGCCAGGCCGCGCGCACCTGTCAGAGGTCGAACAGGTCCCGCATCGCCTCTTCCAGTCGGGCCATGCTGGCACCGGTCACCATGCCGACCCGTTCCGCCCCGGATCGGCCGGAGATGCGGCGCATCCGGTTGACCACGACGACTCCGGACAGCGGGTCGGTCTCGGCCAGCGGCACCACGAACGGCGGCAGGCTGGTGGCGCCGCGCTGGCGGACGATCGGCGCGCAGTACGGGGCGGCCCTGGGCCGCTCGTTGTGCGTGTCGCCGGACAGCACCACTACCCGGTAGCGCAGGTCGGAGCGCTCGCCGACGGTCCAGATCTCGCCGCGGTTCACGCCGCGTCAGACAGGTCGGACCAGCCGGACTCCAGCGTGTCGGCGAGTTCGTCGAAGCCGTCCAGTTCGTCGCGGACCTCCGGGTTGGCGGCCAGCCACTCCTCGTGTGCCCGGGCGGCGTCGCGGCGCGCTTCCCGGCGGGCGGCCCGGTCGATCCAGTCGGAGAGCGTCATCCCGTCCCGTTCGGCAGCGGCCCGCGCCCTGGCCAGGGTCTGCGGGCTCAGCCGCAGGGTGACCATCTCTGCCATGTCGCGATGGTACGACCAGGGCGGCCGGCGTGCTGCCCCGGCCCGGCCCGGGTCGGCGGGCATGTCGCGGAGTTGTAACGTTCAAGTCAGCCATTGACGCACATGTAACTGACTCCTAACCTACGTTGACAAGCGCTTCCTGTGGCCCCTGACACATGGTTACGCACCTGCTGGTCGGCTCGGATCCGGAGGTTTCTGATGGCAATATTGAAACGATTCACCAGGTCGCTGGCCATCGCTGCCACCCTCTCGCTGGTCGCCACCGGCACCGTCGCCTGCGGCGACGACACCGAGTCGGGCGAGGTCGCGCTGCGCTACTCCTGGTGGGGCAACGCCGATCGGGCCGACCTGATGCAGCAGGCGATCGACCTGTTCGAGGAGAAGAACCCGGGCATCACCGTGACGCCGAGCTTCCAGGAATACGAGGCGTACTGGCAGAAGCTGACCACCGAGACCGCCGGCGGCAACATGCCGGACGTCCTGCAGATGGACTTCTCCTACCTGCGCGAGTACGCCGACCGGGGAGTGCTCGGCGGTCTCGACGAGCACATCGG
Organism: Solwaraspora sp. WMMD937; assembly: GCF_029581175.1. Lineage (NCBI taxonomy): Bacteria > Bacillati > Actinomycetota > Actinomycetes > Micromonosporales > Micromonosporaceae > Solwaraspora > Solwaraspora sp. WMMD937. Next base: position 4,407,340 of record NZ_CP120738.1, on the reverse strand, counting down.
CACCGACCTCGTCCTCGACGACCTGCTGGCCGGGTTCGACGGCGCCGGCGCGGTCGACGGCACGCTGTACGCGGTCCCGGTGGGCGGCAACACCTGGAGCATGTTCTACAACCCGGCGCTGTTCGAGCAGGCCGGGGTGCCCGCGCCGGCGATCGGCTGGACCTGGGACGACTACCACGCCGCGATGGCCACCATCAAGGCCGAGACCGGCACCTACGGCGGCGGCAACTACACCGGGGTGATCTACAACCTTGAGGCGCAGCTGCGTCAGGAGGGCGGCGCGCTGTTCACCGAGGACGGCCGCCTCGGCTTCAGCAAGGAACGGCTGGCGCGGTTCTGGCAGCAGGGCATGGACCTGATCGAGCAGGACGTGGTCCTGCCGGTGGAGACCGCCGTCCAGATCAAGCCGGCTTCCCTGTGGGTCGACGATCTGGCCGCCTCCGACCTCAGCTGGGACAACTTCCTCACCCGGTACGCGGGCGAGACCGACACCGAGATCAGGCTGGGCCCGGTGCCCAGCAACAACCCGGGGCAACTCGGGCAGTACCTCAAACCGGCGATGCTGCTGAGCACGTCGGCCGACACCGAGCATCCGGAGGCGGCCGCCAGACTGATCTCCTTCATGATCAACCATCCGGAGGTGGGTCGGATCTTCGGCGGCAACCGTGGCCTGCCGGCTACCAACGCCCAACGCGACGCGGCCGAACTCGACGGACCGCTGGCCGCCGTGGCCGCCTACGAGGAGACCATCGCCGATCTGCTCACCCAGGCACCGCCGGCGCCACCGCGCGGTGCCGGCAGCATCGAGGCGGCGTTCATCCGGATCAGCGAGGAACTGCACTACGGGCGGATCGGCGTGGCAGGAGCGGTCGACCAGCTCTTCGCCGAAGCCGAGGAAGTCCTCGAGCCCTGATCCGTACGCGGTGACCAGCCCGAGAGATCCGATGACAAGCTCCACCGTCGACTCCGCCCGGCCCGCGGCAGCCGGCCGCCGTAGACCGGCGACGCCGCCATCGGGTCGCCGCAACGGCGACCCAGTGGCCGGTTACCTGTTCCTGTCCCCCTGGATCGTCGGCATGCTGCTGCTGACGGTCGGCCCGATGGCGGCCTCGCTGTATCTGTCGTTCACCGACTACAACCTGTTCACCAAGCCGGGATGGGTCGGGCTGGACAACTACCGCCGGCTCTTCGACGACGACCGGTGGCTGCAGTCGGTCCGGGTCACCGCTGGCTATGTGCTGCTCGCCGTACCGTTGAAGCTCGTCGCGGCGCTGGCGGTGGCGATGCTGCTCAACCAGCGCCGCCGCGGCCAGGGTTTCTACCGGGCAGCGTTCTACGGGCCGTCGTTGATCGGCGCCAGCGTCAGCGTCGCCATCGTCTGGAAGGCGCTGTTCAGCGACGACGCGGTGGTCGACCGACTGCTGAGCTCGGTCGGCCTGGACAGCGGCGGATGGGTCGGCAATCCCAACTTTTCGCTGCTCATGCTGGTGCTGCTGGCGGCCTGGCAGTTCGGCGCGCCTATGGTGATCTTCCTCGCCGGACTCAAGCAGGTGCCGACCGAGCTGTACGAGGCGGCCGAGGTGGACGGCGCCGGCCGGGCGCGTCGGTTCTGGTCGGTGACCCTGCCGATGATCTCGCCGGTGCTGTTCTTCAACCTGCTGCTGGAGACGATCAACTCGTTCCAGATCTTCACCTCGGCGTACGTCATCGGCGGCCGCAACGGCAGCCCTGCCGGCTCGACCCTGTTCTACACGGTCTACCTCTATGACCGGGGCTTCACCGACTTCCGGATGGGCTACGCCTCGGCGATGGCCTGGATGCTACTGCTCGGCGTGGGGCTGGTGACCGCGATGCTGTTCCGGACTGCCCGTGGCTGGGTCCACTACTCGGGAGACGACCGATGACCCCCGGGTCCCAGGCGGCGGGTGCCGCCACCCGGCGGCGTCGCCTCGGCAGCGTCGGCTGGCATCTGGCGGCGGTGGCGCTGCTGGTGATCATCCTCTACCCGGTGGTCTGGGTCGTCTCCGCCTCGTTCAAACCGTCCGGGTCGATCGTCGGCAGCCTGGAACTGTTTCCCCAGGACCCGACGCTGGGCAACTACCAGCGGGCGGCCGAGGGCATGGCCGGTATCAGCGTGCTGCGGTTCTTCTGGAACTCGGCGGTGCTGGCGGTGCTCGCCGTGGTCGGGACGGTGGCGTCGTCGGCCCTGGCCGGCTACGCCTTCGCCCGGCTACGGTTCCGTGGTCGTACCGTCCTGTTCGTACTGATGATCTCGACCCTGCTGCTGCCGTTCCACGTGCTGATCGTCCCGCAGTACGCGGTCTTCCAGAAACTCGCTCTGGTCGACACCTACGTGCCGCTGCTGGCCGGCAAGTTCCTCGCCGCCGAGGCGTTCTTCGTCTTCTTGATGGTCCAGTTCATGCGCGGCATCCCGCATGAGCTGGACGAGTCGGCCCGGATCGACGGCGCTGGGCCGTGGGGCATCTTCTGGCACGTGGTGCTGCCGTTGTCCCGGCCGGCAATGGTCACCACGGCCATCTTCACCTTCATCTGGACCTGGAACGACTTCCTCGCCCCGCTCATCTACCTCAGCACCCCGGACAAGTACCCGTTGCCGTTGGCGCTGCAGCTCTACATCGATCAGACCACGCTGTCCGACTACGGTGCATTGATGGCCATGTCGATGCTCGCTCTGCTGCCGGTCATCGGGTTCTTCCTGCTCTTCCAGCGTCTGCTGGTCGACGGGGTCGCCACCTCGGGGCTGAAGGGGTGAGCGCCACCGGCCGCGACGACCTCGCCACCACCGCCGGAGCAGGTGTGCGTGGCGCCCGCTTCGCGTTGTTCGGTGAGACCCTGCTGGTCGGAGTGCTGGTGCTGGTCAGCGGGCTGCCGCTGGTCACGCTGCTGGCCGCGTTGGCCGCCGGGTGCGCGCAGCTGCGGGCGTACGTCGACGACACCGGCAGCACCCGGCTCGGTGCCTTCGGCGTACGGTTGCGGGCCGCGCTGCCCGGCAGCTGGCGGTGGTCGCTCGCGGCGGTCGGGGCCGGACTGCTGCTGTACTTCGACGCGGCGGTGGTACGCACCGGCCAGTTGCCCGTCGGTGAGCTGGTCGCGGCGGCCTGCCTGCTCACCGCGGTCGGCCTGGGCGCCGTACTGTTGCGGGCCGCCGCTGGCTGGCACCCGGGCGCAGCCTGGCCGGCGCTGCTGCGCACCGCGGTGCACACGCTGCGGACCGACCCCGGCGGTACGGTGCTGCTGACGCTTTCCCTCACCGGTCTGATCCTGGTCACCTGGCAGCTGGTCCCCCTGGTGGTGCCGATGACCGGCTGTGTACTGCTCGCCGCAGTCGCGGTGCACCGCCGTCGGGCAGCACCGGCTGGACCCGACTGACCCTCCGGGCCCGTCGGATGGACAGCCGACCGTCAGTCGTGCAGCTGGGCGAGGTGCCGCATCTTGTTCATCGCGTCCAGCGCGGCGACCTTGTACGCCTCGGCAAGGGTCGGATAGTTGAACACGGCGTCGACAAAGTAGTCGACGGTGCCGTTGCAGCCCATCACCGCCTGCCCGATGTGCACCAGTTCGGTGGCCCCGGTGCCGAAGATGTGCACGCCGAGCAGTTGCCGGCTGTCCGGGGCGACCAGCAGCTTGAGCATCCCGTACGAGTCGCCGACGATCTGCCCACGGGCGAGCTCCCGGTAGCGGGCGACCCCCACCTCGAAGGGCATCCGGTTGTCGGTGAGCTGGTCCTCGGTGCTGCCGATGAAGCTGATCTCCGGGATCGTGTAGATGCCGATCGGTTGTAGCTGCGGCATGCCACGGGCTGGTTCACCGCAGGCGTGGTGAGCGGCGAGCCGGCCCTGCTCCATCGAGGTGGAGGCCAGGGCGGGAAAACCGATGATGTCCCCCACCGCGTAGATGTGCCCGGCCGTGGTCTGGAAGCTTTCGTTGACCTGAATCCGGCCCCGGGTGTCGGCGGTCAGGCCGGCCCGCTCCAGATCGAGGTCACCGGCGACGCCCTGGCGCCCGGCGGAGTACATCACGGTGTCGGCGGCGATCCGCTTGCCGCTCTCCAGCACCGCGACCGCCCCGCGCTGGTGGCGCTGCACCGACGCCACCTCCTCACCGAATCGGAAGGTGACAGCGAGGTCACGCAGATGATACTTGAGCGCTTCGACGATCTCCAGGTCGCAGAACTCGAGCATCCGGTCCCGCCGCTCCACCACGGTGACCTCGGTGCCGAGCGCGGCGAACATCGAGGCGTACTCGATGCCGATCACCCCGGCTCCGATCACCAGCATCGACTGCGGCACCTGTTCGAGGTTGATGATGCCGTCCGAGTCGATGATGGTCCGCTCGTCGAAGTCGACGCTGGCCGGGCGGGCCGGGCGGGTGCCGGCCGCGATCACGATCTTCTCGGCGGTGACCTTGTTTCCGTGGCCGGTCGCATCGGTCACCACCACGGTGTGCGGGTCATCGAACCGTGCCGTGCCGGTCATGATCCGTACCCGGTTGCGGGTCAACTGGCTGCGGGTCACGTCGATCTCGCGCCCGATCACGTGCTGGGTCCGGGCGGCCAGGTCACTGACCGTGATGTGATCCTTGACCCGGTAACTCTGACCGTAGACCTCGCGCTGGTTGAGGCCGGTCAGGTAAAGGACGGCCTCGCGCAGGGTCTTGGAGGGGATGGTGCCGGTGTTGATGCACACGCCGCCGAGCATGTGCGCGCGCTCGACGACCATGACGCTCCGGTCGAGCTTCGCCGCGGCGATCGCCGCCTTCTGTCCGCTGGGGCCGGATCCGATCACGAGCACGTCGACGTCATACACCGGCCCAGTCTGACAGGCCCGGGTTTCCGGATGCTTACGACCACCCCTGTCCGTCCGGACGACCTGGGGCGATGGACGGGTTGCCTTCCGCAGCGAAAAGCCTACTATGGGGCAGCACATGAAGGCGACGTGTATGAATATATGACGGCACAGGCGTTGATGTCCGCTATGCCGTAGGCCACCGCTTCCCTCGCCAGTCGGAGCTCCGCCCCGCCCAGTCGGACCTGAGAGGCACTACCGTGAGCCACCCCTACCGCACTGCTGCTGACCACTCCGGATTCTCCCCCTCCCGCCGCCGGCCCGTCTGGCTGTGGATCACCGCGCCGGTCGTGCTGGCCGTCCTGGTCATCGGGATCGGCGCGCTGACCAGGGGCGAGCAGTCGCAGGCGACTCCGGCGCCAGCGGCCGACGAGAGCACATCGCAGACCCCACCGGCCGACACCGAAGGCTGGCAGGCATGCCAGGACCTGCGTGAGATCAGCGCGGCCGAGCTCGACCACGACGTCAATCGGGAAATCGGCCGGCAGGCACAGGCATCGACCGACGCCACCCTGGCCGCTCGCGGAAAAGACCTGGTGGACGCCGCCCGGGCCGCCGCCGACCAGGAGCCGATCGAGGGGAACCTGACGATCTCGGCCGCTCAGGTCGACCTGCGCGAGGCCTGCGACCGGGCGTTCGGCCCGGCCTGACCCGCCGACACGGTGCCGGCCGGCCGAGGGCTAGCCGGCCGGGGCCGGCCGGCGCCACGTGTCGAAGGCGATTCGCACCGCCTGTTCCACCGCCGCGATGCCGGCATCCAGCGAGTCGTGGTGGTCGGACAGCACCGCCACCAGCCAGTCGTGGTCGTCCTCGACGATCCGCCCGATGCTGTTGACAAGCCAGCGTCCGTCATGATCGTCGACGGTGTCCCAGCCGTTCTTCACCCAGGTACGGGAGCCGGTCGTACCGGCACCGACCGGCACCCCCCACCGCTGTCCGTCGACTACCCGACCCATCAGGTCCAGCACCAGGCCCCGGTCCGCCGGTCGCAGCGGGCTCTCCTCGTCGACCAGCACTCGGAGCAGCCGGACCTGGTCGGCTGAGGTGGTGACGGTCGTTCCCCAGGCCGACCTCGGTCGGGTCCGGGCCAGGCCGAGTCCGGTGCTGACCCGGTCCAGTCCAGAGACGCCGCCGATGGCGGCGAAGAGTTCACTGGCCGCCGCGTTGTCACTGGCTGTGATCATGACCTCGGCCCGGTCGCGTTGCACGGCGGTCAACGGGATCCCGTCCCGGTCCAGCAGCAGGGCAGTGAGAATCCCCACCTTGACGATGCTCGCCGTCTGGAACTGGAGCTCGTCACCGGTACGGAACCCGGCCCCGGTGCCGCGCTCGACAGCCGCGAAGCTGAACTGGCCGGGCAGGCCGGCGGCGTATCCGCGTACCTGTCGGGCCGCCAGCGCCGCCCGGCGGCGCTGCTCCGCCACGACGTCCGGGGTCGGCACCGCAGAGGTCGGCACGGCCACCACCGTACCCCGGCCCGCCGGCGGCCACCCGACCGCCGGCCACCGGTAAAAGCGGCGGCAGCGCCGCCACCCATCACCGAGGCCACCCGGGGCCACCTGCGGCGAGCAGGCCGAAGCCGTGCAGTGACCGACGAGATGTCCCGCCACGGGAGTCGGTGCGTCGGCCGGACGTCGCGGTACCACGTGGGCCCCCAGATCCGGTGCTGTCCCCGCTCTGCCGCAGGTGGTCGGGGCATCGCACGGCGGACGTTCGAATCGACGGCTCAGCGGGGGGCGTGTCCGGGTGCGACCGGGTGCAACGCATAGGGTGGCGGGCATCCTCCCGATGACCGACAAGGCGGATCGACGATGGCGGACACGGCTGCGGTTGGCACGCTCGGCGCTGGCGACCATGCCTGTCTCACCTTCTCCGACCAGGAGGAGCGACTGGACCTGGTGGCGGCCTTCGTGCGTGGCGGGCTGCGAGCCGGGCAGAAGGTAATCTGCTGGACCGACTCGGTGAGCCCGGACGGGCTCGCCGGTGAGTTGCACGACCGCGCGGTACGGCCTGGATCGGCCCTGCGCCGGGGCCAGCTGCGCATCGCCTCGGCCACCGAGTCGCTACTCGGCGGGGCACCGGCCGACGCCGGGGCGATGGTGCGGACGCTTACGCGGGAGGCTCGCCAGGCCAGCGACGAGGGGTACGTCGGCCTGCGGGTGACCGCCGACATGTGCTGGGCGACCCGCCCGGCCGCCGCGGCCGATCAACTGGTCGAGTTCGAGACGCTGGTCGCCGACCTGTTCGCGCACGGCCGGCTCTGTCTGATCTGCCAGTACGACCGGGAACGGTTTGACGCCGTCACGCTGGCGTTCGCCGCCCGGGCCCATCCCCGGACCGTCGCCGCTCAGGTCTACCTGGAGCATCCGCTGCTGCGGGTCTGCCGGCAGTACAGCCCGGCCGGCCTGCGCATCGCCGGTGAGCTGGACTACCGGCACAAGGATGTGCTCGAGTTGGCGCTGGCCGAGTCGGTACGGATCGACCGCCACCTGCACATCAACCTGACTGGGCTGGACTACATCGACGGCGCCTGCGCCGGGATCATCCTGGCTGCCGCACGGGCGTTGCCGAGATCGCGCCGGATGACCGTGTCCTGCCGACGGCTGGTCGGTACCGTGCTGTCCCTGGTCGGCGCGGATGACGTGGCTCAACTGCGGGTACAGAGACGCCATGAGCAGCCCTGATCCCACCTCGCTCGGCATCGGGGGACGGCCGACGGACACTCCGTCCCCGGCCGGTGCCGTCGACCAGCCGTTCGACCGGGACGGTCTGTACGGCCTGCGGGCTACGCTCAGCGCACACGCTCCCGGGCTGGACATCTCGGCCGAGCAGACCGAGCATCTGCTCATCGTCGCCGGGGAGCTCGCCACCAACGCGATACGCCACGGCGGCGGCAGTGGCCGGCTCCGGTTGTGGCGCCGCGACGACATCCTGTACTGCCAGGTCAGCGACGACGGGCCGGGGGTGCGTGACCCGCAGGTGGGAACCGTTGCGCCGGATCAGGCGCGGGCCGGTGGTCGGGGGATCTGGATCTGCCGGCAACTCTGCAGCGAGTTGATCATCGATCGTGCCGAACCGGGGCCGGGGGCGGTGGTCACCGCGGCTATCAGCCTGGCCGGGCCGGCCAGCCGGTGACCAACGGTCCGGGGGCGCTGATGCTGGTGTCAGAGGGCCAGGACCGCGACCACGGCGAGGTAGCCGCCGAACAACAGGGTGCCTTCGAAGCCCAACCGGCCCCAGCCGCGGACCTGCCGGGCCAGCAGCCCACCGAGCAGCACCGTGGTCATCAGTAGCGCGGCAGAGGTGAGGAACAGTTCGTCCGAACCGGCCGCGTGGTAGATCGACCCGGGGCGGTAGAAGACGTCAGCGACCACCAGGTTGAGCGCGTCGAGGCAGTTGCCACCGAGGACGGCGGCGACCGCGAGGGTCACCGCCCCGCGCCGTACCGCCGCGATCGCGGTGATCGTCTCCGGCAACGCGTTGACCAGGCCCATGAGCACCCCGCCGACGAATCCGGCCCGTAGCCCGGTCGCCTGCACCAGACTCTCGGCGGCGAGTGCGGTCAGCCAGCCGCTGGCGGCGACGGCCAGCCCGACGAGGGCGAACCGCACCCACAGCCGACGCAGTGGACGGTCATCGAGGACACCGTGGCTCTGCGGCAGATCCCGGCGGGTCTCGTTCGTGTCGACGGCTTGCCAGTAGGGCGTAACGTCGGTGGAGTGGACGATCATGACGCCGCCGAGGTAGCAGCCGACCATGATCATCGAGACCGGGTGGACACCCGCCACCGCGCCGTCCGGGGTGTAGGTGGCCAGCAGCGCCAGGGCCAGCAGCGCCAGCAGCAGGCATCCGAAGAGCAGGTTGGACAGCGAAGCGGCGGCGTGTTCGAGGTTGACCCGCCGGTAGAACAGGTCGGCCACCGCGATCGCGGTGGTCTGCGCAGCGATGCCGCCGACGGCGTTGCTGTAGGCCAGTTGCGGAGCATTACTCACAGCAGTCACCGCAGTCATCACGATCCCGGACAGCGACGTCGCCAGACCAAAGAAGACCGCACCGAAGACCGCTTCTCCCCAGCCGGTCCGGTCGGCGAGCGCGTCACCCACGGCGACGAGCCGGATCCCACCCGCCACCGTCACCACTCCGGCGATCGCGAACGCGGCTATCGACCAGGAGACAGGCCAGCCCGCCGTCACCAGAAAATCCGGCATAGGCGCATTTTTTCACATGTCCGGCAGGCACATGCGATATCACCGGACCACGCCGACAACCGCCCACGACAACCCGTCATGATCGATCAGGATAAACTGAACACCTGCCATCATATCCACACTGGATGCCCTAAATGCCGAGGGCACGGTCCGTCAACCGAGAACCGAGAGGAATGTACGTGGTATTCAAGAAGATGCTGGGCGCTCTGGGAATCGGCGCTCCCAGCGTCGACACGGTGCTACAGAACCCCAACGCCCGGCCGGGCCTTGCCCTCACCGGGCAGGTGAACATCACTGGCGGCAGTCACGACGTGCAGCTGGACCAGATCACGGTCAGCTTGGTCACCCGGGTTGAGGTGGAGGCCGGCGGCGAGGACCACAACGCCCTGGCCGAGTTCCACCGGTTCCCCGTGTCCGGCGGCATCCACCTGCGCGAAGGCCAGCAGTTGTCGTTGCCCTTCCAGGTCCCGGTGCCGTGGGAGACCCCGGTGACCGACCTCTACGGGCAGCGCCTGCACGGCATGACCATGGGTCTGCGGACCGAGGTCGCCATTCCGGGGGCGATCGACCGAGGCGACCTCGATGCGGTGCACATCTACCCGCTGCCGTTGCAGGAGCGCATCCTGGAGGCGTTCGCCCGGCTCGGCTTCGCCTTCAAGGGCGCCGACCTGGAGTACGGGCGACTGCACGGCGTGCCCCAGACCCTGCCGTTCTACCAGGAGATCGAGTACTACGCCGCCCCCCAGTACGCCGGCGGCATCAACGAGGTCGAGCTGACCTTCGTGGCCAGCGAGTACGGCATCGACGTCGTGCTGGAGTTCGACAAGCGCGGCGGTCTTTTCCGGCCAGGGCACGACTCGTACGGCCGCTACCGGGTCAGTCACGCAGACGCCGACCAGGTGGACTGGACCGCCCAGGTCGACACCTGGGTCCGCCAGGCACTCTCCCAGCGCCAGTCGCTGATCGGCGGGTACGGCGCGCCCGGTGGGCACTACGGCGGGCACCATGGCGGGTCGGGAATGGGTGGTGCCGTCGCCGGCGCGGTCGGTGGCGCCGCGCTCGGCTTCGCCGGCGGGATGATCGCCGGCGAGGTCTTCGACTCGTTCGGCGGGGACGACGACCCGGGTGAAGAGTTCGAGGAGGAGTGACCATCAGCCGGGCGTTGGTGCTCCGCTCGGGGCACCAACGCCCGGCGGCGCGGCGACGCCACCAGGTCACCTCGGTACCCGGCACACAATCGAGAAACATCCGACCCACGCCCAAGTTATCCACTGCGGACACCCATCACCGATGGTTCGACAATTCAGCTGGTTCATTCGACAGCTGACGTTGCAATGCTGAGCGACATAGACGTAGGTTGAGGTCAGCCGACCGACGTACACGGCCAACCCGTTCCGAGCGGCGGCATTCGGTACGACCGGCGAGGGTGACGACTTTGCGTATCCGGGTCCTCGGTCAGGTCTGCGCCTGGCGCGACGGTGAACAACTGGATCTCGGACCAACGGCTCAACGGGCCATCCTGGGACTGCTCGCGATCGCGGCCGGACAACCGGTGCGGGTGGCAGAGATCTCGGCTGCGGTCTGGGCCGACCGGCAGCCGCCACCGACCGCCCGGAACGTGATCCAGACCCACATCAAACACCTGCGGCGACGGCTCGAACCCGACCGGCCGCCCCGCGCTCCGAGTACGGTGCTCCCCCAGGTCGGGGACGGCTACGCGCTGCGGCTACCCGCTTCGGAGATCGACGCGGAGGTCTTCCGCCACCGGCTGGCCGCAGCGGCCGGTCTGCAGCGCAACGGCGAACTGAGTCGTGCGGCTGACGAACTCGAACAGGCCCTCCGGCTGTGGCTCGGCCCGCCGATGGCCGACATACCGACGTTGGCCGAGCATCCCCGGGTCGTCGCGTTGCTCGAGGAGCGGCACACCGCCCTGGCACGGTACGGCGACATCATGATCGCCGCCGGGCGGGCCGCCGAGGCGGTGACCGCTCTGGAGGAGGCCGCCGCCGCACAGCCGCTGGACGAGGCGGCACAGGCCCGACTGATCCGGGCGTACCACGCCGCAGGACACCGTGCCCGTGCGTTCCACGCGTACCACCGGGTGCGCCGGCACCTGACCGACGAGCTCGGCGTCGATCCCGGGCCGGAGCTGACCGCCGCACACACCGCGCTGCTGCACGACGAGGAGCTGACCGCCGCCCCAGATTCCCGACCCCCGGGCGGCGAAACCGGCCGGGCAAGGCCCGAACCGGCACCGGCCCAGCTGCCGGCCGACATCCCCGACTTCACCGGGCGGGTCACCGAGCTGGCCGAGCTCGACCAACTGCTTGACGACGCCCGGGGGTGGACCGACGACGACGTGGACCGGTCGCCGGTGGTGACCGTCGCCGCGGTGTCCGGCACCGCCGGCGTCGGCAAGACCGCGCTCGCCGTCCGCTGGGCGCACCGGGTCCGGCACCGGTTCCCCGACGGCCAGCTCTACGTCGATCTGCAGGGCTACGACGCCGAGCAGCCCGTCTCCCCGGGCCAGGCGCTCGCCGGCTTCCTGCGGGCCCTCGGCGTCGCCGGTCCGGACCTGCCGCTGGACCTCGACGAACGGGCGGCCTGCTACCGCAGCCTGGCCGACGGACGGCGGCTGCTGGTCCTGCTCGACAACGCGGCGTCGGCGGAGCAGGTCCGGCCGCTGCTGCCCGGCTCGCCGTCCTGTCTCGTCCTGGTCACCAGCCGGGACTCGCTGGCCGGGCTGGTCGCCCGGCACGGCGCCCGCCGGGTCGGCCTCGATCCGCTGCCGCTGGCCGAGGCGGTGGCGCTCATCCACCGGCTGATCGGCGCCCGGGCCACCGTCGAACACACCGCCGCAGCGGTCCTCGCCGCGCACTGCGCCCGTCTCCCGCTGGCCCTGCGGGTAGCCGCGGAACTGGCGGCCACCCGACCCACCGCGCCACTGGTCGAGCTGGTCCGCGAACTCGCCGATCAGCACCGGCGCCTCGATCTGCTCGACGCCGGTGGCGACCGGCGCACCGGCGTACGCGCGGTGTTCTCCTGGTCCTACCTGCATCTGCCGGCTGACGCCGCCCGCGCGTTCCGGTTGCTGGGGCTGCATCCCGGGCCTGATCTGGAGCCGCACGCCGCCGCCGCGATCACCGCCACCTCGGTGCCCGACGCCCGACGGTTACTCGAGCTGCTCGCCCGCGCCCACCTGATCGAACGTGGGCCCGGCCACCGCTACGGGATGCACGACCTGCTCCGGGCGTACGCCGTGGACCTCGCCGGCCAGCAGGATTCACCGGTCGACCGGCACCGGGCGATGACCGTCCTGTTCGACCACTACCTGCATACCGCCGCAGCCGCCATGGATCTGCTCTTCCCCGCCGAGCGACACCGGCGGCCGGCGGTGACCGGCCCGAGCATCGCGGCGCGGCCGCTGCCCGACGCCGTCTCGGCCCGGACCTGGCTGGAGCAGGAGCGGGCCAACCTGGTCGGCGCCGTCGTGCACACCGCCGGGAACGGCTGGCCGGAACATGCCCGGCGGCTGGTGCTCACCATCTTCCGCTACCTGGAGGGTGCCGGCCACTATCCGGACGCGGTCACCGTGCACCACCACGGTCTGCTCGCGGCCGAGATCATCGGTGACCGGGACTCGCAGGCGCACATGATGACGAACATCGCCGTGGTGTACGGGATGCAGGGACACCGGCAGCTGGTGGCCGACCATCTCCAGCGTGCGCTGGTGCTCTACCGGCAGACCGGCGATCGTGCCGGGAAGGCCCGCGCACTGGGCAACCTCGGCGTCTTCCACGGCCAGCAAGGCCAGTACGACGAGGCCACCGCCCATCTGCGGGAGGCGCTCGGTCTGCTGCGGGACGCTGGTGAGGCGCACGGCGAGGCGATGGCGCTGGGCAACCTCGGCTGGATCGCCGTACTACGGGGCCGTTACTCCGAGGCGGCCGAGCACCTGTCCGACGCGATCGCCCTGTGCCAGCGGATCGGGCACCGGGTGGGGTTGGCGTTCGCGCTGGACTCGCTGGGCCAGTTGCATGCCCGGCTGGGCAGCTTCCGGGCCGCCGCCGACCATCACGGGCAGGCCCTGGAGATCTACCGGGACACCAGTCAGCCGATGGGTGCGGCGTCCGCGCTGGTCGGACTTGCGGACGCGCTGATGGAGGTCGGTCACGCCACCGCGGCCCGGGACCACTACCGGCAGGCGCTGTCGATATCCGCGCAGATCGGCGACCGGACGCAGCAGGCCCGGGCGCACGCCGGGCTGGCCCGTGCCGGGCAGCGGTTGGCCGACACCGACCGCAGACGATCGGTCACCGGCCCGGGCAACACCCCCGACGACGTATGGGACCACTGGTGCCACGCACTGGCCCACTTCAGCGCGATCGGCGCTCCCGAGGCCGAACAGATCCGGGCCCGGCTGGATGCGGCGGACCGCGAGCGGACCGACACCGGGCCCGGCACCGCCCCGGTCACGGTCAGTGGTCCGGACACCCCGGTCACGGTCAGCGCACCGGTACCGGGTCGGTGAGCACGGCGCCGGTCGCCTTTCGCCGCCGGTGCAGGTACTGGGCGAGGAGCAGCCCGCCGGCTCCGACCGCGATGTCGCTGCACACGCAGACCAACCGGCTGGCCAGCACCACGGTGCCGGCCAGCGGCAACGGCATCACCGACGCGAGAGCCAACGCGAGCACCGCTTCGCGCACCCCGATACCGTCCGGCGCGACCATAACCAGCAACCCGGTGACGGTGGCCAGTGCGAACCCGGCGACGCAGATCAGGTACGACCGGCCGGCCGGTGCCCCGGCGACGACCGCCAGCAGCCACAGGTGATGACCGGAGATGATCCACGACAGCGCCTGCGCCAGGATGGACCGACGCACCCCACCGGCCGAGGCTCGGACCTGCGGCGCTGGCCGGCGCAGCACCCGGGCGGCCAGCCGGATACCCCGATCGAGCAGGTCGGGCCGGATCAGCAGGACGGCAACCGGCAGCGCGGCGGCGGCCATCCACCACATCCCGCCGCCGGCGACCGAGGGCCCGGCGGCGATCCCCACGGTAAGCCCGGTGAGCGCGACGATGCTCCAGCTGAGCAGGAACACCGAGGCGAGCCGGACCGGACCAACGTCGACAGCCTTGCCCATCCGTACCAGCACCGGCAACGCGACGAAACGCCCGGGCACGAACTTGACGAGGAAGCCGACGAAGAAGATCCGAGCCGCCGTCCAGGTGTCGACCCGGGCGCCAAGGTCGACGAAGAGCGCCCGCCAGGACAGCACCCCGAGGACCAGTCCGACGCAGTTGACCGCGAAGGCACCGCCGACGGTGAGGTAGACGGCGACCGGGTCGAGAGACCCGGCCAGCTCGCGAACCGGTGCCCAGTCCTGGGTCCGCAGCACGGCGATCAGTCCGACCACCAGCAGGGCGATGAACCCGACGACGAACACCCGGTTCGCCACCCGCAACCAACGACCCCACCGGCCGGATGACGGCACGGCGCTCTGTGGACGGCCCGGCACCGTTGCACCGGCCTCGTCGGTACGGCCGGTCATCGGCCCGTCTCCGGTGCCGTCGTCGACCGGGCCGGTCGGCGGCGGGTCGAGCGCACCAGGCCGGCGGCGAATCCGACCGTCATCCCCGCGAGTTGGGTGGTGTGCATCAGGAAGTGCATCGCGACGAAGTACACCAGAAACCGGTTTCCCTTCCGCCGCCGGACGAAGCGGAACAGGGCCCCGTCCACCAGGGTGAAGGCGGTGAAGGTGGCTGCCGGCACCGCCAACAGCCAGCCGGCGACGGCGGCCAGTGGCAGGGTCAGGGCCGTCGCCGCGCAGCACAGCATCGCGGCCACCGCACCGACGTCGACGCCCGAAGCGGGGCGCGCGGTCTCGGGCCGCTGCCCATCGGCGCGGTGCACCCGACGCCGGTCGTCAGCGACGAGCACGCCGACCAGCAACGCCCCGTAGCTGACCGCACGGCGGACGTGTTCGGCCAGGAACGGCCGCAGCCGGTCGACGTCGTCGTGCCGGCCCACCACGTCGGCGCTCATCCGGATCTCGTACCGGGCGGGCAGTCGGGTGCCGAACTCGATGTCCTCCGCGTCCCGCAGCCGCTCGTCGAAGCCGCCCACGTCGTCGAACGCCTGCCGCCGGATCGCGGTCAACGCGAACAAGGTCGCGTCCGCGACACCGTCACGCTGGCGCCGCCAGTAGTGCTCGAACAGGGTCTTGTAGACCTCCACCGGGCCGTCGGCGGCCAACGGCTCCGCGTCGTAGATGCCCTGCACGACCGCGCACCCGGGATGCTCCCGAAGGACCCGCAACGCGTTGCCGATCGCGTCCGGCGCCAGCGCGATGTCGGAGTCGACGAAGAACAGCACTTCACCGACGGCAGCCGCCGCACCGGCGTTGCGTGCGGCGGACACCCCCTGGTTGGTGGGCAGGCAGATCAACCGGCAGGGCAGCCCGGCGGCGATCTCCCGGGATCCGTCGGTGCTGGCGTCGTCGACCACGATCACCTCGACCGGCTGGCAGGTCTGGCGGTACACGGCGCGGACACAGTCGGCCAGGGTCTTTGCCTTGTTGTATGTCGGAATCACCACCGACACTGTCGGGTACCCGGTCACCATGACACCCACAGCGTCTGCGGCCGGTGGTCGGACATGCCCCGGGCGTCGCCGAACTCGTACCGGTGCACGGTGACTCCGGCGGAGACCAGCGCCCAGTCCAGTCGCCAGGACGACACCTGTTCGGTGGGCCACGACGCGAGGTAGACGGACCGGCTGACCGACCCGGCGTCGCGCAAGCCGGTCGGCAGGCGGCGCAGGTCACCCATCGCGGGGCTGGTGTTCAGGTCCCCGGCCAGCACCACCGGGTTGTCGTTGCCCGCCACGTCCGCGGCCAGCGCCCGGAACTGCGGTATCCGACGCTGGTGCTGTTCCCGGACCGTCCGGTGGAACTCCTCGCTGAACAGGCTGGGGCCGCCGGCCCACAACGGCACCGGCAGGTGCGCGTTGTAGGTGGACAGCACCCGGTCACCGACCCGCACGTCGGTGCGGAGCACCTGGTAGCGCCAGAAGTCGGTGAAAGCGTCCGGGGCCGGGGGAAGTCCGTCGGCCTCCAGCGGCGTCTGGTCGACGATCGGGTACCGGGACAGGGTGACGAGCTCGCCGATGACCGCCACCTGAAAACCCGGCATCTCCCGGCGCAGCCGGTCGAGGTCGTCGATCGGCACGATCACGCCGTCGACCTCGGCGATGTACTCCTGCAGCAGGTATACGTCGGCCCGCTGGTCCCGCAGCAGCTGGTAGAAATCGTCGGCCCGGTCGGTGGTGTGCCAGTACCCGGTGTTCCAGGAGACCACCCGTAACGCGTCCGGCGGCACCTGCGGCGCCGACCGCAGCGGTCCGGGCAGGTTGATTCCGGCCAGTCCGGCGCCGGCCAGCAGCGACACGGCGCACATCAGCGCCGCCGGGCGCCGGGTCCGCCGACAGCCGGCCGCCGCCGTGGCGAACAGCAGCGGTACGGCGACGAACATCACCGGCGGCATCAGCTCGGCGAGCACCCACCACCAGACGCGCCCGCTGAGCAGCCGGTGGGCCAGCACGTACGCCAGCCAGGCCGCCGAGCCGGTCAGGAACACCCGGCCGAGCCAGCGGCGCCACCACCGTCCCCACGGTCCCGGCCCTGCTGAGCCGCCGCCGGTGGGCGTCGCCTCGGCCGGACCGCCGCCGGTGCCCGGCGTCATGTCGACCGGGCCGGCCCCGGCCGGTGCGACGTCACCGGCGGCAGCGGCCTGAGCGGTCATACGGTGGCCTCCGCGGGGAAGGTGCTGTCGTAGAGCTGCCGGAACGGCCGGGACACCAGCCACTGCAGCGTACCGACCGCGACTCCCGCCGTGATGGTCACATTGACCAGGAAGTGCACCGCGACGAAGAAGGCCAGGAACCGGACTCCGCGCAGCCGGTGCGCCAGAGCGTACATCGGCCGGTCGGCGGCGACCGAAGCGACGAACAACCCGAGGGGCACCACCGACCACAGCGGACCGAGCAGCGCCGGCAGCGCCACCGCCGGCACTGCGGCGGCCGCCGCCAGGCTGCCCCAGGCTCGCGACGCCGTCTCGAATCCGGTGGCGAACCGGCGGGCCCGGGCGTACAGCGGGATTCGCAGCCGGGCCCGGTGAAAGAGCTTGCGCAGCAACGGCACCAGCTGGTGGTCGTGATCGTGCCGGCCGCGGACCCGGGAGGTCAGTCGGAGCTGGTGACGGCGGGACAGCCGGTAACCGTAGTCGACCTCCTCGGTCTGCTTCAGCGCCGGGTTGAACGGCCCCACCTCCTGGTAGACGCGGCGCCGGATGGCGCACATCGCCGGGAACAGGAAGGTGACGTTGCCTTCACCGCTGGCCGACCAGTGGTGGTACTGCAGCCCTCGGTAGCGGGCGACGGCGGTGTCGTGCAGCAGCGGCTCCGGGTCCTCGATGCCGCAGACCGCGCCGACCTCCGGCTCATCCTGCAGAATGGCCACCGCCTCGGCGACCGCGTCGGGGGCCATCGCCACGTCGGCGTCGACGAAGAACAGGATCTCGCCGCTGGTGCTGGCGACGCCGATGTTGCGGGCCCGGCCGCAGCCGCCGTTGTCGGCCAGCGCGATCACCCGTACGCCCTGCGCCTCGGCGACCGCCACCGAGTCGTCGGTGCTGCGGTCGTCGACAACCAGCACCTCGATCGCCGGGTAGCTCTGGTCGGCGATCGCCTGCAGGCACACCGCCAGCGAGTCGGCGTAGTTGTAACTCGGCACGATCACCGAGACCAGTGGAGTCGACATGTCACACCGCCTCGGCCGGCTTGTCGTAGAGCCGCCGGAACGCCCGCGACGTGAGGTAGCTGGCGAAGCCGACGGCCGCGGCGACGCCCATCACCACGTTCAGCAGGAAGTGCATGGCGACGAAGTAGCCGACGAACAGCGGGTTGCGGCGGGCCGCGACGAACCGGTACATCGGCCAGTCGCAGGCGACGAAGCCGGCCAACGCGGCCACCGGCAGAACGCTCCACCAGGGACCGAGCAGCAGCGGCAGTACGGCGGTCAGCACGGTGAGCAGCGCGGCGACGCTGCTCCACGCCCGAGGGCCGCTACGCAGCCCGCCAGGGAAGGTGGGGTTCTGGGCGTACATCGGGATGTGCAACATGGTGCGGGTGAAGACCTTGCGGATCATCACCCGCAGTTCGTGGTCGTGGTCGTGCACGCCGCGCACCGCCGGAGTCAACCAGATCTCGTACCGGCTGGCCAGCCGGAACCCGTAGTCGGCGTTCTCGGTCTCGCGCAGCCGCGGGTTGAACGGCCCGATCTCGGCGAACACCTCGGCCCGCATCGCCAGCAGCGCGGTGTACATGGTGTAGATCCGCCCCTCGTCGGCGATCAGCCAGTAGGACTGCTGCATGCAGCGGTACTCCTCGACCAGACTGTCGCGGATCAGCGGCACCGGGTCGTAGTTGCCGCACACCGCACCGATCTCCGGCCGTTCGGTGAGCAGCGCCACCGCGTTGGCCACCGCGTCGGGTTTGGCGGCCACGTCCGAGTCGACGAAGAACAGGATCTCCCCGTTGGCGTTGGCAGCGCCGAGGTTGCGGGCCACCGAGGGACCGCCGTTGACCGGGGTCTGCACGACCCGCACGCCGTACGACTCGGCCACCGCCACCGAGTCGTCGGTGCTGCGGTCGTCGACGACGATGATCTCCAGGCGGGGGTACGTCTGGGCGCGCAGCGCGGACAGACACAGCCCCAGCGCCCGGGCGTAGTTGTAGTTCGGCACGATGACCGACACGAGCGGGTCAGGCATAGGAAGAGACCACTTTCGGGAAGGATTCGCTAGGACGACGGGTACTGGGCGGCGAGCAGGGCGATACCGACGCTGACGGCGAGCAGCGCGGCGGCGACGACGATCAGGCGGTCCCGCAGTACGGTCCGGACCGGGTCGCCGCCGCCCCGACGGACCAGCACCGCCTGCAGGTAGCGGGAGATTCCGAACAGCACGAGCGGTACGGCGCTCAGCAACAGGGCGTTGCGGTACACACCGACCGGCGCGTCCGAGTGCAGGTAGAGCAGGAAGCCGATGACCGCGACGGTGGCGTTCACGGTGAGCAGTTGGTCGGCGAGGTTGAGGTTGTAGCCGCGCAGCGCCGGGCGGTGCGCGGCACCGTCGACGGCGAGCTCCTGCCGGCGTTTGCCGAGAATCAGCAGCAGACAGGTGGCGAAGACGGTGGTCAGCAACCAGGCCGAGACCGGGCCGGCGGTCGCCGCGTAGCCGAGCAGCACCCGTAGCACGAAGCCGGCGGCGACCACGCAGATGTCGACCAACGGGACGTGCTTGAGCCACCGGCTGTACGCCAGGTTGAGCACGAGGTAGCCGGCGACCGGCCACCAGGCCAGGGCAGGTCCGGCGACGACGCCGGCCGCCAGTGCGGTGGTGAGCGTGGCGGCGAACACCCAGGCGGTGGCCGCAGAGACCCGGCCACTGGCCACCGGTCGGGACCGCTTCGACGGGTGGCCGGCGTCCAACCGCCGGTCGGCGACGTCGTTGACCACGTACACCAGCGACGACGCCAGGGTGAACAGCAGCACCGCCCAACCGACCCGGCCCAGCGCGGCGGCGGTCCACACCGGGGCGTCCAGCAGCGCGATCGGAACGGCGAGCAGGTTCTTCGGCCACTGCTGCGGCCGGGTCAGCGCGGCAAGGTCGGCGGTGGTCCGCACCATTCGGGCGGCCGCGCCGCGCGCCGTCCACCCGGACCGTCCGGTCCGGGTCGGGTGGGCGCCAGGCGGCGCCACCGGTGTCGGGGACACCGATGTCGGCTCGGCCGCGACCTCGACAGCGGGCATCGGCACCTCCTGGCTAGAAGAAGACCTTGGCGGCGGCGAGCACACCCTGCCGCCACGGGTCTCGGCTGGTACGGCCGCTGGCACCGGCCGGCGGACCACTCGCCTGCTGCCCCTGCCACCACCGGAACGTCTCCAGCACCGCGTCCCGGTTGCTGTATCGAGGGCTGAACCCGAGTCGTCGCCGGGCCCGACCGATATCGACGTAGGAGTCGTCCATCAACTTGTGCAGCAGCCGGCCGTACACGGGGGACAACTTGGTGCGTTCCAGCAGGCCGAGGGCGGCGAGGGCGGGCCGGGCCGGCAGTGCGACCACCCGCTTGCCGTGCCCGGCGGCGTCCAGCACCGCCTGAAAGTCCTCCCGCAGCGTGCCGAACTCGGCGGCGCCGATGTTGTACGTGTCGTTGGCGACCTCGGCCGGTGCCTGCAGCACGGTGACCACCGCTTCGACCAGGTCGGCGACGTGCAGCATCTGGATCCGGACCTGGCCGTCGCCGAGCACCGGGAAGTTACGTCCCTCCTGGGCCCACTGGAACAGCATCGAGAACAGCCCCATCCGGCCGGGGCCGAGGAACGTCTTCGGCCGCAGCACCGGCAGCACCAGGTCGGCGTCACGGTAGCCGACCGCCAGCCGTTCGGCGTCCGCCTTGGCGGTGCTGTAGGGGTCGACCGGCGCGTACGGGTGCTCCTCCGGTGTCGGCACCTGCCGGGGCAGCCCGTAGACCGCGGTGGAGGAGATGTAGACCAGCCGGGGCACCCGTGCGGCACGCACCGCGTCGAGCACCGCCCGGCTGCCGTCGACCACGATGGAGCGAATCTGTGCCGCCGGGTAGCTGGGCAGCGCGGCGGCGCAGTGCACGACCGCGTCGGCTCCGGTCAGCGCCTGCCGCAGCGCGGCCGAGTCCCGCACGTCGCCGGTCAGGTGCCGGTAGCCGGGCGGGGCGGTGCCCGGTGCGGGTTCCCGCAGGTCGAGTCCGACCACGTCGACCCCGTCAGCGACCAGCCTTGCCACCACCGACGAGCCGAGCATGCCGGCGGCCCCGGTCACGGCGATCACCACAGCGAGCCGACCTTCTGCGCCACGAACCGGGTCAGCAGCCGGTTGAGGCCCTGGTCGAGGACCTTGTCCAGACTGTCCAGGAAGTAGTCGACGTCGTCGTCGGAGGCGACCAGCGGCGGGCCGACCACGAGCGGGCTGGCGCCGTTGAGGGTGTAGTAGGAGTAGATGTCATGGTCGCGGTAGAGCGCGTTGATCACCGCGCAGGTGACCACCTTGGTCCGCAGCTGCGGATCCCGGGCCAGGCCGGCGGGTGCCAGCTTCGCGGCCAGGTCCAGCACCTTGGGGCCGCCGTCGATGAACACTCCCCAGAGCGCGCCCGATCCGGCGACGTCGGCGACCGCGTCGGGGTGCTGTTTGGCGATCCGCCGCAGGCCGGGTGCCAGCAGTTGCTCGATCCGGCGGGCCTGGCCCGGGTAGTCGTCCTCGACGGCGATGTTGACCGCTTCGATCGCGGTGACACATTCCTCGCCGAACCCGTAGTAGGTGGTCGAGGTGGAATGCATCAGCGCGTCCATCGGGTTGTCGTACGCCTTGCGGAAAGTTCCTTCCCGGGCGACGTACGCCGAGATGGACGACTTGCCGCCACCGAACGACTTCGAGGTGGTCAGTACGTCCGGCAGGAGTCCGGGGTAGCGCATGAAATAGAACAGGCTGCCGGTCTTTCCCCAGCCGGTGTAGATCTCGTCGAAGATGAGCACGATCTTGTGTTCGGTGCACAGGTCACGCAGACCGCGTAGAAACTCCTCCGAGCACCAGCGCATGGTGGAGGCACTGAACGGCTCGATCAGGATGGCGTATACGTCATCGGGATGCGCGGCGACCGCAGCGCGTACCGATTCGAGATCATCGTAGCCGAAGGTCACGACACCGGAAATGCCGGGAAACTTGAAATGGTTCTGCGCTCCGCCGGTCAGACTTCCGGAGCCGAGGAGCTTCCCGTGGAAACTGATGTCCGCGCGCAGGATGGTGTTGCGTCGCCCACCGTGGTGCTTGTAGGCCAGCTTGACCGCGCCCTCGACGGCCTCGGCGCCCGAGTTCGGCAGGAAGGACATGTTCAGGTCACCGGGCAGCACCTCGGCCAGATTGTGGGCCAGCGCGGCGACGTACGGCGAGAAGTACGTTTTGTGCACCTCCATCCGCTGCCGCTCGGCGAACCGCTGGCGCGCCGCCAGGATGCGGGGATGGTTGTGTCCGTGGTTGAGAACCCCGACCCCGCCGGTGAAGTCGAGGATGCGACGGCCGTCCCGCAGGTACAGGTAGGCGCCTTCGGCCCGGTCGACCAACTCCCGACCGAACCCGAAGGACGTCATCAGCCCGACCTGGCTCCGGTTGACGTACCGCCGGTACAGATCGTGCACCTGCTTGACGGAGAGCTCGTCACAATCATCGACGGTGAACAGATCAGACACCTATCGACCCTTTCTCCAGAACTCGCGGGTGACACCGCATCGGACACGGAGCACCGCCGGGAGCCCTTGCAATTGTGCCGGCCGGCACTGAACGACGACTGTAAAGTGACTGGAACCGCACTGGACGGCGAGCTACAGCCAATTGACCACCATCGTGACTACGACTATCGTCTCGGCAGTCACGGTGACACACTTCCCGGCGGTCCCGACATTCGACAAAGGTGGTGTCCGTGCCCCCACACGTATCGGTCGTCATCCCCGCCTACAACAGCGAACGGACCCTGCACGCCTGCCTGAGCGCGGTGTACGAACAGACCCACCCGCCGGTGGAGGTGATCGTGATCGACGACGCGAGCACCGACCGGACCCGGGAGATCGCCCGGCGGTTCCCGGTACGGCTGCTGCAGACTCCGGTCAACAGCGGCCCGGCCGCCGCCCGCAACCGCGGGATCAAGGCGAGCACCGGTGACGTGGTCTTCTTCGTCGACGCCGACTGCGCGCCGACGCCGGCCGCGGTCGCCACCGCGCTGCGGATCATGGCTGACGAGCCGGACATCGACTGCGTCCACGGCGTGTACCTCACCGAGCCGTTGTACGACGACGGCCCGGTCGAGGCGTACCGGTTGCTGCACGCCCACTACTGGCGGGTGCGCAACACCGGCCGGGTACGCACCGCGATCTTCGCGCTGTGCGCGGTCCGTCGCTCGGTCTTCGACGACGTCGGGTTCTTCGACGAACGGCTCCGCGCCTCCGAGGACGTCGAGTTGAGCGATCGGATGGCCGACCGGCACGGCATCTGGTTGTCCGCCGACGTGACCTGCCGGCACGACGACGACAGCCGGCTCTGGCCGATGCTGCGCAAGCAGTTCGGCCGCTCGCAGATGCTGGTGCCGGTGGCGGTACGGGAACGGGGCCCGGCCGGGCTGCGGGCCAACCGGCCGGGCGGGGTACTGTCCGCCGCCGCGGTGCTCGGCACCCTACCGTTGGCCGTGCTGACTCCGGTGCTGCTGGTCCTGCCAGGGCTCGCCCTGACCTGGTTCGTCGTCGCCGACCCCGGGCTTGCCGGCTTCGTCCGCCGGGAACGGGGCACCGCATTCCTCGCCCTGTTCCTCGGCCTGCACTTCCTGGTTCACCTGGCCATCGTCTGCGGCGGTGCAGTCGGCGGGGTGCGCTTCCTGCTGGACTCGGACTTCGGACCGACCCATCGACTGGCCCCGGGGACGAGCCGGTGAACCAGCTGCCGATGCTGCGGGCGAAAGCGCTGGAGGCCGGCTTCCTCGGCGTACGGACCTTCCACCGGCTCCGGCCGGTGTCCCCGTCGGCGCGGCGCAGCTGGCCGGTGTTCCGGGTCGGGCCCGGTACGGTCGCACTCACCGTCGACGACGGTCCGGACCCCCGATGGACTCCAGCGCTGCTGGATCTCCTCGCCCGGCACCGGGTGCCGGCGACGTTCTTCCTGATCGGCGACCGGGTCGCCGAGCATCCGGAGCTGGCCCGCCGGATCGTGGCCGCCGGCCACCGGATCGGCAACCACTCGCTGCGCCACCCGATGCCGTTCGCTGCGCTCGACGCCGACCGGTTGCACCGCGAGATCCACCATGCCCAGCGGCGGATCCACGACGCCACCGGGGTCGCCGCCCGGCTGTTCAGGGCACCGAGCGGCGGCTGGTCGGCGCGGGTGCTGGCGGCCACCGTCGACGCCGGGCTGACCCCGGTCGACTGGACGGTCAACTCCAGCGACTGGAAGGAACCCGGCGTCGGCCACATCACCCGTACCCTGTCGCGCGCCGGCTCCGGTCATGTGCTGCTCTGCCACGACGGCGGTGGTGACCGCTCGCAGACGGTCACCGCGCTGGGCACCGTGATCCCCCGGCTGCTGGACCGCGGGCTGCGGTTCGTTCCGGTCCCCGACCGCCCTACCGCCGCCGAGGAGGCGTGATGGCTCACCCGTTGTTCCGGCTTGCCGCCCAGGCGCTCAACTGGCCGCTGACCGTCCTGGTCCGCCCGTACCCCCGGGTGAACGCCGTGATGTGGGACCTGCAGTACGCGCTGGGGTTGTGGCGGTATCTCGACCAGGGACGTGACCGCGCCCCGCTGGAACTCGCCCAACGGGTCACCCCGCGGCCACGCATCCTGGACCTGGGCTGCGGTACGACCGTCAATCTGGCGCTGCCGCCCGGCGGGTACCGGCACTACCACGGTGTCGACATCAGCCGGGCGGCGATCCGCCGGGCCCGCGCGCTGCGCCGGCCGGACACGTCGTTCGAAGCCGCAGACCTGTTGACGTACCGCACGGACGAGCGCTACGACGTGGTCCTGTTCCGCGAGGTGCTCTACTACTTCAGCGTCGACGACGCGGTCGGTCTGCTGCACCGCGCGGCCGACCTGCTGCGACCGGGCGGGCGGGTGCTGGTCTGGGTGTACGACGGGACCACCGACGCCGGCCGCGAACTGCTGTCCCGAGCCCGTAGCTGCGGGCTGCCGGTGCACGATGAGCTTGTCGGTGGGGCGGCCGGCGCGGGCAGCGTTCTGGTGCTGGGGGCCGCCGATCCGGCGCGCAGTGGCCGGTCGTGACCGCCCGCGACACCCTACCGACGGGCGTGGCCCGCGCAGGGGCCGCGCCGGTGGGCGACCGACGACCGGCGGTACGCAGTTGGCTGTTCGCCGGGGCGTCCGCCGCCGCGCTGGGCCTCGCCGCCGGCGTGCTGCACCACACCACCGGCCTGTTCTGGGGGGACCTGGCCGCGTACCGGGCGGGTGCGGTCGCCGCTGCCAGCGGTGACGGGCAGCTGTACCAGGCGGTCCACCGCACCCCGGACGGCATAGCGCTCGGCTTCACCTACCCGCCGTTCGCCGCGTTGCTGATGCAGCCGCTGGCCGTGGTGGCGATGCCGGTCGCCGTCGCGGGGTGGACGGCGGCGAGCGTGGTGGTGCTGGTCGCGATCATCCGGCTGACCCTGCGGTGGATCGGGCCGCCCGCCCGGCAAGGACTGACGTGGACGGTTGGCGGCCTGGTCGGCGCGTTGCCGATCTTCGCGGTGACCGGCCACTTGCAGGTCGGCCAGGTAGGACTGCTACTGACCTGGCTGGTGCTGGTCGACCTGGTCGCCGGCCGGGGCGGCCGATGGCACGGGCTCGGGATAGGTGTCGCCGCCGGGCTCAAGCTCACGCCGCTGATCTTCGTCGGCTACCTGGTGCTGACCGGACGGCTGCGGGCCGCCGCCACCGCGACCGTCGCGTTCGCCGCCACGATTGGCGTCGGCTTCGCCTGGCGGCCGAGCGACTCGAACTGGTTCTGGACCGGTGGGCTGCTGGACACCGACCGGGTCACCGGGGATCCCCGGACCATCCTGAACCAGTCGTTGTCCGGCGCGGTGACCCGGGTGCTGGACGAACCGCGGCCTGCTTTGCCGTGGCTGGTGGTCGCGGTGCTGGTCGGCGCGGCCGGGATGACCGTCGCGGTCCGCTGCGCGCGGGCCGGCGACGAACTGCTGGCGGTGCTCGCCTGCGCGGCCACCGGGCTGCTGGTCTCCCCTGTCTCCTGGCACCACC
This sequence comes from Solwaraspora sp. WMMD937, assembly GCF_029581175.1. Classification (NCBI taxonomy): domain Bacteria; kingdom Bacillati; phylum Actinomycetota; class Actinomycetes; order Micromonosporales; family Micromonosporaceae; genus Solwaraspora; species Solwaraspora sp. WMMD937. Next base: position 4,381,378 of record NZ_CP120738.1, on the reverse strand, counting down.
ACTGGGTGTGGTGGGTGCCGGCGCTGCTGGTCCTCGTCGGTGACCAACGGTGGTACGGCCGCAGGTCGACCATCCTCACGGCCGCCGCCGGCTGGCTGGTCCTGGTGGGCAGCACGAGCTGGGTACTGGCCAGTCCGGGCGGGTGGGACCTGCACTTCTCCGGGCTCGGGCTGATCTACAGCAACCTGTACGTGCTGCTGGCGCTCGGTGGGCTCGGGCTGCTCGGCTGGCGGGTACGGCCGAACCGGACCGGACCCCGACGGCGGGCGGCGGCAGCGGTGGGGCCGGCCGAGGCGGCTGCGTCAGGGCTGCGCGAACGCATCGATGTCGATACGCTGTCGAACAGTCAACAGTGATTCGACTGGAGAGGTTCACCAGTGCGGACACGACCGTTTGGTGCCACCGGGATGCGGGTCAGCGCCATCGGCCTGGGTGCCTGGCAGCCGGGCCGCTCGCCGGCGCACTGCGTTTCCTGCTCAGCTACGACACGGTGTCGACGGTGATCCCGGGGAATCAGGTCGGTCGCCCAGCTCACCAGCGGCATCGCCGGTGGTCAGCCGCGTTCCAGCAGGTGACCGATGACCTGCGGGGCCAGCATCACCGGGGTGCCCGAACTGTCCCGGCGCGGATCGAGCTGCGGCAACGCCACCGACTCCCCGGACGGGGTGGCACCGACCGGTCGGGAACCCACCCAGGCCAGTTCCAGCCCCGACTCGCCCTTGAGGAACCGCTGCACCCGGACCCCACCGGTGGCCCGGCCCTTCGCGGGATACTCGGCGAACGGCGTGACCTTGACGTGGTGCCCGGTGGAGGTGACCACCATCGGCTCCCCGTGTACCGGATCGTCGGTCCGTACGGCGGCGAAGAACAGCACCCGGGCATCGGCGGCGAGGTTGATCCCGGCCATGCCGCCGCCCTTGAGCCCTTGCGGACGGACCAGCTTCGCGGCGAACCGCAGCAGCGAGGCGTCAGTGGTGACGAACACCAGGCTCTCGGTGCCGTCGGTCAGCCAACTGGCTCCGACGACCTCGTCGCCGTCACGCAGACCGATCACCTCGAACTCGTCGGCGCGTACCGGCCAGTCCGGCGCGCAGACTTTCACTACGCCTTGGCGGGTGCCCAGCGCGAGTCCCGGCGCGTCCCGTTGGGTGGCCGGGGCCAAGCCGACAACCTGCTCACCCGTGCCCAACGCCAGCAGTTCGGCGACCGGCATGCCGCCGGACAGCGACACCGTTCCGGAACGCTGCGGCAGCACCGGCAACGGCAGGACGTCGGTACGGACCGCCCGGCCGGTGCTGGTGATCAGCAGCACCTGGCCACGGGCGGTGGCCGGCACCACGGCCTGCACCGCGTCGTGTCGGGCCCGGCTGTTGCGCCGGGCATCCTCGACCGACTCCTCGCTCTCGGCGACGGTGCGGGCGACAAGCCCGGTGGCGGACAGGATGACCTGGCAGGGGTCATCGGCGACCTCCAGCGGACCGGCCGGGACCGAGGCGGCCAGCACCTCCTTGAGGTCGCCGTCGACGAGAGTGGTCCGCCGGGGGGTGGCGAACTGCTTGGCCACCTTGGCCAGCTCGTCGGAGACCAGCTTCCGCAGCGCCGCGGGATCGTCGAGGATCCGCGACAGCTCGGCGATCTCGCCACGCAGCCGGTCCTGCTCGGCCTCGAGCTCGATCCGGTCGAACCGGGTCAGCCGGCGCAGCGGGGTGTCCAGGATGTAGCCGGCCTGCACCGCGGTCAGCCCGAACTCGGCCATCAGCGCGTCCCGCGCCGCCTGCGCGTCGTCGCTGCCCCGGATCAGCCGCACCACCCGGTCGATGTCGAGCAGGGCGATCAGCAGACCGTCAACCAGATGCAGTCGATCCTGCCGCCGGCTCCGTCGGTAGAGGCTGCGTCGGGTGACGACGTCGTACCGGTGAGCTAGGAAGGCTTCCAGTAGCTCCTTCAGCCCGAGCGTACGTGGCTGCCCGTCAACCAGCACCAGGTTGTTGACGCCGAATGACTGCTCCATCGGGGTCAGCCGGTAGAGATCGGCGAGCAAGGCCTGCGGGTTGACCCCGATCTTGCATTCGATGACCAAACGGGTGCCGTTCTCCCGGTCGGTCAGGTCCTTGACGTCGGCGATGCCCTGCAACCGTTTGGTCTTGTTGACCTCTTCAGTGATTTTCTCGATGATTCGCTCGGTGCCGACCCCGTAGGGCAGCTCGGTCACCGTGATCGCCTGCCGCCCACGGCTGCCCTCGAGCAGGCCGATCTGCACCTTGGCGCGCATCCGCACCACCCCTCGCCCGGTGGCGAACGCGCGCCGCACCTCGTCGAGTCCGAGCAGCAGACCACCGGTCGGCAGATCCGGGCCGGGGACGAACTCCATCAGTTTGTCGAGGCTGGCGTCGGGATGGCGGATCAGCCAGCGGGTGGCCGCGACGACCTCACCGAGATTGTGCGGGATCATGTTGGTCGCCATCCCGACGGCGATCCCGGACGCGCCGTTGACCAGCAGGTTCGGAAAGGCCGCCGGCAACACCTTCGGCTCGGTCAACGAGCCGTCGTAGTTGGGCTTGAAGTCGACGGTCTCCTCGTCGAGCTCGCCGACGAGCAGCATCGCCGGGCGGGACATCCGCGCCTCGGTGTAGCGGCTGGCCGCCGGGCCGTCGTCGGGGGACCCGAAGTTGCCGTGCCCGTCGACCAGCGGCACGTTGAGCGAAAAGTGCTGCGCCATCCGGACCATCGCGTCGTAGATCGCGGTGTCGCCGTGCGGATGGAACTTGCCCATCACGTCGCCCACCACCCGAGCCGACTTGACGTAGCCCCGGTCCGGGCGATGCCCCTGCTCGCTCATCGAGTAGAGAATCCGTCGGTGCACCGGTTTGAGTCCGTCCCGGGCGTCGGGCAGGGCCCGCGCGTAGATGACCGAGTAGGCGTACTCCAGGTAGGAGTCCTGGATCTCGGTCTCCAGTGGGTTGTCCAGGATCCGGGCGCCGGCCTGGTCGAACGCGGACAGGTCGACCCCGGACTGCTTGCTCTTGCTGCGTGCCATCTCTACGTTTCCAGCGCTTCCTCGATCGAGCAGGTCATGCTCAGGCGTCGATACTCTCCTGGTCGACCCGGCCGGCCGAGTCGATCAGCCAGTTGCGGCGCGGCTCGACCTTCTCCCCCATAAGCAACTCCAGGGTGCGGTCGGCGACCTCCACGTCGGCCAGGGTGATCCGGCGGACCGAGCGGGTCGCCGGGTTCATGGTGGTCTCCCACAGCTCGTCGGCGTCCATCTCGCCGAGGCCCTTGAACCGGGGCACCGGGGTGACGACCTGTCGCCCGGCCCGCTCGATGCGCCGTACGGTCTGCTCCATCTCGGCCTCGGTGAAGGTGAAGATGGTCTCCGCGTTCCGGCCCTTGGTAGTGATTTTGTGGAGCGGGGGCATCGCCGCGTACAGCCGGCCGGCCTCGATCACCGGGCGCAGGTACTTGGCGAACAAGGTGATCAGCAGGGTCCGAATGTGGGAGCCGTCCACATCCGCGTCGGCCATCAGGATCACCCGGCCGTACCGCATGGCGGCCAGGTCGAAGGTGCGCCCGGTGCCGGCGCCGAGGACCTGGACGATCGCCGCTACCTCGGCGTTGCGCAACGTGTCGGCCAGGTTGGCCTTCTGCACGTTGAGGATCTTGCCCCGGATCGGCAGCAGTGCCTGGTACTCGGCGACCCGGGCCATCCGGGCCGAGCCGAGCGCGCTGTCGCCCTCCACGATGAACAGCTCACTGCGCTGCAGGCCGGTCGACCGGCAGTCGACCAGCTTCGGCGGCATGGACGCCCCTTCCAGGGCGGTCTTGCGCCGGGCGGCGTCCTTCTGCTGTTTCTGGGTGAGCCGGACCCGGGCCGCGTCGACCACCTTCTGCAGCACGGTCCGGGCCTCGGTACGGGTCCGGCGGTCCTCCACCCAGGACTTGATGTGCCGCTCCACCACCGTCTGCACCACCCGGGTGATGCCGGCGGTGGAAAGCTCGTCCTTGGTCTGCGAAGTGAACTGGGGCTCCGGGATCCGCACGTGCACCACGGCCGTCATGCCTTCGAGCACGTCGTCGACAGTCGGCGGATCCTCCTTGGGCTTGAGCAGCCCCCGGCTGTTGCGTACCGCGTCGACGACGGCCCGGGTCACCCCGCGCTCGAAACCCCGCCGGTGGGTGCCGCCGTGCACGCTGCGGATGGTGTTGGTGAAGCACTCGACGGTCCGCTCGTAGCCGGTGCCCCAGCCGAGGGCGACCTCCACCTCGGCCCGGCGCTCCACGTCCGACTGCATCACCCCGTTGGCGTCGGCGGCGTTCTCCTTGTAGGTCCCGGTGCCGGTGATGAACAGCGTACCGCTGACCGGTCGGTCCCCGGTCGGGGTGAGGAACTCCACCATTTCGACCAGGCCACGGGGATGGTGGTACACCTCCTCGGCCAGCTCGCCAGAGGTGGCGTCGCGCAGCACGTAGGTGACCCCGGGTACCAGGAAGGCAGTGTTACGCAGCCTGGTCCGCACGGCCGCCACGTCGAGTGCGGCGCCGGCGTCGAAGTAGCGGGCGTCGTACCAGTAGCGGATGGAGGTGCCGGTGGCCTCGCCGCGCTTCATCCGGCCGACCGCCCGCAGCCCCGACTGCCTGGTGAAACCGGCGGCCGGGCCGGGGCCGTCGAAAACCCCCGGAACGCCCCGCTGGAACGACATCTCCGACACCCGGCCGGCCCGCCTGACCCGTACGTCGAACCGTAGCGAGAGCGCGTTCACCGCCGACGCGCCGACCCCGTGCAGGCCGCCGGACGCCTTGTATCCGGAGCCGCCGAACTTGCCGCCGGCGTGCAGCCGGGTCAGCACCAGTTCGACCCCGGACAGCCCGGACCGGGTGTGTACGTCGGTCGGGATGCCCCGGCCGTCGTCGTCGACCTGGACCGAACCGTCGGCGTGCAGAGTCACCTCGACCCGGCTGGCGTGGCCGGCGACGCCCTCGTCGGTGGAGTTGTCGAGGATCTCGTTGAGCAGATGGCCGACGCCCCGGCTGTCGGTGGAGCCGATGTACATGCCGGGCCGCTTGCGGACGGCCTCCAGCCCTTCCAGGTGGGTGAGGTCGTCTGCTCCGTACAGCGTCTCAGGTTGTGCAGTCAACGCGTCGAACTCCCGGTGCCGGCCAACGGTGCCCCGCCTCGCCGATGGACAGGACCAGCCGGCAGGGCAACGACGGTGGCCTGTGAGCCACCGTCCGACGAGCGTAACCGCAGCCACTGACAGCGCCGCGCCGGGCCGGTACCGGGGTGTCGCCGGGCCCAGCCGGGCCGCACCCCGCGCTCCCGGTCGCCGCACGCGGACGGGGCCGGTGCGCGGGACGTCCCGCGTACCGGCCCCGTCCTGGGGTGGTTGCCGTCAGCCGGCGCTGCAGGTCGGGGTCATCCCGCTGCCGGTGCCAGTGCCCTGGAAGCCGAACTGGGTCGACTGCCCGGCACCGATCTGGCCGTTCCACGGTGCGTTGCTGAAACGCACCGTACCGGTGCTACCGCTGGCCTGCGAGTTCCACGCGTTGGTGACCGCCGCCCCGGACGGCAGGGTCATGGTGACCGTCCAACTGCTGGTCGAGGCGGACCCGGCGGTCACCCGCACGTTCGCCACGAAGCCACCTGGCCACTGGTCGAGCGAGATCACCGCAGCTGAGCAGTTGCCACCCGGCGGCTGCGAGGTCGGCGGGGCCGTGGTCGGGGGCGGAGCGGTGGTCGGCGGAGCGGTGGTCGGCGGCGGTGCCGTGGTGGGCGGCGGGGTGCCGCCGGCGTTGAGCGCGGCGAGGGTCGAATCGTACGCCTGCTTCTTGTTGCCGTTGCACTCGAACAGCAGCGGAGTGCCGCCGCTACGCCACGAGTCGCAGTCCCGCACACCCCAGACCGTGATGCCGGTGCAGCGGGACACCGCCAGGCAGTCCTGCACCACGTTGCGGTAGGTGTTGGCCTGGCTGCTGCCGGAGCCTTCGATGTCGAGCTCGGTGATCTGCACGTCAACGCCGAGGGCGGCGAAGCTGGACAGCGTGGTGCGGTAGTTCGACGGGTACGGCGAGCCGCTGTTGAAGTGCGACTGCAGGCCGACGCAGTCGATCGGCACGCCGCGCTGCTTGAAGTCGCGCACCAGGTTGTACGCGGCCTGGGTCTTGGCCCAGGACCAGTTGTCGATGTTGTAGTCGTTGTAGCAGAGCTTGGCGCCGGGGTCGGCGGCGCGGGCGGCCCGGAACGCCGCCTCGATCCAGTCGTTGCCGGTGCGCTGCAGGTTGGAGTCGCGTCGGGCACCGCTACCGCCGTCGGCAAAGGCCTCGTTCACCACGTCCCAGGAGTGGATCTTGCCCCGGTAGTAGGAGGCGACCTGGGTGACGTGGTTGAGCATGGCCTGACGCAGTGGGGCGCCTTCCATCTGCTGCATCCAGCCGGGTTGCTGGGAGTGCCAGGCGAGGGTGTGGCCGCGGACGGCCATGCCGCGGGAGATGGCGTGGTTGACGATCCGGTCGCCGTTGCTGAAGTTGAACTGGCCCTGCTGCGGCTCGGTGGCGTCGAGTTTCATCTCGTTCTCGGCGGTGACGCTGTTGAACTCCCGGTTGAGGATGTTCACGTACGTCGAGTCGCTGAGCTTGTTGGCCGCGACGGCGGCACCGAAGTACCGGCCGGACTGCTCCGCGGCCGCGCCGAGCGTGGACTCGGCGGCGCTGGCGGAGGTCGCGTACAGCAGCGCGGTACCGGCGGCGAGGGCGACCACCGCGGCGGAGGCCAACGCGGCCCGCGGTCCCCTTCTCCTCGGTCTGCTGGCGGATTGATGGGTCATGGTGATGGTTGCCTCTCGGTGCGGAGTGTGGTCGGCAGGTGAACCTCGGCCACACATCGACTTTGATCGAAGTGCTGTTGAGCGATGCTAACGGAAAACTTCCGGTAACTCAATGACCAAGACCGGTACCGGTCGACCCGCTGGTCAGCCAGCGATCCGGGGGACGGCAGCACAGGATCGGCACCTGATGGCGAGACCAGAGGTACCGAAATTTTCGGGAAAAGATCCGGGCAGATCCGGACACCGCGCGCAACACCGTCAGCGGCACCGTCGCGCTACGGGTCGGCGGTGTCGGCCGCGCCCGGACAATGCGGCATGGACACCAGCCGGCCGGCTGCGACTCGCCCGGCCGCTGTATGGAACTCTGTCAGATGAGCGCCCCGGGAGGAAGCACCTTGACGGACTCGACACCGGTCACCCTGCACGACGTCCGCGACGCGGCCGCGCGGATAGCCGGCGCCGCGCACCGCACCCCCGTGCTGCGCTCGCGCACTCTGGACGCCATGGTCGGCGCCGAGGTCTTCGTCAAGTGCGAGAACCTGCAACGGGTCGGGGCGTTCAAGTTCCGTGGCGCCTACAACACGATCTCCCGGCTGTCACCGGCCCAGCTGGCCCGGGGCATCGCCGCGTACTCGTCCGGCAACCATGCCCAGGCCGTCGCGCTGGCCGCCCGGGAGTTGGGCAGCACCGCGGTGATCGTGATGCCGCAGGACACCCCGGCGGCCAAGACGGCGGCGGTCCGCGGCTACGGGGCCGAGATCGTCACCTACGACCGGTACACCGGTGACCGGGTCGCCATCGGTACGGCGTTGGCCGCCGAACGGGGACTGGCCCTGGTCCCGCCGTACGATCACCCGCACGTCATCGCCGGACAGGGCACCGCTGCGCTCGAACTGGTCGAGGAGGTCGGCCCGCTCGACGCGCTGCTGGTGCCGGTCGGTGGCGGCGGGCTGGCGGCGGGCACCGCAGTCGCCTCGAAAGGACTCCTGCCCCGGATCCGGGTGATCGGCGTCGAACCGGCGGCCGGCGACGACACGTTGCGATCGCTGGCCGCCGGCCGGCGGGTCACCATCCCGGTGCCACGCACGATCGCCGACGGGCAGGCCGCCGAGACGCCCGGTGAGCTGACCTTCGCGATCAACCGGCAACTACTCGACGACATCGCGCTGGTCGACGATGACGAGATCCGGATGGCGATGCGGTTCGCCTTCGACCGGATGCGGATCGTCGTCGAGCCCAGCGGCGCGACCGGGCTGGCCGCCCTACTGGCAGGTCGGCCGGCATCGACGCTACGGCGGGTCGGCGTGATCGTCTCCGGCGGCAACGTCGACACCCGGCGCTTCGTCGACCTGATGTCCACCGCCAAGTCGCCCCCGGCCGGCTGATCCCAGGTAACTCACCCGACGCGGGTGATGCGGGTCGGTCTCGGCCCGACCTACGCTGCGCTGGGTACGTCACACGGCGTGAGGAGGTGGGGCCGGATGGTCGACACGGTCGAGGACGCGCTGGATCGGCTGGCCCGCGACGCAAGCTCGGTCCTGACCCGGCTGCCACCCCGGTTGAGCGGCACCGTTCGCTTCGACGTGCACGACGAGAGCAGGACGACGTACTGGTTTGTCACCCTGGGAACCGGGAAGGTCCAGGTGTCGTCGACGGGGCCCGAGCCGGATTCGGTCGTCCGCAGCGACCGGGTCTGCTTCAACCGGTTGGCCCGGGGCGAGGACCGGTTCATCCCCCTGCTGTTCCGTAACGCGGTCGTCGTCGAGGGAGACCTGGGACTCGCGGACCAGCTCTGCCGGGTCCTTTTCGGCCGTGTCCCGGCCGGGCTGCATCCAAGGGACTTCACCCAGAGAGGTGGCGCCGAGAATGAACGAGAAGACAGTCAGCATCCTTGACGGGAACACCTTCGTGGTGACTGACGAGCGCGGCGACGTCACCGCCTCACCAGACCTGCCGACCGGCCTGTTCTCGTTCGACACGCGCTTCCTGTCCACCTGGGTGCTCCGGATCGACGGCCACCGGCTGAACGCGCTGTCCCAGGACGACCTGCACTTCTTCGAGACCCGGTTCTTCCTCGTGCCCGGCCGGCCCACCCACTACGTTGACGCCAAGCTGTCCGTCATCCGTGAGCAGTCGATCGGCGCGGCGTTCGTCGAGCGGCTCACCGTGCTCAACCACGACATCGCGCCGGCCACCCTGACCCTGCGAGTGGATATGGACACCGACTTCGCGGACCTGTTCGAGATCAAGGACGTCCAGCACAAGCGCGGTACGAAGTCGGTCCACCACGACGAAGGTCGGCTGCGATACAGCTACCGGCGGGAGACCTTCCAGCGGGACACCGTCATCTGCAGCACGCTCGCGGCCCGGATCGACGACGACGGCATGACGTTCGACGTCACCCTTGAGCCGCGCGGTCAGTGGCAGACCGAACTCCGGGTGGAACCGGTGATCAACGGCGGCGACACCGCGTCGCCGACCATCTGGGGGGCCTACCGACGCCGGGCCCGACCGCAGGTGCGCCAGGAGCTCGAGCACTGGATCGACCGGGCGCCGCAGCTGCTCGCCGACAACCCCAACCTCACCACGGCGTACGAGCGGAGCCTGATCGACCTCGCCGCGATGCGGTACGCCTCGCTGACCGCCACCGGGCCTATCCCGACCGCCGGACTGCCCTGGTTCATGACGCTGTTCGGCCGGGACAGCATCTTCATCAGCCTGCAGACCATGCCGTTCCTGCCCCGGCTCACTCCCCCGGTGCTGCGGCTGCTCGGTTCGTTGCAGGGCGGCAGCCTCGACGACCTGCGCGAGGAGGAGCCCGGCAAAATCCTGCACGAGTTCCGGTACGGCGAGTCGGCGGCGTTCGAGGAGCAGCCGCACACGCCGTACTACGGCTCGGCCGACTCCACCCCACTGTTCGTGATCCTGCTCGACGAGTACGAACGGTGGAGCGGCGACGTCGAACTGGTCCATGGGCTCGAACGCCAGGCCCGCGCCGCGCTGCACTGGATCGACGAGTACGGCGACCTGGTCGGCAACGGCTACGTCTCCTACTGGCGACGCAACACCCGCAACGGCCTGGAGAACCAGTGCTGGAAGGACTCCTGGGACGCGATCTCCTACCGCGACGGACGGCTGTCAGCGCTGCCCAGGGCAACCTGCGAGCTGCAGGGCTACGCCTACGACGCCAAGATCCGTGGCGCCCGGCTGGCCCGCGAATTCTGGAACGACCCGGCGTACGCCGACCGACTGGAGCGGGAGGCGGCCGACCTGAAGCAGCGGTTCAACCGCGACTTCTGGGTGGCCGACGGCGGATACTACGCGCTCGCCCTCGACCCGGACGGCACCCCCGTCGACGCGCTGGCGTCGAACATGGGGCACCTGCTGTGGAGCGGCATCGTCGAGCCGGATCGGGCCGGCAAGGTGGCCGAGCATCTGCTCGGGCCGGCGATGTTCTCCGGCTGGGGGGTACGGACGTTGGCCGAAACCGAGGCACGGTACAACCCGGTCGGCTACCACGTGGGGTCGGTCTGGCCGTTCGACAACTCGATCATCGCCTGGGGGCTGCGCCGGTACGGGTTCCGGGAGGAGGCCGCCCGGATCGCCGAAGGGATGATCGAGGCGTCCGGGTTCTTCGACGGGCGGCTGCCGGAGGCCTTCGCCGGCTACCGGCGCGAGTTGACCGGATATCCGGTCGAGTACCCGACAGCGTGCAGCCCACAGGGCTGGTCGGCGGGGGCGGTCCTACTGCTGCTGCGTACCATGCTGGATCTCACCCCGTACCACGACCACCTGGGCGTCGACCCGCATCTTCCGCCATCGATACCCCGGATCGAGCTGCTCGACGTACCCGGCCGGTGGGGCCGGGCGGACGCGCTCGGCCGACGGGCCGAGCGTCACCAGCGGCAGCACACCGGGCTGCTCGCCCGACTCGGACGCACCGACAACGGCTGATTCGGGACGGTCACGCCCCGGGCCGGGTCATCGCGCGTGACGGGTGCGTTCGACAAGTGCCGCGCCGCGCCGCGCGGCCGCGTCGGCGTCCACCGACAGATCCGGTTCATCCGCCGGACGCGGCACGCACAGCAGCAGCGCCGCCGGCTGGACCGTCACGCGCAGGGTGGCGCCGGGCTCGATCAGGTCGCCGTCGAGCTCGCGGGGTCGATCACGGTCACTGATCACCGACACCTCGCGCCCCCGGTACACCTGCATCCGCGGCACCCGTCGCCGGCCCCGCACCAGTGCCCAGGCCAGCGCTAGCCAATGCCGCAGCGTCCGTGGCGTCAGCACGGCGACGTCGAGCAGACCGTCGTCGGGTTCGGCGTCGGCCAGCAGGGTCATCCCGCCCTGCAGCCGGCCGACGTTGGCCACCAGCACGGTGCGCGCCCGGGTCCGTACCGGCGGCTGGTCGTCGATCTGGACCCGCACCGGCATCGGCCGGTCCCGCAGGTGCCGCATGGCGCCGGCAACGTACGCCGGCCAGCCGATCCGCGCCTTGGCCTGCTCGGAGGTGGCGGCCAGCAGGCTCGCGTCGAACCCCATGCCGGCCATCACCACGAAGCAGCGCTCGTCGTCGAGCCGACCGACGTCGAGCCGGCGGGTCTGCCGATCCACCGCGACCTCCAGCCCGGCCGCGAGGTCGGTCGACAGCCCCAGGTTGGCAGCGAGCAGGTTGCCAGTGCCGGCCGGCAGGATGGCGAGCGCCACGTCGGTGCCGACCAGACCGGCGACACACGACATCACGGTGCCGTCGCCGCCGCAGGCGAACACGACATCGACCCCGGCCGTGACCGCGTCCCGGGCCTGCGTCCGCCCCGGTTCGGCAACCGTCGTCTCCAGCCAGATCGGTGCCGCCCAGCCGGCTTCGGCCAGGCTCGCGTCGACCGCCGCTCGCAGGCCGTCGAGGTCAGTGACCTTCGTCGGGTTGACCACCACGGCGGACCGTACCGGCGCTGTTTGTCTCTGCACCAGGTCAGTGTGGGCCACCGGGGCCGGCGCGGACCAGTCGACGCCGGTCCGCGCCGTCGGTGGGCGGTGTCTCCGTCGTTGGCGACACCGCCCACCGGGTCAGCCGGTGACGCGGAAGGTGGCGTCGGCGCGTGCCTGCGCGTCGGCAATCGGGTCGAGGCGCAGTTGGTAGCCGTAGTGCCGGATGTAGCGATCCGGGAAGTTGTAGGACTGGAACGACGACCATCCGGCGTCGGCCAGGCCGGCGACCCGGCGGAAGGTGGCGTCGGCGGCGAAGACCGCCGAGCCGTCGTCGGGTGCCAACTCGAAGTCGTACGCGTAGTGCCGCAGGTAGTGGCCCGGATAGTTGACCGACTCGATCGAAACGTAGCCCGAGCCGCCGGTCAGGCCGGGCACCAGCCGGAACTGCGCGTCCTGCGCCGGGCTGACGTTGGCGTCGATGCGTACGTCGAAGTCGGCGTGCCGCACGTAGCGGTCCGGGTAGTTGTACGACTGGATCCGGTTCACCGGGGTGGACGTGCCCCAGCGGGCGAGCACCCGGGACTGCTCGGCCGCGGTCAGGTTGAGGATTGATCCGTGCCGCTTGCGGCTGCCGCCCATGCTGTAGTCCGACCGGGTCCGGAAGTTGCCCGTGCTGCCCAGGTTGGTCGAGGTGACCGGCAGGTAGCCGCGGCCGGTCGCGTACTGGTCAAGCCAGAGCACCCACTCGTTCCGGCCGTTGAACTGGGCCCACATCGGGCCCTCGACCACGTTGCCGCCGCCGGTGCCGTTGGAGATGCCCAGGTGCGACAGGTTGCCGAGGGTCGTCCAGCTGCCCAGGATCGAGTTGCTCGCCTCGATCGTGATGTGACCGTCGGCGGAAGCCCGATAGTAGCGGTAGCCGCCGACGCTGTTCGATACCTCGATGATCTGGGTGTCGATGATGCCCTGGCCGCTACCCCGGTCGATGTACAGCTGCGGAGTACCGATGGTACGGAAGTCGCTGGTCCGCGCGTACCAGATGCGGTGCTTGGTGACCCCGTTGCGGGCCGAGTTGGTCGCCCAGTAGACGACGTAGTCACCGGTCGCCGGGTTGTAGATCGCCTCCGGTGCCCAGGCGTTGCCGGCGCCCACGATACCGCTGGCGACGTTGAGCAGCCACGGCGCCGACCAGTTGACCAGGTCGGTGGACTCCCAGACGACGATCGAGGTGCTGCCCCGGTTGGCGGCGTCGTTCCAGGACGTGCCGCTGGCGATCCGCAGATCGGTGGCGATGATCCAGTACCGGTCGCCGGCCGGTGAGCGGACCAGGACCGGATCCCGTACGCCACGGGTGCCCACTGTAGATAGCAGAACCGGGCCGCCGTTGTTGAGGTCGGTCCAGTGCAGCCCGTCGGTGCTGTACGCCAGATGAATCTGCTCGCCGTTGGCCGACTCACCGGTGAAGTGGGCCATCAGGTATCCGGTGAACGGATCGAGGGCGGCAGCCGGTCTCGCCGCGGTCACCGACCACGAGGTGAGCAGCAGGCAGGCGGCGGCAAGCACGGCGCTGAGCCGGGCAAGGATTCTCGGCATCGGGTCTCCTTCTGTACGAGTTGGTCGGTCCGGCCAATGCCGGTGGTCCGCCGCCTACCGGCGCCTACCGGCCTGGTGATGCGAACTCACCGGCTGGGCACGATCGGGCGGATCGTGCCGTCGGCGAGTCGCTTCTGCAACACGACGCCGCGGTTGAACCGACTGGTCCTGGTGACGCAGGAACCGTCCGGGGTAGTTGACCGACTCCACCGACCGGGCACGGACGGCAGCGACCCGGCGGCCGTCACCGGGCCGGTGTCGCCGGTGCTGCTCGCGGCGTCGGCCCGCCGAGCGCAAGACCGGCGCGGACCAGGATGGCGAGCAGGACCATGGATCCGGTACGCATCCGAACCCTCCATTGTTATCGCTAACATGATGGGGAGAGGATTACCACGCGATTGCCAGGCAGGATCGACAGTGTTAACTACGACGACGACCGATGTCAATGGGCCAGGGCCGAGGACGGACACCTGCCTACCGAGGGTGAGCCGGCCAGCGACCCGGCAGCCGCTTAAGCTGGTGCATGCTCGATGAACTCGTCGCACGCGCCCACCGACTCGTCCCCCGCGACGGCCGGCTCGTCCTCGGCATCACCGGTTCCCCGGCGGCGGGCAAGTCGACGCTCGCGGCGCTGCTGGTCGCCCGGCTACGACAGGACGGAGTACCGGCGGCGCTGGTGCCGATGGACGGCTTCCACCTGTCCGACGTGGCACTGGACCGGCTCGGCCGACGCGACCGCAAGGGCGCCATCGACACCTTCGACGGCGACGGCTACCTGGCCCTGCTGCACCGGCTACGGACCGAACGACACCGAACCGTCTGGGCCCCGGGCTTCGAACGCGATCTCGAACAGCCGATAGCCGGCACCATCGCGGTGGATCCACCGGTACGACTGGTGGTCACCGAAGGCAACTACCTGCTCGCCGACCGGGAGCCCTGGCCGGCGGTGCGCACCCTGCTGGCCGAGGTGTGGCACTGCCAGCTCGACGACGACATCCGGCGGGGCCGTCTCATCCGCCGGCACGTCGAGTTCGGCAAGTCACCCGCTGCCGCCCGCCACTGGGTGACCACCGTCGACGACCCGAACGCCCGGTTGATCGAGGCCGGCCGGGACCTGGCCGATCTCGTCGTCGACATGACCGTGCTGGACGGCCAGGTCACGGCGCTCGGGTGACGGAACCGGATGGCCTGCCGGTCGGGTCCTACCCGGTCGCGGCCAGTACCGCGAAGGACTCCGCCGGCAGCACGACCTGCGCGTCACCGGACTGGACCGGCGCGGACGACAGCAGCACCTTCCCCGAGGGAGCGCCGAACGGCACCGGCTGTTCCACGTCGGCGAGATTGCAGACCAGCCGCACCCCGCCCCGGCGCATCACCAGCCATCGCCGATGCTCGTCAACCTCCACCGCGATCCGGTTCAGTCTCGGATCGGTCAGCTCAGGTCGGCTGCGGCGCAGCGCGATCAGGTCGCGGTACAGCGTGAACAGCCGGTCGTGGTCCGGCTCGGCGAGCTCCGACCAGCGCAGTTTCGACCCGAGGAACGTGTCCCGGTCACCCGGATCGGCGGTGCCGGCCACCCCCCAGGTCGCGCCGAGCTCGGCACGCCGCCCGAGGCGGACCGCTTCCCTCAGCTCCGCGTCGGCGAACGAGACGAAGAACTGCCAGGGACCCCGGCTCCCCCACTCCTCACCCATGAAGATCATCGGGGTGTACGGCGAGCAGAGCACGATCGCCGCCGCACAGCTCAGCAGGCCCGGGTTCAGCACCGCCGAGATCCGCTCGCCCCCGGCCCGGTTGCCGATCTGGTCGTGCGACTGCACGTAGACCAGGAACCGGCTGGCCGGAATCCTGGTGGTGTCCACCGGCCGACCGTAGCTGCGGCCCCGGAACGACGAGTGGCGGCCGGCGTAGACGAAGACGTCGCGCAACGCGTCGCCGAGGGTACGCAACGGACCATAGTCCGCGTAGTAGCCCTGCCGCTCACCGGACAGCGCGGCGTGCAGGCTGTGATGGACGTCGTCGTTCCACAATGCCGTCAGCCCGTACCCGCCGGCTTCACGCGGGGTGACCAGCCGGGGATCGTTCTGGTCGGATTCGGCCAGGAGGACCAGGGGGCGGCCGAGGTGCGCCGCGAGCGCGTCGACCGTCTCGGCCATCTCCTCCAGCAGGTGCACGGCCCGGCCGTCACGCAGCGCCTGCACGGCGTCCAACCGCAGCCCGTCAAGGTGAAAGTCACGCAGCCAGCTGACCACGTTGTCCAACACGTACCGGCGTACCTCGTCCGATCCGTCACCGTCGAGATTCAGCGCCGGACCCCACCTGGTCTGGTCGGCGAAGTACGGTGCGAACCGGGGGCTGTAGGCTCCGGCCGGGCCGAGGTGGTTGTGCACGACGTCCAGCAGCACGCCCAGCCCGCGCTGGTGACAGGCGTCGACGAACCGTTTGAGCGCATCCGGACCGCCGTACGGTTCGTGCACGGCATACCAGAGCACCCCGTCGTACCCCCACCCGGCGTCACCTTCGAACGCGTTCACCGGCAGCAGCTGGACGAAATCGGCTCCGAGCCGCACCAGGTGGTCGAGCCGGTCGATCGCCGCGTCGAACGTCCCCTCGTCGGTGAACGTACCGACGTGCAACTGGTAGAGCACCGCACCGGCCAGCGGACGTCCCCGCCATCCCGAGTCCCGCCAACGGTACGCGGCATGGTCGTACCGGCGGGACGGGCCGTGCACGCCGTCGGGCTGCCACACCGACCGCGGGTCGGGCAACGCCGTCGGAT
Organism: Solwaraspora sp. WMMD937; assembly: GCF_029581175.1. Taxonomy (NCBI): domain Bacteria; kingdom Bacillati; phylum Actinomycetota; class Actinomycetes; order Micromonosporales; family Micromonosporaceae; genus Solwaraspora; species Solwaraspora sp. WMMD937. Next base: position 4,365,256 of record NZ_CP120738.1, on the reverse strand, counting down.
CGTCGTCGAGCAGAAACGCGTAGTCCGTGCCCGGACGGGCGTCGGCCACCTCGGCGTACCACCAGCCGCCGCCGGACGCCGTCATAGCGTGGTCGCGCCCGTCGACCCGGACAGTCACCCTGGTCGGTAACGGTGCCCACACCGAGAACCTGTGCACCTGAGTCAACCCTGATCCTCCGTCTCCTGCGACACGAAACGGCCCGACCGACAGACCGGCCAACGCCCGGCTATCGGATCGCCCGGTCCTGCGGGGCGTCCGACGCGACGGACACCGGGTCGGCCTCGTGCCGCTGCGGGCCGGCCAAGAGGAACAACGGAAGCAGCACCGCCGCTCCCGCGCTGATCGCCAGCACCGGGTAGCCAACCGTGCCGAGCACCATCCCGGCGCCGACGCTGGCCACCGCCGAGGCGCCCCAGACGATGGCGTCGACGCCGCCCTGCACGTGCTGACGATCGGCAGTGGTCAACGCCTGGGTGAGCAGACCACTGCCGCCCACGAAAGTGAGGTTCCAGCCGTGACCGAGCAGGAACAACGCGATGTACAGCTGCGCGCTGCCGGCCAGCGGCACCAGCGCGGCCATCGTGGACAGCGCAATCATTCCGATGCCGGCGATGATCGCGGTCCGCCCGCCGAACCGGTCGGCGACGTACCCGGACAGCGGAGCCAACATGAACATGCCGAGCAGGTGCGCGCTGAGCACCGCGCCGACCGCGCTGAGACCGTGGCCGTGCATGTCCATGTGCAACGGTGTCATCGTCATCACCGCGACCATCGATACCTGGCCGGCGGTCATCGACACCACCGCGGTCCGGACCACTGGGCGTCGCCACACCCCGGCGGAGACCGGGCCGGATACCGTACCGCCACGGCGGGTCCGGGTCGCCGGCAGCGTCGCCGACGCCGCGGCGGCGACGCCCGCGCAGGCCAGTGCCAGGAGGTACGAACCGGCGAGCGGCGGCAGGCCCAGTCCCTCGGAGAACCCGGCGAGCGGCGCGATCAGGTTCGGCCCGGCCAGTGCGCCGACCGTCCCTCCCCAGACGATGACGCCGACCGCGAAGCCCTTGCGATCAGGTGGGTACAGATCCGCTGCGCAGTACCGGGACAGCTGCGCTCCGCCGTTGCCGATGCCGAGCAGCAGCATGCCGACCATCAGCAGGCCTGCCGAATCGGCCGTCACGGCGACGCCCGCGACGACCGCGCCGACGACCGCGACCAGGTACCCCAGCACGAGCGCGGTGCGGCTGCCTCGCCTGGCCATCACCGCGGCCAGGGTCAGCGTGCCGACGGCGGAGCCGACGACCCCGGCCGCGTTGGGAATGCCGCTCCACAGCGGGCTGAGCAGCTGTGCCCCGATCAGCGTGCTCACCGTGCTGGCACCGACCATCGACACATTGGTGGCCGCCGAACCGGTGAACAGGGCGGCCATCGGATAGCGGCGGGCCCGCCGGGCCTCGACCAAGGTGAGATTCATCGTTCCCCCCGGATCAACAGGGCCACGGGATACCGACGCAACAGGTCGGCCACCCGGGGCGTACTCGTCTCGACACGTTCGCCGCTGATCACGTCGGTCCACCGGCCGGTACCGGCCGGCAGCGGCAGCAGCGTCTGCGACCAGCCGGTGGCCGCCAGCGTCATCGGCAAGCGGGTGGCCACCGCCACCACCTCACGTCGCCTACCACGGGCGAAACCGACGAGATGACCGGCCGCCGGCCCCTCCGCCCGCACCGGCACGTACCCGTCCCACAGCTCAGGTCGGTCCCGCCGCAGCCGCAACACCCTGGACACGACGAGCAGCTTCACCGCCGCCGTCTCGTCGACCTCCGGACGCCACCCGCCGTCCAACCGGTCGAGCAGGGCACGCCGGGCGGCGAAGTCCACCGCCCGGCGGTTGTCCGGATCGACCAACGACCAGTCCCACAGCTCGGTGCCCTGGTACACGTCCGGCACCCCCGGACCGGCGAGCTGCAACAACTTCTGGCCCAACGAGTTGGACCAGCCCGGCTCCCGGATCCGGTCGACGAACGCGGCGACCTCGGCGGAGAGCTCCGGATCCGCCCCGACCCGCTGTGGCCAGTCCGTCAGTACCTTTTCCAGGGCATGGTCGGGCTGGGTCCAGCTGGTGCGCTGCCGCGCCTCCCGGGCCGCTTTGAGCAGGAAATCGCTGAGCCGTCGCGGTTCGATCGGCCAGGCACCGACCAACGTCTGCCAGGCGAGCGGCTCCAGCGCCGGATCCCCCACCGGACAGCGGGCCGCCCAGCGCCGCGCCAGGGCCAGGAACTCGTCGGCCATTTCGCTGAGCACCGCCAGCCGGGCCCGGACGTCCTCGGACCGCTTCGTATCGTGGGTGGACAGCGTGGTCATGGTGCCCGGCCAGGCCGACTGACGCGCGGAGTTCGCCGTGTGGAACTCCTCCGGCGACACGGCGAAGCGGGTCAGGTCACCGCCGACCTCGTTCAGTGCGATCAGCCGGTGGTAGCGGTAGAAGGCGGTGTCCTCGACGCCCTTGGCCATCACCGCCCCGGTGGTCTGCTGCATCCGGATGGCGAGCTCACCGCCGGGTCGGGCTACCATCTCGTCCCGGACGGCGGCCACGATGCCGGCCAGGTCCGGACGCCGTCGCCGCGCGATGGCCACCGCCTGCTCCAACGCCCGCCGCTGTTCGGGCAGGTACGTCCGGTACACCGGGAACGCGGTGAGCAGCTCCACCACCGCGTCGTGGCACTGTCGCGGGTCGCGTCCAGGTAGCAGGGCACCGACGAGGGCGGCGACCCGGCGAACCTCGGCGGGAAGCAGGGTGAGCGCCACCTGCCGCCGGCTGTCCGCGGCGACCTCAACCGGGTCGACCGGCTGCTCGGACTCGAACCACCGACGACCGGCCGGGTCGACGAAGACGCCACACACCTGCCGTAGCGCGTCGTACCCGGTCGTCCCGTCGACCGGCCAGGAGATGGGCAGCGGCTCGTCGACGCCGACGACCTTCTCCACCACGATCCAGGTGTCCGGCGCGGCCCGACGCAACCGGCGCAGGTAGCCGCCCGGGTCGGCCAACCCGTCCGGGTGGTCGATCCGCAGCCCGGTCACCTCGCCGGAACGCACCCAGCGCAGCACCTCCTCATGAACCGCCGCGAACACCTGCGGATCCTCGGTCCGCAGCCCTGCCAGCGTGTCGATGTTGAAGAACCGGCGGTAGGTCAGCTCGGCCATGCCCCGTCGCCACGACACCAGCCGGTAGTGCTGACGGTCGTGGATCTCCCGCACGGTGCCGTCACCGGTACCCGGAGCCAGCGGGAAGCGATGCTCGTGGTATCGCAGCGTCGTACCGTCCGTGGTGATCTGCGCCAGCGCCGGGCCGTCGCCCTCGCCGTCGTCGGCAAGCACCGGCAGCAGCAGCGGACCGGCCGACCAGTCGATGTCGAAGAACCGGGCGTAGGCGGAGTCGGGCCCATGCCGCAACACGTCCCACCACCATGGGTTGGCTGCGGCGTCGGCCACCCCCATGTGGTTGCACACCACATCCACCACGAAGCCCAGCCCGGCCCGTCGCAGGCGCGCAACCAGGTCACTGCGGGCATCCTCGCCGCCCCGCTCGTCGCAGGTCCGGGACGGGTCCACCATGTCGTAGCCGTGGGTCGACGCCGGGGAGGAGGCGAGCAGCGGCGACGCGTACAGTGCGCCGACGCCCAGCGCGGCCAGATAGTCGGCGACCGGTCCGGCGTCGGTGAGCCGCAGATGCGGGCCGAACTGCAGACGGTACGTCGAAGTCGGCGCAGCCATCAGCCGGTGAACCCCCGTGCCCGTCGTTGCTCGGCCTGCCGGTCCCGGCCGTAGATCTCGGTGAGTCGACGCAGTCGGACTTCGACACCGGGGGTGAGCGCCCGCGGCTCGTACCGCCACTGCCAGTTCCCATCGGCCCGGCCCGGGGTGTTCATCCGGGCCGCCGACCCCAGCTGCAGGACGTCCTGCAACGGCAGGACCGCCAGCCGGGCCACCGATCCGAACACGGCCCGCGCGGCAGACCAGCAGATGCCGTCCGGCAGGCCACCGAGATACGACTCGACGCGCTCCCGTTCCTCGGCGGTGGCCGTGTCCCACCAGCCGGCCGTCGTGTCGTTGTCGTGGGTGCCGGTGTACGCCACACAGTCGACCGGATAGTGGTGTGGCAGGTGCTGGTTCTCGTCCCCGGAAAACCCGAACTGCAGCAGCCGCATGCCCGCGGCACCGGCATCGACACGCAACTGCTGGACCTCGGCCGAGGCCGGCCCCAGGTCCTCGGCCACCAGCCTGACGTCGGGCAACTCCTTGCGCACGGCGCGGAACAGATCGGCGCCGGGACCCTTCTCCCAGTGCCCCTGGGTGGCGTCCCCCGGCACCGGGACCGCCCAGTAGTCGAGAAAACCACGGAAGTGGTCCAGCCGTACGATGTCGAACAGTTCCTGCATCCGGCGGATCCGGTCGATCCACCACCGGTAGTCCTCAACGGCAATGCTGTCCCAGCGGTACAGCGCGTTGCCCCAGACCTGGCCGTCCTGGCTGAACTCGTCCGGGGGAAACCCGGCGACCGCGGTCGGCCTGCCGTCGCCGTCGAGCTGGAACAGATGCGGGTTGGCCCACACGTCGGCGCTGTGCACGCCGACGTACATCGCGACGTCGCCGAGGATCTCCACGCCCATCGCGTGCGCCTGCTGCCGCACGGCCGCGTAGTGCGCGCCGAAGACGTACTGCTCGAACCGGTGGTAGGCGATCTGCCCGGCGGACTCCTCTGCCGAGCGGACCAGCGCATCCGGTTCGCGGCGGGCCAGCGGCTGCGGCCACCGCGTCCACTCCCAGCCGAACCGGCGCCGCAGAGTCATGTAGTGGGCGTAGTCGTCGAGCCACCAGCTCTGTTGACGGACGAACCGCTCGCTGTCGGGGGTCGGGCTGAAGTTGGCGAACGCCCGGGCCAGCAACCGTTGCTTGATCGCCGTCGCGGCCGGGTAGTCGGCCACCCCGGCCGGCAGTTCAGGGACGTCGGCCAGGTCGGTCCGGCTGAGCAGCCCCATGTCCAGCAACCGGTCGACGCTGATGAACAGCGGGTTGCCGGCCAGCGTCGCGTACGACTGGTACGGGCAGCCGTCCGTGTCGACCGGGTTGAGCGGCAGGAGCTGCCATACCGTCTGCTCGGCGGCGGCGAGGAACTCGATGAACTCGACAGCCTCCGGGCCGAACTCGCCGATGCCGTACCGTCCGGGCAGGCAACTGGGATGCAGCAGGACGCCGCTGCGGCGGGCCGGGCTCACCGGTACCGCTCCGGCTGCTCGTCGGCGTTCGCAGACGACGCCGGGCGTGCCGGGGGACGGTAGAGGCGTTCATAGCGGGCGGCGGCCTCGTCCCAGGTGAACCGCGCACGCATCGCCCGGTCGCGCAGCCGGGTCCAGCCCCGGTCGCCGCGCTGGCGGGTCACGCTCTCCCGGACCGCAGTCAGCAGACCGGACCGGTCGCCGTCAGCGAACGAGAAGCCGAGCCCCGTGTCCGCCACCGTCTGCGCCATCCCGCCGACCCGCCGGACCACCGGTACCGATCCGTAACGCAGAGCGATCAGCGGGGCAAGGCCGCAGGGCTCGAACTCCGACGGTGCGAGGAACAGATCCGACCCGGCGTACGTCAGCCGCGCGATCGCCTCACCGCTGTCCGGGTGGAACGCCAGGTTCGGGTGGAACCGCGCAGCGCGGGCGAAGGTGCGCTCGAACCGCTCGCCCCGACCCACCACCACCAGCTGGACGTCCAGGTCGGCCAGCTCGTCGATGTGCTCCAGGAGCAGCTCCACACCCTTCTGCTTGACCAGCCGCCCGACGAAGGCGACCAGCGGCCGGTCCGGCTCGGTCGGCAGACCGCTGGCCCGCTGCAGCTCGGCCTTGCACACCGCCTTGCCTGCCATGTCGTCCACGTCGTACCCGGCCGGCAGGTGCGAATCGGTCGCCGGATCGAACTGGTCGTAGTCCACCCCGTTCAGCACGCCCTGGTAGTCGTCACCCCGGCTGCGCAGCAGTTCGTCCAGCCCGCAGCCACGCAACGGCGACAGCGTCTCGTCGCGGTAGCGCTCGCTCACCGTGGTGACCACGTCGGCGTACCTGATGCCCTGGGCGAGCAGGTTACCGGTGCCGTACGCGGTGAGTCCGAGCTCACTGGCCTTGGTCTGGGGGAAAAGCCCTTGGTAGGCCAGGTTGTGGATGGTGAGCACCGAGCGGCATTCGGCATCCAGCGTACGCAGGTAGGCCGGCAGGTGCCCGACGTGCCAGTCGTTGCAGTGCACAGCGTCCGGCCGCCACCCGTCGCGGGTCGCCAGCAGGGCCAGGGCCCGGGAGAACAACACGAACGAGGCCAGATCCTTCTCCACGTACCCCTCCGGACGGTTCCACGGAACCGGCCCGGTCGGGCCCACCGTGTAGTAGCGCACCCCGTCGTACCGCCCCTGATCGGCCACCTGGAGGGTCGCCCGGACCGAACCCGCGGTGACGGCCAGCTCGGCGACCGGCTCTCCCGCCGGCAGACCGGTGTACCGGGGCAGGAAGAGCTCCACCTGATGCCCGCGCTGCGCCAGACTCTTTGGCAGCGCCTGCGCCACATCGCCCAGACCGCCGACCTTGACCAGTGGGTACACCTCGGAGGTGGCGAAATGGACCCGGAGTGGACGCCCTCCGGGACCGGGCGTGTCCGGCCGGACGTCGCCGCCCCGGCCCGGCTCGGCGTACCTCATCTCGCCCCTTTCCGATCTGCGGCCGACGCGGCGCCGACCAGCCGGGCCACCGGCGTTCCCGACAGGTCCAGTACGACACCGTCCGCTCCCACTCGGCAACCCACCGCGGCCAGACCAGGAGCGGTCCAGGTCGCGCCGCTGCCCGACAGACTCGACTCGTCGCCCACTCCGACACAGGCTGCGCCGGCCCGTACCGCAGCCGTCACACCACTCGGAGCGTCCTCGAACACCAGGCAACTTGCCGGGTCGTGTCCGAGCCGGTCCGCGCCCAGCAGGTAACAGTCCGGTGCGGGTTTGCCCCGGTCGACCTCGCCCCAGGTCACCAGGACCGGAAACGCCGTACGCAGGCCCAGTACGTCGAGCACCCGGCCGGCACGGTCCGCCGATGCGCCGGTGACCAGCCCGAGCGGGACACCGGCGGTGTGCAGCCGGCCGACCAATTCCGTGGCACCGGCGACCGCGACGAACGCCAGGTCCGGTTCGGCGGCACGGACAGCCTCCAGCAGACCTTCGCGACCGGCATCATCGAGATCGGAGAACAGCGCCGCGACGGTGTGTTCGGGTGCGCAGCCCAGCACGTGACGTTCGATCTCGCCGTCGCTGATCCGCCGGCCGAGCCGGGCGGCAAGGCCGTGCCACAGTGCGACGATCGCCGCGTGGGAGTCGATCAGGACCCCGTCCAGATCGAACAGTGCGCCGGTGAACAGCCGCGTACTCACCCGCCCGCGACCGCCGGTAGGATGAGGATGGAGTCCCCGTCGGTCACCTCGGTGTCCAGCAGGTCGAAACCACGGACGTCCTCGTCGTTGACGTAGATGTTCACGAACCGGCGCAGCGCCCCGTCGTCGCCGATCACCCGGGCACGAATGCCACGGTAGCGGTTGTCGAGGTCGACCAGGACCTCGCCGACCGTCGAGCCGGTCGCCGAGACCTTCTTCACGCCGTTGGTGTAGGACTGGAAAACGGTGGGGATCTCCACGAAGACGGCCATCACCCAACCGCCCCGGACAACCCGGTGGAGATCTCGTCGCCGGGCATACCGCCACTCAGGTACGCCAGCCGCCCCGCCTCCACCGCAGACCGCATCGAGGCGGCCATCAGCAGCGGTTGTCTGGCTTCGACCAGTGCGGTGTTCACCAGCACCGCCGACGCGCCCATCTCCATCGCGAGGGTGACGTGCCGCGCCGTGCCGAGGCCGCCCTCCACCACCACCGGAATGCCCACCCCGTCGATGATCCGCCGGATCGGACCGGGGTCCGGGATACCACGGCCGGAGGCGACCGGCGCCGCCATCACCCGCAGTGCGGAACAGCCGAGCGACTCCAGCGCCGCAGCGTCCTGCTCATCTGGCAGAATGAACGGCAGCACGCTGAATCCCTGGTCGCGCAACGTCGCCGCTATCTCGACCGTCGCCCGGTTGTCCGGCATGTTGCCATCGTCTCGGACATCCAACTTGAGCAGCTCGATGCCGTACGAGTCACGAAGGATGTGGGCGGTACGGAGCGCGCTGCTGCCCGACCGGGCGAAGGAGGTCGTCCCGATCCAGAGGTAGCGGTCCATCGGCAACTCGTCGGCCAGATCCGACAGCAGCAGACTGGGCCGGTTGTTGTCCGGATCCACGGTCGTGATGAAGACCTGTGAATTGGTCACCTCCAGCACCTGACGCACCATGGTCGGCGACGTGTACTGCTCTATGCCGACGAGAAGCCGTGAGGTCAACTCATAGCCTCCCAGAGTCAACCAGTTGTCATCGACGCCAATGTCCCCCGGCGCTGTCACAGACATGCATTCGCCTCTTCCGCGAGATGTTGACTGTTAGCGAGATGTTGACGAGATTCTTCACGGCAGACCGGGAGGAAACTTCTTCCGTGTTGCCCTAATGTGGACTTCAACTGGGCCGGTCGGTCACCCACCACCGGGGTCGTCGGCGCAGGCGCCAGCGGGGTCGCACACCGGCGGGCACGACGGCAGGCGGGCCATGGGGGTAGCCGATGGCCCGCCTGTCCGGTGCCGGCCGACTCGCGGCGTAACGCGGCCGGATCGGCCCGGGCCCGACCTGTCAGTTCGGGGCGTGGACCCCGGTCGCCGCGTAGTCCCTGATGGATCCCCGCACGTACATCTCACTGCTACCGTTGCCGGAAAAGTACTGCTCGATCGAGCCGGGGAACGGCGCGTTGGAGGCGTTGCGCCCGTACACATCGGTGTACACGGTAGATGGACCGCTGTTGCGTACCGAGAAGGCGCCGGGCCGGTACTCGCGAAGGGTGCCCTTGAACGGCGAGCGCGGATCATCCCAGGCGACCTGCTGGCCGGTCTGCTGGGTCACCCGTCGGGCCTCGGCGCAGTAGTCGCCACCGGCGAGGTCCGTGTAGCACAGGTCCACGATCCGGCCCATCCTGTTTGGCAGGCTCGGGTCGTAGTACCGGGACGGATTCACGACGTAGAACAGCGGCGCGAGGTGAAAGTCCAGCCCGGAGCCCGTCACCTGCACGTCGGAGAACCAGAAGTCGTCCATGTCGGAAACCGTGAACGGCACCGGATTGGGGTAGAGCGGGTCGAAGTGCGTACGGCCCTCCCGGATCGCGTCGATACAGCCGGTCTCGGCGATCAGCCGGCCCAACGAGCGGGTGTCCGACGGCGAGTCCGCCGGCACCGGGGGTGCGACGTTGATGAACGGGCGGCCGAAGCCGGGGCATTCGCTGGGGCTGAAGCCGCCGGGTCGACCGAGCGGGATCATCGCGTTGTACCGGGCCTCGGTGACCGGGCCACCGTTGCTTCCGACGCAGCGCTGGTTGAACAGCAACTCGTGGACGTTGTTGGTGAACGCGTCCGGCGAGTGGGTGCCCTGGTGGAACTTGAGCAGGATGTCGCAGACGGCGACGGTGGGCCCCTGCGGCGGGAAGAAGCTGGTGCCGTTGTCGCCCTGGATGACGTTGCTGTTGTTCACCACCAGTACCTTGTGCCCGACGTGGTCCTCGTGGCGGTGACTGTGGTCTGGCATGTTGTCCAGCATGACCTCGCTGGTGTAGCCGAAGGCGGGCCACCCGGCGGTGCCGTACAGGTCCGAGGTCCGCGGATCGTCACCGTGCTCGTGGCCGAAGTAGCAGCCGCTCGGATCCCGGGTCGGGTGCCAGGTCGGGTAGACCTTGCCGTCGGGGCCGTAGGTCCAGTACCGAGCGTGGATCTCGACCGAGCACTCCCCGGCCTGCGGCAGGTAGCCCTTCTCGTTGGCGGTGGCGATCAGTTCGTACGCCCGGCTCCTGGGCGCACTCGCCGGCGGCAACGCCGTACCCCAGGTCGGGTCGCCGGGTGGCATGGTCGGTGGCGGACTGGACGGTGGGGCGGTGGTGGTGGGCGGTGGGGTGGTGGGGTCGGTCGGCGATCCCGTACAGGTGGTGCCGTTGAACGCGAAGCTGGTCGGCGCGGTGTTGCTGCCGTTCCACGAACCGTTGAAACCGAACGACGCGGTCGCCCCGGTGGCGATGCTGCCGTTGTAGCTGGCGTTGCGGGCGGTGACCTGCCCACCGCTCTGCGACACCGTGGCGTTCCAGGCCTGGGTGATCTGCTGACCGTTGCCGTAGCTCCAGGTCAGCGTCCACGAGCTGACCGGGTCACCGAGGTTGGTGACGGCCACGTTGGCGGTGAAGCCACCCGGCCACTGCGAGGCGACGGAGTAGGTGACGCCGCATCCGACGGCAGCGTGAGCGGCCGTGACGGCCACTCCGCTCCCGGCGATGACGGCCGTCACGGTCGCGGCTGACCACAGCCGGGACCGGTACCGGTGTAGGCGCATGTGCTGGCTCTCCTCCACTGTTGTGCGGACGGATCGACAGGGCGCGCTGTCACCTACGGTCGACCACCCCGGGTGGCCTGAAGCGCGAAGTCCCGGTGTGGCGCGGCACGGGTGGCACCGGGCAGCGCGGCGTGGTGGATCGTCCGAAGGGAAGACAGCGAACGCACCATCAATAGATGTTCATAGATGTTACGCCCGGGGCACTCCCTGTCAACTGGATACACTGGCGCCTGTCGGTGTAGGCTTGATCATCTTTGGAGCTGCCGAACCTCGCCTACCCGTTCTCGGTCCGACGCAGTCCGAACGCGTGCGTAAGCTGCGCGCCGCTATCGACGACGACGCCCTCGGCCGCGTACTCAGAGCCCTTCCGGCTCCCCGGGTACGGACACTCACCCCGGATGTCTGTGCCGGACTGGACATCGAACTACGCAACCGCTTTGCGGCAGTGGGATGGACGGCGCGGCTCGACCACTTCCACGCGCGGGGTGTCGCCCAGTGGGGGCCGAGTGGGCGGTACGAGGATGTCCTGACCGGCACCGACATCGACGGCGTCAACATCGTCGCCGTCAAGGAGGGCGAGCTCTCCGAAGCGGTCCTGGTCCTCGCCCACCACGACACGGTCCCGGGCACCGGCGGCGCCGACGACAACGGCACCGGCATGGTCGGGCTACTGGAGCTGGCCCGCCTGCTGGGTGCGGCGCGATTCCGCCGGACGGTGCTACTCGTCGCGGTCGACCACGAGGAGCTCGGCTTTCACGGTGCGCGTCATCTGGTGCGGCAGATGTTGGTTGGCAGGCGGAAGGTGGTCGGTGCCTACGTGTTCGAGATGCTCGGATTCATTAGCACCGAGCCGGGCAGCCAACATCTGCCGCGCGGGCTCAACCTGCTCTATCCCGGGCAGATCCGCCGGATCCGGCGCAACGGGCAGCGAGCGGACTTCGCCGCAGTGCTCTACCAGCGGTCCAGCCGGACGATGGCGGCCCTGTTCGCAGCCGCACTGACCCAGCTGAACGGCCCGACCGGCGCCGTCCTGCTCCGCGCGCCAACCGACCTGCCGGTGCTGGGGCCGCTGCTCAACCGGTTCGTACCGTTCACCCAGCACTTCGCGCGCAGCGATCACCTGCCGTTCTGGGACGCCGGACTGCCCGCGGTCCAGATCACCGACACGGCCAACTTCCGCAACCCGCACTACCACCGGCCCGGCGACGTGCCCGACACGGTGAGCATGACGCAGGTGGCGGACGTTGTCGCAGCCACCGCCCTGGCCGTGGAGATCCTGGCGGAGCGGCTCGGCTAGCTGGAACTGGCGCCCGCGAAATCCGGACGGCATCCTGACACCCTCGACATCTCCCTGTTGGAGAGGGTCTTGAGCGACGTGCCAGACCAAACATCCATGCCGATCAATGAAAGGAGGCCCGCAAGCTTACTGCCTGCGGGCCTCCTTTCGCTGTCGGGACGGCCGGATTCGAACCGACGACCCCTTGACCCCCAGTCAAGTGCGCTACCAAGCTGCGCCACGTCCCGCTTCAGCCGGCACAGCGCCGGCGGCAGCCGGTACAGCGTAGCGCACCGGTCGGCCGGGACACCGTGGCCCCCACCCGGGGAGCCACGACAGCCATACCGGCGACGGGTCTCAGCCGTGGGCCTTGCCCCGCCCGCCGGGACCCACCTGCTTGCGCGGGCGCACCGTGACCTCGATCGGGGTGCCTTCGAAGCCGAACTCCTCCCGCAGTTTGCGCTCGACGAACCGCTGATAGCCGGCGTCGATCGGGCCGGTGGTGAACAGCACGAATCGCGGCGGCGCCACGCCGGCCTGGGTGGCGAAGAGGATGCGCGGCGCGCGGCCGCCGCGTACCGGGTGCGGGGTGGCCTGCACCAGGGCGGTGATCCACTGGTTGAGCTGGCCGGTCGGAATCCGGGTCTCCCAGCTGGCCAGGGCGGTCCGCAGCGCCGGGGCGAGCCGCTCCACCGACCGGCCGGTCCGGGCGGAGATGTTCACCCGGATCGCCCACGGGATGCGCCGGAGATCCCGCTCGATCTCCTTCTCCAGGTAGTACCGCCGGTCGGCGTCGACCAGGTCCCACTTGTTGAACGCGATCACCAGCGCCCGACCGGCCTCGACGACCATCGACAGCACCCGCTGGTCCTGCTCGCTCAGGACTTCGCTGGCGTCGAGCAGGACGACCGCCACCTCGGCCGCTTCGATCGCACCGGCGGTGCGCAGGCTGGCGTAGTACTCGGTGCCGCTGGCCCGGTTTGCGCGCTTGCGCAGCCCAGCAGTGTCGACGAACTGCCAGGGCTCACCGCCGATGTCGACCATGCTGTCCACCGGGTCGACGGTGGTGCCCGCGACGGAGTCGACGACGGCCCGATCCTCCCGGGCGAGCCGGTTGAGCAGACTCGACTTGCCGACGTTCGGCCGGCCGACCAGGGCGACCCGGCGAGGGCCGCGCGGCCCACCCGGCTCGGTGACCGGCGGCGGATCAGGCAACGCGTCGAGGACCGCGTCGAGCAGATCGCCGGACCCGCGGCCGTGTAGCGCGGAGACCGGGTACGGCTCCCCCAGGCCGAGCGACCACAGGGCGGCCGACTCCAACTCGACGGACATGTTGTCGGCCTTGTTGGCGACCAGCAGGACCGGTTTGGCGCTGCGTCGCAGCATCTTGACCGCGGCCTCGTCGACGTCGGTCGAGCCGACCGTGGCGTCGACGACGAACAGGACGACGTCCGCGGTGGCCACCGCGGCTTCGGCCTGGGCGGCGATCGCGGCGGCGCGGTCGCGGGCGTCCGGCTCCCAGCCGCCGGTGTCGACGACGACGAACTGCCGACCGGACCAGTTGGCGTCGTACGGCACCCGGTCCCGGGTCACACCCGGGGTGTCCTCCACCACCGCCTGCCGGCGGCCGATGATCCGGTTGACCAGTGTGGACTTGCCGACGTTGGGACGCCCGACGACGGCGACCACCGGGACCGGGGCGGCCGGCCCGGTCCGCTCGTCCGGGACTGCCTCGGCGCTCACCGGGTCGTCCGGGCTGCGAGCAGCTCACGGAGCCGGTCGACGACCTCGTCGATGCCCATCCCGGTGGTGTCCAGCTCGACCGCGTCGGCGGACTGCTGCAACGGGTCGGCGGCCCGGGTCGAGTCGAGCCGGTCGCGGCGGGCCAGCGCCGCCGCTGTCGCCGCCACGTCGGCGGCGGTCTCGGCGCTGCGCCGCATCGCCCTGGCCTCGGCCGACGCGGTGAGGTAGACCTTGAGATCAGCATCGGGTGCGACGACGGAGCCGATGTCACGGCCCTCGACGACGATCGGGGCCGGCTGGTCGATCAACGCACGCTGCTCGGCGACCAGCCGTTCACGTACCGCCGGCACGGCCGCCACCGCGGACACCGCGGAGGTGACCTCCTGGCTGCGGATCTCGACGTCCACCGCGACGCCATCCGCGCTGATGTGCGGTGCCGCCGGATCGGTGCCGACGGTCAAGGTGACGTCCGACGCGACCTTGACGACCCCGGGCATGTCGTGCGGATCGACGCCAGACCGGAGCACCGCCCAGGTGATCGCCCGGTACATCGCCCCGGTATCCAGGTAGCGGGCGCCTGTCGCGGTGGCCAGTCGCCGGGAGACGGTGGATTTGCCGGATCCGGACGGGCCATCCACCGCCACCACGAAGTGCCCGGTCCGTGCCTGCTCAGCCACCGTCGGTTTCCTCTCTTCCGTACCACCGGCCCCGGCAGTCCCGGGAGCATCCACGAGGGCACCTGCCGAGTGCCCGCTTTCCGGGTCCATCATGCCTGGTTAGTCGCTAACGGCCGAGAAGAGGGCGGCGACCTCCGCGTTGTTCAGCCGCCGGGTCCGCCCCGGCCGCAGGTCACCGAGCCGGATCGGCCCGATGGCGGTCCGCACCAGTCGCGAGACCGGGTGCCCCACCTCGTCGAACAGCCGACGCACGATGTGGTTGCGCCCCTCGTGCAGCACCACCTCGACCTGCGCGGTGCGACCCAAGGTGTCCAGCAGCGCGTACTTGTCCACTTTGGCCGGCCCGTCGTCGAGATCGACACCGGCGAGCAGCCGGCGGCCGACCGCCCGGGGCACCGGGCCGGCAATCTCACACAGGTACGTCTTCGGCACCCCGTACGACGGATGCGTCAGGCGATGCGCCAGCGTGCCGTCGTTGGTCAGCAGCAACAGTCCCTCACTGTCCGCGTCCAGCCGGCCGACGTGGTAGACCCGCTGGTCGACCCGGTCGAGCAGGTCCGACAGCGCGGTACGCCCCTTTTCGTCTGCCATGGTGGAAACGACGCCGCGGGGCTTGTTCATCGCCAGATAGGCGAGCCGGTGGTCGGCGACGACCCGTTCGCCGTCGACGTGGATGACCGCCGTACGCGGGTCGACCTTGTCACCAAGTTGAGCGATGCGTCCGTCGACCGTCACCCGGCGTCGGAAGATCAGATCCTCGCAGGCCCGCCGCGAGCCGACCCCGGCGGTGGCGAGCACCTTCTGCAGACGCTGGACACCGCTGTCGTCATCGCTGGGCATCGGCAATCTCTTCCACGTCGTCGGGCAGGAACGGCGCGAGCGAGGGTAGCTCCTCGACGCTGTCCAACCCCAGTTTTTCCAGGAACAGCGTCGAGGTGCGGTAGAGGTAGGCGCCGGACTCCGGCTCGCTGCCGCACTCCTCGATCAGACCACGGGACAACAGGGTACGGATCACCCCGTCGCAGTTGACACCCCGGATCGCGGAGACCCGACCACGCGTCACCGGCTGCTTGTAGGCGACCACGGCGAGGGTCTCCAGCGCGGCCTGGGTCAGCCGCGCCGACTGCCCGTCGAGCACGAACCGCTCCACGTACGGTGCGTACTCCGGACGGGTGTAGAGCCGCCAGCCGCCGGCTACCCGGCGCAGGTCGAAGCCGTGACCGGCCGCGGTGTAGCCGGCGGAGAGGTCGGCGAGGACCGCGGCGATCCGGTCGGTGGGCTGCTCCAGCACCTGGGCCAGGATCACCTCGGCGACGGGTTCGTCGACCACGAGCAGGATCGCTTCGAGCGCGGCGCGCAGCTCGCCGTCGTCGAGCAACGCCAGCGCCTCCGGCCGGACCGGCGACGGCTCAACCACCGGGGTCGGCTCGGGAGCCGACACCGGTTCAGGCTCGGGAGCCGACACCGGTTCAGGCTCGGGAGCCGACACCGGTTCAGGCTCGGGAGCCGACACCGGTTCGGGCCCGGGGGCCAGCTCCGCCGCCGGGACCAGTTCAGGCTCGAGGGCCGGCGGCGGCTCCGGTTCGGGCGCGGGGGCACGCTCCGCTGGTACGGGGGCCCGCGCCCACGGTGGCACCCAAGCGGCCGCCTGCTCGGCGAGCGAATCGGGCTGCTCGTCGGTGCTCATGAGGTCTCCTCGTGGACGGTGTCCGGCTGGGCGGGCGGTGCCGCCGCGGCGTCCCGTTCCTCCGGGTGGCCGGCGTACTCGTCGATGGTGAGCTCCCCGCCGCTGTCGGCGCCCCCGGTCCAGCGTACGGTCAGATCCCCCAGGGCCTGCTCCTGGCTGAAGCCGACCAGACCCTCCCGGTAGAGCTCCAGCAGCGCGAGGAAGCGTGCGACGACCTCCAGGGTGGACTCGCAGTCCAGGCACAGCGTCTGGAACGTCGCGGTGCCCATCCGGCGCAGCCGGTCACGCAACAGAGTGGCGTGCTCCCGCACGCTCACCCGGATCTGGTGCACGTGGTCGATGGAGACGACCGGTGCGGCGCGTGGCGTCATCGCCCTGATCGCGAGCTTCGCGAGGCGCTCCGGACCGATACCGAGCACCAGCTCGGGCAGCGCCTGCGCGTACCGCTCCTCCATGGTGACCGAGCGGGGATAGCGGCGGGCCCCAGCGGTCTCCAGCTCGGCGATGTGCGCCGCGGCCTCCTTGAACGCCTTGTACTGCAACAGCCGGGCGAACAACAGGTCCCGGGCCTCCAGCAGAGCCAGATCCTCTTCGTCCTCGACCTGAGCTGCCGGCAGCAGCCGGGCGGCCTTGAGGTCGAGCAGGGTCGCCGCGACGACCAGGAACTCACTGGCCTCGTCCAGGTCCCAGTCGTCGCCCATCGCCCGGATGTAAGCGATGAATTCGTCGGTGACCTGGTGCAACGCCACCTCGGTCACGTCCAGCTTGTGTTTGCCGATGAGCTGCAGCAACAGATCGAACGGGCCGGTGAAGTTGTCCAGCCGGACGGTGAATCCGGTGCTCTCGCCGGGCAGGGTCACCCCGGCGGCGCCGCCGGAGCCGGGGGCCGTCTCAGCCACCTGCCCAGCTGTCGCGTCGACCGTCGGAGCGCTCACCCGTCGACCGTAGTCCACCTGCTCGACGAGCTGCACCGCAGGTTAGCGCTCCGCCTGGTGCGCGATGACCTCACGGGCCAGCTGCCGGTAGTTGCGGGCCCCGGAGGAGGCCGGGTCGAGGCTGGTGATCGGCGCGCCGGCCACCGTCGACTCGGGGAACTTCACCGTCTTGGTGATGACTGTCTGGTAAACCTTGTCGCCGAACGCCTCGACCACCCGCTGCAGCACCTGCCGGCAGTGGGTGGTGCGGCTGTCGTACATCGTGGCGAGGATGCCTTCCAGCTCCAGGTCGAAGTTGAGCCGCTCGCGGACCTTGTCGATGGTGTCCAGCAGCAGCGCAACCCCGCGAAGGCTGAAGAACTCGCACTCCAGTGGGATCAGCACACCGTGCGCCACGGTGAGCGCGTTGATCGCCAGCAGACCGAGCGAGGGCTGGCAGTCGATCAGAACGAAGTCGTACTCCTTGCGGATCGACTTGAGCACCCGGGCCAAGGCCATCTCCCGGGCGACCTCGTTGACCAGCTGGATCTCCGCAGCCGACAGGTCGATGTTGGCCGGCAGCAGGTGCAGACCGGCGACATCGGTCTTGATCAGCACGTCCTCGGCGGTGACGTCGTCCTGCATCAGCAGGTTGTAGACCGACAAATCGAGGTTGTGCGGGTTGACCCCGAGCCCGACCGACAACGCGCCCTGCGGGTCGAAGTCGACCAGCAGCACCCGGCGTCCGTACTCGGCCAACGCGGCACCGAGGTTGATCGTCGTGGTGGTCTTGCCGACGCCGCCCTTCTGGTTGGCCATCGCGATGATCCGCGCCGGGCCGTGCCGGTCGGTCGGCATCGGCTCGGGGATCGGCTTGCGCATGGTGTAGGCGGTCGGATCGGCGGGACCGAGCTCCGCGCTCAGATCGAGCCCCGCCTGTTGTTCGCGGAGCGTCGAGGTCCACGCCTCGGCACGGTCACTGTTGCCCGCCATGTCCTGTGCGCCCCCTCCCGACGACTGCTCGGCGCCGGAGCCGACCGGCGTCTGCAGCGGCGTCGCCGCTGCGGGCCTTCGCCTGCCGCCGTACGAAAGCCGCACCGTTGCCCGACTGTACGCCACCCGGCCGGGGTGCGGCGGACACCGGTCCGGCGTGTCGACCCGGCTTGACCCGGGTACGCCCGACGTCCGCACCCGCACCCGGCTACTTATCAACCGTAGGCACGCGGAGCGGGTCAACGACGGGCCCGCGGGTGCGAGGTGGCGTAGACCTCGCGGAGCCGGTCGACGGTCACCAGAGTGTAGACCTGAGTGGTGGTCACCGACGCATGCCCGAGCAGTTCCTGGACCACCCGTACGTCCGCGCCGCCGTCGAGCAGATGGGTGGCGTACGAGTGCCGCAGGGTGTGCGGGGAAACCGGATGCGCCCCGCTCACCGGCAGCCCGGCGCGTTCGGCGGCGCGCCGCAGCACCGTCCACGCGCTCTGCCGGGACAACTGCCCGCCCCGCGCGTTGAGGAAGACGGCCGGGCTGCCCCGTCCCGCCGCCGCGAGGGCCGGCCGCACCCGGGTCAGGTACGCCCGCAGCGCGGCGGCCGCGTACCCACCGACCGGGACCACCCGCTGCCGGCCGCCCTTGCCGCGAAGCAGGACCGCCCCGGTGGCCAGGTCGAGGTCGTCGACGGCGGCACCGACCGCCTCGGAGATCCGCGCCCCGGTGCCGTAGAGGAACTCCAGCAGCGCCCGGTCGCGGACCGCCAACGGCGGCACCGGACCGTCCACTGCCCCGGCGGCGGCCAGCAGCCGTTCGATCTGGTCGAGGTCGAGCGCCCGGGGCAGCCGGCGCGGCGGGACGGCGGGACGGACGTCGCGGCCGGCGTCGGAGTCGGCGTGTCCCTCCCGGACGGCGAACCGGTGCAGCCCGCGGATGGCGCTGGCGGCCCGGGCCGTGGACGCGGCCGACAGCGGCGGCTGCCCATCTGCGCCGGACCGCATCGCGGCGAGGTGCCCGGTGATCTGCGCGGACCCCACCTTAGCCAGCTCATCGATCCCCAGGTTCGCCAGGGTGCCGAGGTACCGGTCCAGGTCGCGCCGGTACGACCGGAGGGTGTGCTGGGACAGCCCGCGTTCGACGGTCAGGTGGTCCAGGTAGCTGCGGACCGCATGCCGCAGCGCGGGTGCCGGCGGCACCGTCGGCGGCGGCGCGTCGCCGGTCAGCCCAGCACCTCGGCCAATGACCGGCTACTCAGGCCGTGTGCCTCGGCCACCGGGCCGGAGGTGATCTCGCCGTCGTGGGTGTTCAGACCGGCGGCGAGAGCCCGATCGTGGCGCAGCGCGTCGCGCCAGCCCCGGCTGGCGAGTTCGAGGGCGTACGGCAGGGTGACGTTGGTCAACGCGTACGTGCTGGTGTGCGGGACGGCGCCCGGCATGTTCGCCACGCAGTAGAAGACCGAGTCGTGGACCGGGTAGACGGGTTCGGCGTGGGTGGTGGGCCGGGAGTCCTCGAAACAGCCACCCTGGTCGATCGAGATGTCGACGAGCACACTGCCAGGCTTCATCCGGGACACCAGTTCGTTGGTGACGATCCTGGGTGCCTTCGCCCCGGGCACCAGGACCGCGCCGATCACCAGGTCCGCGTCGATCACCGCCCGCTCGATTTCGTAAGTGTTTGACGCAACCGTCTTCATCCGCCCCTGGTGGATCGCTTCCGCCTGACGCAGCTTGCTGATGTCCCGGTCGAGCAGCAGGACGTCGGCGTGCATCCCGAGCGCGATCGCCGCCGCGTTCATCCCGGACACCCCGGCCCCGATGACCACCACCTTCGCCGGGTAGACGCCGGGGACCCCGCCCATCAGCACGCCGCGCCCGCCGCCGGGACGCATTAGGTGGTACGCGCCGACCTGCGCGGCCAGCCGACCGGCGACCTCGGACATCGGTGCGAGCAGCGGGAGGGACCGGTCGGCGTTCTCCACCGTCTCGTACGCTATTCCGGTGACCCGCTGCCGCAGCAGGGCGTCGGTGCACTCCCACGACGCCGCAAGGTGCAGGTAGGTGAAGAGCACCTGGCCGGGACGCATCCGGTGGTGCTCCTCGGCGACCGGCTCCTTCACCTTGAGTACCAGGTCGGCGCTTGCCCAGACATCGTCGGCGCTCGGGGCGATGCTCGCCCCGGCGGCGGCGAACTCGTCGTCGGTGATGGAGGACCCGACGCCGGCACCGGTTTCCACCGTCACCTGGTGACCGGCCCGGGTGAACTCGTGCACCCCGGCCGGGGTGATCGCCACCCGGTACTCGTGGTTCTTGACCTCGCGGGGAATGCCAACCTTCACGTCGCCGTCACCTTTCCGCAGGCCACGCTGCCCGAACCTGTCTCCCGGCGAAGTCTAGATCCGGTCGACGGGTCCGACAGCCCGCAGGTTGACAGTCACTGTCGGCGCGGCTTGACGGTGTGTCATCCCGCGCAGCCGCCGGCCAGATAGCCACACAGAGTGAAGGTTCGAGACCACCAGGTAGCACCCGTTCACAGTTTTCCCAGAATCCGGACCTTCGCTGCGACGACCTGGACCAAGGTCACTACATTGCCGCTTCATGACCTTTCCTCAGCATCCTGGCGCCGGTGGCGTCTCCGACAAGAGCAAGATCATCGCCGGGGTCCTCGGCATCCTGCTGGGCGGCTTCGGAGTCGGCCGGTTCTATACAGGCCACACCAAGATTGCCGTACTCCAGCTGGTCGTCAGCGTCGTCACCTGCGGCCTCGGTTCGCTCTGGGGCCTGATCGACGGAATTCTCGTCCTGGTCAACGGCGGCACCGACGCTCAGGGTCGGCCGCTGCGCGACTGACCACACCACAGCTCGGCGACTACCGCCTAACCGGTAGCCGAACGGAGACTGCGACAAGTCGAACGGCGGTCGGGCGGACAACATCCGCCCCGGCCGCCGTTCGCTGTCCACCGGGTCAGCGCGCTGCGCCGCCGGGCGGGCGCGGGGCAGGTTCGGTGACGGCGCGCAACGCCGCCCACCCCGTCTGCCGGGCGCAGGCGGCAGCCAGCAGACCGGCCACCGCCGGACCGTTGGTGATCTCGCCGGCCAGCACCATCCGGGCCGCCTCGTCGAGGTCGACGAGGCGGACCTGCAGCTCCGCCTCCTCGTCGTGGCGGTGGTGCCGGTCCTGCTCCGGCACCGGGGTGAGGTCCCGGGCGAGGAAGATCCGGACCGTCTCGTCCGAGAATCCCGGCGACGGGTGCACATCGACGAGCAGGTCGAGTCGACCGGCGGCCAGGTCGGCCTCCTCGACGAGCTCCCGGTGGGCGGTGACGGGCAGGTCCTCCCCGGCGACGTCGATCAGGCCGGCGGGCAGCTCCCACAGTTGCCGGCCCACCGGGTGGCGGTACTGACGGATCAGCACCACCCGTCCGGCCTCGTCGAGCGCGACCACTGCGACCGCGCCGACGTGCCGTGCATAGTCGCGCCTGGCCACACCGCCGCCCGGCATCGTCACCTCGTCACTGACAACCGAGAAGACCGGGCCGGAGAACCGGTCGGTCCGCGACAACACCTGGTAGGCGTGACCGCCCGAGCCGTCTTCGGCGTCCGGCCCGTGCTCCCGCATCAGGCTCGGCCTCCGGGGGCCGGCGCCAGATCCACCGGCAACTGGTCGGCCTCCGAATAGGTGATCACGGCACCGACGAAGGCGTGGAACAACGGATGCGGCCGGGTCGGACGGCTCTTCAGCTCCGGATGGGCCTGGGTGGCCACGAAGAACGGGTGCTCAGCCCGGTCCAGTTCGACGAACTCCACCAGCCGGCCGTCCGGCGAGGTGCCCGAGATCCGCAACCCGGCTTTCTCCAACACCTCCCGGTACGCGTTGTTCACCTCGTAGCGATGCCGGTGCCGCTCATTTACCTCGGTCGCCCCGTACGCCTGCGCGACGATCGAGCCCTCGGCCAGCAATGCCCGGTACCCGCCCAGCCGCATCGTGCCGCCCATGTCCCCCTTGCCGGCGACAATCTGCTCTTGGTCAGCCATGGTCGCGATGATCGGGTGTTCGACCTCCTCGTCGAACTCTGCCGAGTTGGCACCGGCCAGACCGGCGCCGTTGCGGGCCACCTCGATCGCCATGCACTGCAGACCGAGGCAGAGCCCGAGCACCGGGACACCCCTCTCCCGCCCGTACCGGGCCGCGCCGATCTTGCCCTCGATGCCCCGCACCCCGAACCCGCCCGGAATCACGATCCCGTCGACCCCGCTGAGCGCGGCGGCGGCACCGTTCGGGCTGACACACTCGTCGCTGGGCACCCACCGGATCTGCACCCGCGCACGGTGCCCGAAACCCGCCGCCCGGATCGCCTCGGTCACCGACAGGTACGCGTCCGGCAGGTCAACGTACTTGCCGACCAGCGCCACGGTCACGGTGTGTCGCGGATGGTGCACCCGCTCCAGCAGGTCGTCCCAACTGGTCCAGTCCACGTCCCGGAAGGACAGGCCCAGCCGGCGCACCACGTAAGCGTCGAGGCCCTCCCGGTGCAGCACCTTCGGGATGTCGTAGATGCTCGGCGCGTCGGGGGCGGCGATGACCGCCTCCCGGTCCACGTCACAGTAGAGCGACAGCTTGTGCTTCAACTTGTCCGGGATCTCCCGGTCGGAGCGGCACACGATCGCGTCCGGCTGGATACCGATGCTGCGCAGCGCGGCGACCGAGTGCTGCGTCGGCTTGGTCTTGAGCTCGCCGGACGGCACCAGGTAGGGAACCAGCGACACGTGCAGGTAGAAGCAGCGGTCCCGGCCGACATCGTGGCGGACCTGGCGGATCGCCTCCAGGAACGGCAACGATTCGATGTCGCCGACAGTGCCGCCTACCTCGGTGATCACCACGTCCGGGATCAGCCCGTGCTCGTCGGGCTCCCCCATCGCCCGGATCCTGGCCTTGATCTCATTGGTGATGTGCGGGATCACCTGCACCGTGTCGCCGAGGTACTCGCCCCGGCGTTCCTTGGCGATGACCTCGGAGTAGATCTGACCGGTGGTCACGTTGGCCTTGCAGGACAGGTCACGGTCGAGGAACCGCTCGTAGTGCCCCACGTCGAGATCGGTCTCGGCGCCGTCGTCGGTGACGAACACCTCACCGTGCTGGAAGGGGTTCATCGTGCCGGGGTCGACGTTGAGGTACGGGTCGAGCTTCTGCATCACCACCCGGAGTCCGCGGGCGCTGAGCAGGTTGCCCAGGCTGGATGCGGTCAACCCCTTGCCTAGTGAGGACGCGACGCCCCCGGTGACGAAAATGTGCCGTACCGTCTGTGTCGAAGGGGCCAAGGCGTGCTCCCGTGGGTCGTCTGACTGGTCGTGCAGACCGGCGCGTCACTGATGAAGCTGCTGGCGCGATCCACGGGACTCCACGGTAACACCTGCCGAAACAGCGGACCCGCTGACCTCGTCGGGTGCCTTCGCCGGGATCTGCTCGGCCGAGCCCGCCGGGCCGGTCGACGGTCTGGTCCGGTCCGCCGAGTGCCCGAGCACCCGCAACGCCACCAGCGCGGCCAGCGGCACGGTCACCGCCGCCGCCGCACCAGCCACGTCCAGCGCAGAACCCGCGAGTCCGCCGCCGATCACCGACGACACAGCGATGCCGGCCATCGCCGCCCGCACCGCCGGGTAGATGCCGAACAGCCGTTTCAGCCCGCCCCACGGCTGCAGCAGGGCGAACCACACGAGTACTGCGGCGACCAGCGCCAGCACCGTCAACGGGCTGCTCAGCAGGGCCGACATGTTGGCCGCCGAGGAACGGTGCAGGGTGAGACCGCCGGTGCCATCGGCCAGTGCGGAGAGGAACCGTCCCAGGCTGCCCCGTTCGGTCTCCGGCCGCTGCAGATCGAGCAGTGCGAAGCTGGCGGTCACCAGCAGACCCGCGATCGTCGCCCACGCCACTCTGGGCACACTCAGCCAACCACCGGTGCTGATCGCCGCCGTGATCGCCACCCCGGCGGTCAACGCGATCGCTCCTACCGGATCGGCACCCAGGTAGGGGCTGCCGACCAGGATCACCGCTGCACCACCGATGGTGACCACCACCGTCACCCGCCAGCCCCGCCGGACCCGCTGGGCCAGGCAACCGGCGGCTAGCAGGGTGCCGGCGATCAGCACTCCCAGCCCCACCGTGCCGAGCCCGGCGTAGCGGCCGCCTTCGGAGGCGGAGTACCCGGTGACGCCGTTGAGTTGCAGCCGGGCCCCGGTCAGCACGTCGGCGGCGACGACCGCCGCCGCGATCGTGGCGACCAGCGTCATCGGGGCGAGCGTGTGCCGGTAGGAACGGCTGAACCGGACCGCCGCCGTCGTGGCGGCGACCGCCAGCACCGTGGTCACGGCCAACGCAGGGCCTGGCTGGCCACTGCGCCACCAGGGCACCACCTCGGCCAGCAGCGCCGCCGGGATGACGAGCGCGGCCGCGATCAGCAGCACCTCCATGACGGCGTTGGCCCGTCGGGTGACCGGGTCCGGGCCGGACCGCCCGGCGGTGCGTCGGACCCGGCGCAGCAACGGTACGACGGCCACGGCGAGGACCGTATGAAACCCGGCGAGCAGGCCGAAGAACCAGACCGCGGCGCGTCGCTGGGCGCGGGCCTCCCGGTCGGCGTCGGCCGGGTACGCGATCGCCGTCGCGAGGTCCTCCGGCCGGCCGGGTGCCGAACTCGCCGGCTGGCCGATGAACAGCCCGTCGGGTTGGTCCCGGTCGAGCACGTGCAACGCGGTCGGCGCCAGATCCACCAGCTGCAGGTAGCCGTCCCGGCCGGTGGTCGGCGACGTCATCCACCCGGCGTCCCAGCCGGGGCCGTCGGCGATCGCGACGTGCAACCGGGTCGGTGCGCCGGTGCCGGCCAGCCCGGCGACCAGCACGAGTGAGCGCTGCGGGCGGGCCGCCAGGACCCGCGCCAGCGTCGCGTCGGCCCGCCGGGCGGCGGCGGACCGTTCGGTCGGGTCGGAACCGGCGACCACTCCGGCGTCGACCACGCTCAGCACGCAGGAGGCGAGCAGGTCAGCCGGGTCCTGCGGGAGTGCCGGCTCGTAGCGGTCGACCCGGCCGAACGGCCGGGCGGCGGTCAGCGCGGCACCCGGCCCGACGGCCACCGTGCACCGCACCGACTCGGCCAACGCGCCGGGCACCGCGCCCCAGGCGAGACGTTCCTGGTTGAGGCGTACGGTCGCGGGCTGCGACGTCAGGTATCCGCCGATGCCGTCGGGTTGCTCGACGGCGATCTGCGCCGGCGGGCAGGTGCCGTCGCCGGTGGTGCCGTCGTACGCCGCGTAGTTGCCGGCGCCGAGGGTGACCCAGCCGTCGGCCGGACAGGTCGGCCGCTGCGCGGACCGCACCGACAGTGAGGCGATCGAACCCCGCTCCGCCAGCCGCCACAGCGTCGGCGTCGTCCGCCGGTCGATGTCGTCCCAGCGCAGGCCCGGAACTCCGACGATCACCACGTAGTCGGCGCTGCGGCCGGAGGTGCCCACCGCCGGCCGGTCGGCCAGTGCCGCCACGCCGGCGGCCAGCAGCGCCGACATCAGCAGCAGCGGCACGACCCGGTGACGCATCAGCCGCTCCCGTCCACGGGTCGGTCGTCGCGGTCGGCCGGCCCGTTGCGGCGGCCCGGCACCGACTGACCGCCGGCTACCTTCCGCCCGCCGGCGACGCCCCGCCCGTCGGTCAACTCCCGGTAGACGGATCGGACCAGGTCGAGACTGTCCGCGTCGGTCGGCCAGCCGGCGGCCTGCCGGGGTCCACGATCGGCCAGGTCGGCCCGCTGCTGATGGTCGCTCAGCAACTCACGCACTGCGCCGTCCAGTGCGGCCAGGTCGCCGGGCGGAATCAGCCGGCAGGCGTCTCCGACCAGTTCGGGCAACCCGCCGACCGCGGTCGCCACCAACGGTACGCCGGCCCGCAGCGCCTCCTGGGCGAACAGCTGTCGAGCCTCCCAGTCGCTGCTGACGACCGCCAAATCGGCACCGAGTAGCAGGTCGGCCACGTCATGACGGTGGCCGAGCAGGGTGACCGGGGCCCGTACCGCCGAGATCTGCGCCGCCAGGGACAGGTAACTGGGCCCGGTTCCGGCGATCACCACCTGCGCCGGTGGGGTCAGTTCGCGCCACCCGGCGGCGGCGTCGACCAGCAAATCGTAGCGCTTCTGCGGGTGCAGCCGGCCGACCGAGAGCACCAGGGGTCGACGGGCGCCGACACCGAACTCCGCGCGAACCGCGGCACGGCTGCGTCTCGGCGCGGGCAACTCCGGCGCCGCCACCGGGCCGAGCCGGGCATCGGGCGCGCCGAGCGCCAACGCCCGCTCGACGAGGTCGGCGGAGGCGCCGAGGGTCACCTGGGCGGCCCGCGCCACCCGCCGCTCGACCAGCCGCGCGAGCCGCCCCCGCAGTCCACCTGCGAGAACACTGTTGTGCCAGGTCACCACGATCGGCGCGGACGGTCGGGCGAGCGCCGCGACGAATCCGGCGCGGAGTCCGTGCGCGTGCACCACGTCGGCCCCGTCGGCGAGCACGCGGCGGATCGCGGTCACCGCGCGGGCGTCGGCCAGGGTCGGGTTGGCCGGGATCTCCACCGGGACGAACCGGGCACCGGACGCGGTGAACCGGAACTGCTGTTCGACAGCGAGCGGACCACACACGGTCACTCGCGCCCCGCCCGACACCAGGCCGCGGCTCAGGGATGCGACGTGCTGGCCGATACCGCCCGTGCTGGAGCCGATCAGCAGCAGGACCGCACCGGCCCAGCGGTCGTCCGTCGGATCACTCACCGCGACTCCGTCCCCTTCCTGTCCCGTCGCCACCCGGCCGCCAGTCGCCAGGTCCGGCGCACCGCACCAACAACCATCGGCCGCAGATCGTGGCGGTCCGCAGGCAGGGCCACCGCGAGAAAGACCGCCAACCCGGTCACCCCGGACAGCATGCCCTGCAGCAGCACACCGGGCACGGTCGGGGTGGTCGGCCCCGGCCCGGTCAGGTGCGCCACGCCGGCGCCCGCAGCCGCCGCGGCGGCACTGGCTACCAGACCGGTCGCCGTCGCCCGGCCGAGCCCGGTCAGCACCGCGCCACCGCCGACCCGGCGGAGCGCCGCGACCAGCAGCAGCCCCATCACCAACATGCCCAGCGCGTTGGCCAGCGCCAAGGCGGGGACCCGGTCGCGGTCCGGCAGCACCAGCGACAGCACCGGCGCGGCAACCAGCACGCAGCTCCAGCCGCCGGCTACCGCTGCGGCGGCAGGCGCCGGGCGGCCGGCCGCGTACAGCGCCCTGGAGCCGATCGCGAAGATGCCGTAGCCGATCAGGCCCGGAGCGAAGCCGGCGATGCCGGCGGCCAGCGTCCCGGCCTGCCCGGCCGGGACCAGGAAGGCCGCAACCGGAAGGCAGACCGAGACCAGGACGGCCGCGCCGAGACAGCAGAGCAGGACCACGCCGCGCACGGCCGGACCGAGGTTGGACCGGTACCCGGCGATGTCCCCGTGGCTGTGGGCTGCGGCCAGGGTCGGGTACGCCGCAGTCGCCAGCGGCACCGCGAGCACCGACCAGGGCAGCAGGAACACCGTCTGGGCCAGCGTGAACAGCACGACGCTGCCCTGCGGCGCGCCACCGGCGAAGCAGAGCCAGACCGCGACCAGTATGGCGAGCTGCTGCGCGCCGACAGTCACCGCGCCGGCCGCCGCCAGCGGGCCGACCGCGTCGCGGGCCGCGCCGACGAACCGTAGGCCGGGTCGCAGCCGCAGACCCAGCGGGCGCAGCGGCACGAACAGGCACAGCGACAGCACGGCCACACCGCCGGTGGTACCGGCGGCCAGCAGCAGCTGGCCCGACGCGCCCACCCCGGGCAGGTCGGCCAGCCGTCCCTCGGTGGCGGCGAAGGTCAGGTAGGTGCCGATCACCGTGACGCTGGACAGCAGCGGGGCGATCACCGGCCAGGCGAACCGGTGGTGCGCCTGCAGCACTCCGGTGAGCACCACGGCGATCCCGTACAGCGGAAGTTGCGGGGCGAACAGCCGCAGCATCAGGGTGCCGGCGTCGATCTGCGCGGGACCGGCGTCGGCGTCGAGCAGCCGCACGATCGGCCCGGCCGCGAACGCGAGCAGTACCGCGAGTGGGACCAGCAGGGCCAGCGTCCAGGTGAGCAGCGCCGACGTGGTCGCGGACACGCCGCTACGGTCACCGGCGGCCACCGCGCCGGCGAGCAGCGGCACCACGAGGCTGGCCAGCGCTCCCCCGGCGACGATCTCGAAGATGATGTTGGGGATCGTGTTGGCGGCGAGGTAGATGTCGCCCAGCGCGGTCGGCCCCACCGACCAGGCGAAGACGGCGGTACGGCCGACCCCGGCCAGCCGGCTCGCCACGGTCAGCACCGCGATCAGCGCCGCAGCACCGGCGACCCGGGTGCCGACCGCCGAGTTGGTCATTGCCGCGTCCTGGTCAGGGTGTCCGGCGGCCTAGGGCGTCGAGCTCACGCAGGCCGGGGGTGCGCGCGATCACCTGGGTGAAGCTGACCCGCTCGCTCGCTGCGGTCAGCCCGGCGAGCACGGCGAGCACGGCCGCGCGGCCGGCCGGCCCGGTACGCTGCGCGACGGCGACCCCGAGCAGGGCACCCAGCGCGTTGGCGCCGCAGTCGCCGAGCATCACCTGCTCGTCGAGATCGTCGCGGAGCAGCCCGAGCACCGCGCCGCTGGTCCCCGCGGCGGTGCCCGCCGTCGGGCCGGCCAGCAACGGGGCGGCGATCAGCAGCCCGGCCTTGGCCGCCCGCCCGGGACGCAGGTCCAACAGATTGACCAGGTTGGCGGTGCCGGCGATGACGCCGGCACCGAGCAGCACGTCAGCCGCCCGGGTGACCGGTCGGCGGGCGGTGTCCCGGCGGTCCGCGGCGAGCAGCGCGGCCGCGGCGGTGGCGGCGGCGCCGACCCCCACGATCTTGACCAGCCCACTGGTCACCCGGCCGGACCGCAGCGCCGAGAGATGCCCGGCGAAGCCCTTGGCCGCCCGCTGGTCCGGTCGGGCGCCGACGATGTCGTCGTAGAGCCCGACCGCTCCGGCACCGGCACCGGCGACCAGCGCCGCTGCGGCGGCAGGCGGGCTCGCGGCCCCGAACGCGGCGGCGGTCGACGCGGCGGCGGCGAGGGCCGGGCCGCCGGCGAGGCTCACCGAACGGCCCCGGAAGTTGGTGCGCTCCAATGCGCCACCGGGTGCGATCCGCTTGGCGCTGCGCAGTGCGACGCGGGCGGCGGCGGCACCGGCGGCACCGAGCAGCAACAGGCCCAGCAGGCCACGATTCGGCATCAGGGGTTTCACTCCGTCGACAGGGTGCTATTCGGGACGTTTCGGCATCAACGACGTGGCACCCGCGCCAAGCCCGTAATGCCCGGCCTGATCGAGGGTGAACTGCTCGGCCACGGCGAGCGCCGTCACCGACTGGCCGGCGGTCGTGTTGCCGTTGTCGACGGTCGAGATCGACTGGGTCAGCGTGGGGTCGTCGCGGACCGCGGAGACCAGGTTCCCGTCACTGGAGCCGGTCCCGGCCACCACGACCTGGCTGACCCGGTCGAACTGCACCACCATGGTGACCACCGCAGCGTCCTTCTTGGCGGCGTCCCGGTCGACGTACGGCTGCCCGCTGACCACGACGACCGCCTCAGCAGGTCCGGTGACCTCCTGTTCGACGGTGATGTAGCCGGCGTCGCCGTACGCGTCGAGCAGCGCCGCCAGGTCCGCCGGTTCGACTGCCGGCGGCTCCTCTCGGTCGATGAGCGCGCTGGCCAGCAGCGCGCTGGAGGTCTCCACCCCGTCGCTGTTACCGGGCAGTCCGGCGGTGGGGATGGTGGGGCGGGCCGCCGCCGTGGCGAGCTCCAGCAACTCGACACTGTTGTCCGGGTTGACGAACTTGTCCTGCACGTCGATCCGGCCGGTCAACGTCGCTCCGGCGAGGTCGAGCGCGGCCATCACGCCTTCGGCGTGGTCCCGGCCGCTGGGCAGACAGACCACCAGCAACCGGCGACCGGCGAGCTTGTCGGCGAGCAGGATCGGCGCGGCCTCGGCGACGAAGTCCTCCTCACGGTTGACCTCCTCGCGCAGCGAGTTGACGGTTTCCCGCAACTGCGTGTTGTCCTTGCGGAGCGCATTCACGTTGTCGCTCAGAGAATCGGCAACCGGGCCGTTCAGCGCAGCGGTGCCGACCACGAGGCCGATCGCCAGGGCGAGGAACACCGCGGTGAGCGACACCACGTGGTAACGGAAGTTGATCACACTTGCCGCCTTCTCCGATCCGTCTGCGCTGACCAGCAGTTTCGTCCGCGCTAGAAGAGCTGACCCAACTGGAAGACGAAATTGTCCCACCACTCGGATGCGACCCCGAGATAGGCCTTACCGACCGTGGAAACCGCCACGGCGGACGCCATGGCTGCGATCGCGGAGAGCACCAGCAGCAGCAACGACGAGCCGGAAATGCTCTGCCGGTACAGCCGGCTCACCCCTTTGGCATCGACCAGCTTACCGCCGACCTTCAACCGGGTCAGAAAGGTGGAGGCCATCCCGCCCCGCCCCTTGTCGAGGAACTCGACCAGCGTGGCGTGGGTACCGACCGCGACGATCAACGACGCGCCCTTCTCGTCGGCGAGCAGCATGGCAAGATCCTCGCTGGTCGCCGCCGCCGGGAAGGTCAACGCCTCCACCCCGAGTTCGCGGACCCGGTCCATGCCCGGCGCCCGGCCGTCGCGGTAGGCGTGGACGACCACCTCGGCGCCGCAGCGCAGCACGTCGTCGGTGACCGAATCCATGTCCCCGATGATCATGTCGGGGGTGTAGCCGGCCTCGACCAGCGCGTCCGCTCCCCCGTCCACACCGATCAGGACCGGCTTGAACTCCCGGATGTACGGCCGCAGCACGTCCAGGTCTGCCTTGTAGTCGTAACCCCGGACCACGATCAGACAGTGCCGGCGAGCGATCCTGGTCTCGATGTCCGGTACCCCGACCCCGTCCAGCAGCAGGTCCCGTTCCTGTTTGAGGTACTCCATCGTGTTGGCGGCGAACGCCTCCAACTGGACCGAGAGTCCTTCCCTGGCCTCGGCCATCGCCTTGGCGACCGAATCCGCGTCCTGGCGTACCCCGGACGCCACCCGGTCGTCACCGACGAAGACCCCGGCCCCGTCGACCCGTACCGTGTCGCCCTCGCGAATCTTCTCGAACGCGTCCTCACCAAGGCCGTCGACCAGGGGGATACCCGCCTGGATCAGCACCTCCGGACCGAGGTTCGGGTACCGGCCGGAGACCGACGGCTTGGCGTTGAGGACTGCGGCCACGCCGACGGCGACCAACGAGTCGGCCGCGACCCGGTCCAGGTCCACGTGGTCGATGACGGCGATGTCACCTGGCCGGAGCCGACCGGCAAGGCGCTTCGTCCGGCGGTCGAGCCGAGCCGTGCCGGAGATCGTTCCGGGCTCGGGATTACGGGCTCGACGCAAGGTGGGTAGACGCATCCCTACCATCCTGGCATGTTGGGCGGTGAACACCGACACGACATGCCCGCTGTGCCACTACCGGCAGGTCAGACACACCGGGCCGACTCCGGCAGGTCAACCCCGTCGATCGCGAGCGGCGACCGCGAGCAGTTCCTCCGCGTGCGCGATACCCAGATCCGAGTCGGGTAGCCCGGCGAGCATCCGGGCGAGTTCCCGCGCCCGGTCGGTGTCCTCGACCACCCGCACGCCGCTGGTCGTCACCGCTCCCCCGGTGTCCTTCGCCACCACCAGGTGCCGGTCGGCGAACGCCGCCACCTGCGGCAGGTGCGTCACCACCAGCACCTGATGGCTACGGGCGAGCCGGGCCAGCCGACGACCTATCTCCACCGCGGCCTGCCCACCCACCCCGGCGTCAACCTCGTCGAACACCAGTGTCGGCGGGCCGCCGGCTCCGGCGAACACCACCTCGATGGCGAGCATCACCCGGGAGAGCTCGCCGCCGCTGGCACCCCGCTGCAACGGCAGTGGCGGCGCACCCGGATGCGCCAGCAACCGCAGCTCGACCTCGTCGGCACCGTCCGGGCCGACACCGGCCTCGGCTCCGTCGACGGTCAACGTCGGCTCGCCCCGACCGACCGGCCGGGCGAGCACCGCGACCTCGATCCGGGCGTGCGGCATGGCCAGCCCGGCCAGCTCCACGCTCACCAACTCGGCGAAACGCGCCGCCGCCTGCCGACGGGCCGCCGACACCCGGGCCGCCAGCTCCGCCACCTCGTCGGCCAACCGGGCACGTTCCCGGTCCAGCTCGTCCAGCAGCTCGTCGGAGCTGTCCAACTCGGCCAGCCGGGACCGGGCCCGCTCCGCCCAGCTGATCACCCCGTCCACGTCGTCGGCGTACTTGCGGGTCAGCCCGCGCAGCGCCATCCGCCGCTCGTAGACCACCTGCAGACGCTGTGGGTCGGCGTCCAGCGCGGCGAGGTACCCGGACAGCTCCGCCGCCACGTCGCCGACCAGGGTCGCCGCCTCGGTCACCCGGGCCGCCAGTTCACCGAGCGTCGGGTCCACGCCGGCCTGTGCCTCCAGCGACCGGCGGGCGGTGCCGAGCAGACCGGTCGCGTCCGGCGTGTCGTCGGCCGATTCGGTGCCGCCGGCGAGAGCGAGGGCGGCGAGCTGGGCGGCGGTACGCAGCCCTTCGGCGTGCTCCAACCGTTGCGCCTCGGCCTTGAGCGCGGTCTCCTCGTCCGGCTGCGGATCGACCCGGGTGATCTCGTCGAGACCCAGCCGGAGCAGGTCTGCCTCCTGGTTGCGCTCGCGGGCGTTGCGCCGCCGGTCGGCCAGATCCTCGCTGACCTGGCGCCACCGACCGTACGTCTCCCGCATGGCCGCGAGCAGCTTGTCGTGGTCGGCCCCGGCGAACCGGTCGAGCGACGCCCGCTGCTCAGCCGGGCGCAGCAGCCGCAACTGGTCGGACTGCCCGTGCACGGCGACCACCTGGGCGCCGATCTCGCTCAGCACCGACACCGGCATGCCGCGGCCGCCGACGTGCGCCCGGGACCGTCCTTCAGCGGTCACCGTACGGCTGAGCAGCAGGACACCGTCCTCGTCAGGCTCGCCTCCGGCGTCTACGACCCGTTCGCGCACCACGGCTCCACTGGCACCGACCAGCCGCAGCCGGCCCTCGACGACCGCCCGGCCAGGATCCGCTCGGACCCGCCCGGCGTCGGCCCGGCCACCGAGCAGCAGCCCCAGCCCGGTCACCACCATCGTCTTGCCGGCCCCGGTCTCACCGGTGATCACATTCATGCCGCCGGTCAACGGCAGCGTGGTGTCCTCGATGACGCCCAGCCCGGTGATGCGCAGCTCTTCCAGCACAGCCACCGACAGTAGTAGCGGGCCGCGACGTTGACTACCCGGGGCGGTCAGCGCCGGTTACCCCGCCAACCGTTGACCGGTAGATCGAACTTGGCGACCAGGCGGTCGCTGAACGGTCGCGGATGCAGCCGGACCACCCGCACCGGCAGGTCGCCCCGTTGGACCGTCACCCGCGCACCGGGCGGCAGATCGTAGACCCGCCGGCCGTCGCAGCACAGCACCGCGAACGTGGTGTACGGGTCGACGGTGATGACGAAGGTGGAGCTCGGCGCGGTCACCAGCGGCCGGCTGAACAGCGCGTGCGCGCTGATCGGCACCAGCAGCAGCGCTTCGACCTCGGGCCACACCACCGGACCGCCGGCCGAGAACGCGTACGCGGTCGACCCGGTCGGCGTAGCGCAGACCACCCCGTCCGCGCCGTAGCGCGACAACGGTCGGCCGTCCACGTCGACCATCAGCTCCAGCATCTGGGCGCGCTGCCCCTTCTCGACACTGATCTCGTTCAGCGCCCACGAGTCGATGGTGACGCCGTACTCCAGCTCGGCCCGCACGTCCAGGGTCAACCGTTCGTCCACGGTGTAGTCACAGGCCACCACCTGCCGGACCGCCCGGTCCAGATCACCGATCTCAGCCTCGGCCAGGAACCCGACCTTGCCGAGGTTGATCCCGAGCAGCGGGGCCTTCGCCGGACGGGCCAGCTCCGCGGCGCGCAGGAAGGTACCGTCACCGCCGAGCGCGAACACGATCTCCACCCCGTCGGCAGCCGCCGGACCACCGACCGGCTGCACCCCGGGCAGATCCAGATCGTCGGCCTCCTCGGCGACCACCCGTACCTCGAAACCCGCCTCGATCAGGTCGGCGGCGACGGTCCGGGCATGGTCGGTGCTGCGCCGCCGACCGGTGTGGGTGACAAGCAGCGCCGCTCTGGCACCGCGGGGGGCCATCGGCGCCCCGCCGGTCGGGACTGTCGCGTTCACCGCGCTCCACCTTCTTCCGTGGCCGGACCGGCGTCGACGATAGCCCGCACCCGGATCGGGTCGACGGGGGGCGCGTCGGCCCGGAACCAGACGAAGAACTCGACGTTGCCCCGCGGGCCGGGTAGTGGACTGGCGACCACCGCCGACACGCCGAAGCCAAGCTGGGCACCGGCCTGCGCGACCGCGAGCACCGCCTCGGCGCGCAACTGCGGATCGCGCACCACCCCGCCGGAACCGACCCGCTCCCGGCCGACCTCGAACTGTGGCTTGACCATCAGCAACAGATCGCCGTCCGGCTCGGTACAGGCGACCAACGAGGGAAGGACCAGTCGCAGCGAGATGAACGACAGATCCGCCACGGTCAACCCGACCGGGCCGTCGATCCGGTCGGCGGTGAGGGCACGGACGTTGGTTCGTTCGTGGACGCGTACCCGCGGATCGCCCCGCAGCGACCAGGCCAGCTGTCCGTAGCCGACATCCACCGCGACCACCTCGGCCGCGCCACGCCGCAGCAGCACGTCGGTGAAGCCGCCGGTCGAGGCCCCGGCGTCCAGGCAACGCCGACCGGCGACCGCGACTTCGGTGCCGGTCAGGGCGCCGATCAGCTTGTGCGCACCCCGAGAGACGTACCCGTCCGCCGGGTTCTCGCCGAGCAGCCGGACTGCCTCCGCCGGGTCGACCATCGCTGCGGCCTTGGCGGCGGCGACGCCGCGCACCTCCACCCGCCCGGCCGCGATCAACTCCGCGGCCTGTTCACGGGACCGCGCGAGTCCGCGGCGGACCAGCTCCACATCGAGGCGGTTACGGCGTGCCATGCGACTCCGGGGAGGATCTCGGCCGGTCAGGCCTGGTCGATGGTGGCGAGAGCTTCCTGCAGGGTGCCGTGCGCCGCTTCGTACTGGGCAATCTGGTCGGCCGGCGGCAGATTAGCGGCGTTACGGACCGCCTCGATGGCCGCGTCGACCGCCGGGTGCCCGGTCCGGGTATCGGTACCGCCGGCGGTGACGTGCGTACCGCCGACTGTGCCGTCCACCGCCGCGGTGCCCGACGCGGCGGCCGCACCGGGTGGGGTCGGCGAAACCCGGCCACCGGATGGGGGCCCCGGCACCGGGCCGGTCACTGCCCACCCGCCGAGCCGTCGACGGATCTGCGGCCCACCGTTTTGCTGGCCGGGGCCTTCTTGGCGACGGCCTTCTTCGCCACTGCCTTCTTTGCGACCGTGTTCTTCGCCGCGGCTTTCCTGGCCACCGCCTTGCTGGCCACCGCTGGTTCGGCCCCGGTCCGCTGCGCCGGTTGTCCGGTGGCTGCGGTCGCCGGCTCGCCCGCCGCGCCACCGGTGCTGCCCCTCCCCGGACCGGCGGACGGCGCAATCGCCGCCTCGGCTGTGGCGGCGGCCGCCGAAGCGGCGGCGGCCCGGCTCCGGGCCCGCTCCATGTCGGCCTCCAGCCGGTCGATCCGGTCCCGCAGCGCCACGACTTCCTCGGCCTTTACCAGGCCCACTGCGCCGAGCGCCCGGTCCACCTCCGCCCGCACCAGCCGGGTGAGTGATTCACGGTTCGCGGTGCCGGCCGACAGCAGGTCCTCCGCCACCGCCTGCAGCTGGGCGGCGGTCGCCCCGCCCTTGCCGACCAACGACCGCGCAGTCTGCTCGGCCTTCTTCCGGGACGCCTCGGTCAGGCCGAGGGCCAGTTCCAGGTACGCCCGCCAGGCGTCACGCATGGTCCGACTCCTTCACCGCGGAGAATGTTCGGTTGACACGCTACCGGGACGCGACGCCGCGGTGCGGTACGGTGCCTGTGCTGAACACCGGTGGTGCGACCACCGGTCGCGGTGCCCAGCCGGGCACCGCGACCCACCGCGAAGCCCGGGAGGTGCGATTGTGGCCAGCATCGACGAGTGTCGGCAGGCACTGCGGGAGCTCGCCACCCGGCTCGAGGGCAACGCCGACCAGGTACGCGAACGGGTCAACCTGGACCGTACCCTCGCCTGCCGGATCACCGACCTCGGCGCCGCGTTCCACGGACGGCTGACCGACGGTCGTCTCGTCGACCTCGCCGACGGGGACGACCCGAAGGCCAAGATCGCCATGAACATCGGCAGTGACGACCTGCTCGCGCTGGTCCGTGGCGACCTCGACGTAGGTCGCGCGTTGGCGGCCCGACGGCTGTCGGTCAGCGCCAGCCCGTTCGACCTGTTGAAGCTCAGAAAGCTGCTGTGGGCCGACCCGCTCCACGGCTAGGTCCGCGTCCGCCGGCCCGGCTCACCCGGCGACCCAATCCCCGGTCAGCGTAGGCTGCGGCCCAACGTCGGACCACCCCAGCACGTCAGGTCACGCCAGCCCGAGGACGCGCAGCGCCGACTCGGCTGCGGCGGACTCGCATCGCACCTCGGTCACCGGGTCGCCCTGCCATGCGTGCTGGCAGAGCAACCGCAGCGCCTGCACGCTGTCACCGCCGGTGCCGTCGAGAACGAGCACCGCCGAGCCGTCGCGGTGCACCTGCCACCCGGCACCGTCCGTCGGCCCGTCATCGATCGGTCGGGCGGCCGCGGTCGCGAACAGTCCGGCGAGGTCCGCCGCCAGGTACGTCGGCCGGCGTGCCGGCGGGGCGGCCAGCAGTTCCCGAGCGTCGCTGATCCCGGTCAGCACGAGCAGACTCGCCATGCCGGCGCGGTTCGCCCCTTCGATGTCGGTATCCAGCCGGTCACCGACCACCAGCGGCCGGTCAGCACCGGCACGTCGAGCGGTAGTGACGAACAAACCCGGTTCCGGTTTGCCGACGACCTGGTCCGGCTCCCGGTTCAGCGCCGTTCGCAGCGCGGCGACCAGCGAACCGTTACCGGGCAGCGGTCCCCGGGCACTGGGCAGGGTCCGGTCGGTGTTCGTCGCCACCCAGTCGGCGCCGCCCCGGATCGCCACCGATGCCTCCGCCAGATCGGCCCACCCGATCTCGGGGCCGTACCCCTGAACCACCACTGCGGGCTTGTCATCGGCCGCCGCGACCAGCGCCAGCCCGGCCTCGGTTAGCTCGTCACGCAGCGCGTCCGCGCCCACGACCAGCGCCTTGGCTCCTGGACCGTACTGCTGTGCCAGCAGCGCGGCGGTCGCACCGGCCGACGTCACCACCTCGTCGGCAGTGGCCGGCACCCCCATGCCACGGAGCAGCCCGGCGACGTCGGCCGAACGCCGGGAGGCATTGTTCGTCGCGTACGCGACCGGCGGGCCGGCCCGCCGCAGCCGATCCACTGCCTCGACCGCCCCGGGGATGGGCCGGTCGATCAGGTAGATCACCCCGTCGAGATCAAATATCACCAGGTCGTGTGCGGCGGACAGCCCGCAGCGCCCAGCGGTGGCGTCGTCGGCTCGGGTCATCGGGGCCGGTCTTCTTCCGCGCTTCGGAGAGGTGAGCTGCCAGGGTGTGGCGTGGCGGCCGGCTCGTCGTCGGCCTCGTCGTCCGTCTCGTCCTCAGTCAGCAGTACGCCGTCGATTTCCAGAAGGCGCTCGGTCGCGTCAGTTGCCGCTTCCTCGTCGGCCTCGGCCGCCCGGGCGAACCATTCCCGGGCCTCGTCCTTACGCCCAGCGCTGAGCAGCGCGTCGGCGTACGCATAACGGAGCCGGCAGACCCATGGCTCGGCGGACTCCAGGGTCAGCTCTCGAACCTGCAGCATCGCCACCGCTGCGGCCGGCTGCCCCAGGTCGCCACGCGCACCTGCGGCGACCATCAACAACTCGACGGCGGCAGCGGGGTCCAGGCCGGCGCGATCCGCGCCACGGTATATGTCGATCGCCCGCTCCGGCCGGCCGAGGGCGCGTTCGCAGTCGGCCAGTACGGCGAGGTGCGTCTGACGTCCGGTCATCCGGTGATAGGTCCGGAGTTCGGCGACGGCGGTCTGCCACTGCCCGGCCCGGTACGCGGCCAAGCCGACGGCTTCCCGCACCGCCGCGATGCGGGCGGCGAGCCGACGTGCCGCTAAGGCGTGGGCGAGCGCCGTCTCCGGCTCCTCGTCGAGCAGTTGCCCGGTGGCGACAAGGTGCCGGGCCACCGTGTCGGCCACCGGTCGGGCCAGTCCGAGAAGTTCAGCCCGGATCTCGGCGTGCAGGTCGGTGGCGAGGATATCGTCGGACAACTCCGGCGGCGGCGTACGTTCGGACCTGCGGTCAGCACCGTCCCCGTCGCGCCGACGGTACGGCGCGGCGGAGGCCGCTGCGGAACGGTCCGACGATGCC
This sequence comes from Solwaraspora sp. WMMD937, assembly GCF_029581175.1. Classification (NCBI taxonomy): domain Bacteria; kingdom Bacillati; phylum Actinomycetota; class Actinomycetes; order Micromonosporales; family Micromonosporaceae; genus Solwaraspora; species Solwaraspora sp. WMMD937. The sequence continues at coordinate 4,326,883 of NZ_CP120738.1, read as the reverse complement.
CGTCGGAAGGGCCGGTCTGTCGGACCGTCCGTACGCCTACGGAACTGCCCCGGCGCGCCGTCGACACGGGACCGGGCGGCGTCACCGGAATGCGGGCGCCGGTCCTCGGACCGAGGGCTTCTCCGGTCGGCCGGTCGACCGGTGGTCGGAAAGCTGCCCGAGCGGCGATCACCGTGGGAACGGTCGCGCCGCTCGTCCCCCTGCCCGGTACGTCGGTCACCACCCCGCTGCTCGAAGCGCCGGTCCTCCCGTCCCCGCCCGGCATCGGACCGACGCTCACCGTCAGCACGCTGGGTGCGAGGTCCCCCGGTCCGGAATCCACCGCGGTCGGACCGGCGCTCGCCACCGTCCCCACCCGTGGTCCGGCGGTCGCTGCGGAAGCCTCGGTCCCCGCGGGACTCACTGCGGCGGCCGTCGTCGGACCAGCTCCTGCGCTCGCTGCGGAAACCGCCGCTTCTGTCCCCCGCAGCGCCACCGAATTCCCCTCGGCCACCCCGACGGTCGTCGTCACGGCGGCGGGCCGGCTCCCAGTCGCCGCGTCGGTCCCGGTTCGGCCGTGATGCGCTGTCGTCGCGCCGGCGGAACCCGGACGGCTCTCGGCCGGCACCGGACTCGTCACGGCGCACGTAGCCACGGTCACGACCGCCGGCCCTACGGTCGTCGGGCTGTCGGCGGTCACGGTCCCAACCGCCCCGGCGGCGGTCACCGTCATTACCGGTGGCACCACCCCGGCGTTCACCGGCGAACGGTTGCCGGCGGTCGGAACGGAATCGCTCCGCACCGCGCTCGCCACCGCGCCGCCCGGTGTCGTGGTCGTCCCGGCGCGGGGTCCGGTCGCCACGGTCGTCCCGGCTGCCGCCGTAGCCGCGGCTGAAGCCGCCGGCGCGACCGTGTCGTTCGTCGGTGCGGCGAGGTCGGTCGCCATCCTGCCCAGTTGGGTTCACGACTCCATCCTCCCTGATGCCGCCTAGCCAAAGTACGGCGGGCAGACACAGTTGAGGGCCGCTCCCCGCAGGGAGCGGCCCTCAACTGTAAGATGTCCGGCGGTGACCTACTCTCCCACACCCTCACGAGTGCAGTACCATCGGCGCTGGAGAGCTTAGCTACCGGGTTCGGAATGTAACCGGGCGTTTCCCCTCCGCCATAACCGCCGTAACCCTAACAACAAACCAAACACACACAGTGTTCGTTTGCCCAGAATCACACAGTGGACGCGTACATCTTCGAAGTCAAGTCCTCGGCCTATTAGTACCGGTCAACTGAACCAGTTACCTGGCTTACATCTCCGGCCTATCAACCCAGTCATCTACTGGGAGCCTTACCCCACAAAATGGGTGGGACACCTCATCTTGAAGCGAGCTTCCCGCTTAGATGCTTTCAGCGGTTATCCCTTCCGAACGTAGCCAACCAGCCGTGCCCCTGGCGGGACAACTGGCACACCAGAGGTTCGTCCGTCCCGGTCCTCTCGTACTAGGGACAGCCCTTCTCAAGTATCCTACGCGCGCGGCGGATAGGGACCGAACTGTCTCACGACGTTCTAAACCCAGCTCGCGTACCGCTTTAATGGGCGAACAGCCCAACCCTTGGGACCTGCTACAGCCCCAGGATGCGACGAGCCGACATCGAGGTGCCAAACCATCCCGTCGATATGGACTCTTGGGGAAGATCAGCCTGTTATCCCCGGGGTACCTTTTATCCGTTGAGCGACACCGCTTCCACACGCAAGTGCCGGATCACTAGTCCCGACTTTCGTCCCTGCTCGACCTGTCAGTCTCACAGTCAAGCTCCCTTGTGCACTTACACTCAACACCTGATTGCCAACCAGGATGAGGGAACCTTTGGGCGCCTCCGTTACCCTTTAGGAGGCAACCGCCCCAGTTAAACTACCCACCAGACACTGTCCCTGAACCGGATCACGGTCCGAAGTTAGAAACCCAAATCAACCAGAGTGGTATTTCAACAACGACTCCACCGATACTGGCGTACCAGCTTCACAGTCTCCCACCTATCCTACACAAGCTAATTCGAGTACCAATGTCAAGCTATAGTAAAGGTCCCGGGGTCTTTCCGTCCTGCCGCGCGTAACGAGCATCTTTACTCGTAATGCAATTTCGCCGGGCCTGTGGTTGAGACAGTAGGAAAGTCGTTACGCCATTCGTGCAGGTCGGAACTTACCCGACAAGGAATTTCGCTACCTTAGGATGGTTATAGTTACCACCGCCGTTTACTGGCGCTTAAGTTCTCAGCTTCGCCCCGAAGAGCTAACCGGTCCCCTTAACGTTCCAGCACCGGGCAGGCGTCAGTCCATATACATCGAATTACTTCTTCGCATGGACCTGTGTTTTTAGTAAACAGTCGCTTTCCCCTGGTCTCTGCGGCCATACAACGCTCCACCCGAAAAGAGCTTCACGTCTCCGGCCCCCCTTCTCCCTAAGTTACGGGGGCAATTTGCCGAGTTCCTTAACCACAGTTCGCCCGATCGCCTCGGTATTCTCTACCTGACCACCTGTGTCGGTTTAGGGTACGGGCCGCTAGAAGCTCGCTAGAGGCTTTTCTCGGCAGCATAGGATCACTGACTTCACCTGAATCGGCTCGGCATCACGTCTCAGCCACACGCACCACGGATTTACCTATGATGCAGCCTACACGCTTACCCCGGCACAACCACCGGCCGGGATCAGCTACCTTCCTGCGTCACCCCATCGCTTGACTACTACCCGCCAGGTTCCCGCGCTCCCTCAGATCAGTCCGAAAACCTCACCAAGTTCGGGCAGTTAGCACAACGAGGTTCATCATGGGCGCTCCTTCGCGGGTACGGGAATATCAACCCGTTGTCCATCGACTACGCCTCTCGGCCTCGCCTTAGGTCCCGACTCACCCAGGGCGGATTAGCCTGGCCCTGGAACCCTTGGTCATCCGGCGGAAGGGTTTCTCACCCTTCTTTCGCTACTCATGCCTGCATTCTCACTCGTGCCGCGTCCACAGCTGGGTCACCCCGCTGCTTCACCCCCGGCACGACGCTCCCCTACCCATCCACACACCTGCACCAACCCTCGAAAGAGTCAGCGAAGTACACGCGTGAATGCCACAGCTTCGGCGGTGTGCTTGAGCCCCGCTACATTGTCGGCGCGGAACCACTTGACCAGTGAGCTATTACGCACTCTTTAAAGGGTGGCTGCTTCTAAGCCAACCTCCTGGTTGTCTAAGCGACCCCACATCCTTTTCCACTTAGCACACGCTTAGGGGCCTTAGCTGGTGATCTGGGCTGTTTCCCTCTCGACTACGAAGCTTATCCCCCGCAGTCTCACTGCCACGCTCTCACTTACCGGCATTCGGAGTTTAGCTGATTTCGGTAAGCTTGTAGGCCCCCTAGACCATCCAGTGCTCTACCTCCGGCAAGAAACACGCAACGCTGCACCTAAATGCATTTCGGGGAGAACCAGCTATCACGGAGTTTGATTGGCCTTTCACCCCTAACCACAGGTCATCCCCCAACTTTTCAACGTTGGTGGGTTCGGCCCTCCACGCGGTCTTACCCGCGCTTCAGCCTGCCCATGGCTAGATCACTCCGCTTCGGGTCTAGAACATGCGACTCAACGCCCTCTTCAGACTCGCTTTCGCTACGGCTACCCCACACGGGTTAACCTCGCCACATGCCACTAACTCGCAGGCTCATTCTTCAAAAGGCACGCCGTCACCCCTAAAGGCTCCGACGGATTGTAGGCGAACGGTTTCAGGTACTATTTCACTCCCCTCCCGGGGTACTTTTCACCATTCCCTCACGGTACTCGTCCGCTATCGGTCACTAGGAAGTATTTAGGCTTACCAGGTGGTCCTGGCAGATTCACGGCAGATTTCAGGGGTCCGCCGCTACTCGGGAACATCCACAGAAGACCAGAAGTTTTCACCTACCGGACTATCACCGTCTACGGCTGGCTTTTCCACACCATTCAGCTAACAACTGGCTTTATCACTTCTCGACCGAATGTCAGTCCGATCAGCAGAGTCCCACAACCCCGACCACGCAACCCCTGACAGGTATCACACGCAGCCGGTTTAGCCTCATCCGCTTTCGCTCGCCACTACTCACGGAATCACTATTGTTTTCTCTTCCTGCGGGTACTGAGATGTTTCACTTCCCCGCGTTCCCTCCACACACCCTATGAGTTCAGGTGCAGGTGACACCACATGACTGATGCCAGGTTTCCCCATTCGGACACCCTGGGATCACAGCTCGGTTGACAGCTCCCCCAGGCCTATCGCGGCCTCCCACGTCCTTCATCGGCTCCTAGTGCCAAGGCATCCACCGTTCGCCCTTGACAACTTGACCACAAAGATGCTCGCGTCCACTGTGTAATTCTCAACAAACGACCAACCCGCAACCCCCAGCCCCACACCAGCACCACCACACACGATGGCCGGTATGCAAGACCAGGCCGCGCCTGGCACCAGAGACAACAACCCACCACGTGGCCTGTTCCCTCAGGACCCAACAGGATGCCCACCATCCACACCAGCCGCACCAACACCACCCTCCACACCCCCACCCGAAAGCAGAAGCAGTACTAGCAGCATCAGCCGTTGCCGACACGAACTCACCAGTGTCTCCGCCACATGAGCACCCCCACCCCACACTCGGGGGCAGCAGGCTCCCTACCCGACCTTCGCCGGGAGAGCGCTCCTTAGAAAGGAGGTGATCCAGCCGCACCTTCCGGTACGGCTACCTTGTTACGACTTCGTCCCAATCGCCAGCCCCACCTTCGACAGCTCCCTCCCACAAGGGGTTGGGCCACCGGCTTCGGGTGTTGCCGACTTTCGTGACGTGACGGGCGGTGTGTACAAGGCCCGGGAACGTATTCACCGCAGCGTTGCTGATCTGCGATTACTAGCGACTCCGACTTCACGGGGTCGAGTTGCAGACCCCGATCCGAACTGAGACCGGCTTTTTGGGATTCGCTCCACCTCACGGTATCGCAGCCCATTGTACCGGCCATTGTAGCATGCGTGAAGCCCTGGACATAAGGGGCATGATGACTTGACGTCATCCCCACCTTCCTCCGAGTTGACCCCGGCAGTCTTCGATGAGTCCCCGCCATAACGCGCTGGCAACATCGAACAAGGGTTGCGCTCGTTGCGGGACTTAACCCAACATCTCACGACACGAGCTGACGACAGCCATGCACCACCTGTGACCGCCCCCGAAGGACCCCACATCTCTGCAGGTTTTGCGGCCATGTCAAACCCAGGTAAGGTTCTTCGCGTTGCATCGAATTAATCCGCATGCTCCGCCGCTTGTGCGGGCCCCCGTCAATTCCTTTGAGTTTTAGCCTTGCGGCCGTACTCCCCAGGCGGGGCGCTTAATGCGTTAGCTGCGGCACAGAGAACCGGAGAGGCCCCCCACACCTAGCGCCCAACGTTTACAGCGTGGACTACCAGGGTATCTAATCCTGTTCGCTCCCCACGCTTTCGCTCCTCAGCGTCAGTATCGGCCCAGAGACCCGCCTTCGCCACCGGTGTTCCTCCTGATATCTGCGCATTTCACCGCTACACCAGGAATTCCAGTCTCCCCTACCGAACTCTAGCCTGCCCGTATCGACTGCAAGCCCACAGTTGAGCTGTGGGTTTTCACAGTCGACGCGACAAGCCGCCTACGAGCTCTTTACGCCCAATAAATCCGGACAACGCTCGCGCCCTACGTCTTACCGCGGCTGCTGGCACGTAGTTGGCCGGCGCTTCTTCTGCAGGTACCGTCACTTACGCTTCGTCCCTGCTGAAAGAGGTTTACAACCCGAAGGCCGTCATCCCTCACGCGGCGTCGCTGCATCAGGCTTCCGCCCATTGTGCAATATTCCCCACTGCTGCCTCCCGTAGGAGTCTGGGCCGTGTCTCAGTCCCAGTGTGGCCGGTCGCCCTCTCAGGCCGGCTACCCGTCGTCGCCTTGGTAGGCCATCACCCCACCAACAAGCTGATAGGCCGCGAGCCCATCCCAAGCCGAAAAACTTTCCACACACCACCATGCGGCAGCATGTAATATCCGGTATTAGCCCCGGTTTCCCGGGGTTATCCCAAAGCCTGGGGCAGGTTGCTCACGTGTTACTCACCCGTTCGCCGCTCGAGTACCCCGAAGGGCCTTTCCGCTCGACTTGCATGTGTTAAGCACGCCGCCAGCGTTCGTCCTGAGCCAGGATCAAACTCTCCAACAAAAACCTGTGAAGAAATCAAACCCGGCATATAAAATGCCAAGGAATCACCAACCAGAAAACCACCACAAACGCGGCAGTCAACCAGCCGGGAACCAAACAAACTTTGGCACTGGCTTATCAAGCACCCTGTTGAGTTCTCAAAGAACAAACACACACCAGCAGAACCACCCACACCAAGCAGGCAACCCCACCAGGGCCATCCGTCCCACCCGACTCCCGCCGGGCACTTTTACTACCTTACTCCGACTCGTTTGCCCCGTCAACCCGGATTTTTCCGGATCGTGGTGCTCTGTGCCGGTTTGACCACCTGGTCGAGCGCACGGTGTCACCCGTGTGTCCGTACCCGGTTTTGCAGGCCGGCCGCGACGTCTCCGTCGACTCGCCCGGTGCCCTGCGGTCATCAACCCTAGCCGGTCGGTCTCGCCGCTCCAAATCGGCCCCGGCGCTGCCGGTGCGACCCTTGCGACCCCGCCCGCCAGCTCCATTCGGTGCGAACACCCGGACCTGGAGGTTGTCCCACAGCTCCGGCCGGTCACCTCGGCTGCGATTGCTGCTCCGGTGTTTCCGTCCGTTCCCCTGCGGGCAGAGAGAAAGTTACGCGCCCGCCCGATCAGTCGTCAAATCGAGCGAACGCGTCCCACGTCACAACGTCGATCGGCGCCTATCTGACCAGCTCAACACCGGCAAACGTTCGCTTGCCGCGGCGCAGCACCAGGAACCGGCCGTACAGCAGCGTCTCGGCCGCAACCACCGCCTCGACGTCCGACACCCGCTGATTGTTGAGGTAGGCGCCGCCTTCGGCGATCGCCCGGCGTGCCTCGTTGAGACTGCCGACGAGTCCCGACTCCTTCAGCAACGTGGCAACTGCCGGCATCTCGCCGGTCACGGTCAGCAGGCCTGCCTCACGCAACGCGGCGTGCAGTGTCTCCGGTGCCAGTTCGTCCAGTGAGCCCCGGCCGAACAGGGCCTGGCTGGCGGCCACCGCCTGGGCAGCCTCCACCGGACCGTGCACCAGGGCGGTGAGCTCCTCAGCCAGCGCCCGCTGGGCGATCCGCGCCGCCGGCCGGGCCGCCGACTCCCGCTCCAGTCCGGCTATCGTCTCGCGATCCTGGAAGCTGAAGTAGCGCAGGAACCGCCCGACGTCGCGGTCGTCGACGTTGACCCAGAACTGGTAGAAGGCGTACGGGCTGGTCAGCGCGGCGTCCAACCAGACCGCGCCGCCCTCGGTCTTGCCGAACTTGGTGCCGTCCGACCGGGTGACCAGCGGCGTGGTGAAAGCGTGCACCGGGCCGGCTCCACGCCGACGCACATAGTCGACCCCTGCGGTGATGTTGCCCCACTGATCGGAGCCGCCGAACTGCAGCAGGCAACCGTGCCGCCGGTGCAGCTCAAAGAAGTCGTTCGCCTGCAGCAGCTGGTAGCTGAACTCGGTGAAGCTGATGCCGCCGTCCAGCCGGGCCCGGACCACCTCACGGGCCAGCATCCGGTTGACCGGAAAATGCTTGCCCACGTCCCGGAGGAACTCGACGACCGACATCGGCCCGGTCCAGTCCAGGTTGTTGACCGCCTGCGCCGCGACCGGCCCGGTGAACGAGACGAACGGCGCGAGCTGGTCGCGGATCCGGTCGACCCAGCCCGCCACCACCTCAGGCGGGTTCAGGTTTCGCTCACCACCCTCCTTCGGGTCCCCGATCTGCCCGGTGGCCCCGCCGACCAGCAGCAACGGCCGATGTCCGGCGAGTTGCAGCCGACGGGCGGTGAGCACCTGGACCAGGTGGCCCACATGCAGGCTGGGGGCCGTCGGATCGAAGCCGACGTAGAAGGTGGTGGGGTCGCGCAGCTGCCGACCCAGCTCGGTCACATCCGTGGCATCCTGGATCAGGCCCCGCCAACGCAGCTCGTCCAGCACGTCAGGCGTACCGGCCGGGTCTTGTTCGTCCGTCACGGCGCGATTGTCCCTCATCGCGGACCAGCACGGACATCCGGTTTCCGACCTGCGGCGCAGCTTGCCAAGAACCCGTGCACCCATCGAAACCTGTCGTTGACAGGGCCAACGCTGCTCGACCCGCCTGCGGTGGAGATCGAACTGGCCGCGACTTGACCTGCGGCGATGACGTCGGATTGGCCGGTGTCGGCGGTGGCCTTGGCCGGCTGAGCGGGCTTCACGTGGTCAATCACCACGCCGTGCCCGCAACGGGTGGCTGTGGCAGGGTGGCACCGTGGCGATGACACCCGTGAGCCCGGCGGCGCGTGGCGCCCACCGAGCCGTCCGGCTCGAGGATGCCATCCATGCCCTGTTGGAACGCCGGCTGCGGCGACGAGGTTGGGATCTCACGCTCATCCCGTACACCGGCTACGGAGCGCCGGGCTGGGTCCGGGTGATGGCGCGGGTGCTGCTGGGTCGGCCCGATCCGCCACGTCGGCGGGCGAAGAAGGTACGGGGCTGGCGCAGCTTCGCCACCCTGCCGGTGAAGGACGCGCCGGTGGTGATCGAAGCTGGCGGCAAGCGGCACGAGGTCCGGGCCGACCGGGGCGGGTTCGTGGACACGGTCGTGCCGGCCGATCTGGAGCCCGGCTGGACGTCGGTACGGCTGCACAGCGGCGACTCCGAGCCGGTTGACGCGCCGGTACGTATCGTCGACCCGCAGGTCCGGTTCGGCATCATCTCCGACGTCGACGACACGGTCATGGTGACCGCGCTGCCCCGGCCGATGCTGGCCGCGTGGAACACGTTCGTGTTGGACGAGCACGCCCGGGCATCGGTCGCCGGGATGGCGGTGCTGTACGAACGTTTGGTCACCGCGCATCCGGGTGCACCGGTGCTCTACCTGTCCACCGGTGCCTGGAACGTCGCGCCGACCCTGAGCCGGTTCCTGTCCCGGCATCTCTACCCGGCCGGCCCGCTGCTGCTGACGGACTGGGGTCCGACCACCGAACGGTGGTTCCGCAGCGGTCGGGAGCACAAGCGTGCCAGCCTGGCCAGGTTGGCGGAAGAGTTCCCGCAGATCCGCTGGCTGCTGGTGGGCGACGACGGGCAGCACGATCCGGAGATCTACGCCGAGTTCGCGGCGCAGCACCCGGACAGCTTGGCTGCGGTGGCGATCCGTCGGCTCTCGCCGACCCAGGCGGTCCTGGCCGGCAATCTGCCGGCACCGGCCGGTGAGACCTCCAGGGCTGCCGGGCCGGGTGGCCGGCGGTGGTTGTCCGCGCCCGACGGTGCCGGCCTGGCACACCTGCTGCGCGAGGCGCGGCTGCTGTGACCGGCTGCCGGAGCCGGCGGCTCAGCTGACCGGCGACTCAGTCTGGAGGCGGGGCATCCGCCGGACCGGCCTCGACGAGGCGCTGTCGGAGCCGGTCTCGGATCTGCTCCGCAGTGTAGGCCCGACGGCGTCGTTCGGCCCGGACGACGACCGCTCCGGTCGCGGCGACCCCGACGAACGCGGCCAGGCCCATTACCTTCCACCAACGCATCGGCCTAGGGTAGTTGAGTGACCGGCGAACCACTCTCCCTCGACGCGGCGGTCGAGCTGACCCGTACCGGTGACCTGTGGCTGTTTCGCGGGCGAACGATGCCCGACCGGGCGATCCAGATGACCACCAACAGCCCGGTGAACCACGTGGGGATGGCGGTGGTGATCGAAGATCTCCCGCCGCTGCTGTGGCACGCCGAGCTCGGTCGGTCACTGCCGGACATGTGGTCGGGCAGCCACCACAGAGGGGTGCAGCTGCACGACCTGCGCGACGCGGTCACGGTCTGGGCACGGCGCTACGGTCAGCGGGCCTGGCTGCGGCAGTTGGAGCCGCCCGCCGACAGCGCGATGGAGAATGCCGTGCTACGGACCGTCGCCCGGTTGGACGGCACCCCGTTCCCGTCCACCGCCGCGCTGGCCTGGCGGTGGCTGCGGGGTCGTACCCCGTCCGTACGGCGGGCGCCGCTGGCCGGCGCGGTACGCGAACGGTTGGTCAGCTGGTTGCCGCCGGCTGGTCGGGGTACGGGTGGCGCCGAAGCAGCCGAGGGGTCGGGTGGCGCCGGACCGTCGACTGACGGTGCTGCCGGACGGACGGATCTGGAGAGTGTCTACTGCGCCGAGGTGGTCGCGGTGACCTACGAGGCGATGGGGCTGCTGCCGACAGGTCGGCGGACCAACTGGTACGACCCGGGCCGGTTCTGGAGCGGTGACCGGCTCCGGCTGAGCGACGGTGCGCAGCTCGGGGTGGAGGTCGCGGTCCGGGTTCCGTCGGCGACCGTCGGACGGCGGGCCGCCGACACAGCGGGATGACCGGCGCCGACGACCGAACTGGAAGCGATCAGCCGGCTGGCGGGTCCGGCCGGGACCGATCCGCCCGGTGGGAACGGCGACTGGCGGTGCCGGTGCTGGTCGCGGCGCTGGCCTCGGTTCCGGCGGTGTTCCTCACCCTCGCCGGCGGGGCCCTGGCGACGGTCGGTGAGATACTGCACTGGGCGAGCGGAGCGGTGCTGGTCGCCGAGACGGCCGTACTGCTGGCCTTCTCCGCCGACCGGCTGGCGTGGCTGCGGCGCAATCGAGGGCTGGTGACGCTGACCCTGATCGTGGTCCCGGTCACCATCCTGGCGTTGGGGCCGCTGCAGGTGTTCCGGTTGGTCTACACGGTAGGCACGTTACGGCTGGTCCGGGCCCGACGGATCGTGCGCGCTGTGCTGGTGCTGCACGGCCGGTTCGGACCGAGCGGGCCGTGGGCGACCGCGTTCGCCGTCGGCGCCGGAGTACTGGTCGCCGCGTTCGTGGCGATCACGTTGGTGGATCCAACGTCCCGCTCCCGGATGCTGCTGCAGGACTGGTTCGGCTGGACCGGCAGCGGTCACGTGGTCGCGGTCTGCCTGGCCGGAGCGATCGTGTTCGGTGCCACCTGGATGGCGCTGCGCAACCGTCGCCGGTCCGGGCAGAGCGACGACGCGGCGTCGGAGTAGTCCGGCAGCCGTCGACGCAGGGCGGCCGGCCGCCGCCACTGCCGCGAGGGACAATGGTCGGGTGAGACCGTGGCTGCAGCTGACCAGCACTGACCTGATCGCCCAACTGCCGGCGGGTGAGGACCAGCAGGTGCACTTTCCGGAGGCTCTGGTCGAGGCGGTGATCGACGAGTACACCACGCCCGGGCAGGCGGTGCTGGACCCGTTCGCCGGCTATGGCACCACACTGGTGACCGCGGCGCGGATGGGTCGACGGGCGACCGGCGTAGAACTGCTGCCCGACCGGGTCACGCTGATCCGGCAGCGGCTCGCCGGGGCGGCCGGTGCCGAGATCGTCGACGGTGACGCCCGGAAGCTGATCGGTCTGGTCGACGGACCGTTCGACCTCTGCCTGACCTCACCGCCCTACATGGACGCGACGGACCATCCGGAGAACCCGCTCAACGCCTACGAGACCCTCGACGGTGACTACACCAGCTATCTCGACGAAATCGGTGACGTGTTCGGTCAGGTCGCCCAGTTGCTGCGGCCGGGCGGCCACGCCGTGGTCAACGTGGCGAACATGCGGGTCGACGGCCGGGTGACCACCCTCGCCTGGGACGTGGGTCGGGTGATCCGCGCCCATCTCACTCTGCTTCAGGAGTCGTTCCTGTGTTGGGACCACCAGCCCGACTGGCTGACCGGCGACTACTGTCTGGTCTTTCAACGGCCGAGCTGAGCGGGCGGTTCTCGGCGGCGGCACGGTCGCCGCCACCCGCACGGTCGCCGTCGTCCCGCGAGGATCGGCGCAGCCGTACACCGCTGATGGCGTGGTGGTCGACGGAGGCGACGGTGATGGTCCAGCCGTCGACCCGGACCGACTCGCCCGCGTCGGTGGGAATGTGGCCGAGCCGGGCCAGCACCAGACCTGCCACGGTGGTGTAGTCGCCGGCCGGGCGGCCGGGTAGGTCGACCCCGATGTCCGGCAGGTCGTGCACGGGGAAGGTCCCGGGGACCAGCATGGTGCCGTCCGGCTCGGTGCGCACGGCGCGGATGTCCCGGTCGGTCTCGTCGTAGATCTCGCCGACGATCTCCTCCAGTACGTCCTCCAGGGTGACGATGCCGTCGACGGCACCGCGTTCGTCGACGACCAGCGCGATGTGCTGGCGGTGTGTCTTGAACCGGCGCAACGCGTCGACCACCGGCAGCGACTCGGGCAGCAGCATGGGCGGGCGGGCCACCGCGTCGACCGGCCGGTCATCGGGTACGCCGACCAGGTCACGCAGGTGGATCACGCCGACGGTGTCGTCCAGCATCCCGTTACGGACCACCGGGGCGCGGGAGTGCCCGGAGGTGGCCAGCACGATCCGGGCCGCCTCGGCAGACGTCCCGCTGTCCAGGGTGAAGACCTCCAGCCGGGGCACCAGCACCGCCCGCAGCCGCCGGTCGGCGATCTCCAGTGCCCCGGAGATGATGGTCTGCTGCTCGGCGGTGAATGCCCGGTGACCGGCCACGATGTCGCGCAGTTCGTCCGGGCTTATCTCGTCGCGGGTCGCCTTCGGATCGCCGCCGACGAGGCGGACCACGAGGTCGCTGGTGGCACCGAGCGCCCAGACCGCCGGCCGGGCCAGGCTGGCCATCATGTCAAGAGGCCGGGCCACCGCCAGCGCCCACCGCTCGGCCCGCTGCATGGCCACCCGCTTCGGGGCCAGCTCGCCGAAGACCAGTGTGACGAAGGTCAGCACCAGGGTGATCAGCACGATCGCCACCGGCTCCGCAGCCCGGCCGAGCACGTCCAGCGCTGGCACCAACGGCTGGGCCAGCGACACCGCGGCGGTGGCCGAGGCCAGGAACCCGGCCAGGGTGATGCCGATCTGAATGGTGGCGAGGAACCGGTTCGGGTCCTTGGCGAGCTTGGCCAGGACCCGACCCGTCCGGCGGGACCGTTCCAGCCGCTGCAGCTGGCTGTCGCGTAGCGACACCAGGGCGATTTCGCTACCGGCGAAGACCGCGTTCAACACCACCAGGATCCCGACCAGCGCGAGTTGTGTTCCGTACCCCTGCACGCACGCACCTTCCATCGCCGCCGTCGTGACCCGGATTCCATCGCCGGTGTGCTGCGGCCTGCTTTGCCCACCCGGGCCGGATGCGAATCCTGCCATCCGTCCGGGTTACCGGGCCCCTCGGGCCGCCAGTCACCTGGCATCCGGCGGCTCTGTGCCCAGCGGGCGAAGACCCCCCTAGCATTTTCTCAGCAAGATTTCGTAGTGTCCGGTCGTATGAGCTGGAAGCATCACCTTGCCGTACGGATCGCCCGGTCGACCGGAATGCAGATCACCCGCCGGGGCGGCCGTCCTGCCTTCGTCCGCCGCCCGCACCGACTGCTGCGCCAACCAGTGTTCATTCTGTCGTCGGTCCGGTCGGGGTCGACACTGCTGCGAATGATGCTGAACAGCCACTCTTCGCTCTACGCTCCGCACGAGCTGCATCTGAGCAAGCTGCGGGTGGAGTTCAGTGACCACTACATCACTGACAGCATGGGCGAGTTGGGCTGGGACGCTCAGGAAATCACCCACCTGCTGTGGGACCGGGTGTTGGACGCGGCGTTGCAGCGCAGTGGCAAACAGGTCCTGGTCGAGAAGACTCCGCACAACGTGTTCATCTGGCCCCGAATCGCCCGGGTGTGGCCGGACGCGCGGTTCGTGTTCCTGCTACGCCACCCGGCCGCGATCCTCGACTCGTGGACCAGGGCCCGACCCCAGCAGACGCCGCAGGAGGCAGCCGAGAGCGTCGGCCGGTACCTGACCAAACTCGCCGAGGCACGCCGGGTACTTCCCGGACACACGGTCCGCTACGAGGATCTGGCGGCCGATCCGACGACCGAGACCCGGCGCATCTGCGAGTTCCTCGGCCTGGAGTGGGAGTCGGACATGGTGGAGTACGGCCGGTTCGACCATGGCCGGATCAAGGCCGGGCTGGGTGACTGGACCGGGCGGATCCGTACCGGCACGGTCCAGCCGCCCCGGGAACTGCCGGCCGACGTGGCGCTGCCGGGTCCGCTGTTCGAGGTTGCCCAGGGCTGGGGCTACCCCGCCCGGCGGGACGACTGAAGGCCGAGGTGCACTGCCGTGTCCCGGGACTCGGTGATGTCGCCGGCGGCGGTCTGCGCAGCCGTGCGGCCTGTCGGTTGTCGCGCAGCAGCGACTCGTACTGCTGGACGGCTCCGGCCAGTCGGCCCTGCTCGGCCAGCGCGCGAGCCAGGCCGAGCTGCGCCCCGGTCCGGGTCAGCGGCTTCGATGGCGAGCCGACCGTACGACAGGGTCAGCGCGGCGGATCTGGTGGCGACCGCGTCCGCTTCCCCGGCGAGTTCGGCCACCGAGCAGCCGAGGGTCTGTGCCAGTCCACGCAGCACCCGTCATCCGGTCGCACCGGTCGCCCGTCATCCGGTCACGTTCGGCGCCCCGGTCCGGCCGCCGCGCGGCCGGGGAGCGGCCCGGCGGTACCCGCTGACCGTCGGCTCGCCGGCCAGCCAGAAGCGCCATGGCGTGTGCTGGGCCGCGCCCACCCCCACCCGGGGGCCGGTGCGGACAGCTCCGGCCGGGATCGGCACCGGCGATGGCGTCAGCGACAGCGGGCCGGTGCCGTCGAGCACCGACGTACCGTTCGCCGTGCCGTCCAGCCCGAGCGCGGCCATCAGCCGGGCCGGACCACGGGCCAGGTCCCGGTCCGGCACCCGCAGGCCACGGCGGCGCCGGGCCGCCCGGTGGCCGGCGATGATCTCGCCGGCCCGCAGCAGCACCGCCGCCGCCTGTCCCGGCGGGCCGGTGACAACGTTGCCGCACCAGTGCATGCCGTAGCTGAAGTAGACGTACAGCTGCCCGGGCGGCCCGAACATCGGGGCGTTACGCGGCGTACGGCCCCGGTGGGCGTGCGAGGCGGGGTCGGCGCCGACCCCGGCGTACGCCTCGACCTCGGTGAGCCGGACCTCGACATCGCCGACGGCGACCCGGCAGCCCAGTAACGCGCGGGCCGCCACGTCGACCGGTCCGGCGAGCACCGTCGCGAGATCGCCGACCGGCGCGGGTGGTCTCATGGTGCCAGCACAGCACAGCGACCCAGCACACCACCGCCCGGGAGCGACCGATGAGTCCCGCCGACACCCCGCCACCGCCGTACTACCTGGTTGTCTTCGCCTCCACCCGCACCGACGACGACCACGGCTACGCGGCCACCGCCCGCCGGATGCTGGAACTCGCCGACGCGCAGCCAGGCTTCCTGGGCGTGGACAGTGCCCGGGACCCCGACGGGGTCGGCATCACCGTCTCCTACTGGCGTGACGAGGAGTCGATCGCCGCCTGGCGTCGACACGTCGAGCACCTGGTCGCCCAGGCCGACGGCAGGGCCCGGTGGTACGCCAGCTTCGCGGTGCACGTGGCCCGGGTGGAACGGGCCTACCGGTTCCCGCCGCCCACCCGGTGACCCGGACCCGGCCGCCGGTTAGGTCAGCGGGGCACCACCGACTCCGCCGCCCACCGGCGCCACCCGGACAGCTGCTCCGTGACGGCGGCCAACTGGTCGGACACCGGACCGGGGCCGGTCGAGCCCGGCGTGGTCCGCACCGCGAGCGCCGACCGTACCGAGAGCACGTCCCGGACGCCGGCGTCAAGGTGCTCGCTGACCAGCCGCAGATCGTCGTCGGAGACCTCGTCGAGCGCGCACTCCCGGGCCGAGCAGAGCGCCACCAGCTTGCCGGTGACCTCGTGCGCGTCCCGAAACGGCACACCCTTGCGGACCAGCCAGTCCGCCACCTCGGTGGCCAGGGTGAACCCGGCCGGGGCGGCGGCTGCGAGCCGGTCCACCCGTACCGTCATGGTGGAGATCATCCCGGCCAGGGCCGGCAGCAGCAGTTGCAGGGTGTCGACGGCGTCGAACGCCGGCTCCTTGTCCTCCTGCATGTCCCGGTCGTAGGTCAGCGGCAGCCCTTTGAGCATGGTCAACACCGCCACCAGCCCGCCGACGAGGCGGCCGGACTTGCCCCGGGCCAGCTCGGCGATGTCAGCGTTCTTCTTCTGCGGCATGATCGACGACCCGGTGGCGAAGGCGTCGTCGAGCTCCACCCAGCCGAACTCCTGCGAGGTCCAGAGCACCACCTCCTCCCCCAGCCGGGACAGGTGCACCCCGACCATCGCGGTGGCGAAGAGGAACTCGGCGGCGAAGTCCCGGTCGGCGACCGCGTCCATCGAGTTGGCGAACGACGTCCGGAATCCCAGCTCCTTGGCGACCGCGACCGGATCCAGCGGAAGGCCGGAGCCGGCCAGCGCGCCGGCACCCAACGGTGACACTGCGGTACGCGCGTCCCAGTCGCGCAACCGGTCCAGGTCACGCAGCAGCGGATGGACGTGGGCCAGCAGCCAGTGCCCGAACGTCACCGGCTGGGCGTGCTGCACGTGGGTCATCCCGGGCGCGGGGGTTTCCAGGTGCCGCTCGGCCTGCTCGACCAGGGCAGCGGCCAGCTCGACCAGCTGTGCGGCCAGGCCACGGGCGTGGTCGCGCAGGTACAGCCGCAGATCGGTGGCGACCTGGTCGTTACGGGACCGGCCGGCGCGCAGCTTGCCGCCGAGCGAGCCGAGCCGCTCCAGTAGGCCGCGTTCCAGCGCGGTGTGCACATCCTCGTCGTCCACGGTCGGCCGGAACGACCCGGAGGCGCAGGCTGCCTCCAGGTCGTCCAACGCGGCCAGCATCCGACCCAGTTCGTCCGGGTCGAGCAGGCCGGCGGCGGCCAACACCCGGGCGTGTGCCCGGGAGCCGGCGATGTCGTACGGGGCCAGCCGCCAGTCGAACTGGACGCTGACCGACAGGCGGGCCAGCGCCTCGGCCGGCCCGCCGGCGAAGCGACCACCCCACAGGCTGGTGCGGTTCGGGCTGGCGGTGTTCTCGGTCAGGCTCTTGTCGTCCACGGCGACCATTGTCGGGGTCAGGCCTGCGAGCCGGGCAGCCGGGTTTGCTCACCGGGGCCGGCGAGCCGGGTGTCGCGGGCGGTGGCCAGCCGGCTGGACAGCCCCCACAGTTGCACGAAGCCCTTTGCCTGGCTCTGGTCGAAGGTGTCACCGGTATCGTAGGTGGCCAGGTTGAAGTCGTACAGGCTGGCCTCGGAACGCCGGCCGACGACGACCGGCCGGCCGCCGTGCAGCACCATCCGGATCTCGCCGGTGACGTGCCGCTGCGTCTCGTCGATGAACGCGTCGAGGGCCTGCTTGAGCGGGGAGAACCACAGGCCGTCGTAGACCAGCTCGCCCCAGCGCTGGTCCACGGTCCGCTTGAACCGGGCCACCTCGCGCTCCACGGTGACGTTCTCCAGCTCCTGGTGGGCGGTGATCAGCGCGATCGCGCCCGGTGCCTCGTACACCTCGCGGCTCTTGATCCCGACGAGCCGGTCCTCGACCATGTCCAGCCGCCCGATGCCCTGCGCGCCGGCGCGCCGGTTGAGCTCCACCACCGCCTGGTACGGGGTGACCGTCTCGCCGTCGACCGCCACCGGCACCCCGGCGTCGAAGGTGATGGTCACCTCGTCGGCGTCGCGCGGCGCGGCCGGGTCGGCGGTGTACGCGTACAGGTCCTCGATCGGGGCGTTCCAGATGTCCTCCAGGAAGCCGGTCTCCACCGCCCGGCCCCACAGGTTCTGGTCGATCGAGTACGGCGACTTGTGCGACACGTCGATCGGCAGCCCCTTCTCCTCGGCCAGCGCGATCGCCTTGTCCCGGGTCCAGGCGAAGTCGCGGGCCGGGGCGACCACCTTCAGCTCCGGCGCGAGCGCGCCGATGCCGACCTCGAAGCGAACCTGGTCGTTGCCCTTGCCGGTGCAGCCGTGCGACACCACGGTGCCGCCGTGCTTACGGGCCGCCGCGACCAGATGCTTGACGATCAGCGGCCGGCTCAGCGCCGACACCAGCGGGTACCGGTCCATGTAGAGAGCGTTGGCCCGCAGCGCCGGCAGGCAGAAATCGGCGGCGAACTCGTCCCGGGCGTCGACCACCTCGGATTCGACGGCGCCGCAGTCCAGCGCCCGCTGCCGAATGACGTCCATGTCCTCGCCGCCCTGACCGACGTCAACCGCGACGGCGATCACCTCGGCGCCGAGTTCCCCGGCGAGGTACGGAATGGCGACCGAGGTGTCCAGGCCGCCGGAGTAGGCGAGTACCACCCGCTCAGTCATGATGTCGTGCTCCTCGTTGAATGTGCGTATCGGGTAAATCAGGTGGTGGTCGGGCGGTACAGCGGGGGTGGTCGGGCCGTTCAGGTGGTGGTCGGGCCGGGCGGGGTGGCGGCCCAGGTGGAGAGCTTTCCGGCCAGGCCGGCACCGCCGGCCGGGTCGCGGGCGACGACCAGGATGGTGTCGTCGCCGGCGATGGTGCCGGCCACGTCCGGCAGCCCGGACCGGTCCAGCGCGCTGGCCAGAAACTGCGCCGCACCCGGTGGGGTACGCAGCACGCAGATGTTGCCACTGGCGTCGACTCCGGTGAGCAGCTCGTGCAGCAGCCGGACCAGGCGGGCCGGGGCCTGCTCGGCGGGCCGCAGCGTCGGGTTGCCGTCCTCGGGAATCAGGTAGACCGCCGGGCCGCCGTCGCGGCCGCGTACCTTGACCGCGCCGAGTTCCTCCAGGTCCCGCGACAGGGTCGCCTGGGTGACCTGCATGCCGTCGCCGGCGAGCAACTCGGCCAGCTCGGTCTGTGACCGGACCGCCCTGGCCCGGATCAGCTCGGTGATCCGGGCGTGCCGGGCGGTCCGGGTCGCCGGGCCGGTCACGACGGCCCGTCCTGCTGGCGCAGCAGCCAGGTGAGCAGCGCCTTCTGCGCGTGCAGCCGGTTCTCCGCCTGGTCGAACACGGCGCTGCGCGCGCCGTCGAGCACGTCGTCGGTGATTTCCTCACCCCGGTGGGCGGGCAGGCAGTGCAGCACGATCGCCTCCGGCGCGGCGGCGTCGAGCAGCTCCTGGTTGACCTGGTACGGCCAGAACGGAGTACGCCGGTCCCGCCCGTCGGCCTCCTGGCCCATCGACGTCCAGGTGTCGGTGGCCAGCACGTCGGCGCCGTCGGCCGCCTCCGTCGGGTCCCGGATGACCTGCACCGACCCGCCGGTCCAGGCAGCGATCTCCCCGGCCCGGGAAACCACCGACGGGGACGGGTCGTGCCCGGTCGGCCCGGACACCCGCACATGCATCCCGGCGGTGGCCCCGGCAAGCAGGTAGGAACTCGCCATGTTGTTCGCGGCGTCGCCGACGTACGCCAGGGTCCGTCCGGTGGTGGCGCCGCAGTACTCCCGGACGGTCAGCAGGTCGGCGAGCAGCTGGCAGGGGTGGAACCCGTCGGTGAGCGCGTTGACCACCGGCACGCTCGCCCCTGCCGCGACCTCGGCGAGCCGGTCGTCGCCGAAAGTACGCATCACGATCGCCGACACGTACCGCGACAGCACCCGACCGGCGTCGGCCAGGGTCTCCCCGCGACCGAAGTGGGTGGCCTGGGTGTCCACCACGATCGGGTTGCCGCCCAGCTCGGCGATGCCGACATCGAACGACAGCCGGGTCCGCAGGCTCTGCTTGTCGAACAGCACCGCGACCGAGCGAGGGCCGGCCAGCGGCCGGTGGCCGTACCGGTCCGCCTTCATCGCCGCGGCCAGATCCAGCACCGCCGACTGCTCGGCCGGGCTCAGGTCGTCGTCGCGCAGCAGGTGCCGGATCATGACGCCGCTCCAGTGGTCGTCGCCGCGGCGTCGGCGACGGCGGTGAGGACCGCCGGCAGCGCGGCCAGGAACTCGTCGGCCTGCTCCGCGGTGAGAATCAGCGGCGGAGCCAGCCGGATCAGATCCGGCTGGGCCGGATTGACCAGGAACCCAGCTTCGCGCAGGCCGGCCGCGACCGCGGCCGAGACGGGCGCGGTGAGCACCACGCCGAGCAGCAGACCGGCGCCCCGTACCCCGGCGATCAGCGGGTGGCCGAGCGACTCGACGCCCCGGCGCAGCTGCTCGCCGACCCGCTTGACGTGGTCGAGCAGCCCTTCGGCGGCGATGGTACGCAGCACGGCGAGAGCGGCGGCGCAGCAGACCGGATTGCCACCGAAGGTGCTGCCGTGACTGCCCGGGGTGAGCAGCGCGGCCGGGGTGCCCACGCCACCGACCTGGGTGTCGGCGAAGGCGATGCAGGCACCGATCGGCAGCCCGCCGCCGAGCCCTTTCGCCAGGGTGATGACGTCCGGGGTGATCCCGTCGGCCTGGTGGGCGAACCAGTGGCCGGTCCGTCCCACCCCGGTCTGCACCTCGTCGAGGGTGAGCAGGGCACCGTGCCGGCTGGTGATCTCCCGGGCGGCGGCCAGGTAGCCCGGCGGCGGCACCACCACGCCGGCCTCACCCTGGATCGGCTCCAGGATCACCATGGCGGTGCGGTCGGTCACGGCTGCGGCGAGCGCGTCGATGTCGCCGTACGGCACGTGGCTGACCTCGCCGGGCAGCGGCCGGAACGGGTCGGCCTTGGCTGGCTGCCCGGTCAACGCCAGGGCGCCCATGGTCCGGCCGTGGAAGCCGTCGTGGGTGGCGACGACGTGGGTCCGACCGGTACGCCGGGACAGTTTGAACGCGGCCTCGACCGCCTCGGCCCCGGAGTTGCAGAAGAACGCCGCGCCGGGGCGGCCGGTGAGGGCGAGCAGCAGTTCGGCAAGGGCCACCGGCGGTTCGGCGACGTAGAGGTTCGAGACGTGTCCGAGGGTGCCGATCTGCCGGGTGACCGCTTCGACGACCGCCGGGTGGGCGTGTCCGAGCGAGTTGACCGCGATGCCGCCCAACAGGTCGAGGTAGCGTCGGCCGTCCTCAGCGACGACGGTCGCGCCCTCGCCGCGGACCAGCGCCAGCGGCGGTGTGCCGTAGTTGTCCATCAACGATGCGGACCAGCGGTCCCGCAGCGAGGCCATTCAGGACTCCCCGTCGTTCGTCGGATCGGTGACCATGGTGCCGAAGCCCTCCGAGGTGAAGACCTCCAGCAGGGTGGAGTGGGCTACCCGGCCGTCGACCACGTGCGCGGCGGGCACCCCGCCCCGCACCGCCCGTAGGCACGCCTCCATCTTCGGCACCATGCCGGCGGCCAGGGTGGGCAGCAGGCCGGCCAGTTCGTCGGCGGTGATCCGGCTGAGCAGGCTGCCGGTGTCGGGCCAGTCGGCGTACAGGCCGGGCACGTCGGTGAGCACGACCAGCTTGCGGGCCTGCAGCGCGACGGCCAACGCCGCCGCAGCCGTGTCGGCGTTGAGGTTGTGCAGTACGCCGTCGACGTCGGGTGCGACCGTGGAGATCACCGGGATGCGCCCGGCGGCGATGATGTCGGCGACGGCCGACGGGTTGACCGTGTCGACGTCGCCGACCTGGCCGACGTCGACCGGCTCACCGTCGACCCAGGCGGGCCGACGCACGGCGGTGAACAGCCGGGCATCCTCACCGGACAGCCCGACGGCGTACGGTCCGTGCTCGTTGATCAGGCCGACGAGTTCCCGGCCGACCTGACCGACGAGCACCATCCGGACCACGTCCATCGCTTCCGGGGTGGTGACCCGCAGGCCGCCCTTGAACTCGCTGGCGATGCCGAGCCGGCGCAGCATGCTGGAGATCTGCGGGCCGCCGCCGTGCACCACCACCGGCCGGATGCCGGCGTACCGCAGGAACACCATGTCGGCGGCGAAGGCCCGCTGCAGCTGCGGGTCGATCATGGCGTTGCCGCCGTACTTGACCACGATCGTCGCGCCGTGGAAGCGGGCCAGCCAGGGCAACGCCTCGATCAGAGTGGCTGCCTTGGTCTGGGCGACACTGAGATCGCGGCTCAGCGTGCTGTGCGGCGTGGTCGGCCGGGTGGTGTCGGTCATGTCGAGTACGCCGAGTTCTCGTGCACGTACGCGTGCGACAGGTCGTTGGTCCAGATGGTCGCGGTGGCGGCACCGGCGTGCAGGTCGATCCGGATGTGCACCTGCCGGCCGGTGAGGTCGACCTGGTCGCGGGGTGCGGCGGCGGCCCCGTCCCGGCAGATCCACACGTCGTTGATCGCCACGTCGAGCTGGTCGGGTTCGAACACCGCGCTGGTGGTGCCGACCGCCGCGAGGATCCGCCCCCAGTTTGGGTCGTTGCCGAACAGCGCCGTCTTGACCAGGTTGTTGCGGGCCACCGCCCGGCCGACCTGCACCGCGTCGGACTCGCTGGCCGCGCCGACCACCTCGATGGCGACCTCCTTGCTGGCGCCTTCGGCGTCGGCGATCAGTTGCCGGGCCAGGTCGGCGCAGGCGGCGGTGACCGCGGCGGTCAGCTCCCCGGCCGACGGGGTGACCCCGGAGGCACCGCTGGCCAGCAGCAGCACCGTGTCGTTGGTGGACAGGCAGCCGTCGGAGTCGATTCGATCGAAGGTGGTGCGGCAGGCTTCGCGCAGTGCGGCGTCGAGGTCGGCGGGGTCGGCGAGCGCGTCGGTGGTCAGTACGCAGAGCATCGTCGCCATGGACGGGGCGAGCATGCCCGCGCCCTTGGCCATCCCGCCGACCTGCCAGGCCGGTCCGCCGGTGCCGGCCGGGCCGGCGTCGACGACGGTTGTCTTCGGCCGGGTGTCGGTCGTCATGATCGCCCCGGCGGCGGCGGGTCCAGCGTCGTCGGCCAGCCTGGCGACCGCCGCCGTCACCCCGGCGAGCAGCCTGTCCATCGGCAACCGTTCGCCGATCAGCCCGGTCGAGCAGACCGCGACCTCACCGGCGCCGACGTCGAGGCCGGTGCCGGACAGTGTCGCGGCGACGTGTTCGGCGGTGGCGTGGCTGTCCTGGAAGCCGCCCGGCCCGGTGCAGGCGTTGGCCCCGCCGGAGTTCAGCGCCACCGCGCGCAGCTTGCCGGCGCGCAGTACCTGCCGGCTCCACCGCACCGGCGCGGCCTGAACCCGGTTGGCGGTGAACACCCCGGCGGCGGCCGTGGCCGGTCCGTCGTTGACGACCAGGGCGACGTCGGCGGCGCCGCCGCTCTTCAACCCGGCGGCCACCCCGGCCGCCCGGAACCCGTTCGGTGCGGTCACCGTCATGGCGCGATCCCCAGAGCAGTCAGGCCGGTGGTCTCCGGTAGACCGAGCATCAGGTTGGCGCACTGTACTGCCTGACCGGCGGCTCCCTTGCCGAGGTTGTCGATGGCGCTGGTCACGATCACCCGTCCCGAGTCGACGTCTGTGGTCACCTGCAGTTGGCAGGCGTTGGATCCGAGGGTCGCGGCGGTGGCCGGCCAACTGCCGGCGGGCAACAGGCGCACGAACGGCTCGTCGGCGTACGCGGCGGTCAGCGCCTTGCGCGCCGCGGCGGCCGGGTCGGCGGCGGTGTCGGCCGGGCGGGCCGTGACCGTGGCCAGGATGCCGCGCGGCATCGGAGCCAGCACCGGGGTGAAGGACAGGCTGGTCGCGCCGGTGGCCTGCTTGATCTCCGGGACGTGCTGGTGGGCGCCGACCTTGTACGGTGACAGGCTGCCCATCACCTCACTGGCCAGCAGGTGGGTCTTGGCGGACCGGCCGGCACCGGAGGTACCGCTGGCGGCGACCACCACGACGTCGTCCGGGGCGACCACTCCGGCGGCGATCAGCGGGGCGAGCGCCAGGGTGGTGGCGACCGCGTAGCAACCGGTTGCGGCGACCCGGTCGGCAGCGGCGACCCGGTCCCGCTGGCCGGGCAGTTCCGGCAGGCCGTACGTCCATGCGCCGGTGTGCTGGCCGCCGTAGTAGCGGGACCAGGCGACGGCGTCGGCGAGCCGGTGGTCGGCACCGAGGTCGACAACCTTGACGTCGGCCGGCAGGGTGGCGGCGAGCGCGGCCGACTCGCCGTGCGGCAGCGCCAGGAAGACCAGGTCCGCGGCGGCCAGGTCGGCCGGATCGGTGGCGACGAACACCAGGTCGAGGCCGGCCAGATGCGGATGTACGGCGGCGACCGGCGCCCCGGCCTGGCTGTGCGCCGTGGCGGCGACCAGGTCCAGCTCGGGGTGCCCGGCGATCAGCCGCAGCAGCTCTCCCCCGGCGTACCCGCTCGCGCCGACGACGGCGACCCGGATGCCCATACCCACCTCCGCATTTCTATGCAGAGGACGGTATCAGGATGCATCCGGGCCGACAAGACCCTTTTCACCTGCCCGTCAGGTGCCCGCCGCTCCGCCCGTCAGGTGTCGACGACCTCCACGTCGCGCCAGAAGGCGACCCGGTCCCGGACCATGTCGGCCGCCGGCAGCGGTGCCGGGTAGTACCAGACCGCGTCGGCGCTGCGTTGACCATCGCGCTCCAGCGAGTAGTAGGACGCGTCGCCCTTCCACGGGCAGTGGGTGTGGGTGTTCGACTCACGTACCAGGTCGTCACGCAGCGACGACCGGGGAAAGTAGTGGTTTCCCTCGACGACGACCGTGTCGTCGCTCTCGGCGATCACAAGTCCGTTCCAGATGGCCTTCGGCATGAGACCCAGCGTAGGCCGTCGATCGTTATACCGCCGATCCGTCGGATGCCGGCGACCGGAAATCCGCACCCGCGAACACTGTAGACCGCGGGGCATCGCGTCGATATTATGTTGTCGGACCGTGCCGGACCGGCTCCGTCACCGTCTCGACGTTCACTGGGTCCTCATCCACACCACCGGTGCCCGCCCCACCTCAATCGAGCGGACGACGGCCGGCCTCCGAGCAAGAGGGAGTTCCGTTGACACGACACCTCCGACGGATCGCGACGTACATCGCCGTGGCACTACTGACCGCAGGCGGGCTGACCTTCATTTCAGCACCACCAGCGCGGGCATTCGGCGGCGAGACGTTCGGCTGCCGCGTCGCTCCCGGGACCGACCTCGTCTGGCGATCGATCTGTTACAACAATCAACCGGCGGGCACCTACAACGCTGGCTTCGCAGTCCGGAACACCTCCGGCACCGGATACACCTACTCTTGGAGCATCAGCGGCTCGTACTTGTACGTGATCACCGGCTGCACCACGACGTCCTCCGACTGCGCCCTGGCAATGCCCAACGCGGACGGCGCCGTTCAGGTCACTGTGACCTACACGCAAGCCGGCCAGAGCGCTACTAGCTCAACCACCGCCGTCATCAGACAGTTCTGCGGCACGTACCTCTGCTGAGCGACCGGCCGGTGCGGGTCACGGAACCGACCGCTGATCACGGGACCGATCCCAGCAGGATCAGCAGACCCGCCACGGCCCCCAGCAGCGCGGCAACCAAGCCAAGACCCTCCCAGGTGTGACGGGTGAGTGTCGGACCGCGACCCGGCGGCACCGCCACGACCGAAGCGCTCCGGCGGTCGCCGACCGGGTTACGTGGTTGCGCACCCAGTAGCCGCTCGATCTTGTCCAGGCGGTGCAGGTCACAGCCGAGGAGCAGGCCATACCCAAGGTACGGGCAGTCGCCGTCGCGCCACAGCGGCTCGCCGCACCGGGCAGGGACGGCGAGGACCGCGTACGGCAGCCCGACAGTGAAGGTGATGAAGCAGCCCCAGTATGGCAGGCCGCTGGCGAACGCCGCCAGCGCCAACGCGACAATCGACGCACCGACGGCCAGACGATTCGTCCGCCACTGAGGCATACCCGCATCCTAGTCGGAGGATCGACCGGGCCCGGCACCCACATCGGACTCCAGTGTGCGGTCCGGGGACGGGCGCGTCTCCCGGTCCCGGCGGGATGCGATCTGGTCGACCACCACAGACATCGGCAAACCTCTATTATTGTCGGTCGGTCTGACGTCCGGTCGGGCCGACCGACAAGGAGGTTGGCGTGCGTCCTAGTGAAAACCACACCGGCTCGTCCAATTCAGCTGCCCCGGTCCGGCGTACCCGATCAGCCGGATGGACGGCGGCGATCAGCGGGGGTGCCGTCCTGGCCATCACGGTCGCGGCCACGCTCGCCGCAACCAACGGCGGCGCCGCACCCCCGGTACCCGCCGCAGCCACCGGCCCGGCCGGCCCTGACCGGCACCCGGCCACCTGGGTCGCCGCCTGGGCGCCCAGCCCGGTCGAGGGCAGCACCATCCCCTGGTCGGACTGCCCGGCCGGAGACGGGCTGACCAACCAGACGGTGCGCAACGTCGCCTTCGTCAGCGCCGGTGGCCGGGCCGTCCGGGTACGGATCACCAACACGTTCGGCACCCGGGAGCTGACCGTCGGCCGGGCCTCGGTCGCCGTGCAACACGACGGCGCGTCCGCCGTGCCCGGCTCGATGCGGGTGCTGACCTTCGGCGGCAGCCACGAGGTCACCGTCGCCGCTGGCGGTCGGGCGCTGAGCGACCCGGTCCCGCTGCGGGTCGCCGCGCTGAGCACCCTGCTGGTCAGTGTGTACGTACCGGAGCCGACGGGACCGGTGACCAACCATCCGTTCACCGCCCAGGGCAACCATCTGGCGGCGGGCGACCGGGCCGCCGCGCCGACCGCCGACGGGTACGCCGACACGCCATGCTGGATGCTCGTCGACGGAATCGACGTGCAGGCCGATCCCCGGGTCGTCGGCTCCGTGGTCGCGCTCGGCGACTCGATCACCGACACCGGCAACACCACCGGCAACGCCAACCGGCGCTGGCCCGATTACCTGGCCCGTCGCCTGCACGACCAGCGCGGGCCCACCCTGTCGGTGGTCAACGCCGGACTCGGCGGCAACCGGCTGCTCGCCCCACGTGACGGGGAACCGTACTGGGGGGTGCCGGCGCTGGCCCGGCTGGAACGCGACGTCTACGCGCAGACCGGAGTCCGGGCGGTGATCCTGCTGGAAGGCACCAACGACATCGGCTACAGCGCCCCGGCCGCCGACATCATCGCCGGCTACCGGCAGGTGATCGCGCAGACCCGGGCCCAAGGGCTGCCGATCCTCGGCGGCACCGTGCCACCGTTCGGTGGCTCCTTCCTGGACACCCCCGAACGGCAGGAGATCTGGCGCGACGTCAACCACTGGATCCGCACCAGCGGTGCCTTCGACGGGGTGATCGACTTCGCGGCGGCGCTGGCCGACCCGGCCGACCCGACCCGGCTGGCGACCGCGTACGACAGCGGTGACCACCTGCATCCCAACGACGCCGGCTGCGCCGCGATGGCCGACGCCGTCGACCTCGGCGCGCTGCTACGACGCTGACCGACGGTCACCGGCCTTTCCCGACCCGGTCCGCCCGTCGTCGCGGCGGACCGGGGCCGGGACCCACTGTCGGTCGGTCAGGCGCCGCGCAGCGTCGCGCCGAGCCGGGAGGCGGCCTCGGCGACCGCGCCGTCGCGGGCCGCCACCGCCTCCTCGACGGTCAGCGTCCGGTCTGCGGCCCGGAACACCAGCTTGTACGCCAGGGACTTGCGCCCGGCACCGAGCTGCTCCCCCGCGTACACGTCGAACAGCCGGACCGATTCGAGCAGCTTGCCCGCCCCGGCCACCAGCGCGGCGCGGACCTGCGCCGCCGGGGTGGCCTCGTCGACGACCAGCGCCACGTCGATCAACGCCGGCGGGAAGCTGGAGAAGTCCGGTGCTGGCACCACCGGAGCCGCCGGCACCGCGTCCAGGTCCAGCTCCATCGCACAGGTACGCCGGGGCAGTTCCAGCGCGGCGACCGCCGCCGGATGCAACTCCCCGGCGTGGCCGACCACCACCCCGTCGACGAGCAGTTCGGCGCAGCGGCCGGGATGCCAGGGCGCGTACTCGCCGGCGCGGACCTCGACCCGATCGGCCGGAACGCCGGCGGCGTCGAGCACGGTCCGACCGGCCTCGACGGCGTCGGCCCAACTGGCCGGCCGGCCCGCGCCCCACCAGCCACCGGGCTCAAGCTCACCGGCCAGCACCACCGCGACGTGCCACGGCTGGTGCGGTACTGCGGCGTCGGCGGCCGCGAACACCTCGTCGGCGGGCCGGTCGTCGACCCCCATCGGCGGCGGTGCGGCGGCACCCGGCCGGGGTTGGAACACCACGCCGATCTCGTAGAGGGCGACGTCGCGCTGCCCCCGGCCGATGTTGCGCCGCAGCGTCGCCAGCAGCGGCGGCAGCAGGCTGGTCCGCAGCAGCGGGTCGGTGTCAGCCAGCGGGTTGGCCAGCCGGACCGCGTCGCGGCGCGGGTCGTCGGCGGGCAGCCCCAGGTCGTCGGCGACCTGCGGGGAGACGAACGGGTAGCAGAGCGCCTCGACGTGACCGGTCTCGGCCAGCGCCCGCGCTACCGACCGGCGGCGGCGTTGGTCGGCGGTGAGCCCCCGGCCGGCCGGGGCGGGCGGCAGGGCGCTGGGCACGTTGTCGAAGCCGTCCAGCCGGACCACCTCCTCGACCAGGTCGGCCGGGTCGGTCAGGTCGGGCCGCCAGCTCGGCGGGCCGACGACCAGCGGCGCCGTACCGTCGTCGGCGGCCGACGCCGCCGAGGTGGCGGTGGCCACGCCGGTGGCGACGGCGCTGGCCACCCCGGCGGTCGACCCGGTGGCGACGGTGCAGCCGACCGCCGCCAGCAGGTCGACGACCCGCTGCCGCGGGTACGCCACCCCGACCCGGCGGCCGGGCAGCCCGGTGTCGAGGACGATCGGGGCCGGCGGGGCGACGTGGTCGATGTCCAGGATCTCCGCGCCGGCGGAGCCGCCGGCGTGTTCGGTGAGCAGTGCGACGGCGCGGTCGATGGCGACCAGCGGCAGCGCCGGGTCGACGCCGCGTTCCCACCGTTTGGCGGCTTCGCTGAACAGCTTGTGCCGACGGGCGGTACGCCCGACCATCACCGGATCCCAGTGCGCGGCCTCGAACAGCACGTTGCGGGTGCCGGGCACCACCTCGCTGGTTTCGCCGCCCATCACTGCGGCGAGCGAGATCGGTCCGGTGTCGTCGCAGATCACCATGTCCTCGGCGTCGAGGACCCGGGCCACCCCGTCCAGGGTGGTCAGCTTCTCCCCCGCGACGGCGCGACGGACCACCAGCGGCCCGGCGAGCCGGTCGGCGTCGAAGGCATGCATCGGCTGGCCGATTTCGAGCATCAGGTAGTTGGTGATGTCGACGGCGAGGCTGATGCTGCGTACCCCGGCGATGGTCAGCCGGCGGGCCATCCAGGCCGGCGTCGGCGCGGTCGGGTCGATGCCGCGGACCATCCGGGCGGCGAACCGGTCGCAGCCGACGGTGTCGCGGACCTCGACCGGGTAGGCCGGGGTGTCGGTGGCGCCGGGTGCGTCGATCGCCGCCGGGTCCCGCCACGGTACGCCGAGCGCCTGGGCGAGTTCGCGGGCGATCCCGCGCACCGACATGGCGTACCCCCGGTCGGGGGTGATCTCGACGTCGACCACGACGTCGTCGAGGCCGACGACGGGCCGGGCGTCGTCGCCGGGCGCGGCGGTGACGTCCGGCGGCAGCACGATGATGCCGGCGTGGTCGTCGCTGACGCCCAGCTCCCGGGCGGAGCAGATCATGCCGTTGGAGTTGCGCCCGTAGGTTTTGCGGGCGCCGATGGCGAATCCGCCGGGCAGCACCCCGCCGGGCAGGATGACGACGACCTTGTCGCCGGGGGCGAAGTTGGTGGCGCCGCAGACGATCTCCTGCGGCTCACCGGTGCCGTTGGCGGTGCCCACGTCGACCCGGCAGAACCGGATCGGCTTTTTGAAGCCGGTGAGTTCCTCGACTTCGCGGACCTCGCCGACGACGAGTGGGCCGGTGACGGTTCCGGCCAGGTCGACGATGGACTCGACTTCCAGGCCGAGGCCGACCAGGGCGTCTTCGAGCCGCTGCGGCGTCAGGTCGGCCGGCAGGTCGACGTGCTCGCGCAGCCAGGAAAGTGCGATCCGCATGTCTCAGACCTCCATCCCGAACGCGCGGGTGAACCGCACGTCGCCTTCCACCATGTCGCGCATGTCGCTGATGCCGTGCCGGAACATCAGGGTGCGTTCGATGCCCATCCCGAACGCGAATCCGGAGTAGACCTCCGGGTCGATGCCGCAGGCTCGCAGCACCCGGGGGTTGACCATGCCGCAGCCGCCCCATTCGACCCACCGTGGCCCGTCGCGGTGCTGCGGGAACCAGACGTCGAACTCGGCGGACGGCTCGGTGAACGGGAAGTAGTGCGGCCGCCAGCGGGTCCGGGCGTCGGCGCCGAACATCGCCCGGGCGAAGTGGTCCAGGGTGCCCTTGAGGTGCGCCATGGTGATACCCCGGTCGACGACGAGCCCTTCGACCTGGTGGAACACCGGGGTGTGGGTGGCGTCGAGTTCGTCGGTGCGGTAGACCCGCCCCGGGCAGACCACGTGGATCGGCGGGGTGCGGGTCAGCATGGTCCGGGCCTGAACCGGTGAGGTGTGGGTACGCAGCACCAGGCCGGGCAGGTCAAGGTGGAAGGTGTCCATCAGCCCGCGTGCCGGGTGGTCGGGGCTGATGTTGAGCGCGTCGAAGTTGGTCCACTCCAGCTCGGCCTCGGGGCCTTCGGCGATCTCGTAGCCCATCCCGACGAACAGGTCGCCGATGCGTTCCATCAGGGTGGTCAGCGGGTGCCGGGCGCCGCGCGGGCGGCGGTCGTACGGCAGGGTGACGTCGACGCGTTCCTCGGCAAGCACCCGACGGGCCCGCTCGGCTTCGAGTTCGCCGCGCCGGGCGTCGTACGCGGTCTGCACCGCGGTACGCGCCTCGTTGACCCGCTTGCCGGCGTCGGCCTTGGCGGCCGGCGGCAGCGCGCCGATTTCCCGGCGGGCCAGCGAGATCGGGGCGCGGTCGCCGAGGTGCTGGGATCGCAGCGCGGTCAACGCGTCCAAGTCGGCGGCGGCGGCGAACGCCTTCTCGGCGTCAGCGACCGCGCCGGTGAGCGCGGCCGGGTCGAGCAACGCGACCTGCTTCGGATCGTATGGGTCGTTGCGGTAGGTCATGACGTGCGGGCACTCCCTCGCGGCGTGCGGTCACCGGGGCCGATGACCGGCAAGAGTCTACGGACGCGCGGCGCTGCCGCAGCCCGCCGGTAGGGTGCGCAGGCAGGAAGGGTCGGTCAGCCCTGCCGCCCGCCGGAACCGGCGGGCCGGGTAAACAGCCGATGAGGTGGCACATCACAGCCGGGTTGCCGGTCGCGGCGCGTCGGATGGTCGTCGACGCGCGCCGGGTAGCTGCGGACGCTCATCGCGTGGGCCTTCCTGGGCGCTGTGCTCTGGCCGAAGTGTACAGGCAGACGGCTGCGGCGGCAGCCAGGTTCAGGCTCTCGGCGCGGCCGTGCAGCGGCACCCGGACCCGGGCGTCGGCCCGGTCGGCCAGCTCGGCCGGCAGGCCGTGCGCCTCGGTGCCGAACAGCCAGGCGGTCGGCGCGGCCAGCGCGCCCGAGTCGGCGAGGTCGTCGAGGTCGGTGTCGCCATGGCCGGTGGTGGCGAGCACCCGCAGGCCGGCGGCGCGCAGCTCGTCGACGACGTGTGCCGGGTCGTCGTGGCGGACCACGTCGACGTGGAACAGGCTGCCGGCGCTGGCCCGGACGCACTTTCCGTTGTACGGGTCGACGGCGGCGCCGGCGAAGACCACGGCGCCGGCTCCGGCGGCGTCGGCGGT
This sequence comes from Solwaraspora sp. WMMD937, assembly GCF_029581175.1. Classification (NCBI taxonomy): domain Bacteria; kingdom Bacillati; phylum Actinomycetota; class Actinomycetes; order Micromonosporales; family Micromonosporaceae; genus Solwaraspora; species Solwaraspora sp. WMMD937. The sequence goes on along the minus strand of NZ_CP120738.1, from coordinate 4,295,239 downwards.
GCGCAGCACGGTGCCGGCGTTGCCCGGGTCGCGGATCTCGACCAGCACGGCGGCCAGCGCGGGCCGGCGGCGTAGCGCGCCGTCGAGGGTGACGTCGAGGTGGTCGCAGACGGCGACGACGCCCTGCGGGTTGACGGTCTCGGCCAGCGCGGTGAGCGCGGCGTCGTCGACGGTGGAGACGTCGACGCCGGCGCTGGCCGCCGCAGCGGCCAGGTCGGTGTGCCGGGTACGCCCGGCGGCGGTGGTGAACAGTTCGCGGACCAGTCCGGGCACGGCGAGCGCCTCCCGGACGGCCTGCGGGCCTTCGGCGAGGAAACGCCCCGTTGCGTCGCGGTCGCGGCGCCGGTGCAGCCGCCGGGCGGCCACGATCCGGGGGGTACGGGTGGTGAACGTCGGCTGCTGGTGGTCGACCCCGCCGCCGGTGGTGGCCGGGACACGGTCGAGGCGCCCGGCTGGCCGTGGTGCGGTCATGCCGGACGCCTCGATTCGTGCCACGTGCGGGTCAGGGTCGCGCCGGTTCAGGCGGCCTGGGCCGCCGCGCCGCCGGTGCCTTCGGCGGCGACCGCCGTGCGGGCCACCTCCACCAGGGCGGCGAACGCGGTGGCGTCGTTGACCGCCAGGTCCGCGAGGACCTTGCGGTCGACCTCGACGCCGGCCAGCTTGAGGCCCTGGATGAGGCGGTTGTAGGTCATCCCGTTGGCGCGGGCCGCCGCGTTGATCCGGGTGATCCACAGCTGCCGGAAGTCGCCCTTGCGGTCGCGGCGGTCCCGGTAGGCGTACTGCATCGAGTGCAGCACCTGCTCCTTGGCCTTGCGGTACAGCCGGGACCGCTGGCCCCGGTAGCCGCTGGCGTCCTCCAGCAGGGTACGGCGCTTCTTCTGGGCGTTGACGGACCGCTTGACGCGTGCCATTTCACCTACTCCTTCGGGTCAGTGGCGCGCGTCAGCGGCCGAGCAGCTTCTTGATGCGCTTGACGTCGGCCGGGGACACCTCGACGGTGCCGGTGAGCCGGCGGGTCCGGGTGGAGGGCTTGCCCTCCAGCAGGTGGCGCTTCCCCGCCTGCTCGGCCAGGATCTTGCCACGGCCGGTCACCTTGACCCGCTTGCCCATACCGGTGTGGCTCTTCATCTTTGGCATGTGTCGCGTCTCTCCCCTGTCACTCGCCGGTGTTCCCGGCGGGTCCGGCCGTGGCGGCCGGTGGTGGTGCCTCGACGGCGCCGGATTCCCGGTCCCGGGAGGCTCCGCCGCCCCGGGCCGCCGTCGCGGCGGCCGCAGCGGCCTTGGTGGCCCGGTGCGGGGCCAACACCATGATCATGTTCCGGCCGTCCTGCTTCGGTGCGGCCTCGACGTACCCCAGGTCGGAGATCTCCGATTCGAGCCGGCGCAGCAGCCGGTAGCCCAGCTCCGGCCGGCTCTGTTCCCGGCCCCGGAACATGATCGTGACCTTGACCTTGTCTCCGGCCTTGAGGAACCGCACCACGTGACCCTTCTTGGTCTCGTAGTCGTGCGGGTCGATCTTGGGTCGGAGCTTCATTTCCTTGATGACGGTCTGCTGCTGGTTACGCCGCGCTTCGCGCGCCTTGAGTGCGCTCTCGTACTTGAACTTGCCGAAGTCCATGAGCTTGCACACCGGCGGACGCGCCATCGGCGCAACCTCAACCAGGTCCAGGTCGACGTCCGCGGCCAGCTGCAGGGCGCGCTCCAGCGGGACGATGCCCACCTGCTCACCCTCAGGGCCGACCAGTCGGACCTCACGTGCCCGGATCTGCTCGTTCACGCGTGGTTCGACGCTGATGGGGCCTCCTCGAGTCGGTAATCTCCGTGGTGCCGTCGCACCCCGGGCCGGCCCCCGGTTGGGGACGCCCCGGGAAAGCAGAAGGCCCTGGCACATGCCAGGGCCTGCTCGACCGGTCGGTGACGCCGTCGACGGCGTCGGCCCGGTGGCGGACGGACCGCCGTCGGGAGACCGGACCCGCCCGCTGGATGGTGGTCCGCGGTACGGGTGGGAGCAGGCGCTCCGCTTTCGCGACTACCTCCGCCCGGCTGCCGGCTCGCGCCGGCGCCGCCGGTCGAGGGCAGCGTGGTCGACGCGACAAGACTACCAGGCTCCGGCCATAGCCGTACGCCCGGCCGGGTGTCAACCCACGGTGTCCCCGGCGGGGGTGTAGCCAGTGACGGTCGCCGCGCGAACCCCGCGGCGTCAACCAGCGGGGCGTCAGCCGGCGGCGGCCGCCGCGCGGCCCGCCGCGTGCAGCCGGCGCAACGCCCGGACCGCCTCGACGGCGTGTTCCCGGTCGACAGACTGCAACGCGAGCATCGGCACCAGCTCGTCGTCGGCCAGCTCCAGGCTGGCCCAGGCGGCGTCCCGATCGAAGCGGACCGCCGTGACCAGCGACCACGGCAGCTGGTAGGTGCGCAGCACGTTGCGCACCCGTACCCCGTCGGCGTCGGCGTCGACCCGGGGCCGGGTGAACAACAGGATCACGGCGGCCCCCACCAGGCCGAGGCCGACCATGGCGGCCTGGTCACCACGCTGGAAGCTGCCCAGATTCGCGCCGGTGGACCCGCGCAGGCCGAAACTGACCGCAGTGAAGACCAGCAGCAGCGCGGCGGCCAGCGACCAGCACATCACCCGCAGCCGGCGAGCACGCACCACCAGCGCGCCGGTCAGCTCGGTGGTCGGAAAGGTCGGCTTGTCTGCCACCCGGTCAAGTCTGCCACCGCACGGTCCCGGCCGACCGGCCGGGACCGGCGGGTGCCCCGGCCGGACACCAGCACCGCGACGATGATCAGCGCGGCGCCGGCGATCGGACCCGCGCTGACGCCGGGACCGCCGGGGACCAGGACGTCGATCAGCAGCGCCCCGACGAGCTGACCGGCGACCACCCCGAGCCCGGTCCGCAGCACTCCGACCGACCGGACCCCGACCAGCAGCGCCACCACGATGCAGACGCCGAACAGCCCGCCGAGGTAGAGGTACCACTCGCCCGGCCACGCCCGGCCGGCCGCCGCCCGGTAGCCGCCGAGCAGACCGGCCGCGATCAGCACCAAGGGCGTACTGACCACGAAGTTCGCCACCGTGCCCATCGCGGTGGTGCTGGCCGCCGAAACCCGCCCGTTGAGCGCGGACTGCACCGACACCGCCAGCCCGCCGGCCACGGCCAGCGCGATCACCCCGACCGCGAGCTGCCCGACCGGCCGGCCGATCTGGGCCACCACCACCGCGCCGATGCCGAGCAGCGCCCCGACCAGCCGGGGTATGGTGACGGCGAGTCGGCCGGCCGGGGCCAACCCGACCCGGTCCACCACCAGGCCGCCGAGACTGTTGCCGGCGACCTGGGCGATGGTCAGCACCGCCACCCCGAGCACCGGGACGGCGTAGGTGGCGGCGGTGACGAAGAACGCCCCGCCGACTCCGCCGAGGTAGGTCCACCAGGGCAGCCGGGCGGCCCGCAGGGTATGCAGCCCGGCGCGCATCGACGGCAGGAGCAGCAGCCCGAGGGCGACCAGCAGCGACCCGCCGATGTTGTTGACCACCGCCCCGATGACGGCGCTGCCCATCCGGGCACCGAGTTCGGCGTTGACCGCGCTCTGCGACGCGGACGCCACCCCGCCGAGCCCGGCGACGGCGAGCGCCAGCCAGGGCGGCAGCACCCCGGCGAGGCGGCGCGGGCCCGGCTCCCGCGCCGGCTGGAGAGGCGTGGTGGCCGGCGTAGGGTCCGGTGGTGTCACCCGGTCACTGTCACAGCCGGCCGCGACGATGTCTGTGACGGACATCGCGTACCGTCGACGGATCGACGTCCGTCCAGCAGCTGCCGGTCCGCCGGGTCAGAACGGGAACCGGCTGATGTCGCCCTGCATGGTGAGCCACTGGGTCTCGGTGAACGCCTCGATGTTGGCGGCCGGCCCACCGAACCGGCTGCCGGTGCCGGAGACACCAACCCCGCCGAACGGCGCCACCGCCTCGTCGTCGACGGTCTGGTCGTTGATGTGCACGATGCCGCTGGGGATCCGGTCGGCCAGCGCCATCGCCTTCATCACGTCCCGGCTCAGGATGCCCAGCGACAGGCCGTACTCGGTGTCGCCGGCCAACGCGACCGCCTCGTCCAGGTCGGCGAAGGTGGCGACCGGCGCGACCGGGCCGAACACCTCCTGAGCGAACGCCGGTGTGGTCGGGGTGGCGTCGGCCAGCACCGTCGGCCGGTAGAACAGCTCCTCGTAGGTGCCGCCGGCCGCCAGCCGGGCTCCGGAACCGACGCTGGCCGTGACCAGCGAGTGGATCTTGTCCCGCTGATGTTCGTCGATGATCGGGCCGAGCGCCACCTGGGCCGTCGCCGGATCCCCGACCGGCAGGTGGTCGGCCTTGGCCGCCAACTGCTCGACGTACCGGTCGGCGATCCGCTCGTGCACCAGGTGCCGGCCGGTGGCCATGCAGATCTGCCCCTGGTGCAGGAACGACCCCCAGGCACCGGCCGAGACCGCGAGATCCAGGTCGGCGTCGTCGAGCACGATCAGCGCCGAGTTGCCGCCCAACTCCAGGTGGGCCCGCTTGAGATGGCGGGCGGCGGCCTCGCCCACCTTGCGCCCGGCGGCGGTGGAACCGGTGAAGCTGACCACCCGGACCCGGGGGTCGGCGATCAGCGCCTCGCCGACATCCGCCCCGCCGGGCAGCACGTGCAGCAGCCCGTCGGGCAGACCAGCCTCCTGGAAGATCCGGGCGATCGACACCCCGCCGCAGACCGCCGTACGCGGATCGGGTTTGAACACCACCGCGTTGCCCAACGCCAGGGCCGGTGCGATGGACCGGATGGACAGGATCAGCGGGAAATTGAACGGTGCGATGACGCCGACCACGCCGACCGGCAGCCGACGCGCCAGACTCAGCCGGGGCTGGCCGCTGGCCAGGATCTCTCCGGTCGGGTGCGACGGCAGGGTGGCCGCCTCGTAACACTCCTGGGCGGCGGTGGTCGTCTCGACCTCGGCTTTGGGCGGCACCGACCCGGCCTCGCGGATCAGCCAGCCACCGATGTCGTCGGCGTACTGCTCGAACAGCTGACCGGCCCGGCGCAGCACGGCGGCCCGCTCCAGATAGCTGGTGGCGGCCCAGTCGCGTTGCGCCTGCGCGGCCCGAACGCAGGCCCGCGTCACGTCGTCGGCGTTGCCGACACCGACCCGACCGATCTCCTGCCGGGTGGCCGGTGACATGGCGGCCATGGTGCCGCCGGCCGCCTCGGTCCAGCCGTCGCTGAAGATCATGCCGTGCCACGTCGTCGTGTCGAGTAGTGCCATGAGGAACCTCCGGCCGGTCGGGAATCCGAATCCTCCCTACCTTCCCGCACCAGCACCGGATCCACCTCAGGAACCCGCGTCACCCGTACGAGGAGTTGAGCCGCGACCGGACACGACGACGGCGAGCAGGATCAGTACCGCGCCGACCAGCAGGCCGGCACCCGTCGAGGGCCCGCCGGGAACGAGTATGTCGATCAGCAGCGCGCCGACGAGCTGCCCGCCGAGTACGGCCAGCCCGGTGCGCAGCACACCCACCGACCGGACTCCCACCAGCAGGCCGATCATCACCATGACCCCGAACAGGCCACCCAGGTAGAGGAACCACTCCCCCGGCCAGCCGCCCCGCGTCGCGGCACCGGACGCGCCGAGCAGCGCCGCCGTGCCCAGTACGAACGCCGCGTAGGTGGCGGCTACCACGAAGATGTTGTTCACGATCGCGCCGACCGGTGCGCTGCCCATCCGGGCGCCGAGTTCGGCGTTGACCGCGCTCTGCGACGCGGACGCGACCCCACCGAGCCCGGTGACGATCAGTGCCAGCCAGGGCGGCAGGACCCGCCGCGTGGTCGCGGTCAGAGGCGGCAGGCGTGGATGTCGGTGACCAGGATGGCGCGGGCACCCAGGTCGTACAGCTCGTCCATGATCCGGTGCACCTCGGCGCGGCGGACCATGGCCTGCACCGCCACCCAGCCTTCGCGGTGCAACGGCGAGATGGTCGGCGACTCGATGCCCGGGGTCAGCGCGGTGGCCTGCTCCAGCAGGTCGGCGCGCACGTCGTAGGCGAGCATCACGTACCGGTGGGCGACCAGGACCCCCTGCAGCCGACGGATCAGCTGGTCGGCCTGCCCGGTGGTGGCGGTGCCGGCCGGGTGCACCAGCACCGCCGAGGAGCGCAGGATCGGCTCGCCGACGGTGACCAGGCCGGCCTGGCGCAGCGTGGCACCGGTTTCCACCACGTCGGCGATGACGTCGGCGACGCCGAGCCGGATGGCGTTCTCCACCGCGCCGTCGAGCCGGACCACCTCGGCCTTCAGCCCGTGTTCGCCGAGGTAGCTCTCGACCACCCCGGGGTACGCGGTGGCGATGCGTCGCCCGGCGATCTGCTCCGGCACCCGGGTCAGCGTCTCCGGGCGGGCGGCGAACCGGAACGTCGCCCCGGCGAAGTCGAGGTCGAGCAGCTCCTCGGCCGGGCTGCCGGAGTCGATCAGCAGGTCCCGGCCGGTGATGCCGAGCTCCAGCTCACCGCTGCCGACGTAGGTGGCGATGTCACGGGGCCGCAGGTAGAAGAACTCGACGTCGTTGGCCTCGTCGCGGCAGACCAGGTCCTTGGGGTCGGTGCGCTGGCGGTAGCCGGCCTCGCGCAGCATGTCGGCGGCCGGTCCGGAGAGGGTGCCTTTGTTCGGTACGGCGATGCGCAGCATCTCGGTCTCGCTCCTGTCGAGGGTGTGAGGGTCACACGAGGGTGCGGGTCACGGTCGCAAGGGCGGGTCAGAGATGTCGGTAGACGTCCTCGAGCTCCAGTCCGGTGGCCAGCATCAGCACCTGCGCCTGGTAGAGCAGCTGGGAGATTTCCTCGGCGGCCCGGTCGGGGGTCTCGTGCTCGGCGGCCATCCACGCCTCGGCCGCCTCCTCGACGACCTTCTTACCGATGGCGTGCACGCCGCGCTCCAGCGCGGCCACCGTCGACGAGCCCGGGGTCCCGGCTGCCGCCTTGGCCTGCAGCTCGGCGAACAGCTCCTCGAACGTCTTCACGGTGCCCGATTGTGGCAGCCCGGCACCGGGCGGGTCGGCACCGGGTCCGCACCGGTCCACCTGCTGATCACCGTACGGTGATCGCGGCGTCGACGAGGTACCGGGGCCCTTCGTCGGCGACCATCGACTCCTCGTACGCCTCGATGGTGTAGTCACCGGGTGGCAGGCTCAACTCGACGAACGCCTCCCCCCGGCCAGGTGCGCCCGCGTCGAGCGTGACGTACCGCCGGTGCACGACCTGTCCGCCCTGGCGGACCCGCAGCTGGGCGGTGGCCTCGTGGACGCTGCCGGCGAGGTGCACGGTGAAGGTCCGCCCGACGGTGTCGCCGTGCTGCGGGTCGATCAGCCAGAGCATGGCCAGGGTGTCCAGCGCGGCCCCCTTGGTGATCTCGTCGCCGGTGTCGACGTGACCCCACAGCCGGTCCACCGGCTCGCCGTCGAGCAGCAGCCGGATCCTGGGGTCGCCGCCGGTGACGCCGGCCACGGTCCAGGCGAGCTGCTGCACCGCGGCGGCGGCTGCGGCGGCGTCGAGGTTGGCGACCCCGGCGCCGGTGATGTTGACCCCGACGATGTCGTACTGGGTCCACACGGTGGCCACGGTGGCCCCGGCCGGCCACAGGGTGCGGTAGTCGGGGTCGGCGAGCCGGGCCGCGGTGAGCATCTCGCCGAGCGCGGCCCGCAGTTCGGCGACGACACCGGTGTCGGTCAGCTGAAAACGGTGGAACTCGCGGTAGAGCCGCAGCCCTTCGCCGTCGGCCGTACCGACGTAGTAGACCGGCAGGGTCGCCACCGGGCTGCCGGCCTGCTGTCCGGCGGCGCCGGCGGTCGGCGGACCACCGGTCGCCGGTCCGGCGACCGGGGCGTCGCGGTCGGTCGGCCGGTCCGTCGGCCCAGCGGTCGGTGCCGCGCCGGGCGGGGCCGGGCCGGCGCTGGCCGCCCCGGACGGCGGGCCGGGCTGCGGGGCCGGCGGCAGGCAGCCGACCACGCCGACCAGGCTGGCGGCGACGGTCGCGGCGGCGGCGCCGAGCAGCACCGCCGGCATCCGGCGCCGTCGGCGGGCGTCGATCTTGCCGCGGATCGCGGTCAGCCCGTCGGGCCGTACGTCGACCCGGTCGGCTTCGGTGTGCAGCGCCCGGCGCAGCAGGTCGGCGGTGCTTGCGTCGCCGGGCAGATTGTCGTGGTCGGTGTCCATCACAGGCCGTCCAGGCTGGTTCGCAGTGCGGCGATACCGCGTGCGGTGTGGCTCTTCACCGCGCCTCGGCTGACCCCCATCGCGTCGGCGATCTGGGCCTCGGACAGGTCGGCGTAGTAGCGCAGCACGATCGCCTCCCGCTGGCGGGGCGGTAGGGCGCGCAGCGCGGTGATCACGTCGGCGTGGCGGAGCTGGTCGAGGGCGCCGGCTTCGGCGCTGGGTGCGTCGGGGTCGGGCCGGGCGGCGGCCAGGTGGGCCTGCACGACCCGTCGGTGCCGAATCGCCGACCGGCACCGGTTGACCACGGTGACCCGCAGGTAGCCGAGTGCCTTGTCGGCGTCGCGGAGCCGCCACCAGCGGCTGTGCAGGGCCACGTAGGCGTCCTGCACGATCTCTTCAGCCATGCCCGGTTCCCGCAGCAGCAGGGTGGCGAGGCGCACCAGCGGGCGGTAGTGCGCGGCGAACAGGCGGGTGACCGCCTCGTCCGCCGCCCACGTCGTCGTCTGTGCCCGCTGTCGTGGCATCGTCCTCCCCGAGCCCAGGTCGGTGACCAGTTCGGGTGTCACGCCACTACGACGTGTCACCAGCGCATCTGGTTTACCGCGCGAGCGGCGGGAACGTGACGGGTCGGGGTACCGCGGTTCGAGAGGTCAGGTTCAGCCCACCGGTACGGCGTGCACGGCCCGCAGGGCCAGGGCGGCGTCGAGCACGGCGACCATCGACGACCAGCCCTTGTCCTCGGCCGAGCCGGGCAGCCCGGCCCGGTCGCGGGCCTGGTCGATGGTCTCGACGGTGAGCACGCCGTGCCCGACCGGGGTGGACTCGTCGAGTGACACCCGGGTCAGGCCGTCGGTGACCGACCGGCACACGTAGTCGAAGTGGGCGGTGGCGCCGCGTACCACCACTCCGAGGGCGACCACCGCGTCACAGCGCCGGGCCAGGGCCTGGACGACGACGGGCAGTTCGACGGAGCCGGCGACCCGGACCACCTGCACGTCGGCGACGCCGCAGGCGTCAGCGGCGGCGAGCGCCCGGGTGAGCATCGCGTCAACCAGGTCGGTGTGCCAGCGGGCGGCGACGACGCCGACGGTGAGCCCGGCGGCGTCGACGCTGGAGACCCCGGGTTCGCCGAATCCGGCCATCAGGCCCGCCCTCTGGACAGTTCGCCGACCGGGTCGAGGTCGGCCGCGCCGTCGAGGTCGGCCGGTGCCGCGCCGGCCGGCTGGTCGAGACCGTCGAGCAGGTGGCCCATCCGGTCCCGTTTGGTACGCAGGTAGCGCACGTTCTCCGGATGCGGATGGACGGTCAACGGTTCCCGCCCGACGACGTTCAGGCCGTAGCCGGTCAGCCCGGACACCTTGTCCGGGTTGTTGGTGAGCAGCCGGATCGAACGGACCCCGAGGTCGTGCAGGATCTGCGCACCGGTGCCGTAGTCGCGGGCGTCGGCGGGCAGGCCGAGTTCCAGGTTGGCGTCGACAGTGTCCCGTCCCTGGTCCTGCAACTGGTAGGCGCGCAGCTTGTGGGCCAGACCGATGCCCCGGCCCTCGTGGCCGCGCAGGTAGAGCACCACGCCGCGGCCCTCGGCGGCGACCCTGGCCAGGGCGGCGTCCAGCTGCGGGCCGCAGTCGCAGCGCAGCGAGCCGAAAACGTCCCCGGTGAGGCACTCGGAGTGCACCCGGACCAGCACGTCACGACCGTCGTCGAGGTCACCGTGGACCAGGGCGATGTGCTCGGCCGGGTCGTGGGCGACCCGGTAGCCGACGGCACGGAACACCCCGTACGGCATCGGCAGCCGGGCCTGTGCGACCCGCTCGACGTGGGTCTCGTTCCGCCGCCGGTGGGCGATCAGGTCGGCGATGGTGATCAGGGTGAGCCCGTGGTCGGCGGAGAACTTCTCCAGGTCGGGCAGGCGCATCATGGTGCCGTCGTCGTTGACCAGTTCGCAGAGCACCCCGGCGGGGCGCAGCCCGGCGAGCCGGGCCAGGTCCACGGCGGCCTCGGTGTGACCGGGCCGGTGCAGGACACCGCCGGCGCGGGCGCGCAGCGGCACGACGTGGCCGGGTCGGGACAGGTCGGTCGGGCCGGCGGCGGGGTCGGCGAGCAGCCGCAGGGTGTGTGCCCGGTCGACGGCGGAGATGCCCGTGCTGACGCAGTCGCGGGCGTCGACGGTGACGGTGTAGGCGGTGCCCCGCCGGTCCTGGTTGGTGTGGTACATCGGCGGCAGGTCGAGCCGGTCGCACTCGGCTTCGGGCAGCGGCGCGCAGATGTAGCCGGAGGTGTGGCGCACCATGAAGGCGACGAGTTCGGCGGTGGCGTGTTCGGCGGCGAAGATCAGGTCGCCTTCGTTTTCCCGGTCGGCGTCGTCGACGACCACCACGGCCCGGCCGGCGGCCAGGTCGTCGAGGGCCTGTTCGACGGTGCCGAACCCGGCGGCGGTCACGGGCGGACCCCGCCGACGAAACGTGCCCCGTCCAGTTGCTTCGCCACGTACTTTGCGATCACGTCGACCTCCAGGTTGACCAGGGCCCCGACCGGTTTCCGGCCGAGGGTGGTGAGTTGCAGTGTGGTGGGGATCAGCCCGACGCCGAACCAGCCGGCCACGCCGGGCCCGCCCGACCCGCCGGTCGCGGCCGTGGTCGCGGCCGTGGCGTCGCCGTCGGACACCTCCATGACGGTCAACGAGACGCCGTCGACCGCGATCGAACCTTTCTCCACGACGTACCGGTGCAGGCTGGCGGGCAGGCTGAACCGGACCTGCTCCCAGCGGTCGCCGGGGGTGCGTTCGACGACCGTGGCGACCCCGTCGACGTGGCCCTGCACCAGGTGCCCGCCGAGGCGGGTGGTGAGAGTGGCGGCGCGTTCCAGGTTGACCGGGTCGCCGGGCCGCAGCGTCCCCAGTGAGCTGCGGTCGAAGGTCTCCTTCATCACGTCGACGGCGAACTGTTGGCCGTCGACGGAGACGACGGTGAGGCAGACGCCGTTGACCGCGATCGAGTCGCCGTGCCGGACGTCGGCGGCGACCAGTGGGCCGTGGACGGTGAGCACGCCGCTGTCGCCGTGCCAGTCGAGCGGGCCGGCCGCGCCCAGCTCCTCGATGATGCCGGTGAACATCGACTCAGCCCTCTTTCTGCCGGGGTACGGCGGTGATCCGCAGGTCGGGGCCGACCTGGGTGACGTCGACGATGGTCAGGTCGATGGCGTCGGCGATGGTGTGCACTCCGGCGTCGCCGAGCGCGGCGGGGCCGGCGCCGAGCAGTCTCGGGGCGAGGTAGCCGACCACCCGGTCGACCAGGCCGGCCCGCAGGAACGCCCCGGCGAGCACCGGGCCGCCTTCGAGCAGCGCGGAGCGGATACCCCGGTCGTAGAGGGCGGTCAGCAGGGCGGTGAGGTCGACTCGGCCACGGTGGTCGGCGCCGAGGTCCGCGGTGGTGGCGATCCAGGTGCCGGCGGCGGCGTCACGGACCCGGGCGTCGGCCGGGGTACGCCCGGAGCTGTCCACGATCACCCGCAGCGGCTGCCGGACGGCGGGTCCGCCGGCGCTCGGGGTCCGGACGGTGAGCCAAGGGTCGTCGGCGAGTACGGTGCCGACGCCGGCGATGATCGCGTCGGCGGTGCCGCGCAGCGTGTGGACGTCGGCGCGGGCCGCCTCCGAGGTGATCCACATGCTGGTGCCGTCGTCGGCGGCAGAGCGCCCGTCGAGAGTGGCGGCGTACTTCCAGGTGATGTAGGGGCGGCGCCGACGGACGGCGGTCAACCAGGCGATGTTGGCGATCTCGGCCTCGTCGGCGCGCAGCCCGACCTCGACGTCGATGCCGGCGGCGCGCAGCGTCTCGGTGCCACCGGCGGCGATCGGGTTGGGGTCGGGTACGGCCAGCACGACGCGGGCGAGCCCGGCGTCGACCAGGGCGGTGGAACAGGGTCCGGTGCGTCCGACGTGGTTGCACGGTTCAAGGGTGACGACGGCGGTGCCGCCGCGGGCCCGGTCGCCGGCCTGGGCGAGGGCGGCGATCTCGGCGTGCGGCCCGCCGGCGTGGGCGTGGAAGCCTTCACCGACGACGTGACCGGCGGTGTCGAGCAGGACGCAGCCGACGATGGGGTTGGGGCTGACCGAGCCGAGGCCATGGACCGCAAGGTCGATGGCGCGTCGCATCGCCTCGTCTTCGGAGAGGATCGCCATGGCCGTTTCTCTTCTCCTCGCCTGCCGGGGTGCGCGGCGGGCGGGAGGTGCCGGGCCCGGTAGGGGTGGCCGGCGACAGCATGGCGGCGGCGGAACGCCTCGGCGCGCGGCCACGACGGACCGGCCCCGGGGGCGCTGCACGGGTACGGCGGTGCCGGTCGGCACGCCACACCTGAGCGTCCGTTCCGCGCGCTGTCTCCCATCCGGACTGTCTGGGCCGGTCCGTGCCAGGTCGGCACGGTCTGGCCCAACCGTCGGCTCCGGAGTCTCACCGGATCCACCGGGCGTCGTCTCCGACGACCGGGTCGCGGGCTGGCCACGGCTTGCGCCGTGGATCACCGCCGGTTCGGAATTTCACCGAGTCCCGCCAGCGCGTGGTGGGTGCTTCTCCGAGTGTTACACGGCACACGGGGATCATCGCCAGGGACGCGACCGACCTCACAACTGTCGGATACCCGACAGCAGATCGGTCGTCGGCCCGTTCGGGCAGGTCAGTTGGTGGACAGCCGGCGGTCGACCGCGATGTACGAGCCGGGTTGGCTCTTGGCAACCGACTTCATCTCGTTGGCCACCGTGATGATCTCGCGGGGGTCGCTGAACCGGCGGCTGCCCGCCGACACCGCCACCCCGACCGAGAGAGTGACCAGAGCTGCCTTCTGCAGGTTGCCACGTCGGTCCTTGACCTCCACGTAGCCGCGCCGCGCGTCGGACGGGTCGTACAGCTCGTCGGCGGCCTTCTCGAAGTCGAGGATCGCCTGCTCGATGATCGGCCGTACCTGTTCGGGCGCGCAGACCACCACGAAGTCGTCGCCGCCGATGTGGCCGAGGAACGCCGGCGGCAGCCCGATCGAGACCACCGCCCGGTGCATGCACCGGGCCAGCGCGGAGATGAACTCGTCGCCGCGGGCGAAGCCGTACACGTCGTTGACGCTCTTGAACCGGTCGATGTCGACATAGCCAACGGCGTAGTCGGCACCGCTGCGGACCCGGTCGGTGATCTCCCGGCTGACCCGGGTGTTGCCCGGCAGCCCGGTCAACGGGGACACCTCGCGGTACTCGCGGTTGCGCCGCAGGGTGGAGCTGACCCGGGCGATCAGCTCCGAGGTGTCGAAGGGCTTGACCAGGTAGTCGTCGGCGCCGGCGGTCAGCCCGACGACCTTGTCGACGGTCATCCCCTTGGCGGTCAGCATGATGATCGGCAGCGCCGCGGTCATCGGGTCGGCCCGCAGCCGCCGGGTCAGGTCCAGCCCGCCGATGCGGGGCATCATCAGGTCGACCACGGCCAGGTTGGGCCGGTGCCGTTCGATGATGTCCAGAGCCTCCTGACCATCATGGGCGAGCATCACGTCGAAGCCGTGCAACCGCAGGTTGACCTCGACGAACCGGGCGATGTCAACATCGTCGTCGACGACCAGGATCAGGTCCGGCCGGGACTCGGCCCCTTCCGGGCTCACCACCGTGGCGCGGTCCGCTCGGCGATCTGCCGCAGTCTGCGGACCGCCTCGGCGGGGTCCTCAGCGCCGTACACGGCGGTGCCGGCGACGAACGCGTCCGCGCCGGCTGCGGCGGCCTGCTCGATGGTGTCCGCGGCGATCCCGCCGTCGACCTCGATCCGCAGCTCAAGATGGCCGCTGGCGGCGTGCCGGCGGGCGGCGCGGACCTTGTTCAGCATTTCGGGGATGAACCGCTGGCCGCCGAACCCGGCCTTGATCGTCATGACCAGCAGGGTGTCGAAGCTGGGTAGCAGCTCCAGGTAGTCCTCCACCGGGGTGTCCCGGTCGACCGCCAGGCCGGCCTTGGCCCCGGCCGACCGCAGCTCCTTGGCCAGCGCCACCGGGTCGTCGCACGCCTCGGCGTGGAAGGTGACGTTGTACGCGCCGGCGTCGGCGTAGCCCGGTGCCCAGCGGCGCGGGTCGGTGATCATCAGGTGCACGTCGAACGGCAGTGAGGTGGCCGGCAGCAGGCTCTGCACCACCGGCAAGCCGATGGTCAGGTTCGGCACGAAGTGGTTGTCCATCACGTCGACGTGCAGCCAGTCCGCCGCCCCCTCGACCGCGCGGGCCTCGTCGGCCAGACGGGAGAAGTCGGCGGCCAGGATGCTGGGCGCGATGAGCGGCGCTGGTGCGGTCACCGCGCCAGTCTACGAACGTGAGCAAGCGTTCCACACCCGCCACGACGATCGCCCGCCCGACGGGTGATCCGACGGTCGGAACCGCCGGCGGACCCGCCGATGTACGGCCGACCGGGGGGGTAGCCGGGGCGGTCGGCACCGGGGCCGCGACCGGGCGTCGCAGGCGGTTACGCCGGCCCAACAATCCGCGCGAATGCGTTATTGACTGCCTTTTACCGACATACGCAACGGGGCCGGTGGTGGCTCGAATAACTCCAAGATCCACCACCGGCAATGCAAAATTTCCGATTGTAGCCACGACAGCACCTTCGGTAAGGTGACCGCCATGACCGACCCGCGTCGCGTCGACGCAGATCCGGCTGCCCGCAGCAGATCCAGGCCAGTTCCACGGCTCAGCCTGCGGGAAAATCTCGTCGGGATGCAGGCTATGCGCCGGGATCAGCTTGCATTCCTGCAGGACGCGGTCCGTAACCACGGTGACATCTTCAGGATACGTCTCGGTGGTATACCGATGGTGGTACTGACCAACCCGGAGCACATCCACCATGTCCTGGTCGACAAACACGCCAACTACGACAAGGAAAACTTCCTCTGGCGTACGGTCCGGGCGATCCTCCGGGAAGGACTGATCGGCAACCGGGGCGACGAAACCTGGCAACGCAACCGCCGGCTGATGCAGCCGACGTTCAACCACGCCAGCGTCGCCCGCTTCGCCCCGAACATGACCGGCCTGACCGCAGACATGATGCACCGATGGGCGCCGGAGGCTGCCTCCGGTGCGCCGGTCGACGTCGTCGGACCGCTCACCGACCTGGCGCTGAAGATCGTCCTGCGGTCGCTGTTCGGCGTCGAGCCCGACGAGCGCAGCCACCAGTTCGAACGCGACTTCCTGGAAGTCAACCGCCGGCTCGGCGACTTCCTCCGGTTCCCCTTCCCGCCGCTGAGCTGGCGCACCCCGTCCCGCAACCGGATCCGTGCACTGACCCGGAAGCTGGACGGCTTCGTCCGCTACCTGATCGACACCCGACAGCACGAGCACGACAGCGACCACCGGGACCTGTTCAGCCTGCTACGGCACGCGGTGGACCCGGTCACCGGCACCAGACTCACCCCGGACCAGCTCTCCAACGAGATCCTGGCGATGATCATCGCCGGGTACGAGACCACCAGCAACTCGATCTCCTGGGTGTACTACCAGTTGGCCCGCCAACCGCAGGTGCAGCAACGGGTGCACGACGAGGTCGACACCGCCCTCGACGGGCGGGTGCCGACCTTCGACGATCTGCCCCGGCTGCCGTACACCCGGATGGTCATCGACGAGACGCTGCGGCTGTTCACCCCTGCCTGGCAGACGATGCGGCGGGCGGCGACCGACGATGTGGTCGGCGGCTACCGCATCCCGCAGGGCACCGAGGTGCTGATGAACCTGTTCCTGCTGCACCGGCACCCGGACTTCTGGCCCGACCCGGACCGCTTCGACCCCGACCGCTTCACCCCGGCAGCGGTCGCCGCCCGGCCCCGGCACGTCTACCAGCCGTTCGGCAGCGGCCCGCGGCACTGCATCGGCAAACACTTCGCCCGTACCGAGCTGCACCTGATCACCGTGATGCTCGCCCAGACGTTCGCGGTCAGCCTGCCCGAGGGCGCGCCGCCGGTCACTTTCGCACCGCTGGTCACGCTGCACCCGGCGGGCGGCATGTGGCTCCGACTGCACCGACGCTGACCTGCACCATCGCTGACCGGTCCACCGCGTCGACCCGTGGAAAGTGAGAAGATCATGTCCCCGCAGGTACGCAGCCGAGCCCCGGGCGGCACCCGGGAGATACCCACCGTCACGCCGGGCAGCGGCGTCGGCGGCACCTTGGCCTTCAAACGCGACCAGCTCGCCTTCCTCGGCCGGGGCGTCGACCGCTACGGCGACATTTTCCGGTTCCGGCCCCTGGGTATCCCAATGGTGCTGGTCAACCATCCCGACTACATCCGGCATGTGCTGGTCGACGAGGGCGAGAAGTACGACAAGAACGCCGTCCTGTTCAAGGTCGTCCGGCCGGTGCTGCGCAAAGGACTCATCGCCAACCCGGACATGGATCTGTGGCGACGGCAACGGCGGATGATGGCGCCGCACTTCACACCCCGTACGGTCAGCTCTTTCACCCGAAACATGACCGACGAAGCCGAACAAATGCTCGTCCGGTGGGAGCAGAATTACGGCCGGGGCGGCACCCTCGACGTCACCGACGAGATCGGCCAACTCGCCCTGCGAATCGTCAACCGGTCGCTGTTCAGCGCGCAGGTCGGCGACATCGCGCAGGCCTTCGAACGGGCATTCGGCGAGGCCAACGCGATCCTCGGCGCGTTCTTCCGGTTCCCGTTCCCGCCGCTGAGCGTGCCGACCCCTCGGCACCGCCGGCTGCGCGCCGCGATCGCCGACATGGACACCTTCGTGTCGACGTTCATCAACCGCCGGCTGCACGAGGAGGTGCCCACCGGCGAGGAGACCGACCTGCTCACCCTGCTGCTGCACACCGTCGACGAGACCGACGGCCAGCGGATGGACCTGGAACAGCTGCACCACGAGGTGCTCAACATCTGCATCGGCGCCTACGAGACCACCACGAACACCCTGTCCTGGGCGTTCTACCTGCTCGCCCGGCACCCGGAGGTCGAGGCGAAGCTGCACGCCGAGGTCGACTCGGTGCTCGCCGGCCGGACGCCGACCTTCGAGGACCTGCCCCGGCTGCCGTACACCCGGATGGTCGCCGACGAGACGCTGCGCATCTACTCACCGGCGTACCAGTTCATGCGCCGGGCCAGCTCGGCCGACGTGATCGACGGCTACCGGGTACCGGCCGGCACCAACATGCTGATCAACAGCTACCTGCTGCACCGGCACCCCGACTTCTGGGACGACCCGGAGCGCTTCGAACCGGAACGGTTCACCCCGGAGCAGGTGGCGCGGCGCCCGAAGCACGTCTACGTGCCGTTCGGCAGCGGCCACCGGATCTGCATCGGCAAACACTTCGCGCTGTCCGAGCTGGTCCTGGTGCTGGCCTCGGTGGCCCGTCGGCACCGGCTCGTACTGCCACCTGGCGCACCCGAGGTGCGGCCGGAGGCGCTGATCACCCTGCACCCCAAGGGCGGGGTCCACCTCAACCTGGAGTACCGGTGACCTTCACGGACGACACGGCCAGCCACCTGAGCCTCGACCCGGTCCAGCGGACCCTCGACCGCTTCCCCTACCAGCTCAACCCGCACGTCGAACAGGCCCGCGCGCACCTGACCAGTTGGGTACGCGACACCGGACTGGTGCTGCGTGAGCAGGCCCGCGCCCGATTCGACCACGCCGACTTCGGCTGGTTCGCGTCGATGGTCTACCCGACCGCCGACGCGGCGCACGCCGAGCTGATGGCCGACTGGTTCGCCTGGCTGTTCCTGGTCGACGACCAGTTGGACGACGGTGCCGACGGACGCAGCCCGCAGCACCTCGCCGAGGTGATGGCCGCGATGCGGCGGGTGCTGTCCGCCGACGACTTCGGCGCCGCCGACGCGCGGCGCCGGGACCTGCCCCGGGCGGTGTCGTCGCTGGCCGACCTGTGGCGGCGTACCGCGCCGGACGCCACTGCCCGCTGGCGGCAACTGTTCGTACGGCACCTGGAGCAGTGCCTGACCACCGCCGCCACCTGGGAGGCCGGCAACCGACTGTCCGGCACCGTGCCGGACGAGGCCACCTACATCGAGAAACGCCGGCACACCGGGGCGATCTACGTCTGCATGGACTTCATCGACGTCGTCGAACGCATCGACATGCCCGACGAGGTGTACGACAGCGCGCCGTTTCGCACCGCACTCGACGCCGCCTGCAACGTGGTCTGCTGGACCAACGACATCTACTCACTGGACAAGGAACGCGCTCTCGGCGAGGTACACAACCTGGCGTACATCGTCGGCTACCACCATGGGCTGGACCGCGACGCGGCGGTCGACCGGGTGACCCGGGCGATCGACGCCGAGACCGACCTGTACCTGACCGCGCAGGCGCAGCTGCGGCGAAACTACCCCGGCCGGGCGGCGGTGCTGGAGCCGTACCTGGCCGGGATGCGCAGCTGGATGCGCGGCAATGTCGACTGGTCCAGCCGGACAAAGCGCTACCAGCCGACGCAGACAATTACAGAACCGGCACCACAGGAGTATCTGGAGGCCACGTTGCTCGGGAGCCAGGGTTGACCGCCGCGACCACCGCACAACGCGACGCCTGGGCGCGGCTGGCGGCGGCGCGGACGTTGATCGGGCCGCAGCTGCGCCGCGCCGTCGACCGGCTCGCCGACCCGATCCACACCGTCGCCGGCTACCACTTCGGCTGGTACGCCGCCGACGGCAGCCCGGCCGAAGCCGGCTGGGGCAAGGGGCTGCGCGGCGGCCTGGCACTGGCCGGCGCCGAGGCGGTCGGTGCCCCGGCGGACCGGGCGGTGCCGGCGGCGGTCGCGGTGGAGCTGGTGCACAACTTCACCCTGCTGCACGACGACGTGATGGACGGCGACCGGACCCGGCGTGGCCGGCCCACCGCCGGGGCCGCGTTCGGCGACGCGCAGGCCATCCTGGCCGGTGACGCGCTGCTCGCGCTGGCCTTCGACACGGTACGCGGGCAGGCCGCCCCAGCCGCCGCCGAGCTGTGCCAGGTGCTGCTGGATCTGGTGGCCGGGCAGAGCGCCGACGTGGCGTTCGAGTCACGTACCGCCGTGGGGTTGGACGCCTGCCTGGCGATGGCGGCCGGCAAGACGGCGTCACTGATCGGTGCCGCCTGCGCGGTCGGCGCGATCAGCGGCGGCGCCGACCCGGACCGGGTCGACGGACTGAAAGGGTACGGCCACCACCTGGGGATGGCGTTCCAGCTGGTCGACGATCTGCTCGGCATCTGGGGCGACCCGGCGGTGACCCGCAAACCGGTCGGCGCCGACCTGCGGCAGCGCAAGAAGTCGTTGCCGGTGGTGTTCGCCATGGGCAGCGGCACGCCGGCCGGCGCCGAGCTGGCCTCGCTCTACGCGATACCGGGTGCGTTCACCGACGGGCAGGTGGCCCGGGCCACGCTGCTCGTCGAGCAGGCCGGCGGCCGGGACTGGGCGCGGCGGGAGGCGGACCGGCACCGGGCGGCGGCGCTCGACCGGCTGGCGACGGCCCGGCCCGAGGCCGACGCGGGTACGGCGCTCGCCCAGTTCGCCGACCTGGCCGCCCACCGGGACCGCTGACCCGGATGGACAGTGCTCCGGGGCCCGGCCGGTCCGTGGCCGGCCCGGTGTCGTACCCTCGTCGGCTTGAGTGGACAACGGGGAGGCAGCGGGATCATGGTCCGACGGTGGGGTGTCCGAGCGGGACTGGCAGCGCTGCTGACCGCCGCGTCACTGACCACGACGGCCGGCTGTGTGCCGCTGTCGCCGGGCGTGGACGGGGATCTGGTCAACGGCTGGGTCGCGATCGACGAACCCGTCCACTTCGCACCCGAGGCCGGCAGCTGCCATAACGACAGTCGGCGCTTCATCGACTGGGAGAGCTATCGACCAGTTGGCTGCGTCCGGTACCACCTGGTGGAGACCGTGCACGTCGGGATGCTTGGCGACGAGCCGGCGGTGCCGTTCGACGAGGACGGCGCGGCGGACGGTCTGATCCCGGCCCGGCGGGCCGCCCGGGCCGAGTGTGACCGACGGGTGAACGAGTTCCTTGGCGGTCCCTGGCAGACCGCCCGGCTGCGGATGACGGTCGTGACGCCGTCCGACGCCGCCTGGACCGGCGGGGCCCGCTGGTTCGGCTGCGACGTCGGTGTCGTGGACAGTCCTGGCGGCCCACTGGTCGACTGGTACGGCACCATCGAGGGTGCGCTGCACGCTCCCGGCCATCCGCTGCGCCTGACCTGCTACGACTCGACGGCGGTCGGTATCGACGACGAGCCGCTGACCGAGCCGCTGGACTGCGACACCCCGCACCAGGCCGAGTTCGCCGGCACGTACGTGGAGGACAAACTGGCGTACGACGAGGTGGAGTTGAACGACGAGCGGGTCCACAGCCGGTGCCGCAAGGTGGTGGCCGACTACGCGAAGGTGCCGAACAACGGCGACCTGCAGTACCGGGTGGGCACCATCTACACCTACTCCGACGTCCTGGACTGGGCGGAGGGCGACAGGACGATCCGCTGCTTCGCCTGGCGGGCCGACCCGCTGTTGACCGGTTCGGTGCGCGACGGCGGCACCAGCGCCCTGCCCATCCAGTACCAGTGAATCGGCAGATTCTCATGATCTTGCAGCCGCTACGGACCAGGATGGTCGCGCTGCTGGCCGCCGCGTCGCTGGCCGTTACGGCCGGCTGTGCGGCACCGCCGCCGGGGACCGACGGCACCCTCACCGACGGTTGGGCCGGGTTCGACGAGCCGACCACCTTCGTCCCGCAGGCCGGCACCTGCCACCGCGCCGAGGCTGCCTCGGGCAGCGGCAGGTACTACCGTCCGGTCGACTGCGACGAACTGCACCTGGTCGAGACAGTCCACGTCGGCACCTTCACCGGTGCCGACGCACAACGGACGACCGCCCCGGTGGGCAATGTCCCGGCCCGCGAGACGGCCCGCGTCGAGTGCGATGCCCGGGCCGCCGAGTTCCTCGGCGACATCTGGCAGCACGGCCTGCTCGACATGACCGTGCTGGTGCCGCCGCAGGCGGCCTGGAGCGCCGGGGCCCGCTGGTTCCGCTGCGACCTCACCGAGATCAGCAGTGTGTTCCGGGGCAAGGTGCTGCCCCGGACCGGAAGTCTGCGCGGCACGCTGGCCGACGGTGGCGCGCTGCGGCTGGGCTGCCACGACGTGCGGTGGGGCGACGACCACCTCGAAGCGCTGGAGCCGGTCGACTGCGCCCGGCCGCACCACGGCGAGTTCGTCGGCGTCTTCGACGGCGGCACCCTGCCCGGCAGCTGGCCCGGGGACGAGGCGATTCAGGAGCGCTGTCTGCTGATGATCGCCGACTACGCGGACCTGCCGGTCGACGAGGACCTGCCCTACCGGGTGGCCACGTTCTGGTTCCGGACGGGGAACCCTTCGGTGTGGGCAGGCGACCTGCGGGTCCGCTGCTTCCTGTACGTACCCGACTTCACCACCCCGCTGGTCCGCTCCGCCAAGGGCGGCGGGCCCGACCTGTTCCCGGTCTGGTAGCCGCTCACGATCCCTGGCGCGCCCGACCCCCGACCAGGCATAGTGCTATTCTGCTAGCGACCTAGCAGAATAGGAGTCGGCGTGATCGAGTTCAGGCTGGACCGCCGGTCCGGCGTCACCCCGTACCTGCAGTTGGTGCAGCAGGTACGCCAGGCGGTGCGGCTCGGCTGGCTGCAGGAGGGCGACCGGCTGCCGACCGCCCGGGAGGTCGTCGCCGCACTCGGCATCAACCAGAACACGGTGCACAAGGCGTACCGCGAACTGGAACGCGACGGCGTGGTGCAGTCCCGGCCCGGCGTCGGCACCTTCGTACTGGCGTCGCTGTCGGCCCGCCGCGCAGCCTGGGACCCGGCGATCCGCACCCAGCTCGCGGCCTGGGTCGCCACCGCCCGCGCCGCCGGCCTGGACGACGACGACCTGCGCGCCATCCTGGCGGCCGAACTGGCCGAGAGCGCCTCGACCCGGACGACGGACGACCAGCCGGGGCGGACCGGATGATCACGTTGCAGACCACCGGCCTGGGCAAACGGTACGGCCGCAGCTGGGCGCTGCGCGACTGCACGCTCGCCGTACCGGCCGGCACGGTCACCGCGCTCGTCGGCCCGAACGGTGCCGGCAAGACCACCCTGCTGCACCTGGCGGTCGGGCTGCTCACCCCCACCACCGGGCAGGTCCGGGTCGGCGGACGGCCACTCACCGGGCACGGCCACGACCTGGCCCGGGTCGCGTTCGTCGCCCAGGACAAGCCGCTGTTCGCCGGGTTCACCGTGGCGGAGATGCTCCACTTCGGCCGGGCCACCAACCCGGCCTTCGACACCGGCGGGGCGCGGGCCCGGCTCGACGACTACGGCATCCCGCTGCAGCAGCGGGTCCGCACCCTCTCCGGTGGGCAACGCACCCTGGTCGCGTTGGCCCTCGCCCTGGGCAAACGCGCCGAACTGCTGCTGCTCGACGAGCCGCTCGCCGACCTGGACCCGTTGGCCCGTACCGAGGTGATGGGCGCGCTGATGGCCGCCGTCGCCGACACCGGCGCCACCGTGGTGCTCTCCTCGCACATCCTGGCCGACCTGGTCGACACCTGCGACTACCTGCTGCTGCTCAACCGTGGCCGGCTGCAGGTGGCCGGCGGATTCGACGAGCTGACCGAGGCGCACCGGGTGCTGACCGGGCCGGTCGAGCTGGCGCAGCGGCTGCGGGCGGCGGACCAGCCGCCCGTACACCTGAGCGTCACGGCCCGGCAGACCACCGCGCTGGTCCGGCAGGCGTCGGCCGCAGTACGCGGAGAGCCGGCCGCGGTACGCGGGCAGCCGGCCAGCCACGACGCCGGGCAGGTGCCCGGCCTGGAGGAGCTGGTGCTGGCGTACCTGCGCAACCCGGACGCCGTCTGCCTGCCCGCGCCCACCCTCGTCGCGGCCGGTCAACCGGCGGGGAAGGACGTCCGATGATCTGGCTCGCCTGGCGTCAGCAGCGATTCCCGTTCATCGCCGCCGCGATCCTGATCTGCCTTTACGGCGGGTTGACGGCGGCCGCCCACGTCGACGCCGAGTTCGTCACCATCACCCAGCTGTTCGCCGGCTACCTGACCATCGGGGTCTGCATGTTCTGGGGCGTGCCGCTGGTGGCCCGCGACCTGGAGCAGGGCACCCACCGGCTGGCCTGGACGCAGAGCCGGCCGCGCGGCCACTGGCTGGCCGCCCGGCTGGCGGTCGCGGCGGCCGGGTCGCTGACCGCCGCCACCGTGGTGACCGCCGTCGTCACCTGGGGGTTGCCGTCCGCCGACGGCGACCCGATGCGCTGGTTCGCCTACGAGTCACACGATCTGGTCCCGCTGGCCCGGGTGCTGTTCGCGCTCACCCTCGGCGCGGCGTTGGGTGCGGTGACCCGCAACACGCACGTCGCGATGGCGCTCAGCGTGCCGGTGCTGGGCATCGTCCAGCTGGGCGGTGCACGTGCGGTGCGCGAGGCCAGCTCGTGGACGTACTGGCAGTTGCAGGTCGCCGAGTCCGGCGTCTACCTGGGCGCGGCGGCCGTACTCACCGCAGTCACGTTCCTCGCCGTCCACCGCCGGACCTGACCCGCACTGGCGCCCGCACGGTCCCCGCGCCCCGCTGGCTTTGATGAGCACACCGGTCAGTACAGATCAGTAGATCCAGCTGAATTCCAACTCGTCGATGGTGGTGCCGACGTGGACTTCGGCCAGGAATCGGCGCATCAGGCTGCCCGGATCGGCGGCGTCCTCGATCTGGATCAGCATGCCGCGTCCGTGGGCGACGACGGCGTCGAGCACCAGGCGTTCGAGCTTCTCGGCGTTGACCGGGCCGGGCCGGCAGCCGCACGGTGCGCCGTACGCCCGGCCGCTCAACGTCTGCAGGCAGACGAGCCGACGGTCACAGCCGGCGCAGGCCAGCAGCCCGTCGAGGGAAAACTCGGACCGACCCGCGCGGTCGACGCGGTACATGCCGGTCGGCGGTACGTGTCCGCCGCTGGTGGTGCGCTCGCTCATGTTCGCAACCTCCGTCACGAGATACCGGATTCCGTGAATTCACCCTTGTGGCGGACCACACTTCCAGCCGGCGTACGGCAGACTCAATCGTGGACGCCGGCTCGTCTCCACTGTGATGTGGCGATTTCGGCGACCAGCCCGACCAGCGGTTTCCTTTTGAAACATTGGCGCGGGTGGTGGGTGTGTCGGACGAAAGGAAGGTGAAGCGATGCCGGTCACCGGACCGACTGTGGTGCGCCGTCAGCTGGGGCGGCGGCTGCGCCGACTGCGGGAGGAGGCGGCCCGCACCGAGCAGGAGGTGGAGCGGGCCAAGGTCTGTTCGCGTACGACGTTGTGGCGCATCGAAAACGGAAAGTTTCCGGTCAAGATGAACACCGTTCGCGGTCTCTGCTGGTTCTACGGTGCCGACCCGGAGACGACGGACGCGTTGACCCGGCTCGCCGGGGCCAGTGATGATCACGGGTGGTGGGAGTCGCACGGGGACGCCGTACCGGACTGGTTCCGCTTGTACGTCGGCCTCGAAGCCGCCGCCACCGAGATCCACAACTACAACCCGGAGCTGATCCACGGCCTGCTGCAGACCCCTGACTACATGCGCGCGGTCTTCCGCGCCGCCGACCCGCAGGCGACCGAGCAGAAGATCGAAGGTCAGGTGTCGCTGCGGCTGGACCGGCAGATTTCCTACTACGACCGCGAGGAGCCGGCCCGGATCGTCGCGGTCCTCGGTGCGGGTGCGCTGGCCCGCGAGGTCGGCGGACCGGCGGTGATGGCCGAGCAGCGCGCCCACCTGGCCGGGCTGGGTCGACGGGTACGGGTGGAGATCCGCGTCCTACCCTGGTCGGCGGGTGCGCATGCGGCGATGGTCAGCCCCTTCACGTTGCTGGACTTCGCCGACCCGGACGACCCGGACATCGCCTATGTCGAGTCCCATGTGGGTGCTCGTTACCTGGAGCGGCCGGAGGAGTTGGCGGAGTACCGTCGAATTTTCCGGCTGATCCGTGAGCAGTCGGTCCCGATCGAGGAGCACCTGCGATGAAGCCCGACACCCCCTGGTTCACCTCCAGCCGCAGCGGTGGCAACGGCGGCGAGTGCGTCGAGGCCCGCCGGCACGCCGGCCAGGCCGAGGTGCGCGACAGCAAGGACCGCGCCGGCCCCACCCTCACCTTCACCACGACCCAGTGGGGCACCTTCACCACCGCCCTACAGACCGGCACCCTCCCCCACTGACCACCGCCGATCGCCCTTTCCCCCACCCCTATCCCTGGGGTGGGGGACGCTCGTCCTCCTCCTGACACTGGTGACGCGTGAACGTCCTTGATCTCAACCGAACCTGGGACGAAGCGAGCTACCTCGCGCTGGGCAGGCCACCCGACCGGACGGAACTGGTCGACGGCTGCTTGTGGATCAGCCCCGCACCGAGCAAGCGTCACCAACAGCGAAGGAACCGTTACCGATGCGACCGAGGTCGTGCTGATCTGCGAGATCACGTCTCCGAGCAACGCCGCCACCGATCGACTGCTCAAGATGCAGTTGTACGCCGCCGCCCGAATCTCGTGGTATCTGCTGGTTGAGCACGAGTTGCCGAATCCGTCGGCGGTGACACTCCGGCTCTTCCGGCTCGACAACGAGCACTACGTCGAGCACGTGACCGCGACCAAGGGCGAGTCTTGACCACCGATCAACCGTTCCGGTTCACGCTCGACACGGCCGCACTGCTCGACGAGTAAGCCCTCCGGCCCGGTCAGCCGAAGCCCGTCGCCAGGAACGCTCCGAGGCCGAGCAGCGCCAACGGCAGCGCCGTGGCGAGGCTGAGGATCCGGTTGCGGGTCGTCCGACCGGCAAGAACGATTACCAGTACGCCGAGCACCGCCCGGACCACGACATGCGGGATCTGCTCGCTGCCGTAGCTGGGATCGCCGATCCGGGCCGCCTCCAACGCCGCCTCGGTGTAGCACACCGCTCCCGGCAGGGCCGTACCGATGGTCTGCCGCCAGCCTGAGCCGCGTGCCCAGACACCGCCGACGCCGAAGACCACTCCGGCGAGGACCCCGAAGGCCATCCAGAGCAGAGAGGTCGGCGCCCACAGCAGCGACCAGTCGTCGCCCTGGATCAGCGCCGCCGCGACGTAGTAAGCGGGTACGGCGATCACCAGTCCGGCGGCGGCACCGACAGCGGCCCGCAGCCATCCGGTCCGAACCCAGTAGCCGAAGAAGAACGCGGCGACCGCCCACACCGCAGACGAGTTGCCCAGGTCGGCAAGGGGCCACCAGGGCATGGACTTGATCCATACGAAGTCGACGAACCCCAGCAGGAAGCCGCCGACCACAGCGACGAGCGCAACGCGCCGATTGTCCGGATACATGCCGCCGGACCTTACCGTGCCGCGGGCGCGGGCGCTCCTCGTGCAGCGGGCACCCGCCGCACCGCCACCTGCCCGCTCCCGAGCTCCTCATGCGCCCTTGGGCGTGACGCGGTTTCTGACTCGGAGAGTGACACGTCGGGCACGCTCGCCCGGCTCGCCGGCGTTTCTGTACGCCCTTGGGCGTGACGTGGTTTCTGACCACGTCGACGCTGACCGCTAAGTGGCGGTCGGCATGGTGGGTTTCTATACGCCCTTGGGCGTGACGTGGTTTCTGACCCACGAAGCGCGGTACTACGTCAAGGCAGCAATGATCTACAAGTTTCTATACACCCTTGGGCGTGACGTGGTTTCTGACCCTACCCGCTCTGGCGGGGCTGTGACCAGCGCAGATGCGCGCCCTCTGCACGGCGACCTCCGGAGCTCCACATGCGACGGGGGATGCAGGTCACTTTTCTGGACGTTTCCGCAGCTCAGGGGCTTGCACGGCGTACCGCCGATCTTCATGATCGCCTAACCAGGCCCGACTCGTCCGCCATCCGACCTACTTGCGCCCTCCGTACCTTTCGTCACAGCACCACCCAGTAGGGTGGCTCTGGGTCGATCCGGTGCTGGCCGATCACCACCAACTGATCCTGACAGCCAGCGCAGATCGACACGATGTGAATCGTATCCGTCTCCACGTCGATCATCGCCTCCAACCGGGCGGCAAGTCGAGACAACCTTGCCCGGTCGAGCTGGCAGAGGAAGACGCTGCGCTGGATCCGTTCGCCCCACTGCTGCAGCGCCGCCGCCACCCGCAGCCGGCGACTGTCCCGCGAGATGTCGTAGCACACCAGCACCGTCGTCAACGCCACTCCAACCCGTCCCACGGCACGTCCCGCTCCACCCACGCGGCCAGCCGCTGCGCCTGCCGGTGCAGGTGACGACGGATCGACCCGGTGAAGCCGGGCAGGGCGCTGCGGGTCACCGTCGCCATCCGCTGCTCGTACGCGTCGATCAGCACCGCACGCCCCTCCCGGTTGAGCAGTACACCGGCCCGGT
Organism: Solwaraspora sp. WMMD937; assembly: GCF_029581175.1. Taxonomy (NCBI): domain Bacteria; kingdom Bacillati; phylum Actinomycetota; class Actinomycetes; order Micromonosporales; family Micromonosporaceae; genus Solwaraspora; species Solwaraspora sp. WMMD937. The sequence goes on along the minus strand of NZ_CP120738.1, from coordinate 4,267,609 downwards.
CGGTCTCCTCGCTGCCGTGCTCCAGACCCAGCCGGCCGGTGCGGGCCAAGTGCAGCACCACCTGGTCCACCACGTATGGCCGGAACTCCTCGATCAGGTCCAACGCCAGGCTCGGCCGACGGTCCGCCGGGGTGTGCAGCAGCCCGATCGCCGGGTCGAGGCCGGCCGCCGTCAGCGCGGTCACCGCCTCGCCGAGCAGCAGCGTGTAGCCGAACGACAAAGCCGAGTTGATGACGTCCAGCGGCGGTCGACGCGACCGGGTGGCGAACCGCAGCGGTGCCGGCAGCAACGCGCCCAGCGCCGCGAAGTAGGCACGGGCGGCCGCGCCCTCGGCCCCCATGATCTCGTCCCGGCTGGTCGCGCCCGCCACGGTGTCGATCGACCGGATGAGCCCGAGGATCGCGGCGTCGACCTGGTCGTGCCGTTCCTGCCGGCGGCTGCGGTGCAGCAGCACGGCCTGATTCGACAGCTTCGCCGTCACCACCGCCCGGCCGAACGTCACCGCCCGCCCCGGGTCGTCCGAGGCGCCCAGTTGCGGGCACCAGCCGACAGCCCCACCGGCCCGCACAGTGCCAGGCCACGGACGTGACCGGCCGGCACGCTCAGCAGGGTGACACCGTCGGGTGAGCCCACGACCAGCCGGCCGCCACCCGTACCGTCGCGCCCGGCACCCCGACGTAGATCACCTTGGTCGGCGCGCGATCCCCGTCCGACGACCCGATCCCGCCGTACGAATCGATATCGCCCAGGTCGACGCCGAAGCTCACCGCCGGACCGCCCCGTCTCCCGCCGCTGTCATCACCCGCCGTTACCCGGTCGTTGGCCGAGTCAGCGGACCGACCTGCGCTGCTGTGTTCGGGCGAGCAAGCGTGGTGAGATCAGGCGATGATGTGACCTCTGCTCGACGCCGGACACCGGCTCTACGCCCGCCGGCTGCGCGCCCGGCTCACCGCCGCCGAGTTGCCCCGCCACCTCGCGATGGTGATGGACGGCAACCGGCGGTGGGCCCGGCAGATGGGCTTCGACGACCCCAAGGTCGGCCACCGGCACGGCGCCGAACACCTCGACGAGGTGCTGAGCTGGTGTGCCGAGATCGGAATCCGGCACATCACGGTGTTCGTCGCCTCCGTCGACAACGTCCGCAAACGCGCCTCGGACGAGGTCGACAACCTGATGGGCATGATCGAGACCGTCGTCGCGGATCGGCTGACCCGCGACGGCAACATCTGGCAGCTGCACCTGGCCGGTCGACTTGAGGTGCTGCCCGACTCGACCCGGCACGCGCTGAAGCTCGCCGAGGAGGCGACCCGGCAGCGGGCGACCGGCCACCACTTGACCGTGGCCATCGGCTACGACGGCCGCGAGGAGATCGTCAACGCCGTACGGTCGCTGTTGGACGACCAGGCGCGGCGCGGGGCGACGCTCGACGACATCGCGCAGCGACTGACCGCCGACCAGATCGCCGCCCACCTGTACACCAGTGGGCAACCGGACCCGGATCTGGTCATCCGCACCAGCGGGGAACGCCGGGTGTCCGGCTTCCTGCTGTGGCAGGCCGCCCACTCCGAGCTGCACTTCTGCGACGTCTACTGGCCCGGCTTCCGCAAGATCGACCTGCTCCGGGCGCTGCGCTCGTACGCCGCCCGCAAGCGGAAACCCTGACCGCTACCGCCAGGTCGGTTCGAGGCGGACCAGGCCGAAGCCCCGGCCACGCTGCGCGCCGACCCCGCTGTACGGTGCCAGCCGCCTGCTGGCGGAGTGCCGCAGCTCCGCAACAGCGGCACCAGCTCTGGCGGCTCGGATACCTGGGGGTGCGTGCAATAATAAGCGTGACTTATAGTCACACCATGTGGGAGGTGTCCTTACATCCTGAGGTCGAGGACTGGTTCATCGACCTTTGCCGTACCGACCCGGCCACCGCCGACCGGGTTGCCGAGGCCGTAGACCTGCTGGCCGAACACGGTCCCGCGCTAGGAAGGCCTCTTGTGGACCGGCTCAAAGGCAGTCTGTACCACAACATGAAAGAGCTCCGGCCAGGGTCGACAGGTGATACAGAGATCCGCATGATCTTCGCCTTCGATCCCCTCCGGGAGGCGATATTCCTCGTGGCGGGTGACAAGTCTGGCCAGTGGAAAGCCTGGTACGAGACAGCCATCCCGCTAGCCGATGCGAGGTTCGACGAGCACCTGACGAAACTCAAGGAGAATGTTGATGAGCCCGACGAACTGGCGAGACGTCAAGGCTAAGGCACGCGCGGCCGATCCCGAGTGGGACAACCCCAGCCGGGTTGCTCGACGTGCCGAGATGCGTCAGCAGATGTTGGCGTCCGTGAGCGGTGTCCAGCTTGCCGAGATCCGCAAGCAACTGGGCATGACTCAGGTGCAACTCGCTGAGGCAGCAGGACTGTCGCAAGCTCGGATCAGCCAGATCGAAAATGGCGAAGCTACCAGCCTGGAGTCTCTCAGGTCGTACGTCGCAGGGCTTGGCGGACACCTCGACATCATCGCCCGAATCGGAAACATACAACTGAATGTGGCATAAGTTTCTGGGCTGTCGGCAACACTCTGCACCAGCCTGAGCCGAGCGCATCGGAGTCGCTCATCGCCAGGTCGGTTCGAGGCGGACCAGGCCGAAGCCGCGGCCGCGCTGCGCGCCGACCCCGCTGTACGGGGCCAGCCGCATCAGCCGGTCCACTGCCCCGACCAGGGCGGTCGGCCCGTCGCAGACGTAGCGGATGCGGCCCATGAAGCCCGACACCGTACGCCCGTTGACCTTGACCACGTCGCTGGTGCCGTCGATGTCGCTCACCCACAGCGCGTCCCGGTCCGGCCGCTCCCCCGGCCCATCAGTGCCCGGCCCGCCGATGCCCGGCAGCGGAAGCACCAGCTCCGGCAGCCCGGCCGGCGCGTTCGCCCGCCACACCGCCCGCAGCCCGGCCACCACCGACCACGGGTCCGGCCACGGCGTGAACCCGTTGCCGCGCCGGAACGTCGCCGGGGTCAGGAACCGCAGCGACCACGCCGCGTCGCCGGACGGCCGGGCCAGCTCCAGCCACGACACCCCGGCCACCTGCCGCGCGCCGGTGACCAACGCGCCGACCTGACCACCGAACCGGATCACCGCCCCCGTCGCCGCCCCGGCCCGCAGCTTGTCGACCAGGGCGTCGTCGAGCAGGCCGACCTCGACCAGGGTGCCGGCCGGGTGCGCCACCGGCGGGCTGACGCTGTACGCCTTCGCATGCGACCGGTGCGCCGCCTCGTCCACATCGAACCAGCGGGACACCACCGCGTGGACGTGTTCGAGCCGCACCCCGGCCGGATCGATCCCCGGCACCACGAACTGCCACCTGCTCGGCATCACGCACTCCCCTCTGCCCGGCGAACCCACCAACGTAGGCCAGCCGCTCCACCTTCGACAAGCCTGGACCGTCGTCAGGTGTGGGGGCCGAGACAAGATCAAGTGAAGGCCAGATACCTCAACCGGCGGGTTGATAGGTATCTGGCCTTCACTTGATCTTGCGCATGGTGCGGGCGGGGCCGGTCGGTCAGGCGGGTAGGTCGAGGCGGGCCAGGTGTTCGGCCGACAGTTCGAGGTCGGCGGCGGCCGCCGAGTCACGGATCGTCTCCGGACGTGACGCCCCGGGGATCGGGACCACGACCGGCGCCTTCGCCAGCATCCAGGCCAGGCAGACCTGCTGCGGGCTGACCCCGTACTCCTTCGCGACCTCAGCGAACACCGCGAACCGCGACCCCAGGTCGGCGGCGCTGGCGATGCCGCCGAGCGGACTCCACGGCAGGAACGCGATGCCCAGCTCGGCGCAGAGCGTCAGCTCCGGCTCACTGGAGCGGAACGCCGGGGAGAACTGGTTCTGTACGCTGACCAGCCGGCCGCCGAGGATGTCGTGGGCGAGCCGGATCTGCTCCGGGTCGGCGTTGGAGATGCCGGCGAGCCGGATCTTCCCAGCGTCGAGCAGGTCCCGGATGGCGCCGATCGAGTCCGCGTACGGCACGGTGGGGTCGGGCCGGTGGAACTGGTAGAGGCCGATCGCCTCGACGCCGAGCCGTTTCAGCGACGCCTCGCAGGCGCTCTTCAGGTAGTCGGGCGAGCCGTTCTTGGTCCACGAGCCGTCGCCGGGTCGCAGGTGGCCGCCCTTCGTGGCGATCAGCACGTCGGACGTGTCACCCCCGAAGGTCGCCACGGCGCGGGCGATCAACGACTCGTTGTGGCCGACGTCGGCGGCGTACAGGTGATAGGCGTCAGCGGTGTCGATCAGGGTGACACCGGCGTCCAGCGCGGCGTGGATCGTGGCGATCGACCGCTGCTCGTCGGGCCGGCCCTCGATGGACATCGGCATGCCGCCGAGGCCGATCGCCCCGACGGCGACGCCACCGATGTGACGGGTGTGCATGAAGTCTCCTCTACGGGATGGTCCGTGGGCGCGGTTGTCGTACCCCACACGCCCGGGTTCCACCCTCTTACCCTGCGGTTAAGCTGTCCAACAGAAGGATCCGATCCCGGCGATCAGTTTTGGTGATAAATCGTGGAGCTGCGTCAGCTCGAGTACTTCGTGGCGGTCGCCGAGGAGCGGCACTTCACCCGGGCCGCCGAGCGGATGCACGTCGCGCAGTCCGGCCTGTCGGCGTCCATCCGCTCGCTGGAACGGGAGCTGGGGGCCAGCCTGTTCGTCCGCAACACCCGAAGCGTCGAGCTGACCAACGAGGGGCGGGCGCTGCTCTCCGAGGCCCGACATGCCCTGTCCAACGTCGCCGCCGCCAAGGACGCGGTGGCCGCGGTCCGGGGGCTGCTGCGCGGCCAGCTGGCGGTCGGCACCCTGCAGTGTCTGGGCGCGGTCGACCTGCCGGCGGCGCTGGCCCGGTTCCACGCCGCCCATCCTGGCGTCGAGATCCGGCTCCGGCAGGGCGGTTCGGCGGACCTGGTCGAGCGGGTCCGCACCGGCGACCTCGATCTCGCCTTCGTGTCGATGCCGGCCAGCGCGCCGACCGGTGTCACACTGGCCCCGATCCGCACCGAGCCGATGGTGCTGGCCTGCGGGCCGGACCATCCGCTGCGCGAACGTGCCAAGGTCGACCTGGGCGAGCTGGCCGGTGAGATCTTCGTCGACTTCTCCCCGGGCTGGATCAGCCGGGACGTCGTCGACCAGGCGATGGCCGTCGCCGGTGTCGATCGCCGGGTCGCCTTCGAGGTCAACGACGTGCACTGGCTGCTCGACCTGGTCAGTCACGGGCTGGGCGTCGCCGTCGTACCGCAGTTCTTCACCACCAAGCGGACCGCCGCGCGCTTCGCGCCGATCACCGACGCGCCGCACTGGAACGTCGCGGTGGCGACCGCGAGCGGCCGACACCCGAGCACCGCCGCGACCGCGCTGCTGTCCCTGGACGGTCTCCGCCCCCGATCCTGACGACGACGGCGGTTCCTCGACTTCGCGCAGCAAACGTTCCGGGCTCGTAAGCCCCAGCCTCCGTCGCATACTGTCGGTCGTGGAAGCCACAAAACCGACATCTTCGGTCATGCCCGCCGCACCAGGCATGAAGGTCTCTCGCCTCGAGTTGTTCTACGACCTGGTCTTCGTGTTCGCATTCATCCACGTGACCACTGCCTCGGTCGAGGATCTGCAGCCGTTCGGACTGGTGGCGATCTTTCTGCTCCTGTCGGTGCTCTGGCTGGTCTGGTCCCGGTTCGCCCTGCTGGGGAACAATCTCCGGGCCGACTGGGGAATCATGCCGATCCACGGCTTCACCATCATGGCGATCGTCTTCATCGCGGTGGCGACGCTGCCCGGCCTCGGCGACGAACCGCCGCAGGCACAGCCCGGCGTCCCGCAGGTCATTCCCGGCGAGTTCATCTTCCCTACCTGTTACCTGCTGATCTGGTTGCTGGAAGCCGCCGCGCTGCGCGTCGCCGCGAGGACGCACCCCGAACTACTGGGCACCTGGTGGAGGGACACACCGGTGCTGGCCGCCAGCACCGCGTTGCTGTTCGTCGCCGCGGTGGTACCGCTGTTGGGGTGGCCCGGCGAGGGCGTCGTCACACTCCTTCTGCTCTGGACGCTCGGCGTCGGCGTCGCGTACCTGACCACGGTCCGCCTCGAACCGTTCGCCGTGGTCTCCGCCGGGCACTGGACGGAGCGGCACGCACAGATCGTCCTCATCGGGTTCGGTGAGGCGCTGCTGTCGCTCGGGCTCGGCTCCGGCGCCTCGATCGGGGCGCCGGGCACCGTCCCGGTGATCACCGCGACGCTGCTCGGCATCGCCCTGATCTGCGCCATGTGGTGGGCGTACTTCGACACCCGGTCGTACGCCGCCGAGCAGGTGCTGCACCACACTCACGGGGTACGCCGCGACCGGCTCGCCCGCGACGCCTACACCCTGCTGCATCTGCCCATGCTGTTCGGCATCATCCTGCTCTCCCTCGGGTTGAAGCAGACGTTGGCCTTCCTGGCCGGGGCGTCGTCGACCGGTGACGACGCCCCGCTCGAACCGATCCACCTGCGCGCGCTGTACGGCGGGGTCCTGCTCTACCTGGTGGCGTTGTCGGCCTTCCAGTTACGGACCGTCCGCAGCGTCACCGCCAGCCTGGCCGTACCCGCCCTGCTGCTCGCCGCGCTGCTGCCGGTGGTCGACCGGATCCCGGCGTTCGCGGCGCTGCTGCTGCTCACCGTAATCACCGTCACCGGTGTCGCCGCCGACAGCCAGCGGTCCGGGGTCTGGCGGCACCACCTGCGCGAACACCGACTCGCCGAGCAGCAGGCCCTGGAACGCAGGGAGAGTGACTGGCGGCGCCGCCACGGATGACGGACGTAACCCGCAGTGCGGCGCACACGTAGCCACACTCTCACCGACAGTGATCCTGCTGTCCGCCGGCGATGGTACGGACGACGCCGACCATGTCGAGGGCCCCGTCGCCGCGGCTGACCGCGTCGGCGTAGAGCGCCCGGCACAGCTCGCTGAGCGGGACGCCTGCCCCCACTGCGGCGGCCGCGTCCACAATGAGCTCGGCGTTCATCTGCACATCGGCGATTGCTGCCTGCGCGTCGAGGTCGTCGGCGACCAGCTTCGCGGTCTTGACCCGGGAGATCGGCGAGGACATCTGACCCGCGTCGAGGACGCCGCGTAGCAGGTCCCGGTCGAGACCGTGCCGGTCGGCGAAGTGGAACGCCTCGGCGAGGCCGGTCACGAGGGCGATCAGGAACACGTTGGCGGCGAGCTTCATCGCGATCCCGGACGGCACCGGCCCGCAGGTGGTGATCTGCGCGCACAGCGGGTCGAGCAGCGCGACGGTGCGCCGGACGACGTCGGGGCGGCCCGCCACCATCGCGACCAGTTTGCCGTCCTCCGCCGGGCGGCGGGAGCCGGAGACCGGGGCTTCGACGTAGTGTCCGCCAGCGCTTTCGACCTCGTCGGCCAGCGCCTTGGAGTACTCGGGGGGAAGTGTTCCCATGTTGACGATCGTGCGTCCGGCGACGAGGTGGGCGAGTCCGCCGGGGACGTCACGGAGGACCTGATCGACGGCGTCCGCGTTGCGCAGCATCACGATGACCGTGTCGCACTGCGCGAACACCTCCGGGACGTTCGCGGCGGTACGGGCGCCGGCCGCCTTGAGTTCGTCGTCGGACTTCGGGGTACGGCTCCACACGGTCAGCCCGACGCCGCTGCGGGCGAGCCGGCGGGCCATGGGCAGCCCCATGATGCCCAGGCCGAGGAACCCGACCCGACCCGGTGGGGCGCCGGCGCCGCCTCCGGGCAGCGACTTGACGAACCAGTGGTGCGCGTACGGCTGGTCGTTGAACGGGGCGGCCTCGTCGTATCCGGCAGCCCGGTACAGGCCGATCGCCTCGGTGAGGGTCCGGTTGGTGTCCAGTCGTACGACGCCCGCCCCGAGCGACGCCGCAGCCTCCTCGGCCGCGGCGAGCAGCCGCCGTCCGATCCCCAGCCCGCGCAGCTCGGACGACACCCAGAGCCGGCGGATCTCCGCTGACGTGTCGTCGACCCTGGTGACGGCGACGCAGCCGACGGGGCTGTCCTTCAGCGTCGCGAGCAGGAACAGCCCGGACGGGGGACGCAGCGCGTCGTCGGCGGTGGGGACGGCCCGGTCCGGTCGGAACCCGCCGTCGAACCGGTCGTCGAGCGTGCGGCGGTACGCGTCGACCGCCCGTCGTGCCGGTTCCGAGGACGGGTCGGCAGCGGCGATCGCGACCGTGGAGGCGGTGAACAGGCGGCGTACGGTCTCGGTCGCGGTAGCGAGCTCGTCGCGTTGGCGCTCGGTCAGCGGGGCCAGGATCGTCCCGACGAGTTCGTCGGAGAGCCGGTCCAGCACCGCCAGCTCCGCCAACCCCGACGGGGTGAGGGTGGCCCGGCGGACCCTGCTGTCGTGTTCCGAAGGGGACACGACGACCAGCCCTTCCTGCTCGAGTGCGCGCAGCTGCCGGCTGGTGTAACCGGAGTCGAGTCCGAGGCGGCTGCGCAGCTCACGGACCTCGATGCCCTCCGTGCCGATCTCCCACAGCAGCCGATCGAGGCTGAGCGGTCGGTCGCGTGCCAGGTAGCGGTCCTCCAGCACGCCGAGTCGTTCGGTGACGTCGCGGTTGAACGCACGGATGGTCTGGATCCGGGATTCCAAGCTCACGATCTCTGACTATAGTCAGAGATATCTCCGCTGCCGTCGGCCGGGGCGCGTCCAAGGGGATACCCCGGTCGACCGTTGACACAGACAGGTGGCCGCTATGGACTAAAGGTCCACTACAGTCCGGCCGTAGCGATCACCTGATCCATCCGGTCGGAGGATGCGATCGGCGAGCAGTCGGCCATTGACCTGAGGAGATCAGCCGTGAGATCCAAGTACCGCGCGACGGCGTGCGCGCTCGGCCTGGCCGCCGCGCTGGCATCGGTGACGTACGGTGGCCTACCGGCCGCAGCCGCGAGCGGCACCGTGTGGTCGGCGGCACCGGCCACGGCCGACGCAGCCGGACCGGCGACCTGGAAGGCCGCCGGCCTGGTGGACGAGGGTCAGACCATCTGCACCCGGCCGACCGTCGGGCAGCGCAGTCTCGTCCTGATCAGGCTCGTCGGCAGTTGGCCGCAGTTGGCAACGGACACCAACCACTTGCCCGCCGGGTCGTCGGTCGCGACGTATCCCATTTACCCGGGGTCGAACGACAGTCCCACCCAGATCAGCTCGGCGGTCAACGTGCTGCTGCCGGCGCTGCCGCTCGGCACACAGCGCACCGCCGAGGTCGAGGTCACCGACGGCGTACACACCCAGAGCGTCGCGTTCCACATCGTGGTGACCGAGGACTGCACCGGGTTCCGCCTCTGACCGACGAGCGACAACCGACCGGCAAGGACCGGCCGGGACCCGGTGTCAGGTGGGGCGGCCCAGATCGAGCTGCGGGATCGTGAACTGCGCACCGAGCTGGAAGTAGATCGGCCACACATGCCGCGGCCAGCGGTACTGCCGGGCCGACCAGATGCCGAGCCCGACCGAGATCTCCTGCGGCAGCTGCGCGCCGAGCAGGACGATCGCCTCCGGAGCGGCGGCGGCCTGATCCGCCACCCACTGGGCCGCCGCCGCGACGATCGCCGGATAGTCCGCCCACCGGTGCTGGGTCTCGCCGGGCGGCGGCAGGTAACGCCACTCCCGTAGCTCCGTCGACATCGTCGCCGGCAGTCCCAGCCCGACCGCGTCGTGCAGCTCGAAGACGACCGGTTCGCGGCTGCCCGCCGCCGCGTCGTCGTGGGCGGCCCGGTCGGTGACGTCCACCGGCAGGCTCGGCAGCAGCCCGAACCGGTTGTGGTTGGTCCGCAGCACCAGCAGCAGCACCTGCGGCACCGGTTCCAACGCGGTCCCCGGCGCGGTAGCCGGCACCGGCTCCGGTCCGGCCGCCGTACCCGGCTGACCGTTGCGGCTGATCTGCAGCCGCACCTGGTGACGTCGCACGTTCAACTCGCCGAACAGCCCGTCGCCGGGGCGCTCGATCTGCTGCTGGAACGAATGTCCGTCGTCCTGGACCGGTCGCGCCCGCACCGGGCCCTGGCGGCCGAAGCTGTCCCGCTGGCGGACCCGTACCGCCCGGCCCCGGCTGAGCGCCGTCGTCCGCTGCCCGAACGCGACCGCCACCGGCCACGGTGCCCACACGAACAGCGACCGGTCCAAGGCGGCGTCCCGGCCGTCCGGGTCGTGGTTCACGACCTGGAAGTGCCGGACCACAGCGTCCATGTCACGCCCCCAGCGGGTCGCCTCCTCACCGTGCGGCCACACCGCCGTCCGGTCGAAGCTGCGCAGCGGCGGCACCGGTCGGAACACCGCGAACTGGTCCCGTACGTCGCTCAGGAAGCCTTCCTTCTGCTCCGGGGTCCACTCGGCGGCCGTCTCGTTGACGACGTACGCGATGCCCCGGGTCTCCCGCAGCCGGTTGCGCCACCACCACAGCGTCGCACCGGCGGCGACCGTAGCCACCGCCACGCTGAGGAAGACGACCAGCCACCAGACCCGGTCCCGCCCCTGCGACCAGCCCTCGGCGGCCAGGTCCGGGACGATCCCGCCGGCTGCGCTGAACGCGGCGGTGCCGACGGTGAACAAGACGCCGATGAATCCGGTGCCGGCCGGACCCGCCAGCCACCTCGCGAAACGTGCCACATCCACGGTACGGCGGGCGCGTCGCGCCACGGTTGGCCGATTCCGTTCTACCTCAGACAAGGTCACCTCGCCGCTTTCCACCGGTACGGTCAGCCGACCGTAACCACTTGACCGGCGTACGCAATCCCCCGGGTGGATCTTCCGCCGCCCGCGGGCGGCGGAAGATGGGCGAGATCACACCGGCCCGACCGGGTGACCGGTCGGGCCGGTAGCGGCCGGAAGCGTCACGGGCGCTCCGGCGCCGGAGTACGGAATCTACAGCGGCCAGAGGATCGTCGGCAGGCCGGTGCCGGTCACCACGAACCCGACCGCGACGGACTGACCCGGCGCGAGCGATCCGTTCCAGCTTGTGTTGATCAGGGTGTAGTGCGGCGTACTGGTCGCGATCTGCGCATTCCATAGGTTGGAGACGGTCGACCCCGCCGGTAGCGTGAAGGCCAACTCCCAGCCGGTGATCGGCACAGTGAAGTCGTTCGTGACGACAACCTCGGCGACATAACCGGTCGACCAGGAACTTGTCTGGGTAAATGTTGCCGTCGTCGCCTGCGCCGACGGCGCGAAGAACAATGTCGCGGAAACACCGATTGCCAGTGCCGCGACGAAGCCGAGCAGCTTCCGCATTGAGAGCACCACCATCCACTAGTTCTGCCAGGTGACATGACCTTACGACTTTGCATAGCCACGCTTCAATGCCACTTCTTGCAGCATAAAGTGATGCGCGAATCGCATGACAGACCGGGCCACCGTAGGAAATATGCGAGTTTCACCCACGTGATCCGTAGGGCACCGAAAGCCCGCCGGGAGTCGGCTGCCCACCAAACAGCCACTTTGAACGATGGGCGTCTATGATGAGTGGGCGGGAGCGGCAGTGCTGACAGTCCGAGCCGAGGGCAACGGCGACGGAACCAGACCGTCCCGCCCGGATCGCGCCGGGCGGAGGAGAGGAAGCCTGATGAGGCTCGCCCCCCGTGGCAAGATCCCACCCTCCCAGTTGCGTCGCGGAACCGGCGCGGCGGCGGCACTCGCCGCGGTGACCGCTGCGGTCACCGCGGCGGGCGTCCTGACCGCCCCACCGTCGATGGCCGCGACGCCCGACATCACCGTCAACACCGGCTCGTCGTACCAGACGATCGACGGGTTCGGTGCCGCCACCCCGATCTTCAGCAGCGGCGGCGACCAGTGGACGACCACCGAAACCCAGACGCTCGTCGGCATGGGTCAGGGGCAGCTCGGTCTGTCGATCGTCCGGACCGTCGTGTCACCGACGTCGAGCGAGTGGAGCTGGCCGGTGAGCAGCCTGCGGACGGCCAAGTCCTACGGCTCCGACGTCAAGATCCTCGCGTCGCCATGGACGGCTCCGGCGCACTTCAAGACCAACAACAGCCGGGTCAACGGCGGCAAGCTCAGGACCGACTACTACGACGACTACGCCACCCACCTCAACGACTACGTGCAGTACATGAAGGGACAGGGCGTCACCATCGACGTCACCTCCATCCAGAACGAGCCGGACTGGCACCCCGACTACGACTCGATGGACTGGACCGGCACCGAAATGCGCAACTTCGTCCGCGACCACGGTGCCGCCATCCGGGACACCGAGCTGATGGTCGGTGAGTCGCTGAGGTTCAACCGCGCCTACAGCGACCCCACGCTGTACGACGCCGCCGCGCGCAACAACATCGGGTACGTCGGCGGCCACCTGTACGACACGGAGAACAGCGGAAACCTGTCCCCCTACCCGCTCGCGAACCAGTACGGCAAGAACCAGTGGATGACGGAGTGGAACCTGCACGCCGCCGATGGAAACGGCTCGAACATCTGGGGGGACCCCAGCAACACCGCTGTCTGGAACGAGACGCTGGACGACATCATGCGGACCGTGCACAGGTCGATGGAATCCGGTTGGAGTGCGTACATCTGGTGGTATGGCCGCCGATTCTATTCCTTCATCGGTGACGGCGAGTCACAGTACGGCACCACAAGGGGCGCGCCGCTGCGACGCGGCTACGCCTTCTCCCAGTACGCCAAGTACGTCCGGCCGGGTGACCGACGGGTCGCCCTGTCGAAGAGTTCCCGGGTCTCCGGCCTGGAAGTCACCGCCTACCAGGGGCGGGGCAAGACCACTCTGGTGGTTCTCAACCGATCCAACAGCGTCGTCGACGACGCCGTCGTCCAGATCCCGCAGAACATCTCGACGGCCGAGTACACCGTCACCTCCCGCACCCAGAGCGCCCAGCCACAGCCGGTGAGCGTCAGCGGCGGGCAGGTCACGGTCGACGTCCCTGCGCGGAGCATCTCCACGATCACCCTCACCGAAGGGACCGCACCGCCGACCACCGCACCACCGACGACCGCACCACCGACGACGGCACCACCCACCACCGCACCACCCACTACGGCACCACCGACGACCAACCCGCCGGCCGGCGGCTGCCGGGTGACCAACACGGTCGACGCGTGGAACTCCGGCCTGGTCGACAACATCACCATCACCAACACCGGCACGGCAACGGTCAACGGCTGGTCGTTGAGGTTCACCCTCGCGCCCGGGCAGACCATCACGTCCGGTTGGAACGCCACCTACGCCCCGAACAGCGGTCAGGTGACCGCCACGAACGTCAGCTACAACCCCACCATCCCACCCGGAAAATCGGTCAGCATCGGCTTCCAGGCCACCCACACCGGTAACAGCTCCGCGCCCAGCGGGTTCACCCTCAACGGTGCCACCTGCGGCTGAGCCCGGCGCAACTTGCCCTGAGCCGTACACCGGCCACCTGCGACGGCGGGACAGCAACGGCCGGTGTACGGCTCGGCGGTCATGACAACGGATCCATCCGGAGGTCGGACATGGACCGGTAATCGATCTAGCTTACTGTCAGCGCAGCGTCCACCCCGGGCCTCGCCCTTCGGCACCGGGTCAGGTCGCACTGACCGAAAGGGAATCGATGCGCTGGCTTCAGACATCACGACGGCGCCTGCTGTCCGCCACCGTCCTCATAGCTCTGCCCGCCGCTCTGGCAGTGGCCCAGTCACCGGCCACCGCCAGGCCGCTACCCTCGCCCAGCGGAGCGGCGTTCGACACGCAACTGCTCGCCAAGGCCACCCCGGACGAATGCTTCGCCGGTATCGGCCTGCCCTACCCGGCCGGCCCGCCGTGCGAGTCCGGCCAGGCCAAGGTCAACCAGGCGTACGTGTGGTCGCTCGCCCAGGCCAACGACCGGCTGTGGTTCGGCACCGGGTCGAACGTCAACTGCATCGTCACCGGGGCGACGCTCTCCCTGCCGAACCCCCGGATGACCGACGACTACGTGTGCGAGTTCGCCGAGAGCCAGGTTGCCAAGGATAATCCGATCATGCCGGTCAGCGTCGGTGACCACCGGCAGCCCCGGGCGTACGTCTACGACCTGGCTTCCGGCACGTTGACCGAGAAGACCAGTGACATAACCTCCGCGTCGCCCGATGATCTGTCCCGGCTGCGCCGCACGCTGGGCCTTCGGGCCGGCGGTACCCATCAAGGCGTGGTGCTGCTGGCCGGGCCGGCGCTCGGGGCCACGGTGAGCATGTTCGCCTTCGACACGGTGACCGGTGACTATCTCGGCTCGGCCAACTTCACCCAGTACGGCAACATCCGCAACTTCCTGGTCGCCGACGGCGTGCTGTACGCCGGGGTCGGTGTCGGCCCCAACGGTCGCGACGGCGGGCACATCCTGCGCTGGGCCGGCGACCGGACCGACCCGTTCAACTTCGTCGAGGTCGGGCAGTTGCCGGCGCAGGTCGCCGACCTGGAGTTGCACGACGGCCGGGTCTTCGTCAGCACCTGGTCGGCCGCTGGCAGCGGGTCGGCCGGCGCGCGTACCGCCAAAGGCCGGCGGACCGGCCGGATCGGGGTCACCGATGAGCCAGACCCGGGCATCGCCGGGGTGTGGATGAGCCCTCCGCTGGCCGCCGCCGAGCCGGGTCTGACCCCGGACGACACCGCCGGGTGGACGCAGGTCTGGAGTGCCGCCTCCTACGAGCCGGATCCGGTGATCGCCGGCTCCTACGGGCTCGGCGCGCTGGCCTCGTACCGTGGATACCTCTACTGGGGCACGATGCATGTGCCGATGAAGTCGACCGCGATGGTGGCCGAGGCGTACCCGCCGGTCGACGAACTGGCGGCCCGCACGACGCTGGAGCGGTCGCAGCGGGCGGTGAGCATCTTCCGGGGCAAGCGGTTCGGCACCGCGAGGCAGCGGGTCGACCTGCTGTACGGCGAGGCGGTGCTGCCAGCGTACGACGCCAGCGCGAACGACGGCGCCGGTGCCTGGCGCTGGTCGCTCACTGGCTACCGGGCCAGGTACGGCCACATGGGGTTCGGCAACATCTACAACAACTACACCTGGACGATGGCGGTCTCCGGTGGCCGGCTGTTCGTCGGCACGATGGACTGGAGCTACCTCGCCAAGGACCTGCTGCCGCAGACCGTGGCCGAGATGGGCTATCCGGCGGCGGCCGCCGCGTCGACCGCCGGGCCCGACCCGATCACCATCGATCCGCAGCTGTACGGCGGCGACTTGTGGATGTTCGGCTCGAATCTGCGGCCGGCAACGGCGGTCGACACGCAGGGGCTGGGCGGCAACTACCTCAACTACGGCATCCGCACGATGGTGGCCGACGGATCGACGCTGTACCTCGGCATGGCGAATCCGATGAACCTGCGGACCGATCCGACCGACGACGTGCCGGAGGGCGGCTGGGAGTTGATCAAGCTGACACCGACCGTTCCCTGACCGCGCGCTCACTCCTCAGTGGGCACACACCGCACTCTACATCGGCGGTGTGTGCCCACTCGTCGGTCAGCTACCTGACTGTTCGCTCATGCCGGACATGCGACGGCAGTCGAGGTATGCGGATCGCGGAACAACCGACGGTGAAAGTGGAGCGCGTCAATGCGTCACCCTAGGCTTTGGCGGTCCCGTCACCGTACCGGTGGAGGTTCCATGGTCAGCATCCGATGTCCGTTCGCCGCCCCCGTCTTTGGAATCTCGGTGTACTGGTTCTCGCACGCGAACTGAGGGCGGCCGGTGGCTGCCCCGACGACGCCCAATCCGACACCGCATCCCAGCGCCGAAGCCCGGCGCCCACGGGCCTGACCCAGCAGGCCCGGTGGACAGGGGACAACGGCACGGCGGCTAGTACGGCAGCCGCCATTAGGGCTGTGACCAGGTAGGACGCGTTGGCAGGGTGGTGCGACGTAGACGCAGCCGCCTGTTGATCATGTGTTTGTGAGGACAACAAGATCGAAGGCGGCTGCTGCTGCCAGGGTAGCGGCCGCCCGCGCTGAGCGCGCACGGGCCGAACTGTTGGAGCGAACGCGGTCCTGTTTCGTCCAGGTGCGGACGTGGCTGCACGCGGGCCGGTACGTGTCGGCGCTGGTCAGCAGGATGCCGAAACGCAACGGGTGGACCATCGCCGAGCATGTCGGGGATGCCACGCCGGACCGGACTCAGCGGTTGTTGAACCGGGCGGTGTGGGACGCCGAGGGTGTGGCGAGCCAGGTGCGGCGGTACGCGGCGGCCGGGTTGGACACGGCGGCCGGCCGGCGGCGTGGGTTGGTGGTGGGGGCGCTGGACGAGACCGGGCAGCCGAAGCAGGGCACCGGGACGGCCGGGGTGAAACGGCAGTACATGG
Source organism: Solwaraspora sp. WMMD937 (assembly GCF_029581175.1). Lineage (NCBI taxonomy): Bacteria > Bacillati > Actinomycetota > Actinomycetes > Micromonosporales > Micromonosporaceae > Solwaraspora > Solwaraspora sp. WMMD937. The sequence goes on along the minus strand of NZ_CP120738.1, from coordinate 4,251,283 downwards.
GATGCGCCGGTCGGGTCGCCAACGGCATCAACACGGTCCACCTGGCCTATGTGCGGGAACGGACCGGGCACGCCCTGGTCGCCGCCCGGCAGTGGATCCCCGCCGAGCAGATCACCGACCCGGACACCGCCGCGCGGACGGGGCTGCCGACGGACACGCAGTTCCGCACGAAGGGCCAACTCGCGATCGACCTGTGCACCCACGCGTACGCCGACGGCTTGACCTTCGACGTGATCTGCGGTGACGAGGTGTACGGCGGCTGTACCGAACTGAGGGAGTTCCTCGAACAACGTGGGCAGGCGTACGTGCTGCGGGTCGCCTCCACGTTCATGATCCAGATGCCGTCCGGTGACAGGCTGGCCTGCACGCAAGCCGTCACGGGACTCGCCGGCAGGCGCGGTCGTGGCTGGCAGGTCCGCTCGGCCGGTGCCGGGTCGAAGGGACACCGCTGGTACGCGTGGGCGTGGATCGCCACCGCCTCACCCCGCCACCATCTCCTCGTGCGTCGTCACCTGGCCACCGGTGAACTGGCGTTTCACTACTGCTTCGTGCCCGAGGGGCAGCCGGTGGTCGTGTCGCGGCTGGTCCGCGCCGCCGGCCTGCGGTGGCCGGTCGAGGAATGCTTCGAGTTCGGCAAGGACCACTTCGGCCTGGACCAGTGCCAGGCCCGCCTGCACGGGGCGATCGCCCGGCACACCGTGCTGGTCATGGCCGCCCTCGCCGTCTGCGCGGTCACCGCCGCGCGGCTACGCCACCGCACCGACAGCCAGGCACCCCCACCGACCACACCCGACCAGCCGCCACCGACCGAGCCCGGACTGATCCCACTGACCGTGCCCGAGATAGGACGGCTTCTCGCTGACGCCCTCCACCACCCACAACCACCCGACCACGCCCTCAACTGGCTGACCTGGCGACGACGCCACCAGGCCCGAGCCCGCTGGTTCCACCAACGCACCCGACTCAACCGCGAATACGCCCTGGTCAACTAGCAAATGGCGGCTGCCGTACTAGGATTTCGCCCGGCAGAACCACGCACACACCGACTGGGAGTTCACTTCGTGCACACTACAATGAGGACAGCACTGCTGGCGGGTGCCTCGGCAGCGGTCCTCGCCGTCACCGCCTGTGGCGGCTCATCAGCCACAACGGACGAAGGCGGCGCCGAGACGTCCGGCGTACTGGCGCAGCTCGCCAGCGACGCCACCGGCTCGCTGCAGAAGACCGTGGAGACCACCACCAGCGCCAACTCGGCAGCGGTGACGATGACCGGCACCAGCGGTGGGGAACCGGTCGACGTCAGCGGCGTCATCAGCTTCGGCGACTCACCGGCCGCCGAGCTGACCCAGGTCGACCCCGAGGACGGCGAGATCACCGTACGGGTGATCGGCACCGCGTTCTACGTGAGCATCCCCGAGGCCGATCAGGCGTCCATGGACGGCAAGAAGTGGTTCAAGATGGACTTCGCCGCCCTCGGTCAGACCTCGGACGACCTCGCTCAACAGCTCGAAGGCTTGGACCCGGTGCAGAACGTCCGGACCCTGCTGGAGGGTGCGGAGGTCACCGTTGTCGGCGAGGAGACCATCGACGGCGTGCCGACCGTGCACTACACGTCGGTCACCCCGGTGGACACCTACCTGGAGCAGTTCGAGGCCGAGATCCGCGCAGGCGTCGAGGAACAGCTCGCCACGGCGGAGATCACCGAGGTCGCCGTCGACGTGTGGGTCGACGAGCAGTACCAGCCACGTCGAGTGCGGATCGTCATGGGCACGATGAGCGACATGACGATGAACTACACCGACTACGGCAAGGCGGTCACCATCGAGGCACCGCCGGCCGCCGAGACGGCCGACTTCGCCGAGCTGATGCAGGACCTGCAGGATCTCGCCGACGAACTCGAGGGCTGACCTGCGCCGACCAGTGCCGCCACCCGGCGTCCTGGTCGTGGCCTGTCGCCGGAAGCAGGTTCCCTGCTTCCGGCGACACCGGCTCACAGACAGAGTCACCGCAGCACGTTGAGCTCGCCATCACCACGCGGCTCTGGAGCTCACGGTGTCACGGGCGGCGAAGGCCCGTAGCGTCCGGAGCTTGTGGTCCCGGGCCACCCGTTCGATCTCGTTGCTTGACGCGCCCGCTTCGATCAACGCCACTATCCGTTCGTGCTCGTCGATCGACTGCTCGGGTCGTCCCGGCATCATGCCGAACGCCGACCGGCGGATGGTCTCCAGCCGTGCCCATTCCCGTGAATGGGTAGTCCTCAGGTAGGCGTTGGGGCACGCGCTGCAGATCAGTTCATGGAAGGACCGGTTGAGCAGGGTGAAAGCGCGGAGATCGCCGGCCCCGAGACTTTCCTTCATCCGCGCGTTGACGTCGCGTGCCTCGGTCAATTGCGCGCTGTTCAGGTAGGGAGCGGCCTGTGCCGTCGCGGCACCCTCGACGATGGCGAGCACCTCCACCGTCTCGACGTAGGTGTCCGGGTCGATCGCGGCCACAACGGCCCCTACGTTTGGTGTGAAATCCACCAGCCCTTCGGCCTCGAGCCGACGCAGCGCCTCGCGCACCGGCAGCGCACTGACCTGTAGATCGCCGGCGAGTCTGCTGAGCACCAGCCGGTGCCCGGGCAGATAGGAGCCGTCGAGAATCCGGGACCGGATGGCCTGATAGGCGATCTCGGCCTTGGAATGGTTGCTACGTTCGACGATCATCGTTTTCCTGCCTCTGTCCCCACACCAGGCTACTGGTCACTATCGGTAGCGCCACGCATTCGATCGATCAGGGCCAGGGCGTCAGGTAGGTCGTCCAGCTGCTCCCAGCCTAGCCGCTCGACAAAGTCGTCCCGGTGCCCAGCGGCCCGGGCGAGGCGCTCCGCCTTGCCGCGTACCAGGGAAGGGGTCTCCGGATCGTCAGCGGCTCCCCGCACTCGACCCACAGTAGACAGCTGTCGGCCGGCAACGAGTTCGACCCGCACGGACGCCTCGCGCCGGAACAGCCCGTCGGCTGCGGCGCCTTCGACCACGTCGATCCGTTCGATGACGTCGAGCAGTTCCGGACGTGCCATCGCCTCCGGCGTGAACTGGTCGAGAAAGACATCCCCGTCGAGTAGGTAGCTGGCCAGACAGAACCGGAGGTTCATCTGCGCGGACGCCCTGGACGACGGTGTCCACCCGAAGCCGACCGCCCGGTACGCGGCCGGATCCAGCTGAACCTCCACCTGACGGACGGTCGTGGCGTCCACCACCGCCCCGGTCCGCAGTTGCCGGAGCGCCTCCAACGCGGGATGGATGGGAAACCGGCAGGCCCAGAACTTGAACCTGGTGTGCAGCATCGCCCAGCCACCTTCGGGTTGCGCCGCAGCCAGGCCGGAGTCCCAGCTGTCGGCACCGCCGGAGACGACCGGGAAGAACCCACCGTACGGGCGCTCCAGCATGTCGGATCCGCTGGTGAAACCCTCCGCCGCGAGCAACGCGGCAAAGGTGCCGTTGCGGGCGGCGACCCCAGCGAGCAGTCGCTTGCCCATCCCACCGTGCTGGGTGGCCATCAGGCCGCAGGCCTGCTGGGCGGCGTGACCGATCGCGTGGCTCAACCCGGTCGCGTCGAGACCGAGCACCCGGCCCGCGGCGACCGCGGCGGCGAAGGTGGCGATCACGCTGGGTCCGTGGAACCCGACCACCGCGTGCGGGGTCCGGCCCACCACCGCCTGGATGCGCGCGGCGACCTCGCAGCCGGCGACGAGCGCGACCATCAGCTCCCGCCCACTGAGGCCGGCGGCGAGCGGCGCCACCGCCAGGGCAGGCGGCAGCACCGACGCGCCGTAGTGCTGTCCCACCGCCACGTCGTCGAGCTCGTGGGCGTGCACCGCCGTGGCGTTGACCATCGCGGCGCTCGGCGGGGACATCGGACGTCGGGCCGCCCAGGTGGCTGCCGGCCCTGCCGGTTCGACCCGGGCCAGGGCCCTGGTGAGCAGATCGACTTCGTCGCTGTCGACGCCGACGGTCGCGCAGGCCGCGGTGTCCAGCACCAGCAGCCGGACGTGCCGCCGGACCGGCTCCGGTAGATCGTCGAAGCGCAGTGCCGCCGCGTACCGCCCGAGCGTCTGTGACACGGTCTCGGTCACGACCCACCTCCCGGCGCCGTCGGAGCGGTCACCGTCCGGGCGTGGCGGCGCCGCAGCAGTTGGATCGGCCACTGCGCCAGCGGCAACAGCAGCACCAGTACGGCGAGACTGAGCATCACGACGGACAACGGGGTGCTGACGAAGCCCTCGTAGCTGCCGCGTGAGATCACCAGGGTCCGCGCCCACTCCTGCTCCAGCAGCGGCCCGAGCACGATACCCATCACCGCCGGCGCGAGCGGGATGCCCAGCAGCCGGAACGTCAGACCGATGACGCCCAGTCCGAGCACCACGAACAGCAGCACCGGGGTACGCCCGATACTGTAGGCGCCGACCGTGGAGATCACGATGATCAGCGGGTACAGGATCGCGCCGGGAATCTCCAGCAGCTTCACCCAGATCCCGACCAGCGGCACGTTGAGCACCAGCAGCATGGCGTTGGCCACCAGCAGCCCGCCGATCACCCCCCAGACGAGTTCCGGGTTGTTCTGCAACATCAGCGGACCGGTCTGGACTCCGAAGCCCTGCAGGGCACCGAGCATCAACGCGGTCGCGGCCGATCCGGGGATACCGAGGGTGAGCAGCGGCACGAACGAGCCGCCGGAGCCGGCGTTGTCCGCGGCCGACGGCCCGGCGAGCCCCTCGATGCTGCCCCGTCCGAACTCCTCCGGGTGCTTCGCCAGCCGACGTTCCAGGTTGTACGACAGGAAGGTGGCGACCGTGCCGCCGAGGCCCGGCAGCACTCCGACGACGAAGCCGAGCACGGAACCGCGCAGGTACGGCGGGACCGATCGACGCCATTCCTGCCGCGTCATGTACAGCTTGCCGATGACGGCCGGCTTCGCCGGACCGGCACCGAGGTTGGCCAGATTCAGCACCACCACGCTGACCGCGTAGAGGCCGATCGCGACCAGCGACAGGTCGATACCGGAACGCAGTTCGGCGATCCCGAACACGAAACGCTCGTCCCCGCTGATGCTGTGCGTGCCGATCGTGCCGAGGGCCAGGCCCACGGTGAGGGCGAACAGGCCCGGCCACAGCCGGTCACCCATGAGGGTGGTGGTGGCCAGCGCGAAGGCGATGAGGGCGAAGTAGTCGGCCGGGCTGAGCTGGACCGCGACGTCGACGATCGGCCGGGCGACGAAGACGATCGCCGTGGTCGCCAGCAGCCCGCCGACGAACGAGCCGACCCCGTTGCTGAGCAGTGCGGCGCCGGCCCTCCCCCGCAGGGTCATCTGGTGGCCGTCGAAGACCGAGACGATCCCCGACGATTCGCCGGGCAGCCCGAGCAGGATGCTGGTGATCGACCCGGCGTACATCGAGCCGTAGAACACGCCACCGAACAGGATGATCGCGCCGAGCGGATCGCCGAGGGAGAAGGCGACCGGCAGCAGCATCGCCATGGTCATGGTCGGACCGAGTCCGGGCAGTACCCCGACGATGGTGCCGAGTGCCGCGCCGGCCAGCGCGTACAGCAGGTAGATCGGCAGCAGCGCGGTGGTGAGGCCGGCCAGCATCTGGCCGAGGTCGTCAATCATCTCCGGTCACCTAGAACGGCAGGGCCAGCAGGCCGGGCGGGAGTGTGATGCCGAGCAGGCCGAACAGCCAGCCGATCCCCACGGTCAACGCGGCCGACAGGCCGAGGGAGGCTACCGGTCGGCGCCAGAAGTAGGCACCCATGCCGGCGAGCAGCCCGAAGGTCGACAGGGCGTAGCCGAGTGGGAAGAACGTCGCGACGTACACAGTGGTGGCGCCGAGCGCGGTGACGAGACGCCACGGGGACGCGACCGGCTCCGCGTCGTGACCGCCACCGGGCGCGCTGTCCTGGACAATCGCCGGACTCTCCGGCCCGCCCGCCGGACGCTCCTGGCCGATGTCTGCCGTGGCACGCCAGCGCAGGTACCGCAGCACGGCACCGAGAAGCATGCCGGTGGCCGCGAACACCATTGCGGTCCCGACGATGGTCGGGAAGGTGGCGGCGGAGACCGGTGTCGGGCGCCCTGGCGGCGGCAGGACCAGAGCCTGCCACAGGAAGGCACCTGCCAGGACCCAGAGGATGCCGTAGGAGACGACCCGTCTGCGCAGGTCACGCCCGACCGCCCGGCGTCGGTGTGACGCGGCCTCGGTGGGCGACGCGGTAGGCGACACGAGTGTCCTTCCGTTCCGTGCTCGCGGCTGGTGGGTGACGGGCGGCCAGCAGGGCCGCCCGTCACCCGGGCGGTCAGCTGTTGATCAGCCCGATCGTTTCCAGGGCGCCTTGCAGCGAGGCTGCCTCCTCGTCGAGGAAGTCGGCGAAGTCGTCGCCGGCGAGGTAGTCGACCTCCCAGCCGTACTGCTGGGCCGCCTGCTGGAAGGAGTCGGCCTGAACGGCCCGTTCCAGTGCGGCGTACCAGAAGTCCAGGGCGGGTTGCCCCATCGTCGGAGGGGCGAAGACGCCTCGCCAGCTGCCCTGGACGACCTCGTACCCGCTTTCGGTGTAGGTCGGGACGTCCGGTGCGGCCGCAACGCGTTCGGCGGCGGAGATGGCCAGGGCCCGGAAATCGCCCTTCTCGACGAACTGCATCGACTCCAGCCCGCCGGAGATCACGTCCGCGTTGCCGCCGAGCAGGGCGAGCTCGGTCTCCCCGCCGGACAGCGGCAGGTACGAGACCTGGTCGAACGGCACCCCGACGGCGGTGGTGAAGCGGGCGATGGCCAGGTTCGACGGGCTGCCGAGCGACCCGCCGGCGAAGGTCAGCGAGCTGGCGTCCTCGCTCAGCCGCCGCGCGACGTCGTCGACCGTCTGCAGGTCGGAGTCGGCACGGACGTACATGGTCGAGTACTCCTTGAACAGCAGGGCGACCGGCGTCAGTTCGGTGATCTGGAAGTCGTCCGGTTTCTGCAGCGACGTGGTCAGCGACGAGATCGAGGTCAGCTGCAGGATGTCGTCGGTTCCTTCCGGGGACCGACCGAGCTTCTCGGCGGCGATCAGCCCGGAACCGCCCGGCAGGTGGTCGATGCCCATCGGCACGGTGACGGCCGGGTCGGCCTTCAACGCCTGGATGGTGGTGTTGATCGCGAGGTCGATCCCGCCACCCGGTTCGAAACCGGACAGGAACGTGATGCGGTCGGTCGGGTAGTCCGCCTCACTGGCAGCGTCGCCGCCAGCGGCCTGGCATCCGGTGAGTGCGACCACGACCGAGGTCGCGGCGGCCACGCCTATCGTGTGGAGATTTCGACGCATGGTTACCTCCAGACAGAACGATGGTGATGGTGGGGTTCAGTTGGTTGCGTGCAATGTGGTGAGCAGGTCGAGCGCCGAGCCGAGTTCGGCGCTGGACCAGGCCAGGTCGAACGCGTGCCCGGCCCGGTCAGCACCGAGCCGACGGGTGGTCAGGCTGAGGAACTTGGACCGCAGGTCGTCGTGGTCGAGCGGGTTGGCTTCGTGGCCGCGTGGGTTGCGACTGACGATCGTGTGCTCGGTGCCGTCACGCAGGTGCGCCACCAGGCGTACGCCGATCTCGGCGGGCCAGCGGGAGTCGATGTCGGGGTCGGGCACGACGGTGATCCGCCGCATCAGATCCCTGGCGTGCGGGTCGGTGATCGCCTCAGGGGTGAACGCGTCCTCGTCGACCCGGCCGGCGGACAGCGCCCGCCACACCGCGTACGGCAGGCTGTGGTCGGCCGTCTCCCGCGTCTTCGGATCCCACTTCTCCGGCTCGCTGCCCGACTCGTGGGCGAGGAACTTCGCCGTGTGGAAGGTGAGCCGTTCCACGTCCCGCCAGCTGGCGATCCGTTCCCGTAGGTCGAGCGCCGCCCAGATGGCGGGTTGGATGTTGTACGCCACCGGCCAGAACTTCAGTCGGGTCCCGGTGAGCTTCCAGTTGCCGTCGAACGGCGCGATCTCCAGCCGGCCCGCCTCCCCGGTGAGCAGTTCCACGATGCCGTGCCGACCGTCGAACGGCGCTGCCGGCCCGGTCATGCCACGGGCGGCGAGTCCGACGGTGAACACGGCGTCCCGGGTGCTGAACGCGGTGGCGACGCCCTTGTAGTCGGACAGCTGTCCGGCTCGGCTGGCGCGCAGTTGCAGGCCGTTGGTGGCGGCGATGGCAATGGCGTCGCGGGTCTGCTGTTCGTTCAGGTCGTACAGCAGGGCCAGGCCAACGGTCGCCGCGATCGAGATGCCGTAGCCCTGGTCGATCGTCTGTGGACGGCGGATCAGCACGGTCTCGGCGAACCGGGTGTAGACCTCGTGCGCCGCGGCGACGGCGCGGTGCAGTTGTGCCCCACTCGCGGCGGTGGCCGCCACGGCGGCGATCAGCGCGCCGATCAGGTCGCTGGGGTGCCCCGCCGGGTAGGTGTCGTTGAAGTCCAGGTAGCGGATCGCGGCGGTGTTCGCGAAAGCCGCCTGCTCCACGGCGACGCGCTCCGGTCGTCCGATCAGTACTCCGTCGCCGGGCGGACTCATCTCCCGGGCCGCGCGGGCGGCGAGGCAGTCCTGGCCGGCCACCGCGCACGCGACAGTGTCGACGATGACGTCCCGAACCCGCCCGGCGGCGTCCGGGGGGATCCGCGCGTGGCGAACGTCCATTGCGAAAGCGGTGATCGACTCGAGCGTGGCGTCTGCCATCGGGCGCCTCCTGACAAGGTGATGGGGTGCGGCAGACCGTATCACGCATCTGATACGATCTGGAAGCCTCCCAGCAACATCTGGCTGATCTGCCGGATACAGGGTGACAATTATTGATACGATTAGGCGAAGTGCGGGGCACCTGGATGCAGGAAATGATCCGAAGGCCGTCGAAGGTCGTCGCTGTCCACCTCAACTACCGGTGCCGCGCCGCCGAGCGCGGCAAGACCCCGGAGTTCCCCTCCTACTTCCTCAAACCGCCCAGCTCGGTCACCACGTCAGGAGTCTTGGCCCGCCCCGCCGGCACTCGGCTGCTCGGATTCGAGGGCGAGATCGCGTTGGTTCTGGGCACCACCGCGACACGCGTCGACCCGGCCGACGGCTGGCGGCACGTGGCGGCGGTGACCGCCGCCAACGACTTCGGCATCTACGACATGCGCGCCGCCGATGGCGGTTCCAACGTCCGCTCCAAGGGTGCGGACGGCTTCCTGCCCGTCGGTCCCCGCCTCATCGACGCGGGCCTGGTGTCACCCGGACGGCTGCGGATCCGCACCTGGCTCAACGGTGTGCCCGTCCAGCAGGCGACGACCGAACAGATGCTGTTCGACTTCGGCTACCTGATCGCCGACCTGTCCCAGACACTCACTCTGGAACCCGGCGACATCGTCCTCACCGGCACCCCCGCCGGTGCCTCGGTCGCTGTCCCCGGCGACGAGGTCGAGGTCGAGGTGGACGACCCGACGGCCGCCGGGCCGGTCACCAGCGGGCGGCTCGCCACCCGGATCACTGCCGGATCCCATCCGTACCGCATCGGTGCCCGACCCCACACGGACCCGGCGCTGGAACGGCTGGCCTGGGGCGAGGGACGGGTCCCAGGAGGCATTGATGGCTGATCCAACCCCCGGGCACCAGCCGCCGCGCGCGCCCGCCGAGCAGCCCCCCGTGGACGCACCGCTGCTCGACCAGCTCCGGACGATCGCCACCGCCACCCTCAGCGCCCAGCTGCACAAACGGGGATACCGCACCGCCAACATCGAGGGAGTCCGCGCCAACCGTCCGGGGAGCCGCCTCGCCGGGGTCGCCCGGACGCTGCGGCTCGTACCGTTCCGCGTCGACCTGTTCGATGCTCATGGTGGCGGCTACAACGCCCAGAAGCAGGCGTTCGACACCCTGCGGCAAGACGACGTCCTGGTGATCGAGGCCCGTGGGGAGCTGCGCGCCGGCACCCTCGGTGACGTGCTCGCCGCCCGGGCGGCCCATCTCGGTGCGGCCGGCATCGTGACCGACGGCTGCGTCCGCGACGCCACCGCCGTGGCCGCCCTCGGCATCCCCACCTTCGCCGCAGCGCCCCATCCCGCGCTCATCGGCCGGCTGCACGTGCCGTGGTCGACCGACGAGACGATCAGCTGTGGTGGCGCGACCGTGCAACCCGGCGACGTCATCGTCGGTGACGACGACGGTGTCGTGGTCATCCCGGTGCGGCTGGCCCGGTCGGTGGCTCGCGACGCCGCCGCCCAGGAACTGGAGGAACAGTTCATCAGCGAGGCGGTGCAGCGCGGTGAACCGCTCGACGGCCTGTATCCGATGAATCCCGCCTGGCGCGAGCGGTTCGACGCCTGGCGGCGTGCTACATCCGACCCCGAGGAGAAGTAGATGCGCTGGCGCAACAACCCGGCCGACCTGCGTGGTTCCATCGCAGCCCTGGTCACGCCGTTCACCGACGACGGTGACCTCGACCTGGAAAGCCTGCACCGGCTGGTCCGTCACCAGCTCGCACACGGCTCTCACGGGATATCGATCGGCGGTTCCACCGGTGAGCCGAGCGCCCAGACCCTCGCTGAACGGGCGACCGCCATCCGTGCCGTGGGGCGGGCCGTCGCGGACCGGGCGTACTTTGTGCCCGGCACCGGATCGGCCAAGCTCGACGAGACCCTCGAACTGACCGCGGTCGCGGCCGAGGCCGGAGCGGACGCCGTGCTGGTGATCACCCCGTACTACGCACGCCCCACCCAGGAGGCACTTTTCCACTGGTACCGGACGATTGCCCAGGAATTCCCCGACATGCCGATCATCGCCTACAACGTTCCCGGTCGGACCGCCGTCGACCTGGCACCCGAGACCGTGCAACGGCTCTACACCGAGATCGACAACTTCGTCGGTGTCAAGGAGACCACGACCGACTTCCAGCACTTCTCCCGCGTCATCCGGCTCTGCGGCCCGGACCTGCTGGTCTGGTCCGGGATCGAACTGCTCTGCCTACCGCTACTCGCGATCGGCGGGGCCGGGTTCATCTCCGCGACGGCCAACCTCGCCCCCGCCGCCCACGTCGAGCTGTACCAGGCCTGGGTCCAGGGTGACCAGGCCACCGCCCAACGTATCCACTACGGAATGCACCCCTTGGTCGATCTGTTGTTCGTCGAGACCAACCCTGCACCGAGCAAGTGGGTGCTGCACCAGCTCGGTCTGCTCGACTCGCCACGGGTGCGACCACCGCTCATCGAGCCGACACCTGCAGCCGTCGAACGGATCAGCGAGCTGCTCGCGGAAGGCGCCGTCCTCGTCTCACCGACCAGCGCGGACGTCCGACCGTCCGGCACGGACATCGGGACAGCAGCCGCAGAAGTCCGGCCGGGAACGGCAGACGCCAAGGTCAGCGCTCCATGATTACCGCGACGTCACCGACGGGAACGACCACACCGTTGCGCTCGCTGCTGTTCATCGACGGCCAATGGTGCGAGGCCAGCGACGGCGCCCGGTTCGATGTCGTCGATCCGGCCGCCGGACGGCCGGTCGGCTCAGCCGCCAACGCTGGCGCGGCGGACGTCCGCCGGGCGATCGACGCCGCGGCGACGGCGTCCGCCCACTGGCGTGCCACCCCGGCACCCGACCGCGCCAGGCTCCTGCGCCGCAGCGCCGAGCTGCTTCGCGAGCGCACCGACGCGATTGCGGCGGTGCTCACCGCGGAGCAGGGAAAACCGCTTGCCGAGGCGGCCAGCGAGGTCACGTACGCCGCTAGGTTCTTTGACTGGTTCAGCGGCGAGGCCGAGCGGGTGTACGGACAACTGGTCCCGGCGGCCGACGCGACGCATCGGATCGCCGTATCGCGGCAGCCCGTCGGCGTGACCGCCGCGATCACCCCGTGGAACTTTCCCGCCGCCATGGTCGCCCGCAAGGTCTCCGTCGCGCTGGCCGCCGGCTGCACCACGATCGTGAAGCCGGCCGAGGCCACCCCGCTGACCGCCGCGATGCTGCTCGCGGCGGTGTCCGACGCCGGCTGTCCGGCCGGGGTGGCCAACCTGGTGACACCGGCCGATCCGACGGTCTTCTCCGACGCCGTGTTCCGCGACGTACGGGTCAGGAAGGTCTCCTTCACCGGCTCGACGGAGGTCGGCAAACATCTCATCCGCCGCTCCGCCGACCAGGTGAAACGCCTGTCGCTGGAGCTCGGCGGGCACGCGCCCTATGTGATCTTCGACGACGCGGACCCGGAGGAGGCGGTCGAGCAGATCATCGCGTCCAAGTTTCGCAACGCCGGCCAGACCTGCATCTGCGCCAACCGCATCTACGTCCACCGTCCTCTCCATCAGGTGGTGCTGCAGCGGCTGGCGGCCCGCGCCGCCGAGCTGACAGTCGGACCGGGCGACGCCGCCCGGACGCAGATCGGCCCGCTCATCGACGCCGCCGCGCTGGCCAAGGTGGCCGAGCACGTCCGCGACGCGGTCGACAAGGGAGCCCGAGTCGTCACCGGCGGGAGCCGGCTGACCGGCGACGGACTCGCCGATGGCTTCTTCTACGCTCCCACCGTCATCGACGGCGTCACCCCCGACATGCGGATGTGCCGGGAGGAGACGTTCGGCCCGGTGGCCGGGGTCGCCGCCTTCGACACCGAGGCAGAGGCGTTACGGCTCGCGAACGACACCGACTACGGTCTGGCCGCCTACTTTCACACCCGCGACTATGCCCGCCTCACCCGGGTCGCTGAACAGCTGGACTACGGAGTGATCGGGGCGAACACCGGACTCGTCAGCGCCGCCAACGCACCGTTCGGCGGGATGAAGGAGTCAGGTTACGGTCGCGAGGGCGGTGCGGCGGGGATCGACGACTACCTGGAGACCAAGTACCTGCTGGTTGGCGGAGTGGACCCGGCGTAGACACCTGCGTCGGTGGTCGGCGGCGCGCCCGGAGTCCCCGGCGCGAACCGGGGCTCCGGGCGCGGGGGTCCGAGATGTGGTCTCGGACCCCCGCGTGACCTGGCGACCGCGACGCGGTCACCGACCCGCGGTCACAGGTTCAGCGTCCAGCTGTCCAGGTAGCCGGTGTCCAGGCTGGCCGAGTCCTGCACCCGCAGTTTCCAGGTGCCGTTGGCCCCCTCACCGGACAGGTCCCGGGTGTAGGTCTGGAAGATGTTGTCGGTGCTGCCGCCGGACCGGCTGTGCAGCACGTTGATGCTGCCGTCCGGGGCGATCAGCGACACGGTCAGGTCACCGATCCAGGTGTGGAAGATGTTCACCTCGATGGTGCTGGTCGAGCTGGCGTTGCCCGGGCAGCCGGTGATGGTGATCGAACTCTCCACCGTACTGTTGTCGTTGATCGCGACATCGGTCGAGTTGGTCTGCGAGCAGCCGGGCGGGCCGTTGACGGTGAGGGTGAACGGCGCCGACTGCGCCGTCTCCGGCCCGGTGCCCACCACGGTGAGCGGGAAGACGCCGGTGGCGGCCCCGGTCGTGGTGGCGATGGTCAGCGTCGCCGACCCGCCGGAGGTGACCGACGACGGGCTGAAGGTGGCGGTCGCACCGCTCGGCAGCCCGGTGACACCGAGGGTGACGGTATGCGGTGCCCCGATCACGGTGGTGGTGCTGACCGTCGCGGTCACCGAGTCACCCGGGTCGACCGCACCGCTGGTCGGGGTGACCGCGAGGGTGAAGTCCTGGGTGGGCGGCTCGAAGTCGCCGATGTACAGCAGCTTGTTCGGTGATCCGCTGCCCGGGTTGCTGACCGCGTTGCTGGTGGCGTCGTCGACCAGCAGGTCACGGATCTGCTGGGGGGTGTAGCCAGGGTTGGCCGCCAATGCCAGCGCTGCCGCCCCGGCGACGTGCGGGGCGGCCATCGAGGTGCCGCTGATCGTGTTGGTGGCGCTGTTGCTGGTGTGCCAGGCCGAGGTGATGCTGCTCCCCGGGGCGAAAATGTCCAGGCAGGTGCCCCAGTTGGAGTAGCTGGCGCGGGCATCGGTGCTGGTGGTGGCACCGACGGTGATGGCGTCGGGGGTGGCGGCCGGTGAGTAGTTGCAGGCGTTGGCGTTGCTGTTGCCGGCGGCTAGCGAGTAGACCACCCCGTCGGCGATCGACCGGGTGACCGCGTCGTTGACCCCTTGGTCGAAACCGCCACCGAGGCTCATGTTCGCCACTGCCGGTTCGCCGGCTGCGTGGTCGGCGGTGACCCAGTCGATGCCGGCGATGACCCCCGCGTAGGTGCCGCCGCCGCTGTTGTTCAGCACCCGGACCCCCACCAGGGTGACATCCTTGGCCACCCCGTACGCGGTGCCGCCGACGGTGCCGGCGACGTGGGTGCCGTGTCCGTTGCCGTCGTCGGCGCTGCCGCCGTCGACCGCGTCGAAGCCGGTGACGGCCCGCCCGCCGAAGTCGTTGTGGGAGAACCGGATGCCGGTGTCGATGATGTACGCGGTGACACCGGATCCGGAGTTCGGGTAGGTGTAGCTGTCGTCGAGCGGCAGCGCGGTCTGGTCGATGCGGTCCAGGCCCCAGGACGGGGTGGGGGTCTGGGTGGCGGCGAGAGTGACGGTGCGGTTCTGCTGGACGTAGTCGACCGCTGGGTGGGCGGCGAGGCGCTTGGCGGCCTTCTCGGTCAGCCGGGCCTCGAAGCCACGCAGCGCGGTCGAGTAGGTGCGGGCCACCGCGCCGCCGTGCTTCGCGGCGAGGGTACGGGCGGTGCGCCCGACCACCCCTGTGTCCACCTTGTCCTCGTCGAAGACGACGATGTACGAGCCGGCGACGGTGTTCTCGCCGCCCGCGTAGAGGATCTGGCCTTCCGATGGTTCGGCGTTGGCCGGTGCGGCGAACGCCAGCGCGGCGGTCGCCACCGCGACAGTGGTGAGCCCGAGGCGCCAGCGACGCCGGGATGGCCGGGAGAGTGTCATCTCCCGCCTCCTTTCGATGCACGGCAGGCCGGTTTGTGACAGGCCGACCGGTGACCGGGTACCTGACTGACACAGATGTTAGGCCCAAAACAGATTGATGTAGAGATATGTGATTCCGTCTCGTGTTCCCGTACTCTGGCACCTTTTACCAATACCGCTCGAACTCCGGATCCACCCAACATCGCATTGATGTACATCGTCATAGAGTTGACAATGACCAGACTGGAACCAGGCGCCACCCGGTCGGTGGCCGGTCAGAAAATCGCAAGTGCCCGACTCCGGGCCGGCTCCGGGCCGCGTCGGGTCAGAAATCAGCCGACTGAAGGGTGCACGCCGGCAGTGTGCAGCACGGCGTGATTGTTCTCCCGCAACTGGGCGAACGCCTCGACTTCGTCGACGAACGTGTCCCGCCGTACCGACGCCAAGGTGCCGGCGACGACCGCCGCCAGGTCGACGTCGGCCCGGTAGACGTACGACGCGTTGCCCTGCAAGGTGGCCTGCCAGGCCGTCGGGTCACCGGTCAGCCAGGCCGTCGCCACCCCGCCCGGGTTGCGGACGGTGATCCGCTCGCCGGCCCCGGCCAGGCCGAGCCGCGACCAGACCGCCCGGGACGCGACGACACCCGAACCGCACGACGGGGTCAGCCCGGCGCCCCGCTCGTGCGTCTGCACGTAGATCTCGCCGTCGTCGAGCGGGAACACGAACGACAGGTTCGCCCCACGCGGCACCAGGTCCGTGGCGGCGGTGATCCGCTCCCCGGTAGCGACCAGCTCGGCCTCGTCGAACTTCTCCACCACCGCGACGAGGTGATCGTTCGGTACGGAGAGCGCGGTCAACCGGTACGTCGGGTGCAACGCCGGCAGCGGGGTGTCGACGTGCGGCTGCGCCACGGCGACCACCGGCTCGGCGGGATCGAAGTCCACCTTCGGCATCTCGACCGCGGTCTGCCGGACCCCTTCCGCCGTCGACTCGGCCCGCAGCACGACGAAGTCGCTGTCCCCGGCCCGGACCACCGCCCGCTCGGCGTCGCGGGTGTCCAGCACCAGCCGTCCGACGCAGCGCATCCCGTTGCCGCACAGCTTCGCGAACGAGCCGTCCGGGTTGAAGAACACCGCCTGCGGCACCGCCGGGCCGAGATCGACGAAGTAGACGCCGTCGCCGCCGAGCGGCCCAGACCGGTCACAGAGCCGGCGGACCAGGTGCGGCACGTCCGCCTCGGCCGCGTAGTCGCCCGGCCGGCCCTCGACGACCAGGATGTCGTTCTGCGAGCCGTGCGCCTTCAGAATCGGCAGGCCTGACCTCATCCGTACGCACTCCCCCGCTGTCACTCGCCGCCGCGACCGGCCGACGCCGGCGACCAGTGTACGGCTGCGCCACCGGCCGCCGCCGAGTGTCCGTACCGCCGGTCGCCGACCGGGCGGCCGGCTCCACCTACGGCAACGCCGGCGATGTCGGTCGGGGCGGCACCAGCCGACTGGTCACCGAGGCCCGCCGGCTGGTCGCCGCCTCCCGATAGCCGGCCGGTGCTGACCGGGAGGCGGCGCTGTCGAGGTCAGTCCTCGGCCCGCCAGCGGTAGTACTCCTTGGCGACCGCGTCCACCGGGCCACGCCAGGCGTCCTGGTTGTACGGGCCGATGTAAGGGCTCAGCTCTTCCATGATCTTGCCGAACTTCGGCTTGTCGTGGATCCGCGCGTCGTCGGCGGTGTGCGGGACCGAGCGTTCCAGCAGGTGCACGTAGACGTCGTCGATCGAGTAGAGCCAGCGTGCGGTCACGCTCATCTCGACCGGCAGCGTGCCGGCGTCGGATTCGGTGAAGATCCGGGCGACGTTGTCCTCCGCACCGGGCTTGATCCGCCCGACGATCACGGTCAGATGCCGACCGGCCGGGTCCGGGCCGGTCCCTTCCGCTGGGCTGCTCCCCTCCGCAGCCCAGCGGTAGAACTCCTTGGCCACCGAGTGCGACGGGTTCTGCCAGTTGCGCGGGTACGGCGTGACGTACGGGCCGATCGCCTCGGCGATCTCCTTGAACGCCGGCAGGCCCCGGGTCTGCCCGGAGACCGCCGGGTCCTCGTTGCGTTCGACGATGTGGATGTAGAGGTCGTGGTGGGACAGCAGAATGCGCCCGATGACCCCGAAGTCCTGCGGCCGGGTGGCCCTGTCGTAGTGGCCGAAAGTCTTGGCGATCTTGTCCTCGCTGCCCGGCACCATGCGGCAGACGATCACGTTGCGGAAGACCATGACAACTCCTCGCAGAACGGTGTGGATCGGCCGGGTCGGTTCGCCCGGTGGTCGGTGGTACGTCAGCCGGTGGCGGTGAACCGGACCGGCAGCTCGAGCAGCCCGCGGAACGGCGAGGCCGCCGGGAGTCGGCGCAGTTCGGCGGCGGGTACGGCCAGCCGCAGGTCCGGCAGCCGGCGCAGCAGCCCGCCGATGCCGGTCCGGGCCTCGATACGGGCCAGCGAAACCCCCAGGCAGTAGTGCACCCCGTGGCCGAAGCCCAGATGGGGCCCGCGTTCGCTGGTCACGTCGAGACGGTCGGGGTCGGTGAAGTGGTCCGGGTCTCGGTTGGCCGAGTTGAGCACCACCCCGACCGCCGCCCCGCGCGGGATGCGGACACCGTCGTACTCGATGTCCTCGGTGGCCACCCGGGGGCTGGCGATCGGCAGCGGGCCGTCGAAGCGCAGCAGCTCCTCGACGGCCGCTGGCAGCAGTTCGGGCCGGGCCCGCAGCAGCTCGTACTGTCCGGGGTTGGTCAACAGGGCCAGCATGGCGTTGCCGATGAAGTCGGCGGTGGTCTGGTGACCGGCGAACAGCAGCAGGAACGCGGTGGAGACCAGCTCCCGTTCGGTGAGCGCCCCATCGTGGTCGCAGGCGTCGATCAGGGCGGTGAGCATGTCGTCGGCCGGCGTCGCGCGTTTGGCCCGGACCAGCCCGGTCAGGTAGTCGTGCAGCTGTGCCTGCACCTGCTGCACCGCCGCCCGCTCCTGCTCGGGCGGCCGGCTGGCCGACCCGGAGGTCCGGATCACCTGGGTCCAGCCAAGCACCTGTTCGTGGTCGGGTTTCGGCACGCCGAGCAGCTCGCAGATCACCACCATCGGCAGTGGTACGGCGAACTCGTGCATCAGGTCCGCCTCGCCTCTCGGCGCGAACTTGTCGAGCAGGTCGTCGACGACCTGGCCGATCCGGGGCCGCAGGGCCTCGATCCGCCGGGGCGCGAACGCCTGCGACACCAGCCGCCGCAGCCGACTGTGCTCCGGCGGATCCGAGTTGAGCATGTTCTTGTTCAGGCCCTCCGAGTTGGGCCCGAAGAACCGCAGATAGTGGCCTTCCGGGCCGTACAGGTCCTTGGACAGCCGAGGGTCGGTCAACGCCGCCCGCGCGTCGTCGTAGCGGGTGATCAGATAGGAGTCGAACCGGGGTGAGGCGACCAACCGGACCGGGCACTGCGCACGCATCCGGGCGTAGGTGGGGTACGGATCGGCGGCGTAACCGTCGGTGTAGAACTCCGTCGCCGGGACGGCTGGCTCGGCGGGCCCGACCGGCTCGGCCGGTCGTGGGTCGGCGGTCATCGCGGCTCCTCTCGTTCGCTCGGCACGCTGTGCAGCACCTGGTAGGTGTGCCGCTGCGCGGATTCACGCAACTCCCGGATCACCCGCAGCAGCCGGTCGCGCTGCGCGCTGCGGCCGAACGCGTCGAGGCGTTCCCGGTCCGCCCAGTCGGTGATGATCAGGTAGCTGCGGGGATCGTCGGCGTCGCGGACCAGGTCCTGGCGCAGGCAGCCGTCGAGCGTGCGGATCTGATCGGCGATGGTCTGCCACTCGGTCTCGAATCGCCGCTCGCACCCGGGGCGGGTCCGCATCGACAGCACGGCGCGGACGGGTCCCGCCCGCTCCGTCGGGCTTGTCTGGCCCGTCTGGTTCGGGGTAGCGGCGGTCACCGGACACCGCCGTTGAACACCAGGTGCAGGTGGTGGCGTAGTGCATCGACGTCGATCGGCTGGCTGCGGAAGCCGACGTACCCGTCCGGCCGGATCAGGTAAGCGGCGGCACCGGCGGTGCCGTACCCGGCCCGGAACTCACCGGCGACGTCGTGGAGCACCGGTGGATGGTCCGCTGGCAGGGCTGACGTGTCCGGGCTGAGCAGCAGGTAGACCTCGACTTCGCCGTACGTCCGATCCGGCAGGTCGGCGCTGAGCTTGTCGATGGCGGCCAGAGTGGCCTCGTCCGCCGTCCGGTCGGCGTAGAGCAGCAGAGTGTGCCGGGTCCCCCGGGTCAGCTCGTGCAGCCGCATCGGATGTCCGACTCCGCGTCGACGTAGGCCGGACACGTCGGGAGCGCGCTCCCCCGGGGCCGGGCCGGCCCGCAGCGCGTCCACACTGGCCAGCGACTCGCCGACAAGTGGACTGTCGGCGTAGCTGACCAGCATCGACATCTCCTGCAGGAACTGCCTTTCGAGGTCCTCGCGTTCCAACTCATCGGTGAAGGCCAGCCGCACCGCCCGCCCGACGACCTCTTCCCCCTGTGGCCGGCGCTCAATCTGGTAGCTGTCCAGCAGGCCGGGCGCGGCGACACCACGGACCGCCAATGCCAGCTTCCAGGCCAGGTTCCAGGCGTCCTGGATGCCGGTGTTCATGCCCTGACCGCCGGCCGGCGGATGCAGGTGTGCGGCGTCGCCTGCGACGAAGACCCGTCCGTCGCGGTAGCGGTCGACGATGCCGTGACTGATCCGGAAGATCGACGACCAACGCAGGTTGGCCGCGGTCGTTGCGGCTGGGGCGAGCTGGTCCAGCACTGACTGCACGTCGGCGAGGGTCGGTTCGCCGAGTTCGGCGCTGAACCCGGGCGGGGCGTTTTCGCCGCGGGTGGCGGCGAAGTAGCGCGGCGGCGCCATGGTCGCGATCCGGTAGCGGGATTCACCCCGCAGCGGTACGCAGACCAGCATGTTGTCCAGCTGGCCGTCGGTTTCGTGGATGAACCGCAGCAGGTGGCCGGCGGGCATGTCCCAGTCGACGTCGACGTCGCCGAGCATGAACAGTTGCGGGAAGCGGCCCAGCCCGCCGGTGAAGGTGAGGCCGAGCAGTTGGCGTACCCGGCTGTGCGCGCCGTCGGCGCCGACGAGGAACTTGGCGCGGACCGTCTCGGTGCCGCCGTCGGCGTGAGCAAGGTTGGCGGTGACTCCGTCGTCGTCGCTGGTGAAGTCGACCAGTTCGGTGCCGCGCCGGGGCCGTACGCCGAGTGTGGCGAGCCGGTCGGTGAGGATCCGTTCGGTTTCGTACTGCGGCAGCCCGAGGTGTGCGTACGGCAGCCCTGGCAGCTCCCAGCTGCCCCGGTGCACCTGGTGCCCGTTGACGAAGACCGCCTGACCGACCAGCCAGCTGCCGGCGTTCATGGCCTCCCGGTCGACGCCCTGATCCGCCCAGATCTCCATGGTGCGGCAGTGCACCCCGATCGCCTTGTCGGCCTGGTCCGGCGGGCTGGTCAGCTTGTCGATCACCTGGCAGTCGATGCTCCGGCGGGCCAGTTCGATCGCCGTGGTCAGCCCGGTCGGTCCGGCCCCGACCACCAGCACGTCCGTGGTGGTGTGCCGGGCGGCGGGTCGGGTCGCGGCCGGCTGGACGGGTCGCGGGCCCGGGTCGGCGGCGCGGAACACCCGTGGCCGGATGCCGACCAGGAACTCGGCGATCGGTCCCGCTTCGGCCCGCTCGTGGTCGGGGTCGTCGACCCAGCGGCGGAACGGTTCCGCACCGCGCCACTGCGCGAAGATGTGGTGTACCGGTGATCCGGGTTCGCGCAGCAGTTCCTCCCCCAGGTAGCCGGGTACCGCAGCCATCCGGGCTACGACCTCGGCGTGGCCGCGCTGGAACTCGGCGACCCGGTCGGCGGGTACGTCGACCGTCACGTCCACGTACATCAGCGAGTCCGGGTCCGGCTGGTCGTCCATCACCCGGTAGCTGTCGGGGGTCACCGGCTCGCAGGCGGCTTCGACCACACCGGCCAGGTACGCGGCGACCGGCCCGCTCTCGTAGTGGTTCCGGGCCGCCTCGTCGGTCCACTCGGCGACCATCACGTAGGTCGACGGATCGTCGGCGGCAATGAGCAACTGCCACAGACGGTTGCCGGCGCTGTCGCCGACCCGGTCGGCAACGGCTCGCCACGCGGCTTCGACCGTCTTTGCGGATCCGCGACGGGTGCGGATCCGCAGCATCGTCCTGATCATGTGGGCTCCCTGACGGCTCACGCGACACGAGTGGTTGGCGGGCCGGGTGACGACCGGGTGTCGCGGAGGTCGTGCGGCCGGTCCGTGCTGCGGTCGACGATCTCTGACTGACCGTCACCAGGTCGTAACCGGTGACGGGCGGGCCGGATCCGGCCGGTGACGCCGCGGCGACGCCCCGTCCGGCCAGCCAACCGAATGCGTTTCACCCTCACCTTTCGTTCCGATTTCACCGACTTTCGGAAAATCACCCGTCCAGTGGCGACGAAACACCATGGAAATCAGCCCTCCGTAGCCCGCTTCATGCCGCCTTCCGTGCTACAAACTCATCTGGCACCTAGCAGTTCAGTGAAATGCGAAAGGGGCAACCCCGTTGAGGATCATTCGATTTTCTACCGGCGGCAAAGGCGGGGCCCACCGCGCCGTCGAACCACGCTCCGTCGGCAACCGGAAACGGAGGATCGTGCTCGGTTCGGTGGTCGCTGCGGCCCTCCTGGGCGGTGCCACGATCGCACCGCAGGCGTACGCGACGACGGCTTTCGATGGGCCGGGTATCCGCACCGACGTGGTGGACGCGATCACCGGCGAGCCGGTGGCCGACATCTGCGTATTCGCCGTTCCGGTATTCACGTTCAGCTTTACCGACGTCTGCCCGACCCGGAGCGACTCCCGGGGCCGGGTGAATGTCTCGGTTCCCGGGCCGGGTTCCTACAATCTGTTCGCGCTGCCCGACTCGGGTAGCCGGTACGGTGCCCAGTGGGTCAGCCAGGACGGCGGTACCGGCTCCCAGAAGAATGCACGGTGGTTCACCTTCTCCGCCGACGAGGTGCGGCCCGGGCCGACGATCCGACTGGACGCGCGCTCAGTGATCGTCGGCACCGTGCAGGGTGCCGACGACGAGACCCTGACGAACGGTATGGTCGGGCTCGTCGCGCCGGTCGCCGACGGTTCGCGGGATCCGCGCTACGCACCGGTCGACGACAAGGGCTCGTTCGTCATCGACTGGCTGGGGCCGTACGAGTGGCCGCTGCTGTTCAAAGCGGACGGCTACCCGTACCAGTGGAGCGGGCACGTCGGCAACCGGCTGCGCGCCGACCTGGTAGCGGCGGACGTGAACGCACCGCCGTACGCGTACCAGTTGGAGGCCGGGACCTCGGTGAGCATCGAGATCGCCGATCCGCCGCAGGGTCCGGGCCAGCTGGTTCTGCTCAACGTCAGCACGAAAGACCCGGTGGGGATCGTCGAGCTGGCCGACGGGGCGACCGGCGCGTCGCTCATGGTGCTGCCGCGACAGCAGGTGAAGATCCATTGTGTCTGCAGCGGTGAGCACCGCTGGCATGGTGGCACCGACTTCAGCAGTGCCACTGGCGAACCAATTCGTATGAACGGTCCACAAAGCATCACGTTCATCCAGCCCGCCTGATCCGCCACCAGTTGTCCGGCTGCGGCCCGATGCTCCATCGCGGAGCATCGGGCCGCTGTCCGTCGAATCAGCAGGTCACGGTTACTGTGGAGAGTCATTTGACTACGTGAAGTACACTTAGCTGTCTACGATCTTCCAACCACGGGGAGGGCGTACGACATGCGGTGGTGGGTAAGGCTGGTTCTGACGGTCGCCGTTCTGACGACAGCGGCGGGATGCGCGCCCGCTGTCCGGTCCGACATCGGCGATGGCGACCTGACCAACGACTGGGCGAGGATCGCGACACCGAAAGTGTTCGTACCACGGGCCGGCGAGTGCCATCCGGTCTCCGCCGGTACCGTCGGCCAGGGCACCGAGTACAGACCCGTCGACTGCGGACAGTCCCACGAAGTGGAGACGGTCTTCGTCGGGATCTTCACCGGGGTGTACGGCGTACCGGACCACTCCCCTGCCCCTGGCTCGTCCAGCCGGCGGGCCGCCCGCACCGACTGCGACCAGCGGGTCCACGAGTTCCTCGGCGACGACTGGCAGGCCGGCCGGCTCCGGCTCGAAGTTGTCGTCCCGTCCACCACGGCCTGGACCGGCGGCGCCCGCTGGTACCGGTGCGACCTCGGCGAGGTGGTCAGCATGCAGGACCGCACCTTCGTCGCCCGCACCGGGAGCCTCGCCGGCGCCCTCGACCAACCGAGCCCGCTGCGCTGGGGCTGCTTCAACCCGAGCGCCAACGCCGCCGGCGACGTCGGAATCCTCGCACCGGTGGCCTGCACCGAACCGCACCAGAGCGAATTCGCCGGGCTGTACCTGGAAGCCGACCTGCCCTACGACGACTTCGCCGCGAACGCCGACCAGGTACACCAACGGTGCCGCCGGGTCGTCGCCGACTACGTCGGCCTACCCGTCGACGACGACCTGCGGCACCGCTTCGGCACCATCTACGACTACCCGTTCAAGGACGAGTGGGACGACGGCAACCTCGCCGTCCGCTGCCTGCTCTGGCGCGACCAACCACCGCTGACCCGCTCGGTACGCGACGGCGGCACCGCCGCCCTGCCGGTCCGTCAGGGCTGACCGACCCGACGCAGCAACGCCACGAACATCGCATCGGTGCCGTGTCGGTGCGGCCACAGCTGCACCGACGGCCCGGCGCCGAGCCCGGGCATACCCGCCGGCAGCAACGGCCGGGCGTCGACGAAGTCCACCGGTACGCCCGACCTACGGGCCGCCTCGGTCACCGACACGTGCGTCTCCACCCGGTGCGGCGAGCAGGTCACGTAGGCCACCACGCCGCCCGGCCGGACCGCCCGCAGCCCGGCGGCGAGCAGCTCCCGCTGCAACCGGGTCAACGGCGGCAGGTCCGACGGCTGGCGCCGCCAGCGCGACTCGGGTCGGCGGCGCAGCGAGCCGAGCCCGGTGCACGGTGCATCCACCAGCACCCGGTCGAACGACGACTCGGGCAGCTCCGTCCCGGCACCCACCCGACGACCGTCGGCGACGTGCACCGCCACCGGCAGCCCGCGTACCGCCTGCTCCACCAGCCGGGCCCGGTGCTCGGCGACCTCCACCGCGGTCACCTCGGCGCCGCGACCGGCGGCCAACGCGCCGAGCAGCGCCGCCTTGCCGCCCGGCCCGGCGCACAGGTCCAGCCACCGCCGGTCCGAACCGGACACCTCGGCGTCGGCCAACACCGCCGCCACCAGCTGCGAACCTTCGTCCTGCACGTGCGCCCGGCCCTGACGGACCGCCGACACCTCGCCCGGCGCGCCGCCGGGCAGATAGACGGCGTACGGCGAGAACGCGCCCGGTGCCCCGCCGGTGGCGTCCGCCAGCTCGACCGCGTCGGCCCGGCCCGGTCGGGCGCACAGGTGCACCGGTGGCGGCTCGTTGTCCTCGATCAGCAGCCGGGTCGTCTCCGCCAGACCGTCGCCTGGCTCCTCACCGAGCGCCTCCGCGAACGCCCGGACGATCCACGGCGGATGGTGGTAGGTCACCGCCAGGTGGCCTACCGGGTCGGCCTGCTCGTCCGGTGCCAGCTCCGCGAGCCAGTCGTCCAGGTTCCGGGTGGCGATCTCCCGGAGTACGGCGTTGGCGAACCCGACCGCCCCCGGCGCCACGTCATGCACCAGATCCACCGTGGCCGACACTGCGGCGTGCGCCGGAACCCGGGTACGCAGCAGCTGGTAGGCGCCCAGTCGCAGCGCGTCACGGGCCGGTGGGTCGATCCGGTCCACCTCCCGCCCGGCCGCCCGGGCAATGATCAGATCGAGCGTGCCGACCAGTCGTAGCGTGCCGTAGGTCAACTCGGTGGCGAAGGCGGCGTCGCGGCCCTGCAACTCCCGGTCCCGCAGGATCGTCGGCAACGCCAGATTGGCGTAGGCGTCGTCGCGGTACACCGCCGCGACCGCCTCGTACGCCGCGTCCCGCGCCGGATCCGCCCGCCGCCGACGGCCACGCTGGTCGCGGTCGCCCCTGCCGTTCACGACTGCGGGGCTCACTCGCTGCGCTCGTTCACTCCTCGCGCTCACCCGAAGAACTCGCCGGTGGTGATGCGGGCGCCGCGCGCCCAGTCCGCCGCCGACATGGCCTTCTTCCCGGCGGCCCGGACCTCGCCGAGCGCGACCGGCACGGTGGCCGTACCGACCAGCAGGCGGTTACGTTCGGCCAGCGCCTCCCCCGGCTTCAGCTCCGGGCCGTCCGGCACTGGCCGGACCGGCCCGAGTTTGACCCGTTCGTCACGGAACGTGGTCCAGGCGCCCGGCGCCGGGGTGCCGGCCCGCACCCGCCGGTCCACCGCGAACGCCGGATCGGTCCACCGCACCCGGACGTCGTCGACGGTCAGCTTGGGGGCCAGGGACACCCCGTCACCGGGCTGCGGCACCGCACGGGCGGTGCCGGCGGCGATCCCGTCGAGCACCGCGACCAGCAGCTGCGCGCCGCTGGACGCCAGCCGCTGCAGCAGGTCACCGGCGGTGTCCGTCTGGCCGACCTGATCGGTCACCGTGCCGAACACCGGGCCGGTGTCCAGCCCTTCCTCCAGCTGGAACACGCTCGCGCCGGTCACCTCGTCGCCGTGCAGCACCGCGTGCTGCACCGGAGCCGCCCCGCGCCAGGCCGGCAACAGGGAGAAGTGCAGGTTGATCCAGCCGTGGGTGGGGATCGCCAGCGCGGTCGGCGGGACCAGGGCACCGTAGGCGACGACCGGTACGCAGTCCGGGGCCAGCTCGGTCAGCCGGCTGAGGAACTCCGGCTCCCGTGGGCGCTGCGGGGTCAGCACCTCGATCCCCCGCTCGTCGGCCCAGGCGCCGACTGCGGAACGGACCAGCCGGCGCCCCCGCCCGGCGGGGGCGTCCGGCCGGGTGACCACCGCGACGAGGTCGTGCGCGCTTGCGGCGATGGCGTCCAGCGCGGGGACGGCGACCGCCGGAGTACCGGCGAAGACGAGTCGCATCGCCGTCACCCGCCCAGCCCGAACGGGCTGGTCGCCGCACCGGGCCGGAACAGGCCACCGGGTGAGCGGTGCGGACTGACCTTCACCGTCGGCGGTGCGGCGGCGTCGTACCAGTCGGCTTCGCGGATGGCCTTCATCGCCTCCTTGCGGGTGGCGGCGTCGAGCCGGTCCAGGAACAGCACCCCGTCGAGGTGGTCGGTCTCGTGCTGGACGCAGCGGGCCAGCAGACCGCTGCCGACGATCTGCATCGGGTCTCCGTACTCGTTGAAGCCCTTCGCGACGACGTTCTGTCGACGTTTGGTGTCGAAGTAGAGCCCTGGGATGGACAGGCAGCCTTCCGGGCCGTCCTGTTCCTCCTCGTCGGGAAAGTCCAGCACCGGGTTGACCAGGTGGCCCAGCAGGTCGTCGACGTGGAACGTGAATACCCGCAGCCCGACACCGAGCTGCGGCGCGGCGAGGCCGGCACCGTTCTGATCGGTCATGCTGTCGGTCAGATCGGCGACGAGCCCGCGCAGCTCGGCGTCGAAGTCGACCACGGGCTCGGCCGCAGTGCGCAGCACCGGGTCGCCGAAGAGTCGGATGGGCTGGACGGTCACGCGGTCAGGCTCCTTGTCGTGGGCAAACGGTGCCTTCAGTCTACGGGCGTACGCCGGACGTGGTGACGGACGCGGTGGTCACTCGGGCGACCGTGACCGTGAAGTCGGGAAGACGGTATTGACGACATGGTGATCCGGTCGTAATACTTCTTCACTGTTAACGTTCACATCGACGATCTTGGTTGGGCCGGGGTCAGGGCCGTGGCCGGGCGATCAGGAGGCAGCCCATGTTCCGACGATCCGCACGACCAGGGCTGGCCGGCAGCGCGCTGCTGGTCGCATCGCTCGTCGCCGCCGGAGTCGCGGCCGCCGGGCCGAGCCTTGCCAACCCGCCGCGACCGGAGCCGGAGTACACGATCACCGTCGACCCCGCCAGCGCCGGCGTGCCGATCAGCGACACCATGTACGGCGTCTTCTTCGAGGACATCAACTACGCCGCCGACGGCGGCCTCTACGCCGAACTGGTCCGCAACCGGTCCTTCGAGTTCCTGCCGGTGGACAACCAGTCCTTCACCGGGCTGACCGGCTGGACCCCGCGCGCCGAGGCCGGCGGGTCCGGCACCGCAGCCACGGTCGACGACGACAGCCGGCTCAACGACAGTAACCGCACCTACCTGCGGCTCGACCTGGACAACAGCGACGGCGGACGCTACGGGGTGACCAACTCCGGCTACAACAGCGGAATCGCGGTCGAGGCCGGCAAACGCTACGACTTCTCGGTCTGGGCCCGTACCGACGCCGCCGGCAACCAGCTGACCGTCCGGCTGGTCGACGTCGACGGCCGCCGGCTCGCCGAACCGCAACGGTTGCGCGTCCGCGGCGACGACTGGACCAGGTACACCGCCACGTTCACCGCCCACCGGAGCACCGACGTCGGCCGGCTGGCGGTGCTCGCCGGTGGCACCGGCACCGTACGGCTGGACATGGTGTCGCTGTTCCCCCAGGAGACCTTCCGGGGCCGGGCCAACGGCCTACGCAAGGACCTGGCCCAGAAGATCGAGGCGTTGCGGCCGGGCTTCGTCCGCTTCCCCGGCGGCTGTCTGGTCAACACCGGCAGCATGTACGGCTACGACGCCGACTCCGACTGGGAACGCGCCCGCTCCTTCCAGTGGAAGGACACCGTCGGCCCGGTGGAGACCCGGGCCACCAACGCCAACTTCTGGGGCTACAACCAGTCGTACGGACTGGGCTACTTCGAGTACTTCCAGTTCGCCGAGGACATCGGCGCGATGCCGCTGCCGGTGGTGCCGGCCCTGGTCACCGGCTGCGGTCAGAACCAGGCCACCGTCGACGAGGCCCTTCTGCAGCGGCACATCTCCGACACCCTGGACCTGATCGAGTTCGCCAATGGCCCGGTCAGCTCCACCTGGGGCGGGCTACGCGCCGAAATGGGACATCCCGAGCCGTTCGGCCTCACCCACGTCGGTGTCGGCAACGAGGAGAACCTGCCCGACGAGTTCTTCGCCAACTTCCGGCGCTTCCGCGCCGCGATCGAGGCTGAGCACCCGGAGATCACGGTGGTCAGCAACTCCGGACCGGACGACCAGGGCACCACCTTCGACCGGCTGTGGCAGCTCAACCGGGCTGACGGGGTGAAGCTGGTCGACGAGCACTACTACAACAGCCCGGCCTGGTTCCTGCAGAACAACGACCGCTACGACAGCTACGACCGCGCCGGACCGAAGGTGTTCCTCGGCGAGTACGCCTCCCAGGACAACAAGCTGTTCAACTCGCTCGCCGAGGCGGCCTACATGACCGGGCTGGAGCGCAACGCCGACATCGTCGAGATGGCCTCGTACGCCCCGCTGCTGGCCAACATCGACCACGTCCAGTGGCGGCCGGACCTGATCTGGTTCGACAACGACGAGTCCTGGGGCACCACCAGTTACCAGGTGCAAAAGCTGTTCATGACCAACGTCGGTGACCGGACGGTGCCCAGCGAGGCCACCGGGCCGGCCCTCGGCACCCAGCCGATCATCGGACGGGTCGGCCTGTCCACCTGGGCCACCTCGGCGACGTACGACGATGTGACGGTCACCGCCCCGAACGGCACCGTGCTGTTCAGCGACGACTTCTCGGCCGGGGCGGGCCAGTGGACGCCGGTCGCCAACCGGGGCAGCTGGGCGGTGGTCGACGGCGCGTACACGCAGAGCGACACAGCCGCGCTGGACACCATGGTCGCCGCCGCCGAGATCACCGCCACCGACTACGACCTGTCGCTGACCGCCACGAAGAACGCCGGCGCGGAGGGCTTCCTGATCGGGTTCGGCGTCAAGGACGCTGGCAACTTCTACTGGTGGAACCTCGGTGGCTGGAACAACACCCAGGGCGCGGTGGAGAAGGCCACCAACGGTGCCAAGCAGACGCTGATCGCCAAGCCGAACCAGATCACCACCGGCATCACGTACGACATCACCGTCAAGGTGCGTGGCGACAAGGTCACCCTGCTGCTGGACGGCGAGGTGTGGGGCGAGTTCGTCGACGACCAGGTCACCCGCCCGTTCGCCCAGGTCGTCACTCGCGACGACGCCACCGGCGACCTGCTGGTCAAAGTGGTCAACGCGCAGGAGAAGGCGGCCGTGACCCGGATCGACCTTGGCGACCTGCCGGTCCGTTCGCATGCCCGGATGACCGTGATCAGCGGCGACCCCGGTCAGCAGAACACCCGGTCGGCCGAGCCGATCCAGCCGGTCACCACCCAGCTCACCGGCGTGGCGTCCAGTTTCACACACACCTTCGAGCCGTACTCCGTGACCTTCATCCGCATCCGCACCAAATGACTGAGGTGGCCCCATGACGTACGAGGTGAACCGGCGTGCCCTGCTGCACCGCGGCCTGGGCTTCGCCGCTGCCGGCCTGACTGGTCTGGCCGGTGGGCTGACCGCCGGCGCCGGACGACCGGACCCGGCCGCCGCCGCACCGACCGCCGGCAACACCCCCGGCCCGGTCGGCGCACCCACCGACGCGCAGGTCTACGGCGTACCGACGATCGACCCGCTCGTCGACCAGCGGGCCGACCCGTTCGTCACCTACCCGGTCGCCGGCATGTACTACTTCACCGGCTCGGTGCCCGAGTACGACCGGATCGTGGTGCGCGGCGCGTCCACCATCGCCGGGCTGGCCACAGCGACCGAGACGGTCATCTGGCGACGGCCGGCCAGTGGCCGGATGGGCGGCCACATCTGGGCGCCGGAGCTGCACCGCATCGACGGCAAATGGTACGTCTACTTCGCCGCCGGTGACTCCGACAACGTGTTCCGGATCCGGATGTACGTGCTGGAGTCCCCGCTGGACGACCCCCGGGACCCGGCCGGCTGGCAGCTGCGTGGTCAGATCGTCACCGAGTGGGACAGCTTCGCCCTGGACGCCACCACGTTCCACCATCACGGCCATCGGTACCTGGTCTGGGCCCAGGGTGAGCCGGAGATCGCGGTCAACTCCAGCCTGTACATCGCCGAGCTGGCCGACCCGTGGACGCTGAAGACCAAGCCGGTGCGCATCGCCACCCCGACCCGCCCATGGGAGGTGCAGGGGTACGCGGTCAACGAGGGCGCGGCAGTGATCGTCCGCAACGGACGGGTGTTCATGACCTTCTCGGCCAGCGCCACCGACTCCCGTTACTGCATGGGCCTGCTCACCGCCGACGCCAGCGCCGACCTGCTCGACCACCGCTCCTGGACGAAGACCCCCGACCCGGTCTTCGTCACCAACGAACAGACCAGCCGGTACGGCCCCGGACACAACTCGTTCACCGTCGCCGAGGACGGCAGGACCACCGTGCTGGTCTACCACGCCCGTGACTACCGGGACATCACCGGCGATCCGCTGTACGACCCGAACCGGCACGCCCGGGTGCAGAAGCTCTACTGGGACGCCGACGGCAACCCGCTGTTCGGCGTCCCGGTCGGCGAGGGCGGCCCGATCGTGCGGCTCTCCCCCGCCGACACCACCCGTGACACCTTCGTCCGCCACGTCGGCGCGACCGTGCTGGTCGACACCGACTCCCAGCGGCTGGCCGACACCCAGTTCCGCATCGGTGCCGGGCTGGCCGGGGCGGACACCGTGTCGATCCAGTCGGTCGACCTGCCCGGACATTACCTGCGGGCGGTCGACGGCACGGTACGCCTCGCCCCGGCCGCCGACAGCGCCGAGTTCGCCGCCCAGGCGAGCTTCCACCGGATCCCGCGGGTGAACGGACGCATCTCGCTGCGCCTCGCCGGGGTCCCGTCGGCCTTCGTACGCCACGAGAACGGGCAGCTGACCATCGGTCCCGCCGCCGGGGCGCAGTCGGCCTTCCGGCTCAGCTGAGCCCACCGGCAGCACCGAGGTCTCCCACGGCTCCGGCGGGACACAGTGCTAGCTTCCGGGAAGCTAAGAGGGTGTTTGCGATAGGTGTCAGTCGGGCCAGTCGTAGGCGCGGCGTTGTTGTCGGCGGGCCGGGCCGCCGCGGGTCAACCGGCGCAGCATCTGGTTGATCGCCGCCCACCGGACCATCGCCTCCGACACCGCCGGATCACGCTCGTAGTCCCGCGCCAACCGGCGATGCGCCGTCAACCACGCCAGACTGCGCTCGACCACCCACCTGCGCGGATGCACCACGAATCCCCGCTGCCCGGCAGGCTTACGCACAATGTCCACCGTGGTCGACACCACCCGCCGCGCCCACTCCACGAACCCGCCGGCGAAGCCCTGATCAGCGAACACGTACCGCATCGACGGCACCGCCGCCACCGCCGCGACCAGCGCACCCCGACCACCATCGCGGTCCTGCCACGACGCCGCCAGGACCCACACCGTCACCAGCAGCCCCATCGTGTCGGTCACCACGAACCGCTTCCGACCGTTGATCTTCTTCCCCGCGTCGTACCCACGGCTGTCGGACCCGACGGTGTCCGCGCCCTTCACACTCTGCGAGTCGATGATCCCCGCCGACGGGTCCGGATCACGCCCGGCCTGGAGGCGGACCTCCTCGCGCAGCCGGTCGACGATCCGCTCGGTCACCCGCCGCTGTTCCCACTTGCGGTACTGCCCGTACACCGTCTCCCACGGCGGGAAGTCCGCCGGCAACTGCCGCCACGAGCAGCCGGTCCGCACCACGTACAGGATCGCGTCGACGATGTCCCGACGCGGATGCTTCGGCGGGCGACCGGGCTCCTTGATCAACGGGAGCATCGGCTCGATGATCTCCCACTGGGCGTCGGTCAGGTCCGAGGGGTAGGTAGGGGTTCGCGCCACACCAGGTACATCGACCCAACCCCATCCCCACCAACAGACACGCCGTCCGACACACCTATCGCAAACACTCACTAAGGTGCCCCCGCGAACGTGATGCCACAGGTGCATTTTGATGCACCTGTGGCATCAGGCCCAATCGGCACCCCCGACCCTGGGAAGTCAACGGTGCTTTCACTCTCCGGTGGCCCTGTGCCAGGGCTGGACGACGTCGCGCGCTAAAGCAGGTCGAGCGGGTCGATCTGGATGCGTACCGGCTGGCCGGCACGGCGGGCGGTGCGGGCGCCGGCTGCCACCCGCAGCTGCCGGGCCAGTTCGGCCGCCTGCGACCGGCGGACCCGGATCAGCATCCGTTCCTGGCCGTCGGCCGCCGGCACCGGACCGAGCAGTTCGGCGCTGTCCGGCATCCGCAACGCGGCCAGCAGTTCGGCCACCGCCTCGGCGGGGCCGGTCACGCTGGCCATCCGGGCCGCTGGCGGGAAACCCAGCTCCCGCCGGTCGGCCAACTCGCGGGCGGCGAACCAGCCGGGGTCCCAGCGCAGCAGTGCCTGCACCGGGGCGAGCCCGCCGTCGGCGACCACCACCACCTGGCCGCCGTCGGCCGCCGGGCGGGCCAGCGCGGCGGCGGACAGCCAGCGGCGCAGCGTCTCCTCCGCCGCGCGCAGGTCGGCCCGGGTCAGCAACGCCCAGGTGTCCAGCAGCAGCACGGCGCCGTAGCCACCGACGGCCACCGGCTCGGCGCCCGGGGTGGCGACCACCACCGCCGGCTCGGCCGGCACCGAGGTGAGCACCTCGTCGCGGCCGGAGGTCCGCACCGTGGTGCCGGCGAACGCCCGGCCCAGCTCTTCGGCGGTACGCCGGGCACCGGTCACCGACGCCCGTAACCGACGCCCGTGGCAGTGCGGGCAGGCGTAGCCGGCGGCCGGCCGGCCGCACCAGCGGCACTGTGCGGTGGCGGTCGCCGCCGGCAGGGCCAGCGGACCGGAGCAGTGCGGGCAGCGGGCCGGGGTCCGGCAGTCGGCGCAGGACACCGCCGGCAGGTAGCCGCGCCGAGGCACCTGCACCAGCACCGGCGTCCCGGCCTGCAACGCCGTACGCGCGGTGGCGAAGGCCAGGCTGGGTAGCCGGGCGGTGGCGGCGCCGGCGTCGCGGGCCAGCTGGGGATCGTCGCCGGCCGGTGTCACCCGTGGGGTACGTCGCCGGACGGTGGCCCGCGTGGCGACGATCTCCCGGGCCCAGCCGGTCTCGACCAGTTGCTGCGCCTCACCGGAGCGGGCGAAGCCGCCGAGCAGCGCCGCGACCCCGCCCAGCTGCGCGCGGGTGAGCAGTACCTCGCGGGCGTGCGGATAGGGCGCACGGGGCTCGGCGTGCACGTCGTCGCCGTCGTCCCAGATGGCCACCAGGCCCAGATCGGCGACCGGGGCGAACATCGCCGCCCGGGTGCCGACGACCACCTTGACCAGCCCTCGGCTCGCCGCGAGGAACGCCCGGTAGCGCCGGGCCGGGCCGAGCGCCGCAGTGAGCACCACGTGCCGACCGGCACCGAGGACCCGGCGCAGGGACGCGTCGAGCCGGTCGACGTCGCGTCCGTCCGGTAGCACCGCGACCGCGCCCCGGCCGGCCCCTACGGTAGCGGCGATCGCCTCGGCGTACCGCGCCGGCCAGTCCTCGCCAGGCAGCGGCGCCCAGACGGCGCGGGCCGGCCGGCCGTCGGCGACGGCACGTAGGAACGCGGGTCCGGACGGGTACGCCGCCCATCCGTCGGCGGCGGTCGACACGGCGTCGGGTGGCGCAGCAGCCGGTGGCACGGCGGCCGGACCGGGCTCGGGTTCGCCGGGCTCCTGCTCGACGCGGGCGTGTCTCGGCGGCACGGCCAGCCGCAGCACGTCGGCCAGGTGCCCGGCGTACCGGTCGGCGACAGTGCGGGCCAGAGCGGCGATCTCGGCGCTGAGCACCCGTTCCGGCGAGACCAGCTTGTCGAGGAAGGCGAGCTTGCCGTCGTGGCCGGAGGCGGTCACCCGGTCCAGCACCCATCCGGCCACCAGTTGACCGGCGAACCGGACCCGGACCCGGGTGCCCGGCTGCACCCCGTCGTCGAGCTCCGCCGGGACCAGGTAGTCGAACGGGCGGTCCAGGTGCGGCAGCGGCACGTCGACGCAGATACGCGCGACCGGCAGCCGGTCGGCCGGCTGCCGGTCGTGTCCCGCTCGGGTGCTCACCGGGCCATCCTGCCCGGCCGCCGGGGTGGCCGGCGACCCGCCACCCCCGGCGGTACGGTCAGCGGCGGTGGGTCAGGCTCCGGCGGCGGACTTCAGGTCTGCGGCCCGGTCGGTGCGTTCCCAGGCGAACTCCGGCAGCTCCCGGCCGAAGTGGCCGTACGCGGCGGTCGGCCGGTAGATCGGCCGCAGCAGCTCCAGGTCCCGGATGATCGCGGCCGGCCGCAGATCGAACACCTCGCCGATCGCCCGTTCGATCCGGTCCACCGGCACGTTCTCGGTGCCGAACGTCTCCACGAACAGGCTCACCGGGTGGGCCTTGCCGATCGCGTACGCGACCTGCGCCTCGCACCGCTCCGCCAGCCCTGCCGCCACCACGTTCTTGGCCACCCAGCGCATCGCGTACGCCGCCGAGCGGTCCACCTTCGACGGGTCCTTACCGGAGAACGCGCCGCCACCGTGCCGGGCGTACCCACCGTAGGTGTCCACGATGATCTTACGGCCGGTCAGGCCGGCGTCGCCCATCGGTCCGCCGATCTCAAAGCGCCCGGTCGGGTTGACCAGCAGCCGGTAGCCCTCGGTGTCCAGACCGAGGCCCTCCAGCTCGGGGGCGATCACGTGCTCGCGCACGTCCGGAGTGAGCAGTGACTCCAGCGAGATGTCGGCGGCGTGCTGGCTGGAGACGACCACGGTGTCCAGCCGCACCGGCCGCAGCCCGTCGTACTCGACGGTGACCTGGGTCTTGCCGTCCGGCCGCAGGTACGGGATGGTGCCGTCCTTGCGGGTCGCCGACAGCCGCCTCGCCAGCCGGTGCGCCAACGCGATCGGCAGTGGCATCAGCTCCGGCGTCTCCGAGCAGGCGAATCCGAACATCATGCCCTGGTCGCCAGCGCCCTGGGCGTCGAGCGCGTCGTCGGCCGACTCGCCGACCCGGCGCTCGATGGCGGTGTCGACGCCCTGGGCGATGTCCGGCGACTGTGCGCCGATGGACACGCTCACGCCGCAGGACGCGCCGTCGAACCCTTTCTTGGAGGAGTCATAGCCGATCCCGAGGATCGTCTCGCGAACGATGGCCGGGATGTCCGCGTACGCCTGGGTGGTGACCTCCCCGGCGACGTGCACCTGGCCGGTGGTGATCAGGGTCTCGACCGCGACCCGGGACCGGGGGTCCTGGGTCAGCAGCGCGTCGAGGATCCCGTCGCTGATCTGGTCGGCGATCTTGTCCGGGTGGCCCTCCGTGACAGACTCGGAGGTGAAGAGACGGCGTGCCACGGTACTCCTTGAATCCGAAAGCAATGGTTTCCGGCAGTCTAGTCATCCACGTTGGGGTCTGGCGCCGTGCCGACCAAGGAATCCGGCGGTGCGCCGACCGCCGTAGCGCAGCTCACTGCGACAGTCGGGCCACTACCAGATCCCATATGTCGTCGGCGAGCTGCTCCTTGCCGCGTTCGTCGAGCACCGCGACCGGACCGTCGGCGTCGAGCACTGTGGCCGAGTTGGCATCCGCGCCGAACACCTGGTCGACACCCACCTGGTTGGCGACGATCAGGTCCGCGTTCTTGCGCGCCAGTTTCGCCCGGGCGTTGGTCAGCAGGTCCCCTGTCTCCGCGGCGAACGCGACGAGGAGCTGTCCGGGCCGCTTTGCCGCGCCGAGTTCGGCGGCGATGTCCGGGTTGGTGACCAGTTCGATCACCGGTGGTCGCCCGCCGTCGTCCTTCTTGATCTTCGTGGGTACGTAGCTCGCCGGCCGGAAGTCGGCCGGCGCCGCGGCCATCACGACCACGTCGGCTTCGGCTGCTGCGGCGAGCGTGGCGACCCGCAGCTCCTCGGTGCTGCCCACCCGGATCAGCCGGGCACCGGCCGGATCCGGCAGCGACACGTTCGCGGCGATCACCGTCACCTGCGCGCCACGGGCGACGGCGGTACGGGCGAAGGCGTACCCCTGTTTGCCGGACGACCGGTTGCCGAGGAACCGCACCGGGTCGAGCGGTTCACGGGTGCCGCCGGCGGTGACCACCACCCGACGGCCGGTGAGGTCGGCGACAGCACCGGGCGGGCGGGCCAGGACCCGGCGGGCGACGGCGAAGATCTCCCCGGGGTCGGGCAGCCGGCCCTTGCCGGTGTCGGACCCGGTCAGCCGGCCGGTCGCCGGATCGAGGACCAGCACCCCGCGGCGGCGCAGCAGCGCCACGTTGTCGGTGGTGGCCGGATGCTCCCACATCTCGGTGTGCATCGCCGGGGCGAACAGCACCGGACACCGGGCGGTCAGCAGGGTGTTGGTGAGCAGGTCGTCGGCGAGCCCGTGCGCGGCCCGGGCGATCAGGTCCGCTGTGGCCGGGGCCACGAGCACCAGGTCGGCCTGCTGGCCGAGCCGCACGTGCGGCACGTCGTGGACGTCGCTGAAGACGTCATCGGCGACCGGCTGCCCGGACAGCGCCGACCAGGTCGGCGCACCGACGAAACGCAACGCCGCCGCAGTCGGCACCACCTTGACCTGGTGGCCCGACTCGGTCAGCAGCCGGAGCAGCTCGCACGCCTTGTACGCGGCGATCCCGCCACCGACGCCGAGAACGACCCGGGGCGGGACGCGGGCCGGCGTACCGGCGCTCAGGGCTGGTCGGTGGGCTCGGCGGTGAGCAGGTTGGAGTTGATCTCTCGCATGGCGATGGAGAGCGGCTTCTCCTGCGGCGTGGTCTCCACCAGCGGTCCGACGTACTCCAGCAGGCCCTCACCGAGCTGGCTGTAGTACGCGTTGACCTGGCGGGCACGCTTGGCGGCGAAGATCACCAGGGCGTACTTCGACGAGGTCTTCTCCAGCAGCTCGTCGATGGGCGGGTTGGTGATGCCTTCCGGGCTGGCAATGGATCCCACGGGATGCAACCTTTGTGTCGTCGGGCTCTGTCGCTGGGTGTCATCGTCAAACCGACGTCGTGAACCGGTGCTGCCAGACCAGACCGGGCTGTCAGACCGGGCGGTGCGACTGGGCGTCGGTCAATAATGACGAACCGAGCAATCCTACCAGCTCGATCGCGGCTCGCGTCACATCGTCGTTGACCACCGTGACGTCGAACTCCTGCTCGGCGGCCAGCTCCTCGTCGGCGTGCTCCAGCCGGCGACGGATCGTCTCCTCGTCGTCGGTCCCCCTACCGACGAGGCGCCGTTTCAGCTCCTCGACGCTGGGTGGCGCGAGGAAGACCAGCTGGGCCTCGGGCATCGCCGCCCGCACCTGCCGGGCACCCTGCAGGTCGATCTTCAGCAGCACCGGCTCGCCGGCGTGTAGTCGTTGCTCGACCGCCGAGCGCGGAGTGCCGTAGAGGTTGCCGGCGAACTCGGCCCACTCCAGCAGCTGCCCGGTGGCAGCCATCCGCTCGAACTCGGGTCGGTCGACGAAGTAGTAGTGGACGCCGTCGACCTCGTAGTCCCGCATCGGGCGGGTGGTCACCGAGACGGACAGCCAGATCCAGGGCGAGCGCGCCCGGATCAGCTCGATCACGCTGTCCTTGCCGACCCCGGAGGGGCCGGAGAGGACCGTGAGCCGAGCTGCCGGGCGCGCGTCGTCATACATGGTCACTGCTTGTTTCTACACCCTGCCGCGAATCAGTTCGCGGCGAACTCCCCGAGCAGGGCCTTGCGCTGCTGGTCGCCGAGGCCACGGAGGCGACGACTGTCGGCGATCTTGAGCTTCTCCATGATCTGGGTCGCCCGGATCTTGCCGATGCCCGGCATCGCCTGCAGCACGGCGGAAACCTTCAGCTTGCCGACAACGTCGTCGGACTCCGCCCGGTCGAGCACGGCGGCGAGGGTGGTCTTGCCCTGCTTGAGTTGCTCCTTCAACTCAGCACGGGCCTTACGGATCTCCGCGGCCTTCTCCAGCGCGGCTGCGCGCTGTTCGGGGGTCAGTGACGGGAGCGGCACCAGTTCTCCTCAGGTCCCTATCGCGACGGGCGGATCGCACCGCCGCTCTGTGAAACGTGGTGTGGCCGGGAACCAAAGGGGCATGTGGTTCCCAGCGCGGGGAAAACTAGCGGTCAGCGACGTTTTCGGCAACGTGGCCGCACCACGATCACGCGGGGGTGATCGGTCGCTCACTCAGATCAGCACCCCGAGAGCCTCCCGACACTTAACAAGCGTCTGTTCGGCTGCGGCCCGCAGCGCCGACGGGTCCGGGCCGGCGTTCAGCACCTCGCGGGAGTACGACGGAAGGACTGCGGAAAGCGCTTGCCCGAATACTGTCCGCAGGTCCTCGGGCCGTCCACCTTGCGCACCCAGGCCAGGAGCAAGCATTGGGCCATTGACATGCGACAGTTCATGGCCGGTGTCACCAACGGTCGCACCGACCACCAGACCGAAACTACCAATCGGCTCCGCACCCACGTTGAGCTGCGAAATCTCATCGATCACCGTCTGAGCGACGGTGCGTCCATCGGACAGCCGGGCGTGCTGCACGGCCCGCCCCTCGGGATTCGAGGTCAGCGCGACCACGAAGACGCCGCCGCCGTGCCGGCCGGCGAGATCGAACATCGGAGCGAGCGCCCCGACGCCCAGATACGGGTTGGCCGTGACCGCGTCGACCGCCAACGGGCTCGCCGGATCGAGGTAGGCGGCGGCGTACGCGTCGACCGTCGAACCGATGTCGCCGCGCTTCACGTCGAGCAGGACGAGGGCTCCAGCCTCGCGAAACTGTCGGATAGTTGACTCTAGGACACCGATGCCCGCAGCCCCGAACCGTTCGAAGAAGGCCGATTGAGGCTTCACCACTGCGGCCACGTCGCCGAGCGCGTCGACCGCCGTCGCGGCGAACCGGGCCAGCCCGTCGACGTCGTCCGGCAGCCCCCACCGGGTCAACAGCTGCGGATGCGGGTCGACACCCACGCACAGCGGGCCCCGGACGCTGACGGCCCGGTGCAGTCGCTGACCAAAGGTCTCCATCGGCTCTCCCTTCCTCGGCGGTACCACCGGGTGGACCTCAGCGCGGTACCGCGACGGCCGCAGCCGCCATCGCGCGGGCGATCCGCGCGATGTCATCGTCGTCCGCCGGATAGGGCGGCATGGTGTAGATCAGGTCCCGGAACGGCCGCAGCCACACCCCGGCGTCCACCGCCGCCGCGGTCGCCGCCGCCAGGTCGACCGGCCGGTCCAGTTGGACCACCCCGATCGCGCCGAGCACCCGGACGTCGCGCACGCCGGGCAGCGTCGCGACCGGAGCCAGGCCGTCGCGCAGCCCGGCCTCGATCCGCCGTACGGCGACCTGCCAGGCCGCGACGACCCCAGCCGGCGCCGGACCGGTGGCCGCAACCGGCTCGGCCCCGGCCGCCGGCGCGGCGGCGCGCAGCAGTCCGATAGAGGCGTTGGCGACCGCGCAGGCCAACGGATTGCCCATGAAGGTCGGTCCGTGGGCGAGGACTCCGCCGGCGGAGATCCCGGCGGCCACCTCCGGGGTGCACAGCGCGGCCGCCAGTGTGAGGTAGCCACCGGTCAACGCCTTGCCCAGGCAGAGCACGTCCGGTGTCACCCCGGCGTGCTCGGCGGCGAAGAACGCGCCGGTACGGCCGAACCCGGTGGCGATCTCGTCGAAGATCAGCAGGACGTCATGTGCGGCGGTCGCCTCGCGCAGGGCGCGCAGGTACGCCGGATGATGGAACCGCATGCCGCCGGTGCCCTGCACCACCGGCTCGACGATTACCGCGGCGATCTCGTCCGCGTGGCGGGCCACCGCGTCGACCAGCTCGGCCAGGTACCGCTCGTCCGGCGCCGCCGCGAAGTCGCCCGGCGGGGCGGACACGAACACCTGCGCCGGCAGCACTCCGCGCCACAGGTGGTGCATCCCGCCCTCGGGATCGCAGACGCTCATCGGGTGGAAGGTGTCCCCGTGGTAACCGCCGCGCCAGGTGGCCAGTTTGCGCCGGCCGGGCCGGCCCTGGCCGAGCTGGTACTGCAGGCCCATCTTGATCGCGACCTCGACGCTCACCGAGCCCGAGTCACAGAGGAAGACGTGCTCCAGGCCGGGCGGGGTGATCTCCACCAGGGTCTGTGCGAGGCGGACCGCCGGCTCGTGGGTGAGCCCGCCGAACATCACGTGCGCCATCCGACCCAGTTGGTCGGTGACGGCCGCGTCCAGCACCGGGTGCCGGTAGCCGTGCACGGCGGCCCACCACGACGACATCCCGTCGACCAGTTCCCGCCCGTCGGCCAGCCGCAGCCGGACCCCGGCGGCGCTGTCGACCAGCAGGGGCGCCATGGCCGGGGGCAGCGCGGTGTACGGATGCCAGACGTGCCGACGGTCCAGCTCCCGCAACCGATCGGCGCGGTGGCTGTCGCCGGGCACCGGCAGTTGTGCGCTCGTCGGCCCCGGGCCCGCCGGACGCGGTACGCTCATCGGCCCCGGGCCCGCCGGGCGATCGACCGGACCAGCCCCGGGCCCCGGTAGATGAAGCCGGTGTAGAGCTGAACCAGGCTGGCACCGGCGTCGAACATCCGGGTCGCGTCGTCCGGGTCGAGAATGCCGCCGACCCCGATGACCGGCAACGCGCCGTCGGTCTCCCGGTGGACGAAGGAGACCACCTCGCGGGCCCGGCCGGTCAACGGACGGCCGGACAGCCCGCCGGCCTGTCCCGCCTGACCGGCGTCGTCGGCGGCCAGGCCGGATCGGGACAGGGTGGTGTTGGTGGCGATCACCCCGGCCGCACCCCGGGCCAGACAGACCTCCAGCAGTTCGGCGATGGCCGACTCAGCCAGATCCGGCGCGATTTTGACCAGGATCGGCCGCTCCCCCACCAGCGCGGCCAGCAGGGTGTCGAGGTGTTCGCGGTCCTGCAGCTGCCGCAGTCCCGGGGTGTTCGGCGAGGAGACATTGATTACGAAGTACTGGCCGTAGCCGCTGAGAGCCTTGTACGCCGACAGGTAGTCGTCGACCGCCTCCTCGATCGGCACGACCTTCGACTTGCCGAGCGAGATGCCCAACGGCACCGGGCGGTCGGCGTGCGCCGGATGCGAGCGGCCGAACCCGGCCCGCTCGTCCAGCCGGCCGAGCACTGCGAGCCGGTCGGCGAGCGCCTCGGCGCCAGCGTTGTTGAACCCCATCCGGTTGATCACCGCCTCGCTGGTCGGCAACCGAAACAGCCGGGGTCGGGGGTTGCCCGGCTGGGGACGCGCGGTGACCGTGCCGACCTCGACGAAGCCGAAGCCCAGCGCCGGCCAGGCGGGCAGGGCCAGGCCGTCCTTGTCCATCCCGGCGGCGAGGCCGACCGGGTTGGGAAAGTCGACCCCGAAGACGGTACGCGGCGCGGCTACCGCGTACCGGGTACGCAGTGCGGCCAGCGCCACCCGGCTGCGAGACAGGGCGGCCAGCCGGCGCAGCGTCCACTCATGGGCGGTCTCGGCGTCACCGCCGCCGAGCCGGAACAACGCCGACCGGGCCAACCGGTACCCGCCGGATCGGGTCACCGGGCCGCCTGCCGGCCGGCTGTCTCCGGGCGCAGCGCCGCGTGCAGCTGCTGCAGCGGCCGGACCGCCATGTCCCCGTTGATCAGCGCCTCGATGCCCATCACGGCGGCGGCGACCCCGGGCACGGTGGTCACGCACGGGGTGTCCGCGGTGACCGCCGCGCTACGGATCTCGTACCCGTCGGAGCGGGCGCTGGCCCCGGAGCCCTGCGGCGTGTTGATCACCAGGGCGATCTCGCCGGAGGCGATCAGCGTCACCGCGTCCGGTTGGCCGTCGCCGGACTCCTCCCAGTGTTTGCGGGTCAACTCGCAGGCGATGCCGTGGCGGCGCAGCACCTCGGCGGTGCCGGCGGTGGCGACGATGTCGAACCCGAGATCGGCCAGCCGCTTCACTGGAAAGATCATCGCGCGTTTGTCCCGGTTGGCGACCGAGACGAAGACCTTTCCGCTGGTCGGCAGGGAGCCGTACGCGGCAGCCTGCGACTTGGCGAAGGCGTTGCCGTACGCCGGGTCGATCCCCATCACCTCGCCGGTCGACTTCATCTCCGGGCCGAGCAGCGAGTCGACGCCGTGCCCGGCACGGGTGCGGAACCGTTTGAACGGCAGCACCGCCTCCTTGACCGCGATCGGCGCGTCCGGGGGCAACGTGCCGCCGTCTCCGGTGGCCGGCAGCATGCCTTCGTCGCGCAGCTGCGCGACGGTGGCCCCGAGCATGATCCGGGCCGCCGCCTTGGCCAGCGGCACCGCGGTGGCCTTGGAGACGAACGGCACGGTCCGCGAGGCGCGCGGATTGGCCTCCAGCACGTACAGCACGTCGTCCTTGAGTGCGTACTGCACGTTGAGCAGCCCGCGCACCCCGACGCCGCGGGCAATCTGCTCGGTGTAGTGCCGGATGGTGGCCAGGTGCGGGGCGGCCAGGGTGATCGGCGGCAACGCGCAGGACGAGTCGCCGGAGTGGATGCCTGCCTCCTCGATGTGCTCCATCACCCCACCGAGGTAGACCTCGCCGGTGGCGTCGCACAGCGCGTCCACGTCGATCTCGATGGCGTCGTCGAGGAACCGGTCGACCAGCACCGGGTGCTCCGGCGAGATGTCGGTGGCCCGGCCGATGTAGTCGCGCAGCGTCGCGTCGTCGTAGACGATCTCCATGCCGCGCCCGCCGAGCACGTACGACGGGCGGACCAGCACCGGATAGCCGATCTCGTCGGCGATCGCCTTGGCCTGCTCGAACGACACGGCGGTGCCGTGCGCCGGGGCGCGCAGCCCGGCGCGGGCCAGCACCTGACCGAACGCGCCCCGCTCCTCGGCCAGGTGGATCGACTCCGGTGGGGTGCCGACGATCGGTACCCCGGCGTCGGCGAGGCGCTGCGCCAGCCCGAGCGGGGTCTGCCCGCCGAGCTGGACGATCACCCCGACCACGCCGGGGCCGCCGGCGGCCCGGCCGGCGGCGTCCTCGGCCTGCCAGACCTCCAGCACGTCCTCGAAGGTGAGCGGTTCGAAGTACAGCCGGTCGGCGGTGTCGTAGTCGGTGGAGACCGTCTCCGGATTGCAGTTGACCATGACGGTCTCGTACTCGGCTAGCGCCATCACCGCGTGCACGCAGGAGTAGTCGAACTCGATGCCCTGGCCGATCCGGTTCGGCCCGGAGCCGAGGATCAGCACCTTCGGCCGGTCCGACGGTGCTACCTCGGTCTCCGCGTCGTAGCTGGAGTAGTGGTACGGCGTACGGGCGGCGAACTCGGCGGCGCAGGTGTCGACCGTCTTGTAGACCGGGCGCAGACCGAGCCGGTGCCGCAACGCCCGTACCCCGTCCTCGCCGGCCAGCTCCGGACGCAGCGCGGCCACCTGCCGGTCGGACAGCCCGGCCCGCTTGGCCCGGCGCAGCAGCGCGGCGTCGAGCACCGGCGCGGCCTCGATCTCGCCACGCAGCTCGACCAGGCCGGCGATCTCCTCCAGGAACCAGGGGTCGATGCCGCCGGACGCCTCGGCGACCTGGGCGACGGTGGCGCCCAGCCGCAGCGCCCGTTCGACTGTGTAGAGCCGGCCGTCGTGCGGGACAGCCAGTTCGGCCAGGGTGGACTCGACGGTGGCCCCGGCCGGGTCGGGCACCGTCCAGAACCCGGCGGCCTTGGTCTCCATCGAACGCATCGCCTTGTTGAGTGCCTCGGTGAAGTTGCGGCCCAGGCTCATCGCCTCGCCGACCGACTTCATCGTGGTGGTCAGCTCCGGGTCGGCGCCGGGGAACTTCTCGAACGCGAACCGGGGGATCTTGACCACGACGTAGTCGAGGACCGGCTCGAACGCCGCCGGGGTCTGCTTGGTGATGTCGTTGGGGATCTCGTCGAGGGTGTAGCCGATCGCCAGCTTGGCGGCGATCTTGGCGATCGGGAAGCCGGTCGCCTTGGAAGCCAGCGCCGACGACCGGGACACCCGGGGGTTCATCTCGATGACGACGAGTCGGCCGGAGGTCGGGTGCACGGCGAACTGGATGTTGCAGCCGCCGGTGTCGACGCCGACCTCGCGCAGCACCGCGATGCCCATGTCGCGCATCTGCTGGTACTCGCGGTCGGTGAGGGTCATCGCCGGGGCGACGGTGAC
Organism: Solwaraspora sp. WMMD937; assembly: GCF_029581175.1. Taxonomy (NCBI): domain Bacteria; kingdom Bacillati; phylum Actinomycetota; class Actinomycetes; order Micromonosporales; family Micromonosporaceae; genus Solwaraspora; species Solwaraspora sp. WMMD937. Next base: position 4,207,243 of record NZ_CP120738.1, on the reverse strand, counting down.
GCTGTCGCCGGTGTGCACCCCCATCGGGTCGATGTTCTCGATGGAGCAGACCACGACCACGTTGTCGTTGCGGTCGCGCATCAGTTCCAGCTCGTACTCCTTCCAGCCGAGCACGCTCTCTTCGATGAGCACCTCGTGCACCGGGGAGGCGGCCAGCCCGGCGCCGGCGATGCGCTCCAGGTCCGCCGGGGTGTGCGCCATGCCCGAGCCGAGCCCGCCCATGGTGAATGACGGTCGGATCACCACCGGCAGCCCGAGTTCGGCGACGGTGTCGTGCACCTCGGCCATGCTGTGGCAGACCCGGCTGCGCGGGGTCTCGCCACCGGCGGTGGCGACGATGTCCTTGAACAGCTGCCGGTCCTCGCCGCGGCGGATCGCGTCGACGTCGGCCCCGATCAGCTCCACGCCGTACTTGTTCAGCACGCCGGCGGAGTGCAGGGCGACAGCGGTGTTCAACGCGGTCTGCCCGCCGAGGGTGGGCAGCAGCGCGTCGGGACGCTCCCGGGCGATGACCAGCTCGACGAACTCGGGCGTGATCGGCTCGACGTAGGTGGCGTCGGCGAACTCGGGGTCGGTCATGATGGTCGCCGGGTTGGAGTTGACCAGCGACACGCGCAGCCCTTCGGCGCGCAGCACCCGGCACGCCTGGGTGCCGGAGTAGTCGAACTCGCAGGCCTGGCCGATGATGATCGGCCCGGAGCCGATCACCATGACATGCTGCAGATCTGTCCGCTTAGGCATGTTTTCCCTCGATCAGCTCGACGAACCGGTCGAACAGGTAGTCCGCGTCGTGCGGGCCGGCCGCCGCTTCCGGGTGGTACTGGACGGTGAACGCCGGCACCTCGTGGGCCCGTAGCCCCTCGACCACGTCGTCGTTGAGGCACACGTGGCTCACCTCGACGCCGCCGAAATCGGTGTCGATCACCGTGTTCAGCGGGGCGTCCACGGCGAACCCGTGGTTGTGGCTGGTCACCTCGACCTTGCCGGTGGTGCGGTCGAGCACCGGCTGGTTGATGCCGCGGTGGCCGTAGCCGAGCTTGTAGGTGCCGAAGCCGAGGGCCCGGCCGAGGATCTGCGAGCCGAAGCAGATACCGAACAACGGCGTACGCCGGGCCATCACCTGCCGGGCCAGCTCGACCGCGTGGTGTGCGGTAGCCGGGTCACCCGGCCCGGGTGAGAAGAACACCGCGTCCGGCCCGGTGGCCAGGATCTCGTCCAGCGTCGAGGTGGCCGGCAGCACGTGGGTGGTCACCCCGCGCTGGGCCAGCCGGCGCGGCACGTTGCGCTTGATACCCAGGTCCAGCGCGGCGACCGTGTAACGGTGCTCGCCCTGGGCGGTGACCGTGTACGGCTCGGCGGTGGTCACCTCGGCGGACAGGTCCGCGCCGACCATCTGCGGCGCCTGCCGGACCCGGTCCAGCAGCCCCTGCGGGTCGTCGGTCAGCGTGGAGACGCCGACCCGCATCACCCCGCGGTCCCGCAGGTGGCGGGTGAGCGCCCGGGTGTCCACCCCACAGATGCCGACCACACCCTCGGCGGCGAGCCGGTCCTCCAGGTCACCGGTGGACCGCCAGTTCGACGGGCGGCGGGCCGGATCCCGGACCACGTACCCGGCCACCCGGATCCGGTCCGACTCGTCGTCGTCGACGTTGACCCCGGTGTTGCCGATGTGCGGCGCGGTCTGCACCACCACCTGCCGGTGATAGGACGGATCGGTCAACGTCTCCTGGTAGCCGGTCATCGCGGTAGTGAACACCGCCTCGCCGAAGGTCTCCCCGACCGCGCCGTAGCTCTCGCCGGGAAAGACCCGGCCGTCCTCGAGCGCCAGCAGCGCCGGAACCCGCCGACGGGGTGCCGCGGTGGTATTGGTGGTGTCGTTCATCGCACGGCCTTTCCGTCGAGCACCGTCGCGTCGCCGCGCAGGAAGGTGGCGACCACCTGGCCGGGCAGCACCATCCGCGCGTACGGGGTGTTGCGGCTGCGGCTGGCCGACTCGGCCGGGTCGACGGTGCGGCTCGCGACCGGGTCGATCAGGGTGAGGTTCGCCGGAACGCCCGGCGCGGGGTCGTGCCCGTGCCCGGTCAGCCCGGCGATCCGGGCCGGGGCCCGGGACATCCGCTCGGCGATCAGCTCCCAGTCTGGTACACCGGCGTCGTCGTGCAATGCGGTCGTGAGCAGCACCACGGACAGGGCGGTCTCCAACCCGAGCATCCCGGGCCGGGCGTACGCCCATTCGCACTCCTTGTCCTCCACCGCGTGCGGAGCGTGGTCGGTGGCGACGATGTCGATGACGCCCTCGGCGAGCGCGGCGCGCAACGCGGCGACGTCCTCGCCGGTCCGCAGCGGCGGGTTGACCTTGAAGACCGGGTCGTAGCTGACCGGCGCCTCGTGGGTGAGCAGTAGGTGGTGCGGGGTGACCTCGGCGGTGATCCGGACCCCACGGGCCTTGGCCTGCCGAACGATCTCCACACTGCCGGCGGTCGACAGGTGGCAGACGTGCAGTCGGCTGCCGACGTGTTCGGCGAGCAGTGCGTCGCGGGCGATGATCGCCTCCTCGGCGACGGCCGGCCAGCCGGTCAGGCCGAGCCGGGTGGAGACCTCACCCTCGTGCATCTGGGCGCCCTCGGTCAGCCGGGGCTCCTCGGCGTGCTGGGCGACGACGCCGTCGAACGCCTTGACGTACTCCAGGGCGCGGCGCATCAGCCGGGGGTCGGCGACGCAGTGCCCGTCGTCGGAGAAGATCCGCACGGCGGCGGCGGAGTCGGCCATCGCGCCGAGCTCGGCGAGGCGTTCGCCGGCCAGGCCCACGGTGACCGCGCCGATCGGCTGCACGTCGACCAGCCCGGCCTGGCGGCCGAGCCGCCAGACCTGTTCGACGACGCCAGCGGTGTCGGCCACCGGGGAGGTGTTCGCCATCGCGCAGACGGCGGTGTAGCCGCCGAGCGCGGCGGCCCGCGACCCGGTCTCCACCGTCTCGGCGTCCTCCCTGCCGGGTTCACGCAGGTGGGTGTGCAGATCGACCAGACCGGGCAGGGCGATCAGGCCGTCGGCGTCGAGCACCTGCGCACCCGGCGCGGTCAGTCCGGAGCCGGCGTCGGCGACTACGCCGTCGCGCAGCAGCAGGTCGACGGGGTCCCGGCCGAGGACCCGGACGCCCTTGATCAGGTACGCGCTCACAGCGAGGTCCTTTCGTCGTGCGCCTGGGGGCGATGGTGCCGGTGCGCATGTGGGTGACCGATGCGCCGCATCAGCCACGGCCGCCGAGCAACAGGTAGAGCACGGCCATCCGGACGCTTACCCCGTTGGCGACCTGTTCCACGATCGTGGAGCGGGGCGAGTCGGCGACCTCGGCGGAGATCTCCATGCCCCGGTTCATCGGTCCGGGGTGCATCACGATGGCGTGCCCGGGCAGCCGGCGCAGCCGGGCCCCGTCCAGGCCGTACCGGCGGGCGTACTCGCGCGCGGACGGGAAGTAGGAGTCGGCCATTCGCTCATGCTGCACCCGCAGCATCATCACCACGTCGGCGGTGGGCAGCACGGTGTCGAGGTCGTAGCCGACCCCGACCCCGGGAGCGAGCGCGGTGGCGATGTCGACCGGGATCAGCGGCGGCGGCCCGACCAGGGTCACCTTGGCACCGAGGGTGGCCAGCAGCAGGACGTTGGACCGGGCCACCCGGCTGTGCAGCACGTCGCCGACGATCACCACGTGCAGGCCGGCGAGCCGACCCAGCCGGGCCCGCATGGTGTACGCGTCGAGCAGCGCCTGGGTGGGATGTTCGTGGGTGCCGTCGCCAGCGTTGACCACTGACCCGTCCACCCAGTTGGCCAGCCGGTGCGGGGCACCGGAGGCGGGGTGCCGGATCACCACCGCGTCGGCCCCCATCGCCTGCAGGGTGAGCGCGGTGTCCTTGAGGCTCTCGCCCTTGGAGACACTGGATCCCTTGGCCGAGAAGTTGATCACGTCGGCGGAGAGCCGCTTGGCGGCCGCCTCGAATGAGATCCGGGTCCGGGTCGAGTCTTCGTAGAACAGGTTCACCACGGTGCGCCCACGAAGGGTGGGCAGCTTCTTCACCTCGCGGCCGGCCAGCGAGGCGAGTTCGACCGCAGTGTCCAGGATCCGGGTGGCGTCCGTCGCGTCCAGATCGGCGCCGGACAGCAGGTGCCTGATCATCGCTGGCCCCTCTCCCGCTGCGGGCCGTCCGCCGGGTGGGCGGCGCCGGGGGAGCTGAACAGACGTACCTCGTCGGAGCCGTCGGCCTCGGCGAGCAGCACCTTGACGTTCTCGGTGAGCGCGGTGGGGATGTTCTTGCCGACGTAGTCGGCGCGGATCGGCAGCTCCCGGTGACCCCGGTCCACCAGCACCGCCAACTGCACCGAGCTGGGCCGGCCGAGGTCACTGATCGCGTCCAACGCCGCCCGTACGGTCCGGCCCGAGTAGAGGACGTCGTCGACCAGGATGACCCGCTGGCCGTCGATGCCACCGGCGGGCAGCTCTGTGGGCCCGACCGCGCGGGTGGCCTTCAGCCGGAGATCGTCCCGGTAGAGGGTGATATCGAGCACACCGACCGGGACGGCGACCCCTTCGAAGGTGCGGATCCGGTCGGCGAGACGGCGGGCGAGCGGCACGCCCCGGGTGGGGATTCCGAGTAGTACGGTGCGTTGCGCCCCGTTGGTCTTTTCCAGCACCTGATGGGCGATCCGGTCGACGACGCGTTGAATGTCGGCGCTGGTCAGGATGCTCTTAACAGACGGTGGCATCGTCGCCGATGATTGGGTGGCCGACGGGTAAGCCACAGCGGACCCCCTTCCCCGCCTCACGGGACGGGTCGTTAAAGGACGTCATGGGTACCGCCGGCCAGCACCCGGCTGGTCAGCGGACACGCCGAACGTTACCAGCGTCCCGTTGCCGGGCCGATATGGGGCGCTGAGTGTCGCATCAGTAAGACGAAATTTGGGGCAAGTCGTCACGATCTTGTTCACTGGTAGCTATTCACCACTTGACCGCGCTTGCGAACCGCCGTACCGTCACGCTCCGTAGCGATCGCTGGGGAAAGCCCCGGGCAAAGCACTGGGAGAGTCCGTATGCCCTCTGAGTACGCCAAGTCGTTGGGCGCCCGCCTGCGCTCCATCCGTCAGCAGCAGGGGCTGTCCCTGCAGGGGGTGGAGGAGAAGTCGAACGGGCGTTGGAAGGCTGTCGTCGTCGGTTCCTACGAGCGTGGGGACCGGGCAGTCACCGTCTCCCGTCTCGCCGAACTGGCCGACTTCTACCGGGTACCCGTGTCGGAACTGCTGCCGGACGGCAGTGGGGTACGTCACGAGCCCACCAGCAAGATCGTCCTGGATCTGGAGCGGCTGTACGACGAGGTCGGCGAGGACCTCGCCTACGTCGCCCGGTACGCCCGGGCGATCCAGCAGCAGCGCGGTGACTACAACGGTCGGGTGTTGTCCATCCGCGCCGACGACCTGCGGGCGCTGGCGATCGTGTACGACTCGTCGCCGTCCGGCCTCATCGAGCGGCTGAACGAGCACGGCGTACTGGTCGCCGACCCGCGGGCGTTCTTCGCCTCCTGACGGCTGCGCACCCAACCGCCGACGGGCCCGATCCAGCTGGATCGGGCCCGTCGGCGGTGTCGCGTGGCACCGGCGGTCGTGGCGGTGCCCGTCGGGGCGGCGGGAGCCGCTAGTGCGGGGTGTACTCGGCGATCCGGTCCAGCAGACCGTTGAGGAACCGCGGCGAATCGTCAGTCGACATCTGCCGGGCCAGCTCGACCGCCTCGGTGATGGCCACCGGGTCGTCGATCTCGTCGACGTAGAGCAACTCGTAGACGGCGATCCGGGCCAGGTTGCGGTCGACCACCGGCATCCGGTCCAGCGTCCACCCCTCGGCGTAGCTGCCGATCAGCTCGTCGATCCGGTCCCGGTGGGCCGCCACCCCCTCGACCAGGCCGACCGCGTAGTCGAGATGCTCCGGACGCGGGGACAGCCGGGCCAGGTACCCGACCAGCACCTGGGTCGGCGGCAGACTACGCATGTCCGCCTCGTAGAGCACGTCCAAGGCCCGTTTGCGCGCCTTGCGGCGCGCCGGCATCGAGGTCTTCGGCCCCTCGGCCATCAGGCTCGGCCGAGGTAGCGGCCGTCGCGGGTGTCGACCTTTATCTTCTCGCCGGTGGTGACGAACAACGGCACCTGGACGGTGGCGCCCGTCTCCATCGTGGCCGGCTTGTTGCCGCCGGTCGACCGGTCACCCTGCAGGCCCGGCTCGGTGTAGGTGACCTCGAGGACCACGCTGGTCGGCAGCTCGACGTACAGCGGCACGCCTTCGTGGGTCGCCACGATCGCCTCGGCCTCGGGCAGCAGGTAGTTGGCTGCCTCGCCGACCGTGCCGCCGGGCACCATGATCTGGTCGAAGGTCTCCAGATCCATGAAGACGTAATCCTCGCCGTCGGCGTACAGGTACTGCATGGTCCGCTTGTCGACGGTCGCGGTGTCGACCTTGGTGCCCGCGTTGAAGGTCTTGTCGACCACCTTGCCGGAGAGCACGTTCTTCAGGGTGGTGCGCACGAAAGCGCCGCCCTTGCCGGGCTTGACGTGCTGGAACTCCACGACGGCCCACAGCTCGCCATCGAGGTTGAGAACCAGCCCGTTCTTCAGGTCGTTGGTGGTCGCCATTTCCTGCCTTGATCATCAATGTGCGGACGGATCTACCAAGTCTATCGGGCCAGACCCGGCTCAGCTGGGACGGCCCGACCTCTACCCGTCCCGGCTCAGCAGGACGCGGCCCACGACCGGCGCCCGTCCCGGCTCAGCGGGGACTGGCTGCGGCCAACCGGGCGACGTGCAGCAGCGCCAGCCGGTAGCCGTCCACCCCGAGCCCACAGATCACCCCGGTGGCGACCGCCGACACCACCGAGTGGTGCCGGAACTGCTCGCGGGCGTGGATGTTGGAGATGTGCACCTCGACCAGCGGTCCGCGCAGCAGTGCGCAGGCGTCCCGGACCGCGTACGAGTAGTGCGACCAGGCACCCGGATTGAGCACCATGGCGGCCTCGCTGTCAGCGGCCTCGTGCAGCCAGCCGAGCATCTCGTGCTCGGCGTCGGTCTGGCGCACCTCGACGTCGAGCCCGGCGTCCCGGCCCACCTGCTCACACATCGCCACCAGGTCGGCGTAGCTGGTCAGCCCGTACACGTCGACCTGACGGCTGCCCAGCCGGCCCAGGTTAGGGCCGTTCAGCACGTAGGTCCGCATGCCGCGCCACCTCCCGTCACGCCGCCACCTGCCGGTACGCCTCGGCGAGCAACGTGTCGGCCGGGCCGTCGAGGATTCCCGGCCGGGCCAGCGCGTCGAGCACCACCAACCGCAGCCGGCTGCCCCGGGCCTTCTTGTCCACCCGCATCGTGGCCAGCAGCTCCGGCCACGCGTCGGCCCGGTAGCTGGTGGGCAGCCCCAGGGCGGCGAGCACCGACACGTGCCGGTCGGCGACCGTCGCGTCGAGCCGGCCGGCCAGCCGGGCCAGGGTCGCCGCGTAGACCAGGCCGACCGACACCGCGTGCCCGTGGCGCCAGCGGTAGCCTTCTACCTTCTCAATCGCGTGGGCCAGCGTGTGCCCGTAGTTGAGCACCTCACGCAGCCCCGACTCGCGCAGGTCGTCACCGACCACGTCGGCCTTGACCCGCACGGCGCGCTCGATCAGTTCCCGCACCTGCGGCCCGTTCGGGTCGGCGGCCGCCGCCGGATCGGCCTCGATCAGCTCCAGGATCGCCGGGTCGGCGATGAACCCGCACTTGACCACCTCGGCCAGCCCGGCGACCAGGTCGACCGGCGGAAGGCTGGCCAGCAGATCCAGGTCGGCCAGCACCCCGGCCGGCGGGTGGAAGGCGCCCACCAGGTTCTTGCCGGCCGCCGTGTTGATCCCGGTCTTGCCGCCCACCGCCGCGTCGACCATGCCGAGCAGGCTGGTCGCCACCGGCACCCAGCGGACCCCGCGCAGCCAGCAGGCGGCCACGAAACCCGCCAGGTCGGTCACCGCACCGCCGCCGACCCCGACCACCGCGTCGGTACGGGTGAAGCCGGCCGCGCCCAGCTCCGCCCACGCCTGCCCGGCGACCTCGAGCGACTTGCCGGCCTCGGCGTCCGGCACCTCGATCAGCAGCGGCTTGACCCCGGCCGCGGCGCAGCCGGCGGCGATCCGGTCGGCCTGGCCCTGCAACGGAGGCGCGTGCAGTACCGCCACCCGGTCCGCGCCGGGCAGCAGGTCGGACAGCTGGTCGAGCAGCCCATGACCGACCAGCACGTCGTACGGTCGGTCGCCGGGCACCGGGATGCGGGTCGTCGAGTTCATCGGCGCCGAGCCTAGTACCCGGACCGGTCGGCCGGTGTACGCAGCAGGGTGGCGATCTCCTCGGCGACCTGTTCCGGGGTACGGCCGTCGGTTGCCACCCGGTGCGTGGCGACCTGCTCGTAGAGCGGGCGACGCTGCTCCAGCAGGTGCCGCAGCGTGGCCCGCGGGTTGATCGCCAGCAGCGGCCGGCCGGCGTCGAGGCCGACCCGGCGGACCGCGTCGGCCAACTCGACACCGAGGTGGACCACGGTGTGCCCGGCGAGCGCGGCGCGGGTCTCGTCGGCCAGCACCGCGCCGCCGCCGAGCGCGAGCACGCCGTCGAAGCCGCGCAGTGCCGCCCGGACAGCCGCCCGCTCCAGGGCCCGGAAGTGCTCCTCGCCGTCGTCGACGAAGATCTCCGGGATCGGCTTGCAGGCCGCCGCCACGATGTCGCTGTCGGTGTCGCGGAAGTCGCAGCCGAGCAGCCCGGCCAGCGCCGTACCGGTGCTCGTCTTGCCCGCGCCGGGCGCGCCGACCAGCACGCAGACCGGGGCCATCAGCGGATCACCGGAGCCATCAGCGGATCACCAGGTGGTCCAGGTATCCGGCGAGGTTGCGGCGGATCTCGGCGACCGAGTCGCCGCCGAACTTCTCGGTGGCCGCCTCGGCCAGCACCAGCGCCACCATCGCCTCGGCCACCACCGCGGCGGCCGGCACCGCGCAGACGTCGGACCGCTGGTTGATCGCGGTCGCCGGCTCACCGGTGACGACGTCGACGGTCGACAGCGCCCGGTTCAACGAGGAGATCGGCTTCATCGCGGCCCGTACCCGCAGCGGCTCGCCGGTGGTGATGCCGCCCTCCAGCCCGCCGGCCCGGTCGGTGACCCGGCGCACCCCGGCGGCGGTCGGGATGATCTCGTCGTGCGCGACCGAACCCCGCGACCGGGCCTGCTGCCAGGCGTCGCCGATCTCCACACCCTTGACCGCCTGGATCGACAGCACCGCGGCGGCCAGCCGGGCGTCGAGCTTACGGTCCCACTGAACGTGGCTGCCCAGCCCCGGCGGCACCCCGTAGGCGAGCACCTCGACGATACCGCCGAGGGTGTCGGCGTCGGACTTGGCGGCGTCCACCTCGGCGACCATCCGGGCGCTCGCCTCGGGGTCGAGGCAGCGCAGCGGGTCGGCGTCGACCCGCTCGGCGTCCTCCGGGCGGGGCTGCAGCCCGGGTTTGGCGGCCACCGAACCGAGCTCGACCACGTGCGACACGATCTCGATGCCCAGTGCCTGCCGGCACAGCGCCCGGGCGACCGTACCGACGGCGACCCGGGCGGCGGTCTCCCGGGCGCTGGCCCGCTCCAGGATCGGCCGGGCGTCGGTGTGGCCGTACTTCTGCATCCCGGCCAGGTCGGCGTGCCCCGGCCGGGGCCGGGTCAACGGGGCGTTGCGGGCCTGCCCGGCCAGCTCGTCCGGGTCGACCGGGTCGGCAGCCATCACGGTGCGCCACTTCGGCCACTCCGAGTTGCCCACCCGGATCGCGACCGGGCTGCCCAGCGTCACCCCGTGCCGCAGGCCGCCGACGATCTCGATCTCGTCCTGCTCGAAACTCATCCGGGCGCCCCGGCCGTAGCCGAGCCGCCGACGGGCCAGCTCGCGACCGATCTCGGCACTGGTCACCTCGACGCCGGCGGGGACGCCTTCGAGGAGTGCGACCAGTGCGGGGCCGTGGGATTCACCTGCGGTCAGCCAACGCAACACGTCGGAAAGTGTGGCACGGCGTGGTCGGGGCCCGGTGACCCACGTCGCCCGCGTCCCGCCCTCCGGACACCGCTGGAGCTGACCTAACGTACGGTTGGTCGGTCTCGGGGGGTGGGGTTTCGTTCCGGCCGACATCCGCCGCCGACCAGCGGTGCTGCTCATCCTGCTCGGCGCGGTCACCGCGGTGGGGCCGCTGTCGATCGACATGTACCTGCCGGCGTTCCCGGCGATCAGCGACGACCTCGCCGCAACCCCGGCCCGGGTGCAGCTGTCGCTGACCGCCTGCCTGATCGGCGTCGCGTTCGGGCAACTGGTCGGCGGGCCGGTGAGCGACCGGTGGGGGCGGCGGCGACCGGCGCTGGCCGGCTTCCCGGGCTACCGGAATGCGGGCCAGTGCTCCGGCCTTCAGGCCGGGGGTGAAGGCCCGCGCTGGGAGGGCCGCCAGGCCCGAGCAGTGCCTTAACCGGGACGGTTCTGCTGCTCGATGTACTGCTTGATGACGCTCAACGGTGCGCCGCCGACAGACCCGGCGAAGTACGAGCCGGACCAGAGTTTGTTGGCCCGGTAGTAGTGGCGCACCAGGTCGGGGAACTCCTGCCGGAGGCGGCGCGAGGAGACCCCTTTGAGGCTGTTGACCAGCCTGGCCACGGCGACCTTGGGCGGAAAGTTGACCAGCAGGTGGACGTGGTTGTGTCCGCCGTTGAACTCGACCAGTTCGGCCTCGAAGTCGGCGCACACGTCTCGCATGATCGCCTCCATCCGGGTCAGGTGCCGGTCGGCGAACACGTTGTGCCGGAACTTCGCCACGAAAACCAAGTGGACATGCATCGCGAAAGTGCAGTGCCTGCCGGTGCGGATGCCTTGAAGTTCGACCATAGACCAACATGATACAGTGATGGCCGTGCAGCTCCGTTACAACTACCGGATCACCCCGGACGCCGCCCAGCGCACCGCGCTGGCGCAGGCGTTCGGGTGTGCCCGGGTGGTTTTCAACGACGGACTCAGGCTGCGTCAGCAGGCCCGCGAGGCGGGCGAGAAGTACATCTCCGACGGCGACCTGTCGAAGTTGGTCATCACAGCGGCCAGGGCCAGCGAGGACCGGGCCTGGCTGGGTGAGGTGTCGGCCGTGGTGTTGCAGCAGGCCCTCGCCGATCTGAACACCGCGTACCGCAACTTCTTCAACTCGCTGTCCGGCAAACGCCGGGGCCGCACGGTGGCCCCGCCCCGGTACCGGTCCCGTAAGGACAACCGGCAGGCGATCCGGTTCACGAAGAACTCCCGGTTCAAGGTCTGTGACAACGGCCGCCTGCGGCTGCCGAAGATCGGCGACGTTGCGGTGCGCTGGTCGCGCGGCCTGCCGTCGGATCCCACCTCGGTCACCGTGATCAAGGACACAGCAGGCCGGTACTTCGCCTCGTTCGTCGTGCAGATCGGCGAGGACGAGACGCTGCCGCCGGTCGACTCCGAGATCGGCATCGATCTGGGCCTGACCCACTTCGCGGTCATGTCCGACGGCACGAAGGTGACCGCCCCGAGGTTTCTGCGCCGCGCGGCCCGCAAGCTCAAGCGGTTGCAGCAGGCACTCTCACGCAAGCAGAGGGGCAGCAACCGCCGCAGGAAAGCCGTGATCGAGGTGGCCCGCGCTCACGCGCGGGTAGCCGACACCCGGCGGGACTGGCAGCACAAGCTGTCCACGGCGATCATCCGTGACAACCAAGCGGTGTACGTCGAGGACCTGTGCGTTGTTGGTCTCGGCCGGACTCGGCTGGCGAAGTCCGTGCACGATGCGGGCTGGGCCGCCTTCACCGGCATGCTGGAGTACAAGGCGGAGCGGTACGGGCGCGCGTTCGCCCGGGTGGACCGGTGGCTCCCGTCCACCCGGATGTGCTGCGACTGCGGCCGGATCAACGAGAAGATCGCGTTGAACGTCCGGGAGTGGGACTGCCCGTGCGGCAGTCACCACGACCGGGACATCAACGCCGCCATCAACATCAAGGCCGCCGGACAGGCGGACTTCAACGACCGTCGAGCGCACGTAAGACCGGGACTTGTCCCGGCGGCGCGCAGTGAAGCGGTAACCCACCCGGACGCCGCGTGTTCCACACGCAGCGTGGAGGGAATCCTCGTCCCTTAAGGCGAGGAGGATGTCAAGTCGTCGTCTCGCTGGCGTGCGCGCTGGCCCCGAACGCCGAGGCACTGGCCGGGTTGCGGCTGCTCCAGGGCTTCGCCGGCGGGGTAGGGGTGGTCGTCGCCCGCGCGGTGGTGCGCGACCTCTACTCGGGTGCCGACGCGGCCCGGTTCTTCTCCCGTCTGCTGATCATCTTCGGGGTGGCACCGATCGCCGCGCCGGTGCTCGGCGCGGCGGTGCTGCGGGTGGCCTCCTGGCGGGAGATCTTCGTCGCCCTCGCGGTACTCGCCGCGCTGCTCACCGTCGCCATGGCCCGCTGGTTGCCGGAGACCCTGCCGCAGGAGCGCCGCAACCCGGACGGTCTGGCCGGCGCCGTCCGGGCGGCCCGGCTGGTCCTCACCGACCGGGCGTTCGTCGGGTACGCGTCCACCCAGGGTCTGGCGTTCGCCGGCTTGTTCGCCTACATCTCCGGATCGCCGTACGTGCTGCAGGACGGCTTCGGGCTGTCGCCGACCATGTTCAGCCTGGTGTTCGGGGCCAACGCGGTCGGGCTGATCGCGCTCGGGCAGGTCAACGCCCGACTGGTCGGCCGGTACCGGACCCGGCCATTGTTCGTCGGCGCGTTGACCGCCGGAGCCTGCGCTGCGGCGCTGCTGGTGGCCGGCGCGACCACCGGCCAGCTGTGGCTGATCGTGCCGGCGCTGGCCGGCTACGTCGCCACGATCGGGATGCTCATGCCGAACGGGACCGCGCTGGCCCTGCAGGAGCACGCCCGGCACGCCGGCACCGCCGCCGCCCTGCTCGGCGCGGTCCAGTCGGGAATCGCCTCGCTGGCCGCGCCGGTGGTCGGGCTGGCCGGCACGGCCAGCGCCACCCCGATGGCGCTGATCATCCTCGGCGCGGCGGGGCTGTCACTGGTCGCCGTGTCGACAGCGCGGCCCGCATCGCCGGTACCGGCGCGGCGACCCCGGTGAACTGTTCGAACTGCCCGACCGCCTGGGCCAGCAGCAGATCCAGTCCGGAGACCACCCGGCAACCGGCGGCGGCCGCCGCCGAGGCCAGTGGAGTCGGCCAGGGATCGTAGATCGCATCGAAGCAGACCGTGCCGGATACCCACGGCAGCTGGCCGGCGTACGGGTCGGCGGCTCCCTTCGGCAGGGTGGAGACCAGTACGTCGGTGCCGGCCGCCGCCGTCGGGGCCGCCGATAGGTCGGCACCGGTCATCGACACGCCGAGCGCACCGGCGACCGGCACCAGCTCGTCGACCGCCGCCGGCCGTCGGGCCGCCACGATCACCGAGTCGGCGGCCAACGCGGCGGCGGCCGCCAACGCGGCCCGGGCGGTACCGCCGGCGCCGAGCACGGTGAACCGGGCCCCGGCGCCGACGCCGGCGTCGCGCAGCACCGCGACCATCCCCGGCACGTCGGTGTTGTCGGCGAACCAGGTGCCGTCGGCCCGACGTACCAGGGTGTTGGCCGCCCCGACTGCGGTGGCCACCGACGAGGCCCGCCCGGCCAGGGCGAGCGCCGCCTCCTTCAACGGCATGGTGACCGACAGCCCGGCCCACTCCGGGCCGAGGCCGGCGACCAGGCCCGGCAGCTGCACCTCGGCGCATTCGATCGCGGTGTAGCTCCAGCCGGTCAGCCCGGCGGCCCGGTAGCCGGCGTTGTGGATCACCGGCGACAGTGAGTGCCCGACCGGCTTGCCGAGCACCGCGGCCCGCCGCCGGACGGCGGTGGACGGTCGGGGGTCGGACACCTCAGAGGATGCCGTTCTGTCGGGCGATTTCGATGTTCTGGTTGTGCTGGTCGAGGGTCTCGGCGAACGCCGAACGGCCCTCCTTGTCGATCGCCACGAAGTAGACCCAGTCCTCGTCCGGCGGGTTGATCGACCCTTCCAGGGCGGCCTTGCCCGGGTTGTTGATCGGCGTGGGCGGCAGCCCGCTGTGCGCGTGGGTGCTGTACGGATTGCTCTCGTCGTACAGCTCCTCGCGGGTCATGTCCTTGGACGCCTTGGTCTCCTGGTCGGTCAGCTCCCAGTAGTAGTTGACCGTCACATCGAACTGCAGGCAGCTGCACGGGAAGGTCTCGCTGTACACCCGGTTGTACGCCACCCGGGAGACCTTGGCGAGGTCCTCGGCGATGCCGGCCTCGGCCTGCGCCAGCGACGCGACGATCAACGCCTCGTACGGGCTGATCCCGCCGCGTTCGGCCTGCACCCGGTCGGCGTACTCCATCTCGCCGGTGACGGTCAGGAACCGGTTGACCATCACCCGGAGGATCTCCGGTGCGGTGACATCGGGATCGAAGTCGTAGGTGTCCGGGAAGAGGAACCCTTCGGCGGAGACCGTCACCTCCTGACCGTCGGTGCGGGTCATCCACCACTCGGGCACGCCCAGGGCCAACGGGTCCTCGGCTGCGGTGGCGAACTCCTCCGCCGGGATGTCCGTCGACTCGGCCAGCAGTTGATAGATCTGCTTGGCGGTACGGCCCTCCGGGATCGTCACCCGGTTGGAGACCTTGTTTTCCAGGTCCAGCAGCAGGCCGAGCGCGGTCGCCGCGCTCATCTCCAGGCGCAGCGTGTAGAAGCCCGGCTGGATGTTCTGGCTGCGGGAGTTGTCCCGGGCCTCGTTGACGAACGCCTTGGTGCTCTTGACCACGCCGGCCTCGACGAGGGTGTTGCCGATGTCGGTGGCGGTGTCGCCGGCCCGGACCTGGACCACCACCTCACCGGTGCCGCCGCCGTCGTAGTCCGGGGTCGCGAAGTAGCCCTGTACCCGGTCGAAGCCGTACCAGACACCGCCGCCGAGCACGCCGAGCAGCAGCACGGTGACCAGCAGCGCGGCGGCGGTCTTGCCCCGGCCGCCACCGCCAGACGACTTCTTGCGCCGCGCCCCCCGACGGTGCCGGCCCTTGTCGGCCCGGTCCTCGAAGGCGAGGTCCAGTTCGTCGATCATCACTTCTGCCTCCGCTGCGCGTCCAGCCAGCTCTGCAGGATCTCCACGGCGGCCGCCTGGTCGACCACCGCCCGTTGGCGTCGTCCTCGGACGCCCCGCTCGGACAGCCTACGGCTAGCGACCACCGTCGACATCCTTTCGTCGGTCGTCAGGACTGAAATCGGCGATACCGCCACTTCGAGTAACCGTACGTATGCGCTGACCGCGTCGGCGGCCGGTCCGTGGCGACCGGCGAGGTTCACCGGCAGACCGACAATAACCGCACTGACCTCGTACTCATGGACTATCTGGACAATTTTCGCGATGTCCGTAGGCACGTCGGCCGGTGTCGTCGCGCCGCCGGTCGACAGGTCCCGCCGCACCGTCAGCAACGGGGTGGCGAGAATGCCGTCCGGGTCGCTGATCGCCAGACCGACCCGGACCTGCCCCACGTCAACGCCCAGCCGGCGCCCACGGACGAATCCACTCACCTCGTACCGCTCATCTCAGGCCGTCTCGGCGATTGCCTTTTCGACCGCGACCAGCAGGTTCGCCGCCTCGGCCGCCGGCAACCCGCCGCCCTGCGCCAGGTCGGCATTGCCGCCACCCCGGCCGTGCAGCGCGCCCTTGACCAGGTTGGCGGCGGACACTCCGCGTGATTTGCCGGCCGCGTTCACCGCCACCACCAGCGCCGCCTTGCCGTTGGCCCGGGCGGTCACCGCGACCACCGCCGGCCGGGCCGCGTCGATCTTGCCCCGGATCTCCTGCGCCAAGGTCCGTACGTCGTTGCCGGCCGCGCCCTCGGGCGCCTCGGTGCCGACGTAGGCCACCCCGCGCACGTCACGCGCCTGGCCGGCGATCGCCGCAGCGCCGCCGAGCACCAGCTGCGCGCGCAGCTTCTCCAGCTCCTTTTCCGCGTCGCGCAGCTGGGTGACGGTCTGCTGGACCCGGTCCGCGACCTGGTCGGCCGGCACCCGGTACAGCTCGGCGAGCCGCGCCACCAGCAGGTGCTCGCGGGCCAGGAAGTTGAACGCGTCGATGCCGACCAGCGCCTCCACCCGGCGCACGCCGGAGCCGATCGACGACTCGGAGAGGATCTTCACCACGCCCAGCTGACCGGAGCGGGTCACATGCGTGCCACCGCACAGCTCCCGGGCGTAGTCACCAACCTCGACCACCCGGACCTCGTCGCCGTACTTCTCCCCGAACAGCGCCATCGCGCCCAGCCGGCGCGCCTCCTCCTGCGAGGTGATGAACGCGTTCACCTCCAGGTCACGCAGCAGTACCTCGTTGACCTGTTGCTCGATGTCGTGCAGCACCGACGGCGCGACCGCGCCGGGGGTGTTGAAGTCGAACCGCAGCCGGCCCGGCGCGTTCAGCGACCCCGCCTGGGTCGCCGACTCGCCCAGGAAGTTGCGCATCGTCTGGTGCACCAGATGCGTCGCGGTGTGCGACCGGGAGATCGCCCGCCGACGCGGGATGTCGATCTCGGCGTAGCCGGACTCCCCGGCGCGCAGCTCACCGCTGACCACCCGCGCCCGGTGCACGATCAGGCCCGGCACCGGCTGCTGCACGTCGAAGATCTCCACCCGGCCGGCGCCGACGGTGAGCAGGCCGGTGTCCGGCTGCTGGCCGCCGCCCTCGGCGTAGAACGGGGTGCTGTCCAGCACCAGCTCCACGACGTCGCCCTCACCGGCCGCGGGCAGCACCGCGCCGCCGGCGCCGAGCAGCGCCCGGACCCGCGACTCGCGGGACACCTCCGCGTAGCCGGTGAACTCCACCGGCCCGCCGCTGTCCAGCACCCCGCGGTACGCGGACATGTCGACGTGCCCGGTCTTGCGGGCCTGCGCATCCGCCTTCGCCCGGGCCCGCTGCTCGGACATCAGCCGGCGGAAACCGTCCTGGTCGACGGAGAGCCCCTGCTCGGCGGCGATCTCCAGGGTGAGGTCGATCGGGAACCCGTAGGTGTCGTGCAGCTGGAAGGCCTGGTCGCCGGAGAGTTTGCCGCCGCCGGCCGACCTGGTCTGGGCGATCGCCGTGTCCAGGATCGTGGTACCGGCGCGCAGCGTGGACAGGAAGGCGTTTTCCTCGGCGTACGCGTACGAGGAGATTCGCTCGAAGTCGGCGGCCAGCTCGGGGTACGACGGCGCCATGCAGTCCCGGGCCACCGGCAGCAGCTCCGGCAGGGCGCGCTCCTGCCAGCCGAGCAGCCGCACCGAGCGGATCGCCCGGCGCATGATCCGGCGCAGCACGTAGCCGCGACCCTCGTTGGACGGGGTCACCCCGTCGCCGATCAGCATCAGCGCGGTCCGCACGTGGTCGGCGATCACCCGCAGCCGTACGTCGTCGGGGTGCGACTCGCTCGCCGCCTGGCCGGAGCCCGCGCCGTAGCGCTTACCGGTCAGCTCGGCCGCCCGGTCCAGGATCGGACGTACCTCGTCGATCTCGTAGAGGTTGTCGACCCCCTGCAGGATCGACGCGATCCGTTCCAGGCCCATGCCGGTGTCGATGTTCTTCTTCGGCAGGTCGCCGACGATGTCGAAGACCTCTTTGCTCCGCACGTTGGTAATCTCGTACTGCATGAAGACGAGATTCCAGAACTCCAGGAAGCGGTCCTCGTCGACCTCCGGGCCGCCGTCCGGGCCGTACGCCGGACCCCGGTCGTAGTACAGCTCCGAGCACGGCCCGGCCGGCCCGGGGATACCCATCGACCAGAAGTTGTCCTTGTTGCCCCGGCGCACGATCCGCGCCGCCGGTACGCCGGTGCGCCGCCAGATGTCGGCCGCCTCGTCGTCGTCGAGGTAGACGGTGACCCAGATCCGCTCCGGATCCATGCCGAACCCACCCGCGTCGACCGGCCTGGTGGCCAGGTCCCAGGCCAGTGGGATCGCACCTTCCTTGAAGTAGTCGCCGAACGAGAAGTTGCCGTTCATCTGGAAGAAGGTGCCGTGCCGCGACGTCTTGCCGACCTCGTCGATGTCCGGGGTACGGATGCACTTCTGCACGCTCGTCGCCCGCTGGTACGGCGGTGTCCGCTGACCGAGGAAGTACGGCACGAACTGCACCATGCCCGCGTTGATGAACAGCAGGTTCGGGTCATCGATCGCGGGCAGCGGAGCTGACGGCACCACGGCATGGCCGTTGGCCTCGAAGTGCGCGAGGAACCGCCGCTTGATCTCCGCCGTTTTCACCGAACGTCCTCCTGGGGGAATATCTCCACGTCACCGACGCTCGGGTCGCCCCGCAGGTCGGCGAACTGGTCGTCAAACGCCACGCCCTCAGCGAACGCGGCCTGGATCTGCTGCTCGCGCTCTGCCATGCCCTCACGCACGTCCTCCACGAAGGTACGGACCGACTCGACGAAACCACCAGCGGATTCCGACAGCGAGGAGGCGATCCCGGACGGTGTGTAGGAGTGGGCGGTCCGGGCCAGTTTGCGGACCACCACCGCGCCGACGGCGATGCCGACACCGAGCCAGAGCAGGCGTTTCATGACGGCGTCCTCCCGGTCATCCGGCGTTGCGCCGGGCTGCCCGGCGCCGCTGCTTGAGTTCCGCCCGTACGTCGCGCTCCTGCTCGGCGTGCCGACGGGCGGACGCGGCGCGCCGGACGCCGTACCCGAAGGCGGCGACCTTCACCAGCGGGTTGGCCGCCGCCGCCGACACGACGGTGGCGAGGTTCGCCACGTTGGCGGTGACGTTCTGCGCGTGACCGGTCATCGTGTCGATCTTGGCGAGCTGGATGTTGACGCCGTCCAGCGTGGTGTGCACCTGCCCGAGCGCGGTGTTGACGTTCTCCATCGAGGTATTGACCTGCCCGAGCAGTGGACCGGTGCGGTCGTTCAGGTCGTTGATCGCCCTTGTCGCCGCGTCTACGGTGTGCCGCAGCCGCAGGATCGGCACCGCGAGCACCAGCACGAGCATCAGGAACGCTCCGGCCGCCACCAGCGCCGCGATCTGTCCACCGTCCATGCCTGTGTCCTCCTCTGTCACGACGCCTCGCCGCCGCTGCTCACCTGACGGCGGTCAGCTCGCGCCGCACCACCGTGCAGACCCTACCGTCAGTGATGGTCGTCCGCTCACGACGGTTCGACCTCCAGGTCCAGCAGCGGGTCGTCGGTGAAGACCGGATCCGGATCCTCACCGGTGAGCGACGGATCGGTGCTCGGCTGGGGCTTCATCCGGTCGTCACCGATCGCGTTGCGTACCTTGATCGACACGACCGAACCGGTGCAGGTCTCGGCCTCGGTGACCGGCGGCGAGTCGGCCGATTCCCCGTCGGTCGACCCACCGTCGGTCGACTCGCCGGACGGCGGCTCCACCGTCGGCCGCTGCAGTAGCAGGTCGTCCGAGCAGGCCGGCGGCCGGACCCACAGGTCGAGGGTGAGTTCGTCGCGGGTCCAGCAGTTGTACTGGCCTTCGACCGGCTGGGACGGGCACAGCTCGGCGTCCCACGGCAGCCACCCGGCGTCGGTCAGTGCCGCGGTGTAGACCTGGGCGGTCTCCTCGGTGCCGCGTTCGGAGGTCATCGTCCGCTCGCGGAACCGGCAGTCGATGAGGCACCAACGGCTCCCACTGACCGCGTCGGTACGCTCCTGCGCCGCCCACTCGGGCACGTCGAGTCGGTCAAGGGAGTTGAAGACCGGGTCGCGGGTCGCGGCCCGGATGCCGAAGTAGAGCGGGAGGGCGGCCAGCACCACGACGGCGACCATGATCAGGGCCATCGCCCGCAGCCGACGCTGCTGCAGGTTCGGGCCACCCTGCTCGGAACCCGACTGGTCGGCACCGGACTCCTCAGGGCCGGAGTGCTCGGATCCCGACCGGTCAGGGCGGTACGGCCCGGACCGGACCGGTGAGCCACCCCCACCGGACACCGGGGCGACCCCTCCCGGGACCGGCACGGCTCCCGGGACCGGCGCGGCTGCGCCCGACACCGGGGCGAGTCCGCTCGGCGGCACCGGCCCACCCGGCCGCACCGGCACCGACGCCGACCGCGCCACCGTCGCCCCGGCACCGGAGATCGGGCGGGGCGGGGCGGGCGTCGGCCGATCACGGTGCGGCGGCGCGGCGGCACCGGCAGGGCCACCGGACACCGGCCGGCCAGGTGCCGGCGCGCCGGGCATCGTCGCGACGCCACCGGGTCCGGGTTGAGCTGGCCGGCCGGGTTGAGCTGGCCGGCCCGGGTGGCTGGGGCGGCCGAAGGTGCCGACCTCGTTGGAACGGCCCGGCGGGTCGGATCGGCCCGGCTGGCCGGGGCGCATCGGACCGGTGGCGTACGGGTCCCGTCGATCGGTAGCCGGCGGCCCGGTCATCGGTGGCCGCGGCCCGCCACCGGCCGGCACCGGCCCGGCTGCCGGGACCGTCGCCCGGCCGGGACCAGTGCGGGTGGCGGTCGGCGGGCCGGCCGGATGGACTGGCGGCGGTCCTGCCGGGCGGGTTCCCGGACGGGGCGGCTGGTCGGTGCCCGGGTCAGGCTGCGGACCACGGGCCGGCGGCACGGCACCGCCCGGCCCGGGGACCACGGGAGCGGCCAGGGGACCGCCGGGGCCACCCCGGGATGGCTGACCGGGGATCGGCCCGGACCGCGCCGGGCGAGGCCCGCCCGAGGTCGGCCGGGCCGGCTCGAACGGCTGGCCGGCCGAGGCATGCCGGCCGGCCGACGGCCGCGATGGTGCCGGGCCGTCCCCCTCCCGAGTCTGACCCGCCCGGTCCGCCCCGGCGGCCGGGCCACGTTGCGGCGTCTCCGGGCGGCGTTCCCAGCCGCTGGTCTCGTCCGCCGGTTCCGGGGCACGTCGACGCCCGCCGGACGACCTGACCGGCGGAATGATCCGGGTCTCGTCGCGCCCATCGGCACCAGGGCCGGACGTTGGTCGGGTCGGGGTGCCCGGCGCGGAACGGGGGCCGCCGAAGGCGTCGGCGGATGGCCGCTGCGGCGCGGACGGCGGCAACGGCGGTGCGTTGCCCGACTGCGGCACGACCGTGTCCGCCGCTGGCAGGCGTTGCGGCGGTCGCTGGTACCGGCCCGGGGCCGGGCTCGGCCCACCCGGGACCGGGGCCGGGCTCGGCCCACCCGGGACCGGGGCCGGGCTCGGCCCACCGGAGACCGGGGTCGGGCTCGGCCCACCGGAGACCGGGGTCGGCCCGCCCGGGGCGGGGCTGACGGGTCGGGGTCGGGGTCGGGGTTCGGACGGTTTCGCGCCAGCCGGGGACACCGGCTCGGCCGCCCCTGGACCGGTGCGCGGCTGCGGACCCGGACCCGCAGGCGGCTGCGGCTGTGGACGGGACGGGACGGCGGACCGGGAAACCGCCGATCGGGACGGCGGGCCGTCCGTCGAGGAGTCGCCGGATGCTCCGGCGCCGCCGGGTCCGATGTCGATCCGCTGTTCCTTGGCGGTCCGCAGATCGTCCAGCCAGCCAGTCTCCTCGCCGCTGACTTCTTCCTCGACCGGTGCCCGGCCCCACCGACGGCCCTTCGGCTTGCCCTCACGACGCTCGTCGGGGTGATCGGAGCGGTCAGAACCGCGCGCTCTCACTGCTGTACCTCCCCGGCAGCAACGCTGCCGCTGTCATCGGGCACCGGACCAGCCTCGGACGCTGGGACGGATGGATCAGGTTCGGCGGCACCAGCGGACGAGCCGGAGCCGGTGCGTCCAGCGGACGCGCGGGTGTCGGGTGGCAGGCCGCGCACGATCCGGCGGAGCACCGGCAGCCGCGCGGAGACCGTCCGCTCGGCGCCGTGCTCGGTCGGTTGGTAGTAGTCGACACCGGCGAGTTCGTCGGGCGGGTACTGCTGGGTGACCACCCCCCGGTGGTCGTCGTGAGGGTAACGGTAGCCACCTCCGTGGCCGATCCGCCGCGCGCCCGAGTAGTGGCTGTCCCGTAGATGTGCCGGCACCGTCCCACCCCGGCCGGCCCGCACGTCGGCGACGGCCGCCGACAGCGCGGTGGTGGCCGAGTTGGACTTCGGAGCGGTGGCCAGGTGGATCACCGCCTGGGCAAGGTTGAGTTGTGCCTCCGGCAGCCCCACGTACTCCACGGCGTGGGCGGCCGCGGTCGCCACCGACAGCGCAACCGGGTCGGCCATCCCGATGTCCTCGCTGGCGAAGATCACGATCCGCCGGGCGATGAACCTGGCGTCCTCCCCGGCGACCAGCATCCGGGCCAGCCAGTGCAGCGCGGCGTCGACGTCCGAGCCACGCATACTCTTGATGAACGCGCTGGTCACGTCGTAGTGGGCGTCGCCGTCGCGGTCGTAACGCACCGCGGCGACGTCGATCGCCCGCTCGGCGGTACGCAGGTCGATCTCCCCGGTGTCAGTCGCGGTGGCCGCCGAGGCCGCCGCCTCCAGGGCGGTGAGCGCCTTGCGCACGTCGCCACCGGCCAACCTGACCAGGTGGTCCTCGGCCGGCGGGGACAGCCGTAGCGAGCCGCCGAGTCCACGCTCGTCGGTCACCGCGCGCCGGAGCAGGTCACGGACCGCCTCGTCGCCGAGCGGCCGGAGGGTGAGCAGGACACACCGCGACAGTAATGGCGAGATGACCGAAAAGTGGGGGTTTTCGGTGGTTGCTGCCAACAACGTCACGGTACGGTCCTCGACCGCCGCGAGCAGCGAGTCCTGCTGGGTCTTGCTGAAGCGGTGCACCTCGTCGATGAACAGCACCGTCGGCAGCCCGCCGGTACGCCGTTGCCGTCGGGCCTCGTCGATCACCGCACGGACGTCCTTGACTCCGGCGGACAGCGCCGACATCGCTACGAAGCGACGGTCGGTGGCCCGGGCCACCAGGTGGGCGATCGTCGTCTTGCCGCAGCCCGGCGGTCCCCACAGGATGACCGACATCGGCGCGGTACCGGTCACCAGCTGCCGCAGCGGCGCGCCCGGGGCCAGTAGATGCTCCTGGCCGACCAGCTCGTCGAGGCTCGCCGGACGCATCCGAACGGGCAACGGCGCCGGCGTGGTCGGGCCGGAGCCGGAGTCGCCCGCCACCACGCCGTCACCAGCCGGCGACGCATCGCGGCGGTGCTCGGCGGTGGGGTAGGAGAAGAGGACGTCGGACTCCATCAGCAAGACAGTACCGGCCCGATCTCGGACGCCGGAAATGCACCGAGATCGGGCCAGTGAACAGCCGGGTCAGCTGCGCCGACGGCGCCGGGACCAGCCGCCGGTGCCACGACCGACCCCGGCGAAGAACAGGGCCAGGCAGAGCAGGCCGATCAGCACCATGGTGTTCCAGTTGAACAGGTCGGGCGCACCGAGATCGGTGTCGAGCAGGTCGAGCAGCAGGGCGAAGCCGAAAACGACGGCCGCAGCGATGGCGAACATCAGATCCTCCTGGGGGGTTCAGTCACTCGGCCGTTCCGTACCCACCGGCCGCGCCGGCCAATCCAGCTTGGACCAGGCGCGACCAGGTACAGCGGTGCGGCTGCGGCCAGCACGGCCGCACCGACCAGCATTGCCAAGCTGACGGTGGTAGCGCCGGCGATGGCCATCAGCACCACCCCGCCGAGCGCTCCCGCTGGGTGCGCGACCATCGAGTTGAGCGAGAGCACGCTGGTCCGGTGCCGGCCGTCAACCTGCCGGTGCAGCAGGCCCATGTGCACCGGGTTCGACGCGCCGTGGATGGCGTAGCAGGCCAAGAAGGCGGCAACTACTCCGACCGGTCCGGCGAACAGCGCCATGCCCGCGACGGTCGCCCCCTGCAGGACGCGGAACGCGGCAGCGGTCACCGGTGCGCCGAGTCGCCGGGCGACCGCCGGCACAAGCGCGGCGCCGCCGGCCGACGCCAGCCAGGCGGAAGCACCGACCGGGCCGAGCAGCGCCGCCGCCCGGTCGGCGTCGCCGGTCACCTCCGCCAGGCGTACCGGCGTCAGGGTCTCGAAGGAGATCATGCCGAAACCCCAGAACAGCTCGACCGAGACAAGGGCGAGCAGGATCCGGGAACGCCGCAGCAGCGCCAGCGCGTCCCGCATCACGGACGGCACCTGCCGGATCGACGCACCGACCGTCGACACCCGCGCCGAGCGTCCCCCGGCGACCGGCACTGCCCCAGCCGGCCGCGCCTCGACCAGCAACCACGCCAAACCGACGAGGCCGACGACCTGGAGCAGCGCTGCGACGAGCACCGGCCCCGTCATCGCGCTGACCGGACCCACCGGGCCGAGCGCCACGAGCCCACCGCTGGCCAGCGCGGCGGCCGCGATCGCGAGACCCAGCACCACTCCCCCGTGGCTCAGCCCGCCCTCGTACCGCGCGTCGGGGTCGGCGGCGAGCGTGGCGTCGACGTACCAGGACTCCAGTGGCCCGCTTTCCAACGCCCGGTAGACGCCCTGCAGCAGCATCACCACGACGAACAGGGTGAAGGAGTCCGCGACGACGAGCAGCGACAGCGACGCCAGGTTCACCACCGCCGCGCCGATCAGCACCGGCTTGCGACCGACGGCGTCGGCCAGGCCTCCGGTCGGCAGCTCCAGCAGCAGTACGGCCAGCCCTTGTGCCGCGACGACCAGGCCGATCTGCGCCAAGGTGAGCCCGCGTTCCAGCATCAGCAGCACCCAGACGGGGATCAGCAGCCCGACGGGTGCCCAGCGCAGGCCGTGCAGGATCAGGTAGCGCCGGTGCACCTGCCGGACGGTCAGCCCGGTCACGGCTCGCCTCCGACCGACCCGTCCCCGGCAGATCCGCCCCGGTCGCCGTTGACGACGCGGGGGAAGCCGTAGGTGTAGAGCATCACCT
Source organism: Solwaraspora sp. WMMD937 (assembly GCF_029581175.1). Lineage (NCBI taxonomy): Bacteria > Bacillati > Actinomycetota > Actinomycetes > Micromonosporales > Micromonosporaceae > Solwaraspora > Solwaraspora sp. WMMD937. Next base: position 4,182,378 of record NZ_CP120738.1, on the reverse strand, counting down.
GCTCGGCCACGCCGTCGCCGGGGCCGGGGTCGGCGCGGTAGCGCTCGACGACCGCGTGCAGGTCCGCGTTGAGCCGCCGCAGTTGGTCCGAGGTGAGGGTCAGGATGTAGTCGGAGTACTCGGCGGCGTCCCGCCACTCGATCGGGTAGCCGTCGCGGGCCATGTGCCAGTCCTCGGCCAGCCGGACAAACTGCTGGACGAAGTAGCTGTTGAGCCAGTCGGCGGCGGCCCGGGCGTCCGGGTCGTCGTCGAACGAGGTGCCGCGCCACGAGGAGACCTGGTGCACCGAGCGCCACCAGCGCTCACGGCCGGTGCCCCGGGCCAGCTCCTCGCGGACCAGCCCGACATCGGCGAGTTTGCGCAGGTGGTAGCTGGTCGCTCCGGTGTTGGTGCCCAGCTCGTGGGCGAGGGCGGTGGCGGTCGCCGGGCCGTCCAGCCGCAGCGTGCCGAGCAGCCGCAACCGCAGCGGGTGGGCCAGGGTGCGGACCTGATCCCCGGTCAGCCAGACCGTCGACTGTTGCTCTTCCATGCTCTGCACAATAGTTTTGCAGAGATAGTGTGCACAACTTCTTTGCAAGCTTTCTCTGCGGTTCGCTCCGGTCGAACAGAAGCGGGCCGGATCCACGGGCGTGCGAAACTCCCATGGACCCGGCCCGCGAGGGTCAGGGTCGTCGGATCAGGAGGGTTCGACCGGGGCGGCCACCCCTGCCGTACCGGCGGCCGGGGTCGGCGCGACACCGGCCGGCGGCTTTGGCTTGGCGTCCACCCCGGCCTCGGCCCGCTGCTGCGCGGTGATCGGCGTCGGCGCCTGGGTCAGCGGGTCGAACCCGCCACGCGTCTTCGGGAACGCGATCACCTCACGGATCGAGTCCACGCCGGCCAGCAGCATGCAGATCCGGTCCCAGCCGAACGCGATGCCGCCGTGCGGCGGCGGGCCGTACTTGAACGCCTCCAGCAGGAAGCCGAACTTGTCGGCCGCCTCCTGTTCGCTGATGCCCAGCAGGTCGAACACCCGCCGCTGCACGTCGGCGCGGTGGATACGGACCGAGCCGCCGCCGATCTCGTTGCCGTTGCAGACGATGTCGTACGCGTAGGCGAGGGCCTCGCCGGGTGCCCCGTCGAACCGGTCCAGCCACTCGTCGGTCGGCGAGGTGAACGGGTGGTGCACCGCCGTCCAGCCGCCCTCCTCGGTCGGCTCAAACATCGGCGCGTCCACCACCCAGCAGAACGCCCACGCGCTCTCATCGACCAGGTTGGCCCGCCGGGCGATCTCGATGCGGGCCGCACCGAGCAGCTCCTGCGCCTCCCGCCGGTTGGTCGAGGCGGCGAAGAAGATCGCGTCACCGGGCTTGGCACCAACCGCGTCGGCCAGCCCACCCAGGTGCTCGGCCGACAGGTTCTTCGCCACCGGGCCGCGCGGTTCGCCGGTTTCGGCGTCCAGCACCACGTACGCCAGGCCCCGCGCACCGCGCGCCTTGGCCCAGTCCTGCCAGCCGTCCAGCTCCTTGCGGGTCTGCGCGGCACCGCCGGGCATCACCACCGCACCGACGTAACCGCCGGCGTCGATCGCCCCGGCGAACACCCGGAACGCCGTGCCGCGCAGGTAGCCGGTCAGCTCGGTCAGCTCCACGCCGTAGCGCAGGTCCGGCTTGTCGGAACCGTACCGGTCCATCGCCTCGTGCCAGGTGATCCGCGGCACCGGACCGGTGATCTCGTGCCCGGCCAGCTCCCGCCACAGCGCGCCGACGATCGACTCGCCCAGCTCGATCACGTCGTCCTGGGTGACGAACGACATCTCGATGTCCAGCTGGGTGAACTCCGGCTGCCGGTCGGCCCGGAAGTCCTCGTCGCGGTAGCAGCGGGCGATCTGGTAGTACCGCTCCATCCCGGCGACCATCAGCAGCTGCTTGAACAGCTGCGGCGACTGCGGCAGGGCGTACCAGGTGCCGGGCTGCAGCCGCACCGGGACCAGGAAGTCGCGGGCCCCCTCCGGGGTGGAGCGGGTCAGCGTCGGGGTCTCGACCTCCACGAAGTCGCGGTCGTGCAGCACCGTACGGGCGATCTGGTTGGCCCGCGACCGCAGCCGCAACGCCCCGGCCGGGCCACTGCGCCGCAGGTCCAGGTAGCGGTACCGCAGCCGGACATCGTCGCCGGCGTCGACCTGGTCGTCGATGGGCAGCGGCAGCGGCGCGGCCTCGGACAGCACGGTCAGCTCGGTCGCGGTGACCTCGACCTCGCCGGTGGCCAACTCCGGGTTGTCGTTGCCCTCCGGGCGGCGGTCCACGACGCCGGTCACCCGTACGCAGAACTCGTTACGCAGCGCGTGGGCCAGCTGCATCTCCTCGCGGAACACCACCTGCGCCACGCCGGAGGCGTCGCGCAGGTCGACGAAGATGACCCCGCCGTGGTCGCGCCGGCGGGCCACCCACCCGGCAAGCGTCACCGTCGTGCCGGCGTGCGTGGCGCGCAGGCCGCCGGCGTCATGGGTACGAATCACGGCACGGAACTCCTCATCGCGGGTACGGGACTGCTTCCGCATTGTGTCAGCCCGTCCGGTACCGGTCCGCGCCGATCCCGACCCCGGCGGGACGTACCATCACCGGGCCCGACACCATCACCACCGCTCCCGCCGGTCCCGGAGTTCACATGCTGCTGCTGAGTTTCGCCGCCGTACTGCTGCTCGCCGTGCTGGTGTCGGCGTTGGCCCACCGCACCATCCTGTCCACGGCGGCGTTGTTCCTGGTGGCTGGCTTCCTACTCGGGCCGCAGACCACCGGCGTGCTGGACGTGCGGGCCGATTCGTCGATCGTCAACACTCTCGCCGAGCTGGCGCTGTTCGCCGTGCTGTTCACCGACGGGATGCGGGTCGGCTGGCAGGACCTGCGCTCCGCATGGCGGCTGCCCGGCCGGGCGCTGGGCTGGGGGCTGCCACTCACCCTGGTGATCACCGCGGTGCTGGCCCACTACGTCGCCGGGCTGGGCTGGGCGGAGTCGCTGCTGATCGGCGCGGTGCTGGCCCCGACCGACCCGGTGTTCGCCGCCGCGCTGGTCGGCAACAAGAAGGTGCCGTACCGGCTGCGGCATCTGCTCAACGTCGAGTCCGGGATCAACGACGGCCTCGCGTTACCGTTCGTGATCCTGTTCCTGGCGATCGCCACCGGCTCCGGCGACCTGCACCTCGACGAACTGGCCACCGAACTCGCCGTCGGCCTGGCCATCGGAGTCGCCGTCCCCGCACTGGCGATCGCCCTGGAACGGACCCGGTGGTTCGCCGCGTCAGCCCTGTACGCGCCACTCAACGGGGTGGCGATCGGCCTGCTCGTGCTGGCTCTCGGGCAGGCCACCCACGGCAACCTGTTCCTGGCCGCGTTCGCCGCCGGCAGCACCATCGCCACCTTCGGCCCGCGTCAGCGGGCCGCGTTCGAGCATTTCGGCGAGAGCGTCTCCGAGTTGCTCAAACTCGCCGCGCTGTTGGTCTTCGGCGCGCTCATCTCGATCGAGTTCCTCGGCGAGATCTCCTGGCCGGGCTGGGTCTTCGCGGTGCTGGCCATCTTCGTCGCCCGGCCGGTGGCGCTGGCGATCGCGTTCATCCGCTCCGGGTTGGCGCCCCGGGAGCAGGCGGCGGCCATGTGGTTCGGGCCGAAGGGCTTCGCCTCGGTGGTGTACGGCCTGATCGTGCTCAAGTCCGGCATCGACGCCGCCGACGAGGTGTTTCACCTGGTCGCCCTGACCATTGTGATCTCGATCCTGCTGCACTCGTCGACCGACGTGGTGATCGCCAACGCCTTCGACGACGAACGGGAGACACCGGCCTGGCACGACCGCTTCCGGCGCCCAAGGGCCGACACCAGCCACGGCCCGGATCAGTCGTCGGAAGACTGACGACAGGGTCGCGGCACGCCGAACCGCGTACGGCCATCACGACGTGGCCGACTCCGGCGGCCTGGCTCTCTGCGGGTAGATCGTTTCGTGCCGGGCCAGCATGGCGACGATCTCGCCGATCTTCCGCTCGCGGGTCTGCGCCCGTTTGACGCCAATCACCCGGTTGATGAGGGCAAAACGGTTGGTCCTGGTGAGTACGTCGAACATTGCCTGGGCGGCGGGGTCAGCGGCGATCGCAGCGAGCAGATCGGCCGGCACCACGGCTTCCGAAGGCGGCGCATAGGCGGCCGCCCACCGTCCGTCTCCCTTCGCCGCGTCCACCGCAGCACGGCCGGACGGCATCATCCGCCCCTGTGCCTCCAACCGGGCCACGTGGGCGACGTTGCGCTGTGACCAGGAGCTGCGGGTCCGGCGCGGGGTGAACCGGATCCAGGAAGTCTGCTCATCCCGCTTCCGAGCCTGCCCATCGATCCAGCCGAAACACAGCGCCTCGTCGACCGTCTGCTGCCAGGTCAGAGTGGTGACCGTGCCGCCCTTCCTGGTCAGGGCGAGCCACACTCCGGGCGATGTGCCGTGATTGACCGACAACCACCCGCGCAACGCCTCGGCGTCCGCGACGATCAACTCGTCCAACTCGGCGCTTGCCATAACGGCAGGCTAGCCGGTACGCCGTGGCCGCAGCTTCCGCCCGTTCGACCGGCTCGACCCTGCCTGGTTGCATCGCACCCGGACTTCGGACGGGCTGCCCTGCGAGGTCGCCGCAGGTGAGCCGACCCGTGCGTACCAGGCCGGACAGCAGGTGACACCCAGACAGCGGATACGCGTACGTAACGTGATTGAAATGTCAGAATGCCAGCATCTGGCACGACCCAGGTCTCGATCGCTCATGGAGGTCCGGCTTGTTTCTCACCCGGCACGAGCAGGAGCGACTGCTCATCCACGTCGCAGCCGACGTGGCCTGGAAGCGCCGTGAGAGGGGCATCCGGCTCAACCACCCGGAGGCGACCGCGGTGATCACCGCCTTCCTGTTGGAAGGTGCCCGGGACGGCCGCAGCGTGGCGGAGCTGATGGAGGCCGGGCGCACCGTGCTCGGCCGCGAGGACGTGCTCGACGGAGTGCCGGAGATGCTCCCCGAGGTGCAGGTGGAAGCCACCTTCCCCGACGGGACAAAGCTGGTCACCGTACACGAGCCGATCTCCTAGGAGCGAGATTGACTGCACCATCCACGCCGTCGGGCACCGACGGCGGCACAGTCGTTCCCGGTGAACTGATCCCCGGCGACGGGCCGGTCACCGTCCACTCCGGCCGTCCGGTGCTGACCCTGCCGGTCGTCAACACCGGCGACCGGCCGGTGCAGGTCGGCTCGCACTACCACTTCGCCGAGGCCAACCCGGCGTTGGAATTCGACCGGTCCGCCGCCTGGGGTCACCGGCTGGCGGTGCCGGCCGGCACCTCGGTGCGATTCGAGCCCGGCGTCGACCGGGAGGTCACCCTGGTGCCGTTCGGCGGCCGGCGGATCGTCGCCGGGCTGCGCGGCGAATGCGCCGGCGAGCTGGACGGACGCGGCCGGACCGATGCCGCGGGCACCGGACGCGGCCCGGCTGATCAGGCAGGCACCGGCGCGACGGGAGGCACGGCGTGAGCACCCTGGACCGGCGGCGGTACGCCGCACTGCTCGGCCCGACCACCGGTGACCGGATCCGGCTGGCCGACACCAACCTGCTGATCGAGGTCGAGGAGGACCGCTGCGCGCCGCCCGGCGCCGACGGAACCCCGGCGTACGGCGACGAGGTGGTCTTCGGCGGCGGGAAGGTGATCCGCGAGTCGATGGGCCAGTCCCTGGCCACCAGGGCCGATGGGGCACCCGACACGGTGATCACCGGCGCGGTGGTGCTGGACCACTGGGGCGTCGTCAAGGCCGACGTCGGCATCCGCGATGGCCGGATCGTCGCGCTCGGCAAGGCCGGCAACCCGGACACGATGGACGGGGTGCACCCCGACCTGGTGATCGGGCCGGGCACCGAGATCATCGCCGGCAACGGCAAGATCCTTACCGCCGGGGCGATCGACAGCCACGTGCACCTGATCTGCCCGCAACTGCTGGAGACCGCCCTCGCCGCCGGGATCACCACCATCATGGGCGGCGGCACCGGGCCGGCCGAGGGCAGCAAGGCGACCACGGTCACCCCCGGCCCGTGGCACCTGGGCATGATGCTCGCCGCGCTCGACCCGTGGCCGGTCAACGTGCTGCTGCTCGGCAAGGGCAACACGGTCAGCGAAGAATCCATGTGGGAGCAGCTGCGCGCCGGCGCCGGCGGGTTCAAGCTACACGAGGACTGGGGCACCACCCCGGCCGCGATCGACGCCTGCCTGCGGGTGGCCGACGCCTCCGGCGTGCAGGTGGCGATCCACACCGACACCCTCAACGAAGCCGGGTACGTGGAGTCCACCCTCGCCGCGATCGCCGGCCGGTCGATCCACGCGTACCACACCGAAGGGGCCGGCGGCGGGCACGCGCCGGACATCATGCGGGTCGCGGCCGAGCCGAACGTGCTGCCGTCGTCGACCAACCCGACCCGCCCGCACACCGTCAACACCCTCGACGAGCACCTCGACATGCTGATGGTCTGCCACCATCTGAACCCGAGCGTGCCGGAGGACCTGGCGTTCGCCGAGAGCCGGATCCGGCCCAGCACGATGGCCGGGGAGGACATCCTGCACGACCTCGGCGCCATCTCGATGATCGGCTCCGACTCGCAGGCGATGGGGCGCGTCGGCGAGGTGGTCATGCGGACCTGGCAGACCGCGCACGTGATGAAGGCGCGCCGTGGCGCGCTGCCCGGCGACGGGCCGGCCGACAACATGCGGGCCCGACGGTACGTGGCCAAGTACACGATCTGCCCGGCGGTGGCGCACGGCGTCGAGGGCGAGGTCGGCTCGGTCGAGCCGGGCAAGCTGGCCGACCTGGTGCTGTGGGATCCGGCGTTCTTCGGCGTACGGCCGCATCTGGTGATCAAGGGCGGCATGATCGCCTGGGCGCAGATGGGCGACGCGAACGCGTCCATCCCGACCCCGCAGCCGATGCTGCCGAGGCCCATGTTCGGCGCGTACGGCACCGTGCCGGCCGCCACCAGCCTGGCGTTCGTCGCGCCGGCTGCGATCGACGCGCTGCTCGGTGACCGGCTCGGGATCCGTCGCCGGCTCGCCCCGGTCGCCGACACCCGGCGGCGGGGCAAGGCCGACATGCCGCTGAACGACGCCACCCCCCGGATCGAGATCGACGCGGACACGTTCACGGTACGCATCGACGGGGAGACGATCGAGCCGGCTCCGGCGGTGGAGCTGCCGATGGCACAGCGCTACTTCCTGTTCTGACCGCCGGCGATGATGACGATGTGTCACGCCCGGACCCGCCGATGAGCGGGCTCGCCACGCTGCTGGTGCTGGCCGACGGCCGGTTGCCGGCCGGCGGGCATGCCCACTCAAGCGGGCTGGAGGCGGCCGTCGTCGCCGGCCGGGTCGGTGACCTGGCCGGCGTGGCGGCGTACCTGACCGGCCGGCTCACCACCGGTGGGCGTACCGCCGCCGCGTTCGCGGCCGCTGCGGCTGCAACAGCCGCGACCGCCGACGGGGCCGGCCCTGGCCGGCTGGACGCGCTCGACGACGGTATCGACGCGCGCACCCCGTCGCCCGCGCTGCGCCGCGCGTCGCGGGCACAGGGCCGGGCGTTGCTGCGTGCCGGACGGGGCATCTGGGCGCTGCCGGCGGGCGGGCCCCGGGACCGGCACCAGCCGGTCGCGCTCGGCGTGGTCGCCGCCGCCGCCGGCCTCGGTCCGGCCGAGGCGGCGCTGGCCGCCGCGTACACCACCGTCACCGGACCGGCCAGCGCCGCCGTGCGGCTGCTCGGCCTCGACCCGTACGCGGTGCACGGCCTGCTGGCCCGGCTCGCGCCGGACATCGACGCGGTCGCCGCCGGGGCGGCCGCCCTGGCCGACCGGCCGGTCGACGACCTGCCCGCCGGCTCGGCCCCCATCCCGGAGGTCGACGCCGAACACCACGCCACCTGGGAGGTGCGTCTCTTTGCGTCCTGAACCAAACACCCACGTCCACGGCGGGTCCGCCGAACCGCACACGCACACCGACGGGGAGGTGCCGCACACCCATCCCGATCCAGGGGTCGACCCGCACCCGCCCCGGCTGCCGGACGGCTTCCCCGCGCTGCGGATCGGCATCGGCGGGCCGGTCGGCTCCGGCAAGACCGCGCTGGTCGCCGCGCTGTGCCGGGCGCTCGCCGACGAACTGCGGCTGGCCGTGGTCACCAACGACATCTACACCACCGAGGACGCCGACTTCCTGCTGCGCAACGGCGTACTGCCGGCGGAGCGGGTCCGGGCGGTGGAGACCGGCTGCTGCCCGCACACCGCGATCCGCGACGACATCTCCGCCAACCTGGACGCCATCGAGGACCTGTCCGACCAGTTGGGCACCCTTGATCTGGTGCTGGTCGAGAGCGGCGGGGACAACCTGACCGCCACGTTCAGCCGGGGCCTGATCGACCAGCAGATCTTCGTGGTCGACGTGGCCGGCGGCGACAAGGTGCCGCGTAAGGGCGGGCCGGGGGTGAGCACCGCCGACCTGCTGGTGATCAACAAGACGGACCTGGCGCCGCTGGTCAACGCCGACCTGTCGGTGATGGAGCGCGACGCCGCCGCCCGCCGGGGCGAGCTGCCGACGGTGTTCCTGTCGCTGGTGCAGGACCGCACGGCGACGCCGGTGGCCGACTGGATCCGGGGGTTGCTCCGGGCCCGCGCCCAGACACCGGCGGAGGTCGCCGGCTGATGCGGGCCCACGCCCGGCTGGTCGCCGAGGTCGACGCCGCCGGGCGGACCCAGCTGGTCTGCCTGCGCGGCGAGCCGCCGCTGGTGCTGCGCCGCACCGGCCCGGCAGCGGCCGCCGACGGCGGCGAAGTCCAGGTGCACCTGGTCGGCGCGGCGGCCGGCCCGCTCGGCGGCGACGACCTGCGGCTGGACGTCGAGGTCGGGCCGGGGGCGCGGGTGTGTCTGCGTACCGTCGCGGCGTCGCTGGCGTTGCCCGGACCTGACGGCCGCCGGTCGACGCTGCAGATGCTGGTCCGGGTTGCGACCGGCGGCGAGCTGCGCTGGCTGCCGGAGCCGTTGATCGCCGCCGCCGGCTGCCACCACCTGTCCCGGTCGGTGGTGGAGCTGGCCGACGGCGCGGCCGTGGTGTGGCGGGAGGAGCTGGTCTGCGGGCGCGACGGTGAGCCGTCCGGCGACGCCCGGATCGACACCACCGTCCGGTACGCGGGCCGCACGGTGCTGCGTACCGACCTGGCGGTGGGGCCGCGCGCCGACGGCTGGGCCGGGCCGGCGGTGCTCGCCGGGGCGAAGGCGACCGGTTCGGTGCTGGTGGTCCGGCCGGAGTGGGCAGCCGGTGGGCCCCCGGCGGCCGGCCCGCTCGGCCCCGGCGCGGCCCGGCTGCCGCTGGCCGGCGGGCCGGCGGTGCTGGTCACCGCGACCGGCCCGACCGCCCGCGGCGTCCGCGCCGAACTCGACCGGGCCGAACCCGACCGAGCCGAACCGGACCGGGCCGGGGCTCAGCCGCCGACGTAGGCGGCGAGGTGCTCGCCGGTCAGCGTCGAACGGGCCGCGACCAGATCGGCCGGGGTGCCCTCGAAGACGATCCGACCACCGTCGTGACCGGCACCCGGCCCCAGATCGATGATCCAGTCGGCGTGTGCCATGACCGCCTGGTGGTGCTCGATGACGATCACCGACTTGCCGGCGTCGACCAGCCGGTCGAGCAGGCCGAGCAACTGCTCGACGTCGGCCAGGTGCAGGCCGGTGGTCGGCTCGTCGAGAACGTAGACGCCGCCCTTCTCCGCCATGTGGGTGGCCAGTTTCAGCCGCTGCCGCTCGCCGCCGGACAGGGTGGTGAGCGGCTGGCCGAGGGTGAGGTAGCCGAGCCCGACGTCGGCGAGCCGACGCAGGACGGCGTGCGCGGCCGGGGTGCGGGCGTCGCCGGACGCGAAGAACTCCTCAGCCTCGGCCACCGACATCGCCAGCACCTCGCTGATGTCCCGGCCGCCGAGCTGGTACTCCAGCACCGCCGCCTGGAACCGCCGGCCCTGGCAGTCCTCGCAGACGGTGGCGACGCCGGCCATCATCGCCAGGTCGGTGTAGATGACCCCGGCACCGTTGCAGGTCGGGCAGGCGCCCTCGGAGTTGGCGCTGAACAGCGCCGGCTTGACCCCGTTGGCCTTCGCGAACGCCTTGCGGATCGGGTCTAGCAGCCCGGTGTACGTCGCCGGGTTGCTGCGCCGAGAGCCTCGGATGCCGGTCTGGTCGATCGACACCGCCCCCGCGTCGGCCGGGATCGACCCGTGCAGCAGCGAACTCTTGCCGGAGCCGGCGACCCCGGTCACCACGACCAGCACGCCGAGCGGGATGTCGACGTCGACGTCGCGCAGGTTGTTGGCGTTCGCGCCCCGGATCTCCAGCGCGCCGGTGGGCTCGCGGACTGTCTTCTTCAGACTGGCCCGGTCGTCGAGGTGCCGGCCGGTGACGGTGACGCTGGCCCGCAGCCCGTCCACGGTGCCTTCGAACATCACCTCGCCGCCGGCGGTGCCGGCACCGGGGCCGAGGTCGACGACGTGGTCGGCGATTGCGATCGTCTCCGGCTTGTGCTCGACGACCAGCACCGTGTTGCCCTTGTCCCGCAGCCGCAGCAGCAGGTTGTTCATCCGGGCGATGTCGTGCGGGTGCAGCCCGATGGTCGGCTCGTCGAAGACGTAGGTGACGTCGGTCAGTGACGACCCGAGGTGCCGGATCATCTTGGTGCGCTGCGCCTCGCCGCCGGACAGGGTGCCCGCCGGGCGGTCCAGGGAGAGGTAGCCGAGGCCGATCTCGACGAACGAGTCGAGGGTGTGCCGCAGCGCGGTCAGCAGCGGAGCCACCGACGGCTCGGCCAACGACTGGACCCACTCGGCGAGGTCGCTGATCTGCATCGCGCACGCGTCGGCGATGTTGATCCCGTTGATCTTCGACGACCGGGCCGCCTCGTTCAGCCGGGTGCCGGCGCAGTCCGGGCAGGTGGTGAAGGTGATCGCCCGCTGCACGAACGCCCGGATGTGCGGCTGCATCGCGTCGACGTCCTTGGCCAGGAACGACTTCTGAATCCGCGGGATCAGGCCCTCGTACGTCACGTTGATGTTGTCGACCTTGATCCGGGTCGGCTCCTTGTACAGCAGGTCGTGCAGCTGCGACCTGGTGAACCTGCGGATCGGTTTGTCCGGGTCGAAGAAGCCGCAGCCGCTGAAGATGCGCCCGTACCAGCCGTCGACGCTGTAGCCGGGGATGGTCAACGCGCCCTCGTTGAGCGACTTGCTGTCGTCGTACAGCGCGGTCAGGTCGAAGTCGGTGACCGATCCCCGGCCCTCGCAGCGCGGGCACATCCCGCCCAGCCGGGTGAAGGTCTGCTTCGTGGTCTTGCTGGCGCCGCGTTCGACGGTGATCGCCCCGCTGGCCCGCACCGACGCCAGGTTGAAGGAGAACGCGTTGGGCGGACCGACGTACGGCTGACCGAGCCGGCTGAACAGGATCCGCAGCATCGCGTTGGCGTCGGTGGCAGTGCCGACCGTGGACCGCGGATCGCCGCCCATCCGCTCCTGGTCGACGATGATCGCCGTGGTCAGCCCGTCGAGCACGTCGACCTCGGGCCGGGCCAGCGTCGGCATGAACCCCTGTACGAATGCGCTGTACGTCTCGTTGATCAGGCGCTGCGACTCGGCGGCGACCGTGCCGAACACCAGCGAACTCTTGCCCGAGCCGGAGACCCCGGTGAACACCGTCAGCCGGCGTTTCGGGATCTCGACGCTGACGTCCTTGAGGTTGTTGACCCGCGCGCCGTGCACCCGGATCAGGTCGTGACTGTCGGCGGGGTGCGGGGTGGACGGCCGCTCCCCCGAGGCGGTGGCCCTGCTCATCGAGAATCCCTACCTATCGAGTCTGCTGGATGCGGATCAGGTTGCCGGCGGGGTCACGCACGGCACAGTCGCGGACCCCGTACGGCTGCTCGGTCGGCTCCTGGACGATGTCCGCGTCGCCGGCCTGCAGCCGCTCGAAGACCCCGTCGAGGTCGCTGGTGGCCAACAGGATGCCGGCGTAGGTGCCCTTGGCCATCATCTCGGTGATGGTACGGCGCTCGTCGTCGGTGATGCCGGGGTCGACACCCGGCGGGTGCAGCACGATGGCGGTGCCGGGCTGGTCGACCGGGCCGACGGTGAGCCAGCGCATCCCGTCGTAGCCGACGTCCAGGCGCAGCTCGAAGCCGAGCAGGTCGCGCCAGAAGGCCAGCGCGGCGTCGGCGTCGGCGTGCGGCAGGAAGCTGGAGTGAATCGTGATGTCCATGCCGGTCACGCTAGTTGCGCCGCCGGAGCCCGCGCTTCTCGATTCCTGATCGGTCTGGTTACCTGTTTTGCCAGGCAGGCGGGCATCTCCGGGCGGGCGGAGCCGGCCCGGCGCCGGTACACGCTGGGCGGGACGCCGACCAGCTCGGTGAACCGGGTGCTGAAGGTGCCCAACGAGGAACAGCCGACCGCGAAACAGACGTCGGTGACGCTCAGGTTGCCCCGGCGCAGCAGCGCCATCGCGCGTTCGATGCGCCGGGTCATCAGGTACGCGTACGGCGACTCGCCGTAGGCACGCCGGAACTCGCGGCTGAGGTGCCCGGCCGACATGTGCACGCCACGGGCCAGGGCCTCGACGTCGAGTGGCCGGGCGTACTCCCGGTCGATCCGGTCGCGCACCCGGCGCAGCCGCGCCAGGTCGCCCAGGTGCTGCTCATGCCTCACGCTGCCGGTCACCTGCGCGATGCTGCCACACCCCGCCGACAAACTCCCGCCCGGCGGGGCCAAACCTACGGTGCGGCGGGAGCGTAGCGCGCGTTCGGCATGTGAACGACACGTAGGAAGGCGGGCAGGCGCCACGGTCGCGGCCCTCCGACGACGACGTCGCGACGCATCGCGGCCACGGCGGTGCCGGTCCGGCCGAAGAGCATCAGGTTGAACCGGGCCGGACGGAACCGCAGCCGGACGTCGACCGGGTCGTCCGGTGGGGCGAGCCGGATCCGTCCGTCACCGAGCACGACGGTTGCGGTCGGGGTGTACGCGGAACTGAACTGCACCGCGATCGGCCGTTTCGGCATTGCCCGCGAGGTGTCCAGCAGGACGCCGTAGTCGTGGTGCAGCATCCCGAGGAAGAACTGGTCGAAGTACAGCGACGCGTAGTCGTCGGGCATCGACCAGGGGCGGCGCAACACCCGAGCGATGTCCCAGCCGTGCACCAGCAGCTCGTTGACCAGGTGCGCCACCATGCCGGCGATCGGCACCCGCGCGTCACCCAGCCACTGGACGGTCCTTTCCGGCGGCAGCTGGGCGGTCGCCGCGAGGATCGCGTCGGTCGCCTCGCCGAGCAGTTCGGCGAGGCGAGCCGGGTCGCGTTCGGTGAAGTGCCGCAGCACATGGTCGTTGACGTCGGCGACGGTGTCGACGTTCGCGGCGGACAGGGCCGCGCGGATGTCGGGGATCTGCAGCGGCGGCTCGTCACCCTCGACGAGGGTGACGTACAGCATCGCGATGCTCACCACGTGCGCGGCGGTGTCCGACACCGTCCAGTCGCGGGTCGCCATCGCCTTCGGCTGACTGTCGACTGTCAGCAGTGATTGGAATCGGTCGGTGAGGACACTCAACGCCGTACGGGCCAGGGTCCAGCGGTCAACGGGTACAACGAAACTCATCCGGTGATCGTGGCACCGGCTGCGTCGACAGTGTTCCTTGACGTTGCGCGTTTCATGCGCGATTTCCGATGAGCCGACCCTGGCCGGTGTCGCGCCTGGCGACGACACGGGCGAGGGTGCGCAGCATGGTACGGACGAAGCGGTCGAAGACACGGTCGGGCAGAATCCGCCGGGCCGCCAGGATCACCCGGGCGGCCCGGCCGACGGGGTAGCGGGTCCGTGGCCGGCGGGCGCGCACCGCTCTGGCGACGGCGTCGGCGACCACCGAGGGCGGCGACGCCGGGCCGTCCTCGACCGCGAGGATGGCCGCGCCAAGTGCCGCCTGGTCGGCGTACGGGCCGCGACCCGAGGTGGCGAGGAGATGCTGGCCGGCGATGGCGGGCCACTCGGTGGCGATCGCGCCGGGCTGGATGACGACCACGTCGATGCCGAGCGGAGCGAGCTCCATCCGCATCGAGTCGCTGAGCCCTTCGACGGCGAACTTGGTGGCGTGGTACCAGCCGCCGAGCGGTTCGTGGATCTTCCCACCGATTGACGAGATGTTGACGATGCGTCCACTGCCCTGCCGGCGCATCTGCGGCAGCACGAGTTGCGTCAGCCGGGCCAGGCCGAACACGTTGACGTCGAACTGGCGGCGGGCCTCGTCCAAGGGCACGTCCTCGACCGCGCCGAACGAACCGTACCCGGCGTTGTTGACCAGCACGTCGACCCGCCCGGATTCGGCCAGTACCTGTTTGACGAGGTCGACCAGCGCGGCGTCGTCGGTGATGTCGGCCCGCACGGGCCGGATGCCGACGTCGGCCAACGGGGTGATCCGGTCGAGCCGGCGGGCGACGGCGTAGACGTGGTAGCCCATGGCGCGCAGCTTGCGGGCGGTGGCCTCGCCGATGCCGGAGGAGGCGCCGGTGACGACGGCGACCTTGTCGCTCATGATCTCTCCCTTGGTAACCAACTAGATAGTTACATCATCGGCGCTACCCGCGCAGTTGTCAACCAACCAGTTGGTTTTGGGTAGGCTGGCGGCATGGTCCGCGACTCCACCGCAACCAAGCACCGGATCCTCGACGCCGCCACCGTCGAGTTCGCCGCCCACGGCCTGGCCGGCGCCCGGGTCGACCGGGTAGCCGAGCGCGCCGGCGCCAACAAGCAGCTGATCTACGCGTACTTCGGCAGCAAGGAACGGCTCTTCGACACCACCCTCGCCACCCACCTGGAGCGCTTCATGGAAGCGGTGCCCTTCGACGCAGACGACATACCCGGCTACGCCACCGCGATGTTCGACTTCGGCGTCACGCACCCGGACCTGCTCCGACTGCTGCAGTGGCACACCCTCGAACGGCCCGGCGAGCTCGCCCGGATGGAGCAGAACCACCACACGACCCGACGGAAACTGGCCGCCCTGGCCGAGGCCCAGGCCGCCGGCCTGGTCGACGACACGCTCCCGCCCGCCGAACTGCTCGCCGTCGTTCTCGCCGTCGCCCGGGCCTACGACGATCCGGCGCCGACGTCGGTGGCCGCGCGCCGGGCCAGCGTGACCACCGCCGTACGCCGGCTCGTCACCCCCGGCCCGCGCCCGTAGAGCCAGCTCGTCACTCCGCCCGCGACCGTAGATCCCGGCGACCCGGGTCCGGCGCGCCGCCGGTCCGCGACATCGAAACGGTTGTGCCGGGAACCAGCGACGCCGTTGCACCGACTACTCCTATCGGACCCCGGGACATATTATTGACTGACGTCTATCTGGAGTGCTCCGTGCCGCGACCCCGCATGCTTGCCGCCGTCCTCGCCGCGTCGATCGGACTCACCACAGCCTGCAGCGCTGACTCCGGTGGTGGCGCCACCTCGACGACGTTGCGGATCGGGTTGGGCACCGAGTCGGGCGCACTGGACCCGCACGCGTTCACCGGCAACTTCCTGCTCCTCGACGCCATCTACGAGCCACTGGTCAGCTACGGCGAGGACGGGCAACTGGAGCCGGGCCTGGCCGAGTCCTGGACGGTGGCACCGGACGGACGACAGGTGAGTTTCGACCTACGCGACGACGTGCACTTCACCGACGGGACGCCGGTCGACGCCATGGCCGTCAAGTGGAACTTCGACCGGTGGGTGGGCAACGAACGCTTCTCGTTCTTCCGGGCCTCGCAGGTCGTCTCCGCTGTGGACGCCCCGGATCCGGACACGGTCGTGCTCACCCTGTCCGAACCGTACGAACCGCTGCTACAGGAGTTGTCGATCGTCCGTCCTGTCCGGCTGCTCAGCCCGGAGTCCGCCGACGCCGACGGCACCTTCCAGGACCCGGTGGGCACCGGGGCGTGGAAGCTGGTCTCCAACGGCGCCACCGGCACCGTGCTGGAGCGCAACGACGACTACTGGGGGCCGAAGCCCAGTCTGGAACGGCTCGAGTTCAAGGTGATCCCGGATTCGCAGGCCCGCGTCGACGCACTCACCAACGGCGAGATCGATCTGATCGGCGGCGCCTACCTGGCCCCGATCACGCCGGTGGAGGCGCAGTCCTTGCGCGATCGCGCCGGCGTACGGCTGATCACCGGCGCGGCGGACGTCTCGATCCTGCTCGGGTTCAACCCCGACGGCCCCGCCGGCGACCGGGCGGTCCGAGAGGCCGTCGGCCGGGCGATCGACACCGAGGCGCTAGCGACGGCGTTGTTCCTGGGCCAAGCGGAACCGGCCCGTCGGGTGTTCCCGCCGAGCGTGCCGGACTCCGGTACCGATCTGCCGGTCGGCTTCGACCGGGCCGCCGCAGGGCGGGTGCTAGACACCGCAGGCTACCTCCGCGAAGGGGAGATCCGGACCCGCGACGGCGAGCCGCTGTCGTTGCGGCTGCTCATCCCGGCCGCACCGGCCGAGGGGCAACTCGATCCGCGCACCATGGCCGCCGCGATCGCCGCCGCTCTGCAGGAGGTGGGGATCGGCGTGGAACTGGTCCCGGTCGACGCCGCCGCCTACTACGACGAACGGGCCGAGGGCAGGTACGACCTGACCTTCTTCGAAACCCTCGGCGCCCCGTACGACCCATCCAGCTCGATCGTGTCCCTGTTCACCGACGGGGCCCGGGCGCCGCTGTGGGTGACGCCGACCACCGAGGACCTGGTCGACAAGGCGTTGTTCGCCACCGACCCCGCCGACCGCGACAAGGCCTACCAGGACCTCTACGAGGCGGTGGCCGCCGACAACGGGTTCGTCCCGTTGGTGTACCGGCCCCGACTGTGGGCGGTGCGCGACGGGGTGAACGGCTTCGCGGTGCCGCCCACCGACGTGGATCTGGAACTGACCGGAGTCACCGTCGGGTGAGCGGATCCGGGCGGCCACGGACCGTCGGCGGCCACCTCGTACGGTGGACCGTCGACACCGTCGGCGTGCTGCTCGCGCTGTCAGCCGGAACGTTCGCGCTGGTGCTGCTGGCCCGCGGCGATCCCGCCGCGGTGCTGGCAGCCACCCGGGCCGGCCGGCCGGCGACTCCGGAGCAGGTCGAGGCCGTCCGCTCCGAACTTGGGCTGGACGCTCCCGCCCCGGTGCGGTACCTACGGTGGCTGGCCGACGCCGCCACAGGCGACTTCGGACTGTCGCTGCGGACGAACCTGCCGATCGGCCCCGAGGTCGCCGACCGGCTGGCCGTGACGGCGGGGCTGGTGGCGGGATCGGTCGTGGTGGCCGTGGTGGTGGGGATGACCGTCGGCGTCGCCGGGGCGGTGGCCGGGCGGGGACCGCTGCGTGGGGTACTGCGGATCGGGGCGCTGCTGGCGACGTCGGTGCCGGCGTTCTGGCTGAGCTACCTCCTGGTTCTGCTGCTGGCTCTACGGTGGCAACTGGTGCCGACGTCAGGCATGGCCGGTCCCGCCACCTGGGTGATGCCGATGGCGGTGCTCGGGCTGCCGGCGGCCGGAGTGCTCAGCCGGGTGGTGGCGGTCACGTTACGGGAAGCGATCGACCGGCCGTACGTCCTGGCGGCGCTGGCCCGGGGCAGCGGGCCGATGTCGATCGTGCTCCGCGACGGTCTGCCGAACGCGGCCGGGCCGATCCTGTCCGTAACCGGGGTGATCATCGGCGGTCTGCTGGTTGGCACGGTCGTGGTGGAACAGATCTTCGGCTGGCCCGGTCTCGGGGCGTACTTCGTCCACGCCGCCGCCGCCCGTGACGTGCCGGCCCTGCAGGCCAGCGCGCTCGTGCTCGGCGGCGGCTTCATCCTGGCCAACCGGCTCGCCGACGTCGTGCAGGTCCTCGTCGATCCCCGGGCCCGGTCGGGGGTCGGATGACGGCCGGACATGGAAAGTGGACGATGCCCGCCCCGGTACGGACGGCGCTGGTCGGCCTGCCGTTGGCCGGGTTCGCGATCGTGGGGCTGCTCGCACCGGTGCTGGCGCCGGCCGACCCGGCGGCCAACGATCTGTCGGCCGGTCTGCTGCCGCCGTCGGCGGACCATCTGCTCGGCACCGACCAGCTGGGCCGTGACCAGCTCAGCCGGCTCCTGCACGGTGCGCGAATCTCACTCGCCGTCACGGCGGCGGTCCTGCTGGTCTCGGTGACCATCGGGGTGCTCGCCGGCGCTGTCGCCGGATACCTGGGTGGCTGGGTCGACCGAATCGTCGCCCGGGTCGTCGACATGGCGGTCTCGCTACCGGGAATGCTGGTGGCGCTGGCGGTCATCGGCATACGTGGCCCCGGTGTGGGGAATCTTGTCGTCGCGATGTCGCTGTGGACGTGGGCCCCGTACGCGCGGATCGCCCGCGCCCGCGTCGCGGGTCTGCGGGCCAGTCCGCACCTGGACGCGCTGCGGCTGCTCGGCGCCGGCCCGGTGCGCGTCATCGGCCGTCATCTGCTGCCGCGCGCCCTCGCCCCGTGCCTGGTCTATGCCAGCACCGACGTCGGCTCCATCGTGCTCGGCGTCGCCACGCTGAGCTTTCTCGGCCTCGGCATCCCACCACCGCAGGCGGAGTGGGGACAGATGCTCATCGAAGGGCGCGCCTACCTTGCCTCCGCCTGGTGGCTGGCCTACCCGCCCGGCATCGCGATCACCGCCGTCGTGTTCGCGAGCAACCTGCTCGGCGAACGGCTGGCGGTCGGCGACGAGCGCCCGTCGGTGCTGCGTTGGATACTTCCGGCCCGGCTGCGGGTGCCGCGACCCAGGCGGCCGGGGCCCGGGGTGCCCGCAACCGGCAGCACGGAGGCCACGGCCACCGTCACGTCGAGGGCCGCTGCCGACGACGACGTACTGCTGCGGGTGCGGAACCTGTCCGTAGCCTATCCACGTGCCGGCGGCTTCCGGCGCGCCGTCGCCGACGTCTCCTACGCGGTACGCCGTGGCGAGACGCTGGCGATCGTCGGCGAGTCCGGCAGCGGCAAGACCACCTCCGCGTTGGCGCCCTTCGGGCTGCTGGACCCGAGCGCGCTAGTCTCCGGTTCTGCGCAGCTGCGGACCGGGCCAACGGCACGTGAGCTCGTCGGACTCGCCCTCCTGCAACGCCGCCGGGTCAACGGCCGCCGGGTCGGGGTGGTGTTCCAGGACAGTCTCGCCGTGTTCGATCCGCTGCGCAGCATCGGCGCGCACGTCGACGAGGCGGTCCGCAACGCGGGCGGCCGGGGCCGGCGGGCGGCGGTCCGCCGAGTCAGCGAGGACCTGCTGCGTCTGGCTGGTCTGCCCGACCCCACGGCGGTCGCCGGCCAGTATCCTCACCAGCTCTCCGGCGGGATGCGGCAACGGGTCCAGATCGCCGTCGCGATCGCCGGTGAGCCGGAGCTGCTCGTCGCCGACGAACCAACCTCCGCGCTCGACGTCACCGTCCAGGCGCGCCTACTCGACCTGCTCGGGCAGCTCCGCGACGAGCTGCGTATGGCCATGGTCGTCGTCAGCCACGATCTGGCGGTGGTCACCCGGCTGGCCGACGCCGTGGCCGTGATGTACGCCGGCCGGATCGTGGAGTACGGGCCGCTCGACTCCGTGGTCCGTCATCCCGACCATCCGTACACCCGGGGTCTGCTCGACGCCGTGCCGCGTCCCGGTGCGGCGCCGGGCACCCGGTTCCGCACCATGGCGGGACGCTCCGGTGCCGGGCCGGACGACACGTCAGGTTGCGCGTTCGCTCCCCGGTGTCCGATCGCCGTAGCCGGATGCGGGCACGAGCAGCCCGTGCTGTTGGCGGTGGGACCGGACCCGGCGCACCGGTCGGCGTGCCCGCCGACCCGGACGGCCGACGCGTCGCTGCGGCGCGTGGCAATCGGTGACCTGGACGGAGACTGACCGATGCTGGAGATCGAACAGCTCACCGCCGACCACCCCCGGCGGCACGGCCGGGGCCGGCTCAGTGTGGTCGAGGACGTCACGCTCCGGGTCGCCGCCGGTGAGATCGTCGGGCTCGTCGGCGAGTCGGGCTGCGGCAAGACAACTCTCGCCCGCGTGGCCACCGGACTGCACCGGCCCCGGGTCGGCTCGGTGCGGTTCGAGGGTGTCGACATCCACGCCCTGCGCGGTCGCGCGCTGCGGGCACACCGACGACAGGTCCAGATGGTGTTTCAGGACCCGTACCTGACCCTTAGCCCTGTCCAGACGGTGCGCCAGGCCGTCGCCGAGCCGCTGCGCATCCACCGGATCGGCGACGGCCGGTCCCGCGCCGCACGGGTGGAGGAGGTGCTCGACCTCGTCGGGCTCGGCCCCGGGGTCGGCGGACACCGGCCCCGGCAGCTGTCCGGCGGTCAGCAGCAGCGGGTGGCGATCGCCCGCGCGCTGGCGCTGGGACCACGCCTGCTGGTGTGCGACGAACCCGTCACCGCACTCGACGTCTCGGTGCAGGCGAAGATCCTCAACCTGCTGTGCGATCTGCGCGACCGGCTCGGCCTGGCCTGCCTGTTCATCTCCCACGATCTCGCCGTCGTCCGGCAACTCGCCAACCGCGTCGCGGTCATGCGGCGCGGCCGCATCGTCGAGCAGGGACCGACCGGGCAGGTCACCGGCGGCCCGCGCCATCCGTACACCCGGGCGCTGCTCGCGGCGACCCCCACCATCGACCTCGGCGCCACCGACCGGCCACGACGTCACGCGTCCGAGCCGGCCGGGTTGTCGTAGACGGTGACGTGGGTGCCGGTGCCGAGGTAGGGCTCCCGGCGCCAGCCACCCCAGCGGTGCCGACGGCGCAGACCGGCGAGGCGGGCCATCAGGTCGAGTTCGGACGGCCAGGCGTAGCGCATCGACACCGGGGCCAGCCGCATCCCGTCGTTGCTGATCAGGATGTGCTGGCCGTCGAAACGCTGGTCTACGGGGTCGTGGCGGACCGCGACCAGGCGGACGTGGTCGTGGTCGACACGGTGGGCGTCGACGCTCTGCTGCCGCTGGTAGCGGGCGAGGTCGGGCACCAGGCACTCCAGCACGAACAGCCCGCCCGGCAGCAGTCGTCGGGCGACGTTGGCGAAGCACCGCACCTGCTCCTCCTGGGTCATCAGGAAGAAGAAGGTGGTGAAGACGACGAAGACCATGGCGAACCGGTCGTCGGTGCCGGGATCGACGTCGGCCATGTCGCCGATGGTGACGGGAATCCGGTCGCCGCCTGGCTTGGCCCGCATCCGGGCCACCATCGCCTCGGAGGCGTCGATGCCCCGCAGATCGATCCCGCGACCCGCCAACGGAACGGTGACCCGGCCGGTGCCGACCGCCAGTTCGAGGACCGGCCCGGCCGGCCCGTGCCCGATCAGGTCGGCCAGGCAGTCGACGGCATCGGTCGGGTCGAGGTCGGCGTGCCACTCGTCGTAGACGTCGGCGTTGCGCTCACCGTAGGTTTCCGGTCCGTACGTGGTCATGAGGCTCCTGTCCGAGGCTTCAGTGCAGCGGTCGCATGTCGTGGGTGACGGTGCCGGCGGCGGCCAGCGCGTGGTAGAGCCCGATCTCGGCGGTGGGCCCTTCGGCCATCACCAGGGCGGTGCAGCCGCGTTGGTCGGCGAGGTGGACGATCCGGTCACCGGGCTGGGCGGTCGGGAAGAACTCCGGGCCGCCGGGGAACATCGGTAGCCGTTCGGGTCCGCGCCAGCCGGCGAGTCGGCCGGCCGCCGGTGGATGCAGGAACGTCATGCCGTAGCCACGGTCGGCACTCAGTGGTGCGTCGAGCAGCCGGGGCCGTCGGCCGAGCGCGGTGTCGGTCACCGCCGCGTACACGTTCACCCCGAGCGACCGGCACATCATCTCCCCGATGACCGCCCCGGCGATCCGGCCGTTGATCTCCACGACCTCGGGGCCGGCCGGGGTGTGGGCGAACTCGGTGTGTGCCACGCCGTCGGTGAACCCGACGGCGGCGAGGACCTCCCCGATCCAGGTCGCCAGCCGCTCCGACTCGGCTGGCGGGAGCGCGACTGGAAAAGCGACGGCCTCCTCCCGACGGACCGGCTCGGGGGTGTGGATGTGCACGGCGATCCCGAGCAGTCTGGTGTGCCCACGCCAGCTGACGGTCTCGGCGCTGTACACCGGGCCCGGGAAGTACGGTTCGACCACCAGGTGTCGACCCAGCAGGGTGGCTTCGGCGACCTCGCGGGCGGTCCGGTCGCGTTCGGCGTCGTCGCGGATCAGCCACACCGACCGGGACGATGTGCCCGCCGAGTCCTTCACTATCACCGGGTAGCCGATCGCCGCGACCGCCCCGGCGACCGCCTCGCCGGTGGGCTCCACGCGGAGCGCGTCGGCGCGGCTGAGTCCGGCCCGGTGCAGCAGGGTACGGACCTGTGCCTTGTCCCGCAGAGTGTGGGCTACCTGCGGGCCGAGCGTGGCCAGGCCGTACCGGGCCGCCAGCGTCGCACCGGGCAGCATCCACGTGTCGGTGGAGTTGACCAGCCCGGCGAGGTCGGGCAGCCGGTCGAGCACGGCGGCGCAGGCGGCCACGTCGGTGGTGTCGACGTCGATCACCGTCACGTCGTCGGGTCCGAGCCGGTCGAGTTCGTACGCGTAGATTGACCGGTCCCCGGTGAGCAGGCACAGCCGGTGCCCGGACTCGGCGGCGGCGGCGCGCAGCCGGGTGAGGCCGAACGTCAACGCCTCCAGCGACACGATGGTCACGCCCCCGCCTCCTCGGCCTGCCGGGGACGGCTCGCCTGCGCAGGACGGCTCGCCTGCACGATCAGCCGCTGCGCGTGATTGTCGTACGGTTCACCGGCGAAGCCGCCGAAGCAGGTGATGCCGGTGAATCCGACGGTGTCCAGCATGGTGCGGATCTCGGCGGCGCTGTAGACGAACTGTTCGAAGTACGCGTGCCGGGCGGTGTCGCCCCGGATCAGGGTCCAGTCGCTACGAAACCGGGTCCAGTCGTCCAGGATGGTGTCCCGCATGACCAGATGTCCGCCGCTCACCTCGACGACCTTCGGGGTGCCCGCCCACCGGGCGAAGATCTCCTTGCTGAACAGATCCAGCAACAGTCGCCCGCCTGGCACCAGGCTCTGCCAGGCGTTGCGCAGTACGAGCTGGTTCTGGGCCGGGTCGGTGAAATACCCGAACGAGGTGTACATGCTGATGATCAGGTCGTAGCTGTCCCGCTCGACGAACTCCCGCATGTCGGCGCGGACCAGACGTAGCGTCACTCCGGCCTGCTCGCCGGCGAGGTCGGCTCGGTCCAGCATGGTCGCGCTCAGGTCCACCCCGGTGACCCGGGCACCGCGTGCGGCGAGCGGCACGGCGTAGGTACCTGGACCGCAGCCGAGGTCCAGCACTCTGGTCCCGGCTGCGACCTCCAGCAGCGGCGAGGTCGCCACCCAGTTCCGGGCCTCCTGCTGACGGTGCGGGGCGAACAACGCGCCGGCGAAGTCCACCCAGAACCCGTCGTCTGCAAACCACTCCATCGGCAGCTCCGAACTCATGCGACGACTGACGCCTTACAGGTCGCTCAACGACGTGCGGAAGTTCCCCGCCGACCGAAGAAAACTGATCACCTCCACATCAGGGTGAAGCAAATGAATCCTGGATCATTATATCGATGTCGGACATTGTCCAGCGCTCGACTGCCAGCGTCCTGATTCGCACGACAACAGGAACCAATCCACCACTCGGAGCGACCAACATGTCAACGGAACGCCTCGACACCGAGCAGACACATTCCCCGACGACAATGTGATGAACATCAGAGGAGCGATCAGCCCATGCCGTCCACGGGCCCGTCGACGCCCCCGCCGCCGGTACACCTGCACGTCACCGACGCCATCAAGACACCGAGCCTCATCCGCCTGTCGGACACCATGATCCTGGCCCGGTTCGAGACCCTGAAGGTCTACGCCGCCCTCGGCGCGGTACGGGCCCTGCTGGCGGCGGGGACCGTCCGCCCCGGCGACACCCTCGTCGACAGCTCCAGCGGAATTTACGCCCTCGCGCTGGCCATGGCCTGTCACCGGTACGGACTGCGCTGCCACATCGTCGCCTCGACCACGGTGACCCCGACCATCCGGTCGCAGTTGGAGATCCTCGGCGCCACCGTGCACCAGATGCCCGTCGAGAGCGATCTGCGACTGGACCAGCACCGACGCGTGGCGCGGGTACGGGAGCTCCTGCGCGCCAACCCCGGCATGCACTGGATGCGCCAGTACCACGACCCGGTGCACCGACTCGGCTATGCCGAACTGGCGACACTCGTCCGGGCCGCCGTACCGCAGGTCCCGCTGACCCTCGTCGCCAGCGTCGGCACCGGTGCGTCCAGCGCCGGACTGATTCTGCCGATCCGCGCCCACGACCCGTCGACCCGGCTCGTAGGTGTCCAACCGTTCGGCAGCGTCAGCTTCGGCAGTGAACGGTTTCCGGATCCGGACGCGATCATCGCCGGGATCGGCAGCGCCATCCCTTTCGACAACGTCCACCACGAACTGTACGACCAGGTGCACTGGATCGGCTTTCGCCACGCCATGGCCGGCACCATCGCGCTGATGCGGTCTCATGCGGTCTTCGCCGGCCTCTCCACCGGTGCGGCGTACCTCGCAGCGCGGTGGGAGGCCCGCCGCCACCCGGAACGGGTGCATCTGCTGATCGGAGCCGACACCGGCCATCGGTACGTCGACAAGGTCTTCGCCCGCCACCGCGAAGCCCTCGACATGGAGACGTTGGAGCCGGTGGAGATTGCCTCTCTCGACGAGCTGGCCCCGCCCTGGTCGACCTTGCCGTGGGCGCGACGCGCCCATCCGCCGTCAGCCGGCCAGGACCTGCACCCCGCCGCCGTCACCGGCGGCCCAGGAACAGACCGGCCCGCAACAGACCGGCCCGCGACGGCCGGATGAGCGCAGCTAGGAACCCTGCTGCGGTACGCGGCGTCCCAGCCATCGCCCGACAGTGAGCACCAGCACCGGAAGGACGACACACTGGGCGGCGACGACCAGCCAGAAGCCGGGTAGGAACCCGACTTGTTCGAACGCCCCGTACACGCTGCCCCCGGCGACGCCACTGAGGAACGAACCGACCCCCACCGCGAGCCGTTGCTGGCCGAAGGCCACCGTCGCCGACCTTCTCGACCCCGCCAACGCTTCGAGGTCGTTCTTGAGGAACAACACGGCGCTGCCGGCGCTGATCGCGGCGACCCCGCAGACCACCGCCGGACCGTTGCCAACCGCGAACGCGGCCATCCCGGTCGCCAGGGCACCGAATCCGATGGCCATCGCCGCCGGGTAGCTCATCCTCCCCACCCGCTCGGCGACCAGGGGCTGCACCACCACCAGGCCGAGCGAATAGCCCATCATCGCCGCCCCGAACAACAGGGTCGCCATCCGGCCCTGGGCGTAACTGGAGAGGTACTGGTAGAACTGCATGTGCACGTAGAACGACACGGCGGTGACGACGAACGGCAGCACCGCCACCCCGTGCAGCATCCGCCGGAACGGCTCCACCGGTGGCGCGTCGGCGACCTGCCGCTCCCGGCGGAGAAAGACGTGACCGAGCGCCACACCGGCGTACACCGTCGTCACGGCCGCGAACATCACGGTCGGCCGGTGCACGAACAACGCCCCCACCACCGGCCCCACCGCTATACCGAGGTTGCCTGCGGCGTTGCCTGCCGACACCAGCCGGGGCCGCTGCTCGTCGCCCACCTCGTGCACCAGATAGCTGCGGTACGCCGGCGAGTACAGTGATCCGCCGCCGGAGATGAGCAACAGGCCGGCGACGGTCAGCACCGGGAACCGCTGTCCCGCGAGGAACGCCGCCCCGCCGAGGCTGTACAGCGTGAGGGCCGCCACCAGGGCCCGCTTGAGACCGACCCGCTCGGCCACCGCAGCGGTCGCCGGGGCGCTGGCGAACTGCACCAGGGTCGCCGCCCCGAGCACCACCCCGACCTGCGCCATGCCCACGCCCATGCGTTCCCGCAGCAGCACGGCCAGGTACGGATAGATCGAGAACGAGCCGACGTTGACCAGGAATCCGCCGATCAGCACGGCCCACTGGGCCCGGGTGAAGGAACCCCTGCGCAACGCCGACCAGGGGCGGTTGCCCGCAGCCGCGCGGGGGGTGGCCGGTGCGGCCATCAGTCGGCCGGCCCGCCGTCGGATGGGACACCGACCCCGGTCGACGGGTCGACGCCGCCGAAGGCATGCTGGTCGGACGGCAGCACGCCCAGCCCTGGGGCGTCGCCGAGAACGATCCGCCCCTGGTCGAGGCCCAGCCCCCGGAACGGGGGGTCGCGCAGGAGGAACTGGCTGTCGATGTCGATGCGCTCGGCCAGCGGGGCCAGTAGGGCGGCCTGGCTCAGCGCTAGCTCCGACTCGCAGTTGCAGCTGAGCATCACCGACAGGCCCGCCTGGCGGGCGGCCTCCATCACCCGTCGGGTGGCCCGGACCCCGCCGGACTTGGCCAACTTGACCACCACCCCGTCGGCCAGGCCGGCGGCCGCCCGGACACTGTCCACGTCGGTGCAGCCCTCGTCCAGGAAGACCGGCAGCCGGTCGGGCAGCTCACGGTAGCGGCGGTACGCCTCGACCGCGTCTCTCGGGAACGGCTGCTCGACGAGCTGGATGTCGAGGGCACGCAGGGCCGGGGTCAGTTCCTGCGCGGTCCGCAGGTCCCACGCCTCGTTGGGGTCGATCCGCACCGGCAGGTCGGTGACCGCGCGGACGGCGGCCAGCCGGTCGAGGTCCTCGGCGCCGCGCACCTTGATCTTGAACGCGCCGACCGGCGGCGCGTTCGCGACCAGTTCCAGGGTCTGCGCGACGCTGCCGAGCCCGATCGTGTACCCGGTCGGCTCGGGCATGGTGCGCGGTACGCCGTACAACTGCCATGTCGGCACGCCGGCGGACCGGCCCACCCAGTCGTGCACCGCGCCGTCGAGTGCCATCCGCGCGCCGACCGGTCCGTCCCAGTCGGCCACCCGGTCCAGGACCCGGTCCGGATCGGACAGGTCCGGGCCGAGGACGTCTCTGCCGTGTTCGGCGACCGCCGCGACGACCTGCTCGACGGTTTCGCCGTGCGCCCAGGCCGGTGTGCCCTCACCCAGGCCGGTGACGCCGTCGTGGACGACGGCGCTGAGGCAGGTGTCCGTCGAGTCGTAGGAGTGCTGTGAACTCCGGAACACCGTCAACAGGCGCAGGGTCATCCGACGGACGTCGAGCTCCATGCGGATCAGCTTGTCACGCACCACGCCGATAATCCACGGTGATCGATCTGGCGTCCGGGTCAGGGACGGCAGAGGATCTCGCCGTGCAGGATGGCGAACCAGCCGTCGGGCGCGTCGGCCCAGCTAAGCCAGCCGGCGGAGAGCCGTCGCAGGTCGGCGGGGGTGGCGGTGCCGGCGGCGAGGATCTGCCGGGCCATCTCGGAGGCGACGATGCGCTCCGACCACATGGTCCCCCACCAGCGGCGGTCCTCGTCGGTGGCGTAGCACCAGGCGGAGGCGCCGGGCGTGACGTCACCGAACCCGGCGGCCCGCGCCCAGGAGAGCAGGCGGCGACCGGCGTCCGGTTCGCCGCCGTTGGCGCGGGCGGTCGCCTGGTAGAGCGCGAGCCATTCGTCGAGCTCGGGTACGGCGGGGTGCCAGGCGAAACGGTCGTAGTCACTGTCGCGGGCCGCGACCACTCCCCCGGGCTGGCAGACGCGGCGCATCTCGGCGAGCGCGCGGACCGGGTCGCCGACGTGCTGGAGGACCTGGTGGGCGTGGACCACGTCGAACGCGTCGTCGGGGAAGGGCAGATCGTGTACGTCGGCCGTGGTGAAGTCGACAGTCGTGACGCCCCGGGCCTGCGCCTCGGCGCGGGACAGGGCGAGCGCTTCGTCGGTGACCTCGGTGGCGGTGACCCGGCCGGGAGCGACGAGCGCGGCGAGGTCCATGGTGATGGTGCCGGGACCGGCGCCGATGTCGAGCAACGCCTGGCCGGGCCGCAGGTGCGGCAGCAGGTACGCGGCCGAGTTCTCGGCGGTACGCCAGCGGTGGGAGCGCAGCACCGACTCGTGATGACCGTGCGTGTATACAGCTGACATGCTCCGACGATAGACCGGCTGTCTCGCAATTCGGGAGCAGCTTCCCACATTATGGCCACTGCGGGATCACGACGGTACGCGGCTCAGCTGACCCGGGGCGGCCGGTTCTCCTGAATCCACCGCTCGACATCGGCGCGAAGCCAAACCTCACCCTGTTTGAGCTTCGCAACCGGCAGCGGGAAGGTTCGAGACCTGGTGATGGTGTACGTGCGTTGACGGGACAGCGGGCCGCCTGGCTGGCCCAGCATCTCGGCTATCTCAGCGCTGCCGACCAGGTCGATGTCCACACTCTCGCAAGTTAGGCTGCAGGCAACCGCACTTGACGGTTGCCCGTAATTGTTTCACCCTGTTGGGTATGACTGGCAGGGGTGACGGCCGACGGGCGAAGACGTACAACGGGAGAGCTGCCCGGACGGCGGGCATCAACGCGCAGGCCGGCGGGACGGCCCTGCTGCGGCGGCAGGTGGGACGGTGCCTGGCGGCGTTGCGGTACGAGGCCGGGCTGTCCCAGGACGTCGCCGCCGACAAGCTGCGACGCGGCAACAGCACGCTCTGGCGAATCGAGGCCGGCGACCCGCGGGTGCGCTGGACCGAAGCGGACATGTCGGCGATGTGCCGGCTGTACCGGGCCGACGACGAGACCCGGGAACGGCTGCTCGCCCTCGCGGCGGAGATCGACCGCCCCAGCGGCGGGCGCTGGTGGCACGACGGGCTGGCCGGACTGCCGATCGACGCCGACCCGTACCCGGTGTTCGAACAGTCCGCGACGCTCATCCGCTGCTACGGCCAGGCGACGCTGCCGGACCTGCTTCAGACCCCGGGGTACGCCGAGGCGCTGCTGCGCTGCCCGGCCGGTCTGCGCAGCGACGACGACATCGCCGCCCGCCTCGACCAGCTGGCGGCGCGGCAGCGGCACCTGCTGACCCACCCGCATCCGCCGGCGGTGCAGGCGATCGTCGGCGAGGGGGCGCTGCGGCGTACCGTCGGCAACGACGCGACGGCGCGGGCGCAACTCGACCACCTGCGGGCGCTCGCGATCAGGCCGGGGATCTCGGTACGGGTCCTGCCGCTGGCCGGCGGCGCGCACGCCGGCATGACCAACCCGTTCACCCTGCTGCGCTTCGCCGCCGCCACGACGGTCCCCGGACGGCGGCCGGCCGGGTCGGGGCTGGTCCGGCTCGACACCCTGACCGGGACGATGCACCTCGACCAGCCGGCGCACGTCGTTGCGTACGAGCGGGTCTGGTCCGACCTGGCCGCCCGGGCGCAGCCGATACCCGACGGCAACGGGTCGGCAAAGTGACCGAAACCACAGCGGCGTCTACTCCGGGGTGACTCACCAACGGTGAGGCGCACCTAGGGTTCCGCCGCCGCCGGGCAGCCAGGCACGGGCAGCCGGGGACGGGACAGGTCCGAGAGGTGCAGGCGTCGGGCCGCCAGCGTGGCGGGCGGCGTTCCACGGCGGGACAAAAGCCCGGGAGGCAGCCGGATGTCTGGCTGTGCCTCAGCCAGGCCCTCATTCGGAGGTGCCCCGTGGGCTTGCACCACCATCATCACCACAGTCACCAGCACCGCGACCAGCAGCCCAGCGACCAACCCGAGCTGCACGGCAGCTACGGCCCGGAGGCAGCGTACGCGGTCGCCCGCGAGGCCGAACTGCCCACCACCAAGTGGGAAGAGGAGATCGCCCGGGGCCTGGAGTACGGCCTGCCCGGTGCCGATTCGATCGTCGACAAGCGGATCCCGACGTTCTCCCGTGGCGAGCTGCCGCACTTCGCCGGGATCAACACCTTCCTGAAGGCACCGTACGTCGAGGACGTGCGCCGCTGCGGCGAGTACGACGTGGCGGTGCTCGGCGCGCCGTTCGACGGTGGCACGACGTACCGCTCGGGAACCCGGTTCGGGCCGCAGGGTATCCGCAAGATCTCCGCGCTGTACGGGCCGTACTCGTTCGAACTCGGCGTCGACCTGCGCGAGTCGATCACGATCGCCGACCTCGGTGACGTCTTCACCATCCCGGCGAACATCGAGAAGACCTTCGACCAGATCTCCAAGGCGGTCAGCCACGTCTACTCCTCCGGGGCCTTCCCGGTGGTGCTCGGCGGGGACCACTCGATCGGCTACCCGACGGTGCGCGGGGTCGCCGAACACCTCGACGGCAACCTGGGCATCATCCACTTCGACCGGCACGTCGACACCCAGGAGACCGACCTCGACGAGCGGATGCACACCACCCCGTGGTTCCACGCCACCGACATCCCGAACGTGCCGCCGAAGAACCTGGTGCAGATCGGCATCGGCGGCTGGCAGGCGCCCCGCCCCGGGGTCAAGGTCGGCCGGGAACGCGGCACCACGATCATGACGGTCACCGACTGCGTCGAGATGGGCATCGAGGCCGCCGCCGAGAAGGCCCTCGAAGTCGCCTGGGACGGCGCCGAGGCGGTCTGGCTGTCGTTCGACGTGGACTGCCTGGACGCCGCGTTCGTGCCCGGCACCGGCTGGCCCGAACCGGGCGGCTTCCTGCCCCGCGAAGTCCTCAAGTTCATCCAGCTGATCGCCGAACGGCCGTTGGCGGGCATCGAGGTGGTGGAGTGCTCGCCGCCGTACGACAACGCCGAGATCACCTCGCTGATCGCCACCCGGGTCATCTGCGACACCCTCGGCTGTCTGGTCCGCGCCGGGCACCTGCCGCGCCATCGAGCCACTGAGCGCTGAGCCGACGCGGCGCCGATCCCCCGTAGTTTCCCTTCCGCAGGAGGACATAGAGATGCGACGTACCCCCAAATTTTCCCGCCGTTCCACCACCCGGAGGCTGATCGCCGCCGCCTGCGCGACGACGCTGCTGGTGAGCGCCGCCGGCTGCGCCGACGGCGACGACGGTTCCACCACCGACGGCGACGGCTCGACCACCGTACGGCTGGGGTTCAGTGCCTGGCCGGGCTGGTTTCCCTGGCAGGTCGCGCAGGAGCAGGGGCTGTTCGGCGACAACGGCGTCGACGTCGAGTTGACCTACTTCGACAGCTACACCGACAGTCTGACCGCGCTGGCCACCGGCAATCTGGACGCCAACAGTCAGACCCTCAACGACACCCTGTCGTCGGTGAGCGGTGGCGCAGCGCAGACCGTGGTGCTGGTCAACGACAACTCGACCGGCAACGACCAGATCATCGCCGCGCCCGGGATCGACTCGGTGGCCGATCTGGCCGGCAAACGGATCGCGATCGAGGAGGGTACGGTCGACCACTACCTGCTGCTGTTGGCGTTGGCCGAGGCCGGCCTGAGCGCCGACGACGTCGAGATCAGCCCACTGCTGACCGACGCGGCCGCCGCCGCGTTCCTGGCCGGGCAGGTCGACGCGGTGGGCGCGTTCGCCCCG
Source organism: Solwaraspora sp. WMMD937 (assembly GCF_029581175.1). Classification (NCBI taxonomy): domain Bacteria; kingdom Bacillati; phylum Actinomycetota; class Actinomycetes; order Micromonosporales; family Micromonosporaceae; genus Solwaraspora; species Solwaraspora sp. WMMD937. The sequence continues at coordinate 4,150,888 of NZ_CP120738.1, read as the reverse complement.
TTCACCACCACCGCGCTGGGCCGCGAGGGCAGCCGGGCGATCGCCACCTCGGCGGAGCACCCCGGCGCGATCCCGGACCATCTGGTGTTCGACTCGGAGTTCGTGGCCGCGCATCCGGAGCAGGTCCAGGCGGTGGTGGACACCTGGTTCGACACCCTGGACTGGATCGCCGACAACCCGGACGAGGCGGTCGAGATCATGGCGGCGCAGGCCGGGGTCAGCGTCGAGGACTACCGCACGTACGACGCCGGGACGACGATTTTCGACCTGGCCGACAACCAGGCGGCGTTCGAGCCGGGCGACACCCCGGCCAACCTGGACTTCCAGGCCCGGTCGATCGCCGAGTTCCTGGTGGCGACCGGTCTGGTGGACGAGGCACCGCCGCTGGACGGGCTGCTCGACGGGCAGTTCGTCGCGGCGGTGTCGCCGTGACCGTCACCCGGGAACCGGCTGCGGCCACCGACCGTGCGGACCGGGCGTCGTGGGGGCCGCTGCCCCGGCGGCGACCGGCCCGCCGGGTCCCGGCGTTACTGGCCATCCGGACGCCGATCCCGGCGACCGGCCGGTGGACGCTGACCGTCGCCTCGATCGTGGTGCCACTGGCCGCCTGGCAGATCGGCAGCATGCTGGTCGACGGGCAGCCGGACTTCCTGCCGTCGCCGCTGGAGTCGGTGGCCGCCGGGGTGGAGATGGCCCGGACGGGTCAGCTGTGGACCGACACCGCAGCGACCGTCGGCCGGGTGCTGCGCGGTTTCGGCCTGGCGGTGGCGGTGTCGGTGCCGCTCGGACTGCTGATGGGCAGTTTCCAGGCCGGTCGGGCGGCGCTGGAGCCGATGATCGGCCTGCTGCGGTACCTGCCGGCCAGCGCGTTCATCCCGTTGCTGATCATCTGGCTGGGGCTGGGCGAGCCGTCCAAGGTCGCGTTGATCTTCATCGCGACGGTCTTCTTCAATACGTTGATGACCGCCAACGTGGTCCGCACCGTGCCGGCCGGGCTGATCGACGTGTCGTACACCCTCGGCGCCCGCCGGTTCGAGGTGCTGCGCAAGGTGATCGTGCCGCACTCGCTGCCCGGCATGATCGACGCGATCCGGGTCAACGCGGCGGCGGCGTGGAACTTCGTGGTGGTCGCCGAGCTGATCAACGCCCAGTCCGGGCTGGGCTACCGGATCGTCCGGTCGCAGCGGTTCAACCAGCTCGACAACATCTTCGCCGTACTGATCGTGATCGCCCTGATCGGGGTGGCGATCGACCTGGCGCTGCGGACGACCCGCGACCGGGTCGGGAGGTGGGCATCGTGACCGTGACCGAAGGTTCGGTTGCCACTTCGGGCCCAGGCCCGTCGCTGGTGCGCCTCGACGGCGTCGGCAAGGACTTCCGGACCATCGCCGGCGGCTCGCTGCGCGCACTCGACGGGGTGGATCTTGCGGTACGTCGGGGCGAGTTCGTCTGCCTGGTCGGCGCATCCGGGTCGGGCAAGTCCACCCTGCTGTCGCTGATCGCCGGGCTGTCCGCGCCGAGCCGGGGCACCGTGCTGCTCGACGGTGCGCCGGTCACCGGGCCGGGTCCGGACCGGGGGCTGGTGCTGCAGAGCGGTGCCGTGTATCCGTGGCGGACGGTGGAACGCAACGTCGCGTTCGGGCTGGAGCTGCTGCCGGTCAGTCGGGCCGAACGGGCCCGGCGGGTCGCCTGGTACCTGGCCGAGACCGGGTTGACCGGGCTGCGGCACGCGCTGCCGAAGCAGCTCTCCGGCGGGCAGCGACAGCGGGTGGCGATCGCCCGGGCGCTGGCCTGCGAACCGCGAGTGCTGCTGCTCGACGAGCCGTTCGGTGCCCTCGATGTGCAGACCAAGGAGGACATGCAGTTGTTCGTCCGCCGGGTGTGGGCCGACACCGGCACCACGGTGGTGATGGTGACCCACGACGTCGAGGAGGCGGTCTTCCTCGGCCAGCGGGTGGTGGTGCTGGCCAGCGACCCGGGCCGGCTCGCCGCCGACCTGCCGGTGCAGCTGCCGCCGGACCGCGACGGCACACCCCGGGACCTGGCCGTCAAACGGCTGCCGGAGTTCCTGACGCTGCGCGCCGAGGTGGAGGACCAGGTCCGCGCCTACCACCAGCGGCACGCCGCCACCGGGTCCGGCGGCTGACGGTGACCGCCGGCTGACGTCGGCCGGGTTCGGCGGCTCGGGCTCAGGCAGGGCCGATCAGGTCCCACCGGTTGCCGGCGATGTCGACGAAGACCACCACCCGGCCGTACGGTTCGGTGCGCGGCACGGTCACGAACCGCACATCGTGGTCCACCATCCGCTGGTACGCGGCCTCGAAGTCGTCCACCCGGAGGAAGAAGCCGACCCGACCGGCCGTCTGGTTGCCAACCGCCGCCCGCTGGGCGTCGCCGTCGGCGCGGGCCAGCAGGATGCCGGTCTCGGCACCGGGCGGCCGCACCACCACCCACCGCTTGGGGCGACCGTCGTTGGTCGTCGACGGGGAGTCCTCGACCAGATCGAAGCCGAGGACGGTGGTGAAGAAGTCGATGGCCGGGTCGTAGTCGTCGACGACGATGGCGGTGAGCGAAATGTGCACGCCCGCAGCGTAGGACTTCAGCCGGTCGGTTCGCGGCGGCGGGCACCGGGGCCGGGGCGGGGAAGTACGTCGCGGGGGTCGGCGACGTCGTGGCCGGCGGCGCAGCGCATCGTGACGCCGACCTCGGCCCCGCAGTCGCGGTGCGCGACGGCGAGCGGGGAGCCGTCCGGGTCGACGCAGTACCGGTCGCCCCACTGCAGCAGGGCGACCAGCACCGGCCACAGGTCGAGGCCCTTGCCGGTGAGCCGGTACTCGTAGCGTTGCCGCTCCCCCGGTTCCTGGTACGGGTGCCGGCGCAGCAGGCCCTGGTCGACCAGCATGGTGAGCCGGTTGGTCAGCACCTGGCGGGGCACGCCGGTGCGCTCGCGCATCTGGTCGAACCGGCGTACGCCGTTGAAGACCTCGCGGAGCACGACGACGGTCCACCGCTCGCCGATGATCTCCATGGTGCGGGCGATGGTGCAGTTGTCGATGGACCAGTCGAGTGCGGTAGGTCTCACCCCGACCAGGCTAGGTCTTGTTGACAGACCTAGCAACCGACTGCCAGGCTGCGTCTATGACACAGACTCAGCAGCCGGCGCCGGACGCGGCGCAGCGCAGCCGCACCTTCTCGTGGACCGACCCCGCCACGGTGCGGCTGGCGGCGTTGAACGGCCTCGACGGGCTGGGTCAACTGCAGGCGATGGCCTCCGGTGAGATCCCCGCCCCACCGGTGATGGTGATGCTGGGCCTCGAAGGCTTGGAGCCCGAGCACGGCCGGGTGGTCACCGTGCTGACCCCGCAGGAGTTCCACTACAACGCCCTGGGCACGGTGCACGGCGGTATCATCTCGACCCTGCTGGACACTGCGGCCGGCTGCGCGGTGCACTCGGTGCTGCCGGCCGGGACGAGCTACACCTCGATCGACCTGAACGTGAAGTTCCTGCGCCCGGTGACGCTCGCCTCGGGCACGCTGCGCTGCGAGGGCACCGTGGTGCAGCGCGGTCGGCGCACCGCGTACGCCGAGGCGAAGCTGACCGACGCCGCCGGCCGGCTGACCGCCCACGCCACCTCGTCCTGCCTGCTGTTCGAGCTGCCACCGACCAGCTGACGGCAGGTCCGGCCGACCGGTGCCGGCCGGGTCACACCGACAGCAGTTGGCGGACCGACTCGTCGCGCAGGTCCGCCTTGTCGCCGGCCCGGACCACCTCGCCGGCGTCGAGGATGACGAACCGGTCGGCCAGCCGCAGCGCCAGTTCGAGATACTGCTCGACCAGCAGGATCGCCAGCCCGGCCTCGGTGTGCAGCCGTTCGATCGCCTCCTCGATCTCGATGATGATCGACGGCTGGATGCCTTCGGTCGGTTCGTCGAGCAGCAGCATCTTCGGCCGGGTGACCAGGGCACGGGCGATCGCCAACTGCTGCTGCTGGCCGCCGGAGAGGAACCCGGCCCGGCGGCGCAGCAGCCCGCGCAGCGCCGGGAACAGGTCCAGCGCCTCGTCGACCGCCGCCTTGTCGGTCCGGGCCGCCTCGACCGCCACCTGCAGGTTCTCGGCGACGGTCAGCTGCGGGAACGTCTCGTGGCCCTGCGGGACGTAGCCGAGACCGAGCCGGACCCGTTCGTGGGTGCGCAGCCTGGTGATGTCCCGACCGGCGAACGTCACCCGGCCGGACCGCACCGGCAGCACCCCGGTGATCGCCTTCAGCAGGGTGGTCTTGCCGACCCCGTTGCGGCCCATCACGCAGACCAGCGACCCGGCCGGGGCCTGCAGGTCGACCCCGAACAGCACCTGGGCCCGACCGTACGCGACGTCGAGCGATTCGACGGTCAACATGGCACTCACGACGACGCCTCCTCAGCGGCTGACGGTCCGGCAGCGGTCGACGGGACGGAACCAGCCGACGGTACGGCGGGTTCAGCACCCTCCTCACCGGAGCGCCCCAGGTAGACCTGCTGCACGCGCGGGTCGGCCTGCACCTGAGCGACGGTGCCCTCGCAGAGCAGTCGGCCCTCGTGCAGCACGGTGACGGTGCTGGCGAACCGGCGCAGGAACTCCATGTCGTGTTCGATCACCATCACCGTGTGGTCCTTGGCGACCTCGCGCAGCAGCTCACCGGTGCGGTCCCGCTCGCTGCGGCTCATCCCGGCCACCGGCTCGTCGAGCAGCAGCAGACTGGGCTGCTGCACGATCAGCATGCCGATCTCCAGCCACTGCCGCTGCCCGTGGGAGAGCACCCCGGCCGGCCGGTACGCCAGGTCGGCAAGACCGGTGGTGTCCAGCGCTCGGGACACCTGGTCGGAGACACCGCGCCGGCGGCGCAGCAGGCCGACCATCCGCCGGCGGAAGCTGGCCGCCAGGTCTAGGTTGTCCAGCACGGTGAGCTGCTCGAAGACCACCGACGTCTGGAAGGTCCGGCCGATGCCGAGCCGGACGATCCGGTGCTCACGGCGGCCGACCAGCTCCTGGCCGTTGAACCGCACCGAGCCGGACGCCGGCCGGGTCCGGCCGGTGACCACGTCGATCAGGGTGGTCTTGCCGGCACCGTTGGGGCCGATCAGGAAGCGCAGCTCCCCCGGCTCGACGGTCAGGTCGAGGTCGCTGATCGCCCGGAAGCCGTCGAAGACGACGTCGAGGCCGCGTACCTCCAGCTTGCCGCTCATGGTTTCGCACCCCCGACCCCGACGGTGGTCTCCGCCGGTCGCCCGGCGGCGTCGGTGGTGGCACCGTCCGTGCCGGCCGCCGGGGAGACCGGTGCGGTCGGTCCAGCCGGTCCGGCGCGGCCCGGCCAACGGTGCCGCACCGCCGCCCAGCCGTCGGCGAGCAGCCCGGCGAGGCCGCGCGGCGCCCACATCATCACCGCGATGAACAGGCCGCCGAGCAGGTAGAGCCAGCCGGACGGCCACTGTTCGCTGAGCACGGTGCTGCCGTAGTTGAACAGGATCGCCCCGCCGACCGCACCGACCAGGGAGAACCGCCCGCCGATGGCGACCGCGACCAGCATCTCGATCGACGGTACGACGCCGAGGTCGGCCGGGCCGAGGATGCCGACCACCGGCACGAACAGCGCGCCGGCGATCCCGGCCATGGCCGCCGACAGCGCGTACACGATGGTCTTCACCACGGCCGGGTCGTAGCCGAGGAAGCGGACCCGGTCCTCACCGTCGCGGATGGCGACCAGCAGCTTGCCGAACCGGGAGTGGGTGAGCTGCCAGGCGGCGAGGAAGACCAGGCCGAGCGCGACGACCGCGACGTAGTAGACGATCCGTTTCTGCGTCGGGTCGTACAGGTCGAGGCCGAAGAAGAACTGCACGTTGGTCAGGCCGTTGGTGCCGCCGGTGAGGCCCTGCTGGCCGACCAGCAGGATCACGAACGCGGCGGCCAGGGCCTGGGACAGTACGGCGAAGTAGGCGCCGCGCACCCGTTGGCGGAACACCAGGGTGCCCAGGATCAGCGCCACCACGGTGGGCAGCACGACCACCATGACCAGGGCGAACGCCGGGCTGCGGAACGGCCCCCAGATGGCCGGTAGGGTTTCCACCCCGCTCCACACCATGAAATCGGGCAGGTTGCCCTCGCCGGCGTCGGCAAGTTTGAGGTGCATGCCCATCGCGTAGCCGCCGAGCCCGAAGAACACGCCCTGGCCGAGGGTCAGCATGCCGCCGCGCCCCCAGGCCAGGTAGATGCCGACCGCGACGATCGCGTAGCAGAGGTACTTGGCGAGCAGGTCGAGCCGGAACGGGCTGAGCACCAGCGGTGCCACCACCAGCAGCAGCACGCCGCCGGCGACGAAGCCGACCGGTCCGGGCCAGCGGCTGGCCGGCCGGGCCGGCCCGGTGGCGGGGGTGGTCGTCCGGGCGGCGCTCATGTCAGCGCCCGGGAACGGAGGACGAACATGCCCTGCGGACGGAACTGGAGGAAGGCCACGATCACTGCGAAGACCACCACCTTGGCCAGGCTCGCATCGGTCCAGAATTCGACGAAGCTGTTGATCGCGCCGAGGGCGACCGCCGCGATCACCGCCCCGCGCAGCTGTCCGAGTCCCCCGGCGACGACGACGAGGAACGCGTCCACGATGTAGTAGGTGCCCAGCGACGGCCCGACCGGGCCGATCAGGGTCAGCGCCACCCCGGCGACACCGGCCAGGCCGGAGCCGATGAAGAAGGTGAGCTGGTCGACCCGCTGGGTGGCCACCCCGGTCACCGCGGCCAGCTCGCGGTTCTGCATCACCGCCCGCATCCGCCGGCCGTACGACAGTTTGCTGAGGTAGAGCGAGATCGCCACCACGCAGCCGACCGCGAGCGCCATGATGAAGATCCGGTTGTACGGCAGCTGTACGCCGGCCACGTCGATCCCGCCGGTGAGCCAGCTAGGTGCGGTGACCTGCACGTTGGGCGCGCCGAAGATGTCCCGGGCCAGTTGCTGCAGGATCAGGCTGACTCCGAAGGTGAGCAGCAGCGTGTCCAGCGGCCGACCGTAGAACCGCCGGATCACCAGCCGTTCCAGGATCAGGCCCATGGTGCCGGCGATGAGGAACGCGACCGGCAGGGCGGCCGGGACGGCCTGCGCCCCGACCAGCCCTTGCATCATGTACGCGGTGTAGGCGCCCGCCAGGATGAACTCCCCGTGGGCCATGTTGATGACGCCCATCTGTCCGAAGGTGAACGTCAGTCCCAGCGCGATCAGGAGCAGCACCGCTCCGATGCTCGCGCCGATGACCAGTTGGTTGAGTACCGCCATGGCGGGCACCTCCCTCCGCTTGCTACTAGCCTGTTACGACAGGCCTTCGGCCCAGTCGTAGCCGGTCAGGTACGGGTCCGGCTTGATCGGTTCACCGGAGTTCCACACCTCCTGGATCTGCCCGTCGGGCTGCACCACGCCGATCCGGGCCGTCTTGAAGACGTGCTGGTTGTCGCCGTCGATGGTGACGGTGCCTTCCGGTGCCTCGATGCTGATCCCGCCGGCGGCCTCCTTGACCGCCTCGACGTCGGTGCTGCCGGCCGCCTCGACCGCCGCCGCCCACAGGTAGACCGCGTTGTAGCCGGCCTCCATCGGGTCGGAGGTGACCTTCTCCGCCCCGTACTTGGCCTTGAATGCCTCGACGAAGGCGGTGTTCCGCTCACCTTCGGTGGTCTGGTAGTAGTTCCAGGCCACCAGGTGGCCGGCGACGTTGTCCGGGCCGATGCCGACGACTTCCTCCTCGGCGACGCTGACCGACACGGTCGGCATCGTCTCGGCGGTGACTCCGACGCTGGTCAGCTGCTTGAAGAAGGCGACGTTGCTGTCGCCGTTGAGGGTGTTGAACACCGCGTCGGGCTGAGCCTGCTGCAGCTTGTTGACCACGGTGCTGTACTCGGTGTGGCCCAGCGGGGTGTACTCCTCGCCGACGATCTGCATGCCGTTGGCCTCGGCGTACGCGGTGATGATCTTGTTGGCGGTACGCGGGAAGACGTAATCGCTGCCGACCAGGAAGATCGTCTGGTGACCCTGCTCGGCGAGGTAGTCCAGAGCCGGGACGATCTGCTGATTGGTGGTGGCCCCGGTGTAGAAGATGTACTCGGAGCTCTCCAGCCCTTCGTACTGCACCGGATACCACAGCAGCGCCTTGTTGCGTTCGAAGACCGGCAGCATCGCCTTGCGGCTGGCCGACGTCCAGCCACCGAAGACGGTGGCAACCTTGTCCTGGGATATGAGCTTCTGCGCCTTCTCGGCGAAGGTGGGCCAGTCCGACGCGCCGTCCTCGACGACGGGTTCGATCTGCTTGCCCAGCACGCCACCGGCGGCGTTGATCTCCTCGATCGCGAGCAACTCTGCGTCGCGTACGGTGACCTCGCTGATCGCCATGGTGCCGCTCAGCGAGTGCAGGATACCGACCTTGATGGTGTCGGAGTCACCGCCGCCACCGGCCGAGGACGTGGGGTCCTCCGCACAGGCGGTCGCGGCAACCAATGTCGACAATATACAGAGTGCGGCGAGGCCGCCCCGGAAGCGTCGTGGCATCCAACTCCCCTTCAGCCGAAGTCGTGGTGCCACGAAACGTAGGGACGCCGAGTTTCATGAATCTTGACCCATCGATTTCCAACGCGTTAAGCCCGTCTCACAACGAACCTGGACCGCTGTGCGGTCGACAGACCGGACGGGCACGGTGGACGGGCCACACACGACGAAGGTCCCGTGGCCGACCAGCCACGGGACCCGCATCTCACGGTTCGCAAACTGCCGCGACAGCACTCACCGGCCGCGGGTGCGCCGCTCCTCCCGCCGGGCCTCGAACCGGGACGCCGTGGTGTCCAGTTGGGTCATCTGCGCGGCGATCTGGTCCCGGGCCGCCTCGCCGTCGGCGTCCAGCCCGGTGACGTTCCAGATGTCCCACTGGCGCAGCACCGGCGCGAGCACCTCGTCGCGGTGCTGCCGCAGGTCGTAGATGCCGGCCATGGCAATCGCCACCGACTTGCGGGCGAAACCCTCGATGCCCACGCCCGGCATCTGGAAGTCGGCGACCACGTCCGCCACCGCCCGCATCGCCTGGCTCGGCGCCAGTTCGAATGCCGCGCCGAGCAGGTTGCGGTAGAACATCATGTGCAGGTTCTCGTCGGCGGCGACCCGGGCCAGCAGCCGCTCGCAGAGCGGGTCACCGGTGGCCCGGCCGGTGTTGCGGTGCGAGATCCGGGTGGCCAGCTCCTGGAACGACACGTACGCCAGCGAGTGCAGCACCTCGTCGTCGTGCTGGTTGGCGTACCCGTTGGACATGTGCACCATCCGGGCCCGCTCCAGCGCGACCGGATCGACCGCCCGGGTGACGGTCAGGTAGTCCCGGATGGCGATGCCGTGCCGACCCTCCTCGGCGGTCCACCGGTGCACCCAGGTGCCCCAGGCACCGTCGCGACCGAACAGGGTGGCGATCTCGCGGTGGTACGAGGGCAGGTTGTCCTCGGTGAGCAGGTTGACGATCAACGCGGTACGGGCGACGTCCGGGATCTGCGAGTCCTCCGGCGACCACGGTTCGCCGCCGAGCAGGCCGTCGAAGGTCCGCCCGTCGCTCCACGGCACGTACTCGTGCGGGAACCACTCCTTGGCCAGGCTGAGGTGCCGGTCGAGGTTCTCGGCGACCACCGGTTCGAGCTCGACGAGCAGCGCGGTCTGGGACATCGGGGTGGTGGCGGCGACGGTCAACGACGTTCTCCCTACCGGGGGTAACCTACGACGGCGTAACTTACGCAACCGTAGGTTAAGTCGGGCCGCGCCGCCACTTTCCCCGACGATCTTGCGGCTATCACCGCTGTATGTCCGCTATGTCGATTGAGTGGTCACCGTCGGCCGGTCACCACCGGTCGCAGGTCCGCTGACGGCGGTGACCAGGCGTCCGCAGCCGCCGGCAGCTGATCCCCCAGGCGGATGTCCTTGACGCTGTCCGGCTCACCATCGACCCCGAGAAACCAGACGTACGGGATGTCACGGCGCTGCGCGTACCGGATCTGCTTGCCGAACTTGGCCGCCGACGGCGACACCTCCGTGGCGATCCCCCGCCGACGCAGCGCGTCGGCCACCCGGTTGCCGGCCGGCCGGTCGGTCTCGGCCGGCAGCGCCACCAGTACGCAGGTCGGCACCGGCCGGGAGATGGCCAGCGCGTCGGCGCCGAACAGCAGCCCCAGCAGCCGGGACACCCCGATCGAGATGCCGACGCCGGGGAAGCGGTCCGCCCCGGCCGAGGCGAGGTCGTCGTAGCGGCCACCCGAGCAGATCGAGCCGAACCGCTCGTACCCCTGCAGCTGGGTCTCGTAGACCGTACCGGTGTAGTAGTCCAGACCCCGGGCGATGCGCAGGTCGGCGACGCACAGGCCGGGCGCGTGCGCGGCCGCCGTCTCCAGCACCGCGACCAGCTCGGTGAGCCCGTCATCGAGCAACGGGTGCTCGACGCCGAGGCCACGGACCGCGTCGGCGACCGAGGCGTCCGGTGCGGAGATCTCCGCCAGGGACAGGCAGGCCTTGGCCTGGCTGTCGCTCGCACCGGCCGTCTCGGCCAGCAGCTCGGCCACCCGCTGCGGGCCGGCCTTGTCCAGTTTGTCGATCGCCCGCAGCGCCGCGTCCGGGTCGGTCAGCCCGATCCCCCGGTAGAAGCCCTCGCAGACCTTGCGGTTGTTCACCTGGATCCGCACCGGCGGGATCGGCAGGCTGGCCAGCGCGTCGCCGATGACCAGCGGCAGCTCGGCCTCGTGGTGCGGGGCCAGCACGTCGCGGTCGACGATGTCGATGTCGGCCTGCAGGAACTCGCGGTAGCGGCCCTCCTGCGGCCGTTCGCCGCGCCACACCTTCTGGATCTGGTAGCGGCGGAACGGGAACTGCAGTCTGCCGGCGTTCTCCAGCACGTAGCGGGCGAACGGCACGGTCAGGTCGAAGTGCAGCCCGAGGGCGTCGTCACCGGCCTCGGCACCCGGATCGGCCTGCAGCCGGCGCAGCAGGTAAACCTCCTTCGAGGTCTCCCCCTTGCGCAGCAGCTGGTCCAGCGGCTCCACCGCGCGGGTCTCCAGCGGCGCGAACCCGTACAGCTCGAAGGTGTGCCGCAGCCGGTCGATGACGTACTGCTCAATCATCCGCTGCGGGGGCGACCACTCCGGGAAGCCGGAGATCGGCCTGGGCTTGCTCATCAAGGTGTCCTTGTCACAGTCCGGTACGTCGGGCCGAGGCGGCGGTGCAGCCGCCGGCGGCCTCGTGCAGGTGGGGCGCGGCCGCGCGGGCGACCTGCTGGAGATAGGGGTTGCTCATGCGCTCCCGGCCGATGGTGGTGGCCGGGCCGTGGCCGGGCAGCACCACGGTGTCGTCGGCCAACGGCAGGACCTTGTCGCGCAGGCTGGTCAACATCGTCGGCATGCTGCCGCCGGGCAGATCGGTACGGCCGATCGAGCCGGCGAACAGCACGTCACCGGAGAGGCAGACCTGCTCGGCCTCCCAGGGCGAGCCGGCGCCGGGCAGCCGGAACAGCACCGAGCCTCCGGTGTGGCCGGGGGCGTGGTCGACAGTGATCTCCAACCCGGCGAGCACCAGCGTGGCACCGTCGGTCAGCTCGGCCACGTCGTCCGGTTCGCTGTACGGCAGCCGGCCGCCGAACATCGCCGCCAGGTCCGCCGACAGGCCCTTCGCCGGATCGGCTAGCAACTCCCGGTCGCCCGGATGCACGTACGCGGTGATGCCACGCGCCCCACAGACCGGCGCGACCGAGAAGGTGTGGTCAACATGGCCGTGGGTGAGCAGCACCGCCGCCGGATGCAGCCGGTGCTCGGCCAGCACCTGGTCCAGCTGGTCGAGCACCCCGATGCCGGGATCGACGACGACGCACTGCTCGCCCGGCCCGCCAGCCACCACGTAGCAGTTGGTGCCGAACGCCTGCGCCGGGAAGCCGGTGATGAGCACGCCTCTCCTCTCTGCTAGGCCGGCCCGCGCGGGCCGGCGGAACCGTCTCCTCGTCGAGCCTAGCCGCCATGACACGCCGGGCCGCCAGGGCACACCCGCCGGCCTGCCCAGGCCGTGACGGCAGCGATGATCTCCGATTGGATACGGAGCGGACCTCGTACAACAATTTCCCAGCCGATACCCGTACACTCTTGCGGGCGTGTGGCGTGGCGCACCGCAAAGGCGCCCGGGTCCGGCACGCCCTCCGCAGGACACGTACCGACCCGCCGCACGGCGCAGGGACGATCAGGAAAGGGGAGCGCGGGTGGCCTCCAGCAGGGACCGGCAGCGCAAATTGGCGCGGGCGAAGCTCGACCGGCAGATGGCCCGGCGTGCCGCCGCGGCCCGGCGCAAGCGGCGGATCCGCGCCGGGGTGGGCGCCGGCCTCGCGCTGCTGCTCATCGCCGGCGGCTCGGCCTGGGCGCTCGGCGCCTTCGAGGGCGAACCGGAGACCCCGGAGGCCGCCGGCATCTGCACCTGGACCCCGCAGGACACGGCCGCCAACAGCAACCTCACCGACGTCGGCATGCCGGAGACCACCGACCCGCCGCACCGGGGGGTCCAGCCGATGACGATCACCACCAACCAGGGTGAGCCGATCACCGTCGAGCTCGACCTGGCCGCCGCGCCCTGCGCCGCCGCCAACTTCGCCCACCTGGCCAGCCGCAACTTCTTCGACGACACGACCTGCCACGAGATCACCGACGAGGGCGCGATCCTGTGCGGCGACCCGAGCGGCACCGGACAGGGCGGGCCGACGTACTCGTACTTCAGCGAGAACGTGCCGGTCTCGCCGCAGCTGGACCCGTCGGCCGACCCGACGCAGGAGCTGGCCGACCATCCGCCGCTCTACCCGGCCGGCACGGTCGCTGCGGTCGGCGTGCCGCAGGGCACCAACGGCAGCCAGTTCAAGATCTTCTTCGAGGACTACACCACCGAGTTCCCCTCGTACCCGATCATCGGGAAGGTGACCTCGGGGATGGACACGGTCGAGGCGATCGGCGCTCTCCCACTGGTGAACAACGCTGCCGGCGCCCAGGTGAAGCCGGAGACCGACGTGGTCATCCAGAGCCTGACCGTCGGCGAGCCGATCGGGGCCGACGAGACCGAGGCGACCCCGTCGACCGACCCGAGCACCTCGGCACCGGCCACCACCGACCCGTCGGCCACCGAGCCGGACGCGGAGGGCACCGACGGCACCGCCGGCCAGTCCTGACCAGACCAGACAATCCGAATCCAGGAGGATCCACCGTGACGTCGACCAGGGAGCGGCAGCGTGCCGCGGCTCGGGCCCGCCTTGAAAAGGAGATGGCCCAGCGCGCCGAGGCGGCCCGCAAGCGCCGCCAGTTGCAGGCCAGCATCGGTGCCGGCGTCGCCCTGCTGCTCGTGGCCGCGGGCACGGTGTGGCTGGTCGCCAGCCTCGGGGACGACGAGAGCGAGACCACGCCCCAGGCCGACGGTGCCGACGCCGGCGTGACCTGCGTGTGGAACGAGATCCCCGCCGAGCAGCGCCGTGAGACAACCGTGGACGTCGGTGTGCCGCCGACCACCACGCCGCCGGACACCGGCACCCAGGTGATGACCCTGGACACCAACTTCGGTGAGATCCAGGTGGAAATGGACCTGGCTGAGGTGCCGTGCACGGCGGCTAGCTTCAGCCACCTGGCCAGCCAGCAGTTCTGGGACAACACCAAGTGCCACCGGATGTTCCCCGGCATGCTGCAGTGCGGTGACCCGAGCGCCAGCGGCGAAGGCTACCGGGACACCGACGGCACCGGCGGGCCCGGCTACCAGTTCGCTAACGAGAACCTGCCGGTTGACGACCGGCCCGCCTACCCGGCCGGGGTGGTGGCGATGGCCAACAGCGGCCCGGACACCAACGGCAGCCAGTTCTTCTTCATCTACCAGGACGTCGAGCTCAGCCCGGACTACACCGTGCTCGGCCGGGTCGTCGAGGGCCTCGACGTCATCCAGGAGGCCACCGAGGCCGGTCACGACGGTGCGTTCGAGCCGTCCCCCGGCGGCGGCCACCCCAACAACGACATTCTGATCAACTCGTTGACGGTGAGCGAGCCGCAGTAGTCCACCGGGCTCGGCGGCCGGCAACGCCGCCGAGCCCGCTGAGCCGGTACCAGTGCGCCAGGGCATTACCCGATGCCCTGGCGCCTTCTTGTCAGGTGCCGGAGGTGACCCGGTAGGCGTCGAAGACGCCGTCGACCTTGCGGACCGCGTTGAGCAGATGACCGAGGTGCTTCGGGTCGGCCATCTCGAACGAGAAGCGGCTGACCGCCACCCGGTCCCGGGTGGTGGTCACGGTCGCCGAGAGAATGTTCACCCGCTCCTCGGAGAGCACCCTGGTCACGTCAGCCAGCAGCTTGTGCCGGTCGAGCGCCTCAACCTGGATGGCGACGAGGAACGTCGACGCCGAGGTCAACTTCCAGGTGACCTCGACCAGCCGTTCCTGTTGCGCCTTGAGCTCGGCCGCATTGAAGCAGTCGTCGCGGTGCACGCTGACGCCGCCGGACCGGGTGACGAAGCCGAACACCGTGTCCGGCGGGACCGGGGTACAGCAGCGGGCCAGTTTGATCCAGACGTCGGTGACCCCGCGTACCACCACGCCGGGGTCGGCGCCGTTGTGCCGTGCCCGGGGCGGGCGGGTTGCGACGGCCGACTCGGCCAGGTCCTCGGCGGCCCCTTCCTCGCCGCCGAGGCTGACCATCAGCCGCTGCACCACCGACTGCGCGGACACCTGGCTGTCGCCGACCGCCGCGTACAGCGCGGCGACGTCGGCCAGGTGCAGGTCGCGGGCGATCGCCATCAGCGAGTCCGTGGTGAGCATCCGCTGCAACGGCATGCCCTGCTTGCGCATCGCCTTGGCGATCGCGTCCTTGCCCGTCTCGATTGCCTCCTCGCGGCGTTCCTTGTTGAAGTACTGCCGGATCTTGGTGCGGGCCCGAGGGCTCTTGACGAAGCCCAGCCAGTCCTGGGTCGGGCCGGCGGTCGCCGACTTGGAGGTGAAGATCTCGATGACGTCGCCGTTGGACAGCGTCGATTCCAATGGCACCAGCTTGCCGTTGACCCGCGCCCCGATGCACTTGTGCCCTACCTCGGTGTGCACGGCGTAGGCGAAGTCGACCGGGGTGGAACTGGTGGGCAGCGGGATCACGTCGCCCTTGGGGGTGAAGACGTAAACCTCCTGGCTGGACAGGTCGAAGCGCAGCGCGTCGAGGAACTCGCTCGGATCGCTCGCCTCCCGCTGCCAGTCGAGCAGTTGCCGCAGCCAGGTCATCTCGTCGATGTGCGCCGGCGGGCCGACGACGGTGGCGCCCTTCTGCTCCTTGTACTTCCAGTGCGCGGCGATGCCGAACTCGGCGGTACGGTGCATCGCGTAGGTGCGGATCTGCATCTCCACCGGCTTGCCGGTGGGCCCGATCACCGTGGTGTGCAGCGACTGGTACATGTTGAACTTCGGCATCGCGATGTAGTCCTTGAACCGGCCGGGGACCGGCTGCCAGTTCGCGTGGATCACGCCGAGCGCCGCGTAGCAGTCGCGGACCGTGTCGACCAGGATGCGTACGCCGACCAGGTCGTAGATGTCGTTGAAGTCCCGCCCCCGGACAATCATCTTCTGGTAGATCGAGTAGAGGTGCTTCGGCCGGCCGGTGACCTCCGCCCTGACCTTCGCGGCGCGCAGGTCGACCTGCACCTTCTGGGTCACCTTGCGCAGCTGGGTGTCGCGCTGCGGCTGGTGTTCCCCGATCAGCCGGTTGATCTCCTCGTACCGTTTCGGGAACAGCGTGCCGAATGCCAGATCCTCCAGCTCCCACTTGACGGTGTTCATACCGAGCCGGTGGGCCAGCGGCGCCAGGATCTCCAGGGTCTCCTTGGCCTTCTGCTCCTGCTTCGCCTTGGGCAGGAAGGTCAGCGTCCGCATGTTGTGCAGCCGGTCGGCGAGCTTGATCACCAGGACCCGGGGGTCCTTGGCCATCGCCACCACCATCTTGCGGATGGTCTCGGCCTTGGCCGCGTCGCCCAGCTTGACCCGGTCGAGCTTGGTGACCCCGTCGACCAGCAGCGCCACCTCACCGCCGAAGTCGGCGCGCATCTCGTCCAGGGTGTAATCGGTGTCCTCGATCGTGTCGTGCAGCAGCGCGGCGACCAGTGTCGTGGTGTCCATGCCGAGATTGGCGAGGATGGTGGCGACCGCCAACGGATGCGTGATGTACGGATCGCCGGATTTGCGGTACTGCCCGGAGTGCCACTTGGAGGCCATCTCGAAGGCGCGCTGCAGCACCCGTGGATCGGCCTTCGGATGGCTCTGCTGATGGGTGGCGATCAGCGGTTCCAGCACCTCGGGGATGTGCGGTGCCTGCCAGGGGGCGTTGAACCGGGCCAGCCGGGCCCGTACCCGACGCCCGGTCGGCGCACCGTTGAAGCCGAAACCGTTGCCCGCCGCTGCCGTGCCGGGGTGGTCAACCGCGCCGTTCGCCGCCACAGCCGCCGCACCGTTCGCCGCCGCACCGTTCGGCGCCGCAGGTTCGGCGCCGCGCTCCGCAGCGATGTCGGGGCCGCCCGAATTGACGGCAGAGCTGGGTGCCTCGTCGTTGGTCACGCCCGCAGTTGGGTTGACCTCGCCAGTCGGATGCACAGTGCCCTCCATGGAAGGAGCGACGACGTCGGGGGACACCGGCCTCCCTCACCTCTGCCGGAACTCAGCCGACCGTATCGGGCTGAGCTGCTACCGCGCTAGCCAGGAGACAGCGCCCCTGACTGACAGGGACCGCAATATTACCCGTCCGGCCGGTGCTGTGCCCGGCGGCCGAGCTGCTCGGTCGGCCGGCTCACACCCGCCACATGGCGTGCACCGACCGGGGCGCGAGCCGGTCCCGACCGGCGAGGAAACCCAGCTCCAGCAGGACGGTGAAGCCCACCACCGTGCCACCGGCCCGATCGACCAGGTCCAGGGTAGCGGCGGCGGTACCGCCGGTGGCCAGCACGTCGTCGACCACCAGGACCCGCTGACCGGCGGTGAAGGCGTCCTGATGCACCTCCAGGACCGCCTCGCCGTACTCCAACGCGTACGAGGCGGAGAACGTTGCCCGGGGCAGCTTGCCGGCCTTGCGGACCGGAACCACCCCGGTACCGGTGGCGTACGCAATCGCCGCTGCCAGCACGAACCCCCGCGCCTCGATGCCGGCGACCACGTCGAAGGAGTCCGCCCCGTGGTGGGCGATGATCCGGTCGGTGATCTCCCGGAACGCCGGCCCGTCGGCAAACAACGGCATCAGGTCCTTGAAGACGATGCCAGGTTTGGGGAAGTCCGGTACGTCGATGACCCGACTCGCCACCAACGCGGCCGTCTCGGCCCCGCTGTCCCCGACGAGCACTGCCTCGGTTTCCGTCACCTTGCGCCTTTCCGTGCCGGATGGGACCGGTGGTGTTCCGGCGGCGACAGTGCCTCCGGAACACCACCGAGGGAATCGTCAGCGACGCTTCGCGCCGCTGGGGCGCTTACGGCCCCCGCCGCCGGGTCGGCCGCCGCGACCGCCGCCGGACTGGCGCTTGCCGACCGGCCGGGCACCGGCCTTCGGTGCGGTGCCGGCCAGGGCGGCGTCCGCGGCGGGCTCGGTCTCGGCGGGCTCGTCGGCCGACGTTGTGGTCGAGGCACCGGTACGCGACCGCTTCGGCGCCTTGTCCCGCTCCGCCAGGGAGGACCGCTTGGCCTGCACCCGCTGGGTGTGCAGCTTGTACTTCGGCTCCTGCTCCTTGAGCACCGTCACCAGTGGCGAGGAGAAGAAGATCGACGCGAAGAAGGCCGCGCCCATACCGACGAACAGCACCAGACCGAGGTCCTTGAGGGTTCCGGCGCCGAGCAGCCCGGCGCCGATGAACAGCAGCCCACCGACCGGCAGCAACGCGACGATCGACGTGTTGATCGACCGCATCAGGGTCTGGTTGACCGCGAGGTTGGCGGCCTCGCCGTAAGTCTGGCTGCTGCCGCCGGTGACGCCCCGGGTGTTCTCCTGGATCTTGTCGAAGACCACCACGACGTCGTAGAGGGCGAAGCCGAGGATGGTCAGGAAGCCAATGATCGTCGACGGGGTGACCTCGAAGCCGGAGGCCGAGTAGATGCCGGCGGTCAGCAGCAGGTCGAGCACCAGGCCGGCGACCGCCGCGATCGCCATCCGCGCCTCGAAGCGCAGCACCAGGTAGATGGTGACCAGCACCATGAAGACCAGCAGACCGAGCAGCGCCCGTTGGGTGACCTGGCTACCCCAGGCACCGCTGACCCGGCTGTCGCTGATCGCCGACTGCTCGATGCCGAGCCGCTCGGCGAGACCCTGCTTGAAGGCTTCGGTCTGCTCGGCGGTGAGCTCGGCGGTGCGGAACAGGTAGGTGGTGCCGCCGACCTCCTGGCCGGAGACCACCTCGAGCGGCTCGGAGGTGTCCAGCTCGGCGAGCTCGGCGTCGAGGGCATCCTCGGCCTGCGGCAGGGTGCCGACGCTCGCCGGCACCTGGAACTCGTTGCCGCCCCGGAAGTCGATGCCGAGGTTGAAGCCCCGGATCGCGACGCTCGCGATCGCGAGGACGACGACCACCGCAGCGATCACGAACCAGGTGTTGCGCCGCTTGACGATCGGGAGGTTGGCCTCACCCCGGTAGAGGCGTCCGGCGAAACCGCTCATGTCAGGCCTCCTTGACGCGCGGGTTGCGGATCGGGGTCTCGTCCTCGGTCTTCACCGCGCGGCCGAGGCCGCTCACCCGGGGAGACAGGAACGCCTTGGTCCGGGCCAGCATCGACATGATCGGGTGCCGGAACAGGAACACCACGACCAGGTCGAGCACGGTCGCCAGGCCGAGGGCGAAGGCGAAGCCCTTTACCGTGCCGACCGAGACGATGTAGAGCACGACCGCCGCCATCAGGGTGATGGCGTTGGCCGAGATGATCGTCCGCCGGGCGCGCAGCCAGGCCCGGGGTACGGCGCTGCGCGGACTTCGACCCTCACGTATCTCGTCCTTGAGGCGTTCGAAGTACAGCACGAACGAGTCGGCCGCCACACCCAGCGAGACGATCAGACCGGCGATCCCGGCGAGCGTGAGGGTGAAGCCGATCTGCCGGCCGAGCACCACCATCGCACCGAAGACCAGCAGCGCCGACAGAATCAGGCTGAGGAAGATCACGATGCCGAGCAGCCGGTAGTAGAAGAACGAGTAGATTGCGACCAGCAGCATTCCGATCCCGGCGGCGAGCAGCCCGGCGCGCAGGTGCTCGGTGCCAAGCGTGGCCGAGATGCTCTGCGCCTCCTGCGGCTCGAAGGTCAGCGGCAGCGCACCGTAGCGCAGGTTGCCGGCCAGCTCGTTGGCGGTGGCGAGGGTGAAGTCGCCGGTGATCTGCGAGTCGCCGGTGAGCACGCCCTGGATCTCCGGTGAGGAGATCACCTCATTGTCGAGGACCACCGCGACCCGGCACTTGCCGTCCTGGCCGAGCGCGCTGGCCTCGCACTCCTGGTCGGTGTTGTTGAACGCCTCGCGGGTCAGCTCGGTCCAAGCCCGCTGGCCGGATCCGGTGAAGTTCAGGCTGACCACCGGCTGGCCGGTGGTCTGGTCCAGCACACCGCTGGCGTCGCTGACGTCGGTGCCGACCACCTTCGCCTCGTCCAGCAGGTACTTGACCAGGCCCTCGCAGGCGACGACCTGCTGGGACTCGTCGCGGATCGAGCCGGCCTGGCGCAGCAGGAGCTTGTCGCAGGTCACGTACGGCACGTTGTACTGCACGCCGGCCGGCAGCACCCGGATCTCCGCCGGGGTCAGTTCGCCGAACGGGGCCAGGGTATCGGCCAGCGTCGGGTCGGCGCTGAAGTCGGCCGGGGCCTGCAGGCCGGTCGCCGCCGCCCAGGCCGCCTCGCCGACCTTAGCCTGGACCTCGGCGAGGTCGGCCGGCCCGTCAGCGTCGGCAGCGGGCGTCGGGGACGCGCTGGGGCTGGCATCGGGGCTGGCGGAGTCGGTCGGATCCGGCTGGGCCATGCCGCCCTCGCCACCGGCGCCCTCGCTCTGCTCGGCCTCCGCCTGCGGCGACGATTCCGCACCCGGCGACGCCTCGGCGTCGGGCGAGGCACCGGGCGTCGGCGACGCGTCGGCCCCTTCCTCACCGGTGCCCTCGCTCGGCGTGGGGGACGCCTGCGGCTGGATCGGCTCACCCCCGTCGGTGGCCTTGAGCACCTTGCGGAACCGCAGCTCGGCCGCGTTGCCGATTTCGCTGAGGTCGCGGTTCTGGCCGGGCAGCGAGACGACGATGTTGCGGTCGCCCTCGGTGACCACCTCGGCCTCGGAGACGCCGAGGCTGTTCACCCGGTTCTCGATGATGTCGCGGGCCCGCTCCAGCGAGGCGGCCGGCGGCGCGCTGCCGTCCTCGGTGGTCGCCTCCAGGGTGACCCGGGTGCCACCGATCAGGTCCAGGCCGAGTTTGGGCTCCAGCCGGTCCTGCCAGCTGCCGCTGGCTCCGGCGAAGAACACCATGAGGTAGAGGACGGCGAAGATGAGCCCGAGTGCGGCGAGTTGCCGCCCGGGGCGCATCTGTCCCTGAGGTGGTGCCACGGCGGTCCTGTCTCCCTGCGCGGTTCGGCCGCTGATGCCCCGGGCGGCAGCGGTTGGTGCCACTGGTGCGAGCGGCGGTGGGGTGGTCGTCGTACCAGCCGCGACCGTCAGGTCGAGCGGTCGTGACCGGCAACACAACGATCAGTATCGTCGATGTAACTCGGGTCTGACGACCCGGGGTGGCTCAGTCCTTGGTCGGCACCTCGTCCGCCGGGGCGGACTCGGTCGTCGCGCTGGCGTCGGTCTTCGGCACCACCCGGGCGATCGCCGGTCGGGCGTAGCGCTCGTGCACGCCGGGCGAGACCTCGAGCATCACCGTCTCCTCATCCATGCTGGACACGGTGCCGTACAGGCCGCCGATGGTGACGACCTCGTCGCCGGCGCTGATCGACGACTGCATCTGCTCGGCTTCGCGGCGCCGCTTCTGCTGCGGCCGGATCATCATGAAGTACATGACGACAAAGAGCAGGCCGATCATCAGGATGGGCATGAAGCTGGCGCCGCCCGCGCCCTCTTGCGCCAAGAACACAACAACAACCTTTCGTCAGCCACTCGCGACGCCGTTACGCTCTGCGGAGGCGAGATCTCAGTGCCGTACAGACCGCGGCGAGTCTAGTCGCTGTGACTGTGAACTCTGTGATCGGCACGGATCACGTTCAGATCACGAGATAATCTAAGCCTCATCCGAGAATAAATCAGGCATATTGGACACCATGCCGCCTGCCGTACCGGCCCGGGACTGAACACCCGGCACGGCCGGACCGCCGAGCGTTCCCGGCGGCGGCACCCGGCCGAAATGCCGCCAGGTCGCCTCGGTCGCCACCCGCCCCCGGGGGGTACGGGCCAGCAGCCCCGCCCGCACCAGGAACGGCTCGCAGACCTCCTCGACCGTGTCCGGCTGCTCCCCCACCGCCACCGCCAGGGTGGACAACCCGACCGGGCCGCCACCGAACGAGCCGATCAACGCGGTCAGCACCGACCGGTCCAGCCGGTCCAGACCCAGCTCGTCGACGTCGTACACGGCCAACGCCGCCCGGGCGGTATCCCGGTCGACCACCCCGGCCGCCCGCACCTCGGCGTAGTCGCGGACCCGGCGCAGCAGCCGGTTGGCGATCCGCGGGGTCCCCCGGGACCGGCCGGCGATCTCAGCCGCCCCGTCCGGCGTGATCGGCACCGCGAGAATCCCCGCTGACCGGGTCAGCAGCACCTCCAGCTCGGTCGACTCGTAGAAGTCCAGATGCGCGACGAACCCGAACCGGTCCCGCATTGGCCCGGTCAGCAGACCGGCCCGGGTGGTCGCACCGACCAGGGTGAACGGCTCCACGTCCAACGGGATCGCCGTCGCGCCCGGCCCCTTGCCGACCACCACGTCGACCCGGAAGTCCTCCATCGCGCTGTAGAGCAGTTCCTCGGCCGGCCGAGCGATCCGGTGGATCTCGTCGATGAACAGCACGTCGCCCTCGGCCAGGCTGGTCAGGATCGCCGCCAGGTCACCGGAGCGCTCGATCGCCGGCCCACTGGTCACCCGGATACCCGAACCCAGCTCAGCGGCGACGATGTTGGCCAGCGTCGTCTTGCCCAGCCCCGGCGGGCCGCTGAGCAGAATGTGGTCCGGCGGCGCGCCCCGGCCCATCGCGCCCCGCAGCAGCAGGTCCAGCTGGTCGCGGACCCGGTGCTGGGCGATGAACTCGGCCAGCCGGCGCGGCCGGACGCTGACCTCCGCGTCGCGTTCGGCGTCGCTGGCGTACGCCGACACCAGGCCCTCGACGTCGCCACTCACCGGCTCTTACCCAACAGCCTGATTGCCTGCTTGAGCAGCACCGGGACCGGCGGCGGCGGGCCGTCCAGGCTCTCCGCCACGGCGGCCACCGCCTGGTCGGCCTGCCCGGCGGTCCAGCCCAGCCCGACCAACGCCTGCCGGACCTGTTCCGGCCACGCCCCAGCGGTCACCCCGGCCGCCCCGTCGGCACCCACCGGCACCGGCCCGACCCGGTCCCGCAACTCCAGCACCAGCCGCTCGGCGCCCTTCTTGCCGATCCCCGGCACCCGAGTGAGCGCCGCCGTGTCGGCATTCGCGATCGCCTTGCGCACCGCGTCCGGGGTGAGCACCGACAGCACCGCCTGCGCCAGCCGGGGCCCGACCCCGCTGGCCGTCTGCAGCAGCTCGAACAGCTGCTTCTCGTCGTCGTCGGCGAAGCCGTACAGGGTGAGCGAGTCCTCCCGGACCACCAGGCTGGTGGCCAGTCGGGCCGGGCTGCCGGGGCGCAGGTTGGCCAGGGTGCCCGGGGCGCAGTGCACCGCCAGGCCGACCCCGCCGACCTCGATCACCGCGCTGTCCGGCGCGACCGCCAGCACCACCCCGCGCAGACTCGCGATCATCAGGCACCTCCGCTCCGCGCCGCCCGCTGTGCGGCGGCCAGCCGGTCATGCGTACCACCTCGCCAGATGTGGCAGATCGCCAGGGCGAGCGCGTCGGCGGCGTCCGCCGGGCGCGGCGGGCGGTCCAGCCGCAGCAGCCGGGTGACCATCGCGGTCACCTGGGCCTTGTCGGCCTGGCCGGAACCGGTCACCGCCGCCTTCACCTCACTCGGGGTGTAGGTCCGCACCGGCAGCCCGGCCCGCGCGCCGGCCAGCACGGCCACCGCGCTGGCCTGCGCGGTGCCCATCACGGTACGCACGTTGTGCTGGCTGAACACCCGCTCGACCGCCACGCTGCGCGGCTGGTGCTCGGCGACCAGGGCGGTAAGCCGCTCGTCGAGGTGCAACAGTCGGTCCGGCAGGTCGTCGCCCGGGTCGGTCTGCACCACGTGGTACGCGACCAGCCGGCACGGCCGACCCGGCACGCCCTCCACCACGCCGACCCCGCACCTGGTCAGGCCGGGATCGACCCCGAGCACCCGCACCGCCGATCCTCCCCCAGCCGACACCACGCCACACGTACGTGTGTTCGACACCCTAGCCAACCAGCAGCGGGCCGGGACAGCCGACACGCGTGCCGGAGCCACCCGGCCGGTACGTCAGTTCAGCTGTACGTCGATGACCGCGTTCTGGCTCAGGTCGACCGCGTACTCCAGGCGCAGGCCGGTGGTGCCGGCGGGGACCTCGAACGGGACGTACCCCTCGACCGAATCACCGGGGGCGAGGGTGACCGCGTCCGGAGCTTCCCCGACCTCGGCGTCGTAGAAGGACGGCGCGTAGGTCTCGTCCGACTCGTCGAGGAGGAAGAACTGCACGACGTTCGACTCCCAGGGTTCGGCGTCGACGTTCTCGATCTTCACCTGGAGGTACAGCACCTCGTTGCCCTCGCCGACCTCCCACAGTGGGGAGCCTGCGGCGGAGGTGCCGAACGATTCGACGGTGAGCCTGCGCCCGTTGAGTTCCTCGGTGTACGGGAGTGGCTCCGCCGCGGTGCCGGTGTCACCGCCGGCATCGGCGCCGTCGGCCGGTTCGTCGGCCTGCGACGGCGCCGCTGTCTGCTCGACGTTCGTCGGCGGCGTCTCCTCCGTCGACGAACAGCCTGCGGCGATGAGCCCGAGTACGCCGAGCACGGCGATCTGGGCAACTGCGGCACCGAGTTTCCTGTTGGCCATCGTGTCCTCGTTTCCGGCTCTGTTGCGACTGGATCTGCGCACCCGAACCACGACAGTGGAGAGCCGCCAGCTCAGGTGATCTTTGACGTCCCCGTGACGCTAGGAGACGTTGTCAAACGGCGCGGCACCGAGCAGCAGACAGTCGTGGCCACGTTCGCGTAGCCCAGCAGCGAGGGCGTGCAGCGCAAGACTCCGGTTCGACCAATTGGTCTCACCGGTCGAGTTCACCGAGGCGGTCGAGGTGGGAGCCACCGGAGGCGGCGATCTCCTGCAGGTCAGCCAGCGCTCGTCGCCGCCGTTCGCGGCGTACTCTCACCACCTGCCGGAGAGCGTCGGTCACCGTCTCCCGCTCCGTGGTCGTGCCCAACGCGGCAGCGGCTTCCGTCAACAGGTCCTCATCAAGATGCAGGTGCGTCGCGGCCATGGACATCTCCCAGGGGATGGTTCTCCGCTCGGCCGGCAGGTGCACGTTGTGCCCGTGCCGGCTCTCGGGACCCAACAGTGCTCCGACGGCTTGATGCCACAGGTGCATCAAGATGCACCTGTGGCATCAGGCTCAACAAGTGCTAGGCCCGGTGAGCCGTGGGGAGGGGTAAGACGCGACGCCCCGGGGCGTTCAGGAGGGGCCCGGAAGCGTCGGGTCCCGAGGAGGGACAGGGGGAAACGATGGGACTGCCCGCCGCGAGTCGCTCGCGGCAGTAGGCGCACACCGGGGCGGGCGTCCTGGTGACCGCCCCGGGCTGGCGCAACGCGTCGCGGTACGCCCGCACGCTGGTGATGCTGCCGTGCCGCCGTGGGTCGTCGCTGACCTCCCGACCGTAGAGCGTCACCCACGAGAACCACTCCGGGGACGGCCATACCTCCTCAACCCGGAGCCGGACCGGGCGATCGGCGTCCACGTGGTCACACTGCCGCAGCGCCACGAGATCCCCGGGGCACACCAGAGCTTCGTCGTCAGGCATCGTCCGATGCTCCGTACGACTCGGCGGACTCGTCACGGCCGTCGTGCGGGTAGCCGGCGGTCATCAACCCGGAGAGATGCAGTACGGCGCGAATCCGCCGGGCATTACTCGGGTCCCAGCGGTCCAGGATGGCGATCGCCCTCAGAAACGGCCGGCAGGGTCCGGGTACGCCGCCGCACCGATGGCATTCCCCGGTGGTCCGGTTCGGGATGTGGGTGCGGGCGGTCGAGTTCGCGTCGTGGACCGCCCGGGACAGTTCCGGGGACCGGGCGGCCACCGAGGACTCTGCCGACCTGGGCGGAGCGGGCGGGCAAGCATCCGCGCGCTCCGCGCTCGACGTGTCGTTCGGGTCGTGTTGGAAAGATCGATATCGCGCGAGGCGTGGTTCACCACCGATTCCGTCGTTCCTGATCATCCGTACCCCCTCGGGTGGAGTCGACCGGGTTGCACTTCCGTCGATTTCCACCCTGGACTGTTCCCGGCAGTGGGCGGAAGATGGATTCGGCCATTGCCCGACGATGGCACACCTGTCGACCGACCATTCGGGGTGATAATCGTGAATGATCTGGCTTCCCTGCCAGCCCGCCTGCGCGAGCTGCGGACCAGCCGGAAGATGGCTCAGGACCGGCTCGCGGCGGCGATCGGCGTGTCGAAGTCCCTGGTGCAGTCCTTCGAGTCGGGAAAGCTGGTGCCGCAGGAGGGCACAGCGGAGCGCATGGACGAGTTCTTCGGCACCGGCGACGAGATCCAACGAGCGGCCAAGGACGCGCGGGAGGACCGGCAGCCCTGGCTGCGCTCCTGGTTCGACCAAGAGCGCCGGGCGACCTTGCTGCGCAGCTGGGCACCGATGCTGGTGCCGGGGCTGTTGCAGTGCGAGTCGTACATGCGCGAGGTCTTCTCGGCCGTGCCGTCGAACGCCGGCAAGGTCGACGCACTGGTCGCCAAGCGGCGGGAACGCCAGGCGGCGACGATCGACCGGGACGACCCGGTGGGGCTGTCGGCGATCATCGGCGAGGTGGTGCTGCGGCGTGGGCCGAGCGAGGTGCTGATGGACCAGCTCGGGCACCTGGTGGACGTCGGCCATCGGCCGCATGTCCGCATCCGGGTGATCCCGGCCGAGTCGGAGGGCATCCACGTCGGGCTCTCCGGA
Source organism: Solwaraspora sp. WMMD937 (assembly GCF_029581175.1). Classification (NCBI taxonomy): domain Bacteria; kingdom Bacillati; phylum Actinomycetota; class Actinomycetes; order Micromonosporales; family Micromonosporaceae; genus Solwaraspora; species Solwaraspora sp. WMMD937. The sequence continues at coordinate 4,124,584 of NZ_CP120738.1, read as the reverse complement.
GCGTTCGTGATCGCCAACCTGCCGGACGGCCGGCGATCGGGCCATCTCGATGACCAACTGACCGGCCACGCGCCGACCACCCGTGGCGACCTCGGACACCTGGAGCTAGCCTGGGAGGAGATTGACGCGCTGGCCCTGCCCGTGGTCCAGTCCCGAGACCTGATCCTGAGGACGCTGAATGAACACAGATGAGCCACGCTGGCGCAAGAGCACCCGCAGCAACGGCACCGGCGACTGCGTCGAGGTCGCAGACAACCTTCCCGGCCGCGTCCACGTCCGGGACACCAAGAACCGCGACGGCGGCACCCTGACCTTCCACCCGACCGCCTGGTCGCGTTTCGTCGAGGTGACAAAGACGCACAGCTGAATCCGCGTACGGACGGACAACAAGAGCCCTGGACCCACCTGGATGGGTCCGGGGCTCTTGGCACGCCGCTCAAGTGATCCGCTCCTGCCCATTGCTGCACGACATACTGTCCGCGAATTTCAGGGTGCGGATCACTAGCAGCCGATGATTACTAGGAGGCGAGCTGGCCCGTCAGCTCCACTGCGACACTACCCCCCAGTGCGGTGTCCTCGTCATCGATAGCCAGAGTCTTGGACAGGGTGCTGGGAAAGATTGCGAATGAATCCACACGCACGACGTAAGTTCCAGGCTCCTGGAGCCAGAAACGTGCAACTCCCGAGCCATCGGTTTGACCCGACATAGATATTTCCGGACCGGAGACCATTACATCGGATTCCGGCAGCGGCAGCAAGTAGCACCTACTGGCACTACTCGGACAGTGTTCAGCCTGAACCCTCAGAACGAGCTCGGCACCAGCGGGCCGAGCTAACGTGCACGCATAGGTCGCTGAACCGCTTACGAGAACCGCGAGAACCGAAGCCAGGGTGAGCAGTCTACGCCTTGCTCGGAGAAGCACATTAACGGCAACCCCTCTCTCTCGAATCCTTGCTGTCGAGTAGCCGGATGGAGTTTCACCCTCCGGCTACTCGCTGGGCTTCTGACAGTCCGAGGGATAGCTAGGGCGGTGAACGACGCCCGGTCAGCCGACGGCGGCCATGATCTCGTCGGAGACGTCGAAGTTCGCGTAGACGTTCTGCACGTCGTCGCAGTCCTCCAGGACGTCGATCAGCTTGAAGATCCGCCGGGCGCCGTCCTCGTCCAGCGGCACGTTCATGCTCGGCACCAGGGAGGACTCGGCGGACTCGTAGTCGATGCCGGCGTCGACCAGCGCGGTGCGCACGGCGACCAGGTCACCTGGCTCGCTGACCACCTCGAAGGCCTCGCCGAGGTCGTTGACCTCCTCGGCGCCGGCGTCGAGCACCGCGAGCATCACGTCGTCCTCGGAGTGCTCGCCCTTGGGCACGATCACCACACCCTTGCGGGAGAACAGGTACGACACCGAGCCGGCGTCGGCCAGCGACCCGCCGTTACGGGTCAGCGCGGTACGCACCTCGGTCGCCGCCCGGTTGCGGTTGTCGGTCAGGCACTCGACGAGCAGGGCGACACCGTTCGGCCCGTACCCCTCGTACATGATCGTCTGCCAGTCGGCACCGCCGGCCTCCAGGCCGGAGCCGCGCTTGACCGCGCGGTCGATGTTGTCGTTGGGTACGGAGCTCTTCTTCGCCTTCTGGATGGCGTCGTACAGGGTGGGGTTGCCGGCCGGGTCACCCCCGCCGGTCCGGGCGGCGACCTCGACGTTCTTGATCAGTTTGGCGAACATCTTGCCGCGTTTGGCGTCGATGACCGCCTTCTTGTGCTTGGTCGTCGCCCACTTGGAGTGGCCGGACATGTGCACCTCCGTCGCTTCCCACCTGCTGGGTCAGCCTGCCGCGACGGCCATCTCCACGAACAGTCGGTGCACCCGACGGTCGCCGGTCAGCTCTGGGTGGAAGGCCGTGGCGAGCAGATTGCCCTGCCGAACCGCGACAATCCTACCTGTGGCCGCTCCGGCGGCTACCCGGCCCAGCACCTCGACGTCCTCGCCGACCCGTTCGACCCATGGCGCGCGGATGAAAACCGCGTGGAACGGCGGGCCGTCGACACCGTCGATGACCACCGGCGCCTCGAAGGAATCCACCTGCCGGCCGAACGCGTTGCGCCGCACCGCCATCGAGATGCCGGCGAAGGACCGCTGGTCAGGCCGGCCGTCGAGGATCTCGTCGGCCAGCATGATCATGCCGGCGCAGGACCCGTACACCGGCATGCCGGCGGCGATCCGCTTGCGAATCGGCTCCAGCAGGTCGAACTCGACCGCCAGTTTGCTGATCGTGGTCGACTCGCCGCCGGGCACCACCAAGGCGTCGACCTGCTCCAGCTCCTCGGGGCGACGGACCGGGCGGGCGGTGGCACCGCATTCGGTCAGCGCCCGCAGGTGCTCGCGGACGTCGCCCTGCAGCGCCAGCACGCCGACCCGCACCTGCGCGTCGGGAGCCGGCTGGGCCGCGCCGGTCACCAGCCGCGCTCGGCGAGGCGGTGCGGCACCGGGATGTCGTCGACGTTGATGCCGACCATCGCCTCGCCGAGCCCACGGGAGACCTTGGCGAGCACGTCCGGGTCGTCGTGGAAGGTGGTGGCCTTGACGATCGCCGCCGCCCGCTGGGCCGGGTTGCCGGACTTGAAGATGCCGGAGCCGACGAAGACCCCCTCGGCGCCGAGCTGCATCATCATTGCCGCGTCCGCCGGGGTGGCGATACCGCCGGCGGTGAACAGCACCACCGGCAGCTTCCCGGTCTCGGCGACCTCCCGGACCAGGTCGTACGGGGCCTGCAGCTCCTTCGCCGCGACGTACAGCTCGTCGGGCGACAGGGAGGTCAGCCGGCGGATCTCGGCGCCGATGCGCCGCATGTGGGTGGTGGCGTTGGAGACGTCGCCGGTGCCGGCCTCGCCCTTGGAACGGATCATCGCGGCGCCCTCGGTGATCCGGCGCAGCGCCTCACCGAGGTTGGTCGCCCCGCAGACGAACGGCACGGTGAACGCCCACTTGTCGATGTGGTTGGCGAAGTCGGCCGGGGTGAGGACCTCGGACTCGTCGACATAGTCCACGCCGAGCGCCTGCAGCACCTGGGCCTCGACGAAGTGTCCGATCCGGGCCTTGGCCATCACCGGGATGGAGACCGCTTCGATGATGCCGTCGATCATGTCTGGGTCGCTCATCCGGGACACGCCGCCCTGGGCACGGATGTCAGCGGGCACCCGTTCGAGGGCCATCACCGCGACCGCCCCGGCGTCCTCGGCGATCTTCGCCTGCTCGGGCGTGACCACGTCCATGATCACGCCGCCCTTGAGCATCTCGGCCATGCCGCGCTTGACCCGGGCGGTACCGGTGACGGAGGCGGGCGCGACGGCACCCGGGGTGGCGGCCTGAGCAGCGGGGGTCTCGGACACGACGAATCGGCTCCTCGGCGAAGTACGCGACAGGGGTACGTCTGGGATGCTACGCCCGCCGGCAGGGTCCACCGACAGCCAATCGACAACCCGGTGGCCTGCCCTGTGGCCCAGATCACCGGCCAACAGACCCAGGTCACCGGCGGGTCGGGTCCACCACCCGGGTAAGGGTCGGATCGTCGATGTCGAAGTAGCGGGGTTCGTCGTGCCGGCGGCCGAAGCGCAGCAGCCGCACCAGCGGCCGCCGGCGGGCCAGCAACGCGTCGCGGACCAGGTCGGTGTGCAGTTGACGGGCCAGCACCAGCCGGCGGCTGGCCACCACCACCGCCTCGGTCGCCGGATCCGGGCTGGTCAGCGCCGTCGCCCGCAACTGCCGGGTGAGGTCGTTCTCGGCGGCCTCACGCTCCTCCGGCGACGCGGCGTCCAACGCGATCCGGGCCGCCGCGTACAGCTCCACCGCGTACTGCTCCTCGGCGAGCACCGCGGCGGCCGCCGCCCGGCGCAGCAGGTGCGCGTCGAGCGCCCGGGCGGCCGCCGCCACCCGGACGTGCAGCCGGTCCACCCGGGCCGCGGTCCAGGTGAGGTACGCCGACAGCAGGACGACCGCGACGCTCACACCGACCACCCACCGCATTCCCGGCATCGTAGTGCCGCCGGCGTAGGCCCCGTGGACCCGATCATGGTGGCTCCGCCCACTCCTGATAGAGCACCCGCCCATCGGTGGCCTCGATCGCGGCGGCGTACACCTCCAGCACCTGGCGGGCCACCGCGGGCCAGTCGAAGGTCGCCACCACCTGCCGGGCGTGGCCGGCGAGCGCTTCCCGGCGCGGCGCGTCGTCCAGCAGCCGGGCGACGGCCCGGCGCAGCGCCACCGGGTCACCGGTGGGGAACAGTTCCCCGGCCCGGCCGTCGTCGAGCACCCGGCGGAACGCGTCCAGGTCACTGGCGACCACCGCCGCGCCGGCTGCCATCGCCTCGGTGAGGATCATGCCGAACGACTCACCGCCGATGTTCGGCGCGACGTAGAGGTGCACGCTGCGCAGCATCCGGGCCTTGTCCGGCTCCGACACCAGCCCGAGGAAGGTCACCCGGTCGCGCAGCCCGGCCGGGACGGCGGCGTACAGGTCGTCGGGCCGGCCCGGACCGGCCACCAGCAGCCGCAGGCCCGGGCGGTCCGGGGCCAGCGCGACGAACGCCTCACGGAGCAGACCGAAGCCCTTTCGCGGCTCGGTGAACCGGCCGAGGAAGCCGAGCGTGCCGCCGGTGCCCGGACCGCAGTCACCCGGCCAGCCGGGCAGCGGCTCGGCGTTGGCGTACTTCGCCACCGCCACCCCGTTGGGGATCTCCACCGCGCCGCCGTCGAGGTGTTCGACCTGCACCCTGCGGGCCAGCGCCGACACCGCGATCCGGGCAGTGATCTTCTCCAGCACCAGCTGCAGCATGCCCTGCGCGGCGGCCAGCGCCCGGGACCTGGTCATCGCGGTGTGGAAGGTGGCCACCACCGGACCCCGGGCGCAGAGCACCGCGAGCAGGCTGACGCTGAGCGCGAACGGCTCGTGCACGTGCAGTACGTCGAACTGGCCACGATTGAGCCAGCGCCGGACCCGGGCGGTGACCACCGGGCCGAAACTCACCCGGGCCACCGAGCCGTTGTACGGCACCGGCACCGAGCGGCCGGCGGCCACCACGTACGGCGGCAGCGCTGCGTCCTCGTCCGCCGGTGCCAGCACGCTCACCTCGTGGCCGAGATCGATCAGCGCCTCAGCGAGGTCGACGACGTGGTTCTGCACCCCTCCGGGGACGTCGAAGGAGTACGGGCACACGATGCCGATCCGCACGGTGGCCCCCGCTCATCCCGGCCCGGTGGCCGAGCTGCCCGACCGGTCCCGGTCGGGGTCGGGGTCGGGGTCGGGGCGCTCGTCCAGCCACAGCCGCTGCATCATGTGCCAGTCCTGCGGGTGGCGGGCGATACCGACCGCCAGCCGGTCGGCGATCTGCTGGGTCAGCAGGCGGACCCGCACGTCCAGCGGGCCGACCGACGGGTCGGGAAGCGGCACCGGCCCGTCCAACTCGCCGTGTGCGCGGTCCGGTTCGAACCACATGGTGGTGACGTAGAGCGGGGCACCGGTACGCAGCGCGAGCAGCGCCGGGCCGGCCGGCATCCGGGTCCGGCCGCCGAAAAAACTGACCTCGACGCCTCGGGCGGACAGGTCACGGTCGGCCAGCAGCGGCACGACATGGCCGGCAGCGAGCCGGTCAATCAGGACGTCGAACGGTGGCCGGGGACCGCCAGAGGCCGGGACGATCTCCATGCCGAGTCGTTGCCGGACGGCGACGAACCGGTTGTAGACGCCTTCGGGTCGCAGCCGTTCGGCGACCGTGGTCAACGGCCAGCCGTTGGCCGCCACCCAGGCGCCCGCCGCGTCCCAGTTGCCGGCGTGCGGCAGCGCCACCACCGAGCCCCGCCCGGCGGCCACGTCGGCGGCGAGCATCTCCGAACCGGCCAGGTGGAAACCGTCGAGCCGCTGCTGCCGGCTCAGCGACGGCAGCCGGAACATCTCCATCCAGTACCGGGCGTACGAACGCACCGCTTCCCGGGTGAGCCAATCGAACTCGGCCGCTGGCAGATCCGGGCCGACCACCCGGCGCAGGTTGGCGGCGAGCCGGCGGACCGACGCCGCGCCGCGCCGGTGAGCCCGGTCGGCGCCGACGCGGAACAGGGCAGCTGCGGCCGGCCGGGGCAGCGTCCGGATCAGCCGCCAGGCCGCCGCGTAGCCGAGCTCGACCGGGGTCACGCGTCCACGCCCTGCACCGTCTGTCGGGTGCCCGCCGCCGCGGCGGCGGTCTGCTGGTGGACGTGGGCGATCCGCTGCCAGATCGTCACCAGTGACAGCGCGGCGAGCAGCCAGAGCGCGGCCGGCAGCCCCCAGCCGACACCGAGGCCGCTGAGCAGGCCGCCGACGCCGACCAGGATCAGCCGCTCGGCCCGTTCGGCTACGCCGACGTTGCAGGTCATCCCGAGCCCTTCGGCGCGCGCCTTCACGTAGGACACGATGCCACCGGCGACCAGGCAGATCAGCGCCGCGACCGCACCCGCCCGGTTGCCGCTGACCGCGAGCCAGTACGCCACCGAGCCGAAGATCGCCCCATCGGCGATCCGGTCCATGCTCGAGTCGAGGAATGCGCCGAAGGTGCTCGAACCGCCGCGCAGCCGGGCCATCGTGCCGTCCAGCACGTCGGTCAGGGCGGACAGCGTGACGATCACCAGACCGGTGATCAGGTGGCCACGGGAGCCGAAGCCGATCGCCCCGACGAGCACACCGACGGTGCCGGCGACCGTGACCGCGTTCGGCGAGATCCCTGCGCCGAGCAGTCCGCGGGCTACCGGCTCGATCACCCGGGTGATGCCCGCGCGGACGGACACTCTGAAGATCTTCGCCATGGCGGTCCCACGATAACGGTCGACGGAAAGGGTCGGCACGGTGGCCACGAACGTGAACCGGTGGCGGTCACCTCGCGCGCCGGACTTGTGTACGGCGCGTCGCGGGTGTGGGATCGACACGTGAACGTGAGCGAGCTCACCCGGGCCCGGTTCACGTTACCGAGCAGGTCCCGCCCGCCTGAAGATGTCGCCGCGGATTCACCCCGCGGTCATCCTCTGCGGTCCCGGGCGGTCCGGACCGGACCGGAGCCCGGCCTGGTCCGCAGCGCGGTCGCCCCACCCAGTCAGGCAGCCAGGAGGTGCGCAGTCATGGCGCAGAAGAACCACGACAGGGGGCCCGCCGGGTCCGTTGCGGTGGTCGCCGATCCCGAACGGATCCGCAATGTGGTGCTGGTCGGGCACTCCGGTGCCGGCAAGACCACGTTGATCGAGGCGTTGCTTGCCGCCACCGGGACGATCAGCCGGGCGGGGCAGGTCCCGGACGGCACGACGGTCTGCGACCACGACCCGGCCGCGGTACGCCAGCAACGCTCCGTCGCGCTGACCTGCGCGCCACTGTTCCACCGCGACATCAAGGTCAACCTGTTGGACACCCCGGGGTACGCGGACTTCGTCGGCGAGCTGCGGGCCGGACTACGCGCAGCCGATGCCGCGCTGTTCGTGGTCTGCGCGGCGGACGGGATGGACGCGGCCACCGCCGCGCTGTGGGAGGAGTGCGCGGCGGTCGGCATGCCCCGGGCGGTGGCGCTCACCCGGCTCGACCATCCGCGCGCCGACGTCGACGAGACCGTCGCGCTGTGTCAACGGGTCTTCGGCGACAACGTGCTGCCGCTGCACCTGCCGATGCTCGCCGACGACGGGGTGGGCATCGCCGGGCTGCTGGACCTGCTCGCCCGGCAGGTGCTGGACTACTCGACCGGCCATCCCCCGCAGGTGCGGGAGCCGGACCCGGAGCACCTGCCGGCGATCGCCGAGGCACGCGACGAACTGATCGAGGGGATCATCGCCGAAAGCGAGGACGAGACCCTACTCGACCGGTACCTCGCCGGCGAGCAGCTCGACCCGAAGATGCTGGTCGATGACCTGGAGACGGCGGTGGCCCGGGGCCACTTCCATCCGGTGCTGCCGGTCTGCGCCCACACCGGGGTCGGGCTCGACGCCCTACTGTGGCTGTTGACCGCTGCCTTCCCGGCACCGCCCGAGCACACTCTGCCGGCGGTGACCGAGCTGGACGGCACGCCCCGGCCGCCGCTGGGCTGCGACCCGGCCGGCCCGCTGGTCGCCGAGGTGGTCCGGACCACCGTCGACCGGCACGTCGGCCGGGTGTCGCTGGTCCGGGTCTTCTCCGGCACGCTGCGCACCGACCGCACGGTGCACGTGGCCGGTCATGGCCTCAGCCAGCGGGGCCGCCCCGACCACGACGCCGACGAACGGGCGGCGCACATCTACAGCCCACTGGGTGCCCAGCTGCGGGAGGTCGAGTTCTGCGTCGCCGGGGACATCTGCGCGTTGACCAAGTCGGGCAGCGCGGAGACCGGTGACACCATCTCGGCGGCCACGGATCCGCTGCTGGTCGAGCCGTGGGAGATGCCCGAACCCCTGCTGCCGGTGGCGGTCGTCGCCCGTACCCGGTCGGATGAGGACGCGATGGCCCGCAACCTGGGCCGGCTGGTCGCCGGTGATCCGACGCTGCGGCTGGAACGCAATGCCGAGACCCGCCAACTGGTGCTCTGGTGCATGGGCGAGGCGCACGCCGACGTGTTGTTGGACCGGCTGCGCTCCGGCGGCGTCGAGGTGGACGTCGAGCCGGTCCGGGTGCCGCTGCGGGAGACGTTCACCGCGCCGGCCCGGGGGCACGGACGACACGTGAAGCAGTCCGGCGGGCACGGACAATACGCGGTGTGCGAGATCGAGGTGGAGCCGCTTCCGGAGGGCAGCGGCTTCGAGTTCGTCGACCGGGTGGTCGGCGGGGCGGTGCCGCACAACTACATCCCATCGGTGGAGAAAGGCGTGCGGGCCCAGATGGACCGGGGCGTGGTCAGCGGACATCCGGTGGTCGACCTGCGGGTGACCCTGGTGGACGGCAAGGCACATCCGGTCGACTCGTCGGACGCGGCGTTCCAGACCGCCGGGGCGCTGGCCCTGCGGGACGCGGCCACCACCGGCCGACCGACGCTGCTGGAACCGGTCGATGCGATCATGGTGCGGGTGCCGACCGGTGCGGTCGGGTCGGTGCTCGGCGACCTGGCCGGCCGACGCGCCCGGGTGCTCGGCACCACCGGCGATGACGAATCCGGCGACCGGACGGTCATCCGCGCCGAGGTGCCGGCGACCGAACTGCTGCGGTACGCGGTGCAGCTGCGCTCGATCACCGGAGGTGCCGGCACGTTCCGGCGGGCGTTCGCCCGCTACGAACGCGTATCGTCCAGTTGACCCTCAGCCTCCGGTCCGACTGCTGTGAACGAGACTGCGTCCGGTGTCGACGACAGTGTCCTCTGCCGGCCGCGGTGTCCAGCCGAAGGTTTCGCGGGCGGCGTCGGTGCAGACCGGGCGACGCACCCCCAGGTTGCCGACCATTGCCCGCAGCTGCGGGACGAACGGGGCCAGAATCCGCACCAGCGTCGATGGCATCGCTCGGATGGAGACCTTCGCTGCGTCCGCGCCGAGCCGGCGGCGCAGGATCGCGGCGATATCCCGCAACGACAGCAGGGCGCCGCTGGCGGCGAGGTAGCGGTGCCCGGCGGCTTCCGGCGTCAGCATGGCGGCCATCTGCAGGTCTGCGAGGTCCCGCACATCGACCGGGGACACCCACAGGTCGGGAACGCGCGGCATCCGGCCGGACAGCATCGCCTGGATGATGCCTACCGAGGGGGGATGGTCGCTGCTGAGGACCGGCCCGAAGATTCCGGTGGGGTTGAGGACCACCAACTCCACACCTCCGTCGGTACCCTCGACGAAGTCCCATGCCGCCCGCTCGGCGACGGTCTTGGACTTGATGTACGGGTCGATACCCGGCGCGTCGGGATCCGTCCAGTCCTGTTCGGTGAAGGGACGGTCCGGCGGTTGCTGGCCATAGCCGACCGCCCCAAACGACGACGTCATCACCACTCGATGTACTCCTGCGTCGCGGGCGGCCCGCAACACTCTGAGCGTGCCGTCGCGGGCCGGCAAGACCAGATCGTTCTCGTTGGCCGGTCGGATTCCGGGGAACGGGGAGGCGATGTGCAGGATGTAGCGACAGCCCTGTGCGGCGGCGTCCCAGCCGGCGTCCTCGGTGAGGTCGGCGGTCACCACCTCGATGGAGTCGTCGCCGACGGTGCGGCGTAGCTCGGGGGTCCGGGCCGGCGAGCGTACGGTTGTCCGGACCTGGAAGTTGCGGGCCAGGGCACCTCGGATCACGTACGAGGCGACGAAGCCGGTGCCACCGGTGACCAGGATACGGTTTGTTGACATCGAGATTCCCCAAACTTGACAGCGCGAACCAACGATCACGGACCGTGATCGCTCGGGACAGGCAACGAGCTCGTCGGATGACCTGGGCCAGACGGCGCGGGAGCTGACTCAGCCGCGCGTCGCGCTCAGCAGCGGCAACAGGACCTCATCGACGATTCGGGCGGCCAGGCCGGGCCGGTGACCGAGGTAGAGCTGGCCGGCCAGCAACGGCCCGAGGAGGATCTGGTCCACCAGATCGAGGACCGGGTTGTCCGGGCCGATCCGCCCGGCGTCGACGTGTCGCTGAAGCATCCGACGCATCGCCTGGATCTGCGGCTCGATCATGAGCTCGCGGAGGGCGAGCATCAGCTCGGGATTGAGCAACACGTCCCGGGCCAGACCCGTCATGGCCGCGTCATGCGAGTCCCTGATTCGGGCCGCGTCGCTGGCTATCGTCGCCAGTGCCAGCAGGTCGCCGCGGAGGGAGCCGGTGTCGATTTCGATCGCCGGAGCGGGCTTCTGCGCCTGCAGAGCCCGAATGACCAGCATCGGCTTGCTCTCCCAGCGCCGGTACAACGTAGCGGTGCTGGCCTTTGCCGCAGCCGCGATGTCGTCGATGGTGACCGCGTCGTAGCCGCGCTCGCGCACCATTGCCAGTGCGACCGTCAGCAGCTCCTGCTCGCGCTCCGCCGAGAGCCGGCTGCGACGCGGTCTGGCCTGCGTTTCCGACACCGTCACCTCCTCGCCCCTACCGACACTACGAAAACCAGATACCGAAATCAAGTTTTCGACAACTAGTTTTCGCTAACGGGGACACCCCTGTCAGGTCGCCGGCCACGCCCCGCTGAACAGGTCGCGGGTGTCGGCGAGCAGCTGCGGCAGCACCTTGGTACGGCCGATCACCGGCATGAAGTTCGCGTCCCCGCCCCACCGGGGCACCACGTGCTGGTGCAGGTGGGCGGCGATGCCGGCACCGGCCACCCCACCCTGGTTCATCCCGATGTTGAAGCCGTGCGCGCTGCTCACGGCGCGGATCACCCGCATCGCGGTCTGGGTGAACTCGGCCAGCTCGGCGGTCTCGGCCCGGTCCAACTCCGGGTAGTCCGCGACGTGCCGGTACGGGCAGATCAACAGGTGACCGGGGTTGTACGGGTAGAGGTTGAGCACGGCGAAGACCCGTTCGCCCCGGGCCACCACCAGACTCTGCTCGGCCGGCCGACCGGGGGCCAGGCAGAACGGGCAGCCGGTCGGCGAGTCGTAGCCACCGTCGGGCCGGTCCGCACCGGAGATGTACGCCATCCGGTGCGGTGTCCAGAGTCGTTCCAGGCCATCCGGGCCCGGTTGTCCGGTCGTGCCAGTCACCCCATGATCGTACGGGCTCGGCCGGCCGGACTCACCCGACGGCGACCCGGCTCACTGCCCGGCGGGCCCCTGCTGACCGTCGGACCCCGACTGACTGTCGGGAACGGTCGCGGTCGGGTTGACGTTGGTCCGGGACCGCACCACGTCGACGACGTGGGCCACCGCCTGAGCCAGCGGCACTCCGTTACGCTGTGAACCGTCGCGGTAGCGGAACGAAACGGTCCCGGCCGACACGTCGGCATCGCCGGCGATCGCCATGAACGGCACCTTCTGCTGCTGGGCGGTGCGGATCTTCTTCTGCATCCGGTCGTCGGAGAAGTCCACTTCGGCCCGGATGCCCTCGGCGCGCAGCATGGCGACGAACTCGGCCAGGTAGTCACCGTGATCGGTGCGGATCGGGATGCCGGTCACCTGCACCGGGGCCAGCCAGGCCGGGAACGCGCCGGCGTAGTGCTCGGTGAGGATGCCGAAGAACCGCTCGATCGACCCGAACAACGCCCGGTGAATCATCATCGGCTGCTGCCGGGTGCCGTCGGCGGCCTGGTACTCCAGGCCGAACCGCTTCGGCTGGTTGAAGTCCAGCTGGATGGTGGACATCTGCCAGGTCCGGCCGATCGCGTCACGGGCCTGCACCGAGATCTTCGGGCCGTAGAAGGCCGCGCCGCCCGGGTCGGGCACCAGCTCCAGCCCCGAGTCGATGGCCGCCTGCCGCAGGGTCTCGGTGGCGTCGGCCCACTCGGCCGGGTCGCCGATGAACTTGTCCGAGTCGTCGCGGGTGGACAGCTCCAGGTAGAAGTCGTCGAGGCCGTAGTCCCGCAGCAGGTCGAGCACGAAGGCGAGCAGCGAGCGCAGCTCACCGGGCATCTGCTCCCGGGTGCAGTAGATGTGCGAGTCGTCCATGGTCAGCCCGCGCACCCGGGTCAGGCCGTGCACCACGCCGGACTTCTCGTACCGGTAGACGGTGCCGAACTCGAACAGCCGCAGCGGCAGCTCCCGGTACGACCGCCCCCGCGACCGGAAGATCAGGTTGTGCATCGGGCAGTTCATCGCCTTGAGGTAGTACTGCGCGCCTTCCATCTCCGCCGGCGGGAACATGGTGTCGGAGTAGTACGGCAGGTGCCCCGAGGTCTCGAACAGCTGGGACTTGCTGATGTGCGGGGAGTAGACGAACTCGTACCCGGCCTGCTCGTGCCGACGGCGCGAGTAGTCCTCCAGCTCCCGACGGATGATGCCGCCCTTGGGGTGGAACACCGCCAGCCCGGATCCGATCTCGTCCGGGAAGCTGAACAGGTCGAGGTCCGCGCCGAGCTTGCGGTGATCGCGGCGGGCGGCCTCGTCGAGCAGCCTCAGGTACGCCTTGAGTGCGTCCCGGGTCGGCCAGGCGGTGCCGTAGATCCGCTGCAGCTGCGGGTTGCGCTCGGATCCCCGCCAGTACGCCGCCGCGCTGCGCATCAGCTTGACCGCGCCGATCAGCCGGGTGGACGGCAGGTGTGGGCCCCGGCACAGGTCCGACCAGCAGGTCTTACCGGAGCTCGGGTCGAGGTTGTCGTAGATGGTCAGCTCACCGCCGCCGACTTCCATCACCTCGCTGGCGTCGAAGTCGGCGGTGCCCTTGACGTCGACCAGCTCCAGTTTGTACGGCTCGTCGGCGAGCTCCGCCCGGGCGGCGTCCAGATCGGCGAACCGCCGCCGCCGGAACCGCTGCCCGGATTTGATGATCTCCTGCATCCGCTTTTCCAGCTTGTCGAGGTCCTCGGGCTGGAACGGCCGGGCGACGTCGAAGTCGTAGTAGAAGCCGTTGGTGATCGGCGGGCCGATACCCAGCTTGGCGTCCGGGAACAGGTCCTGCACCGCCTGGGCGAGCACGTGCGCGGTGGAGTGGCGCAGCACGGCGAGCCCGTCCGGGGAGTCCAGGGCGACCGGCTCGACGCCGGTGTCGGCCTCCGGTGACCAGTCCAGGTCGCGCAGGGTGCCGTCGGGGTCGCGGACCACGACGATCGCCTTCGGGCCGTGCACCGGCAGACCGGCGGCGGCGATCGCGTCCGCAGCCGTGGTCCCGGCCGGGACCACGACGGGTTCGGCCTGGGGACTGGCTGCGCTTGCGGACACGACGGGCTCCTCACGGTCGATGGATCGGTGCGTACGGTGGTCCGGCACGGGCCGGCCGGCGCGCGGTGCTCCGGTGGCCGGGGTGGGCCCGGCCGGCCATGATGCTATCGCCCTCCGTCGGCGTGACCGGGTGTCGGTCCGGTTGCAACGCCTGACGTCGACCCGGTTCCGGCGTTAGATTGACGCCGTGGCTGCCACCGACATGGTCGGCGCTCTACGGCGCCGATACGACTCATTTTTCGCCAGCCGGCGGCCGGTGCCGTTCGCCGTACTGGACGTCGCCGGCATCGAGCACCGCTTCGGCCCGGGCGACCCGCAGTTCACCATCGCCGTACGTCACCCCCGTGGTGCCCGGGCGCTGGCCGCGTTGGACCAGTTCGCGGTCGCCGTGGCGTACCTGCAGGGTTGGCTGGACGTCGAGGGCGACCTGTCCGCCGCGCTGCGGATGCGGGCGTTCTTCACCGATCTGCATCCGGTGGCCCGGTTCTCCGGCGTGTTCGCCGGGCTGCTGCGCGGCCGGCGGGAGGACGACCGGCGGGCGATCTCCCACCACTACGACTCGGAGTCGGAGTTCTTCCTGACCTTCCTCGACAACCGGCACCGCTGCTACACGGAGGGCGTGTTCGCCGCCGACGACGAGCCGCTCGAGGACGCGATGACCCGCAAGATGGACCTGGCGCTGGAGGCGATCGGGGTCAAGCCGGGTGACCGGGTGCTGGAGGTCGGCGGCGGCTGGGGGGCGTTCGCCGAACACGCGGCCCGGCACGGCATCGAGGTGACCACCACGACCCTGTCCCAGGAGTCGGAACGCTACCTCGTCGACCTGTTCGAGCGGGAGCAGCTCGACGTACGGGTGGTGCGTCAGCACATCTTCGGCTTCACCGACGAGCGTCGCTACGACGCGATCGTCAACATGGGGGTGACCGAGCACCTGCCGGACTACCGCCGCAGCCTGCGCAAGTACGCGGAGCTACTCAGGCCCGGCGGGCGCGTCTACCTCGACGCGCTGGCGATGCGACGCAAGCACGTCGCGTCGGCGTTCATGAAGCGCTACATCTACCCGGGCCGGTCCGCGCCGCTGCTGCTGCACCAGTACCTGCGGCACGTCGCCCGATCCCCGTTCGAGCTGTGCAGCATCGCCGACGACCGGCACAACTACTACCTGACCTGCCGGGAATGGGCCCGGCGGCTGGACGCCGCCCGGGACGAGGTGGTGCAGCGCTGGGGGGAGCCGATGTACCGGCGGTTCCGGATCTTCCTGTGGGGGTCGGCGGCCGGCTTCGACACCGGGCTGGTGCAGGCGTACCGCTGGGTGTTGCGGCTGCCCTGAGCCATCGTCGGCCGCGACAGACCCAGCGGTCGGCGTCGACCGGGCCGCGACGTACGTCGGGCGGCGCCGCCGTGCGCGGTGACCGCGGTCACCACCGACTTGCCAGGGGCAGTACGGTCGTGAGGTGGCTACGGTGCTCCTGGTCGAAGACGACCACGTTGTGCGCGGCGCCATGTTGCGCTCGCTGGCCGACCGCGGGCACGCGGTCCATGCGGTCGGCACCGCCCTGGACGCGTTACGCCGGGTCGCCGCGGAAACCCCCGACCTGGTGGTGCTCGACCTGGGCCTGCCGGACCTGGACGGGTCAGACGCGTTGCGGATGCTGCGCGGCATCACCGACGTGCCGATCATCATCGCCACCGCCCGCGACGACGAGCAGGCAATCGTCCGGCTGCTGCGGGCCGGGGCCGACGACTACATGGTCAAGCCGTTCACCGGTGCGCATCTGGACGCCCGGATCACCACGGTGCTACGCCGGGCCGGCCGGGCGAGCCGGTCGGTGCCGCCCGCCGTGCACCAGGTGGGTGGGCTACGGGTCGACGTCGGCGAACGCAGCGCCACGCTGGACGGCGAGGCCCTGGCGCTGACCCGCAAGGAGTTCGACCTGCTGGCCTATCTGGCCGCCCGCCCAGGTCGGGTAGTGTCCCGCCGGGAGCTGTTGGAGGAGGTATGGCGGCAGCCGTCGGTCGGCGAGGACCAGACCATCGACGTGCACCTTTACTGGCTTCGCCGCAAAATGGGCGAATCCGCAGCGAAGCCGCGCTACCTGCGCACCGTGCGGGGGGTCGGCTTCCGGCTGGTGGTACCGGACTGAGGTTGGCGCTGGCCTACCTCGGGGCCGGCATGGCATCGATCATCGCGTTGGTCTTCCTGATCCCGCTCGGCCTGCAGCTACAGCGGGAGACCCGCGAGCAGGCACTGGCCGACGCGGCCCGGCGTGCCGCCGTGGTGCGCGGCGCGTTGGCGGTCAGCAACGACCCGGAAGGGGTCCGCCGGGCCGTTGCCGGTCTCGGCGAGAGCGCCGACCGGCAGCCGGTGGTGCACGGGCTCGACCTGGCCGGCACCGTCCGGGCGACCAGCCAGCAGGTCACCGAGGCCGCCGCCGGCACCGGGCCGACGGTGGTGGCGACCGACGGCGGGGTCCTGCACCTGGAGCCGGTCACGGTCGGTGAGGCGGTCACCGTCGTCGAGGTCTTCGTGGCCGACGGCGAGCTCAACCGTGGTGCGGCCGGCACCTGGCTGCTGCTGGTCGGCATTGCCGCGGGTCTGGTCGTCTGCTCGGTCATCGTCGTGGACCGGATCGCCGCGCGCGCCGTCGCCGCAGCGAAAGGGCTGGTCGACGCGGCGATGGCGGTCGGTGACGGAGATCTGGCGGTACGCATTCAGCCGGACGGGCCGCGCGAGCTCGCCGAGGCCGGGTACGCGTTCAACCGGATGGCGGACCGGCTGGTCACCTCCCGCACCGACGAACGTGAACTCGTCGCCGACCTGTCCCACCGGCTACGCACCCCGCTGACCGTACTGCGGCTGGACGCCGACGCGCTCGACTCCGACGACACCAGCGTCGGCTCGTTCAGCGAGGCCGAGCTGGACCGGCGGCGGACGATCCGCCGGATCCGTCAGGCGATCGTCACCCTGGAGGGTGAGGTCGACGTTCTGATCAACACGACCCGCAAGACGGTCACCCAGGAGGTCGGCCAGGGCAGCTGCGACGTCGCCGAGGTGGTCCGCGACCGGATGGTCTTCTGGTCGGCGCTGGCCGGCGACCAGAACCGGCCGTACAACGTGATCGGCGCGCAGCTGCGGACCCCGGTGCCGGTGCCCCGGGCCGAGCTGGCGGCCGCGCTCGACGCGGTGCTCGGCAACGTGTTCCGCTACACGCCGCAGGGCACCGCGTTCGAGGTGGCGGTGTCCCGCCGGGACGGGTACGTGGCGATCCGGGTCGACGACGCCGGGCCGGGTATCGCCAACCCGGACCGGGCACTGCGGCGCGGCGCCAGCGACCAGGGCTCCACCGGGCTCGGCCTGGACATCGCCCGTCGGGTGGCGTTGCAGGCGAACGGGTCGGTCAGCCTGGACCGGGCCCGGCTCGGCGGGGCGAGCGTGGTGATGCTGCTCGCCGACGCCGAGGCCGCCCCACCCCGCCCGATGAGCCGGTTCGGGCTGGTCGGCCGGCTGGCCCGGGAACGTGACCGGGAGCGGGAGCGGGGCCGCACCCGTCGCCGGCCGACGCCGCGCTGACCAGCAGGTCACGGCCGGGTCTTCGCTGGCACAAGTATTCCTTAGGTCTGGGTTAACGTCGTTCCGCGCGCCCCGCGCCGGATGGCAGCATCTGCTCCGAACCCATCGGCGTTCCTGGACGACTCACCCGCAGTACCGTCCCGAATCCCCAGTCCAGGGGCGCTTGCGCGCGGCGGGGCTCGGTCCCCCAACACCGGATGTCCCGCCGCGCGCCCACCCTGGACAGAGGCAGGTCGACGTGTCACCGTCAGCCGCTGCGCCGCCGCCGGCCGCTGAGCCACCGTCGGGTACGTACGCCGTCGGGTCACCGCCAGCGGGGTCACCCACCGTCGACGAGGGCGGGGCCACGCCGATCACCGCGCGGCAGGTGCTGCGCTGGGTTGCGGTGATCGCCGCGCTGGTGGTCGCGGTCCTCGCCTGCTGGCAGGACCCGGGCTACGCGACCTGCGCCAGTAGATAGACCGGCACAGGCGGCGGCTCAGCCGGCCGACGCCAGGTAGCCGTCGATCTCGTCCCGCAGCCGCCGCTGCTCGGTGGCAGGCAGGAACGAGGCGGTCACCGCGTCGCGGGCCAGGCCGGCGAGTTGCTGCGGGCCGGCCTGCAGCAGGGACGCGGCCACCGCGTACTCCTGGTTCAGGCTGGTGCCGAACATCGGTGGGTCGTCGGAGTTGATCGTCACCAGCAGGCCGGCGGCGACCATGTCGGCGAGCGGGTGCGCGGACAGCTGCGGCACCGCACCGGTGCGCAGGTTGGACGTCGGGCACACCTCCAGCGGAATCCGCCGCTCCGCCAGGAACGCCATCAGCTCCGGGTCCCGCACGCTGGACGTGCCGTGGCCGATCCGTTCGGCGCCCAGCTCGCGCAGCGCGTCCCAGACCGTCTCCGGCCCGGTGGTCTCGCCAGCGTGCGGCACCGAATGCAGCCCGGCCGCCCGGGCCTGGTCGAAGTACGGCTTGAACTGGGGGCGGGGTACGCCGATCTCCGGCCCTCCCAGGCCGAAACTGATCAGACCGTCCGGGGCCTCGTCGAGGCAGATCCGCAGCGTCTCCTCGGCCGCCGGCAACCCCGCCTCCCCCGGTATGTCGAAGCACCAGCGCAGCTCGATGCCGAAGTCGGCGCGCGCCCGTCGCCGGGCGTCCTCGATCGCCGCACAGAACGCGGGCGCCGGAATGCCGCGCCGTACGTGCGAGTACGGCGTCACCGTCAGCTCGGCGTACCGGACCTGCTGGGCGGCCAACTCGCGGGCCACCTCGTGGGTGAGCACCCAGACGTCCTCGTCGTCGCGGACCAGATCGACCACACTCAGGTAGATCTCGACGAAGTGGGCGAAGTCGCGGAACACGAAGTAGTCGGCCAACGCGGCCTCGTCGGCGGGGACCGGGGACCTCCCCTCGTGCCGCTGGGCCAGCTCGGCGACGATCCGCGGCGACGCCGACCCGACGTGGTGCACATGCAGCTCGACCTTTGGCAGCCCGGCGATGAAGTCCGACAGCACGGGCGGATCCTCCGACAGCACGGACGGAGACGACGGTTGCTGGCTCACCGTGGCGTTCGACCTCCTCGGGAAAACGGACATCCCCGGCGGGGGCCCGGCTGCGCCGAGCGTACCGTTCGGGCGGTCGTCTAGGCTCGCCAGGTGGACAAGCGTACGTTTCCGCGGCTCGGCCGCGCGGTAGGGGCAATCGGTCTGGGTGCCTGGCAGCTCGGCGCCGACTGGGGGACGGTCACCGAGGACGAGGCGGCGGCGACGCTCACCACCGCCGTCGAGGCCGGCACCACCTTCCTGGACACCGCCGACGTGTACGGCGACGGGCGTAGCGAACGGATCATCGGCCGGTTCCTGCGGGAGTCGGCCGGCGACGATCTGTTCGTCGCCACCAAGATGGGACGCCGGGTAGCGCAGCACCCGTCCGCGTACGTGCTGGACAACTTCCGGGCCTGGACCGACCGGTCCCGGGCGAATCTCGGGGTGGACCGCCTCGACCTGGTCCAGCTGCACTGCCCGCCGACCGAGGTGCTGCGCACCGACGCGGTCTACGACGCGCTGGACACCCTCGTCGCCGAGCAGCGGATCGCCGCGTACGGCGTGAGCGTGGAGACGGTCGACGAGGCGCTGGCCGCGATCGCCCGGCCGGGCACGGCCAGCGTGCAGATCATCCTCAACGCGTTGCGGCTCAAGCCGCTGGAGCGGGTGCTGCCGGCCGCTGCCGCCGCCGGGGTCGGGATCATCGCCCGGGTGCCACTGGCCAGTGGCCTACTCTCCGGCCGGTACGACGAGCACACCAGCTTTGCCGCCGACGACCACCGCACCTTCAACCGGGACGGCTCGGCGTTCGACGTCGGTGAGACGTTCTCCGGGGTCGATTTCCATACCGGGCTGGCCGCCGTGCGTCGGCTCGCCCCGCTGGTACCGCCGCAGGCCACCATGGCCCAGTTCGCCTTGCGCTGGATCCTGGACCAGCCCGGGGTGACGGTGGCGATCCCCGGTGCCCGCAACCCGGCCCAGGCGAAGGGGAACGCGGCTGCCGCGGAGCTACCCCCGCTGGACGACGCCACCCAGCGGGCGGTGCGGGAGGTCTACGACGACCTGATCAGGCCGCAGGTGCACCACCGGTGGTGACCCGCCGCCCAGCGCTTCGCACGAGCAGGGGCCCAGTCGCGCACGAGCGAGGGCCCCGTTGTTCCGGCCGGAACAACGGGGCCCTCGTCACGACCTTCGCGGGTCGGTGCCAGCCCGACCGCCGGACGGCACCGGCGACCGAGGTCAGATCGGGCGGACCTGCTCGGCCTGCGGACCCTTCTGGCCCTGGGCGATCTCGAACTCGACCCGCTGGTTCTCCTCCAGCGTGCGGTAGCCGCTGGTCTGGATGGCCGAGAAGTGGACGAACACGTCAGCACCCCCGCCGTCGACGGTGATGAAGCCGAAGCCCTTGTCTGCGTTGAACCACTTCACGGTTCCCTGCGCCATGTGTATCTCCTTCTGAAACTGGCGGCCAAGCACGCCGTGCGGCCGGTTGGCCGTTTTCGAGCAGCGGCGCCTGAGGTGGCCCCCGGTGAAGGAGGACTTCTCTCAACCCACGCTGTCTCGCAACAGCGTGGACAGCAAACCACGTACGCAAAAACTTCGCACAGCCTACCTGACGAACGTCTCCGACATGTGACCTGAGACGCCGTTCACGCCCTCGTGGCGTGCCCGAATCTGGTCGCCGTCCGGGCCCGGTCCGGTCTGGTCGTCGCGCCTCTGACCAGCGGTGGCGCTCACGACGGCCAACGGCCGGTGAGCCGGCGCACCCCGGTCGCGCCGCCGCGGTCCACAGCGGCCCGGACAACTGAGAAGATCGCCCCCTGCAGTGCGGCCGCGGCCAGCACTTCGCCCCAACCACGCTCCTCGTCGATGGCGTTGGGCGCCTCGTCGTCGCCGGCGGCGAGCTTCCACACCTGCCGGAATATCGCCCCGGCCAGGGCACCCGCTGCCAGCCCGAGCACCAGGCCGACCGGCCGGTAGGCCAACTTGTTGACCGGTTTGCTCACCCGCGCCTCCCTCTCCTCGTCAACCACACCAATACCACCGTGACCACCGTGCCGGCCACCACCAGGGTCGGGCCCGCGACGGTACGCCGGTCGGGCCGGCGCGCCGTGGCCGCCACCTGGCGGGCCGAATCCCGCAGCCGCAACCGGGCCCGGTCGGCCCCGAGCCGCAGCCGGCTCTTCACGTCGGTCTTCGCAGCCAGCGCCTGCACCGTCTGGCCAAGTTCGGCCCGGGTCTGTCGGATCTCGGCCCGGAGCAGGTCGAGATCGCCGGTGCCGTTGCCGGACCTGCCGTTGTGCGACGTCACGACTGCCGCCCCCGCTTCATCGCCGCGCCGAGAACTGTCACGTCCGCCCGTACACTGTCCGCCGCCGCCGACGGCACCGGCGGCGCCGCCTGACGGACCTGTCGTCGCCCGGCGAGCGCCAGCACGCCCGCGACCAGGAGCAGCAGCACCGCGACGGCCAGGGCGGCCAGCCACGGCGGCCAGGCCTGGGCGAGCAGCAGCACGCCGGCGGCGATCAGCACACCGAGGCCGTAGAGCGCGACGACCCCGCCACCGCCGAACAGCCCGATACCAAGTCCGGCATGCTTGCCTTTTTCGGTCAGTTCGGCCCGGGCGAGTGCGAGTTCGTCGCGCACCAGTCGCGATATCTGCTCACCGGCCTGCTGCACGAGTTCCGCGGTGGACCGCTCGGCTGGCGGCCGGTGCAAAGTGTCGGCCATGGTGCCTCCTTTCCCGCTGTTCGCCGCTGTATGCCCGGCCCGGACCTCGGTCAATCCTGCTGGCGGCGATCAGCAACGACGGGTTCCTCGGGTCCGACGAAGACCGACGCGCGGGCGTCGCCCTCGGCGTCACCGCCGAACAGCCGGGCGTCGTCGGGTACCTCGTGCCCGCCGGCAGCGGTGGTCATGACCGGCGCGACCGGGTGACGGCCGTTGCGCTGCCCGCCGGTGACCGGCCGGCGCCGCACGTCCAGCCAGTCCAGCAGACTGTCCCCGTCGCCGACCTCGGCCCGCCACCGGGGCAGCGCGGTCGGTCGGTGGTCGCGGACCCAGCTGACCAGGTGTTCGCGGACCTGACACCGCAGATCCCACAGACTCGGCGAGTCAGCGGCGCTGACCAGTGCCCGCAGCCGGACCGTGCCGCCGGTCGCCTCGGTCACCTGCAGCACGCACACCCGGCCGTCCCACAGGTCGGTGCCCTCCACCAGCCGGCGCAGTTCCTCCCGCATGGCCTGGACGGGGACCGACCAGTCCAAGTCGAACTCGGCGGTGCCGAGCACCGCGGCCCTGGTCCTGGTCCAGTTCTGGAACGGCGTGGTGGTGAAGTACGAGGTGGGCAGGATCAGTCGCCGGTCGTCCCAGATGTGCACCACCACGTAGCTGAGCGTCAACTCCTCGATCCGGCCCCATTCGCCCTCGACCACCACGACGTCGTCGATGCGCACGGCGTCGCTGAAGGCCAGCTGCAGCCCGGCGATGACGTTGCTCAGTAGGCTCTGCGCGGCCAGCGCGCCGACCACCCCGATCACCCCGGCGGAGGCGAGCAGGCTCGCGCCGACACCGCGTACGGCCGGGAAGGTCGTCAGCATCACCCCGACGGTGAGGATGACGATGACCGCGATGGTGACCCGGCGCAGCATCACCACCTGGGTGTGCAGCCGGCGGGCGTGCCGGTTGTCCGGCACGTCGGTGCGGAACCGGGCCAGCGTGGTGTCCTCCATGGCCAGCAGCAGCGCCCCGACCAGCCAGGCACACGCCGCGATCATCGCGAGGACCAGCAGATGCAAGGTGGTACGCCGCCACGGCTCACCGACCGCGTGACCGGTCGAGAAACGGACCGCGAGCTGAATGGCCGTCACGGTCGCGGCCACCAGCGTCGCCCGGTGCGCGTGGGTCGAGACCTCGGCGAGCAGTACGGAACGTCGGCCGAGACGCCGGACCACCCGGTGACCGATCGCCACCACGGTCACCGCGAGCAGCGCAGCCGCGACCGTGACGAGCACCGTCCAGACAACCGGATGCACGAGAGCATCCTCCTTCACATCGCCATCAACAGTGACAAAACGTCAATGATGCCGGGCGAAGGGAGGTCCTGCCATGGGCGGTATGTCACACCTTCCGGTAGCGGGACTGGGCGAAGCAGTAGACACCGAAGGCCGCGAAGCCGGCCGCCACCAGTGCCAACAGGACAGACCCGAACGCCTGCTCGCGCAGGGTGTGCAGGGCTGCGTCCAGGCCCCGGGCCTGTTCCGGGTCGAACTGGACGGCAGCGGTCACCACCAGTGCCCCGGCGGTGCCGTAGGCGACGCCCTTGGCGACGTAGCCGGC
Source organism: Solwaraspora sp. WMMD937 (assembly GCF_029581175.1). Taxonomy (NCBI): domain Bacteria; kingdom Bacillati; phylum Actinomycetota; class Actinomycetes; order Micromonosporales; family Micromonosporaceae; genus Solwaraspora; species Solwaraspora sp. WMMD937. The sequence goes on along the minus strand of NZ_CP120738.1, from coordinate 4,101,414 downwards.
CGTACCCAGCCGACAGACGACAGTCCGCACCTGGGCGCTCATCGCCCCGGTCCGCAGCTGTTCGGCGAACCGCCGGGTGACACCGTTGACGACCATCCCGACACCGATGCCGACCACCACCACGCCGACGAACCCGACCAGCCACCGACCGCCGGGAGCGGACATCACCCGTTCGCTCAGCGCCTGCTGCTGGTCGCCGGTGTCGGCGTTGGCGTCACGGAACACCTGGACGGCGGTCCAGGCGAAGGACAGGTAGACCGCGGTCCGACCGACCGACAGGACCCGCTCGAACGTCCGCTTGCTGCCCCGCTCGGTACGGTGCCCCGCGGCGGCCTCGATGCCCTGCCACACCGCCATCGCGGCCAACCCGACCGCGACGGCGATCAGCAGCACCCCGCCGAGCGGCTGCGCGGCGAGGGTACGCAACGCGCCGGACTGGTCCCCGTTAGCGGCCGGGCGGCCGAAGGCGATCTGCAACGCCAGCCAGGCCACCAGCAGGTGGACCAGGCCGTACCCAAGGAAACCGGCTCGGGCGAGCAGCTCCAACGACCGACTGTTACCAACCTGGTGAGCGGTGCGCTGCGCATCCCTGGTGTTCGGCATGGCGCTTCATATGACCGGTCAGCGCCACCGCCAAACGTACCCGACCGGTGGTCAGCCCAGCTGCCGGGCGACCCGGATCGCCACCTCCGAGTCGGTCACCCGCTCGAGACTCACGTCGAAGCCGCCGACCTCGGTGGCCTGCTCGCCGACGGTCAGGGTGACCTGCTCACCGGCCACCTCGACTGTGACCCGGTCGCCCTCGGCCCCGATCAACCGGGCCTCGACGCCGAGAAAACTGGCGCTCGCCTCGACTCCTCGGTAAAAGGTCACCGTGCAGGCGTCCAGCCCGCAGTCGGTGCTGGCGCCCTCGGAGCTGCAACCGGCGAGCAGTGCCGCGCCGAACAGCAACCCGGCGGCCAGACCGGCGATCCGGGAGATGGCGCCGGCCCGGCGGCCGAATCTGGTGGATCGAAAGGCGCGGGAAGCTGATGACAGCAGGGGTCCGGTGGTCACCGGACAAGCCTACTTGGCGCTCGTGACGGTGCCCCGGAGCATCGGCCCGCCGCCGGCCTGCCGCCGCGCCCGCCGGCGGGCTCACGGTTAGGCTCGAAGCCGTGCCGGCCTGCCGATGAGTCGGCCTTGACCCTGTGGGCCCCTGACCGAGGAGGTGTCCGACCGTGACAGTGCTGGTGGAGGACAACCCGGCGCGCAACCGGTTCGAGATCCTGATCGACGACGGCCTGGCCGGGTTCGCCAGCTACCGGCCGGGCCCGGCGGCGGTGACCGTGACGCACACCGAGATCGATCCCGCGTACCGGGGACGGGGTGCCGGTGACGCCCTCGCCCACGGCCTGCTCAGCGAGCTCCGCGACCGGGGCGAACGGGTTGTTCCGCAGTGCTCGTTCATCGCCGCGTACATCGACCGGCATCCGGAGTTCGCCGAGCTGGTCGCCGATGACTGAGCGGCGCTGGCCCGGCCGGGCGCGTACGGCGGTCGCGGTGGTCGGCGTGCTCGTGCTGGCCGCCACGGTGGTGGCGACGGGCGGCTGGCTCGGCTGGTTCAGCGACCCGACGATCTCCGACGCGCCCGAGGCGTCGGCCGACGTCGACGTCGTCGCGACCGGACTCGCCGCGCCGTGGGACCTCGCGTTCCTGCCGGACGGCACCGCACTGGTGACCGAGCGGGACACCGCCCGGTTGCTGGCCGTGGACGCGCAGGGCAGCACCCGGGAGATCACCCGGATCGACGAGGTCGTCCCGGACGGGGAGGGTGGCCTGCTCGGCGTAACGGTGTCCCCGCAGTACGCCGCCGACGGCTGGGTCTACCTCTACTACACCGGCGCCGATGACAACCGGGTCGTCCGGTTCCGGCTCGGGCCCGATGGCCCGACGACGCCCCCTGAGCCGGTGCTGACCGGGATTCCCCGGGCACCGACCCACAACGGCGGCCGGATCGCTTTCGGTCCGGACGGGATGCTGTACGTCGGCACCGGCGACGCCGGTGAGCGGGAAGCCGCGCAGAACCCAACCGGGCTGGCCGGCAAGATCCTGCGGGTGCGACCGGACGGCACCGTCCCGGCAGACAACCCGCTTGCGGGATCACCAGTGTTCAGTTTCGGCCACCGCAACGTGCAGGGACTGGCCTGGGATCCGGCCGGGCAGCTGTACGCCAGCGAGTTCGGGCAGAACCGGCACGACGAACTGAACCGAATCGAGGCCGGCGGCAACTACGGCTGGCCGGAGGTCGAGGGGGTGGCCGACCGGGCGGAGTTCGTCGATCCGGTGGCCACCTGGGCCCCCCGGGACGCCTCCCCCAGCGGTCTCGCCCACCACCAGGGCCGGCTCTGGCTGGCGTGTCTGCGTGGCCAGCGGCTGTACCGGGTCGCCCCGGACGGCACCGACGCCGAGACGTTGCTCAGTGGCGAGTACGGCCGGCTGCGGCACGCGGCGGTGGCACCGGACGGCAGCCTGTGGGTGCTCACCTCGAACCGGGACGGGCGCGGTTCACCCACCGGCGACGACGACCGGATCCTGCGGATCAGCGGCTGACCGGTCCGCCGTGCGGTCCGGCCCGGTCGGGCCGGACCGCACCGTCGGACTCGGCACCGTCGGACCCGACCCGGTCGGACCCGGCGTGCCGGTCCTGGCCACCGGCGTCTGCCAACCGGCCAGCCGCTCGGCGGCGGCTCGGCTGTTCGCCCAGCTCGCCCCGTAGGTCGACAGGTGGACGTCACCGACGATCCGCACCGGTACCCCCATCTCGACCACGACGGCGTCGGGTCGGACGGCGAGCGCGCGGTCGACCGCAACCGACATCCACCGGTGCCGGTGCAGGTCGCGGACCACCAGGACGAGGGCGTGGTGACGGGCGGCGAGCAGCGCGGTGTCCAGCGGCTCAACCGGTCGGCCAGGAACGCCGGCAGCCGTTGACGGAGCCACCGACGCGTCGAGATCCCGCTCGGTCAGTCGGACGGTGAGCGTCCCGGGCCGCAGCGTGGCGAGGGCCTGGCCGATGCCCCACGGGGTCTCGGCCCCGATGGCGATGTTGTGCGGCGGCGCGAACTCCACCACGTACGCGGGTCGGGTCAGCGGCAGCCGGGTCGCGGCCCGGATCCGCAGCGCGCGCCGGGCGGCGGCGAGCCCGACGGCGGACCGCACCGGACCGGTCGACGGGCTGGCGGACGCCAGCGTGTCGGACCTGCTGCCACCCGGTTCGGGTCCGTTGCCGTCCGGTCGGCGGTGCCGCACCGACCACTCCGCCAGTTGCCGGATCCGCTCCGCCGCCTCGGCCAGCCGCTGTGCCGGCAACTGTCCGGTGACGACCGCGTCGACGATCTCGTCGGTCAGTCGCCGGACGGTCTCCTCGTCGGCGTGTTCGCCGCCCACGCAGACGGCGTCGACCCCGGCGGCGAGCGCCCGGACGGTCGCGCCGGCCAGACCGAAGCGCCGGGTCACCGCCCGCATCTCGATCCCGTCGGTGATCACCGCGCCGGTGAACCCGAGCCGGTCCCGCAGCAGGTCGACCAGGACCGCACGGCTGAGGGTGGCCAGGTTGGCCGGGTCGATCGCCGGCACGAGCAGGTGTCCGGTCATGATCGTCCGGGTGCCGGCGGCGATGGCGGCCCGGAACGGGGTCAGCTCCACCGCGTCCAGCCGGATCCGGTCGCCGTCGATGCGCGGTACGGCGGCGTGCGAGTCCACGTTGGTGTCGCCGTGCCCGGGGAAGTGTTTGGCGCAGGCGGCGACTCCGGCGTCCTGCAGCCCGCGGATCCAGGCGGCCGTGTGCCGGGCCACCAGGTGCGGATCGTCGCCGAACGCGCGTACCCCGATCACCGGGTTGTCCGGATTGGAGTTGACGTCGGCAACCGGGGCGTAGTTGACGGTGACTCCCGCGCCGGCCAGCTCCAGACCGAGATCGTGGGCGACCCGCCGGGTCAGTTCCGGGTCGTCGACCGCACCGAGGGCCAGGTTGCCGGGTCGGGAGCTGCCGTGTCCGGACTCGATCCGGGTCACGTCACCCGCTTCCTCGTCGATGGCGACCAGCACGTCCGGCCGTTCGGCGCGCAGCGCGGCGGTGAGCGCGGCGACCTGTTCGGGGTCGCGGACGTTCCGGGCGAACAGCACCACGGCACCCAACCCGTCGGCGACCCACCGGCGCACCCAGTCCGGTGGGCTGGTGCCGATGAACCCGGGCTGCAGCACGGTGGCCGCCATCCGCCGCACACTGGGACTGGAATCGACCATGCGGCTCATGTTCACATCACGGATAGTTTTAGTCAATAAACCTTCCTATTAACCGGGACCCGCCCTGCGGCGACGCCGCCGCTCCGCCGTACGGCACGGTCTGTCGCCGGACGGCCCCGGTGTGGCACAGTGCGTAAGTGGTTCCGTTCGTCCAGTACGCCGCCGAGGAGACCAGCTGGCAGGACATCCCCGGGGTCCAGGTGGTCGGTGCCGTCCTCGGCATCCTGCTTCTGCTTGCCGCGCTACGGGCGATGTTCGGCAAGGGGCGGTGAGCGCGGGTCCGGCGAGCGCCCCGACCGGTCGGCCGGACCGGTCACCGGACCGGTCACCGGACCGGTCACCGGACCGACCGGCCCGTTTGGCCGTGGTCGGCGCCGGGTAACCACGGAATCCGATGAAGCTGCCCCTGCACTCACCCCGGCTGCGCCGCGCTGCGCGCCAACGCTTCGGCTGGTCAGCGTTGCGGCCCGGCCAACTCGGCGCGATGCGGGCCCTGCTGAAGGGCCGCGATGCCCTGGTGGTGCTGCCCACCGGCGCCGGAAAATCGGCCGTGTACCAGATCCCGGCCACCATGCTGCCCGGCCCGACCGTGGTGATCTCTCCGCTGCTCGCGCTGCAGCAGGACCAGATCGCCGCGCTCAACCAACGCGGCCAGGCCGAGCTGCGGGCGGTACGGATCAGCTCCGCGGAGAGCCCGGCCCAGCGACGGGCGGCGCTCGACGACGTCCGTGCGGGTCGGGCCCGGTTCCTGTTCACCACACCGGAGCAGCTGTGCGACCCGGACCGCCTGGCCGAGGTACGACAGCTGTCCCCGGCGTTGGTCGCGGTCGACGAGGCGCACTGCGTCTCGGCCTGGGGGCACGACTTCCGACCCGACTACCTGGCCGTCGGCCACCTGGTGGAGCAGTTGGGCCGCCCTCCGGTGGTGGCGCTGACCGCCACCGCCTCGCCGCCGGTGCGCGACGACATCGTCCACCGGCTCGGGCTGACCGATCCGCACCTGGTGGTGGCCGGACTCGACCGGGGCAACCTGTTCCTCGAGGTGGCCCACTGCCCAACCGAGGACTACCGGTGGCGCAGACTTGTCGCCCTGCTCGACGTGGAACAGCCGCCCGGCATCGTCTACGTGCCGACCCGGCGGGCCGCGACAGACCTGGCCGGTCAGCTCGTCGCCGCCGGCTACCCGGCCCGCTGCTACCACGCCGGGATGTCGGCCACCGCCCGGCAGCAGCTGCACGACGAGTTCCTCGCCGGGCAGGTGCCGGTCATGGTGGCGACGTCCGCGTTCGGCATGGGCATCGACAAACCGGACGTACGGTGGGTGGCGCACACCGCGCTGCCGGACTCGCCCGACAGCTATCTGCAGGAGATCGGTCGCGGCGGCCGGGACGGCCGGCCGGCCCGCGCGCTGCTGTTGTGGCGGGCCGAGGACATCGGTCTGCAGCGGTACTTCACCACCAGCCCGCCCGACCACGACGAGTTGCGTGACGTCGCCGAGGTGCTGGACACCAAGCCGGCCACCCGCGCCGAGCTGCGCCGCCGCACCGGGCTCGGCGCCCGCAAACTGAGCCAACTGCTCGCCCTGTTGGAAGAGGTGGGCGCGGCCCGTACCGTCGCCGGCACCCAGACCGTCCGGCCGTTCTACGCGCCGGACCCGGCGCGGGCCGCCGCCGACGCGGTGGCGGCGGCCGGACATCGCCAGACGGTGCAGCGCTCCCGTACCGACATGATGCGGGCCTTCGCCGAGGCGACCGGTTGCCGCACCCGGGCGTTGCTGGCCTACTTCGGGGAGCATGTGGCGGACGCCTGTGGCCATTGCGACAGTTGCCACGCCGGGACCAGCACCGCCGACGACGGCGCCGCCGGCCCGTTCCCGGTACACAGTATGGTGCGACACGCGGAATGGGGGGCCGGCCTGGTGCTCGGGTACGAGCAGGACCGGATGACGGTCCTCTTCGACGGTGTCGGCTACAAGACGTTGTCGGTGCCGGTGGTCAGCGACCAGGGTCTGCTGGCCGCCGAGCAGCGCTGAGGATCGCCACCGTCGGACACCGGTCCGGCGGGCAGCAGGTTGAGAGGGGCAAAGCGTGACGGAACTGCCGGTGTACACCGAACTCGGGTTCTCTGACGAGGAATGGGGGCTGCTGGTCGGGCTGCCGCAGGCAGTGCTGAACGCGGCCAGCGCGGCCGAGTCCGACGGTGGACGGCGGACCCGGGCGGAGAACGCCGCCGGGCTGGAGACGATCAGCGCCGGCCGGGAGTCGGCCAGCCCGCTGGTCGCCGCGGTCGCCGGAGAACTGGTCAGCCGGGTCGGCGATCCGGAGACCGGCGAGGAATTGCCGGTGATCGAACCGGCCGACCCCCAGGCGCTGATCGCCGACGTGCTGGCCCGGGCGGGTGCGGCGGCCCGACTGCTGGCCGACCGGGTGGACGACGGCGAGGCCGGGGCGTACAAGCACTGGCTGGTCGGCATCGCCGAACAGGTGGTCGGCGCCGCGAGCACCGGCGGGGTGCTGGGCATCGGCGGCGAGACGGTGACCGAGTCGGAGCGGCGGTTCCGCGACCGGCTCGCCCACGTGCTCAACGACTGAACGGGAGGGCTCCCGGTGTACGGGCGGTTGACCACCGCCAGTACGGTCTGGAACCGCGGGCCGCACCGGCCCGGTGGACACCCCTCTCCCGGGAGCATCGATGGAGCTTCTGACCAGCCCCGAGTTGTGGATCGCGTTCGCGACCCTGCTGCTGCTGGAAGTCGTGCTGGGCATCGACAACGTCGTGTTCATCTCGATCCTCGCCGGTCGGCTGCCCGAGCACCAGCAGGCCAGGGCCCGCACCATCGGGCTGTCACTGGCCCTGGTCACCCGGCTGCTGCTGCTCGCCTCGTTGTCCTGGGTGATCGGGTTGACCGCACCACTGTTCGAGGTGTTCGGGCAGGAGATATCCGGTCGTGACCTGATCCTGCTGCTCGGCGGGGGCTTCCTGCTGGCGAAGGCGACCTACGAGATTCACGAGCACCTGGAGGGCGCCGACCACGGCAGTAGCGGCAAGACCGCGTCGTTCGCCGGAGTGATCGCCCAGATCCTGGTGCTCGACGTGGTGTTCTCGCTCGACTCGGTGATCACCGCGGTGGGCATGGTCGACCAACTGTTCATCATGGTCGCCGCCGTGGTGGTCGCGATGGTCATCATGCTGGTGTCGGCCGGGGCGGTCAGCGGGTTCGTCAACCAGCATCCGACGGTGAAGATGCTGGCCCTGTCGTTCCTGTTGCTGATCGGCGGCAGCCTGATCGCCGAAGGGCTCGGCCACCACATCCCCAAGGGGTACGTGTACGGGCCGATCGCGTTCTCCGTCTTCGTGGAGTTCCTCAACCTGCGGCTACGGTCGCGCAAACAGGCGGCGGCACCGGTCAGCCTGCACCCGACGTTCGTCAAGGAGCAGCCGGCGGCGTCCGGCAGTACGGACAGCGCCGACCGGACCGACTCAGCGTAACGGAAGCAGTCGACGGACCGCCTGTTCGGCGGCCGTCCGACTGGGCTCGACGGCGGCGAGCCGGGCCACCCGGCCCCGGTTGAACGACTCGACCACGCGGGGGTCGACGTAGGAGGCGCGGGCCACGGTGGGGGTGTTGCCGAGCAGCTCCGCGACCTCCCGCATCACTGCGGCCACCGTCCGCCGCCGGGCCGCCGCCGACTGCCGTACCCCGGCGGCCGCCAGCCGGGTCGCGGCGAGCACGGTGGCATGCCAGGTACGGAAGTCCTTTGCCGTCATCTCGGTGCCGCTGGCCTGACGCAGATACTCGTTGATCTCGTCGCTGTGCACGTCCCGCCAGCGCCGCCCGTCCCAGTAGCAGAACAGCCGCTGCCCGTCGTGCCGACGACGACGCAGTGCCCGCAGCACGGCACACACCTGCGCGTCGTCGATCCGCCGTACCTGGGCGACGCCCCCCTTGGCCGGAAACTCGAGGACCACGCAACCCCGCTCGAGCCGAGCGTGTCCGGGCCGCAGCGTCGCCACCCCGAACGTGGGCTCGTCGCCGGCGGCGTACTGGTCGTTGCCGATCCGGAACATCCCCAGATCCAGCAGGCGCACCAGGGCGGCCAGCACCCGTTGCCGACCCAGACCCCGGCCACGCAGATCGGCGTCGACCCGGTTCCGCAGCCGGGGCAGCCGGTCCGCGACCCGCCGCACGTGCTGGAACTTGGCAACGTCCCGACGGACCCGCCACTGGGGGTGGTAGAGGTACTGCCGCCGGCCGGCCGCGTCCACACCGACGGCCTGGATGTGACCGGCCGGGTGCGGACAGATCCACACGTCCCGCCAGGCAGGTGGGATCACCAGCGCACGCAGCCGCTTCAGCTCCGCCGGGTCGGTGACCGGCTGGCCCCGGGTGTCGAGGAAGGCGGTCCCCCGGCCCCGGTGACGGCGTCGGTATCCCGGTCGGTGCAGTTCACTGCGCCGCAACCGCATCGCGTTCCACCTCGCCGATCGCGGCGAGCACCTCGTCGACGCAGATGGCGGCCATCGACGGGTGCCAGTCGGCGGCCGGTCCATCGGCGGCCGGCGGGTCGCCGGCCGCGGAGTCGGCGGCTGTGGGGAGGGCCGCCGGCTCCTCGGCCCCGGCGGACAGCAGCGGGTAGTGGACCACCCGGTGCCGCGTCCGGTGCACCCGCGGGCCCCAGCGGGCTGGCGAGGTGGGACCGAACAGCAGCACCGACGGTACGCCGAAGGCCGTTGCCAGGTGCCCCGCGCCGGTGTCGGCGGCGACCAGCAGACGGGCGTGCGCCAGCAGGGCGGCGAACTGGTACAGGTCCATCCGCCCGGCGCAGACTGCGGTGCCGGGCAGCCCGGCACCAGCGGCGACCGCCTCGGCCAGCGGACGCTCGGGTGCCGACCCGGTCACCACCACCCGGTGGCCGGCGGCGGTCAGCCGACCGGCCAGCTCGGCGAACCGGTCGACCGGCCACCGGCGGCGCGGCGCCGCCGCGCCGGGATGCAGTACGGTCACCGCGACCGGCACCCGGTCCGGTACCGGACGGGGCAGCAGCAGGTCGGTCGGGTCACAGTCGACGCCGTACCAGGTGAGCAGTCGGCACCACCGCACCACCTCGTGCTCGTCCTCGCGCCACGGTGGGCCGTCGTGGTGCGCCGCCGCCGGACACCGGTAGGCCCACAACCGGCCCGGCTGCGTCGCGGCGAGCAGCCGGTGCGACTGCGGGCCACGGCCGTGCAGGTTGACCGCCCAGTCCGGGCCGCCGTCGAGCAGCGGCACCGCGTCCAGCCCGGACAGCGGCACCAGCCGGTCCACCACGCCGGTCAGGTCAGCCAGCGGGGCGAGCCAGGCCGGCGCGGCCAGGGCGATCGTCTCGGCCGGGTAGGCGGCCCGCAGCCCGCGCAGCGCCGGCACGGCGGTGGCCAGGTCACCGATGCCGAGAGCCCGCAGCACCAGGATCACGGGTAGGACGTTTCCCGGTCCGCGCAGATCACCATCTCGCGCACCGCGCAGCCGGCCGGCTGCTGCAGCGCGAACAGCACCGCCGCCGCCACGTTGCCGGGGTCGTTGAGCGCGGCGTCGGCCGCCGGCCGGTACCGGGCCTCGCGCTCGTCGAAGAACGCGGTCCGCATCCCGCCGGGCACCAGCAGGGTGACGCCGACGGTGCCGGCGAGTTCGGCGGCCAACGCCCGGGTGAACCCGACCACCCCGAACTTGGCCGCGCAGTACGCGGTTGCGTCACCGACCGCCTTCACTCCCAGGGTGGAGGCGATCGTCACCACCGAACCGCCGGCCGAGGTCAGCCAGGGCAGCGCCGCCCGGATCACCGCCGCGGTGGCCAGCAGGTCGACCGTGACGACCCGTTCCCACACCTGCGCGGGGGTGTCGGCGAGGCGGCCCGGCACGTCCATCCCGGCCGCGGTGACCACCGCGCTCAGCCCGCCGGTGTGCTCGGCGAGCCGGTGAGTGGCGGCCTCGGCGGCCCGGGTGTCGGCCAGGTCGCAGTCGAGCCAGGGCACCCCGTCCGCTGGCGGCTGCCGGTCGATGACGCATGGCCGGTAGCCGGACTTGGCCAGCAGGTCGACGACGGCTGCCCCGAGACCGCTCGCGCCGCCGGTGACCAGCACCGCCGGGCTGCCGGGATGGTTCGTCACGATGATTCCTCCACAGTGGTGGTCGACGGAACGGGCCGCCCGGCACGGGCGGCGGCGATCATGCCGGTGGTGGAGCGTCCGTCGAGGTACGGCACGATCGCCGTCTGCCCGCCCCATCGGCGTACCACTTCGGCCTCGGGCAGGTCCGGCTCGGCGGTGCCGCCACCGGCGTAGTCGCCACCTTTGACCCAGATGTCCGGCCGCAGCCAGCTGAGCACCGCGTGCGGGGTGTCCTCGTCGAAGACGACCACCGCGTCCACGCAGCCCAACGCAACGAGCAGCCGGGCCCGGTCGTGCTCGCCGACCACCGGCCGCTGCGGTCCTTTCAGTCGGGCCACGCTGGCGTCGGAGTTGACGCAGACGATCAGGCAGTCACCCAGCTGCCGGGCGGCCTGCAGCGCCGACACGTGTCCGGCATGCAGCAGGTCGAAGCAGCCGCCGGTGGCCACCACGGTGCCCCCGACGGACCGTACCCGGGCGGCCAGCGCCCCGGCGGCACGCGGACCGACCTGCTCCACCGACGCCGCGGCCAGTGCCCCGGTCTCCACCGGCACCGCAGCCTGGTCGGACCCGGTCAGCAGCCGCCGTAGCCCAGCCGTACCGCCGTCGGCGACGTACCGGGACGCCTCGGCGACCGCCGCCTGGACCGCCTCGGACACCACGGCTCCGGCGGCCAGCGCCGTCGCCGCAGCGGTGGCGAACCGGTCCCCCGCGCCGCAGGTGTCCCCGTCGGTGCTGATCGGCGTCGGCACCATCAACGGCACGCTCCCGGCGTGGCACAGCAGCGCGCCGTCGCCGCCCATCGTCACCGCGACCGCCCCGGCCCGCCAGCGGCGCCGCAGCTCGTCGGCGCCCCGCGTGGCGGTGGCCACCCGGGTGTCCCCGACCGGCTGCCCGGTCAACTGACGGACCTCGGCCTCGTTGGGGGTGATCAGCCGGGCACCGGCGACCGCCGCCGGGCCGCGCGGGTGCGGGTCCCACACCACCGGTGCGCCGGTCGCCGCCAACGCCGCCCGCAGGCCCGGCAGCCGCGCCACCCCCCGGCCGTAGTCGCTGACCACCACCGCCGCAGCCGCCGCGAGCACCTCGGCGGTGGCCGGCGGCAGATCGCCGTGCACCCGGCCGTCCCCGCCCCGGTCCAGCCGCAGCAGCACCTGGCCCCGGGTCCGCAGCCGGATCTTCTCGGCGGTCGCGCCACCCAACGGCAGCGGATGCAGGTCCACGCCGGCCGCGGCGAGCAGCGCCGCGAGCCGACAACCGGCCGGATCGGCGGCGAGCGCGCTGACCAGCACCACCGGGTGTCCCTGCCCGGCGGCGAGCGCCGCAGCCAGCCCGGCGCCACCGGGCCGGTCGGTGACATACCGCTCGTCGAGCACCGGCGCGGCGGCGTCCGGGCAGACCCGGGTCACCGCACCGTCGACGTCCCGGTCGAGCAGCGTGTCGCCGACCACCACGATCGGGCCGGCGGTCACCGGACACCGCCGCGGACGTCCACCGGCAGACCGGCCGTCACGGCGGGCGCCGGGGACGCACCGGCGGGGACGTCGACCGACCCGGCGGGGACGTCGACCGTGCCGGCGAGACCGAGCACGCCGGGTAGTGTCTGGTCGACGTAGCCGCACAGCAGGTGTGCGGTGACCAGATGCAGCTCCTGCACCACCTGCGGATCGGCCGCCGGCACCGCCAGCACCTCGGCGCACGCCTCGGCCAACGGGTTCGGCACCGGGCCGGTGCACGCCCAGCAGCGTAGCCCGACGTCACGGCCAGCCCGGGCCGCGGCGAGCAGGTTGCCGCTACGTCCACTCGTGGACAGCAGCAGCAGGATGTCGCCGGGGCGGCCGTGGGCCCGTACCTGCCGGGCGAAGACCTCGTCGAAGCCGAAGTCGTTGCTGATCGCGGTGAGCGAGGAGGTTTCGGCGGTCAACGCGATCGCGGACAGCGGCGTCCGGTCGTCACGCAGCTTGCCGACCAGCTCGGCGGCGAGGTGCTGGGCCTCGGCGGCGCTACCGCCGTTGCCGGCAATCAGCAGCCGGCCGCCATGACCGAGCGTCCAGGCCAGCTCGGCACCCCAGCGACCCAGCCGGGTGGCCACCTGGCGGTACGGCAACAGCGCCTCTGCCAGCCCGGCGAGGTGGGTGTCGATGAGCGAGTTCACGTCGGACATCTCAGGCCACCACCCGGCTCGGCTGCCGCACCCCACTGACCGTGCCGTAGATTTCGGTCAGCTGCGCTGCGGCGCGCTGCCACGAGTAGCACTGGCGCGCCCGGTCCAGCGCGGCGGTGGCGTAGGCGAACCGCCGGACCCGGTCGTTGAGCAACCGGCGCAGTGCCATACCGAGCGCCCGTGGGTCCCGGGGCGGCACCAGATCGCCGGTGAGGCCGTCGACGACGGTGTCGGTCAGCCCGCCTACGGCGGTGCCGACCACCGGCACGCCGCAGGCCATCGCCTCCAGCGGGGTGAGCCCGAACGGCTCGTACCACGGGGCGGCGACCAGCACGTCGGCCGACCGGTACCAGGACGGCATCTGTTCCCGGGGCACCCCGCCGACCAGCCGGACCCGGTCACCCACCCCGCACGACTCGGCCAGCTGGCGCAGCTGCCGGGCCTGCGGGTCGGTGTCCAGTTCGGCGGCCGGCGGGCCACCCACGACGACGCACTCCGCGTTCGGTACGAGTTGCATGGCCCGTACGACATCCTGGAAACCCTTGCGGGCAACCAGCCGGCCAACGGTCAGCACCCGCAGCCGGCCCTCGTCGCGCGGCACGGCCGGTCCGTCGGGGGCGAAGGTCTGCTCGTTGACGCCGGACGGCACCACCGAGAGCCGGCCCCGGGGCACCCCCATGCTGATCAGCTCGGCGACCTCGTCCTGGGACTGCGCGACCACCCGGTCGACACTGCGGCCCAACGCCCGCTCGTAGCCGATGCGGCGGGGCGGACTGGTGTCCATCGCGCCCTGGTGGCGACGCTTGACCGTGCCCAGCGCATGGTAGGTCTGCACCACCGGCACCCCGGTCAGCCGGCCGGCGTGCATGGCGGCGAGCCCGCTCATCCAGAAGTGCGCATGCGCGACCGCCGGGGTCCAGTCGTGGCTCCACTGTCCGGCCAGCCACCGACTGAACTGCGCCATGTGCGGCAGCAGGTCGTCCTTGGCGATGTGCTCGGCCGGGCCGGCCGGCACGTGCACCACCGCAACCCCGTTGTCCAACTGCACAAGTTCCGGCAGGTCCACAGCGTCCCGGCGGGTGAACACCCGGACCTCGTGGCCGTCGGCGGCGAGCGCGGTGGACAGCTCCGCGACGTGCGTGTTCTGGCCGCCGGCGTCCACTCCGCCGAGCGCGGCGAGCGGGCTGGCGTGCTCCGAGATCATCGCGATGCGCATAGCGCCTCCTCCAGCAGCTCGTCCCAGTCCGCGAGGAACCGGTCCAGTCCGTATCGGTCCTGCGCCGCGCGCCGCGCGCCGTCGCCGAGCCGGCGGGCCGCGTCCGGCTCGTCGATCAGCCACTGGGCGGCGTCGACCAGGGTCTGCACCCGGGTGGCGAGCACCCCGGCCGACGGCGGTACCGCGGCGACCGCCTCGGTGGTGCCGAGGACGACCACCGGCATACCCATCGCCATCGCCTCGATCAGGCTCAGGCCGAGTGAGGTCCACCGACACAGGTGCAGGTACGCGCGGCGGCGGGCCACCTCGGCGTGCATCGCCGACTGCGGCACGTCGTCGTGGACGGCCAGCTGACCGGCGGCCAGCCCGCCGAAAGCCTCGGGCAGCCCGGCGACTCCCATCCCGTACACGTCCAGCGGGGCGACCCGGGCGAACCGGGGCATCAGGTCGGTGCCGGTGACCCGGCGGCGGCGTACCGGCTCGTTGGTGACCACGGCGAGCCGGTCGAGTTCGCCGCTGTAGCGGGCGGCCGGGGCGACGACGCCGTGCTCGATCACCCGGGTCCGGGTGCCGCCGGTGTCCCAGAACAGGTCGTTGAAGTGGGTGACGTGGACCACGGTGAGGTCGTCACGGTCGGCCATCGGATGCCGGCTGGTCGGCACGTCACCCTTTGGCGTGTTGTGCTCGACGTATACCGCCGGCACGTCCCGACCGACGGTCCGGCCGAGCCAGCTGGTGGCCAGGTCGAGCTCCTCGGGGCGTTGCAGGATCACCAGGTCGACCTCGGCGGTGGCGAGCTGCCCGGGGCGGATCTCGGTGACGCCGTCCGGCCACGGGTAGGTGCGCGCCCGGCCCAGCCCGTACGGCCCCCGGTCCGGGGTGACCGGCACCAGGTAGTGGTGCTTGCCGTGGACGAACGCGGTGGTCCACGATCCGTGGACGTGCCAGAGGAAGATGTTCATCCGGCCGTCCCGCAGATCAGTTCGACGGCCTCGACCACGCTGTCCGGGGAGACCGTCGACAGGCACGGATGGCCGGGCACCGGGCAGCGGGCGGCCCGGGTGTTGCGGCAGCCGGCGACCGGGTCGCCGAGCCGGACCCAGGGCACCCGGTAGGGGCCCCACTGGCCGAACGGCACCGTCGGCGCGAACAGGCTGACCACCGGGGTGCCGACCGCCGCCGCGAGGTGTGCCGGCCCGGTGTTGCCGACGACCAACGCGCCGGCCTGCGCGATGATCGCGGCGAGCCGGGCCAGCGAGGTCTGACCGCCGAGGTCGACACCGGACCGACCGGCGACCCGGCGGCTCAGCGCCTGCTCACCGGGGCCGCCGGTGACCACGACCCGGTGCCCGGCGGCGTGCAGCGCGTCGACGAACGCGGCGCACCGCTCCGGCGGGCAGGCGCGGGACTCGACGGAGGATCCCGGGTGCACGACGACGTAGCCCGGTGGCCCGGCCCGGCCCGGCTCCGGCACCCGGCGACGCACACCCGAGCCGGGCTCCGGTGGTACGGGCCCGGCGGCCGGCCGCAGACAGCCCGGGCGTAGCCGTAGCACCGGTTCGTCGTCGCCGGGCAGCGTGAACCCGGCGGCGGCGGCCAGCGACAAGGCGCGTTCCGGCTCCGGTACGCCCGGCGGCACCCGGTGGCGCACGTCGAGCAGGGAGCCGGGGTAGTCGTCACTGATCGCCGCGATCCGGTCCACCCCGGCCTGCCGCAGGAGCAGCGCCAGCGGCAGCGGCGACTGATGAAAGGAGGTGAAGATGATCGCCTCGTCGGCGCCGACCTCGGCCAGCCGGTCCGTCAACCGGGTCAGGTCGACCGGGTCCACCGGACCGGGATCCGGGTCGATCCACGGAATCGGCCACTCGATCAGCTCGCCGACACCGGGCAGCAGTTCGGCGGCGGCCCGGCCGCGCGGACCGCAGAGCATGACCACCTCGTCCGCCCCGGCCGCCACGGCGCGGATCGCCGGCCCGGTGACCAGTACGTCGCCGACCGAGTCGGAGCGCACGACCAGGACCCGGCCGCCGCGCGGGCCGGGCCCGTCGGGGGCGGTCGCCCGGTGCCGACGCAGGATGAGATCGGCGGCGCCGGCCAGGTCACCAGCGACGGCGGGAGCGGCGGCCGTCTCCTGCGGTCGGGTCGTCTCGGTGGGTACCAGGATGCCGGTCGCGCCGGCGGCGCCGGCGGCGACGATGTCCCGGCCGATGTCGCCGACCACGACGCACCGCCCGGCGGTGGTGCCCAGTTCCCGGGCGGCGGCCAGGACCATCCCCGGTGCCGGTTTGCGGCACCGGCAGCCGTCGCCGTCGTCGTGCGGGCAGATCTGCCAGGTGTCGAACGGGCCGAGAAGCTCCTCGATCCGGTCGTGCACCCGACGCATGTCGTGCGCGGTGAAGTGGCCGCGGGCCAGGCCGGACTGGTTGGTGACGACACCGAGCCGCAGGCCAGCGGCGCGGAGCCGGTCAAGCGCGGCGCGGGCACCGCGTACCGGGCGGACCAGGTCCGGGTCGCCGTTGTACGGCACGTCGTGCACGAGCGTCCCGTCACGGTCGAAGAGCACCGCGTCGAACAGCCCGCGGCCCCGACTGATCAGTTCGCTTCGCACCTGGCTCCGTTTCCCGGGTGCGGGGCGAGTAAACCAACCACGGCGTTCGTCCGGTCCGCACCATTTCGCCGGTGGCCGGGTTAGCGTGCCGCCCGCGGGGTACCCGGCTGATCGTGGCTGTCGTGCAGCGGGTGATCCCCGCCCCGCCGGACCAGGTGTTCGCCGTGCTGGCGAACGGCTGGTCGTACAGCGACTGGGTGGTCGGCACCGTGCACATCCGCGACGTCGACGAGCACTGGCCGCAGTCCGGGGCCCGGCTGCACCACACCGCCGGTCCCTGGCCGCTGTCGTTGTCCGACACCTCCACGGTGATCTCCTGCCAGCCGGGTGACGAGCTGACGTTACGGGCCGGACTGTGGCCGCTCGGCGAGGCGACGATCGTGTTCCGGCTCGCACCGACCCCGGGCAACGGCACCCGGGTCACCATCGCCGAGTCGTTCACCGGAGGGCCGCTGCACTGGATCCGTACGAAGCTCGACGATCTGGTCCTGCACCACCGCAACCGGGAGACGCTGCGCCGGCTGTCCGACATCGCCACCCGGCAGACCGTCAGGTGACGCCGGAAGGCCACGGCCTGGGCCCGACGGACGGGTCCACGGCAACAGGGCCCAGTCAGGGCAGATCCTGCCTGGGCAGGTCAGTGGACGGGTGCCGAACGGCACCCGCAGGGAGGTGATCGGGATGAGCCAGACCGTGATGATCACTGGCGCGAGCGCCGGCATCGGACGCGCCACCGCCCAGCGGTACGCACGCCGCGGCGCCCGGCTCGGGTTGCTCGCCCGAGGAGCGGCCGGCCTGGCCGCAGCCGCCGAACAGTGCCGTGAGCTGGGCGCCGAGGCGGTGGCCACGTACCAGGTGGACGTCGCCGACGCAGCAGCAGTCGACGAAGCCGCCGATGACCTGCACCGACGCAACGGCGGCCTGGACGTGTGGATCAACAACGCGATGGTGTCGGTCTTCGCCCCGACCTGGGAGATCAGCGCCGACGAGTTCCGACGGGTCACCGAGGTCAACTACCTCGGCACGGTGCACGGCACGCTGGCGGCGCTGCGACAGATGCGCCCGGCCGGAATCGGCACGATAGTGCAGGTCGGGTCGGCGCTGGCGTACCGGGGCATCCCGCTGCAGTCGGCGTACTGCGCCAGCAAGCACGCCATCCAGGGATTCAACGACTCGCTACGGGCCGAGTTGCTCCAGGCCAGCCCCGAGATCAAGCTGTCGATGGTCCAGCTGCCGGCGGTGAACACGCCGCAGTTCTCCTGGGTGCGCACCCACCTGCCCCGACACCCGCAACCGGTACCGCCGATCTTCCAACCCGAGGTGGCCGCGGCGGCGATCTGCTGGGCCGCCGACAACGGCAAGCGGGAGGTCAACGTCGGTGGCCCCACCCTGCGGGCTCGGCTCGCCGACGTCATCGCCCCCGGGCTGCTCGACCGGCTACTGGCGATCCGGCAGGTCGGATTCGACTCCCAACAGACCGACGAGGTCATCGACCGGGCCCGCTGGCGGGACAACGTGGACGCCCCGGCCGATGCCGAGGTCGATCACGGCGCACACGGCGCCTTCGACGACCAGGCACGTCGGCGGTCGCTGGCACTGTGGGCCGTGACGCACAAGCAGACCGCCGCCGCCGCGGTCCTGGCCACCGCGCTCGGCACCGTTCGGGCGATGGTCGGCAACGGGCCGGCCCGGCTGCGGGCAGCGGTCCGTCGACCGGTCGGGCGGGCGGCGTGACTGTCTGACACCACCGCCGCCCGTTGGGCCGCCGGTCGCCGCCGTCGAACCGGCGGCCGTGGCACACAAGGGGGATACAGCCCGCCCGCCCACCGATGCATCATCGATCGCACGGACGATCATGGGGCGGCGGCGACCGCCGCGCCCAACCAGGAGGTGGCGGTCGATGACAACCGATTCGAGCTGGGACGACTACCTGATCAGCGACACCAGCGCCGACACCGGCACGACGGATTTCACGGGTAGCTCGACCACGCTGCCCGAGCCGGTCGCCGGTGCGGTAGAGACCCATCTCGACCAGGCCGTGGCCGACCAGGAGTGGTCCGACTGGCACGCCGACGTAAGCGACTCGTGGAGCCAGGCTGCCGACGGTCACCTGCAGAACGCGGCGGACAGCGTCGCCGCCGGCTTCGACCCGACCGCCTCACTCGAGGCGGCCGACCGGCAGTACTCGCTGGCGGCTGACGAGGCCGGTACGGCGAGCGACTACGCGGCCGCGACGGACTACAGCGTCGACGCCGCAGCCGCTGAGATCAGCGCGTACGACAGCACCAGCGGTTACGACTCCGGCAGCAGCTTCGACACCGGATTCGGCGCGGAATGACCTGGGCAGACAGCAACGGCAGGGCACCGGCCGGCGGCGATGATCGGCAGGCCGGGCAGCTCGCCGCCGGAGCGGAGCGGACCGTCGCCGCTCCGCTCGCCGTCGTGCGGCAGCATCTTCTCGCCGTCGTACGGAACCTGGGCTTCCAGCTCACCGCCGAGCAGCTCACCGTCATCCAGGCGGTACGCGGTTCCAAGCTCGGTGCGGTCACCTTGCAACCGGCCCGGATGCCGGTGCAGTTGCAGATCGGCCTGGAGGCCGACCCGGCCGCCTGCCGGGTCACCGTCCAGGTGAGCGACCGCTGGCCGGCCAAGGTCGGGCGTAACTGGGGTGCGACCGCGGTCTACCAGGACGTCTTCGGGTCCGTCCTGGCCACCGTCGACGCCGCTCTGGCCCGGCTCGACCCGGCGGCCGCCGGCGGCTTCGCCGGCTGGTGGCGCAACACCGGGACCGGAGACGTCGCCGCCATGCAGAACGCCGCCGGGTGGGCGGCCCAGGCCGGCTCGTTGATCTCCCGCCACACCACCCGGTTCCTCGACGGGACCGACCCGGCAAAGGGTGCCCCGGTGAGCCGGACCGGGGCGGGCACGTTCACCTTCGTCGCTGCGGATACGGTCGCCGAGGTGCCGACCCAGCTCGCCGACGGGATGCTGACCGTCGGTACCCTGATCACCAGCCGGCCCGGACAGATGCCGGCGAATCTCGTCACCCAGATCCAGGGGCTGGTGTACCGGGTCGAGGAGTACATCGCGGCGGCAGCCGCCCCGGCCGGCGCTTCGACGCCGTTCCGGTTCACTGTGGACCCGGCCGACGTGCCGGTCGTGACGTTCCTGCATCAGCAGGCCCAGCTACGGGAGATGCTCCCGGTTCGGACGCTGTTGATCTGCACGACCTGCAAGCTGGAAAAGATCGTCAACCCCGAACTGGAGCGCCTACAGGAACGCAACCGCCGTACCCGCGACCTGGCGACCACGGTGGGTGCGGTGATCAGTCCGTTCGTGCTGGCCGGGCGGCTGGCCCAGACCAAGGGTCCGGCCTTCGCCTGCCCACGCTGCCAGGGTCTGTCAGCCGACGAGTCGGTGGTGACCTTCTGCCGGCAGTGCGGCGACCGGTGTACGGAGTCAGCACTGCGGTCCTGCAACAAGTGCTCGTTCGACTTCCGGTCGCTGCTGCCAAAGGCCCCGCTGTGGGTCGCGCCGACCAGTCGGGACCAGTCCGCCACGCCCGCTGTCGCACCGGAGACCCAGCCGGCGACACCGTCGACAGCAACGGCGTCACCACCACCGGCGGCGACCCGCGCACCGGCAGCTCCGGCACCGACCGCGACACCGGTCGAGGAATCCTGGCCGCGTCCCCCCGGCCAGTGACCCCGACGGTTCCAGCCGGAGATCCGACACCCGCCCCGGGACCTGTCCGCGTCGCGCAGGGCGACCCACCCGATTACTCTAAGTAGCCAGACGCGGACGGGGACGGTCGTCGCCGACCGCCGGCGAGCGGGAGGGCAGATGGCGTACTACCTGGCACCTTCGCTGCGGGTGCTGCGGAGTGAGATCGACGCCCGGTGGCCGGACCGGGACCGCAGGTCCGACGGCTGGATCGGCGACGCCGCGCATGCGGCCCGGACCTCGGACCACAATCCCAACGCGCGGGGCAGTGTCGACGCGATCGACGTCGACCGGGACGGCATCGACGTACCGACGCTCCTGGCCGCGTTCCAGACACACCCCGCCGCCCAGTATTGGATCTTCGATCGGCAGATCGCCAACCGGGCCACCGGTTGGCGGCGACGGGCGTACACCGGGAGCAACCCGCACACCGGACATGTCCACCTGTCGATCCGGCAGAGCGCCGCCGCGGAGCAGGACACCACCGGGTGGGGTCTGCTGCCCGGCCCGGTCGGCCCGGTGCCGTCGGCGCCGGCCCCATCCGGTCCCCCACCGGTGCCGGCACAACCACCCCGGCGTCGCCGGGCCCGGATGATCATCGACTGACCGGTCGGCCACTCGATTCGGCCACCGGCTCAGCGGTAGACCGCGCGCTGCGCCGCCGACACCACGGCCCCGTACATCCGCCCGGTCACCGCGCGGTCGCGGGCCAGCGCCGCCCGCGCTGCGTTCGACCCGGGCGCGCCGTGCACCCCGCCGCCGGGGTGCGCCGACGCCGAGGCGAGAAAGAGCCGGTCGACCGGGGTGTCCGCGCGGCCCAGGCCGGGCACCGGCCGGAAGAACAGCTGCTGGTACGCGGCCGAGGTGCCGCCACCGACCGCTCCCCCTACCAGGCTCGGGTTGTGCTCCTGCAGATCTACCGGACCGGCAACGTGACGGGCCCGGACCAGGGCACCGAAGCCCGGTGCCTGCCGGTGCAGCACCGCCTCCATCCGCGCGACGTGTTCGAAAATCTCCTCGGCCTGCCACGAGGTGCGGTGCGGCAGGTGCGTGTACGCCCACAGCGACTCGGTGCCCGCCGGCGACCGCTGCGGGTCGGCGGTGGTGAGCTGGCCAAGCAGCAGGAAGGGGTCGCGGGGCACCTCGTCGCAGGCCAGCGCGGCGGCGTACCGGGTCAGACCGTCCAGATCGGCCCCGAGGTGCACGGTGCCGGCCCCGGCGACCGCCGGGTTGCGCCACGGCATCGGGCCGGCGAGCGCCCAGTCGACCTTCACCGTCGACCCGTCCCACCGGAACCGGCGCAGGTCGTCCACCATCCTGGTGGGCAGCCACCGAGCGCCGACCAGGTCGAGCAGCAGCGCCGGAGCGGGAACGTCGGCGAGCACCGCCCGCCGCGCCTGCCACAGCCGGCCGTCGACGGTCCGCACGCCGACCGCCCGGCTACGGGCGATCAGCACCCGGCCGGCGGCGGCGCCGGTGACCAACCGTCCGCCCCGGGAACGCAGCCGGCCGACCAGCGCGTCGGTGATTCGTTGCGCGCCGCCCGCCGGCACCGGCCAGCCGATCTCCTGACCGAGCATGGTCAGCAGCCAGCCGTACACGCCGGACGCGACATCGTCGGGGGCCAGGTCGGTGTGCAGCGCGCAACCGGCGAGCAGCGCCGGACCGCCGGCACCGGCGAAGGTCTCCCGGCCGAGCTGGCGGACCGGCAGTAACAGGCGCCGGGCCAGCCGCAGCGATCCGGCGCTCCGGAGCCGGCGCAGCAGCGCGGCGCCGGCCCGCACCGGCGGAAACGGGGTGAACAGCGCGTCGATCAGCGGTGCCGACACGGCCCGCCACTCGGCGTACGCCGACAGCCAGCGTTCGCCGTCGCCGTCGGCGAACGTCTCCAGCGACTCGGCGGTCCGCCGGGGGTCCAGGTTGACCACCGCAGCCCGGTCGTCCGGCAGCAGGTGGGCGAAGGCGTCCGGAGCGTGCCGCCAGCGCAGCCCGAACTCGGCCAGCCGCAGTTCCCGCAGCACCGGCGAAGCGAACCCGAGCGGATAGAACGAGCTGTACAGGTCACTGAGATAGCCGGGAGCGGTCACCTCGGCGGACCGGACCGCGCCGCCCGGCGCCCCGGCCGCCTCCAGCACCAGCACGTCCCAACCGGCGTCGGCGAGCAGGTTGGCGGCGACCAGACCGTTGTGTCCGGCGCCGATGACGACGGCGTCCGCCGTCTCCACATTCGTGTCTGCCATCTCCGCGCGGCTACCCCGGCCGGGCTCGGCCAAACGTTTACCGGCGCGGCCTTCGGGAACGACTGCCGGATGTACGACGTGGAGCAGTTCATCGACGGCGTGTGGGGGCGGTTCGGCGACGGTGCCGAAATCGTTGTCGAGGACCCGTCCGAGGGCACCCCGGTCAGCCGCAGCCCGGTCGCCACCGAGGCGAACATCGGCACCGCGGTGAAGTCGGCCCGCGAGGCGGCACCGGGGTGGGCTGCGACACCGGCGGCGGAGCGGGCCGCCGCGCTGCGGCGAATCGCGGACGCTCTGGCCGCCGCCACCGACCAGGTCGCCGAGGCGCAGAGCGCGGAGATGGGCAAGCCGTTGGCCGGGGCTCGAGCCGGAATCGCCGCCGGCGTGGCGACCCTGCGGCAGTACGCCGAACTGGGTCCGGTGCACCGGGGTCGGGCGCTGGCCGGCGATCCGGCCGCCCTGGATCTGATGGCGTACGTGCCGCGTGGCGTGGTGGCGGTGCTGACACCGTGGAACGACCCGGTGGCGGTGGCTTGCGGGCTGCTCGGCGCGGCGCTGGTCACCGGCAACACGGTGGTGCACAAGCCGAGTGAACGCTGCCCGGCGACCGGCGCGTTGCTCGCCCGGCTGGTCGCCGACGAGGTTCCCGACGGCGTCTTCGCCCTGCTGACCGGCGACGGGGGCATCGGTGCCCGGATCGCCGCCGCCGACGGGGTGGACCTGGTCGCCCATGTCGGGTCGACCGACGCCGGGCGGGCGGTCGCCGAGGCGGGCGCCCGGACCGGGGCCAAGGTGCTGCGGGAGAACGGCGGCAGCGACGCGCTGATCGTCGACGAGGGCGTCGATCCGCGGTGGGCCGCGCAGCAGGCGGCGTCCGGTGCGTTGGCCAACTCGGGTCAGGTGTGTGTCAGCGTGGAGCGGATCTACGTGCACAGCACGATGGCGGAGCCGTTCGTCGAGGAACTCACCGGGCACTGCTCGGGGATGCGGTTGGGGCCGGCCCGTGACCCGTACACCGAGTTGGGTCCGTTGGTGGACCGCCGACACCGCGACCGGGTGCACGCCCAGGTCTCGGCGGCGCTGGCGGCCGGGGCGACGGCGCGGTGCGGCGGGCGGATCCCGGACGGGCCCGGCGCCTTCTACCCGCCGACGGTGTTGACCGGGTGCACCGACGACATGGCGGTGATGCGGCAGGAGACGTTCGGCCCGGTCGCCCCGGTGATGACGGTGGGGTCGTTCGACGAGGCGCTGTCCCGGGCAGCGGCTTCCCCGTACGGTCTGTCGGCGACCGTGCTGACCCGTTCCATGGACCACGCGCAACGGGCCTGGCGTGAACTGCCGGTGGGCACCGTGAAGATCAACTCGGTGTTCGGCGGAGCGCCGGGTGGTGCCGCGCACCCCCGGCGTGGCAGCGGGGAGGGCCTCGGATTCGGACCGGAACTGCTCGACGAGATGACCGTCGTCAAGGTGCTGCATCTGCAGGCTCCGGGTGGACCGGACGGCCGCTGGTGAGCGGTCCGGCCCGGCCGACGCGGTTACGCGAGATCCGGTTGACCACCTGGCGCGCCGTGCTGGTCGGCAGCGGACGCCGGTTCGTCCGGGACAACTGCGTGGACTGGGCCGCTGCGTTGACCTACTACGGGGTACTCGCGTTGTTCCCCTCGTTGATCGTGGTCGTCGCGCTGGTCAATCTGGTCTCCGACGGTCAACGCACGGTGGACACCGTGGTCGGCCTGGCGGAGGAGCTCGGCGCCGGAGCAGTGGTGGGCGACGAGGGTTTCGTCGACGTCATCCACGAGGTGGTCGACCAGCGCAGTTCCGCCGGTGTGCTGCTCAGCTTCGGTCTGGTGGCCGCGCTGTGGTCCGCGTCGGGCTACGTGCGGGCGTTCACCCGAGCTGCCAACGCCATCTACGGGGTGGCCGAAGGTCGCCCCTTCTACCGGTTGCAGCCGCAGCAGCTCGGGCTGACCGCCGCCGGACTGGTGCTGCTCGCGCTGGTCGCCGTGATGCTGATTGTCAGCGGCCCGGTCACCGACGCGCTCGGTGACCGGATCGGCCTGGGCCAGTCCCCACGTACCGCCTGGAGCCTGCTCAAATGGCCGGTGCTGATCGCTATCGTCACGACCCTCTTGTCTCTTCTGTACTGGTTCGCTCCCAACGTCCGCCAGCCGAAGCTCCGCTGGCTGGCCGTCGGCGGCGTGGTGACCCTACTGCTGGCGGCGCTGGCTTCCGCCGGATTCGGCACCTACGTCGCGTACTTCGGTTCATATGACGTGACCTATGGCAGCCTCGGCGCGGTGATCGCGTTCCTGGTCTGGCTCTACCTGACCAACCTGGCGGTGATGCTGGGCGTCGAGATCAACGCGGAGCTGCAGCGCGGCCGGGCCGCCCAGGCCGGCGAGTCGGAACCGGCCGACCCGGTGCTCCCGCCACGTACGCCGGTTTAGCCACGCCGGTCACGGGTAGTCGAACAGCTATGGAACGCGGCAACAGCAAGCACAGTCCCCGGGTGGACGACAGCATGGCCCACGACACCCGTGGGACCACGCAGGGCACCACCGGAGGCCGGGCCGAGGAGTGGCACGAGGCGGAGCCCCCGGGCGAGGACCAGCCGGAGCCGGCTGCGGTTCCGGCCGGCGACAACCGCTCCGGTACGCCGCAGGGCATGACCAGCGAGGAGGTCGAGCAGCGGAGCAGGCTGGGCCGCTACATCAACCTTTCGGCGCTACCCGGCGACCGCAGCATGCTGCGCGACAGCGCGCTGGAGAACGAGGCGCCCGACGACGTGCTCGACGAGATCGATCAGTTGCCGCCGGGTCGCACGTTCCAGACGGTGTCCGAGGTGTGGGCCGAGCTGGGCCATGCCAACGAGACGACCCGCTGGTGACCGCGCCGCCCGCGGCCCGGCGGAAGTAGAGGAGGGACTCACATGGGAGCAGTGACCGAGTATGTCGACGTCGCGGTGCCGGTTCGCGCCGCGTACAACCAGTGGACGCAGTTCGAGGAGTTCCCTCAGTTCATGGAGGGCGTTTCCGAGGTGACCCAGGTGTCGGAGACCTTGACGCACTGGACGACCGAAATTGCCGGGGTGTCGCGTGAGTTCGACGCGAAGATCACCGAGCAGATTCCCGACGAGCGGGTCGCCTGGACCGCGACCGGTGGGGTGAAGCAGGCCGGTGTGATCACGTTCCACCGACTGGATGACACCCACACCCGGGTCACCGCACAGATGGAGTTCGACCCGGAGGGAATCGCGGAGCAGGCCGGCGACAAGCTTGGCATCGTGGACCGCCGAGTGAAGGGCGACATGAAGCGCTTCAAGGATTTCATTGAGAGCCGGCATGGTGTGGAGACCGGCGCCTGGCGTGGCGAGGTTCCTCGACCGCAGCCGTGACAGTTCGACCGACTGCCCGACTTGGAACAGCGCCCACCGGCCGACGGTGAATCCTCCCGAGCCGGTTGGTCGGTGGGTCTGACGGCTGGGGCGGGCGGGCCGAGACCGGCCCGCCCGCCCCAGCCGCGTTTGTCGGCAGCCCGGCCGGGTAACCCGACCGGCATGACTGATTCCGCGGACGACGTTTGGCGCGACGAGGACCGGCTGCCGGTCCGCGAGCTGGAGCGGGCGGTCGCCGCACCAGCGGGCGACGGTGAGGTGGACGACATGACCGGCAACGATGCCGCAGCCGAGGAGGAGTTCGGCCACGGCGCGGAAGCGGTCGACCGGGCCGGCGGCCGCCCCGGCGGACCGGCGACGACCGACCCCGAGCGGCCGTACCGGCCCTCGACCACCGGCCGGACCGGCCCACACTGATCTCGCCAGTCGGTCGCTGACGCATCGGTCAGCCATCCTCGGCCGATCGGCTGACGGCGGTGGGGATCATCCGAGCGAGACTTTTCGGATGCGCCCCACCGCCCTCGGATTCCTCACGCCGCGCCAGCGACGCTGGGCCTGGCTCGGCTTCCTGCTGACCGCGATCCAGGCGCCGGTCTCCGCCTACCTGCTGCCGGACGACTCCTGGTTGTTCAGCGTCTGCGTGGCGCTGATGGTCGCCGCGGTGATCATCGCCGACGACGCGGCCCGCCGCCGCCCGGCCCCGGCCGACAACCGACGCGTCGAGTAGCCGGGCAGGCACAGTACATGAGTCCGTTCCCCGCTGCCCCGCACGGCCTACTGGCCGCCCCGGCCGCCCGAAGGGCGGCGCAGACCTCGTTGGCCGATCTGCACGCCTCGCTCGGTGCGGCCGGCCTGGCCGCCGCAGCGGTCCAGCCCGGCCTGCTGGCCGAGCTGGATCAGCACGCCGCTGCGGTCCGGGACCGGCTGTTCGCCGATCTGCGCCCGCTCAGCCCGGTGACGTTGGCGCGGTACGCCGACGGGGTGCGCGACGCGGCTACCGAGGCCGGCTGGCGCCCCCCGGTGGTCGGGCCGACCACCCAGTGGACGACGGTCGACTGGGTGACGTTGCGGCTGGTCGCCGTCTGCCAGCTGGCCGGGATCAGCGGCGCGGCCCCGCGCTGACCCCGGCCCCGTACTGGCTTCCCGGCCCGACCGGACGGATCAGCTGCGGGAGGTCCCGCCCGGTCCGGTCATGCCCCCCGGCCGGTCGGCGCCCGGCCCGGCCGCGCCCCGGCCGCTGGCCGCCTCACGACCGCCGGACATCGCCGGCGCCTGCTGGGTCTGCGGGATGACCTGCGTCGGTTCGTTCATCCGGCCACCGGCGTCGTCCCGGCCAGCCTGGTACGCCTGGGCACTGTCCCGCACCGCCTGCGATTCCTCCGCCATCCGGGTGAGCCAGCCCTCCCACCGTTGCTGCATGGGTCGGACCAGGCCACCGCCGACCCCGACGATCAGCACGCCGGCGATGGTGGCGAGCACCGCGATCAGCACCGGGGTGGTGACCGTGGTGGCGATACCGACCTGGTTCAGCGCGGCGATGACGCCGAGCGCGACGATGAACACCGACGCGGCGGTGGCCAGCAGGCGTCCGTAGGAGAGCCCACCGAGCGCCCCCGACACCAGGTCACGGACCGCGGTTGCGATGGCAGCGGCGACGACCACGATGACGATCGCGACGAACGCCCGCGGCAGCCACGCCACGACCGCGCTGATCAGGTCGCTGATCGGGTTCGGCCCCCAGACTCCGAACGCGAACTGCAGGGTGAACAGCAGCACCGCGTAGTACGCCAACCGGGCCAGGATGTCGCTGGCGTCGTATCGGGTCCGTTCCAGGGCCTTGCCGATGCCGCCGCGTTCCACCGCCCGGTCGAACCCGACCCGTTCGAGCGCCTTGTCGACGCCCTTCAGCACTGCCCGTGCGATCAACCATCCGACCACCAGAATCGCGATGAACGCGATGGCCCGGGGTACGAAAAGTATCACGGACCGCCACATGTCAGTCAGCGCGTTGCCGATGTCGACCTGCGCCGACGCGTACGTCGAGGACATCCGGTCCCCCCTTTCCGGCTCATCTACCGATGCGTCGCCTCGTTGTCGTACGGACGCGCTGCATCGCCTACCGCCGGCCCGCATACCCACCTGGCGCCGGTCCACGCCACCCACCGACGGCGGCCCCCGGATAGGCTGCCCCCCATGGCAGGCACCGCCGGGCAGACCCGGGACACCCCGTCGGGGGTTCCGGCTGCACGTTCAGCCACCCCGGCCGGCACCAACCCGGACAGCGCCGTACCGGCCGGACTTGTCGACCGGCACGACTGGGCGGGCACACCGCTCGGTCCGCTGGATGGTTGGGATCCGGCGGTACGGGCAGCGGTCGTGCTGGTGCTCGCTTCACCGGTGCCGATGGCCCTGCTCTACGGCGACGACTTCCTGATGATCTACAACGACGCCTACGCGGAGCTGCTCGGTGCCAAGCACCCGGAGGCGTTCGCCCAACCCGCGGCCGCGGTGTTCGCCGACGCATGGCACCGGCCGGGCGTCGGCGACGTGGTGCAACGGGTCTACCGCACCGGCGAGCCGTTCCTCGAGTCGGAGGCTGTGGCGCCGTTCGGCACCGGCGAGTCAGGCTTGTTCGGCGGCACGGCCTTCACCCGTGGCTACTCCGCGGTGCGGGACAGCGACGGGTGGATCGTCGGAATGCTCTCGGTCGCGACCGAGACCGGTACCATCACCCACCGGCTGCAGAGCCTCAGCGAGCTGACCTCGGCGTTGGCCGGCACGCTCACCCTCGACGACGTCGCCCGGGTCGCGCTGCGGTACGGTCTGGCCTCGCTCGACGTCGACCAGGTGGCACTCGGCATCGACGACGGCGGCGGATGGCGAGTGGTCCGCCGGGTCCGCGGTGAACTGCTCGACGAAGCCGACGAGCGACTGCCGCCGGTGTGGCGACGGATCCCCCGGGACGCTCCCACCCCGTTGGCCACCGTCGCCGGCACCGGTGTCCCCCGGTTCGCCGGGGAGGGCCGCCCGCTCGCCAGGTACGCCACGGACCGGCACGACGAGCTGGTGACGGCGCTCGCCGCCCTGCCGCTGCGGGCCGGATCGCTCCGCGGTGGGATCACCTTCGGGTACCGCGAGCCACATTCGTGGGCGCCGGCCGAACGGGCGCTGCTTTCGGCGGTCGCCGAGCTGGTCACTCAGGCGGCCGAGCGGGCCCGGCGGTTCGAGACCCAGCACGGTACGGCTCAACTGCTGCAGCGCAGCATGCTGCCGGAGCAACTGCCGGATCTGCCGCTGCTGCGGTTGGCCGCACGCTACGACCCGGGGGTGGACGGCAATTCGGCCGGCGGGGACTTCTACGACGCGTTCCGGCTGCCCGATGGCGGGCTGGCCGTGGTGCTCGGCGATGTCGTGGGACACGATGTGCGGGCAGCGGCGCTGATGGGCCAGGTCCGGGCCGCGCTGCGCGGGCTCGCGCTGGCCGAACCGGAGCCGACGGCGGTGCTGAACGGGCTGGACCGGCTGGTGCACAGCCTGGGCGCGGAGAGCCGGAACGAGGAGCTGTTCGTGACCGTGCTGTACGGGGTGCTGGATCCGGCGACCGGCGGATTGACGGTGGCCAGCGCTGGTCATCCCGCTCCGCTGATCCGACGCTGGTCGTCGACCACGGCGAGCGCCGAGTTCGTCCCGGTACCGCCCGGACCGCCGCTTGGCCTGGCCGGGCCACGGCGGCCGACCCGGGTCGAGCTACGCCCCGGCGACACGCTGCTGATGTTCAGCGACGGCGTGGTGGAACGACGCGGTCAGGATCTCGGCATCGGGATGTCAGCTCTGGCCACAGCCGTCGCCGAGACCAGCACCAGCGATCCGCGCAACCTCTGCGCGGTGGCCAGTGCGGCGGTGCCGGGCACCACGGACGACGACGTGGCGGTGCTCGCGGTGGAGCACGCGGCCGCGCCGAGCCGGTCGGCGGGGTTGCTGGTTCCTGCCGAGCCGATCGCACCGAGCCGGGTGCGGCACTGGTTGGCCGACCAGTTGGCCGGGTGGCAGGTTCCGGAATCGGTGATCGGTCCGGCGGTGCTCTGTGCCAGCGAGCTGACCACGAACGCCCTGCTGCATGCCGGTACGGAGGCGCGCGTGGAGATCGATCTCAGCCAGGAACGACTGCTCGTCTCGGTTGCTGACAGTGGCACCCGGGGCACGGTCAGTCGGGCACATATCGACACGTTGAGTAGCCGTGGCCGGGGCCTGGGTCTCATCGAGCAGTTGAGCGACACCTGGGGCACCGACCCCTCGGTACGCGGTTCAACGGTGTGGTTCGAGATAATGTTGCCGATCAACTCGTAACCCCAGTGTTTACCCATAGTGATCTAAATTGGGCCATTCGGCCGAGTCGCGGCGGGCGTCTCCGTGGCGTACGGTAACTGACTACGCCAATAGGATATATGACGCGAAGAGGTACAAAGCGGTGCGAATCAGAGGCTACGCCACGGGAACCCCCTGCTGGTCCGAACTACGCACCAGCGACACCGCGGGTTCGAGCGACTTCTACCACGAACTGTTCGGTTGGAAGCCGGTCGACCTGCCGAACAGCATTGGCGCCGAGTTCCACCTGCGAGACATGGCCGTCGCCGGACTCGCCCCCGCCCTCGCCGCAAACCAGCCGGCGGCCTGGCTGACCTACCTCGCCTCGGACAACCTGGCCGCGACGGTCGAGAGTGTGCACCGGGCCGCCGGATCGACACTCTCGCCGCCCGCCCAGGTCGCCGAGCGGGGCCACTGCGCCCTGATCGCCGATCCGCAGGGCGCCGTGCTCGGGCTCTGGCAGCGGGGCACCTTCCCCGGCGCACAGGTGACCGGTGAGCCCGGCGCTACCTGCTGGAACGAACTCGCCACCCGGGACGTGGCCGGCGCCGGGTCCTTCTACGGCTCGGTGTTCGGGTGGACCACGCGACCCAGCATCTACAGTGAAGGGTCCGGATATCAGGAGTGGTTGCGGGAGACCAGCGAGGTGGCCGGGCTGATCGAGATGGGCGAGATGTACCCGCCGCAGGTCCCGGCGCACTGGCGGACGACCTTCGAGGTCGACGACTGCGAGGCGGCGGTGCGGCGCTGCCAGGCGCTCGGCGGGACAGTCTCCTTTGGTCCGTACCAGGCGGGTCCGGGCGCCTACGCACAGTTGACCGACCCGTTCGGTGCCGCGTTCGGGATCATCGCGTTGCGTCCGGAGTTCCGCACGCCGCTGGGCTGACCCAGGCTACCAGCGGGTCAGATATTTCACTTTAGGCCATCTTTGGAACGATTGGCGTCACAGGCTCTTCACATATCAGCAACATCCCCGTACGGTGGTCGATATCTATGGGAGCGCTTCCACTGAACGCTCTCAATATATCGTCCCTACCCGGAGGGAGCACGCATGCGCAGAAGATCTGCGCTCACCGCAGCTGGCGCCGCCGCCGTCATGGCGTTCACAGCGGCCACCGCGGTCGGTGTCGGGCTGCTGCAGCCCACGGCAGCCCAGGCCGCCGACTCCGCCTTCTACGTCGACCCGGACACCTCGGCCGCCCGCTGGGTGGCGGCGAACCCCGGTGACTACCGGGCGAATGTCATCCGCGACCGGATCGCCTCGGTGCCCCAGGGCCGCTGGTTCACCCAGTACAACCCAAGCGAGGTACGCGGCCAGGTCGACGCCTTCGTGGGTGCCGCCGCAGCGGCCGGCAAGATCCCGATCATGGTGGTCTACAACATCCCCAACCGCGACTGCAGCAACCACAGCAGCGGTGGCGCGCCCAACCACAGCGCCTACCGGCAGTGGGTCGACCAGGTCGCGGCCGGGCTCGGCAACCGGCCCGCATACATCGTGCTCGAGCCCGACGTGCTCGCCCTCATGGGCACCTGCATGAGCCAGTCGGAGCAGGCCGAGGTACGCGCCTCGATGGCCTACGCCGGCAGGGCACTCAAGGCGGGATCGTCCCAGGCCAAGGTGTTCTTCGACGCCGGACACTCGGCCTGGCACGCCCCGTCGACGATGGCAGGCCTGCTGGTCGGTGCGGACGTGGCGAACAGCGCGGACGGCATCTCCAGCAACGTGTCCAATTACCGCAGCACCAGCGAGGCAGTCAACTACGTCAAGGCGGTCATCAGCGCCACCGGCGCCAACCACCTCACCGCAGTCATCGACACCAGCCGTAACGGCAACGGCCCGCTCGGCTCCGAGTGGTGCGACCCGGAGGGTCGGGCCATCGGCACGGCGAGCACCACCAACACCGGCGACAGCAAGATCGAGGCATACCTCTGGGTGAAGCTGCCCGGCGAGGCTGACGGCTGCATCGCAAACGCGGGCCAGTTCGTGCCGCAGCGGGCGTACGATCTGGCGATTGCGGCCGGCCCTGTGCCGACCACCGCACCGCCGACGACCGCACCGCCCACCACGGCACCCCCGCCCACCACCGCTCCGCCGCCCACCACGGCACCGCCGCCGACCACCGCTCCGCCACCCACCACGAACCCGCCGGCCGGCGCCTGCAGCGTCAGCTACACCACCAACCAGTGGCCCGGCGGCTTCACCCGGGATATCCGGATCACCAACACCGGTGGCTCGGTCAGCAGTTGGACCCTCGCCTTCTCCGCCGGATCCAACGTCAGCCTGAGCAACGGCTGGAACGGTGACTGGTCCCAGTCCGGCGGCCAGATCACGGTCCGCAACGCTGCCTGGAACGGCTCGCTGGCCTCCGGTGCCACCGTCAGCATCGGCTTCCAGGGGACCTTCTCCGGTAGCACCCTGCCGCCGCTGAGCAACATCACCCTCAACGGCGCGGCCTGCGCGAGCTGACGCACAACGAGTCAGGATCCACAGGCACCCTTCGGCCCCCGCCCGGTACCGGGCGGGGGCCGAAGTCCGTGCGGGGAACGGGTTACCCGGGCGGCTCACCGGGCACTCCTGCCGAGGAGAGGAGGCCAAACATGACCAGATCCACGACGCGTACGGATAATCCGTCGCCGGGCATGTTCGGCGACACCGCCAACTTCCCGGCCAGCAACCTGCCGGCCGGACCAGCCGGACCAGCCACCGCGCCCGGCGCCGCACCGCAGGACGGCGGTCCCGCGCGGACCAGCGTGACCGTCGCCAGCTATCCGGACTACGCCTCCGCGCAGCGCGCCGTCGACCGGCTGTCGGACAACCGGTTCCCGGTGGAGCGCACCGCCATCGTCGGCACCAATCTCCGGCTGGTGGAGGAGGTCACCGGCCGACTCACCACCGGCCGGGCGGCGTTGGCCGGCGCGGGAACCGGTGCCTGGTTCGGCCTGTTCATCGGCCTGCTGATCGGCATCTTCGCGGTGGTGAACTGGCTGGGTATCATCGTCACCGCCGTGGTGATCGGTGCGGTCTGGGGTGCCGTGTTCGGTGCGGTGGCGCACGCCATGACCGGAGGCCGGCGGGACTTTTCCTCCCGCAGCCTGCTACAGGCCAGCCAGTACGGTGTGACGGTCGACGCCGAGTACGCCGACCGGGCCCACCAGGTGCTACAGGAGTCGACCCAGCCGGCCGGACACCCATCCCGTTGACGAGGAGCGGCCCCAGCAAGGAGATCACGAGCAAAGTGGCGGGGCAGCAGCACCCGGGGTGCTGCTGCCCCGCCACTTTGCTCTTCCCGGAACGGTGTTTGGGTGGGGCGGACCGGGTACCCGGTTGCTGCGGCGACACCCGTAGGTGGCACGGCTCCGGGATTCACGGACGAGACCTGCTGCCTACCGTCATTGTCAAGATGCCAGGGCAGCAGGCTGAGGAGGCACGATGAGCACCGAAATCGTCACCCCGGATCCCCAGCAGACCTACTCCGACCAAACCATCCAGAGTGAACAGGGACTACTCCTCGCGGTCCTGGTGATGGTGGTGCTGGGGGTGCTCGGGGTGTTCCTGGTCTCCTGACCCGCCGTGCCCGGCCAGCAGCACGTCGGCGAGGCTCAACGTGGCGGCTGCTGGCCGGCACCGTGCGCAACGTCTGCCGCCGGCACCGCCCCCAGCCGGCCCGCCTGGTAGTCCTCGAACGCGGCGAGCAGCTCCGCCCGGGTGTTCATCACGAACGGCCCGTACCGGGCGATGGGTTCCCGAATCGGCCGACCGCCCATGACGTACACGTCGAGCTGCGGTACGCGGCTGTCCTGCCGGGCGTCGGCTGCGATCAGCACTGTGTCACCCGGCCCGTGGACAGCCAGTTGGCCGGTGCGCACGGGCCGCAGCTGCGGGCCGACGGACCCCCGGCCGCCCAGGATGTACACCAGAGCGTTGAAGTCGGCCCGCCAGGGCAGGTCCACCTGCGCCCCCGGCTGTACCGTCAGGTGGCTGACGGTGATCGGGGTGTGGGTGGAGCCGGGACCGTCGTGCCCGGCGACCGAGCCGGAGATCACCCGGATCAGTGCTCCGCCGTCCGGGGTGGTGAGCAGAGCGACCTGGTCGCCTCGGATGTCCTGGTAGCGGGGCGGTGCGAACTTCTTCGACCGGGGCAGGTTGACCCACAGCTGGAGGCCGTGGAAGAGCCCACCGCTGGCGACCAGGTGTTCCGGTGGTGCCTCGATGTGCAACAGTCCGGAACCGGCGGTCATCCACTGGGTGTCCCCGTCGGTGATCGTGCCGCCACCACCGTGCGAGTCCTGATGGTCGAAGATCCCGTCGATGATGTACGTGACGGTCTCGAAGCCGCGGTGCGGGTGCCAGGCAGTGCCCTTCGGCTCGCCCGGCGCGTACTCCACCTCACCCATCTGGTCCAGATGCAGGAACGGGTCGAGCTCGGTCATCGGCACACCAGCGAATGCCCGACGTACGGGAAACCCTTCGCCCTCGAAGCCCCTGGGGGCGGTGGTGACCCGGCGTACCGGCCGGATCGTGCCGGTGGCCGGATCGTGGGCCGGCACCCGGGGCAGCACGAGTACGTCGTCGACGGTGATGGCGGGCATCGGGATCCTCGATTCCGAACTGCGGTACGCGTGGCTCTGCCGGTAGGTGGGCGGGGTGGTGCTGGTTACCGACCCCGACCAGGTCGCCGGTTGCAGCGTACGCTCTGATCAAGGGTTCAACCATCTGCCGGACGTGACGGGGGTCGCCCTCGGCAGCCGGTGCGACGATTGCGTCCGACGGGTACCAATGGGCAATGGGTGACCAGAGGACGACCCCGCCGGCAGGAGAGATCGGCTGCCGACTCAGCTACCGCGTCGAGGCGGCAGCCACACTGGTACTACAGGTCACGGCGTACCGGCCGGCACCGCCGCCCCGGCTGGTGGCGGGTACCGCGGACGGCGACGACGTTGCCGTGACGGAGATCGACGGGAGTTGGGCCGACGGCGGCCGTCAGCATCTGGTACGGGCGCCGGTCGGAGACCTCACGATCTCGTACCGCGCGACCACGCCGCCACGCCCCGTCCCGGCGGCGGCCGGGTCGACGGTCAGTCAACTGGAGCGCATCACCTACACTCGGCCGAGCCGGTACTGCCCGTCGGACCGGATGGCGGGATTCGCGGCCGCACGGTTCCCCGGCCACCGCACCGACGCGGACGGCGTCCGGGCGATCTGTGACTATGTACACAGCCGGACCTCGTATACGGCCGGGGCGAGCGGGCCGGGCACCGACGCCGCCGAGACATTGCTCAGCGGGGCGGGCGTCTGCCGCGACTACGCGCATCTGACGGTGGCGCTCTGCCGGGCTGTCGACATCCCGGCGCGGGTGGTCGCGGTCTACGCACCCGGCCTGACTCCGATGGATTTCCATCTGGTCGCCGAGGCCGCTGTCGGTGACCGGTGGTATGTCTGGGACGCGACCCGGCTGGCGCCCCGGCCCAGCATGGTGCGGATCGCGACCGGCCGGGACGCAGCGGATGTCGCCTTCGCGACCGCCCTCGACGGCGTGTCGGAGCTGACCGGGATGTCCGTCCTCGCGGTCGCCCCGGGTGACCTGCCGGTCGACGATCATGAGGCGCTGGTGACGCTTCATTGACCGTGTACGGGGTAACCGACGGCCGGAAACGGTGCTCACAGGCAGAGAAATGTCCGACTTGATCAATCATGGGCGATAAATACATCATACTTTCGGCTAGCTTTTGACTGACCGACCAGGTTATTGTTGGAGGCCGAAAGACCCTAGCGGACGCATCAAGACGCACCACTCTCCATATCCGCGGACGAGGTGCAGGGAGGACCACCATGACCGCGACACTGACCGGACACCGCACGGTGACCGAGCCGACGACAGTAGCCCAGCCGAGTACAGTGGACCGGACGATGACAGTGGACCCGTCGGTGACCACGCCGGCCACACTGGACCGTCGGACGACCGCGCCGCAGGACAGCGCGACCGAGCTGCTGGCCGCGATGGCGGCGCTACCGACCGGGCACCCGTCCCGGGAGGCATTGCGGGACCGGGCCATCGAGGCATGGCTCCCGCTTGCCCAACACCTCGCGCAGCGTTACAGCGGCCGGGGTGAGCCGACCGACGACCTCGCGCAGACCGCAGCCGTCGGCCTGATCAAGGCCATCGACAAGTTCGACCCCGCGCGCGGGGTCGACTTCGCCGGCTACGCGATCCCGACGATCATCGGTGAGCTGAAGCGGCACTTCCGGGACCGGACCTGGGACATCCGGGTGCCCCGCCGGCTGCAGGAGCTACGGCTGAGCATCTCGGAGGCGAACAGCACTCTGCTGCAGAAGCTGGGCCGGTCGCCGACGGTCGCCGACATCGCCGCACACCTGCGGATCACCGAGGAGGAGGTGCTCGAAGGCCTGGAGGGTGCCCGCGCGTACAACGCGGTGTCGCTGTCCACGCCGACCGGCGACGGCGAGCGCGCCACCGAGTTGGCCGACATGCTCGGCGCCGAGGACCGCGAGTACGAGCTGGCGGAGCTGCGGGTCGCGCTCGGCCCGGCGCTGGCCACCCTCGACGAGCGCGAGCAGCGCATCCTCACCCTGCGCTTCTACGGCAACCTGACCCAGTCGCAGATCGCCGATCAGATCGGCGTGTCCCAGATGCACGTGTCGCGGTTGCTCGCCAGGGCACTGACCAAGCTCCGCGGACAGTTGCAGTCGACGTACTGATCGTGCCGGTCGGTCGGGCCGTTGCCGGCCGCCGGTTGCGACCCACGCTGCAGGCTTCCCACCGGCTGCGGCCGGCCCCGACCTCCCGGGCCGGCCGCAGCCGGCGACTCGGTAACCGTTACCCGGCAAGGTCGCCGGTGACCTCGGTGATGTCGCCGATGACCACGGTGATGTTGTCCGGACCACCGGCCCGGATCGCCAGGTCGACCAGCCGCTGCGCGCCCGCCTGCGGGTCCGCGTAGGTGGCCAGGACCTCGGCGATGCTCTCCGCCCGTACCACGTTCGACAGCCCGTCGCTGCACAGCAGCCAACGGTCGCCGGTCTGCGGCTCGAAGACCTGGTAGGCGGGGTTGACGTTCTCCCCCTGCAGCGCCTGGGTGACTACCGCCCGACGCGGATGGCTGGCGGCCTGCTCCGCAGTGATGACACCCTCGTCGACCAGCATCTGCACGAACGTGTCGTCCCGGGTGACCTGCTCCAGCGCACCGCCCCGCAGCAGGTACGCCCGCGAGTCGCCGATGTGGGCCAGGGCGATCGCCGCGCCGGACCTGGCGAAGAGCAGGGCGGTCAGCGTCGTTCCCATCCCCTCCCGCGCCGGATCCTCGGCTATCGCCTGACGGATCCCGGCGCTGGCGGTCTCGACCGCCGCCTGCAGCCTCGGTACCAGTTCATCGTCCGCGACGGCCGCATCGAGCGGTGCGATCGCCTCGATCGCGATCTTGCTCGCCAGATCCCCGGCGGCCATCCCACCCATGCCGTCGGCGACGGCGACGAGCCAGTCGCCGGCGTGCACGGAGTCCTGGTTCCCGCTCCGGATCAGGCCGCGGTCGGTCACCGCCGCGGAACGCAGCTTCAGGGTCATGGCTGGCAGCCTGCCAGGAACAGGGCAGATATGTCTCTAGTAGATCAGCATGCAGATGTTAAAGATCATGGAGAATTGCGGTCGGGCGACGGACATAAGTTAAGAAACACCGCAAATCAGACGTCCGGGGCCGGTCGCGCGGCCCGCCGCGCCTGACGTGATTGACACCCCGGTAACACCCTGGCAACATCGTCTCAGATCAATGGGAGCGCTCCCAATTCTGCCCTCCGGCGCGGCCCGGGGAGGACCGACGTCAGGTCCGGTCCTCGGACGCTCCGGCCCGGGCAGTCCGACCCACGCGCGGAAGGAACCCCGTGACCCGATCCAGACGACGCCGGACGGTCGCGCTGCTCGCTGGCACCAGTGCCAGCGTCCTGGCGTTGACCACCCTGACCGTGACGACGGCGTACGCCGAGGAACGCGAACATATCGTCAACGGCACCTTCGACGACGGAACAGCCCCCTGGTGGGGCACCGAGAACGTCGCCCTGGCCGCCACCGACGGCCAACTATGCGCCAGCGTGCCCGGCGGCACCACCAACCCGTGGGACGCCAGCATCGGACACAACGGCATCGAACTCATCGACGGTGCCGCGTACCGCCTGGCCTTCACAGCCGCCAGCGACGTCCCCGCGACCGTACGGGCGAACGTCCAGCTCAACGCGGAGCCCTACACCACCGTCCTCAGCCGCGAGCTGGACCTCGGGCTGGACGGCGAGGCGGTCGTATACGAGTTCACCGCGAACCTCGACTCACCCGACGGCACCCTCACCTTCCAACTCGGCGGCGGTGCCGCCGACTACACCCTGTGCCTGGACGACGTATCGCTGATCAGCGACGACAGCGCCGGTCCTCCGCCCGGCGGGCCGGAGCAGATCACCAACGGCGACTTCAGCAACGGCACCGACGGCTGGATCAGCTACGGCACCAGCAGCACCGGGGTGGTCGACGGACAGCTCTGCGCCACCGTCCCGACCGGGCTGGCCAATCCGTGGGACGCCGGCATCCTGCAGGAGGGCCTGCCACTGATCGCCGGCGAGGAGTACACGATCGGCTTCACGGCGTCCGCCGAGCCGGCCGCCGCCGTACGGGCGGTTGTCCAGCTCGGCGCCGACCCGTACACCGGCTACTTCGGCCGCGACCTGGCGCTGACCGCCGAACCGTCGCGGGTCGAGGCGACCTTCGTCGCCAGCGAGGACACCGAACGGGCCCAGCTCGCCTTCCAGGTCGGTGGCAACGCCGACGAGTACACCTTCTGCCTGGACGACGTCTCGCTGCGCGGCGGCGAGGAGGAGCCGCCGTACGTGCCGGACACCGGCCCACGTGTGCGGGTCAACCAGGTCGGTTACCTGCCCGGCGGGCCCAAGAACGCCACCGTCGTCACCGACGCCACCGAGCCGCTCGAATGGCAGCTGCACGACGCCGCCGGGGCCGTCGTCGCCAGCGGCACCAGCACCGTACGCGGGCTGGACAGTGCCTCCGGCGAGCAGACGCACAGCGTCGACTTCTCCGGGTACCGGGGCACCGGCACCGGGTTCACCCTGGTTGCCGACGACGAGACCAGCTACCCGTTCGCCATCTCCGGCGACATCTACCAGCAGCTGCGCTCCGACGCGCTGCAGTTCTTCTACATCCAGCGCAGCGGCATCGCCATCGACGGCGACCTGGTCGGCGAGGAGTACGCCCGCCCGGCCGGCCACGTCGGCGTCGCCCCCAACCAGGGCGACATCGATGTGCCGTGCCAGCCCGGTGTCTGCGACTACCGACTCGACGTGCGCGGCGGCTGGTACGACGCCGGCGACCACGGCAAGTACGTGGTCAACGGTGGCATCGCCACCTATCAGCTGCTCAGCGCGTTCGAGCGGACCAAGACCGCGCCCAGCGCCGACGGCGGGGCCGGGCTCGGTGACGGCACCTTGCGGGTGCCCGAGCGGGACAACGGCGTGCCGGACATCCTCGACGAGGCCCGCTGGGAGCTGGAGTTCCTGATGCGGATGCAGGTGCCGGCTGGTGAACCGCTCGCCGGCATGGCGCACCACAAGATTCACGACCGGAACTGGACCGGCCTGCCGCTGCAGCCGGAGGACGACCCCGAGCTGCGGGAGCTGCACCCGCCGTCGACCGCAGCCACGCTGAACCTGGCGGCCGTCACCGCCCAGTGCGCCCGGCTGTACGCCCCGTACGACACCGCGTTCGCCGACCAGTGCCGGACTGCGGCGACGACGGCCTACGCGGCTGCCAAGGCCAACCCGGCCCGGCTCGCCGACCCGGCCGACGGCAACGGTGGTGGCGCCTACAGCGACGGTGACGTCAGCGACGAGTTCTACTGGGCGGCGGCCGAGATGTACCTGACCACGGGCGAGCAGAGCTACCTCGACGACGTCACCGCCTCGCCACACCACACCCGGGACGTCTTCGACGCGACCGGCTTCGGCTGGGGATCCACCGCCGCGCTCGGCCGGCTCGACCTGGCCACCGTGCCGAGCGGGCTCGCCCCGCAGGAGCGGGACCGGATCCGCGCCTCGGTGGTGGCCGCCGCCGACTCCTACCTCGCCACTCTGGCCGACCAGGCGTACGGGTTGCCGATGCCGGGTCACCGGGGCGCCTACTTCTGGGGTGCCAACAGCAACATCATCAACAACGCGGTGGTGCTCGCCACGGCGTACGACATGACCGGCGACAGCGGGTACCGCGACGGTGCCGTGCAGACGATGGACTACATCTTCGGCCGCAACGCGCTGAACCACTCCTACGTCACCGGCTGGGGTTCGGTGTACCCGCGCAACCAGCACAGCCGCATCTTCGGCAACCAGCTCGACCCGGACCTACCGATCCCGCCGGCCGGGTCGATCGCCGGCGGCGCCAACGCCGGCCTGGACGACCCGTTCGTCCGGGACCTGCTGGACGGCTGCGCGCCGATGTTCTGCTACGTCGACGACATCGAGTCGTACGCGACCAATGAAGTGGCGATCAACTGGAACTCGGCGTTGAGCTGGATCGCCTCCTTCCTGGCCGACCAGGGCGATGCGGTGCCGGCACCGGCGCCGTTGAGCTGCCGGGCCGAGTACGTCAACTACGGCGAGTGGGCCGGCGGCGGAGGCTTCACCGCCCAGGTCGACATCACCAACACCGGGGACGCCACGGTCGACGGCTGGACGGTCCACTTCGCGTTCACCGGTGACCAGCGGCTCCGGGAGGCGTGGATGGCCGAGGTCAGTCAGAGCGGGGCGACGGTGACCGCCCGCAACGAAACCTACAACGGCCGGCTGGAGCCCGGCGAGACGGCGATGTTCGGGCTGAACGCCACTACCGCCGGCGGGGCCAACCCGGCACCAGAGTTGATCACCGTCAACGGGGTGGCCTGCTCCTGAACAGGTGCTGGTGGCTGGCCCGCTGCTGCGCCGCGAGCGGCGGGCCAGCCACCAGTCGGCCGGCCCGCCGCTCGCCGGGACGGCCGACGGACGGACCCGCCCGTCCCCGTCGCCCTCGGGTGGCCGACGCAGGGCCGCCCGAGGGCCGGACGAATCGTCGCCAGCGGACGGTAGCCATCGGACGGCTGCGGGTCAGCTCCTGCATCGCCCGCGCCAGCAGCTCCTCCAGCGCGACACCGAGCGCCCGGCAGATCGACGCCAACATCTCCGAGGACGGTTCCTTGCGTCCACGCTCCAGCTCCGACAGGTACGCCGTGGACAGGCCGGCGGCTCGGGCGACGTCCTGCAGGGTGCGGCCCTGGTCCTGCCGGAGCCGACGCAGCACCCGCCCGATAACCTGTCGCAGCAGCATCGAGAGTCTCCGTCCCGGCTCGCCCGGTCAGCTGGGGACGCCACCGGTGGACAGCTGTGCCGTGGTGGCGATCACCTGGTCGATGATGCCGTACTCGCGGGCCTGCTCGGCGGTGAACCACCGGTCCCGGTCGGAGTCCCGCTCGATCTCCTCGCGAGTGCGTCCGGTATGGAACGCGATCCGCTCGATCGTCGTCCGTTTGATGTGCAGCATGTTCTCGGCCTGGATGGCGATGTCGGCCGCGGTGCCGCCCATCCCGCCGGACAGCTGGTGCATCATGATCCGGGTGTGCGGCAGGGCGTACCGCTTGCCGGGCGCACCGGCGCAGAGCAGGAACTGGCCCATCGACCCGGCGAGACCGAGGCCGACGGTCGCCACGTCGTTTCCGACGTAGTGCATGGTGTCGTAGACAGCCATGCCGGCGCTGATCACGCCACCCGGCGAATTGATATACAGAAATATGTCGCGCTCCCTGTCCTCGGCCGCCAACAGCAGCATCTGCGCGCAGATCGTGTTGGCCGAGGTGTCGTCCACCTGGGTGCCGAGAAAGATCACTCGCTCCTTGAGCAGCTGTTGGAAGACCTGGTCGCCGAAGCCGGTGGTCGCGCCGTCCGCAGCCATCGCGGGACTGGTGTGCCGCATCAGTGACGCCCTCTCGATCACGGTGATGATGGCTACCAGCATCAACCGGTGGCGGACCGGACCGCTGCCCTTTCTGCTGACAGGAGATCTGCTGTGAGCAGAATGCTGTCGGCGCCATCCACTGTGGGTGCGGCCCTTCGGTCGGACCGAAGGGCCGTACCCGGGTCTCAGTCGAGCAGCTCGGCCACCGTGCCGGCGGCCACCGTCCGGCCGCCTTCCCGGACCGCGAAGCCGAGCCCGACGTCCATCGCGACCGGCTTGCCCAGCTCCACCGTCACCTCGACGGTGTCGCCCGGCATGACCATTCCGCCGTCGGCGAGCCGCACCGACCCGACAACGTCCGTGGTACGGAAGTAGAACTGCGGCCGGTAGTTCGCGAAGAACGGCGTGTGCCGGCCTCCCTCAGCGGTGGTCAGGACGTACAGCCGGGCCTGGAACCGTTGGTGCCCGGTGACGCTGCCGGGCACCGCCACCACCTGACCCCGCTGCACCTGGTCGCGCTTGACCCCGCGCAGCAGTACGGCGGCGTTGTCGCCGGCCTCGGCGATGTCCAGCGATTTGCCGAACGTCTCCAGCCCGGTCGCCACGGTCGACAGGGTCGGACCGAGCCCGACCACCTCCACCGGGTCGCCGATCCGCAGGGTGCCCCGCTCGACCGCGCCGGTCACCACGGTGCCCCGGCCGGAGATGGTCAGCACGTTCTCGATCGGCATCAGGAACGGCTCACCCAACTCGCGGGACGGCACCGGGACGTACCGGTCGACCGCATCGAGCAGCTCCACGATAGAGTTCACCCAGCGCAGGTCGCCCTCCAGCGCCCGCAGCGCCGACACCCGGACCACCGGCACCTGCTCACCGGGGAACCCGTACTCGGTGACGAGGTCGCGGACCTCGAGCTCGACCAGGTCGAGCAGTTCCGGGTCGTCGACCGCGTCGGCCTTGTT
Organism: Solwaraspora sp. WMMD937; assembly: GCF_029581175.1. Taxonomy (NCBI): domain Bacteria; kingdom Bacillati; phylum Actinomycetota; class Actinomycetes; order Micromonosporales; family Micromonosporaceae; genus Solwaraspora; species Solwaraspora sp. WMMD937. The sequence continues at coordinate 4,058,324 of NZ_CP120738.1, read as the reverse complement.
CATCGCCACCACCAGGTACGGCACCCCGACCCGGCGGGCCAGCAGCACGTGCTCGCGGGTCTGCGGCATCGCCCCGTCGAGCGCGGAGACGACCAGGATCGCCCCGTCCACCTGCGCCGCCCCCGTGATCATGTTCTTCACGAAGTCGGCGTGGCCCGGCATGTCCACATGAGCGTAGTGCCGGGTCGCGGTCTCGTACTCGACGTGCGAGATGTTGATGGTGATGCCCCGCGAGACCTCCTCCGGCGCCCGGTCGATGCCGTCGAAGGACACGAACCGGTTGGCCGTCGGGTCCCGGTCGGCGAGAACCTTGGTGATCGCGGCGGTCAGGGTGGTCTTGCCGTGGTCGACGTGACCCATGGTGCCGATGTTGATGTGCGGCTTCGTCCGCACGAACTGACTCTTCGCCATGATGATCTTCCAGGGATGGGAAACGAGCTGGCGGACGACGAACGCGGGCGGGTGCCAGACCGCCCGACCGCGGCAGAACCACGCCGCCCGGCGCGCCCGTCGACGGGCAGCGCCGGAAGGACCGGGCCACCCTCCTCCGTGGTTCTGCCGCAGCGGGAGGAGGGTCAGCCTCGGGTATCAGCCAGCCACGCGCACACGACGGCGGCGCCCGGCAGGTGAAGACCTGCGGGCCGCACAGCGCCGACGGTGCCGAACATGGCGGTCACGCTAGCCGGCAACGCCGGGCGGGGCTATCAGATTCCGGCTCACTCGAACGGCGAGAGCCCTGGATCGCAGAGGGCGCGAACGCCGGCTTACTCGAAGAGTGAATGCCGTACGCCCGGTTGCCTCCGCCGGCGGGCCCGGCGGCGACGCTGCACGACGACCAGGTCGACCAGGGCGATCACGGCCAGCACCCACAGCACGATCGCGCCGGCGGTCAGGTCGGCCCGCCAGGCGAGCACCCCGAGCACAGTGCAGAAGATCAGTCCGAAACCGGCCATCGCCAGTCGCAGATTCAACGCGCTGTAGGCGTGACCGACGGTCCCCCGGGCCCCCTTGGGCTGCGACTTCGTGGCCATCCCCGAGCTGTACCCGGCAGACGCCGGGCCGTAACCTCGCCACCGACGCCGGCCCGCACCACCAGGTCGAGCTGAGCACCCCTACTCATCCGGACCGGCCCGGTCCGGCAGGAAGCTGAGCAGATGAACATTCCGTCGCCACCGGAGTGGACCGCACCCCGGGTCGGCATCACCGGGGTCGGCGTCAGCCTGCCCGACCGTACCCTCGCCACCGCCGACCTGCAGGACCGGATCGCCGCCGCCAGCGACGTCACGCTGCCGCCCGACCTGTTCGCCACGATGACCGGGATCGGACAGCGTCGGGTCGCCGCAGCCGACGAGTACGCCTCGACGTTCGCGGTGCGGGCCGCCCGGCGTGCGCTGGACGCCGCCGGGCACACCCCCGACGACGTCGATCTGCTGCTGTTCGCCTCGGCCAGCCGGGACATGGTCGAACCGGCGACCGCCCACATCGTGCAGGCCGAGCTGGGCGGCTCGGCGCACGCGGTCGACGTCAGCAACGCCTGCAACAGCTTCATCAACGGCATCGACCTGGCCCGGTCGATGATCGTCGCCGGTCGGGCGCGGCGGGCGCTGGTCGTCACCGGCGAGACCCCGACCCGGGTGATGCGTCCCCGGCTGGACAGCATGGCGCAGGCCCGGTCGTCGTTCGCCGGCTACACGTTCGGCGACGGCGGGGCGGCGGTGCTGGTCGAGCCGGTGTCAAACGGCGGGATCGTCGACGTCGACACCGAGACCCGGTCCGGGCACTGGGCGGTCGGTGGCATCTTCGGCGGTGGCTCCCGGCATCCGCGCGGTGACGAGCACACCTACTTCCACGGCGACGGGCACGCCCTGCGGTCGGTCTTCGAGCGGATCGGTACCGACATCCTGGATCGGGTTCGGCGGCGCACCGGCTGGGACTGGGTCGACTACGAACGCGTCCTGGTGCACCAGGTCAGCGTGCCGTACCTGGAACGCTTCATCGAGGTCACCGGGGTGCCGAAGGAGAAGCTGGAGGTGACGGTCACCGAGTTCGGCAACCTGGCCAGCGCCACGCTCGGCGTGCAGCTGGCCCGGATCGACGCCGGACTGCGCAGCGGCGACCGGGTGCTGGCGGTCGGCCTGGGTGGCGGGGTCAGTGTGATGACGATGGTCTGGGAGAAGCCGTGACCCGGGCGGTCGAGCAGCCACCCGCCGCACCGGCGGCGGCCGGTACCGGGCCGCTGTGGGTGGTGGTACCGGCGTACCAGGAGCAGGTCCGCATCGGTGCCACGCTGGCCGCGCTGGCCGACCAGACCGACCGGGACTTCACCCTGGTCGTGGTCGACAACGGCTCCACGGACGGCACCGCCGCCGTAGTCGAGCGGTTCGCCGCGGCCGCGCCGTTTCCGGTCCGGCTGCTGCAGGAACCGCAGAAGGGCGTCGGCGCCGCGGTCGACACCGGTTTCCGGTACGCCATCGCGCACGGCGCCCGGTGGCTGGCCCGCACCGACGCCGACTGTCTGCCGCACCCCGGTTGGGTGGCGGCGGCCCGGGCCGGGCTGGCCGGCGGTGCCGGGCTGGTCTGCGGCGCGATCCGGGCCCGCCGCGACGAGCACGGCCCGCTGGGTCGGGCCGGGTTCCGGCTGCTGGTGCTCCTCGCCGCGTCGTTCGGTCGGCTGCGGCCGGCACACCGACGCGGCGACGGCTACCTGGCGCCGTACCGGATGCACGCCGGCAACAACATGGCGGTCACCACCGAGCTGTACCAGGCGTGCGGCGGCATGCCGCGCCGGCCGTCGCCGACCGACCGGGCCTTCCTGAACCGGGTACGCCGCACCACGTCGGCGATCGTCCACCGCCGGGACATGGTGGTGGAGAACTCGACCCGGCGGCTGCGGGCGTACGGCCTGCGCCGCACCGCCGCCTGGTACCTGGACCGGGGTGCCGGCCCGCTGACCGAGGACCCGCGGTGAGTCCGCCGACCGGGAAGGACTGCGGCTGATGCTGGACCGCCTCGCCACGGTACTGCGCGCCGACCCGCTCCGACCGGCGGTGCTGACCGCCACGGCGCTGACCGGTCGGTCCCGGGTCCGGGCCACCACCGGTGAACTGACCAACCTCACCGACCGGTACACCGCCGCGCTGGCCCGGCACGGGCTCGCCGCCGGGGACACTCTCGGTCTGGCGGTACGCCCGGGCCCCCGGTCGCTGGCGGTGCTGCTGGCCGCCTACCACCTGGGGGTGCGGGTGGCGGTGCTGGACCCGACGGCCGGCCCGGATGTGCTGACCGCCCGGCTCGCCGTGGCCGAGCCGGCGTTGGTGCTGGCCGACTCGGCGGCGCAGGCGGTGGCTGGTTGGGCCGGCCCGCTGGCCCGCCGCGCACACCTGGCGTTGCCGGACCTGACCCGGATCGCCCCGGTCCGTACGGTCGGGCGCCGGTTGCCGGGCTGCGCGCCGACGCTGCCGGCGGGCGTCGGCCCGCTACCGGCGGCGTTCGACGGCGACGGTGACGCGGTGATCGTCTTCACCTCGGGGACGACCAGCCGGCCACGGGCGGTGGTGCACACCCGGGCCGGATTGTCCGCCGGGATGCGGGCGGTGACCGGGCTGGTCGGCCCGCAGCCCGATGTGCCGGTGCTGGGCGGCACGTTCTTCGTACTGGTGCCGGCGTTGGCGGCCGGCGCGCCGGTGGCGTTGCCGGCCCGGTCGCCGTCGCTGCTGGCCCGGCAGCTGACCCGGCTGCGGCCGCAGGCGACCTACCTGACGCCGCCGCAACTGCGCGCGGTGCTGGAGCACTCGCCCCGACTGACCGGGCAGGTGTTCAGCGGCTCGGCCCCGGTCAGCGCCGCCCTGCTGGGCCGGGTCCGCCGGGCCGGCGCGGACCGGGCGTACGGGGTGTACGCGCTGACCGAACTGTTCCCGGCCGCCGCCGTTGAGGAGGCCGACAAGCGCGGGTACGCCGCCGACGGAGACCTGGTGGGCCGGCCACTGCCGGGGGTGGTCGCCCGGGTCGACCACACCGGGCAGGTGCGACTGTCCGGTCCGGGGCAGGCGGACCGGTACCTCGGTGAACCGCCGATGGCCGAGGTGGCCACCGGCGACGTCGGCCGGCTCGACGGCGACCGGCTGGTGCTCGCTGGCCGGTGCAAGGACATGGTGCTGCGGGCGGCGGAGAACATCTACCCGGGCCTGTACGAGCCGGCGTTGCACGTGCCGGGGGTGGCGTTGGCGGTACTGGTCGGCGTGCCGGTCGACGACGGTGACGAACAGCTGGTGGCCGTGGTGCAGCCGGAGCCGGGCGCCGACCGGGCCAGGCTGCGGGTCGCGTTGCGGCCGGTGCTGGACCGGATGGGGTCGGCCCGGCCGGACCGGGTGGTGTTCGCCCGGGTTCCGCTGGCCGGGCGGTCCCGCAAGCCGGACCGGCAGGCGGCGGCTCAGCTGGCGGCGCAGGTAACGGCGCGAGCTGCGGCGCGGGTGGCCGGCGATGGATGAACAGCGACCGACCCGGCGGGGCCGCCGCCGGGACCGGCTGGTCTACCTGGGTAGCCATCCGGTGCTGTTCGCCCTGTTGGCGGCGACCCGACGCGCGCCGGTGCGCCGGATCGGCCGCATCGTGCTGGTGCACGACGCGGCGCCGTTCGCCGACGCGCTGCGTCGGGTCCCGTTGGACCGCTCGGCCGAGCGGACCACCGCCGGGGCGGCGCGCCGGGCCACCGGCGGCGACGGGTTCCTGTTCGACCAGGACGGTGCCGGGCACCGACAGACCCGCCGGGGTGCCGCGTCGGTGTTCGGCGCCGACGGGGTCGCCCGGCTGCGGCCGGTCTGGTTGGAGGTACTGCGGCGGCGGCTGGCGCCGCTGGGCGACGGGGGCGAGGTGGATGTCGTCGACCTGGTGGCCGAGCTGTCCGGGGCGAGCACCGCCGCGATGCTGGACGTGTCGGTGCCGGCGCACGCGTTGACCGCCGCGGCCCGGTCCGCTGCGGCGCTCGCCGCCCGGGGGCATCTGCCCGGGCTGCGCTGGCCGGGCCGGGCCCGCCGGGACCGCGCCGCCACCGCGTCGGCCGCCGCAGAGCTGACCCGGCTGCTCGGCGGGCCGGCGGACGAGGCGGCCCGGGCCGGCATGCTGGCCGTCGCCTCGATCAACACGACGGTGGCGGCGATTCCTCGGGCCGTCGCCTGGTGCGCCGACGACCGGCTGTGGCCGGCGGCGGACCGCGCCGATTCGCGGACGGTGCTGGTGGCGGAGCTGCTACGGGTGACCGCGCCGAGCCCGGTGCTGCCCCGGGTGGTGGCCGGCGCTGCCGAGCCGACCAGCACCGCCGAGCTGGCCGGCACCCGGCTGCGGGCCGGCGACCGGCTGCTGCTGGTCGCCCGGCACGCGGCCCGCGCCGATGCGCCGCACCCGAATCCGGACGCGCCGGTGCCGGTGGCGGTCGGGCATCTGGTGTTCGGCACCGGCGCGCACCACTGCCCCGGTGCCCGGCTGGCCCACGCCCAGCTCGACGATGTGCTCGCCGCGCTGGCGCCGTACCGGCCGGTGGTGACCGGGGCGCGGGTGGACCGGCGGTCGGCGCTGCCGGGCTGGGCCCGGCTGACGGTCCGGGCGACCCGGTGAACACCCGGCTGACCGGGCTGCGGGTCGCGGTGACCGGGGCCAGCGGCTTCTGTGGGTCGGCGGTGGCGCGGGCGGCCGCCGCGGCCGGCGCCGAGGTGGTGGCGGTGGGCCGCCGCCCCGGCCCGGTGGGCCGGCACGTGCCGTGGGACGCCGGCCGGGAGGTTCCGGACCTGCGGGGCGTCGACGTCGTCGTGCATCTGGCGGCGGCGGTCGGGGATCCACCGGCCGGCGCGGCGGCAGAGGCCGCGTACCACGCGGTGAACGTGGCGGGCACCGCCCGGCTGCTGCGGGCGGCGGCCGACCGGCCGGTGGTCTGGGTGAGCAGCGCCAGCGTCTACCGGCCGGGTCGGCACGGCGTCGCGATCCGGGAGGATCACCCGACCGACGGCCAGCCCACCGGGTACGGGCGGACCAAGGCCGCCGGGGAGCGGCTGGCGCTGGCGGCCGACGCGGTGGTGCTGCGGCCCCGGGCCGTGTACGGAGCCGGCGACCCGCATCTGCTGCCCCGGTTGCTGGCCGCGGTCCGGCGGGGTCGGGTGCCGGTGCCCGGTCCGGACGTGGCGCTGAGCCTGACGGCGGTGGAGAACCTGGCCGACGCCTGCCTGGCGGCGCTGCGCTGGCCACCGGGACCGTACAACGTGGCCGACGCGACGCCGTACTCCCGCGACGCCGTGGTCACCCGGGTGCTGGCGGCGGCTGGGCGACCGGCGCGGCCGCTGCGGGTGCCGGTTCCGGTGGCGCTGGGCGCTGCGGCGCTGGCCGGCGGCGTGACCCGGCTGGGGGTGCCGGGCACCGGGCGGCTGACCCGGTACGCGGTGGAGCAGCTGGCGTACGGCACGGTGCTGGATCTGGGTCGGGCGTACGCCCAGGGGTGGGTGCCCCGGCGGACCCTGCCCGAGTTCCTGGCGGAGCTGTCGACCCACCGGGGCCGGTGGGTGTCGCCAGATCCACGCCGACGCATATAGTTACCCTTCCGTCGCTTTCCGTCTCGCTGGAGGTCCGGATGCACCGACGTTGGGTGGCCGGCGCCGCCGCTGTCTGCGCCCTCGTGGCGCTGGCCTGCGAAGCCGGCGAGGACGGCGACGGGCCGGGCACGCCGGCACCGCCGCCACCTGGCACCGACCTGCCGTCGTCGATGGCGGCGCTCGGCGACTCGATCACCGCCGGGTACGGCTCCTGCATCGTACTGACCAGTTGCCGGCGCAACTCGTGGTCCACCGGCGACGGTTTCCGGGTGGAGAGCCTCTACCAACGGATCGCCGAGATCAATCCCGCTATGGAGGGGCAGGAGCACGACTTCTCGGTGCCGGGGGCCCGGGCGGCGGCGCTGGCCGACCAGGCCGCGTCGGCGGTGGACGTCTCGGCCCAGTACGTGACGGTGCTGATCGGCGCGAACGACGTGTGCCGGGCGACACCGCAGGACATGACCTCGGCGGCGGCGTTCCGGGACGACGTCGACCGGGCCCTACGGGTGCTGGGCGACGGGCTACCGCAGGCGAAGGTCCTGGTGTTGAGCATCCCCGACCTGTACCGGCTGTGGGAGATCGGGCACGGCGAGGAGCGGGTGGTGCGGGCCTGGGACCGTGGCGTGTGTCCGTCGCTGCTGGCCGACGCCACAGCGACCGACGAGGCCGCGACACAGCGCCGGGCGGCGGTACGCGACCGGGTCGCGGCGTACAACCGCGAGCTGGCCGGGGCCTGCCGGGCGTACGGCGACCGGTGCCGGTTCGACGACGGAGCGGTACACGACACCCGTTTCACCGTGGACCAACTGAACCGGCTGGACTACTTCCACCCGGACACCGACGGACAGAACCTGCTGGCTGAGGTGGCGTACGCCGCCAGCGGCCTGGCCGGGTGACCAGGGCCGCTGGCGGCGTACGGCGTCAAAGGGCTTGACCGGTGTTCCGGTCGGTACGTGGGACGGGCGGAACGGGACGGGCGGTGCTCAGCGGGCCGCGAGCACCGCGGTGACCACGGCATCGGCAGCGGCCTCGTGCTGGGCGTAGTGCCCCGGGTACGCCGAGACCTGCACCGCCTGAGCGGCGACGGTCAGCGGCAGCTGTTCCCAGCCGGCCACCCGCTGCAGGGCGAGATAGAACTGGGTCGCCGAGTAGGTCGGGTTCATCAGGTCGGCCACCGCCCCCCAGCCGGTGCTGGTGCGCTGCTGGAACAGCCCGACCGAGTCATGGTCCCAGCCGGTGCCCTGGTGCGGGTAGTTCTTGGACTCCGGCAGTACCTCGCTGGCCCGGTTGAGCAGGGTCGACTCCTGCATCGCGGTGGCCACCGCGATCACCATGGCCCGGCGCGGCAACTGCAACGCCAGGCCGGCGTCGACGATGGCCGTGGCGTTGTCCATCTGCACCTGGGACAGCCCGGCGACCGGGGCGACGGTGGTCGAGGTCGGCGCCGGGGCGGGCTCGGCGGTCTCGGTGGGCTCCGCAGCGGCGACGTCCGGGTCGGCCGGTGGTTCGGTGGTCTCAGCGGCCTGGGCTGCGGCGGCGGCCGCCGGTTCCCCCTCGCCGGGCTCGGAGCGCTGGGCCCGGGAGGCACCGTCAGCCGCATCGGCCCGGCGCTGCAGGTCGGCCTCGGCGGCGGCCGGAGCCGGCCCGGTCGCCTCCGGCGCCTCGGCGGTCGATTCGACCGCCGCGACCACGCCGAGGGCGCAGACGACGGTGACGACCAGCGCCGTCCGGGCATTGGGGCGGTGACGCAGGGCGGCTCCGAGCGATTGGGAGGTTGGCCGGGCGGAGTGTGGGTACGACAGGGCGGGCAGCCGGTTGCGAAGGCGCTCCCACCGGGCGATGGCCCGGGTCGCGCCGGTCGGCACGGTGTCCGAGGGGACATCAGCCGAACGGTCATCGCGACTCAGGGTGGCGTCCTCGCTCCTTGTGGTGTCGTCATCAGGCATTCGACGAGGCTAGGCAGGCCGAACCCCGATCACCCAGGGTGATTTTGTGATGGGCGCCACATTCTCTCGTCGGCTAATCGGACGATCCCTCAGCGACATCGGCACGACTGACCGATGACGTCAAACCACCAGTAGAGGAAATTTCGCTCATCACTGTCTACTGCGGCATTTGTCACCGGTTAATTGACTACCTCCCGTCACCGCCCCGCCACTCCCCCGTCCGGCCGGCCGGATCATCCGTCCCGCCAGACGCGGCATCCCCCGGACAGGCAGCAGCCGACCAGTGATTGTTGACTTGTCGTGTCCACTGCTGGACCGTGAGTAGTCTCCCGTGTCGGATCGACGCCCGGAAACCGGAATGCGCCGGCATGGGACTAGCGTTGCCGCAACTGGAGATGCCGTACCCGCCGTACCGTTCTGAGGAGGTTGCGCCCGGTGCTCGACCCACACGAGCTCTACGACGTCGTCGATGAGGTGCCCGAGCTCGGTCAGCCGGTGCTGATCCAGGCGATGACGGGTTTCGTCGACGCCGGCAACGCGACCCGACTCGCCCGTGAGCACCTGCTCGCCTCCCTCGAGCACGAGGTCGTGGCCACCTTCGACATCGACCAGCTGCTCGACTACCGGTCCCGGCGGCCGGTGATGCTCTTCGTCGAGGACCACTGGGAGCACTACGAGGAGCCCCGGCTCGAGGTCCATCTGATGCGTGACGACGCCGGCACGCCGTTCCTGCTGCTCGGTGGCCCCGAGCCTGACCTGCAGTGGGAACGGTTCACCGCTGCGGCGATCGCGGTGAACCGCCGGCTCAACGTCGGCACCACGATCGGGCTGAACGCCATCCCGATGGCGGTGCCGCACACCCGGCCGACCGGGGTCACCGCACACGCCAGCCGTCGCGAGCTGATCAGCGGCTACGAACCCTGGCTGCAGCGGGTCCAGGTGCCGGGCAGCGCCGGGCACCTGCTGGAATACCGCCTCGGTCAGCAGGGCCACGACGCGGTGGGCTTCGCCGTGCACGTCCCGCACTACGTGGCCCAGGCCGAGTACCCGGCCGCCGCCGAGCTGCTGCTCAACTCCGTCTCGCGGACCACTGGTCTGCTGCTGCCCACCGAGCAGCTGCACAGCGCCGCCGAGGCGGTCCGGGAGGACATCGACCGGCAGGTAGCCCAGACTGAGGAGGCCGGATCCCTGGTGAGTGCGTTGGAGGAGCAGTACGACAGCTTCACCCGGGGTCGGTCCGGCACCAATCTGCTCGCCGAGTCCAGCGGGCCGCTGCCGACCGCCGACGAGCTCGGCGCGGAGCTGGAGCGTTTCCTCGCCGAGCAGACTCGGCCCGGTGACCTGCCCGGCTGACCTGCTCAGGGCGGCCTGCCCCGGGTGACCCGCCCGGTCCGGGTGAAGCCCGCCCGGTCCGGTCCACCAGATCGATGTTGTGGCACGCTGGCCGGGTGCGGATCGCCACCTGGAATGTCAACTCGGTCAAGGCCCGGCTGAACCGGCTGCTCGGCTGGCTGGCCGACACCGCCCCGGACGTCGTGTGTCTGCAGGAGACCAAGTGCGCGGCGGCCGCGTTTCCGGCCGCCGAGGTCGGTGACCTCGGCTACGAGGTCGCGGCGCACGGCGACGGCCGCTGGAACGGCGTCGCGGTGCTGTCCCGGGTCGGGCTCGACGACGTGCGGACCGGGTTCGACGCCGAGCCCGGCTTTCCGCTGCCGGAGGCCAGATCCGTCGCGGCGACCTGCGCCGGGGTCCGGGTCTGGTCGGTGTACGTGCCGAACGGGCGCAGCCCCGACTCGGCACACTACACGTACAAGTTGGACTGGCTGGCCGGGCTGCGCCGCGCGCTCGCCACGGAGGCCGCCACCGATCTGCTGGTCTGCGGCGACTTCAACGTCGCGCCGACCGACGCGGACGTGTGGGACCCGACGGTCTTCGTCGGCTCCACCCACATCACCCCGGCCGAACGGGCCGCGCTGGCCGACCTGCTCGCTCTCGGCCTGGTTGACGTGGTGCCGCAACCGATGAAGGGCCCGCACCCGTACACCTACTGGGACTACCGGGCCGGGATGTTCCCGAAGAACATGGGCATGCGGATCGACCTGGTCTACGCCAGCGGCACCGTCAACCGACGGGTCCGGGCGGCCTACGTGGACCGCGACGCCCGCAAGGGCCCGACCCCGTCCGACCACGCCCCGGTCGTCGTCGACCTGGACTGAGCCCGCGGTGCCGGGTCGACGACACCGGGCCGTCGGTGCCGGTCGCCGTGGCTGACGGGGCACGCCAGCCACGGCGACCGTACGACCGGACCGGGTCAGCCGGCCGGATCAGTCGGCTGGGTCGGGTCAGCGAGACTCGACCTGGCTGCGGTCGTCGGCCCACAGCACGTGGAAGCTGCCCTCGGCGTCAATCCGGCGGTAGGTGTGCGCACCGAAGAAGTCCCGCTGCCCCTGGATCAGGGCGGCCGGCAGCCGGGGGGCCCGCAGCCCGTCGTAGTAGGCCAGCGCGGACGCGAACCCGGGAGCCGGCACCCCGATCTGCGCGGCCGTGGCAACCACCCGGCGCCAGCCCTGCTGGGCACCGGCGAGCGCCTCGGCGAAGTAGCCGTCGGTCAGCAGCGTCGGCAGCTGCGGCGCCGTGTCGTACGCCGCCCGGATCTTGTCCAGGAACGCGGCCCGGATGATGCAGCCGCCGCGCCAGATCCGGGCCACCGCGCCCAGATCGATGTCCCAGTCGTACTCGGCGCTGCCGGCCTGGATCTGGTGGAAGCCCTGCGCGTACGCGACGATCTTCGACGCGTACAGCGCCTGCTCGACGTCGGCGATCAGCTCGTCGGCCGACCCGGCCCAGCTGCCCACCGGGCCCGGCAGGTCGGCGGCGGCGGCCCGGATGTCGGCGTGGCCGGACAGCGACCGGGCGAAGACCGCCTCGGAGATGCCGCTCACCGGCACCCCGAGGTCGAGGGCGCCCTGCACGGTCCACCGGCCGGTGCCCTTCTGACCGGCCTGGTCGAGCACGACGTCGACGAACGGCTTGCCGGTGACGGCGTCGGTGTGGCCGAGCACCTCGGCGGTGATCTCGATCAGGTACGAGGAGAGCCGACCGGAGTTCCAGCTGCGGAACACGTCGGCGATCTGTGCCGGGGTGAGTCCGCCGGCGCGGCGCAGCAGGTCGTACGCCTCACCGATGAGCTGCATGTCGGCGTACTCGATGCCGTTGTGGACCATCTTGACGAAGTGGCCGGCGCCGTCCGGGCCGATCCGCACGCAGCACGGCGTGCCGTCGACCTTGGCCGAGATGTCCTCCAGCAGCGGGCCGAGCGCGGCGTACGACTCGGCCGAACCACCGGGCATGATGCTCGGCCCGTGCAGGGCGCCCTCCTCGCCGCCGGAGACGCCGGTGCCGACGAAGTGCAGCCCGCGTTCCCGCAGCTCCGCCTCGCGCCGACGGGTGTCCAGGAAGTGGGCGTTGCCGCCATCGATGATCATGTCGTCCGGCTCCAGCAGGGGCGCGAACTCGTTGATCACCGCGTCGGTGGCGGCCCCCGCGTTGACCATGATCACCACGCGGCGGGGCCGTTCCAACGAGGCCACGAAATCGGCCGGGCTCTCCGCCGGCAGGAAGGTGCCCTCGTGGCCGAACTCGGCCATCATCTCCTTGGTCCGGCCGACCGACCGGTTGTGGACCGCCACCACATGGCCGTGCCGCGCGAGGTTACGGGCCAGGTTACGGCCCATCACCCCCAGACCGGTGACCCCGATCTGCGCCGTCTGGCTCATGAATCCTCCTCGGTGCTGCTGGGTGTGCTGGCTATCTTTCCGCCTTCCGGATGGCGGGACACTCCGGGGCAGCCGGTGGCGACGGGGGCACGCTCCACCGGCCGCCCCGGAGGTCGGCCGGGGCGGCCTACAGCCGGCCAGCTCCCGCCCCGGCGGTCACCAGCGCCTCGATCTCCGAGGCTGGATCAAGCTGGTACGCGTACGGGATGTCAGCGACGTCGCCACCGGCCTCTCCGGCGCCCGAATCGAGCAGCAGGTTGTCCCGGGCGATCAAGGTGCCGGGGCCGGAGGCTGCCTCGGCCAGGTGGAACGGGTCGTCGACGCCGACGAACACGTTGCCTTCGACCAGCACCCCCGCGTCCTCGGTGGACGCCACGCCGTAGCCGGACACGTCCTGGTAGAGGTTGTTGAACACGTGTACCGGATTGCCGAATCGCACACGAGGGTTGCGCTGCACAGTGCCCTCGAAAAAATTGTGGTGGTACGTCACCCGCAGTTTGCCGATGTCCTGCGCGCCGTTGTTGTCCGAGTGGCCCAGCAGCATCACCTTGTCGTGGCCGGTCACGCGGTTCCAGGACACCGTGATGAAGTCCGAGCCGCGCTTGATGTCGACCGCGCCGTCGACGCCGACACCGAAGCTGTTGTGATCGACCCAGACATTGGTCGACTCGTCCTCTATGTTGATCGCGTCGTCGTTCCAGTCGTCGAAGGTCAGATTCTGAATGATGACGTTGGTCGACTCACTCAGGGTAAGGCCGCCGCCGGTGATGGTCGCATCGCCGCCGACCCCCACTATCGTCTTGTTCGACCCCACAGGCGTCATGTCGGGCAGCGCGAGCGCTCCAGTCACCTCAACCACCCGGGCCTGCCCGTCGGTCACCGCCTCGGTGAACGCCGCCACGCTGTCCACCTGAACGGTCTCGCCGCCGGCGCCACCGGTGGTACCACCGTTCTGTGTCGCCCATCCGACGAGCTCGGCCGCGAAAGTGCTAGCCGGTTCACCGGCTGCCGGTGACGTCGTTTCCGCTCCGGCCGTTGCGGTCACCGCCAGCATGATCCCAGCGGTAGCGGCAGCGCCAGCGACCAGGACGGGTTTGCGAGCGACTCGGGACGGTCTGGGCTTGGCTGTTGAGGTCATGTCTGCGAACACGTACCCCGACCACCGCTCAGTTCATCACTGTTCGTAGTGGCACCTCAGGCCTTCCTCGTCGACACCAGGGAGGCGAACACCACGATGTTGTCCGCGTACCCGACGCCATTGCCGAGCCACTCGCCACCGCAGGTGATCAGCCGCAGGCCGGGTCGGGCGTAGTCGCCGTACACCTGCTCGACCGGCAACTCGTCCTTGCCGAAGTGCTCGACCGAGTTGACCTCGAAGACGGCCACCACCCGGTCCCGGCGGGTCACCTCGACGGTCGCCCCCGGCTCGATGTCGGCCAGATCATGGAACACCGACGGCCCGTCCCGGGTGTCGGCATGGCCGACGATGATCGCCGGCCCGAACTGACCGGGCGTCGGCCCTCCGTCGTACCAGCCGGCCTGGTTGTGCCGGTGCAGCGCCGGTACGGCGATCGACCCGTCGTCGGCGAGCCCGACCGAGTGCACCGGGGCGCGGATGTCGAGCGACGGGACGGCGATCCGGATCGGCCGGCTCGGCTCCAGCACCGGGAACTCCCGGGGCGGCGGATTGTTGCCGCCGGCCAGGATGTCCCGCCAGTTGCCGTCGCCGCCGGACCCGATCGCGAAGAGCCCGACCAGCACCAGCACGATCGCGGCCGGCCCGGTCCAGCCCCGGCCACCACCCTTCGCCACGGCCCGTCCCCTCCCCTGCCGCGCCTGGTCAGGCCGACCGGCGCCGACGCAGGGTCAGTACGCCGAGCAGCGCACCGGCGGCCAGAGCGATCACGCCGACCCCGGTCAGCAGGCCGCCGGCACCGTCGTCACCGGCGGTGCCACCGAAGCCGGTGGCCGGGCCACGACTGGGCCGGGTCGGGTCCAGCACGTACAGCGTGGTGGCCGCCGACCGGTCGTCCGGGCAGGTCAACCGCACCCGGTAGCTGCCCGCCTCGGTCTCGGCCGGCACGGTCACCGCCGCGGTGAGCTCCTCGAACTGCGGCCGCACCTCGACGCTGCCGAACGCGTCGGACTCGACGGTGGCCGGCGCGGTGTTGTCGGTACAGCTGGCCCGGATGCCCACCAGGTAACCGGACTCCACCGTGCTCGGATTGAGATCGACGAACACGTCGGCGGCCCGGGCCGGGGCCGCGCCAAGCAGCCCGGCGACGACCGCGAGGGTCACGCCGAGCCCTGCGGTGGCCAGTGAACGGCGTACGGACATCGGTCACCATCCTCTCCGCGACGCTGCCGGGATCCTCTCACCACGCAGCCCTGGATGACACCCCGGACACGCTCGGTATCGGAGATAGGCTGTCGCCACGTGAGCATCCGCACCTACCACCCGCGCCGGGGACGGCTCAGCGGCCGACACCATGACGCGCTCGACCGGCTGTCCGACGCGTACCGGACGGTCGTCGCCGAACTGCCGGCGCCGCTGGACCCGGCGGCGTTGTTCGGTCGGACGGCGCCGGTGGTACTCGACATCGGTTTCGGCATGGGCGACGCCACCGCGACGATGGCGGCGGCCGACCGTGACCGCGACTACCTGGCCGTCGAGGTGCACACCCCGGGCATCGCGAACCTGCTGGCGCTGATCGAACAGCACGCGCTGACCAACGTCCGGGTCGCCACCGGCGACGCCCTCGACCTGGCCCGCCGCTGCCTGCCGGAACGCAGCCTGGACGCGGTGTACGCGTTCTTCCCCGACCCGTGGCCGAAGGCGCGCCACCACAAGCGGCGTCTGGTCCGACCCGAGCACGTGGCGCTGCTGCGCTCCCGGCTGCGGCCCGGTGGGCGGCTGCACTGCGCCACCGACTGGGCGCCGTACGCCGAGGCGATGCTGGCCACCCTGACCGCCGACCCGCAGCTGCGCAACCTGCACGACGGGTACGCGCCCCGGCCGGCGTACCGGCCGGAGACGAAGTTCGAACGGCGCGGGGTCCGCGCCGGACGACCGGCGGTTGACCTGGTCTTCGAACGCGTCTGGGGTACGCCCGACGGCTGACGACGGTCACCCACGTTGGCGGCCGCCGGCGGCGGCAGGCAGGATGGACCGACATGACGCAGACCGCCCCGACTCTGACCGACCTGCTGCCGCGCGGCGCGGACCCGGACGCCGTCTACGAGGCGTTCGCCGGTTGGGCGGCCGGCCGTGGGCTGGAGCTGTACCCGCACCAGGACGAGGCGCTCATCGAGATCGTCTCCGGGGCGAACGTCATCCTGAACACCCCGACCGGCTCCGGCAAGAGCCTGGTCGCCACCGGCGCGCACTTCGCGGCCCTGGCCGACGACCGGGTCACCTTCTACACCGCGCCGATCAAGGCGCTGGTGTCGGAGAAGTTCTTCGCGCTCTGCGAGATCTTCGGCGCGTCCGAGGTGGGGATGCTCACCGGTGACGCGAGCGTCAACGCCGACGCGCCGATCATCTGCTGCACCGCCGAGATCCTGGCCAACCTGGCGTTGCGCGACGGTTCCGCCGCCGACGTCGGCCAGGTGGTGATGGACGAGTTCCACTTCTACGCCGAGCCGGACCGGGGCTGGGCGTGGCAGGTGCCGCTGATCGAGTTGCCGCAGGCGCAGTTCGTGCTGATGTCGGCGACGCTCGGGGACGTGACCCGGTTCGTCGACGACCTGACCCGGCGGACCGGGCGGGCCACCGCCGTGGTCTCCTCGGCGCAGCGGCCGGTGCCGTTGATGTTCACCTACGCGACGACGCCGCTGCACGAGACCCTCGAAGAGCTGCTCAGCACCCACCAGGCCCCGGTGTACGTGGTCCATTTCACCCAGGCGGCGGCGCTGGAACGGGCCCAGGCGCTGATGAGCATCAACGTGTGCACTCGGGCGGAGAAGGACGCGATCGCCGGGGCGATCGGCAACTTCCGGTTCTCCTCCGGTTTCGGGCGCACCCTGTCCCGGCTGGTCCGCCACGGCATCGGGGTGCACCACGCCGGCATGCTGCCCAAGTACCGCCGGTTGGTGGAAACCCTCGCCCAGGCCGGGCTGCTCAAGGTCATCTGCGGCACCGACACCCTCGGTGTCGGGATCAACGTCCCGATCCGCACGGTGCTGTTCACCGGCCTGTCCAAGTACGACGGGGTACGCACCAGGCTGCTCAAGGCCCGCGAGTTCCACCAGATCGCCGGGCGGGCCGGCCGGGCCGGGTTCGACACCCTCGGCACCGTCGTCGTGCAGGCCCCGGAGCACGTCATCGAGAACGAGAAGGCCCTCGCCAAGGCCGGTGACGACCCGAAGAAACGGCGCAAGGTGGTCCGCAAGAAGCCGCCGGAGGGGTCGATCGGCTGGGGCAAGCCGACCTTTGAACGGCTGGTCGAGGCCGAGCCGGAGCCGTTGACCTCCAGCTTCCGGGTCAGCCACGCGATGCTGCTCAACGTGATCAGCCGGCCCGGCGACGCGTTCACCGCGATGCGGCATCTGCTCACCGACAACCACGAGGACCGGGCGGCGCAGCGCCGGCACATCCGCCGGGCGATCGCCATCTACCGGGCGCTGCGCGCAGGCGGGGTGGTCGAGCAGCTACCCGAGCCGGACGCCGAGGGCCGGCGGGTCCGACTCACCGTGGACCTGCAACTCGACTTCGCGCTCAACCAGCCGCTGTCGCCGTTCGCGCTGGCCGCGATCGAACTGCTCGACGTGGAGTCGCCGACGTACCCGCTCGACGTGCTGTCGATCATCGAGGCGACGTTGGACGACCCCCGGCAGATCCTTTCCGCGCAGCAGCACAAGGCCCGCGGCGAGGCGGTCGCGCAGATGAAGGCCGACGGCATCGAGTACGAGGCCCGCCTGGAACTGCTCGACGAGGTCACCCACCCGAAGCCGCTGGCCGAGCTGCTGGAGATGGCGTACGAGACGTACCGGCAGGGGCATCCATGGGTGGCCGACTACGAGCTGGCGCCCAAGTCGGTGGTCCGCGACCTGTACGAGCGGGCGATGACCTTTGTCGAGTACGTCAACTTCTACGGGCTGTCCCGGTCGGAAGGTCTGGTGCTGCGGTACCTGGCCGACGCGTACCGGGCGCTGCGCCAGACGGTGCCCGACGACGCCAAGACCGAGGAGCTGATCGACCTCATCGAGTGGCTGGGTGAGCTGGTCCGCCAGGTCGACTCCAGCCTGATCGACGAGTGGGAGCGGCTGCGCAACCCGACCGACGACCCGGAAACCGCGGTGGTCGCCGACGACCGGCCGCCGGCGGTCACCGGCAACCTGCGGGCGTTCCGGGTGCTGGTCCGCAACGCGCTGTTCCGCCGGGTGGAGCTGGCCGCGTTGCGCCGCTACGACGAGCTCGGCGAGCTGGACGCCGACTCCGGCTGGAACGCCGACGCCTGGGCCGACGCGCTGGAGCCGTACTTCGACGAGTACGACGAGATCGGCACCGGGCCGGACGCGCGGGGACCGGCGCTGCTGCTGATCACGCAGGAGCGGGAGCGTTGGCTGGTCCGACAGATCTTCGCCGACCCGGCCGAGGACCACGACTGGGGGATCAGCGCCGAGGTGGACCTCGCCGCCTCGGACGAGGCGGGAAGCGCGGTGCTGCACGTCACCGCCGTCGGTCAGCTCTGACCGTCCTCGCCGTCCCGCGCCGCCTCCGGCAGGTGGCTCTCCGGCCACAGTCCCGCGTACTCCAGCACCGACCTGACCCGTCGGGCCCGGACCGGATCCCAGCGGTCCAGGACCGCGATCGCCTTGGCGAACGGTTCGCACATCGCCGCAGCGCCGCACACCCGGCATTCGCCGACGCGGCTCGGCAGGTGGGTGGTGACGATGTCGCGGGCCCGCAGCACGACCGACTCGGTCGTGCTGCGGCGTGCCAACGGCGAGCGGTTCGGGTTCGGCCCGGTCAGCCGGCCGCGCGGTGGCGTACCGATCGAGGTGTACCGGGCCAGGCGCGGCGTTCCGCCGATGCCGTCGTTTCGCATTTCCGTTCCTCCTGGGTGGAATTGTCGCCCTGAGCGGCCTCACTTGCTTCCACCCTGGACTGTTTGGACCGACGAGCGGAAGATGGTTGGCGACCGAGCGTAGCTATTCGATGACTGACACAAGATCAGATAGGTCAGTCGCGGCAAATTGAGGGATGTGAAGGTATTGTGAGCGGGAGCGAGTATCTGGTAGGCGAGCTGCGGCGTGTCCGCGAAATGCTCGGCCTCACCCAGGAAGCGTGGGGCGAGCGCATCCACTTTTCGACGTCGCACGTCGGCTCGATAGAACGCGGCGAACGGCCCGCACTGCCCGACTATCTGGGTGCGGTGGATCGGGCATTCGGCACCGCGTTCGTGAAGTTCTATCGCGAATTCGTCGTCGGTGAACGCGCCCCGGTCTGGTACCGGCCATTCATCGAGCAGGAGGGCAAGGCGACGCTCATCCGGGTCTTCCAGCCCCTCGCGCTGCCCGGACTGCTACAGACCGAGGCGTACGCCCGAGCGGTGCTGCTCGCGTACGGCGAGCGCGGCGAGGCGATGGACGTCGCGTTGGCCACCCGACTCGGCCGCAAGGAGATCCTCTACCGGCAGCCCGACTCCTGCCAGCTCGTCGCGGTCATCGACGAGAGCGTCCTGCACCGGCGGGTTGGCGACCCGTGCGTGATGTACGAACAGTTGACAGCGGTCGTCGCCGCGTGCGAGCAGCCGAACATCCGGGTCCAGGTGGTGCCGGCCGACGCCGGGGCGTACCCCGGGCTGGACGGACCGTTCGTCATCGCCACCGTCGACGGCAGATCCGTCGGCTACCTGGAGGGGTACCTGCAGGGGCGAGTGGTGGAAAATCCGGACGACGCGTCCAGCCTTGAACGTACCTGGGAGAGCATCCGCGACTACGCTCTATCTGGCCCGCAGAGCCTAGAACTGATCATGAGGACGGCTGAGAGATGGATGTAAGCACCGCGCCCCGGTGGCACAAGAGCACGCACAGCGACAGCACAAGCTGCGTGGAGGTCGCCGAGAACCTGCCTGGGCGGGTGCTGGTCCGGGACACCAAGGACCGCGACGGCGGCACCCTGACCTTCGCGCCGGCCGCCTGGTCGGCCTTCCTCGACCTGGCGACGGCCGACCGGTCGGACGCACGTTAGCCGTGCTGCGCCGTGGCGTGCTGCGCCGCGACCAGAGCTGAGTGATCACTTGCGCAAAATTCGGCCGACACGCCGTTAGCTGCCCTGCAGCACGTCAAGTGATCATGACGGTCACCTCACTGGGCACGCCCGGCGATCGGGACGTACACCTCGGCGGCAAGGATGACGTCGGCCGGGCCCAGTGAGGTCACCAGCAACCCCCGATCGTCCGACACCCCTCGGCGACGGTGAACCGATCATCCCCGCCCCCGGCGCCGATGAACGCCTCGTGCTCGCCTTCGATCAGGCTCTCCACGTACCAGCTGCCCGGTTTCACCCAGAGCCGCAACGCGCGGTCGTCACCGAGGTCGACGGTGTCCACGACGACGTGACCGGCGGGTGGCTGCCACGACCCAGCCGACCCCGGCTCTTCGCGCGGCACCAGGCTGACGACCACAGCCAGCGTCAGCGCGACACCGGCGAGGCCGGCGACGGTACGGATGTTGCCCCGGGTCGCCGTGCTGTCCATCTGTCGATACTGTCATCCGCCACTGTCTGGTGGAGACTCGTCAGGACCGGCCCTCGGCACCGGCCGTCTCGGCCAGGAACGGAAGCATGAGCGCGACCACCTGGTCGGGGAACTGGGTGTGCGGGTAGTGCCCGGCTCCGTCGAGCATCGCCACCGTACCCAGGCCGGCGGGCAGCGCCGCGACGATCGCCTCGCCTTCGGCACGCGGGTCAGCCCAGTCCGGGTCCAGCGTCCCTTCGATGATCAGTACGGGGCAGCGGACGTTGCCGAGCTGCGCACCGGCGTCGGCCGGGCTGGACTGGCCCATCTTCTGCAGCACCTTCATCCGGCCGGGCTCGCGCAGGCGTGCCTCGGTCCCAGCCAGCTGCTCGGCCCAGTCGGCGGGCCGCTGCCCAGGGAAGGCGACGTCGAGGTATCCGAGCCACTGTTTGACGCTGCCGAACACGCCGGCGCCCAGCAGCCGGCTCATGCCCTGCCGGTACCGCTTGACGCGCAGGTCACCGAGGCTGATCGACTGTCTACGGGTGAACGGCGCAAGCTCGACCACGGCGGTGACCAGCTCGGCGGCGGTCGCAGCGGCGATGGTGGCCGCCCCGCCGGAGATCGAGTGCCCGACCAGCACAGCCGGACCGCCCAGGTGCCGAACCAGCGCGACCAGGTCACCGGCGATGTCGGTACGGGAGTACGACGGCCAGCCGATGCTGGACTCGCCGGTGCCCCGCAGGTCGGTGGCGGCGACCCGGTAGCCGGCTGCGATCAGCTGCGCGACGACGAACCGGTACGCCGTGCGGCTCTCGCCCATGCCGGGCGCGAGGACCACGAGTGGGCCGTCGCCGGTGACCTCGTAGGCGATGCGCCCGCCGTCGAGGGACAGGTACGCGGTCATCACGACCTCCAGACCGGGAGCTAATTCTTGTAGCATTTAAGCTAATAGTGTTAGCTAGAACTGTCAACCGAAGGACGAAGAGGTGCCAGCAGAGCGGTGCCGCCGGGGACGACCATCGCCCGGTACTGATCCAGGACGTCGTCGAGGTGAGGCTGGCGCACGTCATTCCGCGATTTGACATGCGCCAGCCTCACCTCGCGAGCGTGCGCACGGTATCGCTGGCCACCCTGGAGACGGAGACGGGCCACACCGTTGACCAACTGCGATCGGACCGGCTGTCTCCTGACAGGCCAGACAGTGCGTCGGAGCGTGATCAAACACTGGGCGCAGCGTCACTTCTCGATTAGAATGGGTGTACTAATCCGGCTCCTGACCTGGGAAGGAACGCCGTGATCGCACCCCCTCCTGCCACCGCCTCGACCCCCACCGCAGCACCGACCAGCCCCGCCCCGGTCCCGTACGCGACCCTGCTCGGTTTCACCCGTTACGTCGGGCAGTCCGGGCCGGCCAAGGCAACCTTCGTCGGCGGGCTGCGCCGGCAGCGGGTCAGCCGCTCCGGGTTCAACCCGCACGGGCAGCTGGTCAAGGCGCTCAAGGCCGACATCCGGTTCCGCACCGGCGGCAGCCACCTGGCGGCCGTGGTCGGGCAGGTCGCCCAGCGCTGGCAGCCGCTGTACGCGACCCTCACCCCAGGCGCGCAGCGCTACCTGGAGTCGCTGGGGGATCTGAGCCAGGTGGAACTGGCGCAGACCCACGACGCGCTCGGCATGGTCGGCAACCTCCCCATCAAGATCAACCCACACTTCGGCCTGCGGTACGCCGACGGGCACGCCGAAGCGGTCCGGATCCACTTCGACGACCAGCCACCCAGCCCCGACGCGTACACCGCGACCCTGCACCTGATGGCCCGGCACATGGACCAGGTGCTGCCGCACGCCGAGCCGGTCCTGGTCGACCTGCGGCGCGGCGCCACCTTCCGCCGTCCGGACGTCACGTCCCGCCCCGACCAGGTGGAGCGCTGGCTGGCCGGTGAGGCCGCAGCGTTCACCGCCATCTGGTCCACCGCCGGCTGAGCCGTCCGGCACATCGCCACTTGATGCGAGCGCAGGGTGCGCCGGGGGTACGCCGCCACGTGCGGCGTATCCTCGGCCACCGGTGAACCTGTGGACCGAACTTCGCGCCGGTGCCGTCCTGTTCGAGGACGACACCGCCCTGGTGCTGAACAAACCTCCCGGTGTCGCGGTGATGGGCGAACGGCACGGCACCGACCTGGCCCGCCTCGCCGAAGAGGCCGGTGAGCCGGTCTTCCCGGTGCACCGCATCGACAAGAACACCTCCGGGGCGATCCTGTTCGCCAAACAGCTGCGCCACCACGGCGACCTGACCCGGCAGTTCAACCGCCGTACCGTGGAAAAGGTCTATCTGGCCGTGGTCTCGGCCGCCGCCACCGATGCCGATGCCGCTCGCGCGCCGCTGCCCGACGTCGGCGTCATCGACCTGCCGCTGAGCGTGGGCCGCAAGAACCGGGTACGGGTCGCCGGCAACCGCGCCGACATCGGCTTCGACGCCACCACCGCGCGCTGGTCGCTCGCCACCGGGACCGAGTTCGACCACGTCAAGACGTACCCGTCGCAGAGCCGGATCACCGCCGTCACCGCCGGGTCCGACGGGGTCACCACCGGATCCGGTACGCCAGTAGCCGACGCCACACACCGGCTGCTCGCCGTCGCGCCGCTCACCGGCCGCCGGCATCAGATCCGGGTGCACCTGGCCTGGATCGGGCACCCGATCGTCGGTGACCCGCTGTTCGACCGAGCCGCCACCGCCAACGGCATGCGGACCTATCTGCACGCCTGGCGGCTCGGCTTCGACACGGCCGGCGGCAGGCGGGTCGACGTAATGGCGTCGCCGGACCCCGACTTCTGGCAGCCGGTGCCCGGCGACGCTCCCCTGCCGGAAGATCTGGGCCGGGCGTACCAGCGGTTGCACGGGTCCGGCTGACCTGGCGGATATCCGCGCCCCGCTGGCCCGGCAGCGCGGCCGTCGGCTGCGCAAGCCGTCCGATGGTGCGCTGCCTCCACCGGCGGGTCAGCTGGTCCAGCCGCCGTCCGAGGTGATGACGGCGGCGTGTCCGTCGGCGGCAAGCAGTTTGCCGGTGCCGTCCAGCCCATCGGTGTCGACGTCGCAGCCGACCACCGGCGCTCCCTCGGCAGCCAGCCGCAGCGCCACCGCCCGGCCGATGCCGGATCCGGCGCCGGTGGGTGCCCTCGACCGTGGCCACTCGACGCAAACTCGCGCTGCCACGACCACCGCCAAGATCAGCTACGTGGGGCGCCTGGTCGAGGTGACGAAGCGGGACCAGGCCGACGGGGCGAAGGTGAGCGTCCCGCCGGTGCGGTCCTTGCTGTCCCGGACCAGGACCCGGCCGGGCAGGTTGTCGGCGACCTCGACACAGGCACCGCCGTTGCTGCTGCTACGGGTGGACGTGCGCCACACCGGCTCGCTCATGCTCATCGATCACTCTCAGGATCAGGTCACGGGACTGGCCACAGGGCAGTGCCCGCGCGCAGATCATCTCCCAGGCGAGCACCAGGTGGCGGAGCTTGTCGGCGGTCTCGCAGACCCGCCCCGCCATCTGGTCGTCAATGTACGCCGCCGTTGCGCCGTCCGGCAGGGTCGCCAACACGAACGCCCCGGCCAGTCCAGGATGCAGCCCGGCGGAGAACGGCAGGACGCGCACGTGCACGGTCTGCCGGTGGCCGATGTCGACCAGATGCTCCAGCTGGTCCTTCATCAGCGCCGACGGCCCGACCCGCAGCGCGGCCTCGCCGATGATCGCGGTCAACGGCACCGGGTGCGGGTGGGCCCGCTCCAACGCCGCCGTCTGCCGCTCCATGCGCTCCCGGGTCATCTCCTCAATCTGCACCTCGGTGTGCGTGCCGGCGGATATGACCTCCCGGGCGTACGCCTCGGTCTGCAGCAGCCCCGGGATGAGCGAGTGCTCGAACCAGCGCAGCTGCACCGCCCGGGACTCGTTCAGCTTCCACGGGCGCATCCACGGGGCGACTGCCTCGCCGCGCGCCTGCTCGGCCAACCGGCGCAGCTCGTCGCCGGTGCCGAGCACCCGGTCCAGGTTGACCGCCAGGTCGTCGGGCGGCAGTGAGCGCCCCGTCTCGTAGTGGCCGATCTGCGATCCGGTCACGTGCACCTGGGAGCCGAGTGCGTCCTGCGACAGTCCTTTCTCGGTTCGCCGCAACCGCAGGATATGCCGAAATTCATTCACATTCGCCATCTGTTCCCCCACGCCGGTGAATTAGTGACCCTATTACCGCCACACATCTTCCTGGCCGGACGACGGATAGTCCAGGGTGGAAGTCAGACCCGGAGGGAATGACCGGCAAGCGTTCCCTCCGGGGCACCCGGATCGCACTCTCCACGTAGGGGGAACGGTGCCTAGAAACGACGGAATCGGCGGGACGCCCCGGCTCGCCCGGTACACCTCGATCGGTACGCCACGCAATGTCGACCCGACCCCGAACCGACCTCCGCTGGCGAAGCGGACCCCCGGGCAGATTGACCCGGACCGTGACTGGCCGTTCCAGCTCAACGGCGCTCAGCCACGCTCCGCCGCACTTGAGGCTGCGATCCGGCAGGCCAACGAAACGGCCCGTACCCACATCCCGAACCGGACCACCGGCGAGTGTCACCGGTGCGGCGGGGTGGTCGCGCCGTGCCGGCCGTCGCTACGGGCGCTCGCCGTCCTGGACCGGTGGGACCCGAGTTCGGCGCGCCGGGTCCGGGCGGTGCTGCAACTCTCCGGCCTGATGCCGGCCGGCTACCCGCACGGCGGCGACCTGAACGACGACACCGATGACGACCCGCCCGACGTAGACCGCGACCCGGCCGGCGACGTCAACGACGAGTGAACCGTCATCTGTGAGACGCCTCGGGGCCATTCCCGACGTCCACACGGGGTCCCTGACTCATCGATGTGAGGCTGAGATACCGATTCCACGCCGGATAACGAATCTCAGCCTCACATCGCGGAGGGGCGGGGCAGGGAAGCGACGGACAGCGCGCGGGGCAGTCGACGGCAGCGCCGTGGCCGGTTAAGCTCACCAGCAGCGCGTCGGGGATCGCGCCGAGACTCGCCGGAAGGCTTGAAGCCACCCCACATGCTTTGGTTCGAGCGACGGACGCCGGAGCTCTGGACCGCCCGTGCGAGTCCGGGCGCAGAGCGAGGTTCCTGTGAAGACGCTCCCCGACAACCCACACCTGAATCACCTGCGGCAACAGGCCAAGGATCTGCTGGCCGGGCTGCGTGAGGCTGACCCGTCGGTGACCCTGGCCGACGCGCAGGCGACGCTGGCCGACCAGTACGGCTTCCGTACCTGGCCGGATCTCAAAGCCGAGGTGGACCGGATGGGTGGGCGGGCCGACACCACCGACCCGGCACTCGCCCAGGCCATCGCGGACCGCTTCGACCTGGGCAGCGTCGCTGGCCCGATGCGCTCACTGGCCCGGCCCGACGACATGGGCCGCCGCTGGTCGGTCAGTACCGACCGGGGCCGCTTCACCGTCCGTACGATGGACACCTGGCTGCCGATCGTCGATGCCGACACCGATACAGCACTGCAGCTGGCGGCCGCTGCGGCCGGCGTGCTGGTGCCGGCACCGGTACGCAGCCGCGACGGCGAGGTCGTCGAGTCCGTAGGTGGTCACCGGTGGCGGGCGTACCAGCAGCTGCCAGCCGGGCCGCCGCTCGCGGCCCCGGTGAGTGCGGCGGTCGCCGGTGCGGTCGGCGACGTACTCGCCACGCTGCACGGTTTGGCGTTGCCGGTCGACCGGGTCAGCCCGTGGCACGCCAGACGGCTCGGTCCGGCCAGTTGGGCCGGGCTGGCGGCCACCGCGACCGCCCGGCAGGCACCCTGGGCCGGGCACCTGGCGGCGGCGGTGCCGGCCCTGGAGGACCTGGCGGCGGTCGGCCGCGACGTGCCGGTGTCGGATCCGGTGCTGACCCACAACACACTCGGGCCGGCGCAGACCCGGCTCGCTCCCGACGGTCGCCTCGTCGTCGTCGGCTGGGAGCACGCCGGTGGCCAGCCGCCAGCCTGGGAGCTGGCGAACGCACTGCTGGACTGGGCAGTCGCCCCGCACGGCCGGGTCGACGCCGTCGGCTCGCGGGCGCTGATCGACGGCTACCGGCAGCGGGCCGGTGGCGGGCCGACGCTGTGCCTGGCCGATTTCCGGGGCGCGGCGACCGGTCTGGTCAACTACGTGTACGAGCAGGTCGAGGCGGCGTTGGCGGCGGAGACGACCGAGGAGCAGCGGTACGCCGACCGCAGCGTCCGCCACCTGCTGACGCACCTGCCGACCCGTACCACCCTGGAACGCCTGCTCGACGCGGTGGCCTGAGCCAGGGACAGGTGGCCGGAAACCCAGGCGACCGGCAGCGGGACGGCGGGTATCGTGGTCAACGCCATGAACCCGCCCTCCGCCGCGCGCTCCGCCCCTGAACTGCTGAAACTCCTCCCCGAGCTGACTCTTCGTGACGAACGGCGGCTGCACCGGCGCCTCGACGGGGTACGCAAGGTCCGCGATCCGCAGGCCCGGCAGGCGGCGCTCGACGAGATCGCCACAGCGGTCGCGTCGGCGCAGCAGGCGGTGCAGCGGCGGCGGGACGCGGTGCCGCAGGTCAGCTACCCCACCGGACTGCCGGTCAGCGAACGCGCCGACGACATCGCGGCGGCGATCCGCGACCACCAAGTGGTGATCGTGGCCGGCGAGACCGGCTCCGGCAAGACCACCCAGATCCCGAAGATCTGCCTGGAGCTGGGTCGTGGCGTACGCGGGCTGATCGGACACACCCAGCCGCGCAGGCTCGCTGCCCGTACCGTCGCCGACCGGATCGCCGACGAGCTCGGCACCACCCTCGGCGACGTGGTCGGCTACAAGGTCCGGTTCAACGATCAGGTCGGCGGCCAGACCCTGGTCAAGCTGATGACCGACGGGATCCTGCTGGCCGAGCTGCAGCACGACAAGATGCTGCGCCAGTACGACACGTTGATCATCGACGAGGCGCACGAGCGCAGCCTGAACATCGACTTCATCCTCGGCTACCTCAAGCAGCTGCTGCCCCGCCGCCCCGACCTGAAAGTGGTCATCACCTCGGCGACGATCGACCCGCAGCGCTTCGCCGACCATTTCACCGAGCCGGGCCGGCCACCGGTGCCGGTGGTCGAGGTGTCCGGGCGTACCTATCCGGTGGAGGTGCGCTACCGGCCGCTGCTGCGGGAGACCGTCGACCCGGACGACCCCGACGCCACGCCGGGCACCGTCACCCTCGACCAGGTCGACGGGATCGGCGCGGCGGTCGAGGAGCTGGCCGGTGAAGGCCCCGGCGACATCCTGGTCTTCCTCAGCGGCGAGCGGGAGATCCGCGACGCCGCCGACGCGCTGGGCAAGCTGGTCGCCAACCGGCCCCGGCTGCGCGACACCGAGATCCTGCCGCTGTACGCCCGGTTGTCCGCCGCCGAGCAGCACCGGATCTTCCAGCCGCATCCGGGCCGGCGGGTGGTGCTGGCGACCAACGTCGCGGAGACGTCGCTGACCGTGCCGGGCATCAAATACGTGATCGACCCGGGTACGGCGCGGATCTCCCGCTACAGCAACCGGTTGAAGGTGCAGCGGCTGCCGATCGAGCCGGTGTCGCAGGCGTCGGCCAACCAGCGCAAGGGCCGCTGCGGGCGCACCTCCGACGGCATCTGCATCCGGCTGTACGACGAGGCCGACTTCGAGTCCAGGCCGGAGTTCACCGACCCGGAGATCCTGCGCACGAACCTGGCCTCGGTGATCCTGCAGATGACGTCGATCGGGTTGGGCGACATCGCCGCCTTCCCGTTCGTCGAGCCGCCGGACCGCCGGCAGATCACCGACGGCGTCGCCCTGCTGCACGAGCTGGGCGCGATCGAGCCGCCGTCGCCGGGCCTGCCGCCCCGGCTGACCCAGGTAGGTCGGCGGCTGGCGCAGCTGCCGGTGGATCCCCGGCTGGGCCGGATGGTCCTCGCGGCCGAGAGTAACGGCTGCGTCGACGAGGTCGCGGTGATCGCCGCCGCGCTGTCCATCCAGGACCCCAGGGAGCGGCCGGCGGAGCAGAAACCCCAGGCCGACCAGGCGCACGCCCGGTTCGCCGATCCGGAGTCCGACTTCGTCGCGCTGCTGAACCTGTGGCGCTACCTGCGGGAGCAGCAGCGGGAACGCTCCGGCAGCGCGTTCCGGCGGATGTGCCGCGCCGAGTTCCTCAACTATCTGCGGGTCCGCGAATGGCAGGACATCCACAGCCAGATCCGACAGGTGCTGCGATCGATGAACGTACCGGTCGACCGGGGCGGTGAGCCGGCCGCGCCGGCCGCCGTACACCAGTCGTTGCTGGCCGGCCTGCTGTCGCACGTCGGGGTGAAGGATCCGGCCAAGCCGGAGTACCTGGGCGCCCGGGGGGCCAAGTTCGCGGTCTTCCCCGGCTCGGCGCTGGCCCGCAGACCGCCGCGCTGGGTGATGGCCGCCGAGCTGGTCGAGACGTCCCGGCTGTGGGCCCGCACGGTCGCCAGGATCGAACCGGAGTGGGTCGAGGCGCTCGCCGGCCACCTGGTGAAACGCTCGTACAGCGAGCCACACTGGGAGAAGAAGCAGGCGGCGGTGATGGCCTACGAGAAGGTCACCCTGTACGGCGTACCGCTGGTTGCCGGCCGCAAGGTGACCTTCGGCCGGGTCGATCCGGTGCTGAGCCGGGAGCTGTTCATCCGGCACGCCCTGGTCGAGGGCGACTGGCACACCCCGCACCGGTTCTTCCATGACAACCGGGCGCTGCTCGACGAGGTCGGCGAGCTGGAGGAACGGGTCCGCCGCCGGGACATCGTGGTCGACGACGAGACCCTGTTCGAGTTCTACGACCAGCGGCTGCCCGCCGAGGTGGTCTCCGGCCGGCACTTCGACTCCTGGTGGAAGAAGACCCGCCGGGACCGGCCCGACCTGCTCACCTTCGACCGGGACATGCTGATCAACCAGGGCAAGGGCCGCATCGACCCGGCGGACTTCCCCGACGAGTGGCACTCCGACGGGATGGCCCTGCCGCTGACGTACCGGTTCGAGCCCGGCACCGGAACCGACGGGGTGACCGTCGACGTGCCGTTGGCGATGCTCAACCAGGTGTCCGACGACAGCTTTGACTGGCACGTGCCCGGGCTGCGCGAGGAGCTGGTCGTGGCCCTGATCCGGTCGCTGCCGAAGCAACTGCGCCGCAACTTCGTGCCGGTGCCGGACTTCGCCCGCGCGGTGCTGGCCGCGATCACCCCCGGCTCCGAACCGCTGCTGGACGCGCTGGGTCGGGAGCTGCGTCGGCTGACCGGGGTGATGGTGCCGCACGACGCCTGGGACCTGACCAAGGTGCCCCAGCATCTACGGGTCACCTTCCGGGTGGTCGACGAGAACGACAAGCCGCTGGCCGAGGGGAAGGACCTGGCCGCGCTGCGCCGCGAGCTGACCACCGAGGTACGCAAGGTGGTGGCGGCCGCCGCGCCGGAAGTGGAACGCCGCGGGCTGCGCGACTGGAGCATCGGCGCGCTGCCGCGCAGCGTCGAGCAGGACCGGGTCGGATACCGGGTCACCGCGTACCCGGGTCTGGTCGACGAGGGGGCGAGCGTCGCGGTCCGGGTGTTCGACAGCGCCGCCGTGCGGGACCGGTCGATGTGGGCCGGCACCCGGCGGCTGCTGCTGCTCACCCTGCCGTCCCCGGCGAAGTTCGTCTCCGGCCGGTTGTCCAACCAGGACAAGCTGGCGTTGAGCCGCAACCCGTACCGCAACGTCGTCGAGCTGCTGGACGACTGCGCCGGGGCGGCGGTGGACCTGCTGATGACGCAGGCGGGCGGTCCGGCCTGGGACGCCGACGGCTTCGCCGCGCTGCGCGAGCAGGTCCGCGCCGGGCTGGTCGACGTCACGGTCGAGATCGTTTCCCGGGTACGCCAGGTGCTGGCGGCGGCGTACGCGGTGCAGCAGCGGCTCGGCCGTACCACCGATCTCGCGCTGGTGGCGGCGCTCAGCGACGTCCGCGAGCAGCTCGCCGCCCTGGTCTACCCGGGGTTCGTGACCGCCACCGGGTACGCCCGGCTGGCGGACCTACCGCGCTATCTGACCGCGATCGAACGCCGGTTGGAGAAGCTACCGCAGAATCCGCGCCGGGACCGCGACCAACAGGCCAGGATCGACACGGTACGCCGGGAGTACCAGCAGATGCTCGACGGGTTGCCGCCGGCCCGGCACAACACCGAAGCCGCCCGGCGGATCCGCTGGATGATCGAGGAGCTGCGGGTGAACGTGTTCGCTCAGGCGTTGGGTACCCCGTACCCGGTGTCGGAGCAGCGGATCTACCGGGTGATGGACGAGGCCGAGCAGGCCGAGTGAGTCAATCAGTTCCGTTGCAGGGTGAGCACGGAGAGTCCGGCGACGGCGTCGATGTCGTACCGGTCGGTCGCGCCGGCCCAGCCCTGGCCGGTGAACACCGCACCGGGGGCGATGCCGTCGTGGCTGCGGGTGTCGATGGTGGCGCTGGCCGCCCCGGACCCGAACCGGACCTGGGCCGGGGGCCCATCCGGAGCGTTGATCAGGAACTGGTTGGCGCCGCCGGTCATCCGCACCGGCAGGGTGCCGTCCGGCGCGGGCAGGGACAGCTCGATGCGGGCCGCCCCGCCGACGATGTCCACTCCGCTCAGCTCGGCACCGGTCAGGTCGATCAGGTGTTCCGCGACGCCGCCGGTGAGCCGCAACTGCCAGCGCACCGACGAGTGCAGCTCGATGTCGACGACACCGGGTCCGGACTGGTCGTTCGGCACCAGGTGCAGCTTGATCCGGTTGCCGTCGGCGATTACCCGTGGTTGCACGTCCGCGTCGATCGGGGTCCGGACCCGGTACAGGTCGCCGCCGAGGTCGGCGGCCCGGATGTTGACTGTCGTGGTACCGCTGACCAGGTCGAACTCGGCCTGCTGTAGTTCGCCGAGCGGGCCGGTCACCAGGCGTTCGGTGGCGGGTTCCGGGTCAACGGCGGCCGGGTCGACCACTGCGGGGCCGTCGGCCGGCGGCGGGGAGTCGGCGACCGTGGGGTCCGATGTGGTCCTTAGCGCGTCGACGACGCCGGCCCCGACCAGCGCGGCGAGCACGAACAGTGCCACCAGCCCGGTGACGACCATCGCGAGTCGGCGCGGACCGCGACCGGTCGGCTCGGACATGTCGGGTTCCGGGTCGAAGAACGGCACCGCCGGGGTGACCGGTTCCGGTCGGTCCAGTTCGCGGGCCAGCCACGGCGGCGGCGGCAACAGGCGCGGCGGCGCGGTCACCGGCTCGTCGTGGTCGGAACGGCCGAGGTGGTGGTCGTCGTGGTCGGTGTGGTCGAGCTGTTCCGGCTGCTCGTCGTCCGGTTCGCGCGGCTGGCCGGGAGCAGGACCAGGCCAGACCGTATCGGGCCGCTGCACTGGGCCAAGCTCGATCGCGGCTGGTTCGCCACCCTGTGCCGGTCGCTGCATGACTGCCCCTCCTCGGCGTTCGCGGGCACGGCGCACCGTTGTGCCCGTACAGCAGTACGCAGCCGGACGTTCGGCGGATCGATGCCGGTGCCGGAATGTTCGGCCGCCGGTCACAGCCTGACCTTGGGCTCAGCGGTCACTCATACTCGGTGGCAGGGCTCGCGTCCACCCCCGCCTACCCGGCGCGAGCCCCGGAGGACAGTGATGCGCATTCAGGTCGAAACGAGCATGCCACCCGAATTGTCCGAAGCGACCTGGCAGTTGTACACCACCGCGTTCGACGAACTCCGGGTCACCGCGGTCCAACGGCACGTGATGGACCGGGCCGAGTTCGACCAGGTGCTGAGCGACACCCGGGTGCTGAAGTATCTGGGGCGCGACGACCGGTCCCCCGATCTGCTGACCGCGCTCGCCACCTTCACCAACGAACTGGAGTCCATGCCGCTGATCTCCCCGGACTACTTCGCCCACCACTGGCCGGACCTGTACGCGCAACGCCGGATCTGGTACATCGGCTTCTTCGCCGTCCATCCGCAGTACCGAGGCAGCGGCATCTTCGAATCGGTGATCGCCGACATGTGGCGACGCGTGCAGGACAGCAACGGTGTCGCGGCGTTGGACATCTGCCGCCGCAACGACCAGATCGGGCTCGGCCGGGCCATCCATCAGACCTTGGAGTCGTTGACCGAGGGAGCGCGGGCGACCCGGTTGGACGAGCAGACGTTCTGGCTCTACGAGTTGCCGCCGCGACCCTGAACCTGCCTGGCAGCCGGCACCGCCGGCCCGTCCACCGGGTCGGCGGGTCGGCTCGCCCACCGTCGGGCGAACTCAGCCGGGCCGACCGGCTCTCCCCAGAGCCTGCCCTGTCCGAACAGCACGCCGAGGACGGCCAGCACGCCCTGCTGCAGCGGGGTCTCCACCCCCTCGGCGACCACGGTCAGGTGCAGGGCGCTGCTCATCGCCACCACCGCCCGGACAATCTCTTCGTCCTTGGCGCTCTGGCCGAGGCCGGCGACGAACGCCCGGTCCACCTTGACCCCGGTCACCGGATGCTTGCGCAGATAGCCCAATGCGGAGAACCCGGTGCCGAAGTCGTCGACGACGATCCGGATCCCCCGCTGCCGGAGGTCAGCCAGCACCTGGCCGGTGACGCTGGTCGGGTCGATCATCACCGACTCGGTGATCTCCAGGACGACGACGGAGGCCGGCACCCGGTACCGGTCGAGCGCGTCGTCCAGCGCCCGGATCAGACCCGGGTCACGCAACTGGCGGGGCGACACGTTGACCGACATCCAGAAATCCGCCGTCACCGTGCCGTCCGCCCGCCACTGCGCCAGCTGCCGCACCGACCGGTCGAGCACCCAGCGTCCGATCGGGCCGATCAGCCCGGTGTCCTCGGCGATCGGGATGAACACCGCCGGTGAGATGTTGCCCCGGCCCGGATGTTCCCAGCGCAGCAGCGCCTCGGCACCGATCAGGCTGCCGCTTTCCAGGTCGACGATCGGTTGAAAGGCGATCCGTAGATCGTCCTCGCCGAGGGCGATTCGCAGGGCCTGTTCGATCTCCACCCGCTCGCGGACCCGCTCGTGCATCGACGCGTCGAACATCACCCAGCGGCCGCGACCGTCGGCCTTCGCCTGGTACATGGCCGTGTCGGCGTCGCGCAGCAACGCGTCGGCGGTCACCGGCGGATCGTTGCCCGCGCCACCGTCGTCGAGGTGGGTCCCGGCGATCCCGACCGAGGCGGTGATCACCGCCTCGACCTGCCTGATCCGCAGCGGTTCGTGCACACAGTCGACGATCCGGTCGGCGAGCGCCACGGCCTGCGCGCGGCTGCCCAACTGGACCACGACGAACTCGTCCCCGCCGACCCGGGCGACCGTCGCCGCGGCCGGCAGCGCCGCCCGCAGTCGGGCCGCCACCTGGGCGATCAGCTGATCACCCGCGTGGTGCCCCCACGAGTCGTTGACCAGTTTGAACCCGTCGAGGTCGAGGAAGAACACCCAGACCCCGGCGTCCGCTGGTCGACCGGCGGTGAGCAACCGGCGCACCTCGGCGGCGAGCATCAACCGGTTCGGCAGGCCGGTCAGTGGGTCGTGGGTGGCGCGGTGCTCGTAGCGGCGTTGCGCGGCGGCGTACCCCTGGACGGCGGAGACCGCCCGCATCATCAGCAGCACCACCATGGCAGCACCGCCTACGCCGAGCACCAGCCGGTCGGCCGTCGATCGCCCGGAGACGAAGACGGTGAGCACGAACGGCGCGGCCAGCGCCGGGCCGATCAGCAGCAGCCGCTGCCACGACCAGGCCTGCACCGGCAGCCGGGCCGCCTGGCCGAGGTCGACCACGGAGGGGTGCAGGGCGGCGGCGCCGATCAGCAGGAAGCCGAGCATGAAGGGCAGATCCAGCAGCCGGGAACCGGTGAGCTGACCGGAGACCCCGATGATGGCGTACAGCACGTCGCCGACCACCAGCAGACTCATGGAGGCGACCAGCAGCAGGTAGCTCGGCCGCCGTACGGCGGTGGTGAAGGCCAGGCTGACCAGCAGCAGGATCAGGATCACGTCGAAGATCGGATACAGCGCGGCCAGGGCGGAGACCAGGGCCGGACGGTCGGCGATGCTGCCCGCCGGCACCGCCAGCAGCAGTACGGAGCACAGCGCCGCACCGATGAAGACGATCAGACCGTCGATCACCGCGTGTGACGGCAGCCGGCCCCGGGTGCGCAGCAGCCCGGCCAGGCCGAGCAGCATGAACAGGTAGCCCGGCACGGTGGCGGCGTCGGCGGTCAATGCGTACGGCCCGTCCTGCTCGACCGCCCACGGCCGGGCCAGCGCCCCGGTGAGGAAGCACACGCAGGCGACGGCGAGCAGCCACCAGGCCCAGCGGGGCTGGGCCCGGTGCCAACGGGGGCCCAGGGTCACGGCGAGCGCGCCACCGACCCCGGCGACGGTGAAGGCCGGTCCGGCGATCATCGGCGTGTCGAACGCCGCGTAGAGCACGGCTGCGACAACGCCGAAGGCCAGGAACACCAGTGCCGGCAACGACGACGACAAGGCCCGTCCCGTCCCCGGCGCCGCGGGTCGCGTCACGATGGCCCCTGCGCACATGTCATTCACCGGCTGATTCGTCGAACAGGCCGACACCATACCAAGGTGACGGGGCGGTCAGCCTGGTCAGGCCGGGCCCGCCACGGTGGGGCCGATCGGTCGCGGCTGATGGTCGCTGCCGCACCGCCGACCAATCGTCCGTTTGGCGTATGGCTCGGTCGGATATCGCCGGTTTGACGTGCGAAGTCGGTGGATATGTTGGCCCGGTGCCTGCCACCCCTCCCTCGCCGGGCCGGCTGCCGTCGCTGACCGGGCTGCGGTTCGCCGCAGCGCTACTGGTCTTCGGCGTGCACGCCTACTCGTTCATCCCGTTGGCTGACCCGCCGGCCGACCGGGTCGCCGGCATCCTGTTCAACGGCGGTGACCTGGGCGTTTCGTTCTTCTTTGTGCTGTCCGGATTCGTCCTCACCTGGTCGGTCCGCCCCGGCTACCGGCCGGGTCGGTTCTGGTGGGGACGCCTGGCGCGGGTCTACCCGGCGCATCTGGTCGCCCTGGTGCCGGCCGTCGTCGGCCTGATGCTGACGGCACGACTGCCGGACATCTGGCCGCGGCTGCTGGCCTTCTCGGCACCGCTGGTCCAGGCCTGGCATCCGTCGGACGTGTACTACCTGGGGATCAACCCCGTCACCTGGTCGCTGTCCTGCGAAATGGCGTTCTACCTGGCGTTCCCCCTGTTGTACGCGGGACTGCGCCGGCTCGGCACGACGGCGCTGCGGGTCGCCGCCGTCGCCCTGCCGGCCGCCGTCTGGCTGATGCCGGTGGTGGCCGACCTGCTGATCGCGGCGGAACACCGCCGCTGGTTCGTCTACATCTTCCCGCCGGTACGGATGTTGGAGTTCCTGCTCGGCATCGTGCTGGCGCTGCTGGTGCGGCGGGGCGCCTGGCGGGGTCCGGGACTGCCGGTGGCCACCGCTCTGTGGGTGGTGAACTATCTCGCCGTCGAGTGGCTGCCGGCGCAGGCCCGCGACACCGCAGCGACGATCGTGACGATCGGTCTGCTGGTCCCGGCGGCGGCACTGGCCGACCTGTACGGCCGGCGGTCCTGGTGGCGGCACCGGGTCGCGGTCCATCTGGGCGAGGTGTCATACGCGTTCTTCCTGCTTCATCTCGTGGTGATCGTGACCGTGATGCACCTCGTCGGCCGGGACCGGGAGTGGACCGCCTGGCAGGCGGTCGGGTTGACGCTGGCGTTCCTGGTCGGGTCCTACCTGTTGGCGGTGCCGCTGCACCGGTGGGTCGAGCTGCCGGCGATGCGTCGACTCAGGCCGACTCCGCCGGCAACTCCGCCCGGACCACCCGAACCGCCGACGCGGGACCGGCGACAGACCGGGCCGGCTCCCCGGCAGGACGCTCTCACCGGTTGACTACGCTCGCCGACGAGGCGGGACCGCCCGCCGACGGGAGGCACCATGGACATGCCAGTGGGTGGGTTCGACGCACAGCTCGGCGTACGGGCCGAAGAGATCTCCGCGGAGCGGGTGGAGCTGCGGCTGCCGGTGACCCAGGCGCTGCACCAGGTGTTCGGGATCGTGCACGGCGGGGTGTACTGCGCGCTGGTGGAGAGCGCGGCGAGCATCGGCGCGGCGACCTGGCTCGGTGACGAGGGCCGGGTGGTGGGGGTGGCCAATCAGACCGACTTCCTGAAAGCGGTCTCCGGCGGGGAACTGATCGCCGTCGGTACTGCGGTCCACCGCGGCTACAGCCAACAGCTGTGGCAGGTTCACATCACCGACGGTGACGGACAACTGGTCGCCCGGGGTCAGGTGCGGCTGCAGAACCTCCGGCCGGGGGGCGGCCGCCGCTCCTGACACCGCCCGCTGCCCGCCCGGGCACCACAGCCCGCCCGTTGCCGCGGCGATCCGGCGAACCGGGCAGCTCTCCGGTCCGTACACACTGGCAGGAGGCGATGAGACATGGGCATCATGGTCAACCCTGCACGCCGTGACACGACCGGTTCCGACCTCTACATCCTGCGCGGTCTGCTGTGGTGCGGTGACCGCCTGTTGATTCCGGCCAGCACCGACGACGGCACCCGCCACTATGCCTGCCCCGACACGGAATGTGACCGTTCCCTGATCAACGCCGAGGAGATCGAACAGCAAGTGTGGCAGCGGTACGTACAGCTGAACGCCGACGCCGCCGACGTGGTCAGTCGCGACCAGCGGCGGGCGGCGCTGGTCGGCGTACTGGCCCGGGTCACCGTCGGCACCAGCCTGGTGGGGCTGGACTACGGCTGGCGGGACTGACCGCCGCCAGGACCGGCACTCACCACCCGAACGGGCCGGTCACCGCACGAACGCTTGGTCACAGCACGAACGCATCGGTCCACAGCTGCCCGGACCGGCCGGTCAACGCGCCCAGCAACGCGACCGCCTGGCCGTCGGTGAGTGAGGCGACGTAGTCGACGATCGCCCGACCCTGAGCGGCGGCGACCAGGCTGCCGCCCGGGGCGCCGCTCACCCCGGGGACGGCACCGGTGCCGGTGGTCGCCGCCAGCTCCGCCTCGGCCAGCTCGACCAGGTCGTGCAGTCGGCGGGGCAGCCGCCCCTGCTCGTCCGGGTCGGTCACCCAGGCGTGCAGCGCGTCGACCAGGGTGGCCAGCAGATCGGCCTGACCGCGCTGATGCAGCGCCAGGTCCGGCCGGGCGAGGACGAACCGGTGGTGCACGAACTTGAGCACCTGCACCTCGTGCCACTGGGCGGTGGCCAGCAGCACGTGGCCGGAGCGTACCGGCGGGTCGGCGGTGACGCCGATCGCGCCGACCAGCCGCCGGGTCCACCGCGCGGAGAACGTGCTGATGCTCTCCTCCGCTTCGATCGACCCGTCGAACGGCACCATCAGCAGGCCGTCCACCAGCTCCTGACGGACGTGTTCGACGGCGGCGGCGAACGCCTCGTCGGAGGCGATCCAGCTGTCCTTACGGTGCAGCTGGCGGCGGAGCCGCTCGATGGACCGGCCAGGGCGGTGCGCGCTGGCGGCGATCTCCGCGTCGGCGAGCTCCCGCAGCTCCGCGGCGGAGCGTTGCCAGGTGACGAGTTCACCGGCGACCGGGCCCTGCTGCAGCACGCCGACCCGGTGGAAGTCCTCCACGTCGTGGATGGCGTACGCGATGTCGTCGGCGGTGTCCATTATCGACGCTTCGACGGTCTGCTGCCACGGCTCGATCACCCCGGCGAACGGTGCCCGGGCCTGCCGCAGATCGGCCGCCTCGGTGGTGTAGGCGCCGAACTTGACCGACCCGACCGCCGGATCGTCGGGCGCGACCGCGGCACCCCGCGGCGCCGGGCGCAGCAGGCTCGGATGCGGCTGCGGATAGGTGCGCCGGGTCCACGGGTACTTGAGCATGGCGGCCCGCACCGCCGCGGTCAGGTCCAGACCGACGGCCGCCTCGCCCCGGATCTCGGTGCTGGTGACGATCCGGTAGGACTGGGCGTTTCCCTCGAACCCGTCCGGCAGACCGAGCCGCTGCCGGGCCACCCGGTCCAGCACCCGTTCACCGAGATGCCCGAACGGCGGGTGGCCGAGGTCGTGGGCGAGCGCCGCCGCCTCGACCACGTCCGGGTCGCAGCCGCCGAGCTCGTCGAGCAGGGTCCGGTGTCGTTCGTCGGCCGTCAGTCGCTCGGCGACGGCCCGGCCCACCTGGGCCACCTTGAGGCTGTGGGTCAGCCGGTTGTGCACCAGCAGGCCGGAGCCGCCCGGGCTGATCACCTGGGTCACGCCGCCGAGCCGGGCGAAGAACGGTGAGGAAACGACCCGGTCCCGGTCGGCCCGGAACGGACTCGCCGCCAGATCGCTGGCGGCGGCGGCCCGTCGGCCGAACAGGCGGCGGGCGCGGAGGTCCCCGGCCGGCGGGGTGGCCGACCGGACTGCTGCTGGTGCCGGGTCCACCAGCAGACGCTAACCCGGCACCGGTGCCGTACCTGGTCCGGGGTGGCATTTCGGCGCTGTCGAAGGAACATTCACCAGTTTCCAACAAAGGAATGGCTTGAGCTGATTGGTCCGGCGTCGTAAGGTTCCGCTTCAGCAAGGTCAACCATCCTTGCCGGGCCGTTCCCGCGGCCCTGCTCGGCTCGCGCACCAGAAACCGCCGCAGGGGACGACTCGATGCGCCGTGCTCGAACTCCGACGGAGTTGACGCTGACCGAGGAGTTCTTCCTGGTTGCGCTCGACGACAGCACCGGCCGGCCGATGGTCGGCCGGGATCTACTCGGTGCCGGGCTCGCCGGCACCGCGATCGCCACGCTGATCCTCGCCGGTCGTGCCGAGGTCTGCGACGGCCTGCTGGTGCCGGTCGACGGGCAGCCGCTCGGTGACCCGGTCGCCGACCCGCTGCTGGCCGAACTGCGGCTGGAACAACGCCAACCGGTGCCGGACTGGATCGCCCTGATGCGACCAGGGCTACCCGGGGTGGTCGCCGAGGATCTGGAGACCCTCGGCGTGCTGCGCACCGAACAGGTCCGCCATCCGGTGACCCGCCGGATGACGACCCGGTTCCCGGCGATGGATCCGGTCCGCGCGGTCGGCCCCCGGGTCCGGCTCGGCCACGCCCTCGGCCGGGTCGTCCCGGTGGACGCCCGGACCGCCGCGCTCGCCCAGATCGTCCGTGCCACCGGCACCGAAGGCTGGTTCGTGACCATGTACGGGGCTACGGTGCGGCGCCAACTGACGGCCACCGCGAGCCGGCTCGACCCGCAGCTGACGGCTGTGGTCGACGCGATCAACCACCCGGTGCCACGGTCCCGGCTGGCGGTGCGGCTGTGGCCGCAGCGGGACACGTCGATCGCCTGGTGACCTGCGCCGTCGACCGGGTCGCGTGGTGGCGCGACACCGACCGCCGGTAGCCGGCAGAATGCTCCCCGGACCACCCACCGTGGTCCCCGGCACCGGCCGCAGGACGGGTGCCGGGCCAGGCATCGGGCCGGGCGGGAGCACCCCCGCCCGGCAGCCGGGGAGTTGGAGCGGGGCACGCGACGTGACCACAGCGATTGATCAGCGGATCGCCGAAGAACTGGGAGTACGGGCCGGGCAGGTGGCGTCCGCCGTCGAACTGCTCGACGGCGGCGCGACGGTGCCGTTCATCGCCCGGTACCGTAAGGAAGCCACCGGGATGCTCGACGACGCCCAGCTGCGTACCCTCGAGGAGCGGCTGCGCTACCTGCGTGAGCTGGACGAGCGCCGCGACGCGATCCTGGAGTCGATCCGCAGCCAGGGCAAGCTCGACGAGGCGCTGACCGCGCAGATCATGGCGGCCGACTCGAAGGCCCGGCTGGAGGACATCTACCTGCCGTACAAGCCGAAGCGGCGGACCAAGGCGCAGATCGCCCGCGAGGCAGGCCTGGAGCCGCTCGCGGATCTGCTGCTCGGCGATCCGGGTCAGGACCCGCGGACCGCGGCCGCCGGCTACGTCGACGCCGACAAGGGTGTGGCCGACGCGGCGGCGGCGCTCGACGGTGCGCGGGCGATCCTGGTGGAACGCTTCGCCGAGGACGCCGACCTCATCGGTGGGCTGCGGGAGCGGATGTGGTCGCGGGGCCGGCTCACCGCCCGGGTACGCGAGGGCCGGCAGACCGAGGGGGCCAAGTTCGCCGACTACTTCGACTTCGCCGAGCCGTTCACCAGGCTGCCGTCGCACCGCGTGCTGGCCATGTTCCGGGGGGAGAAGGAACAGGTCCTCGACCTGACCATGGAGCCGGAGGAGGTGCCGGCCGATGCTGTCGCCGGGCCGAGCAGCTACGAACCGATCATCGCCGGCCGGTTCGGCATCAGCGACCAGGGCCGGCCGGCGGACAAGTGGCTGGCCGACACCGTCCGCTGGGCGTGGCGTACCCGGATCCTGATCCACCTCGGCGCCGACCTGCGGATGCGGCTGTGGCAGGCGGCCGAGGACGAGGCGGTCCGGGTGTTCGCCGCCAACCTGCGGGACCTGCTGCTGGCCGCGCCGGCCGGCAGCCGGGCCACGATGGGTCTGGACCCGGGCGTACGCACCGGGGTGAAGGTGGCCGTGGTCGACGCCACCGGCAAGGTGGTGGCCACCGAGACGGTCTACCCGCACGAGCCG
Organism: Solwaraspora sp. WMMD937; assembly: GCF_029581175.1. Lineage (NCBI taxonomy): Bacteria > Bacillati > Actinomycetota > Actinomycetes > Micromonosporales > Micromonosporaceae > Solwaraspora > Solwaraspora sp. WMMD937. Next base: position 4,017,702 of record NZ_CP120738.1, on the reverse strand, counting down.
CGCCGGCAGTGGGACGCCTCCATCGACACGCTGGCGAAGTTGGCCGCCGCGCACCGGGTGGACCTGGTGGCGATCGGCAACGGCACCGCGTCGCGGGAGACCGACAAGCTGGTCGCCGACCTGATGGCCCGGAACCCCGGGTTGCAGCTGACCAAGGTGATGGTCTCCGAGGCCGGCGCGTCGGTCTACTCGGCTTCGGCGTACGCCTCCCAGGAGCTGCCGGACCTCGACGTGTCGTTGCGCGGCGCGGTCTCCATCGCCCGCCGGCTGCAGGACCCGCTCGCCGAGCTGGTCAAGATCGACCCTCGGTCGATCGGCGTCGGGCAGTACCAGCACGACATCTCCGAGACGAAGCTGTCCCGGTCACTCGACGCCGTGGTCGAGGACTGCGTCAACGGGGTCGGGGTGGACGTGAACACCGCGTCGGCGCCGCTGCTGACCCGGGTCTCCGGCATCGGTGCCGGGTTGGCCGAGAACATCGTGCTGCACCGCGACACGCACGGGCCGTTCCGGTCCCGGGAGGCGCTGCGGACCGTGCCCCGGCTGGGGCCGAAGGCGTTCGAACAGTGCGCCGGCTTCCTGCGCATCCGCGACGGCGACGACCCGCTCGACTCGTCCAGTGTGCACCCGGAGGCGTACCCGGTGGTCCGTCGGATCCTCGCCGACACCGGCAGCGACCTACGGACGTTGATCGGTGACACGAAGACGCTGCGCCGGATCCGGCCGGAGAAGTTCGTCGACGCCGTGTTCGGTCTGCCGACGGTCACCGACATCCTCGCCGAGCTGGAGAAGCCGGGCCGCGACCCGCGACCGGCGTTCCGTACCGCCACCTTCGCCGACGGTGTGGAGACCCTGGCCGACCTGCGGCCCGGCATGGTGCTGGAGGGCGTGGTGACCAACGTGGCCGCGTTCGGCGCGTTCGTGGACGTCGGGGTGCATCAGGACGGTCTGGTGCACGTGTCGGCGATGTCGAAGACCTTCGTCAAGGATCCCCGCGACGTGGCCAAGCCCGGTGACATAGTCCGGGTGAAGGTGCTCGACGTGGACGTGGCCCGCAAACGGATCTCGTTGACGCTGCGGCTGGACGACGAGCCGGGTGCCGGCCGCGCACCGGGTCAGCGCGACGGCGCGGACGGCAGCCGGGGCGGCGGCCCCGGCCGGGGTGGGCAGCCCCGGCAGCAGGGCCGGGACGGCAAAGGCGGCCGAATCGGCCAGGTCGGCAAGGACGGCCGGGACGGCAGAGGCGGCAGGGACAGCCAGCGCGGCGGAGGCCAGCCCGAGGGTGCGCTCGCCGACGCGCTGCGCCGGGCGGGTCTAGCCTGACCGGTCGGTCTGCACGCGAGGGGTCGGGACGGTTGCCGTCCCGACCCCTCACCGGTCAGGTGCTCGACGAATAGGTGAGGAAGAAGTTGTTCGGTGCCTGCGAACCTCCGGCGTTGAAGCAGATCACGTTGCGAACCAGCGCCGTGTTGGCGGACAGCACCCACGGTGTCTGCAGGTTGCAGTAGTCCGGGCTGGTGCCGAGCGCGGTGACCTGCACGGTGCTCGCCGGAACACCCACCGACGGCAGTGTCACCAGGTACTGCCCGACGCCGGAGACCGCGATGCTGTTGGCCCCACCGGCGGAGTTGAAGTTGGTCGACCCGCCGAAGGGCGAACTCAGCAGGTAGGCGAACCGGGTCGGCGGCACCGAGCCGAAGATCGGCCGCTCCCGGTGGTAGGTCAGGTTGAAGTAGCTGTCGATGAACGACCCGGCTGGGTCGAAGCAGAACACGTACGCCAGGATCGCGCCGCCGCTGGGGGACCACTGGGCGATCTTGCACCGCCGCGGACCGAACGGGTGCTCGGCGGTGGCCTGCAGGTTGCCGTCCAGCAGGGCGGTGCCGAGTCCGTTGAGCTTCACCTCGTAGAAGCCGGTGCCGAGCTGGGTGACCGTGTTGCCGGCACCCATCGAGTTGTAGGACGACAGCATCGCCCCGACCGGGTTCGCCCTGACGTAGCCGAACGCGTCCGACCCCGGCGGCAGCATCCCGGAGGCGGAGGTGTAGTCGACGACGAACCGGGCGTTGTCCGGTACGCCACCGGGCCGGTAGCACTGCACGATCACCATGTGGTCAGGTCCGGCGGGGGCGTTCGAGACCACCTGGCACCATCGTGGTGCGTTGTCGACCGTGGTGACGTGAACGACACCGTTGGGTGAGGCGGCCAGCGGGAACCGCACCTGGTAGCGCCCGACACCGACCTGGTCGACGGTCGCCCAGAGCGCGGGTGCGGTGGCCTTCCAGCTGCCCCACTGCCGGGTGGTGTCGAGGATGGTGCCGGGTGCCGGGGTCGGCGTGTGCAGGTAGGCGAAACCCCAGCGGTCAGCGACGGCCGCCTGAGCCGGCGCGGCGGCTCCGACCACGGCGGCGGTGGCGGTCAGTAGCCCGGTGGCGAGCAGGGCGATGCCACGGCGGACCAAGCCGCGGCCGTTGTTGGATCCAGTGCGGACAGACACCGGTCCACCTCCATTCACGAGGAGCGATATCCAGTCAGCCTAATGAATACACCACGTGCCCGTACAGTTATTGACCGTGATCTGATTTGATGCGGCATCCGGTCCGGCTCACAATCCGGGAATCACCCGCCAGCAGCGACTTTTACCTGATCCGTACCGGAAACTGATGCGGTCGTTTACCGGTCACGTCAAGATGGGCGGGTGACCGCAGCACCGCAACCAGACCGGGGACTGGTGCTCGTCGTCGAGGACGAACAGCCGATCGCCGACCTGATCCGGCTCTACCTCACCCGCGACGGGTTCGGCGTACACGTGTGCGCCGACGGTGACAGCGGGCTGGCCGCCGCCCGACGGCTGCGCCCGGTGCTGGCCGTGCTGGACATCGCGCTGCCCGGCGTCACCGGCACCGAGATCTGCCGGCGGCTGCGCGCCGACGACGACTGGACCCCGGTCATCTTCCTCACCGCCCGCGACGACGAGATCGACCGGGTCGTCGGCCTCGAGCTGGGCGCCGACGACTACGTCACCAAACCGTTCAGCCCCCGCGAACTGGTCGCCCGGGTGCGGGCCATCCGCCGCCGCAGCCTCGGCCCGCCCGGCGGTCGACCGGTCCGTACCGTCGGTGGCGTCACCCTCGACCCGGCCCGGCGCACCGTCACCGCCGACTCCCACCCGGTCGTCCTCACCTCCACCGAGTTCGACCTGCTGGACCATTTGATGCGCCGGCCCGGACGGGTCTACACCCGTGAGGAGCTGCTCTCCGCCGTCTGGGGTTACGCCGCGCACGCCGGCACCCGCACCGTCGACGTGCACGTCGCCCAGGTCCGGGCCAAGCTCGGCACCGCCGCCACCGTGATCCGCACGGTACGCGGCGTCGGCTACACCGCCGATGGTTGAACCGGACCAGACCGGGCAGCGGTCCGGCTGGCGCCAGCTCACCGGCACACTCACTGCCCGTACCGTCGGGGTCGCCTGCGCGGTCGCCCTACTGTCGGTGCTGGTCACCGCAGCGGTCGCCATCCCGCTCGGGGTCCGGGGCACGGAACGCGGCGCCCGCGCCTCGCTGGCCGCCAAGGCCGACCTGGTCGCGGCGGCCGTCACCGACGCCCCGGCCGGCACGCGGACGGCTCTCGCCGGCCGGCTGACCGGCGAACTCACCGACCAGGGCATCGAAGTGCTGCTCGTCCGGCCAGGCGGGACGGTGCCTCGGCAGCTGCCCGGCCAGGTGGTCCGCCGGCTCGCCGCCGGTGCGCCGGTGACCAGCCGCCGGCCGGCCCGCGTCGACGGCCAGCCGACCCTGATCGAAGGACGGCCCACCGGCGACGGCACGGCGGTGGTGCTGCTCCAGCCGGTACGACCAGGAGTCGGCCGGCTGGTCTGGAGCAACCTGTGGCTGGCGTTGGCCGCCGGGCTCACCGCCGGCCTGATCGCCGGGGTGCTGCTCGCCGCCCGGCTGTCCCGGCCGATCCGGGCCGCCGCACACGCGGCGCAGCGGCTGCGCGCTGGGGACCGCACCATCCGGGTACCGCTGGATCCGCCCGTCGAGGCCGAGCAGTTGGCCCGCGCGCTCAACGACCTCGCCGCCGCGCTCGCCGTCAGCGAGGCACGGCAACGGGACTTCCTGCTGTCCATCTCGCACGAGCTGCGCACCCCGCTGACCACCCTGCGCGGGTACGCCGAGGCGATCGCCGACGGGGTGGTGGACCCCGACGGAGCCGTGCGTACCGGGCAGATCATGCTCGGTGAGGCGCAGCGGCTGGACCGCCTGGTCGGCGACCTGCTGGCGCTGGCCCGGCTGGAGGCCTCCGACTTCGCCCTGGAACTGGTCGACGTCGACCTCGGCGCGCTGCTCACCGACGCCGTCGATGCCTGGCGGCCCCGGTTCACCGGCAACGGGGTGACGGTCGACCTGACCCCACCGGCCGCGCCGGTGACCGTCCACACCGACCCGGGGCGGCTCCGGCAGGTCGTCGACATCCTGCTGGACAACGCGCTGCGGGTGGTGCCGGCCGGCGGCACCGTACGGCTCGGCGTACCGCCGGAACCGGCGACCGGGCAGGCTGGATCCGCCGCCGGGCAGCCGGACTTCGTCGCGGTGCAGGTGCACGACGACGGCCCGGGGTTCACCGACGACGACCTCGCGGTGATCTTCGAACGCGGTGCGCTGCACCGCCGCTACCGGGGCGAACGGTCGGTCGGCACCGGGATCGGGCTGGCCCTGGCCGCCGGGCTGGCCCACCGTCTGGGCGGGCGGATCAGAGCCGGCCACTCCCCCGGCGGCGGTGCCGTGTTCACCGTACGGTTGCCGCGCAGGACGGCCCGGTAGCTCGGCTGCCTCCGTCGGACCGACGGCGCCTTACCTGATCCGAACATCGACCTGACGGTGGCTTCGTGTCGGTGGCCGATGCTGACCACATGAGAAGTTCAGTTGGCACGAAGGCATTCACCGGTGCTGCGGCGGGGGCGGTCGCGATCCTGGCCCTCACCGGCTGCGGGTCCGGCGGCTCCCACACCGCTGCGGATCCACTCCCGGTCGCCGCGGTCGACACCGTCGACTACAGCGACTTCGGTCTCTCCAGCGACGACCGGCCCGGCTGGTGGGACGGCCGCCGTGGCGCGTGGGGGCGACCCGGCCCACGCGTCGGCTGGCTACGCGGCCTCGGGGCGGGCGGTGCCGGTCTGCACGGCGAGATGACCGTACAGACCGACGGCGGGCCGCGCACGCTCGTCGTGCAGCGCGGCACGGTCGACTCCATCGACGGCAGCACGATCAGCGTCGAGTCGGCGGACGGCTTCGTCCTCGACTGGACCTGCGCCGACGAGTGCCGGGTGATCGACGACGGCGACGAGGTCAAGCTGTCCAGTCTCGACGTCGATGCCGAGGTCGGCGTCCGCGGACTCCGTGACGGCGAGGAACTGCTCGCCCGGATCGTGCTGCGACCCGAGACGGACTGACCCGCACGTCGCAGTGACCTGTAGTGACCCGTAGTGACCCGCACCGCCGGGCACGCGGCCCGCGCGGTGGACTCCGGTCCCACGACAGCCGCGTGGGCCGCGGTCGATCCGGGCGTCGAGTGCCTTGCCGCGCCGGTCCGGCACCCGGATCGCCGACCCTCCTACAGCGTGATCTGCCAATTCTGCTGCAGGAACTGACGCAGCGCCGCGACGCCCGGTTCCACCGCCGCCCGATACGCTCCGGACCTCGCTTCCAGAACGTTCCGGATTTCCTCGTCGTCCAGCACACCTACGGCATTGGCCAGACTTGTGACCTCGTACAGGTAGACGTTCCCGTTTTCGGTCTTGCCGTGCAGGACATGCCCGTGCTCGTGCCAGATCACCGCTGAGCGGTAGGCCATGGTTCCGTCGAAAACCCCTTCCTGGATCACCAGCGTGTCGAGCGCGACGGTGCCGATGATCCCGTCCCAGTCCACGTCGTCCTCGACGTACTTGCGGACCTCGGGCGCGGCCATTTGCTTCTTCACCCAGTTCACCTGGATCGCCGACTTCAGACAGATGGCCGGGTTCTCGGCCGTGCCGACGGACATCGACTGCGGAACGACGACAACGTTCACGCCGTTGGCGACCTGCCCCAGAATGGCACCTGCCTGCTGCAGCATGGCGTTACTGATCACGTGCCGAACTCCTGTCTCGATCAGGATGGACAACCCGGTCCGCGCACGAGAAGCAGACACCCAACGGGCATCGACAAGGAGCGTGTATCTGGTGCGGAGCGAACAGACCGGGTGGATTCACGTAGTGGTCGACCCGGACGTCGGGCGAATTCTGAATCCGCCTCGACAATAGTCGAACGGCGACCGTGGTCACCACGGTCGCCACGGTCCGGATCACGACAAGGGGTGGATGCCCAGGGCGCCGGCCAGGGCGGCATCGACGGCCCGCTACGGCATCCGACGTACGGGATACGCTCCGACGATGCGGGTGAGCGGGCACGCTGCGGCGGCGGGCACGGCGGTGCCGATCGCCACGCCACGGCTGGTGGGACGGTCCGGTGAGGTGGCGACGCTGGCCACAGCGCTCGCCCGTCCCCCGGCGGTGGTCCTGCTGGAGGGTGAGGCGGGGATCGGCAAGAGCCGGCTGGTGCGGGAGACGTCGGCAGCCGGGGCCGGTCTGCGCCCCGGCACCCTGCTGGCGGTCTGCCCACCGCTACGCGAATCGCTCACCCTGGCGCCCATCGTGGACGCGCTGCGCGATGTCCGGCCACGGCTGGCCGGGGTGGGGCTGAGCGCGTTGGCCGGGGCACTGCGCCCGCTCCTGCCGGAATGGTCGGCCGAGCTGCCACCGCCACTGGACCCGGTGGACGACGCCACCGCGGCCCGGCACCGGCTGTTCCGGGCGTTGGACGAGCTGATCCGTGCGCTCGACGTCGACCTGCTCGTCGTCGAGGACGCGCACTGGGCCGACGAGGTCACTCAGGAGTTCCTGGTGTTCCTCGCCGCCCGACCGGCCCCCGGTGGGCCGAGCCTGCTGGTCACCTACCGGCCCGAGGAGGTCGACGACCGCTCGCTGCTGCTGCGGCTGTCCCGGCCGGCGGCCGGCGGCGGCGCCCGGCTGCGGATCACCCTGGCGCCGCTGGACGTGGCCGACACGGCGGCGATGGTCTCGTCGATGCTGGACGGCAATCCCATGTCGACCGAGTTCGCCACCTTCCTGCACCAGCGCACGAGCGGCGTGCCGCTGATGGTCGAGGAGTCGGTACGCCTGCTGTGTGACCGGGCCGACATGGTGTTCCGGGACGGACGCTGGGTGCGGTTGAGCCTGAGTGAGCTGCAGGTGCCGGCGTCGGTGCGGGACTCGACCCGGGAACGGGTCGGGCGGCTGACCCAGGCCGCCCAGCGGGTGCTGCGCGCCGCCGCCGTACTCGGCGAACCCGCCGACGAGGCCACCCTGGCTGCCACCGCCGGCCTGCTGACCCGGGCCTGCCGGGCCGGTCTGACCGAGACGGCCACCGCCGGTCTGCTGGACAGCGACGAGCGTGACCACCCCGGCGGCGGTCGGTGGCGGTTCCGGCACGCCCTCGCCGCCACCGCCGTCTATGAGGCCATCGCGCACCCCGAGCGGCGTACGCTGCATCTGCGGGCCGGACAGGCGGTCGAGGGTCTGGATCCGCCCCCGGTCGCCCAGCTGGCCCGACACTTCCGCGAGGCGGGTGACGTGGCGCGCTGGGCCCGGTACGCGGAGGCCGCCGCCGATCGGATGATCGCCTCCGGCGACCACACCACCGCCGCGGTCGCCCTCGACGAGCTGCTGACCGTGGCGGGACTGGCGGCACCGGACCGGGCCCGGATCGCCCGTACCGCCGCCGTCGCCGCACTCGGCCGCCGCGAACCGGTCGACGACGTCTACCACCGGGTGGTCGCCACCCTGCGGGCCGTGCTGGAGTCGACCCAGCTGACCGCGCGGCAGCAGGCCGACATCCGCAACCCGCTGGGCCGGCTGCTGATCATCGGCGGTGAGGCACAGGCCGCGCTCACCGAACTCGGCCGGGCGGTGGAGCACCTGGCCGACCCGGTGGAGGCGGCCCGTGCGATGACCTACCTCGGCTGGGCGTACGCCGGCCCGTGGCCGGCCGCCACCCATCTGCGGTGGCTGCACCGGGCCGCCGAGCTGATCCCGCGGATCCCGTCCGCCGCCGACCGGATGTCGCTGGCCGGCAACCGGGCGGCGGCGCTGCTGATGCTCGGCGAACCGCAGGCCTGGGAGGTGGTGGCCGGGCTGCCGACCGACGGCGCGGCGCCGGCCGAACGGCGGGACATCGCCCGGATCCACGCCAACGTCGGCACCGGGGCGCTGATCTGGGGCCGGTACGCCGACGCCGGGCGGCACCTGTCGGTGGCGCTGGCTCTCGCCGACGCCGAGGGTCTGGTCCGGCTGCGCTACAACGTCCTGGTCGAGCAGGCCAACCTGGACTGGTTCACCGGCCGGTGGGACGGCCTGGCCGACCGGGCCGCCCAACTGGCCGAGGCGGACCGGGACCGGCCGGGCGTCTATCTGGGGAGTCTGCGGCTGGCCGGCCGGCTGGCCGCAGCCACCGGTCAGCTACGCCACGCCGAGCAGCAGTTCCAGGTGGTGCTGGACGAGGCGGCCCGGCGCGGCGCGGTCGACGACACGGTGGAGCCGGCCGCCATGCTCGCCCGGCTTTGGCTCGACGACGGACAGGCCGATCGGGCGGTGCGGGTCACCGATGGTCCGATCGGGGCGGTCGCCGCCAAGCGGGTCTGGGTGTGGGCCACTGACATCGCCCCGGCGCGGGTGGCGGCGCTGCTCGCCGCCGGCCGGCCGGACGAAGCGGCCGAACTCGTGCGTCGATTCGCCGGCGGGCTACGCGGCCGGGCCGCGCCGGGCCCGGCGGCCGCGCTGGCGGTGTGCCGGGCCGCGCTGGCCGACGCAGCCGGTGACCATGACCGGGCGGCGGCCGGCTTCGACCGGGCCGCCCGCGCGTGGGCGGCGCTGCCCCGCCCGTACGACGCGCTACTCGCCCGGGAGCGGCAGGCACTGGCGTTGCTGGCCGCCGAGCGGGCCGAGCCGGGACGGGCGCTGCTGGTCGAGGTGTACGACGGTCTGGCTGACCTCGGCGCGCGCGGTGCCGCCGACCGGGTGGCGCGACGGCTACGCGAACACGGCGGGGAGGTGCCGCGCCGGTGGCGGGGCGGTCGCAAAGGGTACGGCGACCGGCTGTCCCCGCGCGAGCTGGACGTGGTCCGGTTGGTGGTGGCCGGGCACACCAACCGGGAGATCGGCCGGATCCTCGCCAAGTCGTCGGCCACAGTGGATCAGCAGCTCCGATCGGCGATGCGCAAGCTGCGGGTGTCCAGCCGTACCGCGCTGGCGGTCGCCGCCGTGGAGGCCGGCGTCCTTGCGGCGGACGACTGAAACGGCCCGGCAACCCGGTCGAAACCGGATCGGGCACATCGACCGCGACCGGTCGATTCTTTGACGTATCTGCTGGATAGCTAACGATCCGCCGGCTCAGCAGCATGACTTGCATGCACGAGCCACCAGGGCGGTCAACAGATGAACCCGCGCCCGAATCCGACCCCGAATCCGACCGACCCGTACCCGGTGGACCCGAGGCGGACGCGGACGCGGCACCCGACGGTGGCACCGGTACCTGCGCGACCTGCAGCGCGGAACGCCGCGACCCGTACCAACCCCTGTGAGGGGCGCGGCGTGCCCACCCGCGTGGCCGATCCCACGGAAGGAACCCCCCAATGAAACCCATCGCACGAGCGTTGTCGCTGGTGCTGCTGGCCGGTGTGGCGTTGGCCGCACCGAATCCGGCGGCGGCGGCACCCCGGCCCGGCCCCGATCCGGGCGGTGACCCGGGGCGCGGCGTCGCAGACAAGATCCAGCCCGAGCTGGAGCGGTCGCTGCAGTCCGACGGCTCCACCGACCTGTGGATTCGGTTCGCCGAGCGGGCCGACCTGGCGCAGGCGAGGCAGATCGACGACTGGACGGCGCGCGGCGAGGCGGTCGCCGAGGCGCTGCGGACCACCGCCGCCACCAGCCAGACCAGTGTCCGGCACCTGCTCGACACCGAAGGCGTGACCTACCAGGCGTTCTGGGCCAGCAACGCGATCTACGTCCGGGACGGATCGTCGATGCTGGCCCAGGAGCTGGCGGCCCGGCCCGACGTCGAAGGCCTCTACCAGCCGGTCGAATACCAGCTGATCGAGCCGACCCCGGACCAGCCGGCCCGCGACGACGCCGACGGTGCGGGCGAGCGTGGCACCCAGGCCGAGGACGTCGAGTGGGGCATCGCCAACATCAACGCCGACGACGTGTGGGAGCAGTTCGGCACCAAGGGCGCCGGCATCACCGTCGCCAATCTTGACACCGGTGTCCAGTTCGACCACCCGGCGCTGGTCGCCCAGTACCGGGGCAACCTGGGCGACGGCACGTTCGACCACAACTACAACTGGTTCGACGCCGACAGCCGGTGCGGCGCGGCCCCGTGCGACCGGGGCTCGCACGGCACCCACACGATGGGCACGATGGTCGGCGACGGCGGCACCGGCAACCGGATCGGCGTCGCGCCCGAGGCGAACTGGATCGCGGCGAACGGCTGCTGCCCGACCGACGCTGCGCTGGTCGCCTCCGGCCAGTGGCTGCTGGCACCGACCGACCTCGACGGGCAGAACCCTGACGCCGGCAAACGTCCACACATCATCAACAACTCGTGGGGCAGTACGCAGCCCTCGCTGGACCCCTTCATGGAGGACGTGTCGCTGGCCTGGGACGCCGCCGGCATCCTCGGCATCTGGTCCAACGGCAACAGCGGCGCGCAGGGCTGCCAGTCCAGTGGGTCGCCCGGTAGCCGCTCCGTGAACTACTCGGTCGGCGCGTACGACGTCGACAACGAGATCGCCTACTTCTCCGGCCGCGGTCCGGGCCAGGACGGCGAGTTCAAGCCGAACATCTCCGCACCCGGGGTCGCGGTCCGCTCGTCCGGACCAGGCGACAGCTACTACAGCGAGAACGGGACCTCGATGGCCGCCCCGCACGTCGCCGGCACGGCGGCACTGCTGTGGTCCGCAGCCCCAGCACTGATCGGTGACACCGACGCGACCCGGGAGCTGTTCGACCGTACCGCGATCGACACCGCCGACCCGCAGTGCGGCGGCACCGGAGCGGACAACAACGTGTACGGCGAAGGCCGCCTCGACGCGATGGCGCTGCTGGAAGCGGCTCCGGTCGGCGACACCGGGACCCTGTCCGGTGTGGTCACCGACGCGGCGACCGGCGCGCCGGTCGAGGGCGCGACGGTGACCATCGGAGGCGAGACGGTCCGGGAGCGGGTCACCGCGGCGGACGGCTCCTACTCGGTCCGGTTGACCGTCGGGACCTACCCGGTGACGGTCACCGCGTTCGGCTACGCCGAACAGAGCACCGAGGTGACCATCACCCTGGGCGGGACGACGATCGAGGACGTCTCGCTGACCGTGCTGCCGACGATGACGCTCAGCGGGCTGGTCCGGGACGGTTCCGGGCACGGCTGGCCGCTGTACGCCAAGGTCAGCGTGGCCGGCACCGGGGTCAGTACCTTCACCAACCCGTTCAACGGCCGGTACCGGCTGGTCCTGCCGACCCACGCGACGTACACCCTGGTGGTGGAGCCGCAGTACGACGGCTACGGCACCGTCGAGCAGCCGGTGCAGGTACACGGCGGCAACCGGACCATGGACGTGGCCGCGCCGGTGCAGCGGTGCGCGTCCGCACCCGGCTACGCCTTCTCCGCCGGGATCGGGATCCTCGGCGACGAAGCCGGAAAGATCGGCGCCTTCCTCGACGACCAGGGCGTCCCGACCACCGAGGTCGGCTGGGACACCGACGTGTCCGGCTACGACGCGATCATCGTCAACCGGCCGAGCAACCCCGGCGAGGAGACGTTCCTGCGGTTCCTGGCGGACACCGACGCGGCCGGCGTGGGTGTGCTGTTCCTGGACACCTGGTCCAACGTGGGTGGTAACGGCATCTACCTGCTCAGCCAGTACACCGGTAACCCGGGGGCCCGCAGCAGCGGCATCGTCTACGACACCGAGGGCGACCTGTCGTACCAGGTGATGCAGGAACACCCGGTGGTGGAAGGGTTCCCGCTCGGCGGACGGATCGCCTTCGACGAGACGGACAACTACTCCAAGTACTACGGCTTCTTCGACGCCTACGGCGGCGAGGGTCGGATGGTGGTCGCCAACGCCGTCACCTCGGAAGTCGGCACCGTCGGGGTCGGCATCGGGGTGCAGCAGCGGACGAACAACCGGCACGTGCTGCTGTCGATGCACGCCGCCAGCTACAACACCGGGCCGCAGACCTGGCACGACGACAGCGCCCGGGTCTTCAGCAACGCGGTGGACTGGATCGCCGAGACCGAGTTCGAGTGTGTGAAGGTCGAAGGCGGGCTGGCCGTCGGCTTCGTCCGGGACGCCAACACCGGCACCGGGCTGGCCGACGCCGAGGTGACGCCGGTGGACGGCTCCGTCGGCACCCGTACCGTCGCGACGCCGCAGGACCCGGACCTCGACGACGGCTTCTACGCCCTGTTCTCCCCCGCCGGCCGGCACCGGATCACCGCTTCGGTGAACCAGTACGCGGAGCTGGCCCGATGGGCAGAGGTCACCGAGGACTGGGTCACCCGGCACAACTACAAGCTGGCGGCCGGACGACTGACGGTGACCGGCTCGCCGGTCGAGGCGACGGTGCCGCTCGGCGGAGCGACGACCGCCGAGGTCACGGTCACCAACACCGGCGGCGCGCCCGCCGAGGTGGAGCTGAGCGAACGAGCCGGTGAGTTCGAGATCCAGCGCGCCGACGGTTCGCGGGCGGCGTCGCGCCAGATCGCGGCGGCCGCCGGGGCACCGACCCGCCGGATTCCACTCGACGCGCCGATCGAGCAGCTCGCCGGGGCCGCGTCGGCGACGGTGTTCGGACCGGGTGCCGCACCGGCGGCGACCCCTGCGGCTGAACCATGGCTCAGCCTGCCGGGGCTGCCCCGGACGGTGATGGACAACAGCGCGGTCACCGTCGACGGCAAGTTGTACTCGTTCGGCGGGTCCAGCGGATTGTCGTCGCTGGCGCAGGTGTACGTCTACGACCCGGTCACCCAGGCCTGGTCCCGGCTCGACGACATGCCGCACGGTGCCCGCAGCCAGGCCGCCGAAGGCGTCATCGGCGACAAGGTCTACCTGGTCAGCGGGTGGAGCACGTTGAACACCGACACGCTGATCTTCGACCCGGCCACCGGCGGGTGGAGCACGGGTGCCGACGTGCCGGCCGCGTCGGCCGCCGCCGGATCGGCGGTGCTCGACGGCGAGTTGTACGTGGTCGGCGGCTGCACCACGACCAGCTGTGCCCCGTACAGCGACCAGGTGTTCCGCTACGACCCCCGGGCCGACGCCTGGGACACCGTCGCCAGCTACCCGGTGCCGATCGCCTGGCAGTCCTGCGGCGCGGTCAGCGGCGGGATCGTCTGTGCCGGTGGACTGTCCAACAGCCAGCCGGTGACCGCCAGCTACTCCTACGACCCGGCCAGCGACTCCTGGACGCAGGTGGCGGACCTGCCGGTGAACCTGTGGGGTTCGGCGTACCACACCGCCGACAACCAGCTGCTGATCTCCGGTGGCGGCACCGGCACCCAGGCGATCACCAACGAGGGGTACGCCTACGACCCGGCGACCGACGCGTGGTCGCCCCTGCCGACGGCGAACAGCCCCGGCTTCCGGCCGGGCAGCGCCTGCGGGCTCTACCGGGTCGGCGGATCGGCGATCTCCGGATTCCAACCGACCAGCACAGTGGAACTGCTGCCCGGCTTCGACCAGTGCGGGTCGATGACGGACACCGAATGGTTGACGGTGGACCCGGGCACCGCCACGATCGCCCCCGGCGAGAGCCTCACGGTGACGCTGACCCTCACCGCCGAGGTGGCCCAGCCGGGCACCTACACCACCGGCGTCACCGTCTTCGAGGACACGCCGTACGCGGTGGACACGGTGCCGGTGACGATGACCGTCACCCCGCCGGACACCTGGGGCAAGATCACCGGTACGGTCTCCGCCGTGGGCTGTGACGGCGACCTGACCCCGATCACCGGGGCGACGGTGCAGTTGAGCACGTGGACGATGGAGCTGCCGTTGACCACCGACGCCGACGGCGGCTACGCCCACTGGCTCGACCACCGGCACAACCCGGTCACGATGATCGTGGCAAAGGACGGCTACATGCCGCAGACCCGCCAGACCCAGGTCACCGCCGGTGACGTACGGGTCGAGGACTGGGCACTGCGCCAGGTGTGCGGCCGATCGGCGGGAGCGCTGGAGACCAGCTGACCCGTGACCCGGCTCGCCGGTAGATGACCCGTCGACGGTGAGCCGGCCCGAGCGTACGCCCCGAGGTGACCCCTCGGGGCGTACGCCATTGTCGGCCGACTCAACGGCTCACCGGCTTCCTGCTCGCGGGCCGGCGGCGGACCAGTGCGGGCAGCCACGGCAGCACCGCCACGAGGGACAACAGCGCCAGCAGCGGCAGCCGCCACGTCCAGGAGACACCGGCCGGCGGCGGATCAACGGCGGCGGCGACCCACGGCCGCGCGGACTTCGACCAGGCGAGGAACGCGTCACCGATCGGCATCAGCCCGAACGCGTACCGCCGGGTGTTCGGGGTGTCGACCGGCAGGCCGGCGAAGTCGCCGTAGCTGGCCAGCGCGGCGGCCAACGCCGCGTCGCCGTGCACCTGGGCCGCGCCGAGGGTGACCACGGTGGCCGACAGGCTCACCCCCAGCGGCAGCGGCCCCGAGTCGACGTCGGCCGGGCCGCTGGTGCCGTCCCGGTACTCCAGCACCGCTGGGCCGAGCCGCAGCGGTGCGGCCACGAACCCGTCCCGGAAGGTCAGGTACTGCTCCCGGGCGAACGCCGCGTCGATCTCCGGCAGGAACCGGTGGATCAGGCTCTGCGAGGTGCCCCGGGCCACCTCGGCCGGCGCGCCGGTCACCGGATCGACCCGGTGTGGCAGCAGGCCGGTGGCCGGGTCGAGACGCTGCCGTACGCCGGCCAGCCAACGCGCCACCGTACCGTCGAAGCGGTCCGGCAACAGGCTGTCGTGCAGCCGCAGCGAAGCCACCGCCACCGTGGAGTCCACCGGCCAGGCCTGCCCATGGTACGCCGGCAGGTACGGCGACCCGGTTGTGTCCAGTGAGGTGTCGAAGGCCGCGCCGAGGTCCGCCGCGGCCCCGGTGAACCGGGCCAGCTCATCTCGGTCCCGACCGCCCGGCGGTTGCAGGCTGAGTACGCCGCCGCGCAGCCAGTTCGTCCAACCCTGGTAGAACACGCCGTACGCCGGGGTCAGGTCGGCGGGAAACGGTGCCCGGCCGGCCGGTGACTCAAGTCTGGTCAACGCCCACCGGGCCTCGGCCAAGGCCTCGGTCCGCTCGCCGGCCGGAGCGCGCAGCCCGAGGTCGACCCAGGCCAGCCCGTACATCGCGTGGCTGAAGAAGTAGCCTTCCGGGAAGAGCCGCTGTGCCTGTTCACCGGCCCCGTCGTCCAGCGCCGCCCGCAGGAAGGTCAGCTGCCGCCGTACGCCGGGCGGTTCCGCCTCGGGCCCGGCGGTGGCCGGTGCGACCAGACGCACCGCACCGACCACCGCCGCCGATCCGACCAGTACCGCGACCACCACCCGCAGGGCCCGGCCGACGCCCGAGGTGGGCGACGGGCCGGACCGACGACGCTGCTCGATCATGGGCCCATCCTGTCAACCGTGCGGGCCCGCCCGGACCGGGCCTCAGCTGAGCGTGCAGGCCGCCGACACCGCGGCGTCGCCGACGCCGGAGGCGAGGAACCCGAAGCTGGCGGTGCCACCGGCCGGCAGGTTGCCGTTCCAGCTCACGTTGCGGGCGGTGACCACCGAGCCGGTCTGGGTCACGCTGGCGTTCCATGCCTGGTTGACCTGCTGACCGCCGCCGAGGGTGAGCGTCGCGGCCCACGCCGACGTCGCCGCCGACCCGGCGTTACGGACACTCACCTCGCCCTGGAAGCCGCCGTTCCACTGGCTGACCACCCGGTAGGTGGCGGTGCAGTCCCTGCCGGCCGGTGGGGTGGTCGGCGCGACCGTCGGCGTCGGGGTGACCGGTGGCGTGGTCGGCGCGACCGTCGGCGTCGGGGTGACGGTGCCGAGGAGTCGCGCGATCGCCGGCGCGAACCGGCCGGCCATCTTGCGGAACCCGGCGTCGTTGGGGTGTACGCCGTCGCCGGTGTCCGTCGCGGCGTCGAATCCGGTCCACTGGTCCACCACGGCGATCGGTGACCGGGCGGTGGTCAGGCCGGTGGCCCAAGTGGCGATCCGGTTGTTGAGCGTCACCGTGTCGGCCGGGCAGGTCGTGCAGCCGTGGTGCGGGATGATCTGCGCGACGAGGATCTTCATGTCCGGGTTGTTTGCCCGCATCTGCCCGACCAGTTTGGTGAACGCGGCCATGATGGTGTCCATCGACTGCCAGCCGCCCCACAGGTCGTTGGTCCCCAGGTGCATCACGACGATGTCCGGGGCCGCCGCGCTCAACCACGGCGGCAGTTGGTTGTTGTCGGCGATGCCGACCGCCGAGAAGCCACCGTGGCCCTCGTGGTCGGGGTCGTACGAGAAGCCGTAGTTGCAGCTACCGCCGTCGGTGGCGCTGCCGACGAAGTCGATGTCGGTGTGCCCGGCGCTGCGCAACTGGTCCCAGACGAGGGCCCGCCAGCAGCCGGGGCCGGCGGTGATCGAGTCGCCCAGCGGCATGATCCGGACCGGGTCGGCGGCCGACGCCGCAGGTGCCGTCGTCACCGCCAGCCCCAGAGCCATGGCGAGGGCGGCGAACAGCGAGCACACGAGGGCTCTTCGTAGCATGGTCTGCGTTCCTTTCGAGGTCACACTGGACCTGCCGGTCACCCGAGTGGTGACCGGCAGGTGCCGTGGAAGGACCGTCGATGGGAGCGCACCCCCAGCTTTGTTTAGCTTCCCGACTAAGTCAAGCAACACGTCCCACCGGCTACCGTGGTCGCGTACGACGGTCGCGAGTCCGACGACACGGGCCGCCGCACCCCGGCTCATGCGGCCTCGGGTCGCGCACCGGCTGGAGAGGACTGGGCGATGAACCATGGCAAGCGGATCCGCGATCCCATGGACAGCGGTGACCGGTCGCACAACCGCGGCGATGTCGACGCCGCCATCCGTGCCTACCGGGGCCGACCACCTCCCCGGCTGACGCCGGGACTGGAGGAGGTCAACGCTCGTAGTGGTACCGGCAGGCGACGATCTCGACGTCCTCCTTGGTGATCCGGTACACGAGTCGGTGTTCGCGATCGATCCGGCGGGACCAGAATCCGGACAGCTCGCCACGAAGGGGCTCCGGCTTGCCAATGCCCTCGTAACCGTTACGCATCACGTCGGCGATGAGGTCGTTGATGCGTTTGATCAACTTTCGATCCGTATGGCTGAGGTACTGGGCCCATGCTGTCGCGGTGAAAACCAGTCTCACGCAACGTCCCGTACGGCGGTTGGATCGACGAGCTGCTGCTCCTGCGCGTCGCCGTTTTCCAGCTCTGCGATCGATCGCCGCAGGGCTGCAGCGTTGCTCGGGTTACGGAGCAGGTACTCGGTCTCCTTCATCGACTCGTACTCGGCGAGCGGCACGATGACGACCGGCTCATGACCCGACCGGGTCACCACGACCTCCTCGGCGTCGTTGACGACGCTGTCGAGCTCGGCGGCCAGATTCTGCCTCAGCTGGGTGAAGTTCACCGTCCGCATGATCACCTCCACGCAGGTACAGAAAATTGTACCTGAAGCGGCGGTTTCGGTCATGCCCGACGGTCGGGTCGGTCGCCCAGCGCGTCGGCGATCATGCGTTCGCCGGCCTGCCGGTGGACGTCCGGGTCGTCGGCGTACCCGCTGCCGAGCACCAGCTCACCCGGCAGGAACCGGGTCACCAGCAGTTTCGCCTCGGCGTTGCCGTACGCCAACGTCGGGGCGCGGCCGATCCTGGTCCACGGGCGCAGCCAGTGCTGGTGGGCGTGCAACTCGCGAGCGAGGTGATGGTCACCGTCGCCGCCGGCCTTGACGATGCACCGCGACCCGGCATGCGTCACCTCCAGGACGGTGGTCGCCACCAGGCCCCAGCTGTGGTCCCGCTCGACGCTCACGCCGGGCAGCCAGCGGTCCAACAACGACCGCTGCTGCCCGGTGAGCGTGCCGAGCGCCGGGTCCACAGCCCTGGACCCTACGGGCGTACACGCCGGCCTACGGGCAGACGGCCACGTCGACGGCGATGGGCTGACGACTGTCCGGGTGCGTTGCGCGTATGTCACACCCGAGCCTGCCGAATGCCGGGGCTTGTCAGTTCGTGCAGAGCGCGCTGACCGTGACGTTGTAGACGTGCCAGGATCCGTCCGGCGCGGTGAACACGTTGCTGGCATTCGTCGCCCAGTTCGCGCAGGCCACGCCGACGGCGAGAATGTCCGCGCGGGCAGCCTGGGCCCCGTTCTGGATCGCGCTGGTCGAGGTGGCACCGCTGCCCTGCCGGGTAGCAGAGCGGGCAACGGTGTACGACGGTGGCGGCGGGGCCGGTACGCAGTAGCCGGTGGCTGTCGCCTCGTAGACGTACGCCGAGCCGTCGGGCGCGGTGTAGAGGTGTCGCGGCGCAGAGACCGTGACATTGCTGCAGGTCTCGCCGAGGTTTGCGGCGAGTGAGGTGAGCGCCGCGCGGGCGTTGTTCGCCGCGTTCTGCTGGCCGGCGGTTGGGCTCGGCCCCCACCCGGTAGATGTCGCCGACCGCCACGCGGCAGCCTGCGCTGCTGCCGCCGGGAGCAGGAAGAGCCCCACGGTGACAGCCAGAGTGACGACCGTCAGCCGGCGGAGCGACCTGCTGATCAGTCCACCCATTCGCCTGCCGAAACCATTCATGCGTTTGCCCCTTTCCGACCGTTAATCATTGCTTTGCTTCGATGTCCACGACGCCTTCTCTGTGATACTAGTCAATGTCTTGGAATCTCGAACCGACAGAGTTGACTCAGCCCTGCCGGTAACCTGGCCGACGGCTGGCACACCGATCACCTCGTAGGTGACCGAGCCGGTCCGCGGTTGACCTCGAGCGCGCTCCAGGTGCAATCCTGAGTCGCAACAGGATCATCGGAAGGAGCACATGACGATGGAACAGCGGCCTCTCGGCAGCATCGGACCGGTCAGCGTCCTCACCCTCGGCGGGGGTGGGCTGGGCCAGGTGTGGGGCGTCACCGACCGGGACGAGGCGGTGGCGACCGTACGGGAGGGGGTCGATGCCGGTATCGACCTGCTCGACGTCGCACCCGGCTACGGCGACGGCGAGGCGGAGCGGGTGGTCGGCGCGGCGTTCGACGGCGGTCTGCCGGCCGGCGTACGGGTCGTCACCAAGTGCGGGCTGGGCAACCCGGCCGCCGGTGACGTCGCGGCCCTGCTGGAGAAGTCCCTCGACGACAGCCTGCAGCGGATGCGACTGTCGTTCGTCGACGCGCTACTGCTGCACAATCCGATCGTGGCACAGGCCGCCCCGGGCACCACCGGGGTCACCTCCGCCGATCTGTTCACCGAAGCCGTCCGGCCGGCGTTCGAGGACCTGGTCCGGCGCGGCCGGATCGGCGCCTGGGGGATCACCGCCGTCGAGGAGCCGGACGTGATCATCCGGGTGCTCGGCGATCAGCCGTCCCCGGCGGTCGCCCAGTGTGTGACGAACCTGCTGGACTCCCCCGGCGATCTCCTGATGCCCGGCAGCGAGGGCTCCCGGCCACGCGACATCCTGACGGCCGCCGGCCGGCACGGCGTCGGAGTGATGGGCATCCGGGCGGTCGCGGCCGGCGCGTTCACCGACGCCGTTGACCGGGACCTGCCGCCGGAGCATCCGACCATGGTCGACTTTCGGCGGGCCGCGCCGCTACGCGAGCTGGCCGGCGAGCTGGGTGAGTCGGCCGCCTCGCTGGCGCACCGGTACACCCTGTCGATGCCCGGCGTCGACACTGTGGTCCTCGGTGTGAAGAACCGCACCGAGCTGCGCGAATGCCTTGCGGCGGAGGCCGCCGGTCCGCTTCCGGCCGACCTGATGGGGATCATCGAGGCCCGCGTCGGCGCTCAGATGTCCAAGTAGTCGGGCGGCACCGCGTCGGTGAGCCACACCCCGTTGGCGCTGCGGTAGAACAGGTGACCATCGCGGGCCATCGCCGCCGAATCGACGGTGAGGATTACGACGCCACCGGCCCGTCGGGCGCCGACCCGGCGGGCCGTGTGGGTGTCCGCCGACAGGTGCACGTGGTGCCGCCTGGCCCGGTGCAGCCCGGTGGCCCGGATCGAGTCGAGCGCGGCGGCGGTGGTGCCGTGGTAGAGCCGCTCCGGCGGAGGCAGCGCGACCAGCCCCAGGTCGATCGGGACCGAGTGTCCCTGGTTCGCCCGGATCTGCTCGGTGCCGTCGGGGTCGCGGCGCAGCGCGAACCGTTGTTTGCCGTCCCGCTCGACGACGGTGTCCAACTCCAGCCGGGTGATCCGCAGCGCGTCGAGCAGGTCCGTCACCCGGACCCAGCCGGCCGGGTCCAGTTCGAGATCGAACCGGTCGGGCGCGTGACGCAGCGCCAGCGACATCCGCTTGCTCATTCTGACCAATACCTTGTCGTTCACACCGGCATTGTCGCCGTACGGCGCACCCGCCCGCATCGACATTGCCGCCAGCCGAGCACACCCCACCAGAGCATCACCGGTAGATGCAGGAGGTAGCCGAGCTGTTCCGCAGCTGCCGACGGGCCGTCGGTCCCGGTTGTCCACGGTAGAACCACAGCGGCGGCACCGGACACTGCGACGGCCACCCCGGCACGGCGCAGCCCGGTCGGCAACGCGATGCCGGACGCGGCCGCCAGGGTCGCAGCCACCCAGAGCACCGTCCTGGAGATCCCGGTCGTGGCTGCCCTGGCCGGCGAACGGAGCCGAAGTGTCAGCCGGGTGTGATTACCTACCGCTATGCCGCACCCGATCATGTTCGACGACGCCGACCCGCTGCTCGCCGAGGTACGCCGGCTCGCGCTGGCCTTCCCCGACGCCGCCGAGAAGATCTCGCATGGGCATCCGGCGTTCTACACCACCAAGGTGTTCGCCTACTACGGCGGCTCGGTGAAGGTCGAGGGCGTCTACCAGCAGCATGATCACTCCGTACTGGTGCTGGTGGACCCGGACGAGCGGGCGGCGCTGCTGGCCGAGCCGCGCTGTTACGCCCCGGCGTACCTGGCCAGCTCCGGCTGGGTGGGGGTGGATCTGGCCGACGACACCGACTGGGCGGAGATCGGCGAGCTGCTCGACGCCAGCTACCGGCGGACCGCCGGGCCTCGCCGGGTGGCCCGGCTCGACGCCCGGTAGGTCGACGCATCAACAGGTCGACAGAACCCCATCCGACGGAACCCGATATCGATCACACAAACTATCCGGAATTTATCCGATCTCCATCATGGACTCCGACTTGTCGCACTGATAGAGGTAGGGGTGGCATTCGACGCACCGCCCCACCATCAGCAGATCGGGGATCCGACAATGCACGAGGTGCACCGCATCATTCGCACACTGCGCACCGAGCGCGGGCTTTCCCAGCAGCAGCTCGGCGCGTTGATCCAGCTCAGCGCGTCGTCGATCGGCAGTTACGAGAACGGCCGCCTGGTCCCGGTGCAGCAGAACGCGAAGATCCTCGACGATGTGCTGGGCAGCGGCGACCGCGTGCAGCGCGCCTCCGCCGAGGCGCGCGGAATGTCCTTCGCCGGCTTCCTGCGCCCGTGGGCCGAAATGGAGGAGCGGGCCACCCTGCTGCGGTCGTTTCAGCTCGCGGTCGTCCCGGGCCTGTTGCAGACCCGGGAGTACGCCGAACGACTGCTGCGCGTCGGCCCGGTCGACGACGTGCCGACCCGGCTGGCGAACCGGCTCACCCGCCAGCAGGTGCTCACCCGCGCCGACGACCCGGCCGAGTTCATCGCCGTCATCGACCGCAGCGTGCTGCACCGTCAGGTCGGCACGCCGGAGCAGATGGCCGAGCAGCTGCGCAGTCTCGCCGAGGCGGCGGCGCGCCCCAACATCTGGGTGCACGTGGTGCCGGGCAGCGCCGACGCCTACCACGGGCTCAACGGCTCGTTCGCGATGGCGACCGTGGACGACCACGTGTTCGGCTACGTCGATTCCCATTTCGGCGGCGACGTGATCAGCAACCCGGCCGACGTGCAGACATTGGAGCGGTCCTGGGAAGGTGTCCGCAGTTATGCTCTGCCTGTCGAGGAATCCCACGACATGATCCTGAAAGCGGTGCAGACATGGAGCTGAGCACCACCCCTCGCTGGCGCAAGTCGACCCGCAGCAACCCCGCTGGCGGTGACTGTGTCGAGGTCGCCGACAACCTCCCCGGCCGGGTCCACGTCCGCGACACCAAGGACCGCGACGGCGGCACCCTGACCTTCGCCCCCGCCGCCTGGTCCGCGTTCGTCACCCTGGCCAGGACCACGTCCGTACGCTGACCGGCTCCGCCAACCAGCGGCGGTAGCGCCGCAGTGACCGGCGTCGCTGGAGCTGCTCCTGCATGAGGGAGACGACCGGGTCTGCCCGGCCGGGGTCGGCGGCTCCTCGCCCGACCTGGCGGAGCCGGCAGTGCACGACGGCCTGGGTGGCCGCCGAGGCCAGGTGCTTGTTCTTCCAGCGCGGGCCCGGGGCCGTGACCGCTGCTTCCTCGCCGCGCAGCCAGCGCCGCGGTAGCTCCGGGTCCACGGCGAGTGCCGTCGCCACTCCGACCACCGCCGCGCCCTGGGCGCGTACCCGCTCGGCGACGGCGCGCCGTCGCACGCCGCCGGTCAGCATCACCGGCACCGGGGCCTGCGGGATGATCGTCGCGGCGGCGTCGAGGAAGTACGCCTCCCGGGCGAGGGTGTGTCCGTCCGCCGGGTAGCCGTTGGTGGCCAGGCTCTCCACCGACCCTCCGGAGAGTTCGACCAGGTCGACGCCGGTGTCGGCGAGCATGCCGACCACCTGCCTGGCGTCGTCCGGGGCGAACCCGCCGCGCTGGAAGTCGGCGGTGTTGAGCTTGACCGCGACCGCCGCGCCGTCGGGCAGTCGACGCCGGACCTCGGTGACCACGTCGATCAGCAGCCGGGCCCGGTTGCGCAGTTCACCTCCCCAGCGGTCGGTCCGCCGGTTGGTCAGCGGGGAGAGGAACTGACTGATCAGGTAGCCGTGGGCAGCGTGGATCTCCACGCCGTCGAATCCGGCCTCGACCGCTCGTTGTGCCGTGCGACCGAACCGGTCGACGACCTCGTCGATCTGTTCCGGCGTCATCGCGGTGGGTTGGGCGAAGAAGCGGGACAGCCGCCCGATGCTGACCGGTATGTCGGACGCCGACCAGGCCAGCCCCGGCATGTCCGCGTAGACGACCCGACCGGGGTGGTTGATCTGCATCCAGGCGCGGGCACCGCCAGCGGTCGCCGCCGCCGCCCAGCGCCGGAACGGTTCCAGCGGGGTACGGTCCGCGAGCACGACGTCGGAGGGGTCGGCGAGGGCACGCTCGTCGACCATGACGTGCCCGGTGATCAGCAGCCCCGCTCCGCCGGCACCCCAGCGCTGGTAGAGCGTGGCGAGCTCGGTGCCGGGCAGCTGACCGTCGACGGCCAGGAACTCCTCCATGGCGGCCTTGGCGATCCGGTTCGGCAGGACCTGCCCGCTGGGCAGTTCGAGCGGTTCGGCCAGTTGGGTCATGGTGCGGCTCCTCAGACATACTTCGAGACTCGAAGCGTTTCAGACCGTAATAGTTCGAGACTCGAAGTGCAAGTGGTACCGTCGGCCGGTGGACCACCGGGACCTCGTTGACGCCATCCGCGCCAACCACGAGATCTTCATGACGGCCAGCGACCGGCTCGAACCCGCCCTGACCGCCCACGGGCTGACCAACGCGACCGCGCAGGCGCTGTGGGCGATCGACCCGACCGGACCGGCCCCGTCAATGAAGGCGCTCGCCGAGCGCTTGTACTGCAACGCCCCCAACCTCAGCTTCATCGCCAACCAGCTGATCGAGCGCGGACTGGTCGAGCGCAGCGTCGACCCCACCGACCGACGCGGCCGGGTGCTCGCCCTCACCGACAAGGGCCGAAAGGTACGCCAAGAGATCATCGCGGCGACGCTGGAGGCGAGCCCGTTCGCCGACTGCCCGCCGCAACTGCTGCACGAACTCGCCACCCTGCTCCGGCAGGTCGCCGCCGGGCACCCGCCGGCAGCAACCTGACTCCGACCGAGGCGCCACGTCTCCGCACAGCTCAGACAGATCCGGGCCAGCACCAGTATTCGGGGGCAGCATGCTCGAGGTTGATCAGATCGGGTTCCGGTACGGCTCCAAGCCAGTGCTCAGGGGCGTCAGTGCGACCTTCGAGCCGGGGGCGACCGTGCTCCTCGGCAGAAACGGCGCCGGCAAGACGACCCTGATCCGAATCCTGGCCGGTGCGGCCGCCCCGAGCGGCGGGCAGGTCCGGCTGAACGGCTCAGCTCAGGGCAGCCACAGCCGGGCAACCCGCGCCGTGCTGCGGCGCATCGGGTGGCTCCCGCAGACGTTCGGATTCCCGCCCCGAATGGCCACCGCAGAGTTCGTAGCGTACGCGGCCTGGCTGAAAGAGGTACCCGGCCGACAGCTGACCAGGCAGGTGGCTGACGCGTTGGCGACCACGGGCCTCAGCGACCAGGCACGGAATCCTCTACAGACGCTCTCCGGTGGGCAGCTACGTCGGGCCGGGCTGGCGGCGGCACTCGTCGCCGAGCCTGAGGTTCTCGTCCTCGACGAGCCCACAGCCGGCCTGGATCCCGAACAGCGGGACGCGTTCCACGGCCTGGTCCGACGCATTCGATCGGAGCGGGTGGTGGTGATCGCTACTCACCTACTGGAGGACGTGGAGGCGCTGGCTGACCGGGTCGTCGTCATCGACCGGGGTAGCGTCCAGTGGACGGGCACCATCGACGATCTGGCCGGACTGTCGCAGCAGCAGGGCCTGTCGGCGCTCCGCGAAGGGTTCCAGATCGTACTCGACCGGGCCGTGTCGTGATCGTCTCCCGCCGTCTCGCAGCGGGACGGATCGCCCTATTCCTCGGCGTCGCGGGGATCACCATCATCCAGGGCATCGCCTCGGTGGCGTCGAAGTCGCAACGGTGGTCCGGCCATTGGGCGAACAGCAGCGTCGTGATCGGCTGGGCAGGAGTGTGGGGCGCGTGCATCGCTGCCGGAGCCACCGCCCTGATCCTCGCTGCGCCCCGCGGCCGAGGGTACGACGACCTGCAGCGCGCGTCGTCCCGCTCCCAGGCTCGGGTCCACCTCGCCGGCCTGGTCACGGTGGCGGCCGGGAGTTTGGCCGGCTACACCGTGGTGACTGGATACGTTGCTGCAGCGACCGCGACGAGCGCGACGCACGGTGGACTCGACATCATCGAACTGCTCCCGACTGCCGCGTCGGTGCCGCTGGCGGTGGGAATCGGCGCCCTCTTCGGGCGGCTGGCTCCGCCGAGGATCGCTCCGGTCGTGGCGGCCGTCGCCCCGTACCTGATCTACATGGCTGTGGTGTACGCCGAGGCGTACAGCGGCCAGATCGCGTACATGGATCTTTTGTGGACAGATCAGGTGGATCGCACCTACCTCAGGCTTCCGGCTGAGCTTCTGGTGTCCCGTGCGGTGCTCTGGATGATGCTCGGTGTCGCTCTGCTCGGCTTGTCGCTCCACGCGTTACGCCTCGCCTACGCCAGCGCCGTCGTAGCCAGCTTGTCCGCCGCCGTGGCGCTACTCTCCCTCGGTACGCGGATCGAAGTGCCGGCGGCGTACGCCGCCGCCTGCTCGGGTGAACAGCCACGGGTCTGCGTCGACCGGGCACACGACCACATTCTGCCCGAGTATCAACGGGAAATCGTCACATCCGTACAGCCGGTGCAAGGTCTGGACCTGTCCACCATGGTCGTCGTGATGGACGAACACCTCGCCGCCCCGGGGGCGGACCTTCCCGGGTCCGGTCCCGACGCGCGGCGGGTCATCGTGCCCATCGTGAAGCGCAACACCGCGCCCGAGCACGAGATCGACTCTGCGACGCTCACCGCCAACGTCGGGTTCGCACTTTTCCTTGCGCCCTGCATGGCGAGGCCGACGGCAGCCGACGACGTCGGGCTGACCACCGCCGCTGCGCTCTACCACTGGTGGCTCACCAGCCACGGTCTGCCGACCGACGGCACGAACTTTCCCGGCGAGCCGAGCCTCGACTCGATCCTGATCGAGAACGAGGAGGCGGCACGTACCGCCGGCAGCTTCGACCGGTTGGTCGAGGAGGAACGACAGGAATGGTTCAGCGAGTCGACCGAGCCGGTTCTGACCTGCACGGCCGTTCCGGCCCGGTGAGCCGTCCGCACCGAACCTCAGCTGCGTTCGCTCTCCGCGCGTTTGCGACGGCGCGGGGCGTTACCGTCCGCGGGCTCGTCGGCTACCTGCTGATCTGGCTGTTCATCGCAGCCGCATCACGGTTCACGGTCTCGGCCACCGGCCTGCAGTTCGCCCCGCCGGGCAGCGCGGCGTTGGACACGGTCGCCGTGATTCTCCTGCTCCTGCCAGCCGGTGTTCTCGCCGGCACGTTGACCTCCCGGACACCGCACCTGGAGGCGACCCGGTCCCGCAGCAGTCAGCCCGCACACGCGATCTGGGTAATCGGCATCACCGCTGTCGGTCTGCTGAGCCCATGGCTCGCCTCCCCGTTGGTCCATCCGTCCATCGACATGGTCGCCTTCTTCACGACCTGGTGCACCGTGCTGGGCCTCTGGTGGGCCGTCGCCCGTATCGGGCCGACGGTTCTCGCCCTGAGCTGTACGTTCATCGTGCTCGCCGGATTCAGCACACCGGGACTCGTACCCTGGCATCTCAACATCGTCTACAACGTGGAGATCGGCGGCAGCGCCGCGCTCGTGGCCACAACCGCTCTCGGCTCAGGCACGATCCTGCAGGCACTACTCAGCCCGCCCCCGAGTCGAGGAAGCGGTGGGCGTTGCCGCCGCGCAGGGCGGCCCGCTGGTCGGCGGTGAGGAAGTCCGCCTTGTCGATCACCGCGCCGACCGGCCGCTCCCCCAATGGGTACGGGTAGTCGCTGCCCAGCAGCACCCGGTCGGCACCCATCGTGTCGACCAGCAGCCGCAGCGCCGCCGGGTCGAACACCACCGAGTCGACGTAGAACCGGTCCAGGTAGTGGCTCGGCGGGCGCGCCGAGCGGCCACGTACCACGTCACCGCGCCGGTGCCAGGCGTTGTCGGCGCGGCCCAGCCAGAACGGGAAGCTGCCGCCGCCGTGGGCGAAGCAGATCCGCAGCGTACGGGGCAGCTGGTCGAAGCCGCCGCCGAGGATCAGCGCCAGGATCGACAGGTGGGTCTCGGCGGGCATGCCGGACAGCCAGCGGGCCATCCAGCGGTCCAGCCGTGGCCCGTCCGGCATGTCCCACGGGTGGACGAACACCGGCGCGCCGACGTCGGCGCAGTGTCGCAGGAAGGCGACGATGCCGGCGTCGTCGAGGTCACGGTCGCCGACGTGGTTGCCGATCTCCACCCCGGCGTGGCCGGCGGCCAGGCAGCGGTCCAGCTCGGCGCAGGCGGCGTCCGGGTCCTGCAACGGCACCTGGCAGAACGGGATCAGCCGACCGCCACCGGCGGCGGTGACCTCCAGGGTCAGGTCGTTGAAGATCCGGGCCACCTTGACCGCCTGGTCGGCCGGCCGGTCGTAGGCGAAGAACACCGGCGTCGGGGAGACGACCTGCACGTCGACCCCGTCGACGTCCATGTCGGACATCCGGGTGGCCGGATCCCAGGTCTGCGGGCCGACCGGCCGGAACTCCGTCTGACCCACCATGATCATGGCGGCGCGTTCGGAGTCGACCCGCAGCCACGGCCAGCCGGTCCCGCCACAGGCGGCGGCGAGATCCGGCCAGCCCTTGGGCACCAGGTGGGTGTGGACGTCGATGGTCTGCCCGGCGTCGGTCACGGTGAGGCTCAGCCCTTGCCCGGGTGCAGCGCGCCGCACTTGTCGCAGGTACGCGCGGACTCGTCACCGTAGAAGGCGGTGAAGACCGGCGGCAGGTCGGCGACGATGTCGCGCACCTGCAACTCCACCTCGTGCACCAGGTTGCCGCAGTCGAGGCAGTACCACTGGAACTTCTCCAGGGTGCCCTCCTCGCGGACCCGTTCGATGACGACCCCGATCGAGCCGGCCTCCGGGCGTTGCGGCGAGTGCGGTACGAATCCGGGCAGCACCCACATCTGGCCTTCGCGGATGTGCACGGTCTGCGGCCCGTCGTCGGTCATCAGGTTGACGTGCATGTTGCCTTTGACCTGGTAGAAGAATTCCTCGTACGGGTCGACGTGGAAGTCGGTGCGCTGGTTGGGGCCGCCGACGACCTGCACGATGAAATCGTTGCCGGTGGGGAACATCTGCTTGTTGTTGACCGGTGGCTTGAGCAGGTGCTCGTTCTCGCTGATCCAGTTGGGAAAGTTGACCGGTTCGGCGATGTCGCTCACGGGTGTCACTCCTTCCGGGTGGGGGCGTCGGCCGGTGCCACGGCGACGGCCTGGATCTCGATGAGCAGGTGTGGGTGGGGTAGTTGGTGGACGGCGACGGTGGTGCGGGTCGGTCCGGTGTGGTCGAAGTTTTCGGCCCAGACCTGGTTGTAGCCGCCGAAGTCGTTCATGTTGACCAGGTAGGTGGTGACGGAGACCAGGTCGGTGAGGCCGGCGCCGGCGGCGGCGAGCAGGTCGGCGATGTTGGCGATGACGGCGCGGGTCTGTTCCTGGATGTCGAGTTGGGTGGTGCCGTATTCGTCGACGGTGGCGCCGGCGATGGTGTTGTCGGGGCGGCGGCTGGACGTTCCGGAGACGAAGATGAATCCGCCAGCTGTTTTGACGTGTGGAAATTTGCCGCGTGGGGTGGCTTTGCCGGTGACCAGGTGCGCGGTCATGATCGGTCACCTCCTGCGTTGGTGGTGAAGGCGGCGGTGCCGAGCCCTTGGACGGTGGCCCGCACGTGCGCGCCGGGGGCCAGCGGCACCGCGGCGGTGGCCGCGCCGGCCAGGAAGATCCAGCCGGCCCGCAAAGCCGGGCCGTGCCGGTCGGCGAGGGCGACGCCGGCGGCGAGGGCCCGGCGGGGGTCGCCGAGGATCGCGGCGGTGGATCCGGTCTGCACCGTGCGTCCGTCGATGTCGAGGAGTACGCCGAGGTTGTCGACGCCGTCCGGGACCGGCTGCCACGCCCCGACGGTGAACAGGGCGGCGGAGGTGTTGTCGGCGATCACGTCGGGCAGCGAGAAGGTGAAGTTGGCGTACCGGGAGTCGATGACCTCCAGGGCGGGAGCGACGGCCCGCACCGCGTCGGTGAACGGCATCCCCAGTGTCGGCGGCCTGTCGAGGAGGAAGGCGATCTCCGGTTCGACGCGCGGGTGGATCAGTCCGGCGATGTCGACGCCGCCGCCGTCGGGTACGGCCGTGGCGTCGGTGAGCTGGCCGAGGATCGGGGAGTCGACGCCGACCTGCGCCATCTTCGCCCGGCTGGTCAGCCCCATCTTCGCGCCGACGAGGCGTTCGCCCCGGTCGGTACGGCGGGCGATCAGCGCCCGCTGCACCCGGTACGCGGCGTCGACGTCCACCCCGTGGGCGGCGGCGAGCTGCCCGATCGGGGTGCCGGTGACCGCCGCCTCGTCGAGCCGGGCAGCGAGGTCGGCGGGGTCGATGCTGGTGGCGGTCATGGGCGCTCTCCGTTGACGAGGTCGAGGGCGACGTCGGTGATCATGTCTTCCTGGCCGCCGACCATCCTGCGGCGGCCGAGTTCGACCAGGATGGACCGCACGTCCAGGTTGTAGCGGTCGGCGGCGCGTTCGGCGTGGCGCAGGAAGCTGGAGTAGACGCCGGCGTAGCCGAGCGACAGGGTTTCCCGGTCGACCCGCACCGGCCGGTCCTGCAGCGGCCGGACCAGGTCCTCGGCGGCGTCCATCAGCGCGAAGGTGTCGCAGCCGTGTTTCCAGCCGTGCAGGTCGGCGACGGCGGTGAACACTTCGAGCGGGGCGTTGCCGGCCCCGGCGCCCATCCCGGCGAGGGAGGCGTCGACCCGGGTGGTGCCGTGCTGCACGGCGACGACGCTGTTGGCCACGCCGAGGGACAGGTTGTGGTGGGCGTGGATGCCGATCTGGGTGGCCGGGTCGAGGACCTGCCGGTAGGCGTCGACCCGGGCGGCGACATCCGTCATCAGCAGCCGGCCACCGGAGTCGGTGACGTAGACGCAGTGCGCCCCGTACGACTCCATCAGCTTGGCCTGGGCCGCGAGTCCTTCCGGGGTGTTCATGTGCGCCATCATCAGGAACCCGGCGACGTCCATGCCGTTGTCGCGGGCCCAGCCGATGTGCTGGGCGGCGATGTCGGCCTCGGTGCAGTGGGTGGCGATCCGGACGCTGGTGACGCCGAGGTCGCGGGCGGCCCGCAGGTCGTCGATGGTGCCGATGCCGGGCAGCAGCAGCGTTGTCAGTCGGGCGTTGCTGATCGACCCGGCGGCGGTGGCGATCCAGTCGGCGTCCGACGCCGCCCCGTGGCCGTAGGTGACGCTCGATCCGGCCAGGCCGTCGCCGTGGGCGACCTCGATCGCGTCGACGCCGGCCGCGTCGAGCGCGGCGGCGATCGCCCGGACCTCCTCGACGGTGTAGCGGTGCCTGATGGCGTGCATGCCGTCGCGCAACGTGACGTCCTGGACGTACAGCCGGGTCATGACCGTGCCCCCTCTCGGACAGTGACCAGGCGTTCGGCGGTGCGCAGCGCCGCCGAGGTCATGATGTCGAGGTTGCCGGCGTACGCGGGCAGGTAGTGCCCGGCACCGGAGACCTCCAGGAACACCGACACCTGGGTGCCGGTGAAATGGCTGCCCAGCGCCGGCACGTACGTGTCGACCGGGTCGAACTGCACCCGCTGCTTGAGCCGGTAGCCGGGCACGTACTCGGCGACCGACGCGACCATGGCCGCCACCGAGTCGGCGACCGCGCCGGTATCGGTGTCGGCCGGGATCAGGCAGTAGACGGTGTCGCGCATCAGCAGCGGCGGGTCCGCCGGGTTCAGCACGATGATCGCTTTGCCGCTGCCGGCGCCGCCGACGACCTCCAGGGCGCGGGCGGTGGTCCGGGTGAACTCGTCGATGTTCGCCCGGGTGCCCGGACCGGCCGAACGGGACGCGATCGAGGCGACGATCTCCGCGTACGCGACCGGCGCCACCCGCGTGACGGCGGCGACGACCGGCACCGTCGCCTGCCCACCGCAGGTCACCATGTTGACGTTCGACTCGGTCAGGTGCGTGTCCAGGTTGACCGGGGGCACCACGTACGGGCCGATCGCGGCCGGGGTCAGGTCGACCACGGTCCGCCCGTGGGCCTGCAGGACCTCGTTGTTGCGCCGGTGCGCACCGGCCGACGTGGCGTCGAAGACGAGTCGCACGTCGGCGAACTCGGGCATCGCCACCAGGCCGTCGACCCCATCACTCGTGGTCGCCACGCCGAGGCGGCGGGCGCGGGCCAGCCCGTCCGATCCGGGGTCGATGCCGACCATCGCCACCATGTCCAGCGACCCGGACAGCCGCAGCACTTTGATCATCAGGTCGGTGCCGATGTTGCCCGACCCGATCACCGCCACCCCGACACCCGTCACGACCCCTCCCCTGACTTGGCGCTGAATCTGGTCCGCACACTGCCGAGCCCGGCGATCCGCGCCTCGTACGCCGCCCCCGGGGTGACCGGCACCATCGGGCCGAGCGCACCCGAGAGCACTATCTCGCCGGCCCGCAACGGATCCCCCGCCGCTGCGAGCGTCGTGGCCAGCCAGGCGACGGCGTGCACCGGGTTACCGAGGCAGGCGGCCCCGGCACCGACCGACACCGGTTCACCGGCCGATTCCAGGACCATGCCGCACCCGCGCAGGTCCACCGAGGCGGCCGGCACCGGCCGGTCACCGAGGACGAACAACCCCGACGAGGCGTTGTCCGCCACCGTGTCCACGATCGAGATGTCCCAGCCGGTGATCCGGGAGTCGACGATCTCGACCGCCGGCAGCAGGAAGTCGGTGGCCCGCAGCACATCCACCACCGTCGCCGGCCCGTCCGGCAGATCGGCGCCGAGCACGAACGCCACCTCCGCCTCCACCCTGGGCTGGATCAGCCCGGCCAGGTCGACCTCGTCACCATCCGCCACCGCTATGTCGGCGAAGAGCACCCCGAAGTCGGGCTGGTAGACGCCGAACGCGGCCTGCACCGCCGGCGACGTCAACCCGATCTTCGCGCCGACCCGACGCCGCCCGGCCCTTGTCCAACCGGCCACCAACTCCCGCTGCACCGCGTACGCGGCGGCGACGTCGCCGGCGGGCAGCAGCCGGTCCCGCAGCGGCGCACACGGCACCCCGGTGTCGTACGCCCCGGCCAACGCCGCGACAGCCGCCCCAATGTCCACAGTCATGTCAAGTCCACGCAGACGTTTGTCAACTCGGAGTAGAAGTCCAGCGAGTGCACGCCGCCCTCCCGGCCCACCCCCGAAGCCTTCACCCCGCCGAACGGGGTCCGCAGGTCCCGCAGGAACCAGGTGTTGACCCAGACGATGCCGGCGTCCAGTCGGGCGCCGGCCCGGTGCGCCCGCCCCACGTCACGGGTCCACACGGTCGCCGCGAGGCCGTAGTCGGAGTCGTTGGCCAGCGCGAACGCCTCCTCCTCGGTGTCGAACGGGGCGATGTGGCAGATCGGGCCGAACACCTCCTCCCGCACCAGCCGCGCCGACGAGTCGAGCCCGGTCAACACCGTCGGCTGCACGTACGCGCCGCCATCGCGGACGTCACCGAAGGTCGGCACGCCGCCACCAGCGCGCACCTCGGCGCCCTCGACACGGGCCAGGTCGTAGTAGCCGAGCACCTTCTCCCGGTGGCCGTGCGAGATCAGCGGCATCGTCGCAATCGACTCGTCGGCGGGCCAACCCCACCGGGCGTCGCGGGCGGCAGCCGACAGCCGGTCCACGAACTCGTCGAACACCGGCCGCTGCACATACAACCGCTCCGTACACAGACACACCTGACCGCCGTTGGTGAACGACGACCGCACCGAACCGGCGACGGCGGCGTCCAGATCCGCGTCGGCGAACACCAGACCCGCGTTCTTACCACCCAGCTCGAACGACACCGCCTTCACCCCGTCGGCCGCCGCCCGCATGATCGCCGACCCCGTCGCCGACTCACCCGTGAACGTGATCGCGTCCACCCCCGGATGCCGGGTCAGCCACTCCCCCGCCGCGCCCGGCCCGAACCCGTGCACCACATTGAACACCCCGTCCGGCACACCCGCCGCCGCCATCACCTCGGCGAGCAGCGTCGCCGACGCCGGGGTCTCCTCACTCGGCTTGACGACGACGGCGTTGCCGCAGGCCAGCGCCGGGGCGACCTTCCAGGTGAGCAGCAGCAGCGGCAGGTTCCACGGCACGATGACCGCGACGACGCCGACGGGTTTGCGTACGGCGTAGTTCAGCGCCCGGCCACCGGTCGGGGTGACCGTGGTGAACGACTCGGTCGGCGCGGTCGCGGCGATCTCCGCGAACGCCCGGAAGTTCGCCGCCCCGCGCGGAATGTCCAGGGTACGGGCCTGGCTGACCGGTTTGCCGGTGTCGGCGACCTCGGCGGCGACCAGGTCGTCGAAGCGGCGGTCCAGTTCGTCGGCGACCGCCCGCAGCACCACCGCCCGGTCCCGCTCGCCCATGCCGCCCCAGGGTCCGCGCAGCGCCGACCGGGCCGCCGCGACCGCCGCGTCGACCGTCGAGGATTCGGCCTCGGCGACCTCGAAGACCGTCTCGCCGGTCACCGGCGACACCTTCGCAAACCGCTTCCCCGCGTCGACGAACCGGCCGTCGACGAAGTTGCGCAGCAGGCCGGGGCCGTCGGCGGCCGGCCGACCGGCGTACAGGTCGGGGTGCCACAGCGTCATGAGCGCCCCCTCGGGGCAGAACTGTGTCCCTGTCGGACAGCACCGTGTCCCTTACCGACGGACCGGGTGACGGCGGCGCCGAGTGCCCCTACCAACAGCGCCGCCGTCCCGGCCACCGTCGCCGCCAGCAGCTGGTGCTGGCGGCGGACCCGACGCCTGACCTCGGCGTACGGGATGGTGGTGAAGGAGACCATTTCGTAGCGGGACACGTAGCGCCCCGGCAGTGCCCGTTCCAGGGCGTGTTCGACCTTGCGGAAGGTCTGGAACGTCGGGGAGGCGACCTTGTCGCGCATCTCGACGAAGTTCGCCAGGGCCATCTGGGCGATTGCTTCGGCGTTGTCCTGGCGGCGGGACTGGTACAGCGGCAGCGCCGCCGCCCAGTCGCCGCCGGTGTCGTCGAGGCAGCGGTCCAGCTCGACGACGTCCTCGAAGGCGCAGTTGGCGCCCTGGCCGTAGAACGGCACGACCGCGTGGGCGGCGTCGCCGAGCAGCGCCACCCGGCCGCCGACCTGCCACGGGTCGCAGCGCACCGTGCCGAGCAGACCGACCGGGTTGTGCTGGTAGTCGTCGACCAGGTCCGGTGCCAATGGCGGCACGTCCGGGTAGTGGGTACGGAAGTGCCGCTCGATCGCGGCCGGGCTGCTCAACGAGGCGAAACTAGACGTGCCGCCGGTCGGCCAGAACAGGGTGCAGGTGAACGACCGGTCCGGGTTCGGCAGGGCGATCATCATCGACGTGCCGCGCGGCCAGATGTGCAACGCGCCCGGATCGAGGGCGTAGTCGCCGCCAACGGCCGGGATGGTCAGCTCCTTGTAGCCGTAGTCGAGGAAGTCGAGGCTCTCGTCGACCAGACCGTGGGCGAGCAGTTGGCCGCGTACCGCCGAACCGGCGCCGTCGGCGCCGAGCACGACCTGCGCGTGCGCGCGGACCGTGCCCTGCGGGGTGTCGAAGGTCGCCTCGCCGGTGTCCGGGTCGAGACCGACGAGCCGGTGGTCGAAGACGACGGTGACGCCGGGCGCGGCCTCGGCGGCGTCGAGCAGCGCGTTGTTGAGCGCGCCCCGGCTGATCGAGTTGATCGCCCGCTGCCCGTCGGCGCTGTAGGGCTGGAAGTCGAGGTCGCCGTCGACGGGGTGGATCATCCGGCCGGGCATCGGCAGCGCGTCGGCGAGCACCTGGTCGGCCAGGCCGATGCGGCGCAGCGCGTCCAGGCCGCGTTCGGACAGTGCCAGGTTGATCGACCGGCCGCGTTCGGCGGTGCCGCGTCGCGGGTCGGGCCGCCGCTCGTAGAGGGTGACCGGCAGGCCACGGCGGGCCAGGAAGCAGGCGAGCAGGCTGCCGGCCAGGCCGGCGCCGACCACCGCGACGGGTGCAGGTTCAGACATCGTCGCCGCCTTCCGTCGGGAGGGTCGCGGCGAGCGCCCGGGCGGCCCGCCAGCAGTCGTGGTACGTGGAGTACAACGGCACCGGGGCGAGCCGGACGATGTCCGGTTCGCGGGCGTCGGCGATCACCCCGTGTTCGTGGCGCAGCCGGGCGGTCAGCGCGTGCGCCCCGCCGCCGGTGGCACCCGACCCGCCACCGATGCGCAGCGACAGTTGGCAGCCGCGTCGGGCCGGATCCCGTGGGGTGACGACGCGGACCGGCCGGCCCGCCACGAACTCGTCGAGCAGTTGCTCGAGGTAGCCGGTGAGCCGTTCGCTGCGTTCGCGCAGCGCCGGCATGCCGACCTTGTCGAAGATCTGCAACGAGGTACGGACCGGGCCCATCGCGAAGATCGGCGGGTTGGAGATCTGCCAGGCGTCGGCGCTGGCCGGTGGCCGCGACACCGGGGTCATCTCGAAGCGGGTCGCCGGCTCGGTGCTCCACCAGCCTTCGAAGCGGGCCAGCGTCGGATCGCCGTGGTGACGTTCGTGCACGTACGCCCCGGCTAGGGCGCCCGGACCGGAGTTGAGGTACTTGTAGGAGCACCAGGCGGCGAAGTCGACGCCCCAGTCGTGCAGCCGCAGCGGCACGTTGCCGGCGGCGTGCGCCAGGTCCCAGCCGACGATCGCGCCGGCGGCCCGGCCCGCCTCGGTGATCGTCGGGATGTCCAGCAGCTCACCGGTCAGGTAGTTGACCCCGCCGAGCAGCACCAACGCCACCCGGTCGCCCTCGGTGCGCAGGTAGTCGACGACGTCTTCGGTGCGCAGCGTGTCCTCGCCGGGGCGGGGTTGCAGTCGGACCACCGTACGGTCGGGGTCGAGGCCGTGGAAGGCGGCCTGGCTGCGCACCGCGTAGCTGTCCGACGGGAACGCCGAGTCCTCGATGACGATCCGGGTGCGGTCGCCGGCCGGCCGGTAGAACGACACCATCAGCAGGTGCAGGTTGACCGTCAGCGAGTTCATCACCACGGCCTCGCTGGGCAGTGCGCCGACCAGTCGCGCGGCGGTGTCGGTGAGCAGTTCGTGGTACGGCAGCCACGGCCGGCCGGCTTCCAGGTGGCCTTCGACGCCGAGCCGGGCCCAGTCGTCGAGGTCGTCGAGCAGCTCGGCGCGGGTGGCCTTCGGTTGCAGGCCGAGGGAGTTGCCGGCGAAGTAGGCGACGTCGGGGTGGTCGCCGCCGGTGGCCGGCGGGATGTGGAACAGGTCGCGGTGCCCGGGGTCGGCGGCGTCGCGGCGACGGGCGTCGTCCTCATTGAACATGCGGCAGCCTCTCACATGCTGGTCCGGGCGGACCAGATCTCGGGGAACACCACCCGGTTCATGCTGCGCTGCAGCCAGGCCAGCCCGGCGGAGCCGCCGCTGCCGACCTTGGCGCCCATGGTGCGCTGCACCGCCTTGAGGTGTTTGTACCGCCAGTCACCGAACTGTTCGGCGACCTCGGTCAGCGCCTCGCCGAGCTGCCGCAGGTGGTTGTCCGGGCCGTTGACCCGGTAGACCTCGACCCAGGCGGCCTCCACCGACGGGTGCGGTTCGTGTTCGGTGGCGACGTCGCGGCCCAGCAGGTCGGCCGGGATGTCCTGGCCGGCGCGGGCGAGCAGGGCGATCACGTCGTCCCACAGGCTCGGCGCGTGCAGGGCCTGCTCCAGCTCGGCGTACACCTCGGGTTGGCGGCGGAACGGGCGGATCAGCGACGGGGTCCGGATGCCGAGGGTGAACTCCAGTTGCCGGTACATCGCCGACTGGAAACCGGAGCCCTCACCGAGCAGGTTGCGGAACCGGTTGAAGTCGGCCGGGGTCATCCAGCGCAGCGTCTGCCAGGAGGCGTTGAGCCCTTCCAGGTGCAGGGCGGCGCGGCGCAGCGGGGCCAGCGCCTCCCACACCCGGTCGGCGCGGATCAGCCGTTGGGCGTCGCGCAACTCGTGGCGGGTCAGCCCGAAGTACAGCTCCATGATCTGGCTGACCATCAGGAACGACATCTCGCCGGGGTCGTCACTGAGGGTGCGCTGCAGGCTGTGCAGGGTGCTTGCGTGCACGTAGGCGTCGTACGGCACCCGGTCGCCGAACTCCAGGGTCGGCTCGCCGGCGTTGGCGGCGGCGCGGGCGTCGCGTTCGGCGGCGTCCACCGGCCGGACGGCCGGCGGGCTGGCCACGTCGGTGCTGTTCACATCGGCTGCCCTCCCTTGGCTGTGTCGCCCATGATTGCCGACTTGCGGTCCGCGGCTGAATACCGGATCAACGGCGGTACGCCGCCGCGACCTGCAGGTCCGTGGCTAGATTTGGGTGGTCGGTTAACGAAGGGAAAGTGTCCGTGGACGAGATGGATTGGGCGCTGCTGCGTGAGTTGCAGGCCGATGCCCGACTTTCCTTCAGCGAGCTGTCCCGCCGGGTGCACCTGTCGCCGCCGGCGGTCGCCGAGCGGGTCCGCCGGCTGGAGGAGTCCGGGGTGATCGACGGCTACCACGCACACGTCGACCTGACCCGGGCCGGCTGGACGGTGATCGCGCTGATCCGGATGTCCTGCTACGGGTCGCACTGCATCCTGCGGGACCCGCAGGTGCCGACCTGGCCGGAGATCCTGGAGATCCACCGGATCACCGGGGACGCCTGCTCGATGCTGAAGGTGGCGGCAGCGTCGATGGACGCCTTCGAGGACGTCATCGACCGGCTCGCCCCGTACGGCCAGCCGTCCAGCACGATGGTGCTCTCCACCCCGCTGGGCTGGCGTCCGGTCACCGCCGCCGACTGACCTTAAGCTCCCCGAGGTGACCACCTCGAAGAAAAGTTGGGAGTCCTCGTGACGATTGTTCGGCCCTACGGCGACGGGGTGTGGGTGCCGCTGGACCGGGCCCGGCAGCGGACCAGCATCAAATGGCGGCTCTACCCGGCTGACGTGCTGCCGGTGTGGGTGGCGGAGATGGACGTCGACCCGGCCGGGCCGGTCGTCGAGGCGATCGACGCGGCGGTGCGTGCCGGCGATCTCGGGTACGCCACCGGTGCCGGTTACGCCGAGGCGGTCGCCGGGTTCGCGGCCGAACGGTGGGGGTGGGACGGTCTGGACCCGGCGCGGACCGCGACCGTGCCGGACGTGATGCTCGGCGCGGTCGAGATGCTAAAGCTGGTGACCGGCCCGGGCGACACGGTGGTGGTCAACCCGCCGGTGTACCCGCCGTTCTACGGGTTCCTGCGCAACCTGGACCGGCCGGTGCGGGAGGCCCCGCTCGGGTCAGACGGCCGGCTGGACCTCGACGCGCTGGCCGAGGCGTTCACCGCCGCCCGGGCGGGTGACCGCCGGGCGGTGTACCTGCTGTGCAGTCCGCACAACCCGACCGGGACGGTGCACACCGCCGACGAGCTGGCCGCCGTCGCGGAGCTGGCCGGCCGGCACGGCGTACGGGTGGTGGTCGATGAGATCCACGCCCCGATGACCGCGTCGGGTGTGACGTTCGTGCCGTACCTGTCGGTGCCCGGCGCCGACGACGGCCTGACACTGATCTCCGGCTCCAAGGGCTGGAACCTGGCCGGGTTGAAGGCCGCCCTCGCGGTCGCCGGACCGGCCGCCGCAGCCGACCTGGCCCGGCTGCCGGAGGAGGTCGGCCACGGGGTCAACCATCTCGGGGTGATCGCGCACACGGCGGCGTTCCGCGACGGCGGCGACTGGCTGGACACCGTACGGTCGGCGGTCGACGCGAACCGGCTGCTGCTGGCCGATCTGCTCGCGGACCGGTTGCCACAGATCGGGTACGCACCCGGTGAGGCGACCTTCCTGGCCTGGTTGGACTGCCGGGCGTTGGGGCTCGGCGACGACCCGGCGGCGGTGTTCCTCGACCGGGGGCGGGTGGCGCTGAGCGCCGGGCTGGACTTCGGCGCGGGCGGGGCCGGGCACGCCCGGTTCAACCTGGCCGCCGCGCCGGAGACGATCACCGAGGCGGTACGCCGGATGGCTGCCGCCCTCGGCTGACCGTCGCCGGGTCCACCGGCTCGTTGCCCTGACACCGACGTCAAGGTTTAGCGTCACGGTGGGTCCGAGGCTGGCCGGGGAGGTCACATGTTGATCGGTGAGCTGGCGCGGCAGGCCGGGACGAGCGCTCGGACGCTGCGCTACTACGAGGCGCAGGGGCTGGTCCGGCCCCGGCGATGCGCCAACGGCTACCGCGACTACGACGATACGGAGCTGCGGGTGGTCGGCGAGATCCGGTCGTTGCTCGCCGTCGGTTTCGATCTGGAGGACATCCGCCCGTTCGTGACCTGCCTGCGGGCCGGGAATCCGTCCGGCGACGTCTGCCCCGACTCGATCTCGGTGCTGCGGCGCAAGCTGGCCGAGGTCGATGCCGGACTGGCGCGGTTGGTAGGTGTCCGGGAACAGCTACGGTGCCAGCTCGACCGGGCGCGGGCAGATCGGCGGCGGCGGTGAGGTTCGCGGTCAGTTACAGCACCCCGCTGCAGGGCACCGACCCGGACCGGCTCATCGGGTACGCCCAGCACGCCGAGGCATGCGGGTTCGAAGGGTTGTACGTGCCGGAACACGTGGTGCTGTATGTATCCAGTTGCGACGGTCGGGGCGGTCGAGATGCCGCCGTCGCTGCCGTACGCGGACCCGTTGGACCTGCTGGCCTTCGTGGCGGCGGCAACCGACCGGCTGCTGCTCGGCACCGGGGTGCTGCTGCTGCCGTACCACCATCCGGTGGTGCTCGCCAAGCGGCTGGCGACGATCGACGTTCTGTCGAAAGGCCGGATGCGGCTGCTGACCGTCGGACTGGGCGGCCTGCCCGGTGAGGCGACGGCGGTGGGGGTCGACTTCCGTTCCCGTGGCCGACGTGCCGACGAGGCGATCGACGTGCTCCGGCTGCTGTGGGGCGGTGACGCCGACGGCGTGTCGTTCCATGGCGAGTTCTTCGACTTCGAGCGGGTGTGCAGCTTTCCGAAGCTGCACGGTGCCACCGCGTTGCCGATTCACGTGGGTGGTTCGAGCCGGGCGGCGGCCCGGCGGGTCGGGCTACGTGGCGACGGCTACTTTCCCGGTGGGAGGTTGACCCCGGACGAGCGGGCGGCACAGTGGGAGCTGACCCGGTCCGTCGCGGCGGAGGCCGGCCGTGACCCTGACGCGCTGGAGTACACCCGGTGGGGGTCGACTGAGCTTTCGGCGCAACGGGTCGAGGCGTACGCGGCGCAGGGGGTGACCCGCATCGTGGTCGGCAGCGGCGCCGACACCCTGGCGGAGCAGCGGGACGACCTGTCCGGTTTCGCCGACCGGTTCGGTCTACGACCGACGAAGGGTGATCAGCGGCTCAGTCGACAGTAGCGTTTCCGACGCTTCGATTGATTACCGGCTATCAGCAGCGCATGCTCACTTCGACTTTGGATATGATGGCCGCCCGGCCGGAGCGTCTCCACCATCGAAGGTGGCGCCACCATGCTGAGCCGTGCCCGAAAGCTCCGTCCCGCCCTCGCGTTGCCCGTCGCGGCGACGCTGCTGATCACCATCGCCGCCGCAAGCGCCGCCGGCACGACCGACGCCACGTCCGCCGCCGACGACCGGCAGTACGTCGCGTTGGCCGACTCGTACTCGTCCGGGGTGGGCGCTTCACCGTACACCGACGGGGACTGCGACCAGAGCGCCCACTCGTACGCCGCCCAGTACGCCCGGAACAACCCGCGTCTGTCGTTCGGCTTCTCGGCGTGCAGCGGCGCCACCACCGACGACGTGATCGCGCACCAGCTCGGCTTCCTCGGGCCGGACACGAAGCTGGTGACCGTCACCGTCGGCGGCGACAATCTCGGCTTCACCTCCACCTTGGAGACCTGCATCACGGCGCTGCACGACAGCACCTGCGAGGACGCGGTAGCCAAGGCCCGCGAATACATCAAGACGACGTTGCCGGGCAAACTGAAGCAGGTGTACGGCGACATTCTCGCCGCCGCCCCGAACGCCAACCTGGTGGTCCTCGGCTACCCGCAGCTGTTCGCCCCGTCGTTCTGCTTCGAAGCGCCGCTGGACGCGAACCGACGGGGGTGGATCAACCACGCGGCGGTGCAGCTCAACGAGGCCATCGGGAACACGGCGAAGACGTACGGCGCGTACGCCCCGGTCGACGCCTTGTTCGACAGGCACCGGGTCTGCGACGACGACCCGTGGCTCAACGGCATCACCGCCGTCGACGACGCGTTCCACCCGAACCTCGCCGGCTACACCGACGGCTACCTGAAGGCGCTCACCGGTGCCCACCCCGCAGCCGCCACCTACTGACCCGGACCGACCCGCCTCGCGGTTGTGCGTGCCGGCATGGCGGACAGGCGACCCCGCCGGGCGGTGCCTCCAGTCGGCGTCCAATCGCGATCCAGCGATAGTTGGGAAGCGGGCCAAACCCGCGATCTGCGGGAAAACGTATGTCCCGACCAACCTTTCAACCACAGTGGATGACGGGTCGGGGCTGCCGTCGGCCAGAAGGGGAGATTGATGAGACGCGTCCTGCTCCGCCGAACCGTCGCCGCTGTCGCCGCGGTCGTGGTCACCCTGCCGCTGGGTGCGCGACCCGTCCAGGCGTTCGGCTTCACCGCAATCATCGGTGCCGCGAAGGCCGCTTACGAGCTGTACAAGGAGTACAAGGAAGGTCAGTCGCTGGATGACGCGACAGACAAGATCATAAATACCATCAACAGCGCCAAGACCGACATCCTGGCCCAGGTCGACCGGCTGGCGACCGCGCAGGCGAAGTCCTGCGCGCGCAGCGCGATCATCGACTTCAACGACATCAAGAACTTCAACCAGACGACCCTGCAGGCGTACGCGCGGGACACCACCGCCTGCGTGACGCTCATCGACAGCCTGCTCGAAGTCGTCACCGACAAGGCCTCCGCCGACCTGCTCGACCGCCATCAAGGGGCTCACTGGCGTCCCGCAGAACGGCGCGGTCTACACCTGGGAGACCAGGTGCACCGCCTACGACGGCAAGACCGCCAGCACCAGCAGACGCATCGCTAACCCGCCGACGACCAACCCAATCGACGTCCCCGGCACCACCAACCTGGTGATGCGCCACACCAGCCACGCCCAGGCAACCGCCGTCCTGCCGGTCCTGCGGGCCACCCCCGCCTGACCTGAGCCGTCCGGTCCGGGTGACCGACCGTCGCGCCCCGGCCACCGCTGCTGTCGCGACGGCGCACGGCCGGCGCGGAAACGCCCGCCCACACCGGCCACACCACCGCCGCGTGATGGCCGTTTTCGCAGCTCAGCACCGGTCCCGGCCTGGTAGCGAGGCGGCCGGCGCTGGTAGCGTGGCGCGACGACGCCGAGGGGGAGAGTCAGGCCATGCCACGCATCCTCGTGATCAACCCGCTCGGTATCGACGTGCACAACGAACACGACCGGCAGGCGGCACGGCAGGCGGTCGGCCCGGACACCGAGATCGTGGTCCGCAACCTGCGCGAGGTGCCGCCGAGCGCGTACATCGCCGCCGACGACCTGCTGTTCAGCCCGCTGCTCGGAGCGGTGCGCGCCGGTGCCAACGACGGTTTCGACGCGATCGCCGTGGCCTGCGCCTCCGACCCGGCGGTACGCGAGGCGAAAGCGCTGGTGCCCGTACCGGTGACCGGGCCGTTCGAGGCGGCTACCCGGATCGCCGCCGCGTACGGCAGGTTCTCGGTCCTCTACCCCGGCGTCGCCTCCGGCCCCAACGAGCAACTGCCGCAGGACGCCAACTGGGTGCGCCGGCTGGCCCGCGAGTACGGCTGCCTCGACCTGCTCGCCGGCGCGGCACCGGTGCCGGTGCGACGCCCGCAACGCGAGGTCACACCGGGGCTGACCGGCGAGGCCGCGCTCGCCGAGGCGGCGGCGGTCGGCACCGAGGTACGGCAGCGGATGGCCGAGGCAATCGGCACGTACGGACCCGAGCTCGCCCGCCGCGCGTACCTCGACCAGGAGGCCCAGGCCGTCTTCGTGGCCTGCACCTTCTGGTCCGGGCAGCTCGACCCGCTACGCGCCGCCGCACCAATCCCGGTCATCGACCCGATCCACGCCCTGGCCCGCTACGCCGACCTGCTCGCCCGCACCCGCTGACGTCAGCCCGCCTGCGACCCGAGCAGGGACCGACCCGCAACTCCCACTCATACGTTCGGCCTGCCCGGACTTCGTCGGCCGTCCGCAGCGGGCGGCGGCGG
The DNA here is from genome assembly GCF_029581175.1 of Solwaraspora sp. WMMD937. Classification (NCBI taxonomy): domain Bacteria; kingdom Bacillati; phylum Actinomycetota; class Actinomycetes; order Micromonosporales; family Micromonosporaceae; genus Solwaraspora; species Solwaraspora sp. WMMD937. The sequence continues at coordinate 3,974,087 of NZ_CP120738.1, read as the reverse complement.
GATGGTGGTGAGTTCGCCGCATTTGGGGCACCAGCGGCTCTTGACGCGGAACGAGAACAGCCCGGCGAGATAGCCGAGCGGTGCGGCGCTGGTGAGTGCACAGATGTGCATGGCGTACCTCCTGATTGGAAAACACCCGCTCGGCGTCGACCCACCCGCCACCCCGACACACTGGCCCCGCCCGCCCGCCGTACCGCCCGAGGGAGACTCAGCCACACCGCGGCACGGGACCGAGGCTCACGGTGTGGGGCGTACCGTCGCCTCCCGCGTCCCCTTCCCGAGTCGGGAGATGACAGCTACGCAAGCCCTCAGACAACCTTGCATCTTCCGTAGACGAAACAAACGAAGGTAGTTACGATGCTTTCGAGGAGGCAGGGATCATGGTGGCATCTGCACTGAAGGAAGAGACGTACCTACCCCAGCGCAACGAGCAGCTCGCTCAGGTCCATGATTTCCTGCGGGCTCACGAACAGGCAGGCAGAGGGTCAGCGCTGCCGCGATACTTTCTCGTCGGAGCCACGCCGGGCGATCGGGTGGAACTGCCCGCCGAGATCTACGCAGCGCTTCGACAGGTAGTCGACGCCTTGCGGCAAGGCTTCGCGGTGACTGTTGCCCCCCAGACTTTGACCTTGACCACCCAACAGGCGGCCGATCTGCTCGGCATCAGCCGCCCCACGGTGATCAAGCTGCTCGACGAGGGCCAGATTCCGTTCGAACGGGTGGGCACCCACCGCCGTGTCCGACTACCCCACCTGCTCGCCTACCGCGAACGCCGCCGAGCTGAGCAGTACGCCGCCCTCGAAGCCACTGCGGTAAGCATCGACGACGAAGAAGACCTCGACAGCGTAATCACTCGACTACGGACAGCACGCCGGGCGGTCGCACGGCGACGGACCAGACCATCAGAATAGGACGATGTTCGCCGCTCTTCTGGACACTTGCGTGCTGTGGCCGAGCCTACAAAGGGACTTCCTCCTGTCCCTAGCGATCGAGGGCCTGTACCGACCGGTGTGGAACACCGTCATCCTCGATGAGCTGGCGTACGAGGAGCGAGCCAAGCTGATCAACCGGGGCGCGGATGCCAGCACGGCGACCAGACGGGCCAATCGTCTCGTCGCACAGATGCGGCGACACTTCGACGATGCCGAAGTCAACGGATGGGAAGGTCTGGACGGCACGTACGGGCTCCCTGATCCCGACGACGAACATCTGGTCGCCGCCGCCGCCGTTAGCGGCGCCGGTGCGATCGTCACCCACAATCTGCGGGACCTACCGGCCGGCAAGATGCCGTACGGCCTGCAGGTTCTGCCCCCGACGGAGTTTGCGGCGAACACCGTCGCGCTCGGCCCCGCCCGAGCCTGGGCTGCTCTCGCCACGATCGCGGGCCGCTCCGGTAGAACTGGTCAGCCCCGTACCGAGGCGCAGATCTTGGACTTGCTCGAATCCCGCTACGGCATGAAGGAAGCGGTAGATCTGATGCTCGACGCGTCAGCCGACGGATAGCTGGCCGATACGAGCCGTGGAGCCGGTATCTCCATCGATCTCCCGCACCGGTTCCGATAAAGGCATAACCAGTCTGGGAGAAAGAACAGTGATGCCCACACCGTAGAGGTACCTTGATACGCGGGGCCGAACCAGAACCGACGCCTTCGGTGCGAACACGTGGAGAGCTGGCAGACCCGGGGCTTGACAAAGGACGGTCGACCAACAACCGGTGGACTCAAGCGACGCTTGGATCCAAGATTCACCCGTCTGCCACCAGTGGCTGCGACCACCGCGCTGGTCCTGGCCCGGCCACGACAGTCAAAAACCCGGCAAAAAGGCCACCGTACGGTCGTCGACGAGCACCGGCGTGCTGGACGAGTACTCCAGGCCGCCGGCGCCGGCGGCGTTCTCGACGCCGATGGTGGCACCGGCGCCGCGCTCACCCGGGCTGGCCGGATCGATCCCGGTGTAGTTGACCTGGATGACGCCCAGCTCACCGAGCACCACCTGGAACGTCATCCGCTCGTCGGGGTCGGCGGCGCGGCGTACGTCCCGCCATTCGACGACGAACTCGCGGAACGGCGCGAAGCCCCGCGTCGCCGTCACCACGCTGGCCTGCCCGTCAACGATCAGGTCGTCCCAGAACGCGGCGACCATCGCATCGGGTCCGCCGACGGTGGGGATGCCGGCCGGTGTCGGGTGCGAGCCGCCGGGGTCGGTGAAGGTCAGGATCCCGTTGGTGTCCACCCAGGCCGAGTCGTAGGTCTGGCCGAAGAAGGTGACCGGGAACGGCAGTGCGGTCTCGGTGACCTCGTCGTCACCGGTGAGGGCGAGCGCCGTGCCGGACACCGGCGTGAACGGCTGGGTCAGTTCCTGGCAGAGGCTGCCGTCCGGGCTGGCCACCGGGGACAGGAACAGCACGACGTCGGCGGTATCGGGGACGGTGATCTCCGTGCTGGCGACGGCTCCACAGTCACCACTGCCGGAGCTCGCGGTCACGGAGTACTGCCCCGGGTCGACGTCCGCGAAGCTGAAACCGCCGTCGGCGCCGGTGGAGGTCTGCCGACCGCCCGGCTCGAGGGTGACCGTTACGCCGGCACCGACCGGCATGAAGTCTGTCCCGTACACGGTGCCGGTGACCGTCACGGGTGCGGGCAGCACCTGCAGGGTCACGCTCGTGAGCGGGCTGGTGAGGCCTTCGGCGGTCCGGCTGCCGACGAATACCGGCACGTCACCGAGTGCCGTCGGAGTGACGGACACGGTGACCGAGCCTCCGGGTACGTCCGGCACGGCATTCTGGTTCAGAATGGCCGAGCCGACGCTGTAGCGGAACTGGGTCACGTTGGTGTCACCGCCAGCGTCGAAGGTCATCGCAACGGAGGTGCCCAGATCGACACTGGCGCCGTCGGGCAGACTGACCTGGGGCGCGAACGGGCGGGCCTGCTCGCCGATCTCCGATGTGGAAAGCGCTCGCTGGTAGACGCGGACGTCGTCGAGCTGGCCGAAGAACTGGTCGGTGGCCGCGCCGGCCCGGAGCGCCTGCCCGATGGTCACCGGCCCGGTAGCGGCGACGCTGCCGGCGAGAGTGGCGGTCGCGTTCTGCCGAACGCCGTTGACGTGCAGCTGCATCGCGCCGGAGGGCTTGTGGTAGGTCGCCGCGAGGTGGGTCCACCGGCCGGGGACGGCGGCGGTGTCAGAGTCCACACTGATCAGCGTGGCGGCGGCGGAGTCGCCGTCGGCCATCGTGAAGCGCCACCGGTCGGCGGTCGCGTCGTAGCCGATGGAGGCGACCGAGGTGGTGCTGCCGTCGACCGTGACGACGGTCTGTGCGGTACCGGCCGCATCGAGTCTGGCCCACGCCGACAAGGTGAAGGTCAGGTCGGTACGCAGGGTGAGCGCGGCTGCGGTCGTCGGGTGCGGCCAGGTGACTGGTCCAGTGGTGGAGGCGTGGTCGCCGGCTGCGGTCAGTGACAGGGCGGGACTGCTCCGTCCTGGCTCGGTGGTGGCTCCGACGACGGTGAGGGGGTTGCCGTTGCCGGTGTCGTCATCGCCGACGGCACCACCGTCGTCGAAGCCCCAGCGCGCGGCCGGCGCGTTGCCGCTGGCGACCCGGAACTCATACTCCACCACGGTGGAAACCAGCCCTGCCTGGTCCTTCGACCAGACCCGCAAGGTGTTGAAGCCGTCTCTGCTCGGCTGAAGCTCGAGCGTGGCAGAGCCGTCGGCGGCGGCCGGCACCACCGGCGCGGAGCCGGGGCCGATGCCGCTGTCGAGGGTGTAGGCGTAGCCGACGATGCCGGTGGCGTCGGCCGGCGGGCTGATCGTGAAGACTCCCGGGATACCGATCCCGCCGACCGGCGGCTGGTTGGGTGTCATCGGCGGATAGTCGGCCGAGGTGACCGCCGACGGTGGCTGTGGTGCGACGACATCCACGGTGAACCGGCACGGCTTCGACCAGCCCCCGGTCGACGTGCCGTCGCTGGTGCGCGCGCGGAGCAGGTAGGACGCGCCGTGCTCCAACGCGGCTGCCGTCGGCACCGTAGCGGAGGCGAAGGACGGGTTGCCGGTGCTCTGCTGCACCTGCTGCATGGTGTGCGAGGGCTGACCGACCCGCCGCCAGGAGAACGTGGTGGTGAGCGACTGCTGACCGGCGTCCGCGTCGCTGGCGCGGGCGGTGAACGTCGGTGTCGTCGTGACGGTCCAGACTCTGCCGGCGCCCGGCTCGCAGGCGCGGCCGTGCACGGTGAGCTGGGTCGGGCGGTCTGGTGCCTGGTTGGCGGCCGCAGCCGCTGGTGCGGCCGGCACCAGGGTGACCACCAGCAGGGTCGCCACGCCAGCAGCGAGGCGAGGCGGCCAACCCGACAGTCCCTTGAGTACCCGGTCTGCGTCGAACGTCAACTGGCGCCTGCCGTACGGCACGTCCACCCCCGTGATGTGTAAATGTGAATGCCCAAGCAGCCTAGCCACCGGACACCGGCGTCCGTCAATCCCTTTTCTCCACAGGACCTCACGTCAAGGAAGATGTTCGACACGCTGAGTGGTCAACTTCGAGGTCGACGGGCGTGTCCTCGTCAGCGAGCGCATTGTCTGCCGGCGACGTCCGGTCGGGGTTCCGGTCGGGGCGGTTAGTTCGATACCATCGAACAAGAATCGGCGCGGCCCGGCGGGCGGTCCGCGCGGGGGGTCACGGGAGGTCCGGTGCGCAGGTCTGATCGCGTCGTCGCCGACGGCGACGCACGCCAGGATCTGGTCGGCGCCCGGATGCGCCAGTTCCGCAAGGAGCAGGGGCTGACCCTGCGCGGTCTGGCCAGCCGCGCCAACCTGTCGATCGGGTTCCTGTCCCAGGTCGAGCGGGGTGTCTCGTCGATCGGGCTGACCGCGCTCAACAGCGTCGCCGCCGCGCTGGACCGGCCGGTCGCCGAGTTCTTCAGCGCGGAGCCGGCCGAGACCGCCGAGGACCCGCAGGGCAGCCTGCCGGTGCACTTCACCCTCACCCGGGCCGACAACGGTGCCACCGAGTACGTCTCCGGCCAGCAGACCTACCGGATGCTCTCCGACCGTGGCCCCAACCTGGTGCTGGAGCCGATGCTGGTGCACATCGCGCCGGGCGGGCGCCGCGAGGAGGCGTACGGGCACTTCGGCGAGGAGTTCGCGTACGTGGTCAGCGGCGAGCTGCTGTACGAGGTCGACGGGGTGGAGCACCGGCTCTACCCGGGCGACAGCCTGCATCTACGGTCCAGCACCCCGCACCGGCTGTACAACGACACCGACCAGGTGACCACCGTGGTGTCGGTGGTCACCCCACGGCTGTTCTGACCGCCGCACTGCCCACTAGTGGGCAGCATGTTCACTGACACGTAATAATTTCGGGCCGGCTGACCGGGTCCGGCCCGTCACCGGCCCAGGACCCGGTCCAGGAAGTGGTCCACCTGCGTCATCGTCGCCTGCCAGATCGGCGCGGCCGGGTCGATCACCGAGAAATGGTCACCCGGCTGCTCCAGCCAGCCCGGGTCCTCCCCGGCGGCCCGCGCCGCCGCCACGTACCGGCGGTTGAAGTCGATCAGGTCGAGGTCGTCGCCGGCACCCTGGACGATCAGCTGCGGCACCCCGATCGGCAGCCGGGCCATCGGATCCGAGGCGGCGTACACCTGCGGCACGGTGTCGCGGTCACCGCCGAGCGCGGCGGCGACCGCACCGGTGCCGACCTGCCGCCGGTCCCCTTCCGCCAGGTCGAGCACCCCGGCCAGGGAGACCGCCAACGCCACCGGCACCGGGCCGCCGTCGGCGGCCAGCCGCACCGCCAACTGCCCGCCGGCCGAATGGCCGAACACCGCGACCCGGTCCAGGTCGAGCAGACCGTCCGGCACCGCGCCACCGGTCAGCTCCGGCAGGTTGGCCAGCACCGCCAGCCCGGTTGCCACGTCGGCGGTGGTGGCCGGCCAGCCGTGCCGGTCCGGCCGGCGGTACTCCAGGTTCCACGCCGCGTAACCCCGGTCGGCCAGGTCGACGGCGAGCGCGTCCATCAGGTCCGCCGCCCAGATCGACCGCCAAAAGCCGCCGTGCAGCAGCACCGCAACCGGCAACGACTTGGCGGACACCTCAGACGAATCGGCCGGTAGCCGCAGCTCGCCCCACTGCTCCGGGTCCGGGCCGTACGCGACCCGCCGCGCCGGGCGGCGCAGCCGGTGCACGGCGTGCCGGATCGCCCAGGCCAGCCCCCACACACCCCGGCCGGACAGGTGGACCGAGCCAGGGTCGGTCGGCTGCGGGTCGGTCACCTGCGGGTCGTAGTGGACGGCGCGTCCCACCCAGCGGCCGTCGGCGGTCAGCAGCGCCCGTACCGCCGGGTCCGGGCCGGGCAGCAGCACCACCGCGCGCCCGCCGACGCTGCCGACCCCGTCGAGCAGGCCGCGGACCTCGGCGGCGTCGGCGGCGACCACGAAGTCGCCGACCACGCCGAGGCCGGCTGCTTCGGCGACGACCAGGCCCCGCAGCAGCTCCGGGTCGACGGTCAGCCCCGGGCCGGCGACGACGAGTACACCGTCGACTGTCATCGGGAAGCCTCCCTGTGTAGCAGCGGCAGCACCGCGCTGCCGAGCAGCTCGACGCCACGGTCGTCGGTGAGCCCGTGCGGGGTGCCGAACTCGACCCGACGCACCCCCGCGTCGATCAGCGCCTGCGCCTGGGCGGCGACCTGCTCCGGGGTGCCGGAGAAGGCGAACCGGTCCAGCAGATCATCGGGCACCAGCCGGCCGGCGTCGACGTCGCGGCCCGCCGCCACCAGCGACTTGACCTGCGCCAGCAGGTCGTCCGGCACGGTCACCGTCGGGTCCAGATCGGCGACCACCGCCAGGTACATCGCCACCTCGGTGCGGGCCTTCGCCCGCGCCGCCGCACCGTCGGTGTCCACCACGGTCACCGCGCCGAACACGATGCCGACGTCGTCAACGGAGCGGCCGGCGGCGTCGGCACCGGGACGCAGCCGGTCGCGGATCACCGGCACCATGTCCGGGTTGGCGCTGCCGCCGACCTTGATCTCGTCGGCGATCCGCCCGGCGAGCGCGGCACCGCGTGGCCCCCACGCGCCGAGCAGCAGCGGCGGGTCCGGGCGGTGTACCGCGTACCGCAGGGCGGTCTCCGGGGCCAGCCGGAACACCTTGCCGGCGAAACCGGCGGTGTCGCCGCGCAGCAACCGGCGGATCACCTCGGCTGCCTCGGCGAGCACGGTCAACGGACGCGGCTGCTCGATGCCGACCGCGCCCAGCCAGGTGCCGCGGGCAAGCCCCAGGTAGGCCCGTCCGTGCGAGGCCAGGTCGAGGGCGGCGAGCTGGCCGGCGATCTCGTACGGCGCCATCGAGTACGGGTTGAGGCAGGCGGTGCCGAGCCGGACCCGTCCGGTGGCGGCGGCCATCTCCAGCAGCGGGAAGATCGGCGGCTGGTACATCAGGTCACCGAAGACGCTCAGCACGTCGAAGCCGTACGCCTCGGCGGCACGGGCCAGCCGGGCGTAGTCGCCGGCGCGTTTGTCGCTCTGCAGGCCGAGTCCAATTTCCACAGCCACGCGAACCTCCGATGGATCAGGGACAGGTCACGTCAGGTCAGGTCGGCCGAGTTCATCCGCCGCTTGCAGGTCCGTTCGACCCGCATGACCAGGCCCTCCTCCGGGTCCGGGCAGGCGAACAGGGTGTCGCGTTCCAGCCAGTCCCCCGGCGGCATGTCGCGCTGCTTGGCGGCCAGGAACGGCAGCACCGACGCGAGCGCGTACACGCAGAAGTGTTTCCCTTCCGGGATCTTCAGGTGCGCGCTGTCGGTGAGGTCGAAGTGGTCGCCGACGGCCATCCCGCAGACCGACCGGCCGGTGATCCGGTCCACGCTTACCCGCAGGTCGTAGACCTCCATGTCACCGCCGCCGGTCAGGTCGTCGCCGTCGGTGCCGGCAGTCTGATCGCTCACGATTGCTCCCTCGGGTCGATCCGGACGATGATCTTTCCGGTGGTGCGTCGGTCGGCCAGGTCGGCGAGCGCGGCCGGGCTGCCGGCCAGGTCGACGACCCGGTTCACCGGGGGTCGGACCGTGCCGGCGGCGATCAGGTCGAAGATCCGCCGGTACGCCTGGGCGACCGCGTCCGGCCGGGTCCACGGGTACGTCGAGCCCCAGGAGAGCCCGACCAGAGTATGGTTGCCGGCGATCAGCCGCATCGGGTCCACCGGCGGCGGGTCGCCGCCGGCGGCACCGACCGCGACGAGCCGGCCCTCGAACGCCAGGCAGTCCAGCGACCGGGTGAACACCTCCCCGCCGACCGGATCGACGATCACGTCCGCACCGGCGCCACCGGTGGCGTCGCGTACCGCGTCGACGAAGTCGCCGGCCAGGTAGTCGATCGCGACGTCGGCGCCGTTGTCGCGGCACAGCACGGTCTTCGCCGGCCCGCCGGCGGTGCAGATCACCCGGGCGCCGCGGGCGGCGGCCAGCTGGGTGGCGGCGATGCCGACGCCGCCGGCCCCGGCGTGCACCAGCACCGTCTCACCAGGTTGGACTGCGGCGCGGTCCAGCGCGAACCAGGCGGTCTGGTAGGTGACCGGGACGGCGGCGGCGACGACCGGGTCGATGCCCGCCGGCCGCGGTACGGCGAGCGCCGCGTCGATGGTGACGGTCTCACCGAGCGCGCCGTGCGGCAGCGCCGGGCAGGCCACCACGTCGGTGTCGGCGAGCGCTTCGGCGCCGGCACCGGCGGCCACGACCCGGCCGGCCAGTTCGACCCCGGGGGTGAACGGCGGCGCCGGGCGGACCGCGTACTCGCCCCGGCAGAGCATCACGTCGAGGAAGTTCAGCCCGACCGTGGCGACGGCGATCCGCACCTGACCGGGGCCGGGCGGTGGGTCGTCGGGCAGATCGGCGACGGTGAGCACCTGCTCGGGTTCGCCGTACCCGGTGGCGACAAGGCGTCTCATGCCGGACCGCCGGCCGGTTCGAGGGCCGGTCCCGCCGGGTGGCGGACCAGTTCGGAGTGGTGGTGCACGATCCGCCAGCCGTCGCCGGTGTGGCGCAGCACGTCGGTGACCCGGCTGTGTTCGGCCGGGCCGCCGCCGGTCGGCACCGCGACCAGCACGTAGCGGGCCACCGCAGCGTCGCCCCACACGTCGATCCGCAGGTCCTCGGGGGCCAGCCGGTCCAGCACCGGCCGGGCTCCAGCGGCGTCGCGCTGGGACCGGTAGGCGTCCAGCTGGTCGCGGGTGCGCAGCGGGCCGGGCAGGTGCGTCTCCCAGGTGGTCACGTCGGCGTGCAGGTGCCGGTCGAAGCGAACCCGGTCGCCGGCGAGGAACGCGTCGTACATGTCGCCGATCGCGGCGGCGATCTCGGCGGTCTCCTGCTCGGACATTCTGCTCCTCACGTCGTTCACCAGGCGGTCCGGCCGGACCGGTCGTCGCGGACCACCCGGCCGCCGGACATCACCCAGCGCACCCCCCGGAACGCCGACGTGTCGGCGGTCGGGTCGGCGTCCATCGCCACCAGGTCGGCGTACTTGCCGGTCTCGACGGTGCCGAGGTCGGCCTCGGCGCCGAGCCAGCGGACCGGGCCGAGGGTGCCGGCGTACAGGGCGCGGGCCGGGCCGATGCCGCTCTCCGACAGGTACTCCAGCTCCCGCACCGAGGCGTTGGTGCCCTCGAAGGACCAGAACGGCGGCATGTCGCTGCCGAGCAGCACCTCCACCCCGGCTGCGAGGGCCATCGCGTAGCTCTCCAGGTGTCGGGGGCCGGCACCGAGCGAACGGCACTGCATCCATTCCGGTACGCCGAGTTCGTCGAAGAACTCCTTGCACCGGGTGACCAGCAGGGTCGGCACCAGCGCGGTTCCCCGCTGCGCCATCCGCGCCGCCACCTCCTCGGTGAGCTGGTAGCCGTGCTCGACGCAGTCCAGGCCCAGTTCGACGGCCTCACCGATCACCGGTGCCGGGCCGGCGTGCGCGGTGACCTTGCGGCCCCAGGCGTGCGCGGTGTCGATGACGGCGGCCATCTCGTCGGGGAACAGCTGCCGGGTGTGGATCGACTCGTGTTCGCCGGCGATGCCACCGGAGATCATCACCTTGATCAGGTCGGCGCCGGCTCTGATCTGGCTGCGCACTCCACGCCGGAACCCGTCTGCCCCGTCGCATTCCAGGGTGTCGGTGCTCTCGTGGCCGTGCCCGCCGGTGCAGACCAGCGCCCGGCCGGCGGTGAAGATCCGTGGCCCGGTGACCCGGCCGGCGGTGATCGCCCGGCGCAGCGCGAAGTCGGCATGGTCCTTCTCCGCCACGCAGCGGACCGTGGTCACCCCGCAGAGCAGGGTTCGCCGGGCCCCGTCGGCCATGTAGAGGGCCAGTTCGTGCGGGGTCATGTCCTTGACGCTCTGCCCGCCGGCACCGGGCAGGGACAGCGACAGGTGGGTGTGCATGTTGGTCAGCCCGGGTGTCAGATACGCGCCGCCGAGGTCGATCTCGGTGACGTCGGCCTCGGCGCGGGCGGTGGCGGTCACCTCGGCGGCCCGTCCGACGGCGGCGATCCGGTCGCCGCGCACCCAGACGGCGGCGTCGGTGACCGGACCGACGCCGTCGAGGATGCGGGCGTCCACGACGGTGCAGTTGGTCAGGACGGTGTCGACCGGTCCGGGGTGGGTGGCGGCGCTCATGTCGGCGTCCGGTCAGCGGGGTTGGTCATCGCGGGCCTTTCTGCGGGGTGCGGGTGCGGGGACGCCGTAGACGTCGCGGGCGGCCGCCGGTGACACGTGTCCGTAGACGTCGCGGGCGGCCGCCGGTGACACGTAGCCTTCGGCGACGTCGGCGCGAACCGCCTCGGGGTCGCGGTCGCGCGGGTCGCCGTGCCCGCCGCCACCGGCGGTGAGCAGGGTGACCCGGTCACCGGGGGCGACCGGCGTGCGTTTCGTGCTGACCCGTCGTTCCCGGTCGGTGCCGGGGTGGACGACCACCTGGATCGGGTCCGGCTGCCCGCCACCGTCCAGCGCCCACGGCGCCGACCTGGTCTTCTTCACCACCGACAGGAACTCGCCGGCGGTGGTGAACCGGATGTCGCGGCGCAGCCCGGGTCCGCCCCGGTGCCGGCCGGCGCCGCCGGAGTCGGTGCGGATCTCCAGCCGTTCGAAGAACATCCCGGTCCGGGCTTCGAGCACCTCGACCGGGGTGTTGCGGGCCTGGGTCTGGCACAGGTGGTTGGCCGGGCCGATGCCGTCGTGGTCGGGCGAGGCACCCCAGCCGACCGGGTCGTTGTTGCTGACCGCGTACAGCTGCCCGGTGTCCGGGTGGGTGCCGACCATCATGAACCCGGGCACGTCGCCACCGGACGACGCGGCCAGCCGGTCCGGCATGCCCTGGGCCAGCGCCCGGTAGATCAGCTCCATCGCCACCGTGCCGGTCCACTGGGTGAACGTGGCGGCCGGGTAGACGGCGTGGAACAGGCTGCCCGGTTCGGCGACCACCCGCAGCGCGGTGAAGTGCCCGGCGTTGGTCTGCTCGGTCGGTGTGGTGAGCGCCTTGAACGCGACCCGGGCGGTGGCGATGGTCGACCCGTACGGCAGGTTCACCGGTCCGGCGACGGCCGGTGACGACCCGGTGAAATCGACGGTGCAGGTGCCGTCGGCGATGGTGACGGTGACCTGCATCTTGATCGGCTCGTCGGTGATGCCGTCGTCGTCGAGCCAGTCCACGGCGGTCCAGGAACCCTGCGGCAACGCGGCGAGCGCGTCGGCGGTGGACGCTTCGGCGGCGGCGATCGCGGTGTCGACGACCGTGGTGACGGTGGCCGGGCCGAACCGTTCGACCAGCTCGATCAGCCGGCGCTCACCGGTGCGCAGCGCCGCGACCTGGGCGTGCAGGTCGCCGATGACCAGTTCCGGCATCCGCGAGTTGAAGCGGATCAGTTCGATGATCTCGGGCACCGGCTCGCCCCGGCGGAACACCTTGGTGCCGGGGAAGATGACACCTTCCTGGTGCATGTCGGTGGAGTCGAGCACGTAGCCCGGGTCCTTGGCCCCCAGGTCCATCCAGTGCGCCCGCACGCACAGGAACCCGATCAGCGTGCCGTCCCCGGCCGGCCCGTCACCGCCGGCACCGGCCGGCTCCGGCAGGAAGACCGGGGCGAACAGGGTGGCGTCGTAGGCGTGCGCCGCGTTCCAGTACGGGTAGTTCAGCAGCACGATGTCGCCGGCGTGCAGGTTCTCCCGGCCGACGTACTCGACGCCCTTGCGGATCGAGTAGTCGTTGGCGCCCAGGAACCGGCTCAGCCCGGTGGACTCGGCGACCAGCCGCAGGCGTGCGTCGTAGATGGAGATGCCGAAGTCGTACACCTCGTAGATGACCGGGTTGAAGGCGGTGCGTACCAGGGCGGAGCGCATCTCCTCGGCGGCGGCCACCAGGTAGCTGCGCACCACCTCGGTCGCCGCGCCATCCACAGTGGCATTTTCAGTCATCGACGTCGACCCCGTACACCTCGCGGGCAGCGGGCGGCGACACGTAGCCTTCGGCGACGTCTTCGCGTACCGCCGCCGGGTCGCGCCGACGCGGGTCGCCGTGCCCGCCACCACCGGCGGTGAGCAGGGTGACCCGGTCACCGGGCACCACCGGCGTCCGTTTCGTGCTGACCCGCCGTTCCCGGTCGGTGCCCGGGTGCACGACCACCTGGTTCGGGTCCGGCCGCGCGCCGCCGTCGAGCGCCCACGGCGCCGACTTCGTCTTCTTGATCACCGACAGGAACTCGCCCGGGGTGACGAACCGGATGTCGCGCCGCAGCCCCACGCCGCCCCGGTGCCGGCCGGCGCCGCCGGAGTCGGTGCGCATCTCGAACCGTTCGAAGAACATCCCGGTCCGGGCCTCGAGGACCTCGATCGGGGTCATCCGCCCGGTGCTGCCGGAGACGTGGGTGGCGGCGTTCATCCCGTCGTGTTCCCGGGTGCCGCCCCAGCCGACCGGGTCGTTGTTGCTGACTGCGAAGAGCTGGCCGGTGTCCGGGTGAATGCCGACCATCATGAACCCGGGCACGTCGCCGCCGGACGAGGCCGGCAGCCGGTCCGGCATGCCCTGGGCGAGTGCCTTGAGGATCAACTCGACGGCGACGATGCCGGTCCACAGGGTGAACGTCGGCTGCGGGTAGACGGCGTGGAACAGGGTGCCCGGCTCGGCCCTGACCCGCAGCGGCGCGATGGTGCCGGCGTTCGACGGCTGGTCCGGTGAGGTCAACGACTTGAGGATCACCTTGCAGATCGCCTCGGTCGCGCCGTACGGCATGTTGATCGGGCCGGGCACCGCCGGTGACGAGCCGGCGAAGTCGACGGTGAAGGTGCCGTCGGCGATGGTGACGGTGACCTGCATCTTGACCGGGTCCTCGGTGATGCCGTCGTCGTCGACCCAGTCGGTGGCGGTCCACGAGCCCTGCGGCAGGGCGGCCAGGGCGGCCCGGCTGCGGGCCTCGCCGTCGGCGATGATCGCGTCGACGGCGGCGGCCACCGTGGGCCGGCCGAACTTTGCCAGGATCTCCAGCAACCGCCGCTCACCGGTGCGCAGCGCGGCGATCTGGGCGTGCAGGTCGCCGAGGACCTCGGCCGGCATCCGCGAGTTGAACCGGATCAGCTCGTGGATCTCGTGCACCGGCTCGCCCCTGGACACCACCTTCGTGCCGGGGAAGATCAGCCCTTCCTGGTGCATGTCGGTGGAGTCGAGCACGTAACCCGGGTCCTTGGCACCCAGGTCCATCCAGTGCGCCCGCACGCAGAGGAACCCGACCAGGTCGCCGTCGGCGTCCGGTTCGGCGTCGGCCGGGTCCGGCATGAACACGGGGGCGAACAGGGTGGCGTCCGAGGCGTGCGCGGCGTTCCAGTACGGGTAGTTCAGCAGCACGATGTCGCCGCGGTGCAGGTTCTCCCGGCCGACGTACTCGACCCCCTTGGCGAGGGAGAAGTCGTTGGCGCCGAGGAAAAACGTCAACCCGGTCGCCTCGGCGATCAGCCGCAGGTCGGCGTCGTACATCGACATGCCGAAGTCGTGCACCTCGTAGATCACCGGATTGAACGAGGTACGGATCAACGTGGCCCGCATCTCCTCGGCGGCGGAGATCAGGTAGCTGCGCACCACCTCGGCGGTGGCTCCGTCCAGCGTGCTCACTTCGCCTCCTCCAGGGTCACCAGCAGGTAGCCGTGCGGGTCGACCTCGACGCGCTGCCCGCTGGGCACCACCGTGGTGGAGGTGCCCTCGTCGACCAGGGCCGGCCCGGTGAACCGGTCCCCCGGAGCGAGCTTCGCCCGGTCGTAGACGGCGAACGACGCCACCTCGCGGGTGTCGAAGTCGAAGGCGTCTCGGCGGCCGAGCAGCGCCCGCGTCGGGTCGCCGTCGCCGGCCGGCGGGCGGACCAGCTCCGGGCGGGTGGTCCGGCCGATGCCGCGCACCCGCAGGTTGAGGATCTGCAGCCGGTTGCTCATCGCGTGGCCGTACCGGGATCGGTGCAGCTGCTCGAACGCGGACCGGATCGCGTCGCGGTCCAGCTCGGCGCCGACGGTGACGATCAGGGTGTGTTCCTGACCGAGGTAGCGCAGCTCCAGCTGGCGTTCCAGCACCGCCGAGCCGGCGTCGACGCCCTGCTCCACCAGGGAGCCGACCGCCTCCGCCTCGACCTCGACGAACATCGCCTCCAGCGCGGCCAGGTCGACGCTGCCCTCCGGCGCGTCGGCGTCCAGGGTGGCCAGCACGGTCCGGGAGAAGTCGTCGACGATGTCGGCCGACAGCATCCCCCAGGCGGAGAAGCCGGACGGGGCGAACGGCACCACCACCTCCCGGATGCCCATCTCGCGGGCCAGCAGCGGGGCCAGCAGCGGCCCGGCGCCGCCGAAGGCGAGCAGCGAGAAGACCCGGGGGTCGTGGCCGCGTTCCACGGTGATCTGACGGACCGCGCCGACGGTGCGGGCCAGCAGCACGTCGTAGACGCCGGCCGCAGCGGCGGTCGGGCTCAGCCCCAGCGGGGTGGCGATCTGCTCGTCGAGCGCCGCCTGCGCCGCCTTGGCCTGCAGACCCATCGTGCCGGCCAGGAACCGGTCCGGGTCGACGTAGCCGAGCACCACCGAGGCGTCGGTGACGGTCGGCCGCTGCCCGCCCCGGCCGTAGCAGACCGGCCCCGGGTCGGCGCCGGCGCTCTGTGGACCGACCTTCAGCAGCCCCCGGTCCAGCCAGGCGATGGAGCCGCCGCCGGCACCGATGGTG
Source organism: Solwaraspora sp. WMMD937 (assembly GCF_029581175.1). Taxonomy (NCBI): domain Bacteria; kingdom Bacillati; phylum Actinomycetota; class Actinomycetes; order Micromonosporales; family Micromonosporaceae; genus Solwaraspora; species Solwaraspora sp. WMMD937. Next base: position 3,958,867 of record NZ_CP120738.1, on the reverse strand, counting down.
CGGATGTCGTACGTCGGGATCAGCAGCGGGAAGTGCTCCAGCTGCGCCTCGTACGCGGCGACCGGGCTGCCGGCCTCGATCACGCAGGCATCCAGCGACGTCCCGCCGATGTCGAAGGTGAGCAGGTTGTCCCGGCCCAGCGCCCCGGCCAGGTAGGCGGCGCCGACGATGCCGCCGGCCGGGCCGGACAGCACGGTGTGCGTCGGCGACTTCTTGGCCGTCGTCGAGGTCATCGACCCGCCGCCGGACCGCATGATCAGGAACCGGCCGGCGAAGCCCCGGGCGGCCAGCCCGGCCTCCAGCTCGTCGACGTAGCGTTCGAAGATCGGCCGGATGTACGCCTCCAGCACGGTGGTGCTGGTCCGCTCGTACTCGCGGTGCTCGCGCACGATGTCCGTCGACACCGAGACGCTGACCTGCGGGTACGCCTCGCGGATGAGCTCGGCGGCGGCACGTTCGTGGCTCGGGTCGACAAACGAGTGCAGGAAGCAGACCGCGATCGACCCGACCCCTTGCTCCTCGACCAGGGTGCGGGCGGCGGCCCGGACACTGTCCGGGTCGAGTTCGGTCACCACCCGACCCCGGTAGTCGAGCCGGCCGGTCACCCCGGCGGTGTACCGCCGTTTGACCAGGCTCTCCGGCCGTTCGTACTGGAAGTCGTACATGTGGTCGGCGGGCACGTTGCCTCGGCCGAGCAGGAAGACGTCCCGGAAGCCCTCGTTGGTGATGATGCCGGTGGCCCCGCCCCGGCGCTCCAGCACCGCGTTGAGCCCGAGCGTGGTGCCGTGGATGAACAGCTCCACCTCGGACAGGTCGGTGCCGAGCGCGGTCACCGCGTCCAGCACCCCTTCCCAGGGGCGGGCCGGTGTGGTCGACGCCTTGCGGAACCGGACCTGGTTGGTGCGGGTGTCCAGCTCCATCGCGTCGACGAAGGTGCCGCCGATGTCGACGGCGAGCCGGATGTGCGGTGCGGGCATCGTCTCAGGTCACCTTTCGGATGCGGTCAGCAGGTCGGGGATCTCCGGGGCCCGCCAGCAGGCTGCCCGGCTGCGCCCGTACGGCTGCAGTTGCTGTTCCTCGGTACGGCACCGGCCGGTGACGAACGGGCAGCGGGCGGCGAGCGGGCAGCCGGCGGCGGCGTCGGTCTCGTCGAGGTCCTTGAGCAGGTCGACGCGGCCGCCGCCGAACCCGGCGCCGAGGCTCGGCGCGCTGGACAGCAACGCCCGGGTGTACGGGTGCGCCGGGCTGCTGAAGACTTCGTCGACCGGCCCTTCCTCGACGATCCGGCCCAGGTAGAGCACGATCACCCGGTCGGCGAAGCCGCGTACCGTGGCCAGGTCGTGGGAGATGAACACGCTGCCCCGGTCCCGGTCGGCGGCGACGTCGCGGATCACTTCCAGGATCTGCGCCTGCACGGTGACGTCCAGCGCCGACGTCGGCTCGTCGAAGACGATCAGGTCGGGGTCGCCGACCAGGGCGCGGGCGATGCCGACCCGCTGCGCCTGCCCGCCGGAAAGTTCGTGCGGGCGGCGGCCGAGGATCGACCGGTCCAGCTCCATCCGGTCCAGCGCCACACCGACCCGTTCGGCCCGCTGCTGGGCAGGCACGCCGAGGGCGCGCAGCGGTTCGGCGATGGCGTCGGCGACGGTGCGGCGCGGGCTGAGCGCGCCGAACGGATCCTGGAACACCATCTGGGCGCGGGTCCGCAGGGTGCGCAGCGCCCGGCCGCGCAGCTCGGCCATCCGGGCGCCGCCGATCTCCACGGTGCCGCTGGCCGGCTCGACCAGCCCGAGGATCAGCTTGGCCAGGGTCGACTTGCCGCAGCCGCTCTCCCCGACCACACCGAGGGTTTCGCCGGCGGCGACGGTCAGGTCGACGCCGCGCAGCGCGTGGTGCCCGCCGCGGCCGAACCGGCTGCGGTAGACCACGTGGGCGTCCTCGATCCGCAGCACCGTCCGCTCGGCTGCACCGGCCCGCTCGGCGTCGACCCGCGGTGCGGTGCCAGGCGACGCGGTGCCCACCGACGTGTCGACGACGGCCGGGTCGGTGACCAACGGCCCGGTCTGCGGGTGGAAGCAGGCCAGCGTCCAGCCGGCCGTCCCGCCAGCGGCACCGTCCGACGCGGCCGTGACCGACGTGGCGGCCGGCACGGCGCCGGTCGGTGGACGCTGCGCGGCGCAGCGGTCGGTGGCGTGCGCGCACCGGGAGACGAACGGGCAGTCGTCGGGCGGGGCGGTCAGCAGCGGCATCCCGCCGGCGGTGGCCCGCACCGGCCGGCCGTCCACGTCGGGCACCGAGGCGAGCAGCGCCCGGGTGTACGGGTGGGCCGGGGCCCGCAGCACCTGCGCCGCCGGCCCGCTCTCCACGACGGTGCCGGCGTAGAGCACCACCACCCGGTCGCAGACCTCGGCGATCGAGGCCAGGTCATGCGAGATGAGCAGCACCCCACGCCGGTCGGCGTCGGCGGCCTGGCGGAACTGGCGGAGGATCTCCCGGGCCAGGGTGACGTCCAGGCCGGTGGTCGGCTCGTCGGCGATCAGCAGGCCGGGCGCGCAGCCGGTGGCCAGCGAGATCATCACCCGCTGCGCCATCCCGCCGGACAGTTCGTGCGGGTACGCGTCGAGCCGCCGCTGCGGGCTGCGGATACCGACCGCCGCGAACAGTTCCCGGGCCACCTGACGGGCCTGCTGCCCGGTCATCCCCTGATGGGTGGAGAGCCGGTCGGTCAACTGCCGACCGACGGTACGGGTGGGGCTGAGAGCGCCGCGCGGGTTCTGGAAGCAGATCGCCGCGCCGTGGCCACGGTGGCGGCGCAGCTGCTCCGGGTCGAGCCGCAGTACGTCGACCGGTCCGCCGGTGTTGCCGGCACCGTCACTCGGCCCGCCAGCGGGGTCACCGGTGGCGTCACTGGTGAGGTCACCGGTGACGTCGCCGCCGTGGAAGCGGACCCGGCCGGTGGCCTGCGCGCCGCCGGGCAGCAGGCCGACGATCGAGCGAGCCACCATGGACTTGCCGCCGCCGCTCTCGCCGACCAGGCCGACCACCTCGCCCCGGTCGACGTGCAGGCTGACCCCGCTGAGCGCGGCGACCTGCCGACCGGGTCGGCGGATCAGCACCGACAGGTTCTCGATGGCGAGCAGGTCGCGGGTGATCGTCGTCGGGTCCATCGCGGTCACCGCCGTTTCGCTTCCGCGCGTTCCTGCAGCCCTTCGCCGAGCAGACTGAAGCCGAACACGCTGATCAGCAGGAACAGGCCGGGCGGCACCGAGGTCCACCAGCGGCCGGCGACCACGTCCGGCGAGCCGAGACTGATCATCGACCCCCATTCGGCGGTCGGCACCGAGATGCCCAGCCCGAGGAAGGACAGCCCGGCCAGGGTGAGCATCGCCCAGCCGCAGCCGAGCGGGGCGATCACCCGCACCGGGGTGAGACTGTTCGGCAGCACGTGCCGCCACAGCACCCCGAGGTGCGACGCCCCGGAGGTGACCGCAGCGTCGATGAACGGCAGCTCGCGGACCGAGCGGACCTCGGCCCGCACCAGCCGGGCGTACCCGGGCGCGTTGACCAGGGCGATGGTCAGGATCAGGTTGACCGTGCCGCCGCCGAGCAGCGCGGCCACCGCGAGGGCCAGGATGAAGGTGGGGAACGCCTGGAAGATGTCGAGCAGCCGCATCAGCACGTCGTCGATCCAGCCGCCGAAGTAGCCGGCGACCAGGCCGAGGGTGGTGCCGGCGAACACGGCGAGGGCGACCGCGGCGACCGCGATGCCCAGGTCGAGCCGGCCGGCGTGCAGCAGCCGGCTCCACACGTCCATCCCGTTGATGTCGGTGCCGAGCAGGTGGCCGCCGCCGGGCGGCAGCAGGGTGCCGGCCGGGTCGATCTCCTGCGGGCCCCAGGACGACAGCAGCGGTGCGGCGATCGCGGCCAGCGCCACCACCGCGAGGATCGTCGCGCCGACGGAGATCAGGACGGTGGCGAACCGGCCGCCCCGGGCGGTGCCGGCGGCCACCACCGGGGCGGCGTCGTCGGCGCTGTCCGCCGGGCCACCGGCTGCGCGCAGGTCAACCATCAGATCTTCACTCTCGGGTCGAGGATCGCGTGCACCACGTCGGCGATCAGGAAGACGAGGACGTAGCAGACGGCGATGAGCAGCACAGAGGCCTGCACCACCGGGAAGTCGCGGTAGAGCAGCCCGCGCAGCGCCCACTGGCCGAAGCCCTGCCACGAGTAGACGTACTCGATCAGCACGGTCGACCCGACCGCGGTGCCGAAGACCAGAGCGGCCAGCGACGGCAGCCGGACCAACGCGGAGCGCAACAGGTAGCCGCGGCGCAGCAGCCGGTCGCGCAGCCCGTGCGCGGCGGCGGCGGTGTACGCCTCGGAGTGCAGCACCTCCAGCGCGGAGGCGCGCACGCTGCGCAGCAGCGGGGCGACCACCACGATCGCCAGGGTGGCCACCGGCAGCGCCAGGTGGGCCAGCGCGGAGGTGAACGCCGGTCCGTTGGCGGTCAGCGCGGCGTCGATCAGCTCTGCGCCGGTGATCGGGGTGAGGTTGGTGTCCGGGTCGACCCGGCCGCTGGGGGCCGGGAACCAGCCGAGCATGCTGTAGCCGACCAGGACCAGCACCAGGCCGAGCCAGAACTCCGGCACCGAGTTGCCGATCAGGGCCAGTACCCGGATGCCGTGGTCGGCGGCCCGGTCGGCGCGGCGCGCCGACCAGATGCCGCCGACCACGGCGATGAGCACCGCCACGGCGACCGCCAGCACCACCAGTTGCAGGGTGGGGCCGACCCGTAGGGCCAGCTCGCCGGCGACCGCGTTGCCGCTCTGGATCGACGTGCCGAGGTCACCGGTGAGCAGTCCGCCCAGGTAGTCCAGGAACTGTTTCCACAGTGGCTGGTCCAGTCCGTAGCGGGCCCGGGCGGCGGCGGCCTCGACCTCGGTGGCGTTCGGGCCGAGGATGGTCCGGATCGGATCCCCGGGGAGCACCCGTACCAGGACGAAGGTCGCGACGATCACGCCGAGCAGCACCGGTACGAGCTGCAGCAGCCGGCGGGCGACGAAGCGGGCGATACGCATGAGGGGTGGGTGCCGGAGTGGGTCAGGCCGAGGCGTGGAGGTAGCGCAGCCGGGCCAGTCCGTCCATGGGCTGGACCCAGCCGCTGACCTCCTCGCGTACCGGCAGGTTGAAGTTGGGCTGGCAGAGGATCACCCAGGGCACGTCGGCGGCCAGGATCTCCTGCACCCGCAGCCAGAGTTCGTTGCGCTCGGCCGGGTCGACGACGGTGTGCGACCGCTCGTAGATATCCTCCAGCTCAGGGTTGACGTAGTTGGAGTAGTTGAGGTTGGCGCCCTCGACGAAGCTGGTGGCCAGCATGTACTCGACGTCGTTGACCCACAGCTGGCCGGCGGTGATCTGCAGCGGGATGTTCTTCTGCTGCCGCCGCTCGGCCAGGGTGGCCGGGTCCAGCGGGACCAGTTCCAGCTCGATGCCGACCTTGCGGGCCTCGCTCTGCACCAGGACCGCGATCTGCTGCTGGGTGTCGTTGTCGGTGGCGTAGACCAGCTCGGAGCTGATCTGGTCGGCCCCGGCGGCGGCGAGCGCGGCGCGGGCGGCGTCCGGGTCGTAGCCGTACGGGTAGCCGCGCTCGTCGTAGCCGGGCATGTCCAGCGGCACCAGGCTCTTCGTCGGGCGGGCGTCGCCGCCGTACACGTTGTTGATGATCTGGTCGTACGGCACCGCGTGGGCGAGGGCCTTGCGGACGTCGACGTTGTCGAACGGCGCGGTGGTCACCGACATCTGGATGGCGACCTGCTCGTTGCTGGCCGCAGAGATGACCTTGACGCCGTCGGTGTTCTTCAGGTCGGCGATGTCGCGTTGGCCGATGCCCAGCGCCACGTCGATGTCGCCGGCCTCCAGCTGGAGTCGCTGGTTGGCGGCGGCCGGGACCACCGAGATCCGGACGGTCCTGGTCTGCGCCGGGTCGGGGCCCGAGTAGCCCTCGTTGGCGGCGAGCACGATCTCCTGGCCCTGCACGGCCCGCTCGACGTTGAAGTAGCCGCCGGTCGGGGCGTTGTTGGCGAACCACTCGGTGGCCCACGGGTCGGCGTCGGTGGCGTGCGTCTTCGCTTCCTCGGAGTCGAAGACGTACAGCGAGATCGCCTGGATCTGCCGGGTCAACGCGCTGGGGAACGCCTGGGTGAACTGCACCGTGTAGTCGTCGACCACGGTGACCTGGTCCGGCTCGGTCAAACCGATGGTCCGGTAGATGCCGGCGACGTTGGCCTGGGCAGCGAAGGCCCGGTCCTTGGACCACTTGACGTCGGCGGCGGTCATCTCGTTGCCGCTGGCGAAGGTGACGCCCTGACGCAGCTTGAGGGTCCAGACGGTCTGATCCTCGTTCGGCTCGAACGACTCGGCGAAGGTCGCCATGACGTTCTCGGTGTCGAGGATCCGGGAGCCGTCGACCTCGGTGACCCCGTAGTCGATCATGTACGGGAAGACGTTCTTGTACAGCATGAGCGCAACCGGGTCGAAGCCGACGAAGTCCTGGTCCCAGCTGCTCAGGTAGCTGGAGACGGCGATACGCAGGGTGTCGGCGGAGGTGCCCGGGGAGGCGTCGTCGGAGCCGTCGGTGCCCGAGCCGGAGGCACAGGCGCCGGTGGCGAACAGGAACGCGCCGATGCCCCCGAGCTGGAGCACCGACCGGCGGGAGAGGGCGGGCGGGGCGGATCCGCCCCGCGGAGAGGTACCAGCCATGGGAGAAGTCCTCCGTCGTGAACGGCGAGGGTGACCTTGCATTCAGGTAGCTGTGCGTCAGGTAGCGGGTCAAGCGATGAAGCGGGCCGTGAAGTACGGCGCACCACCACCGTGTTCTATCAGGCTGAACGTTAGTGAACAAGAGGTGAAACCCGTTCACCGAGACTATCTCGGCGTGTGGCGAGGCAGAGCAGCCAAAAGACCGAGGCCACGAGCGCAACATTGTTCACAAGGTTTCACACACCTGATACACAGCACTGATCCGACCGCCCACAGGTGATCGACAAAAGTTGATGCTGGGCCTAAGCTGCCAGATTGACCTCTGGTAGCGCTCCCAAAGCCGTCCCCTGCCGGAGGCGCACCGAGAGGAGGAACGGTCATGCGCCGCTCTACCGCGAGCGTACTCGTCGGGGTGGCCGCCCTGACACTCGTCGCCGGCTGCACCCCGCCCCCGACGGGGTCCCCCGGTACCCCGTCGGTCCCGGGCGTCGACACGCCGACCGAGACCCGCGAGCCGATCCAGGTCAACGTCGCCGAAGCGCTCGACGTCGCTCAGCAGGAGTTCGACCTGATCGTCGGCGGCGACTGGTCGGGTGCCTGGCAGCTGTGGACCGCCGAGGCCCAGCAGTCGGTGCCGGAGAACGTGTTCGTCGAAACCAACGAGGCGTGCCCGGTGCAGGACGGCGTCGAGTTCCAACTGCAGGAGGTGACACCGGTCGACGAGACGGCCGTCGACCTGACCTGGCGCCGCGACGACACCGTGGGCAACAGCTCACTGCGGCTGGTGCAGGACACCTGGCGGTTCGACCCGGGCGGCGGCGTACTCGTCGAGTACGCCTCGGGCGCCGCCGACGCGATCGAGAAGCGCCGGGCGGCCGGCAACTGCCCGTCCTGACCTGAGAGGCGGTTGCCCGGTCCGGTGGCAACGGACCCCGACCGTTGTGCTCCGGACCGGGCAACCTGTCGCGGCGTACCGCCTTCAGCGACGCCGCTTGTTCCGGTGCAGTGCGTCCCCCGCCTGCCGTAGTAGCTTCGAGGTACGCGACGACGGGCCCCTACGGGACTCCACCACCGAGCTGAGCTTGCGCGCCCCGGCTGCCGCCAGCGGTACGGCGACCGCGACGACCGCCCAGCGCTTGATCATCCTGCCGACCATGGTCGCCTCCTCCGGTCGGGTATCGACACCCGGCAGACTCATACCCAGCGGCCCGCTCCGCTAAGCCTGATCGGGCACGATCGGCGGAGTGGACCGGCAGCGGGAGGGTGAGGTCTCGGATCAGCCGGTGATGGGCAGGCGCCGCAGAGTCGGCGCGGTTCCGGTCGGGCCGTCGCCGGCCGGCTCAGCGTCAACCACCACGAACAGCTCCAACCGGTTGGCACCAGCGACGAACAGCCGCTCGTCCGGGATCAGCCCGACGAACCGGAGTTGCCCGGCACCGTCGCGCGCCGTCTGGACCACCGTGCCGACCCGCCCGTTCAGCGCGACCGCGACCGGGACGCCGACCGGCACCGACTCCGGCAGGGTGCCGTGCACCAACGCCGGGATCTTGCCACGCTCCGCCCGGACGTCCTGGTACTCGGACAGATTCGTCACGGTCGCTGGCGGGCCCGTGCCGACCACAGTCAGATCGTCGACCGCCGTACCGATCAGGTCCGCCGCTGGCAGAGGCGGGAACACCGGCCGGGCGCTGGAACCCGCCCGTACGGCCGCGAAGTGGGCCGGGCCGTCGATCGTCACCGGCTCGCCCGGTCGCGGATCGAACCGCTTGTCGGTGGTCTCCCGCTCGCCGCGCAGCGCGGAGATGCCATCGGTACGCCACGGCACCTGCACCCCGGCGTGGTCGGCGACGGTCGGCAGCAGGTCGACCTGCTCCCAGTTGCGGTCGTCAATCCGTCCAACCTGTTGGCCGGGTTCCTTGACGAACAGCGGCACCCAGGCGAGCTCGGCGGCGGCGGCGAACTGGTCGTCCATCTCCCGGCCGGCGACCCCCTCGCTGAAGCTGCCGCCGTGGTCGGAGGTCACCACGATCAGCGCGTCGTCGTAGAGGCCGTTCGCGCGCAGCGTGCGCAACGCCTCGCCGATCAGCAGATCCGTGTAGCCGACCTGCTGCAGGTGCCGCTGATGGGTGAGCCGGGCCCACCAGGGTCCGTCGTACGGCAGCCCGCCCGGACCGTCGTACCGCATCCCGCTCGGCAGATAGGTCCACGGCGAGTGGGGCATCAGCAGGTGCAGGAAGTGCAGCGTCGGGGTGTCCCGGGGTCGCAGCGAACCGAGGAACTCGGTGAACCTGGCCGGCTGGTTCTCCTTCAACCTGCTCATCCGGAACCCGGGGCCGGCGTCCGGGGACTTGTCGTTGGCCCGGATGTCGTCGGCCACCGTCGGTTCGCGGAAACTCGCCGCCGGGTCGTCCAGCGAATCGTCCGGAGAGATCAACTGGCCGTACAGTGCCGCGGTTTCCCGCAGCATCACCGGCAGACTGCCCCGGTCCTGCCCGGGACGTCCCCGACAGTGCTGCGGCGGGCAGAGCTGGGTGACGTTCTCCCAGGCCTCGACCTGGTAGGCCGGCCCGAGCAGGGTGAACAGGTTGTCCGGGTGCTGCGAGTAGTGCGGGGTCAACTCCCCGGTCGGGTACCGTCCCGTCAGCATCGCCGGCACCGCGTTGACGGTCTTGCCGCTCACCGTTGTCGCGTTGCGGTACCAGGTCGAGCCGGCGGCCAGCTGGGCGAAGTTCGGCACCAGCCCGGCGTCGATTTCACCCCGCTCGTCGAGCAGCGACACCAGCGGGAACTCATCGAGGATGATCATGACGATCGGCGGGTGGGGACCGATGCTGCGCACCGGCGCACTGGACGCCCCCCGGCCGAGCAGCACCGCCGACGACGGCGAGGCGAAGACGAACAGCAGCACGAACGCCAGCGGACCGACCGCGGCGACCCGCAGCACCTGCCGGGCGACCGTCGACCTGGCGAACCCCGCGAGCAACACCGTGGCGACGACGACGGCGAGCACCACCAGCAGCGGGCCCCGCACATCGATCAGCGCCTTTCCAACCTGCACGATGAACAACACGGTCAAACTGCCGAGCTGGGCCAGATGGGTCCACCGCCGGACCGTCGGCCCGGCCAGCCCCGCCAGCCAACCCAGACCCCACAACAGCGCCGGCGGAACCAGCACGATCACCGCTACCAGGGCGAGAACGGCGGCCGGTCCGGCACCGTGAAAGAAGAAGAAGTCCGGGCTGCGACCGATCACGTCGAGCAGCGGCTGGGCCACCACGAGCCCGCAGAGTGCGATCAACTCCATCAGGTAGGACCACCCGGACACCCGTCGAGGGTCCGGCTTCGGGTCGTCGGCACCGGCGCCGGGCTGCGTCTGGGTCACCGTGCACTCATACCACACCAGGCGATGTCGAATGCCGGCGCGGACGACCGGACGGCTGGCGCGCGGGAAGGTGTGCGCACCAAAGGAGAACTTAACATCTATGAACCTAGATTGACCGTGTTCATCATGGCATGATCAGCCGAACGTCGTCCTTTGCTTTCAATCAGTCACCAGTCGACCCGGTGGACCCTGCGGTCAGGTGGCGGAACGGAGATCGTGTGCAGGGTGACCGCATGATGGGTCCGACACCCCGACCGGGTGCCTCTCCCGCCCCGATGCGTCCGGTCGCGGCGCTACGCGTCCTGCCCGGTCTGGTCCGCGACCCGCTGCGGACCCTCGTCGGGCTCGCCACTGACGCCGACGGCGGCATCGTCCGGCTGTCCGCCGGACCGGCCCGGCTCTATCTGGTCAGTGATCCCGCCCAGGTGGCGCACGTGCTGCGGGACAACGCGGCCAACTACCTGCGCGACGGCCGTGGTTTGCTCTGGCGGCCCATCCTGCGGTTGTTCGGTGACGGCATCCTGGGCGAAGGTCCGGTCTGGTCGGACAGCCGCCGTACGCTGCAGCCGCTGTTCACCGCCCGCCGGCTGGACGCCCTCACCGACGACCTGGCCACAGCGATCGCGGACGCGACCGGGCCACTGGCCGACGCGGCCCGCCACGGACACACCGTCGACATCGGCGACGAACTGGCCCGGCTGGTCTGCCGCGCCATCGTCCGGGTGATGTTCGCCGACCGGTTCACCACCGACCAGGCGCTGCGGATCACCGCGGCCCAGGACACCATCGCCACCGCCGTACTGCCGAGGCTGCTCCTGCCGTTCGTGCCCAACGCGGTCCCACTGCCCCGCGACCGCGCGTTCCGTCAGGCCGTCCGGACCATCGACGACATCGTGCTGCCGGTGGTTCGGCAGGCCCGGGCCGACGGCGACGACACAGACGACGTCGTCGGGACCCTGGTCCGCGGTCGCGACCGCGACGGCCGGGGCTTCGACGAGGCGCAGATCCGCAACGACACGGTGGCCATGTTCGCCACCAGCACCGAGACCACGTACGGCGTACTGACCTGGCTCTGGCCGCTGCTGCACCGGCACCCGGCGGTCGCCGACCGGCTGCAGCGGGAGATCGACGAGGTGGTCGGCGCCGGACCGGTCCGCCACGAGCATCTGCCGCAGCTGCGCTACACCCGCATGGTGCTGGACGAACTGCTGCGGCTGTACCCGGTCGCCTGGCTGATCCCGCGTACCGCGCTCGCCGACGACGTCATCGACGGTGTCCGCATCAAGGCCGGCGCGCAGCTGATGGTGAGCCCGTACCTGACCCACCGACTGCCCACGGTCTGGCCGGACCCTGACCGGTTCGACCCCGACCGGTTCGACCCCGACGGTACGCAAGACACCGACGCCGGTCCGTCGGCCCCGGCGTCGGCACGGCGTCGGCAGCGGTACGCCCACTTCCCGTTCGGCGGCGGACCACACCAGTGCCTCGGCCAGCACCTGTTCTACCTGGAGGCGCCGCTGATCGTCGCCACGATCCTCAGCCGGTTCCGGGTGCGGGTGACGGACGGCCGGCTGCCCACGCCGCAGGCCGGTGCGTCGGTACGGACCGACGCACCGGTACGGGTCCGGATCGAACCGGCCGCCCTCTCCCGGACGGTCTGATGCACACGGTGTCCTCATCGGCCGCAGCGAACCTGCAGAGCGCGGCCGAGAACGGCCGGATCTGCGCGATCGCGATCCACGGTCAGCGTGACCTGGCCGAACACACCCGGGCCTACCCCGGTCTGTTCCCGGCCCGCCCGTTCGACCCGGCGGTCAGCGCCGCGATCTCGCTGGCCACCGCGTTCGCCGCGCCCTGGTGCACCCCGGAGCAGCTACGGCTGGCCAACCGGGCCGCGCTGTGGGTGTTCGCCGCCGACTGGTTGATCGACTACCAGGCCACGACCGACGACGAGATCGTCGCCCTCGTCGACCGGTGCCGCGCCGTGGCGTACGGCGCCGCGGCCGGACCCGACGACGAACTCGGGCGATTCCTCGCCGACATCGTCGCCGAACTCGACCAGGCACCCGCCTTCGCCGACCGACGGGACCGCTGGTGGACCGAGCTGGACCGGACGCTCACCGCCATGCACCGGGAATGGCGGTGGAAGGCGGCCCGCCGCGCCGCCCCGGCGCAAGCCGGCCCGACCTTCGCCGACTACCTCGACAACGCGGACAACTTCGGGTCGACCTTCGTCAACGTGACGCACTGGCTGCGTCTGGGCGACGGGCCGACGCTGGCGCACCTGACCGAGCTGATCACCGTCAGTCGGGAGGTGCAGCGGGTGCTCCGGCTGGTCAACGACCTCGCCTCGATCAAGCGGGACACCACCTGGGGTGACCTCAACGCGCTGCTGCTGACCGCCGACCGGGGTGTCGTGGAGGACCAGATCGGACATCTGGTGGACGGGTGCCGCGACCTGCTGCGGCCGTTGGAGGTCCGCTGCCCCAACCAGGCCGCCTACCTGTCCCGGCAGCTGGGGTACACCAGCGGCTTCTACCGGGTCACCGACTTCTGGGGGGAGCTGTGACGGTCACCGGAAGCCGGGCCGCGCCCGGTGGCGGACGCGCCACGGCCGACCCGGTCCCGGTCCGTGCCCGACGCTACGTCGGACCGGTCACGGACAGCTGGGACCGGGCCGCGCAGGAGATCGTGGACCGACTGCCCGGTCAGCCCTGGGGCCGCACCGACGTCTCCGTCTACGAGACCGCCCGCCTGGTCAGCCTCGCCCCCTGGCTGACCGGACACCGGGCCCGGGTGCGACATCTGCTGGCCAGCCAGCAGCCGGACGGCAGTTGGGGCGGTCCGGGCGGCTACGCGCTGGTCCCGACGCTGAGCGCCGTCGAGGCGCTGCTCGGCGTCAGGGCCGTACCGCCGGTCCGGTCCAGCGCCACGCCACTGCTCGACGCCACATCGCTGCCCGACGCGACGATGCGGGGGCTGACCGCCGCACACCGGATCCTCGCCGCGACGACCGGCGGGACGCTGCCCGACACCCCCGCCGCCGATCTGATCGTGGCGGCGCTGGTCGACCGGATCAACCAACGGATACGGCACCGCCCCGGCCTGCCCGCGAGCGACCCCCCACTACGGCTGCGAGGTGCACTCGACTCCGACCGGCTGGACGCGGTGCGCCGGCTGTCCGCCGGTGGCCGGCCGGTGCCGACAAAACTGCTGCACGCGTACGAGACCTTCGCCGACCAGGTGGCGCCGCCGAGCCGTCCAGCGGTGGCCCCCGTGCCGGCCCACCCGCTCGCAGGGTCCGGGACAGGCGGACAGGCCGGGACGGTCGGCGGTTCGCCGGCCGCCACCGCAGCCTGGCTCGCCACCATCGATCCGGTCCGCACCGAGGTCGACCCGATGCCCGCGCGCCGCTACCTGGAAACGGTGGTACGCCAACACCACGGTCCGGTGCCGTGTGCCACGCCGGTCGCCGTGTTCGAGCGGGCCTGGGTCCTGACCACCCTGTTGCGCGCCGACGTCGCCATGCTGGTGCCACCCGAACTGCCGGGATCCCTGCGTGCGGCGCTCACCCCGGCCGGAGCGGCGACCGGGGCGGGCCTGCCGCCGGACGCCGACACCACCGCCGTGGTCCTGCACTGTCTCGCGCTGCTCGGCCAGCCAGCCGATCCGGCGGTGCTGCTCGGCTTCCGGGTCGGCGACCACATCGCCACCTGGCCGGGCGAGGACGGCGCCTCGGTGACCACCAACGCGCACGCCCTCGACACCCTCCAGGCGGTCGGGGGTGGCCGGCGCGCCGCCGACCTGGATGTACTCCGCCGGTCAATCAGCACCTGGCTGTGCGACCAGCAGCAACCCGACGGCTCCTGGCAGGACCGCTGGCACGCCTCGCCGTACTACGCGACCGCCGCCTGCGCGTTGGCGTTGTCCGCCGCCGGCACCGGGGCCCGGCCGGCAGCCGCTGTGCTGCGGGCGGTGGACTGGGTGCTGCGTACCCAACGGCCGGACGGCTCCTGGGGGCGCTGGCACGGCACCGCCGAAGAGACCGCGTACGCGGTACGGATCCTGCTCGACACCACCGACCCGCCCAGTGACCGGATGCTGCGGGCCGCCCGCCGGGGCGCCGCCCATCTCGTACCGTCCACCGCCGACCAGGGGCCGGCCCTCTGGCACGACAAGGACCTCTACCAACCGATCACAGTGGTCGCGGCAGAGATCGTGGCCGCCGGCAAACTCGCTCACCGGGCACGCGTAACCGGCGTCAACAGGCACGCTTGAGCACCGGACCGCGACGCTGCTAGCGTGCGCCGTGCCAATGCGCTCATGAACAGGCGCGGCGCAGTCCGCGTATGTACGGCCAGGAGTAGCAGGCAGATGACGAGACATTCGCAGGTCAGGCCGGGGACGGTGTAATGGTGTCACGCGGATTTCACCTGCGTACCAAGATTGTCGCGCTGCTGCTGTCACTCAGCGCGCTGTGGGCATTCGCCGCATGGGTGACCCTGCGCGACGGCCTGAATTTGTTGTGGGTGCAAACCTACGACAGCCAGATCTACCAGCCGAGCGAGCCGCTGCTGCTCGGACTGCAGTCCGAGCGGCGCCTGGCAATGGAATACCTGGCCGGGCCGACCGACGAACGCCGCAGCGAACTGGTTGAGCTGCGCGGGGCGAACGAACGGCTCGCGGACGAATTCCAGGCATCCGCCCAGCACTGGTGGGCGGACCTCGCGGCCGGCGCCGAGCTGGAACAGCAGGTCGCCGACACCGTGCGATGGCTGACCGAGCTGCGCGTCACCCGCGACGCCGTCGAGGCAGGGGAAGTCGACCGGGGCAGCGCACACGAGGCCTACACCAACACGATCGCCGCGTTCTTCCAACTGTTCGGTGCGCTGGGCAACCTCGACGAACGCGACATCGCCGACGACACGGCGACCCTGACCGATCTCAACCGGAGTCAGGAACTGGTCGCCCAGCAGGATGCGCTGATCGCCGGTGTGATCGTCGCGAAGCGCTTCACCGCAGCCGAGCACACCCGGTTCGTACAGCTGGTCGGCGCACAGGAATTCCTCGTCGACGCCACCGTGGTGAACCTGCCGGAACCGGACCGGGCCCGGTATGCGGAACTGGTCGACAGCGACAGCTACGAACGTTTCCGCAACGCGCAGCAGCGGATCGTCGCGAACGGGCCGTCCTCCTCGTCGGCACCGTTGACCGAGGCGCAGTGGCGGCCCGCGGCCGACACGACCATGTCCGATCTGCACACGATCGTGCTGGCCGGCGGCGACGACCTCGTCGACCGGGCCGTGCCGGTGGCCCTGCTGGTACTGCTCCGGCTGCTGCTCGCGGCCGGTCTCGGCATGCTCGCGGTCGTCGCTTCGATCATCATGTCGATCACCACCGCGCGGGCGATCGTCGCCCAGCTCGAACGGCTCCGGGACGCGGCGCACCGGCTGGCCGAGGAGCGGCTGCCGGGCGTGGTCGACCGGCTCGGCCGGGGCGAGGAGGTCGACGTGGCGGCCGAGGCACCGCCGCTGGAGTTCGGCAACGACGAGATCGGGCAAGTGGGCCGCGCGTTCAACCGGGTACAGGAAACCGCGGTGCGCACCGCCGTGGAACAGGCTGAGCTGCGGCGCAGCGTCCGCGACGTGTTCCTCAGCCTGGCCCGCCGAACCCAGGCCCTGGTCCACCGGCAGCTCACCCTGCTCGACTCGATGGAACGCCGGGAGGAGGACGCGGACAAGCTGGAGGAGCTCTTCCGGGTCGACCACCTGGCCACCCGGATGCGGCGCAACGCGGAGAATCTGATCGTGCTGTCCGGCTCGACACCCGGCCGGACCTGGCGCCGCGACGTACCGATGGTGGACGTGGTCCGGGGTGCCATCGCCGAGGTCGAGGACTACACCCGGGTGACCGTCGCTCCGATCGGGCAGGTCTCGTTGGCCGGCCGGGCCGTCGCCGACGTGATCCACCTGCTCGCCGAACTCATCGAGAACGCGTTGTCGTTCTCCCCGCCGCACACCACCGTCCAGGTCAAGGGACAGTTCGTCGCCAACGGCTACGTGGTGGAGATCGAGGACCGCGGGCTGGGCATGAGCGACGACGAGCGAGCTGCCGCGAACGAACGGATCACCGAGCATCCGGAGTTCCGGTTGTCCAGCACCGTCCGGCTCGGCTTGTACGTGGTCAGCCGGCTGACCGAACGCACCGGCATCCGGGTGCACCTGAAGGAGTCGCCGTACGGCGGCTCCACCGCTGTCGTGCTGATTCCACGGGAGCTGGTGGTGCCGGGCGACGAAGCCACCGACCCGGATCTGCGCTCCAGCGACCGGCTCCCAGCGGCTGTCCCGGCTGTTTCTGCTGCGACCGACGCCGTCGAGACGCTGCCCCTGGCGGCCGCAGCCGGCCCAGGTCGGGCCGCCGAGCGGCGTTCCACGGTACGGGCGGTCGCCCCGGTGGCCGCCACCGCCCGCTCCGAGCCCGTACCGCAACCGGGCGGCGACGCACCGACAGCGGCGACAGCGGCGGGACGTCCGGCCGGGTCGGTGGAGTCCGAGCCTGACCAGATCCGTGCCGCCCCGCCAGCCGGATCACACACATCGACGTACACCCCGTCCGGGCTACCGGTCCGGGTACGCTCCACAGCCGCCGGATCCGCCGGTGGGCCGGGCGCGAACCCGCCCGACAGGTCACAGCGGGACAGGCACCCGGAAAGCGAACCGGCCGATCCCCCGGCCCGCCCGGCCGAGCAGGTACTGCGGATGATGAGCGCATATCAGAGCGGGACGAGGCAAGGTCGGTCGGACGCGGCGCGACTGCCCGACGCGCCGCCGCCCGAGGATTCTGCGACGGCGCCGCAACAACAGTCACCGGCCACCGCACCGGTCAGCGACGACCGGAACCCACCATCGGCGTGAGCCTCAGCGCTAGGGCTGGCACGAACAGGAGAACCACTGATGCAGCAGACCGCCTCGATCGCGGACCTCACCTGGTTGCTCGACGATCTGGTCGGTCGGGTCAAGCAGGCCGAGCATGCGATCGTGCTTTCCGTCGACGGCCTGTTGATGGCCGCCTCGGCCGGCCTGGGACGCGACGACGGCGAGCACCTCGCAGCACTGGCCGCCGGAATCCAGAGCCTCGCCCGCGGCGCCGGCAAACGATTCCGCGGTGGACCGGTTCGACAGACCATCATCGAGATGGAGTCCTCGTTCCTGTTCGTCACGGCGGCCGGGCATGGTGCCTGCCTCGCCGTACTGGCCAGCGAGGAGACCGACGTGGGACTGATCGCCTACGAGATGGCGATGCTGGTGACCAGGGCCGGCAAGTACCTGGCTTCCCGCACCCGCCCGGCCGAGAACCACACAGAGAAGTGACCCGGCGACGATGAGCCAGTCCGACGAATCCGGTGAGGACCGGTGGATCGACGACCATGCCGGGCCGGTGGTCCGGCCGTACGCGATGACCGGCGGCCGCACCCGGCCACGTCGTGGCCGGTTCGACCTCATCTCGTTGGTGCTGGCCAGGCCACGGACCCCACCGGGGGAAGCTGGTCTCGGCCCGGAGCACCTGGCGATCCTGGACCGCTGCCGCGAGCCGCTGTCGGTGGCCGAGGTCGCGGCCTACCTGGATCTGCCCCTCGGCACCGTCAGGGTCCTCCTCGGCGACCTGCTCGAACACGCGCTGGTCGAGGTACAGGAACCCCGTTCGGCGTCGAACCCGACTGACGACAGCGTATTCGAGGCGGTTATCAATGGACTACGAGCGCTCTGATCCGGCCGGCACCAGGCCGATCGCACCGACCGCGGTGAAGGTGCTCATCGCCGGCGGTTTCGGGGTGGGCAAGACGACCCTGGTCGGTTCGGTCAGCGAAACCCGGCCGCTGCGCACCGAGGAACTGCTCACCGAGGTCGGGGTCGCCGTCGACGACGTCTCCGGCGTGGAGGAAAAGACCACCACCACGGTGGCGATGGACTTCGGCCGAATCACCATCAGCGAGGACCTGGTTCTCTACCTGTTCGGCACCCCCGGCCAGGAGCGCTTCCTCTTCGTCTGGGACGAGCTCGCGACGGGCGCGCTCGGTGCGGTGGTTCTCGCCGACACCCGGCGGCTGGCCGACTGCTTCCCGTCCATCGACTACTTCGAGCAGCGGGGAACCCCGTTCATCGTCGCGGTCAACTGCTTCGACGGTGCCCGGCAGTACGCGCTCGGCGAGGTCCAGTTGGCGCTGAACCTCGATCCGGACGTGCCGGTGGTGCTCTGCGATGCCCGGCAACGGCGGTCCGGCAAGGAGGTCCTGGTGAAGCTGCTGGAACACGCCCGGGATCACTCGCGCCGGTCGGCCGCAGTCGGATAGCCACCCCTGATAGCCGTCGGCCCAGCCGACCTCCGGCACCGGCCGGCGGGACCTCCGGCCCTGCCGCCCTGCCGGGAAATCCCCTGACAATCGATGTGTCGGAGAGAGCGCCGGACACCGACACCGATCAACGACAGGGGAGGGATCCAGATGGCACGCACCACACACCCGGCACCAGCCGCCACCGACAGGGGATTCGCCGCCACGCCAGCCGAGGCCCGGTTCGGCGAGGTCGTCTGGGCAGTGACCAGACTGGTCCTCGGATTCATCTTTCTCTGGGCTTTCCTCGACAAACTCGCCGGTCTTGGCAAGTCGACCCCCAGTGAGCGCGCCTGGATCAATGGCGGATCCCCGACCACCGGGTACCTCAGCAACGTAGAGGGCCCGTTCAGCGGATTCTTCAGCGGCATGGCCGGTCAGGCCTGGGCCGACTGGTTGTTCATGGTCGGCCTGCTCGGCATTGGCGTGGCGTTGATCCTCGGCGTCGGAATGTGGGTCGCCGCAGTATCCGGCTCGTTGTTGCTGACCCTGATGTGGCTGGCGTCGCTGCCGATCGCCACCAACCCGTTCCTGGACGACCACCTGGTCTACGGCCTGGTGCTGCTCGGTCTGGCCGCGACGGGCGCCGGTCTTCGGTACGGTCTGGGCAGCTGGTGGTGGAACCTGCCGCTGGTACGGCGCAACGCCTGGCTCCGCTGACCCAAGCTAGCTCCGTGACCCACCCGGGTCGGTCAACCGTCACGGCCCCGCTGAGTGAACTCAGCGGGGCCGCCCGCTGTCCGCGCAATTCGACGGCAGGGAGCGCACATGAGCGCCGGCTGCGATGATCACCGCAGCCGGCACCCACGTCCATCAAACGGCAGCTACCGAGCATCCGAACCGGACGCTCACCGCTCCTGCGGTCGTCGCCTGAACCAGGCGATCGTCACTGCTCCTCTATCCTAGAGAGCCGCCGTCGGTTCGGTAATGGATTGTGGGCCATCCCACGTGGTGTGGCCGGCCAGTGCCGGCGGACCGGATGATCAGTGACCCCGCCGGGCAGGCATTGACCGCCGCACCCGGATGCCGGTTTCCTCGACCGACCGCCCCCTGGCCAGCGCCAAATGGTGTCCGGAACGAGATCCGGAGCCGGCGAACGCCGACCGCCTGACCACCGACAATGGCCGAAGTGTTGCGGAATCGATGGCCAATGCGTCAGACTCAATTCCGAACACGGCCGTATCCCGAGGAGTGAGCATCTGTGGCCAAGAAAGTCATTACTCTGCTGACCGACGACCTCGACGGCAGCGAGGCCGACCGGACGGTCGAGTTCTCGCTGGACGGTGTCACTTACACCATAGATCTGTCTGAGAAGAACGCCGGCAAGCTGCGCAAAGCCCTAGACACGTACATCGCCGCCGGCACCCGGGTGAGCCGAAGCAGCGCCGGCGGTCGAGGCGGCCGCGGGAGCTACTCGGCCGCGCCGGCCCGCTCCGACCGCGAGCAGAACCGCGCCATCCGCGAATGGGCGGCCAAGAACGGCTACCCGGTCTCCGAACGCGGCCGCATCCCGGCAAACGTGATCGCCGCCTACCACAAGGGCTGACCACCTGTCGGGCGCATTCCAGGCAGAGCTGCCCACGCGTCACTCGGGCAGCTGGGTTATCGGCGCCGGCGGCGCCGCCGGACGATTTCGTCCGGCGGCAGGGCGGACATCCGCCGGCGCCACCGCCCCTTGGCCGGATGGCTGGGAGACACGCGATCAGTCGAACGACACATGGTCGAACGCGAACTCGCCACTCATCTCGGCACGGCGGGACAGCAAGGCCCGAAACTCGCCGGCCAGCTCGTGACGCTTACGCAACTGCGGCTCGCCGATCTCCAGTGTCGTCAACCGCTCCCCAACGGCCGCCGCCGCCAAGTCTTCAGCGAATCGTCCGGGCGCTATCCCGCAGTGCAGCCGGTGCGGCCAGATCCGTACCCTTTCGAACAGCAGCCCACCCTCGCCGGCAGTCAGCCAGGCCCAGCCTTCCGCGCCGCCGTCGGTCCACTCGACGTGCAGGCCACGTAGGAGCGGATCGGACAGCTGCCGGCTGACGAAGGCCTCCACTGCCCGGACGCGTGCCACCGCGCCCAGATCGTTGACCTGGCCGGTCCGACCGTCCGGCAACCGGCCGACGATGTCCCGGTAGCTGATCTCCCCGACGATCTCGCCGGACCGCAACCCGGCCGCGCTCTGCTGGAACGTCCGTGCGTCGAGCACGTACTCCACCACCCGCCGGCCCGGACCGGTCGCCGTCAACGCCGCCGACTCGACCCGCAGCACCGCCAGGCCCACCGCTTCGCACACGGCGTCGGTCATTCGTTCGTCGCGACGCTGCTCGGCGGTCCGGTCGGCGGGGTCGACGAAGTCGGCCACGAAGACCGGACGGTAGTCGTCGGCACCACAGACCACGAGATCGAACCGCGCCCGAGTGGCCACACTCCACTGCCGGGTGGTGACACCCGGTGGACGTCCACCCACCAGCTGCCCGAGCCGCCGGCCCGGCACGATGACACAGCCGGCACGGTCGAACAGCTCGCCGCGCCGAACGCCCGCGGCGTGTTCCGCGAGGCTGAGAACCGGGCGCAGCCAGGGCTCCCGGACGTCGTCGTCGTTGGTCATGGATCGTGTCCTTGGCTTCCTCGCCACGCCGCGACCGGCGGGACCTGCCCATGCTAGACGCCCGTCAGCCAGGGGTGGACGGCGGCGGTACGTGTGGGTCAGCTCGGCGACAGCGGCACGCGGTCAGCGTCGCCGACGCGCCGGCTGGGCGGAGGTCAACCGCAACGCGAGCTCCGGACAGTTCGCCACGGCACGGTCGGCGTGCCGGCGCAGCTCCGCAGGCACCGCCGGCTCCCGGCTGCCGTCCCGGGAAATCGGAAAGCCCCAGTCGTCACGGGTCAGCAGCTCGGGCAGCAGCTCGATGCAGAGACCCCGACCGTCACAGCGAGCCCAGTCGATCTGCAACCGTGCACCGTGCGGATCGTTCACCTGTCGTCACTCCTAACGGCGCCACCCGGTGAAGGCCGTGTGTGGAGCAGCTTCACGCTGGCATCCTGTCCGCCCTGAAGCTGAAGGACGGAGCTGCACGAGATACACCGTACCGTGTTGGTCTATGGCTGAACACGAAGGCGTCCGTACCGGCAGACATTGAGTTCTCGCGATGCATGTCCGTTCTGGTCTTCGTGACGAAGTTTCGGCACGAGGTGCTCGGCGATCGGCACCTGGCCCGCGTGGAGGCGATCACGGGCCAGGTGCCGCGACTTCGAGAAGGGCGTCTCCTCGCGCACTACTCGGGCCTGACGGCCCTCCCAGCGCGGGCTCTCACCCCGCCCTGAGTGCCGGAACGCTGGCCCGCAATCCGATAGCCCTCGGAGTCACCGTACGGCGGGATGGCACCGGCTTCGGGCGGTCGCCGGGCGACGAGGTCGCCGTCGGCGCCAGCGTCGGGCAGCCAGCCCGGCGGGTCCGCCGGCTGGAAGACCGATCCCGGCTTGCGGTACATGTCCAGCAGGCTGGACGGTACGGAGGCGGCGGCCCGGCCGCCGACGTAGGAATCGACCGGGTGCTCTGCCTGACCTACTACCGCAGGCGGACGGTCCCACATCGGCCCGGTCGGCTGATACTCGGCAGGTTGGTAGCCGGCAGGACCGGCAGGTCGGTAGCCGACGGGAACGGCAGGTTGGTAGCCGGCAGACGCGCGGTCGCCCGGCGGGTCGGCGTGCAGCCAGTCGGTCGGCGGACGGACGGCTGCCTCGTCGGTCGTCAGTCCCGACCGCCGGTGCGATCCCCCGGGGGCCTGCCCCCCGGGTCGGGGAGCGTCGTCGGTGGCCCGCCGCCGCGACCGGGGCCGCACCCACAGCAGCAGACGCCAACCGAGCGCGCCCAGCACGGCCGCCAGACACCCGGCGTTGACCGCCACCATCCAGGTCTGGCCGCTGTCCGTGCCGGTTCCGACCGAGTGGCCGAGCGCCGCCGGCCAGGCGGCGTACGCCAGCCAGTGCAGCGCCCGCCACAACCGCACGCCGATCCGCCGACGCAGCAGACTGGTCACCACCAGCACCAGCATCACGTCACCGGCGAGCGTGCCCAGCCCCATGTACAGCGGACGGTACTCGGCACCGAACGGCACGAACAGGTCGTACACCCGGAGCTTGGCGTACGGGTCGAAGAGCAATGTGACCACGTGGACCGTCAGCAGCCCAACCGCCAGCACCGCCGCATTGCGGTGGACCAGGCTCACCGCGAACCGGGGCAGCCCGAACACCGGCCGACCCGACCGGCTGCCCACTCCCAGCACCACGACCACCGACAACACGACGAGCGCCGTCACCCCGGTGCCGCGCGCGACGAACCACCCTGCCTCCGTCACTGTGTCTCCTCCTCCGCGGACCAGCCTCCGACGGTCCGCACCGTGCCGTCCCCGGCCACCAGCCGGGCCGGTGCGCCGAGACCTGCGAGCCACCGATCGGCGGTCGCACCGCGCACCAGCGCTGCGGTGCTCAACGTGTTCGCCCGCACGCAGCTGTACGCCGCCACGGAGACGCTGCGCCACACCTGGCCCGCCGGCGTACCGGTGCGGGGGTCGACGATGTGGTGCATCGTGGCGTCTCCGGCGGTCCACTGCCGGCTCACCGTGCTCGAGGTGGCCACCGCGCCACCAGCCGGCAGACCGATCACGCACGCCGGATCCGACGGACGGTCCTGCACCCGGATCCGCCAACGCTCGTTGGGGGCCGGCCCCGCAGTGGCGATGTCGCCGCCGAGGGCGACCAGCACACCGACCCGGCACCGGCGGGCGACGTCCCGGGCGCAGCGATCGGCCGCCCATGCCTTCGCGGTCGCGCCGAGGTCCAGCTGCACCCCGTCCGGTACGGTCAGCTCGGTCCCGTCGAGCCGGACCTGACGCCAGTCCGCGGCCGGCGGAACGGTCCGCGCCACGGCGGGCCGGCCATGCAGAGTCACCCAGCGCAGATCCTCGTCGTAGCCCAGTCGGCACAGCGCCGAACCGACGGTCGGGTCGACGTCGCCGTCGGTCTCCCGGGCCGCCCGCAGCGCCACCGACACCAGACCGGCGAGCAGCGGACTGATCCGCACCGGCGTTCCTCCGCTGCGGCACGCCCGGACCAGTTCGGAGTCGGCGCGGAACCGGCTGCAGGCGGCGTCGACGGCGGCCAGCACGTCGTCGACGATCGTCCGGGCCGCCGGCACCGCCGCAGGGTCGCTCACCACCACCCGGGCCAGCGTCCCCCACACCGGCCACTGTGCGCAGTCCGGCCCGACCGGGATGGTCTCCAGCAGCGGCATCGCCTCACGACCCGCCGGAGGTGGCCTGGCCGGGTTCGCCACCACCGCCGGTCACCGGCGGAAACTCCGCCGTCGGCGGGGCCTGGTCGACCGGCTGGTCCGGCTCGGCCGCGCCGTCCGGGGCAGGTTGTCCGTCGCCGGCCGTCGCCGCCGCATCGGTACCCGCCTCACCCGGGGCGGGTTGCCCGTCGGCACCGGCCGGCTGCGGCGCGGTTTCGCCCTGCACGCTGCCCGCCGGAGTGTTCGCGTCCTGGTCCGCCGTGTGATCGGCGTGCGCCACCACGGCGACACCGAGCGTGCCGGCGATGCTCGCCACGGCCAACCCGCCGGTGATCATCGTGACCCGCCGCAGCCCCAGCTCCCGCTCCCCCACGTGGCCTCCCGAATCGCCGTGCTCGGCGGACCACCCGCCGTCAACCCGGGATACGGCTCGGAAGGATGCCCGGTTCAACCGACTGGGCACACACCCCCGGCGGGTCCGCCAGGTTTCACCGGCGGCGGATTTACAGCGCTGATGATCGATGACACAGTGTCCACAGCGGAGGACAAAGGTCCCTGCCACTGGTGGCTGGCCGGACCGGCGACCACCTGTCGTCAACGGAGGGAAACTGGATGTCGACAAGGACAACGACGAGGTCCACAGCGGCAACCCTGATAGCGGCGGCGGCGGCACTGCTGATGATCGTCGCCGCGGCACCCGCCAGTCAGGCGGCGACGCCGCACTTCTCGCATCTCAATCCGGGCGGTGCGCCGACGCTCACTGAGAAGGTTCCGGTCAACGTGGTCTTCCTCGGCTACAGCCGGACGCAGGTGGACCGGTCGGCCTACCTCGACGAACTGCCACAGCGCTACGAGCCGGTGGTCCGCTCCCGGCTGTGGTACGACCAGGTCGAGAAGCTGGGCCTGACCTACACCTACGACTACCACGTCCGGTACGCGAACAAGCGGTACGAGGACCGGTTCTTCGCCGAGTTGCAGCGGTTGGCCACACCTGCACCGCTCACCGCCTACCAGGAGCTCTACAACGAGCAGCAGGGCAACGTCGCCACGATCACCGACAACCACCACATCGACGCACCGAGCGTGGAGCGGTGGCTGGCGCTCAACCCACCGGCCGGCGTCGACACCCGACGCAACACCATCTTCTTCATCAACTGGTTCGGCCGGTCGGACTTCAAGTTCCACGTCTACACCAAGACCGATGAACCTGACCCGGACACCGGGCACAACTTCGGCGCCGAACGGGACAGCCGGAAGATCTCCGCGTGGGGCGGTACCACCGCCGACGACGAGGAGAACGGCCTCGGTTCCACCCGGCGGGTGTGGTTCCACGACCTGTCGGCCGGGCCGGAATCGTGGACCGAGAACTGGAACGTCGATGATCCCGACCTCGACGGCAACGGCGTCGAGGACTACCGGATGCCACCGGTCTGGGAGTACGCCGCCGACGGCTACCGCTCCCCCGACGCGCTCACCGGCGACCTCGCTCTGATCACCCGATACGTGGCGATCAACCTGCTGTTCACCACGTCGCCGCTGTACCCGGCGGAGCTGCCGAGTGCCGCACCACCGAAGTCGATCAACATCGACAGCAACGTCTACGAAGGCTGGGACGGCGTTGACGCCTCGGTCCGTTACATCGACGAGGAGCTACTGCAGCTGGAGTTGCGGGAACTGCGGTGGCGCAACGTGCTGGACTACGATGGACAGAACCTCGCGTTCGAAGGTGACGCCGAACGCTGCTACTACGCCGTGCTGCTCGACGACGAGTCCTGCTACCCGGAGCTGGGCTATCCGCCGTTCGCCAACTTCTATCTGCAGAACAGTTTCGAACTCGACCGGGTGCTCGACGATCAGGACCGGGTCGACTACGAACTGCCGGTGTTCAGTTACGCGTTGCCGGCCGGCACCCCGGTGCCGGCGCTGGGCTTCGCCGACGACAACTACACCGACGGTACGCAGTCGTACGTCTTCGCGTTCGTCTCCCCGGAGATCGTCGACAGCGGCTACGGGCTGACCACCACGCTGATCCACGAGGTGGGACACCACCTGGGTATGAGCCATCCGCACGACGGTTACGACAGCGAGACCGGCGTGGACTACGGCCCGGAGGATGACTTCTTCTTCGCCTGGTCCGGCGACCAGGTCAACTCGATGATGAGCTACATCGACCTGAACTGGGACTTCAGCCAGTTCGACCGGGACAACAGCGACCGGTTCCTCACCGCCACGTACAACGAGGCGGCGAACCGGCTCGCCGAGTCGGTGCTGGACGGTCCGCACCCCGGCCGGGCCCACCGTGACCTGCGGGCCGCCGACCGGCTGATCGGTGCGGCCGAGCACGCGCTCGCCCGGCACGACTACCGGCGCGCGCTGGTCCTCACCGAGCAGGCGTACGGGAAGGTCGTCGACGCTGCCGGGCGCGCCGGAGTGCCGGCGGGGACCGTGGCCGAGCAGATGTCTGCCCGGGCGCAGCAGGCCCGGACGGCGTCCGAGGTGACCGGACCGCACGAGTTCATCGACACGCTGGGCCCCGACAGCCCACGTAGCCAGCCCTGACCAGCAGGTAACAGCAGACCAGGAGCCGGGCGGCCTGGGCCGCCCGGCTCCTGGTCTGCTCGCGGACCGCCGTTGCTCTTCCGGTGTCCGTCCGACGGGTGGGCAGAAGCCGGGCCGGGTGAACCGGCGCACCGCCTGCAGAGCATCCTAGGACGAGTTCATCCTACCGGTCAGGCAGCGCAGTCCGGGCTGATCGCCGCCGGCCTGTCCACCCCAAACAGCATCGAGTCCTTCCGCTCCGGCGGGCGACGGCCGCGTCATCAGGTCAGGTCACAGCGGCGGGTACGCGTTCGCCATCAGCTCCTGGAACTGAGCCGAGAACCAGTGCCCGGAAACCGGGGCGTTCGGCAGGGCACCACTCATGTTGTTGTTGTTCCGCGGGTTACCCGTGTACGTCGGGTCACACATCCGGTCGAAACCCTTACCCTCGTCGTTCGGGATCTCCCGGCTCGAACCGTCCGACTCACCCGGCGGCTTGATCCACACGTACGCGTCGATACCCGAAGCGGGCGCCGCGGTCGGACGCTCACCCAGACCCGCACCCGACTGGTTGCACCAGTTGCCCTTCTGGAACCGCCGGTCGATCCGCGACTCGTCGACACGGGTGTCCACATCCGTGGCGTTGCTCGGACCGGTCGGACGGCCCGGACCACCCCAACCGTTACGCGACGTGTCGATCAGCATACCGATGCTCGACGGGAACCCGGCCTGCACCAACCGCTGCCGGAACGCCTGCGCGAACGTCAACTCGTCGTTGTAGTTGTTCCAGTCGATCCACGACGACTGGCGGGTGTTGCTGTCCACCGTGATGTACGGCTCCCGCAACGCCGAGTAGTTCGCCGTGTTCGTGATGAACCCGTGCACATCCGACGGCGACGCACCCGACGCGTTCGCCGCCTGCGCGATGATCTGCGCCGTCGGACCGAAGTTGTCCTCCCAGCCGATCCAGCCGTGATGCCCGGCGTCGATGTAGTTGTACACGTTCGGCACGTCACCCAGCTGCGAGATCGCGTAACCCACACCCGTCACGTAGTTGCCGTTCGCCAGCATCACGTCACACTCAGGCGTCGCCGTCGCCCGGGAACCCACATTCGTCACCAGGTTCGGCAGCGAGTCGATCTCGATCACCGCCACGATCCGCAGATTCCGGTACTCCGCCCGACCCACGATCTCCGCGATCGGATCGATGTACTCCGTCCGGTACGCGCCGATCTCCGTCGGACCCAACTCACCGTTCGACGCCAACGCCGCACAGTCCCGACCCGGCAGGTTGTAGATCACCACCTGGAACACCAACGGACGGCTACCGTTCGCCGCGTCCTGCCGCACCGCCTCGTCCAGATGGTCCGCCAGACCCATGTCACCCGTCGTCGGGCTGTTGTTGCCGTAGATCGCACTCGTGCGGTCCAGCCACACACCCGTCGGCTCGTCCGCGATCCGGCTACCACCCGGCTCAGCCGCCGCGTTCGCACTCCAGATCGGGTTCACGTAGACATCGGCACCCACGTACGGGTTGTCCACCCGCGGCCCACCCGGCGGCGGGGAGGTGGGCGGGGGCGCGGTCGTCGGCGGCGCCGTCGTGGGCGGCGGAGGTGCCGTGGTGACCGGCGGCGGAGTTGTCGGGCCGGTGCCGCCGTTGCACGCCACCCCGTTCAAGGTGAACGCGGTAGGGCTGGAGTAGCTGCCGGTCCACCGCCCGTTGAAGCCGATCGAGGTGGACGCCCCGGTACCCAGGTTGCCGTTCCACGAGGCGTTGGTCGCGGTGATCGCGCCGGAGCTGCCGCTCCAGTTCGCCGACCAGCCCTGGGTCAGGGTCTGACCGGACGGCAGGGTGAAGCGCAGGCTCCAGCCGTTGACCGGATCCTGCCGGTTGCTGATGGTGATGTTGGCGGTGAATCCGCCGGCGCCGGAGCCTTCGTTCCAGGTGTTCGCCTGGTAGGTAACGTTGCAGACCACCGCGGCGTGGGCGGCGGTGGTGGGGACGGTCAGGGCTGCGGCGACCAGTGCGGTGGCGCCGCCGACGGCCAGCAGATTACGGCGTACGGTGCGTCTCGGGACAGATGACATCGTGTTCTCCTACAAATCCGCAGGGCTGCCACCACGGGCCGGAGGGTCGGTCTGGACCGGCTTGCGACCGAATCTGCCTCGGACGGTGCGGCCGCACGGTCGAGGACGGTCGGCGTGGTGGGCTGGGGAGAGGAGTGCCCGGCGCCGGGTGGTGCTCACCCCCGGCGGTCCCCTCGGTCTGAAACGAGCCGCTCGCGTTTGCTCCCGGTGCGGCTGAGGCGAATTCTGGCACGCGACAATGATCGATACAATCACCGATTCAGCCGGCTCGGACGGAGTTGATCCGTCCGGCGGGGTTTGACGTCGTCTGCGAGCATGATCGCCGTGACCAAGCTGACCAGATCATCGCGGTGGAGGAGGGCGTCAAGAGCAAGTCCTTCGCGGAGTTGACCGAGGTGCACCACGCGGTGCAGAAGCAGCCGCTGCTATCCGGAATCTCCCGCACCTACCAGCCGAAGGACGAGGAGGGTGAGCAGTTCCCGCCCGAGTCGACCCGGGTGCAGGTGCACGCCGAGCGGTCGGCTACTGGACGACGGTGTAGTTCTCCGGTGCGCTGCCGGCCCGGCGGGTCAACGAGTTGCTGGACCGGATCGCGGCGCTGCAGACCGCAGTCGAGTTCGCCCGCGAGGAGGCCAACGGCGCCGAGGTCACGGACCAGCGCATCGGCGACGCGGTCTTCGGCTACCTGTTCGGGTAGTCGCAGAGCACCTGCTGGTGGATACGATCACAGTCTCCCCGGACTGAGCCCCGGGGTGGCCGTCAGCCGGGTTCGCACCGGCTGACGGCGGAGGAGCACCAAGCTGAAGCTGACGACGAATCTGACGAAGCGGTCCCAGTGCGGGTTCGAGTCCCGCCCCCGGTACCAGCCATACCGGGGTGGCCCTGCTGGTTCGATTCCAGCTCGCGCCTCCACCGCGGCGCGGTAGTTTGGGCAAAACACGGCGTCATGAAGAGTGATTCATCCCTTTCAAAGGTACTGGCGACAGCAAATGGGCGGCAGCCCAGAGGCCCGGAGACAGGACAGCTCTCCGGGCCTCGCCATGTCCGGACGGGACCCGCTGGGCACACCATCGACCAGGTCAAGACCGACCCCGGCCAGGATGTTGATCGACGACAAACGATTTACAACCTGGTCGGTTGGCCGTATCGTCCACATCATCGGACGACAGCACGGGGGATGTCTGAAATGATTGATTCCGGCGTGCCACTGACCAGCCTGGCGGACAGCCACGTACTCGCGGCCCAGCAATGGGTCAACGCCACCTATTCCGGCGCGCCGGGATACCTCAGCTGCCCGGAGGACGGGCGCACCGGCTGGCCGACCGTACTCTCGCTGACCCAGGGGCTGCAGTACGAGCTCGGCATCTCGCCGACGGTGCAGAACTTCGGGCCCGGCACCCTCGCCGCGGTCCGCACGCGTAACCGGCTGCCAGCCGAGGAGACCAACACCAACCTGGTCCGCATCTACAACGCCGCGCTGTGGTGCAAGGGCTACTGGGCCGCCACCGGTCAGGGAGTCTGGACCGCCGATTCGGAAGCCTCGTTCAGTCAGCTCTACATCGACGCCGGGCTGTCGTACACCGATCTGTCGGCCCGGCGGGCGATGTGGCCGCACGTCGCGCGGGCGATGCTGCGGATGGACCAGTTCCGCATAGTGCCGCAGGGTGACAGCACCGTCCGGGGCATCCAGCAGCGGTTGAACTCGCGCTACGTGGCCGGCATCGGCATCCCGGCGATGAGTCTGGTGCCCTGCGACGGGATCTACTCCAGGGACGTGCAGCAAGGGCTGATGATGGCCATCCAGTACGAGGTCGGCATCCCGCTGGGCTCGATCAACGGTAACTTCGGGCCGGGCACCCAGGCCGGGCTGCGTGGGGTCGGCTCCGGCCGGCTCACCGGCAATCTGCGGCACCTGTTCCGGTCGGCGTGCTACGTCAACTCGCCGACCTTACTGCCGGGCGATCCGCAGCTGCCGCTGCCGTACCACCCGCAGGACATCGACACCGATGTGGAGACCGCCACCCACCTGGCGTGGCTGCGCGCCTTCCAGCGTTTCTCGCAGCTCCCCGAGAGCGTCACCAACGACTACACCACCTGGGCCCAGCTGCTCGTCTCCTGCGGCGACACCGGCCGGCCCGCCACCGGCTGCGACTGCATCACCGAGATCACCGCAGCCCGTGGCGCGCACCTCGTCGCGGCCGGCTACCGGATCGTCGGGCGCTACCTCGACGAGCATCTGCCACCGTCGGACCCGTACTTCTTGAACAAGGCGCTCAAGCCCGGTGAACCGCAGACCATCCTCGACGCCGGGCTGCGATTCTTCCCGATCTTTCAGTACAACGGCACCCAGCTGGGCAACTTCACCTACCCCAAAGGGTACGACCAGGGCCGGATCGCCCATCAGAAGGCCGTCGAGCACCGGATCCCCGCCGGTACCTGCATCTACTTCGCAGTCGACTTCGACGCCCTGGACAGCGACATCGACAGCGGGATCAAGCCGTACTTCCACGGGGTGAAGTCGGTGCTCGCCGAGCTGGGCGAGCGCTACCAGTTCGGAGTCTACGGCTCGCGCAACGTGTGCAGCCGTGTCTCCCAGGAGGTCGGCGCACGGTGGTCGCTGGTGTCCGGGATGTCCTGGGGCTACTCCGGCAACCTCGGCTTTCCGCTGCCGGCGAACTGGGCGTTCAACCAGATCCGGGAGTACGTACTCACGCCTGGCTGGGGACTGGACCACGATGTATGGCGGGACGGAGCCGATCCGGGGGTCGCCGCGCTCGTCGCTGGCGAGTGAGTCGTGCTCGTTGCCGGCCAGCGAGTGAGGAGCCCGAGATGATCAGCAGACGTGTCCTGCTCGGCGGCGCCGTCGGCACCGGCGTGCTCGCTCTGACGCCCACTGGTGCCGCCCGCGCGACCGAGGTTGCCGAGGCGCGGAATGAAATCCACGAGGTGTCCGCAAACGGCTGGCGGATCGATCCGGCCGCCATCGCTGTCCACCGGATCGAGGGTTCCACCGCCTCGGTGGCGCTGCGCCGAGGTCCCGCCGCCGGAGTGCTACTGCACGTCGCCCGCCGCTGGCACTACGAGATCGGCCCGGTCGACACCGGGGAGGGCGGCGGCGTCGCCGGCTACGCTGCCGGCCGCGTGGCGCGCACCGCCGTCGAATCCAACTACCTCTCCGGCACCGCGATCGCCCTGCACCCGACCGCCTACCCGCTGGGCGGTAGCGAGTCGCTGTGGCCGCACCAGGAGGCGGTCGTACGGGACATACTTGCCGACTGCGAAGGCACCGTGGTCTGGGGCGGTGACCTGTCGCCGGCGACGGCCTCGCACTTCCACATCGCCGCCCGGCCCGGTGACCGGGCCCTGACCCGGGTCGCCGCCCGGCTGGGACCCGGCGTCCACGTCGCGCGCCGGACACCGGTGGTCGTCACCGACTAGGCAGGAGTCTCGGCACCGACGTAGGCGTGAGTCCGGGCGGCGACGCGGCCGATTCTCCGGGCCCGCCATCGACCGTTCCCCCTCCGAGCATTGACGCCGGACGCGATGTGGTGCCGATGTGGTGCCGATGTGGCCGGACCGCGAAGAGTCGTCGGTGAGGTGGGACGGACCCGCCACAACGGGAGGACCAGTGATTCGCGCGCTACCCCGCACCGGCCGCCAGCTGCTCGCCACGGCAGGAGCCCTCGTTCTGGCGGTGACCACAGTGGTGGCCCTGTCCGCCGCGCCAGCCTCGGCCCACTCGCAGGCCGAGGTTATCCAGGCCGCCTGCGGCTCCGGATACGACATCGTCAGCGACGGGACGCGGACCATCCGGACCCCGTCCGGAACGGTCTACGGCTACGTTTACCTGACCTACAACGCCAGCAACGGCAACAACTGCGTGGTGACCCGGAAGACGGCCTACCACGGTACGCCGACCCGGACCCGGGTGCAGATCGGAGTACAGCAGTCGAACGGCACCGTTGTCTACTACGACGACGCGGGCGACTACTCGCACTACGCCAACCGGACCGTGTACGCCGCCGACCGATGCGTCAACTACTTCGGCTGGATCTGGAACGTGCCGACCGCTTCCACCGCAGCCGGCACGCTCGCCTCCGGCGGCCGCACCCAGTTGGGTAACTGCGGCT
This sequence comes from Solwaraspora sp. WMMD937, assembly GCF_029581175.1. Lineage (NCBI taxonomy): Bacteria > Bacillati > Actinomycetota > Actinomycetes > Micromonosporales > Micromonosporaceae > Solwaraspora > Solwaraspora sp. WMMD937. The sequence goes on along the minus strand of NZ_CP120738.1, from coordinate 3,926,290 downwards.
GACCAACGGGCGACGGTCACGGCTGGGACGGACCAACGGGGGTTCCGTCCCGGCCGGGCGCCGGGTCGCTGCCGGTCAGCTGACGGAGCAGGTTGAGCCGCTCGTCGAGGAAGGGGTCGGCGACGACGAGCCGGTTGGCCTGCGCCCGCGCCCAGCCGGCTGCGCTCCGGTCGCCGAGCCGCTCGTACAGCTCGGCCAGCAGCCGCAGGGTCAGCGCCGCGCGCCCGTCGTTGCCGAGCCGGCGCAGGGCCAGGCCGCACCGACGGACCTCCGCCGCCGCCTGCCGGACCATGCCCCGCCGGCACAGACGCAACGCGAGGTTCCGCTCCATGCTCAGGATGAGCGTCTGGTCCCCGATCTGCACCCCAAGGTCGAGCGCGGCGACGAACTGGACCACGGCGTCGTCGACCCGGGCCAGCCCGAGCAGCAGGTAGCCGAGTTGGCTGTGCGCGTACGCTCGGACCACCCGCTCTCCGATGCCGGCCAGCAGGGCGACGCAACGTTGGGAGTCCCGCGCGCCGTCGGCGTAGCGGCCCGCGACGGTCAGGATCCCGGCCCTCGCGTTGAGCAGCATCGCGAGGGCCATCGGATCGTCCAGCGACTCGGTGATCGGCACCGCCTGGTCCGTCACGGCGAGCGCGGCATCGGAACGGTCCGGACGGTTGAGCGCCAGCGCGGTCACCCGCAGCGCCTCGGCCTCGCCGGCCCGCTGGCCGATCCTGCGGAACACGGCCACGGCGAGGCGTCCGTACCGGACGGCAAGGTCGTCACCGGCCCGCCCCTCGGCCAGGTAGAAGCTGAGCGCACTCAGCGCGTGCCCGACCAGGTCGTTCATGGACAGCTCCGATGCCTGTGCCCGCGCGGCACGGAAGCCGGTGACCGCCGCCGTCAACTCGCCCCGCAAGCTGGCTACCCGAGCGTTCATGAAGATCGACCAGGCCAGGTACCTCCGATGCCCGTGCCGGGCGGCGGCAGCGCGTACCGTGCGGTGCACGGCGGCCAACTCGTCGAGGCGCCCCTCTGTCCACAGGTGGGAGTTGAGCGCGGCCGCCAGCACGACGGACTGGTCCAGCCAACCTCGTACGGCGGCGTACCGGCAGGCCGCTACCAGGTTTCGCTGCTCTGCCCGTAACCAGGCGCGGGGTTCGTGGCGGATCTGCCGGGCCAGGTCACCGCCCAGCAGTCCGGCCGGCCGGTCGCCCGGCCACGTCTGCGCCGGGTCGCCCGGCGGCGAGGGGTCGAACGACGGGCGCGGCAGCCGTGCGTTGGCCGATCGGGCGGCACAGCAGGCCGCAGTGATCAACCGGTAGAGCGCCTCGTCGAGACTCCCGGCTGGTTCCTCTGTGTCCGCGCGCTCCAGTGCGTAGGCACGCAGCAGGTCGTGCAGCCGGTAGCGGGGCTCGTGATGGGCGGTATCGACCTCCACCAGGTTGGCGCTGATCAACTGATCGACGGCGGCCTCGGCTGCTGCCGGGCCGGTGCCGGTGTCGGTGTCGGTGTCGGTGTCGCAGAGTAGGACGAGCGCTCGGGCCGGAATGTCCCGCGCGCCGAGCACGGCGATCCGGCGCAGGATCTGCCGGGCCGGCGGGGCCAGGCCGACGTAGCTGAGGTGCAGACTGCCGCGGACCGCTTGGTCGGTGGTAGCCAGTTCGTCGAGTCGGCGACGCCGATCGGCGAGCCGATCGGCGAAGGTGGACAGGGTGAAGTCCGGTCGGGCCGCCAGCCGGGCCCCGGCGATCCGGAGCGCCAGCGGCAGGTTCGTGCAGTAGTCCCGGACCCGTTCTGCCGCTGCCGGCTCAGCGGCGACTCGGTCCGGCCCGACGATGCGGGAGAGCATGACCAGCCCATCGTCGTCGGCCAACGGTTCCAGCACCAGCAGGCCGGCACCGGGCAGGTCGCTGAGTCGCCACCGGCTGGTGACCAGGACCGCGCAGCCGGGGGTGCCGGGCAGTAGCGGCAGCGCCTGACCGGCGGAGGCCGCGTCGTCCAGCACGACCAGTAGGCGGCGGTCGGCAACCGAGGACCGCCAGGCGGCCGACCTGGCATCGAGCCGGTCGGGCACCGATCGTACGCTGGCTCCGAGACCCTCGATCAGGTCTCGCAGGACGTCGGCCGAGGAACGGCTGCGCTCGGTCGCACCGGACAACCGAACGAACAGGACGCCGTCCGGGTAGGCCCGACGTGCCGCGTGTGCGGCGTGCACAGCCACAACTGTCTTTCCCACGCCTGGCGGCCCGGAGACGACCACCACCGGGGGCGCGGCTCGCGCCGCCGGCGTCAGCCGGGCGAGCAGATCAGCGACCATCTTGCCACGTCCGGTGAAGTCAGCGACCACCGGCGGCAGCTGGCACACCGGTGGCACGGCGGGGGACGCCGGTACGGCGGCCCCGCCGGCTACCGGCGCGGCCGTCGGCGTCGTATCCGTGGCCATGGGCAGTTCACCCCGCAGCGCCGCGCGATGCACGGCGGCCAGCCGGGGACCGGGCTCGGTGCCGAGTTCGTCGCGCAGGACGTCACGCGCCCGCTGGTACGTGTCGAGTGCCTCGGCGACGCGCCCGTCGGCGGCCAGCGCCCGCATGAGCAGGGCCCAGAACGGTTCGCGCAGCGGGTGCTGGCGCACGAGCGCCTCGGCCCGCGCGACCGCCGGATGGTGCCCGCCAATGACCAGCTCGGCGGTGAGCAGCCCTTCCTCGGCGGCTAGCCGTAGCTCGTCCAGCCGGGCCAGGTCGGCCGTGAAGCTACCCGCACGAACACCAGCGAGCGGGGGTCCGGCGAACCTGTCCAGTGCGTGTCGGTACGACACCGCCGCCAGCCGTACGTCGCCGCTCGAGGCGGCATCACGGGCCGCGTCGATCTCGTGCGCGAACAGGTGCACGTCGATCTGGTTCGGATCGGCGTCGATCCGGTAGCCGTCGACCTGCCAGCGAATCGGGGTGCGCGGCAGCAGCCGACGTAGCCGGGACACGTGGGTCTGCAGATTCGCCAGGTACGACTTGGGCGGATCGCCTTCCCACAGCAGCTCCGCGAGCTCGCCGACCGGCACCCGTCGTCCGGCCCGCAGCAGCAGCCCCACCAGCAACCGGGCGGGCCGCCCCGGCGGCACGGTCACCACTCGGCGGGCGTGGTCGCGCACGGTCAGCGCACCAAGAACTTCGAACTCCACCGATGCTCCCCCTGTTTCGAGGCTATCCGGCAGAAGATGAAGTTCATGTCAGACTAGTTACAGACTGGTGATCGGCATCCAACCAAGGGTGGCCGGTCGGCACCGGCCACCCTCGGTCATCGGGTACGGGGGTCAGTCAGTTCACGGGCAGGGCTGCCAGGCCAGGTGGTACAACGTCTCGATGCTGCCGTCCGTCGAGTCCATGGTCAGGAAGCTAACGTCCGTCGACGATCCCTTGCTCAGGCGCAACTCGGTGTTGATATTGAGGTTGCGGATCTCGCCACACGGATGCCAGACCACGGAGGCGATCGGCACCTCGTCGCTCACCATCCAGTTGTCGTCCAGCGGAGCCGGAATCGGATGGCTGCTGAAGGTGCCCTGAGTCATTCCCTGGAAGTAGTAGTTGGCCCGCTGTGTGGCGATGGCACCCGGGCTGAGTAGCCCGTAGCCGCGGTAGTCCACCTTCACGATCGCGAAGGTGTAGCCCGCCGGCGCGTGCACCAGGACGTTGAGCTGACAGTTCCGGCGACCTTCGGTGACCGAGATACCCGGACCCGCCTGCACCAGGTAATCACTGTAGATGGTGGTGAAGGCGGTGTTGTCCGGCGAGACGGCGACGTCGGCGGTGCCCGGCCGACAGCCGGAACCCGCCATCGCAACCAGATCGATCACAACCTGGTCATCCGGTGGGTCATCCAGGATCCCCTTGGCGGACACGGGTGCGCCCGAGATCAACGATGAGGCGAGCAACGCAATCACCACGCCGCCACGCGTCAGCAGTTTGCGCATGAAACCTCCTCCGATGTGTGATGCGACGATGCGTGCGCAACAATCTACGTACAAACATTGATGCTTGTCAACGTAAGTTTAATTGCCGCAGAGACTTTGCTAATTGATCGCACGCCGCCTCGCCACCGACCATCCCGACCCAGCCGGCAGCGCAGACGGCGCCTGCGTCAACTGCGCAAATCACCCGTAACATGACAAGAAGGTGCCCCAATTGCCTCCAATGACCAGCTGGTTGATCCCGCCGAAACGGGCACACGACATACGACCTGGGCAGAATCAATATCAACATATCGACCTTGTCAGATACTTGCATGTATCGACACTCGTCGCTATCATCCTTTCGCAGGACGCCCCGCCGAAACACTCTGGACCCAATCCCCCATGATCCAATGGGCCCAGCAGACAAAGATCCACGGCGCGGTTGTTCCGCAAAGTCGTGTGTGCCCAGCCGTCATAACCTGAGCCCCGAGGGGAACGGAATGAAAAGAAGCCTCACCGGCGCGAGACACGGGATGTCCGCCGTACTCGGCACAGTTCTCGCGCTGACTCTGACCGCTCCGGCCCATGCCTCACCGGCGACGTCGAGCGCCGTGCCGGACAGCGACATCACCGTGGAGGTGGTGGCCGCCAGCGGTTCAGGCTGCGCGCCCGGCACGGCCAGGGTCGTTGCCAACCCCGACAACACCGGCTTCCGGATCCGCTACTACGACTTCCTCGCCACTGTCGGTGCCGGGGCCGACCCGACGGACAGCCGGAAGAACTGCCAACTCGGTGTGCTCGTCAAGGTGCCGGCGGGCTGGACCTTCGCGGTCGCCACCGCGGACTACCGGGGTCGGGCCCGGATTCCCAGTGGAGCGACCGGCCGGCAGCGGACGAACTACTATTGGCAGGGTTCGTCCGACAACAGCCGTACCGACGCCACGTTCAGCGGACCGTACAACGGCTTCTGGGCCACCGCAGACCACGCACCGGTGCTGGTGTACGTCCCCTGTGGGCAGCAGCGGGTGCTGAACATCAACACCGAACTGCGAGTGGACGCCGGCACCTCCAGCGGCCAGGCCAGCATGTCGATGACCACGACCGAAGGCAACGTCGACACCCTGTTCAACCTGGACTGGGTCAGGTGCTGACCCCCTGATCCGCCAGTCAACGCCGGGCGCGGGCAGTTCGATGCCCACGCCCGGCGCTGTCGTACGCGGAACCGGACTCGGACTTGGAGCGAGCAGCACGGGCAAACTGGTCAGCGCCAGCGTCGACCCGGTGGGCACGAAGAAAGCCGTCGACCGCCGCCGACCAGGGAAAGCCCTCCGCCCGGCGGCGGGCCGCCGCGCGTCGCGCCGCCACCGGTCGCCCGGCCAGTTCGCAGATGGCGTCCGCGTACTCCTGCCCGCCGCCAGCCACCGCCAGCCCGGCGTCTCCGATCACCTCCGGCAGCGCACTCTCCGCGGCGACCACCACCGGGGTGCCGCTGGCCAGGGCTTCCAGTGCGGCCAGTCCAAAGGTCTCCACCGGCCCGGGGGCGATCACCACGTCGGCGCCGGCCAGCAGCCTGGCGACCTCGTCGCGGTCGCCGACGAAGTTGGCGAAGTGCACGGTCAGCCCGGCCTCAACGGCGTGTGCGCGCAGACCCGCCTGACGAGGGCCGGTGCCGACGATCACCCCGACGGCGGGTACGCCGCGGTCGCGCAGCGCGGCCAGCGCCGCGAGGACCCGCTCGGGGCACTTCTCCGCGGACAGCCGGGCGCAGTGCAGCACCAGCAGTTCACCGTTGGGCGCGTACTGCTCGCGTACCGTCTCGTCGTGCCGACGGGGATGGAACTGGTTGAGATCCACGCCGAGCGGCACCCGGGCCAGGTTGTCCGCCCCGATCCGGGTGAACTCGCGCGCGGCCCACTCGGTGGTGCACACCACCCGGTCGTATCCGGCGGCGGTCGCCGCGTTGAGCCGGTCGGCGATCCGCTCGGTGATCCGGTCGGTCAGCTTCGCCGGGCCGGCGGATCGGACGCCGAACGGCAACCGCAACAGGCCGTCGAGCGTCTCGTGGGAGACCATCAACGCGGGTACGCCGTGCCGCCGCGCCCACTGTCCGGTCCACCGCAGCGTGGTGCGGTCGGAGACCTCCAGCCGGTCCGGGGCGAGTTCGGCGAGTAGGCGGCGTACCCGGGAACGGTCAAGCAGCACCCGGTAGCCGCCGGTGCCGGGCACCGCCGGCCCGGCGATGGTGATCACCCGCCCCTGTAGGGTGTCCTCATCCGCGTCGGCCGCCCCCGGCACCACCAGCACCGGCTCGTGGCCGGCGGCCAGGTAGCCTGCGCCGAGTTCCCGCAGCGCGGTCCGTAACCCACCGGAACTGCCGGTGATGAAATTCGCCAGCCGAACGATCCTCATGATGCCGTCACCATGCGGCCAGCATGGCAACCGCCGGGCGGCGGGCAGGGCACACGATCGTGACGTGTCGGCGAACTGTGCCCGACGGCTGTCTTCGTCGTCGGGCACCGGCCCGGTCAGGACCAGCCGTAACCTGCCCGCAACGCCTGGCACACCCGGTCGAACCGGCCCCGGTCGAGGATGGCACCCTCACGCCGGATGCTGTCCTCCCGCATGGTGAGCACCCGGTCGAGCCGGATCCAACTCGGCCGGCCGTCGTCGCCCCAGGTGCCCAGCGACAGCCAGTGCCGCTGCCCGTCGCGGTCGGACTGGCTGGACAGCATCAGCCCGAACAGCGTGCGGCTGCGCCGGCCCACCACCAGGACCGGGCGGTCCTTGCCCTGCCGGGGGTCCTCCTCGTACGACACCCAGGTCCAGACGATCTCGCCGGGATCGGCGTGCCCGTCCAACTCGGGTGCGTACGACAGCTTCCGCCGTTGCAACGCGGCCACCTGCCGGCGCCGGGCCAGCTTGGCCGGTGTCGGGCGCCGTTGCGCCGGTATGCGTTGACCGGCCAGCCGGCCGACGGTCGCGGTCACGCCCTGCCACAGTCTTCCCACGACCGACGACCCTATCGGTAGGCACCACCAGCGGTGCGCGACGGGCTCGGCCCGTCGCACACCGCTGGTCAGCTCCCGGTCTGTCGAGTCGTGGTCAGCCGAGCATGTCGATGACGGTCCGGGCCTGGTGGGTCAGCGCGGCCGCGGCGGTCGGGTCGACCCGGTCGCGCCGCTGCGGATGCGTCAGATGGTGCACGAAGCGCTGCAGGGCCTGCGTTGCCGGGCCGGTGCGCCCCCGGTCGAGGTGCCACTGCGCCTGATCCAGCGCGGCGGACAGCCGGTGGGTGACCGGTCCGGTGATCGCGCCGTCGCGCCGGAATCCGTGGTACGCGCTCCGCAGCGCGGGCAGGCTGCCCGGTGCCCAGAGGTCCGGCACCGGCACCTTTGCGAAGTCGGTGTCGGCGGCCAGGTAGAAGCCGGGGTACGACGGCTGGTTGTAGGTGGTCTGCTGGCGGGCCACCTCGGCGCGGTACTGCGGATCGTGCAGCAGGGTGTACATCTTGCGATCGGTCACCTCGGTGCTCAGGTGGATCCGGATCGCACTGCTGTCGACCGTACGCAGCAGCAGTTCCTCCCGCCAGTCGCCGAGGACGTCGGCGACCAGGCCCGGGTTGCCCTTGGTGTAGTTGTTGGTCCGGGTGCCCTCGGCGGTGAGCAGCCGACCCCGGCGCCAGTCGTCGATGGTCGGGGTCTGGTCGATCGCGCCGTCGACGATCTGGGTGCTGCCGTCGGCCGCCCACCGGATGCTCATGTTGGTGCCGGGGGTCTGCGAGCCGAGCGGCTCGCCGGCGGCGGTGTGCAGGCCGAGTCCGCTGACCGCCCACACCTCGTGGCCGGGGTGCTGCGGGTCGATGTCGCCGATCATGCCCCGGCCGGTGTCCACTCCGGAGTAGGCGCCGAAGATCACCTCACCGGTGGCGGCGTCGAGCAGTCCGTGCCCGTACGGTGCCCACCGCCCGCCTTCGAAGACCAGGTATGCCTCCAGGCCAGGCCGGCGCGGGTCGATGTCGGTGACGTGCATGGCGTCGCCGTGGCCGAGCCGGGCCATGGTGCCCGGAGCCGCGCTGCCCGGCGGCAGCTGCGCGAACGCGCTGTACAACAGGCTGCCGTCGTCGTCGATGGTGGCGGCGCCGTAGACGATCTCGTGCCGGCCGTCGCCGTCGACGTCGGCTGCGCTGATCGAGTGCTGCCCCTGGGTGGTGATGGTGGCGAACTCGTCGTCGGTGCCGTCGCGACCGTGCGGCGAGTCGTCGAACGGGTTGGTCATCGGCGTCCAGCCGCTGTCGACGTACCACTGCTCGGTGAGCTTGCGCCCGTCCCATCCGTAAGCGACCAGGGTGGATCGGGTGTAGTAGCCGCGGGCGAAGACCGCCGACGGACGGCGGCCGTCCAGATAGGCCACCGCGGCGAGGAACCGGTCGACCCGGTTACCCGGCTCGATCCGCGACATCGCGTAATCGCCCCACATCAGGCCGTCGTCGTGCCGACCGGGCTGGTAGCGGACCGTCTGCAGCTCTTGCCCGGTGGCGCCGTCGAACACGGTGAGGTACTCGGGGCCGTCGACGATGAAGCCTTCGAAGGCACGCAGGTTGTTGCGGCTGCTGCGGGCCGGGGCGTAGACGTCGATGAAGTGGTCGGCGAGGGCCTGCGCGTCGGTCCGCGACAGCGGATACTCGTACGCCGGGTCGATGCCGAACGCCGCTTCCAGGGTGGCCGGCCAGTTGCCGGCGGCCACCTCCGGGTGGGCGTGCCAGCCCTGGAACATGTCGACCAGGTGGTCGTGGTAGTCGGCGGCGGACATCCGGTAGTCGTCGCGGTGCGAGTAGCCGGCCCGCCGGTCGGACTCCGGCATGGTGACGTAGCGTTCGTCGGCGATCCGGCCGTCGGGCCGGTAGCTGATCGTCCTGGTGCCGGGGGCGGTCTTGAGCATCATCTCCGAGCGGCCGTCGCCGTCGAAGTCGTAGACCAGGAACTGGGTGTAGTGGGCGCCCGCCCGGATGTTGACCCCGAGGTCGACGCGGTGCAGCAGGGTGCCGTCCAGCCGGTACGTGTCGAGGTAGACCGGTCCGGTGTAGCCGACCTGGGAGACGTCCTTGGAGTTGGACGGGTCCCACTTGACGACGAACTCGTACCGCCCGTCGCCGTCGACGTCGCCGACGCTCATGTCGTTGGCGGAGTAGGTGTACGCCTCGCCGGCCGGGGTGATCCCGTCGGCGGGGCGGCGCAGCGGCAGGTCGTGGTAGGCCTGCGACCACGGGTGCACCGGATCGCTGCGGTCGATCTCGACGCCGTCGATCACGGCGGCGACCTGGTAGCCGGCGCCGGTCGGGGGGTCGGTGTCCAGGTAGTTGGTGCTGTCGGTGACGGTGGCCAGCCGCTGGCCGTCCCGGTAGACGTGGAAGTCGGCACCGGTCATGCCGGTGGCACCGGAGCCGGTCACCTCGTGGCCGAGCAGTCGCCAACTGAGGAAGACGCCCTGGTCGGTGGCGGCGGCGACCAGGCCGCGGTCGAGATGTTCGAGTTGGACGGCGTGGGGGCGACCACCACCGGTCGGTCCGCCGGCGGGGCCGCGGACATCGTCGGCCCGGTCGGCGGACGCGGCGCCGGCCGGTACGCCGAGGGTCAGCGTGAGGACGCCGACGAGCAACGCCACGGCGGTGGGGGGACGGTGGGGACGGCGACGTCGGGTACGACGGTTCATCCGGAATCTCCTCGGTCGACGGGCGGCGTGGCCGGCGCTGGCCGACCGGCCGGCCGGCCGCAGGACGGTGTCAGGCACCCGTGACAATCGATGAAACGATACAAGAGACTGAAGGCTATGGATGCGTTCGCCAGTGTGTCAAGGCGAGCTGTCGTCGAATGAACCGTTCCATTCGTACTGCGGACCGAGCCGACGTGGACCACGGTCACCTGAGGTCATCGAGTTGTGACCCCTGCAACGATCGACTAGGGTCGGTGCACCGATCCGCAGCCAGTCGCGGCATCATCCGGCGGCACCACGCAGTTGGCGATGTGCACCAGCCCCGACGTGCACCATCCCGTCGACGCAACCCGGCCCGTCAAGCCCGTAACGGCGACAACGAGGTAGGAGACAGACGGTGAATCCCTCCCCAGCGTTCCCGCACCGGCGGCGATCCGCACGTACCGCCCGGTCTGCCGTGCGCGCGACGAGCCTCGCCGCCGTCGCGACGCTCGCGCTGGCCGGTTGCTCGGCCGGCGAGTCCCTGGAGACCGACGACGGGTCGGCCACCTCCGACGGCACGCTGGTGGTGGCCATCTCCAGCGAGCCGGACAGCCTCGACGTGCACGTCTCCACCGCGTCGCCCACCTTCCTGGTACTGGAGAACGTCTACGACACATTGGTGGAGCCGGCCCCCGACCTGAGCTTCCAACCCGCGCTGGCCACCGAGTGGGAGGTCAGCGAGGACCTGCTCACCTGGACCTTCCAGCTGCGCGACGGCGTCACCTGGCACAACGGGCGGGAGTTCACCGCCAGCGACGTGGTCGCCAGCTTCGAACGGATCACCGACGCGGAGACCGCAGCGAACGCCTGGCGGTTCGAAACCGTCGACGAGGTACGCGAGGTCGACGACCGTACAGTGGAATTCGTCCTCAACCAGCCGACCCCCAACCTGCTGGCCAACATCGGCGGGTTCAAGGGGATGGCGATCGTCGCCCCCGAGCTGATCGACGGAGACGGACTGACCACCGACGCGATCGGCACCGGGCCGTTCCGGTTCGTCAGCTACACCCCCGGTGACCGGATCGTGCTGGAGGCCAACCCGGACTACTGGGGCGACGGACCGTACGTCGACCGGGTCGAGTTCCGGTTCGTCTCCGAGCCGACCACCGCGCTGACCAACCTGCGCACCGGTGCCGTGCACCTGACCAACAACGTGCCTGCCCAGGAGATCGCCACCCTGCGCGACGACCCCGATGTAGAGCTCGGCCAGCAGGCCAGCAACGACTACTGGTACTTCACCTGCAACTTCGACCGGGCGCCGTTCGACGACATCGACGTACGCCGGGCGCTGTCGTTCGCCATCGACCGCGAACAGGTGGCCCAGGCCGCCTTCTTCGACGCCGCGACGCCGGTGCAGTCGGCGATGCCGCCGGGCAACTTCTGGGCCACCGACTACGCCCCGTTCAGCCACGATCCGGACCAGGCCCGCGAGCTGCTCGCCGACGCCGGCGTCACCGACCTCACCGTCGACCTGATGCTGACCAACGAGTATCCGCACACCCTGGCCGCCGCCGAGGTGATCGCCAGCCAGTGGGGCGACGTCGGCGTCAACGCCGAGATCCGTACCCTCGACTTCGCCAGCTGGCTCGACGAGCAGGGCAACGGCAGCTACGACTGCTACATCCTCGGCTGGCTGAACAACCTTGACGGCGAGTACGCCTACTACGCCCAGCACCACTCCGCCGGTTCGTTCAACTTCCACGGCTACGCCAATCCGCAGGTCGACCGGTACCTCGACCAGGCCCGGGCCAGCGTCGAGGACACCGAACGGCGCGACCTCTACCACCAGGCGGCTGAGCTGATCATCGACGAGGTCAGCTACGGCTACCTGTACAGCCCGCAGGCCACCCTGGCCTGGGCGCCGCAGGTGTCCGGCGTGGAGATGCACCCGGACGGCAAGACCCGGCTGCGGACCGTACGGCTGGCCGACTGAGCTGGCGCGATGACGCGCTTCCTGCTCTGGCGGGCGTTGCAGACGGCCATCGCGATGCTCGGGGTCAGCGTCGCGGTCTTCCTGATCGTCCAGCTGGTGCCGGGCGACCCGATCCGGCTGGCCCTGGGCACCCGCTTCGACGAGGAGCTTTACCAGGCGATGCGGGCCCGCGCCGGGCTGGACCAGCCGCTGCTGACCCAGTACGGCGGCTGGCTGGCCCGCGCGCTCAGCGGGGACCTGGGGGTCAGCTTCCGCAGCGGTGAGCCGGTCACCCGGCTGCTGCTGGCCCGGCTCGGCCCGACCAGTTTGCTCGCCGGCGCGGCGCTGGCCGTCGCGCTGGCGATCGCGCTGCCGTTGGGCATCGTCTCCGCGGTGCGCTCCGGGTCGCTGGTGGACCGGATCGCCACCGGGTTCAGCCAGCTGTGGATCTCGGTGCCGGACTTCTGGAGCGGGATCATGTACATCCTGCTCTTCGCGCTGCTGCTGGGCTGGCTGCCGGCCTCGGGTTACGTGTCCCCGTTGGACGATCCGGTCCGTGCTGCCCGCCACCTGGTGCTGCCGGCGATGACCGTGGGGCTGATCTCCGGTTCGGTGCTGACCCGGTTCGTCCGCTCGGCGGTGCTGGAGGCGCTGCACCAGGACTACGCCCGTACCGCCCGGGCCAAAGGGCTGTCCCGCTGGCAGACGGTCCGCCGGCATGTGCTGCCCAACGCCTGGATCTCCATCGTCACCGCCGTCGGCCTGCAGCTCGGTTTCCTGCTCGGCGGAGTGGTGATCGTCGAGGTGATCTTCGAGTGGCCCGGTCTGGGCCGGTTGGCGTACGACGCGGTCGTCCGACGTGACTACAGTCTGCTGCAGGGTGCGGTGCTGGCTATCGCGTTGATGTTCCTGGTGGTCAACTTCCTGGTGGACCTGCTCTACGGCTACCTCGACCCGCGGGTACGGCGCCGATGACCCGCCGACTGATCCTGTTGCTGCTGGGCAACCGGCTGGCCCTGGCCGGGCTGCTGGTGCTGGCCGGGCTGGCGGCGGTCGCCATGGTCGGGCCGTGGCTGGCCCCGTACGACCCGAACGAGGTCGACGTGCCTGGCCGGCTCGCGGGCCCGTCGTGGGCGCACCCGTTCGGCACCGACAACCTCGGCCGGGACGTACTCAGCCGGGTGCTGGTCGGTGCCCGGGTGTCGCTGCAGGTCGGGTTCGTCGCGGTGGGCATCTCGCTGACCGCCGGGCTGCTGATCGGGCTGGTCGCCGGCTTCTACTCCAGCGCGACGGACGCGCTGCTGATGCGCACCATGGATGTGCTGTTCGCGTTCCCGGCGATCCTGCTGGCGATCGCGGTGCTGGCCATCCTCGGGCCGGGCATCACCAACGCGATGATCGCCATCGGTATCGTCTACACGCCGATCTTCGCCCGGATCGTGCGGGCCGCGACACTCGTCGTCTCGGCCCAGCTGTACGTCCGGGCCGCCCGCGCCGTCGGCGCCGGCGACCTGCGGATCCTCCTGCGCCATGTGCTGCCGAACATCGCCGCGCCGGTGATCGTGCAGACGTCGCTGAGCCTGGCGTTCGCGATCCTGGCCGAGGCGGCGCTGTCGTTCCTCGGCCTCGGTGTGCAGCGACCCGACCCGGCCTGGGGCCGGATGCTCGCCGAGGGCCGCGACTTCGTCAGTCAGGCACCGTGGATGGGCATCTTCCCCGGTCTGGCGATCTTCGCGACCGTGCTGGCGTTCAACGTGGTCGGCGACGGGCTGCGCGACGCGCTCGACCCACGGCAACGGTCGGTCATCGAGTCGAGGGGGCAGGGCTGATGGCCGGCGACCCGGTGCTGTCGGTACGGGACCTGACGGTGCGCATCGGCACCCGGCGAGGGGTGGCGAGGGTGGTCAACGGGGTCAGCTACGACGTGCACCCGGGCGAGACGCTGGCCATCGTCGGCGAGTCGGGGTCCGGCAAGTCGGTCGCCGCGCTGGCGGTCCTCGGCCTGCTCGACGAGGCGGCCACCGTCGCCGGGCAGGTGTTGCTGAACGGTGTGAACCTGCTGGCCGCCGGGGAGCGACAGCTGCGGCGGATCCGTGGCAACGAGATCGCGATGGTCTTCCAGGACCCGATGACCTCCCTCAACCCGGTCAAGACGATCGGGTCGCAGTTGGTCGAGCCGATCGAGCTGCACGGCGTGGCCACCGGCGCGGCGGCCCGCGACCGGGCAGTGGAGCTGCTCGAACAGGTCGGGCTGCCGGACGCCCGGGACCGGCTCGGCGACTACCCGCACCGGTTCTCCGGCGGGATGCGCCAGCGGGTCATGATCGCGATGGCGCTGGCCTGTGAGCCGAAGGTGCTGCTCGCCGACGAGGCGACCACCGCGCTGGACGTCACCACCCAGGCACAGATCCTCGAAGTGGTCGCCGGGCTGCAACAACGGCTGGGTCTCGGGGTCGTCTGGATCACCCACGACCTGGGGGTGGTGGCCGGGATCGCCGACCGGGTGGCGGTCATGTACGCCGGCCGGATCCTGGAACAGGCACCGGTCGACGAGCTGTACGCCGCGCCCCGGCACCCGTACACGATGGGGTTGTTGGCGGCGGTACCCCGGGTCGGCACCGAGCGGCCGCGCCGGCTGACGACGATCCCCGGTCAACCGCCGGACCCGACGGCGCTGCCGCCGGGCTGCGCGTTCCATCCGCGTTGCGGCTACCGGCACGATCCACGGGCGGCCACCGAGGTGCCGCCGCTGCGCGCGGTCGGCCCGGGGCACCGGGTGGCCTGCTTCTACGACGTAGACGGTGGCACCGCCGCCGGCACGGACGGTGCGCGTGACTGAGCAGCCGCTGTTGAGCGTGACCGACCTGCGGGTGCACTTCCCGGTCGCCGCTGGTGGGGTACGCCGCCGGCCGGATGCGGTGGTCCGGGCGGTCGACGGGGTGAGTTTCACCGTGGCGGCCGGCGAGACGCTGGGGCTGGTCGGCGAGTCGGGTTGCGGCAAGAGCACCACCGGGCTGGGCCTGCTGCGACTGGTCGAACCCACCGGTGGACGGGTGAGCGTGAGGGGCACCGAGGTCACCGCGCTGCGCCGGCGGGAGCTGCGGGCGATGCGCCGGCAGCTCACGATGATCTTCCAGGATCCGTACGCGTCGCTGGACCCCCGGATGACGATCGGCTCGGTCGTCGCCGAGCCGTTGGCGGTGCACGGCCTGCACCGGGGGTCGCGGGCCCGCCGGCACCGCGTCGGTGAACTGCTGGAACTCGTCGGCCTCGACCCGGACCACGCGCACCGGCACCCGCACGAGTTCTCCGGCGGGCAGCGCCAGCGGGTGGGCATCGCCCGCGCGTTGGCCTGTGAGCCCGAGCTGATCGTCGCGGACGAGCCGATCGCCGCGCTCGACGTGTCGATCCAGGCGCAGATCATCAACCTGTTGGAGGACCTGCGCGACGAGCTCGGGCTGTCGTATCTGTTCATCGCCCACGACCTGGCTGCGGTCGGGCACCTCAGTGACCGGATCGCGGTGATGTATCTCGGCCGCATCGTGGAGGTGGCCGACCGGGCGACGCTGTTCGCCCGGCCGGCGCACCCCTACACCCGGGCGTTGCTGTCCGCGGTGCCGCTGCCCGACCCGGTCGCCGAGCGGGCCCGGGAACGGATCATCCTGCGGGGTTCGGTGCCGTCTCCCGCCGACCCGCCGAGTGGCTGCAACTTCCGGACCCGCTGCCCGGCGGCGTTCGACCGGTGCGCCGTCGACGATCCGGTGCTGACCCTGCGCGGCGACGGCCACCTGGCCGCCTGCCACCTGCCGGACGACGCCGCCGGCTGAATCGAACCCGGGTCGGTCAGCGGCCTGCGGAGTGTATGACGGCCCGGTACCGGCTCAGTCGACGCGGGTCGCGGCCTCGGCGGCGGCCAGCCGACGCCGCAGATGTTCCCGGTCCGGTTCGGTGCCGGCCAGGTCCCCCGCCTGCCGGTAGGCGTCGGCCGCGTCGGCGTACCGGCCGAGCCGGTGCAGCAGATCGGCCCGGGCGGCCGGCAACGGGTGGTACGACCGCAGGCGCGGATCGGCGGCCAGGTCGTCGAGCAGGGCCAGACCGGCTGCCGGGCCGTCCCGCATGGCCACCGCCACCGCCCGGTTCAGCGCCACCACCGGCGACGGTGCCACCCTCAGCAGTACGTCGTAGAGGGCGACGATCTGCGGCCAGTCGGTGCCGGCGACGTCGGGCGCCTCGTCGTGCAGCGCGGCGATGGCAGCCTGCAGCCCGTACGGGCCCGGTGCGCCGCCGGTCAACGCCGTGCGGGCCAACGCACAGCCTTCCCCGATCATTGGACGGTCCCACCGACGCCGGTCCTGCTCGTCGAGGAGCACGGGCACCCCGTCCGGTCCGGTCCGGGTATGTCGGCGGGCGTGCACCAGCAGCAGCAGACCGAGCAGTCCGGCGGTCTCCCGTTGCGCGGGCAGCAACCGGTGCAGGATGCGGGCCAGCCGGATAGCCTCCTCGGCCAGGTCCAGGCGTTGCAGGCGAGGGCCGGAGCTGGCCGCGTAGCCCTCGGTGAAGATCGAGTACACCGCCTGCAGGACACCGGGAAGCCGCTGCGGTAACTCGTCGGTGCCGGGTACCCGGAACGGGATCCGCGCGTCGCGGATCCTGCGTTTCGCCCGGACGATCCGCTGGGCCATGGTTGCCTCCGGCACCAGGAAGGCCCGGGCCACCTCGGCGGTGGTCAACCCGCCGAGGCAGCGCAGGGTCAGCGCCACCCGGTCCTCCTCGGTCAGCGCCGGGTGGGCGCAGGTGAAGAACAGGGCGAGCCGGTCGTCGGGCAGGTCCCGGTCGACGTCCGCCGCCGGAGCCGGGTCGGCCCGGTCCGCCTCGGTCTGCAGCACCGCGATCCGCAGGGCCAACGTTCGGTCGCGGCGAATGCGGTCGACGGCCCGGCGGCGAGCGGTGGTCAGCAGCCACGCGCCGGGACGGGTCGGCACCCCGGAGACCGGCCAGTGCGTCAGCGCCGCCTCGATGGCCTCGGCGGCGGACTCCTCGGCCAGGTGCAGGTCACCGAAGCGGCGTACCAGGGTGGCGAGCAGCCGGCCGTGCTCCTCGCGGAACACGGCCGCCACCGACGCGCGTACCGCCGCCGGGTCGGTTTCCGGGGCCCGGGCGGCTGGGTGGTCCTGCGGCTCGCCGCCGATCATCCGGTGTCAGAGCCCGAAGTCGGCGATCGGACGCACCTGCACCGATCCCCCGTCGCGGGCGCCGGGCGAGCGGGCCGCCCAGTCCAGCGCGACGTCCAGGTTTGGTACGTCGATGACGTCGTACCCGCCGAGCACCTCACGGCTCTCGGCGAACGGACCGTCGGTGACGATCCGTTGTCCGTCGACGTCGACCTTGACCGAGGTGCAGGTGGTCAGGTCGGCCAGGGCATTGCCGCTGACCCAGATGCCGGCGTCCTTCATCTGCTTGTCGTAGGCCATCCAGTCCTCGACGGTGCACTGCGCCCCGGGCTGGTCCGGGCTGTCGGTCGGCGCACTGACGAACAACAGCATGTACTTCATGTCGGGCTCCTCGCAGGTGGTGGTGTTGTCGTACGCCATGACGACGATCGGCGGGCCGGCGTTTCGACAGCTGATCCCTGCGAATCCTGCAGGAACTACTCGGAGTCGGCCAGGATGCCGTACAGCTTGCGGCGGGTTTCGTCGAGTACGGCCAGGGCCCGCTCCCGCTGCTCGACGGTGCCGTTCATCATCACGTGGCGCAGCGCGTGCAACGTCTGCATACCGGATTCGCGCACGTCGTGCCAGCTCTCCACGGTTTCCGGGGCGAGCTGCGTCCACGGTGCCTGCTCGGCGGCCTGCTCGGCCTCGGGGCGGCCGGCGTCGGTCAACGCGTACTGCCGGCGGCTGCCGCCGGCCGCGTCCACGGTCCCGACGACCAGCCCTTCGTCCTCGAGCAGTTGCAGGGTGGGATAGATCGATCCCGGGCTCGGTCGCCAGGCACCGCCGGTGCGGGAGTCGAGTTCCCGGATCATCTCGTACCCGTGCATTGGTCCTTCGACGAGCAGGGCGAGCACGGCGGCACGCACGTTCGGCCGGCGGCGGCCGCGGCCGCCGCCCCGGCCCCGCCACGGGCCGCCGCCCGGTCCTGCGCCGAAGCCAGGACCGGGACCAAAGCCGGGGCCGGGACCGGGACCGAACGGCGGGAATCCGAATCCGCCCCGCATCCATGCCTGCGGTCCGCCGTGGAACCGGTGGTGGAACTTCATGGCTGCCTCCAACGATGCTTTGTCGATACACTGACGATATATCGTCAACCCGTCGGCGACAACATGCCGTACGCCCGGCGGGTGCAGGACCCGCCGGGCGTACGGTGATGTGGTGCATTTGCTATGAAATGTTGGTTTCCCGAGCTCTCTGTCAGCTACGTGCCCCGAGGTTCGGGTAACTGCGTGGTTGCAGAAAGGCGGAGCTCCGGATGTCGCCGTCCGCATCGCGCGGGCCGGTCAACACCGAAGGGTCCGTGCTGAGCAGATCCGAGTTGCTCCAGGAACTCTTGATGTTCCACGAGTTCCCGGTCGCCGTGGAGTTGCCCAGCGACACCCCCGCCCCGTTGCTGACCGCGAGGTTCGCGGTCAACCGCGAGGTCGAGTTCGCGAACTTGTACCCGCTGTCGCCGTTGTTCCAGGCCGTGGTGCGGTCCACCGTGATGGTGCCCGGGTTGCCGTTGTCGATGAACCCGCTCACCGCGTTACTGAACGAGAAGCTGTTACGGATGGTGTGGTTCGCGGCCGGGTCGGGGTCACCGCCGCCCATCTTGAACCCGTTGCCGTCGCCGCTGTAGTTGGGCAGACCCCACCGGTTGAAGCCGTTACCCCAGGCCGCAGAGTCCTCGACGAGGATCGGAGAGGCGAACTCCCAGGCGTCGAAACCGTCGTCGGAGTTGTTCCACAGCCGGGCTCCGCGTACCACGTTGCCGTTGCCGGAGCCCTCCTTGATGGCCAGGCCGTCGGCGCTCTCACCGTTCTTGCGTGGATCCCGGTTGCCGTACGAGTCGAGGTTGATCACCTGGTTGTTGCTGGCCGCGCCCTGGATCTGCAGGCCGGACTCGTAATTGTCGCGGGTGACGAGGCGTTCGAAGACGTTGTTGCTGCAGTCGCGGCAGAAGATGGCGTACGGGCCGTGCGCGATCTCCAGGTCACGCACCCGCCAGTAGTCGGCCTCGATGTGCAGCACGCCGCGTTCGAGATTTGGAATGCTGCCACCGACCGGGGCCGGGGTGTGCGGCAGGTTCTCCCCGTCGAGAACCACCCGCTCCCGGTTGTAGCTGGTGATCGTGTACGGGTTGGCTGAAGTGCCGTCCTTCATGATCCGCACGTTGGTGCTGAACTGGTAGGTGCCGCCCCGCATGGCGATCGTCGTGCCGGGGGAAGCCAGGGTCACCGCCCGAGCCAGGGTCGCCAGTGGAGCCCCGAGTGTGCCAGGATTCGCGTCGTTTCCGTTGGTCGCGACGATAAGCGTGTTGACAGGTGGCGCTGTCGTCGGTGGCGGCGCAGTCGTCGGTGGCGCAGTCGTCGGTGGCGGCGCTGTCGTCGGTGGCGCAGTCGTCGGTGGCGGCGCTGTCGTCGGTGGCGCTGTCGTCGGTGGCGGCGCGGTGGTCGGTGGCGGGCTGGTGGGAACGGGTCCGTTGCAGACCGTGCCGTTGAGAGTGAAGGTCGTCGGCACTGGGTTCGACGAGTTGTTCCAGGTGCCGTTGAATCCCCCGGTCACAGTGCCGCCGGTAGGGATCGACGCGTTGTAGCTGACATTTCGCAGGACGACGGTGCCACTGGCCGGGTCGGCAGTGAATCCCCAGGACTGGGTAATTGCCTGGCCGGCAGCGAAAGTCCAACTCAGCGTCCAGCCGTTGATCGGCGCACCGTGGTTGGTAACGGCGAGGTTGGCACCGAAGCCACCCGGCCATTGCGCAGCGACGGTGTACGTGACCTGGCAGCCGCTGGCGGCGCTGGCCGACAGGGTGGTCACCGCGGTCATCCCCGCAGTGAAAGCCACGGTGGCCACGGCCGCCACCGGCCACGCCGGCCGTCGGAGGTGTCGAGTCATGGATTCTCCTGGTGGTCGATCCAGCGGTTACCGGCAGGCAGCACGCCCACTGACGACCGGGACCACTGGTGGGTGAGGTTCGACGATGAGACAGCAGTTGGCATCCGCCGACCGGCCGGTGCCGGCCGGTCGGCCGAGTCACCTCCTGAACCTCGGTAACCTGCGGTGAGGTGCGTGAAAGCGCTTTCCACAACACATCATATTGATAGATGTCATCACGTCAACAGCCGGGAGTCTGCTGCCCGGCCGGGTCGACCTGAGGGACCTGCTCGTCGACGCGGGGGACAGGGCCGCGCAGCGATGACCGCGCTGATCCCTTGGGCATCCTCGAGGCCCGCGACGCGTCAGCGAAACGTGGGATGGATCAGGACGAAGGCCGTGACACACGCCATCACGACAGCACCGATCAGCACCGGCAGCGGCGCCCAGACCGCGTACAACGCCGTACTGGCGGTCGGTGCGAGCACGAAGGTGAGCCCGTTGGTGGCACCGATCAGGCCGGCCAGCCCGCCCTGTTCCTCGCGGCGAACCGCCAGCGTCGGACCGGCGACGTAGCCGGGCATCGCGATACCGAGACCCAGTCCGATCATGGCCATCGCGACCACCAGGAACGCGATGTGCGTGTCGGGCACCAGCAGAGCGAACCCGACCAGCCCGACAGCACCGCCGACCCGCAGCAGCCTCGCCGGCCGCCAGCCGCTGCGCGGCACCACGACGGTCTGCGCGAACGCCATCCCGACACCGGCGGCGAGCAGCGCCGTACCGGCGATCAACCCGGTCGCCTCCGCATCCAGTCCGAACCGGTCCTGGACGAGGAATCCGCTGACCACCTGGACGAAGCCGAGCGCGGTGAACATGCCGAACCCGGCGAGCAGGTACGGCCACACCCGGGCGTCCCACGCGCTGACCCGTACCGGCTCCTCGATCAGCTCGGTACGGTGCTCCCGGCGTAGCCGCACCGCGACGACGACCAGCCCGGCGGCCAGCAGCACCGGCACCACCACCAGCGGAGCCATCAGCCCGAACCCGGCGAGCAGCCCGCCCACCAGCGCGCCGACGACCATCGCCACGCCCTGCACCGCCCCGATCCCGGCCATCCCCCTGACCCGGGCGGACTGGTCGTCGGTGACGTCGGCGATGTACGCCTGCGCGGTCGGCGGCACGGCGGCGAGCGCGGCTCCGAACCCGACGCCCCGGAACGCCACGAAGAGCAGGAACAACGTGCTGCCGGTCACGACGCCCCGCATGCCGAGGTCGGCGAGCAGCGCGAACAACGCCATCGTCAGGGTGGCCAGGGTGAACGCTGCGACCAGCACCGGCTTGCGGCCCCAGGACTGGGACCGGCGCCCCCACAGTTGGCTGGTGGCCACGACCGTCAACGCGGAGATGCTGATCGTCACCCCGACCTGCCACTCGGCGAGGCCGATCTCCCGGGCCAGCGGAGCGATGATCGGGTTCATCGACATCTGACCGAGGAAGACCAGGAAGACCGCGCCGAGCAGCAGCGGGATCTGCGGCCGTGGGACACCGGCCGGGCTGTCGGCGCTGGCCGTGCCGGGTGAGACCATCCGGTCACGCTAACCACCGGTGATCATCGGCACCAAGGACGCCGGTCACACCTGCCACCCCGGCTGACCAGCGACGATGGCGGTAGCCGTCACACCTGGCAGCCGTGGTCCGGGAGGTAGTCGAACCAGTCGAAGCGGACCGTGCCGGTGGCGGCGTACATGCCGATCACCCGGCCGGTGAAGCCTCCGGCGACCTCGGTCGACAGGTAACGGCCGTCGAGCTCGGCCAGGACGGTGAACTCACCGTCACCGGTTTCGAGGCCGAGCCGCAGCACGTCCGGCCCCTGCCGGGGATGCCAGGTCGGCGACGGGACGGCGTCGACCCGCAGCACCACCGGCCCGGGCGGCACCGGTCGGGCATCCAGCACCGGCCGCAGCGGGCCGATCCGGGCCGCGACGTGCACCTCGCCGCCGCCGGCCTCGACCGTGTAGTGGTGGTTCTCGTCCATCCGCACCGCCAGGCCGCCCCGGCCGGCACCCGGGTCGATCAGGGTCCGGACCCGGCAGGACAGGTGCTGCTGACGGCGGCCGACGAAGGTGACGTCCGGGGCGTCGAGCGACGCGCCGCGCGCGTGCAGGGTCAGCCAGCCGGGCGGCCGGCTCGTCGACCAGGCGTCGGCGGGCCGGGACCGCACCGACAGCCACTGTGGGTGCAGCGGGTCGCCGTCGAAGTCGTCCCGGGTCGGCGGCGGTGTCACCGGCTCCGCCGGCCAGCGCGGGGCGGTCATCCGCTCGGTGAGCGCGCCGACGACCGGCCAGTCGTCGACCCAGTCGACCGGGGTGAGGAACGTCTCCCGGCCGAGCACGTGCCAGCCGGGGGTGCCGCCGCGCGGTCGGGCGCCGAGCAGGACCAGCCACCAGGAGCCGTCCGGTGCCTGGACGAGGTCGCCGTGGCCGGTGTTCTGGATCGGCAGGTCGGTGCCGCGGTGGGTGAGGATCGGGTTCGCCGGGCACGGCTCGAACGGGCCGTCCGGTGCCGGGCCCCGGGCGACGGAGATGCCGTGGCCGCGTTCGGTACCGCCCTCGGCGATCAGCAGGTACCAGTAGGCACCGATCCGGTACAGGTGCGGGGCCTCCGGTGCCTGGGCTCCCGGGGTGCCGGACCACAGCCGGCGGGTCGGCCCGAGCGCGGCACCGGTCCGCGGGTCGATGCGGACCTGCCCGACGCCAGCGGTCGTGCACCAGCAGTTGCCGTCGTCGTCCCAGGTCAGGTCGGGGTCGATGCCGGCCACGCCGGGCAGCGGCACCGGGTCCGACCACGGACCGGCCGGGTCGACGGCGGAGACCAGCAGGTTGCCGCCGCCGTCCGCCACGTTGGTGGTGATCAGCCAGAACCGGCCGTCATGGTGGCGCAGGGTGGGTGCGTACACCCCGCCGGACGACGGTGCCGACGCGGGGATGGTCAGCTGCTCGGGGCGGTCCAGCACGTTGCCGATCTGGGTCCAGTTGACCAGGTCGCGGCTGTGGAAGATCGGTACGCCGGGAAAGTACTCGAAGCTGGAGCAGGCCAGGTAGTAGTCGTCGCCGACCCGGCAGACGCTCGGGTCCGGGTGGAAGCCGGGCAGCACCGGGTTGGTGAACCCACCGTCGACCCATCCGTCCACTGTCATGTCGTCCTCCCCGGTCCGGTGTGCGGTGGATGCACCGTACCCGGACCGGGGTCGACCTCGGTCGGGTCGTTCAGTCGGCGTCGTCTGCGCTCGCGGCGGCGCCGCGGGCCGGCAACGCGACGGTACGCGGCAGCAACTGCGCGGTGAGCAGGGTGGACAGTGCCGAGGCGTCGCCGCCGCCGGTACCGTCGGTGCGTACCACCACCGGCTGCGGGGCCTTGCCGGCGAGCGCAGCGCCCACCTCCAGCCGGCGCAGCGCCAGCTCGTACTGCAGGACCGCCCGGTTGTCCCGGTACGCCTGGGCCAGCCGGCGTTGCGCCTTGGCCTCGTTCTCGGCGGCGATCAGCCCACTGCGGCCCCGGGTCTCGATCTCGAACCGGACCCGCTGCGCGTTGGTCTCCTGCTCCTCCAACAGCTGCGCGACCTGCTCGCGAGCCTTGTTCAGGGCCGCCTTGACCTCGACGAACCGGGCGTCGCGCACCTTCTTGGCCCGCTCGATGTCCATCTGCAGGCTGTCGATGCGCCGCTTGCGGGTCAGCCCCCACTCCTGCTCGTACGCGGCGTGCTCCTTGGCGACCCGCTCCCGGGTGGCCAGGTGCTGCTGGTACTGGGCGGGCAGCTGCACGTCGGGGATGTTGCAGCCGGTGATCCGCACGCCGTAGCGGGACAGCTGCCGGTTGAGCAGCTCCTGCATGTCGGCGACGTCGGAGCCACGCAGGTCGTACGCCCGTTCGGTCTGCACCTGGCGGGCCCGCTGCCGGATGGCGTCCTGCACGGCGCTGGACAGCACCAGGTCGAAGTTGCCGGCGCCGATGGCCCGGACGAACAGCACCGCGTCGGTGATCCGCAGCTTCATGAAGAACTCGATCGAGCGCAGCGGCACGTTCTCCCGGGTCGGGCAGGCCATCACCGGCGCCGAGTACGGAATCTCGGTGGCCACGTCGACGACGAAGTCGACCCGCGACCAGGGATGCCACAGGTAGTGCCGGCCCGGTTCCAGGGTGCGCACGACCGCCCCGTAGCGGGTCAGCACCCCATGAGTGCCCTGTTCGATCTCCACGATGGACGACCGCCACCACCAGAGCGCGCCGAGCAGCAGCAGCGCCACGCCGGCGAGATAGCTGGCTGTGGCGAGGGCGCCGTACGCGGCGCCGACCAGCCCGTCGGCACCGTGCAGGGTGAACATCACGCCGGACAGCAGGGCGAGCAGACCGAGCCAGAGCGGCACCATCCAGCCGAGCCGGCGCCGGTGCTTGGGAATCACCACCGGTACGAGGCTGCCCGCGTCACCGCCGCGCAGCAGCTGGGCGAGCTCGCTCCACGGCGCCACCGCCTCGGAGATGACCGACCTGCCGCCACTGAGTTTGCTCATCACCGCTGTGCCTCCGGGTCGTCGTCGGTCGGCTCAGGCGCACCGGGAGCCAGGGAAACGCCGGCGTCGGTGCCCGGCACTGTCGGTTGGTCGGCCGCACGCAGCGCGGCGATCTCCGGCTCACGTTCGGCGATCCGGGCGGCGACCTCGGTCAGCCGGGTACGCATCGCGGCCATGTCGGTCTCGCTGAACAGCTCGGCACCTCGTTCGCCGACCAGTTCGCGGGCCAGTTTCAGCAGGTCCACGCCCACCGCGCCGTCCGGGCCGGTGGAGCCACCGATGCGCACCAGCCGGGGCAGGTGGTCGGCGACCTCCTCCAGGGTGTCGAGCACCTCCCGCTGGTAGCGGTAGTCGAGGATCTCCGGTGCTTCGGCGGCGGTGACCGCCCGGATGTCCAGGGCCTGCGCCTCCAGCAGGGCGGCGTTGGCCCGTGCCTCGGACTCGGCCAGCACGTACCGCTGGCGGGCGAGCGCCTCGGCACGGTTGGTCTCCCGCTCGACCGCGGTGTCCATCTGCGCCTGGTACTGGGCGATCTCGGCCTGGATGCCGGAGAGGGTCTCGTGCAGGGTGGCCAGCTCCTTGGTCAGGTCGCCCTCGTCCTGCTCCTTGCGCAGCTGCAACGCGTACTGGTGGGTGTAGGCGTCCTTGGCGACCCGCACCATCTCGGGCGCGGCGAGGTCCATCCGGTACTCCCGGTCGGACGGCTCGGCGTGGGTGATGTTCGCGTTGGTCAGCTCGACCGCCGGGAGGAACTGCTGGTTGAGCTGCTCCAGCAGGCGACCGGTGTCCTCGCCGACCATGTTGTAGATGTCGGCGGCCTGCTGTTCGTAGATCAGGCTGCGGATGGTCTCGCTGACCGCGTTGCTGAGCTTCTCCTCGAAGCCGCGGACCGCGCCGAGGGTGTAGACGAACTCCACCGGGTCACTGATCCGGAACTGGATGAACAGGTCGATGGACGCCTTCACGCCGCCCTTGGTCGGGGCCTCACGCACCGGTGCGTTGAACGGGTACTCGCGGGTGGTGTTGACGATGTACGACACCCGCTTCCACGGGTTCAGCAGGATCACCCGGCCGGGGCCGACGACCTGCTCCAGCTTGCCGAACCGGGTGATCAACGCGGCGCAGCCGTCCGGCACCATCACCATGCCCTGGCGCCACCAGACGAAGCCGACGGCGAACAGCGACAGCACCCAGTAGTGGATCCCGAACAACGGGTTGAGTAACAGGTCGCCACCGGCGACCGAGACCACCGCGGAGCCGAGTACGCCGAGCACCAGCAGCAGCGACACCGGCAGCATGGTGAGCAGCGAACGGCCGCGCGGAATCACCATCGGGCAGATGACGTGCGCCGCGCCGCCCTCGCCGCGCCGCTGCTCACTGCGGTTGAGCACCTCCCCCGCGTCGTCCAGCGGCACCCGGCGCTGTTCCATGACGGTGTCGATGCTCCCGCCGAGGTCACGGGCCGCCGGGAAGTCGACCGGGTCCATCCCGTCCTCGACCGGCTGACCGCCGCCGGCCCCGCCGGTGCCGGCACCGCCACGGCGGCGCAGCTCGGCCATGGCCATCTGACGTGGATCGTTACCCTCGGCTATCGCATAGGCGGCGTTGCGTATACCTTGTTGGACCCGTGACACGGTTCCCCTTCCGCAGCTCTCGGTCGGCGCCCGACTCGGCCGGCTCGGCGCACCGGTCCCGCGAAATGCTAGCCACCCAGGTCAACCGGGGTGACGGTCACACGGGGTCGGGCACCGACGCCGTGCGTACCGACAGCAGCAGGTCGGCGACGGGCAGGCGGTGCCGGTCGGCGCGCTCCCTCGTGGCGAGCGGCTCGTCGAGCTCGATGGTGGCCGCCCGGCGACCGACGGCGACGACGACCAGCGGGGTGACCGCCGCCGTGGGCAGCAGCGCCGCGACCCGTTCGGCGTCGAAGCCGGCGAGCTGGTGCACGGCGAGCCCTTCGTGCTGGGCCTGGATCGACAGGTGCGCGACCGCCTGTCCGGTGTCGTAGGCGGCCCACGGGCGGCTCGCGCCACTGTCGGCGACGGTCTGCGCGGCCACCACGATCAACGCGGCGGCGGCATGCGCCCAAACCCGGTTTCCCGGGTCGAGCGCGGCGAGCAGGCTGACGTGGGCGGCGTCGCCACGGCGGACCACGCCGAACCGCCAGGGTTGGCTGTTTCCGCAGCTGGGTGCCCAGCGGGCGGCTTCCAGCAGCGCGGTCAGCTGCCGGTCGGTGAGCCGGTGCTCCGGGTCGAAGGCACGCGGGCTCCACCGGTCGGCGAGTAGCGGGTGCAGTGGCTCGGCCGTGTTCGCGGTCTTCGGGGCGTCGGACACCAGATGCTCCTGTCAGGATCGTGGTCGAGGGCGAAAGTCGAAAATCAAGTGTCGAGGGTCGGCGGTCGGCGGTCGGCGGTCGGCGGTCGGTACGACCGTACGACGATCCACAGGTGACCGGCGAGCCATCCCATCGATTCATGTCGCTTTTACGCCTAGTCTGGATCGACACACGTGGTGCCGTACGTCCGCGACGCCACATCCGGCCACCCGAAGGAGGCAGCCGATGCCTGCCGCACCCCGCCCCGGGGAACACCCCCGCCGTTGGCGGCGGCGCCTGGTCCGCACCGCCTGCGCCGCCCTGCCCGTCCCGCTCATGCTGGTCGCCGCGCTCGCGCTCGCCGCCGCACCGGCCGCCGCCGCACCGGTCACCGTCACCAATGCCACCCAGTTCACCGACACCACCGGCGCCGGCGTCCACGCCCACGGCGGCGGCATGATCAAGGTGGGCGGGTACTACTACTGGTTCGGTGAAAACCGCCACGACGACCACACCTTCCGGTACGTCTCCGTCTACCGGTCAACCGACCTGCGCACCTGGGAGTTGCGCAACCACGTGCTGCGACAGTCCAGCAGCCCGGAGCTCGCCGTCGCCAACATCGAGCGCCCCAAGATCCTCTACAACCCGGCCACCGGCAGGTACGTGCTCTGGATGCACTGGGAGAACGGCGTCGACTACGGCCAGGCCCGGGTGGCGGTGGCCACCTCCGACACCGTCGACGGCGACTACACGTACCTGGGCAGTTTCCGGCCGCTCGGGTACGACTCGCGGGACATGACCGTGTTCCGCGACGACGACGGCACCGCGTACCTGATCTCCTCGACCCGGGTCAACGCGGACCTGAACATCTACCGGCTGACCCCCGACTACACCGGCGTCGCCGCCCTGGTGCAGACCCTGTGGCCGGGCAACTACCGGGAGGCGCCGGCCATGTTCAAACGTAACGGCGTCTACTTCCTGGTCACCTCCGGCGCCACCGGCTGGCAGCCCAACCAGGCCCGGTACGCCACCGCCTACAGCATCACCGGCACCTGGACCGCCCCGACCACGTTCGGTGACAGCATCACCTACGGCTCGCAGCCGGCCTACGTCCTGCCGGTGCAGGGCACCGCCACCACCTCGTACCTGTACCTCGGTGACCGCTGGGCCAGCGCCTGGGGCGGCCGGGTCAACGAGTCCCGCTACGTCTGGCTACCGCTGACCTTCCCGTCGAACACGTCGCTGAGCATGAGCTGGCATCCACAGATCAGCATCGACACCGCGACCGGGCAGGTCACCGGCGTCGGCGGCGGGTACGCCTACGAGACGCTGCGGGCCCGGCACAGCGGCAAGTGCCTCGACGTGCTCAACGAGTCCACCGCGGACGGCGCCGGCGTCGCCCAGTACGGCTGCCACAACGGCGGCAACCAGCACTGGCAACTACGTGACCTGGGTAACGGCTACCACCAACTGGTGGCCCGACACAGCGACCGCTGCCTGACGGTGTCGAACGGCTCCACCGCCGACCACGCCGCCGTCGCCCAGTACGCCTGCCAGCCGGGCCGCACCGACCAGCAGTGGCAACTGGTCGACGCGGGCTCCGGCTACCTGCGGACCGTGGCCCGGCACAGCGGTAAGTGCCTCGACGTCGCCGGGTACTCCACCGCCGACAGCGCCCGGGTGATCCAGTACACCTGCGGCACCGGCGGCAACCAGCAGTGGCAGCGGGTCGGAGTCTCCTGAGACCGGCGCCGGCCAGGCCGCAGGACCGGGCGGCGTGGCATCGCCGCCCGGTCCCGCAAGATCACGGGTCGGTCCCCGCAGCAGGTACGGATCAGTCCCGCAGCGGGTACGGGATGAAGGTGCTGCGGTTCTCGTCGACGTCGAGCCGCCGGCTGATCGGCGGAGCGGCCCGCTGCGGGCAGGTCATCCGTTCGCAGGTCTTGCAGCCGGGGCCGATCGGGGTGGCGGCGTCGGCGGCGTGCAGGTCCATCCCGGCCGAGTAGACCAGCCGACCGGCATGACGGGTCTCGCAACCGAGGCCGATCGCGTACACCTTGCCGGGTTGACCGTAGCCGCCGTGGTGGCGGATGACGGTCCGGGCGATCCACAGGTAGCGCTGGCCGTCGGGCATCGCGGCGACCTGGGTGACCACCCGACCCGGCGAGCCGAACGCCTCGTAGACGTTCCACAGTGGGCAGGTGCCGCCGGTACGGGAGAACGGGAACCCGGTCGCCGACTGGCGCTTGGACATGTTGCCGGCCCGGTCGACCCGGACGAAGGAGAACGGCACCCCGCGCGAACGGGGCCGCTGCAGGGTGCTCAACCGGTGGCAGACCGTCTCCCAGCCCATCGCGAAGTGCTCGGTGAGCAGGTCGATGTCGTAGCGACGGCGCTCGGCGGCGGTGAGGAACCGCTCGTACGGCAGGATCAGTGCGGCGGCGAAGTAGTTCGCCAGGCCGACCCGGGTGAGGATCTGCGTCTGGACGTCGTCGAACCCTTCCTCCTCGATGATTTCGTCGATCACGTCGGCGTACTCCAGCAGGGCGATCTGCGCGGCCATCCGGATCGCCTCCTGTCCGGGTCGCAGCGAGGTGGACAGGTGCAGGGTGCGGGTCTGCGGCCGGTAGCGGTGCAGCTCGCCGCCGAGGGAGTCGGCGTCGTCGCGGGAGATCCGTACGCCGTGTCGCTGCGCCAGCCGGTCCTGCAGCGCCGCCCGCGCCTCGCCACGGCGGATGCCGATCTGATCGGACAGCCGCTCGGCGGCCTCGTCGACTGCCGGAACGTAGTTCTGTCGCCGGTAGAAGAACTCAGTGACCTGGTCGTGCGGGCTGTGGCCGACCCGCTCCCGGTCGCCGACGAGCTCGGAGAGCTGCTCGTCGGCCTGCTGGTAACGACGGTGCAGGTCGAGCACCGCCTCGGCCACCTCCGGCAGCCGGGAAGCGAACTCGGTCAGGTCGCCGATGCCGGTGCGGGAGCCGAGCGCCTCGCGCAGCCCGGCGACGAGTCGCGGGGTGTCGTGCGGGGCGAAGCTGGTCGGGTCGACGCCGAAGACCTCGGTGATCCGCATCAGCACCGCGACGGTCAACGGCCGGGAATCGTGCTCGATCTGGTTGAGATAGCTCGCTGAAATGTTGAGCTGCCGGGCCAACTCGGTCTGACTGATTCCCCGGTCCTCACGCATCCGGCGCAGTCTGGCACCGGCGAAGGTCTTGGCGATCGCCCTCACCTCCACGCTCGTCCCGGCTGCGATCCGCCAACGTTAACACGCGCCCGGCCAGCATTAGCAGGCCTGCGAATGGACGCTTTCGCAAGTTGGCTAGATGGGCCGACGACTTTTCAATAATTGGCTACTTCCGTCTCTCGACCAGTCGCCGGCGTCGTGTGACCGTTGGTCGCACGCCACCCGAAGGAGACGACGATGCCCACCGCAGTGGAGACCGTGCAGACCGCAGTGGATCAGTTGCGACACGAATGGGACACCGACCCGCGCTGGCACGGGGTGCGGCGCAGCTACCGCCCCGCCGACGTGGTACGGCTGCGCGGCGCCATCACCGAGGAGCACACCCTGGCCCGGCACGGCGCCCGGCGGCTGTGGCAGCTGCTGCACAGCGAGGACTACGTCCACGCCCTCGGCGCGCTCACCGGCAACCAGGCGGTGCAGATGGTCCGGGCCGGGCTGAAGGCGATCTACCTGTCCGGCTGGCAGGTGGCCGCCGACGCCAACCTTGCCGGGCACACCTACCCCGACCAGAGCCTCTACCCGGCGAACTCGGTGCCGGCGGTGGTCCGCCGGATCAACAACGCGCTGCTACGGGCAGCGCAGATCAGCACCGCCGAGAGCGGTGCGGACGGCGCCGGACCCGACGGTGCCGGGCCGGGCGGCGGGGACGGCCCGGCGACCGACTGGCTGGCCCCGATCGTCGCCGACGCCGAGGCCGGCTTCGGCGGCGTGCTCAACGCGTACGAGCTGATGACGGCGATGATCGCGGCCGGCGCGGCCGGGGTGCACTGGGAGGACCAGCTGGCCGCCGAGAAGAAGTGCGGCCACCTGGGCGGCAAGGTGTTGATCCCGACCGGCGCGCACATCCGTACCCTCGAAGCCGCCCGGCTGGCCGCCGACGTGGCCGGCGTGCCGAGCGTGGTCATCGCCCGCACCGACGCGCAGGCCGCCACCCTGCTCACCACCGATATCGACGAGCGGGACCGGCCGTTCGTCACCGGCGAGCGCACCGCCGAAGGCTTCTACCGGGTGCGCAACGGCATCGAACCGTGCATCGCCCGAGGCCTGGCCTACGCGCCGCACGCCGACCTGCTGTGGATGGAGACCAGCACCCCGGACCTGGAGGTCGCCCGCCGGTACGCCGAGGCGATCAAGCGCGAGTACCCGGACCAGCTGCTGGCGTACAACTGCTCGCCGTCGTTCAACTGGCGCAAGCACCTCGACGACGCGACCATCGGCAAGTTCCAGCGGGAGCTGGGCCACATGGGGTACAAGTTCCAGTTCATCACCCTGGCCGGCTTCCACGCGCTGAACTACTCGATGTTCGACCTGGCGCGCGGCTACGCCAGTGACGGGATGAGCGCGTACGTGTCGCTGCAGGAGCGCGAGTTCGCCGCCGAACCGGCCGGCTACACGGCGGTGAAACACCAGCGGGAAGTGGGTACCGGCTACTTCGACCTGATCTCGACGGTGCTCAACCCGGCCGGCGAGACCACCGCGCTGCGCGGTTCGACCGAGGAGGAGCAGTTCGCGTGAGGTACGAGATCCTCGGCCCGATGGCCGACCGGTTCGACGAGGTGCTCACCGCCGAGGCGCTGGAGTTCCTGATCGCCCTGGACGGCGAGTTCGCCGCCCGGCGGGTGGCGCTGCTGGACACCCGCCGCGCCCGGCGGGCCCGGTACGCCTCCGGCCAGCTGCCCGACTTCCTGCCGGAGACCGAACACATCCGCACCGACCCGACGTGGCGCGTCGCGCCGCCCGCACCCGGGCTGGTCGACCGGCGGGTGGAGATCACCGGACCGACCGACCGGAAGATGACCGTCAACGCGCTGAACTCGGGCGCGAAGGTGTGGCTGGCCGACTTCGAGGACGCCACCAGCCCGACCTGGCGCAACGTGATCGGTGGGCAGCTGAACCTGATGGACGCCCTCGACCGGCGGATCGACTTCACCGACGAGCGCGGCAAGCGGTACGCCCTCGGCGAGGAGCCGGCCACGATCGTGGTCCGCCCA
Organism: Solwaraspora sp. WMMD937; assembly: GCF_029581175.1. Lineage (NCBI taxonomy): Bacteria > Bacillati > Actinomycetota > Actinomycetes > Micromonosporales > Micromonosporaceae > Solwaraspora > Solwaraspora sp. WMMD937. The sequence continues at coordinate 3,894,504 of NZ_CP120738.1, read as the reverse complement.
CGCGGCTGGCACCTGGTGGAGAAGGGCATCGTGGTGGACGGGCGGCCGATCTCGGCAAGCCTGGTCGACTTCGGGCTGTACTTCTTCCACTGCGCCCACCGGCAGCTCGACGCCGGTGCCGGGCCGTACTTCTACCTGCCGAAGTTGGAGAGCCACCGCGAGGCGCGGCTGTGGAACGACGTGTTCGTCCTCGCCCAGCGCCGGCTCGGCCTGCCGCAGGGCACCATCCGGGCGACCACGCTGATCGAGACGATCACCGCCGCGTTCGAGATGGAGGAGATCCTGTACGAGCTGCGGGAGCACTCGGCCGGGTTGAACGCCGGCCGGTGGGACTACATCTTCAGCATCATCAAGAACTTCGGGCAGTGGCCGGACTTCGTGCTGCCGGACCGCGCCGAGGTGACCATGACGGTGCCGTTCATGCGGGCGTACACCGAACTGCTGGTGCGGACCTGTCACCGACGCGGCGCGCATGCCATCGGCGGGATGGCCGCCTTCATCCCCAGCCGGGACCCGCAGGTCAACGAGGCCGCGCTGGGCAAGGTGCGGGCGGACAAGCAACGCGAGGCCGGCGACGGCTTCGACGGCTCCTGGGTGGCCCACCCGGGTCTGGTGCCGACCTGCCGGGAGGTCTTCGACGCGGTGCTCGACGGGCGTCCGCACCAGGTCGACCGGTTGCGCGAGGAGGTGGCGGTGACCGCGACCGACCTGCTGGCGGTGGACAAGACGCCCGGCCAGGTGACGGCGGCCGGGGTCCGCGCCAACGTCGCGGTGGCGCTGCGGTACGTCGATGCCTGGCTGGGCGGTGCCGGCGCGGTGGCCCTGTGGAACCTGATGGAGGACGCGGCGACCGCCGAGATCGCCCGCTGTCAGGTCTGGCAGTGGCTGCACCACGGCACCCCGTTGGCCGACGGTGGGTGCGTCACCGAGGACCTGGTCCGGTCGGTCCTGGCCGGGGAGCTGGTTGCGCTGGTCGACGGACGCGACGGACCGGACCGCGACCGCGCCGAGGCGGCGGCCCGGATCGTCGAGGAGACCACGCTCGGCGAGGACCTGCCGGCGTTCTTCACGACCGAGGCGTACGCCCGGCACCTGTCCCCCGCCGCGCTGACGGACCAGCGCTGACGCCGCCCCGCGGTCACTGCGGGTCGCGGACAGCCGCCAGCCACCGGCGGCGGACCGGCAGCCGGTACGGGCTCAACGACGCGCCCGTACCGGCTGGCGTCGGAAATCTAACACTTTCAGATTGATTGAGATGACACGCGGCACCCGCAAAGACGTCGGTCGATCGACTCCTTAGTTGTGGTACGCAACTTAAATTGGTATGGCCACCGCCACACCGATTCTCGCAGGAGTCCGTATGCGCCTCATCCGACTCGGCGTCGCCGTCGCCACCACCGTGCTGATGATCGCCGCTACCGCGGTGACCACCGCCGCCCCTGCCCACGCTGCCGTCTGGTGGTCGTCCGACCGCTGGGGCACCTGGAACAGCGGCGGCTACACCCTCTACAACAACATCTGGGGATCCGGCTTCGGCGCCCAGACGATCTGGGCGAACTCCCCCCACAACTGGGGCGTGTGGGCGGACCACCCGAACACCGGCGGCATCAAGTCCTACCCGAACGCCACCCGGTACATCGGCCGCCGGGTCAGCCAGCTGGGCCAGGTCACCAGCGACTTCAACGTGACCGTACCGACCAGCGGCGTCGCCTTCACCACCGCGTACGACGTCTGGACCACCGACCACGCGCACGAGATCATGCTGTGGATGAACAGGTACGGCCCGGTCGGTCCGCTGGGCAGCTTCCAGACCACCGCCAGCGTCGGCGGGCACACCTGGAGTATCTACCGTGGCTCCAACGGCCACAACCAGGTCTACTCGTTCATCCGGACCAGCAACACCCACTCGGGCTGGGTCGACGTGGCCGCCGTGGTCCGCTGGATCCGCGATCGGGGCTGGTTCGGTGACGTGACCATCGGCGACGTCCAGTTCGGCTACGAGATCACCTCATCGGCCGGCGGCCGCGACTTCGTCACCAACTCGTTCTCGGTCACCGGCTGACACCCGCAGACGCCACGTCCGGCGGATGATCCGGTCCCGCTGAACGGAACGAACTGCCGTCCTCATCGGCTCCCCGTCCACCTGCCCGCAGCAGACGGACGGGTGACCCGGTTACCGGAAGGCCGACGGTGGCGGCCGCCGTCTCGATCGCTTCGCGGGGCTGGGTGTGCTCGACCTCCTCCACCCGTGTCGGCGGCCAGGAAGGCGACCCGTTTGCCCTGCAGTGTCGTCGCCATCTGCGGCTCCTCTCACTCGCGGACGGTGCCCAGTTGGTACATCTGCGCCAGAACCGCCCACTCGAACCCGACGGGGCCGTGTAGTGCGTGGCGCGTGACGCGACGATAGAGCAACAACGGCTGTGAGACCGGGACCATCGGAGTATTCTTCACGAAGGAGACGCCGAATTGAAGATCGATTCCAGGGGCCCCGCACCCGTGTCCCGGTATCTGCGAATACTCGCGTTTGCCGAACAGATCCGCCGACTGGCAACATCGGTAGAGTGAGTCCATCGTCGATGGTGTCGCCCGCCGGTCACGGCTTCGCCGAGAAGGTCGATTGAGATCGTGGGCGAGTCACCGGACGCCATCGAGCTGCAGCCCTGGGACGCCGAGCACCCGGTGCTCAAGATCATTCGGAAACGGCGCGACTCCGGCAGCCGGCCCGGTGCCCGCGATCCCGGTGACACGGCGAAGGTCGGCCTTGCGGTCGAGGGCGGCGGGATGCGCGGCGTCGTTTCCGCCTCGATGCTCGCGGCACTGGAGGACCAGGGTTTCAGCGACGCGTTCGACGCGGTGTACGGCTGCTCGTCCGGCGCGGTGAACAGCGCCTATTTCCTCGCCGGCGGGACCTGGTACCCCGTTTCGATCTACTACGACGATCTGACCAGCCGCCGGTTCATCGACTTCACCCGCGGCCTGCGTGGCGGGAACATCCTCGATCTCGACTACGCGTTCGGAGAGATCGTCGAGATCATCAAGCCGCTCGCCTATGACCGCGTTCTGGCAGCCGACCTCCCACTTCATGTAGCTATCACCGATGTCGATGCAATTTCCACCCGGCTGGTATCCGATTTCTCCGACCGTGCCGACCTCAAGGCAGCGCTGCTGGCCTCCGCCTGGCTGCCGATCGCCGTACGGGGAACGGCGCAGTTCCGGGGCTGGCGGGCTCTCGACGGTGGCGTGGTCACCGCGCTGCCGTTCCGACTCGCGCTGCGCGACGGATGCACCCACGTGCTCTCCCTGAGTACCCGGCCCATGCGCAGCGGCAACGGCGGGCTCGGTCTGCAGCACCGGTACACCTGCCGTTACCTGGAGAGAATCAAGGAAGGGCTGGGTGCCGCCTACCTGGCCTCGGTCCGGCAACGGCTCCGCGACCAGGTCGACCTCGCCGCCCGGCGCGGCACCGCGAGCCAGCTGCCGCCGTACGTCCTCGACCTCGCCCCGTTGCCCGAGGACACCGAGGTCAAGCGGCACGAACTGCGCTCGCACCTGCTGATCAGCGCGGCACGCCGGGCGTACTCCCTGATGTACTGCGCGGTCGAGGGACGGCCGGTGGATCTGCTCCGGTCGGGACGACTGCACGCGGTACCCCGTCTGATGGTCGTGGACCAGCGCTGATGGCCGGACGACCGACCCTCGACCAGTTGGTCGAGGAGCTTTCCCGACCACCCACGCCGCCCGGTCCGGAGCTCGACCGGCTGGCGAAACTGCTGCTGCCGGCCGGCGGTGAGTCGGCCGCCGGGCGGCGGACGACGGCGACGAACCGACCGACGGCCGATGACCTGACCTCCTGGCGGGCGCTGCTGCGTGACGTGCCGTTCGACCAGCGGTCCTTCGACGACCGGTTCCGCCCGGGCAGCTGGAAGGCGGTCCTCGACGGACTGGCGCGGCACTGCGACCGGCTCGCCGATGGTGCCGCCGACCTGCCGCCGCCGCGTCGGCAGACGGTCGGCTTCCTGGCGCTGCTGTTGATCACTCTGACCGGCCTGGCCGAATCGAGTGACCGCCGAACCGCCGCCGCGCCGGCCCGGGCGGGTACCACCGACGGGAGCACACCCCCACCCGGTCACGACTGTCCCGGCGTGTGCGGGCGTCTCGTCCGGCAGCGGCCGGTACGCGAGACGATCCGCGAGCTGTACCGGCCGGTCGGCGGACCGCTTCCGGACCAGGCCGGTCAGGATGCCGTCGCGGGGTCCGAGTGGACCGCCGGAGTCGACTTCGACACCCTCGATTTCCATGAGCACGGCACCACCTCGCTGATCCTGCGCGGGTCCGGCACGCGACGGGGCGGGCTGCGTCGACCCTTCGCCCTCAAATTGATCCTCTACCCGTACCTGCGGATCCCGCGCATCGCGAGCACGACGAAGGCGTACGCCGGGCTCTACGATCTCGCCGGTGCCCAGGCGGAACATCTGGTCGCGGTCTGGGCCAGCTCGCACAGCTGGATCCTGATGGACTTCGTCGCCGGGCGTCCGCTGCACGAGGTGTGGCGGGAACGCACCGCGCGACGCCGCACCGCGCGACGTGCCCGCCCCGGACCCTCGGCGACATCCGGCGACGACCAGGGCCTCGGCGAGGCCTCGGTCGACCGGTTCGCGCTCCTGGCCGACCTGCGGGACTACGGCACGGCCGCGTTCCTGGCGCTCGCGGAGCTCGACCGGTTCCTCAACGCCGGCAACCACCCCACCGAGCCGACCAGGCGGGGGCACGGCGACCTCGCCCCGTCGAACATCATGGTGACCTACCGGGACGGCCGACCCGTTTTCCGGCTGATCGACATCGGCGCGAACTACCTGTACACGTACGCCTTCGGCGCGCTCGAAGGCCCGGACGGACAGTTCATCGCTCCTGAGGTGAAGGCCGACGGGACGGCCGGTGACAAGTCCGACGTCTATTCGCTGGGCAAGTTGCTGACCATGTTCGGTGGCGGGGAACCGGGTGATGTCGTTCCAGACGAGTTCTACGCCCACGCGCCGCTGCTGGCCCGGTTCATCGAGGACCTCATCGACACCCACCCGGACCATCGGTTGCTGCTGTTCTCGCCGGACACCGACCCCGCCGAGCGGCACGCCGCAGCCGGTGAAGAACAGCAACCGGCACCGGACGTCTCCCGGTACGCCCGACTCCACGACACGTTCGCTGCGGAACTCGACGCCGAGGCGGCCCGGACGCCGCCGACCGACGACCGGCTGGTCCGAGGCACCTGGGAGCTGTTCCAGACCCGACTGACCCTCGGACTGTTCCGACCGCTCGCCGGTGCCCCCGGTCAGCTGCGTCGCATCTACCGGACGCGCCGGGCTGAGCCGGGTGCCGCCGGCCGTGCGTCGGCCCTCGCCGCAGCCCGGTTGCTGGCCTGGTCCTGGCTCTCCTCCGTGGCCTGGGCGGTGACCTGCGCCATCACCCTCATCTGGATCATCCGGCAGTTCGACTGGTCCTGGGGCAACCGGATGGTGGAGTCCCTGCAACGGACGCTGGGCGGCTCGGAAGATCACTTCCCGGTCCTCGACTCGCTACGCGCTCCCGGGTACTCGATACCGGACATCGAGGCGAACGCGCCGGCCCTGCTGGTCGGTCTGACGTACGCGATGGTGTCGGCGAAGTACTACCACAACATCTTCGCCAGCATGAATCCGCTGGCCGCTGGCTGGCGGGCCGGCGGCCTCACCGTCCGCGCAGCCCTCGCCCAGTTCGCCATCCGGATACAGACGGTCACCGGCGCCGTCCTGGTGCTGCCGATCGTGCTCTACGACCCCCGGCTGTGGCCGATCAACAGCGCCATCGGCCAGACCCTGTCGCTGTTCACCAACAGCGCCGTCCTCCTGTTCGCCCGACGTGCCCTGGCGGACGCACGTCGGCGTGGGCTGAGCACCGTACCGCCGAGCGACGCGAAGGTCACCGGGCTCGCGTCGTTCGCGGAGTGGACGCCGTCCTCGCTGTTCTACGCGGGGATCGTCTGGACGATCGGGCTCGCGGTCTACCAGGGCGCGCTGCAGGACGTGTACGTGTACGCCTTGTCCGTGGCGTCAATCAACCTCTTCCTCTTCTACATGATCAAGTGTGGCCGGGGAGCGGCCGAGGTCAGGACCGCGCTCACCCGGGCCACCGGGGCGGCCGAGCGGCTGCGGTGCCTCGCCCTCGCCCACCGCGACGACCATCGGGTGTAGCCGAGGTCAACTCAACCGGTCGCACCCCAGCGCAGCGACAGACCGGTGACCGCCCGCTCGGTACGGATCTCCATCATGCTGCCGAGGATGGTGGCCCGGTCGACGACGACGGCGGTCGTGTCGACGGCGTAGGTGATCCGGTTGCTGACGAACACGGCACTGCCGACCGGTTCCTTCAGCAGGGGCCCGACGACGGAGTCGAGCAGGCCAGGGTGAACCGTCTCGGCCGCCCTGGCGACCGAGACGCCGATGTCGGCGAGAGCGCCGTACAGCGACTCGGCGGTGAAGTCGCGGCCGCGGAGCCGGTCGGCGTGCGGTTGGCGTACCCAGGAGACCTGGTGAATCGCGGGACGGCCGGCGAACTCACGCAGTCGCTCCAGCCGCAGCGCGTGCTCGCCCGGCGCGATCCGCAACTGGGCTGCGGCGCGAGCCGACGCGAGCCGCACCGACCGGGCGAGCACGGTCGTGCGTACCTCGTGGCCCTGTCTGACCAGGTCGTCGGCGAAACTGTGCAGCGAGCCGAGTTCGTACGCCAGGTGCGGCGGGGCGACGAAGGTGCCCCGGCCGGGCTGCTGCACGATCAGCCCGTCGTCGCTGAGCCGACGCAGGGCCTGGCGCAACGTCATCAGGGTGACGCCGTAGGCGGCGCTCAGCTCGCGTTGCGGAGGCAGCGCCTCGCCAGGGGTGTACTCGCCGCCCCGAATCTTCGCCGCGAGGTCGGTGGCGATGGCCTGGTACCTCGGAGCGGGTCCAGGGCTCGCGGTCACGGTCGTCACGCTCCTGCTCGGTCACGCTCTGGTCCACCGTCCACCGCCCGGAGGCAGGTCCTGGTCGAGGGCGCGGCGCATCCGGGCGAGGTAGCTGCCGACATCGTACGGGCTGGCTCCGTCCAGCACCCGACGCATCAGCGCGGCTCCGACGACGACGCCGTCGGCGGAGCGGGCGGCGTGCGCGGCGTGCTCCGGAGTGGAGATGCCGAATCCCACCATGACCGGCCGGTCCGTGCTTCGCCGTAGCTGGTCGGCAAGTGCCCCGGCGGAGTCGGCGACCGTGGTCCGCTCGCCGGTGGTGCCCATCACCGACACGGCGTAGACGAAGCCCCGGCTACGCTCGGCGATCTGCGCCAGCCGGGGTGGCGGGGTGGTCGGCGCGGCCAGCAGGACCAGGTCGATGCCGGCGGAGGCAGCCGAGCCGGCCAACTCGTCGGACTCGCCGAGCGGCAGGTCCGGCACGATCAGACCGCTGACTCCCGCGTCGCGCAGCGCGGCGCAGAACCGCTGGGAGCCGGCGTGCAGGACCAGGTTGTAGTAGGTGCTGGCCACCAGCGGCACGTCGGCCGCGGCACCGGCGAGGTCGTCGAGGATGCCGCGGGTCGTCGCCCCGCGTGCCAACGCCCGGTGGGTCGCCTCCTGAATGGTGGCGCCGTCCAGGGTGGGGTCGGAGAACGGCAGGCCGACCTCGACCGCGTCGGCTCCGGCCTCGACGAAGGCCCGCAGCTGGTCTAGCCAGGTCCTGGTGATCCCACCGGTGACGTACGGCATCAGCAGTTTGCGCCCGGCGGCCCGGCGCCGCCGCAGCCGGTTCTCAAGCGTCATGCCGGGTCACCGGGGGTCGGACCGTCACCGGGGGTCGGACCGTCCTTGAGCGTCGAGACATCCTTGTCGCCTCGCCCGGAGATGGTGAGCAGGACGGTCGCGCCAGGCGGCAGCTCACCCGCGCCGGCCGCGCGGACCACCCAGGCGAGCGCGTGCGCCGACTCCAGCGCCGGCACGATCCCCTCGGTACGGGCCAGCCGGACCACGGCGGCGGCCGCCTCGTCATCGGACACCGTCTCGTACCGGGCGCGACCGAGATCGCGCAGGTGGGCGTGCTCGGGCCCGACGCCCGGGTAGTCGAGTCCGGCGGCGATGGAGTGCGCCTCGACGATCTGGCCGGCGTCGTCCTGCAGGAACCGGGAGCGGCATCCGTGCAGGACGCCGACCCGGCCGAGAGTCACGCCGGCGCCACCAGCCGCTTCCACCCCGACCAGCCGGGCGGACGTGTCGACGAAACCGGCGAAGGTGCCGGCGGCGTTGGAGCCACCGCCGACGCAGGCCACGACGTAGTCCGGCACCGCGTTGGCCAGCTCGCGGGCGCACTGGCCGCGCGCCTCGTCGCCGATGACCCGTTGGAAGGTCCGCACCATCCACGGATACGGGTGCGGACCGATCACCGAGCCGGCGCAGTAGTGCGCGTCGTCGGTACGCCCGACCCAGTAGCGCATGGCCTCGCCGGTGGCGGCGGAGAGAGTGCGGCTGCCGGTACCGACCGGAACCACGTCGGCACCGAGCAGTTGCATCCGGAACACGTTGAGCGCCTGCCGTTCGATGTCCCGCTCACCCATGAAGACGGTGGCGTGCAGGCCGATCAGCGCCGCTGCGGTGGCGACGGCGACGCCGTGCTGCCCGGCACCGGTCTCGGCGATCAGGCGCGACCGGCCCATCCGACGAGCGAGCAGCGCCTGACCCAGCACGTTGTTGATCTTGTGGGAGCCGGTATGGGTCAGGTCCTCCCGCTTGAGCATCAGGTGGACGCCGAGTTCCGCGGAGAGGCGCAGCGCCGGCGTCAGCGGCGTCGGTCGCCCGACGTGCACGGCCAGCATGCGGGTGAGGCTGTCCCGGAAACCCGGGTCCGACCATGCCTGCCGGAACGCCTCCTCCACCCGCCGGCAGGTCTCAACCAGCGACTCCGGCACGTAGCCGCCGCCGTAGCGGCCGAACCGTCCGGTCGGTCCGGGGTCACCCATCCCGGCACTCCTGGACCTCTGCAGTACGTCGGCCACGATGTCACCTCTCCGCTGTCAGCCGTCTGGATAATCCTCAACAGGTCTATAACTATGAGGGTGTGTTCTATAACACTAGCAGCTTGGCACAGCGACGCACCCGCAGGCAACTACGAACAGGAGGGCGGGCGCACCGACCACCGCCCGACGATCCGGCAACCGCCAGGAAAGCGCCTCCACCAGGACAGTCGAATCCGTCCAGTACGGACCTCGCCCCCCCCCGGGCGGTCGCTGTTATCGCTAACACCACCTCCGCCCGACGGACCGACCCGATCCGGGGGACGGCCGGTGAGCTAAATCGAATCCGAGATCCCACCCATCGCCGACGGATCCGTCCAGACAACCGCCCCACAGATCATGTCGGAGCAGCCTGCAGCCTTCGGGCGGCTCTCAGGGAAGGCCTTTCCCGACCCCTTCGACCGATCCCGGCCGACACGACTTGACGACCACCGTGTTATCGATAACAATCAATGCCTAGGAGACCTGCGACTCACCGGGCGAGCCGCTGGTCGAGCCCTAGATCGAGTCGTCCGCCCAGGGCATGCCGAGCGCCGAGCCGGGTTACGGCCAACGTCCGAACCGGCGGATACGACCACCGGACACATCGATCGCGTGAGCCGGCATGCGCACCCCACCCTGTGCCATGAATCCAAGGAAGTGGCAATGTCAAAAACTCGATTCTCTTCCGGACCTCTCCTGCTCGCGGCGTTGGTCGCGGTGGCAGCGGCCGGCACGACACTCGGCCGCAGCTTCGACAGCGCACATCTCGACAGCGCCGGCACGACAGTGGGCACCGGCGTGGTGTCGACCACGGATCTCGGCATCGCCGCAGCGAGCGCCGGATGCGGCCGAAACCCGACAATGGGCAACGGCACCCACACGGTCCAGAGCAGCGGCCGCAGCCGCAGCTTCATCCTGCGGCTGCCCGCCAACTACGACAGCGCCCGTCAGTACCGGCTGATCATCGCCTACCACTGGCGCGGGGGCACCGCCAACGAGATCAACTCAGGTGGCAGCAGCGGCGCCGCCTGGGCGTACTACGGCCAGCAGCAACTGTCCAACAACAGCGCGATCCTGGTCGCCCCGCAGGGTATCGACAATGGCTGGGCGAACCCCGGTGGTCAGGACGTCACCTTCTTCGACGACATGGTCCAGCGAATCGAGAGCGACCTCTGCGTGGACACCACCCAGCGCTTCGCCCTCGGCTTCAGCTGGGGCGGTGGGATGAGCTACGCGCTCGCCTGCGCGCGGCCTGACGAGATCCGGGCCGTCGCGGTCATCTCCGGCGGGCTGATCAGCGGGTGCAGCGGTGGCACCCAGCCCGTCGCATACTTCGGACTGCACGGCATCACCGACAACGTCCTACCGATCTCCATGGGGCGGTCACTGCGCGACACGTTCGTCCGCAACAACGGCTGCGCCCAGCAGAGCCCCGGTGAGCCCGCGCAGGGCAGCCGGGCGCACATCACCACCGCCTACCCGGGCTGCCGCTCCGGGTACCCGGTGCAGTGGGCCGCGTACGACAACGGCCACACCCCGGGCCCGGTCGACGGCACCTACACCGAAAGCGGCGTCAACACCTGGACCAAGGGCGAGATCTGGCAGTTCTTTTCCCAGTTCCAGGGCGGCCAACCGAACCCGACCACGCCCCCGCCCGGCCCGACCACGCCCCCGCCCGGCCCGACCACGCCGCCGGGCAACGGTGGCTGCACCGCGACCGTCTCGCTGAACTCCTGGACCGGCGGCTTCGTCGCCACCGTCCGCATCACCGCCGGCTCCGCCGGCACCAACGGGTGGACCGTCACCATGACCCTGCCCGGCGGGGCCAGCGTCACCAACACCTGGAACGCCAGCGCCAGCGGTAGCACCGGCACCGTCCGATTCGCCAACGTCAGTTACAACGGCCGGCTCAACCCCGGCCAGGTCACCGAATTCGGCTTCCAGGGCAACGGCAGCGGATCCGGCATGACCCCCACCTGCACCGCGAACTAGACCACCGCTGGCCCGGCCCCGACCCGTCCCGGGGCCGGGCCAGCGGTCCGTCCAGCGGGGCATGAGGGCGCCAGCGCTCAAGCAGCGAACGCAGCACCTTGATGATCTCCTCGGGTGCTTCCTCTGCCATGAAGTGTCCGGCCCGAGGTGGTGCGGTGCTCCAGGTCGTCGGCCCAGGTACGCCACAGCGCGGCGGCGTCGAACCCGAGTGCGGCAACGCAGTCCTGCTGCACGACGGTGACCGGCTTGACCAGCCGCTTACCGGCCGCCCGGTCGGCCCGGTCGTGTTCGATGTCGATGTCGGCCGAGGCCCGGTAGTCGGCGACGATCGAGGTGACGCCTCGCGCGAGGCCCGCAGGTACTCCGCCCGTGCGTCGGCGGGGATGGCCTGCTGGTCGCGGGTCCACAGGTCGAGGAAGTAACCGAAGAAGGCGTCCGCGCTGGCGCCGATCATCTGCTCGACGAGCTGGGCATCGAGCCGGGCCCGCGACTGCGGCATCTGGAGGCCGATCCTTCGCCGTACCCGATGAGCCGGCTGCCACTGAGCCAGTCGGCATCGATGGACGTCACGGCCGTGCCGTGAATCCTATCGACGGCGTGGGTACGCTCTGCCACACTCCGGACATGGACCACCCCCCGATGGACACCACGGCGCCCCGTCACCTGCCCGCCGCCGAGCTCATCGCCGGGCTCGCGGAGGTGGACCGCTCCCCACGCGGCTCCGGCAGGTTGGACCTCGTGGTCCGCCGGCCAGCCGTCGACGAGCGGGAGCTGCTGGCCGAAGGGACGCTCGACATCACCGACGGGCTGGTCGGCGACAGCTGGGCGCAGCGCGGCAGCTCGAAGACCGGTGACGGCTCGGCACACCCGGACCGGCAGCTCACCGTGATGAACTCCCGGTTCGTCCGGCTGGTCGCCGGCGACGACCCGCAGCACTGGGGGCTGGCCGGTGACCAGCTCTTCGCCGATCTCGACCTGCACACCGACGCGCTGCCCGCCGGCACCCGGCTGGCGGTCGGCGACGAAGCGGTCATCGAGGTGACGGCCGAACTGCACAACGGGTGTGCGAAGTTCGCCAACCGCTACGGGCGGGACGCGCACAAGCTGGTCTGGAGTGAGCAGGGTCGCCAGGCCCGGCTGCGTGGCCTCTACGCCCGCGTCGTGGTCGGTGGCGTCATCCGGCCCGGCGACCAGATCCGCGTACTCGGCACGGCGGCCGACGCCACCGAGGGAACCGCCATGACCCTCAACCCGCCGGTTCAAGGGGCATAGCGGTTCCCTCGTCGTGAGGCGCCGGTCGTCAGCCCGATCGCCGTCGCCAGCCGGGCAACGCCGGCAGTGTCCGGCCCGCACCGGGCAATCTCCACCACGAGGGTACGGGCGGAGGGCCGGCAGCGGATCTCAGCCGGTACGATGCGGTCCGCCTCGACCAACCACCGTCCCCCCGCTTTGAAGTCGCCGGCGGCCGGTCCGAAACTCGCCTGCCGGTACCGGCACATCCGCACGCTGAAACCACTTCCCGAACACGACACCCCCTGAACGAGAGTTGGAAGGGCGGCGACCCGAGGTGACTCATCCAGCTCGCGCAACGACGCCGGCTGGCTGGGCACCACCTCGCCTGGCTGCACTGCTCTCGGCCCGCGAAGCCGACTGCTGGGCACAACTCGGAGACGCAGCCTCGTCACGCAACGCGATGCACCGCGCCTACCACGTCTTCCACCCTGATGTCGGCGACGACGACCCGTAGTGGCTCACGTTCTTCGACACCGCAGAGCTCGCCGCCCGCCGAGCCACCGCCAGCACCTACCTCGGCCGACCCGAGCAGGCCGCCAGTGCGATGCGATCCGCTGTGGATGGATTGGGAATCAAGTTCCAGCGCAACCGCGCCTACTACAGCGTCCGCCTCGGCCTCTTGTTGCTGGTCGAAGGGAACCAGACTGATGCCTGCCAGGTCGTTGCCCCGGCGCTGCCGCTGTTCACGTCCGTCCGCTCCAGCCGACCTGCCTAACTATCGCCCGCATCTCGTAGACCTCTACCGGACGACCTACACCGAGCCGCCCTACTGGGAAACCGAAGAGGGTCGGTCACGCCGCTGCGGCTTCGATCCGCGCGACCGCGCTCGCGACGCCGTCCTCGGTTGTGACCCGCCGCCCCAACCTGGCCGCCGCGTCCCGGACATCGGCGTCGGTGGTGACCTGGCGGATCGCGGCGGCGAGCCGCTGCGCGGTGATCGTCGACTGCGGCACCGGGGCGCTGCCCGCACCGAGCGCCGCCACTCGCCGACCCCAGAAGAACTGGTCCAGGATGAACGGACAGATCACCGAGGGCCGGCCGGCACGCAGCGCGGCGGCGGTGGTGCCGGCACCGCCGTGATGCACCACGGCGGACACCCGGGGGAACAACCAGTCGTGCGGTGCCTGCGTGATGGGCAGGACGTTGCCCGGCAGGCCAGCCGCGTCCAGCCCACCCCAGCCGGTGGCGACGATGCCGCGTACGCCCGCCAGGCGCAGCGCTTCGGCGACGACGCGGGTGAGGCGCTGCGGATCCCGCCCGGCCATGCTGCCGAAGCCGACGTACACCGGTGGGTCGCCGGCGTCGAGGAAGTCGACCAGTTCGGCCGGTGGCTGCCAGCCGGTGGCATCTTCGAGGAACCAGTATCCGGTGAGGTGGGCGTGCCCGGGCCAGTCGGCCGGGCGCGGCAGCACGTGACCGCTGACGGCGTGCAGCACCGGGATCGGCCGCCCGTCGGGCAGCCGGGTGGCCAGGGCGGCACCCCTGCGCCGGGCCAGCCCCAACGTCTCCTGCCGGAAAGTGTTGACCATGCCGTCGTACATCCGGTAGCCGGCACCGACGAGCCGGTAGGTGAGCCGGTTGTACGGGCGGCCGAGCGGCAGCGCCGGCATGCCGATCATCGGGAAGTCGCCGGTCGCCACGGACATCGGTACAGGCACGGCCTGCACCGCCGGCACGCCGAGTTTCTCGGCGACGTGCGGGCCGGCCAGCGCCTTGGGGTGGTAGACGATCACCTGCGGGTCGGCCTGGCGGGCCGCCTGCCAGACATCGGCCAGCAGGCCCCGGTTGATCGGGTTGGCCTGCCGGGCCAGCCGGATGTTGGTCTTGACCGAGCCGAGAAGTCCGGTGGTGTCCTCCATCGCGGCGCGACCCGCCGCCGAGTCGAGCAGTTGCAGGATCTCGTCGCCGAGGTGACCGTACGCCAGGCCGTGATCGGTGACGAAGGACCGGAATCGGGCGCAGGTGGCCAGGGTGACGTCGTGACCGGCCGCCCGCAGCCCGGTGCCGAGCGCCAGGTACGGCTGGACGTCACCGCGGGATCCGACGGTGACGATCAGGACCCGCACCGTCACACGTCCCGTTTGGTCTGGCGCCGGAACTCCTCCATCAGCGCGGGCGTCCGTTCGATCATGAAGGTGTAGAAGTCGCGGGTGTGCCGGAGCCGGTCCGCCTCCGGGGCGTCCGCGTCGCCGACGAGATCGATGCCACGCTGCATCAGGTCGATGAAGGTGCGCATCTTGTCGGTGGGGTCGATCGCCCGGGCGAAGGCGTCCGGGTGCATCTCGTACGCGTGGCCCCGGCCGCTGGTCGGCACCCGGCGCACCATGCCGGACTGCTCCAGCGCCCGCATCCCGGCCGAGACGGATGCCTTGGACAGCCCGACCGCCTCGCACAGTTGCGCGGTGGTCTGGCCCGGCGGGTCGCAGATCAGCAGCCAGCCGAGCAACTTGCCGAACGCCGGGGTGGTGCCCATCTGGGCGAGGGCGACACCGACCTCCTCGGCGTACCGCCGCCCGGCGTCCGGGTCCACGCAACATCTCCTTCGTCGCCGAGAACGCCCCATCATGAGGAACGCCACCATCGAAGAACGCCATCATCACGAATGTTCAGGACTTCCCGAACATCAACCGTAACACAGCGGCTGGTGAGGCGACCCGGACCGGTCCCACCCGACTCAGCGGCGGGCGAGCGCCTGGTCGATCAGTTGCTCGCTGTCGGCCCAGAGCTGCCGTGCCCGGGCGACGTCGTACGACTCGGGTGAGGATGGAGCAATCTTCGGACCCTCCAGGTAGGCGCCAGTGGTGCCGTCGAACCGGGCGTCGGCGACCAGGTCGGCCAGGTGCCGGGCGGAGGCCCGGGAGCTACGCGCGCCGGGCAGTAATGCGCTGATCAGCGGAGCGGCCATCCGAAAGCCGGTCCGGACGAGCGTCGGGTAGTCGCGGGAGAGGCTGGTGTCGGGCATCAGCCCCGGGTCGTACGCGTTGACGCTGATCGGCCGCCCGTCCAGTCGGCGGGCAAGCTCGTAGACGAAGTAGATGTTCGCCAACTTCGAGGTGGAGTAGCGGACCCGGCCCGCCGTCGGGGTCGCGTCGGCGTCGGACGGGTCGGCGAGTTCGCGGGCACTTGTCCAGCGCGGTTCCGGGAAGCCCATGCTCTTCTCCCGCCAGTGGGTGCCGCTGCTGACGATCGCGATCCGGGCCCCGGCGGCCAGGTCATCCAGCAACCCGGTGACGAGCAGGTGGTGACCGAGGTGGTTGGTGGCGAAGGTGAGCTCGTAGCCGTCGACGGACCGGCGTACCCCGTCGATGATCTGAACGCCGGCGTTGCCGACGATGGCGTGCAGCGGCGGACGCTGCCCGGAACGGCGCAGTTCCCCGGCCGCGTCGGCGACCGAGCGCAGGTCGGCCAGGTCGATCCGGAGCGGTTCGAGGCTTGCAGCGGGGGTCCGGCGACGGATCTGCCGGGCCGCCGCTTCTCCCCGGCTTTCCGCCCGGTAGCCGAGCACAACGTGCCAGCCCTGGGCGGCGAGCCGCCCGGCGACGCGCAGTCCGAGGCCGGTGGTTGCCCCGGTGATGACGACGGTCCTCATCAGAATGAATCCTCCATGGGTTGACGCTGTCAACCTGACCCTACGTCTTCCAGGTTGACAGCGTCAACCTGATCTAGGATCAGGCAATGAGCACCCGGGACGACCTGCTCGCAGCGGCGACCGCACTGCTTGACGAGGGCGGCCCCGAGCGGGTCACTCTCCGAGAGGTCGGGCGTCGGGCCGGCGTGTCGCACAACGCGCCGTACAAGCACTTCACCGACAAGCAGGCGCTGTTGGAGGCCGTCGCCATCCAGGAGTTCGACCGGCTCGACCGGCTCATGACGGAGACACCGACGCCACGGGCCGAGGCCGCCGCGCTGCTGCGGCGGGTCCTGCTCGAATACGTACGCTGGGCGCAGCACCACCCCCGTCGGTTCGCGCTGGTCTACGGGTGGTCGATGAACGCCTCTGCGGACCTGCACGAGCGGGCCGGCGCCACCTGGCGGCGACTCGTCGAGCTGACCGCCGAGGCGCAGGCCGCCGCAGCCCTGCCCGCCGGCGACCCGGAACGGGCCGCCGCCCTGGTCCGCGCGCTGGCGCACGGCGCCGCCGACCTGGCCATCACCGGCCACCTGGCAGCCGACGGAAAGGGCCGCGCCAGCGCCGAGGACCTGGTCGAGGACCTGCTCCGGGTGCTGGGTCAGGCCGGACGGTCGAGCTGACGTTCTTCGCTCAGGATCGGTTCGCCGCGTACAAGCGGTCCAGGTCGACGAGCTGAATGCCGGGGTCCGTGGCCGCAACGGCGCGAAGGTCGTCGGCGAAGCCGCCGCCGCTGAACAGCAGCAGCCGGCACCGGTCGGCCCGGACGCTGTCGCGGCCGACCAACAGGCTACGGAGGTGTGCCAGGCGTTTCAGGTGGCTGGTGCCGACGGCCTCCTGCCACTTGGCCTCGCCGATCGCGAGGAGTTCCTCATGGCCCTGCTCGTCGCGGCCGAATACCGCCACGGCCACCTCGTGCTGCGTGCGTGCGGCGGGGTCGTTGACGACACCGGCCGCGACCCGGGTCGGATAACCGCCAAGAACGTCCGGATCGGCCTCCCAGCGGGCCCATTGGCGGCAGATCGTTTCGAAGTGCGGCCCGACGACCTTGCTCAGGAACGTGCGCTGCAGCCGGGGCCAGACCTGCCGGGACCGACCCGCACGCTCCAGGTCGCCCCAGGCCGGGCGCATCACGGCGTGGTAGAAGACGAGCAGCGGCTCGGCGCTCCGGTAGACGCCCCGGTTGCTCCTGAACGCGTCGGTCTCCCGCACGACCAGACCGACGTCCTCCAGCACACCCAGCGGATGGGCCAGGTCGGACGGCTGCCGACCCAGGAAGTTGGCGATCTCCCCACGCCGGGTACGACCGTCCGCGATCGCCGCCAGCACCGAGTGGTACAACGCGGGGTCGCGGATGTCCGGCTCCTCCGCCAACAGGTAGCGGGCCTCCCGGAACAGCGGGCGGGCCGGGTTCAACACGGCACGCACCACCCAGTCGTCGAAATCGTCCGGCCCGGCCGGTGAGTCGTCCTGCGTGAACTCGTGCCGATAGGCGGGGGTGCCGCCGACGATCGCGTTGACCTGTAGGGCGGTGCGTGGGTCGGCGATCCCCCAGAACCGGGCCGCTGCCCGGTAGTCCAGAGTCCGGACCACCAACTCCAGGCCGGCCCGTCCGCGCAGCGGCGCGGCGCCGGACAACAGGTTGCCCATGAACGACAGCGCCGAACCGCACAACAGCAGCCGTACCTGGGTGTTCGACCGCTGTCCCGCCGGGTCGAGCGCCCGCTGGATGATCGAGGGAAGTGCCGGACTGACGCGGGCCAGGAACGGAAACTCGTCGATCACCACCGGCAGTGGCCCGGCAGGGGCGAGTGTCATCGTCCGGGTGACCGCCTCGTCCCAGTCCGCAAACCGCAGCGGCGTCGCCTCACCCAGATAGTCACTGAGCGCCTCACCGTACTGGCGCAGCGCGTCAGCCTCGGACGACCCGGTAGCCGTGAACAGGAACCCGCCAGCCGCCCGTACCAGCGCGTCGAGCAGGAACGTCTTGCCCTGACGACGACGACCGGAGACCACTCCCAGCATGGCCCCGCCCTGCGGCAGGCGCGCGAACCGGACCAGCTCGTCCCACTCGACCTCACGGTCGAAAATCTCCGCCGGCTTCTCCACCGCGCTGGCGACCGAACGTGCGCGTACCGAGGCATGGATCAGCGCTTTCCACCTCGCCGAGGAACGCGGTGACGCAGCCCGCCCGGCTGACGCCGACGAGGGAACCTGCATTGTCGTAGAACTGGCGGGTCGAGGGTCATACAGGTTCCCTCGTCACGAAACGCCGGTCGTCAGCCCGAGCGCCGTCGCCAGCCGGGCGACGCCGGCCGTGTCCGGCCCGCACCGGGCAATCTCAGCCACGACCGTACGGGCGGAGGGCCGGCAGCGGATCTCAGCCGGTGCGACGCGGTCCGCCTCGACGAGCCACCGTCCCGCCGCCGCGAAGTCACCGACGCCGAGGTGTGCCCGCGCGGCATCCACCAGGTACGCCGCCCGATGCTCGGCCGGCAGCCCACGCCATGTCAGCTGCCGGGTGGCAGTCTCGTGCCGGCGTACCGCCTGCCGGGCGTCGCCCGACTCCACGGCCGCCACGACGTGCGCCAGCTCGACGGCCGCCGGGCCGAAGCTCGCAGTACGGTAGTCCAGCCCGTCACCGATTCGGCCAGCGACGTCAGCGGCCCGGCCGAGCAGCTCGTCGACGCTGCGGGTTTCGCCGCAGCCGGCAGCGGCCAACCCGGCCTGCAGCAGCAACGTCCCGTACACCGGGCCGCACTCGACCGATGCCGTCGCGATGCGGTCGGCGGCGGCGACCGTCGTCGTCATCGCCAACCGGTCCTGGCCCAGCCCACGCAGCGCCTGCCCGAGCGGCACCGCCGCCGACCCGGCCAGCACCGGATCACCGCCGGCCACGGCAAGCGCCCGATCGGCCGCCAACCAGGCCAGCTCAGGTTCACCGACCTTGACCAGCACGAGCGCGATGATCCGGTACGAGCGCACCAACAACTCCGCCCCCGGCGCAGGACGGGTGGCGTGCAGCCGCCGGGCGGCGTCCAGCAGCTCCGGTGTCATCCGCAGCAGCCGGGGATAGTCGCCGTGCTGGTACGTCGACCAGGCGTGCTCGACCCGCTGCGTTACCTCGCGTTCCACGGCCGGGCCGCTGTCGGCGGCGGTGAACACCTCGTAGCTGGCCAGCGCCGCCCGGACCGCCGCCACCCCGTCGACCGCCCCGCCATGCTCCGATGGCCGGGCCGGGCCGATCAACTCCGCCGGGTCGACCCGCAGCACCTCGGCGACCTGCCGGATCAACGAGAACCGGTCCAACCGCCGGACACCACGCTCGACCTTCTCCACCCAGCTCTTCGACCGGCCGATCCGGTCGGCGAGCACCTGCTGGGTCATCTGCCGGCGGACCCGCCACAAGGCGACCCGACGCCCGACGGCCACGCTCATCGCCTGCCACCCGCGTCGATCCAGGTCCACGACACGAAGCGTTCGTACAACTCGGCCGGGTCGGTGATCCTGGCCTCCTCGGCGGCGGTCGTCAGCAGGTCGCCGACGTCAATCGACAGCGCCAGCGGCTCACCGACGTACGCCTCCGCCAACTGCGTCCGACCCGGCGGACACGGCCACGGCGTCCCGTCCGGACAGACCGCGCAGCACCACGACGGACGCACCGGCTCGTGCACCGGCCCTTTGCCGGTTCCGGGTGTCCTCATCGCAGGTAGTGCCGGCCGGCGTTACCACCCCGGCGCTGCGCCCGATCGGTACGGGTCGCCGGCCGACGGTCCGGCGGCGGCACCGTACGGTCGGCGTACCGCTGGCGGCCCGGCACCGGATAAACCACATCCACCGGCACGTCCGCACGCTGAAACCACTTCCCGAACACGCTGCCCCCTCAACGAGAGTTGGAAGGGCGGCGACCCGAGGTGGCTCTCCACGTCAACCCCGAGCCGCCGCCCGACAGGCGGGCCCGACGCGCGATAGGCGATCACGGGATGCGACGCCGGGCCCACACAGCAAGCTATGGGCAGCCCGATCTTCCAAGAGGGACGATTCCTACCCCGGGTAGGGCGGGACGCTGAACAGCGCCTCCACAAATCTCTAGTCGGCGATGCGCCGCTACGCGACCAAGCCAACCTTCGATGCGAGGTCACGAGCCTCGTTCCGCATTGTCCGTGGCCCGTCGAGCAGGTCCAGAGTGATCTGGCGGGCGTAGCCGTTGAAGCGAATAGTCTCCGGTGCCGACTCGTACGCCTGCCGAAGGGCCGCCACGGCTGCCTCGTAGTTGCTCCTGCTGTGAGCGCCACGAGCGACCTCGATCAAGTGTCGAGCACGACGCGGCCTTGACGGGATCGCGGCCGGATCGATCCGTCGTGACTGCCGCATTGCCTCGCCGGGCTTCTGCAACTCCACGGCCACCGTCACCGCATGTACGCCCATGATGATCTGGGAGAATGAGGTCTGCGGCTGGTAGAAGCCCTGCGGAAGTCGTTGAGCGACTTGATCGGCACGGTCCCAGTACCGCCACGCACGACCTTCCTCACCGGCGCGCGCGGCGGTGTAGGCAGCCTCGAAGTTCAGTGCTCCCCACAGAGCGAACAGGTTTGGGGTTGACTTGGCTACCTGCGACTCCAACGCCGAGATGACGTCCAGCGTCACTGCCATGGCGGTGTCCCAGTCTCCTGCATCCCGGTGCACCTGACACAGAAACCAACCAGCGCACGCCAATGCTTCGGGATCCCCTGACTCCTGAGCGGCGACCATCGCGCGGTCCGCGACGCGCCACAGGAGTTCCGCCGCCGGCTGGTAGGCCAGGAACATCTGCGCCAGCCCCAGTACCTCTGCCAGCAGCGCCTGTGCCTGCCGACGCTCGTCGCCGTCGTACATCAACGCGGCACGCTGCGCGTCACGCAACAGCTCCGGCAAGAGTGCACCAAGCACCGTGCGGTGATCAGACGCCTGATGGCGTGCCCGCCACGCCGCTGCGAGGCGCTCCCGGAGCCGAGGCAATGGCTGTACCGCGACGTCGTTGGAGAGCGTTGAGCGGTTCACGGCGTCGCGAACCGATGCCAGTGCTGGATGCTCCGGTCCGTTCACCACGGCCGAGTGGTCACCCAGCTCCCCGATGAGCGCGGATACATCAACTTTCAGGACACGGGCGATGCGGTCCAGCATGTGTATGCGCGGCGGCAGGATTCGGTCGGTTTCCACTGCCTTGACCCACTCGGCGCTGCGACCAACGAGGCCGCCGAGCACTGCTCGGGTCTTTCCAGACCGCTCGCGGTAGACCTTCAGACGCTGCCCGAAGGTCAGCCCAGGCATGTGGTCCATCCCGAACCTCCTCATCGTACGGAATCGCGATCGCCGACCCGGATCGCATCTCCTGCCACGGTACCGGCTGTCGCCACGCCAGATAACCCCGCGCACAGTAAGTTTGTTCATCACCAATACCTACAGAGAGCCACGAACGACAAATGTTCCTTCTCAGTTGTATTCGCGGAGGCATCATGCCGAACTTAATGTACAAGGAGGCTTATTCAGCAGGGCCCCGATAGCCCACAGTGGACCCCCCGATAAACGAGACGGCCCGCCCTCCCATAGGATGGAGTTACCACACAACAACCAAAGAAAAGCGGACCGCCGAACATGTATCATACCACCGGCTTCACGACCGATCAGATCCGCGACCTCTGCGTGCTGGTCCGCACCGAATGCCGGAACCCTGGGCATGGAACCGTGGCCACCGATCCTCGGCCTCTACCGCGCCCTCGTGGTCACGTTGACCTACATGCGGCGCAACCGCGTCCAAGCGGAGATCGCCGAGGCGCACGGTGTCTCCCAGTCGACGATCTCCCGGGCGGTCACCGGCATCACCCCGGTCCTCGACCGCGTGCTGGCGGGGTTCGCGCCGACCGCCGACGAGCTCGACCCGACCGTCCAGTACATCGTCGACGGCACTCTGTTCCCCTGCTGGTCATGGCGCACGGACCGCTGTCTGTACTCTGGCAAGCACAAGACACGGGCATGAGCGTCCAGGTCGCCTGCACCCTCGACGGCGCGCTCGCCTGGGTCTCCGATCCTGTCACCGGCAACCACCACGACTCGTACGCGATCAACGACACCGGTGTTCTCGCCAGCCTGAACCCTGGAGACTGGATCGGCGACAAAGGATACGTCGGCAACGGCATGATCACTCCGTACAAGAAGCCCAAGGGCGGCGAGCTCACAGAGTGGCAGAAGGAATACAACAGGCAGGTCAACAAGATCCGCTGGGTCGTCGAACAGGTCATCGCGAACCTGAAGACCTGGAGAATCCTGCACACCGACTACCGCAGACCGCTCGCGACCTTCACAGAAACGATCTCCTGTGCCATCGGGCTGCATTTCTACAGGATCGCCTGTGAATAGACCTCAAGGGAATAGTTCAGCGCTGACCCGCTGCTCGTGCACATCCTTTTCCCGCAGGGCGGTGAGCCGCTCGTCACGCCCGATGAAGGCCGGGTTGCGGATGCGCCTGGCGAAGGCCAGGGGTGATCCATCGCTCGACCTCGACCGAGTCGCCGTCCCCGCCGACGCGTCAAGCGATGCCACTGTCTAGCCGTTCGGCGGCCGCATGCGAACAACTTGACGCAGACGTGCCGACCCAGTGGCATCGGCGACCACAGCGACTTCGTCCAACGCCTGGCTCGCCGCTTTCCGGTCGCCGATCGCCGAATGCACGTCGGCCAATGCGAGCAGGTAGTCACCGGCCCACTCCGCGTTCCGTTGCTCATCTGGGAGGGCAGCAAGACCAGCTGTCAGGTCGGCGATCGCGGCATCGGCGGCATGCCGGTCGACGCCGGAATGGATCGCGTGTACGAGGCCGCGTTCCATTGTCAGGAAGGCAGACGACCGGTAGTAGTGCCACGGCGGCGGGTCGTCGCCGCTGATCTCGAACTCCGCCCCGAGTTGATCAGCTTCTCGGATTGTCTCAGTCGCTGCTTGACGGCCGTCCACGTGCGCCACGGACCGAGCGAGCTGAAGTGTGTCGTAGACCCGCTCACCGATATAGACCTCGGTGCCGCCAGCAAGCGCCGCTCGGGACAGTTCAGCAGCCTCCGTCGGACGCCCGCACAGTTCCGCCAGATGTCCCTGGAAGCTGACCACGAGAGCGGTCAGGTCGACGTCCCCTGCAGCCACTGCCACCGCTTCGGCCTGAGCGAGAACTCGACGGGCTTGCGCGTACCGACCCAGTGTCATCTGCAACCATCCGACCAGTTGGGCGGACTGTGCGGCAAGATGCAGCAGCCTGACCCGGCCAGCCCCGGCGGCGTTGGAAGCCAACTGCTGGACTGCAGTGAGGTGCGCGGCTGCGGCGTCGACGACCGCAGCCGATCCGACGGCATCTTCGAGATGACGGTGTTGGGCCAGATTCACCGCCAGCGCCTCTGCGGCGGCGGCACTGGTGTCGCCGGCTGCGAGACGGGAACGCTGGTCGTCGTCGAGTTGCCCGGCGTCGTCGACCACGAGTTGCGCCAGCCGGCCACTCGCGCCGAGAGCGACGTCGAGGTGCCTGGCGACCTGGATCGTCGGCGTCTTGCGGCCAGCCTCGAGTTCACACAGATAGCTCGACGAGTAGGCGACACGTCGTCCGAGCTCCCGATAGGAGAGATTAGCTCGCTGACGCAGTGCACGCAGCGTGCTCGGCCAGCGTGGATCAACGTCGCGGCTCCCTGGCGGGCGGCGTGGAGGGGCGCGGTCGAACCGAGCGCCACCACGTCCGACCGTGCCCCTCTCCTGGCACTATCCCCTTGCGACACACGGTTCTGCCAGGGAACGACGTCAGCGTAGCGGCATTTGTCCCAAGGGCCAGCGGTGACGTCGGTCAGGCCAGCTCACCGTAATGCCGCAGCAGGCTGTTGACCTTGCGCAGCTTGTCGATGGTGTCGGGCGGTGGCGGGTCCGGGTTGAAGTGCATGACGTCGTTGCGGATATGCCGGATCTCGTGCAGTCGGTCGATGAACGTCCGACGGTCGAGCGGCCAACCCAACGTGCTCCAGACGCTGGTGTCGTCCAGGACCCGCAGGTAGTCACCCATGCTGAGGTCGTCGAAGGAGTTGACCGAACGATTACACAGCTTGCCCACCTGATCGAGGTCGACCCGACGGGTGATGATCCGGCGCAGGCTCCGGTCCAACTCGCCGATCTGAAAAAAGGGCATTGCCATCTCGCCGTACGCCTGCACCACGTCAGCGGTCGTGACGATGCCGGCAACCACGTTGTCCTCGCTGCGGACGAACACGTAGCCGCACCGCTGCAACTCGGGCAGCACGTCGATCAACTCGCGGTCATAGCGTACGGCGACGGCCTCGGGATCGATCGCGTCGGTCAGTTTGGCGTTCGGGTCGGCATGACGGGCGTGCGCTATGGACTGCCAGGTGATCGCGCCCCGAAGGTTGCGTGGTCCGTTGAGCACGGCCAGTTGCGAGTAGCCGTTGAGGAGCATCTTGGTGATGGCCTCGTCGAAGGTGGCGTTGGGCGCGACGTGCTTGAGCCCACCCAATGCGGACGGCAGGTTGCCGACGGTCAGCCCGATCGGGTCGTCGTCCAGGTCGTCTGCGGGCCCTGCCACCGGAACGGGACCTGCTGCCGCAGCCGGTGAGTCGTCTGTGCCGCCGGATGCCACCACCAGCCGTACGGTCGAGTCCAGCGTCACCTTACGGAAGCTCGGCGAGGTGACCAGCCCGTGGTTGGCGAGATCGTCCTCGATCCGGCCGATCTGGTCACCACGATCCTTGGCACCCCACAATGACAGCAGTTCGCGAACTGAGAACTGCTCGGGCTGGTTCTCCTCCGCCCGCTGGCGTGCTTTCCGGAGCCGTTGATGCACCCGCCGGTCGAATCCCTCGACACCTGGCTCATCAGGCGGACCCGCCGCAGCGCGGTCGAGCAGTTCCTGGCGCAATGCGTCCAGCGGGCGCCCGTTCTCCTCGACTGTCCAGGCCAGCCAGCCGTCCACCGCCCGCATCCCGGCGGCGGCCATCGCTGCTCCCGACGGGGAGGAGAACTCCTGGCCGTCGGGAAGCCGGATCCGACCGTTGTCGATGATCTCGGCGTGGTAGATCTCGCCGACCCGCCGACGGACGAACCGTAGCCGCGCACCCGGCCGCAGCAGACCGGCGTGCAGCAGGTCGCTCACCCGCACCCGACGACCACCCAGCAAATAGGTCGTCCGCTGGGTGGTCCCGACACTCGGTTCCCACTGCCTGTCGCTCATACCGTTCATCTGCCCGCTAGCCTCGCCGCAGGTTGGCATGTTTGCCACGACCGCCAACGAGGAGATTGAGGATCCGCTTGGCGACCTCGTCCTTCCTGCCGCTCGACGGGACGTTGAGCGTCTTGGCGACGGCTCGCAACTGGTTCACGCCGAGTTTGAGCGACGCGAGCCGTTCGGTGGCCTCGTCGATCGTCTGGCAGGCGCGAAGCTGCGTCACCACCGCACCGGCGTCGAACGGTTCAGCAGGCACCGTCTGCCTGCGGCTGCGCGGCGGCCGCCGGATAACCTGCGCGGGCGCGGGATCGGCCGCCGAGACGGCGACAGGCTCGACCGATGGCGCGGCGACAGGTACGACGGATGGCGGCTCGGTGGTCGTCGCCGCCACGCCTCCGCTGGGCTCTACCAGCGCCAGGCGGGCACGCCCTTCGACCAGGTCGAGGAGCCGGTCGCTCGGCAACTCGGCGAGGAACGTCGCCATGCTCGCCTGTGCTCGCAGCAGCAGCTCGATGTCCCTCACCGTGCTGCCCCCGTTCCGACAGAGTCGAGGATCTCGGTGGTCAGCTTGCGGAACTCGACGACCACGTCGTCGGTGACCGGCGCACGCAGTACGGCCGGCACGCCGCCTTCCCCTGCGTCGCCGAAGTATCGAGGGCTGTCCCGAATCATGCCGTTTAGCGGCAGAATGTCGCTGTTGAGTCGAACATCTTCCATGTAGTACCGCTGGGCACCGATTGGCTTCTTGGCGTGGAACTTCACCATTGTGAAGACCACCCCGAGATATCTGGTCCGGATAGCCCTGTCACTGTCATTCTTTGCGGCACCGTGATTGACATAGTCGTTGTACTCTGCGACCAGCTCGTCACAGTTACTGGCCAGATACTGGATGCCGAGCGTGGACAGGTAGTCGGGCCTGGCCGGCACCAGGACATGGTCGCTCGCGACAATCGCAGTCTTGGTGACCAGGCCGAAGTTCGGCGCGCAGTCGATGAGGACGAGATCGTACCGCTCGAACTCCTCGTGCCGGAGCGCACGCGCGAGACATCCGTGCAGGTCGAGGAACTTGCGCTTGGACTCACCGAGGGTCGTACCGGCACCGAGCCGCGCAGCCAGTCGCAGGTCGATGTCGATGAGCTTCAGGTGCGAGGAGATCAGGTCGAGTCGACCCCCCGACTCCTCCAGTTCTGCGTTGACCCGAGGCGGCGTAACGATGAGATCCTGCAGCTCGACCTCACGGCCCGGCATCTCCCCCTCGTACCACCGCATGATCGTCGCGTCCTTGCTGAGCTCCTCCCGCCACTGGTCAACGCCGTAGAAAGAAAAGGTAAGGTTCGCTTGCGGATCAAGATCGATCAGTAGCACCTTGTGTCCGCGACTAGCAACATCGGCACCCAGATTTGCCGTCAGTGTCGTCTTGCCGACACCACCTTTGTAGTTCATGATCGCGATGACCTGCACGGAGCACTCCCGTCGATCGACAAGCAGATCCGGCGACAATACCAGGAGTGCCGTCATGAACAAATGGCCGTGAACTCCAGGTAAATTGCCAACTAGTTGTCACATCGACGCCGGCGAGAGGGTTCACCACCCCGTCACTCAACCGCCAGGACAGCGACTGAGCAGGACATTAGAACACGCGTTTGAGGACCAGGTCCGGCCAGACAGCTCCTCGCCGGGAAGACTTCCTCGCAGAACTCAAGGGCCGACGACCCGGCCCTCACACTTTCCGCGCAGGCCACGTTCGATGATCCACAATAGGCCAACCTTGAGTGTTGATGTGATCACTGTGCGCACATATGGTGGAGGCGCTCGCCGAATCCCTTGTCGATGGAGACGATCAATGCGAGGTCACCGCATCGCTGCACCACGCACGTTCGGATCGGGCCAGCTGACCACCGTCCTGACGATCACCGCAGTGCTCGCCGCAGCGCCAGCACCGGCGGCGGCCCACCCACAGGTCGCGGAGGACATCGGGCCCGCCGTGGTCGGGGCAATGGACATCCCAGGTGGTTTCGCCAGTTGGGCCGAGCTGTTCACAATGCAGGACAAGCTCAACGTCGCAGCGGACGCTCTGCGGGCCCTGCGAGGCACAGAGGGCACCGGCTACGCCGGCGTCACCGCCGACCCGGCCGACCGCGCGGTCCACCTCTACTGGAAGGGGTCGGTGCCTGCAGCGGTGCACAGCCTCGCGCGGGATCAACAGGTGCCGGTCCAGATCCGGCCGGCGCGCCATACCGAGGCAGAGCTGTCCGCCCTGGCCTGGAATGCGGTTACCGAAGGCCGATTCACGTCGGCCGCACCGCGAGCAGACGGCAGCGGTCTCGTCGGCGACAGCCGACAGGTGGTTGCGGCCGGTGTGTCCCCAGCCGACGACGAATCCTCGAACAGGATTGCGACAATGCCGCCGTTCGGCGGCGGTTTCCAGTTCCGGAACGTCGATGCGCAACTGAGCTGCACTCTCGGCTTCACCGTCAACTACGGAAGCAACAAGCACATCGTCAGTTCCGGCCAGTGCGGTGATGACGGAGATCAGACGACGGTAAGCTACATGTCACACGGGGACATCTTCGGCACCAACAAGGCCAAGGACCTCCTGCTCGTCGAATCGTGGCAGCCCCAGAACATCATGTACTGGCCTCGCGGCACCGCTGGCCGTCGGGTTCGCGACGCACACGGCAGTCACGTCGGCAACTACGTCTGCACGATGCGTGAGTACGACGAGTTCTGCGACATGCAGGTGCAGGCGACCGGCGAGTACGTCGACATCGGCTATCTGATCGGGCCGCTGGTCCGAGCGGAGAAGTCCGACGGCGGGTGCGTGTTCACCACGGACCGGATCGGCGGCCCTGTCTATACCGTGCGGGAGGACGGCTACTCCGTCAATGCACGCGGCACGCTGAGCGCCGGGATCCTCAACACCGTCTGCCCGATCTACCAGGGCACCGTCGCTGGCTCCAGCGTCATCTGGTACGTCGACATCATGGACAGCCTCGCCGGGTACGGGGCCACCATCGCCACGTCCTGATCATCCGCCGACGGGAGCGGCGTCACCACGTGCAGACAAACGGTGACGCCGTTCTCATCACCGAGGGTGCGGCAGGGCATCGGACAGTGCGGCGCGGCTGTTGACCCAGACGACCAGCAGCGCGCAGCCGGGCAGCGTCGACAGCGCCAGCAGCGGCGCCTGGTTGACCGACAGCAGGGCGGCCAGCAGCACGACCAGGCTGAGCAGGCTCAGCGGTGCCCGGCGTACCGCCGACCAGGCCGCGGCCCGGACCGCCGCGCGCACGCCCAGGCCCGGGGCCAGCTCGACCAGGGCCAGCAGCAGCACCGTCGTTGCGGCCACCAGGACGGTCAGCACCACCAGCAGCGGTACGAGCACCGCCGGCCAGCCGGCGTCGTGCAGCCAGACGATGTCGGTCACCAGGACCGCCACCAGCGCCGTCGCCGCCGACCAGCACCGCGTCGCGGCGACGAAGTTCCGCCGGTACGCGCGGACGTACTCGCGTACCGGTGCCCGGTCGTCGTCCTCGGCCTGCCGCAGGTAGCCGAACGCGGCGGCGACCGCCGGACCGGCGCTGAGCGACAGCAGTGTGAAGAAGACCGGGTAGCGCCACGGCTGGGCGACGACGGCGAGCGCGACCAGCAGCGGCAGGTTGGTGATGGTCAGACCGAGGTTGACCACCAGCACCCGGTGCACCAGCGACCAGATCGTCGACCAGGTGTCCGCGCCGACGTTGACCCGCGCGGTCAGCGACGGCCGCAGCGGCTGCCGGGCCGGTTGGCGCACTCCGGCCGCGCTCATTTCAACCCGCTCGTGGCGATGCCCTGCACGAAGTAGCGCTGGCCGAACAGGAAGACGACCAGGATCGGCAGGATCGACAGCACCGAACCGGTCATGATCATGGCGTACTCGGCCTCGTAGAGCCCGATGAACGTTCGCAGCCCGATCTGTACGGTCCACAGGTCGTTGCTGGTCAGGTAGATGAACGGTCCCATGTAGTCGTTCCAGGTGTTGACGAAGGTGAGCAGCGCCAGACTGGCCAGCGCCGGCTTGGACAGCGGCAGCACGATGCGCGCCCAGATGCCGTACTCGTTGAGGCCGTCGATGCGGGCGGCCTCGGTCAACTCGTCGGGGATGGTCAGGTAGTACTGGCGCATCAGGAACACCCCGAACGCGCCGAACGCCTGCAGCAGGATCAGCGACAGGCGGGTGTTCACCAGGCCGAGCCGCTCCATGATGATGTACTGCGGCACCATGTACGCCTGCCACGGCACGGCGATCGTGGCGATGTAGGCGAGGAACAGCAGGTCCCGGCCCGGGAAGCTGATCTTCGCGAAGCCGTACGCGGCGAAGCTGCCGGTGAGCACCTGCAGGAACGTGATGGTGACGCTGAGGAACATCGAGTTGTACAGATAGGTGCCGAGCGGGATCCGGTCCCAGATGCGGACGTAGTTGTCGAAGTGGAACTCCTGCGGGATCCACTGGATCGGCACGGTGAGCACCTGCGAGTCCAGCTTGACCGAGGAGACCAGCATCCAGGCGAACGGCACCAGCACGGCCAGGCCGAGGACGGTGAGCAGCAGCTGCAGGACGGCCCGGCGCAGCACGGCGAGGCTCATCGTTCCCCCCTCCGTTGCAACTGGAACTGCACCACCGTGATCACCAGAACGACCACGAACAGCACCATGGCGATCGCCGACGAGTAGCCGAACCGGCCCTGGGTGATCCCCTCCCGGAAGATCAGCTGGGACAGCACCAGCGTGGATCGGCCCGGACCGCCCTCGGTCATCACCTGAATCAGGTCGAACACCTTGAAGCTGGAGATGGTCAGCATGATCAGCACGAAGAAGGTGGTGGGCCGCAGCGACGGCACGGTGATGTGCCGGAACCGCTGCCACGCCGACGCCCCGTCGGTGCGGGCCGCCTCGTACAGCTCGGCCGGAATGGTCTGCAGCCCGGCCAGGTAGAGCACCATGTAGTAGCCCATGTCCCGCCACACGCTGGTGATGATCACCGCCGGCATCGCCCAGGTCGTCGACGTGGTCCAGCCCGGCGGGTCGTCGACGCCGATCGCCCGCAGCAGCTGGTTGACCGGCCCGGCGTCCGGGTTGAACAGCATGTTCCACACCACGGCCACCGCGACCAGGGCGGTGATGTAGGGGAAGAACAACGCGGTACGGAAGAACCGTACGCCGCGCAGCGCCCGGTTGAGCAGTACGGCGAAGCCGAGCGCGGCGACCAGGGTCAACGGGATGTGGCCGAGCGCGTAGTAGGTGGTGTTGTACAGCGCGGTCCAGAACGTCTCGCTGCCCACCATCCGGCGGAAGTTGTCCAGCCCGACCCATTCCGGGGTGCTGTAGGAGTTCCACTCCATGAAGGCCAGCGCCAGCGCGGCGACCACCGGCACCAGGGTGAGCGCGGCGAAGCCGACGAAGTTCGGCAGGATGAAGCTCCAGCCGGCCAGGGTGTTGCGTCGGCGCAGCCGACGTGCCGCACCGGCACCCGGCGGCGGACCGCCGGGTGCCGGTGTGCGTACGGTGTCGATCGGGGTGTGGATCGCCATGGTGCGGGTCAGTCGACCTCGGAGGTGACCCGCTTGCCCATCTCGGCGAGCCCGGCGTCGAGCTCCCGCTCCCCGATCATGATCAGCTCGTGCTCCTCGGTGAGGATGACGTCCACGTCGGAGGACTTCTCGCTGACCGGCATCTCCAGCATCACCTCGTCGGGCTGGAACGCCGCCTGGGCGACCTCGTCGTTGGTCATCCCGTCGACGCCGAAGTAGGTCTCGGTGATCGTCTCGTCGGAGTAGGCCGGGAGGACGCCGATGCTGGCGATCGCCGCCGCGCCTTCGGGCCCGGCGGCCCAGGCCACGAAGGTCCGGGCGGCTTCGGAGTTGCGGGCCTTGTTGTTGACCGCGAACGCGGTCGGCGAGCCGAAGGTGGTCACCGGGCCGCCCTCGGTGACCTGCGGCAGCGGCGCGATGCCCCAGTCGACGTCGATGCTGCCAGCCTTCTTCTCCTCGATCAGCCGGGCCGCGTACCAGGTGCCCATCGGCAGCATCGCGGCCTGCCCGGTGGCGAACATCGTGTGGTACTGGACCTTCTGCGTCGACGCGGTCGCCCACGGCAGGGTGGCACCGGCTTCCTGCAGGTCGAGGACCATCTCGTAGCGGTCCTTGAGGAAGCCGTACTCGCCGCCGATCAGGTCTCCGCCGCTCTGTGCCGCCGCCGTCGAGTGGATGATGGAGCGCCAGGTGTGGTGGTACGTGCCGTAGACGGTGTCCTGGCCGCTGCCGCTGGTCAGCCGCTTCGCCAGGTCGGCGTACTCGGCCCAGGTGAGGCTGGTCAGGTCGGCGCCGGTGTCGGCGAGCACGGCCTTGTTGTAGTACAGCACCCAGAAGTCCTGCCGGTACGGCAACGCGAAGTAGTCCCCGTCGAGGTCGAACGGCTCCAGGCCGAGATACTTGCTCTGGTCGAGATCGGCCGCCTCGTCGGCCACCGACGCCAGCTGGCCACGCAGCGCGTAGCGGGAGTAGTCGGTGACGTTCTTCATGGTGAGCACGTCGGTCTGGTCGCCGCCGGCGAGCATGGTGGTGACCTTCTCGGCGTAGTCGTCGGCGAGGATGTCGACCGGTTGCACGTCGATGTCCGGGTGGGCGGCCTCGAACCCGTCGATCAGGGCCGCGAACTCGGGGGTGCTGTCGTAGTTCCACAGGGCGATGGTGAGGATCTCGCGGCCGTCGTCGCCGACGGCCGGCTCGTCGCCGCCACCGCAGCCGGCGGTGACGAGAACCAGTGCGGTGGCGGCGGCCACCGCTGCACCGAGGTGTCGGTTCATCCTGCCGGTGTGTCGGTTCATCAGGTGACTCCTTTGCGGAGGGTGCGGGGTTTCGTGAGGGTGCGGAGCCCGGCCGGTCAGGCGTGCAGCGTGAACGCGTCCGGGGTGACTTCGGCGTGCAGTGGTTCCCCGCCGGTCCAGCGGGCCAGTTCGTCGAGGGTGTGGTCGGTCAGCCGGTGAATCTCGGTGCCGAGGGAGCCGGCCAGGTGCGGGCTGACCATGACGTTCGGGCTGCCGCGCAGGGCGGCGTCGACGGGTAGCGGTTCGGGGTCGGTGACGTCGAGAATCGCGTACAGCCGGCCGGAGCGGCATTCGGCGGCGAGCGCCGCCGGGTCGACCAGACTGCCCCGGGCCGTGTTGATCACGGTCGCGTGGTCGGGCAGCAGCGCGAGTTCGGCCGCGCCGATCATGCGGTACGTGCTGGGCAGCTCCGGCGCATGCAGGGTGAGGATGTCGCTGTGCGGCAGCATGTCGGCCAGCTCGACCAGGGTGCCGCCGGCCAGGGTTACCTCCGCCGGGTCGGCGTACGGGTCGGCGACCAGGCAGCGGGCCGAGTCGAGGCAGCCGATCAGGTCGACGACCCGCCGGCCGATCCGGGAGAAGCCGACCACGCCGATGGTCCGGCGGTAGTTGGACAGGTCGCCGTGCCCGTGGTGGTGGCTCCAACCCCGGTACGCCCGGTCGGGGTCGGTGGCGATGAACGGCACCTTCTTGCCGGCGAAGATGATCGCGGCGAGGGTGTACTCGGCCACCGGCACGGCGTTGGCGTCGGCGGCGGTGCTGACCTGGATGCCGCGCCGCCACACCTCGTCGGTCACCAGTGACCGGACGCTGCCGGCGGCGTGGAAGACGGCACGCAGGGCGGGTGCGGTGTCGAGGCGTTGCCGGGTCAGCGGGGGTGCCCCCCAGGACGTCACCAGCGTCTCGACCGTGGCCAGCCGGGCGCGTACCGCCGGCGAGTCGAGTTCGTCGGCCCAGACCGGGTCGGCCAGGGCGACGAGACGGCCGAGGCGCTCCAGCCGTGGCTCGTCGAAGTGGGCCCGGTAGGAGTCCCGGTCCATCACGACGAGCGCCTGCGGCGGGGTGTGCACCGTCAACGTGTCTCCTCGGGTGGCGAACCTCCGGCCGACGTCCGACGCCGTGGGGACCTGCTGGATTCGCCGATGTGACATGGTTAACCTTCGGTGAACATGCTCGCTACCAGCCAATCACATTCGGTCGGAAACGTTCGCGAACGAACATTGATGGGAGTGCCCATGCCGGCGGACCGGATGTTCAACCTGCAGCGCCGGGAGCGGCTGCTGGAGGAGTTGCGCCGACACGGCTCGGTACGAGTGGCCGACCTGGCCCCGCTGCTCGGGGTGAGCGAGCTGACCGTACGGCGCGACATCGCCGCCCTGGCCGAGAGCAACCTGCTGACCAGGGTGCACGGTGGCGCCACGCTACCCACCCAGCTCGGGCCGGCACCGCGCCGACCCCGGGTGGCACCGACCCGGTTCACCATCGGCATGGTGGTGCCGTCACTGGACTACTACTGGCCGCAGATCGTCACCGGCGCCCGCAGCGCCGCCGCCTCGCTCGGCGTGCACATCCAGCTGCGCGGGTCGAGCTACGACCCCACCGAGGACCGCCGGCAGATCACCCGGCTGATCGACGCGCAGCAGGTGCAGGGTCTGCTGCTGGCACCCAGCCTGGACACCGACGGCGCCGCCGACATGATCTCCTGGATCGGCAACCTGCCGGTGCCGACGATCCTGGTCGAACGGCAGGCCCCCCGGTGGACCCCTACCCTGCGCCAGCTCGAATGGGTCCGCAGCGACCACGCCCTCGGGCTGGAAATGGCGGTGCGGCACCTGCACGAGCACGGTCACCGCCGGATCGGGCTGGTGCTGTCCAAGGGCAGTCCCACCTCCGCCCACCTCGCCCAGGGCTGGGCGCTGGCCTGCGCGGACCTCGGCCTGCCCGCCGACCTGGTCATCCGGGAGGCGGTCGCGTTGGACTCCCCGGGGCACCGGGAAATCATCGGCGACGTGCTGCGGCGGTGCCGACGCGAAGGCGTCACCGCGCTGATCGTGCACGGCGACCCGGACGCCATGTCGGTCGCGCAGTACTGCGCCGAGCAGGGCGTGCCGATCCCCGACCAGCTCGCCCTGGTGTCCTACGACGACGAGGTGGCGCACCTGGCCGAGCCGGCGCTCAGCTCCGTCCGCCCGCCGAAGAACCAGGTGGGCCGGGTCGCGGTCGAGCTGATGGTGGCCCGGCTGGTCGAGGGCCGACGCCGCCCCGTGCAACGGGTGCTGATCACCCCTGAACTGGTGATCCGCGACTCGTCGACGCCCCGCCCGCCGCGCTGAGCTCACCCCGGCGCGGCCGGCAGCAGCATCGTCGAGGTGTGGCCGTCCGGCCAACGGATCGCGACCGTGTCTCCCGCGCCACCGGTCGTCACCGTCACCAGCGGCACCGCCGCGTCGGCCGGGCCTCCCCCGGCGCCGGTCAGGGTCACCGCCGCCACGTACACCCGGCCGGGTGCCGGCACCGTGGCGGTCCGCAGCACCGGCACCGCCACCTGGTCACCCAACGGCGATCTGGCCCGCTCGCGGCGTACCAGTGCGTGATCGAAGCCGGCCAGGCCGACCAGCCGGGACGTCACTGCGGCACCGGCCACGACGGACACCGACGGGTCGTCGCCGGTACGCGCCGACGGCGGTACGTCACCGGTCACCGGCCAGCCGCTGAACTCCAGCACGGTGCCGCCGTCGACACCGTCGGCGGAGTCGACCCGGGCCAGCCGCACCTCGGTCGGGCCACGCACCGCCGAGGCCGTCGTCACCACCGGGCCCCGGCGCACCCGGCCCCGCCGACCGGATCCGTGGTCCGGACCGGTGTCGTCGACGGTGTCGACCCAGTGGGCGTCGGCCCGCGACACCGCCCAACCGACGCCGTCGACCACCCGGCAGTCGACCGCCACGAACCCGTTGCGGTGGCTGCGGCGACCGGTCGCATCGACGACGGCGACCGAATTGTCCGACGGGTCGCCGACGGTGGCCCCGGTCAGCGGCGGCATCGTCGCCGTCGAGTAGCCGAGCCGGGCGTACAGCGGCGAGTCGGCGCGCTCGTCGCCGGGCACCGAGTGGTCGGTGCCGTGGTTGACCACCCGGACCACGCCGTCACGGCGGGTGCCGGTGACCAGCCAGCCCGGCGTCGGCACCGCCACCAGCAGGTCCGCCCGCTCGACCGGCAACGGCCGCTCGGTCGCCGTCCACACCGGATGATCGGCCGGCAGGGCCAGCCCCAGCATCCCCTTCGCCGCCCAGTACGGCGACCCGGGCCCGGAATACGACTGGGCCATCGCCGGCCACTCGTGGTGCCAGCCGATGGTCAGCAGGCCACGCCCGTCCGGTGCCCCGTGGTCGTGGAAGTGCCGCAGCATCCCGCTCGCCGCCCGGCGCAGCACCCCCGGCGCCACGTCGGTCGCGCCGGTCATCGCGCCGACCCACAGCGGCGCGGCCGCCGCGAACCGGTACGCCAGGCTGCGGCCCTGCATCAGCGGCGACCCGTCGGCCCCGACCAGCCGGACCGCGTCGTCGAGGAACGCCGCGAGCCGCTGACGCCACGCCTGACGCAGCCCGTCGGGGCACAGGCCACCGGCCTGGTCGGCCCAGAGCAGCGGATATACGTGCAACGCCCAGCCGACGTAGTGGTCGTAGGACCGCTCCGGACCGTCGGAGTACCAGCCGTCAGCCCGGTACAGCGACTCGTGCACCCGCAGCCCGGACTCGATGTCCTCGGTCGACCACGGGCCGCCGACCGAGCGCAGGAACGTCTCCACGACGATCTGGAACCACACCCAGTTGATCGGCGGGTACGGCTGCCCGACGACGGTGGCGAGCCAGTCGACGGTGCGGTGCCGGGTCGCCCCGTCGAGCCGGTCCCACAGCCAGGGCCGGGTCAGGTGCAGCCCCAACGCGATCGAGCAGGCTTCGACCTTGGCCTGGTCCAGCCGGTCCGGCCGGGGCCAGGCGGTCGGCGACGTCGGGTCGGTGCCGGCGCGCAGCCCGGCGGCGTACCAGTCGGCCAGCCCGTGCGGGTCGGCGCCGGCCTCGCCGCGTAGCCGGACCGCCGCCAGCAGGAACGACCGGGCGAACGCCTCCAGCGAGTCGCTGTCCGGTCCGTAGGCGCTCGACCGGCCGGGCAGGTCGATCCGGGCGTGGTCGGGTGAGGCGTACGGGCGCAGCGCCAGCAGCATCCGGTCGGCGACCGCCGCCCAGTGCGCCCGGGTGTAGCCGGTGTACGGAGACAGCCGCCGGTCCTCGGCGAGCCCGTCGTCGGCGATCATTCGGAGCCTCCGGAGACGGTCACGGTGACGGAACCGGTCCGCTGGGCCGGCAGGCTGAGCACCAGCCGGTGCACGGCGTCGCCCCAGACGTCGCGCAGCAGCGGGTCGTCGACCGGCTGCCGGTCCAGCCGGCCGGCACCGAGCTGCGAATCCCAGGTCAGCACGAGGCTTCCGCCGGCCAGGGTCCGGACGGCGAGCCGCCCGGCGGCGTGGGTCAGCGGTTCGCCGGCGAGGACGTGGTGCAGCCGCAGGTCGGCCGGGTCGTCGACGCGCCACCGCTCGGTGACGGTCACCGTCGACCGGCGGCGGTCCAGTCGCACCTGCCGCCGCCACGACCGGCAGCCGGCCTCCGGCGGGTAGGCACCAGCCAGGTCGAGGCCCAGCGTGTCGGCGTCGGCACCGGTGTGGACGGCGACCGACGACGCCCGGAAGTCGCGGCCCGCGGCCTGGCCGTGGCCGCCGACGACCGGCAGGTTGTGCCACTGGCTCTGGGTGACCCACTGTTCGTAGCGGCGGTCGGTGAACGAGATCGCGGTGTAGGTGGGCTGGCCGAGGTCGACCAGCACCGGGCACCCGTCCAGGGCGACGAGGTACGAGCCGACGTCGTTGTGGTTGTGGTTCTCGTCGTTGTGGCCGCCCTTGACCGCCACGGTCAGCCCGGCCGTGCTGCCGGCCCGTTCCCGGCTGACCAGCAACTGCAGGTCGGGCAGCCAGGTGGTGGCCGGCAACGGCGGCGCGGTCGGCGGCTGCGTGATCCACTGCGGATCGGTCAGCCCGCGTACCGCCCGGCCCAGCCCGGCGGCGACCGTCACGGCCGGTCCACCGGGGGCTCGGTGGCTGGCGGCGTGCGCGACGACCTGCCGGTCGCCGGTGGCCCGACCCCACCGGTGCGGCACCTGCCATGCCTGCGCGGCGCTCGGCCGGGCCGGTCCGTCACCCACGTTGACGTACCAGCCGTCGCCGAGGGCCATCCGGTGCGGGTAGCGGGCCAGCTGCGGCAGCGGCGACCACCGCCACGGATCCAACCGCCCGCCGAGGACCCGGTCGAGCAGGTCGAGCGCTTCGGCCAGCCGCGCCGGCCCGTTCCACCAGTACGCGTACCCCTCGTCGCAGCCGCCGTCGGCGGGCAGCGAGTTGAGGTAGCGGTCGAGTCCGTCGACGACGAGGTCGACCGTTCGTGTCCGGACGTCCGCGTCGTCGACCAGGAACAACGCGGCGGCCAGCAGGTGGCCGTGGATCCACGGGTTCCAGTTGTGCAGGTGCCCGTCCAGGCCGAGCCAGTGCCACTCGCGGCTGCCCAGGAACGGCGCGACGACCCGGACATGAGCCTCCCGGCGCATCCGGTGGCGCAGCCCCGGGGTGCGCTCGTCGAGCGCCGCGCCGAGGATCAGGTCGGCCCAGGCCAGCACGGCGACCGTCTCGGCGGCCCCGAGGTCCAGGAACGGCCGGTCGACGTCGGGCACCACCCGGCCGTCGACGGCGGCGAACCGCTCGTGCGCGGCCCAGCACCAGGTGCTCTGCTCGCAGAGCTGCAGCAGCCCGTCGGCGGCCTCGTCGAGGTAGGGCTGGCCGTGCAGCGCGGCGGCCAGCGCGGCTGTGGCGGTACGCCGCCGCAGCTCACCGGCGGGCTGCTCGTAGGCGGTCCGGACCCCGTCGCGCCAGTAGCGGGCATAGTCGGACAACAGCAGTCGGGGCCAGGCGGTGCCCCGGTCGGCCTCGGCGGCGGCCACGATGGCCCGCTCGGTGACCTCGTCGACGTACGGCCAGGCCGCCCGGCCGGTGCCGGCGGCGAACCCGATCGCCTGCCGTGCCCGGCCGAGCGCCGCCGTCCGCAGCTGCGGGTCCAGCGCCGCCCACCGACGGGCGAGCGGTCCGGGCCCGGCCGTTGCCGCTGCTGCCGCCGGGTCTGGCTCAGCCGGCACGACGGTCCGGTGTGATCAGTCGGGTCAGCGTCGCCGCTTCGATCGCGACCCGGTCGGGATCGTCGTCGATCACGAACTCCAGCAGGGTGTCAAAGTCCCGGCCGGTACCGCGCAGTTCGGCGAAAACGTCGCGCCAGAGTCGATCGCGGGCGGTCAACGGCAGCCGCTGGTAGCCGGGCCACCAGGAGAAGACATGCACCGCGTCGACCCAGGGCATCACCTGCCGCAGGTCGTCGACGGCGGCGGCGTCGGGCAGGTCGAGCGGCGGCTGCCAGTACGTGCGTACCGCCGGATGGTCGACGTCGGCGAGCAGCCGCAGCGTCGACTCGGCCGTGTCGGTCAACGTGCCGGAGTGGTACTCGAAGGCGAGGGTGACGCCGGCGTCGGCGGCCAGATGCGCGGCTGCCCGGCTGGACCGGACCACTGCCCGACGCTGCTCGGCGCTGGCCTGCGCGGAGCCGAGCGTGCCGGCCCAGATCCGGATCCGGGGTGCGCCGAGCGCGACCGCGCTGGCGAGTACGGCGGTGAAGTCCTCGTCCGGGTCGGAGCCGGCCCGGTAGTAGGAGCCGTAGGAGGCGACCCCGACGCCCCGGTCCCGGCCGGCGTCGCGCACCGAGGTCGCGGTGTGGGTGTCACCCGGCGGCACGTGCACGTCGCCGCCCCATTCGACGCGACGCAGGCCGGCCCGTACGGCGACGTCGAGTACGACGAGCGCCGACTCCTGTCGCAGGGTGACGGAACACATGCCGCTGTGGATCTTCGGACTGGCCGCCGGCACGCGCCCTCCTCGCTGGGTCGGCAAGCGCTTTCCGCGAGACCCTAGAGCAGCGATTAGGCGAGTGCAACAGCCTCACCGGGTCGCCCGAGCGTCACGGCCAACCCCGCCACTCCGCCCGACCGATCGTGCCACCACGTAGCACCCGGTGCCACATCATGTTAGGGTCCGGGTATGGCAGCGGAACTGACGCAGCGGGATCTTCGGGCAAGATCCGGACAAATCATGGACGCCGTCGCGCATGGCGAGTCGTTCGTCGTCACCCGCAACGGCACCCCGATTGGGGAGCTGATCCCACTGCGTCGGCATCGAGTGGTGACGCGGGAGCAGTTCGCGGGGGTGTCTGCGAACGCGCCGGTCATCGACGCGGCGCGGTTCCGAAGTGATCTGGACAGCGCAATGGAAAACGAGCTTCAGGACCCTTATGAACTCTGAAGTCCACGGGCTACTCGACACCAACATACTGATCTTGCGCCGACAAATCGACCATGCCCGACTTCCGGATACGATGTCGATCAGCGCAGTCACCCTCGCCGAGTTGTCCGCAGGCCCACATCACACCGACGACCCAGTAGAGCGTGCGCGCCGGTTGGACGTGCTCCAGCGGGCCGAGTCGGAGTTCGACCCGCTTCCGTTCGATGCTGAGGCGGCCCGGGCGTTCGGCAGAGTTGTCGCAGCCGTACTGGCCGCAGGGCGCAAGCCGAGAGCACGTACGGCAGATCTCATGATCGCGAGTATTGCCATTGGCAACCGCCTACCGATCTACACCACAAACCCCGACGACTTCGCCGGCTTGGAGGGTCTGGTGACCGTGGTAGCGGTGCCAGTGCCGAACTGAACGGCAGCCGCCGCTGGTCCGCTGCTCCTTGATCCGGGCTGGTCACCAGCAACTCAGTCTTACCGGGTCAGCCCGAGCGTCGCGGCCAGTCCGGCCACGCCGGCAGCCGGCGGCGCGCACCGGGTG
The DNA here is from genome assembly GCF_029581175.1 of Solwaraspora sp. WMMD937. NCBI lineage: Bacteria > Bacillati > Actinomycetota > Actinomycetes > Micromonosporales > Micromonosporaceae > Solwaraspora > Solwaraspora sp. WMMD937. The sequence continues at coordinate 3,854,467 of NZ_CP120738.1, read as the reverse complement.
ACCTCGGCTACCACCGTACGGGCGGACGGCCGCAGCCGGACCTCGGCGGACGCGACCCGGTCGGCGTCGACCAGCGACCGGCCCGCCATGATCAGGTCCCCGGACTGCAGTGCCGCCCGCGCTACGTCGACCAGGTACGCCGCCCGGTACTCGGCCGGCAACCCGCGCCAGCCGGGACGCCGCACCAGCACATCGTGTCGGCGTACGGCTTCTTCCGCCTCGCCGAGGTCGGCGGCCGCCACCACCCGAGCCAGCTCGACCGCCGTCGACCCGAAACCGCTCCGCTGGTGGTCGTGGCCGTCGCCGACCCGGTCAGCGACGTCTCCGGCCTGGCCGGTCAGCTCCCGCACGGCGGCGCCGCCGCATTCGGCGGCGGCCAACGCGGCCTGCAGCAGCAGCGTGCCGTACACCGTCAGCCGGACCGACAGGGTCGAGTCGGTGCGCGGCGGCGGCCGTCGTCGACATCGCCAACCTGCCCTGGCCCACCGCCCGCAGCGTCTGCCCCAGCGGCACCGCCGCCGTCGCCGCCGCCAGCAGCGGATCACCGGCGGTCGACGCGACCGTCATCGCCCGGTCGGCCGCCAACCAGGCCAGATCGGTTCGTCGAGCTTGACCAGCACCGACGACGCGACCCGGTACACCTGCACCAGCGGCGGCGCGCCGCCGGCAGGGTCGGCCGCGTGCAGTCGCCGCGCGGCGGTGAGCAGGTTGGGCAGCATCCGCAGCAGCTGCGGGTAGTGGGCGTGCCGGTACGCCAGCCAGGCGTGCTCGGCCTGCCGGGTCACCGCCTCTCTGGCCGGCGGCACGATGCCCGCGTCGGCGCCCGCGTCGACGCCCGCGTCGACGCCCGCGTCGGTCTCGGCGCATCCGTCGAGGATGTCGAAGCAGGCGAGGGCAGCGCGTACCGCCGACACGCCGGGCACCGCCGGACCGGTCCCCACCGGAGTGGTCGACCCGGCCGCGCCGACCAGCTCGGCCGGGTCGACCCGCAGCACCTGAGCGATCTGGTGGATCACCGAGAACCTGTCCAGCCTGCGGACACCGCGTTCGACCTTGTCGACCCAGCTCTTCGACTTGCCGATCCGGTCGGCGAGCACCTGCTGGGTCATCCGCCGCCGGGCCCGCCACTGCGCCACCCGGCGACCGATCGGCAGGTCGGCGCGGAACCGAACGGCACCACCGTCGACCGTCATTGCCGCTTCACCTCGGGTGCCGGTGCGGCCGCGCCGACGAACGTCCACGAGACGAACCGTTCGTGCAGCTCCGCCGGGTCGACGATGCCGGTCTCGTCGGCAACGCGCGGGAGCATCGCCGCCAGGTCGGCCGCCAGACCGATCGGATCAACGGCGTACGCCTCGGTCAACTGCACCCGCGCCGGGGAACACGGCCACGGCGTGCCGTCCGGGCACACCGTGCAGGTCCATGCGGGCCGGCACGGTTCGTGCGCCGGCTCACCCGACCCGAGTGGTCGCGGTGGCTCCGACTGTCGGGAAGCCTCCGGCCCGGTCACGGCAGGTAGTGCCGGCCAGCGTTACCACCCCGCCGCGACGCCCGATCAGTACGGGTCGCCGGCCGCCGATCCACCGGCGGCACCGTACAGTCGGCGAAACGCCGTCGGCCCGGCACCGGATACACCACATCCACCGGCGCGTCCGCACGCTGAAACCACTTCCCGAACACGATGCCCCCTCGGCGAGAGTTGGAAGGGCGGCGACCCCGAGGTGGCTCTCCACGACAACCCCGAAGCCGCCGCCGCAGGCGGGCCCGACGCACGGAAAGGGCGATCACGGGATGCGACGCCGGGCCCAGATGAAGCGGACGGCGGGCCGGGCGGTGTTCCGCGTGTGTGATGGTGCGGGACCCGGCACCGCCGTCCTACATAGAAGGATGCCGAGTTGATCACCGAGAGTGAATGCAAGGGTGGTGCCCGTTGTGCGGCAGACCCCGAAACCGGTACTTCCGGTGCTGGTTGTGCAGGTCAGGCCGCCTGGCCGTCCATCAGTGCGGCGAGCTTCGCCAGCTCCTGGCCCATCGCCCGCCGCCGACTGGTTGTGATCATGCGGACGGTGTCGCGGGCGTAGCGTTGATGCCGCAGCCACACTGGAGCGTCAGCGGCCAGCTCACTGAGCACCGCTGTCGCCTCCGACCAATCCCGCAGCTCGGCGTGCGCGCGGGCGACGTCGAGCCGGTGCCGCCGCCAGGAGGTGATCGGCGCACCGCCCCGGCGGACGTTGGCCGCCAGATCGAGCGCGCGACGCGGCTCGCCAGCGACTACCGCCGCCTCGACCCGCGTCATGTCGACCCTGCTCGACCGCATCCCACCGACGACGAGCAGATGGTCGGGACTGACTGGTCGGGTGCCCAGCCGGGCCGTCGCGGCCGCCGCCACGTCGAGCTGGGCGGCCGCGTCGTCCGGCCGGTTGTCCCGGGCGGAAGCGGCGGCTGCACTCACCATCAGCCAGCCCCACACCGCCAGCTCATCCGGAGTGGCCCGGGAGATCCGGGGCTCGACGCTGTCAGCGGTGGCGATCGCCAGCCGCTCCGCGTCGGTCAGCCGGCCCTGGCGTAGCAATAGCCAGGTCATGCGCTTGACCGTCACCGCGCTGAGCAGCTCGTCCCCGGCGGACGCGGCAGCGTCCAACGCCGAAGTCACCGCCTGGTAGGCGAGGTCGACCGCCCGTACCTGGATCAACAGGCTGCCGGCCACCTCGTAGGCGCGGGCCAAGGTCCGGTAGGCGGCCGGCCTGTTGGCGTCGTCGGCGTGCTCGGCGGCGTGTCGGGCTCCGGCGATCAGCGGCGGCAGCACGGCCAACGCGGCGGCGTAGTCGCCCCGGTGGTAGGCACGGTCCGCCTCGGCCAGCCGACCCGGCACGCCCGCCGCCGGCAACGCCGGCACCTCGTCAGCAACGTACCCGGCCGGCCCTCGCGCCGGGATCAACACCCGACGCAGATCGAGCAACGCCAACGGACGATGACCGGGCTCCCGGCGCGCCGCACCCGTGCTCACATCCCCGAGCAAGGTCGTCGTCGGTACGCCCAACGCCCGCGCGATCGCATGCAGTGTCGCGATCCGGGGCGTCGTGCGCTGATTCGTCTCCAGCTTGCGGATCGTCTCCGTGCTGACCCCGGCGGCCGCCGCGAGCTGCTCCTGAGTGATCGACTGCCGGCGTCTGACCTGCGCGATGTTGTCGCCGATGGTGGCCATGGAGAATCCTCCCCGCTGCAACGGTTACCGGGCAGCAGCATGCCGTGCGCAGAGCCAGGCATGCCGCCAGATAAGACGGTACTCGCTTACCTGTCCGGTACCGGAACCTGTGGATGGCTGCGGCTTGGCCCTCTCAGGCCCTGGACTCATCGTCCTTGTGGGATATTCTCCAGATCCTGCGGTGCTCCGTCGTGGGGGAGCCGGCATGGGGTGATTGGATCATCTCCGTCGGTCACCGGGTGGAGTCCGAAATGGCGAGGCTTCACGGCTCGGTCATCGAGGCGCAGCGGGTCGCAGCCGAAGCGCTATCGGTGCTACCCGAAGAGGACCAGTTGTGGGGAGTAACCAGATCGACATGACAAACCAATCCCTATCGATGCAAGGCGTTCTGCATGCGTGAACTCACCGCCACGGAGCGGCTCACGCTGCATCAACTGCGGCTGCGGGACTTCTGGACGGCCCGCCTGCCGGTTGCCGAACCCGACGTGACGGCAGAGCCCACTGTGCCAGTGGCCGACCTGCCCCACCACTGGAATCTGACCCAGCAGATCACGCTCGCGCCCTGGCAGCTCGAGGCCGTAGATGCTTGGTTCACCGCAGGCCGGCGGGGAACGGTCAAGGTTGTCACCGGGGCTGGGAAGACCATCCTCGCGCTCGCCATAGCGGAAAAACTCCAGCGAGAGGAACCGGACCTTCGAGTCGTCGTCATCGTCCCGACGATCGTCCTGATGCAGCAGTGGTACGACGTGCTCGCACAGCGCTCGAACCTGCCAACGGCGGCGATCGGCCGGCTGGGCGGCGGCTACTCCGACGAGTTCGACGGTCAGCGACGGGTGCTGGTAGCAGTCCTGGCGTCGGCACGCAAGACGTTGCCGGACATGGTGCGCAAGTCCGGAGTCGGCGACCGGTTGCTGTTCATCGCCGACGAGTGTCACCGGCTCCGAGCCCGGGAGATGTCGGCGGTTCTGGAGACTCCACGACGCCATAGCCTCGGCTTGTCCGCCACGCCCGAACGCGACGATGACCAGGACCTGCCGGAAGCAGTTGACAACGCGGCAGCTGACCGGGAGATCGGCCGCGTGGTTTACGAGATGACGTTTGCGCAGGCAATCGAGTCCGGTGTGCTGCCGCCGTTCGAGGTACATCACTTCGGCCTGTCGCTGAACCCGGACGAGGCCCAGCAGTACCAGGCGCTGACTCGCTCCATCAACGAAGCGCGCCGTGAGCTGTCTGTCGCGGCACCGCCCGCACAACGGCAGAGCTTGCTGTCGTGGGCCCGGCGGGCCTCCCAGAAGCGGTCTGGGAGCATCGCAGAGGTCGCGGCGCGGTTTGTCGCCGAAACCCGCCGCCGCAAGCAGCTCATCTACCGGACGGGCAGCCGGCTCGACGTGGCCCAGGCTCTCGTGGTCAATGCGTTGGCGGAGCGGCCGGACACTCGGATCGTCCTGTTCCACGAGAGCATTGACGAGGTCGCCGCCCTGTTTGACCGTCTGGAATCTGCCGGCGTACCGGTCGTCATGGAGAACAGCGAACTTGCACCCGAACTGCGCGATCGGAGTCTGGAGCTGTTCCGGCGAGGCGATGCCAAAGTCATCGTTTCCGCCCGATCGCTGATCGAGGGCTTCAACGTCCCCGAAGCCGACCTGGGGATCATCGTCGCCTCGTCCAGTTCACCTCGCCAGCGAATCCAGAGCATCGGCCGAGTGCTGCGACGACACCGCGACGACAGCGGCTCCGAGAAGGCGTCGCGGGTCTGCGTCCTGTTCGTGCGCGATTCGGTCGACGAAACCATCTACGAGCGGGAGGACTGGGGAAAGCTCATCGGGGTCGAGCGCAATCGCTACTTCAGGTGGGATTTCCCAACTTCGCCGGTCGAACTGCCCGGTCCCCCACGCTCGCCATTGCCCGACGACACCGAGATCGACCTCGGCCAGCTCAACATCGGCGACGTCTATCCCGGACGTTACGAAGGTGACGAATATTCAGTGGACTCAGCCGGCAACGTGAGCGACGCCGACGGGCGGATCGTGACCAATCCGCAGGGTGTGCCCGCGGCCGTGTCCCGGCTCAAGGGCCAGCCGGGCCGGTTTCGGGTAACGCGCAACGCCCGCGCGGTTCTGGTCCTGTCCCGAGATGACGGCGACTGGGTTACCCTTTACGGAGGCATCCTCGCCTCGCCATTCCGTCCGCGCACGCCGTTACAGCACGACGCCGAAGTGGACGCTTCCCTGCTGAAACCAGGGGATGTCTACCCGGGACCGGTCGAGCCGGCGGTCGAGTTCCGGTTCCGGCAACGCGGCGGCGGCGTCATCGCCAAACGCGTTTCCCGTGGCGAGCTGTTCGCTAACGGACCCGCCGCCGAGCACCTGACCGCCCAGATCCGGCGACTGTCCCGGGCAGGTGGTTCCGTCACCCGGATCCTCGTCAACGAACTACGGCACGCCTTCTGGTTCGAGGGCGGTCAGCCCAGATTCATCACCGAGTTGCCGGGGGACCTCACCTTTCCCGCGTAGCAGCTCAGCCCGTACGAAGTTTCGCCGCACCGCCCCCGCATCACCCCCGTAGCCGTACCCGAGGAGGACGCCCCGCCATGAGCATCGCATTCGCGCCGTTCCACGGCAATTGCCCGAAGAACGTCTCCAAAGATGCCAAGTACGCAATCCGGACTGGAGCGCGCGGACCGGTGGTCGCCCTGACCTACCACAGTTCCAACCAGGAGCGGTGGCTGGCAACCACCGAAGACCACCCGGACCTCGTAAAGATGGTCAACGCCGTTAAGGTCAACGTAGGCGCCGCCCCAAATGGACCCTTCTACATCAATGAATACAGTCAGGTCATCGTACCGGTCGGCCCGAACGCCACCTACTACCTGGCGGGCGACTACGACCTTGCCTTGGAGTTCGAGTTCGAGGGTACGATCCTAAGCGGGGTGGCGAACGAGTCGCTAAAGCCGCGCGATCCGTGGACCGGACCCCACCCAGGAATTCCATACGTTCTCAAGGCCGGGGATCTGGACATCTACTACACCGCGCAACCCCGCCCGAACGTGGAACGGAAGGTGTTCCTGAGCGAACATGTCGGCAAGGACCGTGCGCGCCCCGTCGCCGACCGCGTCCGCGCTCTCAAGGGCTGGAACGGTGGCCGATTCTACATCAACGAGTGGCGCGAGATGTTCGCGCCTGTAAGTAGCGCCAACGGCCTGCAGTACGAGTACATCGGCTACCTCGACGAAGGCGATCCATGGTTTCCCAAGCCGATCTGAGCTTGTGACTCAACCGCGTCTCCCCTGCCGGCCACAGTACGCATCACCCGGTGGATGCAGTGTCACATCACCGGGTCAGCCTGAGCGTCGCGGCCATCCCGGCAGCCGGCGGTGCGCACCGGGCGACCTCGGCGACCACCGTACGGGCGGACGGGCGTAGCCGGACCTCGGCGGACGCGACCCGGGCGGTGTCGACCAGCAAACGGCCCGCCGCGCAAGAACGTTTGGTACAGCGGAGTACGGAGAAGGTGGACAAGCTATCAGCACCAGCAGACGGCGAGGCGGTGTTCCCAGCATCCAGGTGAACACCTTCGAGATCGACGCTGCGACCGAAGGGACCGAGGGCTCGATGTGCGGGGAGATCATCCCGGACAGGGTTTGACGGATCAGACGCCAGAGCGCGGCGGACGCTCGCGTACCCTGATGCCGCACCGCTGCTCATATGTCCACAATGCTGGAGCATCGTATGTCGTTCACCGAAGCTGTCCGTTCGGCCCTGACCCGGTACGTAGGGTTCAGCGGCCGGGCTCGCCGCGCCGAGTACTGGTGGTTCGTCCTGTTCTCGACCGCCGTCGCCATCGTGGGGTCGATCCTCGACCTCCTGCTGGGGACCGGTCTGGACGGAGGCAACCTCGGCATTCTCTATGTGGTTGCCCTCCTGGCGCTCGCACTGCCCTCGCTGGCGGTCGCCGTCCGCCGCCTGCACGACACCGAACGATCCGGCTGGTGGGTGCTGATCTCGCCGATCCCGCTGATCGGCCCCCTCGTGATGCTGATCTTCACCGTGCAGGACGGCACCCCCGGCCCGAACCGCTTCGGTCCCAGCCCGAAGTACTAGTCGGCGTACGGCTGCACCCGGTCCGGACCGTCGGGGTGCAGGAGCGTCGGTGCGGCCGGCCAGGTGGGCCGCCGCATCGACGCTCAATCGCTCCTGACTGGTGTCGACGGTCGGAGCACCAACAGGTAAGCGACCGCAGCCGCCGCGCCCCAGCCGGCGAACACCGTCCACGGTAGCCAACTCCCGGTGTCGTCGCCGAGGTCGAGCAGCCACCCGCCGCCCAGGTTGCCGATCAGTCCACCGAGGGACAGCACCAGTCCGTTCGCACCGAAGTACGACGCGACCGCGCCCGGCGGGGCCAGCCGCGAAACGGTGCCGTTGACCGTCGGTAGCAGCAGGACCTGCCCGAGCGTGAAGACGACGACACCGGTGACCACTCCAGCCGGTCCCGGCAGCACACCCAGCAGCAACAGACCGACGGAGAGCATGACCGTGGCCACGGCGAGCGTCCGGCCGGTCGTCAGATACCGCTCGGCAAGACGGGTCGACGGGACGGTCGCCACGACCATGACGACCGCCGCGACGGTGTAGACCAGGCCCAGCGACGTCGCTCCCGGCAGAACCTGACCGACCCGCACCGGCACGGCGAGGTAGAGCTGACTGAACAGCGCCCATGCGAAAGCACTGACCACAACGAACCGTCGAAACCCGCGATCTCGGGCAACGGTCCGCAACCGGTGCAGGGAGGACATCCGTACCGACGTTTCGGCGGTAGGAGGGTCGGGTCGCAGTCCGATCCAGGTGATCGCACCGGCGAGCAGAAACAGGCTGGACGCGACGATGCACAGTGCCGGGAAGTTGGTGGCCGCGAGGAGGCCACCGAGTGCGGGCCCGAGGACGAAGGACGCGTTACTGGCCATCTCCCGCACGGCGTAGGCACGGGTACGCAACGGCGCCGGTGTCAGCTCGGCGTACAGGGCATAGCTGGCCGGGTGAAAGAGGGATCCGCCCAGGCCGGCCAGGACCGAGGCGACCGCAAGTCCCGGTACGGCGTCCACGACACCGAACGCGGCGAAGCCGGCGGCACGCAGCAGCACACCCACGCAGATCGCCCGACGGTGACCGAACCGGTCGGCCAGCATCCCCGACCAGAGCATCATGCCCTGCTGACTGGCCGACCGTACCCCGGCGAGCAACCCGGTGAGCGCGATGGTGAGCCCCAGGTCGTTCAGGAGGTGGTACGCCAGCAGCGGGACCAGGGCGTAGAAGCCGAGCCCCATGAGGAACGTGTCGGCGACCATGATCCGCAGGCCGGACGACCACCGCATGCGCCGGCGGCCGGCCGGCGCGTCCCCCGAGGAGGACACCGGCTGCCCTCGCCCCGGGACGACACTCGTACGACGGGTGGTACTCAGCGGAGTGCCCGGGCGTTGGATCCGGCGGCCAATGCCTCGACCTCCGCCAGAGCGGCCATCGATGCGTCCCCCGGCGTGGTCATCGCCAACGCGCCGTACGCCGCACCGAGCTCGACACCGATGCGCAGGTCGCCGAGCCGCAGCAGGCCGTAGACAAGGCCAGCGGCGAAGCCGTCGCCGCCGCCGACCCGGTCCAGAAGCTCCAGACCCGGTCGGTACCGGGCTGCGACGGGGCCGGCGTCAGCGGACCAGGCGACGGCCCCCCAGTCGTTGACCGAGGCGGACCGCACGGTGCGCAACGTCGCCGCCACGATCGACAGACCGGGGTAGCTCCGGGCTACCTGCTCCAGCGACGTCTGGACATCGCCCAGGTCGGGACGGACCCGGTCGCCGGGCACCTCCCACCGGCCTTCGCAATGGTCCACGCCGGAGTCCGATCGGCCGGCGCCGAGAACGGTACGGAAGTGTTCGTCGTTGCCGATCAGCACGTCGACCGTCCGGGCGATGCGGTGGTTGACGAGTCGGGCCCGGTCCTGGCCGCCGATGTCGCGCCACAGGCTCGACCGGTAGTTCAGGTCGTACGAGACAACTGTGCCGTGCCGGCGGGCGGCGGCGGTGGCGGTGGATGCGGTCTCAGCGGCGGCATCGGACAGGCCCGCGTAAATGCCACCGGTGTGCAGCCAACGGACCCCGAGGGTGCCGAACAGGTGGTCCCAGTCGATCTGGTCGGAGCCGAGTTGACTGACCGCGGTGTGGCCGCGGTCCGAGGTGCCAACCGCGGCGCGCACACCCTCGCCACGTTCGGTGAAGTTGAGCCCGTTACGGACGGTACGGCCGACTCCGTCGTAGGGCACCCACCGGATCAACGAGGTGTCCACTCCCCCTTGACGTACCAGGTCCTCGACGAGCCGGCCGATCTCGTTGTCGGCCAGAGCAGTGACGACGGCGGTTCGCAGGCCGAAGGCCCGGCGTAGCCCACGTGCGACGTTGTACTCGCCACCGCCCTCCGAGACGGCGAAGGTGCGTGCGGTCCGTACCCGGCCCGCACCGGGATCGAGACGAAGCATCACCTCACCGAGAGAGACCAGATCGAACTGACACTCGGCGGCGGGACGGATCGTCAGGGTCATCGAACCCGCTCCCTGGGTCTACCGTTACGCTCCGTCGCCCTCGCGGCAGCCGCATCGGACCGGTCGCCGGTCGTACCGACCCACGCCGTGACGGTGCCTCGTCGTCGTGTGCTGTCCGCGAGCCGCAGGCCGAGTAGCAGCGGCAGAGTGGCACCGAGCAGCAACGGCCCGAAGGCGAGCGGCGCGGTGACGAGCGGCACCGCGACAGCAGCCGCGAGCAGGGCCAACCCACGTCGGGGAGCGGCGAAGGCGAACAGCAGCGCGGCACGTCCCCAGCGACCGGCTTCCCCGTCGGGGTCACCGGCGGCGGTGACGGCCAGTGCCAGGTGGTACGGCACCAGTGCCAGGATCAGCCCGATCTGCAGGGCCAGCAGGGCTGCGGCGTAGGCACCTGAACGGGTGGCCAGGAAGACGATGTTGGCGGCCAACAGCGCAGCGGCGACCGTGGACAGGATCGAGTGCCGCCACAGCCGCCGCCAGTAGTGCCCGAACATGGCCAGCGCACCGACGAACGGCCGGGCCCGTCCATCCGTACGCCACTGCTGCAGCGCGTGTGCCGTGGCGGCCAGCGCCGCAAGCCAGGTGACGACGCCCAGACTCAACAGGAGCAGGGCACAGCCCGCCAGCGCCGGGTAGGCGACGAACTCCAGCACCCGCAACGTGGTGGCCGCCCAGCCGCCTTGGGCGGCCGCCACCTCGCTTCGACGCCGGGCCGTCCCCCGTCCGGTGGCGGACGGCGCGGCGCTCAGGCCGGCCACGGCAGCACCCCGGTCACCGGCTCGTCGCTGCGTACCAGATCGCGACCAGCGACGTCCACGTGGGTCGCCGCGACCACCCCCACCTGTGCCGGGCGGTCGGCGGAGCCAGGCAGCAGGATCACCGCGGCGGCGGCGGCCCGCACGTCGGCGCCGTCGATCCGACGGTCGGCCGGCGCCAGCAGCACCGTCTCGCCGTCGGTCCCGAACCGCACCCCGACTCCTTCGGCACAGCCCACCGGCTCGGCGACGGCCGCGCGCGGGGCCAGCGCGCAGGTCGGTTCGACGCTGGTGAGGATCCGGGTACGGACGACCGGCGCCACCTGGACCCGAACGGTGTGCAGGGTGCGGACGATCCGCAGACTCGGCGTACTGCCGGTGGGGTTGGCCTCGATCTCCGTCGTCGCCTGACTGACGGTGGCGGCGTCCGGGACGACCTGGCGGACGTACGCCTGCGCCGGTCCGGACCGGAGCACGATGTCGCCGCCGACGAGCTCGGCCGGCCAGTCCGAATGCAGCAGAAAGGTCCACTCGCGTGGCTGGTCGGCGGCGAGGAGGTCGAGCACGACCAGCCGGCCGGCCGGGGTGAAGACAAGTGTCCGGTCGACGCGCCGGACGCCGAGCGCCGGATCGAACATCGCGGCAGACTCGGCCGTCGCGTGCACCAGCCCGTCCCCGGTGAGCACGTCCCGCAGGCGGGCCTGGCGCTCGTGGGGCAGGTCCTGGTAGACCTGGTAGCGGTCCTCGCCGGCCCAACCCTGCCCGTCGACCAGGACGAGGTTGTGGTAGGCGGCCCGCTTACGGTTGCAGTACCCGTCGTCGACGGCGAGGAACTCGCCGTGCGCGCCGAACACGAACGCCCCGGCGTCGGGGTGGTGGTGACCGGCGTTGAGGGTCTGCCAGCCCTTGTCCCGGCGGAACCGCTCGGCGGTGTCCCATGCGGTGTGTCCCCCGCCGGGGGCCGCCTTGAAGCTGACGAAGGCCGCGCCCGACTGCCAGCTGGTACGGGCGGTCACCTGTCCGAGGTCGGGAAAATGAGCGGAGGTCGGCACCGTGTCGGCGGGATCCACGGCCGGCACCTGCGGGTCGTACCAGAGCAGTTCGTAGCCGGCCTCCGGCATCACGCCCGGTCTGACGCCGGAGGCGTACGCCTCCCGCCAGAAGTGCCGATCGGCGACGTGGTCGGCGAGCCAGCGGGCGCGGCCGTCGCGGTACGCGGCGGCGAGCTTGTAGTAGAGCGCGACGCTGTGCCCGGACCGGCGGTCGTGGCAGTCCCCGTGGTCGATGTTCTCCTCGAAGCCGGGAGCGCACTGGTGCAGCCGCCATTCGAAGGTGCGACTCAGAAAGTCGCCGCGCCGCCACCAGTCGATGCCTTCAGCGTGTTGCAGCAGGTCGAGGTGGATGGCCAGCCAGGGCACGCCGTACCGCCAGTAGACGACACCCTCGGAGTCCGATCCGTCGCCCGGCATCAGGTCCAGCACCGTCGCGAGGTTCTCCCGTGCCCGGTCGCTCCACCGTGGTTCGTCGAGGACGTATCCGGCGGCGGCCAGGCCGGCGTAGCAGATCCAGTTGTGGTTCTGCCAGTAGCTCGACGACCACCAGGAGCCTTCGGTCTCGACGGCGAAGGCGTACAGGCGCTCACCCTGCAGGGCGAGCTTCGCCCGCAGCGCCGCCGCCTCGTCGTCGGGCAGGTCGTCGCGCAGCCAGGAGTACGCCAGGGACAGCCCGTGCAGCAGCCAACCCGCGTCGAGGTCGTGGTCGGGCATCTTCGCCTTGCCCCAGCGCGGGTAGGACACGGCGGTACCGATCCAGCGGCGGGCTTCGAGCAGGTAGCCGGGCTGGCCGGTGAGGCGGTAGGCGAGGGCCAGGTTCATCGCGGCCGGGCCGAGGTAGGTGATGCTCGCGGTCGGATGCTCGGCGGGCGGACTCTGTCCGCGGTACCAGGCACATTGCTCGTACAGCCGCCGCCACTGGGCGGCGTGGGTGGTGGTGAGCGCCGCGCGCAGTTGCCCGAGGCGGTCACCGATGAGCAGGGGTTGCATCAGCTCTCCATCCGGTAGATCGATCGGAACGTCACTGTGGTCGCGTCGCTCGCGGTCCAGTCGACCCAGCGGCGGACACGCTGCGGGTCGTCCGCCGGTCCGGGTCCGGGACGGCAGACGACGTCGGCGTCGACCGAGACGGTGTGCCGGCCGTGCAGGGTCTGCCGGCCGGGCCAGACCGTTTCCAGGGTGCGGTCGGCGGTAGCCCGAATTGCCAGGTCGACATCCGGTCTGAGCTGCGCGCTGATCCGGCGGGGCCGGTCGGTCTCCACCCGCAGCTCGTCGACCAGCACACCGCCGCGCAGGGTCAGGTGGCGCCGGGCGGTCACCCCGGGATACGCGGTGTCACAGCCGATGGCGACCGAGCTGCTGTCGTACCCGATCAGATGCCCGGTGCACTCCGCCTGCTCGAGCCCGTCGACTGCGAAGGTGGGATGGGCGGCGGTCGAGGCGTAGTGGTGCCGCCAGCCACGGTGGCCGTACGGCACCTGACCCGGGTCGGGCTGCCAGGGAGTGTCGGCACCGTACAGGTACAGGGCCAGCTTGTCGCGGTGCCCGTGCGGGCCACCGTGCGGGCCGAAGTCGGCGACAGCGTGCAGCCCCGATCCACGCAGCACCACATAGCCCCCGTCGGGAAAGATCGTCACCGGCTGCGGCTCCGTCGGCCCCCGGTCCAGCAGGGGCAGCAGTTCCCGGAGTTCGTCCAGCTCGTACCGGGCCGGTGGCCGGTCGTACGGGCCGTCGTGCAGGGCTGGTAGCAGACCTCCGTCGGTGGCCAGGGTCTCGAGCACCGTGGCCATGGCGGCGAGTCGGCTCTGCGTCTGCGGTGGCACCGGAGTCTGCGGCAGTGACTGCAGCGTCAACAGGTACGCCCGCAGGACGAAGCCGTGGTAGTAGGTGGCTGCCTCCCACTCCCACCCGTCCGGACGAATCGCCGTCGAGACGTGGTCACACAGCCCGTGCCGACCGGTCAGCCAGTCGGGGCGGCCCGAGCAGACCGCGCCGGCGGCAATCAGCCACGCGGTGTAGTTGGACTCGAACTTGCCGGCGTCGACCAGCGCCTGGCGGGCCTGCCCGGCCGCCTCGACGAGGGCTTGGAGCAACTCGTTCACCTCCTTGGGCAGTGGTTCACCGCCCGCCCGCAGCGCTGCGGCGGCCTGGCCGATGGTCACCGCCCAGATCGCCTCGGTCAGCGCCTGATGGAACAGCCGACCACGCAGCATCCAGCCGGCGGCTCCGTCGTGCGGTGCCGCGCCGAGTGCCGCGTACTGGCGGGCGTACGCGGTCAGCAGGTCGACAGCCGTGCGGCGGTCGTCGTCCCGGGGTGACCGGGCGAGCAACCGGATGCGCCGGGCACTCGCCTGATGCGCCAGGACGGTCCAACCACCCCGCACCGACGGATCGTCGATCCGGCAGCCGTGGCGGCACCGCGCGCCGGCGTCCGGGAACTCACCGTCGAGCAGCCGGTCGTGATCGAGTTCCACGCCGTGCGCGGGGCAGACGTACGCGTGCCACCAACCGCCCCGCTCGGGCGGGAGTACCGGCGGACGCAGGGTCGGCGTCGGCACGGTCACCGGAACCAGGCTCCACCGTCGATGTCGATCGTCGCCCCGGTGACGTAGGAGGCCGCCTCGGAGGCGAGCCACACGACTGCGCCGGCGACGTCCTCGGACCGGCCGCCACGACCGAGCGGCACCCCGGCGATGATCGTTTCCTGGGTCTGTGCCGGGGTGAACGTCTCGTGGAAGGCGGTGCCGCCGATGAATCCCGGGGCGACGGCGTTCACCGTGGTCCCGGTCGTCGCCAACTCCTTGGCGAGCCCCTTGGTCAGGCCCCGCACCCCCGCCTTCGCCGCCGCGTAGACCGCTGATCCGGCACCGCCACCGTTGTGCGCAGCCAACGACGACATGGTGATCACCCGCCCCGCCGTACCGGCGGCCCGCAGGTGCGGGATCGCGGCCCGCACCGTTCGGAAGGTGGCGCCCAGGTTGAGATCAACGACCTGGGCGTAGTGCTCGTCGGTCATCTCCGCCACCGGGCTGCGGCCGACCATTCCACCCGCGTTGCAGACCAGGATCTCCAGGCCGCCGAGAAAGCTGGTGGCCTCCCCGACAAGATCGGCCACCTCGCTGGTCCGGGTGAGGTCGGCCTGCCGGACGACGGTCTTGCGACCCAGCGTCTCGATGGCCGAGGCCACTTCGGCGGCCGGACCGGCGGAGTGTCCGTGGTGGACGGCCACGTCCGCCCCGGCCCGGGCGAGTGCTACGGCGATAGCGGCTCCGATACCGTGGCCGGCACCCGTGACCAGGGCCCGACGCCCAGCTAGATCGATTTTCATCGAGATACCCCTTTACTTGATTCCGGCGGTGGCAAAGCCCTGCACGAAGTACCGCTGGGCGAACAGGAACAGCACGATCATCGGTACGGTGGCCAGCGTCGATCCGGCCATCAGGTAGGACCATTCGGTCCGCTCGGCCTGTTGAAAGGCCGCCAGACCGACCTGGATCACCCGCAGGTCGTCACGGGTGGTGACCAGCAGCGGCCAGAGGAAGTTGTTCCAGCTGTTCTCGAAGGTGACCAGGGCGACCGTCGCGACGGCTGGTTTCACCAACGGGGTCATCACCCGGGCGAAGATCCCGAACTCCCCCATTCCATCTATTCGGGCGGCCTCCTCCAGCTCACGGGGCAGAGAGAGGTAGAACTGCCGGAACAGAAAGATCGCGAACGGGGTGAGCGCGCCCGGAACGATCAGGACCCACCACGAGTCGAGCCAGCCGTAGCCGCCCCGGCCGAGGTGGTCGTTGCCGCCGAAGAACGGCATCCCCTTGGCGATCAGATACTGCGGGACGATCTTCGTGTAGGTCGGGATCATCATCATCGCGAGGATGGCCATGAACAGCACGGTCCGACCCCGGAACGAAACCCGGGCCAGCGCGTAGCCAGCCATCGTTGCCAGCATCAGGTTGATCACCGTGTGCCCGATGGCGATCAGCAGGCTGTTGCGGAAGTACGTCCCGAACGGGGCGTAGTCCAGTGCTGCCTGGTAGTTGCTCCACACCCATTCGGTCGGCAGCAGTTGGGGCGGGTAGGCGGCGATGTCGGCGCGGCTCTTGAGCGACGTCAGGATCATCCAGACGAACGGAACGACCATGATGAGTCCGCCGAGGCCAAGCAGTAGGTGCAGCACCCAGCGGGCGTCGAACTTACGCTTCATCGCCGTCCTTCCCGGTCAGTCGGCGCCCGATCACCGTCAGGACGAGCAGGAAGGCGAAGAGCACCACGCTCTGCGCACAGGCCGCCGAGATGTCGAACTCGCCGAACGCCGTCCGGTAGATCTCGTACGTCATGACGGTCGTCGAGTTCGCCGGGCCGCCGTCTGGAGTCAGCACGTACACCTGGTCGAAGACCTGGAACGCGTCGATCATGGAGACGATGAAGACGAAGAACGTGGCGGGTTTCAGCAACGGCAGGGTGATCGCGAAGAACTTGCGGGGGCCGGAGGCACCGTCGAGATTCGCCGCCTCGTACAGGTCGTGCGGAATGTTCTGCAGCGCTGCCAGGTAGATGAGCATCTTCAGGCCGATGCCTTTCCAGATGCTGACGAGGATGACCGCCGGCATCGCCCAGTCAGGGTCCGACAGCCAGGCCGGCCCGTTGACCCCGATCCAGCCCAGCAGCAGATTGAACAGTCCCAGGTTGGGCTCGAACATCCACATCCAGACCAGTGCGATCGCGACGGTGGCGGTGATGTGCGGCATGAAGAACGCCGCGCGGTACCAGGCCAGCGCCTTGATCCGCTGGTTGAGCAGCACCGCGATGACCACCGCGATCGCCATCGCCACCGGAACGGTGAAGAAGGTGAAGACGACGGTGTGCCAGATCGACAGGTTCCAGATGTCGTCGGCGAAGATCTGGCGGAAGTTGTCCAGGCCGGCCCACTCGACGGTGCCGGCGATGATGTCGTAGTCGGTGAAGGCCAGGCCGAACGTGGCCACCACGGGTAGGCCGATCCACCAGACCAGGTGGATGACCGACGGGGCCAGCATCAGGTACGCCGCGCGACGACGTTCGGCACCCAGCCTTCGGCGACGGCGGGGCGGGCGTGGCGCCCGACTCGCGGACGCCACGCTCACGGTCTCGAGGGTGCTGGTCATGTCAGCCCTTGGCGATCGCTGCCTGGGCCTTGGCCACCAGCTCGTCGAGTGCCTGCTGCGGGTCCTTCTGGCCCAGCAGGACGGACTCGATGGCCGCTTTGAAGTCGCCCCGGATCTCCAACCAGGCCGGCACACCGCCTTCGGAGTAGGCGGCGTCGAGGTTCGCCATGGCGAACTGCGCGGCCGGGTTGCCCTGTACGTAATCGGAGTCGGACAGGCTGTTGAGGGCCGGCACGTTACCCCGCTGCTCGTTCGCGGCGAGCGACGCCTGTTCGTCGGTGAGGAAGCTGACCAGCGCCTTGGCCGCCGCCGGACGCTGCGACTTGGCCGAGACCGTTGCCAGCGTCCCACCCTGGAACATCGCGGGACGCTCGTTGCTGATCATGAAGAAGCCGATCTTGTCTTCCTCGATCAGCTCCGGTGCCTGTTCCTCGATCGCCAGCAGGTGGTTGTTGTGCCCCACCATCATCGCCGCCCGCCCCTGGGCCAGCGGCAGGCCGGTGGCACCGGGCTGAGTGAAACCGAAGTCCTCGCTCTTGTCGGTGAGGATGATGTCGGCCATCAGTTGCAACGCCCCGACCGCCTCCGGGCTGTTGAAGGCCGGTTGCCCATCCGAGGTCCACAGCTCGCCGCCGTTGGCCCACATCAGCGGGAGGAACGTCTGGCGCAGATCGTTGGAGAGGATGTCCACGCCGGCGCGGGTGAGCTTGCCGCTTGCGTCTCGCACGGTCAGCTGGCGCCCGATCTCCCGCAGCTCGGCGAAGTTGCTCGGCGGGGCGGCGATGCCCGCCTCGGCGAAGATGTCCTTGCGGTACAGACCGAACCGGGTGTCCAACATGATCGGCAGGCCGTACACCTTGCCCTGGTAGATGCCAGGCTCGACGACCCGCTCGTTGTACCGTTCGGCGAGCTCCTGCTGGTTCTCGTCCAACTCGGCCAGGGCGCCCTTGGCTGCGAACGGCGGGATCCAACCGACCCCCATGAGCATCACGTCGTACGGCCGACCGCCTGCGATCGACGTGGTGAGCTTCTCGTTCAGCTTGCCGTACGAGGTGTAGTCGACCTCGACGGTGATGTCCGGGTACTCCTCCTTGAACGCGTCGAGCTGCTCCTCCAGCACGGTCTTGCCGTCGGCGCCCTCAAAGATCGGCGTCAACAGCCGGATCGTGCCGCTGGTCTGGTCGTCGCCCTCCGTTGTGCCCGCCGGTCCGCCGCACGCGGTGGCGAGCAGCGCGGCGACGAGCACCATCGTCACCGCACGGGTCCGACTCCCCCGGGTTCTGGTCATCCTGGCCTTCTCTCCCGCGGCGCGCTCCGCCGCTTCTGGGTAGCTGCGACACCACGATCTAGCTCGTGGCAGGAAGGACTTTGCATCGATTTACTGGTGGATCGTTGCAGCAAGGCTAGGAGCGAGGTACAGACATGTCAATGGCTAGACACGGCACCGAAACACCGGCTTTACTGGTAGGCCCAAGGGCGGTCACGAGCTGGTAAACCTCTACACTCAGCTGGTTCAGATCGCCAACAAGGGGGAGCACGCGACGTGAGCGGTGTGACGATCTACCAGGTAGCCCGCGAGGCGGGCGTCTCGCCCAGCACCGTGTCGAACTTCCTCAATGGACGCCCCGGCCGCATGCTCCCCCAGACCCGCATCCGGGTGGCCGCCGCGATCGACCGGCTCGGCTACCGGCCAAACCGGGCGGCCCGGCAACTGCGCACCGGCCGGATCCAGGTGATCGGGCTTGTCGTACCGTCGGTCGCCAATCCGTTCTGGGGCAGCTTCGCCCGCTACCTCGAACGGGCCGCGTTGAGCGACGGCTACCACGTCCTGCTCTGCAACAGCGAACGGGAACCCGACCGGGAACGGCGCTACCTCGAAGAGCTCTGGGCCGACGGCATCCGGGGCGTCGTCCTCTGCTCCTCGCTGCCCTCGCTGGATCACGTACTGCCACTCGTCGAGACCGGGCTCAGCCTGGTCGCGTTCGACCGTACCGCTCAGGCCGGTGACCCGGGGACCTTGGTCAACATCAGCGTCGACAACGTGGTGGGCGCCCACCTGGCCACCGCCCACCTGCTACAGCTCGGCCACCGACGCATCGCCTTCGTCTCGGGGTCGCTGCGCAGCGTGAACCGCCGGGAACGGTTCCGGGGTTTCACCGACGCACTCGAGCAGGCCGGCCTGAACCCGGCCGATACGATCGTCTGGTCCGGTGGCGCAGAGCAGGAGCCCTACGGAGATCTCGACGCCGCCGGGCTCGGTCGCACCGCCGCGAACGCGCTGCTGCGGACCTCGGACCGCCCCACCGCCATCGTCGCCATCAACGACATGTGCGCCCTCGGAATCAGCGCCGGCATCCGGGACGCCGGGCTCCGGGTAGGCCAGGACATCTCAGTCGTCGGCTTCGACGACATCGTGCTCGCCGACCTCGCCGCACCACCACTGACGACCGTACGTCAGCCGGTCGCGGAGATGGCGGCAGCCGCGTTCCGGCACCTGCGGGACCGGATCGACAACACCGAATCCGGCCCGAGCCAGTCGCTGCTGCTCCGCCCAGAGCTGGTGGTCCGCACCTCGACGGGCCCGGTACCGGAAGTGAGGAAGTAGGGGTACCACGATGACGACAGGCGGCGTCCCCCGGGTCAAATCGGCAGACCGCACCGTCGAGCTGCTGGAGCTACTCGCCGCCACCGCGGACCGGCGCACCCTCGTGGAACTCGCCCGCGCCCTGGGTATCCCCAAGAGCAGCATGCACGGACTGCTCCACACCCTCGTGCAGCGCGGCTGGGTCGAGACTGACACCGCAGGGTCCCGCTACGGGCTGGGCGTCCAAGCACTGCGGACCGGTGCAGCTTACCTGCGTACCGACCGCGCGGTCCGCCGGCTCACCCCGGTCGTGGACCTGTTGCACCGCCGGCTCAAGACCACCGTGCAACTGGGCCGGCTGGTCGGTGGCCACATGGTCGCCCTGCTGACGCGGGAAGAGGTCGACGTGGCACCGATGCTTCGGACGGGCTGGCCGGCCCCGGCGTACGCCACGGCGATCGGCCGCGTCGTACTGGCCCGAGTGGCCGACGACGACGAGTCACTGACACGGATGCTGTCCGCCTCACCAACCCTGCCTCCCGACGCTCTCGCAGCGCTCCGCGAAGAGCTCCGGCGGGTGATCGAGCGTGGACATGCTGTCGACCAGGTGCCGGCCAACCCGAACGGCGGCCGCGGCGTGGCGGTCGCCGCCCCGGCCAAGCTCGGCCCGCACGACGCGATCGGCGTCTGCGTCACCGACGGCGAGCTGACCGAGGCGCACGCCAGTGAACTCGCGGACGCAATCCGGGCAGCGACCACCGCCGGCCTGACGGGTCGGATCTGACAACTTCGAAATACGCCGTTGACCATCCAGTCATTTTCTTCTATGGTCACTCGGCACTAGTGCGATGTAGTTCACATATAGGAACTCTCACTACTGAGGACCCTAATGAGACGTATCGCAATCCTCGCGCTGCCCTTAGCCGTGGTCGTCGCCAGCTCCGCACTGACCACACTGTCCGTGCACGCCACGACCGGCCTGCCCGTTACGGCAGCGACTGCCAGCTCCCACGACGGCAACGTGCCAGCCAACGCCATTGACGGAAGCCTCTCCACTCGCTGGTCCGCCCAGGGCGACGGCTCCTGGCTCCGACTCGACCTCGGTGTCAACCAGCAGATCGGATCGGTCGGCATCGCCTGGTACAAAGGCGACCAACGCCGGGCCACCTACACCGTTCAGACCTCAACCGACGCCAGTTCGTGGATCACTGTCGTCCCCCAGCGACAGAGCAGCGGCAGCACCTTACAGGTCGAGGACCACGACTTCACCGACCGGTCGGCCCGGTACGTACGCGTCGTTGGCTACGGCAACACGGCCAACAGCTGGAACAGCATCACCGAGATACAGGTCTACGGCGCCGACGGTGGCGGTGGCGACTGCACCGTCCCGGCAGACGTGCTCGACCTGACCAATTGGAAGATCACGCTGCCGACCGGCTCCTCCGGCAGCCCGACCGAGATCAAGCAACCCGCCCTGAACGACTTTCAGATCTCCCCCTATTTCGTCGCTGCGGACTCGTGCCAGTCGGTCCAGTTCCGCTCCCCCGTCAACGGAGTGACCACAGGCGGCTCCAGCTACGCTCGGTCGGAGCTGCGTGAGATGGCGAACAACGGAGCCGCCCACGCGAGCTGGTCGTCGACCTCCGGCACACACACGATGGTCGTGGACGCCGCGTTCGACAGGCTTCCATCGACGAAGCCACATGTGGTCGTGGCCCAGATCCACGATTCGGACGACGACGTCACGGTCTTCCGATTGGAGGGCACCAGCCTTTACGTCACCAATGACAATGACACCCATCACAAGCTGGTTACCAGCAACTACCAGCTGGGCACCCGCTTCGAGGCCAAGTTCGTGGTCAGTGGCGGGCAGGTGAGGGCGTACTACAACGGCGTCCTGCAGACCACCATCGCCAGAAACTTCTCCGGCGCCTACTTCAAAGCCGGCGCCTACACTCAGGCCAACTGCTCAAACTCTTCGCCGTGCAGCGGCGACAACTACGGGCAAACCCGAATTTTCGATATCACCGTTACCCACTCCTGAAGCCGGCCGCCGCCCGGGGGCTCACACCCCGGGCGGCGCGGCGTCCTCGCGTCGCTTCCAACCCCGGCGCCGCAGGTCAGAGCGGGCGTATTTGCAGAGCGCCCAGCGTCGGCTCCGATAACCGGCACCGACGGCGGAGTCAATCGGCGGCGCGACAGACTTGGCGCTGCTCGCCCAGTCCTTCGATGCCGACCCGCACCACATCCCCCACGCGCAGATAGGGAAACTGGCCAGACAACGCGACACCCTCCGGCGTACCGGTGTTGACGACGTCACCTGGCTCAAGCACCAGATACTGGCTCAGATACCAGATCAGGTGACGCACATCAAAAATCATGTCCTGTGTGGTGGAATGCTGACGAGGCTGGTCGTTCACGAAACTGCGCAGGGTGAGGCGTTGCGGATCATCAAGTTCATCGGCAGTGACCAGCCATGGTCCCAGCGGGTTGAACGACTCGCAACTCTTGCCCCTGACCCACTGGCCACCGGCATCACCCATCTGGTAGTCCCGCTCGGACAGATCATTGGACACGGCGTACCCCGCTATGACGTCGCCCGCCTCGGTGGGTGACGCGAGGTAACGTGCCCGCCGGCCGATGACGACCGCCAACTCCACCTCCCAGTCGGTCTTCACCGCACCCCTCGGGATCACGATGTCATCGTAGGGCCCGACCACGGTGTTCGAAGCCTTGAGGAAGACGACCGGCTCGGCCGGCGGAGCGGTGCCGGACTCCGCAGCATGCCGGGAGTAGTTCAGCCCGATGCAGGCCACCGTGCCCGGCCTGGCGATCGGCGCACCGACGCGGGCACCCCGGACATCGACCTCCGGAAGACCCCCGGCGGCCATGGCAGCGCGTACCCGGTTCATGCCGTCACCGCCGAGAAAGGCCGAGTCGATGTCGGCGGTGACGCTGGTCAGGTCGAAGTGACGGCCCCCGACGAGGAGTACCGGTCGCTCGCTGCCCTCTGGGCCGACCCGCATGAGCTTCATCATCAATTCCCTTCGGAGAAGGACAAGTCGCCGCAGACCGGGACGGCGTCATCGGCATCAGCCAGGCCCGTGCGTAGTAAATCGATACACTCGACAGTGTCGTCAACGCCCGCGTGGTCTGTCAATCGACGACGCACACCCTCGAAGCAGCCTGTGACTGATCAGCCGGGCGGGCAGGGTGGTCGCCACCCGTGCGACACTGTGCCGCTGGCCCGTCAGTCAGCGCGGATGGGCCGGGACACCGGTCCGGCGGCGGAGCACCGCCGGACCGGGAACCGGCTCGCCATACGTCGAATCGAGCGGACCGCCCGTACGCGGATTTTGCATGACAAGGCCGCCACTGCGGGCCCGCTCGCTTTGCATGTGGTGGGCGATACTGGGATCGAACCAGTGACCTCTTCGGTGTGAACGAAGCGCTCTCCCGCTGAGCTAATCGCCCTCAGCGCGGATGACTGTACCCGATCGTCCCGCCCGGGCGCACATCCGGGTGGCGGTCGGCTCAGGTGGTGGCGAGGTAGCGCAGGAAGCTGGCGATCACGTCGACGCCGAGGCCGACCTTCAGCGAGAAGATCACCACGACCGCGACGAAGACGAGGCCCACCCCGGCAATGCCGAGCCGCACCGGCCAGCTCTGCCGGGTGACCCACCGGGTCCATCCCTGTACGTGCCGTCGAGCGAAGGCGAGCAGCCGCTTGGCCCAATGGAACTCCACGCCCCAGACCGCCAGTCCGCCGAAGACGATCAGCCAGCCGGGCCCGGGTAGCGGGATCAGCACCAGGCCGAGGACCACGATCACGGCACCGAGCAGGCCGACGCCGACTTTCAAGGCGATCCGGCCAGTGGGATTGGAGCGGATCAGGGCGAGGGTCACCCGAATCCGTTGGCGCAGCCCGGACAACGTTCGCGGTGCCTCCGGTTCGGGACGATCGGTGACGGCGACCGGAGCGCCGCGCCCACCCTGACGTCCGATCGGGTCACTGCCCACCTGGTCTCCCCCCGACTCGGCGTGTCCGACAGTCTCATCCGCCGGGTCGTACGGCGCATGACCCGGTGTTGAATTCTCGGTCATCCGCTTGGCGGAGGAGGGTTTTATGGCCATTTTGCCCCTCATTGTCGCCCGCCCCGTCACCCCAGGGCACCACTGGACGTTACCGGAGTGAGTCGACGTCTGAACCACCCGACGCCGGGCACGTCCCAGCACCCAAGCAGATCCGGACAAGCCACCTAAAAAGGACTTTTTCAGTGCATGCCGGAACCGCTTCCCTCTACTGGGTGAGATCAGTGATAGACGGAGCGTAGTCAAATGCAAGGCCGGAGTATGGGGAAAGCGGGGCGGGCGTCCCGCAGCGGTGCCGGGGGGAGAACGTCCATGAGTGTCATCCGACCAACGACCGTCGAGGTCGAGACGTCACTACGGCTCATCGCGCCTGACGCTACCGCGCTGCCGGTACGAGCCAGCCTGCGTTACGAACCAACTGATCCGTACGCGGTCCACGTGCTCTTCCACGCGGAGTCGGCCGGCGGTGAAGCGGTCAGCTGGTCGTTCGCCCGAGAGCTTCTGGTGACCGGTCTCGACGAACCGGCCGGGATCGGGGACGTCCGGGTCTGGCCCTGGGCGACCCCCCGGGGCGATTTCGTGGCGCTCGCGCTGAGCTCCCCGGACGGCAACGCACTGTTCGAGGTACCGCGCAGCGTGCTGGTCCGCTTTCTGCGCCGCACTTACGTGGTGGTGCCCCGCGGCCGCGAATCCGACCACCTGGACGTGGACACCGCGGTGAACCGGCTGCTGGCCGGGCGCTGATCGGAACGGCCCGACTCCGCCCGACCCGGCGGAGACTGCGGCTGTTTCGCGTGACGGGAGTACGGCGATGCGCCGTACTCCCGCCGCTGGTGCCGCCGCCGGTGCGCCCCGGCACCTCCACTGGGACGACGCGACGATCCGCCCGTTGGTCGGGATGCGGTTGCGGCGCGCTGCGGTTACCGTCGAGAACGATGGTTCAGCCCGATCAGCTCGCTCGCCGGATGTCCGACCCGGATCCCCTCGGGCCAGCGATCAGCGCGACTACTCTCAGTGACATCCTGACTGCTGATGCATCACCCCGGCCACGGCTGCTCCCCCACGACGAACTGCTACTGGTCACCGCCGGTCACGGCAGCCACGAGATCGACTTTGTCGCGTACCCGTGCCGACCCGGCACGCTGCTGTGGGCCCGCACCGGGCAGGTGGTCCGAGCCGGCGGGCAGCACGGTCTGGACGCGATCCTGGTGAGGTGGACCGCGGCACCAGGCATGCCGGACCGGCCCACCTCCCGCGCCCACTGGCAGCTCACCGGTGAGGACGCCGACGCCATCATCAACGAGATCAGTCAACTCGTCGTGGACAGCCAGCGGCCCCGGCGGACGGCGCTCGTCGACGAACTCCTCCGCCATGAACTGCGGGTCCTGCTGCTGCGGATCGCCCTGCTGCCGTACGACTCCCCGCCGGCGCTCGACGCCGCCACCGAAGATGACCGTCCCGGTAGCGATCCCGCATCGGCGGACGAGGCCACCGGGGCCGGTTCGTCGAGGTGGGACACCTTCCGGCGGTTCCGGGCCGAGGTGGAGCGGGACCACGCGCGTAGCCGACGGGTCGAGGAGTACGCCGAACGGCTGTCCTGCGCGGTCCGGACCCTTACCCGGGCCAGTCTGACCGTGGCCGGGCGGACCGCCAAACAGGTGATCGACGACCGGGTGGCCCTGCAGGCCAAGCGGTTACTCGCGGCGACCGACCTGCCGGTGGCCCAGATCGGTGCGCGGCTCGGCTTCCCCGAGCCGACGAACTTCGGCCGGTTCTTCCAACGCGAGGTGGGGTGCAGCCCGGGTAGCTTCCGCGCCGACCTGCGGGAACGCCCACCGGTGACCGGCCGGGTCGCGGCAACCGGCATGATGGTGACGTGCAGATCTCCGCGCGCGGCGACTACGCGGTACGAGCAGCGCTGATCCTGGCTGCCGCGTACCCGACGCTGATGTCCACCCAGGCGATCGCCGCCGAGCAGGACATGCCGCGCAAATTCCTCGAGGCGGTGCTGGCCGACCTGCGCCGCGGCGGGGTGGTCCGGGCGCAGCGCGGCGCGGAGGGTGGCTACACGCTGAGCCAGCCGCCCGGGGACGTCACCATCGGCATGATCCTGCGCGCGGTGGACGGGCCGCTGGCCGGGGTGCGCGGGCTGCGTCCGGAGGAGACCCGGTACGCCGGTGCCGCGGAGAACCTGCCCCGGCTCTGGATCGCGGTACGCGCCGCGTTGCGCGAGGTGGTCGACGAGGTCAGCCTCGCCGAGGTACTCACCGGCCGGATGCCGGCGCACGTACGCAAATTGACGCTGAAGCCGGATGCCTGGGAGTCCCGCTAGTCAGGCATGTGGACAGTGGGGTTTGCCGATCGATGTGACAGGGAACTGACCAGCCCACCTGCTGACGGCCGATGGAGGGAGCGCAAGCGATGGGCGTCATGTTCCGCAAGCGGAAGCGGTTCGGCCCGCTCCAGTTGAACTTTACCGAGAACGGGTTCTCGTCCTGGACCATCCGGATCGGCCGATGGTCGTGGAACTCGCGCGCCAGGAGGCACCGGTACGACCTGCCTGGCCCGTTCTCGTGGAAGCAGGACAAGTCGCGTAGCTGAGCGGCGCAGGCGCAGGCGAACGATCGAAGGCTCGGCAGGATCACCCGCCGGGCCTTCGATCTGTAGGAATAATGACCCTATGTCCGATATAGCTGGAGATGATGCTCTGTCCCGTACTCGGAATCCCCGCCGGGCCGAGGTACGGCGCACCACTGCCATCTGCCTGCTGATGATCCTGCTCTACTACCTGGTCCCGGTGGAGCCGGGGGTGACGGGGGTGCATCTCGCGGTCCGCGCCGTGGTCACCGTCGTCGGCGTGGCTCTGGTGGCTGCGCTGGTGCTACAGCAGATCCGCGACCAGATCACCGCCGATCCGTCCGACGTACGCCTCACCCGACTAGCGATCACGCTGGTCGGCGGAGTGGTCGTGTTCGCGCTGGCCGACCTGGTCATCTCGTTCAGCGACCCGGACCAGTTCGTCGACATGACGACGAAGACCGACGCGCTCTACTTCGCGATCGGCACGCTCACCACTGTCGGGTACGGCGACGTGCACGCCGAGGGCCAACTCGCCCGCGCGGCGGTCTGCGTCCAGATGGTGTTCAGCGTCGGAGTGCTCGCCACCGGAGCGTCGCTGCTGGTCAGGCAGTGGACGGAGTACGCCCGCCGGCAGCCGGGGCGGTCGGGGTAATCTCCACGTCGCCGGCCAACCGTCCGTCCGCCGGCCAGCGCCGCACCTGGTCGGCGGCGAGCAGACCGGCCAGCGCCCGGTTGGCGTCGGCGGCCCGGTGGACCGTCCCGGTCACCGTGAAACTGCGCAGCTCGGCGACGGTCCGAGAGCCGCACTCGACGAGGTGGGCGTACAGCCGGTCGCACAGCGCGGCGAGCCCGTGGTCCGGCTCCTGCCCGGGGACGGCCGTGTCCGGCTCAGCACCGGCGATGGCCGTCGCCTGCGGATCGGCGGCGGCACGCAGCCCCCACCCCGCCGGGCCGACCTCCCAGAGCGCCTCCTTGAACGCCTCGATGCGTTTGCCGGACCCGGTGGCGAAGGCGACCGGGTACGACGTACCACCGTCGACCTGCCCGGCCGCCCCGGCCGGCACCAGCTCGACGACGCTGACCAGCGGAAAACCGGCTGCGGTCAACGCCGGGCGCAGTTCAGCTGATGAAACCGCTCCGACCACCAGCAACTCGGCCGGGCGGCCGGCCGTCGACGCACGCCACACGGCGGGTCCGGGCAACGCCCCACCGGCCAGGTCGAGGTGGCACAACAGCGGCGCGTTGGCAGCTGCGGCGGCGGTCACGGCCACCGGGAGCAGCTCCGGACCGCCGGGAAGCAGATGGGCCGTCACCGCCGCCGGCAACCCGGTCGGGTCCGCCTGGGCACCGGAGGACGTGACGGTGACGACCGTCAGATGCCGGCCGGTGACCAGTTCCGGGTGGTCGGCGACGGCACGCAGCGCAGCGTCCGCGGTGGCCCCCGGCGGGCCCTGGTACGCCTGAACGAAGGTGGCGCGCCGGGCGTGGCGCAGCGCGGCGGGAACCCAGGTGCTCAGGTGGCGGAGCAACAGGTCACGCGGGACCCGGCCCGCCGGCTCGGCTGTCATGGCGTCCGTTCTACCGGCCCGGGTCACGGCCCGCACGGGCGGGGCCGACCGACCCGTTGGCGGGCCGCCGTCGGCCCGGCGGGGCCACGGGGTCAGCCCGGCACCGAGACGCCGACGCCCCCGCGGGTCCGGGCGCCGTACCGCTGCTTCTCGCGGGCCAGGTCGAGCGGCAGGATCCGCTTGCGGGCGACGAGCGTCTGCTCGTCGAGGCGGTCGGCGGGAACCAGCCAGACAACCTCGAACTCCAGCCCGTCCGGGTCCCGGCCGTACAAACTCTTGGTGGTCCCGTGGTCGGAGGTCCCGACCAGGGCGCCAGCGGCGGCGAGCCGGGTGGCGAGCACCTCGAGCTCGTCGAGCGTGTCCACCTCCCAGGCCAGGTGGTAGAGCCCGACGGCGCCGCGACCGGCGCCGGACGGCGCGGCGTGCCCACCGATCTCGAACAGGCCGAGGTCGTGATCGTTGGTGGAGCCGGGGGCCTGCAGGAAGGCGACGCCGGAGAAGCCGTCGGGGGTCATCGGCACGACGGAGAACCCGAGCACGTCCCGGTAGAAGGTCAGGCTCCGGTCGAGGCTCGAGATGTACAGCACGGCGTGGTTGAGACGGTGGATTCCCATGTCGTGAAGGTTAGCGCGAGTTAGTTGAACGCTCAACAACTGCCGGTATGGTGGTGGTCATGACCCGCTGGCTCGACGACGACGAACAGCGCACCTGGCGCGCGTACCTCTACGCCACCAGGACGCTGGCCGCGACCCTGGACCGTGAACTGCAGGCGAGCGCTGGGATACCGCACGCGTACTACGAGATCCTGGTCCGGCTCTCCGAGGCCCCCCAGCGCACCCTGCGGATGAGCGAGCTCGCCGGCGCCACCGACTCCTCCCGCAGCCGGTTGTCGCACGCCGTGTCCCGGTTGGAACAGATCGGCTGGGTCCGCCGCGAGGAGTGTCCGACCGACCGGCGCGGGCAGTTCGCGGTGCTCACCGAGCCCGGCTTCACTGCCCTCACCGCCGCCGCGCCCGGCCACGTCGACGCGGTTCGGCGACACCTGTTCGACCAGCTGACCCCGGAACAGGTCAATCAACTACGGATCATCAGCGAAGCGTTAGTCAAGCATCTGGCCGGTAACAATCCGCCATCATGAGCGAACTGTCCCACATCAGACCCTTGTACAGACCGTCGTCGGACACGCACGATGGGACGTGTCTCTCGGCCTGGGCGAAATCACCACGCAGGCGCACGGCCTGATCAGCGTCGGCGACCTGCCGGGCGCGCGCGATTTGCTGGCCACGGCGTTGGCCGACACCGACCCGCGTCCCGCACATGCCAGCACCGAGCAGGCGGAGGCCGCCGGACTACTCGCCCGGGTGACGGTCGCGCTCGGCGAGGCACCGGCGGCGCGGGCGTGGGCGGCGTACGCGTACTCGGCGAACCAGCGGCTGCATGGAACGGCGGACGAGCGGACCATCGGGGCCGCCGCCACCCTCGCCGCCGTACTGCACCGGGTGGGCAGCGACGCCCGCGCCGCGCACCTGTACCGCGAGGTGATCGACGAGCTCTGCGCCATCGACGGCCCCGAGTCGCTCCGGGTCCTGGCCGCCCACGCGGACCTCGCCACCGTCGAATTCGCTCGCGGCGAATGCGACGTCGCCCGGGACCGTCTGGAGGATGCCTGGGAACTGCACCGCGAGGTGTACGGCGAGGGGCATCCGGCCGGGATCAAGATGCTGGCCCGGCTCGGCGCGATGCAGCGCGACTGCGGCCGGCTCACCGAGTCCGACGTCAGCCTGTCGCTCGCCATCGACCTGTGCCGCACCCGCCTGCCGGCCGACCATCCGCTGGTCAGGCAGGTCGCCGCGCTGGCCGAGGCGTCCGCTGATCCGGCGCACCGCTGTGGTGGGCAGGGGCCGGTCGACGACGGGCCGGACGACACCGGCGGCCCGGATCCCGACCGCAGTCCGGACGACACCGGCGACCCAGGCCCGAATCTTCGGCCGGACGACAACGGCGGCCCAGACCACGACGGCGGCTTGGACCACGGCGGCTGGCCGCCCGGCACCAGGCCGGCCAGTGGGCCAGCGGCTCCGGCTGCTCCGGCGGGCGATCCCGCCGGGCGCGACCGGCTCCCCGGTCCGGCCTGGGCCGAGCCCGGCTGGATCGAGCCGGAACCACCGGTCACAGAGGTAGCCGACCCCCGCTGGTCGGCGGCGTTCTGGACGGAACCGAACGCGCCGTCGGCGACGCCGACCACCGGTCGGTCAAGCGACGACGAGACGGACGGCCATCGGGACGGACGGCACCGGGCCGACCCGCCCTGGCTCGACCCGCTGGACCAGCCGGTGGACCAATCGGTGCCCGACCCGGCGGCTGAGCTGGAAAGCGACCGGCCGTGGGCCCAGCACGGCTGGATCGAACGGGAACCGGCGAGCAGCGACGCCGACGACCCGCTCTGGTCGCCCAGCGGTTGGCTGACCGACGACCCCACCCCTGCCCGGCGGAACACGAACGGGCAGGAGCAGGGAGGCGACCAGTATCAACCGGACGAACCCGATCCGACCGACGGCCGGCCGGCAACCATCCCACCGCCCCGGGTGCCGGTCGATCTGCCGCCGTCCGGCTCCACCAACCATGACGGGTCACCCGGCATCTGGCTCTTCGACGAACCGTGGTGGCCGCCCGAGCAGTCCGGTGCCGGCGACGGCTCCGATCCGGCCGCTGCGGATCGCCTGGACGGACCGGATCGCCCGGACGCACGAGAGCACCCGGACGCACCAGAGCGGCCGGACGTCTCGGACGCCGCCGGCCCGGTCAGCCCGTTCGGGCCGGTCCGGTTCCGGCAGGCGACCGGCCCGTCAGCGGCCGACACTCCGACGGCCGGCAGTTCCATGAGCGACCCGGCGGCCGTGCCCGGCGAGCCGGTGCCGCCGGAGACCCCTGCCTTCGTACCCAACCCACGGGTGCCCGACAGGGCAGGCGCTCGACCGGAACCGGCGCCACCGGTGAGCGACGAAGATCTCGCGGGCCCGGACGCCTCGGTCGATGCCGACTCCGCCGTCCGCCACGCCGAGGTCACGGACGGGCCGGGTACCGGAGCCACGGACGGACCGGCCGCGAGCGTCGCAGCCGGTGGAGCCGGCGCGACCGTCGGAACCGGCGCCACCGGCACGGGCCGGAGCACCGGGACGCTGTCCCGACTGCCACGACGTGAACTCAGCCGGATACCCGACCGCCGCAGGAATCTTCCGGTCCGGCGGCAGCGAGGACAGTTGGTGCCGGTATCCAAGCCGGCGGCGACCGCTGCCCGCCCACGCGGGCCGATGCTGGTGTTCACCGGCGTGGTGGTGGTGCTGCTCGGCGCTGCGGCGGTGGTGGCCGGCGTCAGCCTGGTCGACGATACGCCCTCCGGGCCGACCGGGGCACCAGCCGAGGTCACCCCCCCGACCAGGACGCCGACCAGCGCTGCGCCGCCGGCCGCACCGGGTACCGCGCCGGGCGGCGTGGGTCTGCGCGACAACCGGGACAGCGTGACGTTGACCTGGACCTATCCGGCGGGTGCCGAGGGACAGGTGCTGATCTCCGGAGGAAGCAGCGATCAGCAGCCCCGGGCCTTCATGACGTTGCCGGCGGGTGCGGACAGCTTCGTCGCGTACGGGCTGGACGAGTCGATCGACTACTGCTTCACGGTCGCCGTAATCTACTCGGCCGACGTGGTCGGGCAGGCCGACCCGGTCTGCACGGACCGGGCAGCGAACGCCCGGTGACCTGTCCGAGCTATGCCGGGCCGGGCTCGTCGTCCACCGGGTCCGCCGGGAGCCGGACCCGGACCTGAAGTCCGGTACGGGCACCGTCGGGCCCTGCCGCATCGGCCAGCTCGACAGTGCCGCCGTGCCGACGGACCAGCTGCGCGACGATGGCCAGTCCGAGCCCGGCGCCCCCGGCGTCGCGGGCCCGGGCGTCGTCGAGCCGGGTGAACCGGTCGAAGACCCGTTGCCGGTCGGCTGGTGGGACGCCCGGACCGTCATCGGTGACCAGGAGCTCATGCCAGTCCGGCCCGTCCGGTCGGGCGGTCACCAGCACCTCGGATCGGGCGTGTCGGACCGCGTTGTCCAGCAGGTTGGCCAACACCCGGACCAGCGCGTCCGGGTCGCCGGCGATCCACAGCGGCTGGTCCGGCGGCACCACCCGCACCGGCGGCCGTGGATACCGGGCGGCCACCGTGGCGGCCAGCTCGCCCAGTTCCACCGGACCGACCGGGCCGAGCACCACACCGGACTGGCCAGCCTGCTGGTCGGCGCGGGCCAGCAGCAGCAGGTCGTCGACCAGTCGGCTGAGCCGTTGACTGTCCGCCAGCAGGTCGTCGGCGACCGCCAGCCAGTCCGTGCGGCTACCGAATCGCTGCGCCACCTCAAGCTGCGTACGCAGACTGGTCAGCGGACTGCGCAGCTCGTGGGCGGCGTCGGCGACGAACGCGCGTTGCCGGGCCCGCGCGGCCTCCAACCGGTCGAGCATGTCGTTGAGAGTGACCGCCAGCCGGTGAATCTCGTCGCCACCACCCGGTACCGGCAGGTGGCCTGCCTGGTCGCCACCGGTGATCTCCGCCGCGCCGGCCCGCAGTTTCTCCACCGGCCGCAGCGTCGCCCCGACGGCCCGCCAGACGATAACCGTGACCGCTGCCACCAACAGTGGGAACGTCATCAGCAGAATCACCCGGACCAGCGCGAGGCTGCGGTTGATGTCGGCCATCGACCGGGCGACCAGCACGGTACGCGGCTGCGCCGGCCCGCCGGCCGGTTGGGCGATCACCCGAACCGGGCCGCGCAGACCGAGCCGGGCACCCGGTACGGTGACCGCTCCGGTCGGTTCGGCGGCGAGCTGTTCCCGCTCGCCCGCGTAGAGCATCGGGACGAGTCGGTCGGCGCCAATGGACGCGGCGCGTATCCGTCCCCGCTCGTCGACGATCTGCACCCGTACGTCGTTGCCGGCCACCGGCAACGGGTCAGGCACCGCGTCGGCGGCCACCAGCTGGGCGATCGCGTCGGCGGTGGTCCGGGCATCGGCGTCGGCGCTGCGTTCCAACGCCAGCGCAAGGACGACGGTGAGCCCGATCGCCCCAGCGGCCAGGCCGGTGGCGAGACCCAGCACGCTGATCGCGGTCAGCCGGGTGCGCAGGCTGAGCCGGACCCGCAGGTACGCCCGCCACCGACCGGGATGAGCCACCGAAGACCGTCGGCCGGTCACGGGACCAGCCGGTAGCCGGCACCCCGGACGGTCTCCAGCCGATCCCGGCCGACCTTGCGGCGCAGGTAGCCGATGTACACCTCGACGGCGTTCGGCGCAGTGTCGACGCTGGCGTCCCAGACGTGGTCGAGCAGTTCGATCTTGGAGACCACCTCGCCGGCGCGCCGCATCAGGTACTCCAGCAGGGCGTACTCACGGGCGGTGAGCGCCACCTCGGCGTCGGCCCGGGTGACCCGCCGCCGGGCCGGGTCGAGGCTCAGATCACCGGCGGTGAGCACGGCCGGCCGCTGCGGCGCGCCGCGCCGCAGCAGCGCGCGCAGCCGGGCCAGCAGCACCACGTACGAGAAGGGCTTGGTCAGGTAGTCGTCGGCACCGCAGTCGAGGCCGTCCGCCTGGTCGTACTCGCCGTCCTTCGCGGACAGGATCAGCACCGGAAGCCAGTTCTGCTCGGCGCGCAGCTGGCGCACCACCCGGTAGCCGGACAGGCCGGGCAGCATCACGTCGAGGATCATCGCGTCGTACCCGCCGTGCCGGGCCAGTTCCAGCCCGGCCGGCCCGCTCGCGGCGACGTCCACGACGAAGCCTTCCTCCTGCAGGCCGCGCCGCAGGGCGTCGGCCAACCGGACCTCGTCCTCCACCACCAGCACCCGCACCGGTCAAGGGTGCCATCATGGGTGGGCAACCGGGTCACCCGTGACCGTCGTCGCTGAGCGTGTTCTCAGCTTGGCCACCGGCTCTCAGCAACGTCTCAGTACACCCGACGCACGATGGGTGGCAGGAGGTACGAAGATGTCGGTTTTCACATCCCGGCCGGCGATGCGCTGGCTGGTCCCCGCCGCATCGGCGGCGGTGCTCGTCGGCGGCGGCGTTGCCGTGGGGGCGCTCGCCGCCTCCGCAGACCCGGTCCTGCCGCCGCGCAGCGCCGAGCAGTTGCTGGTCGATCTGCAGACCGCCGAGGTCGACGGCATGTCCGGAACTGTCGTGCACCGCGCCGAGCTGGGCCTGCCGGCGGCGCTCAACCTGGCCGGTCAGATCGGTGCCGGCAACGGGCTCGGCTCGCTGATCAACGGTACGCAGACCTTGCGCGTCTGGTACGCCGGTCCGGACCAGGCCCGGTTGGCGATGGTCCGCACGCTGGGCGAGACCGACGTCATCCGCAACGGACGGGACGTCTGGATCTGGTCCAGCCAGCAGCAGCAGGCCACCCACTTCGAGTTGCCGGCCGAGGGCGATCACGCCGACGCGGCGGGCGAGCGGGCCGGAACCGATCCAACACCGGAGCTGCCCATCACCCCGCAGGCGGCAGCCGACGAGGTGCTGGAGGCAATTGACCCGAGCACCGAGGTGTCGGTGGGCCGCTCGGCGGAGCTCGCTGGGCGGACCGCGTACGAGCTGGTGCTCACCCCGCGCGACGAGGACTCGCTGGTCGAGGAGATCCGGATCGCGATCGACTCGGTGGAGTACGTGCCGCTGCGGTTCGCGGTCTATCCGGTCGGCGCCGACCGGGCCGCCATCGAGACGGCGTTCACCCAGGTCAGCTTCGACACACCGGATGAGGAGCAGTTCGTCTTCAACCCGCCGCCGGGCACCGAGGTGATCGAGGCGGGCGAGGACGGTATCGCGGTGCCGGGTGACGGTTCCCGGGGTCCGGACCAGTTGCCGGGCGACGCCGAGACCGACGGCATGCTGGAGGAGCTGGCGCGGGGTTGGGCGGACAGCGAGGACGCGGTCCGCACGGTCGGCAGCGGCTGGGGCACCGTCCTGGTAGTCACGCCGCCGGCCGAGGCGGCGACTGCGGCCGAGGAGCACGCCGGTGAGTCCGCCGAGGGCGCCCAGGTCATGCAGATGCTGGGTGATCTGCCGGCGGTCGACGGGCCGTGGGGCAGCGGCCGGCTGTTCTCCAGTGCGCTGTTCACCGCGTTGATCGCCGACGACGGCCGGCTGTTCGCCGGCGCGGTGACGCCGGAGCGGCTGTACGAGGTGGCTACCGAGACCCGCTGACTTGACCGGTCCACTACCGGCGTCGACCCCGGATCACCGGGCGTCGACGCCGGTAGCGGCGTTTGCAGGGCTCGATCAGCCAACAGTGCAGACCGACACCAGGGGCGGACCAACTTAACCGGTTGCGTAGCGGGATCGCGCCGGTCTACTCTGATGCCTGCGCGAAGGGCCGGGTAGTCGCCGACACCGAGCTGGCCAGGTCAGCCGGTGTCTTCCGTCCCCGTGGGTCACCCACGGGTCGCTACCCGAGGTAGGTCATGAAGACACGTCTGAGCGTCGCGGCCGCGGCGCTGCTCGCCCTGGTCACCTCCGTCGTGGTGCTGGCCCAGCCCGCGCACGCCGCCGTCGGCCTGCACGTCAGCGGCGGCCAGTTGGTGGAGGCAAACGGCACTCCGTTCGTCCTGCGCGGGGTCAACCACGCACACACCTGGTACACCAGCCAGACCAGTTCCTTCGCCAACATCAAGTCCCTGGGCGCGAACGCTGTGCGGGTGGTGCTCAGCAACGGCCACCGGTGGACCCGCAACGATGCCAGCGACGTCGCCAACGTCATCTCGCTGTGCAAGGCCAACCGGCTGATCTGCGTCCTGGAGGTGCACGACACCACCGGGTACGGCGAGGAGGGCGCCGCAGCCACCCTGGCGTCCGCCGCCGACTACTGGATCGGCCTGGCCAGCGTGCTGCGCGGCCAGGAGAACTACGTCATCATCAACATCGGCAACGAGCCGTTCGGCAACAGCGGATACCAGAACTGGGCCAGTCACACCACGAGCGCCGTGCAGCGGCTGCGCGCCGCCGGTTTCGAGCACGCGATCATGGTCGACGCACCGAACTGGGGACAGGACTGGACCTTCACGATGCGCGACAACGCGCAGTCGGTGTGGAACGCCGACCCGGCCCGCAACCTGATCTTCTCGATCCACATGTACGGCGTGTTCGACACCGCCGCCGAGATCAGCGACTACCTCGGGCGGTTCCGCTCGGCCGGGCTGCCGATCGCGGTCGGCGAGTTCGGGCACGACCATTCCGACGGCAACCCGGACGAGGATTCGATCCTGTCCTACACCCGGCAGCACGGCATCGGCTGGCTCGGATGGTCGTGGAGCGGCAACAGCGGCGGCGTCGAATACCTCGACATGGTGAACAACTTCAACGTCAACAGCCTCACCTCGTGGGGCCAACGGCTGTTCAACGGCACCAACGGGATTCGGGAGACCGCACGGGAGGCGACCGTCTACAGCGGCGGGACGCCACCGCCGACCACCGCGCCCCCGACCACCGCGCCGCCCACCACCGCGCCCCCGACCACCCCGCCCCCGACCACCGCGCCGCCGGCAGGGGCGTGCACTGCGGCATACGCGGTGATCGGTCAGTGGCAGGGCGGTTTCCAGGGTGAGGTACGGGTGACCGCCGGCGGTTCGGCGCTCAGCGGCTGGCGGGTGAGCTGGACGTTCGCCAGCGGTCAGTCGGTCAACCAGGCGTGGAACGCCACCGTCACCAGCACCGGGGCGAGTGTCTCGGCGACCAACGTCAGCTACAACGGCAACCTCGGCGCCGGGCAGAGCACGACCTTCGGCTTCATCGGTAGTTGGACCGGCAGCAACCCGGTGCCGACGCTGTCCTGCGCCGCGCGGTAGCCGCAGCCGCCACCACAGGTGTGACCGGTGGCCGGGCGGGTATCCGTCCGGCCACCGGCACACCCGGCGTCGTTCACCTCAGACGGCCGGCGGCTGGTGTGGCACTGGCAAGTCGCTACGAGCTGGAGGTTTACGGTGAGCGAAGGTCCTCGTATACGGGTGGGCGCGTACGCGGTGATCGTCCGGGACTCGGCGGTGCTGCTGAGCCGGTTGTCCGAGGCGTCCCCGGTGTTCGAGCCGGGTGCCTGGCATCTGCCGGGAGGTGGTCTCGATCCGGGCGAGCAGCCCGGCGAGGCGCTCACCCGAGAGTTGCAGGAGGAGGCCGGCCTGGAGGTGATGTCGTCGCGGTTGCTGGACGTGCGGTCGTACCTGGCGCACCGCAACGGCACCGACTGGCACGTGGTCGGGCTGCTGCACAGCGCACGGGTGGGGCCGGGCGAGCCGGTGGTCACCGAGGTCGGCGGCAGTGCGGACGCCATCCGGTGGGTGCCGATCGACGAGATCGACCGGTTGCCGCTGTCGCCGCCCACCGCGGACGGGCTGCGGATGGCGGAGCTGCTGCCGGTGCCGGCGTAGGAGTTCGTCGCCGGGCGTGGCTGGTTGGTCGTCAGGCATGGTCACCGGACCGGTCGCAGCCGCCTCGGCCTCGGCCGGGCCGGTGACGACCGGATGTCGGCTGGCCGGTCGCCGCGTCGGGTGCACATTCGCGGCGGGCGGCCCGTAGCCGCCAGACGACAAGCGCCCCGAGCGCCAGCACCGCGACCACGACGGCGGCCGCCCGGCCGGCGACCTCCTCGATCGCGGCGTACGAGCTGCCGGCCAGGTAGCCGATCAGCACCGTGCCGATCCCCCAGACCAACGCACCCGCGACGTTGTAGAGGAAGAACCGCCGGTACGGCATGTGTGCCGCGCCGGCCAGGGCGGGCATCACCGCGTGGAAGAAGGTCACGAACCGGCCGACGAAGACCGCGGTGCCGCCCCGTACCGCCAACTGGTGCTGCGCCCGCCGCACCCAGGACTGCCGCTTGCGCAGGAAGCGCATCCGCAGCAGCCGGGGCCCCAGGGCCCGGCCGATCAGATAGCTGGTGGTATCGCCGGCCACGGCAGCACTGACCACGACCGCGGTGATTCCGGGCAGCGAGATGGTGCCGAGGCTGGCGGCGACACCGCCGAGCACCGCAGCGGTCTCGCCGGGGAACACGAAGCCGACGAACAGCGCGTCCTCGGCGAACACCAACAGCCCGACCAGCAGGTAGATCAACGCACTGTCCATCGACAGCAACGGCTGCAGCCAGTCGCTCAGCACAGCACCCCCCGCTCGCGGGGGGCTGCGGAGCCGACGTTAGCAGTTGCGGGACGGTGCCCGTGACGGTCCGACGGATGCCGCGCCGAGGCGTCACGGGCGTACTCCCCACCACAGAGGTGTCACCCGGACCCAGTCGGCGGATCAGTCTGACGTCGCCAGACGCACCATCGTCCAGGAGACCGACGGCAGCATCACCGACAGCCGCCCCTGGTCGACCGCCGGGCCGGGAAGGGTCTGGGGACGGACCCGGTCCGGCTGCGCCGACGTGTTGGCGGCCCGCACGTCCGGGTCGGTCAGCACGCACTGCTCGACGACCCGGTAGCCGGGGAATGCCCGCAGGTCGATGTCGAGCACGAGGGGCTCTCGCTGCCCACGGTTGACAGCGAAGATCACCAACTGATCCGCGTCGTCGTCGTGGGTGGCCACGACATCCAGCAGCGGCACCTCGCCGTACCGCGCAGTCTCCACGACCGGCCCGCTGCCACACTCGACCCGCAGCACCGTCCCTCGGGCGTGGCGGGCGGTGTACGCGAACGGGTAGAAGATCGTCTGCCGCCAGGCCGGACCGCCCGGCTCCGCCCGGATGGCGGCGATCGTGTTGACCAGCTGGGCCTGGCAGGCGGCGGTCACCCGGTCGCTGTTGCGCAACAGGGTGATCAGCGAGGAGCCCACCACCACGGCGTCGGCGACGGTGTAGTCGTCCTCGCTGAGCGACGGCGCCCGCACCCACTCGGTTGGCACCCCCTCGGCAAGGAACCGGCGCATGTACCAGACGTTCCACTCGTCGAACGAGATCTGCATCCGCTTGCTGCTCCGGGTCCTGGCCCGGACGTGGTCACAGGTGGCCACGATGTCCCCGATGAATCGGTCCATCTCCACCGACGACGCCAGGAAACTGGCCAGGTCCCCGTCCTGCTCCTCGAAGTAGAGGTGGGCGGAGACGTAGTCGACCTGGTCGTAGGTGTGTTCCAGGACGGTCGCCTCCCAGGCCGCGAAGGTCGGCATGGCGGGACCGGAGCTGCCACAGACGACCAGCTCCAGATCGGGGTCAATCATCCGCATCCCCCGGGCCGTCTCGGCGGCCCTTCGCCCGTACTCCTCGGCGGTCTGATGACCCAGCTGCCACGGCCCGTCCATCTCGTTGCCGAGACACCACATCCGGATGTCGTACGGGGCCTGCCGGCCGTGCACCCGGCGCAGATCGGACAACTGCGTGCCGCCCGGATGGTTGGCGTACTCCAGCAGGTCCATCGCCTCGCGGGGACCCCGGGTGCCAAGGTTGACGGCCAACATCGGCTCGACACCGGCGGACCGCGCCCAGCTGACGAACTCGTCCAGCCCGAAATCGTTGGTCTCGATGCTGTGCCAGGCCGGGTCGAGCCGGGTGGGACGCTGGTCCCTGGGCCCCACCCCGTCCTCCCAGCGGTAGCCCGAGACGAAGTTGCCACCGGGGTAGCGGACCACCGAAACGCCCTGTTCCCGGACCAGGTCGAGCACGTCACGGCGCAGTCCACGCTCGTCGGC
Organism: Solwaraspora sp. WMMD937; assembly: GCF_029581175.1. NCBI lineage: Bacteria > Bacillati > Actinomycetota > Actinomycetes > Micromonosporales > Micromonosporaceae > Solwaraspora > Solwaraspora sp. WMMD937. The sequence goes on along the minus strand of NZ_CP120738.1, from coordinate 3,815,202 downwards.
GGTCGGATGGTCAGGCTCGTAGAGCCCGGTGTACACGCACCGGCCCATGTGTTCGACGAAGGATCCGAAGGTACGGCGCCGGACCGGTGCGACCACGAACGCCGGATCGATGTGCACCGTCACCGGGCGGGGCGCTGCCGGGTCGACCATCGTCATCGGGGCGTACGCGGCGGGTCAGGGTTTGCGGGCGACGCCGCCGACGAAGGTGTAGTAGGTGTCGGTCTGCTCCGACGGCTCGTCGTCAGGGTCCGGACGCCACTGCGCAAGGGGCACCAGGCCCGGTTCGAGCATCTCGAAGTCGCCGAAGTACCCAAGGATCTCGTCGCGCTGGCGCCACCGACCGGTACCCAACGTCTGGTTGAAGATCTTCTCGACCACGAACGCCTTGCGGGCGGCCTCCGGCTGGCTGTCACCTGGGTTGTGGAAGTGGGACAGGGCCAGGTAGCTCCCACTCGGGACCGCGTCCCGATAGACCGTCGCCACCCCGGCTGGATCCTCGTCGTCACCGAGGTGATGCAGGATGCCGAGCATAAGCAGACCGACCGGCTGATCCATGTCGATCATCGACTGTACGTCTGGGTTGGCGAGAATCTGCCCCGGGTCGCGGGTGTCCGCCTGGACCACAGTGGTCATCGGAGAGCTGTCGAGCAGCGCCCGACCATGTGCCAGCACCATCGGATCACTGTCCACGTACACCACCCGCACCTGCGGGTCGACCTGGTGGGCGATCTCGTGCACGTTGCCCTGCGTCGGCAGACCCGAGCCGATGTCGAGGAACTGCCGCACGCCGGCCTCGGCGACCAGGTGCCGCACCGCGCGGCGTAGGAAGCCGCGGTTGGCCCGGGCGGCCAGCGGACCGTCGGGGGTGACCTGCAGCGCCATCTGGCCGGCCTGGCGGTCCACCGCGAAGTTGTCCTTGCCGCCGAGCATGTAGTCGTACACTCGGGCGACGCTGGGACGGGTGGTGTCGACCCCGACCGGGGCTCGTTCCTCAGTGCTCACGGCGGAGACCTCCGGGGGTGCGGCCGACCAGGAGTCCGTGATCGGCTGGGAGCGCTGCCTTGGTGGAGTCTAGAGGATGCCGACCACCTCCTACGGTTGACGCACTGTCGACGGTTAGCCGCCGGCCGGCCGTGGGTTCTCAGCGCAGCTGATTCGTTCTCACTGAACCTGATCCGTACCTGATCCGTTCTCACGGAACTTGATCCGCCCGTGTCCTGACTTGCGCGACCCGGCCCGCCGTCGACCTGAACAGCGTTGCGGACTCCACCGCGTTGGGCTCGACGGACCCCGGCCGCGCTACCCCTGACACGCCGAGCTGAACAAGGCCGCCCGCCAACACCGGTCGAACTCCCACGCCACCAGCTCCGCCACGAAGTACGCCTCGCTGCTGGGGCCGCCGCGAACGAGGACCACTTCGTTGACCGGATCCGCGCGTCCGGCCTGCTCCTTCGGCAACGCCTCGGTCGCCTCGACGAGGTCACCGGATACGCGGTCGGGATGCCCGACCACCACGCCGCCGCTGGCGGCACGATCTGGTACGGCGGTGGCCGACTCGCACCCGACCTGGCCCTACCCAAGCTGCGTCATCGCTGGAGGGCAGCGCACCCCGCAAATCGTCGAACCAGGACCGCGGCCTGGACTCCATCCACGACCCCGTACGCCGGAAACACATCCTAGACGGATAACCCCACCGGGGGTATACAAGGGTTATGCTGTTCCGGGTGGCGTGCGCGAGGGGGTTCCAGTGATGCCGAAGATCAACGTCTACCTGCCCGACGAGCTGGCCGAAGCGGTTAAGGAGGCCGGCGTGCCCGTCTCCGCCATCTGCCAGCGGGCGCTGGAACAGGCGGTGCGACGGGTCACCGCGATCCGGGAAACGACTCTGGGTGATCTGGACGACGCGGACCTGGCCGCGAGGCTGCCGCACTTCACGGCGCGGACCCGTGCGGCGCTCAAGCTCGGCATCGAGCAAGCGCAAGCGGCAGAGGCGCCGACGGTGGGCAGTGGGCATCTGCTCGGTGGCCTGCTGACCGAAGGCGGCAACCTGGCCCTACACGTCCTACGGGCGGTGGAGATCGAACCCGACCGAGTCGGCCGTGAGCTTGCCCGCCAGCCGTTGACAGAAGCTGGCGTCGCCGCGGAAGACGCGTCGCGGCGCTTCAGCGGTCCGGCGTCCAACGCGCTGGAGTTGGCCGTCACGGAGGCGACCGCGTTCGGACACAACTATGTCGGTTGCGAACACCTGCTGCTGGGGCTGATCGCCGAGCCCGACGGCACCGGCGGGCAGGTCCTGCGGTCGTTGGGTGCGGAACTGCGATTGACCCGCCGCGCGGTGGCGGCAGCCCTCGCTGGCTACGTGCACCTGCGGGCCCAGACCCCGCAAGCCGCCGCCAGCGGGACGACGGAGACGGCGGCGGCGTTGGCCGCCGTGGTCCGCAAGGAACTGCAGCCCATCGTGCAACGAATCGAACGGCTGGAGGAGCGGGCCGGTGTGGTCACCGAGAGCTGAAACCGGCCTCGACCACCCACCCGGCTCGTCGCGGGGCCGGCCCGGTAACCAGCCGGCCGCCGGCCCGAACCGCACGACTGGAAGGCGCCCAGACGCGCGTGCCGCCCTGGCCGCAATCGCCGCGACGGCAATGTTCCTGCTGCTTCTGCTGCCGTTGCTAGCCGCAACCCCGTAACGCCCCGACCGGACAGGACGTACTCGCCGAACCGAGCTGGGACATATCACCAGCCACGATGCTGACACTGGCCCGCCGGGCCCGCGCCGCCATCCTCGACGACAGCTTCGACGGCGTCGTGATCACCCACGGCACCGACACCCTGCAGGACACTGCCTTCCTCATCGACATACAAGCCGGACCGGCCGCCCTACGCGGCGGGATCGTTCTGACCGGAGCGATGCGCCACCTGGACGACCTGTCCACCGACGGCCCACGCGACCTCGCCTCAGCCATCACCGCCGCGGCAGACCGCTCCCTCGCCGGAGTTGGCGTCGTGGCCTGCCTCAACGACGAACTGCACGCCGCCCGCTGGGTCACCAAGGTCGACGCCACCAGCGTGGCCGCAATCTCCTCGCGCCACATCCGCCGGTGGGCCGTGTGGTCGGCACCGGGGTCGAGAAGCTGGCAACCCCGCCACCGAGGCCACCCGAGTCGCAGGGCGAGCCGGAATCCGACGTCGCCCTCATCAAGACCTACCCCGGCATCGATCCAGTTCTACTCACCGCAGTAGTGGACGACGGTGCGCGCGGGATCGTGCTGGTGGGCACCGGCATGTTCAACGTCCCGGTCAGTCTCCTTACCACCATCAGCGACCTGACCGAATGGGACATCCCCGTGGTCATTGCCTCCCGATGCCGGACCCGCGACATCGACCTGGCGGAACTGCCCCTGGGCAGCGGCCTCGCCGCCAGAGTCGGTGCGATCGGAGCCCGCAGCCTCGCCCCCCGGCAAGGCACGCAGCGCCCTGATGGTCGCCCTCGGCCCAGACGGCGGAGTCAAAGGCGCACGTGACTGGTTCCACGCGGTCAGCCTCGGACCACTTCGTTGAGACAGGACAGCCCGACTGCGTGCCGCGTCCGGGGCCGTCGCTAGGGGCCTGACGCACCCCGCACGTAATGCCACGCGACCTAACGCACCTCGTCGTCGAGGGCGAGCACGCGGTCGACCGTGAGCTCGTCGAGGCGGTCGACGACCAGCGTCGCGCCGGCCAGGGCGTCGGCCGCCGGCGGATACGCGGGGTGCGGCACCGCGACCGCCACCAGACCGGCGGCCACGGCGGACCGCAGCCCGTTGCTCGAATCCTCCACCGCCAGGCACCGCCCCGGCGGTACGCCGAGCAGCCGCGCCGCCACCTGGTAGACCTCGGGGTCCGGCTTGCCGGCCGCGCACTCCTCGGTCGACACGGTCGCCCGGAACGCCTCGGTGAGCCCGGCCGTGGCCAGCACCTGTTCGATCAGGCGGCGGGGGGAGGAGCTGGCCAGCGCGAGCGGGAACCGCCCGGCAAGGTCGCGGACCACCTCGATCGCGCCCGGGATCAGCGGCAGCTCGGCCCGGTACCGCGCCGCCATGGCGTCGATCACCTCGTCGGCGACCCGGTCGGCGCCGCGCCCGACGCCGAGGTCCGCGTCCAGGTAGCCGGCCCACTCCGGGGTACTCATCCCCATCAGCCGCTGCTGGGCGTCCGGCAGCCACCGACCGCCGGCGCCGGCCACGTAGTCGCGCCGGACCTGCTCCCAGACCGGCTCGGTGTCGATGAGTACGCCGTCCATGTCGAACACCACTGCCGAGATCATGACCCCATCCTGCCCGGTCGACCGGAATCGACCCGGAGCGGGGTCACTGAGCGCTATCCTCGCAGGTGAGCTCCCCTTTCTCGATCCGAGCCGGGTCGCTGCAGCGGCCCACGCACCGGACAGAAGCGGTGAAAGGAGTTGCGATGTCGGAGCACGCCGCACCGGCCCGCGACCGGATCGTGGCCGGCCTCCACGACTCGGCATCCAGCTGGGCCGCCGTCGCCCTGGCCGCTCGGGAAGCCGCCACAGCGCACCGGCCGCTGCGACTGGTGCACGCACTCAACTGGATCCCGGACGACCTGTCCGGCGGCGACGAACCCCAGCCGGACGCCTACCACCTCGTCGAACGTGCTGTGGAGGTCGCCACCCGGACGGCCCCCGGAATCGACGTCACCACCGAGGTGTCCGAGAACGCTCCGGCCACCGCGCTGCTCCGGGAGTCCCGGATGGCGTCGTTGATCGTGATCGGCGACGGGGACCTGGCCCGGTGGACCTGCCTGCCGCTGGACGCACTCGCCGTACAGATCGCCGCCCGCGCCGACTGCTCGGTGCTGGTCGCCCGGGCCGGCTCCGAGCCGGCCCCCGAACCGGCCGCGCCGGTGCTGGTCGGCGTGGACGGCTCAGCCGGCTCGGAACGGGCGCTCGGCTTCGCCTTCGACGCCGCCGCGCAACGGGGCGGCGACTTGATCGTCGTGCGCAGTTGGGAGAGCGAGTCGAGCTGGGCTGACGCCTCGGCGGCGACCGCCGACGAACTCGCCGCAGCGGTGACCCCGTGGCAGGAGAAGCATCCCGACGTCGCGGTCCACCAGCAGGTGGTGAACGGCCCGCCGGCCCGGGTGCTGATCGAGCGTTCCACCCATGCCGGGCTGGTGGTCGTCGGAGCCCGTGGCGACCATCCGCTGCGGGTTCCGCTCGGCGCGGTCAGCCAGGCGGTGCTGCACCATGCCGGGTGCGCGACGGCGATCGTCCGCGAAGGTGGTCCCCGGCCGCCCGCCGGCGACTGACCAGCGGGCGGGTCACCGTCGACCGGTAACTGATCCGATGCCCAGGCCACCTCCCGGGACCTATGTCCCGGGAGGTGGCCCGCCCGACCCTGCCCCGCCTGTACCCGCCGCTGCTACCAGGCGATCGGGTCAGCTTCAAAGGGTTGCCCGATCCGGCGCCCACGGGTCGTCACCGACAACCGTCGTCCCCTGGTGGGCCCGGCTGCTGGGGGCCCGAAGGTTGAGTCGGTGAGCCGGCCCGCGCGGTCGGGACACGGTCAGGACACGGCAGCCATGTGGACGATGTTCACGTATTGGTACTCATATGATTACGCTGTGACAACCCCCGACACGTGGCGCCTTCCGCCCTGGACCCTGCTCAGCAACCACGGACACGTCCTGCTCGCCATCGCCCGCGACCCACGGGCCCGGCTGCGGGACGTGGCGGCGCGGGTCGGGATAACCGAACGCGCGGCGCACACCATCGTCGCCGACCTGGAGGAAGCCGGATACCTCGCCCGGCACCGGGTCGGCCGGCGCAACGAGTACACGGTCAATCCGCACGTGCCGTTCCGGCATCCGGCCGAATGCGACCACCTGGTCGGCGAACTGCTCGCGCTGTTCACCGGCGGCCAGCCGGCATCGGCCGGACCGCCGACGCCGCCCGTACCGCCGCCGCCCGGGCCACATCCAACGCCGGCCGGGCCGCCGACGTCGGCCGGTCGACCGACGGGACCCCAGTCCCGCAACGGCGGGTCCTTCGCACCTGTCCCCCAGCCGTCGACGGAGGTGGACTGTAGTCAGATGCAACTGAAGGAGTGAGGACCATGAGCGCCAGTCACCTGATCGTCGTCGGTGTCGACGGCTCCCAGGGCAGCCGCCGGTCTCTCGACTGGGCCGCCAGGGAAGCCGCCGAGCGGGGCGGCGCGCTGCGCGCCGTCGTCGCCTGGCGGTGGGACGGTGGAACCACGGTCAGCCCCACCGAGGAGCGGCAACGCGCCAGCGAACTGCTGGACCAGGAGATCACCGCCCTGACCACCCGGGTCGGATCGGCGTCGCCGGTCGTCGGCGAGGTGGTCGAGGGCCGCGCCGCCGACGTGCTGACCACCGCCGCCCGCAGCGCGGACCTGTTGGTCCTGGGCAGCCACGGGCACGGCCGCCTGCAGCACACCGTGCTCGGCTCGGTCAGCGAGGAGTGCATCCGCAAGGCCACCTGCCCGGTCGTGGTGATCCCCGTTCCCGCGCTGGTCTCCTCGGCCGCCGACCCCACGAGCTGAGCCGGAGGTGATCGCCGTGATCAGGCCGATCGTCGTCGGGTACGACGGCTCGTCCAGCGCCGACGCCAAGGTCAGCTGGGCGGTCGCCGAAGCCGTCCGGACCGCCACCCCGGTGGTTCTCGCGTACGCGTTCGAGTCACCGACCGGGACCGGGCGGATCATCAGTGACTATCGGCGGGTCGCCCGGTACGGGGTGGACCGGTTTGATCGCCGACCGCCGGGCGCAGCGCGAGGCGCTGGACCTGGGCCCGTCCACCGACGACGTGATCCGCGACCGGGCAGAGCTGGCCGAGCAGATCCGGGCACTCGGTGAGCTGGTCGAGATGGCCGCCGCGTACGGCTACGACGTGAGCCGGCCCGCCGCCAACGGTGACCGAGTCCCTCGGCGGGACCGGCACCGACGGACGGACCCTGGTCACCCGGACCACGTTCCGCTACCTGCAGACGCTCTACAACCTGGGACCGGAGCCGGAGCCGAACCCTGACCGTGCTCTGGTCGCCCGCGCTGCCCGACGGGTTCAAGAAGTTCTGCGCCCAGGTGTCGCTGGACACCAGCGCCATCCAGTACGAGAACGACGACACGCTGCGGTCCTGGTGCGACGACGACACCGCGATCGCCTGCTGTGTGTCGGCGATGCGCCTCGGCCGGGACATGCAGCTTCTTGGGGCTAGGGCGAACCTGGCCAAGGCTCTGCTGTACGCGATCAACGGCGGCCGCGACGAGGTCACCGGCGAGCAGATCGCCCCGGTGAGTCAGCCGGTCGGCGGGGAGATCCTCGACTACGACGAGGTCCTCGCGGCGTTCGACCGGACGTTGGACTGGCTGGCCGCCACCTACGTCGCCGCGCTCAACATCGTCCACCACCTGCACGACCGGTACGCGTACGAACGGTTGCAGATGGCTCCGCACAACTACCCGGTGCACCGGTTCCCGGCCTGCGGGATCGCCGGCCTGTCGGTGGCCGCCGACAGCCTGTCGGCGATCCGGTACGCCCGGGTCGAGGTGCTGCGTGACGAGACCGGACTGGCGGTCGACTACGTGGTCGACGGCGACTACCCGGCCTTCGGCAACAGCGACGACCGGGTGGACGGAATTGCGGTCTGGCTGGTGGAGACGTCCATGGCGAAGCTGCCGTACGACTGCGCCCGCTACGGCATCTCGCTGACCACCACCGTGACCCTGCGGGCCTGGGGCGCACCCCGGCGGAACGGGTGGCGAACCTGGTCGGTGTGCTCGACGGCTACACCGACGCCGGCGGCTTCCACCTCAACGTCAACGTGTTGGACCGGGCCATGCTGGAGGACGCGATGGCGTACCCGGAGCGGTACCCGCAGCTGACCATCCGGGTCAGCGGGTACGCGGTGACTTCGTGCGGCTCTCACTGCCGAGCAGCAGCGCGACGTCATCTCCCGGACGTTCCACGGAGGGCTGTGGGGTTATCATCGGGGCGGTCCACTCGTACGACGTGTCGATCGGGGTGGACGGCCCCGGTACGCGGTTCGTCGCCTTCCTCGCCGGCTGTCCGTTGCGCTGCCAGTTCTGCCACAGCCCGGACACCTGGTTCCGGCGGGCCGGCACCCCGACCGCCGACGACGCACTGGTCGCGCAGGTACTGCGCTACCAGCGGTTCATCTCGGTCGCCGGTGGCGGGGTGACGCTCAGCGGCGGGGAGCCGCTGACGCAGCCGGACTTCGTCCGCGCGGTGCTGCGCCGGTGCCACGACACCGGACTGCACACCGCGCTGGACACCTCCGGGTTCCCCGGCGCCCGCGCTGACGACGCGCTGCTGGACGCCACGGACCTGGTGCTGCTGGACATCAAGTCGTCCGATCCGCTGACCTACCGCCGGGTGACCCGCACCGGGCGGCTCGACCCTACGCTGCGGTTCGCCCGGCGGCTGGCCGGGCACAAGTACGCCGAGCTGGATGTGGAGTTTCCGCTGGCGGCGACGGCACCGCTGGACGACGCACTGCTGGACCGGGTCCGGGGGCAGTTCCGCGACCACGGGCTCACCGGCTACCGACCTGGTCGCCGTAGGCCGCGGCGACCGGGCGGTCGGCCCGCCACGCCGGCGACCAGCGGAACCGGTGGGTGCCGCCACGCCAGCCGCCGCCGGCCACCGACCTGACTGGTGCGGCGGCCAGTTCGGCGGCGATCTGCCGGACCTGGCGGTACCCGGTAGCCATCAGGAAGGCCGACGCCCGGCCGTAGCTCTTGATGCCGACGACGAAGTAGCCCGGCTCGGGATGGCGCAGCTCGTCGATTCCGGGTGCCGGCGCTGACCAACCCCGGGCCGGCCCGGGGTCGAGCAGGGTGGCCAGGCCACGGCTGGTACCGAGCACCGGGTCCAGGTCGAGGCGGAGCTCGCTGGCGAGCCGGTGGTCGGCACGGAACCCGGTGGCGACCACCACCCGGTCGGCGACGACGGTCCGCCCGTCGCGGCTGGACAGCCGGACCGGGCCGAGGTCGGACAGCTGCTCCACCCGGTGCGTGACGAATCCGGTCTCCAGGGCGATCCGACCGACGTCGACCAGTTGGCGCAGCCGGGTGCCGATCGCCCCGCGTGCCGGCAACGCGTCGGCGGCACCCGGGGCGAAGATCGGATCGGCGGTGACCCGACGGACCGCCCAGGTGATCCGGGTGCCAGGCTGCTGGTCGGCCAGCTCGATCAGGTCGAGCAGGGTGTTGGCCGCCGAGTGTCCGGCGCCCACCACGACGGTGTGCCGGCCGGCATGTGCCGCCCGGTCGACGCCGAGCACATCGGGCAGGGCAAAGTCGAGATGTGCGGCTGCGGCCGGCTCGCCGAGCGCCGGCAGGCCCTCGCCACCCAGATGGTTGGGGGTGTCCCAGGTCCCCGACGCGTCAACGACGGCGCGGGCGAGCTGTTCGGTGCCATCGGCCAGGCGGGCCACGAACGGCGCGTCGACGCGTCCGGGGCCGCGCAGCCGGTCGACGCCGAGCCGGGTGATCCCGGTGACCCGGGTGCCGTAGCGGATCCGGTCGGCCAGCACTGGCAGCTTCGCCAGCGGCAGCAGGTACTCCTCGATCAGTTCGGCCCCGGTCGGGTGGTGCCCGGGTTCGGGTACCGACCAGCCGGCGGCGTCGAGCAGTCGGCCGGCAACCGGGTCGATGTTGTCCCGCCAGCTGCTGAACAGCCGTACGTGCTGCCAGTTGCGGATCGCGGCACCGGCGGCGGCGCCCGCTTCCAGCACCAGCGACGGGACCCGGTGCCCGGCGAGGTGGGCGGCGGCGGCCAGTCCCACCGGGCCGGCGCCGATCACGACCACGGGCAGTTGCCGGGCGGCGTACTCGATGCTCATCTGTCTCCTGTCGACGTGGTGGCGGCCAGCCGCGACGGCAGCACGCAGCGGGGACGTCCGTGAGCCGGCCCGTCACCCATCAGCTGAATCGATGCCTGTCGAGACAACGCATCATGCTGTACCGCGCCCCGAGCTCCGGCTAGGCGGACACGCTTCCAACGACCACCCCACCGCAGGCGTTCGCACACCGGGTCCGATTACCGACCGGTCACTTCGTCGCGACCATCACCCGTCGCGGTCAGCACAGCCACGACCAGCCCAGCCCGCTCCCGGCCGCAACCGTCTCGATGTCGATCTCGCCACGGCCCGGCACCGGGAAAGTTCAACGCCACCTGCCCGCTGTGCCGGACCCGGGGCGCCTGGTACGACAGCCGCTCCAGCCAGGGCCGGGGTAGGTCGGCCAGCAACGGGTGGGCGTCGAGCAGATCGATGGTCCGCCCTGGGCGACAGGGTCGGAGGTCCCGCCCGGGCGGGACGCAGGGCCCGTCGGGGTGCGGCGCAACGCCCCTGCCCAGGCGGACCGATCCGGACGAGAGTGGAACCGGGCGAGAGTGCAACCGAGTAAGGCACGACGTGCGGAAAGGGTGGTGGGCGACGATGAACGCCGGATGGGTCGGGAACGGGCGGCCCGGTCCGCTGATGGCGGCCTGTCTGGAGGCCGCCACCGCGGCACCATCGGTGCACGACACCCAGCCGTGGCGGTTCCGACCGCACCCGACCGGCGTCGAGGTCCTCGCCGACCGGCGCCGACAGGTCGGCCTGGTTGACCCGGCCGGCCGGGAGTTGACCATCAGCGTCGGCGCCGCCGTGCTCAACCTGCGGGTGGCGATGCTGGCCCACGGTCGGGTACCGGTGATGCGGTTGCTGCCCGAACCCGACGACCCGGACCTGCTTGCCCGGATCGCGGTCGGACCGCCGATCGAGACGGACAAGACGGTGCGGCTGCTCGCCCGGGCGGTAGCGCACCGGCGCACCAACCGACGCCCGTTCGCCGACCTGGCGGTACCCGGCGAGGTGCTCGGCGAACTCGTCGCCGCCGCCGGGACCGAGCACGGTCGGCTGGCCGTCGTCGACCCGACGATGCGCTCGTCGGTTCTGACGCTGATCGGCACCGCCGAGGACCGCCGCCGGGTCGACCCGGCGTACTGGGCGGAGCTGGAACGGTGGACCCGGGACCGACCGGGCCGGCTCGACGGCGTACCGCCGCAGGCCTTCGGGCCCTGGCCGGTCCCCCGCACCGTGCCGGTGCGCGACTTCGGACTGGTCTGGCCGGCCCCACGACGGCGGGTCGCCGCGTTCGAGGAGGACCCGGTCCTCGCCGTGCTGTACACCGTCGGCGACAGTCCGCAGGACCGGTTGCGGGCCGGGCAGGCGCTGCAGCGGGTGCTGCTCACCGCGACGGTACGCGGCCTGGCGCCCAGGCGGTCGACGCGGTGGGGGTGGCCGGTGCCGGTTGACACGCGACCGATTGTCACCACGGTCGCCGAGTACACCGTGGACGGGGTCGGCTACCGGCCGACCGGGGCGGATCGTCCACCACAGCGCCGACGGTGTGCCGGTCCGTGTCGCCCCGGACGACCTTCGGCAGCTGGCCCGGGCCGGGCTGCTGCGCAACGACGCGGAGCTGACCGCGCCGGACCGGGACGGCGACGCCGCAGACCGCGGCACGCGGCACGCCGGCCTGCTCACCGAGGTGCTCACCACCGGCGCCTTGATCACAGCGGTCACCCTGGCGACCGGTGTCGCCGCATACCACGCGGGTCGGCCTGGCAGGCGATGGTGTTTCGTCACCCTCGGGCCGACCAGTTGGGCGTCGCGCTCGCGGTCCGGGCCCACCCGGGGCACGGCGACGGAAGGCATCCAACGGGGTGCGGCGGCGGCCGGCGGACCCGGCGTTGGTTATCGCGGTGGCCGGGGCGGGTCTGCTGCAACTCGCCGGGGTCTACCTCGGCCCGCTGCGCACGCTGCTCGGCACCGAGCCGCTGGCGCTGACCGAGTTGGCGGCATGTGCCGCTGTCGCCTGCGCTGCCCGCACTGGTGTTACATCTGTCCCGGAGCGGGAACGGACGTGGTTCGGGTCCGGATTCCCCGCGTCCCGTCGGTCGTGATCCGGCGGCGTAGCAGACCCTGACCAGGAGGCAGCAGATGGACGAGGCGACCACCAAGGGGACCAGCACCGGGACCGGCGTCGACACGGCGGTGACCGACGCCGCGACCGTCGCCCGGCCGTTGGCCGCCGTACTGGCCGAGGCCGCGGCAGCCGCCGGCTACGCGCCGTCGGTGCACAACACCCAGCCCTGGCACTGGCGGGTTCGGCCGGACAGTCTGGAGTTGCGCGCTGCCCGGGATCGGCAGTTGCCGGCCACCGATCCGGACCGCCGGTTGCTGATCCTCAGCTGCGGTGCCGCGCTGCACCACGCGAGGATCGCACTCGCCGCCCAGGGTTGGACGGCCCAGGTGCAGCGGTTGCCGGACCCGGCCGAGGAGGATCTGCTGGCGGTACTGCGACCCACCGAACGGATCGCGATCCAGCCCGACAGCGTCCGGATGTTCCAGGCGATGCGGGTGCGCCACACCGACCGCCGGCCGGTCAGCGACGAGCCGCTGCCCGTCGCGGCGGTCACCGCGATCACCGCCGCCGCCGGAGCCGGCGTCCAACTGCAGATCCTCTCCTCCGACCAGGTGATGCTGCTCGCCGCAGCGGCCAGCCGGGCAGAGGAGGTCGAGTCGGAGGATCCGCAGATCCGCAGCGAGCTCGACTACTGGACCGGGCTGGGCACCCCGCCCGGCACCGGACTGCCCGACGAGGTCCTGCCGGAACGCGCCGCGCAGACCACGGTGCCCGGACGCGACTTCGGCCGGTCCGGCACCCTGCCGGTCGGCGGCGGGCACGACCGGGCTGCCGTCTACGCCCTGCTCTTCGGTGCCGACGACGAACCGACGTCCTGGCTGGCCGCCGGTGAGGCGCTCTCGTCGGCCTGGCTGACCGCGACCGAGCTGGGCATTTCGATGGTGCCGCTGAGCGGGGCGGTCGAGGTGGCCGCCACCCGGCAGACCTTGCGGCACATCCTCGCCGGGCTCGGCTACCCGTACCTGGTGCTCCGGCTCGGCATCGCCAGCCCGGACCACGCCGGCCCACCGCACCCGCCGAGGATGCCGGCGGCTCAGCTGGTGGACACCAGTGCGGTGGACACCGCGAGACCCGACGCCACCGACCCCGAGGAGGGCCGATGAATCCCGACGGACCCGTACTGGTCGGTGTCGACGGTTCCGAGGCCGCAGCGCAGGCCGCCCGGCTGGCCGCCCGGGAGGCCGCGATGCGACGGCGCCCGCTGCGGATCGTGCATGCCTTCGTCTGGCCGGCGCTGCAGGCACCGATGGCGTTGGCACCAGCGGTGCCGCCGGAGGGCGAAGTCGAACGGTACACCCGGGAGATCGTTGACGAGGCCGCCCGGGCGGCGGCCGACGAAGCGCCGCAGCTCGAGATCGCCACCCAGGTGGTCGACGGGGCCGCCACCGTGGTCCTGCTCGCCGAGGCCCGCTCCGCCGCGCTGGTCGTCCTCGGCGACCACGGGTTCGGACCGATCTCCGGTGCGCTGATCGGCTCGGTCGCCTCCCAGGTTGCGACCCACGCCGACGGTCCGGTGCTGGTGGCCCGGGGCGACGGTGACCGCAACGGTCCGGTGATCGTCGGGGTGGACGGCTCCGAGCTGTCCGCACAGGCCGTCGAGTTCGCCGCCGAGGCGGCCGACCTGCGCGGGACGGAGCTGCTCGCGGTCCACACCTGGACCCATCCGCCGTCGATCGGACCGGGTGACATGCAACCGCTGGTCTACGACGCGGCGGCCCTGCAGGCAGAGGAGGAGGCGCTGCTCGCCGAGTCGATGGCCGGGGTCCGCGAGCGGCATCCCGACCTGACCGTACGGCAGTTGTCGGTCCAGGGCCGGGCGACCAAGGTGCTGACCGAGGAGTCGGCCCGGGGTCAGCTGCTGGTGGTCGGCGCCCGTGGGCGGGGCGGCTTCACCGGGCTGCTGCTCGGCTCGGTGAGCAACGCCCTGCTGTACCGCAGTCAGTGTCCGCTGGTCGTGGTCAGGCCGGCCCGGCATTGAGTGTGGGCCGGCCCGGCGGACGGCGAGCCGAGCCGGGCCGGCGACGGGCCGGTTAGCATCGTCGCTGTGAGCGCCGCGAACCCCCCGCCGGACGAGCATCGCGACGCGCCGTCGCTCGGGCTGACCCCACTGTCCCGGGTCCGACTGGACCAGCTGCTACACGAGATGCTCGACCGGGTCGGCGAGGTCGTCACCAGTCGGGAGCGGCTCCGTGCGTTGCTCGACGCGGTGGTCGGCATCGGCACCGACCTGGAGCTGCACAGCACCCTGCGGCGCATCGTCGAGGCGGCGTGCGGGTTGGCCGGAGCCCGGTACGGCGCCCTCGGGGTGATCGGCCCGGACCGCCAGCTGATCGACTTCGTCACCCACGGCATCGACCCGCAAACGCACGCGGCGATCGGTGACCTGCCGCACGGTCGGGGCGTTCTCGGCCTGCTCATCGACGATCCGGCACCGGTGCGGATGCCGGACATCACCAGGCACCCCCGGTCGTACGGGTTTCCGCCGCACCATCCACCGATGCACAGCTTCCTCGGGGTGCCGCTGCGCATCCGTGACCAGGTGTTCGGCAACCTGTACCTGGCCGAGAAGCAGGGTGCGGCCGAGTTCACCGAGGACGACGAGGAGATCGTGACGGCGCTGGCCGCCGCCGCCGGCGTGGCGATCGAGAACGCCCGGCTGTACGAGTTGGCCAACCGACGCGAACGTTGGCTGGCCGCCACCGCGGAGATCACCGGCGTACTGCTCGGCACGGTGCGCCGCACCGACGCGCTGACCCTGGTCGCCCGGCGGGCGCGTGAAGTGGCCGAGGCGGAGATGGTTCTGGTCCTGGTCAACGACGACGAGGCGGCACAGTTCACGGTCGAGGTGGTGGACGTACCGCAGGGGTCGACCTCCGGGCTGGTCGGCGCGGTGCTGCCGGCTGGTGAGACCAGCTTCGCCGGCGCGATCACCAGCGGTGAGCCGATCATGGTGGAGAGCCTGGCGAAGGCGGCACCGTGGCCGGTGCCGGTCACCGCCGGGCCGGCGGTGATCTCTCCGCTGACGGTCGCGGAGACACTGCACGGCGTGCTGGTGGTGGCGCACCGCGCGGACGCTGCCGGGCCGACAGACGGGGACGCGCCGCTGCTGGCCAGCTTCGCCGGCCAGGCGGCGCTGGCCATCGAGCGGGCCCGGGCGCAGGAGGAACGCGAGCTGCTGGTGGTGCTGGAGGACCGGGAACGGATCGCCCGCGACCTGCATGACGTGGTGATCCAGCGGCTGTTCGCCACCGGGCTGCAGTTGCAGAGCGCGATGCCGCTGTGCAGTGGCCGGCCGGAGATCGAAAAACGGATCAACACCGCCGTCGACGATCTGGACTCCACCATCCGGGACATCCGCCGGGCGATCTTCGAGCTGCGTACCCCGATGAGCGCGGCACTGCGTACCGAGTTGCGCGAGGCTGTCGACCTGGCCGCCGACGGGTTGGGCTTCCGGCCCGCCCTGCAGCTGGACGGGCCGGTGGACAGCGCCGTGCCGGACCAGGTCCGTCCGGACCTGCTGGCGGTGCTGCGAGAGGCGCTGTCCAACGTGGTACGGCATGCCCGGGCGAGTCAGGTGGCGGTACGGGTGTCGGCACTCGAAGGTGAACTCGCGCTGACGGTGACCGATGACGGGATCGGGGTGGACCCGGCCGCCGCCCGGGGTGGGCTGGTCAACATGCGAGAACGTGCCGAGCAGCGCGGCGGAGCCTTCTCGGTGGCCGCCGGGGATCCCCGCGGCACCATCCTTGCCTGGAAGGTCCCGTTGCGGGACTGATCTGACTCGGCATGGTCCGTTGCGGGACTGATCTGACTCGGCATGGTCCGTTGCGGGACTGATCTGACCGAGGGTCAGTGACGCGGGCCGAGCAGCCGGGTGGCCAGCACCGCCGCCTGGGTCCGCCGTTCCAGGCCGAGCTTGGCGAGCAGGCTGGAGACGTAGTTCTTGACGGTCTTCTCGGCGAGGAACATCTTGCCGGCGATCTCCCGGTTGGTCAGCCCTTCGGCGACGTACTCCAGGATCCGGCGTTCCTGCTCGGTGAGCGACTTCAGCTCGTGCGGCTCCTCGACGCCGCTGCGGATCCGCTCCAGCACCCGGCGAGTCACCGCCGGGTCGAGCAGCGACTGGCCGGCCGCCACCCGGCGCACCGCATCGACCAGGTCGGTGCCCCGGATCTGTTTGAGCACGTAGCCTGCGGCACCGGCCATGATCGCCGCGAAGAGCGCTTCGTCGTCCTCGTACGAGGTGAGGATGAGCCCGTTGATGGACGAGTCGACGGCCCGCACGTCGCGGCAGACGTCGATGCCGTTGCCGTCCGGCAGCCGAGCGTCGAGAATCGCCACGTCCGGTCGCAGCGCCGGGATGCGCCGGGCCGCCTCCTGCGCGGACCCGGACTCGCCGATCACCTCGATGTCGCCGCTGCTCTGCAGCAGGTCGGCGAGGCCACGGCGGACGACCTCATGGTCGTCGAGCAGGAAGACGCGGATCATCCCCTGTTTTTACCCTGTCGCGGGACGCGACGGCCAGGGACCAAAGTCCCGGGCACCGGGGCCGGCCGGGCCGGCCGGACCGGGTGCCGGTGGGGCGCGGCGGGCGGGACGGACGGGCCCGGTGCCCGGGAGGATCCGTGACGTACGACCCTGCCGGTGCCGGCCCGGACCGGGCACCGTGTAATCATGCTGACCACCACGTTCACCATGGCCCAGCTGCGTACCGCAGTGACCGCGGCGGTCCGCGCCCCGTCGCTGCACAACAGCCAGCCGTGGCGATTCCGGCTGGTCGAGGGCGCGATCGAGCTCCGGCTCGACCCGGACCGGCTGCTCACCTCCTGCGATCCGACCGGCTGGGCCGCCCGGATCGGCTGCGGGGCCGCCCTGTTCAACCTGCGGCTCGCCCTGGTCGCCGCCGGTACACCGGCCGAGGTCCGGCTCCGCCCCGAGCCGGCCGACCCGTGGCTGCTGGCCCGGCTGGTGCCCGGACCGCCGCGGCCGGTCACGCCGGCCGAGTCCCGGCTGTACGCCGCGGTACCACGCCGGCACAGCAACCGGCTGCCGTTGCGGCCGGACCCGGTGCCGCCGCCGGTGCGGCGGCGGCTGATCGAGGCGGCCCAGGCCGAGGGCGGCTGGCTGGAGCTGGTGGTCGGCTCAACCGCCGTCACCGCCGTCGCGGAGATCGCCACCAGCGCCAACCGGGTGCTCGACCGGGATCCCGGGTACCGGGCGGAAGTAGCGCGGTGGACCCGGCACTTCCCGGCACCGGACGGGGTGCCGGCGGCCGCCGGTGGACCGGTCGCGGAGCCGCACGACCTGCTTCCCCGGCGACCGTTCGGCGGTGCCCGTCGCACCCCTGGCCGCGATTTCGAGTCCGAACCGCTGGTGGCGGTGCTCGGCGCGACCGGCAACACGCCGAGCGACCAGCTGACCGCCGGGCAGGCGCTGCAGCGGGTGCTGTTGGCAGCCACCGACGCTGGCCTGGCGGCATCGATGCTGTCCCAGCCGATCGAGGTCGCCCAGGCCCGCGAGCAGCTCCGGCTGGCGCTCGGGCGGTTCGGAACACCACAAATGGTCATCAGGATCGGATACGGTCAGCCCGGCCGACCGACGCCACGTCGGAATCCGGCCGACGTGATCGACACGGTCCGGGAGGAACGATGAGTGACCCGATCGTCGCAGGGGTGGACGGATCACCGGCCAGCCTGTGCGCCGCCCGACACGCCGCCGAGGCCGCGGTCCGGCACGGCGCGCCGTTGGTGCTGGTCCACGGCTATCTGCACGCCTTCGGGTACGGCATCCCGATCAATCCGTACGACGGCGAACTGCCCGGGCCGAACGAGGAAGGTGAGCGGATGCTCGCCGAGACCGCCGCGCAGTTGCGCGCCGAGCGGCCCGGCATCACGGTGCAGACCCGGCAGGTGGCGGCCGGCGGGGCACCGACGTTGATTGAGGAGTCCCGGCACGCGGAGCTCGTGGTGGTCGGCAGTCGGGGCCTCGGCGGTTTCACCGGACTACTGCTCGGCTCGGTCAGTTCACAGGTGGCCGGGCACGCGCACTCCCCGGTGCTGGTGGTCCGACCACCGGACGCGCCGGTCGAGGCGGACGGTCCGGTGCTGGTCGGCGTCGACGGGTCGGCGCACGCGGAGCAGGCCCTGCACGCCGCAGCCGACGAAGCCGCCGCGCGCCAGGTCGGGCTGGCTGTACTCCACGTGTGGTGGCCGAGTCCGATGCGGGACAGCACCGAAGTCGCGGCGCCGGCCGACAGTGCCCGCCGGGAGGCCGACGAACTGCTCGACGCCGCGGTCGCCGCCGTCCGTCAACGCCATCCGGACCTGCCCATCGAGCAGCGGCCGTTGGAAGGGGTCGAGGCGGACGCGGTGATGGTCGAGGCGAGCCGCAAGGCAGGTCTGGTGGTGGTCGGTTCCCGCGGTCGGGGTGGCTTCACCGGGCTGCTGCTCGGCTCGGTCAGCCAGACGCTGGTGCACCACGCGCACTGCCCGGTGCTGGTGGCCCGCCCGCATTCGCACCGCTGACCGGCCCGCCAACCGGGGCGGATGTCCCGGGCGCCCGGTCACACGGTGTAACGCAGGATCGCACCGATGCCGTCGGGCACCTGGTCGGCGAGCTTGTCCGGCACCACCACCAGCCGGGCGCCGCCGGCGAGGGCGGCCCGCACGGCGGCGTCACCCAGCGGCACCTCGACGGGGTCCGTCACTCCGAAGACGGCCACCGCGCCGGCCGTGGCACCCACCTGGTCGGGCTGCGGACCGGCGTACGCCGAACGGGTCGTCAGCTGCGGACCGTCGACCAGCAGCAGCGTGTCGACCTGGCGGCGGGCCAGCGTCGCGAGGGTGTCCGACGCCCCACCGGCGGCCCGGTCGGCCTGGCCGATCTCCCGCCGGTACGCCGCCACGGCGGCGGCCACGTCCGCGTCGGCAAGGTCTTCCACCACGTCGACGGCCTGCTCGACCGCCGCGTCGGTGGTGTCGTAGGCGCCCTGCACCTCGTGCAGCAGTTCGGCGACCCGGGTCGGTGACTTGTCCCGCAGGAACTGCACCGCCCGGACGTCCCCGGTGACCACGACCGCCCGGGGGCGGACCTCGTCGACCAGTTCGGTGAGCCGCTCGGCCACCAGCGTCGCGTTGGCCTCCCACCGGTCCTCGGCCCGCTGCTGGTACCGCCGCTGGGACCAGCCACCCGGATGCGACCGGGTGATGTGCAACGTCTCCCCGGCGACCGACTCGGTCACCTCCACACCGTCCGGCTGCAGGGCGACGATCTCGGCGCCGACCCGGTCGGTCGCCACCACCAGCACGGGCAACTGCCGCTGCTCCCAGCGCAGCAGCGGCAGCAGGTGCGCGACCGGACCGTAGCTGGCGATTTCCCGCTCCGGTGGTTCCGGCAGTTGGCGTACCAGCCGCACCCGGTCGGCGTCGGCGACCACCACCAGGGTGTCGCCGTCGGGATGGGCCCGCCCGGTCAGCCCACCGATCACGTCGAGCAGGTGGTCGGGCGCGCCTGCCTCGGCCAACCGCCGACGGGCCGCCCGCCACCGCAGTTGCACCTGCTCGGGGGTGTCTGGGGCCCGGCCGCTGGTGTCCAGGTAGAGCGACACGAACGGGCCGGGGGCGGTGGCCAGGTCGGCAAGGGCGGTATGGGTCATGGTCGAAGTCACCGTTGGTCCTTCCCTTCGTCGTACGGGTCGGTCAGGTCGTGACTTCGCGGTACCCGGTCGCCGGCCCGGCTACTCCCCCGCCGCGCCGCCGGCGACCGTGAGTGACCGACGGGTCAGTGCCCGCGGGGTCAGTGCCCGCGGCCGAACACATCGACCAGACCCCAGCGGCCGGAAATGTCCAGCACCTCGATCCGGCCGATGTCGCGCGGTAGGTGCGGGCGGACGATCAGGTGTTCACCCTTGGGGTCCAGGCCGAGCATCGAGCGCAGGAACATCAGTACCGCCCCGGCCGACCAGGCGTGCGGGCTGCAGGCAGCTGGAAACTGCACCGGGTACTTGGTCAACGCCCGGTCGTATCCGGTGAACGCGCCGGGCAGCCGGCCGTCGAAGAACTGTGCGGCCTCGATCATGGCTCCGGCGACCTTGGCCGCCTCCTCGTCGAAGCCGTAGCGACGCATCCCGCATGCGATGAGCGCGTTGTCGAACGGCCAGATCGTGCCGTTGTGGTAGCCGACCGGGCTGTACCGCCCGTCGCCCTCGGCGAGGGTACGAATGCCCCAACCGGAGAACAATCGCCGGCTCATCAGGTGGTCGACGACGTGCCGGGCCTTGTCCCGATCGGCGATGCCGCTCCACAGCAGGTGCCCCATGTTCGAGGCGCAGGCGTCGATCAGGTTGCCGTCGGCGTCCATGCCGAGCGCGTAGTACCTGCCGTCGGGAATCCAGAATTCCTGGTTGAATCGACGCTTGAGCTCGGCTGCCTCGCGTTCCAGTCGGTCGGCGTACGCCGCGTCGCCCCAGAACCGGCGGGCCAGCCGGGCGCCGCGCCGTTTCGCGTCGTAGGCGTAGCCCTGCAGTTCGCAGGTTGCCCGGGGGCCGACCGGCAGCCGGCCGTCGCTGTAGGAGATGGCGTCGGCAGAGTCCTTCCACCCCTGGTTCTGCACCCCGAGGCGTTCGTTGCGGCAGGCGTACCAGATGTATCCGTCGCCCATGATGTCGCCGTACGCGTCGATCCAGTCCAGGGCGAGCCGGGTGTGGAACTCGAGTTCCCGGACCAGGTCCGTGTCGCCGGTCCACCGTTCGTACTCGTCGAGCAGGACCACGAACAGCGGGGTGGTGTCGGCGCCGCCGTAGTAGGGGCAGGCGGCGATTTCCTCGTAGCCGGCGCGTTCGCCGTACCGGAACTCCTGCAGAATCTTGCCTGGTTCCTCCTCGGCGAAGTCGTCGAGCCGGCTGCCCTGCGCGTCGGCGAGGGTGTGCAGCACACCGGGAGTGAGCTGCGGGGCGAAGGGCAGTGCCTGCAGACAGGTGATCAGCCCGTCCCGGCCGAAGTTGCCCATCAGCCAGGGCAGCCCGGCGGCGAAGATCATCTCGCCACGGGTGTTGCCCCGGAACCGCAGTGCGGCAAGGTCGGTGAGGCTACGGCGGTACGCCTGGTCGAGGCTCGCCGAGTCGCAGGTGAGGGTCGGCGCGTCGGCCAGCCATTCGTCGAGCGCCTTGCCCAGCTCCACCTTGGCAGGGGTGTCATAGGTGGGCACCGCCTCCCGGATGTCCCGTCCTTCGGCTCCCCGGCTCCAGAGCACCACCTGGAAGGTGGTGTTCCAGGCGTCGTGCGGCCCCACCTGGATGTCGAAGGTCATGCCGTGATCGTCGATGGCGGCGTCGGCGCTGCTGGAGATCACGACCTCACGTCGCTGGTTGTCCCGCTGGTAGAGCAGACGCAGCGTGCCTTCCTCGACCGCGGCCGAGATCTTGCCCTTCTTCCGGACGTCGGCGATCTCGGTGATGTCTGCGAAGTCGGTGCCGATGTCGAGACGAATCCGTAGGTCTACCGGCACTTCCTGGTGGTTGAGGACGGTGAGCTGTTCCAGGAACAGGCCGCCGCCGACCGACCGCTGTCGGATCACCGAAAGGTTGGCGTCCACGTAGTGGGTCGGTTCGCCGGGTACCAGGAAGTACCGCGACTCGAAGTACTGCAGGTCGTCGACCGACAGGGCGGTCAGCCCTTCGCCGTTGACGGTGAGGTCCCAGGTGGAGAGGACCCGCGTGTCGAACGCGAAGAGTCCGGTCGGCAGTTCAGCCGACGGCAGGATGTCCCCCCGACCGTCGCTGATCATGAACATCATGCCGTCGAGGATGCTGGTGTAGCTCAGGTTCCTCACCGCGCTCTCCCCCAGCCCTCGGCCAACTGCCGGGGGTGACGGGCGCCGACCGTGTCGGGCAGCAGCCACTCGAAGGCCGGCACCTTGGTGAAATCGCCTTCGATGATGAACGCGAACCGGACGAACGCCGCAGCGAGCCGGTCCTCGCCGCGCAGCAGCCGCTCGAACAGTGCGCCGTCGATGACGGCGACGCAGTCCGCGTCGGCACCGGACTGTTCGGCCTGTACGCCGCCGGCGGCGAAGCGCAGCAGCCACTGCTCGGTGTGGTCGCGGTACCGCACGTCGAACCGCAGCGTGCCGTCGATAGTCGGCGGTATCCGGGGAGCGCGTTCGTCGAGACCGGCGAAGAAGGCCTCCGTGGTCGCTGACAATCCGCCACCTCCGTCGTCCGCTACTAAGCGAGCTTCCCGGCTGGGCCGCCGGGGTGCAGGCGGTTGCGCTGGGATTCACCCGGCCGGGTGCCGGACCGAGATCACCGCAGTCTGTTCGGGTCCGGGTTCCGGCCGGCGGACATGTTGACTTGATCGGCGCATATCAATATCCTGCGAGGAAAGCGCTTTCTCCTGCCACGGCAGACCTGCCGTGGTCCGTCCCCGGAGGTATCGCACAAGATGACCAGAAGCACCGCCGCCCCCGGCGGTATCCGCCAACGCCGACGGATGGCGATCCTCGCCGGCGCCACCGCCGCGATCACCGCCGCCGCCATCGGCGCGATCGGCGTCACCACCGCGTCGGCGGCCACCGTCGACACCAACGCCACCTACGTCTTCGTCAACCGGCACAGCAACAAGGCGATGGACGTCTACAACTGGGCCACCAACGACGGCGCCGAGATCCGCCAGTGGACCCGCAACGACCTTGCCGTCCAACAATGGCGGTTCGTCGACGCCGGCAGCGGTTACTACAAGATCCGCTCCGTGCACAGCGGCAAGTACCTCGAACTACCCGACGCCAACGACGGCACCCGGCTGGTGCAGAACTCCGACAACGGCACCACCCGCCAGCACTTCCGTCTCGCAGACTCCGACAGCGGATACGTCCGCTTCGTCAACCGGCACAGCAACAAGGTGATCGACGTCTGGGAGTGGTCCACCGCCGACGGCGGCTACCTCGCCGGGTACAGCGACCTCAACGGCTGGAACCAGCAGTGGCAGCTGAACACCGTCGGCGGCGGCAACCCGCCGCCCGGACCGGCGCCGACCGGCATGATCGGTTGGGCCACCCAGAACGGCGGCACCACCGGCGGCGGCAGCGCCAGCCCAGTCACCGTCACCAGTTCCTCGGCGTTGTCGTCGGCGATCAGCGGATCCGGTTCGGCCGTCATCCGGGTGTCCGGGACGATCAGTTGCTCCGGCATGCTCACCGTCGGTTCCAACAAGAGCATCCTCGGGGTCGGTTCCTCGGCCACCATCTCCGGCTGCGGCTTCAACCTGAACGGAAGCGACAACGTCATCATCCGCAACATCAACTTCCGCAACTGGAACGATGACGCGATCAACGTCCAGGAATCCGCCACCAACATCTGGGTCGACCACAACAGCTTCACCAACGGCTACGACGGTGCCGTCGACATCAAGCGCGGCTCCGACTTCATCACCGTCTCCTGGAACCGTATCTTTGGCCACGACAAGTCCATGCTGCTCGGCCACTCGGACAGCAACGCCGGGCAGGACGTCGGCCACCTGCGGGTCACGTACCACAACAACTGGTTTGACGGCTCGGGTACCCGGCACCCGCGAGTCCGGTTCGGCAACCCGGTACATGTGTTCAACAACTACTACTACAACAACGAGTACGGCGTCGCCTCCACCATGAACGCCGGTGTCCTCGTCGAGGGCAACTACTTTGAGAACGTCGACGGCCCCACGTACGTCGGCTACGCAGCCTCCGACCCGGGCACGCTGGTCCAGCGCAACAACTACTTCGTCAACTCTGGAACCCCGGAGTCGGCCGGTAGCGTGGCGAGTATCCCCTACTCCTACTCGCTGACCACCGCCAGCCAGGTCAAGTCAGTCGTCACCAACGGCGCCGGCACCGGCCGGATCGGCCTCTGACCGTTCGGCGGCAGGGACAGGCGGTCCGCACCACCGCCCGCCCCTGCCGCCGACGGCGACCATCCGGCACCCGGACGTCCGGTACACCAACAAGAACCCATGCCATTGACAGAAGTCGATCACGATGGCAGTCTCGAGACATCGCTTCGGAGCCTGACGTGCGCGCGGGGAGCAGGGCAACTCTCCATGGACGCGGCACGCGACGAGGGCCACGCGCACCTTCCGGGCAACACGTGCACGCAACCCCAGGTCACGCCGTCCACCGGCGCGTACCAACCACAGTTGGAGTTCGTCATGTCCCTATCCACCACCGCCGGTCGCCGACCGCTGGGGCTGTACGCCCTGGTCGTCGCCGTCGCCGCCGGGCTGCTGCTGACCACCGCACTGGCCAATGTCGCCTCGGCCCATGGATCAGTGCTCGATCCGGCCTCCCGCAACTACGGATGTCTCGACCGCTGGGGCGGGAACCACATGGCACCGGAGATGGCCACCGAGGATCCCATGTGCTATCAGGCATGGCAGGCCAACGCTGCCGCCATGTGGAACTGGAACGGCCTCTACCGCGAAGGCGTCGGCGGCAACCACCAGGGCGCCATCCCGAACGGCCAGCTCTGCAGCGGTGGACGCACCGAGGGCGGCCGCTACAACGCCATGGACGCCGTCGGCAACTGGCGGGCCAAGTCAATCAGCAACTCGTTCAGCGTCCGGCTGTTCGATCAAGCCAGCCACGGTGCCGACTACATCCGGGTGTACGTGACCCGGCAGGGCTTCAACCCGATCACCCAGGCACTGGGCTGGGGCAATCTGGAGCTCGTCGCCCAGATTGGCAACACGCCGGCGTCGCAGTGGCAGAGCGTGCCCAGCGGGGTGCAGATCGACATCCCGGCGACCGCGCCGGGGCGCACCGGCCGGCACATGGTTTACACCATCTGGCAGGCCAGCCATATGGACCAGTCCTACTACTTCTGCAGCGACGTGAACTTCGGCGGCACCAACCCGCCGCCGACCACCGCACCTCCGACCACGCCGCCGACGACCACCGCCCCGCCGACGAGCCCACCGCCGACCACGCCGCCGCCCAGTTCGGCCGGCTGCACCGCCACCTACAGCGTCGCCTCGACCTGGTCCGGTGGCTTCCAGGGCGACGTACGGGTGACCGCCGGCTCGTCGGCGATCAGTGGCTGGACGGTGACGCTGAACTACCCCAGTGGGCAGACCGTGCAGCAGGCGTGGAACGCCACCGTCTCGGCCAGCGGCTCGACGGTGACCGCCCGCAACGTCAGCTACAACGGCAGCCTCGCCGCCGGAGCCAGCACCAACTTCGGCTTCATCGGCTCGACCGCCGGCGGCACCCCGTCGGTGACCTGCGCGGCCTCCTGACCTGACGGTCAAACTGGCGACGGCGGTGTGGTGTCGCGGATCCGCGACACCACACCGCCGTCGCCGCATTCCCGGCAAGATCGACATCGGTCGAGGGAGGTTGACCACATTACACGTTGGAAACAGTAGGTAACACGGGCATGATTGTCTGCGACCGTCGGCGTCGATACAGTCGTAGCTTCCCGAGGCCGGGAAGCACCAGGTCACCGCCGGTCATCCGGACCAGCCATGTGCTCCGGAGTGGACCCGACCGCGCCGGAAGCCGGTAGCGCAGGGAGGATCAGCCATGCCAGGAGTCGTCCGCGCCGCCATCGTCCAGACCACCTGGACAGGCGACAAGGAATCCATGATCAAAGCGCACGAGGAGTACGTCCGGCAGGCCGCCGCCCAGGGCGCGAAGGTGATCTGCTTCCAGGAGTTGTTCTACGGGCCGTACTTCTGCCAGGTGCAGGAGAGCGAGTACTACGCCTACGCCGAGTCGATCCCCGGGCCGACCACCGAACGGTTCGCCGCCCTCGCCGCCGAGCACAACATGGTGATGGTGCTGCCGATGTACGAACGCGAGCAGGCCGGGCTCCTCTACAACACCGCCGCTGTGATCGATGCTGACGGCAGCTACCTGGGCAAGTTCCGCAAGACCCACATCCCCAACGTCAAGGGCTTCTGGGAGAAGTTCTACTTCCGCCCCGGCAACCTCGGCTACCCGGTCTTCGACACCGCCGTCGGGCGCATCGGCGTCTACATCTGCTACGACCGGCACTTCCCGGAAGGCTGGCGGGCGCTGGGCCTGGCCGGCGCGCAGATCGTGTTCAACCCGTCTGCGACCAGCCGCAGCCTGTCGTCGTACCTGTGGAAGCTGGAGCAGCCGGCGGCGGCCGTGGCCAACGAGTACTTCATCGCCGCGATCAACCGGGTCGGCGTCGAGGCCGACTACGGCGACAACGACTTCTACGGCACCTCCTACTTCGTCGACCCGGAAGGCAAGTTCGTCGGCGACACCGGGGACCCGTACCAGCCGGAGCTGATCGTCCGCGACCTCGACCTCGACCTGATCGAGACGGTCCGCAACCGGTGGGCCTTCTACCGCGACCGCCGCCCGGACGCCTACGGCGACCTGGTCCAGCCCTGACCGGCCCTGATCCGGCGGAAGGAACCACTCAGATGGCACTGCTGATCACCGGCGGCACCGTCGTCGGACCCACCGGTCCGTACGCCGCCGACGTGCTCGTCGACGGCGAGACGATCGCCGCGATCTTCGCCCCCGGCACCGGGCCGGCCGACGGCGTCGACGTCCTCGACGCCGGTGGCAAGTACGTCATCCCCGGCGGCGTCGATGTGCACACGCACATGGAACTGCCGTTCGGCGGCACGTTCGCCAGTGACACCTTCGACACCGGTACGAAGGCCGCCGCCTTCGGCGGCACCACCACGATCATCGACTTCGCGGTGCAGCGCGCCGGTGAGGTGGTCGGCGACGGACTGGCCGCCTGGCACGCCAAGGCGCAGGGCAACTGCCACATCGACTACGGCTTCCACATGATCATCGGCGGGGTGGACGACGAGTCACTCAAGGCGATGGACTCCCTGGTCGCCACCGAGGGGATCACCAGCTTCAAGCTGTTCATGGCGTACCCGGGGGTGTTCTACAGCGACGACGGGCAGATCCTGCGCGCGATGCAGAAGGCCCGCGACAACGGCGCCATGATCATGATGCACGCGGAGAACGGCATCGCGATCGACGTGCTGATCGGGCAGGCCCTGGCCCGGGGTGAGACCGACCCGATCCACCACGGGCTGACCCGCCCGGCCGCGTTGGAAGCCGAGGCGACCAGCCGGGCCATCGCGCTGGCCGGGGTCGCCGCCGACTGCCCGCTCTACATCGTGCACCTGTCCGCCAGCGAAGCCCTCGCCGCCGTCGCGTCCGCCCGCGACGCCGGCCGCAACGTCTTCGCCGAGACCTGCCCGCAGTACCTCTACCTGACCCTGGAGGACCAGCTCGGCGCGCCCGGCTTCGAAGGCGCCAAGTGGGTCTGCTCCACGCCGCTGCGCAGCAAGCACGAACCCCACCGCGCCGACCTGTGGCGTGGCCTGCGCACCAACGACCTGGCGGTGGTCTCCACCGACCACTGCCCGTTCTGCTTCAAGGACCAGAAGGAGCTCGGCCTCGGCGACTTCTCCAAGATCCCTAACGGGATCGGCGGCGTCGAACACCGGGTCGACCTGGTCTACCAGGGCGTCGTCGACGGCAAGCTGTCCCTGGCCCGCTGGGTGGAGACGATCGCCACCACCCCGGCCCGGATGTTCGGTCTCTACCCGCGCAAGGGCGTCATCGCCCCCGGATCCGACGCCGACATCGTCGTCTACGACCCGGCCGGGCGGACCACCATCTCGGCGGCCACCCACCACATGAACATGGACCACTCGGCGTACGAAGGGTTCGAGATCACCGGCAAGGTCGACACCGTGCTGTCGCGCGGCACCGTCCTGGTCAGCGGCGACGGCGCCTACCACGGCCGGGCCGGCCACGGCCGCTACCTGCGCCGCGGCCTGTCGGACTACCTGATCTGAAGGGGGTACGCCAGATGGACTTCGGCGTCGTGTTCCAGTGTGACCCGCCCGGCCGGGAGCTGGTGTCGCTGGCCCAGCAGGCCGAGCAGGCCGGCTTCAGCCATGTGTGGACGTTCGACTCACACGTGCTGTGGCAGGAGCCGTTCGTCATCTACAGCCAGATCCTCGCCGCCACCTCGTCGGTGACGGTCGGGCCGATGGTGACCAACCCCAGCACCCGGGACTGGACCGTCACCGCGTCGACGTTCGCCACCCTCAACGAGATGTACGGCAACCGTACGGTCTGCGGCATCGGCCGGGGCGACTCGGCGGTCCGGGTCCTCGGTGCCCGCCCCACCACGCTCGGCGAACTGCGCGAATGCGTCACCGTCATCCGTGACCTGGCCGCCGGGCGGACCGTACGCTACCGCGACCGGGACATCACCCTGCCGTGGGTCGACGACGGTGTGCTGGAGGTGTGGGTCGCCGCGTACGGGCCGAAGGCGCTCGCCCTGGCCGGCGAGGTCGGCGACGGCTACATCCTGCAGCTCGCCGACCCGGACATCGCCGCCTGGATGATCGGCGCGGTCCGGGCCGCCGCGCAACGCGCCGGCCGCGACCCGGACGCGGTCACCTTCTGCGTCGCCGCCCCCGCCTACGTCGGCGACGACCTGGCCCACCAGCGGGAGCAGACCCGCTGGTTCGGCGGCATGGTCGGCAACCACATCGCCGACATCGTCGCCCGCTACGGCGGCGACGGCAGCGCGGTGCCGAAGGTGCTCACCGACTACATCGCCGGCCGGCAGGGCTACGACTACGCCGAACACGGCCGGGCCGGCAACACCCACACCGACTTCGTACCCGACGAGATCGTCGACCGGTTCTGCCTGCTCGGCCCGGCCGACGAGCACCTGCGGCGGCTCGCCGAGCTGCGGGAGCTCGGCGTCAACCAGTTCGCCGTCTACCTGCAACACGACGCCAAGCAGGAGACCCTGGCCGCGTACGGCGAGCAGATCATCCCCGCGTACCGCCGGGTGGTCGCGTCTTGACCAGCGGTCCGACCAGCGGCTGGGCCCGCCGGGCCGGCGTCGCCGGGGCCGCGCTGGGCGCGCTCGCCCTGGCCGCCGCAGTCTGGGAGGGCTACAAACTGGTCGGCGACCCCGACGGTACGGACCTGTTCGGCGTACCGCTGCTGCCGCGCGCCGACGACGCCGCCATGCCGCACCTGGCCGACGTGGTCGCCGGCCTCGGCGACGTCGACATCGCCGCCGGGCAGCCGGTGTGGCGGGTCGTCGTCGACGCCTGCCTGTTCACCCTCGGGGTGACCGGCGTCGGGTTCGCCGCCGGCACCCTGGTCGGGCTGATCCTGGCGGTGGCGATGCAGCGGCTGCGGATCGTCGAGCGGGGACTGCTGCCGTACGTGGTGCTGTCGCAGACCGTACCGCTGGTCGCCCTCGCCCCGGTGATCGCCGGCTGGGGCGGGCGGCTGTCGATCGGCACCTACCCGTGGCAGCCGTGGATGTCGGTCGCGGTGATCGCCGCGTACCTGGCGTTCTTCCCGGTCGCCGTCGGCATGCTGCGCGGCCTGCAGTCGCCGCCGGCCGCCGGGGTGGAGCTGATGCGCAGCTACGCGGCCGGCTGGTGGCGCACCCTGTGGAAGCTGCGGGCCCCGGCGGCGCTGCCGTACCTGTTCCCGGCGTTGCGGCTGGCCGGGGCGGCGGCCGTGGTCGGCGCGGTCGTCGGGGAGATCTCCACCGGCACCCGGGGCGGCATCGGCCGGCTGATCCTGGAATATTCGCGGCAGGCGACCAGCGCCCCGGCGAAGGTGTACGCGGCGATCCTCGGTGCCGCCGCGCTCGGCCTGGTCGTGGCCGCCACGGTGACCCTGCTGGAGGTCGGGCTGACCCGGCATCAGCGACGGGTGGCGGTGACCGGATGAGCAAGGAATCCGCTGTCGAGATCACCGGGGTCGACAAGGTCTTCAACGCCGGCCGAGCCGACGCGGTCACCGCGTTGACCGGGGTGGAGCTGACCATCGGCCGGGGCGAGTTCGTGTCGCTGATCGGGCCGTCCGGCTGCGGCAAGAGCACCCTGCTGCGGCTGATCGCCGACCTGATCACGCCGACCGCCGGCACGGTCACCGTCAACGGCAAACCCGCCCGGCAGGCCAGACTGGACCAGGAGTACGGCATCGCCTTCCAGCAGGCCGGGCTCTTCGACTGGCGGACCGTGCGGCGCAACGTGGAGCTGCCGTTGGAGCTGCGCGGGGTGCGGCGGGTACAGCGGCGGAACCGGGTCGACGAGATGCTGGCCCTGGTCGGGCTGGCCGACTTCGCCGGCCACTACCCGGCCCAGCTGTCCGGCGGCATGCAGCAGCGGGTGGCGATCGCGCGGGCGCTCGCCGTACACCCGCCGTTGCTGTTGATGGACGAACCGTTCGGTGCCCTCGACGAGATGACCCGCGAACGCCTGCAGGACGAACTGCTCGGCATCTGCGCCCGCACCGCGACCAGCACCGTCTTCGTCACCCATTCGATCTCTGAGGCGGTGTACCTGTCCGACCGGGTGGTGGTGATGTCGGCCCGGCCGGGTCGGATCACCGCCATCGTCGACGTCGCCCTCGGCGAGCGCACCGAGCAAACCCGGCAGTCGGCGGAGTTCTTCGCCGCCGTCACCGAGGTCCGCCGGGCGCTGCGCGGCACCGGCGCGCCGGCTGCGGATGCGGCGGTGTCGTGACGGTGTTGCGGGCGGCCGGGCCGCCGGTCGCCGTCGGGCTCGCCGGGCTGGCGCTGTGGGAGGCGACGGTACGGCTGGGCCGGGTCGCCTCGTACGTGCTGCCGTCGCCGTCGGCGATCGCCGAACAGTTCTGGGTCAACCGTACGGTGGTGCTGACCGCCGGGTTGGCCAGCGGCACCAACGCTCTGATCGGCCTGCTCGCCGGGGCGACGCTCGGGGTGCTGGTGGCGTTGGCGGTGAGCCGGCTGCGGCTGCTCAGCGAGGTGTCGGTGCCGCTGGCGGCGCTGGTCAACGCGCTGCCGATCATCGCGCTCGCCCCGGTGCTGAACAACATGTTCGACGCGGCCAGCAGCGTGCCCCGGCGGATCGTCGTCGGCCTGGTCGCGTTCTTCCCGGTCTTCGTCAACACGCTGCGCGGGCTGCGCCAGGTGCAGCCGATCCACCGGGAGCTGATGGACAGCTACGCCGCCAGCGGATGGACGTTCGCCCGGGTGGTCCGGCTGCCCGGCGCGCTGCCGTTCGTCTTCACCGGGCTGCGGCAGGCGTCGTCGCTGGCGGTGATCGCGGCCGTGGTCGCCGAGTACTTCGGCGGGCTGCAGGACGGGCTGGGGGCGCGGATCACCTCGGCGGCGTCACTCACCGCGTACCCCCGGGCCTGGGCCTTCGTGGTCGGCGCCTGCCTGCTCGGCCTGGTCTTCTACCTGGCGACCCTGCTGCTGGAACGCCTCGCGATGCCATGGCGCACCGGCCAGACCCCGTGACCTCTGCCTCCCCTGGCGCTCCCGTCCGCGCGCCGCAGTCCCCCGCTCCATCATCGCGACCAGGAGGAACACGAAGATGAGAAGACTGTTGGCCGCCGCGGCGGCGTTGACGGGTGCCGCGCTGCTGATCAGCGCCTGCGGTACGGCGGACGAGGAATTGGATGCCGGTGGTGGTGCCACCGACGGCACCACCACGGTGAAGGTGCAGTTGCAGTGGTTCTTCCAGGCCCAGTTCGCCGGCTACATCGCGGCCGTCGAAAAGGGCTTCTATGCGGAGGAAGGGCTCGACGTCGAGCTGCTCGAAGGCGGGGTGGACATCGTCCCGCAGACGGTGCTCGCTCAGGGGCAGGCCGACTACGCGATCGCCTGGGTGCCGAAGGCGCT
The DNA here is from genome assembly GCF_029581175.1 of Solwaraspora sp. WMMD937. Classification (NCBI taxonomy): domain Bacteria; kingdom Bacillati; phylum Actinomycetota; class Actinomycetes; order Micromonosporales; family Micromonosporaceae; genus Solwaraspora; species Solwaraspora sp. WMMD937. The sequence goes on along the minus strand of NZ_CP120738.1, from coordinate 3,783,497 downwards.
CGCGTCGCGGGAACAGGGTGCTGAGATCACCGACGTGGGGCAGATCTTCGCCCGCTCCGGCACCTACCAGGTGGCGTTCGCCGACTCCGGCATCAGCGTGCCGGCGGATCTGCGCGGCAAGAAGGTCGGCAACTGGGGCTTCGGCAACGAGTTCGAACTGTTCGCCGCGATGACCCAGGCCGGGCTGGACCCGGGGTCGGATGTGACCCTGGTGCAGCAGCAGTTCGACATGCAGGCGCTGCTGCGCGGCGACATCGACGCCGCCCAGGCGATGAGCTACAACGAGTACGCGCAGTTGCTGGAGGCGGAGAACCCGGACACCGGTGAGCTGTACACGCCGGACGACTTCACCGTGCTCGACTGGAACGAGGTCGGGACCGCGATGCTGCAGGATGCCATCTGGGCCGACACCACCAAGCTCGACGAGCCGGCGTACCAGGAGCAGACGGTCAAGTTTCTCACCGGCACCATCAAGGGCTGGGCGTTCTGCCGGGACAACCCGGAGGAGTGCCGGGATCTCTCCGTCGCGGCCGGGTCGACGCTGGGCGCCAGCCACCAGTTGTGGCAGGTCAACGAGGTCAACAAGCTGATCTGGCCGTCGACCGGCGGGATCGGGCTGATCGACGAGGCGGACTGGGCCCGTACGGTCGAGTTGTCGCTGGCCACGAAGAACCAGGACGGCCAGACGGTGCTGACCGCCGAGCCGGAGGGGTTGGCCTACACCAACGACTACATCGAACAGGCGCTCGAAGCGGCGAAGGCCGACGGCGTCGACGTCACCGGGGCCGACTTCACCCCGCTGACCGTGACCCTCAACCCCGGCGGCGCCTGAGCGCCCACGACCTGCGGAGTTGACGAGAACGTAGGCGCCCATCAGTACGGTGAACGGGCCGGTGGCGACCGCCATCGGCCCGGCCGTCGATCCCGTAGGCGTCCTCCGTCGAGGCAGGGTGGTGGTGCCACCCGGGTTTCTGGACTACGCGACGTCCAAGCGGACGTTCCCGATTCGCGCAACTATGTCGAGGTGCCCGCCAAGGCCCGTGACGTAGGCTCTCAGTGACTCGAGGTTCGTGGCCTCACCGTTCTCGATCTGGCTGATGCGCGCTTGCGACAGACCCGCAGCCTCGGCCAGCTGCACCTGGGTGAGGCCCAGCTGCTTTCGGATCTCGGCGAGCTGGGCACCGCTCACGGAAGCCAGCATCTGCTGACGCATCGCGGCGCGTTGGGCAACGCGGTCAGGGCTGTCCCACTCAGGGTCGGCCGCCCGCGCCTTGGCTTTGACGTCTCGCCAGTTCGTCGGACTCACTCGTCCTCCTTGAGTAGCCTCAGGTGCTCGTCGAACCTCGCATCGGCCAGCGGGATCGCCGTCTCGTACCAGTCCTGCCACCGGCCAGATTTATCGCCCGCGACGAGAAACACCGCCTCCCGAAACGGATCGAAAGCGAAGATCATCCGGATCTCCGAACCGCCAGTCGATCCCGGTCGAAGCTCCTTCATGTTGTGGAACAGGCTGCCTTTGAGGCGATCCACAAGCGGTCTCCCAGAGCCGGACCGTGCTCGGCCAACAGGTCCACGGCTTCCGCCACCCGGTCGGCGGTGACCGGGTCGGTCCGGCAGAGTTCGATGAACCATGCTCAACTTCGGGATGTAACGACACCTCCCACACGACGTGATTATAAGCCAAGCTTATTGTGACACGTCCGCCGAGTCCGGCCGCCCGGGCGGCCGCGATGGCGACGTTCGGGTTGTGCTGCGGCATCGCAGTGGTAGTGCCCTGGCTGGCCGGCCAGGCTCGGGTCGTGACCCCGATCGCTGCCATGGCGATCGGGCTGGTCACGGTCTTCGACAGCCTCACCAATCGGATGGGCGCGGCGGACGCCACCTTCAACACCGCGGTGCTGGTGATGGCGGTGACCGTCGCAGCCGGCCGCTTCCACGACCTGAGCCCGGACACCGGTCCGACACCGCCCCCGGAATGGAGCTTGCTCCTCACCGGCACCGCCCTTGTGGTGATCGCCATCTGGGGCGCCCGGTACGCCGTGTCACCGGCGATACGTTGGACGCAGGCCCTCACCGGACTCGCCGGCGCACTGGCCGGCCTCGGCGCATTCGCCGGCCTCTGAGCACGACGACCGAGCGCCGATCGCTTGCCCGCCAACGCCCCATGATCAGTTGACGAGAAACCAGGCGACACGCCGGCCCCGTCCTGGTTATTCATCAACTGATCTTGCTAGCCAAGCTCTGGCCAGCACCGGTTCAGTGGGGCAGTTGAGTGGTGGTCAGTTCGCCGCAGCGGGGGCACCAGCGACTCTTCACCTTGAACGAGAACAGCCCGGCGAGGTAGCCAAGCAATACGGCACTGGTCAGGGCACAATAGTCCACGGTCAGCTACTTTCCACTGGGGTTTGGAATGGGGTCGGGCTGGTGGTTGCCGCCACCGGCCCGACTCCGGCTCGCAGAAACGGCGGACGGGTCTCTTTACGGATGCGCGGCCGGGCAGGGGTTGGCACCGTTGGGCGGCCGGTGGCGTTGCAGCACACCGGGGCGGGTCAACGCCGACTTGTAGACGCCGATCGCAACCATCCGCCCGTCCCGACCCGCCAACATGATCGTCGCGAGGATGCCGACCACTGGTGATTCGGCGTCGTCCAGGCCGTACCGGATGTCCGAGACCCGGACCGTCATCGACCGATCGCCGAACACCCAGTCGGCCTTGCCAAGATGCAGCGTGTCACCGACCCGCAGAAGATCACCGTCGGCCATCAGTCGTCCCGCCCGTCCTCTACGTACCCGTCCGGCCACAACCCGGCGTACTGCAACACCGCCCGCACCCGACGCGCCTTGACCTGATCCCACCGGTCCAGCACGGCCAACGCGCTCGTGAACGGCGGGCAGAACGCCGCCACATCACACACCCGGCACTCAGCCAACCGACTCGGCATGTGCTCGGCCACCGTTTCCCGAGCACGGTCCAACACGTCCGCGCCTGGCCGGTTCCGCATCGCCGCCGCCACCTCATCCAGCACCGCCTGCTCGGCGTCAACAGCCGGCCGCTCGGCATCCGGCGCAGACGCCACCCCACGCGCGGCCAGCAGCCGGAAACGCGGATGACTCCCAATGTCCGTCTGCCCCGGCGTCCGGCGCGGCAACGGCGGCCGGTTCAGCGTCGGACCTTCATTGCGAACGACGTACGGCAACCCGCCATACCTACTGCGAGGGCTCTGGTTCCTGGTCAAGAGCTTCTCCTTCGTGGGGAGGACTGTTGAAGGATCTGTTGTGGACTCTTCCTGTGTGGAGGGGATGCCGGGACCTCTGCGTCAGGTAACTAGGGACGTTCATAAACGTCCCAGGAGTGATCAACCATGAACACAGCGCTGCACGTGGCGATGAGCCGGACCGGCATGACACCGGCGACCCTGGCCGGCAAGGTCGGCGTCGACCCCAAGACCGTCGCCCGGTGGATCGGCGGTCGCGTCCCTCACCCCCGCCACCGGTCGCAGGTCGCCCAAGTGTTGAGAGAAGATGAAGACGTGATCTGGTCTGGCTTGGTCAAACGCGGATACGACCGGGAGATCCGCGCCGCATGGCCGACACGCTCAGCCGTCCCCCGGGAACTGTGGAACGATCTCGTCCACCGCGCCACGTCCCGCATCTGGTGCGCCGGCTACACCTCCTACTTCCTCTGGACCGAGGTCCCCGGCATCACACCCACCCTGCGCAACAAGGCCGTATCCGGGCTCGACCTGCGCTTCCTCCTCGGCCGCAAGGACTCACCCGTCACCCGAGACCGCGAACGCGTCGAGGACGCCGCCCTGTCGATCTCCACCCGCATCGACATCACCACCGCCGAACTGGCCAAGATCGAACCCACCCCACAGGTACGCCACACCGACCGCCACATCAGCCTGTCCGTCTGGATCTTCGACGACGAAGCCCTCGTCAGCACCCACCTCGCCGACCAACTCGGACACGCCTCCCCCACTCTGCACATCCGCCGCCGCAGCCCAGGCGGCCTCTTCGACCAGTACGCCAACCACGTCGAACACCTCTGGGAAGCCGCGACCTCACCGGCGACGACCGCCTGACGGCAGGGGTGAGCGAGCCACATGAGCTTCAGCGCCTACGCCCGGCACGTACGCGATCCAGCACTACCCCATCGACGCCGCGTCTCAGCGCTCCGATCCTGCGTACAGCTGTACCGACCGATCGGCTTCCACGCGACCCTGGGCTTCCTCCGACTCGCGGCCGGGCCATACGAGCAGGACGAAGCGGCTCTGCTCCGCGCCCTTGACCTACTCAGCGCCAGCCGAGCGGGCTGGCATGCCGAGCTCCGCGAGTACGCCACCCAGCGTCGCGCTGCCAAGATGAAGGGGCAGCGGAGCCCGAAGCCAAAAGATCCGAATCCGAACCACGGCTCCCGACACTGGTACGGCGCACCACAGCAAGCAGCCCTACACGCCTTGACGTTCTGGAAACGCAGGCACATGCCCACACTGCTGGCCTGGCAAGATCCGATCGCCGCAGAAGTCGACTCCGCCGTCACCGCCTGCCTCGCAGCAGAAGGAACACTCACACCTGCCGAACACCAGCGGCTCATCAGCGCCATCGATGCGCTTCAACAACGCGTTGCGACACACCAGTGGCATGACGACCCTGTTGCCTACTTCCGGACACGAAACCTGCTCACGGTCGCACAGTTCGTCGAGACAGCCGCCTATCCGTCTCAGCGTCAATCAGCACCAGAATCGGAGGAAGCGACCGGGAGGCAACCATGACAGAACCAGGCTGGACCAGCAGCTCAGACCCGTACCTCGTCGCGCAGCAGCACGACGCGTGGTCCGTCGAGGCCGCCGGCCGGGGACGGGTCGGCACCCAACAGCTACTCGGCGTCGAGACCGTCAACGCGGACACACAGGTCAGACGCGCACTCGGACTCGCCGCCGGCGAACGAGCCGTCGTCCGCCGCCGACTCATCCTCGAAGACGACCGGCCCGTCGAACTCGCCGACTCCTACTACCCGGAACCCATCGCCGCCGGCACCCCACTCGCCGACAACCGCAAGATCAAAGGCGGCGCGGTACAGGTCCTCGCCGGCCTCGGACTCACACCCCACCAGGTCAGCGAACACGTCACCGCACGACGGCCGACCGATCACGAACAGGAACTACTCGACATCGCCGCCGACGAACCGGTCCTGGTCCTCACCCGCATCAGCCGCGCCGCCACCGGCCAACCCGTCGAGTACGCCGTCATGCGCACGGTGACCAGCCGCTCCACCGGCCACACCTACCAGATGCAGGTCCCCACCGCATGACCGACGAACCCGACAACCCTGCCGTTGCAGGGCAGCAAGAGTCAGCACCATGATCGAGGGCGGTCCGGCGCGTCCAACAGTCAGTCGACCAGGTCGGCGCGGGGGTCGATCACCCAGTGGTGCGACCGGATGACACGGTCGGCGAACGGCACGCTGGTCTCGCCGAGCAGGGTAAAACCGAGGCTACGGCAGACGCCGTTCGACGCGGCGTTGGTCACCGCCGGATAGGCGTGCACGGTGCCCCAACGGCCGTCTGCGGCAGCCCGGCGCAGCAGCGCACGCGCCGCCCACCTGGCCAGCCCTCGGCCCTGGAACTCGGGCAGCACCATCCACCCGATCTCGGACACCGGCCCGTCGTCGAGGTCATGGGTCCACAGAGCCACCGAACCGGCGACCATGGCCGGGTCGGCCGCGTCCGGCACGATCATCTTGATCCACTGGGTGTCGGCGGCCGCCGACTGGACATCCCGCTTGACCTTGGCCGCGATGCCGTCGACCGGCAGCGGCCCGCCGAGGTCGGCCATCATCACCGGGTCACAGCGCATCCGGACGTACGCGTCGACGTCGTCTGGCCGTACGTCGCGCAGTAGCACGCTGACTCCCCTACTTGTCGAGCACCGCCTTCAGGCTCGCACACCGTACGCAATCATGGCGACGCAGGTCATCGTGCTCAACGGCGGGTCCAGCGCCGGCAAGTCCGGGATCGTCCGATGTCTCAAACACCTGTTGCCTGACCCGTGGATCAGCTTCGGCATCGACGACCTGATCGATCGGCTGCCGCCGACCATGGTGACGTTCGGCGCACAGGGCGAGGTCATCCTCGGCGACGGCTTCGACGAGCTGCAGCACGCCTGGCGGGTGGGCGTCGCGGCGATGGCGAAAGCCGGGGCGCACATCATCATCGACGAGGTCTTCCTCGGCGGCGGTGCCTCCCAGGAGCAGGCCCGTCAGTATCTGGACGGTCTGTCCGTGCTGTGGGTCGGGGTGCGGTGCGCTGCGGACATCGCGGCGGCGCGGGAGATCGCCCGTGGTGACCGGGTCATCGGGATGGCTTCAGCACAGGCCGAGATCGTCCATCAGGGAGTCGAGTACGACATCGAGGTGGACACCAGCCACCTGGAGTCGCTGGACTGTGCCCAGATGATCGCCGCGCGGGTGATCGCCACGCCGGATGGCTGACCGGCTCAGCCCTTCGGCTCTGGAGGTTCGACGTACCTGACCTGGCTGATCTGCGGCAGGTGCAGGAGGACGTCAACGGATCGACCGAGGTCGTCGAGCGCGAAGTAGTGCCGCTCGTCCTCGTCGGGGCGGTACATGCCGGAGATGACCCGTACGGCGTGCCGGCCGGCCAGCCATCGCCCGACCGCGTCGGGTTTCGGCGCTACGGTCAGGTTGACCGCGTACCCCGCGCCCAGCCTGGCCGCGACGTGGTCGAGGGTCTGGTCCAGGCTGCCGTAGCGGGGTGTCGGCAGGTGGATGTCCCGGATGCGGCCGGAGCCGAAGGTGGTCAGCACGCAGCGGTAACCCGTCCCGAGGCGCTCGCGGAGTCGGGAGCCGAAGCTGGTCCCCCGGGCGGCCAGGTGACCGATCCCGTCCCAGACGACGGCTCGCCGTCCGGTGGCCCGCAGGTGTTCGACGAGCTGGTCTGCGGCGGCCGTCTCTTCGTCGTCGCCGCTGCGGCCTCGGCTGAGTGGGGCGGCATGGAATCGCACGATGCGGTCCAGCGCCGCGAGTGCACGGGTCGCGGCGTCGGAGCCGGGGTCGAGCACGGCCGCCGTCGCGGTACGGGCCTGCCGGGCCAGGTCGACGAAGGGCTCGCCGGTCCACCTGCCATGGGCGCGTTCGACGTGTTCGCCGCCGTCGTGCGCGACCCGGATCGTCGCCAGCAGCGCCGATATCCGCTCGTGGTCGCGGGTGCCCGCCGTCAGAGCGAGGACCCGGTCGTAGTCGGCGAGCTCCGCCGTGGGACGGGTGATGCCGCGGATCTCCACCTGGTCTGCCGGGTGGGTGGCGTTGTGGGCACGCAACCAGATCAGTGCGCGGCGCAGCGACTCGGTGCGCCACGGCCCCCAGGCGTCGGCGAGGATCGCCTCGGGGCCGTTCGTCGACCGGTCTCTGGCCCTGGCCCAGTGATCGAGCCGCTCGCCGATCTCGGTGGTGTCCTGCAGGACGACGGTACGCACGCCCCGGGTCACCAACGCCTGGAGCAGGTCGACCTGCAGCTCGCTGACCTCGACGCTTTCGCGGGTCGTCGGCGCGAGTCCGATGACCGTCGGCGTATCGGCCGCCTCGTGGTCTGCCCGGTGCGGCAGCAGGCCGTCGGCGATGTCGGTCACGACGTCCCGCCACGGGGTGTCGCCGTACGGCCGCATTGGTCGGACCTGTGCGGACAGCCAGTCGACGACCGCCGCCAGTGCCCCGACGCTCATCGGAGGCTCCCCTCGGCGGCGGGGGTGCGCCCGACGCTGAGTGCCCCGGCCAACTCGGCCAGCATCCGGGCGCGGGACTCGACATCGCCAGCCCTGGCCGCGTACCGGCCGTCAGCGACCTGCTGCGGGGAGAGGTGCAGCGACGTTCCCACTGGCCGCATTCGCAGCTCCTCGGTTACCTGGCGCAGCTGCGCCACGGCGCGGCCGCCGCCGGACATCCCGTAGCCGACGAAGGCCACCGGCTTGTCGGCCCACTCGGCGTACAGGTGGTCGAGGGCGTTCTTCAGCACGCCGGGGAAGGAGGCGTTGTACTCGGGGACAACCATGACGTACGCGTGGTAGCTGGCGATCGCGGCGGCCCAGCGGCGGGTGGTCTCGTGTTCGTAGCTGCCGAAGACGGCGGCGAGCGGCTCGCCCAGCATTGGCAGGTCGAAGCCGGCCAGGTCGACCACCTCCAGGCGGAGCTCCGGCTGGCTGCGGTCCGATGCCACCCATTGGGCGATGGCGGGCGACCGCCGGGTGGGGCGGGTGCTGCCGGCGATCACGCCGACCCGCAGCGGTCCGCTCGGCACGGTGACGTTGTCCGTTTCCATGCCATCGACGCTAAAACTTGAACATTGGTTGAAGTCAAGCGACGATGCGTCCCATGTCCAACGCCATCACTTCCCCTGCGACGCTGACCGTGGGTGAGGTCGCGGCTGCCAGCGGAGTCGCCACCTCGGCCATCCGGTTCTACGAACGCCAGGGACTGCTCACCTCGGTCCGCACCAGCGGCAACCAGCGCCGTTACGACGAGTTCGCCCCTTGCCTGGTGCGGATCTGCCGGGTGGCCCAACGGGTCGGGCTCAGCGTGCAGGAGATCGTCGCCCTGTTCGCCGCCCTGCCGGCCAGCCCGACCGACGCCGACTGGCAGCAGCTCACGCGGGCGCTCGTCGCCGAGGCGGAGCGACGCATCGCCGAACTGCACGACGCGCTCGACGACATCGCCTCCGGCGAACCGCTCTGCAAGCTACCGGCGGGCGGACGCGCGCGCTGAATCCACGAGCCGGTTACCCGGGCACCAGGTGGTAGCCGACGCCTCGGACGGTGCGAACCCGTGGCCCGTTCGGCAGCGCTGCGAGCTTGCGCCGCAGTCGCTTCACCGTGGCATGCAGCGCGGCCCGGTCGCCCAGATAGGCCCCGCCCCAGACCGCCTCGAACAGCTGCCGGTACGTCCACAGCCGCAGCGGTGGACCGGCCAGCCGTAGCAGCGTCTCCCGCTCCAACGGGGTGAGCGCCAGTGCCTCGCCGCGCCAGGTGACCTCGGTGGAGACCGGGTCGAGCAGCAGGTCACCGAGACGGGTCAGCCCGGTCCGCGACGGACCGACAGCAGACGGACCGGCCGCCGCCGGCAACCCGTCGGCCGCTGGAGACGCATCAGCCGCTGACAGCAGCATGGTCCGCAGCTCGGTCAGAGTGTTGACGACCAGCACCGCACCGAGGTCGTCGACGCGGGACACCAGCCGCTCGCGTACCGCCGGGTCCGTCGACACGCACACCACCAACGGCACCTCGCCACCCGTCACCGCGTCTCCCCCAGTGTGTCCCCGCAGGTCAGCCAACCGGGTGGACCGGCCCACGTCAACGTCCCCGTGGGAGCCCTCCCAGCGGCGGGCGCTGTCCCGGTATTGCCCGACGATTGCCCATCTTGGTGCTTTCACCTGGTCATCGGCGCACCGAGCATGGCCGGCAGGCGAGATCCGCCTGTCACCACTGTGAGGAGAACGATGATCCATCCACCTGGACGGACCGGCCCGCCACCAGCGGGTACTCGGTACGCCACCGCGATGCTGGCGATCGTGCTCGCCGTCACCACGGCAGCCGCCCCTGCCGCGTCGGCGGCCCCGATCGGCGGCAACGGCGACGCCCCGGCGGCGGTCAGTGCCGAACTGCTGGCCGACCTGGCCGCCGACGGCACCACCAGCTTCATGGTCTACCTGCGGGAGACTGCCACCCTGGACGCCGCAGCCCGGATCAGCGACCGGACCCGGCGCTCCACTGTCGCGTACGAGCAGTTGACCGAGGTTGCCGAGCGCAGCCAACAGGGGCTGACCGCCGACCTGACCCGGCGCAAGGTGCCGCACACCAGCTTCTGGATCGCCAACGCGGTGCAGGTCACCGGGGACCGGGCGCTGGTCGACGCGATCGCCGCCCGGCCGGAGGTGGCGCGGGTGGAGCCGGTGCGCAGCCATGAGCTGATCGAGCCGGTCACGCAGCCGGCCGCCGCCGACGATCCGCAGACCCCGTGGGGGGTGGAGCAGATCGGTGCGCCCCGGGTCTGGTCGGAGTTCGGCGTACGCGGCGAGACCGTGGTGATCGCCAGCATCGACACCGGAGTCCAGTTCGACCATCCGGCGCTGGCCGCCAGCTACCGGGGGAACCTCGGTGACGGCGCATTCGACCACGACTACAACTGGTTCGACCCGTCCGGGGTGTGCCCGGACGCGACGCCCTGCGACAACCAGGGGCACGGCAGCCACACCGTGGGCACGATGGTCGGTGACGACGGCGCCGGCGCCCGGATCGGGGTGGCGCCGGGGGCACGGTGGATCGCGGCGAAGGGCTGCGAGTCCCGCAACTGCTCCGACCCGGCGCTGCTGGCCGCCGGCCAGTGGGTGCTGGCGCCGACCGACCGCAACGGCGAGAACCCGCGCCCCGACCTGCGGCCGGACATCGTGAACAACTCGTGGGGCGGCGGCCAGGCCGACCCCTGGTACGAGCAGGTGATCACCGCGTGGCGGGCGGCCGGGATCTTCCCGGTCTTCTCCGCCGGCAACGAGGGTCCGGCGTGCAACACCGCCAGCTCCCCCGGCGACTATCCGAGCGTCTACACCGTCGGCGCGCACGACGTCGACGACACGATCGCCGGCTTCTCCAGCCGGGGCGCGTCCGGGGTGGATGGCCACATCACGCCGGACATCGCCGCTCCCGGCGTCGGCACCGTTTCGGCGCTGCCGGGCAGCCAGTACGGCACCGCCGACGGCACGTCGATGGCGGCGCCGCACGTCGCCGGCACGATCGCGTTGCTGTGGTCGGCCGCGCCGGCGCTGCGCAACGACTACGACGCGACGGTCGCGTCGCTGGACCGTACCGCGATCGACGTCGACGCTACCGAATGCGGTGGCACCGTGGCGGACAACAACCTGGCCGGCGAGGGTCGGCTGGACGCGTACCAGGTGGTGGCGCAGTCACCGCGCGCGCAGACCGGCCGGCTGACCGGCACGGTGACCGACGCGGCGGACGGCTCCCCGGTCGCCGGGGCGACCGTGACGGTCGCCGGGCGCAGTGTGCAGACCGGACCGACCGGCGGGTACGCGACGTACCTGGCGGCCGGCACCCATACCGTGACCGTCTCCGGGTTCGGCTGGGCCACCCGGACGCTGACGGTGACCGTCGGCACCGTACCGGTGGTCCTGGATGTCGCCCTCGACGCGGTGCCGCTGGTCACCCTCTCCGGTCGGGTCACCGACGGCTCCGGGCAGGGCTGGCCGCTGTACGCGCGGATCGAGATCGCCGGCCGGCCGGGCCACCCGGTCTTCACCGACCCGACCAGCGGCCGGTACGCCGTCCAGGTGCCCCGGCACGGCACGTACCAGTTGACGGTGACCGCGCTGTACCCCGGCTACCGGACGGTGACCACCGAGGTGGCGGTCGGCGGCCAGGCCCGGAGGGCGAACCTGGTGGTGGCGGCGCACATCGCCTGCACCGCCCCCGGCTACACGGCCGACACCGGCGCCACGGTCTTCGCCACCGACTTCGCCACCGAGCCGGCCGGCTGGACGGTCGTGGACCGCACCGACGGCGGCGGCTGGACCTTCACCGACCTCCACCAGCGGGGCAACCTGACCGGTGGTGCCGGCGGGTTCGCCATCGTCGACAGCGACGGCCACGGCGTCGGCCGCAGCCAGGACACCCTGCTGCACACGCCGATGATCGACATCTCGCAGATCGCGGCACCGGTGCTGCGGTTCCGCACCGACGCGTGGATCGCCGGCAACGGCGACGTCGCCGCGGTCGACGTCTCCACCAACGGCACCGAATGGGTCAACGTCTCCCAGGTGACCGAGAGCGTACGCGGGCCGCGTCTGGTGGAGATCCCGCTGGCACCGGTGGCCGGTGCCGACCAGGTGCAGGTCCGGTTCCGCTACCGGGGCGGGTACAGCTGGTGGTGGCAGGTCGACGACGTGGCGATCGTCGACCGCACCTGCACGCCGGTCGACGGCGGGCTGATCGCCGGGTTCACCAGCGATGCGAACACCGGGACGCCGGTGGTCGGGGCGCGGGTCGCCGACCCGCAGCGCCCGGACGAGTACGGGACGTCGGTGGCCACCCCGGCCGATGAATCGGTGCCGGACGGGTTCTACTGGTTCTTCGCCGGCGGGGCCGGGCAGCAGCGGTCGTTCGTCGCCGAGGCCGCCCCGTACCAGCAGCGGAAGCGGACCGCGTCGGTGATCGCCGGCGGTGCCCGGCGGGTCGACTTCGACCTGCGCAGCGGGCAGTTGGCGGTCTCCGGCACACCGGTCGCGGCGGAACTGACAGCCGGCGGCAGCGGCAGCGCCGAGTTCACCGTCCGTAACACCGGGACCGCGCCGGTGACGGTGCAGGTGCTGGATCGGCCCGCGCTGGCGGCCACGCCGCCGCTGTCCGGGCAGCCGCCGTGGCAGCGGTTGGCCGACGCCCCGGCCGGGCTGTCCGACAACGCCGCCGTGGTGCTCGACGGCACGGTCTACTCGATCGGCGGCGGCACCCACCTGGGCACCACCCGGCAGGCGTGGGCCTACGACCTGGTTGCCGACAGCTGGCAGCGGCTGCCGGACCTGCCCCGGGACCGGGGCAAACCGGCGGTGGCGGCGGTCGACGGCAAGGTGTACGTGTTCGGCGGCTGGGACACCGAGTTCCGGCCACAGTCGGCGGTCGACGTGTTCGACCCGGCGACCGGGGCGTGGCAGACCCTCGCTGGGGTGACCAACCCGGTGCCCCGGGCGGCGGCCGCGGCGGTGGTCGTCGAAGGGCTGATCTACCTGATCGGCGGCTGCCGCGACGACCTGTGCCGGGCGTCGGCCGACGTGCTGGCGTTCGACCCGACGACCGGCACGTTCCGGGCCCGCGCCGACTACCCGCACGAGGTGGCGTGGCATGCCTGCGGGGCGATCAACCTGCGGATCTACTGCGCGGGCGGGTACAGCCACGACGGCGACTACGCCGACACCCTCGCCTACGACCCGGACACCGACCGCTGGTCGGCCCGCGCGGCCATGCCGGAGCACGTGACCAGCATGGCGTACTCGGTGGCCGCCGGCCGCCTGGTGCTGGCCGGCGGCATGCTCTCCGGCGGGGAGATCACCGATCACACCATCGGGTACGACCCGGTGGCCGACGTCTGGCAGGAGCTGGCCCCGACCGGGCAGGCCGCGTCCCGGGGTGCCGGGGCCTGCGGTGGGCTGGCGATCGGCGGCATGTCGCCGCAGTGGGCGGCCCTGCCGTCGATCTCCCGATGGTCCGCGGCGGACGGTTGCGCGCCGCCGGCCGAGGTGCCCTGGCTGCGGGTACGCCCGGCCAGCTTCACGCTGGCGCCGGGTGCGTCGAAGGCCGTCACGGTGCGGTTCACCGCTGACGCCGCGACCGGGGTCGACGGGCCCGGCCGGTACACCGCCACGCTGGCGCTGCGGGCGCAGACCCCGTACCCGGTGTTGACGGTGCCCGTGGGCTTGACGGTGCGGCAGCGGTAGGTCGTACCCGGTGAGTTGTCCGGGGTAGCTGGTGCGGGGCGGCGATCCATCGACGCCGCCCCGCACCGCCGGTTGTCGGTACGGCACGAGACGCCACCGGCCATTAACCAGCTCGTTGCTGCACCGCAACCGTACGTTGCGGGAACACCCAGCTACCCCGGATAGTTTCGGCCTCCATGCGTGTCAGCCCGCCCCTGCGTAACAGCGAGCAGGAGGCGCCTACCCAGGCGGCCTCGCCGCGCCCGACACGCGAGCGCAGCCCGTACATCGATGCGCTGCGGGCGTTGGCGATCGTGCGGGTCTACCTGCTGCACACCCTGTGGCTGACCTGGCTGCCGCTGGCGTTCCCGGCGATGCCGGTGATGTTCGCGCTGGCCGGCTACCTCACGGCCGTGTCGCTGGACCGAGGTACGCCGCTGCGGGTGGTCGGCTCGCGGCTGCGCCGGCTGCTGCCACCGCTGTGGGCGCTCGCCGCGGTCGCCGTACCGCTGATGGTCCTGGTTGGTTGGCGGCCCAGCCTGCTGGACGTCACCTGGTGGGTGGCGCCGCTGCGCAACCCGCCGTCCAGCGAGTGGGGCGGGCCGTTCTCCCTCGGGCTGTGGTACATCCGCGCCTACCTGTGGCTGGTGCTGTTCTCCCCGCTGTTGTGGTGGGCGTTCCGCCGGTGGCCGGTCGGCACACTACTGACCCTGCCCGCACTCGCCGTACTGCTCTCCTCCCCGCTGGTCGACCTGCAGATGAACCCGGTCACCGACGTGTTCTGGTCCACCGCCGCTTACGGCACCTGCTGGCTGATCGGCTACGCCCGGCACACCGGACTGCTGGACCGGGTCCCGCTGCGGTGGTACGCGCTCGGCGTCGGCGCGCTGGCGCTCGTCGCGATGATGTGGCTGGCCGAGCGGGGCGAGGACGACCGGCTCGGCGCGCTGGTGTGGGGCTGGGCAGCGGTGCTGTTGCTGATGCGGGCCCGGCCCCGGTTGGACTGGCTGGCGCAGGTGCCGTGGCTGGCCCGGCTGTTCCGCATGATCAACGCCCGCGCGGTGACCGTCTACGTCTGGCATCTGCCGGTGCTGTACGCCGCCAGCGGGCTCCTCACTCTGACCGGTCTCTACGCCGGTAAGGCGGCCATCCTCGGCGTCGGCACCGTGCTGCTGGTCGGCGTGGTGCTGGCTTTCGGCTGGGTCGAGGACCTGGCCGCCCGCCGCCGCCCGTCACTGCTACCACCCAGTTGACGCCGCGCACCAGTCGGCTGACTCCGTTCGTCGCCGGGCCGGCGGAATGCGCCCCGGTAGGCGTACGGGCTGGTGCCGACGATCCGTTTGAAGCTGTCCCGGAACGCCGTCGGTGAGCCGAAGCCGACCCGACGGCTGATCTGTTCGACCCCGTCGTCGGTGGCTTCCAGCAGGTGCTGGGCCTGCCGGATCCGGGCCTCCTGCAGCCAGCGCAGCGGCGCGACTCCGGTGTGTTCGCGGAAGCGTCGGTGCAGGGTCCGTGGGCTCATCCCGGCCCGGTCGGCGATCCGGGCCAGCGTCAACGGTTCGGCCGCCTGCTCACGCAGCCAGTTCAGTAGCGGCTCGATCGCCGGCTCGGGCGGGCCCGGTGGTGACTGGGCGGGGATGAACTGGGCCTGCCCGCCGCTGCGTTCCAACGGCATCACCGACAGCCGGGCGGCGTCGGCGGCCGCCGCTGAGCCGTGGTCGCGCCGGACCAGATGCAGACACAGGTCGAGGCCGGCGGCGGCCCCGGCGGAGGTGAGGATCTGCCCGTCGTCGACGTAGAGCACGTCCGGGTCGACCCGTACGGCCGGGTAGCGGACGGCCAGGTCGGCGGCGGCACGCCAGTGGGTGGTGGCCGGTCGGCCGTCGAGCAGTCCGGCGGCGGCCAGGACGAACGCGCCGGAGCAGATCGAGGCGATCCGGGTGCCGGCGTCGGCGGTGGCACGCAGCGCGGCCTGCACCGGCTGCGGCACCGGGGCCGACAAATCGGCGCAGCCGGGGACAATCACCGTGTCGGCGGTGGCCAGCGCGGTCAGGTCGGCGGCGGGTCGCAGGGTGAACGCGCCGGCGTCCACCTCGGCGGTGGCCGCGCAGACCACCACCTGGTACGCGGCCCGGCCGTCGGGCAGCCGCAGCCGGCCGAACACCTCGATCGGGGTGGACAGGTCGAACGGGATGACCCCGTCGAGGGCGAGGATCGCGATCCGGTGCACGTCGACGACGGTACGCCGACTGTGGCGAGAATCCGTTGACCTGTGTCCTTCCTGCCACTCCTCGCGTCACGAAACCACCCATACCGTCGCGTCGTGACGAAATTTCTGCTCTCCGTACATGTGCTCGCAGCGATCGTGGCGATCGGCCCGGTGACCGTCGCAGCCAGCATGTTCCCGGCCGCCGCCCGGCGGGCGATCGCCGACCCGCGCGACGCCGCCGCCCACACGACCCTGCGCACGCTGCACCGGATCTGCCGGGTGTACGCCGCCGTCGGGATCGTCGTGCCGGTCTTCGGCCTGGCCACCGCCACCAGCCTCGGGGTGCTCACCGACACCTGGCTGCTCGTGTCGATCGCGCTCACCGCGATCGCCGCCGCGCTGCTGGTGCTACGGGTCCTGCCCCGCCAGCAGATGCTGCTGACCGGGATCGACGCTCCCGGCACCCAGCCGGAGCCGACGGCGACCGCAACAGGGGCAGCGACAGGGGCAGCGACCGCGAGTACACCGACCACCGCGCCACAGCGGCTGGCGGCGTACACCGGGGTGTTCAACCTGCTCTGGGCGACGGTCACGGTGCTGATGATCGTCCGTCCCGGCTCGACGACCGGGGTGTGAGGATGTCGGGCAGTCTGCGGCTGTTGCGGATCGCCGCCGGAGTCGAGATCACCACTCTGATCGTGATGCTGGCCAACCTGGCCACGGTGCACTGGTCGGCCGTGTCGTCGCTGCTCGGCCCGACCCACGGGGCGGCGTACCTGCTGGTGGTCGTCGCCACCGCGCAGCAGCCGGCCGCGCCGGCATCGACCCGGCTACTCAGCCTGCTGCCCGGCGTCGGCGGCCTGCTGACGCTGCGGGCACTGGCCGCGCACCGTCGACCGGCACCGGACGCACCGGCGCGGAGTTGAACGGCACCGGCCCCGTCAGCGGAGTGCGTCGTCGGCGAGCCGGGCGTGCACGCCGACGACGCCGTTGACGATCTGCGTCACCCGCACGTCGACGACGACGCTGGCCAGGGCGACCGCGTCGCCCCGGGACAGCCCGTGCCGGCGGGACAACAGGGTTATCATCGCGTCGAGCGCGTCGGCCGCCGCAGCGTCGAGGGTGTCGCCCAGGCCGAGGGTCAGCCAGGCGCCGTCGACCCGGGCCACCGGTCCGGTCAGCGGCTGGTCGTCGATCAGATCGAAGGTGAGCTGGACCCGGTCCATCGGGCATTCGATCGCCGTACCGCAGATCTCGCCGTCGCCCTGGGCAGCGTGGCCGTCGCCGACGGAGAACAGCGCACCGTCGACGGTGACCGGCAGCAGCAGGGTGCTGCCGGCGACCAGGTCCTTGCAGTCCAGGTTGCCGCCGCAGCGCCGGGGCGGGATCGTCGAATGCTCGCCGGGCTGCGCGGGCGGCATGCCGAGCACCCCGAGGAACGGCCGCAACGTCACGGTGTGACCGAGCTGGTTACGGCCGGTGCCGGCGGCCGGATCCAGCTGCCAGGTGTGCACCGTCTCGGTGCCGGCGATGCCGTACCGCTCACTGTGTGGGGTCAACGCGCTGCCGGCCAGGGTGGTGCCCCACTCGGCCGGCAGTACCTCGTCGATCCGTACCGACAGGGTCGTCCCGGGCCGGGCGCCGCGCACCGCGATCGGCCCGACCAGCGCATGACCGAACCCCGGCCGGTACGCCGCGTGCCGGGGCCGCTGGTCGTGCGGCCCGCCGGCGTACGGACCGGCCGACCACCAGCAGTCCAGGGTACGGAGGGTGACCGTGTCGCCGGGGTCGATGGTGAGCACCGGCGGAAAGTCGGGTGAGAAGTAGCCGTGCAGGGTCCGGGTGTTCGGCTCCAGGGTGTGCCGCATCGCCGCAGGTTACCGTCGCCGGTCCAGGTAACGCAGCGACCAGCGCAGGTAGCTGCGCGGGTTGGTGTCCAGATGCCGGGCCCAGCGGGGCGGCAGGTCGTCGCGCAGCCAGGCGTACCGGCCCAGCGCGTAGCCGTACATCGGCTCGGTGAGATAGCCGAGCCGGCTCGACTGCCAGCCGCCGGCTCGGCCCCGGTAGTCGACGGCGGCGTTGGCGGTGAAGATGCCGAGTCCGAAAAAGACAGTGGTGAGGTCGGTGAGCGGCTCGTGGTCGGCGGCGTCGGGGCGGTGCCGACCCTCGCCGATCAGGCGTTCGTGGGCCAGCTCGTGGGCGATGGTGGCGACCAGCGCCATCGGCTGGCGGGCCTGCGCCCCGGCGATGGTGATCACGCCCCGGCCGCCCCGACGTACGTAGTGCCCGGCCTCGCCGGAAGCGGCCTGCGCGTACGCCGGCAGGCTGGCCAGGAGCGCGGCTTCGGTGTCGTCGGCCGGCTCGAAGACCAGTTCGACCCGGTCCGGGTCGACGGCCATGTGTCGCGCGACGCGGTGCAGCACCGCCGCCACGTCGGCCCGGCTGCCGTGGTAGGCACCGGGGAAGAACTTGTCGGTGGGCAGTACCACCGGTTCGCGCAGCGCCGGCTCGCCGAACTCGCGGATCAGCCAGGACAGTGACTCGTCGATCCAGTCCCGCTCGGTCTCCCGGACCGGGCACGCCGCGCTGAACAGCATCGGCCCACCTCCCCGTACGGTTCGCTGCCGTCAGAATCCCCGACCAGGTGCGGCGGCGGGTGCCCGGCACCGGTCGGATAGGCGACAGCGGGCGGGGCCCGGTGACCGGCGTATCGTCGGGCGCTGTGACTGGCGTGCCCTACTCGTTCTGCTCGTCCTGCGGTACCCGCTACCCGGCCGACGCCGGCTGGCCCCGGTCCTGTGGCCACTGTGGGCAGCAGATCTGGCGTAATCCGACGCCGGTGGCGGTCGCCGTGGTGCCGGTGACGACTCCACAGGGGATCGGCGTGGTGGTGCAGCGCCGCGGCATCGAGCCGGCCCGTGGCGAGCTGGCGTTGCCGGGCGGTTTCATCGAGTACGGCGAGGACTGGCGCACCGCGGTGGTCCGCGAGCTGCGCGAGGAGACCGGGCTGGCCGGGCAGGCCGACCAGGTGCGACTGTACGCCGTACGCAGCGTGCCCACCGGCGCGAGCCTGCTGATCTTCGGGTTGCTGCCGCCCCGACCGGCGCAGGCGCTGCCGGTGTCGGTGGCGACCGAGGAAGCCACCGAGTGGCTGGTGGTGACCGAGCCGGTCACGCTCGCGTTCCCGTTGCACACCGAGGTGCTGGCCCACTACCTGACCGATCCGACGGACCCGGCGACGCTCGGTACCCTGTGGGCGTGAGCGACCTTCCTGACCGGCTGCCACCTGACGGGCTGCGGGCCTCCGACGCCGACCGCGAGCAGGTGGCGGAGGTGCTGCGGGCCGCGGCCGCCGAGGGCCGGATCGATCTGCCCGAGTTGGACGAACGACTCGGCCGGGTGTACGCCGCCCGGACGTACGCGGAGTTGGAGCCGCTGACCCGGGACATTCCCCGTGCGGTGTCCGACGCGGTGGCCCGGCGCGGCGAGCACGGTCTGGCGCCGTCGCGGCCGTCGCGGTGGGCGGTCGCGGTGATGAGCGGTTTCGACCGGCGTGGCCGGTGGGTGGCACCGGGCGTTCTGCGGGCGATCGCCTTCTGGGGCGGCGGCCGGATCGATTTGCGGGAGGCGCGGCTCGACGCGGACGCGATCCGGATCCGGGCCTGGGCGATCATGGGCGGGATCGAGATCGTGGTGCCGGACGATGCCGAGGTGTCGATCTCCGGTATCGGCCTGATGGGCGACTTCGGTCAGCGGGCCGCCGGGCTGGGCAGCCCCGGTGGGCCAAGGATCCACATCAACGGGCTGGCGTTCTGGGGCGGTGTGTCGGTCAGACGTCGGGGCCGGCCGGGACGCTGATCGCGGCGACGATCAGGCCGTTGCGGGCCAGCCACCGGCCGGTGAACCCGGTCAGCGGCGTGCCGTCGGGCAGCGCCGGGCCGGGCACCAGCAGCCGGGCGGTGAAGTCCCCGTCGGTGGCAGCGCCACCGGGGCCGGGGGTCGCCTCGACGTACGCCTGCTCGAAGCCGAGCCAGCGTTCCGCCAGCGGATACCACGCCTTGTAGACGGCCTCCTTGGCGCAGAACAGCAGCCGGTCCCAGTGCACCTGCGGGTGGGTGTCCCGACGGGCGGCCAGCCAGGTGAGTTCGTCGGGCACGGTGATGCTGTTCAACACCCCGGAGGGCAGCGGCTCGTGCGGTTCGGCGTCGATGCCGACCGTGGTGAGGTCGACCGACCGGGCCACCACCGCCGCGCGGTAGCCGGCGCAGTGGGTGATGCTGCCGACCACCCCGTCCGGCCAGCGAGGTTCGCGGCGCGGGCCGGAGGGCACCGGTACGCCGGGGAAGCCCAGCTCGGCGAGGGCTTCGTGGGCGCAGCGGCGGGCGGTGCCGAACTCGCGGCGGCGCTTGTCCACCGCGTTGCCGACCACGGCTGTCTCCTCGGGGAACAGGGTGACCGGGATGCTGTCGTCGAACGCCTCGCGGGCGACCGCCGTGGCCGGCAGCAGTGCCTCAATCATCCCGGTCCGCCCTCCGTCACGGTCGTGGCAGGTGGTCGGGTGTCACTGGCAGACCCGCCATCCGCCGTCTTCCTGAACCAGTGTGACGATCTCCTGGCGCTGCCCGCCACCGTCGTAGGTGACCTCGACGGTGACGACGCCGGAGGTACGCCCGTTGGCGGTGGACACGTTGACGCCGACGATGTCGTACCCGGCGATCTGTTCGGCGGCGGTTTCCCGCTCGACGTACTCCGCCTCGGACAGGGTGTCCCGCCGGTCCTGGCACAGCCGCTGGTAGGCGGTGACGTAATCGCCCGAGATGAGGGCGTCGAAGTGAACGGTGGTGGCGTCGCGGGCCGGCCCGGTGGCCGCAGCAACGGTCCGGTACAGCCAGAAGCCACCCCCGGCGACGCCGACGCAGCAGAGCAGGACGACGGCGAGCACGACCGCGACGATGATCACGGTGGTCCGCCGACCACGACTGGGCCCGCCGGCGGGCGGTGGCGGTGTCCCGGGCGGTTGGTAACTCATGACCGGGATGCTAGAGGCCGCCCGCCACCTGCCGGACGGGGACGGCTACCCCGCATGGGACCGGGCGAGACGCCGGTGCGACGGGTCGTCGGTACGCCGGGCGAGCGCCCGCAGCTCGGCGGGACCGCTCTGCGGCTGGTGGGCGCACCAGGCGGTCAGCAGCCGGTCGGCGCTGTCCGGATCGCTGTCGGCGGCGACCGCCACCACCACCTCGGCGGTCTCGTCCAGCAGGTCCGCGACGGTCGGCACCACCACGCCCTGTTCGCGCAGGCGGTGCCCGACCAGCACGGCACCGAGCGGCGTCAGACTGATCCTGTCGTCGTCGGTGAGCCGGGCGGCGCCGAGGTCGGCCAGCTGCGCGAAGAGCCGGTCGGCGTCGTTGTGGGCGGACTGGCGCCAGGCCAGCTGCTGCTCCTCGGTGCCGCCGTACGGCACCAGCATCGACTCCTCCAGCGCATGGTGCAGCAGCTCGCGCAGGGCCGGGACCGGCAGCGGTTCGGCGGACGAGTAGATGGTCAGTGCCGTGATGACGACGGCGTCGTCGAACCGCCAACGCATCAACGACTCACGCCAGCCGCTGCCGCACACCGCCGCCCCGATCTCGGGCAGCGTCGCGTACAGCCGGTGGGCCAGGGCGAGCGGGTCGGTCAGCAGCTTCGCCGCGCTCTTGACCGGCACGAGCCGTCCCTTGACCATCCGGACCACGCGAGCGGCCCGGGCCCAGGCGACGACCACCGAGAGTCCGTACAGCTCCTCGCTGCTGCGGGTCTTGAACACCCGGTCACCGATGGCCGGGTCGATCACGTCTGCGGTGTCGAGCAGCGGGACCAGTTCCCGGGCGTCGGCCAGCCGCAGGTTGCCGTTCGGGGTCAGGGTTCGGCCCGGTCCCACCCAGGCCACGAACTGCCGGACCCGGTGCAGGATCGTCGACGCTTCGGCTGCCGGGCGCAGCTCGGCGTCGTCCGGGACGGCCACCAGCGGCAGGGTCGGTGGACGTTGCGCATTGTCGGATGCCGCCCGGTTGTTGGCCATGATCTGGTTGAGCAGGTCCTGGTCGACGGAGATCCGGCCGGCGTGCACGTCGGCAATGAACGCCTGGGCGGCCGCGTTGTCGGTCGGATCGACGCCTTCGCGCATCATCCGGGTCGTCCAGTATTTTGCCGGACCGTAGCGCCGCTCGTCGGCCAGCGCCTCGGCGACCGGTCCGGCCAGCTCGTCGAGCGTGGTGTGCAGCAGGTCCCGGTCGGCGCAGTGCCGGTCGGCGATCCCTTCGTCGAACAGGAAGTCGACGAATCCCCGTACGCTCGGCACGACGGCGTCCCAGTCATCCGGATGCATGGTGACGTGCCTGGGGAACCCCTCGAGCAGCGCGGCAGTGAGGTCGTCAGGGTGCCACCGGCCGAGCAGACCGTCACCGTGACTCCACCGGTACTCCAGCAGTGTCTCGATCACGAACGGGTCGAGCCCGGTGCGCCGCTGCCGACGCGCCCACTTGCCGACCCGGCCGACCAGCCGTTGCCGGGCGGGGTGGAAGGTGTCGGGGTCCGCCGACGTGTAGACCGTCCTCATGCGGCGCGACCCTACCGTCCGCCGCTGCCCCGAGGCGGAGGGCCAAGCCGATGGGCATCTTGACGGCGGGGTACGAGCCGGTTAACACTCTCGCAACCGCCGTGTCACGGCGGCGAATCGGGCGAACTCTGACCCGGTCACCGTACACCACGTGTTGTTAACGCTAACAACTGCTGATACCGACCTCAGACCCACAGATCCGGACGCCTCCCAGGAGGAGACACTCATGCCGCAGCGGGATCGACCGCGTACCGCCGGACCTCGACGAACAACCCTGGCCTCGCTCGCCGCCCTCGCCCTCACCACCGGTCTGCTGGCCGCCGGGCCGACCACCGCCACCGCGGCCGGGCCGACCGACGGCCTCGTCCTCTGGTACGAACTGGACGCCACCGCCGGAACCGTCGCCACCGACACATCCGGCAACGACCGGCACGGCACCGTGCACGGTGCCGCCGACTGGTCCGGCACCGGAGGGCTCGGCCTCAACGGCAGTGACACGTACGTGGACCTGCCCGACGACGTGCTGCGCGACCTCGACTCGGTCACCGTTGCGCTGGACGTGTTCATCGACCCGGCCCAGGTCACCCCATACTTCATCTTCGGAATGGGCAACACCAGCGGCGGCACCGGCGACGGATACCTGTTCGCCACCGGCGACCAGTTCCGCGCCGCCATCGCCAGCGGCAACTGGTCCACCGAGCAGAACACCCGACCAAACCCGTCCCGCAACCTCGCCCGGGGCGTCTGGAAACACCTCACCTACACCCAGACCGACAACACCGCAGTGCTCTACGAAGACGGCGTCGAGGTCGGCCGCAACACCGCGGTCACCATCACCCCGGCGTCGATCGGAGACGGCACCACCACCGCCAACTACATCGGACGCTCGGTCTACACCGGCGACCGCCACCTCACCGGCCGGGTGCGTGACTTCCGCATCTACGACCGGGCGGTCACCGCCGACGAGGCCGCCCAGCTCGGTGAACGCGCGGCCGCCGCGGTCGTCGCCCACGACGCGGCCGCGTTGGACCTCGGCGACACCAGCCGGATCACCGCCGACCTCACCCTGCCGGCCACCGGGCCGGGCGGCTCGGGCATCGACTGGACCTCCAGCGACCCGTCGGTGGTCACCACCGACGGTACGGTGACCCGACCGGCCGTCGGCGAACCAGACGCCCAGGCCACGCTCACCGCCACCCTGCGCCGGGGCACCGTCACCGACACCAGGAGCTTCGAGGTGACCGTACTGGCTGAATTCGACGACGCGCGGATCGTCGCCGACGCTGCCGCGGCGCTGACCGTGCACGACGTCGACGACGTACGCGGAAACCTGACCCTGCCCACAACGGGCACCGACGGCACCACAGTGGTCTGGGCGTCGGACGACCCGGCGGTGATCGCCACCGACGGCGTGGTCAACCGACCAGCACCCGGCGCCGCCGGCACCACCGTGACCCTGACCGCCACCGTCACCCGCAACGCGGCCAGCGCCACCCGCGAGTTCACCGCCACCGTGCCGGCGCTGCCGGCACCGGCCGACCGCACCGGCTACCTGTTCAGCTACTTCACCGGCGAGGGCACCGCCACCGGCGAGCAGGTCTACTTCGCCCTCAGCCAGGGCAACGACCCGCTGCGCTGGCAGCCGCTCAACGACGGCCGCCCGGTGCTCACCTCGACGCTCGGCGAGCAGGGCCTGCGGGACCCGTTCATCATCCGTTCCCCCGAGGGCGACAAGTTCTACCAGATCGCCACCGACCTGCGGATCCACGGCAATGGCGACTGGGACGGCGCGCAGCGCCACGGCAGCAAGTCGGTCATGGTGTGGGAGTCCACCGACCTGGTCAACTGGACCGACCAGCGCCTCGTCCAGGTCGCCCCGGACACCGCCGGCAACACGTGGGCGCCGGAGGCGTACTACGACCCGACGATCGGCGCGTACGTCGTCTTCTGGGCCTCGAAGCTCTACGCGGCCGACGACCCGGACCACACCGGGAACACGTACAACAAGATGCTGTACGCCACCACCCGCGACTTCCACACCTTCTCCGAACCGCAGGTGTGGGTCGACCCCGGCTACTCGGTCATCGACTCGACGGTAATCGACCACGACGGCGTCTACTACCGGTTCACCAAGGACGAACGCAACAACTCGTCGTCGACGCCGTGCAGCAAGTTCATCCTCGCCGAGACATCGACGTCACTGCGCGACACCAGCTGGGGCTTCCTGGCCGACTGCATCGGCCGGGGCGCGATGTCCCAGGGTGAAGGACCCACCATCTTCAAATCGAACACCGAGGAGAAGTGGTACCTGTTCATCGACGAGTTCGGCGGGCGCGGCTACCTACCGTTCGAGACCACCGACCTCGCCTCCGGGGTGTGGACGCCGTCGAGCGACTACGCGCTGCCGACCAGCCCCCGGCACGGCACCGTACTGCCGGTCACCCAGACCGAGTACGACGCGCTGCTCGCCGCCTACGGCCCGGATCCCGGGCCGGAGCCGCCGGCCGACGGGCTGCTGCTGCACTACCAGTTCGACGAGACCGGCGGCAGCGTCGCCACCGACTCGTCCGGGCAGGGCCGGCACGGCCGCTACGAGCGGACCCCCGCGTTCGGCACCGGCGTCGACGGCGGCTCGTTCAAGATGAGCGGCGGCGGCAGCGGCTCGACCACCGCGCCGTACGTGACGATCCCCAACGGGGTGTACGCCGGCGTCTCCAGCACCACCGTGGCGACCTGGGTCAAGTGGGACGCCTCCAGCACCGTCAACCAGTGGATCTACGGGCTCGGCCCGGACAGCAACCGCTACCTGTTCGCCAGCCCGCGCAACGGCGGCGGGGTGCTGTTCTCGGCGATCACCACCGGCAGTTGGCAGGCCGAGAAGCAGCTGCGGGCGTCGTCGGCGCTGACCGGCGGTGGGTGGAGACACCTCGCGGTGACCGTCGACTCGACCACCCGTACCGCCGTGATGTATCTCGACGGGGTCGAGATCGCCCGGGCCACCGACGTAGCGGTCCGCCCGTCGGACCTGCACGACCCGACCCGCGACCACGCTGGCTACATCGGACGCTCGCTGTACGGCGCGGACCCGTACTTCGCAGGGGAGGTGGACGACTTCCGGATCTACAACCGGGCGTTGACCGCCGACGAGGTGTACGCCCTGGGCGGCGACCCGGCGGCGATCACCAGCGCCACCGTGGCGCAGCTCAAGGTGGACGCCATCATCGACGCCGACACCCGACGGATCATCCTGCCGGTCCACCCGGACGCCGACCTGACCGCCCTGGCACCGGAGTTCACCCTGGCCACCGGCGCCACCGTCGCGCCGGAGTCGGGCACCGTCCGGGACCTGAGCACACCGGTGACGTACACGGTCACCGGAGCCGACGGTGCCACCGCGACCTGGACCGTCGAGGCCCGGCTGATGCGCTCGCCGGTGCTGCCCGGCCTGTACGCCGACCCGAACATCGCGGTCTTCGGCGACCGGTTCTACCTCTACGCCACCACCGACGGGTTCGCCGGCTGGAGCGGCACGCAATTCTCCGTGTTCTCCTCGGCGGACCTGGTGAACTGGACCGACCACGGGGTCATCCTGGACCTGGCTACCGACGTCGACTGGGCGGACAACAGCGCCTGGGCGCCGACCGTCGCCGAACGCGACGGCAAGTGGTACTTCTACTTCAGCGGCGGGAAGGCCACCGGCGACACCGGTAAGCACCTCGGGGTCGCCGTCGCCGACTCGCCGACCGGGCCGTTCCGCGACGCGCTCGGCGAGCCGCTGGTGCCGGCCGGGACGTACCCCGGCCAGATGATCGACCCAGCGGTGTTCACCGACGACGACGGCCGGTCCTATCTGTACTGGGGCAACGGCTACGCCTACCAGGTCGAACTCAACGACGACATGGTGTCGTTCGACCCGGCGGAGGTGACCTCTCACCGGCCGGCCGGATACAACGAGGGTGCCTTCGTGATCAAGCGCGACGGTCGCTACTACTTCATGTGGTCGGAGAACGACACCCGCAGCGAGGACTACCAGGTGGCGTACGCCGTCGGTGACTCGCCGCTCGGGCCGTGGAGCGAGCGGCGCGGCACCATCCTGCGTAAGGACCTGTCGTTGGGGATCAAGGGCACCGGCCACCACTCGGTGGTGCGTGTCCCCGGCACCGACGACTGGTACGTGGCGTACCACCGGTTCGCCGTCCCGGACGGCGACGGCACCCACCGGGAGACGACCATCGACCGACTGGAGTTCGCCGACGACGGCTCCATCGTCCCGGTGGTGCCGACCTTGGAAAGCGTCGCGCCGATCCGGCCGGTCAACACCGCTCCGGTGGTGATCGCGGTCACCGGTCCGGCCGGTCCGGTCGCGGCCGGCACCGAGGTCAGCGTCACCGCGACCTTCACCGACTCCGGCACGGACGACACGCACCGCTGCGTGGTGGTCTGGGGCGACGACACCGTGGACGCCGGCACGATCGACGGGTCCGCCTGCGTCGCGGCGCACACCTACGCCGAACCGGGGGTGTACCGACCGACGGTCACGGTGATCGACGACCGGGCTGCCGCGCACACCCTGACCGGTGGCTATCTGGCGGTACACCGGGCCGGCGGCGGGTACGTCGCCGGCTCCGGCTGGGTCATCTCACCGGCCGGGGCGTACGTTGCCGACGAGGAGCAGGCCGGGCGGGCCGAGTTCGGGTTCGTCGCGGCCACCGGGCCGGAAACGACCGGGCCGGGACCGGCGGCACTGCGGCTACGCCTCGGCGAGTGGGAGTTCGCCGCCACCAGCCACCGCGGGTACGTCGTCGACGGCCCACAGGTACGGTTCAACGGCCGGGGCACGGTCAACGGCACCGGCGACTACGAGTACCTGGTCGGGTTGAACGACGAGGCGCTGCGGGAGCAGGGCAAGGACCGGTTCTGGATCCGGATCCGGGAGGCGGGCACCGAGACCGTGGTCTACGACAGCCGGATCAACGCCGACACCACCGCGCTCGGCGGCGGAGCGGTCGTCGTCGACGTCTCGTGACGCGGCTGGGGCGCTACCCGTCCGGGTAGCGCCCCAGCCTGCGCGTTTCGCCGATCACTTGGCCAGCGGCTGGCCCTGCTTGTCGGTGAACTTGCCGATCAGGATGACGATGAAGTCGATCAGCGCCCAGAGGCCCAGTCCACCGAAGGTGACCAGCATCAGAACGCCGGTCCCGATCTTGCCAACGTAGAACCGGTGCGCTCCGAACCCGCCGAGGAAGAAGCTGAGCAGCAGCGCGACGAGCCAGGACTTCTGCTCGGTGGCCGGTACGGCCGTGGTCTGCGACATCGTATACCTTCCGAAATAGACGA
Source organism: Solwaraspora sp. WMMD937 (assembly GCF_029581175.1). NCBI lineage: Bacteria > Bacillati > Actinomycetota > Actinomycetes > Micromonosporales > Micromonosporaceae > Solwaraspora > Solwaraspora sp. WMMD937. Next base: position 3,755,863 of record NZ_CP120738.1, on the reverse strand, counting down.
TCGGCACGCGGTCCCCCGTGGCCGATGTGGTGGTTCGTCGTCCAGGACCGGTCGGTCTGAACAGCGACACGGCACATTACCGCAGAACGGGACGCGGGGGTGACCGGTCCACCAGCGCTCAGCGTCGATTCGGTGGTACACCCTAGCCGCAGTGCGGGCCAATCGACCGGCCCGGCAGTTCTACCCCGGCTACGGACCACCGGCGCGCGGACTCACCAGGGCGGCCGGTCACCAGCTGTCATGATCCGCACCCGGCTATCGTTACCCAGGCCAGCAAGGCGAGGCACCGACGAGAGACGAGGGGAGCGGATAGATGACGCTGCGCGATCATGCGTTCTGGCTGCGTACCCCGGGCACCGGCGAGATCCGGCCGGTCGAGGTCGAGCCGCCCGGCCCCGGCGAGGTCCTGGTGCGGACCCGGTTCACCGGGCTCAGCCGGGGCACCGAGACGCTGGTATTCCGGGGCGAGGTGCCGCCCAGCCAGTACGCCGAGATGCGCGCCCCGTACCAGGACGGCGACTTCCCCGCCCCGGTCAAGTACGGCTACCTCAACGTCGGACAGGTCGAGCAGGGCCCGGCCGAGCTCGTCGGGCGTACCGTCTTCTGTCTCTACCCGCACCAGACCCGCTACGTCGTGCCGGCCGACGCGGTCACCGTGGTCCCGAACACCGTGCCGCCCCGCCGCGCCGTGCTCGCCGGCACGGTGGAGACCGCGGTCAACGCCCTGTGGGACGCCGCTCCCCTGCTCGGCGACCGGATCGCCGTTGTCGGCGCCGGCATGGTCGGCGCCACCGTCGCCGCGCTCGCCGCCCGGTTCCCCGGCGTACGGGTCGAACTGGTCGACATCGACCCCGCACGGGCCGTGACCGCCGCCGCGCTGGGCGTCGACTTCGCCCACCCGGACACCGCCACCGACGGGTGCGACCTGGTGTTCCACGCCAGCGCCACGTCGGCCGGGCTGGCCCGGTCGCTGGAGTTGCTCGCCGTCGAGGGCACGGTGGTCGACCTCAGCTGGTACGGCGACCGCCCGGTCACCGTGCCGCTCGGCGAACACTTCCACTCCCGCCGGTTGACCGTGCGCAGCAGCCAGGTCGGCCGGGTCGCCCCGGCCCGGCGCGACCGGCACGGGTACGCCGGACGGCTGGCTCTCGCCCTGGAGCTGCTCGCCGACGAGAGGTTCGACGCGCTGCTGACCGGTGAGAGCGACTTCACCGACCTGCCCGAGATGCTGCCCCGGCTCGCGGCCGGCGCATTGCCGGCGTTGTGCCACGTGATCCGTTACCCGACTGGAGGATGAGAAATGTTCAGCGTCACCGTCCGTGACCACATCATGGTCGCCCACAGCTTCACCGGTGACGTCTTCGGACCGGCGCAGCGGCTGCACGGTGCCACCTTCGTCGTCGACGCCACCTTCAAGCGCACCGACCTCGACAGCGACAACATCGTCGTCGACATCGGCCTGGCCAGCGGGCAGCTCAAGGCCGTACTGGCCGAGTTGAACTACCGCAACCTCGACAACGAGCCGGCGTTCGCCGGCGTCAACACCTCCACTGAATGGCTGGCCAGGTTGATCGCCGACCGGCTGGCCGACCGGGTGCACGCGGGCGATCTCGGTGCCGGTGCCCGTGGTCTGACCGGAATCGGCGTCACCCTGCACGAGTCGCACATCGCCTGGGCGAGCTACGAGCGGGCGCTCTGACGTCGATGGTCGTCGTGGTGCTGCCCGGCAACGTGGACGATCCGACCGCCCCCAGCGGCGGCAACGCCTACGACCGGCAGGTCTGCACCGGTCTGGCCGCGACCGGACGACCGGTACGCGAAATCGCTGTCCCCGGTGCCTGGCCGCGCCCGGACCGGACCAGCCGGGCCACGCTCGCTGACCTGCTCGCCGCCCTGGCCGACGGCACGGTGGTGCTGATCGACGGTCTGGTCGCCTGCGGGGTGCCCGAGGTGGTCGGACCGCACGCCGACCGGCTACGGCTGGCCGTGCTGGTCCACCTGCCACTGGCCGACGAGACCGGGCTGGACCCGGCCGAGGCGGCCGCCCTGGACCTGGCCGAACGCACGGTACTCGGCGCGGCGGCGGCGGTGATCGCCACCAGCGACGCGACGGCCGGCCAACTCGCCACCCGCCACGGTCTGGCCGCCGACCGGATCCGGGTGGCGGTCCCCGGTGTCGCACCGGCGCCCCTGGCGAACCGGGACCCGACCGGCCGACGGCTGCTCTGCGTCGCGTCGGTCACCCCCCGTAAGGGCCACGACGTACTCGTCGAGGCGCTCGCCACCGTCACCGACCTGGACTGGGAATGTCTCTGCGTGGGAGCGCTCAACGCCGCCGCGTACGTCGACCGGGTCCGGCAGCGGATCGCGTACCACCGGATCGGGGACCGTGTCACGCTGGCCGGGCCCCGCGCGGCGGCGACGTTGGCCGGCACGTACGCCGACGCCGATCTGCTGATCCTGCCGTCGCACGCCGAGACGTACGGCATGGTCATCACCGAGGCGCTGGCCTGCGGCATCCCGGTGCTGGCCAGCGACGTCGGCGGGGTGCCGCAGGCACTGGGTCGCACCGACGCTGGTGAGCGACCGGGCCGGCTGGTGCCGCCCGCCGACCCGGAGGCGCTCGGTGCGGCGGTACGTCGCTGGCTGACCGACGGCGGCGAGCGGGAGCGGTTGCGGGCGGCCGCCGTCGCGCGCCGGGCCGGGCTGCCCGACTGGGCGGACACGGCCGCCGCAGTTGGTGCGGTACTACACGAACTGCGTCGGCGCTGACGGCGGCGCGCCGGATCGGCGTCGCCGGCGAGCGGAGGGAGACTTTCATGGAGACGATCGAGTCGGCCGGGTACAGCCCGGCGTGGTTGGGACTACGGGAGCCCGCAGACGCGCAGGCGCGCTCGGCGGAACTGGTCGCCGAGGTACGCCGGCTGCTGACCGGGGCCGCCCGCACCGAGATACACGACCTCGGCTGCGGCACCGGTTCGATGGGCCGGTGGCTGGCCCCGCAGCTGCCCGGTGCCCAGCACTGGGTGCTGCACGACCGCGACCACGAACTGCTGCGCCATGCCGAGGCCCGGATGGCCCCGGCGGCGTCCGACGGCGCACCGGTCACCGCGACGGTACGCCGCGACGATGTCACCGCGCTCACCGTCGACGACCTCGTCGGCGCCGACCTGGTCACCGCCTCGGCGCTGCTGGACCTGCTCACCGCCGACGAGGTGGACCGGCTGGCGGCGACCGTTCGGGCGGTCGCCTGTCCGGCGTTGCTGACCCTGACCGTGGTCGGTGACGTACGGTTCGATCCCGCCGACCCGCTCGACGGTGAGCTGACGGCCGCGTTCAACGACCACCAGCGGCGGCACACCGCGGGTCGTCCGCTACTCGGCCCGTCCGCGGTGGAGGCGGCGACCGAGGCGTTCACCCGGCACGGGGCCACCGTGCTGGTGCGGCCCAGTCCGTGGCTGCTCGGCCCCGATCGGGCCGAGCTGACCGAACGGTGGCTGGACGGCTGGATCGCGGCGGCGTACGAGCAGCGGCCGGAGCTGGCCGCCCAACCGGGGGGCTACCGGCGCCGCCGGCTCGCCGCTGCCGCCGCCGGTGAACTGGGGGTCACCGTTGAACACCGGGACATCTTGGTCGTGCCCGGCTGAGCTCTGCACAGCGTATTTCCGGTGCCGGGCAGGTGAACCGGAGGCGGCACCGCCGCGTATCTGTCGGCGGAGGCTCATCGAGGGGGGCACGTAATGCACAGGGCGAAGAGCCCGTTGCGCACGGCCGGCACCGGCCGTGACGCACAGTGAAGGGCAAGGTCTGGGGCTGGCTGCGACTGACCGGTGGGGTGACCATCCTGGGGCTGCTGGTCTGGCGGCTCGGCACCAACGCGTTCCTGGACGGGATACGGGTGATCGACGCGCGGGTGCTGCTGCTGGCGGTCGGGATCGGGCTGTTGACCACGGTCTGCAGCGCTTGGCGGTGGTGTCTGGTCGCCCGGGGGATGGGGCTGGCGCTGCCGCTGGCCGGGGCGGTCGCTGACTACTACCGGGCGATTTTCCTCAACGCCGCGCTGCCCGGTGGGGTGCTGGGTGACGTGCACCGCGCGGTCCGGCACGGCCGTGAGGTGGCCGACGTGGGCCGGGGGGTACGCGCGGTGGTGCTGGAGCGGACCGCCGGTCAGCTGGTGCTGTTCGCGGTCGCCGCAGGGGTGCTGCTGACGCTGCCGGTGCCGGCACCCGCGCGGCTGGTCACCGCGGCTCAGGTCGCGGCGGCCATGGTCGCGGCGGCGGCGCTGGTGGTGACGCTGTTCGTGGCGGTACGCCGCCGTCGGCCACGGGTCCGTCGAACGGCAGCCGCCGGGTCCGGCGGGTCCTGGTGGACCCGCGCGGTCGGGCGGACCGTTGCCGACCTGCGCAGCGGTCTGCTGGCCCGACGGACCTGGCCGGGGGTGGCATTGCTGTCGGTAGCCGCGCTGGCCGGTCACCTCGCCACCTTCCTGGTCGCGGCCCGCGCCGCCGGGTCGACGGCGCCGCTACACCAGCTGGCACCGTTGATGGTGCTGGCGTTGTTGGCGATGGCGGTGCCGTTGAATGTCGGCGGCTGGGGACCGCGGGAAGGGGTGACCGCGTGGGCGTTCGGTGCGGCCGGGCTCGGCGCGGGCCTCGGGTTGACCGTCGCGGTGGTGTACGGCCTGCTGGCGTTGACGGCGAGCCTGCCGGGTGCCGGTGTGCTGGCGGTCCGCTGGGTACGTCGGCTGCCGGCGGTCCGGCAGCGGCCGCCGTTGCGGCTGCGACCACGTCCGGCGACGTGACGGCCAGCAACGTGACGGCGGGACGGGCTGGTCGGCTACTGCTCGCCGAACCGGGACGACAGGGCGTAGCGCAGCAGGGCCACGTCGCCGATCTGGCGGACCTCGACCAGCGTCGCCCGCCGGTCGGCGTGCCACGGGAAGCTGCCGTCGCCGACGAACCGGGGTGCCCGGGAGTCGCCGACGAAGATCGGGGCGACCACCAGGTGCAGTTCGTCGGCCAGGCCGGCGGTGAGGAACTGGGTGTGCACCCGTCCGCCGCCTTCGACCATCAACCGGCCGACGCCCCGGACGTGCAGGTCACCGACGACCCGTCGCAGGTCGACCGGGTCACCGCAGTCGACGACGGTGGCGAGCCCGGCGAGCCGGCTGCGGGCGCTGTCCAGGCTCCCCGTGGCGCAGTACACGACCTTGTCGACGTCGCCGACGGTGAAGAACCGCGCCTGCGGGTCGAGGTCGGCGCTGCCGGTGACGGTGACCTTCATCGGGGTGGGTGGGTGGCCGGCGGCCACCCGCCGACGCCGGCGGTCCGCCGACCGGACCAGCAACCGAGGGTCGTCGCGGCGCACCGTGCCGGCCCCGACCAGGATCGCGTCGCAGTCGGCGCGTACCGCGTCGACCCGGTCGAAGTCGGCGTCGTTGGACAGCAGCAGACGCCGCCCGCTCGCGTTGTCCAGATACCCGTCGATCGACATGCCGCAGCTGAGCAGGACGTACGGTCGCTCAACCACTGATGGCACCTCCTCGACGACCGAAAGATAGCCTGCATGCGAGGCCGGCACACATTCTCCCGTACGGCTCATGTGTCGGTGCCGGCCGGACCGGTGCCGACGCTCTGTGCAGCACATCACCGATAGGACGTACGATGCTTGAACCGCCGCCCCACGCTCCGGTCAACGGTAAGCTCGCCGCCACCAACGGGACGGGTCCCGCGCCGACGGCGACGGTCCGCCGACAGGTCACGGTGCCGCTGCGGTTCCCCGACGGCTACACCGCCAGCGCCCGGGTCTTCACCTTCGACGGTCTGGCCGACCGCCGCGAGCACGTGGCGCTGGGCCTGGGCGACTGGGACCGGGCACTGGAACCGGCCGACGACGGCGGTGACCCACCGCTGGTACGCCCGCACAGTGAGTGCCTGACCGGCGACGTGTTCGGCAGCCAACGGTGCGATTGCGGCCCGCAGCTGCGCGAGGCGGTGGAGCGGATCGCCGCCCGCGGCGGCTTCCTGCTCTACCTGCGGCAGGAAGGGCGGGGCATCGGGCTGTACGCCAAGCTCGACGCCTACGCGCTGCAGGACGCCGGGTTGGACACGTTCGAGGCGAACGTGGCGCTGGGCCGGGGTGAGGACGAACGCGACTACACGGTCGCGGCGCAGATGTTGCTCGCGCTCGGCGTGCACCGGGTGGCCCTGCTCAGCAACAATCCGGACAAGGCGGCGCAGCTCACCGGGCTCGGGGTCACGGTGACCGAACAGATCCGCACCGGTGTGCACGTCTCGGCGGCGAACATGCGCTACCTGGCCGCCAAGGCGAACCACGCCGCACACACCATCGATCTGTCGGTGACCGACTGACGGAGCCGGTCACCGGCAGATCGACAGCTCATCGGCCCGGTGCGGCGGCGGTCACTCGCCCGACGGAGCGGGCAGGGTGACGCCGAGCCGGACCGGGGTGCCGAAGTTCGGCGTACCGTCGGCGTTCCAGGTGAACTTCTGGGCCCGGGTGGACCGGTTCATGTCGCAGCCGCCGGACGCCGAGTCGTTGCCGTGGTAGACGATCCAGTCCTCGGTGCCGTCCGGTGAGGTGAAGAAGCCGTTGTGGCCCGGCGCGTAGACGCCGTTGGCGTCGCTGCGCTGGAACACCGGGGTGGGATGCTTGGTCCACGACGACGCACTCAGCGGGTTGCTCCCGGTCAGAGTGAGCATGCCGAGCTTGTAGTCGGGGCCCCAGCAGGCGCTCGCCGAATAGATGATCATTGTACGGCCGTTGTGGTAGAGCGGCTCCGGGCCCTCGGTCACCGGATGGGTCTGCCGCTCCCAGCTCAAGGTGGGCGAGGTGAGCCGGACCCGGGAGCCGCTGAGCGTCCAGGGGTTGCTCATCGGGGTGATGAACAGGCTCTGCCCGTTGCTGCCAGCGTTGTAGGTGCCGAGCAGGTAGAGGTTGTTGTTGACCCGCAGCACACTGGCGTCGAGTTGCCAGTCGCTGCCGAGATCGGCCTTGAAGGTGTACGGCCCCATCGGGTCGGTGCCGGCGCTCTCCAGTACGTGCAGCCGCTGGGTCGGGTTGAAGTCGGCGACATTCTGCCCGGCCACGTAGTACAGATACCAGCGCGGCCCGTTGGGCCCGTCGATCAGGTGGAACTCCGGCGCCCACATGTTGCAGCAGCCGTTGGGCCGCCCGGCGAGGTTGAACACCACCTGGTCCGGTGCGCTGGACAGCCCGGCGAGCGTGGCCGAGCGACGCATGGTGATCGTCGAGTTCCAGGTGGTGGTGGCCAGGTAGTAGTACCCGGCGTGGTACTGCAGCCAGGGGTCCGGGCCGTTGCGCTTGATCGGGTTGGTGAAGGTCCCGGCCGGCGGCGTGCCGGCCGTGTCGACCGGAACCATCTGCCACTGCTGGTTGTAGCCGTCGAGGTCCTGGTACTGCGACACCATCGCGCCATCCGCTGTGGACCACTCCCACACGTCGACGGCCTTGGCGGAGTGCCGGTTGATCAGTCGCACGTAGCCGCCGGCCGAGTCGGCCAGCCGGAAGTGCTGCCGGGTGTCGCCCCGGTCGGCGTTCTGAATCAGCTGGATGCCGTCGTTGGCGTTGGGCAGTTCGAGGACCTTGCCGCTGTGCCGCGACTGCACCCGGTAGTAGCCGTTGCCGGCGTCGAGGAACCGCCACTGCTGCCAGGCGCCGTCGTTGCGGGCGTACTGGTTGATTGCCGCGCCGTCGTGGGTGGCCAGGTCGTACACATCGAGTGCCTTGCCGCTGTGCCGGTTGACCAGCACGTAGTAGATGTTCGGGTCGGCGGTCGCCGCCACGGCGGCGGGTGCGGCCACCGCCGTCACCGCGGCGGCCACCGCCAGTACGACGGCGCCGGCGGTACCGGCCCGCCAGGGCCGGCGGCGCCGGCTCCGGACAGGCCACGGTTGGGGGATGGGTCTCATCGGTACTCCTTCGCGTGGTCGGGGTCGGCACCGGTGCGTGCGCCGACAGCGAACGCCCGCAGGTCGGGGCGGCGGTAGGCGTGGGCGGTCAGTACAGGTAGGGCCAGCCGGCCGCGTCGTAGCCGATCCGGTTGATGCCGAGCAACGCGGCACCGTTGTTCGCGTAGTAGTGGTAGACGAGGTAGTCGCCGTCGGCGTCGGCGAGCACCGCCTGGTGGCCCGGTCCGTTGACACCGCCGTGGCCAGCCAGGATCTGGGTGCCGCCGCCCGCAGTGAGCAGGTTGCCGGACCGGTCGGTGAAGGGACCGGTCACGCTGGTCGACCGGCCGACCATCACGCGGTACGTGCTGGCCGCCCCCTGGCAGCACCGGTCGAAGGAGACGTACAGGTAGTAGTAGCTGCCGCGCTTGACCAGCGTCGGTGCCTCGATCGCGCCGCCGCCGCGACCCGCGAGGTTGTGCATGGCCGAACCGGACCGCCGGCCGGTACCGGGGTCGATGGCGATCATCTTGATGCCGGACCAGAACGACCCGAAGCTCAGCCACCAACGGCCCTGGTCGTCGACGATCAGGTTCGGGTCGATGGCGTTGAAGTTGTCCGAGCTCTGTGACTCGACGATCAGCCCCTGGTCGGTCCAGCTGCCGGAGGTGCCGGTGGAGCTGGTGGCCAGGAAGATAGCGGACCGGTTCGAACCGAATGTCGACGCCGAGTAGTACAGGTAGTACCGGTTGTTGTGGAACGACAGGTCCGGTGCCCACAGGTTGCGGCTGCCACCGGTGTACGGGGTGGTCCACGGCGCGCCACCGGGGAAGACCGACCCGGCGTTGCGGAAGCTGATCCGATCGGTGGACGTCTTCAGCGCCACGTCGTTGCCGGTGTGGGCCATCAGGTAGCCGCCGGTGGGCCGGCGGATCATGCTCGGATCGTGCACCCCGGTGTCCCCGGTGACCCGCATGGGGTCCGGGTAGGAGCCGGGTGGGTTGCCGGGGGTGGGGGTCGGCGCCGAGGTGGGCGGATTGGTCGTCGGTGTGCCGGGGGCGTTGACGCGGACCAGCTGCCACTGCTGGTTGGCGCCGTTCCAGTCGGTCCACTGGCTGATCCGGGCACCGTCGGCGGTCGAGCGTTCCCACACATCGAGAGCCTTGCCACTGTTGCGGTTGATCAGGCGTACGTAACCGGCGTCGGAGTCGGCGAGCCGCCACTGCTGGCTGGTCCGGCCGACATCGGTCCACTGGACCACGTCCGCGCCGTCGGCGGTCGACGAGTCGCGAAGGTCGAGGACCTTGCCGCTGTGCCGGGACCTGAGCCGGTAGTAGCCGTTGCCGGCGTCGACGAACTGCCACTGCTGCCAGGCGCCGTCGTTGCGCGACCACTGCACGATCTGCGCGCCGTCGCCGGTGGCCCGCTCGTACACGTCGAGGGCCTTGCCGCTGTGCCGGGCCACGAGCACGTACCAGGCGGTGGTGTCGACGGTGGCGGCGGAGGCGACCGGCGGCGCGGCGGCGATCGCGCCGCCGGCCAGCAGGACGCCGGCGACCAGCCCGACGGCGAGCAGCGGGGGCCGCCTGCGCCGGATGGACGTGCGACGTCGCCGGGCTGTGGTCGGCACCGGAGCTGCCGGGGGTGCGGGAAGTGTGGACATGACCAGGTTCCTTCCGTCGGGCCGTCGCGACCCCGACAGGCTCGACGAGGTCGCGACAGGCCGCGCGACCGGAGGACGGACCGGTCGCGCGCGCGAGGGGTGCCACCCGCGCCGACCGGCTGGACCGCTGGCGGCCCCGGCGACGGGTGTGGCGTCTTGCCCGGACGTATCGATGATGTTTGCGATAACAACCATGGATGTCAAGAGATCCGGCAGAGCAACCACCACCAGATCAAGGAAGCTTTACCAAGCTCTTATGCAAATTCTCTGCAACACCAGCCACGAGAAGCTCTTGACCGATGTCAATGTTAACGACAACATTCGGCAACGCACCCTGCTAGTACCGGCCAATGTAGAGCGTGTCGGCCCCACCGCTGGGACGCACGGCCTGCGAGACCCGTTCGTCATGCGCAGGCAGGACGGCACGTTCGCGGTGATCGCGACCGACCTCAACGGCAAGGACTTCACCCAGCAGCCTCTGGGACTCGGCCGACCTGCGCAGCTTCACCGGGTACCGACGGGTGCGCATGCACTCCATGACCACCCACACCTGGGCACCCGAGGCGTTCCGGGATGCCGGCCGCGACCAGTACGGCATCGTCTACTCGGCCCGCAGCGGCAACCGGGACTCGTTCTTCGTGAACTACACCAGCAGAGTAGTCAACGGCGGACCGTACACCTGGCGCAGCGGCAACGTCGGCAGCAACAGCTGGTCGGCGCCGAACAAGGCCCAGTACATCCAGCCGTTGAACGCCGAACATCTCACCATCGCCCCGATCACCGCACGGATCAGACCAATCTGCTAGCCCGCTGGGTGCACCCGGCTGGAACCGGATCAAGTCCTACAACTTAGCCGACAGGTACCTACGACACGCCGACTACGAGCTGGTGCTGGCCGTCGACGACGGCTCGTCGCTGTTCGCCGCGGACGCGACCTTCCACCGTACGCCCGGTCTGGCCGACGGGGCCTGGACCTCGTTCCGGTCCCACAACCTGCCCGACCGCTACGTCCGGCACGCCAACTACGTCCTGCGCCTCGACCCGATCTCCAGCGGCTCGTCGGCCGTCGACCGCCAAGACGCGACGTTCCACGTCGGCCACTGAGCCGGCCGGCGCCGGCCGGGGTGGGCGGGAACCCCACCACGGCCGGACGCCGGTCCCGAACCTGTTCAGCCGACCTGACACGCGGTCCCGTCGAGCCGGAAGTCGGTCGGGCTGGGGTTGCTGCCGCTGTAGGTGGCCTGGAAGCCGAAACTGACCGTGCCGTTGGTCGGCAGATTGCCGTTCCACGCCGCGTTGCGGGCGGTCACCGCCTGACCGGACTGGCTGATCTGGCTGTTCCATCCGTTGGTGATCTGCTGGTTGCCGGCGAAGGTCCAGGTCAGTGTCCAGCCGTTGCGCGACGCGCCGCGGTTGGTGATCCGTACGTCCGCAGTGAACCCGCTCCCCCACTGGTTGACCTGGTAGGAGACCTGGCAGCTACCGCTCGGCGGCGGGGTGGTCGGCGGGGCCGTGGTCGGCGGCGGTGGCGTGGTCGGAGGTGCGGTCGTAGGGGGTGCGGTCGTCGGAGGGGCGGTGGTGGGTGGCGGGGTCACGGCGTCGAGGGGCGGGAAGCGCAGAATCCGGTCGTCGTCGGCGGCTGGCTGCCCCCGACCGTCCCGGTTGCTGGTGGTCACCCAGAGCCAGCCGTCCGGTCCGTACTCCACGGTACGTAGCCGCCCGTAACTGCCGAGCAGTTCGGCGCTCGGGGTGCCGACGCCGCCGGACCCGTCGAGCGGCACGTTCCACAGCCGGTTGCCGCGCAGCGTGGCGACGTACAGCCGGTTCCCCACGATCGCGGCGCCGCTCGGCGAGGCCTCGGCGGGGGTCCAGACCAGCAGCGGGTCGCGGAACCGGGGATCGTTGGCCCGACCTTCGACGATCGGCCAGCCGTAGTTGCCACCGGCGACGATCAGGTTGATCTCGTCCCAGGCGTTCTGTCCGAACTCGGTGGCGTAGAGCCGGCCCTGTGCGTCCCAGGCCAGCCCTTGGACGTGCCGATGGCCGAGGCTGTAGACGAGCGACCCCGGGAAGGGGTTGTCGGCCGGAGCGCCGCCGTCCGGGCGCATCCGCAGGATCTTGCCGTTGCGGCTCTGCTGGTTCTGCGCGTGCGAGGTCTGCCCGGCGTCACCGACACCAGCGTAGAGCATGCCATCGGGGCCGAACGCGATCCGGCCGCCGTTGTGGATGGCCGACCGGGCCAGCCCGGTGAGGATCGGCTGCCGGTTCTGCGGTGCGGTGAGCCGGAACCGGGCGATCCGGTTGTCGGTCGTGGTGGTGTAGTAGACGTAGACGTAGTCGTCCTGCGCGAACGTCGGCGAGACCGCGAGCCCGAGCAGACCGCCCTCACTGACCGGGGTCGCGTCGGGGATCGTGACCACCGGCTGCGGCTGCTGGCCGGGCCGCACCCGGACCACCTGGCCGGTGCCGCGCTGGGCTATCAGCGCGCTGCCGTCGGGCAGGAAGTCCATCCCCCACGGCACCTGGAGTCCGGTCGCGGCCACCGAAGGGCGGGAGAAGTCGAAGTCGCCGAGGGCGTTCGCGCCGATCGGGTCGGCTGCCCGGTCACCGGCGGCCGGAGCGGCGCCGGCCGCCGCGGCGACGCCGACACCTGTCACGGCGAGGCCGGCGGCGAGTACGGCCCCCAGCACGGTTCTGAGCTTCATGGGCACACACACCTCTCAATTGATCGATGCATGCGAATATACCAATCAGTTCGCCCTCACCGCCTGCCCTCACCGCCTGCCCTCACCGCCGGACTTCACCCGGTCCTTGGTCCGGTCGACGATCCGGACGTACGCCCTGGGTCGTGCCGAGCTCGCACGCGGGGACCGGGACGCGGCCGGCAGGCTGCTCGGCGAAGCTCGCCGGTTGTTGGAGCGGTGCGGCATGGTCGCCCGGACACCCGAGGTGGACAGCCAGCTGGCGGCAGCCGGCATCGCGGCCAGCTGACATCCGCTCAGCTCACCGAGACGGTGACGAGCTGTCCCCGGTGGTCGCTCATCCCCCGGCCCGGCACCATCCGATAGTCGTGGACCCGGACCGGACCGGCGGTGAACGCCCAGTCCAACCGCCACAGCGGGATGTTCCCGTCCGGCCAGGAGACCGGGTGGATCTGCTGGCTGGCGGGGAGCGCGTCCCGCAGCCGGCGGCCGAGGGCACGCAACTCGCCCATCGCCGCTGTCGCGTTGAAGTCGCCGGCCAGCAGCACCGGTGCCGGGTTGCCGGCGAGGTCGGCCACCACCGCCCGGTGATGGGCCTGCCGACGGATCTCCTGCGCCCGCATGAAGGCGGTGAACTCGGGCCGTCGCGGGTCCATCGAGACGTCCAGCTGCACCGGGACGTGCACGTTGTACGCTGAGAACACGGTCCCACCCACCAGCAGGTCGGTCCGCAGGATCTTGTGCCGGTAGTAGTCGGCGAAATCGGAGCCGGGCGGCGGACCGCCCAGCCGTCGGTCGGTCAGGTAAGGCGTGGCGTCCAGCGCGTGGTGACGTACCACCGGGTACCGGGACATCGTCAGCAGCTCGCCGACCGCGACGATCTGGTAGTCGGGGAACCGTTCGCGCAGTTCGGCGCGGTGGTCGACGCGGACCGGACGGTGCCCGGCGAGATCCCAGCCGACGTGCTCGCTGAGCAGGTAGACGTCGGCCCGCTGATCGGCCAGGTAGGCGTAGAACCGCTCCGGGTCGTCGCCGTCGTGCCAGTACTCGGTGTTCCAGGCGAACACCCGAACCGCGTCGGCGGGGACGGGCGCAGCGGTGTCGCGTCCGCCCGGCAGGGCGTGCACGTTCAGCCCGGCCAGGTCGGCGCCGAGCACCAGACAACCGACGAGAACCAGGGCGAGCCGGGCGCGGACCGGGCGGGCCAGCAGCGTCAGCGGTGCCAGCAGCAGCGGCACCGCGACGAACAGCAGCGGCGGCATCAGCTCGAACGGACGCCACCACCACTGCGTACCGGTGAGGGTCAGGAACACCGCGAGGAACAGGCTCCAGCCAGCGACGGTGGCGAACACCAGCCGGGTACGCGGTGGCCAACGTCGACGCCGGTGGCCGCCGGGACCGCGGCCCGCCGTACCGCCCGCCGGTCCGTCCCCTGGGGCCGCTGGCGGCGCGGCGGTCCGGGCCGCGCCGCCAGCGGCGGCGAGCAGGTGGCTCATGCCGGTGTCCCGGTCGCCGTCGGAGCGGCCGGCACGGCGGTGGACGGCCACTGTGCGTCGTACAACCGGCGGAACCGGCCCGACACCAGCCACTGCAGGACGCCGACCGCGATGCCGGTGGAGATGGCCACGTTGGTCGCGAACGCGACGGCGGTGAAAACCGTCAGGAAGCCCGCGCCGCGCCGGCGCAGCACGTAGCGGTACATCGCGGCGTCACCGGCGAGCATCCCCGCGAGCAGCGCCCCGGTGGCCAGCAACGCCCACGGGCTCAGCACGACCAGTGGCAGACTGGCCAGCACACCGAGCGCGGCGAGCGCGGCGAGCGAACGTGAGGCGCTCTCGAAGCCCTTGGCGAAGCGCCGACGCCGGGCGAACAGCGGCACCCGCAGCCGCGCCCGGCGGAACAGCTTGCGCATCAGCGGCAGCAGCTTGTCGTCGTCGTCGTGCCAGCCCCGGACCGCGTCGGTGACCCGGATCTGGTAGCGGGTGGACATCCGCTGCCCGTAGTCGACCTCCTCGGTCTGGCGCAGCCGGGGATTGAACGGGCCGACTTCGTCGAACACCCGCCGGGGGATCGCGGTCAGCGACGAGAACAGGAAACTGACCTCGCCGAGCGATGCCATCCGCCAGCAGTACGCCTGCAGCACCCGGCACTGCTCCACCACGCTGTCGCGGATCAGCGGCTCATCTTCGTAGATGCCGCAGACCGCACCGTACTCGGGATGCGCACGCAGTTCGGCGACCGCCGTCTCGATAGCGTCCGGCCGCAGCGCCACGTCCGAGTCGACGAAGAACAGGATCTCGCCACGGGCCGCGGCGGCCCCCATGTTGCGGGCCACCGCGACGCCGCTGTTGCGGGCGGTCCGCAACACCGTGACGGCCCGCTGCCGGGCGATCGCCAGTGAGTCGTCGGTGCTGTGGTCGTCGACAACGATGACCTCGATCGGACGGTACGTCTGGTCCAGCGCCGCGTCGACGCACCGGCCGATGGAGTTGCCGTAGTTGTAGTTCGGGATGATGACGGACACGAGCGGGTCGGCCATTGCTGCTCCTTGTCGGGTTGGGGCGGTAGTCGGCTGAGGGTGGGCCCGCCCGTCGGTCAGCGCAGCCGGGCGGTGAGATCGAGCGGCACGGCGTAGTGCGCGGCGAGCAGCGTGCCGGCCAGCAGCACGCCCCACAGCAGGGCGTTGACGACCATGACCCGGTCGCGCAGCAGAATCCGGGTCGGTTCCCCGCCGTCCCCGTCGACCACCAGGACCTGCAGGTACCGGGCGACAGCGAAGAACGCGAACGGGACCGAGCCGAGCAGGGCCAGACCGGTGTACGGGTCGGCCACCGTCTCCTGCAGGGAGTACAGGAAGGCGACCACGGTCAGCACCGCGCAGAAGACGATGAGGTGATCGAGGTACTGGACCGAGTACCCGCGCAGCGACGGCCGGTGGTCACTGCCGGAGACGGTCACCTCGTGCCGCCGCTTGCCGAGGATGAACAGCAGGCACAGGGCGAAGACCGCGACCAGCAACCACCGGCCGACCGGTGCGCCGACGGCCAGCTGACCCTGGACGACCCGCAGCACGAAGCCGACCGCGACCACGCACACGTCGACCAGTGGCAGGTGCTTCAGGCCACAGCTGTAGGCCAGGTTGAGTACCAGGTAGCCGGCGATCGGCCACCAGGCGATGGTCGGCCCGAGCAGCACCGCGGCGGCCAGCAGCAGCGCCAGGGCAAGACCGACGGCGTACGCCACCGCGACACTGATCCGACCGGCGGCGATCGGCCGGTGGCGTTTGGTGGGATGGGCCCGGTCCCGGTGCCGGTCGTAGACGTCGTTGCCGACGTACACCAGGGACGAGGCGAGGGTGAACAGTACGACCGCCCAGCCGATCCGGGCCAGCGGTCCCGGCCCCAACGCCGGTGCGTCGATCAGGGCGAGCGGAACTACCAGCAGATTCTTCGCCCACTGGTGCGGACGGATCAGACTGATCAGGTCGGTCAGCAGGCCGGGCCGGCGGGCGCCGGCCGGCGGTGGGGTCGGGTTGGGCCCGGCGGTGGGACCGGTGCCGATGGGCTGGTCGATGGCGATGGTCACGACGAGCTCCGGTGGGTGTGGAGGCGTGGGGTGAGCTACCGGACGGTTCAGAAGACGGCCTTGGCCAGGCTCAGGACGCCCTGTTTCCACGGATCCCGGCTGGTCCGACCGGCCGACGGGCCGCCAGCGGGTGCGGCGGCGCGGTTGGTTCGCCACCAGTGGTACGTACGCAGGATCGCGTCGCGGTTGGAGTACTGCGGCCGCCAGCCGAGGACCTCGCCGGCCTTGTCGATGCTGACGTACGAGTCGTTGCACAGCTTGTGGACGAGCCGCCCGTACACCGGCGACAGCCGCAGCCGTTCGAGCAGTCGCAGAACGGCGACGGCGGGGCGCGCCGGGATCGACACCACCCGCCCGCCGTGCCCGGCCGCGTCGAGCACCGCCTGGAAGTCCTCGCGCAGTGTGCCGAATTCGGCCGCGCCCAGGTTGAACGTGTCGTTGGCGTGGTCGGCGGGAGCGTGCAGGACGACCCGGACCGCGTCGACCAGGTCTTCCACGGCGAACATCTGGATCCGCACGTCGCCCCGGCCGAGCACCGGAAAGCTCCGGCCCTCCTCGGCCCATTCGAACAGCATCGCGAACAGGCCCATCCGGCCAGGGCCGAGGAAGGTCTTCGGTCGCAGCATCGGCACGCACATCCCGCTGGCCCGCGAGCGCTCACCGACCTCCTCGGCGGCGGCCTTCGCCCGGCTGTACGGATCGACCGGGCAGCGCGGGTGGTCCTCGGTGGTCGGTACCTGCCTGGGCAGCCCGTACACGGCGGTGGTCGAGATGTGCACGACCCGGTCGGCGCCGACCGCCCGGGCGGCGTCGAGCACGTTGCGGGTGCCGTCCACGATGATCGAACGGATCTCGGGTTCCGGGTAGCTGGGCAGCGCTGCGGCGGTGTGCACCACCACGTCCGTACCGCGCAGCGCCGCGTGGACCCGGGCTGCGTCCCGGACGTCGGCGGTCAGGTAGTCGACGCCGGGCACCGGTTCGGCGGGTGGCCGCAGGTCGACGCTGCGTACCTGCCATCCGTCGCCGGCCAGGGACCGCACCAGGTTGCCACCGAGCATGCCGCTGCCGCCGGTCACGGTCACCGTCCCGGCCGCAGCCCCACTCACCACAGCGACGACACCTTCTCGGCCACGAAGCGGGCCAGCAGCCGGGTCATGCCGAGTGAGAGAGTTCGGTCCAGGCAGTCGAGGAAGTGCTCGACCTCGGCGGTTTCGACGACCAGTGGTGGCCCCACCACCAGCGGGTTTCTGCCGTTGAGTGTGTAGTAGCTGTAGATGTCGTGGTCGCGGTAGAGGGCGTTGATCACCGCACAGGTGACGAGCTTGGTGCCGAACTGCGGATCCTTGGCGAGCCCGCCCGGTGCGACCCTGGCCGCCAGGTCCAGCGAGCGGGCGCTGTTCAGGAAGACGCCCCAGAGCGCACCGGCACCCCGTACCTCGGTCACCACGTCGGGATGTTCCTTGGCGATCCTGGCGAGTCCCGGCGCGAGCACCCGCTCGATGGCCCGTGCCCGGGCCGGGAAGTCCTCGTCGACCGCCACGTTGATCGCCTCGATCGCGGTCGCGGTCTCCTCACCGAAGCCGTAGTAGGTGGTGCTGGTGCTCTGCAACAGCGCGTCGTTGAGGCTGCCGTACGCCTTGGTGAAGATCCGCCGCCGGGCCACGTACGCCGAGATCGACGACTTTCCCCCGCCGAAGGACTTCGAGGTGGTCACCACGTCGGGGATGAGCCCGGGGTAGCGCATGAAGTGGAACATGGTCCCGGTCTTGCCCCATCCGGTGTAGATCTCGTCGAAGATCAACACGATGTCCTCGCGGGTGCACAGCTCACGCAGGCCACGCAGGAACTCCTCCGAGCACCACCGCATCGTCGAGGCGCTGAACGGCTCGATGAGGATGGCGTACACGTCGCTGCGGCCCTTGCGGTCGCGGCTGGCCTCCACCGCCGCCCGTACGGCGGCCAGGTCGTCGTAGTCGAACGACACCACCCCGGGGATGCCGGGGAAGGCGAAGTGGTTCTGGGTGCTGCCGGTGAGGCTGCCGGAGCCGAGCAGCTTGCCGTGGAAGCTGATGTCGCTGCGCAGGATCGTGTTGCGCCGCCCGCCGTGGTACTTGTACGCCAGCTTCACCGCGCCCTCGACGGCCTCCGCGCCGGAGTTCGGCAGGAACGACATGTCGAGGTCGCCGGGCAGGACGGCGGCCAGGTTGTGTGACAGCGCGGCGAGGTACGGCGAGAAGTAGGTCTTGTGCACCTCCATCCGCTGCCGCT
Organism: Solwaraspora sp. WMMD937; assembly: GCF_029581175.1. Classification (NCBI taxonomy): domain Bacteria; kingdom Bacillati; phylum Actinomycetota; class Actinomycetes; order Micromonosporales; family Micromonosporaceae; genus Solwaraspora; species Solwaraspora sp. WMMD937. Next base: position 3,737,714 of record NZ_CP120738.1, on the reverse strand, counting down.
CGGCGAACCGGCGTCGGGCAGCCACGATGCGCGGATGGTTGTGGCCGTGGTTGAGCACCCCGACGCCGCCGGTGAAGTCGAGGATCCGCCGGCCGTCGCGGGTGTGGATGTAGGCGCCTTCGGCCCGGTCGGCGAGTTCCCGGCCGAACCCGAACGAGGTCATCAGGCTGACCTGGCCCTTGTTCACGTGCCGGCGGTACAGGTCGTGCACCTGATCGACGCTGAGATGTTCAGCATCGTCGATGGACAACAGTGGTGGCATCTCGCTGGGTCCTTCTTTCTCCGATCGCGGCGAGCAGGTGCCCGCCGTGGTGGACGGTGGCGTGCGGTAGCGGGTCAGAACGAAGCCTGTGCCGGGGACCGTTCCGCCGAGGTGTCCGCCGACGTGGCGGCCGCCCGCGCGGCACGCCGGTCGCGCAGCGCGGTCACGAGCAGGGCGGCCCCGGCGGTGAGGACCTCGGCGAGCGTGCAGAGCACCCGGCTGGCGATGGCGGTGGTGACCGCCGCCGGCAGCGCTAGCACGACGGTGAGGGCGGCGATCAGCAGGACGTCGCGCACCCCGACGCCGTCCGGGACGAACAGGGCCAGGGTGCCGGCCACGCTGGCGATCGCGAAGGAGCCCAGGGCCACTGGCAGCGCCTCGACCGGTGCGGCGCCCAGCAGGGTGGCGACCAGCCAGACGTGCACCCCGAACAGCACCCACGAGGCCGTCTGCCAGCCGATCGACCGCCGCAGGTGCTCCGGCCGGGCCAGCCGGGCCGGCTGCGGGCGACGAGCCAGCCGGGCCGCCACGGCCACCACCCGGTCGACCAGCGCAGGCCGGACGAGCAGCAGCCCGAGCAGCGCGCCGAGGGCCGGGAAGAGCCAGAGGGCGTGGGCGCCGAGCAGGACCGGCGCGACCAGCAGACTGACGGCCCCACCGCTGAGCAGCACCACCACCACGTTCACCAGGTAGATTCCGGCCATTCTGGAATGGCTCACCCCGGCCCGCTCGCCGAGCTTGAGCAGGGCGAGTAGTCCCCAGACCCGGCCGGGCAGGAACTTGCCGAGGAAGCCGACGAAGAACATCCGGACACCGGCGGTGCCCGGCACCGGCGCGCCGGTCGCCGAGATCGTCAGCAGCCAGGCGCGGGCGGCGCAGAGCAGGCCGCCCGAGGTGACCGCGAGCGCCGCGGCCAGCGCCGGTACCGTCTGCGGGCGAGTCAGCTGGCCGAGCGTCGACCAGTCCTGGCCACGTAGTGCGAGCGCGATGGCGACGCAGACGCCGACCACGAACGCCCCGACGACCAGCCGCCCGACGAGCCGGCGACCACGCCGGAGAGGGCCGGGTGCCGGCTCTCGGCCGGCGGGTGCCGGCGCGTCTGTGGCCATGTCGGCCTGCTCCCTTCGTCGTGTCGGATGGTTTGTCGGCGGGCCGCCCGCGCAGGGCCGGTCGTGGGCCGATCAGGCTCACCACCACGACATTCGTCAATGGACTGACGGTAGGGGCCGGCCCTTGGGCCGGCCAAGGTGGCAGAGCCCCATTCGCCGACAAACTCCATGAAGGTGGCGACACCGGCTACGACGAAGGACGCGCGACGCCTCGACCAACGACGCGTACGGATGCAGCCGGGACGCACGTGCACCGCCGGTCGGACGACGCGCGAACAGGCGGAACGCAGGCTGTCGGACGAGGTTTCGCCACCCACCCCGGAAGCACGACAAACAGGCCGGCAAAGTCCGACCGGTTAGGATTCCAGTTGATTTATATCGGTAAATTACCGAAGCAACACTTATGGCCTGCATGAATCGCAACCAGAGGCTACATACAAGCGGCCCGGGCAGGGATAATCCAATCCCGACACTCAGACCCTGCAAGGGGTGGATGTTCCAGTCGGGAGCGCTATCATAAGTCTCCGTGACAGGAGTCGACGGGGAGGCCTCTTGACAACTGGGCGTGACGCGGACGCGGCCCGAAGCCCGGACACCACGGGGATCCTCGACGAGATCCTCAGCGCGTTCACCAGGGCCCTGCGGCGGCAGGGCAGCCAGTTGATCAGCCGGCCCGAGGTCGTCGACCAGCTCGCCGGCCAGGTCGCGTCGGTCCTCGACGACGTGGCGGCTCAGCTCGAACTGCCGGACGCACCCCGGGTAGCGCTGACCGGCGAGGCTCGACTGTCTAGTGTCGAAATAGGTGTGCAGCGGGCCGAGCACGGCATCCATCCGGTGGAGTCGCTACGCGCCGCCATCACGTTGTTCGAGGTAGGCCTGCCGATCATCAATCGCGAGTTCGCGCCCTCCGACAACATCAGCGCGACCCGGATCAGCAGACTGTTCCATAAGGCGATCATGGCGCGGGTCGCCGTCGGATCCCTGTCCTACGTGACGTTCCTGATGACAAAGCTGCAGGAGTCCCGGCAGGAGGAACGGCGACGGATAGCTCGGGAGTTGCACGACCGGGTGCTGCACGGCATGAGCTTGACGCTGCACCGACTGGATCTGAACCGGCACTACGCCGATCACGACCAGGCGCGTGCGCGGGCCCATCTCGACAGCGCGGTCGAATACCTCGGCGAGGCGGTGCGCACCGTGCAGCAGCTCTCCGCTGAGCTGCGCCGTTGTGTCGGCGAGGAGGGCCTGGCGAGCGCGCTGCGCGACCACCTGAAGGTGACGACACCACCATCGGTACGGGCCTCGCTGCGCGTCGCCGGCGATGTCAAGGCCCTGCCGCCGGACACCACCGAGGAGCTCTACCTGATCCTGCGCGAGGCGGTCCGCAACGCGCTACGCCACGCCGCACCACGCCGACTGGACGTCACCGTCGACGTAGCTGCCACCGAGGTGCGCGCCGTGGTCTCCGACGACGGGCAGGGCTTCGACCCGGGTGGCCCGGACCGGGTCGGCGGCGGACTACCGTCGATGCGGGAGCGGGCAGTGCTGCTACGGGGCCGACTCGCCATCGCCAGCGAGCCAGGTGAGGGCACCCGCGTCGAGGTACGGGTCCCGCTGATGGAGAGCGGGCTTTGACCGCCCCGGACCGGCCGCAGATCCGGGTCTGTCTCGCCGACGACCACACGCTGATGCGCGACGGCATCCGCGAGATGCTCTGCACCGATGCCGGATTCACGGTCGTCGGCGAGGCGTCGACCGGGCCGGAGGCGGTAGCGGTGTGCGTCCGGTTACGACCAGACGTCCTGCTGCTGGACGTGGAGATGCCGGGCCTCGGCGCCGCCGCCGTCGTCCGTCAGGTCGGCCGGGCCGCTCCACAGACCCGGGTCGTCGTGGTGACCATGCACGACGACCCCGACCTCGTGTCCGAACTGCTGGCGGCCGGCGCGGTCGCGTACCTGCTCAAGACGATCCTGCGGGACGAACTCGTCGCTGCTGTCCGGTCGGTGGTGCGCCGGCCCATGCAGAACGTCCTGCTGGCGGTGTCCCGCGCGACCGTGGAACGGCTCGACCGGCAGCGACCGCGCACCACGACGCCGTTGACCGAACGCGAGTTGGAGGTGCTGCGGTTGACCGCCGAGGCGCTGAGCAACGCCCAGATCGCCGGGCGGCTGTGCATCACGGAGGCCACCGTGAAACGGCATCTGACAAACATCTACGCGAAGCTGCGCGCGGTGTCGCGAGTCGACGCGGTCCGCAAGGCCACCGCGGCGCGGCTGATCAAGCCGGTGCCGCAGGCACCGGTCAGCTGACCGGGCTCGCCCGCCTCGCCGGGTTTCGGCGCTCGGCGACGCCGGGCCGATCGGACGCCCGGCGATCGGGACAGTTTCCGTACTGACTCAGCCGGGCTTCAACGACGGACCGGGGCGGCCGTTCACAGCTCGTCAGCCCGATGGGGCCAGATGTAGACATCGGCCGGGGCAACCGAACTGAGGCCGCGACGCGGGCAGAGATCCAGCCGTTGGCGCTGAACCACCGCTCGGCCTCCTGGGCCGTAAACCAGTGCTTCGACCACTCCCCTGCCGACGCTCTGGCGTATCGGATCCGCACCCTTCGCGGCGAGAGACCCGTGCGCGCGGTTATCCTGGTTGCCGGCCAGCCCGCAAAGGCGCACCATGACTGACGTGGACAAACGCCTGCGCTGGTTCAACGAAGGCGCTCCCATGCTGCGGCTGGTCCTCGATCGCCTCAGCCATGGCGACAAGCTCCCCGTCGGCGAGGACTACTACGCCTGCCCGTGCTGCCTGACGGCCTACTCCCGTGAAGCCATCGCCGCCGGCGTCCTCACCGTGGAGCACGTACCTCCTCAAGGGCTCGGCGGACGCGGTCTGCTGCTGACGTGCAGCAAGTGCAACAACAGCTCCGGCACCCACTTCGACTCCCACGCCATCCGCCGAGCCGATGCCGAGGACTTCATGCGGGGCAAAGTCACCGGCCGTACTCTGCCAGCGACCTTCCGCATCGATGGCATACCCCTGCGCGGTACGGCCCAGTGGACTGAGGAGGGCATCCAGATCTTCGGCGTTCCCAAGCGGAACGACAGAAGAGTCCAGGACGCCCACTTCGCGGCGCTCGACGCCTACGCCGAAAGCGGCAACACCAGCCCCAACGCCTCGTTCACCGTCCACGCCCGCTTCGACGAAGCCCGCGCCCGGCTGTCGTGGATACGCGCCGCCTACCTGGCTGCCTTCGCCGCCATCGGGTACGTCTACATCTGGCGGGAAGTCATGTACCCCGTCCGGGAGCAGCTCAAGAACCCGGACGCCCGCATCCTCCCCACGTACATGTTCCGGCGGCCGGAGGCTGCACCGGACGAACGGCGCATCTTGCTGGTCGACGAACCGGACGAGCTGCGCTGCGTCGCCGTCTCCATGGGCGAGCACACCGTCTTCCTGCCGGGCCTTTGGCGCACGCAGACATGGGACCAGTTGGGCGAGGCGTTCGGCCGACATCGGACGGAAGGGGACCGACTCAGCCTGAACCTGAACGGCAAGGAGATGCCGTGGCCGAGGTGGCCGACGTATTTCTTGGACAGGTAGGCATCGATTCCGACGCCCAGATCTGCACGGCAGCCACGCAGCGACGAGGAGGGGAAGCGGCGCGGTGGGAATCTTGAAGTCGCGGTATCTCGCGCACGGGTCAATGTCTCGTACGGCGCAGATCGAGCCGCCGCCATTTCGGGGAGACAAACCCCCTCGCCGCTTGGCACAACCCATAGGGACACCCCCAGAGCCGGCTCGTTCGTGTCGCTCGGGTTGGCATAGTCCCTGTCGCCGATGAGGCTGGGGTAAGGGGTTAGGTACCTAATAGGGCGAGTGGGGTGGTGGGGAGCCTGCCGAGCACGGGTACGGGTGCGAAGGCTTCGGCGTACCGGACACCGACGCGTCCGCCGTGGAGGCGGGCCAGGGTTACGGCCATTGGCCCGAAGTGTTCGGTGATGGGTTGGGACTGGTGCACGGCGAGCGCGGTGGTCTTGGTGCGCCAGCCGTGGGTGATGTCGATGATGGTGGGCAGATGGAGTGGGTGTCCGTTCCGGTCGAGGTTGTGGTAGCTGTCGCAGGTGTAGACGGCGTGGGGTCTGCCGGTGCTGATCACAACATCGGGTAGCGCGGTGAGCAGCGTCTGCGCTGCGTGTTGATGGTCGGGGTGGATGTCGTCGGGGTTGTGAGTGATGACGACCTCGGGCTGAATGCCGACGAGAAGTTCCCGCACCGCGTCTACGGTGATGGCGTCCAGCAGGTGCGGTGTCGCACCGAGGATTCGAGCGCCAGCGACGGCTTCCCGACGCCGTGTCACGTTGATGCTGGGGACCGCGATAGTGACGGGTACGCCGGTGGCGGCGTGTACGGCGAGGGTTCCGCCGGCCCAGAGTTCGGCGTCGTCGGGGTGGGCCATGACGGTGAGGATTCCGCCGGTGGGGGTGGCTACCACAGCCCGAGTTCCTCAACGATGTCGGCTGGTCGGGGCAGGGCAGGACTGGGTGTGCCGGTCGGGTGGTGGGGCAGGTCGAGGGTGGTGGTGAGTCGGATGAGGTCGCGCCATTTGAGGGCGAGGTCGTACTGCTCGGCGACGGTTCGGCCGCGGCCGTTGGCGAGCCGGCCAGAGCCGGGAAGGTCTTCCAGGTGAAGTCCGCCGTCGAGGAGCCGCACGGCGGTCTTGGCACCGATGCCGTGAACGCCAGGTATCTCGTCGGCGGGGTCGCCGGCCAGGGCGCGGAAGTCGGTCCACTGGTCGGGGGTGACCTGGTGGCGGGCGTACACCTCGCCGGGGGTGACGAGCCGGTGGCCGGCGCGGAAGCGGGTGTTGAGGACGTGTACGCGGTCGGTGACGAGTTGGTAGTAGTCCCGGTCACGGGACATGACGATCACGGATCGCGGCGCAGGCGTGGCGTGGACGAGGGTGGCGATGACGTCGTCGGCTTCGGCGTGTTCGAGCTCGATCCAAGGTATGCCACAGCTGTCGAGGCCCCGCTTGACGTCGGGCAGGAACCGCAGCGGCAGGAGGGCTTCGTCGTCGGTGGGCCGGCTGGCCTTGTACCCGTCGTGTTCCTGCTGGCGTGCCCGCGAGCCGTGTTCGCCGTCCCAGACGACGATGACTTCAGGGCTGCTGCCGGGGATCTCGTTGCGGATCGCGACCCGTAGCAGGGCGAAGAAGGCGAACAGCCCGGTGAGCAGACGGGTCTTGTCGCGGGAGTAGATCGGTGCGGGGAAGCCGAAGGTGGCTCCCCACAGGAGGTTGTGTCCGTCGACGAGCAGCAGCGGCGGGACGGCTGCGGTGTCGGCGGGGATTGGGAGCGTTGGCTGCATGGGGCGACCGCCCATCAGCTCACCACCTTCAGGAGTTGGCCAGCGATGTGGGCGGGTCGATAGTCCCGCGCGCGGTAGTAGCCGACCCTGGAGATGCGTTCGTAGCGTACCGGGTCGTGCAGGAGCTGGTCGGCGGCGCGCCACAGCCCGGCGTGGCCGCTGGCCTGCTCGACGATGACTCCTCCGTCGCCGATGAGCGTCGGGAGGTGGTCGACGTCGAGGGCGATGACGGGGGTGCCGACGGACATTGCTTCGAGGGCGACCAGGCCGAATGTCTCGGCCAGGGAAGGCACGATGCAGACGCTGGCGGCGGCGAGCCAGGCGGGCACCTCGGCCCATCGCAGACCTGGCCGGAGCTGCACTCCGGCTCCGACGGCGAGACGCCGCGATTCACCAAGTAGCTGATCTTGGCCCCCGGTGGAGGTCTCGAACCCGGCCGCGGCCAGGGCGATCTCGACGGCGTACCCGGACGGGCGATCACTCGCAAGAGCGAGCAACCGCGTGACACCCTTCTCCGGCCCCAGGCGGGCCGCGTCCAGTCCGGGACCCGAGGTCAGCCGTACTCAAGACCAGTAGCCTGCTGTGGGCGGCGCGGGACCATGTCGATCTCCCGCAAGAGTCGACCGCGCCGCCCATCACCCGAGCAGGACACCGGTCATCGGAAGCTGTGACTCCCGGAGGGCGGTCCCGCTCCCCCTGTGGACCGACCCAGGTAAGGGCCGGGACAGCAGCATGCCCGTTACCGGAATCCGGTAACGGGCATGTGATGTGCTCGTACAGCTGGTGGGCGATACTGGGTTTGAACCAGTGACCTCTTCCGTGTCAAGGAAGCGCGCTCCCACTGCGCCAATCGCCCTCGTTGTGACGAGGTGGAGACGGGATTTGAACCCGTGTACACGGCTTTGCAGGCCGTTGCCTCGCCTCTCGGCCACTCCACCGAGGTTGCCCCCGACGTGCTGTGGTGGCATCTCCGAGCGGACGACGGGACTCGAACCCGCGACCCTCACCTTGGCAAGGTGATGCGCTACCAACTGCGCTACGTCCGCTTGTCTCAGCTGGCCTTCCCGCCCTCGGGCGTTCCTGCCAACGGATGGAAACTTTAGCCCAGCCGTCGCGAGAGTGCCAACTCGGGGGGGTGGCCGGGCGCGCCCGAGGCACGACACCCGACAAAGTTCACATATCCCGCCACCAGCCTCCTGGCTCCGTGAAATCGATTCGCCTTACCTGATCCCGGCCTCTTCCTGAGTCAGGAAATTGACTGGTAACTCATCGTATCGATGATAGTGCGTTACCGTGTTCGCCGTGACAAGACGTTCGGCCGAAGTACGCCTTGACTCGCTGCTGCGCACTGCCTGTGAGGTGATCGTGGAGCGTGGCCTGGCCAACACCCGCACCGCAGACGTGGCGGAAGCCGCCGGGGTGAGTCAGGCGCTGGTCTTCTACCATTTCTCCACCAAGGACCGGCTGCTCGCCGAGGCGTTCGCGTACGCCGCCGAGCAGGACCTGGCCCGACTCGACACAGTCGTCCGGTCGTCCGCCGAGCCGCTGGAGAAACTGAAGAAGATCATTCGGCTGTACGCCCCGACTGGCAAGTCCAAGGCGTGGACGCTATGGATTGACGGTTGGTCGGAGTCGCTGCGTACCCCTGCCTTGAACCGGGTGTGCCGCAACCTCGACCTGCGCTGGAAAGAGGCACTGATCAAGGTGATCGCCACCGGGTGTGCCGACGGCACCTTCCAGTGCCCGGACCCGAAGGGCGCGGCTTGGCGGATCAACGCACTGATCGACGGTCTGGCGGTGCAGGCCGCGATGCACGACCGGGTGGTTTCCCGCCGGCAGCTCACCGAGTGGATCCGGTTGGCCGTGGCGCGCGAGATCGGCCGCAAGCCGGAGGAGCTGGCCTGATCGTCGCCGCGTCGAAACGGTTCAAACCGCCGCTTGACCCGCTGGGCGGGCGACTCGGCCTGCTCGGGAGCGGTGGTTACGGCAACCGGCGTCCGGCCGACCTGCCACTGTCCGGCGACGACCGGTAGGCGGATAATCGCCCCGGGAGCGGCCCGGAGCTACCACCGGTGACCGCGCGCCGCCCGCGGAGAAGGAGGCCTGGGTGCCGGGAGCAGGGATCAGCATCCGGGACGTCGCCTCGCGGGCCGGCGTCTCCGTCGGCACCGTGTCGAACGTGCTCAACCGGCCGGACATCGTCGCGGCCGGTACCCGGTCCCGGGTGCTCGCCGCGATCAACGAACTCGGCTTCGTCCCCAACGACGCGGCCCGACAACTACGCCGGGGCCGGGGCCGCACGTTGGGCCTGGTGGTACTGGACGTGGCCAACCCGTTCTTCACCGACGTGGCCCGGGGCGTCGAGGACGCCACCAGCGGCGCCGGCATGCCGGTGATCTTCTGCAACAGCGACGGCGACGCCGGCAAGGAGAGCGCCTACCTGGACCTGCTGGAGGAGCAGCGGGTGCAGGGGGTGCTGATCACCCCGGTCGACGACGCCAACGACCGGCTGCTGCGGCTGCGCGATCGCGGCGTACTGGTGATTCTGCTGGACCGGCGGTCCCGCCGGCCGGACCTCTGTTCGGTCTCGGTCGACGACCGGCTCGGCGGCGAGCTGGCGCTGCGCCATCTGATCGACGCCGGGCACCGACGGATCGCGTACGTCGGCGGGCCCGGGCATCTGGAACAGGTCCGGGACCGGTACGCCGGGGCGGTCCGGGCGCTTACCGAGGCCGGACTCGACGAACGGCAGCTGCGCCGGTTCGACACGCCGAGCCTGACGGTGGCCGCCGGTCGGGACGCCGCCGCACGGATGCTCGGTGTGCCCCGCACCTCCCGGGTGAGCGCCGTTTTCTGCGCCAACGACCTGCTGGCCCTCGGGGTCCTGCAGGGACTGACTCGTCAGCAGGTACGGGTACCCGAGGACATCGCGCTGGTCGGCTACGACGACATCGAGTTCGCGGCCGCGGCGGCGGTGCCGCTGTCCTCGGTGCGCCAGCCTCGGCAGCGGCTCGGGCAGACCGCAGCGGCGCTGCTGCTGGAGGAGGCGACCAGCCCGGACTCGCACCGCCACCGGCAGGTGGTCTTCGAGCCGGAGCTGGTGGTCCGCGAGTCCAGTCAGGATACTCGCGGCACCCGGTTGGACGGCTGATCCACGACCTTGACAGCCCGGTTTGGTCGCTCGTATGTTTGGGTCGGCTGTTGAAACGGTTCATCCGGGAGGTGCCGGTGCGGCGGTACTGCTTCGTGCTGCGGGTCCGACCGGATCGACTGGCTGAGTACCGGGCCCGGCACGCGGCCGTCTGGCCGGAGATGCTGCGTGCGCTGCGTGCCGCCGGCTGGCATGACTACGCGCTCTTCCTGCACCCCGATGGCCTGCTGGTCGGCCATGTCCGGGCTGACGATCTGGCCGCCGCACAGGCGGCGATGGCCCGCACCGAGGTCAACGCCCGATGGCAGGCCGAGATGGCACCGTTCTTCACCGAACTGGACGGCCGGCTCCCCGACGAGGGTTTCGTCCTGCTCGAGGAGATCTTCGACCTCGACGAGCAACTCGCCGCGCTCGACGACCCGCACCCCGGCGATGCCTGGTCGTGGCGGCTGGACCGGCCGCCGCTGCCGGCCCAGCCGCCACGACCGGCAGAAAACCCGACTTCGTACCAGAAACGAGTGCTATGACCCGCCGGATCAAGGACGCGCTTCGGGAACAGCGAATCGAGGTCCCGTCCTGGGCGTACGGCAACTCGGGCACCCGGTTCAAGGTGTTCGGCCAGCCCGGGGTCCCCCGTACCCCCGAGGAGAAGATCGCCGACGCGGCCCAGGTGCACGCGGTCACCGGCATCGCCCCCACGGTCTCACTGCACATCCCGTGGGACCGGGTCGACGACTACGCCCAGCTCGCCCGGCACGCCGCCGACCTGGGGGTACGGATCGGCACCATCAACGCCAACGTCTTCTCCGACGACGACTACCGCCTCGGCAGCGTCACCAATCCCGACCCCCGGATCCGGCGCAAGGCCGTCGCTCACCTGCTCGACTGTGTCGACGTGATGGATGCCACCGGGTCGACCGACCTGAAGCTGTGGTTCGCCGACGGCACCAACTACCCCGGCCAGGACAACATTCGTGTCCGGCAGGACCGGCTCGCCGAGGCGCTCGACGTCACCTACGCCCGGCTCGGCGAGCATCAGCGGCTGCTGCTGGAGTACAAGCTGTTCGAACCGGCCTTCTACACCACCGACGTGCCGGACTGGGGCACCGCGTACGCGCACTGCCTGCGACTCGGCGAGCGGGCCCAGGTGGTGATAGACACCGGCCACCACGCCCCGGGCACCAACATCGAGTTCATCGTGGCGTTCCTGCTACGGGCCGGGCGGCTCGGCGCCTTCGACTTCAACTCCCGGTTCTACGCCGACGACGACCTGATGGTCGGTGCCGCCGACCCGTTCCAGCTCTTCCGGATCATGTTCGAGATCGTCTCGGCGGACGCGCTGCAGCAGGCCAGCGGCATCAACTTCATGCTCGACCAGTGCCACAACATCGAGCCGAAGATCCCCGGCCAGATCCGGTCCGTCCTCAACGTCCAGGAGGCCACCGCCAAGGCGCTGCTGGTCGACACGGCGGCACTGGCCGCCGCGCAGTCCACCGGGGACGTGCTGGGCGCCAACGCCGTGCTGATGGACGCCTATCACACCGACGTACGTCCGTTGCTCCGCGAGCTGCGCGCCGAGCAGGGCCTGGACCCGGATCCGATGGCTGCCTATGCCCGCAGCGGGTACGCCGAACGGATCGTCGTCGAGCGGGCCGACGGCCAGCCGGCTGGTTGGGGTGCCTGACATGGCCGGAAAGCCGCAGACCGACCGACAGCCACAAACCGACCGACACCCGCAGACCGCCGGGCATCCCGAGGTCGCCGCGCTGCTGGCCCGCGGCCATCGGCTGGGCGCTGACCGGCGGACCACGAACTACGGTGGCGGCAACATCTCCGTCAAGGCCACCGCCGACGACCCGGTCACCGGCGACCCGGTCGAGCTGATGTGGGTGAAGGGTTCCGGCGGCGACATCGGTACGTTGACCGACGCCGGGCTGGCGGTACTGCGGGTCGACCGCCTACACGAGCTGGCCGGACGCTACCTGGGCCGGCGACGCGGCGAACCGGTCGGGCCGCGACGTGAGGACGAGATGGTGCCGGCGCTCGACTACTGCCTGCACGGTCGGGGCGGCGCGGCCCCGTCGATCGACACCGCGATGCACGGCCTGATCGGCGCCGCCCACGTCGACCATCTGCACCCGGAGGCCGGGCTGGCCTTCGCCACGGCGGCCGACGGGCCCGAGCTGACCCGGCGCTGCTTCGGCGACCGGGTGCTGTGGGTGCCGTGGCGAAGGCCCGGCTTCCAGTTGGGCGTCGACATCGCCGCACTGGCCCAAGACAATCCGCAGGCGATCGGCGTGATCCTCGGCGGGCACGGGATCACCGCGTGGGGGGCGACCAGCGACGAGTGCGAAGCCCGGTCAATGGAGATCATCTCCGGCATCAACCGGTTCCTGGCCGAACACGGCCGTCCGGAGCCGTTCGGGCCGGTCCGGGACGGGTACGCGGCGCTCGCCGCCGACCAGCGGGCCGCCCGCGCCGCCGCGCTCGCCCCGCTGATCCGTGGCCTGGTCAGCACCGACGGCCGGCAGGTCGGCCAGTTCAGCGACGATTCGGCGGTGCTGGACTTCCTGTCCCGTACGGCGCTCCCCCGGCTGGCCGAGCTCGGCACCTCCTGCCCCGACCACTTCCTGCGGACCCGGGTCCGGCCCCTGCTGCTGGACCTGCCGGCGGACACCCCGCTGGCCGAGGTCCGCGACCGGCTCGGTGAGCTGCACCAGTGGTACAGGGACGCGTACCGGGCCTACTACCAGCGGCACGCCGGACCGGACTCGCCGCCGATGCGCGGCGCCGATCCGACGATCGTGCTGGTGCCGGGGGTCGGCATGTTCAGCTACGGGCGGGACGCCGCGACGGCCCGGATTGCCGGCGAGTACTACCGCAACGCGATCGAGGCGATGCGCGGCGCCGAGGCGGTATCGACGTACACGCCGATTGACGAGGCGGAGAAGTTCCGCATCGAATACTGGGCGTTGGAAGAGGCGAAGCTGCGCCGGCTGCCGCCACCTCGACCGTTGGCCGGACGGGTCGCGCTGATCACCGGCGGCGGGTCGGGCATCGGTGCGGCCACCGCCCGTCGGTTGGCCGGCGAGGGCGCCAGCGTGGTCGTCGCCGACCGCGACGGCGCGGCCGCCGCCGAGGTGGCCGGCGGGATCGGCGGGCCGGACCGGGCGGTCGCGGTCACCGTGGACGTCACCGACGCCAATGCGGTCGAGGCGGCACTGGCCCGTGCCGCGCTGGCCTTCGGCGGGGTCGACCTGGTCGTGAACAACGCCGGGTTGTCGCTGTCCCGGCCGCTGCTGGAAACCACCGACGACGACTGGGACCGGCAGCACCGGGTGATGGCACGCGGGTCGTTCCTGGTGTCCCGGGCCGCCGCCGGGATCATGGTCGACCAGGGTCTCGGCGGCGACATCATCTACGTGGTCAGCAAGAACTCGGTGTTCGCCGGGCCGGAGAACGTCGCGTACGGCGCGGCAAAGGCGGATCAGGCGCACCAGGTGCGGCTGCTCGCCGCCGAGCTGGGCGCACACGGCATCCGGGTGAACGGCGTCAACCCGGACGGCGTGGTCCGCGGCTCGGGGATCTTCGCCGCCGGCTGGGGTGCCCAGCGGGCCGCCGTGTACGGCGTACCCGAGGCGGAGCTGGGCGCGTTCTACGCCCGCCGCACGCTGTTGAAGCGTGAGGTGCTGCCGGAGCACGTGGCGAACGCCGTCTTCGTGCTGGCCACCGACGACCTCTCCCACACCACCGGCACCCACCTGCCGGTCGACGCCGGCGTACCCGCGGCCTTCCTCCGGTGACCACCGACCGGGCGGCGCTGGCCGCCGTCGATCTCGGCGCGGCCAGCGGCCGGGTGATGCTCGGCGAGGTCGACCCGGACGGTGTCAAGCTGACCGAGGTGCACCGGTTCGACAACGACGCGGTGCAGGTGGCCGGCACCCTGTACTGGGACGTACTGCGGCTGTACTCGCAGACCGTGACCGGGTTGCGGGCGGCGGTGGCCCACCGGGCCGATCTGATGAGTATCGGCGTCGACTCGTGGGCGGTCGACTACGGGCTGTTGGACAGCGGGGGTGATCTGCTCGCCAACCCGGTGCACTACCGCGACCGGCGCACCGACGGGGTCGCCGACCGGGTGGTCGCCCGGCTCGGCGCCGACCGGCTCTACCGGACCACCGGCGTGCAGCAACTGCCGTTCAACACGCTGTTCCAGCTGGTCGCGGCCGCTGACACGCCGACGCTGGCGGCCGCCGACCGACTGCTGATGATCCCCGACCTGCTCGCCTACTGGCTGACCGGGCTGGCCGGCACCGAGGTCACCAACGCCTCCACCACCCAGCTGCTCGACGTGCACACCCACCGCTGGGCGACAGACGTGATCGCCGACGCCGGCATCCCGCAGCGGCTCTTCGGCCCGCTACGCCGGCCGGGTGAGCCGGCCGGCGAACTGCGTCGTCAGGTACGGTCCGCGATCGGCGCCGACCGGCCGGTGCCGGTGACCACGGTCGGCTCGCACGACACCGCGTCGGCGGTGGTCGCCGTACCGGCGGTGGACGGATCGTTCGCGTTCATCTCGTGCGGCACCTGGTCGCTGGTCGGGCTCGAACTGGCCGCACCGGTGCTGTCGACGGCCAGCCGGGCGGCGAACTTCAGCAACGAGGCCGGCGTCGACGGCACCGTACGGTATCTGCGTAACGTGATGGGTCTCTGGCTGCTGCAGGAATGCCTACGGCACTGGCGGGAGCGGGGCCGGCCGGTGGAACTGGCGGCGGTACTCACACAGGCCGCCCGCCAGCCGCCGCTCGCCGCGGTGGTCAACCCGGACGACCCGGTGTTCCTGCCCCCCGGTGACATGCCGGCCCGGCTGGCCCGGGCGTGCGCGGACACCGGTCAGCCGGTGCCGGACTCGCCCGCCGCCGTGGTCCGCTGCGTCGTCGACAGCCTCGCCCTCGCCCACCGGTCGGCGGTACGTCAGGCGGCCGAACTCGCCGACCACGAGGTGACCGTGGTGCATCTGGTCGGCGGCGGGACCCGCAACGAACTGCTCTGCCAGCTCACCGCAGACGCCTGCCGGCTGCCGGTGGTCGCCGGCCCGGTCGAGGCGACCGCGCTCGGCAACGTCGTGGTGCAGGCCCGAGCCGCCGGCACCGTACGGGGCGGGCTCGCCGAGCTGCGGGCGGTGATTCGACGCGGTCGCCGGTTACGGACGTATCTGCCCACGGCGGCCGGCGCCGAAGCTTGGTCGGCGGCGGCCGCCCGGGTCGGCCTGCGGCCCTGAGCCGAAGCGACCGGTCCGGTCGGCCCGACTCGACGGGCTCCAGCCGCCGAACGGCGGTACACGGGCACCGGCACCGGCACCGGCCGGCACCGCGTCGTCGGGGTCGGCGAGGCCGCGCATCAGCCGGGCCCGGACCCGCAGCAGCAGACCGAAGCCGACGAAGACCATCGCGCCGCCGGCGACGAACCAGGCGACCGGGATACCGGAGGCGTCACCGGCCGGGATCGCGTCCACCGGCTGCGGGCCACCACCACCGGACCCGGCCGGTGCGTCGCCGTCCGGCACCGCAGCCTCGGGCTGGCTGTCCACCGGCTCCTCGGACGGCTCGGGATCCGAGCCACCAGGCTCGCCGACCACCGGCAGGGTCGCCGCAGTGTCGGCCAGCAACTGCGTGTTCTCGTCGTACGCCTCGACGGTAAAGGTCACCTTGCCCTCGGCGTCGTCGGCGAAGCTGAACTGGTACTGCGCGGTGACCGTACGGTCGGCGCAGAGGATGCCGGGATCGAGCTGCACGTCGGTCAGCCGCGCGTCGTCACCGTCGGTCTGCACGTCGACCGCGAACGCCGCGCCCTGCTCGACCCGGGCCGCCCGGATCTCGTCGAGACCGACACCGTCCGAGCGCAGCACCAACGACCAGCGGACCTTTTCGCACTCGCCGCCGAGGCTCCGACTGACCACCACGGTCATCTCGACCGGCCCGGCACCGGCGACCGCCTCGTCCGGCAACTCGGTGACCTGCGCCCGGTAGCCGCCCTGGGCGAACGCCGGTGTCGCCGCGGTCAGCACCAGTCCGGCCGCTGCGGCCAGCCCGACCCCGACCCGGGCCGCGATTCGCCCCACCCAGCTCACCACCTTCTCCGGGTTGCCACCCGGCATCCGTCGCCGTGTCCACTGGCCACGGTACGGCCGTACCCGTGGACCGGACAGGGTCCGTTCTTCTCACCCAGTGCGAACTGAAACGGGTTAATTCACCACCTGTGGTGAACCGGTAACCGCTGGCCGCGACCGGCACTCGCTGGGCCGGCCGGGCACAATCCGGATGGTGACCACTGATCTGTCGAGCGCCGAACTGTCGACCTTCGTCCGCGCCCATGCCCGGCTCGCCCCGGTGGCCCATGTGCCGGAGCTGCGGCTATACCAGGCGGCCGAGCCGATCGGCCTGTGGGAGCTGACCGAGGGTGAGTTCCGCAGCGAACAACCGCCGCCGTTCTGGGCGTTCCCCTGGGCCGGCGGTCAGGCGTTGGCCCGGTTCCTGCTGGACCACCCGCAGACCGTCGCCGGTCTGCGGGTGCTGGATCTGGCCTGCGGCTCCGGATTGGTCGCGATCGCGGCGGCCAGGGCCGCGGCGGCGACGGTACGCGCGGTCGACGTGGATCCGGTGGCCGGCGCCGCCGCCGGGCTCAACGCCGCCGCGAACCGGGTACGGCTGGACGTCACCGTCGCCGACCTGCTCGACGGCGACCACGGCGACGCGCAGGTGGTGCTGGCCGGTGACGTGTTCTACAGCGAGGCGATGGCCGCGCGGATGCTGCGCTTCCTGCTGGGCGCCGCCGCCGACGGGGCCCGGGTGCTGGTCGGTGACCCGGACCGGGCGTACCTGCCCCGGGAGCGGTTCACCGAGCTGGCCGACTACCAGGTGCCGGTGCCGCCGGCGTTGGAGAGCGTGCGGGTCCGGCGTACCCGGGTCTGGCAGCTGCGCCCGCCGGTGCGCCGGCCGGCGCGGGCGCTAGCGTGACCGGGTGCTGTTCCGCAACTGGGAGAGGGTCGACGACCGGTGGCCGCCGGTGGTCCGGGTCGCCGACCACACCGGTGCCCCGCATCTGCTGGTGACCCGGCACGGCCTGGTCCGTCAGGTGCTCGCCGATCCGGTGACCTTCCGGCCGGACAACGCCCTGGACGCGGTCACGCCGGTGCCGGTCGCCGCGTTGCGGGTGCTGGCCTCGTACGGGTTCCGGCTGCCGCCGACGCTGGCGAACAACGGTACCGCGAGTCACCCGGCGATCCGGGCGGTGGTCGCCGAGGCGCTGCACCCGACCCGGGTCGCCGCCCAGCGGGACTGGCTGGCCGGGCTGGTCCGCGAGCGGGTGGCAGGGCTGGCGGCGACGCTGGCCGGCGGCGGCCGGGTCGACCTGTACGCCGGGCTGGCCGCCGACCTGCCGCTGCTGGTGCTGGCCCGGCTGGTGCAGTTGCCGCCGGCCGCGACCGACACGGTGAAGCGGTTCGCCCGCGCCGCGCTGGAGCTGTTCTGGGCCCCGGTCGACGCCGGCCGGCAGCACGAGCTGGCCCACACGGTGGGCCGGTTCCATACCGTGCTGCGCGACTTCGCGGCGACCGGCGGCGGGCTGGCGAAGTCGCTGCGCGACGCCGGGCAGTCCGCCGACTCGGTGGTCGGGGCGCTGTTCTTCCTGCTGGTCGCCGGGCAGGAGACCACCTCGCAGTTCCTGACGCTGCTGCTGCACCGGCTGGCCGGCGAGCCGGCGGTGCTCGCCGGGCTCGCCGACGGTTCGGTCGACGTCGATGACGTGGTCGAGGAAGGGCTGCGTCTGGTGCCGCCGATCGTCACCTGGCGGCGGCGGGCGGCGCTCGACACGGCGGTGGCTGACGAGCCGGTGCCCGCCGGGTCCAGCATCGTGCTCTGGCTGGCCGCAGCCGGCCGGGATCCGGCCGTGGTGGCGCAGACCGACCAGTTCGTCCCCGGTCAGCGGGGTTCCCGTCGGCATCTGGCCTTCGGTGCGGGGGCGCACCGCTGCGTGGGGGCGCAGCTGGCCAGGATGGAGACGGCGGTGGTGGTCGAGCAGGCGGTGCCGCTGCTCACCGGCGCAGAGGTGGTCCGGGCGCCGTGGTCACCGGACAACCTGTCGTTCCGGATGCCGGACGCGCTGGTGATCCGACGACCGCCGTCGGACACCGCCCCGGCCGGCTGACGCTGACCTGCCCCGGCCGGCTGACGGCTGACCATCCGGCCCTGGCCCGGGTGGTCAGCTGGTCTCGTCGGCCCACGCCCGCCAGTCGTCCAGTACGCCGTACAGCGCCGGGGTCAGCCAGCCGGGCGCGGAACGGCGGAACACCCCCGGTTCGAGGGTGCCGGCGCCGTCGGGCACCGCGCCGACCATGGTCGGCACCAGTTCGCTCAGGTTCGCCCAGTGCACCAGTTCGGGCTCGGCCGGCCAGGCGCCGAGCATCACGCCGGCGGGAACCGCCCGGCGCTCCAGCGCCTCCAGGGTCAACGCGGTGTGGTTGAGGGTGCCCAGCCCGGCCCGGGACACCACCACCGCCGGCGCGCCGAGCGACACCGCCAGGTCGGCGATGGTCCACGGCTCGCCGGACGGTCGCAGCCCCATCGGCACCAGCAACCCGCCGGCCCCTTCGACGAGCACCAGGTCGTGCTTGTCCGCCTCCTCGCGTACCGCGTCGACGGCTGCGTACAGCTCCAGCGGCTCGGCCGCGGCGACCCGGGCGGCGGCCAGCGGGGCCAGCGGTTCGGGATAGCTGGCGATGGTGCGTACGGTGGCGGGATCGGCCAGCCGGGTCACCACGTCGGCGTCCGACGGCTCGCCGGTCGCCGTGCCGGTCTGACCTGGTTTGACCATCGCCACCCGCAGGCCGGCGGCCTGGGCGGCGGCGGCGATCGCCGCGGTCACCACGGTCTTGCCGACACCGGTGTCGGTGCCGGTGACGACCACCGCGCCGTGCCAGCCGGTCACGGCGCGCACTCCACGATCACGTCGAGCGCCCGGTCGAAGTCGGCCCGGGGGATCCCGGCGTTGACGGTGATCCGCAGCCGGGCCCGCTGGTCGGGGGTGGACGGTGGCCGGAAGCAGCCGACCGCGACCCCCCGGTCGCGGCAGTCCCGGGCCCAGGCGAGCGCGGTCTCCGGCCCGGGAGCGCCGATCGAGACCACCCCGCCGGCCGGTGGCCCGCCGACGTCGAGGCCGGCACCGGTGAACCGGCCCACGGCGGCGGCGACCCGGGCGGTCAGCTCGGCCCGCAGCCGCGTGCCGTCGCGGGCCAGCGTCAGCGCGGCGTGCGCCCCGGCGGCGACCGCCGGGGCGAGCGCGGTGTCGAAGATGAAGGTACGCCCGGTGTCGATCACGTGCCGGATCAGCGGCTGCGGCCCGGCCAGCACTCCCCCGGCCCCGCCGAGCGCCTTGGACAGGGTGGCGGTGACCACCACGTCGGGTTGGCCGGCGAGTCGGGCGGCGGCGACGCCGCCGGCACCGGCCGGCCCGATGACACCGAGCGCGTGCGCGTCGTCGACCAGCAGCAGCGCACCGTGCCGGCGGACGACCGCGTGCAGCGCGGCCAGCGGCGCCAGGTCGCCGTCGACGGAGAAGACCGACTCGGTGACGACCAACGCCGGCTGTCCGGGGTGGGCGGTCAGCACCGCGTCCACCGCGGCCGGGTCAGCGTGCGCGACGACCTCGGTCTGCGCGCCGGCGAGCCGGCCGCCATCGATCAGCGAGGCGTGGTTGTGCGCGTCGCAGACCAGCAGGGTACGGGGCCGGACCAGCGCTCGAACCGCGCCGAGGTTGGCCAGGTAGCCGGAGGAGAAGACCAACGCCCGGTCGGCGCCGAGCCAGTCGGCCAGGTCGGTCTCCAGAGCGGCGTGCGCGTCGGTGGAGCCCCGGACCAGCCGTGAGCCGGTGGCGCCGAGGCCGTAGCGCCGCAGGGCGTCCGCCGCCGCCGCGACCACCTCGACGCGGGTGGCCAGCCCGAGGTAGTCGTTGCCGGCCAGGTCGGTCAGCGGGTCGTCGGCGGTACGGGGGCGCAGCTCGCGGGTCAGCCCGGCTTTGGCCCGCAGCTCGGCCCGCCGCCGTAGGCCGTCCAACCAGTCCGCCACGGGTCCCCCTCGTCGTCTACGCCGCCTTGTAGGGTACGACCATGTCCGACATCCTCGATCTAGCCCGCGCCCAAGTCCTGGAGCGTGGCGTCGGCCTGGACGAGGCCGGGGTCCTCGCCGTGCTACGGCTGCCCGACGAGCAGGTTCCGGCTGCGCTGCAACTCGCCCACGAGGTGCGGATGCGCTGGTGCGGGCCGGAGGTCGAGGTGGAGGGCATCGTCTCGCTCAAGACCGGCGGCTGTCCGGAGGACTGCCACTTCTGCTCCCAGTCCGGCCTGTTCGCTTCACCGGTACGGGCGGTGTGGCTGGACATCCCGTCACTGGTCGAGGCGGCGAAGCAGACGGCGGCGACCGGGGCCACCGAGTTCTGTATCGTGGCGGCGGTGCGGGGGCCGGACGCCCGGCTGATGCGGCAGATGCGCGAGGGTGTCGCCGCGATCCGGGCCGAGGTGGACATCCAGGTCGCTGCATCACTCGGGATGCTGACCCAGGAGCAGGTCGACGAACTGGTCGACATGGGGGTGCACCGGTACAACCACAACCTGGAGACCTGCCGCTCCTACTTTCCGAACGTGGTGACGACGCACAGTTTCGAGGAGCGGTGGGAGACGCTGCGGATGGTGCGCGACTCCGGCATGGAGGTGTGTTGTGGCGGCATCCTCGGGCTGGGTGAGACGATCGAGCAGCGGGCCGAGTTCGCCGCGCAACTGGCCGCCCTCGACCCGCACGAGGTGCCGCTCAACTTCCTCAACCCACGGCCCGGCACGCCGCTGGGCGACCGTCCGGTGGTCGAGGCCCGTGACGCGTTACGCGCCATCGCCGGCTTCCGGCTGGCGATGCCACGAACGATTCTGCGGTACGCCGGCGGCCGGGAAATCACTCTCGGTGATCTGGGCACCCGGGACGGGCTGCTCGGCGGCATCAACGCGGTGATCGTCGGCAACTATCTGACCACTCTGGGGCGCCCGGCGACGGAGGACCTGGCGCTGCTGGACGACCTGAAGATGCCGGTCAAGGCGCTGTCGGCGACGATCTGAGGGGCCGGGCGTGGAGGCGATCTGGTGCGACCGGTGCGGTGCGGGGACCAGCGCCGGCAACCACGACGGCTGCGCTGCGGCGCGGGCCTGGGAGCCGCCCCGCTTCTGTACCAGGTGCCGACGGCGGATGAAGGTGCAGGTGCTGCCGGCCGGTTGGTCAGCGTGCTGCGTCGAGCACGGCGAGGTCCGGCCGAGCTGACCCGCCCGGCTGTGCCAGTGCCACCCGGCCGGCCTGGCCGGCGGCGGCCTGGCCGCACCTGTCAACGGCACCGATGCGGCGGCTCGTCGCCGACCGCCCGGGCGGCTGGCGTCGCCACGTCGCAGAGCCGGGCCACGACCCGGTCCGGGTCGAGGTCCCACACCTGGGCCGAGGTGTCGGTCGAACCGCTGACCAGCAGCCCGTCGCGGGTGAACGCGATCGCGTTGACGTTGTCGACGTGTCCGACGAGCACCGCCGTCAACTCGCCGCTGTCGACTTTCCACACCCGCACCAGGTCGTCGCTGACGGCGGTGGTGACCAGCCGCTCGCCGTCCGGACTGAAGGACACCGCGGACAGTCTGGTGGTGGGTGTGGCCACTGTGCCGACCAGGTCCAGTCCGGCGACGGTGCGCAGCTCGACCTGACCGTTGCTGCGGGCGACCGCGACCAGGTTTCCGTCCGGGCTGACCGCGACATCGGTGAGTTGACGGTCCGCGATGACTGCCCGGTCCCTGCCGGACAGGTCGGCGGTGCGCCATGACCTGACCTCGGCCCGCACCACCGTCTCCGCGCCGCTCACCACACCCTGGTTGGCGGTCGCCAACAGCGTGGTCCCGTCGGTGCCGAAGCCCAGTGCGCTCACCACGCCACCCGTCGGCAGGAAGGTCGGTTCCGCGTCCCGGTCGAGCCGCCAGACCAGCACCCCGTCGTCCTCGCCGGCCGGGTCGAGCACGGCGACGGCAAGCAGCCCGCCGTCCGGGGAGTACGCCGGGTGTCTGGTCGTCCAGCCGTCCCGCCCGGCGGCGGTGTCGTGCGAGACCAGCTCGCCGGCGACGGTGTAGCGCAGTACGCCGCTGCCGGTGGTGCTGACGGCGAAGGTGCCGTCACCGGCGACCGCGACCCCGGTGACGGTGTCCGACGCATGGACGGTGGCCCGCACCGCGCGGGCGGCCAGATCCCAGATCCGCACCACGTCGTCGCCGGCAGCGGTGACGACCCGGTCCGCCGCCGGGTCGACCGCGACGAACTGGACCGACTGCGGATGCCGCAGCAGCACGCCGGTGCGCCGGAACAGCACGGTCGGGGCGTCCGGTCCGGTGACCGCGACGGTCCGGCCGTCGGCGGCCACCGCCACGTCGGCGACGACCCGGCCGACGTAGCCGGTGTGGGCCGAGGAAACCACCCCGGTGGTCAACGCCCAGCTGTCGATCCGACCGGTACGCCACCCGCCGGTGGTCAGCAGCGAGCCGTCCGGGGTGACGGCGAGCGGCACCGCAGCGCGAAACGGCCCGGCCGGCAGGGCGGTGCGCTCGCCGGTGGACACCGACCAGCTGTGCAACGTCCCGTCGGTTCCGCTGGTCACCAGCACGTCGTCCGGGCCGAAGGCCACCTGTTGGGCGGCGGGCAGGCTGCGGAGCAGGGTCTGGTCGGTCAACTGCCAGACCTGGACGTCACCGTCGGTGGGGTTGGCGACGGCCAGCAGCGTACCGTCGGCATTGACATCCAGGTCGTAACCGAGCATCCCGGTCGGCAGCGACCACTGCAGGTCGCCAGTGATCGCCGACCAGCCGCCGACCTGCAGCTCGGGCGACAGGTCGGCGCCGAGTCGACCGGCGACGACCGTGGCGCCGGTGGGCAGCCAGCCGAGCGCGCCGACCGCCGGCAGGGTGTGCCGCAGCTGACCGGTCGACACGTCCCAGATCCGGACACCGTCCCGGCTGAACGAGCCGGAGGCAAGGAAGCGGCCGTCCGGTGAGAACGCCAGCGTCACCACGCCGGCGTCGGTGGCGTGCCGCAGCTCGACGTCGCGCTGGCGCAGGGTGGCGACGTCCCAGAGCCGGACCAGACCGTCCTGGTGTCCCACCGCCACCGCCGTGCCGTCCGGGCTGACGGCGGCGGACAGCCCGCCGGGCGCGGTGCCCAGCGGCCCGATCGTTCCCGCCGCCTGCGCCGACAGCAGCGCACCGTACGCCTCGACGGTAGGCGCCTGGTCCCAGGCGTCCAGCGCCCGGCCGACGGCGAGCAGGTCGTCGTCGGCGGCCGCGGCGATCTGCGACTCGGCGGCCAGCTGTCGGGAAATCGCCTGCCGGCGTTGGTCCTCGGCGGCCGCCTGCTGGTACACCGCGACCAGCCCGCCGGCGACGGCGAGCAGCAGCGCCGCCGCGAGGCCCACGGTCAGCCGGCGCAGCCGCCGTACGCCGCGCAGCCGGGCCAGTTCGGCGGCTTCGGCGGCGGCCACGCTCGCGGACAGGAAGTCCACCTCCGTCGCGGACAGGTCGTTTCGGTCCACCTGGTCACGCACCAGCGCCAGCCGGGTGCCGCGCAACAGCAGGTCGGGGTCGCGGCCGGCGGTCTGCCAGTCCCCGGCGGCGACGGTCAGCCGCTGCCGCCGGATCAGCTCGTCCCGTGCCTCGGCGAGCCAGCTGTCCAGGCGCGGCCAGTTGGTCAGCAGCGCCTCGTGGCTGATCTCGACGGTGTCGGCGGCGACGGTGACCAGCCGGGCCCGGACCAGCCGGGACAGCAGGTCGGCGTCGAACAGCCGGCTGGCACCGCGACGGCGGGCCACCGCCCCGGTGTCGGTGACGGTGACCAGTCGCAGCATCGCGGTCCGCAGCGCGACGCGGCCGGCGGGGTCCAGGGCGAGGTGGATCCGCTCGGCCGACTCGGCGACGGCGCGACGGATCCCGCCGGTGTCCCGGTAGCCGGCCACGGTCAGCCGCCGCCCGTCGCGCCGCTGCCAGGTCGCCCGCAGGGCGTGCCCGAGCAGCGGCAGCGCCCCTGGGTCGTAGCCGGCGGGTGCCGTCGCGTTCAGGTCGGCGAGCAGCAACTCGACCAGCCCGGGTTCGATCTCCAGACCGGCCCGCGCCGCCGGCTCGGTCACCGCGCGACGCAGTTGGTCGGTGTCCATCCGACCGAGGACCAGATGCCCGGCGGCCAGCGCATGCGCCAGCGGCGGCAGTTCGGCGCAGTCGGCGTAGAAGTCGGCGCGGACCGCGATCACCACGACGGCCGGCGCAGCGGCGGCCAGCGCGGTCACGAAGGCCAGCCGGTGGGCCGGGTCGGCGCACTCGGTGAACAGCTCCTCGAACTGGTCCACCACGATCACCAGCCGACCGTCGGCGGGCGCGGCCCGGGCGGCGAGCGCACCGAACAGCTCCGGGGCCGCGTGCACCCGCGCCGCCGGCAAATCCGCGGCGTCCGCTCCGGCGGCGACGAGCGTACGGTCGACGAGCTCGTCCAGCGGCCGGGCGCCCGGGGTCATCAGCAGCCACGGCCACCGGTCCGCCGGGCCGAGCGCACCGGCGGCGATCGCTGGCAGCACCCCGGCGCGCAGTACCGACGACTTGCCGACCCCGGAGACCCCGGTGACGATCAGCGGTGGACCGCCCACCGCCTGCTCGGCGAGGCGGCTGAGCACCTGCGCGGTCTGCTTCTGCCGGCCGTGGAACCAGGGCGCGTCCTCCGGTTCGAAGGCGGCCAGGCCGGGAAACGGGCACACCGGGTCGTCGGTCGCGGCCGAGCCGGGCTCTGGCCGGTCCGGGTCGACCTGCGGTTCGGCGGGTGCCTGCACCCGGCTGCTCAGCTGGGTGATGGTGAGCAGTTGCCGGCGTACCCGGTCCATCTCGACGCGCTGCTCATGGCTGCGTATCGCCAGTTCGCGGCGGACCTCCCCGAGCACGCGGTGGACGTCGGTCAGCATCCACCGCAGCGCGCCGACGTCGTGGCCGAGGGCCTGGAACGTGGCGGCGAGGTCGTCGCGCAGCCGCGCGTCGGTCTCGGCCGCGGCGGCCAGCGCCACCTCGACCGCGTCGATGCCCCGCAGCAGCTCACCGAGTTCGGCGCGGATCGCCTGGGACTGTTCCCCTTCGTCGACAAGTCGGGCCAGCAGTTCCTCGGCCAGCGCGTCCCGCCACTGTGCCTCGGTTGCCCGCCGGCCGCGCATCCGGTCGGCGGTGTCGACCAGCGCGTCGGTCAGGTAACCGCCGCCGATCTGGCCGAGTTGTTCGACCGCGGCGGTGAGCAGCCCGCCGGAGCCGATCCCGGCGGCGATCGGGGCCAGCGCCGAGGCGGTGAGGAAGGCGAGGATGCCGTACGGGGTGGCGTCGCTCAGTCGTGCCCCGGAACGCCGTGCGGCGGCGCGGACCCAGTCGCGGACTCCCCGCCGGGCCCGCGCGGTGGTGTCGCCGTCCCGTCCGACATCGGCGGAGCCCGCAGCGGCACCGTCCTGATCGGCCATGCCCGCCCTCCTCGCCCGATGCGTCGCTACACAGTGAACAGCAGCCGGACCGGCGGACGGCGAAGACGCGCCGCAGCGCGGCTGCCGCCGGCCCGGCCCGCCGCGCCACGCACCCGGACGGCACCATAACGTCAACTAGATATCCATGATAATGGGTATCTAGACGGCTACTCCTAGCAAGAGAGTAGGGGGTGAAGCTCGGCCCACCCGACGTCGACGCGGGTGGGGCGGGCCAGACCTGTCGAAGGGGACGTCCTGTGACCATTTCCGCAACCCGGAAAACTCTCACCGCCGGGCTGACCGCGCTGCTGGCGCTGGTCAGTTGGCCGGCGGCGGCCCAGGCCGCCGGACCACTCGGCGAGATCCGCCGGGCCGGTGGCACCACCGCCATCCCGGACAGCTACATCGTGGTGCTGGACGACGACGCGGCCACCGCGTCGACGACCCGGCGGCTCGCCGGCCGGTACGGCGCCACAGTGCAGCACGTGTTCGACACCGCCATCGAGGGCTTCACCGCCCGGATGAGCGCCACCGCCGCCCGCCGGCTGGCTGCCCACCCGGCCGTCGCCTACGTCGAGCAGGACCACACCGTCACGCCGTTGACCGCCGGCGTACAGCTGAACCCGCCGTCCTGGGGACTGGACCGGATCGACCAGCGCAACCTGCCGCTGGACAACCGCTACGCCTACCCCACCACTGCGCCCAACGTCCACGCCTACGTCATCGACACCGGGATCCACCGGACGCACAGCGACTTCTCCGGTCGGGTCAGTACCGGTTTCGACGTGATCGACGGTGGCCCGGCCGACGACTGCAACGGCCACGGCACGCACGTCGCGGGAACGATCGGCGGCAGGGCTTACGGCGTCGCGAAGGCGGTCCAGCTGGTGCCGGTACGGGTACTCAGCTGCAGCGGCTCGGGGTCGATCTCCGGGGTGATCGCCGGAATCGACTGGGTGACCGCCAACGCGATCAAGCCCGCCGTCGCCAACATGTCGATCGGCGGCGGTGCCAGCAGCACGCTGGACGCCGCGGTCGTCAACTCGATCCGGTCCGGCGTCACCTACGCGGTGGCCGCCGGCGGCTCCAACACCAGTGCCTGCAACACCTCACCGGCCCGGGTGCCGGAGGCACTGACCGTCGCCGGCACGACGATCACCGACGCCAGGATGAGTTCGGCCAGCTACGGCCCCTGCCTGGACCTGTTCGCGCCCGGGATGAGCATCACCTCGACCTGGCACACCGACAACTCCGCGGTCCGGGTGCTCAGCGGCAGCTCGATGGCGACCGCCCACGTCACCGGCTGTGCGGCCCTGGTCGCCGCCAGGAACCCGTCGTGGAGTGCGGCGCAGGTCGGTAACTACCTGATCCGCAACGCCACCACCGGCGTCGTCACCAACCCCGGGGCGGGCAGCCCGAACCGCCTCGTCTACTGCGCCGGCTGACCGCCGGCCCGACCGCCGAGGAGTTCAACGATGGCAACGACCGTCAGCGCGCACCCGCCCACCCGTACCGGCAACGCCACCGGCCGCGGCGGCACCCCCCGCCGGCTGCTGGCCACCGGCCTGACGCTGATCCTGACCACCGCCGCACTGGTCGCCGGCACCGCGGCGCCGGCGCAGGCGGCAACCACCCCGGGCATCGACGTCTCGCACTGGCAGGGCTCGATCAACTGGACCAGCGTGCGCAACAGCGGCATCGAGTTCGCCTACATCAAGGCCACCGAGGGCACCAGCTACAAGGATCCCCGGTTCAACACCAACTACGTCGCCGCGTACAACGCCGGGGTGATCCGGGGTGCGTACCACTTCGCGTTGCCGGACCGGTCCTCCGGCTCGGTCCAGGCCAACTACCTGGCCAGCAACGGCGGCGCCTGGTCGGCGGACAGCCGGACCCTGCCGGCCGCGCTGGACATCGAGCACAACCCGTACGGCGCGATGTGCTACGGGCTGAGCCAGTCGGCGATGCGCAACTGGATCAGCAGCTTCCTGAACACCTACCGGTCGCGCACCGGACGGTACGCCGTCATCTACACCACCACCAGTTGGTGGAGCAGCTGCACCGGCAACTGGACCGGACCGTGGAGCAACCACCCGTTGTGGCTGGCCAGGTGGGCGAGCAGCCCTGGCACCCTGCCGGCCGGCGCACCGTACTGGTCGTTCTGGCAGTACACGGCCAGCGGCAGCGTCCCCGGCGTCTCCGGCGCGGTCGACCGCAACCACTGGAACGGCACCCGCGCCCGGCTGGTGGCGCTGGCCAACAACACCTGACCCTGGTCGCTCGGCGCCCCGGCCGGACCATGCGGGCCGGCCGGGGCCGGCGACACGCCCTGCTGGTAGCGCCGCCGTCATCAGCAGCACGCCGAACATGATCGCGACCGTGACCATCCTGATGGACCGACTCTGCGGGTTGTAGAGATCGGTGACCAGGGTGGTCACCACCCGTACCCACCAGATGGCGAGCAGCAGGATCGCCGCCTCGACAACGCCCAGCACACTCAGCCGCCGGGCGAGGGTCTCCGACAGCAGGGCGAGTGCGACCACGAAGGCCAGGTCGACGACAGCTCAAGGTGGCGCGCCGTGGTGCCAGCTCGCCACGGAGTAGGCCGCGCGGGTCGGCGGCCGCCGTCACGACCTCACCGCAGGTCAATCAGCCGAAATCAACCGGCCGTACAGGCCAGGCCGTTCACCGTGAACGAGGTCGGCCGGGGGTTGCTGCCGGAGTGGGTGCCGTTGAAGCCGATGCTGGTGCTCGCGCCGGGCGCCAGCCTGCCGTTCCAGGCGGCGTTGCCGGCGCTGACCTGGTTGCCGCTCTGCGACCAACTGGCCGACCAGCCCTGGGTCACCTGCTGGCTGCCCGGGAACGTGAACCGCAGCGTCCACCCGTCGATCGTCGACGCACCGGTGTTGGTGATCGTCACCGATCCGGTGAACCCGGTGGACCAGTCGTTGGTGGTGTAGTCGACCCGGCAGCCCAGCACCGGCGGGCCGCCGGTCGGAGTCGGCGACGGTGACCCGGTCGGGGGCGGAGTCGGTGTTGGTGTCGGTGTCGGGGAGACTGACGGCGACGGGGTGGGCGATACCGACGGCGACGGGGTCGGGGTGGGGGTGGGCGAGACCGACGGCGTGGGGGTGGGCGACGGTGGTGGGCCATCCGGCTCCTGTCCCCAGATGAGGGTGCCCGCCTCGTAGAGCGGGACCGCTCGGTTCGGCCCGGCGGCCGCCTGGTAGGACGGGTCATTCGCCGGATTCCAGCTGCCGCCCTCAGCGACCCCGATCTTCAACTGCACCTCCATCCGGTGCGCCGACTGACCGGCCGGCGCGATCGTGTGGCCGGAGCAGTCGACCTCGACGTACCACAGGTCGCCCGAATGCTGCCGGGCCTCGGTGGGTTTCGGACACCCCTGGCTGTACGGGCTGCTCACCTGCAGCGCACCCGCACCGTCGCGGACGAAGTAGTACCGGAACGTCGCGGCGGTCAACGCCCGGGCGGGGAAGGCCGACTTGTTGTAGATCATCACCTTGACCCCGGTCGACCGGGTCTCGTTCTGCATGACGGTCGTCTCGATGGAGATCTCGTCGATGTCCGGCGTCTCCGGTTGCGGGAAGTCGGGCAGCGGCGTACCGCCGTACTCCTGATGCAGCCGGACCAGCGCGGAGGTGAAGCCGGCGTTGTAGTCGGTGGCGACTTCGTTCATCACGTAGTCGTCGCGGCGGTCGGTGTACGCGTCGTCCGGCGCGGACGGACCGCCGACCAACGCCCCGTACAGCACGTGCCGGGTCTCCTCGGGCACCTGCATGCTGTCCCACCAGGAGCCGTGCGCGGTGCGGTGGTGCGGGTTGCGCGGCGAATTCGCCCCGAACCCGATGACGTAGCTGGAGTTGCGCGGATTGTCGCCGAGCGCGTAGTCGATCTGCCGGACGGCGAAGTCGTGGTAGCGGGTCCGGCGGGTCGGGTCGGTGACGTTGTCGCTGTAGACGAGCGCGGCGAAGGCGGTGTTGGCGGCGTAGCGCAGCGCCCCCCAGGTGTCGAGGACCGCCATCCCGCCCGGTGAGGTACGCACCTTCTCTCCGTTGACGCCGACGGTCCAGTAGTCCAGCCACCGGTTGGCGTCGTCGACGTACTTCTGCTTGCCGGTCAGGTTGGCCAGCAGCACGTACGCGCCGAACTGCTTGTTGTCCCAGGCGAGGGTCCACTTGTAGGCCCGGGTGTCGGTCTGCGGTTCGGTGCCCAGGTCGTCGTACTCGGCTTCGGCCTTGGCCAGGTAGGACGCCTCCCCGGTGGCCCGGTGCAGCCAGATGGCGCCCCAGACCAGTTCATCCTGGTATCCGCTCCATGACCGGTAGAAGCTGGTCGCGTCGGTGATGCACTCGTGGTACGCCCTGCGCACGGTGTCGGCGAAGGTATAGAGCTGCCGGGCGTGGCTGACCAGGGTGTCGGCGTACGCCGGGTCGGTCGACCGGAAGACCATCGACGACGCGGCCATCGCGGCCGCCGTCTCGGCCGCCAGGTCCGAGCCACCGCAGGTCGCGTCGATGCGGTACGCCGGACGCGCCATCGGCATCACCTCGGCCGGACCCCACCACTTGTGGTCGTCGTCGCCCCTGCCGACCTGGCCGTAGAGCACGTTGGGCGACGGATGCGCCTTGATGAAGTAGTCGTTGACGAACCGCAGGTTGTTCAACAGGTGCGGCAGCTGCCCGGAGCTGGCGTAGCCGGCCCGGTACTCGACCGCACCCCAGGCCAGCATGGTGGTGGTGAAGGCCATCGGGAATCCGAACTTGACATGGTCCCCGGCGTCGTACCAGCCGCCGGTGAGGTCGAGGCCGACGTCCGCCCCGTCGTCGAGTGCCGAGTCCGCCCGCCAGGAGACCCGGTTCCACTGCGGCAGCGGGCCGGACTGCTGCGCCTCGTAGAACAGCAGTGACTTCTGCAGCGCCTCCCCGTAGTTGAACGGTGGCGCCGCTGCGGCACCTGGTCGCGGGACCGCGGCTGTCGCGGCTGCGGCGGTGAGCAGGATGGCCATGCCGGTGGCCGCCAGCCTGCGCCGCCAACGGGTCCGGCCGGCCAGCCGATCGTCTGCGCGCACTACACTCGCTCCTGTCCGTGGAGCCGCGCGCGGCAACGCGTCGTGGAGGACACCGAGGGGCGGATGTGGGCGCATCCGCCCCTCGCCTCATGCCGGTCGCGCTGTCGCGGCGGTCAGCGGCCGGCCCGTCTGTGGGGTGCGGGGCCAGCCGGTAGATGGCGGTTGATGGTTCTCGGCTGTTGGCTCACGGAGTCACGGTGCCAGCCGGCACCGACGCATGGGAGCGCTCCCATCGACAGGGGGCGATCGTCACGCGTACCGATGATTTAACCGCCTCGGCCCGGCTTTGGGAAGCCCGTAACCGCGACCAACCTGCCAGGCAAAGGGGCGGGGTCTCCTCCTGCCGTCCTACAGGAGGAGACCCCGCCGTGCCACCCGGGACCTCGCGTCCAACGCACCGGACCCGCACCAGGACCGGGACGTCGGGGCAACCGCCTAGGTCGTGGTGGCGGGAGTCGGTGCCGAGATGTCGACCGGCCGATCGACCAACGGCACCGTGACGCTCATCATTTCCCCGTCGCGCTCGACCGGACCCGGCCGCTGCAGCCGGGCCAGGGTACGCAGCATGCCAAGATCGTCCGCGGCGACGTGTGCCACCAACGCCGCCTGCCCGGTCCGACCGGCGTGGCCGGCCAGCCTGCGCAGCAGCGCCGTACCGACCCCACGTCGGCGCCACCCGTCCTCGACCAGCAGTCCGACCTCGCCGAGGGCACCCTCGACGATCAACTGCCCGGCACCGACGATCCGGTCCGCCGCCGCGCTGGAGTCGACCGCGACAAGCAGCACCCCTCGGGGCTGTTCCAGCATCCGCCGCAGCCGGGCGGCGATGACCTCGGACGGTCGGCCGAGAAGACCGGGCGTGCGGCTCTCCGGCGAGCACCGGACCACCATCGCGTGCAGCGCGTTGAGATCGTCGGAGACCGCCGGCCGCAGTAGCAACTCGGCACCGTCCGGCATCATTAGCGTCACCTGATCGCCGGTCCGTCGGTTGACCGCCGCCGCCAACTCGACCAGGGCCTGCGCTCGGGCGAACTCGGCAGGGGTGAAGGTCGGCTCCCGCCGGACGACGTCGTAGCAGCCGCCAGCCGGATCCGGTAGCCGCATCGTGTCCGTCGACCGGGCAGCCACCTGCGAAGCTGGTGCCGGCCGCCAGGTCACCGAGCCGGCACCGAGCAGGGTTCGCAGCACGTCACCGAGCGCCTCCGGATCGCGGACCAGCCGGTTGGCCAGGGCAAGCGCCCGGGTGGGCTGGTCGGCCAGCCCTCGGGCCTCGGCCCGAGTGGCCCAGGCGTCCCGGCCCCGGCCACGCTCCACTGCCGCGACGAGATCCTTTTCGGTCATCGAGTCGGGCGCGTCAACGAGAAAGTCGTCGACCGCCCCGGCCTCGGTGGTGTGCACCTGGACGGCGAGGATGTTGACCGCGCGCAAGGCCAGGCTGGCGGTCAGCACGGCCAGGTAGCCCGGCCGGTCGTCGACCGTCGCTCTGATCCGCCACAGCGCCATGGCTGCTCCTCTCCCCAGGTGCTCGGTGCCCGCTTGGTCAGCGCCGCACTGCGCCCGCTTCCTACCTTGCCGCCGCGCTGTTTCCCTCAGGTTGCCCGGCGGTGACTTCTCGCGGTGCCGTCTGCGACCTGCGTCTCACCGCCTGGCGGCGACCGGATCGGCGGTCACCAGATCCAACCGGTCGCCCAGGATCACCGTCGCCGCCCGGACCAGCTGCGCTATCCGGTCCACCTCGGTGACGTGGAACGCGGCTGCCGGCAAACCGTCCCCGTCGACCCGGGACACGATCAGCACCAGGCCGGCCCGGCCGAACGGCACCGAGGCGTACCGCACCCCGTCCGGGCCGTCCATCGGCCGGGCGCGCAGCGGCGTGACCTCAGGCAGTCGCAGCGGCACCGGCGCGCGCCAACTCGCGTAGGCGACGGCCGGTTCGCCGCCCGTAGGAGATTCGTCCACCGGCACGGTCAGGCCGGTCATGAAGTCGTCGTCGGGCAGTTGACCTCCGTCGAACCGCGACTCCGCGCCGGGCGTCGGAGCCGGCCCGGCCAGCCCGGCGGACTGCGCCGTGGCGGCACCGGCCGGCGGCCGGGACGCGCTGCGGATCGCCCAGTCGGCCGGCACCACGGCTGCGGCCGCCCAGTCGGCTGCCAGCAGCCCCGGCACCGCGTCGACCAGCGTGGCCAGGCCGTCGACCGGGTTGGCGGCGACCTGGGCGAGCAGTTCGGCGTCCTGACCTCCGGTCACCGGAGTGCCGATCGCCCGCCAGACGCCGTCGACCTGGACACCGGGAATCGCGGCCAGTCCAGCGAGCAGCCGGTCGACCCGGGCGGCACCCGGCCACACCACGGTGAAGTCGTCCACCGCCCGACCGCCCAGCCGTTCCAGGACGGTCACCTGGACGATGTCGGCGCCCGCGACGCCGAGTGTGCGGGCCACCTGGCCGAGTGCACCGGGCCGGTCCGGCAGGGTCACGCGAACCCTCAGCAACATGTCAGTCCTCCCGTAACGCAGGCCGGCCCCTCCCCCGGTCGACAACCAGCCTGCCCGATGACCATTTCATCCCTGTTGCGATGACATGACTCGGCAGGAAAACCCCTGGAGAACAGGGTTGGACATGCTGCGCCATCACCCGTTTGGATGATCTTCACCGGCCGGCCGACACACGGTCAGGCCGACACACGGTCAGGCCGACACACGGTCAGGCCGAGTCGCGGGCGACCATGTGGGTCTCCAGCAGGACGTACGGGACCTGCAGCTCATCGTGCCGGATCCGGGACAGCAGCAGTCGGGCCATCTGCCGTCCCATCTCCTCCACCGGCTGGAAGACGGTGGTCAACGGCGGATCGGACTGCCGGGCGATCGGGGCGTCCTCGAACCCGACCACGGCCACGTCGTCGGGCACCCGGCGGCCTGCCTCGCGCAACGCCCGCAGGGCGCCGCAGGCCATCAGGTCGGACGCGACGAACACCGCGTCCAGGTCGGGATGACGCTCCAGCAGCTGGCGCATTGCCGCAGTGCCGCTGCCCTCGCTGAAGTCGCCGTACGCCACCAGGGATTCGCCACCCGGCGGGCCGCTGTGCCGAATCGCCTCGTGGTAGCCGGTCAACCGGGCGACGCCGACCCCCATGTCCTGCGGGCCGGCGATGGTGGCGACTCGCCGCCGGCCGCCGGCTAGCAGGTACTCGACCGCCAGCCGGGCGCCCCCGGCGTTGTCGACGTCGACGAAGTAGGCCGGACGCGCGTCCGGATGCAGCATCCGGGCCGGCCGCCCGCCCAGGACGCTGGGCAGGCCGCGCTGTTCGAGCAGGGTCGGCAGCGGGTCCGCGTCGTGCAGCGACAACAGCAGTACGCCGTCGACATGCTGGTTGGTCAGATGGTGCTCGACCCGCTCCCGTTCGGCGGGTGACTGGGCCATCGCCAGCCAGAGCTGCATCGGGGTGTCGAGCAGCCCGGAGCTGATGCCCCGGACGATCCCGGCGAAGAAGGGTTCGCCGAAGACCCGCTCCTCCGATTCGGAGACGACCAGCGCGACCGAGTCGGTCCGTTGGGTGACCAGCGCCCGGGCTGCCCGGTTCGGCACGTACCCTAGCTCGGCGATCGCCTGCTGGACCGCTGCCCGCGCCTCGGGGCTGACCTGTGGCGACCCGTTGACGACACGGGAGACCGTGCCCCGGCCGACCCCGGCACGCGCGGCAACCGCGTCGAGGGTGGGCCGCCCGAGTGACCGGGTGCGCTGGGTTGTCATCGTCTGTTCCTCCGACCCTTGGGCCGCCGGCGCCGGTTGCAGGGAACCGGCGCCGCACGGCCCGTTATTGCTGGCTGACCACGCCTATTGTGCGGCCAGACCGTTACGTCGGATCACATCGGCGTACCACCTGGCGCTCGACTTGGGGATCCGAAGCTGGGTGTCGTAGTCGATGTGGATCATGCCGAAGCGCTTCGAATAGCCCCAGGCCCATTCGAAATTATCCATCAAAGACCATGCGAAGTAGCCCCGTACCGGCACTCCATGCGAGATTGCCTCGTGACAGGCGCGCAGGTGAGCGTCGAAATAGGCCAACCTGTCCGGATCATCGACTTTGTCGTTGACGACGTCGTCGACGTAGGCCGAGCCGTTCTCGGTGATGTAGATCGGCACCTCGGGGTACTCGTCGTTGACCCGGCGCAGCACCTCCACCAGGCCGGGGGCGTCGACCTCCCACCCCATGTCGGTCACCGGGAGCCCGCGGGTGACAAATCGGATCCGCTCGCTACCCGGCCAGCAGGACGGTTCGTCCGCCGCGTCCGGAGCCGGCGCGCCGCTGACCACGTGCCGGCTGTAGTAGTTGATGCCGAGCATGTTCAGCGGAGTGGCGATGACGTCCAGGTCACCCTCACGGACGTGGGCCAGATCGGTCACCGGCTGCAGGTCCGCCACCACGTCCTGCGGGTACCGCCCGAGCAGGATCGGGTCCAGGAAGATCCGGTTGGCCAGACCGTCGATGCGCCGGGCCGCGTCGACGTCGACCGCCGAGTCCGTCTCCGGCGACACCGCGTACAGGTTGAGCGTGACGCCGAAGTCGTGGTCCGGCCGGGCCGCACGCATCGCCTGCACCGCCAGGCCGTGGCCGAGCATCAGGTGATGCGCGGCCCGGACCGAGTCGGCGCCGTCGGTGATCCCGGGGGCGTGCACGCCCGAGCCGTAGCCCAGGAAGGACGAGCACCAGGGCTCGTTGAGCGTGGTCCAGTACCGCACCCGGTCACCCAGCGCCCCGTGCACCAGCTCCGCGTAGTCGGCGAACCGGGCCGCGGTGTCCCGGGCCGGCCACCCGCCGGCGTCCTCCAGCGGCTGCGGCAGATCCCAGTGGTAAAGGGTCAGCCACGGCTCGATGCCCTGGGCCAGCAGCTCGTCCACCAGCCGACGGTAGAAGTCCAGCCCGGCCTGGTTGGCCCCGCCGGATCCGTCGGGCTGCACCCGCGGCCAGGACACCGAGAACCGGTACGACTTGAGGCCGAGCTCGGCCATCAACCCGACGTCCTCGCGGTAACGGTGGTAGTGGTCGCAGGCCACGTCCCCACTGTCCCCGCCGAGCACCTTGCCCGGAGTGTGACTGAAGGTGTCCCAGATGGACGGCTTGCGGCCGTCGATGTTCGCTGCGCCCTCGATCTGGTACGCCGCGGTGGCGGCACCCCAGAGGAACCCGGGTGGGAAGAGTAGCTGCCCGGAGCCTTCGCGGAACTCGGCGGTCTGCGGAGTTGCTGCTTTGGTCACGACTTGACGGCGCCTTCCATGATGCCACCGATGATCTGGCGGCCGAAGAGGATGAAAACAACGAATAGCGGGAGCGTCGCGATCAGCGTTCCCGCGAAAATCTGGGAATTGTCGGCGAAGTACGCCGAGTTCAGGCTGCGCAGGGAGATCTGCACCGTCGGGTTGGTCGGGTCGGCGAGGACCACGAACGGCCAGAAGAACTGGTTCCACTGCTCCATGAAGGTCAGCAAACCGAGCACCGCCGCCGCCGGGCGCAGCGCCGGCACGACCACGTGCCAGAAGATCCGCCAGGTGGAGCAGCCGTCCACCCGGGCTGCCTCGATCAACTCGTTGGGCACCGCCTGTTCGGCGTACTGCCGCATCATGAAGATCCCGAAACCGCCGATCAGGAACGGCACGATCACCGACGGCATGCGGTTCAGCCAGCCGAGCTCGGACATCAGAATGTAGAGCGGGAGCACGCCAAGCTGGATCGGGATCATCATCGAGGCGAGCACGATGAGCAGCAGCGCGTTCTTGCCCCGGAAACGCAGTTTGGCGAAGGCGAAGCCGGCGAGTGAGCCGAAGAAGACCGTCGCCACGGTGATGGTGCCGGACACCAGGACCGAGTTCATCAGCCCCTTGAGAATGTTGGCATCCTGGTTGGCCAGCACTCGGCCGATGTTCTCACCAAGGTTGCCGCCGGGCAGGAACGGCGGCGGCCAGGCGTTGGCGGCGTCGTTGGTCCGCGACGCGATGACGATCATCCAGTAGAACGGGAAGAACGACAGGAGCACGCCCAGGATCAGGCCGAACCAGGTCAACGGGCTTGCCTTGAACAGCCGCTCCGAGGTCGACGACGGGCCCTTGCCGCGCTTGGGCTTGTTGGCCACGGGTTGCAGGGTTGCGGTGGTCATCGCGCCTCACTTGTCCGAGCTGATCCGGCGGGCCAGCAGATAGTTGACCAGCGACATGAACGCGATGAGCAGGAAGAGCAGCAGCGACACGGCGCCTGCGTAGCCCCACTGGAACCGCTGGTTCATGACGTCGAGCAGGTACATGGTGATTGTCTGGAACTGACCCTGGGAACCGCCGGAAATGCCGCCGGGTCCGCTGGTGAACAGCAGCGGCTCGGTGAACAGCTGCAGTCCGCCGATCGTCGAGATGATCAGGGTGAAGATGATGGTGGGTCGCAGCTGCGGCACGGTGATCGACCAGAACTGGCGGGTCCGCGACGCACCGTCGAGGGCGGCGGCCTCGTACATGTCCTTTGAGATCGCCTGCATCGCGGCCAGGTAGATCAGCGCGTTGTAGCCGATCCACCGCCAGTCGACCATGGTGGAGATGGCGAACCAGGACCCGAGCTTGCTTGCCCGAAAGTCGATCGGCTCGACGCCGAACAGCGACAGCAGCCAGTTGACCAGGCCGAAGTCCCGCGCGTAGATCATCGAGAAGATCAAGGCGACGACCGCGGTCGAGGTGATGATCGGCATGGCGATGGCCAGCCGGAAAAACGTCTGTCCCTTGATCCGCCGGTTCAGCGCGTTGGCCAGCATCAGCGCGATCAGCAGCTGCGGGACGGTGGACATCAGGAATATGCCGAACGTGTTGTAGACGGCGTTCCAGAACTGCGGGTCTTCGGTGATCAGCCGGACGAAGTTGTCCAGGCCGACGAAGCTGATCTCGGCGTTGAGCGGCGACCGGTCGGTCAGCGCAATCCAGACGGTGTAGACGATCGGATAGACGCCGAAGATCGCGAAGATCACGAAGAACGGCAGGACGTAGAGGTAGGGGGAGAGTTTGAGGTCCAGTCGGGTCAGCGAGCGGCGCCGGGCCGCCCCACCGCCGGCCGGACCCGCCCGGTGGCCGCGTGGCTGCGCCGACGCGGGGGTGTCTAGCTCCAGGCTCATCGGGAAAGTCCTTCAGTTGTACGGCGGCCGGCCGACGTCGGCCAGGGAGGTCAACGCGCCGCTGGCACCGCGACGCGGCGGGAGAGATGGCGCCGGCAGGTCCTGCCGGCGCCATCTCTCACCCGGGTTGTGACACCGCGTTACCGGCCGGCGGCCGTGCCGTTCGTGATGGCGTCCTGCCACCCCTCTTGCGGCGACTGGCCCTGCTCGACCGCCCGCAGCGCGTTCTCCACCGCGGTACGGACCGCCTGGTTCTTGGGGCCGAGGTAGACCGGCTTGAGCTCACTGGCACCGGCGGCGAAGATCTCGCCGGTCGGGGCGTCGGAGAAGTACTCGTTGACCGCCTCGGCGACCTTCGGGTCGGCCAGCGCCTGCGGCGACGACGGCAGGTTGCCGACCGCCTCGAAGGCTGCGACGTGGCCCTCCGGGCTGGTCAGGTACTTGACCAACTCGGCGGCGGCGGCCTGGTACTTGCTGGAGGTCGGCACCGCCAGGAACGAACCGCCCCAGTTCCCGCCGTTGCCCGGCGCCTTGGCGATGTCCCACTTGCCGGCGGCCTCCGGGCCGGCCTGGCCCTCGATGACACCGGTCATCCAGGCCGGGCAGGCGATGGTGGCGAAGGTGGCGTTCTTGAAGCCGGCGTTCCACTCGTTGGAGAACGACTGCAGGTTGTTCGACAGCCCGGCCTCGATCATGTCGGTGGTGAGGTCGAAGGCGGCCTTCACGTCCGGGTTGCTCTCCATGACGAACTGGTTCTCAGTGTCGTAGTAGGTGTACCCGGTGCCCTCGCCAGCGATCTGGCTCAGCACCAGGTTGTAGAAGCTGGTCGCCGAGTCGACGAACGCCTTGTCCGGCGTGGCCTCCTTGAACTCCTGGCCGACCGCGATGAAGTCGTCCCAGCTCGACCAGAGCGCGCCGACCTCATCCCGGTCGGTCGGCAGACCCGCCGCCTCGAACAGGTCCGAGCGGTAGCACAGGGCCATCCCGCCGACGTCGGTGCCGAGCCCGAGCACCTTGCCGTCGGGCAGCACGCCGGCTTCCCACTTCCACGGCAGGAAGTTGCCCTCGAGTTCGTTGGCGCCGTGCTCACCGAGGTCGACGAACTTGTCGGCCTGGGCGAAGAACTGCGACATCGTGCCCTCTTCGATCGCCACCACGTCCCCGGCACCGGAGCCGGCGGTGATCTGCTGGGTGAGTCGGGTGTTGTAGTCGCCGAGGCCGAGGCCGATGCCTCGCTGCTGAACGGTGACGTTTGGGTTGTCGGCCTCGTACTGCTCGATCAACTCGTCGTATCCGAAGCCTGCGTCGCCGAAGATGTCGACGACCAGGGTGATCGGGCCGTCCGGATCTGAATCGGCGTCGTCGGAGCCGCAGGCCGTGGCCGTCAACATGACAGCGGAGGCGAGTGCGACCGCGGCGTACCGCCGGAGCGTGACGCTCATCCTGACCCCTCTCAAGGTCGCTTTCTGTGGTGGGGGGTAACCGTGTGGTGTCCGCCGCGACAACGGGAACTGCGTTGGCGAAAGGGGTCCGTCGCCGGGAGCGGGCACTGCACGACCGCACTCCGCGGTTGGTCAAGCAAGTGACGTGGATCTCACTCACCCCGGCCGGGAGCGCTCCCATGAGATTGCCGGGAGGTTTCGGAGGTGTCAAGAGGCCGATGGGAGCGTTCCCATTTCGTTACTGCCAAATTCCGGGTGCTCCCGGGTCAGATTCAGGTCGGCCCGGCCAGCCGGGTGGTCAGGTCAGCCGACGCAGCAAGGTGGTGACCCGCGCCGGGTCGAACCCGAACCGATCGAACGTCGCGCTCACCAAGTCGGCCATCTCGGCGTGACGCGGATGCGCCGGATCGGCGATCGCGGCCTGGAACTCGGTGTACCCGAAGGCACCACCGACGTCCTCTGGAGGACACGCCTGGTCCCCGTCGGCACAGAGCGGATAGCGCACGTCCGGCTCGGGCGCGGTGACGTCCTCGACGACGACGTCGTGCTCCCACCAGTCACCGAAGTCGTAGGTGTAGCGGAACCGGGCCCCCTTGGTGGCCACGGCGTCCAACCGGGTGTCCAGTTCGTCACGCAGCAGCAGTTCCCCGGCCGGATCCGGCTCGCCGTACTGCGCTCCGTTGATCTCGAACGAGTGCAGGTGGCAGTCGCGCCAGCCCATCGCGTGCTGAATCACCCGGTGCAGCCGGTCGAGCGTGTACCCACCCGGCACCTGGACGCGGCGCCACACCGGCGGCGCGATGTCGGACAGAGTGACCAGCAGGTGGAAGATCTGACGGGGCATGGCCGCCCTTTCTCTGACCTAGGCTCGAACCCATGATCTGCACTGCGTGCCGGAGAGGCCAGCACGATGGGTGTCGGGGTGGTAACTGGTGCGACTGTCAGCACCGTACCCCCGCTCCGGCTCCACCGGTCACCGGTCCGGCCGGCGAATGACCGACCATGCACCGGCCCCGGACAGGCCGGCCCCGGACCCACCGGTCCGCCGGTTCGGGCCGCAGCCGGCCGGGTCCGTGCTGGACGACCCGGCCCTGATCGAGGCGTATGCCGTCGCGCCTCACGACCAGCTCAGGGTGAACTTCGTGACCAGCGTGGACGGGGCGGTCGCGGTGGCCGGCCGGTCCGCCGGACTGTCCGGGCACGCGGACAAACGGGTCTTCGGCGTCCTGCGGATGCTCTGCGACGCGCTGCTGGTCGGCGCCGGCACCCTGCGCCAGGAGCAGTACCGGGCGTTGCGGCTGGACGACCGGCGCCGCCGCTGGCGTCGGCAGCACGGCCTACCCACCCATCCGACCCTGGTCGTCGTCTCCGCCTCGCTCGATCTCGACCCGGACCAACCGGCCCTGGCCGACGCACCGACGCGGCCGATCGTGCTCACCACGACCGACGCGCCGGCCGAACGTCGACGTCGACTGGCCCGGGTCGCGGAGATCGTCCCGGCCGGCGAGCGCACCCTCGATTTGACCGCCGGGCTGAGCCAGCTGCGCGCCCGTGGTCACCGTCGACTGCTCTGCGAGGGTGGTCCGATGCTGCTCGGTTCGCTGACCGCCGCCGACCTGGTCGACGAACTCTGCCTGACGGTCTCTCCACTGCTCGCCGGTGCCGGTGCCGGCCGGATCAGCGCGGGTCCGGCCAGCCCGGTGCGGCAGCTACGGCTGGGCCAGGTGCTGGCCGCCGACGACGGCACGCTGCTGCTGCGCTACACCCGGCCCGACCCGACGCACACAGGGTAGTTACTTTTAGTCAAGTAATGATTACCTGACGGCAACGGGTCGGGTGGACCGAAACCCACCGTCGGCGAATTCGGCCGGCCGCGCCGAGTCGGATGCCGCACTCGTCGTACAGGTGGGGCAGGATGCAACCCGTGGGCACGACGCAACCGGACTTCAGCAACCAGTCCATCACCACGAGTGACACAACACCGGAGGGTGCGCCGGTGGGCCGGGTGCTGGGTACCGCCGACGCCACCCCACTGCAGTTCTGGACCGCGGTCGGCCCCGGCAGCTATCTGCAACTGGACGACGTCGTGGTGACCCGCCGCGAGCTGCCGGGCACCGAGCCGGTGACCATCGCCGGGGTGGTCACCCAGGTCCGGGCCCGCCACGAAGGGGCGCAGTTCGACTCCGACGTGTTCGCCATCGCCGACGGCACCCTGCCCGCCCAGGTGCAGGAGGCTGCCGAGATCACCGCCACCCGGGTCGATCCGGAGATCTACGTACCGCCGGAGCCGGGCGCCCCGGTGTGGCGGGCCGAAGGCGACGCCCGCGCCCGCGCCCTGCACTTCGACCGGATGGAGCGCCGGATCCCGATGGGCACCGGCCGCGACGGGGTGCCGGTCTACCTGAACGCCGACTTCCTCGACGGCCAGCGCGGCGCACACGTGTCCATCTCCGGCATCTCCGGCGTCGCGACCAAGACCAGCTTCGCGACGTTTCTGCTCTACTCGGTGTTCCGCTCCGGCACTCTCGGCGGCGACGCGGTCAACGCCAAGGCGCTGATCTTCAACGTCAAGGGCGAGGACCTGCTCTTCCTCGACCATCCCAACGTCCGGCTCGACGAGGCGACGACCGCCGCGTACGCCAAGCTCGGCCTGCCCGCCGGCGCCTTCCCGGATGTGCGGGTGCACGCCCCGCCGCGCGCCGGCGACGCCTCCGGCACCCCTGACGTGACAAGCCGGCTCACCGGCGTGGACAGCTTCTACTGGACGGTCGCCGAGTTCTGCGACCAGCGGCTGCTGCCGTACGTGTTCGCCGACGCCGACGACGAACGTCAGCAGTACACGATGGTGGTGCACGCGGTCACCGCGTACCTGCATCGGCACGCGCAGCCGGCCGACGGGGGCATCAGCATCGACGGCCGACGGATCGGCTCGTACGGGGATCTGGTCGACCACATCGTCGACCAGCTCGGCGACGAGGAGACCCGGGCGGCGTGGGCCGGCTCGGCGGTCGGCATGGGTACGGTGAACGCATTCGCCCGCCGGCTGATCAGTAGCAAACGCGACCTGGCCCGGCTGATTCGCGGCGATCTGGCCGCCCGCCGCCCGCACCAGATCAACACCGCCGAGAGCGCCCAGGTCACCGTCGTCGACCTGCACAACCTGCCGGACCGGGCACAGCGCTTCGTGGTCGGCGTGACCCTCAAGGGCGAGTTCGAGCGCAAGGAGCGGGCCGGCACCGCCAAGCCGCTGCTGTTCGTCGTGCTCGACGAGCTCAACAAGTACGCACCCCGGGACGGGTCGTCACCGATCAAGGAGGTGCTGCTCGACATCGCCGAGCGGGGCCGCTCGCTCGGGGTGATCCTGATCGGTGCCCAGCAGACCGCCAGCGAGGTGGAGCGGCGGATCGTCACCAACTCGGCGGTCCGGGTGGTCGGTCGGCTCGACCCGGCCGAGGCGTCCCGGCCGGAGTACGGCTTCCTGCCGGCGGTGCAGCGACAGCGGGTGCTGCTGGCCAAGCCGGGCACGATGTTCGTCAACCAGCCGGACATCCCGGTCCCACTGTGTCTGGAGTTCCCGTTCCCGGCCTGGGCCACCCGCTCGTCGGAGGCCGGTGGTGCGCCGTCGGGCACACTGCGCTCAATCGTGCAGGCCGCCGATCCGTTCGCGGTGGTCGGCGGTCGGTCCACCGCCGACGACGACATCCCGTTCTAACCGTTCTGCCCGTTCTGACCCTGAGGTCGAGGAGGTTCCCCGGATGCGGGTCCTGCACACCTCCGACTGGCACGTCGGCAAGGTCCTCAAGGGACAGGCCCGGTTGCCCGAGCAGATCCAGGTACTCGCCCGGGTGGTCGAGATCGCCCGTGCCGAACGCCCGGACCTGGTGATCGTCGCCGGTGACCTGTACGACACCTCCGCTCCCGGACCGGACGCCACCCGGGTGGTCACCCGGGCGTTGACCGCGTTGCGCGGCACCGGCGCCGACGTGGTGGCGATCGGCGGCAACCACGACAACGGGGCCGCGCTGGACGCGCTGCGGCCGTGGGCCGACGCCGCCGGGATCACCCTGCGCGGCGCCGTCCGGGACGACCCGGACGAGCACGTAATCACCGGCACCACCGGCGACGGCGAACGGTGGCGGCTGGTCGCGCTGCCGTTCCTGTCCCAGCGGTACGCCGTCCGGGCCACCGAGATGTACCAACTGACCGCGGCCGAGGCCAACCAGACGTACGCCGACCACATCGGGCGGGTGCTGGCCCGGCTCACCGCAGGGTTCGGTGAGCCAGGTGTGGTCGATCTGATCACCGCTCACCTGACCGTGGTCGGTGGGCGGTCCGGCGGCGGCGAGCGGGAGGTGCACACCGTCCTCGGGTACGCCGTACCGGCCACCGTCTTCCCGACCGGGGCGCACTACGTGGCGCTCGGTCACCTGCACCGCGCCCAGCAGCTCGAGGCGC
The DNA here is from genome assembly GCF_029581175.1 of Solwaraspora sp. WMMD937. Lineage (NCBI taxonomy): Bacteria > Bacillati > Actinomycetota > Actinomycetes > Micromonosporales > Micromonosporaceae > Solwaraspora > Solwaraspora sp. WMMD937. Next base: position 3,694,106 of record NZ_CP120738.1, on the reverse strand, counting down.
CCTGCCCGGTGCGCTACAGCGGCAGTCCGCTGCCCATCGACTTCGGCGAGGAGGACAACGTCGGGTCGGTCAGCATCGTCGACGTCACCACCGGCACCGCCGCCCGGGTACGCGAGGTGCCGGTGGACGCCGCGACCCCGCTGCGTACCGTCCGCGGCACCCTCGACGAACTGGCCGCCGGCGAGTACGGCGACGCCTGGCTACGGGTGTTCATCCGGGAGACACCCCGGGCCGGGCTGCGCGAAGAGGTGCAGGCGCTGCTGCCCCGGGCGTTGGACGTGCGCATCGACCCGGAGTTCACCCGGTCCGCGTCCGCCGCCGGTACGACGCGCACCCCGCAGCGGGCCGGCCGGGCACCCGGGCAACTGTTCGCCGACTACCTGGACGCGCGCGGGCACGGCGATGACGACGTACGGACCCTGTTCGACACGCTGTACGAGGAGGTGACCTCGTCGTGAGGCCGCTGCGGCTGGACCTGGCCGGATTCACCGTGTTCCGGGAGGAGACCACGGTCGACTTCACCGACGCCGACTTCTTCGCCCTCGTCGGGCCGACCGGGTCGGGCAAGTCCAGCATCCTCGACGCGATCTGTTTCGCCCTGTACGGCGTGGTGCCGCGCTGGGGCAGCAGCCGGGGGATCGCCTCCGCGCTGGCACCGTCGGCCACCGAGGCCCGGGTGCGGCTGGTGTTCGAGAGCGCCGGCAGCCGCTACGTCGCCACCCGGGTGATCCGCCGCGACTCGCGGGGCGCGGTCAAGACCGGCAACGCCGGCCTGCAGTTGATGCCGCCCGGGTTCGACGTGACCCGGCTGGACACCGGGATGAGCCCGGACGACCTCGGCGAGGTGCTGGCCGGCACGCCTGCCGAGATGGAGCAGGCCGTGCTGGACGCGGTCGGGCTGCCGTACGAGCAGTTCACCACCTGCGTGCTGCTGCCGCAGGGCCGGTTCGCCGACTTCCTGCACGCCAAGCCGGCCACCCGCCAGCAGATCCTGGTCAACCTGCTCGGGCTGCACGTCTACGAACGGGTCCGGGAGCGGGCCACTGCCCGGGCGGGGGCCGCCGAGGCCGCGGTCGCGGCGGTCGACCAGTTGCTCGGTGGTCTCGCCGACGCCGATGAGGCGGCGGTGGCGGCTGCGGCGCGTCAGGTCGACGCGATGCGGGCGTTGGCGACCGCGGTCGACGCGGCGCTGCCTCGGTTGACGCAGGCCCAGCAGGCGGTGGCGAGCGCGGCCGACCAGGTGACGGCCCTGGACGACGAGGTCGGGCTGCTGGCCGGCGTCGCCGCACCGGCGGCCGCCGCCCGGCTGGCTGATCAGGCGGCGGCCGCCCGAGTCGCCGCCACCGACGCGGACCGGGCCGTCGCCGACGCCGAGGAACGGGAGGAGAAGGTCCGCGCCGAACTGGCCGCCATCGGTGACCCGGCCGACCGGCGGCTGCTGCTGCAGACACACGCCGAACGGGACCGGGTCGCCGCCGAAGCGGCCGAGCTGGCTCCGGCGCTCGCCGCCGCGCAGGCCGAACAGGTCGCCAGCCAGGCGGCACTGCGGTCGGCCCGGTCCGCCGCCGAGGCGGCGGACCACGAGTTGGACCGCGCCCGGCAGACGTACCAGGAGGCGCAGTCCGCCGACCTGGCCGCCGCGTTACGCCACGAGCTCGTCGCCGGGGCGGACTGTCCGGTCTGCGCGCAGCCGGTGAGCACGGTGCCGCCGGTGCCGGCCGGGTCCCGGGTCGCCGAGGCGAAGTCCGCCGGTCAGGCAGCGCGGGCCGCCGCCGACCAGGCCCGCCAGGCGGTCACCGAGGCCGAGCAGTCGCTGCGCGCGGTGGAGCGGGCCGTCGACCGGGCCAGGGTACGGGCAGAGCAGCTGACCGCCCGGCTGGCGCAACTCGACGCCCGGTTGTCCGACTCGCCCGGCGCCGACGCGTTGCGCACCGATCTGTCCACGGTCGACCGGTTACAGCGCGCCCTCGACGACGCCGGTGGCCAGGTCCGCCGGGCCCGGGAGGCGGCCCGTCAGGCGCAGCGCGCCGCCGTGACCGGCGAACAGCGGCTGCAGGCCGGCTGGCGGGAGTTCGACGCCGGCCGGGACGCCGTCGCCCGGCTGGCGCCGCCGGCCGCCGACCGCAGCGATCTGGCCGCAGCGTGGACGCTACTGACCGACTGGGCGCACCAGTTGCTCGCCGAACGCCGCACGGCGCGGGCGGAGGCGGACGCTCGACTGGCTTCGGCCCGGTCAGCGGCCAGCGGCGTCGCCGCCGACATCGACGCACTGTTCGTCGCTGCCGAGCTGGCACCGCCGGCCGGTGCCGATCCGGCCGGCTACCGGCAGGCGGCCGCGCTGGCGGTCCAGCGGGCGCAGACCGACCACGAACGGATCACCGAACGGTTCGCCCAGGCAGGTGAGCTGCGTGGCCGGCGGGCCGACCAGGAGCGGCAGGCCCAGCTGGCCCGGACGTTGGCCGGCCACCTGCGGGCCAACAACTTCGAGCGGTGGCTGCTGGTCGAGGCGCTGGACCTGCTGGTCGACGGCGCGTCGCGGATCCTGCGGGAGCTCTCCAGCGGTCAGTACGAGCTGGTGCACGACGCCGGTGAGTTCTTCGTCGTCGACCACCACGACGCCGGACTGCGGCGCGGGGTACGCACCCTGTCCGGCGGGGAGACCTTCCAGGCGTCGCTGGCGCTCGCCCTGTCGTTGTCGGAACAACTGGCCGGGATGTCGGCCAGCGCCGCCAGTCTGGAGTCGATCGTGCTGGACGAGGGCTTCGGCTCACTGGACGCGGCCACCTTGGACACCGTCGCCGCGACCCTGGAAGGGCTCGCCGCCCGAGGTGACCGGATGGTCGGCCTGGTGACTCACGTCCCGGCGCTGGCCGAGCGGGTACCGGTCCGGTTCGAGGTCAGCAAGGACGCCCGTACGGCCCGGGTCCGGCGGAGCGGGCTGTGACCGCGACCGTGACGGGCCGGCCGGTTACCGGGGTCCGCTGGTTCGTCGAGGGCTGGCAACCCGGCTACGGCACGTCGTTCGAGGCCGCCGACCCGGGTGGCCCCGGCGCCGCCGACGACGGTCAGGACGCCGCCGATCTCGCCGTGGAGCTGGATTCGGCGGCGTGGCGACCGTTGCGCCAGCCGGCCGATGTACGCGCACCGGACGTGGTGCTGCTGGTCGACGGGGTGCGTCGGATCGACGCCTCGTTGTGGAGCGAGGAGCCAGACGGAGTCTCGTACCCGGCGCTGGCCGCCTCGTACGCCGCCGGTGTGGTGCGCTGTGACCTGCGGCGCGGGGCCGCCCGGTTGGCCGGAGCCCGAACCGAGCGGGGCCTGTTCACGCCGAGCACCGCCGCCACCGACCTGGTCGTCGGGCGGGTGCGCTATCCGGCGCGGCGGGTCGACGACGCCGATCCGGCCGTACTGCCGCAGGCGGTGCAGCCGGCGCTGGCCGCGCTGGAGATCGCCGTCTCCGAGCAGGCCCGCGTCGACGGCGCGGACGACCCGGCGGATCTGCTGGTGGTGGATGGTCCACTGCGCGGGCGCCGGCTGCCGAACACGGTCGGCTACGTCAAGTCGCAGCGCCAGCCGTACCTGCCGGCGAGTCTGATCCCGGTGGTGACCGCGCTGCAACCGGCGGAACGCAGCCCGGTGTTCCTGCGCGGCACCCGGTGGCGCAGCTACTCGTGGTATCTGCGGCTGCCCGGGCCGCGGGGCGCGCCGTGGGCGGGCATCGTCCGGGTGGAGTGCCGGCCAGACCTGACGCCGCAGGCGGCGATCGCGCTGGCCGACCTCTCGCTGGCGACGCTGCCCCGGTTCGCCTCGGCTCCGTACAAGGACCCCCGGGCACCGCAGAACCTGGTGCCGATCGCCGGGCTGGAGCGACGGCTGCGGGCGATGCTCGGCGATGCCCGGCTGCTGCACCGGGCGCTCAGTCTCTCGGCGGCCGGGCAGGAGAGTCCGGCGTGGCGGTGACCGGCATACTGTGCCGATGGGCCGTACCCGCAGGACAGCGCCGCCCGCGGTCCAGGTAGACACGGGCACCGCGCGGCTCGTCCGGGACCCGGACCGGCGGCGGGCGTACACCCTGCTGTTGGACGGCACCCAGCAGTCCCACGTCGATCTCGACGATCCGACACACCTGGAGTTCGAGTACGTCCGCCGGATCGCCGCGGCGATCGACCTGGCCGCCCCGGCCGGTGCCCCACTGCGGGTGCTGCACCTGGGCGGCGGTGGGCTGACCCTGCCTCGCTACCTGGCCGCCACCCGTCCCGGGTCGAGCCAGCGGGTGGTGGAAATCGACGCCGCGTTGACCGAGCTGGTCCGCCGCGAACTGCCCTGGCCGGCCGACCGCAATCTGCGGGTCCGGGTCGGTGACGCACGGTCCGCCGTCGAGCAGGCTCGCACGGACAGCTACGACCTGGTGATCGCGGACGTGTTCGCCGGTGCCCGCACTCCGGCACGGCTGAGCTCGGTCGAGTTCGTCACCGAGGTCGCCCGGGTACTCGCACCCGGCGGCCAGCTGCTGTCCAACGTGGCGGACGGCCCGCCGCTGGGCTGGGCCCGCCAGCATCTGGCGTCGGTACGGCAGGTGCTGCCCGGCATCTGCCTGATCGCCGACGCGGCGGTGCTGCGTCAGCGCCGGTACGGCAATCTGGTGGTGGTCGCCGGACGCGCCGAGCCGGACGTCGGAGAGCTGACCCGGCGGGCCGCCGGTGACTGGTTTCCCAGCCGGGTGCTGCACGCTGCGGCGCTGGACCGGTTGATCGGGACGGCGTCGCCGATCGCCGACGCGAGCGCGCAGCCGTCGCCGCCCCCACCGGACGGAATTTTTCCGGGCGGACGTTGATCCATCCGCCGGGCGGCTCCGTACCTCGGGGTGGGCCCCCAGCCGCGGGCCATGTCGACGTCGGATGGAGGTCCTGCGATGTACGCGGTCGCCAGCGGCTGGCAGGCGGAGAGGATCCGGCCGGGCGTGACCGGCAACGGTTCGGCCACGGCCCGCAGCACGCAACGTTGGCAGAGCATCGACGGGAGGGCGGCCGAGCGCGATGATGAGCCGGTGACGCCACGGACCGCAGGGAGCCGGCAGCAGGCCGGGACAGCGGAATCCAGCCACGGGGACGATCTCGTCCGCACACTGTACGCAGAGCACGCCCGGCCGCTGCTGGGATTCGTGTTACGGCTCACCGGGGGGGACCGGCAACGGGCCGAGGACATCGTCCAGGAGACACTGCTGCGGGCGTGGCGCAACGCCCACCGGCTCGGCGCGCAGGGCCAGGCGTCGCTGCGACCGTGGCTGGTGACCGTCGCCCGACGCATCGCGATCGACGACCACCGCAGCGAGAAGGCTCGCCCGACCGAGGAGTACGACCGGGATCTGGAGAGCTTCGCCGAGTCCGACGGTACCGATCAGGTGCTGCGACAGATGACCGTCGCCGACGCGTTGCGCACGCTCAGCCAGCCGCACCGGGAGATCCTGGTCGAGACGTACTTCCGCGGCCGAACGGTCCCGGAGGCGGCCGCGGAGCTGGGGCTGCCACTGGGTACCGCCAAGTCGCGGGTCTACTACGCGCTACGAGCGCTGCGGACGGCGCTGCAACAGCGGGGGGTTACAGAATGACACGGTCCGCCCACTGGGATGTCGGAGCGTACGCGCTCGGCGCACTCGATGCCGACGACGTCGAGCGGTTCGAGGAGCATCTCGCCGGCTGCTGGGCCTGCGCGGCAGAGTTGGAGTCACTCATTCCGATCGTCGGGTTGATGTCCACCGTAGACATCGACCAGTTGGAGGACAGCCCCGTCCTCCCTCAGTCCGGCCCCACCGGTGTGAACCGGGCTGGTGGGGCGGACGGCGGCGACGGCGGCGCGCCGGTGCCGATCCGGCCGACCTTGCGGCCCGACGCCGACCAGCGTCGCGACCACGGTCAGGTCCGGCCGCTCGGCCACGCCGGTAGGCCCCGACGGCTGTTCGCGGGCCGCCCGCTACAGATCGCCGCCGGGTTCGTGCTGCTGGCGACGCTCACCGGTTTCTCGTTCTTCGCCGGGTCGGTCTGGTCAGATGGTTCGGCGACACCGCAGGCCGTGCCGCAGACGTCGGTCTCGGCCAGCCCGTCACCGGTCGATCCGCAGTCCGGGGTCGGTGGTCCGGAGGTCACCGGCGAAAAGTTCAACGCGGTCGACCCCACCACCGGGGTGGAGGCGGACGTGGTGCTGGAGGAAGCCGCGTGGGGCACCCAGGTGTCGTTCGCGCTACGCCGGGTGCCGGGTCCGATGCAGTGCCGGATCGTGGTGCTGCGGGCTTCCGGGACCGCCGAGGTGCTCTCCACCTGGACGGTGCCCGAGGCCGGGTACGGCACCGCAGAGCAACCCGCGCCGTTGCTGCTGAGCACATCGACGGCCGCACCCCGGGACGATATCGAACGGATTCAGTTCCAGGCGGTCGACCAGTCCGGGGTCGCCACCGCGATCGTTACCGTACCGGTCTGAACAGTACCGGTCTGAACGGAGGGTCGACGTCCATTCCTGACGTACGCCGCGAACGGGCGTCGCGATATCTGCGCCAGCAGATCCGACGTACGTGCAGCCCGTGGGTGTCCGAATTAACGGATACCCACGGGCTGTTCTGTCTCTGGTCGTCGTCACGCGTTTGGCGCCAACCCGTGACCGGCGCATTCTGCTCCTGATCGGCATGACGGCGGCCGGCTGCACGTAGGACACGACGACCCGGTTCAACGACGGGCTGTGAAATTGTGCACTCGGCATTACCGATCCAAACCGGGATGCGCTGCGTACTCCTTGATGAAGCCCGATGTGGACGAATGAGGGAGGGCACGTGGCACTGGGAAAGCGGACCGTCATAGTCGCAGGCGCGCTGGCGGCACTCGTGTTGCCGGGTTGCGCCCCGGCAGGTTACAACCCGGACGACTTTGGCGGCGCTCAGGCCCAGCCAGTCGTCAACGCGGCAAACGCGGCATCGGCCGCGCCCGAGCCGGTGGAAACCGAGGACATCGCGGTCGAGGTCGCCGACGAGGACCTCACCAAGGAGCTGGTCGGCAAGGCCGTCGACAAGATGGGTGACGTCGTCACCGACGAGGACGGCTGGCTGCTCTACCGCTTCGAGGAGGACTCCAACGACCCGGCGACCTCGAACTGTGAGGGTGACTGTGCCAAGATCTGGCCGCCGGCGCTGACCGACGGCGACCCCATTTTGTCCGGGGTGGACGAGGATCTGGTCGGCACGGTCAACCGGCCGGACGGCACCCGGCAACTGACCATCGACGGCTGGCCGATCTACTACTACGCCGGTGACGAGAAGCCCGGTGACTGGAAGGGCCAGGGTGTCGGCGGCACCTGGTACGTCGTGCAGCCGGACGGCACGAAGAACCTGGAGTGCCTGCCGGAGGGCACCCCGAAGCCGATTGCGGTGCCGGACGGTGACGGCCGAGACAACATCAAGGGCCTCGACGACAGCAAGGACTCGGACAGCTTCGACAGTGACTCTGAGGACTCGGGCGACTACGACTACTGACTCTTCCAAGGCGCCCCGTGAATCGCGGCGGCCGGTCGTTGCCAGGGAGGGCGCGGCCGGCCGTCGCCACGTTATACGGTGGATCCGCCACCGGCACCTCGAGCCGGTTCTTGAAGCCCGCATTAAGTGCCTCCTAAGTGTTTCGTAGTTGCTCCAAGGATTGTTGACTGTTGTGGAGTGACATCCATACGGTCGACGGCAGTGGCGAACCACAGCCATCACCAACTGCGTTGCACCCGGACGACCAATTGGCGTTCGACGAAAGAGGTGGCACCACGTGAACAGCTCACAGCGCCGCAGGCGTACCGGCGACCAGCCAACACGCCGGGGCAGATCGGCGGGCAGCACCCGCAACCGCGTCATCGCGGTGACGACGATGTTGGCGGTCTTCGGCGGCGTGGTGGCGGTGACCCAGATCTCGTCTGCCGGAACCCGCAGCGACCGGGACCGAGACCGTGGTCGCGACCGGGCCGCCGCGGTCTGTGTAAGCCCGAGCGCGTCGGTCGATCCGGCGGACACCGGGACCACCGTGGACAGCAACGGCGTACGGCACCACTGGGGTGACGGCCAGCGCGGCCCGGACCAGTGCCAGGACTCCCCCGCACCCGGCGATCCGACCGACGCGCCGGCCGGGTTGGAGATTCTCGGCGACGACTGCACCGACAGTTCGCTGGCCCCGCACGAGGGTTTCCAGGACGGTGAGCGGTGTGTCAGTACGGCGTTCGGCGAGGTCGGCGACGCGGACACCAACCCGCAGCTGATGATCATCTCGTCGCCGAGGCGGGTACGCGCGAACCAACCGTTCACCCTGCGGATCAGCACCCGAAACCTGGTACGCGACCGGTTCCTGCCGGCCGGGCAGGGCGGCTACTACCTGGAGAGCTCGTTCCTGACCGAGGACGGCCTGACCCGCGGGCACTTCCACACCGCGTGCCGGATGCTGACCAGCAACCGCACCGCTCCCGAACCTGGCCCGGTACCGGCGTTCTTCGTAGCGACAGAGGACGGTCAGGGTGGCGCCGGCGCCGACGAGGTGACCGTCGAGGTGCCCGGCCTGCCCGGCCCCGGTATCGCCCAGTGCGCGTCGTGGGCCGGCGACGGCTCGCACCGGGTGCCGATGATGCAGCGGGCCAATCAGATTCCCGCCTTCGACGTGGTCCGGGTTGTCGTCACCCGATGAGGTCGGCCGGCACCGGCGGTGACCGCCGGTGACCCGGGTCCAGCGAACCGACGCCGGGACGAGCCTGCTGCTCGTCCCGGCGTCGATGCTGTCCGCCGCTGCTGGCACAGTGGCCGGCATGGTCGTGGAAAGACGGACGTCCGGGGGCACGCCGGAGCCGGCTGGGGCCGATCCGGCGCGGGTCCGGGTGCTGCGGCCGCCGGACGGCTACCAGCTGGCCGGCTCGGTACGGACGCTGGTGATGGGCCGACACGACCCGTGCGCCCGATGGCTGGCGGGCACCTTCTGGTGGACCGCCCGTACCCCGGCCGGGCCGGCGACCCTGGCGCTGCACCGACACGGCGGCGACCTCGTCGCCGCCGGCTACGGACCCGGCGCCAGCCAGATCTGCGACATCGCCGATGCGGTCTCCGGGCTCCGCGACGACGTGTCCGATTTCCTGCCCATGGCCCGCCGGCATCCGGTCGTCGCGGCGGTGGTCCGCCGCTACGCCGGCGTCCGGCTCCCGGCCACCGGGCAGGTGTTCCCCCGGTTGCTGCGGGCCGTGCTGGAGCAGAAGGTCACCGGTGCGGAGGCGTACCGCGGGTACGCGGCGGCGGTCCGCCAATTCGGCGCACCAGCTCCCGGCCCGATCGCTGGCCTCTGGGTCGCGCCAGAGCCGGCGACCCTCGCCGCCGCGCCGTACTGGGCGCTGCATCCGCTGGGCATCGAGCAACGACGGGCGCAGGCCCTGTGCGGCGCGGCGGCGGTCGCCGACCGGCTGTCGGACAGCGCCGACCCGCAGACGGCCATCCGGCGGTTGACCGCGCTGCCCGGGATCGGCCCGTGGACCGCCGCCGAGGTGGTCCGGGTGGCGTTCGGCGCGGCCGACGCGGTGAGCGTCGGCGACTACCACCTGCCGAACACGGTGGCCTGGGCGCTGGCCGGCGAGGCCCGCGCGACCGACACCCGGATGCTCGAACTACTGGAACCGTTCCGGGGACACCGCGGTCGGGTCTGTCTGCTGCTGGAGCTGGCCGGGGTACGGGCGCCCCGGTTCGGGCCCCGGGCCCCGGTCCGCTCCTTTGCCGCCTACTGACCCGCTCTCACCGGGCTGGCTCCGAACCGGGTTGCCGGCGGTCAGCGGGTGAGCCGGCGCAGCGCGGTGCCCAGCCGGTGGGCGTAGGCCCGCTGCGCCAGCGCACCCAGTGGTCCGGCCAGCCGCATGAGCGGCGCCACCGGCCGGCTGAACGCCACCACCGACAGCCACACCCGGTCGCCGTCGCGGTGCACCAGGAACGCCTCCTCGCCACTGGCCGGGTGGCCGGGCAGAGTGCCGTACGCGAATCCGGCAAGGTCCGGCTCGTCAACCGCCCACACCACCGCGCATGGCGCGGCGATCCGCAGCGGCCCCACGCCGAGACCGACCGTCACCAGCACACCGGCCTCGGCCCGGGGAGCCGACGCCGTGACCCGGGCACCGGCGGCCCGGTGCATCCGCCAGGTGAGCACCGCCTCGGCCGCCGCCGGGAAGCTGCCGGGCCGTAGCCGGCTACGGGACCGCAGATGGCGGTAGCCCGCCGGCAGCGGCGGTACGGCCTGCCGGACCGATCCGGCCTGGTGGCGCAGCACGGCGGTGGCGCCGGTCTGCGGGTAGGTGAAGCTGGGCATGCGATCCGCCTTTCCCTTACGGTCGCCGGGACGGCGCCGACGAGCGGAGCAGGACACCGGCCAGGACAGCCGGTCCGGTCACCTGGATTGTCCTCCGATCGACCGTTTGTCGCTGCGGTAATCAGCGGTATGGTCGGCCACCATGACAGCGTTCACACCAGTCCTGCCCGAGCGGACCGCCGGCTACCTGCGGGCCGGTCTGCACCAGGTCAAGGGCTGGCTGAACGTCTCAACCGCCGTGTACCTCAGTGGCGTGGAGGCCGCCCAGCGCGGGGCGGGGGTGAGCGGCGACGTGGCCGAGATCGGCATTCACCACGGCAAGTCGTTCCTGTGCCTCGCCCTGGATCTGCCAGCGGATCAGCGGGCGGTCGCCATCGACGTCTTCGACGACCAGACTGCCAACCTCGACCAGTCCGGACGCGGTGACCGGGACATTTTCGAGCAGAACCTCGCGACCTACGGCGCCGGCGACAACGTCGACATCGTGCAGTCGTCGAGTCTCGACCTGGAGCAGGCCGGCTTCGTCGCCGCCGGGCGCCGCTTCCGGATCTTCTCCATCGACGGTGGCCACACCGACCAGATCACGGTGAACGACCTGCGAATCGCCGAGCGGACCGTAGTCGACCACGGGCTGGTGGTACTCGACGACGTACTCAACCGGCACTGGCTCGGCGTGATCACCGGCCTGTTCAGCTACCTCGGCGACGGCGGCAGCCTGGTGCCCGCCGTGTTGGTGCCCAACAAGCTGATCCTGGCCACCTCGGCCGACCAGGCGAAACACTGCCGGGCGATGTTCGCCGAGCAGTTCCCGGACGGGCTGGAGAAGGCCGACGTACCGCTGGCCGGCCATCAGATCGACGTCTACGGCGACCGCCCCTGGCTGGTACGCGGCGAGGACGGCCGCAGCGAACCGGTCACCGGTCACGAGTTGATGGCGACGATCACCGCAGCCCGGCTCGGCGAGCTTGAACAGCAATTGCGCTCCGCCCGGGCGGAGCTCGACACGACACGCCGCCAGCTCGACGCGACCCGCCAGCAGCTGCGGACGGCGGCCCAGCCGTTGTACCGGCGCGCGGCACGCCGGCTGCCGTGGCTGGTCCGCCCGGTCCGGCCGGTGTTGCGCCGGGTCCGTGCCGTGGTCCGGCGGCCCCGTTAGTCGTCTTCCGCCGGCCGGCGGTCCGGCGGATCGTCGGACCGGGATGGTTCACTGGGTGGGTGACTTTCCCGATCGCCCTACCGATCGAGCCGATGCTGGCGAAACCGGTCGCGACGCTGCCGGTCGCCGCCGGGATGAGCTACGAGCCCAAGTGGGACGGCTACCGCTGTGTCATCTTCCGTGACGGTGATCAGGTCGAGCTGGCCAGTCGCGGCGGAAAGACGCTGACCAGGTATTTTCCCGAGGTCATCGAGCAGGCCCGGCAGCAGTTGCCGCCCCGGATCGTGGTGGACGGCGAGTTGGTGGTGATCCGGCCGGAGACCGGGCGGTCCCGGCTCGACTTCGACCTGCTCGGCCAGCGGATCCATCCGGCGGCCTCCCGGGTGCGGCTGCTCGCCGAGCAGACCCCGGCCTCCTTCGTCGCCTTCGACCTGCTGGCGCTGGGCGACGAGGTGCTGCTCGACGAGCCGTTCACCACCCGCCGGGCCCGGCTGACCGACACGCTGGCGGCAGTCACCGCACCGGTGCATCTGACCCCGGTGACCACCGACCCGGACACCGCCCGCCGCTGGTTCGAGCTCTTCGAAGGCGCCGGCCTCGACGGCGTCATCGCCAAGCCGGCCGAGCTGCGCTACGAGCCCGGGAAGAGGACGATGTTCAAGGTCAAGCACGGGCGGACCGCCGACGTGGTCGTCGCCGGCTTCCGCTGGCACAAGTCCGGCCCGGTGGTCGGGTCACTGCTACTCGGGCTCTTCGACGACGCCGGGGTGCTGCACCACGTCGGCGTGTGTGCGTCGTTCACCGCCGCCCGGCGCGCGGAGCTCGTCGACGAGCTGGCGCCGTTGCGCGCCACTGCCGCGGACCACCCGTGGGGGTCGGGTGACGACGGCTCCGGCCAGCGGATCCCGGGCGCGCCGAGCCGGTGGAGCGGCGGCAAGAACCTCGAGTGGCAGCCGCTGCGGCCCGAACTGGTCGCCGAGGTCGCCTACGACGCGATGGAGGGCGACCGGTTCCGGCACACCGCACGGTTCAAACGCTGGCGTACCGACCGGGAGCCGGCCTCCTGCCGGTACGACCAGCTGGACCGGCCGGTCCGGTTCGACGTGGACCGGGTGCTGGCCGGCGACCCGACCAGCCAGCAGTGAGCCGGCGCCGCTGGCTGCCCACGAGCCGGCGCCGCTGGCTGCCTGCCGTCGCGGCCGTCGTGGTCGGTTCGCTGGTCGGCCTGACCGGGTGCACGGCGGCGCGGCCCGACCCCGGGGCGGCCGGCGGGCCCGACCCACCGCCGCACTGGCAGCCCTGCCCGGAGTCGACCACGCATCGGTACGGCCCACCACCCGACGGGCTGCGCTATGCCTGCGCCACGATCGACGTACCGGTCGACTGGGCCGCCGGTCCCACCGCCGGCACCCTTTCGGTCGCGCTGATCCGGGCCCGGTCGGCCCGGCAGCAGGACCGCATCGGCACGTTGGTGGTCAACCCGGGCGGGCCCGGTGTCTCCGGGGTGGACGCCGCCGCCCGGTTGGCGCTGGGCGAACGGTTCGGCGGCCTACCGGAGACGGTGCTGCGCCGGTTCGACCTGGTCGGCTTCGACCCGCGCGGGGCCGGCCGCTCCGACCCTGTCGACTGCGTCGACGACAGCGACTGGGACGCCACCTTCGGGGCGGACCCGGACCCCCGTGAGCCGGCCGCCTTCGCCGAGGCCGCCGCGCTCGGTCAACGGATCGCGGCCGGCTGCGCGGCACGCTACGGCGAGCGCCTCACCGCGTACTCCACCCAGCAGACTGCCCGGGACCTGGACGCCGTGCGAGCGGCGGTCGGCGACGAGCAGCTGACCTTCCTCGGCTACTCGTACGGGAGCCTGCTGGGAGCCACCTACGCGCACCTGTTCCCGCACCGGGTCCGCGCGCTGGTGCTCGACGGCGCGGTCGACCCGGGGCAGGACCCGGTCGCCGGGTCGCTGGGTCAGGCCGCCGGCTTCGAACGGGCGTTCGCCGCCTTCGGGCGGTGGTGTTCCGGCGCACCGGCGGCCTGCCCGATCAGCGCCGACCCGGCCGGCACGCTGGCCGAGGCGATGGACCGGGCCCGGCAGGGCCCGGTCACCGGGGCGGACGGCCGGGCGGCCACTGCGGGCTGGATCTTCTACGCCGTGGTTGCCTCGCTGTACGACCGCAGCGGCTGGCCACGGCTGGGCCGGGCGCTGGCCGAGCTGGGCGACGGCGACCCGGGCCCGGTTTTCGACCTCGCCGACGGCTACACCGGTCGCGGCGACGACGGCCGGTACGGCAACCTGTTCGCCGCCAACCTGGCGGTCAACTGCGCCGACGCCGAGGTGCCGCTGGGCGTCGACGAGATTCGGCAGCTGCAGCAGCAGTGGCGCCGGCAGCATCCGACGTTCGGTCCGCCGCTCGCCGTCGGCCTGCTGGCCTGCGTCAACTGGCCGGTCGCGACCGACCCGTACCCGGTCGGGCCGGCGGTCGGTGCCGCGCCGATCCTCGTGGTCGGCACCACCGGTGATCCGGCCACCCCGTACGAGCAGGCACCACGGCTGGCCGAGTCGCTCGGCACCGGCGTGCTGGTGATCCACGAGGGCGACGGGCACACGGCGTACCCGCACGTGGCTTGCGTGGCCGACGTGGTGGACGCGTACCTGATCGATCTGACGGTGCCCGATGACGGCCTGACCTGCTCGTCCTGACCTCGGACCCGGGCGGACGGCGCCGGGCCTGGGCGGTCAGTCGCCGGGCACCGGGCGGGCCCGGGACGGCTGCACCCGCATCGGTTCTCCGGGCATCTTCGGATGGTCCGGTGGGTACGGCATGTCACCGGCGCCGTCGCGGTCGTCTCGGTCGGCCCACTCCAGCAGCGGGGTGATGTCCCACGGCGTGTCGTCGATCCCGGCGTGCGGGTCGCCGACGGCGGCCAGCCGGGGCGGTACGGTGCGCAGGTCGAAGTCGTCCGGCTCGACCCGGGTCAACTCGTCCCAGGTGACCGGGGTGGAGACGGTGGCGCGGGCGTTCGCCCGCAGCGAGTATGCACAGGCGATGGTCCGGTCCCGGGCCATCTGGTTGTAGTCGATGAAGACCTTCCGCCCCCGCTCCTCCTTCCACCAGGATGTGGTGACCAGGTCGGGCCGGCGGCGCTGCACCTCGCGGGCGATCGCGATCACCGCCCGACGGACCTCGGTGAACAGCCAGCGCGGCTGGATCCGCAGGTAGATGTGCACCCCGCGGCCGCCAGAAGTCTTCGGGTAACCGATGGCGCCGAGCTCGTCGAGGATCGCCCGGACCTCGCCCGCCGCCGCCACCGCGTCGGCGAAGTCGGTGCCCGGCTGCGGGTCCAGGTCGATCCGCAGCTCGTCCGGTCGGTCCACGTCAGCGGCCCGCACCGGCCAGGGATGGAACACCACGGTGCCCATCTGCGCGGCCCAGGCGACGTGGGCCAGGTCCGCCGGGCAGAGTTCGTCGGCGGTACGACCACTGGGAAACTTGATCTCGGCGGTACGCAGCCACGGCGGCACGCCCCGGGCCGGCACGCGCTTCTGGAAGAACATCTCGCCGTCGACGCCGTCCGGGAACCGCTGCAGCGTGGTGGGGCGGTCGCGCAGCGCGCGCAGGATGCCGTCGCCGACGGCCAGGTAGTAGTCGAACACGTCCCGCTTGGTGTAACCCGGCACGGGGAAGCACACCCGGTCCGGGCTGCTCAGCCGCACCTGGTGGCCGGCCACTTCGACGGTGGTCGCGGCCCGGGAACTCCGGCTCTGCCCTGTCACCCCTCGACCTTAGGCCAGCCGGCCGGTGATCGGCGGCCGGCGCTGCCATACCGCCGTACCGTAGTGACCATGACAGACGAGATGACGTCCCTGCCCCGTACCGACGAGCAGTGGCGGGCGCGGCTCAACCCCGAGGAGTTCCGGGTGCTGCGTCAGTCCGGCACCGAGGCGCCCTGGTCCGGCGAGTACGTCGAGACCACGACGGTCGGCACGTACCACTGCCGGGCCTGCGACACGCCGCTGTTCACCAGTGACACCAAGTTCGACTCGCACTGTGGCTGGCCGAGCTTCGACGAGGCGCTACCCGGGTCGGTGCGCTACATCGAGGACCGTTCACACGGCATGGTCCGCACCGAGGTGCGCTGCGCCACCTGCGACTCGCACCTCGGGCACCGGTTCGACGGTGAGCGGTACACCCCCCGCAACGCCCGCTACTGCATGAACTCGGTAGCGCTGCGGCTGGAGCCGGCAACTGACGCCACCCGGAGCTGACCGCCCACCCCCGCTTCTCGCGCATTTCCCAGCAGTTCGGTCCCAGCATTTCAGCGATTCGCCGGTTCCGGGCCTCCCCGATGCCGCACCCTGCGAATGAGGCTGACGTTGGGAGAAGCACGATGGCGACCTGTGAGGTCTGCGGCAACGACTACTGGCTGGCGTTCGACATCCGGACGGTCAGCGGGGACACCTACACCTTCGACTCGTTCGAGTGCGCGATCCAACTGCTCGCGCCGATCTGCGAGCACTGCCAGTGCAAGATCGTCGGGCACGGGGTCGAGGTGTCCGGACGGTTCTTCTGCTGCGCACACTGTGCCCGGGCAGTCGACCAGGAGCAGGGTGCCGAGGTCCGCGACGCGGTCGGCAGCCGGCCGGGCTGAGCCGCGTATCATCCGTCGGCGTGCCTCCCCAGACTGGCCTGACGCAGCACGTCGCACACACCGCCGAACTGCCGCCGTTGGTGCTGTACCAGCTGCTCAAACTACGGGTCGACGTGTTCGTGGTGGAGCAGCGATGCGCGTACCCGGAGCTGGACGGCCGCGACGTCGAGCCGGACGCCCGCCAACTGTGGCTGTCCCGGGGTGACACGGTGGTGGCCTGCCTACGGCTGCTTGACGAACCGGGCGGCGGCGCGGAGTCCACGGCCAGGATCGGCCGGGTGGCCGTCGCCGCGACCGAACGCGGCCGGGGTCACGCCGGCCGGCTCGTCGAGGCGGCGCTGCGACTCGCCGCGGGACGGCCCTGCGTGCTCGACGCCCAGGCCCACCTGACCGGGCTGTACGCACGGTACGGGTTCGTCGTCGTCGGACCGGAGTACCTCGAGGACGGCATCTGGCACGCGCCGATGCGCCGTCCGGCAGATCCGGTAGGTGCATCCGGCGGAACCTGACCGACCGGGCGGTCCGCGCGAGAGACCGGCGACCGGATGGACGTGTCCATCGCGGCCGCCGGCCCGGTCCGCCGTACCCGTCACCGGGTCGGCGGCGCTTCGCAGGTCAGCGCTGTCGCTCACCCGAGTTCCGCCAGGCGCTGCCGGCCTTGGCCAGTCCTCGGCTGACCACGTAACCGATGGTCAGCAGCGCGACGTACAACCATGCGGTGCTGGCCGGGAAGGGGTCCCCGCCACCAGCGGTACCCTGTACGCCGTCGATGTCCGGGTTGATCACCTGGGAGGCCAGCAGGACGCCGGCGACCGCGATCAGGTAGACGTAGAACTCGGTGCTGCGGAACGCCGACTTCGTCTCGGTGCCCGGGGTGATCGCCGGGCGCATCCCGGCGTTCATGTCCATCTGGTGTGCCTGGCCGTCGGCCATCGGCTGTCCGGCCATCGGCCGGTTCACGGCGGTGGTGTTGCGGGTCGGAGCTTGCGTACTCATCACACCCTCCTCCGGATCAGATGAGTGGTCCTTCTCCGGTCCGGTCGATCCGGTCGGGCTGACCGGTCAACCTCGGGGGGCAGTGGGTGGGTACCCGGGCCGGCACCTGCGGAAACGTCAGGGCAGATTTGCGACCAGGTCGGCGACGGTGCGATTCCGTCCGGTGAAGAACGGCACCTCCGCACGGACGTGCCGCCGCGCCGACGAGGCCCGCAGGTCGCGCATCAAATCGACGATCCGGTGCAGTTCGTCGGCTTCGAAGGCGAGCATCCACTCGTAGTCGCCGAGTGCGAAGGATGCGACGGTGTTCGCCCGGACGTCCGGATACGGCCGGGCCATCTGCCCGTGCTCGGCCAACATCGCCCGCCGCTCCGTCTCCGGCAGCAGGTACCACTCGTACGAGCGGACGAACGGGTACACGCAGATGTACGCCCGGGCCGGCTCACCAGCCAGGAACGCCGGCACATGGCTCTTGTTGAACTCGGCCGGGCGGTGCAGCGCCAGCTGGGACCAGACCGGGGCGAGGTGACGGCCCAACGCCGTACGGCGCAACCGCCCGTACGCGTCCTGCAGCTCGTCGCTGTCCGCCGCGTGCCACCAGATCATGATGTCGGCGTCAGCCCGCAGTCCGGCGACGTCGTAGGTGCCCCGGACCGTGACGTCCTTGGTGGCCAGCTCGCCGATCAGCGACTCGACCTCACCGATCATGTCGTCACGCAGCGCCGGCAGCCGCTCGGCGACCCGGAAAACCGACCACATGGTGTACCGGATCGTCGAGTTCAGCTCACGCAACCGTGCCGCGTTGGTCTGCTCGTCGCCGCTCATCGGCGTACCCCTTCCAGTTTTGTCAGGATCTCATCGGCGGCGTTCTCGCCGGAGCGCACGCACACCGGGATGCCGATACCGTCGTAGGCCGCGCCGGCCAACGCCAGCCGCCGCCCGGCGGCCCGCAGCGACCGACGGGCCGCCGCCACCCGGCTCAGGTGCCCCGGCGGGTACTGCGGCAGCGCGCCACCCCACCGCTGCACGTGCGACTGCACGGCGGCCGGTTGTCGGACACCGGTGAGCCGGGTCAGCTCCGCACGCACGGCGTCGATCAGTTCGTCGTCGGAGCGTTGCAGTAGCCGCTCGTCGCCGTGACGGCCGACCGAGGCACGGACCACGGCCAGCCCGTCCGACCGTCGCAGCTGGGCCCACTTGGTGCTGAACAGGGTGACAGCCTTGGTCATGGTCCGCTCGGTCGCCGGCACCAGGAAGCCGGAGATCTCCGGTAGCTGCGGCTGCGGCACCGCCAGGGTGACCAGGGCGATGCTGGCGTACTCGAGCGCGCCGACCCGGACCGCCGCAGCGGCGTCCACCGCGGCGAGCAGCCGGGCTGCCGGTCTGGCCGGCACCGCCAGCACCACCGCGTCGACGTCCACCCGCTCGGCGCCGCGGGTCGGACCGACCGTCAACCGCCAGCCGGCTGCCGAGGCGGCCAACTCCCGCACCACCGCCGAGGTCCGCAACCGGACCTCGGCTGCCCCGTCGGCGGCCGACAACGCGGCCCGGACCGCCGCCACCAGCCGGCTCAGCCCGCCGTCGACGGTGGCGAACACCGGCACGCCGGCGGCCGGCGGCCGCGCGGCCAGCGCCGCCCGGACCGCCGCGACCAGGGTGTGTTCCGTGCGGGCCGCCGTCGCCAGCCCTGGGATGGTGGTGGCCAACGACAAGGTGTCGGCCCGACCCGCGTACACCCCGCCGAGCATCGGGTCGACCAGTTGCTCGACGACCTCGTCACCCAGCCGCCGACGAACCAGCTCACCGACGGCGACGTCCTCGTCCGGCTGCAGCAACGGCCGGCCCTGGTCGGCGTCGCGCTCCGGTTCGGCGCGGGCCACCCGGGCCACCGCCGCGAGGTCGCCGGGCACGCCGATCAGCGTCCCGGCGGGTAGCGGGACGAACTGTCCGTCCCGGGCCAGCGCCGCCTGGCCGACCGCCGGGTGCCGCAAAAGGTCGCCGAGGCCGACTCGACGGGCCAGCGCAACCGCCGCGGAGTCGCCGCCGGCCGGATCCCGCATCAGGAACGCCTCGGCGCCGCGTTCCACCGGCAGCCCGGCGAATTCCCTGGTACGCAGCTTGCCGCCCAGTTCGTCGGACTGCTCGTAGACCGTGATCCGGGTCCCTGCGGGTGCCCGGTCGCGCAGCCGCAACGCCGCGGCCAGCCCGGCGATCCCGCCACCCACCACGGCGATCCGCCACGGTTGCTGCATACCGTCACCTTGCCACCCGGGCGGTCGGGCCGGCCGGCCGGGCCTACCCGGTTGTGACGCGGGTCAGCGCTGCGACGTCTCGTGCACCAGGTCGACGACCCTGGTCAGCACGTCGGGGTCGGTCTCCGGCAGCACCCCGTGACCGAGGTTGAACACGTGTCCGGGGGCGGCGAGCCCGTCGGCCAGTACCCGCCGGACCTCGGTGCGCACCACCGGCCACGGCGCGAGCAGCAGACACGGGTCTAGGTTGCCCTGCACGGCACGGTCCGGACCGATCCGCGCGGTCGCGGCATCCAGCGGAGTACGCCAGTCCACCCCGACGACGTCCGCGCCGGCCTCGCCCATCGCTTCGAGCAGTTCGGCGGTCCCCACTCCGAAATGGATCCGGGGTACTCCGGCGTCGGCCAGGCCGTGCAGCACCGCCGCGGAGTGCGGCAGGACGTGCCGACGGTAGTCGGCCTCGGAGAGCGTCCCGGCCCAGGAGTCGAACAGCTGGACCGCAGCGACGCCCGCCGCGACCTGCACCCGGAGAAACTCCAGGGTGATCTCGGCGAGCCGGGCGCAGAGCGCGTGCCAGGTCTGCGGATCGCCGTACATCAGGGCCTTGGTCCGCCCGTGGGTACGTGACGGTCCGCCTTCGACCAGGTAGCTGGCCAGCGTGAACGGCGCACCCGCGAACCCGATCAGCGGAGTCGCACCGAGCGCGGCGACGAGCAGCCGAACCGCCTCGTCGACGAAGCCGACGTCGTCCGGGGTGATCCGACGAAGCCGACCGACGTCGGCAGCGCTGCGGACCGGTTCGGCGATGACCGGCCCGGTGCCGGCGACGATGTCCAACTCGACGCCGGCCGCCGCCACCGGGACGACGATGTCGCTGAACAGGATCGCGGCGTCCACGCCGTGCCGCCGTACTGGCTGCATGGTGATCTCGGCGACCAGGTCCGGTCGCCGGCAGGACTCCAGCATGCCGATGCCGCTGCGCAGCTGGCGGTACTCGGGCAGCGAACGACCGGCCTGGCGCATGAACCACACCGGCGTGTGCGGCACCGGTTCCCGCCGGCAGGCCCGGACGAAGGCGGAGGTGGCCAGCGGTCCCACCGGGGCCGTGGCCCGCGCGGGTGTGTCGGGTGTCGCGTCATGGGCGGCGTTGCCCGGCGTCGTAGTGGTCATCGGCGCCCATGGTGTCACGGCTGCCCGGCTGGTCGGCAGCCGCCGCTCCGATCCGGTCCGGCTGCCCCGGTCGGTACCGGGCCGCCCCGGTCCGGTCCTTGGCCGGCGAAGCGCCGTCGCCGCGGTCACCGCCACTGGGCCCCGGCGCGCCGATCCCCATCCGGTGGGAGTGCGGCCTAGGCTTCTGGCCATGGCCCCCCTTACCGCGTTGCCCGAGGCGTTCCACCGCGCCGTCGCCGGACTGCGCGCGGTGACCCCCCGGGAGGAGATCCAGATCGAGGAGGTCGGCGCCCCCCAGCGGCTGGCCCCCTACGCGTTCGCGTTGAGCGCCACGGTGCTGCGTGGCTCGGACGAGGTGGCCACCGGGCGGTTGGTCCTGCTGCACGACCCGGACGGACACGACGCCTGGCAGGGCACCCTGCGCCTGGTGACCTACGTCACCGCCGACCTGGAGGTTGACCTGGTCGCGGATCCGCTGCTGCCGACCGTCGGCTGGACCTGGTTGACCGATGCGTTGGAGGTGCACGGGGCCGCCTACGGCGCGCTGGGCGGCACGGTGACCCAGACCTGCTCCACCCGGTTCGGCGAGCTGGCCGGCCCGCCCGCGGGTGGCGACATCGAGATCCGCGCCTCGTGGACGCCGTCGACCACCGGGCTCGACGCCCATCTGAGGGCCTGGTGTGACCTACTGTCGTCGACCGCCGGTCTGCCGCCGCCGGGGGTGACGGTGCTGCCGGGCCGGCGGCGGTCGACCGGCACGGCCTGACCCGGTCAGCAGATCTCGAACACGTCGCAGGCGGTACGGATCGGCACAGCCAGCCCGATCCCCTCGGCGTCGCGGGCCTTCGCGGTGGCGATGCCCACCACCTGCTTGCCGCTGTTGATCACCGGCCCGCCCGAGTTGCCGGGATTGATCGGAGCGTCGAACTGGATGACCGGGCCGGTGCTGTCGTCGGCGTCCCGCAACGCGCTGACCACCCCGGTGGTCACCGAGTCGACGAGCCCGAGCGGGGCCCCGACGACCACGACCTGCTGACCGGACTTGACCTCGTCGGGAGCTGGCGGCAGGCCGGGGAAGAATCGGTCGGCCCGCAGCTGCGCCACGTCGCTGTCCTCGTCCACCGCGACGACCGCGGCCTCGATCCGTTCACCGTCGCGCTCCAGGAAGACGCGCCGGTTGCCGGCCAGATAACTGGGCTCGACGACGTGGTAGTTGGTCAGCAGATTGGTGCCGCCGTCGGCTGACTCGCCCACCGCGAAGGCCGTGCCGGTGAACCGCCCGGCACTGACCCGGAAGACGCTGGGCAGCACCGCCGCGGCGATCTCCTCAGGGTCGAAGGCCGCGCCGACCTGCCGTTCCAGCTCGGCGGCGCGCGCCTCGACCAACTCGAAGCGGTCGGCGTCGGCTCCCTGCGCCCGGGCCAGCCGCTGGTCGACCTCGGCGAGTCGGGTGGTCAACTGACGGATCTGGTGCGTCTGGTAACCCGCCAGGCCGGCCAGGAGCAGGACCAGCAGCAGCGCGGTCACCCCTGGCCATCCCCGCCGGACCGGGGTGACCCGGCGGAGCTGGTCGGCCGGCGGCGCCAACGAGCCTGGGCGGTCCGAGGTCGCGCCGGCCGGCGACCAAGACGTGGACGCCTCGGGAGCAGCGGGCGGCTCGCCGGCGGCATGAGCCTTCTCGGCGGCGTAGGCATCCTCGACAGTGTGCGCCGCCGGCAGCGTATGCGCCTCTGGCGCGGCATGTCGCGGGCCCGCGATGTCGGGTACAGCGACGGAGCGTGGATCGTCGTACCCATTGGTGGAGCAGGGATCGTCGTACCCACTGGTCATATCGTGGCAGCCTCTCCTTCAACGCGGCAGCCGGCCCACCTGCCGCTGAGCGGCGATACGACCGTACCGGGCAGTACGGTGTTTGTCGTCACCTCTCGCCCGGTGATCACACGATCGCCACCCGTTGGACACATCACCGGGGTGTCGCCGGTCAACTCGGCCCGGCTCGGAGCCGACGCGCCGGTGACACCTCGTGCGGCCGGCGGCAGGCCGGGCACTAGGGTTGCCAGGTGACCGACGAATCCCCCCTGCGCCGTCGGACCGCGCAACGCCCAGCAGGGAGCGAGCCGCACCACCCGCTGGCGCAGCCGTCGGCGTCCGATGTCGTGGGGTCCGGCTCCTCGCCCGGCGGGCCCGTTGCGCTGACCGCTCCCCGCGACGGCACCCCTGCACCGGTGGCCGACGACGACGCTCTCGCCGAGGCCGTTGCCCGGTTCGCTGCCGGCTCCGGTCCGGTCGCCATCGACGCCGAACGCGCCTCCGGATATCGCTACACCCAACGTGCCTATCTGGTGCAGCTACGCCGGGCGGGTGCAGGTACGGCGCTGATCGACCCGCTGCCGCTGCCTGACCTGGGCGCGCTCGACGCCGCGATCGCCGATGCCGAATGGGTGCTGCACGCCGCCAGCCAGGATCTGCCCTGCCTGGCCGATGTCGGGCTGCGCCCACGCCGGTTGTTCGACACCGAGTTGGCCGCCCGGCTGGCCGGCTACGAGCGGGTGGGGCTGGCCGCGCTGACCGAGGCGCTGCTCGGCTTCTCGCTGGAGAAGCATCACTCCGCCGCCGACTGGTCGACCCGCCCGCTACCGGAGTCGTGGCTGACCTACGCGGCGCTCGACGTCGAACTGCTGGTCGAGCTACGGGACGTGCTTGCCCTGGAGTTGGAACGCCAGGGCAAGCAGCAGTGGGCGGCCGAGGAGTTCGCCGCTCTGGTCGCCTGGGGCAGCCAGCCGACCCGGGTGCGGCCGGAGCCGTGGCGGCGGACCTCCGGCATCCACCGGGTACGCGGAGCGCGGGCCCAGGCCCGGGTACGCGCGTTGTGGCAGGCCCGGGACGACGTCGCCGCCCGCCGCGATTCGGCACCGGGCCGGGTGCTGCCGGATTCGGCGATCATCGCGGCGGCCGAACTCGACCCCCGGGACGAGCGGGCCCTGCTGGCGTTGCCTGGTTTCAACGGCCGCTCGGTCCGGCGGCTGGCGCGGATCTGGCTGGACGCGCTGGACGTCGCCCGCGCCCTGCCCAACGACGCCCTGCCGACCACGCCTGCGGTCGACGGCCCTCCCCCGCCGCACCGCTGGGCGGAACGGGATCCGGCGGCCGCGGCACGGCTGGCCCGTTGCCGGGAGGTGGTGATCCGGATGGCCGCGGCGAACCTGCTACCGCCGGAGAACCTGATCGCGCCGGACTCGGTCCGCCGGCTCGCCTGGACTCCGCCGGAGGAGATCAGCGACGAGTCGGTGGCGGCGACGTTGCAGGGGCTCGGTGCCCGCAACTGGCAGGTGTCGCTGATCGTGACGGAGCTGAGCGCCGCGCTGCGCGACCCGCCGCAGTAGGCCGCCGCGGCGGGTCGCCAGGAACGTCACGATGAAGGTCACCGTCGACGCGGCCGGACGCCGCGCTCAGTCGTCGAGCACCTGGTCCCGCCGCGCCGACCAGGCCAGCGAATGCCGGATGCCGTCGGCGATGGACAGCTCGGGCTTCCAGTCGAGCAGCCGACGCGCCCGCACGCTGCGGGTGTACGAGCCGGCGGCGTCGCCGGGGCGGGGCCCGGTCTCCCGGACCCGCAGCGGCTGGTCGACCACTGAGCGGAAGGCCTCGACGAACTCACGCACCGTGGTGCCGTCGCCGGTGCCGAGGTTGAGCACCTCGTAGCGGCGGTCGGCGCCGACCGGCAGAATCTCGTCGAAGTGGCGCAGCGCCTGCACGTGCGCCCGGGCCAAGTCCCAGACGTGGATGTAGTCGCGGATTCCCGAGCCGTCGCGGGTGGGCCAGTCGACCCCGGTGATGGTGAACTCGGCCCCGGTCTGCGCGGCGGTGATCAGCTTGCCGAGGACGTGGGTGGGCTGGCGGATCTGCAGGCCGGTGCGCAGCTGCGGGTCGGCGCCGATCGGGTTGAAGTAGCGCAGCGACAGCGCCCGCAGCGGCATGGCGGCGGCGCAGTCGGCGAGCAGCATCTCCATCACCGCCTTGGTCCGCGCGTACGGACTGGTCGGCTCGAGCGGCGAGGACTCGTCGACGGAGAAGTCCTCACCCGGCCGGTAGATCGACGCCGAGGAGCTGAACAGGTACCGCTCGGCTCCGTTGCGGGCCACATGGTCGATGAAGTCGATCGACTTCGCGACGTTCTCCCGGTAGTAGCGCAGCGGTTCGGCGACCGATTCGGGCACCACGATCAGCGCCGCGGCGTGCACCACCGCGCTGATGTCCGGGTGTTCGGCGAAGATCCGGTCGATCAGGGCACCGTCGGCGATGTCGCCCTGGTAGAAGATCCGGTCGCGGGTGAACTCGATTCGCCCGGTGACCAGATTGTCCAGCACCACCGGCTCGATGCCGTCGTCGAGGCATGCGGAGGCGATCGTACTGCCGATGAAGCCCGCGCCTCCGGCGATCAGAACCTTCACCGTGTCTCCTCTGTTGGATTGTCGTCCGTCTGGGGTTGGTCGTCGGTCGCCCGTCCGGCGGGTCGCGAATGTCCGGTGCGGGCGGTGGCGCACGATTGACATCACGGTACCGGAGCCGGGTCGAGCGCTCCGCCGGAGGCGACCCCCGACCGGTGGCCCGGGTGTGGCCCGGGCCACACCCGGGCCACCGGTCGACGATTGTTACCGACAAGTAGCATGAAGGTCTGCCCCCGCGTACCCAGGCCGGCAAGGAGGCCCCATCGTGCCGCGTGAAGTCCGGGACGTCGTCTTCGTCGACGGCGTCCGTACCCCGTTCGGCAAGGCCGGCGGGATGTACGCCCACACCCGCGCCGACGACCTCGTCATCCGCTGCATCCGCGAACTGCTGCGGCGCAACCCGCAACTACCCCCCGACCGGGTCGAGGAGGTAGCCATCGCGGCAACCACCCAGACCGGCGACCAGGGGCTGACCATCGGTCGCACCGCCGCACTGCTGGCCGGGCTGCCCAAGACGGTGCCCGGCTTCGCCATCGACCGGATGTGCGCCGGCGCGATGACCGCGGTCACCTCGGTGGCCGGCGGCATCGCGATGGGCGCCTACGACGTGGCGATCGCCGGCGGCGTCGAACACATGGGCCGGCATCCGATGGGCGAAGGCGTCGACCCCAACCCGCGCATCCTCGCCGAGAAGCTGGTCGACCCGTCCGCGCTGATCATGGGCGCGACCGCAGAGAACCTGCACGACCGGCTGCCCGGCGTCACCAAGGCGCGCGCCGACGCCTTTGCCCTCGCCTCCCAGGTCAAGACCGCCAAGGCGTACGCCAACGGCAAGCTGCAGCCGGACCTGGTCCCGGTGGCGGTCCGCGACCCGGAGGCCGGCTGGGGGCTGGCAGTCGTCGACGAGGCACCCCGGGAGACGTCGCTGGAGAAGCTGGCCACCCTCAAGACCCCGTTCCGGCCGCACGGCCGGGTCACCGCCGGCAACGCCGCCGGGCTCAACGACGGTGCGACCGCCAGCGTGATCGCCGCCGAGGACGTGGCCCGCGAGCTGGGGCTACCGGTGGCGATGCGGCTGGTCTCGTACGGCTTCGTCGGCGTCGAACCGGAGGTGATGGGTGTCGGCCCGATCCCGGCGACCGAAAAGGCTCTGCGGCTTGCCGGGCTGGGCATCGACGACATCGGCCTGTTCGAGCTGAACGAGGCCTTCGCCGTCCAGGTGCTGGCCTTCCTCGACCACTTCGGCGTCGACGCCGACGACCCGCGGGTCAACCCGTGGGGTGGCGCCATCGCCATCGGGCACCCGCTGGCCTCCTCCGGCGTACGACTGATGACCCAGCTGGCCCGGCAGTTCGCCGAACATCCCGAGGTGCGCTACGGGCTGACCGCGATGTGTATCGGCATCGGCATGGGCGGCTCGGTCATCTGGGAGAACCCGGCCTGGACCGGCCCGGCACAGCAGGGAGACGAGAACTGATGCTGCACAACCCCGACGAGGTGGTCACCCGGGCGCTGGTCCGGCAGGTGAACGTACCCGGACTGGACCGGCCCGCCGCGCTGATCACCCTGGACAACGGCCTGGACCACCGCAAACCGAACACCCTCGGGCCGGCCGGGCTGGCCGGCCTGGACGCGGCGATCACCGAGGCGCTGGCCGGCGAGCCGGCCTTCGTGGCGGTCACCGGCAAGCCGTACGTCTTCTGCGTCGGCGCCGACCTCACCGCGATGCCGCAGCTCGTCGACCGTGAGCAGGCGCTGGAAATCGGCCGGACGGGCCACCGGATCTTCGCCCGGCTACGCGACAGCGCGGTGCCGACCTTCGCGTTCGTAAACGGTGCCGCGATGGGTGGCGGGCTGGAACTCGCCCTGCACTGCCACTACCGGACACTGTCCGGCGGAGCCGGTCCGCTGGCCCTGCCGGAGGTGTCCCTCGGTCTGGTGCCGGGCTGGGGAGGCACCCAGTTGCTGCCGAACCTGATCGGCATCCCGGCCGCCGCGCAGGTGATCATCCAAAACCCGTTGACCCAGAACAAGATGCTCAAGCCAAAACAGGCCGCGGAGATGGGCATCACCGACATCCTGCTCGAACCGGCCGATTTCCTGGAGCGGTCCCTGCAGTGGGCGGCTGGCGTGGTCACCGGCGAGGTCACCGTCGACCGCCCGGAGGTCGACCGGGACATGTGGGACGGGGTGCTCTACTTCGCCCGCCAGCTGCTCGACCAGCGGCTGCACGGCGCGGTACCGGCCGCCTACCGGGCCCTCGACCTGCTCGCGCTGGCCAAGGACACCCCGTTCACCGACGGCACGGCCGCCGAGGACGAGGCCCTCGCCGACCTGATCCTGTCCGAGGAGCTGCGCAGCGGGCTGTACGCGTTCGACCTGGTCCAGCGACGCGCCAAGCGGCCCGCCGGCGCCCCCTCGGCGGACCTGGCCCGGCCGGTCACCAAAGTCGGCGTCGTCGGGGCCGGGCTGATGGCTTCCCAGCTGGCGCTGCTGTTCGCCCGCCGACTGCAGGTGCCGGTGGTGCTCACCGATCTGGACCAGGCCCGGGTGGACGCCGGTCTGAGCTACGTGCACTCCGAGATCGAGAAGCAGGTCGGCAAGGGCCGGATGGACACCGGTACGGCGGCGAAGCTGCTGGCGCAGGTGACCGGGTCGGTCGACAAGAGCGCCTTCGCCGACGCCGATTTCGTCATCGAGGCCGTCTTCGAGGACCTCAAGGTCAAGAAGCAGGTGTGGGCCGAGATCGAGGCGATCGTCGGCCCCGAGACGATCCTGGCCACCAACACCTCGTCGCTGTCCGTCTCCGACATGGCCGCCGACCTGGCTCACCCCGAACGGGTGGTCGGCTTCCACTTCTTCAACCCGGTCGCCGTCCTGCCCCTGCTGGAGATCGTCCGCGGGGAGCGGACCGACGACGCGACCCTGGCCACCGCGTTCGCCGTCGGCAAGCAGCTGCGCAAGTCCTGCGTGCTGGTGTCGGACGCCCCGGCGTTCGTGGTCAATCGGCTGCTCACCCGGTTCCTCGGCGAGATCTTCGCGGCAGTGGACGCCGGCACCCCGCCGGAGGTCGCCGACGCCGCGCTGGACCCGCTCGGCCTGCCGATGCGGCCGCTGGCCCTGCTGCAACTGGTCGGCCCGCCGGTGGCCCACCATGTCGGCGGTACGTTGCACGCCGCGTACCCGGACCGGTTCGCGGTCAGCGACAATCTGCGGCGGATCGCCGAGTCCGGGCTGCCACTGATGGTGGACGACGAGTTCAACCCCGAGATCGGCAAGCTGCTGGAAGTCGGGTCGCACCCGTTGACCGCCGAGCAGGTCCGGCAACGGGCCCTCGACGCGTTGGCGCAGGAGGCCCGGCTGATGCTCGACGAGGGCGTGGTCGCCGAACCACAGGACATCGACCTGTGCATGATCCTCGGCGCGGGGTGGCCGTTCCACCTCGGCGGGATCACTCCGTACCTGGACCGGACCGGCACCGCGCAGCGGGTAACCGGCCGGCGGTTCCTACCCGCCGGGGTGGCCAGCAGTCCGGCCGATTGACCGGACGAAACGGAACGGGATGTCGAGGCCGCTACCTCAGCCTCGACATCCCGTTTTGCCGTCTGAGCTGGCCTACCTGCAGGACAAATTCCAGACCTACCTGTAGGACAAGTTTGTCTGACCCTCGATCACCCGGCCGGCGATGTACAGATCACCATTCGAGTCGAGAACCGCAATGATCTTTTTTTGGCTCCCGTAATGGGTCGTGAAGTAGATCTTGTCCGCTTCCTGCGAGGTCGAGTAGTTCGTGTTGACCGAAAGCTCGATACTGACCGGCGAACTGATCAGGACGTCCTTCTTGGGCGAGCTCTCGTAGACCTGGTTCTGCCGGAGCCGGATGCGTCCGTGAGTGTCACCCTCGTCCCAGTCCGTTGCGAGTCCAAGATCGACGTCGGGCATCGGATCTCCTTTCGTTTGCCCGGAATCCCTCCGGTAGGTCGACTCCCCTGGACGACCGAATCGGAGTCGATGCACCTCAACCATCGACACGGCCTATTTCTCCCACCCGATCCGGCGCCAATTCAATGGTAGGACAGCCCCAACCACCTTGGCTAGCCACAAAATCTGTCAGCAAAGCTGACCAAATCTTCACCTCGATGCAATTTCCACGACGCCCGACCCCACCAACCGACCATTTCGCCCCAAATGACTGACCGGCACCGCAACACCTGTTAATTCGAGAAGATGATTCACATAGCCGGTTCCGACAAAACATATTCATCGAACCCAAAGTCAAACCGATGGAGTGAAGTGAAACATTGCTGACACCGGTCCTCGGCAAGCGGGCCGCAGGGTCAGGGCGCGGTGGCAGGTCAGTTCCGACGTACCGGCGAGGCAGCCACGGGCAGTGGCGTGTCAGCAGCCGGCAACATCAAGGTGACTTCAAGGCCGCCCCCGGGCTGGGCCACCGCGGACACCGTGCCGCCGTGCGCGTCGGCCACTGCCCGCACAATCGACAGACCCAGGCCGGACCCGCGCGCTCCGGTCCGTTCCCGGCCGCCCCGGCGGAACGGCTCGAACAGGCCCGGCACGTCGGCCTGGTCCACCTCGAAGCCGGTGTTGCCGACCAGCAGGTAGACGACGTGCGAGCCGTGGCTACCGGTACGCACCCACAGCCGGCCGTGCAGGTGGTTGTAGCGCACCGCGTTCTCGATCAGGTTGCCGGCCAACCGGTCCAGCAGGCTCGGGTCACCCACCACCACTGCCGGATCCAGGGCGGTACGCACGTCCAACTTCAACCGGCGGGTCTCAGCCTGGACGGCCGACAACGCCGCGCAGACCCCCTCGGCCAAGTCCCGAGGCACTTTACGGACCAGCCGCCGGCCGGACTGCGCCTCGCTGCTGGCCAGCACCAGCAACGCGTCGAACAGCCCGTTGGCCCGCTCCGATGCGTCCCGGACCACCGTCGCCATCCGCTTGTACTCGGCAAGGTCAGCGGTGTCGTCGGCCATCGTCACATCGATCTCGGTGCGCATCACCGCCAGTGGGGTACGCAGCTCGTGGGAGGCGTTGGCGACGAACCGCTTCTGGGCCTCGAACGACGCGCTGAGCCGGTCCAGCATGTCGTCGAAGGTCGCGGCAAGCTCGGCCACCTCGTCACCGGTGCCGGAGTAGCCGATCCGTTGGTCCAGAGTCTGTTCGCCGAGCCGCCGGGCGGTCGACGTCACTTGCTGCAGTGGACGCAGCGCCCGACCGACGACGGCGTACGCACCTACTACCCCGACCACGCTGATCGCCAGCAGCGCGACCAACGCCTTGACCAGCAGCTCACGGGACGCCTGCTCGACGACCCCGTCCTGCCAGGCGGCCGCGTCCAGCTCGCGACCGTCGGCGAGCACCACGGTGGTCCCGGGGACGAGCTGGTCCGCCGGGCGCAGCGCGTCGGTGACCAGCAGCCAGGCGAGCAGCACGAAGACGGCCAACGAACCGACCAGCAGGACGGCGTTGAACAGGGTGAGCCGTAGCCGCAGGGTCGGCCGGGGGGTGCGCAGCGTCGGCCAGCGTCGACCCGGCGAACCCGCCGTTGACGCCGCCGGGGCGGCGGATCCGGGCAGCCGGTTCACTGGTACGCCTCGTCGGGCAGCTCCGGTCCGGCGACCCGGTACCCGGCACCGACCACGGTCTCGATCAGCGGAGGTTCCCCGAGCTTGCGGCGCAGCGTCATAACCGTCACCCGTACGGTGGTGGTGAACGGATCAGTGTTGGCGTCCCAGACCCGCTCCAGCAGCTCCTCGCTGGAGACCACCGCGCCGCGCG
The DNA here is from genome assembly GCF_029581175.1 of Solwaraspora sp. WMMD937. Lineage (NCBI taxonomy): Bacteria > Bacillati > Actinomycetota > Actinomycetes > Micromonosporales > Micromonosporaceae > Solwaraspora > Solwaraspora sp. WMMD937. Next base: position 3,663,292 of record NZ_CP120738.1, on the reverse strand, counting down.
CCTTGACCAGCTCCTCCAACACGCCGAACTCCTTGCGGGTGAGGTCGACCGGCTGGCCGTCCCGGGTGGCCACCCGGCGGGCGGGGTCGACGGTCAGGTCTGCGATGGTCAGCACCGGCGGGGCCGCCGGGGTGGCCCGCCGGCCGAGGGCCTGCACCCGAGCGACGAGCTCGGTGAACGCGAACGGCTTCGGCAGGTAGTCGTCGGCGCCCAACTGCAGACCTTCGACTCGGTCGGCGACGGTGCCGCTGGCGGTCAGCATCAGCACCCGGGTGAGAGCGCCGGAGCTGACCAGGTCCGCGCAGATCTGGTCACCGTGCACGCCGGGCAGGTCGCGGTCGAGCACCACCACGTCGTATCGGGTCACGAAGGCCATCTCGTGACCGGCGGAGCCGTCGTACGCCACATCAACCGCCATGCCCTGCCGACGCAGCCCACGGACGATCGCGTCGGCGAGGTTCCGCTCGTCCTCGACCACCAGTACCCGCACCGCGACCTCCTGTACCCGTCCGGTCCCACCCTGCGCAGGCCGACGTTAAGCCTGTGTGAAGCAGCTGGGATGAATCACAAACTAGTCGAATCGTGCCCGTCAACAGTGGGCACCCGTGGCGGACGCATGGACAGCACCGGTGCCGGCGGTGCGGTACTCTGCCGTACCGGCAGGGTCGTCGCCAGCTCCAACCCAATTTGCCCGGTCTTCTCGCGAGAGCCAACTCGGTGGCGGTGGTGGCCATCTCGACCAGCGGTTGGTGGATGGTGGTCAGCGGAGGATCCACCAGCTCAGCCAATGGTAGATCGTCGAAACCCACCACGCTGCGGTCCGATGGGATGCGCAGGCCGGGCAGACCGCCGGCCCAGTTCGTCGCTGCGACGAACGGTACGTCGTCGGGCAGCGCGGTGGTGGGGTCGAGCACCACGAACGGAACTCCCGGGCCCGTAGCTGGCTGCGCTGTCCCTCGTCCAGTTGGGCCAGCCTGACCAGGCAGTCCCGGCGGCGAGCGAGAGTGCCGTCGATCCAGTATCGGATCGCGTTGCGCTCCGGGCCGAACCCGGTCAGGACGACACCGACGCGCTGTTGCCGGGCCGCCCGTTCGACGCCGCGCGGATGATCTGCAGCCCTGACTCGTCCTCGATCTGATCGGAGACGAGTTCCATCGTGTTGCTCCGGGTGACCGGCGATGGCCGGCGGTATCCGTACTGGCTGTTCAATGCCTCGACCCGGTTCCGGGGGTCCGCCGCGACGCTGGACCGACCATTGATGACCTTGCAGACGGTCAGGATCGACACCCCCGCCGCCTCGGCGATCGTCACCGGTCGCGCTGGGTAGCCGAGCAGTTGGCCCAGTTCGGTGACCGGTTCGCCCGACTCGACGTCTGCCAATCTGGCCCCTCCTGCCAACCCGGGCGGTCACCGCCCGAGCCATCGAGGCCGTCGGACACCACGCTCGGATCAGGAACCTCACCACCATGTTGTGGGACGCGGGTTCCTTCCTGCACCGTCCCGAGCCGCAGGACGCTCACCCTCAACCGCAACGGGCTCTCGTCCGGCTGGTTGGACTCGGTCGCCAAGTGGCAGATCAGCATCATCTCGCAATTCCCATTGAGTTCCACAGTGACCAACTCACCACGATGGAGGCCGAGTATGCCGACGCAGTCTCGCCGGGCCGGCCAACGGCCCAGCACCCACGGCTGACCGGTCGCTACGGGCACACTGTCCGCAACATTTCCGGTAACTCAAGCCGTTTCCGAGGTCCGACGGGGTCGCACGGCGAAGGCCGCCGGCAACGTGCCCACGAGAAGGCAGAGCCGCGCGGCACCTCGGCTGCCTCCGCCGGCACCCTCAACAACCACTTGTATCCACTGTGGTCGATAAAAAAGGTCCAGCTCAGGAGGAAGCACACCCAGGCCACCGATCCGATCCAGGAGGCCCCGGGAGGGCACCATGGGCCGACAGGCCGGGCAACGCGGTCAACACCCACGAGCCGTCATGGCCGAAATCTACCGCTTGCCAACTCCGGAAGTTTCTGAAAATCTAGATACATCGATCAGCATGTTAACGCTAACATCGAGCCGGCTTTGGAGGACATGTTCGAAACAGCAGATTTGACCGAGTCACCCGCATGGTGCTTCAGCACCGAGGCACCCGAACACCCACCACCGGCTCCCCCAACTTGCCCAGGTGCCCGACGCCGGCGGCAGTCGGCACTCTCCGCGCCACCTGTGTGGTTGGCCGCCCGCTTAGCGTCACCAACCGTCCCCCGCCGGCCACGGACACGCATCGCCGCTGGCCAGCCCTCACCTGAAGAGTGACACATCGTCCTACTTCGCTGTCGGAGGATCCGCATGATCTCCCAGACCCGTCCTGCCCGGCGTCGGTTCCGAACGCTTTGGGCATCCACCATCGCCACGCTTGTCATGGTCCTGACCGTGTCGTTGATGCCGAATCTCGCCAGCGCGGCCGAAAGCACTTTGGGGGCGGCCGCTGCCCAGTCCGGCCGCTACTTCGGCACCGCCGTCGCCGCCAACAAGCTCAGCGACTCGACCTACGTGAACATCCTCAACCGGGAGTTCAACAGCGTCACCGCCGAGAACGAGATGAAGCTCGACGCCACCGAGCCGCAACAGAACCAGTTCAACTTCACCAACGGCGACCGCATCGTCAACCACGCCATCTCCCGCGGCATGACCGTCCGCGGCCACACCCTCGCCTGGCACTCCCAGCAACCCGGCTGGATGCAACAGATGGAAGGCAACCCCCTCCGCCAGGCCATGCTCAACCACGTCACCCGCGTCGCCTCCTACTACCGAGGCAAGATCCACACCTGGGACGTCGTCAACGAAGCCTTCGAAGACGGCAACTCCGGCGCCCGCCGCAACTCCAACCTCCAACGCACCGGCAACGACTGGATCGAAGCCGCCTTCCGCGCCGCCCGCGCCGCCGACCCCGACGCCAAACTCTGCTACAACGACTACAACATCGACAACTGGTCCTGGGCCAAGACCCAGGCCGCCTACAACCTCGTCCGCGACTTCAAACAACGCGGCGTACCCATCGACTGCGTCGGCCTGCAGTCACACTTCAACTCCCAGTCCCCCTACCCCTCGAACTACCGCACCACCCTGTCCAGCTTCGCCGCCCTCGGCGTCGACGTACAGATCACCGAACTCGACATCGAAGGCTCCGGCAGCAGCCAGGCCAACGCCTTCCGCGGCGTCGTCAACGACTGCCTCGCCATCACCCGCTGCACCGGCATCACCGTCTGGGGCATCCGCGACAGCGACTCCTGGCGCAGCTACGGCACCCCACTACTGTTCGACAACAACGGCAACAAAAAGCAGGCGTACGACGCGACCCTCGCCGCGCTCAACGCCGGCGGCACCCCGGCGCCCACCACCGCACCGCCGACCACCGCACCGCCGACCACGCCACCACCGAACGGACCGATCGACCCGAGTGCGTACTACGAGGTGGTGAACCGCAACAGCGGCAAGGCGCTGGACGTCTGTGGGGTGTCTACCGCTGACAACGCCTGTATCCAGCAGTACGCCAGGTCGGGTGGGAACAACCAGCAGTGGCAGTTCGTCGACTCCGGCGGCGGCTACTACCGGCTACGTGCCCGGCATTCGGGCAAGGTGCTCGACGTCTACAACTGGTCCACCGCCAACGGCGGGGCCATCGTGCAGTGGAGCGACCTCAACGGCACCAACCAGCAGTGGCGGGTGGCCGACTCCGATGGCGGCTACATCCGGCTGATCAGCCGGCACAGCAACAAGGCCCTCGAAGTCCAGGGCGCGTCGACCGCCGACGGTGGCGCCGTCGTGCAGTACGACGACTGGGGCGGCGCCAACCAGCAGTGGCAGTTGATCCGGGTCGGCGGCAATCCGAACCCCAACCCGACCACCGCGCCGCCGACGACCGCGCCGCCGACCACCGCACCACCGACCTGCAACCTGCCGTCGACGTACCGCTGGACCTCCACCGGCGCACTCGCCCAACCCCGCTCCGGCTGGGTGTCGTTGAAGGACTTCACCCACGCCCCCTACAACGGCCAACACCTCGTCTACGCCACCAACCACGACCACGGCACCAGCTGGGGCTCAATGAACTTCGGCCTGTTCAACAACTGGAACCAGATGGGCTCCGCCAGCCAGAACGCCATGCCCTTCGCCGCCGTCGCACCCAGCCTGTTCTACTTCGCCCCCCGCAACATCTGGATCCTCGCCTACCAATGGGGCGGCCCCGCCTTCTCCTACCGCACCTCCACCAACCCCACCAACGTCAACAGCTGGTCCGCCCACCAAACCCTCTTCACCGGCAACATCAGCAACTCCGGCACCGGACCCATCGACCAGGCACTCATCGGCGACGACCAGAACATGTACCTCTTCTTCGCCGGCGACAACGGCCGCATCTACCGCGCCAGCATGCCCATCGGCAACTTCCCCGGCAACTTCGGCTCCAACTACACCACCATCATGACCGACACCACCAACAACCTCTTCGAAGGCGTCCAGGTCTACAAACTCCAAGGCCAACAGCGCTACCTCATGATCGTCGAAGCCATCGGCTCCCAGGGCCGCTACTTCCGCTCCTTCACCACCACCAACCTCAGCGGCACCTGGACCCCGAACGCCACCAGCGAGAACAACCCCTTCGCCGGCAAAGCCAACAGCGGCGCCACCTGGACCAACGACATCAGCCACGGCGAACTCATCCGCACCAACGCCGACCAGACCATGACCATCGACCCCTGCAACCTCCAAATGCTCTACCAAGGACGCGACCCCAACTCCGGCGGCGACTACGGCCTCCTGCCCTACCGCCCCGGCGTCCTCACCCTGCAACGCTGACCCACCCCCACAGCACGACGGCGGGCCCGGCACCACGCCGGGCCCGCCCGTCATGCCGCACGGTGAGGCGTGATCGGATGCGGCCCAGCCGACTCAGTGTCGGCGTGTCGAGTCGATGAGGCGAAGTGGATCAACCCCGAACGACAGCCGTTCGCTGGGATCCCCAGGCGCGGCTGTCCAGCGAACCCGCATGACCGTCATACCGGCCGGGTGAGGGTCATGCGGGTTCCCACGCCGTCAGGCTTCGTCAGACTGAGCTTGCGGGAACCGGCGCGCGAGCGACTGACTCGACGCTCAGCTGCGCCGGCCGGCACCACGTCGGGTGGTGGACCGTTCGCCGGAAACGTCACCGACAAATCCCGTGCCTGCCGGCGGGTCGTTGTCCGGGTCGTCCAGCCCGGAGATCCAGCCGGTCACGTCGCGCGCCACGTCCTGCGCGGTCAGCCGCAGATCGGCGAGGATCTGCGTCCGGCTGCCGTGCGGATGCCAGTCGGCCGGTACGCCGAGATCACGCAGCGGCACCGGCACGTCGGCATCGCGCAGCGCCTTGGCAACGGCGTCCCCGACACCGCCGGTACGTACCCCGTCCTCGACGGTGACCACCAGCCGGTGCGCGGCGGCGAGCTCGACCAGCTCGGCGGCGACCGGACGGACCCAGCGCGGGTCGACCACGGTCACCCCGTAGCCCTGCTCGGCGACCCGGGCCGCCACGTCGACGCCGAGGTGTCCGAACGCGCCGACGGCGACCAGCAGCACGTCGCGCCGGTCGGACTCGGCCAGCACGTCGACCCCGCCAACCCGACGTAGCGCCGGCAGGTCGGCGGCGACCGAACCGGTCGGGAAGCGCACCAGGGTCGGGCCGTCGTCGACCGCCACCGCCTCGCGTAGCTCCTCACGCAGGGTCGCCGCGTCCCGAGGAGCGGCGATCCGCAGCCCTGGCACCACCCCGAAGACCGACATGTCCCAGATGCCGTAGTGGCTGGGCCCGTCCGGACCGGTCACTCCGGCCCGGTCCAGCACGAAGGTCACCGGCAGCTTGTGCATCGCCACGTCCAGCAGGACCTGGTCGAAGGCCCGGTTGAGGAACGTCGCGTAGACCGCGACGACCGGGTGCAGCCCGCCCATCGCCAGCCCGGCGGCCGAGGTGGTGGCGTGCTGCTCGGCGATACCGACGTCGTACACCCGGTGCGGGTACTTGCGGGCCAGCGACGCGATGCCGGTCGGTTCGGCCATCGCCGCGGTGATCCCGACGACGTCGGGCCGCTCGTCGGCGACCGCCACCAACTCGTCGGCGAAGACGTGGGTCCACTTCACCGCCGGCGCGGCCAGCAGCTTGCCGGTCTCCACGTCGAAAGCGCTGCTCGGACCATGCAGGCAGTCGGCCTCGTCCTCCTCGGCCGGCCGGTAGCCGTACCCCTTGCGGGTCACCACGTGCACGATGACCGGCCCGCCGAAACCCTTGGCCCGCTGCAACGCCGACTCGACGGCGGCCAGCTCGTGCCCGTCGATCGGGCCGACGTACTTGATACCGAGATCCTCGAACATGGTCTGCGGCGCGACCGCGTCCTTGATGCCCTTCTTGACCGCGTGCAGCACCTCGTACATCGGCCGGCCGACCATCGGGGTGGCGCCGAGGGTGTCCTTGACCAGGTCGAGGACCTTCTCGTAGCCGGGGTTCAGCCGCAGCGCCGCCAGATGGTCGGCCAGACCGCCGATGGTCGGCGCGTACGAGCGGCCGTTGTCGTTGACCACGATGACCAGCGGATTGCGGGCACCGGCGATGTTGTTCAGCGCCTCCCAGCACATGCCGCCGGTCAGCGCCCCGTCACCGACGACGGCGACCACGCTGCGCGCCTCGCCGCGCAACGCGTACGCCTTGGCCAGACCATCCGCATAGGACAATGCGGTGGAGGCGTGCGAGTTCTCGATCAGGTCGTGCTCGCTCTCGGCCTGGCTCGGATAGCCGGACAGGCCACCGCGCTGGCGGAGCTGGTCGAAGGCGGCCTGCCGGCCGGTCAGGATCTTGTGCACGTACGCCTGGTGACCGGTGTCGAACAGGAACCGGTCCCGGGGTGAGTCGAAGACCCGGTGCATGGCGATGGTCAGCTCCACCACACCGAGGTTGGGTCCCAGGTGCCCGCCGGTGCGGGACACCTTGGCGACCAGGAAGTCACGGATCTCGGCGGACAGCACCGCCAACTCGTCGGCGGAGAGCCGCTTGACGTCCTGAGGTGTGCGGACGGTGGCCAGCAAGCGGCCGTCGGATCCTGCCTCTACCTGGCTCAATTTCGCTCCCAACTGCCCGGCGCACGCCGATGTGCGGCGCTGGGCGGCTACCCGGCGGCGGCGTACGCTCCGGCCCGCGTACGGCGTCCGCCCATGACCGCAGAGTCTATCGGGATCGCGCCGCTGCGCAGCGCCGCCGACCAGTCGACGTGCGGCCCGCCGACGGGCCGATGCGTGGCCTGCCGGCGGAGCCGTCCGACCGGGGTCATCGACCGGCGGCCGGAGTGAGCAGGGCGACACACTCGACGTGCCGGGTCATCGGGAAGCAGTCGTAGCCGTGCAACGCCGTCAGCGACCAGCCGAGGTCGCGGAAGGTGCGCACGTCCCGGGCGAGCGCGGCCGGGTCGCAGGCAACGTAGGCGATGGCCCGCCGGGTGGCCGCTGCGATCCCGGCGACCACCCGGGCGCCCGCACCGGCCCGGGGTGGATCGAGCACCACCAGGTCGACCGGTCCGGTGATCCGGCGGCGGGTCAGCGCCGTCTCCACCCGGGCCCCGACCACCTCGATCCGGGGCAGGTCGGCCAGGTTGAGCCGGGCCGCAGCCACCCCGGCGGCCGACGATTCGACCATCGTGACCCGCCCGTGCGGCCCCGTCCGGCCGGCCACCGCGGCGGCGAACAGACCGGCACCGCCGAACAGGTCCCACGCCGACTCACCGGGACGGGGACGCAGCAGGTCCAGCACCGAGGTGACCAGGGTATCGGCGGCCGCCGGGTGCACCTGCCAGAACGCCCCGGCCGGCAACTGCCAGCGGCGGCCGGCGGCGGATTCGGTGATCTGCGTCACCGGACCGGACAGCGTGTGGGACGCCGCACCGGGCAGCTCCGACTGCGCACCGGACCCAGCGCCGGACGTCCCCGCCGACCGGGACGCCTGTGCCGACCCGCCGACCGGGGTGACGACGACCTCGCCGGCGGCCGAGGCGACCACCTCGACCGCGTCGACACCCGGCCACCGACGTCCGCTGGCCGGCACCACGGGTGCCGCCTGCACGGTCGGGTGGGCGATCAGGCAGCGGTCCACCGGTACCACCTCGTGTGACCGGTGCTTGAGCAGGCCGGCCCGGTCCGCGGCGTCGACGGTGTAGCGCACCCGGGTCCGCCAGCCGAGCGGTCCGCCCGGCAGCGGCCGGACCTGCGGCGCCAACCTGTCGACCTCGGCCTCGGTCAGCCCACCGAGCCGTCGCAGCTGCTCCCGGACCACCGCCTCCTTCCAGGCCAGCTGACCGGCCACGGTGACATGCTGCAGGTCGCAGCCCCCGCAGCGGCCGGGGCCGGCGTACCGGCAGGGCGGCTCGACCCGGTCCGGGGCCGGTTCGTGCACGGTCACCGCGTCACCGCGCAGGTAGCCCCGGTGCGTCTCGGTGATCTCGATGGTGACCAGTTCGCCCGGCAGGGCGTGCCGGACGAATACCACCTGGCCGTCGACCCGGGCGACGCAGTGCCCGCCGTGTGCCACAGCGCCCACCCGTACCGTCGTCCGATCGCCTTCCGCCAGGTCGGCCCGTGCTGAGCTCACGGCCTCTGCTGAACTCACCACGTCACCGGTCACCGCGCACCTGCCCCTCCGATGCCGGCCGCTGGCCGCCCGACGCGGTGGGATTCGCCGGCACCGTCGGCCCGGCCGGATCGGACGCGACAGCCAGATCGTCCGGGTCGACCGGGTCGACCGGATCAGTGGGCATCGGGCGCGGACCGCGCGCCGGGCCGCGACTGAGCGACTCGTCGTACCGGCTCAGGTCCCGGCCGACGCTCGACGCCAACTGCCATGGGACGCTGGTCACCATCACCCCCGGTTCGAACAGCAGCCGGCCCTTGAGCCGCAGCGCGCTCTGGTTGTGCAGCAGGTTCTCCCACCAGTGGCCGACCACGTACTCGGGGATGAACACGGTGACCACGTCGCGCGGTGCGTCGCGACGCACCGACTTGACGTAGTCGATGATCGGCCGGGTGATCTCCCGGTACGGCGAGTCGACCACGGTCAGCGGCACCGGCAGCTCACGGCGGTCCCACTCGGCCTGCACCGCGCGGGTGTCCGCGTCGTCGACCCGTACGGTGAGCGCGGCCAGCGAGTCCGGGCGGGTGGCCTGGGCGTACGCGACCGCCCGCAGCGTCGGCAGGTGGACCTTGCTGACCAGCACCACGGCGTGGTTGCGGGCGGGCAGCACCGGCCGACCCTCGGCCGGGGTGAGTTCCCGGGCCACCGTGTCGTAGTGCCGGCGGATGCCCAGCATCAGCGCGTACACGCCGGCCATCGCGGCGATCGCGATCCACGCGCCGAGGGCGAACTTGGTGACCAGCACGACGACCAGGACGGCGCCGGTCAGCGTCATGCCGAACCCGTTGATCGCCCGCGCCCGGTGCATCCGACGACGTACCGCCGGGTCCCGCTCGGTACGCAGTCGCCGGTTCCAGTGCCGCAGCATGCCGGCCTGGGACAGGGTGAACGAGACGAACACTCCGACGATGTAGAGCTGAATCAGCCGGGTCACCTCGGCCTGAAGCACCACGGTCAGCACGATCGCGAAGCCGGCGAGGAACAGGATGCCGTTGCTGAACGCCAGCCGGTCGCCCCGGGTGTGCAGCTGGCGGGGCAGGTACCGGTCCTGGGCGAGGATCGAGCCGAGCACCGGGAATCCGCTGAACGCGGTGTTCGCGGCGAGGAACAGGATCAGCGCGGTCACCCCGGCGGCGACGAAGAGCAGCACACCGGAGCCGAAGACGGTCTCGGCCAGCTGGGCCACCACCGTCTTCTGCACGTAGCCGTCCGGGCCGGACTCGATCTGCAGCGCCGGGTTCTCCACGAACTGCAGCCCGGTGAGCTGGGCCAGCCAGATGATCCCGGCGATCATGGCCACCGACAGCGCGCCGAGCAGCACCAGGGTGGTGGCCGCGTTGCGGCTCTTCGGTGGGCGAAACGCCGGCACGCCGTTGGAGATCGCCTCCACCCCGGTCAACGCCGCGCAGCCCGACGAGAAGGCCCGCAGCAGCAGGAACGCCATCGCGAAGCCGGTCAGGTCGACCCACTCGGCGGCGATGACCAGGTCCGCGCTGGGCGCGCGCAGGTCGTGTCCGAGGATGAAGATCCGGATCAGGCCGGTGGCGATCACCGCGGTGATCACGATGACGAAGCCGTACGTCGGTACGGCGAACATCCGCCCGGATTCCCGCACCCCGCGCAGGTTGAGGGCGGTGAGCGCCACGATGGCCGCCACCGCCACCGGCACCTTGTGCTCGGCCACGAACGGCAACACCGAGCCGAGGTTGGCCACCCCGGAGGCGACCGAGACGGCGACAGTGAGTACGTAGTCGATCAGCAGGGCGCTGGCCACCCCGACGCCGAACCGAGGACCGAGGTTGACGCTGGCCACCTCGTAGTCGCCGCCGCCCGACGGGTAGGCGTGCACGTTCTGCCGGTAGCTGGCGACCACGGTGACCATCACCACCGCCACCGCCAGAGTGACCCACGGCGAGTAGACGAACGCGGCCGCCCCGGCGATGGACAGGGTCAGCAGGATCTCGTCCGGCGCGTACGCCACCGAGGAGAGCGCGTCGGACGAGAAGACCGGCAGCGCCACCCGCTTGGGCAGCAGGGTGTGCTGGAGCCGGTCGGACCGGAACGGCCGGCCCAGCAGCAGCCGTTTGATCAGGGAGGTCGGACTGGCCACAAGCGCTAAGGGTACGGCCGTCCGGCTCCCGACGAATCCGGGTGGCTGATCACGCGGCCGGCCCGCCGGCACGGTACGGTCGGCGCGTCATCCGGCCGCCGCGTGGCAGGCTGGCAGGTGAGCGTGGCGACCGTACCGGCACGCGTCCGACGGATCGCCCAGCGGGAGGGCTCAGGTGCACGTGGTGATCATGGGTTGCGGCCGGGTCGGCTCGACCCTGGCACACAACCTGGAGGACCGCGGCCACTCGGTCGCGGTGATCGACAAGGACGCCAACGCGTTCCGTCGGCTGCCCAACGACTTCGCCGGCACCCGGGTCACCGGCTCCGGCTACGACCGCGACGTGCTGCAGTCCGCCGGGATCGAGCAGGCCGACGCGTTCGCGGCGGTCTCCAGCGGCGACAACTCCAACATCATCTCGGCCCGGCTGGCCCGCGAGACGTTCGGCGTGTCCCGGGTCGCCGCCCGCATCTACGACCAGCGGCGGGCCGAGGTCTACGAACGGCTCGGCATCCCGACGGTGGCGACCGTACGGTGGACCGCCGACCGGATGCTGCGGCACCTGGTACCCGAAGGACACGTGGAGATCTTCCGGGACCCGACCAGCACGGTGTCGATCGTCGAGGTGCCGCTGCACCGGGAGTGGATCGGGCGGCCGCTGCAGGCGCTGGAGCGGGCGGCCGGCACCCGGGCGGCGTACCTGATGCGGTTCGGAATCGGCACGCTGCCGACCCCGTCCACCGTGCTGCAGGAGGGTGACCAGGTCTTCATGCTGGTCACCGACGACATCGCCGACGCCGTCACGTTGACCGCCAGCAGCCTGCCGGAAGGAGCACGGTGATGCGGGTGGCCATCGCGGGTGCCGGCAACGTCGGCCGGTCCATCGCCCAGGAGTTGATCGGCAACGGCCATCAGGTGACCCTCGTCGAACGTAATCCCGCACTGTTCCTGCCGGACCGGGTGCCGGAGGCCGACTGGGTGTTGGCCGACGCGTGCGAGGTGGCCAGCTTGGAGGACGTCGAGCTGAGCACGTACGACGTGGTCGTCGCGGCCACCGGCGACGACAAGGTGAACCTGGTGGTCTCGCTGCTGGCCAAGACGGAGTTCAGCGTCCCCCGGGTGGTGGCACGGGTGAACCGGGCCGAGAACGAATGGCTGTTCACCGAGCAGTGGGGCGTCGACGTGGCGGTCAGCAAGCCACGGGTGATGGCGGCGCTGGTCGAGGAGGCGGTGACGGTTGGCGACCTGGTTCGGCTGATGACCTTCCGACAGGGTGAGGCGAACCTGGTGGAGATCACCCTGCCGACCGACGCCCCGTACGTCGGACATGCCGTCCGCACCGTGCCGCTGCCCCGCGACTCCGCCCTGGTGGCGATCGTCCGTGGCAAGCGGGTACTGACCCCCGGCCCGGACGACCCGCTCGAACCCGGTGACGAACTCGTCTTCGTCTGCACCGCTGAGGTGGAGGACGACGTCCGGGCGGTGGTCCTCGGGGCGGACAGCGTGGCCCGCACCCGGCGCGGCGAGCAGCCGCCAGCGCCGGTCCGCGACGAGCAACCCCCACCGCAGGACTGAACCCCGGCCAGCCAGCGGACGGGCGGCCGTCAGTTCGAGGCGGCCAGCACCGGTCCGGAGTCGTGGCGCTCACGGTTGACCCGACGGACCACCCAGATGGTGATCGCCAGCAGCACCGCGTACGGCGGATAGCCGAGCAGCAGCCGGGAGACGCCCAGCGCGGTCTCCATCGACGCGACGTAGAAGCCGGCCTGTACACCGACTTTGAGCAGCCAGACGACGCCCCAGAGCACGGTCAGCCGGTTGAAGGTGCGGATCAGCACGGGGTCGGCGCGCCACTCGGCGCGGCCACCTGCCGCGAGCACCGACCAGATCCAGCCGACCAGCGGTTGGCGGATCACCACCGAGCCGAGCAGAGCCAGTCCGTAGCCGATGCCGTACAGGATGCCGGGCAGGTAGAAGTCGCGTTCCTCGCCGGTCCGCCAGGCGAGCAGGGCACCGATGCCGATGCCGAACAGCCCGTTGACCGCGTGCCGGATCGGACGGCGCTGCAGCAGCCGGACCACCGCGATACCGACCGCGACACTCACCGCGGCGATCAGCGCCACCGACAGGTCCCAGATGACGTTGCAGACCACGAAGACGGCGATCGGCACGCTCGACTCGACGAGCCCACGCCAGCCGCCGAGCTGCTCGGCCATCTGCTCGGTGATGCTCGGCAGGCGTTCCTCGTCGTCATTGCCGGCTGCCGGGGGGTGCTGTCCAGAGGTCATTGGCACCGCCTTCCTTCGTTGGTGGCGGCGCCGGACGTGACCGGCCGGCTCACCGGGGGGATTCCAACTCGTAGTGCGGGTTGTAAATCACCTTACGGTCGTCGCGAACCGCGACCCGACCGCGGGCGGTGAGCTGGCGGCCTGGTTCGATACCGGCGATCCGTCGCCGGCCCAGCCAGACCAGGGTGACGACGTCGCTACCATCGTAGAGGTCGGCCTCCAGGCTCGGCAGGTTGGTCCGAGGGCAGTAGACCACGGTACGGAGCCGACCGGAGACCGAGACAACCTCGCCGCGGTGGCACTGCCCGGCGGGGGTAGCTCCGCACTCGGCGCTCTCCCGCTGTAGCTGTTCGGCGTCCAGCTCGGCTTCGGTGGCGGCGAGCCGGCGCAGGAACCGGCGCAGCGACGGACGGCGTTCATCGATCGCCATGACCGTCTGCCTCTCCTCGACGTCGCCGGTGCGGCGCGGACCCACGTCGGGTGCGGACCGCCCCACCAGGGTACGCCGCGACCGGCACCGGCCAACTGACCGGTGCGCCCGGCCGATCGGTGGGCCCGGCCCGCCGGTGCCGCCACGGCGGGCGGCGGGGGCGGCGGCGCGCTACGGCGTGGCCGGCGGCGACTGCCGCGCCTGCTCGGCGAGCTCGCGGGGCAGTCGCAGCGGCAACGGTTCGCGTACCGGCTTGGCCTCCTGGCCGCGGTTGACGACCAGACCGTGCAGCACCTCGGTCAGCGTCGCGGCGGCCGCCGGGTCGACGGCGGCCGGGCCCTGGAACAGCGCCCGTACCATCCAGCGTGGTCCGTCGATGCCAACGAACCGCAAATCAGTGCCGCCGTCGGGGGTACGCACCTGGGCCAGCAGCTCAGGTCCGTACTCGCCGACGGCCTCCCGGACAGTCGCCCCGTCGCGGCGCAGCGATTCGGTGATCTCGACGCGCACCTCGTCCCAGATGCCCTCGGTACGCGGTGCGGCGAAGACCCCGAGCTGCAGGGCGCTGCCCCGGTTGGCGAGGACCACCTGCTGGATCGCCCCGTCCGGGTTGGCCTGGACCCGGACCTCGACCCCTTCGATCGCGGGGACCTGCAGGCTGCCCAGATCGAGCCGGCGGACGCCGGTCGGGGCCTCAGTCACGTCGTACGGGCCCTGCGTCGGGTTGCCGGGCGCCAGGTCGTCGGTCTCGGGACCGACGGGTCCGTCCTGGGCGTGCCGGCCGCGCCCGCGGCCGCGGGAGAAGACCACGATGCCAACCTTCCGTATGTGCTGTCGTCGGTCAGCGGGCTGCCGGTTCGGCCGGGGTCGGCTGGGCCACGACGGACAGGCCGGCATGGCCGCCGGTCGAGCCGTGCCCGGCGGAACCTCGCGCCGAGTCGGGCAACTCGTCAACGACAGAGAACTCTGCTGTTTCGACGCGTTGTATCACAAGTTGCGCTATCCGGTCACCTCGACAGATCCGTGCCGGCCGGGAGAGATCGTGGTTGATCAGGTTCACCAGGATCTCACCGCGGTAGCCCGCGTCGACCGTACCGGGGGCGTTCAGCACGGTGACGCCCAGCCGCGCGGCGAGGCCGGAGCGAGGGTGGACCAGCCCGACATACCCGGCCGGCAACGCGACCGCCACCCCGGTACGCACCAGCGCCCGCGCGCCGGGCGCCAACTCGGCGTCCTCGGCGGCGTACAGATCGGCTCCGGCGTCGCCGGGATGGGCGTAGCCCGGCACCGGCAGACCCGGATCGAGTCGGCGTACCGCCACCCGCACCGTGTCAGACATGAACCCCCACCCTCTCCGCCGCCACCACCGACCGGGACGACTCCTGCGGACCACAGGCCGCCGAACACACCCCGCTGCCGGGCCCGTACCCTCGGATGACGTGGCATCCGCTTCCGCCGAACCCGACACACCGTACCGGGCCGTCGTGCACTACCGGGAGCGACTCCGCCTGCCGTGGTGGCTCTGGGTGGGCGGGTCGACGCTCGCCGCCTTCCTGGCGGCCGAGATCTGGATGGGTACCTCCGGGGTCCGGGCCTGGCTGCCGTTCAGCGTGCTGCTGCCGTCGACCGTCGCCGGTTTGTGGTGGCTGGGGCGAATCCCGATCCGGGTCACCTCGGACGAGCTCCAGGTCGACGACGCCCGACTTCCCCTGCGGTACGTGGCCGAGGTCGTCGCCCTGGACGGGGATGGGCGCCGGGAACTGCTCGGAGTAGGCGCCGACCCGCTGGCGTTCGTCATCCAACGGCCGTGGATCGCCGGCGCCGTACAGGTCGTGCTGAACGATCCGGCGGACCCCACGCCGTACTGGGTGGTGAGCACCCGGGATCCGGTCCGGTTGGCCGACGAGATCCGCGCCGCCCGGCAGAGCCAGGCAGCCGACGCGACCGGAGACCGCCCGACGGCTGGCGGCGCCACCGGCGAGCCGCCGGCACGCTGAGGCCGGATCATTCGGGCTGTGGGCGCACCCCCCCGATCGCCGGTGGAGCCGGCGGATGCATCAGACCGAGCGCCCGCCGCTGGCTACGCAGGTCGGCGCGGACGCGGTCGGCGAGTGCCCGGGTCGCCCGACGGTTGAGGTAGCTGGCCACCGCCGCGCCGGTCAGGAACGGCCCGAGGGTGGTGAGGTTGCGGCCGAACCGGCGAAGCAGCAGCTCACCCAGCTCGCGACGGGCCGCGGTGCCGAGCACCGCGCCCACTCCGACACCGGGCACCATCGGGTTGACGCCCCGTTGGTTGGCCCAGGCGTGGATCATGTTGACGGCGCGCTCCGCGCCGACGCCGGGCACCGGTACGCCGTACACCTGGTGCAGCTCGCCGACCAGTTTGAGCTCCACGGCCACGACGGCGACAGTCTCGGCCGCCAGCAGTACCGGCGCGGACAGCAGGGTCGGGGTGACGGTCCACTGGACCGCCGAGACACCGCCACCCGCCGCGCCGATCCCGGCGCTGACCCGGCTGGCGTTGCGGATCAACCGCTCGGCCAGCTCCTCGTCGTCGAGGTCCGGATGGTGCCGGCGCAACGTGGCCAGGTCGCGGACCGGAAGGTACGGGGCGACGTCGGCCACCGCCTGGACCAGCCACCGGCCCGCCGCCGCCGGCTTGAACAGCTCAGTCACGCCGCGCCGACGCAGTTGTTCCACGAGCCGTCCGAGCAGGCGTCGCCGGTCGACCGGCGGAGTCGCGTCCCCGGTCAGTTCCGCCACTGTGGCGGCGAGCCGGTCGGTCCCGGCCCGGTCGCCGTCCGGCGCGGAACGGTCAGGATCGGTCATGCTGCCTCCAGAGCCGACGGCCGGACGCGGTCACGGCGACTGCGGCGACCTCGTGTCGAGGTCGCCGCGTGTCCCCCTCTTCCCCCCGTTTGCCGTCAGGTGCACTCGCGACAGATCAGCTCGTTGTTGCGCTCGACGGCGAGTTGGCTGCGGTGGTGGACCAGGAAGCAGCGCGCGCAGCGGAACTCGTCCGACTGCATCGGCAGCACCTTCACCGTCAGTTCCTCGTCCGCCAGGTCGGCACCGGGCAGCTCGAAGCTCTCGGCCACCTCGGCTTCGTCCACATCGACGGCGCCCGACTGTGAGTCGACGCGCCGTGCCTTGAGCTCCTCCAGGCTGTCCTCGCCGAGGTCGACCTCGTCGCGACGCGGAGCGTCGTAGTCGGTGGCCATCGGTTCACTCTCCCGTATCGTTCAGTCGCTTCCGGTGATAACGCCGGACGACGGTATTTCGGTTCCCATGCGAGCCTTGGTGGGACCACGTCCCGGCGAAACGTCCCGTTTTGCGCCGTTTTGCGGTTGCCGCAGGAAACTCCCCCCGCGAGCGCGGTACCTTACCCCTCTCTGGCCGACGCATGTATACCGCCCTTGTGGGACTGATGTACGCCCAGACACCGGAAGTTGTTCCCAGTGTGACTCAGGCGACACGAAGATAGGGGTACCCGCCGGCCGATCGGCGCCGGCACGCCGGCCGGACGGCGAGCTGTTTACCGTGCCGTCCGGACAACCGCTAACCTCGGCGGGCATACTCGGTACTCGCCAGTGCGGCGGGCCGACACCCGGCACCGTCACACCTCGCAGGGGGCCAGATCCATGAGCTTTGCGCGCGTACGAGCGCTCGTCGTCATCGGCGGACTTGTCGTGTTCGCCCTGGTCTTCGTCATCGTCGCGATGGTCCGCGACAGCCAGGGTGGCGAGGCTACCGCGACCACCTGCCCGGACGGCTGGGCCCTGGCCGACGTCCAGCTACGGGAGGCCAAGGACGTCCGACTCAATGTCTACAATGCGACCGACACCAGCGGGCTCGCCACCAACATCGCCGACGATCTGAGCAACCGCAACTTCCAGATCGAGGAGGCGGCCAACGACCCGGAGGGCCGGCGGATCGACGACGTGGCCGTTCTGCGGTACGGCCCCGAGGCGGTCGGCTCCGCCCACCTGATGCGCGCGTACTTCCTCGACCAGGCCAGGACCGAGTACGACCCGGCCCGCGAGGACGACATCGTGGACGTGGTCATCGGCAACGCGTTCCGGCAACTGGCGACCACCACCGAGGTGAACCAGTCACTGGCGGCACTGGGCAAGCCGGTGCTGCCG
This sequence comes from Solwaraspora sp. WMMD937, assembly GCF_029581175.1. Classification (NCBI taxonomy): domain Bacteria; kingdom Bacillati; phylum Actinomycetota; class Actinomycetes; order Micromonosporales; family Micromonosporaceae; genus Solwaraspora; species Solwaraspora sp. WMMD937. The sequence continues at coordinate 3,645,625 of NZ_CP120738.1, read as the reverse complement.
CCGCAGACCTGCGCCGCGCCCGAGGACTGACCGCCCGGCCCTCACGGCCCGCCGGCGGCGTCCAGCCGGATCAGGTGCCCCTGCAGCGCCGGGAACAGCACCGGTGGGGCGGCCACCACCATCTGTGGGCCGACCGGAGCCCCGGCCAGTCCAGCGACCAGCAGACCCGCCTCCGCCGCCACCAGACCCCCCGCCGCGTGGTCCCAGAGGTTGAGCCCCTTTTCGAAGTACGCGTCGACCTGGCCCTCGGCGGCCAGGCACAGGTCGATCGCCGCCGCGCCGAACCGGCGGATGTCCCGCACGTGCGGTATCAGGCCGACGAGCACCTGCGCCTGGTGTACCCGACGCGCCGAGTCGTAGCCGAATCCGGTGGCGACCAGCGCCTGAGCCAACTCCGACTGATCGGAGCCGGTCAGCCGCCGCCCGTCGCGGTAGGCACCGCCGCCCCGCACGGCGGTCCACTCGGCCCCGGTGGCGGCGTTGTGGACCACTCCGGCGACCACTTCGCCGTCCACCTCAGCGGCGAGCGACACGGCGTAGTTCGGTAGCCCGTACAGGTAGTTCACCGTGCCGTCGATCGGGTCGAGGATCCACCGCACCCGCCCCCCGGCCGGAGCGGAGTCTCCGTACTCCTCGCCCAGCACGGAGTCGGTCGGGCGCCGCTCGCGCAGCGCCGCGACGGCCTGCCGTTCGACCGCCCGGTCCGCGGCGGTGACCACGTCGGTCGCGGTGCTCTTGGTGGCCAGCCCGGATACCCCGGCCCGGCGCATCTCGGCCGCGGTACGCGCCGCCGCCCGCGCGACGTCGACCGCGATCTCCAACAGGTGGTCCGGTTCGGGTGTCCGCTCCGCCATCGTCTCCCCTCCTCCGCCGTACGCCCGGTCGCCGACCCCGCTGACGGACCCGCGAAGGGCCAGCCGGGGACCGGGTGGCCGCCTCGGCCGGGTGGTCAGCGACAATCACCCGTACGGCAGGGGTAACATCCTGTCAAAGTCCACGTTCGTTCCATGTCGGTGGCCCCCGACCGGCGGCTGGCTCGCGCGTGGCGGGATGATCCCCACAAACGGCGTTACAATTCACGCCTGCCCTCGTGTCACGGTCAGCCGGTCCGGCCGGTGGAGCGGTCGCGGGGGGGACACAATCACAACCGGCACGTCGCTCCGCGCTGCGGTGGCCGGTCCGGCCGTGCTCGTTCATCGCCTCCGGAAGGTCATTCGTGACAGAACTCCGCCACACCGGCGCCGACGTACGCTCGCTAACCGACACCCTGATCGCCCATGCCGAACAGGCCGGTGGTCAGCTAACGTCGGCCGAGGTCGCACGGACGGTTGAGTCCGCCGAAGTGACTCCGGCCCAAGCCAAGAAGATTCTCCGCGCGCTCGCCGACGCCGGCGTCACGGTCGTGGTGGACGGCTCGGCCAGCACTCGGCGCCGGGTCGCCGCGGCCCGGTCCGCCACCCCGGCGTCCAAGGCCACCACGGCCAAGACCACCCGTCGGGCCCCGACCGCCCCGAAACAGGCGCCGGGTCCCGACGAGCCGGCCCCGGCCGTGGCCGTACCGGCGAAGAAGGCCACCACCCGCAAGGCCACCACGGCTGCGGTGCCGGCCGCGGCGCAGAACGGCACCCCGGCCGAGGAGCCGGCCGCCAAGCCAGCCGCGAAGCCCGCGCCGAAGGGCACCCGGACCCGGGCCGCCAAGGCAGCCGGTGGTGCCGCCCCGGCCAAGGCCGCCGGTGCCACGCCGGCCGGCAAGGCCCCGGCCAAGGCGGGCAAGGCCACCGCAAAGGACGGCAGCAAACCGGACACGCCGGACGAGGAGATCGATCCGGAGACACTGGCGGCAGAGATCGAGGACGTCGTGGTGGAGGAGCCGGCCGAGCTCGCCCAGGCTGCCGAGGCCGACGCCACCCGGGACAACGACTTCGAGTGGGACGACGAGGAGTCCGAGGCGCTCAAGCAGGCCCGCCGGGACGCCGAGCTGACCGCCTCGGCCGACTCGGTCCGGGCGTACCTGAAGCAGATCGGCAAGGTGCCGCTGCTCAACGCCGAGCAGGAAGTCGAGCTGGCCAAGCGGATCGAGGCCGGGCTGTACGCGGCGGAGCGGCTGCGGGCCGCCGACGAGAGCGACCAGAAGATGCCCACCCAGCTGACCCGGGACCTGGGCTGGATCTCCCGGGACGGGGAGCGGGCCAAGAACCACCTGCTGGAGGCGAACCTGCGGCTGGTGGTCTCGCTGGCCAAGCGGTACACCGGTCGGGGGATGGCCTTCCTCGACCTGATCCAGGAGGGCAACCTCGGCCTGATCCGGGCCGTCGAGAAGTTCGACTACACCAAGGGCTACAAGTTCTCCACCTACGCCACCTGGTGGATCCGCCAGGCCATCACCCGTGCCATGGCCGACCAGGCCCGCACCATCCGCATCCCGGTGCACATGGTCGAGGTGATCAACAAGCTGGGTCGTATCCAACGCGAGCTGCTGCAGGACCTGGGCCGTGAGCCCACGCCGGAGGAGCTGGCCAAGGAGATGGACATCACACCGGAGAAGGTGCTGGAGATTCAGCAGTACGCCCGGGAGCCCATCTCGCTGGACCAGACCATCGGCGACGAGGGCGACAGCCAGCTCGGTGACTTCATCGAGGACTCCGAAGCCGTGGTGGCGGTGGACGCGGTCTCCTTCTCGTTGCTGCAGGACCAGCTGCAGCAGGTGCTGCAGACCCTGTCGGAACGCGAGGCCGGGGTGGTCAGGTTGCGGTTCGGTCTCACCGACGGGCAGCCGCGGACGCTGGACGAGATCGGACAGGTCTACGGGGTCACCCGGGAACGGATCCGCCAGATCGAGTCCAAGACGATGTCCAAGTTGCGACACCCGTCACGTTCACAGGTGCTCCGGGACTACTTGGACTGACCGATTCAGGACAACCCAATGTGTAACTTTGGTCACTTGGTGTCTATCAAGCCCAGGTCATCACGACGTTACCCGGCGGTGATCGTTGACGTGGCACCCTTGGTTCACGGCACACTGTGCCTACCAGGTGTGAGCCCGGTCCCCCGGGGGCACATCGGGAAGGCGGGGACCCCCGCCGGTGTTGGACGATGGGTGACAGACCGAAGAGTGTGTTCATCGGTGACGACCAGAGGAGGAAGGCGATGACCCCGACTCTCACGCCTCCGGAGACGGTGGATGCCCTAGGCGCCGATGAACGGTGCGACCGGTGCAACGCGGCCGGCAAACTACGGGTGACCCTGGCGGGCGGCAGCGAGTTGGTGTTCTGCGGACACCACGCCAACAAGTACGCCGACGATCTCGTCAAGATCGCGGTGCAGTTCAAGGCCGACCCTGAGTTCACTTGGCGTGGCGCCGATCTGATGGCCAACTGACACGACGAGACCACCTGGACAGCGACGACGGCTGGGCCCCACCGGATGGTGGGGCCCAGCCCTTTTCGACCGCGCCCAGCTGCTTATTCAACCAAGTTGTTGCGAAGCTGCCTGGGATCAGCATAACCTCTTGTTCAACCAAAAGGTTGAACAAGAGGGAGGTGCCGGTGAGCGAGGACCGGTTGTCACTGGTGTTCGCGGCGCTGGCCGATCCGACCCGCCGGGACATCGTCACCCGGCTGACCGACGGCGACGCCACCGTCAACCAACTGGCCGCGCCCTACGACATCTCCGTGCAGGCGGTCTCCCGGCACATCAAGGTGCTTGAGGACGCCGGCCTGGTCAGTCGCAGCCAGGACGCCCAGCGGCGGCCCTGCCACCTGGAAGCCGAGGTCTTCGACCTGGTGTCCCGGTGGCTCGACCGGTACCGCCAACGCGCGGAGGAGCGGTTCAGCCGGCTGGACGCCGTACTGGCCGCGCTGGACGACGACCAGCCGACCACCGACCGGCACAGCACCCACGGGATCGACCCCGAACAGCAAGGAGCAGCGTGAGAGCCACGACCACAACCGACGACCCGACCGCCCGTACCCGCATCGAGGCGCACCCCGACCTGCCCTGGATCCGGATCATCCGCGACTTCGCCGCGCCCCGGGCCCGGGTGTTCCGCGCCTGGATCGACCCCGACCTGGTCACCCAGTGGCTCGGCCCGAAGGACCTGGAACTGCGGATCGAACACTGGGACGGCCGCACCGGCGGCAGCTACCGCTACACGAACTGGCGCGACGGCGAACAGATCGCCGGATTCTACGGCTCCTTCCACGAGGTACGCCCCGACGACCGGCTGGTGCAGACCTTCACCTACGACGGGGTGCCCGACGGGGTCAGCCTGGACACCGCCACCTTCGAGGACCTGCCGCACGGCGGCACCCGGGTCACCGTACTGTCGCTGGTCGAGAACCTGGTCGCCCGCGACCAGATGCTGGCCAGCGGGATGGAGCACGGCGTCCGCGAGGGGTACGAGAAGCTCGATCACCTGCTGCTGACCGGCTGACCGGCACCTGCCCGGTCACAGCGTCTGCACCATCGCGATCCGCTCCTCCAGCTGCTCGATGGTGGCCTGCGCGCTCGGCGGACCGCCGCACCGCCGCCGCAACTCGGCGTGGATCTTGCCGTGCGGCAGCCCGGTGCGATGGTGGTGCGCGGCGACCAGGGCGTTCAGCTGACGGCGCAGGGTGATCCGCCGCTCCCCGGCGGTCGGTGGCCGTTCCGCCGGCCGGACGGCAGGTACCGGTTGCTCCGTCGACCGGGCCCGCCGCTGCGCCGCGACCTGCTCGGCCTGCCTACGGTTCAGCAGCACCGTGACCTGATCGGGGGTGAGCAGGCCGGGCAGGCCGAGGTACTCCTCCTCCTCGAGGGTGCCGGCCTGGGCCCCGGTGCCGAACGAGGCGCCGTCGAAGATCACCTGGTCCAGCTCGGCGGTGGCCGACAACGCCTCGAACCGCTTCTCCAACTCCCCGCTGGCCTGCTCGTTGCGCTGGGCACGCTCCAGCAGGTCGTCGTCGAAGCCCTCCCGTTTCTTGGCCGCCCCGATCACATGGTCCCGCTCGGCCTCCATCTCACTGGCCAGCCCGAGCAGGTGCGGGACGCTCGGCAGGAACACCGTCGCCGACTCCCCCGGCCGGCGGGCCCGGACGAACCGGCCGATCGCCTGGGCGAAGTACAGCGGCGTCGAGGCGCTGGTCGCGTACACGCCAACAGCCAGCCGGGGGATGTCCACCCCTTCGGAGACCATCCGGACCGCCACCATCCAGCGCTGCTCGGACCGGGCGAACGTGGCGATCCGGGCCGACGCGCCGGCGTCGTCGGAGAGCACCACCGCAGCCTTCTCCCCGGTCAGTCGCTCCAGCAGGCGGGCGTACGAGCGGGCCGCCGCCTGATCGCTGGCGATGACCAGACCACCGGCGTCGGACATGCCGCCGTCTCGCAGGAAGGTGAGCCGGGCGTCGGCCGCGCGCAGCACCGCCGGCATCCAGTCGCCAGCCGGATCCAGCGCGGTCCGCCAGGCCTGGGCGATGAGGTCCTGGGTCATCGGCTCGCCCAGCCGGGCGGCGAGTTCGTCCCCGGCGCTGGTCCGCCACCGGGTCTCCCCCGAATAGGCCAGGAACAGCACCGGCCGGACCACCCCGTCGCGTAGCGCGTCGGAGTAGCCGTAGATGCTGTCCGCCCGGGACCTCGGCAGGCCGTCGCCGCCCGCTTCGTAACGCACGAACGGGATCGGGTTGTCGTCCGAGCGGAACGGCGTACCGGTGAGCATCAGCCGGCGGACGGCCGGCTCGAACGCGGCCTTGACTCCGTCGCCCCAGGACCGGGAATCACCGGCGTGGTGAATCTCGTCGAGGATGACCAGCGTCCGCCGGGTCATCGTGCGCCGCCGATGCACCTGGGGAGCCATCCCGACCTGGGCATAGGTGACCACCGCGCCGTGAAAGTCGGCGGCCGAGTGCAGGTCGGCGTTGCGGAACGCGGCGTCGAGCTGAATGCCGACCCGGCCGGCCGCCGCCGCCCACTGGGTCTTCAGGTGCTCGGTCGGTGCGACCACGGTGACCGCATCGACGGTGCCGTCGGCCAGCAACTCGGCCGCGATCCGCAGCGCGAACGTGGTCTTACCGGCACCCGGCGTGGCGACGGCGAGGAAGTCCTCGCTGCGCCGGCGCAGATACTCCACCAGTGCCCGGCGCTGCCAACCGCGCAGCGCCGGGAACGTGTCGACCGTCGGCATGGTGGTCGGCACGCGAACCCCTTTCCCCCGTGATCGGGTCCGGACCAGCCGGCGATCACGGAACCGTCTACCCGCTCGTCCGGCGGCCGTGACCGGAAGTGCGGTCGACGGCCACGAAAAGGCCCTCGCGGCCGGTGGACGCGAAGGCCGATCGGAGTCCGGCTCAGCCGGTCATCGACTCGTAGATCTCCTTGCACCGGGGACAGACGGGTGATCCGGGTTTCGGCGTACGGGTCACCGGGAAGCGTTCGCCGCACAGTGCGATCACGAAGGTGCCCATGACGGCGCTCTCGGCGATCTTGTCCTTGCGGACGTAGTGGAACATCTCCGGGCCGTTGTCGGCGTCGGCATCCTTGACCTCGGGACGCTCAAGAACCTCGGTAGTCACGTCGTCTCCCACCTCCAGGCTGAGAGTTTGGCAGTTTGTGGCGTACGGGTCCAACGTCCGGCGCGACCCCCGCCCCGTACCGTGGTGATCATGGCAGAATCCGCAGGCCGCACCGGGCCGTTGCACTACGACATCCAGTACGGCGCCGAGGTGGCCGACGCCCGCCGGGACGGGCGGGCCATCGTCGCCCTGGAAAGCACCATCATCGCACACGGCCTGCCCCGACCCGACAATCTGCGGGTCGCCCGCGAGATCGAGGCCGCGGTACGGGCCACCGGCGCGGTGCCGGCCACCATCGGCATGCTCGGCGGGCGGCTGGTGGTCGGGCTGGACGACGCCGAGCTCACCCGGCTGGCCGGCTCCGACACCGTCGCCAAGCTCTCCGCCCGGGACCTGGCGCTGGCTGCGGCGAGCGGCGTGGACGGGGCGACGACGGTCGCCGCCACCAGCGTGGTAGCGGCGGCGGCCGGGATCGGCGTGTTCGCCACCGGCGGGCTCGGCGGGGTGCACCGGGAGGCGGCGCAGACCTTCGACGAGTCGGCAGACCTGGTCACCCTGGCCGGTACGCCGATCACCGTGGTCTGCGCCGGGGTGAAATCGATCCTGGACGTGGCGGCCACCCTGGAGCGGCTGGAGACCCTCGGCGTGGCGGTCGCCGGCTACCGCAGCCGGCGGTTCCCCGGCTTCTTCGTCACCGACAGCGGCCACGACCTGCACTGGTCGCTCGACTCACCGGAGCACGTCGCCGAGGTGATCCGCGCCCGGCGCCGGCACGGCTTCGGCGGGGGCGCGCTGGTGGTGGCGAATCCACTGCCGCCGCAGGAGCAACTGGATCCGGGCCTGCACGACACCACCCTGGCCACCGGGCTGGCCCGGATGGCCGAGGCGGGCGTCACCGGCAAGGAGGTCACCCCGTTCCTACTGGCGCACTTCCACTCGGCCACCGCGGGCGCCAGCCTGGCGGTGAACATCCGGATCATCCTGCGCAACGCCGAGCTCGCCGGGCGGATCGCCGTGGCGGTGGCGGAGGCGGAGGCCGCCCACGCGGCGGAGTTCGCCGGCACCGCAGAGCCGACCGGCACGGCGGAGTGACCGGCCGCAGGCTGACCGGCGACGGCCCGGCCACTGGTCGGCCGCGCCCCGGCCGGGTCCTGGTCGTCGGCGACCTGGTCACCGACGTGGTGGCCGTGCTCACCGCTCCGTTGGCGGCCGGCACGGACACGGCGGGCGGGATCCGGTTCACCGGCGGCGGCCAGGCCGCCAACACCGCGGCCTGGCTGGCCGCGCAGGGCGTACCGGTGACGTTGGTGGCGGCGGCGGGCGACGACGACCTCGGGGACATCCGGCTGGCCGAGCTGGCCGCAGCCGGGGTCGACCTGGCGGTACGGCGCTGCCCGGGCACGGCAACCGGCACGGTGATCGTGCTGGCCCACGGTGAGCAGCGGTCGATGGTCGCCGACCGAGGTGCCAACCTGTCGCTGCGGGCCGGTGACGTCGACGACGCCGTGGCGCTGTTTCCCGACACGACACACCTGCACCTGTCCGGCTACCCACTGCTGCACCCGGGCAGCCGGGAGGCGGGCCGCCACGCGCTGGTGGCCGCCCGGTCGCGCGGCATGTCGACCAGCGTCGACGCGGCGTCGGCGGCTCCGCTGCTGGCCGCCGGACCGGCGAGGTTCCTCGACTGGGTACGCGGGACCGACCTGCTGCTGGCCAACCTCGACGAGGCCACGGCCCTGGGGCTGGCCGACGGACTGCCGACCCCGGCGCCGGTCCGGCGGCTGGTGGTCAAGCGGGGCTCCGACGGAGCCGTCTGGCACGAGCCGGCGACGGTGGTGTCGGCGGCGGCTGCGACCGTGCCGGTGGTCGACCCGACCGGCGCCGGTGACGCCTTCGCCGCAGGGCTACTCGCCGCCTGGCTAGCCGGCGATGACCCGGTGACCGCGCTGGCCGCCGGCGGGCGGGCGGGCGCGACGGCGGTCGGGGTGGTCGGTGCCCGGCCGGTTCGCCGCGTCGGGTCAGGGCTCGACGTCGATGACGCGGGCCGGTGACGGCGTGGTCGGCACCGCGCCGACCTGCGCCGGGCCGCCCCGTGGAGTGGGTTGGCGCCGCTGGTTGCGCATCCGGTGCCGGTCCTTCGGCGGCCGGTCGTTGGCAAGCAGCACGGCCAGCCACGGCACCAGGATCATACCGACCGCGCAGATCGGCAGCCACAGCCAGAGCAGCGGCGCCTCGCTGGTCACCAGGACCGCGCCGACGATCAGACAGATGCCCCGGATCGACATCATCAGCACGTACCGACGCTGCCGGCCGCGCAGTTGGTCTCCCGGGCTCGGTTCGGCGTCGGTGATCACGGTCGGTTGCCCAGCGGTCCGTCGCACCGTGCCTCCTCGTGTCGCGTACCGCCATCGTCGCACCTGCCGGCGCACGTCGCCGAACGCCCAGCTGCGGACGTGACCGGCGAGACGCGGCTGCTCAGCCCTTGGCCGCCTTCGCCGCCGCCTTCATCTGCTGCTTGTGTTCGCGTACCCGGACCAGGGAGTCCTCGTCGACGATGTCGGCCACCGAGACGTGCACCCCGTCCCGGCCGAACTCGCCGGCAGCCTCCCGCCAGCCCGCCGGCTGTACGCCGTACCGTTTGCCGAGCAGCGCCAGGAAGATCTGCGCCTTCTGCTTGCCGAAGCCGGGCAGCTCGCTGATCCGGGCCAACGCGGTCGCCCCGTCCGGGGCGTCGGTCCAGATCCGGGCCGGGTCGTTGTCGTACCGGTCGACGACGATCCGGCAGACCTGCTGCACCCGGGCGGCCATTGCCTTCGGGAACCGGTGCAGCGCCGGCCGCTGGGCGAAGACCGCGATCAGCTCCTCGGGGTCGTACTCGGCGAGTTCGCGGGCGTCCGGCTGGTGCCCCAGCCGCAGACCCAGGTCGTACGGCGCGGAGAAGGCGCGCTCCAGCGGCACCTGCTGATCCAGGACCATCGCGACGACCAGCGCCAGTGGGCTGCGCCGCAGCAACTCGTTGGCGTCCGCGTCGATGGGCAGCGAAAGGCTCATCCGCGTATCCTGCCGGATCGGAGCAGATCGCCCGGCGACGACCCGCCCCGCCGGGCAGGATGGGCCAGGATTAGTCAGGCGACCGGGCAGGATGACAACGTGACCGACGACACGACCGACTATCCCGCGCTGCTCGACGCGGCCGGGATCGACCAGTTGCGGACCGCACTGACCGCGGCCCGGTTCACCTCGACCGGGATCGCCGAACGGCTGGGGCCGCAGGCCACCTCCGCCGTGGCCCGCAACGACCACCGGGAAGCGCTGCGGCGCACCGCCGACAGTGATCCGCTCGCCACCCTGATCCGCCTGTTCGTCTGCGCCCAGACCGAGCCGGCCGACACGGTCGCCGCCGCACTGGCGCCGCTGTCGCTGGCCGACGCGCTCGCCGCCGGACTGGTGGAGCAGTCACCGGACGGACCCGGGCTGCGGCAGGGCGTCGACCTGGAACCGTACGGCGACGCCTGGTGGGTGATCTCGGACGTGCCGTCGCACCTGCGGGCGGGCCAGCCACTCGCCGCCGATCACGTCCTCGGCATCGGGGGCTCGTCGACCACCCTGGCCGGTGCGGTGCACCGGCGGCCGGTCGGCACGGCGCTGGATCTCGGCACCGGCTGCGGCGTACAGGCGCTGCACCTGGCCGGCCACGCCGACCGCGTCACCGCGACCGACCTGTCGGCCCGGGCGCTGCGGTTCGCCGCCACCACCGCCGCGCTCAACGGCCAACGGTGGGAGCTGCTGCACGGTGACCTGACCGCGCCGGTCGCCGGTCGCCGGTTCGACCTCGTGGTCAGCAACCCGCCGTTCGTGGTGGGGCCGGGCACCGCCACCCACACCTACCGTGACTCGGGCCGGATCGGCGACGGAATCTGTGCCGAGCTCGCGGCCGCCGCCCCGGATCTGCTCACCGACGGCGGTACGATGCACTACCTGGCGAACTGGATGCACGTCGCCGGGGAGGACTGGATCGAACGGGTTGCGGGCTGGCTGGCCGGCACCGGGCTGGACGGCTGGGTGATCCAGCGGGAGGTGGCCGACCCGGTCTCCTACGTCAATCTCTGGCTGGCCGACGCCAGCGAGGGCCCGGACGCGCACCGGGCCGCCGCCTGGCTCGACTGGTTCGACGCGCAGAAGGTCGAGGCGGTCGGCTTCGGCCTGGTCACCCTGCGCCGCAGCGGACACGCCGACCCGGTGGTCCGGGTCGAGGAGCTGCGCCAGCAGGTGGCACCGCCGCTGGGCGACCGGGTCGACGAGTGGTTCACCCGGCAGGACTGGCTGCGCGCCCGTGACGCCGCCGGTCTGCTCGACGCCCGCTACCGGGCTGCCGACGGGCTGCGGCTGCAGCAGGAGGCCGGCATCGGCGACGACGGCTGGGCGGTCGACCGGCAGACCGTCACGTTGACCGATGGGCTGCGCTGGACCGAGGAGATCGATCCGCTGGTGCTGGCGGTGGTCGGCGGGTGCGACGGCCGGTTGCCGATGCGCGAGCAGTTGTCGCTGCTGGCACTCGCGCACGACGTGCCCGAGCACGAGCTTGCCGAGGCCGCCGTGCCGGTCCTGGCCCGGCTGGTCGAACGCGGCATCCTGCTGCCGGGGTGACCGGCGGCGGTGTGACCGGCTGACCAGCCGGCTGACGCGGCGGGCTGACGCGGCCGGCTGACAACCGGCCGGTGTGGCAGGCTGGCCGGTATGCGGGCGGTGGTGCAGACGGTCGGTCGGGCCTCGGTGACGGTCGACGGCGAAGTGGTCGCGGCGATCGGCCCCGGTCTGCTGGTGCTGCTCGGGGTGACCCACACCGACACGGTCACGACCGCCGCCGAGCTGGCCCGCAAGGTCTACGAGCTGCGGATCTTCCCGCCGGATCCGGCCGGCGAGGACTCCGCCGAGCGTTCCGCCGCGCAGCTGGCCGCGCCGATCCTGGTGGTCAGCCAGTTCACCCTGTACGGCGACGTGCGCCGGGGGCGACGGCCGAGCTGGTCCGCCGCCGCCCCGGCGGAACTGGCCGAGCCGCTGGTGACGGCAGTGGTCGAGGCGCTGGCCGCGCGCGGCGCGACGGTACGCACCGGACGGTTCCGGACGCACATGCAGGTGGAAAGCGTCAACATCGGACCGCAGACCATCCTTCTGGAACTGTAACGTCACTGTCAGCAACCGCCATGCGGTGTGCGGCAACGGTCAGGTCCCGAATTCATGCCACCTGGCCCCCGGCTAACCGTGACTTCACGCCCTACCCGGCAAGCTGGTTGTCACCAGCGGCACTCCGCTGCTGGCTTACCACTTGTCGACGCGGGGAGGCGACTGAGAGTGGTCACGCGTACCATCGAAGACGACATCGACACCACCGTCCAGGTCACCACCGACGGTCAGCACGACCTTGACGCCACCGACGACCGCGGCGCTTCGGCCGATCTGGTCCGCGCATACCTGAACGGGATCGGACGCACCAAGTTGCTCACCGCCGTCCAGGAGGTGCTGCTGGCCAAGCGGATCGAGGCCGGGCTGTTCGCCGAGGAGAAGCTCGCCGGGCCCGACCGGCTGTCCGCGCAGCTGCGCGCCGACCTGGCCGTCGTCGCCGCCGAGGGCCGCGCCGCCAAGGACCACCTGCTGGAGGCGAACCTGCGGCTGGTGGTCAGCATCGCGAAGCGGTACACCGGTCGGGGGATGGCCTTCCTCGACCTGATCCAGGAGGGCAACCTCGGCCTGATCCGGGCCGTCGAGAAGTTCGACTACGCCAAGGGCTACAAGTTCTCCACCTACGCCACCTGGTGGATCCGCCAGGCCATCACCCGTGCCATGGCCGACCAGGCCCGCACCATCCGGATCCCGGTGCACATGGTCGAGCAGGTCAACCGGATGGTCCGGGCCCGCCGTGACCTGTCGGCGACGCTGGGGCGGGAGCCGACGATCGGCGAGATCGCCGCCGCCATGTCGGTGCCCGAGTTCCAGGTGATCGAGCTCATCTCCTACGACCGGGAGCCGGTCAGCTTGGACCAGACCGTCGGCGAGGACGGCGAGAGCGCCCTCGGCGACTTCGTCGCCGCTGTCGACCCGCGCGAACAGGGCGGGGAATCCGCGTCCGAGGGCAAGCTGCGCAACGAGGTGGAGATCGTCCTGTCCACCCTGTCCCAGCGGGAGCAGGCGGTGATCCGGCTGCGGTTCGGGCTGGACGACGGCCGGCAGCGCACCCTCGACGAGGTGGGCCGGGAGTTCGGCCTGTCCCGGGAGCGGATCCGACAGATCGAGAAGGTCACGCTGCTCAAGCTGCGGCATCCGTCGCGGGCGCAGCGGCTGGAGACGTACGCCGGCTGACCGGGGGGACAGCCGGCGCATCGGGGGCGGCGGCCGGTCGGAGCAGTGGCTCCGACCGGCCGCGCGACGTCAAGACGGTCACCGCCGGCGCGGCCGTTAGATACGGTCACCGCCGGCAGCCGTCTGGTGCGGTCACAACCGGCGCGGGCCGGTGTCCGGGCGGGCGTCCGGCGGACCGACCACGACGCTGGCGTGCAGTACCGCCAGCCCGTCCGGCCGGGCCAGCACCGGGTTGAGCCGTAACCGGTGGACCTGCGGCTGCTCGTCGGCGAGCCGCCCCACCCGCAGCAGCAGATCGACCAGGGCAGCCCGGTCCACCGGGCTGGCTCCCCGATAGCCGGACAGCAGCGGTGCCGCCCGGGGTTCGTCGACCAGCCCGGCCGCGTCCCGGTCGGTCAGCGGCGCGGCCCGCCAGGCCCGGTCACCCAGCAGATCGGTCGCTACGCCGCCCAGCCCGAAACCGACCACCGGGCCGAAGGTGGGGTCGGTGGTCGACTCGACCACGCAGGCAACGCCGGGTGACACCATCCGTTGGATCAGCACCTGCGCGCCGAACTGGGCCGCGACGTCACGGTACGCCCGTTGCACCGCGTCCACGCTGGCCAGATCGAGTCGTACCGCGCCGAGGTCCAACCGGTGTCGCAGTCCGTCCGCGGCGGCCTTGAGCACGACCGGCAGGCCCAGCCGCCGCGCGGCGGCCGCCGCCTGGTCGACCGAGGCGGCCGGGATCGAGTCGACCACCTCGATGCCGTACCCGGCGAGCAGCCCGACCGGGTCGACCGGGTCGACGGTCAGCGCGGCACCGGCCGCAGCCGGGTCGATCCCGGCCAGGTCCGGCACCGTACCGGGCGGCTCGCGCAGCCAGTCGGCGTAGTCGGCGACCCGGGCCAGCGCCCGGACCGACTCCTCCACTGACGGGTAGGTCGGCACCCCGGCCGGCGGCTGGCCGACCAGCAGTGTCGCGACCGTCGGCTTGTCGCCGGCGAGTGCGACGCTGGCCAACGCCGAGGTGAAGTCGGCGTCCTCGTCCGCCAACTGGTTGGGCAGCGGCGGTGCGAACACCACCACCAGGGCGTCCACGGCGGCATCGACGGCGGCATCGGCGAGCGCGTCGGCGAACTCGTGCGCGCCGGCTTCGGGCGCGACGGTACGCGGGTAGTCGGCCGCCACGGCGAGCCGCTGTGCCCGGCAGGCCGCCGCGGCTAGCATGGTCAACGCCGACGAGTTGCCGACCACGGCCACCCGCCGGCCGACCGGCAGCGGCTGGTTGGCCAGCAGGGTACCGACGTCGAACATCTCCGCGACCGTGTCGACCCGGATCACCCCGGACCGGGCGAACAGCCGGGTCACCGCGGCGGCGTCCGGGCCCTGCTCGACGGGTGCCGCCGGGCCGGCGCCGGAGGCCAACGCCACCACCGGCTTGGTGCGCCCGATCCGGCGGGTCAGCCGGGCGAACTTGCGGGGATTGCCGAACGTCTCCAGGTACAGCAGGATCACGTCGGTGCCGGGGTCGTCCTGCCAGTACTGCAGCAGGTCGTTGCCGGAGACGTCGGCCCGGTTGCCGGCCGACACGAACGTCGACAACCCGAGCCCACGGCGGTCCGCCTCGGCGAGTAACGCCACGCCGAACGCACCGGACTGGCTGAAGAAGCCGACCCGGCCGGCCGGCGGAAGCTGCGGCGCCAGCGTCGCATTGAGCCGGATCCGAGGGTCGGTGTTGGCCACGCCGAGACAGTTCGGTCCGACCACCCGCAGCCCGGCCACGTGCGCCGTACGGATCAGTTCCCGCTGGGCGGCGGCGCCGGCCGGGCCGGACTCGGCGAACCCGGCCGAGATGACCACGACGCCGTGGGCGCCGGCGGCGGCGGCGTCGGCGACCACGGCCGGCACCGCGTCCGGCGCCACCGCGACGACCGCCAGGTCGACCGGGTGGCCGGCGTCGGCCGCCCGACGGTGGGCGGGCAGCCCGCCGATGCGGTCCACCGCCGGATGCACCGGGACCACGTCCCCGGTGAACCCGCCGTCGCGCAGGTGACCGAGGACGGCCGCGCCGATCCCCTGGCCGGTGGCGCTGGCACCGTAGACGGCGACTCCCCGTGGGGTCAGCAGCCGGGCGATCGACCGGGCCTCGGCGCTGTGTTCCCGGCTCCACTGCACCTGCAGGGACGCCTCCGTCGGGGCGATCGGAAAGCTCAGGTGGACCACGCCGTCGGCGTACCGGCGGCGGACCTGGAAGCCGGCGTCGGCGAAGACCCGCAGCATCGGCGCGTTGACCGGCAGCACCTCGGCGACGAACGAGGTGACGCCTTCGGATCGGGCGGCGGCGGCGAGATGTTCCAACAGCACCGAACCGACGCCCCGGCCCTGGTGGGCGTCCTCGACGACGAAGGCGACCTCGGCTTCGGGCGAGCCCGGGCCCATCCGGTCGTAGCGGCCGACCGCGAAGATCCGGTCACCGGAGACCACCACGAACGCCTCCCGGTCGTGGTGGTCGACGTTGACGAAGCGCGCCAGGTCGCGGTCGGGAATCCGCGGGTACGGGGAGAAGTACCGCAGGTAGCGGGTGCGGTCGGAGAACCGGGCGTGCATCGCGACGATCGCGTCGGCGTCGTCCGGGCGGATCTGCCGCAGATGGACGGTGGTGCCGTCGCGCAGCAGCACGTCAGCCGATCGGTCCATGGTCAGTCCCGGGGGTCGTGCGGATCGAGTCCGTGCAGGGGGAAGACCGCCCGGCGGGTCGCCATGATCGCCCGGTCGACCGGGTCCGGGTCACCGGCCGGCTGCCACGGCTGAAAGTCCAGGTCGGCCCCGTCGGTCATCCGCAGCGGGACCTGTCGGCCCGGGCAGCGGGCGGCGGCCATCTCCCGCCACCGGGACGGGGTCAGCGTGGCCGGGTCGATCGGCGCGCCGGTGGCGATCGCCAGCAGATGGGTCCAGGCCCGGGGCACCACCTCGACCAGGGCGTACCCGCCGCCGCCGGTGGCGACCCAGCGGCCACCGCAGTGCTCGTCGGCGAGGGCCCGCAGCGCCAGGTACGCGGCCCGCTGGCCATCGACGCTCAGCCCCAGGTCGGCCAGCGGGTCGAGCCGGTGCGCGTCCGCCCCGCACTGGGTGACGAGCAGCTGCGGCCGGAAGGCGCGCAGCAGCGACGGCACCACGGCGTGGAACGCGCGCAGCCAGCCCCGGTCGGCGGTGCCGGACGGCAACGCGACGTTCACCGCGCTGCCCTGCGCCCCGGGGCCACCCACCTCGTCGGGGAAACCGGTGCCGGGGAACAGCGCCAGCGGCGTCTCGTGCAGGCTGACGGTGAGCACCTGCGGGTCGTCGTAGAACATCTCCTGCACCCCGTCGCCGTGGTGCACGTCGATGTCGACGTACGCGATCCGTTCGGCACCGAGGTCGAGCAGCCGGGCGATCGCCACCGCCGGGTCGTTGTAGACGCAGAACCCGGCGGCCCGACCGGGCATCGCGTGGTGCAGCCCGCCGGAGACGTTGACCGCCCGCCGTACGTCGCCGCGCCAGACCGCCTCGGCGGCGGCCATCGTGGCGCCGGCTACCAGCGCGCTGGCGTCGTGCATCCCGGCGAACGTCGGATTGTCCGGGGTGCCGAGGCCGTACCCGGAAAAGAACGGATCGTCGTGGGCGACCCGGACGGCGTCGAGGTAGTCGGCCCGGTGCACCCGGGTGAGCGCCACGTCGTCGGCCGGCTCCGGGGCGAGCAGCCGCACCCCGGGGCGGTCCAGCAGGCCGTACTCGCGGGCCAACGCGATGGTCAGCTCGACCCGTACCGGGTCCAGCGGATGGTCACCGAGGTCGTACGCCAGCAGGTGTTCGTCCCAGACCACCAGCGTCGCGTCGGTACCGCCCGCCGCCCGTGTCTGGTTCGTCCCGTCCGGCAGCTGACTCGTCCCGTCCGACATCTGGCCATCGTCGCACGCACCTGCCGACCCCGTGCCCGGCCGGCAGCAGACCGGGTCAGCCGGGGTCCGCGCCGGTGGCGACCGGTCGGGCCGGGTCGGTGATCCACTCGCTCCACGATCCGGGATACAGTGCCGCGTCGGTGCGGCCGACGCGGTGCAGGGCGAGCACCGTGTGCGCGGCGGTCACCCCCGACCCGCAGTACGCCCCGACCGGGGCCTGCGGGCGCAGTCCGGCACCGGTGAACCGGTCCCGCAGCGTCCCGGCGTCACGCAGCAGCCCGGCGTCGTCGAGGTGCAGCGTGGTCGGCAGGTTGACCGCGCCGGGGATGTGCCCGGCCACCGGGTCGACCGGCTCATGCTCGCCCCGGTACCGGGCGTCGGCGCGGACGTCGATCAGCAGCCCACCCTGCCGGGGTAGCCGGCCGGCGGCGGCGGCGTCGAGCACCGGCATACCTCCCGGGCGTACGGTCACGTTACCGGGCGGCGGTGCCGGCACGTCGGCGGTAACCGGTCGGCCGGCTGCCAGCCAGGCGGGGTAGCCGCCGTCGAGCACCCAGGTCGGCCGGTGCCCGGCCCAGCGCAGCGTCCACCAGGCGCGGGCGGCGGCGAGACCGTCGCCACCGTCGTAGACGACGACCGGCCACCCGGTGCGCACCCCGGCCCGGCGCAACGTCCGCTGCAGCGGTGCCGGGTCGGGCAGCGGGTGCCGGCCGCCGGCGCCCGGTGTGCCGCACAGGTCGGCGTCCAGGTCGACGAAGACCGCGCCGGGCAGGTGGGCTGCGACGTAGTCGTCGCGGCCCGGCGGGCCGACGAGCCGCCAGCGCACGTCCAGCAGGGTCGGCGGTCGCCCACCGGCCAGCGCGGCGGCGAGCCCGGTGACGGCGACGGTAGGGTCTGCGGTATCGAACACCATCCCAGTCAACACCATGCGGGGCTACGCCTGTCCCTTGCCGATCGTCCGTTCCGGCTGGTTATCGGTGCTGCAAGGTAGGATTGAACACTGGAGGGCAGCTGACCGTGAATGATCTTGTCGATACCACAGAGATGTATCTGCGCACCATACTTGAGCTCGAGGAAGAGTCGGTGCCACCGCTGCGTGCCAGGATCGCCGAGCGGCTGCACCAGAGCGGCCCCACCGTCAGCCAGACGGTCGCCCGGATGGAGCGCGACGGGCTGCTCACCATCGAGGACGACCGTAACCTGCGACTCACCGAGCTGGGCCGGGCCCAAGCGGTCTCGGTGATGCGCAAGCACCGGCTCGCCGAGCTGCTGCTGGTCAACGTCATCGGCATGCCCTACGAGGAGGCCCACGAGGAGGCCTGCCGTTGGGAGCACGTGATGAGCGACGCGGTCGAGAAGAAGGTCTACGACCTGCTCAACCGGCCGACCCGGTCGCCGTACGGCAACCCGATCCCCGGCCTGGAAGCGCTGGGTGACGGACCGGCGGAGCTGGCGAATCCGGACATCAGCCCGGACACCGAGCGCAACCTGGCGTTCCCCGGCCTGACCGGCACGGTCGTGGTCCGTCGGATCTGCGAGAGCGTGCAGACCAACGCCGACGTGCTCCGCCAGTTGCACGCCGCCGGGGTGGACCCGGGGGCGACGGTCACCGTCGCGCAGGAACGCGACGGGGTGACCATCGACCGGTCCGGCGACAAGATCCACCTGCCGCGCGAGGTCGCGTCCCGGGTGTTCGTCGCGGCCGCCGACCACGGACGGTCGCTGGCCGGCGCGGCCGCCTGAGTCACCGGCGCTCCGCCGGTCGGCGCGACCGCCCTGGACGCGACCCGGCCGGCGGTGCCCCGGCAGGGCCGGCCGGTCACTTCTTGCGGTTGTCGTGCACCACCCGGGCCAGCTCGACCATCTTGGGCGCCAGCTCCACGGCGGACAGTTCGTCGTCACCGGGGGCGAACGTCCAGCGCAGGCTGATCAGCTTCGGGTCCCCGGTGATCCAGTTGACCTCCAGCGCCGCCCCGTACCCAGTGTCCGGGTCCGGCTTGACCGGAATCCAGTAGGCGGCCTTGCCGAGATCCTTGATCTCCTTGGCACCGACCGGGGCGACGTCGTCGGCGAAGACCGACGCGCTCGCCTTGGTGTCCGAGATGGAGACCATCAGGTCGGGCAGTGGCTCCTCGGCCGGCCGCAGCACACACGACTGCGTCTTGTCGTGCTTGTTGGCCGCCGCCACCTCGAACCGGAACCCGACGGTCTGCTCGACCACGTCGAAGTCGAACACCCGGCATGCCCCACCGGACTCGGCGGCCGGCGGACGGGGCACCTCCGGGTACGGCTCAACCGGGCTCGGCGACGGACTGGCCTGGACCGGGTCGTCCGGGGCGGGGTTCTCGGTGGCCACCGCCCGGTCGGAGCAGCCGGCGGCGAACAGCAGCAGGATCAGCCCGGCGCCGGACAGGCGCAACCGAACGCCCACAGTGACCTCCCACGGTCAGGCCGGCCGAAAAAGGCGGATTGTTCGTCGCACACCGTACGGGTTCCGCCGCCGCCGCGAAAGCCCGCCACCCGCACCGACCGCGCCGCGTAGGAAATCCCCGGAATCACCCCAGATACGGGCAGTGCCGGCAACCCTGGTCACAGCAGGTACCCCGGTGGGCAAGGAACGCCGCGGTCAGCACGAACAGCCCGGTGCCCGGGTCCAGGTAGCCGGCCTCGCCGGCGTCGAGCGCCGCCGCGTGCGCGGCCAGCACCGCCGCCCGGTGCGGGTGGTCGGCCGGCAGCCGCGCCGGATGCGGTTCGGTGAGCGGGCGGTCCGCCAGCGGCAGACGCCGCCCCCGCTGCCGTGCCATGCCGGTGACCTTACGCAGGCCGCCGGTGTGGTAACACTCGTGGGTCCCACCGCGCCGCGACGGCGCGACCCACCGACCCGAACGGACCGCCGATGACCGCGTACGCCCTGCTGATCCACCCGTCGGCGAACCGGGTGTACGCCGAGTCGGCGGTCGGGCTGGCCGCCGCCGAGCTGGCTGTCTTCGCCGACCGGGCCCTCGGCGGCCGGGTGGACGACGTCGCGGTCACCACGATCGGCGGGCTGCCGTACGTCACCTTCACCGGTGTCGATCTGACCGACCGGGAGCTGTCCGTGCTGGCGAACCTCTCCGCGCGGTACGCGTTCTTCGCCCGCGACGGCGACCTGCTACGGCCACTGGAGGTGACCGGCCGGGACCGTTTCGACAGCGATCTGATCACCATCCCGAAGTACGCCGGCAAGACCAACGAGCAGTTCACCAAACTGCTGTTGAACGTGACCGCGCTGGCCACGACCGGCCGGGCCGGTGGCGCTGGCGCTGGGACCAGCGGGACCGCCGTTACCGTCGGAGCGGCGGCCGGCCCGTTCGGCCCGGACTCGCCGCCGCTGCGGGTCCTCGACCCGATGTGCGGCCGCGGCACCACGCTCAACCAGGCGACGATGTACGGCTGGCACGCCGCCGGGGTGGAGATCGACGGCAAGGACTTCGAGGTGTACGCCAACTTTATCCGTACCTGGTTGAAGCACAAGCGGCTCAAGCACTCGGCCGAGATCGCCCCGGTGCGGCGCAACCGGGCCGTGCTGGGCCGGCGGCTGGCGGTCACCCTGGCGGCCAGCAAGGACGACCACCGGGCCGGGCGGATCGTCGACCTGACGATGGTGCACGCCGACACCCGCCGCAGCCGGGAGGTGTTCCGGGCCGGCAGCTTCGACGCGATCGTCACCGACGCGCCGTACGGGGTGCAGCACGGCACCCGCGGTCAGGCGGACCGGTTGACCCGCGATCCGTTGGGCCTGCTGGCTGAGGCGTTACCGGGGTGGGTGGCGCTGCTGCGCCCCGGCGGGGCGCTCGGTATCTCCTGGAACACCCTGGTCGCCGCCCGCGACGATCTGGCCGCGCTGCTGGTCGAGGCGGGCCTGGAAGTGGCCGACGGTCCGGGGTACGGCGGCTTCGTCCACCGGGTCGACCAGGCGATCGTCCGGGACCTGATCGTGGCCCAAAGAGTCTGACAATCGCCAATTACTGACACGATCGACAGTTCGTCAAAAACGGACAACACGATCGGCAATGTGACCAGCATCACACTCCGATATTGACCGCTCTCTTCATTGCCCTGCCGCTGCTTGATACTTTCTGAATAGCGCATGCCGGCAAGCAGATGCGTGCACCACAGTAATCACCATCCGACAATGCGTCGACTCGGCAAGACCACCGTTTGTCCAGCATCCGACGCCAGTGCAACAAAAGCGCAGACTGGTGACCCACGGGGGGATTATCGTGACCTTCGAGCTGTGGAATCCCGCTACCTACGATGCACTGCGGCGTCAACTCATTCCGTCGTTCGACCTGTTGTACGGCAGCGCGTCCAGCGCGGTGCAGATGTCGGTGCCGAGCCACCCACGGATCCTGGATCTGGGCGCAGGGACCGGGCTGCTCAGCGCTGCGCTGATCGCCCGCATCCCCGAAGCAACGATCACTCTAGTCGACCATTCCGAACGGATGCTTGCCCAGGCAAAGCAACGGTTCGACAGTGCCCATCGGGTTAGTTTTGCCGTTCAGGGACTGATGGATCCGTTGCCGGCGGGGCCGTACGACGCAGTTGTTTCCGGCCTAGCTATCCACCACCTTGAGCATCACGAGAAACAAACGCTGTTCGGTCGCCTACCCGAGATTCTGCGGCCGGGTGGGATCTTCGTCAACGTCGAGCAGGTCCTCGCGCCCACACCGCGGCTGGAGGAGATGTACGACCGGCAGCACGAAGGCCACGTACACGCCGCCGGAACGCCTGCCGACGAATGGGCGGCCGGCCGCGAACGGATGAAGCACGACATCTGCGTCGACGTCGAAACTCAACTCGGCTGGCTCCGCGCCGCCGGCTTCGACACCGTGGACTGCCTGGCCAAGGACTGGCGGTTCGCCACCTACGCCGGGTGGCTGGCGTCGTGACCGCTGCCGGGCTCTACCAGGCCGTCCGCGAGGTGGCCGGCCGTCGACCCGACGCCGTGGCGGTACGCACGACCGACGGTGCGTCAGTGACGTACCGCGAACTCGTCGACACGACCGACCGGGTCGCCGCCGGCCTCCCCGCGCACGGCGTCATGGCTGGCGACACCGTCGCCGTGGTGCTGCGCAACAGCATCGGGTACGTCTGCCTGATCCTGGCGGTGGCCCGGCTCGGTGCCCGCTACGTACCGCTGATGGCGAACTTCGACGACGCCGGGGTGCGGACCGCTCTCGACCGGGCACGCCCCACCCTGCTGGTCACCGACGGGCACCGCCGGATCCCCGCCGACGGCCCGGCCGCTGTCGGCCTCGACACGCTGACCGCTTCGACGCCCCGGTCAGAGCCCACCGCGCAGCGCACCGCGGACTCCACCGCCTCGACGGCCACTGCCATCTTCCGGCTCCTGTGGACCTCCGGTTCGACCGGCTTTCCGAAGATGATGGCCTGGCGGCAGGACCGCTTCGTCACCGAACGACGCCGCTGGCTGGCCGACACCGGGATCCGCCCCGACGACGTCTTCTTCTGCCGCCACACCCTCGACGTGGCACACGCCACCGACCTGCACGTGTTCGCGGCACTGCTGTCCGGCGCGCAACTGGTGCTCGCCGACCCGCACACGCCGGCCGGCACGCTGCTGACCCAACTAGCCGCCCACCAGGCGACCGTGACCAGCGCCCTGCCACAGCACTACGCCGACCTGGTCGCCGCCGCCCGGCGCCAGGGCCGGTTCCCGCTGCCGGCGCTGCGCCGCCCGCTGTGCGGTGGCGCCTATCTCAGCCCGACGATCATCCGGGACGCCGCCGACGTGCTCGGCGTACACATCCGGCAGATCTACGGCTCGACCGAGTTCGGCCTGGCGCTGGGCAACATGGACGACGTACCGCAGACCGACACCGCCATGGTCCCGGTCCGTGGCGTCGGCACCCGGCTGGAAGCCTTCGTGCCCGGCCACCCCGACGTCGGGGAACTGGTCCTCTACTCGGACTGCACCAGCGAGGGGTACGTCGACGCACCGCAAGCCAACGCCCGTACCTTCCGCCGGCCCGAGTTCTGGACCGGGGACGTTGCCGAACGCAACCCACAGGGCGGCTACCGGATCCTGGGCCGGGTGTCCGAGACGCTGGCCACCCCCGCCGGGCCGCTGCCGGCGCCAGTGCTCGACACCGAACTCGGCGCGGCCGAGGCAGTGGCACAGGCCGTCAGTCTGGCCGTGCACCCCGGCGACTACCGCGACGCGGTCGCCGTGGCCGTCGCCCCGGCAGACGGGCACTCCGACGACGAGGCCGTCAAGGCTGTCGAGGAACTGCTCGCCCGGCACGGGCTGACCGGTTCAGTGCACCTCGTCGCCGCGATGCCCCGTACCCCGGTCGGCAAGATCGACAAACCGTTGCTCCGCACGCGACTCGGGTTGGCCGGGGGCAGCCAATGACCCGGCACCCGGACCGCGATCACGGACCGGCCCTGGTCACGCGCGGTCACGGACCGGCCCTGGTCATTGTGCCCGGGCTGGCCGCCACCGCCGCGTTCTTCGCCGAGGCGGTGGCCCGGCTCGCCACCCGGCACCGGGTGGTCGTCGTCGAACTGCCCGGACACGGCGACAACGCCACAGCCGACCGGCCGGCCAGCCTCACCCGCGCCGCCGAGGACCTGCACACCACCATCGAAGAGCTTGACCTGACCGAGGTCACCCTGCTGGGCTGGTCGCTCGGCGCGACCGTGGCCTACGGCTACCTGGAGCAGTTCGGGGCTGCCCGGATCCGGGCCCTGGTGTCGGTCGAGCAGACCCCACGGCTGCTGCGCGACCATGACTGGCCGTACGCCGCCTTCGGCAACCTCGACGCCGCCGGGGCCGACGCCGTCCTGGCCAGCGTGACCGACGACTACCCCGCCTTCGCAGCCGGGCTGGTCCGCGGCTCGTTCGCCGCCGGCACCGACCCCGACCCGACGACGCTGGCCGGCCTCATCGACGAGACCCGCCGGTGCGGCCCGGACGCCGTACGGGCGCTGCTCGCCGAGGCACTCACCGTGGACTGGCGTGACCGGCTGCGCCGGATCAGCGTACCGACGCTGCTCGTCCACGGAGCGCACAGCCAGGTCTACCCCGGCGACGTCGGCGGGTGGCTGCGCTCGGCGATACCGGCGTCCCGGCTGGAGGTGTTCACCGGCAGCGGCCATCTGCCGTTCGTCGAGGAACCTGACCGGTTCGCGGAACTCGTGTCGACCTTCGTCGACCACCCGGTGGCCACCTGAGCCATCCGCCCGGGACCCAGCCGACGCGGACCCACCGGCCGAGGACCCGCACCACACCGCAAGGGAGAGGGCATTGACCGATCGCACGGCCGCGCCCAGTACGGCGCGGCGCCTCAGCTGGATCTACCCCGACCGGGGCACCGCCTGGCTACGGCAGGCCGAGCAGGACGCGGTCTGGGGGCCGTACCAGGAAATCGCCGCCGACCTGGGCCTGGAGTTCACGGTGAACAAGCCCGAGGAGGTCGCGGTCGACGCGACCGACCCGGGCCAGCCCAGAGTCTGGCTCAACGGTGAGCCGGTCACCCCGGCCGACACCATCTTCGTCACCTCGCTTTACTCCCTGCCGCACCAGACCCAGGACGTGTGCAACCAGGTGTTCCTGTTCACCATCCTGGAACGGCTCGGCTTCTACCTGCCGATCCCACCAGCACTGTCCTACATCGGCGAGGACAAGCTGGCCAGCGTGGTGCACCTGGCCGGCAGTCCGATCCCGCTGCTGCCGACGATCCGGGTGGGCAGTGGTCGAGAGGCGATGGTCGGCCGCAGCGACGCCGCGCTCGCCGCGCTGCCGTTCCCGTTGATCGTCAAACCCGCCTACTGGGGCATGGGCCTGGGCATCTCGGTAGTACACAACATGAACGACCTGAAAGGTCTTATCGGACTCGCCGGTGGCTCGGACACCGCGTTGGTCGCCCAGCCCTACCTCAAGGTGGTACGCGAACAGCGGGTGTATGTCGTCGACGGGCAGGCACACACCGTGCTGTACGGCTACAAGGACGGCTACTGCCTGGCCGTCACCAAGGCCAGCGGCGGCCGGCACGAACGCGGCTACTCGGCTCTGCCGCCGGAGCTCGCCGGCACCGTCGCCTACGTCGCCGGACGGCTACCCACGCCGTACTTCACTCTGGACTTTCTCTTCGACGGCGAGCGGCACTGGGTGTCGGAGATCGAACTCGACGGCGCGGTCGCGTTCAACGGCATTCCCGAGCAGGACGCCGCCGCCCGGGCGATCGTGCGGGCCCGGTTCGAGGCGTACCTGGCCGGATTCGCCCGGTGGCACGCCGCTGGTGACGACCAGCCGCGTCGGCGGCCGGGATGATCGGCGCGGTGCCCTGGGACGCGCTGCGCGACCAGGCCCGACGTAACGCCGCCGCCGGTGCCCCGGCCGTGCCGGACACCGCCGCCGGACTCGCCGACCTACCGGTCACCGGACCGGACGAGATCTTCGCCGTCTCGCACGCGGTGACCCGGCGGACCGGTGCGCTACTGCTGTCCAGCGGCGGCACCACCGGGCAGCCCAAGCTCACCTACGTGGCGTACCACCAGGCCATCGACCGGCTGCTGCAGCAGTGGCGACCGCTGGTCGGCGGTGACCTCCTGCTCAACCTGTTCACCCCCGGCCGGCTGTGGGCGTCGCACTACTACATGCAGGAGCTGGCCGGACGGTGCGGCGCCGACGTGGCACCGTTCGGTCCGATCACCCCCGAGGAGGTCGACGGCTGGCTGCCGACCCTGCGTCGGCTCGGCGTCAACGCGGTCGCCGGCACCCCGACGGCCCTGGCCGACCTGGCCCGGGGCGTACTCGACGCGGGCGCGGCCACCCCGATCGCAAAAATCATCTGGATGGCCGAGCCGTGGACCGAGGAGAAGGCGACCATCGTGCGGAAGGCGTTCCCGCAGGTCCAGCTATGGGGCAACTACGGCTCGGTCGAAACGTACGTCATCGCCACGAACACCCCGGCCTGCGACCCCTCGGTGCTGCACCTGATGCCCGACCAGGTGCTCGAGCTCGACGACGCCGGCGCCCTGCTGTCCAGAGTGGGTGGCGGCTGGACGGTGCCGACCGTGCGGTACCGGCTCGGCGACCGGGTCGCGGCGGCGGCCTGCGGCTGCGGCCGGCCGGACGCGCTGCGGGTGCTGGGCCGCGCCGACGACGCCATCAAGCTGCACGGCGCGCTGGTCGGCATCGGTACGGTGCTGGACATCGTCCGCGCCGCACCAGGGGTACGCGACGCACAGCTGCTGCTGCGGCGGGCCGTCGGCGAGCGCCACTCGGTCAGCGCGGTGACCGTGCACTACACCGGAGACGCCGACCCGGCGGCGGTACGCACCCGGCTGCTGCACCAGTTCTACGATCTGGGCGTCGTCGCCCGGCACCATCCCACAGCGGTCGCTGTCGAGCAGGTGCCGCGGCTGCGCCGGGTGGACCGCACCAACAAGATCCCCCCGATGATCTGGCTGGAGCCGACCGGATGACGACCGTGAGCGAGCCAAAGCTGCTGGCCAGACTGCGCGGCAACCCGTGGGCGGTGCTGGCCGTCCTGTCGTTGGCGTACTTCCTCACCCAGCTCGACGTGGCGGTGCTCGCCGTCGCGGTGCCGAGCATCATGGCCGATCTCGACGCGTCGGCCGACCAGGTGGTGTGGTCGCTGAGCGCCTACATCTTCCTGCTGGCGATGGCCCTGATCACCGCCGGCCGGCTCGGTGACCTCTACGGTCGGCGGCGGATCTTCCTGCTCGGGGTCGCCGTCTTCACCGTCGCCAGTGTCGCGGCGGGCCTGGCCCAGGGGCCCGGCCAGCTGATCGCTGCCCGTGCGGTGCAGGGCCTCGGCGCGGCGCTACTCACCCCGCAGACCCTCGCCCTGCTGATGGAGGCGTTTCCCCCGGACCGCCGGGGCACGGCGTTCGGCATCCGGGGGGCGGTCGGCGGGATCGCCGCGATCAGCGGACCGGCCGCCGGCGGGGTGCTGGTCAGCACCCTCGACTGGCGGTGGATCTTCTGGCTGAATCTGCCGCTCGGGTTGCTGATGCTCGTGGTCGGCCGGCTCGTGCTGCCCGAGGTCGCGCAACGCGTCCGCCGCCGGCTCGACGTGCCCGGGGTGGTGCTGGCCTCGGCGGCGTTGTTCTGCCTGGCGTTCGGCATCAGCCAGGGCGAACGGTACGGCTGGAACGCCGGCATCTGGACGACGCTCGGCGTGTCCGGGCTGTTCGTGGTGGCCTTCCTCGCCCAGCAGCGCCGCCGCCAGGACCGGGAGCCGCTGGTGCCGTTCGCGCTGTTCCGGCGGCGCAACTTCCCGCTGATGAACGGCTTCTCGCTGACCACCTCCGGCACCGTCATCGGCCTGGTGCTGGTGCTGTCGCTGTACTTCCAGCAGGTGCTCGGCCTCGACGCGTGGGCCGCCGGGCTGATGATCGTGCCGGCGTCACTGTTCTCCACCCTGCTCGACCCGGTGGCCGGCAAACTCGCCGACCGGGTCCAGGGCCGCTACCTGCTGCTGGTCGGGGCGGCGGCCACTGTCGCCGGCATGGCGTGGGCGGCGATCGAGATGCGCGACGGTGCGACGTGGACGGCGTTCGTCGCCCCGATGTGCGTCATCGGTGTCGGCAACGCGTTCCTGTTCACCCCGCTGGCGGTCGTCGCGTTGTCCGACGTCGAACAGCAGCAGGCCGGCGCCGCGTCCGGGGTGCTGATCACCTCGTTGCAGATCGGTTCGATGCTGGGTGCCGCAGCCGTCGGCACCCTGCTGCACAGTCAGATCGGCGAGGTCGTCACCGTCGGGGCGGCCCGCGCGGCGATGCTGCTGCTGGCCGGGGTGGCCGTGCTGGGCGGCATCGCCTGCCTGGTCGCCGGCCCGAACCTGACCAGGACGACATCGCAACCGTGACGGCGGTCGCCCCCCGACGTTGGCGGTTCGACCCGCTGGCCGGCCAGCGGCGGGGATCAGCTCGAGGGAACCGTCATTGTCGTCATATCGGCCCCGAGACAACCATGTGGGTTCCCTCGGCAGCGAAACACTGACTGGCGCCCCCCATCTCCCGCCACTATCAACATATAGCGCATAGGGGGTCTTGCGGCAAGACCCGGGTCGTCGCGCACAATCGCGTTCCTACGCCAGTTCTCCGGCATTCGCCAATCGCTGGGCGCTGCGCTTTCCGCCGACCCGAGAATGGAGTTGATCGAGGTGCGCCCGCTGACCACCAGCGCGTTCGATCTCCCCGACCGGCTGCACGCCAAGGCCGACCCGAAACTGATTGCCGACGACGAGCGGCATTTCTCGGCCGTCGCGCACCGCCTCGACCAACTGGCCACCGACCTTTCGGAGCGGCTAGACGCGGCCCGTAAGGCACCGGCCGGCGGGGGCCGGCGGGCGGTGGACCGCGACCAGGAGGTCCGTCGGCTCACCGTACGGCTGGGGGCGCTGCGCCGGTTCGGCCTCGACCTGTGCCTCGGCCGGATGGTCCCCGACGCCGGTGGCGGCACCGACGGCGGCGACAGCGACAGCGGCGGGCCGGTGTACGTCGGACGGCAGGGCCTGACCGACGACGCCGGCCGCCAACTGCTGCTCGACTGGCGCTCCCCCGCCGCCGAACCGTTCTTCGGCGCCACCCACGCCGACCCGATGGGCCTGGTCAGCCGCCGCCGCTACCGGTGGACGATGGGCCGGGTCAGCGACTACTGGGACGAGGTGTTCGTCGCCGACGCGCTCGACGGACACGCCGCCCTCGACGACCAGTCCGCCTTCATCGCCAGCCTCGGCGGGCACCGGTCGGACCGGATGCGCGACGTGCTGGCCACCATCGCCGCCGACCAGGACGCCATCATCCGCGCCGGCTCGTCGGGTGCCCTCGTCGTCGACGGCGGACCCGGCACCGGCAAGACCGTCGTCGCCCTGCACCGCACCGCGTACCTGCGCTACCACGACCCCCGACTCGGCCAGCGTCGCGGCGGGGTGCTGTTCGTCGGACCGCACCAGCCCTATCTGGCGTACGTCGCCGACGTGCTGCCCAACCTCGGCGAGGACGACGTGCAGACCTGCACCCTGACCGACCTGGTCGCCGAGGGTGCAGGCGCAGCGGCCGAACCGGATCCCGAGGTGGCCCGGATCAAGTCGTCGGCACGGTGGGAGGCGGCGGTCGAGGCGGCCGTCCGGTTCTACGAAGAGCCACCGCCCACCGCGACGACGGTGGCCACCGGTTGGACCGAGCTGACCCTCACCCCCGGAGACTGGGCGGACGCGTTCGCCGCACCCGGGCCGGGTGTGCCGCACAACGAGGCCCGCGAGCAGATCATGGACGAACTGCTGACCATCCTGGTCGGCCGCTACGACGGCGACGAACTGGACGACCAGGTGCGCGCCGCACTGGAACAGAACCGGTCGCTGCGTACGGCGGTCAACCGGGCCTGGCCGCTGCTCGACCCGGCCGACATCGTCGCCGACCTGTGGTCGGTCCCGGCCTACCTGCGCCGGTGCACGCCGTGGCTCGACCCGGCCGAGATCCGTACGCTGCAACGCGCCGACCCTCGGGCCTGGACGGTCGAAGACCTGCCGCTGCTGGACGCGGCCCGGCTGCGTCTCGGCGACGCGCGGGCGTCCGACCGCGAGCGGCGGCACCGGGCGGCGGTGGCCGTCGAACGGGTCCACCGGGCCCGGGTGATCGACGACCTGCTCGACGCGCACAGCTACGACGACGGCGAAGGTGTCCTGGCGATGCTGCGCCACCAGGATCTGCAGGAGACGCTGATCGACGAGACGGGTGGGCCGGACGCCGACCCGGACGCGTTGGCCGGCCCGTTCGCGCACATCGTGGTCGACGAGGCGCAGGAGTTGACCGACGCGCAGTGGCAGATGCTGTTGCGCCGCTGCCCGTCGCGCAGTTTCACCATCGTCGGTGACCGCGCCCAGGCCCGGCACGGCTTCACCGAGTCGTGGCCGGACCGGCTCGCCCGGGTCGGCCTGGACCGGGTCGACGTCGCCACGTTGACGGTCAACTACCGGACGCCGGCCGAGATCATGGCGTACGCCGAACCGGTGATCCGCGCCGCGCTGCCGGATGCCAACGTGCCGACCTCGGTCCGGCACGGTGGCGTCCCGGTCATGCAGCGGGCGGTCGCCGACCTGCGGCAGATCCTGGACGGCTGGCTGGCCGACCACGTCGACGGCACGGTCTGCGTGATCGGCGTACCGCCGGTCGATGTCGCCGCCCTGCCGGCGACGCCCCGGGTCCGGTCGCTGACTCCGGAGCTGGCCAAGGGGCTCGAGTTCGACCTGGTGATGGTGGTCGATCCGGCATCGTTCGGCGACGGCGTCACCGGCGCGGTCGACCGGTATGTGGCGATGACCCGCGCCACCGGTCAGCTGGTCGTGCTGGCCGACCAGGGACCGGATGCTCCCGGCCGCCCGGCGGTGGCGGTGCGCCGGAAGTGAGCGCGCCGGAGGTCAGGTCCGGGCTCTGATGCCGTCCAGGGCCATGGTCAGGACCCGGTCGCGCTGGGCCTCCTGCACGAAGTTGGCTCCGCTGACGCCGTTGACCAGGAACAGCACATCGTCGAAGGTGACGTCGGCGCGGGCCGCTCCGGCGCGCTGCGCGCGTTCGAGCAGCGGACGCCCGGCGGCGTGGATGAGCTCCCGACCGGCGACGAACATCGCCTCGTTGTGGGCGATCGCGTCGTACACAGCCTTCTTGGTCGTGGCGTAGCTGACGAACTGGCGCAGCCAGCTTTCCAGCGCCGCCCAGGGGTCGAGGTGGTCGAGATCGGCGGCGATCCGGGCCAGGGTCTGCACCTCGTCGAGGTACGCGGCCTCGAACAGGTGCCGGCGGGTCGGGAAGTTGCGGTAGAGGGTGGCGATGTTGACGCCGGCACGCCGGGCGATGCCCTCCAGCGAGGCCCCGGAGCCGTCGGCGGCGAACGCCTCGCGGGCGGCCACCAGGAGGGCGTCGAAGTTGCGACGTGCGTCGGCCCGCTGCGGCCGGCGCACGGTCATGCGCGGCTCGGACCCGGTGGCGGCCATCACAGTCCTTTCGGCGGTAAGCGCTTGCTAAGCGCAGGCACTCCTGCACTAAAGTCAAGGAGCCCCTTCGGTACATGGGGCCGTTCCCACTCTAGCCAGCGGTGGTCACCCGACCCCGCTGCTGCCCGACACGTCAGGAGCCACGATGGGCACGATCGGTTTCATCGGCAGCGGCAAGATCGGCGGCACGCTCGCCCGGCTCGCCGTGGACGCCGGGCACGACGTCGTCCTCAGCAACAGCCGGGGACCGGACACCCTGCGGGACCTGGTCGCCCAGCTCGGACCGCAGGCGCGCGCCGCGACGCCCGGCGAGGCCGCCCGAGCGGGCGACGTCGTCATGGTGACGATCCCACTCAAGGCCTACCGCAACGTCCCCGTCACGCCACTACGCGGCACGGTCGTCATCGACACCATGAACTACTACCCGCAGCGCGACGGCAGCTTCGCCGAGCTCGACGCCGACCGCACCACCGTCGGCGAACTACTCCAGGCGCACCTGCCCGAGTCGTTCGTGGTGAAGGCGTTCAGCAACATCTTCTTCAAACACCTGGCCACGCTCGGCCGGCCCGCCGGCGCCGCCGACCGCAGCGCCATCGCGATCGCCGGTGACGACCCCACCGCGAAGGCCACCGTCGCCGCCCTCATCGACACCCTCGGCTACGACGTCCACGACGCGGGCGCCCTCGCCGACAGCCGCCGGTTCGGCCCCGGTACGCCGGCCCACCACGCCTACCTCGACCCGGACGGCAAGTTCGCCGCCCCCGGCCGGGCGGCCAGCGCGGCCCGGCTCGCCGAACTCCTCGGCAGCGACTGATCGGCCGCACCCGTACCGAACGCATCGGTACATTGTCGGTCGATGGCCACCTGTGACGATGTTCGCCGGACACTCGCCGACCTCGCCGACCCGCGTCGAGCCGAGCAGGCACACCGGTTCCTGCAGATGCAACCCGGCGGGTACGGCGAGGGCGACCGGGCGCTCGGCGTACCGGTGCCGGACCAGCGTCGGGTGGCCGGTCGATACTGGCGTGACCTGTCACTGGCCGAGACGACGCGGCTGCTGACCGGCGAGGTGCACGAGGAACGGCTGACCGCGATCTTCATCCTGGTGCGCAGGTTCACCAGGGGCGACGAGCGGGAACGGGCCGCCATCTTCGACACCGTGCTGGCCCACACCGGCCGGATCGACAACTGGGACCTGGTCGATTCGTGCGCCCCGTACATCGTCGGCCCGTGGCTGCTCGACACCGACGACCGGACGGTGCTGGACCGGCTGGCCGCCTCGGAGCTGGTGTGGGACCGGCGGATAGCGATCATGGCGACGTTCGCCTTCATCCGGGCCGGGGACTTCGACTGGACGTTGCGGCTGGCCGAGCGGCTGCTGCACGACCCGCACGACCTGATCCACAAGGCGGTCGGCTGGATGCTGCGCGAGGTCGGCAACCGCGACCGTACGGTCGCCGAGGCGTTCCTGACCCGGCACCAACGCGACATGCCGAGGGTGATGCTGCGGTACGCCATTGAGAAGTTCGAGCCGCAGCGCCGCGCGGCGTACCTCGCCGGCACGGCCTGACCGGTCGCGTCCGCCTCCCTGCCCGACGGAGCGTCCGATCGCGCCGAGGTGAGGCGCACGCACCTCACACCGCAGGGATGACGTGCGTAGCCCTCACCTCGACGCGGTTCACACCGATCATGGCTGCCCGCCCGGCCCCGTGGTCCGGGCGGGCAGCCGACGCGGTCGCAGCGACGTCATTCGCAGAAGACCTTCACCTTGGCGTCGGGCTGGTCGACGTCGACGGTGAGGTCGTCGAGCTGCTCGACGAGATCCTCGATGTGCTGCGGCTTGAGCTGGGTGAGGTCGATCGGCACCCCCGACTTGCCCAGCTCGGCGTTGACGTGGGCGAGCGCCTGCGGCGGGATCAGGCTGGTCAGCCGGACGCCGGCACGCAGCAGCTGCAACGGGACCCGGACGTTGATCCGGGCCGGTCCCTCACCACCGGAGCCGTCGGCCGAGTCTACGACGACCCGCAGGTACTTCGGTCGGGCCTTCGGGCGGGGTGGGCCGCTGGCTGCCGGCTCGGGCTGCTCCCAGTCGAGGGCGTCCATCAGCTGCTCGGCCTCGGCCGCGGTAAGTTTCCCTTCGGCCAGCATCTCCAGGATCTGGCGGCGTTGTTCGTTCATCTCAGGCTTCTCCTTCGCTGTCATCTGACAATCACGAGCAGGGCCGTGCGGCCCTGCGCGAGCTCGACGCGGGCGCCGGGCAGCGCCCACAGCAGACATCCGGCGGCGCGCAGCGCACCGGTCGGGCTGATCCGGTAGACCAGGCAGGCGACCAGGCCGCCAGCCAGGGCGATCGCCAGCAGTGGCGACAGCATCAGCAGCACCGGCAGGACCGGGATCCACAGCCGCCGTCGGCGACCGTCGCCTTGACGCCAGCGCACCGTCACCAGCTGCGGGATCATCGGGGACCGTCCAGCTCGGCCAGCGCCTGCCGGACGGTGATCTCGCCCCGGCGCAGCCGGTCGACGACCTCGGCGCTGGCCGGTGTCGGGCCGGTGTCGGCGATGTCGAGCTGCTCGACGAAATCGAGCTGCTCGACGATCCGGTTGAGCCGGGACTTGACCGTCGGGTAGCTCACCCCGAAGATCCGCTCCATTTCCTTGATCGACCCGTGCGACCGGACGAACGCGGCGACGAAGACCTGGTCGTCGGCGCTGAGCTGCGCCAGCTGCGGCGGCTCGAACTGGCCCTCGACGGCGACGCCGCTGTCGGCCAGCCGCACCCGCTCGACCACGAACGGCTGTCCGCGCGTCAGGTCGGTCAACTCCTGCCAGTCCACTGCTCGGCTCCCCTGCTCTCGGCGATGTGCCCGCCACTCATTTGTACCTCACTTTTGCCATCCGTACCACATCTTGATCTTGATTTTCCTGATGTTGATCTTGAATTTTCTTATTCTCCCAGCTGGGCAGCCCACACATGCCACTGGCGGCGGATCCACCCGCCCGTCGGACGCGCGGGACGCGTCGACAGGTGAGGGATCCGCCGCCAGTCGCGGGCAGCGGGTTGCGGTTACGGGCTGACGCAGCTCACCGTCGGGCTCGACGGTGAGTCGGTGCCGAGGAACCCGGAGGTCGCCGTACCGCCGGCCGGCAGTTGGCCGTTGTAGTCGACGTTCCGGACGGTGACGGTCGACCCGCTGACGCTCAGCGCACCGTTCCAACTCTGGCTGATGCCCTGACCACCGGCGAGGGTCCACCAGGTGGTCCAGCCATTGATCGCCGAGCTGCCGGCCCGGACGGGTGACCTCACCCTGGAACCCGCCGGCCGGGAACCGATGGTCTGGTACGTCGCGGTGCACGCACCGGTCGCGGGCGGCGGAGTCGTCGGGCTTGGCATCGGACGCGGCGGTGTCGGCCGTGCTCGTGCCGACCGGCCTCATGCGTCGGCGGCGAATGCGGTCCTGCCGAGCGCGGCGCCCACCGTGGTGGCGGTGAGCGCCGCGACCAGCAGCGCCGCGACCCCGATCGATCGGGAAGTAGGTCTGGGTTTACGCATCACGGATCTCCCCGTGACGCGGTGAGTGGACACGGACGCGTCGGCTACGCACGGGCCCATCGCTGGCTGGGGTTGCCGTGGCAGTCCCAGATCAGCGCGCCGGTGCCGTTGGCGGTGTCGGAGTTGTCGAGGGGTCGAGGCAGCGGCCGGACGACTCGCTGCGCAGCCCGAACGTGGTAGAGGTCGGCGGGTCGACGGTGCCGCCGCCACTGACCCGGTAGACCACCGTGCCGTGCGCCGGGACACTCGCCGAGATGTTGCCGGAGGTGGTCGAGGTGCCGTTGGTCCAGGCGTCGAGCAGGGTGAACGAGGAGCCGGTCTTGCCGATCGCCGCCGCCGTGGTGGAGACCGTCGTGGTCGAGTTGCCCTGGTTGAACAGGGCGACCGCGACGTCGCCGTTGGCCAGGCGCTTGGCCAGCACCCGGCGGGTGCCGTCGTGGGAGATCTGGACCGCCTGCAGCCCGAGGGAGTCCTGGTTGATGGCGATCAGATTCTGGTTACGCAGGATGTTCAGTGTCGCCGTGCTGGCTGAGCGCAGGTCGTTGCCCATCATCAGCGGCGCGGCCATGATCGCCCAGAGCGCGAAGTGGCTGCGCATCTCGGTATCGGTCATGCCGCCGTTACCGATCTCCATCATGTCCGGGTCGTTGAACCCGCCGGGTCCGGCGTAGCCGGCCAGTGGCACGTTGACGTCAACGATGTTCTTGACGCCCATCGGGTAGCCGTTCGCCTGGCCGCTGTCCCACGTGTTGGTGATGTCCTCGGTGGTACGCCAGAGGTTGGCGACGTCGCTCCAGTTGCGCTGCGGCCCGGTCTTCTCGTGGATGCTGTTCGAGTTGATGCTGTAGACGATCGGCCGGCCGGTGGACGCGAGGGCGTCGCGCATGATGCTGAACCGGGCCACCTGGTCGGTGACGGTGCCGGTCGGCGAGCACCAGTCGTACTTCAGGTAGTCGACGCCCCAGGCTGCGAACTGCCGGGCGTCCTGATACTCGTGGTTGAGGCTGCCGGTGGCCCCGGGGAACGAGCCGAAGTACTGGGCGCAGGTCCGGTCCAACGGCACCTGGTAAATGCCGAACAGCAGGCCACGGGAGTGCAGGTAGTCGCCGAGAGCCTTCATGCCGCTGGGGAACCGCTCCGGGTGGGCCTGCAGGTTGCCCTGCGCGTCCCGGTTCGGGTTGAACCAGCAGTCATCGACAACGACATACTTGTAGCCGAGGTCGCGCAGCCCGTGGTTGACGATGGCGTCGGCCATCTGGCGGATCAGCGTCTCGTTGATGTTGCAGCCGAAGGTGTTCCAGGTGTTCCACCCCATCGGCGGCGTACGGGCGACCCCGTTGTCCAGCGCCTGTGCCGGCGTGGGGGCCATGCCTTCACTCGCCACGGCCGTCGCGAGCGTCATCGCGAGCACGCCCAGGACCGCAGTCAGCCACTTTATTGGGTTTCCACACGTATGTCTCCTTGTCTACCGGCGTTCGGCCGGTGGTGCCGCCGGTGACCTGCAGGCCGTCCCGTCGGGGCGGGTCCGGTCGGCTCCCGTGGTACGGATGCCGGGCGACGTCACGAAGGTGTCAGCAATGCTAACGCTTACATCGGTACAAGTAAATGAATTGTCGCCGCCGACGTTGTTCCGAACCGATTCGCGCCTTTGCCACGATGACCGATGATCAGGCGGTGATGAACCCCACCGCGTCGTCGGCGAGCCCGACGCCGTACATGTTGACCACCCCACCGCTGTTCGCCGCGCTGTCCCCGGCCCGCAACGTCCTGATCGCCGGTGCCGGCGGCGGTTTCGACGTGTACGCCGGACTACCGCTGGCCTTCGCGCTGTGGCGGTCTACTTCACCGTCGGCCTCGACGAGGTTGCCACCCGCATCCCTCGCGCGTACCCGCACTGAACGCGCTGCCCGCGCCGCCCGCGCGGACCAGGTGCGGGCGTCGGTCTGGCTGGTCGGTGGCACCGGTCGGGCAAGAAGTCTTGGCTGGTGCCGAACAGCGAGTTAGTGCGGCGCGTCGGTGTCGATCCAGCGCAGCACCGTGCGGCCCCACGGGTCGACGGCACCCGGCGCGGCCGTGCCGGTGACGACCATGCCGGTCGCGGCGACCGTGACCGCGCCGACGTAGGCCAGGTCGGCGAGGATCGCGGCGGCCAGCCCACGCCCGACAACCCTGGTCGGCACGCGCGGCTTGCCGGTGACGTCGTCGTGGGCGATGAGGAACAGTTCGTCGGCGAGCCGACCGGTCGGCGGCAGTGGTACGGCCGGCTCCGCCAACGGTGCCGCTGCGGGTGTCGTGGTGGACCAGTCGCGGGTGCAGGTGCGGTAGACGGTCACCGGCCGGCCCGCCTCGTCCAGGCCAGGAACCGGGTGAACAGCTCTCCCGGCGTCGCCTCCTCGGGCAGGTCGGCGATCGCCTCGACCATCCGCTCGGCCGCGTACATGCTGCGGGAGATCGGGTCCAGGTTCGCGGTCAACTCGGCCCGCGCGTACCCGCAGGGCCAGTCGACCTGCGGCCCGCACCCCGAGCAGGACCAGACCGGCCGTACGGGCACATGCAGCACGTCGTCCAGCCCGGTCACCGGTGCTGCACCCCGGCCTGATTGCGCCACCGCCGCCCGCCCGGGCCCGACTGCGGCGGAGCCGGTGGCGGCCTGGTGCCCCAGGTCCGGTCGATCGGGGCGGCGCAGTCCCGGCAGGTCAACGTCTGCCCGCACACCGGGCACCACCGGTGCCGACACCGACACGACACGAACCCACCAACCAGGCCAACGAGCCCGACCAGCACGCCGACCACTGTTGTGAGGAGGAGGCACAAGACGTTCTCCAATCTCCGTACGGGTTTGGGGCTTGCCGCCGCCAGCGACGGGGACACCGACGGCGGCAAGCGGTTCGTGGCGCTGGGCGGACGCCGATCGAACCGTAAATACAGTGGACGTCGCGGTTGTCCCGGCAGAAGCGGTAAGGGAGGGGAACTGATACGCGTTCCCGGGAAGAGAATTGGGAAGAGGGATTCCCACCCGGGTCATGAGCCTCGGTCAGGTCGAAGTGCGCTCGGCTGGCCGTGACGGATCGAGTCAATGCCTCTACGCTGGGCCGTGGGCCGATCGTCCGGACGGGGGTACTCCGATGAACGAGTTGTTCCGCGCCGCGAGGGAACG
This sequence comes from Solwaraspora sp. WMMD937, assembly GCF_029581175.1. Lineage (NCBI taxonomy): Bacteria > Bacillati > Actinomycetota > Actinomycetes > Micromonosporales > Micromonosporaceae > Solwaraspora > Solwaraspora sp. WMMD937. The sequence continues at coordinate 3,608,061 of NZ_CP120738.1, read as the reverse complement.
GCAAGGGCTGTCGCGCCGGGAGCTTGCCGATGCCGTCAACGTTGTTCGGCACGGCGATCCTGAGCGGGCCGCTCGGGCGGCCTTCAACGCCGACCATGTGGGAAAGATCGAGACCGGCAAGGTGCGTTACCCGGACGACGACCTGAGACGCGCTTTGCGGAGCGTACTCAAGGTCAACAGTGACGAGGAGCTGGGCTTTCGCCCGCACCGCCGATTGCAGAACAGTGACAGCACATCGGCAGGGCGATCGCGTGGCCCGGCAGCGTCCTCCACATCCATCAGCCAGCTGGCAGCTGAGCTGCGACGGCGACAGATGTTCACCCCCGCTGAAGCGGCGGGTAGCGGCGGAGTTGATCTTGTGCAGTTGCGGAACGCTGTCGGTGCGGCGCACCTGGCCTATCAACGGGCAGAGTATGCCGACCTGGTGAGACTGCTGCCTGATCTCGTTTACCGGACGGACGGTGCCGCCCGGCGTGGTGCGGAGCAGCACCGCGCACTCGGCATCCTCGGGGCAGCCCATCTGGCGGTGTCCAAGCTGGCCCTCAAGCTCGGTGATCCCGCCCTCGCCTGGGTAGCGGCCGACCGGGCGCTACGCAGTGCGCAACAGGCCGGTGCCGACAACCTCGCAGCAGCCGCCGCCTATTCGGTGGCGTGCGCTCTGCTGGCCTCCCCCGGGCACGTCGCGGACGCAGCAGACGCAGCGGCTGAGGGACTCGCCCGGATACCTGAGCAGTCCAGTCCTGCCGCCCTGTCGGTCAGCGGATCATTGACGTTACTACTGGCGCTCATCGCCGCACGGCGCGGCAAGGCGAAGATCGCGCTCGGTCACCTGGACGACGCAGCAGTTCTGGCCGACCGACTCGGGAAGGACCGCAACTACTTCTGGACCGGTTTTGGCCCGACGAACGTGCTGATCCACCGGGTCACCACCGCCGTCAACGTTCGCCAGTTCAACACTGCGGTCGAGCTCGGTGAACGCATCGACACGTCGACCCTGCCGCCATCACTGGTGAGCCGGCGAGCTCAGGTCCAGCTGGACCTGGCTGCGGCGTTCACCGCGCAGCCGGGCGGCGACCCGTCAGCGCTGCTGCACCTTCTGGCGGCCGAGCGCACCGCACCTCAGATCTTCCAGGTGCACGATCAGACCCGCACGCTGGTCACCGCCATGCTGGCCCGGGAACGTCGCGCCGCCACACCCGGCCTGCGCGCCTTGGCGGTGCGCGCCAGGATCAATGCCAACTGATCATGACTGGCACCGGCAAACCGACGCTGTACCTGGTTTCCTCCGCCGCTCCGCCGATTCGCAACATCGACGAGTGCGTCGCCCTGTTGCAGGCCGACGGATGGTCGGTGTGCCTGATCGTCACGCCTACTGCGGCGACCTGGATCGACACGGACAGGCTCGCATCCCAGACCGGGTTTCCGGTCGCGTCCCGACTTCGCGCCCCTGACGAGCCCGGAACACTGCCGCGCGCCGACGCCGTCGTGGTGGCACCGGCGTCCTTCAACACGATCAACAAGTGGGCCAGCGGAATCAGCGACAACCTGGCGCTGGGTGTACTCAACGAGGCCCTTGGCACCGGGCTTCCGATAGTCGTCTCACCGTACGCAAAGCCGGCCCTCACCCAGCATCCCGCCTACCGAGCATCCGTCCGGACCCTGTCATACGTCGGCGTCCAGTTCACCGAGGACGAAGCTCTCAAACCCACGCTTGGAAGCGACAGATTTCGATGGGGTGTAGTTGCCGAAGCGTTCCGCGCCACCGATTGATCACGCCTCCGCTGAACAGCCACCAGGACAACGCCTCCGCATTCAACAGTTGATCAACGGACCGCCGCCCACGTCGACCGGACGTGTTCCAACCCGCCAACCGATCCAGCGGTAGAGAGACTGTGGCCGCACACCTAACCGAAGTTCAAGAGCAGATGACGTAAATACTGGCGTGCACCGGCGTGTCGTACGGTTCTACGTCATCTGATCTTGAGTCGGCTTCCCGTCTGCATAGGCTGGTCCAGAATCCGTCGATCAGCACGATGGTGTCGGGTGCCACGCCAGATGTCCTGTAGTGGGAGCACATCAGTGGCGACGGGTCATGGTCTCGGTGCCGAGGACGGTCAGCAGTCGCAGCTTGTCGGCCGCTTCGCTGCCAGGTGCCGCCGTGTAGACGACGATGCGCAGGTCGGCACCGTGCGCCGACAGCACATCGCAGTCGAGTTCGACTTCGCCGACGTGCGGATTGTCGACGGTCTTTCGTTCGCTCCTGCGGTGCGCGACGGCGGAGCCTTCCCACAGTCGCGCGAATTCGGGGCTCGATGCCCGCAGCGTGCCGATCATGTCCTTCAGTTCGCGGTCGGCAGGGTAACGCGTCGCCACGTCGCGCAGGTCGGCCACGAGCGACGCCTTGTGCGCCTGCGGATCCGGATGCCGCACGCGTCCCGTGTCATCGTGGAAGGTTCGCCACACGATGTTCGCCGACCGGAGGTCGCGGCCGTGCCAGTCGTCGCCGGTCAGCGCGGCCCACACATCGTTGTGCTGGATGAGGGTCCAGGCCGCGTCGAAGACGGCGATCGGGGTGTCGGCGAGACGGTCGAGCACGCGCTGCACGCTGGGGCCGATGTGCCGGGGCACCAGTCCGCCCGGTTGGGGCGCGTGCCCCGCCAGGCGGCAGGCCAGTTCGTACTCGGCGTCGGACAGGCGCAGCGTGCGTGCTAGCGCGCGCACGATGGCGACGCTGGGATGCGCGCGGCCCTGTTCGAGGCGTTTGACGTAGTCCGGTGAGATGCCAGCAAGCCAGGCGACCTCCTCGCGGCGCAATCCTGCCGTCCTGCGCGTGCCTGACCTGAAGGGCAGGCCCACGTCTGCCGGCTGCAGGCGGGTGCGCCAGGAGCGGAGCACCGCCGCGAAGTTGGGTACGTCGTGCATCACTCCATTGTCGGCCTTCTGCCCGGCCTTCGATCGATGCGTGGGTGGCCCGAAGTGGGCCAGGCTGCCGCCCGGAACCGGTGCCAAGGTCGATTCCTGGCACACCTGACGGCCCCAGCGGCACCTTCGCCGATCGCGACGGCGAACTGCCCTGGTGATCACACCACCACGGAAGGAGCGGACATGTATCTCATCACCGGAGCGACAGGCAACGTCGGCAACCCGCTTGCACGGCAGCTGCACGAACAGGGTCACCCGGTCCGAGTCCTGGTGCGCGACCCTGCCCGGGCAGCCGACCTGCCGGCCGAGATCGAGCGCGCCGTCGGCGATCTCGACAACCCCGACGACGTGGCCAACGCCGTCAAGGGCGTGGACGCCGTCTTCCTCATGCAGGTGGGCAGCGGAACCGACCAGACCAAGGTCATGATCGATGCCGTACGCAACGCCGGCAACACCAGGATTGTCCTGCTGTCCTCGGTCGGTGCACGGCTGATGCCGATCAGCGACAACCCCGTCATCGGCGGAGCCCTCGCGGCGCGCGAGGACCTGATGCGCGAGTCCGGGCTGGGCGTCACCTACCTGCGCCCCAACGGCTTCGCATCCAATGCCCTGTGGTGGCTGGACGGCATCCGCGCTGGCAAGGTCGTCGACCCCACCGGAGAGGGCCGTCTGGCGGTCATCGACCCCGAGGACGTGGCCCGCTGCGCCGCCATCGTGCTCACCGAAGACGGGCACGTCGGCAAGGGCTACACCCTGACCGGGCCAGAAGCACTGACTTCTCGTGAGCAGGTGGCGACAATCGCCGCGGTGACCGGTCAGATGATCGACTTCCAGGAAGTCACTCCTCGCGAGTTTGCCCGGGCGCAGATCGCCAAGGGTGTGCCCGCCGAGCAGGCGCAGGCATTGGAATATCTGAACACGGTGTTCCGTAAGGGTCGCGCCGCCTACGTGACCGACGATGTGCGGAACCTCACGGGCCGGGCGCCAGGGACGTTCCGCGAGTGGTGCGAACGCAGCGCCGACGCATTGCGCTGATGCAAGACCCAGTGCGACCGGGCTCCCGGACACCACTCAGCATTCTTCCCGACGCCACCAGGCCCGCAGGAACGTCAGCCGCGACTCCACACCTATCAGGTCATCGCTCCGCTCGTCGTGGCCCGTCGCAGGTATGACGGGGTACGGACACGAAAACTCATCATCAGGGAGCCGACCGCGGCCGCAAGATCAGCTGACGAGATCGCGGGAGTTCCTCGGCGTGTCACCCGAGTTTACGTCATCTGATCCTGGCGGTCCGCTGGCATCGGCACCGGAGCAACCGTGTGCGCGTAGCGCTTGCCCGGCCAGCGCGACGGGCGGTCAGATCGGTTTCTGCGGACAGGCGGCGGTGCCCCGGCGGGACTGGGGCGTCTGATAGTCCCGGCAGGCGCGCTGGCGGCTTCGTCCTGACCTGCGACGGCGACGTCGTCGGTCTGTCCAACCTGTTCGCCGCTGACAGCGGCGAACAGTCCGATGTCCGGGCGACCGCCATCACCGAGGCAGCCGTCCACATTCCAGGGCTGCCGCTGGTCGGCTATGAGCAGGGCGACGACCTCGCGCGCGCCCGAGCACACGGCTTCGCCCCGGTCGGCGCCCTGCGGGTCTGGCTGCACCAGCCCGGCCAGCCATGATCACTTGATGAAAAACCGGCCGACACGCCGACACGATCCCAGCAGAGCATCAAATGATCTTGGTTGTGCCTAACCTCAGCCGGTTGCCAGACTGGCCCGGTGCCGGTCTCCCTCTGGCGAAACCGTGACTTCCTCCTACTGTGGAGCGGCCAGGTCGTATCGACGCTCGGCACCCGGATCAGCGGCCTCGCGTACCCGCTGCTCGTGCTGGCTGTCACCGGCTCACCGGCGCAGGCCGGTCTGGTGGCGGCCACACAGGCGGCCCCGTTCCTGATCTGGTTCCTGCCGGCGGGTGCCCTGGTCGACCGCTGGCCCCGCAAGCGGATCATGCTCGTCGCCGACGCAGGTCGAGCGGTGGCCCTGGCATCGGTCGCGGTGGCCGTCGCGCTCGGACGGATCACGATCGGACACCTCATGGTCGTGGCCTTCGTCGAGGGGACGCTGTACGTCTTCTTCCTGCTCGCCGAGACCGCCGCCCTGCCACACGTGGTGCCCAAACCCCAACTACCGACGGCGATCGCCCAGAACCAGGCTCGCGACCAGGGTGCCGACCTGGCCGGCCAGCCGTTGGGCGGCCTGCTGTTCGGGCTGGGCCACGCGGTGCCGTTCGCCGCCGACGCCGTGTCGTACGTGGTGGGCGTCGCTCTGGTCGCCCCGATCCGGCAGGACCTGGAGGAGAAGCGGGTGGCGCAGCGTCGCCCCCTGCTGGCCGAGATCGCCGAGGGTGTCCGCTGGCTGTGGCGTCAGCATCTCCTGCGCGCCCTCGTGGCGATCGCGTCGGCTGGCAACCTGGCCTTCAGCGCCCTCAGCCTGGCCGTCATCGTGCGCGCCACTGACCTCGGCGCGTCCCCGACCCGCGTTGGTGTGCTGCTCGGGCTCTTCGGCGTGGGCGCGATCGCCGGTGCCCTGGTGGCCCCGCCGGTACAACGCCTCGTCTCCCCGAACGTGATCCTGATCGGCGCGCTCTGGTGGTGGGTCGCGCAGATGGCGGCGTTGGCCCTGGCCCCGACCGTGTTCACGCTGGGGGCGGTCTACACGGTCGGCGCACTGATGGGCCCGATCTTCAACACCACCACCGCCGCCTACCGGTACGCCCTGACCCCCGACCGCCTCCAGGGCCGGGTCAACGGCGCCTCCCGAATGATCGGCTGGGGTGCCCGCCCCGTGGGCGCCCTCCTCGGCGGCATAGCGCTGGAGACCCTGGGCGCGGTGCCGACCTTCGCCGCCCTGGCGGCGTGGCTGGCCGTCGTCGCGACGGCATCGACGACGAGCCGCCAGATCAGGTGCGCCCCCAGGCTGGAAACGCTGGGCGAACGAACCGGATCCTGAGTTCGTGCGGTGGACCGTGCTGCCCTGTTCAGGGTGCCGGCTCCCGGCGGGTGCGTTGTTGGTGTCGGCGCGCCTTCAGCCGGTTGCCGCAGGTCTTCATCGAGCACCAGCGGGCGGTGTTGGCACGGCTGCGGTCCAGGTGGAACAGGCGGCACTCGGTGTTGTCGCAGGGCCGCAGTCGGCCGGGTAACCGGGCCTGTACGTCGAACCAGGCGAGCACCAACTGCACGGCGAGCATCCGGTCGGGGGGCCCACACAGGCGCCAGCGCAGGCCCGACGCGTCGACCTCGGGCAGTTGCTGGACGCCGGCGAGGATCCGCCGCAGGTCCGCTTCGGGCACGGCACCGCGGGTGGCGGCCTGCAGCGCGTCTCTGGCGGTCCGCAGCCAGGTGGTCGTTGCCGGGTCGCCGGAGCCTCCGTGCCGGTGTGCCCACTGCCGCAGTGCGGTGTCGTCGGCCCACCGGTCCTGTGGCCGGCCGTCCACCACGGGTGTGCTGTTCAGCGCCTCGATCAGCGCCTGCTCGTCGAGCACGGTGACCTCACCACCCTCGCCACTAACCCTCTCGCCGCGCTTGACAGGTTATCGCAGATCGGGTCCACTTGAATCCAGATAACCACCACGAAGTTCCGAGAGGGTTAGAGATGGTCGAAGTTCACCACCGGTACGCCACCGTGCGAGGGCACCGCGTCTTCTACCGACAGGCCGGCCCCCACGACGCGCCGACGCTGCTGCTCCTGCACGGATACCCCACCAGCTCACGTATGTTCCGCCGGCTGATCCCGCGACTCGCCGACCGGTTCCACGTCATCGCCCCCGACCACATCGGCTTCGGCCACTCCGACGCCCCGCCCGCCGACGCGTTCCCGTACACGTTCGACGCGCTCACCGACGTCACCGAAGCGTTCCTGGCCGAGCTCGGCGTCACCCGCTGCGCCATCTACGTGCAGGACTACGGCGCTCCGATCGGATGGCGACTCGCCCTCCGCGCCCCCGAGATGATCACTGCGGTCATCAGCCAGAACGGCAACGGGTACGACGACGGCTTCGTCCCCGACTTCTGGACACCCGTGTGGGCGTACGCCGACGATCCGGGACCGGACACGGAGCCTGCGGTGCGCACCGCCCTCGCTCTGGACGCCATCCGCTGGCAGTACGTGCACGGCGTGGACCGCCCCGACCTGGTCGACCCCGACACCTGGACGTACGACCACCGCGACATCAGCCGCCCCGGCAACGACCTGGCACAGCTGGCGCTTTTCCGCGACTACGCCACCAACCCTCCGCTGTACCCGAAGCTGCACGCGTATTTTCGGCGCAGTCAGGTGCCGCTACTGGCCGTTTGGGGGGCCGAGGATCTGATCTTCGGGCCGGACGGGGCGCGTGCCTTCGCGCGGGACCTCCCGGACGCCGAGATCCACCTGGTGCCCGGCGGCGGTCACTTCCTGCTGGAAAGTCACCTGGACACCGTGGTCGGCCACATCCGGGACTTCCTGTCCCGCGCGCTGCCGACAACCCCGCCTGCGACAGCCCGCGACGCGCGAACCACCCACCTGTGAAACGGCCGCCGCCCGGGTCGGCGGTCAACCGAACCAGGTCATCCCCTGGCCGTGTGGTCGGGTCCAGGCCAGTGGCCGGCCGTCCAGGGCGAGCACGTTGTGCAGGGTGTCGTCCGGTGGCGGCGGCAGCGCGCCGTGGCGCAGGATGTCCGGCCCCTCGTTCGCCACCCAGTGACCCGGCAGGCCGCGTACCAGGTCGACGAAGACCGACCGGCGCGGAGCCGGCACGTGGTAGAGCACTGCGGTGTGGAACACCACCAGCGTCGCCTCCGGCGGCGCCGACGCGGCCAGCGCCGGCAGGTCGTCGACCAGATCACCCCGGACCAGCAGCGGCGGATCGGCCGCCGCGACGCCCGCCGCAGCCGCCAGCCGGGCCCGCCGATGCTCCTGCTCGGGCCAGACCAACGCGTCCAGCCAGGCGACGTCGTCGGCGTCGGTGACGTCCAGCGGAGTCAGGTCCAGCCCGGCCCGCCACACCACCTCCGGCCGGGTACGCGGCGGCGTCAACCCTGCTGTCGCGCAGTCGAGCACCGGCTCGCCCTGCCCCACGATCGGGCCGCCGTCGTAGCGGTAGGCGTACCGGTCCGGGTAGAGACACAGGCCCGCCGACGCGCCGACTTCCAGAAGCGCCAGCGGCTGCGGCAACGCCGCCAGCACCGGCAGCAGTACGGCGCACCGTCCGGCCTCGTTGGTCTGGGTGAGCCGGCGACGCATCTGCGCCTCGACCGCTGGCCAGTACGCCATGGTGAAGTCGTGGAATGCGGCCGGGTCGTCGACCGGCCCGCCGAGCAGCCGGACCACCCCGAACAGCAGATTCGGCTGCCGGGTCGGCGGCGGCAGCGAGTCGAGCAGCGCCAAGAGATCGTCGTCGCGGGCAACCGCGTACGCCAGCTGTTCGTAGCTGGGCGACACCCCGGACGCCTGCCGGCGGGCGAAGTCGGCGTACACCTCAGCGGTGGTCATCGCTAGATGATCACCCTGCCCGGGCGGTGCCGTCATCAGCCCAACCGCGAACGGGGAGCCGGATCACATCCGGCTCCCCGTGGCACGTGTTCGATCAGCTGCAGCCGGAGGTGGAACCGCAGCCCTCACAGACGTAGCAGCTGCCGGCCGGGCGCATCTTCGTGCCGCAGGTGAAGCAGAGCGGCGCGTCGGCCGCCTTGCCGATCACCGCCTCCAGCAGCTCCGTCGACGAGTGCACCGACGAAGGTGCCGGCGTGCTCGCGGCGGCCGGCTCGGTCGCCGTACCGCTGCCGGAGTCGGCCGACGACGGTGCCTTCGCCTCCGGAAGCTTCGGCTCGACCGGCGCGGACACCGCCATATCCGACAGCTCCGACGCCGCGTTCTCCGCCTCCGCCTCGGCCCGCATCTGCGCGGTCCGCTCGGCGGCGGTGAAGATGCCCAGCTCGGCCCGGCGGTCGTACGGCAGGAAGTCCAACGCCAGACGACGGAAGATGTAGTCCATCACCGACGCGGCCATCCGCACGTCCGGGTCGTCGGTCATGCCGGCCGGTTCGAAGCGCATGTTGGTGAACTTCGCGACGAACGTCTCCAGCGGTACGCCGTACTGCAGGCCGATCGAGATCGCCACCGAGAAGGCGTCCATCACCCCGGCGAGCGTCGAGCCCTGCTTCGACATCTTGAGAAAGACCTCGCCGAGGCCGTCGTCCGGGTACGACGAGGCGGTCAGGTAGCCCTCGGCACCGCCGACCGAGAACGACACCGTCTCCGACGGGCGCTTCTTCGGCAGCCGCTTACGCACCGGGCGGTACTCGACGACCTTTTCGACGACCTTCTCGATCACTTTGGCCTGCTCGGCGGCGGCGGTCTCCTTGGCCTTGTCCGACTTGGCCGCCGACAGCGGCTGGCCCACCTTGCAGTTGTCCCGGTAGATCGCCAGCGCCTTGAGGCCCAGTTTCCAGCCCTCGAAGTAGATCCGCTCGACGTCGGCGACGGTCGCCGCCTCCGGCATGTTGACCGTCTTGGAGATCGCCCCGGAGATGAACGGCTGCACCGCCGCCATCATCCGCACGTGCCCCATCGGCGCGATCGACCGCTCCCCCATCGCGCAGTCGAACACCGGGTAGTGCTCAGTGCGCAGGCTCGGCGCGTCGACCACGTGCCCGTGGTCGGCGATGTGCTCGACGATCGCCTCGACCTGCTCCTCCGGGTAGCCGAGGCTGCGCAGCGCGCGCGGCACCGTCTGGTTGACGATCTGCATCGAGCCACCGCCGACCAGTTTCTTGAATTTGACCAGCGCCAGATCGGGCTCCACCCCGGTGGTGTCGCAGTCCATCATCAGACCGATGGTGTTGTGACTGACGAACCCGCCGGCGACGTAGGTGACGTTGGCCGGCACCGACAGGTCGTACGTCGGCTGCACGCCACCGTCCTCGTTCGCCGCCACTGTCTCGTAGAGGTAGCCGAGCGCGTGCCCGAGGCGGTCGTCCAGCACCTCGCCGTAGATCTCGCCGGCCAGCGTCCGCGACACGCCGCCGGTCTTCGCCAGCGACTGCACGACCGCACCGCGCATCGGGTGTCCGGCCGGCACCAGCAGATCCCACAGCTCACGCGGCAGGTGGATTCGGTCCCGGTTGCCGGTCTGCTGCGGCGCGGCGACGATCTGCTCCGCCTTGCGGGCGCCGATGAAGCCGATCGTCTCCTCGTACCGGATCGCGTGGTCGGTATTGCGCAGCCGCACCTGCCAGATGTCGCTGCCCATGCCGCTGCGGGTCCGCCGGGTGGTGGTCGCCATCCCGAGGGTCAGCAGCAGGGTACGGATCTCCGTGGCGAACGACTCGGCGGACGTCGACACGGACGGCACTCCCTCGATCACCGTCCCGTCGGCCTCGAACAGGCCGCGCAGGAACGCGATGTAGACGGTGACGTCGTTGGTCTCCAGGATCGCCGACGGCACCCGGGGCGACCAGCCCTTGCCGGTGTGTTCCGGGTGCGGCAGCGTCTTGGCGAACCCGGCTGCCTGCCACCAGCGGGCCAGCCGCACCGAGGAGAAGACGACCTCCTGGTAGCCGGTGCGCGCCGCGACCTCCGGTTCCAGCCCGAACAGGCCCTTGCCGAGCACCCGCAACCGTTCCACCACGTCGAGGTCGGTGTCGGCTACGGCGAACCGCAGCCCCTTGGCGTGCAGGCTGCCGTCACCCATGAAGTAGCCGACCAGTTCGGCCAGCTCGGCGTCGACCGCGTCCGGCACGTACAGTCGCCGGTCGCCGGCGTAGTATGCCTGGTCGAGCACCGGCAGCGGCACCCGACGTGGCTCGCCGACCAGGGTGCCGAGCTGCACCGGTACCAGGTCGCCGGGGGCAACCTCGGCCATCCGCTTCCAGACCCATTCGCCGGTCGCCGGTTCCACCACCTTGACCCGGTGGGCCAGGGTGCCCTGGATCTGGTAGCCGCCGTTGGTGACCACCCGGCGAGTGGGCTCCTCACCGTTGACGAAGAACTTCGTCGCCTGGCGGGCTCCCTCGTCGGTCGACACCATCATGTCGAGGTCCTGCCAGCGGTCGCCGTAGACATCGCCGATCTCACCGAGTCGCATCAGCCCGCGGTCGGTGGTCACCATTGTGTCCGCGGTGAGGCAACCAGTGGGCGCGAGTACACTTGCCTGAGAATTGCGCCAGCCGTTTTTTTCGCCGATCTTGTTGCCGATTTCCCATTGCCGGGCGGCTTCCCGGGCCAGGGCGGTGGCGGTCGGGCCGGTCGGGCGGATCTCATCGCTGGCAGCGGCGTGCTTGCGCATCACCCGCTTGTGGCCCTCGGCGTTGCGGGCGTAGCCGTCGTAGGCGCCGACCACGCCGGCCAGTTCCGCCGAACGGCGGTACGCCGTACCGGTCATCACCGAGGTGATGGCGGCGGCGTAGGACCGGCCGGCTTCCGAGTCGTACGGCAGGCCGGACGCCATCAGCAGCGCACCGAGGTTGGCGTAGCCGATGCCAAGCTGCCGGTACGCCCGGGTGGTCTCGCCGATCTTCTGCGTCGGGAAGTCGGCGAAGCAGATGGAGATGTCCATCGCGGTGATAATGAACTCGACGGAGTGGACGAACTTTTCCAGCTCGAAGCCGCCGTCGGCCCGCAGGAATTTCATCAGATTGAGCGACGCAAGATTGCACGACGAATTATCTAGATGGACATATTCACTGCATGGGTTAGATGCGGTGATACGTCCGGTTTCCGGGCAGGTGTGCCAGTCGTTGATCGTGTCGTCGTACTGCAGACCCGGGTCGGCGCATTCCCAGGCGGCCTGTGCGATGGTGCCGAACAGCTTCTTGGCGTCGACGGTGTCGATCACCGAGCCGTCGAGCCGGGCCCGCAGGTCGAAGTTGCCCCCGTCCTCGTACGCCCGCATGAACTCGTCGGAGACCCGGACCGAGTTGTTGGCGTTCTGGTACTGGACACTGACGATGTCGGCACCGCCGAGGTCCATGTCGAACCCGGCGTCGCGCAGCGCCCGGATCTTGTCCTCCTCGCGGGCCTTGGTCTGCACGAACTCCTCGATGTCGGGGTGGTCCACGTCGAGGATGACCATCTTGGCGGCCCGGCGGGTGGCGCCGCCGGACTTGATGGTGCCGGCCGAGGCGTCGGCGCCGCGCATGAAGCTGACCGGGCCGGAGGCGGTGCCACCGCTGGACAGCAGCTCCTTGGAGGAGCGGATCCGGGACAGGTTCACCCCGGACCCGGAGCCGCCCTTGAAGATCAGCCCTTCCTCTTTGTACCAATCGAGGATGGAATCCATCGAGTCGTCGACGGCGAGGATGAAGCAGTTGTGCACTCGCAGGTTGTCGGAGAGGTACTCCCCCGACTCGGTCTGGATGTCGTAGACCTCCATCGCCCCGAGCGGTTCGACCCGGTCGATGACGAGGCGTTTCGTCGCCTTGGCGGACCGGCCCACCTTGGCGAAGCTCTCCTCCAGCTTGCCGGACTTGCGGGCGTCGACGAACCCGATTTCTGCGGCGAAGGTGTCCCGGTCGCCGTGGTTCTGGATGCGCAACGACCAGGTGCCGTGCCGGTTCGGTCGCGGGTCGGCCGTGAACCCGACCCGGGCGAAGATCCCGAAGCGCAGCAGCAGCCGCTGCAGCCCGCGAATCAACCGCTCACCGATCATGTCCACGCCGACCAAGGTGGACGCCTCACGCTCCGAGACATAGCCCTCTGCCTGGAAGATGCTCTTCAGATAGGCGGCGACGACCGGCAGCGGCGCGGTGAACAGCGTTGCCGGCACCTCCATCTCGGTGCCCCGGGCAAGCAGGCCCCACTTGTCGATGAACGGGCGCAGATTCTCCCCGTACAACCGGGTCCGCCGGCAGTCGAGGGTGACGTCCTTAGTGACGACGCGGCGTTCATGGCGGTGCGCGCCAGGGAAGACCTGGTCGATCGCGGCGACGACCCAGCTGAGTTCGTCGTCGTTGACGGTCATCGCCTCGATTGTCAGCGACCGGTTGGTGCCCTGATCGTACTGGCCGACGAAGCCGTCTGACTGCAGCCAACCGGCCAGCGCGGCCTCGTGGACGTCGCCGGGGTGGAACTCCGCCTCGCCGTCGCTACCCCGCCGGTGCCATTCGAGAGTGTCGCCAGCGACCAAGGTGCCGGCTTCGACGAACCGACCGGTGCCCTCGCCGGTCGATTTCCAGACCAGGTGGTCCGCGGTTACGTCCAGGGTGTAGCCGGCTTTGGTGTGCAGGCGCAATACGTCCTTGATGCCGTTGGCCTGGACCGCGAGAATTCGGGTCAGCCCGTGTGCGTCGTAGACCTTGGCTCCGACGGCGTCCTCCTCGACCAGCTTGCCGATCGGGACGAGGCCGGCCGGCGTGCTCACGAGCGAGTGGTACGGCTGGCACGCTGATACCTGCTGTGGGGAGGCGGTGCCGACGTTGAACCAGACCGGCGAGTTGAAGCTGAACACCTGGTGCAGCAGCATCCAGGTCAGCTCGTGCTCGAAGATCTCGGCGTCGGCGCCGGTGGCGAAGTAGCCGTGCTGCTCCCCCGCCGCCCGGTAGGTCTTCACCACCCGGTCGATCAGCTGCTTGAGCGACCATTCCCGCTGCGGGGTCCCCACCGCCCCACGGAAGTACTTGGTGGTGACGATGTTGGCCGCGTTGACGCTCCACGACTCCGGGAACTCCACGCCGCGCTGCTCGAAGTTGACCGTGCCGTCGCGCCAGTTGGTCATCACCACGTCGCGGCGCTGCCAGGTCACCTCGTCGTACGGGTGCACACCCTCGCTGGTCCACACCCGCTCGACGGTCAGGCCGCCCGCGCCGGCCTTGGCCCGTACCCGCGCGTTGGAGCCCGCGGCCGATCCGGCCTTGCCGTTGGCCTTGGCCGTGCCGCCGCTACCGCTACCGCCTGTCTTCGCGGTCACACCTTCCCCCGCCATCTGATCGCCCCCTCAGGCTCTCGCGCAGCGTCGTGCCACGCGGTCGTTTCCGTCTTTGCCGTTCAGCTTTTTTCTCGGCCGTACCCGCCCCGCCGGGACCGGCGGTCGGCCGTACGCCTTGCTGTTCCAGGTTTGCTGCGGGGCCGGTCAGCCGGGCCCGGGCCCGGCCGCCACCGGGGTCGTCGCGGCCTCCCGCGCCCCGGCGGCGGCCCGCAGCGTCTCGATCTCGCGTTCGAAGTCGTCCAGCGAGTCAAAGGACCGGTAGACGCTGGCGAACCGCAGGTACGCCACCTCGTCCAACTCGCGCAGCGGCCCGAGGATCGCCAGCCCGACATCGTGACTGGGGATCTCGGCCGCGCCCTTGGCCCGTACGGTCTCCTCGACCTTCTGGGCCAGCAGGGCGATGGCGTCGTCGTCCACCGGTCGGCCCTGGCAGGCCTTGCGCACCCCGCCCATGATCTTGGATCGGCTGAACGGCTCGGTGACGCCGCTGCGTTTGACCACGGCGAGCACCGCCTCCTCGACGGTGGTGAACCGCTTGCCGCATTCCGGGCAGGACCGGCGGCGGCGGATGAGCTGGCCGTCGTCGGCTTCCCGCGAGTCGACCACGCGCGAGTCGGCGTGCCGGCAGTACGGGCAGCGCATGCCGATGTCCCTTCCGTCGAGCCGCGGGGTCGAAATGGGCGCGCAGTGGTCACCGCAGGGTCACGCGGGTACGCGGGGCCGGCCTGCTGGAGACGTTGCTCTCAGTCAGGAGACCCAACCTGTGGACAACTTACGCCCTTGTAACTACTAGATGTTGGGGTCGACGGTAGGCCGCAACCGGGGTCCGGTCAAGTTGACCGGCGCACTTCGGCGCGTCGTCACTCTGCCAACACCGATCCCTGTCCGAGGGTTACCGCCCATGCCGCCCCCAGATTCAGTCGAACGTGCGTACGATAAACTACTGCCAGGACGACACGCACCGACATCTCGTACAGATGTTTGAACCTGACCGGATCTCTGGTTACCGTCTTGGTCGACACCGATGGTGCCGATCAGGACGCGATCTGACGGCCGGGGAGAGGACGGATGTGTCGAGCGACGACAGAGCGGGCCCACCCCAGCAGGGTGGAGGCAACGGCGGCGCGACGACGGTCAACGTCGGCGCGTCGGTACGTGGACGGCGGGGCAGCCGTTCCGGCGAATCCCGGTTGCGCGCCGTGACACCGGTGGTGAGCGCCTTCCCCGAGCCGGTCAACAACGGCGAGCTGACCGCCCGGCAGCGCCGGATCCTGGAGTTCATCCGCTCCTGGGTGGACCGGCATGGCTACCCGCCGAGCGTGCGGGAGATCGGCGAGGCGGTCGGCCTGGTCTCCCCGTCCAGCGTCGCCTACCAGCTCAAGGAACTGGAGCGCAAGGGCTTCCTCCGCCGGGATCCGAACCGCCCCCGGGCGGTCGACGTGCGTCCGCCGCACGACGCCGCCGACGACGAGGCCGAGCGGGCGCTGCGGCCAGCTCCGGCGTACGTGCCGATGCTGGGTCGGATCGCCGCCGGTGGGCCGATCCTGGCTGAGCAGGCGGTGGAGGACGTCTTCCCGCTGCCCCGCGAGCTGGTCGGCGAGGGTGAGGTGTTCATGCTGCAGGTCAAGGGCGATTCGATGATCGACGCGGCGATCTGCGACGGCGACTGGGTGGTGGTACGTCAGCAGCCGACCGCCGACTCCGGGGAGATCGTCGCCGCGATGATCGACGGCGAGGCCACGGTGAAGACCTACCGGCGGCGCGACGGGCACGTCTGGTTGATGCCGCACAACGCCGCGTTTGACCCGATCCCCGGTGACGAGGCCACCATCATGGGCCGGGTGGTGGCGGTACTGCGCCGGGTGTGACCCGGTACGGGTGCCCGGCCTCGGCGGGCGGGGTGTCAGTCGCAGCGGGTCAGCTGCAGGGTCTCAGCCGCGCCATTCGTCCGGGTGCTCGGAGGCGGACCGGCCGTAGACGCCGGGTTCCCGCTCGACGTGCCCGGCCGGTGGCCGCGGCCCGCCGGCTCGTGGCTGGTCGTAGCGGTCGGCCGGGTAGCCGTCGCCCGGATAGTCGCCGCCGAGGTCCCAGGATCCGCCGGAGTCGCGTGCGTCCCCGGGGTTGCGCGACCGACCGGAGTGCCCGGCGCCGCCGTAGACGCCGCCGCCGCTGGGCCGGGCCGGAGGAGCCGGCTTCGCCGCCCCGTACACCGCTCCGGAGTCGACGCCGCCGGCCGGACGGTAGCCGCCGGTGTCCGGCCGTGGCGCGGCAGCGCCGTACACGCCGGCCCGGCCACCGGTGGCGGGCTTGGCTGCGCCGTAGGTCCCGCCGCCGGCGGGCGGTCGTGCCGCTGCCCCGCCGTAGACGCCACCACCGCCTGGACCGGTCGGGGCGGCCGGGGCAGCCGACCCGGCGGCGGGTTTCGCCGCGCCGTAGACACCGCCGGCCTTACGGCCGGCCGGGGCCGGTCCGCCACCGGGCAACGCGCCGCTGCCCAGCGCCCCGCTGGCGTAGGCACCGCTGCCCAGCGAATCGCTCGCGTAGGCCGCAGCGCGGTCGCGGTCCCCCGGCTCGCGGTCGGACCGGTCCGGGTCGCGGTCGGCCCGGCCCCCGCCGCGTCCACCGATCGCCGCCGACCGTGCCGTCCGCCGGGCCCGGACGATACCGAAGATGCCGAGCCCGACCAGCAGCGCGCCGAGCACACCGACCGCCGCGATCAGCAGGTTGATCTCCTGCAGGCTGATCCGGTTGAGCCAGGACGGTCCGTCCCGGTCGCCCCCGCCGCCGGTGTCGTCGGCCTCGGCCGCGACCTCGGTGCTCGGGGTGTAACGCAGGATCTCCACCGGGGTTTCCTCGTCGAGGGTGGCGACGTCGGAGACGGTGAGGAAGGCGGCGCCGTCCGGGGAGTAGGCGATCGACTCGCCGAACGGGTCGGTGAGCGGGGTGGCCCGGGGGCGTTCGGTGGTGAGCGTCTTGACGATGTCGCCGTCGGCCGGCAGGTCCCACTCGAAGGCGTCGGCGTAGGTGCGCAGGGCGATCCGGCTGCCGTCCGGGGACCGGGCCGCGCCGGTGACGGTGAGCCGGCCGGCGGCGGCGAACAGGTTCGGGGTGCTGGTGGTGGGCAGTTCGAGTTCACCGACCCGCTCCATCGGCACCGGGTCGTCGTTGTCGCTGCGAAGTTGTTCGACCGGGCGGTACAGGCCGGACGGGCCGGTCTCCTTGGTGATGATCAGCGGGGTGCCGTCGTTGGCGATCAGCAACGCCTCGGCGTCGTGCGGGCCGTCCGGGTAGCTCACCCGGTGGATGACCGGTTGGGCGGAGCCGTCAGCCGGCAGGGACCACAGCGCGATTCGTTCGCGACGCTCGTCGGCGGTCGGATTGTCCCCCACGTCGGCGATCCAGAGCGTCTGCCCGTCCGGGGAAATCGCCAGGTCCTCGGGGTCCAGCGGCGGCGTCGGGTACTGGACAGCGTTGGCGACCTCGCAGGACGAGTCGAGGAAGAACACCCGCTCGTTACTGTCGATCTCGGTGCTGTCGTTGACCACGACGTAGCCGTCAGCGGTGGCGACGAGACCGGAGACCTCCCGCAGCCGCTCGTCGGTGATCTCGCAGACCGGCTCGCCCGGTGTCACCTGCTGGGCAGCTGGCGGGGAGGGGTCCTGGGCGGGCAGGGCCATGGCCGGGCCGGCCGGAGCCAGGAGGTGAATCGTGAATAGTCCGACGGCGATCGCGGCCGGGGTCAGGAGCCGACGCATCCGACGAGTGTCGCACGCCGGCCTGAGTCCGACTGTTACACCGTGATCAATCACGTGAAGTCTTCGGCGGATCACTGAGTCTGCGGAAAGAATGTCACTCGCCCGGAGTCAGGAACGGTTGGAGTTCGGCGGCGAGTGCCTCGTCGACACGCGCCTGCAGCAGGGTACCGGCGGCGGTGTGCCGGGTGCCGAGGACCTCACCCCGGTGGTGCACCCGGGACACCAGGTCACCCCGGTGGTACGGCAGCATCACGCTGACCTGGATGGCCGGTCGTGGCAGGCGTTGCTCGATCGCGGCGCGCAGGTCGTCGATGCCCCGGGCCTGCCGGGCGGAGACGAAGACAGCGTCGGGCCAGAGCCGCTTGAGCCGCAGCAGGTCCTCCTCGCTGGCCGCGTCGATCTTGTTGACGACCAGCAACTCGGGGCGACGGTCGGCACCTACCTCGGCGAGCACCTCGCGGACCGCGCGAACCTGTTCCTCCGGATCAGGATGGGCACCGTCGACCACATGCACCACCAGGTCGGCCTCGGCGACCTCCTCCAGAGTAGAGCGGAACGCTTCGACGATCTGGTGCGGCAGGTGCCGGACGAAACCGACGGTGTCCGACAGGGTGTAGACCCGGCCGTCGGCGGCATGCGCCCGGCGGGTGGTCGGGTCGAGGGTGGCGAACAACGCGTCCTCGACCAGCACCCCGGCACCGGTGATCCGGTTCAGCAGGCTGGACTTGCCGGCGTTGGTGTAGCCGGCGATCGCCACCGCCGGCACCGCGTTGCGGGTACGGCGGGCGCGTTTCGTCTCGCGTACCGTCCGCATGCCTTTGATCTCCCGCCGCAGGCGGGCGATCCGGGTACGGATCCGGCGCCGGTCGGTTTCCAGTTTGGTCTCACCGGGTCCGCGCAGGCCGACGCCGCCCCCGGCGCCGCCACCACGGCCGCTGCCGCCGGTCTGCCGGGACAGCGTTTCGCCCCAGCCGCGCAGCCGGGGCAGCAGGTACTCCAGCTGGGCCAACTCGACCTGGGCCTTGCCCTCTTTGCTCTTGGCGTGCTGGGCGAAGATGTCAAGGATCAGCGCGGTCCGGTCGATGACCTTGACCTTGACCTTCTGCTCCAGGTTGCGCAGCTGCGACGGGGAGAGCTCGCCGTCACAGATCACCGTGTCCGCGCCGGAAGCGAGCACCACGTCGCCGAGCTCGCCGACCTTGCCCCGGCCGACGTAGGTGGCCGGGTCGGGCCGGTCGCGGCGTTGGATCAGGCCCTCCAGCACCTGGGACCCGGCGGTCTCGGCGAGCGCAGCGAGCTCGGTGAGCGAGTTCTCCGCGTCAATCACCGTCCCGCTCTCCCACACTCCCACCAGCACCACGCGCTCCAGCCGCAGCTGGCGGTACTCGACCTCGGTGATGTCGGCGAGTTCGGTGGAGAGCCCGGCGACGCGGCGCAGCGCGTGCCGGTCGGCCAGCTCCAGGTCGCCGACGGTGGTGTCGTCGTCCGTCGGCTCGATCGGACCGTCCGGCCCGGTTTGACCATGGGTCCCGGTTTGACCATGGGGTCCGGTTGGGCCGTCCGGGTCGGCGGCGGTCGACAGGTGGAACGGCGGGTGAACCGTCTCCTCGGTACGATAGGTACGCAAAAGCTGCCTCCTCAGGATTCGATCGTGACACGCCGACGGCCGCGCCGCACCTACATATCAGGACGCGGGCTGCCCGCACGGCCGGTACCCGGTCGGGTCGCCGCCGCGCGCCGGTCCGTTCGCAGCCGACGCCGAGTCGGGTGGCCGCGCCGCGACCTGCGGCTGAACGGCTACGGCACGCCGTACGCGGGGCGGATCGGGCACGGTGCGGATCACGCGCAAGAATGGTGCAGCGGCCCGGTCCGGCCGCCCCCACCAACGACGGAGGGATCCCGTGGCGACCACCCGCCTGCCCAGTGCCGGCTTCTCCATCACCATCCGGATCAGTATTCCCGCCGACGCGTCCGCGATCGGCCGGTTGACCACCTGTGTCGGCGATGCTGGTGCCATCGTCACCGCGCTCGACGTGGTCGACTCCGACCCGGTCAGCGTGGTGGTCGACCTGACGTGCGACACGGCCGACGCGGCGCACGCCGACGACGTGGTCAAGGAGCTCGAGGCGCTCGACGGCGTCGAGGTCCGCAAGGTGTCGGACCGGACGTTCCTGCTGCATCTGGGCGGCAAGATCGAGGTGGCCCCGAAGGTGTCGCTACGGAACCGGGACGAACTGTCCCGGGCGTACACGCCGGGGGTGGCGCGGGTGTGCCTGGCGATCGCCGACAATCCGGCCGACGCGCGCCGGCTGACCATAAAGCGCAACACCGTGGCGGTGGTGACCGACGGTTCGGCAGTGCTCGGGCTGGGCAATCTCGGTCCGGCGGCCGCGCTGCCGGTGATGGAGGGCAAGGCGGCGCTGTTCAAGCGGTTCGGCGACGTCGACGCCTGGCCGGTGGTGCTGGACACCCAGGATCCGGACGACATCGTGTCGATCGTACGGGCGATCGCGCCCGGCTACGGCGGGATCAACCTGGAGGACATCGCCGCGCCGCGCTGCTTCGAGATCGAGTCGAAGCTGCGGGAGCTGCTCGACATCCCGGTCTTCCACGACGACCAGCACGGCACGGCGATCTGCGTGCTGGCCGCGCTGACCAACGCGCTGCGGGTGGTCGGCAAGCAGCTCAGCGACGTACGGGTGGTGGTCTCCGGGGCAGGCGCGGCCGGCACCGCCATCATCAAGCTGCTGCTGCGCCAGGGCGTCGGCGACGTCATCGCCTACGACCGACCAGGGGCGCTGCACCGAGGGCTGAGCGGGTTGAACCCCACCTGGCGATGGCTGGCCGAGCACACCAACTCGACCGGGTACGCCGGGAATCTGCCCGGCGCGCTGCGCGGCGCGGACGTGTTCATCGGGGTGAGCGCGCCGAACCTGCTGACCGGCGACGACATCGCCGCCATGGCGCCGGATTCGATCGTGTTCGCGTTGGCGAACCCGGACCCCGAGGTGGATCCGCGCGAGGCCCGCCGGCACGCGGCGGTGGTCGCGACGGGGCGTTCCGACCAGCCGAACCAGATCAACAACGTACTGGCGTTTCCGGGCGTGTTCCGGGGCATGCTCGACGCCCACGCGGAGTCGTTCACCGACGACATGGCGTTGGCGGCGGCGCGGGCCATCGCCGATGTGGTGGGCGAGGATCGGATCAACCCGACGGTGATCGTGCCGAGCGTGTTCGATCCCCGGGTGGCACCGGCGGTGGCCGCTGCGGTCCGAGCCGCTGCGCAGGCCTCGGACGTGGCCGCGCAGCCGACCGTCGTCGCGCAGCCGGCCGTGGCCACCGCCCCGGCCGGTGTGCCCGCCATCCAGCAACGGTCAGCGGCAGCCGACACCTGACCCCGGGCGGCTGGCGGTACCCGGACCGGGTTTCGGCGCGGTCCCCGGACCGGGTCGGCACCAGCCGCGCCGCTCAGCGCCGCAGAGCGCGCAACGCGGCGTGCGCCGACCGGACCAGGTCGGGGTCGGCGCCGTCGAGCCAGCACACCCGGGCGTCGCGGCGGAACCAGGAACGTTGCCGGCGGACGAACCGGCGGGTCGCCCGTACTGTTTCCGCTCGGGCCTGTTCGTCGTCGTACTCGCCGTCGAGCATCCGCAGCACCTGCTGGTAGCCGAGCGCCCGACTGGCGGTACGGCCGTCCCGCAGGCCCTGCCCGAGCAGCGCGCGGACCTCGTCCACCAGGCCCTGCTCCCACATCCGGTCCACCCGGCGGGCGATCCGCTCGTCGAGTGGACCGGTGGGCAGATCGATTCCCAGTTGTACGGCGTCGTAGTACGGCACCGGTTCCGGCAACGCGGCGGTGAACGGCCGCCCGGTCAGCTCGATCACCTCCAGCGCCCGGACGATCCGCCGCCCGTTGCCGGGCAGGATCGCGGCGGCGGCCGCCGGGTCGACGGCGGACAGCCGGGCGTGCAGCGGACCCGGGCCGGTCTCGGCGAGTTCGGCTTCGAGCCGGTCGCGCAGCGCCGGGTCGGTGCCGGGAAAGTCGAATTTCTCCAGCACCGCCCGCACATACAGGCCGGAGCCGCCGACCAGCAGCGGCAGTCGCCCCCGGCGCAGGATGTCGTCGATGGCGGCGCGGGCCAGCCGCTGGTACTCCGCGACGCTGGCTGGCGCGGTGACCGGCCAGATGTCGAGCAGGTGGTGCGGTACGCCGGCCCGTTCGTCGACGGTGAGCTTGGCGGTGCCGATGTCCAGCCCTTGGTACAGCTGCATCGAGTCGGCGTTGACCACCTCGGCGCCGAGTTGCTGGGCGAGCGTGATGCTCAGCGCGGACTTGCCGGCCGCGGTCGGGCCGATCACCGCCACCACGCGGTCCGGGCGGATCGGGCGGATCGGCGCGGGTCGGCGCGGCCCGGTGCCGCGGCCGTTGGTCAGTTCCGGTGCCACGAGGCGACAAAGTACGCGACGCCGTACGGTGCGGCGTAGTAGGTGAGCCGGCCGGTCCAGTCGGTCACGTCGCCGGCCGCCGCACCGGCGGCATCAGCGTCAGCGGCCGCCGCACCGGCACCAGCAGTCGCCGCACTGGCGGCCACCTGCCAGGCGGCCCGGCCGGCGACCCGCAGCGCGCCGGCCAGACCCGGGTCCAGGCGGGCGAGTCTCCGGTGGTCGGCGGTAGCGAGGGCGGCGGCGACCTCGTCGTCGAAGGGTTCCGCCCGGTCGTCCTGGTAGCCGGGTGAGGAGAGACCCCGGCAGGCGGAGCCGTCCCCCATCACCAGGGCCGCCCACGGTCGGGCGGCGGTCCGGAGTCCCGCCGCTGCGGACCCGGCGAGCACCCGCCCGCGCCGTAGGCACTGGTCGGGTGGCGTACCGGCGGGGACCGCGACCATCTCGACCGCCGTACGAGCGGGGTCGACGTCGGCGCGGGCGAGCAACCACGCCGCGACGGTCAGGCTCAGCGGCAGGCGGCGGCCGGCACCGGTCGACGTGGTGCCGGGGGCCGGTGTGGCGTCCGGTGCGGCACCGGGCAGCGCCGCGCCCAAGGGTACGTCGACCGCCACCCCCCAGGGCCGGAAGCTGGCGGACAACGGTGGCCGCCAGACCCGCTCCGTCGGATCGGGATCGGTGGACGGATCGTCGGTGCCGATGACCACGATTCGTTCGGCGGGGCAGTCGACCAGTGACCGGACGGCGTCGGTGGCGGCGCGCCGCAGTTCGTCGAGCTCGGCGGCGGCCCCGCCGGCCAGTTCGGGAACGATCACCGGCGGGTGTGGGCAGAAGGCGACGCGCAGCGGGGGCACGGCTTCCACGGTAACCCGTAGCCCTGTTGCGCCACGCAGTCAACCAATCACCTTCAGTGTAGAAATCTGGCCCCTTTGGCACCGACTCGTGGGCCAACCACCGACAAGGACACCGTATGGTCACGGTCGGCGACAGGCGCTCGACGCCGGCAGGGTTGGACCTGTGACAATGCGCGGGGGAAACTTACCCGCAACCTAACTGCGCCGTGGCGGCGTCCATCGGGACATCTCGATCCTGCGACGCCGGGAGAACGAGGATGGGCACATGAGCGACTGGACTTCCTTCGGACGGGTTGATGCGGACGGCACGGTCTACGTCAAGACTGCCGAAGGAGAGCGCGCGGTCGGGTCCTGGCAGGCTGGAGCGCCGGAGGAAGGCCTGGCACACTTCGCCCGCCGGTTCGCCGACCTGGTCACCGAGGTCGATCTGACGGAGGCCCGGTTGCAGTCCGGTGCCGCCGACGCGACGCATTCGCTCAATACGATCCGACGACTGCGCGGGTCACTGGCCGAGGCCCATGTGGTCGGCGATCTCGATTCGCTGGCCGACCGGCTGGACAAGCTGGCGGCCCTCGCCGAGGAGAAAGCGGCGCAGGCCAGAGCGGCCCGCGACGCTGCCCGCGCCGCCGCACTGGCCCGCAAGACCGAGCTGGTGGTCGAGGCCGAGCAGCTCGCGGCCGAGTCCACCGGGTGGAAGAGCACCGGCGACCGGTTCCGGGAGATTCTCGACGAGTGGAAGACGATCCGCGGCGTCGACAAGAAGACCGACGGGGAGCTGTGGAAGCGGTTCGCCGCCGCCCGGGACGGCTTCACCCGCCGACGGGGCGCGCACTTCGCCACCCTCGACGCGCAGCGCAAGCAGGCTCAGTCGGCCAAGAACGAGCTGGTCGCCGAGGCCGAGGCGCTGGCCGAGTCGACCGACTGGGCCAGCACCGCGAGCCGGCTCAAGGAGCTGATGGCCGAGTGGAAGGCTGCCCCACGCGCCTCGAAGGAGGCGGAGCAGAAGCTGTGGGAACGGTTCCGTTCGGCGCAGGACACCTTCTTCACCCGCCGCAGCGAGGTCTTTTCGGCCCGCGACGCCGAGCAGCGCGCCAATCTGGAGCGCAAGCAGGCGCTGCTGACCGAGCTGGAGGCCGTCGACATCGACGCGGATCCGCGTACCGCGCAGGCGAAGCTGCGTGAGGTGCAGGGCCAGTGGCATGACATCGGCCGGGTGCCACGCGAGTCGGCGACGGGGCTGGACCGTCGACTGCGAGCGGTCGAGGACCGGGTACGGGAAACGATGGACTCGGCGTGGCGGCGCACCGAGCCGTCGGCCAATCCCCTGTTGACTCAGATGCGCGAGCAGGTCGCCGAGGCCGAGCAGCGGCTGGAGCGGGCGCGGGCGGCCGGTGACGCCAAACGGATCCGCGAGGCGGAGAAGGCGCTCGCCGGCAAGCGGCAGTTCCTGGCACTCGCGGAGCAGGCCAAGTAGCGCCAACCGGGTAGCCGACCGAAGAGCACTGACAAGACACCGGCGGCATCCGACCGCGAACTCGACGGCGGATGCCCCTAAGTCCCGCCGGCCGCCAGCAACTGTCAGCGGCCGGCGGCCCGATGCCGCCTGCGAGCTCTGGCGGGTCCGGCAACCCGGTCGCTCTCGTGGCTGAGAGGCGCCCTACGACCTGCTCATGACACACCTTTTGACATCGCCATCCTTCTATGTTTTGCTAAGGAAAGCGCTTCCCCGCCCGTCCAGCGGGATCCGTCCTGTCATACCTGCGGCGTGGTGCACCGCCAGCACTCCGCACCTGCGAGCCAACCGGGCTGGCTCTCCCACCGGCGACGCACCCCGCCATGCCGTAAGGAGATCTCAATGCACGCAGCACGGCGCCGCACGGCGCTGGCCACCACTGCGGTCGCTGCCGTCGCCCTGACCGGTGCCACGGTCGTCAGCGCAAGCACCGCCCACGCCGCTACCGGCTGCCGAGTCGACTACTCGGTCGCCTCCCAGTGGCCGGGCGGTTTCACCGGCAACGTCGTCCTCACCAACCTCGGCGACGCGATGTCGTCCTGGTCCCTGCAGTGGACCTTTGGCGCCGGCCAAGAGGTCGTTCAGGCGTGGAACGCCGACATCTCGCAGAGCGGGAGCTCCGTCACCGCTCGCAATGTGAGCTACAACGGCAACCTCGGTTCGAACGCGAGCGTCTCGTTCGGCTTCAACGGGTCGTGGAACAACTCGTCCAACCCGGCACCGAGCAGTTTCAGCCTGAACGGCGTGGCCTGCACCGGTGGCACCAACCCGACCACACCGCCACCGAACCCGACCACACCACCACCCAACCCGACCACACCGCCACCCGGCCAGACGCCGACCGGCCTGGTCGGCTGGGCCACCCAGAACGGCGGCACCACCGGTGGCGGCAACGCCTCCCCGACCACCGTCAGCAACTCCTCGGCGCTGTCCTCGGCGATCAGCGGATCCGGCTCCGCCGTCATCCGGGTGTCCGGGACCATCTCCTGCTCAGGCATGCTGAACGTCGGTAGCAACAAGACGATCGTCGGCATCGGCTCCTCGGCCACGATCTCCGGCTGCGGATTCAACATCAGCAACCAGCGAAACGTGATCATCCGCAACATCAACTTCCGCAACTGGAATGACGACGCCATCAACGTCCAGACCGAGTCCACCAACGTCTGGGTCGACCACAACAGCTTCACCAACGGGTACGACGGAGCCGTGGACATCAAGCGCGGTTCCGACTACATCACGGTGTCGTGGAACCGCGTCTTCAACCACAGCAAGTCGATGCTGCTCGGCCACTCGGACAACAACGCCAGCCAGGACCGCGGTCACCTACGGGTCACCTACCACCACAACTGGTTCGACGGCTCCGGTTCCCGGCATCCGCGGGTCCGGTTCGGCAACCCGGTGCATGTGTTCAACAACTACTACTACGACAACGACTACGGTGTCGCCTCCACCATGGACGCCGGCGTTCTCGTCGAGGGCAACTACTTCGAGAACGTCGACGACCCGACGCACGTCGGCTACGCCGCGTCGGACCCGGGCACCCTCGTCGCCCGCAACAACCACTTCGTGAACTCCGGCACTCCGGAAACCGCCGGCGGGGTCGCGAGCATCCCGTACTCCTACTCGTTGACCACCGCCAGCCAGGTGAAGTCCGTCGTCACGAACGGCGCCGGCACCGGCAAGATCGGCCTCTGACCCGATGACGTCCGTCTCCCGGCCGCGCGGTGCGGCCGGGAGACGGCGCGGTGCCGGATCAGCAGCTGACGGCACCCGGGTCAGACGCGGCTGACAGGGTTCAGCGGTCGCAGGCCGAGGTGGCCAGTGTCGCCGGGGGTGGTGCACCCACCGTCGGCAGCCCCAGCAGCACCCCGCCGGTACGCGGTGTCCGCCCTGCCTCGTACGCGTCGCCGGCCCGGGTCCGACGGTGGGCGACCGGCTCGCCGTCGGCGTTGAGGTGGTGCGGAGCCGCGTAGCTGACCACCACCTCGACGAGGTCACCGGGACGGATGCGCCCGGCGAGCGGGCCGGCGTCGAAGTGCACCAGCCGGCCGTCCCGGGCCCGGCCGGACAGCCGCCCGGTCCGCCCGTCCTTGCGGCCCTCGCCGACCGCGACCAGCACCTCGACCGTCCGGCCGAGCAGCCGACGGTTCTCCGCCCAGGTGATCTCCTCCAGACAGGCGATCAGCCGGTCGTAGCGCTCCTGCACCACCGGCTTCGGCAACTGGCCGGGCATCTCGGCGGCCGGGGTGCCGGGGCGTTTCGAGTACTGGAAGGTGAACGCCGAGGAGAACCGGGCGGCCCGTACCACGTCGAGGGTGCGTTCGAAGTCGGCGTCGGTCTCACCGGGGAAACCGACGATGATGTCGGTGGTGATCGCCGCGTCCGGCATCGCCGCCCGCACCTTGTCGATGATGCCGAGGTAGCGGTCGGCGCGGTAGGAGCGGCGCATCGCCCGCAGCACGGCGTCCGAACCGGACTGCAGCGGCATGTGCAGCGAGTGGCAGACGTTGTCGGTCTCGGCCATCGCGGCGATCACGTCGTCGGTGAAGTCCTTCGGGTGCGGGCTGGTGAACCGGACCCGTTCCAGCCCGTCGATCCCGCCGCAGGCGCGTAGCAGTTTGCCGAACGCGAACCGGTCACCGAACTCGACACCGTAGGAGTTGACGTTCTGGCCGAGCAGGGTCACCTCCAGCACACCCTCGTCGACCAGTGCCCGTACCTCGGCGAGGACGTCGCCGGGCCGACGGTCCTTCTCCCGGCCGCGCAGCGACGGCACGATGCAGAAGGTGCAGGTGTTGTTGCAGCCGACGGAGATCGACACCCAGCCGGCGTAGGTCGACTCCCGCCGGGTCGGCAGAGTGGAGGGGAAGACCTCCAGCGACTCGAGGATCTCCACCTCGGCGGCGGAGTTGTGCCGGGCCCGGTCCAGCAGGGTCGGCAGCGCACCGATGTTGTGCGTGCCGAAGACGACGTCGACCCAGGGGGCCCGGCGGACGATCTCGCCCCGGTCCTTCTGCGCCAGGCAGCCGCCGACCGCGATCTGCATCTGCGGCCGCTTCTCCTTGACCGGTCGCAGGTGACCGAGGTTGCCGTACAGCCGGTTGTCGGCGTTCTCCCGCACCGCGCAGGTGTTGAAGACGACGACGTCCGGATCGTCGGACTCCCCCGCCCGGACGTAGCCTGCCGATTCCAGCAGGCCGGAGATCCGTTCGGAGTCGTGCACGTTCATCTGGCAGCCGTAGGTGCGCACCTGGTAGGTACGTGGGTGGCGGGCGTGTGCTGCGCTGGTAGTCATGACATCAGACAGCGTAGCCGGCCGCCCGCCGCCGGGATCACGCGGCGAGTGTCGGAGCCACCGAGTCGGGCCCCCACCGCGAGCCGCCGCAGAACAACCCGGCCCGGCAGCCGGGGTCGGTCAGGCTGCACAGCCGCAGGTTGGTACGGCGGTCACCGACGCTGGTCGGTTCGATGTCCAGGTGCACCGGACGGACCGTGCCATCCGGGGACACCAGCAGGTGGCGGGTCGCGTCCAGCGTGTCGTCGGCGAGTACGCAGCGACGTCCGGTCCGGCGGGCGAAGGCGGCGAGGACCCGGTGCTCGGGCGGGTCGACCGGTGCGGCGTAGCAGTCGACGTTCACCGGGAAGTCCCCGGCCCCGTCCCAGACGTCGCAGAGCACCACGCCGTCGGGGAACCGCTCCGCCGAAGCCCCACCCAGCGACACCACCGGGCGACCGATGATGGCCGCGAGGGTGGCTCGGATCTGACCTGGGGCGAGCGGTCCGTCGACGGACCAGTTCCACAGCGTGGTGCAGAACGGTGCAATCGCCATACGATCATGTTGCCCGGACAGCAGCCGGCACGTGGGCTGTGTTACCGCTCCGTGACCATTTGAGTTGCCTTCCGACACATCACGCCGCCTAAAGTGGCGGGACCACGTGAGGTGACCTCGACCGATCGTGACGACGAGGACGGTGCATGGACAGGGACGGTGCATGACGGTGACAACCAGTGAGCCGCTGATCGTGCTGAGCGGAGTCAACAAGTGGTTCGGTCCACTGCACGTGCTCCAGGATGTCGACCTCTCGGTCGACCGTGGTGAAGTGGTGGTGGTGATCGGGCCGTCCGGCTCCGGCAAGTCCACTCTGTGCCGCGCGATCAACCGTCTGGAGCCGATCAGCTCCGGGACCATCCTGTTCGACGGCCGACCACTGCCGGCGGAGGGCCGGGCCCTGGCCCGGCTGCGCAGCGAGGTCGGCATGGTGTTCCAGTCGTTCAACCTGTTCGCGCACCGGACGATCCTGGACAACGTCACGCTCGGCCCGATGAAGGTACGCCGGGAGAAGGCGTCGGTGGTCCGCGAGCGGGCACTGCAACTGCTCGACCGGGTCGGCATCGCCAACCAGGCGGACAAGTTCCCGGCCCAGCTCTCCGGCGGTCAGCAGCAGCGGGCGGCGATCGCCCGGGCGTTGGCGATGCAGCCCAAGGCGATGCTGTTCGACGAGCCGACCAGCGCGCTCGACCCGGAAATGGTCGGCGAGGTGCTGGACGTGATGACCTCGCTGGCAGCCGAGGGGATGACGATGGTCGTCGTCACCCATGAGATGGGCTTCGCCCGGCACGCCGCGAACCGGGTCATCTTCATGGCCGACGGGCAGCTGGTCGAGGACGCCCCGCCCACCGAGTTCTTCACCAACCCGCGCAGCGACCGGGCGAAGGACTTCCTGTCCAAGATCCTCACCCACTGACATCCCGCTCGAGGACGAGTTTCATCCAACGTGGAGTCGGCCGCGACCCGGCGGGCTTCCCATCGTGAAGGAGAGAACTGAGCAATGCGTATGTCACGTATGGCGGCGGTAGCCGCAACGGCCGCGTTGGCGGTGTCCATGGCGGCCTGCGGCGACAGCGGCGGGGACGACTCCGGCAGTGAGAACCCCGACGTGGCGACGCCGAGCTTCGAGGCCGGTACCACGATGGCCGAGCTGAGCGAGGCCGGCACCATGACCGTCGGCACCAAGTTCGACCAGCCCGGCTTCGGCTTGCTGGGCCTCGACGGCGAGCCGGCCGGCTTCGACGTCGAGATCGCCAAGCTGATCGCGGCCGAGCTGGGCATCGCCGCCGACGACATCGAGTACGTCGAGGCGCCGTCCGCGGTCCGCGAGGAGCTGCTGGAGCAGGACCGGGTCGACATCGTGGTGGCCACCTACACGATCAACGACGCCCGCAAGGAGCGGATCGACTTCGCCGGCCCGTACTACGTCGCCGGCCAGCACATCATGGTCCGCGCCGACGACGAGTCGATCACCGGGCCGGAGTCGTTCGAGGCCGGGGACAAGAAGGTCTGCTCGGTGCAGGGTTCGACGCCGGCGGAGAACATCCAGGAGTACCTGGCGGACGCCGGCGAGCAGCTGGTGCTGTTCGACGTCTACGAGAAGTGTGTGGACGCGCTGCGCGGCGGTCAGGTCGACGCGGTCACCACGGACAACGTGATCCTGCTCGGCTTCATCGCCGAGAACGAGGGCGACTTCAAGCTGGCTGGTGAGCAGTTCACCGAGGAGCCGTACGGCATCGGGGTGAAGAAGGGCGACGACGCGTTCCGCGACTTCATCAACGACACCCTGGAGAAGATCTACGACGACGGCTCGTACGCCGCGGCGTGGGAGTCCACCGCAGGTACCTTCGACGACAACACCCCGACCGGTCCCGCGGTCGACCGCTACTGACCGTCGAAGGTCGCCCCTGATCGATCCCGGCCGGCCCGGCGCAGTCAGCTCCGGGCCGGCCGGTCGCCCAGGTGGACGGTTCGCAGAAGGGTCTTTCGTGTGAGAGTGCTCGTCGACCACTTCGACGTCTTCGTCGGAGGTTTCTGGCTCACCCTGCAGCTGTGTCTGCTGTCCGCGACCGGCGCGCTGCTGATCGGCACGCTCGTCGCGATCCTGCGGATCTCACCGGTGCCGCCGCTACGCTGGCTCGGCGGGGCGTACGTGACGGTGCTGCGCAACGTGCCGCTGACCGTCGTGATGTTCTTCTCGGCCTTCGGGTTGCCCGCACTCGGGTCCAACGCCGACTTCCTGCGGATCCCCGGGCTGAGCATCGTGTTCAGCCGGCTCGGCATCGACCTGCCGTACTTCCGGTTCGCGATCATCGCGCTGAGCGTCTACACCGGTGCGTTCGTCTGCGAGGCGATCCGCAGCGGGATCAACGCGGTGCCGCCCGGTCAGGCGGAGGCCGCCCGCGCGATCGGCCTGACCTTCACCCAGAACCTGCGGCACGTGGTACTCCCCCAGGCGTGGAAGGCCGCGATCGTCCCGCTGGGCAGCGTCATCATCGCCATGATCAAGAATTCGGCGCTGGCCGGCTTCTTCGGGGTGGTCGGTGACCTGTCCAACTCGGCGCAGAACCTGACCAGCGCCCTCGGCGAGCCGATCATCCCGGTCTTCGTCGGCATCTCGATCGGCTTCCTGATCATGACCGTGCCGCTCGGGCTGCTGCTCGACCGGGTCGAGGCCCGCCGGGCGGTGGCCAGATGACCGCCCCGTCCCCCGCGAGCGCCGCAGCCGTCACCGGAGGAACCACGCCATGAGCCAGCAGCAGAGCGTGTTGTACGACGCCCCCGGACCACGGGCCCGACGGGTCACGCTGATCGTCAGCGTGCTGTCGGCCCTCGCCGCCGTCACCGCCGGGTACTTCCTGGTCTACCGGCCGCTGGCCGAACGCGAACAGTTCACCATGGAGAAGTGGGGTCCACTGATCGACCCCGGCAACGAGGTGTTCGGTCAGGTCTGGACACTGCTCGGCGAGGGGGTCACCGCCACGCTGACCGCCGCCGGCCTGGCGATCGCGCTGTCGTTGCTGTTCGGCACCGCGCTGGCGGTGCTGCGGATCCAGCTGAAGGCGCTGCTGCGCCGCCGGTTCACCGGGCTCGCCACCTCGTTCGCGCTGGCGTTGCGGGCGCTGAGCTGGCTGTTGAACCTGGTGACCCGGTTCTGCGTCGAGGTGTTCCGCGGCCTGCCGGTGGTGATCACCATCTTCTTCGTCGCCCGGGGCCTGCCGGACCTCGGCCTGGAGATCGTCCTCCCGTTCGGCCACGAGATGCTGCCGTACCTGGTGCTGGGCCTGACCATCTACAACGGCGTGGTGATCGCCGAGATCCTGCGCTCCGGGATGGAGGGTCTGCCGTCGGGGCAGCGCGAGTCGGCCGCCGCGATCGGGCTGACGTCGTTCCAGACCACCCGGATGATCCTGCTGCCGCAGGCGTTCCGGATCATGCTGCCGGCTCTGATCAGCCAGCTGATCGTGGTGCTCAAGGACACCTCGTTGGGCTTCATCATCGGCTACCAGGAGACGCTGCTGGTCGGCCGGACGATCATCCAGAACCTGCGTAACCCGATCCAGGTGTATCTGGTGATCGGGGTGCTGTTCATCGCGGTCAACTACGCGCTGTCCAAGCTCGCCGAGTCGGTGCAGCGGCGGCTGGCTCAGGGCCGGCGGACCAGCGCCACACCCCAGCCGCCGGCGGCACCGGCGTCGACGGTGGCCGGCCAACAGACTGCGGCCGGCACCGGCGGCAGCGCCACCACCGGCGGCACGGCTACGTCAGGCAGCAGCTGACCGGACGGCCCGCCCGTTGACCGGCCGTCCGGCCGGTCAACGGGCGATCTCGGTGACCCGGGACTCGCGGACCACGGTCACCCGGATCTGCCCCGGGTAAGTCAGCTCCTCCTCGATCTGCTTGGCCACGTCGCGGGCCAGCACCGCGGCGCCGATGTCGTCCACGTCGTCCGGCTTGACCATCACCCGGATCTCCCGGCCGGCCTGCATGGCGAAGACCTTCTCCACGCCGATCTTGCCGGCGGCGATCTCCTCGATGCGCTCCAGCCGCTTGACGTACGCCTCCAGGCTTTCTCGCCGCGCGCCGGGACGACCACCGGAGCACGCGTCGGAGGCCTGGGTGAGCACCGCCTCGACGGTCTGCGGCGGCACCTCGTTGTGGTGCGCCTCGATGGCGTGCACCACCTCCTCGGATTCGCCGTACTTGCGGGCCAGGTCGGCGCCGATCAGCGCATGACTGCCCTCGACCTCGTGGGTGAGCGCCTTGCCGATGTCGTGCAGGAACGCGCACCGCTTGATCAGCGGGACGTCCAGACGCAGCTCGGCGGCCATCACCCCGGCGATGTGCGCGGTCTCCACCAGATGCTTGAGCACGTTCTGGCCGTACGAGGTCCGGTAGCGCAGCCGGCCCAGCAGGGTGGCCAGCTCAGGGTGGATCTCGGTGATGCCGACGTCGACGAGCGCCTCCTCGGCAGCCCGGTGGCACAGCTGCTCCACCTCCTGCCGGGCGGTCTCGAAGACCTCCTCGATCCGGTGCGGATGAATCCGACCGTCGAGCACCAGTTTCTCCAGGGTGAGCCGTCCGGTCTCCCGGCGTACCGGGTCGAAGCAGGACAGCAGGACCGCCTCGGGTGTGTCGTCGATGATCAGGTTGACCCCGGTGACGGACTCGAACGCCCGGATG
This sequence comes from Solwaraspora sp. WMMD937, assembly GCF_029581175.1. Taxonomy (NCBI): domain Bacteria; kingdom Bacillati; phylum Actinomycetota; class Actinomycetes; order Micromonosporales; family Micromonosporaceae; genus Solwaraspora; species Solwaraspora sp. WMMD937. Next base: position 3,575,114 of record NZ_CP120738.1, on the reverse strand, counting down.
TTGCGGCCTTCGCGCCCGATGATCCGGCCCTTCATCTCGTCGCCGGGCAGATGCAGGACGCTGACCACGCTCTCCGCGGTCTGTTCGCTGGCGACCCGCTGGATGGCGTCCACCACGATGTGCCGGGCCCGCTGGTCGGCGGTGTTGCGGGCGTCGGCCTCGATGTCGCGGACCAGGATCGCCGCCTCCCGTTTGGCCTGGCCCTCGATCGCTTCGACGAGCTCACCGCGGGCCGCCTCGGCGGTCAGCCCGGCGACCCGTTCCAGCTCGCGCTGCCAGCGCTCCTCGGCGGCCGCCAGGTCCGCCTCCCGGGCGGCCAGGGCTGCCTTGCGCTCGGCGAGTTCGGCGGCGGTGGCGGTCAACCGGCGGTCCCGCTCGGCGACCCGGTCGGCTTCCTCGGCGTGCTGACGTTCCCGCTCGTCCATCCGCTGGCCGCGCCGGTCCAGCTCGGCGGACTGCTCCTTGACGGTCCGGGAGAGCATCGCGATCTCCCGCTCGCCGCTGCGCCGGGCCGCTGCCCGAACCTGCTCGGCTTCGGTCTCGGCCTGCCGGTGGGCCCGCTCCAGGATGGTGTCCGCCTCGGCCCGGGCGGCGTCGAGCACCCGACGGGCCTCGGCCCGGGCGGCGGTCGCTTCGGCCTTGGCGGCGGCAGCGTCGGTACGGGCCGCAGCGGCGGCCGCCTTGGCCTGCTCGACGGCGGAGGATGCCTCGTCGGCCGCGGTACGCAGCGCGGCGAGGGAGCGTTCCTGCCGGTCGCGGGCGGCGACGAAAGCCGGGTCCTCCTCGACCGGCGTCGCGGCCGCCGGTGTGGTGAGCCGGCGCAGCGCGTGGGTGCCGAGCGCGAGGCCGGCGAGCACCAGACCGGCGAGTACGACGACCGCGGCGAAGAGCATCCACTCCAGCCCGGTCATGCCGACCCTCCGGGCCTACCGACACTCGCGTGTCCCGCCGGCTTCCTGCGCTGCGCCACGACCGCCTCCAGTCCGCCGTCGGCATTCCCGGAGGCTTCTCGCTCCGGGCGGCCACGGCTATGGGAACGCCCGACCGTGGCGGCTGACCAACGACCAGACAGCACCCACGTGGGTGCGGACACGACCACGGCGAAACGGCCGTTGTGCGTGCTGTCGCCACCGGACCGGCCTGTCCGGTTGCGGCATGTCTGGCTACTGAACTGCTGCTGCGAAGTGATGCCGTACTGTTATGCGATCTATGTTGTGCGGTTAGCCTGCGACGGGTCGGTTGTTCGTCTGTAACGCGAGGCTAGGTCGCGAGGGGCCGTTCGGTCAAGAAGTCATGATCAGACCGACAACGGAACGTAGGGCATCGGCGCGCTCACAGGAAGCTTATCGCGCTCAGGACGCGTCGGGATGAGTCGGAAATTTGGCACATCCCGCAGGGGATGGCGTCCCGTCAGGTGGACCAGGGCTGCTCAGCATCCGGGTCGGGAACCTCGCCGATCAGTGCCTCGGCATCCACCGTGTCGGTGAACTCGGCCGCCTCGGCGGACCGGGCGGCCAACGCCTCCCGGACCACCGGCACGGCCACCCCCGCCGAGTAACCCTTGCGGGCAAGCATCGCGACCAGCCGCCGGAACACCACGTCCGGAGCACCCCGGGCGGTACGCAGCTTGCGCTCGACGAGCTCCGCCGCGGTGGCCCGCTCGGTCGACTCGTCCAGCCCGTCCAGCGCGGCCCGGGCGGTCTGCGGATCCACGCCGCGCTGACGCAACTCGGCGGCGAGGTTACGCCGGGCCAACCCTCGGCCGTGGTGCCGGCTGGTCACCCATGCCTGGGCGAACGCCGCGTCGTCGATCATCCCGACCTCGTCGTACCGGTCGAGGACCGAATCGGCCGTGGCCTCGGAAATGCCTCGTCGCCGCAGCACGGCGGCGAGCTCCGCCCGGGTCCGAGGACGGACGGCGAGCTGTCGCAGACAGATGTCGCGTGCCTGCTGCGCCTCGTCCACCGGCTGCCCACCGCCGACCGCGGCGGACCCGGTGGTGCGGCCGTCGCGCTCAGCGGTGGGGTCGGCGAACCCGGCGGTGGGGTCGGCCGGCCGGCTGCGGCCGGCACGGGAGGCTCGGGGACGGGGCGGAGCCGCATCCCAGCCCCGGCCCGTCCGTGCGCCGCGTCGTCGCCCAGCCATCCGGATCAGAAGTCGACCGGCGGCAGCTCAGGCCCGCCGGCCTCGTCGGCACCGAGCGCACCGACGCCGAGCTTCTCCAGGATCTTCTTCTCGATCTCAGCCGCCACGTCCGGGTTCTCCCGGAGGAACTCCCGAGCCTTCTCCTTGCCCTGACCGAGCTGGTCGCCCTCGTAGGTGTACCAGGCGCCGGACTTGCGGATGATCGACTGCTCGACGCCGACGTCGATCAGCGAACCCTCCCGGGAAATGCCCTTGCCGTACATGATGTCGAACTCGGCCTGCTTGAACGGCGCAGAGACCTTGTTCTTGACGACCTTGACCCGGGTCCGGTTGCCGACCACGTCGGTGCCGTCCTTGAGGCTCTCGATCCGCCGCACGTCGAGCCGCACCGAGGCGTAGAACTTCAGCGCCCGACCACCGGTGGTGGTCTCCGGCGAGCCGAACATCACGCCGATCTTCTCCCGCAGCTGGTTGATGAAGATCGCGGTGGTGCCGGTGCTGTTCAGCACACCGGTGATCTTGCGCAGCGCCTGGCTCATCAGCCGGGCCTGCAGACCGACGTGGCTGTCCCCCATCTCGCCCTCGATCTCGGCACGGGGCACCAGGGCCGCGACCGAGTCGATCACGATGATGTCCAGCGCGCCGGAGCGGATCAGCATGTCGGCGATCTCCAGCGCCTGCTCACCGGTGTCCGGCTGGGAGACCAGCATGGCGTCGGTGTCCACGCCGAGCGCCCTGGCGTAGTCCGGGTCGAGCGCGTGCTCGGCGTCGATGAACGCCGCGATGCCGCCGGAACGCTGGGCGTTGGCCACCGCGTGCAGGGCGACCGTGGTCTTACCGCTGCTCTCCGGGCCGTAGACCTCGACCACCCGACCCCGGGGCAGGCCGCCGACGCCGAGTGCCACGTCGAGTGCGATGGAGCCGGTGGGGATCACCGCGGTCTGGATCACCGGCCGCTCGCCCAGCCGCATCACCGAGCCCTTGCCGAACTGTTTGTCGATCTGAGCCAGCGCCAGATCGAGCGCCTTTTCCTTGTCAGGCACTGCCGCCATTGCTGCCACCCCTACGTTCGCCGACTTCCCAGGCGTCCTGGCCGAGCTTCTCGTCACCCGGGTCACGCTAGGCGCTGGGTCCGACAGAAAACAGCCGACGGGCCGCAACCTGTGGATGAGCACCTAGCTGTGGACAATAGCCGAACAGATGTACGAGTGGAAAACCAGACACGCCCACGAGTTTCACCACTCAAAGCAGCCATTCGACCGCACAGAGTAGATGCAGCTACGCGGACCCACGCCCGTCGAGCGGAGGTACGACCGCAAGTAGAGGTACGACCAAGCGGAGGTACGACCGGCCGGCAAGCGACGCACTCAGGCCGACTCCCGGACACCCGAGATGCTTTCCAGGTTTGATGCCACAGACGCATCTTGATGCACCTGTGGCATCAAACCGAACCAGCGCCCGGAACCAGTACGGTTACACGATGCACATCGACTGAGGCTTTCCGTAATCGACAGATCGAGGATCCCAGCGGGAGTCAGCGCAACCGGCCGGGAACCCGGTCGGGGTACGCGGCGCAGACCGCCCGCCAGACCACCGCCGTCTCCTCACCGGCCGCGAGCGCCTGCGCGATGGTGCGCCCACCCAGCTGGGCCAGCACCTGATCGGTGGCGATGCTGCGGGCGTACGCCGGCCCGAACGCCTCATCCAACCGGCCCCAGAAGTCCGTCAACCGCATCCCTGCCTCCTTACTGCCTTGACCGGGCCGGCACCGGGCGCAGCACCAACCCCAGCAGCGGCACCGTGGCCAGCGCCGACAGCAACGTCAGGACGCCGTAACCGGACAGCCCGACGATGATTCCGCTGACCGCACCGGCGGACGCGCCGGCCAGACCCATCACCAGGTCCGACAGGCCCTGGACCGACGGACGGACGTCAACCGGCACCGACTCCGACAGCAGGGTCGAGCCGGCGACCATGGTGCCCGACCAGCCGAGCCCGAGCAGCACCAGCCCGATCACCAGGCGTACCGGATCGTGGCCGGCGGTGCCCGCCACGGCGCACGCGGCCAGCAGCAGCCCGACCCCACCGAGGATCACCGGCCGGCGACCGGCCCGGTCGGTGAGCCAACCTACCACCGGCGACAGCGCGTACATCCCGGCGATGTGCAGGCTCAGCACCAGCCCGACGGTGCGCAGCAGGTCACCACCGGAGTGCCCCATCCCGATGTGGACCGGCGTCATCGCCATCACCCCCACCATCACCAGGTGGCCGACGGCGACGGCGCAGACCCCGAGCCGCGCGGCGGGTCGGGCCATGACCACCGCGAACGCCGCACGCAGGCCTCGGCCGGACCCGGCCCGCAGACCCCGGCCGGACCGCACCGGGGCGGTCGCCGCAGCGGGGCCGGCGATCCGCCGGGCGGTCAGCAACGGATCCGGTCGCAGCAACACCAGCACCAGCAGCGCGGCCAGCAGGAACGCCAGCGTGCTGACGGCGAACGGACCGGCCAGCGGCGGCAGCCCGACTCCGCTGGCCGACCGGTCGGCCAGCCCGGCGAGGTTGGGGGCGGTCACCGCGCCGACCGTGGTCGCCCAGACCACCAGCGACAGTTGCCGGCCCCGACGACGCGGCTCGGCGAGGTCGACCGCCGCGTACCGGGCCTGGAGCCCAGCGGTCGTCGCGCCGCCGAACAGGACCATGCCGACGAACAGCAGCGGCACCCAGCGCACCGCTGCGGCGGCCACCACCAGCACCGCCCCGCTCGCACCCGTCAGGTACGCGAAGACCAGGCCGGGTCGGCGGCCGTGCCCGTTCATGATCCGGACCACGGGTACGGCGAGCAGCGCCCCGCCGACCACCGCGGCGCTCTGCGCCAGGCCGGAGACGGTCACCCCGCCAAGCTCGGCGGCGAGCAGGCCACCGACCGAGATCCCGATGGTGACGCCTACGCCGCCGATCATCTGAGTACCGGCGAGCAGCCGCAGCGTACGGCGTTGGATGCGGGTGACGTCACCAGGTAGCGGCGGATCGGTCACCGACGGCGGTGTGGTGAGTGCGGTCATCGGCGTACCGCCGGGGTCGGGCTGCCCCGACCGGCGAGCAGTCCGCGGACTACGCCGAGGTCGGTGACCAGCCCTCGGTAGGCGATCTGCTGGTCGTCGGCGCGCAGCACCGCCGAGGGATGGATGGTGGCCACCAGCTGCGCCGGGCCCACCGGGAACTCCTCGGGCCGCTCGGCCGAGGCCGGCCACGGCAGCGGTACGCCCCGCGATCGGGTCACCCGGAACGCCGGGCCGAGCAGCGCCCGGGCCGCGGTCGCGCCGAGCACCACGACGACGTCCGGGCGCAGCGTCGCGAACTCGGCGACCAGCCAGGGCCGGCAGGCCACGATGTGCACCCGGTCCGGGGTCTGGTGGATCCGTCGACCGCCGCGCGACACGAAGCGGAAGTGCTTCACCGCGTTGGTCAGATAGATCTGATCGACCGGGATCCCGGCGTCGTCCACCGCCCGGCGCAGCAGCCGGCCGGCCGGGCCGACGAACGGCAGACCCTGGCGGTCCTCGACGTCCCCGGGCTGCTCGCCGACCATCACCACCCGGGCATCGGGGTCGCCCCGACCGAAGACCACCTGGCTGGCAGGCTGATGCAGCTCACATCCCTGGCAACCGGGGGCGGCAGCGCGCAGGTCGGCGAGGCTACGGGCACCGGTGGGGACGTACCCATCGGCTCCGACGGTGGTTTCGTGCGCGGTCACGGCTCCTTCCTACCCGGTTGCGAGTTGACCGGTGCGCCTGGGGCGACCGGTCCGGGTACGGCCCGCGTACCTCACCTGCCGACGCCGGCAGGTCCCGCTGGACGCAGCGCGTCGCGTACCGCCGCAGCGAGCTCGCCGGCCCGGTCCTCGTCGAGACCGCTGACGGTGATCCTGATACCCGGCGCGCTGCGTAGCCGGTGGCGGGCTCCGGCCGAGACGGTGAATCCGGCTCTCTGCAGCGCGGTCACTACGTGGGTCTCGTCCGTCACCGGCACCCAGACGTTGAGCCCGCTGCCGCCGTGGCTGGCCACGCCGTGGCCGGCGAGCGCGGTCCGCAGCGCCTCGCGGCGGCGCTGGTAGACCTGGCCGGCCTCGGTCACCGAGGCAGTGACCGAGGGGTCGCGCCACAACTCTCCGAGCAGCCGCTGCAGGACCGTGGAGACCCAGCCGGAACCGATACGCATTCGACCGGCAACCCGGCTCAATGTGATCTCGTCGCCGGTCAACAGCGCTATCCGCAGGTCCGGGCCGTACGGCTTGCTGGCGGAGCGGACGAACGCCCATCGGGATGTCGTGCCGGCCAGCACGTGCGGTGGGCCGTTGGAGAGCTCGGCAGCGTGGTCGTCCTCGATGAGCAGCACGTCGTCGGTCTCGCGCAGCAGCCGTCGCAGCCGGTCGGCCCGGTCAGCGCCCAGGGCGGCGCCGGTCGGGTTCTGCGCCCGGGTGGTGACCACGATGGCGGACACACCGGCCGACAGCGCCGCCCGCAGGCCGGGTTCGGTAGGGCCACGGCCGTCCACCGGCATCGGCACCGGGGTGAGGCCCAGTGCCGCGATCAGGTCCAGCAGGTTGGCCCAGCCGGGGTCCTCCACCGCGACCCGGTCACCAGGGCGCAGATTGCTGGTGAGCAGACGTTCGATCCCGTCCAGCGCGCCACTGGTGACGGTCAGACCGGCAGCCGGCAGGCCGTCGTCGGCCAATCGGACCGCAGCGAGCGCGGCGAGGTCGGGCAGCAGGCCGTCGTCGGCGTAACCCTGCCCGGACGAGGTGTCGGCCAACTGCCGGGCGACCGCAGCGAGATGTGTCGCCAGCGGCGGCAGCAGCCGTGGATCCGGCTCGCCGGTGGACAGGTCCAGGGTGCCTGGCGGGGCCGGCGCGGACGGACCGGGCCGGGTCACGGCGACCGGTGGGCGGGCGCGGACCCGGGTGCCCCGCCGACCGTCGGTGTCGACAATTCCCCGCTGGCGCAGCGCCTGGTACGCCTTGGCGACGGTGGCCGGGCTGACCTCGAGTGCGTCGGCGAGCGCACGCACCGCCGGCAGCAGGGCGCCAGGTGCCAACGCACCGGTGCGGACACCGGTCTCGACGCTGGCCGAGATCTCGGTCGCGGTCGCACCGGTCGGCTGATATTGTTCTGACACAATAAACGAATTGTACTAGCACAATCTCGGGAGATCAAATGTACCCCGCCACCGCCCGCACCACCGCCGCACGACGCCTCAGCCGAGTCACCTACCAGCGCACCGAGGCACACCGCATCCTCGACGAGGCGTACCACTGCTGCCTGGCGTTCGTCGCCGACGGCGCGCCCCGGGCACTGCCCACCCTGCATGTACGCGTCGACGAAACCCTGTACCTGCACGGCTCCACCGCGAGCACCCCCCTGTTGGCCGCCCGCGACCGGGAAGGGCTCGCCGTCTGTGTGGCCGTCACCCTGCTCGACGGCCTGGTCTACGCCCGCGCCCAGGCGCACCACAGCGCCAACTACCGGTCAGTCGTCGTGCACGGCACCGCCCGGCTGGTCAGCGACCCGGCCGACAAGCGGCGGGCACTCGACGCCCTGATCGACAAGGCGGCACCGGGCCGGGCCGCGGACAGCCGGCCACCGACGAGCCGGGAACTCGCGCAGACAGCGGTGCTCGCCGTCGCTCTCGACGAGGTGTCGGTCAAGGCCCGCGCCGGTGAGCCTGTCGACGAGCAGGCCGACCTCACGCTGCCGTACTGGGCCGGGGTGCTGCCGTTGCGCACCGTCGCCGACCCGCCGCAATCCGCTGCCGGAGTCACCCGGGCGGTGCCGAGCTACCTCACCACCAGCGAAATTTCTCTCGCCAGCGGACCGGCGGACAGGTGAGGATGTCCCCCATGCTGGGCATCACCGACATCTGGACGTACGTCCTGGGCACCGTGGCGATCGTCCTGCTGCCCGGGCCGAACTCGTTGTTCGTCCTGTCCACCGCCGCCCGACGCGGCGTGCGGCACGGCTACCGGGCCGCCGGCGGCGTCTTCCTCGGCGACACGGTGCTGATGGTGCTCTCCGCAGCCGGGGTCGCCTCCCTGCTCAAGACCCATCCGGCGATGTTCACCGTGATCAAGTACGCCGGGGCGGTGTACCTCGGCTATGTCGGTGTCACCATGTTCCGTGGTGCCTGGCGGCGCTGGCGGCGGCGCGACGACCCGGCCGCGCCCCGGTTGGTGGACGCCGCCGAGCCGGCGGCGGTGCGCCACCCGTTCCGGCGGGCGACGGTGATCAGCCTGCTGAACCCGAAGGCGATCCTGTTCTTCGTGTCGTTCTTCATCCAGTTCGTCGACCCGGCGTACCCGTACCCGGCGCTGTCGTTCCTGCTGCTCGGCGCGATCGCTCAGCTGTTCAGCGTCATCTACCTGACCGTGCTGATCTTCACCGGGACGTACCTGGCGATGCAGTTCCGGCAGCGGCGCCGGCTCGCCGCGACGGTCACCAGCGGGGTGGGCGCTCTGTTCCTCGGCTTCGGAGTCAAGCTCGCCACCGCCAGCGCCGGAGCAGCCTGACCGCCGGAGCATGACCGTAGGAACAGCCTGGCCGCCGGGCGGCCAACCGCCACCGTCGGCACGCAGGTCAGCGCATCCGCCGTCCCCTCGGTACGGTGTCCGTCTCGTCGTCGAACTCGCCGATGACCTCCTCCAGCAGGTCCTCCAACGCCACGAAACCGATCGGCTGGTCGGCCCCGGAACCGTTGGTGACCAGCGCCAGCTGGACCTGGTCGGCGCGCATCGCCGCCACCGCCTCGGTGACGGTGGCCGTCGCCGGCAGCAGGAACGGCCGGCTCATCAGCGATTCTGCAGTCGGAGCGCCGTCGCAGGTGTTTGCCCGCACCGCGTCGCGTACGTGCACGATGCCGATCAGATCGCCGGCCTCCCCGCAGACCACCAGACGGGACCGGCCGCTGCCCCGGGACAGCTCCTCCACCCGCTCGGCGGTGTCCGTCCGGGCCACCGCGACGACCTGGTCCACCGGCTGCATCACGTCCCGGACGGTGGTGCGCTCCAGCTGGAGCATCTTGGCCAGCAGCTCGTGCTGGTCCGGCGGCAGCAGGCCGTGCTCCCGCGACTGTTCCAGCAGGATGCGCAGCTCGTCCGGGCCGTGCACCTGGGCCAGCTGGTCCTGCGGTTCGACCCGGAACGCCCGCAGCACGGCATTGGCGATCGCGTTCAACCCGGACAGGACCGGCCGGGAAACCCGGGCGAACGCCCGGAACGGCAACGCCAGCAGCAGCGCCGACCGCTCCGGGTGGGTGATCGCCCACGACTTCGGTGCCATCTCGCCGACCACCAGGTGCAGGAAGACCACCAGGGCGAGGGCGAACAGGAACGCGACCAGATGACTGGCCGCGTACGGCAGACCGGCCCGTTCCAACAGTGGCGCCATCAGCCGCTCCACCGCGGGCTCGGCCAACGCGCCCAGGCCGAGGGTGCAGACGGTGATGCCCAACTGCGCCCCGGCGAGCATCAGCGACAGCTCGCGGGAGCCGTCCAGCGCCGCCCGGGCCGCACGCGAGCCGCCCGCCGCGGCCTGTTCCAGGCGGTACCGCTTGCTCGCCACCAGGGCGAACTCCGCAGCCACGAAGAACCCGTTCAGAGCGAGCAGCACCAGTGAGGTCAGCAACGCCCACCCGGTGCTCACCCGATCACCTCCAGCCGTACCGAGTCGGGCACGTGCCGGTCGACGGAGATCACGTGCAGTACGGCCTGCCGGGCCGGATGGTGGCCGTTGCCGGCGGTCATCTCGTCCAGGCTGATCGAGATCTGGTCGCCGACCTCGGGCACCCGGCCCAGTTCCCGCATGACCAGGCCGGAGAGGGTGTCGTACTCGGGGGCGGTCGGCAGCTCGACACCGGTGGTGTCGGCGACCTCGTCGATTCGCCAGCGGGCCGGCACCAGCCAGGAGCCGTCCGGCTGGCGGGCCGGGGCTGGCTCCGGCGGGTCGTCCTCGTCCCGGATCGGGCCGACCAGCTCCTCGGCGATGTCCTCCAGGGTGATCACCCCGGCGAAGCCCCCGTACTCGTCGACCACGCAGGCCAGCTGCCGGTGCCCCTTACGCAGCCGGTCCAGCACCGCCGGCAGCGGCAGGGTCTCCGGCACCAGCAGCGGGGGGACCATCACCGCCGCGACCGTCGTCACCGCCCGTCGCGACGGCGGTACGGTGAGCACGTCTGCGATGCTGGCGATGCCGACCAGGTCGTCGACGCCGTCCGAGCCGTGCACCGGGAACCGGGAGTGCCCGGTGTCCAGCAGCTCCACCAGCCCGGTCAGCGGCGCGTCGACCCGTACCGTGTGCACGTCGACCCGCGGCACCATCGCCTCGCCGGCGGTCAGCTGCCGGAAGTGCAGCCCTCGGTCGAGCAGCGTGGACATCGCCGAGTCGAGGTGCCCCTCCTGGCGGGACTCGGCGATGATCTGGCCGAGGTCCTCGGCGGTGGCGCCGCTGGGCAGCTCCTCGATCGGCTCGATGCCGACCCGCCGCAGCAACCGGTTCGCCGCGATGTCGAACATCCGGATCAGCGGCCCGGCGACGGCCAGGTAGATCAGGGTCGACCGGCTGAGCGCCCGGGCCAGCACCTCGGCCCGGGCGAGGGCGAGGTTCTTGGGGGCCAGCTCACCGAGGACCATCTGCACCACGGTCGAGATGATCAGCGCCAGCCCGACCGAGATGGTCAGACTGGCGGCCGGCGGAACCCCGACCCCGCCGAGCAGCTCGGACAGTCCGGCGCCGAGGTACGGCTCGGCGACGTAGCCGACCAGCAACGCGGTGACCGTGATCCCCAGCTGGGCGCCGGAGAGCATGAACGACAGCCGGCTGGTCACCCGCAGCGCGCGGGCGGCAGCCGGGTCACCCCGGTCGGCCAGGGTCCGCAGCCGACCCCGGTCGACGGCGACGTAGCCGAACTCCTGGGCGACGAAGTACCCGGTCGCGACCGTCAACACGGTGATCAGAAACAGACCGAAGACGATCAGCACCGGGGGCTCAGCGCTCCGGCGACCGGCGGCCGGAATGTCGGCAGCCGGGTGCTACCCGGCTGGCTACTGCTGCCCTCCTGGGCAGGAGCGTCGGTCATGGCCGGATTATATAGTGACCCGCCGCTGCCCACCGGTTCCGTCGCCGCCGGTGCCGTCGACCGCCATCGCGTCCGCCTCGTCGGTGACCAGCAGGTCGCGTCGGACCAGATCGGCCCGGTAGGCGGCCCGGCCGATGATGTGGGCCGCGACCGGCGCGGTCGCCATCTGGAAGACCGCCACCATCAGCAGAGTGGCCAGTTCGGTGCCGCTCTGTAGCCGCAGCGCCAGCCCACTGAGGACCAGTAGCAGGCCGAGAACCTGCGGCTTGGTCGCCGCGTGTATCCGGGCGGCGACGTCGGGGAAGCGCAGCAGACCGATGCTGGCCGCCAGGCTGAGCAGCGCGCCGCCGATCAGCAGCGTGCCGGACAGTACGGTCAGCACCCCGGTCACCGTTGCTCCCGTTCGGCGGCGGCTACCGCGGGCGGGCGGGCGGCGACGAACCGGACGATGCTGACCGAGCCCACGAACCCGAGCAGGGACAGCACCACGAGCACCGGCAGGGTGGTGGCGTGCCGGTTGACCGCCGCCTCGGCGGCGAGCCCACCGACGATGATGGCGATCAGCACCTCGGCGGCCACCACCCGGTCGAGCAGTGTCGGACCACGGATGATCCGCCCGACGGTCAGCAGGGCCGCCACGGCCAGCAGTACGGTCACCACAACGGCTACGAAGGTCATCGATTCTCTCCGTTCCCTGGGCGGGGATCGTTTCCAGAAAGGGGATGGTCGGCCGGGCGAGGATCGTCGAGATGCCGTACGTCGTCCGCCGAGCCGACGGCGCGGACGATCCGCTCCTCCAACGCCAGCACCTTCCGCCGGGCCCGCTCGACGTCACGGTGATCGACGACGTCGAGCACGTGAACGTAGAGGGTGCCGCTGGCCGGGTCGGCCTCGACGATGAGGCTGCCCGGGATCAACGACAACGCCTCCGCGGTGAGGGTCAGGTTCAGGTCCGTCCGGACCCGTAGCCGCACCGCGATGACCGCGCTGCGCGGCGTGTGCCCGAACCGGACGGCGGTCCAGGCCACCTGCGCACTCGCGGTGAACAGGTCGACGACGAACCGGGCGAGGAAGCGCAGCACAGCCAGCGGCCGGATCCGGCCCTCGAAGGCGACCGGCGGCAGTGGGAAGACGGTGACCACCACCAGCGCGACGACCGTCCCGCCGAGCAGGTTACCGACGGAGAACCGCCCGTAGAACAGGTTCCACAGCACCACCAGAGCGGCGACCGCGACGATCTGGGTACGCCAGTGCGCGGCCCTGGACACCGGACTCATCGGGCTGCTCCCGGCGGGAAGACCGCGTCGACGTACGGCGTCCGGCTCACCAGGTTGGCCGCCGCCTCGGTGCCGATCTGGAACAACGGTCCGGCCAGCACGGTCAGTGCCAGTCCGAGCAGCACCAGTGCGGTGGTCGCGCCGACCAGCAGGGGCGGCATCGGTTCCACCGAACCCGGGCCGTCGGCGGCGAGCGGGGTGGATGCCGAGTCGGTGGACGGTACCCGCACACCGGAAACCGCCCGGGTCGCGGACGGCGTCGTCGCCGGCTGGGTGGCCGAGGCAGTCGCCGGTACCGTCGCCGGACCGCCCGCTGTGGCCTGCGGGGCGGTCTTGCGCCAGAAGGCGAGATTCCACACCCGGGTCACCGTGTACAGGGTGAGCAGGCTGGTCAGCACGGCACCGGCGACGACCGCCCGGGCCAGCGGGCCGCCGTCGGCGACTCCGGCCTGCAGCAACCCGAGCTTGCCGAGGAATCCGGAGAACGGTGGTATGCCGGCCAGGTTCAACGCCGGCAGAAAGAACAGCGCGGCGAGCAGCGGCGCGGCCCGGGCCAACCCGCCGAGACGCTCCAGGTTGGTGCTGCCGCCCCGGCGCTCCACCAGTCCGGTCGCCAGGAACAGCGTGGTCTGGACGGTGATGTGGTGCACCACGTAGAAGATCGCCGCCGCCAGTCCGGCAGCGGTGCCGAGCGCGATCCCGAACAGCATGTAGCCGATGTGACTGACCAGGGTGAACGAGAGCAGCCGCTTGATGTCCGACTGCGCGACCGCACCGAGGATGCCGACCACCATGGTCAGCAACGCGACCACCAGCAGCAGGTCGCGGGTGCGTCCGCCGGGGAACAGCAACGTCTCGGTACGGATGATCGCGTAGACGCCGACCTTGGTCAGCAGACCGGCGAAGACGGCGGTGACCGGAGCCGGCGCGGTCGGGTAGCTGTCCGGCAGCCAGGCCGACAGCGGGAAGACGGCGGCCTTGATGCCGAACGCGAGAAGCAGCATCAGCTGCAGTACCAGCCGCAGGTCGTCGGGGAGTCCATCGAGCCGGTCGGCCAGCTGCGCCAGGTTCACCGTGCCGGTGGCGGCGTAGATCAGCCCGATGGCGGTGAGGAAGATGACCGAGGAGAGGATGCTGACCACGACGTAGGTCGTGCCGGCCCGGATCCGTACCTCGGTGCCGCCCAGGGTGAGCAGCACGTAGCTGGCGCCGAGCAGGATCTCGAACCCGACGTACAGGTTGAACAGGTCCCCGGAGAGGAACGCGTTGGTCACTCCAGCGGTGAGAATCAGGTACGTCGGGTGGTAGATCGCCACCGGTGTGCTCTCCCGGCCGTCAGCGCGGCCTTCACCGATCGAATACAGCAGTACGCATAGCGTCACCGCGGTGGAGACCACCAGCATCAGGGTGGCGAGTTGGTCGGCGACCAGCACGATGCCCAGCGGCACCGGCCAGCCGCCCACCCGTACCACCTGGGGTCCCTCGATGTGGGCGGTGATCAACAGGGCGAGCGCGACGCCGAAGGTGACGGTGAGGGCGGCGACGCTGGTGGTCCGCTGGGCACGCGGATGCCGGGCCAGCACCAGGGTGATCCCCGCGCCGAGCAGCGGCACGATCACCGGCAACGGCACCAGGAAACTCACGGGTCGCTCCGATCGAGATCGCCAGCGCGGGCCGGGGCGGTACGGGGGGCGCCGATCGCGTCGATCGGGTCGGTGTCGTGGTCGTCGCTGTCCTCGGCGTCGTCCTCGGCGTCAGGTCCCTGGTCGGCGAGGGCGCGCTGCACGATGAGCCGGTCCTCCAGGTCGTCCTGGACCTCGTCGTGACCAAAGAGCAGCCAGCTGCGGTACGCCATGGCGAGCAGGAACGCGGTGAGCCCGAGCGTGATGACGATCGCGGTGAGGATGAGCGCCTGCGGCAGCGGGTCGCTCATCTCCTCGGCGGCGGTCACCTCGGCGATGGGTGCCCCGCCGGGCCGCCCACCGAGCAGGATCAGCAGGTTCGCCCCGTTGCCGAGCAGGACCACCCCGAGCACCACCCGGGTGAGACTGCGTTCCAGCAACAGGGTGACGCCGGCGGCGAAGAGCACCCCGACGGTCAGGACGAGCACGACGTTGGGCGGCATGTCAGCTCCTTTCTCCGGCGACCCGGTCGAGCCTGCCCTGCGGGGTGTCGTCCACCTCGACGTCCGGCTCGGCGGACCGCGCGATCTGCCGGTCGACCTCGGCACCGAGGCTGCGCAGGATGTCCAGGACCAGACCCACCACGATCAGGTAGACGCCCACGTCGAAGAAGAGCGAGGTGACCAGGTGGACGTCACCGATCACCGGCAGGTGCAGGTCAACGATGGCGCTCTGCAGCACGTCGGCGCCGACCAGGATCGGACTCAGCCCGGCCCCGATCGCCAGGAACAGACCAACGCCGAGCACCAGCCCGGCGTCCACCGGTGCCGCCTCGTTGAGTTCGTGGCGGCCACCGGCGAGATAGCGCACCGCCAGCGCCAGCCCGGCCACCAGCCCGCCGGCGAACCCGCCACCGGGCGCGTTGTGGCCGGAGAAGAGCAGGAATATCGAGTAGACCAGGATGGCGTGGAACAGCAGCCGGGTGACGACCTCGAAGATGATCGACCGGCCCCGCGGGGTCTGGGTCGCGCCGCCCCGTAGCCAGATCCGCTGGCGCCGGGACCGGGCCGGCGGGAACGGGCCGCCCGGCCGACCACCGTGGCCGGCTGCGGTCGCGGCGCCGACCCGGCGTGGACCCGGACCGGTACGCGGCCGCAGGAACACCAGGCTGGCCACGCCGGTCGCTGTGACGACCAGCACCGAAATCTCCCCCATGGTGTCCCAGGCCCGGATGTCGACCAGCGTCACGTTCACCACGTTGCGCCCGCCGCCGTACTCCACCGCCTGTTCGGGGTAGGCCGCTGAGACGGGTGCCGCGTCCCGGTTGCCGACCGCCGCCATCGCCATGCCGGACATCACCACGCCGACAACGACACCGAGGGCGATCCGCGCGTATCTGCTGGAACGCAGTGGACGTTCCGAAAAGTAGATCGGTAGCCGACGAACCACCAGGACGAACACCACGATGGTGATCGTCTCGACGAGGAACTGGGTGAGCGCCAGGTCGGGTGCACCGTGCAGGACGAACAACAACGCGGTGCAGTACCCGGTCACTCCGGCCAGGATGACTGCCTTCAGTCGGCGTTGCGCCCGGACCGTGGCGATCGCGGCGACCACCAGGACCGCTGCCACCGCGATCTGCACCGGCGTGTCGTACCAGCGCCACTGCCCGGTCCACGGCCGGGTCACCAGCAGCGCTCCACCCGGCACGGTGACCAGCACCAGCAGGATGATGCCGAGATACTGCGGCAGCGATCCGCGCTGGGTGGCGCCGGTGACCTCCACCGAGATCCGGTCCAGCAGGTGGGTCGCCTGGGCGTAACTGGTCGCCCCGTCGGTCGGGGCCCGCAGCCGCCGCTGCACGGCGGCCACCCGTTCCCGGGCCAGGAACAGCACGGCGCCGCCGACGAGCGCGACCAGGGACAGCACCAGCGCGGGGGTGAACCCGTGCCACAGCGCCAGGTGGTAGTCACCCGGACCGAACAGCCCGGCGTACGGGGTGAGCACCGTGTCGACGACGCCGGCCGCCGGCCCGAGCAGCAGACCGAGCAGCGCCAGTACGCCGACCGGCAGCACGAACACCGGGCCGACCGGCGCGGCGGCGGTCGGCTCCCGACCGGGCTTGCCGGCGAACGCGCCCCAGATGAACCGGGCGCTGTACGCGGTGGTGAGCACCGAGCCGAGGACGATCAGCGCCAACACGACCGGGTCCGGCGCGAACGCCTCCAGCACCGCCTCCTTGCCGACGAAGCCGAGCAGCGGAGGCACCCCGGCCATCGACGCGGCGGCGAGTGTGGCGGCCACGGCGACCGCCGGCATCCGTCGACCCAGCCCGCTCAGCTCGGTGAGGTCGCGGGTGCCGGCGCACCGGTCGACGATGCCGACCACCAGGAACAGGGTCGCCTTGAACAGGGCGTGGGCGAGCAGCATCGTCGCACCGGCCAGCGCCGGGCCGCGTTCACCCGCGCCGGTCACCACCACCAGCAGACCGAGCTGGCTCACGGTCCCGTACGCCAGCAGCAGCTTGAGGTCGGTCTGGCGCAGCGCCGCCCAGCCGCCGACCAGCATGGTGGCGGTGCCGGTGGTGACGATCAACCAGTACCACCAGGGGTTGCCCGCGTACACCGGTGACAGAAGGGCGACCAGGTAGATGCCGGCCTTCACCATGGCGGCGGCGTGCAGGTAGGCGCTGACCGGGGTGGGCGC
The DNA here is from genome assembly GCF_029581175.1 of Solwaraspora sp. WMMD937. Lineage (NCBI taxonomy): Bacteria > Bacillati > Actinomycetota > Actinomycetes > Micromonosporales > Micromonosporaceae > Solwaraspora > Solwaraspora sp. WMMD937. The sequence continues at coordinate 3,558,238 of NZ_CP120738.1, read as the reverse complement.
GGCCATCGCCGAGGGCAGCCAGAAGCTGAACGGGAAGATCGCCGACTTGGCCAGCGCGCCGACGAGGACCAGCACCAGCGCGACGGCCAGGTAGCCGCCTGCCGGCTGCGGGCCGGCCGCGATCTGCGACCAACGGTAGGTGCCGGCCTGCTCACCGAGCATGATGAACCCGACGAGCATGGCCAGGCCGCCCAGGGTGGTCACGATCAGCGCCTGGGCGGCGGCCCGGCGGCTGGCCCGCTTCTCCGGATGGTGGCCGATCAGCAGGTAGGAAAAGACGGTGGTCAGCTCCCAGAAGACGTAGAGCAGGATCAGGTCGTCGGCGAGGACCAGACCGAGCATGGCTCCGGCGAATCCGACGAAGTTCGCGGTGAACCGGCCGAGGCCGGGCTCACCCGACGCGAAGTAGCGGGCGCAGTAGGTCAGGACCAGGGCTCCGACGCCGCCGACCAGCAGCACCATCAGCCAGGACAGGGTGCCGACCCGAAACGCCAGGTCGAGGCCGAGCTGTGGCACCCACCGGTACGTCTCGTCGAGCGTGGCACCGTCGCGTACCGCACCGGTGCTGGCCAGTGCCCAGCCGGCGGCGGCGCCGGGCGCGGCGGCCAGCAGGTAGCAGGCACGCGGACCCCACCAGCGGACCAGCACCGGCGCCACGAGCGCCGTCACCAGGTGGACGATGAGCAATACCAGCACGTACGGCTCCAGGTAGGTGTCGTCGCGGGCCCACGCGTCGGCACGGGTCCGTTGCCGGGCTTGCCCGCCCGGCGGGAGAGGAACGCCGGACGGCGCGTCGCGGCCGTGGCGGAGGGGGTGACGTGGCGGTGGCGAAGGCTCGGGACGGCCGGCCCCGGACTCCGCCGGTTCGGTGGCCCGGTTCAGTCGAAAATGGGCAGGTGTGCGGCCGCGGTGGTCAGCTGCGCCGCCAGCTGGTCGGGTGGTGCCCGGCTGGAGCAGGGCCGGGTGCCGCGGCGCAGGAGCGGACCGGCGGCCGACGACCGGGCCGCCTGGCCGGTGACAGATGGCGCGGCGGACCAGGTTGGCGTGGTGACGGTGCCGGTCGGAGTGCCGTGGTCGTCACCGGCTGGGCCGGGCCGGGCCGACACGCTCTGCTGCTGCCGGTGGTCGGCGTCGTCGACGCAGTTGCGACCACCGGGCGAGACGGTCTGGTGCAGCAGCGCGGCTCCGATGGAGGCCGGCCCGGCGGCGACGGCGACGGCCGGTACGGCGACCGAGGCGGCACCGTGCACAGCGGTGACGGCGAGCAGGACGAGCAGCACGACGGCGATCCTGCGCGGAGCCGGGAGGTGGCGCAGCTGTGCCATCCGTGCCCCCTCCGCTGTCGATCACCGCCAGCCTACCGGTCTCCCGGTGCCGGCCGCCTGGCTGGCCGGCCCGCCGGGCGGTGGCCGGGCCTGGACGTCGCCGGTTGCCGGAGCTTGGATGGTAAGCGATCAAAACAGATTCGGTGATTACCGTACGGTTACCGTCATGTGCCGGCTGGTTCGGTGGGGGCCGTCGCCGTCGCGGCGGGCATCGTCGGGCGGGCCGGTGTCGCGGGTCCGGCGGGTGCGGGCACGTCGGCGAGCGGCAGCAGACCTCGTCGGCTGGCCAGCAGCATGTGGTAGTGCACGGTGGCGCGTACCCGCGCCCGGTCGGCGGCGCTCGCCGATCCGCTGTCGACGACCAGGGCCCGCAGGGTGTCAGCGAACCGGTCCACCGCTGCCGGGTCGAGCCGGTGGTGCCGTAGCCGCAGCAGGGCCACCAGGCCGTCCACCTTCCGGAGTAGAACCTCCGTGTCGTGGTGGAGGCCGCGCTCGGCAACGGGCATGGAGGTACTCCTTGAGAGATCGGACGATGACGGAAAGTTACTCCATAACTACTAAGTCGGGCAAGCCAGACCTGCCGGTTCCACTCGAATTTGTGGATCCGGGTCGCCCGGGCGGCCCAGCTTCGTCGTACCCGGCGGGCAGGATGGTTCACGCCGGCAGCCGGATGTACCGATGGAGGGACCAGCGATGACCGCGGTGTTGGAGCGCTTCGGGGCGGCCACCCGGGAGTGGTTCTCCGCCGCCTTCGCCGCCCCGACCGCGGCGCAGACCGGCGCGTGGGAGGCGATCAGCGACGGCCGGCACGCCCTGGTGGTGGCACCCACCGGATCCGGCAAGACGCTCGCCGCGTTCCTCTGGTCGCTGGACCAGCTGACCCGCTCGCCCGCTCCCGACGATCCGCGGCTGCGGTGCCGGGTGCTCTACCTGAGCCCGCTCAAGGCACTCGCGGTCGACGTCGACCGCAACCTGCGTACCCCGCTGGTCGGCATCGACCAGGCCGCCGCCCGCATCGGTGCGCCGGCGCCGCAGGTGACCGTCGGCATCCGCACCGGCGACACCCCGGCCGATCAGCGACGCGCCTTCCTCCGGCAACCGCCGGACATCCTCATCACCACTCCCGAGTCGCTGTTCCTGCTGCTCACCTCGGCCGCCCGGGAGTCGCTGCGCGGCGTGCGTACGGTCATCGTCGACGAGGTGCACGCGGTCGCCGGCACCAAACGCGGCGCGCACCTGGCGTTGTCGCTGGAGCGGTTGGACGCGCTGCTGCCGGCGCCCGCCCAGCGGATCGGCCTGTCCGCCACGGTCCGGCCGATCGAGGAGACCGCCCAGTTCCTCGGTGGCCGTCAGCCCGTGCAGGTGGTCGCCCCGGCCACGACCAAGACCATCGAGGTCAGCGTCCAGGTGCCGGTGCCGGATCTCGACCAGCTGGACGAACGCGAGTCGGCGCAGGAGGACCCCGATGGTCCGCCGCCGGCCGGCCGGTCGATCTGGCCGGCGGTCGAGGAACGCGTCTTCGACCTGATCCGGCGGCACCGGTCGACCATCGTGTTCACCAACTCCCGACGCTCCGCGGAACGGCTCTGCGCCCGGCTCAACGAACTCGCCGCAGGCCGGGCGGACGGCACGGACCAGCAGTCCGGCCCGCACGGCGGCGACCGCGGCGGCGACCGGCGGTCCGGTACCCGGATGCCGGCGGAGATCATGGCCCAGTCGGACACCGCGCACGGCGCCCCGGCAGTGATCGCCCGCGCCCACCACGGCAGCGTGTCGCGCTCCGAACGGCAGCAGATCGAAGAGGCGTTGAAGTCCGGCCACCTGCCGGCGGTGATCGCCACCTCCAGCCTGGAGCTCGGCATCGACATGGGTGCGGTCGACCTCGTCGTGCAGATCGAGGCACCGCCGAGTGTCGCCGCCGGCCTGCAGCGGATCGGCCGGGCCGGGCACCAGGTGGGCGCGCTGTCGCACGGGGTGATCCTGCCCAAGCACCGTGGTGACCTGCTGGCCTGTGCGGTGGTCAGCGAGCGGATGGCCCACGGCGCGATCGAGCAGCTGCGGTACCCGCGCAACCCACTCGACGTCCTGGCCCAGCAGATCGTCGCGATGGTGTCGCTCGATCCCTGGCCGGTGGACGCGCTGGCGACCCTGGTACGCGGCGCGGCCCCGTACGCCGACCTGCCCGACTCGGCGCTGCACGCGGTGCTGGACATGCTCTCCGGCCGGTACCCGTCGACCGCTTTCGCCGAGCTGCGGCCCCGGCTGATCTGGGACCGCGACGCCGACCTGCTCACCGGGCGGCCGGGCGCGCAGCGGCTGGCCGTCACCAGTGGCGGCACGATCCCGGACCGTGGCCTGTTCGGTGTCTTCCTCGCCGGGGCCGAACGGCCGGTGCGGGTCGGCGAGCTCGACGAGGAGATGGTCTACGAGTCCCGGGTCGGCGACGTCTTCCTGCTCGGTGCGACGTCGTGGCGGATCGAGGAGATCACCCCGGACCGGGTGCTGGTCACCCCCGCCCCGGGCCAGGCAGCCCGGATGCCGTTCTGGAAAGGCGACCAACCTGGTCGCCCGGTCGAGCTGGGCCGGGCGCTGGGCGCCCGGCTGCGCCAGGTCAGCCGGGAGGACCCGACCGCCGCCCGCGCCGGGCTGTTGTCGTCCGGTCTGGACGACTGGGCCGCCGACAACCTGCTGCGTTACCTCGACGACCAACGCACCGCCGTCCGGAGCCTGCCGGACGACCGGACGGTCGTCGTCGAACGGTTCCACGACGAGCTCGGCGACTGGCGGCTGATCGTGCACAGCGTCTTCGGTGCCCAGGTGAACGCGCCGTGGGCACTGGCGATCGGCCAGCGACTGACCGAGCGGTACGGCGTCGACGCCCAGGTGCTGCCCGCCGACGACGGCATCGTCATCCGGCTACCCGAGATGGCCGACACCCCACCCGGTGCCGATCTGGTCGCCTTCGACAGCGACGAGATCAGCCAGCTCGTCGAAACAGCCGTCGGCGGGTCGGCCCTGTTCGCCGCCCGGTTCCGGGAATGCGCCGCCCGGGCGCTGCTGCTGCCCCGCCGGGATCCGCGACGCCGGCAGCCGCTGTGGCAGCAGCGGCAACGCGCCGCCCAGCTGCTCGACGTGGCGCGCGAGTTCACCGACTTCCCGATCACCCTTGAGGCGGCACGGGAATGCCTGCGGGACGTCTTCGACATGCCGGCGTTGGCCGGGCTGATGGGCGACCTGGCGGCACGGCGGCTGCGGCTGGTGGAGGTCGAGACACCCCGGCCGTCGCCGTTCGCCCGGTCCCTGCTGTTCGGCTACGTCGGAGCGTTCCTCTACGAAGGGGACCTGCCGCTGGCCGAGCGCCGGGCCACCGCGCTGAGCCTCGACTCGACGTTGCTCGGTGAGCTGCTCGGCCGGGTCGAGCTGCGGGAACTGCTCGACCCAGCGGTACTCGACGAAACTCACCGGCAGCTGCAATGGCTGGACGGGCACCGCCGGTTACGCGACGCCGAGGACCTGACCGAGCTGCTGCGGGTCGTCGGCGACCTGTCCGACACCGAGTTGCGGGCCCGACGGATCGACCCGGGCTGGCCGGCCGAGCTGGCCCGGGCCCGGCGCGCGCTGCGGGTACGGATCGCCGGGCAGGATCGGTGGATCGCAGTGGAGGACGCCGGCCGGATGCGCGACGCGCTCGGTGTCGCGCTGCCGGTAGGCGTCGCCGCGGCGTACCTCGCCCCGGTGGTCGACCCACTCGGCGACCTGGTCGCCCGCTACGCCCGTACCCGGGGGCCGTTCGACACCGCCGGGTGCGCCGCCCGGTTCGGGTTGGGCACCTTCGTCGTCGAACAGACCCTGCGGCGGCTCGCCGCGACCGGGCGGATCGTGGCCGGCGAGTTCACCCCGGACCGGGCCGGCACCGAGTGGTGCGACGCCGACGTGCTGCGGCTACTGCGGCGCCGCTCGCTCGCGGCGCTGCGCCGCGAGATCGAGCCGGTGCCGGCCACCGCCCTGGTCCGGTTCCTTCCCCGGTGGCAGCAGGTCGCCGGCCCGGGTCGCGGGGTGGACGGGGTGGCGGCCGCCGTCGAGCAACTACAGGGAGCGGCTCTGCCGGCCGGCGCGGTGGAACGGCTGATCCTGCCCGCCCGGGTGGCCGACTACTCCCCCGCGTACCTGGACGAGCTCTGCGCTTCCGGCGAGGTCACCTGGTCCGGTGCCGGCGCGGTCGGCTCGGGTGACGGCTGGATCCGGTTGGTGTTCACGGAGACCGCGCCGCTGCTGCTACCGCCGCCGGACCCGGCGCTCACGCTGACCCCGGTGCACGAGGCGGTGCTCGCCGCCCTCGCCGACCAGCAGGCGTTGTTCTTCCGGCAACTGGCCGACCGGGTCGACGCGGCGCTCGCCGGCACCGCTGGCGTTGCGCCCGCCGACACTGCCGATCCGGCCGGGCGGATCGAGACGGCGATCTGGGATCTGGTGTGGGCCGGCTGGCTGACCAACGACACACTGGCTCCACTGCGGGCCGTACTCGGCCCACGCCCGACACAACGGGTCCGCACCGCCGCCGGGGCACGGGGTCGGGCCCGGCGGGTCGGTCGGGAATTCGTCGCCCGTACCGCCGCACCGCAGCTGGCCGGTCGGTGGTCACTGCTGCCATCCCGCGACCCCGACCCGACCCGGCGGGCGGCGCTCACCGCCGACGTGCTGCTCGAACGGCACGGGGTGGTGACCCGGGGGGCGGTCGCCGCCGAGGGGCAGCCGGGTGGGTTCGCCGCCGTGTACCCGGTGCTGGCCGCGTTGGAGGAACGCGGCGCGGCCCGCCGGGGCTACTTCGTCGACGGACTCGGTGCAGCCCAGTTCGCCGTACCGGGTGCGGTGGACCGGCTGCGGGAACTCGCCAGTTCCGATCCAACGCACCGCCGGCAGCCGGAGGCGGTGGTGCTGGCGGCAGCCGATCCGGCGAACCCGTACGGCGCGGCACTGCCCTGGCCGGAGCGACCGGTGGACAGCGCCGACGAGTCGAACGCGGGGCACCGACCCGGGCGCAAGGCCGGGGCGCTGGTGGTCCTGGTCGACGCGGAGGCGGCGCTCTACGTCGAACGCGGCGGTCGCAGTCTGCTCTGCTTCACTCAGGACGGACAGCGGCTCGAGGCGGCGGCCCGGGCGCTGGCCGACGCGGTGAGCTCCGGGGCACTCGGCACCATCTCGGTCGAACGCGCCGACGGGGAGCGGGTGCACAGCTCCCCGCTGCGGACGGCGCTGGCCGCCGCCGGCTTCCGGGTCACCCCACGTGGACTGCGGTTACGCGGCTGATCGTGAACGTCGGCCGGGGCACCGCCGCCACGGCGAGGTCCGCCGGGTGTCACCGCTGTCGGCGGTGCGCTACCGGCGGTCCGTCGACGGGGTACCTCAGGCACATGCCCGAAACGTTCCTGTGGAAGGCTTAGCGGGTGGTCCCGTACTCCGTCGACAGATGCCCCTGCTGTGGTTACCGGACCGGATGCACCACCTGCCCCGTCTGCTTCTGGACCGACGACGGCCAGGGCGATGACGACGCCGAGGTGGTGCGTGGCGGGCCGAACGGCGACTTGAGCCTGTCCCATGCCCGGCTCAACTTTGCGATCTACGGTGCCAGTCATCTGCGGTACGCCGACATCGTCCGGCCGCCGCGTCCTGACGAGTCACCGTAGCGATTCCAGTGATCCGCCGGGTCAGGAATGGGCCGACATTCTGCTACGGTGTCGGCACCCTGTTACCGCGACGCCACAAACCGCACTCCCGCCACGTGATGTCAATCGGCCAGATTCGCACTGGGTGAACAACCCCTCGGCCGCGATGTTGAACCGGGGACATCAGCCGAACGGCCGATGCCGACGAGTTGAGTCAGATTAGCCACAGGAAACGATTAAATGCTTCTTTTTTCTGCGGATTTCGAGCCAGCGGCATTGACGCGCGGGCCGTATTCGACCTAACGTTCTGATCGATCATCAACCGCTCTGTCGACCCCACTCGGAGGTTGAGACACTATGGCCCGGGCACGATCTGCGGCACACACCCCGCGCCGGTTGGCAGCAGTCCTGGTGGGTCTCGTCGCCGGGCTGCTCGCACTGCCTGGCGTCGCGCTCGCGCAGCCCTCTGGAGCGACCCAGCTCGCCGCCACCGACATCCAGTTGCTCAACGGCGTCCGGCTCGCCGGACTGTGGGAGATCCCGGCTGGTGTGCTGGCCGCAGAGAAGGGCAGCACGCAGAGGGTCCGCGAGGTCGGCGCCGAGATCGCCGACCAGCACATCGAGCTCGACCTGTTGGTGGTCGAAGCGGCGAACGAGCTCGGCGTGGAGCTGCCCACCGACCCGACCCCCACCCAGCAGGGCTGGGTCGACGAGATGAAGGTCGCGGAGGGTGCCCGGTTCGACCGGATCTTCGTCGAGCGGCTCCGCGCCGCCCACGGCAACATCTTCCCGGTCATCGGTGCGATCCGGGCGAGTACCCGTAACGACGTCGTCCGGCAGCTTGCGCAGGACGCCAACGGCTTCGTCCAGACCCACATGTCACTGCTGGAGAGCACCGGTCTGGTGCGGTACGGCGAACTTCCCCCGGTTCCTCTGCCGGCGCCGCCGGACGACAGCCTCCTCGCTGCGGTCCAGGCCAACGCGGAGATCAACAACGGTGTCAACTCGACAGCGATCTGGGTGGTGCTGATCGGCGCGCTGGCGTTGGGCACCGCCGCCACCTTCGCCGTCTTCCGACGACGGTACTGAGAGTTATCGTCACCCTGACTGCCCGGGCCGGAGACATCTGGCCCGGGCAGTCGGCTGTCCGGCCTGAGGCAGTCGGCCGGCTATCCGGCCCGCCCGGTCGCGATCTGCGGCAGGATTGTCGTCGTGCCTGAAGGCGACACCGTCTGGAACACTGCCCACCGGCTGCGCGAAGTGCTGGCCGGCCGGCGGCTCACCGGCAGCGACTTCCGGATCCCCCGGCTCGCGACCACCGACCTGTCCGGCTGGACGGTGCTGGACTGCGTGAGCCGGGGCAAGCACCTGCTGCTGCGGCTCGCGGCACCCGACGACCGGCGGTACACCCTGCACTCGCACCTACGGATGGACGGCAGTTGGCGGATCTACCGGGTCGGTCATCGCTGGGCGGCCCGGCCGGCACACCTGATCCGTGTGGTACTGCGCACCGATGAGTTTTGCGCCGTCGGCTACCACCTGCACGAACTTGCCCTGGTGAGGGCGGATCGGGAGCCGGAACTCACCGCCGGGCTGGGGCCGGATCTGCTCGGTGCCGACTGGGACCCCGCCGAAGCGGTCCGCCGGCTCGCCGCCCGACCCGAGACGCCTGTCGTCGAGGCGCTGCTCGACCAACGCAATCTCGCCGGGATCGGCAACGTCTACGCCTGCGAGTTGCTGTTCCTGCGCGGTGTCGCCCCCGGTACACCGGTCCGCGAGGTGCCGGACCTGGCCGCCGTCGTCGACCTGGCACGCCGGCTGCTGGTCGCCAACCGGGGGCAGGCCAGCCGCAGCATCACCGGCCTACCTGGGGAGGCCACCTACGTGTACGGCCGCTGGCGGCGGCCGTGCCGCCGCTGCGGCACGGCAGTGCGTCGCGTCGAGCCGGCGGTAGGGCGGGTCACCTACTGGTGCCCGACGTGCCAGCCGGGTCTGGTGGCTGGCGCAGCTCCGCCAGCCCGGCGGCAACCCCCCGCAGCAGGTCACCGGCCTCGGTGAGCCGGCTCACCGACGGGTGCTGCCCGACCGCACGACCGTCCTCGGCGACGTAGTTGGCGGCCGCCGCGACGAGACCTTCGTAAGCGACGGTGCCGGCTTCCAGTTGCTCGACGAGCACCCGATGCGAGTCGGCCAGCCCGGCATCGGCCGGAGCCAGCCGTACCGCCTTTTCCACGCTGGCCACCCGGTACGCCAGGTCGCGCAGCGACTGCTCGGCCACCGCAGCTTCGAGCTGCGCCGACTCGCCCGGCCCGGTCAACTGCGGCGCCAGCCCGGCGAGGGTACGCGCGGCCCGGTCCAGCCGGGTCCAGATGTCGGCCGCCGCCGTTCCGCGCAACGCCAGCAGCGCCTGCTGTCGGCGTACCTCACCGATGGCGGCCCGGCCGAGCGGAATCCGCTCGACGGTGGCGACCAGCTTGAGCCGGGCCTGCTCGGCGGCGATGGCCGGATCCGGCGCGGGGGGCGGCGGTTGCGCGGTCAGCGCCCGCAGATCGGACCAGCGCCAGAAGGCCAACGCCGTGCTGGCGCCGGCCGCCGCCGCCCATACCGCGTCGACCGGGCTGACCCCCGCGTGTGGCAGCAGCACCGCCGCCGCGCCGCCGAAGCCGCCAGCAAGCACGGTCCACCGGCGGGCACCCCGACGCAGGCGACGCAGCCTGCGGAAGTAGCGAGTCCGTGGATCCACCACCGTTGCTCCTTCCCGCCCCCCTGGCCCGATGGTCAGCCGGCGGCGGAGGCGTCACCGGTGTTCTTGTCCTTCGCCATCGAGGCACGGAGCTGGTCAAGGCGGGCGACACTGGCGCCGTCCGCGCCGGCCGTGCTGTCCGCACCCGCCGGGGTCTGCTCGACCGCCGGCCCTGGCTGTGCCCCGGCGAGCCTCTCTCCCGCCATGCTGGCCCGGATCTGGTCGAGCCGCGACGAACCAGCCATGTCGAGGGTGGACTTCTGCACCTCGAGCATCCGCCCCTCGACGGAGTTGCCGGCCAGCTCGGCCCGGCCCATCGCGGTGGCGTAGCGCTGCTCGATCTTGTCCCGCACCTCGTCGAGCGACGGCGTGTTCTTCGGCGCGGCGAGCGCCGACATCGACTCCAGCGACGACGCCACGGTCTCCTGCATCTTGGCCTGCTCGAGCTGGCTCAGCAACTTGGTCCGCTCGGCCAGCTTCTGCTGCAGGATCATCTGATTGTTCTCCACCGCCTGACGGGCCTGAGCAGCGGCGGCCAACGACTGGTCATGCAGGGTCTTGAGGTCCTCCATCGACTGCTCGCCGGCAACCAACTGGGTGGCGAGAGTCTGGGCGGTCTGCTCGTACTTGTTCGCCTCCGCCTCGTCGCCCTCGGCGCGGGCCTTGTCGGCCAGCACCAGCGCCTGCCGGGCCATCCCCTGCAGTCGCTCGACCTCGCTCATCTGCCGGGAGAGTTTCATTTCCAGCTGTCGCTGGTTGCCGATCACCGCGGCGGCCTGCTGAACCAGTGCCTGGTGCTGGCGCTGGGCGTCCTCGATCGCCTGCTGGATCTGCACCTTGGGGTCGGCGTGCTCATCTATCTTGGCGCCGAACAGCGCCATCAGGTAGCGCCAACCCTTGACGAACGGGTTCGCCATCTCTGCGGTATCCCCTCACTATCGGCGCGAACGGTCAGGCGGTCACGGCGGCCCGACCCGGGCGGTACGGTGCGCCGGCACCCCTACCATCGTCCCAGGCCGTCGCCACCGCGTAAGCCGCCATCGGTGGGATCCGGCAGGGTGGGCCGGTTGAGGGTCAACCTTAGTGTCCCGGATCCAGCGGTGGCGAGCCCAGGATCCGGCAGCCCGCTGCCGCTCGATCGGCCGCGGCTCAGGCGGCGCAGACGACGTCACGGTCCCGACCGCCGGTGTTCGGCACCCGCCGGGAGGCCCGCAGCGTCGTCTTGAGCGGCGAGTCGCTGCGGACCGAGACGGTCACCCCGCCCTCGGAGGCGACCTGGTGCGCCGAAGCGTCGCCCCGCTCGGTCGTACCGACGGCGCCGTCCGGGGCGGAGCGCAGAACCTCGCTGTGGCTCGGCCGCTCCTCCAGGGGCCGCTCGGACGACGTCGGGGACTGCTCGGGAAACGGAACCAGCAGGCCCTGCCGCTGCTCAGCGACGGCGACGGTGTGGCTCACGTCACGCAGCACCTCGGACAGCTGGGCACCCAAGGCGTCGCAGATCGCAGCGAGCAGCTCACTCGAGGCTTCCTTCTGGCCGCGCTCGATCTCGGAGAGGTAGCCGAGGCTGACGTTCGCGGCGGTGGAAACCTCGCGCAGAGTCCGGCGCTGACCCTGCCGGCGGGCACGCAGCGCGTCACCGATAACGCGGCGTAGCAGGACCATCGCACCTCCCCCTGTCCGGGACCGGCCGGCGAGTGCCGGAGGCTTCCCGCAACCTTATCCGTTCGCCACCCGATCGACACCCCACCCGAGAGCACGAATCGGGCCCGACAGGGCGATCAGAGTCAGATGTCAGTTATATCCGCTCGGCGTCCCGGGTGTCCCCCGCTCAGGGCCGCGTGGCGTGTAGTTGCGTCGTCAGCAGCCGCAGGGCAGCGGTCACGCTCGACCTGCGTACCGCATCCCGACCGCCGCCGAGGTCCAACCGCCGGACCTGATGCACGCCAGCCGGACCGGCCAGGGCAACGTAGACTCGCCCGACCGGCTTGCCGCCCTGCGGCTGTGGGCCGGCCACCCCGGTGGTCGCCAGCGCCCACTCGGCGGCGCACCGGACCCGGGCACCACGGGCCATGGCGACCGCGACGTCCGGGTCGACCGGTCCGCGGTCGGCGAGCAACCGCTCCGGCACGCCGGCCAGGGTGCGCTTCAGGTCGGTGGCGTACACGACCAGCCCACCGCGGAAGACCAGGCTCGCCCCGGCGACCTCGACCAGGGCGGACGCCAGCAAGCCACCAGTGAGCGACTCGACGACCGCCAGCGTCTCGCCCCGCTCGGCCAGGGCGTGCACGACCGCCGCCGCCGGGCTACCGCTGGCCGACCGCCCCATGCCGAGATCGCCACCGTCCGGCGCCGGCCGCCCGCCCGCTGACGCGCCGGCCGGAGGCACCCGGTCCGACCCGGCCGAGGTCACCGGTCCGGCCCGGTACGGCGCAGCCGCAGCGCGCGGACCAGGTAGTCCAGCCCGGTCGCCACGGTGACCAGCAGCGCGGCCGCCATGATCCACGGAGCGACTGCGGCGAGCACCGACGGCAGCGGCAGCAGGTACCAGACGATCGCCGTGATCTGCAGTGCCGTCTTCGCCTTGCCGCCCCGGCTCGCCGCGATCACCCCGTGCCGCAGCACCCAGAACCGGATCAGCGTGATCCCCCACTCACGCACCAGGATCAGCCCGGTCACCCACCAGGGCACCAGGTCGTACCAGGACAGCAGTACCAGCGCGGTGCCGGTCAGCGCCTTGTCGGCGATCGGGTCCGCGACCTTGCCGAACGACGTCACCAAGGCGTACCGGCGGGCGATCCAGCCGTCGATCAGGTCGGTCGCCGACGCGACGACGAACGTCAGGCAGGCGGCGATCCGCCAGCCCGGATGGGTCATCTCGGAGAGAACCACGAACACCACGAAGACCGGCACCAGCACCATGCGTAGCCCGGTGAGCGCGTTGGCCGCGTTGACCACCGGCACCGCAGCGACGGCGGTACGCGGACCGGCGGAGGCACCCGGCTCGGTCATCGGCTCACCTGACCGCGGTGGAGATCGGCCGGTCGGCCGTACCGGACGAGAGCACGTCACCCGGCACTGCCACCAGGTCGACCCCTTCGGTCCCGGTCACCGTCGCCCGGACCAGGTCGCCGGGGCGCAGCGTGGCGAGGTCGACCCCGGCTCCGGTGGCGCCGGCAGCGCCGGCAGCGCCGGCCACCAACGTCGTCGAACCGTCCACCTCCGGTGCCTGGTGCGCGGCCCGACCCTCCACCAGCCCGTCGTCGACGCTGTCGACCAGCACCTCCACCGTCGTGCCGACCCGTTCCTCGGCCCGCTGCGCGCACAACTCGTCGGCCAGCGCACAGATCCGGTCATAGCGCCGCTTCACCGTGGCGGCCCGTACCTTGTCGGGCAGACCGGCGGCCTCGGTGCCGTCCTCGTCGCTGTAGTCGAACACCCCGATCGCGTCCAACCGGGCCGCAGACAGGAACCGGACCAGTTCGTCGACGTCCGACCGGGTCTCGCCGGGGAACCCGACGATGAAGTTGCTTCGCGCGCCGGCCTGCGGCGCCAGCGACCGGGCCGAGGCCAGCAGGTCGAGGAACCGCCCGGTGGAGCCAAAGCGCCGCATCCGGCGCAGCACCGGCTCACTGGAGTGTTGGAAGGACAGGTCGAAGTACGGTGCCACGCCGGCCGTGGTGGCGATCGTCTCGATCAGGCCCGGACGGGTCTCGGCCGGCTGCAGGTAGCTGACCCGCACCCGGACGATGCCGTCGACGGCGGCCAGCTGTGGCAGCAGCTTCTCCAGCAGTCGCGGATCCCCCAGGTCCTTGCCGTACGAGGTCGAGTTCTCGCTCACCAGCACAAGTTCCCGAACTCCGGTGCCGGCCAGCCACTCGGCCTCGGCCAGCAGCTCCTCGGGAACGCGGGAGACGAACGCTCCCCGGAACGCCGGGATGGCGCAGAAGGCGCACCGGCGGTCACAGCCGCTGGCCAGTTTCAGCGACGCCACCGGGCCGCTGGCCAGCCGACGCCGCAGGACCGCGCGAAGGTGCGCGGGGGTGTGCTCGTCGACCGTCGCGTGACCGGGCACGACGACACCGGAGCGCTGCCGGGAAACCGGGGTCAACGGCAGCATCGTGCGGCGGTCCCGGGGCGCGTGCGCGGGCAGCTGCTCGCCGGCCAGCACCGCCCGCAGCCGGCCGGAGATATCCGGGTAGTCGTCGAACCCGAGGACGGCCTGCGCCTCCGGCAGGTGCTCGGCGAGCTCCCGGCCGTACCGTTCGGCCATGCAGCCGGCAGCCACCACCTTGGCCCCGCCGTCCGCGGCGTCGAGCAGCGTCTGCACCGAGTCCTGCTTGGCTTTCTCGACGAAGCCGCAGGTGTTGACGAGCACCACGTCGGCACCGTCGGAGTCGGTGGTCACCTGCCAGCCGTCGGCGTCCAGCCGGGCGGCCAACTCCTCCGAGTCGACCTCGTTGCGGGCGCACCCCAGGGTGAGCAGGGCGACGCGCCGGCCGGACGGTTGGGCGGGAGGCGGGGGAAAAGCAGACACCTGACGAGGGTACCGGGCCATTGGCGTACGGCGGCCGGGCGGCGCGGTGCCGGACGATCCGACCGGTCAGCCGACCGGACCAGTGCGGTCAGCCCGCCTCGACGGCCCGCAGACTCGCCAGCGCGTCCTCCAGCTCGTCCGGCTTGACCAGCACGTCGCGTGCCTTGGAACCCTCGGACGGCCCGACGATGCCCCGGGTCTCCATCAGATCCATCAACCGGCCCGCTTTGGCGAACCCGACCCGCAGTTTGCGCTGCAGCATCGAGGTCGACCCGAACTGCGAGGTCACCACCAGCTCGATCGCCTGGACCAGCAGGTCGAGGTCGTCACCGACGTCCTCGTCGATCTTCTTCTTGTTCTCCTGGGCGGTGGTGAGCACGTCGGGGCGGAATTCCGGCTCGCGCTGCTTCTTGCAGAAGGCGACGATCTCGTCAATCTCCTTCTCACTGACCCAGGCACCCTGGATGCGCAGCGGTTTCGACGCCCCCATCGGCAGGAACAGGCCGTCGCCCCGGCCGATCAGCTTCTCGGCGCCCGGCTGGTCCAGGATGACCCGCGAATCGGACAGCGACGACGTGGCGAAGGCCAGCCGGGACGGCACGTTCGCCTTGATGAGGCCGGTCACCACGTCCACCGACGGCCGCTGGGTGGCCAGCACCAGGTGGATGCCGGCGGCCCGGGCGAGCTGGGTGATCCGGACGACCGAGTCCTCCACGTCCCGGGGGGCGACCATCATCAGGTCGGCCAGCTCGTCGACGATCACCAGCAGGTACGGGTACGGCCGGATCTCCCGCTCGCTGCCGGGGGGAGCGGTGATCTCCCCGGCCCGTACCTTGCGGTTGTAGTCGTCGATGTGCCGGACGCCGTTCGCGGCCAGGTCGTCGTAGCGCATGTCCATCTCGCGTACCACCCACTCCAGCGACTCGGCCGCCTTCTTGGGGTTGGTCACGATCGGGGTCACCAGGTGCGGGATGCCTTCGTACCCGGTCATCTCGACCCGTTTGGGGTCGATCAGCAGCAGCCGTACCTCGTCCGGGGTGGCCCGGCTGAGGATCGAGATGAGCAGCGAGTTCAGGCAGGACGACTTGCCGGCGCCGGTCGCCCCGGCGATCAGGATGTGCGGCATCTTCGCCAGGTTGGCCACCACGAAGCCGCCCTCGATGTCCTTGCCGAGCGCCACCAGCATCGGGTGGTGGTCGGCGCTGGCGGCCCGGGAGCGCAGCACGTCACCGAGCGACACGTCCTCCCGGTCGGTGTTCGGAATCTCCACGCCGACCGCGCTCTTGCCCGGGATCGGGCTGAGGATCCGCACGTCCGGTGACTTCACCGCGTACGCGATGTTGCGGGAGAGCTGGGTGATCCGCTCCACCTTGACCCCGTGGCCGAGCTCCACCTCGTAGCGGGTCACCGTCGGGCCACGGGTGAACCCGGTGACCGCCGCGTCGACGTCGAACTGCTCGAACACCCCCTGCAGCGCGGCGATCACCTCGTCGTTGGCCTTGCTGCGGGTCTTCGCCGGCGGCCCGGTCCGCAGCAGTTTGGCCGGCGGCAGGCGATAATCCCCGGACAGCCCGGTGATTGCCAGCTGCTCGGCGCGGGTCGGGGTCGGGGAGTGCTCCGGCGGCTCCGGCGGGGTGCGGGTGGTCGGCACCTTCGCCGCCGGGCGGCGCGGCAGCTCCATCGTCTCCTGCAGATCGAGCGGCTCGGCCGGGGCACCGTCGTCACCGGCCGACGGTGCCGGCGGGGCGTCGGCCGTCCGGCTGGCCTGCCGGCGGCGCGGCGGTCGGCGGCGGGCCCGCTCGTCGCCAGCGGTCTCGTCGTCAGCGGTGTCGGCGTCGGCCGAGGTCGGATCGGACTCCGGCCCTCGCCCGGTCACGACCCCGGCGAGCAGCCCGAGCCGCTCGGGAATTCGATTGATCGGCGTGGCGGTGACGACCAGCAGACCGAAGATCAGCAGCAGGATCAGCAACGGTACGCCGACCCAGTAGCTGACCGTGCGCTCCAGTACCGTGCCGACGCCGAGCCCGATCAGCCCGCCAGCGTAGTCACGCTGCAGGTCGTCGTCGGGGCGTTGGCCGATGTGCAGCAGCCCCGCCGTGGCGACCAGCATCGCCGACCAGCCGACCAGCCCGCGGCCCCGGGGTTCCGGCTCCTCCGGTGGGTCACGCATCAGCCGGACCGCGCCGATCAGCAGCAGCAACGGCACGGCGACCGCGATCGCGCCGACGAACAGCCGCATCATGTCCGCGACGCGGACCCCGAACGGACCGGCCGCGCCGAACCAGATCGCCATCGAGGTGAGGATGGCCAGGCCGAGTACGAACAGCCCGGCACCGTCACGCCGGTGCTCCGGGCTCAGCTCGCGCGCAGTGGCCGCCCGGCGACCGGCGGTACGCACCGCCCAGCCGACGCCGTGCGCCAACCCCATCCAGGTGGCGCCGACCGCGCGACCGACCAGGACTGCAGGCGAGTTGCGGGCCGGGCGCCGCCGGGCCGTCGGGCGCTTGCGGGCCGGGGTCCGGACACGGCCGGTCGCGGCGCCGCGGCTGGTCGACCCGCCGCGCCGCCGATTCGCCTGGGAGGTTCGGCCGGCCATAGGGTCCCACGGTAACCCCGCCGGCATACAAACCCTCGCTTTTCCGGGTCGTGTCCGAACCACGCGGGGCGGCGCGGCTGTGCCACCATTCCGAACGGCCCCTACTGTCCCCCGGGCCACGACGACGCCGTCCATCGCCGGACCCCCGTCCGGACATCGCCGGCCCGTCCGCGCGCCGGCTCCCGACCGGAGCGCGAGGCCCGCCGTCCGACGTGCCGTACCGAAAGGACCACCGTATGCCCCCGCCGGACCCAGACGACCTGCCCGACGCGCCCTCCGGCGGTGGTGCGATGCAGGTGCTGCGGCCGCTGACCACCGCGATGATCGCCGAGACCCTCACCGCGCGCGGCTACCACTTCCAGGCCGACTCCGACGGCGACCTGATCGGCCGGTGGAACGACAACCTGATCGTGTTCTCCCGGCTCGGACCCAACGGCGAGGTGCTGCGGGTCCGGACCATCGCGTCGACCCTGTTCACCGTGGACGACGTGCCCGCGCTGTACGCCTTCTGCAACGAGTGGAACCACGACCGGCTGTGGCCCAAGGCCTTCGTCCACGTTGACGACGACGGCACCGCCCGGGTCTGCGGGGAGCTGATCACCGCGTTGGAACGTGGAGTCAGCTCACCGCAGCTCGACCACCTGCTCGACTGCGGGATCGCCACCGGCTGCCAGGTCTGCGACGCCGTCGCCGAGTTGGCGGGCTGACCCGGATGGAACGCCGTTTCCAGGTCGACCTGCGCGGCATCGTCGACCTGCTCAGCCACCACCTGTACGCCAGCCCTAGGGTGTTCGCCCGCGAGCTGGTGCAGAACGCTACCGACGCGATCACCGCCCGGCGCGAGGCCGAGCCCGACTGGGCCGGCGGTACCGTCCGGATCGAGCCCACCGCCGACGGTGGCCTGCGGGTGCACGACGATGGCATCGGCCTGACCGAACCGCAGGTACACACCTTCCTGGCCAGCGTCGGGCGTACCTCCAAGCGGGACGACCTGGGCTTCGCCCGGCAGGACTTCCTCGGCCAGTTCGGCATCGGCCTGCTGTCGTGCTTCATGGTCGCCGACACCGTCGAGGTGGTGACCCGGTCGGCCCGGGGCGGACCGGCGGTACGCTGGATCGGGTACGCCGACGGGCGCTACACCACCGAGGTCGACGACGCCGCACGCGGACCGGTCGGCACCACCGTCACGCTGCGTCCCCGCGCCGACGCCGGGCACTGGCTGGCCGCCGACCAGGTCCGTGACCTGGTCGGCGACTACGCCCGGCTGCTGGACGTCCCGGTGCTGTTCTGCCCGCCCGCAGGCGAGCCGGTCCGGCTGACGGAGCCACAGGCCCCGTGGGAGGTGGTCCACGCCGACCCGGCGGCCCGCCGGGAGGCGCTGCTGGACTACGGCGCGACGCTGCTCGGTGCCCGACCGATGGACGTGATCGACCTGCGGTTGCCGGAAGCCGGGCTGGTCGGCGTCGGCTTCGTGCTGCCGTCGGCGTCGACGGTCGGCCAGGGCGGGCACCGGGTCTACCTGAAACGGATGCTGCTCAGCGACGACGCCAGCAAACTGCTGCCTGAGTGGGCGTTCTTCGTCCGCTGTGTGGTCGACACCTCGATGCTGCGCCCCACCGCCAGCCGCGAGGCGCTCTACGAGGACGACCTGCTCGGTGCGGTCCGCGACGGGCTCGGCGAGCAGATCCGCAGCTGGCTGCTTGAGCTGTCGGTAAGCCAGCCGGAACGGCTCGCCGCTTTTCTGCGGGTGCACCACCTCGGGGTCAAGGCGCTCGCCGTCCGCGACGACGAGATGCTGCGGCTGGTCGACTCGTGGCTGCCGTTCGAGACCAGCCGGGGGATGATGCCGCTGCGGCTGTTCCGCCAGCATCTGGCGATGATCCGGTACGTGGAGACGGTCGACGAGTTCCGGTCACTGGCCGCGATCGCGTCCGCCGCCGGTACGCCGATCGTCAACGCCGGCTACGCCTACGACGCGGAGATCCTGCAGCGCCTGCCCCGGCTGGACCCGGCGATCCGCACCCGCCGGCTGGACCCCGGCGAGCTGGCCGCCCGGTTGGAGACCCTCTCGCCGGGGCAGCTGGCGGTGGCGGAGACCTTCCTGTCCACCGCCCGCACGGTGCTGGCCGAGCTGGACTGCGTACCGCAGCTGCGGCAGTTCGACCCGGTCACGGTGCCGGCCCTGTACGTCCTCGGCCAGGCCGCCCGCGAGCAGGACAGTGTGCGCCGTGCGGTGGCCGGCTCCGACGAGCTGTGGTCGGAGGTGCTGTCCGCGTTCGCCGAGGTCGACGTCGACCACCGTCCGGAGCTGGTCTTCAACTGGCGGCACCCGCTGATCCGCCGGCTCGCCGGGCAACCGGCGGGAGCGGCGCTGCGCAACGCCGTCGAGGCGCTGTACGGTCAGGCGCTGCTCGCCGGTCACCATCCGTTGCGGGCGGTGGACAGCGCCGCGCTCAACCGGTCCTTCCTGGCCCTGCTGGACCGGGCCTTCACCGATCCGGCCGCCGGGCCGGGCACCCCCACCGAGGAGACACCGTGACCGCCGAGGAGCTGGTCCAGGCGCTGGACGAGGCCACCGACCTGCCTGACGGAGACGGCAAGATCGCTGAGCTGGAACGGATCGCCGCGCACGCCGACGCGGCCGGGCAGGCACGGATCGGCTTCGACGCGCGGATGGCGCTGATCGAGACGTACAACCACCACACCGAACGCTGGCGGATGCTGCCGGCGTTCGGCTGGTGTCTGAGCACCTTCGACCGTTATCCGGAGTTGTTCGAGCCGTGGGACGCCGAACTGCTGCGCTGGTACCACAAGTGGGCGGTCGCCACGCTGCGCGGCACGCCCCGGGTGGGTCTGGCGCAGACCCGGGCCGCGCTGGACGACATGGAGCGCCGGTTCACCGCCAGTGGGCAGAGTCTGCAGGCGGTGTACAACCTGCGCTGCAAGATCGCCGACCATGTCGGCGACCAGGCTCAGGCCCGGCAGTGGCTGGACCGGTGGCGCACGGCCCCACGGGACGAGAACAGCGACTGCGCCGGCTGCGACCCGTCCCGCCAGGCCGAGCTGCTTGCCGGCTGGGGTGAGTGGGAGGCGGCGCTGACGATCGTCGAACCGGTGCTCAGCGGTGCGGTCGGCTGCACCGAGCAGCCGGAGAAGGCGCTGGTCGCGGTGATCCTGCCGTACCTGCGGTTGGACCGGTACGCCGACGCGGCGCAGGCGCACGTGCGGGCGTACCGGCGGCACCGGCACGAACGTGATGCCTTCCCGTACCTGGCCGAGCATCTGCGGTTCTGCGCGTTGGTCAGTCAGCACCAGCGTGGCCTGGCGATCCTCGCCGAGCATCTGGAGTGGCTCGACCGGCCGTACGACGAGTCCTCGGCGATGGAGTTCGCCGCTGCTGGTGCCCTGGTCTGCCGGCTCGCGGCCGCCGCCGGCCACGGCGACGAGACGATCCACCGGCCGGAGTACGGCGACCGGCCGGCCGCTGACCTGCCGGTGGCCACGCTCGGCGCGCAGCTGGCCGCCACCGCCGCCGAGCTGGCGGGCCGGTTCGACGCCCGCAACGGCACCGACCACCAGTCGCGGCGGATCGCCGACTGGCTGGCCGCCGAGCCGCTGACCGACGCCGTCGAGCTGCCGGCCGATCAGCCGCCGCCCGCCGGCGGCGAGGTCGGCGTACCGCCGGCGGGCGGCACCCCGGACGTGGTCTCGCCGTTGACCCTGGAGGGCATCACGGCGGCGCTCAACGAACGCGGCGACCGGTACTTCGTCGACGACAACGGGGTGGTCGGCGGCAAGTGGGGGCACGCGGTAATCCACTTCGAGCGGCTCGGCGAGCAGCAGCGGGTGCTGCACAGCCGGGTGCTGGCCGACCGGCGGCTGCCGGCGGACCGGCTGGCCGAGGCGTACCGGTTCTGCAACTCGTGGAACCACGACCGGCTGCTGCCGAAGGCCTATGTGCACGACACCGGGTCCGGCGAGCTGATCCTGGCCGGCGACGTGAGCACCGACCTGGCGTACGGGGTCAGCGGGGCGCAGCTCGCCGCGCTGGTGAACGCGGCGGTGATCACCGGGGCGCAGTTCGCCGACGCCGTCGCCGAACTGCCCTGAGCATCCCGGCCCAGCTGACCACGACGACCGTGGCGAGCACCAGCCGGGCCGCCCAGGCGTACTGGTCGGGGTAGATCACCCCGGTCAGGTAGCGCTCGACGAACCCTTCGTCGAAGCCGACCTGGCCGGCCCGGCGGCGGGACCAGTGCTCGGCGACGGTGAGCGGGCAGCTCAGGTTCGCCGCCACCACCAGCACTCCCCAGCCCGCCGCGGTCAGATGCAGCCAGATCGTCCGCGGCCACCGCCAGGCCAGGAACCCGCCGACCGCCAGGTAGGCGAGGAACCCGAAGTGTGCCGTCAGGATGACGACGGTCAGCAGCTCGTAGCCCATGGTGACCTCCCCGCAGGTCAGGCTACGAGCGCCGGGTAGCGGCCCGACAGGGTACGCGTACTCAACGGCGGGACGTGGGTGTGGGCGGTCAGTTCACCGAGAACCCGAGGAGGTAGCCACCCACGCCTTGACCGGACTGCACCCGGTACCGGTAGGCACCGGCGGGTCCGGAGAAACTCAACCGGGTCACCGTGGCACCGGCGCGGTCGCCCCGGGCGACCGTACGCCAGCCGTCGGCGGTGAAGCGTTGCAGCGCAAGCCGGAAGGCCGCGCCGGCCGGTGCCTGCAGGCAGGCGCTGTGCCGGCCGGCACCGGCCCGGAAGAACCTTCCGTCGGGCTGGGTCTGCCGGCTACCGACCCGGTTCAGCTCGCCGTCACGCAGCACCGGGTGGTCGGCGCAGGGACTCTGCGGCGGGTCCGCCGGCTGGGTCGGCGCGACCGTCGGTACGGCGGTCGGCACGCCGCTCGGCGGGGTCGCACCGTCCTCGGTGGTGACCAGGGTCAGGTTGTTGACCTGCAGGATCTCGGCCAGCGGCTGGAAGAATGTGACGCCACCGGTGCGGCAGTCGCCGGAGCCGCCCGAGGTGACGCCCTGCGCCTGGTCGCCGGAGAGCCAGGCACCGCCGGAGTCGCCGGGTTCGGCGCAGACGTCGGTACGGGTCAGCCCGCTGACCGCGCCCTCCGGGTAGTTGACCGTGACGTCCTTGGCCCGGATCACGCCGCACCGGGTCCCGGTGGTCGACCCGGAGCGGCAGATGCTGGCCCCGACCGGCGCTTCCACGCTGCCGGCGACCGGCAGGTTGTTGCCGTTGAAGTCGTTGACCACCGGCTGCGGCGTCCAGTCGTCGTCGACCGCGACGAACGCCCAGTCGTCGCCGGGGAACGACGACGCCTGGAACACGCCCTGCGCCTGCCGGTTGAACCCGGTGGTGGTGTCGCCGGGGCGGCCGCAGTGCCCGGCGGTGACGAAGCCGCCGATTACGGAGAAGCCGACCGAGCACCGTCCACCGGCACCGATGAAGTACGGGTCGCCGCCGCGTACGTCGAACAGCGGCACCGGCGCCTCGTCGGAGGCGTCCACCCGGACCGCGTCGGCCGGCACTCCGGCGGCGGCGGCGAAGTCCAGGGCAGCGGGCTGGGCTCCGGGCCGGGCGAGCAGCACCACGGTGTTGTCGGTCAGGTCGACGTACCAGCCGGCCAGGTCGGGGCTGGCGGCGTCGCCCACCCGGTCCAGGCTCTCCTTCACGCCGGTCAACTGCTGCTGGCTGCGGGCCACCAGGCGGGCCTCGGCACCGGCGGCGCGGACCCGGTCCAGCTGTGCGGGATCGGTCACCGCGACGACGAGGTCGGCGCCGTCGCGGCTTATCCACGCGCCCGCGTACGCCGCGTCGAGGTCGGCCCGCAGAACGTCGACGGTACGGGTGGCCCAGCGTTCGGTGGCCAGCCGGGTCCGGGCGTCCGCCGCGCTGACGCCGAGGTCGCGACGCAGCGCGGCGACGAGGTCGTCGTGCGCGGCGGCCGGCTGGTCGTCGGTGCCGGCCGGCTGGCCGGTGGCGGTGCCGGGGTCGCCGTCGGTCGGGTCGTCGCCGGCAACGGCCGGCAGGGTCACTGCGGCGAGCAGCCCGACCGTGGCCACGGTGATTCCGGCGGTGACGATCCGTCGGCGTCGCATCCGTACCTCCTCTGCGGCTGGCGTCGAATGGACGCCGGCAGGTGGTACGGAGGACGCCGGTCGATGGATCGACCCGTACGGATGCCGAATGTCACAGCCGGGTTGGTGAACCGCCCCGGGGCCGGGCCGCGTAGGAACCCTTGGCCGAGTCGGTGGGAGGCGGCCTCCACCCGCCTCCTACCGGCCGGCGAAGTCGCCTCGGTTGACCCCGCGCAGGAACCGTCGCCACTGCTGCCGGTCGACGTCCAGCCAGGGCCCGTCCGGCTCGGCCGAGTCGCGCAGCGCCACGTCGCCGGAGGCGGTCACGGTGGCTTCGAGGCACGCGTTGGTGTCGCACCGGCTGCTCCGCCACCAGCCGCGATATGTCCGCATCATAGCTTTTTCTCCGATTCAGGCTTTATGCCGATTATTCGGCATTTGCCTGTTGTAACGCTGCAGCTGGCCCGGCCGATACGCGACCGGAGCTCACCCACCGACGGACGGGGCCTGCGCGACCGGCAGCTCGGCGGTCAATGCCGCCGTCCGCTCGGTGATCAACCGGGCCGAGGCCGCCTCGTCGTGGGCCGAGTCCCAGATGTGCGCGAAGTAGTCGCGGTGCCGTCCGATCCGCTGCGCCGCGTGGACGATCTCGTCCAGCAGTATGCCCTCGCGGTAGAGCAGCGCGTTCTCTTCGTCACCGAAGTCGAGCAACGTGAACGGTGCCAGCATCGCCATGATCGCCGCGTCGGCGAACGGCACGATCCGCACCCGCACGTTCGGTCGCCGCGCGACCCGTAGCAGGGCGGCGAACTGCCCGGCCATCACCCGCGGCCCGCCGATCGTGCGCCACAGCACCGACTCGTCCAGCACCAGGTGGAACTCCGGCGGATCGGGTCGGTCCAGCACCTGGTCACGACGACGCAACCGGGCCTCGAGCCGCAGCGCTCGGTCGGCCTCCGGCAGCTCGCTACGCCAGAAGTTCAACACGAACTCGCCGTACTCGCGGGTCTGCAGCATCCCCGGGATCAACGTCGGCTGGAACACCCGGATGGCGCTGGCCTCGCTCTCCAACTGCAGCAGTTGCAGCATCGCCGGAGTCAGGTGCTCCCGGTAGCGCGGCTCGTCCCACCAGCCCCGCAACCGGGAGGTACGGGCGTCGCGCAGCAGCCGCTCGGCCCGGTCGGCGTCCACCACACCGTACAGCTCCAACAACGCCCGCAGATCGGTGGTCGAGACCGAGACGCTGCCCTTCTCGATTCGGTTGACCTTGGAGACCGACCAGTCGAGGGCGTCCGCCACCTTGCCCTGAGTCAGCCCGGCCGACTCCCGGGCGCGACGCAAGGCGAGTCGGAGCCTGCGCCGCGCCGCCGCAGGGGACTCGCCGGACCCGGAATCGCCTGGCACGCCAGCCTTCTCGTCACGACAGTGGGTACCTGTCCGACCAGTATGCCCGTCGGCCGGCCTCCCGGTCAGCCCCGGCGGGCCTCAGGACGTCTTCAAACCTCCACCACGGTCGGTACGATCATCGGCCGGCGGCGGTACGCGTCGTTGACCCAGCGGCCGACGATCCGCCGGACCACCTGCTGCAGCTGGTGCGGATCGGTGATGCCGTCGGCGGCGGCCCGACCCAACGCCTCGGTGATCAACGGGACGACCGCGTTGAACGCCTCCGGATCCTCGGAGAATCCCTTCGCCGACACGGTCGGCCCACCGACCACCTTGCCGGTCACGGAGTCGACCACCACGGTCGCCGCGATGAACCCGCCGTCGCCGAGGATCCGCCGCTCGGTCAGCAGCGACTCGCCGACGTCGCCGACCGCGAGACCGTCGACGTAGACGTACCGGCTCTTGACGTGCCCGACCAGGGTGGCGTGCCCGTCCACCAGATCGACGACGTCGCCGTCCTCGCAGAGCACCACCCGCTGCGGGTCGAGACCGGACTCGATGCCGAGCCGGGCGTGCGCCCGCAGGTGCCGCCACTCGCCGTGCACCGGCAGCAGGTTGCTCGGCCGCACCACGTTGAGCAGGTAGAGCAACTCCCCCGCCGGCGCGTGACCGGAGACGTGCACCTTGGCGGTCTCCTTGTGGATCACGGTCGCCCCGGCCCGGGCCAGCTGGTTGATCACCCGGTAGACCGAGGTCTCGTTGCCCGGCACCAGCGAACTGGCCAGCACCACGGTGTCGCCGGGCGCGACGGTGATGTGCCGGTGGTCACCGGTCGCCATCCGGCCCAACGCGCTCATCGGCTCGCCCTGCGACCCGGTGGACATCAGCACGATCCGGTCCGGCGGCAGTGCCGTCGCCTCGTCCAGCCCGACCACCAGGCCGGCCGGGATCCGCAGCAGGCCGAGGTCCCGGGCGATGCCCATGTTGCGCACCATCGACCGGCCGATCAGCGCGACCTTGCGGTCGTACTCGTACGCCGAGTCGATCACCTGCTGCACCCGGTGCACGTGGGAGGCGAAGCTCGCCACGATGATCCGGCCGGTGGCCTTGCCGAAGATCGAGTCGAGTACCGGCCCGATGTCGCGTTCCGGGGTGACGAAGCCGGGGGTCTCGGCGTTGGTCGAGTCGGACAGCAGCAGGTCGACGCCTTCGGCACCGAGCCGGGCGAAGCCGGCCAGATCGGTGATCCGCCCGTCCAGCGGCAGCTGGTCCATCTTGAAGTCACCGGTGTGCAGCACCAGGCCGGCCGGGGTGCGGATCGCCACCGCGAGCGCGTCCGGGATCGAGTGGTTCACCGCGAGGAACTCGCACTCGAACGGCCCGATCCGCTCCCGCTGACCCTCGCGTACGGTCAACGTGTAGGGCTCGATTCGCCGCTCGGCCAGCTTCGCCTCGACCAGCGCCAGGGTGAACTGGGAGCCCACCAACGGAATGTCCGGTTTGTGGGCGAGCAGGTACGGCACCGCGCCGATGTGGTCCTCGTGGCCGTGGGTCAGCACGATCGCCTGGACGTCGGCGAGCCGGTCCAGGATCGGGGCGAAGTCCGGCAGGATCAGGTCGACGCCGGGCTGCTCCACATCCGGGAAGAGCACCCCGCAGTCCACCACCAGCAGTTTGCCGTCGAACTCGAATACCGTCATGTTGCGACCGATCGCGCCGAGACCGCCCAGCGGGATCACCCGCAGCCCGCCCGGCGGCAGCTGCGGCGGCAGGTCCAACTCCACGTGTGCCTGGCTCACGGCAGCTCCAGTCCGGCGTCGGCGCAGTCGGCCCGCAGCTGGTCCAGCTCGGCGTCGGTGGCCTCGACCAGTGGCGAGCGCACCGGACCGGCGGGCAGGTCGAGCACCCCGAGCGCCGCCTTGACCAGGATCGTGCCGGGGCTGCGGAAGATGCCGGTGAACAGCGGCAGCAATCGGCGGTGCAGGGCCAGCGCGGCGGCGTGCTCGCCGGCGACGTACGCCTCGATCATCTGCTTGGTCAACGCACCGGTCAGGTGGGTCGAGGTGCCGACCAGCCCGACGCCGCCGATCGCCAGCGTCGGCAGGGTGAGCGCGTCGTCGCCGCAGTAGAACGCCAGGTCGGTGCGGCCGGTCACCCAGGAGGTGGCGGCCAGGTCACCCTTGGCGTCCTTGACCGCGACGATCCGCTCGTGCTCGCCGAGCCGCGCCAGGGTCTCACTGCTCATCGCGATGCCGGTGCGGTGCGGGATGTCGTACGCCATCATCGGCAGCCCGGTCGCGTCGGCGACCTCGGTGAAGTGCCGGACCACCCCGGCCTGCGGCGGCTTGTTGTAGTAGGGCGCGACCACCAGCAGCCCGTGCGCGCCGACCTTTTCGGCGGCGACCGCCAGCTCGACCGTGTGCCGGGTGTCGTTGGTGCCGACACCGGCGACCACCCGGGCCCGGTCCCCGACCGCGTCGATGACGACCCGGAGCAGCTGCTCCTTCTCGGCGTCGGTGGTGGTCGGCGACTCGCCGGTGGTGCCACTGATCACCAGGGCGTCGTTGGCCTGCTCGTCGACCAGGTAGCTGGCCAGCCGGGCGGCACCGTCGAGGTCGAGCGAGCCGTCGTCGTTCATCGGGGTGACCATGGCGGTCAGGAGTCGCCCGAACGGGGTCGGTGTCCCCGCCCCGGGACCGGCTAGGTGGTGCTGCGTCATACGGACAACCTATCGGACGGCCGCATCGCGTTCTCAGCGCTGGTGGTGCGGGCCGGCGGCCTACTCCCCCTGCCGGGTGTACGGGCTCGCGGCGACCTCGCTGCCGTCCGGCAACCGGCTGATCTCGAAGTCGGCGAAGACGCTCGGCGCCACCCGCTGCAACTGCCGCAGGCACTCTACCGCCAGGTCGCGGATCTCCACGTCGGCATGTTCGGTGGCCCGCATCCCGATGAAGTGCCGCCACGCCCGGTAGTTGCCGGTGACCACGATCCGGGTCTCGGTGGCGTTCGGCAACACCGCCCGGGCCGCCTGGCGGGCCTGCTTACGGCGCAGCGTCGGGTTGGGTTCGTCGACGAACCGCTTCTCCAGACCCTCCAGCAGCTCGGTGTAGGCCCGCACGCTCGCCTCGGCGGCGGCGACGAACTGCCGGTGCAGCTCGGGATCCTCGGCGATCACCGCCGGCTCGATCATGGCCGCGTCGCGCTCCGGCACGTACCGCTGGGACAGCTGGGAGTAGGAGAAGTGCCGGTGCCGGATCAGCTCATGGGTCAGCGACCGGGAGATCCCGGTCAGGTAAAAGGTGACACTGCCATGCTCCAGCACCGACAGGTGCCCGCTGTCCAGGATGTGCCGCAGGTAGCCGGCGTTGGTGGCGGTCGCCGGGTTGGGCTTGCGCCACGACTGGTAGCAGGCCCGGCCGGCGAACTCGGCCAGGGCCTGACCGCCGTCGGCGTCGGTTGACCAGTCGACGTCGGCGGGCGGCTGGAACTGGGTCCAGGCGATCAGCGTGACCTGCGGAGACACGATTTCCGGCATTTCTCGGACTCTAGTTGCCGGCCGGTATCACGGGCAAACACGGCGTCCATCGGGCGGGCCGACCACCGGCCGCCCGCAGGGCGGCCGCAGTGGTCAGACGTAGAACCAGCTGAACGGCTCCCACGGCAGGTTGCGCAGCACCGAGAACGCCAGCCAGACGCCCAGCGACCAGCCGACCGCCGTCGGGCTGAGCGACAGCTGCGGCAGCCGCCAGCGGAACAGCTGCTGGCCGACCCAGGCCAGGTAGACGTAGAGCAGGAACGGAACGGCGAAGACCACCAGCAGGTGGTGCCGGGCGGCAGCGCCGAGATCACCGTTGAGCAGATACCAGACCGCCCGCGTCCCGCCGCAGCCCGGGCAGTCCAGCCCGGTGGTCAGCTTCAGCAGACAGCTGGGCGCCGCCTCCGCGTTGCTGGTCGTCGGATCGGTGATCACCGTGTAACCGGCGGCCGCGCCGATACAGCCGAGCACCGCCAGCGGGGCCAGCCAGCGCGGCGATCGGACCCAGAGCCGGTTGACCAGGCGGGTGAACCGGTCCGGTTGGGCTTGCGGCTGGTACGCGTACTGCTGGTGATAGTGCGAGTGATCGTCCGGGTAGGGACCGGCGTCGCCGGGCGGTGTCGGACCGTCACCGACGGGCCGTTGCACCGCCACGCCGTCTGGACCCGCCATCCGTCACGCCTCCCTTGATGCCGATCGTCCCACCGTACACCGGCCGGTCCCGCCGGCTCAGCCAACGACCAGGCCGCGCACCCGCCCGGTCAGCCAACGGCCACGCCGCGCGAACCGGCGGCGGGCAACGCCCGGGTCAGCGGGCCGGCCAGGTCGCCGGCGGCCGGTGCCGCGACCTGCGACAGGCCGAGCCAGCCGGCCAGCCGGATCAGCTCGCCGGCCAGGGCAGTCGCGGTCTGCTCCGGATCGGTGGTGGCACCCGGCACCGGCCAGGCGGCCGGCACCCGCAGCACCCCGGCGGCCCGGTCCGCCTTGAGGTCGACCAGCGCGGTCAGCCGGTCGCCTTCGAGAAACGGCAGTACGTAGTAGCCGTGCACCCGCTGCGCGGCCGGCACGTAGATCTCGATCCGGTACCGCAGCCCGAACAGCCGCTCGGTGCGGGCCCGCTCCCAGACCACCGGATCGAACGGGCTGAGCAGCGTGGCGGCCCGAATCCAGCGCGGCAACCGGGCCTGGTGGTGCAGGTAGGCGGGCTGCGACCAGCCCTGCACCCGGACCGGGCGCAGGATGCCGTCGGCGACCAGGTCGGCGACGACCGGCCGGACCGCCGCCGCCGACAGCCGGAAGTAGTCACGCAGCTCCGGCTCGGCGGCCACGCCGAGGCAACGGGCGGCGATCTCGACCAGCTGCCGGTGCGCCTGCGCCTCGGTCGGCGTCGGCGCGGCGACAACCCGGGGCGGCAGCACCCGCTCCGGCACGTCGTAGCGGCGGGCGAAGGTGCTGGTCCGCCCGGCGGAGCTGATCTCCCCGGCCCAGAACAGGTACTCCAGGGCGGTCTTGACCGCCGACCAGTTCCACCCCCAGTTGCCGCTCGGCCGTGTCGTGTCCAGCTCGAGCTGCGCGGCGGTCACCGGGCCGCGCGCGCGAACCTCGGCGAGCACCCGGTCGACCAGCTCCGGCTGTTCGACGGCGATACGTCGGATGCCGCCCCAGGCGTCGTCGCGGGCGCGGGCCATCCGCCAGCGCAGCGCCGGCTGCAGATCGACCGGGATCAACGACGCCTCGTGGCCCCAGTACTCGAACAGCTCCCGGGGGGCGTGCCCGGCGGCCCGGTCCAGCAGGTCGGTCGGGTACGGACCGAGCCGGCTGTACAGCGGCAGGTAGTGGGCGCGCTGTAGGACGTTGACCGAGTCGATCTGGATCAGGCCGACCCGGTCCAGCACCCGGCGCAGGTGCCGACGGTTCGCCACCCCAACCGGCACGGGGTCGGTGAAGCCCTGAGCGGCGAGCGCGATCCGGCGGGCCTGGGCGATCGAGAGACTGTCTGGTAAGGGCATCGCCAGGCAAGTTACCGCCCGGGTACGACATTGACGGCGGCACCGGAGGACCCGGCAGCCGGGCGCGGCCGATCTTCGCCGATCGGACCCGTCCGCCGCGGCGATTCTCAGCGACCACACACGATCGCCAGGCATAGTGGAACGCTCACCGGTCGTCCTGGAGGTCTGCCCCGATGGGTCCCCTGCTCGCACTTCTGAGTCTGCTGCTCCTGGTCTTCCAGTTGCTGCTCATCGCCCGCGCGATCCTCGACTGGAGCACCGTGCTGGCCGGGCCGAGCCCGCGTGACTCGCTCCGCTCCCGCGCCACCGCCGCTTTGCACACGGTGACCGAGCCGGTGCTGGCCCCGGTCCGGCGGGTGCTGCCGCCGTTGCGCGTCGGCGGCGCCGCCATCGACCTCTCCTTCATCGTCGTCTTCGTCGCCATCGTGCTGATCCGGGCGCTGCTGCCGTGACCGGTGGTCAGCGCGGTGCAGTCACCAGCAGCCGGCTGATGGTCTCGGCGACGCAGACCGGCCGGTCGCCGGAGTCGGCGGTGAGGGTCACCGCCATGACCGCCTGTACACCGCCGACGACCGGCTCCACCGAGGCGATGGCGGCCTCGGCCCGTACGGCGGAACCGGTACGCAACGGAGCCGGGAACCGAACCCTGTCGAGCCCGTAGTTGATCCTCGCCCGTACCCCGTCCACCCGGTACAGCCGGCGCATCAGTGCCGGAATGAGGGAGACGGTGAGAAACCCGTGGGCGACCGTGCCGCCGTACGGGCCGTCGGCCGCCCGCTGCGGGTCGGTGTGGATCCACTGATGGTCGTCGGTGGCCTCGGCGAACCTGTCGACCCGGTGCTGGTCGACCGGCAACCAGTCGCCTGGTCCCAGCGACTCGCCCACAGCCCTGGCCAGATCGTCGACGGAGGCGAAGATTCTCATCCCGTCAGTTTCCCAACCGGTTCGCACACGCTCGACGCGCAGCGGGGCCGGCCGGTCCACTCGACACCCGGCCGGCGCTGCTGGACGCCGGTTGTGAATCAGGATAGAAATGCCTATATGCCAGAAGTCAGGCAGGAGACCACGCAGGACGCCGAGGCGATCGCCGGGGTCCACGTCCGCGCGTGGCAGGCCGGCTACGCGGGCTTGATCCCCGCCGACGTACTCGACCGGCTCAACGTCGCCGCTTGGGCGCAGCGCCGCCGCGACGTCGGCACCGCCGACCCGGAGCACCCGTTCCGCACCCTGGTCGCCACCGAAGGCGAGCAGATCGTCGGGTTCAGCACCTTCGGCCCGTACCGGATCGACCAGGACCGGGACCAGCTCGATCCGACGTACGGCGAGATCGTCAGCATGTACGTCGACCCCGTCCACTGGGGCACCGGGGTCGGCCGGCTCCTGTTCACCGCATCGATCGCCGGGCTGACCGGGCAGGGCTGGCGCACGATGCGGCTGTGGGTGCTCGACGGCAACCAGCGGGCCCGACGGTTCTACCAGGCGGCCGGGCTGCGCCCGGACGGGGAACGCAGCGTCTACCAGGTGCCCCGCTTACCGGGGCAGACCCCGGTCGGGCTCGACGAGGTGCGCTACCTGGCCCGGATCGCCGGCGACCGGATCCTCACCCTGGCCGGCTGACATGTGATCGGAAGTTCAATCCGAGCTACGTGACTTCAGCGAAGGCACGGATTTCGGCTCGCAATTGTTCGGCCTTACAAGTGCCGGCAAATCGCTTGGTTCCGAGTATCTCGGCCATGCGTCCGACACGTTTGTGGATCCACGAGATGCGGCGCTCTGGTGGAAGATCGAGTACTGGGCGAACAGCGGCCGCTGCCTCGTCCAGCTTACCGACCTTCAGGTAGGCGGTGCCCTGATAAACGCGCGCCAGCGCTTCGTCGTCTAGCGATCGACCCTCCTCCGGACCGTTCTCCCACAGCCGAATCGCCTCCGACGCTTCTCGGGCTGCCCGATCTGCGTCTGAGGCTTCATCCAGCCAGATCAGGCTGCTGCCGGCATAATAGTGCTGTTTGGCCTCACTGAAGTCGAATATCCCGCGCTCCGAGGCTCTTGGGATCAACTTCTCCCGCTCATGTTGCACTTGGTCGAGGGCCCGGTTGCTGCCTGCCGAGTCCCCAAGGTTCGCCTTGCACTGGGCGTACCCACATATCAGGCGAAGTCTGCTCGCACTGGTAGCTGAGTGCGCGAGCCCATCCGTGACGGACGCGAGAGCTTGGCTATAGTTGCCGTCGAATCTGGCTATGAGACTCTGGGTTCCCCGCACCCAGGCTCGGAGCTCACGATCACCTGAATTTTCGGCACAGACCAGCGCCGCATCTGCATGCGTCATCGCTACCGCCGAGTCCCCCAAATCGAGAGCGGCGTACGCAAGCACCCCTTGAAGGCGGCCAGCTATCTGATACAGGTCGGCCAACTCATTCGGCCGGTACTGGCGGCTTCGTAGGCGGCGCAGGACGTCGCCTCGTAACTCTACAGCGGAATGCAGCATCGGCGCAGGAGCGGTGCCGAGGTATGCAGTCGAGAGCCGGGTCGTAGCTTGCTCCAGATCGGTCAGATCCATGGAATCTTCCACGGCTGCAATCATCTTTAGCGAGTCTTTGGTTGAGGCGGTCAGCATCCGCCCCGTCGCCAGAGCCTTTCGTCGCTGCTCCGCTGCGTCTCGCCATGCCGCCACCAGGAAACCATTAGCACCTAGTGCCCGGTCGGCAAGTTCGGCGAACTGTCGTTCAGGAAACTTGTCACCCTGTTCCACCTTTCCGATGTAGCCGCGATTGAATCGTATTCGTTCGCCAAGATCCCGAAGCGACCACTCGCGACCGACCCGACGTGCTCGCAGCACACCACCGAAGTGAGGCGGGTTGCCCTCATCGGCAACTCCTGGCTGTGATGTCATCGCGGCCTCCCCGCTGTCGCCCATCGCTGCCTACAGCCGTCAGGCGACAGGTTACCCCTACAGGTTCAGGTCGGCATCGTCCAGTGTGGGTTTGGCATAGGCGGATGACCATGTCGTTGATCAATAATCTCTACATTCGACGCCGTGACGCTCGCTCGTGCTGTACGTGCAATCGCTGTGCTGAAGTCGATCAAGTGGCCGTTGGAGGAGCGTTGTGGATTTTCTTTGCGACCGTGGCCGGTTTTCTCGTTGGCGTGGTGGGTGGGTTCGTGTTGTGCCGGTGTCGGCACCGGTGGTGTCCGGTGTGCGGGCAGACGTTGACCTGCCGGGACTGCACCGCGCCGATCGAGCGGACCTGGGGCACCACCACGCCACCACCACCGCTGTCGCAGTCGGGCCGACGCGGGCGGCGGTGGCGCAACCAGGCCGGGGTGCAGCACCGGTGACCCGGCTGGACGACGTGCTGCACGTGCCCGTACGGCCGGTCTGGTCCTGCTCCGGTTGCGGGCCGCAGGTCGACTGGCCCTGCGGGTACGCGCGGGCCGAGTTGACCGCGAACCTGGACCCGATCTCCCGCAGCATGTACGCGGCCGAGCGGATGGTCGAGGCCATCGCCGACCTGCCCGAGGAGGCGACACCAGGGGAACTGTTCACCCGGTTCCTGGCCTGGACGAGGCGGGCCGCCCGGTGACCGTCTACCGCACCTGCACCCGCGACTGGTCCACCACGACACCCGCAGCGGCACCGTTGGCGGAGCCGGCCGTACCACTGCCGCCGACCGGTCGGCTGGCCGACGAACTGTTCCTCATCGCCCACGACGACGTCACCGGCAAGCCGCGCGTGCCGACCAGGGTTGTCGGGCGTGGGCTGGCCGCCGCGATCCTCGCCGACCTGGCCTACGTCGGCGCGGTCACGGTCGCCGCGACCGGCAAGGTCGTCACCGGCACGGCTGCGCCGGGTGCCGTCGACCCGTGGGGCCGCACGGTGCTGCGCTGGATCGACACCGACACACCGCACCCGCCGGCCGCCTGGATCGACCGGCTCGCCGGGCACGCGTACCGCAGCGTCGCCGACCGGCTCACCGTCGCCGGGCTGGTCCGGCCGCGCACGGCCCGCCGCTGGTGGTGGCGTCGGGACACCGCATACCCGCCGGTGGACACGAACGTCGCCGCCTGGCCGTGGGCGCGGCTGACGATGCGGGTACGCCGCCACGCCCGCCTCAGCGCGCACGACAGCACGCTGGCCCGACTCTGTATGGCAACCGGACTCGACGGCCACATCCTCGGAGCCGACACGTTGACCGCCCGACGGCAACTACGGCAACTGCTCACCCCCGTACCGCCGGGGGTCGATCAGCTGGTGCGACACCTGGCCGCCACCGACCGACGAAGCCGGCACAGCCAGCACGACCGACAGAGCCAGTACGAACGACGAAGCCGGCACGGCCGACAGGGCCGGCGGTGACCGCGACCGCCGGCCCCGCCGGCACGGTGCGGGTGCGGCGCGCCGGGGTGCACGACGTGCCACGCCTGGCCCGGGTGCTGGTTGACGCGTTCGTCGACACCCCCGACGCCCGCTGGCTGATCCCCGACCCGGCACGGCGGCGCGACGTCTACCAGCGGCTCAGCCCCGGACTCCTGACCCAGGCGATGACCTCCGGCACCGTCCACACCACCGTCGACCGGGTCGCAGCGGCGCTGTGGCTGCCGTACCCGATCGCCCACACCACCACCGACCGGCAGACCGCCCGGCTACGACGCATCACCGGCCGCCACGCCGACCGGTTCCTCCGACTCGCCGCCCTGCTCCACACCCACGCCCCGCGCCAACCACACACCTACCTGGCGTACCTCGGGGTGGCACCGCACCGGCAGCGCAATGGCATCGGCGGCGCGCTACTACGTCACCGACACCGGATCTGCGATACCGCCGGCATCGCCAGCTACCTCGTCGCCACCAGCCCCGCCGCCCGCGACCTCTACCTACGCCACGGCTACCGACCCACCACCCGACACCCGCTGGCGTTACCCGACAACGGCCCGCCGCTGTGGCCGATGTGGCGGCAGCCGCAGCCGGCCAGCCCAACCACCGGCACCGCCGCACGATGACCCGGCATCCGGCGTCGAGGTGAGGCTGACGCACGTAAAGACGCAAAGATGACGTGCGTCAGCCTCACCTCGACGTGATCGGTCGACCGGCGGCCGGTGCCGGCCAGCGGGCGGACGGGTCCAGCTGGCGCACCGGCAGGAACAGCAGGAGGCCGAGGCTCACCCACACGTACGCGTTGCTGCCGACGAAGCCGGCCACGTTCGCGGCGTCGGATTCGCGCCAGATCCACACCAGCCGGCTGATCAGCAGCAGATAGCCGACCACGGCGAAGCCGAGCAACGCCCGGCGCCGCCGACTGCCCCGCGCCGCGGCCAGCCCGTTGTCCACCAGCAGGATCAGCGCCGGCAGCAACCACACCAGATGGTGCACCCAGGTGACCGGGCTGACCAGGCAGCCGACCACGCCGGTCAACGCCAGCCCGGTCGCCTCGTCGCCGGCGGCGACCGCGCGGCGGCACCGCCACGCCCACCAGATCAACGTGACCAGCACCAGCACCAGCCAGGCGACGGTGCTCGGATGCAGCGGATCGATCCGGGCGACGACCCCGCGCAGCGACTGGTTGGAGACGAAGTCCAGCGCGCCGACCCGGTCGGTGTTCCACAACGCCTGCGTCCAGAACTCCCGGGACGCGTCCGGGGCGACCGCCGCCGCGACCAGGGTCGCCACGGTCGCCGTACCGGCGGCGGTGACCGCCGCCCGCCACCGCCGGGTGACCAACAGGTAGACGATGAAGATGCCCGGGGTCAGCTTGATCGCCGTCGCCAGACCGACCCCGACCCCGGCGAACCGGCGCCAGCGCGGCGACACCGGCGAACCGGCCGCGACCAGCCACAGCAGGTCGGCCGCGACCAGGACCAGCAGCAGCGTGTTGACCTGGCCGAAGTTCACCGTTTCACGCATCGGCTCGTACGCGGCCACCAGGCAGGCGGCGACCGCGAAGGCGAACCAGCGGGTCCAGCCCGCACGGCGGGAGATCGGGTCGACCAGCCACCACAGCGCCAGTGCGCTGGTCACCACGGCGAGCGTCACGCTCACCACGATCGCCAGATGCCACGGCAGCACCGCCATCGGCGACATCACCAGCGCGGCGAACGGCGGGTAGGTGAACCCGTACTGGCTGAACGGCTTCATGTGGTCGTAGAGTTCGCCGCCGTCGCGCAGCCAGTGGCGCATCGCCCCGTAGTAGACCTTGAGGTCGAAGAAGCCGTGCCGTTCGGCGGCGACGGCGAGGAAGGCCGCGACGACGACCGCGAGTGCCGCGACGATCGCCACCCGCCGACCGGTGCCCCCGGCGGCCCGCTGCGGCATGGCCACCCCCCTGTCCGTACGCTGACCACTCATGGCGCTCGGATATGTCCGTCCTGCCCGACCGGGCGACGCTGGTGAGA
The DNA here is from genome assembly GCF_029581175.1 of Solwaraspora sp. WMMD937. NCBI lineage: Bacteria > Bacillati > Actinomycetota > Actinomycetes > Micromonosporales > Micromonosporaceae > Solwaraspora > Solwaraspora sp. WMMD937. Next base: position 3,521,968 of record NZ_CP120738.1, on the reverse strand, counting down.
TCGCCCGCATCCAGTTGACCACCTGGCGGGTCGCCTACCGGCGGCTGCTGCCCCGCCAGGTGCTCGACGAGGTGGACGAGGACTGGCTGGCGCAGCGGTGGGACGCCGCGATCAACGATCCGCCGTCGCAGCGGCACCGGGTGCTGGTCGCCGTCGAGCAGGCCGAGCAATCCTATCTGGTGGGCTTCACCGCGTCCGGCCCGGCCGACGAGCAGGCCCTGGCCCCCGAGGAACCGGCCGAGGCGCTCGGTGACCGGGTCGCCGCCGTCACCGATCTGCTGGTCGAGCCGCGCTGGGGCCGGCGGGGACACGGCAGCCGACTACTCGCCGCCGCCGTGGACCTGTGGCGCACCGACGACTTCGACACCGCGCTCGCCTGGGCGTACGAACGGGACCCGGCGACCCGCAAGTTCCTCGGCTCGGCCGGCTGGGAGCCGGATGGGGCGACGCGGGCGTTGGATGTGGCCGACATGCTGGTGCCGCAGCTACGGCTGCACGTGGCGGTTCCACCGGCGGCCGAGGAGCAGTGACCTGGCCAGCCGGGAGCAGTGACCTGGCCAGCCGGGGACCAGGTAGGGCTCAGTCGAGCAGGCTGTCCAGCCCGACGGTCAGCCCGGGACGGCGCGTCACGGCCCGTACCGCCAGCAGCACCCCCGGCATGAACGACGCCCGGTCGTAGGAGTCGTGCCGGATCGTCAGGGTCTCCCCCGCCGTGCCGAACAGCACCTCCTGGTGTGCGACCAGGCCGGCCGCCCGCACCGAGTGCACCCGGATCCCGTCGATGTCCGCGCCCCGCGCGCCCGGCACCTCGGCGGTGGTGGCGTCCGGCATCGCGGCCGACCCGGCGGCGGCCCGGGCCGCCGCGATCACCCGCGCGGTATGTCCTGCGGTGCCGCTGGGCGCGTCCACCTTGGCCGGGTGGTGCTGCTCGATGATCTCGACGGACTCGAAGTGCCGTGCCGCCTTCGCCGCGAACTGCATCATAAGCACCGCACCGATGCCGAAGTTGGGGGCGATCACCACGCCGACCTCGGGCTTGTCGGACAGCCAGGAGCGGACCAGGTCGAGGCGCTGATCGGTGAACCCGCTGGTTCCGACGACCACGTTGATCCCCTGGTCGATGCACCAGCGCAAGTTGTCCAGCACCGCGTCGGGGTTGGTGAAGTCGACGACCACCTCTGCGGCGGCGTCCGAGGCGTCGGACAACCGGTCACCCTCGTCGATCGTGGCCACGAGTGCGAGACCGTCGGCCCCCTCGACCGCTCTGCAGACCTGCACGCCCATCCGGCCGCGGGCTCCGAGCACGCCGACCCGGACCGGCCCGTCGGACGACCGGGCGGCCACTGCGGAGCCGCCCGGAGGGACTGTCACATTCGTACCGTCTTCGCTCACCGGCACAACCTATCCCACCGGCGGGGACAACGGTCCGGCCAGCGCCTACCCCACCGGCGGAGACTGCGCGCCGGCCAGCATCGTGGACTCCACCGGTCCGATCACCGCCAGGGACATCGGCCGGGTGAGCAGCTCGGCGGCGACCGCGCCGACCTGTTCGAGGGTCACCGCCGCCACCTGACCCAGCAGCTGGTCCACGGTCAACTGCTCGCCGTAGAGCAGCTCCCCCTTGGCCAGCCGGCCCATCCGCGACCCGGTGTCCTCCAGGCCCAGCACATACCCGCCCCGGCTCATGCCCTTGCCCCGGGCCAGCTCGTCAGAGCTCAGCCCGTGCTCCACGACCGCCGCCAGCTCCGCCCGGACCAGCTCCAGCACCTCCTCGACCCGGCTCGGCGCACAACCGGCGTAGACGGCGAACGTCCCGCCGTCGGCGTACTGGCTGGCGTACGAGTAGACCGAGTATGCGAGCCCTCGGCGTTCCCGCACCTCCTGGAACAGCCGGCTGGACATCCCGCCGCCGAGGACGTTGTTCAGCACGCCGAGCGCGAACCGACGGTCGTCGCCGCGGCTGATACCCGGGCCGCCGAGCACCAGATGGGCCTGCTCGGTCTCTTTATGGCGCACCATCACTCGGGGCCGACGGGCGCGCACCGCCGGGGTGGCCGGGCGCAGCGGCGCCGGAGCACCGGGCCGTTCGGCGTCCAACGGGCTGCCCCGCAGCGCGGCCCGTACCTGGCGGACCACCGCCCGATGGTCGAGGTTGCCGGCGGCAGCGATCACCATCGCCCCGGGCGTGTAGCGGCGCCGGTAGAAGTCGTGGATCTGCCGGCGGGTCAACGCCGAGATCGTCGCCTCGGTGCCGGAGATCAGCCGGCCGAGCGGATGCGGGCCGAAGACGGCCTCGGCGAGCAGGTCGTGGACCTCGTCGTCGGGCTCGTCGTCGTGCATGGCGATCTCTTCGAGGATCACGCCACGTTCGGTCTCCACGTCGGCCGGGTCGATCACCGAGTTGGCCACCAGGTCACAGACGACATCGACGGCCAGCGGCAGGTCCTCGTCGAGCACCCGGGCGTAGTAGCAGGTGTACTCCTTGGTGGTGAACGCGTTGGTCTCGCCGCCCACGGCCTCGATCTGCGACGAGATATCCCACGCGGTACGTCGCTTCGTCCCCTTGAACAGCAGGTGTTCCAGGAAGTGCGACGCACCGGATCGGGCCGGGGTCTCGTCGCGCGAGCCGACCCCGACCCACACGCCGAACGACACGCTGCGCATCGCCGGAATCGCCTCGGTGATCACCCGCAGCCCGTTGGGCAGCACGGTACGGCGTACCGTGCCGCCCAACGGGTCGGCGGTGAGTGTCCGGGTCACCGGCCGGGACGGGCCCCGGCCGGTGACCGGTTCGGTCCGGGCCATCTCGGCCTACGTCAGCTGTGCCGGTTACGTCGACGGCGCTCGCCGCCCTCGCCACCGTCGCCCCGGCTGGGGCCCCGGTCGCCACGGTCACGCGGCCCGCGGTCGCCACGGTCGCGGCCACCGGGACGCTCGCCGCCGTCGGACGCGGCCGGTGCCTCGGCGCCCTCCGGACGGACCTTGTCCAGGTAGATCTTGCCGCGGGCGTCGATGTCGGCGATCTGCACCTCGACCTTGTCGCCGACGTTGAGGTGGTCCTCGACCCGTTCGACCCGCTTGCCGTCGCCCACCTTGGAGATGTGCAGCAGTCCGTCGCGGCCGGGCAGCAGCGAGATGAACGCGCCGAACGCGGCGGTCTTGACGACCGTGCCGAGGAACTTGTCGCCGACCTTCGGCAGCGTCGGGTTGGCGATCGCGTTGATCCGCTCGACGGCGGCCTCGGCGGCCGGCCCGTTGGTGGCACCGACGTAGATGGTGCCGTCGTCCTCGATCGAGATGTCCGCGCCGGTCTCGTCCTGGATCGCGTTGATGGTCTGGCCCTTCGGACCGATCACCATACCGATCTTGTCGACCGGGATCTTCACCGTGGTCACCCGGGGGGCGTGCTCACTCATCGCAGCCGGGCCCTCGATCGCCTGGCGCATCACCTCAAGGATGGTCATCCGGGCCTCGCGGGCCTGCTGCAGGGCGCCGGCGAGCACGTCCGACGGGATGCCGTCGAGCTTGGTGTCCAACTGCAGCGCGGTGACGAACTCGGGGGTGCCGGCCACCTTGAAGTCCATGTCACCGAACGCATCCTCGGCGCCGAGGATGTCGGTCAGCGTGACGTACCGGGTCTGCCCGTCGACCTCGTCGGAGATCAGGCCCATCGCGATCCCGGCCACCGGAGCCTTCAGCGGCACCCCGGCCGACAGCAGCGACAGCGTGGAGGCGCAGACCGAGCCCATGCTCGTCGACCCGTTGGAGCCGAGCGCCTCAGAGACCTGCCGGATCGCGTACGGGAACTCCTCGCGGGTCGGCAGCACCGGCACCAGGGCCCGCTCGGCGAGCGCACCGTGGCCGATCTCCCGCCGCTTCGGTGAACCGACCCGACCGGTCTCGCCGGTGGAGTACGGCGGGAAGTTGTAGTTGTGCATGTAGCGCTTGGACTTCTCCGGGGAAAGGGTGTCCAGCGTCTGCTCCAGCCGGAGCATGTTGAGCGTGCTGACCCCGAGGATCTGCGTCTCGCCGCGCTCGAACAGCGCCGAGCCGTGCACCCGGGGCAGCACCCCGACCTCGGCGGTGAGTGGGCGGATGTCCCGCGGGCCACGGCCGTCGATGCGTACCTGCTCGCGCAGCACCCGGGACCGGACCTCCGACTTGGTCAGCGACCGGAAGGCCGCACCGACCTCCTTCTCCCGGCCCTCGAACTGCTCGCCGAGCTCGCCGGCGACCTTGTCCTTGATCCGGTCCAGCGCGTCCTCACGCTCCGCCTTGGAGGCGATCTTCAACGCCTCGGCGACCTCGTCGCGGCCGGCGGCCACGACCGCGTCGTAGACATCGTCACCATAGTCAAGGAAGACCGGGAAGTCGGCGATCGGCTTCGCCGCCACCTCGGCCAGCTCGCTCTGCGCCCGGCACAGCTCGCGAATGGTCGGCTTGGCCGCCTCCAGCCCGCTGGCCACCACGTCCTCGGTGGGGGCGGTGGCGCCACCGGCGATCAGCCCGACCGCGTGCGGAGTGGCCTCGGCCTCGACCATCATGATCGCCACGTCGCCGTCCGGCAGTGCCCGGCCGGCGACCACCATGTCGAAGGTGGCCCGGGACAGCTCGTCCAGGGTCGGGAAGGCCACCCACGCGCCGTCGACGTGGGCGACGCGGGTCGCCCCGATCGGGCCGGAGAACGGCAGGCCAGACAGCTTGGTGGACATCGACGCCGCGTTGATCGCGATCACGTCGTACGGGTGGGCCGGGTCCAGCGCCAGCACGGTGGCCACCACCTGGACCTCGTTGCGCAGGCCCTTTGCGAAGGTCGGGCGCAGCGGCCGGTCGGTCAGCCGGCAGGTGAGGATCGCCTCCTCGCTGGGCCGGCCCTCGCGGCGGAAGAACGATCCGGGGATCCGCCCGGCGGCGTACATCCGCTCCTCGACGTCGACGGTGAGCGGGAAGAAGTCGAGGTGCTCACGCGGCTGCTTGCTGGCGGTGGTCGCGGATAGCACCACGGTGTCGCCCAGCTGGGCGATCACCGAGCCGGCGGCCTGGCGGGCCAACCGCCCGGCGGAGAAGGTGACCTCGCGGGTGCCGAAGGCTCCGTTGTCGATCACGGCGGTGCTGCGTTGGGTGCCGAGATTGTGCTGCTCGGTCATGGTGATGTCGCGCTCCTTTACGCGTCGTGGGGTCACGACCTCGGGGAGCTGCTCAACCGGCCGGTCATCGATCGAAGCGCCCGGGGGAGCCGGCGTGGTGGCCGGCTGGCCCGGGGGCCACTACCGAGGACCGGTACGTTGACCGGCTCCCTTCGACGGGTGGGGTCGTGGTGCCCGGTGTGTCGAATGGTGGTGGTGCGGCGCGGCGGGGTCGCGGACGACCGCCGCCGCGCCGCTACGTCACCGCCGCAGGCCGAGCCGCTCGATGAGCGACCGGTAGCGGTTGATGTCCTTCTTCTGCAGGTAGTTGAGCAGCCGGCGGCGCCGGCCGACCAGCAGCAGCAGACCACGACGGCTGTGGTGGTCCTGCTTGTGCACCTTGAGGTGCCCGGTGAGGTCGGCGATCCGCTTGGTGAGCACCGCGACCTGGACCTCGGGCGAACCGGTGTCCGCGTCGGCGGTGGCGTACTCTTCGCGGATCTTGCGCTTGGCTTCCTGATCGAGCGCCATGGTCTCCCTGAATCTGTGTGGGGTCGTCCCTCGTCTCGGCACCCGCGGCGTCGTGCAGGCAGACGAGACGAATCGTCGGTGGTCCGACGCTGCCTTCAGGCTACCAGCCAGTCGGCACGGGGGCCGGCAAGGCCACGGTGCGTCGTATCGCCACTGCCCACCGGGGTCGCCGACGCCGAGTCACGCCCCGCTCGTCGGCCGGGACACAGCCCCGCTCGTCGGCTCGGGTCAGGCGCCGAGCACCGTACGGACCTGGGCGACGTCCTCGTTCATCTGGGCGACCAACGGACCGACCCCGTCGAACCGGCGGGTCTCCCGCAGCCGGGCGACGAAGTCGATTGCCACCTGCTCGCCGTAGATGTCCCGGTCGAAGTCGAGGACGTACGCCTCCACCCGGCGGTCGCGGCCGGCGAAGGTGGGGTTGGTGCCGATGGAGGCGGCAGCCGGCAGTCCGGGGCCTCCTCCGCTGAGCCCGTCCGGACGGACCGGGCCGTCCGAGCGCACCAGCCGGGCCGCGTAGATGCCGTCCGCCGGCACCGCCGCGTATCGCGGGGTGAGCAGGTTCGCGGTGGGGAAGCCGATCTCCCGGCCGCGACGGTCGCCGCGGACCACCACCCCTTCGAGGCGGTGCGGCCGGCCGAGTGCGGCGGCGGCGGCGGTCACGTCCCCGGCGTCGATACAAGCTCGGATGTACGTCGACGAGAAGACAGTGCCACTGTCGGTGATCAGGCTGGCGTCCTCCACGGCGAACCCGAACCGGCGGCCGAGCCGCGCCAGCAGCGCGACGTCGCCGGTGGCCCGGTGCCCGAACCGGAAGTTCTCCCCCACCACCACCACGGCGGCGTGCAGGTGCTCGACCAGCAGGTCGTGAACGAACTGCTCGGCGGTCAGCCGGGAGAACTCGACGGTGAACGGCAGCACGCAGAGCACGTCCACGCCGAGCGATTCGATCAGCTCGGCCTTGCGGGCCGGCCCGGTGAGTACCGCCGGATGGCTACCGGGCCGCACCACCTCCGCCGGATGCGGGTCGAAGGTCACCACCACGGACTGGATACCGAGGTCACGGGCCCGCTTGACGGCGTGCCCGATGGTTGCCTGATGCCCGCGGTGGATGCCGTCGAACACCCCGATGGTGACCACCGCGCGGCCCCAGCCGCCACCGGCCGCCTCCACTCCCCGCCACCGCTGCATGATGCCTCCCGCCTGTGCCGCCAAGGTTTGCCCAACCGGGTGACCGGCCGGGTTCGATGCTGTCACGCCGGCGCGAGCACGATCTCCGCGCGGGCCCGGCCGTCGCGTTCCGACACCACCGCGAGCAGTTCGCCGTCCGGGGCGTAGACCGCGTACGGCCCGGGCCGGCCGACCGGCGTTATCGGGCCACCGTGGCCGAGCACCCGGGCCTCCTCCGCGCCGACCTCTCGGCTGGTGAGGAGCCGACCGGCGGCGGCCGCCAGGGGCAACTGCACCACCTCCGGTGCCCGCTGCTCAAGCTCGGCCAGGGTGGCGGCTTCGGCCGCCGTGAACCCGCCGACCGCGGTCCGGCGCAGCGCGGTGAGGTGCCCACCGACGCCCAGCGCGGCTCCCAGGTCCCGGGCGATGGCCCGGATGTACGTGCCGGACGAGCAGGCCACCTCGACGTCGACGTCGACGCTGCCGTCGGTCGGCGGGTGAACGGCGACCGCGTCGAGGTGGGAGATGGTCACCCGGCGGGCGGCCAGCTCGACCTGCTCGCCGGAGCGGACCCGCCGGTACGCCCGCTGCCCGTTGATCTTGATTGCGCTCACGGCGCTGGGCACCTGGTCGATCTCCCCGGTCAGCGCGGCCAGGCCGGCCCGGATCCGTTCCTCGGTGACACCGTCCACCGGCGACCGGTCGGTGACCTCCCCCTCGGCGTCGTCGGTCACCGTCGACACGCCGAGCCGGATGGTGGCCGTGTAGGTCTTGCCGACGCCGATCACGTAGGTGAGCAGCCGGGTGGCCCGGTTCACCGCGACCACCAGCACGCCGGTCGCCATCGGATCCAGGGTGCCACCGTGGCCCACCCGCCGAGTGCCGGCCAGCCGCCGGATCCGGGCGACGACGTCGTGCGAGGTCATCCCGGCCGGCTTGTCGACCACGATCAGTCCGTGCGTACTCACGACTGCCAAGCCTGCCAGATTCCGATGCGCCGTGGCGATCAGGTCCGGCCCGCTGACGGACGCGGCGATCAGGTCCGGCCGGCCGGCACGCCAAGCACCGTCCACCGCGGCGACTTCAGCCGGTGGACCAGCCCGACCAGCCGGACCAGCATGAACACCGCCAGCCCGGCCCAGATGCCGGCCAGACCGAGGTCGAGCAGGTAGCCGGCCCAGATAACCGGCAGGAATCCGCCGAGCGCGCCACCGATCGTGAGGTCACGCAGGTAACGCAGATCACCCGCCCCGATGAAGACCCCGTCCAGAGCGAAGACCACCCCGGCCACCGGCTGCAACGCCACGAACTACGGCCAGATGACCATCGCCTGGTCATGCACCCCGGGGTCGGGACTGAACCAGCCGGGAATCACCGGGGCACCGACGGCGAACAGCACCGCGAACCCGACGCCGGCAACGGCGCCGGACAGCACCAGCCGGCGGGCGAGCAGCCGGGCGCCCGCCGCGTCTCCGGCGCCCAGCGCCGCGCCGACCAGCGACTGCCCGGCGATCGCCAGCGCGTCCATCGCCAGCGCGGTGAAGAACCACAACTGGATGGCGATCTGGTGGGCACCGACCTGGATGGTGCCGTACCGGGCCGCGACTGCGGTGGCGGACAGGAAGCTCACCTGGAACGCGGCGCCTCGGATCAGCAGGTCACGTCCGACGGTGAGGTGGGTCAGCAGGAGGTGCGGCCGGGGGTGCAGCGGTGCCCCTGCCGTCACCAACGCCCGGACGAAGAGCAGACCGCCCAGGGTCTGCGCGACGACGTTGGCCACCGCCGAGCCGGTCAGCCCCAGACCCAGCGGATAGACCAGCACCGGGCAGAGCACAGCGGAGACGATGTTGGCCGCCAGCACGTACCGCACCGGACGGCGGGTCTCCTGCACCCCGCGCATCCAGCCGTTGCCGGCGGCGGCCAGCAGCAGACCCGGCGCACCCCAGGCAGCGATCCGCAGCCACTGCTCGGCGGCGTCGGCGACCGGGCTGTGCTGCCCGGCGAGCCCAGCGGTGATCGGACCGGCCAGGATCTGCAGCGCCATGGCGAGCAGCAGTCCGGTGAACGCCCCGAGCCAGGACGCCTGGACTCCCTCGGCCAGGGCGGCGGTCCGGTCACCGGCGCCGTATCGGCGGGCGGCGCGGCCGGTGGTGCCGTACGCCGTGACGGTGCCGAGCCAGGCGGCCACCGACATCACGGTGCCGCCCACCGCGACGGCAGCGAGGGCCACCGGCCCGAGACGGCCGACGACGGCGGTGTCGACGAGGACGTAGATCGGCTCGGCCGCCAGCACGACGAGAGCGGGCAGTGCCAGGCGCACGATCCGTCGGGCGGACGCCGACTGTGGTTCGGGCCCCGGGCCTGACGGTGGAGATGGGGGCGCCGTGCGGAAGGTGGCCATCGAGGTACAGCCTGACAGCCGATTGGTAAGGAGTGCTATTGACTGGGTCACTTACCCAGGCGGATCACCGCGCACCGAGGCGACAGCACCGACCCAGGCACCGACCCAGGCCGCGCGGCTTCGGTGCGACGACGCGGCCAGCGGCGACCCCACAGACGTTACTGGCGGGTATCCATCGACATCTGCAATGCCCGCCGGGCCTGCTCGCGCGCTTCGTCGGCGGATTCGGGCTTGGGCTTGCTGGGCATGACGCCACGACCTTCCCACAGGTTGACACCGGATTGCCGACGACGACACTTCCGGGATCACCGGGGCCGCGACCAGGCGGACAAGCAGCGGGCAGGTGTGGCCCGCACCACACCCAAGTTATCGTTCAGGTCCATATCCTGTGCACTGTTCCCAGAATGCGAGAGGATTGTATTTGGCTATGTCGATCACCGCGCGAAGAAGTGCCACCCGACCCACCACCAGAAACCAAAGACCCCGATTCGACCAACCGGTACCCTGCCCACCTCGTACTGCATCACGTACGCGCAGACGTCACCGAACGTCGGAATTCGCGAACCCGACCGCCGGGCGAGCAGCTCCAGCACCCCGAACAGCGCCAGCGCGACGACGAATCCGCCGATCACCGACACCCGAACGGCGCTCATCGCCGCACCAGCACCCAGAACGCGGCCAGCCAGCCGAAGTACGCCGCCGACCGGGCCAGCTGACCGTCCAGCACCGGATCGGCCAGCTTGGAGAAGGTCGGGAAGTCGTCGGTCGAGCCCATCGCGAACGTGGCACCCTCGACGACGGTGAACATCGCGACCGGCACGATCCACCACACCGCACCGTCGCCGAGTCGACGGGGGGTCGGCCGCCGTGGCACCCGGTGCGACAGACCGAACCAGATCAGCGCCCCGCCGGTGCCGATGGCGTACAGGTTCGCCGCCGTCGAGAACGACGGCAACTGCCCGCCCACCAGCGACAGCACGGCAATGACCGGGATCGAGACGACCGGTCGGTCCCAGGCCCGCGGCACCTCCGCGGTGAGCTCAGACGACTGCTCCATCACTCGATTGTCCCTGGTCGGTGACGACGAGTGAAGTGTCTACGCAGGCGGTCGGGCTCGGTTGGCGAGATCCGGCATCCGTGGACGCCGGCCCGCGCCCGGGTCAGCGTCGAGGTCACTCAGCCAAGCTGGGCGCGGATGGCGGCGATGACCTCGTCGGCACTGCCGACGCCGGTGAAGCCGGCGGCGAGCCGATGCCCACCACCGCCGAGCGCCACCGCCACCGCACTCACGTCGACGCCGCCCTTGCTGCGCATCGAGACCGCCCAGCCGGTCTCGGTCACCTGCTTGAGCACGCAGCTCACGTCCGCCTCGACCGTGCACCGGACCGAGTCGATCAACGCCTCAAGCACGTACGGCGGCTGGTCGAAACGTTCCAGATCGGCCAGGGTGGCATAAGTCCAGACAAGACCCTGGCCGCCGGCTGCCGCCGGCTCCAGGACGCTCCGTTGCAGCACCGCGCCGAAGAGCTGGACCGCCCCGAAGGGTCGGCTGTCGAAGACCCGCCGGGAGACCTCGGCCGGGCTGATGCCGGTGGCCAGCAACCGGGCGGCGAACTGGTGCACCGCCGGGGTGGTCATGTCGAACCGGAACGAACCGGTGTCGGTGACCAGCGCAATGTAGAGGCACTCGGCGATGTCGCGGTCCAGCGGTACGCCGAGCCGGCCGAGCAACTGGTCGACCACCACCGAGGTGGCCGCCGCGGTCGGGTCCACGAGATGGATACCCCCGAACCGGGTGTTGGAGGCATGATGGTCGACCACGATCGCCGTCCGGGCCGTCATGCGATCGGCGAGGGTGCCCAGCCGGGACGCGCTCGCGACGTCGAAGCAGAGCGCCAGATCCGGATCGGCCCACGCCTCGTCCGGCTGAACCAGCAGGTGGGAGCCGGGCATTCCGCGCAGGGACGGCGGCAGCTCCTGATTGCCGGGAAACGCGGCCTGCACCGCGCAGCCGCCGAGCCGGGTCAGGCCCAGCCCGAAGCCGAGCATGCTGCCGAGCGCGTCACCGTCGGGATTGACGTGGCACAGCAGCAGGACCCTCCCGCCGGGCGGGACCGCACGGACCGCGGCGACCGCGGCCGCCCACTCGTCCCCGGTCGGCCCGGTCGGCTGGTCGGCGACCGGGCCGACCGGGGACGGAACGCTGATCATCGAGGTCGCCCGTCCGGATGGGGCTGGCCGGACCCGGCTGCCTCGGCGGTCGCCGCGCCCTTCGGGGCCCCCTCCACCGGGTCCTCGTCGTCCGCTGCGTCCTCGTCGTCGTCCGACTCGGCCCGGTAGGGCTGGGCGTCACCGGCGTACTCGGCGTTCGCTGCCAGCCGCTGCACCTCGGCGTCGGCGCTGCGGGCGGCGGCGAGCAGATCGTCGATGTGTTTGGCGTGCTCCTGCACGTTGTCGAGGACGAAGGTGAGCGTCGGTGAGTGGCGCAGCCCGAGCGCCTTGCCGACCGTGCTGCGCAGCAGCCCGTTCGCACTGTCCAACGCCGCCTTGGTGCCGGCCTGGGCGGCGGCGTCACCGAGGACCGTGTAGAAGACCGTCGCGTCGCGCAGATCAGCGGTAATCCGCGCGTCGGTGATGGTGATCATGCCGAGTCTGGGGTCCTTGATCTGGGTACGCACCACCGAAGCCACCAGCTCGCGCACGCGCTCCGCGTGCCTGCGCACCCGCGCCGGGTCCGTCATCTCTACCTCCGCGGTGTCCGGTCAACGTGTCGACCCTACCTGTGCGCCGTACGCCGGACCGGTCGGTGCGCCTGCGTGCCGGGCCGGTCGGTGTCGTAGATCAGTCGTCGGCACCGTAGAGCCGGCGCCGGACGGAGAGCAGCTCGATCTCGGGCCGACCGGCCACCGTCCGTTCACAGTTGTCCAGCACTTCACGTACGTGCGCCGCGTCGGCCGCGACCACGGCCACCGCGATCTCCGCCCGGCCGTGCCGGTCGAGCGCCCCGACCTCGGCGGCGGAGACCTCGAATCGGCGCAGCGCGGCGACGATCGGGCGTACGTAGGAGCGTTTCGCCTTCAGCGACTGGGAGTCGCCCGGCAGCAGCATGTCGAAGGTGGCGGTTCCGGTGAACATCGTCCCGAAGGATACGCGGTGACCGGCGGACTCGGCCGGCACCCGACGCCGGCCGGCAGGCGGCACCCCACGCCGACAGGCGGCCGGCAACCGGTGAGCTGCACCGGTCGCGGCCGCCTGTCGGCGTACTGCGAGTCCTACACCGCGCGGATCAGGTACGTACCTTCTCCCGCATCTCGAAGGTCTCGATGATGTCGCCCACCTGGATGTTGTTGTAGTTCCCCAGGGTCAGACCGCATTCGAAGCCCTCCCGGACCTCGGTCGCGTCGTCCTTGAAGCGCTTGAGCGAGCTGATGGTGACGTTGTCCGCCACCACCGCGCCGTCGCGCAGCAACCGGGCCTTGGCGTTGCGTCGGATGATGCCCGACCGGACCATGCAGCCGGCGATGTTGCCGATCTTGGACGAGCGGAACACGTCGCGGATCTCCGCGCTGCCCAGCTCGACCTCCTCGAACTCCGGCTTGAGCAGGCCCTTGAGCGCCGCGTCGATTTCCTCGATGGCCTGGTAGATGACGGTGTAGTACCGGATCTCCACGCCTTCGCGGTCGGCGATCTCCCGGACCTTGTTGGAGGCCCGGACGTTGAAGCCGATGATCGTCGCCGCCTCGGCGGACGCGCTCGCGAGCATCACGTTGCTCTCGGTGATCGCACCCACACCCCGGTCCAGGATCCGCAGCTGGACCTCGTCCGGGATGTCGAGCTTGAACAGCGCGTCCTCCAACGCCTCGACCGAGCCGGAGACATCGCCCTTGAGGATCAGGTTGAGCGAGGTCTTCTCGCCCTCCTTGATCTGCTCCATGAGCGTCTCCAGGGTGGCCCGGCCGCGCGAGTTGGCGAAGCTCGCCGCCCGCCGTCGGGCCTGCCGCTGCTCGGCGATCTGCCGCACCGTCCGGTCGTCCTGCGCGGCGAGGAAGGTGTCGCCGGCGCTGGGAACCGCAGTGAGGCCGAGCACCAGCACCGGTCGGGCCGGGCCCGCCTCGGCGACCTGCTTGCCGTTCTCGTCGAGCATGGCCCGGACCCGGCCATGCGCGCCGCCCGCCACGATCGAGTCGCCGGTACGCAGGGTGCCCTTCTGCACCAGTACGGTCGCCACCGCACCCCGGCCCTTGTCCAGGTGCGCCTCGATCGCGATGCCCTGCGCCGGGCCGTCGACCGGAGCGGTGAGCTCGAGCGCCGCGTCGGCGGTCAGCAGCACCGCCTCCAGCAGTTGATCGATGCCGGTGCCGGGCTTGGCCGCCACGTTGACGAACATGGTCTCGCCGCCGTACTCCTCGGCGACCAGACCGTACTCGGTCAACTGCTGGCGAACCTTGTCCGGGTTGGCCTCCGGCTTGTCGATCTTGTTGACCGCGACCACGATCGGCACGTCGGCCGCCTTGGCGTGGTTCAGCGCCTCGATGGTCTGCGGCATGACTCCATCGTCGGCCGCGACCACCAGCACCACGATGTCGGTGACCTGCGCACCACGGGCACGCATGGCGGTGAACGCCTCGTGACCCGGGGTGTCGATGAAGGTCAACGCGCGGTCCACCCCGTCGTGCGGCACGTGCACCTGGTAGGCACCGATGTGCTGGGTGATGCCGCCGGCCTCGCCCTCGACCAGGTTGGTCTGCCGGATCGCGTCGAGCAGCTTGGTCTTACCGTGGTCGACGTGACCCATGACGGTCACCACCGGCGGGCGAGTGACCAGCCGGTCGGAGTCCACCTCGGCGTCGAGGTCGATGTTGAACTGCGCGAGCAGTTCGCGGTCCTCATCCTCCGGGCTGACGATCTGTACGTTGAACCCGAGGTGCTCACCCAGCAACTGCAACGTCTCGTCCGAGCAGGACTGGGTGGCGGTGACCATCTCGCCCAGGTTGAACATCTCCTGGACCAGCGACCCCGGATTGGCGTTGATCTTGTCAGCGAAGTCCGACAGCGACGCCCCACGCGACAGCCGTACCGCCTGGCCCTGGCCGCGCGGCGCGCCGGAACTCATCGTCGGCGCGGAGAGGTTGTCGAATTCCTGTCTGCGCTGCTTCTTGGACTTGCGGCCCCTGGTCGGGCGCCCACCCGGCCGCCCGAAGGCACCTGCGGTGCCGCCACCACGGCCACGGCCGCCACCACCGGGCCGACCCCCGCCGCCGGCAGGGGCACCACCACGGAAGCCGCCGCCGCCACCGGGACCGCCACGGTAACCACCGCCACCGCCGCCGCCGGGACCGCCACGGTAACCGCCGCCACCGCCGCCACCGGGACCGCCACGGTAACCGCCGCCACCGCCGCCGCCACCACGGCCGCCGCCACCGGGACCACCGGGGCGACCTGCGCCGCCGGGACCACCCGGGCGACCCGGGCGTTGCGACGGCATCGAGGCCGGACTCGGCCGCGGTGGCATCGAGGCCGGACTCGGCCGCGGTGGCATCGACGCCGGGTTGGGCCGCTGCCCGCCACCGGCGGCGGGTCGTTGCCCGCCACCCTGGCTGATGCCGAACGGATTGTTGCCGCCCCGCGCCGGCGGGCGGGCACCCGGCCGACCAGGTGCCCCAGGCGACGGCGCACCGGGCGTCGCCGGCCGACCACCGGCCGAGCGACCGGCTGCCGGGCTACCCGGACGCGGCGGCACCGACCCCGGCCCAGGCTTGGGTCGGGGACCGCCGTCCGCCGGGGGCTCCCGCCGGCCGGTGTCCCGCTGCTTCGCCGCCTGCTGAGCGGCCTTGACGTTGGCCTCCTGCTCGGCCTTGAGCGCTGCCGCCCGCGCTTCGGCGGCGGCCACCTCGATGTCGTGCGCACTCGCTGGCTTGGCCACCGGGGCCGCCGACGGCGGCGGACCGGGCACCGGACCCTTGGGGCGCATCGACGACGGCGCCGCCGGCCGGCGCGGTGGCGCCGGCTTGGCGGAGACTCTCGGCTCGGTGCTGTTCGTCGGCGACGCGGCCGGTCGGGCCGGTGCCGACGGTGACGACGACTGGGACGCCGCCGCGAACGCACCACGGAGGCGCCGGGCGACGGGGGCTTCCACCGTGCTCGACGCGGATTTCACGAACTCGCCCATCTCCTTGAGCTTGGCGAGAACGGTCTTGCTTTCGACCCCGAGCTCCTTGGCGAGCTCGTGTACGCGGGCCTTGCCTGCCACTGCACTCCTCACTCCGAGGTCGTGCGGGCAGCACCCGCAGCGACCTCACTCGTGCACTAGAAGCCTGCTCATTGCTGGGACTTCATCGTGTGCTCATGTCGGTCGTCCTACCTTGCTGTGCGACCCTCGTCCGGCCGGATGACCGGACGTAGCGGTTGACGTGCTGATGTACTCGGCCAGCTCGCCGGTGTCGACGACACCGGACACTCGCAGCGCCCGCCCGAAGGCGCGACGCCGCTGCGCCAGCTCCAGACATGCCGGATCGGGATGCAGGTGCGCACCCCGCCCCGGCAGACCACGGATCGGATCAGGTCGCAGGCGCGACACGTCCTCGCCTCCAACTACGACAACCCGTAGCAGCTCGTGAACCGGTGCACGTCGTCGGCAGCCCACACAGGTGCGCACCGGCAACGCACGTCGTACCACGAGAAAAGTCTACCCCGACGCGCCAGAGACCGCGCCGCCCGGTTCCGGGGCCGGATCCCGACCGGCGGAACCGGCCTCGGTGTCCGGCCGGATGTCGATCCGCCAGCCGGTCAGTCGGGCAGCAAGCCGGGCATTCTGCCCTTCCCTGCCGATGGCCAGCGAGAGCTGGAAGTCCGGCACCGTCACCCGGGCGGTACGGGTGGCCGCGTCGACCACCTCGACCCGCAACGCCTTCGCCGGCGACAGCGCGTTGCCCACGAAGGCGGCCGGGTCGTCGGACCAGTCGATGATGTCGATCTTCTCGCCGTGCAGTTCGCTCATCACCGCCCGCACCCGCTGGCCCATTGGACCGATGCAGGCGCCCTTGGCGTTGACCCCGGAAGCGGTCGACCGTACCGCGATCTTGGTCCGGTGGCCCGCTTCCCGGGCGATCGCCGCGATCTCCACGGTGCCGTCGGCGATCTCCGGGACCTCCAGCGCGAACAGCCGCTTGACCAGATTGGGGTGGGACCGGGAAAGGGTGATCTGCGGCCCTCGGAACCCCTTGGCCACGTGCACCACCACGCACCGGATCCGCTGGCCGTGCGGGTAGGTCTCGCCCGGCACCTGCTCAGCGGCCGGCAGCACCGCTTCCAGCTTGCCCAGGTCGACGGTGACGATCCCCTTCTCGGTACGGGCCTCATGGGCCTGGATCACTCCGGTGACGAGGTCACCGTCGCGCCCGGCGTACTCCCCGAAGTGAACTTCGTCGGTCGCTTCCCGCAGCCGCTGCAGAATCACCTGTTTGGCGGTCATCGCGGCGATCCGCCCGAAATCATGCGGTGTGTCGTCCCACTCGCGCAGCACCGTGCCCTCGGCGTCGAGATCCTGGGCGTAGACCAGCGCCATCCCGCTGCGCCGGTCGATCTCGACCCGGGCATGGGTCTGTGCACCCTCGGTGTGCCGGTATGCGGTCAGCAACGCGGCCTCGATCGCCGCGAGAATCGTGTCGAACGGGATCTCCCGCTCGCGCTCCAGTGCGCGCAGCGCCGCGAGGTCGATGTTCACCTCTCCTCGTCCTCCACTTCGTCGTCGTCGGACGGGTCGTCGACATCCGCCGGGTCGTCGTCGACGACCTCGTCGAGGCGGTTGAACTCCACCTGGACCCGCCCGGGGCCGAGGTCGTCGTAGGGCCACCGTTGGACGCCACCATCGACGTCCAACTGCACCGATTCGTCGTCAGCGGTGACGATCCGGCCGGTCACCGGGCGCTGGGCCGCAGTCACCCGCACCAGCCGGCCGGCGTTGCGGCGCCAGTGCCGGGGCAACCGCAGCGGTCGGTCCACGCCGGGCGAGCTGACCTCGAGCTGGTACTCGCCGACGATCAGGTCCGCACCGGCCACCGACTCGGCCTCGTCCAGGGCAGCCGAGACCGCACGGGACACCTCGGCCACCGAGTCGAGCCCGACACCGCCGTCGGCGTCGACGATCACCCGGACCAGGTGTCGACGACCCACCCGGGAGACCGAGACGTCCTCCAGATCGAAGCCGGCCGCTCGGACCACCGGCTCGACGATCGCCCGCAACCGGTCGCGCCGGGCCGCAGCTGCGGCCTGGGGCCGTTGGGCGCCGTCCGGACGGGGCCGTGGGGTGGCGGCCCGGTGGGCGCGGGAACCGGGTGACCTGCCACCGGCACGGTCACGCTGTGTCATCTCCGCACCCTTCCACCGTTATCTTCTTCGTTGGCCGCTCGAGTTCGTTGGCCGCTCGAGGCGACACCAGCAGTGCCGTCGGATGTTACTCCGACGCGACTGGGCAGAGCGTAACGCGCGGCCGAGGCGATCGACCCCCCGGCGCACCGAGGGAAATTGGACACCCGACCGCAAGCCGACACGGGTAGCCACCGGGACAGCGACGACCACACAGAGTCGCTCCTGCAGAACTTTCCGGATAGGTTCTCGCGGACCGATCCCCGGGAGGCGCGGACCGATTGCGGCGCCGATGGTGTTGACTGGTCCGGTGTTCGCGAACCAACCAGGCCGGCGGGCGATCGGCAGCACCGCGCATCCGGCCACTTCTGCGGCCGGCCGCTGCAGCCGACGCGGAGTGATCCGGGGTGCCGTCGGTGCCGCGGTCGCCGTCGCCGTCCCGGCCGGGCTCGCCGGATGCGGCCTGCTCGGCGGTGAGCCGGAGCCCGCACCGGAGCCGGATCCACTCGCCGGACTACTCGCCGCCACGCTGGACCTGGTGGCGCGGTACGACGCCGCGATGACCACGACAGCCGAGCTCGGCCCGCTGCTGGCCCCGATCGTCGCCACCCACCGGACGCACGCCGAGGAGCTCAGCCGGCTGACCGGGATCGCCCTACCGGCCCCGACGACGACCGCCGACCCGGGCGGCCAGCCCAGCGCCCCGAGCTCCGCCGTACCCTCGGGCACGGCCACACCGGGGACCGGCACCTCGGCCCCGCCAGTCGACCCTGCCGCCGCGCTCACCGCGTTGCGGTCCGCAGAGGAGGCCGCCGCGGCCGAGGCCGCCGCGGCGTGCCACACCGCGGCAGCCGACCGGGCCGCGCTACTGGGCTCGATCGCCGCAGCCCGCGCCTGCCACCTCGAGGTGCTCCGCTAAGCGTGGACCACCGGATTGCAAGGAGCACCGACCGTGACTGACGGATGGGAGCAGGCGCTCGCCGCCGAGTACGCGGCGATCTTTGCCTACGGAGTCCTCGGGGTCCAGCTCGACGGCGATGCCGCTGCCCGGGCCCGGGACGCCGAGGCCGCCCACCGGGACCGGCGCGACCAGCTGATCCTGCGGATCGGTGCCGCCGCGCCGCCGGTCGAACCGGCCTATCAGCTGCCGTTCCCGGTCACCGATGCGACCAGCGCCCTGCGGCTGGCCGCCGAGGTGGAGGAGCGGGTCGCTGCCGTCTGGCGGGCGATGCTGCCGGTCACCTCGGGCACGGACCGCGAGGCGGCGCTCACCGTCCTGATCGAGTACGCGGTCCGCGCGACCCGCTGGCGACAGGCGGCCGGCGTCACACCGGCTGTGCCGACCTGGCCGGGCCGGCCCGGCTGAACGCGACCTGGCCGGGCCGTCCCCGACGCAAGCGCGACCTGGCCGGGCCGTCCCCGACGCAAGCGTGACCGGAACTGCGATTCATGATCCCGGTTGCCGCCCACCTACCCGGTATGCATACTCAGCTGGCATGTCGATCCGCCACGGACTGCTCGCGCTGCTCGACCGGGGCCCGACGCACGGGTACCAGCTCCGGGCGGCCTTCGAGGAGGCCACCGGTGGGGCGTGGCCGCTCAACATCGGACAGGTGTACACCACGCTCGCCAGGCTGGAACGCGACGGGCTGGTGCGTGCGTTGGCGGGCAACGCGGCCGGGCAGCGACCGTTCGCCATCACCGCCGCCGGCCGGGCCGCGCTGGCCACCTGGTTCAGCAGCCCGGTCGGCCGCGTCGGTCAAGGCCGTGACGAACTGACGGTGAAGATCGCTCTCGCGCTGAGCACGCCAGGGGCGGACGTCCGCGGGGTGGTCGCGGCGCAACGGGCGGCAGCCCTGGACGCGGTACGGGAGCTGACCCGCGCCAGAGCGAGGTCGGTCGACGTCGACCGCGTCGGCCAGCTGGTGCTCGACGCGATGCTGTTCCGGGCTGAGGCGGAGATCCGCTGGCTCGACCACTGTGAGACCAGTCTGCTGGGCCCTGGTCCGGTCAGGGCAGGGTGAGGATCTCGAAGCCGTCCTCGGTGACCACGATCGTGTGCTCGAACTGGGCGGTCCACCGGCGGTCCTTGGTGACCACCGTCCAGCCGTCCCGCCACATGTCGTACTCGTGCGTGCCGAGCGTGATCATCGGCTCGACGGTGAACGTCATCCCCGGTTCCATCACGTCCGTGGGTCGTGGACTGTCGTAGTGCGGAACGTACAGCCCGCTGTGGAACGCCTCGCCGATGCCGTGGCCGGTGAAGTCGCGTACCACGCCGTAGCCGAACCGCCGGGCGTAGGACTCGATCACCCGGCCGATCACGTTGATCTGCCGTCCCGGGGCCACCGCCCGGATGCCCCGCATCATCGCCTCATGGGTCCGCTCGACCAGCAGCTGGGCCTCCTGCGAAACCTCGCCGACGCAGAAGGTCGCGTCGGTGTCGCCGTGCACCCCGCCGATGTAGGCGGTCACGTCGACGTTGACGATGTCGCCGTCGGCCAGCACCGTGGAGTCGGGGATGCCATGGCAGACGACCTCGTTGAGGCTGGTGCAGCAGGATTTGGGGAACCCCTTGTAGCCCAGGGTCGACGGGTAGGCGCCGTTGTCACAGAGGTAGTCGTGCACCACCGCGTCGATCTCGTCGGTGGTCACCCCCGGTTTGCAGTGCTCACCGGCGAGCTGTACGGCCCGGGCGGCGAGCCGACCCGCCACCCGCATCCGCTCGATCGTCTCCGGGGGCTGGACGTGCGAGCCGCGCCAGGGCGCGGGCTGCTTGCGTCCGACGTACTCCGGACGGGTGATGTGCGCCGGCACCGGCCGCCACGGCGAGATCTTTCCAGGGGTCAGCGGAGCGCGGACGGAGGTCATGCGTCCAGCCTAGCGCCGTCGGTGCCGACCCGACCGGCCGGCGACCGAGCCACCGCGAACACGCTGAGCGACCGACCGTTTACCGCCGAATCTTGCTGGATCCACACGGTTGTGCCATCTTTACGTTCGTGGATCAGCAGGATCCGGAGCAGCTCTTCTCCGCCACCAGTGACCTGGACGGTGACCACCTGACCGTCACTGTCAACGGCGAGGTGGACATGGGTACCGCCGAGCACATGTACCAGGCCGCGATCCACGGGGACGCCGGAAAGGTGACCCTCGATCTGCGTACGGTCTCGTTCTTCGATTCGGCGGCCATCCACGCGCTGCTCCAGCTCACCGACCGCTACCCACAGGCGCTGACGGTGCTGCCGTCCCGGCAGGTCCGCCGGGTCCTGGAGATCTCCGGCCTCGGCGGGCAGCCGTGGCTGGCCGCCGAGGCGACCCCGGCCGGCAGCCCGACCCGGGTGGTCAGACCGGATCCGGTCGGGGAGCCAGTCGACGACGCAACGTGACCTCGCTGCCCTGCCCGTCCCGGTCGATCCGCAGTTCGGCCAAGGCGGCGATCAACGCCAGTCCCCGACCGCGGAACCCGGTGTCGGAGGCCGCCCGCCAACCGCCGCTGTCCCGCACGCTTGCGACCAGGTCGTCCCCGTCGATACCGACCTCGAGCCAGATGTCCGGCTGTGCGGGGGTGACCGGATGCTCGATCGCATTGGCCGCCGCCTCGGAGATCGCCACGGTCAGGTCGAACTGGTCAGTGTCGCCGATCCGGTGTGCGGCAAAGAAGTCCGCCAGCCGTCGACGCAGCAGCGCCAGTGCCCGCGCCTGCGCCGGCAGCCGCATCCTGAGGCGGTCCAGGTCGGTCGCCTCCAGCACCAGCACCGCGACGTCGTCACGACGGGGCCGGCGGGCTACCCGGCGCAGCAGCCGGTCGGCGAGCTCCTCGACGTGGTCACCGCCGGCTCTGGCGTCGGCCCGGACCTGGTCCAGACCGGCGTCGATGCCCACGGTGCGGTCCTCGATCAGCCCGTCCGTGTAGCAGATCAGTCGGCTGCCGACGTCGAGCCGGTCGGTCGACGTGTCGTAGCGGCTGCCCCGGATCGCCCCGATCGGTGGGCCGAGCGCCCGGTCGTGCAGCAGCTCCACCGTTGCGCCGTCGGCCACCACCGGTGGCGGATGGCCAGCGCTGGCGTAGCGCAGCACACCGCTCGACGGTTCGAACCACAGACAGACCACGGTGGCGAGGGAGCGCCGGCCCATCGTCGTGACCAGCCGGTTCAGCCGGGTGAGGGCGTCACCGGGCGAGAACCCCTCCAGCAGGTACGCCCGCAGCGCATTGCGCAGCTGACCCATGGTGGCCGCCGCGTTCACACCCTTGCCGACCACGTCGCCGATCACCAGGACCAGCCTGCCTCCGCCGACCTCCACCACGTCGTACCAGTCACCGCCGACCTCTGCCTCGGCGTTGCCGGGCAGGTAGCGGCTGGCGATCAGCGCGCCGGGCACCCGGGGCAGCGTCTGGGGCAGCAGGCTGTGCTGCAGGGTGCTGGCGATGCGGTGTTCCGCCTCGTACAGCCGGGCGTTGCCCAGCCGCAGCCCGACCATCCGGGCGAATTCCGCCAGCGCCGCCTCGTCGGGGTCCGGGGCGGCGCCGGCGCCGTCGAAGGGCCAGACCGACAACTCGCCCAGCCGTTCCCCGTCGGCACCGATGAACGGGGTGACCGTCGCCGGGTCGGCACAGGGCTGGCCGCCACCGTCCGCCTCGTAGCGGGCACCCGGGGCGGTGGCGACCACCTTCGACGCCCGGACCAGCTGCTGAACGTGCTCGACCGCGACCCGCAGCACCTCGCTGGTGGTCTGCGCGGTGTTGACCGCGACGGCTGCGTCGGCGAGCGCCCGCAGCTGGTGGATGATCCGGCCGCGCAGCTGACCCAGTTCGACGTTGGCCCGCACCCTGGCGACGAGTTCCTGCGCCGCGAACGGCTTGACCAGGTAGTCGTCGGCACCGGCGGACAGGCCCTGCACGGCGGCCTCAGGCCCGGCCCGGGCGGAGAGCACGACGATCGGCACATGCCGGGTCCGCCGGTCCGCACGCAACGCCGTGACCAGGCCGAAACCGTCCAGTTCCGGCATCATCACGTCGGTCAGGATCAAATCGAAGGGGGTACGGGTGGCGAGGGCCAGCGCCGCGGCACCGTCGGCCGCGGCGACCACCTGCCAGTGCGGTGCCAGCAACCGGGTCACGTGGTCCCGCAGGTCTGCGTTGTCGTCGGCCACCAGGACCCGTCCGACGGGCTGGTCGACCCGTGGTTGCTCGATCACCTCCCGCGCCGGCCCGACGCTCCACCGCTGCGTCTCGGCCAGGTACAGCTGCCTCGTGTCGCCGACCTCGTCGCGCCCGGCTGGGCGTTCAGAGTCCTGGCCGGCTGGCGGGGTCGGCCCGGTTCCGACCGGGATCTCGACGGTGAAGACACTGCCCTGACCGGGTTCGCTGCGGACCGTGACGGTCCCGCCGTGCAGTTGGACGAGTTCACGGACCAGCGCCAGCCCGATCCCGGTGCCTTCGTGGCTGCGGGCCCGGGTGCCGGCTACCCGATGAAACCGTTCGAACAGGTGCGGCAGGTCAGCGGCGGGAATACCGACCCCGGTGTCGGCGACGGTGAGCTCGACCGACGTGTCGAGCGCCCGCAACTGCACGGTGATGGTGCCGTCGAAGGTGAACTTCACCGCGTTGGACAGCAGGTTCAGGACGATCTTCTCCCACAGATCCGGGTCCACCTGCACGGTCCCGGACAGCGGCGGGCAATGCACGACCAGGTCCAGCCCGGCCCGCTGGGCAGCCGACCGGAACGTGCTGGCCAACCGGTTCGTCAAGTCGGCCAGGTCGACCGGCTGCAGCGCCGCCCGCGCCCGACCGGATTCCAGCCGGGAGAAATCCAGCACGGTGTTGACCAGCTTGAGCAGGCGCAGGGCGTTGCGGTGCATCATCTCGGCCCGCTCGCGGTGTGCCGCCGGCAGGTCCGCATCGGCGAGCTGGTCCTCGATCGGGCCGAGCAGCAACGTCAGCGGGGTCCGGAACTCGTGACTGACGTTGGCGAAGAAGTCCGTCTTGGCCTGGTCGATCACGGCGAGTTCGGCGGCCCGGGCCCGCTCGTGCAGATAGGCCCGCTGGCTGGTCACCGCACTGGAGATCTGGGTGGTGAGCAGGTCGAAGAAGTCGCGGTAGTCACTGGTGAACGGCAGGTGCCGGCTGCGGCCGAGGACGAGGGCACCGACCGGTTCGGTCGCCGCGCTGATCGGCAGGACGAGCACCTCCGGCGCCGCCGTGTCCGGTGGTACGGCGACGAAGTCCGCCACCCGGGCGGTCTGCGCGGTACCGCTGTGCAAGGCGTCCAGCAGCGCGGACGGGGCATCGCCCGGGCTCGGCTGCGTCGGCGCGGTGACGGTCTGCGCCGCGACGCCGGTGCAGCCGGCCAGCCGTGCGGAGTCCGCGTCCGATCCGAGGTAGAGCAGAGCGAACGGGATGTCGCCGCGGCAGGTGTCGAGCACCTCCAGTACGCCACGGCGCAGGTCGGCCTGGCTCTGCAGGTCGGACAACCGGCTGCCCAGCCCCGCCAGGGTACGGATCCGGCGCTCGCCGAGCACCCGCCCGGTGGTCTCGCTGACGATGCAGAAGACACCCCCTACGCTGCCGTCCTCGATCCACAGCGGGTCGTAGGAGACGTCGAAGTAGGTCTGCTCGAGGAAGCCGTGCCGTTCGAGCAGGAACGGATGGTCGGTGCCACGGTAGGCAGCCCCGCTCTCGACCACCCCGGCGAACAGCGGCTCCAGCACGTCCCACAGCTCCGACCAGTGCTCGGCGGCGGGTTCACCCAGGGCGGCCGGATGCTTCGCGCCGATGGTGGGCAGGTAGGCGTCGTTGTAGAAGGCACGCAGCTGCGGCCCCCAGTAGAGCACGATCTGGGCCTGCGACGAGAGCATCATGCCGACCGCCTGGCACAGACTGGCCGGCCAACTGTCCAGCGCGCCGAGTGGGCTGCGGCTCCAGTCACGCTCCCGGATCAGCCGGTTGGTCTCGCCAGCCCGGTCGAGGGCGGCGGCGAGCAAGGCGGGGACGGCCGGTCGCGGAACCGGCACCGTCGGGGCGCCGACCGGCCGCTCACCCTCTGTCATCGCTGGCCACCCTCGCTCATCGAACCCGTCACCCGGCCCCCGCCACCGCGTCCATTCGCGGAGTCCCGCAACGTCCGCCGGCCGGGGCGGGCCCGGTCGTGCGGCGTGGGTCGCCTCCTACCCCGGCGCCGCGTGAACGTAACGTGTGGTCGACTGGGCGGTCAGGAAAGGCGGGCAGATCGTCGATGCTGGCCGCGTTGCGACGCCGTGCAACCGGGCGCGACCAGGGGCGGACCGACGAAGGCGCGGAACGTCACCGTGTTACGGCCGTTGCCCAGCAGATGTGCCACAGTTTCGACACCGCCGCCGTGGTGGTCGAGGTACCCGACCTGGTGCTCACCGAACACCGCGGACGCGCCCCGCATCCCCTCGGGCGACACGTTGACGTGCCCGTCCCCGCCGGAGGGCGCGGTGGCCACGAAGAACATCGGTTGAGCTTCGATGAATTCGCGCAGCCGACCGTCGATCCCGACGTGCAGTCTGCCCATGCCACCAGTCGTCGCACGTCGGAACCGGCCGTTGACGTGGCGTGTGCTCGAGGCGATAGCGCACCGCCGATGGCTGGAGGCGGTCCGGCGCGGTCTGTCACCGGACCGCCCGGCCGGGACGTCATGCCGGGTACGGGCGCCGAACCGGCGCCGGCGGACATAGCCAGCGGCACCGGAGAGGGCGGTCACCGTGGCAGGTGAGATGAGGCGACTGCTGGAACAGGAGCTGGCCGCGCGGCCGGCCCCACCAATCGGGGATCTGGTCGCCGAGTCGGTGCGCCTGGGGCGGCGGCGCCGCCGCAACCGCCGGGCCGTCGGCGTCGGTATCGCCGCCGCCCTGGCGACGGGTGCCGTACTGCTGGTTCCGACGTTGGTGGGGGTCGGGCTGCCGGTGCCGGGCGGTGGACCGCCCGACGTCGGTGTGCCGGGCGTCGGTCAGCCGGCGGCACCGGCCGGATCGGTCACCCCCGACGCGAAATCGGCCGAGGCGACGAGCATCGCCCCTGTGCCGCCGGCCCCCGGCGAGCCGACGGTCCGGTCGGGATGTGACGTCAACGGCGGCACGGCCACGGTCACCGCGCTGCCGGCCGCGCCCACCGAGGTGGCCAACTGTCCGGTCGCCGTGTGGGACCTCGACATCCCGCCGGTCGCCATCGGCGACACCGCACCGGTCACCGCAGAGGGTGCGCTGGAACTGCTCACCCGGCTGCTGCCGGCCGGCCGAATCAGCGGGTACGCCAAGGGCGACCCGGCCGGGTCGGCTGGCGTGGCCGTGCAGCTCCAGCTGGACCGGGGCGACGGACCCTTGCTGATCCGGTTCTCGGTGTCGGCCGACCAGTTGCCGGACGACGCGCTGGCGGCGGGCTGCGCCGCCAGCCAGATCTGCTATCCACTGGCCGATGGCGGCACGGTGATTTTCGATGATGTCTCCGACGCCTGCCTCGGTGGCCGCTCGGTGCGGTACCACCGAACCGACGGCACCCTGATCCGGCTGGATCTGGACCGATGCCGCGGTGGCCCGGCCCGGAGCACTCCGCTACCGACGGCTTTGACCGGCCAGGAGGCCCTCGCCGTCGTCCTCGATCCACGCTGGGGTGGCCGGCTGTCAGCGGATTTGGTACGCGAAGGCGGCGCCAGATTCGGCGAACTGCCCGTCGCCGGCACCCGCTGACCTGCCGACCCCGTCGCCCGCACTACTGTTGACCGATGGCCCGTCTGTCGCCAGGTGACCACCGTCCAGAGCGGGACCGTGACCCAGCGGGTCGGCCACGCAACGCCCGGCCGCGCGACGAGCTGGGTCGGCCGTTGCCGCCGGGCGCGTCGGGCGTACCGACCATGCCCGACGACCTGGCACTCACCCCGCACGAGGCGCTCGACGAGGCGCAGCGGCTGCTCGACGCCGGCCGGCCGTTCCACGCCCACGAGGTGCTGGAGTCGGCCTGGAAGGCGGCGCCGCCGGTGGAGCGTGAGTTCTGGCGCGGGCTGGCGCAGTTGGCGGTCGGGCTCACCCACGCGCGGCGGGGCAACCTGGCCGGCGCGGCGCGGCTGCTGGCCAGGTCCGCGGATCGGATCGCACCGTACGCCGGGCAGCGGCCGTACGGCGTACCCGTGCCGGATCTGGTGCGGTTCGGCCGGGACA
Source organism: Solwaraspora sp. WMMD937 (assembly GCF_029581175.1). Lineage (NCBI taxonomy): Bacteria > Bacillati > Actinomycetota > Actinomycetes > Micromonosporales > Micromonosporaceae > Solwaraspora > Solwaraspora sp. WMMD937. The sequence continues at coordinate 3,495,202 of NZ_CP120738.1, read as the reverse complement.
CGGCCGACCGGCTCGCCCACGACGCGGCCGTCGACCTCACGGTCCGGTTGCGGGTCGGTCCGGGCCACCCGACAACCGCTCGGTGATCTCCCCGGCCGGCACCGGGCGGCCGAAATGCCAGCCCTGGGCCTGGTCGCAGCCGAGGGCCACCAACCGGTCCGCCTGTTCACCGGTCTCCACCGCCTCGGCGGTGACCGTCAGGTTGAGCGCGTGTGCCAGCCGGACCAGCGCGTCGACGATTCGCTCGTCGCGGTCGCCCTCCGGACCGGCCACCCGCATCCCTTCCACGAAGGGGCCGGCGAGTTTGAGCACGTGGATCGGCATCCGCCGCAGGTAGGCGAGGTTGGAGTAGCCGGTACCGAAGTCGTCGATGGCCAACCGCACACCGAGCCCGGCCAGCCTGCGCAGCGCCGGCAGCGGCTCGCCGCCGGTGGCCATCACCGCGCTCTCGGTCAGCTCCAGCTGCAGCAGCTCCGGTGGCAGACCGGTCCGGGTGAGTACCCCGGCCACCTCCCCGACGAGCTGCGGATCACTGACCTGGCGGGCGGAGATGTTGACGCTGACCACGATCGGCGCCTGCGGGTGCTCGGCCCGCCATCGGCTCGCCTGCCGGCACGCCTGTTCCAGCACCCACCGGCCGAGCCGGACGATCAGCCCGGTCTCCTCGGCGAGGGTGACGAACCGGTCCGGCCCGAGCCGGCCGAGCTGCGGATGCTGCCAACGGACCAGCGCCTCGACGGCGGACACCGTCCGGTCGGACAGTCGGGTGATCGGCTGGTACTCGACGACGAACTCGCCACGGTCCAGCGCGGCCGGCAGCGCGGCGGCGAGCGCCGAGCGGGTGACGTCACGCGCGCCGCGTACCGGGTCGAAGACCGCCCACCGGCCCCGCCCGTCGGCCTTGGCCCAGTACAGCGTCGTATCGGCGGCCTTCATCACCTCGGTGGGGGTCGTGCCGGCCGTCGACGACGCCACGACGCCGATGCTCGCCGACACGGTCAGCTGGTGCCCCTCGACCTGGACCGGAGCGGCCAGCGCGGCCAGGGCGGCCTGGGCGACACCGACCAGTTGCGGCGTACCGGTGCAGCGGGTCACCAGGATCACGAACTCGTCGCCGCCCATCCGGGCGACCAGGTGCCCGGAGTCGGCGGTGCTGTCGGCGAGCCGCCGCGCCACCACGGCGAGCAGTTGGTCGCCGACGTCGTGGCCGAGCCCGTCGTTGATCGACTTGAAGCCGTCGAGATCCAGGAAGCAGACGCCGACCTGACCGGCCGGGTCGGCCAGCGCCAGGGCGAGCCGGTCGAAGAAGAGCACCCGGTTGGGCAGCCCGGTCAGCGGGTCGTGCTCGGCCTGGAAACGCAACCGCTCCTGCAGCTCGTAGCGGTCGGTGATGTCCTCGACCATCGCGACGGTGAACCGGGGTCGGCCGTCGTCGTGGCGGATCAGCGACACCGCGAGGTCCGTCCAGATCGGTGCGCCGTCCTTGCGGTAGTAGCGCTTCTCCACCCGGGCGCGGTCGTGCTTGCCCTCGATAAGTTCAAGATAGAACTGGTACATGCCGGGCGCGTCGTCCGGATGGAACAGCTGCCCGACGTTGATTTCCCGCAGTTCCGCGATGGTGTAGCCGAGCATGTCGGCGAACGCCTGATTGACGTCGATGATTCGCCCGTCGAGGTCGGCCAGCCCGATGCCGATCGCCGCGCCGGTGAAGACCGCCCGGAACCGCACTTCGCTGTCCCGCAGCGCCTGCTCGGCCGCGTCCCGGGCGGACCAGGCCGCCTGCCGGATGCTGGACTGCTGTGCGAAGGTCCGGTTGCGCAATGCCCGGGCGTACTCCTCGGCGAGCCCGCCCTGCAGGTGGCTGATCCGTTCCCGGGCCGGTGCCGACGTCGCCAGCTGCGGCAGCACCAGCGGCAGGAAGCCCTGGCCGAGGGCCTGGACGATCCAGCCCAGCACGGCCGGTTCGGTCAGGTGGCCCTCCACCAGCCAGCGCCCGACGTCCCGGCCGGCCTGGCCGTCGAACGTCCCGGCCAGCACCGCCGCGGCCAGCCGCAGAGTGTGCCCGTGCAGGATGTCGGCGGTCTCGGCGTGGCTCAACGGCAGATAGCCGAGCCCGGCGGCGGCGGTCGCCCAGTCCCGGGCGAAGCGTCGCGCGCCCTCGGGATCGGCACCGCCATCGCCCGTCGCGGACGTCGCCATGGTCAGACCGCGGCGGCGTCCAGGCGGGCGACGCCGCCGAAGGCGCCGAACCGCTCCGGGTGTGCGTCCAGTTCGGCGTCCGGGTCCGGCCGCCACAGTGGCAGATGGACCACTCCCGGGTCGACGATGGTGAAGTCACCGAACATCGCGGTCACCTCGGCTCGCGAGCGCAGCGTGATCTCGGTATCGGTCCGGGCCGACAACCGCTGCGCGGCCAGCACTTCCGGCGGCTGGTCCTCGTAGGTGGCGTGGGAGATCACCAGGTAGCTGCCGACCGCAGCCGCCGACCGCAGCCGCCGCAGGATGCCCTGCGGATCGTCGGCGTCGGGCACGAAGTGCGCCACCCCGGCGAGCAGGATGCCGACCGGCCGGGCGAAGTCGATCAGGCCGGTCGCGGCGGCCTGGGCGCAGATCGCCTCCGGTTCGCGCAGATCGGCCTGCAGGACGGCGGCCCGGCCCACTTCAGCCAGGATGCTCCGACTGTGCGCCACGGCCACCGGGTCGATGTCCACGTAGACCACGGTGGCCGCCGGGTTGACCGCGTGGGCCACCTCGTGGACGTTGCCCACCGTCGGGATTCCGGAGCCGATGTCCAGGAACTGGTCGACGCCGTCGGCGAGCAGCGTCCGCACGGCGCGGCGTAGGAACGCCCGACCGGCCCGCATGGTCTCCGCCAGGTGCGGCGTCATCGCGGCGATCTGCTCGGCGAGTTGACGGTCGACCTCGAAGTTGTGGGCCCCGCCGAGGAAGAAGTCGTAGACCCGGGCGGCGCTGGGACGACTCAGGTCGACTCCGGCCGGGACTCCACTGGCCTGCTCCGCCATCCTGCCTCCAGCTCGTTCGCGACGTCCACGTCGGCCCAGGCGTGACGGGCGGGTCGGCACGGGCACCAGCCGTCCGCACCGGGCGCCGGCCAATGCTAACGCCGCGACGGTGGAATGTGCACCGTTGGCAGGTTCACGACATTGCCCTCATCCGGCCCGAGATCCGCCCACCGAATCGACACCGTCTCAGCTGGCCGACTCGAGCAGCAGCGAGATACCCTGCCCGACCCCGATGCACATCGTGCAGAGCGCCCGGTCTGCGTCGCGGGCCCCCAGCTCCAGCGCTGCGGTCAGGGCCAGCCGCGCCCCGCTGGCCCCGAGCGGGTGCCCGAGGGCGATCGCCCCACCGTTCGGGTTGACATGCTCCGCGTCGGCCGGCAAACCGAGCTCCCGCAGTACCGCCACCGCTTGCGCGGCGAACGCCTCGTTGAGCTCCACGACATCCACTTCGGACATTTTGACACCCTGTCGACCGAGCAACCGACGGGTGGCCGGTACCGGCCCGATGCCCATCACCCGGGGCTCGACGCCGGCGGTGGCGGCGCCGGCCACCCGGGCCAGCGGGGTGAGACCGTACCGCCGGACGGCCGCGTCACTGGCCACCAGCAGCGCGACCGCGCCGTCGTTGACCCCGGAGGAGTTGCCGGCGGTCACCGTGCCGCCGGAGCGGAACGGCGTCGGCAGGGCGGCCAGCTTCTCCAGCGACGTCTGGCGGGGGTGTTCGTCGACCGAAACGGTCAGCGTGCCCTTACGGCCCTGCGGCACCTCGATCGGCACGATCTCGGTGGCCAACCGGCCGCTCGCCTGGGCCTGGGCGGCCCGCTGCTGGGACCGCAGCGCGAAGGCGTCCTGCGCGGCCCGGTCCACGCCGTACTCGGCGGCCACGTTCTCCGCCGTCTCCGGCATCGAGTCGGTGCCCCAGCCGGCCTGCATCAGCGGGTTGACCAGCCGCCAGCCGATGGTGGTGTCGTGGATCTCCGCGGTGCGCGCGTACGGCGTGGCTGCCTTCGGCAGCACGAACGGCGCCCGGCTCATGCTCTCCACCCCGCCGGCGACGACCAGGTCCGCCTCGCCGGCGACCACCGAGCGGGCGGCGATCGCCACCGCGTCCAGCCCGGAACCGCAGAGCCGGTTCACCGTGGTGCCGCTGGTCCGGGTCGGCAGGCCGGCCAGCAGCGCCGCCATCCGGGCCACGTTGCGGTTGTCCTCGCCGGCCTGGTTGGCGCAGCCGAGCACCACGTCGTCGACGGCGTCCCAGTCGACCGAGGGGTGCCGGGCGACGAGTTCGCGGATCACGTGGGCGGCCAGGTCGTCCGGACGCACCGGGGCGAGCGCCCCGGCGTAGCGGCCGAACGGAGTACGCACCCCGGCGACGAGATAGGCGACGGGCATCTCGGTCCTCCTCGGAAGGGCGGAAGGGTCAGGGCCGGCCGGCCTGGGCGGGCGGTCGCTGCCCCCGCTTGGCCGCCTGGATCTGCTCGTAGACGTGCCCGCGCAGTTGGGTGAAGCGCGGCTCGGCGCGGGTGTGCAGCTGGTCTCGGCCGTCCGGCAGGTCGATCCGCAGGCTCTCCTGCACCACGGTCGGCGACGAGGACAGGATCAGCACCCGCTGCCCCAGATACACCGCCTCGTCGATGTCGTGGGTGACGAACAGGATGGTCACCCCGAGCCGCTGCCACAGCTGGCGGATCAGGTCCTCCAGGTCCGCGCGGGTCTGGGCGTCGACCGCCGCGAACGGCTCGTCCATCAACAGCACGTCCGGCTGGTACGCGACCGCGCGGGCGATCGCCACCCGCTGCTGCATGCCGCCGGACAGCTGCCACGGATAGGCGTTGTGGGTGTCGGCCAGACCGACGGCGGCCAGCGCCTCGGCGACCAGTTCCCGGCGCTTGCTCCGGGCGATGCGCTTCTGCCGCAGCGGCAGCTCGACGTTGTCCCGCACGCTCATCCACGGGAACAGGCTGCGCCCGTACTCCTGGAAGACGACCGCCATGCCGGGCGGCGGCCCGGTGATCGGCCTGCCGTGCAGCCGGACCTCGCCGGAGCTCGGCGGCAGCAGCCCGGCCATGCACTTGAGCAGGGTGGTCTTGCCGCAGCCGGAGGGGCCGACCAGGCAGACCAGGTCGCCGTCGTCGATGGTGAAGGTGAGGTCGCGCACCGCCTCGACCTGGCGCTGCCGCCCGTCGTAGACCTTGCGCAGGCCCTGGACATCGAGCATGGGCTCGTTACCTCTCTATCGTTTCCGGCGCGGCCGCCGGTGCGACCGCGCCGGGCAGCGGATCAGGAGCTGCGCTGTGCCTGGCGCAGGCCGTGGTACCAGGCCAACACCCGCATCTCGACGAAGCGAAAGAGCACCGACAGGGCGAAGCCGAGCAGGCCGAGCAGCAGGATGCCGGTCCACATCTGCGGGATCGCGAAGGTGCGCTGGAACTGCACGATGGTGAATCCGAGACCGTTGCTGGCCGCGAACATCTCGCTGATCACCATCAGGATGATGCCGATCGACAGTGCCTGGCGCATGCCGGCGGCGATCTGCGGGCTGGCCGCCGGCAGCACCAGGTGCCGCAGCCGGGCCGGGCCGGTAAGGCCGTAGGAGCGGGCCGTGTCGGAGAGCACCTCGTCGGTGGCGCGCACGCCCTCGACGGTGTTGAGCAGGATCGGCCAGACGCAGCCGGCCGCGATCACCACGATCTTCATGGTGTTCTCGATGCCGGCGAAGAGCATGATGATCGGCACCAGCACCGGCGGCGGGATGGCCCGGAAGAACTCCAGCACCGGTTCCAGCGTGGCCCGCACGGTGCGGCTGCTGCCGATCAGTACGCCGAGCGCGACGCCGACGAACACCGCCACCGCGTAACCGGCGGCCAGCCGCAGCAGGCTGGGCAGCACGTCGGCCCGCAGGCGCTCGACGGTCCAGGTCTCGGCGAAGGAGCCGAGGATCCTGCTCAGCGGCGGCGCGTAGAAGCTGGTGCTACCGGCGCTGCTGAACCACCAGACGGCGAGCAGTACGGCCGGCAGCGCGACGACCAGCCCGGCCCGCTTCAGCACCCCGGCCGCCCTCACACGATCACCTCGCCGCGCATCGACTGGTGCCAGGACAGTGCCCGCCGCTCGACGGCCCGGGCGATCAGGTTGATCCCGACGCCGAGCAGTCCGGTGACCACCACCAGGGCGTACATCAGGTCGACGGCGCCGGAGGTCTGCGCGACGGCGATCCGGTTGCCCAGCCCAGGTGCGCCGATAACCAGCTCCGCGGTGATCGCCAGCACCAGGGCGACGGCGGCGGCGAGCCGCACGCCGGTCATCACATACGGCAACGAGGTCGGCCAGATGACGTGGCGAATCCGGGCCCAGCGGCCGAGGCCGTAGCTGCGGGCGGTCTCGTCAGCGACCGGGTCGACGTCCTGTACGCCGTACAGGACCTGGACCAGCACCTGCCAGAACGCCGCGTAGACGACCAGGAGCAGGGTCGATTCGAGGCCGGTGCCGTAGAGCAGCACGGCCAGCGGGATCAGCGCGACCGACGGGATCGGCCGCAGGAACTCGATCGTCGAGGCGGTGACCGCGCGCAGCGCCGGCACCGAACCGATCAGCACGCCGAGGACGATGCCGGCGCTGACCGCGATGGCCAGGCCGATCGCCCAGCCGGTCAGCGTGTCACGGAGCGCCGACCAGAAGGCACCCTCGCCGAGCAGCTCGACCAGGGCGGCGAGGATCTCGGTGGCCGGCGGCAGGTAGCGCGCCGAGACGAGCGGGGTCGACGGGAGGACCTGCACCAGGACCAGCAGGCCGGCCAGGCCGGCGACGCCGAGCAGCGCTGTCGGTGGTCGGCGTCGCCAGCTGGGTGCGGCCCGGCGGGCTGCTGCTGACGTGCCCCGGTCGGGGCCGGCGGAGCCGGCCCCGACCGGGGTGTTGTCGACCGCTGTCACGGCAGCAGCGCGTCCAGATCGGGCTCGGACTCGAAGACACCGTCGGCGAGGCCGAGCTCGGCGACCCGCTCGATCGACGCCCGGTTGATTTCGGCCGGCCACATCGGCAGCGTCATCGCGTCCAGGATCGCCTGGTCGATGTCGGTGTAGCTGCGCAGCACGGTGCGCACCTCGTCGGGGTGCGCGTTGGCGTAGGACAGCGACTCGGCCATCGCCTCCTGGAAGTTCTCGACCAGTTCGGGGTTTTCCTGGGCGAGCTTGGTGCTGGTGAAGTAGACCGCGACGGTCAGGTTCGGGGCGGTGTCGACGAAGTTCCAGGCGACGACCCGGCCACCGGCGTCCTTGGCGATGGCGAGCGACGGCTCGACCATCCAGGCGGCGTCGACCTGGCCGCCCTCGACGGCGGCCGGCATCTGCGGGAACGCCATCTCGACGAACTCGATGTCGTCCGGGTTGCCGCCGGCCTTGCGCACCGACTCGCGGACGCTGGTGTCGCCGATGTTCTTCAACGTGTTCACCGCGACCTTCTTGCCGGCCAGGTCGGCGGCGGTCTGGATCGGGCTGTCCTCGCGGACCACCACGCCACCGAAGTCGGCCTCGGGGTTGCCGGTGGAGGCCACGCCGTTGGCGACGATCTGCACCGGCACGTCGGCGGTCTGCGCGGTGAGCAGGGAGGTCACGTTGCTGAAGCCGAACTGGAACTGCTCGCTGACCACGCCGGGGACGATCGCGGCACCACCTTGACCGCTCTCCATGGTCAGGTTGATGCCGCGCTTGGCGAAGAAGCCTTTCTCCTCACCGAGGTAGATCGGTGCGACGTCGACGATCGGGATGATGCCGACAGTGACGTCGGTGACGTCGTCGGTGCCGCCGGCCTCGTCGGTGGACGAGTCGGAACCACAGGCGGCGGTGACCAGCAGCGCGGCAGCCAGGGTGAGGGCGACGAGGGGCCGTCGCATGGGACCTCCAGGGGATGGGTTCGAGGTTGAGTCGGTCAGGGGTGTTCGCTGACCGAACGGTGGTTCTTATGATGAACGTACGGCCCAACGAGGGCCCGCGTCAATGTCACATATCGGAAAAGTCCCTGCCAACCCGGCAGGTGGAGGGAGCGTCGTGCGAACCCAGGTTGGCATCATCGGAGCGGGACCAGCGGGTTTGATGCTCGCCCACCTGCTGCATCTCGAGGGTATCGACTCGGTCGTGCTGGAGACCCGCGGGCGGGCGTACGTGGAGAGCCGGGTCCGGGCCGGGGTGCTCGAACACGACACGGCGCAACTGCTCGCCGACACCGGCGTCGGCGCCCGGATGCGCCGCGAAGGACTCGTGCACACCGGCCTTGAGCTGCGCTTCGAAGGCGTCAGCCGGCGGATCGACCTGGCCGCGCTGACCAGCGGTCGAGGGATCACCGTCTACGGTCAGCAGGAGGTGGTGAAGGACCTGATCGCCGCCCGGCTGGCAGCCGGCGGCGAGATCCTGTTCGATGTCACCGACGTCGAGCTGGCCGGGATCGACAGCGATGCCCCGGTCATCCGGTTCGCGCACGAGGGCACGATACGCGAACTGAACTGCCTGGTGGTTGCCGGATGTGACGGTTTCCACGGGGTCTCCCGGGGCAGCATCCCCGCCTCGGCCCGACGCACCGTCGAGCACACCTACCCGTTCAGCTGGCTCGGGGTGCTGGCCCAGGCCGCCCCCTCGGCGCACGAGCTGATCTACGCCCAGCACGAACGCGGGTTCGCCCTGCACAGCATGCGCAGTCCCGAGGTGACCCGGCTCTACCTCCAGGTGCCCAACGGGACCGAATCGAGCGACTGGCCGACCGCGCGAATCTGGGACGAGCTGCACACCCGGCTGGCGACCAACGACGGCTTCACCCTGAAGGAGGGCCCGATCCTGGAGCAGGGGGTGACCCCGATGCGAAGCTTCGTTACCGAACCGATGCGCTACGGCCAGCTGTTCCTGGCCGGCGACGCGGCGCACATCGTGCCGCCGACCGGCGCGAAAGGGCTGAACCTGGCGATCGCCGACGTCCGCTTCCTGGCCGAGGCGCTGACCACCTGGTTCCGTCAGGGACGCGGGACCGGGCTGGACGAGTACTCGGCCCGGTGCCTACGCCGGATCTGGCGGGTCCAGCACTTCTCCTCCTGGATGACCGGGCTGCTGCACCGGCCCGCCGACGCCGACGAGTTCAGTCACCGGCTCCAGGTGGCCCAGTTGGAGTACGTGACGACCTCCACCGCGGCGGCGACCACCCTGGCGGAGAACTACGTGGGGCTGCCGCTGGACTGGAGCAGCCGCGTTGACACGCCGGTAACCCCGACCGTACCGTTCGCCTAGCGAACTTTTGTTCATCACACGCACCGGGGATGATGCATGGCTGAAATTTCCTCGCTGGCGGACGGTGTCGCCGACCTGGTCCACGACGGCGACAGCGTCGCCCTGGAGGGATTCACCCACCTGATCCCGACCGCGGCCGGGCAGGAGATCATCCGGCAGGGCCGACGCGACCTCACGCTGATCCGGATGACCCCGGACGTCGTATACGACCAGCTGATCGGCGCCGGCTGCGCCAAAAAGCTGATCTTCAGCTGGGCCGGCAACCCCGGGGTCGGTTCGCTGCACCGGTTCCGCGACGCGGTACAGCGCGGCTGGCCCCGTCCGCTGGAGATCGAGGAGCACAGCCACGCCGGGATGGCCAACCGGTACGTCGCCGGCGCCGCCGGCCTGCCGTTCGCCGTACTCCGCGGCTACGTCGGCACCGACCTCGCCGACCGCACCCCGACCATCGCGCCCATCACCTGTCCGTTCACCGGCGAAGTGCTCACCGCCGTACCGGCGCTCAACCCCGACGTCGGCATCGTGCACGCCCAACGCGCCGACCGGCACGGCAACGTGCAGATCTGGGGCATCACCGGGGTCCACAAGGAGGTCGTACTGGCGTCCGCACGGTCCCTGGTCACCGTCGAGGAGATCGTCGACGAGCTGACCCCCCGACCCGGCGCCGTGGTGCTGCCCGGCTGGGCGGTCACCCGGGTCGCCGAGGTGCCCGGCGGGGCGCACCCGTCGTACGCGATGGACTACAGCGACCGGGCCAACGACTACTACCAGCAGTGGGACGAGATCAGCCGGGACCGGGACACCTTCACCCGCTGGCTCGACGAACACGTCCTGGCCGCAGCGGGGACCGACGCGACGTACGGTGGTGCGGAATGAACGAGCCGCAAGCCGTCGAGGGGTTCACCCGCGACGAGATGATGACCGTCGCCGCCGCCCGGGCGCTGCGCGACGACGCCCGCTGCTTCGTCGGCATCGGCCGGCCCAGCACCGCAGCCAACTTGGCCCGGCGGACCCACTCCCCCGACCTGGTGCTGGTCTACGAGTCCGGCACCATCGGCGCCAAGCCCGGCCGGCTGCCGCTGTCCATCGGCGACGGGGTGCTCGCCGAGACCGCCGACACGGTCGTGTCGGTGCCGGAGATCTTCAACTACTGGCTGCAGCCCGGCCGGATCGACGTCGGCTTCCTCGGTGCCGCGCAGATAGACCGGTACGCCAACATCAACACCACGGTGATCGGCGACGACTACACCGACCCGAAGGTACGGCTGCCCGGCGCGGGCGGAGCACCGGAAATCGCCGCCTCGTGCGGCGAGGTGATCGTCATCGTGCCGCAGAGTCGGCGTACGTTCGTCGACCGGGTCGACTTCGTCACCTCGGTCGGCTTCGGCGCGGGCCCTGGCGACCGGCAACGCCTCGGCCTGCGCGGCCGGGGTCCCACCCTGGTCATCACCGACCTCGGCATGCTGCGCCCGGACCCGGACACCTGCGAGCTGACCCTCACCCAGCTGCACCCCGGAGTGGGTGTCGAGCAGGCCGTGGCGGCCACCGGCTGGCCGCTGAAGGTCGCCGCCGACCTGACGACCACCGACGAACCCACCCCGCAGGAGCTGGCCGCCCTGCGCCAGCTGCTGAACCCCTGACCCCGGCGGGGACAGCTGACCAAGGAGGCACCGCCATGCCCGACACCACGCCCGTACGGGCCGACCGCCCCGGCGGGCTGCTCCTGCCGCGCTACCGGCGCGACGACACCGCCGTACACCCGCCGCTGCTCTCCCCCGACTACAAGTCCACGGTGCTGCGCGCCCCGGCCGAGTCGCCGGTGCTGCTCCCGCAGACGCTCACCGAGATCACCGGCCCGCTGCTCGGCGAGGGCCGGGTCACCGCAGCCGACGCGGACCTGAGCCGCAGCGGCGACGGCGAAGCCCAGGGGCAGCGGATCGTCGTGCACGGCCAGGTCCGCGACAGCGACGGCCGGCCGGTGCCGGACACCCTGGTGGAGGTCTGGCAGGCCAATGCCGGCGGGCGCTACCTGCACAAGCTCGATCAGCACGACGTACCGCTCGATCCGCACTTCACCGGCGTCGGCCGGGCGATGACCGACTCGATGGGCCGCTACCGGTTCGTCACCATCAAGCCCGGCGCCTACCCGTGGCGCAACCACTTCAACGCGTGGCGGCCGGCGCACATCCACTTCTCGTTGTTCGGCCGGGCCTTCACCCAGCGGCTGGTGACCCAGATGTACTTCCCCGACGACCCGCTGTTCGCCTACGACCCGGTCTTCAACTCGATCCCCGACCCGGCCGCCCGGCAACGGCTGATCGCCAGCTTCGACCTGGCCAACACGGTCGAGGAATGGGCGCTCGGCTTCCGGTTCGACATCGTGCTGCGCGGCACCGAGGCGACCCCGATGGAGGAATCGTGACCATCAGCGTGACCGCGTCGGACTGGGACCAGCAGACCGGGCCGACCCCGGCGCAGACCGTCGGACCGTACCTGGGGATCGGCCTGCCCTGGCCGGACGGGCCGTTCGTGGTCGACGAGACCGACCCGGCGGCGATCTGGCTGCGTGGTCGGCTCCTCGACGGCGCCGGCGACCCGGTGCCGGACGGTCTGATCGAGACCTGGCAGGCCGACCCGCAGGGCCGGTTCGACCACCCGGACGATCCGCGCGGCGCGGTGGCCGGGTTCCGCGGCTTCGGCCGCTGCCCCACCGACGAGACAGGCGGGTGGGCGGTACGCACCCGCAAGCCGGGCCCGGTGCCCGGCCCGGACGGGCGGCCGCAGGCCCCACACGTCGCCGTGTCGGTGTTCGCCCGAGGGCTGCTGCACCGCGTCGTCACCCGGATCTACTTTCCGGACGAAGTCGACGCGAACGCCGCCGACCCGGTGCTGGCCGGGCTGCCGCAGGCCCGACGCGGCACGTTGATCGCGACCGCCGAGCCGGACGGCTACCGGTTCGACATCCGGCTACAGGGCGAGCATGAAACCATTTTCTTCGCCGTCTGAACCGGAGTCCACCATCGACGATCCCGAGCCGGTCGGTCTGTTCGACCCGCTGCTGGCCGCCGGCGCGGTCCGGGCCGCCGTCGACGACCGGGCCTGGCTGCGAGCCATGCTCGACGCCGAGGCGGCGCTGGCCCGCGCCCAGGCGGCCTGCGGAACGGTGCCGCCGGCCGCCGCCGCGACAATCACCGCCACCGCCCGCGACCACCGGTTCGACCCGGCGGCGATCGGCGCGGGTGCGACCAGCGCCGGTAACCCGGTGGTACCGCTGGTCGCCGCGTTGCGCGCCGCCGTCGGACCGGACATCGCCCGGTACGTCCACGCCGGGGCCACCAGCCAGGACATCCTGGACACCGCCGCCATGCTGGTGGTCCGCCGGGCGCTGGGGCCGATGCTGGACGACGTACGGCGGACCGCCTCGGCCGCCGCCCGGCTGGCCGCCACACACCGGGACACCCTGCTGCCCGCCCGGACCCTGCTGCAGCAGGCACTGCCGACCACCTTCGGACTGGTCGCCGCCGGCTGGCTGACCGCGTTGGACACCGCCGCCCGCCGGCTGGGCACCGTCCGGGACGAGGTCCCCGCCGTTCAGCTCGGCGGCGCCGCAGGCACCCTCGCCGCGTTCGGCACCGACGGCCCGGCTCTGGTCGATCGGCTCGCCGTCGAGCTCGACCTGGCCGCCCCGCAGCTGCCCTGGCACACCGACCGGAGCCGGCTGGCCGAGCTGGCTGGCGTGCTCGGCGGCACCGCCGGCAGCATCAGCAAGATCGCCCGCGACGTCACGCTGCACGCCCAGACCGAGGTCGCCGAGCTGGCCGAGGAACGCCCCGGCGGATCGTCGACCCTGCCGCACAAACGCAACCCGGTCGCGGCCGTCACCGCCGTCGCCTGCGCCGACCAGGCGCCCGGCCTGGTCGCCACCCTGCTTGCCGCGATGGCCCAGGAGCACCAACGGGCGGCCGGCGGCTGGCACGCCGAGTGGCGGGCGCTGCGCAGCCTGCTGGAGTCGGTCGGCTCGGCCGCCTACTGGCTACGTACCTGCCTGGAAGGGTTACGGGTCGATGCCGTGCGGATGCGGGCCAACCTCGACCTGACCGGCGGTGGGCTGCTCGCCGAACGGGTCAGCGGCGCACTCGCCGGGCAGCTCGGCCGGCACCGGGCCAACGAGATCGTCAAGGTAGCGGTCACCGGCGGTCCCGCCGCCGGGCTGGCCGAACGGCTGGCCGCCGACTCACAGGTCAGCGCGGTGCTCACCCGGGCCCAGCTGGACGAGTTGCTCGACCCGGCCGGCTACCTCGGTGCGTACCGCGAACTGATCGACCGGGCGCTGCGCGCCCACCGCAGCCGACTGACTCAGGAGGACCGCTGATGACCACCGACCGCCACCCGGTGGAGGTCGACCACGAGATCGTCGGACCCGACGGCGCGCCGGTGGTGCTGCTGGCCAACTCGCTGGGCAGCACCCGGGCGATGTGGGATCCGCAGGTGCCGGTACTCACCGGTGCCGGGCTGCGGGTGCTGCGCTACGACACCCGGGGGCACGGCCGCTCCCCCGTACCGCCCGGTCCGTACAGTCTGGACGATCTCGGGGCCGACGTGCTCGCCCTGCTCGACCGGCTGGAGCTGGACCGGGTCCACGTGGCCGGGGTGTCCCTCGGCGGGATGACCGGGATGTGGCTGGCCGGACACGCCGCCGCCCGGGTCGACCGGCTGGTGCTCTGCTGTACCTCGGCGCTGCTCGGCCCGGCCCAGGCATGGGCCGACCGGGCGGCCACGGTGCGGGCCGAGGGCACCGGCGTGGTGGCCGACACGGTCGCGGCCCGCTGGTTCACCCCCGGCTTCGCCGCCCGGCGACCCGACGTCTTCGCCGCCGCCCGCGCGATGATCGCGGCCACCCCGGCCGAGGGGTACGCCGGCTGCTGTGTCGCTATCGGGCAGATGGATCTGACCGGGCTGCTGCCGAGGATCACCGCGCCGACCCTGGTGATCGCCGGCGCCGACGACCCGGCCACCCCGCCGTCGCACAGCGAGACGATCGTCGCCGGCATCCCCGACGCCACTTTGCGGATCGTCGCCGACGCCGCGCACCTGGCCAGCGTCGAGCAGGCCGATCAGGTGTCCGAGCTGATCCTGACGCATCTCACCGGACAGGAGGTGACCGGCGATGCCGACCGATCCGCCGGTTGACGCCACGACTCCGTCGCCCGGCCCTCGGGCCGTACCGTCGTCGTCGGATCCGAGGTATGACGCCGGGATGGCGGTACGCCGGGCGGTCCTCGGCGACGCGCACGTGGACCGGGCGGTGGCCAACACGACCGAGTTCACCGCCGACTTTCAGGACTTCATCACCCGGTACGCGTGGGGCAGCGTCTGGACCCGCGACGGGCTGGACCGGCGGACCCGCAGCTGCGTCACGCTCGCCGTACTGACCGCCCTGCACTGCACCGACGAGCTGGCGATGCACGTGCGGGCCGCGCTGCGCAACGGGTTGACCGCGCAGGAGATCAACGAGGTGCTGCTGCACACGGCGGTCTACGCGGGTGTGCCGGCCGCGAACAGCGCGTACGCGGTGGCACAGCGGGTGCTGGCCGAGAGCCCGGGACCGGATGGTCGGATCTCCGACAGCGAAGCAAGATCATCGGCGGATCCGGGCACCGTGGAACCCGGTTAGGGTTCGGCGACCATCACCACAGGAGAGTTATGAGCGAGCACGGGCGGGAAACTCATTTCGTGCAGTCGTTGGAGCGCGGCCTCGCCGTGATCCGCGCATTCGACGCCCAGCATCCTGAGTTGACACTCAGCGAGGTGGCCCGGATCTGCGACCTGACCCGCGCCGCCGCCCGCCGGTTCCTGCTCACCCTGGTCGACCTCGGCTACGTCCGCACCGACGGACGGATGTTCTCGCTCACTCCCCGGGTGCTGGAGCTGGGCTACGCCTACCTGTCCAGCATCTCGCTGCCCGAGGTCGCCGAGCCGCACCTGGAACGGCTGGTCGCCCAGGTGCACGAGTCGTCGTCGGTGTGCGTGCTGGACGGCGACTCCATCGTCTACGTGTCCCGGGTGCCGACCTCGCGGATCATGACAGTGTCGATCAACGTCGGGACCAGGTTCCCGGCGTACGCCACCTCCGTCGGCCGGGTGCTGCTGGCGCACCTGCCCGAGGGAGAGGCGGTCGCCCGGCTGGAGCGCAGCCGGCTGGACCGGCTCACCTCCCGTACCGCCCACACAATGGCGGCATTGCGGGCGGAGCTGGACCGGGTCCGCGCCCAGGGCTACGCCATCGTCGACCAGGAGTTGGAGGAAGGTCTGCGGTCGGTGGCGGCACCGATCCGGGACCGGGCCGGCAAAGTGGTCGCTGCGGTGAACATCTCGGTGCACGCCAGCCGCAACACCGTCGAGTCGATCCGCCGCGAACTGCTGCCGCACCTGCTGGCCACCGCCGCCAAGATCGAGGCCGATCTGCGGATCGCCGCGCCGGGTCGGGCCACCCGGCTGCCCGGCGCCTGACCGCGCCGCACCCGCCAGTAGGTTGTCCGGGTGGCGGGACTGAGGACGACACGGGTGCAGATCTGGACCGACGGCGCGTGCAGCGGCAACCCGGGGCCGGGCGGTTGGGGTGCCCTGCTGCGCTACGGCGAGGCCGAGAAGGAGCTGTGCGGCGGTGAGGCCGGCGCGACGACGAACAACCGGATGGAGCTCACCGCCCCGATCCGGGCGCTGGCCGCGCTGACCCGGGCGTCCACCGTCGACCTTTACACCGACAGCACGTACGTCCGCAACGGTGTCATGTCGTGGATGGCGAACTGGAAACGCAACGGCTGGCGGACGAAGGCGGGTGAGCCGGTCAAGAACGAGGACCTGTGGCGGGAACTCGACGCCGCCGTCGCCCGCCACCACGAGGTCGTCTGGCACTGGGTGAAGGGCCACGCCGGCCATGTGGAGAACGAACGCGCCGACCGGCTCGCCGCGCGCGGTCAACGGGAGGCGCTGGAGGCCGCCGGCCTCCCGGTGCCGCCGGTGCCGCAGCCACGCCGCCGAGCCGCAACGGGCCGTAGCTGACCGCCGAGTGTCGGTGGACGGTGGCAGGGTAGGCGTCATGGCGATCGAAGTCCGCCCTGCGACGGTGTTCGAGGACGTCGCGACTGCCGTCGGCCCGAAGCGACCGGATGCGAACGTGTGCTGGTGCCTGAGCTACCGCATCGGCTCGAAGGAAAACCTGCTGCTGCGCGGGCCGATGCGCGGTGAGCGGGTGCGCGAACTCGTCGGGCTCGATCCACCTCCCGGAGTACTCGCCTACGACGGCGACGAGGTCGTCGGCTGGGCGGCGGTGCACCCGCGAGCCGCAACGAGCTTCGCGCGCAACAGGCGGATCCCGCACATCGACGATCTCGGTGTGTGGAGCGTGTGGTGCTTCCGGGTTCGACCGGGCCACCGCAGGCGGGGTGTCGTGCACCACCTGCTCGCCGGTGCCGTCGCCTTCGCCCGCGAGCGCGGCGCGCCAGCGATCGAGGGTTACCCCGTCGACAACAGTGGCGAAAAGGTGGACCTCACGATGGCCTATGTCGGTACCCGCGCGGTCTTCGAGCACGCCGGCTTCGTGAAGGCAGCCGACACCACCTCGGTACTCGCCGGGTTCCCTCGGGTGCTCATGCGGCTCGATCTGCGGTGACGTCGACCACCGGGCGTACGGCTCAGGCCGCCGGCGAAGTGTTCATGCCGGCTTCCGGGGACCCGGGGTGCGTCCGATGACGTGACGCCACAGGTCCGCTACCGCCGAGCGCGGGCGAGGCGCGGAGGTCATTGTCGATCACGCCGGGTGGGCAGGGCCAGCGCAACGACCGCCACGGCAACCATGATCACGGCGATCGCGGAGAACGCGCGGTTGTAGGCGTCGAGCTGTGCGGCCGGGCCGGTGCCGGGCCCGGTCGCGACAGTGACCAGAACCGCCAGCCCCAGCGCGCCGCCGACCTGTTTGGTGGTGTTCATCAACCCGGACGCCGCACCTGCGTCCGGTGTCGGCACACCGGAGGTGACCGCGGTGGTGATCGGGGTGTTCAGCAGTCCACTGCCAATGCTGAACACGACGGCCGGGCCGAGGATCCCCGCAAGGTAGCTGCTCTGCACCGCCAGGTGGGACTGCCACCAGAACCCAGCTGCCGCCAGCAACGACCCCACCGCGATGAGGATCCGCCCGTCGACGTGGCGCATCAGCCACGGCGTCGCGAGAGCGCCCACCACGACCGTCACCACCGTGTGCGGCAGGAACGCCAGTCCGGTCCGCGCCGGGCTGTAGGCGAGCGCGTTCTGCATGGACAGCGTGAGGAAGAACCACATCGGGTTGAGGCACGCCCCCGCCAGCAGCATTGCCACGTTGCCCACCGACACCGAGCGGATGGTGAACAACCGCAACGGGATCAACGGCGACGCCGCCCAGCGTGCCTCGACCGCCGCGAACGCCGCCAACAGCACCGAGCCGATCATCAGGCCGGCAACCGCCGACGGCGCGGACCACCCAGCGTCCGCCGCCTCGGCGACTCCGAACGCCAACCCTCCCAATCCTGCTGTGGCCAGCACCGCCCCGGTCACGTCCAGTCGTGGACGTACGGCCCCGGGGCGGTCGGCGACCACATGACGCACCGTCAGAACGGCCACCACCGCCCCGATCGGCACGTTGATCAGCAACGTCGCCCGCCACGACAGGTACTCCGTCAGCGCGCCGCCGGCAAGGTTGCCTGCCGTCCCGCCGGCGACACCGACGGCGGTCCACATCGCCAACGCCTGCGTCCGCGCCCGCCCTTCGGAGAAAGACGTAGTCAGAATCGTCAGCGTCGCCGGCGCCAGCACCGCCGCCCCCAGGCCCTGCGCGGCGCGGGCGACGACCAGCAGCGTCGCCGAGCCGGCCAGACCCCCGACGAGACTCGCGCCAGAGAACAGCACCAGCCCGGTCAGGAAGATCCGACGGTGCCCGAACGAGTCGGCCAGCCGCCCGCCGAGGAGCAGGAATCCGGCGAACGTCAACGCGTAGGCGTTGACCACCCACTGCTGGCTGGTTTCGTCGAAGCGCAGCGCGTCACGCAGCGACGGCAACGCGATGTTCACCACCGAGATGTCGAGCACCACCATGAACTGCGCGGCACACGCCACCGCCAGCACGGTCTTCGCCGCTGCCCCGCTGAGACCGGCACCGACAGCACCGGCAACGCCGTTCTGCGCCATGCCCCTCCCGTAGTGATACAACCGTATCAACAAGAGGTCAACATAGGGTAGTCAGACGCAACACAACGAGAGGGACCGCGGTGCCCAAGACCACCGACCACACCGTTCGGCGGGCCCAGATCGCCGACGCCCTCGTCCGGCTCGCCGGCCGGGAAGGCCTGCACGCCGTGACCATGCGCTCGGTCGCTGCCGAGGCGGGCGTGTCACTCCGGCTCGTGCAGTACTACTTCCAGAACAAGGAACACCTGTTGATCGGTGCCCTGCGGCATCTGGAAGGGCAGAGCCACCACCGGTGGGCGCAGCGCCTGGCCGGACTCCCCGACCCACCACCGCCGCGAGCGGTCATCGAAGCATTCCTACTCGAAGCCCTGCCGACCGACGAACCCAGCCGCGTCTTCCACCTGGTCGGCACGTCCTACGCCGTTCTGGCGATGACCGACCCCCAAGTCGCCGAACAACCCTTCATCCGGGGCGTCGACCGCCTGGAGCAACAACTCGCCGACACCCTGACCCGCGCGCGTGCCGCCGGCACCCTGGCCCCGGACGCGGACCCCGCTCTCGAAGCGAGCCGGCTGATCGCCCTGGCCAATGGTCTCGGCACCGGTCTCCTGGTCGGCCAACGCACCCCGGAAGAGGCCACCGCAGTGCTGCACTACCACCTCGATCACCTGTTCGATCCTGACGATGGGCGGGCAGCGGTGGCGGAGAATCGCACGTACGGCTCCTCCGGCCACACTTCCTGATCCTGATCGGAACACCCACGGGCTGGTGGCCGCGTTCGCGTCAGATCGTGTGGATCGTGATGAGGTCTTCGAGCCCAGCGAGGTCGTCGGCGTTGCGGGTGTAGACGGCGGCGTCATGGGCGTGTGCGGTTGCCGCGATGAGCAGGTCCATAACCCTGGCTCGCGGCTGGCGGCCGGTCTCGACGACACGTGCGGCCAGCCGTGCGTAGCTGTCGGCGATCGCATCGTCGACGGGAAGCGGATCGAACCGGCGCTGAATGGCGCTCAACCGCGCCAACCGCAGCGCCCTGGCCTCGGCGGTCTTCGCGACCAGGACACCGAACTGGAGTTCGGCGAGGCTGGCGACGCTGATGGCCAGTTCGCCAGGGATCGGGGTCACATCTGTGGCGATGAGGACACTGGTGTCGAGGATGCCACGGCTCACCGCTCGGCCCACGGATCGGTGACGGCGTCGTCGAGCAGGTCCCGGTCATCCGCCCACCCTGGGTCGGTGGGCTGACCGAACACGCCAGCGAGGTCGTCCCACTCGCGCCAGGTACGAGGACTGACCGGGCCGAGTACGGCTGCCGGTCGCCCAGCGACGGTGATCGTCACCCGTTCGCCGCCCTGCGCCCGACGTACCAGGTCGCTGGCGTTCTGCCGCATCTCCCGCAGCCCGACCTCATGCATACTCCGACCGTAGCACATGTGCTACGGATGGCTGGTGGAGGCACACTGACCGCTGACGGACGCTCATCGGCACGTCGGGCGGTCCGCCTTGCGGCAGCCCAGCTGCGATCGGCGAGTTGCCGGGTTGGATGATGATGAATGGGTGAATTGCGCCGTCCAGTCAGCTCCCGGGTGCTTGCGGTGGTTCTCGCCACGTCGCTGGGTGGACTCGGCTGTTATCTGGTGAGCCTGCAGTTCGCTGCCGGCGTTCCGGTGTCCGGTCGGCTCACCGCCTGGTGTACCGGGCCGACGAGAAGGAAGTGAAGATCATTAAGGCGCGGTACCACTACAGCGACTGATGCGGCTCAGCGTTTGACGGTGGAGACGAAGGCGGACCAGGCGGGCGGGTCGAAGGCCAGGGTGCCGCCGGCGCGGTCCTTGGAGTCGCGGACCAGCACCCGGCCGGGCAGGTTGTCGGCGACCTCGACACAGTTGCCGCCGGAGGCGTTCGAGCGGCGGGACGTGCGCCACATCGGCTCGGTGGTCATAGCTCCCTCACCATCTGCCGGATCAGATCCCGGGACTGGGCCGCGTTCAGGGCGAGCGCGTTGACAGTGTGCCACGCCCGATCGAGCCCGGTCACCCGCGCCGGCTCGGTGACAAGCCAGCCCTCGAAAATATCCTCCATGTATCCAGCGAGTGCACCGTTGTCGAGCGAGGCGAGCACGAACGACACCGACCGGCCGATGTGCATGCCGACCCCGTCCGGCACCACGTGCACGAAGGTCCGGTGGCGCTCCGACTCGGCCAACAGCCGCTCCAACTGCGCCTTGGCCATCGCCGGGTGCGCCGAGCGCAGCGCCGCCATGTCCATCATGAACACGCAGATCGCCGGATCCTCGCGGCCCAGCACGACGGACTGGCGCTCCATCCGGACGGCGAGCAGTTCGTCGACCTCGCGCTGACTGCGCAGGCCGCTGTCCAGCACCGATCGGGCGTACTCCTCGGTCTGCAGCAGGCCAGGGACGAGAGACGCTTCGTAGTACCGCAGGGCGGTGGCGGACTCCTCCAGCTGGCCCCACGGGCGGAACCAGACCGCCTGGGCCATCCGGCGCCGCTCCCGCTCCAGCTCACGGGCCTCGGCTGCCTCGGCCGCCGACTTGCGGACCCGGTCGCCCGAGCCGAAGAACTCGTCCAGCCGCGCGGCGGTGTCCGGTTGCGGGACCAGCCGGCCCTGCTCGAAGGCGGCGATCAGCGAACCGGAGACCAGGATCGCCTCACCGACCTGATCCTGGGTGACGGAGCGCTCGCTGCGCAGCTGACGGAGGATTTCCGGAAGTGTATTCACGGTGCACACCTTTCGGATACAGGTGATTGTCCGGTAGATGGGTGCGGATTGCCGCTGACCTATCTTCCGCTGACTGGGTTGAGAAGTCCAGGGTGGAGTGGAGGGAAATTCGACTCGACACTCCACCCGGGAGGGTGAACGATGCCGAGAAACGACGGGATCGGCGGACTACCGCGACAACTACGCCGGCTGCCCACCAACGCGGGCCCGCAGCACACCACCGCACACGACGACGTGATCACCCACGCCCGACGGCTGGTCACCCGGCACATGCCCCGCCGCAACGACGGCTGCCTGCCGTGCGGGCAGGTGTACTGCCGGCCGTTCCGCAAGGCGCTGGCCTACCTCGACCGGCACCGGGATCCGGCGGCCAGAAGAGTCCGTGCGGTACTCCAGCTACACGGCCTGCAGCCACCGGAAATGGTGCCGGAAAGGATGGACGACAATGAGCAACAGTGATCTTCCGGTCGAGGTCGGCGACGTGATCAAGATGTCGGAGACCGATTACCGGTACGGCATCGGCGCGCTCCGACTGCGGGTGCAGCACGTGGGCGACGTTTCGATCGAAGACGGGATCCGATGGGTGCAACTGATCGGCGCACAGATCAACTTCGACGGCCGGGACGGCGTCACCCGACACGTCCAGGCCCGGCTGGTGGCGCTGCTGCGGCCGGAGGCGGTGATCCGACCGGTCCGGCACCACCGGCCGGCACCACCGACACATCCGGCGGGCAGCCACGCCGATCCGGACCGGCCGGTCTGACACCGCAACCACGTGAGCCGGGACCACGTGACACCGTAGGCGGGTGAGGCGTACCAGGTGGTGGGCGGTCGGGGCGGCGGTCGGCGCGGTCGGCGGGGCGGTGACCGTGACGGTCACGGTGGTCGCCGGCCCCGGTCCGGGACTGCGCGGGTACGTCAGCGAGTCCGGGGTCGGCGACGGCGGCTACGTACTGGCGTACCAGTCGGGGCTGCTCGCCCTGGCGGTGAGCCTGCTGCTGCTCGCCGGGGCGCTGCGCCCGGTCCGCGCCGCCGCCGGGCTGCTGGTCGCGGCGGCCGGTGCGACGACGGTCTCGGCGACCGTCTCCTGCCGGGACGGCTGCCCGCTGCCGCCGCACGACCCGGTCACCGCGACCGACCTGGTGCACGGCGGGGCCAGCATCGTCGCCGTCGCCTGCTGCGTCTTCGCGATGATCGCCGTGTTCTGGTCGCCGGTGTCGACCTGCCCGCTGCGTCGGCTGGCGCTGCTCGGGGCCGCCGCCGCGCTGCCGCTGTCCGCCGCGGTCGGGCTGGGCATGCTGCTGGTCGGCGGTGGGCTGCTGGTCGGCACGCTGGAGCGGCTGCTGTTACTGCTGATCGTGGTGTGGTGCGTGGTGACGGCAGGACAGGTCATCCGCGACCCCGTCGCGCTCGCCAAGGAGCGGGGTCGTAGCGGCCGGTGGCGGCGCGGGCGGCGACGGCCAGCAGGTTCAGGTTGCCGGACCAGCCTTTGATCTTGGTCGGCACCGCTCCCGCCGGGTAGGCGCGGGTCACCGGCACCTCGCAGACCCGCAGCCCCAGCCGGGCCGCCCGCACCGGCAGGTACGCCAGCAGCTCGTACGCATCGAACACATCCCGGAACACCCCCACTCGAGGATCTGCGAGCAGCCGGGCCGAGTGGCCCCGGAAACCGTTGGTCGTGTCGGTGTACCAGGTCCGCGCGCCGGCCGACAGCATCGGTGCGTGCAGCAGCCGGATGCCGAGGTACCGGGACCAGGGCGTGTTGACCGCCACGCCGCCCGGGACGAAGCGGGAACCCTGCACGTAGTCGTACCCGGCGTCCAGCCGGTCCCGGAACCGGCCGATCGCCTCGACGCCGTCCTTGCCGTTGCCGTCCACGGTGACCACCCCGTGGTAGCCGTCGTCCAGGGCTGCGGCGAAGGCCATCCGCAGTTGCGCGCTGAGCCGGCCCGGACCGCGTTTGACCAGCACCGACCGTACGCCGTTGGCGGCCAGGAAATCGTCGGCGAGGGAGCCGTCCGTACTGCCCCCATCGGCGATCAGCACGTCCAGGCCGTGACCGTGGTCGTGCATCCGGCGCAGCTGCGCCCGCAGCCGGTCACCCTCGTTGATCACCGGAACCACCACCGCGTACCGGCTGCGCCGGGGGGCGAAGTCGCGCCGGTCGTGGCTCGGGATCCGCCGGTCGTGGTCTCGGGCCAGCGGTGGAACCTGGTCGCATGGGACCTGATCGCCTGGGGGGTCGAGTTGTCGGGTGCCGGTCAAGGCCGCTCACCGCACAGTGCCACGGCGTACCGGGCGGCGCGATCGACGGCGGCGACTGGATCGCCGTCCGACGGGCGCATCTCGACACTCAGGTACCGGTCGTAGCCGACGGCCCGCAGCGCGGCGACGAAGTCGGCGTGGGCGCGGTCCGGGGTGCCGACCGCCGCCAGGTCGGGCTCGCTGAGATGGGCGTGACGCAGCAGCGGAGCGAAACGGTCGGCGCAGGCCGCCGCGTCGTCGCCGGCCAGCGCCATGCAGGCGGTGTCCAGGTGCAGTCGCAGCCCCGGCGAGTCGACCGCCGCCACCAGCCTCGCCGCCTCCTCCGCCCGGACCAGGTAGTCGGCGCCGTACTCGGCGGGGTTGGCCTCCAGGCACAGGCTCGTCCCGGCGGCGTGTGCCCGGCGGGCCAGTCGGCCGAAGACGTCGGCGGCGATCCGGTCCGCCATCTCGTCCGGCAGGCCGTTGCGGCGGCGGTTGCGCGGGCTGCCGAAGACCAGCGCGGTGGCGCCCATCGCGGCACACAGGTCGATCACCCGGCACAGGTACGCGACCAGATCCTCTCGGCGCGGCCCGAACACCGTCAGCTCGGGGCGTCCGTACAGCAGCGACTGGGCGGCGACCACCGGCAGCCCGGCGCGGGCCCAGGTCCGCCCGTACGCGCGTGCCTGGTCGAGGGAGACCTCGGTCAGGTCCGGCCAAATCTTCGTGGGCGCCACCTCGACGCCGGCGACTCCCGCGTGGCGCAGCAGGTCGGCGACCTTCTCGTCGTCGGCTGGCTGCCAGGCGATGTTGCTCACCGCCACTTTGATGGTCGGCTCGGACATCAGACCGCCACCCGCTCTCCGACCGGACGCACGCCTTCTCCGGCCGGGCGCGCACCTGCCGCCCGGTCCTCGGCGAACTCCCGCAGCCGGGTGATCGTCTCGTCGCGACCGCTGACGTATGGCCCGTCGGCACCGAACACGGCGGCATGCCGGGTACGCATGTCGTAGTCGACCCGGGCCACCGTGTCGCAGGTCAGGGTGCGTCCGAAGACCTGCTGTGCCACGGTCTGCGCGGCGATCGGCTCGGTCGCCAGGTTGACCACGCTCAGTCCGGCGGCGACGGCCCGGTCCAGGTCGGCGGTGAGTCGCCGCAGGTCGTAGAACTGGAACGTCGAGTCGCGGTGGCAGAACTCCTCGGTCCGCCCGGTCGCCAGGTCGTAGACGAGGTTCTTGCGCAGGTCCGGCCCGAACAGGGCCGGCAACCGGACCACCAGGCTGCGCGGGTAGTGCCACTGGACGAACTGTTCCAGCCGGATCCGGTTGCGGCCGTACGCCTGCGGGTGGTCGGCCGGTTCGACGGACGTCGCCTCGTCGACGCCCTGCGGCTGCTGATAGACGTCGATGGTGGAGATGAGGACGGCTTCGTCGGCCGTCGTGGTGCGCAGGTGGCTGGTCAGGGCGTCGATCGCGGCGCGGTCGGCGTCCGGGTCGGCGTTCGCCCGCCATTTGACGCCGGGGGCGGCGCTGATCACCAGCCGGGTGAACCGCTGCCCGTCGATGGCCGCGACGGTGGCCCGGTTGACCTTGAGATCGTAGGCGCGTTGTCGGGCCAGGTTGCCGCCGACGAAGCCGGTGTGGCCGACCAAACCTGCGAGCATGACTCACCTCTCACTTAGCGACAAATCGGGATAAGATGGATGCTAGCTTTCTGCCGTGGGTAGAGGGGGCATTTCTGTTGATACGCTCATATTCGGCGCAGGAGTCTTCGGGCTGTGGGCCGCCCGGCGGCAACTCGCCGACGGCGGGTCCGTCGCGGTGGTCGACATCGACCGGCGCCCGCTGGTGCGGGCAAGCCTGATCAACCAGGCCCGCGGCCACAACGGCTACCACTACCCGCGCAGCGTGTACACGGCGCTGCGGTCGGCCAGCTACTACGAACGGTTCCTGCGCGACTTCCCCACCGCGGTCAACCACCGGTTCCGCAGCGTGTACGCGATCGCGGCGGAGGGTTCCTTCGTGGACGCCGCCTACTTCGAGAAGTTCTGCGCCACCGTCGGAGTGCCGGCCAGCCGGATCGACCCGGCCGAGTTCTTCCTGGCCGGCACCGTCGAGGCGGCGTACGAGACCGACGAGTTCAGCTTCGACGCACCGGCGCTGCGCACCGCACTGCTGGCCCGCCTCGACGCCCACGCGGACCGGCTGCGGTGGTTCCTCGGCGACACCGTGGTCGAGGCCGGACGCGACGGTACGGTCTGGCGGGCGACCCTGCGGTCCGGCACCCGGGTGGAAGCCGGCGTGGTCGTCAACGCGACCTACGCCGGCACCAACGCCCTGCTCGCCACGTTCGGCCTGCCGCCGGTGCGGCTCAAGTACGAACTGTGCGAGATGGTGCTGGTCGACGCCCCGGCCCACCGGGACGCGGCGGTCACCGTACTGGACGGTCCGTTCTTCTCGTTGATGCCGTTCGGGCACACCCCCTGGCACAGCCTCAGCGCGGTGGCCTACACCCCCCGGCTGACCAGCACCGACACCCTACCGACCTTTCCCTGCCAGCGCCGGACGCCGGGCTGCGCGCCGGGCGCCCTGGCCAACTGCGGGACCTGCCCCGCCCGGCCGGCCAGCGGCTACCCGTACATGCACACCCTGACCCGTCGGTTCCTGCCGACAGCCGGACAGCTACGCCAGGTCGAGAGCCTGTGCACGGTCAAGACCGTGCTGCGGACGGCGGAGGTCGACGACTCCCGTCCGACCCTGATCCGGACCGAGAGCGTGCACCCTCCGTTCATCACGTTGTTCAGCGGGAAAGTCAACACGATCTACGACCTGGATGAGGCGCTGTGCCGTACCAGACCTTCGTGAGCTTCGTGCTCTACTGCCGCGACGACCCGGATCTGGACCGCTTCCTGGCGCAGCTGGGGCCTTGGCTCAGCGAGCACTTCGACCTGCACGAACTGGTGGTGGTCGACGACAACTCCACCGTCGACCCCACCCCGTTGGTGCGCGAGTACGCGGACCGGTACCAGCTCAACGCGGTGATGGTCCGGCTGGCCCGACGGCACGGCGTGGAGGCCGGGATGAAGGCCGGGCTGGACCGGGCGATGGGCGACTGGGTCTTCGAACTGGAAAGCCCGACAGTGGACTTCCCGTTGAACGTCCTCGCCCGGATGTACGAACGCGCCACCACCGGCGGCTGCGACATCGTCACCGCCAGCGGCGACGACGGGCCGCTGCGCAGCCGGATGTTCTACCGCCTGGTCAACCGGTACAGCGACCTCGACACCCCGCTGCGTACCGAGCGTCTGAGACTGACCTCCCGACGCACGCTGGCCGCGATGCTCGCCATGCGGGAGAAGGTCCGCTACCGCAAGGCCCTGTACGCGATCCTCGGGCACCGGCACGAACACCTGCGGTACACCCGGACCACGGTGGACACCGCCGCACGCCGGCGGCTGGACCGGGAGACGTCGAGCCTGGCCTTCGACATTCTGCTGTCGTTCTCCGACTTCGGGCCACGGGTGGCACACCGGCTGTCCCTGACGTTCGGCGCCCTGTCGCTCGCCGGCATCGCGTACGCGGTCGCGGTGTTCCTCGTCAAGTCCGACCCCATCGAAGGGTGGACCACCCTGGCGATCCTGGTGTCCGGCGGATTCACCGGTCTGTTCCTGATCCTCGGGGTGCTCGGTGAGTACCTGGCCCGGATCCTGGTCGAGGTACGGGCCCGGCCGATGTACGCGGTCCGCGACGTGGTGGTCTGCCAACCGGCCGAGGCACCAGGGCGTACCGCCGGACCACCAGGGCCGTACCTGCACGATCAGGTGACCGGCGCACCGGACGACCGCCCGGCCGCATCGGCCCGTCCGGCCACATCGGACGACCCTGCGGCGACGATCGGGGCGGGGGCGTGAGCACGCTCACCCGGCTCACCGGGCGACCGACCGAGGACCCGACCAGCGACCCGGTCGACGCCCGGCGGACCCTGTCGGTGCCCGGCTGGCTGCCCGCCGCCGGCTGGGCGACGCTCGTCGGCGTACTGGCCGTCCTGCTGCTCTACTACTGGGACGGCCCGCCGTACAACCCGGACTCGTGGCGCTACTACGAGCTGTCCCAGACCCTCGGCGGCGACTTCTTCCGGATCGCCTCCCGGCACAGCTACCAGTCGCCCGAGCCGTACTCGATGGGCTGTGGTCCGCTCTGGCCGATTCTGGTCGGGGTCACCGCCGCGCTGAGCGGCACCGGCCCGCAGGCCGGGCTGCTGGCCGCCGCAGGCTGCGTGCTGGCCATGGCGGCGGTGCTGTCGGTGATCGGCCGACGCGTCGGCGTACCCGGACTCGGGCCGGTCGTCACCGTGGGCCTGCTCGGCTTCGTGCCGTTCCTCGACGAGATGCTCACCGCGCGGACCTTCCCGCTGGCCGGGCTGCTGCTCAGCCTCTTGCTCCTCGCGCTGGTCAGCACCGATCGGCGAGCGGCGCTGGCCTGGCCGGCGGCCGGGGCCGCCGGCGGCGGCCTGGTGCTCACCCGACCGGACACCCTGCCGGCTGTGTTGCTCCTGGCGGTGCTGCTGGTCGTGATCCGCCGCCGGGACTGGCGCTGGCTGCTGCCGGCCGGCCTGGTCTTCACCCTCGTGATGTCGCCGTGGGCGGTCTACGGGCTGGTTCACTTCGGTACGCCGTTCCCGGCGGACAACCGCATCATCGCGCTGGCCGTGCCGCAGCTGTACGTCACCGACGTGATCGACGTCGACCAGCTTCCGACCGCCGCCGACGACCCGATCGGCTGGCTGGCCCGGCTCGCCGGCAACGCGCCGGCGGCTGTCCTGCAGGCGGCCAAGGCCGCGGTCTGGGCACCCACCGTCGTGACCACCACCGTCGCCGCCGGCCTGCTGCTCCGCCGCGGCCGCAGACTGCAGCTTCGCTGCGGCCGCATCCCGCTGCGCCATGGGCCGCGATGGCTGCTGGTCGGCCTGGCCGCGCTGGCCACATTCACCGCACAGGTCGCCTTCTCCGAGCTCAGCACCGGCTACCTGAGCCGACGCTATCTCAGCCTGGCCGTGCTGCTGACGCTGCTGACCGCAGTCGTGCTGATCCTGCGGGCCCCGGTCCCGGCCCGGCTGACCGGGCGGCGGACCGGGCACGTCGTCGGCGTGCTGCTGCTGACGCTGCCGGCCGGCTGGGCGCTCGGACACCAGCTCACCACCGTGCCGGCGGACCCGGAAAGCCTCACCGGCGGCGTCGTCGAACAGGAGCTGCGGCGCTGCCGCAGCGACGGGACGCTGACCATCGTCACCAGCACGGAGGTCGGCCGGCACAGCGCCCTGACCGGCCGGCGGACGGCGTTCTTCCCGGACAACTTCGCCGACATCCCGGTCGCGCAACGGCGCGACTGGATCGCCACCTGGGGAGTCGACCAGCTCTACCTGCTGCCGCTGCCGGCGGACGCCGATCCGCGGACCGTCCGGCGACACGACGAGCCACGCTCGTTGCTCGCCACCGCCGCCCGGGTGACCCCGGATCCGTGTGCCACGGCGGGCCGGCTCTACCGGGTGTCACTCGGCTAGGAACGTGGACCTGGCTTGTCGTGTGGTCGCGCCGTTGATCGACAGAGGCAGCAGGTGCCAGCCGCTGGGGACCAGATGCAGGGTGGCCTGCGGGATGGTCGTGGCGGCGTGGCGGGCGTGGGCCGGGTCGGCGTCGCCGTCGTGGGTGCCGTGCAGGATCAGGGTCGGACAGGTGATGCCGGCGGTGGTTGAGTCGTCCAGCCTGGCCCATTGCCGAAGGTCGTTGTCCAGCCCGGCGGCGCGGTCCTCGAACGGGGTGAGCGCCGCCATGACGGCTTTGGCGTATGCCAGACGCTGGTCGTCGGCGAGGATCCAGTCGACGGTCGCGCGGCGGGCCTGCCGGTCGAGGGTGGACTCCTGGCGGACGAAGTCGTGCAGGGCTGCGCGGGGGAGGCGTTGGACGAGTTGGGCGGTCAGCCAGGTGCCGAGCGGGCTCAGATAGATCGTCTTGGCGATGGGCGATATGGCGGGGGCGTAGTGACGGGTGACGGCGGATTCGAGGATGAGCGCCTCGGCCCGTTCCGGATAGCGGCGGGCGAATTCGATGGCGATCGGTCCGCCACCGCTGATGCCGTAGACGACGACTGATGGACCTGCCTGGCTGGTTGGCTGGCCGGCACCAGCCGGTACGCGCGTGCGCTGCGCCGCCCAGACCGGACACCCCGGCCCGCTCCGCCTCCCCCAACCTTGTTGGGCGTTCGTCCTGGACGAACGCCCAACAAAGTACCACCGCTGTCGGACGCGGTTCCGTGGCCGCTGGACGGGCAGGCGTGGCTGGCTGGACGAGTAGGAGTGGCTGGACCGTGCCGACGCCGCGGACGGCAGGGCTCAGAAGAGCACGGTGGCGAAGGAGCCGACCCGGCGGAAACCGCACCGGTCGTAGACCCGACGGGCCGCGGTGTTGTAATCGTTGACGTACAGACTGACGGTCGGCGCGACCCGGCGCAGCGCGTCGCGGACCACCGCCGCCATCGCCGGGGTGGCCAGCCCCCGGCCGCGCCACATCGGATCGACCCAGACCCCTTGGACCTGCGCGGTGTGCCGGGTGACGACGGCCAGTTCGGCCTTGAAGACCACCGTGCCGTCGACGATCCGGGCGTACGTGCGACGGGCCCGGACCAGCTCGCCGACCCGCCGCCGGTAGCCGCGCCCGGCGTCCTCGGCGACCGGGGAGACGCCGACCTCCTCGGTGTACATGGCCACCGCCGCCGGGAAGAGCAGGTCGATCTCGTCGGGCCGGACCAGGCGTACCCCCGGGTCAGCTGGCACCGCCGGCGGCCGGTCGGCGATCAGCAGCGGCTGGTCGGCGCGGATCTCCCGGGCCGGACCCCACTGCCCGCCGATTCGCTCCCACAGCCCGAGTACGGCGTCGGCCCGACCGACGATCGACGAGCAGACCCGTTCCTCGATGGCGAGCCGGTCGGCAAACGCCGCGACCGCAGCCGGCGAGGCGTGCACCGGGGTCAGATGCCCGCCGAGCCAGCACAGCGACTCGAGTTGGCGGCGCGGCCCGTAGCCGAAGACCCGCCCGTCCGAGCGCCACCAGGCCAGTCCGCGCGCGGCGATCCGCTCCGCGACCTGCGGCGCGGCATAGGGGTCGAGGTCGAGGATTCGCTCCACCGCCCCACGCTCGGTCTCCCCGAGCTGCCGCACCGGTACCGTCAGCACAGTTACCAGCCTGCCAGATCCGATGCCGCCCGGCAGACCCGATCCGGGCACGGATGGTCAGGCGCTGCCGGGCACCGGGGGTCAGGCGCTGCCGCGCACCACCAGTTCGGTCGGCAGGATCACTGCGGCGTGTGAGTCGCCGGCCAGGTGGCCGAGCAGCAGCCGGACCATTTCGGCGCTGATCCGCCCCAGCGGCTGGCGGATGGTGGTCAGCGGCGGCAGCGACGCGGTGGCCACCTCGGAGTCGTCGAAGCCGCCGACCGCGACGTCCTGCGGCACCCGACGGCCGGCCCGGTGCAGCGCGGCGATCGCCCCGGCGGCCATCAGGTCGGAGCTGACGAAGACGGCGTCGAGGTCGGGGGCCTGGCGCAGCAACTGCTCCATCGCCGCCTCTCCCCCGGACCGGGTGTAGTCGCCGGTGACCACCAGCCGCGGGTCGGTGTCACCGAGCACGTCGTGGTAGCCGGCGAGGCGCTCGACCCCACCCGGGGTGTCCAGCGGGCCGGTGATGGTGGCGATCGTCCGGTGCCCCCGGGAGCGCAGATAGGAAACCATCTGCCGGGCGCCGTCGCGGTCGTCGGCGGCGACGTAGCTGACGTCGCGGCCGTGACCGAGCGGTTTGCCGCAGACCACGAACGGCAGGCCCCGCCCCTTCAGTTCGTCGATCAGCAGGCTGCCGGCGTGGGTGGAGACCAGTAGTGCGCCGTCGACGTGGCCGGCGGTGACGTAGCGGCCGACCCGTTTGCGGTCCTCGGAGGTGCCGGCGATCGTCAGCAGCAGGGTGATGTCCCGCTCGGCCAGCGCCTGGGTGCAGCCGCGCAGCAGGGCGTTGAAGTTCGGGTCCTCGAAGAGCCGGTCCTGCGGCTCGGACAGGATGAACGCCACCGAGTCGGACCGCTGGGTGACCAGGCTGCGGGCGTGCTGGTTGACCACGTACCCGGTCTTGCGGATGGCCCGTTCGACGGCCTCGGCAGCCGGGCCGCTGACGTTGTGCCCGCCGTTGAGCCACCGTGACACGGTGCCCCGGGACACCCCGGCGACCGCGGCGACGTCGTCCATGGTGGGGCGGGCCCGCTCGGGGCGGGCCCGGTTACGCTCGGTTCCGGCCACGGTCACATTGTCTTCCTTAGGCCTTGATCGATCCGGACAGCAGGTCGATCCGCCAGTACCGCTGCAGGGAGAGGAAGAGCGCCACCAACGGGATGATCGACAACAGCGATCCGGTGATCACCAGACTGTACAGGGCCGGGGTGGTCGAACCCTGGTTCAGCAGGGTGTACAGGCCGAGGGTGACGGGAAACTTGTCGTCGTCGGCCAGCATGATGAACGGCAGCAGGAAGTTGTTCCAGATCGCCACGAACTGGAAGAGGAACACCGTGATCAGGCCGGGGACCATCATCGGCACCGCCACCTGGCGGAAGATCCGGAACTCGCCGGCGCCGTCGGTGCGGGCCGCCTCGATCACCGTGTCGGGCACCGCCGCCGCCGCGTAGATCCGGGCCAGGTAGATGCCGTACGGGCTGATGATGCTGGGCAGCAGGACCGACCAGTAGGTGTCGGCCAGGCCGACCTTGGCCAGCAGCAGGTACTGCGGCACGGCGAGGATCACCCCGGGCACCAGCACCCCGGCGAGCAGCATGTTGAAGATCGCCGACCGGCCGACGAAGTCGTACTTGGCCAGCGTGTAGCCGCTGAGCCCGGACAGCGCCGCCGAGGCCGCCGCGCCGACCCCGGCGTACAGCGCGGTGTTGGCCACCCAGCGCCAGAACTGCCCACCCCGGTACGCCGACAGCTCAGCGATGTTGGCGAACAGCGCGTCACCGGGGGCGAAGGTGAACGTGCTGAACAGGCTCGATCCGCTCTTGGTGGCGGCGACCAGCACCCAGGCCACCGGCAGCAGGCAGTAGACCGCGCCGACCAGCAGCACGATCGTCGGCACCAGTTGCGGTCGGGGCCGGTGTGGTCGGCGGCGGCCGGCGGCCGCCGCCGGTTGCGGACGGGCGGTCGCCATCACCGCTCCGGTCCGAACGCCCGCCGCTGCACCAGCCGCAGGAACCCGAACGACAGGACCAGCGTGGCCAGGGCGACGATCACCGAGGTCGCGGCAGCGGCGTACCGGTCGTCGGTGGCGAACGCGTCCCGGTAGATCTTCATCAGCGGGGTCCAGGTCGACGAGATCGAGTTGGTCAGTGGGCGCAGCGTCATCGGCTCGCTGAACACCTGCAAGGTGGCGATCATGGTGAAGACGGTGGTCATCACCAGCGCCGGGGTGAGCAGCGGAATTTTGATCCGCCAGGCGATCTGCAGCTCCGAGCAGCCGTCGATGCGGGCCGACTCGTACAGCTCCGGCGGGATGGCCCGCAGGGCGGTGAACAGCACGATCATGTTGAACCCGACGCCACCCCAGAGCGCGATGTTGACGACCGCGTAGAAGACCGTGCCGGTGCCGAGCAGGTCGGGCTGCGGCCCGCCGAGCCAGTCGAGCATGTCGTTGAGCGGGCTGGTGGCGGGCAGGTAGAGGAACCCCCAGAGCAGGCTGGCAATCACCGCCGGGACGGCGTACGGCAGGAAGATCGCGACCCTGCTGAAGCGTTGCAGGCCGATCCGGGGGCGGTCCAGCAGCAGGGCGAACAGCAGCGCCAGGCCGAGCATCACCGGCACCAGCAGCGCGCCGTAGCCGAGGACCCGCAACGCCCCGGTCAGCAGCGTCGGGTCCGCCAGCGCGGCGCGGTAGTTCGCCAGGCCGGCGAAGACCTCGGTACGCGAGCCCCGGCCCAGACCGAGACCGGAGACCTGCACCTTGTGCAGGCTCAGGTGGACGGCGTACCCGATGGGCAGCAGGAAGGTCAGCACGAACAGCGTCACCGCCGGGGTGAGGAAGACGTACGGCACCGCCGTACGTCTTCCCCGGCGGCCGCCGCGACGGGCGGCCAGCGGCGCACCGCTGCGGGCGCGGGTGGCCAATGGCGTCACTGCACTCATTCGGCGCTCATTCGGCGATCGTGAAGCCGTTGTCGCGCATGTCGTCGACGGTGGCGGTCTGCATCGCGGCGACCGCGTCGACGAACGGCGTCCCGTCGGTGATCGCCGCCGCGAACGAGTCCATGTACGTCTGGTAGGTGACGTTGACGTTCGGCCCCCAGGTGAACCCGGCGGCGGTGTCGGCGATCTCCTGGGCGAGGGGGTAGAAGTCGGGCTGGTTGGCGAAGAACGCCGGCGGGTCGGCCAGCGCCGGGCCGGTCTGGGCGTCGCGGGCGGCCGGGTAGATGGCGGATTCGCGGACCAGCAGCTCGGTGGCGGCCGGGTCGGTGTTCATCCAGGTGGCGAACTCGACGGCGGCTTCCCGGTGCGGGGATGCCTCGGTGACGCCGGTGGACGAACCGCCCCAGTTGCCGGTGACGTCGGCCCCTTCGGTCCACTGTGGCAGCGGGGCCATCTCCCACAGGCCCTCGGTGTCGGCGGCGTTGCCGGCCAGCACACCCGGCCCCCAGATGGCGCTCGGCCAGGCCAGCAGGGTGCCGTCGTTGAGCGCCTGGTTCCACTCCGGGGTGTACATCGGCTGGTCGTCGACCACATCCTCGTCGACCAGGCCACCCCAGAACTCGGCGACCTGCCGGGTGGCGGCGTCGTCGACGCTGACCCGCCACGCCTCGCCGTCGATCGCCCACCAGGCTGCACCGGCCTGCTGGGCCAGCCCGGCGAACCAGCCGGGGTCGTTGGCCGAGAACGTGGCCAGGTAGTGGTCGGTGGTCCGCGTCCGCAGGTCCCGCGCGGTGCGGGCGAACTCGTCCCAGGTGGCCGGGACGGTCAGGCCGAACTGCTCGAACAGGTCGGCGCGGTAGTAGAGCATCATCGGCCCGGCGTCCTGCGGGATGGCGTAGACGGCGTCGGTGCCGAGAGTGACCTGCTGCCAGACGCCGTCGGCGAACGCGCTCTGCGCGTCGCCGGCCAGCTCGGCGATGTCGGCGAGCACGTCGTTGCTGACCAGGGTGGGCAGCGACTGATACTCGACCTGGGCGAGGTCCGGCGGGTTGCCGGCCTGGTTGGCGGTGAGCAGCTTGGTGACGATGTCGCCGCCGCCAGCCTGCTTGCTCAACGTGACCTGGATCTCCGGGTGGTCGGCGTTCCAGGCGTCAACGACCTTCTCGATGTTCGGAGCCCAGGACCAGAAGGTCAACTCGACCGGGCCGTCGTCACCGGAGTCGGCACCGCAGGCCGCGAGCATGCTGGCGGCAAGGCCGGCGGCAAGTGTCGTGACCACTGTCTTCGCGCCGAGTGAGCGTCTCATCTCCACCTCTCATCTTTCGCCCGTCATCGGTTGGTGATCAGGGGGAAACAGCTGGGAGCGCTCACAGTGTTGGTGCCCTACGTAGCTGTGTCAAGAGCCACATCGGGGCTGACTTCGCTGCTGTGGCATGTGGGATCATGCCGATGTTGTGTTGGGAGCGCGTACAGTTTCGGAGCGTCACATGGTGCAGAGACCACCGATCCCCCGGCTGGACCGGCTGGCGTACGGCGGGGACTACAACCCCGAGCAGTGGCCGGCCGAGGTCTGGGCCGAGGACGTGGCACTGATGCGCACCGCCGGGGTCAACCTGGTCAGCGTCGGGATCTTCTCCTGGGCGCTGCTGGAGCCGGCCCCCGGCGAGTTCGACTTCGGTTGGCTGGACGAGGTGCTGGACCTGCTGCACGACGGCGGGATCGCCGTCGACCTGGCCACCCCGACCGCCGTACCGCCGGCCTGGCTGCGTCGCGCGCACCCGGACACCCGGCTGGTCGACCGCACCGGCACGGTGCTCGGCGGCGGTGCCAGGCAGTCGTTCTGCCCCAGCTCACCGGCGTACGCGCAGGCCGCGACCCGGATCACCGAAGCGGTCGCCGCCCGGTACGCCGCCCACCCGGCGCTGGTGCTGTGGCACGTGCACAACGAGTACGGCGGTGCCAACGCCCTCTGCTACTGCGCCGGCTCCACTCAGGCGTTCCGCGACTGGCTGCGGAAGCGCTACAGCGACGACCTGGTTGCGCTGAACACCGCGTGGGGCACCAGCTTCTGGGGGCAGCGCTACGGCGACTGGGCAGAGGTCGAGGCACCGACCGCCGCGCCGACCGCCGTCAACCCGGCCCAGCAGCTGGACTTCCTGCGGTTCTCCTCCGACGCGCACCTGACCAACTTCCGCCGCGAGCGCGACATCCTGCGCCGGCACACCCCCGACGTGCCGGTAACCACCAACTTCATGCTGGCCAACTGCAAGACGTTGGACTACTGGCGGTGGGCCGACGAGGTCGACGTGGTCGCCAACGACCACTATCTGCAGGCCGAGCGGGCCGACAACGCGGTCGAGCTGGCAATGTGCGCCGACCTGACCCGATCGGTGGCCGGCGGTCGGCCGTGGCTGCTGATGGAGCACTCCACCTCGGCGGTCAACTGGCAGCCCCGCAACATCGCCAAACGCCCCGGCGAGCTGGCCCGCAACAGCCTCGCCCACCTGGCGCGCGGCGCCGAGTCGGTGCTGTTCTTCCAGTGGCGGGCCGCCCGGTTCGGGGCGGAGAAGTTTCACTCGGCGATGGTGCCGCACGGCGGCACCGGCACCCGGATCTGGCGTGAGGTGGTCGCGCTCGGCACCGAGGTGCTGCCCCGCCTCGACGAGCTGCGCGGCACGACGGTGGTCGCCGACGCGGCGATCCTGTGGGACTGGCAGTCCTGGTGGGCCGTGGAGCTGGAGTGGCGTCCCTCGGTCGACCTGGACTTCCGGGAACGGGTCGAGGCCTGTTACGAGCGGCTGTGGCGCGACCGGTTGACCGTCGACTTCGCCCACCCCGAGGCTGCGTTGGACGAGTACCCGCTGGTGGTGGCGCCGAGCCTGTACCTGACCACCCCGGCGGCGGCGGAGAACCTGCGCCGCTACGTCGCCGACGGCGGGACTCTGCTGGTGTCGTACTTCTCCGGCATCGTGGACGCCACCGACACCGTCCACCCGGGCGCGTACCCGGGGGCGTTGCGGGACCTGCTCGGGTTGACCGTGGACGAGTTCCTGCCGCTGCGCGCCGACGAGTCGGTCGAGCTGGGTGAGGGCCTGACCGGGCAGGAGCAGGGCCGGACCGGACCGGACGGCCGGTTGACCGGTGATGTGTGGGCCGAGGCGGTGGAGCTGGCCGGGGCCGAGGCGGTGCTGCGCTACACCGACGGTCCGGCGGCCGGGGGTCCGGCGGTCACCCGGCACTCCTACGGCGCCGGCACCGCCTGGTACGTCTCCACCCGCCTCGACACCGCCACGCTCGCCCCGGTCATGACCCAGGTGTACGCCGACGCGGGCATCGCACCGCCGCCCGGCGTCCCCGACGGCGTGGAGCTGGTCCGCCGGACCGGGCCGGCGGCCGACTACCTGATCGCGATCAACCACTCCGCCACCGACGCCAGGGTGCCGCTCCCAGCGGAGCTGCCGGGCACCGGGGCGGAGCTGCCGGCTACCGGGGCGGAGCTGATCACCGGCGCGAACTGCGCCGGGACGGTGACGGTGCCGGCCGGACAGGTGCGGGTGGTACGCCGGGGGTGACGACACCTCTTGACAGGGATCGGCGGTGATGATTCTGTGAGCGCTCCCAGTATTACATCGTTGTGACGGGCTCACATCGGGCGCATTACCACTCCACAGCGGACCGGTACCGCCGTAAGCGCTCCCAGAGCTTGTCCCTGTCGAGGAGGGCGCAGACATGCGCATCCGCAGAACCCTGGCCGCCGCGGTCGCCCTGGCGACCGCCATAGTCATCATCACGCCGGGCACGTCCACCGCCGGCCGCCCGTCACCAGCACTCGTCAACCCGGGCTTCGAGGACACCACCGACCTGGCCGCCCCGGTCGGCTGGACCGAGACCGGTGACCGCGACGCCTCCTACGTGGAGCCCGGCGGACGCACCGGCGACCAGCGGCTCAGCCACTGGTCCGAGACCGACTACCGGGTACGGACCCGGCAACGGTTGACCGGGCTGGCCGGAGGCACCTACACGTTGCGGGCGGCGGTGCGCTCCAGCGGCGGCCAACGCTCGGCGTACCTCGAACTGGCCGGCTGCGGCCGCGGCTCGGCGCAGCGCGTCGATCTGCCGCGCACCGGCGACGAGTGGTGGGTGGAGCTGGCACTCAGCGTCACGGTCACCGCCGGCCGCTGCGCCGTCAGCGTCGTCTCGGACGCCGCCGCCGGCCAGTGGGTCAACGTCGACGACGTCACCTTCACCCGCTCCGACGGCAGTGCAGGCCTGCCGGTGGCGATCGGCGGCGCCGACGTGTCGCACCTGACCAAGAACGAGGCGAACGGTGCCGTCTACCGCGACGGCCGGGGCCGGCCGCGTGACGCGCTGCGAATCCTGGCCGACAACGGCGTCAACTACGCCCGGCTGAAGGTGTGGGTCGACCCGGCCGACGGGTTCAGCGACAAAGCTGACGTGCTCGCCAAGGCGAAACGGGCCCGAGCGCAGGGCATGCAGCTACTGATCGACTTCCACTACTCCGACACCTGGGCCGATCCCGGCAAGCAGTTCAAGCCGGCCGCCTGGGAAGGGCTGGCCTTCGACGAGCTGCGGCAGGCCGTCTACGACCACACCTACGACGTGGTCGCCGCGCTGCGCCGGCAGGGCACCGCGCCGGCGATGGTGCAGGTCGGCAACGAGATCAACGGCGGCATGCTGTGGCCGGACGGTCGCTGGGACAACTGGGACGGCCTCGCCGCCCTGCTGACGGCCGGTTCCACGGCGGTCACCGACGCCTCACCCCGTACCAGAGTGGCGCTGCACCTGGCCGAGGGCGGCGACAACGACGGACACCGCTGGTGGTTCGACAACGCCGTCGCGTACGGCGTGCCGTTCGACGTCATCGCGGTGTCGCACTACACCTACTGGCACGGGCCGCTGGGTTACCTGCAGGCCAACCTGTTCGACCTGACCGCCCGCTACGACCGGCCGGTCATGGTGGTGGAGACCGCGTACGGCTTCACTCTGGACGAGTACGACCACGAGACAAACATCTTCAACTCCTCGCTCGCCTCGGCCGGCGGCTACCCGGCCACCCCGCAGGGCCAGGCCGACGCGCTGCGCGACATCACCAACGTGGTCGCCGCCGTACCAGGCGGCCGAGGGCTGGGCGTCTTCTACTGGGAACCGACCTGGACCGCGGTCGACGGTGCCGGCTGGGATCCGGCCGACCCGACCTCCGGCGACGGCTGGGAGAACCAGGCACTGTTCGACTACTCCGGCAGGGCGCTGCCCGGGCTACGAGTCTTCGCCGACGTCGTGGTACGTGACAAGGGAGGCAAGCGATGACCATCCGTACCCGTGGACTTCTGGGACGCGCGGCGCTCGCGCTGCTCACGGTGGCCGCGACCAGCGCGGCCGCGTTCGGTGTCGGCCTGGCCGGCGGTACGCACGGAGCCGCGCACGCCGCCACGACGCTGACCAACGGCGGATTCGAGGCGGGCGGTGGCACCCAGACCCCGTCCGGCTGGGGCGAGTACTCGTCGACCGGGCACACCGCCGCAAGCTACACCGAATGGGGCGGACGCTCCGGCAACTACCGGCTGTCGCACTGGGCGTCGGGTGCCTACCAGGTGGAGACGTACCAGTACCTGTCCGGGCTGGCCAACGGCACCTACACGGCACGGGCCTGGGTCCGCTCCGGCGGCGGGCAGGTCGAGGCGTTCATGGCGCTGCGCAACTGCGGCGGCACCGAGGCCCGGGTCGCCATCCCGACCACCGGCAACTGGACGCAGATCTCGGTCTCCACGACGGTCACCAGCGGGCAGTGCACGGTCAGCTTCGTCTCCAACGCCCGCGCCGGGAACTGGATCAACGTGGACGATGTGGAGTTCACCGGCGGGTCGACCGGCGGTCCCGGCGTACCGGCTGGTTTCATGGTCGGCGCCGACTTTTCCACACTGGCCAAGAACGAGGACCGGGGCGCGGTCTACCGCGACGCCGCCGGCGGCCAGCGGGACGCGGTGCAGTTGCTGCGCGCCAGCGGCGTCAACTACGCCCGGCTGAAGGTGTGGGTGAACCCGACCGACGGCTACAACAACAAGGCTCGGCTGCTGACCATGGCCGCGCGGGCGAAGGCGCAGGGCATGCGGCTGCTGGTCGACTTCCACTACTCCGACACCTGGGCCGACCCGGGCAAGCAGTACAAGCCGCGGGCCTGGGAGAACTATGGAGTCAGCCAGCTGCGCGACGCGGTCTACAGCCACACGTACGACGTGTTGAGTTCGCTGAAGGCGCAGGGCACCACGGCAGACATGGTGCAGGTCGGCAACGAGATCAACGACGGCATGCTGTGGCCGGAGGGGCGCAGCAACAACTGGGCCAACCTGGCGACGTTGCTGACCGCCGGGGCGCAGGCGGTCAAGGCGGTGGACAGCTCCACGCAGGTGATGTTGCACCTGGCCGAGGGTGGCAACAACAGCCAGCACCGCTGGTGGTTCGACCAGGCCACCTCGCGCGGGGTGCCGTTCGACGTGATCGGGGTGTCGCACTACCTCTACTGGCACGGCTCGATCAACAGCCTGCGCAGCAACCTCAACGACCTGGCGTCGCGCTATCAGCGGCCGGTCGTGGTGGTGGAGACCGCGTACGGGTTCACCACCGCGCAGCACGACCACGAGCCGAACATCTTCAACGCCTCGCTGGCCTCGGCCGGCGGATACCCGGCGACCCCGCAGGGCCAGGCCGACGCGCTGCGGGCCGTCTTCGACGCGGTGAAGGCGGTGCCGAACGGGCGCGGGCTGGGCGTCTTCTACTGGGAGCCGGCCTGGACGGCGGTATCTGGTGCCGGTTGGGATCCGGACGACCCGTCGTCGGGCAACGGCTGGGAGAATCAGGCGGTGTTCGACTACTCCGGTCGGGCGCTGCCGGCACTGGCCGTCTTCGGTCAGGTCTGACCCGCACCGGTCCGACTGTTTCGTCGGGCCGACGGCGCCGCACCGGTCCGGGTCCCGGCCGTTCGACTGTCCGGGACCCGGACCGCCGAGCGCCGTGAACGCTACGACGCTTCCTGGCTGATCCGTTCCCACTCGCGGATCGCCGCGGGTTCCCATCTGCCGTGCCGATCGTGGAACAACCGCACGGCGCGTTCGCCGATCCACGGTGCGGGCAGCAGTTCCGCCGGCAGCACCGGATCGATCAGCGGCAGCCGACGCCAGGTGTGCACGAGCCGGGTGAACCGCACGATCGGGTCGTCCGCCGGCGGGTCGGTGAACTCGTCGATGAACGCCTGATAGGCCCGTTCGACGCCGGCGAGGTCCCACGACTGGCGGACCAGAGCCGGCAGGTCGCCGCCGCCGAGATGCTCGGAGAGAAAGATCTGCGCCTGCTGGTAGGCACCGGCCTCGTGTAGGAGGAGCTCGACCTCCTTGACCCGCCCGGTGTGCGTACTGATCCACGCCCCGGGTGCGGGCCGTCCGAAGCCCAGCCAGCCGAGCCTGGTGTGCAACAGGTGCCGCACCGGCCGGTCGCCCTCTGGTACTCGGGCCAGCAGGAGCAGCCAGCGGCGGTCCCAGTCCTCCTGGGCACCGGTGAAGCCGAGGATCCGGCCGGCACCGATGTCGAGGAACCGCGCGAACGCCGGGCTGAGCCGCCACCAGGTGTACCGGCCATCGCGGTGAGAGATCAGCCAACCGTCCGCCGCCGCCCGCACCAGCGACTGCCGGCAGGCGGCTTCGGCGACGCCGAGCCGACCCAGCACGTCGATGAAGGCCGACGTCGGTGCGGCGTGCCGGGTCGGGCGGATGTAGTCGCCGAGCACGGTGATCAGCAGTCCCCGGACCCCACCGGTGCCGGCGGCGTACCGGCGGGAGAGCACGAACCGTTCCCGGGACGCGCTGCCGAACGGACTGGGTGTGGCGTCGTCCGCTGCCGGTTCAGTCATGCCTGAATCGTGATCCGCTGATCCAGCGGCCGCCGACAGCGCTTCGCATCGGGCGATTGTATGGCCGGCCCGGTCGGGCCGGCTGGGCGGCCGCACCGGCACCGCCCCAACCCGGCGTCATTCGACAAAGCCATTGACCTACGGCATTAATCTGTCACATGCTTACATCGACAGACTTCCATTGTTCGAGCTCCAGGAGGCCAGCTGTGCGTTCGCACCCCCACAAAGCAGGAGTCCGCCCGTTTGTCGCGGTCACCATGTCCATAGCGGTCACCGCCGCCGTCAGCGCGGCCGTGGCGGCACCGGCAGCTGCCGCCCCCGGCTGCCGCGTCACCTACTCCGTCAGCTCACAGTGGCCCGGCGGCTTCACCGGAAACGTCAACCTCACCAACATCGGCGACCCGCTGAGCAGCTGGACCTTGACCTGGTCGTTCGGCGCCAGCCAGCAGGTGACCCAGGCCTGGAACTCCACCATCACCCAGATCGGGTCGCAGGTGACCGCTCGCAACGTCAGCTGGAACGGCAGCCTCGCCACCAACGCCAGCACGAGTTTCGGCTTCAACGGCTCGTGGAACGGCAGCAATCCAGCGCCGACCAACTTCACGCTCAACGGGACCGCATGCAACGGCACGGCCCAGCCGTCCCCGACCATCAGCCCCACGTCCGGGCCGTCCCCGGGCCCGAGTGTCAGCCCGACGACCAGCCCCACGCCCGGACCGCAACCTGCCCGATCGATGGGCTTCATCGGCTGTTCGATGGCCGAGAACGTCGCCCAGGGCTACGTCGCGATCGGCGGCCAACGCATGTGGGGGCCCTACGGCACCGGCGGAGCGGTCGTCCAGTCCTGGACCAACACCAACTCCAGCTCGTGGCAGGCCTTCGACCGGCAAGCCGCCCAGTACGGCCGGCCGACCGCCGTATGGGTGCAGATCTGCATCTTCGCCCAGAATGGAGCGACCTACAACGAGGTCCGGCAGCTCATCGCCAACGCCCGGCAGCACGCCGCACCGGGCGCGACCATCTACATCTCCGGCCAGCCGCTCTACGACCCCGGCCAGACCTGCTTCCTGGCCGGCGCCAACGGCCCCGAGCTGACTGACAGCCTGGCCCGCCAGGCCGCCGCCGACGC
The DNA here is from genome assembly GCF_029581175.1 of Solwaraspora sp. WMMD937. Lineage (NCBI taxonomy): Bacteria > Bacillati > Actinomycetota > Actinomycetes > Micromonosporales > Micromonosporaceae > Solwaraspora > Solwaraspora sp. WMMD937. Next base: position 3,452,452 of record NZ_CP120738.1, on the reverse strand, counting down.
CACGCAGAACGTGATCTACCCCGGGACCTTCCACCTGCGCAGCAACGAGGTCTCCGACGGCTGCCACGCCAACACCGCCGGCCAGCAGTCCCTCGGCCGGCAGGCACTGGCGTACTGGGGTTAGTCGGCGCCCAGGCGACTGGCCCGGTCGCGCGAGCCAGCGGTTGCACAGCGGTGCCTCGGCCCACCTCCCGGTGCCGAGGCACCGCCTCTCGGTAGTCCGCAGTAACAGAGCGTCATCCGGATCGACCGGCAGGGCCACCGCGCCGAGCGCGCCGAGCAACGCCGCCACCTGGCAGCCGCCAGTGGCACGGGAGCAGGTGGTCTCACCCAGTCTCCACAGACGTCGCTGGGGCGGTGACGACGGCGCACGCAACGGCGACGCCAGAGTGGCCAGTACGGCGGGTGCCGGTTTCAGCCAGCGGCAAGCCCCGCTTCGCCTACCGGACACCCACGACGTCGGCCCGATCCAATACATTTACGGACATTGATCACCGCTCGGCAGGGGAGCGCACATGTCCAGTCCCGACACCCGCCACGGTCACCTCGTCGGTAGCCATGTCGACCACATCGCCCTCCGGCCCGTCCGTCGGGCCGTCCGAGGTCTCGCCGCGGCCATGCTCATTCCGACCGTCGCCGCCCTCACGGCAACGGCGACCGCCACCCCGGCTGCCGCTGTGGTCAGCCGGGCCGAGCTCGCCTTCCGCTGGGCGCCCATCCATCACCAGGATGTCGACGTCACCGGCAGCCACGCCCTCGGTGGACGCTCCGACTACATCACCCGGGTGGACTTCGACGCTGACCTCAACGGGCGCAACAACTGGGAGAACGCCGCCCGGTCCGGGGTGTCGTTCGACGCGTACGCCTACTACAGCGTGCTGGAGACAGCCAGCCACTGGTTCCGTCACCTATTTCTTCTTCCACCGTTACCTCTCAGTGGGCTTTGGTGAGCGCACGGTTGGTAGTCCTGCCTTGCGGTAGGACGGTCCCGGTCTGATCCGCTTGAGCGGTGCCGGGTTCACGCTTCACGGCCACCTGCCCGCGTGTGCGGGTCTTCTGGTCGGCTCCACGTGCTGCCACCGGGCCACTCCCGGCGGTTGCCGCCGCAAGGGCGGCCAGGTTCACAGCGGCGTTGCGGTCACGGTCGATGACTAGACCGCACGCCTCACACCGGTATTCACGCTCGGACAGGGCCAGCTTGGTTTTCACCGTGCCACAGCCCGAGCAGGTCTTGCTGGACGGGTACCAGCGGTCGGCCACCACAAGCCGGCCGCCGTTCCATCCGGTCTTGTACGCCAACTGGCGGCGGATCTCCGCGAATCCGGCGTCGGCGACGTGCCGAGCCAACCGCCGGTTGCGCAGCATGCCGGTGACGTTGAGGTCTTCCACCACAACGGTGCCGTACGTCGTGGCGAGTCGGGTAGTGAGCTTGTGCAGCCCGTCACGGCGCAGATGAGCGACCCGGGCGTGAGCGCGACCGAGCCGGCTCGCGGCCCGTTCCCAGCGCTTCGAGGGACGTCGTCCGGTACGCCGGTCCGGGCCCTGCTCGCGCGACAGCGTCCGGCCGAGCGCATGCATCCGTTGCCGCGCGGCCACGAGGTGGCGCGGGTTGTCGACCAACTCGCCGGTGGACAGCACCGCGAGATGCCGGATACCGACGTCCACACCAACCACCGAGCCGGGTCGGGCCGGGCTGCGTTCGGCGCGTTCGACCTCGACGGTGAACGACACATGCCACCGTCCGCCATCACGACGCACTGTCGCGGACATGATCCGGGCGGTGCCGGCTTCAATACGGCGGGCGAGCTTGCGGGCGGACTCGTGCAACTGCAACCGGCCCAGCCGGGGTAGCACCACGTGCATCCGGTCCGGTTCGACCCGGATCGCCCCGGTGGTGAACCGGACGCTGGGCGTGGTACGGCGGCGGGACTTGAACCGGGGGAAACCCGACAACCGACCGGCGCGTTTCCCGCTGCGGGAGTCAGTCCAGCTCTTCAACCCGCGAGCGAGCGCGTCGAGGCCGGTGTTGAACGCCTCCTTCGACACCTCACCCCACCACGGCGCGACTTCGGGCTTCGCGGCGTTCCACGCCTTCCGAAGACCGGCCAGCGACCAGGACAGTGATGGCGTCAGCAACTCGTCTGGTACGCCGTAGGAGCGTTCGGCGACGCGCTGGTCCATGACCGCCTTGACCTTCGCGAGCGCCCAGTTGTGGGCGAGCCGGGCGGCCCCAGCGTGTGCAAGGACGTCGCGTTCCTGGCGCGAGGTGAGGTCGAGGGCGAACCGGTACCCCTGGATCGTTTTCACGCCGGGCCACTCTCGGTGGCGGCTTCGACCGCCCGGCGGGCACGGTTCGCGGCAGCGCGACGCCCGTACAGGCGGGCGCACAACGACGTCAGGATCTCCGTCACGTCGCGGACCAGATCATCGTCGACCTCAGCCGGGTCGACCACCAGCAGTCGGCGGCCCTGCGCGGCCAGCGCCGCCTCAACGTACTCGGCCCCGAACCGGGCGAACCGGTCCCGACGCTCAACCACGATCGTCGCCACCTTCGGGTCGCGCAGCAGCGCGAGGAACTTCTCGCGGTGCCCGTTCAACGCGGATCCAACCTCGGTCACCACCCGGTCGACGCCGAGTTTCTGCCCGGTGGCCCACACGGTGACCCGGGCGACTTGCCGGTCCAGGTCGGGTTTCTGATCGGCTGAGGACACCCGGGCGTACACCACGGTCTGCCCCGTCTCGGCCGACGTGCCGGTGACCGGCTCACCGACCATGATCAGTCGACCGATCCGGTAGGTGGGAACAGGCAGCGTCCCGGCTGCGTACTGTCGCCGAGCGGTGATGTACGCGATGCCGGTCGACGCTGCCCACTCCTTGAGGTTCACGCGAGCATCATAGTAGCTTCAAGAGCGCCATCGATGCCCGGAGCGCCAACAGTCAGCTACCCCCGGGACTGGACGGACCACCCGTTCTTCGAGACCGAACACGAGAACGACGGCGAAGGGATGCTGCTCGCCATCGAACGGGACGGGTCGACGTACGGGATCCTGCGGGCGGCGGTCACCGTCGCGCACAGCGACCACTTCTCGTACATCCCGGCTGGCAGCACCTGGTCGACGGGGCGCGAGTCGATCGACGGGACGCTGCGGTTGCAGTCGTCACCGCACGACCCGTTCCTGCGACCGGTGACCGCTCAGGAGGCGAAAGGCCACGGGTTCAAGGCCCACCCGCAGTACCAGATTGTCGGCGACGGGGTGACCTACTACCCGTCGTCCAGCGTGGCCGAGACCCCGGAGCACCCGAACGACCGGGATGTACGTTACCGGCTGATCGACCTGTTCGAGCCGGGTGGCCTGTGGGCCCAGCGTGACAACCCACAGCTCTTCGCCCATCTGGGCACCTTTGCTGGAGACGCGTCCGGCGACTGCGGGCGGGGCACCTGGGCCTGCTCGACGAACTCGGCGAACGCCCCTTGGGGCTGGGACGACGGCGACGACCTGCCGGGCCGCGGCGAGATAGCCACTGATCCGGCGAAGCTGTCGGCCGAGTACTTCACCGTCCCCGGTGGGCTGGCCCGCGCCTACACCCACAACCCGTACGCCAGCGCGGCGGCCGCCCTGGCCGAGGCGACCCGGACCGCCCCACCGGTCACTGACTGATCCGTCGAGACCGCCCGGGACGCTCGCCGTGGGGCCCGCCCGCCGCTGGACGACAGGACGCGGCAGGGCAGGCCGACGGCAGGTGGTCAGTCGCCGATCACCAGATCCGTACCTCGTACACCCGGACCCGGGCACCCGCGAAATCGGTACCCCACCACTTCTCCAGAGTCGTGCTGTAGTAGCGGCCATCCCGCTCGTAGTTGACGGTCGCCTTGTTGTTGCCGCTGTCGAACCGGTAGACGCCGCTGATGTTCGTCCCGGTCGCTCCTGCGTTCGCGAAGCATCGAACCAATCGGTAGCCACCACCGAGATCGATGTGCAGCTTCAGGAAGTCGTTACGGTCGCCACAGGAGACCTGGTTGATGGCGAACGCTGGGCTCGCCGGCAGGCCCAACGTCAGGGCGGCGACCGCCGTCAGCCCGACGGCGACCTTCTTGAAGCGCGTCATCATCCGACTTGTCCTTTCCGTCCGCACCGTGGCGATCGCGCAGGCGGCACCTGCCGTCCGATACACCGGTGTCCAGGTGTCGACGGCACCAGCTCTGCGTTGGTTCGCCGGCAAGCGTCGAATCTAGGGAAATTTGCCGAAACGCTTGCCAACGACCCGACCGGCACGACGGGGCCGACCGAGAGCCACCAGGCCGCAGCGCGCGCACCCGGAAACGTTGATTTGTCCAACTGCTGTCCCTCTGTCGAGGGATCATTACCGCGACGAGGCACCTGGGAGCCGGCGTCCACCGACGATCACTCAGCTGCCTCCGGACGGAGTGTCGGCCTGCCACAATTCGGAGAGAACGGGATCAGCAGTGCACGTCCGCGGGACAGGTCCACGACGCTACGTGGCACAGATTCTGGTGATCGCGCTCGGCCTCACCTCCGCCGGCCTGGCCGTCCAGGGTGCCGTCGATGCCGGGACCACCGGCTTCGGTTATGTCAGGGCGCCGCAGGACCTGGCGTCGCAGCGTCGCCTGCACCGCGACTTCGAAGCCGCCCGCGCCACGTTCGTAGCGACTGTCCCACCGGGCAGTCGGGTGGTTATCGATCCACCGCTGCGACACCTGTGGCACCAACGACTCGCCGAGTTCACCGCGTTGACCGGCGGCACCCTGGTCGTCGATCACCAGCAGGCCGACTACCAGGTGCGCCTGATCGAACGCCATACGTCCACCGGCACGCGGTACCACGTCGAGTTCAACGAGATCAACCGATGATCGGCACCTGTCTCCTCACGACGGCACTCGTCATGGCCGGCAGCCTGCCGCTGTCGTACGCGATCGTCCGTACCCCGCTCGTGGCATTACTGCTGGCACCGTTGGTCACCGCGCTCATCAGCACGGCGGCTGTCGTCCTCATGGTGACGATCGGCCTGCCGTTCAGGTTCTGGCTGGCATCGACATACCTCGTCGGCTGGGCTGCTGCCGGTTGGTGGCTGACGCGACCACGGATCGCCACCATGTCGATGTCGTGGCGGGCCGCGGTCGCCACCATCGCCGTGCTGGCAGCACCCTTCCTACCGATTCTCCACCCACCGACCGCATGGGACGCGCACTCGATCTGGTGGTTGCATGCGGGCTATTTCCTGTTCGACGGGCAGGTCGCCCGGACCGCGATGGCAGACCCCGGGTTCGCGTTCTCCCACACGGACTACCCGCCACTGGCTTCCGCCCCGGTCGCCGCGGTCTGGAGTCTCCTCGGCCAGGGTTACCGCACCGCTCAGCTTGTGTCGGCGCTGACGACGTTCTCGGCGATTGCGATGGCGGTCGTCGCCGTCCGCACCGCATTCGCCCGCACCCGGCCGGTACTCGCCTGGTCGGCGGGGCTGGCGGTGGGACTCTCCACGTGGGCGACCGGCGGTGAGTACGTCGCCGCCGGCTACGCCGACGCGTTGTGGTCCGTCAGCCTGCTCGGCGCCGCAGCCCTGCTCCTGCTCTCACCCGACCCGCTGCGGCAGCCCGCCCTGGCCCTGATCCTGCTCGCCGCCGCGGTCCTCACCAAGAACGAGGGTCTGGTAGGCGGGGGCATCCTGGCTGTCCTGGTGACGCTGCGGGAAAGGCACCGCATCAGCAGGGTGTGGATGGTGTGGGTCCCCGTCGCAGCCGGAGGCGCCTGGGTGGTGCTGTCACGGCTGGTGGGTTCGACGTCGGACATCCAGGAGTCCGGGCCCCTCGGCAACCTGTCCCGGGGCGGCGCGCACCTCAACGCCCGGCTGCAGCCGACCCTCGACGCGTTCTGGGGAAACGTCGGTCCGCTGGCGGCCACCGCAGTCATCTGTTCCGTCGCCGGCACCCTTCTCCTACGGCATCGGCGCACGGAACTCGGCGTCGGTTCGGACTGTTGGCTCTGGCTGCTCAACTTCGGCTACACGGCTACCTTGGTCCTCATCTACGTCACCGGCAGATCGGACATCACCTGGTGGCTGGGCGCGTCAGCGGACCGGGTCACGCTGCCGACCGCGATGCTGGCCTGCCTCAGCGCGGTGGGATGGCTCCTGGTCGCCACGAGCGGTCCCAGCGGAGCAGATGGCACACGGCCACCAGCGGTCGAACCGGCGAGCCCAGCGGCCGACGGTGGCAGTGGGTCGGCCGCCACCGGTCGCACCGCACCGGTCGCACCGGTCTCGTACCGCGCCCGGCAGCCGCGGAAGGATCACGTTGCCCCGACCTACCAGGCGGCCGGTGCGTAGTCCTTCAGGAAGCAGCCGAACAGGTCCTCGCCCTGCTCACCACGGACGATCGGGTCGTACACCCGGGCCGCGCCGTCGACCAGGTCCAGCGGTGCGTGGAAGCCCTCGTCGGCCAGCCGCATCTTCGTCGGGTGCGGCCGTTCGTCGGTGATCCAGCCGGTGTCGACGGCGGTCATCAGGATGCCGTCGGTCAGCATCTCCCGCGCGCTGGTGCGGGTCAGCATGTTCAGCGCGGCCTTGGCCATGTTGGTGTGCGGGTGACCGGGCCCTTTGTAGCCGCGGCTGAACACTCCCTCCATCGCCGACACGTTCACCACGTACTTGCGCCGGGCAGCCGCAGCGGCCATCGCCGGTCGCAACCGGCTGATCAGGATGAACGGGGCGACGGAGTTGCACAGCTGCACCTCCAGCAGCTCCACCGCGTCGACCTCGTGCACCCGCTGCACCCAGCTGTTCACCGGGTCGAGGTCCGGCACCAGCCCACCGGCGTCGATCGCGGTGGCCAGTGCGATCCGGTCCGGGGTGGCCGAGCCACTGGTCAACGCCAACGCGGTGAGCGCCTGTGGGGTGACCGCCGACGGCTGCGACGGCCCGGCGACCGCCGTCGCGGCGGTGCCCCGGCCACCGACCGAGGCGAAGCTGACGATCTCCGGCAGCGGCCCGTCGGGCAGCGGCGCCGACTCCGCGGCGACCAGCTGGGCGTACGCGCCGGAGCTGCGCCGGACGGTCTGCGCCGCGTTGTTGATCAGGATGTCCAGCGGACCCTGCGCGGCCACCGCATCGGCGACCGCGATCACCTGGGCCGGGTCGCGCAGGTCGACGCCGACGATCCGCAGCCGGTGCAGCCACTGGTCGCTGTCGTCCATGGCGGCGAACCGGCGGGCGGCGTCCTGCGGGAACCGGGTGGTGATCGTGGTGTGCGCGCCGTCGCGCAGCAGGCGCAGCGCGATGTACATGCCGATCTTGGCCCGGCCGCCGGTGAGCAGCGCCCGGCGGCCGGTCAGGTCGGTACGGGCGGCACGGCGCTCGTGGTTGAGCTTGGCGCACGGCGGGCAGAGCTGGTGGTAGAACGCGTCCACCTCCCGGTAGCGCTCCTTGCAGATGTAGCAGGCGCGGGGCTGGCGCAGGATGCCGGCGGTGGCGCCGACGGTCGACGACACCAGCGGGATGCCCTTGGTCTCGTCGTCGATGCGCCCAGGTGCCCCGGTGGCGGTCGCGGCGGTGACGGCCCGGTCGGCGGACAGGACGGCGTCGCGTCGCTCGGCCCGCCGCTGGCGCTTCACCGACTTGTACAGCTTCGCGGTGGCCCGCTGCACCCGTACCACGTCCGGATGGTCGGACGGCAGCGCCGACAGCGCCTCGATGACGTCGAGGCAGACCGCCAGCTGCGCCGGGTCGACCCCGGCCGGGGGCGACTCATCAAGCGGCCGTACGTCGTCCACCGTCATGCCCATACTCGTCTCGTCCCGGGATCGTCACCGATGCGACCTGAAACTCTACGCACCGGGCCACATCGGCCGCGAGAGCGCTGCATCGGTGCCGGCGGCCGTCCCCGGAGCCGTTCGGTCCAGCGATGACCAGAACGTGACCCAGGTCACTCAAGTTGGAAAACCATCGTGGCAGCGCGGATCGTCTTGCCTGGTGTGAGACGGAGCTTGGACGCACTCGACGAGGGTGAGCTGCTGCGCCGCATCGCCCGGGGCGATCGGCGGGCCTTCGACGAGCTGTACCGCCGGACGTCGCCCTGGTTGACCGCGCGGCTACGCCGCAGGTGCGCCGACGACGACATGGTCGCCGAGGTGCTGCAGGACACCTACCTGGCGGTATGGCGCTCGGCCGGCAGCCAGGCTCAGGACGCGGCGAAGGGCAGCGCGGTCGGCTGGCTGTGGACCATCGCCGCCCGCCGGCTGGTCGACGCGTTCCGTGCCCGGGCCCGCCGGGAACGGGTCCCGACGGTGCAGACCGCCGCTACCGTCGCCCCGGCCGCTGAGGACGAGGCGCTGGCCGGGCGGATGAACGCCGATCTGGAGCAGGCGCTCCTGGCGTTGCCGGCCAACCTGCGGCAGGTACTGCGCGCCATGGTGCTCGACGGTCTGACCACCCGGGAGACATCGGTGCTGCTCGGCATGCCGGAAGGAACCGTGAAGACGTACGCGCGGCGGGCCCGGATCGCGCTACGGGAGGCGTTGTCATGACCACCCACCCCACCCCGAACCTGATCTCCCGCTACGCGTCCGGTGACCCCCGGGTCGACGACGCGACCGTCTGGGCAGTCGAAGCCCACCTGGAGTCCTGCGCACCCTGCCGGATGCAGCTGTCCGACAGCGTCGGCCCGGTCGACCGGCAACTGCTCGACCGGGTGGCCGTCGGCGTCGCAGCCGGGATCGAGGCCGGCCCGGCACCGGTACGCCGTCGCCGGCTGCGGCGTTCCGGGGTCGCCGCCCGGATCCTCCCCTGGCTGGCAACGGCGGTCGCGTTGATGCTGATCGCGGTCCTGTTCGAGACCACCTTCGCCAGCCTGCCCTCGCTGGTGCTGCTGGTCGCTCCGGTGGCTCCCCTGCTGCCGGTGGCCGCTGCGTGGAGCCGCCGTACCGACCCGGCCTGGGAGCTGATGGCGACGATGCCCCGGACCGGGTTGCCGTTGCTGCTGCGCCGCACCCTCGCGGTGTTGACCGTGGTCGTGCCGGTGCTCGCGGCGGCCGGCTGGTCGACCGGGCAGTCCCCCGCGCTGTGGCTGCTGCCCGGTCTGGCCTTCACCGCCGGCGCGCTGGCACTGGGCGGGCTGGTCGGAGTGGACCGGGCCGCGCTCGGCCTGACGGTCCTCTGGTCGGTAGGTGTGATCCTGCCCAGTCTGGTCGGCCGGCAACTTCCGGTCATCCTGGAGTCCGACAGCTGGCCCGGCTGGGCACTGGCCACCGTGGCGTTGGTGGCCGTGACGGCCGTACGGGCCCGCGACCACAACCGGCTACGCCTCGACCGGATCTCTTCCGACCGGTCCTGACTCCACCCCCCGACCGGGCCGTACGCACGTACGGCCGATCGATTCACGTTTCCCACCTGGCGGTGATCCGCCAGGCACCAGGAGTGTCCACTTAAGGAGAGATTGATGATGCGTGCGGTCAGCGCGGCAGAGACCGCACCCTCCACGTACGCGTGGGCGGTGCACGCCGAGCGCCTGGTCGTCCGGGCCGGCCGGCACCTCGCCGTCAACGGGCTGGACCTGGCGCTCGGCACTGGCGTACACGGCCTGCTCGGCCCGAACGGCGCCGGGAAGACGACCCTGATGCGGGCGCTCGCGACGGTGCTGAAGCCAACCGGTGGCCGGCTGGCCCTGCTCGGCGAGGACGTGACCGGCCGGGCCGATCTGCGCCGGGTCCGCCAGCGCCTGGGTTACCTGCCACAGCATTTCGGCTTCTATCCGCGCTTCACGGTGCGGGAGTTCGTCGAGTACATGGCCTGGCTCAAGGAGATGCCGAAGGCCACCGTTCCCGGTGCTGTGCAGCGCGCCGTCGACCGGGTCGGTCTGACCAGCCGGGCTGACTCCAAGTTGAAGACGCTCTCCGGTGGGATGCTGCGTCGGGCCGGAATCGCCCAGGCGATCGTCAACGATCCGGAGGTGCTGCTGCTCGACGAGCCGACCGTCGGCCTGGACCCGGAGCAGCGGCTGGACTTCCGGGAGCTGCTGCGCGAGATCGGCTCGGACAGCTGCGTGCTGGTCTCCACCCACCTGGTCGAGGACGTCGCCGCGGCCTGCACCGATGTGGTGCTGGTCAACGAGGGCCAGCTGGTCTGGCAGGGAACCCCGGCGCAGCTGGCCGAGCAGGGCAGCGCCGGGGACGCCGGGGACAGCGCCACCGAACGTGGCTACTCGGCGCTGCTGCGCGCGTACCGGGGGAAGGTTCCGGCATGACCGGGCGGATCATGCAGACCGAGGTACGCCGGTCGGCGGTACCCGCCCTTGCCGGACTGCTCGTGGTAGTCGGCACGTCCGTCAATCTCACGTGGGTTCAGTCCTTCGCCGGCCGGTGGACGCAGCTGGCCATGTACGGACGGGCTTCGCTGCTGCTGTTGTTCCCGCTGGCCCTGGCCGGCGGCGCGTGGCTGGGCCGGCGAGACCGGCAGCACCGGGTCGGCGAGTTGTTCGCCACCTCCGTACGGCCGCGCTGGCAACGGACCCTACCGCTCACCGTCGGGTACGCCGCCGCCATGATCGCGGTGTACCTGCTGGTCCTCGCCGTCGGGGCGTTCTGGGTGGCACCGACAGCCAGCTACTTCTCCGGCACCGTCCTCGGCATCACCGCGGTCGGCGCGCTGGCGATGGTCGCCGCCAGCTGGTTGGGCCTGGCCGCCGGCCGGGCCGTGCCCCGGGTCGTCACCGCGCCGGTCCTCGCGGTCGTCGGGTTCGCCGTGGTCGGTCTGATCCCGGACTTCGTCACGATGTCCGGCTTCGACGAAAACTTCGTCAAGACCCGGCCGGACCCGTCGGCGCTGCTGCTCATCCCGGCGGCGCCCAACGGAATCGACGATTTCCAGACCATCCCGACCTCGGTCAGTCTGCTGCAGGCGATGTGGTTGACGGCGCTCGCCGGCACCGCGCTGCTGCTGATCGGCGCGGTGCGCCGTGGTGTGCTCGCCCTGGCGGTGCTGCCCACCGTCCTCGGTGCCGCCGTGGCGATACCGCTGCTGCCCCCCAACGGATACACCGGGGCTGCTGTCGTCGACCCCGCCGCCGTCGAGCTGGTCTGCGATGACGACGGCCCGCAGGTGTGTGTCCGCAGGGTGCACGCGGCGGTGCTGCCCGACGTCGTCGGACCGGTCCGGGAGACGCTCGCGGCGCTGGGGGCCAAACTGCCGGATCCGCCGACGCGTGCGGTGGAGAGCGACCAGCTGGCCGCCTGGGCCGCACCCGAGCAGACGGCGGTCCGCAACGACTCGGACGTGCTGGTCTTCGATACCCCGGACATCAGCCGGACGGGCCGGGCCGATCTGTCCAGCGGGTACTTTCAGGCGGAGCTGCTGCGGTCCGCGTGGTCACAGGAGTGTGCGGGCGACGAGCCCCACCTGGTGTTCAAGGTGGCCCCGTACCTGGCCCAGGAGGTCGCGGTGGCCTGGTTGGTCGGCGAGCCGCCGCAACCGCAGAGCTGGTGGCGTCCGGAGGACCGGCAGTTGGCCGACGCGTCGTACCGGGCGTTGACCGGTCTGCCGGCCGAGCAGCAGCGACAGGTCGTCGGGCAGGCCCGCGAGGCGGCTCTCGACTGCGACTTCGACCGGATCGAGGACCTGTTGCTGGCAGGTGACCAATGAGGTGGCTGGGCCTGCACCTACGCGCCCGTCGAGTGCCGATGGCCGCCGCCGTCGTAGTCGGTGTCATCGCGCTGACCTGGGTCAGCTGGCCCGTCTTCTCCGACGGGCAGACCATCAACACCCGGATGATCAGTGTCACCGTGATGCTCGCGGTCGTCGCGACCGGCACCACGCTCAGCGGCGCCGACGACGCCCTCGACCACACCGCGTCGGTCAGCTGGCCGACCCGCCGGGCCGCACATCTGCTGCTCTGCGCCGCCGCGGTGATCGGGCTGCTGCTGGTCACCACGCTCACCGACGCCCGGTTCGAGCCGCTCGGTGTCGTCGCCCGCAACACTGCCGGGCTGCTCGGGCTTACCGCACTCGGTGCCGTGCTGCTCGGTGCCACGCTCTCCTGGATCGCTCCGCTGGTCTGGACCATCGTCGCGATCATGCCGTGGATGGGGCCCAGCGGACAGTTGCGAATGCAGCTCGGTGCGTGGCTGATTCAGCCGGCCGGGACCTCCGCCGCCACGGTCTGCGCGACACTGCTGGCGGTGGCCGGGCTGGTGGCGTACACGGTGCGTGGCTGCCCGCTGCGGCCCGCAGCGGAGACGCTGCCGCACAGCTGAGCGGTGACTGACCGGCGGCGGTCTCCCGCCGCCGGTCAGCGGTGGCCGGACAGCAGCCGCGAGTTGTACCTCTCGGTCGCCCGCAGCGCCAGGACCGGGCCGGCCACCAGATAGGCCACCCAGGTCATCGGCAGGGTGATCCAGCCGATGACGATGAACGTGAGCAGAACGTTGATCCAGAAGAACATCCAGAACGAGACCATCAGCACGATGCCGGTCGCCATCTTGCCGGCGTAGATGTTGCCGATGCCGAAGATCCCGAACAGGCCGGGCACCAGTTCCAGAGCCACCGCCGCGCCGGCGGACTTCGGCACCGCTGGGCCCTGGCCCGGGACCGGGGTGTAGCCGCCCGGCTGGTACGGCTGTCCCTGGTACGGCTGCGCCGAGGTGGGCATCGGCTGCTGCGGCCCCGGTTGGTATGGGTTCTGGTAGGTCACGGGCTCAGTCTCCCAGCTCCGGCGGAGCTCAACACCGTACGTTCGGTCGCCCGCCGCCGGTCTTCCGTCGCTGGTGGGCGGCCGGCCGGTGGCCGCTCGTCCGGGCCGTCAGCGGATCGAGATCAGCCGGATCGCGGTACGCAGCAGCACGACCGCGGCACCGGCGACCATGACCATCCCGATGCCGGGCATCAACTGCCCCCAACTGCCCGTGGTCGAGCTGAGGTAGACCAGCCGGGCGGCCTGCCAGCCGATGATGACGGCGACCGCCAGCCCGGGTAGCAGGGCGTGTGCGATGGCCACCTTGCGGTACGGCAGCAGCGCGCCGGCGACGGCGATGAATCCGGCGGACAGCGTCCACAGGCCGGGCCCGGCGGTGCCGGAGAGTGACCCGAACGGGGTGATCACCCAGGGAAGCAGCGAGCCGACCAGCGCGAGCAGACCGCCGATGATCATACCGAGGCTGCCGGCGTGCAGGATGCGCCGACGGGCGGGGGCGGCGGTGGATGCGGTGTCAGCCATGACCGGATGCTAGGCCGGGATCCCTGGTGTGCCCCAGCCGGCAATCGGTGAGTGGTCGGGCGGGGCCGCTGGACGGCCAGATAGTCACCCCAAAACGCGCGAACCGGGCGGCGCTTCCCCGCTCGTCCACGACCGCCGACCGCTCACAGGCCCGGTTAGACCGTTCACCGCCCCAACCCGGCGTAAGGCAGATCAACTATTGCCTGTCCGGGCCGGGTCACGTTCTCTTCCCAGATTAAGGGTGTGACCGACCGCACAAGCCGTCGGGCGGTCCCGACTGACCAGCGGAGGTGCGGATCGGACAGCGGCACAGTCGCGGCACGGTGGCCTGCCGGTCGCCGCGCCACGGCCCGTCACCTGCCGTTCCCATAACGACTAGGAGGCCCCACAGTGACTGACGTAACCCCCGATAAGAACGCCGGTGGCGGGGAACCGCCACCGGCAACGTCGCCACCGGACAACGGCTGGCGCCAGGAGTACTGGCGCAAGAACCTGCGCCTCATGGTCATCCTGCTCGCCATCTGGTTCGTCGTCTCGTTCGTCTTCGGAATCCTGCTGATCCAGCCGTTGAACAACATCGAGATCTTCGGTTTCCCACTGGGCTTCTGGTTCGCCCAGCAGGGATCCATCTACACCTTTGTGATTCTGATTCTGGTCTACGCGAAGATGATGGACCGGATGGACGACCAGTTCGGTGTCAGTGAGCGACCGGCGGAAGGGGGAGAAAAGTGACCCAGATCCAGGGCTGGACGCTCGGCTTCATCATCATCACCTTCGCCCTCTACCTCGGGATCGCCTGGCGCAGCCGGGTGAAGGAAACGACCGGGTTCTACGTGGCCGGTCAGGGAATCCCCACCGTCGCCAACGGTGCGGCAGTCGCCGCCGACTGGATGTCGGCCGCGTCGTTCATCTCGATGGCCGGCCTGATCGCCTTCCTCGGTTCCGACGGCTCCATCTACCTGATGGGCTGGACCGGAGGCTACGTACTGTTGGCCCTGCTCATCGCTCCGTACCTGCGTAAGTGGGGCAAGTTCACGGTGCCGGAGTTCGTCGGCGACCGCTACTCGGAAACCGTCCGGACGATCGCTGCCGTGGCCGCGATCATCATCTCCTTCACGTACGTCGTCGGACAGATGCGCGGCGGCGGCATCGTGTTCAGCCGGTTCCTCGGGCTGGACATCACCGGTGGAGTCATCGTCGCAGCGCTGATCATCTTCGCGTACGCGGTGCTCGGCGGTATGAAGGGCATCACCTGGACCCAGGTGTCGCAGTACACGGTGCTCATCATCGCCTACCTGATCCCGGCGATCGCGGTGGCACAGCAGATGACCGGACTGCCGATCCCGCAGGTCACCTTCGGGCAGATCCTCGGAGAACTCAACGCGCTCAGCACCCAGATGGGGCTGAGTCAGTTCACCGAGGCGTTCTCCGCCCGACCGCAGATCGACGTGTTCCTGGTGACGATGTCGCTGATGATCGGTACGGCCGGTCTGCCGCACGTCATCATCCGGTTCTACACCACGAAGACGGTCCGGGGCGCCCGCTACTCGGCGTTCTGGGCGCTGTTCTTCATCGCGCTGCTCTACACCACCGCACCGGCGGTGGGCGCGTTCACCAAGCTGAACCTGCTGCAGGACGTCAACGGCGTGGCGGCGGACTCGCTGCCCAGATGGATCGAGAACTGGGCGGCGACCGGGCTGGTCACGGTCAACGAGAACGCGCAGACGATCCAGACGGTCAGCAACAGCTCCACGTCCGGGGCGGACCTGATCGTCAACAACGACATCCTGGTGTTGGCCAGTCCGGAGATCGCCGGCCTGCCGGCACCGATCGTCGGCCTGGTGGCCGCCGGCGGTATGGCGGCCGCGATGTCGACCGCCGCCGGTCTGCTGCTGGTCATCTCCTCGTCGTTCTCGCACGACCTGTACTTCCGTCGGGTGAAGCGGGACTCGACCGACCAGCAGCGGCTGCTCGCCGGACGGATCGCCATGGGTCTGGCGGTACTGATCTCGGTGTACGCCGGCATCAACCCGCCGGCGTTCGTGGCCCAGGTGGTGGCGTTCGCATTCGGTCTCGCCGCTTCGACCTTCTTCCCCGTCATCGTGCTCGGGATCTTCTGGAAGCGATGTAATGCGGTCGGCGCGGCATCCGGCATGATCGCCGGTCTCGTCTTCACCGCCAGCTACATGATCTACACCCTGGAGGTATTCGGCACCTCGGCGAATCCGCACATCTTCGACATCAGCCCGGAGGCCATCGGCACCATCGGTGCGATCGTCAACTTCATCGTCACGATCGTCGTGTCGAAGATGACGGCACCGCCACCGGAGGAAATCTCCGAGATGGTGGAGAGCATCCGTTACCCGGCTGCCCGCCGTGCCGTGCCGGCGGGCTCCGCCGGCGACGCGGCCTGACCCGGACCGTCATTCACCCCTGACAGCCCCGGAGGGCGGGCCCCGACAACGACGTCGGGGCCCGCCCTCCGGCCGCTCCGGGTTTCGCTGACCCGACCGTCGCCCTCGGCTGCCCTGACCGGACGGCCCCGTCCGGGCAGCCGAGGATTCAGCGATCCGCTCCGGTCCGGGGCGATGGTTGCCAGAGTTGGGGTGTGCACGACGACAGCCCGCACCCGCATCCGACCGCTGGCGGCCTCCGCCTGGTGCGCCGGAATCCGCTGGTCACCGGCGACGTCAGCTGGATGGAACTGTT
Source organism: Solwaraspora sp. WMMD937 (assembly GCF_029581175.1). NCBI lineage: Bacteria > Bacillati > Actinomycetota > Actinomycetes > Micromonosporales > Micromonosporaceae > Solwaraspora > Solwaraspora sp. WMMD937. Next base: position 3,436,527 of record NZ_CP120738.1, on the reverse strand, counting down.
CGTCGACCTGTTTTTCGTGTTCGCTTTCCTGAAGATCACCACCCTGATGGCGGCCGATCTGACCGCAGTCGGCATGCTCCACGGGGTCTTGGTGATCCTGCTTCTGTGGCACTGCTGGACCCCGGTCGTCTGGCTCGGCAACGTGGTCCACCTGGACCGGGGCGGCATGCCGCTGATGATGGCCGGCATCGCCACCATCCTGCTGGTGATCGGCGTCTCCGTGCCCGAGACGTTCGTCGACACGCCAGGCAGACTGCCGGGGCCGGTCATCGTGGTGGTCGGCTACCTGGCGATCCGGGTCGGCGTACTCACAGTCCTCACCCGGTCCCGCTGGTCGGAAGGTCCGGCCGGCCGCCGGCCGGCCGCGATCGCCTGGTTGACGCTCGCCGCGTCGGCCTCGGTCCTGCTGGCCGCCGCACTGCTGCCGCCGCACCTGCCGGCCCGGTTCGACGCCGAACTGGTACGGCTGGTGCTGTTCGCCTTGGCGCTGGCCATCGACTTCGTGGTGCTGACCGCGGTCGGCCGGGGCAGCTGGCAGATCGTCTCTCCATGGCACCTGGCCGAGCGGCACGCGCTGATCGTCCTGATCGCACTGGGCGAGACGATCATCTCGATCGGCACCGGCGGCGGACTCGGCACCGGCGCTTCGGTCACCTGGCCGTTGCTCGCCGCCGCCACGCTCGGCCTTTGCGTCGTCTCCGCACTGTGGTGGACCTACTTCGATCTGGCCAAGATCCTCGCCGAACACGCCCTGTCGCGCCGCTCCGGCGTCGACCAGACCCGGATGGCCCGGGACGTGTACAGCGGCCTGCACCTGCCGATGATCGGTGGGCTGATCTTCTTCGCTCTCGGACTCAAACACGCGATCGCCACCATCGCCGGCGGCCCCGGACATCGCTGGACCCCCACCAGCTCCGAGCACCACTGGGACACCGTCGACGTGGTCATCCTGTTCGGCGGGGTACTGCTCTATCTGCTGGCGCTGGTCGCCTTCGAATGGCTGTCCGGACGCCTGCTCGGTCGCAGCCCGATCCTCGGCATCGCTCTGCTGCTGGGTCTGCTCCCGGTGGCCACCCGGGTCCCGGCGTTGGGCGCGTTGGCGCTACTGGCCGTCTGCGTCGTGGCGATGGTGATCGCCGACCGGACCGTATTCCACCGCCGGCATACCCAACTGCACCGGCTGGCCGAATCCGAGACGTCCCGGCTGCACGGGGTCACCCCCCGGGAACTCTTTCTCGATCTGGTCTTCGTCTTCGCGTTCATCCAGGTCACCACCCTGATGACCCGCAACGCCTCGGCCCTGGGCATCGTCCGGGGGCTGACCCTGCTGGCGCTACTGTGGTGGGCTTGGACCTCCTTTTCCTGGCTCACCAACGCGGTCCGCACCGACACGGTCCTGGTCCGGATCACCACGATCGGTATCGCCGCCTCGATCCTGGTGATCGGCATCGCCACCCCCCAGGCCTTCGAGCCGGCCCCGGGAAGTCTGCCCGGTTCGCTGATCATCGTCGCCAGTTATCTCGCCACCCAGCTCATGCAGACCGTGCTGATCCTGCAGGCATCGCGTACCGAGCCGGTGCTGGGGGCGCTCGCGCGGCAGAACGCCGTACCGTCGACGGCCACGCTGCTGCTGCTCGCCGGGTTCGCGGTGGTCGAGCTGGCGTCACCCGACCGGCTGGCCGCGAACCCGGCCGTCACGCTGCTCTGGGTCGCGGCGCTCACCATTCAACTCGCCGGCAGCTACCCGACCGGGGTGAAATCCTGGCGGCCCCGGTCCACCCGGCACTGGGTGGACCGGTACGCGCTGATCATGCTCATCGCGTTCGGCGAGGCAATCATCTCGGTCGGTCTGGCCGTCGCGGACCAGCCGGTCTCCGTCAGTGTCATGGTCATCGTCGTCACGGCGGCAGTCGCCGTCGGGGCCCTCTGGTGGCCGTACTTCACCACGATCGACTCGGCCCGCCTCGCCTTGGAGGCGCAGACCGGCGTCGACCGGGCCAGACTCGCCCGCGACTCGTTCACCTACCTGCACCTGCCGATGGTCGCCTGCATCGTCCTGATCGCGTACGGTCTGCACCAAGCTGCGGTGCCGCACGACGATACCGGTATCCGGTTCGGCCACTACGCCTTCTACTGGGGAGTGGGGTTCTACCTGCTCGCCAACCAGGTGTACTGGTGGCGGACCTGGCACGCACTCAGCTGGTACCGGATCGCCAGCGGTGGTGCGGTCATCGTGCTGGCGTTTCCGACCGCCGCGCTGCCCGCCGTGATCACGCTGCCGGCGCTCACCGTGTTCGGGCTGATCTCCGCAGCTGTCGAGTTCCTGCGGGTCGGCGATCTGCGGACTCAACCACCTCAGCCGACCCGCTGACGCTCGACGGATCGGCCGGCGGGCTGCCAGCGGTGGACCGGCCGAGTCTTACTGGCCGACCGCCCCGTCGATGCATTCCCGCAACAGGTCGGCGTGGCCGTTGTGTCGGGCGTACTCCTCGATCATGTGGGTCAACACCCAGCGCAGCGAAATCGGGCCGCGCCGGTCGGAGCCGGTGACGTCCAGTCCGGCGGCGTCTGCGACGAAGCGTTCGGCGTACTGAACCTCCTCCCGCCACGCCTTCCACGCCTGGGTGACGGCAGCCGGGTCGGCGACGGAACCGTCGAAGTCGTCATTGGGTGCGGTCTGGGAGTAGAAACGTGGCGGGGCGTCCTCGCCGGCCATCACCTGCCGGAACCAGTACCGTTCCACGTCGGCGAGGTGCCGCACCAGCCCGAGCAGCGACAGCGCCGACGGCTGCACCGACCGGCGGGCCAACTGCTGCGGGTCGAGTCCGCCGCACTTGAGCTCCAGGGTCCGACGGTGCCAGTCGAGAAACCCGGCAAGGGTGGCCCGCTCGTCGCCGAGCCGGGGCGGGATGGCACGCGGATCGGCGTCCGGGTCGGTAAACATGTCGATCGTCATGTCGGCCATCATCGACGGGTCGCTCCGGCACGGCCAGCAGATTTCGGCTTGACCCTGGAGCGCACTCCGAGGTTCACCGTCGTCGTCATGACCACGGGCACCAGAGTCGAGATTCTCGACCGCACCAGCTGCACTGCCGGGGCGGGCGACGCCTCCGGGAGTGGGTCCGGGACCGACACATTCGAGACGGCTGTTGAGCGGCCCGGCCTGCGGGTCGCCGCCCTCGCCGCCGCCGTCGGCGTGTCGCCGGACACCGTCCGCTACTACGAACGAGCCGGGCTGCTGCACCCAGCGGAGCGGACCCCCACCGGTTACCGGGTGTACGGCACCGCGGCGGTCGATCGGCTCCGGTTCATCCGGGGCTGTCAGCGGCTCGGGCTCCGGCTGCGGGAGATCGCCGATCTGCTCGCCGTCCGCGACACCGGTGTTTGCCCGTGTGAGCCGGCGGAGCAGCTACTACGCCGCCGGATCGCCGAGGTCGACGTGGAGCTGGCCCGGCTGACCGCGCTACGGGCGGAGATGGCCGAGATGGCCGAGAAGCTGCCGACGGCGGCCTGCCCGCCGCCGGAACCGGGGCGATGGTGCCCACCGGATGGGGACAGGAGGTGATCACGATGCTGGAGCTGACCACGCGCTGCGACTGCGGGCCGGACTGCTGCGGGCCGGACTGCTGCTGACCGGTCGGCCCTCAGGGCCTGGGTGGGTACCGGGCCGGTGGGTGCCGCCGGGTGTGTCGGCGGCACCCACCGGGAGCCGGGAGGAGGTTACGAGGTGGTGCCGGTCACCGACGACCCGTTACGTACGACGGTGTAGGTGATCGTCGTGCCGCTCCAGAAGTGGAAGGTGAGCGTCACCGGGGAGGCGTCGTTGACCTCAGCAAAGAAGTCTGACGTCAGGGTGATGGTGTTCGCGGAGTAGTTCGGTCGGAAGGTGACGTCGAACTCCTTGTACGACGTCCAGTTGTGCGGGCCGGCGTTGGTTCCGTCCGCGTACCGCGCCTCCATGGTGGCCAACTGGTCACCGCGGAAGGTCGTCGGGATGTTGAACGACGAGGTGGTACCGCTCGCATTGGCCAGTACCGGCGGATCCGACGAGATGATGTTGATTCGCCACGGTACGCCGGACGAGAAGCGGGCGTGCAGGGTGGCGTTCACCCCGTACGCCCGGTTGCCGACCAGGCGGGTGACGGTGGACGCGGGCAGCGACAATTGATTGCCGCTGACCGTGTAGTCGGTCCCCCGGACAAGGTCGGTGCTACCCTGCCGCAGTCCCTGGAAGGTCAGCCCGTTGAGGTTCAGCGCGAGGGTCTTGGCGGTGACGCTGCCGGTACGCGGCACGAAGATCATGTCGCTGGCGGCGGTGCCGGAGCGGGTGGTCCAGGCCGACTTGATCTGGGCGATCAGCTCCGGGTCGCTCCACTGGAAGCTGGTCCGGCCGAGGTGCTGGCCGTTGTCCCACAGTTGGGTGGCGATGCCGCGGGTCCGGGTGTGGTAGCCGAAGAACTCGAAAAACTTCAGTTTCTCACCCTGCTGGATGGTGCCGGTGTGCCGGTCGAAGCCGAGCAGGCCGAACTCGCCGATGACGACCGGGATGCCCCGGGAGACGAAGGTGTTCTGCACCCGGTTGAGCGAGTCGATGACGTCCTGCTGGGCGGTGGCGTCGAAACGGTAGCCGCCGGCGACGTTGACGCTGAACGGCCAGTAGCCGTAGTAGTGCACCGTGGCGATCAGATTGGGGTCGTTCAGCGCGGTGAAGGTGCTGGCGAGCTCGTCGAGCCGGGCCTGGTCGGACGAGGTGTGCAGGGTCGGCAGGATGAGCAGCCGGGTGGCGTTGTTGCCGCCGGAGTTGCGGACGATCTGGTGGAACCTGCGGTTCAGCTCGTCGAGCAACTGGGCGTTCTGGGCATCGCCGGAGCTGTTGCTGAACTGCGGCTCGTTGACGCTCTCGAAGTGCAACTTTGGCGACGAGTCGCGGAAGGTGTTCGCCAGCTGGGTCCACAGCGCCGAGTAGCGATCCAGGACGCCGGTGCGGTTGCTGGGCATCGTGTTGATCCACTGCCACGAGTCGTGGTGCAGGTTGATCATCACGTACAGGTCCTCGGCGAGGGCCCAGTCGACGATCTGCTTCACCCGGGCGAGCCGGGTGGGGTCGATCGTGTAGTTGGGCGCGCCGCCGTGGTGGTGCGTCCAGGTCGTCGGGATCCGGATGCTGTTGAAGCCCTGCGACTTGATGGTGCGGATCAGGTCCCGGGTGACCAGCGGGTTGCCCCATGAGGTCTCACCGCTGCCGCCGACGTTGTCGCCGGTCGCGTCGAGGGTGTTGCCCAGGTTCCAGCCGGGCTGCATGGCGTCGACGACGTCCTGCGGGTTGCCCGGCGGACGCGGGGTCGCGGTCGGTGTCGGGGACGGCGGCGCGGTGGTCGGCGGCACCGTCGGCGACGGCGTGCCGGTCGGCGGCGGCGTGGTGGGACCCACGCTGCCGGTGCAGGTGACACCGTTGAGCGCGAACGACGTCGGGGCGGTGTTGCTACCCGACCATGAGCCGTTGAAACCGAACGAGACGGTCGCGTTGGTGCCGAGGTTGGCGTTGTAGCTGACGTTGGTCGCGGTGACCTGGCTTCCCGAGCTGGTGATGGTGGCGTTCCAGGCCTGGGTGACCTGCTGTCCCGACGGGAAGGCCCAGGTCAGCTGCCAGCCGTTGAGCGGATCGCCCAGGTTGGTGACGCTGACGTTGGCGGTGAAGCCGCCAGGCCACTGGGCGGGCGCCGAGTAGACCACCCGGCAGCCGGCGGCCGCGTGCGCGCTGGCCGCGACGGCGACGCTACCGCCGACCAGTGCGGCGGTCACACCGCCGGCGACCAGGCCGGCGCGCCACCGTCTGCCGCGAGCCGTCGTTGTCTGTTGAGTCATGTCGCTCCTCGCCGTGGGGTGCCTGCGGGTCAGGCACGGAGGGACGGGCACCGGCGGTCGCAACGAGCAGCCAGCACCAGCGAAGTGGCCGCAGACTAAGTCGGGAGCCTAAACTTTGTCAATCGGCAAATGCCGATGTAGACAGCGGGCGGAGGCGTGCCCCGGTCGACCCACCGCTGCCCGCGAACGCACCCTGACCGGCACAAAGACGATCCCGTTGGCGGACCGACGTCCGCCAACGGGATCAGAAACGACAGCCGGCCCCGGGCCGGCGCGCGTCACGCCTCAGTGCACCGTGACCTTCGGCCCGGGAAGAAGCTCACGCATCTCCGCCGGCAACTCGGCGCCCATCTCGTCGGCGATCCGCAGCGCCTCCTCCACCAGGGTCTCCACGATCTGCGACTCCGGCACCGTCTTGATCACTTCGCCCTTGACGAAGATCTGGCCCTTGCCGTTGCCGGACGCCACCCCGAGATCGGCCTCCCGGGCCTCGCCCGGCCCGTTCACCACGCAGCCCATCACCGCCACCCGCAGCGGCGCCGGAAACCCGTCCAGCGCAGCGGTCACCTGGTCGGCCAAGGTGTACACGTCCACCTGCGCCCGCCCGCAGGACGGGCAGGAAACGATTTCCAGGCCCCGCTCACGCAACCCGAGCGACTCCAGGATCGCCGTACCGACCTTGATCTCCTCCACCGGCGGCGCGGACAGGGACACCCGGATGGTGTCGCCGATCCCTTCGGCCAGCAGCGCCCCGAACGCCACCGCCGACTTGACCGTGCCCTGGAACGCCGGGCCGGCCTCGGTCACCCCGAGGTGCAGCGGATAGTCGCACTGCTCGGCCAGCAGCCGGTACGCCCGGATCATCACCACCGGGTCGTTGTGCTTGACCGAGATCTTGATGTCCCGGAAGTCGTGCTCCTCGAACAGCGAGCACTCCCACAACGCCGACTCCACCAACGCCTCGGCGGTCGCCCTGCCGTGCTTGGCCAGCAACCGCTTGTCCAGCGAACCGGCGTTGACACCGATCCGGATCGGGGTCCGGGCCGCCGACGCCGCCTTGGCGATCTCCGCCACCTTGTCGTCGAACTGCCGAATGTTGCCCGGGTTGACCCGTACCGCCGCGCAGCCGGCGTCGATCGCCGCGAAGACGTACTTCGGCTGGAAGTGGATGTCGGCGATCACCGGGATCTGGGACTTGCGGGCAATCGTCGGCAACGCGTCCGCGTCGTCCTGCGACGGCACGGCGACCCGCACGATCTGGCAGCCGGACGCGGTCAGCTCGGCGATCTGCTGCAGGGTGGCGTTGATATCCGAGGTCACCGTGGTGGTCATCGACTGTACGGAGACCGGCGCACCCCCACCCACCGGCACCGGACCGACCATGATCTGCCGGCTGGCCCGGCGCGGCGCCAACGGTGGCGGCGGTACCGCGGGCATGCCCAGACTGACTGCGGTCACTTTAAACTCACCTCGAGAACAGCGTGATCGGGTTGACCACGTCCGCGGTGATGGTCAGCAGCGTGAACGCGCCACCGATCAGCAGAACCGCGTACGTGAGTGGCATCAGTTTGAAATAGTCGACCCGGCCCGGATCGGGCCGGCCGAGCACCGCGTACAGCCAGGCCCTGGCCTTTTCAAACCAGGCGATCGCGATGTGCCCGCCGTCCAGCGGCAGCAGCGGCAGCAGATTGAACACCCCGACGAAGAAATTCAGCGAGATGAACAGCAGCACGAACAACTCCCAGGCGTCGTTGGCCACCGCCTCCCCGCCGAGCCGGCTGGCACCGACCACGCTGATCGGGGTGTCGATGTCGCGCTCCGCGCCAGTGATCGACGCCCACAGCGCCGGGATCTTCTCCGGGATCCGCATCATCGCCTCGACGGTGCCGACCGCCATCTGGCGCAGGTAGTCGCCGGTCGCGCCAAATGCCTCGATCGGCCCGTACGTCACCATGCCCGGCTTCTCGATCCGCAGCCCGACGCCGAGCGCGGCGACCGTGCTCAGCGGGCCTTCGTCGGTGCCCAGCTCGGGGCGCTGCACTGCGGCGAGTTCCGCCTCGACCGTGCCGGTCGTCCCGTCCCGCTCGTACCGGACGGTCGCCGGCCCCGGATCGGCACCCCGGATCGCCTCCAGCATGTCACCCCAGGTGTCGACCGGGGTGCCGCTCACCGCGAGGATCCGGTCGCCGTCGCGCAGGCCCGCCTGCGCGGCCGGGCTGGCCGGGTCGCCGGCCTCGCAGGCACGGGCCACGTACTCGACGACCACACAGTCGGTGACCGCGACCACCGCCGGCTCCTGACGGGCCTGCTCCTCGGTGGCGGGGAAATCCGGGTTCGGCAGGCCCATGAAGACCGCAGCCAGCCAGAGCGCGACGATCGCCAGCCCGAAATGGGTCACCGACCCGGCGGACATCACGACGGTCCGCTTCCACACCGGGTAGCGCCACATCACCCGGGACTCGTCGGCGGGTGCCACGTCGTCGTCCTGCGGGGTCATGCCGACGATCTTGCAGAAGCCACCCAGCGGGATGGCCTTGAGGCCATACTCGGTCTCGCCGCGCCGGAACGACCAGATGGTGGGGCCGAAACCGACGAAGTACCGGGTCACCTTCATCCCGAACTTCTTCGCGGTCACCATGTGACCGGCCTCGTGCAGGCTGACCGAGATGAGAATCGCGAGGGCGAAGAGAACCACCCCGAGCAGGTACGCCATCAAGCTCCCTCCGCCGATGCACCGATCAGTTCATGCGCCCGGGTTCGCGCCCAGGATTCCGCAGTGAGCACATCGTCGACCGTACCCGGTTCGCCGAAGTCCGGTGCCGACTGCAGCACCCGCTCCACCGTGTCGACGATGCCGAGGAACGGTAGCCTGCCGGCGACGAACGCCGCCACGCACTCCTCGTTCGCCGCGTTGTAGACCGCCGGCCGGCAACGGCCGTCCGAGCCGGCCTGCTTGGCCAGCGCCACAGCCGGGAACGCCGTCTCGTCGAGCGGGGCGAACTCCCAGCTGTGCGCCCGGGTCCAGTCGACCGGGGCGGCCGCCGCAGGCACCCGGGCCGGCCAGCCCAGGGCCAGCGCGATCGGCAGGCGCATGTCCGGCGGACTGGCCTGGGCCACCGTCGAACCATCCACGAACTCCACCATCGAGTGGATCACCGACTGTGGGTGGACCACCACCTCGATGCGGGGGTACGGGATGCCGAACAGTTCGTGCGCCTCGATGATCTCCAGGCCCTTGTTCACCAACGTCGCCGAGTTGATCGTGATGACCGGGCCCATGTCCCAGGTCGGGTGGGCCATCGCCTGCTCCGGGGTGACCTCGGTCAGCTCGGCACGCGGCCGCCCCCGGAACGGACCGCCGCTCGCCGTCACCACCAGTTTGCGAACCTCGTCGGCGGTGCCCGAGCGCAGGCACTGGGCGAGCGCTGAATGCTCGGAGTCCACCGGCACGATCTGGTCCGGGCGCTGAATCGCGGCCCGCACGATCGGACCGCCGGCGATCAGCGACTCCTTGTTGGCCAGCGCCAGAGTCCGGCCGGCCCGCAGCGCCGCCAACGTCGGGGCCAGCCCTCGGGAGCCGTCCACCCCGTTGAGCACCACGTCGCACGGCCACTCGGCGAGTTCGGCCATCGCCGACGGGCCGGCCAGGATCTTCGGGATCCGGAACCCACCGGTCGGGTAGCCGCGCCGGGACGCCTCGGCGTAGAAGGCGAGCTGCAGGTCCTGCGCCGCCGAGGCCCGGGCCACCGCCACCACCTCGACCTGCAACTGCAGTGCCTGTACGGCGAGCAACTCGACGTTGCCGCCGCCGGCGCCGAGCCCGACGATGCGGAACCGGTCAGGGTTGCGGGTCACGATGTCGACCGCCTGGGTGCCGATCGAGCCGGTGGAGCCGAGCAGGACGATATCCCGTGGGGAGGAAGTCACCGACCCATTGTCCCGCAGCGCCGCAGCCGACCGGCCGCCGGGCGCGCCGCCGAGTCACCGGGACATCGCGTCACCGTGCGCCGTCGTCGGCCTCGTCGAGCAGATCGGCCGGATCGATGGTGAACTCGAACGGCTCCTTCATCACGAACGTGGTCCCGGCCGCGGCCGCCGCCACCGGCCGGTACTCCCCGTCGCTCAGCTCGTGCAACGCCAGCGCCGGCACCCGGTTCCGGAGATCCACCCGGAGGAACCAGGCAACGCCGGCTGCGGCGTACTGCCGGGGCCGGTCGATCACGTCCTTGCGCCGGTTGCCGCGCGACACGATCTCGCCCAGCAGTACGGCGTCCGCCACGTCAACGGTCGTCCTGCCGCCACCAGACGTCCGCAGCACGACCAGGTCGGGTATGAACAGGTCAGCCCCGGAAACCACGTTGATCTCCGGATAGGCCCATAAGCCGGCTCTGCGCGCAGCCCGATGCAGCAGGTAGGAAAGCTCCCGCTCGACCGACTGGTGGTCAACTCCGGCATGTGGTGTCACGATCACGCTCCCGCTGAGGACCTCGACCTTGGGACCATTGGTCTCTGGCAACAGGTCAAGGGCGAGCTGCGCGGTCCACGGCTCGTCGAAATCGCCGAGTACGTCGAACGACGGCTCACGCGGCGGCTCCGGATCGGGCACGAATGCCGGCTGTGCCAACGTGCTCACCCCTTTCCGCGGGACATGATGCACCGACCAGACTAGCCGCGCCGCCCCGCCACGGCGGCGCACCGGGCCATGTCGGCTAGCCGACCGTCAAGCCGGACCGTACGGGCCACCCCACGCCGGGCCACCGCCGTACGGGAGTGGTGACCGCCCCGGTGGGGAAAGCTAGGGGACATGGTCTCCCGAGGGCGCCGGCTGGTCCGGGCAGCGTTCCGGCCGCTGCGCGGGCAGGACCTGTCGTTGCACGCCGCCTCGATCACCTTCTTCGGCGCGATCGCGGTCGTCCCGGTGGTGCTGCTGGCGATCTGGCTGACCGGGCTGTTCGCCGGTGCGGGCCGGATCCGCCGGCTCACCGACCCGGCGATCGACACCCTGCCCGGACAGCTCGGCGCCGACCGGGCCGCCGCCGCCCTGATCGACGCCGGCCTGCACCTCACCCCGGTGCTGGCGCTGGCCGCGCTGCTGCCCGCATCGCTGTACGGCGAAGGGCTGCGCCGGGCGTTCGTGTCGGTGGCGCCACCACCGGAGCCAGCCGAGTCGATGGTCGGCTGGCGGGGCCGGGTGCTACTGCTGCCGCTGCTCGGCGCGGCACCGGCGCTGATGCTGCTGGTGCTGCTGGCCCTACCGTCGGCCGCCGGGCTGTTCGCCCGGGGCGGCTGGGCCGGCGCGCTCGGGGTCGTGGTGTCGTTCCTGGCCGTCTGGCTGGGGCTGAGCCCGGTGCTGGTATGGGTGTTCCGGGTGGTCGGGCCGGGCAAGCCGGACTGGCTGGCCACGGTCGCGGTCGGCTCGTTCACCGCCGCCAACCTGTCCGGTTTCCTGCACGGGTTCATCCTGTTCTGCTCGCTGCCGCTGGACCTCGGGGTGCCGTTCGGCGGGCTCGACCAGGTCGGCGCGGCGGTCGCGGTGCTGCTCTGGCTCTACCTGCTGCACGTGATCGTGCTGGCCGGCTACTCCGCCACGCTGGCGTTCAGCCGGTGGCGCCGTCGGCACCGGGGCCGGAGCCGACCGACGCCAACTGCGGCTGCGCCGGGGTCTCGTGCAGCCCGAACCGGCGGTACAGCCGACCCAACGGACCCGGCGCCCACCAGTTCCACCGACCCAGCAGCCGCATCGTCGCCGGCACCAGCAGCACCCGCACCAGGGTCGCGTCGACGACGATCGCGACGATCATCCCGACCCCGATCAGCTTGATGAACGAGATGCCGCCGGCGGCGAAACCGGCCACCACCACGATCAGCAGCAGCGCGGCGGCGGTGATGATCCGCCCGGTGTGCTGCAGCCCGGCGGCGACCGACGCGGTGTTGTCGCCGGTGCGGTCCCACTCCTCCCGCACCCGTGACAGCAGGAACACCTCGTAGTCGGTGGCCAGACCGAACAGCACCGCCAACATCAGGATCGGGTTGGTCGGATCGATGAACCCGGTCGGGGTGAAGCCGAGCCAGTCGGCGAAGTGCCCGTCCTGGAACACCCAGACCACCACGCCGAACGAGGCACCGATCGACACCAGGTTCATCAGTACCGCCTTGACCGGCAGCACCACCGAGCCGAACGCCAGGAACAGCAGCACCATGGTGGCGGTGGCCATCAGCAGTGCCATCCACGGCAGGTAGCTGCCGAGGCTGTCCAGCATGTCGATGTCGGCGGCGGTGCGGCCGCCGACGAGGACCTCGGCCCCGGCCGGGGGCGGCAGGTCGCGGATGGCCCGCACCAGTGCTTCGGCCTCGTCGCCGGTCGGCTCGCCGACGTAGCTGACCCGGATCAACGCCGAGGCGTCGCGTACCGCCGCGATCTGGGCACCGGTGGCGCCCGGCAGCCCGGCGATGTCCTCGGCGAAGGCTTGCGCCAGGTCGGGGCCGGCGCCGGAGACCAGAACTTCGACCGGGCCGATGCTGGCGCCGTCGGGGAACTCCTCGGCGATCGTCTCGGCCACCACCCGCGACTGCGCACCGGCCGGCAACACCCGCTCGTCGAAGCCGCCGAACTCGGCCCGCAGGAACGGGGTGGCCAGCAGCAGCAGCCCGACCACCACCACGGTGACGTAGCGCACCGGACGCCGCATCACGCTGCGGGCGATCCGGGCCCAGGCGCCGGCCCGGGCGGCCTCCCCCGGCGGTGGCGGCACCGACCGGCGCCGCCACGGCAACGGTACGGTGAGCGCGTTGATCCGCGGGCCGAGCACCGCCAACAGGGCGGGCAGCGCGGTCACCGAGGCGAGCATGGCGACCAGCACCGCTGCCATCCCGCCGAAGCCGATCCCGGTCAGGAACGGCTGCGGAAAGATCAGCAGGCTGATCAGCGAGGTGCCGATGATCAGACCGGAGACCGCGACGGTACGCCCGGCGGTGGCGACCGTGCGCACCAGCGCTTCCGGGGTCGGGTGGCCGGCGGCCAACTCCTCCCGGAACCGGCTGACCACGAACAGCGCGTAGTCGATCGCCATGCCCAGCCCGATCAGGGTGATCACGTTGATCGCGAACACCGAGACCTCGGTGACCAGGGTCAGCGCCCGGACCGCGACGAACGCACCGAGGATGGCGAGCACGCCGACCAGCAGCGGCATCGACGCCGCGACCAGCCCACCGAAGATCAGCACCAGCAGCACCAGCAGGATCGGCAGGGCGATCAGCTCGGCCCGGGTGATGTCCCGGATGGTCTGCTCGTTGGCCTGGTCGAGGAACGGCACGGCACCGCCGGCCCGGGTGACCAGCCCCGGTGCGTCCAGCAGCGGCCGGATCTGCTCGAAGGCGGCGGTCTTGGCGTCCTCGTCGTCGCCGGCTAGCTGGACCAGGGCGTAGGTGGCCCGCCGGTCGGTGGCGACCAGCGCCGGTGACTCGGTGTCGTAGTAGCTGGTGACACTGGTCACCTCCGGCCGGGTGGCCAGCGACTCCAGGGTCTGGGTGACCGGCTCGCGGAACGCCGGGTCGTCGACGGTGGCCGCGTCGCTGCGGTACAGCACCAGCACGTCGACGTCCTGGTTGCCCAGCTCGGCGTTGATCCGCTCTCGGGCCTGCGTCGACTCGGCCGCCGGGTCGGCGAAACCGCCACCGGAGACCGCCCCGAACAGGCCGGTCCCCCAGGTCACTCCGACGACGACCAGCAACGCGGCTGCGGCCAGCACCACCCATCGCAACCGGACCACGGTCCGTCCCCACCATGCGAACACGTCTCGACTATCGCAGGCCCATCTTGGACGCCGCACGGCGACTAGGGTCGGGACATGGGTACGTCACACTCTCTGCCGGCCCGGGCCGACGTGGTCGTCATCGGGTCCGGGCACAACGGTCTGGTCGCGGCGGTCCTGCTGGCCCGGGCCGGGCTGAACGTGCTGGTGCTGGAGGCGGCCGAGGTGATCGGCGGCGCCACCCGCACCGAGCAGCCGTTCACCCGGGTGCCAGGGCTGCGCCACTCGACCGGCTCGTACCTGCTCGGGCTGATGCCGCCGGAACTGCTGGCCACCCTCGACGTGACCATCCCGGTGCTGCGCCGCGATCCGCACTACTTCCTGCCCACTCCAGGCGGGCCGGGGTCACCGTACCTGTTGTTCGGCACCGACCGGGCCGCGACCCGGGCGCAGATGGCGGCGACATTCTCCGCCGCCGACGTGGCCGCCGACGACGCCATGCAGGCCGAACTGGCGGCGCTACGTGACGACCTGGCGCCGGCCTGGCTGGCCGAGCCGCTGCCGGTCGAGCAGACCGCGCAGCGCTACGTCCGCCCGGCGCTGCGGCAGGTCTTCGTCGACCTGGTCCGCGGCTCGGTCGCCGACTACCTGGCCCGCTTCGAGTTCCGCTCCGAGCTGCTGGTCGCCATGTACGCCGTCACCGACGGGCTGAGCGGGCTGACCGCCGGGCCGGACGACCCGGGCACCGGCCACAACTTCCTGGCCCACAACATGTGCCGGCTGCCCGGCTCGGACGGCACCTGGATGATCGCCGCCGGCGGGATGGGCACCGTGTCGCGGACCTTCGCCGACGCCGCCCGGGCCGCCGGGGCACGGATCGTCACCAACGCACCGGTCACCGGGATCACCGTGGACGCCGGCAACGCCAGCGGCGTCGTCGTCGCCGACGGGCGGTCGGTCGCCGCCGAGGTGGTGCTCGGCGCCTGCGACCCGTACCGGCTGCTGGAGCTGACTCCCGACGGCGCACTGCCGGCCGAGTTGACCGACCGGATGGCCGCCACCCGCCGGCCGGGCAGCACGTTGAAGGTCAACCTGGCGCTGACCGGGCTGCCCCGGTTCAGCTGCCTGCCGGACGCCGCACCCAGCCCGTTCGGGGCCACGATCCATCTGCTGCCCGGGTCGGCGTCGCTGCTGCCCGGCGGCGGCGAGTCGCCGATGACCGCGCTGCGGGCGATGTGGGCCGATGTGCGGGCCGGCCGGCTGCCGGTCGAGCCGACCATCGAGTGGTACCTGCACACCACCGTCGACCCGTCGCTGCGCGACGCCGCCGGGCACCACTCGTCGGCGCTGTTCGTCCAGTCGGTGCCGTGGCAGCCGGCGGGTTCGTCGTGGGCGACCGAGCTGCCCGGGTACGTCGAACAACTGCTGGCCGTCTGCGACCGGTACGCGCCGGGCACCAGCGCGCTGGTCGCCGACGCGGTGCCGCTCGCCCCACCCGGCATCGAGGCGCACTTCGGCATCACCGGCGGGCACATCCACCACGTGGACAACACCGCGTCGTTCACTGACCGGATGCCGTACGCCACCGGGCTGCCCGGCCTGTACGCGGGCAGCGCCGGCTGTCACCCGGCGGGCAGTGTGATCGGCGCCGCCGGGCACAACGCCGCCCGGCGGATCCTCACCGACCTGGGGCGTGGCGGACGTTAGGCGCGGCGGTCCCCAGGCCGCCGGCGCCAGACAGATGCTAGGCCTGCGCCGCCGGCTCGCCAACCGGGGCCTGGGACTCCGCCGGTGCCGGGGTGCCCGCCCGGCGGGCCCGGATCTCGTGCCCGACGCTGGTCAGGCACCGCCCGCTGGTCAGGTCGAACCGCCAGCCGTGCAGCTGGCAGGTGAGCTGGTCGCCGTCGATGATGCCGAACCGGGTCAGGTCGGCCTTCAGGTGCGGGCAGCGGCGCTGCACGATCCAGTCACCGATCTTGACGTCCTCGGCGTCCGGACGTTGCTCGGCGTACCAGCCCTCGGCGTACTGCAGCCGCTCCGTGGACAGGCACTTGAAGAAGGCGTAGACGAACTCGTTGTACTGGCCGATCCGCGCGGCGGAGAACCGGCAGGACAGGAAGAGCGAGTTGACCCAGTCGACCTCGCCGGTGTGCAGCAGGTGCTCCACCAGTGCCCGGTCGGTGCGGAACCGGTAGCGGACCTTCTCGTCGGCGTACGGCCGCACCTGCTTACCCGGGAAGTCCACCACGATCGACTCGACCGACTCGCCGTCGTAGTCGACCAGATCGAACCGGACCGGGCCGCCGACCCCTTTGGCCAGGTAGACCGACTCCTCCAGCAACGGCTCGATACGACGTTTCATCTCGCCCAGCACGTCGATCTCCGGGTGCCGCCAGGAGGCCTTCTCGGCCTCGATGACCGGACGCTTGCGCTCCCGCATCTCGACCAGGTGGGCCCGCTTGTTGGCAAAGAACTCGTCGACCGGCTGCGGGTGGGTGGTGCGGCAGTCGTCGGCGGTGACCTCGGCGACCGAACCGGGCAGCAGCACCACTCCATTGGTGCCGCCGACCTTGGCGTACTCGGACAGGAAGACCTGCTGGTCGGGGAAGATGTTGCCCTCGTCGCCGTGGATGTCGTTGAACTGCCACAGCGCGTCGTCGAGGAAGCAGGGCGGCCCGGCGATCGGGAAGACGTACGACGCCTTCAGATCGTCGATGTACCGCCAGGTGCGATCGAACTGGCGCTCCCGCTTCTGCTTGCCGAACGCGGTCTTGGCGTTGGTGGGCAGCTCGTAGACCATCGGGTACCAGATGGCGCCGGAGAACTGCAGCAGGTGGGCGTGCACGTGGCCGAGCGCGGCGAAGACCGACAGATCGGTGGGACGAGCGTCGTTCTGGTTGAGCAGTCGGATGCCATCGTGTTCGACCCACAACGACGAGTCACCGATCGGGCCGTCGGTCGGGCTGGTCAACGCCTGGATCATGACGTTGAGGCCGCCATCCAGCTCGACCACCTCGTTGGTCTTCGTCCGCAGGAAGCTGGTGAAGCCGAGCTCACGCAGCTCGTCCTCCAGCTCCGAGGTGGGGTACTCGGGCAGCAGCACGGTCGCCTTTTTCGACACGAAGCGCTTGAGGTGCGCCGCGTCGAAATGGTCCCGGTGCAGGTGGGAGACGTACAGATAGTCGACCTGTCCGAGGGATTCCCAGTCCAGCTGGGAGTTGTCCGGAAAGGGAAACCATGAGGCGAAGTAGGCCGGGTTGACCCACGGGTCGCACAGGATGCTGCCCGCAGCCGTGTCGATCCGCATACTGGCGTGCCCGGTTCCCGTCAGTCGCACCGTACAGACCCCCTCGGTCACAAGCGATGTGTACGCCGGAAACGCTACCGGAGGCGGCGGTCGCCCCGACTGGCGACGTCTGGATCCGCTGGCTCCGGCTCTGCCTGCCCGAGTGGCCCGGCACCGGCACGGATCCCCCGGCGGGGTCCCGATGCCGCGCCCGCCGGCACCATGCCAGACTGGGCGGGATCCATGCGAGTGACCGGGCTCCGTTCATCGGGACGGGCCGGTTCGAGAAGGAGGACCAGCCGTGGCCGGAACCGAGCCGGTGACCTCACCCGACCAGCACAAGCCGGGCCATCGCAAGTTGGGACGGATCGGTGCTGTCGTTTCGGCGTTGGTGTTGCTCTCCATGCTGATTGGCAACCATGAGGGCCGCGTCGAGGACATCTGGCTGGTCGGCCTGGCCGTTGGACTGTTGGCCATCGTTGTCGGCGACGCCGTGCTACGACGCAACGGCTTGCGTTCCTGACCGGACCCGGGCCGCATCGCTGGCGCTGATCCGGCCAGCGCAACCGCAGCCGGCGGTCACCGGCCGCGCTGCAGGATGTCCTGTACCTCCTTCAGTGCGGCGTCGACCTCGGCCTCGAAGTAGCCGCCGGTGACCAGCCCGAACTGCACCGTGTCGAGTTCCGCCGTGTCCACCGGCATCGGTCCCCGGCCGGCCATCGCGGTAAGGAGCTCCTCGAACAGCCGGTCCACCTGCGCCGGGTCGTAGCCGCTACCGAACCTGCGGACCTGGAAGGTCCGCCGGATCTGGTCCACCCGCTGCAGGCTGCCACCACCGGACGGTCCCGCCGGTCCGCCCGGCAGGTGGCCGGGGCTGCCCGGCCCACCCGGGTAGCCGGCGACGCCGGGCTGACCCGGCATCGCCGGGTGGCCGCCCGTCATGCCCTGGTGGCCACCGCCGGGAGGGCCGCCCATGCCGGGGTGGCCACCGCCGGGAGGGCCGGCCATGCCGGCATGGCCGGGGTGTCCGCCTGGCGGCGGACCGGACGGGCCAGATCGCCGATCCGGGAAGTAGATTTCGGCCGTCATGTCGGCCTTGCCGTGCCGGCCCTGTTCGAAGCCGTCGAACCGACCGTCCGGGCCAGGGCCGAAGCCGCGGTGCGGCCCGCCCGGTGCCGGGACCGGCGGGCCGCCTGCCGGAGCGCCCGGCGGGTAGCTGCCCCGGGGGTCCTCGTAGCGGCCGTAACTTCCGGTCGGCTGGTCGGCATAGTGGCCGTACGGATCGGGGGCCGGACCCGGCTGACCGGACATCGGCCCCAGCTGACCGGGCGGCCGCGGCGGCAGCGCGGCGGCGGCCGACGGCACGGGACGATCGTCACGCATCGGACGATCGTCACGCCCGGCCGGGGTCAGCCGGTCGGGGCGGCCGGCAAGGGTGTCCGCGCCACGACCGGCTGGACCACGACCGGCTGGGCCACGCTCCTCCAACTCGGTCAGCTGTCGTTCCACCCGGTCCAGGTGCAGGTCGACCTGCCATTCGTCGTAGCCGTTGAACCGGACTCTGAATACGACATCGTGCACTTCCTGTGCGGAAACCGGTGATCCCACCGGCTCGCCGGCGAGTGTGGCCTCGACACGGTCGAGGAAGGCATCCACTTCGTCGACCTTGTAGCCCCGACGAAGCGCCCGGCGCCGAAAGCGCTGTCCCTGACTCGCCACTACGTCTCCTGATTCACTCGCTGATCACACCGGTAGCTCATGAGGCCGTCTCAGCGGCCGCAAGCTGCCCGCATGCTCCGTCGATCTCCCGGCCCCGGGTGTCGCGGACGGTCACCGCGACACCGGCTGTACGCAACCGACGAACGAATTCCCGCTCGATCGGCTTGGGACTGGCGTCCCAACGACTGCCCGGAGTCGGATTGAGCGGAATAAGATTCACATGGGCCATGCGACCAGCCAGCAATCGACCCAGCAGATCGGCTCGCCATGGCTGGTCGTTCACATCCCGGATCATCGCGTACTCGATGGACACCCGCCGACCCGTACGGTCCGCGTACTCCCACGCGGCGTCCAGGACTTCGGCGACCTTCCACCGTTGGTTGACTGGCACGAGTTCGTCGCGCAGATCATCATCGGGCGCATGCAACGACAGCGCAAGAGTCACCGATAGGTCTTCCCCGGCGAGACGGCGCATCGCCGGCACCAGTCCGACCGTCGAGACGGTCACATGCCGCTGCGACAGGCCCAGCCCTTCCGGTGGTGGCGCGCAGAGCCGGCGGACGGCGGCGATCACCCGGCCGTAGTTGGCCAACGGTTCGCCCATCCCCATGAAGACGACGTGCGACAGCCGGGGCGGTGACCCCGTGACGCCACCCGCTGCGGCCACTTCCGCGAGGTGGACGACCTGGTCGATGATCTCCGCGGTGGACAGGTTTCGGGTCAGCCCGGCCTGACCGGTGGCACAGAACGGACAGGCCATCCCGCACCCGGCCTGGCTGGACACGCAGACGGTCACCCGGTCCGGGTAGCCCATCAACACGCTCTCCACCAGGGCTCCGTCGTGCAACCGCCAGAGCGCCTTGCGGGTGGCACCGCTGTCACACGCGTCCTCGCGCACCGGAGTGAGCAGGGTCGGCAACAGCCGCTCGGCGACTCCGGCCCGGACGGCGGCCGGTAGATCCGTCATCGCCTGCGGGTCCCGGGTCAGCCGGCCGAAGTAGTGCGTCGAGACCTGCTTCGCCCGGTACGCGGGCTGGCCGAGCCCGGTCAGCAGCGTCTGCCGCTGGCCGAGATCGAGATCGGCCAGGTGCTGGGGTGGCAGGGCGGGGCGACCGTCGGAGGCGACGGTCACCGGACGGCTCGGGGTCAGCGGCAGGCTTCTCATGGCAGGACCAGTCTCCCACGATCCCGCCGAGGCCGGCTCGCCACGGTGGGCGGATCGACCGGCCATCCCTTCTGAACGACCGATCAGCCGGCCAACGCGATCAACGACAGCACGAGGTAGGAGACCGGCAACGCGAACAGGATCGAGTCGAGCCGGTCCATCAGCCCGCCGTGTCCGGGTAGCAGGTTGCTCATGTCCTTGACCCCGAGATCCCGCTTGAGCATGGACTCGCCGAGGTCCCCCAGCACAGCCGCGACCGACACCGCCACGCCGAACAGTGCTCCCCACAGCGGCATGACGTCGAGCAACAGAAACAGCAGCACCGCGCTGCCGATCCCGGCGGCGGCCACCGACCCGGCGAAGCCTTCCCAGGACTTCTTCGGGCTGATCGTCGGTGCCATCCGGTGCCTGCCGTAGAAGACGCCAGCGGCATAGCCACCGGTATCGGAGAGGATCACCGCAGCCAGGGTGACCAGAATCTGCAGGTCGCCGTCCGGCCGACTGGCCAGCAACGCGGCGAAACCGCCCAGAAACGGGACGTAGACCGCGATCAGCGTGGCCGTGGCCGCGTCCCGCTGATACCCGGACGGTCCGTCGCCCAGCCGCCAGATCAGCATCGCCAGGACCGTCACCAGCAGCCCGAGCGCCAGCGCATCCGGGCCGACCCGCCAGGCCAGCACGGACATCAGCGCGCCACCGGCGAGCAACGGGGTCGTCGGCGGGCGGGCGCCGCTGCTGCGCACCGCTCGGATCATCTCCCAGGTGCCCAGGCCGACAGCGGCCAGCAGGACGATCAGGAAGGCTGGCCGCCACAGAAACAACGAACCGAGCACCACGACGACCAGCCCGAGGCCGACGCCGATGGCGGCCGGCAGATTTCGACCGGCTGACGGCCGACGGTCGGCAGCCGGCGATGCGTTCCCGGCCGCGCCGGGCGGATCCTGACCGGCCCGACGAGAGCCGGTCGGCTCCGGCAGCGGCTGATCCGGGTCGGAGCGCTCGGTCGCCGGCCGGGCCGGACCGGCCCGGCCGGATCGACGGCGTCTCGCGCCGGCCCGCCGACGCGCTGCCGATCTGTCGGGCCCGGCCTGCGGGTCCGGGTCCGTAGACGGCTCTGCCGGCTCACCGTCCCGGTACCCGGTCGACCAGTGACCGTTGCCGGTCGACGCGCCGGCCTGGGGCAGACCGCCGTTGCCGAGGTGGGAACCGGCGTACGGGAATTCCCCGGTACCGGTGTACGGCCCGGTGGGGACGGGACCGCCATGGGCTGCACCCCCGTACGCGGCGCCACCGTAATCGGCGGTGCCATAACCGGCGGCGGGCACTCCGTTCGGGCCGCCGTACGGCTGGGACCGCTCAGCCAGCGGATGGCCGTTACGGGTCTCCGGAGCTGACGGTTTGGGCGCGGCGCCGGGGTGCCGCGCCCTTGTTCGAGCGTCCGGTTGATCGCCGCCAGCGGTCTCGGGGTATGACATCAGACCTCGAGCAGCTCGGTTTCCTTGTGTTTGACCAGATCGTCGACGCTGGACACGTACCGGTGAGTGAGATCGTCCAGTTCCTTCTCCGCCCGGCGTCCCTCGTCCTCGCCGGCCTCGCCGTCCTTGACGATGCGGTCGAGTTCTTCCTTGGCCTTACGACGGACGTTGCGGATGGCGACCTTGGCGTCCTCGCCCTTGCCGCGCGCCACCTTGATCATCTCTCGCCGACGGTCCTCGGTCATCTGCGGCAGCAGGATCCGGAGCTGGGTCCCCTCGTTGTTGGGGTTGACTCCGAGATCCGAGTCGCGGATCGCCTTCTCCATCGCGGCGAGCTGCGACATGTCGTACGGCTTGACAATGGCCATCCGCGGCTCGGGCACCCCGACGGATGCCATCTGGGTGATCGGCGTCGGGGTACCGTAGTAGTCGAGCACGATGCGGGAGAACATCGCCGGAGTGGCCCGACCGGTCCTGATCGCGCCCAGCTCCTCCTTGGCGTGCTCGACGGCGCGCTCCATCTTCTCCTCTGCTTCGAGCAGAGTCTCCTCGATCACCTGTTCCGTCGCCTCCTTCTGATGGTCCGGTGTCCCTGCTGGCACCTGCCGGTACGGATCCGCCGCGCGGTCCGGGCGGTCAGGTCGTGATCAAGGTACCGATGCGCTCGCCGGCGACTGCGCGCACGATCGTGTCGTCGCCCTGCGCGCCGAAGACCAACATCGGCAGGTCGTTGTCCATGCAGAGGCTGAACGCGGCGGCGTCGGCGACCCGCAGCCCGCGCCGTAGCGCCTCGGCGAAGGTCACCGTGTCGAGCTTGCTGGCGGTCGGGTCGGTCCGTGGATCGGCGGTGTACACCCCGTCCACGCCGTTCTTGCTCATCAGCACCACGTCTGCGTGGATCTCCAGGGCACGCTGCGCCGAGACGGTGTCGGTGGAGAAGTACGGCATACCGGCACCCGCGCCGAAGATCACCACACGGCCCTTTTCCAGGTGCCGGATCGCGCGCAGCGGGATGTACGGTTCCGCGACCTGGGCCATCGTGATGGCGCTCTGCACCCGGGTCTCGACGCCTTCCTTCTCGAGGAAGTCCTGCAGGGCCAGGCAGTTCATCACGGTGCCCAGCATGCCCATGTAGTCGGCTCGGGCCCGGTCCATGCCGCGCTTCTGCAGCTCGGCGCCGCGGAAGAAGTTGCCGCCGCCGACCACCACCGAAACCTGGACCCCGAGCCGGGAGACAGTGGCGATCTGCCGGGCTATGTCCTGCACCACATCTGGATCGACGCCGATCGCTCCGCCGCCGAATACCTCACCGGACAGTTTCAGCACCACCCGCCGGGACCGCCCGGGTGGGGGCGCGGTCGGGTCGTCCGCCGCCAGCGTGTGTCCACTCATTACCTGCGTCATCCGACCCGCCCTTCGCTAGCTGCCCTCAGCGCCGCCGTACTCACCCTCGTGCCCACACTACGGAACGAGGAGGCCGTGGTGCCTGTCACGTACACCAACGGCCTCCTCTGTCGATCGATCGTCTCGATCCTCACCGGGGACCTGTCTGCGTCGGCCGCCGACCGGCCGACGCGCCGGACACCGGCCCGGACCGAATCAGGCCTGGCCGACCTCGAACCGGACGAACCCGGTCACGTCGATACCGGCCTCGGCCAGCACCTTCTTGACCGTCTTCTTGTTGTCCGCCACCGACGCCTGCTCCAGCAGGACGAAGTCCTTGAAGAAGGCGTTCACCCGGCCCTCGATGATCTTGGGCATGGCCGCCTCCGGCTTGCCCTCCTCGCGAGCCGTCTGCTCGGCGATCCGGCGCTCCGACTCGACCGTCTCCGCCGGCACCTCCTCACGGGTGAGAAAGCGTGGCCGCATCGCGGCGATCTGCATCGCCACACCGCGGGCGTCTGCGTCGGCCGCCTCGTCCTCCTTGCCGGAGTACGCCACCAGGACACCCACCTGCGGCGGCAGGTCCTGCGCCTTGCGGTGCAGATAGACCGTGACGGTGCCGTCGAGCCGGGCGAACCGGTTGAGCACCAGCTTCTCGCCGATCTTGGCGGACTGTTCCTGGACCGCGTCGGCGACCGGCCGGCCGTCCGGCAGGGTGGAGCTGAGCAGCGCCTCCGCGTCAGTGGCCTTGATTTGCTCGCCGTGCTCGACCAGCAACTGCGCGAAGTCGATGAAGTCGGTGTTCTTCGCGACGAAGTCGGTCTCGCAGTTGAGCTCCAGCAGCGCCGACCCGGCGTGGGCCACCAGGCCGTTCGCGGCGGTGCGGCCGGCCCGCTTGCCGACGTCCTTGGCACCCTTGATCCGCAGGATCTCGACGGCCTTGTCGAAGTCGCCCTCGGCCTCCTGCAGCGCCTTCTTGCAGTCCATCATGCCGGCGCCGGTGAGGTCGCGGAGCTTCTTGACATCCGCGGCGGTGAAGTTGGACATGACTCTCTCTTCAGTCTCGTCGGACGGCTTGGGTGGTCGTCATTCCGCAGCGGCGGCAGCGGGCTCGTTCTCCTTGCTGGCCGAGGGCTCGTTCTCCTTGTTGGCCGGCCCCTCGAGCAGCTCGCGCTCCCACTCGGGCAGCGGCTCGTCGGTGGCCACGGCGCCCGGCTCCGGCTTCTCCTCGGCACCACGCGACTTACCGGAACGGGCGATCAGACCATCCGCCACGGCGGTGGCCACGACCCGGGTGAGCAGCTCGGCGGAGCGGATCGCGTCGTCGTTGCCCGGGATCGGGAAATCGACCTCGTCCGGGTCGCAGTTGGTGTCGAGCACCGCGATCACCGGAATGCCCAGCTTGCGGGCCTCGTCGACGGCGATGTGCTCCTTTTTCGTGTCGACGACCCAGATCGCCGCCGGCACCTTCTGCATGTCCCGCAGGCCGCCGAGCGTACGGCTGAGCTTGTCCTTCTCCCTGGACAGCTGCAGGGTCTCCTTCTTGGTGTAGCCCTGCGCGGTGCCGGTCAGGTCCAGCGCCTCCAGCTCCTTCATCCGCTGCAGTCGCTTGTACACCGTCTGGAAGTTGGTCAGCATGCCGCCGAGCCAGCGGTGGTTGACGTACGGCTGACCGACCCGGGTCGCCTGCTCGGCGATGGCCTCCTGCGCCTGCTTCTTGGTTCCGACGAACAGGATGTTGCCGCCGTCGGCCACCGTGTCACGGACAAAGGTGTACGCCTTCTCGATGTAGTCGAGGGTCTGGCGCAGGTCAATGATGTAAATGCCGTTACGCTCGGTGAAGATGAACCGCTTCATCTTCGGATTCCAGCGCCGGGTCTGGTGCCCGAAGTGCACACCGCTCTCCAGCAGCTGACGCATGGTCACCACGGCCATGGTGTCTTCTCCCTGTACGTCCCTGGTTGTCACGCCGGCCGGCGGCCGGGCGTCCTGGCGCCCGGTCGGCGGTCATGGTGGGCCTGAGTGATCAGGACCAGGGGACCGACGCCCCCACGGCTGTCGCCGGGGAGAAAGGCGCGCGAGGTCGACCGCGCGAGGCGGTCGCCGGTTGTCAAGTGTACGCCCTGCGCCGGGTCGCGACCCGGCCAGCCCGCATGGTTCAGCCCGCGAGTCCGGCCACCACGAACAGCAGCAGGCCGACCAGCAGATGCGCGGTCGGCGGACGCAGCCACGCCTCGACCGGGGAACCCACCTTGGTCGCCCCGGTAGCCAGCGCGTAGAGACCGATACCGAACGCGGGCAGTCCGATCATCAGCGCCGTACCGGCGACTACCGCGCCGACCTCGGCCGGATCGGCCAGCGCTCCGTCCAGCAACAGCCGCAACGCCGGCACCTCGAAGATCATCACCAGGACGGCGAACAGGATCCCCAGCGCAGGACGTCGACTGCGGTACACCCCGTCGCTGACTACGCTGCCCACCGGTGCCCGCCGGCCGCCGTACTCCCCCGTCGGCGGTGGATCACCGGCCGGACGGGGGGTGACCGGCGGCATGAGCCCGGTGGGAATGTCGACCGAACTGGCCGACTCGTCCGGCCGCGCCTGGTCGGACCGCCAACCGGGGTCGGACCGCCTTGCGGGGTCGGACCGCCTTGCGGGGTCGGACCGCCTTGCGGGGTCGGACCGCCGGCCGGCATCGACCGCCGGACCCGGCTCCGGCCGGGGCTCCGGGGTCGCAAAGGGTGGACCGCTCGCCGGCCCGGGAGGCGCCGACGACGGCGGAGCGAACGGCGGTGCCGACGAGGGCGGAGCGAACGGCGGTGCCGACGACGGTTCCGGCGCCGCGCGCCGCCGGCCACCTTCTGTCGTATCCGCCCGGGCGGCCCGCAGTTCACCGGTACCGTCGCCACTGGCGTACCGGCTGGTGCCGCCGAACGGGTCGGCACCGAACCGGTCGCTGCTCGACTCGGTGGATTGCCAGGACGAATCGACGTAGGTGCGCTCGGAGTACCACCGGGGATCGGGGTCGTCCGGATAGTTTCGGTTCGGGTCCACGGACAGGGACCGTATGTCACCGCAACCGCCGCCGCCACTCGGGTCCGCTCCACGGACGTCTCGGGCGATCTTGTACCGGTGCTGGTCAGACCGGCGCTAGCAGGTCGGCGGCCGGTGCCGTCGCGGCGTCCACAGCAAGCCCGCCGTCCACAACCACGGCGTACCGCACCGGGCATGAGCCATCGCCGCCGGGCACGTTGCGACCATGACCAACATCAGGCAGGCCGTCGGCGCCTACGGCGAACGCTGCGCCGTACGGCACCTCGTTGACGCCGGGCTCATCGTCGTCGAACGCAACTGGCGCTGTACGGCCGGCGAGATCGACATCATCGCCCGGCACGCCGACACCATCGTGTTCTGCGAAGTGAAGACCCGACGCGGTGGCCGCTACGGCGCGCCGGAGGAAGCGGTCACCGCAGCCAAGGCCCGGCGGATCCGCCGGCTGGCCGCTGGCTGGCTGGCCGCCAACCCGGGACATGGCCGGCGGCCGGTGCGATTCGATCTGATCTGCGTGACCGTCGGTCGGTCCGGCGCAGCCCAGGTCCGGCACCTGACGGCGGCCTTCTGACCAGCGTCGCCCGCCCCGTCGGCGTCGCCCGGCGGCCGCCTCCTAGCAGCCGGCGTCAACCGGTCGCCGCGTTGTCCACAGCGGGACCTTCGTCCACAGGCGCGCCTCTGTCCGGGCCGGCGGCCCGGGTCGCGGACAGCCACCGTCGTGCCATGAGAAACGACATCCACCGCCCGCCGCGCACCGACGACCGACCACCATCCACGGAGGATGGCCGACCGATGGAGACCGGACGATGAGCTACGCGAAGGTGCTCTGCGTCGGCCTGGTCGGCGTCACCGGGCATCTCGTGGAGGTGGAGGCCGACCTCGCCGCCGGGCTCCCCGCAGTGATCATCTCGGGGTTGCCGGACACCACCCTGCACGAGGCACGGGACCGGGTACGCGCCGCGATCGTCAACTCCGGGCAGCACTGGCCGAACCGGCGGATCACCGTCAACCTGCTACCGGCGACGCTGCCCAAGGTCGGTTCGGGGTTCGATCTCGCAGTGGCCACCGCGTTGCTCGGTGGCACCGGAGAGCTGCCACTCGCCCCGGTCGACGGTGTGGCGCTGCTCGGCGAGTTGGGCCTGGACGGCACCGTACGGCCGGTGCGCGGCCTGCTGCCCATGGTGGTGGCCGCGGCCCGGGCCGGGGTGACCCAGGTGGTGGTGCCGGCTGCGAACGCGGCCGAGGCGGCGGTGGTGCCGGGGGTGCGGGTCAAGGCCGTCGACACGCTGCACCGGCTGATCGCGTTCATCCGGGGCGCCGGCGAGCTGCTCGATCCCCCGCCACCGAAGCCGGGTGCCGTCCAGGCCGGCCCGGACCTCGCCGACGTCGCCGGGCAGGCGTTCGGCAAGCGGGCCCTGGAGATCGCCGCGGCCGGCGGCCACCACCTGGCGCTGATCGGACCGCCCGGTGCCGGCAAGACCATGCTGGCGGAACGGCTCCCCGGTCTGCTGCCGGCGTTGGACGACACGGCGGCGCTGGAGGTCTCCGCGCTGCACTCGATCGCCGGAGTGCTGCCACCGGGCAGCGCCCTGCTACGCCGACCGCCGTTCCAGGCCCCGCACCACTCGGCGACCGTCGCATCGCTGGTCGGCGGTGGTTCCGGGCTGGCCCGCCCCGGCGCGGTCTCACTGGCTCATCACGGTGTCCTGTTCCTCGACGAGGCACCCGAGTTCCACAGCCGGGTGCTGGATTCGTTACGGCAGCCACTGGAGAAGGGGCGAGTGCTGATCACCCGTGCCCTGGGGGTCACCGAGTACCCCGCCCGGTGCCAGCTCGTGCTCGCGGCCAATCCGTGCCCGTGCGCCCGGCCGGCGGGCGATCAGTTCTGCGAGTGCCCGCCCGTGGTACGGCGCCGCTACCGCAACCGGCTGTCCGGTCCCCTGATGGATCGCATCGACCTGCAGGTGAGCCTCACCGCGCTGCGGGCCGTCGACCTGATGACGAACCAGACGCCGGCGGAACCGACCGCGACGGTGGCCGCCCGGGTGGCCGCCGCACGCGAGGCCGCCCGGCAGCGCTGGGCCAACCAGGGGTGGCGGTCCAACTCGGTGGTCCCCGGGCCCGCGTTGCGACGCCCGCCGTGGCGGCTGCCCGCCGGTGAGACCGCCGCACTGCGCCGGCGGCTGGACGTCGGGGCGATCTCCGCCCGGGGCTTCGACCGCATTCTGCGACTCGCCTGGTCAATCGCGGACCTGGACGGACGGGCCCGGCCGGACTCGGCCGACATCGACGAAGCCATCCAGCTGCGGACGGGCGAGCTGTGATGCCGGGCACCGCAGCGGCCGGCAGCCGGCTCGCCCGGATCGCGTTGACCTGGCTCGCCGAGCCGGGAAACGAAGCCGTTCACCGGCTCGTGGCGGCGGTCGGCCCGGTCGAGGCGCTGGCCCGGCTACGCGGCGGGCGGAGTCCCGACGACCCGACCCGGACGGCGAGCTCCGCCCGGCTGGCAACCGCCGATCCGCTGCAGGTGGCCGCCGCCGCTCTCGACCGAGCGGCGCGGGTCGGCGCCCGGCTGGTGACGCCGGAGGATCCGGACTGGCCGCGCCAGGTCGAGGACCTGACCCGGCTGGCCCGTCGCCCTGACAGCGGGTCGGGCGGTGCCGATTCCGGAGGTTCCCGGGGCGGCGCGCCACCGCTGGCCATGTGGATCCGTGGGCCGTTGCCGCTCGCCGAGGCGCTGGCCAGGTCGGTCGCCGTGGTCGGTTCCCGGGCACCCAGCGAGTACGGACGTCACGTCAGCATGGAGTTCGGCCACGGCCTTGCCGAGCAGGGTTGGACAATCGTCTCCGGAGGTGCGTACGGCATCGACGCCTGCGCCCATCGCGGTGCGCTCGCCGCTGGCGGCTGCACGGTGGCGGTGCTGGCCTGCGGGATCGACCGGCCGTACCCCGCCGGCAACACCGCGATGTTCGACCAGATCGCCGAGTCCGGGCTGCTGGTCAGTGAGTGGCTGCCCGGCGCCGAGCCGCTGCGGCACCGGTTCCTCACCCGCAACCGGTTGATCGCCGCCGCGACGGCCGGGACCGTGCTGGTCGAGGCCGGTGCCCGGAGCGGGGCCGCCCAGACGGTCCGGCGTGCGTTGGCCCTGGGCCGGGCGACCATGGTGGTGCCGGGGCCGATCACCTCTGCCGTGTCGGTCGGCTGTCACGAGATTCTGCGCGACCACCCGCAGGCCCGGCTCGTCGCCGGGGTCGCCCACGTGCAGGAGGAGATCGGCCGGATCGGTATCGACCTCGCACCGCCACCACGCGGGCCCGAGCGCCCCCGTGACTCGCTCGACCCCCAGACTGCGCGGGTCCTGGAAGCGGTTCCCGGCCGCGGCTCGGTCGCCCTGGACGAGCTGGCCGGCCGGGCCGGCGTCGACATCCGCACCGCGATGCGGACGGTCTCCGCCCTGCAGGCCCGAGGCCTGCTCACCGGCGCGGATGGACGCTACCGGTTGCCGCCCCGGTCCGCCTCCGGGGTCGGTCGGCGTGGCGACTTGACCGATCAGGCCGCTGGGCCGACGGTCGGAGGGTGAGCGACAACGGCAGCTGGGGCACCGCCGCGCGGCACGCCGAGTTGCCGTCCGGCCTGCGCGAGGCCGTGGACGCCTTCGCGCGGCACCTCGCCCTGGTCGACAACCGCTCTGCCCACACCGTACGGGCGTACGTCGGTGACGTCGTGTCGCTACTCGACCACGCCGCCCGGATGGGGGTCCACTCACCCGCCGGACTCGACATCACGGTGTTGCGCAGCTGGCTGGCCCGGCAACGGACGTTCGGCGCCGCCCGGGCCACGCTGGCCCGGCGGGCGGCGGCCGCCCGCGCCTTCAGCGGCTGGGCGTACCGAACTGGGTTGACCAGCGCCGATCCCGGTGCGGCACTGGCCAGCCCTCGACCGCACCGGACGCTGCCGGCGGTGCTGCGGGTCGAGCAGGCCGCGCAGCTGATGCCGGACGGCGACGGCACCGACTCGGAGGCTCAGCTGGCCGGGGAACAGACCCGGGAACCGACCGGCACCGGTCCGGACGGCCCGCTGCGGCTGCGCGACCGGCTGGTCCTGGAGCTGCTGTACGCGACCGGGGTCCGGGTGAGCGAACTCTGCGGGCTCGACCTCGCCGACCTCGACCCGGGCCGACGGGTACTCCGGGTGCTGGGCAAGGGCGGCCGGGAGCGGACCGTGCCGTACGGGGTGCCGGCCGGGGCGGCGATCCACGACTGGCTGGCCCGGGGGCGACCGGCGCTCGCGTCGCCCCGCTCCGGCGAGGCGCTACTGCTCGGCGCGAAGGGTGGCCGGCTCCAGGCCACGGTGGTGCGCCGGATCGTCGCCGCGGCTGCCCGCGACGCGGGCGTGCCCCGTGTCACCCCGCACGGGCTGCGGCACTCGGCGGCCACCCACCTGTTGGAGGGTGGCGCCGACCTGCGGTCGGTCCAGGAGTTGCTCGGGCACGCCTCGCTGGCCAGCACCCAGCTCTACACCCACGTGTCGGTGGAGCGGCTGCGGGCGGCGTACCGGCAGGCGCATCCGCGGGCCTGAGGCTGCCGGCCGGCCCGGCGGACGGGCCGCGCACCCGGGCGGGCCGCTCGACGGACCAGGCCGAGACGGCTCGCCTACGATATGCCGATGAGCGGCGGCCTGGTCCCACCCGAACCGCTACCCGGGGCACGGATGCTGTTCTCCCTCGACCCGGCGGTCGCCCACCTCAACCACGGCGCGTTCGGCGCGGTCCCGGTCTCGGTGCAGCGGGTGCAGCAGCGGCTACGCGACGAGATGGAGGCCGACCCGCAGCGGTTCTTCACCCAGGGTCTGCTGGACCGGATCGGCCACACCCGCCGCCATCTGGCCGCTTTCCTCGGTGCCGACCCGGAGTGCGCCGCACTGGTCGACAACGTCACCGTCGCTGCCGCGACCGTGCTGCAGACGCTGCGGCTGGGCAGCGGTGACGAGGTGCTGTTGACCGATCACGGGTACGGCGCGGTCGCGCTCTCGGTCGAGCGGGAGTGCCGGCGCACTGGGGCGACGGTACGAGTCGTAGCGGTGCCGCTGGGGGCGCCGGCCGAGGAGGTCGTCGAGCGGCTGCGCGCCGCGCTCCGGCCGGGCCGGACCCGGCTGCTGGTGGTCGACCAGGTCACCTCGCCGACCGCGCAGGTGTTCCCAGTCGCCGAGCTGGTCCCGGTAGCCCGTGACGCCGGCGTACCGGTCCTGGTCGACGCCGCCCACGTACCGGGGATGCTGGCGGTCGAGATTGACCGGATCGGCGCCGACTTCTGGGTGGGCAACCTGCACAAGTGGGCGTTCGCGCCGCGCGGCACGGCGCTGCTGGCGGTCGCGCCCCGATGGCGGGAACGGCTTGAGCCGCTGGGGGTTTCCTGGGAGCAGGAATCCGGGTTCCCGGCGCGGGTGGAGTGGCAGGGCACCCGCGACTACACCGCGTGGCTGGCCGCGCCGGCTGGCCTGTACGCGTTGCGCAGCCTTGGCCTGGACCGGGTCCGAGCGCACAACGCCGCACTGGTCGGTTACGGCCAGCGGACCATTGCCGACGCGCTGGGGATCCCACCGCAGCGGCTGCCGGTACCCGATCCGCGCCGGCCAGAGTCGGCCCACCTGGCCATGCGGCTGGTCCCGCTACCAGCCGGCGTGGCCGACAGCGCTGTCGCAGCGGCCGCGCTGCGTCGTCGGATCGCCGACGACCTGGCCGCTGAGGTGTCGGTCGCCTGGTGGTCCGATCGGGCGTGGTTGCGAATCTGCGCTCAGGTGTACAACCGGGCAGCAGACTACGAACGGCTCGCGGAGCTGCTGCCAGCGCTGCTACGCCGGGCCGGCTGACCCGAGCGCCAGCAGGCGGACACGTCCGTTGCCGAGCAACAGCAACGGGTCGAGGTAACTGCCGTCCGTCAGCCGCAGGCCCCAGTGCAGGCACGCGTCGGCAGGACAACCCGGGTGGCCTTCGGTGACGGTGCCGATCGGACGGCCGGCGCTGACCGCGGTGCCGACGGCGAGCCAGCCGTCCACGGGTTCGTAGGTGGTCCTGAACCCACCCGGGTGGCTGATGCTGACCACGCCCCGGTCGACGATCCGACCGGAGTAGCTGACCGTGCCGGCTCCAGCGGTGTACACGGTGGCACCGACGTCAGCGGTGAGATCGACGCCCCGGTGTCCGCGCCCCCAGGGCACCGGGGGCGGGTCGAATCGGCGGCTCAGCGTGACGGTGCCGGCCAGTGGCGGGTGAAAACGCGGGTCTGCGGCTGGGCGCGCGAACCCGGTCGGTTGTGGTCCGGGGGCGGCGACCGACATCGTGGCCGGGACTGCGGGCGCAGTGCTGAACAGGATCGCCGCGACCAGCATCGGCAGGAGCAGGAATCTCATTCCGACAGGCTGGCACCCGACCGGGGTACGGCCTCGACGGGCGGACGACAGGCTGTGGATGCTGGCTCAGCTGTGGAAAACGGAATTTCGCCGCAGTCGATCTGCTATGGAGGGGCCATTTGAAGTCAGCCGCTGAACCCGGAGTCTGCCGGTAGTGAGATTTCCGGCTTGTCCAACTCTTCCACATTTACATCCTTGAACGTCATTACTCTGACGTTCTTCACGAAACGGGCAGGACGGTACATGTCCCACACCCAGGCATCGTGCATCTCGACCTCGAAGTACACCTCGCCGTCAGAATTGCGCACGTGCAGGTCGACCTGGTTCGCCAGGTAGAAGCGACGCTCGGTCTCGACGACGTACGAAAACTGGCGGACGATGTCGCGGTACTCCCGGTAGAGCTGCAGCTCCATCTCTGTCTCGTACTTCTCGAGATCCTCGGCGCTCATCGCCATCCGCCTTCCATGACCACATCTTCCCCCAGTAGCGCCGGTTGGCGAAGCTGCTCGTCCAACGCCACGCCGACGGTACCCCGGATGGGGTCCGGACGCCCCATCGGCTCACGGATGCCGATGTCGGCCGAGCCGGCCCCGACCGTCGGGTCGGCTTTCGCGACGTCAGTCCGGCCAGCTTCGGCGGCCGGTCGGCGGGAGCGGGGCGGACTCGCGGACCGGCCCGAGGCGGCCGCCACGTTGACGTACGAGAACCGGTGCTCGACACACGGCCCCTGCCGACTCAGTGCGGCCTGATGCTCGGCGGTGGCGTAGCCCTTGTGCTCGGCGAAGCCGTAACCCGGGAACCGCCCGTCGAGCTCGACCATCAGCCGGTCCCGAGTTACCTTTGCGAGCACGCTGGCAGCCGCCACGCAAGCCGCCACCCGGTCGCCCTTCCACACCGCGAGCCCGGGCGCACCGAGTCCGTCAACGCCGAACCCGTCGGTCAGCACGTACTCAGGTGCGGGGCTGAGCCCGGCCAGTGCCCGGCGCATCGCGGCGAGATTGCACACGTGCAGACCCCGACGGTCGATCTCGTCGGCTGGAACCACCACGACCCGGTGGGCGAGGGCCCGGTCACGGACCGAGGCGTAGACCCGCTCCCGCGCCGCCGAGGTGAGCAGCTTCGAATCGGCCAGTCCGTGAATCTCGCCCCGCCGACCCGGCGCGAGCACCACCGCAGCCGCCACCAGCGGCCCGGCACACGCACCCCGGCCGGCCTCGTCAGCGCCGGCCACGTGGGCGAAGCCGCGCCGCCGCAGGGCCTGCTCCAACGCGTAGAGCCCGGCGTCGCGGCGCACCACGGTACGCGGTGGAGTCAGCACGGTTCGGCCTCTCCCGTCAGCCGGCGCAGCAGGGTCGGCAGCTCCGGCGGATAGACCCGTTCCGGGGTGGTCGCGAGCTCACCGACCGGCCACCACCGGTGGGCGTCGATCGTACGGCGTTCGATGTCGTCGAACCCGCTCGTGTCGACCTGCCAGTTGGGCACCCGCAGCAGGAAGAAGTGCTGTTCCTGGCGGTACCACCGGCCGTCGAACGGGAACTCGACGGTTTCCCGCCAGACCGGCGCGCCCAACTCGGTAGGTGTCACGCGCAGGCCGGTCTCCTCAGCCAACTCGCGGACCGCGCCGTCGACCGGGGTCTCGCCGGACTCCAGTCCACCGCCGGGAGTGAACCAGTACCGGTGCCCGGGACGGGCCGGGTCGTACCCGTGTAGCAGCAACACACGACCCGCAGAGTCGACGAGCAGGACCCGGGCCGCGCGCCGGTTGCGCGCCGGCTCCGGCGCGCGGTCCACCGTCAGCTCCGCGTCGGTCACCCGACCAGAGTAGGAGAACAAGCCGGCCGGCACGACAGGTGGGCCGCAGCCGCAGCCGAGCACACCGTCCGGGTTGGCGCGAACCGACCGGTCACGGTCCCGAACTCGGAACGGTTTCGAACGGCTCCGGCACGGTGAGCCAGGTGGCCCGGTCCAGTGGCCAGAAGACAGTGAACGCTCGGCCGACCACGGCGTCCTCGGAGATGGTCGCGTAGTCGATGTCGCCGCTGCGGTCCCAGTGCTCCAGCGAGTCGCCCGAGGCCGACCGATGGTCGCCCATCACCCAGAGCCGTCCTTCCGGCACGGTGATGTCGAACGGACCGACCGCGGTGGGATCGCTGATCCCGCCCTCGGAGTAGATGTACGGCTCGTCCAGCGGCTGGCCGTTGATGATCAACCGCTCCTCGGCGTCACAGCACTCGACCCGGTCTCCACCAACCCCGATGACCCGCTTGATGAAGTCCTCGCCGTCCGGGTTGCTGCTCCACTCCGGTGGCGCCCGGAACACGACGATCTCGCCGCGCTCGGGCGATCGGAAGTGGTAGACGACCTTGTTGACCAGCACCCGGTCGTTGATGTCGAGGGTGTGCTCCATCGACGGCGACGGGATGTAGAAGGTCTGCAGGACGAACGCCCGGACCAGGACCGCGACGAGGACCGCCACACCCAACAGGATCGGTAGTTCGCGCCAGAAGGAATTGGGCTTTTTCTCGGTCTGCTCGTCGATCACAACCGGAGCCTACGACGTCTGGCTGGCAACAGCGGCACGGAGCGCGAAGCAAAAAGTAGCGGAATCATCACTGGCAGCACGATCACCAGGTCACCGGAGGTGTCCGGAACGTCCGCCGGCTGGTCGACCGCCGCCGGAGTCGGAGCCGTCGGCGGCAGGCTATCGAAGGTGTCCGGCACGGACAGTCCGTCCCAGCGGTCCTGGGGCCAGACGACCACAAAGGCCCGGCCGATGACGTTGTCGATCGGCACTGGGCCCTGGCAGCGGGAGTCCTGTGAGACCAGTCGATGGTCGCCCATCACGAAGAGGTGTCCAGGCTCGACCACGACCTCAGCGAACTGCCGGGATCGGCACTCACCTGGGCTCGGTGGGACGTCCAGCGGCGAGTCCTCCAGGACGTAGCCGGCCTCGTCCAACGGCTGGTCGTTGACGGTCAACCGGCCCTGGTCGTCGCAGCAACGAATCCGGTCACCCGGCACGCCGATGACCCGCTTGATGAAGTCTTTCTCACCCGGTCGACCAACCCCGACCAGGTCGCCGACGG
Organism: Solwaraspora sp. WMMD937; assembly: GCF_029581175.1. Taxonomy (NCBI): domain Bacteria; kingdom Bacillati; phylum Actinomycetota; class Actinomycetes; order Micromonosporales; family Micromonosporaceae; genus Solwaraspora; species Solwaraspora sp. WMMD937. The sequence continues at coordinate 3,401,340 of NZ_CP120738.1, read as the reverse complement.
TGCGGCCGAGCTTGGCGACGAAGCCGAGGTCCGGGTCGTCGGTGTGCTCCGGTGCCCAGTCGTTGGTGCCCCGGAAGACGATGACCTCGCCGCGCACCGGATCCCGGACGTCGTAAACAACCTTGTTGACCAACACCCGGTCACCGACCAGCAGCGTGTCCTCCATGGAGCCGGACGGGATGAAGAAAGCCTGCAGCAGGAAGGAGCGGATCAACACCGCCAGACAGAAGGCCACCACCAGCAGCAGCGGCAACTCCTGCCACAGTGGCATCTGCCGACGCCGGCGTTGCACCATCTGCATGCCGGACCGGCCCGACCGACGTGGGCGTGCCACCGACCGGCCATCCCGCCGGGTGCGCTGCGAGCGCGCGCCCGACGCGGCGCGCCGCTGCCACTGATCCTGGTCTCCTTGTGGATACACGCTACGCATCTCCCCGGTCCCGAGACACGGCGCTACCGCCCACGGCGCCTCTCGTCAGGCGCCACGAGCGGTAGCACAATTGACTCCCGCCGCCGCGACGATCGCCGCGGACGTAGCGCTCCCCATCGGTCACTACCGCAAGGGTAGTTGGCGAAAGCTCCCAGCGGCAGTCCTGGGATCGGGAACCGGGCTCAGCGGGCTCAGCTGACCTGCTTCTCCCGCTTTTCCTTGATCTTGGCGGCCTTGCCACGGAGTTCCCGCAGGTAGTACAGCTTGGCGCGACGGACGTCACCACGGGTCACCATCTCGATCCGGTCGATGGCCGGGCTGTTGACCGGGTAGGTCCGCTCGACTCCGACACCGAAGCTGACCTTGCGGACGGTGAAGGTCTCCCGCAGGCCGGCACCCTGCCTGCGGATTACCACGCCCTGGAAGACCTGCACCCGGGAACGGTTACCTTCGACGACCCGGGCGTGCACCTTGAGCGTGTCACCGGCGCGGAAGTCCGGAAGGTCGGTCCGCTGCGACTGGGCGTCGAGCGCGTCCAGCGTGTTCATCGCTGCATCCTTGGCTACTCAAGGCGCACCGTCTCGCGGTGCGCGGATGGATGATACTGATCCCGAGCCGGAACACTCGACGCCGCAGCATTCGATGCCTCAACGTTCGACGCCTTCCCGCTGGCGGGATCCTCGCAGCCGGACACGCATGCCCGTCTGCGGCAACCCCACTACTCTGCCACATCACCGGCCGGCAGTTGAAATCCGGCCGCCACCAGCAGCGCAATGTCTTTTTTGTCGAGTTTCCCGGCGGGCAGTCCGGCGATCAGATCCGGCCGACGCGACGCCGTACGGAGCAGCGCCTGATCTCGCCGCCACCGGGCGATCCGGCCGTGATCGCCCGATCGTAGTATCTCCGGCACCTCGCGTCCCCGCCACTGCGGCGGCTTGGTGTAGACCGGCCCCTCCAGCAACCCGTCCGAGTGAGACTCCTCGACGAGCGACCCGGCGTTGCCGAGCACTCCGGGAATCAACCGGGTCACCGCCTCCAGGATGGCCAGCACGGCGACCTCGCCGCCGAAGATGACGAAATCGCCGAGGGACACCTCGGTCACCGGCAGCGCTGCCGCCGCCTCGTCGATCACCCGCTGGTCGATCCCCTCGTAGCGGCCACAGGCGAAGATCAGTCGGGGCTCGGCGGCCAACCGCTGCGCCATCGCCTGGTCGAACCGCTCCCCCACCGGGGTCGGCACCACCAGCCGCGCGGGCGGCCGTCCGGCAGCGGTCAACTCGTCCAACGCCGCGCCCCACGGTTCCGGGCGCATCACCATTCCGGCGCCACCGCCGTACGGAGTGTCGTCCACCGTCCGATGCACGTCGTGCGTCCAGCGGCGCAGGTCGTGCACCTCGACACTGAGCAGGCCGGCCCGGCGCGCCCGGCCGATCAGCGACAGGTCCAGCGGCGCCAGATAGTCCGGAAAGATGGTGACGACGTCCACCTGCAGCGCCGCCGCGCCGGACGGCATCGGGGCGCTCACAGGTCGAGCAGGCCGGGTGGGGCGTCGACGACCACCCGTCCACCGGCGAGATCCACTTCCGGCACGATCGCCCGGACGAACGGCACCAGGGCGGACCCGCCGCCGGGCCGGCGGAGCACCAGCAGATCGGATGCGGGCGCATGGTCGATCCGGGCCACCTCGCCGAGAGCGTCACCGGACGGCGTGACCGCCGACAGGCCGACCAGCTGGTGATCGTGGTACTCGTCCGGATCCTCCGGGGTGGCGATGTCGCTGCTGTCCACGCAGAGCAGCACGCCTCGCAACGCCTCGGCGAGGTCGCGGTCGACAACCCCGGCGAACTGCACCAACGGTCGGCCCTGATGCCAGCGGACCGCCTCGATGGTCAACCGGTCAGGGACGCGGACCAGGGTCGCGCCGGGCGGTGGCGGCTGCTGCGGTTCGCGGGCGGCCGGCACCGCCGCCGGATCGGTGATCAACACCGATCCGGCGGCGAACCGGATCTCCGGTTCGTCGGTCCGGACCTCGACCGTGACCTCGCCACGGATTCCGTGTGGTCGGCCGATCCGACCGACGATCAACAGCATCAGTACGAGTCGACGATGTCGACCCGCACACCACGCCCGCCGATCGAACCGATCACCTGACGCAGCGCCTTGGCGGTGCGCCCGCCGCGACCGATCACGGTGCCGAGGTCCTCCGGGTGCACCCGTACCTCCAGGCGCTTGCCCCGGCGCGAGTCGACCAGCCGGACCCGTACGTCGTCGGGGTGGGTGACGATCCCCTTGACCAGGTGCTCCAGCGCGGGCCGGAGGACCATGTCAGGCCTGCTCGCCGGAGCCGGCACCGGTGGGCTCCTCGGTCTTGGCCGGCGCTTCGGCAGCCGCCGGCTCGGACTTCGCTTCGGCCTTCGTCTCAGATTTCGCTTCGGACTTCTTCTCGGCCTTCTTCGCCGGCTTGGTCGGCGTGTCCGCGACGCCCGCAGCGGCCTTGGCCTCCGCCTCGTACGCCGCCTTTCGGTCGGCCCGCTCGGGCGCGACCAGCAGCGGCGGCGGGGCGGGCAGGCCCTTGAACTTCTGCCAGTCGCCGGTCTTCTCCAACAGGCGCTGGACGGCCTCGCTCGGCTGGGCGCCGACCGAGAGCCAGTACTGGACACGGTCCGAGGTCACCTCGATGACCGACGGATCTTCCTTCGGGTGGTAGATCCCGACGAACTCGATCGCCCGCCCGTCGCGCTTGGTACGCGAGTCGGCGACGACGATGCGGTACTGCGGGTTGCGGATCTTGCCCATCCGCAGAAGCCGGATCTTTACGGCCACGGTTTGTTCGCTCCTGTTGCGATCTTCACCGGCCCCCGAGGGCGGTGCGCGGGTGAACGCCGACCGGCACAGTGGGGTTGGGCCAGAGGCAGCTCGGGTGGACTGGCGACGTGCCCGGGTAGAGGGCGCCGAACACGTACCGGATACCAACACGCTATTGTGCCAGACCCGCGGCGTACCGCCACACCCGGTGGCCCCGGTGGGTCGCCGGCCAGTCCGGTGCCCGGCGGTCAGCCGGCTGCCGGCGGGCGGTCCCAGCCGGGCGGCAGCTCGGCCGGCGGCGCCCAGGCCGGGTCCGGCCGGAAGTCGCACCAGGTGCCGTCGAACGGAAAGTCACCCGACTCGGCGATCTTGATCACCCGCCGCCCCTCGGCCCGTACCGCCGCCTCGTCACGCACCCAGTAGTGCTCCGGGAAAGCGAGCCGCTCGGCGAACTCCTCCTCGTCCTTCCAGACCCAACTGCGGTCCGGGCGGACCACCACGTCCAGGTCCTGGTCGACCACGTCCACCCCGGCGAGGTCGCCGTCGGCCCAGCGCACGCCGGGCTCTTCGAGGTTGACGTACCAGTTGAGGAAGTTCCCGGCGTCGTCGCGGAACCACCACACCGAGTGGGCGGCCCCGGCGGGCAGGAACTTCAGCACCGGGGGGCCGAGCCAGCGGCCGTGCTTGATCCGGTACGACCGGGTGATCCACTCGGTGAACGGCATCGCCCGCATGCCACGGCCGTCGTCGGCCACCTCGTTGACTACCGGCGAACCCCGGTCGACCCAGACCAGCAGGCCCCGCTCGTCGTCGACGACGACCCGGGCCGGACGGACCCAGCCGAGACGCCCGCGCCGCACATTCCGATGCATGATCAACTGACCGGGCTGAAACCGCATGCTCATCTCCCTCGTTCACCATGCCCAACGACAGCGACACCGCCCACGAACGGCCCGACGGCGACACCGCCCGCGAACGGGCGGCGCCGCTCACCGACGGCAGGGCAGGGCGTCAGTACGAGCGGGCCAGCACCGCGACCAGGTCGGGCTCGTCGTCGGAGTCGGGCACCGAGCCGTCCGGACGCAGCAGGCAGCGTACGGTGACGCCCTGCGCGTTGACCTCGGCCTCACCTGCCGGACCGACCACCGACCACGGCACCCGGGCCCATCCGGTCGCCGCAGCGGCGACGGCGTCGGCGAGGGTGCAGACCTCGACGGTACGCGTCTGACGCAGCGCCAGCGCCTGGTCGTAGAGCCGCTGCTGGTCGGCGTCGAGGGCGTTGCGGACCGCGCCGACCACGTCGGCGACCGGTACCGGGGTCTTCGACCCGTCGGTACGCCGGACCAGCACCGCATTGCCGGCGGCCAGGTCGCGCGGGCCGACCTCGACGCGTACCGGATATCCCTTGAGCTCGGCGTCGACGGCCCGGCGGCCGAACGCCGTGTCCACCCGGTCGTCCAGGCCGACCCGTACGCCGGCGTCACGCAACGCGTCGCGCAGCTTGGCCGCCGCCTCGGCGACCCCGTCGCCGGCCTTGACCACCATGACGTGCGCCTGGACCGGGGCCAGCCGCGGCGGCACCCGCAGCCCGTTGTCGTCGCCGTGCACCATGATCAGCCCGCCCAGCATCCGGGTGGAGACCCCCCAGGAGGTGGTCCAGGCGTGTTCGACGGCCCGCTCTGCGGAGGTGTAGGTGATGTCGAACGCGCGGGCGAAGTTCTGCCCGAGCTCGTGCGAAGTGCCCAGTTGCAGCGCCTTGCCGTCGGCCATCATCCCTTCGAGGGTGTACGTGCTGGTGGCTCCGGCGAAGCGCTCCCGGGCGGTCTTACGCCCGACCAGCACCGGGATGCCGAGCACGTTGACCATGAAGTCTTCGTAGACCTCGTGCAGGATTCGTCGGGCGTACGCCCGTGCGTCGGCTTCGTCGGCGTGCGCGGTGTGCCCCTCCTGCCAGAGGAACTCGCTGGTCCGCAGGAACACCCGGGGGCGCAGCTCCCAGCGCACCACGTTGGCCCACTGGTTGAGCAGCAGCGGCAGGTCCCGGTAGGAGTCGACCCACTTGGCCATGAACTCGCCGATCACCGTCTCGCTGGTCGGCCGGACCACCACCGGCTCGGCGAGTTGCTTGCCGCCGCCGTGGGTGACCACCGCGAGCTCCGGTGAGAAGCCCTCGACGTGCTCGGCCTCGCGGCGCAGGTAGCTCTCCGGGATGAACAGCGGGAAGTACGCGTTCTCCGCACCAGCTGCCTTGATCCGGTTGTCCATCTCGGACTGCATTCGCTCCCAGATGGCGTACCCGGCCGGCCGGATCACCATGGTGCCACGCACCGGTCCGTTGTCGGCGAGCTGCGCCTTGGCGATCAGATCCTGGTACCAGCGGGGGAAGTCCTCCGCACGAGGTGTGAGCACGCGGGCCATGACCGGACATCCTATGCGCCGGCGGTGGCGGCTGCGCGACGCACCCGCCGTCGACGGGTCGGCGCAGCACCGGCGGTCACGGTCAGCGCAAGACCGGCGGCCAGCTCAGCGCAGCACCCGCCCACGCAGGATGATCCGCTCAGGTGCGCGGACCACCCGCAGGTCGGTACGCGGGTCCGCCGGATACACGACCAGGTCGGCGAGCCCGCCCTCGACCAGACCAGGGAAGCCGAGCCAGTCCCGGGCACCCCAGGAGGCGGCGGCCAGCACCGCCTCGGCCGGCATGCCCGCCTCGGTGTGCAGGGTGAGCATCTCGTCGGCGGCTCGGCCGTGGGCGATGCCACCACCGGCGTCGGTGCCGACGAAGATCGGTACGCCGGCTTCGTGCGCGGCGCGTACCACCTGGGGGAACCCGTCCCGCAGGCTGATCATGTGGGCGGCGTACCGGGGGAACTTCTCCCGGGCCCGGTCGGCGATCCCGCCGAACGTCGCGATGTTGATCATCGTCGGGATCAGCGCGGTCCGCTGGCGGGCCATCTCGTCGATCAGGTCAGGGCTCAGCCCGGTGCCGTGCTCGACCGAGTCGACCCCGGCCCGGACCAGGATCCGTACCGCCTCCTCGTCGAAGGTGTGCGCGGCGACCCGGGCGTTGACCCGGTGCGCGGTGGCGATGGCGTCGGTCATCGCCTCCGCCGACCAGGCCGGGGCGAGGTCCCCTGCGGACCGCTCGATCCAATCGCCGACCAGCTTGACCCAGCCGTTGCCCGCCCTGGCCTGCTCGGCCACCGTGTCAGACAACCGCTCCGCCGGCACCTCCACGCCGATGTCGCGCAGATAGCGCCGGGGCGGCGCGACGTGCCGGCCGGCGCGGGCCAGCCGGGGCAGATCCGGTTCGTCGTCGAGTTGCGGATACGGGAACGGGGACCCGGCGTCGCGCAGCGCCAGTACGCCGGCGTCCCGGTCGACGCCGGCCAGCCGGCGGGCGTCGTCGAGCGAGCCGATCGGCGTCCCGCCCCGGGCGATGCCGATGTGGCAGTGCGCGTCAACCAGGCCGGGCAGGATGAAGCCGCCGTCGACCACGGTGGTCGCGCCGGGCACCGGGCGCAGCGTCACCCGGTCGCCGACCAGCCACAGGTCCCGGGTCCGGTCCTCGGGCAGCACGACCCCGCGGACGTGCAGCGGCACGGGCGCGGGGTGGGCGGCGCTCAGCCTTTCTCCCGCTTGTTCAGCTTGTTGAAGTCGATCTTGGGAAGCTTGAAGCCGGGCGGCAGACCGTCGCCGCCACCCAGCGCGTTCGGGTCGAGGCCGGGCGGCAGCTGCGGCATCCCGCCCGGGAAGCCGGCCGGCACCCCGCCGCCGCCCCGCTGCCGGGCACCGCCGCCACGGTTGCCGCCCTTGCTCCCCTTGCGCTTGTTCTTCGGCGATTTGGTCGCCTTGCGCCGCCCGCCACCGGGCAGACCCATCATCCCGCCCATCTGCTTCATCATCTTCTGCGCCTCGGCGAAGCGGTTGAGCAGCTGGTTGACGTCCATCACGGTGACCCCGGAGCCGTTGGCGATCCGGGCCCGGCGCGACCCGTTGATGATCTTCGGGTTGGTCCGCTCCCCGGGCGTCATCGAGCGGATGATCGCGGTGACCTTGTCGAAGTGCTTGTCGTCGACCTCGGCCAGCTGGTCCTTCATCTGCCCCATGCCGGGCATCATGGCCAGCACGTTGGCGATCGGCCCCATCCGGCGCACCGCGATGAGCTGGTCGAGGAAGTCCTCCAGGGTGAACTGCTCGCCGCCCATCAGCTTGGCGGTCATCTTTTCTTTCTGATCGGCGTCGAAGGCCTGCTCGGCCTGCTCGATCAGAGTGAGCACGTCGCCCATGCCGAGGATCCGGCTGGCCATCCGGTCCGGGTGGAAGACGTCGAAGTCGGACAGCTTCTCCCCGGTGGAGGCGAACAGGATCGGTTCGCCGGTGACCTGCCGAACGGACAGCGCCGCACCACCGCGCGCGTCGCCGTCGAGCTTGGACAGCACCACGCCGGTGATGCCGACGCCGTCGCGGAACGCCTCGGCGGTGCGGACCGCGTCCTGCCCGACCATCGCGTCGATGACGAAGATGACCTCGTCCGGGTCGACCGCGTCGCGGATCGCGGCCGCCTGGGCCATCATTTCGGCGTCGATGCCGAGCCGGCCGGCGGTGTCGACGATGACGACGTCGCGCGCCGACCGGCGGGCGTGCTCGATCGACGCCTTGGCGACGGCCACCGGGTCGCCGACCCCGTTGCCTGGCTCCGGGGCGAACACCTCGACCCCGGCCCGCCCGCCGAGGACCTGCAACTGGCCGACCGCGTTCGGGCGTTGCAGGTCGGCGGCGACCAGCAGCGGCTGGTGCCCCTGCGCCTTGAGCCAGTTGGACAGTTTGCCGGCGAGGGTGGTCTTGCCGGAACCCTGCAGCCCGGCCAGCATGATCACCGTTGGCGGCTGCTTGGCGAACCGGAGCCGGCGCTGCTCGCCGCCGAGGACCCCGACCAACTCCTCGTGCACGATCTTGATGACCTGCTGGGCCGGGTTGAGCGCCTGGGAGACCTCGGAGCCGCGGGCGCGCTCCTTGACCCGGCCGATGAACGCCTTCACCACCGGCAGCGCAACGTCCGCCTCCAGCAGCGCCAGCCGGATCTCCCGGGCGGTCGCGTCGATGTCGGCGTCGGTGAGCCGACCCTTGCCCCGGAGCTTGCCGAAGATCCCGGACAGTCGATCACTCAAAGTGTCAAACACGACGCAACATCCTGTATGTCGATCCGGCAGGGCAACTCACGGCGGTGTCGGGACGGGACTCCGCCCGACCTGGCAAGCCTAGCCGCCGTCCGTACCGGCCGCTTCCGCCACTCCACCGCCCGCACCAGCCGACCGCTTCCGCCACTCCGGCATCCGGCTCCGCCGCTGCGCCGCCCGGTCATCCGGCGGCGGCCAGCACGGCGGCTTCGAGTCGGGCCCGCTCGGCGTCGTCCGGGCCGGCCCCCACCAGGTAGAAAGCGTCGACCACGTCGCCACCCAGGGTGGAGATCCGCGCCGCCCGCACCTGGGCGCCGGCCTCGTCGAGCGCGCTGGTCACCCGGTAGAGCAGGCCGGCCGAGTCGGCCGCCCGCAACTCCAGCACCACCGCGTCGGTGGCGGCCTCCCGGTGCCACACCACCCGGGGGTCGGCCCCGGCCCGGCGGGCGGCGAGTGCCCGGCCCCGTAGCCGCTGGGTGACCGAGACGTCACCGGTGACCGCCCGCCGCAGGTCGGCGGTGAGCGCGATGGTGTCCGGCGGGGTGCCGTACCGGGGCTGGACCCGGAACTCGACCAGCGCCCGCCCGTCGACCGTGGAGGCGTCGGCGGTCAGCACGTCCAGCCGGTGCAGGGCCAGGCAGCCGGCGACCGCGGCGAGCAGGCCGTGCCGGTCCGCGGCGGCCACCGCGACCCGGTCGTCACCGCCGATGTGTACGGCCGGTAGCGGACCCGCCACCAGTGCCGGATCGGGTCGCGGCGGCTCGGGAAGCACCCCGGTGTCCAGCGCGGTGTGCACCCGGCGGACCAGTTCGGCGATCAGCCGTCCCTTCCAGTCCGACCAGGCCGCCGGGCCGGTCGCCAGGGCGTCCGCGCGGGCCAGCCCGTGCAGCAGGCCGAGCGTGGTGGTATCGCCCACCGCAGCAGCGACCTGGGAGATCGTCACCGGATCGCTGAGGTCACGCCGGGTGGCCACCTCCGGCAGCAGCAGATGCAGCCGGACCAGCTTGTCGATCATGTTGACGTCGTCCGGCGGCAGCCCGACCCGGGCGGCGATCCGCGCCGCCACCGGGGCGCCGACCGTACTGTGGTCGCCGGGCAGCCCTTTGCCCACGTCGTGCAGGAAGGCGCCGAGCAGCAGCAGGTCGGGCCGGTCCACCTCGCGGGTGAACGCGGTCGCCTCCTGTGCCGCCTGAACCAGGTGCCGGTCCAGGGTGAACCGGTGCACCGGGTTGTGCTGCGGCAGGCTGCGCATCCGGGGCCACTCCGGCAGCCAGCCGTCGACCAGCCCGTACCGGTCGCAGGTCTCCCAGGTGGGCACCAGACCGGGACCGGCGCCGAGCAGGGTGATCAGCGCGGCCCGGGCCGCGTCCGGCCATGGCGCGGGCAGCGGCGGGCAGTACGCGGCGAGCCACTCGCAGGTCGCCCGGGCGATCGGTAGCCGGCTGGCGGCGGCGGCTGCGGCGACCCGCAGCGACAGGCTGGGGTCCGGGCGGGCCCCGATCGCGGTCCGGGCGAGGACCAGCTCACCGTCGTGCTCGACGACGTCGCGGGCCACCGGACGACGCACCGGCGGGCCGCCGCCGCGCCGCCGGCCTGAGCGCAGCCGGTCGGCGCTGCGCCAGGCGTCGTCGAGGGCGTGGGTGATGGTGCGGGCATCGGAGGCGACCCGGCGCAGCAGGGTGTCCGGGTCGTCCAGGTCGAGCAGCCCGGCGACGGTGGCGCGCTCCTGGGCCACCAGCCGGTCCACCCGCCGGCCGACGGCGACGTGCAGCGCGTCGCGGGTGTCCAGCAGCCGCAGGTGGGCCGCGCGGGCGGCCGGACGCATGCTGTCGGCGATGCCGGCCAGGGCGATGCCGCGCAGGATGCCGACGTCGCGCAGCCCGCCGGCGGCCTCCTTCAGATCGCCTTCCAGCAGGAAGGCCAGCTCGCCGTGGGTACGCCAGCGGGCCTCGGTGACCTCGCGCAGCGCCGGCAGCTGGCGGACGGCGGTGCGCCGCCACTGGTCGGTCGCGGCGGACTGCAGCTCGGCGGTGAGCTCCCGGTCGCCGGCGACGTGCCGGGCGTCGAGCAGGCCGAGCGCGACCTTGACGTCGTCGTGGGCGACGGAAAGCGCCTCCGGCAGGGTACGCACCGAGTGGTCCAGCCCGAGGCGGGCGTCCCAGATCGGGTACCAGATGCGGGCGGCGATCTCGTCCATGCCGGCGACGCCACGATGGAGCAGCACCAGGTCGAGATCGCTGTACGGGGAGCACTGCAGCCGGCCGAGTCCGCCGACCGCCACCAGGGCGATACCGGTCAGCCCGGCCGGCATCAGCGAGGTAAGCCAGACATCGAGTGCCGCCGCCCGGTCCACGCGGGCGGCGGCACCGATGCCGTCGGACAGCGACGGGCCGGGGCCGGCCGCGTGGCGCTGCCGGACCCCGACTCCGTCGGTCATGGGTTCTCCCTACCGGTTCGGTGGGCTCGCCGGCTCAGAGCGCGTCGAGACCGCGCTCACCGGTGCGGACCCGGATGACGTCCTCGACGGCCGTCACCCAGACCTTGCCGTCGCCGATCTTTCCGGTACGGGCCGCCGTCACGACCGCGTCGACGACCTTCTCGACGTCGATCTCGTCGGTCAGCACCTCGATCCGGATCTTCGGCAGGAACTCGACGGTGTACTCGGCACCCCGGTACACCTCGGTGTGGCCCTTCTGGCGTCCGTACCCCTGGACCTCGCTCACGGTCAGGCCGGCGACGCCGAGGGCGTGCAGGGCCTCCTTGACCGCGTCGAGCTGGTACGGCTTGATGACCGCGGTCACCAGCTTCATGTCTAACCCCTCCATCAGGGAACGTTAACCGGCGACCTTCTCGCTGACCGGTGCGGACTCGCCCGAACCGGCGGGCGCCTTCCCGATGCCGGCGGCGGCGAACCCGCCACCCGAGGTGCTACCGAACTCGTAGGCACTCTCCGCGTGCTCGGCGGTGTCGATGCCCTCGACCTCGGCGTCGGCGCTGGCCCGGAAGCCGATGGTCTTCTCGATCGCGAAGCCGATGATGTAGGCGACGACGAACGAGTAGACCAGCACCGCGACCACACCGAGCGCCTGCAGACCGAGCAGGTCGATGCCACCGCCGTAGATGAGTCCGGCGTTGCCCTCTCCGGCCAGCACCTCGACGGCCAGGAAGCCGATCAGCAGCGAACCGATGATGCCGCCGATCATGTGCACGGCGACCACGTCGAGCGAGTCGTCGTACCCGAGCTTGTACTTGAGGCCGACCGCCAGGGCGCAGACCACACCGGCGATGATGCCGAGCGCGATCGCCCCGAGCGGCTCCAGGAAGGCACAGGCCGGGGTGATGGCGACCAGACCGGCGATCGCACCGGAGGCGGCGCCGAGGGTGGTCGGCTTGCCGTCGCGGAACCACTCGACGACGATCCAGCCCAGTACGGCGGCCGCGGTGGCCACCTGGGTGTTGATGAAGGCGACCGCGGCGGCACCGTCGGCGGCGACCGCCGAGCCGGCGTTGAAGCCGAACCAGCCGAACCACAGCAGGCCGGCGCCGAGCAGGACCATCGGCAGGTTGTGCGGCTTGAACTTGTCCTTCGGCCAGCCGACCCGCTTGCCGAGCACCAGGGCCAGCGCGAGTGCCGCAGCACCGGCGTTGATGTGCACCGCGGTACCACCGGCGAAGTCGAGGACGCCGAGCTCGAAGATCCAGCCACCGCCCCACACCCAGTGCGCGACCGGGAAGTAGACCAGGGTGGCCCACAGGCCGGCGAAGAGCAGCCAGGCGCCGAACTTCGCCCGGTCCGCGATCGCACCGCTGATCAGTGCGACGGTGATGATCGCGAACATCATCTGGAAGACGACGAACAGCAGGTCCGGGATGCCGCCCTCGGAGCCCGACTCGAGCATGCCGCGCAGGCCGGCCATGGAGAGGTCACCGGTGACGCCGCCGACGTCGGTGCCGAAGGCGATGCTGTAGCCGTAGAAGACCCACAGCAGGCTGACCAGGCCGATCGCGCCGAAGCTCATCATCATCATGTTGAGCACGGACTTGGACCGCGTCATGCCACCATAGAACAGCGCCAATCCGGGCGTCATGAGCAACACCAGGGCGGCTGAAGTCAAAATCCAGGCGGTGGCACCAGAATCTAGTTCCGGCACGCTGCCTCCTCTCAGTTGGAAACATAACCGGCTCCAAGAGGCAGCATCGCCCGCTCGCCGGTTGCGCGAAGCTTGCTGGGCAGCTGTTTCACGCAGGGTGCCCGTGCCGTTTCCAACACGTGACGGGTTGTTTCCAACATGTGAAGAACACTTCACTATCGCCAGATCAGGCAGGGTCATATCAACCGAATAGCCACCGCCGGCTGTCCGGAAGACGACAGAACTCCTCACCCGTCCCCGGACCGCTGCCGCCCCGGCCCGCCGCCGGTCAGCGCAACGCGTACTCCAGGATGTGCCGTTCGTAGTCGAGCAGCCGCAGGTCCCGCATCGGCCGACGGAGATGGCCCTTGTGCACGATCCGGACGAACGCCGGATCTCCGGCGGCGGCCATCCGCCGGATTCCCTCCACATGGTCGACGACCCGCTTACGGATGGTCCGGACCAACCGGTGCCGGTCGCGGGGGATCAGCCCGTACGCGTCGGCGAACAGCCGCAGCCGGCGCGGCCGGTCCGGATGCCGCCAGCCCAGCGTGTAGGAGTCCCGGTCGGAAAAGAGCGGCACCCAGGTCCACGCGGCGTACGCGACGTCGTAGATCCGCGCCCCCGGCGACGCCAGGTCGAAGTCGATCAGGGCGAGGGTGCCGTCCGGACGCCAGATCACGTTGTGCGGAGCCGCGTCGTGGTGGCAGATCACCTCGGTGTCCGGCGGCGGCGGGCCGAACGAACGCCAGACCGCGCTACGCGGCGGATTGAACCCGTACTGGGCGTCGTGGAACATCCGCAACATCGTCGCGACGGTGACCAGCGCCTCGTCGCTTACCCAGTGCGGCGCCAGCGGATACTCGCCGCACTCCCCCTCGACGTAGGAGAGGACCTCGCGATTGCGTTCGTCCATGCCGAGAGCCCGGGGCGAGCCGGTGAACCCGACATACTCCAGATGCCGCAGCAGCGCGTGCACCGAGGGCGTCCACGGGCCGACGTTGCGCCGGACGGTGTCTCCGACCCGCACCACGGTGCTGACGTTGCCGCCACGCAGTGGGATTTCCTGCTGGGTCACGTACGGTCTCCCGAGACGTGGCTCCTGATTGCGGTACGTCACCCGAGGCTACGCATCCATTCCACGTGGATCGGCGCCCATCAGGGCGTCGACGAACTGCGCCGGATCGAACGGGGCGAGGTCGTCCGGACCTTCGCCAAGACCGACCAGTTTGACCGGAATGCCGAGCTTGCGCTGCACCGCGATGACGATACCGCCCTTGGCGGTGCCGTCGAGTTTGGTCAGCACCACCCCGGTCACCTCCACCGCCTCAGTGAACACCCGGGCCTGCTCCAACCCATTCTGCCCGGTGGTGGCATCCAGCACGAGCAGTGTCTCGTGCACCGGACCATGCTTGCTCACCACCCGCTTGACCTTGCCGAGCTCGTCCATCAGGCCGATCTTGTTCTGCAACCGGCCGGCTGTGTCGATCAACACCGCGTCGACCTTGGTGTCGATGCCCCGCTTCACCGCGTCGAAGGCGACGCTGGCCGGGTCCGCACCCTCCGGGCCGCGGACCACCTCGGCGCCGACCCGGGAGGCCCAGGTGGTCAGCTGGTCGGCAGCGGCGGCGCGGAACGTGTCGGCGGCACCCAGCAGCACGGTACGGCCGTCGGCGACCAGCACCCGGGCGATCTTGCCGCAGGTGGTGGTCTTGCCGGCCCCGTTGACCCCGACGACCAGCACCACGCTCGGCTCGCCGCCGGTGTTCAACGCCCGGTCGAGCTGCGGGTCCAGCGCGGCGACCAGCTCCTCGGTGAGCAGCGTACGCAGTTCGGTGGCGCTGCGGGTGCCGAGGACCCGGGTACGCTCCCGCAGCCGGTCGACGATCTCCCGGGTCGGCTCGATGCCGACGTCCGCCGTGATCAGGCTCTCCTCGATCTCCTCCCAGACCTCCTCGTCCAGCCGGTCCCGGGAGAGCAGGTTCAGCAGCCCCTTGCCGAGCAGGCCCTGCGACCGGGACAGCCGGGTCCGCAGCCGGACCAGCCGCCCGGCCGTGGGCTCCGGACGTTCCAGGGTCGGCGGAACCGGCGCCACCGGCTCTGCGGGTGCCTGCTCCGGTTCGGCCGGTGGCGCGACCGGACGTTCCTCGACCGCGACGCCGACCGGACGCTCGCCGTCGGCGTCGGCCGATGGGCGCTCCTGCGGCTGCTCGCCGCCGAGCGGGGTCGGCGGTGCCGGCGGCAGCGGAGGCTGCCGGCGCAACCGGGGCACCACCAGCCCCAGACCGGCGATCAGCAGCACACCGAGCAGGATCGCGGCGAGGACGAGGTAATCCATGCGGAAATCCTGACAGATGGCCGCGACCGCGTCCCGCCCACCGCACCCATCGGTGACACCCACCCCCCGGTACAGTGTCGCCGGCCGGCGACCAACCCCCGCGGACAGTGTCGCCGGCCGGCGATCACAGCCCTCAGGAACAGGTCGGGGAACTGGGTGACGGGCCTGCATGCGGGGTACAAAGGAGGCCGTCCCGCGTCCCTGGCGAAAGGTCGACCATGTCTGCACACCAGCCCGGCAGGGACCACCGGTGACCGACGGCACAACCGCCGGTGGACCGGACCCGCAGCTCCGACCGGCGGCCGGCCCCCGGCTACTGATCGGGCCGTTGCTGCGGCGGGTGGTCGGCGGGCAGGCCACCGTCTGGGTGGAGACCGACGCCCCGGCCACGGTACGGGTCGCGACGACGGGCACGGCGGGCGGTTCGGCCCGCACCTTCAGCGCGTTCGGGCACCACTACGCGCTCGTGGTGGTCGACGGGCTGGCCCCCGGCTCCAGCCACCGCTACGAGGTCTTCCTCGACGACCGGCGGGTCTGGCCGGAGCCGGACTCGCCGTACCCGGGCAGTGTGATCCGGACCCGGCGGGCCGACGACGACGCCCAGCCGGTGCGGCTGATCTTCGGATCCTGCCGGGAGACCACCCAGCACTCCACCGCCCGACGGTTGCCGCCGGACGCGCTCGACGCGTACGCCCGGCGGCTGGCCGGCCTGGACCCGGCCGGCGGCGACTGGCCCGACCTGCTGCTCCTGCTCGGCGATCAGGTGTACGCCGACGAGACGTCGCCGGTGATCCGACGGTTCCTGCGGCGGCGGCGCCGGCATCGTGGGCTGCTGCCCGGCGCCCCAGCCGACCAGGTGGTCAGCTTCCCCGAGTACACCCGGCTGTACCTGGAGTCGTGGCGGGACCCGGAGATCCGCTGGTTGCTGTCGACCGTTCCCAGCGTGATGATCTTCGACGACCACGAGGTGATCGACGACTGGAACACGTCGGCCGCCTGGCGGGCGCGGATGCGCGGCGAGCCCTGGTGGCCGGAGCGAATCAGCAGCGGACTCGCCTCCTACTGGGTCTACCAGCACCTGGGCAACCTGGCCCCGGACGAGGTCGCCGCCGACCCGGTGTTCCGGGCAGTCACCGCCGCCGACGACGCCACCGATGTGCTGCGCGAATTCGGCGCCCGGGTGGACGCCGAGGCGGACGTCGCGCACGACCCGCAGCGCTGGTCGCAGGTGCAGTACCAGTGGAGCTTCTCGCTGGACGTCGGCCGGACCCGGGTGATCGTGCTGGACAACCGGTGCAGCCGGGTACTGCGGCCGGGGGCACGCAGCATGTTGCCGGCCGGTGAGTGGGCCTGGTTCACCGACCGGGCCCACGGCCGCTACGACCATCTGGTGGTCGGCGCGTCGCTGCCCTGGCTGATGCCGCCCGGCATCCACCACCTCGAGTCGTGGAACGAACGGCTGGCCGAGTCGCCCCGGCGGTGGGTCGCGGCGTCGTCGGAGTGGCTGCGCCAGGTCCTGGACCTGGAGCACTGGGCCGCGTTCCGGCGCTCCTTCGACGACCTCGGGCAACTGTTCGCCCGGGTCGGCGCGGGGCCGGCTGCCGCCGACGGGACGCAACCGGACCGGGTCGGCGCCGGGCCGGGCCATCCGCCGCCGGCTTCGATCAGCATGCTCTCCGGCGACGTGCACCACTCGTACGTGGCGCAGGCCGTGCTGCCTGGGCGGTTACGCACCCCGGTGCACCAGCTCACCTGCTCACCGATCCACAATCAGGTGCCGGCGCTGATGCGGCCGTTGATGCGGTTGGGCTGGTGGCGAGGGCCGACGGCGGCGCTACGGGCGCTGGCCCGCTCCGCCGGACTGCCAAGGCCGTCGGTGCGCTGGCGCAAGCTGGACGGCCCGTACTTCGGCAACGCGGTCAGCACGCTGCTGCACGACGGCGCGACGGCCGAGGTGACGCTGGAGGGCACGACGACCGACGGCGCGCTACGTGAGGTGGCCCGTCGCCGGCTCACCGACTCGGCGGCGGCGCAGCCGACGCCGAGTCGGTCGGCACCGCTGACTCGTCGGCCGACTTGAGCCGCTGACTGATCACCTGGGTGACACCGTTGCGCATGGTGACCCCGTACAGCGCGTCGGCGACCTCCATGGTCCGCTTCTGGTGGGTGATGATGATCAGCTGGCTGCGGTCCCGCAGCTGGGCCATCAGGGTGATCAACCGGCCGAGGTTGACGTCGTCCAGCGCCGCCTCCACCTCGTCCATGATGTAGAACGGGCTGGGCCGGGCCCGGAAGATGGCTACCAGCATGGCGACGGCGGTCAGCGACCGCTCCCCGCCGGACAGCAGCGACAGCCGCTTGATCTTCTTGCCCGGTGGCCGGGCCTCCACCTCCACCCCGGTGGTCAGCAGGTCGTCCGGGTCGGTGAGCACCAGACGCCCCTCGCCACCCGGGAACAGCACGGTGAACACCTGCTCGAACTCGCGCGCCGTGTCGGCGTACGCGCTGGAGAAGACCTCGAGGATCCGGTCGTCCACGTCCGCGACGACGGTGAGCAGGTCCTTGCGGGTCGCCTTCAGGTCCTCCAACTGGTCGGAGAGGAACTTGTACCGCTCCTCCAGCGCGGCGAACTCCTCCAACGCCAGCGGGTTGACCTTGCCGAGCAGGGCCAGCTCCCGTTCCGCCTTCGCCGACCGCTTCTCCTGGGTGGCCCGGTCGAACGGCACCGGCTGCGGTTCCGGTTTGCCGTCGGCGGCGGCCGCCGCCAGCTGGGCCTGGGTGGGCGGCACCGGCTGGTGCGGGCCGTACTCGGCGAGCAGGGTCTCCACGTCCAGCGAGAAGTCCTCGGCCGCCTTCGCCTCCAGCTGCTCGATGCGCAGCCGCTGCTCGGCGCGGGCCACCTCGTCGCGGTGCACGGCGCTGGTCAGCCGCTCCAGCTCGGCCCCGAGCCGCTTTGCCGCGCCGCGTACCTCCTGCAGCTCGGCCTCCCGCGCGGCGCGGGCGCTGGCGATCTCGTCACGGGCGGCGGCCGCGTCGACCATCGAGTCGGCCAGCCTGGTCAGCGCGAAGCGGGCCCCGGCGGTGACCGCGCGGGCGATCTGCGCGCCCCGGGCCCGGGCGGCCCGGCGGGCGGCGGCGCGTTCCCGCGCGGCCCGCTCGGCCGCCGCCTGCCGCAGCAGCGAGTCCGCCCGGCCGGCGATCGACGACACCCGCTCCTCGGCGGTACGGACGGCGAGTCGGACCTCCATCTCGTTCTGCCGGGCACCGGGCAGCATCGCGGCGAGTTCGTCCCGTTCGGCGGTCGACGGCTCCTCGTCGATCGGGGTCGCCTCGGCCAGCCGGAGCCGCTCCTCCAGCTCCTCCAGCGTGGCCAGGTCGCGGTCCCGGGCCTCGGCGGCCTTGTCCCGGGAGGCGCCGAGCCGCTCCGCCTCGGCCCGGGCCGACCTGGCCGCGGCGCCGAGTTCGGCGAGCCGGCGGGCGGCCGCGTTACGTTGCCCCTCCGCCTGTCGACGCTCGGCGGCGGCCTGTGCGACCTGCTCCTTGAGGCCGGCCGCCGCCTCCCGAGCGGTGTCGAGCTGCCCGCGCAGCTCGGCGACGGTGGCTTCGGCGGTGAGCCGGTTGCTGCGGGCCTCCTCGACCGCCGCCTGTACCTCGATGAAGCTGGGGGCCTTGGCGGATCCGCCGGCGGCGGCGTAGGCGCCGACGATGTCGCCGTCCGGGGTGACCGCCCGCAGCTGCGGATGGTCGGCGACGGCCGCAGTGGCCGCCGCGAGGTCGCCGACCAGGATCACGTCCCGCAGCGCCCGGTGCAGCGCCGGCCGGAGCTCATCGGGGCAGCTGACCGCGTCCGGTGCCCAGGTCGCCCCAGGCGGCATCGCCGGCCGCAGGGTGTCCGGCGGGCCGATCATTCCCGGCCCGGCGGGTCCGGCGACCAGCAGGCTGGCCCGGCCGGAATCCTGGATCTTGAGCAGCCGCATCGCCTCGGCCGCCTCGTCGATGCCGGTGACCGCCACCGCGTCGGCGAGACCGCCCAGCGCGGCGGCCAGCGCCGCCTCGTGTCCGGGCGCGACGGTGAGCAGGCCGGCCAGACTGCCCAGCAGGCCGGGCACCTGATCGGCCCGGGCCAGCAGCGCCCCGGCACCGTCGCCCCGGCGCAGCCCCATCGCCAGCGCGTCCTCCCGCGCCTGCCAGGTGGCGGCCTCCTTCTCGGCCCGGCGCTCGGCGTCGGACAACTGCCGTACCTGGGCGGCGGCGGCGTCGTGCGCGGTGACCGCCTCGGCGTGCCGGGCGTCCAGGTCGGCGTTGTCCCGGTCGGCCTCGGTGGACAGTTCGGCGGCCGCGTCCAGGTCCTGCTGGGCCTGGTCGGCGCGGGCCTGTGCGTCGGCGTGCGCGGCGGTGAGCCGGGAGATCTCGTCGGCGGCGCTGGAGGTGCGGGCGCGCGCCGAGTTGACCTGGCCGGCCAGCCGGGCCAGCCCTTCCCGCCGGTCGGCGATCGCCTTGGCGGCGGCGACCAGCGCCCGTTCGGCCTGGGCCAGCTGCGCCTCCAGCTGCTGGCGGCCCTCCACCGCCTCGGCGAGGCGGATCTGGTCCTCGGTCAACGCGGCCCGCAGCTCCTCCTCCTGCTCGCGGACCCGGTGCGCCTCGTCGGTGAGCTGGTCCGGGTCACGCCCGGGTCGTTCGTCGTCGGGCACGCCGGACAGGTGCCGCAGCCGTTCACCGGCCAGCTGCTCGGTCGACCGGAAGCGTTCCTGCAGGGCGGCGAGCTTGTACCAGGTGTCCTGGGCGGCGGCGAGCAGCGGCGCGTCCTCGGCCAGCGCCGACTCCAGCTCGGCCAGCCGGGACTGTACCTCGGCGTGTTCGGACTCCACCTCGGTACGACGCTGCCGCAGTGCCGTCTCGTCGGCGATCTCCTTGTCGAGGGTGGTCCGCAGGGTGGTCAGGTCGTCGGCGAGCAGCCGCAGCCGGGCGTCGCGCAGGTCGGCCTGGATCCCGGCGGCCCGGCGGGCCACCTCGGCCTGCCGGCCCAGCGGTTTGAGCTGGCGGCGCAGCTCGCCGGTGAGGTCGGTCAGCCGGTCCAGGTTGGTCTGCATCGCGGTCAGCTTGCGCAGCGCCTTTTCCTTGCGCTTGCGGTGCTTGAGCACCCCGGCGGCCTCTTCGATGAAGGCCCGCCGGTCCTCCGGCTTGGCGTGCAGTACGGCGTCGAGCTGGCCCTGGCCGACAATGACGTGCATCTCCCGGCCGATGCCGGAGTCGGAGAGCAGTTCCTGGATGTCGAGCAGCCGGCAGTGGTTGCCGTTGATCTCGTACTCGCTCTCGCCGGAGCGGAACATCCGGCGGGTGATCGACACCTCGGTGTACTCGATCGGTAACGCGCCGTCGGTGTTGTCGATGGTCAACGTGACCTCGGCCCGGCCGAGCGGGGCCCGGCCGGCGGTGCCGGCGAAGATGACGTCCTCCATCTTGCCGCCCCGCAACGCCTTCGCGCCCTGCTCGCCGAGGACCCAGGCGATGGCGTCGACGACGTTGGACTTGCCGGAGCCGTTCGGGCCGACCACGCAGGTGATCCCGGGCTCCAGCTTCAGGGTGGTGGCGGAGGCGAAGGACTTGAAGCCCTTCACCGTCAGACTCTTGAGATGCACGGTCCGATTCCTCGTCCGACGGGTCGCCGTGCGGCCGTCAGTGCTGGTCAGTACGGCACAGGCTAACCCGTCGGTCGGACGGTCACCGGATCCGACGCGGCTGGGACACCGTGACCGGGTCTGAGAGGGGGCCGCAGACGGACGGGACGGGAACCGCGCCACGGACGGGGCCGGACAAAAAGCTGCGCGCCGGCACTTGAGTGTCGGCGCGCGGGATGCGTGCGATCAGCGGTACGTACGGTCACTGGCGGCGGGCGCCGGCCTGCACCGGCGCCCGTGGAGATCAGGTGAGCGCAGGCTCGGGGATCCGCAGCAGGTCGTCGCTCTCGGCGACCGCTGCGGCGAGCCGGTCGTTCTCCGCCCGCAGTCGGGTGATCTCGAACTCCAGTGCCTGTACCGTGGCACGCAATCGGGTGACCTCGTCGAGCAGGCGCCGGTCGGGTGCTGCACCAACGTGGCCGTAGAGGGCCTTCGCCATTTCGTCTCCTTGTAATGCGCTGCCGGAAAGGCCGGCCAACGCGCGCCCGTGAACCCTCGTGTCGGTCAACCCCCGGGCATGCGGGGGCGCGACTGGGCGCGACTGGCGACACCCCCATGGTCCGCCGAAGTCGCCGCTTCGTCAAGTTCCACCAGACGAGGATCCCCACCTCCTCCACCGAATCTATCGCCCAAAAGGTACGAAGATCGGCGGTTTAGCGGCACAGATCACAGTGTCAACGACAGAACCTCAGCCGGACAGCCGTCCGCCTTATCTCTTCCTTAGCGGGATCGCCGGTTTGTCTTAGCGGCGTTGCCGGGCACGGCCGGACACCTTAGCGTCGCACCCGGCACAGCGCCCCCGGTCCCACCGGACGCGGCCGGCTGGGCCGACCACCCACCTGCGGAGGCAACGACCTTGTACCGGCGCAACGACCGGGCCGATGGACCCATCCCCGGCGATCCGACGCCGCCCGCTGACCACACCGCATCCGGTGATGTCGGCTGGGACACCGACCGGTTCGGGCAGAGTTCCTGGCGTGACCACCTCGACGCCGGCTGGCGACCCGGCCCTTCCTCGGCCGACGGCTACTCCGGCCCGGCGACGGCCGACGACTACCCGACCGCCGGCCGGTTCCCTGGCGACGGCGGTTACGACCTCGGCAGTTACGGCGGCGGTCACCCGGCCTACGGAGCGGACCGCCACGAGCACTCGGCGTACGACGGCGTGGACCACGGCGACTACCCCGCCGACCCGACCGGGCAGCTCCCCGGCGGGGCGGAATACCACCCGCAGCCGTACGGCCGCCCCACCG
The DNA here is from genome assembly GCF_029581175.1 of Solwaraspora sp. WMMD937. Taxonomy (NCBI): domain Bacteria; kingdom Bacillati; phylum Actinomycetota; class Actinomycetes; order Micromonosporales; family Micromonosporaceae; genus Solwaraspora; species Solwaraspora sp. WMMD937. Next base: position 3,379,526 of record NZ_CP120738.1, on the reverse strand, counting down.
ACGACGGGTACGACACCCACCTGATCGCCCGCCCGAACGGGCCGGGGTACGCCGAGGGACCGGGGTACGCCGAGGGACCGCACAGGTACGACAGGACCGGCAGCGACGCCTGGCACGCCGAGACCGAGACGCACCGGTACAGCGTGCTGCGGGACCTGGCCGACGGGCCCGGCGACGCCAACGGCTGGCCCGGTGGTGAGGACGGCTGGGCCAGCGGCGACGATCGCTGGACCGACGACGACCGGGGGCCGCGTGAGGACCCGACCGACACCGGGTCGCTGACCCGCGTGGCCCGTCGGCGGCGGTCTGACGCGCGCGACGACTCCGACCCGGAGGTTTCCGACGGCCGACGGCGCCGACTCGCCGTCGGGCCGGTCACCCTGGCCACGCTGGTCGTCGTGCTGCTGGTGGCGATCGGTGGCGGCGGCGCGATGCTGCGCGCCGGGTTCGGCGACGACTCAACCGAAGGCACCGACGACACCGTCGTGGCAACGGATGTCGATTCGGTCACCGACCCACTCACCGAACAGTCCGTTGGTACGGAGGACCCGCAGATCGGCGAGCCGGAGGTGCTCGACGCCGAACTCGGTGCCGCCCCGACCCCGGCTGCGAGCCCGGCACCGCCACCGCCGACCTCGGCTGCCCCGAGCCCACGCCGTAGCACCGCCGCCCCGGAAAGCTCCCGGCCGCAGCGCACCACCGCCGCGCCGGCGAAGACCAGCGCCGCGCCGCAGCAGACCGCCACCGGGGACACCAGCCGGCAGCAGCAGGTCCTGGCGCTGGTCAACGCGGCGCGCGACGACAACGGGTGCGGCGCGGTGACGATCAACGACCAGTTGGCTGAGGCGGCCCGGCTGCACAGCGAGGACCAGGCGACCAACAACGACATGTCGCACGAAGGCAGCGACGGCAGCGACCCGTGGGAACGTGCCAGGCGGGCCGGCTACGAGCAGGCGATCGGCGAGAACGTGGCGGCCGGTTACCCCACCGCCGAGGCGGTCATGGAGGGCTGGATGAACAGCCCGGGCCACCGGGCCAACATCCTCAACTGCGACGCGGTCGCCATGGGGGTCGGTACGGCCACCTCGTCGAACGGGACCCTCTACTGGACGCAGATGTTCGGGTCGGAGCGCTGAGCTGACGTCGGTCAGCGGCGGACGGCCCGCGGCCTAGGTTGGCAGCGCGGGCAACTGAACGACGACCGGTTCATGAACGACTCCCGGCGGATCAGCGCCCCGCACCGGGTGCAGGGCTGATCCTCCCGCCCGTACACGTTGAGTGACCGGTCGAAGTAGCCGCTCTCGCCGTTGACGTTGACGTAGAGCGCGTCGAAACTGGTGCCACCCTCGGTGACCGCCGCCCGCAGCACGTCCCGTACGTGTGCCAGCAGCCTGGTGACCGTCGCGGCCGGCAGCCGGTCGGTCGGCCGGGTGCCGTGCAGGCCGGCCCGCCACAGCGCCTCGTCTGCGTAGATGTTGCCGATCCCGGAGATCAGCGACTGGTCGAGCAGGGCCCGCTTGATCTCGGTGCGACGTCGGCGTACCGCCGCGACGAACGCGGCGTCGGAGAAGTCCGGGTCGAGCGGATCCCGGGCGATGTGCGCGATCTCGGCCGGTAACTCGGCGCCACCGGCCGAGACGGCGAGCCCACCGAACGTCCGCTGGTCGACGAAGCGCAGCTGCGGGTCACCGTCGACGAACCGGAAGCGGACCCGCAGGTGCGTCTCGTCCGGGGCGTGGGCCGGCTGCAGCAGCAGCTGTCCGGACATGCCGAGATGGCCGACCACCGCGTCGCCGCTGTCCAGCGGCAGCCACAGGTACTTGCCACGGCGACGGACGTCAAGAACCTGCCGGCCGGCGAGTACGGCGGCGAAGTGCAGCGGGCCGGGCAGGTGCCGGCGGATCGCCCGGGGATGGCGCACCTCCACGGTGTCCAGCCGCCGACCGATCACCCAGCCGGCCAGCCCTTGCCGCACAGTCTCGACCTCGGGCAGCTCTGGCATGACAGGCCTTTCTCCGACCGGTGCCGGTGGTGTTTGCGCGCTCAGACCTGGGCGGGCGGATCATCGTCAGCGTTGTTCTCGTCAACGGCCGGACCGGGCTCGTTGGCGACCAGATCGGGCTCGTTGGCGGCCGCCGCGGTGCCGGCGACCGCGGTGGAGTCCACCATCTGCGCGGAGAGGGTACGCCACGCAGTTTCGGCGGCCCGCTGCTCGGCCTCCTTCTTGCTGCGGCCTTCGGCCCCGCCGTAGCGCTGCCCGGCGACCACCACCCAGGCGGTGAAGGTCTTCGCGTGGTCCGGACCGGCGTCGTCGATGCGGTACTCGGGCACGCCCAGTCCGAGCGTCGCGGTCAGCTCCTGCAGGCTGGTCTTCCAGTCCAGTCCGGCGCCCCGGCTCGCGGAGTCCGCCATCAACGGGTCGAACAGCCGGCGGATCACGATCGACGCGGTGTCCAGCCCGTACTGCAGGTAGATCGCGCCGAGTAGCGCCTCCAGGGTGTCGGCCAGGATGCTCGCCTTGTCCCGCCCGCCGGTGCTCTCCTCCCCCTTGCCGAGCAGCAGGTACGGGCCGAGCCCCTGCGGGCCGAGAGACCGGGCCACCTCGGCGAGCGCCCGCATGTTGACCACGCTGGCGCGAAGCTTGGCCAGTTGCCCTTCCGGCAGGTCGGGGTGGCTGTGGAACAACGCCGAGGTGATCACCACACCGAGTACCGAGTCGCCGAGGAACTCCAACCGCTCGTTGGTGGGCAGACCGCCGTTCTCGTACGCGTACGACCGGTGGGTCAACGCCCGTTCCAGCAGGTCCGGTTCGAACGCCACACCGAACGCGGCCTCCAGGTGGGCAACCGGCGGACGACGGAACTGGTTGTTACTCATGGCGATACCTCGTCCTGTTCTGCGATCAGCCGGGTGATGTCATCGAGCATCCGGGCGACAGTCGAGGTCACCCGGCCACGGTGCAGTCCGGCGGCGAGGGTGATACCGGTGGCGATGTCGGCGCCGGTGGCGGCACCGTGGCAGACGACCACCGTCCCGGCGACGCCGAGCAGGGCCGCCGCCCGGGGCGCGACCCGGCCCGGTTCCGGGCCGCCGGCCATCGCGTACGCACCTTCGATGCCTTTGAGCAGTACGTTCCCGGTGAAGCCGTCGGTGACCACCACGTCGATGCCGTCGCCGAGCGTGACGTCGTGTCCTTCGACCAGGCCGACGTACCGGCCGGCGGCGGGCAGGGTGAGGCTCCGCAGCAGAGCGTCGGCGGTACGCCGGACCCGGTCGCCCTTGCCTGGCTCGGCACCGATCGAGAGCAGTCCGACCCGGGGCCGGTCCAGGCCGAGCCGCACGGCACCGTACGCGGCCCCGAAGAGGGCGTGCTGGGTCAGGGTGGCCGGGCGCGCCTCTACCGTGGCGCCGACGTCGAGCAGCACCACCGGGCCGGCGACCGCCGGGACGGTGACGACCAGGGCGGGCCGGCGGACGGCCGGCCACCGGCCGAGCCCGAGCGCTGCGGCGGTGACGATCGCGCCGCTGGACCCGGCGGAGATGAACGCGTCGGCCGCGCCGTCGGCGGCGGCGGCCATGCCGGCCCGGATCGATTCGTCGGCCCGGCCGGTGCCGGGCTCTGCGGCGGTACCGGCCGCCATCCCGCCGGGCGCGCCTGTCGGGCGTACGGTGATCCGCCGGCGCTGATCGTCGGGCAGCGCGGCGCGAACGTCGTCCGCCGCGTCCGGCGGGCCGACGAGCAGGAGCTGGAGATCGGGATCGGCGCGGCAGGCGCGCAGAGCGCCGTCAACCACGACGGCGGGTGCCCCATCCCCGCCGAGGAGGTCGACGGCGATCCGCGAGATGCCAGTCCCGGAGTCAGCGCCGGCCGGTGCCGGCCGGCCGGCCCGCTCCTGAGACGAGGCACCCGGCGTTCGCCGGGAAGTCCGCGCCGCCCGGTCGGAGACCGGCGGCGTCACGACGACCGGATCAGACCTCGATGACCTGGCGGCCGTTGTAGGTGCCGCAGACGGTGCACGCGGTGTGCGGCAGCTTCGCGGACTTGCACTGCGGGCACTCGACGGTCACCACCGGCGTGGTCTTCCACTGGGACCGGCGGGAACGGGTGTTGCTGCGGGACATCCGGCGCTTGGGAACGGCCACGGCTCTTACTCCTCTTGGCGGGTCAGTTGCGACAGGCCGGCCCACCTCGGGTCGACCTGTTGGTGGTTGTGGTCGTCCGGCAGCTCGTCCCAGTGCACCCCGCAGTCGGGGCACAGCCCAGGGCAGTCGCTGCGGCACAGCGGGGTGGCCGGCAGTGCAAGCACCACCGCGTCCCGCAGTGCCGGCTCCAGGTCGATCAGATCGCCCTGCAACCGGCCCACCTCGTCGATGTCGGTCGTCTCGTCCGTGGTGCTGTTCTCGTATGCGTACAGCTCCTGGATCGGGACGGTCAGCGACTCGCTGATCGGGCGCAGGCACCGCCCGCACTCGCCGGAGACCGGCCCGGAGACCGTCCCGGAGACGAGCACCCCTTCGGAGACCGACTCGAGCCGCAGATCGAGGCTCAGGTCGGCACCTTCCGGTACGCCGTTCAGCTCCAGCCCGAGGTCCGCCGGCGCGGGCACCACCCGGCTCACCGTACGCAACGCGCCAGGGCGACGCGGCAGTTCCCGGGTATCGAGAACCAGCGGCGACCTGGGGTTGAGTGTCTTCGACGAGTGATTGCGCATAGTTGGACTCCGGCCTGGTAGAGGCCGACAAAGTAGGTTACCCGAGCAGCGGCGACGGCGTCGAACCGGGGCACTGGTCAGTCAGAAGGGCAGCGGGCGTTCGTTCTCTTCACCGGAGAAGGTACCGATCTCCCGCAGCGCGTGCATCTTGTCCCGGCCACGCTCTATCGACGCCAGCGCCCGGGTGAGGAACTGCTCGAAGTTGGCCAGCGCGGTGTCGACGTAGTCGTCGACCTCGGCGCGCAGCCGCTGCGCCTCGGCGCGGGCCTCGGCGACGATCCGCGCGCCCTCATGCTCGGCGGAGACCGTGATCTCGTTCACCGACACCAGCCGGGCGTGCTCGGCCTCGCCCTCGCTGATGATCCGGTCCGCCTCGCGCTTGCCGGCGTCCATGATCTTGTCGCGTTCCTCCAGCAGCGCCGCCGCCCGGCGCAGGTCGGCGGGGAGCTCGGCCCGGAACTGGTCCAGGACACCGATCATCTCGGCCCGGTCGATCATGCAGTTGTTCCGGGACATCGGCACGGCCCGCGCGGTCTCCACCATCGCGATGATCTCGTCGATGCGGTCGAATGGATCCACCGGCATCTCACTCCCTGTTGTCGGAGGGTCGACCCACCATGATGGCAAGGCCGGGCCAGAACGTCATCATCCCAACTGCCGGACCGGTCGGCGCTCCATCATGATGCGACCCAGGACGACATGTGGTCCATCCCACCCCGGGTCCGGGCGAGTCGCGACGCGCCGGGCGGTTCATCGCGGCTCGGTCGGCCCGCCCGGAGCTGCCGGGCCGGCCCGGTTCACACCTGCTGGGTCGGTGGCGCGGTGACCCGGGCGAGCAGCCGGTCGTGGACCGCCTCGGGCAGGTGCGCCGAGACGTCACCGCCCCACTTGGCGACCTCCTTGACCAGACTGGAGGAGAGGAACGAGTAGAGCGGGTTGGTCGGCATGAACAGCGTCTCCACCCCGGCCAGGCCGATGTTCATCTGCGCCATCTGCAGTTCGTAGTCGAAGTCGCTGACCGCCCGCAGGCCCTTGACCACGACGGCCGCCTCCTGAGCACGGCAGAAGTCCACCAGCAGGCCACGGAACGACGCGACCCGAACGTTGCGGTACGACCCGGTCACTTCGCGGAGCATCGATATCCGCTCGTCGATGGTGAACAGGCCAGCCTTGGACTGGTTGATCAGGACACCCACGATGACCTCGTCGAACAGCCGGCTGGCCCGGCCGATGATGTCGAGATGTCCGTTGGTGACCGGGTCGAAAGAGCCGGGGCACACCGCTCGTCTCATGATCGCCGACCGTACCAAAGCATGGTCTCGCCGTAACGCCGCCCGCGTTCGGCAGTGACGCCTTCCACCCAGGTCAACGCCGATCCCCGGGCTGACCGCTCGACTACCACGACGGCGTGCGGGGCGAGCCACCCGCCGGCGACGAGACCGTCCAGGACGGTCCGGAGTTCGGCGTCGGTCACCGCGTACGGCGGGTCGGCGAAGACCACGTCGTAGCCGCCGCCGTCCGGCGGCGTGGCCAGCGCGGTCGCGACCTTGGCAGTGATCAGTCGGGCACCGGTGCCGGCTCCCAGCGCGGCGATGTTCGCCCGCACGGTACGGGCGGCCCGCGCGTCGGACTCGACCAGCAGGACGTGTTCGGCGCCCCGGGACAGCGCCTCCAGACCCACCGCGCCGCTGCCCGCGTAGAGATCGGCGAACCGCGCCCCGACCAGGTCGGTCATCGTGCCGAGGGTGCTGAACAGTGCCTCACGGACCCGGTCGGAGGTGGGCCGGGTGTTCCCGCCGGGCGGCGTGGCGATCCGCCGGCCGCCAAGCCGGCCGGAGATGATCCGGGTCATCGGCGGCGAACCCCAACGGCGGCCGGTGCGCTCATCCCCGGCACGCTACGCGATCAGCCAAACCGGTCGAATGCCGACCCGGACGGCTCAATCCACCCTCGTGGACCAGGTGCGTCTGTTGTGCAGAGAGACACCCCGAAGCTCAAACGGCAACCCGCAAAGCGGACGGCGAACACGTTGCGTCTATGAATTGTCTCGGAACGACAACATCATCCTTAGCTGGACCTGTGGGTCACCACGTCAGTTCAGGAACAGCTAAGGTCAGGCGCTGTGCCGGCGGGACAACGCCGGACACGACGCACGACGCGGGTCGTTGTCGCACCAATCATCGACTGCACCTCACCAGTCAGGTTGCGCACGTCCGCGCCGGGCCCCTGAACCCCTCACTCAGGAGTACCTGTGAACCGTCTGAAGTCTCCGCTTCGGCGCGCCGTGGCCATCGCGGCCGGCGCGACGATCGGCATGGTCGGCGCGGTGGCCCTCGCCACCCCCGCCAGCGCGCACCACCCCATCCCGGTCGGCCTGCCGGTCTGCAAGACGGCAGAGGGCGACTGGAAGATCGTCTGGAAGGTCTGGAACAGCGAGCGGGACCTCGCCGCGACGCTGACCGAGGTCTCGACCGACCCGGCGGAGACCGACATCACCGGTGAGATCTTTGTCGGCGCGGAACTGCCCACCGGCAGGGACGGCATTCGCGGCGAGCAGATGATCCCGTCCGAGATCACCAAGGTGACCCTGACGGTGACCGCCGAGTGGCTCCGCGTCCGGCCCCGGAAGACCGAGGTCGTCACGCAGACCGTCACCAGCATTCCGGTGAAGAAGCCGAGGCTGCTGAAGCTGCTGCCGATGTGCGCCGAGCCGACTCCGAGCCCGACCGTCGACCCGACGACCGAGCCGACCACCGAGCCCACCGTGCAGCCGACTGTCGAACCGAGCGTTGACCCGAGCCCGACCGCGCCGGTCACGCCGGAGCCGACCGAGCCGCCGGTGGTGGAGCCCAGCGAGCCCGAGGGCATCATCGAGTCCACCTGCGACCAGCTGATCTTCACCATCAACAACCCGGAGGACGGCGAAACCGTCACCGTCGACTTCGTGCCGAACGAGGGCGACACCCTCACCGTCACCGTCGGCCCCGGTGAGTCGGGCGTGGCCGAGTTCGACGCGTTCGAGGGCCTTGAGGTCACCCCGGTCGTCGAGGGCTTCGAGGACGAGTCCGAGGCCTTCGCCTGGGAGCTGCCGGAGGACTGCGACACCGGTGGCGAGGGCGGCGGTTCCCTGCCGGTCACCGGTGCCGCCGCTGGCGGTCTCGCCGCTGGCGCCGTCGCGCTGCTCGCCATCGGTGGCGTGCTGTTCTACCTGGCGCGTCGCCGGCGGGTCACCTTCACCGCCTGAGTCAGCCACCCTGGGTCGTGACTGACTGACAAGTCATCCCCCCGCACCACCCCGAGGAAGGGCGTCGACCATCCCCCCCGGTCGGCGCCCTTCCGCCTGTCCGGCCGCAGCCCCGTTCCCTGGTCCGCCGCAGCCGCTCCCGGCCGCGGATTCAGCCCTTTTCCAGGTACTCGGCGCGTTCGGCGTCGACCAAAGTGCCGACGGATGCCGCCAGCGCCGGATGCCGGGTCAGCTCCGGATCGTCGCCGAGCAGGTCGATCGCCTCGGCCCGGGCCTGCCCGATCAGGTCGGCGTCGCGCAGCAGCGACAACAGCCGCAGGTGGGACCGGCGACCCGACTGGGTCGCGCCCAGCACGTCACCTTCGCGGCGCTGCTCCAGATCCAGCTCGGCCAGCCGGAACCCGTCGGTGGTCGACGCGACCGCGTCCAGCCGCTCGCGGGCCGGCGTACCGTCGGCGGCGTCGGTGACCAGCAGGCACAGCCCGGCCGCCGAGCCCCGACCGACCCGGCCACGCAGCTGGTGCAGCTGCGACACCCCGAACCGGTCGGCGTCCAGCACGATCATCACGGTGGCGTTCGGCACGTTCACCCCCACCTCGACCACCGTCGTGGCGACCAGCACGTCGACGTCACCGGCGGCGAAGGCACGCATCACCGCGTCCTTGGCGTCAGCCGGCAGCCGACCGTGCAGCACCTCGATCCGCAGCCCGTGCAGCGGCCCGTCGGCGAGCAGCGGCGCCACCTCGGTCACCGCCAGCGGCGGCCGCCGCGCCCCGGGATCGTCGCCGTCGCCGGAGGGCTCCTCGTCGGCGCCGGTTCCGGTCGCGTCACCGATGCGCGGGCAGACCACGTACGCCTGATGGCCGGCGGCCACCTCCTCGCGTACCCGCCGCCAGGCCCGCTCCAGAAAGGCCGGCTTCTCCGCCGCCGGCACCACGTGCGAGACGATCGGCGACCGGCCGCCGGGCAGTTGGGTGAGCGCGGAGACCTCCAGATCGCCGTACACGGTCATGGCGACCGTCCGCGGGATCGGGGTGGCGGTCATCACCAGCACGTGCGGCGGCTGCTCGGCCTTGGCCCGCAACGCGTCGCGCTGCTCCACCCCGAACCGGTGCTGCTCGTCGACGACGACCAGGCCCAGGTCGGCGAAGTCGACGCCCTCGTACAGCAGGGCGTGGGTGCCGATCACGATGCCGGCCCGGCCGTCGCGGACCTCGTCGAGGGCGGCCCGGCGGGCCGCCGCACCCAGCGACCCGGTGACCAGCGTCACCCGGGTGCCGGCCGGGTCGCCGTCCAGTTCACCGGCCCGCCCCAGCGGGCCGAGCAGTTCCTGGATGCCCCGGTGATGCTGGGCGGCCAGCACCTCGGTCGGGGCGAGCAGCGCCGCCTGCCCACCGGCGTCGACAACCTGCAGCATCGCCCGCAGCGCGCATACCGTCTTGCCGGAGCCGACCTCGCCCTGCAGCAGCCGGTGCATCGGATGCGCGGTGGACAGGTCGGCGGCGATCTCCTCGCCGATGCGCCGCTGGCCGTCGGTCAGCTCGTACGGCAGGCGGGCGTCGAACGCGGCCAGCAGGCCGGCGTCCGCACGGGGCCGGGGCCGCGCCGGCCAGTCGGCGGCGCGCAGCTTGCGCTGCACCAACGTCAGCTGTACGGCGAACGCCTCGTCCCATTTGAGCCGCCGCCGGGCCTGGAACAGCTCTGGTTCGTCGGCCGGGCGGTGGATCTGCCGCAGCGCCGGGTGCAGGCCGAGCAGGTTGCGGCTGGCCCGTACCGCCGCCGGCATCGGATCCTCGGGCGGGGTGAGCACGTCCAGCACGGTCCGTACGCAGCGGGCGATCACCCAGGTCGGCACGGCGGCGGCGGCCGGGTAGACCGGGATCAGCGCACCGGCGAACTCCTCCACCGGGTCCTCGGCGGCCACCTCGCCGTCGGCGGCACCGTCACCGAGCAGCACGTACTCGGGGCCGTTGAGCTGGCGCACGCCCCGGAACTCGGTCACCTTGCCGGCGAACAGCCCCCAGCGGCCCGGTTTCAGGTCCCGTTCCCGCCACGCCTGGTTGCCGAAGAAGGTCAACGTCAGGGTGCCGCCGGTGCCGTCCTCGACGACCACTTCGAGCAGCTTGCCGCGCCGTTGGCGCATCGGCCGTACGGTGGTCCTCCGCACCTGGCCGAGGACGGTGACCTGCTCCCCCACCTCCAACGAACGGATGTCGGTGTGTTCACCGCGCTGGTCGTAGCGGCGCGGGAAGTGGTAGAGCAGGTCCCCGACGGTGTGCAGGTCGAGGTGGTCGGCCATCGCCTTGGCGGTCTTCGCGCCCAGATTGACCTTCAGCGGAGTGTCCATCGTGCACGGCTGCGTCATCCGGCCTCCAACAACGGCTGCGTCATTCGATCCCTACCAGCAGCGGATAGTGCGGCTGCCCGCCGACGAAGGTGTGCACCTCGACGAACGGCCAGCAGCGGGCGACGTGCGCCGCCACCGCCTCGCCCAGGCCGGTCGGTGCCTGCTCACCGATGATCAGGGTGACCAGTTCACCGCCGCCGCCGAGCAGCTGGTCCAGCAGGTTGCGGCAGGTGCCGGCCAGGTCGGTGCCGATCAGCAGCACCTCCCCCTCGACCAGGGCGAGCACGTCGCCGGGGCGGCAGCGGCCGGCGACGGTGAGCGCTTCCCGGGCGGCGTGGCAGACCTCGGCGTACCGGCAGGCCCCGGCCGCCTCCGCCATTGCGATCACGTCGTCGTCGAAGCGGCGTCGCGGGTCGCGGACGGCAAGCGCAGCGAGGGCCTGCACCGGTGACCGGGTCGGCACGACGGCGACGGTGACGCCGCCGGCTTCGGCCTCCCGGGCGGCGAGCCCGGCGACGGCCTGGGTGTCCGGGTCGTTGGGCAGCACCACCACCTCGGCGGCGCCGGTGCGGCGGATGGCGTCGAGCAGCTCGGCGGTGGACGGGGAGCCGCCGACCACGCCGGCGCCCTCACCGGTGAACAGGGCGGCGAGGCCGGTGCCGGCGGCGACCACCACGGCGGCCCGGCCGGCGAGCGGCGGTGCCGGCTGGTCGGCGAACCGGGTGACCGAGATCCGGTACGGGCGACCGGCGGCGATGCCGGCCTCGATGGCGGCGCCGATGTCGTCGACGTGCACGTGCACGTTCCACACCGGAACGTGCACGTCGTCATCGTCCCCTGTGTCATCGTCCCTGCCGGCATCGCCCGCTACGTCGGAGCCGACGACGACCAGCGAGTCGCCGATCTCGGCGAGTACGGCCCGCATCCGATCGACCGCCCCGGCCGGCGCTTCGAGCAGGAACTGCACCTCGTAGGCGTACCCCTCGGAGCCGGCCCCACTGTCGGAGTCGACGGCGGAGCCGGCACCGCCGGGGCTACCGGGTACCCGGTAGGCGGGATCGCCGGTGTCGCCGGTGTCGGCCGCAGGATCGCCGGTGCGGTCGGTGCGGTCGGTGAGCGGGGTGCCGACCACGGCGGCCAACGCGTCGAGCAGCAGGCACAGGCCGCGGCCGCCGGCGTCGACCACTCCGGCGCGGGCCAGCACCGGCAGCTGACCGGGCGTCGCGGCGAGCGCGTCGCGGGCGGCCGAGGCGGCGGCCCGTACCACGGTGGCGAGGTCGTCGGAGCCGGTCCGGTCGGCGGCCCGCGCGGCGGCGGCGACCACGGTCAGCACCGTCCCCTCGACCGGGCGGGCGACCGCCGCGTACGCCGCGTCGGTTGCGGCGGTCAACGCCGACGCGAGGGCCCGGCCGCGCACCACGGCGGTGTCGGTGAGCGCGTCGGCCAGCGCGCGCAGGATCTGCGAGACGATCACCCCGGAGTTGCCCCGGGCGCCGAGCAGCGCGCCCCGGGCCATCAGCCGCAGCACCCGCCCGTGCGAGGTCTGCTCCCCCTCGGAGGAGTTGTCCAGGTCGAGGGCCAGGGCATGCTGGGCCGAGGTGAGGGTGAGGACCAGGTTGGTGCCGGTGTCGCCGTCCGGCACCGGGTAGACGTTGAGCGCGTCGATCTCGCCCTGGTGGTGGCGCAGCGCGGCCAGCGCACCCGAACACCACCGGCGCACGGCGGCGGCGTCAAGGGTGTCCAGCACGGCGATGAGCCTACTGGCGCACGCCGACAGCCGCCGTGAAGACGACCCGGGTGCGGGCCGGGCGGTCGGCGCGCGGAGACGACCCGATCCGGCCGGGCGGCGGCAACAGGCCGGTCGGGCAGGGCGATTGGCCGCCCGGGTGGTCGATCGGGTAGCCTGGCCAGGTTGTCTGGGCGTGGTGTGTCCCGGCGACCGGCGACCTGATGAACGACAAATCCCCAGGAGTATCCCGTGGCTAGCGTGTGCGACGTCTGTGGCAAAGGGCCGGGCTTCGGTCACAACGTGCCGTGGTCGAAGAAGAAGACCAACCGCCGTTGGAACCCGAACATCCAGACCGTTCGCACTCCGGCCGGTGGCGGCAACACCCGCAAGGTGAACGCCTGCACCTCCTGCCTCAAGGCCGGCAAGGTGGTCCGGGGCGCCTGACCGCGCCGCCCACGACCTCGACGTTTCAGCAGCCGCCGGACCCGATCGGGTCCGGCGGCTGACTGTGTACGGTCACCAGTCGGCGGTGAGCACCCGTCACCAGTCGGCGCTGAGCACCCGGCCGAAGGACAGGCAGCCCGGCGAGTCCCGGTAGTAGCCGAAGTTCGGGATCCGGGCGTACCCGCTGCTGCTGTAGAGCGCGATCGCCTCGGGCTGCTTGTCGCCGCACTCCAGGATGACCCGGCGGCGGCCCTGGCCGGCGGCGGAGCGTTCGACGGCGGCGAGCAGCGCGCGGGCCACGCCGCGGCCGCGGGCGGCGTCGGCAACGTACATCCGCTTCAGCTCGGCGTCCTCGCCGGAGCTGCCGTGGCTGCGCCAGCCGGCGCAGCCGGCTGGCGCCCCGTCCAGGTGGGCGATCAGGAAGGCACCGCCGGGCGGGTCGAAGTGGGCCGGGTCGACCGGGGTGTCGTCGCCGGTGCCGCCGTAGCGGGCACCCAGATCGGCCATGGCGGCGGCCACCAGGCGTTGCGCCACCGCGTCGGTGTAGCGGACCCGGCGGATCTCGACGCCGGCCTGAAGCAGATCAGTCACGCGGTAAAGCGTAGTGCGGTCACCGGCGGTGGCTCAGCGGTGACCGGCGCGGCCTCACTGGAAGTGTTCCCAGCCGGCGACGCCCTGGTAGGGCTGACCGTCGACGGTGACCCCGGCGCCCTTGACCACGTGGCCGACCCGCCGCCAGCCCTTCGGGAGCGGCAGATCCTCGGGGAACGTCGCGGCCAGGGCGTGGTCGTCACCACCGCCGAAGATCCACTGGTACGGGTCGACGCCGAGCGCGTTGGCGGTGTCGCGCATCTGCGGCGGCACCTCGAAGGCGGCCCGGCGCAGGTCGATACCGACCCGGCTGGCGGTGGCGACGTGGCCCAGGTCGGCGATCAGCCCGTCCGAGATGTCGATCATGGCGCTGGCGCCGACGTTCGCGGCGGCCGGGCCGGCGGCGTACGGCACCTCGGGGCGTCGGTACGCCTCCACGAGCAGCTTCGGTGACCGGAAGCCGCGGGACAGCACCGTGTAGCCGGCGGCGGCGTAGCCGAGCCGGCCCGCGATGGCCAGCACGTCACCGGCGTGCGCGCCGCCGCGCAGCACCGGGGTGGCGCCGTGCAGGTCGCCGAGGGCGGTCACCGCGATGGTCAGGGTCGGGCTGGCCGACATGTCGCCGCCGACCACGCTCGCGCCTACCTTGGCCGCCTCGTCGGACAGGCCGACCGCCAGGTCCTCGGCCCAGCCGGCGTCGGTCTCCGGCGGGGCACAGAGCGCCACCAGCAACGCGGTCGGCACCGCCCCCATCGCCACGATGTCGGCGAGGTTCGCGGCGGCCGCGCGGTGGCCGACGTCGACGGCGCTGGACCAGTCCCGCCGGAAGTGCCGGCCCTCGACGAGCACGTCGGTGGAGGCGACCACCCGGCCGTCCGAGGCGGCCACCACGGCCGCGTCGTCGCCGGGGCCGAGCAGGGTGGCGGCCCCCGGGTGCAGCCGCGCGGTGACCCGGGAGATGAGCCCGAATTCACCGGCCTGTGCCACATTCACCGGTCCACCTCGATCATTGTCGTCTCCACTCGGGCACCGTCATGAATCCGGCCTGCTCCGTACGGTAGTTTCACGTTCGAGCCGCTCCCGGGCGGCGGATAGGAGTCGGGTCGTGGTCCAGGCATACATCCTCATCCAGACCGAAGTCGGAAAGGCACGCGACGTCGCCGACGCGATCGCGGACATCTCCGGCGTGGTCCGGGTGGACGCGGTGACCGGGCCGTACGACGTGGTCGTGCTCACCGAGGCGCACACCGTGGACGAACTCGGGACGATGATAGTCAGCCGGGTCCAGATGGTGCCGGGCATCACCCGGACCCTGACGTGTTCGGTGGTACGACTGTGACGACTGAGCAGGTGGACGTCTCTGCCGCCGGGTCGCCGGCCGGCGATCCGGCTCCGGACGGACGGTCTCCGGACAGCCCGGCTCCGGGTGGGCCGGACCGGACGACCCGGCAGGCGGCGATCTGGGCGACCGTGGTGGCGTTGCCGTTGACCGTGATCGTGGCGCTCGCCGCGTTCAGCCGGCTCGCCCCGGCCGGGTCCGACGACGACCCCGGGGCCGCAGCGGACCCGTCGGCGTCGGCGTCCGCCGGTGTCGCGCCGGTGCCGACCACGCCGGTGCAGATCGCCGCCCCGACGCTGGACGAACGCGCCGAGATCGTCTGCCGGGCGCTGGTCTCCCAACTGCCGGGTACGCTGCGCGACCTGCCGCAGCGGCGGGTCACCGCCGGCGCCGAGCAGAACGCCGCGTACGGCGAACCGCCGATCACCGTCGCCTGCGGGGTGCCGGCGGCGGAGTTCCCGCCGACCGACCTGGTGTACGCGCTGGACGGGGTCTGCTGGCACGCTGCCGAGCAGGCCGACGCCACCGTCTGGACCACCGTCGACCGGGAGATCCCGGTGCGGGTGAGCGTGCCCGACTCCTACGACGAACCGGGCCAGTGGGTGACCGCGTTCGCCGACCCGCTGATCGAGACGGTGCCCAGCGACGCGGGCGCCGCCCCGCGCGGCTGCCGCGCCTGACTCTGGGTCCGGTCCGGATCCGGTCCTCCGGTCCGGTCTGGTCGGGTCCGGTCTGGGTCCCGGCGGTCGGTCAGCGCAGCCCGGTGCCCCGGCTCAGCGCGGTACGGATCAGCCGGTCCACCAGCTTCGGGTACTCCAGGCCGGCGGCCGCCCACATCCGCGGGAACATCGACGTCGGGGTGAACCCCGGCATGGTGTTGATCTCGTTGAGGTAGATCTGGTCGTCGTCGGTGACGAAGAAGTCGACCCGGGCCAGCCCGGCGCAGTCCAGCGCGGTGAACGTGCGGCAGGCGTAGTCCTGCACCTGCCGGGTGACCTGCTCCGACAACCAGGCCGGGATGTCGTACTCGCAGGAGTTGTCGAGATACTTGGCATCGAAGTCGTAGAACTCGTGGTCGGTGACCACCCGTACCTCGGCCAGCAGGGACGCCTCGGGGCCGCCGCCGGCCTCGCCCTCGATCACCCCGCACTCGACCTCACGGCCGACGATCGCCGCCTCGATCAGCACCTTCGGGTCGATCTCCCGGGCGGTGGCGACGGCGGCGTCCAGGTCGGCCCAGTCGGAGACCTTGGTGATGCCGTACGACGAACCGGCGCGCGACGGCTTGACGAACACCGGCAGGCCGAGGCGCTCCTTGTCGGCGTCGCTGAGGCTCACCCCGGGGCGCAGCACCGCGTACGGGCCGGTCGGGATGCCCTCGACGGTGGCCAGCTTCTTGGTGAACTCCTTGTCCATCGCGGCGGCCGAGGCGAACACCCCGGCCCCGACGTACGGGATGCCGGCCATCTCCAGCAGCCCTTGGATGGTGCCGTCCTCGCCGTACGCGCCGTGCAGCGCCGGGAAGACGACGTCGACGCCGGCCAGGGCGGCGGCCGGACCGTCGGCCGGGTCCAGCACCATGATCCCGTTGCCGGTCGGGTCGGCGGGCAGCACCACGGCCGAGCCGGACCGGTCGGTGATCTCCGGCAGTTGACGATCGGTGATGGCCAGCTGGCTGCCGTCGCCGGTGGTGAGCACCCACCGCCCGGCGCGGGTGATGCCGACCGGGACGATCTCGTACTCGTCGGTGTCCAGGGCGGCCAGGATGCTGCCGGCGCTGACGCAGGAGATCGCGTGCTCGGTGCTGCGGCCGCCGAAGACGATGGCGACGCGGGTCTTGGCTGGGCTGGTCACAGGGGTGCCTTTCGTTCGCGGCCTGCACGCGCCCGCCGGGCGAGGTCGGGGGAGCCCGGCGGTACGCGGTTCACGTCTTCGCGCTCACGCGGCTGACCCTACTCTGCGTACCCGCCCGCCGGGCCCTGACCGGCCCCGGATCCTCCTGATGATGCAAGGAGTAACCGCCGGGTAGCTGAGGACCCGGGACCCGCGTTCGTTGGGCGGCGGGCTACGAGGGTCACGCGTCGGCGAGCCCGCCTGCCTTTGCCCCGTCGACTCCGCCCGTGGCTACGGCTCGACTTGCCTGCGCAACTTCAGCACTAACCACGGCAGACCAGGTCTGGCACCCCCAAACTTATTGACGTGCTCATGACGCCCTGTCAAGCGCCACCCGAATTGAGGCTCCAAGATCGTTGAGCCCCGCATCCGGAGACACAACAACCATCTGGTCAAGATCAAATCTAAGCCCTCGCCGCGGCCCCAAGTTCTGCATCGGGGTCAATTCTACGGAACTGGCCGGGAATTCCCGCCTTGCATTCACCGAAACGAGGCCTTCCAGGTAAGCCGCGTACGAATCTACTTCAACCGAATTGAAGATTTGCCGCATTCGACCCTTGACACCCTCGACGAATTCTTGGCCTACGCCATCTCGCGTCTTGGCAAACGCCTCAAGGACCGCCCCAGCAAGCTCCTCATTCGAAATCGAATTATCCAGGGTCTTGAACCAGCCGTTGACCACCCAAATGCCGGTATTGACACGAGAGTGGCTCGCCACAACTGTCACATGCTGCAATCTGTCTATCGAACCGTAGCCGATCATCGAACGGTCTTACTGTCCTGCGGATCGACAGCGACACCCGCATGCGTTCCACCGCGACGCTTCTCAAGAGCGCGAACGTAACGAGGACCCGGGACCCGGGTTCGTTCGCCGGCGGTCCAGCGGATCATGCGTGAGTGAGCCCGCCTTTCTTCACACCTTTGACGAAGGTCGACCAGGTACCCGGGTCCACCCCGCAGCACCGGTCCGGACATGTCCTTGCCGTCGCGTAGCGCCACGCTGTGGTCCGGCAGGAACGCGGCCTCCACACATTGTTCTGCCCGTTGCTCCGGCTCGAGTTGAACTACCGAGCGGCGGGGATCTCGCAGGCGTCCATTATGTCCATCTCCTATCACCGGGTTCCCGATTACCTGCCTCGACCCCTGCTCAACCAGCGATGCGTCCCAGATGTTGCTGAAGGCTCCCTCATACCGGCCTATCTCGTGCGACTTGTCTAGGAAGAGTGCCCCTGTGAAGCCGTCGACGTACACCGTGGGCGGCTCGGTCGCCTGCCGTTGCCGTTGGTGGCGGACTCCAAGGACAACAAAGGGACCGACATGATCCCTACATGCATCCCAACGGTGAGCGGCAACCGACCATCGGATGGACCTGACGGCCACCTGACGGCTGACTGCGCATCCGATCGGCGCCTCCTATTTCAAGCGCAACTGTTTGATGGTCGGATTTATAGACAGCTCAGGAACTTCCGCCACCAGCCGCACGTAACACTCATCCAGGAATCGAACAGCTTCCCCTAGAAATTCCTCGCGATTTACCGAGCCTTCCGCGAAGTCCTTAGACGAACTAAATACCACTAAATCACCCTCTTGCCGCAAGCGGACAACGTCATTGTTCTCGGTGAAACCGAAGGCGCCATCTCGCCCCGAAGAAATGCGCTCCACCGCAAACGAGAGAGAGAACATCAAGTCGATGAGCGTAACCATCCGGCCCTTAGGGACGATCTCAACGCCTCCTACCGCCAGCCGAAAGCCAACTCCGAAGTACTTATATCTGAGATCCGTCTCACTAAGGACGGCTGGGTCTCCAGCTCTAGCATCATCCCAGGTCCTAAACCAAGGCGACCCTGGATCAGGAAGGAATATCGACAGAGAAATCATGTTTCCTCACTTACACCCGTTGACCTAGAACGGGAAGGCCGTCACAACCTTACCGTCGTCAACAATAACTCGGATGCGCTTCAACTCTCCGCCGCCATTGTCAGGCCCAGCTCGCCCAACGGGCACGCCGAAGTCCCACTCATACACCTGGCCGGGCCGCGGCGCACCCGTGACGGGATCAGGCGTATTCGGCCGCGGCGTTCCTCGGTCGATAGTTGCGGCGATCCGCTGCTGAACAAGCTTATTCTTCCCAGTGAAGATTCCCGCGTCACTCGTTACTAAATCACCACCTGGACGATGCCTATCGACAATGTGTTGCCAATCCCCATCAGCGAGAGCTTTCGTTCCGCACAGCCCGTTTGAGTTGTGCACCAGCGCCGATTGATTTCCGGCCATCACATAGTACGTGTGAATGTCGGCGACAGTGAGATTGTACGCCACGCCACGTCGAGCGGTCAGCCAGTCGATACCGATGACAGAGAGTCTTTCTCCTGACGCCGTGAGGAGGTGGTCGCCTGGGTCGAGGGCGTCGGCGCGCTGCCATTGTTGGTCAGTGTCGTTCCAGAAGGGGTGATCTTCCGTGGTCGTAACATCTCCGCTGGCTACCGCGAGGTTGACAAGTTGGTCGTCGTGGACCCAGAGGTGGGTTACTCTGCGGGGGCCTTCCTCGCCGGTTTCGGGGTCGGTGGCCATCACCTTGTCGCCGACTTCGATGTCCTCGATCGGCTGGGTGCTGCCGTCGGCCATCAGGACTTCGGTGTCGCCACTGAAGCTGCACGCCTTGCCGAGTTTCCTGAGCCAGGCGACGCGGAGAAACCAGAACGCTTTAGCAGAGTATTTTGCGACTGGCCCACCAGGGATAAACATCGCGGCGAAGAGTAGGCATCCTTGCCATTGGCCATCGCCGCAGCGATTGAAGTCCGCGATGCCGGTGAGTTCCGCGAATGCGATTTGCTGCACTCCTACGACATCCGGATCCAGACTGCCAGCAACGCGGTGGACTCACCATCACCGACATGGAGTGGTCGGCTGGCGTGTGTGATCAGTTATGGACGGGTGTAGCGGTCGGTGATCAGCCAGGCCGGGACCGGGCCGGAGTGTGCCTCGATGCGGCTCACCCGGCCAGGGAAGAAGCCGGTCAGCCCCGCAGGTCCTGCCCCGGCCCCGACGGTCAGCGACCCGGGCGCGGTCCAGCTTGGTGGCGCAGGCACCGCCACCGGGTCACCGGCCACGCCGTCGATGTAGAGGGTGAGTGTCGCCGAGCCCGCGTCGTACACCCCGGCGAGATGCGTCCACTGGCCGGGTACCGCCTCGGCCGGACTCGCCGCGACGGCCAGGTCGGGCAGGCCGGCGTCGTCCGCCCCACGCAGCCGGAACACCCACCGCCCGTCGCTGGCTCGGTATCCAAGCTGGAACGCGTCCGTCTCGTCGCCACCCTGGGCGAGCACCACCGTGTCACTGTCGGGCAGTGGATCTGCCGGGTCACCGTCGAGACGGGCCCAGAGCAACACCCCGAAGGAACGATCGGTACGCAGCACCGGGCGCGGGACCGGATCGTACGGGCTGGTGGTCGAGGCGTACCCGCTCGTCCCGTCGAACCAGGCCGCGTGGCCGGTCGGGGCACCGGAGTCGTGGACGAACCCCGAGGTCTCCGGCACGGTGTCCCAGCCGGCGAGGTACAGGTTGCGGCCCCAGGAGCCGAGGTCGAACTCGTCACCGCACCAGCAGTCAGCCGAGTAGTCGAACCCCCACAGCCCAACTTGTCTCGGCGTCAGCACCCCGAACAGCTCAGGAAGCGTGTCACCGGGATCGGAGAAGCGACCATGCAGGTCCTCCAGGTCCGCCACCCGGCTCCACAGCAGGACGTCCGTCACGCCGCCGGACCACCACTGCGCCGGCGCGCCGGCGCTGAAGCCTCGGCCCACCGTGAACGGCCCAGCCGCCTGCCACGGGGTAGCCGCGAACGCGGCCTCAGCGGCCAAGGCTCCGTTGACGTACAACCGAAGCAGTTCCTCGTCGGCGTCGAACACGCCGGTCAGGTGGGTCCAGTGGTCGACGTCGGAAGCGGCGATCGGCGCGGGACGGTACGCGGAGATCAGCGGACTCGACGCTGCCGTACCCGTCGGCACGGTGAATGCCCAGTGCGGAGCCGGCGGGTCGCCGAGTTGGCGGATGCCCAGCTGGAAGCCACCGGCACCGGTCCCGTCGGCACCGACGGCGGTGCGATCGCCAGACAGGTCAGCTGGCCGGACCCAGGCGGCGGCGCTGAACGAGCCCGAGGTGTCGAGCGCGGACACGGCTGCGGTGGCCGCACCTGGGACGTCGACCGGGTCTTCGGCGACTGCGTCGAAAGCCGGCGTGCTCGCCTCGATCAGGTAGGTGTCCGGTGCCCAGGTGACGTCGCCGCTCGGGACCAGGTCGGGGCCGCCTGAGCGGGCACGGAAACGCTCGTTGTTGGTGTCGATCAGCGGCCAGTGGCCGATCGGCGACGATCGCGAGGTGACCAGGAACTGGTACGTCGTCGTCGGGCTGGGCCGGCCGTACTCGTTGCGCGCGTAGACGTGCAGGGCGTTGGATCCCTCGCCCGGTGGGGTGAGGGTCAACGTCACGCTCGCCCCAGGGGCAACGGTCACCGTGGTGCCTGCCGGGTTGCTCCAGCCGTACACGTAGGCGACGACGTCGGGCGACGACGTACTGAAGGTGAACTCACCCGCGACGTCCCGACCACCGTGTGACACGCCGTCGTCGGGGTAGTCGACCGAGGTCACGGTCGGCGCCGGCACCGGGTCTCCGGGTGGATCAGCGGCCGCCGGCCCGGTTGTGCTCAGCGTCAGTGCGGCGGCTGTGGCGATGGCGGCCAGGATCTGTGGCCAGTGATGTCGTGGGCGGCTCGAACGGATCGGCGGCGTCTGGGCAGCATCCACTAGGGACCCCCGTGGCTATGCGTCATGTACGTCCGACCGTAGAGATCCATGGCCGTATCTGTAAAGGGGGCATCACAATCCGCTACCACAAACCTCCCTCACCGGACATCGAGCAACACAGGGTTATCAGTCGGGTACGACCGGCCAGGCGTACAACTCTGACGAAAACCCGTCGACGTTGAGCCGAGCCACTCGTCCACCGATCGACGGAGTTCTCAAGTCCACTAGTGACGGCAAGATGGGTCAGGTCGAGCATCCCAGGAGGTGGTAGCCATGTCCCCGTCCGTGTTGAACTCGTCCGTACCGCGCCGACGACTGGGCCGGGAGCTGCGTCAGCTGCGCGAGCGGCTGACCCAGCTGCCGCAGACGTCGGTCGCCAGCGAGCTGGAGTGGTCGCCAGCGAGCTGGAGTGGTCGGCGACGAAGCTGTGGCGGATGGAGCGCGGCGAGGTCCCGGTCCGCTCCGGCGACGTCGTGCTGCTCTGCGAGTTGTACGGCGTCGAAGAGGAGACCACCGAGATCCTTGCCGCGTTGGCGACCAAGACCCGGGAGAAGGGCTGGTGGCACGACTACGCCAGCCTGCCGTCCTGGTTCGAGCTGTACGTGGGCCTGGAGGAGGCCGCCAGCCGGATCCGCGTCTATCAGAGCCAGCTCATCCCAGGCGTGCTGCAGACCCGGGAGTACGCCACCGCAGTCTTCACCAAGGATGTCGACGGCGTGCCCCGTCACCAGATCGCCGACCGGGTCGCGGTACGGCTGGGCCGGGCCCGGCTGCTGACCCGGCTGGAGCCGCAGGCGCCGGAGTTCGACATCGTCGTCGACGAGGCGGTGCTGCGCCGCGTGGTCGGGTCGCGCCAGATCATGGCGGCACAGGTGCGCCGGCTCGCCGACGCCGGCCGGCTGCCGAACGTATCGATCCGGGTCCTGCCGTTCTCGTCCGACCTGCACGCCGGGGTGCTGACCGGCAGCCTGTTCACCATCCTGGACTTTCCCGAGCAGTACGAACCCACCACCGTCTACCAGGAGTCGATCACCGGCGCGCTCTTCCTCGACAAGCAGGCCGAGTGCGACCGGTACGCTTGGGTCTACGACGACATCCGGTCGGCCGCGCTGAGCGAGGCCGAGTCGCGGGCGCTGTTGCTGGACACGGCGAAGGAGTACGAGTCATGGCCGACCTGACCGGCGCCACCTGGCGCAAAAGCAGCCGATCGAACAGCCAGGGCGACTGTGTCGAGGTCGCCGACGGGCTGGCCGGCGTGATCGGCGTACGCGACTCCAAGGACCCCACCGGCCCGGTCCTGACCGTCTCCCCCGCCAACTGGTCGGCCTTTGTCGCCGCCATCAAGACCGGCACCCTCACCGCCTGACCGCACACCGCCAGCACGCCGGCGGGGTCCAAACCGCACCTCGGTGGACTCGTCGCTGACCAGAATCGTCCCACCAACGATTCGACCGAGGTAGGTGACGATGAACTCCTGGCGCACCTGTTGCAGTGTCTCGCCGACCTCCATCGTGCCGCCGGGCAGCGGCCAGTTGCCGGAGTCTGCTCGTCGGTGCATCAGCACCCGACCGCGATCGTCGGTGACGATCGCCGAACCGCCTGGGACGATCCTGTTCGCCCTCGGCGCGGCCGGGTCGCGGTAGTAGTCACGGCGGCGGGTCACGACACCTCCCGATACGGGTACGGAGTGCAGGTCTGAGCCAAGTCGGGTGGCTGCTCCCCACGGGAGTCGGCCAACACCTGCGCCAGATCGGTCACCAACCTGACCACCTTTCCCACGATGCTTCAGCGGCGCCACCCCATCCGCCACAGGTCGGATATCAGATGGCGCAAAAATGGCAGCTGCCCATCGATCTGCATTCCACCATTTTCCCGTATCAATGCAGAGAATCTTGTCAGCGGGATAAACGCCGTTGCGATCGAAATTACACCCCCGAAGACACAACCCGCCACCATGATACCAATGACCCCAGACGCGACTACAAGCTCCAATATTGCAATCAGGAATAGACCAACCAGAAAGCACATCAAAAAGCCCCTGATCCCCCAAATCATCATCCTATACATAGTTGCGCTACGATATTCGTTACCATGGAAATCTGACATCGAATTGTCACCACAATTTCCAGCGCTTGATAATCCAGGTTTAGCCACACCACCCTCACCAAAGGACACGCCCGCACCTCCGGACCCAGGGGTCCGGCAACCCCTGCCCGGGCACACTGGACGGGAGATGCGGGAAGCTGCGCCCCGGGGGTCAACACCTCCCGACGAGCAGCCTCGGCACTCGATTGCGATCCGCACGCCCCGGCGACAGACCGCAGCCCACTGCGGTCAAGCCCGACAGCTCAGGGCCCGGGCCGCCACCTCTTCAGGGCAAAAAGGTCAACCGCGACCATGCCGAACAGTTTTGGCCCACGTTAAAATACGTTCACACCCGAAAAGTTCGTTAATTCTTTGACGCTACGATTCATGACAATTATCAGCATTTGCACAACAAAGACTCCTATTGCAAATGTCACAAACACCACCAGCAATATCGGCACCAGTATCCCAACGGGACCACCGAGCACCACCGCCAGAACCAAAACCAAGAAGGTCAAGGCTGGAAGTATAATAACGCGACGCCCGATCAGGACTCGCCAATATGCAGAAGCTTCACGGACACGACAAACGAGATCGTCAGATGACTCTACCATTCAAACCACCTCCCAACTCGAGTGTTGACAACCCCGCCACTATATGAGACCGAAATAATAGGAGCGCCTACGTTTCATCCACCAAAACCCGCAGTGTATTGCATTGCACAGTGTACGGATCGCCGAAGGCAACCTCTGCCCCGAGAATCGGACCTTCTCCAACCGTTCCCGACACGAAGGGTTGAGCACCTTCCAAGAGGCCTATTCAGCGGACCTCCGACCCGCTACAGTAGACCCCAAATAAAAGGACGATCCGCCCTTCCGTAGGATGGAGTTACCACACCACATCTCAAAGAAAAGCGGACCGCCGAACATGTATCATGCCACTGGCTTCACCACGGAGCAGATCCGCGACCTCTGCGTGCTGGTCCGAACCGAATGCCAGGATACGGCAACCGGCTCGCGCCCGACAACCGCGCCTACAACCGACTGCTACGCGGCCTGCGGGGTCACGGCGAACGCGGCTTCGCCATCCTGACCGGACGGTGGAAGGCGCTACGCCACATCATCGCCAGCCCGCGCAGGATCGGCGACATCGTCGCCGCCGCCCTGCATCTGACTCACTTCGAATACAAATACCTACCCGAAAGTCGGTGAGATCACCTCACTGGATGGATCACCCACCACGGGAGGCGTACACATATGCACGTACGTCCGCAGAGTTCGGCACTTGCTGAACAAGCGCATCTACACTATAAAGATTTGCATTACCCATGCCGAACTTCTGAAAAATCTCCTCCGATCCGATACCCCATTCTAAGCGGTGAATGATTTCTTCATCCATCCAAGGCTCCCGGTACAGGAGAGGTTGCTCTGCTTCTTTTCCGCCGAATGAGCTCGCTTGAGACAGATCCCGCATCTCGTTCGCTTGGAGGAAGTTGTTCATGCAATTAACCGGCGACTCGAGTTTCAGATAAATCTTGTAGTAGTAGCCGAGCCCATTATCGACCAACGCGTACCTCAGGCCGTCCTGCATGCACTCCGGAACCGTGAGTCCAGCTCGCCGCAGGCCCTCATACAACGACAAATCTCCACTGTCAACATCGTATGCCCGCGGGTCCGGCGGCGGCCGGTCCTGGTCGGCGCATCCACCGCCAACGACCACGCCGAGCAATACTAAGACCGCCGTCAAGACTAGTCGCTTCAAATCCGCCCCTTCGCGCATGACATAATTGGCCTTCCTTGGAATCGAGCAACTGACCCTACCAGGAATGATAACCGCTCGTCCCGACCACCGCGAACTCGCGGGCCAATCCAAAACCGGCAGCGTCGGCGGGTCCACTAAAAGGGACCCCTTGCAACTTTTCACTTCTGTCGAAGTTCCAGGATTTATATGCCGTCACGCTATAGCCACCAGAGGTCCCGACATTCCCATTGGCGTCCCGGGTAACCACGACGGAACCTCTCACCTGATACGTCATCCCGCGGTAGGCGAAAAACTCCGACTCACTCTTATTCTGATCAAAACTCATCGCAGTCCATCCGCCATCGAAAGCATATGTGCAGGTCGGACCATTACACATCTCGATAGCATGGGCTTTAATCTCCTCCAGGGTAAATCCAACCGCTTCACCAAATTCTGGTGTCTCCAACAAACGATCGACATCGACCAGATAATCGCCTCCGGTCGCACCCATGTAGTGTTCCATGAGATCGCAGGCGAGACCGTTGTCCATTCCAGCCAACCCTGACATGCAGGACAGAATCCACCAGCCTTCGAGTCCGACTTCCGCGTTCGTAAGTTGGTTGCAGCGAGCACTGTACCAGAAGTCACAGTACTTTGGCGGGTCACCGAGGGACATGAAGGGAACGTTGGTGTCGTCGACCGGGCACGGGTAGGAGCCGTTGATTGACCCGCGGATAGCCGCACCTCCACTCTGGCAGGAGAGGGTGGTGTTTTTGGGGCAAGCCGTGCCGACGCATCCACGGTCCTGGCTTTTCGTCGTCCATTTTCCGCCGACTTGGGTGACCTTTTCGCCTGTACTGGCGAAGTGTTTCTCGTCCCCCTGGGTGGTATTGGTGATGAGGGGTTTGAGGCCGTCGGGGTCGCTCATGGTGATGGGGTTGTTGTTGGCGTAGGAGTAGCCGTTCCAATGTTGGGGGGCGCCCAGGTTCTGGATGGGGTCGACGCTGATGAACCGGCCGTGTTCAGCTTCGTACTCGCGGGCACCGATGTGGGTGAGTCCGGTGGGGTCGATGTCGCCGCCGACGAAGCCCTTCAGGTTCGGCCAGATCGGTGTGCTGCTGGTGCCGCGCGGTTCGCCGTAGGGGGTTTGGCGGCGCTGCGTCACGGCCTGTCCGCCGGTGCGTGAGATGGCGATGGTCTGGGTAGATTGGTGGTCAGTAATGAGCCACTTGAGGCCGAAGGCGTCGCGCATTGCGAACACGCCGTCGACGTAACTGTAGTAGCGGGTAGCGGCCTTTGTCCCGGTGGAGGTGGTGTAACGGATTTCCATGCCCGGTAGGTATAGGGTCTTGCCGGTGGCGTCGCGGCGGATGAGCCGGTCACCGTCGGCGGTGTAGACGTTCTCGTGCTGCTGGCTGCCGTCGGTGAGTTGGGCCAGCCGTCCTTGAGTGTCCCAGTCCAGGGTCTGCGTTGTTGCGGTGGTGCCGGGTCGGGTGATGGTGTTGCCGGCGTCGTCGTAGCTGTAGTTGGTGATGCTGCTGCCGGTCGGCCCGGATGTTGTGACGGAGGTCAGAGCGTGTGGGCGGGCCGCGCCGGCCGCCGGGTAGGCATAGGTTTTGGTGGTGTCACCGGCGCTGGTGTGTGACACCTCGGTCAGCCGGTTGCCGATGTCGTTGAACGTCCAGGACTGCCAGTAGGGTGCCGGTCCGCCGAGTGTTGCCGAAGTCGGCGCGGGCTCGCAGTCGTCGACGGCGGGGGTCCAGGCCTCGGTGAGGCGGCGCAGGTGGTCGTAACCGAAACACTGGATGTCGGTGGTCCCGCCGGTCGGTACGTCGGCGATCTTGGTGACGTTTCCTGCCGGGTCGTAGCTGTACCGCAGGTCGGACACGTACTGCGGTGCGGTCTCGCGGATCGTTACCGACTGGGTCAGCCGGCGTGTGGCTTCATCGTAGTGATACTCGCGGTCGACCCACCCGCTGTTTTCCTGCTTGTATCTGATCAGGGCCGGCTCACCGAGCGCGGTGTACGTGGTGTCCTGCACATACATCTCATTGCCGCTGGTCTCGATCCGCTCAACCAGGCCGGTGGTCGGGTCGTACACGTAGTCGAGCCGTTCGCTGCTCAGGTCGGTGCCGCCACCGGGGTAGTAGTCCGAGTTCTTACTACCGTCGACCCGGTAGGTATGCAGGAAGGTGTAGAGGCCGGCGAGGCCGGTCTCCGCAGCCGGGATGATGTAGTCCACGCCGTTGGGCCGGTACATCTCGTTGTAGCTACGGATCCGGGTGGTGTAGGCCGACCCGTCGATCCACCGGTTCGCGGTGTGCAACTGCCCCTTACCACCGCCGACGGTGTCGTACGTCCACGTCGCCCGCCGGGTCGCGGTCGACACGACACCGTCGTACACCCCGGTCCTGCGCCCGAGCACATCGTATTCGTACGCCAGGACCTGGCCGTTACCGTTCGTCGTCTGCGTCACGTCGCCGTAGTCGTTGTAGTCGATCGACGTGTTGCCGGCGTCCGGATCGACCGCCGAGACCTGCCGGCCCCGGATGTCGTAGCCGTACGTCCACGTGTTGCCCACCGGGTCACTGACCTGCGCCAGCTGGCCCTTGCCGTCAACCTGGTAGGTGGTCGCCACGAAGGCGGCGGCTGTCGTTGCGCCCTTGTGCTGCCGCTGCTCGACGACGTTGCCCCGCGCATCCGAGATCACCGTGACCGGCGTGCCTCCCGCAGGTGGGGTCATGGAGACCCAGTCACCGCCGTACCTGGTCGAGGTGCGCCACTTCTCCGCACCCGATGACCGGAGAATTTCCTCGGTCACCCGTCCGGCTCGGTCGTACTCTGTGACGGTCTGGCGGTGGACCTCCCAGTCCGGCACGGTACGCAGACTGGTCCCAGGGCTGACCGTGTTGTCGTAGACCGCATCATTGTGCAGGCGGACCCGGCCGGCTTCGTCGTAGACAGTCTCGGTGAACACCGTGCCGCCGCCGGACTTCGCCGGCACCTGCGTCTGCCGGGGGCGCAGCAGCCCGTCCAGGAGTTGGTAGCTGGTGATGTAGTTGTCTTCAGCGTTCAACGTGCGGGTGGTGACGGCGTTGACCCCACCGGTACGGCGCAGCAGATAGGCGTACTCGGTGTTCGGGTCCTCACCAGTGCTCTTGTTCCGGTTCGGCAGCCAGACCTTCACCAACCTGCCCAACGCGTCGTAGTCCAGATCGGTGCGTCGGTTGTTGACGTCGACCTTCGTCAGGGCGACGCCCCAGGCCGGGTCGAGATCCTGCGACGACTCCCAACCGAGCGGATTCGTCGTGGTGACCTTGGTCAGCGGGCCGCCGGTCGACGGCGTGTACGCCGTTGACGTCTTGTTGTCCCGCACGTCCCAGCTCTCGACAGCCCGGCCGTACGGGTCGTAGCTGGCCCGCCCCGCGGTCTGCCAGGTAGTGGTGCCACCGCCGGTTGGTGCCCAGTCCTTCAACACCTCGACCCGGGTGACGTCGCCCTTCGTCGGCGCGGTGCCGTACGCCTGGCCGTCGTAGCTGGTGCGGGTGTCCCCGATGATGTGGGACGCGTTGGTGGCCGGCTGCCCACACGGCAACGCGAAGGTTTGGCTCCGGGCAGCCAGGTCGAGAATGTTGACGCTGGTGTTCCGAACATAGGTGGTCTTCTGGCAGCGGTCGTCGCCGGGCACGTTGGTCACCCCGTTCGCGGTCACGTGGCCCAGGTCGTTGACTTCGGTGATCATCCCGTAGCTGTCGTACGTGTTGACCACCTTGGTGGTCCGCCAGCCCCGGCCGCCGTCGAGCATCGTCGCGGCGTAGGCGGTGTCGACTCCGGTGTACCGCGCGTAGCTGGTGAACCCGCCGATCGTGCGGGTCGCGGTCGGTGCGGACTGCCACGGCCGGTTCACCGTCTTCGACACCGGTGCGCTGGTCACCCCGTTGTACACGACCTGTTCGCGGACCATGCCCGACCAGGCGTCCTCGTCGTTGACCGGGTCCCCGATCGAGGCGCTCACCTGAACGCTGCGTGTCCCGCCCGACGGCGACGACCGGTCACCGTGCAGTCCGCGCAGGTATTTGGTCTCGGTCAGGGTCTCCTGCCCCGGCGCGCCGACCCGCGACCGTACGGTGGCGTAGCCGCGGTAGTCCGACCAGGTGCGGTACGCGTCCTTGGTGAGCCCGTCATCCTTGGTGTACCGCCAGGCCGGGTTTCCCACGTACTCGTAGGCGGTGACGACGTCCACCCCGCCGCCGGTCAAGTCGGCCTCGTACACGGTGGTGACCAGGTACTTGTGGAAGTAGTCGGTCTCGGTGCCGCCGCCGAACGCCTCAGTGATCACCGGGTAGCACCGCAGTGTGTTGGTGTGCGCGGCCGATGGCATCAGCACCCCCGGCTGACACTGGGGCGCCGTGTACCTGACCGAGATCTTTGCGCCCGTCTCGGTCCAGATGGTGTCGATCCGGGACCAGTTCATCGTCGGCTTCGAGTCCCCGATGGTGTCCACCCGGTTGGCCATCTTCACCGGGTCGAAGCTGACCTGCGGCAGGGTGACGGGTGTCGATCCCGCGTGCCCGGTGTGGGCGATCGAGTCGAGCCACAGGCCACGGCGGGTGCCGTCCTCGGTCGATGGGAAGTCATGCGTCAGAGCCCAGGAGTCGACGTTGCGGTAGCTGCTGGTCGCCGCGTTCCATACCTTCGTGGTGACGCTGGCGAGTCGGCTCGTCGACCAGAACGTCGGGGTGTGCTGCCCGGAACATGTCGAGCCGGTACAGGACTGGTCCCACGGGGTGTCCGGCCAGTTCGGCTCGTTGTGCGTCGAGCAGGAGGTGGTCAGACACCTGTTGCTGCTCTGGAACGCCACCTGCGCCGGTGCTGCCGTCGTCGTGTAGACGGTGTCGGTGCCGCCCCGATTGTCGGTGCCGTAGTCGATCCGCTGCAGCACCCCGCCACGGGTGTAGGTGGCCGTGCTGGCGGCGGTGAGGTTCCGCCCGTACTTGTTGGTCTGCGGGCTGTACCACAGCGACATCGTGTTGCCGTGCGGGTCGACCACGTAGTCAAGGTTCCACCGCCAGGCCTGGTTGCAGAACGAGGTGCTGAACGATCCCCCATGGCACGGCTCCCCGGAGTGGTTCCCGGCGACCGGCACGGTCCAGACCGACTGGGTGGTCGGCTTGCCGGAGGTCCAACCGGTCAATCGGTCCAGGCCGAAGAAGTACTGGGTCCCGTCAGCGGTGGTGACCTTCCAGTACTCGTTGTCGTTGTCCGCGTTCGTCGTGTTGGTGAGCCGCTGCACCCGGGAGCCGTCGTCATGTTTCGGCTTCCAGGCCCCGCTGCCGCCGTCCCTGATCAACTCGACCGAGCTGCCGCTCAACGAGAGCACCGCGTTGTCGCGCGCCCAGCAGAGGTCCCCGGTCTCGACGGTGTTGTTCGCCCCGCCGCTCATGTCTTCCCGGCACGGACGGTACCGCCGCTCGATGAACCCTGGCGCGTACTCGAAGCCCTCGCCGATCCACGACGGCTGGTTGTTGGTGGCTTCGCTCCGCCCGTCCACGTTCGATGACGAGTACGACAGCGCGACACTGGGTTGCGGGCCGCCGAGCGACGGTGGCACCCGCATCGGGTAGGACCAGGCGAAATTACCTGCTCCCCCGCCGGCCGACCAGGTCGACGACGGCTGCAGCTGGGTCGCGCCGTAGTCGCCGGCGGTCGACGCGGCATCCGCCATCAACGCGACCAGGGTGCCGGCCGAGCCCGCCCGGGCGCTCTCGGTGCCCGACGTCAGCTCCACCTCCGCCGTGACGCGCTGGTCGCCCGCATGGTTACGCGAGGGCAACGGCACCAGTACGCAGCCGTCGACGGGCCGGTCGGCCAGTGCACAGTCCGGCAGCTCCACCAGCCGTAGCCGCAGAGCCCAGTCCGCGCCGTACGCTGCGGCGAATCCGGAGTAGTCGACGGACACCGCCAGCCGGCCGACGTCGGCCATCTCATCGGCGCTGGTCAGCCGCATCACCACCCCGCTGTCCCAGTCGCTCGCCGCGCCGTCCCGGTCGAGCACCTCAACCCGGACTCGGCCGGCTCCCGCCGCCGAGCGGTTGGCGGTGGTCGATGCGGGGGCCAGCCAGATCGGCGTACCGGGCACCCGCACCTGCCCTGACGACACCGGCTCACCCAATTGGCGGGCCTGCTCCCGGGTCATCGTGCTGCCAGTCAGGTCGACCTCGTACGCGCCCGGCTGTGGCCACGTCACTGGCGCCGGCACATCTTCAGATCGTGCCGGCTGATCGTCGGGCCCGTCTGCCCGAGGCGGCACCTCGATCGTCTCGACGGTCGGCAGGTCCCTTGGTTGCAGGCCAGCCGGCGCGGCGACGACTGGCGTCGCTGGCGGCGCCACCGCCGCGACAGACACAGCCATCACCACAGCCACAGCGACCCCGACCGCGGTGCGAACCCGACGCCAACCTGGAAGGGCACGTCGTCCAGTGCGGCGCCACCGAGGCATCCGGGATCGATTCGTCATCGACGGACGGGCGTTGATCGACACTGCGGCCTCCGATGCAGAGCTGCCACGGACGAAGGAATGCTTGGTCATTGCTGGCCGATCCAGAGGTTCGCGACCCTGCGGGCATCCATAACACCGGAGTAGGCCGCAACCCGGTCGATGCTGCCGGGGAAGAATCCGCCCAGGTTGCCGTTCCACCGCTCGCGGGCGAGAGCGAGGGAGCCGGTCGCGGCCCACGTCATCGGTGCGCTGAGGGCAACCGGACCCGCCGTCTGACCATTCACATACAAAGTGACTGACTCTGTGCCGGCGTCGTAGACACCGACAAGGTGGAACCATTCGCCGGGGACCGGGACAACCGATGAGGTCACTACTGCCAGGGTGGGGCTGTTGCTGACGTCTGCGCCATGCATCCAGAACGCCCACCGTTGCGTGGCGGCCTGGTAGCCGAGCACAAAGGCGTCGGCCTGGCTCCCCCCTTGGGTGACGACGGAGATGTTTCCGGTCGGCAGTGGGTCGGCCGGGTCGCCGTCGAGTTGCGCCCACGCCGAGATGGTGAACGACTGGTCGGTGCGGACGACAGGATGCTGTACCAGGGCGTAGGGGTCAGTCGTCGAGGCGTAGCCGGAGACGCCGTCGAACCAGGCAGCGTCGTTCTCGTCCTGACCGTCGGCAATGAACGTCGCAGCCTGCGGGACCGAGTCCCAACCCGACAGGTAGAGGTGACGCTCCCAGCCCTCCGTGTCGAACGCCTGGTCGCACCAGCAGTCCGCAGTACCGGCAAAGTCCCAGAAGCCAACGCTACGCGGGGCGAGGATCCCGTGGCTAAAGGACGTTCCCGCGAGTGGATCGCCGTTCGTGCCGTGAAGATCGTCGTCGACGACGACCCGGTCCCAGATCCGTAGATCGGTGACCTCGCCACGCCACGTGTCGGTCTGCGCCCCATACCACAATGCCCTACCGACGACGACCGGACCGCCGGCCGTCCACGATGTGGCAGTCCGCGTTGTCTCCGCTACGAGTTCACCATTGACGTAGAGGCGCATGATTCCGAGGTCAGCGTCGTGAACCGCAACCAGGTGTGTCCATTTTCCGACGTCGGCAGCGGTTAATGGTGATGGCGAATCAGCTCGGTTGTTCGCGCCGACCGTCGGTGAATTTCCCATCATGAACGACCAGTACGGCGCAGGCGGGCTGCCCAGATACCGGATTCCGAGATAGAAGCCGCTGAAGTCGGTATCATCCTGGCTGATCGCCGTACGGTTTCCACCCGTGAGGGCCGAGGCTCGCACCCACGCCGCGACGCTGAACGACTCCGCAGTGTCCAGGTCGGGTACCGTCGCGGTCGCGCTGCCATAGATGTTGGTGGGCGACTCGGAAACGCTGTCAAAGTACGGGACGCTCTCGCCAATCAGCCTGGTATCGGCAGGCCAGGTGACATCGCCGGCAGCCGTTAGGTCACCGGCGGTGCCGTCGATATTCTGCAAGCCCCTGTTGTCGATGGTGTCCATCGGCCAGTGACCGATCGGCGACGACGGCGAACCGACGAGGAACTGATAACGGGATGTCGGGCTGGGCGTGCCTGCGGTGTCACGGCTGAAGACATGCAGCACGTTGTACCCGTGCCGGGGCGGGGTGAGCGTGACCGTCCGTGAGGCCCCAGGTGCCACCGTCACCTGGTTACCGGGTGGGTTGCTCCAGCCGTAGACGTAGGTCGTCACGTCCGGTGCACCACCGGCGGTGAAGGTGAAGGAGCCGGACTGACCCGGACCGCCGTGCGCGGTAGGCCCGGACGGGTAGTCCGACGATGTGATGCCTGGTGCCGGCGGCGCGCTGGCGTTGACGGTGAAGTGGCACGCGCCGGACCAGTCCGACCCGTCATGGGCGTCGGTGGTGTAGACCCGCCAGACGAAGGTCTTACCCTCGGCCCCCGCCCCGAGGTTCAGCGTGATCTCACCGAAGTTGTTGGCCGGCCGGGACGGCCCGGTAGTCAGGGTCGCGGTCGGGCTGGTCACGTCCTTCCACTCGAACCGCCCGGTCAGGGTGTCGGAACCGTCCGGGTCGACATACCGGGCCCGCAAGGTCGGGGACGTGGTACCGACGACACCACCACACGCCACCGACGAGGTGGTCAGCTCCGTCGGAATCCCTGGCCGCGAGTTGTAGCTGACGATCAGCCAGGTCTGATCGACGTAGAACTTCTTCCAGCGGTCCTGCGTGGACTCGTACTGCCCCGAGCTGTTGCACGCGCACAACCCAACCGTATAGCCGGTCCACTGTCGGTTCACCGCGTACTGCACGTCGCTGGTCAGGGTGGAGCCGCCGAACTCGACGTTGACATCCGGTTGGATGACGCCGCACCCACCCGCCTCGTTGGCGTTGGCGTCCTGCGCCGCCAGCCACTTCGACGACGGCAGCGGACGAGTGCCCCACGACATCCGGGGCGTCGCCGACACACCCGCCGTCCGGTACAGGTGCACCCATGTCGCCGAACACGACCAGGAGTGGTCGAGCTTGGCGCGGACCTGCGCGGAGAGGATCCGCTTGCCGCGGATCTGCCAGACGTTGAAGTCGAAGAACGACCGGTACAGCGCCCCGTCGTAGGAGTTACGCCCAACCCATGCCCGGTTGCCCACGTCCCAGTTCGTGTTGATGCTGTTCGCGTACGCCCACCGGGTGCTCTTGTTGTCGAAGGCCGGATCGATGAACACCGGGTAGACAGTCTCCGTGCCGGCCAACACCGCCGGGTCCGGTACGACCTCCAGATCCCCGATGGCCACATCCACCTCGATCGGCACCATCGGCGCCGCCGGTCCCGGCCCGGCGGCGGTCGACGGATCCGGTGTCACCGCCGATCCGGCCGCGTCGCGGCCGGCCGTCACCTCACCGCCTACGGATGGATCGACCGACGAATCCCACATCGACGCCGTCGGTGTGACACCGACGGTTCGCCCGTCCGGGTCTACCAGCCGCAGTCCGCCCTCGGCCAGTGGCTGCGGGGTGATGTCCCCACCGAGCACGTACCGGATCCGCCCAAGGTCCGGATGAGCCGCAGCCTGAGCGGTCTTGACTTCCAACACATGCCGGTAGCCGGTCGGGGTGGCGATCACATGCAGGTCCGTGTCGGGGAACACCGACCCGTAGACAGCGGTGTCGCCCTGCACCGTCGGCGCGGGAAGCGGCTCCGGCCACGACAGGGTGAACTCGTGCCCACCCATCCGCACGGCCACCAACGGACCCGTACCGTCACCGCTGAACGACACATCGGCCGTGGTGGCCGTCGGGGCGAACCGGCCGTCCGGCCGCTCCACCAGCTCAGTCGAGACCGGCGTCCACGAGTCGGCCCCCGCACGGACCCGCTGCGGCACGACCGCCGATTCCAAGGTGCGGGAACCATCTGGCTCCACATAGACCTGTGAGTACTCGTCACGCAGGTCGAGGGCCTCGACCCGAGCCGCACAGGCCTCGGCGATCCGCTCGGCCGCAGCGGATGTCGCCGCCTCACCGGCACACTGCGGCTGCGGGGCCTGAGCCTCTACCGGGGACGGCGACAGCGCCGCACTGACAAGTCCCAGCACCACGGCGGTCGGAACCGTCAGCCAATGATGTCGTGGACGGCTCGGACGGGACGGCGACACATGAACAGCATCCACTTGGGACCCCCGTGGCTATTGGGCATGTCCGTCCGACCCTAGAGATCCACCCCCATAGCTGTAAAGACTCCATCACGATCTGCCACCACAATCCGCTCACCAGCCGGCAAGCTGGACCAGCCCGCTGACTCAGCGTCGCCTGCCCTCGCCCCCATCTATCCGAGGTACGGACAATCACGCCGCTCAGCGTGGTGGCGTAGCCGGAGCCGTACCGTGTCGTGGATGGGGATGTCAGCGAACTCGGCAGGATCGACGAACCGCACCTCGGTCGACTCGTCGCTGACCAGAATCGTCCCGCCAACGATCCGACCGAGGTAGGTGACGGTGAACTCCTGGCGCACCTCGCCGTCCGCGTACGCGATCACGTGAGCCGGGTCGGCGTAGACGCCGAGCAGCGCGGTGACCTCGATGTCGAGGCCGGTCTCCTCCTTCACTTCTCGGACGACGCACTGTTGCAGTGTCTCGCCGACCTCCATCGTGCCGCCGGGCAGCGACCAGTTGCCGGAGTCGGCGCGTCGGTGCATCAGCACCCGACCGCGATCGTCGGTGACGATCGCCGCACCGCCAGGGACGATCCTGTTCGCCCTCGGCGCGGCCGGGTCGCGGTAGTAGTCACGGCGACGGGTCACGACACCTCCCGAAGCGGATACGGAGTGCAGGTCTGCCAGACCTGCTCGAACTGGTCTGCGTACGCGGCGAAGACCCCATGCGGTGACAGCTCCCGCAGGTGAAGGGCTGGGTGCTGATAGCCCCGCGCGCGGTACAGATGCGGCGTCACGATCATCTGATGGTCGAACCGGAAGACCGAGTTGTACAGGTGCACCGTGTGCAGACCGACCGTCACTCCTGGTACCTCGTACAGCGGCTCGCAGAAGTTGAGTGCGTTGCGGATGCGGCCAGGCAGCGTACCGCCGATCTGTTCAAGGTCGTCGCGCTCGGCGACGTGCGGACAGTCCGGGTCAGCGAAGGCCATCCGGACTCGGGCGCCGTTGGCACACTTGTCTGCGATACGCTCCATTGTGTCCGGCAGCATCTCCATGATGAACGGGTACGCGTAGCCGAGTAGGTCGATCTGCTTCGTCGCGCCGGTCAGCAACGCCGTCCACACCTGCTGTGGAACGTCCGCCCGGTGGGCGTAAGCGCCGACGACCTCGGCGGTACTCTCCGCCCCTGCGGCCAGATCCGGCCGTACGCGCGGCCAGAGATCGGCTTCGTCTTCACCGAGTGTGTCGGCAACGGCCAACCGGGTGCGTTGCCGCGGGATCCGGCCGCCGAGCCAACGGTTCACGGTCTTGACGTCGACACCCACGGCGGCGGCCAGGGCGACACTGTCGAGTTGTGCCCGAAGCATGGCAGAGCGCAGGCGGTGACTCATGCCGCCACGGTACCGGACACAACTGGGATGCTTTGGGTACAGATAGGTGGTCGGCTGAGTGTCCGTAGGGATGTTTCTGGGTCCCCGCCCGGCTCCTACTGTCTGGGCTCGCAGATCGCGATACCGAGCGTCAGGAGGGCTCACGGTGGCCGCGTCAATCTTGAACTCGTCCGTACCACGCCGCCGGCTCGGTCAGGAGGTCCGCAAGCTCCGCGACCGGCAGAACCATGTCTCAACGGCCGTGGCTGCCGGCATGCTGCAGTGGCCGGCGAGCAAACTACGTCGGATCGAACACGGCGAGATCCCGGTGTGCGCCGAAGATGTGGCGTCACTCTGCAGCCTGTACGGCGCCGAGGCCCCGATGATCGAGGCACTCACCGGTCTCGCTACCAAAACCCGAGAGAAGGGCTGGTGGCACGACTACGCGAGCCTGCCGCCGTGGTTTGACATCTACAGCGGATTTGAGGAAGCCGCGAGCCGGCTACGCATCTACGAGTTCCAGATCGTCCCCGACCTGCTGCAGAGCAGGGCGTATGCCGCCGCAGTCACCGGAGCGACCGCTGCCGACCCACCAGCTACGCACACCGCGATACGTATGGCGACCAGGACCGCTGGTACCGGCGTCCTGACCCGCAGTACATCTCAGGTGCCGGATATCGAGGTCGTCCTCGCCGAGTCCGTGCTGATGCGCGTGGTCGGCTCGTACCCCGTGATGGCCGAGCAATTGCACCGGCTGACCGATGCGTCCCGGCTCCCGAACGTCTCGGTTCGCGTCCTACCGTTCTCCGCTGGACTGCACCCTGGGATGACAGTTGGCACCCCGTTCACCATCCTCGACTTCGCCGACGCGAGCGAGCCCAGCATCGTCCATCACGAGATGCTGACCGGCGCGCTCTTTCTCGACAGACAGGCCGAGGTCGACCTGTACGCCCTCACCTACGACGGGATCCGATCGGCGGCGCTCGATGCAGCCGAGTCGCGAACGCTGCTGCTCGACACGGCGAAGGAGTACGAGCACTTCTCGGCCTGACCTGACTGCCTGACCACACCTCGATCACTGCGGCGGCCGCCAGCTGCGCAGGTCGAATAGGTCTCTCACCACTAGGCCGAACAGCTTCGGCCCACGCTCGAAAATCTCCATGGCGGCCAGCTCGGGATCTGATGGATGTGACGGTACACCGGGCGGATAGCGGACCAGTGCAGGACCATCGCAGCGGCGAACACCACGAACATGAGTTCGAGCACCGGCCTGAACACAGCCACCGGCCCACCGAGCAGGAGCGCCATGACCGATTGACTCCGCCCGAGCATCGCGCGCCAGTAGGCTGGCGCCTCTCGAACACGCCACAGAGGATCGTCGGCAGCTCTCACCAGTATCGGACGTCCAACGCATCCTTGAGCAATGACGCATCGAGGTCGAGCATCGGCATCCTCCATTCGAAGTGGGCCAGGTAGCGCAGCGGCAACGTCACGATCAGCCCGAACACGATGACGATCGGCAACACGAACCAGACCTGCGGCCAGATGAAGAAGCAGGGCAACGCCACGGCCATCGACCGCAGAAACCAGACGCTCAGCCGGTAGACCGCCAGTCGCCGGTAGCCGGACGGCGGACCGCCACGCGGCTCCTGCTCCATCACCCGGATCCCGCTTCCCGCGCGCTGGCTCCCACGTGGCCCAGTCTGTCAGGTGGCGTCCAGGGTGGCGGTGATGTCGCGTACCAGATCCATAGTGTCTTCGATGCCGCAGGAGAGCCGGACGAAGCCCGGTGACGTGTCGTCACCCCACTGGGCCCGCCGGTCGGCCGCCGTGTGCAGGCCACCGAACGACGTGGCCGCCGAGACCAGCGTCGACGCGGTCAGGAACCGGCCGACCCGGTCGGCGTCGCCCAGGTCGAACGACACGATCCCCGGGATGCGCCGCATCTGGGCGACCGCGACCGCGTACGACGGATCGGTCGGCAGGCCGGGCCAGCGTACGCCGGTGACGTCACGGCGCCCGACCAGCGCGGCGGCGACCGCTTCCGCGTTGGCTGACTGGCGGGCCAGCCGCAGGTCCAGGGTGGCCAGTGACCGGTGGGCGAGCCAGCAGTCGAACGGCCCCGGCACGCTGCCGGTCAGCTTGCGCCAACGCGTCGCATCGGCCAGCGCCGCCGCCGAACGGGTGGCCAGGTAGCCGAGCAGCAGATCCGAGTGACCGGTCAGCGCCTTGGTGCCGGAGGCGACCACGATGTCCGCACCCAGGTCCAGCGGACGCTGCCCGAGCGGGGTGGCGGCGGTGTTGTCGACCGCGACCAGCGCGCCGGCTTGGTGCGCCGCCGCCGCGAGCGCGGCGACGTCGCAGACGTCCAGGCCCGGGTTGGCCGGGGTCTCCAGCAGCACCAGTCGCACCCCGGCGAAATCCGGGTACGGCCCGGCGGTCGGCACCAGCCGCACGGTCACACCGATCGGCTCCAGCACCGTGGCGGCCAGCGCCCGCACCGTGAAGTAGCCGTCGGCGGGCAGCAGCACCGTGTCGCCGGGGCGCAACGTGGTCAGCAGCAGCGCGGTGATCGCCGCCTGACCGCTGGCGAAGACGAGCGTGTCGCCGCCTTCCAGGTCACCGATGGCCGATTCGAGCGCCCGCCGGGTCGGGTTGTCCTCCCGGGCATAGCCGTCGCGGTCCGGCGACGGCCCGGAAACCGGGTCCAGGTGGTACGGGGCGGCGAACACCGGGCCGGGCAGGAACGGCTGGCCGGGGGTCGGCTCGGGCAGCCCGGCGGCGACGCACCGGGTGCCGTCGCCGTACCCCGGGTCGCGGGAAGTAGCGGTCATGGCCTTCATCCTGGCCAAGGTCGCCGGCCGGCGGCAGAGCCTATTCCGGTTTCGTGGCCCGCGTCATCAGCAGCGTCAACGCGGTACGCGGGTCCAGGCCCTCGTGGCAGATCCGCTCGACCTGCTCGGTGATCGGCATCTCCACCCCGTGCGCGCGGGCCAGGTCCCGGATCGACAGGCAGCTCTTGACCCCTTCCGCGGTCTGCCGGGTGGCGGCCTGCGCCTGTTCCAGGGTCTCCCCCCGGCCCAGGTGCTCGCCGAACGTCCGGTTGCGCGACAGCGGCGACGAGCAGGTGGCGACCAGGTCACCGAGGCCGGCCAGCCCGGAGAAGGTCAGCGGGTCGGCGCCGAGCGCCACCCCCAGCCGGGCCGTCTCGGCCAGCCCCCGGGTGATCAGGGTGGCCTTGGTGTTGTCACCGAGGCGCATCGCGGTGGCGATGCCGTACGCCAGGGCGATCACGTTCTTCACGGCCCCGCCCAGCTCGCAGCCGATCACGTCGTCGTTGGTGTACGGCCGCAGGTAGCCGGTGAGCATCGCCCGCTGCACGGCGGCGGTGCGCGCGGTGTCGGTGCCGGCGACGACGCTGGCGGCCGGCTGCTCGGCGGCGATCTCGGCGGCCAGGTTGGGGCCGGAGACCACCACGACCCGGTCCGGGCCGACCCCGGTGGTCTCGACGATCACCTCGCTCATCCGCTTGGTGGTGCCGAGTTCGATCCCTTTCATCAGGCTGACCAGGGTCGCGTCGGGGCCGATGTGCGCGACCCAGTCGCCCAGGTTGCCGCGCAGCGTCTGCGACGGTACGGCGAGCACGACCAGCCCCGCGCCCTTGATCGCCTCGGCGGCGTCGCTGGTGGCGGTGACCCGGTCGGGCAGCCGCACCGCCGGCAGGTAGTCGGGGTTGGTGCCGTACTCGCGGATCGCGGCGGCGACCTGCTCGCGCCGGGCCCAGAGGACCACGTCGGCCCCGGCGTCGGCGAGCACCTTGGCGTACGCGGTCCCCCACGAGCCGGCGCCCAGGACGACGGCCCGGCCGGTCCCGGTCACTGTCCCGGCTCCGGGGCGCCGGTGGTCCGGTTGTTGCGGCGGGCACTCGGGGTGTACAGCGGCGGGGCCTCGCCGCCCCGAATCTCGGCGACCATGTCCCGCAGTCGCAGCATGATGGTCTCGGTGATCTCCTCCAGCACCGCCCGGGTCGGCTCGACCCCGGCCCATCTGCTCAGGTCGAGAGGTTCACCGGCGACGACGGTCACCTTCCGGCCGGGCAGCAGGTTCAGTTTCCCGGTCCGCGGGTCGTACATCTGCTGCGGACCCCACATCGCCACCGGCACGACCGGGGCACCGGTGGTCAACGCCAGGCGGGCCGCGCCGGTCTTGCCGCGCATCGGCCACAGGTCCGGCTCGCGGGTGGTGGTCCCCTCCGGGTAGATCACCACCGCGCCGCCTTCGTCGACGCCGACGATCGCCGCCTCCAGCGACTTGATCGCGTCGACGCTGCCCCGGTGCACCGGGATCTGCTTCACCTTGAGCAGCCAGCGCCCGATGACCGGGATGGTGAACAGGCTGGCCTTGCCGAGGAACCGGGGCCAGCGGCCCGTCTCGTAGAGGAAGTGACCGATGACCATCGGGTCGGCGTGCGACATGTGGTTGGCGACGACGATCACCCCACCGGTGCCGGGAATGTGCTGCATCCCGGACCAGTTCCGCTTCGTCCATACGAGCAGGGTCGGTTTGACCACCATCACGATGAAGCGTCGCCAGAAGCCCAGTTTCCGCCGCGCCACCCAATCCTCCTCGTCACCGCACCCTGGCCACCACCGGGTCACCGCACCCGACCGCCGTCTTGCCGACCGACGCAGCGAATCATGCCCTGTCCGACCCGGCCAGAGCCAATGCGAGCCCAGCCGGCAGGATGGAGCGGTGCGGAACGCGACCTGGTCGGTGGTGCTGCCGGTCAAGCGGCTCGCGGTGGCGAAGAGCCGGCTGCGGGGCGCGCTCGACGGCGTACCGCATGAGGAGCTGGCGCTGGCCCTGGCCCGCGACACCGTCGCCGCCGCGCTGGCCTGCCCGCTGGTCGCCGAGGTGGTGGTGGTCACCTCGGATCCGGCGGCCACCGCCGCGTTGGGCGCGCTCGGGGCCCGTACCGTCGCCGACCCGGAGCTCGCCGCCCCAGACCTAGCCGCCCCAGACCTCGGGGCACCGGAGGTGAGCGGGCTGAACGCGGCGGTGGCGCACGGGGCCGCGACGGTCGGCGGCAGCCGGCCGGTCGCCGCGTTGACCGCGGACCTGCCGGCGTTGCGGCCGGCGGAGCTGGCCGCCGCCCTCGACACCGGCACCGGCACCGCCAGCGCCGTCGACACCGCAGGCACCAGGGCCCGCCGCTGGTTCGTGCCGGACGCCGCCGGCACCGGCACGGTGCTGCTGGCGGCCGCCATCGGCACCGCGCTGCGGCCGGGTTTCGGCGCCGGATCGGCGGTACGGCATCAACGGTCGGGTGCCGTCCGGCGCGGCGGGGACTGGCCGACGCTGCGCCGCGACGTGGACACCGCCGCCGATCTCACCGACGCGGCCCGGCTCGGCCTGGGTCGGCACACCGCCGCGCTGTACGCCAGCGGGTACCGTGCTGACATGCGGCAGAGGTCGGTGAGCTGAGATGCAGGGCACGGTGGCGACCTTCGATCCGGCGACCCGTAGCGGCACGGTGCTGCTCGACGACGGGGCGGAGCTGGCGTTCCCGGCGGCCGCGTTCGACGCTTCCGGGTTGCGGCTGCTGCGGCTGGGTCAGCGGGTACGCATCGAGCGTGACGAGTCCGGGCACGTCAACCGCGTTACGTTGCCCACATTCGGCTAGCTCGAGCCGGGCGAATTCATGCCAAGTTCACCGTGATCAGGTCATGATTACCGGGTGACGCCCGCCCCCTCCAGGCGCGCCGCCGCCCGTCCGCGCCGCGCAGCCGACCAGCCCACCGCTGACCAGCCCGCCGGCACCGGCCAGTCTGCCGCCGACCAGCCCGCAGCCGACAGCGGCGCGACCGCGACGCCACGGCCGGCCCGCCGTCAGTCGTCGAACGGCACCGCCCGCCAGGCATCGGCCGGCACGGCCCGCAAGTCGACGCCCGGCACCGCCCGGAGATCCACGGCCGGCAGCGCCCGCAAGTCAGCCGGCGGCACCGCCCGCCGACGCACCAAGGCGGCGCCGGACGCG
This sequence comes from Solwaraspora sp. WMMD937, assembly GCF_029581175.1. NCBI lineage: Bacteria > Bacillati > Actinomycetota > Actinomycetes > Micromonosporales > Micromonosporaceae > Solwaraspora > Solwaraspora sp. WMMD937. The sequence continues at coordinate 3,337,057 of NZ_CP120738.1, read as the reverse complement.
GCGCCACAGGCGGCACCGGAGACCGCTGGGCCGGAGGCGGTAGCCGCGCCGGAGACCACCGAGCCGGCGCCGCAGGCGGTGGCCGAGTCCGCGACCGACGCACCGGCCACGCCGCTGCCGCTGCAGGCCCCCGACCCGGCCAACCCGGTGTCGGACACCGCCGAACCGGCCGACCCGGACGAGCCGGCAACGCTGGCCCGCCAGCCGCTGCCCGACGACCGGTTCCTCAACCGGGAGCTGTCCTGGCTCGACTTCAACGCCCGGGTGATCGAGCTGGCCGAGGACCCGCAGACGCCGCTGCTGGAGCGGGCCAAGTTCCTGGCCATCTTCGCCAGCAACCTCGACGAGTTCTTCATGGTCCGCATCGCCGGACTGAAACGCCGGCTGCAGGCCGGGCTGCCGGTACGCGGCGGCGACCGGCTGCCGCTGCGTACCCAGCTGGAGCTGATCGCGGCGAAGACCGCCGGCCTGGTCGCCCGGCACGCCCGCTGCTTCACCGAGGAGGTCCGGCCCCGGCTGGCCGCCGAGGGCATCCACCTGATCCGGTGGAGCGATCTGAGCACCGGTGAGCGGGAAGGGCTGCGCACCTACTTCCGCGAGCACATCTTCCCGGTGCTGACCCCGCTGGCCGTCGACCCGGCGCACCCGTTCCCGTACATCTCCAGCCGGTCGTTGAACCTGGCCGTCGCGGTCCGTGACCCCGACGGCGGTCCGGAGCTGTTCGCCCGGATCAAGGTGCCGAACAACGTGCCCCGGTTCGTGGTGGTCAGCCAGGAAGGGCTGGGTGCCCGGTTCCTGCCGGTCGAGGATCTGATCGCCGCCCAGCTCGGCCAGCTGTTCTCCGGAATGCAGGTGGTGGAGTGCCACCTGTTCCGGGTGACCCGCAACGCCGACTTCGAAGTCGACGAGGACCGCGACGAGGATCTGCTGCAGTCGCTGGAGCGGGAGCTCGCCCAGCGTCGGTTCGGCCCGCCGGTGCGGCTGGAGGTCGCTGCCTCCATCTCCGACCACATGCTCGACCTGCTGGTCCGCGAGCTGGACATGGACAGCCACGACGTGCTGCGGGTGCCGGGGCTGCTGGACCTGTCCGCGTTGTGGCAGGTCTACGAGAGCTCCGACCGGCCGGACCTCAAGGACCGCCCGTTCGTGCCGGCCACCCATCCGCGGCTGGTCGAGGGCGAGGTGCCGCGCAGCGTCTTCGCCACCCTGCGCGACGGCGACATCCTGGTGCACCACCCGTACCACTCGTTCTCCACCAGTGTGCAACGGTTCATCGAGCAGGCGGCGGCCGACCCGCTCGTCCTGGCGATCAAGCAGACGCTGTACCGCACCAGCGGCGACTCGCCGATCGTCGACGCGCTGATCGAGGCGGCCGCCGCCGGCAAGCAGGTGGTGGTGCTGGTCGAGGTGAAGGCCCGGTTCGACGAGCAGGCCAACATCGGCTGGGCGCGGATGCTGGAACGGGCCGGCTGTCACGTCGTGTACGGCCTGGTCGGGCTGAAGACCCACTGCAAGACCGCCCTGGTGGTACGCCAGGAAGGCAACCAGATCCGCCGCTACTGCCACATCGGCACCGGCAACTACCACCCGAAGACGGCCAGGCTGTACGAGGACTTCGGCATGCTGACCGCCGACCCGGAGGTCGGCGCTGACCTGACCGACCTGTTCAACGTGTTGACCGGCTACAGCCGGCAGACCGCGTACCGGCGGCTGCTGGTCGCCCCGCACGGGGTGCGCAGCGGGCTGATCGAGCGGATCGGGCGGGAGGTCGCCCATGTCCGCGAGGGCCGGGGCGGGCTGGTGCAGATCAAGGTGAACTCGCTGGTCGACGAGGAGCTGGTGGACGCGCTGTACCGGGCGTCGCAGGCCGGCGTACAGGTGGATCTGCTGATCCGGGGGATGTGCACGCTGCGGCCCGGGGTGCCGGGGTTGTCGGACAACATCCGGGTCCGGTCGATCCTCGGCCGGTTCCTGGAGCATTCCCGGGTGTTCCGGTTCGGCAACGACGGCGACGTCGAGTTCTGGATCGGCTCCTCCGACCTGATGCACCGCAACCTGGACCGCCGGGTGGAGGCGCTGGTGCAGGTGACCGACCCGGTGGCCCGCGCCGAGCTGGACCAGCTGATGAGCGACGCGTTCAGCCCGGACTGCGAGTCGTTCGAGCTGCACCCGGACGGCACCTGGAGCCGGCACCGGTCGACCGACGAGCGGCCGCTGGTGCATCTGCAGGAGCGGCTGCTCCGACGATTCATCGGCACCGGCAAATAGCTCCTGCTGTCTCCGGCCGTCGGCGGGCCGGCGGCACCCCGTCGGCAGCGGCGGCCCCGGGCAGGCGGCGCTAGGCTGGCCCGATGGTGGAGGAGGAACGTAAGTACGAGGTCGAGCCGGGTTTCACCGTGCCGGACCTGTCCGGCTGTCTGCCGGACGGTGGCCGGCTGGTGCAGCAGCCGGCGGTGAAGCTGACCGCCACCTACTACGACACCCCGGATCTGCGGCTGGCCCGCGCGGGGGTGTCGCTGCGCCACCGGGTGGGCGACTCGAAGCCGTGGACGGTGAAGCTGCCCGCCGACGCGCCCGGCGTACGGCACGAGATCAGCCGGTCCGGTAAGCGCGGCAAGCCACCGACGGAGCTGGTGTGGCTGGTCACCGCGTACTCGCGGGGGGTGGAGCTGACGCCGGCCGCGACGGTGCGCACGGTACGCACGGTGCTGGAGTTGCGCGACGCCGATGACGCGCTGCTGGTGGAGCTGGCCGACGACGCGGTGTCGGTGTTGGACGGCAAGACGGTCCGGTCGCGGTTCCGCGAAGTGGAGGTCGAGCTGAAGGCCGCCAAGCGGTCGCTGCTGGACCGGGTCGAGGCCGATCTGGTCGCGGCGGGGGCAACCGCCGGCGGGTTCACCCCGAAGCACGTACGGGCGTTGGGTGCGGCCGCCGCCGGTCCGGCGGAGCTGCCGGCGGTCGAGGACCTGCCGGACGGGCCGACCGCCGCCGACGTGGTCACCCGGGCGGTCCGCGACGGCGTCGCCCGGATCCTGGCGCACGACCCGCTGGTGCGGCTGCACGCTCCGGTCGGCGACGACGACACCGCCGTGCACCAGATGCGGGTGGGCTGCAGGCGGCTGCGCAGCGACCTGCGGACCTTCCGGGCGTTGGTGGACCGCGAGTGGGCGGGTGCGCTGCGCGACGAGCTGAAGTGGGTCGCCGGGGTGCTCGGCGGTGCCCGCGACGCCGAGGTGCTGCGGGACCGGTTGCGGCGTACCGCCGGGGCGGACCCGTTGGCGCCGCTGCCGTCGGCGGCGGTCGAGCTGATCGACGCGACGCTCGCCGACCGGCAGGCCACGGCACTGGCCGAGGTGGACGCGGCGCTGCGCTCGGACCGGTACGTTGCCCTGGTGGAGATGCTGGTGCAGGCGGCCCGGGAGCCGCGACTGACCCCGGCGGCGGCCGGCCCGGCGACCGAGGTGCTGCCCCGGCTGGTGGCGAAGCCGTGGCGCCGGCTGGCGTACGGCGGCAGCGGTGTGGACGGTGCCGCCGATCTGACCCTGGACGCCTCCGACGAGCGCTGGCACGCGGTGCGGATCAACGGCAAGAAGGCCCGGTACGCGGTGGACGCGGTGGCACCGGTGATCGGTGGTGGCGCGGCGAAGCTGGCGAAGGCGTTGTCGAAGGTGCAGAACCTGCTCGGTGAGCACCAGGACGCGGCGGTGGCCGCCGAGACCTGGCAGGGGGTGCTGGCCGAGCATCCGGACGACCACGAGTTGGCGGTGACCGTCGGCCGGCTGGTTGAACGGGAGCGGGCCGCGATCCGCGCGGCGCGGGCCGAGTTCGCCGCCGCCTGGGATCGGGCGTCGGCGGGGCAGCGGACGAAGTGGCTGCCGTGACCGAGGTCCGGGCCGCCGGCGGGGTGGTGTGGCGCACCGACGACACCGGGGCGGTGCAGGTGTGTCTGGTGCACCGGCCCCGGCACGACGACTGGTCGCTGCCGAAGGGCAAACTGGAGCCGGCGGAGCATCCGTTGGCGGCGGCGGTCCGGGAGGTCGGTGAGGAGACCGGGATCCGGGCGGTGCCGCAGGTGCGGCTGCCGTCGATCCGTTACACCATGCCGGACGGCAACCTGAAGGTCGTCGACTACTGGTCGATGCGGGCGGTGGAGGCGTCGACCGGGCCGGTGCCGGTGCCGGTCGACGCCGCCGACGAGGTCGACGAGCTGTGCTGGCTGCCGTTGGCGCAGGCGCGGCAGCGGTTGACGTACCGGCACGACGTCGGGGTGTTGCACGGATTCGCGCAGCTGCCGCCGGTGACCGCGACGCTCACCCTGGTGCGGCACGCGCACGCCGGCAGCCGGGACACCTGGCCGGGTCCGGACAGCGCCCGCCCGTTGGACACCGCCGGGCTGCGGCAGGCGCAGGCGTTGGCGGCGTTGCTGGTGCTGACCGGGCCGCGTCGGGTGCTGTCGGCGTCGCCCCGGCGGTGTGTGCAGACGGTCGCCCCGCTGGCGCAGGCGCTGGATCTGCCGGTCGAAGTGGAGTCGGTGTTCGACGAGCCGGCCGCCGGCCAGCAGCCGGACGAGAACGCGTTGGCGGCGGCGGGCCGGCTGACCGAGCTGGCGGCGGCCGGTACGCCGGCTGCGGTGTGCAGTCAGGGCAAGGTGATCCCGGCCGCGTTGACGGTGCTGACCCGGCGGGCGGCGGCGGATCACCGTACCGCGAAGGGCGGCGGCTGGTTGTTGTCGTTCGCCGGGGAGCGGCTGGTCGGCGCGGACCGGCTCTAGCGGCTCTGTCGCATGTACGAAGGCGCCCACCGCCGGTACGCGGTGGGCGCCTTCGCGCTGGTGGTGTCCGGCCGGTGTGACCGGACGGCTCAGCGGGTGGTTTTACGGGCGGTGGACTTGCGCGCCGGGGCCTTCTTCGCCGGCGACTTCTTCGCCGCCGTCGACTTGGCCCCGGTCGACTTGGCCGCCGTCGACTTGGCCGCGGTGGACCGGGTCGCGGTGGACCGGGTCGCGGTGGTCTTCTTGGCCGTGGACTTCTTGGCCGGCGCGGACGCCGCGGACCGGGTGGTCTTGGCGGCGGCGGTCTTCTTCGTCGTGCCGCCGGCCGCCCGCTTCGCCGGTGCCTTGGTGGCGGTCGACTTGGCGGCCGTACCGGTGGCCTTCGCCGCGCCACGGGCGGTGCTCTTGGCCGCCGTGGACTTCGCCGCCGTGGACTTCGCCGCGGTCGACTTCGCCGCGGTGGCCTTCGGCGCCTTGCCGCTGGCCACCATGTCCTTGAAGCCCGCGCCGGGCCGGAAGACCGGCACCGAGGTCTTCTTGACCTTCACCGACTCGCCGGTACGCGGGTTGCGCGCTGTTCGAGCCGCGCGGACGCGCTTCTCGAACACCCCGAAGCCGGTGATACCCACCCGGTCGCCCTTGGTGACCGCCGACTGAACCTCGGCCAAGACGGCGTCGAGCGCCGTCGTCGCCGTCTTGCGGTCTCCCAGGCGAGCAGCGAGCGCATCGATGAGCTCTGCCTTGTTCACGAGTTCCCTCCCGTATGTGCAACTGGACTCAACGAGCCATTCTGCGCGCACGGTATGCCCTGTACCGGCAGGACACAAACATCTGCCGGAAAAAAGTCCTTGTGTCGTAACGGATTCGCCCCCAACCGGTGGCCGGAGCCGACCGGTTGGTATAGCCGGACGGTTGGTGGGCCACCGGATGGGGGCGGAATCGGCGTCGGGAACCCGTTGGGAAGGGGCCGGCTCGGCGGTTGTGCGCTATGCCACGACGGGCTTGAACGACAACCGCCCGCGCTCGTACTCGGTGATGGCCGACTCGTGACGCAGGGTCAGTCCAATGTCATCCAATCCCTCCATCAGCCGCCACCGGCTGAAGTCGTCGATCGGGAACGACCAGCCGGAGGCACCTGCCCTGACCTCCCGGGTGGCCAGGTCGACGGTCACCGCTGCGGCCGGGTCGGCTTCGACCAGCGACCACAATTCCTCAATGGCGGGCATTTCCAACTCGACCGGCAGCAGACCTTCCTTGAGCGCGTTGCCGCGGAAGATGTCGCCGAAGCGGGGGGACAGCACGGCCCGGAAGCCCCAGTCCCGTAGCGCCCACACCGCGTGTTCACGCGATGACCCGGTGCCGAACTCTGGGCCAGCGACGAGAATGGATGCTCCGGAATACGAAGGATTGTTCAGAACGAATCCCGGATCCTCTCGCCAGGCATTGAACAGACCGTCGGCGAAGCCGGTCCGGGTGACCCGCTTGAGGTACACCGCCGGGATGATCTGATCGGTATCTACATTAGATCGGCGCAGCGGGACGGCGGTCCCGGTGTGCACGGTGAACTTGTCCATGTCGTGATCCCGTCTCGTGGTGCGTGTCCAGCGGCGGTCAGTTGAGGTCCGCCGGCGCGGCCAGCCGGCCCACCACGGCGGTGGCGGCGGCCACCGGCGGCGACACCAGGTGGGTACGCCCGCCCCGGCCCTGCCGGCCCTCGAAGTTGCGGTTGGAGGTGGAGGCGGAGCGCTCCCCCGGCTTGAGCGTGTCCGGGTTCATGCCCAGGCACATCGAGCAGCCGGCGAAGCGCCACTCGGCACCGGCGTCGGCGAAGACCTTGTCCAGCCCTTCGTTCTCGGCCGCCTCCCGTACCTTGGCCGACCCGGGCACCACGAGCATCCGTACCCCGTCGGCGACCTTGCGCCCGCGCAGCACGTCGGCGGCGGCCCGCAGGTCCTCAAGCCGGCCGTTGGTGCAGGAGCCGACGAAGACCACGTCGACCGGCACGTCACGCAGCGCGGTGCCCGGCCGCAGGTCCATGTACTCCAGCGCCCGGCGGGCGGCGACCCGCTCCGCGTCGGTGTCGAACTGCTCCGGGTCGGGCACGGCGGCGCTCAGCGCGGCGCCCTGCCCGGGGTTGGTGCCCCAGGTCACGAACGGCGTGATCTCGCTGGCGTCCAGGATCACCTCGGCGTCGAACGTCGCCCCCTCGTCGGTGGCCAGACTGGACCAGTACGCCACGGCGGCGTCCCAGTCGGCGCCCTGCGGCGCGTTCGGCCGGCCCTTGAGGTAGGCGAAGGTGGTCTCGTCCGGCGCCACCATGCCCGCCTTGGCACCCCACTCGATGGACATGTTCGCCACCGTCATCCGACCCTCCATGGAGAGCCGGCGGATCGCCTCGCCCCGGTACTCGACCACGTAGCCGCGACCACCGCCGGTGCCGACCTTGGTGATCAGCGCCAGCACCAGGTCCTTGGCGGTGACCCCCGGGCCGAGTTCGCCGGTGACGGTGACCGCCATCGTCTTCGGCCGGGACTGCGGCAGCGTCTGGGTGGCCAGGACGTGCTCGACCTCGCTGGTGCCGATACCGAAGGCGAGCGCCCCGAACGCGCCGTGGGTCGCGGTGTGCGAGTCGCCACAGACGATCGTCATGCCGGGCTGGGTCAGACCCAGCTGCGGGCCGATGACGTGCACGATGCCCTGGTTGTCGTCGCCCAGGGCGTGCAGCTTGATGCCGAACTCGGCGCAGTTGCGGCGCAGCGTCTCGATCTGGGTGCGCGATGTCGGGTCGCTGATGGTCAGCAGGTCGCCGCGCCGGCTGTTGAACGCCGGGTCGGCGTACCCGGTCGGGGTGTTGTGATCCTCGGTGGCGAGGGTCAGATCGGTCCGGCGCACCGGCCGGCCGGCCATCCGCAGCCCGTCGAAGGCCTGCGGGCTGGTGACCTCGTGCAGCAGGTGCAGGTCGATGTAGAGCAGGTCCGGCTCGCCCGTGGCGGATCGCACCACGTGCGCGTCCCAGACCTTCTCGGCCAGGGTCCTGGGCGATGTCGGCTTCGAAGTGGCTCCCACCATCTGGACATCCTAAATTCTGGGAGGTATGTTTCGGCTTGTGGGACACAGTATGAGCGGTGTCGGCGTTCTCGACAAGGCGGTGGTGATCCTCGCGGCCTGCGTGGACGGCGCCAGCCTGGCCGAACTCGTCGACCGGACCAAACTGCCCCGGGCCACCGCGCACCGGTTGGCGCAGGCCCTGGAGATCCACCGGATGCTGGTCCGGGACACCCAGGGGCGGTGGCGGCCCGGCCCCCGGCTGGGCGAGCTGGCCAACGCCGCGCCCGACGTGCTGCTGACCGCCGCCGAGCCGCTGCTGGCCGCGCTGCGCGACGCCACCGGCGAGAGCGCACAACTGTACCTGCGCCGGGCGGACGAGCGGATCTGCGTCGCCGCCGCCGAGCGGGCCAGTGGCCTGCGCGACACCGTGCCGGTCGGCTCGGTGCTGCCGATGACCGCCGGGTCCGCCGCCCAGATCCTGCTGGCCTGGGAGCCGCCCGAGGCCGTCATGCCGCTGCTGCCCCGCTGCAAGTTCACCGGCCGTACGCTCGCCGAGGTGCGCCGCCGCGGCTGGGCGCAGAGCGTCGCCGAGCGGGAGGCCGGGGTGGCCAGTGTCTCCGCACCGATCCGGGACCGCACCGGCCGGGTGATCGCTTCGGTCAGCGTCTCCGGCCCGATCGAGCGGCTCGGCCGCCGGCCGGGTGAGCGGCACGCCATGGCCGTGGTCCGCGCCGGTCAACGGCTCTCCGGGCTCTGAACCGGGCATTGGCTCCGCGCCCCGCCGTGCTCTGAGCAGGCCCAGTTTTCGGATAACTCGGCGCAGGCCGGGCCAGGTCGGGCATGATGGTCAGCGACGGACGGTGACCCGCCGACGAAAAAGGCGCCCTCGTTGAGGAGGGCGCCTTGAGCGCTGTAGCCCCGACCGGATTCGAACCGGCGCTACCGCCTTGAGAGGGCGGCGTCCTGGGCCGCTAGACGACGGGGCCAGAACTTTCCTGGTGCAAACTACCGTTTCGTACTGCTGTGTCCTGTTGGACACGGTGCCGAACTCTAACAGAGACCAGCACCCCGACGCCATCTGGAGCCTTCCGGCGTCGGTGGCTGGGGTACCAGGACTCGAACCTAGACTAACTGAACCAGAATCAGTCGGGCTGCCAATTACCCCATACCCCATCGGTGCTCGCCGCACCGGGACAGAACTCTACCTGACCCCATGGTGCGCGCCAAATCGGGATACCGCAGCGGTTTGCCTCAGTCCGCCGCGACCACCGGGTTGGCCAGCTCACCGATGCCCTCGATCCGGACCGACACCGTGTCGCCCGCGGTCAGCTCGCTCACCCCGGCCGGCGTCCCGGTCAAGATCACGTCACCGGGCAGCAGCGTCATCACGTGTGACACGTACGACACCAGGGTCGGCACGTCGAAGACCATCTGCTTGGTCCGGCCCAGCTGCCGTACGTCCATCTCGTCCGGCTTCGGACCCACCTCGCAGCGGACCTCCAGGTCGGTGACGTCCAACCCGGTGACGATCCACGGGCCGATCGGGCAGAACGAGTCGAAGCCCTTCGCCCTGGTCCACTGGCCGTCCGACCGTTGCAGGTCCCGGGCGGTGACATCGTTGGCGCAGGTGTAGCCGAAGATCGCCCGCTCGGCGGCGGCCCGGTCGGCGCGCCGGGCACCGGGCGGTCCGATCACCACGGCGAGCTCCGCCTCGTGCTCCACCTGCCGGGACTGGGCGGGCAGCCGGATCGCGTCCCGTGGACCGATCACCGAGGTCGACGGCTTGAGGAACAGCAACGGCTCGGCCGGCACCTCGGCACCGTGTTCGGCGGCGTGGTCGGCGTAGTTGCGCCCGACGCACACCACCTTGCTGGGCAGGATCGGCGACAGCAGCCGGACGTCGGCCAGCGCCCAGCGCTGCGACGTGAAGGTCAGCTTGCCGAACGGGTGGCCGTCGACCTCGGCGACGGTCAACGCCTCGGGGCCGGCTCCCGGCTCCCCCTCGACGACCCCGAACGACATTCCCTTGCCATGGGCGAAACGAGCGATACGCACCCGGTCAATGTATCGTCCCGCGCCTGCACCACCCCGACGGTCACGGCAAAGGGCGACAACGGTCACGACGAGGGCGACAACGGGCGCGACAAGGGGCGGAAATCTAGCACCGGTCACCGGATCAGGTGTGCGGAACCGCGCTTTACCGACTGGACGGCCGGTACCGGCCTACCGTTCGGGTCGGGGGGCGGAATCGAGATGGTTATGTCATGGTGGCGACACGCGCTGCGAGCCTGGCTGTTCGGCGCCGTTCTGGTGGCCGGCGGGGGGATCCTGGCACCGGGCGCGGCACCGGCACGGGCCGAGAGGGCTGCTTCGGCATGGGCCGAGGGGCAGGAGCTGGTCGCGGTGACGATCAACGAGATCGGGCAGAGCGCGGCGACCTACCGGGTCGAGGCGGTCAACCGTACGGTGTCCCCGGTCGACGTCACCCTGCGGATGGCCGTACCGACCACCACCTCGGTGGCCACGGTCGGCGCCGGCGGCCGGGTCGACGCCTCGGAGATCACCTGGCAGTTGAGCCTGCCGGCGAACAGCGGGCAAACGGTCACCGCGTCGTTCCGGCCGGGCGGTGCCGGCACCGCGCAGACCTTCCCGGTCTGCGCGTACGAGCGGGACACCGCGCGGCCGTACGACTGCGCGAGCGCCCGGTGGACCCCGACGGCCGGCATCGAGGCGGCGGACTCGGCCTGGTGGCAGCGCCCGTCGACGCCGCTGATCGGCGGGCTGACGGCACTCGTCGTGGTGGCGATGATCGGGTACGGGTGGCGCCGCCGGCTGCGGGAGCGCCGGGTCGACCGACGCCGGGTCGTCACCCCGGTCGGGCGGCGGGTGCGGTTGCCGGCGGCGGTGCCGGCCGCCCCGAAGCGCCGCTGGCGCCCGGCGACGCCGCTGGTGTTCGGCCTGCTGCTGGCGATGCTGACCGGGCTGGCGGTGGCGGCGGTACGCGTGGCCAGCTACGGCAGCGAGGTGCTGGACCGGGCCAACCAGGCGCCCAGTGGGTGGATCGGTGCGCCACCGGCCGGCGGATTCGGAGTGCTGCTGACCGAGGCCGCCTTCGAGTTCACCGTCTTCCGGATGGCCTGCGCGCCGGCTGACGGGCGGAGGCAGGATCGACGGTGTGTCGCCACAATCGGGCTGCGCAACCGCAGCGACACCGAACAGTTCTGGTACGGGCCACTGCAGCGGGCGTATCTGCCGACCGGTGACTGGGTCGGGGTGGACGAGGCGGCGACCCGGCAGGAGAACGGTGGTCGGGACGTCTTCGCCGAGCCGGTGCCACCCGGGGGTCGGATGCTGGTCCCGCTGGCCTTCACGGTCAGCGGCGAGCTGATCCCGGACCGGTTGGAGCTGCGTAGCGGCGCGTTCTCCGCCGGGGTCGCCGTACGGTGGACCTGACAGCCGGACCGTGGTGGCCCGGCCTGACGGGGTGAACCCGGCAGCCGGGTCAGGACAGCCCGAGCGGGTGCATGCCGACCAGCATCGCGAACCGGTGCCCGCCGGTGGTGGTGCCGTCCCGGGGGACACCGGCCTGCTCGAACCGCCGCATCAGGGCCTGCAACTCGTGACGGAACTCGGCGATCCGGTCCGCGGGGATCTCGGCGACCCCCCGGCTGAGCATCATCCGGACCGGGTCCGGCGCCTCGCTGCTGCCGGAGATGGTGCCGGCGTTGAGTCCGGCCTCGATCTCGTCCTTGATCTGGTCCAGCAGGGTGACCACGACCTCGTGCACCGAGCTGGGTTCCTCGCCGGAGCGACGGTGGAAGGTCAGGTTGAGCTGGCCGGCACCGTACTGTTTCTCGATGATGCCGTTGACCACCCGGGTGTCCCGGATGCGCAGCAGCTGGTGCTGTTCCAGCTGGTTGATGTGGTAGTAGATCTTGGTGGGCGCGACGCCCACGATCTTCGCCAGCTCCTTGGCGGTCCAGGTCCGCTCGGGCTCGGACATCGCGAGCTCCAGCACCCGCATCCGGATGGGGTCGGCGAGCGCCTTGAGGGTAGCCACGTCCTCGATCACCCGGCTGGACATCAGCTCAGTCACCGCAGACCTCCGTTCAACCAACGTTCCACGGTTGATTCTACCCCGACGATTGACTTACGTCCGTCGCTCAGCTTATTTTGAACGTAAGCAAGATCGTATCACCCCCGATCCCACCGACTCACCACGCGGGCCGGCACCACCCCCACCTGCCCGCGTCACCCCACCTGCGCCACCACTTCCTTCGCCACCCCCGCTCCCCTTCCGGAGGTCGACCGTGCCCACCAACCCCTTCTTCGCCGTCGTCGCCGCGATCGCCATCGCCGCCCCGGCCACCCAGGCCGCCGCAGAAGCCCAGCAGCCGGACGAGACACCCAGCCAGAGCATGGTCGTCTTCGAGCTGCCCACCGACGGCACCGGCCTGCGTGACGACGGCTCCAGCGTCAACTTCGCCTGCGCCTTCAGCTGACCCGCAGCTCTCACCAGCACCGGACCCGGAGCGACCGCTCCGGGTCCGGCGACGTTGCACCCCACAGTCGACCGCCGCCCACTCCACCACCCTGGTAGCCCTCGGTAGCCACTCGTCGAGACCTCCGAAAGGCCCCTCATGGCCCAGCCCGACCTCGTGCTCAGCCGCTACCTCGTGTTCAGCCCGACCACCTACCGGCACCCGTCCGGCCGGCAACTGCGCGCCGTGTTCCACACCGGACGGGCCCGTACCCTCCTGCTCGACACCGACACCGTGCGGACCCTCCTGGACGGCCCCGGCCCGGCCGGCCTGCCCGCCGACGAACAGGCCCGGCTCGCCGAACTCGGCCTGCTGGTGCCCGCCGACACCGACGAAACCGCCGCGACGATCGACGCCGGCGCGCAGGCGGCCGACGACACCCGGCACCGGCAGTTCGTGCTGATGCCGACCGGCTACTGCAACATGGGCTGCGACTACTGCGGGCAGGAGCACCGTCGGGACACCCCGGCCACCCGGCCGACCCGGCACCGCGACGCCATCGCCGCCCGGGTCGAACACGCCATGGCCAGCGGCGAGCACGACACCGTGGTGGTGCGGTGGTTCGGCGGCGAACCCCTGATGGGGTACGCCGTACTCCGCTCGCTGTCCGCCCGGTTCGTGGCCGCCGCGGCCCGGCACCGGGTCGGCTACTCGGCGATGCTGGTCACCAACGGTGCCCTGCTCGACGCCCGCAAGCTGCGTACCCTGCATCTGGACTGCCGGATCGACCGGATGGAGATCACAGTCGACGGACCGGCGGAGGTACACGACACCGCCCGGCCGTTGAAGAGTAGACAGAGTTCCTTCCACCGCATCACCGCCGCGCTGCGGACCGTGCTCACCGATCCGGAGCTGGCCGGGCTGCAGGTGACCGTACGGACCAACATCGGCCGGCACAACGCCGACCGGGCCGACGAGTTCGCCGCAGCGATGCGCGACGCCGGCCTCGCCGACCCCCGAATCCGGTTCTACCCGGCGCCGGTCCACTCGTGGGGCAACGACGTCAGCGAGGTACGGCTGCGCCGGCAGCAGGCCGCCGAGACCGAACTGCGCTGGTACGCCGCCTACCTCACCGCCGGACTGCACTGCCGGCTGCTGCCCACCCACCCGGTACGGGTGGTGTGCACCGCCGTCTCCCGGCACAGCGAGGTGATCGCCCCGGACGGGCGGATCTACTCCTGCACCGAGCAGCCGCTGGTGCCCGGCTTCACCGAACAGCATCTGGACACCGTGGACCGGGCACCGGTCGACCGGCTGCGACCGACCGGCCAGTTCGACGACTGGTACACCGGGCTGCGCGCCGGCGAGACCGGCTGCCAGGGCTGCCCGATCCTGCCGGTATGCGGCGGCGCCTGCCCGAAACTGTGGCGGGAGGGCACCGCACCGTGCCCGCCGATGAAAGAGAACCTGGCCGGCCGGATCGACCTGTTCGTCCGCTCATCCGGCCTGCTTCCCGTCTGACCCGCCGTCGCCGGCCCGGTTCGCTGGCGCGATGTCGTCACCTGCCCGGTCGGCCGGCGGGAAGTCCCAGCGCAGCGCCAACTGCGCGGCCTGGAAGTACCGCTCCGCCCGGCCCTGGTCGGTCCGCTGGTTGACCACCCGGATCATCCCCTCGTCCGACAGCACCCGCAGGTGGTAATGCATCAGGCTGAAGGTGATGCCCAACTGGTGGGCCAACTGGCGGGCGGACAGCGCCCGGTCCGGCTCGGTGGTGAGCACCGCGAGCACCCGCAACCGGATCGGATCGGCGACGGCACGCAGCTGATTGACGCCCTCGATCACCCGTACCGCCGGGGTCGGCGGACCGGTACCGCCGGGCGGTCGCGCGGACCCCGGTTGCCGTGGCACACTGGACACAGCCCCCGACGTTCCCTGACGGTCGGGGGCTGCACCGTCTGTGGACCTGACACCATCTGCGGGTCGGGGGCTCACCGCGCACCTCCCGGCAGGCGACCCACCGGCAGCAGGTAGACCAACACGTCGTCGATGCCGTCCAGGCCGAGCAGTTCGTGGGCGACGTCGTCGTAGAAGCCGCCGATCATGCCGAGCGCCAGCCCGCTCGCCGCCGCCACCATCGACAGCGCCTGCGCCAGGTGACCCGCCTCCGCCACCGCGAACCGCAGCGCCCGCATCCCGTAGCGTTCCCGCAGCTCCCCCAGCTGCACGTAGAGGCCGAGCAGGGCCGGCACCTCGGCCAGCTCGATCCCGCCGACGTCGAGGGCGTCCGCCCCGAACCACATCGACGCCGCCTCCAGCTCCGGCACCGACGGGGCCGGGCCGAGCCGCCACAACTGCCGGTCGAGGTCGTCCACGTGGTACGCGCCGGGGGCGACACCGGCGACGTCGCGCACGATCAGCCGCATCCGCGCCGCGTACGCCGCGCCGGCGCTCGGGTACGGGCGGTGGGCGTAGTCGTACAGCTCCCCGTTGGGCAGCGGCACCTGGCTGCGGTGGGTCACCCCGTGCGCGCTCCACACCAGGGTGCCCAGCTGCTCGGCGGTGACCGGCCCGGTCAGCCGCCCCCGACCGGAGACCCGCCGGCGCAGCACATCAGCGAGCGCGGCACGCGGCGGGTCCCCGGCGGGCAGAGGAACCGGCCGGCCGCCGAACCGGAACGGGGTCCCGCTCCGTTCCGGGACGGCCTCGCGCGGCCTCTGCGTCTGCAACATCCCCGGCAGGAACTTGCTCGCCTCGTGGTAGCGGCGGTCGGCGGCCGCCGCGCCGTCGGCGAAGAAGTCCGTGGGCCCGCCCGGCGCCAGCGCGGTCCCGGCGACCAGCCAGCACACCGACCGCTCCTCGTCCGGCAGGATGCCCAGTCGGTTGAACAGCATGTGCAGCTGGGAGCCCCACACCCAGCGCCACCGCTGGTCGGCCGGGCCGGCGCCGGCCGGCCCCTCCAACGCGTCGCGGGCGGCCCGGACGACCTGCGCCCAGTACCCGGCCGGTGACCGCTCCCCCGCCAGGTCCGCCGCGGCGTCGGTACGCTGCGCGTCATCGCGGGCAGCCCCGGCCGCTGTACGCTGCGCGTCGACCCGGGCCACGGTCCGGTCCCACCGGCGGCGCAGCGCGGCGCCCTGGCTGGCCAGCACCCGGGCGGCCTGCCCCTGCACCGCCGCGGCCGGCAGCATCGCCACCTCGTTCTGCCACCGCCAACCGGCGGCGTGGCCGCGCAGCCACCGGGCGGCACCCAACTCGTCCAGGCCCAACGCGGCGGCGGTGGCGGTGGCCAGCTCGGCAGCGACGGACAACCGGGCCGGGCCGGGCGGGACCGCGCCGACGATCCGGGCGGCGATCTCGCTGGACCGGCAGAAGACCTCCTCGGCGACCGGCAGCGCCTGCGGTCCGCCGTACCGGGCGGTCTCCGGCCGGTACGGGATCTCCCGGACGTCGCCGTGGCCGTGCCAGCCGGCGGCCGACCGGGCGGCGCTGCCGCCCAACCGCCGGTAGTAGCTTCCACTGTCCATGGTGAACACCTCGTACGGTGCCTGACCGGCGAGCTCGGCCAGCTCCACCCGCAACCGGTCGCCGACGCCCGGCAGCGGGTCCCGAACTCGGATCCGCAGATGCGGCCCGCCCTCCCAGTAGCGGATGTAGAACCAGTCGGCGATCGCCCCGTCGGCGCGCAGCCGGGCCAGCAGCGGCGCCACGGTCACCGCCAGGAAGGTGTCCAGGTCGGCCGGCGACCAGTAGGCGAAACAGTGCAGTCCCACCCAGGTGCGGGTGGTGGTGGCGGTGATGGTCGGGGCGGTCACGGCGACACCTCCGGGTTGCTCAGGTCGTAGGCGAAGTCACGCACCCGTGACCGGCCGATCAACAACAGGTAGATCAGGTCGTGCCCGGCGGGCAGACCGGCGGCCGCCTCGGCGGCGGCCTCCCGCACCGCGCGTACCGGCCGGCAGAACAGCCCGGCCTCGGCGGCGGCGGTGCCGACGTGCTGGGCGGCGGCACCGGCCGCGTGCAGCAGCCGCCGGTACGCCGCCGGGCCGCCGGTGCGGACGGCGGCCGGCACGTCCGCGCTGACCAGCCAGGCCAGCGGCATGCCGGCGACATCGACCTCGGTACGCGGATAGCTGTACGCCCGCTGCACCTGCCCGGTCGCGTCACCCGGCCGGGTCGGCCGCGGCGCAGCAGCCCCGGGTCGGCCGGTCGCGGCCGGATCGAGGTGGTACCAGCCGGCCGTCCGGCCGGCGACGTTGCCGACCGCGACGGTGTGCCGCAGGCGCACCCCGGTCACCGGAGACCCGGCCGGCGGTCGGTACGCGGCGGCGACCAGCCGCTCGAACGCCTCCGTCGGCATCGGCCGGGGGTCCGCGCCGAACCCGCGTGGGCTGAGCCCGGAGCTGCGTACTGCCCGCAGCCGGTGCCGTGACCAGGTGGGCATGGTCGACGGTCCAAGCGTGACGGTGAGCCACGGCCCACTGGTGGTGGTGGCAGTACCGACGGCATACCGCAGTCCGTGGCCGGCGGCGGCCTCGGCGAGCGCGCCGGCGACGTGACCGGCCTCCAGCGCGGCCAGCGCCTCGGCGAGCCGGCCGTAGCCGGCCGGCATCCGCGTCGGCTGCTCCCGCAGCACCAGCTCGACCGACCCGTCCGGCGCTGCGACGAGCGACTCAGCGGACGTCGGATACAGCAGTTCGCGGACCGGGTCGACGAGCCAGTCGAGGCCATCGTGCCGCAGCAGCACGTCGACCAGGTGCGCCGCCCGGGGCGACGGGTACGCCCGGTGCTCGTTGAAGCCGTTCCACGGCTCGAACCGGCGCGGCGCCAGCGCCGCACCGAGCGTCCGGACCAGCCGGGCACCGGTCGGTCCGGCGACCGCTGCCAGCTCGGCGAACGGCACGGCCGGATCGGTGGGCCGGCGACGGTACGGCGGCGCCGGCGCGGGCCGGACATCCTTGCCGGGGCCGTGCGCGTACACCTCAGCGAGCGTGGCGGTGAGCTGACTGGCGGTGAGCTGACTGGACGACATGGCCGACCTCACGGGAACGGGTGCGGGTAGAGGGGCAGGTCGGAGTAGTCAAGCGGGGACGGCAGCCGGCCCAGCTGGGCCGGGACCCGCAGCAGCCGGTCCAGGTCCCGGGTGCGGTGGTGCACGTGGCCGAACGTCATCGGCAACGTGCCGGGGACGATCACCTTCGCCGAGTGCAGTCCCAGCCGGTCCCGGGTCGCCGGGTCGGTCTGGTCCACCACGATCGTCTCCAGGCCGTGGGTTGCCCACCGCTCGACGGTCTCGCCGAGCAGCACCGCGAGGTCGGTCACCGGGGCCGGTCGGTCCGGCCAGACGTCCCGCCAGTGCGCCGGCGCGTCGCCGGTGAGCAGGAACTCGTACCGCTGCCGGGCCTGCGGCAGGGTGTTCACCGCGACGTGCTCCTCCAGGCCGGTGACCAGCCGGGGGTCGTCGAACATCGCCTGCAGCCGGTCCGGGTCCAGATGGCCGGGTTTGTTGCGGGCCACCTCGGGCAGGCTGAACACGTCGACCACCGCCTCGGCCGCCGCCGACCGCAGCGCCGACCGGGGGTCCGGGTGGGCGCCGGCGGCGAAGAACGCCTGCGGGGCGCCGCTGGTCGGGTCGCGGTGCAGCACCAGGGCCAGCACGGTCGGCACCCCGAGGTCGTTGGTGGCGTCGAAGAACAGCAGGTCGTAGCCGACCGTGTCGAGCCGGTCGACCAGGTGCGGCAGCACCGGGTCGTCGTCGGGGACGGCGACCGGCCGCAGCGGGGTCCGCGCGTACCAGGCCATCAGGAACGCGTCCCGTTCAGCGACCTCGTACATGCCGTACAGCGCGGCCTCGACGGCGCTGTTGCCCAGCCCGCAGCCGTTCGAGCTCTCATAGAGGAACCGGGGGCCGTCGCTGCGGTGCAGTCCCCAGTAGGCGACGTGTTCGGGCACCAGTACCGGGCGGCGGCGGCCCAGCGACCAGCCGTGCACCCAGCGGACCCGGGTCTGCGGCGTGTACGGCACCATCCGGAACGCCGGGTGGTCGTAGTGCGCCGGGTCGTGCAGGCCGAGCCGGACCGGGTCGACCGCCCGGTCCGGGCCGAGGTCGGCGAAGGCCGCTTCGACGGCGGTACGCCGCCGGTGCGGCCGCATCCCGGTGGCCCGTTCGACCGCCTCGAACAGAGCGATCCGCTCCGAGTCGGCGAAGCTGCGGGCCCGGCCGTAGCCGGCCTCGCGGACCGCCGTGTCGCTGGCCAGTTCGCTGGTGCTCAGCGCCATCGGCGACCGTTCGGTACGGATCATGTGGGCGACCGGCCCGTGCCGCCAGTCGAACAGTTCGGCGCGCAACGCGGCCCGGCTGGTCCGCGGGTTGTCGCCGCGCAGCGAGTACGGGTCGCCGGTCGGCGCGGCGGTCAGCGGCACCTCGGCACCGTGCGGGGTGTCCAACGGCACCGGCCGGCAGATCCGGCAGCCCTGCCGGCGGGGCCGGACCCGGTGGCTGCTGACGGTGGCGTGGTCGGTGCGGATCGCCACCACCGTCGCGTCCAACCGGCCCGGGTCGGTCAGCGCGTCGCCGACCGCGCCGGCCACCATCGGCAGCAGGCTCGGCGGGATGACGCCGCCCTGCCGCAGCTGCGGGTCCCGGCTCGGCACGCCCGGCCCGAACACCCGCAGTCGGGCCTGCTCGGCGCAGGCCAGGCAGGTGCCGGCGCGGGGCCGCAGCACCGGACCGACCAGCACCAGGCCGCCGTCGAGGCGCACCGGGACGACCGTCGCGGCGGTCTCCCAGGCCCGGCTGCTCAGCTGCGCGGCAAGTGCCGGTGTCCAGTGGTCCAGCAGGACGACCACGGTCCGACCGCCGGTGCCGTCTGGGGCCGTCACGGCCTCCAGCGCTGTCGCGGCGTCCAGCACCGGGACGGCCGGGTGACCGGCGGCGGCCAGCGCCGCCGCGAGATCGTCAGTCGGGGTCGCAACGGTACGGGTCGACATGGTTCAGGCTCCTCGGCTCGCGGTGGCGGAGTCGGCAGTGCCGGAGTCAGCGGTGCCGGTGGCAGCGGCGTCGGTGGCAGCGGCGTCGGTGGCGCAAACCGTCCACCGGAAGCCCTGCGCCGCGAAACCGGTGACGGCCAGCGCGTGGCCGACCGAGTCGGCATCGGGGCCGGCGTCGTGACCCGCAACGGCGGGACCGGTATCGGCGGTGACCGGCACCACCGGTCGCCCGGTCAGGGTCGCGCCGTCGGCGGTGAGCGCGGCCCGCAGCGCTGCCTGCAACCGCTCCTCGTTGTCGATCACCCCGGCCGGCCAGTACCAACTGTCGTCCGTCCACGGTGCCAGGTGCTGGTCGGCCGGCCGCCAGGTCGGCGCCGCGCCGGTCAGGCTAGCCGGCCCGACCGGCACCTCGACGCCGGCGGCCCGGGCCTGGGCGACGCCGGTGGCGGCCAGCGCCGCCATCGCCACCGCGTCGGCGGCGGTGGCCTCCACCGCCCAGGCCAGCGGCCCGGCGGCGGTGACGATCTCGGCGTGTACCGCACCGGCCGGCAACCGGCGGGCCACCACCCGCGCCGGTACGGCGAACCGCAGGGTGAGCGCCTTCCACCAGCGGCGCGCCGCCGGTTCGCCGGCCCACTCGGCCTCCGGCACCGGGTCCGTGTCGAGCCGGCTGTGTACGGCGTGTACCAGCCGGCGCAGCGCCGCCCCGCTGGCGTGCCGGGCGTCAACGCCGATCGCGGCCGTCTCCGTCCAGCGGGCCGCTGACCCGGCACCGTCCTCGGCACCGGCGTCCCGCGCATCGCCGTCGCCGCGCGGTGCGCCGAGACCGAGGACGGTCTCGGCGTACCGCAGGGTGGCGTCGACCCGGGCGGCGTCGGCGGTGGCCGCGACCCCCAGCGCCGGGCCGGCCAGGGCCAGCATCGCCGGCAGTTGCGGCAGGTCGCCGGGGACCGCCGGCGGCAGTACGCCGAGCTCCGGGTCGCTCAACGCGGCCAGCCGCAGCCCGACCGAGTCGATGTCGGCCGGCCCGCCGAGCGGCACCTGGGCGGCCGGCAGCCACGGGTGGTACGTGGCCCGGACCGGGTCGAGCCGGGCGACCAGGACCGACGGGTAGTACGGCCCGGGTGCGGCCGGTTCGCCGCCGGGCAGGGTGGCCGCCTCCTCGGCCGGGTCGGGCAGACCGGCGACGGCGCAGACGATGCGGTGCGCCGCGGCGGCCCCGATCAGCGCGGCCAGCGCCGGTGCCACCGGCCCGTCCGCCAGCGCCGGGCCGGTCTCGCGGGACAGTCGGGCCGCGACCGCGGCGCCGTGGGTCAGCGCCTGGTCCGGCCGGTCGACCGGGGTCACGTACCCGATCTCCGGCAGGCAGCGGGCCGCGACCGCCGCCTCGCCGGCCCGTACCACGGTGTCCTGGGTGGTCGGGTCGCCGACCGGGTCGACGGCCAGGCCGGCGCCGGTCAGCGTGCGGGCCGCCGACGTCGCCACCGGACCGGTGCCGGCGACGGTGACCGTGGTCGACCGCAGTCGCTGCCAGGCCGCCGCCGGGTCGGCGGCCACCGACTCCAGCCAGCGCGCCAGGTCGGCCGGCGGCAGATCTGGTTCCTCCAAGTCGCCCCAGCCGGCCGGCACCTCGACCAGCATGTCGTGTTCCCGCAGTTGGTCGAGGAGCAGTCGGATGACCCGGTCCGCCTCGGGCCGTCCGGCCGGCTGTGCCAGCCGCTGCGGGGTCAGCCCACCGGCCAGGTGTCGGGCGAGGACCTGCCACACCTTCCACACCCCGCCGCCGCCGCTGACGGTGAAGCTCGACGACCAGCCGCGTACGTGCACCCCGGTGGCGGTCGGGGTGGCGAACACCACCGGCCGCAGCCGTACGACGATCTCCGCCGCCGACGGCACGGCGGGGTGGGCCACAACGCGTTCGGCCACGGCGGGGGCGGTCACGGTGCGGTCGGCGGAACCAGCTTCGGCGGTCGAGGGTCGCGGGCTCATCACGCCACCTCCTGTGCGGTCGCGGCCAGGCTGGTCAGGTAGCCGTTGATCCGTTCCTGCCAGGTGACCCCGGTGATCCGCTCCGCTGCCCGGCTCAGCAGGTAGGCGGCGAGATAGCGCTCGGTCGGCCGGACGTCCAGCAGGCCGAGCAGCAGGTACAGCACGTTGGTGGCGAACCGGTAGGTGACGAACTCCCGCTCGTACGGAACCCGGTCGAAGTCGATCTGCCGCAGCAGCTGGTGGTACTCGCTGTACTCGGTCCGGTCCGGATGCCAGCGGCGCACCGTGTCCGGGTCGCCGATCTGCTCGGCCCGGTCAAGGTAGCTGAACGCCGGCACCCGGGGCAGTTCGCCGCGCTGGTACGCGGCCCCGGTCACCTCGGCGGCGGACACCGTCCACTGTTCCCACCCGCGTTCGGCCGGGTCCAGCCCCGACTCCGGTCCCGGCGCCTGCGCGTCCGTCGGCGCGGCCAGCCGGGCGACCAGTGCGGTCGCCGAGTCGGCCGAGCGCCGCCACTGGGCGTCGAACGCCGCCCGTACCCGGCCGTCCGGGTCGTTGAGCACCAGGAACTCCTCCAGGTGCGACAGGAACGACTGGTGGCCGTTGCCGAGCCCGAGCGGGTAGCGGCTGGCGTGCAGCGCCATCGCGGTCAGGCAGGTCCGCACCCGGGCGGCGGCACCGGCACCGGCGGCGGCCAACCGGTCGGCGGCGGCGGTGACCGCCGGCACCCCGAGGCGCAGCAGCTCGGCGCGGCACTCGACGGCCTCGGCGGAGCCGAACAGGGTGGCCATGGCGGTGTCGTCCACCGGCTCGACGCGGACCGTGTTGTCCGGGTGGATCGGCTGGTACGGCGGCGGCACCAGTTCGATCCGGCCGGCCTGTTCGGCCTGCGCCAGCAGGTCGGCGACGCTGATCTGCTCGGTGCTGGGCCGCTCGGCGAGGTGCCCACGCAGCCGGTGGGCGACGGCGGCGGCGACCACCGCCAGGTCCGCCGGATCGCCCTGGTCGCGGCGGGCCAGCCGGATCCGCAGGTGCGGGCCGTGCAGCCAGTGCCGTTCCAGGTGTACGGCGACCCCCTGGTCGGCGGCCCACCGGGCGGCCGGCAGCACCGCCGAGCGCAGCAGCGGCAGCTTGGTCGGCGAATAGTAGTAGCTGACGATGTCGAGGGCGTCAGTCATGGCCGCCCCACCCCTTCCGATAGGTTTCGGCGACCAGCTCGACGACCCGCCCGTGCGGGCTGCCTGTCCCCGGCACCGGCAGCGCCTCCTCGATGCGCACCGGCCCGTCGTGGCGGCTCAGCAGCCGGGGCAGGTTCCGCAGGTGCAGGGCGTTGTCCAGGTCGACGTACTGCGGCTTGGGCAGCGACAGGTAGCGCTGGTAGTCGTCCGGGCCGCCGCGCACGTCCACCCCGGCGGCGGCGACGAACACCTCGGCGGGCAGGCCGAGCCGGGCCCGCCAGCTGCTCACCGCGTCGAACGGCACGTCGCCGTCGCCGTCCAGGTCGGCGCGCAGCCGCCCGGCGGCGTCGGTCGGCAACGTCCAGGACCGGCGGCTGAGCACCAGGTCGTGGTAGCGCAGCCGGGTCCGGTGCCGGGCACCGGCCAGCTCGCCGGTCGGCGCCAGCAGGCCGGGGCCGACCAGTCCGCTGCTGAGGTCGAAGTGCAACGGTACGGTCCGGTCCGGCATCACGAACGGGACGAGGAACCCGAGGTAGAGCACGTCCAGGTCGGCTCCGGTGTCGTCGCGGACCAGCCGCACCTGATCGGTGACCGGGTCGTGGCGCAGCCCGACCCGGTCGGCGAGCAGGTCGGCCCACCGGCCGTCCTCACCCACCTCGTGGTCGACCAGCAACGGGTGCAGGTTGGCGTTGAATCCGGTGACCGGGCGGAACTGGGCCACCTGGGCGTGCCGCCCGGCGGTGGCCCGGATCTGAGCGGCCAGCTGCGTCTTCGCCTGCGGCGCCACCAGGTCCAGGAACCGGCTGGTGAACCGGCCCCAGCCGGCGTACACGTGGTTGAGCACCAGCAGGTCGTCGCCGTCGCGGCGGGCCGGCTGGACGAAGAACGCGTACGAGGCGGGCCGGGCGCTGACCCAGGCCGGCAGCGCCGCGGCGGCGTCCCGGACGATCTCCTCGGGCAGGCTGAACTCGACCGCGTCGGTCGGCGCCGCCGCCCGGATCCGGGCCAGCAGCCCGGCCCGGGTGTCGGCCAGCTCCCGCAGCGCCGGGGTGACCAGGTCGGCGAACTCGGGGTCGGGGTTGATCGCCCCGGACGGCGAGACCAGGTTGTACGCCCGCCACACCTGACTCATCTCGGTGGAGAAGTCGGCGGCGCGCTCGCAGCGTCCGCCCACGCCGTACCGGGCGACGAAGCGGTCCCGGACCAGCCGACGCAGCGGCAGGTACTGGTCGAACAGCTCGACCAGCCCGGCCAGGCGGGGCAGCCGGTCGGCGGCGGCGCGCCCGTGGCGCCGGCCCAGCCGCACCGGTTCGCGCAGCGCCACGTCCTCAGCCAGTACCGGTGCGTCGTACCAGGGCAACCCCACCGTCTGGTACGCCGACCGCCAGGTGTCGCGCAGCCGGCCCAGGGCGGCGGCCCGGTCGCCGGCCGGGACGGTTCCGAAGCCGCTGGTCTGCTCGTCGATCGCGATGAGCAGGTCGGCCAGCTCGCCCCGGTGCTGCCGGTCCAGCCAGTCGGCGAGGTGCCGTACGGCCTTCGGGTCCTGCGGGTCGACGGGTTCGACGGCGAGCAGCAGCCCGGCGGCGAGCACCTGCCCGACGTAGCGGGTCGCGGCGGCGGTGGTGCGCGGCGGGCCGCCGGGCAGCCGGCGGGCCAGTTCGGCGACCAGGTCGCCGGGGGTGATGCCGGCCGGCCCGGCGGCCCGGGTCCGGTCGAGCAGCAGCCGCAGCGGTCCGGTGCAGGCCAGCGACACCTCCTCCTCCAGCACCGAGATGACCCGGTCGACGCCCTGCACCGGGCGGTCCCGGCGGAACGTCAGCTGGTCACCGGTGACGGTGATCGCGGCGGCCAGCCGGTGCGGCACCGTGTCGCGCAGCCCGGGGTCGGCGATCACCGCGGCGAGCAGCCGGGCCAGCAGGGTCCGGTTGGCCTGGGCGACGGCCACCGGCTGCCCGCCGGCCGAGGACATCGGGTCCCCGACAGCGGCTAGGACCGTGGCGCCGTCAGCCGGTGCGGCACCAGTGGCCGGTGCCGCACCGTCGGCCGGTGCTGACGCCCCGGTCCAGGTGCCCCAGGCGACGTAGGTGAACCAGGACAGCGGGCTGGTCTTCGCGGTGGCCCGCAGCGCGTAGCGCAGCGCGTTGGGTTCGGACTTGCGGGCCCGGCTGTCCGGGTTGGCCCCGCCGGCGGCCGCCCGGTCGATCCCGCGCAGCAGGTCCGCACCGGTGAGGGTGACCGCGCGACGCAGTGGTTCGGCGGCGCAGACCTCGGCGAGCGCGGCACGCTCCGCGCCGAGCGCGCCGGCGGCCAGCTCACCGAGCTCGGCCCGCACCTGCGCGGCCTGGCGCATGACGGCCAGCCAGGCCGGCAGATCGGGCACCCGGTCGAGCAGGCCGCCGAGTTCGGCGACCCGGTCCGGCCGGGGCAGCCGTCCGTTGTGCACGTCGCGGCGCAGCGGCAGCACCGCCTTGCGGTGGAAGTCGGCCGGGTGTCCGTCGGCGCTGGCGTAGAGCGCGTCGGCGAGCCGGGGGGCAAGCTCGGTGATCCGCGACCGCAGTTCGACCAGCCGGCGCAGCGCGGCACGGAACTCGCGGGCACCGTCCGGGGTCGGTGGGTACGGCAGCGCGGCCAGCCGGACCAGCGCGTACGGTGCCAGGGTGGGGTCGGTCGCCGGCCGCCGGTCGGCGGTGGCCGGGACGACGGCGGCCTCGCTCATCCGTACCGCACCCCCTCGTCGCGCCGGAACGCGGCGCGGGCGAGCAGGGCGAACAGCGCCGTCCAGCCCAGCAGTAGGAAAGTGATCCAGCTCGGCCCGATCAGATGGTCGGCCCGGTCGATCAGCGCCAGCACGAAGTACTGGTACTGGTAGGTGGGCACGTAGGGCACCACGGCGTGCAGCGCCGACGGCAGGAAATCGATCGGCACGAACAGCCCACCGAAGAACGCCAGCAGCATGAACAGCAGGTTGGCCAGCATCATCGCCGGCTGCGGGGCGAACCGGTAGCCGATCGCCATGCCGAGCAGGCCGAACGGGACGGCGCCGAGCACCACCGCGCCGAGCCAGACCGGCCAGGCAGCCAGCGGCAGGCGCAGGTCGGTGGTAAACGCGGCGACGACCAGCAGCGGAATCCAGCTGACCACGTTGAAGCCGAGAACGTAGACCAGGCGGCCGGCGAACCGGGTCAGCGGGGACAGCGGCAGCAGCCGCAGCCGCTGCTCCCACGGGTTCTCCCGGTCGGCGGCGACGCCGGCGGCGAGCGAGGCGACCGTGACGTTGAGCGTGGTGTAGAGCAGGAACGGGGTGATCGCGTACTCGCTGCCCAGCCCGAGGTCGGCGAAGCGGTTGGCGTTGACCAGCCCGAACAGCAGGAAGAAGACCAGCGGGAAGCCCAGCGCGGGGGCCCAGTAGGCGGGCATCCGCAGCGTGTCGAGGGCGTGCGCGCGGGCGTGCAGCAGGACGTAGCGCATGTCAGGCCACCTTCTCGGCAACGCGGATCCCGGGCCGGGTGACGGCACCCGGGTCGGTGGACCGGCTGATCGTGCGGATCGCTTCCTCCAGGCCGACCCGTTCGACCCGGATTCCGGTGAACGGCACCTCGGCGCGGACCAGTGCCCGGACGGTGGCGTCCGGGTCGGCGGTGTAGATGTGGGTCCGGTTGCCGACGGTCTCCACCCGGTCAGCGGGGCCGGAGACGGCGATCGGCGGCAGCGCGCCGGTCACCTCGATGTCGACCAGGTGCAACCCGACCTCGGCGACCACCTCGGCCACCGCACCGGTGCGGGCGATCTGCCCGCCGGTGACCACCACGACCTGTTCGGCGAGGTGTTCGGCCTCGGCCATGTCGTGGGTGGTGAGCAGCACCGCGCTGCCGCCGGCGGCGACGGCGGCGATCGCCGTCCACAGTCCGTCGCGGCTGTCGGCGTCCAGGCCGGTGGTCGGCTCGTCGAGGAAGAGTAGTTCGGGGCGACCGACCAGGGCGGTGGCCAGGGCGACCCGGCGGCGCTGGCCGCCGGAGAGGCTGCCGCACCGCTTGGTCAGGAACGGGCCGAGGCCAAGCTGCTCGACCAGGTCGGCGCGGGGCACCGGGTCCGGGTAGTGGGCGGCGACCAGGGCGAGGGTCTCGGCGACGGTGAGCCGCCAGGGCAGGGCGGTGCGCTGCGGGGTGAGGCCGAGGCGGCCCTTGATCCGTACGTCGGCGGGATCCCCGCCGAGCACCTCGACCCGACCCGAGCCGGGGCGGCGCAGGCCAGCGAGAATTTCGATCATGGTGGACTTGCCGGCACCGTTGGGGCCGAGCACGGCGGTGACCCCGGTGGGCACCACGAGGGAGACCGCGTCGAGCGCGACCACTTTGCCGTACGTCTTGGTGACGCTGTCGAGACGGGCGAAGACTTCCACGAGCACTCCTTAGGCATGTGACGGGCGGAGGGGGCGCGGTGCGCCCCCTCCGCCCGATCGAACTGACGTGATTCGCCCGGCCTCGGCTACCGGCAATCCCTGACACTGCCGGTGGTGCCCTCGGTCGGGGCGGTGGTTGGCGTCAGACCGTCGGCTCCAGGGAGTCGGCGCAGGAGGCGCAGCACGAGCTGGCGCCGCAGCAGGAGCTGGAGCTGCAGCTCGACGAGCCGGAGGAGGCACCGGTCTCGGGCAGCGCGGCCGAGTCGCGGATGGAGCTGACCGACAGTTCGTCCAGCTCGAGGTCTTCGACGTCGATGATTTCGTCGGACATGTGATGCACCTTTCGGGAGAGGTTCGCCTCGCGGTCGGCGAGGACGTCGGTGACCGGTGCCGACGGTGGCACCGGTGGATCAGGTGACGTAGCAGCAGGAGCAGGAGGCCCGACCGCCGTCGCCGGCCGAGGACGCTCCGGTCTCGGGCAGTGCCACCGAGTCCCGCATCGCGGTGACGGTGAGTGGCCCGAGGTCCAGCCCGTCCACGTCGATGTCCAGGTCGTAGTCCTGGGTGGCATCCCAGGACGTCGACAGTTCCGCCAACATCGCGCACCTCCTTGTCGGCCCGGGAGCCGTTCGCTGGGCCGCTCCTTGACTTCCACCTGACGTTCTAGCTTGTTGCTTCGCTTGAGATTAGTTGAACGTCTAGGTCCGGTCAACCATTGGAGTTGACTGAATTAGGGCAGCGGTCAGCAGGCGGCCACGATTGGCACAGAAAGTTGATGGTGAGTCGGAAATGTCAGCTCAGCTGATCCGACTGACCAAACCCATCGAATCGGGCGATACACCGCAACAGGCGGCCCCGCAGTACCGCAGCCCGCTCGGCGAAATCCCGCTGCACCGTCGCGTACTCGGCCCGACCCGCCGCGGTCTCGATCCGCACCGGCGGATAGCCCAACTCCCGCAGGTCGTACGGACTGGCCCGCATGTCCAGGTCCCGGATGTCACGGGCCAACTCGAAGCAGTCCACCACCAGTTCACCGGGGACCAGCGGACTCAACCGAAAGGACCACTTGTAGAGATCCATGTTGGCATGCAGGCAGCCCGGTTGTTCGAAGTCGGCCTGGTTGGAGCGCTGCGGGGAAAGCAGGTTCAGCGGCCGGGCCGCTGGCGTAAAGAATCGGTACGCGTCGAAATGGCTGCACCGGATCCGCTGACCGTCGACGAACTCGGCGAGGCCGGCCGGACTCATCCGCAGCGGCCACCGGTGATGGCGCACCTCGTCGGCCGGCTGCCGGTAGACCATCGCCCACTCGTGCAGGCCGAAGCAGCCCAGGTGCGCCGGCCGGGTCGCGGTCCGGGCCAGCAGGTCCCGTACCCAGGTCACGAACTCGCCGCGCCGGGCCAGCAGCCCGGCGGTGTCCACGGTGACCGCCATCCCGTCACCACCCGGGACCGCCCGGTAGTCCCGGCCCCACTGTGCCGGCTCGGTGTCGGCGAGCCGTACCCCCGCCCCCGGATGCCAGCGACGCAGCTGCGCCGGCCGGTACGCGTAGTAGGTGAACAGGAAGTCCGCGACCGGATGCGACTCGCCCCGGCGGCGGCGCTCCAGGTGCCCGCCCACCAGCCGGTCGACGCGCTCGGCGTGCGCGTCGCGGCGCCGGGTCCAGGTGGCCCGGTCGAGCAGGGTGTCGGTCACCACCCGACCAGCGTAGGCCGACCCGGGTAGGCCGACCCGCCAGGTCCGGCCCGGTCAGTCCCCGTCGGCCGGCTCGTCGTCGGCCGGCTCGTCGTCGGCCCGCCCGCCGGCCCGCAGTACCGCGTCCGGCCGGCAGAGCACACTCACCCGGTACGACAGCCCCAGGTTGGACCAGATCTCGCCGCGCAGGGACAGGCAGATCCCGACACCGGGCTCGCCCTCGGGGTGCTCGAAGAAGTCCACCGTCGGTGCGGCGAGCGCGCCGACCAGCCCCTGGGTCTGCCGGGCGGTGGCGGCCACCTGCACCAGCCCGCCGGTCACCTGGATCTCCACGTCGTCCAGGGCGTCGACCGCGTACCAGTGGGTGTCCGGCAGGAACAGCTGCACGTCCACGCCACGGCGGGTGTAGTCGGGGCCGGCCAGGCCGGTGTCGTCCGCCGGGCGGTCACCGAGCCACGCAGTGCCGGCATAGTCGGTACGCAGCCGCTGCGCCTCGGAACGCCACTCGGTGACCAGGGTGTCGAGACGGGGTTGGGCGGCAAGGTGGACAGCTGCTTCGATCACCCCCGGGACCCTAGCACCGTGGCCGGGTCCCGGGGTCCCTCCGGTGCGCAGTCCAGTGCCTGGTCGACAACCAGGTCCAGCGGGGTGGCCACACCCGTGTACCAGGCGGCGTCGAACGAGTCACTGCTCAACGCGCGCCGGGCGGCGGCCAGTGCGGCGTCCCGCCGCTGCTGCACCGCCACCGGCGCGACCAGGCCGAACCGGTACCGCAGCGAGTCGACCGCGGCGAGGATCCGTACCGCCAGGGCCGGATCGTCGTCGACGGTCACCTCGGCCACCGTCTCCAACGAGGTGGACAGGTCCGCCCGGTCCCCCAGCTCGAACCGCCGTTCCAGGGCCGCGACGAACAGCCGCAGCGCGGCCGGCCGGTCCCCGCCGGCCAGCTCGCACTGCCCCAGATGGTGCAGCGCGACCGCCTCGCCGAACAGGTCCCCCAGCCCGGTGGCCAGGTCGAGCGCTTCCCGGGCCACGGCGGCCGCGCCGGCCGGGTCCGGCCGGGCCAGCAGGATCTCGGCCAGACAGGTCAACCCGAGCAGTACGCCGCGACTGTTGCCGGCCTCCCGCTCCAGCGCCAGGCACTGGTTGATGTGCCAGTCGGCGTCGGCGATGTCACCGGCCCGCAGACAGACCTTGGCGAGGTTGCCGAGCGCGATCGCCATGCCGGGCTTCGCCCCGAGCTCGCGCCACACCTCCAGGCCGTACCGGAAGTGTTCGCCGGCCTCGTCGTACCGGCCAGCGAGCATCGCCGCGACGCCGAGGATGTTGCGGGCCTGTGCGACGCCTTCGGCGTCGCCGGCCTGCTCGGTGAGGCGCAGGCACTCCCCGCCGAGTCGGGCGGCGGTGGCGGTGTCGTCCTGGGTGGCGGCCAGTACCGCCGCCGGATAGAGCAGTTGGCGGCGGTGCTCCACGGCCAACTGCGCAGGGGCGGAGAGCAGCCGGTCGAGCCACTGTCGGCCATCACGGATCTGGTTGCCGTTGCGCCAGTACCGCCACAGCCCGAGGCACAGCCGAGTCGCGGTGGCCAGGTCGTCGGTGGCGAGTGCATGCTCCAGCGCGGCCCGCAGGTCCGGGTACTCCTGGTCGAGCTCGTCGGCCCAGCGGCTCTGCTCCGGCCCGGCCATTCCAGCGGCCGCCCGGTCCGCCAGCCCGGCGCAGTACGTCAGATGGTTGCGCAGCTGCCGGGCCCGCTGCCCGGCGGTGCACAGCTGCCGGGCCCGGGCCTGGATGGTGTTCAGCATCGCGTACCGGCGGGTGCCGGACCGCCCGGTCACCACCACCACCAGGCTCTTGCGGACCAGCGCCTCCAATGCTTCGGCGACGTCGTCGACGGCCGAGGAGCCGGCGCCGGCCACCGGCCCTGCCCCGGCCACCGGCCCTGCCCCGGCCACCGGCCCCAGCCCGGCGACGGCGGCCACGGCAGCTGCCGTCGGCTCGGCGGTGAAGACGGCCGCCGCGGTGAAGACGTCTCGGTGCGCCGGCTCCAGCAGGCCGAAACTCCAGTCGACGGTGCCGTGCAGGGTCCGCTGGCGGGCCGGCCGGTCGCGTGGCCCGGGGCCGAGCAGGTCCAGATGCGGGCCGAGCCGGTCCAGCAGCGCCGCCGGGCTCAACTGGTCGGTACGCGCGGCGGCCAGCTCGATCGCCAGCGGCAGGCCGTCCAGCCTCCGGCACAGCTCGGCGACCGCCGGCAGCACGTCTGCGGTCAGCCTGAAGTCTGCGTCGGCCGTCCGGGCGAGCTGGTCGAACAGGGCGATCGCCGGATGCTGCGCCACCGCCCGGGCGGCGGCCGACGCCCCGCGCGGCAGGTTGTCGAGCCGGGGCAGCGGCAGCGGCGGCACCCGGTAGACCTGTTCCCCGTAGATACCCAGCGGCTCCCGGCTGGTGGCCAGCACCCGAACGCGACCGGCGGCGGCCAGCAGCTGACCCAATGGCGGGCCGGCGGCCAGCGCCTGTTCCAGGTTGTCCAGTACCAGCAGCAACTCGCTGTCCGCGATGTGGTCGACCACCGCGTCCAGCACCGCCTGCCCGGCGCGCACCGGCACGTCCAGCGCGGCGGCGACCGCGGTGAGCACCTCCGTCGCGGTGCGGCTGGCGGCCAGCGCCACGAAGCACACCCCGTCGTCGAACCGGGCCGCGAGGCTCGCGGCCACCGACAGCGACAGCCGGGTCTTGCCGATCCCGCCGGCCCCGACGAGAGTGACCAGCCGGCTGGTCGCCAGTAGCGCGTCGATCCGGGTGACGTCGCGGTCCCGGCCGATCAGCGGGGTCAGCGGGGCCGGCAGCCGCACCCGGCGCCGTGGCCGGCCGAGCAGGTCCGGGCTCAATGTCCAATTACCGGTGCCGGAGCCGACCAGACCACGGCGGCTACGCACCCGGTCGAGCTCCCGGTCGGCGGCGGCCGGTAGCCCGCCGGTCTGCCGGACGAACCAGTTCACCAGGGTTCGGCTGGGCTCGCCGCGCAGCGCGGTCCGCAACCAGATCCGGGTCGTCGCCGGCGACCACGGGGTCAGCTCGATCTGCTCCAGCTCCGGCAGGTGCACCCCACCCGGACCGACACCGGGCAGCGGACCGGGACAGGTCACCGTGACCGGTTCGCCGGCACCGACGGGTCCGGGCGGCCGGGCCGGCCGGGCCGTTTCGGTGCTGGCCTGCACCAGCCCGAGCACGGCAGGTAGCAGACTCGGGCGGGACCAGACGCGCAGCAACTGTGGGACCCGGTCGACGGCGGCGAGGTCGGCGATCAGCAGAACCTGGTCGGCGACGGCCGGCAGCGGCAGCGGCTCCGGTTCGGGTGGCACCGTGACCACGGCGAACCCGCGCAACGCGGCCAGCCGGGCGGTCTCGGCGAGAAAACGGGTGTGCCCGGCACCGCGCTGCCCGTGGACCCGGGCCGAGCCACGGCCGGTCACCTGCAGCCGGGTCAGGAACTCGTGGGTACGGCGCAGCGCCTCGTCGCGTTCCCAAAGCCGGGATCCGGTGTCGTCTGCGATCTCCACGTCGTCGGCGACCGCGCTGTCGCGTCCCCGCCGTTTGGCGAGGTAGTTGCGTCGGTCCGCGTGGTCCAGCAGGTGCTCGGCGGTGGTGCCGTCCGCGGGGGCGGTCGCCACCCCGAGACTGACCGTCAGATGCAGCGGCGGGTCGCCGGAGAACTCGGTGTTGCGGATCCGTTCGGTCAGCCGCAGGGCGAGCCGGACCGCCTCGGCGCGCCCGGTCTGCGGCAGGACGACGACGAACTCGTCGCCGCCGTACCGGAAGAGCAGGTCCTGCGGCCGGCAGGTGGCGCGTACCCGCTCGGCGAGCTGGCGGAGCACCCGGTCGCCACGCAGGTGGCCGTAGACGTCGTTGACGGTCTTGAAGAAGTCGACGTCGAACAGGAACACCCCACAGGGGTGCCCCGTCCGGCTCAACTGGCGTTTGAGAAATGGCTCAAGGGATGCGCGCTGACGGGCTCCCGTGACCGGATCGGTCGCCGCCACGTCGTACGTCTCACCGCCCTCGTCACCACCGGCGTACCGGGTCACCGGACCCGCCTGCCGCGACCTGGTGGGCCGACGGGCGTGTCGGCATGGTTAACGGGTGCCCTCTGTGTACGGCACCACCGCATTGGATGCTATCCGTCAGTCACCGGGCAGGGGAGTCCACCGGCCCGACGCACGTCCTGCACGATAGGAGGATGTTCGTTCTCACCCGAGAGGTTTCTGCTACGTAACATGTCCACCGTGGTGCCGGGGACGCGTCCCTATCGGATGGACTCACCGGTAGCCATGATCTTGTTATTCGTCAGGAGGATCGCACCGGTGCCGACGATAAGCGCTGCACGCGAACAGCGCGGATACCGAAAACAAATCGCTGCACTATCGACGGTCGTGGTGCTCGCCGCCACCGTGGCCGGCGGGCCGGCGGCGCGGCCGGCCGGCGCACCGGACGGGGTACCGGCCGGGGGCTTCGCCAGCCTGTGGAACGGCTCCCCCGGCATCGGCCAGGGCACCTCGCTGGCCGACGTGCGCAGCATCGTCGGTGCGAACACCCCGGCGACGGCGGCACTGGACGGCACCGGGATCGGCATTGCGATGATCGACACCGGCGTGGTGCCGGTCCCCGGCCTGCCGGCGAACCGGCTGGTCAACGGCCCGGACCTGTCCTTCGAGTCCCAGGCGACAAATCTGCGCTGGCTCGACACCTACGGGCACGGCACCCACCTCGCCGGCGTACTGATCGGCGACGATCCGAGCAGCGGCGCGCGCGGGCTGGCGCCCAAGGCGAAACTGACCTCGGTCAAGGTCGGTACGGCCAACGGCGCGGTCGACGTCTCACAGGTCATCGCGGCGGTCGACTGGATCGTCGCCAACCGCAACCACGACCCCACCCATCCGATCCGGGTACTGAACCTGGCGTACGGCTCCGCCGGCAACCCGGCCTTCTGGACCGATCCGCTGCACTTCGCCGTCGAACAGGCATGGCACGCCGGGATCGTGGTCGTGGCGGCCGCCGGCAACGACGGCAACGGGTTCGGTCGGCTGGACAACCCGGCGACCAACCCGTACGTCATCACGGTCGGCGCCAGTCTGACCAAGGGCACGCTGACGACCGCCGACGACGAACTCGCGCCGTTCACCAACCTCGCCACGGCCGGCCGGCAACTGGATCTGCTGGCCCCCGGCGAATCGGTGCTGTCGCTGCGCAACCCAGGCTCCAACGTCGACAACCATTATCCCGGCGCCCGGGTCGGCAGCACCCTGTTCCGGGGCACCGGCACCTCGCAGGCCGTCGCGGTCACCTCGGCCGTCGCCGCGCTGCTGCTGCAGGCCAAGCCGTGGCTCACCGCCGACGAGGTCAAACAGGTGCTGGTGGAGAGCGGCACCTTCCTGCCCACCGGCGGGGGCGCGAACCTCGGCCTGCGCAGCATCAACCTGAACGCGGCACTGACCCACACCCCGGTGTGGCAGCCGCAGCAGTGGACCAGGTCCGACGGCCACGGCCCGATCGACGCGTCCCGGGGCACCAGCAGAGTGGTCCGCAACAACGTGACGCTGCAGGGCGAGCAGAGCATCTTCGGACCGTTCAGCAGCCCGGCCTGGGCCAGCCAGTCCGCGGCCCGGACCGCCTGGACCGGCGGCGTCTGGCTGGGTCATCGGATGGCCGCGGACGGCTGGACCGGCACCTCCTGGGCCAGTCGCACCTGGGGTGGCGCGGTCTGGACCTCGCCGTCCTGGGACGGCTCCGGGTCATGGGTGGACCCCGCCTGGTCGAGCCACTTCTGGTCCACCGGATCGTGGACGCCTGGCGACTGGGGCTCGCACTTCTGGTCCACCGACAGCTGGGCCAACGCCTGCTGGTGCTGATCGGGCCGAGTAGCTGACCGGCCGCGTACCGGGTCAGTCAGGATCGCCGCGGCGCAGACGCTTCGTCTGCGCCCGGCGTTTCTTGTCGCTGATCCGCCGTTCCTTCGCCGCCCGGGACGGCCGGGTCGGCCGACGCGGCGGCGCCGGCGGCGCGATCGCCTCCCGCAGCAGCGCGGACAACCGGTCCCGGGCCGCGGCCCGGTTCGCCAACTGGTTGCGGTGCTCGCTGGCGGTGACCGTCAACACCCCGCCGACCAACCGACTGGCCAGCCGCTGCACCGCCCGCTGACGCAGCCACGGCGGCAACGCGGTCGAGCCGGCGACGTCGAACGACAGCTCGACCCGCGAGTCCGCCGTGTTGACGCCCTGGCCGCCGGGTCCCGACGAACGGGAGAACCGCTCGGTCAACTCGCCCGCCGGAATCACCACCGAGTCGGTGACCCGCATCTCGCCTGCCGCCATCATCCGACAGTACCGCCGCCGTCGGCGCCGACCACCTGGGCGGTGGTCAGCCGCCCCGCCGGATGATCTCGTCGGCCGTCTGCTCGGCCCGGTGAATCGGGATGGCGAAGCCGATGCCGATCGACCCGACACCCTCCAACGTGGCGATTGCGGTGTTCACCCCGATCACCTCGCCGTCGACGTTGACCAGCGGCCCGCCCGAGTTGCCGGGGTTGATCGACGCGTCGGTCTGCACCGCGGTCTGCCGCCCGCCGTTGCCGAGCATCACCTCACGGTCCAGGGCGCTGACGATCCCGGCGGTGACCGTGCCGGACAGGCCGAGCGGGGAGCCGACCGCCAGGACCGACTCTCCGACCTGGGTGGCGCCGGGCTGGGCCAGAGCCAGCGGACGAAGACCGGCGGACGACGGCACCCGCAGCACCGCGATGTCGCTGCCCGGGTCCCGGCCGACCACCTCGGCGACGAGCCGCCTACCGTCCTGGGCGACGACGCTGACCTGGTGGCCGTTGAGCGGAGTCCCCGGTTCGCTGTCGCCGTCCAGGATGTGGTCGTTGGTGATGATGTGATGCTGATCGTCGATCGCGAAGCCGGACCCACCGGAGATCATGCTGCCCCGTTCGACCTGGACCGACACCACACCGGGCAGCACCTTGGCCGCCGCCGCCACCAGGTCCGGCGACACCCCGGGGGTGGTCGACGGCGACGGCAGCGTCGCCGGCTGTCCCGCGTCGCCGCCCCAGCCGGCGACCGCCGCGCCGGCCAACCCGCCGGACGCCGCCGACAGGGTGAGCACCGCGGCGACGGTCAGCAGCCGGCGACGCCACCGTCGCGGCGGGGTCGGTTCCGGCGGTACGCCGGAGCCGTCCAGCCCCGGCCAACGGTCCGCGTCCGGCGAGACGAACCACGGGCCCCGCGGCTCACCCAACCCGGTAGGCACAGTCATCGGCTCCTCCTCCACAGGTCCAGGTCGGCTCTGGCGCGGGGGTGACGCGGGTCGGGCTCGGGTCGAAGGTGGCGCGGGTCAGGGCAGCCGGGAGAACCACAACAGCGAGGTCCCGGCGGCGGCCACGGCGAGCAGCAGCCCGAATCCGATGAACCGGGCCGACACGTCGGCCAGCTCCAGCCGGTAGCCGACCGAGGTGCCGATGTCGGCGTAGACCGCGCTCAACTGGCTGCTGCTGGCCGCCTCGTGGTAGGCGCCGCCGGTCAACTCGGCCACCGCTTCGAGGTTCTCGCCGTCCACCGGCACCCGCAGCGGCCGGCCGCCGCCGTAGTCGATGTATCCGGCGGCGGTCCCGACCGAAATGGTGTCGATCGGGATCCCGGCCTCCACCGCCTCGGCCGCCGCCGACTCCGGCGACCGCCCGGAGGTGTTCGCCCCGTCGGACAGCAGCACGATCCGGGCCGGCGGGACCTCCTCGGCGGCCTGCGCGTCCAGCGACCGGATCGCCTCCAACGACGTCTTGATCGCCTCACCTATGGCGGTGCCCTGGGCCCCGGTGATCCCCTCAGCGAGCCGGTCGATGCCGGCGCCCAGCGCCTCCCGGTCGGTGCCCGGCCCGACCAGCACCGAGGCGTTGCCGGCAAACGCCACCAGACCGACGTTGAACTGCACCGGCAGATCGCCGACGAACTCGTGCGCCGACCGTTTGGCCGCGCTTAGCCGGTCCGGTCGTACGTCGTTGGCCAGCATGGAGGTGGACACGTCCACCGCCACCATCACCGTGGCCCGTTCCCGGGGCACCCGGACCTCGTCCATCGGCCGGGCGAACCCGGCCACCAGCAGCGCCAGCATCGCCAGGAACAGGCCGGCCGGCAGATGCCGGCGCCAGGCCGGACGCTGCGGTGCCACCCGGTCCAGCAGCCGCAGGTTGGTGAACCTGACCGCGTACCGGGCACCGCGCCGGTGCATCAGCAGGTAACCGCCGGCCAGCGCGGCAACCACGGCGAGCAGCCACAGCCGCTCCGGGGACTGCCAGGTCATCAGAGTCCTCCTGCCGGTACCGGGGCGCAACTGGCCGGTGGGCAGCCGGCCAGTTGCCGTTGGCGGTGCACGTGCCGGACGATGTCGGCCACCCAGTCCCGGTCGGTACGCAGCGCCAGATGGGCCGCGCCGGCCCGGCGGATCGCCCCGGCCACCTGGTCACGCTGTTCGGCGGCGGCCTCGGCGTACCGTCGCCGCAGGTCCCGGCTGGCGGTGCTGATCTCCCGGCGGCGGCCGGTCTCCGGGTCCTCGACGGTGATCACCCCGACGTCGGGCAGGTCGAGTTCCCGGGGGTCGGTGACCTCGATCGCCAGCACCTGGTGCCCGGCGGCGAGCCGGCGCAGCGGCCGTTCCCAGTCCGGCCGGTCGGCCGGGTCGTCCGGCAGTCCGTCGAGGAAGTCGGAGACCACCACCGCCAGCCCGCGCCGGGTGGCCGCCCGCCGGAGCCCGTCGATCCCGTCGGCCAGCGGCGGCGGCGCGTCCCGGCCGGACCGGTCGGCCGGTACGCGGGGCGCCGCGAGCAGCGCACGGAGCAGGTGCAGCAGATGGTCCCGGCCGGTCCGGGCCGGGAACCGGCGGATGCCGCCCGCCCCGATCAGCTGCGCCCCGACCGCGTTGCCGGTGCCGGCGGTCAGGAAGCCGATCGCGGCGACCGCCGCCACCGCCAGTTCCCGCTTCTCCAGCTCACCGGTGCCGAAGTCCATGCTGGCCGTCCCGTCGACCAGCAGCCAGCAGGTCAGCTCCCGGTCGGCGTCGACCTCGCGGACGTGCGGCACGGTGGTCCGGGCGGTGACCGCCCAGTCCATCCGACGTACCTCGTCCTCACCGGGCCGGTACTCCCGGCTGCCGGCGGGTTCGCTGCCGGCGCCGGGCAGCAGACCCAGGTACTGGCCGTGCAGCAGGCCGTCGAGCCGCCGGGTCACGGTCAGCTCCAGCCGGCGCAGCGTCGCCGGTGGGGTCAGCTCCGGCAGGGTGGCCGGGCCGAGTGGGCCGTCGCCGGTCACGCGACAGCCGCCAGTCCGGGGCGCTGGTCGTGGGCCGGCGCGATCCGCGGCGGCGGGACCACCTGGATCAGCCGGCGGACGATCGACCCGGCGTCGACGCCGTCCGCGACCGCGTCGAAGGAGAGCACCAGCCGGTGGGCGAGCACGTCGGTGGCGAGTTCCCGGACATCCTCGGGCAGCACGTAGTCGCGGCCGCGCAGCAGTGCCAGGCCCCGGGCGGCGGCGACCAGGCCGAGGGTGGCGCGCGGGCTGGCACCGTACGCCAGCAGCCCGGTCAGCTCCGGCAGCCCGAACAGTTGCGGGCGGCGGGTGGCCAGCACCAGCCGGACGATGTACTCGGCGAGCGCGTGGTGGACGAACACCTCCCGGGCCTGCTGCTGCATCGCGCACAGGGTGGCCGCGTCCAGCACCTGGCGGGGCTGCGGGCGGTCCACCCCCATCCGGTAGAGGATGCCGAGCTCCTCCTCGTCGGTCGGGTAGTCGACCACGACCTTCATCAGGAACCGGTCCCGTTGCGCCTCCGGAAGCTGATAGACCCCCTCGGACTCGATCGGGTTCTGCGTGGCCAGCACCAGGAACGGGTCCGGCACCGGGTAGCTGCGGCCGCCGATCGAGACCTGCCGCTCGGCCATCGCCTCGAGCAGCGCCGACTGCACCTTGGCCGGCGCCCGGTTGATCTCGTCGGCGAGCACCAGGTTCGCCATCACCGGTCCGAGCTCGATGTCGAACGACTCGGTCGACGCCCGGTAGATCCGGGTGCCGACGATGTCGGACGGCACCAGGTCGGGCGTGAACTGGATGCGGGAGAAGCTGCCGCCGACGGCGACCGCGAGGGTCTGCGCCGCGAGGGTCTTGGCGATCCCCGGTACGCCCTCCAGCAGACAGTGTCCGTTGGCGAGCAACGCGGTGAGCAGCCGCTCGACCAACCGGTCCTGCCCGACGATCACCCGTTTGACCTCGAACAGCGCCTGCTCCAGCGCGGCCGCGGCAGGAGCGGCGTCGGCT
The DNA here is from genome assembly GCF_029581175.1 of Solwaraspora sp. WMMD937. NCBI lineage: Bacteria > Bacillati > Actinomycetota > Actinomycetes > Micromonosporales > Micromonosporaceae > Solwaraspora > Solwaraspora sp. WMMD937. The sequence continues at coordinate 3,298,154 of NZ_CP120738.1, read as the reverse complement.
GGCTGTTCCGTACTGACTTGTGGCTCGGTCGTCGTCATCGCACCGTCCTTGACGCTGGTCGCCAATCGCCGGTCGGCCCCGACGGTGCGGGGCCACTGCGGCGCCGGCGCAGGGGTGCCCCGGATCGGGCCGTTCTAACGCCGGGATCCGTCGCCGACCGGGTGATTGACCGGCCGGGGTGGTACGACCGACACCGAACCGGGTTGGCAGGTCCGACATCGGACACACCGGATACCGTTCCGGCGTGACCGCGCCGCAGACCAGCCCCACCCCGCAGCCCCCGGCCAGCACCAGGCGCCGCCCGGCCGGTTGGCTGGTGTGGCCGGTGGTGCTGCCGGGGCTGCTCTGGGCGGTGCTGCGGCTGGCCGGCTGGGAGTACGGCCCGCTGGTGCAGCTGCTCGCGTTCACCCCGTACGTGGCGGCGTGGACGGTTGTCCCGCTGGCGGTGGCGGTCTGGTCCCGGCGGTGGTGGGCCAGCGGTGCCGCGCTGCTGGCGGTGGTGTCGTTGGCCGTCGCGGTGCTGCCCCGGGCGGTGCCGGACGGCGGCCGGGCCGCGACCGCCGCCGACGGGGTCACGGTCCGGGTCGCCACGGCGAACCTGCTGGCCGGAGCCGCTGACCTGACGGTGCTGATGGAGTTGCTGCGCCGGGAGCGGGTGGACGTGCTGGCGATGCAGGAGTTCACTCCGGCGGTTGAGGCCGAGCTGGACCGGCTCGGCGTCGGCGACCTGTTGCCGTACCGCCGGGCCGATCCGGAGGTGGGAACCACCGGGTCGGCGGTCTACGCGCGCTGGCCGGTCACCGACGACGGGGTGCGGCGTAACGTGGGCGGCTTCGCCCAGTCGTACGGCACGGTCCGCCCGCCGGGCAGCGGGCCGGTGCGGGTCGAGTCGGCGCACCCGATGGCGCCGTTCGCGCTGCACACCCTGTCGTCGTGGCGGGCCGACCTGGCCGGGCAGCCCCGCCCCGACCCGCAGGGCCCGCCGCGAATCCTTGCCGGCGACTTCAACGCCACCCTGGACCACGCGGCGCTGCGCCGGCTGATCGCGGCGGGCTACGTCGACGCCGCCGACGCGACCGGCGACGGGCTGGTCGGCACCTGGGGGCCGTACAGCGGTAGCCCGATCCCGCCGGTGACGCTGGACCGGGTGCTGGTGGACGACCGGATCGGGGTGCGGTCGGTGACCGTGCACCGGGTGCCCGGCAGCGACCACCGGATGGTCGTCGCCGGGCTGGTGCTGCCGGCCGCTTGACCTGGACCGCCCGCCCGGGGCCAGGGCAGGTCACCGGTGGCCCCGGGCCGGCAGGTCAGACGCCGGTGGTGGTCCGGCTGCGGGCCAGTCCGTAGGTGAGCGCGTCGACCAGGGCGTGCCAGCTGGCCTCGACCACGTTCTCGTGCACCCCGACGGTGGTCCAGTCCCGGGCGTTGCCGTCGACCGTCTCCACCAGCACCCGGGTGATCGCCCCGGTGCCCTGGCTGCCTTCCAGGATCCGCACCTTGTAGTCGGCCAACCGGAAGTCGGCCAGATCCGGGTAGTGGCTGCGCAGCGCCACCCGCAACGCCTCGTCGAGGGCGTTGACCGGGCCGTTGCCCTCGGCGGTGGCGATCACCCGCTCGCCGCGTACCCGGACCTTGACGGTGGCCTCGGAGACCACCGCGCCGTCCTCGCGGTGCTCCACGAGCACCCGGTAGGACTCCAGGGCGAACGGCCGGGTGGTGACGGCACCGGTGTCGGCCGCCAACTCGGAGCGGACCAGCAGCTCGAACGAGGCGTCGGCGGCTTCGAAGGACCAGCCGCCGGCCTCCAGCTCCTTGACCCGCTTGGTGACCCGCGACAGCGCGTCCGGATGGCCGGCCAGGTCGACACCGAGTTCGCGGCTCTTCAACTCGATGCTGGCCCGGCCGGCCATCTCGGTCACCAGGATCCGCATGTCGTTGCCGACGACCGACGGGTCGACGTGGTTGTACAGCAACGGATCCACTTTGATCGCACTCGCGTGCAGCCCCGCCTTGTGGGCGAAGGCGGCGGCCCCGACGTAGGCCTGGTGGGTGTCGGGGGCGATGTTGGCGATCTCGGCGATGGCGTGCGAGACGCGCACCATCTGTTCCAGGCAGCCGTCCGGTAGGACCGGCAGCCCGAGCTTGAGTTGCAGGTTGGCGACGACGGCGAACAGGTCGGCGTTGCCGGGGCGTTCGCCGTAGCCGTTGGCGGTGCCCTGGAAGTGCCGGACGCCGGCCTCGACGGCGGCGATGGTGTTGGCCACCGCGCAGGAGGTGTCGTTCTGGCAGTGGATGCCGAGCCGGTCGGCGCTCAGCCCGGTCCGGTCGACCAGGTCGGCGATCGCCGCGCCGATCTGCGACGGCAGCATCCCGCCGTTGGTGTCGCACATCACCACGATCTCGGCGCCGGCGGCGGCCGCCGCGCTGACCACCGAGGCGGTGTACGCCGGGTCGTGCCGGAAGCCGTCGAAGAAGTGCTCGCAGTCGAGGAAGACCCGCCGGCCCTCGGCGACGAAGTGCGCGACCGTGTCGGTGACCATCGCCAGGTTCTCCGCGCCGGTGGTGCGCAACGCCCGCTCGACGTGCCGGATGTCGGACTTGGCGACCAGGCAGACCGCTGGCGTCTCGGCGTCCAGCAGGGCCCGGACCTGCGGGTCGTCGGCGACCTTGACGCCGGCCTTGCGGGTGGCACCGAACGCGACGAGTACGGCGTGCCGCAGGTCGAGTTCGGTGCGGGCTCTGCGGAAGAACTCGGTGTCCTTCGGCATCGCACCGGGCCAGCCGCCCTCGATGAAGCCGACGCCGAAGTCGTCCAGCAGCCGCGCGACGGCGAGTTTGTCGACCACCGAGTAGCTGATGCCCTCACGCTGCGCACCGTCGCGCAGAGTCGTGTCATAGACCTGGAAAGTCATCTCGATCCTTTCGACGGACGTCCCGTACCACCCGCTGCTCGCGCCGGGCCGTCCTCACCCGCTCGTCCGGCCGACCTCGTAAGGCCAAGAAAAAGACCCCCCGCGGATGCGGGAGGTCTGCGCGCTCGGCGGACGGTTGCCGGGCGCGCTAGCTGCCAATAATGAGTACGAGGCGAGTCACGCAGGGTACTTTGCCACTGACCGCGCCCGGACCGGTAGTCGAATCCACATCGCGGGAAAGTGGGACCGTCCGCGGTCAGGTGTACCGATCGAGCGCCATGGGTATTCCTGGGACGACGACGCAGTCAGTTCCGCCGAGCGAAGGAGTGACCTCCGATGGACAGGCTCGATCCGCAACACACCGCGCTGACGGGGCCGGCCGGTGGTCAGGGTGACGTCGTGGGCGGCGCCCCGGCCGGCACGTTCGACCCGTGGCGCTACCGCGACGACGCGGGGGTCGACGGCGCCAACCTGGCCGGCTACCACGTCGAGGCGACCGACGGCGGCATCGGCAAGATCGACTCCGCCACCGAAGAGGTGGACGGCAGCCATCTGGTGGTCGACACTGGGCCGTGGATCTTCGGCCGGAAGGTGATGCTGCCGGCCGGGGTGGTCAACCACGTCGACCACGACGAGCAGAAGGTCTACGTCGACCGCGACAAGAGCCAGATCAAGGACGCCCCCGAGTACGACGAGACCAGCTCGACGGATCCGGCGTACCGCGACAAGCTGAGCGCCTACTACGGCGGTGCCACCGGCACCCCGGTCCCGCCGATGGCGCCGGGCCGGATCATCTGACCCGGCGACGACCCACCCGGTGCGGGTGGCCGGTGCCACGTGGCACCGGCCACCCGCACCGTTTACCGGTGTCGGTCGGGCTGGCTACCGTTGGATCCATGACTGCCGCCGCCACCCGCTCGTTGGCCTTCGCGACCATGTTCAACTTCCGCGACATCGGGGGCTACCCGGGGCTCGACGGCCGTACGGTCCGCTGGCAGCGGATCTACCGTGCCGACTCGCCGCACCGGCTCGACGCCGACGACGCGGCGGCGTTCGACGCGCTCGGCGTACGGACCGTGATCGACCTGCGCCGGCCGCACGAGGTCGAGACGTACGGACGGATCCCGCCGGCGGACGGCTTCGAGTACCACAACATCCACCTACGGCACCAGGACTGGGGCGAGATTCCCTACCAGCCGGAGCAGGGTGCCGCCCGCTACCTGGCCGACCGCTACCACGATCTGACCGAACAGGCCGCAGACGGTTTCGTCGCGGCGATCTCACTGCTGGCCGAGGCGCGCACCGCACCGGCGGTGGTGCACTGCATGGCCGGCAAGGACCGCACCGGGCTGGTCTGCGCGATGACGCTGTCCCTGCTCGGGGTCCGGGATTCGGTGATCGCCGAGGACTACGCGTTGAGCAACGCCGGCAGCGAACGGCTGCTCGCCTGGCTGCGTACCCAGGCCGGCAACGACCATCTGGTGCCGGTGCCGTTCTTCTCCTGCCCGGCCGAGGCGATGCAGACGTTCCTCACCGAGCTGCGGCAGCGGCACGGCTCGGTCGAGGGGTACCTGCGCACCGCCGGGCTGTCCGCAGACCGGATCACCGAGCTGCGCGCCCATCTGTTGACGCAGTGACCTGGGCCGAGTCGACGCGGTGGCCCGGGCCGGGCCCGGGTCACCGCGTCACGGCACTGGTCAGAACACCCGGTGCACCCAGCCGTCCGGGTCGGCGCCCCGGCCCCGCTGCAGGTCCACCAGGCTCTGCCGCAGCGCCATGGTGACCTCCCCGGGCCCACCGTCGGCGACAGTGAACTCGCCGTCGGCCGAGCGAACCCGGCCGATCGGCGTGATCACTGCGGCGGTGCCGCAGGCGAACGCCTCACGCAGCCTGCCGCTGGCCGCGTCGGCCTGCCACTGGGCCAGGCTGACCGGCTGTTCCACGACCTGGTGACCGGCCCGGCGGGCCAGGGTGATCACCGACTCCCGGGTGATGCCCGGCAGGATCGCGCCGGTCAGCGGCGGGGTCACCAGCGAACCGTCGTCGTAGACGAAGAAGACGTTCATACCGCCAAGTTCGTCGACGTACTGCCGTTGCACCGCGTCGAGGAAGACGACCTGGTCGCAGCCGTGCTCGATCGCCTCCGCCTGGGCCACCAGTGAGGCGGCATAGTTACCCCCGCACTTCGCGGCTCCGGTGCCACCCGGTGCGGCCCGGGTGTAGACCGACGACGCCCAGACCGTCACCGGTTTGACTCCACCGGAGAAGTAGGAGCCGACTGGTGAGGCGATCACCGCGTAGAGGTATTCGCGGGCCGGCCGGACACCGAGGAAGACCTCACTGGCGAACATGAACGGTCGCAGGTAGAGGCTGCCGTCGTCGCCGGCCGGAATCCACTGTCGATCAATGGTGATCAGGTGCCGCAACGAGTCGAGGAAGACCTGTTCCGGCAGGGCTGGCATGGCCATCCGGGCACCGGAGGCGATGAATCTCGCCGCGTTGGCGTCCGGCCGGAACAGAGTCACTCCCCCATCCGCCGCGTGGTAGGCCTTCAGTCCTTCGAAGATCTCCTGGGCGTAGTGCAGCACCGCGGTCGCCGGATCCATCGGGATCGGCGCCCGTGGCTCCACCCGGGCGTCGTACCAGCCCTTGCCCTCGGCGTACCGGACGGTGACCATGTGGTCGGTGAAGATCTGACCGAACCCGGGATTGGCCAGCAGCGCGGCGCGTTCCGCGTCGGCTACCGGGCGTGGATTCGGACGGATCTCGAATTCGAGTTTGTCACCGCCGATCATCGGGCTGACCTCCATGGCGAGAAAGCGACGAAGCTGTGTGTCATGCAACTTACCCCGAACGTTCGTTCAGCGGGAACCGGCGCGGCGGCCGGTAAGTCCGCCACCTGGTGATTGGCCGTCGGCAGGGGTGCCCACGGCGAAGGTACGGTCGGTACGCCAACCGCACCGGGCAGACGAACCGACCTGCGCAGCTCTGCGTAGTCGACGGTGTACCGGACTGACGGCTTGGCGGTGACGGGTGCGGACCCGGGCCCGCCGACACGCGTGGTGTAGGCGGACGCTGGTCGACGTGGTCGGCGCGCGGTGCGGCCCCCGGCAAGGGTCGATCGGCGCGGTACCCGGGTCGACCGGTTGGGCCTCAGCCCACGGCGTGGGCGGCCAGCCGATCGCCGATCTCGGCGGTCCGCAGCGCGGCTCCCGGAGCGCGGGAGGCCAGCTCAGCCGCGACCGCCCTGGCTACTCGCTCGGCCGATTCGGGGTGGCCGAGGTGGTCGAGCAGCAGCGACGCGGAGAGCACGGCGGCCACCGGGTCCGCGACACCCTTGCCAGCGATGTCCGGCGCGGAGCCGTGTACCGGTTCGAACATCGACGGGTAGCGGCGTTCCGGGTTGATGCAGCCGCTGGCCGCCAGTCCGATGCCGCCGGTCACGGCAGCGGCGATGTCGGTCAGGATGTCACCGAACAGGTTGTCGGTGACCACCACGTCGTACCGCTGGGGCTGGGTGACCATGAACATGGCCGCGGCGTCGACGTGCTGGTACTCGGTCTCGATGTCCGGGAAGTCGGCCTTGACGGCGGCGAAGGTCCGCGACCACAGCGACCCGGCGTGGGTCAGCACGTTGGTCTTGTGCACCAGGGTGACCTTGCGCCGCTCCCGGCGCGCGGCGCGGGTGAAGGCGTCCCGGATCACCCGCTCAACCCCGTGCCGGGTGTTGAGGCTCTCCTCGGTGGCGACCTCGGCGGGGGTGTCGCGGTGCATCGTGCCGCCGGCGCCGGTGTAGAGGCCCTCAGTGCCCTCGCGGACCACGACGAAGTCGATCTCGCCCGGCTTGACGCCGCCGAGCGGACTCGCCGTGCCGGGCCAGAGCCGGGACGGACGCAGGTTGACGTACTGGTCGAAGGCGAACCGCAGCTTGAGCAGCAGGCCACGCTCCAGTACTCCGGGCGGGACGCTGGGGTCGCCGACCGCGCCGAGCAGGATGGCGTCGTGGTCGGCGAGTTCGTCCAGTACCGAGTCGGGCAGCACCTCGCCGGTGCGGTGGTAGCGGGCGGCGCCGAGGTCGTACTCGGTCGCCTCGACGCCGGGCAGCACCGCGTCGATGACCTTCCGGGCCTGCGCGGTCACCTCGGATCCGATGCCGTCGCCGGCCACGACCGCGATCCGCGCCATCGCCACGTCAACTCCCTCGTCTGCTCCGTCGACCGCCTAGCGAACGTTAAGCGATCATCCCGGAAATCGGTACGTCGGTCCCAGGATACGGACGTTACTCGCTGGCTGCGGCGCCCGCGCCGCCCAGGGAGCACACAGCCGGGCTTAACACCATACTTACCTCGGACGGCTACTGTAGGTGAAGACCGGATCCGGGCACCGGCGAAGGAGAATTGACGATGCTGGCGTACCGCGCCGCCCAGCCGGAACCGCCCGATCTGCGGATCGGTCCGACGCCGGGAGCCGGCGCCCCGACCGGGTCGTCCGGCACCGCCGCGCCGGCCGACGACAACCGCCCGGCCGGCCAGCTGGTCGCCCGGCACACCGTCGCCACGTCCACCACCGAGTACCAGCTCGTTCTGGTAGGCAGCGAACGGATCGGCCGGCGTGGGCTGAGCGAGGCGATCGGCGACGCGGTCGCGGAGCTGCGCGCGATCGACGTGACGTACAGTCCGCTGCGGCCGAACAGTTTGGTCTCGCTGCTGCGCCGGGGTGAGGTCGCAGCCGAGGTCTACCCGCCGCTGGCCGACATCGTGCACCGGTGCGAGGCGATGCGGATGGCCACCGAGGGCTGGTTCGACCCGTGGGCGGTGCCCGGTGGGTTCGACCCGGCCGGCATGATCAAGGGCTGGGCGATCGAGCGGGCCGCTGGTCGGTTGCGCGCCGCCGGGATCACCGACTACGCCGTGGTCAGCGGCGGTGATTTGGTGGTACGCGGACGCGCCCCGCACGGCGGACCGTGGCGGATCGCCCTGCAGCGGCCGCTGTCCGCAGACACCGGCGACGGCCCGGCCGGCGCAACGCCGGGCAGCCAGCCGACCACCGTGACCATGGTGGACGGAGCGATCGGGACCAGTGGACTGACCGCCGGCAGCCGAAAGGTCGTCGACCCGCACACCGGGGCCGTGGTGGAGCGGGACAGCGCCGCCATGGTGATCGGCGCAGACCTCGCGGTGGCCGACGGATACGCGACCGCGCTGTTCGCCGCCGGACCCGCCGGCCGCGCCTGGTTTCCCACAGTGGACGGCTACAACGTGCTGGACCTGGTCGGCGAAAGAAGATCGACCCTTGGCGCGGCCCACCCCCGTGATCTCGGCAAATGACCACGGGAGCGGGCCGGCGACACGTGCGCTCAGCTCGCGCACCGGGGGTGCAGTCACCCGGGAGACCACGGCCCGGCCGGAACGTCACCCGAAGACGCGACCGGCGCCGGAGCAACTCCTGAGCAACCGCACCGCCACGCTATCGATTCCGCACAACCGGGCGCAAGGTTCCAATTCCTCTGACATTGCTTGTCGGCCACGGCACTGGGTGGAATGATCCCCCGGATGGATGGCACGCTGTGCGGCGTGACATTCGATCTAGTCGTATGGGCGTTGGACGATCAGTCCACCTCGGCGGACGTACACGCCGCACACGAACTGTGCCGGCAGGGTGAGCACGCCGACGGTGCGACCGACCGCCGGATCACGTCCTTCCACGCCGCGCTGACCGCCAGTTACCCGGATCAAGGTGCCGCTTCCACCACAGAAGACTGCCCCTGGGCAAAGGTCCCATTACATACCGCAACCGACCACGTCGAGATGAACCTGCGTCAGACCTGCGCCGACGAGGTGCTGCTCACCATCGAACGGCTGGCTCAGGAACACGATCTGCTGCTGCTCGACCCGCAGGACGGCTCGGTCTATCCGCCGCCGGCCAGCGCGTCGACCCGCTGAGCGGGCGGCGGTTCGGGGACGCGGGTCCCCGAACCGCCGAAGTCGGACGACACGTCCGGCGGGTCACTCCTCGCGCAGATCCACCGCGCTGGCCGCGGTCGCCCCGATCGAGCTGGCGGCATTGTGCAGCGACTCCGCGCCGACGGCGGAGTCGACGGTGAGGGTCATCAGCGCCTCGCCACCGGCGGACCGCCGAGCCACCTGCATGGCGGCGATGTTGACACTGGACTCGCCGAGGATCGAGCCGATCGTCCCGACCACGCCCGGCCGGTCGGCGTACCGGAAGAAGAGCAGGATGCCCTCGGCGGACAGCTCGAGGTCGAAGCCGTCGACCTCGGTCAGCCGGACCACGTCCCGCCCGGCGGACTGCACCACGGTGCCGGAGACACTTGCCGTACCGCCGTCGGGCAGCACGCCCCGGACGGTGACCAGGTTGGGCTGGTCGGCGGTGTCCGGGTGGGTGACCAGCTCCACCTCGACGCCCCGGTCGGCGGCCAGGTGCGGCGCGTTGACGTAGGTGACCTGTTCCTCGACCACCGAGCTGAACAGCCCCTTGGTGGCGGCCAGCTTGAGCACCGACACCTCGTTGCCGACGACCTCACCGCGGACCTCGACGGTGACGCTGGCCGCGACCACCCCGGCCACCGCGGTGAACACCTTGCCCAGCTTCTCGGCCAGCGGCAGCAGCGGCCGGACGTCCTCGGCGACCACCCCGCCGGCCTGCACGTTCACCGCGTCGGGGACGAACTCGCCCTGCAGCGCGAGCTTGACGCTGCGGGCCACGGCGAGACCCGCCTTGTCCTGCGCCTCGGCGGTCGAGGCGCCCAGGTGCGGGGTGGCGACCACGTTGTCGAAGGCGAACAGCGGCGAGGAGGTGCACGGCTCCTTCGCGTACACGTCGACGCCGGCACCACCGACCCGGCCCTCGGCCAACGCGTCGGCCAGCGCCTGCTCGTCGACGAGGCCGCCCCGGGCGGCGTTGACGATCCGGACCCCGGGCTTGACGATCGCCAGCTCCTTCTCGCCGATCAGGCCGAGCGTCTCCGGGGTCTTCGGCAGGTGGATCGAGATGAAGTCGCTCTCCCGGAGCAGCTCCTCCAGCCCGACCAGGCGAACCCCGAGCTGGGCCGCGCGGGCCGGCTGGATGTACGGGTCGTACGCGATCAGCCGGGTGCCGAACGCGGCGATCCGCTGCGCGAACAGCACGCCGATGCGGCCGAGCCCGACCACGCCGACGGTCTTGCCCTGCAGCTCCACGCCGGTGTACTTGGACCGCTTCCACTCACCGGCCTTGAGCGCGGCGCTGGCGCTGGCCGTGTTGCGGGCCACCGCGAGCAGCAGGGCGATCGCCTGCTCGGCCGCGGAGACGATGTTGGAGGTGGGTGCGTTCACCACCATGACGCCTCGGGCGGTGGCGGCCGGAACCTCGACGTTGTCCAGGCCGACGCCGGCGCGGGCGACCACCTTCAGCTGGGGCGCGGCGGCCAACGCCTCGGCGTCGATCTGGGTGGCGCTGCGCACGATCACCGCGTGGGCGTCGGCGAGCGCGGCGAGCAGGGCGGGACGGTCCGTGCCGTCGACGTGGCGGACATCGAAGTCATGAGCGAGTACGTCGATTGCGGCGGGCGCGAGCTCTTCAGCGATCAGTACGACAGGATTCATTGGTCCTCAAAGTCGTCCGGGACGGGTATCTGCGGCGGTGGGGCGCCGCTCTGCGCCCTACGCTCCCCCGCCCGGGTGTCGCGCCGGCACGGAGGCGGCCTACCCGCGATCGTAGGCGCAGCCGTGGACGGCGCGGCTCGGGGCCGGGGGTGAGGGCCCTCACAAATCAGACCTAACACCCGCCCCCGGCCAACCGACGCCGTACTCCGACCGCCGCCGGACCGTCAGCCGGCTGCCGCCGGACTGACCGGATGACGGGGGATCCGGCTGCGGACAATGCCGCCGTCACCGATCTGCCGGAACGTGCCGGCCTCCGCCTCCAGGGTGTCGTAGAGCAGGTCGAAGGCGAGCGAACCGACCGGCGGATAGACCCGTTCGCGGGGCGGCTCGGCACCCGGCGACAACGCCCCCTGGTCGGTCATGAACTCGAGGATCGCCTCGCGGACCGCCGGCAGGCACACCGGGGAGTGGTACAGCACGTTGAGCGCCTGCATCCGCATGCCCTGGACGTGCTCCTCGCCCTTGTTGTCGTGGAAGTGCGGGTTGCGGGTCTCCACCTGCAGCACCGGCACCGAATGCGCCATCACCTCGGGGCTGTCGGTGTCCAGAATGCCACCGAAGCGTTCGAACAGGTCGACGTACTCGTACGGCTCGACCGCGAAGCCGCCGGCCAGCCGCAGCCGTAGGCCGAGGTCGAGGCTGAGAGCGTGCTCGCCGGCGTTGCCGGTGGCGATCACCTCGGTGCCGAAACCGGAGTACTCGGCGATCAGCCGGTTCAGGAACCCGTTGGTGATCTCCGAACTGCGGCCCCGGCGGCTGAAGAACAGTCGGCCGTCGCGCAGCTTGGGCTTGGAGTGCCAGGAAATCCGGACCATCGAATACGGGCTGTCGGCCAGGTGCAGGCCAGCGGCGTACACCTTGCAGTATTCGTGGACCGCGCCGGGGACGTAGTTGTCGGCGTCCACGTAGCCGACGTACCGGCGCCCGGTGAGCGCGGCGACCGCCATGCCGATCAGCATGGCCTCGCCCTTGCCGGTGCGGATCAGCCCGCTCTCGTCGATCAGCTCCGACATGCCAGCGGCTTTCATCGCCGCGGCCAGCCCTGGATCCCGTTGGTGCACGGTGATCGCCGGCCGGTCCGCCGACCGGCAGAACTGCTCGACGGTATGGGCCTCGATTTCATAACGGTCCACCGGCTGCCGACCGCTGTTCGAGACGAGCACGATCAGACAGTCGTGCGGAATACCGGAGAGCACTCCTTCGATCACCCTGCGTGTTTCATTCATGCAGGGTATGACCACCACCATGTCCCGCTCGACGGCCCGGATATCCTCCTGGGAGACCAGCCCACGACCACGGTCACCGGCGACATCCCCCGAGTCCAGCTCGATGACACGCTGAAGCTCATGGATGCGAACGGCCCCGAAGCGCTCCGTGCGGTGCGATTGCTCCAGACGCATGCGGGGCACATTACCCGAGGCGGCCATTAACTACCTGTAACCGTAGGTCAATTATCGGCGTCGGAAACCAACTACCCGGAACCGACCCGAAGCCGCAATCTTCCGGTAACGAAACTCGCCCCGAGATAGGCACAGAGCCCATCACCGATCACCGTCGGTGATGGGCTCTGTCCGGCGTCAGGCGGTCTCGGTGATCGGCCGGTCGACCCAGCTCATCATGCCGCGCAGCTTCCGCCCGGTCTCCTCGATCGGGTGCGCGGCGCCCTCGGCCCGCCACTTGGCGAAGTTCGGCCGGCCCGCGTCGTCCTCGGCGATCCACTCCCGGGCGAACTCCCCGGACTGCACCTCGGCGAGGATCTTGCGCATCTCCTCCTTGACCCGGGCGTCGACCACCCGTGGGCCACGGGAGTAGTCGCCGTACTCGGCGGTGTCCGACACGCTGTAGCGCATCCGGGCGATGCCGCCCTCGTACATCAGGTCCACGATCAGCTTGAGCTCGTGCAGGCACTCGAAGTAGGCGATCTCCGGCGCGTAGCCGGCCTCGGTCAGCACCTCGAACCCGGTCTGCACCAGCGCCGACGCGCCACCGCAGAGCACCGCCTGCTCACCGAACAGGTCGGTCTCGGTCTCCTCCTTGAAGGTGGTCTTGATCACGCCGGCCCGGGTGCCGCCGATCGCCTTGGCGTACGCCAGGGCGAGACCGAAGGCAGCACCGCTGGCGTCCTGCTCGACCGCGACCAGGCAGGGCACGCCCTTGCCGTCGACGTACTGCCGACGGACCAGGTGCCCGGGGCCCTTCGGCGCCACCATCGCCACGTCCACGTCGGCCGGCGGGGTGATGAACCCGTACCGGATGTTCAGCCCGTGACCGAAGAAGAGCGCCTTGCCGGCGGTCAGGTTCGGCGCGATCGCCTCGGCGTAGAGCGAGCGCTGCGCGGTGTCCGGCGCCAGCACCATGATCACGTCGGCCCAGGCCGACGCCTCGGCCGGACCGAGCACCCGCAGCCCCTGCTCCTGCGCCTTGGCCCGGCTCTTGGAACCCTCCGGCAGGCCGATCACGACGTCGACACCCGAGTCGCGCAGCGACAACGCGTGGGCGTGGCCCTGGCTGCCGTACCCCAGCACGGCGACCTTCCGCCCCTGGATGACGGTCAGGTCGGCGTCGTCGTCGTAGAACACCTCAGCGGTCATGACTTCCCTCTCGTGTGCCCGGCCACGGTGGCCGGCTTCTCCTCGGGCGGCAGCTGCCTGCCGCAGGTCATCAGGGCCGGCAGCCGAGGCCGCCGGCCGGCGGTCAGGCGGCGCGCAGCGCCGGCCCGGTGGTGATCGACCGGGAGCCGCGCCCGATCGCGACCAGACCGGACTGCACCATCTCCTTGATGCCGAACGGTTCGAGATCGCGCAGCAACGCGTCCAGCTTGTCGGACGTGCCGGTGGCCTCGACGGTGAGGGTGTCCGGTGCGACGTCCACCACCCGGGCGCGGAACAGGTTCACCGTCTCCAGCACCTGCGAGCGCATCGCGCGGTCCGCGCGGACCTTGACCAGCAGCAACTGGCGGGCGACCGACACCGCCGGGTCGAGTTCCACGATCTTCAGTACGTTGACCAGCTTGTTCAGCTGCTTGGTCACCTGCTCCAGCGGCGACGAGTCGGCGTCGACGACGATGGTGACCCGGGAGACCTCGGGGTTCTCCGTTTCGCCGACCGCGAGTGAGTCGATGTTGAACCCGCGCCGGGAGAACAGGCCGGACACCCGGGCCAGCACCCCGGGCTTGTTCTCCACCAGCACGGAGAGCGTGTGCTTGGTCATTTCTTCCTCGTCATCATCGGATTGGCCGGGTCGTGACAGGTCGTCCTCGTCACAGGTCGTCCTCGTCGAAGGTGGGCCGGACGTCCCGGGCGAACATGATCTCATCGTTGCTGGTGCCGGCGGCGACCATCGGCCAGACCATGGCGTCCTTGCCGACCACGAAGTCGATCACGACCGGAACGTCGTTGATCTCCATTGCGGCGGCAATGGTCTTGTCCACGTCCGCGGCGTTCTCACAGCGCAGCCCGACACAGCCGAGCGCCTCGGCCAGCTTGACGAAATCCGGGATGCGGTGCTTGTGGGTGCCCAGGTCGGTGTTGGAGTAGCGCTCGCCGTAGAACAGCGTCTGCCACTGCCGGACCATGCCCAGGTTGCCGTTGTTGATCAGCGCCACCTTGACCGGGATGCCCTCCAGGGCACAGGTGGCCAGCTCCTGGTTGGTCATCTGGAAGCAGCCGTCGCCGTCGACCGCCCAGACCACGACATCCGGCCGGCCGACCTTGGCGCCCATCGCGGCCGGGACCGCGTACCCCATGGTGCCCAGGCCGCCGGAGTTGAGCCAGGTGTTCGGCTTCTCGTAGGAGATGAACTGGGAGGCCCACATCTGGTGCTGGCCGACGCCGGCGACGTAGATGGCGTCCGGTCCGGCCAGCTTGCCGAGCCGCTCGATCACGTACTGCGGGGACAGCGTGCCGTCGTCCGGCTCGTCGTAGCCCAGCGGGTAGCGTTGCCGCAGGTCGTCCAGCTGCGCCCACCAGTCGGTGCGGTCGCCGGCCGGGCCGGCGGACCGCGCCGCCGGGCGGCCGGTGGGGGGAACGGCCCGCTCCGCCGCCGGGTACGCCTCGATCAGCTCGTCGATGACGTGCCGCGCGTCGCCGACGATCGGCACGTCGGCGGTACGGTTCTTGCCGATCTCGGCCGGGTCGATGTCGGCGTGCACCACCGCCGCGCCCGGGGCGAAGGAATCCAGCTTGCCGGTCACCCGGTCGTCGAACCGGGCACCGAGAGCCACGATCAGGTCCGCCTTCTGCAGTGCGTACACCGCCGCGACGGTGCCGTGCATGCCGGGCATGCCCAGGTGCTGCGGGTGCGAGTCGGGGAACGCGCCCCGGGCCATCAGGGTGGTGACCACCGGGATGCCGGTCAGTTCGGCGAGCCGGCGCAGCCCCTCGGTGGCCTGTGCCTTGAGCACGCCGCCGCCGACGTAGAGCACCGGGCGGCGGGCACCGGCCATCAGCCGGGCTGCCTCGCGGATCTGCTTGCCGTGCGGGTGCAGGGTGGGCCGGTAGCCGGGCAGGTCCAGCGTCGGCGGCCAGGCGAAGGTGGTCTGCGCCTGCAGCACGTCCTTGGGAATGTCGACCAGCACCGGGCCGGGCCGGCCGGTGGCCGCCAGGTGGAACGCCTCGGCCAGCACCCGGGGGATCTCCTCGCCCGACTGCACCAGGTAGTTGTGCTTGGTGATCGGCAGGGTGATGCCCTGGATGTCGGCTTCCTGGAAGGCGTCGGTGCCGATCGACGGGCGGGCCACCTGGCCGGTGATGGCCACGATCGGCACCGAGTCCATGTACGCGTCGGCGATCGGCGTGACCAGGTTGGTGGCACCCGGACCGGATGTCGCCATGCACACCCCGACCCGACCGGTGGCCTGGGCGTAGCCGGTCGCGGCGTGCCCGGCGCCCTGCTCGTGGCGGACCAGGATGTGCCGCACCGTCGAGTCGTACAGCGGGTCGTAGGCCGGCAGGATCGCCCCGCCGGGGATGCCGAACACCACGTCGACGCCGAGTGCTTCCAGGGACCGGACCAGGCAACCCGCGCCGGAGACCGGCACCGGCGGGGCCGGCGGCGGGGTCACGGCGTTGGCGAGGGTGGCCGGGGTCGGCGCGGCCGCCGCTGCCGAGTGCGCGCGGTGGGCGAGGGTCTCGGGCGTGGGTCTCGTCATGACGATTCAGGCCTTCAGCTCAGTGGTCTCGTGACATGGGTCTCGGCGGCGTATCCGGCAGATGGGACCGATCGGCCGGAACCGGCAGGGATTTGGCAATAAAAACGGCCCTCGTGCAGATGCACGGGGCCAGCGCACTCTCGATCGGAGAGTGCGCTCAGGTAAGTACTCGAGACGACAGAGTCAGCGACATGGGGTCAAGCCTGACGCATCTCACGCGATGAGTCAACTGATCTCACATCCTGGGCGGGTAGCGGCGGCGCACCGGCGCTGGCCTGCCGATCTTCGCTGGAGCGGCGGCGACCGCCGATTCCATGCCGGTTACCGGACGACGTCGCCGCCGACAGCATCGCCTCCAGATGCTCGGCCGGCACCCCCCACCCGAACAGCGCGCCCTGCCCGAACCGGCAACCCGCCTCCACCACGACGGCGAGCTCCGCCTGGTTGGTCACGCCCTCGGCGATGACCTCCAGACCCAGCTGGTGCCCGAGCCGCATCACCACGTCGACCATCGGCGCGAACGCCCGCCGACCCGGCAACGGCGGCGCGACCGGCCCCTGCTCGGCCACCAGACTGTGGTCGATCTTGAGAATGTCGATCGGCAGGTTCCGCAGCTGGCCGAGCGACGAATAGCCGGCACCGAAATCGTCCAGGGCGATCCGTACCCCGGTGGCGCGCAGCGCCTTCAGCCGGCGGATCAGCTCCGCGAGGTCCCGGGCGACGGCATGCTCGGTGACCTCCAGCACCAGGCGTTGCGACGGCACCCGGTGCCGTCGCAACGCCTCGTCGACCTGCAGCACGTACTCCGGGGCGTGCAGCTCGTGCGGTGACACGTTGACCGACACCCAGACGTCGTGCCCCTCGGCCAGCCAGCGGGACAGCTGCCGGCACGCCTCGTCGAGCACCCAGGCACCCAGCCGGCTGATCATCCCGCACTCCTCGGCCAACGGGATGAACTCGTCCGGTGGCACCTTGCCCAGCTCCGGATGGTGCCACCGGATCAACGCCTCGGCCCCGACCGGCCGTACCGACGGCACCGCCACCACCGGCTGGAAAGCCAGCCGCAGCTCGCCGCGGTCGATAGCGCCACGCATCTCGTGCTCCAGCCGGACCCGGCGACGCTGGGCCTGGTCGTAGGAGACGTCGTAGCGTTCCACCCGGTTCTTGCCCCGCTGCTTCGCCGAGCGCAGCGCCAGGTCCGCGTTGCGCAACAGCGTCGGTACGTCCTGCGCGGTCGAACAGCAGGCCATCCCGATACTCGCCGACACGTAGATCGGCCCCTTGTCATGCGGGTACGGCTCGTCGAGGGCGCGCAGGATCCGAACCGCGACGCGGTGCGCCTGCTCCGGGTCGGACGACGACAGCAGTACGGCGAACTCGTCGCCGCCCAGTCGGGCGGCCAAGCCCGCTCCGGCCAGCTCGGCGGCCAGCCGCCGGCCCACCTCGATCAGCACCGCATCGCCGACGTCGTGGCCCCGCATGTCGTTGACGGTCTTGAAACCGTCCAGGTCCAAGGTGAGCAGCCCGCCTTGACGTTGATCGGCGACACAGTCGTACAGCTCACGCAGCAGCGCCCGCCGGTTGGCCAGCCCGGTCAACGGGTCGGTGTGCGCCAGGTTACGGAAGTGGGCCTCACTGGACGCCAGCCGGGCGGCGTACCGACGCACGTCGAGCAGGGCCAGATACTGCCGGCCGACCAGGATGAAGCCCTCCAGGCTGCCGACCGCCACCGCGACGGTGGTGAACTCGCCGCCGCTGGCCACGTGGTAGAACCCGGCGGCGGCCATCACCACCATCGGGAGGAACACGTAACCGGCCCCGCGCGGCACCAGGCCGGCCGGCGCGCTGCCGCCGCACCCCGGCCGTCCCCCACCGAGCCAGACCAGCACCAGCCCGACCGGCAACCCGACGGCACCGGCCAGGACGAGCCCCACACCGTACTGGCAGATGCCCGCCGCCGCACCGATGCCGCTGAGCCCGATCAGCACGGTGCCCGCGCCGCCGAGCAGCGGACCGGCCGGATGCCGGCCGCTGTGCAGCGCGGTCATCACCGCCACGCCGGTGATCGCGGCGACCGTCGCGGTGGCCAGCAGGATCGCCGGGCAGGCGGTCGGGGTCGCCGCGCCCAGCAGCCGGGTCGGTGGGGCGACCAGCACCCAGCCGGTGAACCACAGCGCCGCACCGACCGCCAGGCAGTCGAGCAGGTGACGCGCGGTCGGCGCGGACCGCCCGGCGGTGCCCGGCAGCCGCAGCAGCCCCCAGATCAGCAGCAGCCCGCCGAGCGCGCAGCCGACCGCGACGACCGTGGCGAGCAGACTCCGCTGCGACTGCTGCCGATCCCACTCGGCGGCCATCGCGACGGCACCAGCCAGCCCGGCGAGCACACTCAAGGTGGTCATCCCGGCGCCGACCGCGAGCAACCGGTGGGCCCGGTCCGACGATCCGTCCCGGCGGCGGGCCACGACGAACAACCATCCCGCGCCGAGCGCAGCCGCCAGCCCACCCGCCAACGCGAGCGCCTGCATGCCCGAGGGGAGGTGCACGGCACAACTCTGCCGGATCGGCGCCGGCCCGTGGTGCCGGGGTGCGGATTTGCCGGCAGGAAACATCCCGACACGTGAAACGCGACACGGCTGGGACCGCCGGCCCGGCAACCGTGGTGTAACACTTGTCGAATGCCTGAGCTGCGGTCGAGGACCTCCACCCACGGTCGGACGATGGCCGGCGCCCGGGCCCTGTGGCGGGCCACCGGGATGACCGACGACGACTTCGGCAAGCCGATCGTCGCCATCGCCAACAGCTTCACCCAGTTCGTGCCCGGTCACGTACACCTGAAGGATCTCGGTGGGCTGGTCGCCGACGCGGTCGCCGACGCCGGCGGGGTGGGCCGCGAGTTCAACACGATCGCCGTCGACGACGGCATCGCCATGGGCCACGGCGGCATGCTCTACTCGCTGCCCAGCCGGGAGCTGATCGCCGACGCCGTCGAGTACATGGTCAACGCGCACTGCGCCGACGCGCTGGTCTGCATCTCGAACTGCGACAAGATCACCCCGGGGATGCTGCTCGCCGCGCTGCGGCTGAACATCCCGACCGTGTTCGTCTCCGGCGGCCCGATGGAGGCCGGCAAGACCGTCGCCGTCGAGGGCGTCGTGCACGCCAAGCTCGACCTGATCGACGCCATGATCGCCGCGTCGAACGACAACGTGACCGACGCCCAGCTCGACACCATCGAGCGGTCCGCCTGCCCGACCTGCGGCTCCTGCTCCGGCATGTTCACCGCCAACTCGATGAACTGCCTCACCGAGGCGGTCGGGCTGGCGCTGCCGGGCAACGGCTCGGTGCTGGCCACCCACGCCGCCCGCAAATCGCTGTTCGTCGAGGCCGGCCGGACCGTCGTGGAGATCGCCAAACGGTGGTACGACGGCGACGACGCCTCGGTGCTGCCCCGCTCCGTCGCCAGCCGGGCCGCCTTCGAGAACGCGGTGGCCCTGGATGTGGCGATGGGCGGCTCCACCAACACGGTGCTGCACCTGCTGGCCGCCGCTCGCGAGGCCGAGCTGGACTTCGGCGTCGCCGACATCGACGACATCTCCCGCCGGGTGCCCTGCCTGGCCAAGGTCGCCCCGAACACCCCGAAGTACCACATGGAGGACGTGCACCGGGCCGGCGGCATCCCGGCGATCCTCGGCGAGCTGGACCGGGCCGGCGCGCTGCGCCGCGACGTGCACGCGGTGCACTCGCCGTCGCTGAACCGGTGGCTGGCCGACTGGGACATCCGGGGCGGCAACGCCACCGACGAGGCGGTCGAGCTGTTCCACGCCGCCCCCGGCGGGGTGCGTACCACCGAGCCGTTCTCCACCACCAACCGCTGGTCAAGCCTGGACACCGACGCGGCGCAGGGCTGCATCCGCGACGTGGCGCACGCGTACTCCGCCGACGGCGGCCTGGCGATCCTGCACGGCAACCTGGCCCCGCAGGGCGCGGTGGTCAAGACCGCCGGGGTGCCCGACGACTGCCTGACCTTCCGCGGCCCGGCCAAGGTGTACGAGTCGCAGGAGGACACCGTCTCGGCGATCCTGGCCGGCGAGGTGGTCGCCGGTGACGTGGTGGTGGTCCGCTACGAAGGCCCCAAGGGTGGGCCGGGCATGCAGGAGATGCTCTACCCGACCTCGTTTCTGAAGGGGCGCGGCCTCGGCCGGGCCTGCGCGCTGATCACCGACGGCCGGTTCTCCGGCGGCACCTCCGGGCTGTCCATCGGGCACGCCTCCCCCGAGGCCGCCTCCGGTGGGCTGATCGCCCTGGTCGAGCCGGGCGACGAGATCGTCATCGACATCCCGGCCCGGCGGCTGGAGCTGAACGTGCCCGACGAGGTGCTGCAGGCCCGCCGGATCGCCCAGGAGAAGCGGGACCGCCCGTACACCCCGGTCGACCGGCAGCGGCCGGTGTCGGCGGCGCTGCGGGCGTACGCCTCGATGGCCACCTCGGCCAGCGACGGCGCGTACCGCCTCGTCCCGGAGTGACCCGCCGCCACCCGCAGTGACCCACCGCCGCTTCGGCGACGTCTGCGCAGCTCACACCCGTTCGTCGAACATCTGTGCGATGATGGCGCGGTGGCGGGTGAGGCCAGCATCCTGCACGCCGACCTGGACGCGTTCTACGCCTCGGTCGAGCAGCGCGACGACCCCCGGCTGCGCGACCGGCCGGTGATCGTCGGCGCCGGCGTGGTGCTGGCCGCCAGCTACCAGGCAAAGGCGCGCGGTGTACGCACCGCGATGCCCGCCCGGCGGGCCCGGCTGATCTGCCCGGAGGCGGTGGTCGTGCCGCCCCGGATGGCGGCCTACACGGCGGCCAGTCGGGCGGTGTTCGAGGTGTTCCGGCAGACCACGCCGCTGGTCGAGCCGCTCTCCATCGACGAGGCGTTCCTCGACGTCAGCGGGCTGCGCCGGCTCGTCGGCGCACCCGCCGACATCGCCGCCCGGCTGCGGGCCGCGGTCCGCGACCAGGTCGGGTTGCCGATCACCGTCGGGGTCGCCCGGACCAAGTTCCTGGCCAAGGTGGCCAGCGGCGTCGCCAAACCGGACGGGCTGCTGGTGGTGCCGCCCGACGAGGAGTTGGCGTTCCTGCACCCGCTGCCGGTCGAACGGCTCTGGGGCGTCGGCCCGGTCACCGCCGGCAGGCTGCGCGAACGCGGCATCACCACGGTCGGCCGGGTCGCCGGCCTCGGAGAGGCGGCGCTGGTCAGCATCGTCGGCGCCGCCGCCGGCCGGCATCTGCACGCCCTCGCCCACAACCAGGACCCGCGCCGGGTCCAGGTCGGCGGCCGACGCGGCTCGATCGGCTCCCAGCAGGCGCTGGGCCGGGCCAGCCGGGACCCGGCCGACGTCGACGCCGTCCTCGCCGGGCTGGTCGACCGGGTCGGCCGCCGGATGCGGGCCGCCGGGCGCACCGGCCGGACGGTCACCCTGCGGCTGCGGTTCGGCGACTTCACCCGGGCCACCCGCGCCCACACCCTGCCCCGGGCCACCGCCCAGACGTCGACCATCCTGGACGCCGCCCGCGACCTGCTGGCCGCCGCCGGTCCGATGATCCGCGAACGCGGGCTGACCCTGGTCGGCGTCTCGGTCGGCAACCTCGACGACGGACACGCCACCCAGTTGGCGCTGCCCCTCGATCCGGCCGACGCGCCGCCGCAGGCAGCGCCACACCCCGTCGGCCGGCAGGAGAGCCTGGACGCCGCGCTCGACGCCGTCCGGGACCGGTTCGGGTCCAGCGCGGTCAACCGCGCGGTGCTACTCGGCCGCGATCTCGGCCCCGCCGCCCCGCTGCTGCCGGACTGACCCGGCCACCGACGATGGCCAGCGTCAGGCCTCCGGTCAGCCGGCCGACACCGCCGGGTCGGCCGGCGGTGCCGCCGGCCACAGCTCGACGGCACCGGCCGCCGCCTGCCGGATCAACTCACCGGAGACCTCCACCCGGCTGTGCGGGATGTCCCGCGCCGGCCAGGCACACTCCACCGTCACCGGGCCGTCCGGCGGCAGCGGCCACACCCAGAAGCGGGCGTCGTGCCGCTGCTGGTCGGTGCTGGCCGCCACGGGCGACAGCAGCGGGCCGGCGGGTTCGCGGTCGGCCCGCGACGTGCTGCGGTGCAGGCTGCTCAGCACCGTACCGTCGGCGAACCGGACCATCACCTGCAGGCCGCCGACCCCGTCGACCGGGGTACGCGGCCGGGGCGGCCCCGACGCGCCGGCCGGCGGCCGCGCCAGGTCGGTGGCGGTCGCCGGCTCCGGGGCCCGCAGGATCGCGCTGATGTCGAACTCGAAACCCGTCGGGTACGCCAGCACGCTGGTCAGAATCACCGCGGCCTGGTCACTGCGGGCCAGCAGCAGTTGCCCGGCGACCACGCCACCGAGCGCGGCCACCGGGCGGGCCAGCCACGGCCGGGAAGCATCAGACGCCGGTACGGGATCTGCCGTTTCCATCGGTAAACCATGCCATGGATCGACCCTGGCCCACGTCACCGCACCGCCCGGTCCGGCGACCCCACCGGCTGAGGTCGGGGTCAGCGGATCCGCTGGCTGAGGATCTGGCCTGGCCACGGGCCGGTCGGCCGGTCGACGGTGAACGGCTCGGCGGCGGTGAACCCGGCCCGCTCGTAGTAGCGCACCAGCGCCCGGTCACCACCGGCGTAGCAGTCGACCCGCAGCAGGGTCGCACCGCGCTCGGCGGCGATCTCCCGGGCCCGGTCCAGCAACGCCCGCCCCACTCCTCTGCCGGCCCACGACCGGTCGGTGACCAGCAGGTTCACGTACAGCTCGGGTTCGTTGACCGGCGGCGCGTAGGACCGGGCGGCGCCGACGGCGAGCGCCCCGACGACCCGCTCACCACCGTCGCCGGTCGGCACACAGGCCAGCACCAGGCCGCTCTCCTTCGCCCAGCCGGTGACCATCGCGATCCGGCGCGGGTCGGTCGACAGCGGTTCGGTCCCCCACTGCCCGGTACGGCCGTGTTCGGCCAGCCAGCGGACCGCGTCGTCAAGCAGCGCGAGAACCGCCGGAACGTCCGCCTGTGTGCCGGTCCGGTGATAGATCCGGGCCCGGTCGTCGAAGCGGTCGCCGCCGTCGGTGTCACGTTGCATGCCGGACATCCTGCCGCCTCGGCGGAGGTGACGTCGACCGGTCAGGACGTCGGTCACAGACCCTTGCCCGCCGGGCGCATCGACGCCGGTCTTCCCTGGTCAGCGCGGTACCTCTCGCCTGGTCAGCGCAGGACCCCTCCCCTGGTCAGCCCGGCACCGGGCACGGGTTGGCAGCCGGGTACGGGCCGGCACCGGCCCGCCGCCCGTCGACTGCGACGACGGCGACCTGCCAGCTGACCGACGCCACGGCCATCCGCCAGACCTGCCCGGTGGCGGTGTCCCCGGAAACCGTCATCGCCACCTCGCCGCCTTGCGCCGGCACCGTGCCCGGCGCGGCGATGCCACCCGGGCCGCCGGCACCGGGTCCGGACGTCGGATCCGGGTCGGTTCCCGGCCCTTGCGTGGGAGCCGTGGTCGGCGGCTGCGTCGGACCGGCCGCGCCGCTGGTCCAAGTGAGGACCGCCGACTCAAGGGTGCCGCCGGTGACGGTGGCGACCACGGTCAGCTGGTAGCGGCTGGATCCGGTGCAGGAGACCCGCGCCTCGGCCTGGACGGTCAGCGGCGGCGCCGGCTCGGCGGGGCCACTCGGCTCGGGAGCTCCGCCGGCCGACGCGGTCGGTGTCGGCGGTGCCGGTGCCGGTTCGCCCGGGGTGCCCGTCGGCGCACCGCTGGCCGACGGCACGGGCGGGGGCGCGGCCAGGCCCGGCGAACCGGCCGGCACCGACCGGGCGGTGTCGTCGACCGAGCCCAGCCGGGGCACCACCACGGCACCGCCGATCAGCAGGGCCAGCACCGCGGCCGCCGCCAGGCCGGCCAGCAGCCGACCTCGACGGGGCTCGCCCCGGCGAGGAAAACCGGTGACCGGGTCGAACCGGCCGGCCCGCTGCTCGATCCGCGCCCGGGCCGACGCCTGGCCAGCGTCGGCGCTGGTCAACTCCAGCCGGGGCCAGAGTTCCGCCGGTACGACGAGCATCGGCAGGGTCGCGTACGCGGAGAACAACGCGGCCGGGCTGACCTGCCGGCGGCGACGGTCGGCGCAGGTCGGGCAGGATTCGATGTGCCGGCTGACCCGCTTGCGCAGCAACACGGTGAGGGTGCCGTCCCAGCCGCGCAGCAGCTCACCGAGCGTCGGGCAGTCGTCGGCACCGGTGCGGGCCACCAGCAGCGCGCCGATGGCCCGTTCGAGTTGGGCCCGGGCCCGGGACAGCCGGGCGTGCGCGTGGCTGTCGGAGACCCCCAGTACGGCACCGACGTCGGCGGCGGACAGGTCGTGCCGGATGGCGAGCTCGATCACCTGCCGGTCACCGGGGTTCAGCCCGGCGGCGGCCGACCGGACCAGCTCCCGCAGCTGTTCGGCACCGAGCCCGGTGACCGGGTCGACCGGCGTGGCGGGCAGTTCGCCCACGTCGTCCAGCGGCAACTGCCGTCGCTGACCACGGATGACCCGCAGGCACTCGTTGCGGGCGATGGCGTACAGCCACGGGCGCAGCCGCTCCGGGTCGCGCAGCTGCGCCGCCCGCTGACCGGCCAGGACGAACGTGTCGTGGACGGCGTCGGCCGCGCCGTCCGCGTCGCGCAGCACGAACCGGCAGTACGTGTACAGCCGGTCGGCGTACATGCGGTAGGCACGGTCGAGGCCGCGCGGGTCACCGGCGACCAGCGCGGCCACGATGGCGCGATCGTCCACCCGGGGAATGCTAGGCGGCGCGGTCGAGGACGGACCGTCACTGTCGCCAATACTCCAGTTGATAGCGCGACGGGTCGGGCTGCCCGTTGCCGTGGCCGATGAGGCAGAGCCGGGTGTTGCCGGCCGCGACCAGCCGGGCCCGTTCGGCGTCGGCCGCGCTGGCCAGGAAGAGCAGCGGGGTGGCCGCGGCCCGCAGCCCCCAGCCGTCGCCGTCGGGTCCGTGCACCGCCAGCTCCGCCGGGTCGTACGTGATGCAGTCGAATTGCGGAGCGGGGCCGAACGGCAGCCCGGACGGGCCCTGGAAGTGGGTGATGATGTAGCGGTGCCGGTCGGCGCGGTCGTTGCCCCGGCCGATGAAGCAGAGCCGGGTCCAGTTGCGGGCCACCTTGACGCCGTCCTCGGCGTCGGTCTTGGTGGCGAAGAGCTTGATGGCGTGGTCGCCGTCGCGCATCCGCCACGCGTCGCCGCTCTGCTCGATCGTCAGGTTTGCCGGGTCGTACGTCACACAGTCCTCGGCGGCCGGCTGCACGGTCGGCACCGGCTCGCCGTCGTCACCATCGTCGCCGGAACCCCCACCGTCGGGGTGGTCAGGATCGTCGCCGGTGCCGCCGGTCTGCGGCTCGCCGCTACCGGCCGACCCGCTGTCGCCGCCCCCGGTCGGCGCGCCACCGAGCCCCGCTGCCCCGGACGCCTGGCCACCGTCTGACGCCGCGCCGACTCGCCCGGCCCCGGACGGGCCGCAGGCCGCCAACACCACCGCGAGCAGCACGCCCAGGACGGCGGCGGCGACAAAGGTGACGGTGCCCCACCGCCAGGTCGACCGCCGCGCCAGCACCCCGAACTTGGTCGTGTAGATCATCTGGTCCTCCAGCCTCTCCGTGCCGGGTGGGTCGACGCCCAACCGGGTCCCGGCCCGCCCGGGGCGCGGGACGTCCGGCGACGTCGCCGGACACGGGTGAGAGGCGGCGGCCGGCCGAGGACCAACAACTATTCGCCGGCCCGTCAGCCGGGTGTGCCGCCGGCGGGTCAGCCAGATGTGCGGCTGACCTGCTGGTGAAGTGCCCGTGCCAGCTCCCCGGACCCAAGGTGTCTCCGCGAGCTTGATGCCACAGGTGCATCATGATTCACCTCTGGCATCAAGCTCGACGAGCATCTCCGATCCGGAACGGAATTGGACGAAGATGATCAATACAAGTTTCGTCTCCACCCTGGACTATGTGGGCACGACGGGAGAAGATACCGGCACGCAAGGCAGTCGATTCCTGGCAGGAAGCTGCCCCGATACGGGCCGGAAGGACAAGCAGCAGTGAGCAGCAACGGCATTCCGCAGGTGCTCAGGTTTCTTCGTTCACTCAATGGCGGCATGACACAGGAGCAGTTGGCGCAGCGACTAAGCGTCTCGACGTCGTTGATCGCCAAGTTCGAAACCGGTCGACAGATACCGATGCCCGACACGGCAGACCACATCGATCAGGTGTTCAGCAGCGCCCCGCTGATCAAGGAACTCTCCGAGAACGCCCGCAAGAGCATCCCGCCAGAGTGGTTCCGGGCGCTACCGGAGTTGGAGCAGGAGGCCTCCGCGATTCGGCGTTACGAGTGCCAGATCATCCCTGGACTGCTCCAGACGGAAGCGTACGCCCGGGCCATCCTGCACAGCGGCCTGCTAACTCCCGCTAAGGCCGACGAGTACCTCGCTCTCAGGATGACGCGACAGGCCGCCGTGTTCGAGCGGGAGGAGCCGCCGGTGTGTCAGTTCATCATCGACGAGGACGGACTTCGCCGGGGAGACCCCGTGATCATGCGGGAGCAATTGGAGCACATCGCCGAGATGAGCACCCGGTCGCGGGTGCTGGTGCAGGTGGCCCCGGTTTCCGCCGGCTTGCATCCCGGGCAGAACGGGCCGTTCATGCTCGCCAGCATGGCCGAGACCGGCGGCACCGTCGGCTATGTCGACGACCAGTTGGAGGGCCGCCTGGTGACCGATCCGAAGCGGGTTGCCACCCTCGAACAGGCCTGGCAGGCTCTGAGTGGTGTTGCGTTGCCGCGCGACCAGTCGCGAGACATGATCTTGAAGTTGGTGAAGGAACTATGACCGAGCCGGCGTGGCGCAAGTCCAGCCGAAGCAACAGCAACGGAAGCGACTGTGTCGAGGTGGCGGACAACCTTCCCGGTCGCATCCTGGTCCGCGACAGCAAGGACCAGGGTGGTCCGACGCTCGCCTTCGGCCCGACCGCCTGGCGGTCGTTCGTCGCTGAGGCACCCACGCTCCGCTGAGCCGCTGGGCAAGCAGTTAGCAACGACGTGTCGAGCCCCGGCCCCACGCCGACGGGGGCCGGGGCTCGACGCGTACCGGTGACCGCGCCGTCCTACTCGACCCGGACGTTGTCGATGTGGACGGTGCCCGGGTTGACGTAGACGTAGAACTCCCGCACGTCGGCCAGCGCCTCGGCGTCACACGACATCTCGGTCAGCAGGTCGATCTCGGCGGTGCCGGTCCAGTCCTGGTTCAGCCAGGTGAACGTTGACTGGCACCAGGTGTAGGACGGACCGGTCTGCACCGCGATCGCCGCATTGGTCCCCACCGACGGGTCGGTACGCAGGTCGTACTTGAGGGTGACCCGGCCGGACAGGTCGACCGGCTCGGGGAACGAGGTGCCGAACCAGCCGCCGGTGACCGAGTCGACCCGCAGCCCGTACGCCCCGTCGGTGGCGAACGCGTCCGACTGGGCGACGCTGCCGACGCCCGGCTCCCACGACGGCGGCCCCCACCCGTCGGTGCCGGCCTCGAACGAGAACAGCGTCTGCACCCCGGCCGGGTCGGGTTTCACCGTGACGACCAGTTCGGCGACGTTGGAGGCTCGCCAGGCCCGGTCCCACACCTGGTAGTGGGCGGTGGCCCGACCGGCGAAGCCGTCCGCCGGGGTGAAGGTGACCGCCCCGTCGCCGCCGAGCGAGAACTCGCCGCCGGCGACGGTCACCTGCTTCTGCTGGCCGGGCACCGTCGGGTCCAGGTCGATCGTGGCGGCGCGGACCGTACCCCGGTGGGCGATGTCGTTGGCCGCCGGCCGCAGCGTCGCGACCTGGCCGAACTCGACGGTGGTGGTGTCGTGGTCGGCGACCGGCGGCCACGGCCGGCGGTCGCCGCGCACCGCCGCCCCGGCGTTGGACAGCGTGGTGCAGACCGGGCTCGGGCAGTAGACGGTGTAACCGTCGTAGTCCGGGTAGAGGCTGCCGTCGTCCTGCACGCCGGAGAGGATCCAGTAGAGGAAACCGCTGGTGCCGCCGGCGATCGCCGCGTCGGTCCACTCGCGGTAGACGACGTTGCGGGTCGACTTGTCGTGGATGCCGAACTCGCCGAGCATCACCGGCTTGCGGACCTTCTTCGCCTCGTGGGCGTGCCGGGTGATCCACTCGGCGCCCCAGGCGGCGTCCTTGCCCCAGTGGTCCGGGTAGAGGTGGTAGGAGACGACGTCGACGGCGGGCAACCTGCTCAGCGCGACGCTGTCGACGCCTTCACCACAGTTGATGGTCCAGTCAGCGCTGGTCGGATCGTCACAGAAGAAGCCTTCGTCGCCGACGCTGACCAGCTGCCGGGGAGCGATCGACTTGACGTGCCGGGTCATCTCGTCAGCCCAGGCGGTCAGCGTGTCGGTGGCGCAGTCCGGTGACTGCGGGTAGACCCCGGAGCCCTTGCAGCGCGGCTCGTTGCCCAGCTCCCAGGTCATCACCGTCGGGTCGTCCTTGTATCTCACCCCGGTGATGGTGTTGGTGCGGTTCAGCACATGGCTGATCCAGTCTTTGTACCAGCCGCGGATCACCGGGTCGGTGTAGAAGTCGTCGTGGTACTGCCCGCCGCGCCAGCGCACGTACTGGTCCATGCCGCCGAAGTCACGCCAGTTGTTGGTCAGCGGGACCACCAGTTTGATGCCGGCTTCGCGGGCGGCGGCGAGGACGTAGTCGAGGCGTTGCAGGCCGTCCGGGCCGTCGTTGTACGCCGGCCGTTCGCCGTCGAAGTACTGGAAGTAGACTCCGTCGGCCGGGCCGGCGACCGAGTCGGAGCCGTCGGCGTTGCCGATGTCGAGGAACCCCCAGGTACGCAGCACGGTGAACCCGGCTGCCTTCGCGTCGGCGAACACGTCGTCGACCATCGTCGGCGACTTGTACATCAGGTAGTAGTTGTTGCTGCCGGCGAACCGGAACTTCCGGCCGTCGAGTTTGAGGTCGTCGCCGTGCCGGGTGACGAACCCGGCGGTCGGCGTACCAGGCGTACCGGGGTGGCCGGGATGGCCGGGATGGTGGGCCGGCGGTGCGGCCTGGGCCGGGACTGCCGCTGCGGTGAGCAGCAGCCCGGCCAGTGCGAGCAGCAGGCCGGCGGAGCGTGGGCGCATTACGGGGTTCTCCTGACCGTGGAGCGGTGGAGGTCACTGACGCGCTGCGGCCTCCAGGGCGAGTGCGGCGGCACCGAGCAGTCCCGCGTCGTTGCCGAGGCTGCTGGTGTGGATCCGGACCCGGCGGACGAAGTCGAGTCCGGCAAGCTCCGCTACGGCCGCGCGCAGCGGAGCGAAGAGCAGGTCACCGGCGGCGGCCACCCCGCCGCCGATGACGACGTCGTCGAGGTCGACCAACGCGGTGGCGGAGACCACCGCGGCGGCCAGCGCGGTCGCGCCACGCCCGAACGCGGCGACGGCGAGCGGTACGCCGGCCCGGGCGTCCTCGGCGAGGGTACGGGCGTCGCCCGGCCGCTCCCCCGGCGTCCAGCCCTGGTTGACGGCCCAGCGGACCATCGCCGGACCGCTGGCGATCGCCTCGACGCAGCCGCGCCCGCCACACGGGCAGGGCGGTCCGGTCATGTCCACCACAATGTGTCCGATGTGGCCGGCGTTGCCGCTGCCGCCCGGCTGGACCCGGCCGTCGATGACCAGCCCGCCGCCGACGCCGGTGGAGACCACCATGCCGAGCAGGGCGCGGCCGGGGTAGCCGCCGCGCCAGTGTTCGCCGAGCGCCATGCAGTGCCCGTCGCCGGCGAGCACCGCCGGCCGGCCGGGCAGCAACGGCCGCAGCGAGTCGAGGATGCCGAAGTCGCGCCAGGCGTGGATGTTGACCGGGCTGACGGTGCCGGCGGCGGGGTCGAGCGGGCCTGCCGAGCCGACGCCGAGCCCGGTCAGCGTGGCCGGATCCCGGTCGCCGACGACCTGGCGTACCACCCGGTGCAGGGCGGCGGTGACGGTCGCGGTGTCCCCGCCGGCCGGGGTCGGCACCGCGCCCTGCACGGCGATGGTGCCGTCGGGTTCGACGACGGCGGCGGCCAGCTTGGTGCCGCCGACGTCGATCGCGAGAACCGGGCCGGGGGCGCGGTCGGCCGCTGCCGGGCCGGTGCTCACGCGCCGCCCGCCGGGGTGTCGCTGACGATGTCGTTGACGCAGCGCAGCACCGGCCGGCTGGTCAGCGCCGCCGGATCCAGCTCGACCCCGGTGCGCACCACGAACTCCGTCGACTCGCCGGGCAACAGGGTGACCAGTGCCCGGTCCACGTCGGCGGCCTGGTCGAGCCGGTCGGGGTAGAGGGTCAGGTCACGCAGGACGGTCCGGGCGGTGACGGTGACCCGCAGCCCACCGTCGACCGGTGCGGCCGTCGCGTCGTACCCGGCCGCCGGGTAGTCGATCTCGTTGTCCTCGGCGAAGAACCACCAGGCCCGCTGCCCGGCCGCGTCGGCGAGCAGCAGCTCGCGGCGCGGGTCGCCGGTGGTGGCCAGGTCTGGGTAGAGCGGCACGGTGACCGCGGAATGGGCCGGTACGGCCAGCTGGTAGCCGATCTTGGCCAGTGGCTCGCCGGCCAGGGTGAGCCGGGTGACGTCGGTCTGCGGGTGCCAGTCGGCCCCGGTGTCGTTGACCGCCACCAGGGCGAGCCCACCGTCGCGGGGTTCGATGGTGAGCAGCCGGTCGGCGTAGGCGTCGCGCAGCGCGTACCACAGGGGTTTGCGGCGGCCGTCGCCGTCGACGGCGGCCCACGAGGTGACCGGCCAGCAGTCGTTGAGCTGCCACAGGATGGTGCCCATGCAGACGCCCCGGTGGGAGCGGAAGTGCCGCACCCCGACGGCGATCGCGCGGGCCTGGTTGACCTGGGTCAGGTAGTGCCAGTCGTCGAAGTCACGCGGAGCGGGCAGGTGTGCGTCGAGGCCGCGTTGAAGTTTCAGGTCGCCGTCGGCGGCTTTCTGGTGGTGGGCCATGCCGGGTGAGTCGGGGGCGAGCGGGTCATCACTGATCGCCCGGCGCAGGGTGGCGTACACGGGTGGCCCCTGGTAGCCGAACTCGGCGAGGAACCGGGGCACGTACTGCCGGTACTTAAGGTAGTCGTCAGTGTTCCACACGTCCCAGATGTGCATGGTGCCGTGCGCCGGGTCGTTGGGGTGCAGGTCGTCGCGGCCGGAGTACGGGCTGCCCGGCCAGTACGGACGGGTCGGGTCGAGTTCGGCGACGATGCCGGGCAGCACATCGAGGTAGTAGCCGAGCCCCCAGGTGCGTCCGTCGAGGATCTCCTGCCAGCCCCAGTCGTGCCAGCCCCAGATGTTCTCGTTGTTGCCGGTCCACAGCACCAGGCTGGGGTGCGGGGTGAGCCGGGCGACCTGGTAGCGGGCCTCGGCGGCGACTTCACCCGCGATCGGCTCCTCCTCCGGGTACGCGGCGCAGGCGAACAGGAAGTCCTGCCCGACGAGCAGGCCCAGCTCGTCGGCGAGGTCGTAGAAGTCCTCGGATTCGTAGCGGCCGCCGCCCCAGATCCGCAGGAAGTTGACGCCGGCGTCGGCCGCCTGGCCGAACCGGTGGGCGTAGCGGGCCCGGTCGACCCGGGTGGGGAACGCGTCGTCGGGGATCCAGTTGACGCCCCGGACGAAGACCGGCATCTCGTTGACGACCAGGGTGAACGCGCTGCCGGCGGGGTCGGCGGTGGTGTCGAGGCGGACCGACCGGAAGCCGATCAGTCGCTGCCAGGTGTCGAGTGTGCTGCCGTCGGCCCGGTGCAGGGTGACGTCGAGGGCATGGCGGGCGGGTTCGCCGTACCCTCGGGGCCACCACAGCTCGGGCTCGGCGACGGTGAGGGTTACGACGGCGCTGCGCTGCCCGGCGGGGACGGCCGCTTCGGCGCGGGCCCCGGCGACGGCGGCGACCACGGTCAGCGGGGCGTCGGCACCGTCGGCGCGGTCGACGTCGACGTGCACCTCGACCCGGCCCTGCGCCTCGCCGGTCGGGCCGCCGGTGTGGTCGACGGTGACCAGGGGGCGGACGGTGGCCAGCCGGGCGACGCTCCAGGCGTGCAGGCCGATTTCCTGCCAGATGCCGGCGGTGACCAGGTTCGGGCCCCAGTCCCAGCCGAAGTTGCAGGCCATCTTGCGGATGAAGTTGAACGGTTCCGGGTAGGCGTTGGGCCGGTCGCCGAGCCGGTCGCGGACCGCTTCGGCGTGCCGGTACGCGGAGTCGAACCGTACCCGCAGGGTGTTGCGCCCGGGGCGCAGTGCCGTACGGACATCGAACCGGTAGCCGCGATGCATGTTGGCGGTGCGGCCAAGCTCGACGCCGTTGAGGGTGACGGTGGCGACGGTGTCGAGGCCGGCGCAGACCAGGTCGACCCGGGGATCGCCCGGGTCGACCCAGTCGAACGTGGTCTCGTAGACCCAGTCGGTCCGGCCGATCCACGACAGCCGGGTCTCGTTGTCGTCGAGGTAGGGGTCGGGGATCAGGCCGGCGGCGAGCAGGTCGGTGTGGACGCAGCCCGGTACGGCCGCGGGGACACTGTGGTCGCCGACGCCGTCGGGTACGTCGGACCCGTCGGCGGGTCGTACGGTCCAGCCCTCGTGGAGCGGTCGTACGGAGTTCATGCCATACCTCACTAGTGCTGGAGCGGGACTGGGCCACGGTACGGGTCCGCGCCGGGTCAGTTTTTGACGGCGCCTTCCATGATTCCCCGGACGATCTGCCGACCGCCGATGAAGAGCATGATCAACAGCGGGATGGTCGCCACGAACGCACCGGCGAGCACCCGCCGGTACAGCACGTAGTTGCCGCTGGCCAGGTCGGACAGGGCCACCATCGACGTCGGGTAGTAGGTGCCGCCGAGGGTGATCAGCGGCCACTGGAAGTCGTTCCAGGTGGCCACGAAGGTGAGCAGGCCGAGCACCGCCATCGCCGGGCGGACCGCCGGCAGCACCACGCTCCAGTAGATTCGCAGCGTGGTGGCACCGTCGATCCGGCCGGCCTCGATCAGCTCGTCGGGCACTGCTTCGAGGATGAACTGCCGCATGTAGAACACGCCGAACGCGGTGACCAGGCCGGGCACGATGACCGCGACCAGGGTGCCGTTCCAGCCGAGTTCGCCCATCAGGATGTAGAGGGCGACGACGCCGAGCTGGTTGGGCACGGTGAGGGTGAGCACCACGACGACCATCAGCGCGTTGCGGCCGGCGAACCGCAGCTTGGCGAAGGCGAAGCCGGCCAGCGAGCAGAAGAACAGCACCGAGAACGTCACGATCGACGAGACGATGAAACTGTTGCCCAGCGACTGCGCGAAGTAGACGTTCTTGAGAGTGAAGACCTCGTTCAGGTTGGTGAGCAGCTGACCGCCGGGCAGCAGCTGCGGCGGGATCTTCGCCAGGTCGGCGTCGGTGCCGCTGGCGATCACCACCATCCAGTAGAGCGGGAACGCGGAGAACAGGATGACCAGGCTGAGGAACAGGTAGTTCCAGAAGCTGCCCGGCGTGCTGGCCGGGGCACGGCCGACGGTTCTACTGCTCATTTGCGGCCTCCGCCCAGCCGGTTGGCGACCAGCGCGTTGACGACCGCGATGATCACGATGATCAGGAACAGTGCCCAGGACATCGCGGCGGCGTACCCGAGGTTGAGGTCCTTCCAGCCGACCTTGTAGATCAGCTGGGCGATGGTCTGGAACTGGCCGTTGGACCCGCCGGTGGCGGCCTGCGAGTTCTGCTCGAACAGCATCGGCTCGGTGAACAGTTGCAGCCCGCCGATGGTGGACAGGATCACGGTGAAGACCACCACCGGTCGGATCATCGGTACGGTGATTCGCCAGAGCTGCCGCCACGGGCCGGCGCCGTCGACCGCGGCCGCCTCGTAGATGTCGCGCGGGATCGACTGCATCGCGGCGAGGTAGATCAGCGCGTTGTAGCCGATCCACTTCCAGTTGACCATGGTGGCGATGGCGACCCACGACGCGGCCTTGCTGGACCGCCAGTCGATCGGCGCCTCGCCGCGCAGGTTCAGTAC
The DNA here is from genome assembly GCF_029581175.1 of Solwaraspora sp. WMMD937. NCBI lineage: Bacteria > Bacillati > Actinomycetota > Actinomycetes > Micromonosporales > Micromonosporaceae > Solwaraspora > Solwaraspora sp. WMMD937. The sequence continues at coordinate 3,264,332 of NZ_CP120738.1, read as the reverse complement.
GTCGAGCACCCAGTTGGCGATGCCGAAGTCGCGGGCGAAGAAGACCGCGAACAGCAGCGTCGACGCGGTGATCGGGGTGATGTACGGCAGCAGGATGCCGACCCTGAACCAGGTCTGCGCCCGCAGCTTGCGGTTCAGCAGCGACGCGATGACCAGGGCCAGGAACAGCTGCGGCACGGTGGATAGCAGGAAGATCCCGAACGTGTTGTACAGCGCGTTCAAGAAGCTGTCGTCGGTGAACAGCCGCCGGAAGTTCGCCAGCCCGGCCCAGCCGGTCAGGTCGGCGTTGTCCAGCCGCCAGTGCCGCAGCGCCACCACGCCGTTGAAGATGATCGGGAAGAGTCCGAAGGCGATGAAGAGGAGGAAGAACGGGGAGATCAGAAGGTACGGCGTGTACCGTATGTCGAAGCGGTGCAGCCGGTTACGCCAGGTCGGGTCGGGTGGCGGAGCTGGTGGTGCGGCCCGGGTTGCGGACATGGATTGCCTCCAGGTTCGACCGCGCGGCTCGCGGCCCGCGAGCGGTTACGCGTTCGCCGCCTTCTCGGCTTCCGCGATGGCTTCCGTCCACGCCTCGTCGGGCTTGCCTTCCAGGTCACCGCTCTGCAGCCGGTTGAGGACGTTCTCCACCGCGACCCGGACGGGGCCGTTCTTGCGGCCGAGGTACTGCGGGGTGAGGTTGGCGGCGGTCGCGGAGAAGATCTGGCCGACCGGAGCGTCGTTGAAGAACGGGTTGGAGAACTCGACGATCGCCGGGTCCTCGTAGAGCGCCGGCTGCGACGGCAGGTTGCCGACCTTCTTGAAGATCTCGATCTGCTGCTCGGGCTGGATCAGCCACTCCAGGAACTTGTACGCCTCGTCGACGTTTTCGCCCTGTGCCGGCACGGTCAGGAACGAGCCGCCCCAGTTGCCGCCGCCACCGGGAATGGCCGCCACGTCCCACTTGCCGGCGGTGTCGGGAGCGGTGTTCTGGATGTGGCCCATCATCCACGCCGGGCAGGCCAGCACGGCGAAGTCGCCGTTGACGAAGCCGTTGTTCCACTCCGGGGAGAAGGCGGCGAGGTTGGCTGACAGTCCGGCGCCGACGACGGCGGCGGCGGTGTCGAAGGCGACCTTCGGACCGCCTTCCATGGCCAGGTTCTCGCTGGTGTCGAAGAGGCCGACCGGCTGCTGGCCGAGCACCGGGTTGAAGATGTTGGTGGCCGAGTCGACGAACTTCTTGCCGCTGGCCGCGACGTACTCCTCGCCGGTGGCGACGAACGACTCCCAGTCGGGCCAGAGGGCGGAGACCTCGTCCCGGTCGGTCGGCAGCCCGGCCGCCTCGAACAGGTCGGTGCGGTAGCACATGGCCAAGCCGCCGACGTCGGTGCCGAGGCCGATCTGGGTGGCCCCGTCGGCGGACAGGGTCTGCTGCCACTTCCAGTCGAGATAACGCTCCTCGTACTGGCCGGCACCCTTGTCCAGCAGGTTGACGAACTTGTCGGCCTGTTCGCGGAACTGGACGACGAAACCCTCGTCGATGGCGGCGATGTCGGCGGCACCGGACCCGGCGATCAGCTTCTTCTGCAGGTCCTCGTGCTGGGCGTTGTACTCACCGGAGTTGAGGTTGATCCGCACGCCCGGGTTCTCCGCCTCGTACGCGGCCTTGAGGTCGTCGAGGCCGAAGTCGCCCCAGTACGCGATGGTGAGGGTGGTGCCGTCGTCGTCGCTGCCGCCGCCGGGTTCGCCACTGCAGCCGGCGATCAGCAATGCGCTGGCGGCGCCGACCGCCGCCGTACGTGTCCAAGGGGTCCAACGCCGCTTCATCCCATCCTCCGAACACAATTGGAAACGCTCCCAACATCGAGGAGCGTCGACTGAACCGGATAAGTGAAGCCACGGTACGAGTGGGTCCGGCACGTGTCAATGGCTGGTTAACGCCGTAGCCAACCCGTAACCTCGGTGTCCTCGGGCGGGGTGGCCGCTGGGCCCGGCCGACACCGGATATCGTTTCGGGCAGCAGACTTAACCGGGCAAGGCCAGCCGAAACGAACCCGAAGGAGCGCCGCCGGTGAAACGGCCGACCATCGCCGACATCGCCCGCCGAGCAGGCGTTTCCAAGGGTGCGGTCTCGTACGCGCTCAATGGCCAGCCCGGAGTCTCCGAGGCGACCCGGCAGCGGATCCTCGCCATCGCCGCCGAGATCGGGTTCAACCCCAACAGCGCCGCCCGCGCCCTGTCCGGGGCGACCGCCAACGCCGTCGGCCTGGCGCTGAGCCGCCCGGCCCGGATCCTCGGCATCGAGCCGTTCTTCATGGAGCTGATCAGCGGCGTCGAGGCCGAGCTGTCCGCCCGGTCGTACGCGCTGACCCTGCAGGTGGTGGCCGACACCGAGGCCGAGATCGCGGTCTACCGGCGCTGGTGGGGTGAGCGCCGGGTGGACGGCGTGTTCCTGTGCGACCTGCGGCTCGACGACGACCGGGTGCCGGCGCTGGAGTCGCTGCAACTGCCGGCGGTGGTGATCGGTGGCCCCGGGCACACCGGCTCGCTGCCGAGCATCTGGTCCGACGACGCGTCGGCCCTGGTCGAGACGGTCGAGTACCTGGTCGCGATGGGGCACCGCCGGATCGCCCGCATCGGTGGCCTGCCCGGCCTGCTGCACACCGAGATCCGCGCGGGCGCGTTCACCGACGTCTGCCGCCGGCTGGGTCTGGACCAGTGCGTCACCGTGCCGTCCGACTACACCGGCGAGGAGGGCGCGCGGGCGACCCGGCGGCTGGTCAGCACCGCGGCCCGCCCCACCGCGGTGATCTACGACAACGACGTGATGGCGATCGCCGGCCTGGCGGTGGCCCAGGAGATGGGGCTGACCGTGCCGGGCGACCTGTCGATCGTTGCCTGGGACGACTCGCCGCTGTGCCGCCTGGTGCATCCGCCATTGACCGCGCTGGGCCGCGACATCCCGGCGTACGGTGCGCACGCCGCGCGGCAGCTGCTGGCGACGATCGCCGGTGAGCCGACGCAGGCGTACCAGGACGAGACGCCGCACCTGACCCCGCGCGGCAGCACCGCGCCGCCGCGCGCCAGCTGACCTGCCACGGCCGATCCGGTGAACCGATTAAGTTGCTTAACCGTTGAACGGTACAAGACGTGCCAAATACCACAGGGTACCGTCGGGTGCACCCCGACCCGCCGATCACCGCGGGTTATGCTCGGACCGGTCACGTGACTGGCGCGGCGAAGGTGGAACCGACCACCGGGGAGCGACCAAACGACGTGCGCCGCGCGCCTGGGTGCACCGTCGACGGCACCGTCATGTCCGGGGGGTCCCCGGCCGACGGAGCCGCCCGACCCCAGGAGGGCACGTCGTGCACGTACCGCAGATCCCGCAACTGACCGCCACCGATCCCGAGCTCGCCGCCCTCGTCGAGGGCGAGGCCCGCCGCCAGCACGACAAGCTGCGCATGATCGCCTCGGAGAACTACGTCTCCGCCGCCGTGCTGGAGGCCAGCGGCTCGGTGCTGACCAACAAGTACTCCGAGGGCTACCCGGGCCGGCGTTACTACGAGGGCCAGCAGTTTGTCGACCCGATCGAGACGCTCGCCGTCGATCGGGCCAGGACGCTGTTCGGCGCGGCCCACGCCAACGTCCAGCCGTACTCGGGCTCCCCCGCCAACCTCGCCGTCTACCTCGCCTTCCTCTCGCCCGGCGACACCGTGCTGGGGATGTCGCTGCCGATGGGCGGGCACCTCACCCACGGCTGGTCGGTGTCGGCCACCGGCAAGTGGTTCAACTCGGTCCGCTACACCGTCGCCCGGTCCACCGGCCGGATCGACTTCGACGAGGTACGTGACCTCGCCCGCCGCGAACGACCAAAGGTGATCTTCTGCGGCGGTACGGCGGTGCCGCGGACCATCGACTTCCCGGCCTTCGCCGAGATCGCCCGGGAGATCGGCGCGGTGCTCGTCGCGGACATCGCGCACATCGCCGGCCTGGTCGCCGGCGGCGCGCACCCCACGCCGATCGGCCACGCCGACGTGGTCACCACCACCACCCACAAGACACTGCGCGGCCCGCGCGGCGCGATGATCCTCACCACCGAACAGCACGCCGCCGCGATCGACAAGGCGGTCTTCCCCGGCCTGCAGGGCGGCCCGCACAACCACACCACCGCTGGCATCGCCGTCGCGTTGCGCGAGGCCGGCACCGACGACTTCCGCCGGTACGCCCACCAGGTGGTCGCCAACGCGAAGGCGCTCGCCGCCGCGCTGGTCGACCGGGGCTTCGAGCTGATCTCCGGCGGCACCGACAACCATCTGATCCTGGCCGACCTGACCGGCAAGGGCGTCGGTGGCAAGCCGGCCGCGCAGGCGCTGGACCGGGCCGGGATCGAGCTGAACTACAACACGGTGCCGTACGACCCGCGCAAGCCGTTCGACCCGTCCGGCATCCGGCTGGGCACTGCCGCGCTGACCACCCGCGGCCTGACGGAGGCGCAGATGCCGCAGGTCGCTGCCTGGCTGGACGACGCGGTGACCGCGGCGGTCAAGGACGACGGTGCCGCCCTCGACCGGATCGCCGGAGAGGTAGCCGACCTGCTGGCCGGCTACCCGATGCCCGGCTACGCCGCCTGACCTGCGCTGAGCTCCGCCCGCCCGCGCCGCGCCTTGGCTGCGCCGATCGGGTCAGTGCGACGGGGTGGGAAAGTCGGCGATGTACGCCTCGGTCCGCTCCGCAGGTGCGGGGCGGGCCAGGGCGTACCCCTGACCGAACCGGCAGCCGGCAGCCTGCGCCTGGCTCACCTGACCGTCCGTCTCCAGCCCTTCGGCGACGATTTCCAGCCCGAACCGCCGACCCAGCCCAGCCACCGCTTCCAGCATCGGGTGGACACTGTCCGGGCCGGCACCGGCGTCGGCGACCAGCGACCGGTCGATCTTGACGACGTCCAGCGGCAGCCGCCGAAGCTGGGCGATCGACGCCTGACCGGCGCCGAAGTCGTCCAACGCGATCCGCACCCCGTGCGCCCGCAGGTTCGCCAACTGCGCGAGGATCTGCGGAGTCTCGGCAGCCGCCAGCTCCTCGGCGACCAGCGACTCGGCGACCTCGACGACGAGCCGCTCCGGCCCGATACCCTGTGCGGCCAGCATGGCCATCAGGTCGGCCACGAAGGTGGTCGCGGCCAACTCGGCCGGGGCGACGTTGACCGACAGCCACAGCCCGTGCCCCTCCCGTGACCAGGACGCCAACTGTCGGCAGGCGGTGGCCCGCGCCCACCGGCCGATGTGGCCCAGCAGCGACAGTTCCCGGGCCACGGCGAGCAGCTCGGCCGGCAGCACCGTGCCGAGCACCGGGCTGCGCCAGCGCAGCAGCGCCTCGACCCCCACCGGTTTGCCGTCGACCAGGTCCACCACCGGCTGGTACACCACGTCCAACTCGCCCCGCTCGGCCGCGCCCGGCAGCTCCCGCTCCAGATCCAGCCGCCGAACGAGCTGTTGCTCCAGGTAGGAGTCGTACCACTCGACCCGGTTGCGACCGAGCTGGCGGGCCCGGCGGCGGGCCAGGTCCGCCCGGCGCAGCACATCGTCCGCCCCGGCGCCGCCGGCCACCTCGGCCATGCCGATGCTGGTCTGCAGCTGAACCACCGCGCCGGGCAGCTGGCACGGCTCGCGCAGCGCCGCGACCAGCCGCGCCCCGGTTCCGTACGCCAGCATCGGGCCGGCGACGGTGATCACCGCGAACTCGTCGCCGCTGAGCCGGGCGACCACGTCGTCCGGCTCCACCGTGTCCCGCAGCCGCCGCCCCACCTCGACCAGCACCGCGTCGCTGACCTCCCGCCCGTACTGCTCGTTGACGCCGACCAGCCCGTGCAGGTCGATGATCAGCAACGCACCGGGGTGGCCGGGCAGGTCCCGCTGGTTGGCGATCTGGCGCATCAGCTCCCGGCGGTTCGCCAACCCGGTCAGCTGGTCGGTGAAGCCGAGCTTGTACAGCCGCCGCTCCAGGTGCACCCGCTCCCCCACGTCGCGTACATGCACCACGAGCGCTCCGACCTCGGGCACCGTCCGCTGGTCGGACACGGTGGACTCGGTGTCCCGCCAGCGACCATGGCCGTCCCGCAGCCGGGCGGTGACCAGCGGGGTCCGACTGGTCGGTACCAGCCGGCCAGTCACCACGCCGGTCAGCACCGTGACCACCTCAGGGATGTCCTCCGGATGCATCAGCTCGATGAACGGTCGGCCGAGCACCTGTGCGTCGGCCAGCCCGAACAGTCGCGCGGCGGCCGGTGACTGCCACCGCACCCGCAGGTCGTCGCCGAGGGTCAGGGTGAGATCGTTGCCGCCGGAGACCAACGACCGGAAATGCGCCTCCTGGATGCTCAGCCGCCGGGCGTAGGACCGCACGTCGGCCGCGGCCATCATCTCCCGGACAACCAGCGTCGGGATCACCGCCAGGCCGAGCAGGACCGACGTACGGTCGAACGATCCCTGGGTCGCCACGTGGTACGCGGCGGCCAGCGCGGCCACCACCGCCGGCACCGTCAACAGTGGGTACGCGGTGAGCCGGCCACGCGCCGAGGTGACCGGCCGCGAGCCCGCGCGCTGCGCCCGCTGCGCCCCGATGACCAGCAACAGCATGCCGCCGACCGCCGGGGCCGTCGCCAGGCACCAGAGCCAGCCGGCGGTGCCGTACGCGAAGCAGACAGTTGGAGCGGCCAGCCCGACGAGGAGCGCGATGGAGCCGCCACCGCAGTACAGCACCGCTGGGCGCTGCCTCCGCATCGCCAGGGCGGTGACCACGATGATCGACCCGGCCCCGATCACGCTCAGTTCGACGAAGAGCACGGCCGACGGCACGGTGTCGACCGGCGACAGCAGCCAGCCGGCGAAGATCAGACTGATCCCCAGGCTCAGCCCGTCGACCACCCGCCGCAGCCGCAGCCGCCAGGTCTCGGCGACGCCCGGCAGCAGCAGAATCGCCGCGAGGTGGCCGGCCAGCGCGAGGATGAGCCCGCTGAGCGCCAGGCCGGTCCGGGCCGCCGGCGGGGTGAAGGCGGCGACGCAGACCGCGGTGGCGCCGCCGACGCTGGTCACGGCGAGCAGACCAGCTCCGCGGCAGTTCCGGAGATCGCCGGTACGGGCGTGCGCGGTGACGGCCATCCGCGACAGCCGCAGACCGGGCAGGCCGACGCCGAACAGCACCGCGCCGAGCACCGCGACCGGGGCGGTCAGCAGGCCGGCCGCGCCGGCGGTCAGCAGCAGCGCGGCGGCGCCGGCCTGTGCGGGCAGGGTCCAGCCGGGGGGTTGGGCCCGATGGGGGCGGGGACGGGTACGGGGTGGTTCGGGGAACGCCTCAGGCACGGTGGCCGTCGCCTCCACGGAAGGGGTCGGGGCACAAGCCGGGCCGGGTCGGCCCTCTGTGCCGGTCACAACGAACCAGTCCGGCGCCGGGTTACGGGGCGGTCACCGGAGATTTCCGTCGGGTTTCCGCACCGATGCCACCCGACCTACCCGGCAGCCGACACCCACCGGCCGGATGCCAGGATTGTCGGATGAGTCGCAGGGTAACTGTCCGGTTCCGGCCGCACCAGGCGATCATGCTGGCGGCGGTGATCGCGTTCGTCGGGTCACTGCCGCTGGCCAGTGCCCGCTGGTATCTGCTGCCGGTCCTGCTGCTGCCGCTGGCCATCGCGATCTGGGCGGTCCGCTCCGGAACCGATGCCGACCCGGCCGGGCTCCGGGTGCGGGCGCTGATCGGCCAGCGCCGGATCGGCTGGTCGCGGGTTGCCGAGCTGGCGGCCGACCCGCAGGGCCGGGCGGTGGCGCTGCTCACCGACGGCGAGCGGGTACGGCTGCCCGCGGTACGGGCCGACGACCTGCCCCGGCTGATCGCCGCCAGCGGACAACCGCTCGACCCGGCGGGTCCGGCGACCGACGCGACCGACGAACCGGCCACGCCGCCGACTCAATAGCCGTCCACCACCACGTTGTCCAGCGGCTCGCCCGCGGCCAGCCGGGTGACCTGCCGACCCGCCAAGGCGTACGCGCGGGGCAGCAGACCGCGTACCGACCCGGCGATGTGTGGACTGATCACCACGTTCGGCAACCTCCATAGCGGATGGTCTGCGGGCAGCGGCTCCGGGTCGGTCACGTCGAGTACGGCGCAGACCCGGCCGGTGGACAGCTCCGCGGTGAGCGCCGTGGTGTCGACCACTGGACCGCGGGCGGCGTTGACCAGCAGCGCGCCGTCGCGCATCGCGGCCAGCATGGCCGCGTCGACCATCCCCCGGGTCCGGTCGGTAAGCGGCACGATCAGCACCACGATGTCGGCGTACGGCAACAGGGCGGGCAGCTCGTCGACGCCGTGCACCTGTTCGGCCGGCCGGGCGGTCCGGGCCACCAGCGTGAACTCCACCTCGAACGGGGTCAGCCGGGCACGCAGTGCGGCACCGATCGATCCGGCACCGACGATGAGGACCCGTTTGCCGGCCAGCTCGTCGGTCGGGGCGAACTGCTCGTACGACCATTCTCGACGGGCCTGTGCCCGGATGAAGCCGGCGAAGTCTCGGACGTGGGTCAGGATCGCAGCGGCGATCCACTCCGCCGTCGACGAGTCGTGCACCCCGCGCGCGTCGCAGAGCGTCAGGTGCTCCGGCAGCCGCCCCACCCATGCGTCGGCACCGGCGGACAGCAACTGCACCACCTGAAGGTCCGGCATCTTGCCGGCCAGCTCCGCCGCTCCGGGGCGGGCCAGGAACGGCGGCACCCAGAACCGCACGCCGGCGGGGTCGGACGGCAGCTGAGTGATGTCGGCGGCGACCTCGACGGTCACGTCGTCGGGCAGCCGGCCGAGCAGTTGTCGGCCGTGTGCGTGGGGGATCCAGACTTTCACCGGTCCGACGATAGCGGGCCATCCGGGTCCGGTCCGCCCAGGCCGGGCATCCCATGATCATCCGATACGAGGTCGGTCAAGGCAGGAACACCCACCAACTTGTGAGTGCGCTACTTGTTCGACGCCACCTTATCGATCAGGCCACATCGTTCGATATTCTTGTTCGGATCCTGGCACCCGGATGCGTGCCACGACGGCACGAGCGAACGGGCAGGGAAGCAGCACGGTGGTCAGGCCGGTTCGTAGGTCATGCAGTCAGCTGTTTCCCGGCTCGGCCCCACCCGGATCGCCGGCGCCCGGCACTCCAACTCGGCGTTGAACCGGCAGTCGGCGCGCTTGCAGGCACCAACCTGGGCGATCACCGCGTCGAGGCCGCCCTTGGACGAGATGTCGAAAAAGGTGGTACAGCTGGCGCTGTCCGCCTCGGTGCCGATGGTGATGGCGAAGGCGTGGCAGCCCTCGTGCTGGTTGTACGCGCACTCCACAGCGGTGCACTCCTGCACCCGGGGCATCTCCATCATCGCGGTCATGGTGGTCCTCCTAGCTCGGCATCACACGGCAGTGACAGCGTCGTCATCACTGAGGAAAACAGTAGTTCATTACGACGGAATATATGGCATGTATTCAATTCTCGCAATTTTGGGAACCCTTACCTAACACCATCCATTGCCGTTTGGATACCCTTACCTAAGTGCTCCGGGGATGCCGTTGGATGCGGATGTCCGGCAGCGGGCTAGTCTGGTGCGGGTGAACGCTCGCCCGCCGTACCGCCGCTCGTCGCGCCGCCCTGCCGCCGCGACCGCAGCGACCGCTGCCGCCAGCCTGACCGCCCTGCTGCTCGCCGGCGGCTGCGCGTTCGGCGAGCCGGAGCCGGACCAGGCAGGCGCGCCCCCCACCTTCCCCGCCCCCACCGAGACGCCGACCGGCGGCGGCGTCGACCAGCAGGTGGCTGTCACCGTGCTGGCCAGCGGACTGGCGGTGCCGTGGGGGGTGGCGTTCCTGCCGGACGGCGCCGCGCTGGTCACCGAGCGGGACAGCGCCAAGATCCTGCAGGTCGGGCCTGGGTCGAGCCCGGACGGGCTGGACGTCTCCGAGGTGCAAACCATCGACCAGGTCGACGGCGGCGGCGAAGGCGGCCTGCTCGGCATCGCCGTCTCCCCCGAGTACGCCACCGACGAGACGGTGTTCATCTACTACTCCACCGCCGAGGACAACCGGATCGCCCGACTGACCCTGGGCGACGAACCGGAACCGATCGTCACCGGCATTCCGCTCTCCGGCATCCACAACGGCGGCCGGCTCGCCTTCGGGCCCGACGGTTTCCTCTACGCCACCACCGGCGACGCCTCGGACACCGGCCTGTCCCAGGACCAGGAGAGCCTCGGCGGCAAGATCCTGCGGATGACGCCGGACGGCGAGCCGGCCCCCGGCAACCCGTTCCCCGACTCGCTGGTCTGGTCGCTGGGCCACCGCAACGTGCAGGGCATCGCCTGGGACGCCCAGGACCGGCTGTACGCCACCGAGTTCGGCCAGAACCTGTGGGACGAGATCAACCTGATCGAGCCGGGCGAGAACTACGGCTGGCCACAGGTCGAGGGCGAAGGCGACGACGGGCGATTCGTCGACCCGCTGGTCGTCTGGCCGACCGAGGAGTCCTCCTGCTCCGGGGCGGCCGTGGTGGACCGGATCCTGGCCGCCGCGTGCCTGCGCGGCGAACGGCTATGGCTGGTTGAGCTGACCGAGTCCGGTACGGTCTTCGGCCAGCCCCGCGCGTTGCTCACCGGAGAGTACGGTCGACTACGCACCGTCGTGCAGGCACCGGACGGCTCGGTCTGGGTGACCACCTCGAACCAGGACGGCCGGGGCGAACCGGCCCCGGAGGATGACCGTATCCTTCGGCTGGTCTTCGCCGACGGCGGAGCCGGGCGCAGCTGACTTACCCGCCTCCCCACCCTCGATCAGACAGGCATCATCTCACCATGAGCGACGAGCAGACGGCCGACCGGAGCCGTCCCGGCCAGCAGCCGGGCCGTCCGGATCAGCAGCCGGGCCGCCCCGGGCGACGGCTGGCGCGCGCCGGGCGGCGGCTCGGCTCGGTCAGCCGTACCGCTGGTCGCGGATTCGGGCGGGCCGCGCGGTCCCGGGCGACCCGGCGGATCGGCGTGGCGCTCGCGGTCGTCGCGGTCAGTCTGGCCGGGGTCGTCATCGGCGTCCTGCTCGGGGCCCGCGCCGACGTCGACATCGGCCCGTTCCGGGCCGAGATGTCGGTGACCCCGGCGTTGGACGGCGGCACCACCATGGCCATCCCGCCGCTCGGCGCGCTGCACGTGGACAGCCACGAAGGGCCGGTCCAGCTCTCCATCCGGCTCGGTTCCCTCGACCAGGTCCGCACCCTCGCCCTGCTCGACGACCCGAACGCGATCACCCGGGCCAGTCAGACCGTGGTCGGCGACGTCACCGAGGGGGTGCTGCGGCTCGGTATCCGTACCATCGCGGTCGCCGTGCTCACCACCTTGATCCTCGCCGCGCTGGTCTTCCGCGACACCCGCCGGGTCGCCTGGTCCGGCACTCTGGCGCTGCTGATCACCGGCGGCAGCATCGGCGTCGCGGCGGCGACCATCCGGCCGGAGTCGATCGAGGAGCCTCGGTACGAGGGTCTGCTGGTCAACGCCCCGGCGGTGGTCGGTGACGTGCAGCGGATCGCCACCAACTACAGCCAGTACGCCGAACAGCTGCAGCACATCGTCAGCAACGTCAGCCGGATCTACACCACCGTGTCGACGCTGCCCGTCTACCAGGCGGCCGAGGGCACCACCCGGGTGCTGCACGTGTCGGACATGCACCTCAACCCGACCGGCTGGTCGGTGATCCGTACCGTGGTCGAGCAGTTCGACATCGACGTGGTGATCGACACCGGGGACATCACCGACTGGGGCAGCGAGCCGGAGGCGAACTACGTCGCCTCGATCGGGCTGCTGGAGGTGCCGTACGTGTTCATCCGCGGCAACCACGACTCAGTCCGCACCCAGGAGGCGGTGGCCAGCCAGCCGAACGCGGTCGTGCTGGACAACGAGGTCACCGAGGTCGCCGGGCTGACCATCGCCGGTATCGGCGACCCCCGGTTCACCCCGGACAAGCAGACCAGCCCGGCCGAGGGCGGCCTGTCCAAGCCGGCCACCGACCAGGTCATCGGGGTCGGCGAGCAACTTGCCGCGACGATCCGGGGCACCGACGAGCCGGTCGACATCGCCCTGGTGCACGACCCGGTGTCCGCCGGGCCGCTGTCCGGCACCACGCCGCTGGTGCTGGCCGGGCACACCCACAACCGGGAGGTCCGGATGCTCGCCGAGATTCCCGGGGAGCAGCCGACCCGCCTGATGGTGGAGGGTTCGACCGGCGGAGCCGGACTGCGCGGCCTGGAGGGCGAGGAGCCGACGCCACTGGCGATGACGGTGCTGTACTTCGACGCCGAACACCAGTTGCAGGCGCACGACGACATCCGGATCGGGGGCACCGGCCAGGCCCAGGTCACCCTGGAACGGCACGTCATCGCCGGCCCGGAACCGGAGCCAGACCCGTCGCCATCGCCGACTCCTACCGCCGGTCCGTCCGCGACCCCGACTACCACTCAGTCCGCGACCCCGGCACCCAGCCCGTCCTGAGCCCGCGCCCACCCCCGGCAGAGCCTCACCGGCACCCCGGCCCGCGCCGCCAGCCAGGATCGCGCGGCCTATTCGTTTGGGCCTGAGGTACCAGTGGAGCTTGATGCCGGAGGTGCATATTGATGCACCTGTGGCATCAGGTCGTGAAAGGGCACCTTGGTCCCGGGAGCCGGCCCTGGCCGGATGACCGCGCCGGGGCGGCGCAGCGCCGCCGCGCGGACCATCACCATCATCATCTGGCCGTCCCGGTTGCCGTGCAGTCGGATGCCGAGCAGGTGAATCCATTCGATGTTCGGGTGGGCGGCCTCGGCGCGGACGTGGATGACCCGCAGCCGCAGCGCTCCGTCTCCGTTGAGATAGTCGGACCCGCCGATCTCGATGACGTCCCACGGCTGCACCAGCGGCGATCTTGTCGACTCAGTCATCGCCACCTGCCCCGGTGGTCGGGTCAGCGGTGAGCCAGATGCCGACCGAGGCGAGCAGCCGACGAATGGTCCGGGCGGCGTCACCGTCGTACCGGTCCAGGTAGGCCACCGCGAGCCGCAGCCCCGGACAGACGATCGTGCCGCAGCGCGGACACCCGGTCACCGGGTCGGGCAGGTGCATCGCGGCCAGGTGCCGGGCGCGGGCGATCACCGGGTGGTTGACGTAGCCGGGCACGGCGCTGCCGGTCGGCACCGACATCCAGCCGAGTACGCCGTGCCGGCGCAATTGATCTTTGTCATTCATTTTTGCGCCATGCGTCCCCCATCGGGACAACAATGGACGCCTTCTCGAATCTCCCACTCCTCCACCCTGGACTTGCCCGCCTCCCATATGGAAGATGGGCTTTGTCCTCGTAGCAACAACATCCGTCACGGGGCAACCTCTGCCCACCACAAAGCAATTCTGTAGAGAGCTGGAGGAAACGAATGTCTGGAGCAGCGAGCGCATATCTGATAGCGGAGCTCCGCCGCCGCCGTGAGTTGGCCGGGCTCACCCAGGAGCAGTGGGGCGCCGCCCTGCACTGGTCGGCCCAGCACGTCAGCGCGGTCGAGCGCGGTGCCCGGCCGATCCGGCTCGACTACCTGGCCACCATCGACCGGGTCTTCAACTGCGACTACTCGACCCTCTGGGAGCTGCTGCTGCGCACCGAGCGGGCCCCGGTCTGGCTGCGCCCGTGGCTGGAGCACGAGCGGGAGGCGATCATGCTGCGCTGCTACGAGCCGCTGCTGGTGCCCGGCCTGCTGCAGACCGAGGCGTACGCCCGCGTCATCCTCACCCATGCCGGGGTGGCGATCGACGACGTCGACACCACCGTCGGCGACCGGCTCGGCCGGCAGGAGATCCTGCACCGGGCCGAGCGGCCGTGCCGCTTCGTCGGGGTGATCGACGAGGCGGTGCTGACCCGGGCGGTCGGCGGCCCGGCGGTGATGCGTGAGCAGGTCCTGGCCCTGATCGCCGCCTGCGACCGGCCCAACGTCTCGATCCAGGTGGTGCCGGCCGGGGTCGGTGCCTACCCGGGGCTGAACGGCCCGTTCACCCTGGCCAGCCTGGACGGCCGGGCGGCGGGCTTCGTCGACGGGCCGTTGGAGGGCCAGACCATCGAGTTGGAGGCCGATCTGACCAGACTGGAGCATGCCTGGGAGTCGCTGCGGGAGTACGCTCTGCCCAGCGAGCAGTCCGTGGCGTTGATGCAGGAGGCAGCCGACAGATGGGCATGACGACCGATCCTCGACCGGCCTGGCGGACCAGCAGCCGCAGCAACGGCACCGGCGGCAACTGCGTCGAAGTCGCCGACAACCTGCCCGGCCGGGTCCTGGTCCGCGACAGCAAGGACCGCGCCGGCGGCACCCTCACCTTCTCCCCCACCGCCTGGCGGACCTTCGTCGACCACCATCAGCGGTAGATGACGCGAGCCGCGTCGGGCAGTGCCCGACGCGGCTCGTCCGCTGTGGTTGGCCGCGCACCTGCCTCAGCCCTGTGCGCCGAGGCGGGACAGGATCAGCTCCCGGACGGTACGCGCGTCCGCCTGGCCCCGGGTCGTCTTCATCACCGCGCCGACCAGCGCACCGGCCGCCGCGACCTTGCCGTCGCGGACCTTCGCCGCGATGTCCGGGTTGGCGGCGATCGCCTCGTCGACGGCGGCGGTCAACGCACCGGTGTCGGAGACCACCTCCAGGCCGCGCGCGGTCATCACCTCGGTCGGCGTGCCTTCCCCGGCGGCCACCGCCTCCAGGACGGTACGGGCCAGCTTGTCGTTGAGCTTGCCCGAGTCGACCAGCCCCTGCAGTTCGGCCACGTGCGCCGGGGTGACCCCGAGCGCGGCCAGCTCCACACCGGACTCGTTGGCCCGGCGGGCCAGCTCACCCAGCCACCACTTGCGGGCGCCGGCCGGGGTGGTGCCGGCGGCGATGGTCTGCTCGATCAGCTCGACCGCCCCGGCGTTGACCACCGACTGCATGTCGTGGTCGGTCAGCCCCCACTGCTCCTGCAGCCGCTTGCGGTGCACCCGGGGCAGCTCCGGCAGGGCCGCCTTCAGCTCGGCCACCCAGGCGGCGTCCGGGGCGAGCGGCACCAGGTCCGGCTCCGGGAAGTAGCGGTAGTCGGTGGCGGTCTCCTTGGACCGGCCCGACGTGGTGTCGCCGCTGTCCTCGTGGAAGTGCCGGGTCTCCTGCACGATCCGGCCACCGGCGTCGAGCACCGACGCCTGGCGCAGCATCTCCGCGCGTACCGCCCGCTCCACCGACCGCAGCGAGTTGACGTTCTTGGTCTCGGTGCGGGTGCCCCACTCGGTCTGCCCGACCGGGGTCAGCGAGGTGTTCACGTCGCAGCGCAGCGAACCCTGCTCCATCCGTACGTCGGACACGCCCAACGAGCGGATCACGTCCCGCAGCTCGGTGACGTACGCGCGGGCCACTTGCGGTGCCCGGTCCCCGGTGCCGGGGATCGGCTTGGTGACGATCTCCACCAGCGGGATACCCGCCCGGTTGTAGTCGACAAGCGACTCGGTCGCACCGTGAATGCGCCCGGTCGCGCCGCCGACGTGCAGCGTCTTGCCGGTGTCCTCCTCCAGATGCACCCGCTCGATGCCGATCCGCACCAGCTCGCCGTCGACCTCGACGTCGAGCCAGCCGTCCACGCACAGCGGCTCGTCGTACTGGCTGATCTGGTAGTTCTTCGGCATGTCCGGGTAGAAGTAGTTTTTCCGGGCGAACCGGCACCAGTCGGCGATCGAGCAGTTCAGTGCCAGCCCGATGCGGATCGTCGCCTCGATCGCCGCCTTGTTCGCCACCGGCAACGAGCCGGGCAGGCCCAGGCAGACCGGGCAGACCTGGGTGTTCGGCTCGGCGCCGAACCCGGTCGGGCAGCCGCAGAACATCTTCGTGTTGGTGCCCAGCTCGACGTGCGTCTCCAGGCCGATCACCGGCTCGTAGCGGGCGACGACATCCTCGTACGTGGGCAACGCGGTCGTGCTCATCTCACAGCTCCAACTCTCGGCGCGGCACCGACCGCACCAGCCTAGTGTCCACCTGGGTTCCGCTCATCGACCCGGCCGGTAACCGAGTGCCACGAGAGCCTGCCGGGTGTCGTCCCACCACCGCCGGTACGCCGGCACCTGCTGCAGCCTGTCCAGATCTACCAGCTCACCAAGCTGGCCGAGGTGGTCCCCGACTGACCGGCTGACCCGGCGCGTCACGTCGTTGAGCACTTTCTTCGGGTCGGCGATCTGCTCCACCTGACGTGGACTGCCCGGCAGCCCCATCTCGACATCAGACCACCGGACACCGAGGGCGTTGCGCAGTGCCTGCCCGTCGGCGAGCAGCCAGGCCTCGGTCTCCCGGACCGGGACCACCGCGACGAGTTGCTCCTTACGGTCGGCCCAGCGCTTCCGCAGCGGCTCCAGCCACTCGTTGCGTACCCGGTCGGCGTTCGCCCCCTGGTCGCGGTGGAAGAAGACAATGGTGAACCCACCGTCGCTGCGGTCGACCATGCTGACCACATCATCGATACCTGCTGGCCCGGTCCGGTCCCGTACCGGTTGTACGTCGGCGACGTACACCGTCTCATCGAACTCGTTCAGGCACAGTTCTTCCAACGAGCGCGCCAAGAGGCGGGGCAGGAAGCGGTCATCGCTGAGACCTTCGGATATCAGTGCGGTCGAGAGGTAACGCATCAGCGATCCAGCGTCTCCAGGACCCCGAATTCGGCAATCTCTGCCTTGGTGACCACGCCGCTGGGATCTTCGAGATCCAACGCAAGCTGATCACCACCGATCAGGCGGCTACGGGTGATCCGGCTGCGCGGTTCGCCCCTGCGCACCCGGGTCACCACGTCCAGGTAGACCGCATGGAGCCGTCCCCCGTCCTCGCCGCGTTCCAACGCCCGCAAGATCGCAGGCGAGTGGCTGCTCAGGATCAACTGGGTCAATCGATTGCCGTCTGCTTCGTCGCGCGACTCCAACGACCGTTCGACCAGGGCCCGCAGGTACCGCACGAACTGGGCGAGCCGTTGCGGGAAGATGCCGTTCTCCGGCTCCTCGAAGCAGATCAGCCCGGCACCACGGGGGTCGTAGAGTGCTGCGAGCAACGCGATCGCGCGCAGCGTCCCGTCGGACGCGACCCGGGCCGAGAACGGTGCCTCGTCGCGGGTGACGACCTCGACCTGCCGCTGCCGGCGTGCCTCGTCCTCGGCGAGCCGGACCCGGACCACTCCCGGTATCACTTCGGATACGTCGGCGGAAAGGTCGTTCAACGCGCCCTCCGGCCGGTCCTCGGTGCCCGTCGCCACCGCCAGATAGCGCAACGTGTTCGCCAGATGGGCGCCGTTGGGTGCCAGGCTGTCCGGATCGTCGTACGAGTCCGGGGTACGCAACGCACTGGGATCGAGGTGCAGCAATCGCCACGACCGCAGCTCCCGCTTGAGCGCGTACAGCAGTGGAAAGTCGGTGGCGGTGGTCAGGCTGGACAGCACGGTCGCCGTTGCTGCCGTCGCCGGCAACCTTCGTTCACGGCCCTTCACCGCTGGAAAAAGGCTGAAGACAGCGCGCCCCTGCTCGTCCCGCTCGGTCTCCAACAGCTCCCGACCACCGCTGCGGTAACTGGCCACCTGCTTCCATCGCGGGATCAAGGCCCGCAACGCGTCGTCGTCGGACTTGGAGATCCGGTATGCCGCCTCCCGCAGCACGTACGGTCGACGCGACCCGCCCGGCCCGGCCGACCGCAACTCGATCGCCAGCTCGTAGCGCAGCCGGGAGTGGTTGACCTCGGCGGTGTCGCCGAACGCGTCGGTCACCGACGCTCCCAGCAGCACCTCGACCGCGAAGGTCATCACCGGCATCTGGCTGCCGTCGCTGTGCCGATGGAACAGGTCGGGGACTTCCCCGCGCATCTGCTGGGCTGCCTCCAGCAGCGGACCATCGGCCAGCCGGGACAGGAACTGGATCGCGTCGAACAGGTTCGACTTGCCGGCCGCGTTCCGCCCGATGATCACGAGAAACGGCGGCACGTCCAGCGTGAAGTCGCGGAACGACTTGAAGCCGTCGATCTCGATCCGGGTCAGCACGTCGCCGCTCAGAGCTCCGGCGGGGTGAGGGTGCCGACCGCCGACTCCAGGGCCGCCGCGACCCGGTACATCCGGTCGTCGGCCATCGTCGGCGCCATCACCTGCAATCCGACCGGCAGCCCGTCGGCCAGCCCGCACGGCACCGAGATGGCCGGGCCGCCGTACAGGTTGGTCGGGATGGTGAACAGGTCGGCCAGATACATCTGGTACGGGTCGGCGGTGCGCGCCCCGAGTGGGAACGCCACGAACGGCGTGGTCGGCGAGATCAGCACGTCGACCTGCTCGAACGCGGCGGTGAAGTCGCGGGTGATCAGGGTACGGACCTTCTGCGCCTGCCCGTAGTAGGCGTCGTAGTAGCCGCTGGACAGCGCGTACGTGCCGAGCATGATCCGCCGCTTGACCTCCGGGCCGAAGCCCTGGTCACGGGTCAGCGACATGACCTCTTCCAGCGACCGATTGCCGTCGTCGCCGCTGCGCAGCCCGTACCGGACGCCGTCGTAGCGGGCCAGGTTGGACGAGCATTCGCTCGGCGCGATCAGGTAGTACGCCGGCAGCGCGTAGTCGAAGTGCGGGCAGGAGACCTCGACGACCTCGGCACCGAGCTTGGTCAGCGCGTCGACGGCGTCGCGGAACGCGGCCAGGACGCCCGGCTCGACGCCCTCGCCGGTGGCGAACTGGGTGACCAGGCCGAGGCGCACCCCGGTCAGGTCGCCGGAGGCACCGGCACGGGCCGCCTCGACGACCGGCGGCACGGCGGCCGGGATCGAGGTGGAGTCACGCGGGTCGTGGCCGGCGATCGCCTCGTGCAGCAGCGCCGCGTCGAGCACCGTCCGGGCGCACGGTCCGGGGGTGTCCAGCGAGGAAGAGAAGGCGATCAGCCCGTACCGGGAGGTGCCGCCGTAGGTCGGCTTGGCCCCGACCGTGCCGGTGACCGCGCCCGGCTGGCGGATCGAGCCGCCGGTGTCGGTGCCGATCGCCAGTGGAGCTTCGTACCCGGCGACCGCCGCCGCGCTGCCGCCGCCGGATCCGCCGGGGATCCGGGTCAGGTCCCACGGGTTGTACGTCGGCCCGTACGCCGAGTACTCGGTTGACGAACCCATCGCGAACTCGTCCATGTTGGTCTTGCCGAGGATCGGCATGCCGGCGGCGCGCAGCCGGGCGACGATCGTCGCGTCGTACGGTGGCCGCCAGCCGTCGAGGATCTTCGACCCGGCGGTGGTCGGCACACCCTTGGTGGTGACGACGTCCTTGACCGCGATCGGCACCCCGGCCAGCGGGCCGAGCGGCTGCCCGGCGGCGCGGGCGGTGTCGACGGCCTGCGCGGCGGCGAGCGCCCCGTCGGCGTCGACGTGCAGGTAGGCGTGCACCCGCTCATCGACGCCGGCGATCCGGTCCAGGTGGGCGCGGGTCACCTCGACGGCGCTGGTGTCGCCGGCGGCGATCAGCCCGGCCAGCTGAGCGGCGGTCATCCCGGTGAGTTCGGACATGGCTCAGACCTCCTCGTCCAGGATGCGCGGCACCCGGAACCGGCCGTCCTCGGCGTCCGGGGCGGCGGCGAGCGCGGCGTCGCGGTCCAGACCGGGGACGACGACATCGTCGCGCAGCACGTTGGTCAGCGGCACCGAGTGCGAGGTGGGCGGGATGTCGTCGGCGGCGACCTCGCCGATCCGGGCGACGGACTGCAGGATGACGTCGAGCTGGCCGGCGAACGTCGCCAGTTCGTCCTCGGTCACGGCCAGCCGCGACAGTCGCGCCAGGTGCGCGACCTCCTCGCGGGAGATGGCGGCCATCTGCGCCCCCTTCGTACGGTGATCGAACGGTTGGCCCGGATCCTCGCCGCAGCGTGGCACGCGGGGCCGGACCCGACGAGTCTATTTCTCCGGCGCGCCGGCCGAGTCATCGGGCAGGCCGGTCGGTGCCGCCGGCGCGTCTGCCGAGTCATCCAGCAGGCTGGGCGGAACGCCACGTGGGCCGGGGACCAGTGGACGGTACCGGGCCAGCCAGTTGACCAGTTCGTCGGCGGGCATCGGCCGGGCGTAGAACCAGCCCTGGGCGACGTGGCAGCCGAGCGCGTACAGCCGCCGCCAGGAGGCGTCGTCCTCGACGCCTTCGGCGACCACCCGCAGCCCGAGCGCCCGGGCAAGCTCGATCACCGAGCGGACGATGGCCGCGTCGTCGGTGTCGGCGGCCATGCCGAGTACGAACGAGCGGTCGATCTTGACTTCGGACAGTGGGAGCCGGCGCAGGTGCTGCATGGACGAGTAGCCGGTGCCGAAGTCGTCCAGGGCGATCGCCACCCCGATCGCGTCCAGCCGGGAGATGGTGGCCAGCACCCGCCGGGGGTCGGCCATCAGCGCCCCCTCGGTGATCTCCAACTGGAGTTGCTCCGGTGCCAGGTTGTAGCGGGTGAGCCGGTCGGAGATCTGGTCGGCGATCTCGCCGGTGTGCAGGTCCCGGACGCTGACGTTGACCGCTGCCCGCAGCGTGATCCCGGCGGCGGCCCACTTGGCGATCTGCTCGACGACGTCGTCGACGACCCGGCGGGTGAGCAGGCGCATCACGGCGCTCTGCTCGGCGACCTTGATCAACTCTTCCGGGTCGACCATGCCGCGACGCGGATGCCGCCAGCGCAGCAGCGCCTCCACCCCGACCACCTCGCCGGTCGCGATCTCCACCTGCGGCTGGTAGTACATGGTGATCTCGCCGACGTCGTCGACCTCCCGACCGGAGTCGGCCGCGTGCGCACCGTTGACGTCGAGCACCCGACGCAGGTCGGCGAGGAGGCTGAGCCGTTCGGGCGTGTTGTGGTCCGACTCGGCGGCGTAGACGGCGGTGCCGTCACCGGTGTCCTTGGCGTCGTACATCGCGACGTCGGCGTGTTGCAGCAGGGTGGCGAAGTCCCCACCGTGCTCGGGATAGAGGGCGATGCCCACCGATCCGCCGACGTCCAGCGGCAGACCGTCCAGGGCGACCGGCTCGGCGAGCGCGGTCACCACCTGATCGGCGATCTCCCGCGCCTCGTCCGCGCCGGTGAGCCGGGTGGCCAGGATGGCGAACTCGTCACCGCCGAGCCGGACCACCAGGTCCTGCGGCCGGACCACCATGGCCAGCCGCAGCCCCACCTCGACCAGCAGCCGGTCGCCGACCAGATGCCCGAGCGCGTCGTTGACCCGCTTGAACCGGTCCAGGTCGAGCAGCAGCAGCGCCATCCGGGAGTCCGGCGCTCCGTGCCGCAGCGCGTCGGCGTGTGCCGGCACCTGATCGGCGATCTCGACGATCAGTGCCTTGCGGTTGGCCAGCCCGGTCAACGGGTCGAGCCGGGCCGACCGCTCCTGCTCGCTGGCCAGCGCGGCCATCCGGTAGACCGCGTACAGCGGCACCAGCACCAGTGGGATCAGCGCCGGGTCGACCTGTGCGGCGACGACCAGCACCGGTCCGAGCAGCAGCAGCGATCCGGTGGAGGACAACTCGAAGCCGATGCCACGGCGGGCCGACCGCCACCACCGGCCGCCGAAGCGCAGCCGGATCGCCAGGGTGACCGTGCTGTAGTTGACCGCCGACCAGGCCGCCGCCGCGCCGACCGCCACTGCGACGTCGCTCCAGGCCAGCTCCGCAGTGCCGGCGAAGGCGCCCGGCCCGGCCAGCCCGGCCACCGCTGCTGCGGCGGCGAGCGCCAGCGCGTACTGCGAGCTGTTGAACAGGGCCCGCCACGGCACGTGCCGGGCCCGCCAGGCGAAGACCGCAACCGCGACGGCCTGCACCGCGACCGCCGGGCCGAGGCCCCAGGCGAGCAGGATGGCGAAGGTGAAACAGACCGACGGGAAGACCTCGGATCGGCGTCGCCGGCCCGGTGGGGTGAACGGTCGAGCGTCGCCGACCACCGCGAGCAGGGCCATCAGCCAGAATGCCGCCGGCAGGTCGGAAATCTGGGCGGGCAGGTTCAGCAACGGTGCGGCGCAGACGGCGAGCGCCGCAGCGGTCACGCCGCCGACAAAGCCGAAGAACCCAGGCGCGCGTTCCGGAGGAACGGAGTTCCGCAATGCCGCGGCCTCCATCTGCCCTCCCGTCGCGCTCCCGTGGCCCGCTTCGCCGACTCAGCACGAGCCGGGCGTCCCGCCGACGTCCTACACCTTAAGGATGGACGGCCGGCGGGTCAGGGGCGAAGCGCGGTCGTGACTGATTTGAGACGCGGTCGGCGAATGCCCGATGCGGGATTCCCGGCCGTCGAGAAATGGCGTCCGCCAATTGTCGGAGCTCCGGCGATGGTCCGGACCGGTCGGCGCCGCAGCGCCGCTAGCTGGCGGCGGCGGGCTCGGCCGTACCGGCCGGATCGGCAGGCTGGGCGGACTCGGCCGGCTGGTCCGGTTCGTTGACGGCGACCACTCGGGCCGCGTCCGGCCCTTCCTCGAGGAGAACCCCGAAGCCTGCCTCGTCAAGCACCGGGACACGCAGCGATACGGCCTTGTCGTACTTCGATCCCGGGCTGTCGCCGACCACCACGAATCCGGTCTTCTTCGACACCGAGCCGCTCACCTTGCCGCCTCGGGACTGCACCGCCTCGGCCGCCTCGTCACGGGAGTAGCCGGCGAGCGAACCGGTGATCACGACGGTGACGCCGGCCAACGGGCGCGGTGCCTGGTCGTCGCCGGCTTCCTCGACCATCCGTACGCCCGCCGCCCGCCAGCGCCGGACCACCTCCTGAGCGTGCGGGGCGACGAACCAGTCGGCGGCGGCCGCGGCGATCACCGGACCGACCCCGTCGACGTCGACCAGTTGCTCCTGGCTCGCGGCGGCGATCGCGTCGATCGAACGGAACTCGCGGGCCAGCGCCTGGGCGGCGACCGGGCCGACATGCCGGATGGAGAACGCGACGATGATCCGCCACAGCGGCCGTTGTTTGGCCTCGGCGAGGTTGGCCAGCAGTTTCTTCGCGTTCTCGGTCAGCTCCCCGCTCTGGTTGCAGAAGAACTCGACTCCGGACAAGCGGTCCGCATCAAGATCGAACAGGTCGCCGATGCTCTGCACGGCACCGGAATCGACCAGGGCGATCGCCGACCGCTCCCCCAGCGCCTCGATGTCGAGAACACCGCGACCGGCAATGTACTCCAGCTTACGGGTCAACTGCGCCGGGCAGTCAAGATTCGGACACCGGATATCGGCGTCACCTTCTTTTTCGTAGCGCAGCTCGGTGCCACACTCCGGGCACTCGGTCGGCATCACGAACTCGCGCTCGGCTCCGGTCCGCAGATCGACGACCGGGCTGACCACTTCGGGAATGACGTCGCCCGCTTTCCGCAGGACCACCATGTCGCCGATCAGTACCCCTTTGCGGGCCACCTCTCCGGCGTTGTGCAGGGTGGCGAAGCCGACCGTCGAACCGGCCACCTTGACCGGGTCGAGCACCGCGTACGGGGTGACCCGCCCGGTCCGTCCGACGTTGACCTTGATGTCGAGCAGCCGGGTGTTGACCTCCTCCGGCGGGTACTTGTAGGCGATCGCCCAACGCGGGGCGCGACTGGTGGAGCCGAGACGGCGCTGGACCGACACCTCGTCGATCTTGACCACCACGCCGTCGATCTCGTGCTCCACCTCATGGCGGTGCGAGGCGAAGTGGGCGATGAAGTCACGCACCCCGTCGCGGTCGCCGACCACCTGCCAGCGTTGGCTGATCGGCAGCCCCCAGTCGGCCAGCTGCCGGTACGCGTCGGACTGGCGTACCGGCTCGAAACCCTTGCGCGCCCCCAGACCGTGCACCACCATGCGCAGCCCGCGTCCGGCGGTGATCCGAGGATCCTTCTGCCGCAGCGAGCCGGCGGCGGCGTTGCGCGGGTTCGCGAACGGCGCCTTCTCCTGGGCGACCAGGCTGGCGTTGAGCTCGTCGAACGCGGCCACCGGGAAGTAGATCTCGCCACGCACCTCCAGCAACTCGGGTGCCTCACCGGCCAGCCGCTCCGGGATCTGCCGGATGGTCCGCACGTTGGGGGTGATGTCCTCGCCGACCCGACCGTCACCCCGGGTCGCCGCCCGGGTCAGCACGCCCCGCTCGTAGGTGAGGTTGACCGCGAGGCCGTCGACCTTCAGCTCGCACAGGTAGTTGACCGGACCACCAGCGTCGCGCTCGACCCGGTCGGCCCAGGTGGTGAGCTCATCGTCGTCGAAGGCGTTGTCCAGGCTCATCATCCGCTCGGCGTGGTTCACCGGGGCGAACTGGGTGGCGTAGGCGTAGCCCACCCGCTGGCTGGGCGAATCCGGCGTGCGCAGCGACGGGTGCCGCTCCTCCAGCTGGTTCAGCTCCCGGATCAGCAGGTCGTACTGCCCGTCGGAGATCTCCGGCGCGTCGAGGACGTGGTAGCGGAACTGGTGGCGATCAATCTCCTCGGCGAGCGTGGCGTGCCGCTCCCGGGCGGCCGCGTCGGGCTCCTCACCGGCCTGCGCCTGCCCGGCGGCGCTGACCTGCTGCGGAACGACTTCCTCGGACACCGGCTGACCTCCGTGTTCGGATCTACCTGCGCACCGTATCGGTCGGCACCGACATTCGCGGATACCGGCCGGCGAACCGACCGCGGTCACCCGTGTGGCGGCCCGACTGCGGTCACTCGCGGACCGGCCCGGTCACTCGCCCTGGACGAGGTTGAACACGGCCACCCCGGCGCACCACAGGAAGCACAGCACGAAGACCACCACCAGCACGGCGATGATCAGCCCGCGGTACATCCGCCACCAGCCGCGCCGACCGGCGGCCGGGTCACCGTCGCTGTCACCGTGGTAGCTCATCGCCACTAACGGTAACCGTAGGCGCACCCGGGTGGCAGTGTTCCACGGCCGAGACCCCACCGCACTCCACCGCCGGCCGCCGGCCGGGTCAGCCCTCGGACAGCCGCCGGCCAGCGTCGCGGCAGGCGGCGAGCGCCGCCCGGGCGTACGGCACGGTCGCCCCGGCCAGCCCGCACGCCGGGGTCACCACCACCTGGGCGGCGGCCTGCTCCGCCGGGAACCCCAGCATCGACCAGAGGGTACGGACCTGTCCCGCCGCCCGCGCCGAGGTCGGTGCCGCCGTGCCGGACGCTTCCCCGGTTGCCGGCACCACCCCGGCGAACAGCCCCATCCCGGCGTCGATCGCCGCACCGACCGAGTCCAGATCGGTGAGCAGCGCCAGGTCGGCGGCGATCGCGACGGCTCCGGCTGCCTGCAGCAGACCCACCGGCACCCCAGGGGCGCAGCAGTGCACCACCACCGGCACACCGACGCCGGAGATCACCTCGGCGAGCAGGTCCCGGACGGTGCCGGCGGCGACCGCCCGATAGGTGTGCAGACCGCTGTCGGTGCGCAGCGTCCCGGCCAGCACCGCGGGCAGCGAGGGTTCGTCGAGTTGGAGCAGCAGCCGGGCACCCGGCACCCGGCGGGACACCTCCGCGACGTGCTCGCGCAGGCCCTCGGTGAGCGAGGCGGCGAGGTCACGTACGGCGCCGTGGTCGCGGACCAGCCGCCCGCCGAGGCCGACGTCGAGGCTGGCGGCCAACGTCCACACCCCGGCGGCCTGCAGTTTGACCGGCCCGGTGTAGCCGTCGGCCTGCTCGGTCAACTGGTCGAGGTCCCGTTCCCGCAGGTCGAGTGCGCGGCGCAGGTCCCGGCCGGGTCGGGCGGCGACCCGCCAGCGACCGGCGTACAGCTCGACCGGCAGGTCCACCAGGAAGGTGGCACCGCGCCCGGTCATCTCCGCGCCCGGCCCCCGGGCCGGTAGCTCGGGCAGGTGCGGCAGGCCCGGCAGTTCACCGAGGACGATCCGTTGCGCTTCGGCGACGTCGGTGCCGGGCAGCGATCCGATCCCACTGGCGGCACCCGGCGGCCAGGGCCACGGTGTGTCCGCCGCCGCGGCCGGCTCCGGTCCCGGCAGGTCACTCGCGTGGGTCACGGCAGGTCATTCGCGTCGGTCACGTCCGCCGACTCTACCGGTCAGCCGGCGATGGTCGCCGAGCCGAGCACCACGTCGCCGGCCGGATCGGGTCGGTAGGCGACCATCGCCTGGCCGGCGGCCACCCCCCGGACCGGCCGGTGCAGCTGGGCGTGCATGCCGGCGTCGGTCAGCTCGACCACCGCCGGGGTGGTCGAGCCGTGCGCGCGCACCTGGAGCATCGCCTCGACCGGGCCGGTCGGCTGGTCCCCGCCGATCCACACCGGGCGGACACCGGTCACCGTGTCGACGTCCAGCGCCTCGGCCGGGCCGACGGTCACCGTGTTGCTCTTCGGTGTGATCGACAGCACGTAGCGGGGTCGACCGTCCGGCGCGGGCACCCCGATGCCCAGGCCACGCCGCTGGCCGACGGTGAACGCGTACGCCCCGTCGTGGCGGCCGACGACCGCGCCGGTCGTCGCGTCGACCACGTCGCCCGGGGCGTTGCCGAGCCGGTCGGCGAGGAATCCGCGGGTGTCGCCGTCGGCGATGAAGCAGATGTCGTGCGAGTCGGGCTTGTCGGCCACCGCCAGCCCGCGCCGCGCCGCCTCGGCCCGGACCTGCGCCTTGGTGGAGTCACCGAGCGGGAACATCGCCCGGTCCAGTTGGGCCCGGTTGAGCACGGCGAGCACGTACGACTGGTCCTTGGCCAGGTCGACGCTGCGCCGCAGCAGACCGTCGGGGCCGAGCCGGGCGTGATGGCCGGTGACCACCGCGTCGAACCCCAACGCGACCGCGCGATCCAGCACCGCCGCAAACTTGATCTTCTCGTTGCAGCGCAGGCACGGATTGGGGGTACGGCCGGCGGCGTACTCGGCGACGAAGTCGTCCACCACGTCGCTGTGGAACTGCTCGGCCATGTCCCAGACGTAGAACGGGATGCCGATCACGTCGGCGGCCCGCCGGGCGTCCCGGGCGTCCTCGACGGTGCAGCAGCCACGGGCCCCGGTACGGTACGTCTGCGGATTGCGCGACAGCGCCAGGTGCACACCGGTCACGTCGTGCCCGGCGGCCACCGCCCGGGCGGCCGCCACCGCCGAATCGACCCCGCCGGACATCGCCGCCAGTACTCGCACCGTACCCATCTCCTGCCTGATCGTCGCCGCATGCTCGAGGGTAGTCCCGCAGCGGTGCCGGGTCAGCCGGCGGCGGGCGGCACCGGCTTCGTGCCGCGCACCGCGCCGGCCCGACGGGCCCGCTCGACCGCACCGGGCAGGGCTGCCACCAGCGCGTCGACCTCGGCCCCAGTGGAGTCGTGGCCCAGGCTGAACCGCAGCGACGAGCGGGCCCGCTCGTCGTCGTCGGCCATCGCCAGCAGCACGTGCGACGGCTGCGCCACCCCGGCCGAACACGCCGAGCCGGTCGAGCAGGCGATGCCCTGGGCATCGAGCAGCAGCAACAGCGCGTCGCCTTCGCAGCCGGGGAATGAAAAGTGCGCGTTGCCGGGGAGTCGGTCGCTCGGGTCCCCGTTGTAGATCACATCCGGTACCACCAGGCGTACCCGTCGGACCAGGTCGTCGCGGAGCGCGCCGACCCGCGCCGCGTGCTCGGTCTGGCGTTTCACCGCCACCTCGACGGCGACCGCGAACGCGGCGATCCCGGCGGTGTCGAGCGTGCCGGAGCGGACGTCGCGCTCCTGGCCACCACCGTGCAGCAGCGGGGTGCAGGCGACGTCCCGGCCGAGCAGCAGGGCACCCACGCCGGCCGGGCCGCCGAGCTTGTGACCGCTGACGCTCAACGCGGCGGCGCCACTGGCGGCGAAGTCGACCGGGACCTGGCCGACCGCCTGGACCGCGTCGGTGTGCAGCGGTACGCCGGCCCGCGCGGCCATTGCCGCGACGGCGGTGACCGGTTGCACGGTGCCCACCTCGTTGTTCGCCCACATGACTGTGACCAGGGTCAGCTCGTCGGCGACCTGGTCCAGCTCGGCCTGCACGGTGGGGGCGTCGACCCGACCGGTGGCGTCCACCGGGAGCCAGGTCACCTGGGCCTGCCCGTGCCCGGCGAGCCACTGCACGGCGTCGAGCACGGCGTGGTGCTCGACGGTGCTGGCCAGGATCCGCCGCCGGGCAGGATCCGCCGCCGACCGTGCCCAGAAGATTCCCTTGACCGCGAGGTTGTCGCTCTCCGTGCCGCCGGCGGTGAAGATCACCTCGGACGGCCGGGCGCCGAGGGCGGCGGCGACCCGCTCCCGGGCCTCCTCGACCGTACGCCGGGCCGCCCGTCCGGCGGCGTGCAGTGACGACGCGTTACCGACCCGACGGGCGGTGGCGACGTAGGTCTCCACCGCCTCGTCGAGCATCGGCGTGGTCGCGGCGTGGTCGAGATAAGCCATCACCAGCAAGCCTATCCGCCGGGTCGGGTCCGGCGGATAGGCGGCCGGACCCGATCGGTGAGGTCGCTACGGCGGTGGCCACGACGCCCTGCGGGACGGTCACCTCACTTGCGCTTGCGGATCTCCTCGGCCGCCTGCGGGACCACCTTGTTCAGGTCACCCACCACACCGAAGTCGGCGAGCTCGAAGATCGGCGCCTCGCCGTCCTTGTTGACCGCCACGATGGTCTTCGCGGTCTGCATGCCGGCCCGGTGCTGGATCGCCCCGGAGATGCCCAGCGCCACGTACAGCTGCGGGGAGACGGTCTTGCCGGTCTGCCCCACCTGGAACTGGTGCGGGTAGAACCCGGAGTCGACGGCGGCCCGGGAGGCGCCCACCGCACCGCCGAGCAGGTCGGCGAGCTCCTCGACCAGTTTGAAGTTGTCGCCGCTGCCGACACCGCGCCCGCCGGAGACGACCACCGACGCCTCGGTCAGCTCCGGCCGGGAGCCGGACTGCTCGGCGACCCGTTCGACCACCTTGGCCAACTTGTCCGAGTCGGTGACCCGCACCTGCAACTGCTCCACCTGCGGGGCCGCCGGGGCCGGCTCGGGCGCCACCGAGTTGGGCCGCAGCGTCACCAGCGGCAGGCCCCGGGTGACCCGGGAGGTGACGATGGTGGCGCCGGCGAACGCGACCTGGGTCGCGGTGCCGTCGGCGGCCAGGTCGACCACGTCGGTCAGCAAACCGTTGTCCAGCCGTACGGCGAGCCGCCCGGCGATCTCCTTGCCTTCCTGGGAGGAGGCGAGCAGCACCGCGCCGGGCTGCACCCGGCCGATCAGCTCGGCCAGCACGGTCACCTTCGGAGCAACGAGGTAACCGTCGATTTCCTCGCTCTCGGCGGCGTACACCTTGCTGGCGCCGTACTCACCGAGCTTGTCGGTCATCGCGGCGGCCGCGCCGGGCCCGCCGAGCACCACCGCGGACACCTCGCCGCCCAGCTTGCGGGCCAGGGTCAGCAGTTCCAGGGTGACCTTCTTGACGCCGAACTCACCGGTGGCCTCGACGACAACGAGAACCTCAGCCATGTCAACCTCCCCGCTCACACGAACTTCTCGGACGCCAGGAACTCGACCAGCCGTACGCCGGCCTCGCCGTCGTCGACGACCTTCTGCCCCGCCGACCGTGGCGGGCGCTTGCGGTGCTCGACGACCTCACTGGTCGCCCCGTCGAAGCCGACCTCGCTGGCGGCGACGCCCAGATCGGCCAGGGACAGGCTCTGTACCGGCTTCTTCTTGGCCGCCATGATCCCCTTGAACGAGGGGTAGCGTGGCTCGTTGATGGTGTCCCACACCGAGACCACCGCCGGGGTGGTGGCGCTGACCACCTCGTAGCCCTCCTCGTTCTGCCGTTCGACGGTGAGCGTGTCGCCGTCGACGGTCAGCTTGCGGGCGCCGGTCAGGGCGGCGATGCCGAGCCGCTCGGCGAGCATGTGCGGCATCACCTGTACCCGCCCATCGGTGGACTCGGCGCCGCAGAGGATCAGATCCGCCCCAAGGGTGCCGAGGGCTGCGGCGAGAACCTTGGAGGTGGCGACCGCGCAGGAGCCGTGCAGGGCGTCGTCCACGACGTGCACCGCCTTGTCCGGCCCCATCGACAGCGCCTTGCGGATCGACTCGGCCGCGCGGTCCGGGCCCATGGTGAGGATGGTCACCTCACCGCCGTTGGCCTCCCGCAGCCGCAGCGCCTCCTCGATCGCGTACTCGTCCATCTCATTGATCACGTTGTTGGCCGACCCGCGGTCGACGGTGTTGTCGTCACCGCGCAGGGCGCGTTCCGCGCCGGAATCGGGCACCTGCTTGACGAGTACGACGATGTTCATCGCGCTTCGACACCCCTCCTGTAGGTGGTGCTGCTCTACCACTCTCGGCGCAGCCTGCCGCTTTCCTTAACGATCGGTCAACCGAGCACCGCTGTGGAATGCCCCACCCACTATGTTACCCGCAAGTAGCCAATGGCCAAACGGCCCCGCCGACCGGCCGGCCGGACCGAACAACCGCCCTGTTCAGCAGAGGTGGCGAATCGGCCAGGAGGACGGATCGGTCAGGACGGAGTGGCCAGCGCCTGCCTGATCTTGGAGATCATCGCCGTCTCCGCCGGGTCGACCCCGGACGCGGCCCGCGCCACCCGGTCGACCGCCTCGGTCACCGCCGACCGGTAGTGCTCCAGATCGTGCGGGGCCTTCGCGGTGAGCACCGCCACCGACTGCCGCAGCGCCGGCAGCACCAGTTGCTCCACCGCCTCCGGGGTGTCCCGGGCCAACTTGGGCAACTCGCCGCTGGTCAGCACGTCGTTCACCAGACCCGATGTCCCGGCGAACACGTCCGAGGCGGCGAAGCTCTCCCGGACCATCGACACCAGCCCCGGGTCCGCAGCCGACACCAGGTAGACAGCGCCGAAAGCGCCGGTCTTCAGCGTGCTTCGCTCGTCATCGGTCAGCTCGGCCACAGACAGTGAGTCTAGCCGGCGATAATGATCCAGGTGTGGAGTGCGCTGCGCCGGTGGTTCGATCCCCAGGAGCTGCGCCGGGTCGGCACCGCGCCCGACTACCGGTTCTCGCTGGCGAACGAGCGGACCTTCCTCGCCTGGATCCGGACCGCCCTGGCGTTGGTCGCCGGCGGGCTGGCCATCGCGCAGTTCCTGCCTGAGCTGTCCGTGACCCACCTTCGGGAAGGGCTGGCGGTGACCCTGCTGCTGCTCGGCGGGACCGTCGCGCTGCGGGCGGTCGACCACTGGGCCCGTACCGAGCGGGCCATGCGACTGGGCACCGACCTACCGGCGTCCCGGTTTCCGGCGTTCCTCGCCATCTGTGTCGGTGCCGGTGCCACCGCGTTGACCATCGTCGTACTGGTCGAGGCGGCCAGTGGCTGATCCCGAGCCGCCGGCCGACGAACACAGCCCAGCTGCCCGCGATCCGGGGCTGCAGCCCGAACGGACCCGGCTGGCCTGGCGGCGGTCGGCTCTGGCCCTCACCCTGGTGGTGGCGCTGACCATGCGGTTGGCAGTAGAGCGGGGTGGCGCCGCCATGCTCCTCGGGCTGTTCGCGGTGGTCGGTTGGGCCGCGCTGATCAGCTACGCCTACCGGCACGCCAGTGGCCCACGACGTCCGGCAGCCGGACAGATCAGCGCGGAGGTGCCCCTGCTGGGGCTGGTCACCGCCGGTTACGCGGTGCTCGGCGCCATCCTGATCCTCAGCTGACTAGGCTGAGCCCGCCGGGCGGGGCATCATAGCGGGATGGCCCGCGTGTTCATCCTGCTCTTCATGCTCCACGTCGTGCTCATGGCGGTGGCGCTGATCAGCTGCCTCTCAGCGGAGAAAGGTGACGTCCGCGCCCTGCCGCGCCTGCTCTGGGTGCCGGTCATCATCGTCATCCCCCTCCTCGGGCCGGCCGCCTGGTTCCTCAGCCGCCGGCCCGGCTTCGGCAGCCCGTCACCGCTCGGCGGCGTCCCCCGACCGACCGGCACCCCGCCACCGCGCAACCGCCCGGCGGCCCCCGACGACGATCCCGAGTTCCTGCGCGCGCTCGACGCCGAGAAGTCGAAGCAGGATCGCGAGCTCTTCGAACGGTGGGAGGAGGATCTGCGCCGCCGGGAGGACGACCTGCGGCGCCGGGACGCCGCAGACCCCCGGGAGGACCGCCGGCCCGAGTCAGGTGCCTGACTCGGGCGACCCGAGCGGCCCGCCCGGAGGATGGTCAGGTCAGACCCGACGCTTGAACCGGGCGAGTGCCAGCGGCGCGAACACCGCCGCGATGCCGGCTGCCCAGAGCAGCGAATAGCCGACCGGGCCGGCGACGGGCACGCCACTGAGCAGACCACGCAGGCCGTCGGCGAGGATCGTCACCGGGTTGACCTCGACCCAGGCCTGAAGCCAGCCCGGCATGGTCTCGGTCGGCACGAATGCGTTACTGGTGAAGGTCAGCGGAAAGATCACCATGAAGCCGAAGATCTGCACCTTCTCCGGCTCGCTGACCATCACCCCGACCAGCACCGAGATCCACGACGCGGCCAGCGTGAAGGCCAAGATCAGCGCGAACGCGCCGAGCAGGCCGACCGGACCACCCTCGACCCGGTAGCCGAGGATCATCCCGACACCCAGCAGCAGCAGCACCGACCAAGCCTGCTTGACGGTGTCGGCCAGAATTCGCCCGGCCAGCGGCGCCCACCGGGCGATCGGCAACGACCGCAACCGGTCGAACACCCCCTTGGTGAGGTCGGTGTTCAGCCCGAACCCCGTGGTCATCGTCGCGAAAAGGGCGTTCTGCACGATGATTCCCGGCAACGCGAAGGTCAGATACTCCCCCGGCGTGCCGGCGATCGCACCGCCGAACACATAGGTGAACAGCAGCAGGAACATCAGCGGTTGGACGCTGAGATCGAGCAGTTCCAACGGGTTGTGCTTGATCTGCACCAGGCTCCGCCAGGCCAGGGTGCCGGTGTGCCGCAGCCCGGCCACCGGACTGACCCACTGGTGCCGGCCGGGCAGTTCGGGCGGGGTGACGGTGGTGGCGGTCAACGGATTCCCTCCATGGTGGCGGTGGTCGGCTGTGCCCCCGTACCGGCCGGCCCGGTCGCCGGCGTCGGTCGCTCGCCGGTGCCGGCCGCCGAGCCGCCGGAGCCCGGATCGGCCCGGTGGCCGGTGAGCGACAGGAAGACCTCATCCAGACTGGAGCTGCGCAACGCCAGCTCACCAACCTTCACCCCGGACTCGTCAAGCCGGCGGACCACCGCCGGCAGCAGGTCCGCATCGGCGGTGCTCACCGTCACCGTCGTCTGGGCCAACGACGGCTCGTTGCCGGACAGGTCCCGCAGCGCGGTCAGCACCGTCGGCAACTGTTTCGGATCGGTCGGGCGCACCACGAGGACCTGGGCACCGGTCTTGGCCTTCAGCTCCTCCGGCGTACCGCCAGCGATCACCCGCCCGTGGTCGACCACGGCCAACTCGTCGGCCAGCTGGTCGGCCTCCTCCAGGTACTGGGTGGTGAGCAGCACCGTCACTCCACCGGCGACCAGCCCACGGACCAACTCCCACAGTTCGTTGCGGCTGCGCGGGTCCAGCCCGGTGGTGGGTTCGTCGAGGAACAGCACCTGGGGCCGTCCCACCAGGCTGGCGGCCAGGTCGAGGCGGCGGCGCATACCGCCCGAGTAGGTCTTCGCCGCGCGATCGGCGGCATCGGTGAGCTGGAACTCGGCCAGCAGTTGCCGGGCACGGGAACGCGCGTCACGCCGCGACGACCCCAGCAACCGACCGATCATGATCAGGTTCTCCACGCCGGTCAGCGTCTCGTCGACCGAGGCGTACTGCCCGGTCAGGCCGATCGACCGGCGGACCTGGTGAGCCTGGCCGACCACGTCGAAGCCCTGCACCCGGGCGTGCCCGGCGTCCGGCCGTAACAGGGTGGCGAGCACCCGGACCGCGGTGGTCTTGCCGGCCCCGTTCGGCCCGAGCAGCCCGAACACGGTGCCGGTACGGACCGCGAGATCCACCCCGGCCAACGCGGTCGTCGAGCCGAATCGCTTGACCAGGCCCTCGGCCCAGATCGCGTGCGACATCCTCACTCCTGTCGTTTGTCTGCAGACCCACAATGAACGACAGGACCGACATTCCGCCAAGCATTTGCCGACCAGATCGGGTCGACGATCCGTCAGGCCGGGTCCGACCAGCACTCAGGCCAGGTTCGACGAGCGGGGATAGGCGTCGTCCGGGTCGGTCAACACATTGACCAGGTACGGCACCCCGGCGTCGAAGGCCCGACGCAGCGCCGGACCGATGTCGCCGGCCTTGGTGACCGTCTCCCCCGCGCCGCCCAGCGCCCCGACGATCTCGTCGTAGCGCAGCCCCGGCTGCAGGTCGGCGGCGACGTCGTAGCCGTACATGGCGCGCATCGGATGCTTCTCCAACCCCCAGATGCCGTTGTTGCCGACCACGATCACGACCGGCAGCTTCTGCCGGGCCAGCGACTCGACGTCCATCAGCGAGAAGCCGGCCGCGCCGTCGCCCATCAGCACGCAGACCTGCCGGTCCGGGTAGGTGAGCCGGGCACCCATCGCGTAGCCCATGCCGGTGCCGAGGCAGCCGTACGGGCCGGGATCGAGCCAACTGCCGGGCACCGACGGCTCCAGGTAGCGGCCGGCGTACGAGACGAAGTCACCGCCGTCGCCGATGGTGACCGCATCCGGGTCGAGCACCGCCCGCAGTTCGCCGTAGATCCGCGACGGGCGGATCGGGTCGGACTCGGCGGCGAGCTCCACCGCGTCCCGCGCCCTGGCCTGTTCCTCGGCGGCGCGCAGGTCGGCCAGCCAGCCGGTGTGGTCGGCGCGGTCGCCGGAGTGGTCAGCGAACGCGGACAGGATCAGCCGCAGGTCACCGGCGGGCGAAACGGCCGGCTGTACGTGGGTCGCCCGCTGGCTCGGCGCATCGACGACGTGCACCACCTGGGCGGCGCCGAAGTCACCGAAGCTGAGCCGGAAGTCCAGCGGGGTGCCGACCACCACCACCACGTCGGCCCGACCGAACGCGACCCGCCGCGCCTTCGCGAAGGCCAGTGGGTGCCCCGGCGGCAGCGACCCACGCCCCATGCCGTTGGTGAAGACCGGCACCTGCAGCGCCTCGGCGGCCTCCCGCAACGCGGCGACGGCGTCCCCGGCGTACACGTCGGAACCCGCGACGATCACCGGACGGTCGGCGGCGGCGATCAGCCGGGCCGCGCGGGCGACCTCGTCCGGGTCCGGCTCGACCACCGGCACCGCGTCGGCGGTCGGCGCGGTCACCTCGGCGGTCGAGAAGATCACCTCCAGCGGCAGGTCGAGAAAGGCCGGGCCGCGGTGCGGGGTGAGCGCGGCGGACAGCGCGGCACCGACCGCGGCCGGTACGTCGTCGGTCGCGGCGACCGTGGCGGCGTGCTTGGTGACCGGGGCGACCAGCGGTACGTGGTCGATCTCCTGCAGGCTGCCCGACCCCCAGCGGAACGCCGGTGCCCGGCCGCCGAGCACCAGCACCGGCGCGGCGTTGAAGAAGGCGCTGGTCAGACCGGAGATGCCGTTGGTGACGCCGGGGCCGGCGGTGAGTGCGGCCAGCCCGGGACGACGCTGCAGTTTCGCCACCGCCTCGGCGGCGAAGACGGCGGTCTGCTCGTGCCGTACGTCGTAGATCGGGAAGTCGGCGGCGTGTGCGGCGTCGTAGAGCGGGAAGATGTGGCCGCCGGAGAGGGTGAACAGCTCGCGTACGC
The DNA here is from genome assembly GCF_029581175.1 of Solwaraspora sp. WMMD937. Classification (NCBI taxonomy): domain Bacteria; kingdom Bacillati; phylum Actinomycetota; class Actinomycetes; order Micromonosporales; family Micromonosporaceae; genus Solwaraspora; species Solwaraspora sp. WMMD937. The sequence goes on along the minus strand of NZ_CP120738.1, from coordinate 3,228,707 downwards.
CGTACGCCTGGGCGGCGGCCAGCGCCAACGTCCCGCCGTGTCCCTCGATCCGCTCCGCCATCGCCGATGCCTCCCGTCGCCCCGGGCCCGCCCGGCCGGCGCGCCCCCGAGCAGGTTACCGCCCAGTCACTTCGTTCGGCATCCACGTGCGACCGGCACCGCCGGCACCGAGCCGGTTCAAGGGCCGGCCGAAGGGCCGGCCGAGGGCCGATACGGACTAGCGACCGGTGAAGTCGGGCTTACGCTTGGCGACGAACGCCGCCATCCCCTCGGTGCGGTCGTCGGTGGCGAACAGGCCGGCGAACAGTTGACTCTCCCAGGCCAGGCCGGAGGCGAGATCCATCTCCAACCCTCCGTCGATGGCCAACTTGGCCGCCTTGACCGCCTGTGCCGGGCCGGTGACGAACGGCCGGACCATGTCGAGTGCCACCGCGTACACCTGGTCGGCCGGGACGACGCGGTCGGCCAGGCCGATCCGCTCGGCCTCGGCGGCGTCGACCATCCGTCCGGTAAGGACGATGTCCTTGGCGCGGGCCGGGCCGACCAGCCGGGCCAGCCGCTGGGTGCCGCCGGCACCAGGGATGACCCCCAGTTTGATCTCCGGCTGGCCGAGTTTGGCGTCCTCGGCGACCACCCGCCAGTCGCAGGCCAGAGCCAGCTCGCAGCCGCCGCCGAGGGCGTAGCCGGTGATCGCGGCGACCACCGGTTTCGGGATCCGGGCGACCGCGTCGAAGGCGCTGGACAGCTGCGCCGCGCGGGCCGCCATGTCCACGTACGACATGTCGGCCATCTCTTTGATGTCGGCGCCGGCGGCGAAGACCTTCTCACCGCCGTAGACCACGACGGCGCGCACCCGCTCGTCGTCGGCGACGGTACGCGCGGCGTCGCGCAACTCCTCCTGCACCGCCGCGTTCAGCGCGTTCATCGGCGGCCGGGCCAGCCGAATCGTGGCCACCCCCTGCTCGACCTCGACCAGCACCAACTCCGGCACGGCGGACCTCCCCATCGACGTCGCGTTCCGGGACAGCCTACGGGGAGCGCCGGAGAGTGGGTAACGTGATCCACAACGTGAGGGAGGGGTAGTCGGATGATCACCTACTACGATGACAAATCCGTACGGATCACCTCCACCGAAGTTCGGGTGGACCAGCACCGGCATCCGCTCACCCAGGTGCACCGGATCTGGCAGCGACGGGGTGCCCGCTCGTGGAGTGCCCTGGCCGGCCGGGGCATGGTCGGCGTCGCTTTCCTGGCCCCGGTGGCGACCGCGATCATCGGGCTGGTAACCGCGCTGACCATCGACGCCTCGCCGACCGTCACCATCGCGCTGATCGGTGGATCGATCCTGGTCGGGCTGGTCATCATCCCGATCGCGGACCTGCTGCTCGGGCTGCTCGACGACTCCTACGACCGGGGCGCGCACCTGCTCGAACTCTGGGTCGAGGTACGGGGCACCCCGGTGCTGCTGGTGTCCGACCGGGATGCGCTTCGGGTGGGCCGAATCCACCGCGCGCTACGGCGTGCGGTCGAGGCCGCGCTGGCATCGCAGGCGTCTGTCCCGGGCCGAGCCATGACGGCCCGAGCCACCCCGGGCCGACCGGCGCTGCCCCGGCCCGCGCCGGGTTCCGCCGATCGCCGTGCCAGCGGTGGTGGCCGGCGCGCCGCACAATAGGGAGATGCCACTCCCGCTGCCGTCCCCGGCGAGTCTTGTCGCACTTACCAGATCCACCGTCGGGCAGGTCGCCGGTGCGGTGACCGGCGCGGCCGGGCGGGCCACCGGCCAGGCCGGTGAGGTGGCGACCCGGATGGGCCGACTCACCTCCGAGTACGCCGCCGTGCCGTCGCGCGCGTTCGCCGTGCTGGATGAGATCGAGGCTCTGGTGCAACGGGTCGGCACGGTGGTCGACCGGGTCGAGGTGCTGCTCGACCGCAGCGAACGGGTGGTCGCGGAGGCGGAGGAGGCGACCCTGCGGGTGGAGACGATCGCCACGGCGGCGACCGACGCGGTGGCGGCCGCGACCCGGGTGGCGGCCGCCGCGCAGACGCTGCTCACCGACGCCGACCGGGTGGCGGTGGGGGCCAGTCGGGTGGTGGGGCGCAGCGAGGAGATCGCCGAGCGGTCGGTCGAGCTGATCGGCGAGTACGAGCCGGCGCTGCGCCGTGGCGCTCCGATGGCCCGGCACTTCGTCGAGCAGTTGAGCGAGGACGAGGTGGACGCGGCCGTCCGGCTCGTGGACGAACTGCCCCGGCTGACCCAGCATCTCAAGGCCGACGTGCTACCGATCCTGGCCACCCTGGACCGGGTCGGGCCGGACATCCACGACCTGCTGGAGGTGACCCGGGACCTGAAGTTGGCAGTGGCCGGCATCCCGGGTCTGCGGATGCTGCGCCGTCGGGGCGCGGACCGGCTCGGGGAGAACGAAACCCTGCCGTCGGGCGAGTGAGCGCTAGGACGCCTGGCGGACGGGCGTCTCGGCCAACCAGACGTCGGCCAGGTCACCGAGGGGGACGTCGAGGGCCTGGCTGAGCCGGACCACGGTGCCGAACGCCGGCGCCGGAAGCCGGCCCGCTTCGATCTTGCGCAGGGTCTCGGGGGAGATACCGGCCACCAGCGCCACCTCGACGAGGCTGCGGCCGGCCCGGGCGACCCGCAGGGCGGCACCGAGTCGCTGGCCTGCGGCGATCTGTTCGGCGGTGAGCGGTTGGCGGACCATGTCCAGCAGGATAGCTCTCCGGAGCGCCCTCGGACCGGCGTGGTATAAAAATACCGCAGAGGGAGAGGGAGGCTGTCGTGATCGAGCTCAAGTCCGCCCAGGAGATCGACCGGATGGCGGTGACCGGGCAGTTCGTCGGCGAACTGCTCGCCGAGTTGAGCGGTGTCGCCGCGGTCGGCGTCAACCTGATGGACATCGAGCACCACGCCCGGCGGCGGATCGCCGAACGTGGCGCCGAGTCCTGCTACTGGGACTATGCCCCGTCGTTCGGCCGCGGCCCGTTCCGCAACGTACTGTGCCTGTCGGTCAACGACGCGGTGCTGCACGGCCTCCCGCACGACTACGTACTGCGCGACGGCGACCTGCTCAGCATCGACATGGCGGTCGGCATCGACGGCTGGGTGGCCGACTCCGCGGTCTCCGTCATCGTCGGCACCCCCGATCCGGCCGATCTGCGGCTGATCGAGGCCACCGAGGTCGCCCTCGCGGCGGCGATCGCCGCCGCCCAGCCCGGCGGGCGCCTCGGCGACGTCTGCGCCGCGATCGGCGAGGTCGCCGGTTCGTACGGCTACAGCGTCAACGGCGAGTTCGGCGGTCACGGCATCGGCCGCACGATGCACGAGGACCCGCACGTCGCCAACACCGGCCGTGCCGGCCGTGGGATGCGGCTCGATCCCGGCCTGACCATCGCGATCGAACCCTGGTTCTGTCACTCCACCAACAAGATCAGGTACGACGAGGACGGCTGGACGATCCGTTCCGCCGACGGCTCCCGTACCGCCCACTCCGAACACACGGTCGCCATCACACCGTCCGGGCCCCGAGTCCTGACCGGCCGCCCGACACCCTGAACCCGGAAAGCAACACGAGTAGCTTATATAAGATATTGCTGATACTGTGCCCACCGGTCGGACCTCCCGGCCGGTGGACACACACGTCTATGGAGCGACGATGATCGACATTGACGAGCAGATCAGCACCGTCGAACGACGGATCGGCAGTCGGGTCCTCGATGCGGGCACCGCCCGGGTGCAGACCATCTCCCGCACCTACGCGGCAAGCGTCGACGAACTCTGGGACGCCTGCACCAGCGCCGAACGCCTCCCCCGCTGGTTCCTGCCGGTCTCCGGCGAGCTCCGACTGCACGGCCGCTACCAGCTCGAAGGCAACGCCGGGGGTGTGGTGCAGCGCTGCGACCCGCCGAAGAGCTTCGCCGCCACCTGGGAGTTCGGCGGCGAGGTGAGCTGGATCGAGGTACGGCTGAGCCCGCTGTCCGACGGAACGACCCGGTTCGAGCTGGAGCACGTGGCGCACGTCGACGACGAACGGTGGGCACAGTTCGGGCCCGGCGCCACCGGTGTGGGCTGGGACCTGGCCCTGATCGGGCTCACCCTGCACCTGGCGGCCCCGCAACAGCCGGTCGACCCCCAGGCGGTCGAGGCGTGGAGCACGTCGGCCGAGGGGCGAGAGTTCATCACCCGCAGCAGCGACCAGTGGCGTGCGGCGAGCGTCGCCGCCGGCACCGATCCGACCGAGGCGGGCGAGGCCGCGGAGCGGACGACCGCCTTCTACACCGGCACGGCCTGACCGCCCCGGCGCCGCCACCGACACGGACTCGGGCAAGTACGGGCGCCAGCAGTTGCCGTCGACCACCCGCCCGGCACCCGGACGGGACCGTCGGCCACCCCTCGTCAAGCGTGGACCAGCCCCGGTCGACGCAGGTCCTCGACGTCGACGACCTCCCGGCCCAGCGGCCAGAACGCCGCCGGCACCAACTTGAAGTTGGCGATGCCGAACGGGATGCCGATGATCGTGAGGCAGAGCGTCACGCCGGTGACGATGTGGGTGAGCGCCAGCCACCAGCCGGCCAGCACCACCCAGAGGATGTTCGCCAGCCCGGAGCCGATCCCCGCCCCCGGCTTCGCGACCAGCGTCCGGCCGAACGGCCAGAGGGAGTAGTAGGCCAACCGCAGCGACGCCACCCCGAACGGGATCGTGACGATCAGCACGAAGCAGACGAGCGCTGCCACCGCGTACCCGAAGCCGAGCACGATGCCGCCGCCGAAGATGAGCCAGAGGAGGTTGAGAATGACTCGCATGTCTCGATGATCCCGCACCCGCGCCACCCGGCACCGGCGTTTCGCGGGTAGCCAGCCGGCCAGGGCGTCGATCAGCCGGCCAGGGCGTCGATCTCGGCGCGCTGCGGCAACGACACCGATGCCCCCAGGCGGCGTACGCAGGCCGCACCGGCCGCCGACGCCCATCGGACCGCGGACACCAGGTCCCGTCCCTCGCCCCAGGCGACCGCGAGTGCGCCGGTGAACGCGTCACCGGCGGCGGTGGAGTCCACCGTCTCGACCGGAAAGGCCGGCACGTGGTGCACCGTACCGTCGCGGTCGACGAACCAGGCGCCTTCGGCCCCCAGGGTCAGCACCGCCCGACGGACCACCATCAGCAGCGCCGCCGGATCCTCCCGCCCGGCGCCGACGATCGCCCGCGCCTCGGCATCGTTGACCACCAGCAGATCCACCGCGTCGAGCAGTTCGGCCGGCAGCTCGCGCGCCGGGGCGGCGTTGAGGATCACCCGGGTGCCCGCATCGCGGGCCGCCGCCGCGGCGGCCAGCACCGTCTCCAGCGGGATCTCCAACTGCGCCACCAGCACGTCGGCGTCGCGTACCGCCGCCAGCTCCGGCTCGGTGAGCCCACGGAACGCCGCGTTGGCGCCCGGGGTGACGACGATCGCGTTCTCACCGGCCGCGTTGACCATCACGATCGCGACGCCGGACGACCCGTACACCACCCGCAGCTGGCTTGTGTCCACCCCGGACCGGGCGATCCGGCCGGTCAGGGTGACACCGAAGGCGTCCGAGCCGACCGCGCCGAGGAACACGCAGTCGCCACCGGCGCGGGCCGCCGCGATCGCCTGGTTGGCGCCCTTGCCGCCGGGCACCGTGACGAAGTCGGTGCCGAGCAGGGTCTCCCCCGGCGACGGCAGTCTCGGCGCGGTCGCGACCAGGTCCATGTTCGCGCTGCCGACCACCGCGATCCGCGGCGCTGTCACGACGTCCTCCGCTCAGGCGGCCCGGGCGGTGTACCGCTGACCCGCCCGCTCGACGACCAGCGGTACGCCGAACGTCTCCGACAGATGCTCACCGGTGATCGTCGCGGCCAGTTCGCCAGCGGCGACGACGGTGCCGCCGCGCAGCAGCAGGGCGTGGGTGAAGCCCGGCGGGATCTCCTCCACATGGTGGGTGACCAGCATCAACGCCGGGGAGTCCGGGTCCTGGGCGAGGACCCCGAGCCGGCCGACCAGCTCCTCGCGGGCACCGAGGTCGAGCCCGGCCGCCGGCTCGTCGAGCAGCAGCAGCTCCGGGTCGGTCATCAGCGCCCGGGCGATCTGCACCCGCTTGCGTTCACCTTCGGAGAGGGTCCCGTACTCGCGCTGCGCCAGCCCGGCCACGCCGAACTGGCCGAGCAGCTCCTGCGCCCGGCCCACGTCGAGCTCGTCGTAGCGCTCCCGCCACCGGCCGACCACCGACCAGGCGGCGGTCAGCACCACGTCGAGCACCCGCTCGGTGCCGGGGATCCGCTCGGCGAGCGCGGCGGTGGTCAGCCCGATCCGGGTCCGCAGCTCCGCCAGGTCGGTGCGCCCCAACTGCTCGTCGAGGACCCGGACGGTGCCGGTCGTCGGGTGCAGCCGGCCGGCGGCGAGGCTGAGCAGGGTGGTCTTGCCGGCACCGTTCGGGCCGAGCACCACCCACCGCTGGTCGGGCTGCACCCGCAGGGTGATGTCCTGTAGCAGGGCCGTGCCGGAGCGGGTCACGCCCACTGAGTCGAGCTCGATCACCAGGTCGTCAGCAACGGTAGGCACCGGACCATCCAATCACGCCGCGGGTGGTGCCGCCCCACCTGGCCGCGCCGGGGTGGCCGGCACCACCCGACGGACTGCTCAGGTCTGCGGCTGGACCGCCGTGGCGGCGCGGCGGTGCCGGCGCCGGGGTCAGGCCACGGTGGATCCGAAGACCTCGTCGCGGGCGGCGTCGAGGGCGGTCCGCAGGGCGCCCTGCAGCACCGGCTCCTCAGTCAGCTCGGTGACCACGACCCTTGGTGCGACCAGGGTGATCGCGGCCACCTCATGCTGCACCCGTTCGGCCAGGGCGCTCCCGCCGGCCTGGCCGACCTCACCGGTCAGCACGACCAGCGGCGGGTCGAGCACCACGCAGCTGCTGGCGACGCCGAGCGCGAGCCGGCGGGCCAGCTCGTCGAGCAGCGGCCCGCCCCGGGTGCCGGCGGCGATCGCGGCCCGCACCGCGTCACCCGCGCTGGCCGCCCGGAACCCGTGTTCGCGGGCCACCGCGCGGACCGCGTCGGCGCCGGCGAGCTGCTGGAACGCCGGCTTGGCGCGGCGGGAGACGTCGCGCGGGATCGGCGCGCCGGGCACCGGCAGGTAGCCGATCTCGCCGGCCGCGCCGGTGCTGCCGTGGTGCAGCCGGCCGCCGAGCATGATCGCCAGGCCGACCCCGACGCCGGCCCAGACCAGCACGAAGTCGGGCACGTCGCGGGCGGCACCGGCGTGCGCCTCGGCGACCGCGGCGAGGTTGACGTCGTTTTCGAACACGACGGTGGTGTCCAGGTCCTCGCGCAGCGCGGCGAGCAGGCCGCGGTGCCAGCGCGGCAGGTTGTACGCGAAGGTGATGTCGCCGTTGGCCGGGTCGACCAGGCCGGGGGTGCCCAGCACCACCCGCCGTACGCTGGCCAGCTGGGTCTCGGCGCTGCTGGCGGCCTGCACGACCGCGTTGTGCACCACACCGACCGGGTCGTCGGTGTCCCTGGTGGACTGCTCGACCCGGCCGATCACCGATCCGGTGATGTCGGCGCAGGCGGCCACTACCCGGTCCGGTCCGACATCGACTCCGACGACGTGCGCGCTGGCCGGCTGTACGGCGTACAGCTGGGCGTTGGGGCCCCGGCCACCGGCCTGCTCGCCGACCCGGGTGACCAGCCCGCGTCCTTCCAGCCGCTCGACCAGCTGCGATGCCGTCACTTTGGACAGTCCGGTCAGCTCGCCGAGCTGTGCCCGGGTGAGTGGTCCGCGGGCGATGAGCAGCTCCAGCGCCGCCCGGTCGTTGAGCGCTCGCAGCAGCCGGGGCGTGCCGGGCAGGCGCGGGGAACCCATGTGGTCGTCCTCTAGTATTTAGGAAAGTTAACTATTATCTTGGCATCCGCAACGGAAGTAGCCGTAGCGTAGTCGCCGGTGACACCCTCGGCGGTCGGACGACCCGGCACTCACCGGCAACGAACAGCGCCTCCCCGGTGCGCCACTCGGACCGCGGAGACGCCACGGAGGGGGAGAACATGCCGAACGACCCGGCGCTGCGGCGACTGGCGCTGCGCACCCTGCTCGCCGCCTACCCCGGCGCCACCGTCCCGCAGTGGGCGGTGGACCTGGTCGGCGACGGGCTCGCCGGGCACACCCTGTTCGGCGGCAACGTGGACCGGCCCGAACAGCTGCGGGCCGCCACCGACGCGCTGCGGGCCGCCCGGGCCGACGTGCTGATCGCCATCGACGAGGAGGGCGGCGACGTGACCCGGCTGGCGCACGCCACCGGCAGCCCGTACCCCGGCAACGCCGCGCTCGGTGCGGTCGACGACCCGGCGCTGACCCGGCAGGTCTACCGGGCGATCGGCGACGAGCTCGCCACCTGCGGCGCCAACCTCGACCTGGCCCCGACCGTCGACGTGAACACCGCCGACGACAACCCGATCATCGGCACCCGGTCGTTCGGGGCCGACCCGGCGCTGGTCGCCACGCACGCGGCGGCGGCCGTCGCCGGGCTGGCCGACGCCGGAGTCGCCGCCTGCGCCAAGCACTTCCCCGGCCACGGCGCCACGGTCACCGACTCACACCTCGAACTGCCCACTGTCGACGTACCGACGGCGGTGCTGCGTCGGCGGGACCTGCCGCCGTTCGCCGCCGTGGTCGAAGCCGGCACCCCGGCGATCATGACCGCGCACATCCGGGTCCCGGCGTTGACCGGCGACGCACCGGCCACCTTCAGCCGGGCCGCGCTGACCGGCCTGCTCCGCGACGAGTACGGCTTCACCGGGGTGATCGTCACCGATGCGCTGGAGATGCGCGGCGCCACCCTGGCCGCCGGTGGGATCGTCCCGGCGGCGGTCGCCGCCCTGGCCGCCGGCGCCGACCTGCTCTGCATCGGCGCCCGGGTGGACCACGCGTTGGTCGAACGGGTCACGGCGGGCATCGTCGCCGCGATCGGCGACGGGACGCTGCCGGTCGGCCGGGTCGAGCAGGCGGCCGACCGGGTGACCACGCTGGCCGCCGCAGTGCGACCGGCAGCAGGTGGGACCGCCGGCCCGGCCGACCTGGGGTACGCCGCCGCCCGCCGCGCCGTCCGGGTGGAAGGCACCCTTGACGGGCTGGCCGACGCGCTGGTGGTGCAGTTGACCGTCGGCTCGACGATCGCCGAGGGTCGGGTGCCGTGGGGTCTCGGACCGCACCTCGGCAACGCCCGGCAACTGCGGGTGGCACCGGCGGAGGTGACCGCCGAGCAGGTCTCGGCGGCCGCCGCCGGCCGGCCGCTGGTGCTCGTCGGACGGCACCTGCACCGGGTGCCCGGCGCCGGTGACCTGATCGGACGGCTGGCCGCCCGGCACCCGGTCACGGTGGTGGAGATGGGCTGGCCGTCGGCCTGGCGCCCGGCCGGAGTACGCGCCTTCGTCACCACCTACGGTGCGAGTCACGCCAACGGCCGGGCCGCCGCCGAGGCCCTCGGCCTGGCCGCCTGAGCGGCCAGACCGGACGCGCTGGGCGGGTCAGTAGCGGTAGTGCTCCGGCTTGTACGGGCCGGCCACGTCGACGCCGATGTAGTCCGCCTGGGCCTTGGTCAGCACGGTCAGCTTGGCGCCGAACGCGTCCAGGTGCAGCCGGGCCACCTTCTCGTCGAGATGCTTGGGCAGCACGTACACCTGCTTGCCGTACTCGCCGATCTTGGCGTACAGCTCGACCTGGGCGATCACCTGGTTGGAGAAGGACGTCGACATCACGAAGCTCGGGTGACCGGTCGCGTTGCCGAGGTTCAGCAGCCGCCCTTCGGAGAGCACGATCACCGAGTGTCCGTCCGGGAACCGCCACTCGTCGACCTGCGGCTTGACGTTGATCCTCTCGATCCCCGGCACCTTCGCCAGACCGGCCATGTCGATCTCGTTGTCGAAGTGCCCGACGTTGCCGACGATCGCGTTGTGCTTCATCCTCGCCATGTGGTCGGCCAGGATGATGTCCTTGTTGCCGGTGGTGGTGATGAAGATGTCGCCGCGGTCGACGACGTCGTCCAGGGTCACCACGTCGAGGCCGTCCATCGCCGCCTGCAGCGCGCAGATCGGGTCGATCTCGGTCACCACGATCCTGGCCCCCTGGCCGCGCAGCGACTCCACGGCGCCCTTGCCGACGTCGCCGTAGCCGCAGATCACCGCGAGCTTGCCGGCGATCATCACATCGGTGGCCCGGTTGATCCCGTCGACCAGCGAGTGGCGGATGCCGTACTTGTTGTCGAACTTGCTCTTGGTGACCGAGTCGTTGACGTTGATCGCCGGGAAGAGCAGGTTGCCCTCGCGGGCCAGCTCGTACAGACGGTTGACCCCGGTGGTGGTCTCCTCGGAGACCCCGATGATCGGCTTGGCCATCTCGGTGTACTTGGTCGGGTTCGCGGCCAGCGAACGGCGCAGGGTCTCCAGGATGATGCCGTACTCGACCGAGTCGGTCTCCGAGGTGGAGGGCACCGCGCCGGCCTCCTCGAACTGCTTGCCGAGGTGGATCAGCAGGGTAACGTCGCCGCCGTCGTCGACGATCGAGTCCGGCCCGCTGCCGTCCGGCCAGGTGAGCATCTGCTCGGTGCACCACCAGTACTCGTCGAGCGTCTCACCCTTCCAGGCGTACACCGCGACACCCTGCGGGTTGTCGACCGTGCCCTGCGGGCCCACGACGACCGCCGCGGCGGCCTGGTCCTGGGTGGAGAAGATATTGCAGGATACCCAGCGCACGTCGGCCCCGAGCGCGGTCAACGTCTCGATCAGCACCGCCGTCTGCACGGTCATGTGCAGCGATCCGGCGATCTTGCGGCCCTTGAACGGCTGCTGGGCGGCGTACTCACGGCGCAGTGCCATCAGCCCGGGCATCTCGTGCTCGGCGAGCTCGATCTCCTTGCGACCGAAGGTCGCCAGGGACAGGTCGGCGACCTTGAAGTCGCTGACCGACCCGGCGCTGTCGGCGGTCAGAGTGACGGTCACTAGAACTCCTCGGGTCTCAACGGATGCGTCCGTCCTGCCGGACACGGCACGCACGACACCCGTCCACCATACGGCCAGGATGACGTGTTCCGACCCAAGGGCTCGACCGCCGTCAGTCGCGGGCGAGGGCGAACCCGACCGTCGGTCCGGCGCCGCCGCCGTAGGCCACCTGGATGAGCAGCGCGGCGACCGGCTCCAGGTAGCGGGCACTGGACAGCGGGCCGGCGTCGACGGTGTCGAAGCCCAACTGCGTGCCGAGTTCCTGGACGGTCTTCTTGGCGACCAGGTCGTCGCCGGCGACCGGCACCGACTGCCGTACGCCGCCGAGCACCGGCCGGGCGTGGTTCGGGGCGAGCACGGTGTTGAACGCCTTCACCACGTTGGCCGCCGGGACCATGGCGGCGACCTGCTCGGCGGCGGAGGTGTCATGGCCGATCCGCAGCGACATGTGGTCCGGACCGAGCGGGTTGGTCACGTCGATCACGGTGCTGCCGGCCAGTGCGTCGGCGACCGGACCGGTGAGCGTGTCACCGATCCCGGTGTACGGCACCGCCAGCACGACCAGCTCGGCGTCCGCCGCCTGGGCGGCGTCGCCGGCGGTCACCCCGGTGCCGGTGGTCGCCTCGGCCAGCCGCGGCGAATCCGGGCTGGACGCGGAGATCGTCACCTGGTGACCGACCTCGGTCAGCCGCCGGGCCAGGGCCGAGCCGACGTTGCCGGCGCCGATGATGCCGATGTCCATCATTCTCTCCCTCTCCGACGGGTCGTCACTGTCGATCGGGTACCCGCCGGCCCGGTACGGAAACGGGGCCGTACGGAAACAGCGCCGCACGGAGAATCAGCGAACGCGGGGTAGGTTGTGGCGCCACCTAGATAGCGCTGCTATCTTTCTGGCCGTGGATCAGGAACGGCGGGGCCAGTGGCTGCGCGGGGTGCTCGACCTCTGTGTGCTCGCGGCGCTGCACCGGCACGAGTCGTACGGTTACGAGCTGGCTCAGTCGCTGCAGGCGGCCGGGCTCGGGCCGATCAAGGGCGGCACCCTCTACCCCGTACTGCTCCGGCTGCAACGGACCGGCCTGGTCGACGCCCGATGGCGCGCCGGCACCAGCGGCCCGGCCCGCAAGTACTACCGGCTAACCGAGTCCGGTGCGCAGCGGCTGCGCCAAACCACCGCCGACTGGCGGTCCTTCGCCACCGGTGTCGACACGATCCTGCAGGAGGTGACCACCTCGTGAACCAGCAGACCTGGCTCGCCGCCCTGACCGGCGAGCTGCACCGACACGGCATCGACCGCGAGTTGGCCGGACACGTCGTCGCGGAGGCCGCGGCCCACCTGTACGACAGCGGCGAAGCACCGTTGGCGGTCTTCGGCGACCCGGCCGACTACGCCACCGACGTGGCGCGCAGCGTCGGTGGGCCGGCCCAGCTCCCGCGCCGCGTCCACCCGGGCCCGGTCCGGCTCGATGTGCAGGACGTCACCAAGCGGTACCGCCGACACACCGTACTGGACCGGGTGCGACTCACCGTCCGGGCCGGCGAGATCGCCGCCGTGGTCGGCGCCAACGGCAGCGGCAAGAGCACCCTGCTGCGCATCTGCGCCGGCCTGGCCAGCCCGGACAGCGGCCGGGTCCGGGTGTACGGCACCCTCGGCTACTGCCCGCAGTCCGGCGGCACCGGCGACTTCCTGCACCCGGACGAGCACTTCGCGCTGGTCGGTGCCGGCCGTCGGCTCAGCCGGACACAGTCGCGTACCGCCGGACGGATGCAGGCCGCGGTCCTGGACTGGGACGCATCCGCCGCTGTCCAGGCCCGGCACCTGTCCGGCGGCACCCGGCAGAAGCTCAACCTGGTGCTGGCCGGGCTCGGCGACCCGGACCTGCTGCTGCTCGACGAGCCGTACCAGGGCTTCGACCGCGGCGCCTACCTGGACTTCTGGCACCAGGTGTGGCGCTGGCGCGATGCCGGCAAGGCGGTCGTGGTCGTCACCCACCTGCTGAACCAACTCGACCGGGTCGATTTGGTGCTCGACCTGACCCGAACGGAGGCCGGTCGATGAACCGGGTGCTCACCGTGGCGGAGATGACGCTGCGCGAGACGTCCCGGCGACGCGGCGTACTGGCGATCCTGCTGGTCTTTCCGCTCTGCTTCTATCTGGCCCGCCGGGGCGATTTCGCCGGGCAGTCGATCCGGTTCGTCTGCCTCGGGCTCGGCTGGGCGCTGAGCACGGCGGCGCTGTTCGCCGGCAACGCCAACCGTGATCTGGAGACCCGGCTGCGGCTGACCGGCTACCGGCCAGCGCAGCTGTGGACCGGCCGACTGCTGGCGCTGTGGGCGGTCGGTGTGCTGCTGTCCGTGCCGTACTTCCTGCTGGTGCTCTTCGACCAGCCGGGCGTACGGCACGGGGCGATCGGCCTGATCATGCTGGTCATGGTCGCCGTGGCGGTGCCGTTCGGGCTGGCGATCAGCGCGGTGCTGCCCCGCGAGCTGGAAGGCACCCTGATCCTGCTGACCATCGTCGGGCTGCAGATGGTGATGGACCCGGCCAGCCCGGCCGCGCGGGCGCTGCCGTTCTGGTTCAGCCGGGAGATCGCCACCTACGCGATCGACCACACCGACAGCGGCTACCTCGACCGAGGGCTGCTGCACGGCGCGGTCGTCGCGGTCACGATGGTCGCCCTGGTCGCGATCGCCACCGGGGTACGGCTGCGCCGCCGACCCCACCTACGGTTCGGGTGACGGCTCCTTACCAGGTCAGCGGCCGACCGGGTGCACCAGCTCCGGCGACGCGGTGTCCAGCGGCACCGCCGCCGGCGGCACCAGACCGAGCTGCACGCCCTGCCGCGACAGCAACGACTCCAACGTCCAGTCAGCCGCTATCCGGATCCGGTTGCCCGGGATCGACGCCAGGTGGTAGCCCCGGGTCACCGCCTTGGCCAGCGGGCCGGAGATCGGCACGTGCAGCGGGTTCGCCGCCGCCTGCGCGCCGCCGAGGTCGACCACGAACCCCAGGTCCTTGTGCCGGTACGGGCGGAACGAGCCGTGCCCGTACGACGCGGCGACGTTCTGCGCGGCCAGCTTGCCCTGCCGGACGGCGTGCTGGGCGGTCATCGGGGTGACCTCGCCCGGCCGGTTCGGGTCGGGCACCGCGGCGGCGTCACCGCACGCGTACACCTCCGGATGCTGCGGTACGGCAAGGAACTCGTCGACCACCAGCCGGCCCTTCAGGGTGGTCAGTCCCAATTCGTCCACCACCGGGTCGGGTCGCACCCCGACGCACCAGATCAGCGACCGGGTCGGGATGAACTCCCCGTCGGACAGATGCACCCCGTCGCGGGTCGCCTCGCGGACCGAGGTGCCGAACCTGGTCTCGACGCCCCGCGCGTCGAGGACCTTCTGCGCGGTGACCGACATCCGCTCGTCAAGCTCGGGCAGCACCCGGTCGGCCAGGTCGAGCAGCAGCCAGCGCACCTGCTGGCCGGCGAGCCGGGGATGCCGGCGGACCAGCAGGTCGGTGGCGGACACACAGTGCGCCGCGACCTCCGTACCGGTGTATCCGGCACCGACCACGACGAAGGTGCACCGGGCAGCCCGCTCGGCCGGATCGTCACTGAAGTCGGCGAGTTCGATCTGCCGGGTGAGGTGGTCGCGCAGGTAGAGCGCCTCCGGCAGGGTCCGGAAGCCGTGCGCGTGCTCGTTGACGCCGGGGATCGGCAGCAGCTTGTTGACGCTGCCGATGGAGACGATCAACCGGTCGTAGCTCAACTCGGCCCGGTCGCCCTCGCCGTCGACGTAGCAGATCCGCCGGTCCGGCAGGTTGATCTGGTCAATTTCGCCGAGCACCACCCGCACGCCGGGCAGGGTGTCCGGCAGCGAGACGGTGACCCGGCGCGGCTCCAGCACACCCGAGGCGACCTCGGGCAGCAACGGCACGTACAGGAAGTAGTCGGTCGGGTTGATCAGGACGATCTCGGCGGACCCCCGGGCCAGCCGGGACAGGGTACGGGCAGCCTGGTAGCCGGCGAAGCCGGCACCCGCGATGACTATGCGTGGTCGCTTCATACTGACCTCCGATCGGGTGGGTGGGAGCGCAGGCAGGTGTCCCCGTGTCTGCCGGACCCGGGCGCCGGGGAGACCGGGCAGACCTGTCGGGGACACCCACCAGAGGGTTCCCGGTGCCGCCCACCGGGCCGGGTTGGGCGCGGCGGCGGTCCGGTGCTCAGTTGTTCGGGTCGTCGGTGCTGATATCGGCCAGCACCGAATCCGGTTCCCACTCGACGGCGAGGTCACCCATGGAGACCACGCCGACCAGCCGGCCGTCGTCGACCACCGGCAGGCGCCGTACCGAGTAGGTCCGCATCAGCTCGGCGGCCGCGACCGCGTCGTCGTACGGCGACACGACCACCACGTCCTCGGTGATGATCTGGCTGAGCTGGGTCATCGACGGATCCATCTCGGATGCCACCGCCCGGACCGTGATGTCCCGGTCGGTCACGATTCCTTGGATATCGCTGCCGTTGGTGACGATGATGTCGCCGATGTCGGCATCCCGCATCTGCCGCGCCGCCGCCGTCAACATGTCACTGGCGTCCATGGTGAACGGCCGGGCCGTCATGAACTCTCCGACGGTCGTCATCGCGCACTCCTCTCGGTGTCGGCGCCGTCTTCGGGGTACCCGGGGTCGGGAGCGGAAAACCAGCGCCCTCCCCCGGTCGGTGGGATCGGCTACGCTCGCAGGTCGAAACGGCCGCGCCGGCACGAGGTGCACGGGCGGGCAGGCCGGGTAGGGAGCACGTCGTGTGGGCACGCCGGGCCAGCTGGCGTAAGCCTCTTTTTCCGGATTCGCGGGTGCCGCATCCGGCCGACCGGTCGTTGCTGCACCGCACCGAACGCTGGCGCGGGATGCCGCTGGCGTTGGCGCTGATCGCGGTCATCACCGTCATCGACGTGCTGACCCAGACAAGCGCGGTCGTGCTCGGATTCCTGTCGCTGGCCCCGCTGCTCGCCGCCGCTGTCGAGAAGACCCGGCGGACCGCACTGGTCACCGCGATCGCCTGCGTCGTCGCGTTGGTCGCCGGACTACCCAGCGGCATGTTCGGCAGCCTGGACCATCTGCTGCGCAGCAGCGTCGTCTTCGCGGTCGGCATCGTGTCGATCTACGTGGCCCGGTCCCGGAACCTGCGGGAGGCCCGGCTGCGCCGGATGACCGAGATCGCCGAGGTCGCGCAGCGGGCGGTGCTACGCGCACCACCCCCGCAGCTGAATGATGTCGCCCTGGTCGCCCGGTATCTGTCCGCGTCCGAGGCAGCCAACGTCGGCGGTGACCTGTTCGCCGTCGTGGACAGCCCGTACGGGACCAGGATCATCATCGGGGACGCGTGCGGCAAAGGTCTGCAGGCGGTTCAGATGTCGGCCACCGTGATGGGTGCCTTCCGACAGTCCGCCTTCGTACAGCCGGAACTGTCCGCCGTCGCCGCCGATCTGGACCAGGCGGTGTACCGGGACGGGATAGGTACCGGGCAGCCGGCGCAGTTCGTCACCGCCGCCCTGGTGCAGCTCACCGACGACACGCTGACCGTGATCAACTGTGGCCATCCGGCACCGGCGCTGCGGTCCTCAGCCGGCACGCTGGAGATCCTGGAGCCTGGTGACCGGCACCCGCCGCTGGGGCTACGCCGCGACGCGCCGGAGCCGCTCCGGGTGACCCGGCCCTGGCAGGTCGGAGACCGGCTGCTGCTCTACACCGACGGGTTGGTGGAGGCCCGCAACGGCCGCGGTGAGTTCCTCGCCTCGGACCGGGTGACCGCGTGCCTGGAACTGCCGGACCGGCGGGAGGCGCTGGACCGTGTCGTCACTGAGCTGCAGCGGCACGCCGGCGGCCAGATCAGCGACGACGCCGCGATGCTGCTCGCCGAACGGGTCGCCGCCGACTGACGACGACCCGCCCGGCGTTGTGGCACGGACTGTTGCGGCACGGACTGTTGCGGCGCCGGGCTCAGGCCGCCGCAGCGATCAGCAGCTCGGCGATCTGCACCGCGTTGAGGGCGGCGCCCTTGCGCAGGTTGTCGTTGGCACAGAACAGCGCCAGGCCGTGCTCGACGGTCTCGTCGACCCGGATCCGACCGACGTACGTCGGATCCTGGCCGGCCGCCTGCAGCGGCGTCGGCACGTCGGACAGCGCCACCCCGGGCGCGTCGGCCAGCAGCTCGGCCGCCCGCCGCGGGTCGATCCGCCGGGCGAACCGGGCGTTGATCTGCAGCGAGTGGCCGGTGAACACCGGCACCCGAACGCAGGTCCCGCTCACCCGCAGCTCGGGGATGCCGAGAATCTTGCGACTCTCGTTACGCAGCTTCTGTTCCTCGTCGGTCTCGTCGGAGCCGTCGTCGACGAGCGAGCCGGCCAGCGGCAGCACGTTGAACGCGATCGGCGCGGCGAACGACCGGGGCGCCGGGAAGTCCACCGCGCCGCCGTCGAAGGTCAGCGCCGCCGCGCCCTCGGCGACCTTGCCGACCTGCTCGTCCAGCTCGGCGACACCGGCCAGGCCCGCGCCGGAGACCGCCTGGTAGGTCGAGACGACCAGGCTGACCAGGCCGGCCTCGTCGTGCAGCGGGCGCAGCACCGGCATCGCCGCCATCGTGGTGCAGTTCGGATTGGCGATGATGCCCTTCGGGCGGTCGGCGGCGGCCTGCGGGTTGACCTCGGCGACCACCAGCGGTACGTCCGGATCCATCCGCCAGGCCGACGAGTTGTCGATCACCACGGCACCAGCCGCCGCTACCCGGGGTGCCAGCTCCTTCGAGCTGGCCTTGCCAGCCGAGAAGAGCGCGATGTCCAACCCTCGGTAGTCGGCGGTGGCGGCGTCCTCGACGACGATCTCGCCGCCGCGCCACGGCAGGGTCCGGCCGGCCGACCGAGCCGAGGCGAACAACCGCAACTCGTCGACGGGCACCGCCCGCTGCTCCAGTACCTGCCGCATGACGCCACCGACCTGCCCGGTCGCGCCGACAATCCCGATCCTCATGTCGCAATCCTGATCCTCATGTCGCAATCCTGATCCTCATGCTGCGAAGGTTACCGACGGGCCGGGCCGGGACGGAACCGAGTTGTCCGGCGTCACCTTCCGGCCCGTCGGCGTACCCCCGCGCAGTCAGATCAGGTACGCGTGATCAGTTCAGGTAACGGCGGGCCAGCTGCGGCTGCCGCCACATCGGCCAGAGCAGCGGGCCGCCGTCGGGCAGGTGGAACGGGGCGGTGGCAGTGAGCCGGTAGCCGAGCCGGGCGTACAGGTCGCGGGCTCCGGGGCTGCTGGCCACCACGTAGGCGGCGCTGCCGGCGGTGTCGAAGATGGCGTGCCGGTGGTTCAGCAACGCCGTACCGAGGCCGTAGCCCTGCCGGTCCGGGGCGACCCCGAGGTACGCCAGGTAGTGGTGCTCGCCCACCGGGTGTCGTTCGGCGAGGGCGTTGTCCAGCAACCGGAACCGGTACGCGTACTCACCACAGGTGTCGTCGAGCAGCTGCTCGTACTCGACCGGGTTGGGCAGGATCAGGCTGCACGGACGCCACACCGCCACCGCGCTGTAGTCCTCGGTGAGGTAGATACTGCCCTGGCGCAGCCCGTAGTCGATCAGCGCCGGGCAGAACCGCTGGTAAACCCGACGACGGGCGACCGGGTCCGGGATGAGCCAGGACGACTCCTGGGTGTCCAGAAATGCCTCCACCAGTGTCTTGGCCACTTGCGGGGTGTCGGTGTAGGTCGCGTACCGGATCATCACCGACGTGTGGAGCTGGGGCATCAGCGCTCGCCTCTCTGCGGCACATTGCGGACACCCGGGTACAACGGACGACACACCGTTGCGGGTTCGAATGTATTTGCCCGCCTACCGACCGCGAGGCGGTAGGCGGGCAAGTCACGCTCAGCGCGTGCAGGGTACGCAGTACCGCGCGTGCGGCAGGATCTCCAGCCGTTCCCGGAGGATGTCGCCGCCGCACCGGTCGCAGCGGCCGCAACGACCCTCGGCGATCCGGTTCAACGCCTCGACGGTCTGGTCGTGGCCGCGCCGGGCGGCGACGACCAGCGCGGCCCTCGATAGAAAAGGGCCGAAGCTGGTCCGCTTCGCCCCTGGTGGCCGTCGTCGTGGTGGTGCGACGGCCGTCCGGAGGACCCCGGTCGGCGGCGCCGGGCACGCCGACGCCCGGCACCACGACGCCCGGCACCACGACGCCCGGCACGCCGATCGGAGCCGTGACAGTCACGGCTGCTGCGCAGGCGCTGAGCCAGGTGCGGATCAGTCGGCGTCGCGTAGCTCCCCCAGGCCGGAGGCGGTCAGTTCGTCGCGAATCTTGGCCGCGTCGCCCTCCACCACCAGAGTCAGCCCTTCGGCCCGCAGGTGGGTGGCGGCGGCGGCGGAAACCTGCTCGACCGTCGCCGACAGCAGCTCGTCGCGCAGCCGGGCGTGGTAGTCGTCGGGCAGCCCGTGCACGACCAGCGTCGCCAGGGCGCTGGCGATCGCCGGCGGGGTCTGCAGCTCGACCGAGAGCTGGCCGGCCCGCCAGGACCGGGCCACCGCCAGCTCCTCCTCGGTCACCCCGTCGGCCTGGGTACGGGACACCTCACCGACCGAGTCGATCAGGGCGGGCGCGGTGACCCCGGTCTGCACACTGGAACTGACCGCGAAACGACCGAACCGACGGGACATCCCGAAGTCCGACCGGATGCCGTACGTGTAGCCACGTACCTCGCGGATCAGATGGTTGAGCCGCGACGTAAAAGCTCCACCGAGGACGGTGCTGGCCAGGGTCATCGGCACGTAGTCGGGGTGGGCCCGGTGCGGGGCCGGATGGCCGAGCCGCAGCGTGGACTGCACCGCGCCGGGCCGGTCGACCAGGATGATCCGCCGGTGGTCCCGCAGACTGACCGGCAGCGGTGGTCCGGGCTGTGACGGTGAGCCGGTCGCCCCGGCGAAGGCGGCCACGCCGAGCGCGTCCAGGTCGATCAGGTCCAGATCGCCGGCGACCAGCAGGGTGCCGGGCCGGGTGAACCAGGCACGGTGGAAGTCGACGACGTCCGCCACGGTCACCGCCGCGACCGAGTCGGGGTCGCCGCCCATCGGCCGGCCGTGCCGCTGGTCGGCACCGAACAGGTCGGCGCGCAACGCGGCTTCGGCCCGCGGCCCCGGGTTGGCCCAGTACATCCGCAGCGCGGTCGCCTCGTCGTCGCGGACCCGCTCGACATCGGACGGATCCAGGCGGGGGGTGCGGACCGCCTCGGTGAGCAGTTCGACGGCCGCGCCGAGTCGGTCGGTGCTGACCTGCACGCCGACCCGGAACGAATCCCAGTCGGCGGAGAGGGACAACTCGGTGCCGAGACCCTCCAGGACCAGGGCGTACGCGGCCGAGTCCCGGGTCTCGGTGCCCTCTTCGAGAGCCTTGGCGAGCACTCCGGCCAGCCCTTCCCGGCCGGCCGGTTCCCGGCCGGCGCCGGCGTCCAGCAGCAGACTCGCCACCGCCAGCCGGTGGCCGGGCAGGTGGGCGGCGACGATCTCGCCACCGGCCACGCTGCGCCGGACCACGTCCGGGAAACGGTACGGCCGGGCGGCGCCCGGTCCGGGACGCTGCGCGATGATCGTCACTGGTCGCCCTCCGGCAGATAGCTGAGCTGGACCCGATTGTCCGGCCGCAACAGGCGTGCGGCCTCGTCGTTGACCGCCTCGGTGGTGACCGCCTGCCAGCCCGGCAGCCGGTCCCCGGCGCGGGCCGGGTCACCGAACTGGGTGGCGTAGCGGCCGAGGGTGTCGGCCCGGCCCTCGAAGCTGGCGACCTGACGCCACCAGCCCGTGGTGAGCAGCGCCTTGGCCCGGTCGACCTCCGCGTCGGTGACGCCGTCGCGGGCCACCTCGTCGAGCACCTCGATCAGGCCGTCGGCGAGCCGCTCGGCGGTCACCGTCGGCTGGGCGGTCGCGGTGATGATCAGCGGTGCGGGCGCGTGCGCCAGGTCGACGCCGTACGCACCCAGGTAGTCGGGCTGCGCGATCCGGGCGCCGTCGGCCAGCCGTTGGTAGAGCCGGCTGCCCCGGCCGCTGCCCAGCACGGTGCCGAGCACGGTCGCCACGTCGTACGCCGGGGTTCCGAACGGGTGGGTGCGGTAGGTGAGGTAGTGCCGGGCGGCCGGTACGTCGGCGGTGACCGTCTCGGTCACCGGGCCGGCCAGTGGCGCCGGCGTACGCCCGTCCGGTGCCGGCGGGATGTCGACCCGCGCGGCGATCCCACCGAAGTACTTGTCGGCCAGGCTGAACACCTCGTCGGCGTCGGTGTCGCCGACCACGGTCAGCACCGCGTTGTTCGGCGCGTAGTACATCTCGTGGAACGCCTGGAAGGTGGCCAGATCGGCGGCGTTGAGGTCGTCCATCGAGCCGATCGTGGCGTGGTGGTACGGGTGCCCCGGCGGGTAGAGCAGCGGCAGCAGCCGTAGCCAGGCGTCGCCGTACGGCACGTTGTCGTAGCGCTGCCGCCGCTCGTTCTTGACCACCTCGCGCTGGTTGTCCAGGGTCTCCTGGGTCAACGCCGGCACCAGGCCGCCCATCCGGTCGGCTTCCAGCCACAACGCGAGGGCCAGATGCTCGGCGGGGACGGTTTCGAAGTAGTTGGTCCGGTCCGGGTTGGTGGTGGCGTTGAGCGAGCCGCCCGCGCCCTGCACCAACTTCATGTGCTCGGTCTTGGCGACGTTGACCGATCCCTCGAACATCAGGTGCTCGAAAAGATGGGCGAATCCGGTCCGGCCGGCGGGCTCGTGACGCGAGCCCACGTCGTACCAGAGATTGACCGCGACCACCGGCGCGCTGGAGTCGGGGCTGACGACGACCCGCAGGCCGTTGTCCAGCCGGGTGGTCTCGATCGGCCAGGGGTACCCGTTGGGCGACATGCGCCCGACGTTATCCGATCGGGGCCCCGGCCGGCCGCACCGGGCCGGCCGGGTGGCCGTCGAAGGTTGGCCGTTGCCGTCAATGGCTTGACCGTTGCCGGCGAAGGTCGGCCGACGCCGTCGGGGTCAGCCGGGCGGCTCGCTGCCCGACTGCGGACGCGGCTGCTCGCGCCGGTCGGAGTCGTCCAGGATGGCTGCGGCCTGGCGCACCGGGTCGTCGCTGCCGGCCGCCTCCTCCTCCGGCAGCAGGTGACCGGCGCGCGACTCGATCCGCTCCGCCTCGGCTTCGCCGTCGGCTGCCGCCTGACCTGCGGTGGCGGCGCCCGGTGGTGGTGGGCCGGTGAACGGTTCGTCGTCGGTGTCAGTGTTCATGGGCCGGGGGGTTACCCGGGCGACGGCCGGGTCATGCATGTCGCCCTCCACGTAGGTCAGGAGCGGAACGGGCCGCGTACATCGTAGGTGATGCCGCCGGAGGACGCGCCCGAGGTGCCGCGCTGCGACGAGAAGTACAGCCGGCCGCCGGCCGGGGAGAACGCCGGTCCGCAGATCTCCGACGACGACTGGCCGCTGATCCGCAGGAACGGCGCGATCCGCCCGTCCGGGGTGATCAGGCAGATCTCCATGTTGCCGCCGTCCTCGGCGACGTACAGGTCACCGCCCGGCGTACCGACGATGTTGTCGACGCCGGTCAGCGGCGGGGTGCCGGAGACCAGCGAGTCGTCGTAGGCCAGATCGAGCCGCTGGCCGACCGCGTCGTACGCCCAGACCCGGTTGTCGCCCTTGGTGGTGAACCAGCAGACGCCGTCGGCGTAGTGGCAGCCTTCGCCGCCGTTGAACCGTTTCGCGCCGGAGACCTGGAAGCGGGTGGCGATCGGGCCGCCGTCCGGGTCCGGCACCCGGGCCCAGCTGACCGGCCCGCTGGTGCCGCTGCCGGCCACCAGCACCTCCAGGGTGCCGGTGGACAGGTCGCCCCAGGTGTCCGGCCGGAACCGGTAGAAGCAGCCGTTGCTCTCATCCTCGGTCAGGTAGATCACGCCGCGGACCGGGTCGGCGGCGGCGGCCTCGTGGCAGAACCGGCCCATCGCCGGGCGCCGGACCGCGCCGGTGCCGCCGAGCGGGTACGTCTCGTAGACGTACCCGCGGGCCACCTCCTCGCAGGAGAGCCAGGTGCCCCAGGGCATGGCGCCACCGGCGCAGTTGCGGTTGGTGTCCGCCAGGATCCGGTACGCCGAGACGACGTCGCCGCTGGCGTCGAACCGGATCGCCGAGGCACCGCCGGTACGGGAGATCTCCGAGTTGGAGACGTACACCCAGCCGGTTCCGGCGGCGAAGCAGGCGCCGCCGTCCGGCGCGTCGTGCCAGACGTACGAGGTGTCGCCGACCCGCTGCCGGGACCGGGCCACGATTCGGCTGGTGAAGCCGGCGGGTAGCGCGATGCCGTTGGCGTCGGGGCTGCCGAGTGGCCCGTACGGGCTGGTGCCGGGTTGCGCGGGTGCGGCGAAGGCGCCGGTCCAGAGACTGCCGGAGAAGGCGGCGGCACCAGCGCCGACCACCGTGGCACGCAGTACGCTACGACGATCCATCTTGACCTCCATCGATACTTGTGGCAATCGATGAAGCTAGGCGTCGCTGGTGGCCACGGATGCCGGTCGTAGTTAACAGACGGCGAGAACCGGCCGAAGTCCGGTGGTGGCACCCGACTGCCGGGCCCCGGCCGGGGTGGCGCTCAGCGGCTGATCCGGTACAGTGTGCGTCGTGACGCGCACGTATCGATGGTTTAGGCAGCCGGCCCTGGTGCCGGTGGCTCAGCCTTGACCTGACGTCACCCCACCAGAGCCGGCCAAGGGCAGCGGGCATCGAGCCCCTGCCCTTTCGTATGCCAACGAGCAGCCGGCTCGGCTGGGGCGCCGGCTCCCCAGGGAGACTGGCGGAAGGAACAGACACCACATGAGCACCTCCATCGGGCGCGTCGCCGATCAGCGCATCGATCGGGTCGTCCCGCTCACCACTCCGGCCCTGCTGCACCACGAGCTGCCCCTCGACGACCAGCTCACCGCGCGGGTGCTGGACGGCCGACGAGCCGTCGCCGGCGTGCTCGACGGACAGGACGACCGGCTGCTGGTCGTGGTCGGCCCATGCTCGGTGCACGACCCGGCCGCCGCCCTTGAGTACGCGCACCTGCTCGCCGACGCCGCCCAACGGCACGCCGACGACCTGTTGATCGTGATGCGGGTGTACTTCGAGAAGCCGCGGTCGACGGTCGGCTGGAAAGGTCTGATCAACGACCCGGGCCTGGACGGATCCGGGGATGTCAACTCCGGGCTGCGGATCGCCCGCTCGCTGCTGCTCGAGGTGCTGCGGGCCGGGCTGCCGGTGGGCTGCGAGTTCCTCGACCCGATCACCCCGCAGTACATCGCCGACGCGGTGGCCTGGGGGGCGATCGGCGCCCGCACCGTCGAGAGTCAGGTGCACCGGCAGCTGTCCTCCGGGCTGTCCATGCCGATCGGCATGAAAAACCGCCCGGACGGCAGCGTCGCCACCGCGGTGGACGCCATCCGGGCCGCTGCCGTGCCGCACGTCTTCCCCGGCATCGACATGTCCGGGACACCGGCGATCCTGCACACCCGGGGCAACGCCGACTGCCATCTGGTGTTGCGCGGCGGTGCCGGTGAGCCCAACTACGACGCCGAGTCGGTGGCCGCCGCGCTGGGCCTGCTGCGGGCCGCCGGACTGCCGCAGCGGCTGGTCATCGATGCCAGCCACGGCAACAGCGGCAAGGACCACCGCCGGCAGCCGCTGGTCGTTGAGGACGTCGCCGGGCAGCTCGGCGCCGGGCAACGGGGCATCGTCGGGGTGATGCTGGAGTCGTTCCTGGTCGCCGGCCGGCAGGATCTGGACCCGACCAGGGAACTGGTGCACGGACAGTCGATCACCGACGCCTGCCTGGGTTGGGACCAGACCGCCCAGGTCCTTGGACGGCTTGCGACGGCGGTCGGGGACCGCCGGGCGGCGCTGGCTGCCGCGCAGCGGTAGCCAGCAGCGCTCGGCTGCGGCCAGGCTGCGGAGCCTGGCCGCAGCCGGCGCACCGGCCGGCCCCGGGCGGACTCAGCGGCCGCCCCGGGCGGAGTCAGCGGGTGGCCCGGGCACCGGGGGCGTCGGGTCAGCGGGTCGCGCGACCCGGGGCGTCGGTCGGCCGGTGGCCGGCCACCCGCGCGGCGATCCAGACGAAGAACACCGCCAGCGCGACCTGGATCGCGTGTCGCAGCCAGTCGATCCCGGCGGTCTCGCCGATGCCCAGCCAGGCGGCGATCACTCCGCCGAGCAGGGCGGCGGCGATTCCGACGCCGATGGTCAGCCAGACTGAGATGTTCTGCCGGCCGGGTAGCAGCAGACGTCCCAGAGCGCCAATGATCGCGCCAGCGACGAGCGCCCACAAGATGGTGCCGATCATGAGTCCACCTCCTGGCCCGAGCGTAGGTGCCCGGATCGGACCGAGAGGGCGGAACGCCGACGGTCGGCAGGATGAACCCGGCGGTCCGGTCGGTACGTGGAGCGTCGTTTGCCGTGCCGCGTGCGGGGTAGCAGGCGGAGGTGACCGATGAGACGTCCAAGGCCGAGCTGTACGCACTGCTCGACGACATCTACCTCGGCAAGGAACGGGTGAGCCGGGCCGAGATCGCCCGCCGGGCGGTCGCCGCCGAGCTACCCGCTCACCTGCTGACCAGGATCAATGCCCTGCCGGAAGGCGAATACGCCCAGGACGAGGCGGAAGAGGTCCTGCATTCATCTACGGAAGGTGCCTGATCACCAATGGAAGAGCACCAGAACCGGCCAACCGCCGCACTCGGCCAGGCCCCGGACGGCCAGCCACCCGAGGACGACCCGGACTTCGCCGGCGAGCACGACGACACGGCGGTCTCCCACGACATCATCGAAGGGACCGACCGGGACCGGGAGCCTGAGACACCCCGCGGCTGGTCCGGGATGGAGAAGCCCGGGTTCACCGCCGACTGACAGGCAACCGCGTCACGGGCTGACCGTCAACCGGCGTTGAGGTTGTCGGTGACCGCCCGGACCAGGCTGGTCAGCGTCTCGTCGGCGAGCCGAGTCAGTTGCTCGTGCGGCAGGTCGGAGTCCAGCTCCAGGCGCAGCATTGCACCGCCCGCCTGCACCGGGTACACCTGCACGACGACCGTCCACGGGCCGCCGGCCGTCGACCACCGGGCCTGCAGGTGGTCGCCGTGGGCTGGTTCCGCCGGCACCTGGCGCAGCGGCCCCGGCAACCAGGCAGCCCTGCGGTCGGGGTCGGTCGCGGTGCCGAACGCCACCTCAGGGGGCGCGGAGACACCGCGTTCGGCGTACGCGGGCACGACTCACTCCCCGTGCCGCAACCGGGCGGCATCGACCTCTCGGCCCGGGTGCCGGGTCAGGTACTCGGTCTCCAGATCGGCGGTGCGGTGCAGATGGTTGGCCAGCGCTGCGTCGGTGCCGTGCCGCAGCGTGTCCAGCCGGGTCCGGTGCAGGCTGCCGATCTCGCGGAGCAGTTCGTCGTCGGCCAGCTCGACCGGGTCGATCCCGGTTTCGTCAACCGTGTCGACCCACGTCTCGGCTCCCGGTTCGGGCGGGTCCGACCAGGTTCGGGTGGCACCACCGGGCGGGTGGTCCGGGCGGGGCTCGAAGGGCCGACCGGCCGCCGCCGGGGAGTAGCTGCCGTACCGCGCTGAATCCGTCATCTCCGGCCTCCGGGGAGTCGACGAGGCATTACCGTCGTAGGGTTCCCCGGCCGGTCGGCGGCAAACACCGGGCGCCGGCCTCCGGGCAACCTCGCACCTGACTACGACGGCTCGTCGGAGAAGCCGACGGGCGGCCGGTACGCTTCCCTGCATGCGGCAGCTGTGGACCCCGGTGTGGATCCTGCGGCACCTGGCGGCGGTGGCGCTGGTGGTGGGCTTCCTCGCGCTCGGCTGGTGGCAGATCAGCCGGGCCACCGCCGGCAACACGCTGAGCTGGGCGTATGCGGTGGAATGGCCGATTTTCGCGGCGTTCGTGGTGTTCATCTGGATCCGTGAGATACGGCAGGCACACCGGGCGGTACCCGGCCCGGACAACGGCACACCGGACGACGACTCACCGAGGAGCGGCACACCGGAGAACGGGCCATCGCGGGAGGAGTCGTTCGGCCGACCGGTACGGGTCCGGTCTGCCCCTGGCGTGACCGCCACCCCCGGCCCGGACGACCCGGAGTTGGCCGCGTACAACAACTACCTGGCCTGGCTGAACGCGAACCCGCACGCCAGGGCCGGCGACTACCCGGGCTGACCGGAAAGAGAGAAGGACGGACGACAGTGTCAGGTGCACTCACCCGGTACCGGCTGATCGCGTACGTGGTCGGCGTGGTGCTGATCCTGCTGATGGTGATCGGCATGCCGTTGAAGTACCTGTTCGACCGGGCCGTCGTGGTCGAGACGGTCGGGCCGGCGCACGGGTTCCTCTACATGGTCTATCTGGTCGCCGCGTTCGACCTGGCCCGGCGGGCCAACTGGTCACTCGGCCGGATCCTGGCGATCATGCTGGCCGGGACGGTGCCGTTCGTGTCGTTCTACGCCGAGCGGGTGGTCAGCCGCTGGGCGAGCGAGCAACCGCGTACCGAGCCGGACAAGGTGTTCACCGGCTGACACCGGGCGGGCGGTGACCGGTTGACGGCACCCCGGCCGGGCCGGCACCGGCGTCGGGCCGACCCGGCCGGGGCGTACGGCCGACGTTGTCGGCGGCCGTGGAGCCGAGCCTCGTGCGGCGTCGGATCAACCCTTCGTGTGGCCGCCGGAGCTGGACGGCGCAGCGGACAGCCCGGCGACGAATGCCGACCAGGCGGCTGGCGAGAATTCCAGGTGCACTCCGGGGTCGGTGGAGTTGCGCACCCCGACCGCCGGCCCGATCTCGGCTACCTCGACGCAGGTCGTCGCCTCGCAGCGGCGGCTCTTACGCCACGCCGGACCGGCAGTGCTGATCACAGTCACCTAAACTCCTTAATAAGGATAAATCGGTAAATTTGCCATCAGAGCACGCAGGCAATCGGGCGGACTGTACCAGTTCTCGATCTTGCCGACGCGACTGGGCGACACCGCGAAACCCGGTGAAACCGCCGTCCGGACCATGCGGAGGGGCCGGCCGTCCTTAGCAGACCTGACGACGGCGGTGTAGCGTGCAACAGGGTGGCAACCAGCCAGGTAGCACTCTGCAAGGCACTCTCCCGGAGCGTTTCCATGCCTGCCCGACACCAGGGCCCGACCATCGGGCGTCGCCGGCTGCGTGCGGCGCTACGCCGGGCACGCGATGCCGCGGCGCTGACCCAGGACTACGTCGCCGCTCAAATGGACTGGTCGCTGTCGAAGCTGATCCGGATCGAGTCGGGGTCGGTCAGCATCTCGACCAACGACGTCAAGGCTTTGCTGGACCTGTACGGCGTACGCGACCAGCAGCAGGTGCAGGAGCTCGTCGAGTTGGCCCGGGCGGCACGACGGCGCGCCTGGTGGAGCGGCTATAAGGACCGGGTGCCGGCCGCCTACGCGGCCTACATCGGGCTGGAGGCGGAAGCGTCGGCACTGCGCTACTTCCAGCCGATCAGCTTCCCCGGTCTGCTGCAGACCGAGGAGTACGCCCGCGCGGTGATCCCGGCCGACGGCCCGCACCATGTACCGGCGGCCGAGATCGAAGGGCGGGTGCAGATCCGGCTGGCCCGCCAGCACGAGGTGCTCTTCGGCGCCGATCCGCCGCAGATCGAGGTGATCATCGACGAGGCTGCACTGCGCCGGATGACCGGCGGCCCGCGGGTACTGCGCGAGCAGCTCCAGCACGTGGCGAAGATGTCGGCGGCACCTCATGTCACGGTCCGGGTGCTGCCGTTCGCCGCCGGAAGCAACACGGTGCTCGGGCCGTTCGTCATCCTGCACTTCGCCGACCAGGCCGACGCTGACGTGGTGTACGTGGAGAGCGCTCTGGTCGAGGAGGTCATCGACCGGGCCGACGAGGTCCGGCCGTACCAGCATGTCTTCGACCGACTACGGGCAGAATCCCTGTCACCGGCCGACTCGGTGGCGATGCTGCACGACCTCGCCCGTCGACTGGACGGGCGAGACGCGGGCTGATCGACGTCGACCAGCCCGCTGGCGACCGCAGCGGCGGTCGGACCCGCTCACCGCTGGTCGGGCACCCACGGTTCGATGGTGACCGGCTCGGACAGACCGGCCAGCCGGGACATTTCCCGGGCCCGCATCAACGCCCGGCTCACCTGGCCGTACTGGCGTTCGTCGTCGGTGCTGAACAGCAGCAACAGCAGTCCCTGGTGACGGCCCCAGAGTTCGTACGCCCGCGGCCGCAACCGGTCGCCGAGCCAGGCCACCGTCACCGGCACGAACGCGGCCGCCAGCATGGCGAGGTAGGCCCCAGCACTGACCTCGTCCAGCCCCCGGGTGTAGCCGACGGTCACCGCGACCGCCGCCAGGGTCAGGGCGGTCACCGCGATCACCCGGCCGGTGAGCCGGTCGCGGGCGCCTCGTGCGGTCCGGAGTTCGGTGAGGTCGCGGACGGCGAACCGCCGGCCGGCCACGACGAACCAGTCACCGGTCACGCAGATGCCGGGCTGCCGGTAGAAGGTCCGTCCGACACTGGAGCCGGACTGTGCGGGTACCGGGGAACCGCGTCGGGGTGGGGTCTGGCGAGTAGCACGCATAGCTGCCTCCGAAGGGCTCGTGCGGCGCTGACCTTGCGGGTCCATTGTGCGAACAGCAAGCTACTCGATGGAAGGTAGTCATTCTGCCACCTAGCAGAATGACGTACGGCAGGCCGCGTCCTGGATGGCGAACCAGACCTTTTGCGCCCATTTATCCCGATAGCTTACTGACGACAACCGCGTAGACCGACTAATGACGCATTATTCGCAATTGATCAGGCGCTGTCCAAGGACAACGCGCCGGAGTCAACCAGTCACCCGAGGGCAATAGGAATGTTGCCCAGAGCAGCCAACCGTCACATCAAGTAACTGTCAACGGCCTCCGGCCAGTTCCATGCCACGGATCACGATCGCAGCACTTTCCTGGTCGCAACCCTTGCGGCTAAGTTGGATCGGCTGGTCCGGTCGCCAGTCGCCGGGAAGCGGTGACGCCGGTCCAGTGCCGCCGAATCGCCGTCCCGAGATTATCTGACATTACAAACAGTAATCTCACGGTTGCGATCCGGGGACCCATCGGCAACTGGGGTGAATCCGCGGTTCACCGCGGTAGGGCGAACTTCCCGCCCGAATCCGTCAGCTAACCCGGTAGGCGGCTAGGAAGAAGGGTTCTGCGTTCTTGTCAACAGCGCGGATTCTGCTGCGCACCCTGATGCTGGCCGGCGTAAGCCTCGGCCTGGTGGTACCGGCGACCGCCGCGACCGCCCAGCCGACGGTCAGCGAACTCACGCAGCAGATCGACAAGGAATCCGAAGAGCTGGCCAAGGTCGTCGAGTCGTACAACCGGCTCAGGGAGGAGGCCAAGGCCACCCGGGCGGCGGCCGAGGAGATCGACGCCAAGCTCGGCCCGCTGCAAGCCGAACTCGCGGCAGCGCAGACCGAGGTCGGTCAGATCGCGGTCAACGCGTACAAGACCGGCGGGTTGAGCACCGCGACCGCCCTGCTCGACGGCACCTCCGGCAGCTTCATCCACCGGCTCGGCACCCTGGACCACCTGGCCCGGGACCGGCAGCAGCGACTCAGCGAGTTCACCAGCACCCAACTGACCTACCTGGCCGAGCAGGAGAAGCTGCAGGCGGCCCTGAAGAAGCAGGACGCCCAGGTCAAGGAGCTCGCTGACCGCAAGAAGAGCATCGAAGCGGACATCGACGAGCTGATGGACAAGCGGGAACGGGCCTACGGTGCCGCGAGCGAGACCGGCTCGTCGTACACCGGAACCGTCCCGTCGGTGTCCGGTGCCGCCGGCTCGGTCGTCGAGTTTGCGTACGGAGCCATCGGCAAGCCGTACGTCTGGGCTGCCAGCGGCCCGAACGGTTACGACTGCTCGGGCCTGACGCTTGCCGCGTGGCGTACCGCCGGCAAGAGCCTGCCGCACAACGCGGCGATGCAGTGGGACGTGGTCGCGAAGATCAACCGTGGCGCACTGCAGCCCGGTGACCTGGTGTTCTACAACGGTCTCGCCCACGTCGGCCTGTACGTGGGCGGCGGCCAGGTGATCCACGCACCCA
The DNA here is from genome assembly GCF_029581175.1 of Solwaraspora sp. WMMD937. Taxonomy (NCBI): domain Bacteria; kingdom Bacillati; phylum Actinomycetota; class Actinomycetes; order Micromonosporales; family Micromonosporaceae; genus Solwaraspora; species Solwaraspora sp. WMMD937. The sequence goes on along the minus strand of NZ_CP120738.1, from coordinate 3,197,540 downwards.
CCTTCGGCCGCACCGTCGAGCTGGCCAGCGTGGACATGATGCCGCCGTACGGCTACGGCCGGGTCCGCTGACCCGGTCGCTCGCCCGACGAACTGACGACGGCCCGGCATCCGCGCTTGCGGATGCCGGGCCGTCGTCAGTTCGTCGGTGGGTTGTCAGTTCATCGGCGGATCAGGTCGCCTGCCGCCGATTCGTCAGGCCGCCTGCAGCCCTTCCGCCCGGGCCAGCTCCCGCAGCCGGCCCAGTGCCTGGATCTCCAGCTGCCGGATGCGCTCCCGGGACAGCGAGAAGCGCGAAGCGACCTCGGTCAGCGAGTGCTCTCGCCCGTCCTCCAAGCCGTACCGGGCCCGCATGATGCCGGCGGACCGGTCGTCCAGGTGGTTGAGCAGGCCCTCGATCCGCTGCCGCTCCAACCCGGTGAGCACGATGTCCTCCGGCGACGGTGCGTCACTGTCGGCCACCAGGTCGCCCAGGTTGGTATCGCCGTCGTCGCCGACCGGGGTGTCCAGCGACACCGTGTCCTGCGACCACCGCACCAGCTCGTGCACCCGCTCGACCGGCACGCCGAGCGAGGCGGCGATCTGCTCCGGCTCCGGGTCCGAACCGAGCTCGCGGGTCAACTGGCGGGCTACGTTGCGCATCCGGTTGACGTCCTCGACCAGGTGCACCGGAAGCCGTACGGTCCGCTCCTGCTGGGCGATCGCCCGGCTGATGGCCTGCCGGATCCACCAGGTCGCGTAGGTGGAGAACTTGAAACCACGCTCGTAGTCGAACTTCTCCACCGCGCGGACCAGACCGGTGTTGCCCTCCTGGATCAGGTCCAGCATCGGCATCCCGGACCGGACGTAGCGGCGGGCGATCGACACCACCAGACGCAGGTTGGCCCGGATGAACAGGTCCTTGGCCCGTTCACCCTCGACGACCAGCCGCTCCAGCTCCTCGCGGCTCACCCCGGCCCGCGGCATGCCCTGCTCCAGCAGGTGCTCCGCGTACAGACCGGCCTCGATCGCCTTGGAGAGGTCGACTTCCCGGGCCGCGTCGAGCAGCGGCGTGCGGGAGATCTCATGCAGGTAGACGCCAACGAGGTCCCGCTCCTCGGCTACCTCGTCGGTCCGCAAAGCCATCGTCTTCTCCACGTTGCTCACGGTCCCCTCGTTAACCCCACGTCGTGCCCTGTCACCTGCGATGCGCATCTCCATCAGCCTCTCCCCCGTCACGTCCGCCTCCGATCCGGCGAACCTGATGTGGCAGGCCCCGCCGTATGGCGCCGACACCTGCACAACAGATGAGACGCGTCAGGGATTCCGTCTCGTGAGTCGAAGCTGACACGATTGCCTGAATAATTGCTGTGAACAGGATTGGCGTTTCCTGCCAGGCTCCTCGATCGCCGCGCTGCGTCGGGCCGGCCGACTGCCCGATTCACTGAGGTCGGTGGGGTGTGGCAGGCTCCCAGCACACCACGACACCGGGCAGGGCGCAGCGATTCCCGTCACTACCCCTCCTGCGATCCTCGTCACTGCCCGCCGGTTGGTTGGTCCTGGCCGACGCCGGTTGGTTGGTCCTGGCCAGGAGTACGGCCCGAGCGGGGTGCACGGTTCAGCAGCTCCCGACAGACACCGGCCTGCGGGTCACGACGCACGCGAATCGTCTGGACCCGGCCGCCACGAGGCGCCGGCCGGACGGCCGTCGTCCGGCTGCCATTCGGTCAGCCGCTGCCGGATCACTGCGGCGACCTGGGCGGCCGTGCCCCGGGCGTCGATGGCCACGAACCCGGCGGCCTCCGGCAGTGACCCGTATGCGGCCGCGCTGGTCGCCAGGAACTCCAGCGACTCGTGGTCGGTGCCCCGGGCGTCGATCCGCCGGGCCGCTTCGACGGGCGGCAGCAAGAGTAGGAACGTCACGTCCGGTTGGGGAAACACCCGGTAGGCCAGCCGGGCGAGCCGCTCCCAGCGGCCGGCGCCATGGGTGCGGATGCTGGCGTACTGGCAGACCGCGTACCGGTCCATCACCGCGATCGACCGGCGGGAGCCGAGCACCGACCGGGCGATCGCGAGCCAGCGCAGCAACGCCTCGAGGAACATCAGCCCACCACGGCCGACCATCCGCCGGGCGTCCGGGCGTCCGAGTCGGACCGCGAACCGGTCGAGCCAGCGTCGGCCGCCAGCGTTGCGCCAGTACCGGGCGGGCCGGCCGGCAGTGGTCAGCGCCTCGGCCAGCAGGTGCGCCTGAGTGGTCTTGCCGACCCCGTCGATGCCCACCAAGGCGATCCGTCGCAGCCCGGCCGGCGGCGACCAGGCCGGATCGGCGTCCACTGTGCTCCCTGCGGTGTCCGGTGGCGGGCATGGCGGCACGGCTGACGACGTGGACTGTACGGGCGACGGCTGGCGAGGCGCGGGCCGGGACGGTGACGGTGGTGGCGCATGGGTCGCTGTGACGAGCACCTTCCCAACGGTAGCGAGCACGTGCACGCCGCCACCCGTTCACCGCTGTGACGCGCTGTGCCTGCAGGCACGAACCGGCCGGGAACGGGTAGGTCACCGACGGGCACCGGACGACAGCCAGGAGGTGGGCAGATGACCCGGACATCGGGGCAGTCAACGCGAAAGACCGGGCCGGACCGGTTGGACGGATACACCGAGGCTGCGGTGCAGCGGCTGCTCAGCGAGCACGCCGACATCGCCGAGCAGGGGGTGGGCGTCTCCCGCCGGGACCACAGCCTGGTGTTGTGCGGGGAGGTCGAGAGCGCCCACCGGCGGGCGGAGATCGTCCGGCTGGTGGCTGAGCGCTTCCCCGGCGTACGCCTGATCGTCGACATCGTCGTCAGCCGGACCACCGCGCCGACCGAGACGGAGGAGCTGTCGTGATCCGCGTCGCGGCCGTCGGAGACGTGCACATGGACAGCGACGTGCTGGGCCGGTTCCGCCCGGCGTTGGTGCAGCTCGGCGACCGGGCCGACGTCCTGCTGCTGGCCGGCGACCTGACCCGGCACGGCACGGAGTCGGAGGCGCGGTGCGTGGCCGACGAGTTCGGCGGTCTGGCGGTCCCGGTGGTGGCGGTGCTCGGCAACCACGACCACCACTGTGACCAGGTGCCGCAGCTGGTCGGGATACTCAGCGACGCCGGGGTCACGGTGCTCGACGGCGACGGCGTGGTGGTGGACTGCCCCGGCGGCCGGCTCGGGATAGCCGGGGTCAAAGGGTTCGGTGGCGGGTTCGCCGGGCGCTGCGCGAGCCGGTTCGGCGAGCCGGAGATGAAGGCGTTCGTCGCCACCACGGCGGACGCTGCGGATCGGCTAGGGGCGGCGCTGGCCGGGCTGGATTGCGACGTACGGGTGGCGCTGACCCACTATTCGCCGGTGCCGGAGACGCTAGCCGGCGAGCCGCCCGAGATCTACCCGTTCCTCGGCTCCTACCTGCTTGCCGAGGCGATCGACGCGGCACCGACCGACCTCGCGGTGCACGGTCACGCCCACTTCGGCACGGAGCGGGGCACCACACCCGGTGGGGTACGGGTCCGGAACGTCGCCCATCCGGTGATCAAACAGGCGTACAGCGTGTATTCGCTCGCCGGGTCGGTCCCTTGACCAGACCGGTGCAGGTTTCCGTCGCCGGCCGCAAGGGTATTCAGCGGCCATGGAGCTACTTCTCTGGATTCTCGCAGTCGTCCTGGTCGTCGCCGGCGTTCTCGCGCTGTTCCGCCGGCAACTGCTCTGGGGCATCGTGCTGATCGTCGTCGGGCTGCTGGTCGGCCCCGGTGGCGTGAGCCTGTTCGCTTGACGGTGCCGGGCGTAACCCCGGCCCCCTCAACCGACATCGACCTGACCACATCGACCCCGAGCCTGCCGGGGCCGCCGGAACCGGCCCGGTCCTCCCCACCGCGGACCGGCGCCGGCGGCCCCGGCCCTACCTGTTTCCTGGAGTCGCCATGCATTCCCCTGGAGTTGCCATGCGCTCGTGGTGGGGTCTACCGGTGTTCCTCGGCCTGGTGGCGGCGGCCGCAGCGGTCGGGGCGTTCGCCGCCCGCGACGCCGGTTCCCGTTACGCCGAACTGGTCCAGCCGTCCTGGGCACCGCCGTCCTGGCTGTTCAGCCCGGTTTGGACCATCCTGTACGTGCTGATCGCCGTCGCCGGGTTCACCGTCTGGCGGCGGGCCGGTGCCGGCCTGGCGATCGCCAGTTGGCTGGCCCAACTGGTGCTCAACGCCGCCTGGACACCGCTGTTCTTCGCCGCCGGCCGGTACGGTCTGGCGTTCGCCGAGATCGTGCTCCTCTGGCTGCTTGTCGGCCTCACCGTGGTGCTGTTCTGGCGGGTCTGGCGACCGGCTGCTCTGCTGATGGTCCCGTACTGGGGCTGGGTCACCTTCGCCGCCGCGCTGAACCTGTCCATCTGGCAGCTCAACAGCTGAGTAGCGGGTCAAGGTTTCCGAATCGTTACTGGCTCGTAGCTGGTCAGGACTGGACGCGCTTCCATTGCAAGCGCTTACATGTGAAGACGCCCAGACAGCAACCGACCGGCGCAGCCAGACCGCAGGGACGCGGGGCCCGCCGGCTAGGAAGGGAGAACGCTCCATGGCGGTCTTCACCAGACCACGCCAGGCCTTCGCGCTCGCCAGCGTGCTCGGGCTGGCCCTCGCCTCGACGGCGTGTGTTTCCGACAGCGGCACCAGCGCGGACCCGGATTCCGAGGAATGCGCCCCATACAGTGACTACCAGGGCAACGACGGCACCGAGGTGACGATCTACGCCTCGATCCGTGACGCCGAGGCGGACCTGCTCGAGCAGTCCTGGAGCGAGTTCGTCGACTGCACCGGCATCGACATCCGCTACGAGGGCAGTGGCGAGTTCGAAGCCCAGCTGCAGGTGCGGGTGGACGGCGGCAACCCGCCGGACATCGCCTTCATCCCGCAGCCCGGCCTGCTCGGGCGGTTCGCCGAGGCCGGCCAGCTGCAGGCCGCCTCCGACGAGACCAAGGCGATGGCCGAGGCCAACTACAGCGAGGACTGGCTGGCGTACGGCACGGTCGACGGCACCTTCTACGGCGCCCCGCTCGGCTCCAACGTCAAGTCCTTCGTCTGGTACTCGCCGAGCATGTTCGCCGACAACGGCTGGACCGTGCCGGAGACCTGGGACGACCTGATCACGCTCAGCGACGAGGTCGCCGCCACCGGCACCAAGCCGTGGTGCGTCGGGGTCGAGTCCGGTGACGCCACCGGCTGGCCGGCCACCGACTGGATCGAGGACATCATGCTCCGGACCCAGACGCCGGAGGTCTACGACCAGTGGACCACCCACGACATCCCGTTCAACGACCCGCGGGTCGCCGAGGCCGTCGACCAGGCCGGCTCGATCCTCAAGAACGAGGAGTACGTCAACGGCGGCTTCGGTGGCGTGGACAGCATCACCGCGACCGCGTTCCAGGAGGCGGGCGTGCCGATCCTCGACGGTGACTGCGCGCTGCACCGGCAGGCCAGCTTCTACGCCAACCAGTGGCCCGAGGGCACCGAGGTGGCCGAGGACGGCGACGTCTTCGCGTTCTACTTCCCGACCAACGACCCGAGCGCCGGCCAGCCGGTCCTCGGCGGTGGCGAGTTCACCGTGGCCTTCGCCGACCGGCCCGAGGTCCAGGCGGTGCAGACCTACCTGGCCTCGCCGGAGTACGCCAACAGCCGGGCCTCGCTCGGCAACTGGGTGTCGGCCAACAGCGGGCTGGACATCGCCAACGTGGAGAACCCGATCGACCGGCTCTCCGTGGAGATCCTGCAGGACGAGAACACCACGTTCCGCTTCGACGGTTCGGACCTGATGCCGGCCGCGGTCGGCGCGGGCACCTTCTGGCGCGGCATGGTGGACTGGCTCAGCGGCCAGAGCACCGAAGAGACCCTCGACTACATCGAAGGCTCCTGGCCGACCAGCTGACACCACGCGGCCGGCCCACCCACGAGCACACCGGGGGTGGGCCGGCCGCACCATAGCTGGCTCCGGTCGACGATCCGTTGGGAGGGCGGATGTACTTCGACTTCGCTGAGCAGTACCCGAAGCTGTTGATGCTGCTGTACGGCCTGATCGCGTTCGTGGTGATCGTCGGCGGCATGCTGCTGTTGCTCGACGCGGTGCCAAGCTGGTTCGCCCGCCGACGGGAGCAGCGGCTGATCGCGGCCAGCGCCGGTGGTGGCGGCGGATCGATGCCGATCGGCCGACCCCGGCGCGGCGGCGAAGGCATGTTCGGCCTGTTCTTTCTGCTGCCAGCCCTGCTACTGCTCGGGATCGGGCTGGTCATCCCGGCGCTGCGCACCACCGTCCTGTCGTTCATGGACGGACGCAGCGAGAACTGGGTCGGCCTGGAGAACTACCGCTGGATGTTCTCCCAGGACGAGATCATCCAGGTGCTGACCAACACCCTGATCTGGGTGATCCTGGTGCCGACGGTGGCGACCGCGATCGGCCTGCTCTACGCGATCATGGTGGACAAGGCCCGGTTCGAGGCGTTGGCCAAGTCGTTGGTCTTCATGCCGATGGCGATCTCCTTCGTCGGCGCCAGCATCATCTGGCGGTTCGTCTACGCGTACCGGGGCGGCGAACAGGAGCAGTACGGCCTGCTCAACTACCTGGTCACGCTGTTCGGTTGGGAACCGCAGCGCTGGCTGCAACTCAACGCGCCACTGAACACGCTGCTGCTGATCGTGGTGATGATCTGGATCCAGGCCGGATTCGCGATGGTGGTGCTCTCCGCCGCGATCAAGGCGATCCCGGCCGACATCATCGAAGCCGCCCGCCTCGACGGGGTGAACGCCTGGCAGATGTTCTGGCGGGTCACCATGCCGAGCATCCGCCCGGCGCTGATCGTCGTGGTGGTGACCATCTCGATCGCCACCCTGAAGGTCTTCGACATCGTCCGGACGATGACCAACGGCAACTACGACACCGGTGTGATCGCCAACGAGATGTACAACCAGGCGTTCCGTTACGGCCAGAACGGCTACGGCTCGGCCCTGGCGGTGTTCCTGTTCGTGCTGGTCATCCCGATCGTCATCTACCAGATCCGTAACCTGCGCAAGCAGCGGGAGGTGTGACACCCGTGACCACCACCACGCCCCCCGTGGCCGCTCCGGCCAGCAGCGGGGAGGAACGGCCCCGTACCCGGGTCGGCCGGGTCCGCAAGCGGCTCAACACTCCGACGGCGACGATCGTCGCGATCGTCATCGCGGTGATCTGGACCATTCCGACCTTCGGTCTGTTCGTCTCCTCGTTCCGACCGGCTGAGGAGATCCGGACCACCGGTTGGTGGACCTTCTTCACCAACCCGCAGGTCACCCTGCAGAACTACCAGGACGTACTGTTCGGCCGGTCCTCGTCGTCCGGGCAGTTGTCCAGCTACTTCATCAACTCACTGGTGATCACCATCCCGTCGGTGCTGTTCCCGCTGGCCTTCGCGGCACTGGCCGCGTATGCGCTGGCCTGGATCAACTTCCGCGGCCGGGACCTGATCTACATCTGCATCTTCGCGCTTCAGATCGTGCCGCTGCAGATGGCGCTGGTGCCGTTGCTGCGGTTCTTCTCGCAGGGCACCACCATCGGCGGCGTCACCATCACCCCACCCTGGGGGCTGGACAGCTACGAACGCTATGTCCAGGTCTGGTTCGCGCACACCTGCTTCGCCCTGCCGCTGGGGGTGTTCCTGCTGCACAACTTCGTGTCGCAGCTGCCCAAGGACCTGATGGAGGCGGCCCGGGTCGACGGGGCCAGCCACCCGAAGATATTCCGGACCATCGTGCTGCCGCTGATCGCCCCGGCGCTGGCCGCGTTCGGCATCTTCCAGTTCCTCTGGGTCTGGAACGACCTGCTCGTCGCGTTGATCTTCGCGGGCGGCGAGAGTCGGGTGGCACCACTGACGGTCCGGCTGGCCGAACTCGCCGGCACCCGAGGTGACCAGTGGCAACGCCTGACGTCCGGTGCCTTCGTCTCGATCATCGTGCCATTGATCGTCTTCCTCTCCCTGCAGCGGTACTTCGTCCGAGGGCTGCTGGCCGGCAGCGTCAAGGGCTGACCAAGGGCTGACGCCGGCCGCGACCGCGCGGATGGCGAGGTGATGATCCATGACCAGAATCGACGACGTCGCCCGGCTGGCCGGGGTCTCCACGGCGACCGTCTCGCGGGCCCTGCGGGGCCTGCCGACCGTCACCGAGGCGACCCGGCTGCGGGTCCTCGACGCCGCCGCGCAACTCGGGTACATCGCCTCACCCAGCGCGTCGCGGCTGGCCGGCGGCAAGACCCGCGCGGTCGCCGTCGTGGTGCCCCGGATCACCCGCTGGTTTTTCAGCACCGTCGTCGAAGCCGCCGAGGACACGCTGCAGGAAGCCGGCTACGACCTGCTGCTGTACAACCTCGGTGGGCGGGAGAACGCCCGACAGCGGATGCTGCACACCGCCAGCCTGCGCCACCGGGTGGACGCGCTGATGCTGGTCGCCACCCCACTGCGCCGGACCGATTTCGCCGCCATCTCCGCGTTGGGCATGCCGGGGGTGACGGTCAGCTCCGGCACCGGCGTACCCGGCTGGCCCAGCATCCGGATCGACGACGTGGCCGCCGCCCGGACCGCCACCGGCCACCTGATCGGGCTCGGGCACCGGCGGATCGCCCACATCTCCGGCAACTCCGGTGAAGAACTGGCCTTCACCGCTCACCTGGACCGCCGCAGCGGCTACCGGGAAGCACTGGTCACGGCCGGCCTCACCCCGGACCCGACGCTGGACGTGGAGGGCGATTTCACCATCGCCGGCGGCGGACTGGCCACCGCCGAACTGCTGCGCCGTGGCCCGGTGCCGACTGCGATCTTCGCCGCCTGCGACGAGATGGCACTCGGCGCCATCGCCGTACTGCGGCAGGCCGGACTGCGGGTGCCGGCCGACGTCAGCGTGATCGGCATCGACGACCACGACGTGGCCCGGGTGGTCGGGCTGACCACCGTCGCCCAACCCGCCGCCGAGCAGGGCCGACTGGCCGCCGGCACGCTGCTCGGCCCACTGGCCGCCGGCACGCCGCCCGGCCCGCTCGCAGCCGGCCCGCTGGCCGACACCGCCGCCGCGCCGACCGAGACGGTGACCCTGCCCACCCGACTGGTGGTCCGCGAGTCGACCGCGCCACCCCGAGAAACGGGATGACCGCCACCGCGGGAAACCGGGTGACCGCACCGGCCGACCTGGTAAACCCACGTACGAGGCACCGCCGACCCCGCCGCCAGGGCGTTCCTGGCAGCGGGGCAGCCCGCCAACCGAGCTGAGTTGAGGAGCACACTGGTGAACACGCCATCGACCCGTACCCGTGACGGTGCCGGCACCGAATGGTGGCGGGAGGCGGTCATCTACCAGATCTACCCGCGGTCGTTCGCCGACTCCGACGGCGACGGCATCGGTGACCTGCCCGGCGTCGTCGCCCGACTGGACGACCTCGTCGCCCTCGGCGTCGACGCGATCTGGCTGTCACCGTTCTACCCGTCGCCGCAGGCCGACGCCGGCTACGACGTGGCCGACTACCGCGACGTCGACCCGATCTTCGGCCGGCTGGCCGACGCCGACCGGCTGATCGCCGAGGCCCACGACCGGGGGCTGCGGGTGATCGTCGACCTGGTGCCGAATCACACGTCGTCGGCGCACCCCTGGTTCGTCGAGGCGCTCGGCGCCGAGCCGGGCAGCCCGGCCCGGGACCGGTACATCTTCCGCGACGGCCGCGGCCCAGATGGGGACCAGCCGCCGAACAGCTGGCGGTCCGTCTTCGGCGGCCCGGCCTGGACCAGGACCGACAACCCGGACGGTACGCCGGGCCAGTGGTATCTGCACCTGTTCGACGCCGGCCAGCCCGACCTCAACTGGGACTCGACGCAGGTCCGCGACGAGTTCGTGGCCATCCTGCGGTTCTGGCTGGACCGGGGCGTCGACGGCTTCCGGGTCGACGTGGCGCACGGCCTGGTCAAACAGGCCGACCTGGCCGACTGGCACTACCCGGAGGAAACCACCTCCGGCAATCACGTCGACCAGCCCCGGCCGCCGATGTGGGACCAGGACGGCGTACACGAGATCTACCGGCAGTGGCGGTCGGTGCTGGACGCGCACCCCGGTCAGCAGATCCTGGTCGCCGAGGCGTGGGTGCAGCCGGCGGAGCGGCTCGCCGCGTACGTCCGGCCGGACGAGATGCACCAGGCGTTCAACTTCGAGTACCTGGAGGCGGCGTGGACCTCCGAGGCGCAGCGTACGGTGATCGAACGGTCGTTGGCCGCCACCGAGGCCGTCGGCGCGCCCACCACCTGGGTGTTGTCCAACCATGACGTGCTGCGCCACGCCACCCGGCTGGCGCTGCCGATCGGCGCGGCCCGGCCGCGCGGCATCGGCGCGAACGACCCGCAGCCGGACACCGCGCTCGGGCTGCGCCGGGCCCGCGCCGCCACCCTGCTGATGCTGGCGCTGCCCGGCTCGGCATACCTCTACCAGGGTGAGGAGCTGGGTCTGCCGGAGCACACCACGCTGCCGGACGAGGTCCGGCAGGACCCGACCTGGCGGCGCACCGACCACACCGAGCGCGGCCGGGACGGCTGCCGGGTGCCGATCCCGTGGGAGGCGGACAGCCCGTCCTACGGGTTCGGGCCGACCGACGCCAGCTGGCTGCCGCAGCCACCGGTGTGGGCCGAGTACGCCCTCGACCGGCAGCGCGACGTGCCGGGGTCGACCTACGAGCTGTACCGGACGGCGCTGCGGCTGCGCCGCGAGCTGGGGCTCGGCGCCGGCCGGCTGCGGTGGCTGGAGTCGCCGGAGGACGTGCTCGCCTGCTGCGTCGACGAGGTGACCGTGGTGACGAACTTCGGTGTCGAGCCGGTGTCGCTGCCGCCGGGCACCGAACCCCTGATCGCCAGCGGTCCGCTGACCGGCAGCGGGCAGGTGCCGACCGACGTCACCGTCTGGGCCCGGCAGCGCGTTCGCTGAGCAGGGTGTGCACGTCGTCGATGTCACGCGGGGCGGTCCGCGACGCCAGCCAGTACATGATCCCGGTCGGGATGAAGAACAGCTGGAACACGGCCAGGCCGACGGCGTAGTTCAACGGCGGTGGGACCACACCGCCGACCGCCCGCAGGGCGACCGGCAGCAATGCGTTGCCGGTCGCCCGCCCGACCCCGTTGACCAGGTTGCCGAGGCTGTAGACGGTGCCCCGGTGCTCCGGCGGGTTCACGTCGGCGATCAACGCGAACCAGTTCGGCGAGTTCGCCGAGGTCAACGCCAGGGCGAGCAGCGCGGTGAGGAAACTCAGCCCGATCGTCGGCTCGGTGAACACCCCGCCCAGCACGGCGGCGGTCACCGCGCCGGCACCCGCGCCGTCCGGCACGTCGATGCGCATCGGCACGAAGAACAACACCAGGTAGAACGGCACCGCCGCGAGGATGCCGACCGCCGCGACCAGGGCCCGACCCCGGGGGGTACGCCGTTGCAGCCGGTCGCCGACCAGCCCACCGACGATCGACAACGCCCCGCCGAGCTGGAACAGGGTGGCGAAGACGCTGCCGACGATGATCGCCGTACCGGCGGTGTAGCCCTGCTCCTCGGCGCGGGCCCGGAACAGCGCCGGCAGCCAGACCAGCGAGCCGAACGCGACCTGCGCGGTGAGGCCCTGCGCCACCAGCCAGATGTTGGTCCGCCGCCGGGCGATCGTCGGCAGGTCGGCCCGGCTGATCCGGTGCTCGTACTCGCCGCCGGCGGCGAACCGGTCGGCCAGCTCCGGCTGGCTCTGCCCGCGCCGCACGTCGACGGTGAACAGGTACGCGACCGTGGCGGCCAGCCCGGCGGCGGCGAGCACCAGGAACGGCCGCCGCCAGTCGGCGTGCCCGAGCAGCCCGCCGAGCAGGGTGCCGGCCAGCGTGCCGACGCCCTGCGACAGCCCCCAGAAGCTCATCACCAGGCCCCGCCGGCCGGGGGTGATCAGGTCGCTGACCACGGAGAAGCCGACCGAGGCGACCGCGCCGAGGCCGACGGCGGCGACCAGCTGCGCGGCGAAGAACCCCGGGTAGCTGCCCGCGAGGGCGGTACCGGCCGCGCCGAGGCCCCAGATCACCGTACCGGCCATCAGCAGCGGTTTGCGGTTGCCGTGGTCGCCGACGTACGCCCAGCCGACCGCGGCGACCGCACTGACCAGGAAGGTCGCGGCGGTGACCGCGCCGATCGCCCCTTCCGGTACGGCGTACGTGTCGGCGATGCTGCCGTACAGCGGCGGGACCAGACCGATCGCCACGTTGTCCAGCGAGGCGAGCACGATGAACACGACGACGCTGTAGATGCGGTGCGCCCGCCCACCGGTCAGCGTCATGCCGCCGAGTATGGATCAGCGCGCCGTCGATCGGTGCGCCGGCCACCGTCAGTCGAGGAGAATGCCCAGCACGCTTGGCCCAGCCTGATAGGCTTTCCGCATGGGCCAGCACTCCGAGGACGATCTGCGGGCGGTCATCGCCAGATACGAGGCGACCAGGTCAGCCGCTCTGACCTCACGAGACGAGCAGTTGCGGGCGTTCCACGCGGCCGGCTGGCGGCCGGTGGACCTGCAGCGGGTGACCGGATACAGCCGGGAGACGATCCGCCAGGCCCTGCGACCGGAGGTCCGGCAGGCGGCCAACCGCAGCCGACGCAAGACCGCACCGCAGCCGCCAGCGGACTACCGCCCCTACGGGGACCGCAAGCCCTACATCGTGGCCGACAACCTCACCGCGCTGACCGGCCCGACCGCAGGCGTGGTCACCCTTCCCCGGCATATGGACTGGTCCGGCAACGCGGAGTACGACCTGAGCCGGCCCGCTCGCCTCGCCAGTATGTACAAGGTAGTGCTCGCCGAGGCCGCCACGGTCGACGACCTGAACACCTGGATCAACGCCGACCTGCTCCGGCGGCTGTGGCCCACGCTATGGCTGCCGCCCCAACTGCGGCGACTCTGGGAGGAGACCTTCCCCGAACTTGTCGCCATCGACACGAACGCCGCATAGCAGTGGACGCCTTCCACGAACGACTCGCCCGCACCGGGCTTGCCGCCGCCCGCCGGTACGGTTTCGCACTCGCCGGCGGCTACGCCGTCCAAGCCGCCGGCCTGCTCGAACGCCCCAGTGAGGACGTCGACCTGTTCACGGCCTGGGACCGCCGCGACGAATTCAGCACCGCAGTCACCGCCGTCGTGGATGCCTACCGCGACGAGGGCCTGACCGTCGACATCGAGCGACAGTACGACACGTTCGCCCGGCTGACGGTCTCCAACGGCACCCGTGTCTCGAAGGTGGAGCTGGGTGTGGACTGGCGCGCCAACGAACCCATCCTCATGGCGATTGGACCGGTGCTCCACCCCGACGACGCGGTCGCGAACAAGATGAGCGCGCTCTACGGGCGAGCGTTCGCCCGTGACTTCATCGACATCGCCGCCACGCTCAGATCCGGCCGCTACACCCAGGAAGCCCTCCTCGATCTCGCACAGCACGCCGACCGCGGCTTCGACCGACGCATCTTCGCCGACGCGCTGGGACAAGCCGGTCGGCTCGATCCCGACGAATTCGCTCCGTACGGCGTCACCGGCCAGTCGCTGGACGACCTCCGCGACCAGTTCGCCGCCTGGCGCCGCAAGCTACTCGACGGGCAGCACCGCAGGTCATGATCCGCGAGACGTTCCTGGGCCCGGCACCCGATCGACGAGGCGGTACGAGGGCAGCCCGCGTCGGCGGATCAGCCACTCGGCGACGATCACGTTGGGCAACCAGGACAGGAACGGCACGGCGGCGTAGGCGGTCTCGAACAGCAGGTCCGGATCCGCGTCCGGCCCGGCGAACGGCAGTTGCACGACGATGAGGACACCGACCCACGAGCGCAGGGTGACAGCGGCGAACGTCAACGCGTAGTTGCGGATCATCCAGGCCTGGTGCTGGCGCAGGTCCCGCCGCCGCGCGGTGTCGAAGCCGCGCCACGCCGTGAACGCCCAGAGCAGCGCGACTGCGCCGAACCCGAAGAAGCCGACCATCCGGGCCTGGTTGAACGGCAGCATCACCAGTGCGCTCACCGCCGCGACACCGACGGTGAGCAGGTACGCCACGCCGACCGAGCGGTGGGCCATCGGCCAGCGGCGGCGCAGTCGCTGGGAAAACTGCCACGGCCCGAGCAGCAGCGCGAGCGACCCGAGGGCGACGTGGACGTAGAAGGCCCACCGGACCGGCAGCGGCGCGTCCACGTAGGTGCTGGCCAACCCGGCACCGTCGTTGGCGAGGGCACGCAGGTCTGCGCTGGCGTAGGTGTACAACGAAAACCCGCCGATCGCGAGCGAGGTGAGCAGCACCGCCGTCCAGCCGATGCGGGACCGCCGCACCGGCCTGCCGCTGGTCGTCCGCACCGGTGGTGACGCCACCACTGCCGTGTCGCTCATGACCGCCCCCTGGCGAGTATGTAAGTGCCGTTCACAATGTAAGTGACGTCAACATACGGCTTGATGTTAATGTCGTCAACATGGCAGCTGGGGCCACCCGCCGGACGTACCACCACGGAGCGCTACGCGATGCGCTGCTCGCCGGCGCCCGGGAGCTACTGGCCGAACGCGGCGCGGAGGGCTTCAGCCTCAACGAGCTGGCCCGGCGGGTCGGCGTCAGCTCCGCAGCGCCGTACCGGCACTTCACCGACCGCGAGGCGCTGCTGTCCGCGCTGCGTGACGAGGGGTACGACGCGTTCGGTGCTGCCCAGCGCGCCGCCGCCGCGCAGGCAACCGACCCCGCCGACCGCATCATCCGCCTGGTCGCCGCGTACCTGCGCTTCGCCGAGGAGAACAGCGCAATCTTCGGCATGATGTTCCGGTACTGGTCGTGGGCCGAGGTAAGGCCTGACACCTTCGCGCCCCTGGTGGGGGCGGTGACCGAGGCGCAGGAGGCGAGTTTCCTGCCCGCCGGTCAGTCCGCCACCACGCTGGCCCGCACCATCTGGTGCACCGTTCATGGCCTGACCACCCTGCGTCTCACCGGTGGCCTGACGAAACTCGGCCTGGACGCCCCGACGGACCAGCTGATCCGCGACACGTTCGCGGCGATCCTGCGCGACCCGGCCGGCTGAGATTGAAGTCGTCGAGATGAGGCTGACGCACGTTATTCCCGTGTTTTAACGTGCGTCAGCCTCATCTCGACGAACGCAGAGAAAGCCCCGGGACCGTGGCGACTGGCGCGGGGTCCTGGGGCTCTGTGTGCTCCGGCTACGGATGGCCGGAGTGGGTTCACGGAAGCTCAGACGGACGTCTTCGCCATCTCGACGAAGCTCGACCAGGACGACGGGGCGAAGGCCAACGTCGCGCCGTCACGGTTCTTGGTGTCCCGGACGTAGACGCGGACCGGCAGGTTGTTGGCCACCTCGACACAGTTGCCGCTGTCGGACTTGGTGCTCTTGCGCCAACGCGCCTCGGTCAGCTCCATGTCTCGATCGCCTCCATGACCATCTCTTGGGACAGTCGTGCGGGCAGAGCGTACCCCGGATAGCTTCCCGATCCTCTTCCAGCGCCTCGGTGCCATCCTTGGCTTCGATCAACCGCCCCTCCTGGTGGCCTTCGAGGAAGCCGACCGGCCGGCCGGCCGGCCACGGTCGCCAGCACCATCGGCCCGAGCACCCCGGGATAGCCCTTGGTGGTGAACGGGACGATGTGCACCTGCACGTTCTGCCGTTGGTTGGCGTCGGCGATCGCCGTCAACTGGTCGCGCATCACCTCCGGCCCGCCCACGGAGCGGCGTAGCACGATTTCGTCGAGCACCACCACCAGTCGGCAGGCGTTGGTGGCCCGGGTGACGATTTCCTGCCGGTCCAGTCGGGCGGCCTGGGTCGGCTCAAGCTCCTCCGGCCTGGTGTTTGGCTGATGATCTGCGCTTCCGCCGAATCGTACGTAGCGTCGGACGATGCCTGACGACGGAGCTCTGGTGTGCCCCGGTGATCTGATGGCGCTGCGGCAGTGCGACCACGTGGACGGCAAGCGCCGGTCCGACTCCGGGTCCAGGAGGGTCTGGCCCTCCCCCGAGTGGCGCTCGTGGGTGCTGCTCCACGGCCGGGAAATCAACGCTGAGGAGCCTGACCGCAACGGCAAGGCGGTCGGCGTCCAGGCGTACAAGGACGCGCTCAACCGGCCGGGCGCGGTCCTCAGCAGGGGCCGTCGGACCCGGCTGAACGGCCGGCCCGCCCGGATCTCTCCCGGGCGGGCCGGCCGGCTTTCAGCGATAGATCAGCGACGAATCACCGATGGGTGACGGTGGATCACCGGCGCGGTGCCTCGTCGGCGGCGAAGGCGCTGACCCACGCCAGCGCCGAGTTCCAGTTGATGGTGATCTCGTTCGTCGACCAGGCCTCCAGGTTGTCCACGTAGCACAACTGGGGGGCGCAGCCGTGCAGCCAGGACGCCGACAGCGGGTCCTGCAGGCTGGAGTTCGGCCCACCGGACACCGATCCGACCGGCGGATTCGGCAGCGTCGAGTCGAACGACCTCGCGTACCAGCGGCTGTGCTGGTTCTTCGCGTCGTTGGCGCCGTACCCGGTGACGTAGGACTGACCGAGGGCGTTGCGGCCCAACAGGTAGTCGAACGCCTCGAACACCGCGTCGACGTACATCGTGTTGCCAGTCAGGTCGTACGCCGTGGCGATCACCACCTGATTGTTCAGGATCGACGCGTTCGATCCCCAGTCGTACAGACCGCTGGTCGGGGTGTACGTTTGCCCGAACCGTTCGGCCTGCTGGAACGAGATCAGCCGGTTCGCCGCGGTCGTCACCCAATGGCGGATCTGCGCCTGCTCGGACAGCCCGCTACCGAAGCGGGCCAGATCCAGCTGGGCGAGAGCGGCGACCTGCCCCCAGTAGAAACCGTTCTGGTTGAACGCCGCCCCCGCAGTGTGGTACGGGTTGGCCCGCACCGCGTCGAGGTACGTCCCGCTGCCGGTGGTCAGGTACAGCTGCGTCGCCGCCCAGTAGTACTCGTCGGTGACGTCGCTGTCGGCGTACGGGCCACCGCCGGAGCGGTCCGCCCTGGGCGCGTAGAGCGTCGGGTTGGCCAGCGCCGCGGCGTAGGCCCGCTGCGACGCCGACCGCAGCCGGGAGGCGAACGCCGCATCGTACGAAGCGAAGATCCGCGCCCCCTGGGCCGCGACCGCGGCCAGGTTCAACGTCGCCGCCGTCGACGGCCGGTGCAGCTCGCGCTGCTTCGTGTCCTGGTGCGGCAGCATCGGCGGCCCGGTCCACGACTCGTCGTGGACCTTGTGGTGCACCATCCCGGCCAGTGGCAGCCCGTCCGGTACCTGCATCTTCAACATGAACTCGAGGTTCCAGCGGGCCTCGTCGAGGATGTCGGGCACCCCGTTGCCGCGCTCCGGGATCGCCAGGGTGGAGTCGCCCAGCGGCCCGGACCGACCCACCGCCACGGCCCGTTCCCACGCCGAGAGCAGCTGGTAGGTGGCGATGCCGCCGTTGACCACGTACTTGCCATGGTCGCCCGCGTCGTACCAACCGCCGGTGACGTCCAGCGTGTAGTCACATGTCCAGTTGTCCAAGAACGACTGCGGGAACTGGCACGGCACCGCAGTGTCGCCCCCGCCCGGCGAGGACGCCACATGCCCGGCCGGGCGGGCGTACTCCGCCCCGGCAATGCCGCCGTCGATTGCGATGCCGCTCCGGTTCGGGTAGAAGAACCGCATCGAGTCCGTTCGCAGTGACGCGTACAGGTCCGTCCGGATGTCGAACGGGTAGCTGGCCTGACCACCGACCACCAGTTCGAACCGGCCGGTCGCCGTCACCGGGCTGAAGTCGACCAGGTGGACCGAAGCGCCGGCCGAGCCGTCGAAGCCGGCCGGGATGGTTTGCCCGGTCGCCACGTCGCCGCCGCCGACCCGCCGCAGCGTCCAGGACTGCGGGTTCGCCGCGTCCGTCACCACCGTCGCCCGTTTCGGCCCCTGCGGCAGGTAGCCGTGCTGGTTGACCTTCACCGCCGGACCCCGCTGCGCTTGGTACACGTAGCTGGCACCGTTGAGCGTCACGTCGTCCATGCAGAACTCGTATGCCTGGTCCGACCCGCCGAGGCGGAACTGTACCTGCGACAGCACGTACTCCTGGCTGAAGCTGGTGTTGAAGGTGTACTCGTAGGTCCGCCACGCCCCGCCGGTGACGGTCGGATACTTGGCCAGGTACGTCGTGTGGTTCGGGTTGTCGAACGGAGCGATCTGCACCACCAACGGCACCGTCTCGCTGGTCCGCACCCGAAACCGGAACGTGTAGGAGTTCCCTCGTGGCAGGTAAATGCTGTTGTGCCCGACAAGCACATCCCATGGCTTCTTCGATGCCGGGGCGGTCACGCAGAACACCCCACCGTCCACCTTCGGCGTCATCCCCGCGTTCACCCACCAGGGTTTGAAGCTGCCGGTGAAGTTGCCGTTCTGAATCAGCCGGCCAGTCACCTGCGGACGCGGATCGCCACCGCTGTACGCCGGCAGCGTCCCCGGCGGAAGCTGCTCCGGGGAGGTCGGTACGCCTGGCTGGCCCGGCCCCTGTTCGCCTGACCCGTAGCGCGGCAGCCGCCAACCGTCGACGCCGCCCTCGACACTGTCAAGCAGCAGCAGGTCCGCGACCTGGTCGCCATCGAGGTCGCTGAAGATCGCACCGGAGCCACCAGCCAGCGGCGCACCCATCCGGATGGTGCCCAGTGACCGCCAGCCGGTCGAACTGGTCCACGGGCTGCCGACGTTCTCCCATGCCTGGACCCCGCCAGTAACGTAGTCGACCAGGAGCAGATCCGCGCGGCCGTCCCCGGTGACGTCGGCGAAGTGGACCTTCCCGCCGCCCTGTCCCTGGCCCGGATACCCGAAGCCGTCAATCCGGCTCCAATCAGCCGGCGCGGGCAGGCCCCACGCGGTGTTCTCCCAGGCGCTCACGGTGTTGTCCGCGGTGACCGTCAGGTAGTCGCTGTCACCGTCACCGTCGATGTCGAGGAAGAAGCGCCGGTCGGCAGCAGCGAACCCGAGGTTGTCCGCGACCCTGCTGCCCGCCGCCCACCGGATGTCACTGATCGACGACTCACTGCGCCAGGCTTGGATCATCGGGACACCGGTCGGTGACTGGCTGGCCTCGAGGACCGCGATAAGGTCTGCTCGGTCATCGCCGTCGAGGTCGCCGAAGTGGACCTGGTCGGCGTTGAACTGCTCCAGTATGTCCTCGATCGGTCCGGCGTCACTACGCTGCGCCCAGAGCCGCTGGCCGTCCTCGCCGCACCCGACGTTCTGCGACAGTTCGGCGCGTCCGGCCGCCGCGACCAGGATCCGGTCCGACAGACCGTCTCCGTCGACGTCCGCGTACTGCAGTTTGGTCCTCGATACCGTTTCGCCCGAGCTGTTGTCGTTATCGAGCCGATCGAGGAGCCGCTTGAGGCCGTCCTGCATCCGGCCGAGTTCCTGCCACCCGAGCCCAGTGCCGTTGTCGGAGCTGGGGTCGTAGCCGGGGCACTTGCCGGTCGCGAACGTTCCGATCCCGTGCCGGGCTGCGAGCTCCACTGCCTTGCGCAGGACGTCCGCGGCCTCGGCCGTGAACATGTCGGCTGCGTGGCTGACGAAGCTCTTGAGCGAGTTCCACACCTTGAGGCTGGTTTCCCTCAGGAACTTCCCCAGCGCGGCGTACATGGGCCGGACAGTCGACTCGACCAGCTGAATGGCACCGTGCAGGGTCGCGCCGACGAACGCACCGCCGAGCGCGGTCCCGAGTACGTCCGACCACACGTCGCTATTGATCTCCTTGCCGGCGAAGACAGCCGACAGCAACTCCCGTACACCGCCTGCGATGAATCCCGCGAAGGCTCCGCACAGCACCGCGGCCACCGGCGCCTCTGGCGCGAAGAAGGCAACGCAGGTGCCTTCGACGAGCGCCCAGACACCGAAGAAGATCAACGCCAGCGCGATCTTCTTCAGGACGCCGATCCAACTCCACGCGGCCTCGACCTCCGCCTGCGGGATCACTATCACCAGGTGGTTGGCCATCCGGTGAATCTCGCCGTCGAAGTCGATATCCTCGTCCTGCTCCGCGTAGTACCCAATCCCGAACTCGTCCGCCTTTGCGAGGAGGTACGTGCTCAGGCTGACTCCCGCGTCGCGCGCCTGGTTGGCGTCGTCAACCTGACGTTGCAGGATCTCGCGGAGCTCAGCCTCGTCGCGGGCGGGGGTGAACTCCAGGATCGCGACGATGTCGTCGTCGCGCTCTGCGAATACGCCGAAACTCCCGATGTCCCGCGCGCAACCAATACGTAGCGTGACCTCACCCGGTCCGGTCGCTCCAGCTTCGAGAGCCGATTCACCGAACTCGCAGCCTGACGCGCTCTGCGCCGCGACGGGTCGTGCGTGGCCGGTCACCACCAGCACGACCACCAGCGCGAGCGCAACGCAGTAGGTCCATAGTGGTCGACGTCTAGCTCGCAGCCAAACCAAGGTTCGCATAAACTGCAGCACCCAACTCTTCATCGCCGATGTGGCGAACCTGGACAGTAGACGGGGGTGTGACCCGGACGGGCAGCGGACTGCCGCCGGCGGCGATGTGGAGGTGATCCTACGCATCTGTGATCAACCAGGAAAGCGCAGGTCCCGGCACCAGCCCCAGCCACCGCAATGGATGGACTGACGCCTGGACTCACGAGATCCGGCCCCGAACAACAGCCCCTACCGCTCGGATCCCGAGTGTTCACCAACAGTCAGCATTCACTAGGGATACACCTGGACGTGGCCCAGAGAGTGATCACCATACAGCCCTAGTGCCTCGTGATCCTGATGGGTTTACTTGGTGTTGTTCGCGACGAGTTTCTTGATGTTGGTCTGGACGAGTTGGACCTTGACGAGGATCTCGTCGGCGGTGGCGGTCCAGGTGAAGGGGCGGGGGTTGGCGTTCCAGGTGGTGATGTAGTCACGGATGGACCGGGTCAGGACCTGGACGGAGGCGAAGGTGCCGCGTCGGATGGCCTGGCGGGTGATGATCCCGAACCAGATCTCGATCTGGTCGATCCAACTCGATCCGGTCGGGGTGACGTGGAAGTGCACGTGCGGGTTGGCGTCCAGCCAGGCGAGCACGTCGGGGGTGGTGTGGGTGGACAGGTTGTCCAGCACCACGTGGACCTGGCCTCCCCGGTGCGGGGCCACGGCCCTGCGGAGGAAGGCCAGGAACGCCGCCCCGTCGCGGGAGGGCCGGCACTCGCCGAAGACCTCGCCGGTGGCGACGGTGAGCGCGGCGGACAGGTTGGTGGTGCCGTGTCGGACGTAGTCGTGGGTGCGGTGTTCGGTGGCGTCGAACTCGATGGGCGGCAGCGGCTGGGTGCGGTCGAGTGTCTGGATCTGGGTCTTCTCGTCGAGGCTGAGGACCACCGCGCCGCCGGGTGGGTCGAGGTAGAGGCCGACGATGTCGGCGACCTTGTCGGCGAACCGCGGATCCTTGGACAGCTTGTACCTGCCGGAGCGGTGGGGTTTGAGTCCGTGTTCGCGCCAGAGTCTGGCCACCCAGTGGTGGGAGACGGACACGCCCTCGGTGCGGGTGACGTACGCGGCCATCTCGCGGCTGGACCAGTGCGACAGGCCGGTGTCCGTCGGCGGGGTCATCCGGGTCAGCGCGAGGACTCAGGCCCACCGTCGGCCTCGATACCCCGGCCAGCACCGCGATGTCCTTCTTCATCCGCCCGTCGGCGTGCCACAACACGATCCGCGCCCGCGTGCCGACCGCAGCCGACACCTCAGCGCTGTCGATGAGAGGTCGACGCCCCCACGGCCACTGACCGCGACGGCAAGGCGGTCAGCGCCCGCCCAGACGAGGACGCACCGCGCCGAGGCGACGTGGTCACCACGGTAGACCGGGGGTAGCCAGCCGGCTCACCTTCCCCGCAATACCTCAGCAGTGCCACTCAATCCGCCACAGGTCGGATATCAGATGGCGCAAGAATGGCAGCTGCTCATCGATCCGCAATCCAGCATTCCCCGAAGCAGCAAGGCGCTGATCGACCGGATGGCCCCGCAACTGTGAAGACTCCGAGATCCGCCACCGCATGTCACCCACAACAGGCAGCGCGGTACTGCCGCCAACGTCAGCCGGAGGTGACCCGGTTCAGGACGTGGTCGCGGGCGTCGGCGTACCGGGCGCGGATGGCGGGCACCGCGTCGGCGGCGTACTCCTCGGTGTCGGCCGGGGTCCAGTCCGGCGCGTCCGGGATGCCCAGCGCCAGCCAGGCGGCCTGCCGGGCGGCACCGTCGGCGACGTACTCCCCCGGCGGCGGGACCAGCACCGGGCAGCCGAACACCTCGGGCGCGATTCGGCGTACCGCTGCAGATCGCGCCCCGCCGCCGACCAGGATGACCCGGTTGACGGCCGCGCCCTGGGCGATGAGGGCGTCCAGGCCGTCGGCGAGCGCGCAGAGCATGCCCTCGACGGCGGCCCGCGCCAGGTGCGCGGGGGTGCTACTGGCCAGGGTGAGCCCGTGCAGTGAGCCGCTGGCCGTCGGCCGGTCCGGGGTGCGTTCCCCTTCGAGGTACGGCACCAGCACCAGCCCGTCGGCGCCGGCCGGCGCGCTCAGCGCCAACTCGGCGAGCCGGTCGTGGTCGACGCCGAGCAGCTTCGCGGCGGCGTCGAGCACCCGGGCGGCGTTGAGGGTGGCGACCAGTGGCAGGAACCGGCCGGTGGTGTCGGCGAAGCCGGCGACCGTGCCGCTGGGGTCGGCGGCCGGGGTGTCGGCGACGCTGAACACGGTGCCGGAGGTGCCGATCGAGACGATCACGTCGCCGGGACGGGCACCGACGCCGAGCGCGGCGGCGGCGTTGTCACCGGCGCCGGGGCCGAGCGGAGCGCCGGAGCGCAGCGCGCCGGCCGGGTCGGTGGGGCCGAGCACCGTCGGCACCAGCGGCGTCCGGCCGAAGGCGTGTTCGAGCAGGTCGGGGCGGTACTGGCCGGTGGCTGCCGACCAGTAGCCGGTGCCGCTGGCGTCGCTGCGGTCGGTGCGCAGCGCGGCCAGGTCGCCGGTGCCGGCCAGCCGCCAGGTCAGCCAGTCGTGCGGCAGGCACACCGCAGCCGTACGGTCGGCCGACGCCGGCTCGGTGCGGGCCAGCCAGCGCAGTTTGGTGATGGTGAAGCTGGCCACCGGCACCAGGCCGACCGCGTCGGCCCAGGCCTGCCGCCCGGCGGTGCCGCCACCGAACTCGTCGATCAGTTCGGCGGCGGCACCGGCCGAGCGGGTGTCGTTCCACAGCAGGGCGGGGCGGACCACGTCGCCGCCCTCGTCCAGGCAGACCATGCCGTGCTGTTGGCCGGCGACGGCGGCGGCGGACACGTCGTCCAGCCCGCCGGCGGAGTCGACGGCCTGTTGCAGCGCCGCCCACCAGGCGTCCGGGTGCACCTCGGTGCCGTCCGGATGCGCCGCCCGGCCCTCCCGGACCAGCTTGCCGGTGTCCGCGTCGCGGATCACCACCTTGCACGACTGGGTCGACGAGTCGACGCCGGCGACGAGGGTCACGGCTGGGCCTCCATGAGGGGTCGGGCGGGTGTCAGGGTCAGCTGGTGGTCAGGAACGGGCGCCGAGCAGGTGCTCGACCGCGAGCTGGTTGAGCCGGATGAAGTGGAAGCCCTGCTCGGCGACGGCCTCCGGGTCGAAGTCCTCGAAGCTGGACCGGTCGGCGAGCAGGTCGGTGTACGTCTCGCCGGGGTTGAGGGTGGGTACGGCCAGGTCCGGAACCTTGCTGGCGGCTAGCGCCTCCTGCACCTCCGGGTCGGCCCGGAACGCCGCCGCCCGCTCCTTGAGCAGCAGGTACATGCGCATGTTGGCGGCAGCGGACGCCCACACACCGGTGTAGTCCTCGGTGCGCGACGGCTTGTAGTCGAAGTGCCGGGGGCCGTCGTAGGCCGGGCCACCGTCGGGGCCGCCGTTTTCCAGCAGGTCGACGAGGGAGAACGCGTTGAGCAGGTCGCCGTGGCCGAGGACCAGGTCCTGGTCGAACTTGACGCCGCGCTGGCCGTTGAGGTCGATGTGGAACAGTTTGCCGTGCCACAGGGCCTGGGCGATGCCGTGGGTGAAGTTGAGCCCGGCCATCTGTTCGTGGCCGACCTCGGGGTTCAGGCCGACCAGCTCCGGGTGGGCCAGGCTGGAGATGAACGCCAGGGCGTGGCCGACGGTGGGCAGCAGGATGTCGCCGCGCGGCTCGTTGGGCTTGGGCTCGATGGCGAAGCGCAGGTCGTAGCCGCGGTCGAGGACATACTGGCCGAGCAGGTCGACGGCCTCCCGGTAGCGGTCGAGCGCGGCCCGGATGTCCTTGGCGTGGTCGTACTCGGAGCCTTCCCGGCCGCCCCACATGACGAAGGTCTTCGCGCCGAGCTCGGCGGCGAGGTCGATGTTGCGCAGCACCTTGCGCAGCGCGAACCGCCGGATGGAGCGGTCGTTGCTGGTGAAGCCGCCGTCCTTGAAGATCGGGTGGCCGAAGAGGTTGGTGGTGACCATCGGCACAACCAGGCCGGTCTCGTCGAGCGCCTTGCGGAACCGGGCGATGTGCTGGTCGCGGCTGGCCGAGTCGGCGCCGAACGGGATCAGGTCGTCGTCGTGGAAGGTGATGCCGTACGCGCCGAGGTTGGCGAGCTGGTGCACCGCCTCGACAGCGTCGAGCGGGCCTCGGCTGGCGTCGCCGAACTGGTCGCGGGCCTGCCATCCAACGGTCCAGAGCCCGAAGGAGAATTTGTCGGCCGGCGTGGGCTGGACTGTCATGGTGACCTCCGCGTAACACGACAGATTTGTTTAGTGATTGAATTATTTTCCCGGCGTGTGGCATTGTCAAGGCCATGCGCACGCCAGAATCCCCGCTCCGCCAGGCTGGTCTGCGCGAGCACCATCTCGGCCTGGTGGTCCGCCAGGTCGCCGCCGCCCAGCGCCCACCATCCCGCGCCGAGATCGCCGCGACGACCGGGCTGACCCGGGCCACCGTCTCGGCGCTCGTCGACGAGCTGATCGGCGGCAACCTGCTCACCGAGGTCGCGCCGGTGCCCCGGACCGGTGCCGGCCGGCCGGCGACCGGGCTGGCACTCGCCGCCGACGGCCCGGCCGGTCTCGGCCTGGAGATCAACGTCGACTACCTGGCCGCCTGCCTGGTGGATCTGTCCGGAACGGTACGCCATCGAGCGGTGCTACCGGCAGATCAACGGCCGCACCCGCCGGAGCTGGTGCTGGCCCGGCTCGCCGCGCTGGCCG
This sequence comes from Solwaraspora sp. WMMD937, assembly GCF_029581175.1. NCBI lineage: Bacteria > Bacillati > Actinomycetota > Actinomycetes > Micromonosporales > Micromonosporaceae > Solwaraspora > Solwaraspora sp. WMMD937. The sequence goes on along the minus strand of NZ_CP120738.1, from coordinate 3,172,296 downwards.
GCGAGGTGCTCACCGCGCCGCAGGCGCGCGAGCTTCCGCTGGCCGGCGCCGCGCTGGCCGTACCCGGGCTGGTGACCGGGGACGGGCTGGTCCGGCTCGCGCCGAACCTGGGCTGGCACGACGTGGACGTTGCGGCCGTGCTGGCCACCGACGGCAGCCCGCTCGCCGGCGTACCGCTGACCGTGGACAACGAGGCCAACCTCGCCGCCCTGGGTGAGCTGCACGCCCGCCACGGTGCGCCGGCCGACTTCGTCTACGTCTCCGGCGAGATCGGCATCGGTGCCGGGATCGTGCTGGACGGTCGCCTGTTCCGGGGCACCCGGGGGTGGAGCGGCGAGCTCGGCCACCTCGCGGTCCGGCCGGACGGACCGAGCTGCCGATGCGGGGCACGCGGCTGTCTCGAGCAGTACGCCGGTCAGGAGGCGATCCTGCGCTCGGCCGGCCTGGCCGGGCAGGGGCTGACCGCCACCGAGGCGCTGCGCCAGGTCGCCGAGCGGGCGGCAGGCTCCGAGCCACAGGTGCGCCGCGCGTTGACGGCGGCGGCCGCCGCGCTCGGTGTGGTGCTCGCCGGGGTGGTCAACCTGCTGGATGTGCAGACCATCGTGCTCGGTGGCATCTACGCACCGCTGGCCCCATGGCTGTCGCCGGCCGTCGAGGCGGAGATAGGTCGACGGGTGCTGACCGTCGGCTGGTCACCGGTGACCGTCCGGGCCTCGCTGCTCGGCGCCGAGGCGGCGGCGACCGGCGCGGCCGGCGCGGTCGTCCGGGCGGTACGCGACCACCCGGCCCCCTGGCTGGCCGCTGGCTGACGCCAACGGCCAGCAGAGCCCGCCCGTAGCCGAAGTGAGTACCGCGCCCCAGGTCAGTACGCGCCGCGGCCGTTGACGACCGCGCCGAAGGTCTTCCACAGGATGGTCAGATCGCTGGCCAGCGACCAGTTCTCCACGTAGTAGAGGTCGAGCCGGATGCCGTCCTCCCAGGACAGGTCGGACCGGCCGCTGACCTGCCACAGGCCGGTCATTCCAGGCTTGACCAGCAGCCGGCGGGCGACGTCTCCGTCATAGCGGGCCACCTCCGACGGCAGCGGCGGTCGCGGACCGACCAGGCTCATGTGGCCGAACAGCACGTTTGCCAGCTGTGGCAGCTCGTCGAGCGAGTACTTGCGCAGGAACCTGCCGACCCGGGTGATGCGCGGGTCGTCGCGCATCTTGAACATCAGCCCGTCGGTCTCGTTCTTGGCCGCCAGCTCGGCGAGCAGCTTGTCGGCGTCGACCACCATCGTGCGGAACTTGTAGACGTGGAACTCCCGCCCGCCCTGGCCGACCCGGACCTGCTTGAAGATGACCGGGCCCCGGCTGTCGATCTTGATCGCCAGGGCGAGCAGGGTCAGGACCGGCAGCAGCAGGGTCACCGCCAGCAGCGACACCGACCGGTCGACGAAGCCCTTGACCAGCTTGCGGGTGCCTCGGAACTCGGGTGCCTCGACGTGGATCAGCGGCAGCCCGGCGACCGGCCGGGTGTGGATCCGCGGACCGGCCACGTCGGTCAGCGCCGGGGCCAGCACCAGGTCGATGCCGGTACCCTCCAGTTGCCAGCCGAGCCGGCGCAGCCGGGTGGCGGTCAGCTCCCCGGACGCGGTGACCGCGACGGTGTCGGCACCGGTGGCGGCAGCGGCGTCCGGGATGTTGCGGAACGAACCGGCGACCGGCACGTCACCGAGCCGCTGCGGCACCGGGGCCAGCAGCGCGTCCGGGATGCAGGCACCGACCACCCGGTAGCCCGCGTACGGCTCCCGCCGCAGCGTGTGCACCAGCTCCAGCACGTGCGGGGTGTCCCCGACCACCAGCACCTTGCGGAACCACCCCGTCCCGGTGGCCCGCTGGCGGTGCAGGTACTTGCGGGCGCCGAACCGGCCGGCGACCAGACCGACGGTGCCGACCGCGAAGGCCACCGCCAGGAAGCCTCGGCTGATCCCGACGTTGGCGACGTAGCCGATGATCGCCACGGTGCCGGCCAGCCGCAGGCTGGCAGTGATCACCCGCCGGTACTCGTCGGCGCCGTAGCCGAGCACCCGGTCGTCGTAGCAGCGCAGCAACTTCAGCGAGGCCAGCCACGCGATCATCAGGCAGGGGGTCGTCAGGACGTAGGGTAGATCCGCTCCGGTGGCTTCCTCGGCACCGAAACGCACCAGGTAGCCGGCCAGCACGGCGGCGCAGAGCACGCCGATGTCAAGGGCGGCGATCGCCCGAATGTAGGCACGCTGTCGCGCGTGCAGCACTGCGGTGGGCGCTCCCGGTGTGGAGTCCGGTTGCACCACCGCAGCGTTGACCAAAGTCGCCGACGTCACTAGCCCTCCCCAGCTTGCTCGAGTCGACGCAGACCCCGGGCACCTCGCTGGCCCGTCGTTGGTACCGGTGGTGCCACGGCACCCCGATATCTTGGCCCACCGTCCGGCACGGCCGAAGCTTGCGACAGATTACCGTCAGTCGGCCAGAGGGCTTCCACAATAGAGGTACAATATGGAGCCATTTCACAACCCTCAGTCACTCGGTGGCTCGACAAAACCCCTCGAACCGCCACATCACCGACTCAGCGCACGGTTGTCGGGCGGAGAGCGATCGCCTTGAGCAAGATGTCACCGATGTTGGCCGGATCCTCGGTTACGAACACCCCGCCGCCGGTGGTATTGGTGATCGACTCCAGTTCCTCCTGACTCACCCCGTCGCCGATGCCAACGTAGATCACCTGGATGGGCCGCTGTGGATCAGCCGCCTCGGCCAGCTCGGCCAACAGCTCATCCTGGGTCAACCCGCTGTCGTCCTCGTTCCTACCATCAGTGAAGATCACCACCGAGTTGACACGCCCGGCTGCCCATTCGTCCTGCACCGTCAGATAAGCGGCGAGCGTCGTGTCGTACAAACCGGTATTTCCGTTTCGCTTCGGCACGACCTCCGACAGCGACGCTTCCAGCTCCGCCCGACGGCTACTCAACGGGCTGATCGGTACGAGTTCCCGCCAGTCCTGCTCGCCGTCCAGCTGAGTGGAGAAGATCCACAGTCCGAGGGCCCACGAATCGTCGAACAGACTGAGCCCTCGGCGGGCCGCCTCCCGGGTGAGGTCGGCGCGGGTGACGTTGTTCGCGGTGGGCACCGGCTCCAGCATCGAACCGGAGACGTCGATCACCGCGAGCATCTGAGCGGGCAGGGTGACCGACGTCCAGGTCGCGAGGGTCCGGTCGATCACCACCGGGTCCAGGCCGCCGGCCGCCGTACCGCCGGAGTCCGGGGTGACGGTAGCCGGTGCGGTGCCGGCCGGACTGGGCGCTCCCTGAGGGGCGCTGAAGCCGGCACCCCAGGTGCCGTCCGGCGCCCGTAGCCCCTGATCACCGAGCCGGTTCCGGAACCCGGCACCGGTCAGCACCGAGTAGAAGTTGGCCGCCGCCGCGGCTGTCGCCGGGTCGGCACCCGGCAGCACCGCGTACGGGTAGTCGAGCGACATCGGCGCCGGTTCCAGGTACAGCGCTGCGAGCGCGATTGGCGGCTGCGCGGCGTTGTACTCGATCACGTCCTCCTCGGACAGGGCGGCGGCGCCGAGCGCGGAGGCGACCGACGCTGGGTCGGCCGAGCGGGGGAAGCGGGCGATCAGGTCCTCCCGCAGCGCGGACCGGCCGGTGGCCAGGGCGCGCAGCGCCGCCGTGGTCGCCTGCTGGGCGTTCGCTCCCGCCTCGCCGGCCGCCTCACCGAGGGCGAGCAGGCCGGACAGGCCGGCGGCGTCCCGGGTCGGTTCGACGATGCCGGTCCGCAGCTCGGTGCCGGTGGTGATCTGCTGCAGCAGGTCGGTCCAGGTCAGCTGCTGGTCGGGCCAGCCCAGGTTGGTCGCCACCGGCTCGGGCATCGCGACCACCACCGGGCTGCGGGCCACCGACTCGTTGTTGGCCGGGGTGAACCCGGGGGCCAGTGAACTCAGCCGGAGCAGCCAGGTGGACGAATCGGGCACCCACACGTCCGGCGCAATCGCCGTACCGCTGGCCTGGCCGACCCCGGCCAGCGCGACACCGTGCTGCCCGGCCACCACAGCGGCCACGTCGACCGGGTCGGATGCGGTGACCTCGACCGCGACGCAGGTGTCCCCGACCGCGCCGCCCTCGGCCCGCCACTGGTCCGCCGCCGCCTGCACGGCGGGCGCGATCTCCGGCGCGGCGGAGACGACCAACGGCAGCGCCCCGGAGCAGGACTCGGCGGTGAGACGTTGGGAGCCGAACCAGACCCCGGCGGTGACGACGACCAGCGCCATCGCCGCTGCGATGGCGCTGGCTCCGCGAACTCGACGTCGCATTCGATGGCGGCCTGGCACGGTCCCATACTCCGGATGCGCAGGCCGCTGTGCCAGGTACGTTCGGACGAAAGTTACGGAGGAGAAACACTTGAATGGAAATTGGTGACTTCAGGTAGCCGCGCCGCTTCCGTACGTTTCGAGAAGACCGGCAGGACCCTGTCTGCCTGGACAAACAGCCCGCGCCGGCATGGGACGGACATCAGCCGCACAGTCCTCAGAAACCCGGCAGTACGCAGGTCGGTGTCGGCACCGGGACCGGGTCACCGACCGGGGTCGGCATCCCGTCGGAGGAGTCGATCACGAACACGCCCACCGAGCCCGACCTCTCGTTGGCGACGTACAGATGATCGCCGACGATCGCGAAGTGACGCGGCCAGTGGCCGCCGGTGGGCACCTCGGCGAGGTACCTCGGCTGGTCGGGGACGGCCAGCGAGAAGACCGCGACGGTGTCCGGGCCGCGGTTGGCGACGTAGAGGAACCGGCCGCCCCGCCCGACCGCGATCTCGGCGGGCTGCGCACCGCCGGCCGCACCGCCGGACGACCTACTCGCCGGCACCCGGGCCCGCTCGGTCAGCCCGCCGGCCCCGTCGATCTCGTACGCCGTCACGCTGGCATCCAGCTCCCCCACCAGGTACGCCCACCGGCCGTCAGGGTGCCGGGCGAGATGCCGAGGCCCGCTGCCCGGCGTCGCCGCGACAGCCGGGTCCGGCTCGGTCAGCGTGCCGGTAGCCGGGTCGAGCAGGTAGCGGTGCACGGCGTCAGTACCCAGGTCGACGACGTAGAGCCCGGCACCGGCCGCGTCCGGGGAGACCATGTGGGCGTGCGGACCCTCCTGCCGGTCGGGTCGGGGCCCGGCGCCCGAATGCGTCTGCAGATCGGTACGCGGCAGTAGCGCCCCGTCGTCGTCGACCGGATGCACCGCGACGCTGCCGCTGACGTAGTTCGCGCTGACCAGATGCCCACCCGTCGCGGCGAACGCCAGGTGACACGGGCTCGACCCGCCGGTGGACCGACTACCCAGCGGACGCAGTCGGTCGCCGTGCACCGACCAGGCGCTGACGGTGCCCTCGTCCAGCTCGTTGACCGCGTACAGCACCGGACGGTGCGGGTGCCGGGCGAGGAACGACGGCGATGCGCACTCGGCGGCCAGAGTGGGCCCGCTGAGCTGGCCGGTCGCCGGATCCCGTCGGGCAACTACCACCCCGGCTCCGTTGCCACCGCCCTCGGCCGTGTAGCAGCCGAGGTAGATCGTGTCTGCCGCCGGATTCGGCTCCGCTACGCGCACCGGACTCCCTTCCGCCGTCCGCGTCGGCCCGGCTCGGCCGAAACCCGGGCCGCCGACGTCGGACGCTCGATTCAATCCGAACGATCCTATAGGATCTTTGATCTACCCGCTGCCGGGCCAGGCAACCAGGGTCGACGGCCCGCGGGTTGAGCACCGAGGAGGGTCCCGTGCGGCCAGCGCGTCGTCTCACCCTCACCGACGACGTGTACGAGACCGTCCGCGCCCAGGTGATGGACCACGTGGTCGCCCCGGGCGCCCGGATCAACATCGACGCTCTGGCCCGCGACCTGCAGGTCTCGCCCACCCCGGTGCGCGAGGCGCTCGCCCGGCTGGAAGCCGACGGGCTGGTCCGCAAGCGCCCACTGGTCGGATACACCGCCACGCCACTGCTTACCCGCGAGGAGTTCGACGAACTCGTCGAGATGCGGCTGGTCCTGGAAACCGCCGCCGCCCGACGGGCCGCCGGCCGGTCAGCGACCGCCGAACCGGCCGTCCTCGGTCTGCTCCGCGAGGCCGCCGACCTGCCCGGTCCGGTACCCGGCGCGCAGGGCTACGCGAGCATCGCCGCCTTCACCGCCCAGGACGCCCGGTTCCACAACCTGCTCGCCGAACAGTCCGGCAACCGGATGCTGCACGACGCGGTCGTCCGCCTCCGGCCGCACCTGCACCTGTTCCGGCTGCACTTCCCGCCGACCCACTACCGCACCAGCGGGGCCGAACACCACCGGATCGTCGACGCGGTGGCGTCCGGCGATCCGGACCGGGCAGAGACAGCGGTACGCGAGCATCTGCTCGCCGCCCGGCAACGCCACCTCCCCTTCTTCCGGCAGGGCTGACCCGATGCGTGTCGCGCTCTTCGTCACCTGCGTCAACGACGTGCTCTATCCGGGCACCGGACGGGCGGTCGTGCAGTTGCTGGAGCGGCTCGGGCACACTGTCGACTTTCCGCTCGACCAGAGCTGCTGCGGGCAACTGCACGGCAACAGCGGATACCGGGCCGAGGCGATACCCCTGGTCCGCCGGTTCGTCGAGACGTTCCGTGACCACTCGGTGGTGGTCGCGCCGTCCGGTTCGTGCGTGGCGATGGTCCGCGACGCGTACCCGCGACTGGCCGCCGACGACCCGGCGCTCGCCGCCGCGGTCGACGAGCTACGCCCCCGGGTGTACGAACTGTCCGAGATGCTGGTCGACGTGCTCGGCGTCACCGACGTCGGAGCCACCTTCCCGCACCCGGTCACCTACCACCCGACCTGCCACGGGCTACGGATGCTGCGGCTGGGCGACCGGCCGCTGCGGCTGCTGCGCGCGGTCCGCGGGATCGACCTGCGCGACCTGCCGGACGCCGAGGAGTGCTGCGGTTTCGGCGGCACCTTCGCGATGCGCAACGCCGCCGTCTCCAGCGCCATGCTGGCCGACAAGTGCCGGGCGGTACGCGGCACCGGCGCCCGCTACCTTGCGGCGGCCGACAACTCGTGCCTGGCCCATATCGGCGGCGGGCTGACCCGGTCCGGCAACCCGGTACGGGCGGTGCACTACGCGCAGATCCTGGCCGGCACGGCAGAGGAGCCGAATTGATCAGCACCAGCGACGACAGCGGCACCGGCGACGACAGCGGCACCGGCGACAACAGCGGCACCGGCAACGTGACCGCCCGGCTGCCGTTCCCCACCGCGGCGGCCCGCGAGCTGGGCAACGCCCAGCTGCGGGCCAACCTGCACCGGGCCACCCGCACCATCCGGGGCAAGCGGGAGCGGATGGTCGCCGAGCTGCCGGACTGGGAGGCGCTGCGGGTCGCCGGGGCGGCGGTCAAGGACGACGTGCTGGCCCGCCTGCCCGAGCTGCTCGAGGAGTTCGAGGCGGCGGCCACCGCCGCCGGGGCCCAGGTGCACTGGGCGCGGGACGGGGCCGAAGCGGGCCGGGTGGTGACCGACCTGGTCCGGCGGACCGGCGCCGACCAGGTCGTCAAGATCAAATCAATGGTCACCCAGGAGATCGGGCTCAACGAGACCCTCGCGGCGGCCGGCATCGAAGCGATCGAGACCGACCTCGCCGAGCTCATCGTCCAGCTGGCCGGCGACACGCCGTCGCACATCCTGGTCCCGGCGATCCACTACAACCGGACGCAGATCCGGGAGATCTTCGCCCGCCGGATGCCCGGTGTCGACCTGACCACCCTCACCGACGACCCGCCGGCGCTGGCCGAGGCGGCCCGCCGCCACCTGCGGGAACGGTTCCTCTCCGCGCGAGTGGCGATCTCCGGGGCGAACTTCGCCGTGGCACGCACCGGCACCCTCGTGGTGGTCGAGTCCGAGGGCAACGGACGGATGTGCCTGACTCTGCCGCAGACGATGATCTCGGTGGTCGGGGTGGAGAAGATCGTCCCGACCTTCCAGGACCTGGAGATCTTCCTGCAGCTGCTGCCGCGTTCGTCGACCGGCGAACGGATGAACCCGTACACCTCGATGTGGACCGGGGTGACCCCCGGCGACGGGCCGCAGCAGCTGCACATCGTGCTGCTCGACAACGGTCGGGCCGACACCCTGGCCGACCCGGTCGGCCGCCAGGCGCTGCGCTGCATCCGCTGCTCCGCCTGCCTGAACGTCTGCCCGGTCTACGAGCGGGTGGGTGGCCACGCGTACGGCTCGATATACCCGGGGCCGATCGGGGCGATCCTCTCCCCACAGCTGACCGGCCCCCGGGCCGGCGCCAACCGGACCCTGCCGTTCGCCTCGACCCTCTGCGGTGCCTGCTTCGACGCCTGCCCGGTACGCATCGACATCCCGCAGGTGCTGGTGCACCTGCGCCAGCGTGGGGTCGACGAGGTCCGCTGGCGCCCGTCCGCCGAGCGCGCCGCGATGGGCGCGATGTCCTGGGTGATGCGCGACCGCCGACGGTACGCCGCCGCGCTGCGCGCCGCCCGGCGGGCCGCCGCCCCGGTACGGCTGGTCGCCGGGCGGCGCGGCACGGTCCGCCGACTGCCGTGGCCGCTGGCCGGTTGGACGGCGAGCCGGGACGCACCGGTGCCACCCCGGCAGAGTTTCCGTGACTGGTGGCTGACCCGCTCCGACGACCGGACCGGACCGCAGGACGACAGCGCCGGACCGCACGAGGACGGGAGGCCACCCGGTGGCTGACGCCCGTACCGAGATCCTGGCCCGGTTGCGGACGGCGCGGGACCACCAGCCGGCACCGGTTCCGGTGCCACGCGGATACCGGACCGCCGGCGCGGACCCGACCGGCGCGGACCCGGTGGCTCTGTTGGTGGACCGGCTGCTCGACTACCGGGCGACGGTGCACCGGTGCGTCCCGGACCGGTTGGCCGACCTGATCGCCGAGGTACTCACCGGAGTACGCCGGGTCGCGGTGCCGCCGGACCTGCCGGACGGCTGGCTGGGCGGCTGCACCGCAGAGGTACTACGCGACGGCCCGACCCGACCGCTGTCCGTCACCGACCTGGACCAGCCCGGCCTGGCCGCGCTGACCGGCTGCGCGGTGGCGATCGGCCGGACCGGGACGGTGCTGCTGGACACCGGGCCGGCGCAGGGTCCGCGCCGGCTCACCCTGGTGCCCGACCACCACGTCTGTGTGGTCCGGACCGACCAGGTGGTGGCCGAGGTACCGGCTGCGCTAGCCCGGCTGGCCGACCCGACCCGACCGATCACGCTGATCTCCGGGCCGTCCGCCACCAGCGACATCGAGCTGAACCGGGTGGAAGGGGTGCACGGGCCGCGCCGGCTGGACGTCGTGCTGGTCGACACCGGCCGGCAACCGGCGGCAGGTCAGCCCGCCGGCACCGGCTGACCGCGCAGGTACGCCACATGCTCGACCAACGCGATCAGCACCGTCTTGCCCGAGCCACGGTTGCGGGCGTCGCACAGCACGATCGGCACGTCCGGGTCGAGGTCCAGCGCACGGCGCACCGAGTCCTGACTGAACTGCTGCGCCCCTTCGAAGCAGTTGACCCCGACCACGAACGGCGTACCCCGCTGTTCGAAGTAGTCGACCGACGGGAAACAGTCGGCGAGCCGGCGGGTGTCGGCCAGCACCACCGCACCGAGCGCGCCGAACGCCAACTCGTCCCAGAGAAACCAGAACCGGTCCTGCCCCGGCGTACCGAACAGATAGACCTGCAAATCATCGTTGATGGTGATCCGGCCGAAGTCCATCGCGACGGTCGTGGTGTTCTTGCCCTCCACCCAGGACGTGTCGTCGGTGCCCAGGCTGGCGCTGGTCAGCACCTCCTCGGTCTGCAGCGGCCGGATCTCACTGACTGCGCCGACCAGGGTGGTCTTCCCGACGCCGAAACCGCCCGCGATGAGTATCTTCAGCGCGAGTGGGACCCGCCGAGAGGGCTGATGCCGGTTAGAGCGCACGGAGTCCATTGACCACCGCCTTGAGTATGTCGTCGTGGGGGTGAGCGGCCGAAGCCGGGGGTTCGTAGAGGGCGATCAGTCCGGCGGCGAGCAGGTCCCCGAGCAGGACCCGGACCACACCGAGCGCGAGATCAAGGTCGGCCGCCAGGTCGGCGACCGAGACCGGCTGCTGGGCCAGCCCGACGATGCGCCGATGTTCCGGCTGCAGCGCAACTTCGGCGCCGACGCCCTCCGGGGCTTTCGCCACCACGAAGGCCAGCAGGTCGAAGGTGGCACCGGTCGGCTGCACCCGGCCACCGGTCACCGCGTACGGACGGACCACCGGGCCGGCGTCTGAGTCCAGCCAGTCGTGGGGTCCGGCCGGGTCACCCCGCATCGGATTGCGCCGCCGGTGTCCGGCTCGGCGTGCTGAGAGTCTGCCCGACCCTGGTGACCAGCATCGCCATCTCGTACGCGATCAGGCCGATGTCCGCGTCGGCCGCGCTGAGCACCGCCAGGCAGGCCCCGTGCCCGGCTGCGGTGACGAACAGGTACGCCGACTCCATCTCGATCACGGTTTGCCGTACCGGGCCCGACCCGAAGTGCCGGCTGGCACCCTTGGCGAGGCTCTGGAAGCCGGCGGCCATCGCCGCCATGTGCTCGGCACCCTCCCGGGTCAGCCCTCGCGACGCGCCCATCAGCAGGCCGTCGGCGGAGAGCACGACGGCCTGCTGCGCGGTCGGGACCCGGTCGACGAGGTCGTCGAGCAGCCAGTCGAGGTTCATCGCATGCCGCATGGTATGCACAGCTACAGCTCCCTCTCCGACTCTTCCGTCGCCGGGGGCGGCAGCACCGCGCCCGGAGGCGGAGTCGCGGTGCCCCGGACCGGGCCGGTCGACCCGGTCGGGGACGGTTCCGATGCCACGGAAGCCGGCTCGTCGCCGGAACCGGGGGTGCCGTCGCCGACCGGCAGCACCGGGCCGCCGTCGACGATCGGCGTCGTGTCGCCGGCGCCATCCGGCTGCGAGGCCGCCGGCAGGCCGGCCGCCTGCCGGCCTCGGGCGGTTCCCGCCTGCAACGCGGACATCAGGGACCGCACCTCCTGCGGGGACCGTTGCGGGGCTTCCCGCAGCGGCTGACCGTCGGCCCCGGACGAATCGGGCGCCTGGCGCAGTTGGGGCGCCAGGCTGGACTGGCGTACCCGGCGCGGCAGGCCGTCCTCGGTGGTCGCGCCGGCGCCGTTGGACCGCCGGGTCGGCAGGGTGGTGGGACGGCGGCGGGACGGCAGCTGAACCCCGGTCGGCTCCGCTGCGGGCTCGGGGCTCGGGCGGGGGGTGGCCAGCGCGTCCGGCGCGGGAGTCTGCCGGACCGTGGTCAGTGCGGTAGGTGGCCGACCGGACGGCAGCGCCAGCACCTCGGACTCGGGCACCACCAGCTCCGCCGGGATCAGCGTGACGGCGGTGATCCCGCCGAACGGTGACGGCCGGAGCCGGACCCGTACGCCGTGCTTGGCCGCCAACTGGGCGACAACGAACAGGCCGAGCCGGGCGCTGTTGTGCGGGTCGAAGTTCGGCGGCTCGGCGAGGCGCTGGTTGGCGTCTTCGATCGCGTCCGGCTCCATGCCGAGACCCCGATCCTCAACCTCGACCGCGTACCCGTTGGGCAGGCTCTGCCCGATAACGGTGACCCGGGTCTGCGGCGGCGAGAAGGAGGTGGCGTTCTCGATCAGCTCGGCCAGCAGGTGGATGACGTCGCCCACGGCCCGGCCGGCGACCGCCGCGGCCTCCACGGTCGTGACGTGCACCCGGGCGTAGTCCTCGACCTCGGAGACGGCGCCCCGGATCACGTCGACCATCGGCACCGGGTTGCGCCATCCCCGGCCCGGTGCCGCTCCCGCGAGGATCACCAGGTCCTCCGCGTGCCGGCGCATCCGGGTCGCCATGTGGTCGACCCGGAACAGATCCTCCAGCTCCGTCGGGTCGGTGCTGCGCCGTTCCATCCGGTCCAGTACGGCCAGCTGCCGGTGCAGCAGCGTCTGGCTGCGTCGGGCGATGTTGAGAAACGTCTCGTTCAGCCCACGACGCAGCGCCGCCTCCTCGACGGCCGATCGTACGGCGGTCCGCTGCACCTCACTGAACGCGTGCCCGACCTGGCCGATCTCGTCGGCGCCGTACTCCAGCGGCGGGGCTTCGGTGACGACGTCGACGTCCTCGCCGCGGCGTAGCCGGGCGACCACCCCGGGCAGCCGCTCGCCGGCCAGCTCCAGGGCGGCGGCGCGCAGCCCGGTCAGCCGGTGGATCAGCGACCGGCCGACCCGCAGCGAGATGACCACGGAGACGATCACCGCGGCCAGGCCGACCAGTCCGGCTGCGGCGAGTCGGGCCAGAATGGCGATCGCGGTCGGCATGCTGCGTTCGGTCAGCGCGTCGGCGGCGAGCAGCTCGAAGTCGCGCAGCTGCTCCTGGACCAACTGGTAGCTGCCCCGCCATCTGGACTCGGATACCGGCAGCCCGTCCTCAGTGGGCCCACCGGCGATCAGCGTGTCCTGCATCTGCCGTAGCCCGGTGTAGTCGTCGCCGGCGGCGAGCTGGTGGTAGGCCCGGCTGTCCGGGTCGGGCAGCTCGGCCACCGCCCGGTCGAACAGCAACCGCTGGTTGGCGACGATCTGCACCAACTGCAGGTGGCCGGCGGAGGTCAGCTCACCGGCGGCGAAGGCCCCGGCGAGCAGAGCGTCGGTCCGGCCGAGCAGGTCGCGGCCCAGCCCGATGTCGGTCAACGCCCGCGCCTGGCGGTTGATCTCGTTGTCCGGCAGCCCGGCCAACGCCCCGAACATCTGAAACGCGGTGTCGACGATGCCGCTGTACAGGCCCAGCGCGCCGGCTGCGTCCATCTCCCGACGCTCGATGAACCCCCGGCCGGACGGCAGCAGCTCCAACTCGGACAGGGTCGCCGCGATCCGCTCGTCCAGCACAGACGGATCCGCCGGCGGTTCGTCGCCGCGAGCAGAGCTTTGGAACTCGTCGACCGCCGCGTCGGTGGCCTTCCACTGGTCGCGCAACTGCCGCAGGTCACCGGCGCGCAGCGCGTTCTGCCCCTCGGCGCGGGACAGGTACACCACGGAGAGTCGGCGTTCCCGCTGCAGCTCGGCCACCACCGCCTCGCCGGGGCGGCCGACGTCGTCGAGCAGTGCCTGGGCACCCAGCAGGCTCAGTGCCGGGCCGACGGTCAACGACGTCGCGAAGATCCACAGCGCCAGCAGCGCGGCGATCGGGACAGCGACCAGCGCAACGATCTTCGAGCGGATCGACCAGTTGCGGGTATTCATCAGACCTCGCCGGCGCGGTGGTGGCTGAGCTGGCGCGGCGGATGCGAACCGACCGGTCCGGGTGAGTGGATGGTCAGTCGCGTCCGGCGCCTCCGGAAGGATACGTAATTAACGGCTCAGGCACTACCAGAGGCACTCAGCGGTCGATTGTGGGCACGGAGCGTACCGAAAGCGGCAGCATCCACGGTCCTCGTCGCGACCTGCAGCGGACCATCCCGGCGAGCGATCCGGATCAGATGCCGACGAGATCGTCAAGGAGATGTGACAAACCTGGATTGAGGATCCGGGTCGAGCGGGAATACCAGGGTGAGAAGGAGGAACAACCATGTCGCCCATCGAGATCGTCCTCATCGCCGCCGTACTTCTCGTCGTGCTCGCGGCGCTCGCCCTGCTCTGGACCCGGTGGCGGCGGCGCCACGACCTGCGTGGCACCTTCGGTCCGGAGTACGACCGGGTCGTCGCCGAGCAGGACAGCCGCAGCGCCGCCGAGCGCGAGCTCCGGCAGCGGGAACGCCGGCACGCCGAGTTGACCCTGACTCCGCTGTCCGGAACGTCCCGTGCCCGCTACGCCGCCGCCTGGGCCGACGTGCAGACCCGGTTCGTCGACGCGCCCGGCGCCGCAGTCGGCGACGCCGACGAACTGCTCACCCGGCTGATCGCCGAACTCGGCTACCCGACCGGGGACTACGACGAGCAGGTGGCTCAGCTCTCCGTGGAGCACGCCCGTACGCTCGGCAGGTACCGCGAGGCGCACGAGATCCATCTGGCCAACGAGCGCGGGGAGGCGAGCACCGAGCAGTTGCGTCAGGCGGTGGTGCACTACCGGGCGCTCTTCGCAGAGCTACTCGGCGAGGATCCCGTGCCCACCGCGGCCCCGACCGAGCAAGCCTCGACCCCGACCGAGCAAGCCTCGACCCCGACGGAAGCTTCGACCCGCTGAGGAGAGACATCATGACCCGCACCGATCAGTGGCACGACGAACGTACCGAGGTCATCACCTCGCACGGCGGACCGGGCCGGCCGGACGCCGGTCACGGCCGCGACGGGTACGTGGACCCGGACCGTACCGAGGTCATCTCCGGCGTGGAGACGCCCGAGCGGAACGAGCCGGTCCACCACGAGCCGGTCGAACAGCCGACCGCGTTCGGCGCCGCCACTGTCGGCGGCGCGGTCGCGGCCTCGGCGATGGCCGGCCCGGAGCGGCTACACGAGCCGCGCGACCCCAGCGACGACGACACCGTACAGGTAGGCGACGGCGGCGAACCGGAGCAGACCGGGCAGCCGGAGCCGACCGCCACCGCCGACCGGACGCCCGACCCGGGTTCTTCCCCAAAGGGGATCTTCGGGACGGAGCAGGCAGACGCGTTCCGGGACCGGTGGCGCGACGTGCAGCTGCGCTTCGTCGACGACCCGCACGCCGCGGCGGGCGAGGCACAGAACCTGGTGACCGAGGCCGTCGAGGCAGTCACCGCGGCGCTGACCGCGCAGCGCGACGAACTCGGCGGGTGGACCGACGCCGGTCCGGAGGACACCGAGCAACTGCGGATGGCGGTCCGCCGCTACCGGGATCTGCTGGACCGGGTGCTGTCGATCTGAGCCGTCGGTCGAACTGAGCCGTCGCCAGACCTGAGCCTCCCGATCTCTGCGGCCTCCGGCGCCAGCTGCGCCGGAGGTCGCGCGTTTCCGCCGGGCGGCGCCCGCGCATATTCGCCCCTGCCCCGGGTACCCGGCGCCTCGAAGGCTCCGACGGGAGGGGGCAGCCATGACGGACCGGGACAATGCGATCGGCCGGGTGCCGCTGGAGGAAGAACCGGCAGTGGCCGCCGCGGTCGAGGACGACACCACGGTGCCGCTGCTGGTCACCGACCCGGACACCGAGCAGGACAGTCCGGACTTCCAGCCACCGGACGGCCAGTCCGGTCCGGCAAGGGTGCGAACCGGTGCTGAGCAGCCGTGGGACGCCAAGGACCTCGCGGTGGCCAAGGGTGGTGACGGGAGCCCGGAGCAGGTGGAGCGGGCGCGTCAGGAGCTGGAACACGACGGTGCCGCGGCGATCGAACGCACCGTGCCCTGACCTGCCGTGCCCTGACCTGAGCGCTGACCCGTCAGGGGCAACGGCCGAAATGGGGCGGGGCCCGGTGCCGTGTCCGGCACCGGGCCCCGCTCAGTGTCGAGCGTCCAGCCTTGTCACAGTGGCGGGTACGCGTTCGCCATCAGCTCCTGGAACTGAGCCGAGAACCAGTGCCCGGAAACCGGGGCGTTCGGCAGGGCACCACTCATGTTGTTGTTGTTCCGCGGGTTACCCGTGTACGTCGGGTCACACATCCGGTCGAAACCCTTACCCTCGTCGTTCGGGATCTCCGAGCTCGAACCGTCCGACTCACCCGGCGGCTTGATCCACACGTACGCGTCGATACCCGAAGCGGGCGCCGCGGTCGGACGCTCACCCAGACCCGCACCCGACTGGTTGCACCAGTTGCCCTTCTGGAACCGCCGGTCGATCCGCGACTCGTCGACACGGGTGTCCACATCCGTGGCGTTGCTCGGACCGGTCGGACGGTCCGGACCACCCCAACCGTTACGCGACGTGTCGATCAGCATACCGATGCTCGACGGGAACCCGGCCTGCACCAACCGCTGCCGGAACGCCTGCGCGAACGTCAACTCGTCGTTGTAGTTGTTCCAGTCGATCCACGACGACTGGCGGGTGTTGCTGTCCACCGTGATGTACGGCTCCCGCAACGCCGAGTAGTTCGCCGTGTTCGTGATGAACCCGTGCACATCCGACGGCGACGCACCCGACGCGTTCGCCGCCTGCGCGATGATCTGCGCCGTCGGACCGAAGTTGTCCTCCCAGCCGATCCAGCCGTGATGCCCGGCGTCGATGTAGTTGTACACGTTCGGCACGTCACCCAGCTGCGAGATCGCGTAACCCACACCCGTCACGTAGTTGCCGTTCGCCAGCATCACGTCACACTCAGGCGTCGCCGTCGCCCGGGAACCCACATTCGTCACCAGGTTCGGCAGCGAGTCGATCTCGATCACCGCCACGATCCGCAGATTCCGGTACTCCGCCCGACCCACGATCTCCGCGATCGGATCGATGTACTCCGTCCGGTACGCGCCGATCTCCGTCGGACCCAACTCACCGTTCGACGCCAACGCCGCACAGTCCCGACCCGGCAGGTTGTAGATCACCACCTGGAACACCAACGGACGACTACCGTTCGCCGCGTCCTGCCGCACCGCCTCGTCCAGATGGTCCGCCAGACCCATGTCACCCGTCGTCGGGCTGTTGTTGCCGTAGATCGCACTCGTGCGGTCCAGCCACACACCCGTCGGCTCGTCCGCGATCCGGCTACCACCCGGCTCAGCCGCCGCGTTCGCACTCCAGATCGGGTTCACGTAGACATCGGCACCCACGTACGGGTTGTCCACCCGCGGCCCACCCGGCGGCGGGGAGGTGGGCGGGGGCGCGGTCGTCGGCGGGGCCGTCGTGGGCGGCGCAGTCGTCGGCGGCGCGGTGGTGGCCGGCGGCGTGGTGCCGACAACCTGACCGGTGCAGGCGACGCCGTTGAGCCGGAACACCGTGGGCGCGGTGTTGGTGCCGGAGTAGCTCGCGTTGAAGCCGGGGTTGACGCTGGCGTTGGTGCCCAGCGAACCGTTCCACGGCGCATTGCGCAGAGTCACCCGGTTGCCGCTCTGGGTGAATTCACTGTTCCACGCCTGGGTGATCTGCTGGTTGCCGGAGTAGTCCCACTCCAGGGCCCAGCTGCTTAGCGGGTCACCGAGGTTGGTGACGGTCAGGTTGGCGGTGAATCCGGTGTTCCACTGGTTGACCGAGTAGTTGACACGACACCCGGCCGCGGCGCTGGCCTGGGTGGCCGCGACCACGAGCACACCGGAGCCGAGTACGACCGCGGCGGCCGCGGACAGCCCGCGACGCATCCGCGAGCGCCCAGCGCCGCGTAGTGGGTTCAGGTTCATGCGGAGTTGTCTCCTCGCGACATAACTGGTCACCGGCACGTCGGCCGGGACCCTGGTGAGGTCGGTGCGCCACCTGTCGTCGGATGGACGACTCGGCGGTCGAATCGCCGGCCGGAAGATCCGGTTGCCCTCGGCGAAACAGGTGTGCTTGGCTGGCTCCGCAGCGCCAATCGATCATCATCATGTCATGGGAACGCTCCCACCGCAACCGCCCGGAAATCTGCCGGTGACGAACCCACCCGGCACGGCTCAGCGCACACGCCCGGCGCCACCCTGATGCCGGCCCTTGTCGAACCAACCACGCCACGTCGGATGTGACCCAGCCCACCGACCTGCGCGACGCCCGAAATAACCGGCATATCAGGTTGTTGACCCCCGGTGATGGACCGCTAGTCAGTCCGGGCGGCTCGCGAACGGCCCCGCGTCGCCTGGTGTCCAGCACCCTCCCCCCACCCCCGGAGGACACCGGCATGTCCGTCTACGCCAACCCCCGCCTGCACCCGACGCTGCCAGCGCCGCACCCGACCCCACCGCCGACCGGGCACGGCCCGCACCTGCCGTCGGTGACCGTCGTCATCCCCACCATCAACGAGGAACGGAACCTGCCGCACGTCTTCGCCCGGCTCCCCCGCGACGTCGACGAGGTCGTCGTCGTCGACGGCGGCTCGGTCGACCGTACGGTGCAGGTCGCCCGGGAACTCTGGCCTGCGGTGCGGATCGTCCAGCAGACCCGCACCGGCAAGGGCAACGCCCTCGCCTGCGGCTTCGCCGCCGCAACCAGCGACATCGTGGTGATGATCGATGCCGACGGGTCGACCGACCCGGCCGAGATCCCGCGCTTCGTCGCCGCGCTGCTCGCCGGAGCCGACTTCGCCAAGGGTTCCCGCTTCCGCGCCGGTGGCGGCAGCCACGACATCACCCCGCTGCGCCGGCTCGGCAACGAAGGCCTCAACGGCATGGTCAACCTGCTGTTCGGCACCCGGTTCACCGACCTGTGCTACGGCTACAACGCCTTCTGGCGACGGGTGGTCCCAGCGCTGGACCTGCCCGACCCGACCACCCCCCGGCCCGCCGACGGCAGCAAGCTGTGGGGCGACGGTTTCGAGATCGAAACGTTGATCAACGTCCGGGTCGCCGCCCACGGGCTGCGGATCACCGAGGTGCCCAGCATCGAGCACCTACGGATTCACGGCGAGAGCAACCTCGACACGGTGCGCGACGGCACCCGGGTGCTGCGCACCATCCTCAGTGAGTTCGGCCGCGAACGCCGACTGCGCCGGACCCGCCGGCAGCACCGCCGGCAGCGGACCGCCACCGTACCGGTGACCGTCGAGGAGGGCTGAGCGATGCGTCGACCGACCGTCAGCGTGGTGGTCCCGACCCACCACCCGGACCGGCTCGCCGGGCTGCGTAGCGCCGTCGAGTCCGTCCGCCGGCAGGACCTCGAGCCGGCCGAGATCATCGTGGTGGTCGACCATCACCCCGCGCTCGCCGACCGGATCCGGCGGGAGCTGCCCACGGTCACCGTGCTCGGCAACGCGTACCAGCGGGGCGTCTCCGGCAACCGCAACACCGGCGCCCGGCACGCCGGCAGCGACCTCGTGGTGTTCCTCGACGACGACGTCGTCGCCCACCCCGGCTGGCTGGCCGGACTGGTCGCCGCGTTCACCGACCCGACGGTGGTCGGGGCCGGCGGCGCCATCGAACCCGCCTGGGAACGGCACCAGCCCGGCTGGTTCCCCGCCGAGTTCCGGTGGGCGGTCGGCGGCTCGTACGCCGGCCAGCCGGTCCGACCCGGACCGGTGCGCAACGTCTGGTCGGCAAGCATGGCGGTACGCCGCGACGCGTTTCTCACCGCCGGCGGTTTCCGCACCGGCTTCGGCAAGGTCGGCAACCGGGCACGGCCCGAGGACACCGAGCTCTGCCTGCGGATGGCCGCGGTCACCGGCGGGCAATGGTGGTACGTGCCACAGGCGGTCATCTCGCACGGCGTACCCGCCACGCACAGCACCTTCCGCTACTTCCTGCGCCGCTGCTTCGCCGAAGGCCGCGGCAAGGTCATGATGGCCGGGCTACTCGACGGCGCGCCCAGCCTGGGCGCCGAGCAGGACTACCTGCGCCGTACCCTGCCCGCCGCGCTACGTCGGGAGATCGGCGCGACCCTGCGGGGGCGCGGCCACCGGCACGTCGCCCGGGCCGGCGCCATCCTCGCCGGCACCGCCGCCGCAGCCACCGGCGCGCTGACCGAACTCGCCGGCCGCGCCACCCAGACTCCGTCCCCACCCCCACCGATCGGAGCCGCACGATGAACCCGCGTACCTCCGTGCACTTCCCGGCCGCCACCGCGGACCGGATCCCGGCCACCGTCATCGACCTGGAAGTCACCGACCGGTTCCCGGACGTCCCCGGGACCGACCCGGCCGGCCGCCGGGTGGAACGCGCCTGGCTGCTGGTCCGCCAGTTCACTCAGCCGATCGGCGCGCTGCTGCTCGACGTACCGCCGCACGGGCTGACCGGCGCGGACCTCGCCGCCGCCGTCGACCGGGAGATCCCCCCGGCCGAACGGCCCGAACCCGGCTACCTGACCCGGCGGGCCGAGGTACTCGACGACGCGCCGCACATCACCGTGGTCGTCTGCACCCGGGAACGGCCCGTCGGGCTGGCCCGCACGCTGGACAGCGTGCTGGCCCAGCAGTACCCCCGGTTCCGGGTGCTGGTGGTGGACAACGCGCCGGTCAGCGACGCCACCGTCCGGGTGGTCGCCCGCGCTGCCGCCGACGGCGGGGCAGCCAACGGCCACGCTGTGCCGGTCGACTACATCCGTGAACCCCGGCCCGGGCTGTCGCACGCCCGCAACCGGGCGCTGCGCGCCACCGTCGGCGAGATCGTCGCCTGGATCGACGACGACGAGGTGGCCGACCCGCACTGGCTCACCGAGATCGCCCGCGCCCTGGCCGACCACCCGCAGGCCGACGCGGTCACCGGGGCCATCGTGCCGGCCGAACTCGCCACTGACGCCCAGCTGTGGTTCGAACAGTACGGCGGGCACAGCAAGGGCCGTGGCTTCACGCCGGACGTGTTCTCCCCGGCCACCGCGCACCGGCAGAGCCCGCTCTACCCGCTGCCGCCGTTCGGCGCCGGCGGCAACATGGCCTTCCGACCCGGCGTGCTGGAGCGCATCGGCGGCTTCGACACCGCGCTCGGCGCCGGCACCCCCGCGATGGGCTCCGAGGACACTCTGGCCCTGATGCAGGTGCTGATCGCCGACGGCACCGTCGCCTACCAGCCCAGCGCCCTGGTCTGGCACCACCACCGCCGCGACCTGGCCGGGCTGCGCAACCAGCTGGTCGGCTACGGCACCGGGCTGACCGCCGCCTACACCAGCCTGCTGCTGCGCGAACCTCGGCTGCTCGGACCGCTGCTGCGGCTCGCCCCGACCGCGCTGCGCGACACGTTCGGCGGCGGTGACGGGCAGCGGTTGGCCGGGCTGCGCGACGACTTCCCCCGCGAGCTGGTCGGCGCCAACCGGCGCGGGCTGCTCGCCGGGCCGGTCGCGTACCTGCGCAGCCGGATGGCCGACCGACGGCTGCGCCGTCGGATGCGGGGCTGGCCGTGACGGCCGCCGGCACGACCGTCCCGCCACCGGCAGTGGTGGTGGTCCGCCGCCCGGCGCTGCTGCGCAGCGCGGCGGCGCTGATGACCTCCACTGTGGCCAGCGCCGCGCTCGGGTTCGTGTTCTGGGTGGCGGCCGCCCGCTGGTTCGCGCCGGAGGCGGTCGGCCGGGCGTCGGCGGCGGTGTCGGCGATGACACTGCTGGCCGGGCTCGCCCAACTCAACCTGATCAACCTGTACGCCCGGTTCCTGCCCGGCGCCGGTCGGCACACCCGCCGGCTGGTGCTCGCCGGATACGCCGCGTCGGCGGCGATGTCACTGCTGCTCAGCGGCGGGTTCCTGGCCCTCGGCATGGGCACCGGCATCATCGGCCCGGCACCGACGCAGCGGCTGCTCTTCGTCGCCGCCGTGATCGGCACGGCGATCTTCTTCATCACCGACGGGGTGCTGACCGCGCTGCGGCGGGCCGGCAGCGTACCGGCGAAGAACGTGATCGCGTCCACCGCCAAGGTGGCGCTGCTGCCGCTGCTGGCCGGCACCGCCGCCGGCGACGGCATGCTGGTCGCCTGGTCGGTGCCGATGCTGGCGACCATGCTCGGGGTCAACTGGTGGGTGCTGGCCCGGCTCGCCCCGGCGCACGCCCGCACCGCACCGGCGGCGCCGGCCCCGGCCCGGCGGGAGCTGCTCGGCTTCGCCTCCGCCGAGTACGTCAACGGGCTGCTCACCAACGCGGTCGCATACCTGCCGCCGGTGCTGGTGGCCAGTGTGCTGGGCGCCACCGCCAGCGCCTACTTCTATATCCCGTGGGTGATCGGGGTGGCCGGCAGCACGCTGCTGTGGAACGTCGTCACCTCGTTCGTGGTCACCGCGTCCAGCGACGCGGCGGCGGCCCGGGCACATGTCGACCGGGCGGTCCTGCTGGTCGCCGCCGTGGTGCTGCCGGGTGCCGCCGTGCTCGCCGGGGCGGCCGGGCCGCTGCTGCGGCTGCTCGGCGGGCAGTACGCCGCCGAGGGCGCCGACACGCTACGGCTGATCGGGCTGTCGCTGCCGTTCACCGGGGTGATCCTGCTCTACTGCGCGTTCGCGATGATGGAGAAGCGGATGTGGCCGGTGGTGACCGTACAGTCGGCCGGCATCGCCGCGTTTCTGCTGGTCAGCTGGGTCGGGTTGCCCCGGGTCGGAATCATCGCGCCGGCCGCCGCGCTGTGTATGGCACAGGCTGCGGTCGCGATCGTGCTGCTTCCCGGGCTGATCCGCCGCTACCGGGCCACCGGCGACGTGACGAACGCCCCGGCCTGGGCCCGACGTACCGCCGAGTCCGAGACCGTTACCGCCGACACCGGAGGTGCCGGATGACCGAGCTCGCCCTGCGCCCCGTCCGCCCGCTCCCCCAGGCACCGGCAGCCGGGCCGGCCGTCGACACCGCGCCTGGTGTCCACACCGCGCCAGCTGTCGACGGCGTACCTGCCGTGGACGGCCGGACCGGTCAGGCGGTCACCGGTCTGGTCGTCGCGGTCCTGGCGCTGCTCGGTCTGGCAGCCGGCGGCCCGTGGCAGGCCCCGACCGCGGTCGCGTTCGCCGCCCTGGGCCCCGGCGCCGCGCTGCTCAGTCACCTGACCGTCCGGCCGGCGGCGACCCGGTGGGCGACGACCGTACTCGCCAGCCTGGCCGGGTACGCGGCCGTGGCCACCGGATCGGTCTGGGCCGGCTGGTGGCAGCCCAGGTTGGCCGTCGGCGCGATGGCGGTGGCGGTGGCGGCCGCCAGCGCCGCCGGCCTGCTCCGGGTCGCGCGGGCGGGCCATGGCCTCAGTTCCCGCCCCGGGCCGGTCCGACGGTGGCCGTACGCCCGGCGGGCGGGCCTCGCCGGGCGTACGGCTGTCGCACGGCGGCCGCTGCTGGCGCATGCCGTGGTGATCGGTGCGGCGTTGGCGCTGTGGTGGATCGCGGTGTCCCGCACCGATGTGGCCCAGGTAGGCGGTTTCGGGCTGCTCGGCACCGTCAGTCCGGTCTTCCTGGCCGGGCTGGCGCTCACCGTGGCCGGCTTCGTCGCCGCGCTGGCCGGCCTGCGGCCCACCGGTGACCGGCCTACCGCTGCCGACGGGGCCGCCAGGCGCGGGCTGGCCGCCGCCGGCTACCTGGTGCTGCTGGTCGTGCTGCTGCACGGCACCACCCCGCTGCTGCTCGACCAGCCGCAGTACGCCTGGACGTACAAGCACCTCGGGGTGATCGACCTCATCGCGGCCGGCAACCCGGTCGGTGCGGCGACCGACATCTACCAGCAGTGGCCGGCGTTGTTCGCCGGTGCCGCCCAGCTCGGCGCGGCCGGTGGCATCGCCCCGGCGACGCTGGCCGACTGGTCGCCGGTCTTCTTCAACCTGGCCGCCGCCCCGGTGCTGTACGCCATCGCCCGTACCCTCGCCGACGACCGGCGGGTGGCGTACCTGACCGTGTTCGGGTTCTTCGCGGTCAACTGGGTGGAAGAGGACTACCTGTCCCCGCAGGCGTTCGGTTTCCTGCTCGGCCTCGGGGTGCTGCTGATCGTGCTGACCTGGCTGCGCTCGCCGGCCAACGCCAGCGCATCGGACCGCCGCGATGGACCGGACCGCCGGGTCCGGGGCTGGGCGACCGTGGCGGCGTTGGCGCTGCTGGGCGTGCTCACCGCCGCCCACCAGCTGTCGCCGTACCTGGTGGTGGCGCAGGTGGCCGTGCTTGCCGCGCTGCGGCTGGTCCGGCCCCGCTGGCTGCCGCTGGCGATGGGCGCGGTCGTGCTCGGCTACCTGCTGCCCCGATTCGGGTTCGTGTCGGAGGCGTTCGGCGTCTTCGACGGGTTCGACGTCTTCTCCAACGCCGCCGGCAACGCCGAGAGCTGGGGTTCGACCGGGCAGGCGTTCTCGGCGATCGTGGTCCGTACGCTCGCGCTGACCGTCTGGGCGCTGACCGTGCTGGCGGTGCTGGCGTACCGGCGCCGGCTGCGTGCCGTGCTGGTGCCGGCGCTGCTGGCCGTCACGCCGTTCGTCCTGATCGCGGCGCAGAGCTACGGCGGCGAGGCGATCTACCGGGTGTTCCTGTTCTCCGCGCCGTGGTGCGCGTTCCTGATCGCCCGCGCGGTGGTCGACCGGGCCGACCGTCAGCTCGACCGCGCCGACCAGCGTCGGGCTGGCCGGCGTCGGCGGTGGCTGGGGCCGGTCGCAGCGGTGGCGGTCGCGGCGGCGCTCGGCGGCTTCGCCCTCGGTACGGTGCAGGGCCGGCACGGGCAGTTGGCCGTGGACCGGCAGACCGCCGACGAGGTGGCCGCCGCCCGCCAGCTGTACGCCGCCGCCGAGCCCGGTGCCACCATCGCGGTCGCCACGTCCAACTTTCCCAGCCGCCTGACGGCGGCGTACCCACAGTTCAACACCGATGTGCCGGCCGGCGAGCCGGACCTGGTGGTCGGGGCGCAACTGCGCGGCGCCGCACTGGACGGCGAGCACCTGCCGACGATCGAGCAGTTCCTCGGCTCGTTCACCGGCGACCCGGCGTACCTGGTGGTCAGCGACGGAATGCGGCGGCAGTCCGACTACTTCGGCTACTTCGCGCCCGGGTCGTTGGACCGCCTGGAACAGTTGCTCGACGGCCGGGACGGCTGGTCGGTCTTCCAGCGCAGCGAGGACGTCACCGTCTACCGGTACGCCGGGGACGGTGCCGACGGCGGACGCCCCGCCGGGCGTCAGGCCGGAGCGTAGATGGCGACCCAGTCGATCTGCAGGTTGACCACGTCCGGTGTGGTCTCGTCCGGGCAGGCCTCCCAGGTGTGTCCGCAGTACCACGCCTGGCTCTGCAGAGCCAGCGCCATCGGCTCGTCGGGCACCTGGTCGCCGGTGATTGTCGCCCACGGCTCGCCGTCCAGGGTGTAGACCAGCCGGTCCGGCGTCCATTCCAGACCGGCGGTGTGCCAGCGGGTGAAGTCACCGCCGACGTCATGCCCGATCCGGTCGCCGGTCACCGGATGCAGCACCCCGTACATCCGGTCCCGGCCCTTGCCGTTGTCCTCGGCGATGTCGATCTCCGGCGGGTAGACGTTGTCGCCCGGCCAGAGCAGCAACGCGTATGCGATCCCGGTGCCCTGGTCCATCCGGAACCGGATGTCGTACCGGCCGTAGCTGCGGGTCACCGCCCGCCGGTTGGACACTCCGCCGGTGACGTAGATGTTGTCCCGGCTGGCTTCCCGCCAGGCGCCGATGGTGAGCATGCCGGCTCCGACCGACACGTGGCCGGGGTCGAACCAGCCGCCCGGATCACCGTCCGGCTGCCCGGAGTAGGCGAACCAGTCGTCGCTCAGCTCGGTGCCGTCGAAGTCGTCGACGAAGATCTGCCGCCAGTTGGGCAGATCACCGGTGGGCAGGGCGATCCCGGACGGGTTCATCGTCCGGTCACCGCCGGCCGTGGTGGGTGGCGGCCCGGACGGCGGCGGTCCACCGCCGGCGTCCGGCTGGCCGGTCCCGTCGGGCTGACCGGGCTGGCTGGTCTGGTCGGGCTGGTCCGGCTGGTCGGCGCGGTGCTGCAGCAGCGGGACCACTACGCCGAAGGCCAGTACCAGCGTGGCAAGGGCGGCCGCGACCGCGAGGGGGCCGCCGCGCCGCCACCAACGGCGGGCCGTCACGTCAGTTGGCGGCCGGCCCGCCGGGCCACCCGCCGGGTCAGCCGCCAGGCGGGCTGGGCCAGTCGTTTCGCCTGCGGCACCATCCGGGGTCCGCCGGTGCGGACCAGGTCGAGCAGCGCGGCGCCGTCGTGGTCACCGGTCGGCAACAGCCGGGGTACGGCGAGCCGCCGGTCGCCCGGCCGGTACCGCCGTCGGCCCACCTCGCACGCGTTGTCGTGCCCGGCCCGGCGGACCGCCGCCCGGACCCGCCAGTCGTGGTAGCCGTGTGGATAGCAGAACGACCGGACCGGGGTGCCGAACCGCTGTTCGAGACGGTCCCGGGCGACGACGATTTCTTCCGCCGCCCGCTGTGGCGGCAGGACATCGAGCGGATGGTGCAGCAGACCGTGTGAGCCGATCTCGACCCGGCCCGACCCGGCCACCTCGTCCAACTGGGTCCAGTCCAGCAGCGGGCCGAACTCGTCGGCCCACTGGCCCAGCCAGTCGGCGTACTGCCCGAGGTGCCCGACCGACGGGTAGAGGGTGGCCCGGGCGTCCGCGGCTTCGAGCAGCGGCAGCGCTTGGGTGAGGAAGTCGGCGTACCCGTCGTCGAAGGTCAGCGCGACCATCGACGGAGCCGGCCGGTTGCGGTCGATCGCCGCGTCGTCGAGCAGGTCGAGCGCCTCGCTGAGGCCGACCATCCGGTAGCCGGCGTCGGCGAGCGCGGCGAGTTGCTCGGCGAACCGGGTCGGTCCGACGGCGAGTGACCGCAATGGCCCTCGGGCCGCAGGAGAGATCGAGTGGTACATCAGCACGGGCAGCACCGGTCGCACGGCGCTCGGGCGTGCCGCGGAGCTGTATGCCGGAGGCTCGGGCCCGGTCATCCGGGCTGTCTACCCGACCTACGCGGGGCAAACCTGCTTCTCGCCCCTGCTCCTTGTCGCCGGCCGTGCTCGGCGTGACCGCCAAACCGGCCGTGGCTGAACTGGCTGGGGTCGGAGTTCGCCAGGGCAGCCACGGCCGGTGGTCGTTGGTCCGGCACTGGGGAGCATTGGACCAGCTAGAACAGCAGTGAAACTTCCGGGATCTGTCCGGTATTTTCGGCTGTTCTGTCGGTCAGGCTACGGCCGGACGGTACAGCGGTCAATCAATGCCGATGGTTACCAGGGTGCTGTCCAGTGGACGCTCCCGTGGCGGTCACCGGCGCGGTGGCACGGCGAGGCCGAGGGTCGCCCGGACCGCGTCGTATGCCGGCTTCGGCTGGTACTCCTCGTCCAGGATGTTCGCCGCACCTTCGCCGTCGAACCAGTCCGGCACCCAGGAGTACTTGTCGGTGAAGCCCCAGAAGGTGAACGAGTTGCACCGGTCCGCCAGCAGACAACCCTGCAGCAGGGTGTTGTAGCCCTGTGCCTGCGACTGCAGCTTGATCACGTCGGTCGGCATCGGCATCCGGACGTCCGCCTCGGTCACCGCGGTCTCCAACCCGAGCGCCTCGAACCGGCGCAGGTTCTCGGCAACCGCGGTTGCCGACCAGAAGCCGTACTGGATCCCGAGATGGCCCTGGATCCCCATGCCGTGCACCGGAACCCGTTGCCGGCGCAGCTCCCGCACCAGGTCGTAGTAGGCGGTGCTCTTCGCGCTGATGCCCTCCACGTTGTAGTCGTTGAGGAACAGCTTCGCGGTGGGGTCGGCCCGGTGCGCCCAGCGGAACGCGTCGGCGATGTAGGACGGACCGAGCTCGCGCAGCCAGATCGAGTCCCGCAGCTCGGCGTTGTCGTCGAAGATCTCGTTGGCCACGTCCCACTGGTGGATCCGGCCCTTGAAGTGGCGGACCGTCTCGGTGACGTGCTCGCGCAGGATCTGCCGCAGCTCGGCGGAGTCGATCTCACCGGACTCGACGCCCTCGGTCAGCCAGGCCGGGTTCTGGTTGTGCCAGACCAGGACGTGCCCACGGACGACCTGCTTGTTGCGGCGGGCGAAGTCGACCAGTTCGTCGGCGGGCCCGTAGTCGCGCTCGCCCCGCACCGGCTCCAGCGTCTCCCACTTCATGACGTTCTCGGCGGTGACGCTGGAGAACTCGGTGGCGATCCGGTCGCGGTAGGTCTCGTCCTCGGCCAACGCGGTCATGTTGACCGCGGTGCCGATCTGCAGCTTGTTCCACTTGGCCAGGCCGCGCAGGGACTGGTCGGTAACGGGTGGGCCGCCGGCGGGTGGGCGGCCGGAGTGGGAGGTCGCGGAAGCGCTGGCACCGATCGTGGCCATCATGGCCACGGAGAGTACGCCAGCGGCGAGTATACGGGTCGCCTTCATGGCATCCTTCCGGAGACTGCACGGCGGAAGCACCCGGAGGGCAAGGCCGAAAGGTGCCCGAAACCAGGACGGCGGTTTCCGGAATACTTCCGTAAGTTGATTGGAACCTATGGCCGTCAGAGGCCATAGTCAACCCTGGATGTGAAGGTGAACGGCCCCGGCAGGCCGGAGAGCGCCGGCGAGCAGCCGGCGACGGAACGCCCGTCAGACGGTCGCCAGCGGACGGCGCGCGGAGAGAGTCAGTCGACCCAGCCGCACTTGCGGGAGAACCGCAACAGGTGCCCACGCAACTCGACGATCTGCGCACCGGTGAGGTACGGCGCGTCGGAGAGCAGCAGCTCGGTGATCCGCTGCAGGTACTCCGGCTCGGAGAAGATCTCGCAGAGCTCGTCGTCGCCGCCCTCGCCGGAGGTGCCCGCCGCCCGGCTGACCGCGACGCTGGCAGGAGCGGTGGCATCGTCGATGATCTCGACGTCGTACGCCTTGGGACCGCGACCGCCGTCGATCACCTTAAACGACACCCGGGTGCCGGTCGCCACCCGGATGCCCCGTTGCGTGAGCTCACCGGCGTGCACGAAAACGTCGTCGCCACCGTCGTCCGGGGCGATGAAACCGTACCCACGGCCCTCGTCGAACCGCACCACCCGACCGGCACCCATGCCAACTCCTCCTACCGAACCACCTCGGCCGCGACCGGCCGTCGATCACCGAACTCGTCCGGACCAACCGCCGCCACCGGAGGTCGCGCCCGACGCTCACCGACTATGACAGTGTGGCACTCCCTCGCCGGCGAGGGAGACCGCCGGCTCGACCCGGTCCCGGTGGAACCCGCGACCCGCTGCGACCG
The DNA here is from genome assembly GCF_029581175.1 of Solwaraspora sp. WMMD937. Classification (NCBI taxonomy): domain Bacteria; kingdom Bacillati; phylum Actinomycetota; class Actinomycetes; order Micromonosporales; family Micromonosporaceae; genus Solwaraspora; species Solwaraspora sp. WMMD937. Next base: position 3,143,625 of record NZ_CP120738.1, on the reverse strand, counting down.
GGCACCGGCTGCGGCTGGTCGAGCCAGCCAAGGATCTCACTCGTCGGGCGCGTCACCGGCCAGCGACCCACCGACGGAGATTTCAGCGGGACCGGCCGAGTTCCCCGTCCAACAGCTCGAACAGCTCCTCGGCACTCGACGAACCCAACTCGCCGACGGACGACCCCGTCCCGTCGGGAGGTGGAGCCAGCCGTCCCGCCAGCGCCTGCAGGCGTGCCGCCAACGCCAGGCGCTGCTCGTCGCCGGGACCGACCCGGGCGAGCGCCGCTTCGAGGGACGCTTCGAGGGTCGCCAGGTGCTCGCCGATCCGGCGGGACTCGTCGGCGCCGAACTCGGCGGTCAGATGGTCCGCGACCGCGGCGACACTCGGATAGTCGAAGATCAGCGTGGCCGGCAGCTTCCGCCCGGTCGCACCGGTCAGTCGGTTGCGCAGCTCCAACGCGGTCAACGAATCGAATCCGATGTCGAGGAACCCCTGCTCGGTTGAGACCGCGTCGGCTCGGTTATGGCCGAGCACCGCCGACGCGTGTGCCCGCACCAGCTCGAGCAGCGCGGCACGGCGCTCGGTCGCCGGCAGGTCCGCGAGCCGATCGGCGCCGTCGGTCGCCACCGGTGCGGTACCCGCACCGGCCGGGGTACCCGCGCCCGCGGGTGAGGTGCCCCCAGGTGACGTCGTCGAGACGGCGGGCGGTCCGGCCGGCACCGGCGCGACCGGGCCGGTCAGGTCGAGGAACACCGGCGCCGTCGCCCAGCCCTCGGCACGCAGCGCCGCGACGTCGAACTTGGCCGGCACGAGCACGTCGGCGTCACTGGCGAGCGCGGTGTCCAGCAGCGCGAGTCCTTCCTCGGCCGATAGTGGCAGCAGTCCGGACCGGGACAGCCGACCACCATCTACCGTGGACAACCGAGTGGCCATGTCGTCCCCGGTCGCCCACCGGCCCCACAACAGCGAGTGTGCCGTCAGCCCGCGTGCGTGCCGATGCTGGGCGAGACCGTCGAGAAACGCGTTGGCCGCCGCGTAGTTGGCCTGCCCGGCCGCGCCGCCGACACTGGCGACCGACGAGAAGAGCACGAACGCAGACAGTTCGGAGTCGGCGGTGAGCTCGTGCAGATGCCAGGCGGCGTCCACCTTGGCCCGCAGGACGGCGGAGATTCGCTGCGGGGTCAGCGCCGTCAGCACCCCGTCGTCGAGCACGCCGGCCGCGTGCACGACCGCCGTCAGCGGGTGCGCGGCCGGTACTCCGGCCAGTAGCTCACCGACCGCGTCGCGGTCGGCGACGTCGCAGGCCACGACCGCGACCTCGGCCCCCATGCCGGTCAGTTCGGCCACCAGCGCGGCGACGCCCGGCGCCCGACCCCCCCGGCGGCTGACCAGCAGCAGACGCCGCACGCCGTACGCGACGACGAGATGGCGGGCCACGGCCGCGCCGAGACCACCGGTGCCGCCGGTGATCAGCACCGTCCCGTCCGGCGGCAGGGAGCGCCGCGCGGGCGACGGTGGCACCGGCGCCACCGTCAGCCGGGGCACCAGCAGCTCCCCGCCCCGGATCGCCAATTCGGTCTCCCCGCTGGCCAGGGCGGCGGCGAGGACCTGTGCGGACTCGGCCCGCCCGTCCTGGTCGACCAGGAGGAACCGGTCGGGGTTCTCCGCCTGCGCCGCGCGGACCAGACCCCACACCGCGGCGGCGGCGAGGTCGACGTCAGGACCGTCCGGCCCACCTGCGGCAGGCCCACCGCCTGCCCGTACGCTCACCGCGCCCCGCGTGACGATGGCCAACTTGGCTGCCGCGTACCGTTCGTCGGCGAGCCAGCCACACAGCGCGTCGTGGATCCGTGTCACGCTCTGGTGGGTCGCGGCGACCGGATCATCCGCCGGCAGTTCTTCGGCGGGCGCGCACCGCAGCACGACCGGCACCGGATCGAGCGGCCCGGGTGGCCGGGCGTCCCACTCAAGGTACGGTGCGGCGTCCGGCGCCGAGCGGGGGCCTGCCTGCCACCGCAGCTGGTGGACGGCCCCGGCCGGCTCGCCGGTCGACGGCAGCGCCCGGGCCACGATCGTCTCGATCTGGGCGACGGGCTCTCCCGCCACGTCGGCGAGCGTCAGCGACAGATCGCGCTCACCGACGCGGGCGATGCGCGCCCGTACCGTCTCGACACCGGCGTGCCGCAGGGTGACCCCCCGCCAGCTGAACGGCACCTCCACCGGCCCGTCACCGTCGAGCAGGACGTGGACGGTCGCGTCGAGCACGGCCGGGTTCAGGGTGAACCGGTCCATGGCCGCGTCGGCCACGGACACCTCGACGAAGACCTCGGTGCCCCGGCGCCAGGCCGCCCGTACTGCCTGGAACGACGGGCCGTATCCGAGGCCGCGCTCGGCGAGCCGCCCGTACAGGGCGTCGATCGGCAGCGGTACGGCGTCGTGTGGCGGCCATTCGTCCAGCCGTGGCCCCGGCGGCGGGCAGCCCGACGGACCGGTGGGCCGGATGCTGCCCGACGCGTGATGGCGCCAGGCGGCGTCGCGTGCTTCGCTGCGGTCCCGGGAGTGGATGCTCAGTTGCCGTACCCCCGCCGGGTCGGCGGCGGTGACGACGACCTGGACGTCCGCGCCGCCCTCGCCGAGGGTCAGTGGCGCGTGCACGGTGAGCTCGTCGATCCGCGGGCAGCCGACCTCGGCCGCAGCGGACAGGGCCAGATCGATGAAGCCCGCGCCGGGGAAGAGCAGCTGCCCGTCCACCCGGTGGTCGGCCAGCCACGGCTGGCTGGTCGGGGCCAGCCTGCCCGTGAAGTGCACCACGCCCGGCTCCGGGGTGCTCAGCCCCGCGCCGAGCACCGGGTGGCCGATCGCGTCGAGGCCGAGCGCGGCGGGGTCGCTCGCCCAGCTCCGGCTGCTGATCCAGTAGCGCTGGTGGTCGAAGTGGTGCGTCGGCGGCTCCACCCCCCAACCCACCGCCACATCCCCCGGCGCCTCCTCCACGATCACGTGCGCGTTCGTCCCGCTCAACCCGAACGACGACACCCCCGCCCGCCGTGCTCCGCCGGTACCCGACCACGACCGCGCCCGCGTCAACACCCGCACCCCACCCGCCGACCAGTCCACATGCGACGACGGCTCCGACACATGCAACGACCGCGGCAACACCCCCGCCCGCAACGCCATCACCATCTTGATCACACCACCGACACCCGCCGCCGCCTGCGCATGACCGATGTTCGACTTCAACGACCCCAACCACAACGGACGATCCACATCCCGACCCTGCCCGTACGTCGCCAGCAGCGCCTGCACCTCGATCGGATCCCCCAACCGCGTCCCCGTACCATGCGCCTCCACCACATCCACATCCCCCGCCGACACACCCGCCACCGCCAACGCCCGCCGAATCACCCGCTCCTGCGCCGGACCCGACGGCGCCGTCAACCCGTTCGACGCACCATCCGAACCCACCGCACTACCCCGCACCACCGCCAACACCCCATGACCACGACGCCGCGCATCCGACAACCGCTCCACCACCAACACACCCACCCCCTCCGACCACGCCGTCCCATCCGCGTCATCCGAGAACGACTTGCACCGCCCGTCCGGCGCCAGACCACGCTGCTCGCTGAACTCGACGAACATGCTGGGCGTCCCCATGACGGCGACCCCACCGGCCAGGGCCAGCTCACACTCACCCGAACGCAACGCGTTGACCGCCAGATGCAACGCCACCAACGACGACGAGCACGCCGTGTCCACCGACACCGCCGGCCCCTCCAGACCCAGGTGGTACGCCACCCGACCGGAGACCACGCTGCCGGCGCTGCCGGTCGGGCCGTAGTCGTGGTACATCACCCCGGCGTAGACACCGGTACGGCTACCCGCCAACGACGCCGGCTCCACCCCCGCCCGAAGCAACGCCTCCCACGACACCTCAAGAAACAACCGCTGCTGCGGATCCATCTCCCGCGCCTCACGCGGACCCACCCCGAAAAACCCCGCGTCGAACCCCGCCGCGTCGTACAGGAACCCACCACGACGCACATACGACCGCCCCACCCGACCCGGCCGAGGATCGAACAACGCCTCCGTGTCCCACCCCCGATCCACCGGAAACTCACCAGTCGCATCCCCCTCACCCACCACCAGATCCCACAACCCCTCCGGCGACACCACCCCACCGGGGAACCGGCACGCCATCCCCACGATCGCGATCGGGTCGTCCTCTGGTGCGGCGGCCGGGGCCGCAGTCGCCGTACCGGCGGATCCGGTCAGGGCGGCCGGGCTGACGCCGGCGTGGCGGTCGAGTTCGGCGCCGAGGAAGTCGGCCACCGACTGGCTGTTCGGGTGGTCGAAAACCAGGGTCGCCGGCAACCTGACCCCGGTGGCACCTTCGAGCTGGTTACGTAGTTCCAGTGCGCTCAGCGAGTCGAAGCCGAGTTCGGCGAACGCCCGCCGGGGGGCGACCTGCTCCGGTCCGGCGTGTCCCAGCACCGTGGCGACGTGGCGGCGTACCAGGTCGAGCAGCCGCCGGTCGCGGTCGGCACCGCCGACGTCGGTGAACGGCCCTGCCGGTGAGCGCTGGTCGCCGCCCGCGCCGGTACCGGCGGCGGCCAGATCCCGCAGCAGCGCCGGCACCTGATCGGTACGGGCGGCCAGCGCGCGCTGGTCGACCCGCACCGGCAGCACCAGCGCGGCGTCGGCGGCGAAGGACGCGTCGGCCAACGCCAGCCCGTCGTCGACCGGCAGCGCCGGCAGCCCGAGCCGGGTCATCCGGCGGCGGTCGGCCTCGGTGAGCGCGGCGCCCATGCCGGTGGCGGTGTCCCACAGTCCCCAGGCAAGGCTGACCGCCGGCAGGTTCTCGGCCCGGCGGTGCGCCGCGAGCGCGTCCAGGAAGACGTTCGCGGTGGCGTAGCCGCCCTGGCCGGCGGCGAGCAGCGTGCCGGCCGCCGACGAGAACAGCACGAACGCGGCCAGCGGCAGTTCCCGGGTCAACTCGTGCAGGTGCCAGGCCCCGTCGACCTTCGCCGCGAGCATGGACTCCATCTGTTGACCGGTCAGGGTCTCCAGCGTGCCGGCCTCGGCGACACCGGCGGCGTGCACCACCGCCGTCAACGGATGATCAGCATCGATCCCCGCCAACACCCCCGCCACCGCACCCCGGTCCGCCAAATCACACCCGACGACCCTGACCCGCGCCCCCAACCCCGACAACTCAGCACACAACTCCCCCACGCCCGGCGAACCCAACCCACGCCGACCCACCAACACCAGATGCCGCACCCCGTGCACCCGCACCAGATGCCGCGCCACCAGACCACCCAGACCACCCGTACCACCGGTGATCAGCACCGTGCCGTCGCCGGCGAAGCCCGGTGGCGCGGCCGGAGGCGTGGCAACCAGGCGGGGGGACAGAATCCGACCGCCGCGTACGGCCAGTTCCGGCTCGTCGGTGGCGATTGCCCGGCGCAGCGTCGCGCCGTCGACATGTCCGTCCACATCGATCAGTTGGATCGCGCCGGGATGCTCGGCCTGCGCGGCGCGCAACAGTCCGTACAGCGGGGCGACCGCCAGATCACCGACGCCGTCTCCAGCGGTGGTGGGCACCGCCGCGGTGGTCAGCACCACCAGGCGGGTCGCGGCCAGCCGGGGTTCGGTCAACCACCGACGCAGTACGGTCAGCAGCCCGGCGACGTTGGAGCGGAGCCGTGGCAGCAGCGCGCCACCCGACGTCGCGGTGAGCGTCTCGACGCGCACGCACACGATCGTCGGTGCCGCCGCGCCCGGGGTGCCGTCGGCAGCGTCAGCGATGTCAGCGGCGGCGTGGCTGCCAGCGGCGACGGCTGCCAGCAGACCGTCCAGATCGGGGTGCACGTGGCCGCCCAGGTCGAGATCGTCGCCGATCGCGTCCATCCGCTCGGGCAGCGGCTCGTCACGGTGACCGGCCGTGGTCGGCCGCCAGCCGATCGTGAACAGCGCATCCATCACCGCCGGGTGTGTCGCCGCCAACTGGTCACGGGACACCGGCCGGGCGATGATGGACCGCACCGACGCGACCGGACGGTCGTCGGTGTCGGTGACGACGAGTCTCGTCTCGACGTCACCGCGAACCCTGGTCAGCCGGACCCGGACCGCCCGGACGCCGGCCGCGGCGAGCTGGAAGTCCGACCAGGTGAACGGCAGCAGCGCCACGTCCTGGTCGTCGTCGACGAGCAGCCCGACGTGCAACGCGGCGTCCAGCAGCGCGGGATGCAGGCCGTATCCGGCGACGGCGGCCGGTTCCGGCAGGGACACTTCGGCGAACAGCTCGGCGCCGCGTCGCCAGGCGGCGGTGAGACCGCGCAACGCCGGGCCGTACCGGTAGCCCCGGCGGGCGAGCCGGTCGTACGCCTCGGTCACCGGCAGCGCGGTCGCACCCGGCGGCGGCCACTCCGGCTGGCCGTGCTCCGTGGCCCGGGTCACGCCGGACGGCTCGGACGGGAACAGGTCCGACGCGGACGGGTCCGACGCGGACAGGATCCCGGCGGCCGCCGGGGCGAGCGAGCCGACGGCATGGCGGGTCCAGGCATCCGTGTCGTCGAGCCGGGAGAAGATCTGCACCGACCGGACCCGGGCGTGGTCCGCCGCACCCACCAGCACCTGCAGCGCCGCGCCGCTGCCGGCCGGCAACACCAGCGGTGTCTGCAACGCGAGCTCCCGCAACAGGTCGCAACCCAGGTGCTCGCCGGCCCGCCGGGCGAGTTCGACGTACGCGCTGCCGGGCACCAGGACGGCGCCGAGCACCTCGTGGTCGGCCAGCCAGGGCTGCCGCGTCGGTGACAACCGCCCGGACAGAACGACGCTGTCGGCGTCCGGCGCGGGTACCGCGACCGACAGCAGCGGGTGCGCCAGCGGGGTCATCCCGAGTGACTCGACGTCGGTCGACGTGGTGTCACGGGGTGGCAGCCAGAAACGCTGATGCTGGAACGGGTACGTGGGCAGCGGCACCCCTGGGCGCCGGTCCGCGCCGAGCACCGCCGACCAGTCCACCGGGCACCCGTTGACGTAGGACCGGGCGAGCGCGCCGAGCAGTTCTTCGGCCTCCGGCCGGGCGCGGCGCATCGTCGCGGCGAACGTCCGCCCGGTCGGCTCGACGCAGCGCATCGCCAGCGGCGCCAGCACCGCGTCAGGCCCGACCTCGACGAAGGTGGTGGCACCGGCCTCGACCAGCGCACCGACGGCGTCACGAAAACGCACCGTACCGCGCACCTGGCGTACCCAGTACTCGGCGTTGCCCAACACCGAGCCGTCGGCCAACGCGCCGGTCGCCGTGGAGACCAGGGCGATGTCCGGCTCGGCGTAGTCGAGCGCGGCGGCGGTGCGCGCGAACGCGGGCAGCATCGGATCCATCAACGGCGAGTGGAACGCGTGCGACACCGACAGCCGGATCGTCCGGTGCCCGAGCTTCTCGCACCGGGCGACCGTCGCCAGGACGGCGGACTCCTGCCCGGAGACCACCACCGACGCCGGCCCGTTGACGGCGGCCAGCGACGCACCGTCAACCAGCAGCGGCTCCACCTGCTCGGCGGCGGCCGACACGGCGACCATCGCCCCGCCGGGGGGCAGCGCCTGCATCAGCCGCCCCCGGGCCGCGACCAGGTGGCACGCGTCCGACAGGGACAGTACGCCGGCCACCTGCGCCGCAGCGATCTCACCGATCGAGTGTCCGCAGACGAAGTCCGCCCGTACGCCCCAGGCGGCGAGCAGCCGATAGAGACTCACCTCGATGGCGAAGACCGCGGCCTGGGTGTACGCCGTCTGGTCGAGCAGGGCCGCCTCGGCGCTGCCCGGCTCGGCCCACATGACGGAGCGCAACGGCCGGTCGAGCTGCGGGTCGAGCAGTTGGCAGATCTCGTCCAGGGCGGCGGCGAACGGCGCGTACCGCCGGTACAGCTCGCGGCCGGCGCCAATGCGCTGCGAGCCCTGCCCGGTGAACAGCAACGCGATGCCGCCCGCAGTGTCCTCGCCCTGCCAGACGCCGGGGCCGCCGCGGCCGTCGGCCAGCTGGCGCAGGCCGTCGACGAGGTCGGCACAACTGGTGACGACGAGCGCCGCCCGGTGCTCCAGCACGGTACGCGCGGCGGCCAGGGTGGTGGCGACGGCGGCCGGCGACTCCTGCGGCACGGCGTCGAGCCGGTCGAGCAGCCGTGCCGCCTGGTCCCGTACCGCCTGCGCCGACCGGGCCGACAGCGGCACCGGGACCGGTCCTTCGGCCGGGCGGTCCGCGGCCGGCGCCGGATCCGGGTCGCCTTCCTCGATCACCACGTGGGCGTTGGTGCCGCTGATCCCGAAGGAGGAGACCGCGGCGCGGCGCGGCCGTTCGCCGGCCGGCCAGTCCCGCGCCTCGGTGAGCAGTTGGACGGGCCCGGCGGACCAGTCCACCTGGCGGCTGGGGCGGTCGGCGTGCAGGGTACGGGGAAGCGTCCGGTGGCGCATCGACTCGACCATCTTGATGACGCCGCCGACTCCGGCAGCGGCCTGCGTGTGGCCGATGTTCGACTTCAACGAGCCGAGCCACAGCGGCCGTCGTCGGCCGCGGCCGTACGCACTGAGCAGCGCATGGGCTTCGATCGGGTCGCCGAGGGTGGTGCCGGTGCCGTGCGCCTCGACCACGTCGATGTCGTCGGGGCGCAGACCGGCGCTGTCCAGGGCCTGGTGGATGACGCGTTGCTGGGCGCTTCCGTTCGGCGCGGTCAACGCGCTGCTGGCCCCGTCGGAATTGACCGCGCTGCCACGCACCACCGCGAGGATCCGGTGGCCGTTGCGGCGGGCCTCGGAGAGCCGCTCGACGACCAGCACCCCGGCGCCTTCGGCCCATCCCGTACCGTCGGCGTCGTCGGAGAACGACTTGCACCGGCCGTCGGCTGCCAGTCCACGCTGCCGGCTGAACTCGATGAACGTCTCCGGCGTCGCCATCACCGTGACACCGCCCACCAGGGCGAGCGGGCACTCGCCCCGGCGTACCGACTGGATCGCCCAGTGCAGCGCGACCAGCGAGGACGAGCAGGCCGTGTCGACGGTGACGGCCGGCCCTTCCAACCCCAGCGTGTAGGCGATCCGGCCGCTGATGAGGCTCCCGTCGCTGCCGCCGGTGCCGTAGTCGTGGTACATCACGCCGGCGAAGACACCGGTACGGCCGCCCCGCAGCGAGCGGGGGTCGATGCCGGCGTTTTCCAGGGCCTCCCAGGACACTTCGAGCAACTGCCGCTGCTGGGGGTCCATGGCGGTGGCCTCGCGGGGGCTGATGCCGAAGAAGTCGGCGTCGAAGCCGGCGGCGTCGTACAGGAAGCCACCCGAGCGGGTGTAGCTACGCCCCGGCTTGCCGGGTTCGGGGTGGTAGAGCGATTCGACGTCCCAGCCCCGGTCGGTGGGGAACGGGCCGATCGCGTCCCGCCCGGCGGCGACCAGGTCCCACAGCTGTGCCGGCGAGCCGACGCCACCCGGGTAGCGGCAGCCCATGCCGACGATGGCCACCGGCTCGGCGGCGGCGGCCGTGATCGCCTCGTTCTCCCGACGCAACCGGTCGTTGTCCAGCATGGACTTCCGGAGGGCCTCGACGATTTCTGCGACAGATGCTTCCACGGTGCCTCAGCCCTTCGAGTTGCCGGCATCGCCCCGACCAAGGGCGGCGCGTACCAGGTCGTCCACGTTCATGGCCCGGATCGATTCGGCGTCGATCGCGGACCGCTCGGCTGCGTCGCCGTCGCGGTGCGGGGCGTCGCCGTCGCGGTGCGGGGCGTCGCCGTTGCCGGCGAGCGCGAGCAGGGTGTCGAAGATCCCCGCCTGACGGATCGCGGCCAGCGGCACCGCCGCCAGGGCCGCCCGCAACCGTTCCTCGTCCGGGTCCGGACCGTCGGCGGGCTCGGGCTCGGCACCGAGCAGTTCGGTGCGCAGGTACGCCGCGAGCAGGTTGGCGGTCGGCTGGTCGAACACCAACGTCGCCGGCAGCCGCTGGCCGGTGGCCGACGCGAGCCGGTTACGCAGTTCGAGCGCGGCCAACGAGTCCAGTCCCAGGTCGAGGAACCCCTTGTCCGGGTCGACGGTGCGCGGGTCGGAACGGCCGAGAACGGCGACGACGTGGGACCGGACCAGGTCGAGCATGGTCCGCTCCCGGTCGGCGGTGCCCATCGCCGCCAGCCGCTGCCGCAGAGGTACGTCGGCTGCGGCGACCGGGACCGAGCGGGCGGCCGGGCCGGCCAGATCACGCAGCACCGCCGGTACGTCAGCGGAGCGGGCCCGTACGGCGGCGGTATCCAACTGCACGGCGACCGCCACCGGACCGGCGGCGGCGACCGCGCGGTCCAGCAGCGCGAGCCCGTCGGCCGGGGCGATCGCGGTGACGCCGAGTCGACGCAGCCGCTCGATGTCGCCGGCGGCCAGTTGGCTGGTCATCGCGCTGGAGGCCAGTTCGGGATCGTCCGCCCACAGCCCCCAGGCGACCGAGACTGCGGGCAGTCCCTGGGACCGGCGCAGCCGGGCGAGCGCGTCGAGGAACACGTTGGCTGCCGCGTAGCTGCCCTGGCCGCCACCGTCCAGCACGCCCGAGGCCGAGGAGAACAGCACGAACGCCGACAGGTCCCGGTCGGCGGTGAGCTCGTGCAGGTGCCACGCGGCATCGACCTTGGGACGGAGAACGGTGTCGATCCGCTTCGGGGTGAGGCCGGTGACGACCCCGTCGTCGAGCACACCGGCGGTGTGCACCACGGCCGTCAACGGGTGCGCGGCCGGGATCTGGGCGAGCAGGTCGGCCAGCGCGTCGCGGTCGGCGACGTCGCAGGCCACCACCGACACCGCTGCACCGAGCTCGGTGAGGGTCGTGACCAGGCGGTTCGCCGCAGGTGCCTGCTGGCCACGTCGGCTGGTCAGCAGTAGGCGGCGCACGCCGTGCCGGGTGACCAGGTGACGTGCGACCAGCGCGCCCAGGGCTCCGGTGCCGCCGGTGACCAGGACCGTACCGTGCCTCGGCCAGGCCGCGGCCGCGTCATCCGCCTCAGCCGGTACCAGCCTCGGTACCCGCAGCTCGCCGTCGCGTACCAGCAACTCGGGTTCGTCGGACGGCAGGGCCGGCAACTCGCCGGAGTCACTGTCGACCAGGACGAACCGGTCGGGGTTCTCCGCCTGCGCGGCCCGGACCAGGCCCCACACCGGCGCCTGGGCCAGGTCGGTGACCGGTTCGACGGCACCCTGGGTGAGTACCACCAGTCTGGCCTTGGCGAAGCGCTCGTCGGCCAGCCACCGCTGGACCGTGGCGAGTGTCCGGTGGGTCACCTCACGGACCCGCTGCGGTACGGCGCCGTCGTCGTCGCCCACGCGGCAGGTCAGCACGACAAGATCCGGTGCCGGATCACCGGCGTCGATCACCGCCGCGAGGGCGTCCAGGTCAGGCTGGTCGGTGCCGAGCACGACCCGCCGACCCTCACCGGTTGCCGGCGGTGCACAACCCCGCCACACCAGGTCGTACAGTGGCTCGTCGCCGTCGGTGAGTTGCTCCGGCGTCAACGGCCGGGGCGTCAGCGCACCCACCGTCGCCACCGGCTGGCCGGCGAGGTCGGTGACGTCCAGCGCCACGACACCGTCCGGCTGCAGGGCGCGGGCGTGCACCCGCACCGCGCCCGCTCCGGCGGCGCGCACCGCGACGCCGGTCCAGGCGAACGGCACCCGGGTCTGGGTGATCGCCCGCGGTCCGCCCTCGACCAGGAAGTCCGCGGCCTGCACGGCGGCGTCCAGCAGCGCCGGATGCAGCCCGAACGCCCCGGCGTCCGCGCTGTCGGGCAGCACGACCTCGGCGAAGACCTCGGCGCCGCGCCGCCACAGTGCGCGCAGTCCCCGGAACGTGGGACCGAACCCGTACCCCAGGGAGGCGAAGTCGTCGTACACGGTGTCCAGATCGACCGGCTGGGCACCGGCCGGCGGCCACTGGTCGGGTGCGGTCACCGTGGGCGGGGCGTCCGGGGCGAGGGTCCCGGTGGCGTGCCTGGTCCACCCGTCGGACGTGTCGTGCCGCTGCGGCCGGGAGTACACCGACACCGGCCGGCGACCGGTGTCGTCGGCCGCGCCGAGCACGACCCGCAGGGCCAGGGCCGCGCCGTCGGGCACCACCAGCGGCGCCAGTTGGGTCAGTTCCTCCAGGTACGCGCAGCCGACCTGGTCGCCGGCCCGGGTGGCGAGTTCGACGAAGGCGGTGCCGGGCAGCAGCACGCGGCCGAGCACCTGATGGTCGGCCAGCCAGGGCTGACCGGCCACGGAGATCCGTCCGGTCAGCGTCAGCCCGCCGGTGTCCGGCATCGCCACCACGGCCGACAGCAGTGGATGGTTCAGCGGTTCCAGTCCGGCCGCACCGAAGTCGCTCGTGCCGGGGCCGTCCTCCAACCACAGCCGCTGGTGGTCGAAGTGGTGCGTCGGCGGCTCCACCCCCCAACCCACCGCCACATCCCCCGGCGCCTCCTCCACGATCACGTGCGCGTTCGTCCCGCTCAACCCGAACGACGACACCCCCGCCCGCCGTGCTCCGCCGGTACCCGACCACGACCGCGCCCGCGTCAACACCCGCACCCCACCCGCCGACCAGTCCACATGCGACGACGGCTCCGACACATGCAACGACCGCGGCAACACCCCCGCCCGCAACGCCATCACCATCTTGATCACACCACCGACACCCGCCGCCGCCTGCGCATGACCGATGTTCGACTTCAACGACCCCAACCACAACGGACGATCCACATCCCGACCCTGCCCGTACGTCGCCAGCAGCGCCTGCACCTCGATCGGATCCCCCAACCGCGTCCCCGTACCATGCGCCTCCACCACATCCACATCCCCCGCCGACACACCCGCCACCGCCAACGCCCGCCGAATCACCCGCTCCTGCGCCGGACCCGACGGCGCCGTCAACCCGTTCGACGCACCATCCGAACCCACCGCACTACCCCGCACCACCGCCAACACCCCATGACCACGACGCCGCGCATCCGACAACCGCTCCACCACCAACACACCCACCCCCTCCGACCACGCCGTCCCATCCGCGTCATCCGAGAACGACTTGCACCGCCCGTCCGGCGCCAGACCACGCTGCCGACTGAAGTCGACGAAGACCTCCGGGGTGGACATCACCGTCACCCCGCCGGCCAGGGCCAGCGCACACTCACCCGACCGCAACGCGTTGACCGCCAGATGCAACGCCACCAACGACGACGAACACGCCGTGTCCACCGACACCGCCGGCCCCTCCAGACCCAGGTGGTACGCCACCCGACCGGACAGCACACTGGCGGAGCTGCCGTTGGTCAGGTACGGCACGACGTCCTCGGGTGGGTTGTGCAACCGGGTGCCGTAGTCGTCGTACATCACGCCGGCGAAGACGCCGGTCGCGCTGCCGCGCAGGGCACGGGGGTCGATCCCGGCGCGTTCGACGGCCTCCCAGGCGGTCTCCAGCAGCAGGCGCTGCTGGGGGTCCATGGCGATCGCCTCACGACGGCCGATGCCGAAGAAGTCCGGATCGAAACCGGCCGCGTCGTCGAGGAAGCCACCTTCCCGCACGTAGCTGCGCCCCGGCATGCCCGGCTCCGGGTGGTAGATGCCGTCGACGTCCCAGCCCCGGTCGGTGGGTAGCGGCGCGATCGCGTCGACCTCGTCGACGACCAGCCGCCACAGGTCGGCCGGCGAGTTCACCCCGCCGGGGTAGCGGCAGGCCATCCCGACGATCACGATCGGATCGTCGACGGTGGCCGGGGCGACGGCGACCGACGACGCCGCGCCCGCCGTGGTGGTGGTGTCGGCCGGTGCGCTGTCCGCGGTCGACAGGCCGTTCGGCGGCGGGCCGCCGGGCGTGAGCCGGTCCGCCAGCAACCGCGCCACGGCGGCGGGAGTGGGGTGGTCGAACACCATGGTCGCCGGCAGGGTCAGCCCGGTCGCCGTGGCGAGCTGATTACGCAGCTCGACCGCGGCGAGCGAGTCGAACCCCAGATCGCGGAACGCCCGGCTGGGCGCGACGGCGTCCGGACCGTCGTACCCGAGCACCCCGGCGACCTCCACCCGGACCCGGTCGAGCAACGCCTGCTCGCGTTGCTCGGCGGGTAGCTCGGCGAGTCGGGAGACGTTACGGCGGGCCGACGGTCGGTCACCGTCGCGGACGGACCGCCCGGCCAGGGAACGTAGCAGCGCCGGCACCTCGGACCTGGCGCGCAGCGCGGCCCGGTCCACCTGGAGCGGAACGATCGCAGGCACACCGGCGGCCAGCGCGGCGTCGAACATCGCCAGCGCGTCCCCGCGGTCCAGGGCGGGCATCCCGAGCCGGGACATCCGGTGCAGGTCGGCGCGGTCCGGCGCACCCATCCCGGTGGCTTCGTTCCACATCCCCCAGGCCATCGCCGTCGCCGGCAGCCCGTGCGCCGCCCGGTACTGCGCCAACTGGTCGAGGACCGTGTTGGCCGCCGCGTAGGTGCCCTGCCCGGCGGCCAGCACCAGCCCGCCGGCGGAAGAGAACAGCACGAACGCGGCCAGCGGCAGCTCCCGGGTCAACTCGTGCAGGTGCCAGGCGGCGTCGACCTTGGGGCCGAACACAGCAGACACCGCGTCCGGGGTCAAGGTGGTCAGCGTGCCGGCCTCGGCGACACCGGCGGCGTGCACCACCGCCGTCAACGGATGATCAGCATCGATCCCCGCCAACACCCCCGCCACCGCACCCCGGTCCGCCAAATCACACCCGACGACCCTGACCCGCGCCCCCAACCCCGACAACTCAGCACACAACTCCCCCACGCCCGGCGAACCCAACCCACGCCGACCCACCAACACCAGATGCCGCACCCCGTGCACCCGCACCAGATGCCGCGCCACCAGACCACCCAGACCACCCGTACCACCGGTGATCAGCACCGTGCCGTCGGGATCCCAGGTCGCCGTGGCGGCGGTACCGGCCGGGTAGCGGCTCAACCGGGGCACGAAACAGCGCCCGTCCCGCACCGCCAGCTCCGGTTCGTCGCCAGCGAGTCCCGCCCGTAGTCCAGCGACGGCCGTCGCGTCCCCGCGGTCCAGGTCGATCAGCTGGAACCGGCCCGGCTGCTCCTGCTCCGCCGCCCGGATCAGCCCCCACACCCCGGCGTGGGCGAGCGCCGGCTCGGCGTCGGTGGGCAGCCGGACCGCCCTGTCGGTCACGACGGTCAACCGGGTCGCGTCGAACCGGCGGTCGGCGACGAACGCCTGCGCGACGGCCAGTGTCGTCTCGACCGCCGCCCGGGCCGCCTGCGCGACCGTGCCCGATCCGTCCCGGTCGGGCACGCGCAGCACCAGCACCCGGGGCGCCGGGGTTCCGTCGTCGACCGCCGCCAGCAGGGCAGCCGGATCCGGCCAGGTCGGCTCGGTGCCGTACGGCGCGCCGATCGTGTGCCACTCGTCGGCGGTGACTGGTTCTCCGCCGGACACCGGTGTCCACTCGACGGTGTGCAGCTGCTGACCGGCCGGTGCGGCCAGCTGGGCCGGCGCGACGGGTCGAGAAACCAGTGTGCCGATGCTCGCCACCGGCTGGCCGGCGACGTCGGCGACGTCGATCGAGGACAGCTCGTCGCCGCGCCGGCGGGTGATGCGTACCCGTAGTTCGGACGCGCCGGACCGGTGCAGCACGACGTCGTTCCAGACGAACGGCAGCAGGGTCGGTCCACCGGCGAGCAGGTCGGCGTGCATCGCGGCGTCCAGCAGCGCCGGGTGCAGCCCGTAACCGGTGCTGGCGGTGTCGGCGGGGAGGGTGACCTCCGCGAAGATCTCCTCGCCGCGCCGCCACGCGGCCTGCAGTCCCTGGAAGGCCGGTCCGTAGCCGTAGCCGCGATCGGCGAGCTGGTCGTAGGCCGCGGTCACGTCGATCGCGGTGGCCCCGGCCGGCGGCCACTCGGTCAGCGCGGCACCGGTGGCACCGCCGCCGGTTGCGGTCGTCGCGGGCCGCATGGTCCCGGTCGCGTGCCGGGTCCAGGCGGCGTCAGCGGCAGCGTTGGCGGGGCGCGAGTGGATGGATATCGAGCATCCGTCGGGCCCGGGGCAGTCGACGACGACCTGGACGACCGCGCCGTCGGCCCCGTTCAACGGCAGCGGGGCCTGCAGGGTCAGCTCACCCAGGACCGGATGGTCCACCTGCGCCCCGGCGCGCAGCGCGAGTTCGACGAACGCCGTGCCGGGCAGCAGCACGGTGTCCAGTACCTGATGGTCGGCGAGCCACGGCTGCGTGGCCGGGTCCAGCTGCCCGGTTAGTACGACACCCGCGCCGGCCAGCGGCAGCACCGCCGCGAGCATCGGGTGCCGCGCCGGGGTCTGGCCCACGCCGGTCGGGTCGGCGCTGGCCGCCAACCAGTAACGTCTGCGCTGGAACGGATAGGTGGGCAGGTCGACAGGTCCACGGCCGCTGTCGTTGTCGGCCGCGGGCGGCAGCACCGCGTCCCAGTCGACCGTGGCACCGCGTACCCACAGCCGGGCGGCGCCGGTCAGCACCGACTCCACCTCGTCGACCCCGGTGCGCAGCAACGGCACCACCTCGGTGCCGGCGACGCTCGTGGCGACCAGGCCGGACAGCGCCGCGCCGGGCCCGACCTCCACGAACGTCGTCACGCCGGTGTCGACCGCGCTGGTCACCGCGTCGCCGAAACGTACCGGCCGCCGGATCTGGTCCACCCAGTAGTCCGGCTCGCCCCACTGGTCGTCAACCGCGTCGCCGGAGACCGACGACACCGCCGGCACCGTCAGCGGTCGGCTCGCCACCTGCGCCACGACCTGCCGGAAGTCAGCCAGAACCGGTTCCATCAGCCCGGAGTGGAAGGCGTGGGACACCCGCAGCCAGGAGACCGGGGTCCCCGCCGGCAGCCGATCCACCGCCGACTCCACCGCCGGGCGCGACCCGGACAGCACCACCGCCGACGGCCCGTTGACCGCCGCCAGCCACACGCCGTCGCCCAGCAAGGGACGCACCACGTCCTCGGCGGCACCCACCGCCGCCATCGCTCCGCCTGCGGGTAGTCGCTGCATCAACCGGCCCCGGTGTGCCGCCACCTGGCAGCCGTCGGTGAGCGACAGCGCACCGGAGACCACCGCCGCCGCCAACTCGCCCACCGAGTGGCCGAGCACCACGTCCGGGTTCACCGCCCACGAACGCAGCAACCGGCTCAGCGCCACCTCCACCGCGAACAGCCCCGGCTGTACGTACGCGGTCTGGTCCAACCAGTCGTCGGTCTCGCCGAGCAGCGCGTCGCGCAACGGCAGCCCCAGCTCGTCGAAGACCGCGCACGCCTCGTCGAACGCCGCCGCGAACACACCGAACCGGTGGTACAGCCCACGACCCATCCGCGGCCGCTGCGAACCCTGGCCGGGGAACACGAAGCCGACCTCGCCGTCACCGGTCACCGAACCGACGACGACCCGCGCGGCGGTTCCGCCAGTGGCGACCAGCCGTAGTCCGGCGGTGGCGTCCATCGGGTTCTCGGCCAGCACCACGGCCCGGTGCGGGAACACCGCCCGCGTGCCGGCCAGCGCCCGCGCCACGTCGGTCAGTGGCACACCGGACTCCACCACGGGCACCAGCCGCTGCGCGAGCTCCCGCAGCGCGGCGGAGTCGCGCGCGGACAGCACCAGCGGCACCACTGCGGCGTGAGCCGGTCCCGGGTCGGCGGGCACCGGCGCCGGCACCCGCACCGGCGCCTGCTCGAGGATCACGTGGGCGTTCGTACCGCTGATGCCGAACGACGACACCGCCGCCCGCCGCAGGCCGTCCGGTGCCGGCCACGGGCGTGCCCGCGCCAGCAGTCGCACCTCGCCCGCCGACCAGTCGACCTGTGCCGATGGCTGGTCCACGTGCAGGGTCCGAGGCAGTTCAGCGTGCCGCATCGCCTCGACCATCTTGATCACCCCGGCGACGCCGGCGGCCGCCTGGGTGTGGCCGAGGTTCGACTTGATCGAGCCGAGCCACAGCGGTCGGTCGCCGCGCCGATGCTGTCCGTAGGTGTTGATCAGCGCCTGCGCCTCGATCGGGTCGCCCAGGGTGGTGCCGGTGCCGTGTGCCTCGACGGCGTCGACGTCCGCCAAGCTCAGCCCGGCACTGGCCAGCGCGTCGTGGATCACGCGTTCCTGGGACGGGCCGTTCGGGGCGGTCAGTCCGTTGCTGGCGCCGTCGGAGTTGACCGCCGAACCTCGGATGACCGCCAGCACCGGGTGGCCGTTGCGCTGGGCGTCCGACAACCGCTCCAGCAGCAGCACGCCGGCACCCTCGCCCCAGCCGGTGCCGTCCGCCGCCGCCGCGAACGACTTGCATCGGCCGTCGCCGGCCAGCCCGCGCTGGCGACTGAAGTCGATGAACGTGTCGGGTGTGGACATGACGGTCACCCCGCCGGCCAGGGCCAACGTACACTCCCCCTGCTGTAGCGCCCGCGCCGCCCAGTGCAACGCGACCAGCGACGAGGAGCAGGCGGTGTCGACGGTGACGGCGGGCCCTTCGAAGCCGAAGGTGTACGCGATCCGGCCGGACACCACGCTCGCCAGACTGCCGTTGCCCAGGTAGCCCGCGATCTCCTCGGAGACCTGCCCGAGCCGGGTGCCCCAGTCGTGGTACATGACGCCGGCGAACACCCCGGTACGGGATCCGCGCAACGAATGCGGGTTGATTCCGGCGCGTTCGACCGCCTCCCAGGTGATCTCCAGCAGCAGGCGCTGCTGCGGATCCATCGCGGCCGCCTCCCGTGGACTGATCCCGAAGAACTCCGGATCGAACATGGCCGCGTCGTGCAGGAATCCGCCCTGGTTGACATAGCTGCGACCGGGTTGTCCCGGCTCGGGGTGGTAAATCTGCTCGAGCTGCCACCCCCGGTCGGTGGGGAACTCGCTGACCGCGTCCACCCCGTCGGCGACCAGGCGCCACAGCTGCTCCGGTGACGCCACGTCGCCCGGATAGCGGCACGCCATCGCGACGATCGCGATCGGCTCGTCGGTGGCGGCGGTGACGGTGCCCGGCGCGGCTGCCGGCGCGTCGACGACCCGCACCGCCTTGTCGACCAGGTAGGCGGCCAGCGCCTGCGGGGTCGGGTAGTCGAAGACGAGCGTGGCCGGCAGGGTGAACCCGGTCTCGGTGGTCAGCAGGTTGCGCAGCTCCACGGCGGCCAGCGAGTCGAACCCGACCTCGCTGAACGGCCGGTCGGGCTCGACGGCCTCGGCACCGCTGTGCCCGAGGACGGCGGCCGCGTGGCGGCGGACCAGGGTGAGCACGGCGCGCTGCCGCTCGGCCGGGGCGAGCCGTGCCCAGTCGGCCGCCGCTCCGTGCGGTGCCGGACGCCCGTCCGGCCTCGCGGTGCCGGACGCCACGGTGCCGGTCACGGCTGTCGACCGGTTTCCGCCGGGGTGGACCACCGGGACGATCTGACGCAGCAGCGGCGGCACACCGTCCGGCCTGGCCCGCAGCGCGGCCGGGTCGAGCCGCAGCGGCAGCAGCGTCGCCGCCGGTACGCTCAGCGCCGCGTCGAACAGCTCCAGATTTTCCTGGGTGGACAGGCCGGGCAGGCCGGATCGTTCGATACGTCGCCGGGCCGCGTCGTCCAGCCGGTCACCCATGCCACCGGCCTGTGCCCACAGCCCCCACGCCAGACTGAGCGCGGGCAGGCCGGCGTCACGACGGTAGGCGGCGAGGGCGTCCAGCGCGGCGTTCGCGGCCGCGTAGTTCGCCTGGCCGGCACCGTCAAGGTGACCGGCGGCCGACGAGCAGAGCACGAACCGGGCCAGCGGCAGTTCCCGGGTCAGCTCGTGCAGATGCCAGGCGGCGTACGCCTTCGCGGCGGCGACGGCCTCCATCCGCTGCTCGGTGAGGGTGTCGACGAGCCCGTCGTCGAGTACGCCAGCGGCGTGCACCACCGCGGTCAGCGGGTGCTCGGGCGCGATGCCGTCGAGCAGCGCGGCGAGGGCGGACCGGTCGGACACGTCGCAGGCGGCGACGCGCGCGCTGGCCCCCAGCTCGGCCAGTCTGGCGGTCAGGTCCCCGGCTCCGGCGGCCTGCGGGCCGCTCCGGCTGACCAGCAGCAGGTGCCGTACCCCGTGCGCACGGACCAGATGCTCGGCGAGGACGGCCCCGACCCCGCCGGTGCCACCGGTGATCAGCACCGTGCCGGCCGGATCGAGCCGGCCCGACCGACCGTTGCGGACGGCTGCGCCAGCGGGGGCGGCTCCGACGGCCGGAACGGACGGGAGTGGTTGCACTGGCGGGGCGAGGACCAGCCGGGGCGCCAGCACCGCGCCGACGCGAACCGCGACCTGGGGTTCGTCCGCGGTGACGGCGACGGCGAGCGCGGCGGCCAGGCCGCTGGCGTCGGTGTCGACGACGTCGAGCAGCAGGAACCTGCCGGGATGTTCGGCCTGGGCCGCCCGGACCAGGCCGTGTACGCCCCCGTGGGCAGGGTCGGCGGTGCCGGCGCGATCACCGTCGAGGGTGTTACCGCCAGCGGTCACGATGGCCAGCCGGCATTCGGTCGTACGGGGGTCGGCCAGCCACGACCGGATCACCGCCAGCGTCTCGTCGCAGGCGGCGCGGACCGCCTCCGCTCCGGTGCCGGCGGCACGCACCGGCAGTACCACGACCTGCGGCAGCACGTCGGGCAGTTGCCGGACCTGGTCGAGCAGCACGTACGTGAGCGGCCGCTGCGCCGGGCCGACCGGAATCCAGGTCACCCGGTAGAGCTGGCCGCCGGCGGTCGGTACGGCCAGCCGGGCGGCGTCGGCGGGACGGGTGACGAAGGACTCGACGTTCGCCACGGGCGCGCCGGTGGCGTCGACGGCCTCGATCGACACCCCGTGCCCGCCGGCCGAGGTGACCCGCACCCGCAGGGCGCGCGCGCCGGTGGTCAGAGCGGACACCTGGCGCCAGGCGAACGGCAACCGGATCTGCCCGGCACCGCCCGGCTGGGCCGGCGGCGAGTCGGTCGCCGGCTCGTCCGGCGCCCTGGTAGGCGGCTCGGTCGCCAGTTCGGTGGCCTGCAGCACCGCGTCGAGCAGGGCCGGATGCAGCCGGTAGCCCTCGACGTGGACCGGCTCGGGAAGTTCGACGTGCAGGAACGCCTCGCCTGCCGAACGCCAGGCGGCCCGCAGCCCACGGAAGCTGTCGCCGTACTGGTAGCCCTGGGCGGCGAGCCGCTCGTACCAGCCGGACAGGTCGACCGGTTCGGCGCCGGGCGGTGGCCACGTCACGGCCCAGTCGGCTTCGGTGGGTGCGGCCGGCGCGGCCGGCGCCAGGGTGCCACTGGCGTGCTGCAGCCAGCGGCTGCCGCTGGTCACGGCTTCGCCGCAGGAGTGGATTGTGACGGTACGCCGGCCGTCATCCTGGTCGGGACCGACCATGATCTGCAGTGCGGTTGCCGCCCCGTCGGCCAGGACCAGCGGCGCGTGCAGGGTCAGTTCGGCCACCATCGGGCTGCCCAGCAGCGCGCCGGCGTGTCCGGCGAGTTCGACGAAGGCGGTGGCGGGCAGCAGGTTCGCACCGGCGACGACGTGGTCGGCCAACCAGGGATGGGTCTGCGCCGAGATCCGGCCGGTGAGCAGCGTACGGTCGCCGTCGGCGAGCCGGACCACCGCGCCGAGCAGTGGATGTTCGGCGTCGGCCTGGCCGAGTGCGGGCGCGTCACGGCGCGGGCCGGGTGGCGTGAGCCAGTGCCGGCGACGCTGGAACGGATACGTAGGCAGCTCGACCCGGTGGTTCACCCGCCCGCCGAACACGGCCGGCCACGTCACCGACGCACCGCGCTGGTGCAGGTGGGCGAGCACTCCGACCAGGTCCCTGACCTCGTCGCGGCCCGGCCGCAAGGTGGCGACGAGGGAGACGTCGTCGAGGCCGTCGGGCAGGCAGGCCGGGCCGAGCACGCTGAGCACCGCGTCCGGGCCGAGTTCGACGAAGGTACGCACCCCGGCGGCGACCAGCGCGGCCATGCCGTCGGCGAACTGGACGCTCTGACGCACCTGCCGTACCCAGTACTCCGGGTCGGCCAGTTCGTCGTCGCCGATCAGCGCGCCGGTCACCGTCGACACCATCGGGATCCGGGCCGGAGCGAAGTCGACCACCTGGGCGAACTGGCGGTACGGCGCGAGCATCGGGTCCATCCGGGCGGAGTGGAAGGCGTGCGACACCCGCAGTGGGTGAATCCGGCGGCCCTGTGCGGCGAAGGTCTCGGCGACCTGGGTGACCGTCCGCTCGTCGCCGGAGATGACCAGCGAGCGCGGACCGTTGACGGCCGCGACGCTCACGTCGGCGGGCAGCCGCTCGGGCAGTTCGTCGGGTGCCGCCTCGATGGCGACCATCGCTCCGCCGACGGGCAACGCCTGCATGAGCTCGCCCCGGGCGGTCACCAGCAGCGCCGCGTCGGCCAGGGTGAGCACCCCGGCGACGTGGGCGGCGGCCAGCTCGCCGACCGAGTGGCCCAGTACGTAGTCGGGGCGAAGCCCCCACGACTCCAGTAGCCGGTACAACGCCACCTCGGTGACGAAGATCGCGGCCTGGGCGTACCGGGTCTGGTCGAGCAGGGCCGGGTCGTCGCCGGCCAGGATGGAGCGCAGCGGTCGGTCCAGGTGCACGTCGACCTGGTCGGCGGCGTCGGCGAAGGCCCGCGCGAACGCGGGGAACCGCCGGGCGAGGGCCTGCCCGGCGGCGAGCCGCTGGGCACCCTGACCGGTGAACAGGTACGCGACCCTGCCGCCAGCCGTACGTCCTACATAGACTCCGGAACCGGTCGTCTCGCCTGCGGCCAGCGCCTCCAGGCCCCGTACCGCCTCGGGCGCGTCGGCGGCGAGCACCACGGCCCGGTGTTCCAGCGCGGCGCGGGTGGTGGCCAGCGCGTACGCGGTGTCGGGCAGCGACGTCCCGGCCCGCAGCAACGGCAGCAGCTGACCGGCCTGTGCCCGCAACGCCGACGCGCTGCGGGCCGAGAGCACCAGGGGCAGCACCGCGGGCGCTTCCTGGCCCGCCGGTTCGCCGGCCCCGGCGGACACACCGGTCTCGGCGGGTACGGCGGTCTCGGCGTCGGCCTCTTCGACGATGACGTGGGCGTTGGTGCCGCTCACACCGAACGAGGAGATCCCGGCGCGGCGCGGACGCGGCAGTGCCGGCCAGGGGCGGGCGTCGGTCAGCAGCGCGACCGCGCCGGCGGTCCAGTCCACCCGCGGCGTGGGGCGGTCGACGTGCAGCGTCGCGGGCAGCAGCGAGTGCTGCAGGGCCATGATCATCTTGATCACGCCCGCCACCCCGGCTGCCGCCTGGGTGTGGCCGATGTTGGACTTGAGCGAACCGATCCACAGCGGTTCGACCCGCTCCTGGCCGTACGCCGCGAGCAGCGCCTGCGCCTCGATCGGGTCGCCGAGCCTGGTGCCGGTGCCGTGCGCCTCGACGGCGTCGACGTCACCCGGGACGAGTCCGGCGTCGGCCAGCGCCGCCGCGATCACCTGTTGCTGCGCGGGCCCGCTGGGGGCGGTCAACCCGTTGCTCGCCCCGTCGGAGTTGATCGCCGAGCCGCGCAGCACGGCGAGAACCCGGTGTCCACGCCGACGTGCCTCACCGAGCCGTTCCAGGACGAGGATCCCGACCCCCTCGGCGAAGCCGGTGCCGTCGGCGGCATCGGCGAACGGCTTGCAGCGGCCGTCGGGGGCCAGGCCGCGTTGGCGGCTGAACGCGGTGAAGGTGCCGGGGCCGCCCATCACCGCGACCCCGCCGGCCAACGCCAGCGACGCCTCGCCGGTGCGCAGGGCCTGGCTGGCCAGGTGCAGCGCGACCAGGGACCCGGAGCAGGCGGTGTCCACGGTCAGGGTGGGGCCGTGCAACCCCAGGATGTACGCCACCCGCCCGGCGACCACGCTCGGCGCGTTGCCGGCCAGCAGGTAGCCGTCCAGCCCGGCCGGGGCCTCGTACAGTCGTGGTCCGTACTCCTGCGGTTCGGCGCCGACGAACACCCCGGTCCGGCTGCCGCGCAGTGACATGGGGTCGATGCCGGCGTGTTCCAGCGCGACCCAGGACGTTTCCAGCACCAGCCGCTGCTGCGGGTCCATCGCCGACGCCTCGCGCGGGCCGATGCCGAAGAAGTCGGCGTCGAACTCGGCGGCGGTGTCGAGGAAGGCGCCGTGGCGCACGTAGCTGGTGCCCGGCCGGTCGGGGTCCGGGTCGAACAGTCCGGCCAGGTCCCAGCCCCGGTCGGTCGGGAACTCCCCGATCACGTGCCGGCCGTCGGCGACGAGCTGCCACAGGTCGGCGGCGGAGAACACCCCGCCGGGGTAGCGGCAGCCGATGCCGACGATCGCGATCGGTTCGTCCGCGCTGTCGCGTCCGGGGCGTACCGGCCGGGCGTCGGCGGGCGTGCCGACCAGCTGCCGCACCACGAGATCGGCGACGGCCTGCGGGGTCGGGTGGTCGAACGCCAGGGTCACCGGCAGCGCCAGGCCGGTGGCGGCGGTCAGCCGCTCGTGCAGTTCGACCGCGGCCAGCGAGTCGAACCCGAGGTCCTGGAAGGGCAGCACCGGGTCCACCGCGGCCGGCGCATCGGGCTGGACCTGCGAGATGACCTGGGTGGTCACGACGCACACCAGCTCGAGCACCAGGCGGTGCTGCTCCACCGGGGGCAACCCGGCCAACCGGGTACGGAACCCGGCGACACCGCCCGAGCTGCCGGTGGTGTCGTCGACGACGCTCTCGGGCTGGATGTTCATCCGGGCACTCCACAACTAAAGCGGCAAAGCGAATGCGAGGACTTGGCTCGATGCTAGTGACGGGCAATCCACCGCCGGACCCCTAGCGACCCCTCACCAGGTGATCGGCAGAGTGGCCGGACCGCGTACGATCACGCCGAACTTCCACTCCAGATCGTCGGTGACGTCGAGTCGTAGGAACCGGTCGAGCAGGGCACGCAGGGCGACCTGCAACTCCAACCGGGCCAGTTGCGCCCCGATGCACAGATGTGGCCCGTAGCCGAACGTCACGTGCGGGTTCGTCGCCCGGGTCAGGTCGAGGCGGTCCGGATCCGTGAACACGTCCGGGTCACGGTTGGCCGCCGCCAACGACGGCAGGACGGGTTCACCGGCGCGTACCGTGACACCGGACAGCTCCACGTCCTCCAGCGCGTATCGGGCGAACATCGCCGCCGTGTTGATCGGCACGAACCGCAGCAGCTCCTCGACCGCCGACGGCATCAGGTCCGGCTCGGCGCGCAGCCGCGCCAGCGCCAGCGGATGCCGCAGCAGCGTGTAGACGAAGCTCGGCAAACCGCAGGAGACCGTCTCGGTGCCGGCGGTGAGCAGGCCGGCACCGGCCAGGTCGATCAGCTCGGTCTCGGTCAGCTTGTCACCGTCGTCGCGGGCCCGGACCAGGGCGCCCAGCAGGTCGTCGGTAGGCCGTCGGCGACGCTGGGCGACCAGCTCGGCGAAGTAGGCGTCCATCTCCGGGCCGACCGTGGCGAGAACACCGGTCGACGCCGACTCGTCGTTGGTGAACGCCTCGGTCCAGCGAGTGAACCTCGGATAGTCCTCGAAGGGCACCCCGAGCAACCCGCAGATGACGGTCACCGGCAACGGCCGCGCGAAATGCGTCACCAGGTCGGCCGGCTGGCCGGCGGCCACCATCGCGTCCAGCAGCTCGGTGGTGATCCGCTCGACGGTGACGCGCATCCTCTCGACCCGCCGTGCGGTGAACGCCTTCATCGCCAGCCGGCGCAGTCGCGTGTGGTCCGGCGGGTCCATCCCCATGATGCCGTCGTTCATGTTCTCGACCCGCATCCGTGGCTGGTCGAGGCCCTGTGCGACGGCCCGGCTGAACCGCGGATCGGACAGTACGGTCCTGACGTCCCGGTGCCGGGTGACCAACCAGGCCGGCTCACCGTAGGGCAGCTGCACCCGGCTGACGGGTTCGCTGCGGCGTAGTGTCGCGTACATCGGCGACACCTCGGTGCGCTGCATCGGGAACGGATACCGGCGGACCTGCCGGTCGACTGCCGTCATCGGATTCCTTCCGTGGATACTCCGGCGTCGCGGCCGGGGAGAAGACGGAACTCCTGCGGAGCAGGGCAGGGCAAGCCGATCCGGCGCCGAGGCGGACCGGCGTCCACCCCACACACCGCCCCACGGCTCACGGCCGGATCGATAGGGCTCTCCGTGATTGCCTGTGGAGGCGGTGCAGGACCTCACCGGGAGTCCTCCTCTCGGACGGGGCGGTCGTCGGTGGAACAGGAATCCCCTTGGGCGGCCAAGGGAGTCCCCCGATCCTTCAGCGCGGGACGGAGGTCAACGCAACTCACTTCCTGCCGTGTCGTACTTGCGTCGCACGTAGCCGAGTGCGTCCAGCAGCCCGGCCGAGCTCACCTGCCGCCGCTGCCGGCGTGGCACCAGATGACCGATCGGAAGCAGCCCGATGTCCGCCCACCTCAGGGCCCCGTCCACGTCCAGGTAGCTGCGGGTCCGGCCGAGATTGTCCGGGTGCAGGCAGTACGGGATGTCCAGGTAGCCGCGTTTGAAGCTGTGCAGCAACGCACGACCGAGGTCGCCGTCGAGGTCGCGGATCGCTTCCACCATGGCGCGCGCCTCCTGGTAGGTCTGCGAGTCGGCGGCCGGGTCGACACCCGGCCGCGGTGCGGGCCGGCTGCGGGCGGCGGCACCGGCGAATTCGAGCGCGTCGACGTTCTCGGCGATGGTCGGAATCCGCTGCGACTCCACGACCGTCTTGACGATCAGCCGCTCGGACCCGGTGGCCCGGGCCAGCTCCACGGCTTCGGCGAGCAGCCGCCGCGCTCCGCACGGCGTGGTCGGGTACACCCCCATGTACGTGTAGACGACCACGTGCCAGTCGATGTCGTCGAGCAGCTCGGCGCAGAGTCGGCGCAACGCGAAGATTGCTTCCTCGTCCTGGCGCGGGTTCGTCTGCTGGGCGTAGCTGACCGCCACGCTGCGTACCCCGTACTGGCGGAAGAACATCGCCTCCAGCACGCTGAGCGCCACCAGTTGGCTGGGTGGGCAGAGCTGGCCGAGCATGCAGCCGCCGAACGTCTCCAGGTTGGGCTCGACCGGCGCGTGCTCGCGCAGGTGGGCGAAGAGCTCACAGCACTGTGCCCAACTACGCACGGACTCTTCCAGCGGCACCCGTCCGTACGGCAGGCAGTAGGAGACCGGTCCGCCTTCGGTGGCGTCCAGGCCGGCGGCGATCAGCGCGGCGAAGATGTGCTGCGGAGTCGCCGAGCCGTGGCGCAGCTGGACCGGGAACCCGCTGTCGCGTACCCCGTCCAGAACGGACCGGGTCACGTGCACCGGATGACTGACGATGGGGTAGCCGTTGAGGTCCGCGCCGGCGAGGACGGCCCGCTCGGCGGCGGCAAGGTCACCGACCCGGGTGTAACTGTCCAGGGTGATCGTGCCCACGGTGGTCGCCGGTACCGCCTTGGTGGCCCGCAACCCGCTGCGCATCGACTCCGGGCTGCCGAAGCCCATCCTCGGCTGCACCACCAGGTTCCCGGCGGCCCGCGCGGCGCGGACGAACTCGCCGAGGCCGATCCGGACCCGGTCGCCGGCCGTCGCCGCGACCGGTGCACCGGTCGCCGTCACCGGTGAACGGGTCGAGGTCACCGGATCGCCCGGACGGGCAGCGTGTCGAGAAATCGGCGGAACGCGGTGACGGTCTCGGCGTTCTCCTCGAACACCGCGTCGCAGCCGGCCCGGGCCAGCTCGTCGCGCTGTGCGGCGGTCAACCCGCCGGCCACCCCGAGCTTGCCGCCGATCACGATCGGCAGGCCCGCCAGTGGCGGCAGACCGCGCAGCCGGCGAACCACCCGCGCCCCGTCGAGGTGGCCGTGCCCGTTGACGCTGCTCAGCACGAGCAGCTCGGGTGCCCGGTCCAGGCACTCGCGGACGAGAAGTTCGTCGGGCACGCACGCCCCGAGGTTGGTCACCCGGTACCCGAGCTCGGCGAGCAGCAGTTCCAGGAAGACCAGATTCCAGGTGTGCGCGTCCGAGGAGAGCCCGCTGACGATCACCGTCGGAGGTCCGGGCCGGGTGGCCTGGCGTACCCGGCCGGCCGGGTTCATGTCCACGGGCCGTGGCCACGGTGGAATTCCAGGCGCGACACGGAAACGACCTGGCGGCCCCGGACGACCACTTCGACCGGGGCCGGTCGGCCCAGGAAGGCCAGCAGGCTGGCTGTCGGCCCGTACGCGCCCGCGTTCGGGATCGCCACCACGTCGCCGGAGGCGAGCTCCGGCACGTCGACGTCGCGTCCGAGCACGTCGCCCGGGGTGCACAGCGGCCCGACCAGGCTCGCGGTACCGACCGGGGCGTCCTCGTCGAGCTGAACCGCCACCGGTAGCAGCCGGCCCAGCCCGGACATGCCGCCGAAGGTGTTGATCCCGCCGTCGAGGATCACGAACCGCCGGCCCCGGCTCGTCTTGAGGTTGACCACCGAGCAGAGCAGGGTGCCACTGTCCCCGACGAGGTAGCGCCCGGACTCGCAGGCGACACCCGGCGTACCGTGGCGCCAGCCGGCGAAGCTGGCATCGAGCGCGTTCTCCAGCTCGACGCGCACCTTGTCGTACCTCGGGCGGCTGCCCGGCACCGCGTACGGCGCCGCGAAGCCGCCACCGATGTCCAGCAGCCGCACCGGCAGACCGAGCTCGTCGTGCAGTTGCGCCGCGAGGGTGACGGTGTGCTGGAACTCGCTGATCAGACTCGCCTCGTCACGGGCGTTGCTCAGCGGGAAGAAGTGGGCACCGACGATGTCGGTGCCGGCCACGTCGCGCAGCTCGGGCAGCAGGTCGGGCAGGGTCTCGCTGTCGATGCCGAACTGCGACGGCGCCCCGGTCATCCGGATACTCGTCGACGCCCGCGCGCTGGCGCTGTTGATCCGTAGCAGGCACTGGGCGACCACGCCGTGCCGGCTGGCCACCGTACCGATGCGACGGAGGTCGCCGGGAGATTCCACGGAGAACGTCCGCACGCCCCGGCCGATCGCCTCGGTCAGCTCACCGGTGGTCTTGCCCGGTCCGGTGTAGAGGCAGCGCCCGGCGTCGAAACCGGCGGCGAGGGCGACCGCCAGCTCGCCGGTGGAGCTGATCTCCGCGCGGACCCGGTCCGCGGCGACCGCCGCGGCCACCTGCGAATGCGGGTTGGCCTTGACCGCGTAGAACAGCTCCATCGGTTCGGGCAGGCTGGTCAGCAGATCCCGCCGGGCGGACTCGATCCGGTCCAGGTCGTAGAGATACAGCGGGGTGCCGTACCGCTCGGCCAGTTCCGCGTACCAGGTGGCCGTGCTCACGACAGCGCCTCGTCCAGGATCATGGCGAGCTTCCCTCTCTCGTTCTTGCCGTGGTGGTTCAGCGGCAGTTCGTCGAGCACCCGGCAGGTCGCCGGCACCTTCGCCGGCTCCAGCCGCCGGGCCAGTTCCCGGAGCACCACGTGCGGGGCCAGCTCGGAGACCACGCAGAGGGCGAGGTCGCGGTGCGGGGTGGGCGGCACCGCGACGGCCGCCCGCACGCCCGGAACGTCCATCGCGGCGGCTTCGATCTCCACCGTGCTCATCCGGATCCCCTTGCGCTTGAACATCTCGTCGCGCCGGCCGGCGAAGTAGAGGTAACCGTCCTCGTCGAGACGGCCGTAGTCGCCGGTGTGCAGCCGGATCCGCCCGGTGCGCGGGTCCGGCCGGAACGTCCGGGCGGTCTGCTCCGGCGACCGCCAGTAGCCAGCCATGACGTGCGGGCCGGTGACCACGATCTCGCCGGTCTCACCGGGCGGCACGCTCCGCCCCTCCGGGTCGAGGATCAGCACCTCGGTGCCGGCGAGCGGGCGCCCCACCGAGTCGGGACGTTCCCGGTCCTGTTCCGGGGGCATCACCGAGATGCGCTTGCACTCGGTCTGGCCGAACTGGCGGACCACCCGGGCGCCGGGGAAGGCCGCGCGCAGCTGCTCGATCGTCGGTTGCGGCAGCGCGGCGCCGGTGTTGGTGAACATCCGCACCGGCGGCAGCGGCCCGGCGGCGCGCCGGGCCAGCGTGACGATCATGGCGGCGAGTGACGGCACCACCGGAACCACGGTCGTGGCGGTCTGCCGCATCCGGTCGAGCAACGCCAGGTCCGACTCGGTGCCGGCGAGCACCACCTCGGCCTGCGCGGCACAGGTCATCAGCACCTTGTGCAGCCCGTAGTCCCAGGACATCGGGAAGCGACAGAACACCACGTCGTCCGGGCGGTAGCCGAGCGCGTCGCGCAACGCCCGTACGGCGAACGTGGTCTGGGCGTGCGGGGTGACGACCGCCTTGGGCGCGGCGGTGCTGCCGGAAGTGTAGATCAGGGCGGCCGCGTCGGTGGACGCCGGCGTCGCCGCACGGGCGAGCCGTCGCCCGGCACCGGCGTGCACCTGTGGCCACACCGTCCCGGTCTCGTGCACCGGCAGCCGGGTGACCGAGCGCAGCGTCTCGGCGTTGGCCCGGTCGGCGACGACCAGGCGGGGTTCGGCGTTGGCGACCACCGCCGCGAGGTGGAACGCCTTCGTCGCGGGATTGATCGGAACGAAGGTCGCGCCGCGCCGGGAGACCCCGAAGAACATCGCGACCAGCTCGCGGGTGGTCTGGGCCTGCACCAGCACCCGGTCACCCGGGCCCACCCCCCGGTCGTGCAGCCAGGCATCGACCGCGTGGCTGTGCTCGTGCAGCTCGGCGTAGGTCCAGGCACCAACCGCGTCGCGTACGGCGGGCCGGGTCGGGGCGACCGCCTCGGCCACGTCCAGCAACGAGTGAACCAGATCGTCGTCCAAAACCGCACTCCTGCCGCCTGGAAAAGACTGGAGGCGCCGTCGCGGAATTGCTGTCCAGCACCCGGACCGAATCGGCCGATCGAATCCGCCGACCGGGATCAGCCAACAGAAAGATAACCGCCGGTCGACGGCTTCGGGATCCCCTACCAGCCCCTACTCAGGCCGGTGCCAGCGTGGGGATCCCGGTCACCATTTCCCTCGCCCGGGCCCGGAGCGCCGGCCGGTCCACCTTGCGGTTCGCATTCAGCGGCAGCTCGTCGCGGTGTTCGTAGCGCCTGGGCACCAGTCGCTGCGGCAGGCTCTGCCGCAGCTGCCGGGTCAGCTCGACCACCGCAGCCGGTCGCCCGGTGTAGAACACGACCAGCTCGGTCGTGTCCTCAACGGCGACGTCGAGGACGGCTGCGTCGTCGACGCCGACGCAGCCGCGTACCGCGTGTTCGATCTCGGCGAGTTCGACCCGCCACCCGTGCACCTGCACCTGGGCGTCGAGTCGACCGAGGTAGAGCAGTTCGCCGCCGGCGGTGCGGCGTACCCGGTCGCCGGTGCGGTACCAGGTCCGCCCGTCGCGGACGACGAAGCGTCCGTCGCCGTCGGCTGGATCGAGGTAGCCGGGGGTCAGTTGCGGCCCGCTCACCCACAGCTCCCCCTCGTCGGCAACCGGCTGTCCGGCCTCGTCCACCAGCAACTGCTCGTGCCCGTCGTGCAGTGGCCCGATCGGCACGACACCGTTGACGGCCAGCTGATGCGACCCGGCCCCGTAGCGGTGCCGGGTGACGGTGATGGTCAGTTCGGTCGGCCCGTACAGGTTCTCCACGGTGGAGTTGACCGCCGCGTCCTGCCAGTGCGCCGCGTCCCGGCAGCGCAGTGCCTCACCGGCGAAGAAGCTGCGCCGCAGCGTCGGCAGCGTGCCCGCGCCGAGGCCGCCGAGGCGACGGACCAGCCCGATGCTGCTGGGGGTGGAGAACCAGACGGACACCTGGTGGGCGGCGAGGAAGCCGGGTAGGTCCCGGTAGGCCTGCCCGGGTACCCGCAGCAGCTGTGCTCCGGCTCCCCATGCGCAGAACAGGTCGAACATGGCGCAGTCGAAGTTCAGGTCGAACGTCTGCGAGAACACGTCGGCGCTGTCGAAGTCGTAGCGCTGATCCAGCAGGCGGAAGTAGTGGGCCAGACTGGCATGGGTGATCGGCACCCCCTTCGGTCGCCCGGTCGACCCGGAGGTGAACAGCATGTACGCGGCGTCGCCGGGCCGCACCGGTCGCGGCGCGGGCAGCGGCCGTCCGGACCTGCCGGGCAGCATCCGCAGCGGCGACCGGGGCTGCGGGTCCTGCCCGGCGACCAGGACCGCGACGTCCCGACCGGCCGGTAGCGACGCGGGCAGGCCGGCCACCGCCGGCTCGTCGGTCACCACGACGGTGACGCCGGCGGCGTCGAGCATGGCCCGGGTACGCGCCGGCGGGAAGTCGGGATGCAGCGGAACGACCGTGGCACCGGCGTACAGGGCTGCGAGGATCCCGACGTACGCCGGAAGGCTGCCCGCCGCCAGGACCCCGACCGGAGCGGGTCGCCCACCGGCGTGCTCGGTCAGCACCGCCGCCCAGCGCAGTGCCGTCCGGTGCACCTCGGCATAACTGATCGTGTCGGAACCGATCCGGACCGCCGGCTGGTCCGGGGCGGCCTCCAGCCCTCGCATGAATCGTGCCGACAAGACGCCAATGGCACCTTCGTCCATTTTTTGCCCCCATCTCTTCAGTTCGCATCATCGATGCGAAATGGTATGGTCAATCAGACCAGCAGGATTTCTTCAATCGGAGTCGCCATCATGTGGGACGACCAGTTCGAGACACTGCTCCGCCAACACCTACCATTCATCGGCGACGACGAGAAGCTGTCGCCAGAAAGCTCGCTGCGTGATTTCGGTCTCGATTCACTCGGGACCGTCGAACTGCTCGCCGCGATCGAGTCGGCGTACACGGTGCGGTTCACCGACGAGGCGTTGGCGATGGAGTCGTTCGCTACCCCGGAGGTGCTCTGGACAACGCTGTCGGCGGTCCGGATGCAGGCTGCCTGAGCTGCCAGGTCCGGCCGGTCCGGGTTGCGGTCCGCGCCGGATTCGGCCGCAACGGCGAAGCGCCGGCGGTTGTCCGCCCCGGTCACCGGTGACCGCCAGCCCGGCCGTTTCAGACCGCCGCGCTGGACCGTCTCGGCTGCAGAGCCAGCCGGGGCGTGACAGCGACCACGTCGAACGCCGCAGTGGTAGCCCGCACCCGGCCGAACAACCGGTCGGGTCCGCAGACGCGCACCTCGCGCACGCCCCGCGTACGCAGCGACGCGACCACGTCGGGCCAACGCAGCGGCCGGACGAAGCTGTCCAGCAGCATTTGCCGCACCCCTGCTCCGGTGGTGATCAGCGTGCCGTCCTGATCGGCGACGACCGGCACCGTCGGGTCGGCGAACTCAAGCCCGTCGAGCACCTCCCGCGCCACGATGTCGCGCAACGGCGCGAACGCGGCGCAGTGCATCGGCGGGCGCATCGTGTAGAGCGGAAGTCCGCCCGCCGACCGCAGCCTCGCCGCCAGCCAGTCGAGCATGTGTTCCCGCAGCGACAGCATGTGGAAGTCATGATCGACGTAGCAGGAGATCTCGTGCCACTCCCCTTGCCCGGCGAGCTCGTCGAGCACCTCCCGCAGCAGCGGCTCGGGCGTACGGGTGAACGAGTGCGTCACCACGTCCCGGTGCTCGGTGGCGAAGTAGTCCTCCATCCGACGGGCCAGCTGCGCGGTCAGCCAGATCGCCTGCGGGACCGGCAACGCGCCGACGTACGCGATCAACGGCTTCTCACCGAAGCTCGGCCCGACGCAGAAGTCCGGCACCGTCCCGCCCTGCTCGCTCCAGCGGGCCAGCGCCAGGCAGTTGACGAAGAAGGCCACCTGCGCGGCCTCCGAGTAGTCGCCGCCGGTGCGGTAGCGCTGCAGCAACGGGTATCCGAGGACCTCGTCGGCGGTCGCGGTCAGCTCGCGCGCGTACGGGTTGGCCAGCATGAACCGGCCGACCTCGGCGAAGCCGGTGGGTCCCATGCCCGGAAACACCAGCGCGGTACGCCCCTCAGCCATGCGTGCCCTCCCCCTTCAGTTCGGTGAGGAACTCCAGCAGCACCTCGGCGAAGCGCTCCGGCTCCTCCAGGTGCGGCAGGTGACTGGACTCCTCGAAGACCACCCACCGGGCACCGGGCACCCGATCCAGGTACGGCTGCAACGTCGCCGGGGTCGCCTCGTCGTGCCGGCCGGACAGCACCAGGGTGGGCACCCGGATGTCGGCCAGGCAGTCGACGACGGACCAGTCCCGCAGCGTACCGATGACGTGGAACTCGCTCGGGCCGTTCATGGTCAGGTACACCGTCGGGTCGTTCGCGATCTCCATGAACGACGCCAGATAGTCCCGTGGCCACGGCGTGACCCGGCAGACATGCCGGTCGTAGAACACCCGCATGGCGGTGAAGTACTCCTGGCTGTCGGTGGTCCCCGCCTGCTCGTGGCGGATCAGGGTCTCGTTCACCCCGGCCGGCAGCGCCTGGCGCAGCCGTCGCGCCTCCTGCAGCCACAGTGGATACGAGGCCGGCGCGTTGGCCACAACCAGGCCACGCAGCCCAGCCGGGCGGGTCGCCGCGTGCCGGGCTACCAGCGGGCCACCCCACGAATGGCCGAACAACACGTAGTCGTCGGCGACGCCGAGCGAGCGCAGCAAATTGTCCAGCTCGGCGAGGAACAGCTCGACGGTCCAGAAGTCGGCGCCCCGGTCGGGCAGGCGGGTGGATCCGCCGTTACCGATCTGGTCGTAGTGCACCACCGGCCAGCCGTGTTCGGCCAGCCCGGCCAGGTTCAGCAGGTAGTCGTGGGTGCTGCCCGGCCCGCCGTGCACCACGACCAGCGCCGGACCGCCCGCGCCGGCCGGTCTGGTCACCCGGTACCACGTCTGGTACTCCCCGAACGGCACGAGTCCCTTGTCGTGCGCAGCCACTGCCATGTTCACACCTCGCCGACCTCACCGTGTCCGCCCCGTACCGCATCGGATCCGGCCGGTACCGGGACCGACGGTGTCGGTTCCGACGGTGCCAGCGGCCACGACGCCGGACAACCCCAGATCAGCCCCGCACTGCCGCTAGGGGTGGACACGGGTTGCCACACCCGCCGCCGGCCTGTCACGGTCACACCATTTGCTGGTACGGCGATCGGAGTCCTCTTGACCTCGGCCACGACCTCGTGGGTCCGCCGGTTCCGGCCGAAGCCGGACGCCGCCACCCGACTGGTGTGCTTCCCGCACGCGGGAGGGTCTGCTTCGTACTATCTGCCGGTCGCCCGAGGCGTACCAGCCTCGGTGGACGTGCTGGCCATCCAGTATCCGGGACGCCAGGACCGGCGGCACGAGCCCGGCATCGACGACATCGAACGGCTCGCCGACCTGGTCACCGCGGAGCTCGCCGACTGGCGTGACCGGCCCCTGGCCCTGTTCGGGCACAGTATGGGCGCGATGGTCGGCTACGAGGTGGCGCGCCGGTTGGAACGCGACGGCACCACGCCGGCCGCGCTGATCGTCTCCGGCCGACGCGCGCCGTCGCGGCATCGGGAGACCAGTGTGCACCGTCTCGACGACCACGGCCTGCGCGCGGAACTGGCCCGGCTCAGCGGCACCGGCAGCGAACTGCTGGACGACGTGGACATGCTCAACATGATCCTGCCGGCGACCCGCTGCGACTACCGTGCGGTCGAGTCCTACCGGTACCGGCCGGGGCCGCCACTGCGCAGCCCGGTACTCGCCCTGGTCGGCGACCAGGACACCGAGGTGACCGTCGCGGAGGCCGAGGCGTGGCGGGAACACACCGCCGGTGCCTTCGAGCTACGGGTCTTCCCCGGCGGCCACTTCTACCTCAACGAACACGCGGCCACCGTACTCGAACTGATCACCCGACGGCTGGTCTAACCGACG
The DNA here is from genome assembly GCF_029581175.1 of Solwaraspora sp. WMMD937. Classification (NCBI taxonomy): domain Bacteria; kingdom Bacillati; phylum Actinomycetota; class Actinomycetes; order Micromonosporales; family Micromonosporaceae; genus Solwaraspora; species Solwaraspora sp. WMMD937. Next base: position 3,107,858 of record NZ_CP120738.1, on the reverse strand, counting down.
GCGGCTGGCGCGCCGTGATGTCCGGGCGGGCGGTGGGACCCTCCGGTTCCACCGCCCGCCCGGCGCCACGTACCGGTCAGGCACCCGCCGACGCCGGCTCCGGCCACACCTGCCGGACCGCGACGAACAGGCCCCGGGCGCCCGGTCCCTGGTCCAGATAGGTCGGCGTGAACCCGGCGGCCCGGAACGCGGCCTCGTACTCCTCGCGGGTGAACAAGGTGATCAGAGTGCTTTCCGCAAGGTGGCGGATGCCCGAGTCCGCGTCGGCGATCAGATACTGCACGTCCATCCGGGTGGCGTTGCCCTCCTGCGACGCGTGGGAGACCCGGGCGATGGTGCGCCCGTCCGCTCGGACCACGTCGCTGGCGACGTACCCGGGCAGGAACGTGTCGGGAAACCACCACGGGTCCACCACCGCGACGCCGCCGGGCACGGTGTGCTCGGCGAAGCAGCGCAGCGCGGCGGTGAGCTCGGCGGTCGTACGCATGTGGCCGATCGAACTGAACAGGCAGGTCACCGCGTCGAACCGACGTCCCAGGGCGAAGGAGCGCATGTCGCTCTGGTGCAACGGCACCAGCGGCAGCCGCGCCTTGGCGCTCAGCAGCATGTCGGCGGATATGTCGACCCCCTCGACGTGCGGAAAGGACGCCGAGAGGTGCTGCAGATGCTCGCCGGTGCCGCAGGCGACGTCCAGCAGTGAGGCCGCGTCCGGCTTGTGGGCCAGCACGAGTCGGGTGACCTCGGCGGCCTCAGCGGCGTAGTCCTTGCCCCGCCCCTGGTGGATCAGGTCGTAGATCTCGGCGTCCTCGGATTCGTACACGTCGCACCTCAGCCCTTCACGGTCGGCTCGGGAACACGCTGCTCGGCTGTTGCCGCCAGCCACTGCTCGATCGCCTTCGACGTGGTCGCCGCCTGCGCGTCGACCATGGTGAAATGATTGCCGGGAACCGTCTCGGTGCTGTCGGCGTACGGCCACGACACGGCCGCCGTGGCCGGCACGGCGGCACCGATCGGCTCGGCCCCGCGCAGGTAGAGAACCGGGGCCCCGGTGGCCCCCAGCTCGAACTCGGGAAGCAGGTCGACGTACCAGGCCATCGCGGTGAGCTGGGCGCTGTCGAACCTGCCCGCAGCCGCCTCCAACTCGAACAGTCCCAGCACCATCTCGGTCATCACCGCGCTGGCGGAGGCGTCCTCGACGGAGCCGCCGCCGGAGTCGCCCGGCCGCTGCACCGGCTGGGTGTCGAGCAGCACGACGCCGTGCGGGCCGGTGCCCATCCGTTCCAGGTGGCTCGCCGTCGCCTGGGCGAGGATGCCACCGGCCGAGTACCCGACCAGGACGAACGGCTCGCCATCGGCGGCGCTCAGCGCCGCGTCGGCGAGCAACTCGACCACCAGCTCGGCGGTCGCCGGCAGCGGAGCGCCCCGGGTGAAGCCGGGCACCGGTAGCGATACGACGTCACGGATCTGCTGGAAGTGCGCGACCAGCCGGCTGTACTGGTAGTGGTTGCCCATCGCCATCGGGGTCTCCACGAACAGCAGCCGGGGACGGGCCGGGCCCTGCGCCAGGCGCAGCGGGGAGATCCGCTGATTCGCACCGGCCGGCGTGTCGAAGGTGGGACGCAGTCGCGCCGCTGCGCTCAGCACGTCGATACCGTCGCCGAGCCGGCCGGCCAGCGCCGCCGCCCGGAACAGACCGCGCAGTGTCTCCCCGCCCTCGTCGCTCCCGTGAACCGGTTGCTGACCGACGCCGTTCGCGGCGAGTTCGTCGAGCAGGTGACGGGTGAGGTGGTTGGGTGTCGGGTACTGGAAGATCACCTCGCTGAGGTCGAGACCGGTCCGGGTGCCGAGGTCGATCCCGAGCTCGGTCACGGTCAGTGAGGTGAATCCGGCCTCGACGAAGTGCCCGTCAAAGTCGATCGTCTCCGGGGTCGTGTTCACCACGGCCGCGATCGCGCTGGCGACCAGGTCCCGCACGGCGGGCTCCCGTTGCTCATCGCCGAGCGCGGCGAGCTGGCGCCACGTCTCGGCTCCCGCGTCGCCGGCACCCGCGCCACCGGTCGCCGCGACGGCCGCCGCCGGGCGGCCCGGCACACCGTTCGCGCGCGGCCGACCGTTGTCGCCGGGCCGGACGGCGGCCGGGGTGGCCGGCGTCGGCAGGATCTGCTCGGTGTCCGAGCCCGACGGGTCGCGCTCGGACACCGACCGCAGCTCGATCGAATCCGCCGTGAGCACGGGACGGCCCGCCGGGTCGACCATGACAAGCGAGAGCCTTCGACCGTCGGCGCGCAGCAGCACCCGGACCGTGACGGCGCCGGTGGCGTGCAGCTCGACCCCGGACCAGGAGACCGGCCGCCCCGGCCGGCCATCGGTGCCGTCGGCCAGCCCGGTGGCGTGCAGGGCCGCGTCGAGCAGGACGGGATGGATCGCGAAGGCCGCCGTACCGGCGCTCTGCGGCAGGTCGACCTCGGCGAACAGGTCCTGCCCGGCCCGCCAGGCGCGACGCAGGCCGCGCATCGCCGGCCCGTAGGACAGGCCTCGGCCGGCCAGCTCCTCGTACCAGCCGGACAGGTCGACCGGCTCGGCGCCGGCCGGTGGCCAGTGCCCGTCGTCCACCGTCAGCGGCGAAGGCCCGCCCTGGCCGGCCGTCAGCCGGCCGGCGGCGTACTGCGACCAGGCCGTGGAACCGTCCTCGGCACGGGCGTAGACGGCGAAGTCCCGCTCCCCGTACCCTGCCCCGGCGTCCCGCACCACCACCTGGACCTGGGTCGCGGTGGCCGGATCCAACGGCACCGGAGCCAGCTCGGTCAGCCGGGCGATCCGGCCGCAGCCGACCCGGTCCCCGGCATACACCGCGAACTCGACCAGCGCCGAGGCCGGCAGCACGGTGGCATCCCCGATCCGGTGATCGTCCAGCCAGGACCTGGCGGCCCGCGACAGGCGGCCGGTCAGCACCAGGTCCTGCGTACCGGCGACCGGCACCGCCGCACCCAGCAGCGGATGCCCGGTCTCCTCCAACCCGGCGGCGACCACCTCGCCGACCGCCAGCGCGTCCATCTCGACCCAGTACCGCTGCCGATGGAACGAGTACGGGGGCAGGGTCACCTGCCGCGCGCCCCGACCGGCGTACAGCCGCGACCAGTCCACCGCGTGCCCGGTCACCTGCAGCCGGGCCACCGCCGCGAACAGCGCGCCGACCTCCGCCGAGTCCGCGCTCACCGTCGGCACCACCGTGTGCTCGGCGTCGGGCAGGCAGGCCGCCACCATCTGCGCCAGGCCACCGTCCGGACCCACCTCGACGAACCGGGTCACGCCCAGTTCCGCCAGATGGCGTACGTCGTCGACGAACCGGACCTCGGCCCGCAGCTGCCGCTCCCAGTGTTCGGCGGTGGCCAGGTCGTCGGCACCGACCAGCTCGCCGTCGACGTGCGCGACCAGGCTGACGGCCGGCGGGTGGTAGGTGAGCCGGTCCGCGACGTCGAAGTACTCCTCGAGGACGTCGTCCACCGCCGGGGAGTGGAACGCCCGGCGCACCCGCAGCGGGCTGACCGACCGTCCCGCTGCCCGCCACCGCTCGGCCAGCTCGGTGACGTCGTCGCCCGGCCCGGACACCACCACCCAGTCAGGGCCGTTCACCGCCGCGATCTCGACGTCCCCGTACAGTTCGGGCCGCACCTCGTCCTCGCTGGCGCGCACCGCCACCATCGCCCCGGCGGGCAGCTCCTGCAGCAGTTCCCCACCGGTCGCGCAGAGCTTCACCGCGTCGGCCAGCGACAGCACCCCGGCGACGTGCGCGGCGGCGAGCGCCCCGGCCGAATGCCCGACGACGTGGTCGGGCCGCAGGCCCCACGACTCCAGCAGCCGGTACGTCGCCACCTCCACCGTGAACAGTGCGGCCTGCATGTAGCTCGTCTGGTCGAGCAGGCCGGCGGCCACCGTGCCCTCCTCAGCGAACACCAGATCCCGCAACGGCCGGTCGAGATGCCGGTCGAACTTGGCGCAGACCTCGTCGAACGCTGCGGCGAAGGCGCTGAACGAGGCGTACAGCCGCCGGCCCATCCCCGCTCGCTGCGCCCCGGCACCCGGGAACACGTACGCCGTACCACCGGTCGACCGGACGTGGCCGGTCACCACCCGTGGCGACGGCGTCGCGGTGGCCAGGTCGGTCAAGGCCCCCAGCAGGTCGTCACGGTCGGCGCCGACGACAACGGCCTGGTGGTCGAAGGGCACCCGGGTGGCCGCCAGGGAATACCCGACGTCGACCGGGTCGAGGTCGGCGTCGGCGCGCAGCGCGGCGACCAGCGCCGCCGCCTGGGCCGGCAACGCCTCCCGGGTACGCGCCGACACCAGCAGCGGCAGCACCGGCCCGGCCGGCCGCTGCGTCTGCTGGTGCGGCTGACCGGGCGCCTGCGCACCGGCTGCGGCGGGGTCCGCCTCCTCCAGGATCAGGTGCGCGTTGGTGCCGCTGCGCCCGAAGGACGACACCGCGGCCCGGCGCGGACGCTCGCCCGCCGGCCAGGGCACCGACTCGGTGAGCAGCCGCACCTGGCTGTCGGCCCAGTTCACGTGCGGGGACCGGTCGTCGGCGTGCAGCGTTCTCGGCAGCACGCCGTGCCGCAGGGCGAGCACCATCTTGACGACCCCGGCGACGCCGGAGGCCGACTGGGTGTGGCCGATGTTCGACTTGACCGATCCCAGCCACAGCGGCCGGTCGCGGTCCTGCCCGTACGTGCCCTGCAGGGCCCGCACCTCGATCGGATCGCCGAGCCGGGTGCCGGCGCCGAAGCCCTCGACCGCGTCGACCTCGTCGGCGCGTAGCCCCGCGGTCGCCAGTGCCCGACGGATCACCTTCTCCTGGGCCGGCCCGTTGGGCGCGGTCATCCCGTTGGAGGCACCGTCGGAGTTGACGGCGCTGCCCCTTACCACGGCCAGCACCTGGTGGCCGTTGCGTCGGGCGTCGGAGAGCCGCTCCACCACGAGCACCCCGACGCCCTCGGCCCAGCCGATCCCGTCGGCTGCCGCCGAGAACGACTTGCAGCGCCCGTCGGTGGCCAGCCCGCCCTGCTGGTCGAAGTCGACGAAGGTGGCCGGGGTCGAGATCACCGTCACCCCGCCGGCAAGCGCCAGCGAACAGTCCCCCTGGCGCAGCGCCTGGATCGCCCAGTGCAGCGCGACCAGAGAGGACGAGCAGGCGGTGTCCACCGACACCGCCGGGCCCTCCAGTCCCAGCAGGTAGGCCACCCGGCCGGAGACGATGCTCTGCGACAGGCCGACCCCACGGAACGCGGCGGCGTGTTCCACCGACCCGAACATGCCGGGGTCGTAGTCGGGCTGCATCACTCCGGCGAACACACCGGTGGTGCTGCCACGCAGCGAACGCGGATCGATGCCGGCCCGCTCGATCGCCTCCCACGAAGCCTCCAGCAGCAGCCGCTGCTGCGGGTCCATGACGGTCGCCTCGTCGTCACTGATGCCGAAGAAGCCGGCGTCGAAGTGGGTGGCGTCGGCGACGAACCCGCCCTGGCGGGAACCCGCGCCGGAGTCGTGGCTGAACCATCCTTCGATGTCCCAGCCCCGGTCCGTGGGAAACGACGAGATCCCGTCGTCGCCGGCGGTCAGCAGCCGCCACAGGTCCTCGGGCGAGCTGACCGCGCCGGGCAGTCGGCAGCTCATGCCGACGATGGCGATCGGTTCGTCCGCCGACACCGGGACCTGGTCCGGATCTGCCACGGACGGTTCCTCCGCGTCACCGACGAGTTCCTCGGCGAGGTGGTCGACCAACGCCATCGGGGTCGGGTTGTCGAACACCAGGGTCGCCGACAGCTGGACCCCGGTGGCGACGCTCAGCCCGTTGCGCAACTCGACCGCGGTGAGGGAGTCGAATCCGAGGTCCTGGAACGCCCGGTCCAGCTCGATGCTCTCCGGGGCGCTGTGCCCGAGCGCCTGCGCCACCTGCGCGCGAACCAGCTCCCGCAGGGTGTTCCCCCGGTCCTGGACCGACATCGCGGCCAATCGTTGACCGAAGGTGCCGGTGGCGTCGCCGGGGGCGGCGACGGCGCGGCGCGGCGCTGGGACGAGGGCCCGGAAAAGATCCGGCAGCGCGTCCCCCTGCCGGCGGAGGACCGTGAGGTCGAGCCGGATCGGGGCGAGGAACGGTTCCGGCGACATCCAGGTGGCGTCGAACAGCGCCAGCCCTTCCGCGCCGCTGATCGGGACGAACCCGGTACGGGCCACCTGCGGCAGTTCGTCGGCTGTGACGTGACCGGCCATCCCGGTGCCGGTGCCCCACATTCCCCAGGCGAGGGAGACCCCGGCCAGGCCGTTGGCCCGCCGGTGGGTGGCCAGCCCGTCCAGGAAGGTGTTCGCGGCGGCGTAGTTGCCCTGCCCCATCCCGCCGAGCACGCCGGAGGCCGAGGAGAACAGCACGAACGCGGCCAGGTCCATCCCGGCGGTCAGCTCGTGCAGGTGCCACGCGGCGTCGACCTTCGGCCGCAGCACGGCGTCGATCCGCTGCGGCGTCAGAGTGTCGATCGTGCCGTTGTCCAGCACCCCGGCGGCGTGCACGACCGCGGTGAGCCGGCGTCCGGCGACCAGCGACGCGGCGGCGTCGCGGTCGGCGACGTCGCCGGCGACCAGCTCGACCTGGGCGCCCAGCCCGGTCAGCTCCTCGACGAGCTCGGCGGCGCCTTCGGCGGCCGCACCACGCCGGCTGACCAGCAGCAGGTCCCGTACTCCGTGCGTGGTGACCAGGTGCCGGGCGATCAGCCGGCCGAGGCCACCGGTGGCCCCGGTGACCAGCACCGTGCCGGCGGCGACGTCGGCCGGTGCCGCGGCGGCCGCAGCCGCGGCGGCTCTGCGCAGCCGGGCCACCCGTACCGCCCCGTCACGGACCACGACCTGGGACTCCCCGGCCGCCAGCACCTTCGGCAGCAGCGTCACCGCGTCCTGCTCGGCGTCGGTGTCCACCAGCACGATCCGACCCGGATGCTCGGTCTGCGCGGACCGGATCAGTCCCCACACGGCGGAGCCGGCCAGGTCGGTCACGTCCTCGCCGGGCAGCGCCACGGCCCGCCGGGTCAGCACCACCAGCCGGGTGCCGGCGAACCGGGGCTCGGCCAGCCAGGTACGCAGCGCGGTGAACGCCGCCACGGTGCCGGCGCGGACCGCCTCGGGCGTACCAGCGGCGGCGCCGGACACGGCGGCGTGACGGTGCAGCACCACCGCCGGTACCTCGGCGTCGGCGGTCACGCCGGCCAGGTCGGCGACCGTGACCGGGGCACCCGCCGGCAGCGCCACCGGCGTCCAGTCGACGGTGAACAGCGCGTCGCGGTACGGCCCGCTGTCGGCGGCGGCCAGCTCCGCCGCCACGACCGGGCGCAGCACCAGCGAACCGACCGAGGCGATCGGCGTACCCGCACCGTCGGCCAGCAGGATCGACACGCCGCCGTCGGCCGAGCGGCTGACCTGGATCCGGGCACTGGCCGCGCCGGCGGCATACACCTCGACGTCGCGCCACTGGAACGGCAGGGCCGCCTCCTGCCCGGCCAACCCGCTGCGGCCGACCGCCTGCAGGGCCGCGTCCAGTAACGCCGGATGCAGACCGAACCGGTTCACCTTGCCCCGTGCCTGGTCCGGCACGCCGATCTCGGCGTACAGGTCGTCGTCGCGGCGCCAGGCGGTCCGCAGCCCCTGGAAGGTCGGTCCGTAGACCAGTCCACGTTCGGCGAACTCGTCGTAGACGCCGACCAGGTCGACCGGCTCGGCGCCGTCCGGCGGCCAGGCGGTCAGCTCGGCACCGGTGTGCGGCCGACCCGGTACCAGGGTGCCGGTCGCGTGCGGCGTCCAACGGCTGTCGTCCGTACCGTCGTCGGTCCTGCTGTGCACGACCAGCGAACGGGCTCCGGAGTCGTCGGGCCCGCCGAGCGTGATCTGGATCTGCAGCGCGTCCCGGGCCGGCAGCACCAGCGGGGCCTGCAGGACGAGGTCGGCGATCCGGCCACAGCCGACCCGTTCACCGGCGTGCGTGGCGAGTTCGACGAAGCCCGCTCCGGGGAACAGGACCGTCTCGCCTACCCGGTGGTCGGCCAGCCAGGGCTGGTTCGCCACCGACAGCCGCCCGGTGAGCACCATGCCGTCGTTGGCAGCGAGCATGACGGCGGCGCCGAGCAGCGGGTGGTTGGCGGGGGCGAGTCCCATCGAGACCGGGTCACCGGTCAGCGGGGAGGCGGTCAGCCAGTAGCGCTTGCGCTGAAACGGCACGGCCGGCGGATCCTCGACCGAGCCGTCGGCCGGCACCGGGCCGGCCGCCAGATCCGCCGGCGCCTCCTCCAGGATCACGTGTGCGTTCGTCCCGCTCAACCCGAATGACGACACCCCGGCCCGGCGTGGTTCGTCGGTACCCGGCCACGGCCGCGCCCGGGTCAACAGCCGCACCCCACCCGTTGACCAGTCCACATGCGACGACGGCTCCGACACATGCAACGACCGGGGCAGCAACCCCGCCCGCAACGCCATCACCATCTTGATCACACCACCGACACCCGCCGCCGCCTGCGCGTGACCGATGTTCGACTTCAACGACCCCAACCACAACGGACGATCCGCGTCCCGACCCTGCCCGTACGTCGCCAGCAGCGCCTGCACCTCGATCGGGTCGCCCAGTTCGGTGGCCGTGCCGTGGCCGTCTACCGCGTCGACCTGGTCGGCGGACATGCGGGCGTTGGCCAACGCCTGCCGGATCAGCCGCTGCTGAGCCGGACCGTTCGGCGCGGTCAGCCCGTTCGACGCGCCGTCGGAGTTGGCCGCGGAGCCGCGTACCACGGCGAGAACGCGGTGGCCGTTGCGGCGCGCGTCGGACAGCCGCTCGACGAGCAGCACCCCGACGCCCTCGGCCCAGGCCGGCCCGTCGGCGTCGTCGGAGAAGGAACGGCACCGGCCGTCACGCGACTGGGTGTCCTCCAGGTTGAACTCGACGAAGGTCTGCGGGGAAGCCATCACCGACGACCCGCCGGCGACAGCGAGGGAGCACTCCCCCCGACGCAGCGACTGTACGGCGAGGTCGAGCGCCACCAGGGACGACGAGCAGGCGGTGTCGAGCGTGATCGCCGGTCCTTCGAAACCGAAGTGGTACGAGACCCGCCCGGACACCACCCCCGACGACCCGTAACTGCCGGGATAGTTGTGGTACATGACCCCGGCGAAGACGCCGGTCTGGCTGCCGCGTACCGACGCCGGGGCGATACCGGCGCGTTCGAACGCCTCCCAGGTGCTTTCCAGCAGCAACCGCTGCTGCGGGTCGATCAGCAGGGCGTCGCGGGGAGCGATGCCGAACCAGTCGGCGTCGAAGTCGCCCGCGTCGTAGAGGAACCCGGCCTGCCGTACGTAGGTCGTGTTGGGCCGGGTGCCGTCGGGGTCGTAGAGCCGGTCCAGGTCCCAGCCCCGGTCGGTGGGGAACCCACCCATCGGATCGACCTCGTCGACCAGCAGCCGCCACAGCCCTTCCGGGCTGGTCACCCCACCGGGGAACCGGCACGCCATGCCGATGATGGCGATCGGCTCGTGTGCTGCCTCGGTGAGCTGGCGGCTGTGCTCGCGGAGTCGCTCGTTCTCCTTCAGCGACGCGCGGAGAGCGTCGACGATCCTCTGGTCCGCCTGCGTCATGTCTATCTCACACCTCTCGCGTCACTCGCCGAAGTCGGCCGTCTGCAGGGCCATGCTGATGAGGTTCTCGGTGTCCATTTCGTCAATCGCGGAGCCGCCCGCCGGGTGGGGCGTGCCGGCCGGGTGCGTCGCCGCGCCGGCCAGCGCGAGCAGGCTCTCCAGCAGTCCGGCGGCACGCAGCCGGCCCAGCGGGATGCTGCTCAGCACCGCCCGGATCTCGTCGTCGGGCAGCGCCGCGCCGCCGTCGACGGTGTCCGGCACGAGGTCGGCGGCGAACTGCCGGGCCAGCGCGGCGGCGTTGGGATAGTCGAAGATCAACGTCGCCGGCTGCTGCCGGCCGGTGAGCAGGGTCAACCGGTTACGGAACCCGATCGCGGCCAACGAATCGAAGCCCAGCTCGCTGAAGGCCCGCTCCGGCTCGATCGCCTCCGGCCCCGGGTGCCCGAGCAGCTTCGCCGCCTCACTGCGGATCATCTCCAGCAGCAGTTCCTGCGCCTGCGGGCGGGACTTGCCGGCGAGCTGCTCGCGGAGCCGGCCGCCGCCGGCGGCACCGGCCGGCGCGCCACCGGCCGCGTCCCGCGCGGAGCGGCGCCGCGTCCCGGTCGCGCCGCCCGCCGACGGGGACACGGCCAGGCCGTCGAGCAGCGGCGGCCGGTCCGGCCCCAGCTTCGCCGGATCGAGCCGGATCGGCACCAGCACTGCGTCGGGCAGGGCCACCGCCCGGTCGTACAGGGCGAGACCGGTCTCGACGTCGAGCGGGTGGACACCGGTCTCGGCGAGCCGCCGCAGATCGACTTCGGTCAGTGCACCGGCCATCCCGTCGTCGGCAGTGGACCACAGCCCCCAGGCCAGTGACTGGGCCGGCAGGTCGTGCGCTCGCCGGTGGGCGGCCAACCCGTCCAGGTAGGCGTTGGCCGCGGCGTAGTTGGCCTGACCGGGCGGACCGAGGACCCCGGCGGCGGAGGAGAACGTCACGAACGCGGCAAGCGGCGTGTCCCTGGTCAGCTCGTGCAGGTGCCACGCGGCGTCCACCTTGGGCCGCAGCACGTTCGACATCCGGTCGGCCGTCAGCGAACCGATCACCGCGTCGTCGAGAACGCCGGCAGCGTGCACGACGCCGGTGAGCGGATGCTCCGAAGGCACCGTGGCGAGCAACCGGGCGACCTCGTCGCGGTCGGTGACGTCACAGGCCGTGACCGTCACCTGCGCACCGAGGTCAAGCAGGTCGGTACGCAGCCGTGCCATGTCGGGCGCGGCCATGCCCCGCCGGCTGGTCAGCAGCAGATGCCGTACGCCGTGACCGGTCACCAGGTGCCGGGCGATCACCCGACCGAGGGCGCCGGTCGCCCCGGTTACCAGGACCGTGCCCGAGCCGAAGTCCGCAGACGCGGGGGGCGCGTCCTGCGACGGCGGACCGCTCGGCACCAGACGGGGCACGTACAGGGCTTCGTCGCGGACCGCGACCTGGGGCTCCCCCGTGGACACCGCCGAGGCCAGCAGCGCGGGCGAGACCCGGTCCGGCTCGACGTCGACCAGCACGATCCGGTCGGGGTGCTCGGCCTGCGCGGTGCGTACCAGGCCCCAGATGGCGGCACCGGCCGGGTCCACGTCGGCGGCGGCACCGGCCGGTACGCCCCCGCCGGTCACCACCACCAGCCTCGACCCGTCGAACCGGCTGTCGGCCAGCCAGGTACGCAACGTATCGACCACCCGCCGGGTCTCGCGGTGCACGACGTCCGGGTCCGGGCCACCGCCACAGCTGAGCAGGAACACCGGCCGGCCCGCGCCGTCGCCGCCGGCCGCCGACGCGACGGCGGCGTCGAAGTCCGGTACGGCGGTCGCGGCGAGCGGCGCCGCCAGCGTCCAGCGGTCCGGGCCGACCAGCTGCCAGGCGACGCTCGGTGACGCGTCGGGCGCGGCGATCGGCTGCCACTGGACCCGCAGCAGCGCCGCCGCTGGCCCGTCGCCCGGCCCTCCGCCGTCGCGGCTGGCCGCTGACCCGTCACCGGCGGACCCCTCCGCGTCGTCTAGGGTCTGCGCCAGGTCACCGGCGGGGCGCAGCGCGAGCGCGTCAACGGTGGCGACCGGTACACCGGCACCGTCGGCGATCTCGACCGACACCGTCGCCGGCGCGGCCACCCGGACGCGCACCCGCGCCTCGACGGCGCCGGTGGCGAACAGGCTCACCCCGGTCACCGCGAACGGCAGCAGCGGGCCGGCCGCCGCCACCGGGCTGTGCGCCACCAACTGCCAGGCCGCGTCCAGCACGGCCGGGTGCAGGTTGAAGTCGGCGGCGTCAGTGCCGGCCACGGCCGGCAGGGCGACGTCGGCGTACACCTCGTCGGCCCGCCGCCACACCGCGCGCACCCCGCGGAACACCGGGCCGTAGGCGATTCCGGCGGTCGCGGCGAGCTCGTCGTACCAGCTGTCCAGCGGCACCGGGGTGGCTCCCGGCGGCGGCCACTGGGTGAGCTCCGGGGCTGGTGCCAGCCGGTCGGCGGCCGCAGTGTGCGGCACCAGCACCCCACTGGCGTGCCGCTGCCAGGGCAGGTCGGTCCCGGCGGTTCCGGCCCGGGAGTGGACCAGGACACGCCGTGCCCCATGTTCGTCGGCGGCACCGACCTCCACCTGCACGGCGACGCTGCCGCCGGCCGGCAGGACCAGCGGACGTTCGAAGTCGAGCTGCTCGATCCGCCCGCACCCGAGCTGGTCGCCGGCCCGGGTGACGAGTTCGACGAGGCCGGCGCCGGGCAGCACGGTCAGTCCGTGCACCACGTGGTCGGCCAGCCAGGGGTGGGTGGCGGTGGACAGCCGGCCGGACAGCATCAACCCACCCGACCCGGGCAGTTCCACCGCCTGGTCGACGAGCGGATGTGCACCGGCAGACGGGTCGGCGAGGGCACCCGCGACACTGTCCAGCCAGTACCTCTGGCGTTGGAAGGCGTAGGTGGGCAGGGGTACCCGGCGCACCGGAAGGTCGGCGAGGACCGCCGACCAGTCCACCGCGACGCCGCACACGTGCAACCGGGCGAGCGTGTCCAGCAACGTACGCGGCTCGTCGCGGCCCCGACGCATCGTCGGCGCGACCGTCGGCGACGCCACCGTCGCGGCGACGCCACGCGACACCAGCGGGACGAGCACGGCGTCCGGCCCGACCTCGACGAACCGGGTGACACCGGCGCGTTCGAGGCAGCGGACCGCGTCGTGGAAGCGCACCGGCTCGCGAACCTGCCGTACCCAGTACTCCGCCGAGCACAACTGCTCCGGGTCCGCCGCCGCGCCGGTGAGTGTGGAGACCAGCGGCACCGTGGGCGGCCGGAAGGTGACCGACTCGACCACCTCGCGGTACGCGGCCAGCATCGGTTCCATAGCCGCCGAGTGGAACGCGTGCGACACGCGCAGCCGGGTCACCGCCCTGCCCTGCCCGGCGAACCTTTCGGCGGCGGCCCGGATCTCCTGCTCGTCACCGGAGAGCACCACCGACTGCGCCGCGTTGACGGCGGCGAGGTCCAGCCGGCCGGTCAGTAACGGGCGTACCTCGTCCTCGCCGGCCTGCACGGCGAGCATCGCGCCGCCGGCCGGCAGCGCCTGCATCAGGGTGCCCCGGGCGGCGACCAGGGCGCACGCGTCGGACAGCGAGAGCATGCCGGCGGCGTACGCGGCGGCCAGCTCACCGATCGAGTGTCCGGCGAGCCGGTCCGGACGGACCCCGACCGACTCCAGCAACCGCAGCATGGCGACCTCGACGGCGAACACCCCGGCCTGGGTGTAGGCGGTCTGATCGAGCAGCGCGGCCTCGGCGCTGCCCGGCTCGGCGGCGAGCACCGTACCCAGCGGCGGGTCCAGGCGCGTGTCGAACTCGCTGGTCACCTCGTGCAGCGCCGCCGCGAACACCGGGAACCGGGCCGCGAGCTGCCGTCCCATCCGGGGGTGCTGCGCGCCCTGGCCGGAGAAGACGAAGGCGAGGCCGCCGGTGCTGACCGTGCCGGTCACCGACTCGGCCTCCTCGACGCCGTCGACGAGTGCGACGAGCCCGAGCAGGAAGTCGCCCCGTTCCGCGCCGAGCAGGACGGCCCGGTGCTCCAGCTGTGGCCGGAACACGGTGGAGTAGCCGATGTCGGCCGCTTCGTCGTCGGTGTCGTCGACGTGGTTCAGCAGCCGCTCCGCCTGTGCCTGCAGCGCCTGGCGGGTACGGCCGGACAGCAGCCACGGCACCACCGGCGGCTCGCCGGCCCCACCGCCGGATCCACCACCGGATCCACCACCGGCCTCGCTACCGGCCGCACCACCGGCAGGGACCGGGACATCCTGCGGCTCTGCCTCCTCGATCACCAGATGGGCGTTGGTACCGCTGACGCCGAAGGACGAGACCGCGGCCCGGCGGGGCTGACCGGCCCGCCGCCACGGCCGGTCCGTGGTCAGCAGCTGCACCTTCCCCGCGTCCCAGTCGACATGCGTCGACGGCTCGGTCACGTGCAGCGTCCGCGGCATCGTCCCGTACCGCATCGCCTGAACCATCTTGATCACTCCGGCGACCCCGGCGGCCGCCTGGGTGTGCCCGATGTTCGACTTGAGCGAGCCCAGCCAGAGCGGTTCGTCCCGGTCCTGCCCGTAGGTGGCGAGCAGGGCCTGCGCCTCGATCGGGTCGCCCAACGCCGTGCCGGTGCCGTGCGCCTCCACCACGTCGACGTCGCCCGGCCGCAGACCGGCGTTGGCCAACGCCTGGCGGATCACCCGCTGCTGGGCGGGTCCGTTCGGAGCGGTGAGCCCGTTGGATCGGCCGTCGGAGTTGACCGCCGAGCCCCGGATGACGGCGAGCACCGGGTGACCGTGGCGGCGGGCGTCGGAGAGTCGTTCCAGAACGAGCACCCCGGCGCCCTCCGCCCAGGCAGTGCCGTCGGCGTCGGTGGAGAAGGCCTTGCAGCGACCGTCGCGGGCCAGCCCGCGTTGGCGGCTGAACTCGACGAACGTCTCCGGGGTCGCCATCACCGTGACCCCGCCGGCCAGCGCCAGCGCGCATTCCCCGGTACGCAGCGACTGCGCCGCCCAGTGCATCGAGACCAGCGACGAGGAGCAGGCGGTGTCGACACTGACCGCCGGACCTTCGAATCCGAAGTGGTGGGCCACCCGACCGGACACCACCGCGCCGGTGGAGCTGCTGGCCACGTAGTCGTGGTACTGGACACCGACGAAGACGCCGGTAGCGCTGCCCCGCAGGGACAACGGGTCGATGCCGGCCCGTTCGACGGCCTCCCACGAGGTCTCCAGCAGCAGCCGCTGCTGCGGGTCGACGGTCGGCGCCTCACGAGGTGAGATGCCGAAGAAGCCGGCATCGAACTCGGCGGCGTCGTAGAGGAATCCCCCGGTACGCACGTACGTGCTGCCGGGCCGTTCCCCGCTGGCGTCGTAGAGCTGGTCGATCTGCCAGCCACGGTCGGCGGGGAACTCGCCGATGGCGTCGACCCCGTCGGCGACGAGGGTCCACAACTGCTCCGGAGAGCTGACGCCGCCCGGGTAGCGGCAGGCCATCGCGACGATCGCGATCGGCTCGTCGGTGCCTGCCGACGACGCGGCGGCTGGGGCTCCCCCCGGCTGGCCCTCGTCGACGACGAGTTCGGCGCGCAGGTAATCGGCTACCGCGTTCGCCGTGGGATGGTCGAACACCAGGGTGGCCGGCAGCCGTAGCCCGGTCGCGGCGGTCAACGCGTTGCGCAACTCGACGGCGGTGAGCGAGTCGAAGCCGAGCTGGTGGAATTCACGGTCGGCGGCGACCGCCTCCGGTGATTCGTGTCCCAGCACGGTCGCGACGTGGGTGCGGACCAGATCGACGAGCAGGCTTACCCGTTCCCGCTCGGCGAGCTCGGCGAGGCGCGCGGCGAGTGCTTCGGTGCCGCCGCCCGCGGCCGGCCGGGTGAGCGGACCCACCAGCGAGCTGAAGACCGGCGGTACGCCGTCGCCGGCACGCAGCCGGGCCGGTTGCAGCGCCGCGGCGACGACGGCGGGCGCGGCGGCGGCGACGGCGGCGTCGAACAGCGCCAGCCCGGCGGGCACGGACAGCGGCAGTACGCCGCCGCGGGCCATTCGGGCGCGGTCGGCCTCGGCGAGCGTTCCGGTCATGCCGCCGTCGGTGTCCCACTGGCCCCAGGCCACGGAGACGGCGGGCAGCCCCGCCCGGTGCCGCCGGGCCGCCAGCGCGTCCAGAACCGAATTGGCGGCGGCGTAGTTAGCCTGCCCCGGCGCGCCGAGCACCCCGGACAGGGAGGAGAACATCACGAACGCGGCCAGGTCCATCCCGGCGGTCAGCTCGTGCAGGTGCAGCGCGCCGGCGACCTTGGGCACGAGTACGGCGTCGAGCCGGTGCGGGGTCATCGCGGTGACGACGCCGTCGGCGACCACCCCGGCGGCGTGCACGACGGCGGTCAACGGTCGCTGGGCGGTGGTTTCGGTCAGCACGCGGGCCAGGGCGGCGCGGTCGGCCACGTCGCAGGCGACCACCCGGGCCCGCGCGCCGAGTTCGGCGAGTTCGGCGACGAGCGTGGCGGCTCCGGGGGCCTGGTCGCCCTGGCGACTCAGCAGCACCAGGTGCCGGACCGCGTACCGGTCGACCAGGTGTCGGGCCACGATGGCGCCCAGCGACCCCGGCCCGCCGGTGATCAGAACGGTGCCGGCCGGGTCGAGCAGGGGTCGAGTGTTCCCCGCCGCCGGGAGGTGGGCCAGCCGGGCCGCGTGTGCCGTGCCACCGCGTACGGCCACCTGTGGTTCCCCTGCGGCGAGCGCCGCCGCGACCGCCGCCGCGACGGTGTCGTCGTCGGCACCGGCGCGGTTGTCGGCGGCGGCCTGCGTGTCGCCGGTGGCGGCCACGCCGCTGACGCCGGACGGGTCGGTGCGGTCCGCCGGGTCCGCGTCGACCAGCAGGAACCGGTCCGGATGCTCGGCCTGGGCGGACCGTACCAGCCCCCAGACGGCCGCGCCGGCGAGATCACCGCCGGTGCCGGCGACCGGTACGGCGCCCCGGGTGACGACGGCCAGCCGGGTGCCGTTGTTGGTGGCGTCACCGAGCCAGTGCTGCAACGTCGCCAGCAACTGCCGGCAGTGCTTACGGATCGTGTCCGGGTCGTCGCCACAGACCTCGTCGAGGCGAAGCAGGCGCACGCCTTCGGCCGGGCGGTCACGGCCCGGGTCCGCGATCGCGACCCAGTCGAGCCGGTGCAGGTCGGCGGTGTGCGCCGGTGCCGCCGCGACGTCGGCGAGCGGCCGGAAGGTGACCGCTGTCGCGGTGGCGACGAGGTGGCCGGCGTGGTCGAAGGCCGCCACGGCGTAGGTGTCCGGCGAGGTCGGGGTGAACCTGACCCGCAGTTCGGCGGCGCCGGTGGCGTGCAGGGTGACGCCGGACCAGGAGAACGGCAACCGGGCGTGGCCCTGCCCGTCGCCCAGGTCGACGGCGAGTGCCTGGGTGGCGGCGTCGAGTACGGCCGGGTGCAGGCCGAAGCGGTCGGCGTCGCCGGGGTCGGGCAGCCGTACGTCGGCCCAGAGCCGGGCACCCTGACGCCACACGGCGCGCAACCCGCGGAAGGCTGGTCCGTAGTCGAGACCGGCACCGGCCAGCGTGTCGTCGAGGGTGTCAATCGGGACCGGCTCCGCGCCGGCCGGCGGCCAGCTGAGCTCGGCCTCCGGCTGGTCGGCCCCGGACGGGGTCGGGGCGGTGGTGAGGTGACCGGTGGCGTGGCAGGTCCACGACCGCGCCGCGACGGCCTGCTCGGCCCGGGAGTGGATGCTGATCCGCCGGTCACCGGAGTTGTCGGGTTCACCGACGACGACCTGGATCCGTACGCCGCCGTGGGCCGGCAGCCGCATCGGAGCGTGCAGGGTGAGTTCGGCGATGTGGGCGCAGCCGAGCTGGTCGGCGGCCCGGAAGGCGAGCTCGACGAAGGCGGTGCCCGGCAGGATCACCTCGCCGTGTACCCGGTGTTCGGCGAGCCACGGGTGGGTGACGGTGGACAAGCGTCCGGTGAGCACCGCGCCCTGGGTGTCGGCCACGACGGTGACGGCGGCGAGGAGGGGATGGTCGGCGGGGTCCAGCCCGGCGGTCGCCAGATCTCCGGCCGGTGCCCGATCGTCCAGCCAGTAGCGTTTGCGGTGGAACCGGCGGGTCGGCTGCGGCAGGTCGGTGTCGCCGGTGCCGGATTCCCCGGCCGGCTCGGCCTGTTCCAGGATCAGGTGGGCGTTGGTGCCGCTGACGCCGAACGACGACACCCCGGCCCGGCGTGGTCCGCCGGTACCCGGCCACGGCCGCGCCCGGGTCAACACCCGCACCCCACCCGCCGACCAGTCCACATGCGACGACGGCTCCGACACATGCAACGACCGCGGCAACACCCCCGCCCGCAACGCCATCACCATCTTGATCACACCACCGACACCCGCCGCCGCCTGCGCATGACCGATGTTCGACTTCAACGACCCCAACCACAACGGACGATCCACATCCCGACCCTGCCCGTACGTCGCCAGCAGCGCCTGCGCCTCGATCGGATCCCCCAACCGGGTGCCGGTACCGTGCGCCTCCACCACATCGACGTCCGCCGTCGACAACCCGGCCGCCGTCAACGCCTGCCGGATCACCCGCTGCTGCGCCAGCCCGTTCGGCGCGGTCAGGCCGTTGGAGGCGCCGTCCTGGTTGACCGCCGATCCGCGGATGACGGCCAGAACGGGATGCCCGTTGCGCTGGGCGTCGGAGAGCCGTTCCAGCAGCAGGACACCGGCGCCCTCGGCCCAGCCGGTGCCGTCGGCGTCGTCGGAGAACGGTTTGCACCGCCCGTCCGACGCAAGACCACGTTGCTTGCTGAAGGCGACGAACGGGCCCGGAGTCGCCATGACCATCACGCCACCGGCGAGCGCCATCGAGCACTCCCGCTGCCGCAGAGCCTGCGCGGCGACGTGCAGCGCCACCAGCGACGACGAACAGGCGGTGTCGATGGTCAACGCCGGGCCGGCCAGGCCGAAGGCGTACGAGATCCGGCTCGAGATGACCGACGCCGCGTTGCCGGTGCTGAAGTACGCGGAGACGGCCTCCGTCGCGGCCGCCGACAAGTCGTCGTAGTAGTCCTGCGCACCGCTGCCGACGAACACGCCGACCTGCGCCCCGTCGAGCGAATCCGGGGCGAGCCCGGCCCGTTCGAAGGTCTCCCACGCCAGCTCCAGCATGATCCGTTGCTGCGGATCGGTGGCCAGGGCCTCCCGGGGCGACATTTCAAACAGCTCAGCGTCGAAGCCGGCCGGGTCGGCGAGGAAGCCACCCTCCCGGACGTGGCCGTCGGCCGGACCGTCCTCGCCACCGGTCGGCAGCGGCCCGGTGGTCCAGCCACGGTCGGTGGGGAACGGGCCGATCGCGTCGACCTCGTCGTCGACGAGCCGCCACAGCTCCTCCGGACTGGTGACGCCACCCGGGTAGCGGCAGGACATCGCCACGATCGCGATCGGGTCCCGGTCCGCCGACTCCACCTCGTGCAGGCGCCGGCGGGTCTGATGGAGTTCCGCGGTCACCCGCTTGAGGTACTGCAGCAGCCTACCGTCGTCATCCATAGTGGCCATCAGCCAAGCTCCTTGTCGATGAAGTCGAAGACGTCATCGGCACTCGCGTCCGCGAGCCGATCAACGACCGTGGTGACGGCGGGTCCATCGACGACTTCGGTCAATCTGCTCACCAGCGACTGCAGTCTGCTGGCGATGCGGGTGCGCGCGATCTCGTCCGGTGTGAGGGGTCCGGCCAGGGCTTCCAGCCGGTCCAGCGTGGCCAGCACCGGCTCCGCCTCGGAACCCGGTCCGCACAGTTCGTCACGCAGGTAGCTGGCCAGCGCCGCCGGGGTCGCGTGGTCGAACACGATGGTCGCCGGCAGCCGCAGGCCGGCGGCCGCGCCGAGCCGGTCGCGGAAGTCCACGGCGCTGACCGAGTCGAAGCCGAGGTCCTTGAAGTTGGTGCCAGGGGCGACGTCGGTGGCCTCGCCGTGGCCGAGGACCGTGGCTGCCTGCGCCCGTACCAGATCCGACAGGACCTGCAACTGGTCGCCGTCGTCGAGTCCGGCGAGCTGGGCAACGAGCGCGGCGGTCTCGGCCTGGCCGACCGGCTGCCCCGGTTCGGCGGTGGGCGGCAGCAGTCCGGCGACCAGCGGTCGGGGCCGGGCAAGCGTGTGGATCGGTCCGAACCTCGCCCAGTCGATGTCGGCCACCACCAGGGCGGCCTCCTCCCCGCCGGCTTCGACGAGCCGACCGGCGGCCAACCGTGGGTCGAGCTCACCGATGCCGAGCTGCCGCAGATGGGCGCTGGCCGTCCCGTCCACCATGCCGCCACCGGCCCAGGGCCCCCAGGCGATGGCGGTGGCCGGTCTGCCGGCAGCCCTGCGGCGTGCCGCGAACGCGTCGAGGAAGGCGTTCGCGGCGGCGTACCCGGGCTGCTGGGCGCTGCCCCAGATCGCCGCGCCGGAGGTGAACAGCACGAAGGCGTCCAGCGGCAGGTGCGCGGTCAGCTCGTCCAGATGTACCGCGCCGGAGATCTTCGCCGCTCCGGCGGCGGCGAAATCGGCGACGGTGAGCTGGGTGATCGGCCGCTGCCCGTGCAGCGTGCCGGCCGCGTGGACCACGGCGGTCAGCGGCGGTACGGCCGGCAGCCCGTCGAGCAGCCCCCGCAGTGCCTCCCGGTCGGTGACGTCGCAGGCCACGATGCTCACCTCGACGCCGAGTGAACGGATCTCGGCGGCCAGGTCCGCGGCACCGGCCGCCTCCGGTCCACGCCGACTGGTCAACACCAGGTGTTCGGCACCGTGGTCGGCGAGCCACCGTGCCACGTGCCGGCCGACGCCCCCGGTGCCACCGGTGACCAGGACGGTGCCGCGCGGTCGCCATTCGGCGGTGCCCGGGTCACGCCCGGCACGCACCATCCGACGGGCGAAGGTGGCGGCCGGCCGGATCGCGAGCTGATCCTCCGGGCCGCCAGCCCGCAGCACCGCCACGCACCGGGCGACCGCTTCCCGGTCGGGTTGGGCGGGCAGGTCGATCAGACCGCCCCAGGTGTCCGGCTGGTCGATCGCCAGCCCGGCACCCAGACCCCAGATCGCCGCCTGGTGCGGGTCGGCCGGGAGGTCGAACCGGTCCACCGCGACCGCCTGACGCGTGACACACCACAGGCGTGCCTCGATCCCGGCGTCGGTCAGTGCCTGGCAGAGCAGGACGGTTCCCCGGCTGCCACCGGTCAGGGTGGGGTGTGCCGGATCGGGGTCGCTGTGCGACGCGAGCAGGCTGAGCACGCCGTGCGGCGGGGCGTCCGCGGCGAGTGTGGTGAGCCGTGCGGCCAGGCTCTCCCGGTCACCGTCACCGACCTCGACGGTACGGACTCCGACGCCGTCGGTGGCGAGTTCGTCGACGAGCGCTTCGGACCTGGGATAGCCGACCGGTACGGCGACCAGCCAGTTCTCCTGACCCGATCCGGTCGGCTCGGGTCGGCCCGGCGGGTCTGCCACCGGCTGCCAGCGCACCCGGTAGCGCCAGGAGTCAACCGGTGCCGGCTGATCCCCGGTGCCGGCCGGTGCCGGCTGATCCCCGGTGGCGGCCGGCTGTGCTGCGGCCAACCCGGCCGGTGGCTCCGTCTGCGGCGTGTACGGTGCCGGCACCCACCAGAAACGTTGCCGTTCGAACGGATACGTCGGCAGTTCGACCGGCTCCGGCGTACCCCCCAGCACCGCCGACCAGTCCGGGGTGAATCCCCGCACGTGCAGTTCGGCCACGGCCCGCTGCAGGGTCTCCGGCTCGGGCCGGCCCCGGCGCAGCAGCGGCACCACCCGGACGTCAGGATCGGCGCCCAGGCAGCCGCGCATCGGACCGGTCAGCGCCGCGTCCGGCCCGATCTCGACGAAGGTGGTCGCGCCCAGGTCACGCAGCGCGGTCACGGCGTCGGCGAACCGCACCGGCTGACGGATCTGACCCGCCCAGTACTGCGCGGTCGCCAGCGGTGCCGACGCCGGCCGACCGGTGGCGGTGGACACGACCGGCAGCTGGGGCGCACGGAGGTCGAGAGTGGCCACGGCGGCCTGGAACTCGTCGAGCACCGGGTCCATCAGCGGCGAATGGAACGCGTGCGACACCCGTAGCCAGGTGACCTGCCGGCCGTCGGCGGCGAGCCGGTCGGTCACGGCGGTCACCGCCTCGCGTGGGCCGGACACGACCGCCGAGTCGGGGGTGTTCACTGCGGCGATCGCCGCCCCGCCGGTGAGCAGCGGGGTCACCTCGGATTCCGGCGCCTGGACCACCGCCATCGCGCCACCGGCAGGCAGCTTCTGCATCAGCGTTCCCCGGGTGACCACCAGCCGGCACGCGTCGTCGAGGGAGAAGACCCCGGCGGCGTACGCCGCGCTGATCTCGCCGACGGAGTGGCCGGCCAGCAACTGGGGTCGGATCCCCCAGGCGGCGAGCAGCCGGATCAGCGCCACCTCGATGGCGAACAGCCCGGCCTGGGCGTACACCGTCTGGTTGAGCACCTGCTCGTCGCCGCCGTCGACGACCTGACGCAGCGGCCGGGGCAGCTGGGTGTCCAGCCGGTCGCAAACGTCGTCCCACGCCTGCGCGAACGGCGGGTAGGCAGCGGCCAACTCGCGCCCCATCGCCAGCCGCTGCGCGCCCTGGCCCGTACAGACGAATGCGAGCTTGCCCGGCGCGGCGGACCCGCTGGCCACCGAGTTCGCCGTGGTCGCGCGGGCCACAGCGGTCAGCCCGTCGACCGCCGCCGCCCGGTCGGCGGCGAGCACCACCGCCCGGTGTGGCAGGGCGGCGCGACCGGTGGCGAGCGTGCCGCAGATGTCGGACAGCGCTTCGTCGCCGGCGACCACCGGCAGCAGCCGCCGGGCCTGGCTGCGCAGCGCGGCTGCGGTCCGGGCGGACAGGACCAGGGGCAGCAGCGGGCCGGCGGTGCTCGGCGGTGCCGCTGGTGACGCCGGCGGTGCTTCCTCGATGATCAGGTGGGCGTTGGTGCCGCCGAAGCCGAACGACGACACGCCTGCCCGACGCGGTTGGCCGTTCACCGGCCACTTGCGGGCCTCGGTGAGCAGTTCGACGTTGCCGGCCGACCAGTCCACCTGCGGGGTCGGGCGGTCGACGTGCAGGGTCCGCGGCAGCATCGAGTGCCGCATCGCCTGCACCATCTTGATGATCCCGGCCACCCCGGCGGCCGCCTGGGGATGCCCGAGGTTGGACTTGATGGAGCCGAGCCACAACGGTTGTTCGCGGTGCTGGCCGTAGGTGGCGAGCAGGGCCTGCGCCTCGATCGGGTCACCGAGCGTGGTGCCGGTGCCGTGGGCTTCGACCACGGCGACGTCGGACTCCCGCAGCCCGGCGTCACGCAGCGCCCGGCGGATCACCCGCTGCTGCGCGGGACCGTTCGGCGCGGACATGCCGTTGGAGGCCCCGTCGGAGTTGACCGCACTGCCACGCAGCACCGCCAGCACCGGGTGCCGGTTGCGCCGGGCGTCGGACAGCCGCTCCAGCAGCAGCAACCCGGCCCCTTCGGACCATGCCGCGCCGTCGGCCGCGGCGGCGAAGGACTTGCACCGCCCGTCCGGCGCGAGTGCCCGCTGCCGGCTGAAGTCGACGAACAGCTCCGGGGTGCCCATCACCGTGACACCGCCGGCGTACGCGAGGGTGCACTCGCCCCGGCGTAGCGACCACATCGCCTGGTGCACCGCGACCAGCGAGGACGAGCAGGCGGTGTCCACGGTGACCGCCGGTCCCTCCAACCCCAGGTTGTAGGCGATCTGACCGGACACGAGGCTGCCGGTGGGGCCGCCACCGGCGTAGTCGTGGTACATCACCCCGACGAAGACGCCGGTGGACGTGCCGGCGAGCGAGGTCGGGTCGACGCCGGCCCGCTCCGCCGTCTCCCAGGCCACCTCCAGCAGCAGCCGCCGCTGAGGGTCGGCCCGCATCGCTTCCCGGGGGCTGATGCCGAAGAACGCCGCGTCGAACTCGGCCGCGTCGTAGAGGAACCCGCCGTGGCGTACGTAGCTGCGACCCGGCTGACCCGGCTGCGGGTGGTACAGCTGCTCGACGTCCCAGCCCCGGTCCGTGGGGAACTCCCCGATCGCGTCCACCTCGTCGGCGACCAGCCGCCACAGGCCCTCAGGTGAACGCACCCCACCGGGAAAGCGGCAGCCCATCGCCACGATGGCGATCGGTTCCTGGTCACGTGCCTCGGCCGCGCGCAACTGCTGTCGGGTCTGCTGCAGCTCGCTGGTGGCGCGCCGCAGGTAGTCACGCAGCTCGTCGGCGGTCGCCATGGTCACTCACCCCCGTCCAGTCACGCCGAACTCGGTGTCGAGCGCGGCGAACAGCTCCTCGTCGCTGGCGGTACCCAGGTCCGGTGCCGCCGGCTGGCCGGCCGCCCCGCTGGCACGCCAACTGCGCAGCAGCGCCTCCAACCGGTCGGTGACCGCCTCCCGGTCGCCGACGGTCCCGCTGGCCGCCGTCAGCGTGGTCGCCAGCCGGTCGACCTCGTCCAGCAGTGGTTTCACCGGGTCCGTGGGCGTTTCCAGCTGCTGGGCCAGGTGCCGGGCGACGGCGACGGCGGTCGGCTGGTCGAAGACCAGTGACGCCGCCAGTGACAGCCCGGTCGCCGCCGCCAGGGCGTTGCGCAGTTCGACCGCGGCGAGCGAGTCGAAGCCCATGTCCTGGAAGGCGCGGTGCGGGTCCACCGCGTCCGGCCGATCGTGCCCGAGTGCGGTGGCGACGTGCCGGGTGACCAGAGCGAGCAGTTGCTCGTCGCGTTGCGCGGGCGGCAGGTGGTGCAGCCGGAGCGTCGGCCCGGACCCGGCAGCGGGAGCCGTGCTGCGACTGACCCGCCGGGACGGGCCGGCGACGCCGCGCAGCAGGGCCGGCAGGTCGTCGGCTGCCCGCTCGCGCAGCGCGACCGGATCGATCCGCAGCGGCGCCAGACAGGGCTCGGCACCACGCAGCGCGGCGTCGAACAGGGCGAGCGCCCGGTCCACCGGCAACGCGGGCACCCCGAGCCGGTCCAGCCGTTGGCGGGCCGGCTCGTCGAGGCCGCCCGCCATGCCGGCCGGACCCGCCCAGGCCCCCCAGGCCAACGCCAACGCGGGAAGGCCGGTGGCCCGCCGGTGGGCGGCGAGGGCGTCGAGGAAGACGTTGGCGGCGGCATAGCCGCTCTGCCCCGCCGGCAGGACCAGGCCGCCGGCGGAGGAGAACAGGACGAACGCGGCCAGCTCGCGGTCACGGGTCAGTTCGTGCAGGTGCCACGCGGCGTCTACCTTGGGGCGTAGGACCACGTCGACCTGGTCGGGTCGCTGGGTGACGATCAGCCCGCCGTCGGCGACTCCGGCGGCGTGCACCACCGCGCTCAGCGGGTGCGCGTCGGGAACACTGGCGAGCAGGGTGGCGAGCTCATCCCGATCGGCGATGTCACAGGCGACCAGCCGTACCTGCGCGCCGAGCGCGGTGAGGTCGGCCCGCAGCTGCTGGGCACCCGCAGCCGCAGGTCCGCGTCGGCTGGCCAGCAGCAACCGGCGTACCCCGTGTTCGGTGACCAGGTGCCGGGCCAGCAGGGCGCCGAGCCCTCCGGTACCTCCGGTGACCAGGACGGTGCCGGCGCCGAACGCCGGCTGGTGCCCGTGCCCGGTGGGCACTTCGACCCGGCGCAGGCGAGGTACCCACGCCACACCGGAGCGCAGCGCCACCTCGGGTTCGCCGGCGCTCGCCGCGGCGGCGACCTCCGCCACGGTCGTGGTGTCGTCGACGTCGACCAGGCAGAAGCGTCCGGGATGTTCGGCGGCGGCGGCCCTGACCAGGCCCCAGAGCGGGGCGGCCACCACGTCCAGGTCCGCGTCGGCGGCCACTTCAACTGCGGCCGCTTCGACCGTAGCCGCTCGACGGGTCACGACCGCGAGCCGGCAGCCGGCGAACCGCTCGTCGGCGAGCCAGGCGCGCAGGTCGGTGAGCACCTGGTGGATCAGCTCGCGGACAGCGGCTGGCACGTCGGGCACCGCCGGCAGATCGGCGTAGCGCAGCACGACCTGTGGTACCGGCCGACCGTCGTCGAGCGCGGCCGACAACGCCGCCAGGTCGGTGACGTGCGCTGCGGTACCGGACGGGTCGACCGGTCCGGTCGCGGGTCCGCCGACGGTCACGGCGGTCGGTGCGGTCGCGGCGGCGAGCGTGAGCCGGTCCCAGCCGATGCGGTACAGGGCCCCGGTCGTGGAGTCCACCTCGGCGGTGTCGACCGACATTGGCCGGGCGAGCAGCGAGCCGACGGTGAGCACCGGTTCACCGTCGGCGCCGGTGAGCGTGACGGACAGCGAACCGTCGGCCAGGTGCCGTACCCGGGCCTGCGCCGCGCCCGCCCCCGCCGTGTGCAACGCGACGTTGGTCCAGGCGAACGGCAGCCAGGCGTGGCCGTCGCCGGGCGCACCCCGCTCGCCGGCTATCGCCGCGTGCAGGGCGCTGTCGAGCAGGGCGGGGTGGATCCCGAACCGGGTCGCGTCGGTGTGCTCGTGTTCAGGCACGGCGACCTCGGCGAACACCTCGTCGTCACGACGCCACGCGGCGCGTGTCGCGCGGAACGCCGGCCCGTACTCGTAGCCGAGGTCGGCGAGTTCGTCGTACAGCCCGTCGACGGGCACGGTGCTGGCGCCGGCCGGCGGCCACGGAGTCCGCGGCCCGGTCGCGGCCAGGTCGGCGGCGCCGAGCAGGCCGCTGGCGTGGCGCTGCCACGGCTGGTCGGCCGTGTCGGTACGGGAGTACACCGCGACGGGGCGCCGGCCGGACTCGTCGGGGGCCCGGACGACGACGTGGACAGCGACCGTGCCGTGCTCGGGCAGCACCAGCGGGTGTTCGCAGATCAGCTCGTCGATTCCGCTGGTTCCCGCCTGGTCACCGGCCCGGATGGCGAGCTCGACGAAGGCGGTGCCGGGAACCAGGACCCGACCGTGCACCACGTGGTCGGCCAGCCAGGGTTGCGCGTCGACGCTGAGGCGGCCGGTGAGATGGATCTCGCCGGAGTCGGGGGATTCGACGAGTGCCCCAATCATGGGATGTCCGGCGCCGGTGAGGCCGGCCGCGGCGAGGGTGTCGGTCAGCGGGAGCCGCCAGAAGCGTTCATGTTGGAACTCGCGGGTGGGCACCGCCGCGGTGTCGGCGGGGCTGTCGGGCGCCTGTTCCAGGATCACGTGGGCGTTGGTGCCGCTGAAGCCGAACGACGACACCCCGGCCCGGCGCGGCCCATCCCCGTCCGGCCACGGCCGCGCCCGGGTCAACAGCCGCACCCCACCCGCCGACCAGTCCACATGCGTCGACGGCTCCGACACATGCAACGACCGCGGCAACACCCCCGCCCGCAACGCCATCACCATCTTGATCACACCACCGACACCCGCCGCCGCCTGCGCATGACCGATGTTCGACTTCAACGACCCCAACCACAACGGACGATCCACATCCCGACCCTGCCCGTACGTCGCCAGCAGCGCCTGCGCCTCGATCGGATCCCCCAACCGGGTGCCGGTACCGTGCGCCTCCACCACATCGACGTCCGCCGTCGACAACCCGGCCGCCGTCAACGCCTGCCGGATCACCCGCTGCTGCGCCGGACCGTTCGGCGCGGACATCGCGCTGCTGGCACCGTCCGAACCGGTCGCGCTGCCACGCACCAACGCGAGGATCCGTCGACCGTTACGCTGGGCGTCGCAGAGCCGTTCGACGGCGAGGACGCCGACGCCCTCGGCCCAGCCGGTGCCGTCGGCGTCATCCGAGAACGGTTTGCACCGCCCGTCCGGCGCCAGACCACGCTGCCGACTGAAGTCGACGAAGACCTCCGGGGTGGACATCACCGTCACCCCGCCGGCCAGGGCCAGCGCACACTCACCCGACCGCAACGCGTTGACCGCCAGATGCAACGCCACCAACGACGACGAACACGCCGTGTCCACCGACACCGCCGGCCCCTCCAGACCCAGGTGGTACGCCACCCGACCGGGGACCGCGCTGCCCAGTCCGCTGCTTTCGGGGTAGTCGTGGTGCATCACCCCGGCGTAGACACCGGTACGGCTACCCGCCAACGACGCCGGCTCCACCCCCGCCCGAAGCAACGCCTCCCACGACACCTCAAGAAACAACCGCTGCTGCGGATCCATCTCCCGCGCCTCACGCGGACCCACCCCGAAAAACCCCGCGTCGAACCCCGCCGCGTCGTACAGGAACCCACCACGACGCACATACGACCGCCCCACCCGACCCGGCCGAGGATCGAACAACGCCTCCGTGTCCCACCCCCGATCCACCGGAAACTCACCAGTCGCATCCCCCTCACCCACCACCAGATCCCACAACCCCTCCGGCGACACCACCCCACCGGGGAACCGGCACGCCATCCCCACGATCGCGATCGGTTCCCGGTCCCGCTGCTCGGCCGCGTCCAGCCGCCGACGCGTCTCCTTCAGTTCGGCGGTGGCGCGGCGCAGGTAGTCGAGCAGCCGCGACTCATCGACGGCCATCGCCTTCTCCCTTCGCCCGTACCCCGGCGATCTCCTCGACGTCGGGCA
The DNA here is from genome assembly GCF_029581175.1 of Solwaraspora sp. WMMD937. Classification (NCBI taxonomy): domain Bacteria; kingdom Bacillati; phylum Actinomycetota; class Actinomycetes; order Micromonosporales; family Micromonosporaceae; genus Solwaraspora; species Solwaraspora sp. WMMD937. The sequence goes on along the minus strand of NZ_CP120738.1, from coordinate 3,079,611 downwards.
CGATGTCGCGCGGGCTGGGCGTGGCGAGCATCTCCTTGCGCAACTGCGTCGCGGCGTCGGTGAACGACGGTTCGTCGAGCACCCTGGCGAGCTGGGCGACGAGAGTGCCGGGCTCGGCGACCAGCGCCGCGCCCCGGGCCGCCATCTCGCGCATGATGCCGGCCTCGCCCCAGATGTTCCCGGGCATTCCGACCTGCGGTACGCCGTGCACGACAGCGGCGTTGACCGTACCCATGCCACCGAGATGAACCACCGCCGCACAGGTCGGCAGCAACGCGTTGAGCGGGACGTAGTCGAACAGCCGTACGTTGTCCGGGATCGGCGTGCCCGGTGGGATCTGGCTGGCGTTGAGGGTGGCGATCACCTCGACATCGAGGTCCGCGATCGCGGAGAGCAGACCAGCGGCACCGCTGTCATCGGATCCGGCCGGGCCGAGTGCGCGGCGGGTCTGGCCCAGCGTGAGGCACACCCGCCGCCGCTTGGGCTTGCGGCGCAACCAGGCGGGGATCACGCTCGGCCCGCTGTAGGGAACGTGCCGCACGGGCCGGTAGTCGACGTCGGCGCGCACCCGCAGGCAGGTGGGAATCGGCTCCAGAGTGGCCCGGCCGACCACCATCTCCTCGTCGAACTCGCGGCCGTAGCGGGCCAGCTTGCCGCCGAGGTAGTCGGCCAGCGGGTCGTCGGCGGCCGCCGCCGGGTCGTCCCGAACCAGGTCGAGGAAGATCGCCCGCATTCGGGCCCAGTGGTCGGGCGCGGGGATGATGCGTACGTGCGGCAGGTCCGCCGCCCGGGCCATCACCGGCGCGGCGTAGTTGTGGGCGTCCCACAACACCAGGTCCGGCCGCCAGACCCGGGCGAAGTCCACCAGGTCGGACAGCATCGAGTCGCCCGCCATGTACTCACAGACCACCGAGGTGTACGCCCGGAACACCTCCCGCACGTACGGCAGGGTGAGCGTGGCCGGGTCGGTCTCGGTGATGTCGACGCCGAGCCCGTACGGGGTGTCCGAGGTGTCCAGATTGCCACGGGCGGTCGGCAACTCCTCGCCCACCGCCACCGCGGTCAGACCGGTCCGCTTGGTCTCCTCGACAAGATTGGGCTGGGTGGCGACGCAGACCTCGTGGCCCGCCGCACGCAGCGCCCAGGCGGTCGGCACGAGGTTGTACAGGTGCGAGTTGACGGCGGAGGTGGTCACCAGGACGCGCATTGCCTTCTCCTGTTGCGTTCGATGGAGCGGACGGTCAGGCGGCCGCGTACACGGTGCGGTACCAGTCGACCGTCTGGTCCAGCCCTTCCCGCAGCGACCTCGGAGCGAAGTCGATGATCTCGTTGAGCTTGGTGACGTCGAGGGTGCGGCTGGGCCGGCCACCGGAGCGGCTCAGGTCGGTACGGATCCGCTCCGGCCGGCCGAGCGCGGCGCAGATCGTCCGGGCGAGTTCGAGCACCGAGACCGTCTCGGTCGTGCCGATGTTCATCGTGTGGTACTTGTTCACCTCGACCATGCCGAGGATCGCCCGGACCAGGTCGGCGGCGTACATGTAGGTCCTGGTCTGGCTACCGTCGCCCCAGATCTCGATCTCCTGACCGGCGAGGACCTTGGCGAACATGCTGGGCACCACCCGGTCGGTGTCCGGCTCGAAGTTGTCCCGCGGGCCGTACACGCTGGTGAGCCGGGGCAGGAAAATGTTCATTCCGTACTCCGCCCGGTACGCCTCGGCGAGCATCTCGGCGTAGTTCTTGGACAGGTAGTAGCCGTCGCGGGAGTAGTTCATCCGCTGCCGGAAGTCGTCCTCCTCAGGAATCGGGTCCCTCGTCGGCGACAGGTAGATGTCGCTGGAGCTGATCAGCACGACATCGGCGACGGTGTGCCGGCGTGCGCAGTTGAGCACGTTGGACACCGAGCGCATGTTGGCGTCGAGGATGTGCGCGGGCCGGTCCAGGCGGACGTCCATCGGCCCGGACACCACCGCGCAGTGGACGACCGCGTCGACCGGCCCGGACAGCCCGGCGAACAGCTCCGCCAGTTGCGCCTCATCGTGCAGGTCGAGTCGCACCGGCCGGACATCGGCCGGCAGTTGGCGCAGCACCCGCCGGTTGTCCCGCCGGTACGGCAGGGTAACGGTGGCGCCGGCGGCGACGAGTTCCTCCGCGAAGTGCGAGCCGATCAGGCCGAGCCCACCGGTGACGACGACGTTCTTGCCTGCCCAGTAGTTCCTTGCCACGGTAATCCTCTCCGTCGATCCGGCCGGTGCCGGGCGGTCAGCCGTTCCAGCTCCGGCACGATGTCGTGCGGGCTGGGGGTGGCCCGCAGGTCGTCGCGGAGCCGGCCGGCGTTGCGGGTGAAGGTCACGTCGGTGAGTAGCCGGTCGACCCGGTTACGCAGCGCGTCGACCGAGAGCTTGCTTTTCAACCCGTCACCGGCGAGCCGGTAGGGGTCCACGTACAGGCCGGCGCCCTGGGTTTCCAGGTGCTCGCCGAACCCCATCTCGTCCCAGTAGCGGCCCGGCACGATGAGGTTTCGTACGCCGTGCACCAGGGCGTTGCCCAGGGTGCCGAATCCTCCGTGGTGGATGATGACCGAGCAGGTCGGCAGCAGTTCGTTCAACGGGACGAAGTCGACCACCCGCACGTTGTCCGGCAGGGTGCCGACCGAGTCCAGCTGGGCGGTGTCCAACGTGGCGATCAGCTCGACGTCGAGGCTCGCGACCGCCTCGATCAACTCGTCGATGGCGAACAGATCACCGCCCAGGCTCTCCCGGGCGGTCATGCCGAGGGTCAGGCAAACCCGGGGCCGTCGCGGCGGCTCGTACACCCACGACGGGGCCGTGGTCGGACCGTTGTACGGCACGTAGCGCACCGGCAGATAGGGCAGGTCGACCGGGAACCGCATCCACGACGGCGTCGGATCGATCGTCCACTGGCCGGTCATCAGCTCACCGGCGGTACCCGGCTCAAGTTCGCAGCCGAACCGGGACAGCCGGCTGACCAGCCAGTCGCCGACCAGGTCGTCCCGGCGTTCCGGCGGCTGCTGGGCGAGCAGCTCGGCGTAGCGCAGATACATCCGGCCGATGTGGTCCAGGCCGAAGAGCATCCGGGCGTGTGCCGCGCCGCACGCCTGGGCCGCGATCGGGCCGACGTAGCTGAGCGCGTCCCAGATCACCAGGTCTGGCTGCCAGTGGCGGGCGAAGTCGACCAGCCCGTCGAGCATCGACCGGTTCCCGGTGAGGTGTTCATAGTGCAGGGAGCAGCCGACGGTGAAGGCACCGAGGACGTACTCCCAGGTGAGCTGGTCGGCCCGGGTCTCGGTCATGCCCGCGTTGATGCTCTGCCAGGTACCGGCGCTGGTGACGTGGTCGCCGCGGGCGGCCGCCTCGGCCGGCTCGACCTCGACGGTCTCGTCGCCCACCGCCGCCACCGGCAACCCGGTACGGGCGGCGGCGTCCAGGATCTCCGGCTGGGTCGCGACGCACACCTCATGGCCGGCCGCCCGCAACGCCCACGCCAGCGGCACCATGTTGTAGAAGTGCGTCTTCGCCCCATAGACCGCGAACATCACGCGCATCGAGGTCCCCAGCCGGTACGGTGGTCGATCGTGGAGGTCGGTCGTCGGTCTAGCTGCCGGCGCCGACCGGGGCGTCCCAGTCGATCCGGTGCCCGTACAGCCAGCTCATGTGTTCCAGGTCCTTCTCCGCGGCCTTCTGGTTGAACGCGATCGGCAGGAACAGGTCCCGGAAGACCCGCCCGACGCGTCCGTTGACCGCGATGGACCGGCTCGCCTCCCGACCGAACTCCACGACCTTCTCCACCCGGGGCCGGCGAATCTGCTCGTAGCGCGCGAGCGCGTCGGCGATGTTCGGCACGTCGCGCAGGCACCGGCCGAGCTCGACCGCGTCCTCGATCGCCATCGACACGCCCTGTCCGCCGGACGGCGACACCGCGTGGCAGGCGTCCCCGATGATCACCATCCGCTCGTTGCGCCAGGTCGGCACGGTCGGCAGGTCGTAGATCGGCCGGGGCGGGGTGATCTCCTCGGTGGCGTTGATGATGTCGATCGCGGCGCTGTCGTCGCCGGCGAACATGTCGAGCAGCTGGGCACGCCACTGCTGCGGGGCGATCGCCGACAGCGTCTCCTTGCTGGGCTCCTCCGGCCAGGTCGGCGCGGCGTACCACCAGATGTCGCCGTTGGTGTCGTGGATGTAGCAGAAAAAGCTGCGCTTGCCGAGGTACATGAACTCGGTGCCCGGTTCGCCGGGAACGTCGACGCCTCGGGCGTACCCGCTGGTGGTGACCATGCCGCCGAACCGCAGCGGCACGTCGCCGCCGTTGATCAGGCGGCGGACCACCGAGTTCGCGCCGTCCGCGCCGATCAGCAGGTCGCCCCGGGCCTCACTGCCGTCGGAGAAGTACGCGACGACACCGTCGGCGGTGACCTTGGCATCGGTCAGTCGCCTGCCGAACTCGATCTGGATTCCGCGCCCGATCGCCTCGTCGCGGAGCGCGTTGTACAGATCGGACCGGGTGATGGCCCGGGCCACGGTGCCGTCGGGCAGTGGGTTGCCGTTGCGCACCTCGGCCAGCACGCGGCCGCTTCCCAGGTGGTAGCGGTACATGGGGATGTCGAACCCGGCGGCGAGGTGGTCGACTCCAAGTTGCAGCAGAGCGTGGTACCCGTTGACGGCGAGCACGAGGTTCGCCCCGATGCCGTCGGCGGTCCGGTCGTACGCCTCGTAAACGACCGGTTTGATACCGGCCTTCGCCAGCGCGATCGCGCTGATCGGTCCTGCCACACCGCCGCCGATGATCAGTGCAGTGGTCATCACGGTCTCCGTCCTGCGGTTCGGTGGACAGCCAGGACGCTGTCCGTGCAGCGGCTCGGTAAGACGAGGAAGCTGCGTCGTCAGTGTGTCGACCACCGGACGACGACACAGCCCCTAGCCGCCCCGGTCACCGGAGCGACCCGTAAGGGGTTGACGGTAGGGGTGTGCGGCGACGTAGACAGATGTCGCCTTGATGGTTGCTGTCCACGACAGCGCCGGCGGATTCGGCGACGGTGATGCTCGCGCAAGCCCGACGACAGAGGTGTGGGATGGACTACGTAAGGCTCGGCCGGACGGCGTTGTCGGTGAGCCCGTTGTGCCTCGGCACACTCAACTTCGGTGTCCGCACCAGCGTCGACGAGGCGTACGACCTCATGGACGCGGCGCTGAGTCAGGGAATCAACTTCTTCGACACCGCGAACCACTACGGCTGGCAGGTACACCGAGGACTGACCGAGGAGATCATCGGCGACTGGTTCGCCAAGGGCGGCGGGCGGCGCGAGAAGGTGGTGCTCGGCAGCAAGGTGTGCAACTCGATGAGCGACTGGCCCAATGATCGCGGCCTGTCGATGCGCCACATCATCGCGGCCTGCGACGACTCGCTACGGCGCCTGAGGACCGACTGGATCGACGTGTACCAGATGCACCACGCCGATCCTCACGCCTCCTGGGAGGAGGTGTGGCAGGCGATGGAGCTGCTCGTCCAGCAGGGCAAGATCCGCTACGTCGGCTCGTCGAACTTCACCGGCTGGAGCCTGGCCGCCGGGCAGGAACGTGCCCGGGCCCGGAACAACCTCGGCCTGGTGTCCGAGCAGTGCCTGTACAACCTGGTGAATCGGCAACCCGAGCTGGAGATCGTGCCAGCCGCCCAGGCGTACCAGATCGGAGTGCTGGCCTGTTCCCCGCTGCACGGCGGGTTGCTCGGCGGCGGGCTGCGCAAGCTCGCCGACGGCACCGCGGTCAAGACCGCACAGGGCCGGGCGATGGTCGCGATTGAAACACGGCGGGCGGACATCGCCGCGTACGAAAGTCTCTGTGCACGAGCCGGATTCGACCCGGCGGAGCTGGCCCAGGCGTGGTTGCTGCACCGGCCCGGAGTCACCGCGGTGGTCACCGGGCCACGCACGATGGCCCATCTGGACGCGGCCATCCATGCGCTGAAACTCGAACTCGACAACGACCTGCTCGCCGAGCTGGACCAGATCTTCCCGCCGATGGTCAGTCAGATCCCCCAGGCGTGGTGACCGTTGTGACCAGACACCAGATCGACCCCCGGAAGGTCAGCGAGAGCGATCTCGCCCGCCACCTGCTCGCCGCCCGTGGCATCCAGTGGATGCGCGGCAACCGCGGCGACCCGTACGCGTTGATCCTGCGCGCCCAGGGAATCGACCCGCGCCGACTGTTCCCGGCGTTGCGCGGCGCCCCGGCGCTACGCCAGAGCGAGACAGACGTCTGGGTCACCGTGGACCACGCCGCCGGCGCGGCGGTCCTGGCCGACCCGCGGCTGAAGCTACGCGACCGGTCGGCCGACCGGCGCCGCAAGCGGATCTTCTCGATCGACTCGCGCACCAGCCTCAAGCATGTGCTCTCGGTCGACGACGGCGTCTGCAGCCCGGAACGCGCCGACCAGGACCGGCTGGCCGCCCTCACCGCCGCAGCGATCGGGCCGCAGGCCATGCAGCGGCGACGTGACGACGTGACCCGGGTGTTCCGTGACGCGGTCAAGCGGTCCGGCGATCGGTTCGACCTGATGCGCGACTTCGCCCGGGTGGCGGTCGCCGACGTCCTCAGTGACCTGCTCGGCGTGCCCGAGGCGCAGCGGGACCGGTTCGCCGCCACGCTACCCGGTGCCGGGTTCGCGTTGGACGCCGCGCTGTGTCCACCGACGATGGGCATGACCCGCACGCTGGTCGAGTCGTTCGACGAGCTGCGGGACCTGATCGTCGCGCTGGTGGAGGCCCGCAGCACCGCCGGGTCCGGCGGCGGTGTCCCGGACGGTACGGCCGACGGCGACGTGATCGGTACGGTGCTGACCGCCGGCGGTACGCCCGACGACGCGGTGGCCGCCGGACTGATCACCGCCGTCGTGGGTGCGGAGATCACCGCGAACCTCATCGGCGCGGCGACGTGCGCCCTGCTCGACGATCCGGGGCAGTGGCGGATGCTGTGTGACGACCACGACCGGGCCGTCGCCGCCGTCGAGGAAACGCTGCGCCACGACCCGCCGGTACGGATCGAGAGCCGGATCGCGGCCGAGGCCGTCGAGATCGCCGGGCAGTCCGTGCCGGCTGGTGACCAGGTCGTCGTCCTGGTCGATGGCGCCAACCGCGACCCCGACGTCTTCACCGAACCCGACCGGTTCGCCATCGACCGGCCGCCGTCCTCGTCGGGCCATCTGTCCCTTTCGGCGGGCACCAGCAGCGCGCTCGTCGCCGCACCCGCGCGGCTACTCGCCGAGGTGGCGTTGCGCACCCTCGCCACCCACGCTGCCGGGCTCCGCCCGGCGGGCGAGGTCGTGCGTCGTATGAGGTCTCCGGTCGTGCGCGGCATCGCGCGCTGCCCGGTTGAGGTCTGACCAGACAAGCAAAGGTGGGTGGAGCGCCCTATGTCCACGTTGGTGTGGGACTACCTGGCGGAGTACGAGAACGAGCGCGAGGACATCCTCGACGCGGTCGACCAGGTGTTCCGATCGGGCAAACTCGTCCTCGGCAAGAGCGTGCTCGGTTTCGAATCGGAGTTCGCCGCTTATCACGGGGCGGCGCACTGCGTCGGGGTCGACAACGGCACCAATGCCCTCAAGCTCGGGTTGCAGGCGCTCGGCGTCGGTCCCGGCGACGAGGTGATCACGGTGTCCAACACGGCCGCCCCGACGGTGGTGGCGATCGACGGCACCGGGGCCACCCCGGTCTTCGTCGATGTCCGTCGCGAGGACTACCTGATGAACGTCGAACAGGTGGCCGCCGCCATCACGCCGCGGACCAAGTGTCTGCTGCCGGTCCACCTGTACGGCCAGTGTGTCGACATGGCGCCGCTGGAGGATCTGGCGGCCCGCCACGGGTTGGCGATCCTGGAGGACTGCGCCCAGTCGCACGGTGCCCGGCACCATGGCCGGCTCGCCGGCAGCATGGGCAACGCGGCGGCGTTCTCCTTCTACCCGACCAAGGTGCTCGGCGCGTACGGCGACGGCGGTGCCACGATCACCTCCGACGACGAGGTGATGGGCAACCTGCGGCGGCTGCGCTACTACGGCATGCGGGAGCGCTACTACGTCGTGCAGGTCCCCGGCCACAACAGTCGCCTCGACGAGGTGCAGGCCGAGATCCTGCGGCGCAAGCTGAGCCGTCTCGACGACTACATCGCCCGGCGGCGGGCGGTCGCCCGCCGGTACGCCGAAGGGCTCGCCGACACCGACCTGGTGCTGCCGTCGTTGGCACAGGGCAACGACCACGTCTACTACGTGTACGTGGTCCGGCATCCGCGGCGCGACCAGATCATCGAGGCGCTCAAGGCGTACGACATCCACCTCAACATCAGCTACCCGTGGCCGGTGCACACGATGACCGGCTTCGCCCACCTCGGCTACCAGACCGGCTCGTTGCCGGTCACCGAGGAGCTGGCACACCAGATCTTCTCACTGCCGATGTACGCCTCACTGTCCCTGGACATCCAGGACAAGGTGATCGACGCGCTGCGCGAGGTCCTGCGCACGCTCTGATCCGCGGCCTGGTTCCCGGTTGGAGGAGCAGCCCATGACCGTCCCCCGAACGTATCCTGTCGACCTGCGCGGTCGGGACAACCCCGCGACACCCGCGCAGATCGCCGAGTCGGTGCTTTCCAGAGTAAGCCCGTTCGGACAGCTGGAAGGCTTCTTCACCTGGTTCTCGGCGCTGAGTGAGCACTCCTACACCGACGTCGAGCGGATCCCCCTGGACGAGATGCAGGGCTGGCACACCGACCCGGACAGTGGGGACATCGCCCACCGCAGTGGCAAGTTCTACACCATCCGCGGGCTCGACATCCAGGTGCCGGACGGGCCTGTGCCACAGTGGAGTCAGCCGATCATCCACCAGCCGGAGGTCGGCATTCTCGGCATCCTGGTCAAGAAGTTCGGGGGGGTGCTGCACTGCCTGATGCAGGCGAAGGTGGAACCGGGCAACTGCAACGGCCTGCAGCTCTCCCCCACCGTCCAGGCGACCCGGAGCAACTACACCGCCGTCCACCAGGGCCGGGCCGTGCCCTACCTGGACTATTTCCGTGAGCCGGCACGGCACCACATCCTGGCGGACGTACGGCAGTCCGAACAGGGCTCCTGGTTCTACCACAAGCGCAACCGCAACATGGTCATCGAGGTGACCGAGGACGTCGAACTGCTTCCCGGGTTCTGCTGGCTGACCCTGGGGCAGATCCACGAACTGCTCGCCGTGGACGACGTCATCAACATGGACGCCCGCACGGTACTGGCCTGTCTGCCGTTCTCCGGCAGCGGCCTGCTGACCGCCTTCCCCGACACGGCCGACAACTTCCGCGCGGCGCTGGTCCGCTCGTGCAGCGTCGAACACGGCGGCCGGCACACCACCAGCGAGATCCTCAACTGGCTGACCGATGTCCGGACCAGGGCCGAGGTGTGGACCACCGACGTACCACTGCGCGGGCTGCCGGGCTGGTGCCGCCAGGACGGCCTGATCAGCCACGAGAGCGGACGGTTCTTCGAGGTCATCGGAGTGCACGTTCGCGCCAGGGGGCGGGAGGTGGACCAGTGGAGCCAGCCGATGATCAGGCCGTGCGAGGAGGGGATCGCCGCGTTCCTGGTCGCCCGCGTCGACGGGGTACTGCACGCCCTGGTCAGGGCGATGGTCCAGCCCGGCTACAAGGACGTGGCCGAGTTGGCTCCGACGGTACAGTGCGCCCCCGGCAACTACCGGGACCTTCCGGCGGCCGCCCGGCCACGGTTTCTCGACGTCGTGCTCGACGCCCGCCCGGAGCAGGTGCGCTACGACGTCACGCTCTCCGAGGAGGGCGGCCGGTTCTACCACGCCCGCAACCGCTATCTGGTCGTGGAGGTACCGGCCGATCGGCAGTTCGACGAACCCAACTTCCGGTGGATGCCGCTGCACCAGCTCGTCGACCTGCTCCAACACAGCCACTACGTCAACGTCGAGGCACGCAGTCTGATCGCTTGTCTGCACAGCCTGTCCGGCGGATGAGCCGGGTTCCCCCAACCACGATCACGGAGGCTGTGCGGTATGTCACCTTGTCGGGTCTGCAGCCATCCCATCCGGGAATTCTTCGATTTCGAGCGGCAGCCGCTGTCGTCGGCCTTCCCCCGACCGGGCGAGCTCGACCAGGAGTACTTCTTCCGCCTCGCGGTCGGCATGTGCGAGTCGTGCACACTGGTGCAGCTCATCGACGCGGTACCGCCGGAGCGCGCCCATCACCAGGGCTACCCGTACCATTCGGCGGCATCGTCGGTGATGTGCAAGCACTTCGAGCAGACCGCCCGCCGGTTCCTGGAGACCGAGCTGACCGGCGCGGATCCCTTCGTCGTCGAGATCGGCGCAAACGACGGGGTGATGCTGCGGACCTGTGGCGACGCCGGCGTACGGCATCTCGCGGTCGAGCCGTCGGGTGCCACCGGCGTACGGGCACACCGGGCGTTCTTCGACGTGGACGCCGCGACACGGATCCGCGACACGGACGGAGCCGCCGACGTGGTGTATGCGGCCAACACCATCTGCGGGGTCACCGACCTGCGACCGATCTTCGAAGGGTTGGACGTGCTGCTCGCCCCGGACGGGGTCTTCGTCTTCGAGGACCCGTACCTCGGGGAGATCATCGAACGGACCAGCTTCGACCAGATCTACGACGAACACGTCTTCTTCTTCACCGTCCGGGCGGTCGGCGCGCTCGCCACCCGGTACGGGTTCGAGCTGGTCGACATCGAGCGGCTGCCGGTGCACGGCGGCCAGATCCGGTACACGATCGCCCGGCCGGGCCGGCGTGCGCCGTCGCCGGCTGTCGCCGACGCGCTGCGCACGGAGCAGGCCCGCGGCCTGGCCGAGTTGGTCACCCTGGAGCGGTTCGCGGCCCGCGTGCAACGTATCCGCGACGACCTGGTCGCGCTGCTGCACGAGTTGCGCGCCGGCGGGGCACGGATCGTCGGGTACGGAGCCACCGCCAAGAGTTCCACGATGGCGAACTACTGCGGGATCGGGCCGAATCTGATCCCGTTCGTCTGTGACACGACCCCGGCCAAGCAGGGCCGGTTGACACCCGGCTCCCACATCCCGGTCCGTCCGGTGGAGGCCTTCGCCGACCCGTACCCGGACTTCGCGCTGCTGTTCGCCTGGAACCACGCCGAGGAGATCATGGCGAAGGAGCGGGCCTTCCGCGAGGCCGGCGGCCAGTGGATTCTGTACGTCCCACAGGTGCACATCGTCTAGCGCCCACCGTGCCGCAGCTTCGAACGTCGGGCCCGACCAGGTCTGGTCGGGCCCGGCACCGTGCGCCCCACCAGGCTGGTCGGGCCCGGCGGACGGCGGACAAGGGGGCGTCGCCCGCCGACGTCGGGGGAAACGCCGGCGGGCGACGCCGTGGGGGGTAAAGCCGTCAGGCGAAACGCTTACGGTAGATCCGGGTGGCCAGGGGCGCCGCCACACAGAGGATGGCCACCCACCAGAGGACCGCCTGCCAGCCGGTGTCCCCGACCGGGCGGCCCAGCAGCAGCTGGCGTACGGTGTCCACGACCAGCGTCACCGGCTGGTGTTCGACGAAGGCGCGCAGCCCGTCCGGCAGCGTCTCGGCCTGTACGAACGCCGTGCTGGCGTACGGGCTGAACATCAGGATGAGGCCGAGTCCGCTGGCACCGTCGACGCTCTTGGCGACCAGTCCCAGCACCGCCGACACCCACGCCAGCGAGAAGGCGAACAGCAGCAGCATGGCCGCCGCCAGAAGCCACTCGATGACCGACGCGGACGGCCGGAAGCCGACCAGCAGGCCGAGACCGACCATGACCACGAGGGCGATCATGCCCCGGATGACAGCGGCCACGATGTGCCCGGTCAGTACCGCTGAGTCCAGCATCGCGATCGCCCGGAACCGGTCGACCACGCCTTCCTGCATGTCGGACTGTACGGCCAGCGTCGTGGAGACGGAGATCATCGTCACGGCGATGACGAGGATGCCCGGCACCAGATAGTTGATGTAGGTGGTGGCACCGACGTCGATGGCTCCGCCGAACATGAAGCGGAACATCAGCAGCATCACCGCCGGCAACATGATCGCGGTGAAAATCTGGTCCGGGCTGCGCGTCAGGTGGTGCACGTGCCGTCCGATCAGGACGCGCGTGTCGCTGACGGCCCAGTACAGCTTGGATCGCTTCTCCGGCAGGACCACGCCCTCAGTGGCCGGTACGGTCGTCGTCACTGCATCGCTCCTGCGTGGTCGGTGGTGGTGGCGTCCTCGCGGTGGGTGAGCGCGAAGAACACGTCGTCGAGAGTCGGCTTGGTCAGCGACAACGAGTCGATCTCCAGACCGTGCTGCTCCAGCAGGTCGAGCAACCGCTTGACGTGCGCGGCACCGTCGATGAAGATGCTGATGCTCCGGGTCACCTCGTCGCGCTGGATACCCTCGCCGTCAATCAGTTCGACGGCCCGGGCGTAGTCACTGACGCTGGCCAGGACGAGTTCCACCCGTTCCTTGCCGACTCCCTGCTTGAGCTCGGCCGCGGTGCCCTCGGCGATGATCCGCCCGTCGTCGATGACCGCGATCCGGTCCGCCAGCTGGTCGGCCTCCTCGAGGTACTGCGTGGTGAGGAGAATGGTGATGCCGGCGGCGAGCAGTTGCTTGATCGCCTCCCACATCGTCGCCCGGCTGCGCGGGTCGAGGCCGGTCGTGGGCTCGTCGAGGAACAGCACCGACGGCGGGACGATCAGACTCGCCGCCAGGTCGAGCCGCCGCTTCATCCCGCCGGAGTAGGTCTTCACCCGGTTGTCCGCGGCGTCGACCAGGTCGAACTGCTCCAGCAGCTGCTGGGCGCGCAGCGTCGCGTTGGCCGTGCTCAGCCGGTGCAGGCGGCCCATCATGATCAGGTTCTCCCGCCCGGTGTGCATCCAGTCCAGGGAGACGAACTGGCTGACCAGGCCGATCGAGCTGCGTACGCCGTTGCGCTGCTTGACCACGTCGTAGCCGTTGACGAGGACCTCACCGCTGGTGGGCCGACTGAGCGTGCTCAGCACCTTGACGACGGTGGTCTTGCCTGCCCCGTTCGGGCCGAGCAGCGCGAGCATGGTGCCCCGCTTCACGTCAAGGTCGACCCCCTTGAGCACCTCGACCTTCTGGTACTTCTTCCGGAGATCACGTATCCGGATTCCTGACTCGCTCATCGGACTCCTTCTGTTGTTGCTTGGTCAGGCACGGCTGGCAGGAATGGTTGAACCCCGGCAGGACGCGACGGACGCGCGCCACCGGCGGGTTGATCGACTCTGACAGTCTCTACGCTAACAGTATGGGGGTCAAACTGATGTGTTTATGGTATACATGGTTCCGACAGGACGTCAACGAGCGGGCGGTGGGCATGGCATCTGGGCAGAACAGAGGCGGCGCGGCCGCCCCCTCCTTCGAGTTTCTCTGGCGCGACACGCGGGCCCCCCGGTCCGGCCCCGGCCCCAAGCCGGCGCTGAGTGTCGACAAGATCGTGCTGACCGCGATCGAGATCGCCGACGAGGAAGGGCTCGACGCGGTCTCGATGCAGCAGGTCGCCAAGCGGCTGGACTTCACCGCGATGTCGCTGTACCGCTACGTACCCAGCAAGTCCCACCTGGTCGAGGCGATGACCGACGTCGCCTCCGGTGGTCCGCCGGACCTCGACTCGGTGGCTGGCGGCTGGCAGGCGAGGGTCGAGACCTGGGTCAAGGCCATCTGGGGCCGGTACCAGCGCCATCCGTGGATGCTGCAGGTCCGGGTCAGCTACCCGATCGGGCCCAACCAGCTGGCCTGGTTCGAGAGCCTGCTCGGCGCGATCGCCGACAGCGGACTCGGCTACGACGAGATGGTCTCGGTCAGTCTGTTCCTCAGCGGCGCCACCCAGGGTATGGCCCGGATCTCCCTCGACATGGCCCCGGCCGGTGCCGAGCCCACCGGCGACGGTCCCGGCTACGAACAAGCCCTGGCGACGGTCGTCAACGCCGAGCGGTTCCCGACCCTCGCCCGCCTGCTCGCCGCCGGGACGTTCGCCACTCCGGCCGCACCCACCGGCCCGGACAGCGACGTCATTCCCAACCTCGAGTTCGGTCTGCGACAACTCCTGGAAGGCATCCACGTCTACGTGACTCGACGCGCACAGCTAGGGGCAGATAGGGGTTAACCACAATCGCATTTCACGGCTAGGCTCGGTCCGTAATTTCCGATACGGGGTGAGCGCACCCAACAATGAGGGTTATTCAGGCCGACGTCGAACAAGCACCTGAACCGAGGCGTCACGCACGAACAACCCTCGACATGCTGCGGAGCAGTTCATGCGCGTACTGTTCACGGTGTTCGCCGCCAAACCACACTTTTACAATCTGGTCCCGTTGGCCTGGTCGCTGCAAGCAGCCGGGCACGAGGTCCGGATCGCGAGTCAACCGGACCTCGCGGAGATCATCGCCGCGACCGGCCTCACCGCGGTCCCGGTCGGCAGCGAACTCGACATGGTCACGGCCTTCCAGAGCGGTACGGACGACGGCTCCGGCGGCGCACCATGGCAGCGCCTGACCGGGCTCAGCGAGCTCGACCCGGCCAGGCTCACCTGGAACTACGTCCTCGGCGTGTTCACCGTCGGCTGCTCCATGGAGTACGAGTACCTGGCTGGCCAGGCCGTGACGGACGACCTGGTCGAGTTCGCCCGTGGCTGGCAGCCCGACCTGGTGATCTGGGACGCGCTGACCTTCGCCGGGGCGATCGCCGCCCGCGCCAGCGGGGCCGCCCACGCCCGCATCCTCTTCGGGCAGGACTACGTGTTCCGGATGTACGCCGACTACCGCGCGATGCTCGACCGGCAGCCACCGGAGTGCCGGGACGACCCGGTCTCCGACTGGCTGGCCGGACGCCTGGCCCGCTACGGCTGCTCCTACGAGCAGTACCAGGACCTGGAACTGATGACCGGCCAGTGGACGATCGACCCCACCCCTGCCTGGATGCGGCTCCCCCTCGACCTGCCGTACCTGCCCATGCGCTACGTGCCGTTCAACGGTCCGACCAGTGTGCCCGGGTGGGTGCTCGCCCCCCCGGCACGCCCACGCGTCTGTCTGTCACTCGGGGTGTCCGGCAGGGAACTGTTCGGTGGCGACCAGCTTTCCCGCAGTGACCTCACCACCGTGTCCGATCTACTGGACGCGCTCGCTGACTTCGACGTCGAGGTGGTGGCGACGCTCAACGCCGAACAACTCGCCTCGGTCGACCGGCTACCGGACAACGTCCGGGTGGTGGACTTCGTCCCGCTCAACGAGTTGCTGCCCAGTTGCTCGGCGGTGATCCACCACGGCGGATTCGGCACCACCGGCAACGTGCTGGCGCACGGCGTACCTGGGATCGTGATCCCGGCGCCCTGGTGGGACGCCGCCCGGCTGGCCCAGCATCTGCAGGGACGTGGTGCCGGGTTCCTGCTGGACCACGACGAACTGTCCCGGGCCGCGCTGCGTGACCGGCTCGCCCGCCTGCTCACCGATCCGCAGATCGCCGACCACGCCGCACAGGTCCGCGCCGAGCTTCTGGACGCGCCGAGTCCGCACGAACTGGTCCCGCAGTTGGAGCGGCTGACGGCGCGGCACCGCGCTGCCGATCCCCAGCCAGTCGGAAGCAGGTGAACCGCAATGCGCGTCCTGGTCACCGTCATCGCCGTCAAGACCCACCTGTACAACGTGGTTCCCATGGCGTGGGCGCTGCAGGCCGCCGGGCACGACGTCCGGGTGGCCAGCCAACCGGACCTGGTCGAGGCGATCACCAACGCCGGCCTGACCGCTGTTGCGGTCGGTGATCCGCTCAGTATGGGCCGGTCGGCGCACGGCCCCCGTGGGCAGACGTTCCGGGCGCACGGCGGCGGCATGCTCGTCGCCGCAGGCGAGGAGCCGACCTGGGAGCACGCCCTCGGCGCACTCACTGTCGCGTGCGCGGTCGAGTACGAGTTCTTCGCCGGTCAGACGGTGCTGGACGACCTGGTGGAGTTCGCCCGTGGCTGGCAGCCCGACCTGGTGATCTGGGACGCGTTGACCTTCACCGGGGCGATCGCCGCCCGCGCCTGCGGCGCCGCGCACGCCCGCATGCTGTTCGGCATCGACTACATCACCCAGATGTACGGACACTTCGTGACGCTGCGCGACGAGCAGCCCGCCGACCGGCGCGACGACCCGGTGGCCGACTGGCTCACCGGCCGGCTCGGTCGCTACGGCTGCGAATTCGGCCCGTCGGACGCGCTGGAGCTGATGACCGGGCAGGTCACGATCGACCCGACCCCGGCGTGGATGCAGCTGCCACTCGGACTGCCGGTCCTGCCGGTCCGGTTCGTACCGTTCAACGGCGCGGCCAACGTTCCGCAGTGGATCTACGATCCGCCACGGCGGCCACGGGTCTGCCTCTCCCTGGGCATGTCGGGCCGGGACCTGTTCGGCGGCGACCTGGTCTCCGTGGCCGACCTGCTCACCGCACTGGCCGAACTCGACATCGAACTCGTCGCCACCCTCAACGCGGACCAACTCGCCGCCGTCACCACCCTGCCCGACAACGTCCGCGCCGTCGACTTCGTCCCCCTCAACGAACTCGCCCCCACCTGCACCGCCATCATCCACCACGGCGGCTTCGGCACCCTCGGCAACGTCCTCGTCCACGGCATCCCCAGCCTCACCGTCCCCGCCCCCTGGTGGGACGAGAAAGACCTCGGCACCCACCTGCACAACCGCCACGCCGGCATCCACCTCGACCCGCACACCCTCACCCCCGACACCGTCAAGACCGCCCTGCACCAACTCCTCACCGACCCCACCTACCGACACCACGCCACCGACGTCCAACACGACATACTCACCACCCCCACCCCCAACGACGTCACCACCCAACTCGAACAACTCGCGGCCGGTCCGCGGGCCTAGTCCGTCCGGGAGATTCCGCCATGCGCGTACTCGCCACCGTGTTCGCGACAAAGCCCCACCTGTACAACCTGGTGCCGGTGCTGTGGGCGATGCGCGCCGCCGGCCACGAGGTCTGCGTCGCCAGCCACCCCGACCTGATGGAGACCATCGGACGGACCGGCCTGACCGGGGTGCCGGTCGGCAACGAGCTCAACATGATGGGATCGTTGCAGGAGAAAGGGGACGACAGCGCCGGAACCGGCGCCACCTGGGAGAGCCTGACCTCCGGCATGACCGAGACCCGGTCGGAGCGCCTCACCTGGAACTACGTGCTCGGTGCCTTCACGATGGGCTGCTCGGCGGACTACGAGTACCTGACCGACCAGGTGATGCTGGACGACCTGGTGGAGTTCGCCCGTGGCTGGCAGCCCGACCTGGTGATCTGGGACGCATTGACCTTCGCCGGGGCGATCGCCGCGCGCGCCTGCGGCGCCGCGCACGCGCGCATGCTGTTCGGCATCGACTACATATCCCGGATGTACGACAACTACCGGGCGCTGCTCGACGAGCAGCCCGCCGACCGGCGCGACGACCCGGTCGCCGACTGGCTCACCGGCCGGCTGGCCCGCGCCGGCGTCGACACCGTGGTCACCCCCGAACTGGCCAGGGAGCTGATGACCGGGCAGGTCACGATCGACCCGACCCCGGCGTGGATGCAGCTGGCGCTGTCGGTGAACCGGCTGGCCATGCGGTACGTGCCGTTCAACGGGCCGAGCGCGATCCCACGGTGGATCTACGATCCGCCACGGCGGCCACGGGTCTGCCTCTCCCTGGGCGTGTCCGGCCGGGAGCTGCTCGGCGGCGACCTGGTCTCCGTGGCCGACCTGCTCACCGCACTGGCCGAACTCGACATCGAACTCGTCGCCACCCTCAACGCGGACCAACTCGCCGCCGTCACCACCCTGCCCGACAACGTCCGCGCCGTCGACTTCGTCCCCCTCAACGAACTCGCCCCCACCTGCACCGCCATCATCCACCACGGCGGCTTCGGCACCCTCGGCAACGTCCTCGTCCACGGCATCCCCAGCCTCACCGTCCCCGCCCCCTGGTGGGACGAGAAAGACCTCGGCACCCACCTGCACAACCGCCACGCCGGCATCCACCTCGACCCGCACACCCTCACCCCCGACACCGTCAAGACCGCCCTGCACCAACTCCTCACCGACCCCACCTACCGACACCACGCCACCGACGTCCAACACGACATACTCACCACCCCCACCCCCAACGACGTCACCACCCAACTCGAACAACTCGCCGCCGATTCATGGAGCCTGCGATCGTGACCACTTCGCCGCCCAACTTCGGAGTTCGCCTGGGGGTCGTCCGTGGCATCAGCTACGGCATGTACGGCCGCCCGGAGCGCTTCGTGCCCCATGTCCGCGCCATGAACGCCGGCCTGATCCGGGTGTACGTCTACTGGTCGCAGATCGAGCCGGTGTCCGGCCGCTTCGACTTCGACGTCGTCGACACCCTGTTCGATCAGCTCGACGGCACCGAGGAGATCTGGGTGACGGTCTGCTCCAGCTCGCCCTGGGCCACCCGGGTACCGACCCGGCTGCTGCCGCCGTCACCGGCCAAGAGCCTGCGGCGGTACGGCAAGTTCGTCGAACGGCTGGTCCGGCACTGCGCCGGCCGGGTGCACTACTGGCAGTGCGACAACGAGCCGACCGACAACGCGATGCTGTGGGCCGGCACCGCGCCGGAGTACCTCGCCCAGCTCAAGGTGCTGCACAAGGCGGTCAAGAAGGTGGACCCGCAGGCGTCGGTGGTCCTCGGCGGCGCGCCGTTCATGCTTCCGTTGTCGGCACCGGACAGTCACGAGCGCCGGTTCTTCGATCTGCTGCTCGACCAGGGCCGGGACCACTTCGACCTGTTCGACCTGCATCTGTACGGCCCGACGACGATGATCCCCGAACACGTGGAATCGGTCCGCGACCAGATGCGCAAGTTCGGCTACGAGAAGCCGGTGGTGGCCGGCGAGTACAACGGGCCGTGGCCGGCGCTGTTCCCGGAGGCGATGGCGATCCTCAAGGAGCCGGCCGAGGCCGCCGGCCAGCACGGCCGCCAGGCCGAGCACGAGGCCATCGCCAGGCTGTACGCCCGACGCGAGACGTTGCCGCCGACGCTGCAGATGTTCCTGCTCGACTGCCCACCCGACCTCGAAGACAAACGCTACCGGATCGCGTGCCGGGAGATCGTGATGCGCAACCTGCTGGCGTTCTCTGTCGGTGTCCGGCGTACCGCCTGCTGGAACCTCGCGCCGGAGGCCGCCGGCTTCGCCAACCCGTACTCGCTGATGGACGTGATGTTCCGGACGTTCGCGCTGATGGACTACGCCGGTGACGAGCTCGCGGTGCGTCATCCCAACGCCGAGGCACTCGCCCTGGTGTCCGGCCAGCTCGACGGGGCCGAGCGGGTCGAACGGGTCCCGGTCGGGGATCGGCCGCAGCAGTACCTGTTCGACGTGCGGCGGCCGGGACGCGAACCGCTGCTGGTCACCTGGATCGACCGGGACCCGTTCCACGGCGAGGACGAGCCCGACGTGCAGTTCGACTGGTTCTGGACGGCGCAGCGGGCGTACGCGGTCGACGCGCTGGGCCGTGCGGTACCGGTGACGTCGCGCGACGGCCGGGTGCACCTGCCGGTCGGCTGCACTCCGGTCTTCGTCTCCGCCGAGCCGATTCCCGCGAAGTCCGGAGGACACTGAGGATGCGAGTGCTGTTCACCGTCTCGTCGTGGTCGACCCACTACTCGACGATGATCGCCGTCGGTTGGGCCGCGCAGGCCATGGGACACGAGGTCCGGGTGCTGTGCCCCGCGTCGGAGACCGCCGCGGTGTCGAACACCGGGCTGATCCCGGTACCGGTGCTCGACGGCGTCGACATCGTCACCAGCAACCGGCTGGAGTACTACCGGGAAGCCGCCGAGGGCCGGTGGCGCTACCCGTGGCTGCCGCTGCATCCGCTGACCGGCGAACCACTGCGCAGCCTGGACGAGTTCGACCTCGCCGCGTACCGCCGTACCGTGGAACCGGAGCTGGCCGCCCGCGCGGCGCGCGGATTCGACGCGGCGGTCGAGTACGCCCGCCGCTGGCGACCGGACGTGGTGCTGCACGACCCCACGAGCCTTGAGGGCCTGCTGGCCGCCCGGGTGATCGGCGTTCCGGCGCTGCTGTGCCTGTGGGGTCCGGTGGGCACCGACGAGCCGGAGCACCGGCGGATCGTGCCGACCGACATCAGCGGGTCGTTCGCCCGGCACGGTGTCGGCGAATTCAGTCTCGACCTGATCACCCATGTGGTCGATCCGTGTCCGGCGGCGGTCGCCCCGCCGGTCGGTGGCGAGCGGGTGCCGCTGCGGTACGTGCCGTACAACGGTTGCGCCCCGGAGCCGGCCTGGCTGCTCGATGCTCCGGCCCGGCCCCGGGTCTGCATCGCCTGGTCGACGGCGCTGTCCACGATGTCGGGACCGAACTCCTACCTGCTGCCCGAGCTGATATCCAGCCTCGACGGTCTCGACCTCGAGGTGGTCGTCACCGCCACCGCGGCGGACGTGGCGGCGCTCGGCGTGGTGCCGGCGGGGGTCCGGGTGTTGGAACGCATGCCGCTGCGGCTGCTGCTGCCCGGTTGCGCCGCGATCGTCCATCACGGCGGCAGCGGCAACACGATGACCGCGCTCGTGTCCGGCACACCGCAGCTGCCGATCACCTTCACCACCGAGACCACGGTCACCGCAGAGCGGCTGCACACCGCCGGTGTCGGCATCCACCTGCAGGGCGACCTCGCCGACCGGCGGCGGGTACGCGACGCGGTGCTGGCGCTGGTGTCCGACCCCGGATACCGGGCCCGTGCCGGTGCGGTCCGAGACGAGATTCGGCTCAGGCCGACCCCGGTCGACCTGGTGACGAACCTGGAGAAGTTGGCGGGCCGTTGAACCGCGTGCTCGTTCGGTAGGGAGTGACAGGTGAAGGGCATCATCCTCGCTGGCGGGTCGGGGACCCGTCTGCATCCGGTGACATTGCCGATGTCCAAGCAGCTACTGCCGGTCTACGACAAACCAATGATCTACTACCCGCTGTCGGTACTCATGCTCGCCGACATCACCGAGATCCTGCTGATCAGCACCCCGCGTGACCTGCCGCAGTTCCAGCGGCTACTCGGTGACGGGTCGGCGCTGGGCATCAGCATCAGCTACGCGGAGCAGCCCAGGCCACGCGGGCTGGCCGATGCCTTCATCATCGGCGCGGACCATATCGGGGACGACTCGGTCGCGCTGATCCTGGGTGACAACATCTTCTACGGGCCCGGCCTGCCCGAGGTGTTGCAGAGCAGCGCCCGTCAGCTCGGCGGCTGCGTGCTGTTCGGCTATCCGGTGACCGACCCGTGGCGTTACGGCGTGGGCGAAACCGACCAGGCGGGCAACCTGATCTCGTTGGAGGAGAAGCCGGAGCGGCCGCGGAGCAACACCGCGATCACCGGTCTGTACCTGTACGACAACGACGTGATCGACATCGCCAAGAAGGTCCGCCCGTCGGCGCGCGGCGAGCTGGAGATCACCGACGTCAACCAGGTGTATCTCGACCGGGGCAAGGCCCGGCTGGTCGAGCTCGGTCGCGGGTTCGCCTGGCTGGACACCGGCACCCACGACTCGCTGCTGCAGGCCGGGCAGTACGTGCAGGCGCTGGAGCAACGCCAGGGGCTGCGGATCGCCTGCGTCGAGGAGATCGCACTTCGGATGGGGTTCATCAGCGCCGAGGCGTGTCACGCGGCCGGGGCTGGTCTGGCGAAGACCGGATACGGCCAGTACCTGATGATGGTGGCGGCCGAGCACCGATCGAGGACCGGCTGACAGCCCGGGGTGACGTGCGATCCGGCGGCGGTACGCCGCACCCGCCCGAAGTGCCCCGCCCGGCGTGCCGACATGTCGGGCGGGGCACTCACCCCGGACGGAGCACCGCCCCGGACCGGGTGCAGCCGGATCAGCGGGCCACGAGGGTACGGGCCGGAGACATCGGTGACTGGCCGGAGACGTCGTACTGCAACAGCTCAGACGGCAGATCGGCGCGGCGGGTCACCTTCAGCTTCCGGTAGACCCGGGTGAGATGCTGCTCGACGGTGCTGACGGTGATATACAACGTGCGGCCGATCTCCCGGTTGGTGTGCCCCAGTGCGGCCAGCGCGGCCACGTTACGTTCCGCCTCGCTCAACGCGACGACGCCGGTCGGGCCGACGTCTGCGGCCGACGTCGGCTCGGCCGCCGCCCCCACCTCGACCGGTCCGCCCGCCGCCTGGCAGACCTTGAGTTCCTGTTCGGCGCGGCGCAGCACCAACCGGGCCTGCCCGAGGTCGCCAACTTCCCGGTGCGCCTGGCTCAGGTCGGCCAGCGCGTACGCCAACTCGAGCCGGTCGCCGCAGCGTTCCAGCACCTCGATGGCCTGATACAGCAGTTCGGTCCGGTCTCGCGACGCGCCGACGGCGGCCAGGACCCGCAGCGCGGCGCCACGCGCCCGGTCCCCCGCCCGCTCCAGCTGATCGGAGACCAGGTGCCGGCCCTTGCCCCGCAGGCCGACTTGCAGGTACGCCCGGGCGAGCGGGCAACGCCACGGGATCATCGCCGGTACGTCGACAGCCAGCCGCTTGAGCAGTTCACCACAGCGCTCCAGTTCGTCCACCGCGGCCAGCGGCCGGCCGGCGGCCAGACTGTGACTGCCGCTGGCGTACAGGTAGTGGGCACCGGCGACGGTGTCGAACATCGCCTCGGGGACGGCGGCGTCCAGCAGCGCGGCCGCCCCATCGAGGCGTCCCATGGCGGTGCGGGCCAGGACCATCGTCGCCAGCGGCAGTCCGACGAGCACCCCCCAGTCACGCGCCGGCAGGATCGCCAACGCCTCCGCCGCCGCCACGTCCGCACCGGCCAGATCACCCCGCCGCCAGGCGAGGTCGGCCCGGACCCAACTCAGCAACGCGCGCCCGGCCCCGGTGCGGCGCCGATCAGTGCTGTCGAGCAGGGTCTGCGCCCAGTGCCGGGCGTGCTCGGGGCGTCCGGCGTACTCCAGCACCAGCAACGCCAGGGCGGCGACTTCCGGTGGCGCCTCACCCGCGCAGCTCTGCAACGCGTGCTCCGCGCTGCCCACCGGTGGTGTCGCGGATCGGGCCAGCGTGAGCCGCGCCGCCCTGGCCAGCGGTCCGCCGGTTGTCGGGGCCGGGGACACGAGCCAGCCCTGCACCGGCTCGGCCAGCCGTTGCCAGATCGGCCCGTACACCCATTCCAAGGTCAGGCGCAGCTCGATGAGACTGGTGGCGTCCGCCGGACCGTGGCGTTCACCGACGGCGTTGACGGCGTCGAGGGCAGCCGTCAGCTCTCCCTGCCAGAGCAGGTGGCGGATCACCGGTACGGCGTCCCGCCAGGGCAGGGTTCCGGCACTCAGCGCGGTACGTAGCTGGGGCAGGTGGGGGGCGAGTGCGGACGGATTCGCCCGCCAGGCCAGCCGGGCCAGCACGGCCCGCAACGCCAGCCGCTCATCGTCGTCGCAGTTGCGCAACGCCAGGTCGAGGCAGCCGATCGCGAACCGGTCGTCCTCGGCGATCATCTGTTCCGCCGCGTGCCGCAGCAGGCGTACCGCCCATGGCCCCGGGACCGCGCTGGCGGCCACTAGGTGCCGGGCGACCTCGACCGTCTCCGCCGACCGCCCGTACAGCAGTTCGGCCGCCCGCAGGTGCCACCCGGCGAGCTTCTCCGGAGCGATGCCCGCCAGCAGGATGTCGCGGATCACCGGATGGCGGATGCGGTCGCTGACCACCAGCCCGGCGGCCCTCAGCACGTCGAAGGCGGGTCCGAGGGGCCGGTCGGCCAGCCGGAGCAGCTGTGCGGTGAGCTCCTGGGTGGCGCACTCACCGAACAACGCGATGCCCCGCGCCACCACCAGGATCTCCTCGTCCCAGCGGGTCACGCAGTCCCAGACGTCCTGGTGGAACACCGGCCCGGCGACCGGCGCGGCGCACGCCGCACCCGCCAGGTTCGCCGCGCCTGAGGCGTCTGCGGCGCCGGCCGTGTCTGCCGCTCTCGCGGCGTTCGCGGCCCGCAGCTGGTCCTCGATCAGCGCATGGGTCAGGAGCGGGTTCCCGCCGGTGATGGCGTGCATCCGGGCGGCGAGCCCGGCGGGTGTCCCGGAACCGCCCAGCCGGCGAGCCACCAGGTCGGCGGTGCCGGCACAGGTCAACGGGGCAACAGTGATCCGGGCGTGCGGCTGCCGGGCCACCTCGGCGTGCAGTTGGGAACGCGGCAGGCTGGGCCACTCCCACTCGGTCATCGCCATCAGTACGCGGGCCGGCCGGATCCGCCGCCGCAGGCTGACCAGCACCTGCAGGGACGGTCGGTCGGCGAACTGAATGTCGTCGATAGCGATCACCACCGGCCGGTCGGCCGCGAGCTCCAGCAGCAGGGCGCACAAGCCGTGCACCGCCCGTGCGTCCAGCCCGCCGCTGTGCGGCGTGCCGCCAGGTCCGGGCAGAGCCGCCGGAAGCGTCAGTTCCGCCATCCGGCCGGGAATCTCGGGCGCCAGCGACGCGCTGCGGATCAGCTGCCAGACAACCCCCAACGGCAGCTCACGCTCGGCCCTGGCGCCCGTCGCGCTCAGCACCAGCGCCCCGGTTGCCGCGGCGCGCTCGGCGAACGCGTGCAGCAGCTCGGTCTTGCCGGTGGCCGGACCGCCCCGGACCAGGGCGACCCTGCCGCGTCCCGCAGCGCTCTCGGCCAGCAAATCGGTCAGTGACGACAGTTCTCCGTTTCGTTCTACCAACATGGTTTTCCCCCAACCTGTTTGGTCGCGCGGACTCCCCCATCCGCGCGGTCGATATGGTCGTCGCACCGGTCACGGCCACTCGTCACGCTGCACCCCGAATCCACGGGACAGCGCCACGCGATGCAACGTGCAGGCGAGCCGTACGTCGAGCGCCCACGCCCCGAGCAGGTCGACCAGCAGGATGTCGTCGGCGCCGGTACGACCGGCGTGCTCACCGGTCAGCAGCTGTCCCAACTCGGCTTCGATCGGCCGGACACCACGGCTCGACCTGCCCGGTCGGCCCGTTCGACGTCGGCGCGGCCACAGGCCGCCGAACCGGCGAGCCCCAGCGGCTGCCTGCGACGGATGTGTGCCGTGCGGCGCCAGCCACGTCTCCTCAGGTGACGAGTCGACACACCAGGGCGACGGCTCGTAGGCGATGTCGCCATCGACGGTGCGCTCGTAGGCGACGGATCGGCCGGGATCTCCCGGCCGGCTCAGCGACGCGTCGTCTACATAGATCTGCCGTACCTGGTCAACCACCCCGCCGGCGAAGCCCACCCTGGCGGTGTTGATCAGCAACGCACCGCTCGCCGGGACACCGATGTCCAGTCGGTCCGGTCGTGGCACCAGACCCACCACCAGGGTGGCGCCGAAAACCGCGTCAGCCGCCGCCTCGGTCACCGTCCAGCCGACACCTGCCCGGTCGAGCTCGGCCAGCAGCTGCGGTTGGACGTGCTCCTGCGAGGACGCCCCGGCGCCGTGGAAGATCGCCACGTGGCTGAGCCCACCGGCCCGGCCGAGGATCAGTGGGAGCAGCAAGCTGGTCGCGGATCCCGGACCGAGCACTGCTGCGGTCACCGCGCCCGGGGTCACCAACGCCCGGACCGCGATGGTGGCGAGCGCCGCCATCCGGGAGGCGGCAAGCGCTCGGGCCGGCAGCACGCAGCGCCGGCCGACCCGCTGGTCATCCAGCAGGACGAGATCATCCGGCCCCGGCAGCTGGATGATGCGTCCGTCCGGCATGTCGTCCCCCACCTTCCCGGTCACCCCGTCGCGTAGCTCCTCAGCGAGCAGGTCGACCGCGTCGACCGCGTGCAGCGCGCTGACCAGCTCGGCGGTGTTGAGCTGAAGGACGCGGCCGCTCATCTCGACAGTGGCTCCCTCCAGCCGGTGACCAGGAGGCCGCTCAACGTGACGCGGCGCTCTGGGCGGCAGGCTAGCCACGGCGGCTTCCCGAACGCTCTCGATGTGCTCTCAGTGGACCAAGAGTCCGTCGAGAGCGCGACGCGACATGCTGCGGTTGGTCCACCAACGGATGCGTCGAGACACGACACGGAGGCGACAGGACATGGGATTCCACCGGGAGTTGAGCCCGACGTCAACCCGCGAACGTACGGCGAGGACCCCGTCCACACCGCAGCTGCTCGGGTTGCTCGCGGCCGCCGCCATGTTCGTCGGAGCCGTGACGGCAACCGCCGCCGGGCCGCAGGCGCAGGCCGGTTCCGTCCCGGCCGAAGCAACCAGTGATCCCCGCGACATGCACTGGTGACGAGGACGGGCGGCGAGCCGGCTAGACCCGCTGGTGGACCACCTCGATGGGGATCCGACCATCGGCTCCACTTGTCACACCTGGCCCTCGGCGTGCCCGGGGTGATCGTTTCCAGAGAGGATCCTGATGAAAAGACTGGCCAGACATACCCTGGCGGTGACAGCGGGCCTCGCCGTCGTGCTGTCACCAGGCGCGACGACCGCCGCCCAGGCCGGCAGTCCCCAGCCCACCCTGCAGGTCGTCGCCAGCGGACTGAACAACCCTCGCCACCTGGTCGTCGACCGGGGCACCATCTGGGTGGCGGAGGCCGGCGTCGGCGGTGACCTACAGTGCATCATCACCCCTGAGGGCGAGCAGTGCCTGGGGCACAGTGGGGCCATCACCACCGTCCGCGACGGGGTCGTGAGCCGGGTCATCGAGGGGCTGCCGTCACTCGGCGCGCCCACCGACGGCTCGTACGCCACCGGCCCGGCCGACCTGTCGCTGCGCAACGGCCGACTGACGGTGCTCATGTCCACCTCGGGAATCGACCCGGTCACCGGGGAGAACCCGTTCGGCGCCAACGGTCCCGAGATGGGCCGGCTGCTGCACTTCATCTGCCCCGGCGCCGGGCACGTACGGCTCGGCGCCGACTTCGGCGTCCACGAGGCGCGGCACAACCCCGACGGCGGTGCCGGGGCACCCGCCGGCGCCGAGATCGAGTCCAACCCGTACGGGATGGTTCCGTTCCGGGGCGGTTTCGCGGTAGCCGACGCCGGCGGCAACGATCTGCTCTGGGCCACCCGGGGCGGCCGGATCAAGACGCTGGCGGTGTTCCCGACCAAGGACGTCGGCGGCGGCTGGCAGCTACAGAGCGCGCCCACCGCCGTCGAGGTCGGCCCGGATGGGGCGCTGTACGTGGCCGAGTTGAGCGTCGTCGCGGGAACCGCCCGGGTCTACCGGGTGGTGCCCGGACAGGAACCGACCGTCTTCGCCGACGGGTTCACCCTGCTCACCGACCTCGCCTTCGACCGTCAGGGGCGGCTGCTGACGCTCTCGATGGCCAAGAACGGCGCGATCTTCCCGCCGAGTCACGGCGAGATCGTCCGTGTCGAGCACGACGGAAGCAAGACCCACTTCTCGCCGGAAGGGCTGATCGCGCCGACCGGCATCGCGGTCTCCGGCGACGACGTCTACGCCACGAGCCAGGGCGTGTCTCCCGGCATCGGCGAGATCGTGAAGCTGCGCCTGCCGTGACCGACCGGTGCGGTTGTCCCGGCGGCGGGACAACCGCACCGTCACCGGCGGCCGGCCCGCTGCGGTGCGGCGAGTTCCAAGGCCGACCGGCTGGACCGGATCTGATCCAACCAGCGCGCGGCCTGTTTGGAGTCCAGCTCGGCCAGCAGTCGCGCGGCCCGTTCCAGACTGTCCGCCGCCTCGTTGAGGTTGTCGTTCATCGCGTGCAGGTCACTGAGCACGCTCAATGTCCGCGCCTGCCACAGCACCGAGCCGAGGTCCTCGAACAACCGGCTCGCCCCAGCCAGGTACTTCGCCGCGGCGACGGTCCTCCCGGTGGACAGGCACAGCTCGCCCAACGCGTACAGCGCCTCCCCTTCGACGAGCCGTTCCCCGACCCGCCGGGCCAGGTCCAGAGCGTGCAGGAGGGTCTGCTCGGCCCGCTCCGGCCGTCCGTCGCGGGTGTCGACGATACCGAGGCCGTAGAGCGCGTACACCTCGCCGATCCGGTCACCGATGTTGCGTACGATCAGCAGGACCCGGTGCAGCGCCTGCCGGCTCAGCTTGATCTGCCCGGTGCTCAGATGAAGATGGGCGAACTGGTGCACCACCTGGGCCTCGCCGCGCAGACACCGCACCTTGAGGCAGATGGTCAGCGCCTCCTCCAGCAGTGACCGGCCACGCTCGGTCTCCCCCTCGTCGATCCAGAACTTGGCGACGCTGCGCAGGATCTGCGCCTCGCCCATCTCGTCACCGACGGCGCGGAGCGCGGTGAGAGATCGCTCGTAGTTGCTCAGCATCGCCGAGGTGTCCCCACGCAGCCCTTCGATCAACGCCACGTTGCGCAGCACCAGCCCGCAGCCGTGGGTGTTCTGCTCACTTCGGAAGATCGACAGCGCCGCGGCGAAGTACTCCCCGGCGGTGGCGAGCCGCTTCTGGAACATATGCAGCGTGCCCAACGAGTAGAGCATGGCTGCCTGCCCGTTGCGGTTGCCGGCCTGGGTGGTCGCAGCCAGCCCGATCTCCGCGCTCTCCCGCCACAACTCGTAGTAGCCCTTGCTCTCGAACAGGGTCACCGAGGTGAGGGCCAGATCCCAGCAGTGGTCGTGCATCCCGTACGCGGCGGCCTGTCGGATGGCCGCGACGATCGCGAACCGCTCGTTGTCCCACCAGTCCCGCTCGGCGCCCCACCAGTCCAGTGCGGATCTGGACGACGGACCCTGGCACGGCGGACGCCAACGAGGGGCGTCTCCGTGCAGCAGGGTGAAGTCGCCGCCGTACTCCTTGCGGTGCGCCTCGTCGGAAAGGGTGAGCCAGGCACCGAGAACGCGGGCGACGGCGGCGTCCCGCTGCGCCGGACTCTCGGTGGCGCTAAGCATCTCCTGGGCGTAGACCCGGATCAGGTCGTGGCAGCTGTAGCGGACCCGGTTGCCGGCGTACTCGACGGTGTCGAGCATGCGGGCGTCGACCAGGCTCTCCAGCAGGTCGACCGCGTCCAGCAGGTCGGTGTCCAGCAACGCCGCCGCCGTCCAGGCCGGAAAGTCGCGTACCTGCACCAGGGCGACGAGGCGGAACAGCCGCTGCGCCCGCACCGGCAGCCCCCGGTAGGTGAGTCCGATGCTGGCCCGCAGCTCCAGTCCTCCGTGCGAGAACTCGTCCAGCCGGCGCGCCTCGTTGCCCAGCCGGCGGACCAGATCGGCGATCCGCCAGTGCGGGCGTGACGCAAGCCGTGCGCCGGCGATCCGCAGCGCCAGGGGCAGGCCGTTGCAGAAGCGGATCAGCTCCAGCGCCGCCGGCTCCTCGGCGCGGGCCCGGTCGTCACCGACGATCTTCTGCAACAGTTCCATCGACCGGGCTGCGTCGAAGGGTGCGACATCGACGCGCAGCGCTCCGGGAAGCCAGGCCAGCCGTCGGCGGCTGGTCACGATGACCGCGCAGGTCGGGCTGCCGGGCAGCAGCGGAAGGATCTGGTCTTCGCTGGTGACGTCGTCGAGCACGACCAGCACCCGACTGCCCGCCAGCGTGCTGCGGTACAGCGTCGCGCGTTCCCGGAGATCGTCGGGGATCGTGGAACCACTCACTCCCATCGCCCGGAGGAATCTGGACAGCACCGCACCCGTGTCACTGCCCTGCGGATTCTGGAATTCGCCGTACAGATGGCCGTCGGGGAACTGATCGGCGATCTCGTGCGCCACCCGGAAAGCGAGACTCGATTTCCCCACACCACCCACACCGGAGATAGCGACAATCCGCATCGAGTACGGCGCCAGCTCATTCGACGACTCGCCGGTCAGCGCTTCCTTTATCCGCCCTATCAGCGACTCACGCCCGGTGAAGTCGGCGATGCTGAACGGCACCTCGTGCGGCACGATCGGCTGTAGCGACGAAGCTTTCTCGTCAACGCCGGCATTTATCACCGGCCGGGGAAAGACGGGCTGTTGATCCAGCGCCGGATCGCGATTCAGAATCGCCCGCTCCAGGTCCTGCAGTTCCTGCCCCGGCTCGATGCCGAGTTCCTCCACGAGCACGGCGCGCGCGTGCCGGCGGACCTCCAGCGCCTCAGCGGGGCGTCCCGAGCGGTACTTGGCGAGCATCAGGTAGCCGTACAGCCGTTCCCGGAGCGGATACTCGTGCACCAGCGCGGTCAGCTCGTTGACGACCTCCTCGTGGCGGCCAAGGGCGAGGTCGAGCCGGACCCGCTCCTCAAGAGTGGACAGCCGCTGGTCGTCCAGCAGCACGGCCCCCCGGCGCACCAGCCCGCTGTGGATGTCGGCGAGCGCCGGCCCCCGCCACAGGTCGAGCGCCTTACGCAACGTCGTGGCCGCAGCGGCGATCCGTCCATGTTCGGTCTGCTGGCGCGCCTGCGCGACGAGGTCGGCGAACAGCTCGCTGTCCAGTTCGTCCCCGGACAGGGTGAGCAGGTAGCCGTGCGGATGGGTCCGGATGACGTCCGGCCGCCCAGCCGTTCCGAACAGCTTCCGCAACAAAGAAATGCAGGTCTGCACCTGACCGCGGGCGGTCGACGGCGGGTCGGTATCCCACACCGCCTCGACAAGTTGCTCGACGGGAGTCACACGGTTCACGCCGAGCGCCAGCATTGCCAGAATGGTACGCTGCCGCGGCCCACCAATATCCAGTGATCGGCGGCAGCCTATCAACTCCAGTGCGCCGAGAAGTTTGACATACATATCGCGACGAACCCCCGAGTCGAGCACCCTCCGCACATCACACCATACACGCGCCGCCTTTCAGGCACCAGCACCCTATTGCGGCCGCATATCCACATATGTCCGAGATCGATTACCCCGCCCACGACGTCGCCACCGAGGGGATTACCGCCGGTCAGATTCGACAAATGCCGCCGCAACCCCGCACAAGGAATAGCCTGAGTCGCCAACAAGCCACGCCACAGCTCCGATCAGCACAAGAATCGTCACCCACAGTAAGCGAACAACGGGCGGGGTCCACGCATCTGACAAATTACCGACCGTACTGCGAAAATAGACTCCGGTTTCATTTGGTAAATGCGGCTTAAGTCGGATATATCATGGTCACGCGCCGGCGGGGCTGCAGTCCGCCGCCCGGCCGGCGAACAGCGCGAACCCTCCCCGGTCGCCGTCGACCCCGGCAGGAGGGGCCATGCCGTGCCGCGAGCGACGCCTACCGACCCGGCCCGCCACCCACACAGGACCGGACACCCCCGCAACCAACCAGGTTGGACGGCTCCGGAATCGACCAGGCCGGGCCGGACAGCCGGCCATCACCGACACCGGCGTCGCGTCGAACAACGCCCGCCAACCCGGGCACCGACGGGAAATTCAGACCGATACGCCGTACCCGCCTGACCGGCGGCGCCGCGATCGCCTGAATGACATCGATGTCGATCAGAGTCGATTGACGCCGGCGTCGAAAGTCGACCGACACCTGAATGTCAGCCGGCGAATCGCAGACGCGACCGGTCTGCCATCGATGGCTGTTCCGGGCTGACGTCGAACATACGCCTGGCCTGCGTCGTCGCGCGTACCTGAATAGTCTTCATCGCCCGGCGGGACGAACAGACGCGACAAGCAGACGTCCCCAGTTCCGGCCACAACTGTCGTCGGGAGCCGGAACCGGGGACACGATGGAGTGACCCGATCAGTACGCGGTGCAGGTCACCGCCGGTGATGTGTTCGTGCCGCTCCAGGTGCCGATAAAGCCGAAGCTGGTGCTGGCGCCAGCAGCGAGCCGACCGTTGTAGTCGACGTTGCGCGCCGCGACGGTCGCCCCCTGCGAGGTGAGCGAGGCGTTCCAGGACTGGCTGACCGTCTGCCCGTTGGCGAAGGTCCACGTCACCGACCATCCGGTGATCGGTGACGGGCCCGCGGTCACCCGCACGTCACCCTGGAAGCCGCCCGGCCACTGGCTGGTCACCGAGTACGTCGCCGTACAGCCCGGTCCAGGGGGTGGCGTGGTCGGCGGCGGTGTAGTCGGCGGCGGCGTGGTCGGCGGCGGCGTGGTCGGCGGCGGCGTGGTGGTCGGTCCGCCCCAGCCGGCCGTGGAGTCCAACCAGGCCGCCCGCTGCAGCATCCAGTCCCGCATGTAGTCGACCTGGCCGCGCCAGGTCGGCGCGGTCGGGGTGAAGAAGAACCCGATCATCGGTGAGGTCAGGTTCGGCCACCGCTGGAAGTTACGCTGCGCACCGTTGGTCAGCGGTGCGGCCAGGGCGTCGATCCGGGCCCGCAGCGACGCGTCGGATAGCAGGCCGCGCCGCAACGACTGCCAGCGCAGCCGGACCTCGTTGACGAACGCCGGGTCACGCATCAACTGGTTGAACCAGTCGTTCGCCACCGGCTGGCGGGTTTGCTGGTACTGCCAGCCGGCGGTCTGGTCGTTCTGGAAGAAGCCACCGACGCCGAAGGTCAGGTCGTAGTCCCACAGCGGTCCGGCGAAGATCTTCGTGTCCCGGTCCTTGTAGAAGTAGGCGCTGCGGATGTACGCGTCCATCTCCCGGCTGAGCTCGTTGAGGATCATCTGGTCGATGAACGTGCCGACCTCGATGTACGCCCGGTAGCCGGTCTCCGGGTCGGCGAAGTTGGGTGCCCGCAGCACATCGTGGAACTCCTGCAGATAGCCGCGCAACCAGTCGGCCTGCTCGGGCTGCAACGGGTCAGGGTCGGCGACCTCCAGGTAGTTCCAGCAGGTGGCGGCCGGCCCGGTGCAGGGCAATGTCGGCTCCTCCGCAGCCATCCACTCGAACTTCCAGATGTAGCCACCGGTGATCTTCGGCAACGTCAGATCGTCCTCGTCGAGTTGCTTGAGGTCGAGCCGTTCCTTCGCGTTCTTGATCGTCTCGACGATCATGTAGACACCCATGTAGTCGTCGTCACCGACCGGGGTGGCGTCGGTGTTCCGGTAGAACTCCACAAAGCGGTAGCGCGGGGCGTACAGGCCCATCTCCCGGCCCAGGTCGTAGACGAGCGCCTCGCGGATCAGCGACTTGTCCGGGAAGGGGCCACGCAGCACCCAGTCCGACTGGGCTGGCATGCCGAGCACCGGGTAGTCCGCGTCATCGTCGTCGTTGTCCCAGAACTCGATCCGGTACGGGGTCTTCTCGAACGTCGACGACGACTGGCCACGCAGCCGGAATCCGGCCCGGGTGGCGACCGCCGGGGTGCCGTCCAGCGCCGTCGTGCCACTTCCCGGGTCGAAGATCATCAGGGACGAGTCGAAGTACTCGCGGGCGGGTCGGCCGGCACCGTAGGTGTCGACCACGACCACCGGCAGATCGTGGCGGGTGGTGACGGCGCGGGCGACGTACATCGCGGTACCGGGCGCCCCGGCCGCCGCCCCGCCGACAAACGCCTGGGCCCGCAGCTGGGTGGATCGGGTGAAGCGCAGCGCGGCCCCGGAGTAGAGCGTGGACTGTGCTGTCGGCAGCTGACCGTTGGTGGTGTAGCGGATCTGTGCGCCGCTGACCGTGGTACTCAGCGACACCGCGACCTCGCCCTGGAAGGTGCCACTGGGCACCGAGAACTGGATGTCGCCGACCAGGTCCTCGGCCGCGTCAGCGGCCGCGATCTGGTCGGCCGCAGCGAGCGGTTTGGCGCCGGCCGGCAAGGAGTGGTAGACGAGCAGCCCGGCGACCAGTGAAGCCGCGACCGCGACTCCCACGGCGCGGACGGCCGCCGGCGCGGCCCCGGTACTACGGACGGTTAGACGCACGATGCCTCCTGTTCGATGTGGCGTACGACGGTCGGCGTCAGGTGCGTCGCCGGGCCCGACGGCCGATCCGACGGCGCAGGGATGCCGCAGAAGTGCCGACGCAGGGTGCGCCGCCACGGGCCGTCCGGCAGGTCCGGCCGCAGCGCGGCCAGGCCGGTCGCGTACTTGGAGATGCGCATCGGTCGGATGCCGCCGCGCCACAGCAGCCGGTCGGCGGCCGCAGCCGCGGCGCTCGACTTCGTCTCGACGACGGCGACCTGCGGCAGCGTCAGACTCGCCGACCCGCACCGCCAGCGCAGCTCAGTGTCGATGGTGACCCGGCTGAAGCGCTGGCTGGTGGTGGCCGGCAGCAGCAGCGTGCTGCGCCGGTAGCTGGTGACCAGGGTCGGGGCGAAGTCGCCGTCCGCCGGGATGGCCTCCCGGGATAGCACCTCATCGACGAACTCGCGGCCGGGACCGACCGTGCTGCGGTCCTGTGACAGGTACCGCAGCCGATGCTTGGTAATGCTGTCCCGGGCGCCGTTGATCTTGACTTCAAGCCAGCAGTCGCCGGAGTCGAGGTAGGTGCGGGTGCGTACCTTGAACCGCCGCCGACGGCGGTAGGCGGCACAGTGGTAGCTGGCCAGCCAGGGGGTGTCAAAGTAGATCGACTCGTAGCGGAACGACCGGTCCGCGTCAATGTCCAGGACCCGGGTGCCGGCGGGCAGCTGACTCAGCAACGACGGCAGTGCGGTCAGCGGCACGACGTACTTGCGGTCCACCCTGGTCTGCAGCGCGGCGCGCTCGATCAGCTCGGCCAGATCGATCGGAGCCATCTCGCCGAGCGCGGCGGCGATCGCGAGGGCGGTCATCGGCCCGCTCCCGCCACAGCCGGCGCACCCGTCGCAGCTGGGGCGGTACGCCGCCCGGCAAGCGAGTAACGTACGTCCACGATGGTCGTTTCGTTGACCAGGTCGAGCCGTTGGACGGTGGCGCCGTGCACCCGGGCGCCGAGCAGTTGCTCCAGCTGCGCGACCAGGGCGACCTGGTCGGTGGCCGCCGAGTCGAGCACCATGATCTGATGGCGGTAGTGCCGCAGCAGCCGCGGGTGGTCGCCGAGGAACATCACCGCCAGGATGAGGGCCATCAGGCCGGCGCTGAGCCAGATCGAGGTGGTGCTCAGCGCGCCGAGGATGCCGAGCGCCAGGGCGGAGAAGTAGTAGGCGACCTCGTGCTGGTCCAGCTCCGTCGAGCGCAGGCGGATGATCGACAGTACGCCGAACAGCGCGAGCCCGAGGCCGAGCCCGGCGCCGACGTTGCTGGCGCTCAACGCACTCGCCACTGCCAGGACGCCGACGTTGACCCCCAGGTAGGCCACGACGAGGTCCCGACGGCGGTGGCGCGGAAAGTAGAGCCCGAAGACGAGCAGCGCCACCGCGCAGATGTCGATCGAGAACAGGACGAGCTGCGTCATCTCGTTCGTTCCTCCTGGGTCGCTGTCGGACGCCGACGCGTCCTGCCAGCCGGCCACACCGCCCGGCTGGGCAGGTATGGACGGCAGACGAACAGCGCCGGAATTTCCGGTAAACTTTCGGGAACTCTCTCGAAACGGTAGCCATCTCATCGATATACGTCAATGCTTATCGCCTGACGTGGTCCCGCTGCCCCACTCAGACCACCGCATCTGGACATCGCTGTGCGAGAGAACTGCCTGGTGAGGTCCGATACGCAGCCGCCAGGCCGGACGGCTGCGACACCGTCCAACCAGGCACCGGAAGTTTCGGGCTGCGCGGTCGGGCCGGAAGCCGAGCCGGTCGGCTGCGTCAGCGCGGCTCGGAGTCAGGCTGCGTCAGCGCGGCCTTCTGGTGTGCGAAGCTAGCTCCGTGCGCACGGAGCTGGACGTGACGCTGAGCGGCCCTGTGGGGGGATGGACGCTCGGCAAGCTCTGGTACGCCTGGAAGAGGTACTTGCCCTGCTCGCAGACCTGGAAGACGCAGACCGGAGACGACCTGTCGGTCAGCGGCGGGTGCCGAGAAGCACCTGGACCTTTGCCCGACTGGGGCTGGGGAGCGTACGAGCAGCGCTGGCTCCCCTGGAGCCAGGGCCGGGCGCAACCTACGACGAACTGGACGCGCTGAACGTTCGCGCTGTCGATGGCTTCGAGCAGGTCGAAGGTGCGGAGCTGCTGCCCGATGGTTGGGGCGTCAACGCGGCGCGCACCGCGCGCCGGCTTGCCGGCCGCCTTGGGGCGACGCCCGACACGGGGATGAAGCTCTCCCTCATCGTCAACGGCCAGGTCCGCAAGTCGGTAGCCGTCACCCGACGCGCGTCGGTCAACCTGGACCGGGCGCTGAAAGTACGCCGAGAGTCGATCGGCTCGGTGTCTGGCTCGATCGACTCGATGAGCGTGCGCACAAAGCCTTTCCTCGGTCTCTGGTCGCCCCGTGGAGAAGGCCGGATCAAAGTTGACCTGCCGCCGCAGCTCGTCGAAGCCGCGAAGCACGCACTCGGGCACAACGCTGCGGTCCGTGGTCGGATCAAGCGCAGCGCGGCAGGCCAGATCCTGGGGATGATGGCCACTAGCATCGAAATCCTGCCGGCGGTGGCGGATGCTCCCCCCTTACTAGGACTCGTCGGCGCAGACCCAGACCTGACCGGTGGGCTCAGTCCTCTCGCCTACCTGGAGGAAGTGCGTGAGCAGGCCCGGTGAGCCAGCTAGCGTTTACCTTGATTCCTGCGGCTAGATCTATGTCCTGACTCGATATCCGGGATACGAGCCGATCGAACGCCTCCTGGTGTTGTCCGACGCTGGCCAGTTGACGATCATGATCTCGCCGCTGAGCCTGGTGGAAGTGCGCGGCCAGGGAAGGGCGTCGTTCGACGCGGCCAAGGACAAGCAGGCACGCTCCCTCGTCGACAACCCCCGCTTCCTCATGATCGAGTTCGATCGCCAGGTCGCTGTGAAGGCGAGAGATATGGTACGGCGCTTCAAGCTGAAACCCGCCGATGCGATCCATCTCGCCTCCGCCGTCGTCGGGCAGGCGGACACCTTGATGACCTATGACAAGGGGTACCCGCAGGGCCAGAGCATCGACGGGGTCTGGGTCGACGAGCCGTACACTTACGGCGGACCGGATCTCTTCACAAATCGATGACGCACGGGCAGCCGGCCCATCGGACGCCGGAGCCAGTGGCTGTTGCGATGACCTACCTGCTGACGCGGGTGCGGTCGGCGGCGTACAGCTCGGTCGAGCCGTCGGCACGGTTGATCACGAGGATGGGTACGCCTTCCGAGAGGTCCAGGTCACGACGCTCGGTTGGGTTCGGCATGCGGGCAGAGGCAGTGTCGCCCTTGCGGAGCGTCACAGCGTCGGTGAACTCTGCCTCCCGGACGAAGGTGCCGCGTGGTCGCTGCACGCTGACCAGGCCTTCGGACCGCAGGATCGAGACAGCCTGCCGGACACTCGTACGGCTCAACCCATACTCCTGAGCCATCCGCAGCTCACTGGGCAACGACGCGCCGGGCTGCAGCTCGCCGGACAGTATCCGATTTCGTAGCAGGTCCGCGAGCTGGCGAAACACCGCCCGGTCGGCGCTGGGGTCGATCACAACGCCACGCTACGTAGTAGATGAGGCTACGTCTCATTGTATCTACGTACCGACATTGGTACCTTGACTGCCGAGCGAGCTTCAGCTCGACGCAAGGCACATGACGGTTGACCCACAAGGAGAAGTCGTGGAGCAGCGGAGCAGGCGGGGGCGGGTGGTGCCTCGGCAGGGCGTACTCGTGGAGCCCTGGCAGGTCAGGGCGATGCAGTTCGACACCCGGTGGCGTGGGCTGGACCCGGCGGCGGTGTACGCGTACCTGCGGCAGGTCGCCGACGAGCTGGACCGGCTGACTCGGCAGGCCGCCGTCGACCGGGCCGAGGTTGACCGATTCCGCGAAGGGCTGCGGCAGTGGCGGCAACGGCACGTCGGCTGCCGGTTCAACGACCCGCCCGCCGGCGTCTACCAGTCGGAGCACCAGCGCCAGACCGGCGGCAACGGAGGTCACTGGTGAGCGACGAACCGCGCTGGACCATCCACCTGCCGACCCGGCTCACCGACATCGAAGCCGCCGCCCGGTTCGCCGCCGCGCTGCGGGACTCGCTGGCCCACCTCGACGTCGTCGACTTCGCCGACACCACGCTGTCCGCCACCGACCGACCGTCGCTGCGTACCCGGGTATGGGGTGACGTCGACCCCGACCCGGCCGGCGGCCACCCGGTCAGCGACCGCACCGCGCCGGCCGATGACTGACCCCGTCCCCCGCCACGTTGAGATCGACCATCTGACCGCGCTGGTCGACCGGCACCCACCGCGCGCCGACGACTGCGCCTGCGGCGACCCGCTCACCGCCACCGGCCATTGCTGGCGGGCCGACGTCGCACTCACCCGACTGCACGACCTCGGCGTCCACATCGTCGCCGTCGCCGACCAACCGGAGAACGCCGGATGAGCATGCACGTCCCCACCCGCCCCAGCTGGACCTGCGCCGGCTGCGGCCACGCCTGGCCGTGCCTCGACAGCCGACAACAACTCAAGATCGAGTACGCCGACGCCCGCGTCTCCCTGTCGGTCTACCTCGCCACCAACCTGATCGAGGCGATGACCGACCTGCCGACCGGGCACGGCTGCGACCTCTACTGGCGATTTCTCGGCTGGCTGTGATGTCGATTCTGCGCCCCGGCGACGAACCGATGCACTACGACGACGGCTCCCACCGCTGGATCCCACCCGACCCCGACTACGACCAAGCGGCCTGGGACGACCGGGTACGCGAACACCAGAGTGAGCACCGCAGCCGCCCGGACCCACCCCCGCCCCGCTACCGTCTCACCCGGAGAACCGCCGCCGGGTGAGCCCGCCCGGCCGTACGCCAGCGGTAGGAAGGTGGTCGACGTGGCCCAGGCTGCGATCCTGCATCGGGTGGCCGCCGCACGCGCCCGGACCTCCACTGGAGCATGGCCGGCGGCAGCGGCCGCTGTCGGCACCCTGGCCGCGGTGCTGGTGCTGGCCCGCCAGGCCCGCCCCGTCGTCGAGGCCGCCGCCTGGTCGTGGCGCTTCGCCGAGCAGGCCCCGACCACCATCATCGGCCCGATCGGCACCGCCCGGCTGGCCGGCTGGGCGCTGCTGGTCGCGGCACTGGTCGCTGGCTGGCGGGTGGCCGCCGCGTTCGGGGCGGGTGTCGCCGTGGTCGCCGAGCTGGTGGTGTTGGTCACCGGGGTCCGCGACCACGCCGCGCCCGGCTGGCACCTGCTGCTCGCCGTGGTCGTCGCCGTACCGCTGTGCGGGTCGCTGCTACCGGCGACCGGTGGTGGCCGCGAGCAGCGACCGCTTCCGGGCCGGTTCTGGGCCGCTGCGGTCGCGATAGGGCTGTGTGCGGCGCTCAGCGCCGCCGGCACGCCACTGGTTGCCGAACGGTTCGGCGGCACCGTGGCGATCAGCAGCATTCCGGTGGCGCGCATCGGGTTCGGCGCTCTGGCGTTGATCGCGTTGTTCAGCCTCGTCGCGGTGTCTGCGCTGCCGGCAGCCGTACGCCACCGGGCGGTGGTGCTGCTCGCGACCGTGGCGGCCCTGCTGGCGACGACGCAGCTCGGCTATGACGAGGCGTTCATGTCAATGATCGGCCACCCGGTCCTGCGTGACCAGCCGGCCATGGCGTTGGCGCTGGCCGCCGTGGCAGCGACCGTGGTGCTGACGCTCGGCACGCTCGCGGTGCTCCTTCTTTCACGCCCCCGACTTCCACGGTAGTGTGGATGTCATGGTGGCGGTACATGAGGAAGTGCCGTTCAGCGAGTTCCTGCATCGGCCTGGTGCCGCCGCGGAACGGCTGAACGAGGTTCGTACGTTGCGGCTGCGTCGTCGCGACGCGGACGACCTGGCCCTTGTCCGCGCCGACCAGGTCGAACGAGAGGCCATCGTTGTCGACTTCACCGCCCGACTGCTGGCGGGCCTGGTCCGTTCCGGGTCGGTGGAGGCGGTTCGGCGGGTCCTTCAGGAGGCGCTGCCCTGGGTAACGTTCCTCCCGGAGTCAGACGTCGACGAACTGCTCTCGGAGCTGATCACCGTGGCCCAAGGCGCGGCCTCGCTGGAAAATCTGTCCCCAATCGCCACCCTGCTCGGGCAGTGGCGGCACACGGCGGAGATCTACAGCGACCCGGCCCTGCTGGAGATCATCAACCGAGAACCGGACGGCGACCTGGGTATGGTCGACCCGCCCGAAGAACGGCAATGAGCCCCAAGCGAGGCGACCGGGCAGCACCTCCAGCTGTCGGAACCGAGTACGAGTTGCGCTTCGCAACCTCTTCGGCTGCCGACGGTTGGGAGACGCTCGCACGGCAGGCTGCGACGAACCTCCGGCGCGCCTACGACACCATCCGGGCGCAACCGCGTGCCCGACCGCCGACCGAACGACATCACCGGCTGAAGGGCTCCCTGGCCACTGGAAGTTGGAAGGGACAGGTCTACGAGCGGTGGCAGTTCGAGGTCACCGGCGGCGGCCGGATCTGGTACCTCGTGGACGATGACCGACGTACCGCTTGGTTGACCTACGCCGGCACCGGGCATCCCCGAGAAACTGACTGACGCCGAACTCCTTCGCCATGCAGCTCCCGTTCCATGGCCCGCACCGTGTCCGGGTCGATCGCGGGAATACGCGACGCGGCGTCCTCGCCACGTTCACAGACGATCAGCTCGTCCGGAGTCAGCCGGTTGACCAGCGGCGGCGAGTGGGTCGCAATCAGGAACTGGGTGCGCTCGGATGCCTCCCGCAGCAACTCGACCAACCGGTCGAGGATGTGTGGATGCAGGCCGTGGTCGATCTCCTCGATGCAAGTGAGACGCGGCGGCGCCGGGTCGTAGAGCAGAGCGAGCAGAGCGAGAGCCCGGATCGAGCCGTACGACGCCTCCTGCAGGGTCGTCGCACCCGGTAGCCCACGCTCCACCAGGGTGAGTACAGTCCCCTCACCGGCACCACCGATCGGCCGGAACTGCAGTTCCTCCAGGCCCGGGATGAAGGCTCGCGCGTCGCGCTGCAGCGCGGCGAACTGGTCGCTGTGCTCATCGGCCAGGTAGGCGAGGAACGACGCCAGGTTGCTGGCGTCGTTGGCCAACTGCCGACTGCGCTGCTCCGTCGACGGCAGGCGGGCCGCAGCCACGTCGATGTCGAACACCCGGAAACTGGCGAACATGTCAGCGAGCGCTTCGACCTGCTCGCCGCCCTCCTCGGCACTGAGTTTGGGCAACGTCGACAAACCCAGCGAACCCTCGCGCAGACTGGCTCTCCGCTCCCCACCCTCGGGGCCGTGGAAGGTGACCTGGTTGCCGGAGACCGCGATACGCCGGCCCGGTCCGGCGGTCCGTTTGAAGGCGAATGTCTCGGACCGCCGCAGGTAGTAGCGGTCGGTCTGGCCGCGTAGCTTCCCCCGGGACACACCGAGCTGGTAGTTGTCGGTGGCTCTTAGATTGCTGTTCTTGGTGACAGCGGCTTCCACCTCGATGGTGATGCTGGGCCGCTGGTCGCCACCGCCCCGGAACAGTACCCGGTCGAAACCACCGCGTCGCTCCAGCGCGGGCCCGAGGTCCTCCCGGGTGGCGTCGCCGAGGAAGGCGATCACGTCGAGGAGGTTGGACTTACCGGCGCCGTTGGGCCCGACGAGTACGTTGAGTGCGGCGAGCCGCACCTCCACCGCCCGGAGGCTGCGAAAGTTGCTCACCTTGAGCCTGAGCAGGTACGGGGGATGTCGGACGGCCGCGGCAGCAGGCTACCCGCTTGGCGCAGCGCCGCCAGCCAGGCGCAGCAAGTTGCCCGCTTCGAATTGCCAAGGACGCAACCAGTCCCTTCCAGCGGTGTCCGATAACCGCCTCCGGCGGGCCGAACGAACACCCGGCAACTCGTACGGCTGGCCGTTGTCCATTGACGCGCACTCTGGTTGCATTGCCCGGGTTCTGGAGTGTGCACACTAGACGGGAGTCGCCGATGGTCGCGGCGCAGGAGACGACGCTGCAGAAGTTGCTCGAAGGCACCAAGCAGTACCGGGTGCCGTTGTACCAGCGGACGTACTCGTGGTCCGAGCAGCAGTGCAAGCGGCTCTGGGAGGACATCAAGAAGCTCGCCGACGACCGCCGCGCAGACCCGGCCGCCAGCCACTTCATCGGCTCGGTGGTGCTGGCGCCCAGCCCCGGGCTCGGCCCGGTCGGGGTGCAGGAGTTCCTGGTCGTCGACGGGCAGCAACGCCTCACCACGCTGTCGATCCTGCTCTGCGCCATCCGGGACCACCGGGCCGAGACCGAGGATCCGATGCACCGGGGGCGGATCGAGCAGCTGTACCTGGTCAACCAGTTCGAGTCCGATCCGCACCGGCTCAAACTCGTACCCACCCAGGCCGACCGGGACGCTTACCTCGCCTGTGTGGAGTCGACTCCCCAGGTCGGCGGCAGCGACCACGTCGGCTCGGCGTACCGGTTCTTCGCCAGCCGGCTGAGGGAGTACGACGACGTCGAGGACCCGTTCGACATCGCGCGGGTCGAGAACGCCGTCATCACCGGGTTGGCGCTGGTGGCGGTCACCGCGCAGGCCGGCGACAACGTCTACCGGATCTTCGAGTCGCTGAACAACACCGGCCTGCAGTTGACCCAGGCCGATCTGCTGCGCAACTACCTGTTCATGCGGCTGCCGACCCGGGGCGAGACCGTGTACAAGTCGCTGTGGTTCCCGCTGCAGGAGACCCTCAGCACCGACGACCAGGACCGTAAGAACCTCGAGCTGCTCTTCTGGCTCGACCTGGTGCAGCGCGACGGCCGCGCCAAGCAGACCGACATCTACGCCGCCCACCAGAAGCGGCTCAACGCGATACGCGGCGAAGCGGAAATCGAAGCGGAGGTACGCCGGTTCAGTCACCTCGGCGCGCTGCTGAAGATCATCCTGCACCCGGAGAGCGAACCCGACCCCGAGGTCCGGCGGCGGCTGACCCGGCTGCGTGCCTGGGGCGCGACCACTGTCTACCCGCTGCTGCTGCACCTGCTGGACCGTCGTGCGCAGGGCACCGCCACCGCCGGACAGGTCATCGCGGCCATGCGGTACGTGGAGAGCTTCTTCGTCCGCCGCCTGGTGATCGGTCGGGCCACCGCCAACGTCAACCGGATCCTGATGTCGATCGTCACCGAGATGGACCAGAAGCTCCCGGTCGACGAAGCGGTCCGGGCGTACCTGTCGACCGGCCGCAAGCACTACGCGACCGACGCACAGATCCGCTCGTCGACCAGGACGATCCCCTTTTATCTCAACGGACGCGCGCACCAGCGCAACCTGGTGCTGCAGTGGTTGGAGGAGGCGCACCGCAGCAAGGAGCCAGTGGCCGCCGACTCGCTCACCATCGAGCATGTGCTGCCGCAGACGCCGACCGCGCAGTGGCGGCAGATGCTCAACGACGACCTCGGGCCCGACGAGAACTTCACCGACGTGCACGAGTCGCTGGTGCACACCATCGGCAACCTGACCCTGACCGGATACAACTCCGAGCTGGGCAACAAACCGTTCGACGCGAAGAAAGCCGCGTTGGCGAAGAGCCCGATCGTGCTCAACCGCGACATCGCCCAACAGGAGCGGTGGGGGCGGCCAGAGATCCAGGCCCGCAGCGAGGCGCTGGCCGAGCAGATCATTTCGCTCTGGCCCGGCCCGGTCGAGGCCCCCCGCGACAACGACTCCGATGTGCCGTGGGACGTGATGAACCGGGCGCTGGCCGAGCTGCCCGCCGGCTCGTGGACCACATACGGCGACGTCGCCGCGCTGATCGGCAGCCACCCGGTGCCGGTCGGGGCACGGCTGGCGAACCATCCGGTGCCAAACGCACACCGGGTGCTGCAGACCGGGGGTACCGTCTCGCCAGGCTTCCGCTGGCCCGATCCGGCCCGTACCGACGACCCGCTCGACCTGTTGCGGGCCGAGGGGGTCGAGTTCGACGGCAGTGGGCGTGCCGTTCCGGAGCAACGGATCCCGCTGGACGAGCTGGCCCAGCTCGCCGGGCTCAGCACCGATGATCTGCCGCGCCCCCGGTCGCCGCGATCCAGCGCGGCGCACGCCGAACGCTTCAGCACCCAGCTGGCCCAGCTGCAGGATCCACCGGTGGCCGCCGCCGTGCAGGCCGTCCTCGACCGCTGGACCGCGCTCGGT
Source organism: Solwaraspora sp. WMMD937 (assembly GCF_029581175.1). Taxonomy (NCBI): domain Bacteria; kingdom Bacillati; phylum Actinomycetota; class Actinomycetes; order Micromonosporales; family Micromonosporaceae; genus Solwaraspora; species Solwaraspora sp. WMMD937. Next base: position 3,035,693 of record NZ_CP120738.1, on the reverse strand, counting down.
GGCAGCCTGCTCTACGGCACCGGCGACGAGACGTCGTGCTTCCTCATCGCCCGCGGCAAGGACCACCGGCTCGGCAACATCTGGCCGGCAACGATCTACCCGAGTGGCAAGTTCGAGATCGTCTTCCAGCACTTCAAGAACCGGGTGCCGTTCGACGACATGGCGCTGCGTGAGGAGTTCCGGCAGCGGCTCAACAAGATCCCCGGGGTGAGCATCGCGGCGGCCAGGATCGGGCTCCGGCCGGGTCTGCGGCTGTCGGTACTCGCCGACCCGGCGGCCCGTGAGCTGCTGATCGAGCAGCTTGGCTGGTTCTACCAGCAGGCGCAACCGCCGGCCGAGGACGACGCCGACGAGGGTGAACAGTTGAGCTGACCGCCAGGCTGTGGAGGCGCTGCGCGCCGAGTTGGCCGCCGCTGGTGCCACCACCCACCTGCAGTTGTGCGCCGACGCGGCGCGGCTGCTCGCCGATGGCGACACCGGCGCCGCCGAGGACGCGTCTCTGCGGTTCGACCACGTGGTGGTTGACGAGGCGCAGGATCTGCACCCGGCGCAGTGGCGGGTGCTGCGGGCAGCGGTGCCGGCCGGTCCGGACGACACCTCCCTCACCGGCGATCCGCATCAGCGGGTCTACGACGCGAAAGTGTCGCTGGCCGCGCTCGGGATCCGTACCGCCGGGCGCAGCTTCCGGCTGCGGATCAACTACCGCAGTACGGCGGAGATCCTCACCTGGTCGACCGGGCTGCTCGACGGGGACGGCCGCGACGACCCGACCGGCTACCGGTCGCTGCTGCGGGGTCGGCGGCCGACGCTGGCCGGGTTCCGGACGAGCCGGCCGAGGCGGCGGCGCTGGTGCAGCGGGCCCGCGAGTGGCTCGACCAGGGCGTGCGGCCGGCAGAGGTCGCCGTCTGCACCCGGTTCAAGGCCAGGCTGGACCCGGTGCAGGCGGCGTTGGCCGAGGCCGGCATCCCGACGGTGCTGGTCAAGGACCAGCCGTCAGCGGACATCGGCGGGGTACGGCTGGCCACCATGCGTACTGTTCGTCGCCTGCACCCGCGCCCGCGAAGCGCTGCATGTGTCGTGGACAGGCCAACCGAGTCAATTCCTCCCGCGATAGCTTGTGTCTCTTGTTCCAGGGTTCGCGCGGCCGCCTTGGCAGGCCGGCTTCTCCGGCAACCGCCACGTCAGACCGCCAACAGCCCCCCGTTTCGCACCTCGTCCTTGATCGCGATCAGGTTGGCCGCCACGTACGGAATGTGGTGCGCGCGGTGCCAGTCCGTCGGGAAGTAGGTAACCAACCTGGACACCTGGAAACGGCAGGTAATCTCCGGTACGTACTTGGCGTACTGCTGGTCCGTGAAATACCAGAACGAGTTCTCGTTGTAGAAGGCAACATGCGTCGGGTCCTGGAACGCGCCCCTGCCGTCGCTGCTCGGCGTCAACGACAACAGCATCCCGCCAGGCGCCAACAAGCGGTACAGCTCGTTGAACAACGCGATCTTGTCCGGGATGTGCTCCAGAAAGTCACTCGCCCGGATCACTCCAACGCTGCTGTCCGGCAGATCCAGGCCCTTGGTGATGTCACATACCATGTCAACCTCAGGTCCGGCATGAACATCGACACCTTGGTAACCTTCGACCTTGTTGTGTGCCGCACCCAGGTCGAGCGCAAGCAGACCCTGCCGCTTGGCCCACGCCAACGCGTTCAGCTGCACATTCCGGTCATAGACCTCCACAGTACGCTGCTGAATCTTGGCGTTCATCTCCGGCACACGCTGCGTATTTCCTGCATGCATCCGTTGCAGGTAGAGACACTCTGGGATGTGATGAAAATCCGCTAGCTGATACATGCGACACATGAGGTCGGCATCGTCGGCGACGTCAAGTACCTCGTCGTACCCGCCGGACTTTTCGTAGATGTCCCGGCGAAACGCACGTACATGATTCGGCGCGTACCAGATGTAGCTCACGTTGTGCGGCGTCGGCGGCAGTGCCATACAGGCCAACACTTCGCGGCCATCAACCCTGACGTCCCGATATCGCCAACCATGATCAGCCGAAAAACGACTGTCGTCGCGACTACCGTCCTCAGCAATCTGGGCGGTGTCGCTGTAGACCAGGCCGGCCTCCGGATTCTCGTCGAAGGCATCAACCACCTTTTCGAGGCAGTCGCTAGCAAGAAGATCGTCGTGGTCCAACTCGACGAGTATGTCGCCCGACGCCTCCGCACAGGCCCGCTTCTTGACCGCACCAACGCCCGACACCTCATCCTGCACCACCAGGCGAATTCGCTGATCCGGCACCTCGGGCCGCCAGCGGTTCCCTTGATTCAGAACGATGACCCACTCCCAATCATCGAACGTCTGCGCTTGGAGCGACTGATGGCACTCATCCAAGAACTTGGTGCGATTACTGCCTGTGAAAACTGTAACAGCTGGCTTCCTCATCTCACCACTCACTCACTGGCTCAGAACATCTTCGACGTCGCCTCGATGTTCTTCGGGAACGCTTTCCAACAGCGCTCTATCGAGCCGCGCCGCCTTCTCGAACGCCGTACGGGCTTCGGCCTCATCACCCTCGCTCATCAGCAAGAGACCCAGCCGCAGGTACGCGGTCGAAGCCTCATCATCAAGGTCGACGATCTGGCGATACAGACCGATCGCCGCCTCCTTGTCACGGCTTTCGAGTGCGATGGCCTTGTTGAACAGAGCAGGCTTATAGGAGGGATCAGCCTCTAATGCCTGATCATAGCGTTCGATGGCCTGCGCGATCTGGTCCCGCGACTGCGCGATGTAGCCGAGGTTGTACCAGGCCAACACGTTATTCTCATCGACAGCCAGTACCTGCTCAAAGGTTTCTTTAGCCTTCTCAATATCTCCCGACTGGCCCTCCTCGACACCCTTCCGAACCAAGGCGACGAGGTCTTCGCTCACAGCTCCGGCATTCTTGGTTTCCGGACCCTGCGCTTCTCCGTCGGTGGTGCATGCCGGAACCCCGGCCAGTAGCACTGCACCACACGCCAGCGATCCAAACATCGTTCGCATTTTCATTTCTCGTCACTCCTAATAATTGATGTCCAACACCGAGCGCTCTCGTTCGTCGACCTTCAGATCACGCAATGTCCGCACAGACGACATAGACTGTGCCGCCAGTTCCGCCAAACTCGGCTTGCCAACCAGTCGGCTCACCGGCGATGGGGATTGGCCGCGATGTGTCGGGGCTTCCCTGGGATTGGTAACCACCACCGGTAGCAACGTCCCCCGCATCGCACTGCACCTCAAGCAGCCCGGACCCCCCTGCGGAAGCCGAGTTGACGTAGAGATCCGGGAAGCCTGCACCTTGCGCGCCTTGTGGCCCCTGGGGACCTTGCACGCCCTGGAAACCTTGAGCACCCTGCGCACCTTGAGCACCCTGCGCACCCTGCGCACCCTGGAAGCCCTGCGCCCCTTGAGCACCCTGCGCACCTTGAGCACCCTGCGCACCCTGCGCACCCTGGAAGCCCTGCGCCCCTTGAGCACCTTGCGCCCCTTGGACGCCTTGAGCGCCCTGCGCCCCTTGGGCACCGTCAGCACCCTGGAACCCCTGCGCACCCTGCGCACCCTGCACGCCCTGGAAGCCCTGCGCTCCCTGCACGCCTTGAGCACCCTGAGCTCCCTGCGCACCCTGAGCTCCCTGAGCTCCTTGGGCTCCTTGAGCTCCTTGAGCTCCCTGCACGCCCTGGAAGCCCTGCGCACCCTGAGCTCCTTGAGCTCCTTGAGCTCCTTGAGCTCCCTGCACGCCCTGGAAGCCCTGCGCACCCTGCACGCCTTGAGCACCCTGCGCACCCTGCGCTCCCTGCGCACCTTGAGCACCCTGCGCACCCTGCGCACCCTGCACGCCTTGAGCGCCCTGCGCACCCTGAGCTCCTTGAGCTCCCTGCACGCCCTGGAAGCCCTGCGCACCCTGAGCTCCTTGAGCACCCTGCGCACCCTGCGCACCCTGCGCACCCTGCACGCCTTGAGCGCCCTGCGCACCCTGCGCACCTTGAGCACCCTGCGCACCTTGAGCACCCTGCGCACCCTGCGCACCCTGCACGCCTTGAGCGCCCTGAGCTCCTTGAGCTCCCTGCGCACCTTGAGCGCCCTGCACGCCTTGAGCGCCCTGCGCCCCTTGAGCGCCCTGCGCACCCTGGAAGCCCTGTGCCCCTTGAACGCCCTGCGCACCCTGCGCACCCTGCGCGCCCTGCACACCCTGAGCACCCTGGAAGCCCTGCGCACCCTGCGCGCCCTGCACGCCTTGAGCGCCCTGCGCACCCTGCGCACCTTGAGCACCCTGCGCACCTTGAGCACCCTGCGCACCTTGAGCACCCTGCACGCCTTGAGCACCCTGCGCACCCTGGAAGCCCTGCGCACCCTGGAAGCCCTGCGCACCCTGGAAGCCCTGCGCACCTTGAGCACCCTGAGCGCCCTGCGCACCCTGCGCACCTTGAGCACCCTGCGCTCCCTGCGCGCCCTGCGCACCCTGCGCACCCTGCACGCCCTGGAAGCCCTGCGCTCCCTGCACGCCTTGCGCACCCTGCGCACCCTGAGCGCCCTGCGCACCCTGCACGCCTTGAGCGCCCTGCGCCCCTTGAGCGCCCTGCACGCCCTGGAAGCCCTGCGCTCCCTGCACGCCTTGCGCACCCTGCGCACCCTGCGCACCTTGAGCGCCCTGCACGCCTTGAGCGCCCTGCGCCCCTTGAACGCCCTGCGCACCCTGCGCACCCTGCGCGCCCTGCACACCCTGAGCACCCTGGAAGCCCTGCACACCCTGCGCACCCTGGAAGCCCTGCGCACCCTGCGCACCCTGCACGCCTTGAGCGCCCTGCGCACCCTGCGCACCTTGAGCACCCTGCGCACCTTGAGCACCCTGCGCACCCTGCGCACCCTGCACGCCCTGGAAGCCCTGCGCACCCTGGAAGCCCTGCGCACCCTGGAAGCCCTGCGCACCCTGGAAGCCCTGCGCACCTTGAGCACCCTGCACGCCTTGAGCACCCTGCGCACCCTGGAAGCCCTGCGCACCCTGCGCACCCTGAGCGCCCTGCGCACCCTGCACGCCTTGAGCGCCCTGCGCCCCTTGAGCGCCCTGCACGCCCTGGAAGCCCTGCGCTCCCTGCACGCCTTGAGCACCCTGAGCGCCCTGCGCACCCTGCGCACCTTGGAAGCCCTGCGCTCCCTGCGCGCCCTGCGCACCCTGCGCACCCTGCGCACCTTGGAAGCCCTGCGCTCCCTGCGCGCCCTGCGCACCTTGGAAGCCCTGCGCTCCCTGCGCGCCCTGCGCACCCTGCGCACCTTGGAAGCCCTGCGCTCCCTGCGCGCCCTGCGCACCCTGCGCACCTTGGAAGCCCTGCGCTCCCTGCGCGCCCTGCGCACCCTGAGCTCCCTGCACGCCTTGAGCGCCCTGCGCACCTTGAGCGCCCTGCGCCCCTTGAGCACCCTGCGCACCCTGCGCACCTTGAGCACCCTGCACGCCCTGGAAGCCCTGTGCTCCCTGCACGCCTTGAGCACCCTGCGCACCCTGGAAGCCCTGTGCCCCTTGAACGCCCTGCGCACCCTGCGCACCCTGAGCGCCCTGTGCCCCTTGCGCACCCTGAGCGCCCTGCGGTCCTTGAGGGCCACGGCTCGGCTTGTGTCGACGCCATTCGTCTTCTGAGCGCTGCCAACCCTGCGGCCCAAGGCCCGGCTGCCAGCGTTCGCGATCGCCAATCGCCGGGTCGTCGCGCAGCGGCGCTGCGGGATACCAGACGGCACGGTGCCCATGCGGCCCAGGTGTGACGAGCGATGACTCCGCGCTGGGACGCACATCCTCCAACTGCCGGACCTCTGCCGCAGCGGCCGGCTGCACCACCGGCGTCAAGCTACCGGTCGTCGCGGCAAGCAGCAGGAGATAGCCCACCTTGGCCGGGGTTTGGGCTTGTTTAAGTCGTCGACGTAGGCGTCGCTCACTGGTCACAGCTACTCCCGCAGCGTCCCGAAAGGCCAGTAGAAGTTCCTCGACGGGCGTTGGGGGGACCCGCACTGCTCAAGACCATAAGCGCGCAGAAGCCTATATGTACCTATTATCCAAAAATATCTGTTATGAGGCTTCCTCGCCTCGACGCAACGCTCGGCAACCGGTCAAGGGCTCCCAGAGCGATACACCGCGCCGAAGAAGTCAGCGGTCCACGGCGTGCCGGAGCACCCGTGCCTGCTGCTGGGCACGGACGCTGAGCTCCGCCGCTTTGAACGCGTGGGCCTGGGTCATGGCGTTCTCGGTCCGGTGCAGGCAGTCGAGGATCAGCTGGCCGAAGTACGGATAGCCGACCTGACCGGCGGCGACCAGATGGTGCTCGCCCGTGCCGTCGACGAGGAAGACGTGCCCGGGGCTGGCGTCGGTCGCCACGTTGATGTACTTGCGCAGTTCGATGTAGCCGTCGGTGCCGAGGATGAAGGTGCGCCCGTCACCCCAGGTACGCAGCCCGTCGGGCGTGAACCAGTCCACCCGGCAGTAGCCGGTCGCGGTGCTGTTCAGCACCAGGCTCAGCTCGCCGAAGTCGTCGAGCTCCGGGTACTGGGGGTGGTTGAAGTTGCCGACGGTGGAGTGGCTGATCTCGGCGTCGGTCGAGCCGGTGAAGTACAGCATCTGTTCGACGTTGTGGCTGCCGATGTCGCAGAGAATGCCGCCGTACTTCTCCTTGACGAAGAACCAGTCCGGGCGGCCGGCGGCGGACAGGCGGTGCGGCCCCAGGCCCATGACCTGCACCACCCGACCGATGGCACCCCGCTGGACGAGCTGACCCGCCAGCACCGCCGCCTCGACGTGGATCCGCTCCGAGTAGTAGACCGCGTACTTGCGTCCGGTGCGCGCGGTCGCTTCGCGCGCCTCGGCCAGCTGTTCCAGGGTGGTGAGCGGGGCCTTGTCGGTGAAGTAGTCCTTGCCGGCCGCGATGACCCGCAGGCCGAGAGCGCACCGTTGCGAGGTGACGGCGGCACCAGCCACCAGGTGGACCGCGTCGTCGTCAAGGATCTCCGCCTCGTCACGCGCCACCCGCGCCTGCGGGAACCGCTGACGGTACGCGTCGACCTTGGCCGGGTCGGGGTCGTACACCCATTTGAGGGTGGCGCCGGCACCGAGCAGACCGGAACTCATGCCGTAGATGTGCCCGTGGTTGAGGCCGACCGCGGCGAAGACGAACTCCCCCGGTGCCACCACCGGGGCCGGTACGGGATCCGGAGCGTACGTCGCCCCACTGACCTTCGCCACGTGTTCGTCTCCTCAGTTGTCGTGGTCGGCCGTGCCGCCGACGGTGATGGCACCGGGCAGGTTCCGCACCGCAGCGGTCTTCTCGAAGAACCGCGGCGCGCGCCGTACCAGGGTGCCGCGCTGATAGTAGGGATCGTCCGGGGACAGCGGGAGGGCCACCGGGCGGCGTTCGATCCCCGATTCGTAGATCGCGGTGACCAGCTCGACCGCGTTGCGTCCGTCGGTGCCGCTCACCGCAGGTGCCACCCCGTCGCGGACCGCACGCAGGACGTCGCCGATCTGGCCGGTGTGCCCGACATGTGCCAACGGGCGGCGCGCCTGCGCAAGAGCATTGAGGTCGGCGAGCAGGTCCGGGTTGCCACCCGGGGTGGGGAACCCGTTCGGTGCACTGGTCTCGGCCGCTGCCCGCCATGGCTGGGAAACCCGAGCGTACGCGCCCTGAATGACGATCTCCTGTTCTTCGCCGTGGTGCACCACCGAGCTGGTGAGCTGGGCCAGCGCCCGGTCGTACTGCAGGATCGCGACGGACAGGTCCTCGACCTCGGCGTTGTCGTGCTGCGAGTTGACCAGCATCGCGGTGACCGCCGAGGGCCGACCGAGCATCCACATGGTCAGGTCGATGTGGTGGATGGCGTGGTTGAGGGTGCAGCCGCCGCCCTCGGACGCCCAGGTCCCCCGCCACCACAGGTCGTAGTACGGCCGCCCCCGCCACCACGACGAGTTGACCTGCACGTGTGACACAGGCCCGATGAGACCAGAGTCCAGCACCGCCTTCAAGGTGGCCATGTCGTCGCGGAACCGGTTCTGTGCGACGACCGACAGCAGCTTGCCCGATTCGGTGGCGGCGCGGAGCATCGCGTCGCACTCCTGCAACGACGGAGCCATCGGCTTCTCCACCAGGACGTTGACGCCCGCGCGCAGGGCCGCGATCGTGATGTCGGCGTGCGTCGACGGCGGTGTCGCGATGCTGACCAGGTCCAACTCCTCGGCGGCGAGCAGGGCCCCGGCATCGTCGTAGACGCGGGCGCTGGTGAGATTGAAGGTCGTCCTGCACTCCCGCGCCTTCGCCAGGGTCACGTCGCAGACGGCGGTGATCCGGCAGTCCTCCCCGAACTCCTGGTAACCGGCGATATGCGTACCGGCGATGCCGCCGGCACCGATGATTCCCACCTTGAGCATGCCGTCCTCCATCGCATACGGGTGGTGGGGCGTCCGTCCGGTCGGACCCCCCACCACCGTGGCGCACGTCAGGCGACGGCGCAGGGGGTGCCGTTGAGGGTGAACGAGCTGGGCCTACCACTGTCGCCGGAGTGGGTGGCCTGGAAGCCGATGCTCTGTGAGCCGTTCGGCGGGATGGTGGCGTTGTAGGACATGTTGCGGGCGGTGACCGCGCCGCTGGTCGGCGAGTACGTCGCGTTCCAGCCGGAGATGATGGTCTGCCCGGCCGGCAGGGTGAACGCCAGGCTCCAGCCGTTGATCGCGCTGCTGCCGGTGTTGGCGATGGTCACCGAGGCGACCAGCCCGTTGTTCCACGCGTTCACCCCGTAGGTGACCCGGCAGGCCCCGGACGGCGGCGGCGTGGTCGGCGGTGCGGTGGTGGGCGGGGCCGTCGTCGGCGGCGCCGTGGTGGGCGGAGCCGTCGTCGGCGGCGCCGTGGTGGGCGGAGCCGTCGTCGGCGGCGCCGTGGTGGGCGGAGCCGTCGTCGGCGGAGCGGTGCCGTCGAGGCCGAAGAAGCGGATCACCTGGGCGGCGTCGACCGGCAGGTTGTGCCCGGTGCCCTGCATGCTGATCGCCTCGACCGGGGCCATCCCGCCTGAGCTGCCGTACCGGGTGCGGGTGTAGTTGCCCTGCGGGCTGTCGGTGTAGGTCGGGGTCTGGCTCAGCCCGTGCACGTTGGTCCACTGCTTGATCTGCTCGGCGAAGTTGGGGTAGCGCAGCGTGTCGTCGTTGGTGCCGTGCCAAATCTGCATCCGGGGCCACGGGCCCGAGTAGCCGGGCAGGCTGTTGCGGACCGCGTCGCCCCACTGCTGGGGGGTACGGACGATCTGCCCGCCCGAGCACTGGCTGTTCCACTCGGAACCGCCGGTGGTGGCGAAGCAGGTGAACGGCACCCCGGCGAAGGACGCGCCGGCGGCGAAGACGTCCGGGTAGACGCCGAGCATCACGTTGGTCATCATCGCGCCGGACGAGACGCCGGTGGCGAAGATCCGGTTCGGGTCGGTGTTGTAGCGCTGCTCCACGTAGCTGATCATCGACCGGATGCCGACCGGGTCGCTGCCGCCGCCCCGGGTCAACGCCTGCGGCGAGTAGACGTCGAAGCACTGGCTGCTGCGGGTGACCGACGGGTAGATGACGATGTAGCCGTACCGGTCCGCCAGGGCGGCGTACTGGGTGCCGGAGTAGAACGCCGGGCCGGTGCCGGTGCAGTAGTGCATCGCGACCAGGATCGCCGGACGGGGCGCGACCCGGTCCGGCACGTACAGGTACATGCGCAGGTTGCTGGGGTTGGTGCCGAAGTTGGTGACCTCGGTCAGGGTGGCTGCCGAGGCAGGTGCCGCGAAGGTCAGTGCGGCCGCCGCGGCGGTGACGGTTGCTGCGGCGGCGGCCAGCATCTTGGCCATGAGTCTCATGTGGTTCCTCCGGAACGCACGCAGAATTGGGGTCTGACGCGGGGCTGCCCAGGCTCCCGCTTTACTCCGGCTCGAAACAGTTACTAGTATCGATAGAAACGGTTCAAGATTCAAGGTCGGCGTCGAACCAACATCGAGACATGCACATAGAAACGCTTCGACACTCCGTAGCATGAGCCGGGCGATGCCCCAGATCAAGCGGAAGGTTGGCGAATCGGTCGTGGACCACGCCCCCACCCACCCGGACCACCCACCGGCGACCGGTAGGCCGCCGGAAGGTCAGCGACGCGGACGCCGCCGTGGCGACCTTTCCGTCGCGACGATCGCCGAGCTCGCCGGCGTCTCGAAACCCACCGTCTCGAAGGTGCTCAACGGACGGTCCGGAGTGGCGCTGGAGACCCGCCGTCGAATCGAGGCACTGGTTCGCGAGCACGGCTACCAGCGGCCCGGCTCGGCCTCCCCGACCGCCGGCATCGAGGTCGTCTTCTATCAACTCGAGAGCCACCTGGCGATCGAGATCCTGCGTGGGGTGGAACTGGTCGCCCGGACCGCCGAGCTCGCCGTCGGATTCACCGAGGTGCAGGGCCGCACCGAACCGGGCCGGTCCTGGGCCGAGCAGTTGCTGGCCCGCCGACCGGTCGGGGTGATCGCCGTATACTCCGCGTTCACGCCGGAGCAGCACGCCCAACTGGCCGCCAGCGCCATCCCCCTGGTCGCCCTGGACCCGGTCGGCGAACCGGCCCACCCGACCCCGTCGGTCGGCGCCACCAACTGGAACGGCGGCATCACCGCGACCCGCCATCTGCTCGACCTCGGGCACCGCCGGATCGCCGTGATCAGCGGCCCGCTCGACATGCTCGGCGCCCGCGCGCGGCTGGAGGGCTGCCGGGCGGCGATGGCGGCGGTTGGCGTACGGCTCGATGACGACCTGGTCCGCAGCGGCCGGTTCTTCTTCGAGGACGGTGAGACACACGGGCGTGACCTGCTCGACCGGCCCGATCGGCCGACGGCGGTGCTCTGCGGCAACGACCTACAGGCCCTCGGCGTCTACAGTGCAGCCTGGCGGCTCGGCCTGCGCATACCGGACGACCTGAGTGTGGTCGGCTTCGACGACATCGACAACGCCCGCTGGTGCTGCCCGCCGCTGACCACCGTGCGCCAGCCGCTGACCGAGATGGCGTCGACCGCCGCCGGGATGGTACTCGCGCTGGCCAACGGTGGCGTGTTGCCGCAACACCGGGTGGAGATCGGCACCACTCTCGTCGTCCGGGGCAGCACCGCACCCACGCCGGCGACCAGGTGATTCAGCCGACAGTCGAACATCTTCTTTACCAATAGAAGCAGATCAATTACGCTCGGTGTGGTACGCGACCCGATCGGGGTGGTTGTGAACACACCACACGTACCTGCCTTCGCTACGCACCAGCCGACCAGGGCCGTCGAGTTGCACGACGACGGTGACCTTACCCAGGTCCTGACCTGGAACGTCGAGACAGACCGACGTCGAATTCGCACCGCCGCACCGAACGGGGTGTCCGCCTGCGACATCGAGCCCGACGGCCGGCACTTCTGGTGGTTCGACGCGGACCGGACCGACGTCGGTGTCTGGCGCCGCCAGCCGGTCGACCCCGGTCAGACGGAGACTGGTCGACTCGCAGCCGGTCGGGACACGGCCGGCCCGCCGCCGCTGGCATTGACCGGGTTACCGCCCGGCCGGCAGCACGGCATCGCCTTCGACGCCACCGGCCGCCGCGCCGCAGTCTGCGTCGGCACCGGCCGGCAGACCCGCTGCTATGTGGGAGAACCGGGCGGACCGGGTCACCTGGTGGCGGTCAGCGCCGGCTACACCGCCCTGGTCGACCTGGCCGGCGACGGAAACACCATCGCGCTCGCCGCCCGGGCCGACGCCGCGACGGCGGTCAGCGTCGTGCGGCTCACCGACGGACGGACCGACACCGTCGCCGGCAGCGACCAGCAGCGGATCTGGGCCCTGGAGTTCCGCCCCGGCGACCGACCCGATCCGGAACTGCTGATCGTCGTCGAGACGCCGGACCGGTACCAGATCGGCATCTGGCGGCGCGACCGCGGCATCGAACTGTCCAGCGGCCTGTCATACGAGTCGGAGATCACCGCCCACTGGTACGGCGACGACGGACGGATCCTCGTCCAGCACGACCGGGCCGGGCGCAGCCGGCTGCTACTGGCCGACCCCGGAACCGGCGAGCAGATCACCGTCGCCACCCCATCCGGCACCATCCTCGACCTGGCCGTCGCCCCCGACGGCGCGATCCACTACATCTGGACCAGCGACTCGGTGCCACCCCGCCGGTTGGTCACCCACCCCGGTACGGCCACCGCGCAGCCGGCCCGCCGGCCCCGACCCACCAACCACCCCGCCACCCCCGCCGGACGCACCGAACTGTGGACCGACCAGCCGTACGGGCGGATCCACAGTTTCCTGGCCACCCCAACCGGCACCGGACCATGGCCGACCCTGTTCCTGGTGCACGGCGGGCCGTACCTGCACGACCGGGACGCCTACGACCCGAGGGTGGAGCTGCTGGTACGCGCCGGCTACGCGGTGGCGCGTACCAACTACCGGGGATCAACCGGATACGGGCCACGGTGGCAGCGGGACTTCAACCACCGGGTCGGTCTGGCGCAGTTGGAGGACCTGGCCGCCGTACGCCGCAAGCTGCTCGACCTCGGCGTGGCCGAGCCGGGCCGGACCGGGCTGTGCGGCTACTCGTGGGGCGGCTACCTGGTGCTGCTCGCGATGGGCGTCGCGCCGGCCGACTGGGCGGTCGGTCTCGCCGTCTGCCCGATCGCCGACTACCCAGCGGCGCACCGGGGCGCCACCGCCGCGCTGCGTGAGGTCGACGACGAACTGTTCGGCGGCGGGCCCGACGACGTACCGCAGCGGTACCGCGCCGCAGACCCGACGACCTACCTGGACCGGGTCCACGGGCCGCTGTTCATCGCCGCCGCCACCGATGACGACCGCTGCCCGCCGGACCAGATCCGCCGCTACGTCGCCGCGTTGCGGCACCGGCGCGTACCGCACCGACTGCACTGGATGCCCGGCGGCCACCACGGCGACGCGGCCGGCCAGACCCGGACCTTCGACGAACTGCTCCGGTACGCCGACGCGGTGTTGCGACCGGACCGAAGCCGGACGACCGCAGTGGACGGTCGCCCGTACCTGACAGCCAGCCAGGGAGGGAGGTGAATGGTATGAAGCGACGCAGCGTACGTCACGACCCGATCACCACCAGCGAGCGGGAGCGTGGGGCGGTCATCGTCAAGATGCTCCTCGACATGGACCGGGCAGTCCCGGCCAGGCGGCACGACGTGACCGAGTCGGCGGCCGACAAGGCACCCGCCGGCGAGTGACAGGTCGGTGCTGAGCGCACGGTCGACGGCGTCGTTCCGGAGTGAGAGCGCCTGCCGCTCCGGAACGACGCCCACCACCGTCGGAGAGGGGCCGGAAGTGAAAGTCGTCCTGCTGCACATGCCGTGGGGGTCGATCGACGTGCCGTCACTGGCGTTGGGCATTCTGCGCGCGGCGGCCGGTCGCGCCGGTCACGACGTGCAGGTCCGCTACGCGAACATCGACTTCGTCGACTGGGTGACCGGGGCCACCGACTTCACGCTCGCCGACTACCGCTACTTTTCTGAGTCCTCCTACTTCCTCGGCGCCGGGGACTGGGTCTTCTCCGGACTGCTGGACGACGAGGAGCGCCCGTTCGACCCGTACGCCCGGCTGCTCACCGAAGGCGGCTCGACCGACACCGAGATCGCACTGACCCGGGCGATGCACCGGCTGGTGCCCGGCTTCATCCGCGAACTCGCCGCCGAACTGGCCGACGCCGCGCCGGACGTCGTCGGATTCACCACCACGTTCCAGCAGAACGCCGCCAGCCTCGCCGTCGCCCGTCTGGTCAAGCAGGCACGGCCCGGCACCCGGATCGTGTTCGGCGGGGCCAACTGCGACGGTCCGCAGGGAGCGGCGCTGCACCGCAACTTCCGCTACGTCGACTACGTGGTACGCGGCGAAGGCGAAGTCGCCTTCCCGCAGCTGCTCGCCGCCCTCAACTCGGCCGACGGGTCCGGCCGGATCGGCTCATCGGGGCTCGCCGACATCTCCGGGCTGTGCTGGCGCGACGCCGACGGCCTCGCCCGGGCCAACCCGATGTCGTCGCGACCACTGCCGCCCGGCGACATCGTCGCGCCCGACTACACCGGCTACCTGGACCGGCTGGACACGTCGGCGGCAGCCGACTGGGTAGCGCCCCGGCTGGTCGTCGAAGGCTCCCGCGGCTGCTGGTGGGGCGAGAAACACCACTGCACGTTCTGCGGGCTCAACGGGTCGTTCATGCAGTTCCGCAGCAAGAGTCCGGCCCGCTTTCTCGACGAGGTCCTCAACCTCGCCCGGAGCCATCAGCTGCTCGACTTCATCGTGGTCGACAACATCCTCGACATGGCCTACTTCGACTCGGTGCTGCAACGCCTGGCCGAATCGGAGTACGACGTCCGCCTGCACTTCGAGGTCAAGGCCAACCTGCGCCGACGACACTTCCAGCAGCTCAACGACTCCGGTGCGGTGCAGGTCCAGCCGGGCGTGGAGAATCTCAGCAGCCACGTGCTGCGGCTGATGGACAAGGGCGTGACCGGCTGCCAGAACGTGCGGGCGCTGCGCGACGCGCAGAGTGCCGGTGTGACGGCCAGCTGGAACTACCTGTACGGATTCCCCGGCGAGACGGCGCGGGACTACACCAGCATCGTCGACCAGCTGCCGGCACTGCACCACCTGGAGCCGCCGATGGGGGCCGCCCGGATCGCCATCGAACGGTTCAGCCCCTACTTCGACCGCCCGGAGCTGGGATTCGCCGACCTTCGGCCGGCACCGCAGTACGCCGAGATCTACCGGCTGCCCGAGGCGGAACTCGCCGACCTGGCGTACATCTTCACGTCGGTGCCGCACGGCATCGACCAAACCCAGGCCGCCGAGCTCGACGCGGCCCTCGCCACCTGGCAGGCGCAGTACCCCGTCAGCCGACTCACCTGTCAGGAACTGCCGGACCGGATCGTGCTGGTGAGCCAACGCGCGGCCTACGACTGGACCGTGCTGGAGCTGGCCACGCCACCGGAGATCGCCCTGTTCCGGCTGCTCGATCAGCCGCGTACCGCCGCCACCCTCGCCGCGAAGGTGCCCGGCGGATCGGCGGTCGTCGAACCGCTGCTGGACCGCTGGTCGGCGCTGGGCATCCTGTTTTACGACGACGGCTACCAGGTGCATCTCGCGGTCGAGTCCGACAACCAGATGCTGGCCCGGACAGACCACCGCCGGAGGGCCGCCGCAGGCACCGCCGGGAACGCAGCCGGCGGCAGCGGCGGACAACCGGGCACCGGCACGACCGGGCAGAGCGAGGAGGAGCCGCATGCCGTCGCCGTCGGCTGACGTCACCACCCAGACCAGCCCGAGCAGCCCGCCCGGGTCAACCGGCCCGACCGACTGGACCGGGTGTGCGATCGAGATCGCGCTGTCCCGCGACTATCTGCCCGACGCGGCCCAGGTGACGGGGATGTCGTTCGGCACCCGGCGGGTCGCCGGTGCGTGGCGGCCGCTGGTGGCGGACCTGCACCGGGCCGGCGTACGACATGCCCGGCTGCCCGCCCCGGTCGACCTGTGCCGGGACGCCGGGTTCGCCTCCGCCCGCGCCCTGGTGCTGATCCGGGAACTCACCGCCCGCGCCATCGCGGTCGACTGGGTGGCCCGCTGCCACGACGGCTGCGCCGGACAGGGCATGTTCGACCATCTGTTCCCACCGGACCGGGTGGACAGCGGTGCCAGCGGTGCCGACGACCAGGCGGTACGCGGTTGGCGGGACTCGTTCTTCCTCGGCAAGTGCGTGTTCCGGCGCGGGCCCGGGTTCGTCGAGGTCCGCGACCGCCGCGCCGGTGCGCTGGAGCTGTTCACCATCGACGAACCGGAGCATCTGGTCGCCATCGGGCAGCTGACCGAAGGGGTACCGGCCGGGCAGGTGCCCGCGCCGGTTCGGCGGGACCTGGCCGACGCCCGGCTGATCGCGGCCCAGGCTGGGCAGCTGTGGTGGCTGCCGACCCCGGCTTACCGCTGGCCGTTCCCGGCGCTGGCGGTATGAGTACCACCCACCTTCACCGACCGTTTCCGCGAGGAGGGACATGGACACCGTGGCCGGTACGGCGACGCAGCCCGAGGTGCCGTACATCGCCGACCCGTACCCGACGTTGGCCCGCATCCGGTCCAACGGCCCGGTGTCGATCCTGCACAGCGACGAAGGGCTGCCGATGTGGGTGATCGCCCGGTACCGCGACGTGCGGGCGGCGCTCGCCGATCCGCGGTTCGGGCAGGACGCCCGGCGTGCCCAGGCGCTCGCCGACGACCGGGTAGCCGGGGTCACCCTCGGCGGTGACGTCGTCCACATGCTCAACAGCGACCCGCCTGACCACACCCGGCTGCGGCGGCTCATCCACGCGGCGTTCACCGCCCGGCGGGTGGCCGCCATGCGGCCGATGGTGGACCGGATCACCACGTCGCTGCTCGACGACATCGCCGGACGCCGGACGGTGGACCTGGTGAAGGACTTCGCCTTCCCGCTGCCGATGCTGATCATCTGTGAGCTGCTCGGCTTCCCGGCCGAGGACCGCGCCGCGTACCGCGCCTGGTCGACGGCGATCCTCACGCACAGCGACGACCCTGCGGACTTCGCCACCGCCCTCGGTGAGATGACCGACTACATCGGCGGGCAGCTGCGGCACCGACGGGCACATCCCGGCGACGACATCCTGACCGGCCTGCTGGCCGCCCGGGACGCCGGTGAGCTGACCGACGACGAAATCGTCGGAATGGTCTTCCTGCTGCTGATCGGCGGCCACGAGACCACCGTCAACCTGCTCGGCACCGCCACGCTCGCCCTGCTGCGCCACCCCGACCAGCTACGGTGGCTGCTGGCGAACCGACCGGCGCTGCCGGCCGCGATCGACGAGTTCCTGCGCTACGAATCGCCGGTCAGCATGGCGACGCTGCGGTTCACCACCGAGCAGGTCGACATCGACGGGGTACGGATTCCCGCCGGTGAGCTCGTGCTCGTCTCGCTCGGCGGCGCCAACCGGGATCCGGACCGGTTCCCCGAACCCGACCGGCTGATCCTGGACCGGAGCGACCCCGGACACCTGGCGTTCGGCCACGGTCTGCACCGCTGCCTAGGCGCGTTCCTCGGCAAGCTCGAAGGCGAGCTGGCGCTCGGCGCCCTGCTGGACCGGCATCCCGGGCTGACACTCGCCGCCGACGAACACGAACTGCCGTGGCGGAACACGATCATGCTCCGAGGGCTGGAATCGCTGCCGGTGGCCCTCGGTGACTGATTCGATGCCTGGCTCCGTGACTGAGTCCGCGACCGACTCGGCGCCTGATTCGACGTCGGAGACTGCGGCGGCCGGGACAGCGGCCCGGCGGTTCCGACCGCGACTCAGCTTCGCGCCGCTGCGCTCGCGCGGCTACCGCCTGCTGTTCGCCGCCGAACTGGTGTCCGTGTTCGGCGACGCGTTCCACGCCGTCGCTCTGCCGTTCCTCGTCTACCAGCTCGGCGGTGGCGGGCGTGAGCTGGGCCTGCTGGTCGCCGGGTACGGGGTGTGCCGGCTTGTGACGACACCGCTGGGTGGGATTCTGTCCGACCGGATCGGACCGTGGCGGGTGATGCTGATCTCCGATTTGAGCCGGGTCGTCTTCACCGTCGGCATCGTCGCGGCCGCCGTCGCCGACGATCCGTCCGTACCGGTGATCGCGGTGCTGGTCGCCGGCACCGGCCTGGGTGCGGGCCTGTTCCAGCCGGCCGCCTACGCGATCACCCCACGGCTGCTGCCCGCCGATCAGTTGCAGGCCGGCAACGGGCTGCACAGCACCGCGAGTTTCACCGCCGGGATGATCGGCCCCGGGGTGGCCGGGCTCGTCGTGGCGGCGCTCTCCCCGGCGGTGGCGTTCGGGGTGGACGCGGCGACGTTCGCCGTCTCGGCGGTCTGCCTGGCGATGATCGGCGGCGTCGCGCGGGGCACGGCGCCACCGCCACCGCCGCCGGTCGACGACGGCGGCCCGCAACCGGGCAGGGTGGGACCGGACGGTGGCGCACCGCCGGTCGGGTTCTGGCGGCTGCTACGCGAATCGGCGCTGCTGCGTACCGTGCTGCTGGTGACCGCCGCCGCCAACCTGACCGTCGGCGGCATGGTCCGGATCGGGTTACCGTCGCTCAGCAACGGCGAGCTGGCCGCTGGCGCGGGCGGGCTGGGTGGTCTGCTGGCCGCGTTCACCGCCGGCTCGCTGGTCGGTGGGCTGTTCTCCGCCGGCCTGGCCGGGCTGCCCCGACGCGGCGCGACGGCGATGCTCGCCGGCATTGTGCTGGGCCTGGCGATCGCCGCCGTGCCGTTCGCCGGCTACCTCGGCGCGGTGGTGGCCCTGGTGGTGGCCGGTCTGGCCAGCACCGTCACGAACGTACTGGTGATCACCACCATGCAGCAGAGCACCGCGCCGCACCTGCTGGGCCGGGTGATGAGCGCGATCGTCTTCGCGGCACTGAGCCTGTTCCCGCTGTCCACGGTGACCGCCGGCCTGGTGGTCGACCGGTACGGCAGCACGGCGGTCTTCCTGGCCTCCGGGGCGACCCTGCTGGCCGCGTTCGTCTTCGGCCTGTCCCGCCGCGAGCTGCGGCAGCGGTGACCCGGTCACCAGTTCACCCGCCGGATCAGTGCCCAGTCGTGGTCGTCGTTTCCTCTACAGACAGTCACTTCGATGTGTTCGTCCAATCCACCGGTCCCGGTGCCGAGCACGTCGAGGCAGAGGTTCGAGGCGGTGTTGATCAGCCGATAGAACTGAGTGTCGCCATACTTCACCGTGGGCTGCAGTCGCCAGTACTGGTTCTCGTCGTCGAAGCAGCCGGTCTCGTACACCCTGGTTCCCGCTGGGACCGAGCCGAGGCCGGGCAGGTCCAGGCAGTACTGGGAGGTGATGCTACGAATCCAGTACAGCTGGTTGCCGGCGGAGTCGACCCGGCGTGGGACGAAGGCATACTCCTGGTTGTCCTGGCTGTGCACGTAGCAGAGGTTCTGCAGGACCGGTCCGTCGCGTGGCCCGGCGGCGATCCCCGGAATGTCCAGGCACATCTCGGTGGCCAGGTTGTAGACGAAGAACGGGCCGTACGCACGGTTGGTCCCGTCGGCATCCGTGGCCTTGACCGGCGGCTGGTCGGAGGCGTTCGGCGCCGGGGCGCTCGGCTTGGTCGCCTGCGCCGTCGGCGCTGGCTGCGCGGGCGCTGTCGGCGGGGCGGTCGGGGCGCCGGTGGTTGCCCCGGCCTTGGGTCTGGGCGTGGTGGTCGGGCTCGCCGACGGGGAGGCGGCGGCAGGCGGGGCCAGCCTTGGATCCTTTGCGTACTCGGTCTCGAAGCGGCCCACCTGCTCGGCGAGGGCCAGGATCCCGTCGCCGCCCGGCACCTCGGCCAGCGTACGGATCGTCGGGTCGCCGCGGAGGAACGCCGCCAGTGCCAGCGGATAGTCGTCCGGTCCGGCTCCGGGTATGGCCTCCAGGAGCGCGCACATGGCCTGGCCGAGAGCTGGAACAGCCGAGGCCGGGTTCCACGGCGAGGCCGTCGACGACGGCCGGGCGTAGCTGACCCACATCTGGGGGAGGAACTGCGCGATGCCCTGCTCGCCCAACGGGCCGAGCCGCTGTGGGTCGAACGCGGAGGTCGCCATGATCTGCGCGGCGACCCGAGCCGGGGGCAGCTGTGGGCAGACCGCACCAGCAGCCTGGATCAGTTCGAGATACGCATCCGGCACCGGCGACGGCGCGGCGTCGGTGGCGGCCCGCACGACGGCCGGTACGAACGTCTCGGGCGCCGCGTCACCACTGCCACCGAACTCCGGCTGCAACGTGTACCAGATGGCGTACCGCTCCACCGTGTCGATGTACTCCTGGGCGCCGGCCGGGATGTCACCCGCGTCGACGACCGGCTCCATGCCGACCCAGTGCGCCGCCAACGCCAGCTGCCACCGGTCGCCGTCGATCTGCAGCACCCGAAGCTGGCCGACCAGCTGACACATATGGTGGGCGAGGGCGGTGACGCTGGCTTCCCGGTCAGCCGGCAGCGCTTCCTCCCACGGCGCCCATTTCTGCCACACGGTCGGCACCAACCCGGCGACGCCCTGCCCGCCGACCGAGCGCACCGCCTCGACCGGCAACCCCGAGAACCGGGACGCGACCATCACCTGACCGGCCAGTCGCGCCGGGGTCAAGGTCGGACACGACTTGGCGGCCTCGGTCAGCAGCCGGAGATCCGCGTCGGACACCCTGGTGCCGGGCAGCGGCTCACCGGCGTCGGCCGGGCTGGGTGCCACCGAGGCGGTCAGGGCAACCATCGTGACCAGGCCCATGACCGCTCCGGTGAGGATCCGGAACTGACTCCTCATCGAGACACTCATCGCTTCGCCTCGTTCGGCACCGATCTCACACCTTTCAGCCAGCACCAGATGCTAGCCAGCACCAGACAGAGGCACCGTCCGAGCCCGGCGCAGGGGCACAGAGTGCTCATGGTGGATCGTTTGATGATACGTGCGGGCGAGCGCGGGCAGGGATGATCGAGGTGAATCCCTAGTGATCAGCTGGCCAGCACCGTCACGAACGTACCGGTGATCACCACCCGCGCCGGACCGGCTGACCAATGGTGTTCTCGATCACAGCACCGCTCGCCGGGTGGGACGGGGCGGGCACCCCGGCACGGCGTCACCGCGCTCCCGCTCAGCCGAGGGTCATCGGCACCCGGCTGGTTTCGTCCGCCACCACCGTCACCCGCTGGGCTGCGGCGACGTCCTCGCCCGGAACCCGTACGGTGAACTCGTAATCCCCCGGTGGCAGGTCGGTCCAGGCGTACTCGCCACGCGCGTCGGTCATCCGGGCGATGTCCTCGGACAGTTCTGCGGGCATCGGCCAGCCGACCGTACGGACCTCCACCGGGATCACCGGTAACGGTTCACCCGCCGGGTTCCGTACCTCGATGATCGCCGTACCGCGACCAGCGACCGTACCCGGCGATGCCGAGGGCCCCTCAGGCGATCGCTGGTCGGAGACGGGGGTGTCCGGGCCGGTCGACACCGACGGTCCGGGCGAACTCGATGATTCAGTCGCGCAGCCCGCCACCAGCAAGCTGACGATCAGCACCGGCAGAAGCGCACGTCGTACTGGCTTCATGGCCAGTCCTCGTTTCATGGCCAGTCCTCGAATCACGTCATGGTTCGATCACACAGAGTATCAGAACTCTGGGTGAGGTGCGGCTCGTCGCGCCGCGCCGACCCCCGCCCGGCGACCGGGCTGTGCGGTCACCGGACGGGCTGTCGACTCCGTACTACAGGTCCCGCCAGTAGATGAAGTTGTTGAACGCGGACTCGGTGATCCGCGGTCCGCTGTTGTGGTTGTTGTTCGGCGCACCGCTGCCGTGTAGGCCGTGCGCGTGCACCGCCACGGCGCAGGGGCCGCAGTCGGTCACTGAATACGTGTAGACGGGTCCGCCACTGTTACCGCCGACCGTGTCGTGGTGGTAGAACAGCTCGGTGGACTGGGTCACCCGGATCTGGTCGGAGCTGGCCCACTGGGTGCCGAAGGACTTGTCCCCGCTGTAGCCCCGGTTGTAGGTCGACGTGCCATTCTGACTGGCGGAGGTCCACATGAACCCGAAGGTTCCGGTGCTGTTGCCGACCGTACAGTTGAGCTTCATCGCACCGTAGTCGTAGCCGTTGATGAAGCTGTTCACCCATCCCGCAACCGAGTGCAGGCTGGCTACGCTGCACGAGCCGTACGGCGTGGAACCGCCGTCGCGTCCCGGCCAGACGGTGAACTCGTTGCGCGGGTACCACGCGGTGCCGTTACGGGGATAGACGCAGTGCCCAGCGGTGATCAGCGTGTCGGCACCGATCATCCAACCGGTGCAGTGTCCCCGGGTGACCCCACCGGAGGTACGGGTGATCTGGACCGTGGAGCTCGCCGGCCACCAGTCCGCCGGGGTCGTCTGGTAACGGTTGTCCGTACCGATGATGCTGCTGATGCCGATCTCGCCCGGCTCGGTCTTGCCTTCGACCTCAGCGGCGGGCGCTCGGTCCGTCCCGTCAGCGCCGCGCCGCGCCGCAGGACGGGTGGCCCGTACCATCGTCTCGTCGATCCGCTCGGCGAGGACCGCCGGGTTGATGGTTCCGCCCGTGTCGGAGACCGGGGTGACCATGTCGACGGTGCTGGTGGGTGTGGCCGCGGCGGGTGTCGCCGCGGCGGCCAGCGCCAACGCCGCCGTCGCGACGAGGACACCGATCGTCCGGCGCGCCTTGTTTTCCATGGAACCTCCCGATGATGAGGTGGGTGTCCGGTGGCCTCTACTCGGACGTACTCCCATAGGTGAATCTTCATCGTCTCCTCCTCGCTGGCGAGACTTCTGTCCTTGAACCAACAGTTATTCGACCAAGGTCGATGAGATCATCGACGGCGGGTATTGACCGGTTGTCGGTACGATCGGATAGCCGACAGACGCGCCCGGCCGCATCGGCGACTCCGTAGCCTTCTCGTCGCGAAACAGGAGGAGGCTGCGTGTCGCAGGTACGTGTCGAGGTCGCTTTCACACCGCTGACCGGCGACGACGATTTCGTTCTCGACCAGCTCACCGAGGAGCTGGCAGGCGATCTTCGTGAGGTCGGGGAGGTACGGCGCATCCCGCTCGCCCCCGATCCGGCGAGCAAAGGCATCGCGGAGCTGGCCCTGGCAGCCGTCACCGTACTGACCAGCGTCGACCCCTCATACGTAC
This sequence comes from Solwaraspora sp. WMMD937, assembly GCF_029581175.1. Classification (NCBI taxonomy): domain Bacteria; kingdom Bacillati; phylum Actinomycetota; class Actinomycetes; order Micromonosporales; family Micromonosporaceae; genus Solwaraspora; species Solwaraspora sp. WMMD937. Next base: position 3,012,937 of record NZ_CP120738.1, on the reverse strand, counting down.
AGTCGCTGGTCGATGTGATCGTGGCGTTCCTGCAACGCCACACCGGCCGCCGCATCCAGCTACGCGTCGGCGACGTCGAGTTGACGATCGACCAGCCCACGCGGGGAGAGACCGCCGAACTGATCGAGACGGTACGGGCCGCGATCGAAGCGGGCCACCGCTGATGGGCCGGCACGCGCTGCTGCTCGGCACAGCCAGCTACCACGCCGATCGGCGGCTCCCGGCGCTGCCCTCGGTACGCCAGGACGTCACCCAGCTCAAGACGCTACTCGACGGCAGCGGCGGCTTCGACACCGTCGACGCCAAACTGGACCTGCCGGTCGCACACCTACGCCAGGTCGTTGAGGAGTTCTACGGCCGGTGCGGCAGAGACGACCTGGCCCTGCTGTACTACTCCGGGCACGGCGTGCTGCACGAGGACCGGGAGTCGCTGTTTCTCACCGCCACGGATTCCCACGCCGGGCAGCTGCACGCCACCGCCTTCGATGTCGACGGCACCCTGCGGCATCTGCTGAACAGCACCAAGGCCAGTCAGAAGGTCGTCCTGCTGGACTGTTGCTTCTCCGGAGCCTTCACCGCACGGCACCGGTTCCGGGGCGGCGTACGGGAGGAACCTCGCCGGGGCAAGCGCGAACGAGGTACCTTCGTCCTGACCTCCAGCACGCACATGAAGGCGTCGAAGGCGCAGGGGTCCGATCGGCCGTCGGTGTTCACCGAGGTGCTGCTCGAGGGGTTGCGCGGCGCAGCCGACGGGTCCGCCGACGGCTGGGTCACCACCAACGACCTCGCCCGTTACGCGATGACCGAGATGGCCCGACGTCGGCAGCACTCGCCGGTCGAATCGAGCGAGGGGGTGACCGAACCCATCCGGCTGGTCACCGCGCCGGACTCGGCGGCCGCCCGGGCGCGACCTGACGCCGGCCCGACCAGCCCCGCCGACGACGCCCCGTTCGACGCCGACCAGTGGCGCCGCCTGGTCACCTACTACGTCAACTGCATGGAGCGCTCGGCCGCCCTGCGGTCCTTCATCGACCCACAGGCGGTCAGCACGTACGCTCCGGCACCGACCGGTGCCGAGGCGGTGTTCACGGCGGCCTCCCCGGTCCGGCTGACCGGCCGGGCCGCCGCGCTGGCCACCCGGGCCCGCGCCGACGGCAAGGAGTTGCAGTACGGCTATCCGGTCGTCGCGGTCCGACCCGCCAGGCAGCAGCCGGTACGGTTGACGCCGCTGCTGATCTGCGACGTCACGGTGGGCACCGACGATGTCGTGCACGCCTCCTTCCCACCACGACCCGGCCCGGCGCTGCTCGACCTGCTGCAATTGTCCGACGTGGAGTCCGATGAACTGCTGCAACGAGTCGGGCAGGTCTTCGTACCCGGTGACCCGGCGGCTCTCACCGCCACCGTCGACCTGCTGATCAAGACGTTCGGTATGACTCCGGTGGCGGACCTCGACCCGACTGCGCTGGTCGGCCAACCGCGTCCCGGGCCACTCGACCGGGTGCAGAACGCCGCGCTGCTCTACTCCGTCGACGCCACGGCCTCGCCGCAGCAGCAACTCGTCGTGGACCTGCAAGGGATGATCAAGAATCCACGGCTCATCGGCCGGACGGCGTTGGCAACCCTCGCGGCGGGCCCGAGCGAGGAGGCTCCGGCACCGATCGCGACAGTCGCGCTGGCTCCGGCCAACGAGGCGCAGGAGGAAATCATCCGGGCCGCGATGTCGCAGCCGTTGACCGTCGCGCAGGGTCCACCGGGGACAGGTAAGAGCCAACTGGTCACCGCGCTGCTCGCCACCGCCACCGCCGCCGGCCAGAGCGTGCTGATCGGCTCCACCAGCAACCAGGCGGTGGACGCGGTCTTCGGCCGGGTCGGCGAACTGGTCGGTCCCGGGCTGGTGCTGCGCACCGGGAACAAGGAGCATCGGCTGCAGGAGCCGAAGCACATCGCCGACCTGATCGCCGCGTACCCGCCGGCCGAAAGCCACCTGGCGCCCGACGATCGGACACCGCTGTACGAACTCCGCCTGATCGCCGACGAGATCAACGGCCTGCGGCAGAGCCTGGACGATCAGCGGCTACTCGAACGCGATCTGGCCGACCTCGCGGCCGAGCGCCGACCGGGGCCGCGCCACGAACACCGGGCCGGCCGCGATGCCGCAGCGGCCGGGCTGCCGGACGACGACGCGGCGCTCGCGCGGCTGTACCGGCTCACTGACCGTGCGCTGACCAGCCGGTGGCTCGGCTGGTGGTACCGCTGGCGGATGCGTCGGCACGGCGCCGGCGACCAGGATGCCATCCGGACCCTCGGTGAACGCGCCGTCATCGAGCTGCGGTGGCGGGATTGCCGGCGACAGGCCGACGCGCTGCCCGCTGCCGAGACGTCCTGGCAGCGGTTGACCGAACTCATCGGCGTCGAGCGGCCTCGGCGCAGTATCGAACTGCTGCGCGCCCAGATCGCCCAACGGGTGACGTCCGGGGCGCGGCTGCTGCAGAACCGGGCCGACGAGATGACCAAGGTCAAGCCGGACAGCTGGGCCTACTTCCCGGAGCTGCTCCGGGTGCTGCCGGGCTGGGCCGTCACGGCGCTGTCCGTGCGATGGTTGCGGCGGGAACCGGCGATGTACGACCTCGTCGTGATCGACGAGGCCGCGCAGTGCACCGTGCCGGCCGTCCTGCCCATGCTGTACCGCGCCAAACGGGCACTGATCATCGGTGACCCCCGGCAGCTGGCACCCGTCGTCGAGCTTACCGACGCCGACGATCTCGCCGAGCAGGTCAAGGCCGGGCTCGGCACCGGATGGTTGAACACCCGACGGCTGCGCTACGCAAGCCATTCGGCGTACGACGCATTCGCCGCAGCGGCTGGCACGGCCTATCTGCTCGACGAGCACTACCGCTGCCACCCGGACATCGTCGACGCCCCCAACCGGGAGGTGTACCAGGGCCGGCTCACCGTGCTGACCGATCCGGCCCGGCTGACCGCGCCCGCCGAACCGGCCGTACGGTGGCGCGACGTGCCGGGTACGTACAACTACGGACCGACCGGATCCGGACGCAACGACGTCGAGATCGCGGCGGTGGTGACCGAGGTGGCCGAACTTCGCGCGGCCTTCCCGGAGGCGTCCATCGGAGTGGTCACACCGCTCGCCGCGCAGCAGCGCGGCCTGAAGTCCGCGCTCCAGGCCGCCGGCCTGTCCGAGAACCTGCTCTGCGCGACCATCCACCGGTTCCAGGGCAGCGAACGCGACATCATGGTCGTTTCACCGGTCGGTGCCCACGGCATCGGTGACCGCACCCGGGACTGGCTCGCCCACCAGACGAACCTGTGGAACGTCGCCATCACCCGGGCCCGATCCCAGCTCGTCGTCGTCGGCGACCGGTCGTGGTGGTCGGGCCAACGGGGCCTGCTCACCGCCGTGGCCCTCGGCCACAGGTCGACCACAGCGCTGCCGGACGCCGTCCCAGGGCCCGCCGATCAGCTGCACCGTGCCCTGCGCGAGGCCGGAGTCGCCGTACAGCGGGACATCGCCGTGGCCGGGCAGACCGCCGATCTCGTCATCCGCCAGGCCGGTCGGGAGATCGCCGTGTACGTCGACGACCCGGCCGGCGATCCGTCCGGCCGCGCCCTGCGCAAGGTCCTTGCCCGCCTCGACGTCGCCGCCCACCACGGCACCGTCCGCCGGGTGCCCGCGTGGCGTTGCCTGGCCGAACCGGAGCAGGTGGCTACCGAGCTGTCCGAGCAGCTCCGTCACCTGGATGGTCGACCGAGCAGTTGAACGCAGGTCCGCCCACTCCAGTTCGTACGTTGATCCGGCCGTCGAGGGAACCGTCGTTGTCGTCAAATCGGCGCTGAGACAACCGTGTGGGTTCCCTCGGCGCCGCCGAGCCCTGGTCTCGTCTGGCCATGTCATAGCTCACCGCCCGACGCCGTGATCGTCGCCCACCCGCCGTGGCGTTCTTCGACCGGGTGGTCGCCGAGGCGGGATGCCCGGCTAGCCAGGTGCTCTATGTCGGGGATCGGTTGGACAACGACATCCGACCGGCGCAGCAGGCGGGGATCGCGACCGCCCTGATCCGTCGCGGCCCGTGGGGGCACATCCTCGACGACCAGGCGATCATCGACCGTTGCCTGTTCCAGCTCGACTCGCTGGCAGAGCTACCCGACCTCGTCCGCAAGCACAACGAGTCAGCTCGCTGACTATCCCGAGAGCGCGGCCCGGCCGGCGGTGAGAGCGGCGACGCGTTCACCAAGCGATGCGCCGTGTCGGCTGTCGCCGAGCATCGGACGGACGGCTCGGACCCGGTCAAGGCCGGTGCCGTACCAGTCGGTGTGTAGAGCGTCGACGGCCTGGTTGAGGTAGTCGGCGACGCGGTCGCCGTCACTGCCCTGCGCGGTCGCGAGGTCGGCGAGAACGACGCTGCGCTGCTTGGCGCTGGTGCCGGGGAGCGTGGCGAGTGCCTGGTTGAGCTGGACGGCGGCTTCGCCGTGGTCACCGCTGGCGAGGGCGGCGTACCCGGCGAACGAATGCAGGCGGCCGTCGTCGTAGAAGTCGAGCCACTCGGGTGGGGTGGAGTCGCTGTCGACCGCGCTGGCGGCGAGGTCGATGTGGCGGCGGCTGACCGCCGCCGCTCCGGCACGGGCCTCGACCTCCGAGGCGACGCAGTGCAGCCAGGAGCGGACCATGGGGCTGACGCCGTGCCAGGTGTGTTGCAGAGCAGCGTCGATCAGCGGGCGGGCGTTGGCCGGTTGGTGGCCGAAGGCGGGGATGAACGCCATGTGACCGAGGACGGCGGCGGCCAGGGCGTAGTCGCCGGCTTCACGGGTGGCGGCGAGGGCGACGTCGTAGCAGCGTTCGGCGACGGCGGGTTGGCTGAGGTCGAAGAAGGCGAGCCGGGCGGTGAGCAGCGCGGATTCCGCGAGGGCGCTGGCGAGACTGGCCCGGCTGGTACCGGTGGCGGCGGCGCGCAGGAGTCCGACGCCGAGCTGGGTGTGGGCGTAGGCGGCCTCGTAGAGCGGGCGGGCCGGGCTGGTCCGGTACAGCTCACGCTGGCAGCGCACGATCTGCTGGTACGAGTCGGGGTCGACGGTTCTGCGGTCGGCGTGGACGGCGTCTGGATCGAGGGACAGCAGGGGCGCGACCAGGGGCAGCATGCTGGCGCCGACGAGCGCGCGTAGTACCGATGCGCGGTCCCATCCGTTGCTGTTGTCGTCTCCGGTGAGCATCTCCCACAACCTCCTGAACTCGTTGTTCCTCGAATGGCGCTGGCCTATCCCCGGCCGCAACACCACGCCGTGCGGCCGGCCCGGACACACCTGCGATCTGCACCGCCAGTCCGAACTCGTCGCCCACTACACCCGCCGGCTCGGCACCCCGACGATCCTCTGGGACAAGGACCGGCGGCTCGACCCGGCGGACCCGCTGCGTCGGACCAGCAACGTCACCATCTGCGAGCCAGCCCTGCGGCCGAGCCCTGGCGCGACGACGCTGCTCTTCCCCGTCGCCGATACGGCCCTCGATGCCGCTGACCCCGGCGGGCTGGCCGCGCGGCACCGGTCGACGCCGCTGGTCTACGTCGGCAACCAGTACGACCGCGACGACGCCTTCGACACCTTCTTCGCCCCCGCCGCCGCGCACCTGCCGCACCTGATCGCCGGGAAGTGGACCGATACCCGCCGCTGGCCCGGTCTCAACTTCATCGGCCGGGTCGCGTTCCCGCAGGTCGCCGAGATCCACGCCGACGCGCTCGCCACAGTGCTGCTGCTTCCCGACCGCTACGCCGAGGCAGGCCAGATCACCCAACGGATCTTCGAAGCGGTCCTCGCCGGCTGCGTTCCGCTCCTGCCCGGCACTGTCCGCGGCACCGCCGCACTCGTACCGCCAAGCCTGCACGTCAGGCACGCCACCGACGTACGGCACCGGGTCGGCTGGCTCGCCGAGATCGCCGGCACCAACGACCACGCCAACCTGATCGCCGACTGTCTGCGCCGCCTCGCCCCGTTTCGGCTCTCTGCCCAACTCGGCGTGCTCGATCGTCTCCTACCCCATCCGGATCCGGTGCCGTCATGACCGGCCGTGTCCGCCCAGCCGCACCCCGCACCACCCCTACCCTGGAGGACCATGGACAGGATCGCCATCATCGGCTGCGGCGGCAGCGGCAAGTCGACGATCGCCCGGCAACTCGCCCAGGTCCTCGACGCGCCGCTGACCCACCTCGACGCGATCTACTACGACGAACAGTGGAACCCGCTCCCGCAACACGAGTTCGCTGCCCAGCAGGAGAAACTCGTCACCGGCGAACGCTGGGTCATCGAAGGCAACTACGCCGGCACCCTGCCGATCCGGCTGGCCGCCGCCGACACCGTGATCTTCCTCGACCTCCCCGCCGCCACCTGCCTCTGGGGCATCGCCCAACGACGCCGCCGCTACCGGGGCGGCCAACATCAGACCGACGGCGTATACGACCGGATCACCTGGAACTTCATCCGCTACATCCTCGGCTACCGACGCGCCATGCGGCCCCGGGTCCAGAACCTCATCCGAGAACACGGGCCGCACGTCCGGCTGATCTCACTCACCAGCCGCCGACAAGCCAACCAACTGGTCGAGCGGCTCCGACGACAAGCCCAACCGATGACCTGACCCGGACCGGACGGGCGGCGACCGATGTCGGCTAACCCGTTCCTCGATCCCGATCTGGTCCACGGCGACCTCTACCGGGCCAACGATCGGCTCGCGGACCGCACCCGTGCGCTTCGCGAAGCCAAAATCGCCGGGCGGGACGCCGCCGAAGTCATCGCCGACCTACTCGCCCGGCGGACCACACCCGGTGCCGTGGTGCTCGACCTCGGCTGCGGACGGGGCACCAGCACGCTTCGCATCGCCGCCCGTCTCCGCCCTCGATGCCTCATCGCGGTTGATGCCTCGATCGCACTGCTGGACACCGTCCGGACACGGCTGCACGAGGCCGACGAGGTCGGCTCGACAGTCTGTGCCAACTTCCACCACCTGCCGCTGCCCGATGCAGTGGCCGACGCAGCCGTAGCCGCCTTCTGCCTCTATCACTCGGCCACCCCGGCAGCTGCCGTCAAGGAGATCGCCCGCTGCCTCCGTCCCGGAGGCATCGCCGTCCTGGTGACCAAGTCGCTGGACAGCTACACCGAACTCGATCAACTCGTCCACGCCGCCCACCTGGACCCCGACGCCATCCGTTGGCCGAGCCTCTACGAGAGCTTTCACAGCGGCAACCTGCTCGACATCGCCGCCGCGCACCTCACCGTGCTCGATGTCCTGCACGAGGAGCATGTCTTCGAGTTCACCGATGCCACTCACCTCGCCCGATACCTGGCCACAACCCCGAAGTATCAGATCCGCCCAGACCGTGGACCGGCTGACCTCGCCGCAGTCCTCCAGGAGCGGCTACCAGCGCCGCCGTATCTGACCCGCTCCACCGTCAGCTACGCCGTGGCGGCCCGGCCGTGACCAACAACCTCTTCATCAAGCGGTACGACGACCCGCAGCGCTGCTCGGCAGCGGCGGCACACCACGACTGGCTCGCCGGGCTGCAATCGGGAGTCCGCCTTCCGCACCTGGTCACCCGGGCACCTCGCCACCTGGTCTTCGAACGCCTGCCAGGCCGGACACCCCAGGTAGCGGACCTGCCCCGAGTCGCGGCAACACTCGGCCAGCTGCACGACGCCGCGCACCGGAGAGAACTGCGCTCCGCACGCCTCGACCAACCCCACAGCACGTCGACCGGACTGGCGCTTCCCGACTTCGCCAGCCCGCGCCGCAAAGCGCTGCACCGCGCCGCCCGCATCACGGGTATCGACCTGGCCGCGCTCGACGCGGTCCTCGGCCGGGGGTGACCGGCCGGTGGCCTTCTACAAGGACCCGAACATCCGCAACTACCTCGTCGAGGGCGAGGACGTCGCGGTCGTCGACTTCGACGACCTCACCCTCGCCCCCTTCGGCTACGACCTGGCCGGCCTCATCGTCACCGCTTCCATGACGTACGGCAGCCTCGACCAGTGGATCCTCACGGACTGCGTTGACGCCTACCGGGACGCGATCTCGCCGATCCGTTGCGGCATGGATGAGCTGCGGCAGTACGCCGAACTTCACCAACTCCTGACTCTGCGCTACCTCGGCGCCAACGGCTACCGACACCCGTGGCCCACCGTGCGGCCATGGCCCGACCCGTTCGCGTCAAACTGACCCCCAGAGGAGTCCCGCCAATGGCCCAGACCACCGAACTCGTCATCGCCCGCCACGGCCAGGCCGCCTGCAACGTCGCCAGAATCGCGGGCGGCGAACACGGCTGCACCGGCCTGACCGACCAAGGCCGCCGCCAAGTCGCCCAGCTCGCTGCCCGGCTTGCCGCCGAACACGCAGCCCGCCCGTACGCGGTCTTCTACTCCACTCCCCGACTCCGGGTGGTCCAAACCGCCGAGATCATCACCCAGGCCCTCCGCCTACCGCCCACCGCCGAGCCGCAACTTCGCGGACCAGACCACGGCGAGGCCGACGGCCGCCCGTGGGCAGACATCAAGACCGCCTTTCAGGGTCCGCCCCAACACGCCCCCGACCTCCCGTACGCCCACGGCTCCGGAACGTGGAACGAGTACCTCGACCGCGCCACCAAAGCCCTCCAGAAAATCCTCGCCCGGCACAACGGCGAGCGCATCCTCATCGCCGCCCACGGAGAAACCATCGAGGCCGCCAACAACCTGCTCCTCGCGCTCCCCCGGAACGCCTGCCTACGGCTCGGCTTCGTCACCGACCACGCCTCCATCACCCGATGGCAGCGGCCAACCAACCGGTTCGGCCGCACCACCTGGCAGCTCGTCGCGCACAACGACACCCGCCACCTCAAACCCACGCGATGAACAGCACCGACCTCCTTCAACTCTGCCGGCGCCTGCTCGACACCGACGCCGTCCCCGTGGCCTGGCACCCGGGACACGCCGGCACCCAGGTGCTCCGCGCCTTCACCGCCGAACACGGGGAAGTCATGGTGAAGCCACACCGCAACCAGGAACGGCACACGCAGGAGGTTCACGCCTACAGCACCTGGGTCACAGCGGCCCTCCACGACCGGGCACCCCGCCTACTCGCGACAGCCGACGATCCGCCCACGATCGTCATCACCGCCCTGCCAGGTTCCCCGCTCAGCCAACAAACACTCGCCCCCAAGGCCGAGCAGGACGCATACCGGCAGGCAGGACAGCTACTCAAGACGCTCCACGCCGCCGGGCCACCACGGCTGGAGCCCGACTGGACAGCCTGGCTCGCCGACCGCGCCGAGCACTGGATCCACCAAGCCGCAGACCGGATCACCCCCAGCTACCGCTCCGAGATACGCGCCCACATGCGAGCCCTTCAAGACCTCGCCCTGCTACCGACCGTCCCCTGCCATCTCGACTTCATGCCCCGCAACATGATCTACGGTCACGACGGCATCGTCCGCCTGATCGACTTCGAGCACAGCCGCTACGATTTGCCCGCCCGCGACCTCGTACGCCTCGCCACCCGCCTCTGGCCGCAGCGCCCGGACCTCCGCGCCAGATTCCTCGACGAGTACGGACAACTCACCGAGGTCGATCGGGAGGTATTGGAACCCTGCGCCTACCTCGACACGCTGACCCGATTCAGCAGCACCCGCGACGATGAGTGAGCGCCGCTCGCGCGACTTCGGCCGTCAGCAGACGGTCGACTTGCGGGCAATGAGCGTGCGCGCAACCCAAAGGAGCAGCGCCCTGCCCGCGTTTGGCCGGGTGGGCGATCAAGGACGCTGCCTGCGCCCGTAGGGTCGTCCGGTGACCGTATATGACGTCGCCGCCAGACTGCCAGGCATCGATCTGCTCCGGCAACGCTGTAAGGCACTGGCCTTGCTGGAACGCATCATCGACGGCGGAGAGCCCTACTACGTCTACACCTCGGCATGGGGCGAGGATGAGGCGGCACTGATGAGCAACGGCAGCGGCGACGAGTGGGCGGCCGTGTTCACCGCCGACAGCGTGTTCATACGGGTCTTCCACCACGAGTCAGCGATGTCGCCGTACCGCGATCCGGACCACGAGTTGTGGCCGGGCCTGCTCGACGGCCTTCCCACGGTGCTGCTGCCGCAGCTGGAGGAACCTGCCTTCGGTGATGAGACCGGGCAGTTCGTCGCCACCGCCGTGCTGTGGCGGTTGACCGGCGACGATCGCTGGCAAGCTGGTGCCGGTATCGACTTCCCACCCCAAGCCGGGCCGGACGACAGGTCCGGGCCGGACGGCTCCGGGCTGCTCGACATCCTCCTCGACGACATCGTCGACCGGTACATCGACTTTGCCAACGACTACTACCAGATCGGGGTGGACCGGACTGCGGTCGAGCACGTCCTCGCCCACCGGCCGCTCACCGACGACACGGTCCGGGCCTTGAACCCACGATTGGCAGTCGTGGACCTGCGAGACGACATCGCCACGATCGGCTATCCCATCGCTGAGGCGTAGTGGGTCAACCGACAACCCGAGCTGCCGCCACACCAGCGACAACCGCAGTCGACAGCATGCACCAGGATGCTCGCTATGGACGTCGCCCACGAGTGCCCCGTTCGGCGCTCGCGATCAACGAGCACGGCCTGCTCCTCGTTCAGTCCGTGGCACCTGGGCGAAATCCGTCCAGCGCGGGTGTGCGATAGTCGCCGGCGTGGCGTTCCCGCTCGAGGCGCTGTCCGACGCGGCGCTGGCGCGGACCGAGACATGGTCGAGTCTGACCATGTCGTGGCACACACGGCCGATCGAGCCGAACCACGGCAAGCCGATAGTGATCAGCGAGCTCGAGTCCGCCTCGTGGCTCGCCGAGATCGCGATCTGGAGCACCGGCGAAGCCGAACTGGCGACGGTCCGCCTGGCTGACGACAGGATCGTCAACAAGCACTACGACCTGCACGGCCTCGGCGATCTCGAACACCTGCTCGACGAGGTCGTCGCCCTACTCACCGAAGACCGCATCCCCACCGCCGCGATCGTCGCCCACCAGCCGACATCAAGCTGAGAACTACCCGTGGAGGACTGCGGCGGGCAGCGTCCACGGGGACGGTCCCAGTCCCGCTGGCCAGCGACCAGTCCATCGGCTCCCGAACACCCAGCGAGGCACCCGGCGGGCGGTACGGCGTACGGCAAAGGCCCCGACCGGGCGGAAACTGCCGGTCGGGGCCTTGGTGTCTGGTACGCCGCGTAGGACTCGAACCTACAACCCGCGGATTAAGAGTCCGCTGCTCTGCCAGTTGAGCTAGCGGCGCTCGCTGACAACGCGGGCAACCCTAGCATGTCCGGCCGTCCAGCTTCCAACCAGTTGCCGGCAACGAGCCGTCTGTCCGGCGGACCTGCCCATGTGCGCGGATCTGGCACCCTTCCGGATCAGGCACGAAGGGCATGGCGGGTGATGCACGATGTCGGCAGGGACGGAACAAGGAACGGGGACTGGCATGCACAAGGTCAGGAGGGGTTGGTCGGTCGCGGTGACACTGGCAGTCATCGCACCGGCGGCACTGGCAGGGTGTGGATCGGACAAGACGCCACGATTCGTCAACGGCCAGGTGGCCACGGCGAGTCCGACACCCCCGCCGGAGCCGTTCGAGTTCGCCATCGCGCCGAAGGCGGACGCGAAGAACCTGCCGATCAGTACGGAGATCGGCACCACGGTCAGCGGCGGGGAGGTCACCTCGGTGACCCTCGTCGAGGACGGTGGCGGCGAGGTCAGCGGCAGTATGCGGGAGGACGGCACCGCCTGGGTGCCGGACAAACCACTCAAGAATCAGAAGAAGTACACGGCGACTGTCGTCGCGACCAGCAGCACCGGGGAGGAGGAGACCAAGACCACGTCGTTCACCACGATGGGCAAGTCCGGGTCGCAGACCGGCACCGGCCTCTACCTGTTCGACGGGCGGACGTACGGGGTGGCGATGCCGGTGGTGGTCGAGTTCTTCCCCGCCATTCCGGAGCAGGAGCGGGCCAGCGTACAGAAGCGGATGTTCGTCAAGACCGACCCGCCACAGCCGGGCACCTGGCACTGGGTGTCCAACGGTACCCAGGCGTTCTACCGGGCTCCGGACTTCTGGCAGGCCGGCACGACGTTGACCACCCGGATCGCGCTGGACGGTCACCCGACCGGTGACGGCCGGTACGGGGACATGGACCGGGGCGCCACCGCGAAGATCGGCGAGAAGGTGACCGTCGAGGTCGACAACGCCACCAAGCAGCTGTCGATGTTCAAGGACGACAAGCTGGTCAAGCAGATGCCGGTCAGTCTCGGCAAGCCGAGTACGCCGTCGTCGAGCGGCACCATGGTGGTGATGGACAAGCAGGAACAGACCGTTTTCGACACTTTCGCCGAGTTGGGCCCGGAGGAGGGCTACCGGACGGACATCTCGTTCGCCCAGCGGCTGACCTGGGGTGGCGAGTTCATCCACGCCGCCCCGTGGTCGGTCGGCGACCAAGGGGTACGCAACGTGTCACACGGCTGCATCAACATGTCGATGGACAACGCCAAGTGGCTGTTCAACCAGACCAGGGTCGGTGACCCGGTCACGGTCAAGGGCACCGAGGTCAAGCTCGCCAACGGCAACGGCTGGACCGCCTGGAACCTCACCTGGGACGAGTTCGTCAAGGGTAGTGCGTTGCCGGTTCCGGCTGATCTGCAGCCGGCAGGGGCTGGTTCACCGGCACCGACGGCACCGACGCCGGTACCGACAGCAACGTCCGGGTGACGGTCGATGCGGTGCCGGGTCGGAGTTGGATCGGCACAGTATGACATCTGAATAACTGCCAAATACGGATAAATGAGGCACGGCTGACCGAACGGACCGGATGATCCGGGAAATATCGGTCAGCCGTGTCGATGTTGCATACGTTGAGGCACGAACCCGGGAGTTGCCCCACTGCGTCTTTGATGGACGATGGGATCCGGGGACCGAACTTCGTGAGGGGATCATGCGAGTCAGCCGCTTCCAGGTAAAGCCGCGCACCGAGCGGGCGCGACCGCCCGTACCGCGGGTTGTCACGGCCGTCGCGCTCGCCGCCGCGCTCGCGCTCACCGGTGCCTGCACCGGCGCCGGCGACGCCCCCACCTGGCAGGGCGGTACGGAGTCCGACCCGAGCCCGCAGGCCCAGGCGACGATCACCGAGCCGGCCGCCGACGCCACCGACGTGCCCGCGTCGACGGCGATCACGTTCACCACCACCGAGGCGGCGCAGACCACGGTGGAGTTGACCGACGCCGACGGCAATCCGGTGCCGGGCGAGGTCGACGCCGACGGCACCGTCTTTCTGCCGAACGGGCAGTTGGAGTACGACGCCGCGTACACCGCAACGGTGACGGTGACCGGCGACGACGGCGAGACCACCGTGACCAGCCACAACTTCCGGACCATGGCCCAGCCGGGCAATCAGGTACGGGTGTCCAGCTTCCTGGGCGACGGCAACGTGGTCGGCGTCGCGATGCCACTGATTCTGCGGTTCAGCCGGGGCATCCCGCAGGACTACCGCGACGACGTGCAGCGACGGTTGAGCGTCGAGACCGAGCCCGCCCAGGAGGGCATCTGGTACTGGGTGAGCCCCACCGAGGTCCAGTTCCGGCCACGCGAGTTCTGGCAGGCCGGCACCCAGCTGTTCTACAAGGCGCAGACCGGTGGCCTGCCGATGGGCGACGGCTGGTACGGCCGCAACGACCTGACGGTGGACGCCGAGGTCGGCGCGGCGCTGGTGATGACGGTGGACAACGCCAGCAAGACGATGGTGGTCACCAAGGACGGCGAGACGATCAAGGAGATCCCGGTCAGTCTCGGCAAGCCGAAGACGCCCTCCTCCAGCGGCACCATGATCGTGATGGAGAAGCTGAAAGAGACCGTCTTCGACACGTACGAGGAGCTGGGTCCGGAGGAGGGCTACCGGACGGATATCGAGTACGCCCAGCGGCTGACCTGGGGTGGCGAGTTCATCCACGCCGCCCCGTGGTCGGTCGGCGACCAGGGGGTACGCAACGTGTCACACGGCTGCGTCAACATGTCGATGGACAACGCCAAGTGGCTGTTCAACCAGACCAGGGTCGGTGACCCGGTCACGGTCAAGGGCACCGAGGTCAAGCTCGCCAACGGCAACGGTTGGACGGTGTGGAACCTCAGCTGGGACGAGCTCGTCGAAGGCAGCGCCCTGCCGTACGAGCCGCCGACGACCGAGTCGACGCCGGGCGGTGCCGCCGGCGGATCCGCAACCGGCTCGGACCCGCAGGGCTGACCCGACCCGTCCGGGAACGGGCACCGAGCAGAAGCGCCCGGCCAGGATCTGATCCTGGCCGGGCGCTTCGGTATGGGGTGACTGAAGGGACTTGAACCCTCGACACCCGGGACCACAACCCGGTGCTCTACCTGCTGAGCTACAGCCACCAAGAACCACACCCGGCGGACTGCCGCGTGGGGTGCCGACCAATGATAGCCCTACCGGCGGGCATCACGTCGAGCGGGTTCCGCCGGGCCGGCCCCCGGCCGCCGCCCACCGGCCGGTCGTTCGGCGACGGTCAGAGGCCGGCGGCGATCGCCTTGGCCGCGTCGACGTCCGGTCCGGGCAGCGGCACGAAGATCGACCGCCGGTAGTACTCCAGCTCCCGGATACTCTCCCGGATGTCCGCCAGCGCCCGGTGCGACAGCCCCTTGGCCGGCTGCCCGAAATAGACCCGGGGGTACCAGCGCCGGCACAACTCCTTGATCGACGAGACATCGATCATGCGGTAGTGCAGGTAGGAGTCGAGTCGCGGCATGTCCCGGGCCAGGAAGCCCCGGTCGGTGGCGATCGAGTTGCCGCACAGCGGCGCGGTCTTCGGCTCCTGCACAAAGCTGGTCACGTACTCAAGTACCCGGTCCTGCGCCTCGGCGAGGGTGACCGCCGAGCGCCGCACCTCCTCGGTCAGCCCGGACTTGGCGTGCATCTCCCGCACCACGTCCGGCATCCCGGCCAACGTCTCTTCGTCGGCGTGGATCACCAGATCGACGCCGTCGCCGAGCACGTTGAGGTCCGAGTCGGTGACCAGCGCGGCCACCTCTATCAACGCGTCCCTGCCGAGGTCGAGCCCGGTCATCTCACAGTCGATCCAGACAAGAAGATCCGCCACGCGGACAGCCTACGCGGCACCGTCCAGCAGCCTGCCAGGTCACCGGCGGCGGCCCCCGCTAGGCTCGCGGGCGTGCCCGCCGACACCCTCCCGGACGGCCCCGCGCCGCGCCCCGTCGACGACAGATCACACACGCCGCGCCGGGTCGCGGTCGTCGTCGCGCTCAGCACCGCCGTGGTCGCCGCCCTGATCTGGTACGGCAACCGGCACGACTTCTACGACCTGAAGATCTACCTCAGCGCGATGCGCTGGTGGGCCGACGGCAACCAGCTGTACGACTACGTTCAGCCCGACATCGTGCAGGGCCAGCTCTACTTCACCTATCCCCCGTTCACCGCGCTGTTGCTGCGCCCGTTCGCTGCGGTGGGCGCCGGGACCGCCGCCGCCGTGTTCACCGTCGGCACGCTGCTGGCGGTGATGGTCACCACGGTCTGGCTGGTCACGCCGATCGCCCGCCGACGCGGCCTGCCGCGCTGGTGGCTGGCCGGTCTGGCGGTACCGCTGGTGGTGCTGATCGAGCCGACCCGGGAGACGATCTTCCTCGGGCAGATCAACATGCTGCTGGTCGTGCTGATCCTGGCCGACCTGCTGTTCGCCGTACCGAAGCGGTCCCGCTGGGCCGGCGTCGGCACCGGCCTGGCGACGGCGATCAAGCTGTTCCCGGGGATCTTCATCGTCTACCTGCTGGTCACCCGCCGGTGGCGGGCGGCGCTGGTGTCCTGCCTCGCGGCGGCGGCCGCCACCGGGCTCGCCGCAGCGGTCGCCCCGACAGAGTCGTGGCGGTTCTGGTTCACCGAGTTGTGGAGCACCGACCGGGTGGGGCGCAGCGACTACACCGGTAACCAGTCGCTGCAAGGGCTACTCGCCCGGCTGGCCGCTCCGGCCGAGCCGGACCGGCTGGTCTGGCTGGTGCTGGTGGCCGTCGCCGCCGGCTACGGGCTGTGGCGCGCGGCCCGCGCGGTACGGGCCGGCGACGAGCTGGCCGGGCTGACCCTGACCGGTCTGGTGGCCGCGCTGATCGCACCGATCACCTGGCCGCACCACGTCTACTGGTTCGTCCCGGCGCTGATCGTGCTCCTCGACGCGGCGCTGCCGGACCGCCCGCTGGTCGCCGCCGGGCCGCAGCCGGCGGCGGCCCGGAGCGGAGTCCGGGCCGCCCGTCCGGCGGTGTCGGTGGCGTTGGCGGCGGTCATCTTCGCAGCGCTGGTCGTCGGCGTCGTGTCACTGATCGACTGGGGGCACGCGAAGGTCCCGACCGACGATCCGGCCACCTTCGTGTTGCGCAACCTTTACGTGCTGGCGGCCGCGCTGCTGCTGGTCAGTCTGCCGATCCGCCGCCACCCGACGTCGGCTCCGGGCGGGTAGCGGCCGCCGGGGCAGCCGCCGGAGCAGGCGTCGGGCGGCGGGTCCGGGCGAACGCCAGCCCGCCGAGGGCCAGCCCGCCGAGGCCGGCGAACAGCCCGGCGATCCCCACCCCGAGCGCGACACCGTTGCCGCCGGTGTCGCTTTCGCCGGTGTCGCTGCCGGTCCCGGCGTCGTCGGCCGGTGCCTCGCCGTCGACTGGCTCCTGACCACCGCCGACGGCCGGGCTGTCCTCCTCAGCCGAGGTCAGCGTGAGCACGCTGGCCGGGGTGGCCGGCTCCTCCTCGCCGGGCACCGGCACCTCGATCCACCGCACCACAGTGCCGTCGGAGTAGGTCTGCAACGACTTGAAGACCAGCTGCTCGGCCTCGGGCAGCGGGCCGAGGGAGACCGGGAACTCCACGAACTCACCCGGCTGCACCCCGTCCTGCGGGCTGTCGGCGGTCCACACGATCCGGGAGACCGCTTCGGTGACTTGGGCGCCGTGCACCTCCAGCGGCGGATCCACCGGTGCCACCTGCACGTCGGCGGTCCAGCCCGGCACCCGGGCCAGCGTCACCGAGGCGACCGGCGCGTCCTCCGGCAGGACCACCTCCACCTCGACGGTGCTGTGTTCGTCGCTCTCGTTCGGCACCCGGAACGCCAGCCGGGCGTAGTCGCCGACGGCGGCCTGCGACGGGTTGACCGTGATGTGCGCGGCCGCCGGGGCGGCCAGGCCGAGGACGCCGACGAGGACGGCCGCACCGGCGAGCGCTGCGGCGCGGGCCGGTGTGCGTCGGTGACGGAGCATGAAGTAGCCCTTTCTAGTTGATTTCCACCGTCGTGGAGACGGTCGCCTGATCGATGTCGGAGATCCGGACCGTGATCCGCAGCTCCCAGTCTCCCGCCGCCGGCAGGCTGATCTCTCCGGTGGCGTGGTTGTCGGTCAGCGGCAGCAGCGGGATCTCGATCGGCTCGACCCCGCTGGCCGGCAACGCCGCCGTGGCCTGCCACTCGATCACCGGCTGCGGACGGTTGTCCTCGGTGTAGGCGTACAGGTGTACCGAGTTGTTGCCCCGCCGGGCCGGGTCCACCTCTACCTGCAGCGAGTAGATGTCGCTGTTCAGCGTGGTGGAGAAGTAGCCGCTGTCGGCCCGCAGGTCCTCGCCGATGGCGGTCCGGGCCGGGGTGGTCTGCACCAGCACCGCGGTGACCGCCAGCACCACGGCGGTGACGGCCAGTTCGGCGACGATCGCCTGCCGCATCCGGCCGGGACGGCCGGCGGCGCTGCGATTGCGCACCAGCTGCCGCGAGTACGCCGCCACCGCGAGGACCAGCCCGAACAGGCCGATCTTGGCCAGCAGCAACCGGCCGTACGTGGTGCCGAACAGCGCCTCGAGCGTGCCCACCTCGATCAGCGCCTGCACCGTACCGGCCAGCAGCAGGGCGCAGACCGCCAACGCCGCCCAGCGCGACCAGATCGGCAGGATCGCGGCGAGTTCCCGCTCCTCGGCCTGCCGGAGCAGAAACACCGCGAGCATCGCCAGACCGCCGAGCCAGACCGCCATCGAGCTGAGGTGAACGGCGTCGATGACGACGGAGACGGCCGGCACCGGCGAAGCGCTCGGGTGACCGGCCAGTGGCCAGGTGAACACCCCGATGACGGCCAGGACGCCGAGCAGGATCTGGTCACTGTGGCCTTCCGAGCCGGCCAGGAACGGCCGCAGCAGCACCGCCGTGGCGGCCAGCACCCCGAGCCGGACCAGCAGCGCGGCGCCGATCCCGCTGCCGAGGACGTCGCGTAGCGCCGCGCCGTCGGCGTCGCCGATCCCGCCGCCGGTGACGTACGGGGCCTGCAGCCAGATGGTGGCCAGGGTGGACGCCGCGACCAGTCCCAGCCCGGCCCAGGTCAGGCGGCCCGGACCGCCACGGGCCAGCCGGCGTGGCCAGAGCATGCTCAACACCAGCACCGGGCCGACGATCAGCAGCAGTCCGGCGTACCCGACGAACTTGGCCGCCTGGAGCAGCCCGCTGACCAGCGGATCGGTGTCGGCGCCGCCGTCGTCGGTGGGCACCGCCGACGGCGCGCCGACCGAGTAGGTGAAGCCGCCGCTGACCGGGTGTCCGTCGGCGGAGATCACCCGGTAGCTGACCAGGTAGGTGCCGCGCGACGTCCGCTGCTCGACACCGACGGTGACCACCGCGCCGTCGAAGACCGGCTCGCCCTGGTCGACCCGCTGCCCGTCCGGGGCGATCACCCGGACCCGGTCGGGGACCTGCCGCACCGATTCGGAGAAGGTCAGCACCACTTCGGCCGGGGCGTTCGGCAGTACCGAGTCGGTCACCGGGCTGGTGCTGACCAGGACGGCGTGCGCGCTGGCCGGCGCTGCGGCGGGTAGCAGGACCACGGGCAGTGCCGCCAGCAGCAGGCCGGCGACGACCACGAGGCGCGACGTCCATCTATTCGTTGCGGCAGTCATGGGCAATATGCTCGCCGGTCCACCTGGGTCCGCGCGACCCGGCCTCCCCTCATTGGTGGTTGGTCGGTTGGTCGGTGGCCGAAGTTCCGCGATGACCGATGTGACGTATGACATCGGATTTTCCGGTTTGGCGTCACGTCGCCGTGGAACTCGGCACCGGGTGCGCAGCGACTAACAGACATGAGGGTACGACCCTGGATAGGTGCCGCCGCCCGCCTCGGGCTGGCCGCCGTGTGGTTGTTCGCCGGCGGGTCGAAGGTCACCGACCTGGCCGGGTCCGGCCGGGCGGTCAACGCCTACCAGGTCTTCCCGTACGACCTGGCGATGGTGATCGGTGCCGCGCTGCCCTTCATCGAACTGGCGCTCGGCGTGCTGCTGCTGATCGGGCTGGCCACCCGGCTCTGCGCGGCCGTCTCGGCCGGCCTGCTGGTGGTCTTCATCGCCGGTATCACCTCCGCGTGGATGCGTGGGCTGCGGATCGACTGCGGCTGCTTCGGCGTCGGCGGTGAGCTGGCCGCCGGGCAGACCCCCGCGTACGGCCCGGAGATCGCCCGCGACCTGGCGTTCCTCGCGCTCGCCGGGTTCCTGGTGTGGTGGCCGCGCACAGCGCTGTCGACGGATTCTTGGGTAAACAACAGCAGATAGTCGGATTTCAGGTAGATCGGCGGGTGACGGCGATGAGCCGGCGAGTGGAGCAGAAGAAGGCAGCCCGGGTGGTCCGCGACCAGCTGGCCCGGGAGCGGCGGCGCCAGCGTGCCCTCTGGACGTCGGTGGCGGCCGTGGTGGCGCTCGTCCTCGCCGGCACGATCGGCTGGGCCGTCTACCAGACCCAGCGCGGCGGCGAGTACACCGCGCCGCCCGGCGCGGTCGCCGCCGACTCCGGCATCCCGATCGGCGACGGCCCGGTCACCGTCGACCTCTACGCCGACTTCCTCTGCCCCGCCTGTCGGCAGTTCGAACAGCAGGTCGGCCCGACCCTGGACCAGCTCGTCGAGGATGGCAGGATCACCCTGGTGTACCACCCCGTCGCGATCCTCGACCGGCTCAGCGACGACGCGTACTCGACGCGGGCGTCGGCGGCGTCCGGCTGCGCGGCGGCCGGCGGCAAGTTCCAGGAGTACGCCGCCGCGCTCTATGGGCAACAGCCGGCCGAGGGCGGCCCCGGGCTCAGCGAGGAGCAGCTGATCGCCATCGGCGGTGAGGTCGGGCTGGACACCGACAGTTTCGGCAAGTGCGTCCGGGACGACACCTACGCTG
The DNA here is from genome assembly GCF_029581175.1 of Solwaraspora sp. WMMD937. Lineage (NCBI taxonomy): Bacteria > Bacillati > Actinomycetota > Actinomycetes > Micromonosporales > Micromonosporaceae > Solwaraspora > Solwaraspora sp. WMMD937. Next base: position 2,992,705 of record NZ_CP120738.1, on the reverse strand, counting down.
GGTGGCCGTCCCACGTCACCGAGCAGGCCGGCCGGGCCGGGGTCAGCGGCACCCCGACCGTGATGGTCGACGGCGCGACCGTCGCTTCGAGCGCCCAGGCCATCACCGCCGCCGTCGACGCGGCCGGCTGACGTGCTGTTCGCCCGACGGCCGGCGCAGGTGCGGTTCACCCGACGGCCGGCGCAGGTGCGGGCCACCCGACTGGCCGGCCGGCTTGCGGCGTTCGTCGGCGTGGCGGCGGCGCTGCTCGCCGGTGCCGCGACGCCGGCCGGCGCGCACGGCGCAGACGCCCCTGCGGCGACCGACTACCGAGTGGCGGTGACCGGCACGGTGCCGGTCGTCGACGGGCTCACCGTCCGGGTCGTCGAGGCCGGTGCCCGACTCGAGCTGACCAACCGCAGCGGCCGGCCGGTCGAGGTGCTCGGCTACGCCGGGGAGCCGTACCTGGAGATCCGACCGGACGGGGTCTACCAGAACCGGCGCTCCCCCACCGCGTACCAGAACGAGACCCTGGCCGGCGACACCCCGGTGCCGGCCGACGCCGACCCGGCCGCGCCGCCGGACTGGCGACGGATCGCCGACCGGCCGGTGGTCCGCTGGCACGACCAACGGACCTACTGGCTGGACGCCGCGCCGCCGGACGCGGTGCGGGCCGCGCCCGACCAGGTGCACCGGGTACGCGACTGGGTGGTGCCACTGCGCGACGGCGTCACCCCGGTGGAGCTGCGCGGCACGCTGGACTGGATCCCGCCGCCCGACCCGCTGCACTGGTGGGGCGGCACGCTGCTCGGCACCGTACTGCTGGCGGTCGCTCTGGTGGCTACCGCCCGGCGCGGCCGGTGGACCGCACAGCTGGTCTCCGCCGGCGGGCTCGCCGTCGGCGGCGCGGCCGCCGTCGGCTATGCGATGGCCCGCGCCGTCGAATCCGGCACCGGTGGCCCGGCCGGCCTGCTCAGCGTGCTGCTCGACGGGCCGGTCTGGGCGTTGCTGACCGGGCTGGCCGCGCTGGCTGCCGCCGGGTACGCGGCACGCCGCCGGCCCGGTGCCGAGCTGGCTCTCGCCCTGACCGGCGCCTGCCTGGCGATCTTCGCCGGGGCGGCCAACGCCGCCGTGTTCACCCGGGCGATCGCCCCGGTGCCCGGACCGGCCTGGTGGCCGCGGATCGTGGTCGCCGCCGCCCTGGTCAGCGGGGTCGCCGTGACGCTCGGCGCGGTGCTACGCCTGCGCGCGGAGCCCGTCACCGGGCCGGGCGGCGTCGGTCGGGACGCCGGCGACGGACCGGGCAGCACCGGCCCGGACGGAGGCGAGCTGGCGCGCGGCGAGCAGCGGGTCGAAGCCCAACGGTAGCTCCAGCCGGTGCCGGGCCAGCAGTTGCGCGTCGGCGAGCAATTCGGTGGTCGGACCGTCCGCCACCACCCGGCCGCTGTCCAGGATCACCGACCGGTCGCACAGCTCCAAGGCGTACGGCAGGTCGTGGGTGACCATCAGGATCGTCACCGGCAGCCGGTGCAGGATCTCGGCCAGTTCACGGCGGGCCGCCGGGTCGAGGTTCGACGACGGCTCGTCCAGCACCAGGATCTCCGGACGCATCGACAGCACCGTCGCCACTGCCACCCGCCGCCGCTGACCGAACGACAGGTGCTGCGGGGACCGGTCCCGGTGCTGCGCCATCCCGACGGCGTCGAGCGCCTCATCGACCCGCGCCGCAAGCTCGGCGCCACGCAGCCCCAGGTTCGCCGGGCCGAACGCCACGTCCTCGGCGACCGTCGGCAGGAACAGCTGGTCGTCCGGATCCTGGAAGACGATACCGACCCGGCGGCGCACCTCGGCGAGCGTCGCCCGCCGCTGGTCCACCGCCAGCCCGCCGACCTCGACCTGGCCGGACCCGGCCCGCAGTACGCCGTTGAGGTGCAGCACCAGGGTGGTCTTGCCGGCACCGTTGGGCCCCAGCAACGCCACCCGGGCCCCGGCCGGCACGGTCAGATCCACCCCGTGCAGCGCCGGTTGCCCGTCCGGATAGCTGAACCGCAGGTCACGCACCCGCAGCGACGGCGACACCGGATCGACAGACGGCATCGGACCGCCGTCGCCGGCCGGCTGCGTCGAGCCCGCGTCAACCGGATCGCTCACCGCGACAACACCGCCACGGCGGCGATGGTAGCCGCCGTCACCGGCACCGACGCGGCCAGCATCCACTGGCCGGCCGTGGCACCGCCGGTGGCCTGCCAGGCCACCGGCATCCGACCGGTGTACCCGCGGGAGATCATCGCCAGGTACACCCGCTCGCCGCGCTCGAACGCCCGCAGGAACAACGCACCGACGCCGGCTGCGAAACCGCGTACTTGCCAGAGGAAACGCGGGTCGTCACCCCGGGAGATCCGGGCGATCCGCATCCGCCGGGCCTCGTCGACCAGCACGTCGACGTAGCGCAGCATGAACGTGGCGATCTGGGTGACGACCGACGGGCAGCGCAGCCGGTCCAGCCCGACCAGCAGGTCACGGCTGGTGGTGGTGGCGGCCAGCAGTAGCGACGCGAGCACCCCGAGGGTGGCCTTGGCCAGGATGTTCCAGCCGCCGTAGAGGCCTTCGACGGACAGGCTCAGACCGGCGACCGGGATCCGTTCACCGCCGGCCAGCAAGGGCAACGCGAACGCGAAGGCCACGAACGGGACTTCGATCAGCGACCGCCGGGCCAGCCAGCCGGCCGGCACCCGGGCGACGACGGCGACCGCCACGACCAGCAGCAGATAGCCGCCGAAGGCCCACAGCCGCTCGCGCGGGGTCGCCACCACCACCAGGGTGAACGCCAGCATCGCGGCGATCTTCGTCTCCGGCGGGAGCCGGTGCACCGGGCTGTCCCGCTCCAGGTACAGCAGCTGTGCGTGCCCGGCTCCCACCGCTGGTCAGCTCTTCGGTCCGCCGGCCGGCGCCTCGATGGCCGCCGCCTCGGCGGCCGGTGTCCCGGCGGCCGGCCGGCGGCTGCGGGTCAGCCAGAACAGCCCACCGGCGACCGCGAAGGTGAGTAGCACCCCGACCGCACCGGCGACCGCCGTACCGACGAAACCGTTGTCCACGGCGGTCAGGCCGTAGTCGGCGAACGGGCTGTCGGCCAGCTCGTGGTCCTGCGCGCCGGAGCTCATGCAGGCCCCGCCGACGATCTCCTCGCCGTCGAATTCGCAGCCCTGGGTCGACGCCGAGTCCAGCCCGTCGGGCGAGCCGGAGGCAAAGTTGCTGACCACGCCGGCCAGCAGCAGCGAGACGAACAGACCGGCCAGTACGAAACCGGTGTTGCGCTTCATGCGGCACCTCCGGTGGACGCGGGCTGGGCGGCGGTGGGAGCGGCCGGCGGGCTCGCCACGGCCGGGCGGCGCAGTCCGCGCAGGGCGTACACCAGGTCCGGGCGGGTCCGGGCGACGGTCAGCACGGTGACCGCGGCGATCAGCCCCTCACCTACGCCGATCAGGACGTGGGTGCCGGTCATCAGGGCCAGCACCTGACCGAGGCCGAACTCCTGCAGCTGCGTGGTGCCGCCGATGGCGTACTGCAGCACGAAGCTCAACGCGGCGGCGACCACACTGACCACCGACGCGACGAACGCGGTGACCGCCAGCCCGGTCGGGGTACGCGGCAACAGCCGCAGCAGGACGAAGATCAGCCCGTACGCGGCGGCGGTGCCGACCAGCGCCATGTTGGTGACGTTCGGGCCGATCGCGGTGACTCCGCCATCGGCGAACAGCAGTGCCTGCACGATCAGCACGATCGACACGCAGAGCGCGCCGACCCACGGGCCGACCAGCAGCGCGGCCAGCGCGCCGCCGAGCAGGTGGCCGCTGACCCCGGGCAGCACCGGGAAATTGAGCATCTGGACGGCGAAGATGAACGCGGCGACCAGGCCGGCCATCGGGGCGAGCCGGTCGTCGAGGTCCCGGTGGCCGCGGACCATGCAGTATCCGAAGGCCACTGCGGCAAGCACGGCGTAGCTGATCGCTACGGGGCCGTTGAGCACCCCGTTCTGGATGTGGAGTGCGAGGGGGTCCACCTGGTTCCTCCCGGCTGGGCAGTCCGTTGGTCGCGTAGCCAGCCTATTTCGCTATCGCTGCTCTTGCATAGGGCATGCAACTGATCACGGTTGGCGGTCCGACCCCGCCAACGGCCTCGGAGTAGGCTCCGGCCATGACCTCAGCTGCCACCGGCGGGCCGGTCCGCCTCGCACCGGGCGATCCCGCCCCGGAGTTCACCCTGCCGACCGACAGTGGCGACCAGTTGTCCCTCAAGGAGCTACGCGGGCGCAACGTGGTGCTGTACGCGTACCCCTCGGCGATGACCCCGGGCTGCACCAAGCAGGCGTGTGATTTCCGCGACTCGCTCGCCGGACTGCAGGCCGCCGGCTACGAGGTGGTCGGCATCTCTCCCGACAAACCGGAGAAACTCGCGAAGTTCCGCGAGCGCGACGGGCTCACCTTTCCGCTGGTGTCCGATCCGGACAAGACCGTGCTCACCGCGTACGGCGCCTACGGCGAGAAGCAGCTGTACGGCAGGACGGTCACCGGGGTGATCCGGTCGACCTTCGTGATCGACGCCGAGGGGCGGATCGCGAGGGCGCTGTACAACGTCAAGGCCACCGGGCACGTCGCCAAGCTCCGCCGCGACCTCGGCCTCGACTGACGCGGCAGCCGCCGGCTCCGGCTCCGGCCGACCGGGATTCGGCTAACCTGTCCTCGGCACGTAACCTAGGAGCGCTCGGGGCCGTAGCCCAATTGGCAGAGGCATGCGACTTAGGATCGCACCAGTGTGGGTTCAAGTCCCGCCGGCCCTACCCAGCGCCTGGCACCCAGGCCACCCGGAGTCGACACAACGCAATGATGCACCCACTCCACGTACGGCTGGGCTTCGTCCTTGATCCGCCGCTCGACGACGAGCTGCGCGAGCGGATCATCGCGGTCTGGGCGGACGCGACCAACGCCGGTGGCGCGGTCGGCTTCGTCGCCCCGGTGACCGTCGCCGACGTACGCCCGACCGCCGAGGCGGCGTTCGCCGGGGTCTCTGCCGGCATCGACCGGCTGCTCGTCGGCCACGACGATGCCGGGCTGGCCGCGTTCGTCTTCGTCACCAGCAACCGGTTCGACCTCAAGGAGCACTGGCGGGTACTCAAGCGGGTGGTGGTCGCACCGGACCGGCAGGGGCGCGGCTACGGGCTGGCTCTGATGGCCGAGGCGGAGCGGGTCGGCCGGTCGATGGGTCTGTCCGCGCTGCAGGTCACCATCCGCGACGGGCACGGGTTGCCGGCGTTCTACCAGCGGTGCGGCTACCGGGAGGTCGGCCGGCTGCCGGGCGCGCTGCGGGTGGTTGACGGCGACGACCGGGACGAGATCATCATGTGGCGGGAGCTGAGCGGCGCGCCGACGAACTGGCCAGCCACAGACTGGGTCGGGCAGCCGCAGACCGCCGGTCGGTCAGCCGCAGACTGACGGCGGGTCGGCAGGGGCTGTGGCCGGCACCGTTGACGGGCCGGCGGCCGCGCCGAGACCCGCTGCACCGGCGGTTGGCGACGGACCCGGCGAGGCCGACCCGGTGGGCGTCGGACCTGGCGACGGTGGTTCGGCGGTCGACGTAGGCGGCGCCGCCGTCGACCGGTCACCGGACCGGTCGGCACCGGAGCCGCCAGCGGCCGAGGACGACCCGGACGACCGGGAGCCGGAGCTGGAACCCGATTCGCTGCCGTACAGCCGCACGTCGGTCTGCTGGGTCCGCCCCGGGGCCAACCGGACCCCCGGCACGGTTGCCCGGTTGCCGTACACGTCGGTGACCCGCAGGGAGTACGGGCCGGGGCCGAGCCCGTCGTCGGCGAGCCAGTAGTTGTAGTCGTGCCGGACAAGTCCGCGCCACTCCGATCCGGTTCGAACCTCGACGGTCGCGAGCGGGTTGCCGTGGTCGGTGACCCGCACCGCGAACCACCACTGCGACGCGCCCTGTTTGACCCGCACCGCGAGCGGCCCGGTCGGCGGGTCGACCACCGCCCGGTAGCTGACGTCGACGATGCCCCGCACCGGATCGGCGATCCGGGCGAACGCCTCCCGGGACAGGTCGAGGTGGCCGGCAGCGCACTCCGGGCACTGGTCCATGACGACGACGCGGACGGTGCCGCGGGGACCGGTGACGTCGAGGTGCCCGCCGCACGCGGCGGCATCGGCGTACTCGTCCGGGCCGAGCGCGACGTACATCCGGTCGGCCGGCGCACTGTCGAACGAACAGTTGCCACCCTGCCCCTGCGCGTCGTAGAAGGTGGCCTTGCCCTGCTGAATGCCGCCGCCGACGGGTGGTGCCGCGCAGGCCGGGCTGGCACCGACCTGGGCAGCCAGCAGCAGGCCGAGCAGGCCGGCCCCGGCCGCGGCCGCACCGCCGGCCAGCCAGCGGGTCCGGCCGGCCCAGATCGACCGGCCGGCCCGAGGCCGGCGGGCACGGGAGGCGGGTCCGTCGTCGGTCACGTCCGGTGATGCTGCCGTACTGCGACGTACCCGGGCAACGGTCCTAAGTGAGACCTAAGAGTCGGGACCGGCCGCAACCACCACGTTGTCGCCGACGGTGACTCGTCCGGTGCCGTCCGGAATGATGTTCATCCCGAACAGGACACCCTTCGGCCCACGGTGATGTCGGGCGAGGATCCGCAGCGGCTGTTGGCCGCGTTCGCCGGTGTCCTGGTCGGTCGTGGTGACGACACAGCGGGTGCAGGACTTGGCCACCCGGAAGGTGACGTCGCCGATCCGGATCCGACGCCCCAGCCACCCGTCCTCGGCCCAGGCCGGCGCTCCACTGATCACCACGTTGGGGCGGAACCTGTGCATCGGCAACGGCGCGGCCGGGTCGCCCGACTCGACGAGCCAGTCGTTGACCGCGTCGAGGGAGGCCGCGTTGGTCAGCAGCACCGGGTAGCCGTCGGCGAAGCTGACCGTGTCACCGGGACGGCTGTGGTCGGGGTTGACCGCCCGTACCGTCGGGTCGGCCAGCCAGGCCAGTCGGGCCGGTCGGCCGATGACCGCACTGATCCAGGCGTGTGCGGCGGCCTCGGCGAGCCGGGCCGGCACCGGGGCCTTGGCCCGGAAGACGCGGACCTGCACCGGCGGGCCGGCGACCGGTGCGCGAACATCCAGTGTGGGCGCGACCGGTGGGGGGACGACCGGGGTCGGCCGGCCGGCGGTGTGCAGGGTGAGTCCACCGGCGACGGGCTGGGGGCGGATGTGGACCAGGGCCGGAGCCTCCCGCTGGGTGATGCCGACTCCGTCCGGGTCGATGATCATCCAGCGTCGGTCCCCGGCCAGGCCCCAGGGCTCGACCTGGGCATCGTCGTGGTCGAGACGGCGACACCCCTTGACCGGGTACGTGTGGAGGGCGGCGACTCGTACGCCGGTCACGACGGCGGCCGGGTGAGGACCGGGTTGCGATGCGACGGTAGGCGTTCCACGCGCTGGTTCTACCACAGCGGCCGCCGGTGCCGTCGCGGCCACCGTTGCCGGCTGAATGAAATATTGCATACAGTGTCATGGTGAATGACAGCGAGGTCGTCCCGGCCGCTTCGGCCGAACGGGTGCTCGACCTGTTCACCGGTGTCCGCCTCACCCCCACCCAACGACGGATCGCACACAGCCTGGTGCAGCACGCCGGCTCCGCCGCGTTCCTGTCCGCCGCCGAGGTCGCCGAGCTGGCCCGGGTCAGCCAGCCGTCGGTCACCCGGTTCGCGATGGCGCTCGGCTACGACGGCTACCCGGCGCTGCGCCGCCGGCTACGGGAGTTCGCCGTCAATCCGGCTGGCACCGGCCAGTCCGGCGGCCCGGCCGGCCTGCCCGCACCGCGCGGCGAGTCTCGGCGCGGCGGGCGGCGGGCCTACGCCGCCGACAACGAGATGCAGCGCGCGGTACGCGCCGAGGCCCGGCATCTGAGCACGCTCGCCGACCAGCTGGGTGATCGGGACCGGCTCACCGCCGCCGGCACCCTGCTGGCCGGCAGCACCCCGCTACCGGTACTGGGGCTGCGGGCCGCCGCGCCACTGGCCACCTACTTCGGGTTCTTCGCCGCCAAGGTCCGCCCCGACGTACGGGTGCTCGACAGCGGCGGCAGCCTGCTTCCGGAGCGCCTGGAGCAGACCCGGGAGGCCGGCGCGACCGCGTTGCTGGCCATCGTGCTGCCCCGCTACCCCCGGGAGGCCGTCGACGCGCTGGTCGAGGCGCGCGCCGTCGGCCTGGCCGTGGTGCTGATCACCGACTCCCTGCTGAGCCCGGCCGCCGAACACGCCGACCTGGTGCTGCCCGCCCCGGTCGGCGACCAGCTGGTGTTCGACCTGCACGCCGCGCCGATGGCGTTGGCGATGGTGCTGTTGCAGGCGATCTGCGACGCGGCACCGGGTGAGGCACAGCGGCGGCTGGAGCAGTTCGAGCGCTCCGCCGCCCAGCGCAACGTCTTCATCGGCTGAAGGGACCGCGACATGGCTGAGCTGATCCGCGCGGCGCGCGGTGCCACCCGTACCGCCAAGGGGTGGCCGCAGGAGGCCGCGCTGCGGATGCTGATGAACAACCTCGACCCGGACGTCGCCGAACGACCTGACGACCTGGTGGTGTACGGCGGCACCGGCCGGGCGGCCCGGGACTGGCCGTCCTACCACGCGCTGGTGGCGACGCTGACCGAGCTGGCCGACGACGAGACGATGCTGGTCCAGTCGGGCCGGCCGGTCGGCGTGCTGCGCACCCACGAGTGGGCGCCCCGGGTGCTGCTGGCCAACTCGAACCTGGTCGGCGACTGGGCGACCTGGCCGGAGTTCCGCCGGCTGGAACAGCTCGGCCTGGCCATGTACGGGCAGATGACCGCCGGCTCGTGGATCTACATCGGCACCCAGGGCATCCTGCAGGGCACCTACGAGACGTTCGCGGCGGTCGCCGCCAAACTGGCGGCCGGCGGCGCTCCCGCCGAGGTCACCGACCCGACCGCGCCGCCGGCCTGGATCGACCGGGTCGGCACCGCATCGCTGGCCGGCACGCTGACCCTGACCGCCGGCTGCGGCGGGATGGGCGGTGCGCAGCCGCTCGCGGTCACCATGAACGGTGGGGTGTGCCTGATCGTCGACGTCGACCCGCAGCGACTCGCCCGCCGGGTCGCCACCGGCTACCTGGACACCGTCGCCGCCTCGCTGGCCGAGGCGGTCGCGGCGACGCAGGCGGCCCGGCGGGACCGGCGGGCGCTGTCGGTCGGCGTGGTCGGCAACGCGGCGACCGTCTTGCCGCAGCTGCTCGCCGACGGCGTCGAGATCGACATCGTCACCGACCAGACCAGCGCGCACGACCCGCTGAGCTACCTGCCGGAAGGGGTCGATCTGGCCGACGCGGCGGCGTACGCCGGCCGGGCACCGCAGGAGTACACGCAGCGGGCCCGGGAGTCGATGGCCCGGCACGTCGCCGCGATGGTCGGCTTCGCCGACGCCGGCGCGGAGGTGTTCGACTACGGCAACTCGATCCGCGACGAGGCCCGGCTCGGTGGCTACGACCGGGCGTTCGACTTCCCCGGTTTCGTGCCGGCGTACATCCGGCCGTTGTTCTGCGCCGGCAAGGGCCCGTTCCGGTGGGCGGCGCTGTCCGGCGACCCGGCCGACATCGCCGCCACCGACCGGGCGATCCTCGACCTGTTCGGCGACAACGAGGCGCTGGCCCGCTGGATCCGGCTGGCCGGCGAACGGGTCGCGTTCCAGGGGCTGCCGGCCCGGATCTGCTGGCTCGGGTACGGCGAACGGGAACTCGCCGGGGTGCGGTTCAACGAGATGGTCGCCGCCGGGGAGCTGGCCGCTCCGGTGGTGATCGGTCGGGACCATCTGGACTGCGGGTCGGTGGCGTCGCCGTACCGGGAGACCGAGGCGATGGCCGACGGCTCCGACGCGATCGCCGACTGGCCGCTGCTCAACGCCCTGGTCAACACGGCCAGCGGCGCGTCCTGGGTGAGCATCCACCACGGCGGCGGGGTCGGCATCGGCCGGTCGATCCACGCCGGTCAGGTCTGCGTCGCCGACGGGTCGGCGCTGGCCGGGCAGAAGATCGAGCGGGTGCTGCGCAACGACCCGGCGACCGGGGTGCTGCGCCACGTCGACGCCGGATACCAGCTGGCCGGTCAGGTCGCCGCCGCGCATGACCTGCCGGTGCCGATGGGCCACGGATGACCGGCCCGGCTCCGATGACCACCGCTGACCCGCTGGCCGAGCGGTTCCGGGCGATGTGGGCGGAGCTGGCCGGCGTCGGGCGTGATCCGGCCACCGGCGGCTACCTGCGCTACGCCTGGTCAACGGCGGAGTTGACCTGCCGGGAGTGGTTCACCGCCGAGGCGGTCCGGCGCGGGCTTGCGGTGCGGGCCGACGGCAACGGCAACCTGTGGGCCGACTGGGTACCATCCGGCGTGGATCCGGCCGCCCCGGCGGTGGTCACCGGTAGTCACTTCGACTCGGTGCCGCACGGCGGCGGCTACGACGGACCGCTCGGCATCGTGTCGGCGCTGCTCGCCGTCGACGAGCTGCGGGAGCGGGGGTTCGTGCCGGCGCGGCCGGTGACCGTCGCCGTGTTCGTCGAGGAGGAGGGGGCCCGGTTCGGCCTGGCCTGCCTCGGGTCGCGGCTGCTCACCGGCGGCGTGTCGGCGGCGCACGCGCTGGCGCTGACCGACTCCGACGGGGTGACGGTGGCCGAGGCGATGCGGGCGGGCGGCGCCGACCCGGCGGCGGCCGGGCCCGACCCGGACCGATTGGCCAGGATCGGGGTCTTCGTCGAGTTGCACGTCGAGCAGGGCCGGGCGTTGGTCGACCTCGGTGCCCCGGTCGGGGTGGCCAGCATGATCTGGCCGCACGGGCGGTGGCGGCTGGAGTTCACCGGGGCCGGCGACCACGCCGGGACCACCCGGATGGTCGACCGCCGGAACCCGATGCTGACCTGCGCGCACACCGTACTCGCCACCGAGGCACAGGCCCGCCGGCTGGGCGCGCATGCCACCATCGGCCGGATCTCGGTGCGGCCCAACGCCACCAACGCGATCCCGGCCCAGGTGCACGCCTGGCTGGACGCGCGGGCCGCCGACGACACCGCGCTGGCCACGCTGGTCGAGGCGATCGGGGCCGACGCGGCGGCCCGGGCGCGGGCGGACGGTACGTCGGTGGCGGTGGTCCGCGAGTCGGACAGCCCGCCGGTCGCCTTCGACCCGGACCTGACCGACCGGATCGCCACGGCGGTGGGTGCGCGGCCGACCGGCGCGGTGCCGGTGCTGCCGACCGCCGCCGTGCCGGTGCTGCCGACCGCCGCCGGGCACGACGCCGGCGTCCTGGCCGGACACGTGCCGACGGCGATGATCTTCGTACGGAACCCGACCGGGGTGTCGCACGCCCCGAACGAGCACGCCACCGACGACGACTGCGCCGCCGGGGTGCGGGCCCTCGCCGCCGCGCTGGCCGACCTGGCCGGCGAATGAGGCGGCGCGGATGAGGTGGTACGCCGAACACGCCTGGCTGGGCGGGCCGGCCCCGGCAGCCGGGGTACTGATCGAGGCCGAGGCGGGCCGGTTCACCGCGGTCACCGCCGGAGTGGCGGCACCGCCGGGCGTACCGAGGCTCGCCGGGGTGACCCTGCCCGGCCTGGCCGACACCCACTCGCACGCCTTCCACCGGGCGCTGCGCGGGCGGACCCACGACGGCCGGGGCAGCTTCTGGACCTGGCGGGACCGGATGTACGCGGTCGCCGGGCGCCTCGACCCGGACAGCTACCTGGCGCTGGCCCGCGCGGTGTACGCCGAGGCGGCGCTCGCCGGGGTGACCTGCGTCGGCGAGTTCCACTACCTGCACCACGATCCACAGGGCCGGCGGTACGCCGAGCCGAACGTGATGTCCGACGCGCTCGCGCACGCCGCCGCCGACGCCGGGCTGCGACTCACCCTGCTGGACACCTGCTACCTGACCGCCGGGGTGGACGGGGCACCGCTGACCGGGGTGCAGCGCCGGTTCGGCGACACCGATGCGGGAGCCTGGGCGCAGCGGGCGCAGGCGTGGTCACCGGCCGGTGACCACGTCCGGGTGGGCGCGGCGGTCCACTCGGTACGGGCGGTACCGGCCGCCGAGCTGCCGGTCGTCGCCGGGGCCGCGGCGCAGCGGGGCGTTCCGCTGCACGTACACCTGTCGGAGCAGCCGGCCGAGAACGCGGCCTGTCTGGCCCGGTACGGCCGGACCCCGACTGCGCTGCTGGCCGACGCCGGGGTGCTCGGCCCGAGGACGACCGCCGTGCACGCCACCCACCTGACCGATACCGACGTGGCGTTGCTCGGCGGGTCGGACACCGGGGTCTGTCTCTGCCCGACCACCGAGCGGGATCTGGCTGACGGCATCGGCCCGGCGGGTCCACTGTCGGCCGCCGGGGTCGCGCTCAGCGTGGGCAGTGACAGCCACGCCGTGATCGACCTGTTCGAGGAGGCGCGGGCGGTGGAGACACACGAGCGGCTGCGCACCGGCCGGCGGGGAAACTTCTCCCCCGGAGAGCTGATCTCGATGGCCGCCGGAGCCGGGCACGCCGCGCTGGGCTGGGCCGATGCCGGGCAGATCGCGGTCGGTGCCCGCGCCGACCTGGTCACCGTGGCGCTGGACGGCGTACGTACCGCCGGGGTCGACCCGGCCGGCCTGGTCTTCGCGGCGACCGCCGCCGACGTCACCGACGTGGTGGTGGACGGCCGGCCGGTCGTCACCGACGGCCGGCATCTGCACCTCGACGTACCGACCGAACTGGCCGCCGCGATCCGGGTGGTGACCCGGTGACGGCGGTGAGCGGCACGCTGCCGGTGAGCGGCACGCTGCTGGTGACCGGCATCGGGGAGCTGGTCACCAACGATCCGACCCACGACGGCGGCCCGCTGGGGTTGCTGACCGACGCGGCGGTGCTGGTCGACGGCGACCGGATCGCCTGGGTGGGGCGCGGGGCGCACGCGCCGGCCGCCGACGGGCGGATCGACGCGGGCGGCCGGACCGGGCTGCCGGGCTTCGTGGACAGCCACGCGCATCTGGTCTTCGCCGGTGACCGGGCGGGCGAGTTCGCCGCCCGGATGGCCGGGGTCCGCTACGACGGCGGCGGCATCCGGACCACGGTGGCGGCGACCCGCGCCGCCGGCGACGACGAGCTGCGCGGCACCGTCGGGCGACTACGCCGTGAGGCGCTGCGGCAGGGCAGCACCACGATCGAGATCAAGAGCGGGTACGGGCTCAGCGTCACCGATGAGGCCCGGTCGTTGCGGGTGGCGGCGGAGTTCACCGACGAGACGACGTTCCTCGGCGCCCACCTGGTGCCGGCCGAGTACGCGGACCGCCCCGACGACTACGTCGACCTGGTCACCGGTGACATGCTGGCCGCCGCGGCCCCGTACGCCCGCTGGGTGGATGTGTTCTGTGAACGCGGCGCGTTCGACGCCGACCAGGCCCGCGCGGTGCTGGCCGCCGGGGCCGCAGCCGGCCTGGGGTTACGGGTGCACGCCAACCAGTTGGGTCCCGGCTCTGGCGTTGCGGTGGCGGTGGAGCTGGGGGCGGCCAGCGCCGACCACTGCAGCCATCTGTCCGATGCGGACGTCGCCGCGCTGGCCGGATCGGCGACGGTGGCGACGCTGCTGCCGGGCGCGGAGTTCTCCACCCGGGCGGCGTACCCGGATGCCCGCCGGCTGCTCGACGCGGGAGCGACGGTGGCGTTGGCCACCGACTGCAACCCGGGTTCGTCGTACACCACGTCGATGCCGTTCTGCGTGGCGCTGGCGGTCCGGGAGATGGGGATGACCCCGGCGGAGGCGGTCTGGGCGGCGACCGCCGGCGGTGCCCAGGCGCTGCGCCGCGCCGACGTCGGCGTGCTGCGCCCGGGTGCCCGCGCCGACCTGCTGCTGCTCGACGCACCGTCGCATCTGCACCTGGCCTACCGGCCGGGTGTGCCGCTGATCCATCAGGTCCTGCACGACGGAGTTCCGACATGTCCACTGTGACGATTGAACCGGACGGGATGACCGCCGCACAGGTGCGGGCGGTGGCCCGGGACGGGGCACGGGTCGAGTTGAGCCCCGGTGCGGTCGCGGCGATGACCCGCAGCCGCGACATCGTCGAGTCGATCGAACGCGACGGCCGCCCGGTGTACGGCGTCTCCACCGGGTTCGGCGCGCTGGCCAGCAGTTTCGTCGCGCCGGACCGGCGTTCGGAGCTGCAGCACGCGCTGATCCGTTCGCACGCGGCCGGGATCGGCGCGCCGATGCCCGACGAGGTGGTCCGGGCCATGCTGGTGCTGCGGGTGCGGTCGCTGGCGCTGGGCCGTTCCGGGGTACGTCCGCTGCTCGCGCAGGCGCTGCTGGACCTGCTCAACCATCGGATCACCCCGTGGGTTCCGGAGCACGGGTCGCTCGGCGCTTCCGGTGACCTGGCACCGTTGGCGCACTGCGCGCTGGTGCTGATGGGTGAGGGCTGGGTGCGGGACCCGGACACCGGGGACCGGGTCGACGGCGCGGTGGCGTTGCGTCGGGCCGGGCTGGCCCCGGTGGAGCTGGCCGCCAAGGAAGGGCTGGCCCTGATCAACGGCACCGACGGGATGCTCGGCATGCTGCTGCTGGCGGTCGAGGACGCCGGGCACCTGTTCACCATGGCCGACGTCACCGCCGCGCTGGCGATCGAGGCGATGCTCGGCTCGGACCGGCCGTTCCAGGCCGACCTGCACACCATCCGGCCGCATCCCGGTCAGGGCGTGTCGGCCGGCAACATCCACCGGCTGCTGCAGGACTCGGCGGTGATGGACTCGCACCGCGACGATCTGCTGCACGCGGTGCAGGACGCGTACTCGATGCGCTGCGCGCCGCAGGTGGCCGGGGCGGCCCGGGACACGCTGGCGTTCGCCGGCACGGTCGCCGGCCGGGAGCTGCGGTCGGTGGTGGACAATCCGGTGGTGCTGCCGGACGGGCGGGTCGAGTCGACCGGCAACTTCCATGGCGCGCCGCTCGGCTTCGCCGCCGACTTCCTGGCCATCGCGGCCGCCGAGGTCGGGTCGATCAGCGAACGCCGGGTGGACCGGCTGCTGGACGTGAACCGGTCCCGGGGCCTGCCGGCGTTCCTGTCCCCGGACGCCGGGGTCAACTCCGGGCTGATGATCGCCCAGTACACCGCCGCCGGCGTCGTCGCGGAGAACCGCCGGCTGGCCGCACCGGCCTCGGTGGACTCGGTGCCGACCTCCGGCATGCAGGAGGACCACGTGTCGATGGGCTGGGCGGCGACCCGCAAGCTTCGTACCGTGCTGGACAACCTGACCAGCCTGCTCGCGGTGGAGCTGCTGGCGGCGGTACGCGGCCTGCAGCTGCGCGCCCCGTTACGGCCGTCGCCGGCCGGCCAGGCGGCGGTGAAGCTGGTCGGCGCATTGGCCGGTCAGCCGGGGCCGGACATCTTCCTGGCCCCGGTGCTGGAAGCCGTCCGAGACGTGGTCGCCGGCCGGGAGCTGCGCACCGCGATCGAATCCGAGATCGGCCCCCTGCACTGACCAGACGGTGACGTTCGCCTGTCTGCTGGACACAAGGTGGGTGAGCTGCTCGCGCATGACGTCGCTGCCGCCGACCCGCGCCGGATGGTGCCTCGTTCAGGGTCACGGGCCGAGTAGGGCCAGCGGTACGACCGCGATGTCGTCGCGGCGCCGAAAGGCGTGTTCGCCCGCGTACACGACAACCCCATCGATCAGCTCCTTGCCGATGCGGTCGCGGAGCCATCGCAGGTGCTTTGTGTCGGCGTCCTCGACGCGATCGGCCAGCTTGACTTCGACACCCAGCACTCGGCCGTCCGCGTGTTGGACGATCAGGTCCACCTCGTGATCGCCGTTGCGGGTGCGCAGATGACCAACTCGGGCCTCCGCGGCCTCTGCGTAGGTGTGAATGCTCAGCGCGGCGAGGTGCTCGAAGAGCGCGCCGAGGATCGTGCCTTCTGGCCGGTCCGTGCTGCCCTGCTCGGCGCGCAACAGCGCGGCGCCGTCGAGCCCGAGCAGCCGGGCAGCCAACGCTGGGTCGGCAAGGTGGTGTTTGGCCGCTTGGCCGAGCCGGTCCAGGTGGTTGTGGCTGGGAATCCACGGCGGTATCGCATCGAGTAGCCACAGTGATGTCAGGGCGTCGCGGTAGGCGAGGGTGGTCTCCTTGGCCGGTTTGTTCGCCAGCCCGGCGGTTGCCGCGTCGAGAATCTTCGAGTACGCCGTCGTGGTTGATGTCGCGGCCGCGTACGCGGCCAGCCACGCACGCAGCACGGCCGGCCGGCGAACCGGATAGCCCTGCTCGGGGAACTCCCGCTGGACGACGTTGTCCAGGTACGCGTCCAACTCCCTTCGACGCACCCGAGGCGGCAATCCACGGATGGCAGGAAAGCCCGACGCCACGATCTCCTCGACATAGTCCGTCAACCGGAGCTTGGTGGCACCGCCGACGACGCGGTCGCCCGCCAGCAGCGCCGCCAGGCTCACGGTCGGCGTTTCGATGGCCCGCTCGGCCAGACTCAGCGGCCGCATCCGCATCGGCACCATCCGCCCGGCACCGGAGTGGACGACTGCGCCCCGCGGTGCCGAGCTTCCAGCGACAATGAAGTGACCGGGCGGGGAGCCGGCATCGACGGCACGCCGCACGTAGTCCCACACCTCGGGCAGGCGCTGCCACTCGTCCACCAGCACCGGCCCCGGCAGCCGGGTCAGGATCGACGGGTCAGCCGTGACGATCTCGCGCTGGGCGGCCAGACTGAGATCGATGACCGACGCGGCTCGTTGCATCGCCGTCGCTGTCTTCCCAACCCCCTTCGGCCCGTGGATCGACAAGGCACGAAGATGCGGCTGAAGCTCATCCAGCGTGCCGTCCAGGACGCGGCGCCGATACTCGACCACAGAGGCACTCTACTAAACGCAGGACCCATAGTCTGCCAATCGCAGAGGTTCTAGTCTGCCAATCGCAGGCAAATCCGCCAGCGACGCCTCGCCGTCCACCCCAGCCGGCACATGCTCCGCCACCGGCACCGACCGCTGGGCTACCTCCGGCTCCACCGCCGTCCCCACCGGCGCAGCCACCTCCTGCGGAGCCACCAACGCAGACGCCACCACCACCGTCACCCCAGCGACCCGGCACGGCACACCCGACAACCACACCCGACCAGCCCGACGATCCGACATAGCCACCCCGAAGATCAACACAGGTAGCCAGCACCCTACGGCGACCACAGCGTCACCAAAAGACGCCAGAGCGTAATATGGGAAGAATCTGAGTACGAACTGAATCAAGCACCAACGGCAGCGGCGAACCCCACCAATCAACCTCCAAAGGCGACCTAGTGGACACCGGCGAGCAGGGCGGCACGTACCGGTGTCAGATTCCCCGGCCGCGCTTGTGCAGGGTACGGAGCACCAGGTCCGGCCGTACCGCCCGGCTGGCGACGGCGAGGGCGAGGTAGGCGCGCGGCTCGCGCGGGTTGCGGGCCAGGGTGTGCCGGGCCCAGCGGATCGCCCCGCGACGGTGCCCGGCGGCGGCCTCGGCGAAGGCGATCTGCCCGGCGACCCGGGCTTCGCCGGCCGGCTCGGTGGCGAACTCCGGGTAGCGGTCCAGCAGCCACTGCAGGGCGGTGGCGATGGTGTCCCAGCGCTGCGCGAAGTAGGACCGCTTGTGCCAGCGGACCAGCACGTACGGCGTGCGCAGGTTGCGCAACGGGGCGCTGCGGGCGGCCCGGAGCAGGAACTCGTAGTCCTCCGCGTAGCTGCCCGGAATCTCCTCGTCGACCAGCCCGAAACCATCCACCAGCGCCGCGCGGCGGATCAGGAAGGTCGACGGGTGCAGCTCGGTCATCCGGTCCCGCAGCAGCGCGGCGAGCGACACGCTGTCGAGGTCGAGCACCCGGTCGTTGACGGTGCCGTCGTAGCTGACCTGGATGCCGCAGCTGACGAACTCGGCGTCCGGGTGGGCGAGCAGCTCGTCGACCTGAGCGGCGAGCTTTCCGGGGAGCCACCGGTCGTCGTCGTCACAGAACGCGACCAGCTCGCCGGTCGCGGCCAGGATGCCGCTGTTGCGGGCACCGGCCAGGCCGGCGGTCCGGCCGTTGCTGATCACCCGGACCGGCCGGTGCGGGTCGTCACTGGCCAACGTGGTGTCCGGGGTGGACTGATCGTAGACCACGACCACGTCGACAGGTGCCGGATAGTCCTGCTCGCGGATCGCGGCGATCGCCTCGCGCAGCAGCTCGGGCCGGTCCCGGGTGGGGACCACGACGCTGATCGTCGGGGCCCGGCCGGCGGTCAACGCGACCGCCGGCTGAGCACGCGGCGCGGGTTCGCCGACGAGATCAGCCCTTCGATGATCTCGCCGACCCGGGCGACGGCCGCGAGTCGTGCCGAGTCGGTGCCGGCGTCGGCGGTGACGCCGAAGCTCGCCGGGGCGCGCAGCCCGGCCTCCAGCGCCTCGAACAGCGCCGTACGCGACTGGCAGAGCCGGATCAGCCCGGCGTCGGCCAGCCGGCGGGCGAACAGCATCTGATGGTCGTCGACGTGCTCGTCCAGAGTGGGATCCCGGGGTACGACGATCGGCAGATGCCGGTGCCGACGGGCTTCGAGGATGGTCGCCGGGCCGCCGTGGCACACCACCAGGGTGGCCCGCTGCATGGCCTGTTGCAGCGCGTCGTGGTCGAGAAAGTCGATTGCCCCGGCCAGCTCCGGTGCCCGGCTGTGCCCGTACTGCACGATCAGCTCGGCCCGGTCGGCGGCAGCGGCGTGCCAGTCCTCCAGCCAGCCGATCAGCCGGTCGAACCGGTGCCGGTCGGTTCCGACAGCGACCAGGATGGTGCCGGTACGCGGCCCACCGCGCTGCCGGGGGATTCGTGCGGCGACGCTGGTCGGCCCGGTGTTCGACAACGCGGATTCCACCACGATCAACTCCTTGACCTGGCCACTTCTACTCTTGTTACGTTGACATGTCATCGTCGTTCATAAATGCGCACAGTTATAGCAGGTTGCCGACGACGGTCGCCTCCGGGTACTGGCGCCGCTGCTCCTCCCACTGCACGAGCATCGCCGACAGGAAAGGGCGACACAGCCGCGCGGTGAGCGTCGCCGTGTCGATGCGGTCATAGACCTCGATGTAGATCGCGGGCACCCCGCGCAACCAGGCAAGAAACACGAAGGGAAAGGCCACTCCGGCACCGGTGGTGATCACGGCGGCGACCCGCCGCCGCCGGAAGATCCGCGCGGCGAGCCGGGCATTGCGGACCAGGTTCCGCAGGTTCCGGGTCGTCGGATGGTGCGCCCACATGACATCCTCGCCACGCAACAGCGACGTGGCGTCCGGCGTGTCGAAGGTCACCCAGCACCGGGTTCGGTTGACGTACCACGGCTCGAGCGCAAGCAACTGCGCGAGGTGACCACCGCTCGAGCCGACGAGCAGGAGCGTGGGTGCACTGTCAACGTCAGGCACGTTGTTGGCCACAGACGCCCCCAGAGTTCACTAGCCGGCCAACCGCTGTTTGGATTAACAATATATGCGACCACGGCCGGAAAGAAAATTGGCGGAGGTCGCTTGACACCTTCCCGTCGATCCACTTGACCTGCGACAACATCCCCGATCACCACAGTTCGCAACTACACACCGAAACCGTCCAACAACTGAGCATTCCAACAAACAGTTACTATCCGTGCCCAAGAATGTGAGAGATTTTCTATCCGTTCGATAGGATTAGTAGGTAAGCAGACCCCAGCGCCACCGCCGACAAGCTGGCAATCACATGATCAACAATCCTGACGTCGGGCATACGACAAGGGTGTCTCAATATATGAGACGATCCACGGCGACTGTCAGTCGGCACCCCGCTGCTCGATCACGTCCAGCAGCGCCGGGTGCAGCGCCGGATTCCAACCGGCGCCGCCAGCCGCCAGCCGCCAGGTCCGTAGCCACATCTCAATCAGGTAACTCTGGACGATCAGCCGCCGCCGCTCGGCGTCCACACCCAACGCTGGGGCCAGCCGGTGCAGTTGGGCGTCCACAGCAGCCGCCGCGCTCGCCGCCGGAGCCCCGTCGAGCACCAGCTTGCGCTGGAAGGCATCGTGCGCCAGGTCAAAGCCGACCGGTACCTCGGGGCCACTGTGCTCCCAGTCCCAGGCGACCAGCCGGCCGGCGTACCGGCCGAGATTCCACGGCACCCAGTCGCCGTGCCAGTGACCGAACTCGACCCGCACCTGCTCGAACCGCTCGGCCAGCCGTTCCACCGCCGCTGCCAGCCGGCGTCCGGCCAGCGGGTCGGCGGCGCCGGCGGCAGGCCCGCCGGCCGCCGCCGTACCGTCGGGGTCACTCGCGGCCGCAGCGGCCGACCGCCGCAGCCGGTCCAGGAATGCCGAGCCGGCCAGCGGCTGCGGCGCGGCCGGCGCACCACCCCGCCGGGCGACCGCCAGCACCGCCGCGACCTGCGGCGGCTCGCCCACCCCGACCCCCCGCACGTCGGCGGGCAGCGGCTCGACGACGGTGACCGCCTGACCGGACCACTCGCCGGCGGCCAGCAACCTCGGCACCACCGGATGGTCGCCCACCCCAGCGACCGGCGCCACCGCCGCCAGCGCGGCGGCCTCGGCACGGACCAGCTCCCGGGTGGCGTCGTTCCAACCGATCTTGGCGTAGCCGCGTGGCCGGCCAGCCGCGTCGAACAGCTGCACCGTCGGCTTGTGGTTCGGGTCCGGCGGACGGACCCCGATCGCCGCGTACCAGCGCGCCCCGCCGGAGTGCGCCGCCAGATGGTCGACCAGCGTCAACTGCCCGGCCGGCTCCGGTCCGGCCGACACGGTCAGCACCGCCGGCCGGGTCACCTGCAGCACCCCGGTCCGGGCCGCCAGACCGAGCAACGCCCGGGGCAGCCGCACCCGCAGCGGGCGCAGCGCGTTGTACGCCCAGACCGAGGCGGCGGTCACCCGACGCGGCCCCAACGGCAACAGGAACCGGGCCCGGGCCGGTGACGGCACCACCGCGTACCGGGCCAGCAGCCGGTCGGCCGGATCCAGCGCCGGCTGCGACGCCCCGGCCGGCAGCAGCGTCAGCCGGACCCGTTCGTCCGGGAAGACCGCCCGGGTCACCCAGCCGAGACCGTCGTCGCGGCGACGTGGGTCGGTGCCGGTCATCGCGGCGACCCGGCCCAGTCCAGCCGCAGCCCCAGCCGCTGGGCCAGCGCCTCGTTGTGCGGCTGGTAGTAGGCGGTCAGCTCGGCACGCAGCGCGTCGTCCATCGGCGCCGACCGGCGGTCGTTGTACACCTTGAACGTCGGCAGCTCATGCCCGGGCAGGCCGAGGAAATCGAGCGTACGCAGATAGGCCGACCGGGTGTCGCGGTAGAACTCCTCGCTGGTCAGGAAGAGGAACTGGGCGCGGTCGAACCGGTCCAGCCAGGGCTCGAGATGCTCCAGGTAGCGCCCACGCGCCCGGTAGGTGTACCAGTCGTACGGCTCGGAGAAACAGTTCGGATCGGCGATCAGCCGGTCGCGCTCACCGGCGGTCCGCTCCGGCTCGCTCGCCAACGCCTGCGGGAAGTCCAGCGGCTCCTTGCCCTCGGTCCGCCGCTCCTTCCAGTGCGAGTACGCCCGCTCGACCGGATCGCGCAGCAGCACGATCAGCCGTACCTGGGGCAGCAGTTGCTGGACCCGCTCGGCGGCCGTCGGGTGGAACATGTACAGCGGAGCGGCCTCGCCGGCGCGGACCGGGCCGCCGTACCGGGCGGTCAGCGCGGCGCGCTGACGCTCGGTGGGAAAGTGCGACCGGTACCACGCCTCCCCCCGCGACCAGTGCTCCTCGAAGTAGTGGGTGGCCTTGGTGTTCCAGGCCGGGAAGAGCCGCGGCACCAGCGGATGCTGGATCAGGTAGTTCCACAGCGAGGTGGTGCCGCCACGCTTGGTGCCGATGATCAGGAAGTCCGGCAGCGGACGACGGTGACTGGTACGTACTCCGTAGTGCACCATCGACTCGCGTACCCGGTCGGTCACCTGCGTCGGTACCGCCTGCTTGATGCGGTCCCTGATGGACGCCATGGCCTTCTCACCCACCTCTCTGTCTGACGCTGCGCCACACCCGGCGCCGCACACCCGGCAGCGCCGACATTACGATCACGACCGCGCCGACCAGAGCCAACGCGGTACCGAGGCCGGTTACGTCCCGGCCGGCCGCAGCGACCGCGACCACGCTGACCGCCCCGACGCCGGCCAACGTCGCCGCCGCCGCCACCGACACCGGACGGTCCACCAGTGGTTGCCCGACCACCAGCCGGGCGGCGGTCGCCGCGATCAGGTTCTCCAGCACGATCCCGGTGGCCCAGGCCACCGCCATGCCGAGCACCCCGTGCCGGGGCACCAGCCAGAACGCCAACGACACCGTCGCCGTCAGATTCACCAGCGTGGCCACCAGGTGCAGGCCGCTGTGGCCGCTCATCAGCAGCAACGTCTGCACGTTGCCGACCGCGATGTTCACCAGCATCGCGACGGCCAGCACCGTCATCGCCGTGGCACCGGCGGCGAACTCCGGTCCGAAGATGCTCAGGAAGCCCGGTGCGAAGACCGCCAGCAGCAGATAGACCGGCCAGGAGAGCACGATCGCCCAGCTGGTGGTCTGCCGGTGCACCGCTGCCGCCTCGGCCGGCCGGTCCGCGCCGAGCAGCCGGGACAACTGCGGCGCGACCGCGACCCGCAGCCCCTGCAGGGCGAGCTGCCCGGCCAGGATGTACCGACCGACCGCGCCGAAGATGCCCGCCTCGGCCTGCCCGGCCAGCGCGACAGCCAGCAGCACCCCGATCCACATGCTGCCCGCGTCGATCGCGGCCGAGCCGGCCCTCGGCAGCGCGAACCGCCAGAAGCCACGCCAGTCCGCCGACCCGGCCCGCAGTCGGGCGCCGCGCCCCAGACCGAGCGGGCCGGCGACCAGACCGGCGCAGACCAGCAGAGCGGCCAGCGCCGGCACCAGCCAGCCGGCCAACCCGAGCAGCACCGCGCCGCTGGCCAGCGCGGCGAGGCCGACCAGCACCGGCCGGCCGATCGGCAGCAGGAAGAACTGCACCGCCACGTAGCCGCCGATCGGTCGGACCCCGCGGACGGCCGCGAGCATCAGACCGGTGGCGACCAGCACCGGCAACCCGACCGCGCAGAGCTGAACCAGGCGTACGGTCTCCGTGCTCGCCCGGTCGAACAGGCCGTCCGCGAGCTGCGGGGCGACCAGCAGCCCGACGACGGCCGCCACGATGGCGAACACCAGCGGCGGCAGCAACGCCACCGGCAGCATCCGGGCGGCGTCCCCGCTGGCGCCGGTACGGCGCCGGGGCAACGCCCAGAGCAGTCCTGTCTCGGCCCCCAGGGTGCAGACCGCCGTGGCCACGGTGAGCAGTCCGACGGCGGCGAAGAACGCGCCCGCACCGGTTGGCCCGTAGCCGCGGGTGATGACCACCGCGAGGACGAAGCCGAACAGCCCGCTGACCGCCGCGCCGGCCAGTCCGATGGCACCGCTGCGGGCGCTGCGCCGGGTCTCCCGCTGATCGGTTTCGGCGGTCACCGTACGGCCCCGACCAGGCGCTGCGGAACTGGACGTCGACTGGGCGGGCGGCCCGGACGTTCCCGGTCGACGAGCACCAACGCCACCCCGGCGACGTAGAAGATCGCAGTCAGGTTCTGATTGACCAGGCCGTAGAAGGGCAGTTGGACCAGGCCGATCAGCGGCACGACGGAGAGCCACTGCGCGGCCGCCGTCCGGGCCGGCCAGCAGCGGAGCCCGACGATCACGAACCAACCGATGAAGCAGACCAACGCCGGAACACCGTGGCTGAACAGCACCGCCCACAGTTGACCCTGGGTGCCGATCGGCGCGTCGGCGGTGACCGTGTCGACCTGCACCGGTGCGCCGAAACCGAGCACCGGTGACCGCTGGACCCAGCGCAGCACCTCCAGGTAGAGCGACAGCCGGTCGGTGTTGGTGTCGCTGACACTCACCCGGCGCTCGATCAGCTCGCCGATCGGAATGAACAGGGTGACCAGCCCGCCGACGGCCACCACCCCGAGCATGGACGCCAACGCCTTGACGTTGCCCCGGGCCGCGGCCCGCAGGCCGAGCACGGCCAGCCCCACGCCGAGGCTGAGGAACATGCCCCGGTTGAGGGTCAGGAACGCTGGCGGCAGCGACAACGGCAGGGCGACCAGCAGGACCGTCCGGGCCGGACCCCGGGCACCGAGCAGCAGGCAGGCCACCACCGCCGGCAGGGTGATGGCAAACGTGCTGCCGAACGTGTTGGTGTAGGCGAACGGGGCTGCCGGCCGGAAGATCGGATCGGTCGAGCGGGCGCTGTACTCGGTCGTCTGTGCGTGCACCATGTCCCGGATGAACGGGTTGCCGGACAACCCACCCGGTAGCACCAGTTCGAACGGGGTGACCATGCCGAACCGGGGCATCAGCAGGCCGAACCAGCCGAGCAGCACCAGGGCGACGAAGAACGCGCACAGCGGGCCGAGCACCACCGTCAACGCGTCCCGCTCCCGCGCCATCGTGTACACGTAGCAGCAGACGACGATCGCGGTGACGTAGAACAACAACCGGAAGGTGAAGGTGAGCAGCGCGCCGACGTCGGCCAGTTGGGTGGCGCTGACCACCACGAGGGCCAGGAAGGCCAGCCAGAGCCCGGCGCCGGCGGGCAACGGGATCTGCCCCCGGACGAACATGACGATCAGCAGCAGCGCGCCGAGCACCGGCCAGCCGAAGTAGAACAGCCCGCTGAGCCACCAGACCGGCACCAGGCCGAACATCAGCCACAGCGGCCAGATCGGCAGCGCCGGGGGGTGCCGGGCCTGGTCAACCACGGCCGCTGCCGGTGAGCACGAAGCCGAGCGGCTCGGCCCCGGCGGCGCGTAACCGGTCGGTCAACCGACGCAGGTCGGCCAGCCGGGTACGGTCCCGCTCGACCACGACGATCGCGGTGCCGGCCCGTGCCTCCCGCACGCCACGCTCGTCCGACTCGGCCGGTGGGGCGTTGAACAGCACGATTTCCCCGTCGCGCGGTGCCTGGGCGTACAGGCCGATCCGGACCATGCCGGCCCCGACGGTGAGCGCGTCCGCCGGCAGCGTACGGACCGGGATGGTGGCCACCACCGGGCCGCCGTCACCGGCCGGGCGATCGCCGGTCGCCGACCGGTCCCCGCCCGACGGCTGGGACTGCCCGGTACCCGGGGTCGGCCGGGGCGACGGTCGCCGTGCGGGACCCGCCGGGGCGTCCGCGTTGTCGGTCACCCGGGGCAGGATCACCGTACGGTCCTGGTCGGCGTTGGGCAGGGAGAAGATCAGGGTGCTCTCCGGGTCGCCGCTGTCGCCGGAGCGCTGCTCCGCAGCACCCGGCGGGGTCGGTGCCGCACCACCCGGCGGGGTCGGTGCCCCACCGCCCGGCTGCGCCGGAACGAACGGCCCGGACGGCACCCGGCGCCGGTCGGCGAGCAGCGCGTCGCGCAGCGCGGTGACCCGGTGGCTGTCGTCGCCGATGTAGACGTCCCGCCCGTCGGCGGCGAGTGCGACGGCGAGGCTCGCGGTCATCGGGGTGGTGTCCTCCCGGTTGCGCGACGAGATCACCACCACCGGGGTACGGACCGCCTGGCGGAGCTGTTCGGCGATGGCCATGCCGACGTACCGGACGTCGGCATCGACGGTACGCGCGTCAACCCGCAACCCGCGGCGGCGTACGGTGCCCAGCAGCGGCAGCCCGGCGACCTCGCTGGCCTCCGCCTCGCTGCGGATTCGCCGGTCCACCGACTCCCGCAGGTAGGTCAGCAGCACCCCGAGCACCGCGCCGACCAGCAGACCGGCCGCCAGGTACAGGATCCCGGGCGGACCGTCGGTGGACAGCTGCTGCTGGGCACTTTGGGTGATCCAGCCGGGCGTGACGTCGATCGCGGCGATCTCGGTACGGGCCGCGTTGAGCTCGGTCAGCTGATTGCTCAGCGAGCCGAACTCGGCCAGCGCGGCGTCGGCTGCCGGGGTGCTGTTCGCGTTGGCGACCCGACTCTGCGCCGCGTCCTGCTGCTCGGCGACCTTGACAATGCTCTCGTCGTAGGAGGCCAGCATGTCGGTCCGCTGCCGCTCGTACATCTCCTGGCGGACCTGCAGGTAGGTGGCGGCCGCCAGGTTCACGGTGTCGACGGCGTCGTCGACCGTGCCGGTCGAGTAGGTGAACCGTAGGATCTGGCCGCCGGTGGGGACCTCGATCTCCAGCGCCCGGCGGACCTCCACGACGTCGGAGGACCGGGCCTCGGCGATCCGGGAGAGCACTTCGGTGCTGGCCGCGATGCCACTCTCGACGTTCATGTTGACCGAACGGTCGGCACCGGCCCCGGGATAGGTGAAGGCGTCGGTGACCACCGGCCGGACCGCGACGACCGCGGTGGCCGAGGCGGCGGGTGGGGCCACCACCAGGTAGCCGATCGCCAACAGCAGGCCGGTCGCGGCACCCGCGACGACCGTCATCCACCGCAGGCTCGGGATCCGCAGCAGGTCAGTGAGGGTCACGGTCCGGGCAGGCTGGTCACTCATCGAACTTCTTCACAATCTGCTGCGGATTGCCGACCACGACGACCCGGTCAGGTACGTCGACGCGAACCACCGTGCCGGCACCGACGACGCTGTCATGGCCGATCCGGACGCCCTTCATCACCAGGACGTGCGCCCCGATCCAGACGTTGTCCCCGACGACGATCGGTGCCCGGGTCGCCGGGCCGGGCGGTGCGTGCCGCAGCTGCGGCGGAAGATTGTGGAAGTCGTTGTCCATCAGTTCGCAGTCGGACAGCAGACAGCGGTCGCCGACCTCAACGCTGGTCCAACTGCCGATCCAGGTGGCGTTGAGCAGGCAGTCGGCACCGACGGTGACCTCACCCGTGCCGGCGAAGCGGACCAGCTTGTTGAGCCGGGTCCGGTCGCCGATCGTCACCCGTACCCCTCGGCGCAGCCGGATCCGGCCGCGGATCTCGACGTCCCGGCCGAGCCGCAGCCGGGGATAGCGCAGCTGGTAGTAGGTCCGTTTGACGGCGAACAACACCCGCAGCAACGCGCCGTGCCGACGTGTGCTCGACCCCACCGGTCCGCCTCCCCTGTGCAACGATGCCTCACCATACAAAATGGCCGGTGGGCCGGCAGCCTCGGTGCTGCCGCCGGCCCACCTCCGGTCACCGGGCGGTCTACCGCCAGGTCACTCGGCCGCGAAGAACATCGACCGGTTGGTCCAGTCGAGCGCCGGGTCGGGCTCGGCCAGCACGGTCACCGAGGCGCCAGCCACGGCTACGTCGGCGGTCGGATCGAACGGCACCGCTCGCAGCCGCCCGTCGGACGAGCCGAACACGATGCTGCCGGCCACCCAGGCCATGCCACGGACCGAACTCCAGGTGACGCCGTCGGTCGGCACGGTGAACTCGGTGGCGCCGAGATAGTTGCCGTCGAGTTCGAAGTACCGGTAGAACAGCTGGTTGTTGCCGCTGCCGGAGCGGGTGTAGTAGAGCCGGCCGTCCAGATAGAACGCCGCGTTCAGCGACAACGCGTCGAACCAGGAGTTGTAGCCCGAGCTCTCCCACGGACCGCCGACGCTGCTGCCGTTGAACATCGAGATGTCCAGCCGGCTGCCGGTCTCGGTGCCGGCGACCGGGCGGGCCCAGTAGATCCGGTCGTGCACCCGCCACACCGCGCCGGCGTTGGTCAGGTTCGGCTGGTTGGTGACGGTCGCCGTGCCGAGCGTTGCCCCGTCGAACGGCACCTTGGCCAGGTCGCCGTTGGCCGCCGCCAGGTAGAGGTAGCCGGTGCTGCCGGTCGGCGGGTTCCGCGGCACGATGGTCCGCCCGCCCGCGTCGGGGAACATCCCCAGCCGGCCGTGGTACTCGTTGCCCATGCCGTCGGAATTGTGGCCGAAGTAGAGGCCGTCGGAGCCGAACCAGAGCACCGGTACCGCGGAACCCCAGCTGCTGGCACCGGCCGGCAGCGCCGATCCGCCGCTGCGTCGCGGGTTCCAGTTGACCGGCATTCCGGTAGCCACCGTCACCGCACCGATACCGAGCCGGTCGACCGCGCCGTCGCCGGCGTTGTCGCTACGGTTCGGGTTGTTCAGCCAGCGGAAGTGCCCACCGGTGTACGCGATGCCGTCGCGGACCACCACCGAGGTGATGGTGTCGTTGCCGGTGAAGTTGAGCCAGGTGGCGTCGAGGTCGCTGCCCCGGGTGGCAGTCTCGTAGCGGGCCAGCGCGTCGCAGTACGCGGTCGGCCAGCCCGAGCCACCGTTGGTGCCGACGACGAAGTAGCTGCTGTCATCGCCGAAGCTGATGTCCTGCACGTAGTGGGTGAAGGTTCGCCAGGAGCAGTTCGGCGCGAACCGGTGGTTGCTGTCCCAGTCGACCAGGGTCGGGGTACCGGTCAGGTCGACCATCGCGATCTGCTCCCGGGTCAGGCCGTCGACCTCGCGGAAGTTGCCGCCGAAGACCAGCGTGTCGCCATCGGGCGCGACGTCGAGCGTCCACACGTACGGCGGCACGTCGTGCCGGCCGACCGCGATGTCGACCGCGAAGGTCGGATCGATCGCGCCGGTGTCCACGTCCAGCCGGGCGAGCCCGGCGTGCTGGGTGCCGTTGACCCAGTTGAACGCGCCACCGATGTAGAGCCAGTCGCCGCTGACCTCCATGTCGCGGACCACTCCGCCGTCGGAGCGGCCCTCCCAGGATGACACCGTGGCACCGGTCGTCGGGTCGAGGGCGACCAGATTGCGGCGGGCCTCTCCGTTGACGTTGCGGAAGACCCCGCCGACGATCAGCTCACCGGCCGGAGTGACCTCGAGGGTGTTCACCGCACCGTCCAGGTCGGGCTGGAAGCCGGCGACCAGCGCGCCGGTGGACCGCTGGTAGCCGAACAGGTACGGCCGGGCCTGCCAGGTCGCCGAGCTGGTCGGCCGGATCTCGGTGAAAGTGCCACCGACGAAGATCACGCCACCGATCTCGGCGAACGCTCGGGCCTCGCCGTTGCGGGCATGTGGAGTGTGGTCCGCCGGGTTGGTCGAGACCAGAGTGGCCGGAGCCGGGGTGGGGACGACGGCGGCGCCCGCAGCCGTCGCGTCAATGATCAGTGTCAGCACTACAGCGGTCGCGACCAGGGACGTTGCCCACACGCGACGGCCGCTGGACAGACGCCAGCCAGGCTGGGATTGGTTCACGCTTCCCTCCAGATGGGAAATTGTCTCAGACAGCGTGCGCCAACCCCAGCCGGGTCAGACATCCACCGATCGGACGGCGGCCGATCGGGTTTCTACCAGTTCTGCTGAGCGTCCTACCAGGTCAACTCCGGCCCGGCAGCGGCTGCCGGAAGTAGGAGTCCTTGCCGGCCTTGGTGAATCCGGCCAGTGCCGACGGGTTGTGGTTCATCGTCATGTTGCAGGTGGCTGAGGTGTTCGTCGATCCGGCGGAGTTGAAGTAGACCACCGCCTTGATCTTCGGATGCGCCTTGATCGCTGCCGGGAACTGCTCGAACCACCGCTGCTTCGCCGCTGGGTCGTCCGGGTGCAGGTTGCTGCCGAACTCGGCCAGCATCCGGGGTTTGCCCACGCCGATGCGGTGCTCGTCCAGCCACCGGTAGAAGCCACCGACCGTGGTGTGCGGGTCCTTCCAGGTCTTGCCACCGTTGCAGGCGTAGAAGTTGTACGGATCGTAGCCGACCCAGTCCACATAGGCATCGCCGGGATAGAGACCGGCGTACCGGTCGTAATGGCCCGACCAGCCCATCATCACCCACACCCAGACCGCGTTGTCCGCGCCAGCCTTCGCGAAGCGCTGGTGCACGTGCCGCCAGGCCCGCACGAAGTCGGCATCGCTGCCCTTGGCCGGCTCGTCCTCCGGCTCGTGGTCGAAGCCCATGAACACCGGCACCCCGGTCGCCTTGATCCGGCCGGCCACGTCGTCGATCACCGAGTCGTACCGGCCGCTGTAGACGTCCCGCCAGCTCAACGTGGTGCCGGAGGAGAAGATCCGGGACTCCCAGGCGAAGAACATCAACCGACCGCCGCGCATCTGCTCCTGCTCGAACTTGTCAGGGAACGCCCCGTTGCTGCCGGCATTCGAGAAGTCGTGATAGCGGTGCACGATGTCGAACTTGCGCCCGACCTGCGCCTCGACCTCGGCGACCGCGCCGGCGTGGTTCCAGCCCTTCGCGGCGCTGGTCGGCGAGTACATCCCCCACCAGGCACCGCAGGCGGGCACCAGCAGGTCCGACACCGAGCCGCAGCCGGCGCCGGGGGCCGGCGGACTGGCCGACGCGCTGGGCGCCACGGTCGGCGAAGCGGACGCCGACGCTGACGCCGACGGGGCCGCGGTGGTCGGCACCGGCGCGCTCGGCGGCGCGGACGGAGTCGGCGCCGCGGCCGGTGGCGGAGTGCTGGGCGCGTCGTCCGCCGCCGGTTCGTAGCTGATCACCAGCCGGGGCCGGATCGACTGGTCGCGGTATTCGACCGACGGCCAGTAGACGCGCTTGTTCAGTCCGGTCTGGCGCAGCGCGAACGTGTAGGTGCCGTTGCCTGCGACCTGCGCGGACACGTCCCACTCGTTGTAGCCCTTGCGGACCGTCGGCAGCGTCGCGAGTGCCCGGTCGACGGTCCGGGCGATCCCGTCCGCCCCGGCCAGCGACGGCCGCGGCTGACGGGCGTCCACTGCGGTCCGGTACGCGGTGACCTGCGCGTCCAGGTCCTGCCAGGAGTACAACTGCAGACGGACCCGCAGGTTACGGACGGACTCCGGCAGTTGGTCGACGGTGAACTCGACGATCGCGTCCCGGGCCCCCCGCGGGTTGCGTTCGCAGAGCGCGGGACAGGTGGCCAGGGTGGTCTTCGCCCCGTTGTCACCGTCCTGCGGCACGTCGGTGGCGGTGGTGTCCGCAGTGGCCGACACGGTGACCTCGTCGTCGGCGAGCAACGGCAGGGCGGTGACCACCATGCCGGCCAGCAGCGCGGCGCTCACGCCGCCGACGATGAGCCGGCGGCGGCCGGACCCGGTACGCGCGATGGCGTCGCTCAATCTGTGTCTACTCAAGAAAACAGCCCCCCTGTGGCATGAGCTTGCCGCGCGAGCCTAACGGGGGTGAGCTCAGATGTACGCCGCGTAACCAGAGATCTAAGCACTAATTAAATTTACCGGCGTCATCCGACGCTCTTCGCGACGACCTTCGCCATCAACCGGAATGCTTTGCCACGGTGGCTGATCGCGTCCTTCTCGGCCGGGCTGAGCTCGGCGTTGGTCCGTTCCTGGCCGTCGCCGAGAAAGATCGGGTCGTAACCGAAGCCACCGTCGCCGCGAGCGGCGCGCAACAGCCGGCCGGACTGGCGTCCTTCGACCAGGTGTTCCTTGCCGCCGGGCAGCACCAGGGCCGCAGCGCAGACGAACGACGCTGCCCGGTGTTCGTCCGGCACGTCGGCGAGCTGGGCCAGCACGAGATTCAGGTTGGCGAGGTCGGCACCGTGTCGGCCGGACCAGCGGGCACTGAACACTCCGGGCATCCCACCCAGCGCGTCAACAGCCAGACCGGAGTCGTCGGCGACCGTCGGCAGCCCGGTGTACCGGCAGCCTTCCCTGGCTTTGAGCAACGCGTTCTCGCCGAAGGTGAGACCGGACTCGGGCACCTCCGGGTAGGGCTCCAAGTCGGCCAGCCCGACCAGTTCGACCCGGTGGGCACCGAGCGAGGTGTCCAGGATCCGCTGCAGCTCGGTCAGCTTCTTGCCGTTGCGGGTGGCGAGCAGCAGCCGGGTACGCCCGGCCGGTGCCGCGCTCACCGGTCCAGCACCTTACGCTGCGCGGCGGTCAGCTCGGCGCAGCCGGCGACCGCCAGGTCGAGCATGGCGTCGAGCTGGTCCCGGCCGAACACCGCCGCCTCGCCGGTGCCCTGCACCTCGACGAAGTCCCCGTCGCCGGTGCAGACCACGTTCATGTCCACGTCGGCCGCGACGTCCTCCAGATAACACAGATCCAGCCGCGGCTCGCCGTCGATCACGCCGACGCTGACCGCCGCGATCGAGCGCCGCATCACCCGGTCCGGCTTGCCGCTGAGCGCCTTGCGGTCGGCCAGCCAGCTGACCGCGTCGTTCAACGCGACGTAACCGCCGGTGATCGCGGCGGTCCGGGTGCCACCGTCGGCCTGCAGCACGTCGCAGTCCAGCACGATCGAGTTCTCCCCGAGCGCCTTCAGGTCGACGGCGGCCCGCAGGCTGCGGCCGATCAGCCGGGAGATCTCGTGGGTCCGGCCGCCCAGCCGGCCCTTGACGCTCTCCCGGTCCGACCGGGTGGTGGTCGCCCGCGGCAGCATGGCGTACTCGGCCGTCACCCAGCCCAGTCCGGACCCTTTCCGCCAGCGGGGCACCCCCTCGGTGACGCTCGCGGTGCAGAGCACCTTGGTCTGCCCGAACTCGACCAGCACAGACCCTTCCGGGTGCAGGCTCCAGTTGCGGGTCAGGGTCACCGGTCGTAGCTGAGCGTGGGTGCGTCCGTCGGGTCGTGCCATGCGCAGAGCCTATGTGCCGCGCCGCTGCGGGCCCCGTCCGGGTCACACCGGACCGCCCAGGCCCGACCGGGTCACACCGGCGCCCAGGCCCGACCGGGTCACACCGGACCGGTCAGGCGGCGACCGGCAGGCGGGCCACGACGCCGGGTACGTCCAGCACGGCGCGGTAGTGCTCGATCAGCTCGTCGCCGATCGCCGCCCAGGTGCGGCCGGCGACCGCGGCCCGCGCGGCCCGGCCGTACCGGGCCCGACGGGCCGGGTCGGCGACCAGCCCGGCGACCGCCCCGGCGAGCGCCGTCGGGTCACCGGGTGGCACCAGCAGCCCGGTCACCCCGGGCGTGACCAGGTCCATCGGCCCGCCGGCGGCCGGCGCCACCACCGGTACGCCGCTGGCCTGCGCCTCCTGCACAGTCTGACCGAACGTCTCGTGCGGCCCGGTGTGGGTGAACACGTCGAAGCTGGCGTACAGCCGGGCCAGGTCCTGGCCGTGCCGGGCACCGAGGAAGCGCACCGCCGGCAGGGCGCGTTCCAGCTCCTTGCGGGCCGGTCCCTCACCCACCACCACGACGCGTACGCCCGGCAGCCGGCTGGTCTCGGCGAGCAGGTCCACCCGCTTCTCGGCGGCGAGCCGGCCGACGTAACCGACCAGCGTCTCACCGCCGGGGGCCAGCTCGCGGCGGGTCGGTTCGCAGCGGTGGGCCGGGGCGAACCGGACCGGGTCGATACCGCGGCCCCAGATGCGTACCCGGTCGATGCCGTTGGCGGTCAGGTCGGCGGCCGCGGCGGTTGACGGCGCCAGGGTGCGGTCCGCGGCGTTGTGGATTTCGCGCAGCCAGCGCCAGACCGTCGCTACGCTCCACCCCAGGTGGTACGCGCGGGCGTAGGCGGCCACGTCGGTCTGGTAGACCGCCAGGGTGGGTAGCCGCAACCGGCGGGCCACCGTCAGTCCCCGCGCGCCGAGCACGAACGGGCTGGCCAGGTGTACGACGTCCGGGGCGTGGTCGGCCAGCACCTCGGTGAGCCGGCGGCTCGGCAGACCGAGCCGGAAGCTGCGGTAGAGCGGCACCGGCAGGCTCGGCACCCGGACCACCGGGTACGGGTGAGCGCTGGCCTCCGCCCGCTCGGCGGCGGCCGGTGCCGGCGCCGGTGCGACAACCAACGGCTCGTGCCCGCGGGCGACCAGGTGTTCGGCGACCCGCACCACGGAGTGCGCCACCCCGTTGAGGTCCGGCGGGAAGGACTCGGTGACGATCGCGACGCGCATGGGTGTCACCGTCTCGCCTGTGCGGGTGGCCGAGGCTACGTCGCGTTGACCAGCGGGCGAACTCTGCGGCAAGAGAGCGGTTGGCCGGTGTCGACCGGTCAGACCTCGTAACGGGCGCCGGCCCGGACGATCTCGACCGGGCCTTCGAAGCTTGATGCCGCCGCCTCGAACGTCGACGCCTCGCTGCCCCAGGCGGTGACCAGGTGGGTCAGCAGCAGCCGGCCGACGCCCGCCTTGGTCGCGGCCTCCCCGGCCTCCCGGCCGGTCAGGTGCAGGTCCGGCGGGTTGTCCACCCCGTCGAGGTAGCTCGCCTCGCAGAGGAAGACGTGCGCGTCCTGGGCCAGCCGCAGCAGCGCCTCACAGGGTGCCGTGTCCGACGAGTAGGTCAGCACCCGGTCGCCGTGCTCCACGCGTACCCCGTAGGTTTCCACCGGGTGGTTGACCCGGTCGACGGTGACCTGCAGCGGGCCGATCGGGAAGCTGCCGGGCTGCAGGCCGTAGAAGGTGTAGACGTCGTCGACCGGCTCGCCGCTGATGTTGTACGCGGTGGCGATCCGGTCGGGCGCGCCGGCCGGGGCGTAGACCGGCAGCGGCGGGTACGGGCCGTCCGGGGCGTAGCGCCGCACCACCACATAGGTGCAGGCATCGAGCATGTGGTCGCAGTGCAGGTGGGTGAGCAGGATCGCGTCGACCGCGTGCAGGCCGGCGTACCGCTGCAGGGCGGACAGCGAACCCGAGCCGAAGTCGACGAGCAGGCGGAACCCGTCCGCCTCGATCAGGTAGGCCGAACAGGCGGCCTCGGGCCCGGGGAAACTCCCGGCGCAGCCGAGTACGGTCAGACGCATCAACTGTTCCCACGGTCGCGGTGAGACACCGGCGATGCGCCGTTCATGCCATCGAAGATCTCCACCAGCGGCTCTGCCACGCTCGGCAGCCTACGCCGCAGCCAGCGGCGGAATGAAAGATCCGCTGCAACTTGTCGTCAACGTGACACCGAAGCGCGAACAACTGGAGCGACTTCGACAACCCGCACCAGGATCGCCCATAGCGCAACCAATCATTTGCACCGGAACACCGCGGTCCGCAGACCGCGCCGACCGGTGCGGCTCAGGCCCAGAGCTGGCCTTCCAGCGCTTCCTCGGCGTCGGACAGCGTGCCGCCGTACGCACCGGTGGAGAGGTACTTCCAGCCGCCGTCGGCGACCAGGAACGCCACGTCGGCGCGGCGGCCGGCCTTGACCGCCTCGTGCGCGACGGCGAGCGCGGCGTGCAGTACGGCGCCGGTCGAGAAGCCGACGAAGAGCCCCTCTACCTCAACCAGCTGCCGGGTCCGCAGCACCGCGTCGCGGGTACCCACCGAGAACCGCCGGGTCAGCACGTTCGCGTCGTACAGCTCCGGCACGTAGCCCTCGTCGATGTTGCGTAACCCGTACACCAGCTCGCCGTAGCGGGGCTCGGCGGCGACCACCTCGATGCCGTCGACCTTCTCCCGCAGGTAGCGCCCGGTGCCCATCAGGGTGCCGGTGGTGCCGAGCCCGGCGACGAAGTGGGTGACCGTGGGTAGGTCGCGCAGCAGCTCCGGCCCGGTGGTCTCGTAGTGAGCCTGGGCGTTGCCGCTGTTGCCGTACTGGTAGAGCATCACCCAGTCGGGGTGCTCGGCGGCGATCTGCTTGGCGGTGGCCACCGCCTGGTTGGAGCCGCCGGCGGCCGGCGAGAAGATGATCTCGGCGCCGTACATCCGGAGCAGTTGGATCCGTTCGGCGGATACGTTCTCCGGCATCACGCAGACCAGCCGGTAGCCGCGCAGCTTCGCCACCATGGCGAGTGAGATGCCGGTGTTGCCGCTGGTGGGTTCGAGGATGGTGTCGCCAGGCCGGAGCCGTCCGGCCTGTTCGGCGGCGCGGACCATGAACATGGCCGCCCGGTCCTTGACACTGCCGGTCGGGTTGCGGTCCTCCAGCTTGGCCCACAGCCGTACCGGTGGTGCCCCGTCGGGCACCACCGGGGAGAGCCGGGGCAGGCCGACCAGCGGGGTGCCGCCACACGCGTCGAGCAGACTGTCGTAGCGCGTCATGGCGGGCCGATCAGCCGCTGACGGTGCTGGTGGTGGCCGAGGCGACGTCGCCCGCGCCGCCGGCCACCGCGGGCAGGATCGTCACGGTGTCCCCGTCGGCGACCTTGGCCTCGAGCGCGCCGAGGAACCGGACGTCCTCGTCGTTGACGTAAATGTTGACGAACCGGTGCAGGTTGCCCTCGTCGGTGACCAGCCGGCCACGTAGGCCGGAGTGCTTGGCGTCGAGGTCGTCCAACAGGGCGGCGAGGGTGTCCCCGTTGCCTTCGACGACCTTGGCGCCGCCGGTGTAGCTACGCAGGATGGTGGGGACGCGAACTTCGATAGACATTGACGTGCTCCTATTGCAACGGAAGGTCGGACCAGATCGCGGTGCGGTACGGCGCCAGGGGTCAGCGGCCAGACGAACACTCGTAGTCGACCGTGGTCGGGGTTTGCCCGAACAGGTACGACTGCACCGCGTGCGGGTCGACACCGGCGTCAATGAGATTGACCGGCTCCTCGGTCACCACGCCGTCCACGATGCGGAACGACCGGATCTCGGTGACATCCGGGTCACGGGTGGAGACCAGCAGGTAGTGGGCCTCGGGCCAGCCGGCGATCGCCGCGTCGGTGCGGGACGGGTACGCCTCGGTCGCGGTGTGCGAGTGGTAGATCACCACCGGCTCCTCGTCCCGGTCGTCCATCTCCCGCCACAGCTGCAACTGCTCCATCGAGTCGAACTCGTAGAACGTCATCGAGCGGGCCGCGTTCTGCATCGGGATGTGCCGGGTCGGCGTGTCCGAGCCGGCCGGTCCGGCGACGACGCCACACGCCTCGTCGGGGTGGTCCCGACGGGCATGGGCGACGATCGCGTCGATGATCGACCGGTCGATGCTCAGCACCACCCCAGCCTACCGCCTTCTCCGCTCTTCCGGCCCGGCCGGCCCGTGGCGGTCGTCACGCTGGCGACACTCGTCGACGCTAGTCGAGCAACGCGCCGAGCAGGGACTCCTGCAGATAGCCCAGGTAGGCGTAGACCGACAGCTGGAACAGCCGGCTCGACGACGGATCTTCCCGCTCGGCCGCCGCCAGCTCAGCGCCGAGATCGGTGTCGGCCCGCACCTGCAACCGGACGCCCATCGCCAGCCGGGCGTCGTTGATTGCGCGCAGCCACGCCTCGGCCGCCTCGCCGTCCAGGCGGACCTCCGCGCCCGTGTCGTCGGCGTCGGCCGGCAACGCGGCGAGCACCGCGCCCGCCTGGTCGATCTTGGCCGTCTTGAGGTCGCTCTCGGTGTACCGCCGCAGCTCCGCCGAGCTCGCCGGATCGTCCGGGTAGGTGTCCGGAAACAGCCGGTCGACCACTGGGTCGTCCCGTTCGAACCCGTCGGTGAGTAGGCCCACCACCTCACCGGCGACCTTGCGCAACACCCGTACCTCGTCGGGGGAGAAGACGGCGACGACGCGCCCGTTGCGGCGCCGGAACATGCTCATGCCCGGTCGACCGTCGCCCAGAGCCCGTAGGCGTGCAGCCGGGACGCGTCGAGCTCCATCCGCTCGCGGGCCCCGCTGGACACCACCGCCCGGCCCTTGTTGTGCACGTCGAGCATCAACTCCTCCGCCTTGGCCTGGCTGTACCCGAACAACTTCTGAAAGACCCAGGTCACGTACGTCATCAGATTGACCGGATCGTCCCAGACGATGGTCACCCACAGGCGTTCGTCACCTGGCATCTCGACCGTGTCCGGCGTCTCGACCGGAGCAACCTGGGGAGCCGCCATTCCCCCATCGTGCCACCGGCGGGGCCGGGGCGGACAACGCCCACCGCGGTCAGCCCGGCGCGTCGCCGCTGTCGATCGCATCAGCCAACAGGTTGGCCAGGCCACGCCGTGCCGCGGCGAACCGCAACGCGATCTCCTGGGACAGCGCGATCTCCACTGCCCGCAGCGCCCGCTGGATCCAGGACCGGGCCTGGTCCGGCGCCATCCCGGACGGTCCCCCGCGCGGATGCCAGCAGTCAGCGGCGAGCGCGACGCCGATCGGCGGCACGGTGCACCGGGACCGCTGCACCGGGTACGCGGCGAAGACATCCACCACCACGGTGGATGGCACCGGCTCGCACTGGCCCGCGGCGGTCGTCAGGAGTCCTTCCGCGACCGCCGTGGGCGGCTCCCTGAGCAGCCGGCCGCGGAGCTGCTCACGCAGCAGCGGTCCGAGCCGCTGTGCCGGGTCGGACCCGAACACCTGCTCGACGGCCTCGTCCACCGCGTCGTCCACGCCTACGGCACAGGCCGCGCTCGCGTGCAACGACAGGGTCAGGAGCTCGCGGTCCAGGAAGCCGGGTATCCCGGCCGGTCCACCGCCGAACAACAGCTCGCGGACGGCAGCCAGGTGCAGGTTGGCCAACTCGATCGCCAGCGTGTGCCGCACCCGCTGGCCGATCCGTCGCACCACCCGGTCCAGCCGCTCGGACCAGTCGACTGCCGGCCCGCCGGACGGCAGTGTCGGTGGTTCGTCGAACGCCAGCTGATCGGCCAGACCGGCGCCGGCCCGGTGCAGCGCCTCCCGGGCTGCCCAGTCGGTCACCTCCCGGCGAAGAAACACCGCATCGCCGGTTGCCGCATCGACCGAGTGCCAGGGTGCCTGTTCCAGCTCCGGAACAGCGGCGAGCAGCTCCGCCCGCTGGAACGACTCGCCCGCGCTCTGTATGCCGGCCGCGGTGATAGCGACGAATACCGCGACACCGGCACCCAGCGCCCGGCGCAGCAGTTCGTGTTCGATCTGTCCGGGCGGCGGCCCGGCACCAACCACGAAGACCAGCGCGCCGCCGCGTACCGCCGCGTCGAGCAGCACCGTCGCGCCGGCCGACCGGAGCGTCTCCAGGTCGGGCGAATCGACCAGGCTGAGCCGGCGCAGCGAGGCATCCGGCCGGATCACCTCGACCCGGCGCGGTGGACGGGGCAGGGCCAGGCCGGCACCGGACCGTGCCGACCGCGCCGGGACGATCCACGGCTGCGACCAGCCGGGCAGAAATGCCGCGATCCGCTCGACCGTACCGTGCCGGATGACCAGGAAACTCTCGGGCGGACGCAGGTCGGGCAGCGGTGCACCGTCGAGAAACGCGGTCAGCACGGCCGAGCGGCTACTGGCCGCGGCTCCGACCACGACGGCCGCGACCGGTTCGTCGGCCGGTGGGGGCGGCGGCACCGGGGCGGCCATCGGCAACTCCACAGCCAGGTCACCTGGGCGGCGCGGCTGCCTGCGCTGCCGGGGAACGCGGGCGGCGGCGCGGGTGGCCGGGCGATTCGACGGTACTGTCACGGACTCCACAAGACGAGCTCCTTCGGGCGTCATCGCCACGAAATACCAGCACACCGACGCTACGTGCACAATCACTTACACAACGACGACTATCACTACTCAACTGATCGAACACTTCATACTCAACTGCGATGCGTGACCGGCCCTTCCCCCTTGGCAACCGTTCTATATGCTCCCCTGCCATGGGCCTGTGGAGCTTCGTAGGACGGTCCGAAGAGCTCGACCGGCTGTTCGCCGCCGCCACCGACGGCGGTCGCGGCCTGATCCTCAGTGGCTCCGCCGGGATCGGCAAGAGCCGGCTGTTGCGTGAAGTCGTAGGTAGACTGCCGACCGAGACCTACGCGGTCTGGTTCGCCTCGGGCAGCGTCAGCGCCGCTGGCCTGCCGTTCGCCGGCCTCGCCCAGGTGCTCCCGGCGGACCAGCCACCCGGGTTGTCCCCCTCGGCGCTACTGCGGTGGGCCGTCGAGTCGCTGCGGCAACGGGCTGCGGGCCGACCGATCGTGCTCGCCATCGACGACGCGCATCTGCTCGACCCCTCCTCGGCGGCGGTGACGAACCTGATCGCCCGCTCCGGTCAGGCCACTGTGCTGGGTACGCTGCTCAGCGGCGAGCCGGTGCCGCTGCCGATCCGGGCACTGTGGGCCGACGATCTGGTGGTACACGACGAGCTGGCGCCACTGGACGTTGTCGACAGCACTGGCCTGCTGATGGAACTGCTCGGTGGGCCGCTGGACCCGGCCTCGGCCGAACGGCTGTGGCGGTTGTCCGAGGGAAACCCGCTGCTGCTGCGGGAACTCGTCATCGCCGCCCAGTCCGGGCAGGAGCTGACCCAGGCGTACGGGGTGTGGCGGTGGACCGGCCGGTTGGAGCTGGCACCGAGCCTGACTGACCTGATCGACACCCGGATCGGCCAGCTCAGCCCGCCGGTCCGCGGCGTCGTCGAGCTGGTGGCGTTCGGCCAGCCGATCGGGCTGCGGCTGCTGCTGCGGACCAGCCGGCACGCCGATGTGGAGGCCGCCGAGGAACGAGGACTGATCCGGGTCGACGTCGCCGACCGCCGGCAGGACGTGCACATGGCCCATCCGCTGTACGGCGAGGTGGTACGCCGCCGGTGCCCGGTCACCCGGGCGCAGCGGCTGCAGGCGCAGCTCGCTTCGCTGGTGGACGGGGTAGGGGCACGCCGCCGGGAGGATCTGCTGCGGGTCGCCGTCTGGCGGCTCGAGTCGAACACCGCCGACGACCCGGCGATGCTGCTCAGCGCGGCCGGCCGGGCGTTCGCCGGGTACGACGTCCCACTGGCGGACCGGCTGGCCGCCCGAGCGTTCGACGCCGGCGGCGGGTTCGACGCCGCCGAGCTGTGGGCGACCATCCTGATGTTCCGAGACGAGCCGGAGCGGGCTCTGGCCACCATCGAGGCGGTCCGCGACGAGGTCACCACCGACGAACGACGCAGCCGCTGGTTGATGGTGCTGGGACTGGTCGCCTACTGGGGGCTCGGCAACGAGTCGACGCTGGAGGACCTGGCGGCCGGTGCCCGTGAGCTGACTGACCCGGCCGAGCGGGTCCGGGTCGACTCGTTCGAGGCGATCATGCGGCTGCACCGGCTGGAGTGTGACGCCGCGCTGCGGCTGGCACACGCCGTACTCGACCGGCCGGCGGCCAGTCACGCCGCCCACGGGCTGGCCCAGTGCACCATCGCCCACCTGCAGGCCGCGCAGGGCGACCTGACCGGCAGCGGCCGGGCCATCGCCCGGGTCGAGGCCGACGCCCCGCACTGGCGTACCGAACTCCCCTACCTGCAGCTGGCGCTGGAACTCGCCCGCGGCACCCGGTTGGTGCTCGCCGGCGACCTGGCCGGGATCGAGGCGATCGTCGCCGAGGAGTTCGCCGACCTGGCCGACGCCGGTGACTTCCGGCTCGGGTCCGGATACCTGTCGGTGATCCGGGCGCAGGCCGCCCGGCTGCGCGGCCGGCTCGACGACGCGCTGCGACACAGCCTGCAGGCATGCGCCACGTTGGCCACCGGCCGGGTGTACGCCGGGCTGGCCCACGCCGAACGCGCACACGCGGCCGCCCTGCGTGGCGAGGCGGCCCAGGCCGCCGCGGCGATGGCCGACTCGGACCGGGCGCAGACACCCGGAATGGCCATCCTGTACCCGTGGCGGGAGCAGGCGCGCTGCTGGGTGGCGGTCGCCGAGGGGGACGTCGCCGGCGCGGTCGGCATGCTGCGGGAGCTGGCGGCCCGGCTGCGTACCGACGGTTTCGCCGGCCACGAGGTGATGGTGCTGCACGACCTGGTCCGGCTGGACCGGGCCGACCTGGCAGTGGACCGGCTGACCGAGCTCGCCAAGGTCGTCGAAGGCCCACTGCCGCCGCTGGTCCTGCGCCAGGCACAAGGCGCCGCCGACGGACCGTACGGTGCCCTGCTGCGCGCCGCCAGCGGCTTCGCCGGCCTCGGGCTGCACCTGTTCGCCGCCGAGTCCGCCGCGATGGCGGTACGGCGGCAGCGGCTGGCCCGATCGCCGGTCACCGGGCAGACCAACGTGCTGCTCGGTCGGTCGCTCGGCCAGTGCGTCGACGTGCGTACCCCGGCGTTGCTGGCCGGCCAGCCCAACCTGACCGACCGGGAGCACCAGGTGGCGAAGCTGGCGGCGGCCGGCGTCGCCAGCCGGGAGATCGCCCAGCGGTTGTTCCTGTCGCCCCGCACCGTGGAGAACCATCTGCAACGGGCGTACGGCAAGCTCGGCGTGACCGGGCGTGCCGAGCTGGCCGAGGCGGTGCGCGCCCTGCCCGACGAGCCGGGGCCGCCGGGCCAGGCCGGGCCGCACCGGCCGGGCGGCCGTACAGTAGCCAGGTGACCAGCTCCAGCCCTGCTCTGCTGACCGACCACTACGAGCTGACCATGCTCGCCGCCGCATTGGCTGACGGCAGCGCACACCGGCACTGCGTGTTCGAGGTCTTCGCCCGGCGGCTGCCGACCGGCCGCCGGTACGGTGTGGTGGCCGGCACCGGTCGGCTGGTCGACCTGATCCGGGACTTCCGCTTCGACGCGGAGACCGTCCGACACCTGCGGGACCGCGCGGTGGTTGACGCCGGCACCGCACGATGGCTGACCGACTACCGGTTCACCGGGGACGTCGACGGGTACGCCGAGGGAGAGTTGTTCTTCCCGAACTCGCCGATTCTCACGGTCTCCGGCACGTTCGCCGAGTGCGTCCTGCTGGAGACCCTGGTGCTGTCGGTGCTGAACCACGACTGCGCGATCGCGGCGGCGGCGGCGCGGGCGGTGACCGCCGCCCGCGGCCGGCCGGTGATCGAGATGGGTTCGCGGCGCACCCACGAGGAGGCGGCGGTGGCGGCGGCCCGGGCCGCGTACCTGGCCGGTTTCGCGGCCACGTCCAACCTGGCGGCGGGTGCCCGGTACGGCATCCCGACGGCGGGCACCTCGGCGCACGCGTTCACCCTGCTGCACGACGACGAACGGGCGGCGTTCGCGTCGCAGGTGGCCACGCTCGGGCGGGACACCACACTGCTGGTCGACACCTACAGCATCAGCCAGGGCATCCGGAATGCGATCGAGGTTGCCGGGCCGGACCTGCGGGCGGTCCGGATCGACTCCGGCGACCTGTCGGTCCTGGCGCAACAGTCCCGGGAGCTGCTCGACTCGCTCGGCGCCACCGAAACCAAGATCATAGTCTCCGGTGATCTCGACGAGTACGCGATCGCCTCGCTCGCCGCCGAGCCGGTCGACATGTACGGTGCCGGCACCGCGGTGGTGACCGGCTCCGGCGCGCCGACCGCCCGGCTGGTCTACAAGCTGGTCGAGGTCGACGGCCGGCCGGTGGTCAAGCGCTCCGAAAACAAGGCCACCGTCGGGGGCCGGAAGGTGGCGGTACGCCGGCACAAGCCGACCGGCACCGCCACCGAGGAGATTGTCGTCTCGCAGGGAGTACCGGACCGGGCCAACGGTGACCGGGTGCTGCAACGGTCCTTCGTCGCCGCTGGCGAGGCGCTGACCCGGCCGACCCTCGACGAGTCCCGCGAGCACCTGCGCCGCTGCCTGATCTCGATACCGTGGGAAGGGCTGAAGCTGTCCGCCGGAGATCCGGCCATCCCGGTGACCGTCGTGCCCGCCGTCCAGTGACCACCGGGCCGCGACCGGCGCGACCGGTAACGGCCGGTGACCGACCGTTCAGAAGTCAGCAGCAGGAGGACGACGAGCATGCACCGGGCACTGATCATCGTTGACGTACAGAACGACTTCTGTGAAGGTGGCTCACTCGCGGTGGGCGGCGGCACCGATGTGGCGGCGGCGATCTCCCGGACCGTCGCCGAGGCACCGCAGCAGCGGTGGCGGCACGTGGTGGCAACCAAGGACTACCACGTCGACCCCGGCGCGCACTTCGGCGACCCGCCGGACTTCGTCGACACCTGGCCGGCGCACTGCGTGGTGGGCACCGGCGGGGACGAGTTCCATCCCGCGCTGGCCGCCGATCGGATCGAGGCAGTCTTCCGTAAGGGCCAGTACGCGGCGGCCTACTCGGGCTTCGAGGGCCACAGCGACGACGGCACCGGCCTGGCCGACTGGCTGCGGGAACGCGGCATCACCGGGGTCGATGTGGTCGGCATCGCCACCGACCACTGCGTACGGGCGACCGCGCTGGACGCCGCCCGGGCCGGCTTCGACACCACCGTGCTGCTCGGCCTGACCGCCGGGGTGGCCCGGGACACCACCGAGGTGGCGTTGGACGCGATGCGGGCCGCCGGGGTGACGTTGACCGGCTCACCGGTGCTGCGTCCGGCCTGACCACCGCCGGCCTGAGAGACGCGGACATCGGCTGACCGACCCGGACGTGGGCCGCCGGCCCGGATATCGGCTGGCCGATGTCGTACCCGGCGGGCATGATGCCGGCCGGAGGCAACACCGCCGATGAATCTGACTCCTCACCGGCAGACGCTCGTGCTGCCCGGGGTGGCCGGCTGCTCGCCCTGTCGGTGCTGGCCCGGATGCCGAACACCGCCGCCGGTGTGGCGCTGACCCTGTACGTCGTGCTGAGCCTGGGCCGGGGTACGCC
This sequence comes from Solwaraspora sp. WMMD937, assembly GCF_029581175.1. Lineage (NCBI taxonomy): Bacteria > Bacillati > Actinomycetota > Actinomycetes > Micromonosporales > Micromonosporaceae > Solwaraspora > Solwaraspora sp. WMMD937. Next base: position 2,948,435 of record NZ_CP120738.1, on the reverse strand, counting down.
GCCGGTCTGGCCGGTACCGCGTCGACCATCGGGGCGCGATCGGCGCGCCGCTGCTGGGTCGGCTGGTCGACCGACGCGGCTTACGCCCGGCGCTGGCCGTCTCGGTCGCCGCCCAGGGTGCATTCTGAACCGTGGCGCAGGCGCTGCCGTACCCCGCGTTGCTGGTCGCCGCGGTCGTCGCCGGCCTGCTCAGCCTGCTGGTGTCCTCGGTGGACCAGCGTCGTGCTCGCGGGCTGGTGGCGTACTCCCTGGTCGGCTGGTTCGCATACGGCGCGACCCGGCGTACGGTGCCGCCGGTTGGGTTGATGGTCGCGCTGGCCGGTGCCGGCACCGCGGTGACGGGCTGTCCGAACCCCCGACGCGGCCCCGGGCGATGTCGCCCGGGGCCGCGTCGTAGATCGATCGTGGGTTGAGCGCCGGCCGCTCGGTCAGCGCCGGCCAGTGGGTCAGCGCCGGTCGACGTTGCTGGCGGTGTCCTCCTGGTATGTGGCACCGCCGTCCGACTCGCTGGTCAGCGGCTTGGCACCGCCCTCCGGCGGGCCAGCGACCGAGTGGTGGCCGGCGGCCAGCTCCGGGAACTTCAGGTCGAACGCCGGTCGCTCGGAGCGGATCCGGGGCATCCGGTCGAAGTTGCGCAACGGTGGCGGGCAACTGGTCGCCCACTCCAACGAGTTCCCGTGGCCCCACGGGTCGTCGACCTCGACCAGCGGTCCGGCCTTGTACGACTTCCACACGTTGTAGAGGAACGGCAGGGTGGAGATGCCGGTGACGAACGAGCCGACCGTGGAGATCATGTTCAGCGTGGTCCAGCCGTCGATCGCCTGGTAGTCGGCGTACCGGCGGGGAAAGCCCTCGGCCCCGAGCCAGTGCTGCACCAGGAAGGTGGTGTGGAAGCCGACGAAGGTCAGCCAGAAGTGCACCCGGCCCAGCCGCTCGTCGAGCATCCGTCCGGTGAACTTCGGAAACCAGAAATAGATGCCGGCAAACACCGCGAACACGATCGTGCCGAACAGCACGTAGTGGAAGTGGGCGACGACGAAGTACGAGTCCGAGACGTGGAAGTCGATCGGCGGGCTGGCCAGCAGCACACCCGACAGACCGCCGAAGAGGAAGGTGACCAGGAAGCCGATCGACCAGAGCATCGGCGTCTCGAAGCTGATCTGCCCCCGCCACATGGTGCCGATCCAGTTGAAGAACTTCATGCCGGTCGGCACCGCGATCAGGAAGGACAGGAAGCTGAAGAAGGGCAGCAGCACCGCGCCGGTGGCGAACATGTGGTGCGCCCAGACGCTCATCGACAACGCGGCGATCGCGATCGTGGCGGCCACCAGACCCTTGTAGCCGAAGATCGGCTTGCGGGAGAAGACCGGGATGATCTCGCTGATGATGCCGAAGAACGGCAGCGCGACGATGTACACCTCGGGGTGGCCGAAGAACCAGAACAGGTGCTGCCACAGCAGCGGCCCGCCGGTCTCCGGCGCGTACACGTGGGCACCGAGCATGCGGTCGGCGGCGAGCGCGAACAGCGCGGCGGCCAGCAGCGGGAAGACCATGATCACCAGGAGGCTGGTGACCAGGATGTTCCAGGTGAAGATCGGCATCCGGAACATGGTCATGCCCGGCGCGCGCAGGGTCAGGATCGTGGTGATCATGTTGACCGCGCCGAGGATGGTGCCCAGACCGGAGATCGCCAGGCCCACGATCCACATGTTGGCGCCGACGCCCGGGGAGTGCTCGACGCTGCTCAGCGGGGTGTACGCGAACCAGCCGAAGTCGGCGGCACCACCCGGGGTGAGGAAGCCACCCATCGCCAAGGTACCACCGAACAGGTACAGCCAGTAGGCGAAGCTGTTCAGCCGGGGAAAGGAAACGTCCGGCGCGCCGATCTGGATCGGCGTAACGTAGTTCGCGAAGGCGAACACGATCGGCGTCGCGAAGAACAACAGCATGATCGTGCCGTGCATGGTGAACAGCTGGTTGTACTGCTCCGGGGAGAGGAACTGCATCCCCGGCTGGGCCAGCTCCGCACGCATGATCAGGGCCATCAGGCCACCGATCATGAAGAACGCGAAGGCGGTGATCATGTACATGATCCCGATCTGCTTCGCGTCGGTCGTGCGCAGCAGCCGCGCCATGGCCGAGCCGCGGACCGGCCTGCGGACCGGGAAGGGCCGGCTGGCGATCGGCTTCGGTGCGACGGTGGTCACGAATGGCCTCCGGTTCTCGTCAATCCCACGGCGCCCGGGTTGATGATCCGCTGGCCGTGCCTCGCAGGCAGGATAGTCCCCGTTCACCGCCGGTCCGCACGCCGGGTGCCTGCACCGCTGCGGGCTGCCGGTCGGCTCACACCGGGTCGACGAGCAGCCGGTAGTGCTCCTGGAAGATAGTGCCGCCCTTGGCGCGCAGCATCGGGTCACGCAGGGCCGGGGCGACGTCGCGGGTCCGGTCCCGGTCACGGGTCCGGTCCAGGACCCACTGGGTACGCGGCCGACGTCGGCTCTCGTACCTGGCGAGCGCCTCGACGACCGACGGCGCGGCGCGTAGCTCCTCGGCCAGGACCAGCGCGTCCTCGAACGCCATCGCCGCCCCCTGGGACAGGGTCGGTGCGGTGGCGTGGGCGGCGTCCCCGACGAGCACCACGTTGCCCCGGGACCAGCCGCTCAGCTCCACCTCGTCGGTGACGGCCACCTGGACCTTCTCCACCGCGTCGAGGACCGCTGGCACCGGCCCACCATAGTCGCCGAGGAGCTGGTGGAGCCGGACCAACGGGTCGGCGGGCGGGGCGGAGCCGGCCGGCAACGGCTCGTCGGCGTAGAGGTAGACCCGGCCGTAGCCCATCGGGGCGAGCGCGATGCCGGACCGTCGCCCGAGCAGTGCCGTCCACTCGGTGATCTCCGGGCCGCCGCTGACCACGCTGCGGTAGGCGATCTGGCCGACCGGGTGCGGCGCGCCGCCGATCTCGGCCAGTCGACGGACCGCCGACCGGCGCCCGTCCGCTCCGACGACCAGGTCGTACTCGGCGTAGGAGCCGTCGCCGAAGGCGACCTTGGTGGTCTGGTCGCCGACCTCCACGTCGCACACCTCGGTGTGGTACCGCACTTCGCCGCCGGCGCCGGTGAGCAGCACCTGGTGCAGGTCCGCGCGGGGCAACGCCCGGCACTGCCCGACCCCCTGCCACAGCTGTTCCAGATTGACCGAGCACAGCTCGGCGCCGGTGGCGTCGAGGAATCGCTGGTGCCGGATCACCGCGCCGAGCGGGCGCAACGGATTGTCCAGCCCGAGTTCACGAAGCGCGCGGATGGCATTGCCGGGCAGGAAGATCCCAGCGCCGGCGACGACGGTCGGGGCCAGCTTCTCCACCAGCTCGGGCCGGATGCCGGCCAGCCGCAGCGCCCGGGCGGCGGCCAGCCCGGCGACGCTGGCGCCGACAATGAGCACGCGCACGGGTGGTTGAGCCATGGTCCGCGCCGCCTCCGGGGGAATAGACACTCATTGAAGCCAAGAGACTACTGCCGGCAACACTGTCCGCGGTAGGCCCATCCCGCCCTGCTTGCTCCGCGCGAATGCCGCCCGCCACGGCGCCAGGCAACATCCACCGGTGGAAATCTTAACGGCTCCCCGGTGCCGGCGGGACCCTCAGCGCTGCACCCTCGCCCCACCGCCACCGACGAGCGCCGCCACCTCCTTGAGGCTGGCCGTCGAGGTGTCCCCGGGAGTAGTCATTGCCAGCGCCCCGTGCGCGGCACCGTACTCCACCGCGACCGCCAGGTCGCCCAGCTCCAACAGGCCGTAGACCAGGCCGGACGCGAAGCTGTCACCGCCGCCGACCCGGTCCAGGATCTCCAGGCCCGGCCGGTGGGTGGCGGACACGAAACCGGTCGGTGCCGACCAGGCGACCGCGCCCCAGTCGTTCACCGTCGCGGAACGCACCGTACGCAGCGTCGTCGCCACCACCTTGAAGTTCGGGTACGCCCCGGTCACCTCGGTGATCATCCGTTGGAAGTTGGCGACCTCCAGGTCGGTGAGGCTCTCGTCGGTGTCCGGCACGGCGAACCCGAGACTCGCGGTGAAGTCCTCCTCGTTGCCGATCATGACGTCGACGTAGCCGGCCAGCCGCCGGTTGACCTCCTGCGCCCGAGACTGTCCACCGACCGCCTTCCACAGGCTGGGCCGGTAGTTCAGGTCGTAGGAGATGATCGTGCCGTGCCGGCGGGCGGCCGTCATCGCCGCCTCGATCGTGTCCGGCGTGGTCGGCGACAGGGCCGCGTAGATGCCGCCGGTGTGCAGCCAACGCACGCCGAGCGTGCCGAACAGGTGGTCCCAGTCGACGTCCTCGGGGCGCAGCTGGCTGGCCGCGCTGTTTGCCCGGTCGGAGGTGCCGATCGCGCCGCGCACCCCGAAGCCGCGCTCGGTGAAGTTGAGCCCGTTGCGGACGCTGCGGCCGATCCCGTCGTACGGCAGCCAACGCACGTACGCGGTGTCGACGCCGCCCTGCAGCACCAGATCCTCCAGCAGGCGACCGACCTCGTTGTCGGCGAACGCGGTGACGACCGCGCTACGCAGGCCGAAGCAGCGGCGCAGCCCCCGCGCGACGTTGTACTCGCCGCCGCCCTCCCACGCCCGGAAGCTGCGGGCGGTGCGCACCCGTCCCTCACCCGGGTCCAGCCGCAGCATGACCTCGCCGAGCGAGACCAGGTCGTAGCGACAGTCGGCGGCCGGCCGGGGGTGCAGCGGGACGCGGTCGACGGGGTGCTGTTCGGCCATCTCACGACTCCTCAGTCAAACGGTCGGACCGGTCCTGATCGCGGTCGAACCGGTCCTTGTCAAGGTCGGTTTCCACGTCGGGTCGGACCGGTCAGTCGGCGGCGCGGGCAGCGGCGACCGCGACCGCGGTCAGCCGGGTCACCTCGGCCCAGTCGCCGACGTCGAGCAGGCGGGGGGCGACCATCCAGGTGCCGCCGACGGCGAGGACCGCCGGGTGGGCCAGGTAGTCCGCGACGTTGGCGGGGCTCACCCCGCCGGTCGGAATGAACCGCACCGACCGGAACGGCGCGGCGAGCGCGGACACCATGCCCACCCCGCCGAGCTGTTCGGCCGGGAAGAACTTGACCGTGTCCAGCCCGGCGTCGAGGGCCATCTGGATCTCGGTGGCGCTGGACACCCCAGGGAAGACCGGCAGGTCGAGCTCCTGACAGCGGCGCACGACGGCAGGTCCGAAGCCAGGGCTGACCACGAACCGGGCGCCGGCGTCGACTGCCCGGTCGACCTGTTCGACGGTGAGCACGGTGCCGGCACCGACCAGCATGCCGGGGTGTCCGGCCATCGCCGCGATCGCGTCCGCCGCCGCCGGGGTGCGAAAGGTCACTTCTGCGGTACGCAGCCCGCCGGCGAGCAGCGCCTCGGCCAGTGGCGCGGCACCGGCCGGATCGGCCAGGACGACCACCGGAAGGATCCGCCCCGCACCGATCACCGAGACGACGTCGCCGCCGTCGTGCGCGCCCCGGTCAATCTCGCGGCCGGTCGACTCGCGTTCAGCATCATGAACATCGGTCACATACATGACCATACTCGGTGGCACATCGCTGTCAACCGGTGCGGCGCTGGTTAGAGTGACCGCCATGGCGGCGCAGGAGGGTTTCCAGCCGGTGAAGTCCGCCGGCCGGACGTTGGAGGTACTGGAGGCGCTGGCCGCCACCCCCGACCGCCGGTCCCTCGGCGACCTGGCGCGGGTTTTGCAGATCCCGAAGAGCAGCCTGCACGGGATCCTCCGCACGATGATGCATCGCGGCTGGGTGGAGACCGATCCCACCGGCACCCGGTTCGGCCTGGGCGTACGGGCGCTGCAGGTGGGCGCGGCGTACCTGGCCGCCGACAACGCCGTCAGCCTGCTGGACGGCGTGCTCGACGCGCTGGCCGGGCAGTTCGGTGAGACCGTCCATCTAGGCCGGCTGGACGGCCCGCACGTGGTCTACCTGGCCAAGCGCGAGTCGGTGCATCCGCTGCGGCTGTACAGCGCGATCGGCCGGCACCTGCCGGCGCACGCCACCGCGCTGGGCAAGGCGCTGCTCGCCGAACATCCGGACGACACCGTCGACCAGTTGCTGAGCTGGCCGTTGCGCCGGATGACCCGGCGTACTATCACCGACCGGGCCGCCCTGCACGCCGCCCTGGCCGAGGTCCGTGCCCAGGGCTGGGCCGTGGACCGGGAGGAGAACACCGAGGGGATCGTCTGCCTGGCGATGGCGATGCCGCTGCGCCGGCCGGCCGGCGACGCGATCAGCCTGTCCGTCCCGGCGAACCGGATCGACGCCGCCGGCGAAGCCCGGATGGTCGAGGCGCTGCGGGCCGCCGCCGACCAGGTGGCCGCCGCCCGCGGGCTCATCTCCTACTGACTCTTTTCATGCATGTCGATGTGATCTACCGTGATGGGAGCGCTCCCGCGACGTTGGTTCCTATCCGCCGTCTCCACGGTCTAAGGAGAACCATGAGACGTCCGATCCGCGCCGCCGCCGCAGCCGTACTGCTGCTCACCGGCGGCCTCGTCACCGTGGTCGCCGCCACGCCAGCCCAGGCCGACACACGCATCTGCGAACAGTACGGCAGCACCACCATCCAGGGTCGCTACGTGGTGCAGAACAACCGCTGGGGCACCACCGCCGAACAGTGCATCAACGTGACCGACACCGGCTTCTCGGTGACCTCGCAGCAAGGCAGCTCACCGACCAACGGCGCACCGGTGTCGTACCCGTCGATCTTTTACGGCTGCCACTACACCAACTGCTCCCCCGGCACCAACCTGCCGATCCAGGTGAGCCGGATCAGCAACGCACCGACCAGCATCAACTACCAGTACGTCGGCAACGGGACGTACAACGCCTCGTACGACATCTGGCTCGACCCGACCCCGCGCACCAACGGTGTCAGCCAGATGGAGATCATGATCTGGTTCCACCGGCAGGGCTCCATCCAGCCGATCGGCTCACCGGTCGGCAACGCCACCGTCGCCGGCCGCAGCTGGCAGGTCTGGACCGGCAGCAACGGTTCCAACAACGTGGTGTCCTACCTGGCCCCGTCGTCGATCACCAGTTGGAGCTTCAACGTGCTCGACTTCATCGCCGACGTCCGGGCCCGGGGGCAGATCACAAACTCCTGGTACCTGACCAGCGTCCAGGCCGGCTTCGAGCCGTGGAACGGCGGCGTCGGCCTCGGGGTGAACTCCTTTTCCGGTTCGGTCTCCACCGGCGGCGCCCCGCCGACCACCGCCCCGCCGACCACCGCCCCGCCGACCAGTCAGCCGCCCGGTGGTGGCGGGTGCCGGGTCAGCTACACGGCGAACACCTGGAACAACGGCTACACCGCCGACGTACGCGTCACCAACACCGGGAGCGGCACCATCAACGGCTGGACGTTGGCCTACCAACTGCCGGCCGGGCAGACGGTCGGCAACTCGTGGAACGCCACCGTCACCCAGAGCGGATCGTCGGTGACCGCTCGGAACGTGGGCTGGAACGGCACACTGGCCCCCGGGGGGACCGCCTCGTTCGGTTACCAGGCCAGCTACAGCGGTAGCTACTCCTCGCCGAACAGCTTCACCCTCAACGGCACCACCTGCACCACCGGCTGATTCACGGACCCGGGCCCGGCCCGCGGTGCGAGTGACCCTCCACCGCAGGCCCGGCCCGGGATCCCGGACAGCGCCGCGACCTACCCGCCCGGCCGCCGGTGTCGGTGGGCCTCAGTCGCGCAGGTCGTCGATCACGGCCATCTCGTCGGCGGACAGAGTGAAGCCGAAGACGTCGGCGTTGGTACGGATCCGCTCCGACGTGACGGACTTCGGAATCACCACGATGCCGTGCTGGATGTGCCAGCGCAGCACCACCTGGGCTGGGCTCACCTGGTGGGCGGCGGCGACCCGGGCCAGCACCGGGTCGGCGAGGTCGGTGTTCTTGAACGGGCTGTACCCCTCCAGAACCACCCCGCGGTCGCGGTGCTCGGCCACCGTCCGCGGATCATGCATCGCCGGTGCCCACGGCACCTGGTTGACCGCCGGCACCACCCCGGTCCGCTCGGTCAGTTCGTCGATCTGGTCGAGGCCGTAGTTGGAGACACCGATCGCCCGGACCGCACCGGTGTCCCGGTGGGCGACGAACTCCCGCCAGGTCGGCACGCCGGCGCCACCGGCCGGTGGCCAGTGGATCAGCCACAGGTCGACGTACTCGGTGCCCAGTGCGGCCAGGCTCGCGGCCAGCGTCTCCGCCTCCCGCCCGGCCCGCTCGGGTGGCAGCTTGGTGGTGACGAAGATCTCGTCCCGGGCGATTCCGCTGTCCTTGATCGCCCGGCCGACCTCGGCCTCGTTGCCGTACATCGTGGCGGTGTCGACGTGCCGGTAGCCGGCGTCCAATGCCGTTCGGACCGCCCGGTAGCCGGCGTCGCCCGACGCCTGCCAGGTGCCGAACCCGAGCAGCGGCATCCCGACCCCGGACGGCAGAATTGCCACAGGTTGCTCACCATGCGTTGCCATCCTCCCCGCCTACCCCCTTCGACCTGCCCGTATTCATTGACCGGACGACTCATGGTCCGGTAGCCGACAGACCCTACCGCCGTCTGCGACAAGGGCACATGCTGTTCACCGCGCGTACATTCGTCGTTACCACCCCACCGTTGGCGGTGGTTCCTGCCTGGCCGACGGCCCGGCCGGAGATTGACCAGGACGGAAGAATGAGCAGCATCAGCACCGCCCACACGGCCATCGCGAGCATTCCGGTCACGGACCGGCCGCCGGCCGGACAACTCACCGAACGCACGCCCGCCGACCTGTGGCACATGGCCAGAGCCGTACTCGACGCCAACTGGTCGCGCAACCACACCGTGCCGTCGCGCACCCTCTACCCGCACCAGTGGAGCTGGGACGCGGCGTTCATCGCGATCGGCCTGGCCCGGATCGACCCCGACCGGGCCTGGCACGACCTGCGCAGCCTGTTCCTGGCGCAGTGGCCGGACGGACGGGTACCGCACATCGTCTTCGACCCGGACGTCGCCGAACGCGACTACTTCCCCGGACCGGGTTTCTGGCAGGTACCGCTGCGCCGTCCCGGACACCCGGACGGCACCGGCATCGTCCAGCCGCCTGCCCACGCTCTCGCGGTCTGGGAGATCTACCAGCGGGCACCGGGGCCGCAGGCGGAAGCCGAGCTGCGCTGGTTCTACCCACGGCTGGTCGCCGCCCAGGACTATCTGTCGAGCTGTCGCGACGCCACCGGGGACGGGTTGGCCAGCATCGTGCACCCCTGGGAGTCCGGCCTCGACAACAGCCCGGCCTGGGATGCGGCGCTGGCCGCCGTACCGGCCGACCTCGGCGTGCTCGTCGGGCGGCAGCGGCACGACAACCGGGTGGCCGCGGCGGCCCACCGGCCGACAGATGAGGACTACGCCCGGTTCGTCGCGCTGGCGCTGGCGTACCGCGACGGCGGCTACCGGGACGACGAGCTCGCCGCGCGCCACGATTTCGTGGTCGAGTGTCCGACCTTCAACGCGTTGCTGGCCGCCGCCGAACACGCGCTCGCCCGGATCGCCGCCGTGATCGGCGCCGACCCGGCGGTCCACCTGGACCGAGCCGCGCGGATCACCCGGGCGGTCGACGACCAACTGTGGAACCCGCAGACCGGCATGTACCACGCCCGGGATGTCCGGACCGGACGGCTCAGTCCGGCACGCTGCGTGAGCGGACTGGTCCCGCTGATCCTGCCCGGCCTACCGCCAGATCGCGTCGCAGCGTTGGTGGCGACGGCCGAGTCGCACCGGTTCGGGCTGTCTGCGTCGATGCCGGTGGCCAGCTACGACCGCTCCGCCGCCGACTTCGACCCGGTGCGCTACTGGCGCGGACCGGTGTGGATCAACATCAACTGGCTGCTCCGCCGGGGACTTCGGGAGCATGGCCATCTGGATCAGGCCGAAACTCTGCGTGACGCGATGCTGGAACTGGTCCGCCGGTCCGGTTACTACGAGTACTTCCACCCGGAGACCGGCGACGGGGTCGGCTCAGCGGCTTTCAGCTGGACCGCAGCGCTGGTGCTCGATCTGCTGGGCGAAGGCGAGGCTCCACCGGTCAGCGGTCCGGTCGATTAGCCCTTACCCGGTAGTAGGGTAAGCCGTGTCGACCAGCGCCGATCCGACAGTCTGCCCGATACCAATACCCATTCGGCTGACCACCCGCAGATACCGATGATTCTGACATAAGCCCCAAACCAGACGGAAAACGGTTGCTGAACGACGAATTCTCACTGCTCGTAGCTGTCTTCGCACATTGCGGTCGAGTCGACCGTACGGTGCGCGACTGACGGCCTCACGGATGGTTCCGGCCCGCCGGCAGGGCATCTATCTTCCCTGCCGGCGGGCCGCACGAACGACGCGATCCTGCGCACTCGACGCTGTCCGCTGTAATTCGCTGCTACCGCCAGGGGGGTGGGCGATGCAACCTGCACACAAAGCCGTACGGCGACCCGCACAGGACGCCGTACGCCGGAAGCGACGGCTCGACGGGGCGCTGCTCCGATCAGCCATCACCGTACTGATGCTCGTACCCGTCTGTGTGCTGTTCACGCAGCTGTGGCGCGGCACCTCGGCGGACATCGCCTTCGCCGAACGCGAACGCGAGGGCGTGGCGTATCTCGGCGCGCTGAACGAGTTGACCGTGGCCCTGGTCGACGCACAGTCGGCGGCCGTCGCCGGCCAGCCGGTCAACGACGAGGCGCTGCTTCGGGCCCTCGACGCGGTCAGCGAGGTCGACCAGCGGATCGGCGCGTCACTACGGGCCCAGCAACGGTGGGCGACGCTGCGCTCCGCCGTGGAATCCCTGTCGGACCGGCAGTTCAGCCGGCCGGCCGAAGCCTTCGACGCGTACCGCCAGGCCACCGACCTGCTGCTGGCCCAGTACGACCGGATCCGGGAGAGCTCGAACCTGACGCGCGACCCGGAAGGCGACGCCTACCACCTGCAGGACGGTGCGGCCGAGGAGTTGCCGGAGGCGATCGTCGCCACCGGACGCTTCGCGGATCTCGCCGTGCTGCTGCCGACCCGGCCGGCGCAGGACCAACCACTGGCGTTGGTCGAGCTGATCAGCGCGGCCGGCGACGTGCTCTCTCCCGCCGGCGACCTGGCCGACAATGTCCAGGCTGCGGTGGAGAGCACCGACAGCCGGACGATGAGCAGCAACCTGCTCACCCAGGTCGACCGGTTCCGGCGCAGCATGGACACCATTGCCGCCGCCGCTGCCGCGCTGAAACCCGCAGATGTCGTCTCGGGGGACGGGTCCGCCGCACCGGGCGGCGGGGCAGCGCTGCCCGACCTGCAACCGCTCATCGGGCTCCGCGGCGATGCCCAGGTTGCCGCAGCCGAACTCACCGGCACCATGCTGGCCGAGCTGGACAATCTGATCACCGACCGGATCAGCACCCTGCAACGCGGCCAGTGGGTCTCGGTCGGCGCCCTGGTGGTGGCCTTCGCCCTGGCCGTAGCCCCGATGGTCATCGCCTACCTCGGCCAGCCCGCGTCGACCGCCGGCCAGCCCGGCACCGGTGCGGCCGGCCACCCCGGGACCGGCCACCCACCAGGACCGGCCGAGCCCCGGCCGGACGCGGCGGACCAGCCGACCCGCTGGCCGGAACTCGACCCGACTGCGCACGGCGGCGCGCCCGCTGACACCGCCGACCCGGGCACCGGACGATGGGGGCCGACCGTTGCTGCTCGATAGGCTCCGGATCCGGGGAAAACTGGCCCTGCTGGTCATGATCCCGCTGATCGCGGTCGCTGCCCTGACGGTGCCGATCGTGATCGACCGCGCCGCGCTGGCCGGCCGAGCCGCCGACACGGTCCGTACCGTGCAGACCGGTGGCCAGATCGGCTCGCTCGCCCAGGACCTGCAGCAGGAACGTCTGCTGGCGATCGGCTACCTGCTGGACAGCGTGGATCGGTCCCGACTGGTGTTGCAGGAGGCAACCGTCACCGACCGGGTGGCCGACATCCGGGCGGAGCTGGGGGGCCACCTCGGCACCGAACTGACCGCAGCGGTCGACACTGTCGACGACCTCGCCGAGGTCCGGGCCGCAGTACGCGACCGCACGGCAACCAGCGATCAGGTGATGGCCGCGTACGGCGATCTCATCGAGCGGTTGATCGACGGGTTGAAGCTGGTCGACTCGGCCGACGTCGCCACCCCGGAGGGACGCCAGATCGTAGCGTTGGACGCCGCGCTGCGGCTGGATGCCGCGATCAGCGCCGGAGCGACTCACATGCTGCTGGTGGTCGGATCCCGCGATCCGCAGTCCGCCAGCCGGTACGCGATGAGCCTGGTCGCCGCACAGGAGAACGCCGCTCGGTTCAGCCGATTCGCCACCGCCGATCAGGTGGCCCTCTACAGCCTGGTCGAGGAGGCACTCGACCAGCGGCTCGGCAGCGGGTTCACCGCCACCTCCCAGGCCGGCGCGCAGGACGGCTTTCCAGTCGACCCGACCCAGGCGTTGGCCGGCCTGTCCGTAACCACGCTGTTCCCGGCCCTGGAGTCGCTGATCGCCCTCGGCCGGTTCGTCGAACGCAAAATCGTTATCGACGTCACGGTCGACGTGACCCGGCGGCAGGAACAGATCCTCTTCATCGCGTACGGCGTGGTGGCCGGTGCGCTGCTGGTCCTGCTGGCGGTCGTCGCGTTGAGTCTGTACGTGGCCCGGTCGGTCGCCCAGCCGCTGGCCAGGCTTACCTCCTCGGCCGACCGTGTCGCCCGGATCGCCGAGGCGGAGCTGGTCCGGGTGGCCGATGACGAGTCGGAGCGCCCCGACCCGGTGCGCCTCGACCCGGTCGAGGTTTCCGCCACCGACGAGATCGGCGACCTGGCCCGCGCCTTCGAACGGGTGCAGCAGACCGCCGCCCGGCTCGTCGAACGACAGGTGTCGAGCCGACGCAACGTGGCGCAGATGTTCGGCCACGTCGGACGGCGGACCCAGAACCTGGTGGGCCGCCAGTTGTCGATCATCGACCGGCTGGAGCGGGAGGAGACCGACCCGCGCCGGCTGCAGCATCTGTACCGGCTCGACCACGTCTCCAGCCGGCTGCGGCGTAACGCTGGCAGCCTGGTGGTGCTCTCCGGCGCGACCGGCACCGAGGAGCACATGGCCCCACTGCCGATCTCCGACGTCATCCGACTCGCTCTCGGCGAGATCGAGGACTACACCCGGGTCGACGTACAGGCACCGGCCGGGTACGCCCTGCAGCCGTCGGTCATCGCCGACATGGTGCTGCTGCTGGCCGAGCTGATGGAGAACGGTACCGTCTTCTCGCCACCGCACACCCGGGTGACCGTGACCGCCGGACCGCTGGATGACGGCCTGCGGGTCAGCGTCATCGACCGTGGGCTCGGGCTGTCTCCGGCACGACTGGCCGAGGAGAATGCCCGACTGACCCGACGGGAACGGCTCGACCTGGTACCGACCGAGGTCCTCGGCCTGTTCGTGGTCGGCCGACTCGCCCGCCGGCATGCGATGGAGGTCGAACTGACCGCCACACCGGGCGGTGGGGTCACGGTCACGGTCGACTTGGGGTCCGATCTGATCGTGCCGGCCACCGGCGCCCCTGGACCGGCCATGGCCACCGGTTCCACCAGCCAGTCGCCAGCGGTCGCGCCCACCGTCGCGCCGATACCCGGTACGGTCCCGGCCGATGCGGTGTTGATCGGCACCGCACCGGGCGGACCGCCCGGGGACAGTCCAGCGGCCGCGACGCCGGCCACCGCCAGTGAGCGTCGACCGGAACGGACCGTCGCGCGGGCCAGCGTCCGCACCGGCGCACCGGACGGCGCCGGCGCCGGCTTCGACTCGTCGGCGGTGCAGCGGGCCACCCGGTCACTCGGCACCGGAACCCCGTGGAACGCGTTCGGCACGACAGTCGAACCGGCCGGGGCACCGGAGCAGCCGGCGGCGCCCGCCGCCGAGCCGGTGGGACGTGGACCGCTGCGGCAGCGCGTTCCCGGCGCCCAGCATCCGGTCGGCGGCGGCCCGGCGGCGCTCAGCGACACACCCGCCGACCCGATCGCCGCACGAGCGCTGCTGGAGGAATTCGAGGCCGGGGTACGGCGGGCACAGCAAGCGGTGGCGCAGGACCCGGCGGTCGTCAGGTCGGACCGCCTCACTCAGCGGGTGCCCGGGGCGAGCCTGCCCGACCCGCCCCCGGTTAGCACATCCGCCGGCAACAGCCAGTCCTGGCCACCGGACCCGCAGCGGGCCAAGGAGTCCCTGGACGAGTTTGAGACGGGCGTTCAGCGCGCGCTCACCGAGATCACCACCACCTTTCAGCACGGCAGCAAAGGAACCGACGGATGAACAGTCCCTACACGCCGGACACTGCGGAACGCCCGACGACCCCGGCCGGCAACGGCAATGGCTCGCTGAGCGCCGAAGCGCAGACCTTCAACTGGTTGCTGGACTCGTTCACCTCCAGCACAGCCGGTGTCCGTGAGGCCATCGCGGTCTCCTCTGACGGACTGCTGATGGCCATGTCCGGCATTCAGGACCGGGCCAACGCCGAGCGGCTGGCGGCGGTGGTGTCCGGCATGACCAGCCTGGCCGGTGGCGCGGCGAACTGGTACTCACTCGGCACGCTGAACCGGGTGGTGGTCGACATGGCCGACGGCTACCTGCTGGTCAGCTCGATCAGCTCCGGATCGGTGCTGGGGGTGATCGCCGACCGCTCGGCCAGCCTTGGCACCGTCGCCTACGAGATGACCCTGTTCGCCGGGCGCGCCGGCGGCCCGCTCACTCCCCGGCTGATCGCCGAGTTGAAGAACTCCGTCCAGTCGTGACCCGACCGCCGTACGGGGCGGACGAGCCGGTCGATCCGCAGCCGCGGATCCGCCCCTACCTGCGTACTCCGCCGTCGGGTGACACCCCGGCGGCGGGTGGGGGTTCGCCCGGCGTGGGCGGGTCCGACGGCGGCGGGCCGGACCGGTCGGACGGCGACGCCGCGCCGACGGCGCTGCGCCCGTTCGTGCTGACCGCCGGTCGGGTCACCGGGGCGGACCCGGACATCAACCTGGAGACGCAGGTGACCGCCCGGGTACCGGACCTGTTCGACCCCGGCCCCTCGGGAGCCAGCCTGGCCCCTGAACTGCGGGCGATCATCGCGCTCGCCGCCGACCCGATCTCCGTCGCGGAACTGTCCGCCCGGCTGGGGCTGCACCTGGGGGTGACCCGGGTACTCGTCGGCGACCTCCGCGCCTCCGCCCATCTCGACGTCCACGTACCCGACGTCGACGCCCCTGCCGATGCCGACACCATCCTGCGAGTGATCCGTGGACTACGTGCCATCTCCTGACCGTCCGACCGCCGGACCGCCCCCGACAGCCCGGCACCGGGCCGCACCCCGGACCGCTCCGATCCCGGTCAAGATCGTCGTGGCGGGTGGCTTCGGGGTCGGCAAGACCACCACCGTCGGGGCCATCTCCGAGATCGCCCCGCTCACCACCGAGGCGGAGATGACCACCGTCTCCGTCGGGGTCGACGACCCCGGCCCGGAGTCCGGCAAGACCACCACGACCGTCGCGATGGACTTCGGCTGTGTCACGATCGACCGGAGTCTGAAGCTGTACCTGTTCGGCACCCCGGGTCAGACCCGTTTCGGGTTCATGTGGGACGACCTGGCCCGAGGGGCGTTGGGCGCACTGGTCGTGGTGGACAGCTCACGCCTGGACGACTGCTATCCCGCCGTCGACTACTTCGAGCGGGCCGGGCTGCCGTTCGTGGTGGGAGTAAATACCTTCCACGGCCGCCTTGGTCATAGCATTGACGAGGTCAGGTGGGCGTTGGCGACCGGCCCGGCCGTTCCGGTCGTCGCGTACGACGCCCGCGACCGGCTGTCGGTCCGGGACGCCCTGCTGGTGGTCCTGGACCGGGCGCTGGACCGAGCGGTACGGAGTCAGCCATCCTGAGGTGGTAGCAGAGGAGGACAGATGCGTGGTGACCTGGACGACGCGCTCGCCCGGCTCGCCCGACGCGACCAGCTGCAGAAGCGGGTCAGCCAGGGCAACGACCGGACGGCGTCGGCGGCGCACGAGATCACTGCGGCGGTCCGGCAGGTGGTCGAGCGCCACCCTGGGTTGACCGCGACGGTCCACCTCACCGACGGCGGTCAGGCCGTTCAGCTCACCGTCGGCAACCGGGACGGCCGGGTGCAGGTGACGGTCGACGGCGGTACGCCTGCGGCGGGGCCGAACCCGCCGTCCGGCGACCCGGCGGCGCCCGGGGTGCCGACCGCCGGGCGCCCACCGGAGTGGCCGCCGCGCGGACAGCCCGCCCAGGACGGTCCGGCAGCCCGCCTGGCAGAGCTGATCCGACGCGATCCGTCACTGCTCAACGGGGCGACGGAGGGCTGAATCGACTCGTCGCCGGATGGTCGAGGTGTACGGCACAGGCCGCCGTCACGACGTGGGTGGCTCGTCCCGGCCGGACGCCTCCGCCGCGTCCGCCTCCTCCTTGGTGTGGTGCACCGCACCGTCGGCGTGCTCCGGCGGACCGTAGACGGTGTAGAGCACCAGTGGGTTGGGGCCGGTGTTGACGAAGTTGTGCTTGGTACCGGCCGGCACGGCGACCAGATCACCGGCGGCGACGGCCTGCCGCTCGCCGGCCACCAGCGCTTCGCCGACACCGCTGACGAAGGTGAGGATCTGGTCGATGTCCTCGTGGACCTCCTCGCCGATCTCACCGCCCGGCGGAATGGTCATGATCACAAGCTGGGAGTGCTCACCGGTCCAGAGCACCCGACGGAAATCGGGGCTCTGCTCAGCGACGGTGGCGATCGTGAAGTGCTGCATACCGCTCAACGTACCCAGGACCGGCCGTCGGTACGCGTGTTGCCGTGCTCACGGCCGGCATCGACGGGCGCCGGGTCAGCCGGCCAGTTCGACTACCGCCTCGACCAGCAGCCAGCAGCCGAACGCGAAGAACAGCGCGGCCGCCCCGTACGCGATCACCCGATCGGGAAGCCGCCGGCCGAGCAGCCGGCCCACCACGATGGCCAGCGCGTCGGCCGCGACCATGCCGAGTGTGGAGCCGAGCCAGGTGCCGAACCAACCGTGCCGGGTGGCCAACGTGATCGTCGCCAGCATCGTCTTGTCCCCCAGCTCGGCCAGGAAGAAGGCGGTGAACACGGCGATCACCGCCGTCCTGGTGGTCCGCTGCGCCCGGCGGGACTCCTCATCGGTGAGGGTGTCGCCGTGCAGCGTCCAGAAGCCGAACCCGATGAACGCCAGCGCGGCGGCCAGCGCGATCCAGCCGGTGGGCAGGGCCACGCCGAGGCCGTACCCGAGGGCGACCGACACCAGGTGCACGACGGCGGTGGCCGTAGTGATGCCGATCAGCACCGGCCAGGTCCGGAATCGGGTGGCGAAGGTCAACGCCATCAGCTGTGACTTGTCACCCAGCTCAGCGACGAAGATCACGCCGAAGCTGATCGCGGTCGCGGCAAGGAAGCCGTCCATGGTGCCTCTCATCCGGTCGGGGGCCGGATCGGGGCACGCGGACCTCGACCCGGCTGCTGCAGCCTGGGTCGAAGGTCTCGCCCACCCGACGTACTGCCGGGTCGCCGCGGCCGGGTGCGCAGCACCAGTGTGTCGACCGCGATGTTGGGAGCTACTCCCCTTCGCAGTCGCTGAGTCTAGCGGTTCCAGCAGCGACGATCGCGGTTGGTGACCGAACACACGGGGGCGGGTCCACCAACGCGACCAGTTTCCGTTACGTTCACCCCTGTCCGTGGCGTACCGCGCACATCGCCCAGGGTGGACGTGACGGCGGCACTCACGGACACTGTCCCGGAACTTCCAGGACGATCAATCGCCGAACTGCTGTGGTGAGGGCGGGAACATGACCGAGCCGATCCTGGTGGTCGATGTCGGCACCTCGGGCACCCGGGTGGCGCTGGTCGTCGCGGACCAGACGACCCTGGTCAAGGAACCGGCCAGCGGAGCGACCAGCTGGCCGTCGTCGGTGTGCCTGGCGGACGAGGGCTTCCTCGTCGGCACCCCGTCCGAGGTGCGTAAGCGGGCCATGCCGCGGCGGTACATCGACGGGCCGCGCCGGGCCGTCGACGCCCAGGCAGCCATGTGGCTGGAGCACCGGGAGGTCACCGGCGCCGAGGCGCTCACCGCGTACCTCACCGTGGTCGCCAACGAGGTTCGCCAACTGTACGGCGGCCAGATCGACCGGCTGACCCTGTCCGTGCCGGCGGACTACCTGCCCGGTGATCCCCGTCGGGACACGATGCTCGCCGTCGGTGCGGCCGCCGGGTTCCGCGACGTGGAGCTGATCGACAGCGCGGTGGCGGCGGCGCTGGACCCGACGACCGGCGACAACCTGCCGGCCGGCGCGCTGGTGCTGGTCTGTGACCTCGGCGCGACCTGGACCGTCGCGCTGGTGCAGGTGTACGGCAGCCACACCGTCCAGCTCGCTCAGCAGACCTGCCCGGCCGGGCAGGAGCTCGACGCGCTGCTCATCAACGACCTGCGCACCGAGGGGCGGGCCTGGCTGGAGCCGATGCTCGCCGCACCCGGTGACGCCGGGCTGCGCGCCTACCACGAGGCGATCGACTTCGCCCGCCGACTCAAACACCAACTGGTCGACGCCGACGAGGTGGTCGATCACCTCACCCCGCTCACGCCGCCGTACCGGCTGACCCGGGCCTGGCTGGACGCATTCGCCGAACCGGCGCTGCGCTGGCTGGTGGAGGGCGCCGCAGGTGTGCTGGGCGCGGTCGGCGCCGCACCGGCCGACCTGGCCGCGGTGGTCGTCGCCGGCGGCAACGCCTACCTGCCGGCGGTGCACACCACGTTGCGGTCCGGCCTCGGCATCATCGACGCCGGGTCGCCGGGGCCGCTGCGCTGCGGCCCGGACCCGGAGCTGGCGGTGCTGCGCGGTGCGGCCCGGTTCGCGGCCGGTGCCAGCGGTCGCACCGTCACCGCCGAGCCGCAGCGGTGGCGCACCGAGCCGACCTCGTGGGAGATCCCGGGCGGTAGGGCCCGGCTGCTGCGCTGGTGTGTACCGCCGGGCGAGCCCTACCCGGCCGGGGCGGTGCTCGCTCATATCCGTACCCCCGACGAGCGGGTCTTCGAGCTCACCGCCGCCCAGCACGGCCGGCAGTTGGGCCAGCAGGCGTACCCGGGCGACCTGGTCGGCCCGGTCCTGGTGGTGGCCACCGCGAAGGACGCGGTGGCCCTGCAGCGCCAGCCGCCACCCCGGCGGCGGCACCTGGAGTCGCCCGGTAGCTGGCTGCTCACCCCGGACCGCGAGCATCTGGTGGAGTGCGACCCGGCGGCCCGGCTGGTCCGGCTCCGGGCGATCGCCGACGACACGGTCCGCGCCGAGTTCCGTCCGGAGCACACCGCCGGCGCGCAGCCGACCGGCCGGGTGTTCGTCGACCCGGATGGCCGGCTGGCGGTGGTGGCCTGGGCCACGGACGGGTTCATCTCGGTGTGGGACATCGAGACCGGCAAGCTCAGCGCCCGGTTCCGCGATCCGGGCGAGCCGCACCGGGTGCTGATCGACGAGGCCGGATGGCGGGCGGCGGCCGAGGGCCGGGCGAAGGCGGTGGGCCGGTACCGGCGCATTGTGACGACCCTGTGGGACCTGCGTACCGGTAGCCAGATCGACCGGATCACCGACGACCAGTGGGAGCAGCGAATGCCGGAGTTCGCCGAGAACAGCCGGCGGGAAGGGTTCGGCACGGCTGCGGTCAGCGCCGACGGGCAGCTACGAGCCGCGGTCGCCGACGCGCTCGACGGCATCGCCGCGGTGGTCCTGCAGGACACGTCGACCGGGCAGGAGCTGTTCCGGGTGCTGGGTGGCACCGGGCAGCGGGTCCGGGTCGGGTTCAGCGCCGACAGCCGGCACCTGCTGGCCAACTGGGAGTCCAACGAGCGGAGCCTGATCGATGTCTGGGATGTCTGACCAGCCCGTCCTGGTGGTCGACTTCGGCACCTCCTCCTCCGCCGCGATGGTGGTCACCGGTGAGACCGGCGAGCTGGTACCGGACCCGGTCACCGGCGCGCCGACCTGGCCGTCGGCGGTGCACTGGGACGGCCAGAGCATGATTGTCGGCGCGTTGGCGGAGCGGCGGAAGCGGTCCGAGCCGACCGCGTACGCTGCCGAGTTCAAACGCGGCATGGCGGCCGATGTGCCGATGATGCTCGGCGACCGCCGGTTCCGGCCGATCGAGCAGGTCGCGGCGGTGCTGACCGCGCTGCGGGCGGAGGCCCAGCGGCGGTACGGCGCCCCGGTGCACCGCACGGTGGTGACGGTTCCGGCGTCGTACGGCCCGGACGACCCGCGCCGCGCGCAGATGATCGCCGCAGCCGAAGCGGCCGGTCTCGGCCCGGTCGAGCTGCTGCCGGAGCCGGTCGCGGCCGCGTTCGCCCCGGTCGCCGGCCCACCGCCGGTCCCCGGCGAGCTGGTGCTGGTCTACGACCTGGGCGGAGGCACCTTCGACACGGCGCTGGTGCGCATCGACGAACGCTGGCACGAGGTGCTCGGACACGCGGCGATCGACGACTGCGGCGGACGGGACATCGACGCGCTGCTTGCCGGACGGATTCACGCCGACGGCCAGCAATGGCTGGCGCCGCTGCTGGCCAGTGCCGCAGCCAGCCAGTCCGCCCCGGCCACGTTGCGGCTCGGCATGGCGGTCACCGACTTCGCGAACCGAATCAAGCACCAGCTCAGTGACACCCCGGCGGTGGAGGACTTCCTGCTGCCGGACACCCCGGCGTACCGGCTGACCCGAGCGGACCTGGCGCAGCTGGTGGCTCCGCTGCTGGACCGCACGATCGCCTGCTGCCGGCAGATGCTGGCCGCCGTCGGGGTGCCACCGGCCAGCATCGGATCGGTGCTGCTGGTCGGCGGCGGGGCCCGGATGCCGGCCGTGGCGCAGGCGGTACACGACGCTTTCCAGCGCCCGCTGCGTCAGGTGGAGGAGCCGGAACTGGCGACCGTGCACGGTGCCGCCCGGTGGCTGCCGCGCAGTGGCCCACGGACCATCCGCGCGTCGACGGAGACCACCGCGATGGTTCCGCTGTCGTTCGGCATCCCGGGCGGGTCCGCGCGGCTGCATCGCTGGCTGGTGGTGCCGGGCCAGCCGTATCCGGCGGGCACCCCGCTGGCCCGGGTCCGGCTGCCCGGCGGCGCGCTGTGGGATCTGGTGGCCGCGACGCCGGGCACCCTCGACCGGCTGCTGGTGCCGCCCAGCGCCGAGGTCGCCAGCCACCAGTGGCTGGCGCTGGCCACCGGCTGAGGCGACGGGTCAGCGGGCGGTGATCAGCCGGAACAGGGTGAGCCACTGCTCCGGCCAGTGGCAGGCCAGCCGGCGGGGATCGCTCAGGCGACCGGTCTTCCAGCCGGGACGTCGATGATGCGCTGCTCGACCCGGGCGGTGTCGGCGGCGGCCAGGACGGCCACCACCTGCCGGCCGAACCGGACGTCGCAGGGGTGTCCGGGCCGGCCGGCGGTGACCTGCCCGAGCAGCGCGTCGACGGCCGCGTGGAACGCCTGCCCGGTGGTCACGTCCCGGTGCGGCACCGGCACGATCCCAGGCTCACCGAAGAACGTGACGTCGAAGGTCTTCGCCGCCACCGGGCCGTCCAGATTGAGCGACAGCGTGCTGGTGGCCCCGCCGGTGTGCCGCAGCAACAGGTGCACCCCGCCGGCCGGGCCGGGCATCGCGGCGACCCGGGCGACCGGGCCGAGCACCGGCAGCACCACCGACAGCGCGTGCGGGCCGATGTCCCACAGCCCGCCGTAGACGCGCCGCCAGGGCGAGGCACCGTACGGGTTGCCGGGCTCGGAAATGGCCGCGAACAGCGCTCCCCGGGCGCCGTGCCAGGCACCGTCGGCCGACCGGCCCAGGAAGTCGATCATGGCCGGGTTGAACCGGCTGGTGAAGAAGACCACCGAGGCGACGTCCCGCCGGTCGACCGCCGCGACGATCCGGTCGGCGTCCGGCAGGGTCAACGCCAACGGCTTGTCCAGCAGCAGGTGCCGGCCGGCGTCGGCGGCGCGGACCGCGATCCCGGCCTGCACGTCGGGCGGCAGGGCGACGGCGACCGCGTCGACGTCGGCGAGCAGCGCGTCCACGTCCTGGTACGGCGCGACGCCGTACCGCTGCGCCAGCGCCGTGGCCTTCGCCCGGTCCCGTCCCCAGACCCCGACCAGCTCCGCGCCGGGGTGTGTGGCGAGCCCGGCCGCGTGGGTCTCGGCCGCCCAGTGCCCGGTGCCGAACAGACCGAACCGCAATGTCATCGCCGCGTTTCCCTTCGTAGGCCGGAGTTCAGTGTGACCGCTCGGCCCGGTCGGCGACGTAGCGGGCCTCCTCGGCGTCGGCTGCGGCGGCCGCCGCCTCCTCGGCCAGCGCGGCAGCGCTCAGCTCGGCGATGTAGGCCGCTTCCACGGCCCGACGCGCGGCGGCGGCGACCACGTCGTACTCCCGGCGGGCCGCCTGGTCGCGGACGCGGTGCCGGTCGACGGTTCGGTCGGCCCGGTCGGCCGCCGTCGGATCCGGCGGCGCGCCACCGGCCCGCCGCCACACCGTACGCAGTTGCTGCACCGAGATGTCGCCCCGGCGGTACGCGGTGAGCGCGGCTCGGCTGACGTCGCGGCCGTGCTCGGCGGGCAGCGGCGCACCGGTGCCGACGGCCGCTGGCCGGTCCTCCTGGTCGGCGAGCAACGCCTGCTGATAGGCCCGGCCGGCGGTTTCCTGCCGCTGCCAGGCGTCGTCGCGGGCCAGCTCAGCGGCGGCCGCCCGATCGCGCAGCTGGTCGGCGGCGGTCCGGGCGTTGTCGGCCGCGACGGCGATGGCCTGCGCCTCTACGGCGAGTTCGTCGGCTTCGACCCGCAGCGCCCGCCGGTCGGCCGGGTGCTCCGCCGTACGGGCGGCCAACGCGGCCAGTGCGAGCAGGGCGAGCAGGACGAGACAGCTGGCGATCAGGAGGCCCCAGATGCCGACGCCAACCACCACACCCTCCCCAGGGTGGATCGGACCGTCCCGGACTGACTATAGACTCCGGCTGATACCGAGAGCCACCGTCTGGACACTGCGGATCGAAGCGCCGGCCATCAATCCTCGGCGACCCGCGGGACGCACCTCGGCGGGTCGGATAGCTGGTGAGTAGGGTGTTCGGCGTGACTGTGGCAGCTGAGCCGGTGGTGCGGCGGTGAACGGGCCGATCGCCGCCGTGGTCATCGTCGGCGCGCTGGCCGTCGCTGGCTGGGCGCTGCTCTGCGCGGCGTTGGACCGGCCGCCGGGTCTGATCCAGTACGGCGGGCTGGCGGTGGTCGAGGTCGCCCTGCTCGCACTGACCGTGGCCGCCGTGGTGGCGCTGGTCGGTGGGGAGCGTCCCGGTGAACCACCGGTCTTCGCCGGCTACCTGATCACCACGCTCAGCCTGCCGCCGATGGCGGGGGTGCTGGGTCGGATGGAGCCGACCCGGTGGGGCTCGTTGACCGTCGGCGTCTTCGCCCTGGTGATCCCGGTGCTGGTGGTCCGGCTGCAGCAGACCTGGACGGTGGTCGGCGGTGGCTGACCCGACGTCGACGGACGGCCGGACGGCGCGCACCGAGCGGACAGCGCGGACCCGCAGCGGGCCGGGCCGGGTGCTGATCGGCGTCTACATCCTCTTCGCGATCGCCGCCTCGTCCCGGGCCGGCGTGCAGATAGCCACCCGGTTCGGCGAGGCGCCGGTGGCGTATCTGCTCTCCGCCTTCGCCGCGGTGGTGTACCTGGTGGCGGCCGCCGGACTGATCATCGATGGCCTGGTCGGCCGGCGGATCGCGTACGGCTGCTGCACGGTGGAGCTGGTCGGCGTACTCGGCATCGGCGCGGCGAGTCTCGCGGTGCCGGCGGCGTTCCCGGACGAGACAGTCTGGTCGGGCTTTGGCAGCGGGTACGGCTACATCCCGCTGGTGCTGCCGGTGATCGGGCTGCTGTGGCTGCGTCGCAGCCGAACCTCGGCCGATCCGGAGGCTGACACAACGGCGTAGTTCGGCCACCGGCGCTCGGGCCGGCTCGGCCACCTGCCGTCCGGCGTCCGGTGTGGAACTGTCGTTGATGTCGGTATCCCGACAGTGGACGGTCGATGCATCGCAGCTCAGCGCCGGACGGTATGCGCTACGTCCTGGATGTCCGAACTGGTGGACCATCGCGCTCCGTACCTGGTCTGTAATCATCGTCCCGGGTCCGTGACCGGCACCCCTCGGGTCGGGAGCAAGTGAAGAGGGCGATGAACGATGGCGACCATCTATGACGTTGCGCGGAAAGCGGAGGTCTCCCCAGCTACCGTCTCCCGGGTCGTCAACGGCCACACCAACGTGGATCCCGCGCTGGCGGACCGGGTCCGGCGGGCGATGCGCGAGCTGGACTACCGGCCCAACGCGGTGGCCCGCAACCTGCGCCGCAGCCGGACCACGTTGTGGGCGGTGGTGATCAGCGACATCGGCAACCCGTTCTTCACCGCCCTGGTCCGCGGCGTCGAGGACCTCGCCCAGCAGGCCGGCTACTCGGTCGTGCTGTGCAACACCGACGAGGATCCGGCCAAGGAAAGCCGCTACCTGAACGCCGTCCTCGCCGAACAGGTCGCCGGGGTGATCATCGCCCCGTCCGGGCCGGCCGCCGATCTGGGGCAGCTCACCGCCGCCCGGGTACCGGTGGTGGTGGTCGACCGGCAACTGCACGGCAGTCTGATCGACACCGTACTGGTGGACAACGAGCACGGCGCCCGGCTGGCCACCACGCACCTGCTCGACTCGGGCTACCGGCGGATCGCCTGCATCACCGGGCGACGTGGCGTCTGGACCGCCTGCCGACGGCTGGGTGGCTACCAGCGGGCACTGGCCGATGCCGGGCAGCCGTACCAGGAGGAGCTGGTCCGCCATGCCGATTTCCGCTCCGACGGCGGCTACCGGGCGATGACGGAGCTGCTGCGGCTACGACCGCGACCGGATGCGCTGTTCGCGGCGAACAATCTGATGACCGTCGGTGCGGTGGAGTGCCTGGTCGACCAGGGCATCGCGGTGCCGGCGGAGATGGGTGTGGTCGGCTTCGACGACCTGCCGTGGGCACATCTGGTTCGGCCTGCGTTGACCACCTTGACCCAGCCGACGTACCAGTTGGGCGAGACCGCCGCCCAGCTGCTCATCGAGCGGATCGCCGACCCCGACCGGGCCGCGACCACCGTCACCCTGCCCACCAAGCTGCAGGTCCGGGAGAGCTCGGTACGTCGCCGGCCGCCAGCGGTCGTTGAATCCGGGTGAGGCGTATCCGGTCGTTGAGCAGGTGTAGCGCTGTAGGCCGCCGGGTACCGGATGGGCTTACCGCAACGCAGGGAGCACCATGGCAGTCACCGTCGACACCCCGCAGGACCAGGTCGGTGGGCTGACCGGTTGGGTGGCTGACGTCATCGCCCGGCTGGGCGAGATCGGGGTCGGCCTGCTGGTGGCGTTGGAGAGCGTCGTCCCGCCGATCCCCAGCGAGGTGGTGCTGGCGATGGCCGGCTACCTGGCCAGCCAGGACCGGGTGAATCTGGTCGGGGTCTGGGTCGGGGCGACGATCGGCTCACTGGCCGGCGCGTTGCTGCTCTACTGGCTGGGCGCGGCGATCGGCGAGGCACGACTGCGACGCTGGTTGGACAAGGTGCCGCTGGTCGATCTGGAAGACCTGGACAAGGCCGACCGCTGGTTCGACCGGTACGGGCGGTGGGCGGTGCTGTTCGGCCGGATGGTGCCGGTCGTGCGCAGCCTGGTCTCGGTGCCGGCCGGCGCCGACCGGATGCCGTTGACCCGGTTCAGCGCCTTCACCACGCTGGGCAGCGGGGTATGGAACGCGCTGTTCGTCGGTGCCGGGTTCGCGCTCGGCTCACAGTGGCAGCAGGTCGAGCGGTACAGCCGCTGGTTCGACGTGGGGGTCTTCGTACTGCTCGGCGGACTGGTCGTCTACTGGGTGGTCAACCAGGTCCGGCGTCGCCGCCGTCGGACTGCGGCCGGCCCCCGACCGTTGCCCTGATGCCAGGAACGGTTCGGCCGACGAGCCGCCGGCGCTGTCGATAAGCCCCCGGCCGACCGGCTCAGCGCCACCCGACGGGACGAGGGACCCGTCCAGCCTCGATGCCACAGGTGCATCTTGATGCACCTGTGGCATCAGACCCGCGGAGACACCTCGAGTTCCCCGGAGCCGCGAGGTTCATGAACCCCTTGCGGATATACCCCTAGGGGGTATTGTGACGGCGTGGAAACGGACGGAACCCGAAACGACGAGCACACCGGCCACGGTGGCCACGACAAGCACGCGGGGCACGACCCGGAGATGTTCCGCCGCAGGTTCTGGCTGAGTCTCGCGCTGACCGTACCGGTCGTGGTCACCAGTCATATGGTGATGGACTGGTTCGGCTACTCGCTGAGTTTTCCCGGGATGTCCCTGGTCGGCCCGGTGCTCGGCTCGGTGGTGTTCTTCTACGGCGGCTGGCCGTTCCTGGTCGGCGGGGTACACGAGGTCCGAGACCGTGCCCCCGGCATGATGCTGCTGATCTCGATGGCGATCACCGTCGCCTACCTGGCCTCACTGGCCACCAGCGTCGGTGCCTTCGACCTGGACTTCTGGTGGGAGCTGGCGGCGCTGGTGGCCATCATGCTGCTCGGCCACTGGCAGGAGATGAAGGCGATCGGCCAGGCGCAGGGCGCGCTGTCCGCGTTGGCCGCGCTGCTGCCCGACGAGACGGAACGGGTCGCCGACGACGGACAGGTCCAGCAGGTCACGGTGGCCGACCTGCGAGCCGGCGATCTGGTCCTGGTGCGCTCCGGTGCCCGGGTACCCGCCGACGGGCGGATCACCGACGGCGAAGCCGAGCTGGACGAGTCGATGATCACCGGAGAGTCCCGGCCGGTGCACCGGCGCGTCGGAGACCAGGTGGTGGCCGGCACCGTCGCGACCGACTCGGCGATCCGGGTACGGGTCGAGGCCGTCGGCGAGGACACCGCCCTGGCCGGCATCCAACGCCTCGTCGCACAGGCTCAGGCCTCCAGCGGCCGGGCCCAGATGCTGGCCGACCGGTTCGCCGCCCTGTTGTTCTACGTCGCGATGACCGCCGCCGTGCTGACCTTCGCCGCCTGGTGGGCGCTCGGCAGTCTCGACGACTCCGTGGTACGGACGGTCACCGTACTGGTGATCGCCTGCCCGCACGCCCTCGGCCTGGCGATCCCCCTGGTGATCGCGTTGTCGACGGCCGTGGCGGCCAAGGCCGGGATCCTGGTCAAGAACCGGCTGGCCCTGGAGCGGATGCGCACCGTCGACGCGGTGCTGTTCGACAAGACCGGCACCCTGACCAGGGGCGCGCACACCGTCACCGGGGTCGCGGCGGCCCCCGGGCACACCGAGGACGACGTACTGCGACTGGCCGCAGCGGTGGAAACCGACAGCGAGCACCCACTGGCCCGCGCCATCGTGGCCGCCGCCACCGAACGGGGTCCGACGAGCGCCGCAACCGACTTCCGGTCGTTGACCGGCCGGGGCGTGCAGGCAAACGTGGATGGCACTCAGTACGCCGTCGGCGGCCCGGCGCTGCTGGGCGAACTCGACGCCTCGGTCCCGCCGGAGCTGACCACCACGACCGAGGGCTGGTCGCAGCGTGGTGCCGCCGTACTGCATCTGCTGCGGCTCGGCGGCGGCCGCGCCGAGGTGCTCGGCGCTGTCGGGCTGTCCGACGAGGTCCGGCCCGAGGCCCGGCAGGCGATCGCCGAACTGCGCCGACAGGGCATCGGCAAGATCATGATGATCACCGGTGACGCCCGGCCGGTCGCCGAGGCGGTCGCCGCCGATCTCGGCTTCCGGTCCGGCGTGGACGAGGTCTTCGCCGAGGTGCTGCCCGCCGACAAGGACAAGACGGTGGCGGACCTGCAGGCCCGGGGGCTGACCGTGGCGATGGTCGGCGACGGCGTCAACGACGCACCGGCGCTGGCCCGTGCCGACGTCGGCATCGCGATCGGGGCCGGCACCGACGTCGCGATCGAGTCCGCCGGAGTCGTTCTCGCCTCGTCCGACCCGCGCGGGGTCACCGGGGTGATCCGGCTGTCGAAGGCCTCCTACCGCAAGATGCTGCAGAACCTGGGCTGGGCCGCCGGCTACAACGTCGTCGCGATCCCACTCGCCGCCGGCGTGCTTGCCTGGGCCGGGCTGACGTTGAGCCCGGCGGTCGGGGCGATCCTGATGTCCGCGTCCACCATCGTGGTCGCCCTCAACGCGCAACTGCTCCGCCGGGTGCGGCTCGCCCCGGACGAGCGGTAGCGGCGGGTGGCCGGGCCGGTCGTCCGGCCCGGCCACCCGCACGGGTGGCCGGGCCGCCGGTCAGGGCAGCGTCGCCAGGTGCGGCTTGACGGTCCGGGCGAACCCGTTGCCGTTGGTCACGTCCCAGTTGATCGACCAGGTCATCGCACCCCGGATGCCGGGGTAGGTGCGCGGCGGCCGGAAGCTGCCGCAGCTGGTGCCCCGGGCCAGGCAGTCGAGTGCCTGGTTGACCATTGTCGGGGCGACGATCCCGCCGCCGGCCGCTCCCGGGCCGGCGGGCAGGCCGAGGGCCACCTGGTCGGGGCGCAGGCCCGCTTCCAGTTGCAGGCAGGCCAGTGCGGTCATGAAGTTGACCGTGCCCTGGCTGTAGGCGAACGCCTGGTCGCAGCCGAGCATCGACCCGGAGTTGTAGAACTGGGTGTGCACCACGGTCAGGATGTCGCGGATGTCCAGCGCCAGTTTGAAGTACGACACCGACGGTGACTGCATGTCGATGGTCTGTGGAGCCATCGTGATGATCAGCCCCGGCCCGGTTCGGCTGCGCAGCGCGCGCATCGCCTGCGCCATGTAGGTCGGGTTGAGCCCGTTCTCCAGGTCGATGTCGACACCGTCGAAGCCATAGTCCTGGATCAGCCGGTGCAGGCTGTCGGCGAGCGCCGTGGCGGACGCGGGGTCGTTGACCGCGACCCGGCCGGTCTCCCCGCCGATCGAGATGATCACCTTCTTGCCGCGCTGGTGCAGGGTGGCGACGTCAGCCTTGAACTGACCGTCGGTGTAGCCGCCGAGCGAGGCGGACAGACCCGGGTCGATGCCGAAGCTGACCGCGCCGGGGGTGCTGGTGGCCTCGGCGAAGGCGACCGCGATCAGGTCGTACTCGGCCGGCACGTCGCGTAGCCGCAGCTCGACGGCCGGGTTGTCGAAGTTGTGCCAATAGCCGGTGAGGAAGTGCTCCGGCAGCCCGTCGTCGGTCGGCGGCGGCGTGGGAGGTGGGGCCGTCGTCGGGGGCGCGGTGGTGGGCGGGGCCGTGGTCGGCGGCGGCTGGCCGCCGCAGGGCGCACCGTTGAGGGTGCAGTTGGTCGGGCTGCCCGGCCCGCTGCCGAGGAATCCGAACGAGACCGACGCGCCTGGCGCGAGGTGGCCGTTCCAGCTGCGGTTGGTGAAGGTGAACCGCTGCCCGGAGACGTTGAGCAGGGCGTCCCAGTAGGTGCCGACCGTGGTGCCGGCCGGCAGGTCGAAGGCGACGGTCCAGGCGGTGATGGCGGTGGCGCCGCCGTTGGCGACGGTGACCTTGCCTTCCCAGCCGCTGCCCCAGTCGGAGGTTTTCACGAAGGTCGCGGTGGGGCCGGCGGCCAGGGCCGGGCCGGCCGCCCAGATCACCCCTGCGGCGGCGAGGACCGCGGCCAGCACCGGGGCGGCTATCCGTACGGGTTTCATCGACATCCCTCCCTCGAAGCACCAGTGCGGCAATTATTAAGACTCTTAACAGTTTTGTAAACACCTCGGCCGAGGTCGACGCGGCGGGCGGCGGGCGCGTACTACTCGTTGACGAGCTGCTCGCGGAGGATGTCCGCGTGCCCACAGTGCTGGGCAAGCTCGCGCAGCACGTGCAGGCACACCCAACGCAGCGGAAGCGGACCTCGCCGGTTGCCCTGCAGAACGTCGTCCAGCTCCAGAGACGACGTCGCCCGGCGGGACGCTTCGCAGGCTTCGTGGTGTGCGTTGACACCGGCGGCGGCTGGGTGACGACCTGGTCCGGGAACGCCTCACCCGGGAACCGGCCACCGCCAGTGAACGTACCGTCCCCCAGTGGATCTCGGTTGCGCCGACCTGCTTCTAGTTGAGACCACTGGCAGACGCGTAGACGCCGACGCGGGCGGCTGCCGCTGCCGCAAGGGCCGGCGCGACGCCGTGCTGATCTCGACCAAGAGTGGCCTGCCGACCGGCGACGGACCGAACGACGCGGGAACCTCACACACGCGGCTCATCCGGTCGGTCGACGCGGCGCTGCGCCGGCTCGGCACCGACCACATCGATCTGTTCCAGCTGCACGCCTTCGACGCCGCGACGCCCGTCGACGAGGTCGTCGCGACCCTCGACGACCTGGTACGCGTACGCGACGGGAAGCTCCGCTACCTCGGCGTCTCCAACTTCGCCGGCTGGCAGCTGATGAAGTCCCTCGCCGCAGCCGACCGGGACCACCGCCGCCGGTACGTGGCTCACCAGGTCTACTACTCACTCGTCGGCCGGGACTACGAGTGGGAACTCCTGCCCCTGGGCCTCGACCAGGGCGTCGGAGCCGTCGTGTGGAGCCCGCTCGGCTGGGGACGACTCACCGGTCGGATCCGCCGCGACACACCACCACCGCCCACCAGCCGGCTGCACGCAACCGCCACCTACGGTCCACCGGTCGACGACGAGTACGTGTTCCACGTCGTGGACGTCCTCGAGGAGCTGTCCCGCGAGACCGGCCGGGCGGTGCCGCAGATCGCGGTCAACTGGCTGCTGCAACGACCCACCGTGGCCACCGTCATCATCGGAGCCCGCAACGAGGAGCAACTCCGGCAGAGCATCGGCGCTGTCGGCTGGTCGCCCACTCCCGAACAGACGGCCCGGCTCGACCACGCCAGCAGCCGTACCGCCCCGTACCCGTACTTTCCCTACCAGCGGCAGGAGGGCTTCGCCAGGCTGAACCCTTCGCCGCTCGCGCCCATCGCGGGCCAGGGGAGCCCGGCTCGGCCCACCGAAGCGGGTCGACCGGCCGGGCTCCCCGTCGGGGTCAGCGGCGGAAGTGGAACCAGTTGACGTTGACGAAGTCGTTCGGCTGGCCGCTGCTGAAGGTCAGGTAGACCGTCTGCCGGCCGGTCACCCCGGAGACGTTGCCGGGCACCGTACGCCAGGTCTGCCAACCGCCGGTGTCACCGACGGCGAAGCTGCCGATCGGCGCGGCGGTCGGGCTGCCGATGCGGACCTGGACCAGGCCGCTGACCCCGGCACCGGCGCCGGAGGCGACCCTGGCGACGAAGTCACGCGGCGGCGTCGATCCGAAGTCGACGTTGTCGTAACGCGCCCAGTCGCCGTTGGCCAGCCAGCCGATGTTCTGGCCGCCCTCACTGCACGCCTCGGTCCCGACCCCGTTCTGGGCGTTGAACGCCTCGGCCTGGATCGCGGCGTACGCGTTCACCCCACCGCCGGGCGGCGGGGTGGTCGGCGGCGGTGGGGTGGTCGGCGGCGGGTTCGACCCGCCGCGGGTGTAGACCGCGACGTAGTCGACCAGCATCGGTACGCCGGAGACGGTGTTCGCCGTCGGCGTGGTGGAGCCGGCGACCCCGTTCGGGAAGGCACCGCCCATCGCCACGTTGAGCAGGATGAAGTAGCCGGCGTGGGTGGTCATGTTGGACCAGTGCGGCTCGGGGATCTGCCCCTGGGTGACCGTGTGGTAGTGCTGTCCGTCGACGTACCACCGCAGTTGCTGCGGGCTGGCGCTGGCGTCCCACTCGAAGCGGTAGGTGTGGAACGCCGACTGGCAGGAGGCGCCGGGGCAGGGCCGGGATCCGCCGATGCCGTTGAACTCGTCGCACGGTCCGCCCGGGGCGACACCGCAGTGCAGTACGCCCCACACGTTGTTCAGCCCGTTGACGTTCTCCATCACGTCGAACTCGCCGATCGCCGGCCAGTTCTGGTAGTTGCCCCGGTACGGCGAGCCGAGCGCCCAGAACGCCGGCCAGTAGCCGGAGGCGGCGGCCCCGGTCACGTTGGGCACCTGGATCCGGCCTTCGATCGCCATCACACCACCGGACGGTGGCTTGAAGTTGCTGCGTACCGTCTCGATCCGGGCCGAGGTCCAGTTGCCGGCGCCGTCGCGGATCGGGGTGATCCGCAGGTTGCCGTTGCCGTCGTGCCGGACGTTGGCGGTGCTGTTGGTGTAGGTCTGGATCTCGCCGGTGCCCCACTGCGGCGGACCGCCGGGGTAGCTGGTGCCGGTGTCGATGATCCAGTTGGCCGATGAGGGCAGGGTGTTCGCGGCGCCGGTGAAGTCGTCGCTCCAGACCAGGTCCCAGCCGCTGGGGGTGGGCGGGATCGCGGCGTTGGCGTGCGCGGTGACCGAGGTGATGACGGCGGTCGCGGTGAGCGCCGCTGCGGCGGCGACGATCCGGGTACGGATGCGGCGACGAGGGCGTCGCGGGGGTGAGTTCATCACTGGCCTCTCTGCTGGGGTGTGGGCCGGTCACGGCCTGCTGGGGATGGCCGGTCGCCGATTCTTGGTCCGGGTCGGGGCAGATGCCGTCGACCGGCTGAGAGCGTTTTCTCCGGTGTGGTTGTCGATCTTCGGTCTTTGGACATCAGGACTGATGGGGACGGTCGGGGAGCACTCAACTCGTTTGGGAGAGCGCTCTCCGGATTTGTACGTCTCCAGGCCGGACTTGTCAACCGATGTCGATGTCGCAACCGGCGTGGAGACTGGCTCTGAACCCGTCCGGCCAGGCCGGGCAGCTCGTAAAGTCAGGTAAATCCCTGCATAGCAGTGGATAAGGAGACAGGGTGCGCGTGTCGCATGGAGGAGTCCGGTGAACGGCTGGTTCGAGCAGACCATCGTCTCGACCGGGCGGCTGCCGCTGTTCTGTTTCTTCGTCGGCGTCGTCCTCGGCTTCGCGTTCATCCGCTTCTCGGTCCGGATGATCCGGGCCCAGGTGCGCTGGTGGCCCGGCAACGTCACCCGGGGCGACCTGCACATCCACCACGTCGTCTTCGGGGTGGTCTTCATGCTGGTCGCCGGGGTCGCCGGGCTGGCGATCCCGGTGGAGACGACCTTGTGGCGAGCGGTGGCGGCCGCGCTGTTCGGCGTCGGCGCCGCGCTGGTGCTCGACGAGTTCGCCCTGCTGCTGCATCTGAGTGACGTCTACTGGTCGGAGCGCGGCCGCACCTCGATCGACGCGGTCTTCGTCGCGATCGCCGTCTCCGGGCTGCTGCTGCTCGGCCTGCGACCACTGGGAGCCAACGAATTCCTCACCGGCGAGACCGACCCGGCACAGTTCGCCGGTGCCGCGCTCATCGTGATCAACCTGGTGCTGGCGGCGATCACCCTGCTCAAGGGCAAGATCTGGACCGGGCTGCTGGGACTGTTCCTGCCGGTCCTGCTGATCGTCGGCGCGCTGCGGCTGGCCCGGCCGCACGCGCCCTGGGCACGCTGGTTCTACCGCGGCGAGAGCCGCTGGGCCGAGTGGCGGCGAGCCAGGTCCGCCGACCGCGAGCGCCGCTACCGGCAACCGATCATCCTGGCCAAGATCCGGGTCCAGGAGTTGATCGCCGGTCGGCACGACGTGCCGCTGCCCCGGCCACCCCGCCGCGAACGCTGAGCCGACCGGCGCGGCGGGCGGCACCGCAAAGCCGTACCGCCGGGTCGCGCGAAGGCGCAGGATGGCCCGATGACCAGCAGTACTGTCGCCGCCGAGCCGGCCCGGCACCGGCCCGACGCGCTGACCGTCGGTGTGGAGGAGGAGTTCCTGCTCGTCGACCGCCGGTCGGGCGCCGCCGCACCGGCGGTCGCGGCGGTGCTCGCCGAGATCCCGCCGGAGCTGCGCGGGCAGGTGCAGCGGGAGTTCCAGACCAGCCAGATCGAAATCGGCAGTCCACCCGGCCTGGACCTACGGGCACTGCGGCGCACGCTCGGGACGCTGCGCGGCGGGGTCGCCGACGCCGCCGATCGGGCCGGTGTCCGGCTGCTCGCCGTCGGCACCGCACCGGTCGCCGGACCGCGGCCCGACGTGGTCGACGTGGTCGACGTGGTCGACGACCCACGCTTCCACCGGATCGTCGAACGGTACGGCAGGCTGCTGCCCGGCCCGGGTACCAACGGGCTGCACGTGCACGTCGCGGTCCCGGACCAGCAGGTCGGCGTACAGGTGCTCAACCACCTCCGCCCGTGGCTGCCGGTGCTGCAGGCGGCGACCGCCAACTCGCCGTTCTTCCACGGCACCGACACCGGATACGCCAGTTGGCGGTCGGTGATGTGGCAGCGTTGGCCGGCGGTTACCCCGGCCCCACGGTTACGCTCGTACGAGCACTACCGGTCGCTGGTCGACGACCTGACCACCGCCGGTCTCATCCTTGACGAAGGGATGCTCCACTGGCACGCCCGGCTGTCGGCGCACTACCCCACCGTCGAGGTCCGCATCGGCGACGTCTGCCCGAGCCTGGACGACACGATCCTGCTCGCCGCACTGGTCCGCGGTCTGGTCGGCACCGCGCTCACCGCGGTGGAACAGGACCGGCCACCGGTCGACGTGGAGCATCATGTGCTGGTCGCCGCCCACTGGCGGGCCGCGCACGACGGGCTGGAGGGGCAGGCCGTCGACCTGATCACCGGGGCACCCGCGTTGCGTCCCGGCTGGCATCTGCTGCGCCGGCTGGTCGACACCGTCCGCCCCGAGCTCGACCGGCACGGCGACGTCGCGCTGGTGGACTCGCTGCTGGGCCGGCTGCGGGCCCGGGGCACCGGGGCGGCCCGGCAGCGGGCCGTGCACGCCGGCAGCGGCGACCTGGGCGCCGTGGTGGACTACCTGGCCGCGCAGACCCGACTGGAGACGATGTGAAATGACGCAACGGATGGTGGTGATCGGTGGTGACGCAGCCGGTATGTCGGCCGCGTCTCAGGCCCGGCAACTGCGTGGCCCCGACGAGCTGAGCATCGTCGCGTTCGAGCGGGGCCGGTTCACCTCGTACTCGGCCTGCGGAATCCCGTACTGGATCTCCGGCCTGGTCGACGACCCACAGGAGCTGATCGTCCGCGACCCGGAGACGTTCCGCCGCGACCACCACATCGACGTGCGCATCCGGCACGAGGTCACCCGGATCGACCTGGCCGCGCGGGAGGTGGTGGCCACGTCGTTCGGCGACGGCGGGCGGGAGGTCCGCGAGCCGTTCGACACCCTGGTGTACGCCACCGGAGCGGCGCCGGCGCAGCCGCCGTGGGCGGGCAACGCCGCCTCCGGCGTGTTCGGGGTGCAGACCCTCGACGACGGCGCGGCGCTACGGGACTGGCTCGACCAGGAACCGGTGCCGCGCCGAGCGGTGGTGGTCGGCGGCGGGTACATCGGGGTGGAAATGGCCGAGGCGTTGATCCGGCGTGGCCTGGCGGTGACGCTGGTGGAGCGCAGCCCACAGCCGATGTCCACTGTCGACCCGGATATGGGGGCGCTGGTCCGCTCGGCGCTGGTCGGGCTCGGCATCGACGTGCGTACCGGCGTGTCAGTCACCGGCCTGCACGAACGCGACGGGCGGGTCTGCGAGGTGCTGACCGACGCCGGCGCGGTGCCGGCCGACGTCGTGGTGCTGGGTCTGGGCGTACGGCCGAACACCGGGCTCGCCGAGCAGGCCGGCCTGCCGATCGGCGTCACTGGCGGGGTCCGTACCGATCTGCAGATGCGGGTGGTCGGGGTGCCCGACGTGTGGGCGGCCGGTGACTGCGTCGAGACCTTCCACCGGGTCAGCGGCCAGCCGGTGCACATCCCACTGGGTACCCACGCCAACAAGCAGGGCCGGGTGGCCGGAATCAACATCGGCGGCAGCTACGCCACCTTCCCCGGCGTGATCGGCACCGCGATCACCAAGGTCTGTGACCTGGAGGTGGCCCGCACCGGGCTGCTCGAACGCGAGGCGGCGAAAGCCGGGTACGCCTATGTGAGCGCCACCGTGGAGTCGAACAACCGGGCCGGCTACTTTCCCGGTGCCGCACCGATGACCATCAAACTGATCGCCGAGCAGCACACCGGGCAGCTGCTGGGTGGTCAGATCGTCGGCACCTCGGAGGCCGCGAAGCGGATCGACGTGCTGTCCGTCGCGGTGTGGAACCGGATGTCGGTAGCCGAGATGACCGCCCTCGACCTGGGCTACGCCCCGCCGTACTCGCCGGTCTGGGATCCAGTGCTGGTCGCCGCCCGGCGGGCCAACAACGCCGTCGCCGAGACCCCGTGAGCCGGCGCCCGCCGGACCGGGCGGGTGGCGGTTGCCGTTGGGCGTGGCCGTTAGGCTTGGCGGGTGGACCCGGCGACCCACCCCAGCGACGATCACTTACGCGTCTCCGACGCCGAGCGGGAGCAGGTGGTGGAGCTGCTCGGCCAGGCGACCGCGGAAGGCCGGCTGACCCTCGACGAGTACGCCGACCGGGCCACCGAGGCGCATCAGGCCAAGACCCGGGGTGAGCTGGCCCGGCTCACCGCCGACCTGCCCACCGAGTCGTCGGGTGGGCTGCCGGCCGCCGCCGGACCGGGTGCGCTGGCGGCGCGCTATCCGGCGTACCAGGCGGTGCCGGGCGGCGGCGCGACGCCGCCCGCCCCGGTGGAGCGGATGGTGGCGATTTTCGGTGACGAGGTGCGCAAGGGACACTGGCTGGTGCCGGACCGGCTGGAGGCACGGGCGGTCTTCGGCGACTGCAAGATCGAGCTGCAGGACGCCCAGATCCAGCATCAGGTGACCACTATCGAGGCGGCTGCCATCTTCGGCTCGGTCACCGTGTACGTGCCGGAAGGGGTCGACGTCCGGATGACCGGCACGGCGGTGTTCGGCGACAAGAAGTCGAAGCTGACCGCACCGCCCCGGCCCGGCGCCCCGATCATCCAGGTGGGCTGCAACGTGATCTTCGGTTCGGTCGTGGTGCGGCCGCCGAAGCGCAAATGGTGGTGACGACGGCGGCTCAGCCCGGTTGGCAGGTCGGGCACCAGTAGGTGTTCCGGGCGGCCAGCACCCCGGCGGCCACGGTGGCGCCGCAGCACAGGCAGGGTTGGCCGGCGCGCCGGTAGACGTACACCTCGCCACCGTGCCGGTCGTTGCGCGGCGCCCGGCCCATCGCCTCGGGCAGGTGCTCGTCGCGTACGGTGTCGATCCGGCCCCGGCGCACCCCGATCCGCATCAGGGTGACCAGGTCGGCCCAGATCCGCTGCCACTGGTCGGCGGTCAGCCGCCGACCCGGCGTACTCGGCGCGATCCCGGCCCGGAACAGCACCTCGGTGGCGTAGACCAGGCCGACCCCGGCGACGATCGTCTGGTCGAGCAGCAGCGCGCCGAGCGGTCTGGCGCTGCGCCGGATTCGGCCGCCGGCAGTGTGCGGGTCGGCGTCGTCGCGCAGCGGATCGGCACCGAGCCGGTCGCGCAGGGCGTCGGCCTCCGCCTCGGTGAGCAGTTCGCAGGCGGCCGGTCCGCGCAGGTCCAGCCAGTGCTGTCGGTCCGTCGCGCCGGCTGTCGCGGGCGGCCCGCTGGCGGGCGATCCGTCGGCTGTCACTGCCGGCCCGCCGACCAGCCGCAGCCGGATCTGCCCGACCGGTGCCGGCGGCTGTCCCGGCCCGTCGGCGACGGTGCCGTAGAGGCCCAGGTGCACGTGCAGGATGCCGCCGCCCGGACCGCCCCGGTAGTGGTGCAGCAGGTGTTTGCCGTACGCCTCGGTGGCGGCCAGGGTGGCGCCGGTGAGCCGGGCGGCGCCAGCGGTGAACCGACCCTGCGGGCTGGTCGCGACGACCCGCGCTCCGCCGAGTACGGCGTCGTGGTGGGCGGCCAGCCGGTGGATGGTGTGGCCTTCGGGCATGGCAGCAGAGCCTATCGGCCGCAGCCGTCTTGACCATGATCAGACCCGGCTGATTGCATGTGAGTCAACTGTCGATCACCTGACGATTACCTGTTGATCGACGGCGGCGACCTCGTCGCCGGAGACCTGGTCGCCAGCTCGATGCTGGGCCTGCCCGGCAGCCGGCCGGCCGATGCTGGCCCTCGGCCCGGCGACGCTGCACGTCGGGCACGGCGGCCCGCTCGACCCGCGCCGGGTCGCCCGCTGGGCGGCAAGGGAGGGAAGCAGCTCAGCCGGTTGGCCGGGCGCGGCCGACTAGCCCGTCGTCGGGCCGGCGTCGGAACCGATCAGTAGCTTGCCGATCAGGCCGACCAGCTGGTTCCGTTCGTCGGCGGTCAGGCGCTCGAAGAACCGGGTCTCGAGGGTCGCCGCGTCGGTCGCGATCGTCGCGAGGGCCGCCCGACCGGCCGGACTGATGGTGACGATGTACGCCCGCCGGTTGGTCGGATTGCGCTGCCGGGTGACCAGGCCGGCGCGTTCCAGCGCGTCGACCGTGCCGACCATCGTGGTCCGGTCTGTCCGTAACCCGTCGCTGAGCTCCTGTTGGGAGCGGGGACCGGTGGCGTCGAGCATGCCGAGCACCAGGAACTGGGTGAGGTTACGGCCGGTACGCGCGGCGGCGGCCTCACCGATGCGGGTCGCGGCAGCCCCGGCGCGGCAGAGACCGACGATGTGCCGTCGCCACAGCAGCTGACGGAAGTAGTCCGTGGGCTCCGGCGGACCGTCGGGACCGCGCGTTCCATGATCCGCTTCCGGTCCTGCTGGCCGCACCGTCACCGCTACTCCCGCCCATGATCGGAACCTGACCGCCCGAGGGTATCGCCACCCGCTTGACCGTGACTGGTGTGGCGGACCGGACATCCGGGTACTGCAAGCCGACAACCGTCGGAGACCCCCGCGCAGCCGCAGTGCGGTCCGGCGTACCGATAAGGAGGTCTGTCATGGTCAGGATTCCCTCGCTGTCCCGGCGCACGGAGCCGACGCGGTCGGCGGACGGCCCGCCACCGACCGGCGGTACCTCCACGACCGCGACCGGCACGGCCGACGCCGCAGAGGCCGACAGGACGCGGGCCGGCAGGACGCGGGCCGACAGGACGCGGGCCGACACGACCCGAGCCGACACGACCCGAGCCGACACGACCCGGACCGGCACCCGGGACGGGGTCACCGACCCGGCCACCCGGCCGACGGCGCCGAGACCGCGCCCCGAGCCGCCCGCCCGGGAGGGCAGCGACCCCCGGCCGGCTCCCCCGCCGGCACCGGCCGGCCCCCGGCCCCGGGCCAGCCTGCTGGCCACGGTCAGCCTGATCACCGGGGTCACCGGCGCGTTGTTCGTGCTGTCCGGGCCGCTGGCACCGTACGGCATCGCGATCGGGGTGGTCGCCCTCGCCACCGGCCTCGGCGGGATCTCGGCGACGGCCCGCCGGCACATCGCCGGCCGGACCGAGGCGCTGATGGGCATCGTCCTCGCCCTCGGGACGATGATCGTCGGCAGCCTGGCGCTGACCGGCGCGCTGAGCTGGTTGACCACCGAGACCGACATGGTGCAGCAGGTACGGCAGTGGCTTGACTCACAGTTTGTCGGAATCTTCTGACGGGCAATCGTGACGTCGGGACGGTGGTTCACCGCCCGCAGGGGCCTGGCAGCGGTGGTTCACCGCAAGAGGGCCGACCCGGTGGTTCACCGGGCACCGCATCTTCGGGGGGCGACGGCGTGGTCGCCCCCCGAAAGCAGGTGTACGCAACAAAACACACGTCGCACCCGGCGACGACGCAACGATTCGCCGCTACAAGCAACTCTTGACAATGGTTTCTGCGGGTCTCAGCCCTTAGCGTGGAGGGCAAGCGCCAGCCCACGGCCACCGCCGAGGCGCGCCTTCGACCCTCAGGAGCCAGTCGCATGACGATGCACGCCACCCGCCGGCAGTACCTGATGTGCCGGCCGACGTACTTCGCCGTGGAATACGCGATCAACCCGTGGATGGACCCGGCCCGCCCCGTCGACCGGGAGCTGGCGATCGCGCAATGGGACCAGCTGCGCCGGACGTACCTGGAACTAGGGCACACGGTCGACGAGATCGAGCCGCTACCCGGTCTGCCCGACATGGTGTTCGCCGCCAACGGCGCCACCGTCATCGACGACCGGGCGCTGGCCGTGCAGTTCCGCGAGCCGCAACGGGCCGACGAGGCACCCGCCTACCGCGACTGGCTGGAGCAGGCCGGCTTCCCGGTGCACGAGGCCAAACACGTCAACGAAGGCGAAGGCGACTTCCTGGTGGTCGGCGACTATCTGCTGGCCGGCACCGGGTTCCGCACCTCGCACGCCGCGCACGCCCACGCCCAGGAGGTGTTCGGCCGTCCGGTGGTCACCCTGCAACTGGTCGACCCGTGCTTCTACCACCTCGACACCGCGCTCGCCGTGATCGACGAGCGAACCATCGCGTACCTGCCGGAAGCGTTCTCCCCCGGCAGCCAGGCGGTACTGCGCCGGCTGTTCCCGGACGCCGTCACGGCCAGCCTGGCCGACGCCGCCGCGTTCGGCCTCAACGCGGTCAGCGACGGCCGACACGTCGTGCTACCGGTGCAGGCCGATGGGCTGGCGGCGGCGCTGCGCGAACGCGGCTACCACCCGATCGGGGTCGACCTGTCCGAGCTACGCAAGGCCGGCGGCGGCCCGAAATGCTGCACCCTGGAGCTGAGGGGGTCGAGCCGATGATCGTCGACGGGATGCTGCGGACACCGGGGGCGGTACGGGACGCACAACGCTGGACCGCGCACAACTACCACCCGCTACCGGTGGTGATCAGCGAGGCCGCCGGCGCCTGGGTCACCGACGTCGACGGCCGACGCTACCTCGACTGCCTGGCCGGCTACTCGGCACTCAACTTCGGCCACCGGCATCCGACGTTGACCGCCGCCGCGCACGCCCAGCTGGACCGGCTCACCCTGACCAGCCGGGCGTTCACCCACGACCGGTTCGCCGACTTCTGCCGCGAGCTGGCCGAGCTGTGCGGCAAGGACATGGTGCTGCCGATGAACACCGGCGCCGAGGCGGTGGAGACCGCGATCAAGGTCGCCCGCAAGTGGGGCTACCAGGTCAAGGGCGTACCGGACGGCCAGGCGACCATCATCGTGGCCGACGGCAACTTCCACGGCCGGACCACGACGATCGTCAGCTTCTCCACCGACGCCGAGGCCCGCGCCGACTTCGGGCCGTACACCCCGGGGTTCACCATCGTGCCGTACGGCGACCTCGCCGCGCTGGCCGACGCGATCGACGAGACCTGCGTCGCGGTGCTGCTGGAGCCGATCCAGGGCGAGCAGGGCGTGGTGGTGCCGCCGGACGGCTACCTGACCGGGGTACGCGACCTGTGCACCCGCAACGACGTGCTGTTGCTCGCCGACGAGATCCAGTCCGGCCTGGGCCGCACCGGGGCGACGTTCGCCTGCGACCACGAGGGCGTGGTGCCGGACATGTACGTACTGGGCAAGGCGCTCGGCGGCGGCATCGTGCCGGTGTCGGCGGTGGTCGCCGACCGGCCGGTGCTCGGCGTGCTGCGCGCCGGCGAGCACGGCTCGACGTTCGGCGGCAACGCCCTCGCCTGCGCGGTCGCCACCGAGGTGGTCCGGCTGCTGGCCACCGGCGAGTACCAGCGTCGCTCGGCCCAGCTGGGGGCCCGGCTGCATGCCGGGCTCGACGCGCTGCGCGACGACGGCCGGCTGCTCGCCGTCCGCGGTCGCGGGCTGTGGGCCGGACTGGACCTGGCCCCGCGGCGGATGACCGGTCGGCAGGCCTGCGAACGGCTCGCCGAGCGGGGCGTACTGACGAAGGACACCCACGGTGCGACGATCCGGCTGGCCCCGCCGCTGGTCGTCGACGAGGCCGACGTGGACTTTGCCATCGAACAGCTTTTCCACGTGCTGCGCTGAGCGCACCGGCCGGCCGGGGGGCGATGCGCCGCCCGGCCGGAAGCCGGTCGTCCGGCGGTACGGGCAGGGTCGGGAGTCAGGTTCCGGGTCAGTCAGTGGAACACGAGGGCCCGGCCGCAGGCGATGCTCGCCCGACACGCCTCGTGCAGGGTGAGCCACGCCTGCGTCTCGGCGGAGAAGGCCGTGCCGTCGGGCACCGCGAACAGCCGGGCCGCCTCGGTGTCCGGCAGATCTCCGGCCGGATCCAGCCGGACGCCGATCGCCGGGGCGCAGCGCCGCAGCTCGGCGAGCAGACCCTGACCCGAACCGACGATGCCGCCGCCGGCCACCCCGGCCTCGGCCGGCAGGAACACCGGTTCGCCGAGATCGGCCGGCACGTAGTAGCCGGCGGTGTCGGAGTGGCACAGCAGGTGCGACTCCAGCAACGACGCCTGATCGTCGATCAGCTCCCGGTCCGCGATCAGCCCACTCGCGTCGGTGATCGGGGTGACCGGCCGGGCCAGATCCACAAGGGCCAGCACTCGGCGCAGCTGGTGCAGCCAGCTGGTCGGCAGGCTACGCAGGTGCGGCCGGGTCGACGGCACCACTGCGGCGTACTGCTCCTGCCAGCTGACGCCCTCGGCGGCCAGCGCGGCGCTCAACTGGTCGAGGGCGGCGCGGCTACGCGCCGCCCCCTCGTCGTCAATGCCGGACAGTGCCGTGGTGATCCCGACCGTTACCGCAAGACTCATGCGGGGCAGGGTAACCGGGTTGCCCGACAGGTCGGTCAGGCCAGCAGGTGGCCAACATGCCGCCGGGTCAGCAGGTGGCCAACATGCCGGACAGGGCGGACTTCTCCGCGCTGTCCACTGTCATGTCGTAGTACCACTTCACCTGGATCCAGGCTCGGGCGTAGGTGCAACGGAACGAGACGAGTGGCGGCTGCCAGTCGGCCGGGTCCTTGTCGCCCTTGGCCTGGTTGACGTTGTCGGTGACCGCCCACAGCTCCGGCCCGCCGAGGTCGTTGGCGTACGTCTGACGCCGAGCGGTGGACCAGGCCCAGGCACCGGAACGCCACGCCTCGGCGAGCGGCACCATGTGGTCGATGTCGACGTCCGACGCCTGCGTCCAGGTGGCCCCGTCGAACGGGCTGTACCAGGACCCGGAGGTCGGGTAGCAACTGCTGTTGACCACGACGTTGCTGCCGTCGCGCTTGAGCACCTGCTCCCGGGTGTTGCAACTGCCGGTGATGGTGATCCAGTGCGGGAACAGCGACCGGTTGTAGCTGGACTGGTGTGACTCGGCGGCCACGGTCAGCGAGTTCAGCCGGCTGAGCGCCGTGCTGTACGACGGGATGTTGGGCGGCGTGGCCTGGGCGGGGACAGTGGTCAGGGTGAGTGCGACGATGACGGCGACCGTCGCGGCCACGGCGGCGCTGACGGCACGGCGGACGCCGATGGCAGGGCGGGCACTGACTGCTGGTCGGGCACTGACGGTACGGCGGGTCATGGGTGCTCCTGGCGTCGCTGCCCGCCGCAGCCGGGTTGGGCGCTCCGGCCTGGGGATACGGCGGGCAGGTCGACACCGGGAATCTAAGCTTCTCAGTCGCCTCAATCAAAACAGGTCGATGAATAAGGCGTTAAGTCCAGCGCTCCAACCAGGTGGCTCTATCGTTGTCGCCGTGCCGAACACCGACACCGCCTCCCCGTCGCCGACCAGACCCGGGCTGTACGTTGGCTGTGCGATGTGGACGCACAAGTCCTGGCAGGGGCGACTGATCGCGCACCCGCTGCCGCCGGCCGAGCGGCTGCGCCACTACGCCGCCTGGTGCACTGCGGTCGAAGGCAACACCACCTTCTACGCCATCCCGACCCGGGAGACCGTGGCCACCTGGGCGGCGCAGACCGACCCCGACTTCCGCTTCGTGCTCAAGCTGCCGAAGACCGTCACCCACGAACACCGGCTCACCGACGCCGACGAACCGCTGAACACCTTCCTCGACGCGATCGCCCCGCTCGGGCCGCGTACCCATGCGATCTGGGCCCAACTGCCGGCATCGTTCGGCCCTGACGACGTGCCCGTCCTGGCCCGCTTCCTGCGCCGGCTCCCCCGCGACCACCGGTACGCGGTCGAGGTCCGGCACCGGGCGTTCTTCACCGACCCGGCCGCGACCCGGCTGCTCGAAGGGGTACTGAGCGACGTCGACGCCGAGTGGGTGCCGTTCGACACCACGACGTTCTTCGCCGCCGGGCCGACCAGCGACGCCGAACGCGACGCCTGGGTCAAGAAGCCCCGCGCCCCGCTGCGCACCCGGGCACTGACCTACCGGCCGATCGTGCGCTACCTCGGCCGCGACGACGTCGAGCAGACCGTCGCCGGCTGGCGGCGCTGGGTCGAGGCATCGGTGGCCTGGCTGCGGCAGGGCCGCTCGCCCACGGTGTTCATCCACACCCCGGACAACGCCGACGCCCCGGCCCTGGCCCGCCGATTCCACGACGAGGTACGGGCCGCACTGCCACAACTCGACCCGTTGCCCGAGCCGATCCCGGCACAGCCGCTGACCCTGTTCTGACCGGCGCGGCCGGGGTGCCGGCTGCCAACTTACGCGGGCCGGGGTGCCGGCTGCGATGGGACGGTCCCGGGTCGGCTCGGTGGTGGTGTGCGGTCATCGCCGACCTGGTGGCCCACCG
The DNA here is from genome assembly GCF_029581175.1 of Solwaraspora sp. WMMD937. Classification (NCBI taxonomy): domain Bacteria; kingdom Bacillati; phylum Actinomycetota; class Actinomycetes; order Micromonosporales; family Micromonosporaceae; genus Solwaraspora; species Solwaraspora sp. WMMD937. Next base: position 2,903,873 of record NZ_CP120738.1, on the reverse strand, counting down.
TCTGGCCACCCCGGTGGCGGAGGATGGGCCGATGCCTGTGGTCGAAGCAGTGGTCACCGTCCCCGTACCGCCGGATCTCGCCTTCGCGGTGTCCCAGACCACCACGCCGGTCCGGCACCGCTGGGACCCGTTCATCCGCGCACAGCACTTCGTCAACGGTGCCGCCCGCCCCGGCAAGGGCGTCCGTACCTTCACCCGGTCCCGGCACGGCCTGACGATGCTCAGCGAGTACGTCTCGTACGCTCCACCGACCAACGTCGGCATGAAGATGGTCCGTGGTCCGTGGTTCTTCGAGATGTTCGCCGGCGGTTGGCGGTTCGCCCCGGCGTCCGAGCCCGGTCACACGGTGGCGACCTGGCGGTACAGCTTCCGCTGCCGGCCGGCACCGCTGCGCCCGGTCGCCGACCGGATCGGGGTGTGGCTGCTGGGCCGCGACATTCACCGCCGCATCGCCGGCTACGCGACCGGTTGCACCGACCCGGTGGTCGTCGCCGCCGCCCGCCGGTCACTGTCCGGCTGATCCTGGTCAGTTTCCCAGCGGCTCGGGATCCGACGCAGCGCGAGGGCCGGACCCCGTGCCCGGGGTCCGGCCCTCGCGGTGAGCTTCTGGGTGTTTCGGGTCAGCTGTTCCAGTGCTGGGCGACCAGTTCGGCGGCCTGGGTCTCCCACTGGGCGTAGTGGAACGGGAACGCCGACACCTGCACCGCCTGGGCGGCCTCGGTCAGCGGCATGTCCTGCCAGCCGTCGACCTGCTTCAGGGCGTCGAGGAACGCGGTGGTGGAGTACTCGACGTCGGTGATCTGCTCGACGGTGCCCCAGCCCGACGACGGGCGCTGCTGGAACAGGCCCTGCGAGTCGTGGTCGTTGCGGTCACCGAGGTGGCCGAGGTTCTCCAGCTTGGACTCCTGCAGGGCGGTGGCGATGGCGACCACGGCGGCCCGCTCGTCCATGCCGGCCTTCTTCGTGGCGGCGATGATGCCCTTGACGTTGTCGGTCTGCTCGCCGGACAGGGTGATGCGGGACTGTTCGCCCTGCACGCCGTGCGGGGTCAGCTTGTCGGTGTCGACGCTGTCGCTGCTGGCGGCGGCCACGGGTGCGGCCAGGGCGGTGGGGGCGTGGTCGGCGGCCAGGGCGCCGCCGGCGACCGCGCCGCCGGCGAGGGTGATCCCGGCGATGCCGAGGGCGGTGGTGCGCAGGCTGGTACGCAGGGTGCGGGTGATGATCGTGGTCATGGGGGGTCCACCTTCCGTTTGCCGAGGGGGCACACCCGTCACGGGCGGGCGGGTGCGCGGTAAACGGTCATCCGGGTGGTACGGGATCTCAGACGTGCGATGTCGGCTCGCGGCGGCTCCGGCACGCCCCGGGGTGGGGCGCGGGTGCGCTGCTGCGCGCCGTGACCATGTACAACCACGCCGGCCCGCCGACGATTCCCGACCGGGCCCACCGACCCGATCCACTGGCCGGGCCGGAGCCTGACTGCCGATTGGCGGCTGCGAACCGGAGTGCGCGGCGCGACCATGCACAACGACCCCGCCCACCGGATCATTCCGCGCCGGGCTGCGCCTCAGGAACCGCGCAGGTTCGGCGCGCAGCGTCACCTCGATGAGCCCACTGGCGAGGTGGCGGGAGACCGGGCCGCACCAGAGTCGTCGCACAGCCCGCTGATGGTCGGTCGATCTGAGCGAGGCTGATGCCACAGGTGCATCTTGATGCACCTGTGGCATCAGGGCAGTGCACACATCATGGGTCAGGCCCACGGATTGAAGGGGATACCTGCCGGTTTAGACCTGTTCAGCAGGTTACGAAACCGGTCGTCCCGATCAGTGATCTTGATGCTGGCAGAGCCGAAGTCGGCGGTCATCAACCGGTCCCGCAGCGCCGTGCTGGGCCAGCCGTTCCAGTCGACGACCGGCGGGTACCGCCAGGTGCCGTAGTGGTTCTCCGGCGGGTCGTCGTTGCCGTTCGCCAGCCGGAAGTTGTGCGAGCCGAAGGCGCCTTCCTTGTGGTACACGATCTTTGGATGCGTGCCGTCGAACCGCACCGAGGACCGCGGATAGGTCTGCACCTCGCCGTGCACCGTGCGGGACACGTAGTCGACCTGGTCCGACGCCTGGTTCACCCAGGAGACGACGTGCTCCCAGTCGTGCCGGTGGCCGCAGCAGCCCGGCAGGACCTGGTCCTTCTCAAAGTAACTCGCGTACACGATGGCGCACCAGCCGTTGTTGCACTTCGACCTGGCGTACGTCTGGGTCCGGTCGAGATCGGACTGGTCACGGCAGTTGCCGTTGACCGCCCCGGTGGTGTTCAGTCCGCCGTTGAGGGTGCCGTCGGGGGCAATCGCCGCGACCGGGTAGCACCCGTCGCCGTCGTAGTCGTAGGCCGGGGAGAACGTCAGCTCGTAACCGCCGGCGGACTGGGGCAGGTTGGGCAGGTTCGCGGCCCGCGCGGCCGTGGCTGGAGCGACTACCAGCACAGTGGACAGCGCTGCGGCTGCGATCCAGGTCCGGCTGCGGATCGCGGTACGGTTCAGGCTGGCGGATCGACGCAAGGCGGCCTCCCTGGATGACCGAAGTGACCAGCGTATTTTGGTCGACGTCGATATCCAAGGGGTTGACTCCCGGTGGCCGTACGGTGCACAGCCGAGCGGCGGATCAGAGCCCGTGCGGCAGGGCCCGGTCGGTGTGGCCGAGGCTGAAGTCGGGCGCGATGCGGTCCCGTACCAGTCTTTTCAGCTCGGGGATCCCCGGGAAGCCGCTCTCCCCGCGCGACCAGATCGTCTCACCGTCCAGCCTGACCTCGAACACCCCGCCGGTGCCCGGCACCAGCGCCACCTCACCGAGCCGAAGCGCGAATGTGGTGAGCAGCTCCTGAGCCGTCCATGCGGCGCGCAGCATCCAGCGGCACTGCGTGCAGTACTCGATCTCCAACCGTGGCTGTTTGGTAGTGGTCACCAACCGAGTATGCCTGCGCCGGGCACCGGGTCGACAAGGCCGCTGCCCGGCATGTCCGGCACGGCACCGTCGACCATGCCACCGTACCGGCAAATGCTCTTGCCGGTCTGGCAAGCTGGGTGGCATGGACGACGACCTCGACCATGCCCTCGACTCGGTCGGCCCGCGGCTGCGGGCGCTGCGCAAACAGCGCGAGACGACCCTCGCCGAGTTGTCGGCAGCCACCGGCATCTCGGTGAGCACCCTGTCCCGGCTGGAATCCGGCACCCGCCGACCCACCCTGGAGCTGCTGCTACCCCTGGCCCGCGCCCACGGGGTCAGCCTGGACGAACTGGTCGACGCGCCGCCGACCGGCGACCCACGCATCCACCTGCGGCCGGTCAGCCGCTTCGGGATGACCGTTCTTCCACTCAGTCAGCGGGCCGGCGGTATCCAGGCGTACAAGCTGATCATCCCGACACGCAGCCCACGCCGCGAGCCTGAGCTGAAGACCCACGAGGGCTACGAATGGCTGTACGTCCTCGACGGGCGGCTACGTGTCCTGCTCGGTGAGCACGATCTGATCCTGGCCCCCGGCGAGGCGGCGGAGTTCGACACCAGGGTGCCGCACTGGTTCGGCGCGGTCGGTGATGAGCCGGTCGAGTTCCTCAGCCTCTTCGGCCAGCAGGGCGAACGCGCCCACCTGCGGGCCCGCCCCCGGTCCAGAGAGCAGTCCGGGGATCGGGCCGGGGAGGGTGGCAGGCCCTGAACCGCGTACGCACCTGGGCCGCGCTCGGTTTCGTCTGCGTCGCCGTCGGTCTGTCGACCGCGATGGCCTCGCCGTACCTGACCCTGTTCCTCGACGACGCGGTCCGGGCCAGCGCCGGGCAGATCGCGCTGTGCCTGGTCGCCGCCCCGGTCTCGGCGGTGGTGATCGCCACCGTGGTCGGACGGCTGTCCGACCGGCTGCCGAGCCGCCGGTGGCTGCTGGTCGCCGCCGCGTCGGCCGGGTGCCTGTCCAGTGCACTCACCTCGGTCGTACGGAACTTCCCGGTCTTTCTGCTCATCACCGTCACACTGACCGCGTCGGCGCAGGTGGTGGTCCCGCAGATGTTCGCCTACGCCCGGGAGGCGCTGGCCGGGTCCACGCGGATCGCGATGGCGATGAGCACGTTCCGTACGCTGTTCTCCGTCGCCTGGGTGGCCGGCCCGCCGCTGGCGTCGCTGCTGCTCACCGCCGGCGGGTTCCGGCTCACCTACGGCGTCTCCGCCCTGGTGTACGCCGTTGCCGGCGGCGTCGTCCTGCTCGCCTTCCGGCATCGTCGCCGCCCGGACGTCGGTGCGGCGCGGGACACCGACCGGCACGGGGCGGACGCCTCCCGCCGGATGATCTGGTTGAGCGTCGCCGCGTTCGTACTCACCTGGGCCGCCAGCAACCTCGCCATCCAGGCCCTGCCGCTGCACGTCACCCGGGACCTGGGGTCCGGTGTCGGGACCGCAGGTCTGCTGCTGGGCCTGTGCGCCGGGCTGGAGATCCCGCTCATTCTCGGCTTCGGTTGGCTGTCCACCCGGCTCCCGGTGCACCGGCTGCTGCTCGTCGGAGCCGGCTGCGGGGCGGCGTACATGACGGTGGTCGCCGTCTCGGACCAGGTGTGGCCGCTGCTGGTCGGTCAGTTACTCAACGCGGCGTCGATCGCCGCGCTCGGTGGTCTCGGCATCACCTACATGCAGGACATGCTGCCCCGGCAGCAGGGGCGGGCTTCCACCCTCTACTCGAACGCGATCCCCACCGGCGCGCTGCTCGCCGGCCCGGTTCTCGGCGCCGCCCAGCACGCCGGCTACCGGATGCCGTACGCGGTCGGCGCCCTGCTCTACGTGGGAACGCTCGGTTTGCTGCTGCTCGCCCGCCGCCGACCCGACCCAGTGGTACCCGTCACCCAGTGAGACGTCAGCTCGGCCACGACGTCAGCTCGCGTACGCGCTGAGCAGTTGCAGCCGTTCGGCGTCGGCGCTGCCCGGCGCGGCGGTGTAGACGATCAGGATCGGGCCGGAGCGCCCCGGCGGGGTGAAGGCATCCCAGTCCAGCCGCAGGTCACCGACCTGCGGATGCGGGAACGTCTTGCTGCCGCTGACCGACTCACGCACCTCGTGGCGGGCCCAGAGCTGGCGGAACTCCTCGCTGCGGATGCTGAGCGTGCCGACGATCTCCCGGGCGCGTGGGTGCTCCGGGTCAGCGGCGACCGCCGCCCGCAGGAAACCCAGATAGTCCAGCACCGTCTCCTCCCAGCCGGGACAGCGGCCGTGCGCCTGCGCATGGTCGAACATGTCGATCAGCGCGTTGGCCGGCCCGATACCCGGGTAGAGGGCGGCAGCCATGGCGTTCCAGGCCAGCAGGTCCAGGTGCCGGCTGACCACCACGGCCGGGGTGTGCAGGCTGTGCATCAGCCGGCAGGTGCTCTCCGGGACCGTCTCCCTGGTACGCCGTCGTGGTTTCGGTGGCTGCTGTGCCCGGCGGGCCAGGGCCCGCAGGTGCCGGGTCTCCTCGGCGTTGAGCGCGAGCGCGCGGGCGATGCCGGTCAGTACGTCGTCGGAGGGGCGCACGTCGCGGCCCTGCTCCAGCCGCTGGTAGTAGTCGGTGCTCACCCCGGCGAGCAGCGCCAGCTCCTCACGGCGCAGGCCGGCGACCCGCCGACGCGGGCCGGGTGCCAGCCCGATCTCCTCGGGCCGCAGCCGGGAGCGGCGGTTTCGGAGGAAGTCGGCCAGCTCGCGGGCGTAGACCGTGCTCGTCACACCGTCGAGTGTGCCGGTCGACGCACCCCGCAGGGTAGGTCCCGTGGTCCCAGGTTGGCCAGGTCTCTCCGGTGGTGCGTCCAGCTACTTAGCGTCGACGGTCATGCAGGACATGCGGAACTGGACCGAAGAGCAGATCCCCGACCAGCACGGTCGGCGCGCGGTGGTGACCGGCGCGAACTCCGGCGTGGGGCGGGTCACCGCGCTGGAGCTGGCCCGGCACGGGGCCGCCGTGGTGCTGGCGGTACGCAACGTGGCGGCCGGCGAGGAAGCGGCCGCCACGATCCGGCGCGAGGTGCCGGGTGCCGACGTCGAGGTACGCCGACTGGACCTGACGTCACTCGCGTCGATCCGGGCCTTCGCCGCCGACCTCACCGGTGGCCTCGACCTGCTGGTCAACAACGCCGGGCTGGTGCTGACCGGCCCGCGACCGCCGCTGACCGTGGACGGGTTCGACCTGCAGGTGGGCACCAACGCGCTCGGTCCGTACGCGCTGACCGGGCTGCTGCTGGACCGGCTGACCGCCGGCAAGGAACCCAGGGTGGTCACCGTGTCGTCGATCGTCCATAAATGGCGCAATCTCGACCTGAATGACCTGATGTTGGAGCGGTCCTACAACGGAAACCGGGCGTACGCGTTGTCGAAGCTGGTCGGCACGATCCTCGGCCTGGAGCTGGACCGGCGGCTGCGGGCCACCGGGTCGCCGGTGGTCAGCGTGCTCGCCCACCCCGGCATGACCCGCACCAACCTCACCCCGCGCGCGATGGCCGACCGGGGCCGGCTGATGCGCGCCGCCAGCCGACTCATGTCACTGGTCGTCAGCCCGGTCGAGGCCGGGGCCCGACCCCAGCTGTACGCGGCGACCGCTCCCGGCGTACGGGGTGGGCAGTTCTTCGGGCCGCGCGGGTTCCAGGAGATCCATGGCCCGGTCACCGAGGTGCGGGCCAGCGCCCAGGCCCGCGACCTGGGCAACGGCCGGCGGATGTGGGCGGCGGCGGCCCGGCTCACCGACGTCACGTACCTCTGACCGCCGCTCTCTGACCGTTGCGGGAGATCACCATTGGACCGGTCCATCGATGGGCGTAAGGTCGACCTCGACTGACCGTGGGTTCGACACGTGCGAGGTGTGCGTTGACACTAGTTGCCGGGGTCGACTCGTCGACCCAGTCGACGAAGGTCGTGGTGTGCGACGCGGACACCGGCGAGGTGCTGCGCGAGGGCCGCGCCCCGCACCCGGACGGCACCGAGGTCGATCCGCGCGTGTGGTGGGCCGCCTGGGAGCAGGCCAGCGCCGGGCTGCTGGACGGGGTCGCCGCGGTCGGCGTCGGCGGGCAGCAGCAGGGCATGATCTGCCTCGACGACGCCGGCGAGGTGATCCGGGACGCCCTGCTGTGGAACGACACCCGGTCGGCGCAGGCCGCGGTCGACCTCACCGACGAGTTCGGCGGCCCGAAGGCGTGGGCCGAGGCGGTCGGGCTGGTGCCGGTGGCCAGCTTCACGGTCACCAAGCTGCGCTGGTTCGCCCGCGCCGAGCCGCAACTCGCGGCCCGGACGGAGACGGTGCTGCTGCCACACGACTGGCTCACCCACCGGCTACGCGCCGACGGCGGCGGGCCGACGACCGACCGGGGTGAGGCCTCCGGCACCGGCTACTGGTCGGCGGCGGCCGGGGACTACCGGCGGGACCTGGTGCGGCTCGCGTTCGGCCGGGACGTGGCGCTGCCCCGGGTCGCCGGTCCGGCTGAGGTGGTCGGCGAGACCGCGTCCGGCGCGCTGCTGTCGGCCGGCACCGGCGACACCATGGGTACGGCGTTCGGCGTCGGCCTGCGCCCCGGCGAGGTGGTGGTGTCGCTGGGCACCTCGGGATGTGTGTCCGGGGTGAGTGAGATGCCGACCGCCGACCCGAGCGGGCTGGTGGCCGGCTACGCCGACGCGACCGGCCGGTTCCTCCCGCTGGTGTGCACGCTCAACGCGGCCCGGGTGCTGGTCACCGTCGCCGACCTGCTGGGCCGGTCGTTGGCCGAGTTGGACGGGTTGGCATTGTCGGCGCCGCCGGGCGCGGGTGGGCTGACGCTGCTGCCGTACCTGGACGGGGAACGCACCCCGAACCTGCCGGACGCGCGCGGGCTGCTGGCCGGGATCACCCGGGCGAACGCGTCGGCGGCGAACCTGGCCCGCGCGGCGGTGGAGGGCATGCTCGGCGGCATCGCCGACGCCCTCGACGCGCTGCGCGACCAGGACGTGCCGGTCGACCGGGTGCTGCTGGTCGGCGGCGCGGCGCGGTCCCATGCGGTACGGGCGATCGCGCCGGCACTGTTCGGCGCGCCGGTGAGCGTGCCCCGCCCCGCCGAGTACGTGGCGCTCGGCGCGGCCCGGCAGGCGGCCTGGGCGCTGTCCGGTGCCGCCGAGCCGCCACAGTGGCCGGTCGAGGCCGAGGAGGTCACCGCCGCCGCCACCCCGCAGGTGCACGAACGCTACGTCGACGTCCGCGACCGGGCACTGCCGCTGCTCACCTGAGGCCGGCCGCCGCGCACGCCGACGCGATCCGGTCCCCGGTGCCAGATCGGCTCAGTCAAGGTCGAGCAAATCCCGGATGTCGGCGGCGGACAGCTGCGCCGAGGCGAACTCGCCCCCGTCCAGCACACTGCTGAACAGCTCGGCCTTGCGCTGCTTCAATGCCATGACCTTCTCCTCGATGGTGTCTTTGGCGACCATCCGGTAGACCATGACGTTCGATTTCTGACCGATCCGGTGGACGCGGTCGACGGCCTGGGCCTCGGTCGCCGGGTTCCACCACGGGTCGAGCAGGATGCAGTAGTCGGCCTCGGTCAGGTTGAGACCGAAGCCGCCCGCTTTGAGGCTGATCAGGAACACGTCGGCGTCGCCGCGTTTGAACTCGGCGATCACGGCGGCCCGGTTGCTGGTCGATCCGTCGAGGTAGCCGCACCGGAAGCCGGCGCCGACGAGCCGGTCACGCGCCGCGCCGAGGAACCGGGTGAACTGACTGAACACCAGCGTACGGTGGCCTTCGGCGACCAGGTTGGTGATCTGGTGGGCCAGCACGTCCAGTTTGGTCGACGGGACACCCTCGTGTCTCGGGTCGACCAGGGCGACGTCGAGACTGGCCTGGCGCAGCAACGTCAACGACCGGAAGATCTCGAACCGGTTTTTTTCCAGGTCCCCGAGCAGGCCGAGGACCTTCTGCCGTTCCCGCTGCAGATAGGCCTGGTAGATCCGGCGATGTTTGCGGTCAAGGTCGAGTTCCAGCACCTGCTCCTGCTTTTCCGGCAGGTCGGCGGCGACGTCGGCCTTGCGGCGACGCAACATCAGCGGCCGGATGCGGCGGCGCAGCTGGGCGAGCCGGTCACCGTCGCGGTCCTTCTCGATCGGCGTACGGTAATAGTCGGTGAACCGGTCCAGCCGGGGGAACAACCCGGGGGCGGTGATCGAGCAGAGCGCCCAGAGTTCGAGCAGGTTGTTCTCCATCGGCGTACCGGTGATGGCCAGCTTGAACGGCGCGGTCAGCTGCTTGGCGCAGCGGTGGCTCTGCGACTGGTGGTTCTTGACGAACTGTGCCTCGTCGAGGATCAGGCCGGCCCAGTCGAGCGCCTGGTAGTCGTCGAACTCCAGCCGCAACAGCGTGTACGAGGTGACGACGATGTCCGCCCCGGCGGCCGCCCCGGCGAGTTCCATGCCACGCCGTGCCGAGGTCTGGGTGACCGCCCGTACGGTCAGGTCCGGGGTGAACCGCGCGGCCTCGGCGACCCAGTTGTGGATGACGCTGGCGGGGGCGACGACGAGGAACGGTACGTCGGCACGGGCGTGCCGGATCAGGGCCAGCGCCTGCAGGGTCTTACCGAGACCCATGTCATCGGCGAGGATGCCGCCGAGCTGGTGCTCCCGCAGGGCGGCGAGCCAGCGAAACCCGTCGAGCTGGTACGGGCGCAGCTCCGCCCGTACCAGCGGGGGCACCTGGTGGTCGACGGCGGCGCCGGCGGTGGCCAGCTCGCGGACCGCGCGCTGCCAGGCGGCGGCCTGGCCGGTGATCTCCCCCAGCTCGGCCAGTTCGGCCCAGAGGCCGGCCTGGAACCGGCCGACCCGCAGCACGCCCGGCGGCCGGTCCTCCAGTGCCCGCGATTCGTCGATCAGCTCGCGGAGCTGGACGAACTCGGGGCGGTCGAGGCTGAAGTACGTGCCGCTGGGCAGGATGAGGTACTGCCGGTCCTGCGCCAGCGCGGTGAACAGCTGATCGAAGACGACCTGTTCGCCGCCGACGCTGACCTGCACTGACAGGTCGAACCAGTCGTGTTCGCCGGGATGGTCGGTGCCGGCGAACCGAATGACCGGCGCCTCGTCGGATTCCCGGTAGTCCGGTACGGGCTCCGCTGCCGATTCGACCACCTCGACGCCGTCGATGTCGGCGAGCCGGGGCACGACCTCGCTGAGGAACCGGATCATGGCGTCGCCGCGGAGCGTGGTCAGGGCGGCGAGTCGCGGGCCGTTCGGGGTCGACTCGATCGCCTCCGGGACCGCTTTGGCCGTCACCTCGGTGACCTGGTCGACGACGGCGTCACGGGGGTCGGCCTGCCCACGTGAGTCGGCGTGCCCGCGCGGGCCGGTCGCCCACAGCGGCTCGGTCTGCCGGTGCGCGCCGACCGTGCGGACCCACTGCCAGTGGATCGACAGCGCCTGTTCCGGCATCGGGGTCACGGCGAGGGCGAGCGTGGGCGGCGACACCGGTGGCAGGTGCACCGCCGGGCCGGCGGCGACGACCTCGACCTGTTTGAGCAGCTCCGGGTAGAACCGTTCGAAGAACCGTGCCTCGTCGGCAGCGGGGACGCGGATCGGGGAATTGGCCAGGGCCTTCGCCGCCGCCGGGGACACCGCGCCGGACAGGGGTGCCAGCCGCAGCACCCGGTCCCGGGGTTGCGGCTCGACGCCGCCGCGCTCGGCCCACCAGGCGATCCCGTGCGCCGGTCGGCCGACAAAGACGGAGAACTCGGCGGCGACGGGTACGCCGTCGGCCAGCAGCACCGGCTGCACGACCAGCTCGTCGCCGGCGCGGTCGACCTGCACCGACAGCCGGGCCGGCTGCCGGCCGACGACCACCGGCCGGGCGTACTTGCCGGGCTGGACCAGCGGCAGCCCGGCGTCGTCGGCCTCGGCCAACAGGTCCCAGATCCGCCGGCTCGCGAACGCGTCCAGGAAGACCGTCGTCGGGCCCCCGTAGTAGCCGTACCGGTCGTCGTCCACCGTCGACAGCTTCAGGATCTCGCCGAGCAGCTGGCGGTGCCGTTTGGACTCCGGCGACCGGCCGTAGCTGGCGTACTGCACGTTCGACCAGCTGATGCCGGAGCGGACCCAGCCGTTCTGGCCGGGTACGACCGGACGCAGTGCGATGCGTCCGCCGTGCCGGCCGCCACCGGCCGCGCCCGGTTTGACCAGCTCGAACTGCAGGCCGACGGTGGCCTGGGCCGGCGCGGCGGTGACGACCGGGGCGACGTCGCAGACCAGCGCCGACAGGCTCTTCTCCCAGTCGGCCGTTGGCGTGTCCGGTGTCTGCCGCTGCTTCGGGACGGTCGGCGCGGCACCGACGACGGCCTGCAGCACCAGCGCGTACGGGTGTCCGCAGGACCGCTCGCCGCAGGAGCAGGCCCCGTCGACGGTGGCGACGAGCCCGTCGGGGTCGGTGGTGATCGCCGCCGTCACGGTGCCGCCGCGACCGGGGGCGAGGCGGCCCTGGGCGTGCCCTGTCGTCGGATCCCAGCGGGCGTCGGTCAACTCGCCGTCGGCGAGTTGGGCACGGGCGCGCAGGAACGCCCGTACGCCGACGATCTCGCAGAGCGCCGCTTCTTCGACGGTGAGTTCCAGCTTCGCCACTGTTCGTCGTCTCCCGATCGGGCCGCGTCGCGACGTAGGTTAGCCGGGTGTCAGCGCAACGATTGAACGCCGGTCCCGGTGACGCGCCGTGACCCGTACCGATTCGGCAGCCCGGGTGATGGCCGCCCCGATCACGCGCGTCTACGCCGCCCTGGTCGACCCGGACGCGCTCGCCGCGTGGCTGCCGCCGCAGGGGATGACCGGCCGGTTCGAGCGGTTCGACGCCCGGCCCGGCGGCGGGTACCGGCTGGTCCTGACCTACGCCGACGCCTCGACCGCGCCGGGCAAGGCCACCGCCGACTCCGACATCGTCGAGGCCCGCTTCGTCGACATCGTCCCCGGCGTACGGGTCGTGCAGGCCGTCGACTTCGTCGCCGACGATCCGGCGTACGCCGGCACCATGACCATGACCTGGGAAGTGACCGCCGTCGACGGCGGCACCCGGGTGGCGATCCGCGCCGACGACGTACCGGTCGGCATCAGCGCGGCGGACCACGCCGCCGGCCTCGCCTCCTCGCTGGCGAACCTCGCCACGTACGTCGAGCGGTAGCCTCCGCCGGCCAACCGAGGCCGGTCACACCCACTGGCCGGGAGACAGCAGTGACGTCGCCTCGATCGGCTGCAGCCCGTCGTCCAAGCCACGGAGACGCTGGTAGATGTCACGCATGGCAGCTCGGTCCGGAATATGTTGCGTACCGGCCGCCCGCTGCAGCACCGTCAGCGTGCTGACCAGTCGGATCGACCCGACTGGCTGACCGGCGGCATGGAGTTGTCGCAACCGACCGATTTCAGCGGCTGCGATCCGGGCTCCCGCTCCGTCGTCGATGAGCACGGACATCGCTGCGCCCGCTTCTGCTGCGACGACAGCGTGCGCCACCACCATGATTTCGCCCAGATCTTTCGGCTGTTGCATCCGTTTCTGCATCGGTTGCTGGGTCATCCGGCGTACGGCCACCGCGAGTTCTGGCGTCTCATCGTCAGACAGCACCTGGATCCACCGTGGTGTCAGTTTGCGCCACACACTGCCTGCCGTACGGAATCGTGGGTCCGCCCGCGCCTTGCGCAGCACCTCGTCCTGCACCGTCTCCGGGGCACTCAACGGCCCGAGAACACCGATGAGGAGCCGTTCCTTGTTGATCGACAGGAAGTTCAGACCAGGGCCTGCATCGATGATCGGCCGTGGGCTCATTGCTTCCCTGTCTCCGTGGTCCACTCCTCACCGTCGCCCGCGTCGCGGAGATAGTCGTCGAGCTCCGTCACATCGACTCCGACATCCGGCAGGTCCGCCGGATCAGCCCAGACCGTCTGCTGGGCCGCCGGTCCGATCCCAGCCTCGGCCAGTTCCGCTTCGGCTGCTTCGAGGGCGACGCCGCGCAGGTTGGCGATGACCTGGGCGGAGAGCACACCTGCCGCGTAACCCTCGATTGCCCGGGACAGTAGTCGTTGTGGCGCCCGCCGTCGGTTCGAGTCAGCCTGCAGCGCGTTGTACTGGTCGATCCAACCGAAACGGACAGCGAGTTGGGGGGTCGTCACTCCCATCCACTCCGCTTTCCTGCCCGCGTCGATGTACCCGGCCTGCTCCAAGGCGATGGCGGCGACGGCTGGAGACACCAGGTAGCGCTGGACGACGGCAGACAGCACGGACCGATCAGTCACCCGCAGGTCCGCGAGGAACTGCCGCAGACCGTCCAGCGGCAGCAGCAGGTGCCGGGCGAAAGCATCGGCCCGGACCTCGACCGGTGACCGCTGGCCGCAGCTGCCGGCACCGTCTGCCGCCCAGTCACCGAACTGCACGTGGCCGAGCTCGTGGGCGAGCGTGCTGCGCTGCCGCATCGGGTGCCGGGTCCGGGCGACGCCGATGAACACAGTGCCGTGGGCCGGGTCACACATGGTCAGACCGTGTTCGTCGGGTCCAGCGTCAAGAACCGCCACATCGACGCCGGTGGCCTGTTCAATGACCGCGACGAGATCACCCAGCGGCTGAATCCCGAGGTGGTGCTCCAGGCGGAAACGGCTGGCCGCCGCGCGTCCCTGTGCTTCAGGTGTCACGCCCGGAACCGATGTCGCTGACGGCCGGGATGGCATATTGGTGAAGATAGTCATCGAGTTCCAGAAACCCTAGTAGGGCCTGCCTCATCCCTTCCATGTCCGAACCACCGGTCGCCCTGGCCGCGAACTGGACGCGGTCCGCCACCGCCACCGCCCCGGTGAGTTGAGCGACGGTGTGTCCGGTGGCCCAGGCAATAGTGACGATCTCGGGCATCTTGGCCACTCGGTCGCCGGAGATGATGCGCGACAGGGTCGACTGCGAGACGCCTGAACGTTCGGCGAGAGCTCGCTGACTCAGACCAGCGGCGATCCGGGCACGCTCGATCCGGGCACCAGTACTCATTGCCGCCGCCCCTCCCGACTTGAATCACTTTCTCGTATGATGATTCAGTCTACCTCCCCCAGGGCCTTCTGTCTCGCGCTGCCGGCGCCCAGCAGCCAGAGCCACCGCAACGACGCGGGCGCCTGGCTTGACCTCAAGTTCGATCGAAGTTGCAGACTGCGGAACATGGCGGACGGAGTGCTTGACGAGGCGTACGAACGGATCCTGGCGACCGGGCCGGAGCGCGACGGCTGGCTGTCGAACCACGCGCCGATGGCCGCCGAGGCACCGGCCCGGCATGGGCGCGGCGACGTCGTCCACAAGTGGTTGGACGGGTACGCCGACCGGCTCGAGCCTCGACCCCGAGGTGTCAGCCCGATCGCGGCGCAGCAGTGGCGCGACCCGCTCGGTGACCCGGTCCGCACCGGCGACTGGCTCGACTACTTCGAGCGGGAGCTGGCCCTCGCCCCCTGGCGGGAAGTGCTGACCCGGTGGTGGCCCCGGCTGCTGCCGGGGATCGCCGCTGGCGCCACGCATGGGGTCATCCGGGTCGGTACGGCATCCGGGCTCGGCTGGCGCAGCTCGCCGATCTGCCTGACTGGCCCGCTACAGCAGGCGCGGTGCCCGACCTACCGGCCGCTTCGGGCGCGGAGCCGGGCAGCGCGGCCGGGTCGGCTCCCGACCGGCTGGCGGAGATCGTCGCGGCCGCCGTCGCCCGGCACGCCACCCACGGGTACGCCAGACCGGTCATGCTGGTGCACGCGGCCACCGCGCCGAACGCCGTCCTGCGCGCCCTGCCAGCGCTGCCCGAACGGCTCTGGGAGCCGAGCCTCGCCGCGGCCTGGGCCGCGACAGCAGCGGTGACCGCCGCCTAATCCCCCGCCGAGCCCCGGCCAGTGCCTGACCCGGCCGGCGACACCGAAAGCTGTACGGACTCAGTACACGACGCGGAGCAGGCAGCCGAACTGTTCGAGGTCGCTGCCCGCACCACCGATCCGCACGCGATCAAGTTCGCGGACACCGCCCTGGACGTGTACGCCGCCACCGGTGACCCGACCACGCTCCGCAGAGCCCGACACTGCGTCCATCTCGTCGCGACCGACATCTGACCCGCCAACCAAGTAGTCAGGAGCATCAGAAGGTGAGTCTGCCGATGACCGTTGCCGCACTTGATCACCCCGAAGCCGAAGGGTCCGCCCGCTCGCAGACCGATTTCAGCCAGTTGTCGATGGAGTGGGTGAGTCTCGTGCGGCACTACGCGGCGGCCTGCCGCGCATGCGCGAGAACCTGGTGCTTGGACTCCCACACCTGCCGGACCTGTGGAGGCAGGACCAGCGTAGGCCAGATGCGGACCAGCGTCGGGCCGTCCAGCCATTGAACAAGGTCATCCACTGTCGTCGCTTCGCGGAGCACTGTCTCGTCCATGCTGGCGAGCCTGCGAGGGTTGGCCAGGTCGTACTGCGCCCGCCCCGACCAGTCCAGACTTCTACTCAACGTGACCTGCCCACTGACCGGGCCATGGAGATCGTCCAGGTTCTCGCTGACCACGTACGGACGCTGGTCGGCGTAACGCGACCCGCTTGGTGCGCCACGCCCCGCCCTGCCGAACTCGTCCACGTCCCAGTCCCCGATCCTGGCCAACACATCGTCAACTACCACGAATCATAACGACGGCGGGCTCGGCTCACCGCCAGCGCGCCGTCAGCCCACGCTGCCACACCAGCATTGTCCCGCCACCGGTCACTCGATGGTGTCCGACCGGCTCGCCCGCTGATGAGATGGGGGCGAGCCGGTCGGCTGAGCGCACATGCCCGAGGGCTTGGTGGGGCGGCGTTGGGGGTGGGTCAGCGTACGGCTGACGGGGTGTGGGCGACGAAGACGGACCAGGCGGCCGACGCGAAGGCCAGGGTGCCACCGGCCCGGTCCTTCGAATCCCGGACCAGCACCCGGCCCGGCAGGTTGTCGGCGACCTCCACGCAGTTGCCGCCGTTGGAGCTGCTGCGGCTCGACTTGCGCCAGATCGGCTCACTCATGTTCATCGATCATCCTTAGCATCAGGTCGCGGCTCTGGCTGACGGTGAGTGCCAGTCCCGACAGAGCATCCCACGTCTGTTCCAGGTCGAGCACGTCCTGAGCCTCGGTGACGATCCGACCGCTCAGCTGGTCGTCGAGGTAGCCGATCCGCCGGTCGTTGGAGAGGCAGGCGACGACGAACGCGCCCGCGATCCCGGGGTGCATGCCGACGTCGGCGGGGAGCACCCGGATCTGCACATCCGGGCGGTGACCGATGTCGACCAGGTGCTCCAACTGGTCCTTCATGAAGGCACCGGTCACGCGCAGCGCCGCCTCGGCGATGATCGAGGTGAACTGGATGTCCTCGTCGCGGTCCAGCGTGGCCGACTGGCGTTCCAGTCGAATGGCGAGCGCCTCGTCGAGCCGCCGTCGGGTGCGCGGCCCGACGGCGAGGACCGCGCGGGCGTACGCCTCGGTCTGCAGCAGTCCCGGGATCACCAGCGGCTCGAACGAGCGCAGCACCAGCGCGCGGCGCTCACTCTCCAGCCAGGAGCGCAGCCACAGGGCCTGCGCGTCCTCCCGGGCGGTCCGGGACAGCCGCTGGATCTGGTCGCCGGTCTCGTAGATGCGGTCGAGGTCGACGGCGGTGTCCGGCAGCGGGATCGACTTGCCGGTCTCGAACGCGCCGATGAGGGAATTGCTGACCCGGATGGCCTCACCCACCTGGGCCTGGGTCAGGTTGCGCTTGAGGCGCTCACTGCGCAACAGATCCTGAAGTTCACTCATCTCCTGGCCTCCATTGGAATCCATTGGTACACGCTGGAATGACTGACGCACGGCATTCGGTGGTCTGAGTATTCCGTGTCGAGGTCGCACAGTCCAGGGTGGAAATCACCAGAGGCGCTTCGACGACGGCAAGGGAGATCACGTGTTGCGCAACGACGGGATCGGCGGCACACCCCGCCTCGCCCGCTACACCTCGATCGGTACGCCACCCGGGAAAAAGGATCATGATCCGACGCCGAACCGACCACCACTGCCGGACAGCGTCCACCGGTCAGTTGATCATCCGGTGGTACGGCGGGCGCGGGAAATCGTCAGCACGCATCTGCCGAGCCGACTCGCCGAATGCCGGGTGTGCAATTCCGCCGCGCTCTGCGAGCCGTTCACGAAGGCGCTCGCGGTGCTGCGCCGGCATGATCCGGGAAAGGCCCGACGGATGATGGCCGTACTCTATTTCGCCGGCCTGTGGCCTCCGGTGACCCCCGACGACGAAGCCGATGGGAATGGGGATGGTGACGATGTCGCGTAACGAACTGCTCCGTGTCGGCGACACGCTGCGCCTCGGCAAGGCCGACTGGGTGTACGCCGACCGGTCGATGATCGTCCGTGTCGCCGACATCCGCTACGGGCTCGACCAGGAGCAGTCGCAGGTCGTCGGTCTCATCGGCACCGTCGTCGCCGGTGGCCGGGACGGCCGGATGGTGGCGATCGCGGTCTACAAGAGCGCGCTGACCCGCCCCGGTGTCGTCGAGCGCCCCCGCCCCGTCAACGGCGCCGACCATTACAATGAGCCGCATGAGCGCTGAGGCCGTCGGCATGCACATGCCCGCCGTTGTCACGCTCGACGACGCGGCCGCAATGAACTCCGCCGATCCGAACGGCCACCGCTACGAGACCAGCCCTGAAGGGGTCCTGTCGGTCATGCCCCCACCCGACTCTGCGCACGCGATGACCGCGAGCCGCCTGTTCGCCTGGCTCATCATGGCGGGTTGGCCGGCAGAGCAGGTTCTTCAGGCGGCTGGGGTCCGGATCCCCGGGCCAGACGGCGACGGGGGCAGGATCCCGGACATCAGCGTCTGGCAAAAGCCTCCGCCCAGGAGCGTCTGGTCAGCGGTGGCAGACATCGTGCTCGTGATCGAGATCGTCTCGCCCGGTTCGGAAGGCATCGACGCGGTGACAAAAGTCCGCGAGTACGCCTCGGCGGGCATCCCCCAGTACTGGGTGGTCGACCGAGACGGCGCGCAGACCGTCACCCTGCACCGGCTCGCCGCGCACGGCACCTACCAGGAGAGCGCCAAGATGCCGCTGGCCTGGCTGCTGCAGACGTCACCGGCCGACCACCTCGGCTGAGCGAGACAGGGGTCAGGGGCGGTCCATCATCCGCAGCGCCATGGTCGGCGCGTCGGCCATCACCGACGTCGGGTTCGACACACCACCGGTGGCCCAGACCTTCGACCGGGCGATGTGCACCCCCGGGTAGAGCTCGACGACGTCGGTGGCCTGCAACGGCCGGGCCTGACGTTTGATGGTGCGGCGTTCGTCGTCGTCGGGTGAGCCACCCGGCCGTACGCCGGTGCCGTTGGTGCTGACATCCTGCACGACGAGGTCCCTGCCGTGCAGCTCGAACCGCACGTGGCTGCGGCTGATCCAGCGCCGCGCCTCCTCGGTGAGCCACTGGCCGAGCATGATGCCTTCGCCGCGCTCGGGTGCCCGGCCGACCACCATCGGGTGGTCGGCGGAGACGACGAACCGCTGCCGGACCATTCCGTCGATCCGGATCGACAGCACCTCGGCCGGCGGGCGGGCACCCGCCTCGGTGAGCCGTTCCCCGTGCCGGGGACAGGTCGGCTGGCCGGTACGCAGCGTCGGCGGCGGCTGCCCGCCGGGGCGGCCGACCCGCATCCGGCCGAACAGCGCGCATTCCGGGTCGGGGCAGCTCCACAGTCGGGCCAGCAGTTGCGCGCCGGCCGGCGACGGCTCGGCGGTCGCCGGTGTGTTGCCGCCGCCGGCGCGGGCGGTCAGCGCCGGGCCGCCGTGGCCGGGCAGCGGGGCGAGCAGCCGGCCAGGCTGATTGAGCCACTGGTAACGCCCGCGCATGCCGTCGAACCGGTGGCGGCTGAGCACCGGCAGGCCGAGCAGTTCGGCGACCTCCAGCAGCCGGTCGGCGGGGTCGGCGAGCACCTCCACCAGGCCGTCGTCTGACCACCGGCGGGCGACCATCCGCTCGTTGGAGGTCAGGTCGGCGTCGGAGAGCAGGCCGCGGTGCACGACCACGTACACCGGGACGTTCTCCTCGGCGACGCTGCGGCCGAGGGCGTCGATCAGCTGCCCGAGACGCAGCATGTTGGCCGGCCGCCCGTTGTCGAAGTCGACGTACCGGACGACCTCGGCCAGGTCCACGACGGCGCGTGCGGTCGCCGGATCGGTGCTGAGTCGGCGCTCGATCGCGTCGAGTACCTTGCTGACCTCGAATCTCACCGTGTACCTCCCCCGGTCAGGAATCCCACCGCGTACCTCTCCCGGTCAGGAATCCCACCGCGTACCTCTCCCGGTCTGGAATGTCACCGTGTCCGCTCCCCCGTCAACCCTGCGCCGCGACGATCTCGTCGATGCGGCGGGCCAGCTCGATGTCCAGGGCGGTGGTGCCGCCGGCCGAGTGGGTGCGGCACCGGAAGGTCAGGGTCCGCCACCGGATGTCGATGTCCGGGTGGTGGTCCATCTCCTCGGCGGTGATTGCCACCCGGGTCACCACGGCGACCGCGTCGGGAAAGGTCGCCAACGAGACGGTACGGGCGATCGCCTCAGGGTCGCCCACCCAGTCCGTCAGCTCCGCGAGCGCGGCCTGCACCTGTGCGGTGTCCAGCACCTCTGCCATGCGGTGACCTTACCGTCTGTCCCGCCCAAGTGATCGGCACGCGGGTCGCGGCGAGTAGGTTGTCTCGGCATCAGTCATTCCTCTTTGAGAGGCCTCAATGCCGCAAACGAGGCAAACCACTTCAATTGTCGGCGGGCTTGTTGTTTCCCTCGCCCTCGCCGTCACCGGGTGCGGCCGGTCGGGCCCTGCCACCGACCCGGACCCGACGGCCACCGCCTCGGCCAGCTCCGCCGACGACCGGGGCCCGGGGGCACCCTCGACACGATGGCCAGGGGTGACCTGATCGGCGCGGCCGGTCTGATCGGCGGCGTCACCACAGCCGAGTGGACCGGGGAGAACGTGATCGCCGGGACCGTCGACCTGACCGGATGGTCCTCTGTGGCCCTGCCCAACCTCGGCGACCTCGGTGAGCTGGGCGACACGATCGGCGCCGTGCCGTTCACCGCCGCCCTCGACAGGGAGCGCCGGCTCGTCGACCTGTCTCTCGGCGACGAACAGCAGCTGCCCGAGGTGCCGACGATCTGGCTGCGCCTCGGCAACTTCGGCCGGGCCGAGACCATCGAGGCCCCGACCTATGGCGAGATCGTGCCGATGCCGGAGGCGATGGTCGCCGCGCTCGACGAGTGACCCGACCGGCACCGGGCCGCGCGCCTGTCGGCAGCAGGCCGCGCACCGCTCGCCGGTGGTCCACCCCGGACCGGAGCCAACCGGTAGGCTGGCGCGGCACCAGCCGGCGGAAGCCCTACCGCAGAGGTACGGCAAAACGTCGAAGACGCCACCGTCGTGGCGTTCTCCCGCCGGCTGTCTTCACGAGGGGACGGAACATCTTCATGCACATTCGACGGTTGACGCACGCCGGAATCGGCGTCGTCGCCGCGCTCTCGCTCGCGGTCTCCGGCTGCGGCGGCACGGCTGACACCGACGCACCCGCCACCGACAGCAGCGCCGAGTCCGGTGCCGCCGACAACCGGGGTGACGCCACGGAGGCGATCGCCGCCGCCACCGCGAAGAGCACCGAGGAGAGCGCCCGGCTCACCATGAGCCTGGGCACCGAGGCCGACGGCGTTCTGATGGAGGTCGTCGGCGACGTCGACCCGGCCGGCGAGAAGTCGAACATCGAGATCAACATGGGTGCCGACGGCGACACGGTGAGCATCGTCCTTCGCCAACTCGGCACCGACATCTACATGCAGCTCGGCGGCACGGACATGGACGAGCTCGCCGACGTGTGGATGAAGTCGGACACGTCGAAGCTTCCCGCTGGTGCCGGCTTCAGCATGATGCCGACCGGTGACCCGGCCGAGATTATCGGCAGCGTCGCCGACGCCGAGTGGTCCACCGACACCGAGATCACCGGCACGATCGACATGACCAAGTCGCCGAGCGCCGACGAGGAGATGCTCGCCGATCTGGGTGACGCCGCCAAGGCGGTGCCGTTCACCGCGACGCTCGACGCCGAGGGCCGGCTGGTCGAGATGGTCATCGACCTGGAGAGCGTGTCGGCCACCTCCGGCACCATCACCATCGGGTACGCCAACTTCGGCGAGCCGGTGACCGTCGAGAAGCCGGACGGCGAGATCATCGACATGTCGGACGACATGCTGGACCTGTTCGACGTCTGAACCGACCGGCAGAGCAGTCTGACCGGCAGAGCAGGTACGACCGGCAGGTAGCGAGTCCGACCGACGGTGCGGGGCCACCCACTGGGTGGCCCCGCGCTTGCTACCCGGCGATCATCATGATCACTTGATGCTGAGCTGGGCGACACGCCGGCAGCAGACCGAATTTTCGTCAAGTGATCATGAGTGCGGCGGCAGCCGGGTGGGTCAGCGGCGGCAGCCGGGTGGGTCAGCGGCGGCAGCCGGGTGGGTCAGCGCAGCGGCTGGCCGACGGAGTGCAGGTGGCGCAGCGCCTCGGCGTACGAGTCGATCAGACCGGCCTCGGTGTACGGCAGGCCACGTTCCTGGCAGTAGCCGCGCACGATCGGTTGGGCGTACCGCAGATGCGGCCGCGGCATGCTGGGGAACAGGTGGTGCTCGATCTGGTAGTTGAGCCCACCGAGCAGTACGTCGACGAACCAGCCGCCGCGCACGTTGCGGGAGGTCAGCACCTGCTTGCGCAGGAAGTCCAGGTCGTCGTCGGGGCCGAACATCGGCATCCCCTTGTGGTTCGGCGCGAACGCGCACCCCATGTAGAGACCCCACAGCGCCTGATGCAGCACGATGAAGGCCACCGCCCGCAGCGGCGACAGCACCGCGAAGACGATCCCGAGGTACACGGCGGTGTGCACCGCCAGCAGCGCCCCCTCCACGGCGCGCCGCTTCACCGGGCCGTTGATCACCGCCTGGATGCTGGCCACCCGCAGCGACAGGCCTTCGAGCAGCAGCATCGGGAAGAACAGGTACGCCTGCCGGCGGGCCAGCCAGCGGCCGAAGCCCCGGGTCGCGGCGGCCTGCTCCTCGGTCCAGACCAGCGCTCCGGCTCCGACATCCGGGTCGTCGTCGACGTGGTTCGGGTTGGCGTGGTGCCGGGTGTGCTTGTCCATCCACCAGCCGTAGCCGAGCCCGACCCCGAGATTGCCGAGCAGCAGGCCGGCGGTCTCACTGGTCCGACGGGTGCGGAACATCTGCCGGTGTCCGGCGTCATGACCGAGGAACGCCACCTGGGTGGCGGCGACCGCCAACCCGACGGCGGTCAGCAACTGCCACCAACTGTCCCCGCCGGCCAGCAGTACCGTCCAGCCGGCCAGATACGCCCCGACGGTCAGCACGATCCGGGCGGCGTACCAGGCTGGTCGGCGGTCCAGCAGCCCGACCTGACTCACCCGCCGTGACAGGTCGGCGTAATCGCTGCCCCGCGGGCGGGGGTCGGGGCGGGTGGGCGCGGCAGCAGTCATCGAATGCCTTCCGTGGCTCTCCCGGCCCGTCGGGGCCGGCGATTCGGGGGGGGTGGTGCCGGGGCACTGGCGGTGCCGGAGATGGCCGGGTCAGCGGCGTTTCCAGTCTGCGGGGATCCGCCGCACGGGGTAATCCTGTCTGCCCCCGGAACCCGGGTGACGCTAGCCCCCTCCCGGTCAGGTCATCCGGCCGACAACAGTACGCAATCTGCGCAGATCCCGGCGACGGCGCTCGTAGGTGACCGCCAGAGTGATCAACGCCAGGCCGCCGACGGCCAGGAAGCTCCACCGGGGCAGCAGGTCCCAGACGGCGACGAGTTCCCGCACCGCGAGGACCGCCAGCACCGCACCGCCGATCATGACTGGGGCCTGCCGGCGGTACGCCGCACCGAGCAGCACCGCCGCCACCGCCCCGGCCCCGAGCAGCAGCCGGCGCACCGGCTGACCGTCGGCGACCAGCACCGAGCCGAGGCTGGGCAGCAGGGCGGCGGCCAGGCCGGGGGCGTACCCGAGCCAGCTGGACCGCTGCGGCTGGGCGCGCAGGGTCAGCCAGCCGACGCCGAGCGCGGCCAGGGCCACCGGCAGCGTGTACGCCTCGGCCAGCGCCACCTGCTCGCTGGTCAGCAGCAGCCACCAGGCGAAGATCTCGCTGGTCAGGGCCATCATGGTCAGCACCCACGGCCGGTGCGGCACCGCCTGCCGTTCGCCTGGCCGCAGCGGCACCGGGTGGACGGTTGCCAGCAGTGCTCGGACACCCAGCACGACGCCCCACAGGGTGCATACCCCGGCGGCGTACCGGGCCGAGCCGACTGTCATCAGCAGGGCCGCGCCGGCGGCGGCGTGCCCGGCTACTTCGACGCCGATCGACTCGGCCCGCCCCCGTACGCCCCCGGCGGCCGACCGGAGGGTCAGCACCGTGCCGACCGCCATGGCCAGCGCGGCGACGGCGAGGACCGCGTACCCGCCGACCCGGACCGGCAGGTCGGCGGCGCGCACGGCGGTCGCGGCGAGGACACCGCCGGCGACCACAGCGACGATCCCGCCAGCCACCCGCACCGGGGTACGGCGACCCGCCGCGCCGATTCCGGCGGCGCACGCCACCACGGCGGCCAGCGCGGTCAGGGTGGCGACCCGGGTGGGCAGCAGTCCGGCCAACCCGGCCCCGGCCAGCGGGGCACCGACCAGCAGGGTGACCGCCACCTGCGGTGCGGCGGTGGACCGGGCGGCGACCACCAGCCCGGCGAGTCCGGCGGCGAGGCTGATTGCCGGCACCACCGGCCACGGCGTACCGGCGCTGGCCAGGGCGGCCAGCAGGGCGACCAGCGCGACCGGTCCGCCGGCCAGCATCGCGTACCGGGCCCGGTGCCCCGCGACGGCTGCCACGGTGGCGGCGGCGAGCACGGCCAGGGTGACCGCCCCGGCGGCGGGGACCGACACCGGCAGCGCCGGGCCGAGTCCGGTCCCGGCCGGTACGCCGGCCCAGCTGGCGTCCAACCAGCGGTACGGGGTGAGCAGCAGCGACGCCAGCACCGGCAGGGTGCTGACCGCCGCCGGCAGCGCCAGCACCGCAGCCACGCCGGTCAGCAGCAACCGCAGCACGCCACGGGGGACGAGGGTCGCGGCGACGGCCAGCAGCAGCGCCGCCGCGGCGGCGTACCCGCCGGTGGACTCCCCCGGCATGTACGGCACGGCGCCGACGGCCGGAGCGACGAGGGTGCCGACGACGGTGACCGGCAGCGCAGCCCCGGCGTACCAGAGGTATCCGGGCCACCAGCGGCGGACCGCGACCAGCGCGACCGGCAGCCCGATGGCGGCGGCTGCCCCGGCGCGGGCCGGCCAGCCCGCCGACGGGTCGAGGGTGTGCACGGCGAGCGCGACGAGCGCTGGCCAACCGGCGACCGCGACGGCGACGCCGAGGCCGCCGATCGGGGCCTGCCACCAGAGGGCTCCGGGGCGCTGCACGGCGTGGCGGGCGACGGCGGCGACGGCGAGCGCCGTGCCGACGACGACCGCGACGGCGGTCGCGGCAACGGCCGGTCGGCCGGCGCTGACCAGCAGCGCGTGGCCGGTCAGCAGGACGGCGACGGCCGCGCCGGGCAGCGCGACGGCGGCATTGCGCGACCTGGCGGCCCGTAGCGCCGCCACCGCCCCACCGGCCAGGCCGCCGACGGCGACCGCCCACCACGGCGCCGGGACCGCCGCCGGTACGGTCAGCAGCACGGTGGCGGCCCCGACGGTGAGCAGCACCGGCCGGACCGCCCGGGGCAGCAGCAGAATCAGCGCGCCGGTGACCGCGACGACGGCGAACGGCAACTGCCAGTCCCCGGACGCGTCGACCGGGCCGGCACCGGCCCGCCACAGCGGGCGGGCCGCCGCGATACTTTCGGCGGCGACGGCCAGAGCGGTCAGCAGTACGCCGGCCCCGAGCAGACCGGTCACCAGGAGTGCACCCGCCCACGGCCCGGTACGGACCACCGCCGGCAGCCGGCCGCGCAGGTACCGGCCGGCGAGGGCGAGCCCGACGGCGGTGCCGGCGACGATGGCCAGCGCCCGCGACGGTGCCGGTTCGGTGCCGGCCCGGACCATGGCGATGGTCACCGCCGGCGCCAGCCCGGCCAGGCTGATCGCCAGCAGCGCCTGCACCCGGGTGAGCCGGCCGGCGACGACCAGCACGGCGGCGACGGCCAGTAGCGGCAACCCGGCCAGGGCGGGAGCGCCGGACGGGTGGCCGAGGATGACTGCGGCCAGGGCGGCGATCCCGGCGGCGGTCAGCGCCGCACCGACGGCCGCCCAGCCAGTGATCCGCAGCGCCAACCGGGCCGGCGGGGTGAGCGCGATCATCGCCAGGGTACCCAGGGCGGTGCCGAGCAGCAGCAGGGTGGTGCCGGCGGCGTCGGCGTGCAGGTCGACGGCGAGTAGCGGCAGCACCGGCTGCGCGGCGAGCAGGGCAGCGAAGCGGGCCGCGGCCAGGCCGGTCATCAGGTGGTAGCTGGCGGCGGCCAGCACGGTGACGGCGAACGTGGCGGCGGCGTACCGGGCGGGCGGCAGATCAGCGGCGCCGAACAGGTCGACGTAGCGAGCGGCGTAGCCGTCGAGCAACACCAGCAGCAGCCCGAGCGCGGCGAATGTCTCGGCGGTGCCGCGCAGGCCGCGCCAGTTGGCCAGCGGCGGCAGGGCGAGCAGTACGGCGGTGACGCCGGCCAGGATCGCGGCCCGGCCGCCGACGCCGACGCTGGCCCAGGCGACCGCGGTGAAGACGATCGCTGCGGTGCCGAGCAGCAGTCCACCGAGGACGAAGAGGATGGTCTGCACGGTACGGGTGGAGGTCTCCGGCCGTGGTGGCGGGCCGTCGGCTGGTGCGGCCGCCGACGCGGCGGTCGGGCGGGCCGGTGGGACGGTCGTCGCCCGTACCGCCGCCTGGACCTGGACTGCCAACTGCTGCCGGCGGACCTGCGCGGCGTGCAACTGCCCACTCAGCGTGGTCCACGCGTACCGAGCCTGTTCGACGCGGGCGGCCAGCCCGGCGATTTCGCCGTCGAGCCGGATCACCTCGGCTGCGGTTGGGTCGGGCCCCCGGCCGCAGCCCGGGCAGCCGGCGGCGAGGCTCGCCGGCGTGCCGCAGGCTGGGCACGGGTAGTGAGCTTTCGCGGTACTGCTCATGACCGCATCGTCGTCGCCCGGCCGGGGTGACCGACAGAGTTCGGGTACTCAGTCCGACCGAGCGGACGACTCAGGTGCGGACGGTTCAGGGCAGCTAGCCGACCACGAATGGAAGGCTGAGGAACAACTCAGGGACGGGTGTGGTCGTACACCCACCGGGCGTAATCGGGATTGCCGGCTTCGATGACGGCAACCAGGATCTCGGGTACGTCGTAGGGGTGCGCGGTGCGCAGATAGGTGACCAGTGGGTCGCTACGGTCGGTGGCGGTCTTGAACTGCACAGACCACTCCTTCGTGGTCTCCACCCGGCCTTCCCACCAGTAGGTGCTGGCCACCGGACCACCGATCTGGGCGCAGGCGGCGAACCGGCCGGCCACCGCGGATGCGGCAAGCACCTCGGCGACCGAACGGGCATCCACCACCGTCGTCACAACGGAGATTTGATCCACAGGGCGAACCCTACGCCCTCAAGGTGTCCGAGCGGTTCTTCTCGATCCACAAATCGATCCGCGCCCACCAGTCGTAGAGCCACTCGATGCGTTCGTCACGGCCGGCCGGGATCTCCTCGGGCGGCACCGACCAGAACCGCATCACGATCCGTTTGTCCATCGGCAGTTCCCGCCACACGTCGGCGCCGGTCAGCATCCGGTCCAAACCGGTGTGCGCGACGAAGATGACGCCGGCGTCCGGGGCCGCGTCCAGCGCGGCGAGCAGGCCGCCGGGGCGCGGTGCCAGAACGTGCCGCATCGACTCGGCGCGGGCCGCCATCCCGTGCAGTCCCAACGCGTGCAGCCGCTCGATCGCCCGGCTGCGCCGGCCCGGGGTGAAGTTGCCGCCCTCGGGGAAGATGACGAACGCGTCGTTGGCGTCCAGTCCGGTCGCCAGGTGTCCGATCTGGGTCTCGACCGGCTCGGCGCGGCTGTCGCCGGGGGCGATGAACCGGTTGGGCAACCGGTTTAGCAGCACGTCGATCGCCGGATCCCACTGCAGGGTCTCCTTCAGCACGATGCGCGGCTCCCGGTCGAACCAGTTGACCAGGCCGTGGATCAGGATGAACGAGTCGCCCGGGCCGGCGTGCCGGGAGACCACCAACTCGGGACGGCCGGGCAGGGCGGTGTCCGGGTCGGTGCCGACCACGTCGATACTCAGCCGCAACGCCCAACGGGCATGCCAGAAGAAGAACGTCAGGAACCAACCGGTCAGCACGTAGTGGGCGCGTTGAAACGCCGGGCTGCGGATCTTCCAGCCGCAGCCGGAGGCCAGCCAGAGTCCGAACAGGGCGATCAGAGCGGCGGTGTCCCACAGCAGATAGACCACGGCGACCCAGAACAGTCGCAACACCCGCAGCCGGCCGGGCACCAGCAGCGAGGCGGCAGCGGCCAGAAAGATCCAGAACGGCAGCGTGGTGAGCACCGCAGCGGCAAGCAGCGGTACGGCCGGGGCGAGCAGTGTCCGGCGTACCCAGCGGGGTGGCAACGGCATCAGCAGCCGGCCACGTTGGTCTTGAGGTAGCGCCGGGAGGCGGTGTAGGCGCGGCTGATCCGGCGGCCGACAGCGGTCATGTCCCGATACGCCCAGGGTGTGTCGTCACGTGTCTCTCCCCCACCGGTCGGCAGTACGTGCACCTCCACATCGTGACCGAGCGCCGCCAGTTCCCGGGCGAACCGGTGCCGGCGGGCGATCTCGAAGGCGACCTGGGCGACCTCCCAGGGCCGCCGGGGCGCACTGAGTGGCCGCTCGATCCGGCCGACCTGGAGCACGAAGACGCGCTTCGCCCCGGCTTCGACGGCCTTGCCGATCGGGATCGAGTTGACGATCCCGCCGTCAATGAAGTGCTCGCCGTCGATCTCGGCCGGGGGCAGCAGGCCGGGCACCGCGGCCGAGGCGAGCACCGCCGGCACCACCGGGCCGGTGTCGAACCAGTGTTCGGCGGCGCGTTCGATGCTGGCGGCACAGCAGTGGAACGGCACGGCCAGGTCGGCGAAGGTGGTGGTCTCGCCCAGTTCGGCCGCCAGCAGCCGGCGCAGTGGTCGCGGCGAGTGCAGGTGGGTACGGGCGGCGAACCGGCGCAGCTGGCGGGCCATCGAGTCGCCGTACACCTCGCTGGCCTCCGGGGAGGCCCAGAGCCGTACCAGCCGCAGGGTGACCGCCTCGGAGGGGTCGGCGGCGACCAGTACGCCGTTGACGGCGCCGATCGAGGTGCCTACGACGAGATCGGGCTCGATGCCGGAGCGGAACAGGGCGCGCAGCATGCCGACCTCGACCGCGCCGAGCACCCCGCCGCCGCCCAGCACGAAGGCGACCGGACCGTTGACCATGGCGTTCATCCTGGCACGGGCCCGATGGCCGCCGGTCGGGGTCGGCTCGCCGCCCAGGCTCGGTCAGTATTACCGGCTCATCGGCAATCCTGACCTATGTCGGGTTAAATGATAAATGTTCGCCTGTTTAACGTGCCGTTGACAGGACGTGCCAATTCGCGCAGCCTGATACGACCTCCACTCCCCAGGCAGGTGCGACAACGATGGCATCGCTGCAAGCGGGCGAACTGCTCGCCCGCAGGTACCGTCTCATCGACCGGATCGGTGCCGGCGGCATGTCGGTCATCTGGCGCGCCCGCGACGAGGTGCTCGACCGGGTGGTCGCGGTCAAGGTGCTCGCCGCGTCGTTGGCCGCCGACGCGCGGTTCCGCAGCATGGTGCGGGAGGAGGCGCGGTCCGCCGCCCAGCTGATCCATCCACACGTGACCGCGGTGCACGACTACGGCGAGGCGGTCGCACCGGACGGCACCGTCACCGCGTTCGTGGTGATGGAGCTGCTGTCCGGCGAGGAGCTGGACGCCCGGCTCACCGCCGGCCCGCTGGCCTGGCCGGCGGCGGTGGAGACCTGCGCCCAGGTCGCCGAGGCGCTGGCCGCCGCGCACCGGTTGGGCATCGTGCACCGCGACGTCACCCCGGCCAACATCATGATGACCTCGATCGGCGTCAAGGTGCTCGACTTCGGGATCGCCACCCAGATCGGTGCCCCCGACGAGGACGAGGAGGGCGAGACCTTCGGCACCCCGGCGTACGTGGCCCCGGAACGCCTCGACGGCCGACCGGCACAGCCCGCCACCGACGTCTACTCGCTCGGCGTCCTGCTCTACGAGACCCTCACCGGCCGGGTGCCGTACCCCGCTGACACCTGGGACGACCTGCACCGGGCACTCGATCAGGAGATCCCGCCGCTGACGGTGCCCGGACTGCCCACCCCGGTCGCCGAGATCTGCCTGCGCTGCCTGTCCCGGGACCCGCTACGCCGCCCCACCGCGCACCAGGTCGGCGCCGCGCTGCGGGACCAGTTGCTACCGGCCGATCCGCAGGCGGCGACCATGCTCGCGCCGACGATGACCCTGCCGACGATGGCCGGGTCCGACGCTGTGCCACCCGCCGACGCTGGGCCACCCGCCGACGCCGGGCCGCCGGCTGTCGACGGTCGACGGCGGGTCGGCCGGCTCGATTCCAAGGTCGCCACGCTACTGATGGTCGGCGCCGTCGCAGTCGCCGTGATCCTGCTGCTGCAGCCCGAGGTGCTGCGGCGGCCGGGCAGCGACCATCCGCCGCCCGCCGGGCAACCGCAGTCCACTGGTACGCCCGCCGATCCTGCCCCGCCGGCACAGCCGACCCAGCCGGGGCCGTCGGCGGACGCGCCGCCCACCGACGCGCCCGCCACCGGCGCCGCGCCGACCCCTGCAGCGACCGACACCGCACCGGCACCGACCGGACCGGTCGTTCCGACCGTCGACGAGGCGATCACCCTGCTCGGTCAGGTGATCGACGACGGGCTGGCGGACGGTGCGATCCGCCGCGACGCCGGCCTCGACCTGCAGAACCTGGTCCGGAACCTGCGGACGTCGTTGACCAGTGGCACCGCAGACATCGACCGGGACGTCGACCAACTGCGCCGCAAGGTGCGGATCCGCGCCGACGAAGGCGCGATCACCTACGCGTACGCCGACGAGCTGGACTCGGCACTGGACCAGTTGGCCGGTGCCGCCGTCTGACCGCCGGCAGCCACGGCACCAACCGGGTCGCGGGTACAGATGCGTCAGTGCAGGCGGATGCGGTGCCCGGAGCGGTCGAACAGCAGCAGCCGGTCCAGGTCCAGCGCCATGGTCATCGTCTCGCCGGGCTGCGGCGGTGCCGTTGCCGGCACCCGGACCACGACATCACCGTCACCGTCCGGTGGGTCGGACGGATCCGGCTCGTACACCGGGTAGAAGCCGTACCGGGTCCGAGCGGTCGGCGGCGGGTCCGGACGACGCTGCTGCGGAATCATCCGGGCGATGGTCTTCCGCAGCTGGTGCCGGGGCGGCGGATCCTCGGCCAGCAGCTCGGCCAGGTGGGTCTGCGGATCCGGCAGATCCAGCTGTGACTCGGCCGGGGAGGTGGGCAGGCCGCCGGTGTCCACCCAGACCAGTGCCTCGTGGCCGAGGTTCTCCACCGCCCGGACTGTGCCGCGCAGGGTGACCGAGAGCGTCCGGTCGGACCTGGCCGGGTCCGGGCCGTCGGGCCGCGCCGGGTCAGCGCCGGTCGGCGGTACGGGGTACAGCGCGTCGGCCCGCAACGCCACGGTGACGCGCTCGGTGTGGTGCTCGGCCAGCCGGGCCACCCGGGCGTCACCCACCGGCAACTCCAGCACCTGCGAACCGAGGTCGATCACCATCCGGTCCGGCTCGGCGTAGACCGCCCCCTGCAGCAGGCTGGTCCGTGGGGTGCCGAGGAACGCCGCGACAAACAGATTCGCCGGGTCACCGTACACCTGCTCCGGCGGCCCGATCTGCTGCAGCCGGCCCTTGCGGAGCACCGCGAGCTGGTCCGCCATGGTCAGCGCCTCGGTCTGGTCGTGGGTCACGTAGACGGTGGTCACCCCGTGCCGGCGGGCCAGCGCCGTCACATCGGCCCGCAACTCGGCGCGCAGCCCGGCATCCAGGTTGGACAGAGGTTCGTCCAGCAGGAACGCCTTCGGCTGGCGCACGATGGCCCGGGCCATGGCGACCCGTTGGCGTTGCCCACCGGACAGCACGGCGGGCTGCCGGTGCAGGTGTCCGGCGATGCCCAGCTCGGCGGCCACCTGCCGGATCCGCTGCTCCACCGCCGGGCCGTGACCCATACGCAGCGGAAAGGCGATGTTCTGGGCGACCGTCAGATGCGGGTACAGCGCGTAGTCCTGGAACACCATGGACACCTGTCGTCGCTGCGCCGACCAGCCGTCCACGACCCGGTCGTCGATCAGCACGTGCCCGGACGTCGGCGTCTCCAGGCCGGCGACCAGCCGCAGGATCGTCGACTTCCCGCACCCGGTCGGCCCGAGCAGCACCAGGAACTGGCCGGACGGGACCGCGAGACTCACCCCGTCGACTGCGACAGTGCCGTCGTCGAAGACCTTCGTCAGCCGGTCGGTGGCGATGGCGACCACGCGATCACCTCCTGACCCCATCGTCAGGCCCAGCAGCCATCGACGCCAGCCCCTGTCGACGGACGGCCCGCGACCGCCGGTGAGCGGTCGTCGGCGGCACCGCCGACGGCGACCGCCGGGAAGGTCAGCGCAGTTCCTCGGGGAGCCGCAGGTTGTCGCCGATCAGCCCGCCACCGACCGGGGGCGGGGCTGGCGGCGTGGGCGGGGGTGGTTCGGTGGGCGGAGGCTGGTTGGTGACGCTGCGGTCGAGCCACCCGTCGCCGTCGTCGTCGTAATGGGTCTGCTCGAAGAACCCGTCACCGTCAGTGTCGTACGCCGCGGAGTCGACCAGACCGTCGGCGTCGTCGTCCCGGCCGACGAAGTCGGCCCGGCCGTCGCCGTCCTGGTCAACCAGTATGTCCACCCCGCCGTCCGACCGTCCCCGGACGATGTGCCGGTCCCACTCGCCGTCGCCGTCGACGTCCACCCGGGTCCGGTAGTCCTCCGGCACCGCCGGCTCTACCGGCTGGGGTGCCGTGCCGAACCCAGCGGACCGGTCCGGCACCGGCGGACCGGCAGCCTCCGGCCGTGCCCCGAAGTCGCTGTCCGCCCCGGCCGGGCCGAAGCCGCTCTGCGCACCGGCAGAGCCGAAGCCGCTCTGCGCTCCAGCCGAACCGAAGCCGCTCTGCGCACCGGCAGAGCCGAGAGCCTCGTCGACGGCACCGGCCGCCGCGCCGATGTCGCCGAAGCCGCCCATCATTCCGGTCAATGGGCTCAGCAGCCCGAACGCGCTGGACTGGTTCGCCCGCGTCTCCACCGCCGCCGTCGGGCCGCCCGCGACACCGCCCATCTGGGTCCGCAGCAGCTCCTGCTCCTCGGCGGTGAGCTGGTAGCCGGCTAGCGCCGCCGTCGGGTCGGCTGCCAGCGCGGCGGCGAATCCAGGGTCGGTCAGCAGGCGTTCGAGCGCGGTGTCGAAGTCACTCATCACCGGTCCCCTCGTCGATGTCGCTCCAGGGTAGTCCGGGGCCACAATCCGCCACGAGCCCGGCGGCGTCCGGCGCGGGCTGCCGGTGACCAAATGTCTCCTCGATCAGTCCAGCTCCGGCATTGGTACAGGCTGCGGCCTGGGCCGGCAGGTGCCGCACTGCAACGCGTCCTCGACGACCAGCCCCTCCGCCCGTCCCCGCCGCTCCGACCGGTGCACCTCCAGCAGATACGGACCGAAACGGGCGTGGTCCTCACACACGCCTCGGCCGCAGAACCGGCAGCCACCCCGCGCCGCCTTCGGACAGAACCAACAGAGCACCTGTATTCCCCCTCAGCTGACATTCGTCGAGCCCACGGTTTCCTGGCACCCGGCAACGGCGACAGTGGCCACCAGCGGTTGGCTGCTGCGCCCACTGCGGTCGGTGGCAACCGCCCGTACGCTGAGCGACCCACCACCGTTCGGGGTACCTGAGTACTGCACCGGGCCGACCACGCCGTAGTAGATCGGGCCGTCCGGGCTCATGACGGCGCTGCCGTCGGCGAACCCGGTCCAGGAAAGCCTGACACTGACGCCGGGAGGATCTCCGACGACCCGCACCGAGGCGTCGGCGATGGTCAGGTTCGGGCCGCCACACGGGTTGCCGCCTACCGCCTGCCCTATCTGCCCACCTGGTGCCTTCACCCAGGTGATCACCAGGGCTGGTGGTGCGGTGGTCGGCGGCGGTGCGGTGGTCGGCGGCGGCCCGCTGGTCGGCGGTGCGGTGGTCTCCAGTGGCGTACTGGTCGGCGGATCGGTCGTCGGCGCTGCCGTGGTCGGTACCGGGCCGCTGGTCGGCGGCGGGCCGGGCGGGCTCGGCGGCGCGGCCGGGGTAGTCGGCTGCGGCTGCGGCTGGCGAGTCACGCCGGGGTTCGGCGCCGGGGCCGGCGTCGGCTGGCTGGTCGCGGAGAGATCCGGTGACGGGCTCTGCACCGTCGGTGATCCACTGGTTGCGCCCGGAGCAGGAGCACTCGGCGTGCCGCCGGGCGGGTCGACCACCCGGCCGTCACCGCAGCCGAGCTGCTCCCCGGTGGCCCGCAGAGACACCCCGTTACGCCGCACCTCGCCGAGCGACACCCGGGCTGTTCCGGCGTTCACCGCGAACCAGGCCTCGCCCCGGTTCGCCAGTACCGCGTCCTGGCTGATCACGGTCATCGCCAACGGTCGGAAGGCACCGGAGACGCTGGCGGTGTCGGCCAGGATCCGGCCCCGGTCCAGGGTCAGCTCCCCGCTGGGCGCGACCGGCCGGGTGCCGTCGCTCCACAGCGCCCCCACCTCGGCTTCAACCCAGGCGCAGAGCACCGTGGCGGCCCCGCCCCGAAAGACAAGTTCACCGGCAGACCGGTCGGCGACCTCGATCCGGTCCCCCTCGGCGACGTATGCCGCCGCACCATCGCGCAACGTCAACAGCCGCCCGCCGGCGGTACGCACCTCGACGGTGCCCCGCTCGGCCCGCAGCAGCGCCCGGTCGGCCGGCATCTCCGCCCAGGCCGGCCCGGGCAGCAAGTTGCCGCCGCTGATCAGCAACGCGAACAGCAGCAGGAGCAGCACCAGCCACCACAGCCGGCGCTCGAACCGCCGGTCCACCCGGTCGTCGGCGTCCCCCGGTGGCGGCGGGCCGGGCGGGGCGGCCAGCGGTGGATAGTCGGCGGGCGGATGCACGCCGCTGGTCGGCGGACCGCCGCGTACCGTCGCCGCAGCGGCCTCGGCCACCTGTGACGGTGCCGCGCCGAGCAGCATCGGCAGCCCGGCGACGGCTGGCAACTGCCACAGCCGGGTCTGCGTACGGGTGGTCGCGACCACGTCCGGCGGATCGGCGCCGACCGGGCCGATCATCGTGCCCCGGCGCAGTTCGAGGCCGTCCATCAGAGCGATCACGCCCGATTCGAGGACCACCGCGTCGTACGGGCCGGACAGTCGGACCGGCGCGCCGGGCGGCAACGACACCGGCCGGGCACGGGACACCAGTCCCAGCCGGTCCTCCGGGGTCAGCCCGGCCAGCGCGGGGGTCTCGGCGAACAGCGACTCGGCGGCGGACCGGTCGGCCGGCGGCGGACCGGGCAGCGGGCCGACGACCGTGGCGACCGCAGTCGGCGGCACCGCCAGCAGCGTCGTACCGGCGGTACGCCAGGTGAGCGTGGCCGGCGTACCGGTCAGGGCGCTGGCCAGACCGACCAGACCGCCCGGTCCGAGCCGCTGCCGGACCGTGCCGGCCGGGTCACTGGGCGCCCGGCCCTCCACCGCGCCGTCGACCACGACGTAGACCGCCGGTTGGGCGGCGCCGGCGGTGACGAGTTGCTGACCGGTACGCGGGTGCACCCAGCGCGCCTGGGCGGCGAGCCGGTTCAACGCGCTGGCCGGCAGTGTCCGCAGCGCGCTGGCGCGCAGCGCGTCCAGCCGCCGTGGGGTGTCGCTGGCGTGCCGCCGCTCGGCGAGCGCGCCGCGCAGCCGCCGCCAGCGCTGGGCCAGCCAGCCGGCTGCCAGGTAGACCAGCGGGGCGGCGAGGCCGGCGACCACCGCGGCGAGCAGCAGCCGGGCCGGCCACCCGGACCGCCACAGGCCGAGGACCAGGCCGGCGACCCGGTCGGTCCAGATCCGCCAGAACAGGTTGACCGCGATGACCACCCAGAGCACGGCGAGCGTCCCGTACAGGGCGACCAGCCGGCCCTCCCGGTCCAGCGCCGACCAGCGCGGGCCGCGCCGGCGCAGCCGGCCGACGACGTAGGCCAGGCCGCGGGTGCGCAGGTTCGGGATCTCCAGCCAATCCATCAACAGGTAGTAGCCGTCGAGAGCGAGGAACGGGTTGAGGTTGAACAGGGCGTTCAGATACCAGGCGAAGGCGAGTTTGAACGTCCACGGCGCGGCGGCCGGAAAGATCAGCCCGACGATGCCGGCGACGCCGGCCAGCACCAGCCCGGCGGCCGGCCCGGCGGCCGTGGTGATCAGTCGTTGCCGGCGGCCGGCCAGCCAGACATCGGTGGTATCGACGAAGACCGACGGGATGCCGAAGTAGATGAGGAACCCGGCGGCCGGCACCCGGCGGCCGGCGTGTTTGGTGGCCAGGGCGTGACCGAGTTCGTGGCAGGCGAGAGCGACGACGTTCAACCCGAGCAACACCGCCGCGCCGGCCGCGTACGACCCGCCGGTGAGGAAGACTGCCTGCTCGCCGCGCCACCAGGTCCAGCAGAACGCGGCGAACCCGGCCAGCGCGACGACGGCCAGTAGCACCGCCGCCAGCCGGGTGAACAGGAAGCGCCCACCGCCCCGGTAGAGGGCGCCGACCAGCGGGTCGACGTCGGCCAGCACGGTACGCCGGCCCTGCGCCACGGCCAGCAGGGTGCGGCCGAACCGCAGCGGCCACGGCCGGCGGTGCACCCGGGCCAGCGGTCGGAACGCGTCGACCGGCAACTCGGCGAGCATCCGGTTGCCGGCCAGGTCGGCGACGACCCGGGTGACCTGGTCGGGGGCGAGCCGGCCGGCGATCCGGGCGAACTCGGCAACCAGCCGGGCGACCGTACGGCTGCCGTCCATCAGCTGGGCGAGCCGCCACTCATCCGGGGCCAGCCGCAGGTAGCAGGCACCGCCGCGGCCGTCCGGCGAGCGGAGCATCACGTACGGCATCCCGCGTACCGAGGTCAGCTCGACGTGTTCGATGCCGGACCGCAGCACCGGCCGGGCCCGGGCCGGGTTGAGCCGTTCGACGACGGCACCCCACAGCCCGGCGTCGGCCGGGGCGACCGGCTGGCCCGGTGCCCGGCCGGCCAGGGCCTCCCACACGCTCATCCTGGTCTCGACGACCGTCACTGTGCCTGCTCCTCCGCCGCTACTTGCGGCTGCAGGTTAGACCGCCTTGTCGACCGCGCGCGACTGCTCAACCGCTTCCGGACAGCATGTCGTGCGGAAAAAGTCCCGTCGATCGACTACGCCGGGGTCAGCCGCTCATCCTTTCGGCCAGGGTACGGGCCCGGAACATCTGCACCCGCTTGGCCGTGCGCACCACATAGGAGCGCAGCAGGGCCGGCATGGTGAGACTCACAGTGACGGTGACCGCCGATCCGGTGCCGTCGGGCTCGGTCTCCATCACGAACCGCACCGATACCCGCGCCGGGCTGCGTACCTGCATCACGAGCCGGCGACCCGGATCGGTCTCGGTCTGCCGGACGTGCAGGATGTTGTCGTACCGCAGCGGCCCGACGATCTTGAACCGCTCCACCGCGACGTACCGCAGCACGGTGTGGCCGTCGGCGTCGGTGCTCCGCTCGATGTCACGGACCGCGACGATCAGCGGCGAAAGCCCGATGTGGTTGGCCGGGTCGGCCAGGTGGGCGTGCACCCGGTCCGGTGCCGCCGCGACGGTGAACCGGTCGGTGAAGGTCTCGGTGCGCACGCCGGGGAAGGTAGCGAACGCCAGGGAGGAAGCGAACGGCGGGCGGCGTGACCAACCCCCTTGGTCACACCACCCGCCGCTCTTTTCGGGGGAGGCAGGTCCATCTGTGTCACATTGCGGTCACGGCGCGTCGACCAGGGTCGCGGAGGCGGTCCGCGCCTCGCCGTCGCGCTCGTAGGTGATCTCGATCTGTTCCCCGACCTGGCCCGACTGCACCGCCGCGACGAGATCATCCGAGTCGTTCACCGGGGTGTCGCCAATCTGCACGACCACGTCGCCCTGGGCCAGGCCGGCCTGGTCGGCCGGGCTGCCGTCCTCGACCGCCGCGATCAACGCGCCGCCCTCGTCGGCCGCGGTCACACTCACCCCGAGGTACGGGTGGCTGACCTCTTCGCCGGCCATCAGCGCTTCGGCCACGTCGTTGGCCTTGTTGCTGGGGATCGCGAAGCCGACCCCGATGTTGCCCTCGCCCTGACCGGAGGTGGCGATCGCCGTGTTGATGCCGATCACCTCACCGTTGGTGTTGACCAGGGCGCCACCGGAGTTCCCCGGGTTGATCGGGGCGTCGGTCTGCAACAGCCCGGACATCGAGCTGACCTGACCCCCGCCGCCGAACGGGCTCTGCTGCTGGCCGCCACCCACCGAGATGGTGCGGTCCTGCGCGCTGATGATCCCGGCGGTCACCGAACCCTGCAGACCCAGCGGGCTGCCCAGGGCCAGTACGGTGTCACCGACCCGCATCGTGCTGCTGTCGCCGAGGGTCGCCGGGGACAGCCCGTCCACGTCGTCGACCTTGACCACGGCCAGGTCGGTGCGCGCGTCGGTGCCGACCACGCCGCCGGACGCGGAGCCGCCGTCGGCGAAGTACACGGTGACCGATCCGCCGCGCGCCGACTCGACGACGTGGTTGTTGGTCAGGATGAAGCCTTCGGCATTGAGCACCACACCCGAGCCTTCACCGGAGCCGGTGGAGATGGACACCACGCTGTCCTGGACGGCGTCGGCGATCTCGGCGAGCGACGAGCGGTCGATCACCGGTGCCGCGCTGCCGCCGCCGTTGCTGCCGGTCTGCACCGCTGGCGCCGCGCCGCCGTTGTCGAAGGCAGCGACGACCGCACCGCCGACCGCGCCGGAGCCGAGCATCAGGGCGAGGACGACCGCCGAGCCGGCGACGATCCGACCGAGCCGGTTCGGCCGCTGGGCGGCGGCCTGGGCGGCGGCGCCGGGCGGCGGCGACCAGCTGACGTGCGGCTGGCTGTAGCCGTGGCCGGCGTACGGCTGACCATGGCTCCACTGCCCGTGCTGGCCGTGCCCGTACGGCACCTGGGCGTAGCCGGGGGCGTACGGGCCGGCCTGCGGCTGGCCGCTGAGCGGCGGTCCGGTGACCGGCTGCGCCGACGTGGGAGTCACGGACGCGGGCGCCTCAGACGCGGGTGACGTGGGCGCGGGCTGGGCCGGCGCGGGTGAGCCGGCGTACGGCTGGTTGGTCGGCGTCCAGTCGGTGGACGGACGACCGACGGCCGGGTCGGGCTGGCCCGACCCGGCAGGGGCCTGCCAAGGGCTGGCCGGCGGTTGAGCCTTGTCCGACGGCTCCGCCGGCGGCGTGGTCTCGTGCTCGCTCATGTGTTCAGATTGCCCCCCGGCACTTTGACGCACCTGATTTCCGGCTGAGGTTTCGCTGAAAATCATGATCCGTCGTCGTCGATGGGAGGCGGGTCGACGAGGTCGGTGTCGGCCAGCGGCAACCGGACCTGGAAGGTGGCACCCTCGCCAGGCCCGCTGTGCACCTCGACGGTGCCCGAGTGAGCAGCGACGAGGGCGGCGACGATCGCCAGCCCGAGACCGGTGCCGGTCGGCCGTTCCGCGCTGCGGGTACGGGCGGCGTCGGCCCGGTAGAACCGCTCGAAGACCCGTTCGGACTGCTCCGGGGTGAGACCGGGCCCCTCGTCGGCTACCTCGACCGTGGCGAACCCCGGCTCGGTGGCCCGCAACCGCAGGGTGACCGGCGTGTCGGCCGGGGTGTGGTTGATCGCATTGGTCACCAGATTGCCGATCACCTGACGCAACCGGGCGTCATCGCCCAGCACCACCAGCCGGCCGGCACCGGGCCCGATGTCCAGCTCCACCCGGCGCTGCGGGTCGACCGCCCGGGCCGCCTGCACAGCGTCGCTGGCCAGCACCGGCAGCTCGACCGGCGCCAGATCCAACGGGCGTTCCCGGTCGAGGCGGGCCAGCAGGAGCAGGTCCTCCACCAGCAGACCCATCCGGGCCGCCTCGTCTTCGATCCGGCGGACCAGCCGGGCCGCTTCCTGCGGCGACGCGGCGGCGGCCCCCTGCCGGTACAGCTCGGCGAAGCCGCGGATGGTGGTCAACGGGGTGCGCAGCTCGTGCGAGGCGTCGGCGACGAACTGGCGCATCCGCTCCTCGGACCGGCGGGCCCGGGTCTCCGAGGACTGGGCCGCGACGGCGGCTTCCCGGGCCGACGCCTCGGCCATCCGGGCCGCCCACTCGGAGCTCGCCCGCGCGGTGAACGCTGCCTCGATCTGGGTCAGCATCGCGTTGAGCGTGCGGGACAGCCGGCCCAACTCGGTCTGCGGCACGTGCGCGCCCGGCTCCGGGTCGGGCACCCGCCGGCTCAGGTCACCGGCGGCGATGGCCGCCGCGGTCTGCTCGATCTCGACCAGCGGCCGCAGGTTGGTCCGTACGATCGCGGCGCCGGCCAGCGCCAGCAGCGTCACCACTCCGATGCCGACCAGGATGTCGATCCAGACCAGCCGGCTGACCGCCCGGTCGACGTCGACGAGGCTCTGCCCGACCGCGATGACGTCGCCGGTGGGCAGCGCCGCGTAGAGCATCCGCCAGCGTGGGGCGCCGTTGCGGGCGTACACCGTCTTCGGCTCGCCCTGCAGCGCGGCGAAGCCGTCCCAGTCGGCCGGCCAGCGTGGCAGCTCGCCGGCGGCGATCCGGTCGTCGTCGTAGTAGGGCCCGCCAAGCGGGCCGTCCTGGTACGAGACGACCACCAGGTAGTTGGTCGGCAGCGGGGCGGTGACTGAGGCGCGCTGGTCCCACACCGGCAGGCGTTGCGCCTTGCTCACCTCGTCGCGCAGGCCCGTGACGTAGTCGCGCAGGTCCGTGTCGATCTGGTCGACCAGGTAGCTGCGCAGGAAGAACGCGCTGCTCACGCTGATCACCAGCAGCGCGGTGAGGACCAGGCTGAGCACCGACGTGACCAGCTTGACCCGCAGCGGTACGCCGCGCAGCCAGCCCGTCACCGGGGCGGGCGCCAGCGTCGGCCTGCTCACGCCGCTGGTTTGCGCAGCACGTAGCCGACGCCACGCAGGGTGTGGATGAGCCGGGGTTGGGTGTTGTCGATCTTGCGGCGCAGGTATGAGATGTAGGACTCGACGATGTTGTCGTCGCCCCGGAAGTCGTAGTTCCACACGTGGTCGAGGATCTGCGCCTTGGACAGCACCCGGTTGGCGTTGAGCATCAGGTAGCGCAGCAGCTTGAACTCGGTCGGTGACAGCTGCACCCGGCTGCCCGCCCGGTAGACCTCGTGGGTCTCCTCGTCCAGCTCCAGGTCGGCGAAGGTGAGCCGGGACGAGGTCTGACCGCCGTTGCTGGTACGTCGCAGCACCGCCCGGATCCGGGCGGTCAGCTCCTCCAGCGAGAAGGGCTTGGTGACGTAGTCGTCGCCGCCGAGAGTCAGCCCGCGGATCTTGTCGTCGGTGGCGTCCCGCGCGGTGAGGAAGACCACCGGGGTACGGGTGCCGGCCTCCCGCATCATCCGGATCACCTCGAAGCCGTCCAGGTCGGGCAGCATGACGTCGAGCACCACGAGGTCGGGCCGGCGCTCGCGGGCGGCGTTGAGCGCGGCGCTGCCGCTGGTCGCGGTGGTGACGTCGAATCCGGCGAACCGCAGACTGGCGGAGAGCAGTTCGAGGATGTTCGGGTCGTCCTCGACGACGAGCAGCTTCGCCTCGGTCTGCGATGCGGTCATGACCGCATCATCCCGGATCGGTCTGGGTTCGGCCTGGGGAGCCGCTGACAATCAGCTGAGAGTGAGCTCGATGTCCGGGACGAGTGAGCTCAGCCGACGAGGTCGAGGGCGGAGCGGGTCGGTGCCGGGTCTCGGTCGGCGAGCCGGGCGAGGGCCCGCCGGTGCCGGGACCGGTCCGGCGGCAGCGGCGCACCGGCGTCCAGCGTCACCACCAGATCCCGCAGCCCCAGCACCCGCCGTACCGACGGCCACAACGCCTCGTCCCCGATGAACGCCGCCACGCTGGTCGGCACCGGACCGGCCGGCGCCAGGTCGACCGACCCGGCCGCCGGGGTCGCGGCCGGGCAGGCGAAGTGGTACGTCAGAGTGAGCGGGACGACCGGCACCTCCGCGTCGACCGCGGCCTGGAACAACGCGGGGCGAAACGGTGCCGGGCGCGGCGCACCCGAACTGCACCGACCGGCGGAGGTGACCCGGCCGGCGGTGCCGCAGGTCGTGGTGGCCTGCGGGAACACCGCGATCTGGTGCCCGGCGCGCAACGCAGCGGCGACGTCAGCGACCGTGCCGGGCAGCGTACGCGGCCGGTCGCGGTCGATGAACAGGGTGCCGCCGACCCGGGCCAGCGCGCCGATCACCGGCCAGCCACGGATCTCGCGCTTGGCCAGCAGCCGGGCCGGGGTGACGGCGAGGATGGCCAGGGTGTCCAGCCACGAGACGTGGTTGGCGGCCAGCAGTGCCGCCCGGACCGGCAGCCGGCCGACGAGCCGCAGCCGGACGCCGAGCGAGCGCAGCAGTCCGCGCGCCCACAGCCGCCCGGCGACCGGACGCAACCGCCGGGTGAGCAGCGGCAGCAGCACCAGCAGGACCAGCCCGGCGGCGAGCATGCCGAGCACGCCGGTCAGCCGGGTCAACCGGGTCAACCGGTTGGCGGCGGGCACGGTGGGCGGGGGCGGCAGGCAGCCGGCCCCACACCCTGATCGGGGTCGCCAGAAGGTGCCGTGCCCGAGCGGTCGCGGTGACCTGGCGAGCGGTCGCGGTGACCTGGCAGGCGATCTCGGTGCCATCACAGCTCCAGGAAGTGACGCAGGTAGCGGGGATCGATCCGGTCCAGCGACAGCAGCACGTACAGGTCGGCGACTGCGAAGTCGGGGTCGTACGCGGGTTCGCCGCACACCCAGGCGCCGAGTCGCAGGTAGCCGCGCAGCAACGGCGGCATGCCGACCCGGCCGGTCCTCGGCAGGACCGGTGCGGGTGGCGGTTCGGGTTCGGCGAGCCAGGGACGACGTGGCCGTACCCTCAGCAGCGGCGGGGCCAGGTGCCGGTCCCGGACCGTGCGCCAGACCGCGTGGGCGCTCGCACCGCCGTCGTGCAGCGGCACCGACGCACAGCCGCCCAGCCAACGCAGGTCACGTTCCCGCAGGTAGCGGGCGATGCCGGCCCAGATCAGGTTGATCACCGCGCCGCCCCGGTGGTCAGGGTGCACGCACGCCCGGCCGGCCTCCACCAGGTGGTCACGGATCAGCCGCAGTGGTCTGGTGTCGAACTCGGTGTCGGCGTACCAACGGCCGAGCCGGGCGGCGCGGTCCGGCGGCAGCAGCCGGTAGGTGCCGACCACGGCACCGGTCCGGTGCCGGACAATCAGGTGGTCACAGTGTTCGTCGAACCCGTCAACGTCCCGGTCGGCGTCCGACCCGCCGGAGCGGGTGTCGCAGCCGGCACCGAACTCGGCGGCGAACACCTGGCGGCGCAGTCGCTGCGCGGCGGCGACCTGATCGGTGTGATCGGCGACCGAGACGACGTACTCGCTGGTCCTGGTTGGGGTAGCGGCGGTCAGCAACACGGCCATGACAACTGTGTAAGGTGCCCCGGAACCGTCGGCGTGTCGGTAGCGGATGGCACCGGTGTCGATCCGGTGAACGGCGGTGTCGATCGAACGGCGGTGGCGGCCGACTGCGAGGATGGTCCGATGCTGATCTCCGCCCGGTTCAACGGCCCGACCGGCTCCGCCAACGGCGGGTACGCGGCCGGCCGGTTCGCCCAGGCGCTGCTGTGCGCCGAGCCGGCCACCGTGGTCGGGGGTCGGCCGGTCCGGGTGACCCTGCGCCGGCCGCCGCCGCTGGACACCGAGCTGCGGGTGGTGCGTACCGCCGACGACACCCTGAGCGTGGAGACCGGCGCCGATCCGGTCACGC
This sequence comes from Solwaraspora sp. WMMD937, assembly GCF_029581175.1. NCBI lineage: Bacteria > Bacillati > Actinomycetota > Actinomycetes > Micromonosporales > Micromonosporaceae > Solwaraspora > Solwaraspora sp. WMMD937. The sequence goes on along the minus strand of NZ_CP120738.1, from coordinate 2,860,639 downwards.
TGATCGCCGAGGCCGAGGCGGTCGACGGCTCGATCGACGGGCTGACCGGCCCGGTTGACGGCTCGGGCGGCCCGGTGGGCGGGCCGACCGTACCGCCGGTCGATCTGGCCACGGCGGAGGCTGCCAGCGCCCGGTACCCGGGCCACGACGCGCATCCGTTCCCGGACTGCTACGTCTGCGGCCCACGGCACCCCGACGGTCTGCGGGTGTTTCCCGGGCCGGTGGGTGACGGGCGCAGCGCCGCGCCGTTCGTCGTCCCGGACGACCGTACGGTGCCGACCGTCTGGGCCGCGTTGGACTGCCCCGGCGGCTGGACGGTGCTCGCCGCGGGCCGGCCGTACCTGCTGGGCCGGATGACCGCGACGGTGGCCGCGCTGCCGGCACCGGGCCAGCGCTGCGTGGTGGTCGGCGAGTTGCTCGGAACCAGCGGCCGTAAGGCCGAGGTACGCACGACGCTCTACGATGCTGCGGGACAACCGCTGGCGGCGGCCCGGGCGACCTGGATCGCCATCGCCGGCCCGCCGTCGGATGCCGGGGCGGTGTGACGAGAGGAGCCACATGTCGGAGGACGGACGCATCGTCGTCTCCGGGCTGACCAAGCAGTACCGCAACGTCCGAGCGGTCGACGATCTGTCGTTCACCGTGGAGCCGGGGCGGGTGACCGGCTTTCTCGGCCCGAACGGGGCCGGCAAGACGACCACCCTGCGGATGATGCTCAACCTGGTCACGCCGACCAGCGGTCATGCCACCGTGGGCGGGCGGCGGTACGCCGACCTGACCGATCCGCTGCGGCACGTCGGCGCGGTGCTGGAGGCGTCCAGCGCGCACAAGGGCCGCTCCGGCATCAACCATCTGCGGGTGATCTGCGCCGCCGCCGGGATCCCGCTGCGCCGCGCCGAGGAGACGCTCGGCCTGGTCGGGTTGACGCCGGCCGCGAAGCGCAAGTTCAAGGGCTACTCGCTCGGCATGCGGCAACGGCTGGGGATCGCCGCGGCGATGCTGGGCGACCCGAAGGTGCTGATCCTCGACGAGCCGGCCAACGGCCTGGACCCGGAGGGGATCCGCTGGATGCGGGACCTGCTCAAGTCGTTCGCCGCGCAGGGCCGTACCGTGCTCGTCTCCAGCCACCTGCTGGCGGAGATGCAGTTGCTCGCCGACGACGTGGTGATCATCGCGGCTGGTCGACTGGTCCGACACGGCCCGGTCGCCGAGGTGATGGCCTCGATGTCCGGTGCCCCGACGATCCGGGTCCGCACGCCGCACGGCGAGAAGCTGACGGCGGCGTTGAGCCGGGCCGAGGCAACGGTGCAGACCGCGCCGGACGGTGCGCTGCTGGTCGTCGGGGTGGACGCGCCGACGGTCGGCCGGACCGCGCTGGCCGAGGGCGTCGAGCTGCACGAGTTGAGCACCGAACGACCCGACCTGGAACGGGTCTTCCTGGAACTGACCAGCGCGAAGGCGGCCATCCGATGAACCTGGTACGCAGCGAGCTGCTCAAGATCACCACCACCGCCACCTGGTGGGTCTTCGGCCTGATCTACCTGCCGCTGTGGGCGGTCACCCTGCTGGTCAACTACGTACAAACCAGTGTGCTGTCCGACCCGGAGCGGTTCGGCCCGACGACGCCGGAGAACGACGAGGTGCTCAGCGCGGTCAGTGAGGCGCCGGCGCTGGCGGCCAACCTCTACACCAACGGCCAGTTCTTCGGGCTGCTGGTCGTGATGCTGCTCGGCGTGATCGTGGTGACCAACGAGTACTTCCATCAGACCGCGACCACGACCTTCCTTACCAGCCCGCGACGTACCGAGGTGGTGCTGGCGAAGCTGGCCGCCGCGTCGCTGCTCGGCTTCGTCTTCTGGCTGATCACCACGGTGGTCAACCTGATCGCCGGCGCGCTGGTGCTGGCCACCTTCGACATCGGTCCGGAGTTCGGCTCGGGCGCGGTCTGGGAGGCGGTCGGGCTCAACGGCCTGGCCTACCTGTTGTGGGCGATCTTCGGGGTCGGCTTCGGGGTGCTGATCCGCAGCCAGCTCGGGGCCACCGTCTCGGCGATCCTGCTCTACCTGGGTGGCTACCTCGGCACGGCGATCATCCTGGCCACACTGGCGTCCCGGTTCGGCGACTGGGTCAGTGACCTGCAGTGGTTGGTGCCCTCGATCGCGTCGCAGCTGATGGTCGCCGGCACCGACCTGCCGGACAGCCCACCCCGGTGGACCGGTGCGCTGATCCTGATCGCTTACGCGCTGTTGACCGGCATCGTCGGTACGGTGATCACCCGCCGTCGGGACATCTCCTGACCGGTCAGGCATACCCCTACTGACCTGCCATTCCGGCCGGTACGGCAACCGCCGTACCGGCCGGTGCGGCTGGGGCAGCCGTTGTGAAAAGTGACACGAGCCGCATGCGACAATGCCGCCCGTCGGCGTACGGCGTAGCCTGGTAGCCGTCCCCGACCAGCGCCCCGACCCTGGTGGCGTCCCCGCGTGACAAATCCGACCGCGTGAAAGAGGCGATTACCGGCCGTGTCGACCCAGCAGACTTCGCAGGACAATCCGCTGGCGGGCTTCGGCCCGAACGAGTGGATCGTCGATGAGATGTACCAGAAGTATCTCACCGATCCCGCCAGCGTAGATCCGGCTTGGCACGACTTCTTCGCCGACTACAGCCCCGAGCAGGTCGCCTCGCCGACCGAGGCGGCCGCCGCGACGGCGACCACGGCCGCCGCCCGGGCCGGCACCGACGCGCCGGCCGCACGGTCCGTCCAGCAGACCGAAGCGTCCGCGCCGGGTCGCGGGAACACCCGCCGGGCGGCCGAGCCCGCCGCGGCCAAGAGCAGCCCCACCCGGGCGGACGCGCCGACCGGCAGGACGGCACCGGCAGGCAAGACAGCACCGACCAGGCCGGCCGCCGGCACGGAGAGCACCGCAAAGACCGCCGCCGGCAAGTCCACCGGCGGCCGGTCCGCCGCGACCAGAACGGCGACCAAGGCACCGGCAGACAAGGCAGCAGCAGACAAGGCACCCGGCAAGGCACCCGCCGGCAACGGTTCGATGGCCGGCGGCAGCCGGCAGACGCCGCTGCGCGGGGTCGCCGCCCGGATCGTGCAGAACATGGACGCGTCGCTGGCGGTGCCGACCGCGACCAGCGTGCGCGCGGTCCCAGCCAAGCTGCTGGTCGACAACCGCATCGTGATCAACAACCACCTGGCCCGGGGCCGTGGCGGTAAGGTCAGCTTCACCCATCTGATCGGGTACGCCATGGTCCGGGCGCTGGTCGAGCACCCGGAGATGAACAACTCGTTCGCCGAGATCGACGGCAAGCCGAACATGGTCGCGCCGGAGCACGTCAACCTCGGCATCGCCATCGACCTGGCCAAGCCGGACGGCTCCCGGACCCTGGTGGTGCCGTCGATCAAGGCGTGCGAGCAGATGGACTTCCGGCAGTTCTGGCAGGCGTACGAGGACGTGGTCCGCCGTGCCCGCCGGGGCGAGCTGACCATGGACGACTACAACGGCACCACGATCTCGCTGACCAACCCGGGCGGCATCGGCACGGTGCACTCCCAGCCCCGGCTGATGACCGGGCAGGGGGCGATCATCGGCGTCGGTGCGATGGAGTACCCGGCCCCGTACGCCGGAATGTCCGAAGAGACCCTGGCCGACCTGGCGGTCAGCAAGGTGATCACGCTGACCAGCACCTACGACCACCGGATCATCCAGGGTGCGCAGTCCGGCGAGTTCCTCAAGACCATGCACGAGCTGATCCTCGGGGAGCATGGCTTCTACGACCAGCTCTTCACCGCGCTGCGGATCCCGTACGAGCCGGTGCGCTGGGTGCGCGACGTGGCGGTCAGCTCCGAGGGGCAGATCAACAAGACGGCGCGAGTCAACGAGCTGATCCACGCGTACCGGGTGCGCGGGCACCTGATGGCCGACACCGACCCGCTCGAGTTCAAGATCCGTAAGCACCCGGACCTGGACGTGCTGCAGCACGGCCTGACCCTGTGGGACCTGGACCGCACCTTCCCGGTGGACGGCTTCGCCGGCCAGCAGCGGATGAAGCTGCGGCAGATCCTCGGCGTGCTGCGCGACTCCTACTGCCGCCGGGTCGGCATCGAGTACATGCACATCCAGGATCCGGAGGAACGCCGCTGGATCCAGGAACGCATCGAACGCGGCTATGAGAAGCCCGACGCGGCCGAGCAGAAACACATCCTGAACCGGCTCAACGCGGCCGAGGCGTTCGAGACCTTCCTGCAGACCAAGTACGTCGGGCAGAAGCGCTTCTCACTGGAGGGCGGCGAGTCGCTGATCCCGCTGCTGGACGAGGTCCTGCAGTCCTCGGCCCGGGCCGACCTCGACGAAGTGGTCATCGGCATGGCCCACCGGGGCCGGCTCAACGTGCTCGCCAACATCGTCGGCAAGCCGTACGAGAAGATCTTCTCTGAGTTCGAGGGACACCTCGACCCGAAGTCCACTCAGGGCTCCGGGGACGTCAAGTACCACCTCGGTCAGGTCGGCAAGTTCACCACCCCGGACGGCGAGCACGGCATCACCGTGTCGGTGACCGCCAACCCGTCGCACCTGGAGGCGGTCGACCCGGTGCTGGAGGGCATCGTCCGGGCCAAGCAGGACCGGATCGACCTCAAGTTGGAGGGCTACACCGTGCTGCCGCTGCTGGTACACGGTGACGCCGCGTTCGCCGGGCAGGGCGTGGTCGCCGAGACGCTCAACCTGTCGCAGCTGCGCGGCTACCGGACCGGCGGCTCAGTGCACGTGGTGGTCAACAACCAGGTCGGTTTCACCACCGCACCGGAGCACAGCCGCTCGTCGCTCTACTCCACCGACGTGGCCCGGATGATCCAGGCGCCGATCTTCCACGTCAACGGCGACGATCCGGAGGCGGTCGTCCGGGTCGCCCGGCTCGCCTTCGAGTACCGTCAGGCGTTCAACAAGGACGTCGTGATCGACCTGGTCTGCTACCGGCGGCGCGGGCACAACGAGGGCGACGATCCGTCGATGACCAACCCGTTGATGTACGCGATCATCGACTCGAAGCGCAGCGTCCGCAAGCTCTACACCGAGGAGCTGATCGGCCGGGGTGACATCACCATCACCGACGCCGAGGAGCTGCTGCGCGACTACCAGACCCAGCTGGAGCAGGTGTTCAAGGCGACCCGGGACGCCGCCACCTCGGCTACCAGCCGGTTGCCCAGCCGCCAGCCGGAGCCGGAGCCGCAGGTGGCGACTGCGGTGGACGCCGCCGCCGTGCGGGCGGTCGGCGACGCGCACGTGGACCTGCCGGAGGGCTTCACCCCGCACAAGCGCATCCAGCAGCTGCTGGAGCGACGGGCGAAGATGTCGGTCTCCGGCGACATCGACTGGGGCTTCAGCGAGATCGTCGCGTTCGGCACGCTGCTCGCCGACGGCGTCACCGTCCGGCTGGCCGGCCAGGACTCCCGCCGGGGCACCTTCGTACAGCGGCACGCCTCGGTGGTCGACGCCCGCACCGGGCGGGACTACCTGCCGCTGGCCAGCCTGGTCACCGACGAGTCGCGGTTCTTCGTCCACGACTCACTGCTCAGCGAGTACGCGGCGATGGGCTTCGAGTACGGCTACTCGGTGGAGAACCCGGAGGCGCTGGTGCTCTGGGAGGCGCAGTTCGGCGACTTCGTCAACGGCGCCCAGTCGATCGTCGACGAGTTCGTCTCCTCCGGCGAGGTCAAGTGGGGGCAGCGGTCGGCGCTGACCCTGCTGCTGCCGCACGGCCACGAAGGGCAGGGTCCGGACCACACGTCCGGGCGTCCGGAGCGTTACCTGCAGATGTGCGCCGAGGACAACATGCGCATCGCGATCCCGACCACCCCGGCGAACTACTTCCATCTGCTGCGCCGGCAGGCGCTGTCGCCAAAGCGCAAGCCGCTGGTGGTGTTCACCCCCAAGTCGCTGCTGCGGCACAAGCTCTGCGTCTCCTCTGTCGCCGACTTCACCTCCGGCACCTTCCAGCCGGTGCTGCCTGACCCGGTGGCCGACGGCCGGCCGGAATCGGTCAAGCGGGTGCTGCTGTGCACCGGCAAGGTCTACTACGACCTGCTGCAGGCCCGTGCGGAACGGCACGCGGTCGCCGGCGGCAACGGTCAGCTCGACACCGACACCGCGATCATCCGGATGGAACAGCTGTACCCGCTGCCGGTGGAGCAGATCCGGGCGGCGCTGGCCGGCTACCCGAACGCCGAGGACTTCGCCTGGGTCCAGGAGGAACCGGCCAACCAGGGTGCCTGGTCGTTCGTCGCGCTCAACCTGCTGGAGCATCTCGACGGTGTACGGCTGCGGCGGATCTCCCGGCCGGCGGCGGCGGCGCCGGCGGTCGGCTCGACGAAGCTGCACGACGTCGAGCAGTCCGCGCTGATCGACGCCGCGTTGCCGCGACGCTGACCGGGGGGCACGCGTGTACTTCACCGACCGGGGCATCGAGGAACTGGCGCAGCGCCGCGGCGAGGAGGAGGTGGCCATCTCCTGGCTTGCCGAACGGCTGCGTGACTTCGTCGACCTGCACCCGGAGTTCGAGACCCCGGTGGAACGGTTCGCCACCTGGCTGGCCCGGCTCGACGACGAGGACGACTGAGCCAGGCGTTGACGCTGGACCCACCCGGGCCGGGACCAAGGTCACCAGACTCCGGGCGCCTGCGCCTTGTACGTTGGGGCGGTGGCGCGAAGTGTCTACCTGGCCGGTCTCGGCCCCGGTGGCGGCAAGTCCACCGTCGCCCTCGGCCTGGCCGAGCTGCTGTCCCGCCGGGTCGAGCGGATCGGGGTGTTCCGGCCACTGCTCGCCGGTGCCGGCCCGGACGCGACCCTGACCCTGCTGCGTGAGCGCTACCGGATCGACCTGCCCGACGACCAGCTGTACGGGGCCAGCTACGCCGAGGCCGCCGAGCTGGTCGCCGACGGCCGGCGGGAGGAGCTGATCTCCCGCATCGTCGACCGGTACCGCGAACTGGAGCGGCGCTGCCCGGCGGTGCTGGTGGTCGGCAGCGACTTCGACGACACCGGTGACAACGGCGGTCTCCCCCGCGAGCTGGCGTTCAACGCCCGGCTGGCCACCGAGTTCGGCAGCGTGGTGGTGGCCCTCGTCGACGGGATCCGCCGGGACGCCGCCGAGGTCGCCGGCGCGGCCCGCAGCGCGTACCACTCGTTGACCGAGCTCGGTGCGACGGTGCTGGCCGTGATCGCGAACCGGGTCGACGCCGGGGTGGTGACACCGACGCTGCCGGTACCGGTCTACGCCATCCCGGAGATCCCGGCGGTCTCCGCACCGACCGTCGCCGAGGTCGCCGGCGCCCTCGACGCCGCCGTGCTGGCCGGCGACGACACCGCCTTGAGCCGTGATGTGCTGGACTTCGTGGTCGGCGCGGCGCACGTGCCGGTGCTGCTGGACCATCTCGTCGACGGCGCGCTGGTGATCACCCCCGGCGACCGGGCGGACCTGCTGGTCGCGGTCAGCGCGGCGCACGCCGCCGGGCTGGTGTCGCTGGCCGGGGTGGCGCTGACCCTGGGCGAACGGCCCGACCCGCGGGCGATGCGCCTGGTGGAGCGGCTCGGCACCAACCTGGCGGTGCTGTCCGCACCGGCGGACAGCTTCCATGCGGTGGCCACCGCCGGACGGATCTCCGGCCGGCCCAGCACCGCGAACCCTCGCAAGGTGGAGGCTGCGCTCGGCGCCTTCGAGTCCAGCGTGGACACGACCGAGCTGGCCCGCCGGCTGGACGTGACCCGGTCGGCCCGGGTCACCCCGATGATGTTCGAGTACGCGCTGATCGACCAGGCCCGGGCCGCCCGCCGCCGGCTGGTGCTGCCGGAGGGCACCGACGAACGGATCCTGCGGGCCACCGAGATCCTGCTACGGCGCGGCGTCGCCGACCTGACCCTGCTCGGCGACGCCGACGACATCGGCCGCCGGGCCCGCGAGCTGGGCGTGCAGATCGACGGGGTCGGCGTCGTCGACCCGGCGGTCAGCCCGTGGCGCGACGACTTCGCGTCCCGGTACACCGAGCTGCGCCGGCACAAGGGCGTCACCTGGGAGCTGGCGCACGACGTGATGGGCGACGTCAACTACTTCGCCACGATGATGGTGCACGTCGGGCACGCCGACGGCATGGTCTCCGGGGCGACCCACACCACCGCCGCGACGATCCGCCCCGCCTTCGAGATCATCAAGACGCTGCCGGACGTGTCGGTCGCGTCCAGCGTGTTCTTCATGCTGCTCGCCGACCGGGTGCTGGTTTACGGCGACTGCGCGGTCAACCCGGACCCGGACGCCGACCAGTTGGCCGACATCGCGGTCAGCTCGGCGCAGACCGCCGCCCGGTTCGGCATCGAGCCACGGGTCGCCATGCTGTCCTACTCCACCGGGACCTCCGGCAGCGGCGACGACGTCCGCAAGGTCGCCGCCGCCACCGACCTGGTCCGCAAGCGCTGCCCGGACCTGCTGGTCGAGGGCCCGATCCAGTACGACGCGGCGATCGACCCGACGGTCGCCGCCACCAAACTGCCCGGCAGCGACGTCGCCGGGCGGGCCACCGTCTTCGTCTTCCCCGACCTGAACACCGGCAACAACACCTACAAGGCGGTGCAGCGTTCGGCCGGTGCGGTCGCCGTCGGACCGGTGATGCAGGGTCTGCGCCGGCCGGTCAACGATCTGTCCAGGGGAGCCACCGTGCCCGATATCGTCAACACCGTGGCGATCACCGCGATCCAGGCGGCCGCGCGATGAGTGACGTAGCCCGGATCCTGGTGCTCAACTGCGGCTCGTCGTCGCTGAAGTACCAGCTCTTCGACGGCGACAAGGTGGTCGACAAGGGCACCGTGGAACGGATCGGCGAGCCCGGTGGCGGGCCGGCCGACCATGCGGCCGCGCTGCGGCTGATGGCCGAACGGGTCGACCTGACCGGCCTCGGCGGGGTCGGGCACCGGGTGGTGCACGGCGGTGTCCGGTTCGCCGAGCCGACGCTGATCACCGACCAGGTGGTCGCCGAGATCGAGCGGCTGGTGCCGCTCGCCCCGCTGCACAACCCGGCCAACCTGACCGGGATCGCCCAGGCCCGCCGGCTGCTGCCCGGTGTGCCGCAGGTCGCGGTCTTCGACACCGCTTTCCACCGCACCCTGCCGCCGGAGCAGGCCAGCTACGCGATCGACGCCGACACCGCGCAGCGGTACGGCATCCGCCGGTACGGGTTCCACGGCACCTCGCACGCATACGTGTCCCGGCGGGCCGCCGCCCTGCTCGGCCGGGCACCGGCCGACGTCGATGTGATTACCCTGCACCTGGGCAACGGGGCCAGCGCCTGCGCGGTGGCCGGTGGCCGCAGCGTGGCGACCTCGATGGGGCTGTCACCGTTGGAGGGTCTGGTGATGGGCACCCGCAGCGGTGACCTCGACCCGGCGGTGGTGTTTCACCTGGAGCGGGTGGCCGGCTGGTCGACCGCCGACGTTGACCGGCTGCTCAACCAGCGCAGCGGTCTGGTCGGGCTGACCGGGGCCGGCGACATGCGCGAGGTGCTGCGCCGCCGCGCCGACGGGGATCCGGCGGCCCGGCTCGCCTTCGACATCTACTGTGCCCGGATCCGGTTCTACGTCGGCGGATACCACGCGCTGCTCGGTCGGGTCGACGCGATCGTCTTCACCGCCGGGGTCGGCGAGAACGCCGCCCCGGTGCGGGCGGCGGCGCTGGCCGGGCTCGACCGGATCGGTGTCCAGGTCGACGCGCGGCGCAACGACGAGGGCCGAGGCGAGCGAATGATCTCCCCGGACGGCAGGCCGGTGCAGGTGTGGGTGGTCCCCACCGACGAGGAGTACGAGATCGCCAGTCAGACGCGGGCGGTGCTGACCGACGGCTGACCCCGGGCCGACCCGGGTCACTGGTGCCGGGTCGGGGCCGGCCGGCCGGCCGGCGAAGGATCAGAGCACCAGCCAGAGGGCGATCGCGACCACGATCGCCACCGCGACCGCGACACCGATGATCAGCGGTAGCCGGGACGGCTGGTCGGCGACCGGCTGCGGCGAGGTCTGGAAGGCCCGGAAGGCCTCGGTGTTGCCGCTCGGATCGACGTACTCGTCAGACATGACGAAAACCCTAGCGAAGTCAACCGGACGCTGCCACGACCGGCCGGCGCGAGCCGGTGGTCGACCCGGCGGATGCCGGTAACAATCGTCCAATGCGTGACTTCCGTCCGGTGGTAGCCGGCCTGCTCACCGTCGGTCTGCTCACCACCACGCTGGCCGGATGCGGCACCGCCGCCGCGCCCGGCCCGGTGACTGACGCCCCGGCTGCGACGCAGACCGCCGCGGCGGGACAGCCTGACTCGACGTCGGCGCAGCCCGACCAGCGGCCCGGCCGACCGGCGCCGACGCGGCGACTCGACGTCGGGACCCGCACCCTTGATCTGAACCGTGGTGACCGGCCGCTGCCGGTCACCGTCTGGTACCCGGTCGGCGGGGACGGTCCGTACCCGGTGGTGCTGTTCAGCCACGGCCTCGGCGGCAAGCCGGCCGACTACCGTACGGTGCTGTCCGAGTGGGCGGCGGCCGGGTTCGTCGTCGCCGCCCCGACCTACCCGTTCACCAGTCAGGGCGGCTCCGGCGGCAACGCACTGGACGTGCTCAACCAGCCGGCGGACGCGTCGCACGTACTGGACGAGTTGCTGGCGCTCGACGGCCGCGTCGGTGACGAGTTCGCCGGCCGGCTCGACGTCGAAAGCGTCGCCGCCGCCGGGCACTCGGCCGGTGGTGTCACCACCGTCGGGTTGTTCACCGCTGCCCGGGACGACCGGCTGGACGCGGGCGTCGTGCTGGCCGGCAGCGCGCTCGGCGTCGGTACGGCGTTCAGCGGGGCCGCCGCACCGCAGCTGTTCATCCACGGCGAGCTGGACGAGGTGGTGTCGTACGCGTCGGGCAAGGCGGCGTACGACCGGGTGCCGTGGCCGAAGGCGATGCTGAGCCTGCCCGACGGCGACCACGGTCAGTCGCTGCTGCGGCCCGGCAACCCGGCGTACGACGTGGTGCTCGGCACCAGCACCGACTTCCTGCGGTGGACGCTGTACGGCGACGACGCCGCCCGGCAGCGGCTGGCCGACGACCCGCCGGCCGGGGTCGCCGTCTTCGACGATCAGCTCTGACCCGGCCCGTTGGTGACGCGGCTGGTCAACGCCGGTGGTCGAGCACCAGTTTGCCGAACGTGCTACCGGCGTGCAGCCGGGTGAATGCGTCGCGCACCTCGCTGAAGCCGTACTCGGTGTCGACAACCGGCCGGATGCCCCGCTGCGCGCACAGCGCCAGCAGGTCCCGCAGCTCGTCGGGAGTGCCCATCGAGGTGCCGAGGATCTCCAGCTGCATGGCGAACACCCGGCGCAGGTCGACAGCGGGCAGGTGGCCGCTGGTGGCACCGGACACGACGATCCGGGCACCCGGCGCGGCGGACTTCATCGAATGGTCGAAGGTGGCCGCACCGACGGTTTCGATCACCACGTCGACCCGCTCCGGTAGTCGGCTGCCCGACGCCAGAGCGGTGGCACCGAGCGCGGCGACCCGCTCCTGCTTTTCAGCGTCCCGGCTGGTCGCGTAGACCCGCTTGCCCAACGCGACGGCCAGCACCACGGCCGCCGTCGCCACCCCACCGCCCGCTCCCTGGACCAGCACCGACTCGGCCTGGTCGACCCGGCCCCGGGTGGTCAGCATCCGGTACGCGGTCAGCCAGGCGGTGGGCAGGCACGCCGCCTCGGTGAAGGTCAGCCCGGCGGGTTTCGGGATCAGGTTCGACCGGGGCACCGTTACCCGGTCGGCGAACGTGCCCGGGTAGCGCTCGGACAGGATCGACATGCCGCGCGGGTCCGCCGGATCGGGCACCACCGAGTGGACGACGACCTCGTTGCCGGCGTCGTCGACCCCGGCGGCGTCACAACCGAGGATCATCGGCAGCCGGTCGGCGGGCAGCCCGACGCCGCGCAGCGACCACAGGTCGTGGTGGTTGAGGGAGCTGGCCCGGACCTCGACCACCGTCCAGTCCGGGGCGGGCGGGTCCGGTTCGGGCAGCTCACCGACGCGCAGCGCGGCAAGCGGGTCGTCGGCGTCGACGGTCGAGGCGAAGGCAGCTCGCATGCACCGCACGCTAGCAGCCGTGGTGCCGGCCGGCGCGCCATGCGTTCCGGCCGGCACCGCGGGTCAGCGACGGGCGACGCCGTCGCGGCGGGCGGCGGCGGCGACCGCCGCGGCGACCGCCGGCGCGACCCGGGGATCGAGTGCCGACGGCACGAACGCCTCCGGTTGCAGCAGGTCGGCCACGACGCCGGCGATCGCGGCGGCGGCGGCCACCTTCATCCCCTCGGTGATCCGGGTGGCACCGGCGTCCAGGGCACCCCGGAACACGCCGGGGAAGGCCAGCACGTTGTTGATCTGATTGGGGAAGTCGCTGCGGCCGGTGGCCACCAGGGCGGCGTACCGGTGGGCGATCTCCGGGTGGACCTCCGGCGTCGGGTTGGCCAGCGCGAAGACGATCCCGCCGGGTGCCATGCCGGCGACCGCCGATTCGTCGATCTGCCCGCCGGAGAGGCCGATCAGCACATCGGCACCGACCAGCGCGTCGGCGATGCCACCGGCACAGGCAGCGGTCATCGCGGCCAACTCCGCCTTGACGCCGGTAAGGTCGGCCCGGTCGGAGTGGATGATGCCGCGGGAGTCGCAGACCACGGTCTTCGCCGGGTCGACGCCGCCGGCGATCAGCATCCGGGTCACCGCGACGCCGGCCGCGCCGGCACCGCTGATCACCACCCGCAGATCGCCGAGCTTGCGGTCCAGCAGGGCGACCGCGTTGCGCAGGGCGGCCAGCACCACGATCGCCGTGCCGTGCTGGTCGTCGTGGAAGACCGGGATCGGCAGCGCCTCGTCGAGGCGGCGCTCGATCTCGAAGCAGCGTGGCGCGCTGATGTCCTCCAGGTTGATCCCGCCGAACGATGGCGCCAGGGCGGTGACCGTCGCCACGATCGCGTCGATGTCCCGGGTGTCCAGACAGATCGGCACCGCGTCGACGTCGCCGAACTGTTTGAACAGCACCGCCTTGCCCTCCATGACGGGCATCGCGGCGCGTGGGCCGATGTCACCGAGGCCGAGCACCGCGGTGCCGTCGGTGACCACCGCGACCGTGTGCGACACCCAGGTGTAGTCGTCGACCAGGGTCGGATCGGCGGCGATCGCCTCGCACACCCGGGCCACTCCCGGCGTGTACGCGAGCGAGAGGTCGTCCCGGTCGGCCAGCGCGACGGTGGGCGTGATCGCCATCTTGCCGCCCCGATGCAGGTCGAAGACCGGGTCAGAGATTGCCACAGTAGACATGGTGACTCCAGAGCCGTTGAGCGTGATAAATAGCCGCCGGCTCGGCGCGAGGTCAGCGTTGACCGGCGAGGCGCTGCGGGGGTCACCCGGATTCCGTGTCGAGCATAGTGTCACACAGCACCGTTTCCTGCGAAGTGGTTCACCGCAGTCGGTGACCCGGGCCCACCCGGCGTGGCCGCGGCCAGTAGCGACACAGCACCCGGCCACGCACGTCGGCCACCCCGAAGGCACGCGAGTCGTCGGTGACCAGATCGTTGTCCCCGCGCAACCACCAACCGCCGGATTCGGGCCGTACCGCTCGTTTGACCACCAGCAGTCCGGGACGCGACCGGAAGGTGGCGACCACCACGTCCCCCGGGCGGACCGCCCGGCCGCCCCGGCGGACCAGCAGCGCGTCGCCGTGCCGCAAGGTGGGGGCCATCGACGGTCCGTGCACGAGCACGGCGAACAGTGGTGAAAGCACTTGTACCTCCCGCCAGGTCCGCGAGCCCGATGCGCGATAGGGTCGGCAGGGAGGATCATCCTCCAGCTTACGCGTGCCGGCGATCGTGCCGCCGGCCAACACACGGAGGGTCCTGATGCGACTTCTACGCATGTTTACTCCGCGCACGGTGGTCAGCGCCCACTGCGACCTGCCCTGTGGCGTCTACGACCCGGCGCAGGCCCGGATCGAGGCCGAATCCATCAAGGCGATCGCGGAGAAGTACCAGGCGAACACCGACCCGGAGTTCCGCACCCGGGCGCTGATCATCAAGGAGCAGCGCTCCGAGTTGGTCAAGCACCACCTGTGGGTGCTCTGGACCGACTACTTCAAGCCGCCGCACTTCGAGAAGTACCCGCAGCTGCACCAGCTGTTCAACGAGGCGACCAAGCTCGCCGGTGGCGGCGGCGGGACCAAGGCGTCGGTCGACCCGGCCAAGGCGGACGAGCTGCTGGTCAAGATCGACGAGATCGCGAAGATCTTCTGGGAGACCAAGCAGGCGTGATCCGTCGGTCCGGCCGGTGCGCATCGCGCACCGGCCGGCCGGGTCCGCCGGGCACGGGCCGCCCCGCCGAGGCCGTGGTAGGTGCCGCGTACCACCCGCCCGGCTCGGTCGGACGACGAATCGCTCCGGATGACACCGCAGGGATAGACGTCAACCGGTAGAGTCCACGCGGGGGTATCCGGGATGAGTTCGCTGGTCACACAATCCGAGCCGACCGTCGATGATGACGTGGTGCTGCTCACCGTGCCTGCCGACGGTGGCTACCTGAGCGTGCTGCGTACCGCGACGGCCGGGCTGGCCGCACGCCTGCACTTCGCGCTGGACGAGATCGAGGATCTGCGGATCGCGGTCGACGAGGCCTGCGCCATGCTGCTCGCCGTCGCCACCCGCGACGCGGACCTGCAGTGCCGGTTCTCGGTGACCGACGACGCGCTGACCGTCGAGGTCGCCGTCGCGACGGTACGCGGTGCCCGGCTACCACCGGACTCCTCCTTCGCCTGGAAGGTGCTCCGGGCGCTGACCAGCTCGGCGTCGGCGACCGCCAGCAGCGGCCAGGCCAGCATCAGACTGCTCACCCGCCGGTCCGGCGGCCGCTGACCTCCGCAGGAGTTCTCCACCGGCGGCTGTCCCGCCGGTGTTCGGTTGGTCACTCCAGCCCGAAGGCCCGGGTCGTCGGCCCGGCGACCAGCAGAGCGGTCACCACCAGCCCGAGCCCGATCAGCGGCACGCCGAGCCAGGCCAGGCCGCCGACGATCATGTAATAGCCGACCGGTAGCAGCATCAACTGCGCGACGATGGCCGGTGCCCGCGCCGCGCTGCGGCGGCGGGCCACGGCACGGGCCAGCACCGCCAGCAGCACCGCGCCGCCGACGGCGAACCCGGTGACGATAAGCGCCGAGGCGAGGTCGGTCGCGGTGCTGGTGACGTCCTGGTACGCGAGGTAGCCGGCGACCAGCCCGACGGCCACCGCCTCCCCGGCCAACGCCCACACCGCCGACCGCAGGGTCGTCGGTGTGGGCTGTGCGTCGATGGTCACGGCGCCACGATACCCGCGACGGCTCGCGATAAAGTGCCGCCCATGCGGGCCCTCTTGGTGGTCAATCCGAAGGCCACCACCACCAGCGAACGCACCCGGGACGTGATCGTCCGGGCGTTGCGCAGCGAAGTCGACCTGTCGGTGGCGTCCACCCACCGGCGCGGGCATGCCGTCGCGTTGGCCAGGGCGGCCGCTGAGGACGGCTTTGACGTGGTGGTCACGCTGGGCGGCGACGGCACCGTGAACGAGGCCGTCAACGGCCTGATGACGTCTGCTCCGGCGAGGGAGACGCTGCCGGGTCCGGCAGCGGACCGGCTGCCGGCGCTGGCGGTGGTGCCGCTCGGCTCGACGAACGTCTTCGCCCGTGCGGTGGGGCTGCCGCCGCAGTGGCCGGAGGCGACGAGCGTACTGCTGGAGGGTCTGCGGACCGGGCGGTTCCGTACCGTCGGTCTGGGCCGCGCCGACGGCCGGTACTTCACCTTCTGCGCCGGACTGGGGCTGGACGCGGCGGTGATCCGGCAGGTCGAGCGGGCCCGGCTGCGCGGGCGCCGGTCGACCGTCGGGCTCTACCTGCGGTCGATGGTCAGCGAGTTCTTCATCGGCATGGACCGGCGGCATCCGGCGATCCGGTTGGAGCGGGCCGGCGAGCCGGTGGCGGCCGAACTCGCCACGGTCGTGGTGCAGAACACCGCGCCGTGGACGTTCATAGGTGAACGGGCGATCAATCCGAATCCGGAGGCGTCATTCGATCTCGGCCTGGACGTGATGGCGCTTCGCCAATTGCATGTGCCGAGCACCACCCGCACTCTGGCTCAGGTCGCCGCCAGCCGACCGGATCCGCGCGGCCGCCAGCTCGTCCGACTGCACGACTTGTCCGAATTTACGCTATCCGCAACACAACCGCAGGCCTTCCAACTAGACGGCGATTATCTCGGGGAGCGGCTCAAAGTCCGTTTCACGGCAGTCCGAGAGGCCTTGCGGGTGGTCTTCTGACACGCTCTGTAACCGAGCTTCGACTGCGGAGCGTGACCGGAGGCACGGAAGACACGTGGCTGAAATGCCTGCACTGCGGCGCGGACCGTACTACATTGATTCTTGACTGTCGCACTCCGGGTGTCGGTGAGCGTCAGAAAACGGACAAAAGGGTCGTGACGTTGCTCACCCGATTGGACTTTTTCTGAGCGCTACTCTTGACATCGCAGGGGTTCGTGAAAGTATTCACAAGCGGACCGATTCACCCCGGGACGTTGCCTGGATGCGCTCGCCACGCGGCAGCTAGGAGCAACGTTCCACAGGCTTACGCCTGCTCACGCGCTGCCGATCCGACGGATGCAATCCGTTGTGGCCGACTGCGCGGGCGCATAAAGAAAGACCGGAGCATTTACCGCCACCGATCCAGAATGAGGAGTGTTGCCGCCATGGACTGGCGTCACCATGCTGTCTGCCGCGACGAGGACCCGGAGCTGTTCTTCCCGATCGGGACGTCCGGCCCCGCGATCCTGCAGGTCGAGCAGGCCAAGGCTGTCTGCCGGCGCTGCTCCGTGACCGACCAGTGCCTGCAGTGGGCACTGGAGTCCGGACAGGACGCTGGCGTCTGGGGCGGGATGAGCGAAGAGGAGCGGCGCGCCGTCAAGCGTCGCGGCGGACTGCGCGTCCTGCGCGCTCAAACTGCCTGACCCACCCGACCACCAAACGACGTCCGACGGCGCCCCGGGAACTGTCCCGGGGCGCCGTCGCACGTTGCAGTGCCGCGAAACTCAGATCCGGAAACCGCCTCGGTGCGCGGCACTCCACTCAGACCTGCGCCGGCGCGGCCGCCCGGTCGACCCGACGCAGCACCAGCCGGGCCAGTTCCGGCGCGCCGGCCAGGGGTGCCGCCACACAGACCGCGCCGGCCTGCCGGGCCGACGCCATCGCCGTGTCGTAGAGCAGGCCGGGTGCCAGGAAGTACGCGGCCACCGCGACCCGCCGGGCACCCGCCGTACGCAGGATCTCGACCGCCGCCCCGGCGGTCGGCGGCGCCGCCGACGCGAACCCTTCGACGCACGGCGCCCCGAGCTCGGCACCGAACGCCGTCGCGGCCACCGCCACCGTCTCCCGGGCCGGAGCCGACCGGGTGCCGGCGGCGGCCAGCACCACGGCGTCCCAGCCGGTACCGGCCTCGGCGAGTCGCCGCCGCAGCCCGGCAGTCAACAGCGGGTCCACCGCGCCGGAGCCGACCGACGGGCCGAGCACCGGGGTCGTCGTCACCGGCATCCGCAGCCCGTCCCGGTACGCGGCCCGCACCACCTCGGGAATGTCCACCCGGCCGTGGAACGCCTCGGTCAGCAGCAGCGGCACCACCGTCGCCGCCGGATAGCCGGCAGCCTGCAGGTCGGCCAGCACCGCCCCGGGACGCGGTCCGGCGTGGTCCAGGTATGCGGCCCGGACGTCGACCCCAGGCCGGGCCGCAGCGACCGCCCGGACCAGCGCCCGGGTCGCCGTCGCCGCCCGCAGATCCCGGCTGCCGTGTGCCACCAGCACGATCGGCCCGGTCAAACGTGCAGGCCGCACTCGGTCTTCTCAAACATCGCCCAACGGCCGGCCCGCGGGTCCTCGCCGGCGGTGGTACGCCGGGTGCACGGCCAGCAGCCGATCGAGGTGTACCCCTGCTTGAACAGCTCGTTGACCGGGATGTTCCACCGGGACACGTAGGCGTCCACGTCCGCCTGGGTCCACGCCGCGATCGGATTCACCTTGACCCGGCCACGTCGGGCGTCGAACCCGACCACCGGGGTGTTCGCCCTGGTCGGCGACTCGTCACGGCGCAGCCCGGCGGCCCAGGCGTCGTAGTCGCCGAGCGCCCGCTCCAGCGGCTCGACCTTGCGCAGCGCGCAGCACTCGTCGGGCGCCCGGTTGAACAGCCGGGGACCGAACTCGCCGTCCTGTTGACCGACGGTCATCCGGGGCCGGATCGACCGCAGGTTCACCGGCATGGTCGCGGCCACCTGGTCGCGGACCCGCAGCGTCTCCGGGAAGTGCAGCCCGGTGTCGAGGAAGACCACGTCGACGCCGGGCGCCACCCGGGAGACCAGATGCGCCAGCACCCCGTCCGCCATCGAACTGGTCACGCAGAACCGGTCGCCGAAGGTCCGAACCGCCCACCGGGCGACCTCCTCGGCCGGAGCGCCGTCCAGCTCCCGGCCGGCGCGTTCGGCGAGGGCCCGCAGCTCGGCGGGGCTGCGCCGGGTCGGCGGCCGGTCGGCGGCCGGGCCGAGCCGGATCAGGTTCAGGTCGGCGGCGAGCACCGGGCTCATCGGGACACCCCCTTGCGGGCCAGCAGTCCGGTGAACTTGACGGTGAAGACCCGGGCGCAGTCGTGGCACTCCCAGGCGGTGTGCGCGTCGGCGTGCGGGCGGAGGTTCTCCTCCCCGCAGTACGGGCAGTAGAGCGGTGCCGCGCGTGTCTCGGTGCTCACCGCACCTCACCTCGCTCGTTCATCGCAACTCCTCCTCATCGGCCCGGACGACCCACCTGGCGAACGTCTCGCCGTCGGTACGACCGGCCAGGTAGCGACGGACCACCCGTTCGACGTACTCGGGCAGCTCGTCGGCGGTGGTCTTGAGACCCCGCACCTTGCGCCCGAAGCCGGCGGTCTGCCCCTGGGCCATGCCCAGGCCACCGCCGAGATGGATCTGGTAACCCTCGACCTGCCGGCCGTCCGGCCCGACGACCAGCTGGCCCTTCAGCCCGATGTCGGCGACCTGGGTACGGGCGCAGGCGTTCGGGCAGCCGTTGATGTGGATCGAGATGTCGGCGTCCTCGGCGAGACCGGCCGAGGCCAGCCGCTGCTCCAGGTGAGCCACCAGCTCCTCACCGCGCCGCTTGGTCTCGACGATGGCCAGCTTGCAGAACTCGATCCCGGTGCAGGCCATCGTGCCGCGCCGCCAGGTGGACGGCCGGGCCTCCAGCCCGATCGCGCGCATCCCGGTGACCAGCGACTCGACCCGGTCCGGCGCGATGTCGAGCACCAGCAGTTTCTGGTACGGGGTGAGCCGTACCCGGTCCGAGCCGTGCTCGGCGGCCAGGTCGGCCAGGGCGGCGAGCTGGCCGCCGGAGACCCGCCCGACCACCGGGGCGACCCCGACGTAGCGGCGGCCGTCGGCCTGCGGGTGCACCCCGATGTGGTCGATCGGCTTGGCCGGCAGCTCCGGAGCCGGCCCGTCCAGCAGGGTCCGGCCCAGGTACTCCTTCTCCAGCACCTCGCGGAACTTCTCGGTGCCCCAGTCGGCGACCAGGAACTTCAGCCGGGCCCGGTGCCGCAGTCTGCGGTAGCCGTAGTCGCGGAAGATGCCGACCACGCCGGCCCACACGTCGGGTACCTCGGCCAGCGGCACCCAGACGCCGAGCCGCTGGGCGATCATCGGGTTGGTGGACAGCCCACCGCCGACCCACAGGTCGAACCCGGGGCCGTGGTCGGGGTGGTCGACGCCGACGAACGAGATGTCGTTGACCTCGTACGGTGTGTCGGCCAGCCAGGAGATCGACGACTTGAACTTGCGGGGCAGGTTGGAGAACTCCTTGCTGCCCACGTACCGGCGGACGATCTCGTCGATCGCCGGGGTGGGGTCGATCCTCTCGGCGGCGGCGACGCCGGCGACCGGGCTGCCGAGCACGATCCGCGGACAGTCGCCGCACGCCTCGGTGGTCTCCAGCCCGACGTCCTCCAGGGCCTTCCAGATCGCCGGCATGTCCTCGACCCGGATCCAGTGCAGCTGGATGTTCTGCCGGTCGGTGACGTCGGCGGTGTCCCGGGCGTACCGCTGCGAAATGTCGGCGATGGTACGCAGCTGGGCCAGGTTCAGCTGACCACCGTCGATGCGCACCCGGAGCATGAAGTACTCGTCCTCCAGCTCGTGCGGCTCCAGCACGGCGGTGCGCCCGCCGTCGATGCCCGCCTTGCGCTGGGTGTACAGGCCCCACCAGCGGAACCGGCCGCGCAGGTCGGCCGGGTCGATCGAGGCGAAGCCCCGGTGGGCGTAGATGGTCTCGATCCGGGCCCGGACGTTGAGCGGATCGTCGTCCTTCTTGGTTCGCTCGTTGGGGTTGAGCGGCTCGCGGTGCCCGAGCGCCCACTGCCCCTCGCCGCGCCGGCGGCCGGGTCGGGTCGGGGTGCTGCTGCGCGCCATCGCGGCGTCCTCCGTGTCTGCGGGTCGATCTCGGTGGGCGGCACGGGCGCCTGCGTCGTCGTCGACGGGGCCAGGGAGGAGGCCGGCGCGGGATGCCGCCCGGAACACAAATAGGTCGGGCGTGCCTCAGTCGGCCGGACAGATGGCGCTGCGGACGCGACCGTAATCGACGTGGCGGCGAACCACGAAGCGGCGCTCAACGGCAGCGGTCATGGCACGAATGTTGCCACATCCGTACCGGTCAGACCAGCGCACCGTAGCCGACGTCCCACATGACGGGCGGGTTGTGGGCCGGCTCACCTGCGGGCAAGCGGGACCACCAGCACCGCCTCGGTGCCGCCGCCCGCCCGGTTGCGCAGCTCGATGGTGCCGCGCAGCTCGCCGGTGGCCAGGGCCCGCACGATCTGCAGGCCGAGCCGACCGCCTGCGGTCGCGTCGAACTCCGCCGGCAGTCCCCGACCGTTGTCGACCACCGTCACGTGCAGCTGCTTGCGGAACCGGTACACCGTCACCACCACCTCGGCGGCCGGCTGCGACGCCCCGCCGCCCTCAGCGGCGGGTGGGAAGCCGTGCTCGACCGCGTTGAGCAGCAGCTCGTTGAGCACCATCACCAACGAGGTGGCGATCTCCGCCGGCAGTACGCCGAACGTGCCCTCCCGGCGCATGACCACCTCGACCTCGGTGGCGGCCACTTCGGTGGCGGCGCTGGCCACCCGGTCCAGGATGCCGTCGAACTCGACCGCCTCGTCGCTGGACATGGCGAGGGTCTCGTGCACCAGGGCGATCGACGCGACCCGGCGCACCGACTCCTCCAGGGCCGCCCGCGCCGCCGGCTGCGCCACCCGGCGGGCCTGCAGCCGCAGCAGCGCCGCCACCGTCTGCAGGTTGTTCTTCACCCGGTGGTGGATCTCCCGGATGGTGGCGTCCTTGGTGATCAGCGCCCGGTCCCGACGGCGTACCTCGGTGATGTCGCGGACCAGCACCAGCGCACCGATCGGCACGCCGGCCGGCATCAACGGCAGCGCCCGGGTGAGCATGGTGGCGCCACGGGCCTCGATCTCCTTGCGGGCCGGCGCCTCGCCGCGTAGCGCGGCCAGCATCCGGTTGGCCGCGTCGGTGCCCTCCAGCGGGTCGTCGGCGAGCCGGTGGCACAGCGCGGCGAGGTCCTCACCCACCAGGTGGGCGGAGAAGCCGAGGCGGCGAAACGCCGACTGGGCGTTCGGGCTGGCGTACGTGGTCTTGCCGCTGGCGTCCAGCCGGATCAGCCCGTCGCCGACCCGGGGCGCCGAGGTGGTCTCGCCCGGGTGCCGGGCCGGCGGGAAGGTGCCGTCGGCGACCATCTGGGCGAGGTCGTCGGCGGTGGTCAGGTAGTTCAGTTCGAGCTGGCTGGGGGTGCGGGCGGTGGACAGGTTGGTGTCCCGGCCGACCACCGCGATCACCCGCCCGGTCTCCCCGACGGCCGGGCGCATCCGGACCGGCATCGCCTCGTGCCGGGCCGGCGTGTTGCCGTACCAGACCGGGTCGCCCTCGCGCCAGATCCGACCCTGGTCGTAGGCGATGGTCAGGTGCGCCACCTCCGGGCCGTCCACCGTCCGCCCGACCTGGTCGTCCTGGTAGGCGGTCGGCGCCGTGGTGGGCCGGACCTGGGCCACGCACAGGAACGAGCTGTCGGCGGCGACCGGCACCCAGAGCAGCAGGTCGGCGAAGGACAGGTCGGAGAGTAGCTGCCACTCCCCGGCGAGCCGGTGCAGGTGGTCGATGTCGACCGGCCCCAGAGAGGTGTGCTCCT
Source organism: Solwaraspora sp. WMMD937 (assembly GCF_029581175.1). Lineage (NCBI taxonomy): Bacteria > Bacillati > Actinomycetota > Actinomycetes > Micromonosporales > Micromonosporaceae > Solwaraspora > Solwaraspora sp. WMMD937. Next base: position 2,838,281 of record NZ_CP120738.1, on the reverse strand, counting down.
CGACGAGATCACGCAGGGTGGACACCCTCGTAGCCTGCCATGCGGCGGCGGGGCGGACACAGCCGTCACCGGGTGGAGGTGACCTTGGCCAGCCCACGGGGCGCGTCCGGGTCCTCGCCCCGGGCCAGCGCGAGGGCCAGGGCCAACTGCTGCGCGGGCAGGATGTCCAGCAGCGGCGCGTACCGCTCGTCGACGTCGGGCACCCCGATCACCGCGGCTGGGCCGATCACCGCGGTCGGGCCGGTCGGGCCGGCACCGATGGCGGCGGCACCGGCCCCGATGGCGAGTACGTCGGCCCGCCGCTCGCCGAGCCGGCGCAGCACGTCGCGCATGGCGGTGCCGCCGGGCCCGGAGCCGACCACGGCCAGCACCGGCACGTCGGGGTCGGTCATCGCCAGCGGGCCGTGCAGCAGGTCGGCTCCGGAGAAGGCGAGCGCCGGCAGGTACGACGTCTCCATCAGTTTCAGGGCGGTCTCCCGCGCGGTCGGGTAGCCGTACCCGCGCCCGGTGGTGACCAGCCGGGCGGCGAACCGGTAGCGCGGGGCCAGCTCGGCGGCGGTGGGATCGGCCAGCACCCGCTCGGCGAGCCCGGGCAGGGCGTCGAGGTCGGCCCGCTCGTCGGACGGCAGCGTCCCGTCGCCGGCGCGGATCCCCTCGACCAGCATCAGCAAAGCGAGCAGCTCGGCGGTGTACGTCTTGGTGGCGGCGACCGCCCGCTCGTGGCCGGCGGCGATGTCGACGGTGAGCTCGGCGGCGGCGGCCAGCGGCGACTCGGGGGTGTTGGTCACCGCCACGGTGAGCGCGCCCTGCTCCCGGGCCACCGCCAGCACCTCGGCGAGATCCGGTGAGCCGCCGCTCTGGCTGACCCCGACGACGAGCGCGTCCCGCAGGTCGGGACGGGCGCCGAAGAGGGTCACGGCGCTCGGTGAGGCCAGCCCGGCGGGCAGCCCGAGCCGGATCTCGGTCAGGTACGCAGCGTACAGCGCGGCATGGTCGGAGGTGCCCCGGGCGGTGAACACCACGTGGCGTGGGCGGCGGGCGGCGATCGCCGCCGCCACCACGGCGATCGGGTCGGCGTACGCCGGCTGTAGCAGCCGGGCGTAGCCGGCCGGCTGTTCGGCGATGTCGGCGGCCATCCCGGCACCGGGCCGGGCGGTGCCCGCCCCGTCCGCTGCCCGCGCCCGGTCAGCTGCCCGGTCAGCCGTCCCGGGCTGGTCCGACACCGGCTTCCACTGCGTCACGACGCCTCCCTGTCTGCGCGAATCCGCTCGAACAGTGAGCATTCTTGCACTTTTCTGCCACTTAGCGCAATGAAGCGAGCAGTAATGCGCAGGGTGCGACGTTTGGCGCTCCGTGCCCTAGGCTGCCGGAGCCAGGGGGGACGATCACGCTACGAGGATCGGAAGAACGTGTCCGAGGGATTGCACGACCCGCGGCTGGCGGCCGAGGGCGAGCTGGCACTGGCCCGGATGGCACTCGACGAGGGTGACTACCGGCACGCCGCCGACCACGTCGCCGGTGCGATCACGCACGCGCCGACCATGCCCGAGGTGCATGAGATGCTCACCCGGCTGGCTGCGTGCACCGGCGGAGGTCTCGACCTGTTCCCACTGGACGAGCAGGTTTTCATCGGTGCGGTGGTGGCCCGGGCGCATCTGCTGGCCGCCGCCGGCCGCGCCGGCGAAGGGCTGGAGTTGCTGGCCGCCGCGACCGGGCACGCGCCGACCGTGGACTGGGCCGGGGTGCCCTGGGTCGGCGCCGAGGACCTGCCGGCCCGGCTCGACCCGGACCAGATCGCCATCGTGCTGATGCAGATCTGCGCCAGCGTGCCGGACCCGGTACCCGCCGCCGACCGGCCGCCCCTGCTGCCGTACCTGCGGCTCGCCGGGCACGCCACCGCCGCACACCCCGACCACGGCCTGCTGCTCGGCGCCAGTTCAGCGCTGGCCCGGCGGCTCGGGGAGATCGCCACCGCGCTCGACTGGGCGAGCCAGGGGGTCCGCGCCGAGCCGTCCAAGCTGGCCGAGGTGTGGCTCGGGTACGCGTACCGCAGCGCCGGGCGCACCGGTGCGGCGATCGCCGCCCTGCGCCGAGCGAGCGCCCACGACCCGGACGACCTGTCCATCTACGCCGACATCGCCGGCACCCTCGCCGACGCGGGACGCCTCGACGAGGCGATCGACTGGATCGAGCGGGCGCTGGCCCGCAACCCCACCTTCGACTGCGCGGTGCACACCGCGTGCCGGCTACGCTACCGCCGAGACGGCGGCCTACGCCATCTGATCGCCCTGGCGGACTTCCAGCGGGACCACCCGGACGACTCGCACGAACACCACGACCTGGCCGAGTGCTGCCACGACCGGCCCTGGCTGGCCCGGCTGCCGGCGGCCGGCGGTCCGGTGGTCGCCACTGTCGAACGGGCACTCACCCGTGGCCTGGTGCCGACCCGGCTGTCGCTGCGCCAGCCGGAGCCGCCCAGCGCGATGCGGCTGCTCGGAACGGCCCTGCCCGGGCTACCGGTCACCGTGGAGCGGACCCCGACACCGGATCCCCGTCAGCCACGCCGCACCTCGGTACGGCAGCTCTGGCGCTACGCCGGCTGGCAGGCCGATCCGGCGCTGGAGCACCCGTCACCGCAGGCGTGCGAGCGAATCCGGCAGATCGCCCAGCCGGTCTGGCACCATCCGCCGGCCGCGTACGACAGCGCGGTGATCCTGGCCACCCTCGACGCCGACGACCTGCTCGGCCTGCTGGTACATCCACCGCCGCCAGCGGATCCGGCCGGCACCGACCCGGCCGGCTGGCTGCGGTGCGTGCAGGTGTGGGCCTGCCTGGGCATGCTGCACCACCGCACCGACGAGCCCTGGCCCGACTCGACCCGGCGCCGGGTGCTCGTCGACGTGGCCTGGGGCGTCGAGGACTGGGCCGCCGAGGCCGCACTGTTCGCCCTGGTCACCGCCGCCTGGGTGGATCCGGCGGTACGCCCGGACGTGGCCCGGGTGGTGGCGGAGCGGCTCGCCGACGCGGTGGAGGTCGCCGGGCACCGAACCGTGCCGATCCTGTGGTCGTTGGCCCACCTGGCCCTGGCGACCCCGGAGCTGGACCCGGACACCGCCAGCACGGCACGCCGGATCGCCGGCCGGTCGGCGCGAATCCCGCGCCAGCGCCGGCCCGGTCTGATCCGTCGGCTGCTGGGCCGAGCCTGATCCCCGTACGGCCGGCCGTCGCCGCCGACCGCGACGCCCGGGTCCGCTAGATATCGACCGGTCCGCGAAGAACCTATTCGATGACCGCGATCAGGTCGCCTTCCTGGACCACGTCGCCCTCGTCGACGGCGAGTTTCTGCACCACCCCGTCGGACTCGGCGACCACCGGGATCTCCATCTTCATCGACTCCAGAATCACCAGGGTGTCGCCGTCGGAGACGGTGTCGCCGGCGGCGGCCACCACCTTCCAGACGTTGGCTACCATCTCGGCCCGGATCTCTTCGGCCATCGGCCGGCCCTCCTCCGTACGCCCGGCCCACTGGCCGGCCCGTCCCTCGCGCCGGCCCATCGGCCGGCCCGTCCCGTAACCACCGGCCCGTCCCGCATGTGCCGGTTGCGACATGCGAAAGGTATCCAATGGCGTGCCCGTCGCGCATGCCGCTCGCCGGCCCGGCCTAGCATCAACGGGTCAGCTCCCGGTCTACGGGAGACACCGTCCGACGGGAGGACCGATGGCCAAGAAGGCTCGTAAGAAGAAGGCACGTAAGAAGAGCGCGGCCAACCACGGCAAGCGCCCCAACTCCTGATGCCGGTGGGTCGCCGGTCGGGCCACCCGGCCGGCGACCCGCAGCAGGGTCAGTCCGGCAGGTACTCCCGCGAGTCCGTGTCGAACACGAACTCGCTGAGCTTGGCGCGCAGCCGGTCCCGCAGCTCGGCCGGCGCCGTCTCGTTGCCACAGCAACGCGCGACGAGCGCCTTGACCTCCTGCTCGATGCCGTACTCCCGCAGGCACGGGGAGCACTCGTCGAGGTGATGCCGGATGAGTTCCCGCCGCTCCTCGGCACACTCCAGGTCCAGGTAGAGGTAGACCTCGGCGAGCACCTGACGGCAGTCCTGGTCGAACGAGTCACCGCCTTGCACGATCGTCACACCTCCTGGCCGGCCGCGGCGGGCTTGGTCGAGCGGACCCGGTTGAGGCCGCGATCGGTGGCATAGCGCTCCAGCATCCCGCGCAGATTCCGCCGCCCGCGGTGCAACCGGGACATGACCGTCCCGATCGGAGTCCCCATGATGTCGGCGATCTCCTTGTAGGAGAAGCCCTCGACGTCGGCAAGGTAGACGGCGAGCCGGAAATCCTCCGGCAGTTGCTGCAGGGCCTGCTTGATGTCGCTGTCCGGCAGCCGCTCCAGCGCCTCGGTCTCGGCGGACTTCAGTCCGCTGGAGGTGTGTGACTCAGCGGCGGCGAGCTGCCAGTCGGTGATCTCCTCGGTCGGCGCCTGCACCGGCTGGCGCTGCCGCCGACGGTAGGAGTTGATGTAGGTGTTCGTCAGGATGCGGTAGAGCCAGGCCTTGAGGTTGGTGCCCTCCTCGAACTGGTGGAAGGCGGAGAACGCTTTGAGGTACGTCTCCTGCACCAGGTCCTCGGCGTCGGCCGGGTTACGGGTCATCCGCAGCCCGGCCGCGTACAACTGATCGACGAAGGGTAATGCGTCACGCTCGAACCGCGCGCGCCGCTCGTCTGTCCGCTCTGATCGGGTCAACCGCTCGTCCCCCCTCGACTGTCCCGCCGAGGATACGCGCAAAGGCTGACCGCCCGTTGCGGTTCGACCAGGTGTGCCCGTACTCACCGGTCGTGTGGCAGGCTGACCTGTCCGGCGCGGGGTCGGGTCACCGACCCGCCGGGTGGCTGACGCCGGCCGGACCGGTCCGTGAGGTCGGGACGGCCCCGGCGCGGCGAGCCCTTCCAGGGTCCGCAACTCGGGTGACCATTCGAAGGCGTCCCGCAGCCGACGGCCCCCGTCGTGCTGGCCCGCGGGCTGCGTCGCGCCGCGTATGTGGATGCGCACCGGTTCCACCCCTTCGTCGAGACTGAGCTCCCGGGGTAGTAACGCGGGCCGGGTGGTAGCGCATTCCAACCCGTCCCGGCCCCGGAACCCGGTGACGGGCTCCGGAACCGGGAAGGGCCTGGGAGTTCCCGCGGCGGTGTCGCCACCGCGGCGCTCCGGACGCCGGCTCGGCGTCGCGGACACCCGATGCAACGACGGGTACCGGGCGCCGGACACGGCCCGGGTGTGCGGTCACCGGCCCGCCCAGCCGTGCCGGACCAGCCAGTCGACCACCACGTCGGCCGTGCCGGCCGGGTCGACCCGCAGGTCGTGCCGTTCACCCGGCCGGATCACCACGTCGCGGCCGGCCGCCGGGGGCGGTGCCCCGAACGGGTCGCGATCGCCGTTCACCACCAGCGTCGGCCGGCCGGTGTCGAGCTCGTCCTCCCGGGTCCGCTCCGGCCGCCCGGGCGGGTGCAGCGGGAAGGCGAGGGCGACGACCGCGTCGGCGTGCACCGCCGCAGCCGTACGGCAGGCCACCCGCGCGCCGCTGGACCGTCCGCCGACGATCAGCGGTGGCGCGGGGGTGAATCCGGCGACCGCCTCGGTGACCACGGCACGCCAGGCCTCGTCCAGGTGGTGTGCCGGCGCGGGAGCCCGCCGACCGGCGACCCGGTACGGCTGGGTGACCAGGGCCACCGCCACCGCTGCCCGGGACGCCGCCGAGCGCAGTGCCGACAGGTCGGCGGCGGTCACGTCACCGCCGGCACCGTGCCCGAGCACCAGCAGACTGGCCGGGGGCACCGGCGGCACCGTCAGGTCGACCCAGGCGGTGCCGCGCGGCGTCGGCACCGACCGCCGGTCGGCGCTCGGGCCCACGGTTGCGCCCGGGTCGGCCGGCTCGCCCCGGCCTACCGGCCCGCCCGGGTCCACCGCCTCCGGCTGGTCCGGGTGGCTTCGCTTCACCGGACCATTGTGCCGTCGTCGCCGGGCGTACCCGCCTGGCAACGCCCCGATCAGCTCAGCGGCACCAGGGTGAGTAACCGGTCGCGGACCGGCGGGCCGGCTTCGTCGACCGGACCGGGATCCGGACCACCGCCGGAGCCCCGCCAGGCCACCTGCATGGCCCGGCGTTCCCGCGGGGTCGTCGCCCCCCAGACGCCGTGGCTGTCCCCGGCGTCAAGCGCCCAGGCCAGGCACGGCCCCTGGACCGGACAGGTACGGCAGAGCGCGACTGCGGCGTCGGCCGGTTCACTCGGCGCGGGGAAGAACGTCTCCGGGTCGACGCTCTGGCAAACCCCGCGAGTCCGCCAGGCCTCGTCGAGGCGGCGTTCCGCCATCGCTGTGAGCAGCCTGGGGTCGCGCCGCGCGGCTGCGACCTCATGTGGACGGGGCATTCGCGCCCGTGTCATTACCCACCTCCCCCGTGGGATCTTAGACATTGATCAACGTCGTTGGTTTGCGGCGAATCAGAATCCACTGTCGGCGCTGGTTTCTATCGCACTTCGGCAGCCACAGACAAGGGCCTGCATCGATTCTGGGGAAAATACGTCCCGGCGATTCGGTCCCAACACTGGCAAACCCCCGCCCGCGTGGTCGGCCGATCACCGAAAGTAGGACCCCGGCGTCACCGCCGGGCCTGGGAGCGGTACCATCCGCAGGGTCAGAAGAGCTCCGGGTGCGCCGCCGGACCGGCCGGCCGCGACCCGCTCCCCGGAGCGACCCGTCGCACCAGTTCGGCGCCGTTGTTACGGACGTTGCCGACCGCCGTACCCACCGGCCGAATCTCGATGCGGTCCAGGTAATTGTCATCCGGCGCAGCCAGCAGGGCGGTGCCGTCCACTTCCGGGTCGAGCCATTCGGCCCAGCGCTCCTCCGGCAGCAACAGCGGCATTCGATCATGAACCTCGGCGAACGGCCCGACCGCCGCAGTGGTAATCACACTGCTCGTGATCATTGGGTCCGGCCGGCCCCAAACCGACCAGAGACCGGCGAACGCCAGTACCCGGCCGTCGACCGGGGTCATGAAGTACGGCTGCCCGCCACCGCGCCGGGCACCGGGCGGGCGTACCCACTCGTACCAGCCGTCGGCCGGCACCAGACAGCGACGACGGGCGAACGACGGCGCGAACGCCCGACTGGACGCGACCGTCTCCGACCGCGCGTTGATCATGCGGGTGCCGATCCGAGCGTCGGCCGCCCACGGCGGCACCAGGCCCCACCGGGCCACGCTCACCACCCGTCGGGCGGCTGCCGGCTCGGCGGCCGGCTGCGGCTGGTCGGTCCGGTCCCCCCGGGACAGCCGCACGATGGGCACCGGATCGGTGGGTGCCGCGTTGTAGTCGGCCGCCAGCGGGCCGCCCGTGTCGTCCAGCGCCTCGAACAACGCGGAGAGATCCGCCGCGCTGCGCGTGGTCGCGTACCGCCCGCACATGGTGCCCAGGCTAGTTGGTCGGCCCGGCCCGGTTGGCACACTGTACGGGTGCCTGAACTCAGCAGTGTCCCGCCGCACCAGCCATGGACCGCACCCCGCGCCGCCGGGCCGATCCGGTCCACCCTCCGACTGCCCGGCTCGAAGTCGATGACCGCCCGCGCCCTGGTGCTGAGCGCGCTCGGCACCGCCCCCGGCGGCGTTGTCCGCCCGCTGCGGGCCCGGGACACCACGCTGATGGCCGCCGGCCTGGCCGCGATGGGCACCGGGATCGAGACCGGCTCCGCGCGGCGCTGGCCGGTCGTCCCGGCCGCACTGCACGGCCCGACACACGTCGACGTCGGCCTCGCCGGCACCATCATGCGGTTCCTGCCGGCGGTGGCCGGGCTGGCCGACGGTCCGGTCACCTTCGACGGCGACCCGCAGGCCCGGGCCCGCCCGCTCGGCCCGCTGCTCGACGGCCTGCGCCACCTCGGGTTGCGCATCGACGCCGCGCTGACCGGCGGGTTGCCGATCACCGTGCACGGCACCGGACAGGTCACCGGCGGTGCGGTCGAGGTCGACGCCTCGAAGTCCAGCCAGTTTGTCTCCGGGCTGCTGCTGGCCGCGCCCCGGTTCACCGGCGGGGTGCTGGTCCGACACACCGGGGCGGTGCTGCCGTCCACCCCGCACATCGCGATGACCGTCGAGATGCTGCGCGCCGCCGGTGCGGTGGTGGACGACTCGGTGCCGCGGACCTGGCGGGTCGAGCCGGGCGAACTGCGCGGGCGGGACTGGCCGATCGAGCCCGACCTGTCCGGCGCGCTGCCCTTCTTCGCCGCCGCGCTGGTCACCGGCGGCACGGTCACGCTGGCCGACTGGCCGACGCGGAGCGCCCAGCCGGTAGGCCTGCTGATCGAGCTGATCGAGCAGCTCGGCGGCTCGGCCACGGTTGACGCCGCCGGGCTGACCGTCCGGGGCACCGGCACGGTGCGCGGCGTCACCGTCGACCTGCGCCAGGTCAGCGAGTTCACCCCGGTGCTCGCCGCACTCGCCGCACTCGCCGACGCGCCGTCACGGCTGACCGGCGTCGCCCACATCCGTGGACACGAGACCGACCGGCTGGCGGCACTCGCCGCCGAGCTGACCGGGCTCGGCGCCGCAGTGACCGAGCTGCCCGACGGGCTGGAGATCGCCCCCAAACCGCTGCACGGCGCGGTGTTCCGCACCTACGACGACCACCGGATGGCGCACGCCGCCGCCGTGCTCGGCCTGGCGGTGCCGGGCGTCGAGTTGACCGACGTCGCGTGCACGGCCAAGACGCTGCCGGAGTTTCCGGCACTATGGTCGGCGGTGGCGGCAGGAGACTGACCGCGACGGGAAGGGAGCAGATCCTGGCCGGCAGGCGCAGGGAGTACGACGAGGACGACGTGCGGGTACGACCGCGCCGGTCGTCCCGGCCGCGTACCCGCACCCGGCCGGCGCACGACGACGCGGTCAACGGTTTCGTGGTCACGGTAGACCGGGGCCGCTACGGCTGCGTACTCACCGGCCCGCCGGCTCCGCAGCCGGTCGCCGGCCCGCCTCCGGTGGTGACCGCGATGCGGGCCCGGGAGCTCGGCCGGCGCGCGGTGGTGGTGGGCGACCGGGTCGCGTTGGTCGGCGACGTCTCGGGTGACGCCGGCAGTCTCGCCCGGATCGTCCGGATCGACGAACGGGCCTCGGTGCTGCGCCGTACCGCCGACGACGACGAGAGCACGCCGGAAGGTCGGCTGGAACGGGTGGTCGTCGCCAACGCCGACCAACTGGTGATCGTCAGCGCGTTGGCCGACCCGCCGCCCCGGACCGGGTTCATCGACCGTTGCCTGGTCGCCGCGTACGACGCCGGGATCGACCCGCTGCTCTGCCTGACCAAGGCCGACCTGGCCGACCCGGCGCCGGTCGTCGACTACTACCGGGACCTCGACCTGGAGTACGTACTGTGCCGACCCGGCAGTGACCTGGCCGACCTGCGGCACCGCCTGGCGGGTCGACTGTCGGTGCTGGTCGGGCACTCCGGGGTGGGTAAGAGCACGCTGGTCAACCGGCTCGTGCCGGAGGCGTTGCGAGCGGTCGGCACGGTCAGCGCGATCGGCCGGGGACGGCATACCTCGTCCAGCGCGGTAGCCCTGCGGCTGCCGTGCGCCGACGCGTCGCCTGACGATGCCGACACGTCGGCCGACGACGGTGCCGGTGCGGGGAGTCGGGCCGACGCGCGGGTCGTGCCGGCCGGCGACCCCGGATGGATCGTCGACACGCCCGGCGTACGCAGTTTCGGGCTGGCCCACGTGTCGGCCGAGAGCCTGCTGCACGGCTTCGCCGACCTGGTCGAGGGGAGCCTCGACTGCCCGCCGAACTGCGAGCACACCGGCGACGCCGGCCAGTGCCGGCTGGCCGGCTGGGTGGCGGCCGGCAACGCCGATCCGCGCCGGCTGGCGTCGTACCGGCGGCTGTTGGACTCGCGGTCCGGGGATACTGAGACCGGCCGTACCGCGACCCGCGAGTGAGCGGACCGGACCTTACGCGGTGGGACATCCGACCATTGCGGTGAGTAATCAGATACCTTTCCCGCCATGGCCCGGTACGCCGACGATCTCTCCCTCGCCCATCTACTCGCCGACACCGCGGACTCGATGTCGATGGCCCGGTTCCGGGCACTCGACCTGCGGGTCGAAGCGAAGCCGGATCTCACACCGGTCTCCGACGCGGACACCGCCGTGGAGAAGGCGCTGCGCGCCACCCTGGCCCGGACCAGACCTCGCGACGGCGTGCTGGGTGAGGAGTTCGGCGCGTCGGTCGCGGCGGCGGGGCCCGGCAACCGGCAGTGGGTGATCGACCCGATCGACGGCACCAAGAACTTCATCCGGGGCGTACCGGTCTGGGCGACGCTGATCGCCCTGATGGAGGGGGACCAGCCGGTGGTCGGCCTGGTCTCGGCGCCGGCGCTGGGCCGACGCTGGTGGGCCGCAATCGGTCACGGAGCGTACGCAGGACGGCACACGGCCGCCGCGACCGCGATCCAGGTCTCCGGGGTCCGCCGCCTCGCCGACGCCAGCTTCTGCTACTCCTCGCTGACCAGTTGGGAGGAGTCCGGGCGACTACCGGCCATGCTGGACATCATGCGGTCGGTGTGGCGCAGCCGGGCCTACGGGGACTTCTACGGCTACATGCTGGTCGCCGAGGGCGCGGTGGACGCGATGGTCGAACCGGAACTGTCGCTGTGGGACCTGGCCGCGTTGATCCCCATCGTCACCGAGGCGGGTGGCACCTTCACCGATCTGACCGGCCGGGCCGGCCCGGCCGGCGGCAGCGCCGTGGCCAGCAACGGCAAACTGCACTCCGATCTGCTGCACCGGCTCAGCTGACCGCAGCCGGTCTCAGGTAGAGCAGCTCGAGCGACCGTCTATCCTCGCCGGGTGACGTCGACCGGTTGGTTTTTTCTCACGGCGATGATCGCCACGTACGGCGTCGCACACCTCTTCCAGGCGGTGGCCGCCGCCCGCACCACGGTCCGTCACTGCTTCGACCCCGGTCTGCTGCTGCGACTCGCCCGGCAGCCGGTGTACCTGATCGGCCTCGGCTGCCAGTGCCTCGCCTTCGTGCTGGCCTTCCTCGCCCGGCGGGACCTGCCGCTGTTCCTGGTCCAGGCGAGCGTGGCCGCCGCTCTCGGCGTGACCGCGCTGCTCGGGGTACTGACCCTGGGCTGGCGGCTGCCGACCGCCGAGGTGGTCCTGCTGGTGCTGCTGCTGGTCGGAGTAACCGCGCTGGTCATCGCCGCCCGGCCCGCGCCAGCGCACCCGCTCGGCCCCCGCGCGGTGGCCGTCATCGCCCTCGCCGGCCTGCTGATCGCCGCCCTCGGTGCCGGGGCGGCCCGACTCGACGGCCCGGCTGCCGCCGTCCTGCTCGGACTGCTCGCCGGGTTCGCCTTCTCCGCCGCCGCGGTCGCCTCCAGGCCACTCGCCGGCACTGCCAATTACCGCGACCTGGTCACCGAGCCGCTGCTCTACCTGCTGATCGTGCACTCAGCCATCGGTCAGTGGCTGATCGGCCTGGCGATGCAGCGCGGCTCGGTCACCGCCGCCATCGCTGCGATGGACGCGGCGGGCGCGGTACCGGCCGCCGTCGTCGGCCTGCTGCTGCTCAACGACAAGATCTGGCCCGGACGCGAATGGCTGGCCGCGGTCGGTTTCCTCATCACGCTGGCCGCCGTGCTCGGTCTGACCCGGTACGCGACGACTCAGCACGCACCCGAGACCGCGCAGCCGGCCTGGGCCGACGGCCCGGGTCAGGCAGGCCGGCCGGTCAGGGTCAGCGTCGGGCCAGACACCGACAGCGCCGGTCAACCGGCCCGGACCGGCGTGGCGGTCGCCGCCGCCGGCGCGGTCGCCTCCAGCGGCGCCGTGGCATCGATCGCCGCCAGATCGATCTCCACGTCGACCGGCTCGACCGAATCACCGTCGGGCAACTGCCCGGAGACGACGCCGCTCGACCCGACCGGCACCGGGCCGCCGTGGCGCGACCCGAGCACCCGCTGGTAGAGCCGTTCGATGGCGGCAGCGGTCCGGTCCCAGCCGTACCGGCACCGGACCCGGTCAACCGCCGCGTGCCCGTACGCGAACCGCTCGGCCTCGTCGGCGAGCAGCCGCCGCAGCGCGACGCCGAGCGCCCGGACGTCACCGGGCGGCACCAGCCGACCGGTCACCGCGTCCACCACACAGTCGGCCACCCCGCCGTGGGCGTAGCCCACGACCGGCACGCCGCACGCCATCGCCTCCAACGCCACCGTGCCGACCGGCGCGTACCGGCTGGTGCAGGCGACCACGTCAACCGACCGGTACAGCTGCGGCATCTCCCCAACCGGCACCGCCCCGAGCAGTTCGATCTGGTCGGCCACCCCGTACCGGGTGGCCACGTCCCGCAGCCGCCGGGCGTCCGGATGCCCGGCCAGCTCGGCCCGGTCGGGCCCGCCGACGATGAGCACGTCGACGTCGCCGACCAGCCGGAGCGCGCCGATCAGCTCGTCATGCCCGGAGCCGGGGGTGAGGTCGCCGACGGCGAGCAGCCGGCGACGCCGCCGTACCGGCGACGCCGGGTCTGGCGCGAACCGTGTGGTGTCCACCCCAGGTGGGATCATCGCGACCGATGCCCGGTCACGTCCCATCCGGGCCAGCTCGTCCACCTCTTCGGTGCACTGCGCGACGGCCGCGTCGACCACCCGGCACAGCGCCTGCTCGAGCGCGATCCGTTGCCGCGGACCCTGGTAGCCCGTACCCAACTGCCGCTGCTGTTGACTACCGATGCTGTGGAAGGTCTGCACCAGCGGAACCCGGCTGCGGCCGACCGCACTGGCCGCCGCGAGACCACCCGGCCAGAAGTGCCCGTGCACCACCTCCGGCGTCCACTCCCCGTCGTCCCACTGACCCGCCAGCCAGCGACCGAACTCCGGCAGGTGGGCCAGCAGTTCGGCGGTGCCCAGCCGGGTCGGCGGACCGACCGGCACCCGGATCAGCTGGTAGCCGTCCGACGACTCGCCGTCCGGCTCGTCCGGCCCGGTCCGCCGCTGGTAGACCCGAACCTCGTGACCGAGAGCAGCCAGTTCGGTGGCGAGCCGGGCGATGTGCTGCCGGGTGCCGGTGACCGGCTGCCCGGCGGTGTCGAGACGTCCGGGGTCACGCTGTGCGAGGTCGCGGTGTACGGGGTGGCCCATCGCAGCTCCATCGTGGGCAGACACCAGACCGACGCGCATCTTCACCTCCGTTGCTCGTCACGGGTGCTAGCGGTTCTTTCTAACCCCTGCGGTACGAGGATTCCTCCGGTTCCGGCGAGCACCACCCTCGGGTGAGAGCCACGGGTGAGGCACGACGACCCACGCCGGTGGTATGACACGCCCAAATCGGGGTACCCGCACACATGACAGCGGCCGGGACCGGTCACGCCGGTGTCGGTGCGGACCGGTCTGCGCGACGGCCGGCTGCGGATGTCGGTACGCGACGGCTCGGACGGCCTGCCCACCCTGGCCGGGCCGGTCCCGGATGCCCGACCGCGTTGGGTGGTCGGGGCGTGCTGCTGATCGACTCGGTGGCGCGGCGGTGGGGCTGTACCCGGCTGCGAGGCGGCAGACCCGACTGAACAGCCATCGATCCGGCGGACCATGCACAGGACGGAGACCGACAGTGGTACGGCGCGACAGTTCGACCGGCCCGGCCCGGCTCGCCCTGCTGCTGGCTGGGGTGGCGGTCGGCTACCTGCTCGGCAGGCGGACCAGGTCCGGTGGAACCGACGTCACGACGGGGCCGGCCGTGGACCAGCCGACGGCCGGCGCCGCGGTGGACCCGCCGACGACGCACCCGGCGGCCACCGGACCGGTACGGGTACGGCCAGCGGTGGCGCCGGCCGGCCAACGGCCCGGGACCGACCTCGGATACCACCCGGGACGCCCGGCGGACGAGGAATTCGCCGCCGACGTGGTAAGCGGATCATCGGCGACCACCGCCTCGCACCCGTACCAGGTGCCGGCCGGTCGGACCACGGCGACGCCGGCAGCGCCGGTCGGCGACCCGGTCGTGCCGACCGGCGCGGACGGTGACGAAAGGCCGCCGCCGGAGCGACGCCGCCCCGACCCGCCCCGACCGGGTGTGTGACCGCCACCGACCCGGGTAATGGGACGGCATGCGTACAGACGACTTCCCCCGGCCGGTTTCCGACCCGGAGTCCGAAGGGATCCCGCAGACCGCGGACGACGACTCGACCGCGTACGACGACGTGGCCAGCGGCCGCGAGGCCGACGGTCCGGACCCGGAGAGCATCCCGGGCGACGTGCCGGTGGCGGTGGACCACTTCGGCAACACCGCCCAGGAGCAGCTCGACGGGGAGTCGTTGGACTACAAGCTCGCCCGGGAGGCGCTGGGCAGGCCGGTGGACGATCCACTCAGCGGGCCGGTCGACCAGGCGCTCGGCGACGAGGCCAACAGCGAACAGGCCGCCGCCCAGGCGCAACGCGACGCCGACGTGCTCGACCCCGGCCCGTACTCGGATCCGGACTCACCGGTCTCGCTCTACGACCACGGCCGGCTCGGTGGGGCGGACAACGGGATGGTGGGACGGCTGGTGGAAGCCGACGAGGGGGCGCACACCGACGAGGAACCGGACTCGGTGGCGGCCGACGCCGGGGCCGCCGGTGGTGGGGCCAGTGCCGAGGAGCTGGCGGTGCACGAGACCGAGGCCCCCGAGGACCGCCCGATCGACCGTTGACAGCAGCTTCGCGACCGGCCGGTCAGTCGGTCAGTCGTCGAGGCCCTGTTCGATCGCGTACCGGGTGAGTTCCACCCGGTTGTGCAGTTGCAGCTTGCCCAGGGTGTTCTGCACGTGGTTCTGCACCGTCCGGTGGGACAGCCCCAGCCGGCCGGCGATCTGCTTGTACGACAGCCCTTTGGCGACCAGCCGCAGCACCTCGGTCTCCCGGTCGGTGAGCCGGGGTTCGTCCCCGGCGGGTCGCGCGGTAGCGGCCAGCCGGCGGTACTCGCCGAGCACCAGTCCGGCCAGTCCCGGCGTGAAGACGGCCTCCCCGGTCGCGGTCCGCCGGACCGCGTCGAGGAACTCCCCCGGGCCGGCCGACTTCAGCAGGTAGCCGGTCGCGCCGGCCTTGACCGCGTCGAGCACGCTCTGCTGTTCTCCGCTGGCCGACAGCATCAGCACTCGTACGCCGGGCTGCTCGGCCAGCATGCCGCGGATCACCTCCACCCCGCAGATGTCGGGCAACTGCAGATCCAGCACCACCACCTGAGGTCGGGCCGCCGCGCAGATCCGCACGGCCTGGCGCCCCTCCCCGGTGGTGGCGACCACCTCGTGGCCGGCCTCGGTCAGATCCCGGGCCACCCCTTCCCGCCACATCGGATGGTCGTCGACCACCATCACCCGGATCGGCTCCCCCGCGTCCGCTGGCGCACCTGCCGTCACCCGTACTCCTCCACCGTCGTGTCCGGGCTCGGCACCCGCAGCTCGATCTCGGTGCCCGCGCCGGGCTCCGAGACGATCCGTACCGTGCCGCCGATCTCGGCGACGCGCCCCTCGATCGACTGGCTCACCCCGAGTCGACCCTGCGCGGCCGCCTCCGCCAGCCGACCGGGTCGGATGCCGCACCCGTCGTCCCGGATCGACACGGTAACCGCGTCCGGCTCCTCTTCGACCAGCACCCACACCCGCGCCTGCGGACCGCCGTGGCGCACCGCGTTGTCGACCGCGGCACCGAGCGCCGCGCCGAGCTCGGCGGCGAGCCGACCGGGCAGCAGCACCGGGTCGGCCGGGGTGGCGACCGAGACCCGTGACGACACGTACCCGTTGACCACCGACCGCAGGTCGACCGGACCGGCGACGAGCGCCACCGGCGGGTCGGCCGCTGTCCGCCCGTCCGCCGCCGTCGCGGCGGGCCTGTCCGACGGTACGGTGACCCGGCTGGTGACCAGCGCCCGCAACGCGGCCTCCTGCTCCCCGGCGAGCCGGGCCAGCTCACCGGCCTCGCCGTCGAGGTCGGCCCCGCGCCGGGCGACCATCGCCAGCACCTGCAGCACCGAGTCGTGGATGTCGCGGGCCAGCCGTTCCCGCTCCCGCGTCGCGGCGGCCAGCTCCCGGGTCGCCGCCTCCAGCTCGACCGCCCGCTGCAACCGGTCCTCGGCCGCGCCGATCAAGCGGGCCACGTGCCCGACGGCGATGCCGGCCAGCAGCATCAGCACACCGGGTGTGACCGACGACTCGTTGAGCCGGTCCCGTACCGCAAGGTCGGCGGCGGTCAGCACCAGGGCAGCGGTCACCCCGAGCCGCCGGCCGCCGGCGACCGCCCAGGCCAGCACCGGACCGGCGAGCCAGGCGACCGCGATGGTCGGCACCCCGTCGGCCAACGCGGGCCGCCCGATGATCCATGGGCTGACCAGCAGCGGGACCAACGCGACGAACAGGTCGACGGCAAGCAGCGGCCAGCGACGCAGGTGGGGCCGGGCGTACGCCCAGCTGGCGGCGACCGTCCAGGCGATCATGCCGAGCAGGACCGGGACGGCGACAAGCGGATGGGCGTAGTCGGCTGCGTTGCGCACGTACAGCACCAGCACGTAGCCGAGGGCGGTGAACCGGAACACCGCGAGGGCCCGCCACAACGGGACGATCAGGGTGCCCACCGGGGCGGGGCTCTGCCGCACCCGCCGACGATGGCACACAGCCGGGCGGCCGGCGAGGGCTGGGCGGCCGGACACGCCCGGACCGATGTGCATTTCCCCACAGGTCAACGTAGGGTGAGAAAGCCGCGAAAGCACTGACGATCAGCAGCCGGATGGGCCATGACCGACGCAGATCCCCCGTCATCGCGTACGGTCGTGCCTATCGACCCGATGGATCTGCTCAGCGAGGCCTTCGACCGGTCGCAGGTCACTGACCTGCGACACCATGTCGCATCGTGCGCCAGCTCCGCCGGGATGAGCGGTCAGCGGCTCGATGACTTCGTGCTGGCCGTCAACGAGCTGATCACCAACGCGGTTCGGCACGGCGGCGGCCAGGGCTGGTTGCGGATGTGGCGTGACGCACAGTCGATGTACTGCGAGGTCGCCGACAACGGGCAGGGCATCGGGTCCGACCGGCTGCGCAACCGGGACCGCCCAGCGCCGAACACGGCGGGCGGCTGGGGGCTGTGGCTGACCGAGCGGTTGACCGACACCATGGCGGTCGCCACCGGCACGGAGGGCACCACGGTACGGATCAGCCTCAGGTTGTCCGACCCCGCAGCGTCCGGGGCCGGGATGTCCGAGTCGGCGGC
The DNA here is from genome assembly GCF_029581175.1 of Solwaraspora sp. WMMD937. Taxonomy (NCBI): domain Bacteria; kingdom Bacillati; phylum Actinomycetota; class Actinomycetes; order Micromonosporales; family Micromonosporaceae; genus Solwaraspora; species Solwaraspora sp. WMMD937. Next base: position 2,821,001 of record NZ_CP120738.1, on the reverse strand, counting down.
GTCCGGTGCCGAGGTGGACGATCCGGTCAGCCGAACAGGGCGCTGACCGACTCGCCGTTGTGAATTCGGCGCATCGCCTCGGCCAGCGCCGGCGCGACGGAGAGCACCTGCAGCTTCGGCACCCGCTTGGCGGCCGGAATCGGCACCGTGTTCGTGCAGACGATCTCCAGCACGCCATCCTGGTCGCTGAGTCGGTCCAGCGCACCGCTGGAGAACAGCCCGTGGGTGCAGGCGATGCGGATCGACCGGACCTTGAGCTCCCGCAGGTGGTCGATCAGCTCGATCACCGTGCTGCCTTTGGCGATCTCGTCGTCGAGGACGATCACGTCGCGGTCGACGACGTCGCCGATCACCGCGCTGATCTGCACCCGGTCGTCGCTGAACCGCTGCTTGGCCCCGGCCGCGACCGGCAGACCGAGCATCCGGGCGAAGGCGGCGGCTTCCTTGGCGTTACCCAGATCCGGTGAGACGACCACGGTGTCGGTCAGATCGTGGTCGTGGAAGTGCGCGGCGAGCTCACGCAGCGCGTGCAGGTGGTCGACGGGGACACTGAAGAAGCCGTGCACCTGCGGGGAGTGCAGCGTCATCGCGAGCACCCGGTCGGCGCCGGCGGAGACCAGCAGGTCGGCGACGAGTCGGGCACCGATCGAGATCCGTGGGGCGTCCTTCTTGTCCGACCGGGCGTAGGCGTAGTGCGGCAGCACCACGGTGATCCGCCCGGCTGAGGCGCCTCGGGCGGCGTCGAGCATCAGCAGCAGCTCCACCAGGTGCTCCTGCACCGGCGGTACCAGCGGCTGGATCAGGAAGACGTCCCGTTCGCGGCAGTTCGCCTGCAGCTGCACCTCCAGGCAGTCGTTGGCGAACCGGGACACCCGCACCGGGTGCAGCGGTACGTCGAGGTGGGTGCAGATCTCCGCAGCCAGCTCGGGGTGGGCGCTACCACTGAACACTGCGATGTCACGCACCAGGTGATGGTAGGTCAGCCCCGGACGGGCGCAGCCGGCGAGACCCTCGGCCGGGCTCAGCCGAGCTGCTTGCGCACGAACTCGATCGACAGCTGGTCGAAGTGAGCCCGGCCACCCTCGTGCCCGTCCCACTCGTACACCTCGATCTCCTTCGGGCCGGCGTACGCGTGGTAAGCGGCGAAGACCGTCGACGGCGGGCAGGTCTGGTCCATCAGCGCCGCGCTGAACAGCGCCGGGGCGGTGGCCCACGGCACCAGGTGCGCGGCATCGACGTAGTCGACGGTGGCGAACGCCGCCGCAGCCCGCTCCGGCTGGATCCGGCAGAACCGGACCAGCTCGTTGTACGGGTCGGCGTCGGTGATCGTGACGGCGCGGCGGATCTGGCACAGGAACGGCACCCGGGACACCACCGCGCCGACCCGGTCACCGGCGAGCGCGGCGGCGGCCAGCGCCAACCCGCCGCCCTGGCTGGTCCCGACCACGGCGATCCGGGACCGGTCGACACCGGGCAGCTCGGGGGCGATCTCCACCGCTCGGGCCGCGTCGGTGATCAGCCGGCGGTAGTAGTAGCCGGCCGGGTCCAGCACACCCCGGGTCAGGTAGCCCGGCGTGGTCGGCCCGGACCCGTCCGGCCCGGCGTCCGGGGTGTCCCCGCCGCGCCACGACCCGCCCTGGCCACGGGTGTCCATCACCAGGTGGGCGAAGCCGGCCGAGGCCCACAGCAGCCACTCGTGCGGCCGGCCGCGGCCGCCGCCGTACCCGATGAACTCGACGACGACCGGCAGCGGCCCGGCGGCGCCCGACGGCACATTGAGCCAGCCCTTGATCTCCTGGCCGGCGAAGCCGGTGAAGCTGACGTCGTACGTGTCGATCATGCGCAGCGCGGTTTCCACCGGGGTCGCCACCGGCGGCACCGCCATCGACCGGGCATCGGACAGCGTCTCGTCCCAGAACTCGCGCAGATCCGCCGGAGGTGACAGCTCAGGCTGGTAGCGCCGCAGCTGATCGAGGGGTAGATCGAACCAGGCCATGGCGGCACGCTACCAGCGCCGGCCGACCCGACGGGGACCGATGTCTGCGGCCATGCCGGCCCTGGCTACGGCCATACTGGCCCGATGACGGAGCAGACCAGCGTGGCCACCGCCGGACGGTACGTCGCCGCCATCGACCAGGGCACCACCTCGTCGCGGTGCATCGTCTTCGATGCGGACGGCGCGATCGTCGCCATGGCGCAGCGGGAGCACCGGCAGATCTTCCCCCGGCCAGGCTGGGTCGAGCACGACGCCGAGGAGATCTGGGCCAACGTCGAGCAGGTGGTCCGGCAGGCACTGGCCGATGCCGGCGTTGGTGCCGGCGCTGGTGCCGGCCAGTTGGCCGCGATCGGCATCACCAACCAGCGGGAGACCACCGTGGTGTGGGACCGGGCCAAGGGCCGCCCGGTGCACCACGCGATCGTCTGGCAGGACACCCGCACCGGGCCGCAGCTGCAGCGGCTCGGCGCGGCCGTCGGCGAGCAGCGGCTGCGGGAACGCACCGGGCTGCCACTGGCCACGTACTTCGCCGGGCCGAAGGCGATGTGGCTGCTGGAACACGTCGACGGCCTGCGTGAGCGGGCCGAACGCGGCGAGGTGCTGTTCGGCACGATCGAGTCCTGGCTGATCTGGAAGCTCACCGGCCGGCACGTCACCGACGTCACCAACGCCAGCCGTACCCTGCTGATGGACGTGCGCACGCTGCGCTGGGACGACGAGATCTTGTCCACGGCGGGCATCCCGGTCGCGATGCTGCCGGAGATCGTTCCGTCGGCCTCGGTCTACGGTACGGCGGACGCCGACGTGGCCGGCGGGGCGCTGGCCGGCGTGCCGGTCGCCAGCGCGCTCGGTGACCAGCAGGCGGCGCTGTTCGGGCAGACCTGCTTCCAGCCCGGCGAGGCGAAATGCACCTACGGCACCGGCAGCTTCCTGCTGCTCAACACCGGTACGAGTGCGGTCACCTCGCGACACGGGCTGCTGACCACGGTGGCCTACCAGATCGGTGACGCCCCGGCGCACTACGCGCTCGAAGGTGCGATCGCGGTGACCGGCTCGCTGGTGCAGTGGCTGCGCGACAATCTGGGGCTGATCTCCAGCGCGGCGCAGATCGAGGAACTGGCCCGCAGCGTCGACGACAACGGCGGCTGCTACATCGTGCCGGCGTTCTCCGGACTGTTCGCCCCGCACTGGCGGGCCGACGCCCGGGGCGTGGTCGCCGGGCTGACCGGGTACATCACCAAGGGACACCTGGCCAGGGCCGTGCTGGAAGCGTCGGCGTGGCAGACCCGGGAGGTGGTCGACGCGATGAACGCAGACTCCGACGTGGCGCTGCGCCGGCTGCGGGTCGACGGCGGGATGACCGCCAACGGGCTGCTGATGCAGTTCCTCGCCGACGTGCTCGACGTGCCGGTGGTCCGCCCGGCGGTCAGCGAGACCACCTGCCTGGGGGCGGCGTACGCGGCCGGGCTGGCGGTCGGCTTCTGGCCGGACCTGGACACGCTGCGCGCCCAGTGGCGGGCCGACGCGCACTGGCGGCCGGCGATGTCGTCGGCGCACCGGGACCGGGAGTACGCCCAGTGGCGCAAGGCCGTCAGCCGCACCCTCGACTGGGTCGACGACTGACGACCAGCCGAAACGCCGTTCAGCTTTCGGAGATCTACGTAGCGTCATCTCTTCGGGGCGGTCTACTCGTCGGGTTTGATGCCACAGGTGCATCTTGATGCACCTGTGGCATCAAACCCGCGAAGGCACCTTGAGTTCCCGTAGCCGGCAACCGGGCGCGGCTGAACAGTTCGCATTGGACGGCGCACGGCGGGATGCTGTCCGGATGCCCGCCCGCACCGCGTACGACGACGAGCTCGGCGACCACTTCGCCCGACACGCCGACACCAGCCCGTACAACGCCTACATCGACCGGCCGGCGATGCTGGCCCTCGCCGGGGACATCGCCGGGAACGTCGCCAGGCAGCGGATCCTTGATGTCGGCTGCGGGGCCGGGCACTACGCGGCGGAGCTGCTGTCGCGCGGTGCCGAGGTCGTCGGGATCGACGGCAGCGCGACGCTGCTGGCGCACGCCCAGCGCAGGTTGGGCGACCGGGCCGACCTGCACCGGCACGACGCCGAGGATCCGCTCGACTTCATCGACGACGCGTCGTTCGACGGGGTGGTGTGCGCGTTGATGCTGCACCACGTCGCCAACCGACGACAGTTGCTCGGCGAGCTACGACGGGTGCTGCGGCCGGGCGGGTGGCTGCTGGTCTCCACGACCCATCCGACCGCCGACTGGCGGCACTTCGGCGGCTCGTACTTCGCCGACGACTGGGTGGACCTCCCGCTGTCCGGCTCCGGCGACCCTGACCGGCCTGATGTCGTCCGGTGCCCCGCTGGTCACGGGACACCGGACGACACCGTCGAGGGTCAGGGGGTGAGGCGGTGCAGGTCGCGCGGGAAGAGGGTGACCTGCCGGATGTTCGGTACGCCGAGCAGCCGGGCCACGAACCGCTCCAACCCGAACGCGAAGCCGCCGTGCGGCGGCATGCCGTACCGCATCGCGTCCAGGTAACCGGCGTACGGGGTGAGGTCGGTCTCGCCCCGCTCGGCGAGCGCGTCGACGTAGTCGCCGTACCGGTGCAGCCGCTGCCCGCCGCTGACCAGCTCCACACCCCGGAAGATCAGGTCGATGGCCCGGGAATGGCCGGGCCGGGCCGGGTCCGGGTGGGTGTAGAACGCCCGGTGCCGGGTCGGATAGCCCTCGACGAAGACGAAGTCGCTGCCGTGCTCGCGCAGCGCCCACTCCCCCAGCCAGCGTTCGTGCTCCGGGGCCAGGTCCGGCTCGCCGGTGACGTCCCGGCCGGTCGCCGCGCTGATCATGTTGAGAGCGTCGACGAAGTGCACGATCACCGGGTCGGCCGGCAGCGCCGGCAGCCGTACGTCGAGCAGTTCCAGCGCCGGCCCGGCGTGTTCGGCGACCGCCGTCAGCATCCCGGCGACGGTGGCGTGGCAGGCGGCGATCACGTCCCGGTGGTCGTCGACGAAGCCGAGTTCGGCGTCGAGCGACGTGTACGCCGCCAGGTGCCGGGCGGTGTCGCTCGGCTCGGCCCGGAACACCGGACCGACCTCGAAGACCCGTTCGAAGACACCGACCATGATCTGCTTGTAGAGCTGCGGTGACTGGGCCAGATAGGCCCGCCGACCGAAGTAGTCGAGGGCGAAGACGTTCGCGCCGCTCTCGGTCGCCGTACCGACGATCTTCGGGGTGTGGATCTCGACAAAACCCATCGTCGTGAGTGTTTTTCGGAAGCCGGCGACGGCGGCGGCCGCGATCCGGTGCGTGGCGGCCAGCTTCGGGTGCCGCAGCGCGACCGGCGCGTGGTCCAGGATCGTCGGCAGGGTGGCCCGCAGGTCCGGCCGATACAGATCGAACGGTACGGGTGCCGCCGGGTCGGTCAGCGGCGTGATCGTCGGGCCGGTGACCTCGACGCCGCCGGGGGCGGCCGGCTGGGCGGTCGCGGTGCCGGTGACGGCGACCGTGGTCTCCTCCGGCAGTCGTTCGAGCTGCGCCCGTACCGCCGGGTCGGTGACGACGACCTGGGCGAGCCCGGCGGCGTCGCGCAGGATCAGGAACGCGACGGATTTCAGCATTCGCCGCCGGTGAATCCAGCCAGCCAGCCGTACGGGCTTTTCGACGAAGTCGGGAAGAGCAGCGGAAAGGATGCGTTGCATGGTGATGACCTCCTCCGGTGTGCGCAACGCGTCCCCAGAGAGGTGTGGGCGAGCGGGATCCTCGCGGTGCCACCACACCTTCACCGCGCCACCGCGTGGTATACGCGTGGCGCGGCCTTCGCTTACCCGTGACGTGGGCGAGTCGGCGGGAGTCTACTGAGCCCGGACGGGCCGTTCTTTCCCGCAGCTCAGGAGGGTCTTCACGGCTGGGCCGGAGTCCGCCCTCTCAGCTGTGGGCGGCTCTCTGTCACTCCGGTGGCGCAACCGCTACTCGGCTCCGTCATCGCTGTTGCCTGTCGACGTTAGCGGTAGGGCGTCGCCGTCCGCATCCAGATTCCGACCGCCATCGGCGAGAGTCTGGTGGTCGTCGGCTTCGTCCTGCTCGATGAGGTCGACGTCGAGCCGGTCGAGTAGATCACGAAGGGATTCCAGCAGCTCGGCACGCCGATCGGAATCGGCGTCAGCGGCCACCTCACCGACGATGTTCCCGCTATCTTTCATCGGTCTCGCTCCCCGGGCCAGTCGATGGCATGCGCCAGACGGAGACGTGTTTCTCGCTGTCGGAGGTGAACGGCGAGCCGTCCCAGTCCGCTACCCGCCGCTCCAGCTCCAGGCCGGCGAGCCGGGCCATCAGGTCGCACTCGGCCGGCCAGATGTAGCGGAAGTTGCTGGCACCGTACCTGGCGCTGCCGTCGTCGCGCCGGCGGTAGTGGTGCGAGGTGCCCTGCTGAGTGACCATGTCGTAGGTGTCGAAGCCGACATGCCGATCCGTCACCTCGAACGGCACCGCCGACTGCCCCGGTGGGAACCGCCGGATACCCGGCACCCACAGCTCGACGACGAACCGCCCACCCGGCGAGAGGTGCCGGGCGGCGTTGCGGAAGCACTCCACCTGCTCGTCCTGCGTACGCAGGTTGCCGATGCTGTTGCACACGACGTACACCAGGGAAAACCGCCCCGGAACCGTCGCCGTCGCCATGTCGCCGACGACGACCGGCAGGTCGTCTGCCAGCGGAACCTTGCGGCGCAGCTGGTTCACCATGTGCTGCGACAACTCGATCCCGCTCACCGCAATGCCCCTCGCGGACAGCGGGATCGCTACCCGGCCGGTGCCGATCGCGAACTCCAGCGCGGGGCCGGTGCCGGCCAGCTGCGCCAGAAACTCCACTGTCGGCGTAAGCACGTGTGGGGCGAACATCTCTGCCGAGGTGCGGTCGTACCCCTGTGCTGCCTGCTCACCCCACAGGTGCGGAGTGGTCACACCGTCGAGGTGAGGCTGACGCACGTCATTTCGCGATTTGAGGTGTGTCAGCCTCACCTCGATGCGGCGGACGACAGCGGTGCGGCGCGCCCCAGGTGCCGGCGAAGGTCTGGGTAGGGTCAGCGCCGTGACCGTCGCGCGATCCCTCGTCCTGTTCGTCCTCGCCGCGCTGGCCGAGATCGGTGGGGCGTGGCTGATCTGGCAGGGCTGGCGGGAGCACCGCGGCCTGCTGTGGATCGCCGCCGGGGTGATGGCGCTCGGGCTGTACGGGTTCGCGGCGTCGTTGCAGCCGGACCCGCACTTCGGCCGGATCCTCGCCGCCTACGGTGGGGTCTTCGTCGCCGGTTCACTCGCCTGGGGCGTCGTCGTGGACAAGTTCCGCCCGGACCGCTGGGACATCACCGGCGCGGCGATCTGCCTGATCGGCGTCGCCGTCATCATGTACGCCCCACGCGGCTGAACTACGAAGGCCACGCTGCCGGCAGTGCTCCTGTACCCGGCGGGTGCGTCTGGAGCCGGCGATGGTTTCTCTTGCGGGTGGTTTTTCTTGCGATGGTTTTTCTTGCGTCGGATGCGCGACTGGACCGGCGTACCGGGCAGAAACGACGGCGACGACCCGGCAAGCTCGTCCGATGTCCCGCCCCGCCACGGTGCCCCGCGAGTTGAGCTTCGAGCCGTTCTCCGGCAGCCGCGCCATCGCCGCCGGCCTGATCACCCGACGGATGCTCAACGGCCCGCACTGGCGCCGCATCCTGCCCGACGTCTACGTGCACGAAGGTTCGTACCGACCCGAGGACCACCGGATGTGGTGTGTAGCCGCCGCCGCACGACTGCCGCCCGGCGCGGCGATCCACGAGCTCAGCGCGGCCTTTCTCTGGGGGATTGATCTTCTGCCGCTACGCGGCCCGAGACAGACGGTGGTGCCGGTGCACGTCGCGCTGCCGAAGACCGCCCGACCTGATCCGCACCCCAGGATCAGGTACGCATCCCGGACGCTCACCCCGGACGACATCACCTCCTTGAGTGGGCTCCCCTTGACCACTGAAGTCCGTACCGCGTTCGATCTGGGCCGATCATTGCCGCGTGCCGCTGCGCTCGGCGCCCTCGACGCGTTCCTCCACCGCCGCCTTGTCACACGCAACAGCCTTGCCGCATACATCGACACCCGCTCCGGGCTGCGCGGCCTGCTACAGGTCAGGGATCTTCTTGCTCTCGCGGAACCGTTGAGCGAATCACCGATGGAGAGCCGGCTCCGTTTGCTGCTGCACGACGCCGGCCTGCCGGAACCCACTCCGCAGTACAGGGTAAAGGCTCCTTCTGCGGGCAAGGGGCGGTTCGTCGCACGGGTCGACCTGGCGTACCCGCAGTGGCGGATCGCCATCGAGTACGAAGGCGACCATCACCGGGAGCGGGCCGCGTTCCGCAAGGACGTGTACCGCTTCAACGCGCTGCGGGAAGCTGGCTGGATCGCGCTCCGCTTCACGGCCGACGACGTACTCCGACGAAAAGAACAAGTCGCCCAAAAGGTACGGCGCGCGATCGCCGAACGCGCCACCTGACCACATCGCGCCCGTCGAGGTGAGGCTGGCGCACCTCATTTCGCGATTTGACGTGCGTCAGCCTCACCTCGGCACGGAGCACGTCAGGCCGAGGCGGGGCCGCCGCGCCGGAGGGCGGTCACGAAGCCGGTCCAGGAGTCGCCGGAGAAGGACAGCACCGGGCCGTACGGATCCTTCGAGTCCCGCACCGCGACGCCAAGCGCACCAGAGACACCCTGGTCAGTGAACCCAACCACCCCGGGAAGCCCAGCCACCTCGACGCAGTTGGAGTTTGAACCGCTCCGACTCGACTTGCGCCACGTCCCGTCAGGCAGTTCGGCTGCGTCCATCCTCGCCTCGCTCACGCTCGTGTTCTCCCGCGAGCCGGGCCACCAAGTCGATCGACTCGGCAGGGCTCAGCGCCACCGTGAGCAGCCTATCCAGTTCCTCGCGAAAGAATCTCACCTGCTCGGGCTCCTCCAGGAACAATCCGGAGATCTTGTGCTCAAGGTGCACAACCGTCCGATTACGGGGGAAGTCCAAGATGGCGAATGCTCCGTCCAGACCCGTGTAGCCGCCAACCGACGACGGCACGACCTGCAGGGTGACGTTCGGGCGGTCGGCGGCGTCGACAAGGTGCCGTAGTTGCCGGCCCATCACCCATGGACCACCGAGCGGCCGACGCAGCGCCGACTCGTCCAGGATGGCATGCAGCGCCGGGGGTTCGGACCTCGCCAGGATGGCTTGGCGCCCAAGCCGAGCGGTAACTCTGGTCTGCGCGTCGGCCTCCGGAACGCCGCAGCCTTGCAAGACTGCCCTGGTGTAGTCCGGGGTCTGGAGCAGCCCCGGCACGAGCAGTGGCTCGAAGTCGACGATCGCCGACGCCTCGGCCTCCAACTGGATCAACGTCCGGGACTCGACCGGGAGACCGCCCAGCACCTCCCACCAGCCGGGCTCGGAACGCTCCGACATGGCGAGCAGCCGCTGCCGTTCCTCACCGGTGACACCGTAGATGACCAGTAGGGACGCGACGTCCTCCAGCTTGCTGCCCTGCCGACCGGTCTCCATCCTGGACAACTTTGACGCCGGCCAGCCAAGTCTCGCCGCCACCCCACGGACACTCAGCTTCCTACCTTGCCTCAGCGCGCGTAGTTCGCCAGCGAGGCCGCGGATGGCAATTGTGGGCGGCGTCGGCTTGGTCATCGAAATCCTCCTGTCCCAACCCTCTTGACACGAGCCTAACCCTGTAGCCATGTTGTACGCAACGTTGCTCGTCAGCAAGCCACAGCATGAATGAGGTGAGCCAGTGATGTTGGTGAAGGTGCGGGCGTACGACCCGGCGGACAGCCCGGGACCGATCCCGTCGGTGATCGACCGCTTCCGGCCCGGCCCGGACCTGCCCGAACAGCTCAGCGAGGCGGAGCACACGGCAGCCCGCTACACGGTGATCCTGGTGCCGCCGGAGGAAGCGGAGGTCCTCGACCTCGGCCGGGAGAACCCAGGGCTCAAGCTCTACCTGGACCACCACTGGGAGGCGGACGTGTCCGACCTCGACGAGGCGGCGACGCTGATCTCCGAGCACTGCGGCAAGCCGGTCACGCTGGTCGAGCACCGGGCCGACCTCTGCTACTGGACGGCGTACGTGGAGCTGCCCTACGCCGACGGCGGAAGCTGACGCGCCAGTTGGCAGGCGAAGTGCGTACTGACGAACGACTGCCGGGCTGGCCGTGATCGGCCAGCCCGGCAACGTACAGCCTGGCTATTTCAGGGTGACGACGTGCGGTGGGCGCGGACGACGAGGTCGTGGATTGTCAGCTGCTTCGACTCGTGGTGCACCTCGCGGCTCCGGGACTCCGCAACCACCACCTCCCACTGTGCATCGGGCAGCGAGCCGACGACGGCGTCGAGGCCGATCGACGCGGCCTGCGGGGCGTGCGCCGCCGAGTGGGTGTCGGCGTGGTCGTGGCCGACGATCAGCAGTGTGCCGGCGGGGGCGACGGCTGCGGCCAGCCGTGCCACGAACTGGTCGAACGGCAGGTCGGGGTGCACGTACTGACTGGTCACCAGGTCGTAGCGCTGCGCCGGCTCCCAGCTGGTCAGGTCGGCGGTGAGCCAGGTGATGCGTTGCGCGACGGCCGGTTCCTGCTGCGCGGCGAGCTTCTCGGCGCGGTCGACCGCAGTGGACGAGGCGTCGACGGCGGTCACCTGCCAGCCTCGGCTGGCGAGCCAGACCGCGTCGGCGCCGGTGCCGCAGCCCGCGTCGAGCGCCGTACCCGGGGGCAGGTCCGCCACCTCGGCGACCAGTTGTGGTCCTGGCGAGACGTGTCCCGTCGGGTGTGCCTGATAGTGCTGCTCCCACCAGTGCGCGCTGAACGCGGGATGCTCGGCGTGGGTGTCGTTGCTCATGTCTCGACGGTAATGAGCCTCCCGTAAACCGGAAGGGCTCTTACGGTTTACGCAAGATTCCGGTCGGCAGCGCCTACCATGGTGGCGTGTCAGAGGTCGATCTTTCCGAGGTGGTCCGGCAGCGCATCCGTGGTCTGCGGCAGGCGCGCGGCTGGAGCCTCGACTCACTCGCCGCCCGGTGCCACCTCAGTCCGTCCACGGTGAGCCGCATCGAGACCGGCCACCGCCGGATCGACCTGGACCAGCTTGTCGCCCTGGCCAGGGCGCTGGACACCACGATCGATCAGCTCGTCGAGCCGGTCGACGACGCCGATGTGATCATCCGGCCGATAAGCCACCAGGAGCCGGGCCTGGCCACCTGGATGCTGTCGCGCAACTCAGGGCAGCACGGCGGCAGCATGGTGGCGAAGATGCGGATCACCCCGGAGCGGCGTACCGGTCCTGGGCATCTGAGCGTGCACCCGGGGCGGGAGTGGTTCTTCGTGCTCAGCGGCACCGCGCTGCTGCACCTCGGTGACCGGCAGATTCCGGTCGGCCCGGGGAACGCGGCGGAGTTCTCCACGATGATCCCGCACTCGATCGGCGCGGTGAACGGTCCGGTCGAGATCCTCACCATCTTCGACCAGGACGGCGAGCGGGCGCACGCCCAGTCGTCCAGCGATGCACCGAACGACTGAACGAGAAACACCGTCGACGGGTGTGCCGATTGGCGACCCGGCAAGTCTTGCCATTATCGCAAACATCGGTGCGGATAGCGCAAGGCGGGGCTAGCTTTCCCGCATGACCTCTCCAAGCCTGTCTCCGCAGGTGTCGGCCGGGACGGAAGCCGCTGCGGCCGATTCCGACCCGACGATCCACGATCCACGCCGACGCCGCGCCATCCTCGTCGCGGTCTGCATCGCGCTGATGGCGGTGATCTCGTCCGTCACCGGGCTGGGCGTCGCCCAGCAGGAGTTCGCCGTCGCGTTCGGCGCCTCGCAGAGCACCGTCCTGTGGATCATCAACATCTACACGATCACCCTGGCCGCGCTGCTGCTGCCGCTCGGCGCGGTCGGCGACCGGTGGGGGCGCAAACCCGTACTGCTCGCCGGCCTGGCCGTCTTCGGCGCGGCCAGCGCCGCAGCCGGCCTCGCCGCCTCGACCGAAACCATGCTCACCGCGCGGCTGCTCAGCGGCGTCGGCGCGGCGATGATCATGCCTATCACGCTGGCCGTGATCACCTCGACCTTCCCGGATCAGGAACGGTCCCGGGCGATCGGGGTGTGGACCGGCGTCGCCGGCGGCGGTGGTCTGCTCGGCATGTACCTGTCGGCGCTGCTGGTCGACGTGGCGGACTGGCGCTGGCTGTTCGCCCTCCCGGTCGCGCTCGTCGTCGTGGCCGCCGGCCTGACCATCCGGTACGTCCCGAACTCCCGCGAGGAGTCGGGCCACCCGTTCGACACCGTCGGTTCGCTGTCGTCGGTGCTGGCCGCCGTCGGGCTGATCTTCGTCCTGCATGAGGGGCCGGAACACGGCTGGACCGCGCCCGCCACGCTGCTGGGTCTGCTCGTCGGCGTCGCCGGTGCCGCTGTCTTCGTCGCCTGGGAGCTGCGCCGACGTACGCCGCTGCTCGACGTCCGGCTGTTCCGTGACCGGGGCCTGTTCAGCGGTTCGGTGGCGCTGCTCGCGGTGTTCGGCGTGCAGGCCGGCATCTTCGTGGTGCTCTTCCCGTACTTCCAGGCGGTCCTCGGCTGGTCCGGGCTGCGTTCCACGCTGGCGATGATGCCGATTGCCCTGCTGATGATGGTCGCCTCGGGTCTCGCCCCACGGGTGGCCGCGCTGGTCGGTGCCCGCGCCACCATGGCGGCCGGAATCGGTCTCGCCAGCGCGGGCCTGGCCCTGATGGCCAGCTTCGTCTCCGTCGACGGCGGCTACCTGTCGGTGCTGCCCGGCATGCTCCCCATGGGACTCGGCATGGGCCTGTCGATGACTCCTTCCACCGAGGCGATCACCAGCGCCCTACCCCGCGCCCGCCAAGGCACCGCGTCCGCGCTCAACGACGTCACGCGGGAGTTCGGTGCCGCGCTCGGCGTGGCGCTGCTCGGGGCTATCGTGTCCGCCGGATACCGCACCGCCGTCGGCACCCGGCTCGACGAGCTGCCCGTCGATGCGCCCGACGCCGCCCGGGAGGGCATCGCCACCGCCCTGGCCGCCGCCGACCACACCGGCCCGTACGCCGACGAGCTGGTCCGGGCCGCGCAGGAGTCGTTCGTCGACGGCTGGCAGCAGGCGATGTGGGTGGGCGTAGCGGTGCTGGTGCTCCTGTTCGGCTACGTGCTCGCCCGGGGTCCGCAGCGTCGGCCACGAGCCGAGCAGCCGGAACCGACTACGGACCAGGTCATGTGATCGAGGGCACGGCCCGCACCTGGTGAGTGGGGCTCACCAGGTACGGCCGGTGATCCGTTCGTAGACCTCGACGTAGCGGGCCCGGGTCATCTCGACGATGTCGGCCGGCACCTGCGGGGCGGGCGGGCGCTTGTCCCAGCCGGTGCCGGCGGCCCAGTCCCGCACGTACTGCTTGTCGAAGGAGAACTGGGGGCGGCCCGGCTGGTACGCGTCGGCCGGCCAGAAGCGGGAGGAGTCGCTGGTCAGCACCTCGTCGGCGAGGACCAGGGTGCCGTCCGGCGCCCAACCGAGCTCGAGCTTGGTGTCGGCGACGATCAGGCCGCGCTCCGCGGCCAGTGCCGCGCCCCGCCGGTAGACGTCCAGGGTGATCTGCCGCAACCGCTGCGCGGTCTGCTCGCCGACCTGCGTGACCACATCGGCGTACGTGATGAACTCGTCGTGCTCCCCGACGGGGGCCTTGGTGGTCGGGGTGAAGATCGGCTCGGGCAGTTTGGAGGCCTCGACCAGGCCGGCGGGCAGCGCGACGCCGGAGACCGAGCCCGACTTCTCGTACTCCTTCAAGCCCAGGCCGGTGAGGTAGCCGCGGGCGATGCACTCGACAGGCACCATGTCCAGACGGCGGCAGCGGATGGCCCGGCCGGCGAACTCGGCCGGTAGGTCGGTGGCGGAGACGACATGGTTAGGCACCAGGTCGGCGAGCTGCTCGAACCACCACAGCGACAGCGCGGTGAGCAGCTTGCCCTTGTCCGGGATCGGGGTGGGCAGCACCACGTCGTAGACGCTGATCCGGTCGGAGGCGACCAGGATCAGGTCGTTGCCGTCGGCGTACACGTCCCTGACCTTGCCCGAGTGCAGCAGCTCCACGTCGGCAAGTACATCACGACGGCGGCCGGCGAAGGCGGGTGCCCGTCCGCCCCGGGCTGGCGGGCGGACGGGCTGGCCAGGTTGGGGGCTCGATCCTGGCCGGCCGCCGGTTCGTCGGCGTTACCCGGGCCGACGAAGCGACGCGTACTGGCCCTGAAAGATCTTCAGGAAAACGCTTTCCAGTGAGACGAACGCTACGCGATCAGCCCGCACACCGTCAATGCATCGACGGAGGAGGCGTCACGAACAGCCGGACGGCCCGTTGACACCCGACCTGGTCGCTTGTGTAAATGATCGGGCCGCAGACCGGCCAGCCCAGCCCTGATCAGGAGAAACCCGTGTCATCATCCGCCGTATCGACACGCGGAGCCGTTACCCGAACACTCACTGTCCTGATGGCGGTCGCCATCGGACTCGGCGCCTGCGCCACCGACGACACCGGCGAGCCGACCGAGGACGGGCCGGTCGAACTCTCCGTCTTCTGGTGGGGCGCGGAGCGCCGGGCCGAGCTGACCCAGCAGGCGCTCGACGTCTACGCCGCCCGCAATCCGGGGATCACCTTCAGAGTGACCTGGCAGGGCTACAGCGGCTACTACGACAAGCTGGCCACCCAGGCCGCCGCCGGCAACACGCCGGACCTGTTCCAGATCGACGACAACTACCTGACCGAGTACGCCGAACGTGACGTCGTGCTCGACCTCACCCCCTACGTCGACAGCGGCGAGCTCGACCTTTCCGGCTTCCCCAACAGCCTGGTCCAGTACGGACAGGTCGGCGGGCGGACGGTGGCGGTCGCCGCCGCCGCGAACACCCCGGCGATGGTGTACAACAAGACGCTGCTGGCCGAGCTCGGTGTCGACGAACCGACGATCGGGATGACCTACCCGGAGCTGATCGACTGGGCCAGCCAGATCACCGCGCTCACCGACGGCGAGGTGGCCGGCACGATGGACCCGTCGGCCGACTACAAGGCGCTCTGGCTCTGGCTACGTAGCAACGAACTCGAGCTGTACCGGGGACGGCAACTGGGCTTCGAGGTCGACGACCTCAAAGCCTGGTTCGAGCTGTGGCAACAGGCCCGCGACGCGGACGCCACCCCGAGCGTCGAGCTGATCAGGGCGGCGAACAACGGCAACGCCACCCAGCAACTCGTCGTCACCGGTGACGCGGCGACGTCGTTCATGTGGTCCAATCAGCTGGCTGAGCTGCAGAAGCACACCACCGCCGACCTCGGCGTGGTCGCCTATCCAGGCGACCCGCAGGGCCAGTGGGCGCGGGCGTCGATGTACTGGGCGGGATTCCGGGGCACCCGGCACCAGCAGGAAGTGGTGGACCTGATCGATTTCCTGGTCAACGACCCGCAGGCTGGCCGCATCCTCGGCACCGAGCGCGGCCTCAGCTCCAACCTGAAAGTCCGCGAGACGGTGCAGGCGACGCTCGCCGACGAGAAGATGCAGGCGTCGGTCGCGTTCGAGCAGCAGATGTCCGATCTGTTCGGTCCGGCACCGGTGCCCCCGCCGCCCGGCCACACCACGGTCCGGACACTGCTGGTCACGGCGGCGGAGAGCGTACAGATCGGCGCGGCGACCCCTCGGCAGGCGGCCGAGGAGTTCGTCGCACAGGCCAACGCGGTGTTGGCGAACGACTGACCGGGCCACGAAGGGTGAGGTCGGCCGACCACCTGGGTCACCAACAGGCGGGACAGGCGTAACAAACAGTTACATCGGTCGACGTCACGCCGTTTCGACCGTACCGTCAGCATGGGAGGTCCCCCATGCCGGAGGATTACATCGGCCTGCGGGTCGCGCGGTGGCGTGACATCGCCGGCATGACGCAGCAACAACTCGCCGCCGAGATCGGGGTA
Organism: Solwaraspora sp. WMMD937; assembly: GCF_029581175.1. NCBI lineage: Bacteria > Bacillati > Actinomycetota > Actinomycetes > Micromonosporales > Micromonosporaceae > Solwaraspora > Solwaraspora sp. WMMD937. The sequence continues at coordinate 2,804,964 of NZ_CP120738.1, read as the reverse complement.
AGCCGCGAGTACGTTTCCATGATCGAGAACGGCAAGCGCGCGGTGACCAAGAGGTCCATGCTCATCGCGCTCGCCACCGCGCTCGGGGTCTCTACGATGGACCTCACCGCGCAGCCGTACCTGCCCCGGTCCCGCAACGACCTGGCGCTCTACGCCGCCGTACCGGCGATCCGCAAGGCGATGGACGACGATGAGCCGGCTGCGGCCCGCCCGGCCACGCTGCTCGCCGCCGAGGCCGACCGGGCGATGCGGGCCCGGATGGCCTGCGACAACCCGACCCTCGGCATCCTGCTACCCCGGTTGATCGCCGAGATCCGCTCCACAGCCAACGCCGACGAAGACCCGGTCGCACTGCGGATCGCGGTGCAGGCCCTGGTCACCGGTTCGCTGGCGCTCAAACCACAGGGCCACGTCGACCTGGCGATGCGGCTCGCCGAGCGCGCCGTCCGGGCGGCGCAGCTCGCCGACGATCCGGCCTGCGTCGCCGCCGCCGACTACGCGCTGGCCCAGGCGGTCCTGGCCACCGGGCTGCGGAAGCGATCCTGGACGTTGGCCTGCGACGCCGCCGAACGAATGCAACTTCACACGGGTACGGACGAAGGCCGCGCCTGGTACGGCATGCTGCACCTGCACGCCGCGCTGTCCGCCGCCAGCCTCAGTCAGCACGACGTCGCCGAAACGCACGTCGCCGAGGCCGCCGACGTCGCCCGGCGTACCGCAGGTGATCCGTGGCGGATGGAGTTCACCTCGGCGAACGTCGCGGTGTGGCGGGTCGGGGTGGTGCTGGAGAACGGCGAGCCGGGCCGCGCCCCGGAACTCGCCCGCAAAGTGGACCAGAGCGCGCTGCGGACCCCGCAGCGCCGGGCCAGGTTGCACATGGACGCCGGGCGCGGGTTCCACGCCGCCAAGCGCAACGAAGAGGCGGTACGGGCGTTCCTGCGGGCCGAGGCGATCGCCCCGCACGAGACCCGCAGCCGGGCCACCGTCCGGGAGATCATCGCGCACATCGTGCGGGACTCGTCGCCCCGTAGCGGCTCCGACGAGCTGCGGCAACTCGCGGTACGGATGGGAATCGATCCACTCTCGCCAGAGGATCATTCGACGTAACCGCTCGTTACACAGAATCCGCCTGCAGTCTCGTACCGTCATGAGTACGGGGTGCGGTGCCGGGTGTCAGTGGAGAGCCCCCGGTGTCGCACCCCGGCTTCCGGGTCGCACCTGTGGCTCCGCTCGACGGTCCCCTGTTGCGCTCGCGCCGTCGTGAAGGACTGTCGTGGAGGGAGGGACATGGTCTCGTACGACGAGTACCTCTTCGCCGTCGCGGCGACACTGGCCCGCCGACACCGGCCACAGTGGTCGTGGCGCCGGTGGCGGCGGACCTGCCGGTGTGGCGCCGAGCTTCCCTGCCGCACCCTGCACCGGGTGCCGATCAACCGGGGCCACTGGCCACGATGAGGCTCCGCCGTCACCGTCCGGTCAGTCGGTAGCCGACCAGACCGGCACCGACCACCAGCAGCCCTACAGCGGTCAACGCCTGCGCCACACTGGCACCGCCACCGCCGGCCGGCTGATCGGCCGGAGCCGCCGGTGGTGCCGGCGCGAGCACCGCGTTGGTCGCGATCAGCGACGGGGCGGGCCGCTCAGCACCTGGCCCGGTGTCCGACCACTCGTAGCTGTCGCCGTCGACGCACCGCTGCACCGCCGGGAACCAGAAGGTCTGCCCGACCGTCCCGGTCAACCGGACCAGCACCGAGAACTCGGCGACCCCGGCGGCGATCTGCTCGGCGCTGATCGCCGGCCCGGTCCAGCTGACCCGGCCGGGGGTGACCTCGGCAGCCCACCCGGGCGGCTGTCCGGTCGTCGAACCGGCGATCGCCCCGGCCGGCATTTCGACCACCAGCTCGTCGGTGTCCGCGTTGTCGCAGCCGTGGTCGAAAGTGAAGGTCAACGTGGTGGCACCGGCACCGTTCGGGGCCGCGCCGGCCAGCTGGGTGTGGGCCGCCGCCGGCGCCGCCGACCAGAGCGTCACCAGCGCCGCCGGTGCCAGCCCCAGCAGTGCCGCGCCGAGTAGTGCTGCGGCACGTCGTCGGAACCTGTTCATCGGATCTCCACTGGGATGGTCGCGATCGGGCTGTCGAACCGGGAGGTACGCACGTTCACGGTGACCTCCCAGCTGCCAGGCAACGGGAAGTCGGCGACCGCCTCGTAGCGTCCGGGGCCCGTCCGGGCGAGCCGGCGGTCCAGCGGCCCGACCCCGACCTCGGGCAGCGTCACGGTCACCGTCGGCGGCGCGACCGGCTCCAACGGCTGCCCGGCGGCGTCGAACAGCGCCAGCTCCAGCGCGTTGATTCCGGTGGCACCCGGGGTGATCCGGATCTGCACCCGGCCGTCGCCGAGCGCGGAGTCCGCGACGACAGCCTGCTCGAGGGCGCTGGTACGACCGTCGGCCGAGCCGGTGGCGGTGGTGTCGGAGGCCCGGTCCGTCGGGTCCCGGGTGACCAGCACACCGGTGACGGCGAGCACCCCGACCAGCAGCACCGCCTCCGCCCGGACGGTGCGGCGCAGCGAACGCATCGCGGCGGCCTCGGCGTCAGGTCGGCAGGTACGCGGCACCAGCCGGTACCGGTTCCAGCCGGCAATGCAGACGAGCACCCCCACCGCCGCGACCTTGCCGAGCAGCACCAGGCCGTACGTTGTGCCGAACAACGCCGACCAGGAGCCGACGATTCGCCAGCCGAGCAGGACTCCGGCGACCGCCAGCAGGGCGACCAGGAACGCGGCGGTCTGGGAGAACGCGGCCACGACGCCGGCCCGCTGCACGGCCGACGTGGTGTCGAGACGGCGGGACAGCAGGTGCACCAGACCGAGGATGCCGCCGAGCCACACCGCGGCGGTGACCAGGTGCAGCAGGTCGCTGCCCAGGGTCAGCCAGACCGGGCCGAAGCTGCGAGTGTGGCCGACCAGCGCCAACGCGCCGAGCGCCAACCCCGCCCCGGCGAACATCGCCACCCCGGCCGGGCGGCGGGCCGCCCCGATACCGCTGGTCTCCAGCCGAGCTCCGACCATGACCGCGAGCACGCCGACGGCGGTGAGCGCGGCGGCCAGGCCGAGGTCGGACAGGTAGCCGGTCCGCCAGGTGGTCGGATCGGCCAACGCGCCGATGTCGGCCGCGTCCTGCCATGCGGTGGTGACCGGCGGCATCACCGCCACCGCGACGAGGGCGACGACCCCGAGCCCGACCACCGTGGGCAACTGTCGTCGACGCGCCGGAATCTGCAGGAACGACAGGCCGAACACGGCCAGCCCGGTGCCGCCGAGCACGCCGACGTACAGCAGCGCCTCGGTGACCGGGCGGAGCACCCGCAGGGCGAGGTCCGGCTCGGTGACCGGGATCGCGACGCTGCCGGCGGTGGGCGCGCCGATCGCGAAGCTGAACCCGCCGGCAACCGGGTGGCTGTCCGCGGAGATCACCCGCCAGCTGACCACGTACGTGCCGTCGGCCAGGCCGGTCGGCAGGTCGACGACCACGGTGCTGTCCACCGACCTGGCGGTGACGTCGACGGTGGACCCGGCGGCGTCGAGGACCTGCACGCTCTCGGTGCGGACCTGGACCGGCTCGTCGAAGGTCAGGGTGACCGACGACGGCGCCTCAGCGAGCAGCGCGCCGTCCGCCGGATCGTTGGCCAGCAGCGTGGCGTGCGCGGCGGCCGGACCGGCGCCGGCGAGCGCGAGCAGCAGACTGAGCAGGCTTGCGAACAACAGTCCGGATACGGCGAGCCGCGCTGCTCGCCGTACCCGGTGCGGCGACCGCACGCCTATGTGGTCTTCCGGGTGCGCTGCAGCGCCAGGCCGCCGGCGGTGAAACCGAGCAGGCCGAGGATCAGGCCGATCCAACCGACGACGGAGCCGCCGTCGCTGGTGGTGGAACCGGCAGTGGTGAGTTCGGTCGGCTCGGCGTCATCGGCGGGCTCGTCACCGGCGGCAGTGCCGTCGTCGGCGGTGATGACGAACGACGGTGCCGGGTAGTCCAGTTCGTGGCTGTCCTGGCCGTCCGCCGGCACCTGAGCCCAGGCGGTCTCGCCCTGCTCGCAGGTCTGAATGGCGGGGAAGATCAGGGTCTCACCGGCCGCGTCGGGCAATCGCAGGGACAGCTCGAACACGTCGCGGTGGCCTTCGGGCAGTGGGGTCTTGGCGGTGTAGACGATCTCCGCGACTCGCTCGGTGAGCTCGTTGCCGTGGCTGTCGGTGACCGGCGGGTCGAGCGTGGCCATCACCTTCTCGACCGTCCAGCCCTGGTTGATGGTGGGTGTCACCGAGTTGATCAGGTCGGGGATCTGGATCGCCACCTTGGTGGTGGCCGAGCCGTCGCAGCCGTGCGGCACCGACACCGTCAGCACGGTGTAGGAATCGGCGGTGGTGACGGTGGGGGTGACGGTGACATGCGCCGCCGCCGGGGAGCTGGCGAGCAGGACGGCGCCGCCGGCGATGGCGGCGACGGCACCGGCTCGGGCGACGCTACGAAGGGTGGGGTGCATTGACGGGGTTACCTCTCGATCATCGGGCCGCCGAGGGTGCCGCTCGACGGATTCTGCGCATTGGTCGGCTGCCGACGCCCATTGGTTCCCGGCGGACCCGATGATTCGATGAAAGTCGATGGTTACGTAGGCCGGTGTCAACGGTCCTGACTCTGGTCGCCGTCGCTGCCGGACAGCTGGTCGCCCTGAGCCGGCGCGCGCCACATCGGCCAGATCGGCGGGCCGTCCGGCAGCTGGACCGGTTCGTCGGCGACGTACCCGTGCCGAAGGTAGAGGCCACGATTGCGCGGCGTGGTGGCCTCCAGGTACGCCGGGGTGGCCGATGCGTCGAGCAGCCGATGCTGGTGGGTCAGCAGCGCGGTGCCCACGCCCCGGCCCTGCAGCCAGGGTGTGACGCCGAGGTACGCGAGATACCGGTGCGGCCGGTCCGGCCGATGTCCGCTTAGGACACCGTGCAGGGCGGCGACTCGGTGCTGCCAGATGCCGGCGGCGAGCATCAGTCGACGCTGGTGGACGGTGATGTGGTTGGCCGATTCCGGCTGCTCGCGCTGGTACCAGATCGCCACTCCGGTGAACGGTCCCGCCACGTACACGTCGGCACCGGTGTCGATGGCGTGCTCGAGTTCGATGGTGAACAGCGACCGGAAGGTGGTGACCCGGGCATCGATGTCCCCCACCAGCCACTGGGAGACCGGTGCGATCAGAAACGCCTCGGTGAGCAGCGTCGCCGCTTGAGGGATGTCATCGTGGGTGGCGGCCCGGACGGTCATCGCGGGTGTGGTCGCGTTCATCGGCACGCTCCAAGAGGGTGAAAGTGTGGGTGGAATGAGACAGCCGGGATTTGCCCGGTAGGGGGATCGTGCGGTGACAGGTCGAGCCGGCCCTGGCTGGGCGGGCCGGCTCAGGTACGACCGCTCAGCACCGCGTTGCCGACCGCCGCGCCGGTCTGACCCAACAGGTCACGCAGCGCCGGCCGCAGCGCCCGCGGCAGGTCGTCGAGGTGACGGGCCACCTCGGGTTCGGCACCGTCGAGCAGGTAAGTGTCCAGTCCGGTCGCCACGGCCAGCCCGGCAAGGAACAGGTCAGGCTCGTCGAGCGGTTCCATCCGGCGCAGCCGCAGCGACAACCGCGCCCACGGCCAAGCCGCGAGGTTGATGTCGACCGGCACGTAGATCGTCCGGGTGCGCATCAGCCGGCGGACCTGCTCGGGTCTCACGACACCGGCGGCGGTCAGCCGCTGGGCGACGTGGTCCGGAGCGCGCTCCGACAGTACGGTCAACCAGACCCGTACGCTGGTGTGTTCCGGCTCGTCGAGCAGCAGCCGCAGCGCGGAACGACCGAGCGCGTCGGCCGGCGCCGCCGGATCGACCACCCAGACGTGACCGGCGTCGACGACGACGGCCTGCGCGGTGACCAGCTCGGCGAGGACCGCGCTGGCCAGACCGAGCCCGACCGCCCGGGGGTGCAGCCGGGCGCGCCCGGTGACGTCGTGATGGGCTAGCAGAAAGAACTCATCGGCGAGCAACGGCACCGTCGACCACCACCTGCTCGGCGGGCGGCGGCTGGACGCCGGCGCGTCCACCGACGGCGGCCCGGCGCACCGCGGCGACGCTGACCAGCGCCTGTTGGCAAGGTGGATGGTCGGGTCGACAGTCGACGTGGTGGCCGTCGACCCACACCCACTGCCCGCCGTAGCTGCGGGCGGAGCTGATCCGGACGTAGGTGATCAGCAGATCGAAGGGCTCGCCGGGCACGGGACCTCGCCCGTACCGCCATTCGGAGACGGCGAAGCGGAGCACCGTACCCGGCGGCAACTCCGGAACTTCCACGTTGTCAGCATTGGAGGTCATATATATCAATCCAGCCGGAATCATCGGGCGCGCCACTGGGGCATGCGTCGCCATCCGGAGCACCGAAGGGTATCCGGACAACGTTTTTCTCGCGTGAAGATCCAGGTCGGGGAGAGCACTTGGCGGACATTGGTCACGTGGACCAGATGAATTCCAACTCGTCGGCGGCACCACCGATCCGGACCTCGGACAGCACCTCCCGGAACGCCGAGGAAAGATCCCCGACGGCGGTGCCGGCCAACAGATCCGGATGATGAGCCGCAACGGCGTTGAACACGAGACGTTCGACGGTGAGCGCGTCCACTGGGCTCAGCCGGCAGCCGCACGGGGCGCCGTAGACCCAGCCGTTGAGCCTGGCCATCGGAATCATTTGCCGTTCGCAAGTTGCACAGAAGAGCAGGCCGGCCAGGGGTGACGGATAGCCACCCGGCGACGTATCGGGAGCGGCGACCCGAGCATCATTCAGCTCGACGCCGTCGGTGATCTCCCAGCGCGTGCCACGGCTTCTCGCCATCGCGGACTCCTCACCCTGGGACACCATCGATTGACCGCCATCGGCGGACGCAGATCGAGTCTGCCAGGGTACCCACAGTGGTGCAATGCTCAACGCGCCGGTGAAACCGCACCGAAAGTTTGAAAACCCGAAACAGCTGCGGGTTCGCCTTCGTAGACGCTCCGGATGTCGTCCGGATTCCGGTGGCGGCGCCCCGATCGGCCACCTCCACCACGCCGACCAACGAGGACGGTGCACGCACCGGCCGATCCCGACACTGGCGGATGTCGGATACGCTGGTACGCCCACGCCTCGCGCGGGTGATCCCGGTGGCCGGCGGGCTCCCTCCCCATCACCGTCCTGTCGGCCACCGCCGTCGCGACCGGTCGCCAGCACCGCCGTCGCCGACCTTGATCGACAGTGGCACGATCTCCGCCATGGATCACGGGCACGGCAGACTCGAACTGTCCATCGGATACCCAACCAGCCGGCCGACCCGGCTCGCGGTGCTGTCGGTACTGGGCGTCGGACTGGTCACCGCCGGGTGCTGCCTCGGCAGCCTGCTCGGACTGGTGGTCTCGGCCGGCGGAGACGAGCCGACCCTGCCGATGTTGCTCGGCACCGGGCTCGCCCTCGCTGCGTCGGCCGGTATCGGCCTGCCGATCGCCCGGGTCGCCCGGACCGGGGCGTGGCTGTCCGGCACCCAGCTCACCGTACGCGGACTCGCCACCCGCACCGTCGACCTGCGTACGGCCGAGAGCGTGACGATCTCGCCCAGCTCCCCCGCGACCACTGATGCGGACCCGGACAACGGCACGGACCCGAACAGCGGCAGGAGATCGAACAGCGGCGGCGCCCCCGGTACTCCGGTGCTCACCGTCAGCGGCCCGGACGGCACCGTCCGGCTGCCGCTGCGCAACCGGGAGGGCACCCTGCTACCCGCTGCCGAGATGATCGCGCTGGCCCGGGCGTTCTCCGCCGCTTCCTGCCCCGGCGCACACGAGGCCGCCCATCTCCTGCACACCATGGACGCCGATCCGAGCGCCCTGCTGCTGTGACCGCCGGCCGGCGGGTTTGCCGGCCGGCGGAAGTGGTAACCCGGAAAGGGTGAGGCAACCGGCGAGGGAAGGGGCACCATGACCGAGGGGTTGGCGAAGCTGGTCAGGATGAGCGACGCCCACGAAATGGTCGCCGATCCGGCCGAGGACATTCGCGGCCGGAAGGTGTGCGACGCGGCCGGCAACGACATCGGCAAGGTCGACGACCTGCTGATCGACGAGGCAGAACACAAGGTCCGGCTGCTGCGGGTCGAGCACGGCGGCGTCCTCGGTTTCGGTGCCACCCCGTCGTTCGTCCCGGTCGACGCGATCGTCCGGATCACCGACGGCGTCGTGCACATCAACGAGTCGAGTGAGCGGGTGGCCGGTGCCCCGCCCTACGATCCGGAGCTCGTGTCACAGGACAAGTACTACGAGGAGCTGTACGGCTACTACGGTTACCCCCCGTTCTGGGGCGTCGGGTACGTGTACCCGGGCTACCCGTTCTACCGCTAGTCGGCACCGGATCGGGTCGGGGCAACGTGGGCGCTTCGGCGCCGTAGCGGCGTACGCCGGGGTCGGTCAGGCATGGAAGTCCAGTCGATGCCGGTACGTGCATCAGCTCGGTACTCTCTGCGATACGCGATGAGCTCGTCCGCAGCCCACGTGTCGTCGCCGAGTGACTCGGGAGCAGCAGATGAGCCTCCTCTACCGAGCCGTTTGGAAGGACTGCACCGAGGAATCCGACCAGCGGGCCGTCGTGGAGCTGGCACACGAGAGTTTCAGCCGGTGGGCACTGGACGATCCTGATGCGACACCAATCGGCCTCGGTGAGACCGTCGTCGGTGACAAGGTGCTACACCTGCGCGTCCTCGACAGCGACGACATGTACGGGATCGAGGCTCAGTCCCGGGTCAGCCGGGGATCGGCCATCTGGTCGGTGACCCTGCGCGCTCTCGCCACCGGCAGCGCGGTCCACGTCTGGATGGATCTCGGCATGGAAACGGACGAACCGTCCCAGCCGGTTACCGTCGGCCCGCCCCGCGTCGTCCACGACCTGCTGGCCCTGTCCAACCGGCCGTCGCTGGGGGTCACCGACATGGTCTCGGATGTCGCGACGATCACCACCGCTGAGATCCCCGGCCTCATCGAATTGCTGCGCCGCACCGAACGGCGCATCCCGTTCATCGTCTGCGCCGCGCCGGCCGAACACACCGATCCGCACTGGACGGAACGTGCCAGACGGATCGCCCACCGCACCCGGGGCATCGCCACCGTCGTTACCCTCGACGGGGCGGCCACCCCGGCCGACTACGGCCACCTCGGCCGGCTGCGCCAGGCGATGGAGGCGAACGGCCAGTCCGACCTGTTCTGGGGGCTGTCCCAGGCCCCGAGCTCACACAACGGCGCGCCGCCCCGGCCGGAGACCGTGCAGGACGTATCGGAGGCGGTCGCCGCCGCATGGCAGCACCTGGGCGAATGGGTGACGATCGCCCCGGGGGCGGTTGCGTCTGTACGGACGGCGGTGCCGGGCCGCCACCGCCCGATGCGAGGCTCCCCGACATGGTCGTTGCCAACCGCTGACCAGCCGATCCCTGCCGGCCTGGCAGCCGGGTAGCGTGGCCGGGCATTGGCGTCGCGACGGTTGGACAACAGGAGTCATGGCACAAGGTCCCGGATCAGCCCGTCGTTGGCTGCTGACCGGCGCGGTCGTCGCCGCGTTGCTGGTCGGCGGCGCGGCGTGTGCGAGTCCCGGCGGTGCCGAGGCACCGCCAGCGGACGGGCAGCCGACGAGAGTACCGCCGTCGGTGGAATGCCCGCCGGCGGACCAGGCAGTCCCGGTCGACGCCGGCACCGTGGCCGACCCGTCGGTGACGTTCGACCCACTGCCCGACGGCGGGACGCACGTCGCAGCGGCGGTGTCGCCCGCGGACGTCGGTCCGGGGCAGCTCCGGCAGACCGAGCTACGGGTGTACGGGTGCGCGCCGGGCGACTGGTTGCAGGTCTTCGCGACGTCACTGGATACGACGGACTGCGAGATCGTGCTGACCCCGGTCTCGGTACGGGGGCCCGACGAGCAGGATCTGATCTTCGGCCGGCGGTGCGGCAGCGGCGGGTTCCTGGACTTCGACGTGCTCGGGCCGACCGGGCCGGGCGGCATCGAGGTGCTGCACTCGGAGACCGGCCTGGCCGCCGGGCAGGTGACGCAGGACGGTGACCGACTCGTCGTCGTCACCGGATCGCAGGAGCGGTCGCTGGTGTGGCGCGACGGGAGGTACACGGCCGGATGAGCAGCCCGCCACCTGCCGGAGCCGGCCCCAAGCCGCTCGGCGACTCGCACGAGCAGCCGGCGCGTACCCGCGGCGGCCGCCTGCGGGTCACCGTACTGGCGCTGATCGTCCTGCTGATCGTGGTGATCGTCACGGTCGCCGTCACGATGTGGGCGGTGGGCCGGTCGCCGTCGGAGCCGACGACCGCCGGGCCGGCTGCGGCGACGACCGCCGGGCCGACCGCGTCGGCTGGTCCGGCCGGGTCCGGGACCGACGACGAGTTGCTGATCACGACACGCGGGATCGGCCCGTTGCGGCTCAGCGGCAGCGTCGCCGAGTTGACCGCGACCGGTGCCCTCGGCACCGAACCGGGTGACTTCTGCTCCGACCGACTGGTCGGCAACGACGAGTTCGCCGGGGTGGTCGTCCACACCGCCGAGGACGGCATAGCCGCGATGATCGTCGTCGAGGGCTCGTCGCTGTCGACCGCCGAGGGTGTGACGGTGGGCAGCACCAGGGCCGAGCTGCGCGAGGCGTACGGCGAGCAGCTCACCCGGCACACCGCCGAGAACAACCCGTACTCCGAGAACTATCTGGTCAGCAGCGGCACGCTGGCGATCGGCTTCACCGTGTCTCAGGACGCGGTGGGCAAGATCCTGGTGGCGCCGACGGAGGTGCTGCGGACCGTCTACGACGCCGGCGAGTTCCACTGCTGACCCACCGGCCGGTCGGCCGCTGAGCGGTTCCAGACCAGGGTTCAGACCATCGTGAAGTACTCCAGCTTGTATTCGGCGTCGCGGATGAAGACCGGGTACTTGCCGGTGAACCCCGTCCGCCGCCGGAGTTCGTCGGCTGCATCGGTGAAGTTCTGCTGGAAGCCGACCGTGAACCACTGTCTGTGGATCTCGGGCCCGGGGTTGAACAGGAATCCGGCGATGCCGTCCGGTGCCACGCCGAACGCCTTGACCTCGTTGTTGTCCGGGGTGTAGGCGTCCAGGTCCTGTGTCTCGAGCGCGTCGTTCTGGGCGTCCAGCACGGTGTCGTGCAGCTTGCCCAGCTGGTGTAGGGCGCGCTCGTGGGTGGGGATGTTCGCCGGGTCGTACTGGTAGTTGGTCGAATCGTCCTTCGGGCTGAAGTGGAACATCCGGCTCATGTCCTCACCGCCCGGCCGGGCGTCCAACCTGAACGCGTCAGGGATGGCGAGCAGCGCCATCACCCGACCGTTGAACAAGGTCAACTTGAAGTCGTTCTGGATCAGCGACCAGCTCTGCGCCGGGATACGCGGGTCGGGCGGCGGTTTCGTCGTGTCCTGCTTCTTGTTGAACTTCGCCTTCAGCTGCTCCATCTTCGACAGCCCTTGCGCCGGCGGGGCACCTCGGGGGTCGGCGCTGTGGTCCAGCACCCCGAACACCGCGGCCAGATTGTTGATGTCCACGGTCCGCACCAGGACACCCGGCCCGGCCGCGGCGTCGAGGATCCGTTGCGCCTCCGGCGGGGCGTCGGGTTTGGCCTCGTCGTCGGCATCCTTCCGCTGCACGGCACGGTGAGCGTGAGCGTGAGCGTGATCACCGGCGTTGGCGTGATCACCGGCGTGATCGCCGACTGCACCCTGCTGGATGGTGTGGGTCAACTCGTGCCCGAGCAGCGCGTCGCCGCCGGTGGTGCCCGGTCGGTAGTCGCTGCGCCGGACGAACACGTCGGCTCCGACGGTGAACGCCCGGGCACCCAGGGCATGGTTCATCCGGTCGGACTCGGCACCCACGTGGACCCGCACCCCGCGCAGGTCCGCGCCGGACACCCGCTCCATCCGCTGACGTACCCCGGTCGGGACCGGTCGTCCGCCGCCCCGGGCCCGGGCCACGCCCTGCTCCACCGCCACGCCCGCCGACTCACCCACCGCCGTCGCAGGCACCCGCCCGACCGCCTCGGGTGCCCGCTGCACCGACCCGCCGGTCGCCAGCCGCGAGATCCGGTCCGCTTCCCGCTCGAGCGGGTCGGTGGTGGAGCCCACCGCAAGCTTCGCCTGGATGATCGCCCTGGTCTGTCGGTTGCCGTACCGGCGCTGCAGGCGGTGTGCGGGATTCGATGACGGGCGCAGGCCGGGTGCACCGCTGACCAGGGACGCACCCGGCGTACGGCCACCGGGTTCATGCTGGTGCGAATGCATCAGGACAGCCACCGCCCTCCGAGCCTCGGTGGCCGGGAGCCGCCGGGCAGATCATGATCGCCTACGTCCGCACCACATTAGCGAGGAGGCGTCTTTCCACCATCTGCCCGGCAGACTCAGCCGCCGGACGGCTACCCGAGTGGTCGCCAGCCGTCCCGGTACCCGATCGGACCGGCTACCCCCGATGCCGGGCGCTGCTCGCCGTGCCGGGCGCCCGGCACCGGCCCGGTCCGGATCACCGCCGGGCGCTCGACCAGTACGCAGGTCCGCTCCCCCGGCCACCACCAGCCGGCGGACCGGGCCAACGCCGCCCACTCCTCGAGCTGCGTCTCGTCGGCCCGCCGGTACCGGGCCAGCCCGAGCCGGCGCAGCACGTCGTAGTACGCCACCCAGTGCGCGTCCTGCTGGCCGTACCAGGCGGTCGGCACCGGCTGCCGCCCGACGGTCGCGAGTGCCGCGCGGACCGGTAGGGAGAAACCGTCGACGAGGCTGGTCCGCAGCGCGTCGCGGACCCCTTGCTGTAGGACGACCCGCAGCGGTACACCGGCCGCGAGCGCCTCGGTCGGCGGCAGCACCGGCCATTTCGGTCCGGCACCGTCCTGTTTCTTGCCGGCGTCCTTGTTTCGGGCGGCCTTCTTCCGGCCGGCCTGTGCTGGGGTCAGGTCGGGATGGTCGGCGCTCGCGTCCAGGGCGCTGCGCAGCCGGGACAGCCCGGCGGCGATGTCGCTGGCCAGTGGGGGTTTCCCGGCTGGCTGTCGACCTCTGATCCACTGCTGGAGCAGGTCGTGGGTGGGCAGGCCGGTCAGCAGCGGCAGCGCCTGACGGGGTGAGTCGACCCAACGGAACCGGGGTCGACTACGGCAGTGCCGGGCATAGATGCGGGACAGGATGTCCTCTATGGTTACCCGGTCGGCGGGCGCGGTGTCGAGCCCGTGGTCGAGCCATTCGCGCCGGACGGGTTCGGCCAGCCGCCAGTAGGCGACGGCCCGATCGGAAGATGGTGCTGGGGAAGTGGAGCGGGCGGCGTCACGCCGCGTGGGCGCGGTCACCGCGCGAGGGCGGTTCCGCCCTTCCGGTAGGAAGTGATCATGTCCACCATGGTGGCGGATCTGGCCACCGACCGCAACCGGCCTGCCCTCTTCGGCCGGCCGCTTCCGGTCAGCCGGCGAACTGCTGCCACAGGTAGTAGAGCGCGAACCAGGTGAAGAAGACCACGGCGGCGACCACCAGTGCGGTCGCGGCCCACCCGGCGCGCAACGCGCGTGGCATGGTCCGCCGGTTGAGCCACAGCACGAGTCCGGCGACCAGCGGGATGTGCACGGCCTCGATCGACCCGGCGAGGGTCAGCAGGGCGACCGGATTGCCGAAGATCAGGAACACGGCGTACGGCAGGGTCGCCAGCCACACCACGACGGCGGTCCGGCTGATCACCGCCGGGCGGGCGAGGCTGTGCTCGGCGAGCCGTTCCGGCAGCACACGCCGTACGCCGTCGGTGTAGAGCCGCTGCCACCCGTCGATGTTGGTGAGGGTGGCGGTCCAGAACGCCGAGACCAGTCCGACGACCATCAGCCAGAAGCCGACGCTGCCGAACACCTCGCTGAACAGGCGGGTCAGGTCGCGGGCGACGTCGGCTTCGGCGGGCACGATGCCCTCCGGCCGCAGCAGCTCGGCGCCGAGGACCATGAACGCGACGGTGATCAGCGCGACGCCTACCACCGCGAACGTCGAGTCGAGGGTCATCGTCCGCAGCCAGCCGCGTACCCGGTCGATCTGGTGGCTGTCGAGGTCCCGTGGGTCGCGGCGGTCGGCCGCCGCCACCCCGGCGTGGCCGATGCCCTTGGCGGTGATCCAGTACGAGTACCACATCAGTCCGGCCGCGCCGTTGGACAGGAAGCCGAGCCAGGGCAGGATCTCGGCTACCTGCAGGTCGTCCGGCGGCACCGGGACGAAACCGGCTGCGGCCTCGGTCAGGTCCGGCCCGACCTGGATCGCGGCGACGACCGCGCCGAGGGCGAGCGCGATGCCGAGGACCCGGGACACCCATTCGACGCCGGTGTAGTGACCGACCAGCACCAGCCCGGCGGCGGCCGCGATGACCGCGCCGGTCCAGACCTGGATCGGACCGGGTACGGCGAGCGCGACCGCGCTGCCGGCGGCGCTGGCGATCCCGGCGATCGCGGCGATCCCGACCACCAGTTGCGGCACCAGGATCGCCCAGATGGCCCAGCCACGCGGCCCCGGCAGGTCGGCCAGGCCGGTGAGCAGCCGGCGGCCGGTGACGACGCTGTAGCGGCCGATCTCCCGGGTGACGAAGAGCTTGAGGACGAGTACGGCGACCAGTGCCCACATCAGACTGTAGCCGTACTGTGCTCCGACCCGGGGGGTGAACAGCAGTTCGCCGGTGGCGAGGGCGGCGAGCGCCCACAGCACGCCGGGGCCGATGTAGCGGAAGCGGCGCCAGCCGGTCGGTGGTTCGGGTACGCCGGTCGACCGCTGCGGCGCGGCCTCGGTGACCTGGCTCATGCCATGTCTCCTTCGGGGGTGGACTCGTCGGGTCGATGCCACTGCCCGAGCCGGTACCCAGCAGGCGACTCCTTCACGCACAAAGCCCACCGGCCAGCAGATGACTTCACAGCGTTACATCGGTAATCTTTGATGTATTCGTCGTCGCACCCGCACCAGGTGCCGATGACCGTCCACGAAGCATCCGAAACAGCAGAAAGGAAGCAGATGAAGCGCGCAGTCCTGCGTGCGGCGACCGTCCTCGCCGCCGCGATCGCCGCCGCTGCCCTCGCGGCCAGCGGAGCCACCGCCAGCCCGTCGATCCTGCAGCGGTTCTCCGTCCCGTCCGGGGACAACTGCACCTACGGCTACACCCAGGGTCACCTGGAGTGGCGCTCCGCCCCGCCGACCAGCGCGGTACGGGTGACCGGGGTGCTCGCCGACCGTCCGTTCCCGAACGACCCGGGAGCCGTCTGCCGCGACGACAGCCGTTACGCCATCGCCAGCTATACCGCGTACGCCGGCGAGCGGGTCGTCGACGAGACCGCCCGCCGGGTGAACAACGGCGTCGTCGAGATCGAGTTCGTCCTCGGTGCGAACGCCGCCGTCCGAGGGATCGACCGCGTCGTCATCCAGGTCTGCCGGGTGTCACTGCTCGACATCACCCCGATCCCGGACTACTGCGGCCGCCCGTACACCTTCACCCCGTCGACCGTCACCCCGGCCGTGCCCCTCTGACACCGAGCCAGGTAACTCCGCAGCCCGGCGCCGATCCTCGCACCCTGTTTCATGATCAGTTTAATTCACGTCGGTGCCGGGTTGCACCTTGCAAATCAATCGATTAGCGTCGTGGCTGTTGGTCGTCGTACGGGGCGAATTGATCAACCCCCCACTCGCCGGCCAACAATTCCCGCGTGGCTGCAGATCGCGCTATCTCAGTCGCGCGTCCTCAATTGTTCCAGCACGGGGAGGATCAATGAAACAAGCAACACGGGTGCTCAGCGCCCTGGCCGCAACCACCCTCGCCCTCGTCGGCGTTGCCACGCCCGCACAGGCGATGGCTGAGCCAACGGACACTGCGGTCGCGGTGCCGGGAATCGCGCCATCGGGTTCCGCAGGCACCGCAATCTATCTGGACCGCGCCGGCCGGGTGATCCCGATGGCCACGACCACCGGCACGGCCGCAGACGCGACCCTGATCGGCTGCACACCAGAGAGCGGCCGGGACAACCCCCACCGGTCCGGCACCGGGGTGGCGGTGTCGGGCCACGGCTGGTGGCGGCAGGGGAACTGCAGCAACAACCGTGCGAACGTGTTCAACTGCCTCTACGAGTGGTACACGGACAACACCTGGCGACAGAAGGCCTGCTCGTCGACCAGGGAACTACGGCCCTACACCGGAAGCGGCGACCGCACCGTCGCGCGTCACGACTGTGACGACACCCAGATGACGTCGTGGCGCAATCACGTCGACGTCGACGTGATCGGCGAAATCGACACCGGCGAGTGGCCGTATCGCCAGAACGACGTCGCCTGTCGCGTATACTGACCCTTTCGCAGACAGGAAACTCGCAGCTGCGCGGCAGCTGGAAAGGCACAGGAAACAGATGCCGGAACGCAGCATCAATGCGCGGCCCGGCGTGGTGCCGGCGACCCGACGGGTCGCCGGCACCATGTTCGCCGCTCTCTACGGCAGCCTCCTCACCGGACCCGCAGACGATGTTCCACACGGAACCGACGGGGAGCTGGACGCCTATTCGCTCTTCTACCACCGGTCACTCGCCATGGGCTGGCTCGACGATTCCTCGGCTGGCGGCGATCGCGACAACGGCATGCTCCGGTCGGGTGGCCTGTGGGCGACGAACGACGCCGGGTGGCAGCATCCAGCCGCCGCACCCGACGCCGACCTGCTGTCCTGGTTCCAGGTCGACGCCAGCGCGGTGGCGGGCGACCGGCCACTGCCGGTGCAGCCGTTCCTGCACTGCGCCGCAGAGGTGACGGCACGGCAGGGTCCGCTCGACCTGTCTGCGGTACAACTGCTGCTACCGGTGCACGGGCTCGACCCGGCGTCCCGCCCGCCGTACGCGCCGGTGCCGGCGACTCGGACGAGCCCGTGGTTCACCGGCCACGGTCCGGCGGACCGGACGCCGGTCGAGATCACCGTCAACAGCGGCCGGGAGCCGTCGCTACCCGACGTGGCGGTCCAGCTCACCGAGCTGCTCGCCGACCTGGGTCCGGATGTGTTCGGATACCGGTCGCACGACCTGGCGGCCGCCGACACCACCCCGGCTCCACTGTTCGACGACAGCTTCTGGAACGGCCCACCACTGCACGGTGTGGTGCTTCGCGGTGAGCTGGTCGAGTGGTCCTGCGACGCGATCGGGTGGCTGGCCGAGGCGGTCGCCGACGCCGTGGCCCGGCTCGGCGTCGGCACGCCGCTGCTGTTCACCGCCGTACGCTCTGGTCAGGGTTCCTGACCGCCCGGGGCGGCTGCGGCAAGGGATGCCTTGACCGCGCGGGCCGTCTCGTCGGCGAGCACCTCCCACTCACCCGCTTCGAGACCGTCCAGGGCGGCCTTGACGATCACCGCCGGGTCGCTTTTCTGTACGTCGTAGGAGGCCATCATGTCGGTGTCGACGGCACCCATCAGCAGACCGGTGACCTGGGTGTGCTGGGCGGCCAGCTCCAGCCGTACGGCGTTGGTGAGGTTCCACTCGGCGGCCTTCGCCGCTGCGTAGCCGCCGGCACCCGGGTAGGCGCTCCAGGACAGCGCCGACAGAACGTTGAGGATCGCGCCGCCGGCCAGCTGTGGCGCGAAGGCCCGGATCATGTGCAACGTTCCCCAGAAGTGGGTGTCCATCTCCCGGCGGATCAACTCGAGATCACCGCCGACCAGGTCCGCGCCGGTGGTGACCCCGGCGTTGTTGACCAGCAAGGTGACGTCACCGGTGGCCGCCGCGGCGGCGGCGACCGAGTCCGGGTCGGTGATATCCAGCGGCAGGACCCGTACGCCGGGCAGGTCGACGGACTCGGGGCGGCGGGCGGTGGCGTACACCGTGGCGGCACCGCGCTCGACCAGCTGGGCGGCGAAGTGCCGGCCGATACCACGATTGGCCCCGGTGACCAGGGCGGTTGCTCCGGAAATCTGCATGCCGGCTACGCTAGAACTTGACGTTGACGTCAAAGGCAAATGATTGTGACAGGGGTCACTGTGCGGATCGGTGAGCTGGCCGCCCGCGCCGGGGTGAGCACCCGGGCGCTGCGCTACTACGAG
This sequence comes from Solwaraspora sp. WMMD937, assembly GCF_029581175.1. Taxonomy (NCBI): domain Bacteria; kingdom Bacillati; phylum Actinomycetota; class Actinomycetes; order Micromonosporales; family Micromonosporaceae; genus Solwaraspora; species Solwaraspora sp. WMMD937. The sequence goes on along the minus strand of NZ_CP120738.1, from coordinate 2,786,836 downwards.
GAGCAGGGTCTGCTGGTCGCGCAGCGCAGCACGGCCGGTCAGCGCCGCTACCCGGAGTCGGCCGTCGAGCGGGTCCGGCTGATCCAGCGGCTGTACGCGGCGAACCTGTCCAGCCGGACCATCGCCGACCTGATGCCCTGTGTGGACGCCAAGGTCAACACGCCCGAGTCACGCGCCCGGCTGGCCGCCGAACGCGACCGGATCGATGCGCGGATCGCCGAGCTGACGGCAGCCCGCTCCCGCCTGGACGAGGTGATCGCGCGGGCCGCACACCCGGCCAGCGGCTGCGCGTACGAGTCCGGCCCGGCCGGACCGCCCTGATCGGACAGATCCAGGCAGTAACGGCCGCCCGGATCCTCGCCGCCGCCGAACAGGTCTTCGCGGCGGCCGGTCCGTCCGCCTCGACCGAGGAGCTCGCCGAGCTCGCCGGCGTGGCGATCGGCACCGTCTTCCGTCACTTCCCCACGAAGGCCGCTCTCATCGAGGCGGTGTTCCTGTCCCGGCTACGGGAGATCACCGCGTACGCGCGGGAGATGGCCGCCGCCGGCGACGTCGGCGCCGGCTTCTTCGCGTTCTTCACCGAGGCCGTCAAACAGTCGACGGTCAAGCACGCCTTCACCGACGCCGTCGACTCCGACGACGAGGCGATGGCCGCCGTACGGGCGGCGATCGCCTCAGCCGGCGCGGACCTGCGCGACGCGATGGGGGACCTGCTGATCAGGGCGCAGCAGTCCGGAGCCGTACGCCCGGACATCGCCACAGCCGAGTTGATCGGGCTGATGATCGGCACCTCGCGGGCGCTGGAGCAGGTCGGCCCCGATCAGCAAGGCCAGCAACGGATCCTCGCCGTCCTGCACGACGGACTCACGCCCCGGCCGCGCCCGGCGTCGTCCACATAGTGTCGACGGCATAACCACGGCGCGGAACGAACCCGCAGCCGGACCGCCCTGCCGGACATCTGCTCGGAGCCGATCGGAGCCGCGCAGAGCTTGCGCAGAATCGCTCAGAGCCTGCTCAGCATGGTGGTCAGCTGCTCCTCGGTGCGGGACGTCCCCGCCCAGCTACGGCCGACGACCACGTACTCGATCGTGCCTGTCTCCTCGGTGGTGTCGTTGTAGATGACCACGCCGTGGTCCGATCCCCGGGTGAACAGCAGTCCCTGCTCGTCCAGGGCCTTCACCAGGATGTCGCAGCCGGGCGCGGGCACGTCGATCCGCGAGGCGAAGACGTGATGGTCGAGGTAGTCCTGACCGAGCAGCCGTCGTCCGATCATGTCGATGCCGGTGGTGCCGCCGACCCGCCCGTTGAACTCGTTGAACAGCAGCTCGCCGGATCTGGTGACGATCGCGTCGATGTTCATCGGCCCGTAGTAGCCGAGTTGCTGGGCGACGATCGCGACCTGCTGCATGTATGCGCCGAGATGCGCGTGAAGTCTGGGAGTGAGGTTCTGCGGCGGGTAGACGCTGCCCTTCCAGGTCTCGGCCATGCGTAGGTCGCTGTAGCTCATCAGGGTCGGCGCGCCGACGCGTGGCACGGTCATGTCAGCGGACAGTTCGCGGACCGACTCGTGGTAGACCTCGATGATGTTGTGCGCCGGGCTGGCGCCGGCCGGCAGGTCGGGCAGGGCCGCCAGGCCGAACGGTTCGAGCGCCGACGCGACCGTCGCGGGGTCGGTCGCGGCCAGGTGGACCACGTAGTGGGCGCCGGCTTCCTTGCCTCCCTCGACCGTGGTCAGCAGGATGTTGCCGTCTCCGCCGGCGTTCACGTCCTGCTTGACGATGACGGCCCCGGTCCGGGTGAGCAGTTCGGACACGCCGTCGATCAGCTCCGGTCCGCGGTCCACCACTCGCCCCTCCGCGACCGGGATCCCGCAGGCCGTCGCCATCGAGCGGAAGACCGACTTGGAGTTGACCAGTTCAGCAGTCCCTTGCGCGAAGCGCACGGACTCTTCCGCGCCGACACCGAGCAGACGCTCCCAGGAGGCGATGTCCCGGTCGTGGATGTAGCACTCCAGACGCCATGGGTTCGCGCCGCCGTCGCGCGCGGCCATAAACCCACGCAGGGCCTCGGCGAGTTCGGGCCGCTCGCCGGGGTACCAACCGCCGCCGGGGTAGTCACCAAGGGAGAGCACGGTGGGGGGCGACGCGAGGCCGAGCAGATCGGCGACGTACGCCAGCCACGCGTCACTGACCTTGCCAGGAAGAACAGCTACGTCGCCCTCGTCCATCGACCACAGCATCCGGTTGGCGAGAAAACGGTAGGAGTCCTTCGCGTCGTCCGGGACGTCATCCGGCCGAGCTGCCATCACACGGCTGGTCGAATTGGCGAACATCAACTTTGGCAACGGTCGTCCTCCCGGTTTGTCGTGGTGTCCCCGAGCAGGGCACTTACCACGTTGGTGTCGAATCTCGAAACGGTAAGAGGCGCGGCTGACGAGCACGCTCGGCCGTGTACACGGTTCCCCGCCCCGGGGCAGTTGTCTTCTCCCACGTTGCTCTCATTACCCGACTACCGCCGGTAACCCATCACCCTCTGTTAGGGCAATTCAGAAGAAGCGGAGGCCTACCGCCCGCACCATGATGTGGATCTCAGAGCGCTTGCTGTCAAAGTCATTTCAGGGAGTGGAGAAGGCTGTGAAATACGACTCCGCCGTGTCCGACGTCATGGATGTCAGATCCGAGTACATCCGCGCCCGATGGGCTTTCGTCGACGGGGCAAGAATGGTCTCGATGCTGCAATCGCTCGGCGCGACAGACGAGGACTTCGAGCGTCTGAAGGTGATCAGCGACCAACTGGAGTCGGACCCGACCCTGCCTTTCCGTAAGAGCAGGAACGGGCGCATCTGCCTCGACCCGCAGACCCGGCGCGGTTACCGGCTGGAGGCGCAGCCCTTCGTTCTCTCCCGCGAGGAGGACTTCGTCCGGCACGACTCGGAGACGCTGCGAACGTTCGACGAGGTGCAGGACGACCTGCAACTGAACACCGCGCTGCAGGCGATGCTGGTCTTCAAGTTCCTGGTCGTGCACGGGGTCGACGTGGCACAGCGGCCCCGGCTGGACTACGGCCGCGCCGAGTGGATCTGCACCCTGTTCAACCTGCGGACCGTCACGACCACCGGTCTGCTGGGTGAGCCCGCGCTGGAGGGTGTGCACTCCGACGGGGTGGATCACACCATGACCACGTTCCTCTCCGCACGGAACATGACCGCCGACAGCGCGGAGACCTTCCTGCACGATATGCGGGAGGTCAACGGCCGCCGCTGGCACGAGACGGACCCCGCGTTGATCAAGGGCCGGGCGCGCCACGGCGACTTCCTGGACACCCTGATGGTCGTCGATCACGAGTACAAGCACAGCGTCTCGCCGGTCTACCCGATCGACGACACCGAGCCGGCGATCCGGGACATGCTCATCTTCTTCACCAGGAAACCCACCGAGAAGGGGCACGTCTCGTTCCGGTACGACTCGGTCGCCCCGCACCGCACGCTGCCCATGTCGTTCGGCCTGCCCGCCGACCTCCCCGCGCTCGCAACCGCCAACTGATCGGAGTGACGCCATGACCGAAGCGGTGCCGGAAACGACCGAGACCATCGAACGCGTGTGGTACGAGGGCAGCTGCCACTGCGGCGGGGTGGTATTTTCCGCAGCGGCCAGTCGAAACCTGACCATCACCCTGTGCAACTGCGGAATCTGCCACCGGCACGGCCACCAGGAACTGATGACCCCGGAGGAGCGGTTCAAGCTGCACCAGGGACAGGAGTTCCTCAAGCCGTACCGGTTCGGCAACCGCATCGCGGACCACACCTTCTGCGCGGTCTGCGGCGTGCTGCCGTTCTACCGCCCCCGATCGCACCCCACCGGCTACTTCAGCGTCAACGCGCGGTGCCTCGACCTCTCCCCCGCCGAGAACATCGAGTTCGTGGAATTCGACGGACAAAACTGGGAGGCGAGCATCGCCGCCGGCAAACACGTGTTGACGGAGTAGGTGACGACGCAGGTGTGGACAGGTTCCGACGTCGTCACCGTCGACTCGTTGCGCGAGCGCGGTGGGCTGAAGTGGGCCACCGCCGGCCCGGGAAGACTGGCGGCGTGTGTGGCCGAGATGGACTTCGGTACGGCACCCGACGTTGCGGACGCGTTGCACGACGCGGTGGACCGCGGTCAGGTCGGCTACCTCACGCCGCAGCTGACGGCACAGCTGGCTGAGGCGTGCGCCGCCTGGCAACATGACAGGTACGGATGGGACCTCTCGCCGGCGGATGTGCGGCCGTTGCCGGACGTCATCCGTGCCCTGCACGTCGCCATCGACTGCTTCTCCCGGCCCGGCTCGGCCGTCATCGTGCCGGTGCCCGCGTACCCGCCGTTCCTGGCCGTACCCCGGCTGCTCGGTCGACGCGTCATCCAGGTCGAGATGGTGGAGTCGGGCGGCCGCTACGGCTACGACCTGGACGCTCTCGATCGTGCCTTCGCGGCGGGCGGAAATCTGCTCGTCCTCTGCAACCCCAACAACCCCCTCGGCGCGGTCCTGGAGCCCGGCGAACTGTTGGCCGTCGCGGAGGTCGTCGAACGGCACGGTGGCCGGGTGTTCAGCGACGAGGTCCACGCACCGCTCGTCTATCCCGGGCACCGGCATGTCCCGTACGCCACCTGTTGTGAAGCGGCGGCCGGACACACGGTGACAGCCACGTCGACGTCGAAGGCGTGGAACGTGGCGGGTCTGAAGTGCGCCCAGCTGCTGACCAGCAACGACGCCGACCGCAAGCGGTGGGGTGAGCTCGGACGGCTGCACACCGACGGCACCGCCACCCTGGGTGTGCTGGCCGCCGCCGCCGCGTACCGGGCCGGTGGGCCGTGGCTCGACACCGTGCTCGGCCGACTCGACCGCAACCGGCATCTGCTGGCCGAACTGATCGGCGTACACCTGCCAATGGCCCGTTACACCCCGCCCGAAGGCACCTACCTGGGCTGGCTCGACCTGCGCGACTACCCGCCGGCTGCAGACCTCGCCGACCGCGCGCGGGTGAGCGTGATGGACGGTGCCGAGTTCGGCCCGTCGGGCACGGGTTTCCTCAGACTCAACTTCGCCACCACCCCCGCTATCCTCACCGAGATCGTGCGACGGTTGGCGCACGCCGCCACGGCAACAGCGGGTCCGGTCCGGTCGATGACACCCCGGAGGTTGGTTCCTTGACGACAGTGGACGTTTCCGAGCGGGTACGGCCAGCCGGCGACCCGCTGCGCTCCCATCGCGGTTTCGGTCTACTGCTCGCCTCCGATGTGGTCAGCCGAACCGGCGGCCACGTCGCACTCGTCGCCCTGCCGCTGCTCGCGGTACTCGTGCTGGATGCCTCGGCCCAGCAGGTGGGGCTCCTGGTGGCGGCGAGCACGCTCGCCTTCCTCGTCGTCGCGCTGCCGGCCGGGGTCTGGGTGGACCGGCTACGGCAGCGGTCGGTGCTGGTGGCCGCCGACCTGGTCCGCGCGCTGGTGCTGCTGTCGGTGCCGGTGACAGCGGCGTTCGGGGCGCTGAGCCTGGGGCAGCTGTACGTGGTCGCCCTGGTCATCGGGGTCGGCAACGTCTTCTTCGACGTGGCGCAGCAGGGCTACGTCACGTACCTGGTGGGCAAGGACCGCCTACTGGCCGGCTTCAGCAAGCTGGAGGTGGCCGGCAACGGCAGTCAGCTGGCCGGACCGCCCCTGGGCGGGGCGCTGGTCCAGATCATCACCGCCTCGGGCGCGCTGGCCTTCAACGCGGTCTGCCACCTGGCCTCCGCCTGGCTGCTCGGCCGGATCCGGCCACCTGAACCGCAGGTCCACCGGCCCGGTGGACGGCCACGGCTGGGCCGGGAGCTCACCATCGGAGTGCGGTACGTCGCCGGCCAGCCGATTCTCCGGCTGGTCGTGCTGCACGGCATGATCGCCCTGCTGTTCGAGTACGCGCTGCTCACCGTCCAGCCGCTGCTGCTGGTGAACACCCTCGGCCTGTCGCCGGCCGCGTACGGCCTGGTGACCGGGGCCGTCGCGGTCGGCGGGGTGGTCGGCAGCGTGTTCGCCAACCGTTTCGTCGCGACGTTCGGGATCGCCCGTACGCTGTGGTTGCCGTTCGCCGTGACGTTTCCGCTGCTGCTGCTCATGCCGCTGGTGGGTCAGGGCTGGCTGGTGGTGCTCTACCCGATCGGCTACGCCGCCTACATCGGCGGCAGCGCCATCCAGAACGTCGCCCAGATCACCTACCGTCAGGCCATCTGCCCGCCGGAACTGCACGGGCGGATGAACTCCGCCATGCGGTTCCTGATGTGGGGCATGATGCCGGTCGGCGGGTTGTTCGGCGGCTTCCTGGTCCAGGCGATCGGGGAACGGACCGCACTGTGGGTGTGCGCCGTCGGGATGCTGGCCAGCCTGCTGCCGATGCTCGGCCGGCCGGTGCTCCGGCTGCCCCCCGACGCCGGCATCGGCCAGGGGTGATCGCGCCCTTGGCCCGGCGTCCGGGACCGCGCCGCTACGGCACCATCAAGCTCAGCACCGGGGTCGTCTGCAAGCCGACCGGCAGCGCCATCGCGCCGATCAACAGGCCGCAGACGGTGCGGATCGCCCAACGCAGCGACGCCAACGTCTGCCGTACGCGACGAGCGCGACGCGCGGGTCAAGGTCCACGGTCAGACGTGGCGACTGCCTAGATTCGCCGGTCGCGACTGGTCAACGGCCTGCAGGGATTGGCAGGATTTTCCGCTGGCGCGTTGCTTGCGCCGGGCACCGTGGCCCGGCCCCGGTGCGCCGCGTCCGGATTCCGGACGACCCGTACCTTGTCGCTGGTCCGTCAGGAGATGTCAATGTCGCAGGGTGATCCGGTCGACCCGTGGGCAGATGTCGATCCGGCAGTCGTCGTCATCGGCACCCCGACGGGTGAGCGCAGCGGCGATGTCGGCATCGACAGTGCCGCCACGGAAATCGTCGGAATGTCGCATCCCGGCCCGGGCGACAACGCGCCGCCGACCCGACCTCGGCGGCCGGCGCTGCTGCTCGGCGCGCTCGGCACGGTCGCCGTGGTGCTGACGATCGCAACGGCCGTGGCCATCGCGAACCGGTCCGACGAGATCGAGACGCCGGGGGCGGTGGCGCTGACCGGCGAGCCGGCGGAGTCGTCCGCTGGGCCGGCGGATCCGGCAACGCCCGATCCGGCAGCACCGTCGCCCAGCACCACGCCGAGCCCGACGGCGGCACAGGCAGGCCCGGACCGGCAGGCCGCCGCCGCGGCGGCGTCGCCGGGGTCGATGTCGCCCGCCGCCCCGGCGCAACCCGCCACCGGCGCGATCCGGACCGGCGCGTTCGTCGGCGCGACCAGGATCGGCAGCCAGCTCAACGCGAACACGACCATGTACGCAGGCGAGTACATCCTCTCCCCCGACGGCCGGTTCGGCCTGCTGATGCAGACCGACGGCAACCTCGTCGCCTACGGTCCGTCGCCCTGCGGGGCGCCCCGACCCAACATCTGCCAAGGCCCCTACGACTGGTGGGCCAGCAACACCAACGGCCAGCCCGGAAGCCGGGTCGTCATGCAGAGCGACGGCAACCTCGTCATCTACCGCCCCGACGGCAGCGTCGCCTGGGCATCCAACACCAAGGATTCCGACGCGACCAGGGTGATGGTCACCAACCAGGGACACTTCCATCTGGCCCGCAGGGACGGCTCGACGGTGATGACGCTGACGGGCCTGTCCGAACAGAAAAGCTCCCTGTCGTACGCTGGCACGATGCCGGCCGGCTACCGGCTCACCACCCTGCGGTACCTGTCCTCGCCGAACGAGGTCTACCACCTGATGCAGCAGCAGGACGGCAACCTGGTCCTGTACGGGCCCGGCACCACCGTGCTCTGGTCGTCCGGCACACACCAGATCGTCGTCGGCGGCATGAGCGTGCGGGAGACCAGGATCCAGCCCGACGGCAACCTCGTCGTCTACGACAGCTCAGCCGCTGATGCGGCGGCGGTGTGGGCGTCGGATTCCGTCGGGGCTGGCCCCAGCCCGGAGTTGGTGCTGCGCGACGACGGGAACCTGGTGCTGCGGTCCGGGTCCACCCGGCAGGTCTTCTGGCAGACCGGCACCGGCGGCCAGCTTTAGCGAGAGCGAGCCCGCCTCGCTGGTGCCGCGTGGACGGCCCGACATGCTCTCGCAGTATGTCAGCAGTCACCTGCCCCGATCCGGGACTCCTAGTGCATCGGTCGACTAGCTCGGGTGACCGTCTGTGACCCGAAGTCTCTGCTTGCGCAGCGCCTCATCGGGCCGGTGCGGCATGTCGCAGCCTTGCCCACGCCCACCCCGGGGGTCCGGGCCATCGCCAAGCATTGACAGCCAGGCCCCCAGGAACAGATAATCCTGAATCTCAGTAAACCGATGCACTGAGCCTAGGTGACGATGCGACTACTTTGCGTCATGGTCCGTGGACCCCCTGTGGCGCCCTGCGGGGTGCCGTTGCGGTGCCGTTGCCGTGCCGCCGCGCGGACGCCGGACCGGCCTCGCCGTATCAACCGTCCCGATCTGCGACCCGGAAGGAACCCGCACCATGAAAGCAATAAGAAGACGGACCACGTCACTCGCGCGGATAGCAACAGTAGGCCTCATCGCCGCAGTTGCCACCGGCACGCTGGCCACCACCGCGAGTGCCGATACCGTGACCGTCGCCAATGCCGGCTTCGAAAGTGGCTACTTCGACGACTGGCGCATTATCAACTCCCGCAAGGTGGCTCTCTCTGATATCGGCAACACCGGCCACCATTCGGCCAAGATCCAAGGTACGGGCGGCGAAGTCCGGCAAGAGGTCACTGTCACGCCCGGCACCGACTACACCTTGACCGCGTATGTCCGGGGCAAGGGCGCCATCGGCGCCAGGGTGGGCGGCGACACCTACACCTCTTCCGGCGGTGGCCGTGGCTTCGAGCCGGTCAGCGTCGATTTCAACACCGGCAGCGCCAGCACCGTCGAAATCTTCGCGGCCTACGGTGGCAAGACCGGCCGGTTCGACGATTTCACCCTGTCCACCGGACCGGCACCGGGCGCCGGCTTCGACCCGAGCGTATGGGACAGTTCGGAGGCGGGCGACTACATCAAGTCAAGCGACCCGTACGTCTTGAGCTTCGACGGCTTGGAGCAGTTCACCGTCACCGGCAGCGGCGGCGGTCCGCGCGACGAACTGAAGACACCGGTGGCTGCCAGGAAGGCTTCGGACGAGATCTACGAATCCTTCTCGGCTGACATCAGGTTCGATCTCGACGACGGGGTCAAGCTCATCGCCCACCAGATCCACGCCGGCACCGGTGCCGGCTTCTCCACCCAGGTCAAGCTCTACGTCCAGGATTCCAGCCCACTCGGAATCTTCAAAGGCGAGGGCGAACAGGACTTCTCGATCGACGACTACCCGCTGCTCGAGGGGGTACCCAGCAACGGTGTCTTCGACGTGTACGTTCGTGTTCAGATCCCGGGCTTCGTGAGCGGTGACGGCCAGATCAACGAGGAGATCTTCGACCTCGGCACCGTCCGGAGCGGAGAGACCATGAGGTACGAGTTCATCAACGACTACGGCGTGGTCACGGTCGACTCGACCATCGGCCGTACGTCGACCAGTTTCACGTACGACATGCAGGATTCCCAGGCGTCCTACATGAAGTTCGGGAGTTACGTCCAAGCCCAGGACGCCGAGAGCGGCTGCAACGTCACCAACGATCTCGACTGCGAGTACCCCGGGTGGGTACCGTACGGCGAAGCCAGCAGTCCGGCAGAGGCGGAGGTGCTCTGGCGGCGGTACTTCGCCGACTCCGGCATCAGCAAGGCCAGGGTCACCTTCAGTAACGTCGTACACACGGGTGGTCCGCTCCAGTAACGGACTCGGGGATACCGGTAGTCGACGCTCGCACCCGCACATCCCCACGACCAGGGCCAGAAACAGGACCAGACACGTACGGTCGCCAGGTGGCCGCCGTACCGGGTCTGGTCCTGTTTCCGTGCAGCGCAAAACTTCTATTGACGTATCTGATTGCGTCTCCTACTCTCACCTGGCACTAGTGCCCAACAGTTCACAACTGTGAACTGAATGCGCACTCCTGGCGCGATGAAGCGACGCGCGACGAATCGTCCGCCATGGGTGCCGATCGCCGTCCGACGCCATCACCATCACCCCGAAAGGCCTCAACCCGCGATGACAACGCACCGCACACAGCGACTCGTGACCGCATTGCTGGCGACCACAGTCGTCCTGGCAGCCTCCCTCCTCACCCCGGGAGGCGTCGCCACCGCCGCCGCCCCGTGCGACTACCCGGCCCAACAGCTCAACCTGACGAACTGGAAGGTCACGTTGCCGACCGGCTCATCCGGATCGCCAACCGAGATCAAGCAACCGCAGCTCAAGACCTACTCGGCCAATCCGTGGTTCACGGTCAACTCCGCCTGCACCGGAGTTCAGTTCCGATCCCCGGTCAACGGAGTGACCACGCCCAACTCGAGTTACGCGCGCTCCGAGCTTCGCGAGATGGCCAGCAACGGCACCGCGAATGCCTCCTGGTCGGCGACCTCGGGCACCCACACCATGACCTTCCGGCTGGCCTTCAACAAGCTCCCCAACACCAAGGCACACGTCGTCGGAGCCCAGATCCACGACGGCGACGACGACGTCACCGTCTTCCGCCTGGAAGGCACCAACCTGTACGTCACCAAAGGAAACACCACTCACCACAAGTTGATCACCAGCAACTACAAGCTGCACACAGTTTTCGAGGGCAAGTTCGTCGTCAGTGGCGGCCAGATCAAGGTGTACTACAACGGCACCCTGCAGACGACAATCTCGCACACCGCGTCCGGCAACTACTTCAAGGCCGGGGCCTACACCCAGGCCAACTGCGGGAACTCCTCCCCGTGTAGCAGCTCGAACTACGGTCAGACAAGCCTTTACAAACTACTCGTCACGCACTCCTGACGACAAGTGATCTGTCGGGATCCCCGGTTCCGGGGATCCCGACAGCGAGGAGCCGCACTGAACAGTTGCAGTACCACCCACCCCGCTGATGGTGAACTGCCTAGTATTCACCGGTGCAACGGCCGCCATCAGACCACCTCCCAGCAACCTAGACCGTGACCCAACATCATCGTGACCGGATAAAAGCAGAGGTCAGGGCGCCGAACGGCCCGGCCGGCACCCGAATCGACCGCCACCGAGAGCCCTCGGCAGCACATGTATCGTGCCCTCGAGCGTGGGCCTCGTCTATGTCATCTGCAACTAGGAGCAAGCGTGTCTCGAGTCCGAAATTGGTCGATCGGCACCGGGGAAATGGTTCGCCGGCCACTGCGGCTGCTGGCCATGATGCTCGTCGCGGTGTGCGCGGCGGCGATCTCGGTGGTGGCGGCGCAAGCACCGGCACAGGCCGTACCTGGGCAGAACTATCTACGCAACTGGAGCACCGGCAGGTGCCTGGACGCGAACGACCGGGGGCAGATGTACACCCTGCCGTGCAGCATGCCGGTCGGCTCGAACCGCTATCAGCTCTGGCGGCCGATCGATCAAGGCAGCTGGGACGGCCACGATCTGGTGATGCTGCAGCACGTCAAGACCGGCTACTGCGTCCAGGTCAATACGGGCGGTGGAGCCGGGCTGAGTGAGTGCAACTCGGCGAAGAGCACCCAGTGGGAGGTGGTCGGTGGCCGAGACTGGTACAAGGTGGCACTGAAGAACAGGTTCAGCGACCTGTGCCTGGACGGCAACTCCCAAGGTGCCGTTTACGGGTACGGATGCATCGCGGGGAACGGCTACCAGCAATGGCGGCTGGGCTACTAGCCTGACTGACTGCCCGCACCTGATCCTCAACACGGATGGTTCGTTGTTTGGGTGTCCGCAGTAGGACGGCACGCATCTAAGCCTGCTCTCTGCCGACGACAGCCTGCCGCCGGAAGGTCGCCCTGCGGACAAGCGAGTCGTACGTCTCCTCAGTGCGGATCGCCGCGAGGCCGAGTGACGCGACGAACGCCGTCAACTCGGCCTGCACCGCCACGCCGGGCACGCCCTCGGGGACGATGCGTTCCACCTCAAGGAACGTGCCGAGGCCGGCGACCTCGTCGACGCAGAGCTCACCGTCGGGCAAATCGGCGGTACGGCGTACTTTCGCGATCCGTACGGTCGGACGGAAGCCCATCGCCAGGATGGCGGCGTGCATCTGACCGCGATCGGTGACCGCCGTCTCGTACTCGTCGCAGGCGAGCGCGTTGTCGACTGGACGTTTCAGGGTGAAGGTGTGCCGGCCGTCGACGGTCCGTAACCGTACGAAGGGGACGCCGGTCTTGCTGTCGCCGTACGACCAGGTGGTCGGGGCGTACGTCTGATCGTCCTGGACGACCGGCGGACCGGGCTCGACGCCGCGCGCCGTGAGCGCGACGAGCAGCGCTTCCCGGTCCTGGACGTGGTACTTGACCTCGACCTCACGCACCACGCCTCCACCGGCCACCGAACACTGACTGCGCAGCGTCGCACAACCGTCACCGGATCGACAACGCGGCGCGCCAGCGGTGGTCCACTCGGGAGAGGTATCTCAGCCTCACCTCGATGACGCGCTGCATGTGGACCTTCGCGGCGAGGAGTGCACGGATCTCTATCTCCCGCTTGAGGATGTTCTGGTCACGCCCGAACACCCAGGCCGACGATGAACCGGCGCAACGAGCGCCCGTGCATGTGATCGGCGACGATCTCCCGGATCACGTGCTGGTTGGTGCCGCCCACGATGAGCCCGTGATCGGCCAGGCTCTTGTTGAAGTCCCGCAGGACGTCGACTCCGTCGGTGGCCAGCTCAGGCGCGACGAGAACGTGCTCACGGCCGAACTCCTGCTGCAGGGCTTCGAGCGCGGGACGGATCCGTTGCCGGCGCACGCCGGCGGTGCGCAGCGCCTCCAGCACGTGCGCCTCGGCCAGGGCGATGAAGGTGACCGGCAGCGGACTCGACTGAGGGTCCGCGATGTGCAGCAGCGGCCCACCCAGGCGGTAGCCCTTCGCCCAGCGGTGGAATGTCTGCTGCGGCACCCGCAGGTGCCGTGCGGCCTGGGTGAAGTTCAGAATTCCCTCGGTGAACCGGATGTCGCTCATTCCACCCCCTCAACGTCCCGACCGGCGTCAGCATTACCCGTGAAGTCCACCCGTCGCATCAGCTCCCGCTCCGTGTCACGGAACATACTCTGGCGCCGTCGACACCGGTTCGGCCAACGCGCAGGGCAGCGGCCATCGGTGGTCGGTCGACCAGGTCGCCGGATCGGCGCATCGCCCTTGATCAGCAGATCCGCCGTTGGTTGTACGCACCTGCATCAGCCAGCGACACATTCCTACGATCGGGAGAGGATGAGGCCATGAAGGGATACCACACCAGGTGGACCGTTCCGGACGAGCACCGGGCAAGCCCTGAGTACGTCGAGGCCGGTGCCCGCATCGCCCTCGGCCAGGCCGTCTACGACCGCCGGGTCGCGCTCGGCCTGAGCCAGGCCGAGCTCGCCGCTCGGGCTGGCACCACGCAGACCGTGATCTCGCGGCTCGAAGGTGGCGCGGTCACGCCGACGCTCCCGCTGCTGCATCGCTGGCCGGAGCACTGGAGGGCGAGCTGGACATCAAGATCACCGGCACCAGCACCCGCGCGGAGTTCCCGCTCGCTTCGTGACCCGCTGGCCTGCGACAACGTGGCCGCAGGCCAGCGTCCGACTCAGCCGACGCGCAGCGCTGCGGCCATGGGTGGTTGGTCGGGTGGTGGGCCGCCCCGGCGCATCGCCCACAGCGGCGGCCCGCCGGCAGGCAGGTGCGCCACCCGGACGATCCGGTAGCCGTGGCGCAGGTAGAACGCCTGGGACCGTGGGCTGCTCGCCTCCACCACCGCCGGCATGCTGATCCGGTCCAGCCGGGCATGATGCGCGGCGAGCAGTGTCGACCCGATGCCCTGCCGTCTCAGCCAGGGTGCCGCCGCCAGGAACGCCAGATGCTGATGCCGACCGGTCGCCTCCACCCGGCCTGCGGTGAATGTGTAGTGCGCGTACGGGCCGTGCCGGTCACCGCACGCCCGCAACCGCCGCCGCTGATGCTCCGCACCGAGGAGCCGGTCGAACGGATGCGGGTACCAGATCGCCACCCCGTCGCAATGGCCGACCACATCGACGATCCCGTGCCTTATCCCGAACTCCAACTCGGCGGTGAAGAACCGGTGCATCGTCAGGTACCGCAGTGCGTGGTCGCTGATCAGCCAGGACACCACCGGATCCAGCACACACGCCTGCGCCAACATCTCCGCCAACGGCTCGACGTCGGCGGCCGTGGCGGTCCGTACGGTCAGCATGGCCGCCACGTCCACACCAGGAACCGGTCGAACAACTCCGCCGCCGTCACGTCGGGCAGGTCGAACGCCGCCTCGGTCATCCGCTCCACCGCGTACGTCGCCAATCCGACCGGCCCCAACACGGCCGCCAACTCGACCCGCGCCACCAGACACGGCCAGGATCCGCCGCAGCCGGCGCACAACCACGACGGTCGCACCGCCACATGACCACCACCACCACCGCCGCCGCTGTCGGCCGCCGACTCCGCGCCAGCCACATCGCGGTACGCAGAGCAGCCGACCCGGCCGACCCGAGGTTGCCCGTCGTGGCGGACGACCAGCAGCCCGCCGCCAGCGGCGGCCAGCTCCCGCAACCGCCCCCTCATTGCGACCACCGGCCCCGGTTCACCCGAGCCGCGTCCACCGCAGCCCGACCCACAGCACCCGCCCGACCAGCACCCGCCGCACCGGGCACGCCGGCCGGACCCGTCGGGCTGAACCGCATCGAATGCCGAGGCGCGCACTCCGGACACCGCAACGTCGCCCCACACACCCGACACCACCGCTGCTTCACCCGGAACATGAAGAAGCCGAGCATGAATCCGGCAGCGATGCCCACCATGGTGAACGCCAGCAGTCTTCCCATAGTCGTCTCCCGCAAGATCGATCGGACACGAATCACGTGCCCACCGAGCGAACTTGCCCGATCTCGTTGTCGGCTACGGCGTGACAGCGAGACCAGCAATCGGCTGACACGCTGGGCACCGCCGGCCGGAGATCCACTGGTGCGCCATGATGGGGAAATGCGGCTGCTGATCCTGGGCGGGACCTGGTTCCTCGGACGCCACCTCGCTGAGCGGGCACTTGCGGCCGGATGGGCCGTCACGACCTTCAACCGGGGTACGTCAGCCGGCGACGTACCAGGGGTTTCCGCTGTTCACGGCGATCGGGAGAACCGCGACGACCTCCGACGCCTGGCCGAGCACGGGCCGTGGGATGTCGTCATAGACACCATCGGCTACGTACCGAACCAGGTCCTGGCCGCCGTGTCGGCGCTGGCCCCGGTGGTCGGGCACTACGTCTACCTGTCCACTGTCAACGTCTACACCGATTGGCCCAATCAGCCGCTCGACGAAGACTCCCCCGTCTTCGACTGCCCACCGGACGCCGGAGCCGACTTCGGTGCCGACCTCGGCTACGCCGGCCAGTACGGCGCGCTCAAAGCCGGCTGCGAACAGGCAGTGTCGGCGACTGTCGGTACTGAAAGGGTGACCATCCTGCGCCCTGGTGTGATCCTCGGCCGCTACGAATACGTCGGTCGCCTCACCTGGTGGCTCGCCCGTGCCGCCCGAGGCGGGCAGCTGCTCGCACCCGCCCCGGCTGCACGACCAATCCAGCCGATTGACGTACGCGACGTGGCCGACTTCGCCCTACATTGCGCCCGCCTAGGCACGTCGGGCATCTTCAACATCACCGCCCCACCCGGACACGCCACCTTCGCGGACCTGGTCACCGGGTGCATCGCGGCAACCGGATCGGACGCGGAACCGATCTGGGCCGACCCCACCTGGCTGACCGCTCACGGCGTCGAGCAGTGGACCGGCCTGCCGCTGTGGCGCACTCATGCCGGCGTGTGGGCCGTCGACAGTTCACTGGCGCATACCGCCGGGCTGCGCTGCGCACCGTTGGCGGCGACGATCGACGACACCTGGGCGTGGCTGACCGAGGGTGGCAGCTGGATCGTTGGCGAAGGCGAGGCGGCCCGCGCGGCAGACCACGGCCTGCCGCAGGACCGCGAACGCGAACTGCTGACCGAGTGGCAGCGCAGCTCAAACGCCAGGTAGCGCCGGAATCTCCGGCCGTACGGCCACGAACGCCTCGGCCCGGTCGGCAGTCGACCGAGCGATCGAGCTGTCACGCCATCGACGACCGTTGAGCGAGCCCCGGAGACTGTCGATCCGGCCGATCAGTCCGGCGCGACGCCACTGCGGCGGCATCGCCCACACCGGCGCGAGCGTCGGCTCCACCGCATCAAGCTGTCCGCCGAGCAGCAGACAGGCCGCCAGGTCGACGCGGGCTTCCGCCACGACCGTAGGCCACTGCGTCTGGGTCGCCGCCGCCAGATCAAGGGCTCGGCGCGCCGCGTCGGTGGCCTGCGCGACCTGGCCGACCTGCAGCAGCGCGGTCCCGTCGCAGCGGGCCTGCTGCTCGACCGTGAATCCGAACTCGCCGCCAACGACGTCATGCAGCTCATCACGACCGACCTGACTGCGGGCATCCGCAGCGATTGCGATCGCGGTCACCACCGCGCCCGCATCCCCTCGGTACGCCAGGGCCCGAGCGAGGACGCTGTACGCGCGGACCCGCGCGACGCCGGCCGGGGCGAGGTCGGCGGCGGCCTGTGCGTAGTGAACGGCGTCGTCGACCTGCCCGCTCCAGTAGGCGATCGTCGCCTGCATCCCTCTGGCGTAGGCACATGCACCGGCGTGGCCGACGATCTCGCCGTAGGCGTAGGCGGCTCGGGCGTACTGCATCGCCGGTGACCACAGGCCGAGGTCGACGCTTTCGCTGGCCAGCAGCGCCGCCGCCTGGGCGACGATCAGGTACAGCTCGGTCTGCTGCGCTGGCCTGCGGGTGTGCTCCAGCAGGCGCACGGCGAGATCGCGAATCCGAAGGGTCTCGCCGACGATCTGCTGCAGCTCCAGCTCCGGGAAGCGCCGCGCCAGCCGGCTGACGTCGTCGCGCAACTGCTCGATAGCAACATCTGACACTGCCAATGCACCTGCGTTCAAAGCATGTTCACGGGTCTCATGCGCGGCCTGCACGATCGATCGGACGGCTCCGCTCTGACCAAGCTCCGGCGGGGTCTCCGGAATCACCTCGGCCGGGAACCGGCTGGCCATCTGATCAACCTTACGCCGCCGGTGCTGCGACTCGACACGGTCAAACGCCGCCAGCAGGTCACCGCCGGCACCCAGCAGCTTGTCCGCCCGCTGCCAGAAGTCGCGTGGCGCTCGCTGACGACCGGTCTCGACGTTCGCCACGCTGCTGCGGTGGTAGTGGATCACCGCCGACAACTGATGCTGCGTGTAGCCGGCCGCCTGCCGCAACACCGCCAACCGATGACCCAGCGCACGTCGCACCTGCAAAATATCATCGACCGGCGACTCTTGATCAACCCAGCCTTCGGACATACACAAATGATCTCGCATCCGTCACCCAACGTGGAGGTGCCGGCTGTCAACATTTTGTCGGCGGGGCTCCGGAGATCGTTTACGTTGCTCAACTGCAGCTACGGTGACCTCATGACCTCGGCCAACCCGACGATCCACCCACCCGGCCGTCCGAACGAAGCCGTCAGCCGACGGGTCAAACAGATGAGCATGGCCGAACTTGGCAATCGCCTGCAACGGATACTCGACGAGATCACCCGCGAGAGAAGCCACATTGCCGCCGTTGCTGCCATTCTTTCGGAGGAGCAGTCCAAGGCAGGATTGCTCCTGACCGGAAGCGACCAGCTCTCGACAGGCGGGGTCGTCAGCATGGTCCACCTATCGTCGGAAAAGTTGCAAGAAGCAGACCAACTTCTACACAGCGCTGCGACAACGCTTGTCGACTACGCCGGCAGCATCGGGATAAGGCTCCGCATGTCCCCGACGAGCCGGCCAAGCACCGCGCCGCCATCGTCACGGCAGGATACCTCGCCTGCCACCCCCACCAAACCCGACGGACATTCGAAGAGCATCCCAAAGTGGATCGCAGAGACAAGCCACCGATTACCGAGACGGAAGCCAAAAGACCCAACATCCGGAATAGCCTTCATCGACGGCAGACAGATTCCAATGAGGTCCGGCCGAGATCCAAGCGCCGCCGCAGACCTAAAGCCCCGCTACCGGATGATAGCTACCACTACAGATCACCTCGAAGGAAAACTCGCCGCGCGCATGCGTCGAGAGCAAATCAAGGAGGCCAGCCTGATCACAAACAACGCCCCCTGCGACTATGAGCCATACGGATGCGACGCCATTCTGCCCCGACTGCTACCGGCCGGCTCCAGGTTGACGGTCTTCGTGCGCGAGGATGATGGGCAGGTCAGGCTCTGGCGCACCTACACTGGCAACGGAAGGGCGATCGCATGAAGGTGAACTGGACCTACGACAAGGGCAGCCGCAGGGAGAACCACAGCGCTGCCGCAACAGACGCCGCAGTCCTGGACTCGCTGCTGCGCGAGATCCAACAGCGCGCCGAGCCCGTTGTCGTGACCATCTATGACGAGGGACCCACTGACCCGGACGAGCTGCCGCCCGGTCTGCAACTCGGACTCGGCCACCCCACGCACGCTTTCGTCGGCTACATCGCCGACGACGGGTACCACCTCACCGCCCCAGACGTTCAGCCGCCGGCTGCCGACATCAGCTTCGACCTGGGCGGCGTCCCGACCGAGTATCCCGCCGAGCATCTCCGCCTTCGACCCGAGACCGCCATCGCGGCGGCAGTCACATACCTACGCTCCGGCGGCGAACCGCCGACGCTGCCAGCTCGATGAATCGCTGAGGGTCACTCGCGAAGGAGGCAGCGTCGATGTCCGATCCGCAGCAGTGCCAGGTGATCACCGCTACCGACTCCCGTGTGGTGGCGGAGACACTGGCCGATACAGCGGTCGCGCGGCTGGCTGCTTCCGCTCAGGTCGCCGGCCCGGTCAGGAGCACCTACAGGTGGCAGGGCGAGGTTGTAGCTGCCGAGGAGTGGCGGGTGACGTTCAGGACCACGGTCACCCGGTACGCGGAGTTGGAGGAGCACATCCGGGCACGCCACAACTACGACGCGCCCGGCATCGTATCCGTGCCGATCGTTGCCGGGCACACGCCGTATCTGGAGTGGATTGCTGCCGAGACGCAGGAGCGCTGACCGTTTACGCCACGTGCGCCAGAAGCCGGTCGTCCAGCTCGGCGAGCGCCGGGACATCGGACCTGTCCGGGTCAGGTGACCCAAGCCACCCCAGTTCAGCCGACCCGCAGTGCGGCGGCCATGGGTGGTTGGTCGACGGGGTCACCGGAGCGGCGCATCGCCCACAACGGCGGCCCACCCGCCGGCAGATGCGCCACCCGCACGACGCGGTAGCCGTGGCGTTCGTAGAACGCCCTCTGCCGCTGGCTACTCGCCTCCACTACCGCCGGCATCCCGATCCGGTCCAACCGGGCATGATGCGCCGCCAGCAACGCCGACCCGATCCCTCGCCGTCTCAACCAGGGTGCCGCCGCGAGGAACGCCAGGTGGTGGTGTCGGCCGGTCGGCTCCAGGCGGCCGGCGGTAAAGGTGTAGTGCGCGTACGGGCCGTGCCGGTCACCGCACGCCCGCAACCTGCGCCGCTGATGCTCCGCCCCGAGCAGCCGGTCGAACGGATGCGGGTACCAGATCGCCACCCCCTTGCAGTGCCCGACCACATCGACGATCCCGTGCCGTACGCCGAACTCCAACTCGGCAGTGAAGAACTGGTGCATCGTCAGATAGCGCAACGCGTGATCACCGATCAGCCAGGACACCACCGGATCCACCACACACGACTGCGCCAACAACTCCCCCAACGGCTCCACGTCGGCGGCCGTCGCCGCCCGTACGGTCAGCACGGCCGCCACGTCCACACCAGGAACCGGTCGAACAACTCCGCCGCCGTCACGTCGGGCAGGTCGAACGCCGCCTCGGTCATCCGCTCCACCGCGTACGTCGCCAATCCGACCGGCCCCAACACGGCCGCCAACTCGACCCGCGCCACCAGACACGGCCAGGATCCGCCGCAGCCGGCGCACAACCACGACGGCCGCACCGCCACATGACCACCACCGCCACCGCTGTCGACCGCCAGGTCCGCGCCGGTCACATCGCGGTACGCAGCACCGCCGATCCGGCCGCCCCGAGGTTGCCCATAGTGGCGGACGACCAGCACCACACCACCGGCAGCGGCCAGCTCCCGCAACCGCCCCCTCATTGCGACCACCGGCCCCGGTTCACCCGAGCCGCATCAACCGCAGCCCGCCCGACAGCACCAGCCCGACCAGCACCGACCGCACCGGGCACGCCGGCCGGACCCGTCGGGCTGAACCGCATCGAATGCCGAGGCGCGCACTCCGGACACCGCAACGTCGCCCCACACCCCGGACACCACCGCTGCTTCACCCGGAACGTGAAGAAGCCGACGCACAACCCGCCCAGCGCCGCCAACACGACTCCTACCAAGGTCAACATTCGCCGCTCCACAAATTGAATCGAGAATCCGATTCCACCGGTCGAATCATCTCCACAGCTCGCGAGGTGGGTAGAGAAGTTGTGGGAGAATGTGAGTGATGTGGCCCTGTCCGGCCGGCAGTCACGAGACCTGATCCAAAGGATGATCGATGAACACAGTTGACCCGATCTGGCGCAAGTCATCCCGCAGCAGCAGCAACGGCGGCGAGTGCGTAGAGGTCGCCGCCAACGTCCCTGGTCGCGTGCTCCTCCGGGACAGCAAGGACCGCGACAGCGGCACCCTGACCTTCGCTCCGACTGCCTGGAAGTCCTTCATCGACGAGATCGGAACCAAGCACTGACCAGGCTTCCAGCGCGGATAGCCATCATCGGACATCGAGGGCTCAGCGACGAGGTCGGCTACCTTGTCGCGCGAGCCCTCGACACGCAACTCGCGCGCTTGGCCGGCAACCTAGTTGGCGTCACCTGCCTCGTGGATGGAGCCGACCAGCTCTTCGCCAAGGCGGTGCTCCGACACGGTGGTCAGCTTGAATTCGTCGTCCCCGCCCAAGAGTACCGCGACGGCCTGCCCGAGCATGCCCACGCCCTGTACGACCAGTTGATCAATCGGGCCGTAGCCGTCCTCCGCTGCGACTACTTCGTCTCGGACTCGACTGCCCACATGGCCGCAAGCGAGTTGATGGTCGACCAGTCGGATCGGCTCTTCGCCGTTTGGGACGGCATGCCCGCCTGCAGCTACGGCGGCACCGCCGACGTAGACGGCTACACCGAGACTCGCGGCGTCCCAGTGACTGCCGTCTGACCGCCGGAGCCGTCTATGAGTAACCACGAGCCAAACACTTGCAGCGCCGGCAATACTCTAGTAGGCGTATACGTTCTATCGGCGAAGACCGGAATCGGACGAGCGAGAGTGCGAGTATCCTCCTGATGTCCGCGATGACCTGGCCAAGGTTCGAGTCATGAACCGCACGATCACCATTCGGGTCGTGGCGTCGATAGTCGTTCTTGTCTTCGCGACAGGAACGTGGCTTACGAATGGCCAACTTGATCCAGCCTGGATACGACTATTTTCCGCCGCAGTGCTAGCCGCCTCGGTCATACTAGGATTATGGGACCTCTGGGTCTGGCGCCTGCCCCTTGCACAACACATACCGGGCGTTCCGCGCTGCATCCGGGGAACGTGGCAAGGAACGCTTACCTCCTTTTGGATTGATCCAGAAACAGGGCAACCCCCACGCCCTAAGACCGTCTATCTTGTCGTACGCCAGACAGCCACCCTGGTAGCGGTCAGTTTGCTTACGGACGAGTCAAGATCCACATCGACTCTAGCTAACGTCCGAACAATTGATGGTTCATCTTCCTTGACAACCGTCTACCTGAACAGGCCGGATATTCGAGTTGAGCATCGTAGCAAGATGCACCACGGTTCGATGGTGCTCGACATCTCCGGCCGCCCCGCATGCCGCATGATCGGCCGCTACTGGACTGACCGAGACAGCAAAGGCGAGCTAGTCCTCTCCGCTCGACACAAGAAGCTTGCCGACGATTTTTCAGAAGCCGCTCAGCTCTTCACCGAAGAGGACCAAAGGAAGCCACTCGAATAAGCGGGCATGACATTTTCAGATCAGGAAATTTTCTCTCCACAGGGGTGCGTGACCGATGTAAAACGCCAGATCCTATCCATCCTCGGGCCGACACGGCATCGGCCGGAAAGTATCTGTTCGATACCGATCGGGCAGGCTCTGCCGGTCCGTCGAGGTGGTAGCGGATGTATGCCTGGTCACGCTCATCGCCGGGGCAGGGGCCACCGCTGCGCGTGTCGCCGCCACCGTGCGGTCCGCCCGGGAGCGGCAGCGACGATGATTGGGCTGTCGGCCGGCTGATCGCGTTCGCTCAGTGCGATCGTCAATCCGACAAAGAGCAACACGGCGAAGACCGCGATCAGGTAGAGATTGACCATTGCCGTCGGCAGCAGAAACTCCGGCGGCCGAGAGCCTACGTACCCGCTGGCCACAGCCGCGATGACCGTCGTGGCCAGCACCACCACTGCGGGCATGTCGGACAGTCGTCGTGCGAGGTCGCGCCCCCGGGGCGGTTGCAACCTCCGAACCGTGGAGGCGGCGAGGACGGCCATCAGAACGGCGTTGAGAATCTGACCCAGCAGGGCTGCGGCCTGGGGCTCGCAGACACCTGACCCATCCGCCGCCCGGAGGGTCGCAATGTCGGACGTACCGTTCACCAGGTAGTAGTAGGCGAGAGCGGGCCCGATCACCACGGTGAAGGCCCGTCCGATCCGCACCAGCAGTCGCCCCATCCGACCTGCGATCAGCAACAGCGTGATGCCTTGGAAGAGCATCACCGCTGCCATGCCGAACGGCACTCCGTCGATCAGTCGCATGCTGTGGGCCCGCTGCGACGCGTCCGCAGGCTCACCTGCCAGCAGCGAGTAGTTCAGGGTCGCCACGACAAGGGCAATGAAGGCGGCGAAGAGCGCCGCCAGGACCGGTTCGTCCTTCCTTCCCATCTCGGCTCGTTCGTCCACCTGGACGGGACTGAGGAGAACCACCATGGCGGTGAACGCGAATCCAGCCAGTACGCCGGTCATCTGCGCGTAGAACCCTGCGATCTGGGTGACGTCGGTGACGGGGCACTGTTGCATCGGCATCTGTTCGCTCTCCTGTCGACCAGCCTGGCAGGTGCTACACACCTAGCTGACGGACCGGTGTTGAGCGATGACACAGCGTCCTGGATGCGGAACTGACCCCGGGCTGAAGCCGGCAGCGACCCGGTGAATGATGGCCGGGTGAGCGAGTACCAGTACTACGACTTCCGTGCCATCGACCGGCCACTTGACGAGCAGCAGATGGCTGAGCTCCGTACGCTGTCCACCCGGGCGGAGATCACCCGTACCAGCTTCACCAACGTGTACCACTTCGGCAACTTCGGCGGCGATCCGCTGGCCATGGTCGAGGAGTACTTCGACGCGCACCTCTACATCACCAACTGGGGCACCCGGCAGCTGGTGCTGCGGCTGCCGCTGCGGCTGCTCGACCTGGGGACCGCCCAGCAGTACTGCTGGGCAGAGCCGGCCGAGGCGTACCAGTCGGGTGACAACCTGATCCTGAACTTCTTCCGCGAGGACCCCGACGGCGTCGAGGACTTCGACCGCGACGGTGAGGGCTGGCTCGCCAGCATCGTCGGCGTCCGCGACCAGCTCGCGGCCGGCGATTACCGTGCCCTCTACCTGGCCTGGCTGTTCCTCATCCAGGACGGGGAGTTCGGCGACGAGGCGACCGAACCGCCGGTGCCGGCCGGGCTCGGTGACCTGACCGGCGCGCTGTGCGAGTTCGCCGAGTTCCTGCTGATCGACCCCGCCCTGATCGCCGCCGCGGCGCAGGGCAGTGCACCGGAGGCCGCGGGCGCCGCCGCTGACCCGGCCCGGCTGGCCGACTGGATCGCTCAGCTGCCCGCCGCCGACAAGGACACCGCGCTGCTCGGCCTGCTGCAGGGCGACGGGCTGGCCGTCACCGCCGAGCTTCGGCAGCGGTTCCGGGCCGACACCGGCACGGCGGCGGCAGACCCTGCCGGTAGCAAACCGCGCACCATCGGCGAGTTGCTCGACGTGGCGGAGACGATCCGGGAGCAGAGCGAGTAGTTCGACCGGGTGTAGTCCCAACGGCCGACCACGACTGGGCCGATGACCCACCGCCGCTGCGGCGGGCGGTCGGGCTCGCCGGCCCGGTCGGCCGCTCCACAGTGGCGATTGGGGCAGCTAGCGTGCAGCGGGTGAAGTGGCCTACCCCCGCAACCCTGCGCCACCGCGTCCTGCTACCCGTACTCGGCGTAGCGATACTACTCAGCGCAAACGTGCCACCACTGTACGGTTTTACCAGTGACTGGCTGCACGAGCGCAAGCTCAACAGCGTCGAGTACCAGCGGGAGCACGGCTACTGGCAGGTCCTCGAACTCCCCGAGGACCAGCGGGTCAACGCGATCCACGCCGCGCTGCTGCCCACCGGCAAGGTGCTGCTGATCGCCGGCTCAGGCAACGACCGGGAGCAGTTCGACGCCGGCACGTTCAGGACCCTGCTGTTCGACCCGGCGACCGAACGGACCGAACTCGTGCCGACCCCGGAGGACCTGTTCTGCTCCGGGCACTCGTTCCTCGCCGACGGCAACCTGCTCGTCGCCGGCGGCACCCAGCGGTACGAGGTCCTCGAACCCGACATCGACCGGGCCGGCGGCACCATGCTGGTCAAGAACGAGTCCCCGGACGGCGGTCCGCGCAGTTTCGTCAAGGGCACCGAGTTCGTCGCCCCGGACGGGCGGCGCTACTCCGCCGGGCACGACTTCGTCGTACCGCCGGCCACCAAGACCGACGGACCGGCGGGCCGGGTCGTCGTCACCGCAAGCGAGACGGAGGTGTGGGTCGACGCTGCCGGGTTCGGCGACGAGTACGTCGTCGAACGGCAGATTCAGTACCGGGTCAACGGCCTGGTCGGCGACGAGGTGCAGGACATCTACGGCCTGGCCGACGCGATCACCATGGACAAGCAGGACTACCAGGGACTCGACGCCGCGTTCGAGTTCAACCCGTGGACCGAACGGTACGAGCGGGTCGACGACATGCACGTCAAACGCTGGTACCCGACGCTGACCACGCTGCCCGACGGGCAGGTGCTCACCGTGGCCGGGCTCGACGGCAGCGGCCAGGTCCTCGACGGCACGCAGCACGAGATCTACGACCCGCAGACCAGGAGCTGGACCCTGCGACCCGACCTGGAACGGTACTTCCCGACGTACCCCAGTCTGTTCCAGACCGCAACGCCCGACCTGCTGTTCTACACCGGATCGAACGCCGGCTACGGACCCGACGACCAGGGCCGCGAACCCGGCCTGTGGGACCTGAGCGACAACACGTTCACCGAGGTCGACGGGCTACGCGACACCGACCAACTGGAAACCAGCATGAGCGCCTGGGCCGGCCCGGTGCAGGAGCAGCGGATCATGGTCGTCGGCGGCGGCGGGGTCGGCGAGTCGGCCCTGTCCAGCGACCGGATCGACCTCATCGACCTGGCCTCGGACAACCCCCGGTTCACCCCCGGCCCGGACCTGCCGGACGGGACCCGCTACCCCAACCTGGTGCAGCTGCCCGACGACACCGTGCTGATCACCAACGGTGCCAGCGACTACCGGGGTCGCGGCCTCAGCGACAACCACACCGCCCGGATCTTCCACCCGGACAGCAACACTCTGACGGTTGCCGCCGACCCCCATGTCGGTCGTAACTACCACTCGGCGGCGTTGCTGCTGCCCGACGGCCGGGTGCTCACCGTCGGATCCGACCCGCTGTTCCGCGACGCCAAGAACAGCATCAGCGGTGAGTTCGAGCAGCGGCTGGAGCTGTACTCCCCGCCGTACCTGTTCGGCGGTGTGCGTCCGGTCCTCGGCAGCGTGCCGGAGCGGATCGAACGTGGCGGCAGCGTCACAGTGATCAGCCCGCACGCCGACCGGATCGACCGGGTGCGGCTGATCCGGCCGGGTGCCGCCACCCACATGCTCAACAACGAGCAGCGGTCGGTGGCGGTCGACTTCACCCCTGCCAGCACGGGACGACTGGAGCTGAGCCTGCCGGAAGAGGCGACGATCCTGCCGTCCGGGCCGTACCTGCTGTTCGCCATCGACACCGACGGGGTGCCGTCGGTCGGCGTACCGGTGATGGTGCGCTGAGCGGGCGGTCACTCACCCCGCCTTGCCGAGCAGTTCGAGGGCGTACTCGGGCCACCACCCGCCGGCGGGCGGCTCGCCCGGCCGGCAGTCGCCGTCGGACTCGCCCGGACGTTTGATCCACAGCAGGGCGTCGACCCGGTCCAGTCCGGTCGTCGTAGTCGGTGATTCCCCCAGTGACCGGCCGGGCGGGTTGCACCAGGACGGACCACCGTCGACGGTGGCACCGTCGACCGGCCCGGCGCCGTTGCGGCTGGTGTCGACGACGAACCTGGTACGCCCGTCGAGTTCGTCGGACAGCCGCCGGCCGTAGTCGACGTTCTCCTGCGTACCGATGAAGTTGGAGACGTTCAGTGCGAAGCCGTCGGCTTGCCCGATCCCGGCCCGGCGCAGCGCGTCGGCCAACCTCGGCAGGTCGGCGACCCAGCGGGCATGGCCGGCGTCGAGATACACCTGGGCGCTGCCGGTCTGCTTGAGCACGGCGACCGCATCGGCGAGCAACGCCAACCGTTCGTCGGCGGAGCCCGCGCCGCAGCTGTCCAGGCTGTGCGCCACAGCGTCCGGTTCGACGATCACCGTGACCGGACGACCGGCGATTCCGGCCGCGAACTCCCGGACCCAGGCCCGGTAGTCGTCGCCGTCGACCGCACCGCCGCCGCTGAAGCTGCCGCAGTCCCGGTCCGGGATGTGGTACGCCACCAGCACCGGCATGCCGCCGGCAGCGTCGGCCCGGGTCAGCACGGTGTCGACGCCGGCCCGTACCGCGGTGGTGCCGCTGGTGACCCAGACCGCTGTCGGCTGCTCACTGATCCGTCGGAGCCGGTCGGCGTCACCGGTGCGGCCGGCCGCCACCCAGGCGGTGACCTGGTCGGCGGCGGCTCCCGTCGGGTCGACGAACAGCTCCGCTCCGGCGAGCGGCACCGCGACCGGCGGGCCGCTGGCGCCAGTGGTGCGGGCATCGGTGATCTGGTCGCCGAGATCACCGGCCGGCTCCGTCGGGGCTGTGCCGCAACCAGCCAGCAACGCCAGGAGCGAGCCGACGGAAAGCGCGGACGTCGCCCGGCGGACCATCGACCACAGCACCGTTCGTCCTCCGTCAGTGGCGTAAAGCACGGCCGAGACTAGCTCAACTGGCTGATTCGGGCAGACTTCCCCGGTGCCATAGGATCGACGAAACCGTCGGTCGGGGCGTGCGGCCGGTGGGCACGACTGCGGGGCGGCTTGCTGCTTGTGGCGGAACCATTCGACATCCCGGTGTACGGCCGGTCCTGGGCTCGACTCGAATCCTATAGCCGGCTCGCTGGTTCGCTGACCGATCCGCCGGAGGGCGTGCCGTACCGGGTCCGCTACCGCAGCATGCATGGAGCGCACGGTAGCCGGCAGATCGTCACCGCGGTACTGATCGCGCTGGCGAACATCTGCTTCGAGGTGTTCTTCTTCGTCTGGCTGCTGCAGCCGGGGCACTTCGCCGACACCAATCCCGGTCCGGTGGCCGAGGCTGCCCGGGTCGCCAATGTCTTCGTCATCTGCTCCATTGCCGTCGTCGAGGCGTTACGGCTGGTCAACGTACTGTCGCTGTCGCTGGCCTCGGTGATCGCGCGGGATCCGGTGCCGGTGGTCCCGCCCCGAGGGCTGCGGGTCGCCTTTCTCACCACGATCGTGCCGAGCAAGGAACCGGTCGCGGTGGTACGCGACACGCTGCGAGCGGCGAAGCGGATCCGGCACCGGGGCGTCTTCGACATCTGGCTGCTCGACGAAGGCGACGACGCCGAGGTGAAGGCGATGTGCGACCAGCTCGGCGTGCGACATTTCACCCGCAACGGCATCGAGCGGTACAACCAGCGGCGCGGACCGTTCCGGGCGAAGACCAAGCACGGCAACTACAACGCCTGGGTCGACGCGCACGGCGACGGCTACGACGTCTTCCTCTCCGTCGACCCCGACCACGTGCCGCTGGCCAACTTCGCCGAACGGATCCTCGGCTACTTCCGCGACCCGGACGTGGCGTACGTCGTCGGCCCGCAGTGCTACAAGAACGGCGAGGCGTTCGTCACCCGGGCCGCCGAGTCGCAGCAGTTCCCGTTCCACAGCGTGATCCAGCGAGCCGCCAACGCGTACGGCACGTCGATGCTGGTCGGCACCAACAACGCGGTACGGATCAGCGCGTTGCGCAGCATCGGAGGGTTGGCCGACTCGATCACCGAGGACATGGCGACCGGGCTGGCCGTGCACACCACCCGCAACCCGTCGACCGGCCGTCGGTGGAAGTCGGTGTACACCCCGGACGTGCTCTCCGCCGGCGACGGCCCGGCCAGCTGGAGCGACTACTTCTCCCAGCAGCGGCGCTGGTCGCGGGGCACCTTCCAACTGCTGGTCGGCCGCTACTGGCTGCGCTTCCCCCGGCTGTCCGCCGGTGGGATGCTGCACTACACCCTGATCACCACCTTCTATCCGTCGATGGCCGTCGCCTGGCTGCTCGGCATCGTCAACGCGGTGCTGTTCCTGGCTCTCGGCGTCAGCGGCATGACGATCTCACCGCAGATCTGGTTCGCCCTCTACACCGACGCCACCGCCTTCTCGCTCTGGCTCTACCTGCACAACCGGCGGTACAACGTCAGCCCGTACGAGGCCCCCGGTTCCCGCGGGCTCAAGGGCATGCTGATGTCGATCATCTCGGCACCGATCTACGCCGGGCAGCTCGTCAGTACACTGTTGCGTCGGCCGGCCCGGTTCGTGGTCACCCCGAAGGGGGCGCACAGCAGCAGCGACGGCTTGTACACGTTCCGGGCGCACCTGGGCTGGTTGGCGGTGCTCGCCGCGGCGGTCGGGGTCGCCGTTGCCCGCGACTACGCCAGCCTGCCGTCGCTGCTCTGGCCCGGCGTGGCGCTGCTGATCTGCCTGCTACCGGTCGCGCTGTGGCGACGGGACCTCCGCCGGCGTTCCCACCCGGTGCCCACGGGTGACAGCGGTAGCGACGGCGGACCACCGACGATCGAGGAGGTACGTGGTCCGGACCGGGCCGGGGACATCACCATGGAGATCCCACGAGCGCTGCTGGCGGCGCATCTGGCCAGCCGGTCGGTCGACGACCAGCCCGACGACGTCTCCGCCACGATGATCCTGCCCCGGATCGAGGTACCCCGGCAGGCCGGTCCGCCCGCCGTCGAGCAGACCAGGCCGCACGCCGTCGAGCAGACCAGGCCGCACGACCGATCGCCTCGGGACGACGACATGGGGAGCCGGTGAGCCGACGGACCGGGACGAACACCCGCAGTCGACGAATGGTGAACATACACCCTGCTACTGATGACTCACGGGCAGTTGCCGGACAAGGCTGGCCGGGTGATGACACCCCGCTTGTTGCTAGCCGCCGCACTCGCGGCCGCGCTCTCCAGTCCGACATGGAGTCCACAGCTGATGGCGCAGGCCGGCACACCGGCGACCGCCACCGGTGCGACCACCGTCAGCGCCGCAGCGACCGCGATCGAGCCACAGTCGACCAGTCGCCCGGACCTCAGCATGTCCAACCGGGTCCGCGGCGGCGTCGACGGACTGCCCGACTGGTCGCGGGTGGGCTACCAGGGCGGACACCCGCTTCCCGGCGAGCACCTGATCACCGCCGACGCGGCCTGCCGCCTCGACCCGAGTCGCCTGGCCGGCGAGTTCGGCGTGGTCGCCGACGACGGCCTCGACGACACTGCCGGCCTGCAGGCCGCCATCGACCACGTCCGCGCCGCCTGCTCGCCGTCGGCCAACTTCCACAAGCTGTCACTGATCAACCTGCCGGCCGGCCGGATAGACGTGTCCCGGCAGATCTACGTCGACGCGAACTTCCTGACACTTCGTGGCCAGGGTTCCGGTGCCGGCGGCACCCAGGTGGTGTTCCGGCCGGACACCGACACCCGCTACGACACCCTCAGCACCGACGGTAGCCGTTGGGATCCGAACGGGATGAGCTACGGCAGCGGCAACGACATCGGCAAGGGCGGCTGGATCTGGCCGGGCCGGGCACTGTTCAAGGTGCAGACCCGCGAGGTAGCGAGCCGCTACCAGAACGAGTGGCAGTCGGCACCGACCAACCGTAAGGACCTGTTCGAGGGCTCCGTCAACCAGCACTGGGTCTCCGGGCAGAAGCTCGCCAGCCGCAGCGACGACCCGGGCTTCTCCGCCCGCTCCGGGCAGAGCGTCATCCACCTGGCCAGCAACACCAACATGTCGAAGTTCTCCCCCGGCGGCTACATCTGGGTCGGCGCAGCCAACAGCGTCAACTTCTACGAACAGCAGGGCGTCACCTACGCCGAACACGCCAGCATGATGGAGAACCTCCATATGCGACAGCAGATGTTCCGGGTGACCCGGGTGGACTCGTCAGCCAAGACGATCACCCTGGACCGACCACTGGAGTACGACCTACCGGTCGACTCGATCTCCGACGGCTCACCGCCGTTGCCGGCCGGGACAACGTTCGCCAGCAAGGTCACCCCGCTGACCGCGGTCGAGGGCGTCGGACTGGAGAACTTCGCCTTCACCCAGGAAATGACCGGGCTGCCCAAGCTCGGCGGCGGCACCTACGCCCTCGACCCGGCCGACGCGGTGCACAACTACGGCAACCTCGCCCCCGAGTACGCCATGAACGGGGTGCTGTTCAAATGGGCGGCCAACAGTTGGGTCCGTGGCCTCACCGGCACGATGACCGGATCCCACCCCATCGTCACCGAGGTCGCCCGCAACCTGCAGATCGAGGACAACACGTTCGACGGGGCCTGGAACAAGGGCAAGGGCGGCAACGGCTACCTGCGCGGCAGCCGCGTCTGGAACTCGCTGTACGCGTACAACACCAGCCGCAACCTGCGGCACTTCACCTTCCAGTGGTCGGCCAGCGGCAACGTGGTGTTCCGCAACGACTTCGACTCCGATCTGAACCTGCACGGCGGCTGGGAACGGTACAACCTGTTCGAGGACAACACCGTGCGGGTGCCGTACGAGCACAGTTCGGGCAGCTGCACCGCCAACTGCGGGGGCGAGGGCGGCCAGGTCGACGAGGGCACCTGGTATCCGATCTGGTGGGCGGCTGGACCCAAGGCGATCAAATGGTCCGGGTCGGCCGGACCGCAGAACGTCTTCTACCACAACGAACTGTCCAAGCAACTCACTCCCGGCGGTCCGTACACAACCTACGAGCCGTACTCGGTCACCGGCACCACCAACCCGTCCGAGACGGTATACCACTTCGGCTCCGACCCGGCCCACCCGCGCCAGTTCCGCCACCTCAGCGCAGCCGGGTCGGTGATCCCCGACTGGTCAGGCCGGGAAACCCTCGACTACACAAGCGGCCAAGGTGTCGTCGCCGTGACCGGGCACCGCCAACCATCACTGTTCCTGACCAATGTCGGGCAGCTCGACCCACGCTTCGAGGAGGTCCGCCAGGCGGCCACCTGGAACATGCAGGGCGCTGGCACGTCCGGCGGCTGGAGCGGCCAGGACGGCGAGTACGAGGACAAGTACGCCAACGGAGTCCTGCCGCTGGCCGTGACCGGCGGTGCCACGGTGATCGCCCTGCAGGAGGCCGGTGCACCACCGCCCAGTGCCGGGCCGCCGACCGACCACCAGCAGGCCGACTTCCAGCGGGCCAACGGGACGTTCCCACCGGTGCGGGAATATCGCCACGGCGGGACCGCCCGCCGCCCTCAGGGCTACCTCTACTGGCTGCACACGGACACCTCGGCGAACGGGCCGGGCCGGGTCAACCTGGCCATCGCCACCCGCAGCCAGGTGCCAGCGGACGGGATATTCGTGGTCGCCTCGCCGATGGGCGGCCGGCCGGCGCTGGGGGTCAACGTGGGCGGCACGGTCTTCTTCACCGTGCACGGCTTCTCCGGCAACGGAAACGACATGCCCGGTCTGCTAGGCGCGATCCGACAGCGGATGCTCACCGCCGGGCCGGGCAACCAGCCACTGGACTGGGTCGCGATGGGCGACTTCAACCGCGATCCGGACAGTCTGGCCAACGCCCTGCCCGCCGGGCAGTTCCGGGTGCACGCCCCGCCTTCACCGACCCACCCGACCGCAGATCCACAGCGGTACCTCGACTACGCGGTCGTACCGGACGCCGGCAACATACCCCGGATCACCGGCTCCGAGACTCTGTCACAGGTCCTGTTGTCGGATCATCTGCCGGCCCGGTTCCGGCTGGTCCTGGAAGCCGCCGCCGACCCGCCGGAACTCGTGGCGCAGCCAACCCCACCCGGAAACGCGGTGCTGCGCAACGCCGGCACCACCAACGTCGCCGACATCGACCCCTTCCGCATCGGCAACGCCATCCTCGACATACCGTTCCATTCGGGTTCCCAGCAGCCGTGGTGGTTGGACGAGAGCACGGAGTTCCCGTCCTACTACCGGCTGGTCCACCCGGTCACCCGCAACTTCATGGGCCAGGAGGGCGGGGCAGCGGACGCGTCGGTGGTGCAGTGGCCCCACGAGGCGGCGGATCAGCTCTGGCGGCCCGACTATCAGGGCGACGGCACGTGGACGTTGCGCAACATGGTCACCCGGCAGATGCTGACGGCGGTGCCCGGCGCACGCTCGGTCGCCGGGCGGGACTGGGACGGCTCTGCCGAGCAACGCTGGTTCTTCCAGACCACGCAGTCCATGTCCGACCTGCGGGAGATCAACCACTTCCCGCCGCTGCAGCAGACCGACCTGGTGGTCGACATCGCCGGCGGAGGCACCGCCAACGGCACACCGGCGATCCTGCACGCTGAGAACGACGGCGACAACCAGCGGTTCAGCGTCATTCCCGCCGGGCAGACCGACGGCCAGAACTGCTCCTATCTGGTCAACTCCGGCGGCTACCTGAGCGCCGCGCCGACCGGGGTGTCCGTCGACGGGGCGGCGGTGGCGCTGCACCACTTCCGGGGCAACACCGACGGCTACCTGTGGTGCGAGAGCCAGCAGTCGATGTCGATGACGCTGGCGAACCGTACCGTCGTGGCCGGGGTGCCACAGGACCTGTACCTGTCCGATCATGGTGTCGGCAATCAGCTCACGGTCGAACAGGGCGACCCGCAACTGATCCAGACGTGGCTGTGGGAGGCGGCAAGCTGATCACCGAGCTGGGCGGGAGTCCGGTACGCGAAACGGCCCGCCAGGGATTCCCTGGCGGGCCGTTCACCGTGGTAGCGGGGACAGGATTTGAACCTGCGACCTCTGGGTTATGAGCCCAGCGAGCTACCGAACTGCTCCACCCCGCGGCGATGAGTTAACCCTAGCGCATACCGTCAGCCCGCCGCAAAACGACCCCCGTACTGACCGACTGACCTCGGTGATCCCACCCTGGTCCACCCACAAAAGCGGACAAGTCGGGATCACCGAGGCCGGTTCGGCGTCAGTCAGTTGGCGTCAGCCGGTCGGTGACGGGTCGGCACTCGGTGACGGGTTGGTGGACGGCGGCTGGGCACCACCCACCCCGGCCGCCTGCTGCGCCGCCTGGAACGCCGTCATCGCGGCGTCCAGCCGGGCCAGCGCCTCCCCGTACCGCTGGAAGTCACCGGCCGCCTGCGCGGCGCGGGCCTCGTCGATCGCGGCGCTGACCTCGGCGGCGGCCGCCTGCAGCTCCGGGGTCACCAGGCCGGGGTCGACCGGGGTCGACGGCGTCGGACTCGGGGTGCCGCCGGGCTCCTCGCCCTCACCCTCACCCTCGCCTTCGCCCTCTGGCGGGGTCGTCGGCGCACCACCCGCCTCCGCCTGCTCGATCAGCTGCCGGATGCCGTCCTGCACGCTGTTGGCCAGCACCACGTACGAGCCGCCGTCACCGTAGGAAAGCAGCACCCGCTGCAGCAGCGGGTACGCGTTGGTCTGGTTGCTCTTCACGTAGACCGGCTCGACGTAGAGCATGCCGTTTCCGAACGGCAGCGACAGCAGGTTGCCGTACTGCACCTGCGCCTGGTTCGACGACAGCAGGTTCAGCTGCTGACGGATGGCCGCGTTGTTGGTCATCCGCTGGTGCACCTGCACCGGGCCGGAGATCGCCGTCTGGTCGGGCAACTCCAGCACCTGCAGCTGCGGTTGCCCGTCGACGTACGACCCGGAGATCAGCGCGGCCAGGTTCTGCCGGCCGGCCGGGGTCACCGCCGAGGTCAGCTGGAACCGTGGCTCGTCCTGCTCCGGCAGCTGGGTCATCAGGTAGTACGGCGGCTGCTTGACCCCGCTGTCCGGCGAGTCCGGGACGTTCGGCACCTCCCAGAAGTCCTGCCCGGAGAAGAACTCGGCCGGGTTGGTGACGTGGTAGCGGGCCAGCAGGTTGCGCTGCACCTTGAACAGGTCCGCCGGGTAGCGGAAGTGGTCGACCAGCTCCTGCGGCGTCTCCGCCTTCGGGATGACCAGGTCACCGCCGAACGCCGCGTTCCACGCCTTGAGCACCGGGTCGTTCTCGTCGAACTCGTAGAGCCGGACGGTGCCGTCGTACGCGTCGACGGTGGCCTTGACCGAGTTGCGGATGTAGTTGACGTTCTCCCGGGCCAGCACGAAGGTGCCCTGGCCGGTCAGCTCGTCGGCGGTCTCCGCCTGCAGATTCACCCGCTCTGAGTACGGGTACGTCGCCGAGGTGGTGTAGCCGTCGACGATCCACTGGATCCGGCCGTCGACCACCGCGGGGTACGGGTCGCCGTCCATGGTCAGGAACGGGGCGACCTTCTCCACCCGGTCCCGTGGGTTGCGGATGTACAGCAGCTTGGAGTTCTCGTTGACCGCCTCGGAGAGCAGGAAGTTGGTCTCCTGCTCCTTGATCGCGTACAGCAGTTTGCGGCCGAACGAACCGACGTCGACCCCGCCGGTGCCGGTGTAGGTGTAGTACTGCTCGCCGCCGCTGGAGGTCGGCCGATCAAACTCGACGTTGCTGTCGCCGGGCGAGCCGACGATGGCGTAGTCGGTGCCGTCCATCTGCTCGCCGTAGTAGATCCGCGGCTGCTCGACCGGAATCTCCTCAGTGGCCGAGGAGCACTGCTCCTGGGCCTGGTCGCCGAGGAAGCCGGAGACGAAGTACGGCTGCCCGCCGCAGACCACCCGGTTGGCCGGCGCGCCGACCATGCCGTACCCGTGGGTGAAGACGGTGTGCCGGTTCAGCCAGTTGCTCTGCTGTTCGGTCAGCTCGCCGTAGTTGATCTCCCGCATGCCGACGACGTAGTCCTGCCTCTCGTCGTCGATGGTGTAGCGGTCGATGTCCAGCTTGGTGCCGAAGTCGTAGAAGCCACGCACCTGCTGCAGCTGGGTGTATGTCTCGGAGACCAGCTGCGGGTCGAGCAGCCGGATGTTGGGCACCACCGCGGTGTCGGTGGCCAGGCTCTCCGGCGGGGTCAGGTTCGTCGCCGGGTACGGCGTCTGCTGGCTGATGTCCAGCCCGAACGCGTCCCGGGTGGCGACGATGCCCCGTTCGATGTACGCCGATTCCTTGTCCCGCAGGCTCGGGTTGACCTCGAAGGTCTGCACCGCCCACGGGTAGATGCCGCCGATCGCCACGGCGGAGATGCCGAGCAGCGCCAGCGAGATGCCCGGCCAGACCAGGTTACGCATCACCGCGTTGGAGAACACGATGATCGCGATCGCCACCACGATCGAGATGTACGCCAGGATCTCCTTCGCCGGCAGCAGCGCGTTGATGTCGGCATAGCCGGCACCGTAGATGCGTGCCTGCTCGTTGTACTCCAGCAGCATGCCGCGCCGGTCCAGCACGTACGCGACCGCCTTGAGCAGTACGAAGACGGCGACCAGGGTGGTCAGGTGGGCCCGTGCGGCGGTGGTCATCCGGTCGCCGATGCCCTGCAGCCGTACACCGCCGTAGAGGTAGTGCACGGCGAGCGCGCCGATCACCGACAGCACCACGGCGGTGAACGCCAGGCCGAGCAGGTAGCGCAGGAACGGGTACTCGAAGACGTAGAAGCCGATGTCGATGCCGAACTCCGGGTCGGTGACGCCGAACTCCTGGGAGTTGCGGAACAGCAGCCACTGGCTCCACCGGTTCTGCGCGGACAGCCCGGCGAAGACACCGACCAGCGCCGCGGCCGCGGTGATCCAGATGCCGATCCGGGGGCTGAGCAGCATCCGGTAGCGCTCCAGGCTGACCTGTTCCGGCGAGTGCGGTCGCAGCGCCGGCCGCAGCCGGTACGCCAACCACAGGTTGGCCGCGACCACCAGTGCCATGGCCAGGCCAACCGCCGCGAACAGCAGCAGCCGGGTGAACAGCACGCCGGTGAAGACCTGGGTGTAGTCGACCTCCTCGAACCACAACCAGTCGGTCCATGCGTTCACCCCCCAGCCGAGCAGGGTGAACAGAAGGAAGATCCCGATGAGTACGCCGACGGTGACCCGGCCACGTCGGCTCATTCCGGGCATTGGGCTGCTACGCATGACCACGACTAGCTACTCCGCACGTTGGTGTGATCCGCTGGGCGATCAGGCACCAAGACTACGGGGTGTGTCCACCTCAAGGCCGGTTGAGGTGGACCTGACCGGGGTGTCAGTCGCTGCCGCAGAGCGTCGGCTTCTCGCCGGTACGCAGCCGGGCCAGCGTGTCGAGCGCCTCGTCGAGGGTGGCCACCCGCAGCAGCGGCAGGTCGGGTACGGCGTTCGCGACCGCTTCGGCGCAGTTGGCCTGCGGGACGAGGAAGGCGACCGCACCTGCTTCCTTGGCGCCGACCAGCTTCTGCGGGATACCGCCGATCGCGCCGACGTTGCCCTCGTTGTCGATGGTCCCGGTCCCCGCGATGATCTTGCCGCCGGTGAGGTCCTCGGGTTCGAGCTTGTCGATGATGCCGAGGGCGAACATCAGCCCGGCGCTCGGCCCGCCGATCTCGTCGAGGTCGATGGTCAGCTCGAATGGCCTGGGCTGCTCCTCGGTGATCTCGATGCCGATCCGGGGTGGGCCGCCGTCGCTGGCCCGGGTGGTGATCTCGGCGGTGGCCGACTGGCCGTCGCGGGTGTATCCGATGGTAAGCGTGCTGCCTTCCGGCTCGGCCCGGATCAGCTCGGTCAGCTGGGTCGCCGAGCTGACCGGCGTGCCGTCGACCGAGGTGATCACGTCGTCGACGTCGAGCAGCCCGACCGACGCCCCGTCCGGGGTGACCGCCCTCACCAGCACCTGCACCGGGTAGCCGAGCTGGCGCAGCGCCGCGGTCTCGGCGCTGGTCTGCGACGCCGCGAAGTCCTCGGCGTTGCGCTCCTCGACCTCTTCCTGGGTCTGCCCTGGCGGGTAGATCACCTCGTACGGCACCACCGCTTCGGCGTCGCTGAACCAACCGGCGACCGCCTCCCGCAGCCCCACGTTGGGGCGCACGCCGACGGTGGTGAGCCGCAGCTGCCCGGCCGAGGTCGAGGTGTCGGTTCCGGTGATCTGGATGACGTCCGCACCGTCGTCGGTGCCGAGTGTGTCGACCGTCGGGCCGGGGCCCAGCACCACGTACGGGACCGGTGCGGCGAGCACGGCATAGGCGAGCAGTGCGGTGAGCAACGCGCCGAGGATGACCGTGACACCGCGACGTCTCATGCGCCTGAGCGTACCGACTGCAGTCGGGCCTGTGACGCGGAGCTTCGCGCTCAGCGCAACGCACCGGCGGCGTTGCGGCCGGTGGCCCGCGTACCGTGGAGGGCGTGCCTGATATTCCGTTCGGCTTCCAGCTCCCCGGCGGCCAGCCTCCGGACCCCAATGACCCACGGCAGATGCAGCAGTTCATGGCTCAGCTGCAGCAGCTGCTCGCCGCCCCGGGCAGCGGTCCCGTGAACTGGGACCTGGCCCGGCAGGTGGCGGCCAGCCAACTCGCCGCCGAGGGTGACCCGTCGGTCAACCCGCACGAGTGGCACACCGTCGAGGAGTCGCTGCGCGTCGCCGATCTCTGGCTTGAGTCGTCGTCGACGTTCCCGTCCGGGACCCGCACGTCGGCGGCGTGGAACCGCAACGAGTGGATCTACCGGACGCTCGACGTGTGGCGCAAGCTCTGCGACCCGGTGGCCGGTCGGATGGTCGGCGCGATGGGCGACCTCGTTCCGCCGGAGGCCCGCAGCCAGCTCGGCCCGATGCACGCCATGATGACCACTCTCGGCGGGGCCCTGTTCGGCGGTCAGCTAGGCCAGGCGCTCGGCTCGCTCGCCACCGAGGTGCTGTCGGCGAGCGACATCGGGCTGCCGCTGGGCCCGGCCGGCACCGCCGCGCTGCTGCCGGCCAACATTCGGGCGTACGGATCCGGCCTGGAGCTGCCCGAGGAGGAGGTCCGGCTGTACGTGGCGCTGCGGGAGGCGGCTCATCAGCGTCTCTTCGAGCATGTGTCATGGTTGCGGGGCCACGTGCTGGCCGCAGTGGAGACCTACGCGTCCGGGATCACCGTAAATCGGGAGGCGATCGAGAACGCCCTCGGCCGGGTCGACCCGATGAATCCG
Organism: Solwaraspora sp. WMMD937; assembly: GCF_029581175.1. NCBI lineage: Bacteria > Bacillati > Actinomycetota > Actinomycetes > Micromonosporales > Micromonosporaceae > Solwaraspora > Solwaraspora sp. WMMD937. The sequence continues at coordinate 2,748,127 of NZ_CP120738.1, read as the reverse complement.
GAGTCGATGCAGGAGATCGCCATGGAGGGGATCTTCACTCCGGAGGACACCCCCGCCCAGCAGGCATCGTTGGCCCGGATCGAGACGGTCCTGGCGCTGATCGAGGGCTGGGTGAGTCACGTCGTCGACAGCGCCGCCGGGGACCGGCTGCCGAACATCGTGAAGCTGGCCGAGGCGTTCCGGCGTCGGCGGGCGGCCGGCGGGCCGGCGGAGCAGACCTTCGCCGCCCTGGTCGGGCTGGAGTTGCGGCCCCGCCGGCTGCGCGAGGCGGCCGCGCTGTGGGCCGCGCTGGACGCCCACCGTGGGGTCGACGGCCGGGACGCGCTGTGGAGCCACCCCGACCTGCTGCCATCGGACGACGACTTCGCTGACCCGGAAACGTTCGCCCAGGCGAAGACCGACTTCGACCTCGGTGACATCGACTTCGGCGGCGACCCGCCGGAGCCGCCGCAGCCGGAGCCGCCGGCCGACGGGCCCCGCTGACCGACCGGCCCGGTTGACCGACCGGCCCGGTTCAGCCGGCGGTCAGCAGTGCACGGGTGGTCTCCCAGCCTTCGACGGCCGGGTTCAGGGCCGCCAGGTCCGCCGGGCCGCGCAGCCGACGCCAGGGTGGCGTGACCGCCACCTGCCCCGGGTGCGGTGCCGCCGCCCGCACGGCCTGCGGATCGGCGGCGAGGTCCAGCGGCGGCAACCAGCTCGGCGCGGGCAGTTGGGCCGCCACGCCGAGCAGTCCCCCGCCGTCACCGCCGGCCGGTGCCACCGCCACCGGCCGGGTGGTGACCGGCCGCAGCAGCTTGCCGATCAGCAGGCCGGGCAGGTCCGGCGCGTCGGCGGCGAGCACCGCAGCCTGGTCGTAGCCGTCTGCTGCGGCGGCGGCCAGCGCCGCGTTGACCGAGATCTCCGGCAGCTGGTGGATCGGCATGTCGGGCCAGGCGATCGACCTGGCCAACGGCAGGTCGGCTGCGGCCGCGGCGATCGCCGGTTCCACCTGGCTCAGGGTGGCCAGCAGGTCGACCAGGTCCTCGGCCAGAGCGGCCCGCCAGGTGGCGGGGTCGGTGCCGGGCGGGGACCAGTCGACCGGGTGCAGGAGGATGACCACGGCGCGGCGCATCTGACCCACTCTAGCGGCGGCGCACTCGGCAGGGTCGGCGCACTCGGCAGGGTCGGTCAGTCGGCCAGGACGAAGCCGCTGGCCGCCGCCACTCCTTCCAGATAGCCGCGGGCCCGTTCCGCCTTGGGGTAGCGGCCGACGAGCTCCCAGAACCGGGCGTTGTGGCTCGGTACGACTAGGTGCGCCAACTCGTGCAGCAGGACGTAGTCGATGACCCAGTCCGGCATTTCCTGGATCCGGTGGGATATCCGGATGGTCCGGTCCGCCGGGGTGCACGACCCCCAGCGGCTGTTCTGGTTGGTCACCCACCGGACGCTCGCCGGGACCACGACCCGGGCGTGTTCCGGCAGGTAGCGGTCGACCAGCCGGCGGGCCCGGCCGATCAACTCACTGTCCGACCGGCGGAGGCGTTCCTCGCGGGCCGCAAGCCGGGCGAGCATCCGGTCCACCCATTCGGTCTCCTCGGCCCGGGAGAACTGGTCCGGGATCAGGATTACGACGCGTTCGCCCTCCCGGTACGCGGACACCGTCCGGCGTCGGCGCTGGCTGCGCCGCACCTCGACGACCGGCTTACGCGCCCCTGCCATCAGCGGCCCGCGCAGCCCCGGGTTTCGCTCACGATGGCACGCTAATCCGTACTGACCAGGGGAACGCAAGAGGCAATACGGCGTAGCGAGGGTGAATCACCCCTTTTGGGGCCGATTGTCGCGAAAAAAGTTACCCACTCGACCGCCGTACGTCGCGCCCGAGCCGCTCAGGGTCACCGTAGGCGATCACGAAGAAGTTTTCACCTCCACCCCCCGGCCCACGATCGCCTGCGGATCTTCTCCCGGCGTGTCACTGCGAATCTGACTTATCCGATCTATTGCGGCATGCACACTCTCGACGTCGACTTACTCACAGTGTCGGTGAATTGTTGACATGGAACCGCCCAGTCCTGGGTAGGGTCCGCGGACCGGCGGTCAACAGTGGCCGCGGAGAAAATCCCAGCGCGCGGCGCCGCCGACGGTCGCCGCGAGCGGGTGCACGCCGGGTCTGCAACCACCCGGCGAGGAGACGAGGAGGGGCACCGTGGCCGACCAGGCCCAGACCTACAACGGTTACTGCGTGAAGTGCAAGGAGAAGCGCGATTTCGAGGGCACCGTCGAGGTGTCGAAGACCGGCATGAACATGGCCAAGGGCAAGTGCCCGGTCTGCGGCACAACAGTCAACCGGATCTTGGGCAAAGCCAAGGTCTGACTCGCGGCGCTGCGTCGAAGGGGCGGCTACGGCCGCCCCTTCGACGCGTGGCCGGCCCCGCCCGACGGCCCACTACTAGGCACCCGACCAACATCGAGTGGTACACCGATCTACGCTGCGTCATGTCCGAGCCGCGACACCACCCCGACAGGGCTGTGGAAAACTCGCCGGAACCTGTGGATAACCGAGGATGTGCGGGGCACAGGCTGTGGATAACGAACCAACGAGCGTTCCGTTACGGTGACAGTCTGTTGTTCATGCCCACCAACCCCCTGCTCAGGCCGACTTTGTTGCCCGGCCTGGCCCGCCTCTGGCGGGACCGCGCCACCCTGCAGCTCGGCTCGGATCCGGCGCACGCCGTACTGCTCGACCTCACCGACCCGGCACAGTCCCGGCTGCTCGACCTTCTCGACGGCAGCCGGTCGACCCGCGCTGTACTGGACCACGCCGCCCGGCTCGGCCTCCCAGCCGACCAGGCCCGGCATCTGCTGGACATGCTGATCGCCCGGGGCCTGATCGTCGGCGCGCACACTCTGCTGCCAGCGAACCTGCCGGAGCACGCCCGGCACCGGTTGACCCCCGAGGCGACCGCCCTGGCGCTGCGCCGCGACGAGCTTCCCGGCACCCCGGCGCAGATCCTGCGACGACGTGCCGCCGCCCGGATCGTGCTGACCGGCCGGGGCCGGCTGGCCCGGCCGCTGGCCGTCGCGGTGGCCGAGGCGGGGATCGGCCACGTAGCCATCGACCTGACCGGTACGCGCGATGCCCGCGACGCCGTCGCCACCGCCGTCAGCCGGGCCGTCCCGGGAGTCGAGACCCGCCCGGTACGACGCGGCCAGGCCACCCTGACGGTGCTGCTCGGCGCCGACCGGCCGGCCAACCTGCTCGCCGCGAGCTACGCCCGGCACCGGCAGGCCCACCTGCTCGTCGACATCCGGGACCGGACGCCGGTGGTCGGCCCGCTCGTGCCGCCGACCGGTACCCCCTGCCTGAACTGCTTGGACCTGCACCGTCGGGACCGGGATCCGGGCTGGCCGCAGCTGGCGTCCCAGTTGTGCGCGATCGGCCCGGCGACGATCTGCGACTCGGCGACCCTGCTGGCCGCGGTGAGTGTCGGGACGGCCGAGATCCTGGCGTTCGTCGACGGTGGGAGCCCGGAGACGATCGGGACGGCGATCGAGGTGCACGCCCCGGCCCGGCTGCGGCGCCGGGCCTGGCCGGCCCACCAGGGTTGCCACTGCCACCGGCGCCGGCCGCGCCGCTGCACACCGGTGCGGAGCCCCGCCGATGGCGTGGGCCACATGCAGGGGGCCGGTGGCATGAGCCACGCTCAGGGAGGGGTCACGGTACGCGATCGTCGGTAACAATGGCCAGGTGACCGAAATCCCGCGCTGGGCCGTGTCCAGGACCGCCAAACTCGCCGCGCTGCCGATCGGCTTCGCCGGCCGCACCGTCCTGGGGCTGGGCAAGCGGGTCACCGGGCTCGCCTCCGACGTGATCTCCACCGAGATCCAGGAACGCACCGCCGAGCAGCTGTTCAGCGTACTCGGGCAGCTCAAGGGTGGTGCGATGAAGGCGGGACAGGCGCTGTCGGTGTTCGAGGCGGCGCTGCCGGAGGAGCTCGCCGCCCCGTACCGCCAGGCTTTGACCAAGCTGCAGGAGGCCGCTCCGTCGTTGCCCGCCGGATCGGTGCACAAGGTGCTGGCCGAGCAGCTCGGCGCCGACTGGCGGGAACGGTTCGTCGAGTTCGACGACCGGCCGGCCGCCGCGGCCAGCATCGGCCAGGTTCACCGGGCGGTGTGGCGCGACGGCTCCGCGGCGGGGCGGCCGGTGGCGGTCAAGGTGCAGTATCCGGGGGCCGGCGACGCCCTGCTCGCCGACTTCAAGCAGTTGTCCCGGCTGAGCACCATGTTCCGGGCTATCCAGCCCGGACTGGACATCAAGCCGCTGCTCAGCGAGCTACGGGACCGGCTGGCCGAGGAGCTGGACTACGAGCTGGAGGCGGAGTCGCAGCGGGCGTTCGCCGTCGCGTACGCCGACGACGACCAGATCATGGTGCCGGCGGTGCTCGCCGCCGCGCCCCGGGTGCTGGTCAGCGAGTGGATCGACGGCGTCCCGCTTTCAAAGATCATTTCTTCCGGTACGGCGGACCAACGCGACCGGGCCGGGCTTCTGATGGCGGTGCTGCACTTCTCCGCGCCGGCTCGGGCCGGGCTGCTGCATGCCGACCCGCATCCGGGCAACTTCCGACTGCTCGACGACGGCCGGCTCGGCGTGGTCGACTTCGGCGCCGTGGCCCGGCTGCCCGGCGGGCATCCCGAGCCGATCGGCCGGCTGGTCCGGCTGGCGCTCGACGGGGACTCCGACGCGGTGGTGGCCGGGCTGCGCGACGAGGGTTTCATCAAACCGGACGACCCGATCGACGCCCCGGCGGTGCTCGACTTCCTGCTGCCGATGCTGGCGCCGCTGGCGGCCGAGGAGTTCCAGTTCACCCGGCAGTGGCTGCGCGACGAGGCGGCCCGGTTGGCCAACCCGAAGTCACCGGCGTACCAGCTGAGCAGGCATCTCAACCTGCCGCCGGCCTATCTGTTGATCCACCGGGTGACGCTCGGCTCGATCGGGGTGCTCAGCCAGCTGGAGGCCCGGGCCCGGTACCGGGACGTGGTGCGGCGCTGGCTGCCGGGTTTCGCCCCGGCCCGCTGACCGCACGGACGGCCGGAGCCGTGGTCAGACCCTGATGGCCTGGTAGACGGATGGTGCCCGGTCCCCGCTGTGTTCAGCGGGGACCGGGCTCGGTCAGCGCCCGCTCAGGCTGCGGGCCCAGAGGTGCCGGGCCTGCATGGCGACGGTGCGGGCGGATCGGGGTGCCTCAGTACGCGCGGTGCCGAACTGAGGCGGTTGCATTCGCGCCCGGGAGAGCGCTTCGTGGAGCAAGTGCATGACGGTTTCTCCTGTGATGGTCGGTGCTGCGGTGTGGGTTGTCTGTGCCGGCGCCCGGCCGGTGGTCGACGTGATTCGATGCATGTCAGGCCGCCAGCCGGACGGTGCCGCGGGAGCCGGCGACCCCGTTGGCCGCCATGCGTGCCTCGACCTCGCCCCGCAGGGCGGCGTCGCGGGCCAGGTCCTCCTTGCGTGGCCGGCCCCGGGGCCGCTTGCGCGGCACGACCGCACCCCGCTCGAAGATCTCGCCGCCCCAGACGCCCCACGGCTCGGCCCGCTCGATCGCCCCGGCGAGGCACTCCACCCGCAGCGGGCAGTCCACGCAGAGCGACTTGGCCAGCTCCAGCTCCGTCGGGGAGTCGGAGAACCACAGGTCAGGGTCGAACTTCCGGCACGGCAGCTCCGCCACGACGTCCGGCTGGCCCGTTGCGGCCGGCCGGCACCCCGGCTGGTAGTCGCTGCGGTCGAGAGTGGCAAACGCCAGACTCATCGCCCGGTCACCTCTTTCTTTCGTTTCGATCTCGTGGATCGCTTCCGACTTGCTCGTACCTGTGCGGCGGCAAAAACTAAGGCCGCGGATCCCGGTTGCGGGTTCCGCGGCCTCGAGGTGAGCCGGTGTGGTCTGGTGTCAGACCGGCCTTCCTCGAGGTGGAACACCGCGGGCAGCATCCATGAACGGCTTCTTGGCCGCCGGGATGGTGGTGCGAACGCTGCCTTCGGAGCTGCTGGTGCCATTGGTCGCCGCGACTACGGACGCACCCCGGAGCCGGACCCAGCCCTGATCGACGCCAGCCCACCCGGTGACCGTGCGGTGCTGCCCGGTCGGACCGGCGGGCACCGTCGTCGGCACGGCGAGCCGGAGCCGGTGGCTCTGCTCGACCTGGATCTGGATCTGGTGCGCCCCTGCCGAGTGACCGATGGGCGCGACGGCGGCCAGATAGCCACCGACCGTCGGAGCGCAGGCAGCGGTCAGCGTCAACGGCACGGAAGTCTCGTAGCTCAGCACCGTCGTCACCTCCTGCCTGGACTCGTCACGGAAAACCCTCCACCCCGGCGGAGCAGCGAGAACGCCCACTGCTCGCGAGGTGTGACCTGAGGCTAAGCCTCTTGCGACGCCGGGGGCAAACCATTTTCCGGGTCGGATTCCGAACTTTTTTGCCACTCAAGATCATCTACGGCCGCGCCGCCCACCAGAGCGTGCACCGACGGACCGTAGAGCCCCAGCTTGCGGGGACCGATCCCGGCGATCGCCAGCAGCTCAGCGTCGCTGCCGGGCCGCCGCTCAGCGATCGCCAACAGGGTCGCGTCGGTGAACACCACGTACGCCGGCACCCGCTGCTCGCCGGAGACCCGCGACCGCCATGCCCGCAGCCGGTCCAGCAGCTCCTCGTCCAGATCCGACGGACAGGTGGCGCACCGGCCCAGCTTGCGGTCGACGCCGGCCAGCAACGTGGTCCCACAGACCCGGCAGGAGACCGGCTGGCCGCGGCGGCGATCGCCGGAGCGGCCCGCCCCCGGGCCGCCGCGCTGAGCACCGCCGGCACCACCGCCCGAGCGGTCCAGCTGCGGCAGGAACCGGCAGGGCCGGCGGGCCCGCCCGCCCGGCGACCGAGCGGCACCATAGGACAGCCACAGCCACTGCCGGGCCCGGGTCACCCCGACGTAGAGCAGCCGGCGCTCCTCCTCCAGCTGCTCGGCGGTGCGGGCGTACGTGGTGGGCAGCGTCCCGTCGGCGAGCCCGACCAGGAAGACCGCATCCCACTCCAGGCCCTTGGCCGAGTGCAGCGACGCGAGGGTGACCCCGGCGACCGTCGGCACGTGCTGCGCCGCCGCCCGCCGCTGCAGCTCCGCGCAGAAGTCGGCGAGCGGGACCGGACGTTCGCTGACCGCCGCCTCCCCCACCGGCACCAGCACCGGCTGGGCGCCGAACTCCTCGGCCAACTGGACCAGCGCGGCGAGCGCCTCCCAGCGTTCCCGCGCCGCCCCGCCGGGCGGCGGCTGGTCCGGGGTCCAACCCACCGCAGCGAGCCCGGCGGTGACCGCCTCGGCCAACGGAGTCTCCCCGGGCGTCGACCGGACCGCCGAGCGCAGCGCCACCATCGCCTGCCGGATCTCGGCGCGTTCGAAGAACCGCTCCGCGCCCTGCACCACGTACGGCACCGCCGCCTCGGCGAGAGCCTTCTCGTACGCCTCGGACTGGGCGTTGGTCCGGAACAGCACGGCGATCTCGGCGGCCGGCGTACCCGCCGCGAGCAGCTCGGCGCAGCGCGCCGCGACCGCCGCCGCCTCGGCCGGCTCGTCGGTGAAGATCCGCACGTCCGGCTCCGGACCGGGCTCACGCTGGCCGACCAGCTCCAGCCGCAGCCGGGCCTCGGTGCCCCGGGCCTGTTTGATCACCGTGTTGGCCAGCCCCACCACCTGCGGCGTCGACCGGTAGTCGCGGACCAGTCGGACCACCACCGCCGCCCGGCGCCGACGGGCGAAGTCGACCAGGTACGCCGACGTGGCCCCGGTGAACGAGTAGATCGTCTGACTCGCGTCGCCGACCACGGTCAGGTCGTCCCGCTCCCCCAGCCAGGCGTCGAGCAACCGCTGCTGCAACGGGTTCACGTCCTGGTACTCGTCCACCACGAAGTGCCGGTACTGGGCCCGGACCTGCTCGGCGACGTCCGGGTGCTCCTCGATGCCCCAGATCGCCGCCCGCAGCACGTCCTCGAAGTCGATCACGCCGTTGCCGCGCTTGATCTGCTCGTACCCGGCGTACACCTCGGCCACCTTGGCCGGCTCGTGCGGTGTCTCCCGCAGCGCCTTCGCCGCCGCGACGGCGTACTCGGACGGCTCCACCATCGACGACTTCGCCCACTCGATCTCACCGGCCAGGTCCCGGGCGGCGGCCCGGTCGGTGCGCACCCCGACCCGACCGGCGGCGAGGGTGACCAGCCGGACCTTGCTGTCCAGCAGCTCCGGCATCTCCCGGCCGCCGAGCAGCCGGGGCGCGAAGTAGCGGACCTGGCGCAGCGCCGCAGCGTGGAACGTCCGTGCCTGCACCCCGCCCACGTCCAGCGCGCCGAGGCGGGCCCGCATCTCGGCGGCGGCCCGCGCGGTGAAGGTGACCGCCAGCACGTGCCGGGCGGCGATCTCGCCGGAGAGCACCCGGTAGGCGATCCGGCTGGTGATCGCCCGGGTCTTCCCGGTGCCGGCGCCGGCCAGGATGCAGACCGGCACGGCCGGAGCGGTCACCGCCGTACGCTGCTCCGGGTCCAGCCCGGCGAGCACTCGGCCTGGTCCTGCGTCTGAGTTGATGTCGGCCGCCACGGGTAGGAATCATCGCAGCCTCGCCCGACGTTGCACCGGCTAGCCCGGGTGCCGCCCGGGCCGGAACTACTGTGCCCTGGGCGCCGCCCGGGGCCGGCGACCCGGCGGGCGAGCGCCCGCCGTGGCCCGACGACCGCGGAGGACCTGCTGATGTTGACCATGTATTCGACCAGTTGGTGTGGTTACTGTCACCGGCTCAAGTCGCAGTTCGACCGGGAACGGATTCCGTACGAGGTGGTCGACATCGAGCAGGACACCGAGGCGGCGGCGTACGTGATGGGGGTCAACGGCGGCAATCAGACGGTTCCGACGGTCCGTTTCCCGGACGGTTCGGCATTGACGAATCCGAGTATCGTTCAGGTTCGGCAGCGGCTCAGCGAGCTCGCGGCGAGCTGAGTCGCACTCACGGTCCGTCCGCCGCCGTGCACAACGTCGCATTTGGCTAACACGCCCACCAGAGGACCCCACCGAGGCAGCAATCGGGCCATACTGTTTCGGGCCGTGACCCACATCGCCGCGACATTGGCGGTCACCAAACGGATCGGGGGTGGTTTCCGGTGCAGCCCGAGGAGCCCGAGCAGCCCATACCGAGCCCGAACCTGCGTCGTCGTCGTCTCGGCGGCGAGCTGAGGCGGCTGCGGGAACACGCCGGACTGACCGGTGAGCAGGTGATCGAACGGGTGAAGTGGGCGTCCGCGTCCAAGCTCTCCCGGCTCGAGAACGGGCGCAGCCGGCCGGGGGTCGGCGACGTGATGGACCTGCTCGACCTGTACGGCGTGACCGGCACCGAACGCGACGATCTGGTCGGCATCGCCCGCGACGCCGGCAACACCAGGGCCTTTCTGAACTCGTACGCGGTGATGACCAGCCTCCAACGGGCGTACGCCGAGTTGGAGGCTGGTTGCACCGAGATCCAGGAGTACGGCGCGGTGATCATCCCGGGCCTGTTGCAGACCTCCGCCTACGCGAAGGTGCGCATCCTCTCGGCGCGTCCGTTGGTGGAGATGGTCGACGAGCGGACCGCCGGACGCCGGACGATCCTGCAGAAGGCGACCAACCACCGGACCGCCAACCAGAAGCGCAACGCCGACGACCCGGACACCGAGGTCGCGGCCCGGCAGTCCCGGCAGTCGATGCTGCTGCGTGGCAACGGGGCACCGAAGTACACCGCGGTGCTGGAGGAGGCGGCGGTCAGCCTGCGCTGCGGCCCGCCCGACGTGATGGTGGCGCAGCTGAAGCATCTGCTCACCATGGCGCAGCTGCCCAACGTCACCCTGCGGGTGCTGCCCCCCAACGCCACGGTGGCCTCCTGGTACCTGTCGGAGACCGCGTTCTCGATCTACCACTTCGCCGACCCGGAGGACCTGAGCGCGGTGGCGATCGAGACGCTCGCCGCCGACATGATCGTCAACGACGTGCCGGTGCTCGAACGGTACGGCCAGGTCTTCGACTGGCTCTGCGAGGCCGCCCGCAGCCCGCAGGAGTCGATCGACTGGCTCAGCGACGCCATCGCCCGGCACGTCGCCGCCGGCGCCACCGAGCTCGACTCCGTGCCCGACGGCACCGCCCCCTCCTCCGCCACCACCCCTGCCCCGCTGTCCCCGCCCACCGCGGGCGGGGCAGGTCCCGGCCGACCGGCCGGGCCGCCGATCCAGCGTGGACCGCACGAGCGGACCACGCGCCGGACCGACCAGGCGATCCCGGACTGACTGACGGTCCACCCGCCCGGTCCGCTTGACCAGCAAGGAGCAGGAATGAACCCAGCAGATCAGTCCAGCGTGCGCGTCCCCGGTCCGACCCCGCCCGCCTGGCGCAAGAGCAGCCGCAGCCAGAGCACCAACTGCGTCGAGGTCGGGGCGATCGCGGGTCATCGCGCACCGGTGCTGATGCGCGACAGCAAGGACCGCAGCGGGCCGGTGCTGTCGTTCGACCGCACCACCTGGCGGGACTTCATCGACAGCGCCAAGGACGGCGAGTTCGACCTGGTCTGACCCGCCGGCACCGGACGGCAGGTCGAGCCGGGTGGCCAGTGCCACCCCGACCCGGCTCGACCCCGGCACCGCCTCCACCGAACGGACATCAGGATCGATCCGTTCGTCAGGTTTGACCGGCCACCACAACGGGTTCTCCTCCTGCGGAGACAACCGATGGAATTCCCAGCAGGAGCCTGTCCGACCTGAGCCATCGGCCGTCCTACCCAGGTCACCGGTTGCTCGGAGTCGTTCATGCGATACCTGATCGTCCGCACGGAGATCCGCGCGGTGGCACACGACGAACTCATCGCCGCGGTCCGCACCGGCCAACGCATTCGCGACGAGCGGACCGCACCCGAGCCGCGCCGGCAGACGGTCTGCGCGGAGAACCTCGAAGCGGCCCTGCACCTGGCCCGTGCACTGTCCACCGTCGGTTCGGTCCGCTCCGGCCGGCAACGGGTGAAGGTAGTGCCAGTCCCGCCCATCGGCTGACCGGCACAGACCCGCCCGGCGCCCCCCCGGCGCGCACCCGACCACGGCACCACACCCCGGCGGAGTCCGGCTCAGCGGTCACCGGCCAAGATCCGGCGCGGTCCCCGCCACCCAGCTGCGGATCAGGAAAGCGGCAATCGACGCCGGTGGCGCGAGCCGGACCCGGTACCCGTCGCCGGAATCGAGCCGCTCACCCGCCAGCCCGGCGGCGACCTCGGCCCGGGTGAACCAGCGCGTCCGGATTATCTCCTCCGGGTCCGGCCGCAGCCGCTGCTCCGGGTCGACCCGGCCCAGGTAGCCCAGCATCAAAGTGCCCGGGAACGGCCAGGACTGGCTGCCGACGTACCGCATCGCGGTCAGCGTCAGACCCACTTCCTCGGCCACCTCGCGGGTGACCGCCGATTCGGCCGACTCGCCGGGTTCCACGAACCCGGCCAGACAGGAGTAGAGCCGGCTGGACCCGTCCCCACGCCGGGCGTGGTGGTTGGCCAGCAGGCACCGCCCGTCCGGGCCGGAACCGCCGTCAGTCAACAGCATGATCACCGCCGGATCGGTCCGAGGCCAGCTCCGCGTACCGGTGTCGTCGACGCGCGACCAGCCACCATCGGTCGCCCGGGTCGGCAGACCGGACGCCGCCGAGTAGCGGTGCCGGGCGTGCCAGCTGACCATCGCCGCGGCGGTGGTGAACAGCCCGGCGTCGCGGTCCGACAGCAGATGGCCGACCTCCCGGACAGTCACCGACCGCAGCTCCGGCTCAGCTACCGACGACACCGCCACGGACGACGGTGGTACGGCGTCGACCGCGAAGACCGGGGTGCCGTCATCGACCGTACCGATGAAAATGCGGTCGTGGACCGCGACGGCGGGTGCCTGGTCCGGACGCACCAGCACCAGGGCGGTCCCGTCGGCGCCGTCGCGCACCAGCGCCCGGCCACCCGCCGCGCCGTCCACCACCAGCACCAGCGAACGTGGCCAGGCCTGCGTCAACCACTGCGGATCCCGGCGGTACGGCGCCGCCCGGTCCATCGCGGCGCGGGCCAGCGGCGGCTGCGTACCAGCGGGCGGTCCGACGGAAATGTCACCCGGCGGCATCGGGGACTGCCGCACCAGGCCCGACTACGCCGGTGACCGACGCGTCGGACGTTTCGACCTCGGTCAACGCGGCGACCGGACCGGCGATCCGCGCCACGTCGCCGAGCACCACCCCCATCGTCAGCGCCGGTGCCAGGTAGCGGGTCGCGGCGGCCGCCACCTCGTCGCGGGTCGCCGAGGCAAGTCGCGCGGTGTGCTCGGCGAGAAACTCCAACGGCAGGCCGAACCCGGCGTAGGTGCTGGCCAGCCCGGCCAACCCGGCCTGCGTCGACATGCCCAGCTGCAGGCTGCCGACCGCGTACTGCCGGGCCTGTTCGAGCTCGTCGGCGTCGGGCGGCAGCACCGCGAGTCGGCCCAGCTCGTACAGGGTCTCCAGCAACGCGGGCGCGGTCACCTCGGTCGCCACGTCGGCGGCGAGCATCAGCGCCGATCCGGCCACCGAGTGTTCGACCATCGAGTACGGGCCGTAGCTGTAGCCCTTGTCCTCGCGGATGTTCTCCACCCAGCGGGACGAGAAGTAGCCGCCGAACACCATGTTGGCCAGTTGCAGGGCGGCGTGGTCCGGGTGCCGCCGGTCCACCGCCGGCAAGGCGATCCGCATCGACGACTGAACCGACCCGGGCCGGTCGACCAGCAGCAACGGGGCCGGACGCGGCGCGGGTGCCGCCGGCAGCGTCAACTGCCGGCCACCGGCCGGCCAGCCACCGAGCACCTGCTCGGCGGTGTCCAACGCCCTGGCCGGTGACACGTCGCCGACCAGCACCAGGTGCGCCCCGGTCGGCCGGACCCGGTCGGCGTGCAGAGCGCGCAGCCCGGCCGGACGGACGGAGCGGACCTGGTCCACCCCGGGCACCGATTCGGCGTACGGGTGCCGGCCGTACATCCGCCGGGACAGCGCGGCGCGGGCCAGGTGCGCCGGCTGGCTCAGCGCCACCTGGATCCGGTCGGTCAGCCGGGCCCGCTCGATGGCCACCTCGTCGGCCGGGTACGTCGCCCCGGTCAGCACCTCGCCGAGCAGTTCGAGCATCCGCCGCAGCCCGGTGACCAGCCCGGCACCGGCGACCAGCAGCCGGTCGGCGTCCACCCCGGCGGACAGACCGCCGCCGACCGCCTGCAGCTCGGCGGCCAACTCCACGCCGGACCGGTCGACGGTGCCGGAGAACAGGGTCTGCGACAGCACCGTCGCCCTGGCCAGCGGGGCCCGCGCGAACGGCACCCAGAGCCGGATCTCCACCAGCGGCACCGACGGCCGGCGGATGGCGATCACCCGCAGCCCGTTGTCCAGCGTCCGCTCGGCCACCTTGGGCAACGGCGGTCGACGGGTCGGTCCGAGCGGCGGCAACGGCCGCCGGGTGGGGGCGGCGGTCACTGGGCTCCTCCGGGGACGACCTCGATCGTGGCACGCCGGTGCGGGCGCAGGGTGGCGGCGGCCGCACGGACCTGTGCCTCGGTGACCGTGCCGAGCATCCGCGGCAACTCGTTGAGCAGCTCGGGGGTGCCCCGCTGCTGCTCCAGCACCGCCATCCGCAGCCCTCGGCCGAGCACCGCGTCGGTGTCGCGCAGCAGGTGGGTCGCCATCCGGGCCTGTACCCGGGCCAGTTCGCCCCGGGCGAAGCCGTCGACGGCGAGCCGGTCGAGCTCCTCGTCGACCGCGCCGAGCACCTTGTCGACGTCGCCGCCGGGCGGCAGGTGCGCCTGCAGGACCAACGCCGACGGGTCCCGTACGTCGAACGGCTCCCCCTCGAACGACAGGTAGCCGCCGAGGCCGGTCACCGTACGGTCGCCACGCACCAGCCGCTCCACCAGCCGGGCCGCGTCACCGTCGGTGAGCACCTCGGCGAGCACCACGTACGGCAGGTAGCCGGCCAGGTCGTCGACCGGGTCCGGCACCCGCCAGGCGGCGGCCACCGCCGGCAGCGGCGCCAGCGGATCGGGGTACGCGGTACGTCGCTCGGTGGTCAGGTCCGGCTCGGCGAAGCTGGGACGGGCCGGCGCCGGCCGGGCCGGGACGTCCCCGAAGTGCCGCTCGATCAGGCCGGTCGCGGTGGTGACGTCGAAGTCACCGGCGACGGCGAGCACCGCGTTGCCGCTGGCGTAGTAGCGGGTGAAGAACTCGGCCGCCTCCCCGACGGTGGCGCTGTCCAGATCGGCGAAGGAACCGTAGCCGTCGTGCGCGTTGGGGAAGGTGTCGAACAGCACCGGCGGCAGCCGCAGCCAGGGAAACCCGCCGTACGGCCGGTTGAGCACGTTGACCCGGATCTCCTCCTTGACCACGTCCACCTGGTTGCGCAGATTCTCCTCGGTCAACTGCGGACCGCGCATCCGGTCGGCCTCCAGGAACAGCGCCCGCTCCAACGCGTTGCTCGGCAGCACCTCGTAGTAGTCGGTGTAGTCCAGGTGGGTGCTGCCGTTGAAGGTGCCGCCGGAGCCCTGCACATGGCGGAAGTGCGCCAGCTTCTCGAGGTTCGCCGAACCCTGGAACATCAGATGCTCGAACAGATGCGCGAACCCGGTACGCCCCGGTGGTTCGGACCGGATCCCGACGTCGTAGACGACCGCGACGCCGACCACCGGCGCGCTGCGGTCGGGCGCCAGGACCACCCGCAGGCCGTTGGGGAGGGTGAACCGCTCCACCGGGTACGCGGTCGCCGGGATCCGCACTGTACGCGCCACGCACCGACCCTAACCTGTCGTCGACAGTCCTCGGCGCACCGCCGGATCATTCGACGCGTACGGATGCGTACAGGTCGTCGACCACCCAGTCGAGCTGGCGGTGGGTGCCGGGAATGGAGACGAACAGCACTGCGGCGGTCGGGCGTCCGACGTCGATACAGGCGACCGCCACCAGTTCGTCGGTGGCCTGCAGGCCGGGCTGGGTGAAGTGCAGCCGGAACACCGTGAGCCAGGCGGGTCGCCCACCGATCGGGGTCCGCTCGTCGCGGATCAGGTCCATCCGGTTGGGCTGCGGGTAGTACTCGGCACGGACGTCGGCGGCCACCTGCCGGCCGACGCACTCCAGGTCGAGGGAGAGCGCGTCGTTGTCGGCGGCCGGTACGGCGGCGGACAGGATCGAGGCGTGGTAGTCGCTGAACCCGTTGTAGTCCGCCTCGGTCACAAAGTGCTGTCCCACTTTGTACGGCACCTGCAGCGCCCCGGCGTTCCACACCGTCGACCACGGCCGCCACGGTTCGCCGTACTCGGTGTACGAGATGCCGGCGTCCGGGTCGACGGTGCGCGGCCCGGACGGTTCGGGCAGCGCGGGAGCCGGCGTCGGGTCGGCCGGCGAGGGTTGCCCGCCCGGTCCTGCACTGGGGCCGGGGCAGAGCTGGGCCAGCGGCGGCCGGACATCCGGTGGCGGGTCCGGGCTGCCGAACGGGTCCGGGTTGCCGCTGAGCACCAGCGCCAGCACGGCGACCAGTCCACCGGCGAGCACCACGGCGGCGGCACCGCCGAACCACCACAGTCGTACCCCGTCCCGGCCGCCGCGCCGTGGGTCGGTCGGCGGTGGCCCCGACCCCCCGGCACCCGGGCCGGTCGGCGGCCCGGTGGGCGGGCCCGCACCGGCACCGGCTGCCGGGTACGGGCGGCCAGACCGGGTGACCGGCCCGGCGGACCAGTCCACGGCGGTCCCGGACGTTGACCGGTCAGACGGCAGCGGAGCAGACATCTCTCCAAGTGAAGCACTTGACGGCGGGAAAACCGGCAGCGCCCCGTCCGGTCCGGTGGGTCAGCGCGGGGCCGCTTCGATGTCGGTGGACCGTACCGGCGGGTCGGGTGCGTGCAGTTCGACGACGACCGGCCCGGCGCCAGCGGTCGGACCGGTGTACCAGGGAGTGACGACAGAGGCCAGGGCCAGCAGCACGCCGAGCATCGCGACGCCGACGACGAGCAGGATCTCCCTCGTCGCGCTGGTCTCGGCTGTCATCTCCACCCGACCTCTCTGCCCGGGGCGTCCCGGCGGCCGTGTGTCGTCCGCCACGCAAAGGATCCCGGCGGCGGGCGCGACGTGCAGTCAGCCATCGGACGAAAAGCGTGGATGTCTCGCGGATGCCGCCGCCCGTACGGACGACCCTGCTCATCCATACGGGCGTCACCGTCCGTCGACACCGGCGGCTCCGCTAGAACGTACGGCCGGCCGCGACGACAAAGGGACGTCGGACGGCGCGGCCACCGGCTCCGTCGCAGGCGTCAACCGGCCGGGCACCGGGTAGAGGGACCCGCGTACCTGTCGGCACCACGGCTCACCGGGGAGAGTGGTGCCGGACGGACCCACCATGCGGAGGAGACACCAGTGACGGACCATCTGGCGGAGATCAAAGCGCTGCCAGTGCCCGAACTCACCGACGGCTATCCGGCCATCGCCGACCACGGCCTGATCGGCGACGGCCAGACCGCCGCGCTGGTCGGCGTGGACGGCACCGTACGGTGGCTCTGCCTGCCGAGATTCGACGGCCCGGCGCTGTTCGCGGCACTGCTAGACGCCGACCGGGGCGGTGCCTGGACGCTGCGGCCGGCCGGCCTGCGCGCCGTCCGGCAGGAGTACCTGCCGGACACTGCCGTGCTGCGTACCGAACTGCACACCGCCACCGGACGTCTAGAGATCCGCGACGCGCTGCTGATCACCGCCGCGTCAAGCGAGCCGGCGGATGAGCCGGCCGACGGGGGCGGCGGGCGGCGCGACGGGGCCGGACCGGTCAGCGACCGGCCGCTCGGCACCGAACTCGGGGCGGCCTGCGGCGAGCTGGGCCGCCTGGTCACCGTCATCGACGGCACGGTCGACCTGGAGATCGGACTGACCGGCCGGGGTGGGCTGCGGACCACCCCCACCGCCGAGGAGATCGGCATCGAGTTCCTGGCCGGGGACGGCGGCGGCCGGCTGCGGCTGACCGCCAGCCGGCCGGTACCCGGCCTGGACCGGCTGGCCGGCCGGATCCGGTTGACCGCCGGCGACCGGCTCGGCCTGGTGCTGCGCTGGGCGCAGGGTCCGACCCGGCACCGCGACGACGATCAGCTCGCCGCCGCGCTGGACCGCACCGCCGCGGCCTGGCGGACCTGGAGCCGCCAGGTCAACTACACCGGACGGCACGCCGACCTGGTCCGCCGCAGCGCCATCACGCTCAAGCTCTGCGACGACCACGACAGCGGGGCGGTGGTCGCCGCCCCCACGTCGTCGCTGCCGGAGGCGATCGGCGGCCGCCGCAACTGGGACTACCGGTTCACCTGGGTACGCGACGCCGCGTACACCGTCTACGCGCTGCGCCGGGTCGGGATGGCCGCCGAAGCCGAGTCGTTCCTGTCCTGGGTGTTGCAGGCCTGCACCCGCGACGGCCGACCGCACGTGCTCTACACCCTGGACGGCACCCGGCCGGCCCCCGAACGGATCGACCCGGACCTGTCCGGATACCGCGGTTCCCGGCCGGTGCGCTGGGGTAACGCGGCGGCCGATCAGGTCCAGCACGACGTGTACGGCGAGATCCTCGACTGCGCCTGGCAGTGGGCCCGGGCCGGCGGTGCGGTCGACGATCGGCGGTGGTCCCGGCTGACCCGGCTGGGCCGCTCGGCGTTGCAGCACTGGCGTACTCCGGACCACGGCATCTGGGAAATTCGCCACGAGGGCCGCCCGTTCACCTACTCGGTGGCGATGTGCCAGGTGGCGGCGGACCGGATGGCCCGGCTGGCGACCGCCACCGGCCGGCGCGACGAGGTCGAGCAGTGGCGGCGGGCGGCCGAGGAGATCCGCTCGGCGCTGCTGACCGAGGCATGGGACGACGACAACGGGCACTTCACTGAACACCTCGGCCAGCCCGGTACCGTCGACGCCAGCCTGCTCGCCCTGCCGCTGCGCCGGGTGGTCGACCCCGCCGATCCCCGGATGGTCGCCACCGTCGACGCCGTCCAGCAACGCCTCGGTGCCGGCGGCGACCTGCTCTACCGCTACCTGCCGGCCGAGTCGCCGGACGGGGTCGGCGGTGGTGAGGGAGCCTTCCTGCTCTGCTCCTTCTGGTGGGTGGACAACCTGGCCGGCAGCGGCCAACTGGACCGGGCCCACGAACTGTTCGAACAGCTCTGCGGCCGGGTGAACCACGTCGGGTTGCTCCCCGAGCAGATCGACCCCGCGACCGGCGCCTTCCTGGGAAACTTCCCGCAGGCGTTCAGTCACATCGGGCTGATCAGCAGCGCGGTCAACCTGGCCCGGTACGGAAGGATGCGGACGTGACAGCGAACGTGATCGTGCTCGGCGCCACCGGCGACCTCACCACCCGTTATCTGTTGCCCGGCCTGGCCCAGCTACGTGAGCTCGGCCGGCCGGCCGGCGGGATGCGACTGATCGGGGTGGCCCGCGACGAGCTCGACGACCGTGGCTTCCGGCACCGGGTGAGCGCCGCGCTGCGCGAACACGCCCCCGGAGTGGCAGCCCGGGCCCGCAGCGAACTCGCCGAGACGGCCAGCTACGTCCACGGTGACGTGACCGACCCGGAGGTGCTGGCGACGGCGCTGCGGATCGCCCGGGACGGCGAGCGGGCCAGTCACGGCGACGACGCGGTGGTGGTCTACCTGGCCCTGCCGCACCGGCTGTTCGAGCCGGTCGCGATCGCGCTGGGCCGCTGCGACCTGCCGGCCGGCATCCGGCTGGTGGTGGAGAAGCCGTTCGGCGAGGACCTGGCCAGCGCCCGACGGCTGAACACGGTGCTGCACCAGGTGCTGCCGGACGACCGGGTGTTCCGGGTGGACCACTTTCTCGCCAAGCAGACCGTGCTGAACCTGCTCGGGCTGCGGTTCGCCAACCGGGTGCTGGAGCCGCTGTGGAGCAACACGCACATCACCGGAGTCGACATCGTCTTCGACGAGACGGTCGACGCCGAGGGCCGGTCCAGTTACTACGACCACGCCGGCGCGCTGCGCGACATGGTGCAGAACCACCTGCTGCAACTGTTGACGCTGGTCGCGATGGAGCCGCCGCTGACCGTCGACCCGGCCGACCTGGCCGTGCGCAAGCTGGACGTGCTGCGGGCGGTCCGCCCGATCCGGGCCGCCGACGTGGCCGACTGCACGGTACGCGGCCGGTACACCGCCGGGGTGGTCCAGGGCCGACGCGGCGAGCAGAAGGTGGCCAGCTACGTCGACGGCACCGGGGTCGACCCGGCCCGGAACACCGAGACGTACGCCGAACTGACCGTCCACATCGACAACTGGCGGTGGTCGGGAGTGCCGTTCAAACTGCGTACCGGCAAGGCGTTGGCCGCCGACCGGCGCGAGATCGTGATCCGGTTCGCCGACGTGCCACACGCGGTCTTCACCAGCCGGAACAGCCCGTGCAACGAGCTGCGGCTGCAACTCGACCCGGACCGGATGTCGCTGCGACTCAACGTCAATGGCATCGGCGACCCGTTCGACCTGGAGCCGGTCGAGATGGTCACCGAACTGGCCCGGCAGGCACCGAGCCCGTACGGGCAGTTGCTGCTGGCCATCATCGAAGGTGACACCCGGCTCAGCGCCCAGGCGCAGGAGGCCGAGGAGAGCTGGCGAATCATCGAACCGGTGCTCGCCGGCTGGGCGCAGGGTCGGACACCGCTGCGCGACTATCCGGCCGGCAGCACCGGCCCACGGCTCTGACCGGCCGGACCGCATCCGGGTCCCGGTCGGGTCGGACCGCATCGAGGTCCGGCCCGGTCCGGGCCTGATCCGGGTCGACCGGTCAGCGGGCCGCCGGCCGGCGGGCCGGGCGACGCCGGCCGCCCGGTCGGCGCCCGGGGCGCCGACCGGTACCGGTGCCACCGGCGGTGCCGGCCGGAGTGTTCTTCGCCGCCACGGCCCGGGTCGGCGTGGGCAGCGTGACCGGCACCCCGGACGGGGTGCGGGCGCCGGTGACCCGGGCCAGCTCCGTGTCCGCCGGGCCGACCGAGCTGCGCTGTGGCCGGATCTTCGCGGCGGCCATCAGGCGGTCCATGTCCCGCCGCTGCTCGGGCAGGACCAGGGTGGCCACCACGCCGGCGGCACCGGCCCGGGCGGTACGCCCGCCCCGGTGCAGGTAGTCCTTGTGGTCCGCCGGCGGGTCGACGTTGAGCACCAGGTCGAGGTCGTCGATGTGGATGCCGCGGGCCGCGACATCGGTGGCGACGAGCGCGGTGACCTGACCGGTCTTGAACTGCTCCAGGATGCGGTTGCGCTGCCCCTGGGACTTGCCGCCGTGCAGGGCCGCCGCCCGTACCCCGCTGGCGAGCAGCTGGCGGGCCAGCCGGTCGGCGCGGTGCTTGGTGCCGATGAACATGATCACCCGGCCGTCCCGGGCGGCGATGGCCGCCGTGGTCGCCGGCTTGTCGGCCGCGCTGACATGCAACAGGTGGTGGCTCATCGCGCCGACGGTGGCGGTGGACGGGTCGACCTGGTGTGACACCGGGTCGGTCAGGAACTCGCGGACCAGCCGGTCCACCCCACGGTCCAGAGTGGCCGAGAAGAGCATCCGCTGCCCGCCCGGCGCGACCTTGCGCAGGATCATGGTGACCTGTGGCAGGAAGCCCATGTCGGCCATCTGGTCGGCCTCGTCGAGCACCGCCACGGTGACGTCGTCGAGCTGGCACGCGCCCCGGTTGACCAGGTCGTTGAGCCGGCCCGGGGTGGCGACGACGATCTCCGCGCCGGAGCGCAGCGCGTCGGCCTGGCGTTGGATCGACAGGCCGCCGACGACGGTGACGCAGCGCAGCCGCACCGCCCGGGCGTACGGCTCCACCGCGGCCGTCACCTGCTGGGCCAGCTCACGGGTGGGGACCAGGACCAGGGCCAGTGGCCGGCCGGGGCGGGCGCGCCGCCCGGCGGTACGGGCCACCAGCGGCAGCCCGAAGGCGAGGGTCTTGCCGGAGCCGGTGCGGCCGCGGCCGAGGACGTCGCGGCCGGCCAACGAGTCCGGCAGCGTCGCCGCCTGGATGGGGAACGGCTCATTGATGCCGTTCGCGGTCAACGCGGCGAGCAGGCTCGCCGGCACACCCAGGTCGGCGAACGAGGGCGTCTGGACGTGAGGAATCGTGGTGGTGCTCATCTGACCGGATCGGCCTTCCGCTAGCTAGGTGGCACGTAGCGAGGAAGGCGCCGGGCGGTGGGGTCGCCAGCAGCGGGTCACAAGCACGAACCAGGGTAGGACTTGCTGCGGTCCGGCTCCCGCCGCTCAGGCGGCGGGAGCCGGACCGTTCGTACCGAACAGCTCAGAGCGGGCGGATGTTGGC
This sequence comes from Solwaraspora sp. WMMD937, assembly GCF_029581175.1. Taxonomy (NCBI): domain Bacteria; kingdom Bacillati; phylum Actinomycetota; class Actinomycetes; order Micromonosporales; family Micromonosporaceae; genus Solwaraspora; species Solwaraspora sp. WMMD937. The sequence continues at coordinate 2,726,747 of NZ_CP120738.1, read as the reverse complement.
CGCCTGCGGGCCCTTCTGGCCCTGGGTGATCTCGAACTCGACCCGCTGGTTCTCGTCCAGGCTCCGGTAACCGGAGGACTGGATGGCGGAGAAGTGGGCGAACACGTCGGCACCGCCCTCATCCGGGGTGATGAAACCAAAACCCTTGTCCGCGTTGAACCACTTGACGGTGCCTACTGCCATGTAACTCTTCTCCTTGATGGAACGATCGGACCCGAGACTGCCTGCGGGCCGATGTGAGATCCGCGCTTACTACGCGGACCGGCGTCGCGGTGCTGATCGCCCCATCCGGAACAGAGCCCGGACACAACAAAGAGCGCCTGGGCCGAGACCCCACAGGCGCTCGCACTGTCACTGTGACCGGCCGGCCGGCGGGTAGCACCGGGGGCGGCACGGGGAACCAATACTGCAACGGCGTCAGGATATCACGAATCCGGCGCGTCACCCAGCAACGGCAGATCACTGATCAGCTTCGCCAGCCCGGCCCGGTCCAGCAGGTCCGCCGGGCGCACGGTGACGCCGTCGCGCACGTAGTGGAACGCCGCCCGGACCTGCTCCACCGGCACCCCGGCCAGGTCCGCCCAGGCCAGCCGGTACGCGGCGAGCTGCACCGCCGCCGCGGCCTCGGCCACCCCGGTCGGTTGCCGGCCGGTCTTCCAGTCGACCACGTCGTAGCGGCCACCCGGGCCGGCGAACACCGCGTCCATCCGGCCACGGACCACCACCCCGGAGATCACCGTGGCGAACGGCACCTCCACCTCGACCGGCACCCGGCCGGCCCACTCGCTGGCCAGGAACCGCTCCTGCAGCTCCAGCAGGGCGTCGTCGGGTGCGGCGTCGGCGTCGGCGGCACCGGGCAACTCGTCGACATCCAACAGCCGGTCCGCGCCGAAGCGCTGCTCCAGCCAGGTGTGGAACGCCGTGCCCCGTCGGGCGTACGGATCCGGTCGACCGGGCAGCGGCCGGCGCAGCGTGCGGGCCAGCCCGAACCGGTCCCGACGCAGGGCCACCAACTGCGACACCGACAACTGGTCCGGCAACGGCACGTCAACCGGCCCGACCCCGTGCGCCAGCCGGTCCCGCTCGGCGAGCAGGATCCGGGCCTCCGCCCACCACCCCGCCGGCGGCCGATCGTCCGGCGGGTCGACCGGCCGGTCCATCGCCTGGCGGACCAGGTTCGCCGCCTCCCACATCCGGGGCCGCTGCGCGCCCAGCGGGTCGGCCGGCCACTCGGCCCGTACCGTCACCTCGTCGACCGGGTTCGCCGCACCCGGCAGCGGCTCCGGTGCCCAGTGGTCCACCACCCCCGCGCCGGCCAGGCAGTCGTCGTAAATCTCCTTGAGGAACACCGACGGCCCGCGGTGCCGTTTCACCCCGGTACCCCACCAGTAGCCGGAGCAGAGCAGCAGCCGGCGCGGCCGGGTGACCGCCACGTACGCCAGCCGCCGCTCCTCCCGCTCGTCGTGCTCGCGCCACCGCTTGCCGAACTCGGTCAGCTCCCGCTCCACCGCCTTCTGGTCCTCGGCGTCGTCGAGGTTCAACGCCGGCAGGCCGTCCGCGTCACCGCGCAACGGGAACGGCAGCACCCCGAGGCCGTACAGGTAGTGGTCCGAGCCACGCACCGCCCCCGGCCAGACGTCGCGGGTCAGCCCGGCCACCGCCACCACGTCCCATTCCAGGCCCTTGGCGGCGTGCGCGGTGAGGATCTGCACCGCGCCGGACACCACGTCGATCTCGCCGGGGCTCAGCCCGCGTTCCTCGTCCTCGGCGGCGTCCAGGAACGCCAGGAACGCCGACAGGGTCGCGCTGTCCGACTCACCGGCGAACCGGGCGGCGACGTCGCCGAGCGCGTCCAGGTGCCCGCGGGCCAGCCCGGCGTCACCGCCGCCGGCCCCGCCGGCCCGCACCGCCACCTCAACGTCCAGGCCAGTGGTCCGCTCGACGTCAGCGATCAGGTCCGGCAACGACTGGTCCAGGCGTTGCCGCAGCAGGGCCAGCTCCCGGCCGTACCCGCGCAGCCGGGCATAGCCCTCCGCCGAGTACAGCTGGGCCGGCCCGGGATCGGCCAACGCCTCGACCAGGCTGGCCTCGTCGAGGCGGTCGACGACGATCTCCGGCTCGGCCGCCCCGGCCCGGGGCAGCTCCCGCCGGGCGTCGGCGATTGCCCGGGCCCGCCGGTGCAGCGCCACCAGGTCCCGGGGGCCGATCCGCCACCGGGCCCCGGTCAGCAGCCGCAGCAGCGCCGCGCCGTCGGTCGGGTCGGCCAGCACGCGCAGCGTACTGACGACGTCGCGGACCTCCGGGGTGTCCAGCAGGCCGCCGAGACCGACCACCTCGACCGGCAGGCCGCGGGCCCGCAACGCCGCCTCGACCGCCGGGATCTGGCTGCGCACCCGGACCAGCACCGCACTGGTCGGCCGGGCGTCGACCGGGATCTCGTCGCCGCGACCCGGCTCGACGCCGGCCGCCCCCCGCCAGGCCGCCAACATGCCGTCGGCGATCCACTCGGCCTCGTCGAGCACCGTTTCCAGCAGCGCGCAGTGCACCGTCCCGGCCGGCGCGCCCCGGGCCGTGCGGCCCGGAATCGGCGGGGCGACCTTCGCGGCGGCGGCCAGCGCCGCCACCCGGGCCCCGGCGGTCCGCAGCGGGCCGGACAGCTGGTTGGCGACGCTGAGGATCTCCGGCCGATTACGCCAACTGGTGGTCAGCGTCAGCGACCGGGCCGGGGTGCCGTCGGCACGGGCGAACTCGCCGGGGAACCGGTCCAGGGTGCCGGCGCTCGCCCCGCGCCAGCCGTAGATCGACTGGCACGGGTCACCGACCGCGACCACCGGATGCCCGCCGCCGAACAGCGACCGCAGCATCACCACCTGGGCGTGGCTGGTGTCCTGGTACTCGTCGAGCAGCACCACCCGGTAGCGGTCCCGCTCCAACTCGCCCACCGCCGGATGGTCCCGGGCCACCTGCGCCGCCCGGGACATCTGGTCGGCGAAGTCCATCGCCTCGAAATCGGCCTTGCGCTGCTGGTACGCCCGGACCAGTGGCAGCAGGCGCAGCCGGATCTGCTGGATGGTCAGCGCCCGCCGCACGTCGGCGTACACCCGGCCGGGCCGGGACTGCACCTCGGCGAAGAACCGGCCGGTCCAGCCGGCCAACTGGTCCGGGGTGACCAGGTGCTCGGCCAGCTCCCCGGCGAGCGCCAGCACCGCGTCGGTGACCGTGCCCGGCGCCCGGTCCACCTCGGACATGTCACCGTCGTAGTTGCGGACCAGGAAGTCGACGATCTGCCAGCGGGACGCCTCGGTGAGCAGCCGGGCCGACGGCTCGTACCCGGCCCGCAGCCCGTGTTCGGTGACCACCCGGGCGGCGTACGAGTGGTAGGTGGCCACCATCGGCTCGCCGGCCAGCGGATCCTCCTCCGCCCGGCGGCCCTGCCGGCCGAGCTGGCGGACCAGCTGTCCCAGCCGGGTCCGGATCCGGTGGGCCAGCTCACCGGCGGCCTTACGGGTGAAGGTGAGGCCGAGCACCTGCTCCGGGCGTACCTGGTCGTTGGCGACCAACCAGACCACCCGGGCGGCCATCGTCTCGGTCTTGCCGGACCCGGCCCCGGCGACCACCAGCAGCGGCTCCACCGGGGCGGCGATGATCGCCGCCTGCTCCGGGGTCGGTGGCGGCAGTTTCAGCAGCCGGGACAGCTCCTGCGGGGTGTAGCGCGGCCCGGCGTCGGGGCGGCGACGCGGCGGCGGAGCGGCGGCGAACAACGACTGCTGCGTCATTCGTGCTCCGCTGGTGGTTCGACGACCTGCCGGCCCTTGCCGGAGACCGGGCAGCTGGTCTTCACCGGGCAGACCCGGCAGCTGGAGTTGGCCACCGCGGAGAACGTCGACGCGGCCATCGTCTGGGCGGTTCGGCGGACCATCGCGCTCGCCCAACCGGCGTCGTCGGTGTCGGCCAGCGGCTCCTGCTGCTGCTCCTTCGCCTCCTTCACCGGGGTACCGAGCTGGACCAGCGCCGCGCCACCGGCGTCGTCGCCGTACTCGGCGAACGCCCCCGCCTCGACCGCCGCCTGGTAGGCGCCGAGCTGCGGATGCTCGGCCAGCTCGGCGGCGGTCACCGAGGTCGACTTACCGGTCTTGAGGTCGATCACCACCAGCCGGCCGTCGGCGTCGATCTCCAACCGGTCCACCCGGCCGGTCAGCTCCACCGGCTGCCGCGGGTCGTCCAGCCGTACGGTGAACTCGTGCTCGATGGCTAGCAGCCGACGCGGGTTGCTGGCCAGCCAGCGCAGCAGCTTGTCGACCATGCCCTCGGCGCGGGCCAGCTCCGGACCAGCCATCCAGCGGGCGGCCAGGTCGATCGCGTCGAACCGGGCGGCGACGTACTCCAGCAGTTTCGCCCGGTCGACGCTGGCGTCCTCGGCGAGCATCGCCGCCGCGTGCACCAGGTTGCCGACGCCGGCAGCCGCGCTCGGCTCGCCCCGACCGCCGTGCCGCTCGAGCAGCCAGCGCAGGCTGCACCGCAGCGCGCTTTCCATGGTCGACGGGGTGACCCGGACCGGCTCGCCCTCGTCGACCAGCGGCCGGTCGTCGGACAGCGGCCGCAGCCCCCACCAGTCATCCGGGTGGGCACCGGGCACCCCGGCGACCGCCAGCCGGCCGAGCACCGCCGCCGCCTCCTGCCGGCGCTGCGGCTGCGCCGTCTGGTCGGCGACCACGGTACGCAGCTCGGCGACCAGAGCCGGCAGGGTGAGCGACCGGGGCGGCCGGCCGACCGGCAGGGTCGGCAGCTCCTCGCCGTCGGCGTCCACCGTCGACACGCCCAGCTCGTGCAGGAACCGGCTCGGCTGCTCCTCGTGGTCCAGCCCGCCGACCCCGGCGGAGGCGACCGCGGTGACCAGCAGCCGCCGGCGGGCCCGGGTCACCGCCACGTAGAACAGCCGCCGCTCCTCGTCGAGCAGCGCCGACGTCTGCGCGACCAGCGACGCGGTGAGCCCGGCGCCGTCGGACCGGCCGGTCAGCACGTCGACCAGCCGTTCCGAACCGAGCAGGCTGCCGCGCAGCCGCAGATCCGGCCAGACGCCCTCCTGCACCCCGGCGACCGCCACCACGTCCCATTCCAGGCCTTTCGCGGCATGCGCGGTGAGCAACCGGACCGCCTCGCCGCGATCGCCGCTCGGCGCCAGGGTGTCGGCCGGCAGCTGCTGGCCGAGCACATGGTCGAGAAAGACCTCGGTCCGGGCACCCGGCAGCCGATCGACGAACCGGGCGGCCGCGTCGAACAGCGCCATCACCGCGTCGAGGTCCCGGTCCGCCGCCGCGGCCCGCCACCGCGCCCCGGCGTCGGTCACCCCACCGACCGGTACGGTGCCGGCCGGCCCGGCCGGCGTCCGGCCGCGCAGAATCGCGCCGAACCACCGGTCGGCCAGCCCGCTGGTCTGCCACACCGCCCAGAGCACGTCCTCGGCGGTCGCACCCGGCCGGGCCGCGGTGTCCCGCGCGGTGGCCAGCAGCGCCGCGACCGCCTGCGCCGGTGCCGCCCAACGGCGTTCGATCGCGGCCAGCTCCGCCGGATCACGCAACGCCTCGACCAGCAGTTCACCGGAGGGACGGCGATCACCGGCGGCCAGCGCCAGAGCCCGCAGCCCTTGCCGCAGCCGCCGCTCGGCCAACGGGTCCGCCCCGCCCAGCGGGGAGTGCAGCAGCGCGACCGCCGCCTCCTCGTCCAGCCGGTCCGGCTCCAACGCGCAGCGCAGCAGCAACAGCAGCGGCGCCACCGCCGGCTGCCGGTGCAGCGGCAGGTCCTCGGCGTGCACCACGGTCGGCACGCCGGTGACGTGCAGCGCCCGCTGCAGCGGCGGCAGCTGCAGCGTGGTCGAGCGCACGATCACCGCCATCCGGGACCACGGCACCCCGTCGATCAGATGCGCCACCCGCAGCGCATGCGCCAGGTAGCCGGCCTCGCTGGTCGACGAGCGGAACACCCGTACCGCCACGGCGTCGCCGCTGTCCGGGTCCGCGCCGTCGGCCGGGGCCGGGCGCAGTTCGCGGTGGCCGGCCGGGCCGCGCAGCCGCCGTGCCACCCGAGCGGTGACCGCCAGCAGCTCCGGACCGGTGCGGTAGCAGACCGGCAGCAGGATCTGCCGGGCGGGCGCGCCCGAGGCGGTCCGGAACCGGTGCCCGAACGCCGGCACGATGCCCGGATCGGCGCCCCGGAACGCGTACGTCGAGGAGTCCGGGTCGGCGAACGCGACCAGCGGCCGCCCGCCCCCGGCGATCAGATCGAGCAGCTCGACCTGCGCCGGGTCCGTGTCGGCCAGCTCGTCGACGTAGACGTAGGACAGCCGGTCCCGTTCGGCCTCCAGCAGCGGCGGATCGTCGGTGAGCAACCCGGTGGCGGCCCGGACCAGCTCGGCGTGGTCGTATCCGATCGAACCCCGGTTGCTGACGTCACGCAGCGCGAGGACCGCGACGTACTGGCGCAGGAAGCGGGCCGCCGCCGGCCAGTCGGCCCGGCCCAGCCGTTCGCCGAGCCGGGCCAGCTCGACCGGCCCGACACCACGTTCGGTGGCCCGCTGCAGCAGGTCGCGCAGCTGGGTGGCGAACGCCCTGGTGGGTAGGGCGGCGCGCAACTCCGGCGGCCAGCCGACCGGGTCACCGATCTGATCACCGGCCGGGCCGGTGGTGGCGGCGGTCGGGCCGTCCAGTCCGGTGGCCCCCGGCTGTGGGCCGGCCACGTCCAGTAGCTCGCGGATGATCAGATCCTGCTCGGGGCCGGTGAGCAACCGCGGCGACGGCTCGCCCCGTTCGGCGGCGGCCCGGCGCAACAGGCCGAACGCGTAGCCGGGAAACGTGCGTACCAGGGGTTCGTGCAACACCCGCCGGGAGCCGGCGGCGATCGCCGCCTCGATCCGTCGGCGCAGTGCGACGGCGGCCCGCCGGTTGAAGGTGAGCACCAGGATCCGCTCCGGGTCGGTCCCCTCGGCGACCCGGGTGGCGACCGCGTCGACCAGGGTGCTGGTCTTGCCGGTCCCCGGACCGCCGACGACCAGCAGCGGTCCGTCGGTGTGCTTGACCACTGCCTGCTGCGCGGGGTCGTCGAAGCGCGCCGGCTCGGCCTGCGCCGGCCGGCGGACCAGCCGGTACGCCTGCACGCCGCTCATCTCACCACGACGATGGGACAGCTGTCGGCAGCCGGGTGGCCGGCACGCCGGCAGGTGGGCACACCGGACGACGCGGACCCGGTCAACCTAACCGGACCTCGATCTCGTCCAGCGCCGCCGACACCGAATCGACGACAATCAGCATCTCCCGGGCCGACCGCCCCACGAACGCCGTCTCCGCCAACGCCGTCAGCCAGTCCAGCAGCCCCTGGTAGAAGCCATCGGAGTCGACCAGCACCACCGGTTTGCGGTGCAGCCCGAGCACCGCCGTGGTCCACACCTCGAACAGTTCGTCCAGCGTGCCGAGGCCGCCAGGGAGGGTGACGAACGCATCCGACTTTTCGATCATCAGCGTCTTGCGGCTGGCCATTCCGTCGGTGACGACGAGTTCGTCGGAGCGGGTGTCGGCCACTTCCAGGTCGACCAGCGACTGCGGGATCACCCCGAGGGTCCAGCCGCCGCCGGCCCGGGCACCGTCCGCGAGCGCACCCATCATGCCGACACAGCCGCCGCCGGAGACCAGGGTGTGCCCACGTCGGGCCAGCTCCCGCCCGGTCTCGGCGGCCAGGTCGAGCCACCGCTGCTCGAGAGTGCGCGACGAGGCGCAGAAGACTCCGATCGCGGCCATCCGTGCTACTCCTCTCCTTCCGCCGGCCGGTGGTACCCGGCCGGTGCCCGTTCACCGGCCTGCCGCTCGGCCTCGATCTGGGCGTGCGCCGTCTGGCGCAGCGCCGCCTGCTCGGCGGCGAGTGCGGCATCCGCGTCAACGATGTGCCGTACCGCCTCGGCGACGTCGTCAGTCAGGCAGAGCAGGTCGAGGTCGGCATCGCCGATCCGACCCTGCGCCTGCATCGTGTCACGCAACCAGTCGACCAGTCCGGACCAGTACCCGGTGCCCATCAACACCACCGGGAACCTGGTCACCTTGCCGGTCTGCACCAGGGTGAGCGCCTCGAACAACTCGTCCATGGTGCCGAACCCGCCGGGCAGCACCACGAACGCCTGGGCGTACTTGACGAACATGGTCTTGCGGGCGAAGAAGTAGCGGAAGTTGATGCCGACCTCCACCCATTCGTTGATGCCCTGCTCGAACGGCAATTCGATGCCGAGCCCCACCGACACGCCGCCGGCCTCGGTGGCACCCCGGTTGGCTGCCTCCATCACACCGGGACCGCCGCCGGTGATCACGGCGTAGCCGGCACCGGCGAGCGCACGGCCCAGTTCTTCGGCGAGCCGGCATTCAGGGCTGTCCGGCGCGCTGCGGGCTGACCCGAAAACACTGACCGCCGGCGGCAGATCAGCGAGAGTGTCGAACCCTTCGACGAACTCCGACAGGATTCGCAGCGCCCGCCAGGAATCCTTGGTCTTCCATTCGCCACGGGCCCGTGAATCGAGCAGACCCTGATCGGCGGTGCTGCGGCGGACCGCTTCCCGGCGCAGGGTCACCGCGCCCCGGTGCCGCTCCGACCCCGGACCGTCGGGTGTCGGGCCGACCCGGTCCGGTCCCGGTCGGGATTGGTCGTCTGGCGCGCGATAGTTGTTCGACTGGTCCATCTGGACAACCGTAGTGGGCGGCGTGCCGTGCTTGACGCGGCCGCCCGCGCGTGTCCAGTGCGGACGCCGAACCGCCCCGCTGCGACGCTAACCCGGCCCACGATGAAAAGGTGATGTCAATCTTGCGTCAGGTGCAACCAAATCGGCTGCGGCTACGTCTTCAATAACAGATACTGGGTGCGCCGGACGGTGGGGAGGACGCCGTCATGGCACCTTCGGGGGGAGGAGTAGTCATGATGACACGTAGCGAACTCATCCGGGTCCGGCGACAGATGCACCGCCGGATCCGTGTCGTGGTGGCCGAGCGCCGGGTTGCCGGCGGACGAGCGCTTCCGGCTGAGCCGGTGGACGACGCCGTCGAGCAGGAGCCGGCGCTGCTGCGGTGACCCGGCCACGGTGATCCCGGTTCACTCCGGCGTCAGCCAACGCCGGAGTGTCTCGGCGCCTTGCTGAATCTTGTCAATCTCCACGTGCTCGTCACGGGCGTGCGCCAGGTTGGGGTCGCCGGGGCCGAAGTTGAGCGCCGGGATGCCCAGCGCGGCGAACCGGGCGACGTCGGTCCAGCCCAGCTTCGCGACCGGCGGCGCGCCGACCGCCGCGAGGAACTCCCGCGCCGGTGCCGATGTCAGTCCGGGCAGCGCCCCGCCTGCGCAGTCGACCACCTCGACGTCGAACCCGGCGAAGACCTCGCGGACGTGCTGCTCCGCCTGCTGCCCGTCACGGTCCGGCGCGAACCGGAAGTTGACCTCGACGTCGCACCGGTCCGGAATCACGTTGCCGGCCACCCCGCCGCCGATCCGGACCGCGTTCAGCCCTTCCCGGTACTCGCAACCGTCGATGGTGACGGTCCGCGTCGCATAGTCGCCCAGCCGGCGCAGCACCTCACCGGCGGCGTGGATGGCGTTCACCCCACGCCAGGACCGGGCCGAGTGGGCCCGGCGGCCGGTGGTGCCGACCACCGCCCGCAGGGTGCCCTGGCAACCGGCCTCGACGACGCCGTGGGTCGGCTCGTGCAGCACCGCGAAGTCGGCCGACAGCCACTGCGGGTGGGCCTCAGCCACCAGACGCAGCCCGTTGAACCGTGAGTCGATCTCCTCCGCCTCGTAGAACAGGTAGGTGACGTCGTACCTCGGCTCGGCGACGGTGGCCGCCAGATGCAACGCGTGCGCCACCCCGGACTTCATGTCCGAGGTGCCGCAGCCGTAGATCAGGCCGTCGACCACCCGGGACGGGAAGTTGTCCGCCAGCGGCACCGTGTCCAGATGCCCGGCGAGCACCACCCGCCGGGAACGCCCCAGCTCGGTCCGGGCCATCACGGTGTTGCCGTACCGCCCGGTGGTGAGCCAGGGCACGACGGACAGTGCCTGCTCCACGCAGTCGGCAATCCGCTGCTCGTTGCGCGACACCGACTCGATGTCGACCAACGCGCGGGTCAGGGTCACCGGATCGGCCAGGACCTCGGGGGTCAGCGGGTTCACCATGGCTGGCACGGTACCGTCTCGGCAGGGTCGACTCGTCCGCTGATCACCCGGATCGCCCGGACGTCGGCCCGGTGGTGACTCGTACCCCGATCGGAAGGCGACAGTTCGGTGACGGTTTCGACGCAGCCCGCCTGGGGCATCGGCCTGGCCACCTGCACGGAGCAGGGGCAGGTGCTGGACACCTGGTATCCGGTCGGCCAGCTAGGGCTCGGCGAGCGTCCGCCGGCCGCGAACGGCAGCACACCGGCCGGGCTGCCCACCGGGGTGGTCGGCCCCCGGGCACTGCCCGGGCTGCGTACCGAGATCGTGGTCGTCGAGATCGGTTCGTTGGCCGACCCGATCGCCGACGCCGCCGACGCGTACCTGCGCCTGCACCTGCTCTCCCACCGGCTGGTCCGGCCGAACGAGCTCAACCTGGACGGCATCTTCGGCCGGCTGGCCAACGTCGCCTGGACCTCCGCCGGTCCGTGCCCGCCGGACCGGGTCGACGAGCTGCGGCTGATCGAGCGGGCCGCCGGGCGGCACCTGGCGGTGTACGGGGTGGACAAGTTCCCCCGGATGACCGACTACGTGGTGCCGTCCGGGGTGCGGATCGCCGACGCCGACCGGGTACGGCTCGGCGCCCACCTGGCGTCCGGGACGACCGTGATGCACGAAGGCTTCTGCAACTTCAACGCCGGCACGCTCGGCACCTCGATGGTCGAGGGGCGGATCGTCGCCGGCGTGGTGGTCGGCGACGGCTCCGACGTCGGGGCCGGCGCCTCGATCATGGGCACCCTCTCCGGTGGCGGCACCGAAAAGGTCCGCATTGGCGAGCGCAGCCTGCTCGGCGCGAACGCCGGCATCGGCATCTCGCTGGGCGACGACTGCGTGGTCGAGGCCGGCTGCTACATCACCGCCGGCTCCAAGGTGACCCTGCCGGACGGCCGGGTGGTCAAGGCCCGCGAGTTGTCCGGCGTCAACGGGCTGCTGTTCTGGCGCAACTCGGTCACCGGGGCGCTGGAGGCCCGGCCGCGTACCGGTGCCGGCATCCAGCTCAACGAGGCACTGCACGCCAACAGCTGACCGCGGACCGGCCGGTGCGGTGAGCCGGTGGCGGCTCCGCCGAGGTCGGCCGGTGCCCCGCCCGCCGCTACGGGGCGGACAGGGCACCGGCCGGCGCGGGTCAGCGCCGCGCGATCCGGTACGCCTGGATGATCGTCTGCCGTGCCGTGTTGCCGGCCCGGTCGGTGACCGACGCCCGCAGCGACACGAAACCGTCCCGGTCCGGATGGTGGACCGTGGCGGTCCAGCCGGCCTTTGCGGACCGTACGTCGGCCGGCTGCCAGGTCCGCCCGCCGTCGTAGGACGCCTCGACGGTCGGCCGACGAATCCCGATCCCGATCACGCCAGGCTGGTGGGTGACGGTGAACGGAATCTCCATCGCCCGCCCGGCGACGGCGGTGTTGCCGGCGTCCACCGACGGGGTGAACCGCACCGCCATCACCGGCAGCGCCGCCACCTGGTCACGGGTCACCGGGCCGGACGGGAAGGTCCACGCCCCGCTTACCGACGTGGAGAAGTCCCCGACGTCGTGCGTCGCCGACACCTCCAGCCGGTAGTCGGCCTGGGCCCGCGGTACCGGGAACCAGCCGTAGCCCGGCTCCGGGCTCTCCCCGATCAGCTTGCCGCTGCGGTACAGCACGGTCCGCGCGGTCTCCGTCACCACCCCGCCGGGGTGGCCCTGCGCGTCGCCGAACATCGGCACCTGGACTTCGACGACGTTGCCCCGCCGGCTGACCCAGGCACCGTGACCCGCGACGGCCGGGAACACCGGCCCGTACGGTGCCAGGTTCCAGGTGTCCAGGGTGCGTTTGCCGGGCTGGTGGCGGCTCGGCGGCGAGACCAGCACGGCGGTGTACTCCGGCCAGAGCTGGCCGTCCACCGCCCGGCCGAACTCCAGGGAACTCTCCCAGGTCGAGGTGCTCGACACGCTGTAGTGCTCCACCCGCACGCTGGGCAGCTCGACCGGGGTCACCAGCGCCCATCCCCCGATGTCCCGCTCGCCGTGGCCGGGGAAGACCAGCCGGTCGGTGCGGTCGCCGTGGCTGACCCCACGGAACCGGTGCCGGACGGTGGCCAGGTCCCGGGGACGGTAGTGCCGGGTGAACCCGGTGGGCAGCCGGTCGGCAAAGAGCTCGCTCAACCCGTAGAAGTACGGGCTGTCGGCGAACCCGTCCGCGCCGTCCGGTCGCAGCCACTGGCTTGCGATGCTGGCCGTGAACTCGCCCGCGCCCGACGGCCCGCCCTCGTGGGCGGCGGTGAGCCCGTCGAAGGTGTCAGCCAGCACCCCGATCCCGGCACCGGCGTGCGGGGTGCGGTACTGGAAGCTGACGTCGACCAGCGCCGGACGCGCGGTCGACTCGGGCACGGTCATCCGGACCGGGCGGGCGGTACGGGCGTCGAACAGTACGGTGCGGTCAGCGTCCAGCCGCAGGTTCGACCGGACCAGGACGGCGAGCTCGTACTCCTGTTCACCGGTCTGGCGTTGAATCACGCTGGACAATCCGTACCGGCCGGCGGGCAGCCGGGTGGTGACCCGGCCGGAGCCGTCCGAGGTCCACGGCATAGCGTCCACCGGCTGGTCCAGGCCGACCGCCACGGTCCAGTAGTCGTCGGTCGCCACGCCGGCCTGGTCGACGTGGACGAAGGTCAGGTCGTAGCTCTCCACCTCGCGGTGGACGCCGAACGGGGTGACGACGCGCTGGCCGGCACCGGTGGCGACCAGATGGCCGGAGTAGTAACCGTCCGGGCCACCGACGCTGGTGTCCGCGGTCAGGGTGACAGCGGCGGTGCCGCCGGCCGGTACGGTCAGCGTGTCGGCACCGGCCCGGAACATCGCCGCTGGCGCGCTGCGGCCGGACGGGCCGACGGCGTCGACGGTGAGGGTCAGGGTCTGCGGCTTGCTGCCGGTGTTGCGGTAGGTGACCTTCTCGACGATCGCCGGGTCGTCGTGGTGCGGCCAGTCGGCGCGGCCGAACGACACGCTGGCCGGTCGGCTGATCAGCTCCTGGATGACGGCGCGGGAGGCGTCCACCCGTCCGGCACCCTGCGAGTACGCGCCGGTGCCGGAGCGTGGTGCGGCCGACGCCATCAGGCCAGCCTTCAACCGCGCGGCGGTCCAGTTCGGCCGGCGCTGGGCGAGCAGCGCTGCGGCTCCGGCCACGTGCGGCGCGGCCATCGAGGTGCCGGAGGCGGCGACGTAGTGCTCGTCGACCGGATCGGCGAGGGTGGTGCCGGCGGCGCGGGCCGCGACGATCCCGACGCCCGGGGCGGTGATGTCCGGTTTGACCGCGTCGTCCCCGGTGCGCGGGCCACGGCTGGAGAAGTCGGCGAGCGTGTCGTCGCGGTCCACCGCGCCCACGGTCAGCGCCGCGTCGGCGCTGCCCGGCGAGCCGACGGTGCGGTCCGCGCCGGAGTTGCCGGCTGAGATCACGAAAAGCGCGCCGGTCTGCGCGGTGAGCGTATCGACCGCCTTCTCCAGCGGATCGGTCTGCGGGGTGTCCGGGCCACCGAGGCTGAGGTTGACGACGGTGGCCCGCTGGTCGGTCGCGGCCCACTGCATGCCGGCCAGGATCGCCGACTCGGTGCACCAGGACGACTCGCACACCTTGCCGGAAATCAGGGTGGCGTCGGGGGCCACCCCACGGTTCGCCCCGCCGGAGGCGGCACCGCTGCCGGCGATGATCGAGGCGACGTGGGTGCCGTGGCCGATCCGGTCGGCCGGGTCCGGATCGTCGGTGAAGTTCTCCGACCGGGCCACCTTGCCGGTCAGATCGGGGTGGTCTGCGTCGACCCCGCTGTCCAGCACCGCGACGGTCACCCCGGCCCCGGTGAATCCGGCGTCGTGGGCGGCCGGCGCACCGATCTGCCCGACGCTGCGGTCGAGCAGTAGCCGTCGTCTGCCGTCCAGCCATACCCGCGCCAGGCCGGAGGCGGTGGCCAGGGTTCCGGCAGGGCCGGTGGCCTCGCCGGGCGCGGCCGGGTCGGTGCCGGTGACCGCCGCCCAGAAGTCGGTCGCCGCGTACTTGTCGGCGGTCAGCGCGGCACCGTCGATCGCCGGCAGGTCCCGGGTGATCCGCACGCCGGCAAGGCCACCGGCGTCGCGGCGGGCGGCGTCGGCCGGGGCGGCGGCGTACTCGACGAGCAGCGGTAGCCGGGCGGTGGCGGCGTCGTGGTAGCCGGACGAGATCAGGTCGGTGACGTTGAACAGTCGCCGGTCCAGCACGCCGGTGCGGATCAGCGGCTGCGCGTCGGCTGGTACGACGTACCGGCCGTCGGAGCTCTGGTAGGTGTGGAACCGCAGGCGGTCGCGGCCTGGGGCGGGTTGGACGGCGGTGCCGGTGCTGGTGACGACGACCCGGTCACCGGTGATCAGGGTGACCGCGGTCGCCGGGTCGGTACGGACCCGGCTGACCGGGTCGTCGGGGGTCGGTGCTGGTTGGGCGGCGGCCGGTCCCGGCCGTCCGACACCGATCAGCGTCGCGGCCAGTACGGCGACGAGAGCGGCGGCTTGGACTATCCTGGATGGATTGGACATCGTGAACCTCCCCGGTAGACGCCGCAGCGGCGTCAGGGTCGTGATTCCGAAGCCCCAGGATTGCATACCTGGTATGCACCGACCCGGCCCGAAACTCGGGGCAATATGGACATGATTTGCACGCTAAGTATCCACCCGACTACTTATAGATCATCTATGGGTGGGTCAACCCGACCGGCCTGCCACCGGCCAGCCAGGCCGCCGCGTCCGCCTCGGCGAGCGGCCGGGAAAACAGATAACCCTGCCCGAAGCCGCAGCCCAGATCACCGAGCAGGTTCCGGTCGGCGACCGTCTCGATGCCCTCCGCCACCACCTGCAGACCGAGCGAGTGCGCCAACCGGATGATCCCGTCCACCAACGACCGCTGCCGTTGCGAGAAGGCCATCTCCGCGGTGAACGAACGGTCGATCTTGAGCACGTCGATAGGCAGCTGACGCAGGTAGCTGAGCGAGGAGAACCCCGTACCGAAGTCGTCGATGGCCAGCCGGACACCGAGCTCGCGCAGCTGCGCCAGGTCCGACCAGACCTGGTCGTCGTTCTGCAGCAGCAGACTCTCCGTCAGCTCCAGCATCACCGAGTCCGCCGGCAACCCGGCGGCGATCAACTCGCGACGGACCTTGCCGGTGAAGCCGGCCACCCGGAACTGCCGGGCGGAGACGTTGACGCTGACATACGGAGCCTCACCCACCGGCAGAGCGGCCCGCCACTGGGTGACAGCGGCGAGCGCCCGGCCCAGCACCCAGTCGCCGATCGGCTCGATCAGCCCGGTCTCCTCGGCCACGTCGATGAACTGGTCCGGCCGCAGCAGCCCCAGGCTCGGGTGCCGCCACCGCAGCAACGCCTCCAGCCCGACGGCGTTGCCGCTGGCCAGCTCGACGACCGGCTGGTACACGACGGCGAAGTCGGACTCCGGCGCCGACCGTTCCAACGCGGTACGCAGCTCCATCCGCCGGATCAGGCTCACGTGCAACGCTGGCTGGTACCGCCGCCAGCGTCCCTTGCCCGCACCCTTGGCGACGTAGAGAGCGAGATCCGCGTGCCGCAGCAGCTCGTCGGTGCCCTCGGCGTCCGAGGTGGTGGCGACCCCGACGCTGACCGCGCCACCGACCATCCGGCCGGCGAGCCGGAACGGCTCGGTGAAGGCCGCCACCACCCGCTGCGCCGTCTGCTCCACCTCGGCCGGGTCGGTCGCATCGTCGACCAGCGCGGCGAACTCGTCACCGCCGAGCCGGGCAGCCGCGTCGGCCGATCCCAGCGTGGCCGCCAACCGGTTCGCCACCGCGACCAGCAACTCGTCGCCGGCCTGATGGCCCATCGTGTCGTTGACCACCTTGAAATCGTCAAGATCGATGAACAGTACGCCGACCGCGTGCCCGCCGCGCTGGGCGCGAGCCACTGCCTGCTGCACCCGGTCGTGGAACAGCACCCGGTTCGCCAGACCGGTCAACGAGTCGTGGAACGCCCGGTGAGTCAACTCCTGCTCCAGCCGACGTCGCTCAGTGACGTCCCGCAGGGTGAGCACCAGACCCCGTACCGCCCGGTCCGACCGCAGGTCACGGCAGCTCACCTCAACCTGCACGGTGCTACCGTCGGCGTGCCGCAGCCGCCAGTCCGGCCAGTCGTGCGGCTCACCTGAGGAGCGGACCAGGGCCAGCCCTTCGAGCACCCGCCCGTGGTCCGGCGGATCGACCAGGTCGGTCAGCGGGCCGCCGTCCGGTGCCCGCCGACCGAGCACCGTCTGCACCGCCGGGCTGGCGTACCGGACCGCGTCGCCGTCGTCGACGATCAGGATGATGTCCACGCTGTTCTGCACCAGGGCCCGGAAGTACACCTCCGCGTCCCGCCGGTTGATCTCGTCACCCAGCCGAATCCGTTCCAACGCCATCGTGGCGTGACTGGCCAGCACCTCGATGGCGTCGCGCAACGCGTTGAGGACGCTGGTCTCGGCCGAGACCAGCAGCACCCCGGCTCGCGGACCGGTCACGTCAGGCCGCGGCTGTGCCGGCACCGGACCAGGTGGCCGCTGCTCCGGCAGCACCAACGGGCAGAGCAACGCGAACGGAAACGACCCGAGCTGGTGGGCCAGCATCGGGGTCAGGGTCGGCCGACGCAGCAGCCGGGTACGCCGCACCGCAGCGGTCGACGGCAGCAACGTGCCGGTGGCCGTCGCCGGCACCGACGGCCCCCAGACGCTGCTGGCCAGCGCTGGTACCCCGCCGGTGCGGTTGAGCACCAGCACCAGGCGGTGGTCTACGCCCTCCGGCACGATCCGGGCGAGCCCGGACCGCACCGCGCGATCCACCTGCGCCGCGTCGGCCGCCGAGACCAGGGCGGCACACGCGTCCCGCAGCCCCTGCTCCCGGCGGACCGTCTGACGGTGTGCCGCGAGCACGTCACCGAACCGGCTGAGCACCAATGCGAAGACCACCGCCGAGGTGATGGCCAGCATGGCCCCGTCGCGGATCCGCCCGGTCATCGCCTCGATCAGCAGAATCGACGGCGAGATCATGGTTGCCAGGACCAGCAGCACCGCCCACGGCCGGCTGATCTTGCCCGGCTCGATGTCCGCCGGCTCGGACAGCTGCGCCATCGACGGATGCAGCCCGGCCGCTCCCCAGGTCAGGTACGTCAGCAGCCAGCCGAGCTCGATCGGCCCGCCGGGCTGCCACTGCTCACCGAGCGTCGTCAGTCCGTAAAGGATGTCGCCGGTGAGCATGCCGGCGCCCCCGACGAGCAGCAACACCAGGGCCGGGGTCCGTGGATTCGTCGCCAGCAGGCGAATCATCACGGCCAGAATCAACAGATCACCGAGGGCGTACGCGGCGAGGATCGATCGTTCGAACGGATCCATCCCGGGAGCGGTGATGTACGGACCGATGATGAAGATCCAGGCCAGAAGCGCGGCGGTGCACAGAAATGTGAGGACGTCGAGCAGCCGCGACCGGTCGCCAAGCATCTGGTTGCCGCGGGTCAGCATGAACAGGCCGACGGCGGTGAGGGCGAATACCGTCAGATAGCACAGCTCGGTGACGATTGAGCCGGGAAGAATCGCGTACGTCGTGTCGCCGGCGGCGAGCATCGCCACTGCGGCGGCGAGACTCCGCCACGCCGCAGCCCGTTTCGGCCGGTAGCGCCGGATACCGAAGAAGATTCCACCGGCGCTCATCGCACCGAGCCCCGGCCACAGCACCGGATGCCAGCCGGGGGCGAGAAGGATCCCGGCGGACAGCAGGATCATCACCGTGGCATATCCACTGGTGAGCTTCCGGACCGACACGGGCCTCCCCTCAGGCCGGACGTCAACGCGTGGCAACGCCTACAACTGACCCGTCGACGCCCGAGCGATCCATTCACCGCCGGGCAACACATCCACCGCTCGGTTTACCAGTCCGACAACGCGTTGGCCATACTTCTGCCGGGCAATGGTCGGCAACGATGAGACGTCGATCCGGATCGGGCAGTTCGCCGGTCACGTTGGACGCAGTACCGCCGGAGCAGAGATGGTGAATCGGGCCTCCACGACCGCCTGCACCGTCTGCACCTGCGGGTCGAGGTCGAGCTGCGGCGCGGAATCCGCCATCTCGGTCGCGGCGAACGCCCGGGGGGCGCCGCGCAACATCACCGGCTGCGGCGCGGACATTCCGTGGTCGGCCAGCTCCACCAGGCCGGTCACCTCCGCCCCGAGCGCGTCGGCGTAGTCGCGCGCCCGGGTGATCGCTTCGGCGATCGCTGCCCGACGGGCCTGGCCCAGCTCGGGGCTGGTCGGCCGCAACGACCACCACGGACCACTGACCTGGACCTGGTCCTGGCCGGCCAGCCGCATCATCAGCTCACCGAGCACAGTGAAGTCAACAACCGTGACGGTGGTGGTGACGCTGGCGTGGTAGGCGACGACCCGTTCCCCGGAGCGTCGCCACTCAGGCCGCACCAGCAACGCGCCGGACTCCCGACGCTCGATTGCCGGCCCGTACCCGTCGATCAGGGTACGAACCGCGTCGCCCCGCTCGGCGAGCCGGGCGAGGGTGCCGGAGCGGTCCTTGCCCCGGGCGACGGCGGTCACCCCGAACCGGGCCAACTCGGGTGGGACCTCCCGGGTCACCTCACCGCGCACCGACACCACCGGAGCATCCATCCGGCCAGCCTAGTCGAGCCGGGCGACCGCCGCCGCCACCCGCTCGTCGGTGGCGGTCAATGCCACCCGCACATGGCGCTGCCCGGCCGGGCCGTAGAAGGCACCCGGCGCGACCAGGATGCCGCGGGCGGCGAACCAGTCGGCGGTCGACCAACTGTCCTCGTCCCGGCTGGCCCACAGATAGAGACCGGCGGTCGAGTGAGAGATGGTGAAGCCGGCCGCGGTGAGCGCCGCCCGGAGCCGCTCCCGGCGGGCAGCGTACCGCCGACGCTGGTCGGCCACGTGCCGCTCGTCGGTGAGCGCTGCGACCATCGCCGCCTGCACCGGAGCCGGCACGATCATGCCGGCGTGCTTGCGCACCGCGAGCAGGTCGTCGACGAGCCGCGGCTCACCGGCGACGAACCCGGCCCGGTAGCCGGCCAGGTTGCTTCGCTTGGACAACGAGTGCACAGCGAGCAGACCGGTCGGATCACCGCCGCAGACGTCGTCGCTGAGCACCGAGACCGGCTGCGCCTCGAAGCCGAGGGTCTGGTAGCACTCGTCGCTGGCCACCACCGCCCCGCGCTCGCGCGCCCAGTCGACGACCTTGCGCAGATGCCCGCTCGGCAGCACCTGGCCGGTCGGGTTGCCCGGCGAGTTGACCCAGACCAGCCGGACCCGGCTGGACGGCCCGAGCGCGGTCAGCGAGTCGGTCCGTACCACCTCGGCCCCGGCGAGCCGGGCGCCCACCTCGTAGGTCGGGTAGCAGACGGCCGGCACCACCACCACGTCGCCGGGACCGACCCCGAGCAGGGTGGGCAGCCAGGCGACCAGTTCTTTGGACCCGACCGTCGGGAGCACACCGATCCGGTCGCCGACGGCACCGCACTCGCGTACGCACCAGTCCCGGATGGCCTCGCGCAGTCCCGGGCTGCCGGCCGTCATCGGATAACCCGGGGTGTCCGTGGTGGTAGCCAGCGCATGCTGGACCACGGCCGGCACCGGGTCGACCGGCGTACCGACCGAGAGGTCCACGATGCCGTCGGGGTGCTGGGCGGCACGCTCCTTGACCGGGGCCAGCCGGTCCCACGGAAAGTCCGGCAGGCCGGCGGCCGGTGACCCGCCGCCGGTCGGCGCGGACCGCCCGGCGGCCAGGCCCGCCCGCGCCCCGGTCAGTGCGCGTCCCCGCGCGCCGGCTGGGCCGCGACGAACGGGGTGTCCTTCTCGATCTTGCCGACCTTGGAGGCACCGCCCGGTGAGCCGAGATCCTCGAAGAACTCGTAGTTCGCGGTGGTGTACTCCTTCCACTGCTCCGGCACGTCGTCCTCGTAGAAGATCGCCTCCACCGGGCAGACCGGCTCACATGCACCGCAGTCGACGCACTCATCGGGGTGGATGTACAGCATCCGATTGCCCTCGTAGATGCAGTCGACCGGGCATTCCTCGATGCACGCCTTGTCGAGCACATCGACGCACGGCTCGGCGATGATGTAGGTCACTGGCCTTCCTTCCCGCACGACATGCCGCGATCGCCCGCGGCACTGACGAGCCTAGTATCTCGCCGGGGAGGGGGTCGATCGTGCTCCGGCCACAAGATGTGGGACACCGCGTGGTAGTCCGAAAAATTATAGGTGTTGGCGGAGATCGTCCGCTCTATACCGACCTACTCGGCCTGCTGGCCGAGCTGACCGAGACCGAACTCACGGTGCTGACCCGCAACGGGCCGCGCCGGGTCGCCCTCGCCGACGTGCACCGCAGCAAGCTGGTGCCGCCGACCGCCAGTCCGGCGGCCCGTCGGGCGGCGGACCGCGAATCCGCTGCCGTCGCCGAGCTGGAACGGGCCGCGAACCAGACCTGGGCGGCGCCGGTACAGCAGCGGCTCGGCGACTGGCTGCTGCGCGCCGCCGACGGCTGGACCGGCCGGGCGAACTCGGCGCTGCCGCTCGGCGACCCCGGCTGCCCGCTGCCGGCGGCGGTGGACGCGGTCACCGCCTGGTACGCCGAGCGTGGCCTGCCGGCACAGGTCAACGTGCCGCTGCCGGCTGCCGCCGAGGTCGCTGGCGAACTCGCCCGCCGGGGTTGGCGCAGCGGACCGTTGGTGCTGGTGCAGACCGTGCCGCTGGCCGGCCTGCTGGCCCGTACCGCCGGGCTGGGCGAGGACGCGGCGGGCGGTTCACCCGGCGGCGAGCCGCCGGTACGGCTGGACCACGCGCCGTCGCCGGAGTGGCTCACCCTGGTAGCGGCCCGCAAATCGGCCGGTGACCCGCTGCCGGCCGCCGCCCACCGGCTGCTCACCGACGCACCGCAGGTGCGCTTCGCCCACCTGTACGTCGACGGCCAGCTCGCCGCCATCGCCCGGGGCGCTGTCGACGCCGACCACCGGTGGTGTCAGATCGCGCTGCTGCAGGTGCAGCCGGCGGCCCGGCGGCGGGGGCACGCCACCCGGGTGCTGCGGGCCGTCGGCCGGTGGGCCGCCGACGAACTGGCCGTGCCGGCCGCGTTCCTACAGGTCGAACAGCACAACCCGGCGACCGCCCTGTACGCCCGGCTCGGCTTCACCACCCACCACGTCTATCTGCCGTGGCAGCCGGCGGTCAGCGACGGACCACCCGACGGGGCTTGTTGAGCTTGGTCTCGGCGTACCGTTCCAGCGACTTGGACCGGTGGTCCCAGCCGAGTGTGATCAGCACCAGATAGCCGAGCAGCACCCCGCCGGTGGAGAAGCCGGCGTACAGCCACACCTGGGAGAAGAACGCGCCCGCCCCGGCCGAGAATGGATGGTCGCCGCTGACGAACGGCCCGACGAAGACGGTCAGCACCAACGCCGCCAGGATCGCCGCCGCGGCGTCACCGCTCCACCGCTCGACCGGCCGGTCCCGCCCCCAGACAAAGGCCACCGAGCCGAGCACGACGCCGATCACCACGAACATCGCGAACGAGAGCCGGTCCTGCGTCTGCGGGTCGGTGTCGGACCCGAAGCGGACCACCAGCCGGGCCACCACATTGACCGCGAACAGCACGCCGGCGAGTACGCCGACCGGCAGCCAGCGCTGCCTCATCTCCACCTCCCGCACCCAGACCCGCACCGCGTCCACGGCACGCCGGACCGCGCGGGTGTGTCCTCCGGACCACAATTTTCGTACCGAGGATTGTAGGAGCCGACACCCGGTCGCGTCAGCCTCCGTCACTGCGGCCGGCCGGCTGGGCCAGGATCATCCGGAACGCGAGTACGGCGAAGGCGATCGCCCCGGTGAAGATCACCGCGAAGCCCACCCAGTTGTCGCCGGCCAGCAGGATGTCCCCCTCGGTGGTGCCGCCAGCGGCCAGCACCATCACCGCGAACCAGGCCGCCGCCGGCAACGTCATCGCCCACCGGGCACCCACCGCGCGGATCGCGAACCAGCTCACCAGCACGTTGCCGGCGATCGCCAGCAGCACCGACACTCCGACCAGGTGCCCGCCGACCCGTACCGTGGCCAGCAGCAACTCCAGGACCGCGGACAGCACCGCCGCGACCGCCGCGACCACCCCGCCGACCGTCCGCAGCCCCAGGTCCACCAGCTCACGCAGGCGGGTAGGGGCCGGAGCCGTCGCCACCGGCGGCGTCGGCTCCACCGCCGACACCTGACCGGAGACACCGGGCGAGGTCACGACAGCGGCACCTCGGCGGCCGGCAGCCCGGCGAACAGGTCGGTCTCCCAGCCGTACGGGCCGTCGCCCGGACCCGGTCGGCCGACGCCGAGGACGAAGTACTCGTAGCCCATGAACTCGCCGCCCACGTTGCCGGCGAGCGCGTACAGCCACGAGTCGGCCGGGATCTGGCTGGCATGCGCCCGCATGGCGGCCTGCTTCGCCTGGTAGTGGGCGGTGCCGTCGATCCGCGCCGCGATCTGCGGATCGGGGGTGCCGAACGGCAGGTCGTCGACGTGTTCGACGCCGGCGAACGGGTTGTTCGACGCGCCCCGGAACGCGTCGATGCCGGCGGCGAGCACGCTCTTCGGCATCGCGGTGAAGTAGATCTTGTCGGGGGCGACACCCTCGGCGGCGGCCAGTTCGGCGGCGCGCATCGTCACCCGGTGGGCCTGGATGTGGTCGGGGTGACCGTAAAAGCCGTTGTCGTCGTAGGTGACCACCACCTGCGGCCGGGTCTCCCGCAACACCTCGAGCAGCAACCCGGCGGCCTCGTCCAGGTCGGCCTGCCAGAACGCCCGTGGGTGGTCGTTGGTGGGCAGGCCCATCATCCCGGAATCCCGGTACCGGCCGGCACCGCCGAGGAACCGGTGATCGGTCACTCCGAGCGCCGCACAGGCGGCGTCGAGCTCGGCGATCCGGTACCCGCCAAGCTGGTCGGCCTGATCAGGGGCCAGCCCGGCGAGGCGCGGCAGGTGGATCTCACCTTCCTCGCCGAGGGTGCAGGTGACCAGGGTGACCTGCGCTCCGGCGGCGGCGTACCGGGCCATCAGGGCACCGGTGCCGATCGTCTCGTCGTCCGGATGGGCATGAACCAGGAGGAGCCGTCGCGCGGCGGCGGGGTCGGTCACTCGGGCAACTTTACGCCGGATGGGCACCGGAGTGGATTACCGGTCTCATCGCTGATCAGCCGGTTCTACGATCCGGGAGTGGAATCTCCGGAACCAGCCGCCCGTACCCGTGGACCCGTCCGGGGCGCCCCGCACGCGGTGACCGTGGGCGCCGACGGCGCCCGGGTGGTGTTCCTGCGCTCCACCGGCCCGCACGACCCGGCCGCCGGTCTCTGGTCGTTCGAGGTCGACGGCGGCGAACACCGCCGGATCGCCGACCCGACGGTCCTGCTCGGCGCCGGGAACACCGCCGGTGCGGGGATCACCCGGTACGCCACCGACCCGGCCGCCCGGGTCGCCGTGTTCGTTCTGGCCGGCCGGCTGTTCCGGGCCGACCTGGTGACCGGCGACGTGATCGAGGTACCGGTGGTCGGCTCGGTCACCGACGCCCGGCCGGACCCGACCGGCAGCCGGATCGCGTACGTGTCGGACAGCGACGCCGACCCGGTCGGGCCGGCCGGCGCGACCGGCGGATCCGGCCGCGATGAAACGGCCCACGACGGATTCAGCGGCAACTGGTCGGGCGGCGACCCGGACCGCGACGGTGCCGGCAAGCTCCGGGTCGTCCACCCGGACGGCCGCGACGTGCTGCTCGCCGGCGAGGACGGCGACATCAGCTGGGCACTGCCCGATCCGGCGGCGGTCGACTTCGGCCGGGATCGTGGCTACTGGTGGTCACCGGACGGCCAGAGCATCCTCGCCGCCCGGGCCGACCGTACCCGGCTGCCCCGCTGGCAGTACGCCGACCCGGCGCGGCCGCAGCTGCCGGCCCGCAGCCGGCCGTACCCGATGTGCGGTGGTCCGAACGCCGAGGTGACCCTGCACCTGCTCGACCTCGACGGCGGCTGGGTCGACGTGCACTGGGACCGGGAGACCTACCCGTACCTGGTGTCGGTCGACTGGTCCGACGGCGGTCCGCTGATCACCGTGCTGCGCCGGCTGCAGCAGCACGGTCTGGTGCTGTCCATCGACCCACGCACCGGCGAGACCCAGGTGCACGCCGAGCTGGCCGACCCCCGGTGGGTGGAGCCGATCCCCGGCACCCCCTGCCACCTGTCCGACGGCCGGGTGCTGGTCGGCGGGGAACTCGCCCACGACGGGTACGACGCCCGCTGCCTGTTCGCCGACGGCACCCTGCTCACCCCGGCGGCGCTGTACGTACGCCGGGTGGTCGGCCGGCTGCCCGGCCGGCACACCAGCCCGGACCTGCTGATCGAGGCGAGTGACGGGGAACCCAGCGAACAGCACCTCTACCGGGTCCGCACCGCGGCCTCCTCGGGTGGCCTGGACGCGGTCCGGCTCACCAGCAGTCCCGGCTGGCATGTCGCCGCGGTCGGCGGTGCCGTACTGGCCGTCGGTTCGGCCACCCTGGACCAGCCCGGGGTGCGTTGGACGATCTACCGGGACGACGCCGAACTCGGCGTGCTGCGGAGCCTGGCGGCCACCCCGGCGGTGACTCCCCGGCCCACGCTGCAACGGGTAACCGACCGCCGGCTGCCGTCCGGTGTGCTGTACCCGCAGTCGCATGTCGCCGGCCGGCGGCTGCCGGTGCTGCTGCAGGTGCACGGCGGACCGGGCCACCAGCAGGTCCGGGCCGAGCGGGCAGGCTGGCTGGCCGGGCAGTGGTGGGCCGATGCCGGCTTCGCCGTGGTCACCGTCGACAACCGGGGTACGCCGGGCATCGCGCCGAGTTTCGAGAAGGTGGTGCACCGGCGGCTGGCCGACGTGCTGCTCGCCGACCAGGTGGACGCGCTGACCGCGATCGCGGAGAAACATCCCGACCTCGACCTGGGCCGGGTGGCGGTGCGGGGCACCGGGTTCGGCGGCTGGCTGGCCGGGCTGGCCGCGCTGCGCCGTCCGGACGTGTTCCGGGCCGCCGTGGCGCGCGACCCGGTCACCGACTGGGCGTTGCTGCGCAGCGGGTACGCCGAACGGTTCCTCGGCCTGCCCGAGGAGGGCGGCGAGATCTATCCGCACCACAGCCTGGTGGAGATCGCCGCCGAACCGGTGACCGGCAGCGACGAGCTCCGCCCGCTGCTGCTGGTGCACGGGCTGGCCGACGGTGCCGTGCCGGTGGCGCACACCCTACGGTTGTCCGCCGCGTTGCTGGCCGCCGGCCGACCGCACGCGGTGCTGCCGTTGGCCGCCGGCACCGACCCGGACGCGGCCACCGTGCTGCGCGCCGAACTCGCCTTCGTCCGGCAGGCGTTGGGACCGCTCGGCTGAGCGGCCGCCAGCGGGCGTCGGGATCGCCCGGTCGAGCCGATGTCGCATAAGGTCACAGGGTGACCCAGTTCGAGGTGGCGACGGCCGCCGTGCAGGCGGCACTCGACGCCGGCGCCCGGTACGCCGACGCGCGGGTGATGCACCGCCGTTATGAGTCGATGACCGCACGCAACGGTGAGATCGAGGCGCTGGTTCAGCACAGCGACGCCGGTCTCGGCGTCCGCGCACTGGTCGGTTCCAGTTGGGGCTTCTACGCCGTACCGGATCCGTCGCCGGCGGCGGCGCGGGCCGCCGGTGGTCGGGCGGCGAAGATCGCCGCGGCCAGCGCCCAGGTGCCAGGGCCGCCGACCGACCTGGTGCCGGCCGGGGCCGGCACCGCGAGCTGGGCCAGCCCGTGCCGGGTCGACCCGTTGTCGGTGCCGCTGCCGGACAAGGGCGATCTGCTGGTGTCGGCGACCCGCACGATGCTCGACCACGGCGCCGACCTGGCCGAAGGGCTGTACCAGATCTGGGACACCGAAAAGTGGTTCCTCTCCAGCGAGGGGCACCGGATCGACCAGCGGATCCGCGAGTGCGGTGCGGGGCTGTCCGCGACGGTGATCGGTGACGGGGAGACCCAGCGCCGTTCCTATCCGAGCCACCGCGGCCAGTACGGCACCAGCGGCTGGGAGCTGATCGACGACCTGGACCTGCCGGCGCACGCCGCGCGGATCGCCGAGGAGGCACGGGCGCTGCTCACCGCGCCGGCCTGCCCATCCGGGGAGACCACGCTGATCCTCGGCGGGGAGCAGATGGCGTTGCAGATCCACGAGTCGGTCGGGCACGCCATCGAACTGGACCGGATCCTCGGCTGGGAGGCCGCCTTCGCCGGCACGTCCTGGCTGGACCTGGCCCAACTCGGCAGCCTGCGGTACGGATCCGAACTGATGAACGTGACGATCGACCCGACCATCCCGGGCGCGTTGGGCAGTTTCGGGTTCGACGACGAGGGCAGCCCGGCGGTCAAGCGGGACGCGGTCCGGCAGGGCCGGTGGGTCGGCGTACTGGCCGGGCGGGACTCGGCCGCCGTCGCCGGCCTGGACCACGGCGGCAGCGTGCGGGCGGACGGCTGGTCACGGCTGCCGATGGTCCGGATGACCAACGTCGGTCTGGAGCCGGGGCCGCACACGTTGGACGAGATGATCGCGGCGACCGATCACGGGGTGCTGATGGACATCAACCGGTCCTGGTCGATCGACGACAATCGGCTCAACTTCCAGTTCGGCTGTGAAATCGGCTGGGAAATCCGCAATGGCAAGTTGGGGCGGATGCTGCGCAACCCGACGTACACCGGAATTGGCCCGGTGTTCTGGCGGTCGATGGACATGCTGTCGTCGGAGAGCGTCGCCTGGGGGACGCCGAACTGCGGCAAGGGCCAGCCCGGTCAGGTCGGGCACACCGGGCACCCGGCGGCGCCGGCCCGGTTCACCAACGTCCGGGTGGGGGTACGCGGGTGAGTCTGGACGCGGGGCTGACCGGCGCGGCGACGTCGCCCGCCGAGACCGATCTGGCCCTCCGGGTGGTGGCGGCGGTCCGCCGGGCCGCCGGGCCGGGTGCGCAGGCCGAGGCGTACGTCAGCCACCGGGCGCTGGCGCTGACCCGGTTCGCCAACTCGTTCATCCACCAGAACGTCGCCGAGGCGGTCACCACAGTGTGGCTGCGGCTGCACGTCGACGGCCGGACCGCGATCGGTTCGACCACGCTGACCGGTCCGGACGGGTTGGCCGACCTGGTCGAGCGCACCTTGGCGGCGGCCCGGCTCTGCCCGCCGGATCCGGCCTGGCCGGGGCTCGCCGGACCGGCGCCGCTGCTCGCGGCCGGGTCGTGGGACGAGGCGACCGCGCAGGCCGGCCCGGCGGAGCGGGCTGCCCGGGTGCGGGACTTCGTCGCGGCCGCCGGCGGTCTGGAATGCGCCGGGTTCTGCCGTACCGTGCACCGGTCGACGGGGTTTGCCAACAGCGCCGGGCAGACCGCCGGCGGCCGGGCGGCGGAGGCCGCGATGGACGGGATCGCCCGGACCGACGGCGCCGACGGGGTGGCCCGGCAGGCGGCCGACCGGCTGGCCGAGATCGACGGCACGGCGCTGGGTGCCCGGGCGGCGGTGAAGGCCCGGGCCGGCCGGCACCCGGTCGATCTGCCGCCTGGGCGCTACCCGGTGGTACTCGAACCGACCGCGGTGCTGGATCTGTTGCAGATGCTGGCCCGGCACGGCTTCGCCGGCAAGGCACACCACGAGCGGCGGTCGTTCGTCCGGCTCGGCGAGGCCCAGTTCGACCCGGCCATCACGCTGGTCGACGACCCGGCCACCGGCGGCGGGCTGCCGTTCGACGCCGAGGGCACCCCGACCGGCCGCACGGTGCTGGTGGACGCCGGCCGATCGACGGCGCTCACCCACGACCGACGGACCGCGGCGGCAGCCGGCACCGCTTCGACCGGACACGCGGCACCGGGCAGCGTCGCGTGGGGGCCGGTGGGTCAGCATCTGCGGCTGCTTCCGGCCGGCGGCCGGCAGTTCGCCAGCGACGACGGGCCGGCGGCTGGCGGCAGTGCGGCGCTGCTCGGCGGTGTGCAGCGCGGTCTGCTGGTGACCGACCTGTGGTACACCCGGATCCTCGATCCACGCAGCCTGGTGGTGACCGGTCTGACCCGTAACGGTGCGTGGCTGGTCGAGTCAGGCGAGATCGTGGCGGCGGTCCGCAGTCTGCGGTTCACCCAGTCGTATCCGCAGGCACTCGCGCCCGGTGCGGTGCTGGGTCTGGGCTCGGAGTTGCGCCGGCTGCCGGACAGTTGGGACGACACCTCCTGGCACGCGCCGGCTCTGCACCTGGCGGACTGGCAGATCACCGGCGGCGCCGCGGGCTGACCCGGCGAATTGCGAGATTGACGACGCTACGCGGATTACTTAGGTTAGGCATACCTCATTCCTGAGGGTCAGCGACGGGCGGTGCGGGCTGGTCGACCGCGCCGCCCGTCACCCCTGACGACGCGTTCGCTGTCAATCTGTGACCGACGCCGCTCGGGATCCAGTGAGCTTCTGCACATCCACCCCCATAGCGGCGGGCCGGGCTTTCGTAACCGACGCGATACCGGCGAGACTCCCTTGCGCATACGGCCGCCGGTACTGGGCGTAACGTGTGCACCGGACCAGCGCCCGCCGATGCGTGTGGTGCGGGTTCCGGAGCACGCGGTCGCACGGCAATCTGGGCTCTGCCCTGCTACGCCACAGACCGGCCGAAGATATCCGGGTCCACCCTTGCGCGGGTCGGGCCCCGTCAGGGAGACAGGATGACGACTACGGCAACGATGCCGGGGCAGGCGCGGGCGCGCGCCGCCATCGCGGCGAAGACGTTGCGCACCGACCGGTGGTGGCTACCCCCGCTGATCACCGTGATCGGACTCGGTGCCTGGGTCACCTACGCCACTGTCCGTGTTTTCATGCACGACTTCTACTGGGTCCAGGAGCACCACTACCTCACCCCGTTCTACTCACCGTGCGTCACCGAAAGCTGCGTACCGGAGGCGGCCCACTTCGGGCGGTTCCTACCCGGCTGGTGGTTCATCCCCGACGCGGCGATGACCCTGCCGTTCCTGCTGCTGTTCCGGCTGACCTGCTACTACTACCGCAAGGCCTACTACCGGGCGTTCTGGCTCTCCCCGCCGGCCTGCGCCGTCCCGGACGGCCACCAGCGCTACACCGGTGAGACCCGCTTCCCGCTGATCTTCCAGAACGCGCACCGCTACGCCTTCTACGCCGCGGTGATCATCTCGCTGATCAACAGCTGGGACGCGGTGCTCGCCTTCGACGGGGAGAACGGTTTCGGTGTCGGCCTGGGCAACGTCATCCTGCTCGGCAACGTGGTCATGCTCTGGGCGTACACCCTGTCCTGCCACTCCTGCCGGCACATCGCCGGCGGCCGGCTGAAGCACTTCTCCAAGCACCCGGTGCGGTACCGGGCCTGGACGTTCATCTCCAAGCTCAACGTCCGGCACATGCAACTGGCCTGGATCACGCTCGGCACCCTGGCGCTGACCGACTTCTACGTGATGGCGCTGTCCGCCGGCTGGTTCAGCGACCTGCGGTTCTTCAACTGAGGGCTTGGACGATATGACTACCCGAATCGAACGACACCACTACGACGTCGTGGTCATCGGTGCCGGCGGCGCCGGACTGCGGGCGGCGATCGAGGCCCGACTGGCCGGCAAACGCACCGCGATCATCTCCAAGTCGCTGTTCGGCAAGGCGCACACGGTGATGGCCGAGGGCGGCGCCGCCGCCGCGATGGGCAACGTGAACAGCCGGGACAGCTGGCAGGTGCACTTCCGCGACACCATGCGCGGCGGCAAGTTCCTGAACAACTTCCGGATGGCCGAGCTGCACGCCAAAGAGTCACCGCAGCGGATCTGGGAGCTGGAGACGTACGGCGCGCTGTTCGACCGTACGAAGGACGGCAAGATCTCGCAGCGCAACTTCGGCGGCCACGAGTACCCGCGCCTGGCCCACGTCGGTGACCGCACCGGCCTGGAGCTGATCCGCACCCTGCAGCAGAAGATCGTCTCGCTGCAGCAGGAGGACAAGCGGGAGTACGGCGTCCACGACGCCCGGATCAAGGTCTTCGCCGAGACCACCATCACCGAGCTGATGCTGGAGGACGGTCCGGACGGTCCCCGGGTCGCCGGCGCCTTCGGTTACTACCGGGAAAACGGCGAGTTCGTCCTGTTCGAGGCGCCGGCCGTGGTGCTGGCCACCGGCGGGGTCGGCAAATCGTACAAGGTCACCTCGAACTCCTGGGAGTACACCGGCGACGGGCACGCGCTCGCCCTGCGGGCCGGCGCCACCCTGATCAACATGGAGTTCCTGCAGTTCCACCCGACCGGCATGGTCTGGCCGCCCTCGGTGAAAGGCATTCTGGTCACCGAGTCGGTCCGGGGCGACGGCGGCGTGCTGCGCAACACCGACGGCAAACGGTTCATGTTCGACTACGTACCCGACGTGTTCCGCAAGCAGTACGCGGAGACTGAGGAGGAGGCGGACCGCTGGTACACCGACCCGGACAACAACCGGCGTCCGCCGGAGCTGCTGCCCCGTGACGAGGTCGCCCGCGCGATCAACAGCGAGGTCAAGGCCGGTCGCGGTACGGAGTCCGGCGGCGTGCTGCTGGACATCGCCAGCCGGCTGCCGGCCGAGGAGATCCGCCGCCGGCTGCCGTCGATGTACCACCAGTTCAAGGAGCTGGCCGACGTCGACATCACCAGGCAGCCGATGGAGGTCGGGCCGACCTGCCACTACGTGATGGGTGGCGTCGAGGTCGACCCGGACACCGCTGCGGCGGCCGGCCGGATCAGCGGCCTGTTCGCCGCCGGCGAGGTCTCCGGCGGTATGCACGGCTCCAACCGCCTCGGCGGCAACTCCCTGTCCGACCTGCTGGTCTTCGGCAAGCGGGCCGGTGAACACGCGGCCGCGTACGTCGGCGGGCTGGACCGGCGGCCGAAGGTCTCGGCCAACGAGGTCGAGCAGGCGGTGGACCAGGCCCTGGCACCACTGTCGCGCGACACCGGGGAGAACCCGTACGCCCTGCAGCAGGATCTGCAGGCGGTGATGGGCGACCTGGTCGGCATCATCCGGCGCGAGGGTGAGCTGGCGGATTCGCTGGTGAAGCTGGCCGAGCTGCGCGAGCGGGTGGCCAAGGTCAGCGCCGCCGGCGGCCGGCGCTACAACCCGGGGTGGCACCTGGCGCTGGACCTGCGCAACATGCTGGTGGTGTCGGAGTGCACCGCCAAGGCCGCGCTCGAGCGCACCGAGTCCCGGGGCGGGCACACCCGCGAGGACCACCCGACCATGGCCCCGAAGTGGCGCACGGTCAACCTGGTCTGCTCGCTGGACGGCGACTCGGTCAAGCTGGAGCACAAGCCGCTGCCGAGGATGCGGCCGGAGCTGATCAAGCTCTTCGACCGGGCGGAGCTGGCCAAGTATCTGACCGACGAGGAGTTGGCGGAGTTCGACGCGCTGGCGCAGGACGCGCTCGCTGAGGAGGCGGACAACTGATGGGCACCAAGCGCCACTTCAGGGTGTGGCGGGGCGACGAGACCGGCGGCGACCTGCAGGACTACCAGGTGGAGGTGAACGAGGGCGAGGTCGTCCTCGACGTCATCCACCGGCTGCAGGCCACCGAGGCTCCGGATCTGGCCTGCCGGTGGAACTGCAAGGCCGGCAAGTGCGGCTCCTGCTCCATGGAGATCAACGGCATGCCGAAGCTGGGCTGCATGACGCGGATGTCGACGTTCGAGGAGAACGAGACGATCAGCGTCAGCCCGCTGCGGACCTTCCCGGTGATCCGCGACCTGGTCACCGACGTCTCGTTCAACTACCAGAAGTCGTTGGAGACGCCGGCGTTCAGCCCGCCGGAGGACCTCGCGCCGGGTGAGTACCGGATGCAGCAGGTCGACGTGGAACGCTCGCAGGAGTTCCGCAAGTGCATCGAGTGCTTCCTCTGCCAGAACACCTGCCACGTGGTACGTGACCACGAGGACAACAAGACCGCTTTCTCCGGTCCCCGGGTGTTCATCCGCGCCGCCGAGCTGGACATGCACCCGCTGGACACCAGGACCGACCGCAAGCAGTACGCGCAGGCGCAGCAGGGGCTGGGCTACTGCAACATCACCAAGTGCTGCACCGAGGTCTGCCCCGAGCACATCAAGATCACCGACAACGCGATCATCCCGATGAAGGAACGCGTCGTCGACCGGCGGTACGATCCCCTCGTGTGGCTCGGCAGCAAGATCTTCCGGCGGGGGCAGAACGGCGCGGCGGCGAGTGGACCGGCGCTCGGTGAGTCCGGCCTGGACCAGCCGGCCGGTACGGCGGCCGGGCTGCCGGCCGACGGTGACCACAGCGCGGTGGCCGACGCCGAGCGCGGGGTCAACTGGCACCGCCAGGTGCCCCGCCCGCAGGCGGCGGCGGTGGACGAGAAGGGCCACCTGCCGATCAGTGAGCTGGCGTTCGACAAGCCGGCCGCGCCGTCGCCGTTCGGCGAGGACGTCACTTTCCCACTGCCGGACAAGTCACTCAACTACCACCACCCGGACCAGGACCGCTAAGCCGGTATCACGCCCGCTGACCGCCCCTCCCGGTGCTTCCTGCGCCGGGAGGGGCGGCTTCTATCCGTGGTCGCCGGGGTTGCCCGCCATCCATTGACGGTCGTAACATCCTTCGCGGAGCCGGGAACGGGACCTTGTCCACCGTTTCCGTCGTGGGGCGGCGTCGGGCCGCCGGACCCACGACACCAGCCTGTACTGCGGGCTGCTCGCCGAAGGACTCCCCCACCATGATCCCGCTCCGGCTCCGGCGCCACCGCCTGCCCGCACTCGTCGTCACCGCACTCGTCGTCGCCGGCGTGACCGTCGTCTGGCTGGCACCGGACGCCGACGCCAGCGAACTCTGCGGGCGGGCCGACACGATCGACATCACCGACAAGCGGTACGTGGTGATGAACAACGTCTGGGGTGCGGACACTCCGCAGTGCCTGACGGTCGAAGCGGCTGGCCGGTTCGAGGTGACCCGCACCGAGCACGACAAGCGGGACGGCTCCGCCGCCGCCTACCCGACCATCTACCAGGGCTGCCACTGGGGCAACTGCACCGTCGGCAGCGGCCTGCCGATCAAGGTGCGGCAGTTGCGCACCGCCCGGTCCGACTGGACGATCGACACCCAGGACGCCACCGGCCGCTGGAACGCCACGTACGACCTGTGGTTCCACACCGACGCCAACGCCCAC
Organism: Solwaraspora sp. WMMD937; assembly: GCF_029581175.1. Lineage (NCBI taxonomy): Bacteria > Bacillati > Actinomycetota > Actinomycetes > Micromonosporales > Micromonosporaceae > Solwaraspora > Solwaraspora sp. WMMD937. The sequence goes on along the minus strand of NZ_CP120738.1, from coordinate 2,693,246 downwards.
CGCTCCCCCGACGGCGCCGAACTGATGGTCTGGCTGGACCGGGCCGGTGGGGCCGAGCCGGCCGGGACGCTGGTGGCGCGGGGAGTGCCCCTGGCCGGGGCGACCTGGGACGTCTACTACGCCGACTGGCACTGGAACTACGTGGCGTACGTGCGTACCACGCCGGTCGACGAGGCGCGGGACCTGGAGTTGGCGGCGTTCACCCGGGACGCGGTGGGCCGCGGCTACCTCGACCGGGACTGGTACCTCAGCGGGGTCGAGGCGGGCTTCGAGATCTGGCACGGCGGCGCCGGGCTCACCTCCCGGTCGTTCCAGGTCGCGATCAACCTCTGATCGGCCGTCGCGCTGTCGGGTCAACCGGCCGAGAGGGAGAGCGTCGCGCCGATGTGGTCGTCGTTCTCGACCGACTCCGCCAGGAGCCACGCGACCTGCCCACGAGCCACTTTCATGCTGCGGGTCGCACCGGTGGTCGAGACGAACGGCGGCTCGGTCGTGTCGTCGTCGGTGAGGTTCACCGGTTGAACTGCGGTCCAGTCCAGGCCGCTGGACCGTACGATCCGCTCCTGCCGCTCGGTGTCGACGATCTGCGGTCGCAGAAGCGCCCAGAAGACCAGTCGTTGGAGCATGGGCAGGTGCGTTCGGGTGGGTCCGACGCCGTACGACGTCTGCACCACCAACCGGCGTACGCCGTGACGGCGCATCGCCTCGACAACGACACCGGTCCCCCGGGAACGGACATCCAGCGACGTGTGCGCCGGACCACGCAGCCGGACCCGCACCGGGTTCTCGCTGATACCGAGCGTGACGATCACCGCGTCCTGACCACGCACCGCATCGTCGACATCGCCAGGGTCGGTGGCGTCGCCGTTCAACCCGCGCAGCGAGCCGCCATCGACCGGACCGGCCACAGTCGACGCGTTTCGCGAGAACGCGGTGACCTCGTGACCCCGGCGGCCAAGTTCCCGTACCGTGGCACGGCCGGACCCACCGGACGCACCGACCACCAGTACCTTCATCGTTTCTCCCCTTCGTCGCTGCCGCCAGCGAGCGGCTCCCCATCGACAAAATCAGTTCGGGGCCGGCGAGGATATGATCGGGAAACGCGAAAGTGTGCTCGATCGTCCAGGGACCGCGATGGCGAAACTCGAGGTCGATGCGCCGTGGGTGTCGGTGGACCCGGTCGGGGAAGCGCTGCACCTGCTGCGGATGACCGGGATCTTCTACTGCCGGACCGAGGTCAGCGCCCCATGGGCGCTGGAGATGCCGCCGTTCGGTGATTGTCTGAGTTTCCATGTCGTGACGTCCGGTGGCTGCTGGCTACGTGTCGGGGACGCACCACCACGACAGCTGAGCGCCGGTGACCTCGCGCTCGTGCCGCATGGCCGTGGACATCTGCTGCTCAGCAGCCCACAGGCCGGACAGGCTGGACGGGCCGGACGGGTCGATCTGCTGCCACAGGAGCATCTCAATGCGCACTACTCGATACTCCGTCACGGTGGCGGCGGCGAGACGTCCACGCTGGTCTGCGCAGTGGTGTCGTTCGAGGGGCCGGCCGCTCACCAACTCGTACGGCTGCTGCCACCGGTCATCCATGCGACCGGGTCGGACCCGCGGACCAGTGGCTGGATCGGTGCCACCCTCGCGTTGCTGACCAGCGAGGTGTCGGACCCTCGCCCGGGCGGGGAAGCCGTCACCACCAGACTCGCTGACATCCTGGTGATCCAGGCGATCAGGTCATGGATCGACAGCGACGACCCGCAGGCGCGAGCCGGATGGCTCGGCGCGCTGTCAGACCCACTGATCGGGCGGGCCATCGCGGCGATCCACCGCGAACCCAGCCGTACCTGGACCGTCGCCTCGCTGGCGCGCGTAGCCGCGATGTCGCGGTCGTCGTTCGCGGCCCGGTTCACCCGGCTCGTCGGTGAACCGGCACTCCGGTACGTCACCCGGTGGCGGATGCACGTCGCGCTCGCCAGGCTCGAACAGGGCCAGACGACGGTCCGCGAACTGGCCGGCCAGTCCGGCTACGGATCGGAAGCCGCCTTCGGCCGGGCGTTCAAACGCATGATGGGAGTCGCTCCAGGCTCGGTCCGCGGTAGTCGCGACCCGAGTGCCGGCCCGCGCTGAGCCACAGCACCCGGCATCAGCCGTCATTCGATCTGCTGCCGGCGAACAGCAACGGACGGAGCTCGGCGACGATCGGCCGATCCGCGGGCAGCCAGGTGACCTGGTCGAGTTCGTCGGCCGCCAACCAGCGCAGAGCGGAGTGCTCCAGCGCGGTCGGCTGCGCCGGCCCGAGCAGCCCGGCCAGGTAGACCCGCAACACAGACCGGCCGTGACCAAGCGGGCGATCGGGACCAATGCGGTCACCCACCGTGATCGCAACGCCGAGTTCCTCGCGGCACTCCCGGATCAGAGCATCGGTCTCGGTCTCGCCGCTCTCCACCTTGCCGCCGGGAAATTCCCACTTGCCGGCCGCCCCCGGTGGATGGGTCCGGGCACATGCCAGCACCCGACCGTCGAGGACGATCGCCGCCCCGACCACCACCTGACGCCTCACCTGCCCGCTCCGCACAGCAGATGAGCCTGCCAGATCAATCAGCATTTCGGGTAACCCTGCTGACTGCTAGGACAGCAGATGACGGAAGGGTGGACGTGGACACACCAACCAGTTAGCGGCCAGACTGGGGACCACCGACCAAGACACAGGATGGCGACGATTTGGCCACAAGCCGGCAACGACGCCTGGGAGGTGTGGCTTTGCGAGCACTCTGGTCCAGCCGGACCGGCCGCGACTACCTTAGCGATGCCCTTACCCAACTGGACGGGTGGACGCAGGACGGCCAGCAGCTCCGGCGAACCCTGCTGCTCGACGACAGCCAGCACGCCGAGCTCACCGAGCGGATCAAGGTAGCAGCCGACGCCCTGCACCTGCGGCCCGACGTACGCCGGGCCGACGGACGGACCCAGATCCGGCTCGGCTCCCCCGACGGCGACAAGATCACCGACGGCGACGTCGCACTCGCGGCCCGCATCGAGGACGCCTACCGTACGGTCGTCGACCTTCGCTGACCCCGCATCCTGCGCTCGGATCACCGCTGGCCGCAGCGACCTCGCGCTGCGCTGGCGTGGTTGTGCCCGCCGCCTACCCTCGGACGCATGGCGAACGTGGCGTACGACCGGCGGGAGCAACTTCGGCAGATCGAGAGCGGGCTGCTCGACGGGGAGCAGGTGATCGCGGTCTACGACGCGATCGGCACCGGCACCGGCTTCATCGGGCTGACCAACCGCCGCGTGATCATCCAGGACAAGTCGTTCGTCGGCAAGAAGGTCGCCATCACCAGCATCCCGTACTCGAAGATCACCAGCGTGAGCGTGGTGAGCAACAAGTCCTGGGGCGGCTCGTACTTCTCCTCCGGCGCCATCGCGATCAACGTCGGCACCCACACCTACGAGGTCGAGTTCCGTGGCGACCAGAAGTCCCACCACGTGCACAACGTGATCCTGCACTACATCTCGTGACCGACTGCGGGACCGACAGCCAGCAGGGCTGACCGCTCGATCATGTCCACCCCGCGCTCGACCTAAGCGGTTTCCGGCTTCTCCGGCTCGACACCGCCGGCTCGCAGGATCCGCCGGACCTGTTCCCGGCCGTAGCCAGTCACCCGAGCGATCTCGCCCACGCGGGCACCGCCTCGGTACGCAGTCACGATTGCGGCCGCAAGCCGCTTCCGTACCTGTGGCACCTCGGCACGCGCTGAAGCGACCTCCGCGAGCCCATCCTGCACGCGTTGGAGCGCAGCCCGGTACGCCTGCGCTGCCGCCTCAAGGTCACCTGCCACGGCGGAAGGTGCCTCAGGGCTTCGGGTCTGGCGTGACGAACGTGCCGCGACCGGCGAAGGTGACCACTCGGCCTTCCTCGCGTAGCACGTCGAGCGCGGCCCGCACGGTGCCACGCGCCACGCCGTACGTCTGCGCCAACGTCACCTCACCAGGCAGCTTGCGCCCCGGCAGCCAATCGCCGCTATCGATCTTCGCCTTGAGCGCATCGGCCACCTGCTCGGCAAACGAACGCGGCGACCACGGGTCGACCATGCCCACAGGCTGCCACCTGTCCAGCCGACCGATGCTGTCCATTCAGTTCACTTGGTGGACAGGATGAACCTGGTGGACTAGCGTTGGATCGGCAGACAAAGGCGGCCCTCGGCTCGCGTGGCAGCGCTCGCCGAGGGCCTTGACGCGAAGCGAGGTCGCGCCCGTGAGTATTTTGCCCGAGACACCGCCACCCGACGACCAGCCCAAGACCCACCCGCACCGCGAATCCCCAGGCGAAGCGCTCGGCGGAGCGACGACTCCCCAGGAGCCGGGGATCCTGGTGGTCGGTCCGAGAGTGCTGCCGGGGCACGGGACGGTGCAGATCTGGGCCGACGCCGGCTCAGGCGGGACCGGTCAGCGGGTGGATGTTGCCGTCGACCGCCTCCGGTTGGCCAATATCGACTCCGGCGAAGGCGTCATGGCCGTATACCAACTGGAGCCGTTCCACCGCCGAGGCTGACCCCTCCGTTCAGCGTCGAGGTGAGGCTCACGCACCTCAAAACCGCCTCGGAAGGTGTCTGAGCCTCACCTCGATGCGGTGCAGACATCGAGACTGAACGACGGTAGGTCAACAGAAGCCGGATGTTACGGTGAGGAACATGACCGCAGTGCCCGAGTGGATGCGGCCGCCCCGCCCGGAAGGGTGGTACGCCGACGACCTCGACCAGCTCCCGCAGGCGCCGCGTCACACCGAGCTGATCGACGGAGCGCTCGTCTTCATGATGTCCCCCCAGCGGGCTTGGCACGGCCGAGCTGTCTCCGCTTTGCTCTTCGCTCTCATGGAGCAGGCGCCAGCAGGCGTCGAGATTGAGCGGGAGATGACGATTCGGCTCGACGAACGGAACCGCCCCGAGCCCGATCTCCTCGCCACGCGGGCTCCCTACTACGACCCGGACTGCACCTTCTACACACCCGACCAGGTGCTGTTGGTCGTCGAGGTGGTGTCGCCGGAGTCGGCCCACCGCGACCGGACAGTCAAGCTGCGCAAGTACGCGGAAGCCGGCATTCCGCACTACTGGCGCGTCGAGGACGAGGGTGGATCACCGGTGGTCCACGCATACGAGCTCGACGAGCCCACCCGGTCGTACGTCGCGACCGGGATCCACCGCCACGAGCTGCACACCACGACGCCGTTCGAGCTCAAGCTGAATCTGGACGGGCTTGTGCCCGGTCGCAAGAGCTGAGCCGGGCAGCCGCTCAACTGCCTGACGCATCTCTGCCACGGCCGCAGGGCCGGCCTACAGCCTGATGACCCGAACCCGATGCCCGCACAACCTGGTCATGTCGTCGACATCCGACGTCAAGACCGCGACCGGCGCGGGTAGTCGTAGCGCCATCTCGGCGACCATGGCATCGATGGCGTACTTGTGCCCGTGCAGCCCCGCCGCCTTCAACAGCCCCGCACTGCGACGGGCGCTCTCTTCCGTCACCGCCTCCACACGAATGCGGGACAACAGCCAGGTCAGCCGAGCGGTGTCCACGCCGGTGTGGGAAACCTCGATGATCGTGGCAGCCGACATGGCCAGATCAGCCCCGTCACGCTCCGCCTGCTCCAGCAGTCGCATCACCATGCGATCCCGGCCGATCCATCCCGAGAAGCCTTGCGAGTCGAGCACAAGCGATTCGAGGCTCACGCCGCCCGGTCCGTCTCCCTGGTTCCGTACAGAAGCGCCTGGGCCTCGGCCATCTCCTGATCGGTGAACGCCCCGGACTCAGCTTGATAGCGGTCCAACTCCTCCCGGAGAAGCCTCCGCCGTTCAGCCCGCTCGGCCAGCTCGGTGAGGTAGCCGGAGACGTTGTCGGTGTGCGACTTCATGCTCTCCAGCAGCTCCACCGGCAGCGTGATCGTGACCTTCCTCGTCCTCGCCATCCAGCAACCATACCACGGTATTACCGCGAGCTGGGCACAGCTGCTACCCCCTCGCAGACACCGCGAACCTTGGGACACGCCACATGCCGGCTCGTGCCCAGCATGCCGAAATCAGACGTTGAAGCGGAACTCGACGACGTCGCCGTCCTGCATGACGTACTCCTTGCCTTCCATCCGAACCTTGCCGGCCGCCTTGGCCGCCGCCATCGTGCCGGCCGCGACCAGGTCGTCGTAGGAGACGATCTCGGCCTTGATGAAGCCGCGCTGGAAGTCGGAGTGGATCACCCCGGCGGCCTCCGGCGCGGTCGCCCCGACCGGGATGGTCCAGGCCCGCGCCTCCTTCGGCCCGGCGGTGAGGTACGTCTGCAACCCGAGCGTACGGAATCCGACCCGGATCAGCTGGTTGAGCCCCGGCTCGCTCTGCCCGGTCGACTCCAGCAGCTCCATCGCCTCGTCGTCCGGCAGATCGATCAACTCGGACTCGATCTTGGCGTCCATGAAGACCGCCTCGGCCGGGGCGACCAGCGCCCGCAGCTCGGCGAGCAGCTCGGCATTGCCCAGCTCGTCCTCGTCGACGTTGAAGACGTACAGGAACGGCTTGGTGGTGAGCAGGTGCAGCTCGCGCAGCTCGGCGACGTCGATGCCGGCGGCGGCCGCACCCGCGTACAGCGTGGTGCCGCCGTCGAGCAACGTGGCGGCGGCCTTCGCGGCGGCGTGGATCGCCGCCCGGTCCTTGCGCAGCCGGGCTTCCTTCTCCAGCCGGGGCAGCGCCTTCTCCAAGGTCTGCAGGTCGGCCAGGATCAGCTCGGTGTTGATCGTGGCGATGTCGTCACCCGGGGAGACCTTGCCGTCGACGTGCACCACGTTCGGGTCGGAGAAGACCCGCACGACCTGGCAGATCGCGGCGGCGTCGCGGATGTTGGCCAGGAAGGCGTTGCCTCGGCCCTGCCCCTTGGACGCGCCCCGCACCAGACCGGCGATGTCGACGAACGACACCGGCGCCGGGATGGTCTTCTCCGAGCCGAAGATCTCCGCCAGCCTGCCCAGCCGCCCGTCCGGCAGCCCCACCACCCCGACGTTCGGCTCGATCGTGGCGAAGGGGTAGTTCGCCGCGAGGACGTCGTTCTTGGTGAGCGCGTTGAACAGGGTGCTCTTGCCGACATTGGGCAGGCCGACGATGCCGATGGTGAGACTCACGTCGGTCGAGTCTACGCAGCGTCCGGTGGCGGGTCAGGCGCAGGCGGTCTTCAGCTTCTCCGCCAGCTCGGCCAGGCGACCCTCCACCTGTCCCATCGGGGTGTTGTCGTCCGGGTCGACGATCTGGGCGGCGAACTCGGACGCCTCGGTCAACGCCTGCTGCACGTCGGCGTCGACCGGGTCGGCGGCGAGCGACTCCAGCATTGCCGAGAGGTCGGTGAACTTGGCCCGGAACTCGGCGTCGGCGGTCTCCGCAGCCGTCCCGCCCTCAGCCACTGCGGCGATGAGGTCGGCGAAGTACGCCTCGATGGTCGATGCAGTCTCCTCGGCGACCGGTACCGCCGTGTCGCATGCCGTCTTGGTGGCCGCGGCGGCCCCGCCCTCGGCGGAGGCGGCCGACTCCGCGTCGGCCGACGCGGTCGCCGTCGGCGATGACGTCTGACCGGCGGCGGTGTCGGTTTCGCTGTCGCCACCGCCGCAGCCGGCCAGGGTCAACGCGAGCGCCGTCGCAGCGGCGGCGGTGATCAGGGTACGTCGCATCGAAGATCCGTCCATTGAGAGGCGAGCAAACTGGACCAGGCTAACGGACGTCTGCTCCCGGCCCGCCCGGCCCCTCGTGGACGTCACTCGCAGACGGCGCGGAAATCTTCTGGGATCGCCACCACGGCGGCGACCTGCTCGTCGCTGAGCGGAGTCTCACCGATCTCGGTGGCGGCCTCGATCGCGGCCGTACTCTCGGTCAGCACCGCCCGCAGTTCGTCCGACACCGGGCCGGTGGCCAGTGAGGTGAGCGTCGCCGACCAGCCGCGCATCTGCGCCTCAAAGTTGTCCTTCGCGTCCGCCGGCGCCTCCGCGCTGGCCGTCGGGTCGGCGAACTGGTTGACGTCACGCTGGAAACCAGCGGCGAAGTCGCTGCTCATCGATACCGCCTGATTGCAGGCGGCGTTGGTGGCGGCGAGGATGTCGGCCTCACTGGCGGTGGTGCTGCCGACGGTCGGCGACGGCGCGCCCGTCGGCGGCGGCTCGGTGCCGCAGCCGGTGAATCCGAGGATCAGGGCCGAGCCGAGGACGGCGCTGGCCAGTAGGCGACGCATGATATCTACCGACTCCTTTATCGAGGTGCACCAAACTGTGCCACTCTATCGATCCAGGAGCCAGGTCGCCGAACGGAGCCTATCGACCGACGCAGATGGTGAGAGCGCCGCTGCCAGCAGTTGATGGTGAGCATCGTCATGTTACCTACCAGTGACGCGTGCTCTACCGTCTGCGCAGGGCCACGGCGCCGCGTGCCCAGCGCGGCCAGACCCGGCAGCACCGGGCGGTACCCGCTGCGGACGGCGTACCGTTGCCGCCCGGACGGACGTCCGGGTGGACGGCAAGGTCCGGGCGAGCGGGGAGTGGGTGGCGTGGTGGCGAACGGGGCGGCGACGCTGGCGCGGCCGGTGGTGGAACGGGCGCGGATCGCGGTCGCGATCGCGTTCGGAGTCAGTGGTCTGGCGTTCGCCTCGTGGATCTCCCGTACCCCGGCGATCCGCGACGCCCTCGATCTGACCAACGCCCAGTTCGGGCTGCTGCTGTTGTGCACGTCGGTGGGCGCGGTCAGCGCGCTACCGCTGTCCGGTCCGCTGGTACACGCGATCGGGCCCCACCGGACGGTGCTGCTGGGTGCCTCGGCCGTGACCGTCGGAATGCTCGCTGTCGCGGTCGGCGTGGCGGTCGTCTCACCGCCACTGGCCGGCGCCGGGCTGCTGCTGACCGGCACCGGGTTGAGCAGCTGGGACGTGGCGATGAACGTTGAGGGTGCCGACGTCGAGCGCCGGCTCGACCGCCCGCTGATGCCCCGTTTCCACGCCGGCTTCAGCCTGGGTACGGTGACCGGCGCGCTCCTCGGGGCCGGATGTGCCTGGCTGGCGGTGCCGGTCGACTGGCAACTCGCCGTCACCGCACTGCTGGTGATCGCCTCAATCGCCGCAGCCGTACGGATGTTCCTGCCGGTCCCGGTGCGGGTGCCCGGCGCGGCAGCACCCCGGTCCGGGGTGCTGCGTGCCTGGCGGGAGCCGCGCACCCTGCTGATCGGTCTGCTGGTGCTGGCCTTCGCGTTCGTCGAGGGGGTGGCGAACGACTGGCTCACCCTGGCCGTGGTCGACGGCTACCGGGTCGGTGACGCGGTCGGCGCGGTCGCGTTCGGGGTATTCGTCGCGGCGATGACCGCCGCCCGGATGGTCGGCGGTACGGCGTTGCAACGCTGGGGACGGGTGACGGTGCTGCGGGCGACGGCGGTGCTGGCCCTGGTCGGCCTGGCCCTGGTGGTTCTCGGGCCGACGCTGCCGCTGGCGCTGCTCGGGGCGCTGCTGTGGGGCGCGGGGGCGTCGCTCGGTTTCCCGGTCGGGATGAGCGCGGCCGCCGACGAGGCCGACCGGGCGGCGGTACGGGTGTCGGTGGTCAGTTCGATCGGCTACACCTCGTTCCTGGCCGGTCCACCACTGGTCGGTTTCCTGGCCGAGCAGGTCGGCATCCTGCGATCGCTGCTGGTGGTGCTCGGGGCGTTGGCGATCGGCCTGCTGGTCGCCGGCGCTACCCGCCCGGCCGGCACGGACCAGGGCTCGTGACTGCAGGTCCGATTCCCGCCAGCCGACCGGGCCCGCAAGCGGGCAGGATCGACCCATGGAGCTCGACTTCGAGCGGTGCTACCGAGTGGTGGACAGCCGCGACCAGCGTTTCGACGGCTGGTTCTACACCGGCGTGACGTCGACCGGGATCTACTGCCGGCCGTCCTGTCCGGCGGTTACCCCGAAGCGGCACAACGTCCGGTTCTTTGCCTCGGCGGCCGCTGCGCAACAGGCCGGGTTACGCGCCTGCCGGCGCTGCCACCCCGACGCCACCCCGGGCTCGCCGGACTGGGACCGCCGCGCCGACCTGGTCGGACGGGCGATGCGGTTGATCGGCGACGGGGTGGTGGACCGCGACGGCGTGCCAGGGCTGGCGCGCCGGCTCGGCTACACCGAACGGCATCTCACCCGGGTGCTGACCGAGCAGGTGGGGGCCGGCCCACTGGCGTTAGCCAGGGCGCAGCGTGCGCAGACGGCCCGGATCCTGGTGGAGCGGACCGCCCTGACCGTCGCTGAGATCGCGTTCGCGGCTGGGTTCGGCAGCCTACGGCAGTTCAACGACACGTTCCGGACGGTGTACGGCGGCCCGCCGTCGACGCTGCGCGGCCGCGTGCGGCCCGGTGCGCCCGACCGGGCCGGGGTGATCACCGTACGGCTGGCGTTCCGTCGGCCGATGGCGGTCGACGCCGTACTCGGATTCCTGGCCGACCGGGCGGTGCCCGGCGTGGAGTCCGCCGACGGCGGCGGATACCGGCGTGCGCTGCGGTTGCCGTACGGTGCCGGTGCGGTGGCGCTGACCCCGCACGACGGTTTCCTCGCCGCCGCGTTGCGCCTCGCCGACCTGCGTGATCTGGCACCGGCGGTGTCCCGCTGCCGCCGGCTTTTCGACCTGGACGCCGATCCGGCGGCGGTGGACGCCGTGCTGGGTGCCGATCCGGCGTTGGCCGCTGCTGTCGCCGCCGAGCCCGGGGTCCGGGTGCCGGGCGCGGTGGACGGCTTCGAACTGGCGGTACGGGCCGTGGTCGGGCAGCAGATCTCGGTGTCCGCCGCCCGCCGGGTGCTGGCCCGCCTCTGCGCGACGACCGCGTCGCGAACAGCCCCGCCTGCGGACGGTCTGGCGCCGTTCCCGGGCCCGGCCGAACTGCTCGCCCTGCCCGACGACGCCTTCGCGATGCCAGCCGCCCGGCGCGGCACGCTGCGCGCGTTGGCCGCCGGGGTCGCCGACGGCGACATCGGGCTCGACCCGGGCAGCGACCGGGCCGAGCTGTCGCACCGGCTCACCGCACTGCCCGGCATCGGCCCGTGGACCGCCGGTTACGTGGCGATGCGGGCGCTCAGCGACCCGGACGTGCTGCTCGGCACCGACCTGGGGGTACGGCGCGGCGCGGCGGCGCTCGGCCTGCCCGCCTCCCCCGCAGACCTGACCACCCACGCTGAGCTCTGGCGGCCCTGGCGGTCCTACGCCAACCTGCGGCTGTGGCGGTCCGCCACGCCAATGAAATCTACATCGGAGTGAATGATGACAACGTCTTCGACATTGGACGCGAGTACGGTCGCCACGGCGGTCGGGCCGCTGACGCTGATCACCGACCCGGGCGGGGCGCTACGGGCCGCCGGGTTCACCGCCGACCCGGACGACCTGCTCGCCGTGGTCCACCCCGACCTACGCGGGCCGGTGCGCCGCCGGGCCGACCTCGGCGACGTCACCCGCGCCGTACGGTCCTATCTGGCTGGTGACTTCACCGCGATCGACCGGCTACCGGTATGCCAGCACGGCGGCCCGTACCAGCACACCGCCTGGTCGGCGCTGCGCGAGGTGAAGCCCGGTGAGCCGGTCAGCTATACGGCGTTCGCCCTGCGGTCCGGCCGGCCGGCTGCGGTCCGGGCGGCGGCCGGTGCCTGCGCCCGCAACGCGGTCGCGCTGGTCGTCCCCTGTCACCGGGTGCTGCGCGGCGACGGCACGCTGGGCGGCTACCGATGGGGTCTGCCGATCAAGAAGTGGCTGCTCGACCATGAATCGCAGGTGACCTTCGCGGGGCGGTGAACCGGTGCCGGCACCGGCTACCGTCGTGGTGTGGACGCCGTACCCGACCGATCTCCGCCCCGGCGGCGCGCCGTCCACAATCTCTGGCGGCTGCGCCGCTACCTGCGCCCGTACCTCGGTCAACTCGGTTGGCTGCTGGCGGCCGCTGCGGCGGCGACCGGAGCCGGCATCGCCATCCCGCTGGTCATCGCCGAGGTGGTGGACGGCCCGGTGGCCGCCGGTGATCCCGCCGGTCTGCTGCTCCTCGGTGGACTCGCCCTGCTGCTCGGCGTCGTCGAGGCGGTGCTGATCTTCATCCGGCGGTGGGCACAGAGTGCCTCGTCGATCGGGATGGAAGGCACCATCCGCGACGACATCTACACCCACCTGCAGCGGCTCCCGGTCACCTTCCATGACCAGTGGCAGTCCGGGCAGTTGTTGTCCCGGGCGATCAGCGATCTGTCGGTTATCCGACGCTTCCTCTCCTTCGGTCTGCTGTTCCTGATCCTCAACTCGGCGACCTACCTGACCGTGGTGGCGTTGCTGCTGCACCTGTACTGGCCGTTGGGACTGGTGGTGGCGGCCAGCGCCGTACCGCTCTACCTGTTCAGCCGCCAGTTCACCCGCGCCTATCTGCGGGTGTCCCGACGGATGCAGGACCAGCAGGGTGACCTGGCCACCCTGGTCGAGGAGTCCGCGCAAGGGCTGCGGACCATCATCTCGTTCGGGCGCGGGCCGTACCTCACCGCGCGCTTCACCGACCTGGCCCGCGAGCTGCACGACACCGCGGTCGGCAAGGGCCGGCTGCTCGCCCACGCGTCGGCCCGCTACGACCTGGTGCCGAACGCGAGCCTCGCGGTCGTGCTGGTCGCCGGGGCCGGCGCCGTCGCCGACCAGCAGCTCACCATCGGTCAACTGGTCGCCTTCGTCACCCTGCAACTGATGCTGATCTGGCCGATCAAGTCGCTGGGCTGGATCATCTCGCACGCCCAGGAGGCGATGACCGCCGCCGACCGGATTCAGGAGGTGCTGGACACCTCGCCGTCGATCGTCGACCGACCGGACGCCGTCCGGATCCGGGTCGGTGAGGTCCGCGGTGAGTTGCGTTTCGACAACGTCACCTTCGGCTATCCGGGGACGCCGGAGCCGGTGCTGCGCGGCGTCGACCTCACCGTACGGCCGGGTGAGACGCTGGCCATCGCCGGCCTGACCGGCAGCGGCAAGACCAGCCTGGTGTCGCTGGTGCCGCGACTTTACGACGTCACCGGCGGACGGATCACCCTGGACGGTCATGACCTGCGTGACCTGCGCCTCGACGAGCTGCGCCGGTGCGTGGGCGTGGCGTTCGAGGACCCCACCCTGTTCTCGATGTCGGTCCGGGAAAACCTGACCCTCGGCCGGCCGGACGCCACCGACGCCGAGGTGCACGCCGCCGTCCGGTTGGCGCAGGCCGACTTCGTCCACGACCTGCCCTGGGGGTTGCGGACCCGAATCGGCGAGCAGGGGCTGTCACTGTCCGGCGGGCAGCGGCAGCGGCTGGCGCTGGCCCGGGCGGTGCTGGGCCGGCCCCGGGTGCTGGTGCTCGACGACCCGCTGTCCGCCCTGGACGTGCACACCGAGGCGTTGGTGGAGCAGGCGCTGCGCCGGGTGCTGGTCGGCACCACCGCGCTGCTGGTGGTGCACCGGCCGTCCACGGTCGCGTTGGCCGACCGGGTGGCACTGCTGGACGCGGGGCGGATCGCGGCCGTCGGCACCCACACCGAACTGCTCGCCACCGTGCCCGCCTACCGGGCCGTACTCTCCGCCGACGGACCCGGCCTGGTCAGGTCCCGGTGAACCGGACCGACGATGCCGGCGGCACCGCGGACCGTGACGCGAGCAGGTCCGACGACGCTCAGCCGGACTGGCGCGGGGTCTCCGACCGGGCGGCGGACGAGGTCGGCGGCGCAGGCAACGGCGGTCCGGTCTACAACGCCCGGGTCCGGGCCCGCAGCCGGGCGCTGCTCGGCTCGCTGACCCGGCCGCACCGGCGGATGATCGCGGTGGCGGTCGGCCTGCTGCTGCTGCAGAACGCCGCCGCGATGGCCGGTCCGTACCTGGTGATGCTGGGCATCGACCGGGCCATCCCGCCGCTGACCGACGACGGCGACGCGGGGCCGCTGGTCGCGATCGCCGTCGCCTTCGCGGTCGCCACCGTCGCCGAGTACGTCGGCAAGCGCAGCTTCCTGATCCTGTCTGCCCGGATCGGTCAGGCGATCCTGCTCGACCTGCGTCAGCGGGTGTACCGGCACTTTCTCAACCTGTCGGTCAGCTTCCACGAGCGTTACACCTCCGGCCGGGTGGTGGCCCGGCTGACCAGTGACATGGACTCGATCTCCGAGCTGGTCAACGGCGGCATCGACGATCTGGTGCTCGCCGGGCTGTCGGTGGTCTCGGTGGCGGCGATCCTGCTCTGGTTGGACCTGCCGCTGGCCCTGGTGACCCTGCTGGCGTTCCCGTTCCTGGTGTGGATGTCGATCTGGTTCGCCCGCGCCTCCACCGTCGCCTACCGGCGTACCCGGGAGACCGTGGCGCTGCTGATCGTCCACTTCGTGGAGTCGCTCGGCGGGGTCCGGGCCGTGCACGCGTTCCGGCGCGAGCCCCGCAACCAGGAGATCTTCGCCGAGGTCAACACCGGCTTCCAGCGGGCCAGCCTGCACGCGTTCCGGCTGATCGCGATCTACTCACCGAGCCTCAAGGGCATTGGCAACGTGGCTGTCGCGATGGTGCTCACCTTCGGCGGTTGGCAGGTGCTGCAGGGCCGCACCGAGATCGGCGTACTCGCCGCGTTCCTGCTGTACCTGCGCCGGTTCTTCGAGCCGATGCAGGAGCTGAGCCAGTTCTACAACTCGCTGCAGTCGGCGACCGCGGCGCTGGAGAAGCTCTCCGGCGTGCTCGACGAGCGGCCGGACGTCGCCGAGCCGGTGCGGCCGCGTCCGCTGCCGCAGCCGGTACGCGGCGCGGTGCGGCTGCATGCCGTCTCGTTCGGCTACCGGCCGGACCGTCTGGTGCTGCCCGAGCTGACCCTGCGGATCCCGGCCGGGCAGACGGTCGCGCTGGTCGGGGCCACCGGGGCCGGCAAGTCGACGATCGCCAAGCTGGTGGCCCGGCTCTACGATCCGGTCAGCGGGTCGGTCACCCTCGACGGCGTCGACCTGCGTGAGATCGCCGGCCGCGACCTGCGGCGAAACGTGATCATGGTTACGCAGGAGAACCACCTCTTTGCCGGCAGCGTCGCGGACAACATCCGGTTCGGCCGCCCGGACGCCACCGACGCCGAGGTGGAGGCCGCGGCGCGGGCGATCGGCGCGCACGAGTTCATCTCCGGACTTCCCGACGGGTACGCCACCGACGTGCACCGGCGCGGCGGGCGGCTGTCCGCCGGGCAACGGCAGTTGGTCGCCTTCGCCCGGGCGGTGCTGGCCGACCCGGCGGTGCTGATCCTCGACGAGGCGACCTCGTCGCTGGACGTGCCGACCGAGCGCCTGGTGCAGCGGGCGTTGCAGACCATGCTCAACGGCGGCCAGAACGACGATAGCCAGAACTGCGGTGGCCGCAACGGCGACGGGCCGGTGGCCAACCGCTGGCCGACCGGCCACGGGCGCACTGCGCTGGTCATCGCGCATCGGCTGTCGACGGTGCAGATCGCCGACCGGGTGCTGGTCCTCGACGACGGCCGGATCGTCGAGGACGGCCGGCCTGCCGACCTGATCGCCGACGGCGGTCGGTACGCCGTGCTGCACCACCAGTGGCGCGACAGCCTCAGCTGAGCCGGACCGCCTGCAGGGTGTAGCTGAGTGGGAACCGCTCCGGTCGTTCGGTCAACCGCCACTCGCCGTCATCGCCCTTGGCCATCCGGCCGGGCAACGCGTTCCACGGCACGCTTTCGTGCTCGACCAGCATCGTCACCTGCATCCCGACGCCGGTGAGCGCGGTGAAGATCTCCCCGATGCCATGGTTCCACGCGTGGGTCAGGTTGTGGGTGAAGCTGACCTCGGTGTCGACGTACGTGCCGTCCTCGTTCCACACCAGCGGCCGGTCCGTCTCGAAGTACGGCAGGTCGAGCACGAGCAGGCCGTCCGGGCGGGTCTCGTCGACCGCCCACAGCGCCGGGTGCCCCTCCCGCAGGAACAGCCGGCCGCCCGGCCGCAGCAGTGCGGCCACCGTCTCCGCCCATCGGGTCACGCTCGGCAGCCAGCAGAGCGCACCGATCCCGGTGAAGACGAGGTCGAACCCGCCCGCGCCGAGCACCTCCACGGCGCGGTAGACATCGGCTTCGACGTACTCGATCGGGGTCTGTGCGGCTGCGGCGATCCGCCGGGCCTCGGCCAGGGACGCGCCGGAAAGGTCCAGGCCGGTCATGGTCGCGCCCAGCCGGGCCAGCGACAGCGTGTCGGTGCCGATGTGGCACTGCAGATGCACCCCGCGTACGCCGGTCAGGTCGCCGAGCCTCGGCAGGTCGAAGCGCACCACCTCACTGAGCAGCGCCGGGTCGGCGATCAGCTGCGCCACCCGGTAGTCCGGCGATGCGGCGTGTGCCGGCGCGCGCTCGTCCCAGCTGGCCCGGTTGAGCGCCAGATAGTCGGTCATGCCGCCGACCATCGCATGATCCGACGCCGCTGGCACCCCGTTATCGTCCGGTCGGGCTCCGGCCCGGTGAGTCTGGTAACGGCGGGTGGCCCCGGTCGCTCATGCGCTCCCGGGGCCACCCGCTTTCTCAGTTGTTACGTGTCACGCCCTGTTCGCCCGACGGCGGGTGAGCAGGAGCAACGAGATTCCCAGCACCACGAGCGCACCGCCGCTGGTGATCAGGTTCGTGGTCGCGCTGCCGGTGACCGGCAGCCCCACGTACCGGAACGCGATCTCGTTCGAGGTGCCGTTCGGTGTCGTCACCGTGATGGTTGTGTGCTTGACGTCGCACGGCGGAGTGACGAAGGTCAGCGAGGTCCCGGAACTGTTGACCGTGACCTTGTTCGCTGGAATCGTCTTGCCGCAGATCGTCACGGTCGTCTGGCCCGGGATGAAGCCGCTGCCTCCGACGACCACTGTGGTCCCGCCGTTGGCCGGTCCCTGTCCAGGGTCGACCGAGTCGATCACCGGTGCCGGGCCACCCGAGTAGGTGAAGCCGTCGGGAGCGACCGCGTCATCACCCGGCAACACCACCACCACATCAACCGGACCCACCGGCCCCGGCGGCGTCACCACCGTCAACGACGTACCCGACGGATCCACCACCAGATCAGTCCCCGGCACACCACCGAACGTCACATCAGTCGCCCCGGTGAACCCGGAACCCGTGACCGTCACCGTGGTACCACCCGTGTTCGGACCCGAATCCGGAACCACCGAATCAATCGTCGGCGGCACATAGGTGAAGATCCCCGCATCCGCAGTACCAGCCGGGAACACCAACACCACATCAGCCGGACCAGCAGCACCCGGCGGAGTCACCACCGTGATCTCCGTACCAGCCGGATTCACCGCGAACCCCGTACCCGCCACGCCATCAAACGTGACACCGGTCGCCCCAGTGAAACCCGAACCAGTAATCGTCACCGTGGTACCACCAGACGTCGGCCCGAAATCAGGATCCAGACCCGTCACCACCGCATCCGAACCATCAGCCAGATACGTGTACGCCAACGGATCAGTCGAACCACCATCAGTGGTCACCACCACATCCACCACACCAGGCGCATGCGCCGGAGTCACCGCCGTCAACGACGTACCCGACGGATCCACCACCACATCAGTGGCCGGCAACCCGTCAAACGTCACCGCCGTGTCACCCGGCACAAAACCCGAACCAGTGATCGTCACCGTCTGACCACCAGACTGCGGACCAGAATCCGGATCAATCGACGACGCAGTCGGCGGCGCGACCACATAAGTGAAGCCGTCGGGAGCGACCGCGTCATCACCCGGCAACACCACCACCACATCAACCGGACCCACCGGCCCCGGCGGCGTCACCACCGTCAACGACGTACCCGACGGATCCACCACCAGATCAGTCCCCGGCACACCACCGAACGTCACATCAGTCGCCCCGGTGAACCCGGAACCCGTGACCGTCACCGTGGTACCACCCGTGTTCGGACCCGAATCCGGAACCACCGAATCAATCGTCGGCGGCACATAGGTGAAGATCCCCGCATCCGCAGTACCAGCCGGGAACACCAACACCACATCAGCCGGACCAGCAGCACCCGGCGGAGTCACCACCGTGATCTCCGTACCAGCCGGATTCACCGCGAACCCCGTACCCGCCACGCCATCAAACGTGACACCGGTCGCCCCAGTGAAACCCGAACCAGTAATCGTCACCGTGGTACCACCAGACGTCGGCCCGAAATCAGGATCCAGACCCGTCACCACCGCATCCGAACCATCAGCCAGATACGTGTACGCCAACGGATCAGTCGAACCACCATCAGTGGTCACCACCACATCCACCACACCAGGCGCATGCGCCGGAGTCACCGCCGTCAACGACGTACCCGACGGATCCACCACCACATCAGTGGCCGGCAACCCGTCAAACGTCACCGCCGTGTCACCCGGCACAAAACCCGAACCAGTGATCGTCACCGTCTGACCACCAGACTGCGGACCAGAATCCGGATCAATCGACGACGCAGTCGGCGGCGCGACCACATAAGTGAAGCCGTCGGGAGCGACCGCGTCATCACCCGGCAACACCACCACCACATCAACCGGACCCACCGGCCCCGGCGGCGTCACCACCGTCAACGACGTACCCGACGGATCCACCACCAGATCAGTCCCCGGCACACCACCGAACGTCACATCAGTCGCCCCGGTGAACCCGGAACCCGTGACCGTCACCGTGGTACCACCCGTGTTCGGACCCGAATCCGGAACCACCGAATCAATCGTCGGCGGCACATAGGTGAAGATCCCCGCATCCGCAGTACCAGCCGGGAACACCAACACCACATCAGCCGGACCAGCAGCACCCGGCGGAGTCACCACCGTGATCTCCGTACCAGCCGGATTCACCGCGAACCCCGTACCCGCCACGCCATCAAACGTGACACCGGTCGCCCCAGTGAAACCCGAACCAGTAATCGTCACCGTGGTACCACCAGACGTCGGCCCGAAATCAGGATCCAGACCCGTCACCACCGCATCCGAACCATCAGCCAGATACGTGTACGCCAACGGATCAGTCGAACCACCATCAGTGGTCACCACCACATCCACCACACCAGGCGCATGCGCCGGAGTCACCGCCGTCAACGACGTACCCGACGGATCCACCACCACATCAGTGGCCGGCAACCCGTCAAACGTCACCGCCGTGTCACCCGGCACAAAACCCGAACCAGTGATCGTCACCGTCTGACCACCAGACTGCGGACCAGAATCCGGATCAATCGACGACGCAGTCGGCGGCGCCGGTGCGGCCGGACGTTCACAGGTGGCCTCGGCGATGATGACTTCACCGACCGGGATGACCACCGGGAACCCGAGGAGCAGACCCGAGAGTGAGGCGGTGAGCACGATGGTGGCCGCCGCCGCGCTGTCGGCGGTGACGGTCTCGATACGCGACAGTGAGACATCGAGCATCGCTCCGACCAGACCCGGCACCGTCACCGCGGCGCTCACGTCAAGGCTCGGCCCGTTCGGGATCAGGACCTCCGCCAGGCCGAACACGGTAAGCCCGGTCAACGTCGTGTCGGCAGTCTGCGGACCGACGAAGGGGCAGCTGACCGCGGCCTCGACGGCCGATGCGGTCAGCACGTTCACGCCGAGGATGTCCAACGACACGTCGGCGACCGAGGACGAGGCGGACGACGAGATCGGGCCCCTGGTAGCGCTGACCTCCAGGACGGTGCCGTCGGCGGCGACGCCGATGGCTCCCGGCAGGGTGATGTCGAGCAGGGTCTCGGTGTCGGTGCCGCCGGCGGGTGGGGCGTCCACCGACCCGATCACCGCACTGGCCTCGATCACCGGAATCCCGAGGACCTCAGCCGAGAGGTCGACGATCACCCCCCTCGCATGCGCGTCTCCGGGAGCTGCGTAGGCGGGTGCGGCCGTCACCGCCAACCCGCCAGCGGTGCCAAGTAGCGCGGCCAGCGAGACGCTGGCCACCCGTTTCAACGTTGACTGCACTTTTCCCCCGTCTCGTCTTCTGCGTGAGCCGGACAGGCCGGTGTGCCCATCCGTCACAAACGAGAACGACAACAAATAGGGCAAGTCGTGCAAAACTACCAGAGGTCCAGCTCACACGACACCCATGTCCGACGCGGCGTGGCCGGCCAGACGGGACGGCGTCCGCTGAACGGATCCACTTCCGCCGTTCGTCGGACGTGCCCACAGGTTGATCCCCTAAGCTCACTCAACTGGCCCCGGACGGGCTGCCCGGCCAGGAAGCATTGCCCGCCAACCGTCAGAGCGGGATCCGCGTCACAGCACCAGTCGGTACCGGGAGGTAACTTGGTGCCGCTGGTCATGCGGGACGGGGAGGTCGCGGGTGCGGTATGTGGCGATCGGGGACAGTTTCACCGAAGGGCTCGGCGACGAACTACCGGACGGCGCCGTACGCGGCTGGGCTGATCTGGTCGCCGCCGGCCTCGCCGCCGCGAACGGCGGCCCTGTGCAGTACGCCAACCTGGCGATCCGGGGACGGCTGCTGGAACCGATAGTCACCGAGCAGCTCGACCGGGCGTTGTCGCTGTCCCCACTCCCGACGATGATCACACTCAACGGCGGCGGCAACGACATGATGCGCGCCGGCACGGACCTGAGCCGGTTGGTCGCGCTGACCGAGGGCGCGGTACGCCGCTGCGCCGACGCCGGCGTACGGCTGGTGCTGCTCAGCGGCGGCGACCCGAGTGCCCGGCTGCCGTTCGGCGCGACGATGCGGCGACGCGGGCTGGCGCTGACCGCCGCCACCGCCGAACTCGCCACCCGGCACGGTCTCGACTTCATCGACGTCTTCAGCGACGTGGAGATCCGCCGCGAACAGTACTGGTCGCCCGACCGCCTGCATCTCAACTCGGCCGGCCACCGCCGGGTCGCCAGCCTGGTGCTGGACGGGCTGGGCCACCCGACCGAGGCGCACGTGGTCGACCCGGCACCGGTCGGCCGGCGCAGCCTGCTCGCCGAGGCCCGCTACTACCGGGAGTTCGTGGTGCCCTGGGTGCACCGCCGGCTGCGCGGCCGCTCGTCCGGCGACGGGCGGACCGCGAAGTACGCCGACTGGGTGCCGGTCCAGGCCGGCTGACCGTGTCGGATCGGACCCGTTCGCCGGCTGATGGTCCGCCGGTGCCTGCGTCACCAGCCACGCAGGAAGCGCAGGCCGAGCAGGAAGGCCACCACCGACGGCCCGACGAACAGCGTCACCGCCTGCAGCCGATACGGCATCCGGTGCCGGCCGAGTTCGAGTGCGTTGGCGAACACCACGGCGGCGGCGAGCATCATGAAACCGCCCCACCAGCCGGTGTCTCCGGCGTCGACCAGACCGGTCACGATCAGTCCGAGGGTGACCCCGACCCCGGCACCGGTGACGGCCAGCAGGGCCACGGTGCGGTGCAACCCCCGGGCGAGTGGATGGTCCGGACGCCAGCCGTAGGTACCGGCCACCGCCAGGCAGGGCAGCACGACGAGCAACGGCCAGCCGTCACCCATCAGCCCCAGCATGAGCAGTGCGCCCACGGTGAAGACGATCGCGCCGATGCCGGCGACGACGTACCCACCGAAGGCGCGGCCGCCACCGCGGGCCAGCAGCGGGCCACCGGCGGCGGCGATCAACGCACCGGGTACCAGGATGAACCCGGCCCACCAGTGGAACCGCCCGGACGACTGGGCGGCGGCGGTCGCCGCCCCGGTGGCCAGGGCTGCCGCGCCGAGACCGGCGAGCCAGCCGCGCTGAATCTGTCGCTTGGTCTCCACGGTGACGAGCCTGCCCGCTCACTGGTCGACGGACCATCCGGGTAGCCCTACTTCCGAAGGTCAGAAATCCCCGAATCCGCCGAAGTCGCCGCCACCGAAGTCGCCACCACCGAAGTCCTCGCCGCCGGAGAAGTCCTCCCCGCCGGAGAAGTCCTCGTCACCGCCGCCGTCTTCCAAGCCGGCGGCGTACCCGGCGTCGTAGCCGGGGTCGCCGAACGCCGGAGAGAACAGCGCGCTGAAGACCAGCATGCCGCCGATCGCACCGGCCGCACCGGCCAGCGCCGGCTTCCACAGCGGTTGGGAGTACCAGCCGGCCGGCACCGGCCGACCCTGGTGGTAGCCGCCCGGGTAGTAATGCGGTGTCTGCGGGCCGGGGTTGGGCCCGGCCCGGAAGGTCTGCCCCTGGACGTCGACCTCCCGCTCCTTGGTCAGCTGCCCGGCGCCCCGGGCTGCGGCCAGCGGGGGCAGCTCGGGACCGGGGTCGATGCCGAGCGCCACCCGGGCCGCCCGGACGTAGGCCAGGCCCTCCAGGGCGGTCTCCCGGGCCAGCTCGAACTGCTTGACGCTGCGGGCCTGCTCCAGCTGGGAGCCGGCCGCAGTGTAGCGCTCGCCGGCGTCGAGCAGCGACTGCCGGACCGCCGGCTGGTCACCGTGCAGGTTCATCACCTGGCCGCCGAGCCGCTCGTACCAGCGCTGTGCTTCGGCCCGGGCGTCGGCCAGCGCCCGCTCCTTGCGGGCGGCGCTCTCCCCCCGCCACCACAGCAGGCCGCCGGCGAACAACGCCACCAAGACCAGGAGCAGAAGAAATTCCATGGCTACGACGGTAGCCGCACTGATCCACCACCAGCCACAACGACGGGCGGTGCGCGGACGTCGGCGGGCGGGCGGCGTACCTGTTTGACATGCTTTCCGGCGTGGATGTCGCGACGGTAGTGGTGGTGATCGTCTGTCTCGGTTTCGGCGCGGCGCTCGGCTGGCTGGCCGCCCGGGCCCGGTCGGCGGCCGAGATCGCCCGGCTGGACGCGACGCTGCGCGCCACCCGCGACGGCGAGGGCCGGTTGGAGCAGTCGATGCGGGCGCTGTCGTACGAAGCGACCGCCCAGTCGCAGGAGGCGGTGGCGCGTGCGGTGGCACCCCTGCACGACGCGTTGCGCCGCTACGAGCAGCGGGTGGCCGAGCTGGAGCACGACCGGGTAGACGCGTACGCCGAGCTGCGCGAGCAGGTCCGGGCGATGGGTGGAGTCTCCGCTGAACTGCGTACCGAGACCAAGCAGCTGGTGGCGGCGCTGCGCGCGCCCCAGGTGCGCGGCCGGTGGGGTGAGCACCAGCTGCGGCGCATCGTCGAGGCGGCCGGGATGCTGGAGCACTGTGACTTCGCCGAGCAGGTGACCGCGCGGACCGAGCAGCAGACGGTCCGCCCGGACCTGGTGGTCCGGCTGCACGGCGGGCGCAGCGTGGTGGTCGACGCCAAGGCGCCGTTCGACGGCTACCTGTCCGCGATGGAGGCCCGCGAGGAGCGCAGCCGGGACCAGCACCTGGACAGTCACGCCCGGCAGCTGCGAGCCCATGTGGACGCGCTCGCCGCGAAGCAGTACTGGTCCGCGTTCGATCAGACGCCGGAGTTCGTGGTGCTGTTCGTGCCGGCCGATTCGTTCCTGGATGCCGCGTTGCAGCGCGACCCGGCTCTGTTGGAGCACGCGTTCAGCCGGGACATCGTACTGGCCACCCCGGCGACGCTGGTGGCGTTGCTGCGCACGGTCGCGTACTCGTGGCGGCAGGAGGCGCTGGCCCGCAACGCGGTGGCGGTGCACGGACTGGCCCGCGAACTGTACGGGCGGCTGGCCACGCTGGGCGAGCATGTCACCAAGCTGGGTAACGCGCTGGGAGGTGCGGTCACCGCGTACAACCGCGCGGTGGGATCACTGGAGGGGCGGGTCCTGGTGAGTGCGCGCAAACTCGCCGATCTCGGGGTCTCCGGCACTGAACTGACGCCCCCGCCACAGGTCGAAGTGGCGCCCCGTCAGGTGCAGGCGCCAGAGCTGGAATCGCCGTCGGCCGGCGATGACCGGGCGCATCGGACACGTCCCGAGTGGACCGGGTTGAGCTGGGAAAACCCCGAATAGACATCACTCATTGCAGGCATTTCACTACGACCACGCCACCCATTCAGGGAAGTGCATGTCACGGGCTGGTCACAACGCTTGGCTAGGTAGTGACAGCGCTCCACCGGAACACAAAGGATGCGGTCACACGTGCCCTGCACCACAGGGCCCAGTTCTTCCGGAGGAAGAGAACGTGAGTAAACCCCGCATCTGGAGACGGCGAACCTCTGCCGCGCTCCTGGCATCCGTCATGGTGGCCGGTGCCGTGACGCTGGCGGGTGGTGCGTCCACCGCGAGCGCCAACCCGTCGACCAAGGCCGACGTACTGAAGGACACCCCTACCGATACGTTGGGGTCACACGATCTCGACCTGCTCGCCGAGGCGGAGGCGAAGAGCGAGCAGAGCGTCACCTTGCTGGTCGCCACCGAGCAGGGCCAGGCACCGAAGGTCGCGGCCGAGCTGAAGAAGCTCGGCGGCGTGATCGGCAACCAGGTCGACGAGGTCGGCTACGTCCGGGCCCGTGTGCCGGTCAAGAACGTCGTCGCGGCGTCGAAACTGCCGGGGGTCTCGGCAGTCGACCTCAACGAGACGATCCCGATGCCGGACCCGGTGCCGGAGAGCATGGCGGCGGCTTCCTCCGTGGCGAGCGCGACTACCGGCCCGGGGCCGGACACCGGCGCGGTCAACCCCTACATGCCGACCGGCGAAACCGGCGCGGTCTCGTTCAAGAAGAGCCACCCGCGCTGGGACGGCCGCAACGTCGTCGTCGGTATCATGGACTCCGGGATCGACCTGGACCACCCCGCGTTGCAGACCACCACCACCGGGGAGCGGAAGGTCATCGACTGGGTCACCCCGATCGACCCGCTGTACGAGAATGACGGCACCTGGCGGCCGATGCTCACCAGCGTGAGCGGCCCGAGCTTCAGCTACGCCGGGGTCAGTTGGTCCGCGCCGGCCGGCGACTACATGATCAACCTGTTTTCGGAGTCGATCACCGCCGGCGGGGCGGCCGACGGTGACGTCAACCGCGACGGCGACACCAGCGACCGATTCGGCGTGCTGTACGACCCGGCCACCAACGACGTACGGGTCGATGTCGACCAGGACTTCGACTTCACCGACGAGCCGGTGATGCGCCCGTACCAGGAGAATTTTGACATCGGGCACTTCGGCGCGGACGACCCGACGACCCCGATCGCCGAGCAGGTACCGTTCGTCGTCGAGTTTCGTACCGACGTCGACACCGCTCCGGTCGGCGGTCCTGGCCTGATCGACTACGTCAACATCGGCCTGATCTCGTCGTCGCACGGCACCCACGTGGCAGGCATCGTGGCCGCCAACGACATGCTCGGCAACGAGGACTTCGACGGTGCGGCGCCCGGCGCGAAGCTGGTCTCCTCGCGGGCCTGCACCTTCGCTGGCGGCTGCACCGCCGCCGCGTTGACCGACGGCATGATCGACCTGGTGATCAACCGGGGCGTCGACATCATCAACATGTCGATCGGTGGTCTGCCGGCGCTCAACGACGGCAACAACGCCCGTGCCGAGCTGTACAACATCCTGATCGACGTGTACGGCGTCCAGATGTTCATCTCCGCCGGCAACTCCGGCCCGGGCACCAACACCATCGGTGACCCGTCGGTGGCGTCCAGCGTGGTTAGTGTTGCCGCGAGCGTGAGCCGGGACACCTGGCTGGCCAACTACGGCTCCGAGGTACGCACCCGCAACTCGCTGTTCCCCTTCTCGTCGCGCGGTCCGCGTGAGGACGGCGGGTTCAAGCCGAGCATCAGCGCCCCCGGCGCGGCCATCTCCACCGTCGCCGGCTGGGAGGAGGGCGGCCCGGTCCCTGAGGCCGGCTACCCGCTGCCGCCCGGCTACGCCATGTACAACGGCACGTCGATGGCCGCCCCGCAGGCCACCGGCGCGGTTGCCCTGCTGATGTCGGGCGTCAAGGCCAAGGACCTCGACGTCACCCCGATGCAGCTGCGTCGGGCGCTGTACAGCGGTGCCCGCTGGATCAACGGTGCCTCCGCCCACGAGCAGGGCAACGGCATGCTGCACGTGGCCGACACCTGGAAGCTGCTGCGCGAGGGTATCGAGGTCAACGGCTACGACGTCAGCGCCCCGGTCTGCACGCCGATCTCGGAGTACCTGGCCACCCCGCACAAGGGCACCGGCGTCTACAACCGGTGCGCCGCCGACGCCGGTGGTCACCGGCCGGGCCAGTTCAAGTCCTACCCGGTCACCATCACCCGGACCAGCGGCCCGGACGTCGACCTGCTGCACAAGCTCAAGTGGGTCGGCAACGACGGCACCTTCGCCGCCCCCGGCCAGGTGGTGCTGCCGCTGAACGAGGCCGTCACGTTCAACGTGCGGGCCACGCCGGACGCCGGTGTGCACAGTGCCATCCTCCGGGTGGACAACCCGTTCACCGCCACGGTCGACTTCGAGATCATGAACACGGTGGTGGCATCGACCGCGATGAGCAGCCCGGAGTACGAGTTCAACACCTCCGGCAAGGTGACGCGTAACGCGTACACGTCGTTCTTCGTCACGGTGCCCGAAGGCGCGACGGCGCTGCAGGTCAGCCTGTCGGGCATCGCGGACGGATCGCAGACCCGGTTCATCGCGATCGACCCGTACGGCGTACCGCTGGAGAGCTCCAGCAGTCTGCGCTGCTACACCAACTTCTCCGACCCGAGCGTCTGCAAGCCGGACGAGCGGGACTACCAGGACCCGCTGCCTGGGGTCTGGGAGATCGAGGTGGAGTCGCGGCGGACCTCGCCGATGCTGCAGAACCCGTTCGAGTTGACCGCCCAGGTACAGGGCGTCACCGTCGACCCGGCCAGCACGGTGCTCGAGGACGTCACCCTCGGTGAGCCCACCCCGCTCAGCTGGACGGTGGAGAACGTCTTCGGCCCGGTTACGGTCTCCGGGCAGGGCGGCTCGCTCGGCTCGGCGAGCAGTGACCGGCCGACGATCGCCGACCTGGAGGTGCAGACCTTCCAGGTGACGGTCCCGGCCGGGGCAACCCGGTTGTTCGCGAAGATCGGCAACACCAGCGATCTCAGCGCCGACCTGGACCTGTTCGTCTACCGGAACGGTTCGCTGATCGACTACACCGCCGACGGCGACTCCGAAGAGGCCGTCACGATCGACAACCCGGCACCCGGTGTCTACGACATCGAGGTCGACGGGTACTCGGTGCCGGCCGGCACTACCGAGTACGACTACCTGGACGTGTTCTACTCGACCGGGTTGGGCACCATCTCGGTCGAGTCGGGCTCGACGGAGCTGGCCAACGGCGCAAGCGCCACGCTCAGCGGCAGCGTCACGGTGGACGCCACTCCGGAGGCGGGCCGGGAGCTGTTCGGTGAGATGCTCGTCGTCACCGAACAGGGCGCGGTCGTCGGCCGCGGCGGAGTCTCGGTCAGCTCGGTGAGCTGACCTACGGCTCGGCCGTACGACGGTAGAGGGGCCCACCCCGAGTCGGGGTGGGCCCCTCGCTGTTGTCCTACGGGCACCGACGCAGGCACCAGGGTCGTCGCTCGGCGCAGGTCAGGGTCGGTGGTCGCGCCGTCGGTCAGGCGGGCTCGATCCGCTGCACCATGAACGGGGTGCCCTGCTGGCAGGTGGTCATCAGGTCGGCCTGGACGTGACCGGTGACGCTCAGCCGGGCACCCGGACGGATCAGGTCACGCGAGCCGCCGACCAGCAGATAGCCGTCGAGCAGGTAGCAGTCGTGCTCCACCCCGGCCTCGACGGTGCCGGTCAGGGTCATCGGCCGCGACGACCCGATCGACTTTCCCGGTCCCGGGGTGCCCCCCGGCACCGAGGTGGGCAGGTCTTCAGGCGGTCCAGGGGTCTGCGGTGCTGTGCTCACCGTGGCACCTCCGCTCGGTGATTCGGCTGCCGGCGGCGTGGACGGCGCGACCGTCACGGTCGGCACCGGGTCGGGGTCGGGCTCGGTGGTGGGTTCGCCGGTGCCGCACGCCGGCAGCGCCAGGCAGGTCAGCAACAGGGGTACGCCGATCCGAGTGACTCTCATACCGGCTAGGACGCGGTGGCCGGGACGTCCGTTCCCGCCGCGGCTGCCTTCATGTCCCGACGCAGCTCCGACGGCAGCGAGAAGGTGATCGTCTCCTCGACCGTGGTGACCTGCTCGACGTCGGTGAAACCCCGTGCGGCGAGGTGGTCGACCACCTGGTGCACCAGTTCGTCGGGAACGCTGGCACCGGAGGTCAGCCCGACGGTGGTCGCGTCGGCCAGCCAGGCGTCGTCGATCTCGTGGGCGAAGTCGATCAGGTAGCCGGCGCGGGCCCCGGCGTCGATCGCCACCTCGACCAGCCGCACCGAGTTGGACGAGTTACGGGAACCCACCACCAGCACCACGTCGCACTCGGCCCCGATCTGCTTGATCACCTGCTGGCGGTTCTGGGTGGCATAGCAGATGTCGTCCGTCGGCGGCGACTGCAGCATCGGCAGCCGTCGCTTGAGGCGGCCGACCGTCTCCATGGTCTCGTCGACCGACAAGGTGGTCTGCGACAGCCAGACCACCTTCTCCGGGTCCCGTACGGTGATCTTGTCGGCGTCGTCCGGGCCGTCGACCAGTTGGATGTGCGCTGGGGCCTCGCCGGAGGTGCCGACCACCTCCTCGTGGCCCTCGTGGCCGATCAGCAGGATGTCGTAGTCCTGCGCGGCGTACCGGCGGGCCTCCTGGTGGACCTTGGTCACCAGCGGGCAGGTGGCGTCGATAGCCTTCAACGACCGGGCCTTCGCCTGCCGGTGCACCTCGGGAGCGACGCCGTGTGCCGAGAAGACCACGGTCGAGCCGTGCGGGACCTCCTCGTTCTCCTCGACGAAGATCGCGCCCTTGGCCTCCAGGGTCGAGACCACATGCTTGTTGTGCACGATCTGCTTGCGTACGTAGACCGGGGCGCCGTACAGCTTCAGCGCCTCCTCCACGGTCTGCACCGCGCGGTCGACGCCGGCACAGTAGCCACGGGGGTTGGCCAGCAGCACCCGCTTGCGGTGGACCGGTTTCGCGTCAGGCTCGCTCACCCGGCCGAGTCTACGTGCCGTGGACCACGACGGCAGCGTGGCCGACCGGCGGGACCGGACCGGGACCAGCCGGCGTTCGCCGACCGGCGGGGCGAGCGGCGATGGTGTCACCACCCGCCCGTACCCTTGCCGGGTGACCGACACCGACGCGACGCCGCGCAGCAGCGCGGACGAGCCGTGGCCGGTCCGGGTGGTCAGCCAGAAGATCAGCGCCTGGATCGGCCGACTCGGCTGGGTGTGGGTCGACGGGCAGGTCGCGCAGATCAGCCGGCGGCCCGGCGCGACCACCGTGTTCCTGACCCTGCGTGACCCGTCGGCCGATCTCAGCCTGACCGTCACCACCAACCGTGACGTGCTCGACCTCGGCGCGCCGGAGCTGACCGACGGCGCCCGGGTGGTGCTGCGCGCCAAGCCGGAGTTCTACCCGGCCCGGGGCACGCTCAGCCTGCGCGCCGACGAGATCCGCCAGGTCGGCCTCGGTGAGCTGCTGGCCCGGCTGGAGAAGCTGAAGAAGCTGCTGGCCGCCGAGGGGTTGTTCGACCGGGCCCGCAAGCGCCGCCCGCCGTTCCTGCCGCAGCGGATCGGGCTGATCACCGGCCGGGCGTCGGCCGCCGAACGGGATGTGCTGACCAACGCCCGCCGACGCTGGCCGGCGGTCGACTTCCGGGTGGTCAACGTCGCCGTGCAGGGCTCCGGCGCGGTGCCTCAGATGATCGACGCGCTGGCGGTGCTCGACGCGGATCCGTCGATCGACGTGATCGTCATCGCCCGGGGCGGCGGGAGCGTCGAGGACCTGCTGCCGTTCTCCGACGAGGCGCTGTGCCGGGCGGTGTTCGGGTGCCGTACCCCGGTGGTCAGCGCCGTCGGTCATGAGACCGACGCACCACTACTCGACTACGTCGCCGACGTACGGGCGTCCACGCCGACCGACGCGGGCAAACGGCTGGTGCCGGACCTGGCCGAGGAGCTACGGCTGATCGCCCTGGCCCGGCACCGGCTGGACCGGGCGGTGACCGGTCTGCTCGACCGGGAGACACACCGGCTGGAAATGGTCCGGTCCCGGCCGGTGCTCGCCCGGCCACAGGTGCTGCTGGACGGGCGGGCCGGCGAGGTCGACGCGCTGCGGGACCGGGCCACCCGCTGCCTGGCGCACCGGTTGTCCGCCGGCACCGCCGAGCTGGGACACACGCTGGCCCGGCTGCGCGCACTGTCACCGGCCGCGACCCTCGACCGGGGGTACGCGATCGTGCAGGACGCCGCCGGCACGGTGGTCCGCTCCCCCGCCGACGTCGCGGCTGGCGACCCGCTGCGGCTGCGACTGGCCGGCGGCGAACTGCCGGCCGTCGCGGCCCGACCCGAATGAGTGAGGCATCAGGTGACCACGAAGAAGGCAGCTGACCGCGGTACGGCGACCACGTCGGCGAAGGTTCCGGCGACTGAGCCGGCGGGTGGGCCGCTGGCGGCGGACTCGCTGAGCTACGAGCAGGCCCGCGCCGAACTGGCCTCGGTGGTGGATCGGCTGGAGTCCGGCGGCACCACGTTGGAGGAGTCGCTGGCGCTGTGGGAGCGCGGCGAGCAGTTGGCAGCCGCCTGTCAGCGCTGGCTGGACGGGGCCCGCCAGCGGCTCGACGCCGCCCGTGGCGCCCGAGCCACCGGCTGAGGGTGACCCCAAGACGGCATTTCGCCACAATCCGGCTACGATCTTGCAAGTTGATGGACATCGACCTATCCTTCGAGGAAAGCGCTTTCCAAAGTCAGGGCAAGGTGTGCTGCAGCACACCGGCGGCGGGGACGTGAGGACGGTCCGGGTGACCTCGCGCCCGCAGCGCTGACGGCCACGCGTCCGGGGCCCGGCGAGCCGCCGACTCGTCCACAACACCAAGAACACCGCACCTGGGTCGAGGCGTCCCTGCCCCAGCCCTCGCCGTCGTGGGCCGATGGCCGTCCGTCGACGGCCGGGCAACGGCCACACCGGCGCTGCAGGCAGGTTGACCACGGGCTGCAACCACGCGCCGCACCAGTTCACCGGGGCGGCACGAATCCTCCAGCAGTCGAACCGATTCCAGCAGTCAAAGACGAAGGCGAGACAACGATGAGACGACCAGTCGCACTGCGACTCCTCGCGGGGCTGGCCACCACGGCCGTGGCCGGAACGGTCGGCCTGGCACTGGCGATCCCGCAGGCCTCGGCGGCGACCGGCAGCGCCACCGGCTTCGCGACCCAGAACGGCGGCACGACCGGCGGCGCTGGCGGCCAGACCGTACGGGTCAGCACCGGTACCGCCCTGCACGCGGCGCTGTGCAACCGGGCCAGCAGCAGCACCCCGATCGTCATCGAGGTCCAGGGGACGATCAACCACGGCAACACCAGCAAGGTCTCCGGCGACAGCTGCAACACCGCCGATGACGTGATCGAGCTCAAGCAGATCAGCAACGTGTCGATCATCGGCGTCGGTAGCGGAGCGGTCTTCGACCAGATCGGCATCCACATCCGCGAGGCTCGCAACATCATCATTCAGAACGTGACGGTTCGTAACGTCAAGAAGTCGGGCTCGCCGACCTCCAACGGCGGCGACGCCATCGGCATGGAGGCCGACGTCCGCAACGTCTGGGTCGACCACGTGACGCTGGAGGCCTCCGGCGGTGAGTCGGAGGGCTTCGACGGCCTGTTCGACATGAAGAACAACACGCAGTACGTGACCCTGTCGTACAGCACCCTGCGCAACTCAGGCCGGGGCGGCCTGATCGGGTCCAGCGAGAGCGACCGGTCCAACGGCTACGTGACCTTCCACCACAACCTCTACGAGAACATCGACTCCCGCACCCCGCTGCTGCGCGGCGGCATCTCGCATATCTACAACAACTACTACGTCGACCTGCACGAGTCCGGCATCAACTCACGAGCCGGCGGACGCGCCAAGGTGGACAACAACTACTTCGAGGACTCGAAGGACGTACTGGGCACGTTCTACACCAGCGAGGCCGGCTACTGGCAGGTCAGCGGGAACATCTACGACAACGTGACCTGGTCCAGCCGCAGCGGCGACAACCAGCCGGCCGGACCCAACCCGACATCGAACACCAGCATCAGCATCCCGTACTCCTACCCGCTCGACGGGGCCAACTGCGTGCCGAACCTGGTCCGTCAGCTGGCTGGCGCCAACAAGGGCAACCGCGTCTCGGACGGCAGCTGCTCGCCGACCTCGCCGCCGCCGTCGAACCCGCCGAGCCCCACGCCGACCGTGCCGCCGACGCCCGGCCCGGACGGACGCTACGAGGCGGAGTACTCGCCGGCCTCGTGTGACGGTGAGATCGAGTCGGAGCACTCCGGCTACTCCGGCAGCGGGTACTGCAACACGGAGAACACCTCGGGTGCGGCGTCGCAGTTCCTGGTCAGCTCCAGTGGCGGCACGACGAACCTGACTATCCGGCACGCCAACGGCGGCTCGGGCAACCGACCGGCGAACCTGGTCGTCAACGGCTCGACTGTGCTGCAAGGGGTCGCGTTCAACCCGACCGGCGGGTGGACCAGCTACTCGAACGTCTCGGTCTCCGTAGCGCTCAACAGCGGCACCAACACGATTCGGCTGGTGGCCGCCACCGGTGAGGGCCTGAGCAACATCGACTACCTGCAGGTCTCCGGCGGCACCGGCCCCAGTCCGACCCCGAGCCCGACGGCGCCGCAGCCGACCTCGACCCCGACCCAGCCCGGTGGCACCAACCTGAGCATCGGCGCCGGATCGGACGGTTCGAGCAAGGGCAGCGGCACCAGCTACGGCGACGTGCGGGACGGCGACATGGGCACATACTGGTCGCCGAGCGGCACCACCGGTCGAATCTCGATCAAGTGGGACGCTGACACCACCGTCTCCTCGGTCAACATCCGGGAGGCGTCGGGTGCCGCAGGTGCCATCGGTTCGTGGCGGCTGTACAACCACGACACCGGTGCCACCCTAGCCTCCGGCAGCGGTGCCGGCGTGATCAGCTTCTCCTCGACCACGCTCCGCAAGATCAGCTTCGAGATCACCGGCGCCTCGGGCACGCCGCAGATCGCCGAGTTCGAGACGTACGCCTGACGAGACGTACGGCTGATCGGCGGCTGGACAGCCACCGCCGCCACTGATCAACTGCACGCCCCAACGAGCCGAACACCAGATACCTTTCCGACCCCGGATCAGGTATCTGGTGTTCGGCTTGAGCCGTCGGAGCGCCGGTAGGTACGGGCACCGTGCTCGGCCAACTCCCGGTGCACCTCGGCCGGATTCCCGGCTTCAATCGCGGCCAGCAGCCGCTCGTGCCGGTGCACCCCGTCGACCGGCTGCGCCACCTCCGCCTCCCGCCGCAGGTTGATCGCCATGTACAGCTGGAGCTTCAACAGCACCGACTCGTAAACCCCGGTGAGCTGCCGGTTACCGGCCAGGGCGACCAGCTCGACGTGGAACCGCCGATGCGCCTCGGCGACTCGCAGCCGGTCACCGACCGTGGTCGCCAGCCGCATCTGGTCGACCGCAGCCCGCAGGCCACCGAGGGCGGTATCCCGGCGCACCGGCAGCACCGACTCCACCGCGTGCCGCTCCAGGAGGTCGCGCACCGCGTACAGCTCCTGAACGTCGCGGTCGGACAAGGTCGCCACCCGCACGCCACGCCGGGGCACGTGCTCCACCAGGCCCTGCTCGGCGAGGAGCCGTAGCGCCTCACGCAGCGGTGCCCGGCTGATGCCCAGCCGGCGGGTCAGATGCTCCTCGACGAGTCGTTCCCCCGGGTCGGTCTTGCCGCTGAGGATCTCGCGACGCAGCCGCCGCACCGCCAACTCCACCAGGCTCAGGCTCTCCAGCTCACCATCCACCGACGATGCGGCCACGTCGCTCACCCCGTCGAGTCTGCCATCCGCAGCCCGGTAACCGGATTTCCGGCCCGGGCAACCGCCCTGGACGGGCCGGACCCGCCGACGGATCAGCGAGGGGTGAGCGCCTCGGCCATCAGCCGCAACTCCTGGGAGTCGGCCGTGCCGACCACCAGCACACTGTGCTGCGGCGCCAACCACACCAGTGCGCGTTCGCCGGGCCGGGCCGCGTACCGCTGCCAGGTCGTCGCCCCGATCGCCACACCACCCTGCGGCTGCGCGGTCGTGGTCAGCTCTGCCACCAGCAGCTCCGGTGCCGGCCGTGAACTCTGCACCACCTGGACGGCGGCGCCGGCCGGGGTGACGTAGCCCAGCCGCAGCGTCGGACCGTCCGCCGCCGACACCGGCCGGAAGACCGCACTCACCGTGACCCAGTCCGGTCCGAGACCGTCCGGCGCGCGCACGGGGAACTCGCCCGCCGCACCGGCCTGCTCGTACGCCGGCCCGGGATCCACCGCCACCGGGTCGTCGGCGCCGAGGAAGACCCGGTAGAACCCGAACACCAGCAGGATCGGTACCAGCAGGACGAGCAGCGACAGGGTGATGTCCCTCGGGGTGCGTTCGGCCCGGTCGCGCGCCGGCCTCGCCGGCCCGGTCGTCTCCATCCGCCCATCCTCCCAGCTCCTCGGCGCGGACCGATACGCGGACCGGCCTGCGGCCGGGTCACTCCGCGACCACCCCGCGACTACCTGGCACCGTCGTGACGTGCCAGGATTCACTCAGGACCGGAGCCGGCGACGCTGTGCTCCGGGATGCGCCCCGCACCGTCGCGAGGAGGAGCACCGATGACTGGAACCGGCACCCGCAGCCCGCAGAATCTCGACCGTAACCTGGCCCTGGACCTGGTCCGGGTGACCGAAGCCGCGGCGATGGCCGCCGGCCGGTGGGTGGGTCGGGGAGACAAGGAAGGCGGCGACGGCGCCGCGGTCGACGCGATGCGCAAACTGATCAACTCGATCCAGATGCGTGGCGTCGTCGTGATCGGCGAGGGCGAGAAGGACAACGCCCCGATGCTGTTCAACGGTGAACGGGTCGGTGACGGCTCCGGGCCGGAGGTCGACGTCGCCGTCGACCCGATCGACGGCACCACCCTGATGAGCAAGGGCATGCCGAACGCCCTCGCGGTGCTGGCGGTGGCGGAGCGGGGCGCCATGTTCGACCCCAGCGCGGTCTTCTACATGGAGAAGCTGGCCGTCGGCCCGGACTGCGCCGACGTCATCGACATCGAGGCCGGGGTGCGGGAGAACCTGCAGCGGATCGCCCGGGTCAAGAAGTCGAGCGTCTCCGACGTGACGGTGAGCATCCTCGACCGGCCCCGCCACACCGAACTGGTGCAGGAGATCCGCGACGCGGGTGCCCGGATCCGGTTCCTGTCCGACGGTGACATCGCCAGTGCGATCTCGGCGGCCCGCGAGGAGTCCGACGTCGACGTGCTGATGGGCATCGGCGGAACCCCGGAGGGGATCATCGCCGCCTGCGCGTTGAAGTGCATGGGCGGCGCGATGCAGGCCAAGCTCTGGCCACGCGACGACGCGGAGCGGGACAAGGCCGTCGCGGCCGGGCACGATCTGGGCCGGGTGCTGCGCACCGACGACCTGGTGACCGGCGACAACTGCTTCTTCGTCGCCACCGGCGTCACCTCAGGAGACCTGTTGCACGGGGTGCGGTACCGCTCCGGTGGGGCGTACACCCAGTCGATTGTGATGCGCTCCAAGAGCGGCACGATCCGGGTGATCGACTCGCATCACCGGCTTGAGAAGCTGGCGCTCTACTCGGCGGTCGACTTCGACGGACGGCCGATCGCCGAGCTCGGTCTCTGACCCAGGGCGCGGTCAGGGCATGGTGAGCGGGTCCGGATCGTACGGATCGTAGTCGCGCCGGCGGCGGAACAGGATCGCGGCGAGCACCCCGCCGACGAATCCGAAGAGATGGCCCTGCCAGGAGATCAACGCGTCGGTCGGCAGGATGCCGACCAGCTGCCAGCCGTAGAGCAGGCCGACCAGCAGGACGACGCCGAGGTTCCACCAGGTGCGCTCGACGATGCCGCGCATCAGCACCAGACCGAGGTAGCCGAAGACGACACCGCTGGCGCCGACCACGACGGTGTTCGGCGCGCCGGCGAACCACACGCCGAGCCCGCTGACCAGGATGATCACCAGGGTGGAGTAGAGGAACCGGCGGACCCCGGCGGCCAGGACGAAGGTGCCCAGCAGGATCAACGGAACGCTGTTGCTGTAGAGGTGGTCGAAGCCGTGGTGCAGGAACGGGGCGAAGAACACCCCGTCCAGCCCGTCGATGCGCCGGGGGATGATGCCGGCGGCCAGATCAAAGCCGGCGCTCAGCCAGACGTCGAACGCCTCGATGACGAACAGCACCGGGACGACCGCGCACATTGCGACGAACGCCCGGCCCAGCGAGGCGTAGAAGGCCTCGGTGCCGAAGCGGTTCGGGTCACCACCGGAGGTCCCCATGTACGCCATCTCCAAGTAGCTATCAGGTCCGCGCAACCGACGCCAGCCGACAGCTGGCGAAACCGCACAAAAACACCGGCGGCGGTACGGACGATCAGGTCCGTACCGCCGCCGGTGACGAGTGCGACAGGTGCTGCCGACAGTCCGGACCGGATCAGTACCAGCCGGCGTTCTGTGACTGCTGCCACGCGCCGCACGGGGTGCCGTAACGGCCGCTGATGTACCCGAGGCCCCACTTGATCTGGGTCGCCGGGTTGGTCTGCCAGTCGGCACCGGCCGAGGCCATCTTGCTGCCCGGTAGCGCCTGGGGAATACCGGTGGCGCCGGAGGCCGCGTTGTAGGCCTTGTGGTTCCAGCCGCTCTCCTTGTTCCACAGCTTGTTCAGGCAGGCGAACTGGTCGAGACCCCACCCCTTCTCCAGGGTAAGGGCGCAGCCGATCGCCCGGTTGCCGCTGAACTCGTCGCAGGACTCCGGAATCTCGCCGGTGAAGGGCACCGTCGCCGCCGGCGGCCGGGCCGCCGCCTCCTGCTGCTTCTGCTGGGTCACCTGCTCTGCCCGCTTGGCCTTGGCCGCCTCGGCCTTGGCCGTGGCGAGAGCCTTCTCCGTGGCTTCCCGTTCGGCGGTACGGCGTTGCACCGTCATCCGCTGGTGTTCGGCCCGGCGCTGGCGCAGCAGTTCGAGCTCGACCTGCTCGGCCTCGGCGGCCAGGCGGGCGTCGCTGATGCGTTGCTGGGTCTCCCGGTCGCTTTCCAGGTAGAACCCGCCGGCGACGCCTGTCACGAGCAGGCCGACGGCGAGTGCCCGGACACCGAACCGGCTCCACAGCCGACTCACGAAGTGGTCCCTTCGTCGGGGGCAAGGACACGGCGGGCCGGGCTGGTCGGCACCGCTCGCGCCCGCGTGCCCGGCCGACTGAACGGCCGGCTCGCGGCGGCCGCCGCCAGGTGCGGCGCGACCGTCACGTGCGGGTGCGGCGGTGCGGCTGGTCCGAGCACGCCGTGAGCGCCCGACCGGGTTGGTCGCGCGTCGGCCGGCCGCGATGGTGGTCGGCTGACGCACCACCACCGACGACCCGGATATCGGTCGTCGCCGGTGCGCGCGCTCGTCGACCACCATCGCTCACGGTGAGGCCGTTGGGAAACGCGGGACTTTGAATGTGATACTGGTCACGCCAATTTTCACCCTAAAGTGGGGCATAGACCCGCACCGGGCGAGGTCAACGTGGGATGTCCTCCAACAGATCAGTAACCATTTCGGCGATGGGAGAACGCTCCGAACGGGTCAGCGTCACATGGGCGAACAGCGGATGGCCCTTCAGCGCCTCGATCACCGCGGTCACCCCGTCGTGCCGGCCCACCCGCAGGTTGTCCCGCTGCGCGACGTCGTGGGTGAGCACCACCCGGGAGCCCTGTCCGATCCGGGACAGCACGGTCAGCAGGACATTGCGTTCCAACGACTGGGCCTCGTCCACGATCACGAAGGCGTCGTGCAGGCTGCGGCCCCGGATGTGGGTCAACGGCAGCACTTCCAGCATGCCGCGGGCGAGCACCTCCTCCATCACGTTCTCGTGCACCACCGCGCCGAGGGTGTCGAAGACCGCCTGGGCCCAGGGCGACATCTTCTCCGACTCGGATCCGGGCAGGTAACCGAGCTCCTGACCGCCGACGGCGTACAGCGGACGGAAGACGACGACCTTCTTGTGCCGACGCCGTTCCATCACCGCTTCCAACCCGGCGCACAGCGCCAGCGCCGACTTGCCGGTGCCGGCCCGACCGCCCAGCGAGACGATCCCGATCGACTCGTCGAGCAGCAGGTCCAACGCGATCCGCTGCTCGGCGGAGCGACCACGCAGCCCGAACGCCTCCCGGTCGCCGCGTACCAGCCGTACCGTCTTGTCGGCCATCACCCGCCCGAGCGCGGCGCCGCCGGTGCCGTGCAGCACCAGGCCGGTGTGGCAGGGCAGCCCGGCGGCGCTGTCCAGGTCGACGGCCTCGCCCGCGTACAACTGCTTGACCTGTTCGTCGGTGGACTCCAGCTCGGCCATTCCGGTCCAGGTCGGGTCGCTGGCCTGGCCGTGCCGGTACTCGTCGGCGACCAGACCGACCGAGGCGGCCTTGACCCGCAGCGGCATGTCCTTGCTGACCAGAACCACGTCCCGGCCCTCCGCGCCCATGCTGAGCGCGACCGACAGGATCCGGGTGTCGTTGGACTCGTTGCGGAACCCTGGCGGCAGTACGTCGGTGTCGGCGTGGTTGAGCTCGACCCGCAACGTGCCGCCCGACTCGTTGGCCGGCACCGGCTGGTCCAACCGGCCATGGCGGACCCGGAGTTCGTCCAGCATCCGCAGGGACTGCCGGGCGAACCAGCCAAGCTCCGGATGGTGCCGCTTGCCTTCCAGCTCGGAGATCACCACCAGCGGGATCACCACCTCGTGCTCGGCGAACCGGTGGAACGCCCCTGGGTCGGACAGCAGGACCGAGGTGTCCAGGACGTACGCGCGGGCGGTGACTGGCGGCTCCGGTTGGGCTGGGCCGGCGGACCGGTCGGCCGACTCGGACGCGGCGGCGTCCGGGGCTCGGCGGGTCCGGCTACGGCTGGACGGGACAGCGGCGGCGGTCGGGCTCTGATCGGCCCCGGGGGTGGTACGTCGACTCGTCACAGGCCTGCTCCGTCGGGCGTGCACCCGATCCGCCCGCGATCCGGCTCCACCGGGGCCCGAAGGCACGGGTCGGATGCGGAACCCATGCGACTGCAGGTCCGGACCGTCCGGCTGGCCCGGGACGACCCCGGACCATGACTAGACGCTAGCCGCCGGATCCCGACCTCGGCTAGGCGTCAGAGCCGATCTTCGGCCCACACACCGGAGGTGAGCGGGGCAACCGGCGATCCGTACCCAGGTCCGACACACACCGGTCACGCGACGGACACGTCAGAACCGCGCAGGCGGCCGGCCGGGATGCGCACCCCCTGCACGCATCCCGGCCGGGAGGAACTCCGGCGCGGTGACGCCGGGTTCCCAGGCGGTGTCGCGTCCGCCTCAACACGACACCGCACTCGGGTAAAGCTCATCGCTGCGGCCGACATCCCCTGACCGGCTGCGGCCGGTCAGGGATGTCGGCCGGCCAGCAGTTCCGTCGAGTGCCGGCCACCGGTCCCACCGAAGCCAGGCCCACCAAGGCCAGGCCCACCGACGACGGCCGCGCCGGTGTACGTGGTGCCCGGACGGACCGCCAGATCGACTCCGGTGGCCACCGGACGGGCTGGTTCCGGCAGCACCGACGCGATCGCGGCCCGGGTCTCCCGGCGCCGCCGGGTCCACGCACCGCGGTCACCGTCGAAGTACCCCTGCCGGTAGCCGAACCGGTAGCCGATTCGGTAGCTGAGCTGGCCGTGCAGCCGGCCGGCGGCGTAACTGGCCGAGGCCAGCAGCAACACCAGGAAGACCGCGAAGAACGAGCTCATCCGGTCGCCCCGATCTCTGGGATCATGTCTCCTCCGACTCGAACGACGTCGGGTCGTCGGTGAGCAGCCGATCGATATCGTCGGTCCTCACCTCTTCGACCAGTTCGACGCTGATCCGGCAACCGCCCAGCACCACCTCGGCCACCGAGGCCCGCCGGATCTCCCCTCCGGCGTCGTAGACCCGCACACTCAACTCCGGACAGCCGAGGTGCGCCCGCCACGCGTTCCACTCGGACCGGTCCCCCACGTTGAGCGACAGGTGACGACACCCCCGGGCCAGGTACAGCCGCCACGGCGCGGTCAAACCGCCGGCGACGGCGTCCGCGATCAGGCCGAAGGCCTGGGCCCGGGTCGCGAGTTCGGTCACCGCACCGTCTCCGTCACGTGTAAGCGACAACTCCACTCACTCAGCGTCTCAGGCACGTGACGTAGAGTAAAGCGTCACGCGCAAGTGACAGCATCGTCTTTTCGGGTGATTAGCGCCACCCCACTTCGCCCTTAGACTGCACCCGTGGCACCCCTCGTGACAAGGGAAGATTTCCCGACAGAGATTCACAAAGCTCTGTCACAAACGCAGTACAGACGGCTTCCTGCCCCCAGGAAAAGCGGTGATTCGCCGTACCGTCGGCCGGTGCCGGACAGCTCCGCCGCGCGGAAGATCGCCTTCGCCGCCTTCGTACGCAAGGCGCTCGCCGACGCACGCGCGACCCGAGCCTGGACCGGCTCGGAGGTCTCCCGGCGCACCGGCGTGTCCCGCCAGACCATCAACCGATGGGTACGCGGCGAGTGGTCCAGTGATCCGGAGGCCGAGCGGGTGGTCTCGTTCTGCGAGGGACTGGGGATCAGCCCGACGATCGCGTTCGGCGTACTCGGCTGGGACCGCGCCACCAGCGCCCGACCCGCACCCTCGGCGCCGCCGATGGACCCGGACGTGGAGGCACTGCTCCGCCGGCTGGTCGACCCAAACGTTTCAGATGCGGAGAAATTTCACATCAGGGAGACGATCCGCTATCTCGCCTATCGACCCCCACTGCCCGTCGAACCTCGCAAAGGACCCAAGCGGGCAGGGTAGTTCTCAGATGGCGAAAGAAAGCCGATCAAGCGGCCCGATTCTGCCCCACTTGCACGCTGAGTCACGATAGCGTTCCTCTCCGTACTGCTTGGGCTCGTCATCCACGGGGGACGGGACAAGGCCGGACACAGCCCGGACACAGCCCTGCGGGACAGGAGGGAGGGTCGATACCCGATGACCCTCAAATGGTCGGCAGTCGTGATCGCGGCCGTCGCGATCACGCTTTACGGCACCACGAATATCGTGGTCGCCGTCCTGAGTAGCGGCGAGGTGCCAGCGGTGGTGAACCTGTTCGTCATCGCCTGCGCGTCCGTCGCCACGCTGGTGGCGGTCATCGCGCACCTCAACGACCGGCAGCAGGGACGGCTGACCGCGCTCACCGAATTTCTCGTCGCCCGGCTCAATGAAGTCGATTCACACGTCGCAGACCGCAACTCCGGCTTCGTCGAGGGCTATTTGCTCCGGCAGGGGCAGCAACACGACGCGGCAGTCGTGCAATTTCCACCGCGGATGCACGGTCGGCGACTGATGAGCGGCGGTGACGACTGACCCGCCGGGTGGTTCGCGGACCGTAGTCACCAGCGCCGACGTCCCCGAACGTTCACCCGCCGGGAGGTCTGGCACCTGCGGCGGCAGCAGGTACGCTGACGCCCGTGCGGCCGTTCGAGGTAGGAAACCAGCGCTTGGCCCGTCCGCTGACCGCGGAGCAGGCATGGCGAGCCACCATCGATCGCGCCGACCGGTGCGTGCTGTTCTTCGACTTCGACGGCACCCTCGCCCCGGTCGGTGACGATCCCACGTCGGTGCAGCCCGCGCCCAAGGTGCTGGCGGCGATCGAGTCGCTCGCCGGGGTGGTGCAGCGGATAGCGATCGTGTCGGCCCGACCGGTCGACTTCCTCCGGGCCCAGTTCGCCACGATCAGCGAGGTCGACCTGTACGGGCTGTACGGGCTGGAGCACAGCCACGGATCCGGACCGACGGTCACCGAGCCGGCCGCGCTGCCCTGGGTCCCGGCGATGCAGGAGCTGGCCGACCGGGCCCGCGCCGAGCTGCCCGCCAGCGCACTGGTCGAATACAAACGGCTGTCCGTCGCGCTGCATTACCGGACCGCGCCCGAGCTCGCCGAAACCGTCGAATCGTGGGGGCAGGCCCAGGCCGAACAGCTCGGCCTGCGGGTGCAGAGCGGGCGAATGGTCATCGAGATCAAGCCGCCGGTCGACCGCGACAAGGGCATGGTCATCGGCGACGCGGTCGGCACCGCCGGCTGCGCCTGGTACTTCGGTGACGACGTCTCCGACATCAAGGCCTTCGCCGCGCTCCGGGCACACGCCAGCGCCAACCCTGACTTCTTCGGCGTCTGCGTGGCGGTGGCCAACGCCGAGACCGGGCACGATGTGTCAGCGGCCGCCGACCTCACCATCGACTCGCCGGAAGCGCTCGGCGATTTCCTGACCTCCGCCGTGCACGCCCTGGACTGACACCACCCGGCAGGGACGGCCCCGGGGGTCGTCAGGCGCCGTACCGGCGTTGCCGGTTCGCGTACGACCGCAACGCCCGCAGGAAGTCCACCCGACGGAAGTCGGGCCAGTTCACGTCGCAGAAGTAGAACTCCGAGTGCGCCGACTGCCACAGCAGGAAGCCGGAGAGCCGCTGCTCACCGCTGGTCCGGATGACCAGGTCCGGGTCCGGCTGACCACGGGTGTAGAGGTGCTCGGCGATGTGGTCGACGTCGAGCACCTCGGCCAGCTCCTCCAGGGTGCCGCCGGACTTGGCGTGCTCGTGCAACAGCGAGCGGACCGCGTCGGCGATCTCCCGGCGGCCACCGTAGCCGACCGCGATGTTCACCTGCGCGCCCTCGGACCGGGTCTGGGTACGCTCCTGCGCGGCCTTCAACGCCGTCGCGGTGGAATTCGGCAGCAGGTCCAGCGCACCGACGATGCGCAGCCGCCAGGGGTTGCCCTCCTCGGCCAGCTCGGTGACCAGATCCTCGATGATGCTCAGCAGCGGATCCAGCTCGCGGGCCGGCCGACGCAGGTTGTCGGTGGCCAGCAGGTACAGCGTGACGTGACCGATACCGGCCTGGTCACACCAGTTCAACAGATGTTTGATCTTCGCTGCGCCGACCCGGTGCCCGTCGTTGGGATCCACGAACCCCATTTCCCGGGCCCACCGGCGGTTACCGTCGCACATCACGCCCACGTGGCCGGGCACCGGCTTGCCCGCCAGTCTCGCCATGAGCCGTCGCTCATAGACCGAGTAGAGCAGCTCCCGCAGAGTCATCAGAAGCAGACTAGCGACCGGAGCGCCGTCGCGCGGTATCGGCCGCCCGGCGGATCGTCAGTTGCGCGGCGAGCCGGCGCACCGTGACCGCGTCCAGCCGGCCGTCGCCGAGACCGAGTTCGACGATGGTGTCGAAGACGCGCCGGTCCCGCGCCGCCGCCGCGACGGCGGCGTCCACCGTCGTCGGCCGCCGGGCCAGCCAGGCGCCGACGGCGCTGTGCCGCAGGTGCCCGCCGAGGCGTCGGCGCAACGCCTGCCGGTAGCGGCGGGCGGCGAGCGGCGGCGTACCGGCCGCCGCCGCACCGGCCAGGGCACCGGACAGCACCGCGTAGAAGATGCCCTCGCCGGTGAACGGGTTGATCAGCGACAGCGCGTCGCCAGCCAGCACCAGCCGACCCGCACCCACCGGCGGCCGCCGGGTGGACAGCGGTAGATGATGCGCCCGCAGATCGGTGACCTGCGCCACGTCGGTGCCGGGCAGCAGCGCGCACAGCCGGTCCAGTAGTCGGGCCCGGGTCAACGGTCGGCCGCGCAGCACCTCCCCGTACCCGATGTTCGCCCGCCCGTCACCGATCGGAAAGGCCCAGGCGTACGCCGGCCAACCGGCCGCTGTGGTGACGATCCGCTGTTCGCCGGGTCTGGTGACGGCCCCGACCGGCGCGTAGCCGCGAATCGCCAGGGCCAGATGTCCGTCCGGGTTGGTGCCGTGGCCCAACGCCCGGCGTACCACTGATCCCGCGCCGTCCGCGCCGACCACCGCCCGCG
Source organism: Solwaraspora sp. WMMD937 (assembly GCF_029581175.1). NCBI lineage: Bacteria > Bacillati > Actinomycetota > Actinomycetes > Micromonosporales > Micromonosporaceae > Solwaraspora > Solwaraspora sp. WMMD937. The sequence continues at coordinate 2,649,372 of NZ_CP120738.1, read as the reverse complement.
CCGCGATCTCGCCGTCGAGCAGCACTAGGTCGTCGCGGACCGTGACCCGCCGTACGGTGTGCCGGCGCAGCCGCGCGCCGACGGCGACCGCAGCGGCGACCAGCCGGGCGTCGAAGACGGCCCGCGGCACCGTGTACGCCGGACGGACCAGCTCGGCGGCGACCTGCCCGCCGTGCGGAGCGACCAGCCGGAGCCGGTTGACCGGGGTGAACCCGTCGACCGGGTCGGGCACGTCCAGCCCGGCCAGCACGTCGAGGGCGTGCGGTGCGATGCCATCGCCGCACGGCTTGTCGCGGGGAAAGTCGGCCCGATCCAGCAGCAGCACCCGGGCACCGGCCCGGCGGGCGGCGATCGCGGCGGCGGCACCGGCCGGCCCGGCACCGACCACCGCGACGTCGACGACCGACGCACCGTCCACCTGGACCTCCTCGTCAGGCCGGTTCGGTGCCGGCGACCGTCCGGCCGGGCTCGGAACCGACGGTCCCCCGGCCGGGCTCGGCGCTGCCCGCCGCCCGGCCACCCTCGACGCGACCGGCCCGCCACACACCGTAGAAGGCCAGCACCACCGCCACCACCAGCGGCGCGCCGTCGCGGACCAGACCGTCCACGCCGAGCAGCCACCAGCACAGCGGCAGGTCGATCGCGAGCACCCCGAGGCTGACCAGGACCAGCAGCCAGCCTGCCCAGCGTCGACCGCGCAGCATGAAGAACGACACCAGCAGCACCAGCCAGCTGGTGGCGGTGGCGACCGCGATCCAGGCCACCACCGCCGGGGTGGCGACCAGTCGGCCGTCGAGCAGCACCCCGATCGAGACCAGCGCCGGCACCAGCATCAACGGTGGGTAGGTGAAGGCCGAGACGCGGGCGACGAGCAGCCAGGCGGCGACCGGCGGCCGCCGGGGCGGGGCCTCGCGCCAGGTCAGCCGCCGGCCGTCGCGGACCAGCCGGGCCGGGTGCCGGGTCAGCTGCGCACCGACCGCCGGGGACCGGTACAGCAGGCACACCACGGCCAGGCAGAGCCCGGCGACCAGGCCGAACCCGACCACCCCGGGCAGCGGCGGTACGCCGGAGCGCGGCACCACCAGCCGGCCGAGCGCGAAGACGGTGGTGACCGCCAGGATCAGCCCGAACGGTCGGGCCCCGGCCCGGCCCCGGCGTACCTGCCGGATCAGGACCAGGAAGCCGAACGCCCGCAGCAGCGCCCAGCCGGAGCGGACCGCCACACCGATGTCCCGCTCGGCGGCGTACCACCAGTTGAGCAGGTCGACCACGACGGTGGCCGCGGCGGTGAGGGCGAGCAACCCGACCAGCCGGCGGACCGGCGGCGGCAGGCGGGGCACGGCCGGGCGGACCGGTCCGGCGCGGCCCGCACCGGGATCGACTGCCGCCACCGGCGCAGGCTATCCAACGGTCAGTCGGCAACGTCCAACCGGGCCCGCAGCGCGTCCAGCTCCGCCCAGAGCACCCCGGGCAGTTTGTCGCCGAACCGCTCGAACCATTCGGTGATCTGCGGCAGTTCCGCGCGCCACTGCGCCGGGTCGACGGCGAGCGCGGCGGCCACGTCGGCCGGGTCGACGTCCAGGCCGGACAGGTCGAGCGCGTCGACGGTCGGTACGTTGCCGATCGGGGTCTCCACCGCCGTGCCGGTGCCGTCCAGCCGCTCGACGATCCATTTGAGCACCCGGGAGTTCTCCCCGAAGCCGGGCCAGAGGAACCGGCCGTCGTCGTCGCGGCGGAACCAGTTGACGTAGAAGATCCGGGGCAGCTTGGCGGCGTCGCCGTCAGTGCCCTTGCCCATCTCGATCCAGTGCCGGAAGTAGTCCCCGGCGTGGTAGCCGATGAACGGCAGCATCGCCATCGGATCCCGCCGGACCACCCCGACCTTGCCGGCCGCCGCAGCGGTCGTCTCCGAGGAGAGGGTGGCACCCAGGTAGACGCCGTGCACCCAGTCGCGTGCCTCGGTGACCAGCGGCACCGTGGTGCGTCGCCGGCCGCCGAACAGGATCGCGTCGATCGGTACGCCGCGCGGGTCGTGGTACTCGTCGGCCAGGATCGGGCACTGGGTGATCGGGGTGCAGAACCGGCTGTTCGGGTGGGCGGCGTCGGTACCCCGGTCGGGGTTCCAGTCCTCGCCCCGCCAGTCGGTCAGGTGCGCCGGTGGCTCGCCCATCCCCTCCCACCACACGTCGCGGTCGTCGGTCAGCGCGACGTTGGTGAAGATGGAGTTGCCCCGGTCGAGGGTCCGCATCGCGTTGGCATTGGTCCGCCAGTCGGTGCCGGGCGCGACGCCGAAGAGCCCGTACTCGGGGTTGACCGCGTACAGCCGGCCGTCGTCACCGAACCGCATCCAGGCGATGTCGTCGCCGATGGTCTCGACCTTCCAGCCGGGGATGGTCGGCTCCAGCATGGCCAGGTTGGTCTTGCCGCAGGCGGACGGGAACGCGCCGGCGACGTAGCGGACCTGCCCGTCCGGCGTGGTCAGCTTGAGGATCAGCATGTGCTCGGCGAGCCAGCCCTCGTCGCGGGCCATCACGCTGGCGATCCGCAGCGCGTAGCACTTCTTGCCGAGCAGCGAGTTGCCGCCGTAGCCGGATCCGTACGACCAAATTTCCCGGGTCTGCGGAAAGTGCGAAATGTACTTGGTCTCGTTGGCCGGCCACGGCACGTCGGCCTGCCCTGGCTCCAGCGGGGCGCCGACCGAGTGCAGGGCCGGTACGAACTCGGCGTCGTCGCCCATCGCGGCGAGCACCTCGGCGCCCATCCGGGTCATGATCCGCATCGAGGCGACGACGTACGCACTGTCGGTGATCTCCACCCCGAACATCGGCTCCGGGGCGTCCAGCGGGCCCATGCAGAACGGGACCACGTACATGGTCCGGCCGCGCATGCACCCCCGGTACAGCTCGGTCATCACCCGCTTCATCTCGGCGGGGTCCACCCAGTTGTTGGTCGGGCCCGCGTCGGCCTCCTCCGGGGAACAGATGAAGGTACGTTCCTCGACCCGGGCCACGTCGGTCGGGTCGGTGCGGGCCCAGAACGAGTTGGGACGGCGTTCGCTGTCCAGCCGGACCAGGGTGCCGGAGTCGACGAGTTCGTCGGTGAGCCGGTGCCATTCGGCGAGCGAACCGTCGGCCCAGACGACCCGGTCCGGTGTGGTGAGGTTGGCGATCTGACGGACCCAGTCGAGCAGGCGGGCGTGGCTGGTCGGGGCGGGGCCGGGGACGTTCGACGGTACGGACGCGGTGGCCGTTGCAGTCATGGCGATCTCCTCGTGGTCGGCGCTGACCTCGTTCCTGGAGTGCACGGCACCGGCGGATGGTCGGGCCCACCCGCCGGGATACAAGTCCGGGAGTTGGACTCAGGGTAAACCGATTGATCGTTCAGGGCAGCCGAGGAGCTTGTGAAGAAGTGCACAAGTTGTCGACGCATGCAATCTGACGAGCTATTTCTCGCTCCCACGCGCAGTTGCACGCAAGATCTTCCGGCACTCGACCAATCCCAGCCTCAGTTACCCTACGTGTTCACGACTCGAGTGGCGAAAGCGTGGCGCGGCCGGAACTCGGGCGGTGCCGACACATCGGCGGGCGGGAACCCGCTACGCTCGACCACGTGCCCGTCCACGCCGCCGGCGAGCCGACCGCGCCCGCCTCCAGTCCGGGGTTGATCCGCCGGCTCCGGGACCGGTTCGGTCTGCTGGTCCGCGAGATCGGCAAGTTCGGGGTGGTCGGCGGGATCGCCTTCATCGTCGACATCACCCTGTTCAACATCGCTTCAAGCCTGCTCGGGATGGGCCCGCTCAGCGCCAAGACGCTGTCGACAGTGATCGCTGCCTCGGTGGCGTTCGTCGGCAACCGCTTCTGGACCTGGCGGCACTCGGTCAGGTCCGGACTGGCCCGCGAGTACGGCCTCTACTTCTTCTTCAACGCCGTCGGCCTGGGCATCGGTCTGGCCTGTCTGGGGATCAGCCACTACGGGCTGGGCAGCATCTGGCCGGGGGTGTTCCAGACGCTGCTCGCCGACAACATCGCGGCCAACATCGTCGGCGTGGCGGTCGGCACCCTGTTCCGGTTCTGGGCGTACCGCAGGTTCGTGTTCACCGTCGCGGCACCCGCCGTGGTGGCGACCGCCACCAGCGACCGTGACTAGCCCCACCCGGTGCCGCCCTACCCGCCAGTCGACCCGAACGGCCCGTCGACCTGCCGTATGGTGATCTGATGCGAATACTTCGCCTTCTGCCCGAGCGCTGGCAGAGGTTCATCCGCGAGGCGCTGAAGTTCGGCACCGTCGGTGGCATCAACACCGCGGTCAACTTCGCGGTGTTCAACGCTCTGGCACTGACCGTGCTCGCCGACGGTCAACTGAAGGCGACTGTCGTCGCCGCGCTGGTGGCGACCACCAGCTCGTACTTCATGAACCGCCACTGGACCTACCGGGACCGGCCGAAGTCGGCCATCCGGCGGGAGTACGTGCTCTTCTTCCTGTTCAACCTCACCGGCCTGGCGATCGAGGTCGGGGTGCTGGGGCTGGCCAAGTACGGCTTCGGCATCAGCGGGCTGCTGGCCCTGAACATCGTCAAGATCATCGGACTGGTGCTCGGCACCATCTTCCGTTTCTGGGCGTACCGCACGTTCGTCTTCCGCCCGGCACCCGCCGCCCACCCGACCACCGGGACCGGCCCGACCACCGGGACCGGGACCGAACCGGCGGCGCGCGGCCCGGTCCCGCAACAGATCCAGCGGGACGGGCAGCCACCGACCAGCCAGTCGATGCAGGCCCCGGACAGCACGGCACCTCTGGCCAACCAGCTCGACGCCGAACTCGCCGCCGAGCTCGACGCGAAGATCACCGCCGAACTGGACGCGGAGATCGCCGCGGCGACCCGCCCGGCCAGGCGCTGACCGACGGCCGTGCGCTCCGGCACCGGTGCTGACGCCGACCTGTTCTTCGAGGACCTCGCCCCGGGCGGTTCCTTCGACCTCGGCATCACCACCGTGGACGGCGTCGAAATGGTCAGCTTCGCCGAACGCTTCGACCCGCAGTGGTACCACGTCGAGCCGGACCTCGCCCAGGCCAGCCCGTACGGCACCGTGATCGCCAGCGGATTCTTCACCGTCAGCCTGTTCATGCGGGCGTACGTGGACGCGGTGCTGTCCCGGGCCGCCGCCGACACCTCCCCCGGCCTGGAGGAGCTGCGCTGGCTGGCCCCGGTGTACGCCGGTGACCGGCTCGCGGGGCGGCTGGACGTGCTCACCAGGAAGCTGTCCGACGCCCGGCCCGGCCTGGGCACGGTCACCCTGCTGGGGTCGTTGACCCGGCTCGACACCTACGACCGGCCGGAGCGCGAGGTGCTGCGCACCCGGTTCCGTGGCTGGTTCGCGCTACGCGGCGCCGGGCCGACGACCTGACCCGGCTGGCCAGCGGGCCAGGCCGGCTCGGTAGTGCTGGCCAGCCGTCGCCCGGTCAGCGGCCGGGCGAGGCGTTGTCCGGTCGCGTCGGGGCTGCCTGGTCCGGCCCGGTGCGTGCCTCGTCGAGAATTTCCCGCAGCTCGCCGTCGCCCAGGCTGTGCAGATCGTGGTGCGCCTCGACCAGCTCGTAGAGCTGCGTCTGCACCTGACTGACCCCCGGAAGGTCGGGCAGCACGGTCTGCCCGCGTTCACCGGCCGACTCGATGGTCAACGTCCCGCAGCCGAGCAGCCGCTCGCTGAACCGCTGCGTCATGGAGTGGTCGTTGACCCGGTTCAACGGGATGTCCCGGCGCTCCCGGGAGAACACCCCGTGCTGCAGCACCACCCGCTCGTTGGTGAACACGTAGTGCGTACTGCGCCAGACCGCGAACGGCCGGACGGCGAACCAGAGCACCGCGACCAGCGCAAGCGCGAGAATCACGTACCACACGACGGTGGCTGCGGTGCTCTCCGGCAGCAGCAGGAACCCGGCCACCACGGCGGCGACCGCCAGCACCGTCACCGCCACCGGCCGGACCAGCGCCTTCCAGTGCGGGTGCAGGTGCAACACGACATGCTCGTCCGCGGTGAGCATGTCTTCGGGAAATGCCACGGCAACCTCCTAGCCCGGGCCGGGCAGGGGACCCGGCCGGCGGTCCGTACACCGGCCGCCGGGGTGACCGTAGCGGTTGACCGCCACCCGTACGGTCAACCGGGCGTACCGTTTCCCGGCGCGTCGCCGGACCGGACATGCGTCACGTCCCCGGCTGCGACCGGCAGATCGCCGCCGGCCGTACGGACCACCAGGCGACCGTCCTCGTCGACCGTGTCGACCAGCCCGGTGTGCGCCGCTCCGGACGGCAACGAGACCCGCACCTGCCGGCCCACCGTCACGCAGTGCCGCAGGTACGCCGCCCGCAGACCGGACGCGACCGGATCACCGCCGGCGGCCCGCCACCGCCCGTACCAGTCGGCCACCCCGCGCAGCACGGCCCGCAGCAACGGGTCCCGGTCGGTCGCCGCTGCTCCGGCCAGCTGCAGCGAGGTGGCGCGCAGGCCACTGCCGGGCGGCGGCAGCTCGTCGGCGCGCAGCGTCACGTTGAGCCCGATGCCCAGCACAACGGCCGGTCCTGCCGCCCCGTCCGGGGCCGCCTCGGCAAGGATCCCGGCGCACTTCGCCTCGTCGATCAACAGATCGTTGGGCCACTTCAACCCGGCTGGCAACTCGGCGAGCCGGGCCACCGCCTCGGCCAGCGCGACGCCGGCCAACAGCGGCAGCCAGCCGTACCGGGACCCCGGCACCGCCGGCCACGACCGGGTGGGCCGAGCCGCCGCCGGCTGCAGCAGCACGCTGACGGCGAGGCCGGCCCGCGGCGGCGAGGTCCAGTCGCGGCCGAGCCGCCCGCGCCCGGCGTGCTGCTGCTCCGCCGCGATCACCAGCCCTTCGGTGGCACCGGCTCGCGCGGCGGCGAGCACGTCCGCGTTGGTGGAGCCGGTCTGCGCCCGGACCTGCACGTCGGTCCACAGGCCGTCGGGGACGACCAGCGCGCGACGCAGCCCACGCTCGTCCAACGGCGGACGGTCCAGATCGGTGTACGGTGAGCCGGCCATCCGCCCACCCTACGGCGGCTGACTACCGATGGTCGTACCGCTGCGGCACCGGTGCCACGCCACGGTACGGGTGCCCGGTGACGGTCGTACCGACCACCGGCACCGCTGCCGGCGGATCCAACGCGGGGACGGCCGGGTCCGACGTGGGAACGGCCCGGTCCGACGCTCGTACGGGTTGTGCGTAGGCGTCCGTCGGCCGGTCGAACCAGTCGAAATCCTCGTCAGCAGCAGCCGGCGGCGCGGCAACCGGCGGCACAACGACGGGCGGCACAGCGGCCACCGGCGGCTCCGGCAGCACGACGGCGGGTCGACCACCCCGACGTTGGCGCGGCACGGTCACGCCGACCGTATGGCGTCCACCGGGCGTCGCCCGGCGACGGAACAGCCCGGTACGGGTGGCCCGACGTCGCCCCCGCCCTCGACGGCGCCGATGCGGAGCGGCGTCCAGACTTCCGGCCCTGCGGCTGCCGACGGTGGCCGCCCGCGCCGGCCAGAGCGTCCGCCGCATCACCAGCAGCACCGTCAGACCGGACGCGATCAGCGCGACTCCCAACACTGTCACATGGTGGTAACGAATCGGGCAACAGGCAGGAAACGTCGTCCCGGGGTCGATCGACCCGAGCCAGGGCCGGCCCGACGGCGGGCGTACTGAGGGAAACCGCACACCGTCGGCCCCTGACCGGCGGTCGCGACGTCGATAGCATCCGCGGTGTGGGCGTGACGAGCGAGCAGTCCGGGACCGGAACCGACCTCCACAGCACCGCCGGCAAGCTGGCGGACCTGGAGCGCCGGGTCGACGAGGCGGTGCATGCCGGCTCGGCCCGCGCGGTCGAGAAACAGCATGCCCGGGGGAAGAAGACCGCCCGGGAACGGATCGCGATGCTGCTCGACGAGGGTTCCTTCGTCGAGTTGGACGAGCTGGCCCGGCACCGGTCGACCAACTTCGGGTTGGAGCGCACCCGCCCGTACGGCGACGGGGTGGTGACCGGCTACGGCACCGTCGACGGCCGGCAGGTGTGCGTCTTCGCCCAGGACTTCACCGTCTTCGGCGGCTCGCTCGGCGAGGTCTTCGGCGAGAAGATCGTCAAGGTGATGGACCTGGCGATGAAGATCGGCTGCCCGGTGATCGGGATCAACGACTCCGGCGGCGCGCGCATCCAGGAGGGCGTGGTCAGCCTCGGCCTGTACGGCGACATCTTCTTCCGCAACGTCCGCGCCTCCGGCGTCATCCCGCAGATCTCCCTGGTGATGGGGCCGTGCGCAGGTGGTGCGGTGTACTCCCCGGCGGTCACCGACTTCACCGTGATGGTCAACCAGACATCGCACATGTTCATCACCGGCCCGGACGTGATCAAAACGGTCACCGGCGAGGACGTCGGCATGGAGGAGCTCGGCGGCGCCCGCACCCACAACGCCACCAGCGGAAACGCCCACTACCTGGCGACCGACGAGGAGGATGCCGTCGACTACGTCAAGGCGCTGCTGGCGTACCTGCCGAGCAACAACCTGGACGAACCGCCGACGTTGCCGGCCGAGGCGGAGCCGGCCGACATTGAGACCGACCGCGAGCTGGACACCGTCATCCCCGACTCGGCCAACCACCCGTACGACATGCACCGGGTGATCGAACACGTCCTGGACGACGGCGAGTTCCTGGAGATCCAGCCGCTGTACGCGCAGAACATCGTGATCGGCTTCGGCCGCGTCGAGGGCCGGCCGGTCGGGGTGGTCGCCAACCAGCCGATGCACTTCGCCGGCTGCCTGGACATCAAGGCCTCGGAGAAGGCCGCCCGGTTTGTGCGCACCTGCGACGCGTTCAACATCCCGGTGCTGACCTTCGTCGACGTGCCCGGCTTCCTGCCCGGCACCGACCAGGAGTGGGACGGGATCATCCGGCGCGGCGCGAAGTTGATCTACGCGTACGCCGAGGCGACCGTCCCGAAGGTCACCGTCATCACCCGCAAGGCGTACGGCGGCGCGTACGACGTGATGGGGTCGAAGCATCTCGGCGCGGACCTGAACTTCGCCTGGCCGACCGCGCAGATCGCGGTGATGGGCGCACAGGGCGCGGTGAACATCCTCCACCGCGCCGAGCTGGCCGCCGCCGACGACCCGGCAGCGGCCCGGGCGCAGCGGATCGCCGAGTACGAGGAGCGGCTGGCCAACCCGTACGTGGCCGCCGAGCGCGGCTACGTCGACTCGGTCATCGCACCGTCGCAGACCCGGTTGCAGGTGGCGCGCGGGCTGCGGATGCTGCGTGGCAAGCGGGAGACCCTGCCGCCGAAGAAGCACGGCAACATCCCGCTCTGACCGGTCCGGGTCGCAGGGGTAACAGTCGCAGTGGTACGGGTCACCCGCCCGGTGGCGTCGGCAGGTCCAGGTCGGCCAGCCACGGGCTGGCCAGCAGCAGTGCTCCGATGAACAGCGCCGCGAGGTTGATCAGGCCGAAAAATCCCACCCAGACCAGGCCGGGCACCCGCGTCAGCCAGGCGAGCTGGTCGGCGTCCGATTCCGGCGAGCGGCCCTGGGCACGCAGCCGCTGCAGCTCACCGACCGGCCGCACCCCGCCGATCAGCAGGAACCACACACCGGTGTACGCGAACGCGGCCTGCACGTCCGGACCGGCGAACCACGAGACGGCGAAGACCACACCGCCGGTGACCAGGATGGACACGATCCCGAAGAGGTTGCGGATCATCACCAGCATGGCGAGCAGCAGCGCCACGGCGATCCAGAGCAGCAGGGTGATCCGGTTGCCGCCGAGCAGCAGGGCACCGGCCAGCCCGACCAACGACGGCGCGACGTAGCCCGCCAGCAGGGTGAGGATCATGCCCAGCCCGGTCGGCCGGCCAGCCGACAGGGTCAGCCCGGAGGTGTCCGAGTGCAGCCGGATCCCCTTGAGTTTGCGGCCGGTGAGCAGGGCGATCAGCGCATGCCCACCCTCGTGGGCGATGGTGATCGCGTTGCGGCCGATCCGCCAGGGCAGCCGGGTGAGCACCGCGGCCAGCGCGACGGCGGCGGTGACGAGCACGAGCAGTGGCGGCGGGTCGGTCTGGGCCGTGAAAAGGCGGTCCCACATCTCCGTCAGCCCGGTGATCGACACAGCCAGCGAGCCTACTCACCGCTCGCCCCGCCCACCAGACCACCGTCCACCGGCAGGCAGGACCCTAGCTTCGGCGCTGGCCCGCTCACTGACGGTCATGCGGTACGCGGCCACAGCGGCGACCGTCACGGCTGTGCCGCCGGACAGCACCAGCAGTACGGGTATCAAACCGACGCTGGCGACCAGCAGGGCCGCATCGGCCACGGCCACCAGCATCCACAGTGCAACGCTCGGCTTGGCGATCCGTCGACGGTTGACCATGTCGCACCCCTCCTTCCGTCGCGCTCCGGTTGTACCCGGAAGATCGGAAGTTCATGCGGGTGAGTCGTGGCTCAGCTCCCGGCGGGCTGGAACCTGCTCGCCATCAGCTCGAAGTAGACCAGGTCCTGCTGCCAGCGTTCGGCCGTGGTCGACCAGTAGATGGAGTACGCCTTGTCCGGTGCGGTGACGAACCCCCGGTTGCGCACCTGCAGTCGGTTGCCCTGGTTGCTGGTGTAGCGGAACTCCCAGTCGGCGGCGTCGAGGAAGTAGTCGACGGCCTCGATCCGTACCCGCTCGTAGTTGTTGTAGGTGCCCCGCCGCGCCTGCTCCTGGTTCTGCCAGTCGGCGACCGGATCCGGCTTCGGGTTGTCGGTCTGGTCGATGATGATCAGCCGGCCGAGCTGACCGTTCTCCCGAAACTCCACCCGGGTCCGTTCGCGGCTGACCGACCAGCCTTCCGGCACCGGCACCGAGAACCCGGTCTGGTCCTCGTGCAACCGCCATCCGTCGGGCAACGGCGACTGCGGGTCCGGCGGCTGGGGCGACTCATCGCTCTGCGGCGGCACCGCCGGCACCTCGGGCGACGTCTCGCCCGCCGGCGAGCTCGGCTCGACACTCGGTTCGACACTCGGCGCGCCGGAGGTAGCGGCCGGGGCCGACGGCGTGGCCGAGGCGGCCGGACCGGTGCCGAGCTGTCCGTCGGGCTCGTCCTCGTCGCCGGCGGCCAGCAGCACGACGGCCACCAGCAACACCAGTACGACGACAGCGGCAACACCGCTGATCAGCCAGGTACGCGGCAGCTTGGTGACGGGCTTGACGGCCCGCGCGGCGCGGTCGAACAGCAGGGCCGGCGCGGACCGGTTCCGCCGGTCCGACGCGCTGGCGGCCGGCACCTGCTCGGGTTGTTCCTGGACCGGTGGCCGCTCGGCGGGCTCGGCGACCGTCGGCTGCTTCGTCACCGTCGGCTGCTCTGTCGCCTTCGCCGCCGCTGGCTGCTCAGCCGCCTTGGCAGGCTCGGCGGCCTTGGCAGGCTCGGCGGCCGGGGACCGCTCGGCCGTCCTGCCGTCCGGCGCAGTCTCCTTGCGGCCCGGCACCACCTGGGTGCGCTCTGCCTGGGGCGGCACGGTGGTCTCCGACGCCGGCTCACCGGATCTGGTCGGCAACACACTCGTCTCGGCTGCGCCCGCAGCGGCGGTCGCAGCGCCAGCGGGTTGGCCGGTCGGCGGCACCACCCTGGTCGGGTCCGCCGAGTTGGTCGGGCGGGTGACCGGCGAGCCGTACTTGGCCGGGCCGGGTACCACCGGCAACGCGGTCGGCAACGGGGCCACCGGCGGCGACACCGGCGGCGACGGGACCGGAGTGCGTGGTGCCCCGCCGCGCGGACCGGGCACGATCCCCGACCGGGACTCGCCGGGGCGGACCTCCCGGCTGCCGTACGGGCTGGGTCGGCGTACCCCGTCGAGCAGTGAGCGACCGCGACGCGGACCGCGCCCGGCGGCGCGGGTCAGTAGCCGCTCCGCCTCGTCGGCCTTCATCCGGGTGTACGGATCCTTGCGCAGCAGCCCGGCCAGCACCGGCTTGAGTGGGCCGGCCCGGCGGGCGGGCGGTGGCGGCTCGGTGGCCAGCGCGGACAGCGTCGCGATGGCGGTCTGCCGGGCGTACGGCGACTGCCCCTCGACGGCCGCGTAGAGCGTCGCGCCGAGCGACCACAGGTCGCCTTCCGGGCCGGCGCTGCCGGTCCGGGCCCGCTCCGGGGCGATGTACGCCGGTGAGCCCAGCACCAGCCCGGTACGGGTGACGTTGGGGTCGCCCGGCACGGTGGCCAGGCCGAAGTCGGTGAGCACCACCCGGCCGTCGTGGCCGAGCAGTACGTTGCCGGGCTTGACGTCCCGGTGCATCACCCCGGACAGGTGGGCGGACCGGAGCGCGCCGAGCACGCCGAGACCGATCTCCGCGGCCCGGGTCGCCGGGACCGGGCCGTTCTGGGCGAGCACGTCCTGCAGCGACCGGGACGGCACGTACTCCATCACGATCCACGGGTCGCCGTCGGTGCGCAGCACGTCGAAGACGCGTACCACGTTGATGTGGTTGAGTCGGGCGATCGCCCGCGCCTCGCGCAGCGAGCGCTCCCGCATCTCGCGGCGTTCCTGGTCGGTGAGGCCCGGTGGCGGCACCAGCTCCTTGATCGCCACGTCCCGGTGCAGCACCTCGTCGCGGGCCTTCCAGACCCGGCCCATGCCGCCCTGACCGAGCGGCTCTACCAGCCGGTAACGGTCTGCAACTAGTTGCGGGGGCACAGCGGACATCCAAATGACCGTACCCGGAAGGTTTGGGTGCCACACGATCGGCACGCGGCCGGTGTGAGCCGCGCGTCATATGGTACCGGGGTGGCAACCTGACGCCGACGGTAGCGCGCCAGTAATGATCACCACTCGCCGCCGGTCGCCGGCCGGCCCGGTCGGCACGTACGCTCGGCCGATGAGTGACGCGGAGCCGGCCTGGCGGATCGTCCGGGGCACCCCGACCCCCGAAGAGTTGGCGGCGCTGGTGGGCGTGATCGTCGCCCGTACCCGTCCGGTTTCCGACAGTGGCACCGATCGGCCGGCACCGTCGCGGTGGGCCCGCACCGCTCGACCCAAGCCGGGTTTCCCCGGCCGGCTCGGTCCGGACGCCTGGCGGGCCAGCGCCCTGCCCCACTGATCATCGGTACCGGGTACGACGGCCGGTAGCCTGACCATCCGTGGCTACCTCTCTGCGTCCGCGCCTGGTGCTCGCCTCGGCGAGCCCGGCCCGGCACAAACTGCTGCAGGCCGCCGGAATCACCCCTCAGGTGCTGGTGAGCGGCGTCGACGAGGAGTCGGTGACGCTGGACCGGGCCGACGAGTTGTGTCTGGAGCTGGCCCGGCGCAAGATGGCCGCCGTCGCCGATCGGCTCCGGCCGGACTTCGCCGACGACGGCACCGACCTGCTGGTCCTCGGCTGCGACTCGGTGCTCGACTTCGACGGGGAGATCCTCGGCAAGCCGGCCGACGCCGCCGACGCGACCGCGCGGTGGCGGCGGATGCGCGGGCGGTCCGGGGTGTTGTACACCGGCCACGCGCTGACCAGTCTGGCCACCGGGGGGTGGGCCTGCGCCGCCGCCGCAACCGTGGTGCACTTCGCCGAGGTCACCGACGACGAGGTCGCCGCTTACGTGGCGACCGGCGAACCGCTGCAGGTGGCCGGATCGTTCACCATCGACGGGTTGGGCGGGCCGTTCCTGGAGCGGATCGAAGGGGACCACGGCACGGTGGTGGGGTTGTCACTGCCGCTGCTGCGCCGGCTGGTCACCGAGGTCGGCTATCGAATCACGGATCTGTGGGGCGAGCCCGACGCCGGCCGGTAGTCGGACTACCGTCTGCCCATGACCACCAAGACCTTGCCGATGACCGACGCCCTGCAGGCGTACGTCATCGCCCACGGCACCCCGCCGGACGAGATCGTCAGTGACCTCATCGTCGAGACCGCCAGCACGCTGCCGGAGAACGCGCAGATGCAGGTCGCGCCGGAGCAGGCGGCGCTGATGACCCTGCTGACCCGGCTGGTGAACGCTCGCCGGGCGGTGGAGGTCGGCACCTTCACCGGGCTGTCCGCGCTGGCCATCGCCCGTGGTCTACCGGCGGACGGGCAGTTGATCTGTCTGGACGTGTCGGAGGAGTTCACTGCGGTGGCCCGGCGCTACTGGCAGCGGGCCGGAGTCGACGGCCGGATCGACCTGCGGATCGGTCCGGCGGCCGACTCGCTGCGGGCGTTGCCGGGCGAGCCCCACCTCGACCTGGCATTCATCGACGCAGACAAGATCAGCTACCCGGTCTACTGGGGTGAGCTGGTGCCCCGGATGCGGCCCGGCGGGCTGATCGTGGTCGACAACGTGCTGCGGCACGGTCGGGTGCTGGCCCCGCAGAGCGAAGAGGACGAGGCGATGGTCGCCTTCAACCAGCAGGTGGCCGCCGACGACCGGGTGGACGTGGTGATGCTGGCGATCGCCGACGGGCTGACCCTGGCCCGGCGCAGGTGACAGCGGGCCGGCCGGTCCGGCGGTAGCCTGGAGCGGCTGCCCTCTGTGCCGTTGCCGTGCGCAGAGGGCAGCCCTGTTGGCCGGGCCGACCGCCGCAGGCGCTGCGGGCGTGTCCCCGTGCCGGCTGACGGACGGCCTACCGGACACTGCGGGCGAAGGCGCGGGCCGCCCAGGTGACCGCGAGGCTGGCCAGCGCCAAGGTGATCAGCAGCCCCTGCCAGACCGCGTCGTCGCCGAGATTGCCGGCGAACAACGCCCGGGTGCCGTCGACCGCCCAGGAGAACGGGTTCCACTGCGCCACCCGCTGCAGCCACAGCGGCGCGAAGGCCAGCGGCAGCAGAATGCCGGAGAGCAGCAGCACCGGCTGGGCCACCGTGTTCATCAGCGGGGCGAGCGCGTCCTCACTGCGGACCAGCAGCGCCACGCCGTACGACACCGCCGAGGTCATCAGCGCGATCAGGGCGAGCAGCAGGTACGCCAGCAGCAGGTTACCCAGCTGCACGGTGAGCCCGAACGGGATCGCCAGCACCGTGATGATCACCGCCTGCATCAGCAGCGAGATCACGTCCCGTAGGCTGCGGCCGAGCAGCAGGGCGAGCCGGCTGACCGGGGTGACCCGGGACCGCTCGATCACCCCGGCGCGCAGCTCGGCGATCAGGCCGAAGCCCTGGAACAGGCCGCCGAAGATGGCCAGCAGCACCAGCAGGCCGGGCACGAAGATGCGGTAGATCTCCGCGTC
Organism: Solwaraspora sp. WMMD937; assembly: GCF_029581175.1. Taxonomy (NCBI): domain Bacteria; kingdom Bacillati; phylum Actinomycetota; class Actinomycetes; order Micromonosporales; family Micromonosporaceae; genus Solwaraspora; species Solwaraspora sp. WMMD937. The sequence continues at coordinate 2,634,157 of NZ_CP120738.1, read as the reverse complement.
GCTACTCGCCCCAATCGGGGCCAGCGCCGGCTTGAGCAGTGGGGCGAACAGCACCAGATACATGATCGGCTGGAACACCCCGACGAAGATCCAGACGGGGTTGCGGATCAGCAGCAACGCCTGCCGCTGGAAGATCAGCCAGGTGTCGCGGGCGAATTTCATCGTACGGTCTCCGTCATCGAGGCGGCCGGCTCAGGACTCGCGCAGCGAGCGGCCGGTCTTGGTGAGGAACACGTCGTCCAGGCTGGGGCGGTGCAGCTCGATCGAGCCCAGCTCCAAGCCGGCGCCGTCCAAAGTGCGCAGGATCTGCGGGATGGCGGTGGCTCCGTCGTCGACGAAGAGCCGTACGCCGCCGTCGTCGGGGGTCTCCAGCTTGCTGACGTACGGCTGGCTGTCGAGCAGTTGCGCGGCGGCGGCCGACTCGTCCGGGCGCAGCCCGACGGTGACAACCTCGCCGGCGACCTCGCGTTTGAGCGCGGCCGGGGTGCCCTCGGTGACGATCTCGCCGTGGTCCATGATCGCGATCCGGTCGCAGAGCGCGTCCGCCTCGTCGAGGTAGTGGGTGGTGATGAAGACGGTCATGCCTTCGGCACGCAAGCGGCGAATCTCGTCCCACATGTGTGCCCGGCTCTGCGGGTCCAGCCCGGTGGTCGGCTCGTCGAGGAAGACCACCTTCGGCTCATGGATGATGCCCAGCGCGATCTCGACCCGGCGGCGCTGGCCACCAGAGTAGGTCTTGCACTTGCGGTCGGCGTACTCGGTCAGCTGGAAGGCGGCGAGCGCCCGGGTGGCCCGTCGTTGCGCCTCGGCCTTGCCGATGCCGTACATCCGGGCGTGCATCACCAGTTCCTCGCGACCGGTGACCTCGTCCCAGGTACTGCCGCCCTGGGCCACGTAGCCGATCCGCCGACGGACCTCGCCGGGGTTGCGCAGCAGGTCGGCCCCAGCGATGACGGCCTCCCCGCCATCCGGCTCGATCAGCGTGGCGAGCATCCGCAGCGTGGTGGTCTTACCGGCGCCGTTGGGCCCGAGGAAGCCGAAGATCTCCCCCTGCTCGACCAGCATGTCGACGCCACGGACCGCGTCCACGGTCTTGGTGCCGCGCCCCTGTCGGGAGCGAAACGACTTCCGCAGCCCCTTGGTCTCGATCATGAAGTTTTCTCCTGCTCGGCTTGCCGGGCCGGCCGGTCACCGGCCGCTCTCCCCCGTGGGCATGCCGGGCCGCCCAGCTCCCCACGCTGCGTCTGGCACGCTAGACCCCGGCGATCGGGCTAGTCAACGTTGATTATTGCCCGGTGATCCAGCCGACTCCCGGTCGGCGGCGTCCAGGTCAGCCTGCCACCCGGCCCAGGTGCCGTCAGCCGGCTGCTCCGCCGGGTGATACGCCGCGCCCGACTCGATCAGCCCGGCGATCCGGTCACACCAGGCGATCTCCCCGTCGACCCGGGCGATGGTCAGCTCCAGCATCCAGCCGACATACGACGGTTTCTGCCGCAACCATCCTGCGGCCAGGTCGTGACGGGCCACCGCGTTGCCGGCCCGCAGCATCGCGGCCCGACCCCGCAACGCCGCGACCGCTTCCGCACGGGACAGCGCCGGCAGAAAGGCGAAGGCGCTGAGAAACGGATCGGCCGACGGCCGACAGTCGCGCCAGTGCTGCCGCAGCAACGAGTCGAACTCGTCGACCCCGGTGGGGGTGATCTCGTAGCTGGTCCGGGCCGGTCGGGCACCCACCTGGGCGGTGCCGACCTGGCGGAGCAGCCCTTCCTCGGCGAGCTTGCGCAACGCGTGGTATATCGACCCCGGTGCGATGTTGGCCCAGCTGTCCGCCCGCCAACTGAGCAGCTCACGACGCACGTCGTAGCCGTGCACCGGTTGCATCCATTTGACCAGACCGAGAATCATCATCCGGGTGGCAGACACATCCGGAGCCTAATCGCCAGTGTGCCATCCCACACTGAGCGCCGGTTTAGTTGATCAAGCAGGCCGTTAGACTTCCGGCTTGGTCCGTGAGCAAAGGAGAACAGGGCGTGCGCAAAGTTCTCGTCGCAAACCGGGGCGAAATCGCGGTCCGGGTGATCCGTGCGTGCCGGGACGCCGGGCTGGCCAGCGTCGCCGTGTACGCCGACCCGGACCGCTCGGCGGTGCACGCCGGGCTGGCCGACGAGGCGTACGCCCTCGGCGGGGAGACCGCCGCCGACACGTACCTGCGGATCGACAAACTGCTCGACGCCGCCGACCGGTCCGGCGCCGACGCCGTCCACCCCGGCTACGGGTTCCTCTCCGAGAACGCCGACTTCGCCGCCGCGGTCATCGACGCCGGCCTGACCTGGATCGGGCCGAGCCCGCAAGCGATCCGCGACCTCGGCGACAAGGTCACCGCCCGGCACATCGCCCAGCGGGCCGGCGCGCCGCTGGTGCCCGGCACCGCCGACCCGGTCGCCGGCCCGGACGAGGTGACCGCCTTCGCCGAGCAGTACGGTCTGCCGGTCGCGATCAAGGCCGCGTTCGGCGGCGGTGGGCGCGGGCTGAAGGTCGCCCGCGAGATGGCCGAGATCGCCGACCTGTTCGAGTCGGCCACCCGCGAGGCGGTCGCCGCGTTCGGTCGCGGCGAATGCTTCGTCGAGCGCTACCTGGACCGGCCCCGGCACGTCGAGGCGCAGGTGCTCGCCGACCAGCACGGCAACGTGATCGTGGTCGGCACCCGGGACTGTTCGCTGCAACGCCGCCACCAGAAGCTCGTCGAGGAGGCACCGGCGCCGTTTCTCACCGACGCCCAGCGCGCCGAGATCCACACCAGCGCCAAGGCGATCTGCCGCGAGGCCGGCTACCACGGTGCCGGTACCGTCGAGTACCTGGTCGGCGTCGACGGCACCATCTCCTTCCTGGAGGTCAACACCCGACTGCAGGTCGAGCACCCGGTCACCGAGGAGACCGCCGGCATCGACCTGGTCCGCGAGCAGTTCCGGATCGCCGTTGGCGAGCCGCTGCGGTTCACCGACGACCCGACCCCGCGCGGGCACTCCATCGAGTTCCGGATCAACGGCGAGGACCCGGGCCGCAACTTCCTGCCCGCGCCCGGTGCCATCACCGCGCTGCGCCTGCCCACCGGCCCCGGCGTCCGGGTGGACACCGGCGTCACCGCCGGCGACGTCGTCAGCGGCAACTTCGACTCGCTGCTGGCCAAGCTGATCGTCACCGGCGAGACCCGCGCCGAGGCGCTGGAACGCGCCCGGCGGGCACTGGACGAGATGGTCGTCGACGGGATGGCCACCGCCCTGCCGTTCCACCGCCTGGTGGTCCGCGACCCGGCGTTCACCAGCGAACCGTTCACCGTGCACACCAGGTGGATCGAGACTGAGTTCGACAACACCGTGCCGGCGTTCACCGCGCCGGCGGCGGCCCCCGACGCCCCCGAACCCCGCGAGACCGTTGTGGTCGAGGTCGGCGGCAAGCGGCTCGAGGTCAGCCTCCCCGCCGGCTTCGGCGGCGGTACGCCGACCGGGCCGACCGTCGCCCGCCGGCCGGCCCGCCGCCGGGGCGGTGCCAGCGCGACGGCCGCCGCCAGCGGCAACGCCCTGGTCTCGCCGATGCAGGGCACCATCATCAAGATCGCGGTCGCCGACGGTGACCAGGTTGCCGAGGGCGACCCGGTCGTGGTGCTGGAGGCGATGAAGATGGAGCAGCCGCTCAACGCGCACAGGGCCGGTACGGTCAGCGGTCTGGCCGCCGAGGTCGGCGCGGTCGTCGGAGCCGGCGCGACGATCTGCCTGATCAGCTGACCTCACTCACCGGCCTGACCTTCCGACCTCCGGCTCTGCACGATATGATCGCCTGTCAGCCGCCCGAGCAGGTCAGCGTCGACACGACCGCGCCGTGCACCGGGGACCGCTTGCTCACCTGCGGCGGCAGGCTGGCCGTCATGGTCAGTTCCAGCCGGGGCGCGTACGCCCGTTGCCGTAGTTCGCCGAGGTGAACCTCGCCCCGGCTGCCGGGAACTGCTCGTCGTCGATCAGCGCCAGACCGAGATTCGGCTGACCGAGCGCCCACCCCGAGATCAGGTCCCGGACGTCGACCTCGGCCAGCTCCATCGTGACGGCCGCCGACCGCGCCGGCAGTCCGGTCTTCGCGTCCACCGACGAGTCCTGCAGGTACGCCGGCGGGATCGACGCCACCACCGCGCCGGCGTCATCGACCAGCTCGACCGACCCCACCGGCCCGCTGCGGGCCGTCACCCCTGCATAGCCAGCGGGAACACCCACGCCGACCCGGCCTGCGGCGACGCCAGGATCAGCGTCTCCTTCACCCCGTCCGGACGGGCCACCAGCTCCAGGTCCGTGCCCGGCAACACCTGCCGGTACGTCGCCGTCGCGCCGTCGACCACCGGGGTCACCGCCGCCGCACCGGCCAGGCTCCACCCGAGTACGCCCCCGCCGGGCAGCGGCAACTCGACCAGCGGCTCCCCCGCCGCCGTACCGGATGCCGCTGCCCCCGCCCCGGACGCCGCAGCAGCCGTACCGGATGTCGACCCCAGCGACACCCCCATCGGGTTGTCGGTGACCCCCCCACCGGTCGCCCCGACGCACCAGGGTCGGATCGATCGGCCGCCACGAACCGTCCGCCGCCCGGTAGTTGACCTGACCGGTGCTCAGCTGCGCCGTCGTCGAACCGTCGGCGTTGTCGTACACCGTCATGGTCGACCGTGACGACCGGGCGTTCCGGCGACTCGTCGCCGGGTCGTGGCGGGCCGCCGTCACCGGCGTCACCGACGATGACAACCCCACCAGCGCGGCGGCCACCACCGCGACCCCACCGGCGCACCGCCGCCACCGGGCGAACGTCCGGGTGGTCCCTGTTCGACGACGGCGGTGTGGCTCCTGGCTCGTTCCCATCGGTCGCGGCCTTTCTCACTGCGGTACGCCGTTCGCCCAGCTAGGACCGGGGACAAATCTTGCCGGCTCGGGGCCGCCGAGTACTGAGGAGAATCTGAGGAAGACGTTGGGGAATGTCAGGGGAGCACTGAGCGCGCGTCAGCAGCCGGCCAGGCATGATGGACAGAGTGCGTGGTGCCGGCGGCGATGAAGCTGGAGCAACCAATCGACGCGCCCAAGGCGCATCCACTCATCAGCGCTGCCTGCGTCTCCACTCGCGGCCGTTCGCCGCACGTAGCAGGGTCGGTGCCGAGTCGGCTCCGATCCGCAGGTGGATCGCCCTGAGGTACTCGGCCTGCCCGGTCAGGGCCTTCCGGACGCTGGTCAGCGTATGCGCGGACTGCGGGACCTGGTTACGTGGGCCGAGTTCCGCGGCCGCGACGAGATCCGGCAGGTCGGCGACCAGAGTCTTGGCGCCGACGTCCATCGCGACCTGGGTCAGCACGAGCTTGTCGGCCGGGTCGAGCATGACGGCGTACCGGGCCACCGGCGAGGTGAACGTGACGGTCTGCAGGACGACATCGTCGTACACCGGTCCGACCAGCCCGAACTCGTCGCCGAGGAAGCTGAACGCGGTTCCCGCTTCCTCGGCGAACGACTCATGGACGGTGACGAACCCCTTACCAGCCACCGCACGTCCACCTTCCACCCCGGTCACCCCGACCGGGACTGTCTCCCACGGTTGGACCGTCTCCTACGGTCGAACCTTGGTGACCAGCCAGTGGTCACCCACGGGCGCCCACCCGTAGCCCTTGTCCCGAAGGTACTTCAACTCCCGCTGGAACACGTTTCCACCCGCATAGTTGGGAACAGCAGGGTTGGTCACGATCCGCACCTCGTTGCCGTTGGCGAAAGCGTCGTTGATGAACCGCTTGTTCCGCGTCCAGTTCCAGCCACCCACGCCGCCCTTGCCGTTGTTCAACGTCCCCCTGATGTTCAGGAAGTCCGCGTCAAATGCCCCGCTGGGCCGATCGAGCATGTACCGCTTGATGTCCGCGAACCGGCCGAGCAACGTGGTCTTCCGACTGCAGTTGTGCACCAGCACCGGCCGGTCGGCCGCCACGACATAGTAGGTGTGTACGCCGCCGACGGTGAGGTCGTTCATCCACTTCAGGCCGGTCCACACCCGTACCGCCGCGACCTGTTGGCTGGTTTCGCCGTCCGGGCTGCGCAACCGGTCACCGGGCCGCAGGTCGGCGGCATCGGTCCACCGCCCGGTGGTGGCGTTCCAGAACGGGTGGTGCGCGGTCGTCTCGACGACCGTGTTCTCACCGGTGTCCGTGTTGGTGACCGTGACGTCGGTCAGCTCACGGTCGGCGTGGCGGTGCAGCAGCCGCACCGGCCGGGCGGAGCTCCGCCCCGTCTGCGGGTCGGTCGCCAGCACCTCGTCGCCGAGCTCCACCTCGGCGATCGGCTTGCTGGTGCCGTCGGCCATCCGCACCCGGGTGTCCGGGGCGAAGCTGTGCAGCATGCAACTGCCGGCCCCGTCCGCCACTTCGTCGGCGTCGTCGACCCGGCTGCCACCAGTCCGGCCGGCATCGTCGACCCGGCTCCCGCCGGCGCGGGCGGCGTCATCGGTGTGTTCGGCGGCTTCCCGGGTGGACCGGCTGGAGCCGCGCGACACCGCCCGGGACGCGTCGTCGGCCCTGCGGCTGACCGCCCGACTGAACGACCGGGCCCCGGCGGCGGCCTTCGCGCCGACCCGTGCGCCGGCCTTGCCGAGACCTGTGCCGGCGACCTTCTTGATGCCGCTGGACGCGGCCTTGCTCAACGCCTTGCCGGCGACCGGGCCCATCATCGGCAGGGCAGCACCGAGACCACCGGCAAGACCGCCGATCACCGCGTCCTGAAGCAGATCCATGCCGGTTCTGCCCTGCATGCCGCCGGTGACCAGAGCACCGGTGATACCGCCGACCATGCCGCAGGCGACCACGCCGACACCGGTCCAGCCGATCGCGACCAGGCAGCCGGCCTCGACGACCATGCCGACGATCGCGCCGACGATCTCGGCCTTGTGTTCGACGATCCAGTCCCGGGCCGTACGGGCCCACTGGCCCACCTGTTCGGCGGCGGCTATCAGCGCCTCACCGGCCTTGATCAGATCCTGATAGTTCTGCTCCACCGTCTGCCTGATGACGTTGCCCGCCTCGACGAGCTGCTCCTGCGTCCACCTGTTGGCCGCCCCCAGGCCGTCGCCGACCCAGTCGGTGAAGTCTTCGAACCGGTCGCCGAACCAGTCGACGGCGCCGTGGTAGGCGTCCTCGATGTCTTCGTACCGGTCGCCGACCCAGTCGGTGAAGTCGTCCCACGACCTCGCGTACGGTTCTCCGACGTGGCCGGTGGGGTCGACCACGGTCAACGGGTTCCCGTCGCCGTACTGGTACCGGTTGGCGCGGATCGAGTCCGGCACCGGCCCGACGGTCAGGCTGTCCCGGGCACCGAACTGTGCCGTCACCGGGTCGTACCAGCGGGCATGCATGTTGACCTGCCCGCTACGCACGTCGGTCCACTCCGACTGGTAGCCGAGGTCACCGAGCATGCCGCTGTCCGCGGTCACCTCACCCAACGGTGAGTACGTACGGCTGCCGGTCACCGACGCCCCGGCCGGGTTCAACTGGGCGACCACGTCACCGTGCAGATCCGTCCACACCAACCGGCGCGTGTTGTTGTGCCGCGCCCCGACCACACCACCACCCGGATCACGGGTGAAGAACGCGTTGGAACTGTCCCGGGCGAGGTGGTTACCGAGACCGGTGTACTCCCAGCCGTCCCGGAACGCCCGACCCAACGCGTCGTAGTCGAACACCCGGGCGTTACCGCCGGCCGGGGTGTGCTCCACCACCTGGTCGAACGCGTCCGACACCGTCGTCGCCCCACCGGCCGCGCTGCGGGTGCCCCGCGCCGTGTACTGGTAGCCGACACCGGTGCTGTCCGAGATCAGCCGGTTACGGGCGTCGTAGGCGTAGTCGACGTCGCCGACCCCGGTCCGGTTGCCCGCCCTGTCGTAGCGGTAACCGACCGTCGTGTTCCCGTCGTCCCACGAGGTGAGCCGATCCGCCAGATCGTAGCTGTACGTGTTGCGGACCGTCGACGAGCCACGGGTGACGGTCCTACTGGTCTCGTTGCCGTTGGCGTCCCAGCCGTAGGTGATCGACGCGATCGTCGACCCACCCGACGACACCAACCGGTCACTGGTCAACCGGTGCAGATCGTCATAACCGAACACCCGCCGGTTCCCCGACGTCCCGAACGTCATCGACGACACCGCCGACATCTGGTCGTACGTGTAGCCGATCGCGGTGCCCATGTCCGTGTTGTTCACCGACGCAAGCCGGCCCGCACCGTCATAGCCGTACTGCGTCAACCCGGCCGCGTCGTCGCGCGACTCCAACAACCCGTCCGCCGTGTAGGTGAACGCCGCGTCCCCCGACGGGCCGGTCACCGACAACGGCAACCCCCGGTCGTCGTACCCGACCTGATTGCTGCGACCCGGCGCGGAGAACTCCACCAGCCGACCCGCGGCGTCGTAGCCGTACGTCCGATCCGTGGTGGCCGCCTCCGCACCGGAGCCGGACTGGCGGACCAGCCGGCCGGCGTCGTCGTAGAACAGGGTGCGCGCCACCCCGCCCGGCGCCCGCTGCGACACCGGCTGACCGGCCGCGTCGTACACCGTGGTGAACGTCCGGTCCGCCGCGTCCGGGTACGCCGCCGTCGCCGGCTCGATCCGCGACTGCGGCAACCCCCACACCGTGTACGTGGTCCGGAACGCCCGCCCCTCCCCGTCGGTGAACCGCGTCGGATTCCCCGCCAGGTCATACCCGAACGACGACTCGATCGTCGTCGCAGCGTCCACCGGCTCGGACTGCGTCCGCAACAACCCCGTCGCGTCATAACCGAACCGGGTCGTCGTGCCCCGCGCGTCCGTCACCGACACCACGTTGCCCGCCGCGTCATAGGTCGAGGCAGCCGTCGCCAACGCCGCCCCACCACCGGCCGCGTACGCCGCCGCAGACACCGGCCGCGACAACATGTCGTAACCCGTCGTCGTGTACGTACCGTCGGGATTGATTTCCTTCACCGGCCGGCCCAGCCCGTCGTAGACGACACCGCGGGTCTGCCCCGCGCCGTCGACCACACCCGTCACCTCACCGGCCGCGTTGTACCCGTACCCGACCGTCACCCCCGCCGGCGACCGCAGCGACGACAACCGACCCGCCGCGTCGTAGCCCACCGTCGTGGTGTGCACCTGACCGGTCTGCCGCACCGCCTCACTCACACTCGTGACCCGGCCCAGGAAGTCGTAACCACTACCGGCCACCGCACCTGTCGGATCCGTCGTCGCCAGCAGATTGCCCATCAGGTCGTAGCGCGCCGTCGTCGTGCCGTCGTCCGGCGCCACCTGGGTCACCACCCGACCCAACTGGTCATAGTCGAACTCCGTGACCCGACCCAGCGGATCCGTCTGCGACACCACCTGACCGAGGCTGTCGTACACCGCCGACGCGACCGGGGTCACCGGCGTCGACCCGCCCGGCGGCGTGTACGCCGGCAACCGGACCTCCACCGGCCGACCCACCCGGTCCACCCCGAACGTCGTCACCGCCCCGTTCGCATCCGACTCCGAGACCACCTCACCGAACGTGTTGTAGCCAACCCGCTCCACCGGCCGGGCCGTCACCACCGGACCATCCAACTCACCCGACTCCGACTGCACCGCCGGACCCGTTGTCACCACCGGACGATCCGCCTCGTCATACTCCACGAACGTGGCGTGACCCAACGGATCCAGCACCGACGTCGCCAGACCAGCGTTGTCGACCACGTAACTGGTCCGCGACACCCCCGCGTCCGCCGCCGGCACCGTGCCCGCCATCACCCCGGCGGCCCAGCCGTCGTCGCCCGGCACCCCCTGATACACCTGCAGATCAGAGATCGCCCCCTTGAGGCCCGAGCCGATCCGCACCCCGCCAGCCGCCACGCTGTGGAAGCTGCTGCCGGTGAAGTCGTCGACTTTCTCGCCGTCGAGGAACACGATCCACCGGCCGGCCTGCGGGTCCACGCCCACCGCCAGGTGCTGCCACTCGCCCGCCTGTGTCGAGCCCTGCCCGAAGGTGCGGCGGCGTTGTAGTACACCGCCGCCTTTGAACACGAGTTGCTCGTTCGTCAGCGCCCGCCATGCGCCGTCGGTGTGGTCGTAGTTGAGCACGAACGCCGGTGCGCCCCACCCGGACACGCTCGTCCGGGCGCGGCCGGGCATCGCCAGCACCGAGACGGGCGCCCGCAGATCGTCCAATCGCACCCAGACGGCGACCGTGTACGGCCGGGTGGTGTCCACCACCGGCGCATCGGTCGTGATCAACGACGACGAACCATCGAACGACGCGACCCGACCCCGCTCGGGATCCGACGCCCAGGCCACGTCCGTGGCCCTACCCGGACTGTTACCCGCCGAGTCAGCGGCCGTCGTCCCACCCGTCTCGTCCAACCGCCACCGCGCCACCGGCGTCACCGACCGGTCCGCCGACAGGTAACCCGTCTGCGACACCGGACGACCCAACACGTCATACGCGTAGTCGACGACCGACAACGCCTCCCCCGCAGCGTCCCGAGCCACCCGCGACAACACCCGGTCGGCCGGCGACAACGCCACCTCGGTCACCCGCGCCAGGCCGCCCGGATCCAGCACACTCCGCACCTGCCGACCCGCAGCGTCGTACTCGAACGCCGTCACCGTCGCACCGTTGTCGGTGACCTGCTCGACCAGGTTCCCCGCCTCGTCGTAGCCGTTGCTCTCCAGCAGGAACGAGCTGTCCCCGTCCGAGCGGGTCACCGACGCCGTCCGCCCGTCGTCGGTGTACGTGTAACTCGTGACGTGGCCCATCGCGTCGGTGCTCGACGCCAACCGACCCGCCGGGTCGTACACGTTCGATTCCACCACCAGATCCACCGGATCCGCCGGATCATTCGGATCCCCGGTGAACCCCTTCACCGTCCGCGACAACACATTCCCGTTGACATCCACCTCGTAGGCGTTCACCACCCCGTCCGGATCGGTCTGCTCCACCAGGTGCCCGTACACGTCATAGCCGTAACCGGTCACCGCCCCCTCGGCGTCCACCGACCCCGACCGACGACCACCCCCGTCGTACGACCAGGTGCTGACCCGGGCCACATCCCCGCCGGACGCGTCACTGACCCGCTCCTCCACCAGGAACCCGTCCACGCTGTACGAGAAACGGGTCACCGCCCGGTGCTCCGCACCCGACACCCGGTCCGTCACCGCCGGACCCGTCCGCGTCACCACCCGACCCACCGAGTCGTACGTGAACGACGTCGTCCGCCCCTGCGGAAACGACGACGTCACCACCGTCTCCGTCAACGTCCGGCCCAACCGGTCGTACGTGAACGTCGTCTCCGCCCCCGCCGCGTCCGACACCTTCGCCACGTCACCCGCCGAGGTGTACGTGATTGCCATCCACCCCTTCGACGGATCCAACACATTCCACGGCAGGCCGGCCGGGGCGCGCCCGCCGTCGACCGCAGGCACATTCGTACCGTCGGTGTATTCGATCTCCGTCTCCCGGCCGAGCGGGTCCGTCACTCTGCGCAGGTTGCCGGAGTTGTCATATATGTACGTCGTAAGGTAGGTGTTGTCCTGGGCGCTCTGCGAGCCCGGCCCCCGCACGTGGGTCAGCCGGTCGCTCTGCGGGTGCGTCGGGTCGCTGCTGTACAAGGTGTAGGTGTGGTAGCTGCTGGAACACTTGTCGGCGGCCTGGTCCTGGCAGGTCACCTCCTGGAGGGTGTTGCCCCGCTCGTCCTGCACCGACCGGGTCACGATCCCGTTCGGGTCGTACACCAGACTCGTGAACCCGCCCGTGTCATAGCCGTACAACGTCGTCTGGCCCAACGCGTCGATCTGCGACACCTTCCGCCCGGACACCAGGTCGTACGAGTACGACACCTCGTTGCCGCCCGGGTCGGTCACCGACACGATCTTCACCGGGTTCGACACCGTCGTCGTCTGCACGTGCTCCGCCGCCTCGTCGACCTGCACCGCACCCGGCGGCAACGCCTCAACCGGCAACCCACCCGCCGCCGTCTCCGACAACCGGGCTTCGGCAGCCCCGTCACCCGCCGCGGTCACCACCAACGGCACGGTCCGACCCACCGACTGGTAGTGCAACGCCACCTCGTCCGCGCTCAACGTCCGGTCGTAGAGCGCGACCTCCGCCAACGAACCCGCGTAGTACGCCGTCGATTCCGCGGGCAGCCCCGGCCAACCGTTGCCCGTGTACCCCGCGCCCAGATACCCGTGACTGAGCCTTTCGACCCCGCCGGCCAGGGCGCCGGTGCTGGACTGCACCCGCACCCCGTCCAGGTACAACGCCTGGACGGTGTCGTCGCCGGCGGCGGTCTTGGTCAGCACCGCGTGGTGCCACTTGCCGTCGTTGACCGGCGCCGCCGACACCAACGCCAACGCCCACTGCTGGTTCGTCTGGTCGTTGCAGTTGCGGATCGCCAACTGGGTACCGTCCGTGGCCGACGAGCCGGGCACCTCCAGGCACCGGCCCGCCCCCGAGTTGCGCCAACCGTTCCCGGACGTTTCCCACTTCTGGTTCGCGCTGCTCGAACAGGTCTGCGCCTGGACCGGGGTGCCGTTGCTGGTCGCCTGACCTGCCAGGCCCAGACACTTGTCACCGCGACGCAGCTGCCGGCTGCTGCCGACGTAGCGCCAGCTCTGCGCCGTCGCACCGTCGCAGGTGCTCAGTTGCACCTTCGTGCCGTTGGCCGCCAACTCGGCGCACTTACCGGCGAGCCCCGACGTCAACGGCGCGGTCGGGTCCACCGACGCGGACAGCCCCCGCAACCGGCCGTCGGAGTCGATCCACAACACCGGCGATCCCACCGACGGCGTCCCGTCCACCGCCGCGTCCTGCGCCCCCGCCAGCACATCGCCGGTCCCCGTGGTCCTGAACCAGAGCTCCTGGGACCGCGTCCCGGCCGGCGCCAACCGCTCCCCCGGCACCGACACCAGCGACGATGACCCGTCGAACGACACCGACGTGCCGTCCGCGAACGGACCCGCCGCTCCCAACGTCACCGAATTGAACGTCGCGGTGGTCTGCCAGGTCTCGTTGACCGCTTGAACACCGGCCGCGTCCCGCAACCGCCAGTAGTCCGTCGGCGCCGACCCCAGCACCGCCGCCGCGTACACCCCGCTCGTCCCCGCCACCCGCGGCGTCCCCAACGCCCAGGTCCCACCGTTGCTGTCGGTCACCGACGCCAGCTTCCCGGTCACCGAATCCATCGACAACGACGCCAGCGTCCTGCCTTCCTGGCTAATCACCTTCGACAACTGCCGGCTCTGACCCCGCGCCGTCGCGTTGATCTCAGTGACCTCGGTCGAGGTCAACGTCCGGTCGAAGAACGCCACATCGGCGATCTGCCCGTCGAAGAAGTTCGCCTGCCCGTGGTAGTTCGGCGAACCATGATGCGGCTGGTCCGGCCAGTTCCCCCCGACGAACCCCGCACCGACGTACTCATGCGCCGACCCGCCCACGTCGAACATCTCGATCAGGCCGGTACGGGTCGCGTGCCGCAGCCCGTCCACATACAGCGCCTGACTCGAGCCGGCCCCGGCCAGCACCACGTGATGCCACTGCCCGTCGTCCACCCGGCCGGGCGACTGCATCGTCGTCGAGTTGCCGTCGTAGAACTTCGCGTGCAACTTCCCACTCGACCCGACGTAGATCGACGGCGTGTAGTTCCTCGACGTCGTCCCGTCCGAGATCGGATCATGCTGGTACGAGAACAACACCCCCGCCCGGGACGCCGTCCCCGTCCGGAACCACAGACTGACCGACTGGTATGCGCTGTCGTTGACCAGCCCGCTGGGCAGCCGCACCCGCGACGACGTGCCGTTGAAGGCGGTCGACGTCGACGTCGATCCCGGCCACACCCCCGGTGTCGGGCCCGGCGTCGTACCCTCGTAGAACGCCACGTCGGTGCCGCCGTTGTCCAGCACGCTGCTGGCCGCCAGGGTCGATCCGGAAGGTTCGTTCAATCGCCAGAACGACGACGGCGCGTGGTTGCGCACCGCGTTCGCCCCCTGGTTGGCGCTGTTACCCCAGGTGTACGTGGTACACGACGCCGTCGGCGGACACACCTTCGTCAGGCGGTCATGGCTGCCGTACGTGTACTGCCACACGTACCCACTGCCACCGGTGGTCGGCGCGTCCGTCGTCACCTTCGTCACATGCGACCCGACCGACGGACTCGCCGTCCCCGCCCAGGTCAACGTCAACGACCGCCCCGACGCGCTGGTCAACTTCGACACCAGCCCACTGCCGTTGTACGTCAACGTCAAGGTCTGGTCGTTGGCGTCCGCCACCGACGTGACCTTGAACGCGCCATCCCCGGCCGCGCGGGAGAACACGTACGTCGTCCCGTGCTTGACGGTCAACCGGTACCCGGTCACCGACGAACCGGACTCCACCGCGGTCAACACCTCGTACCGCCCCGGCGGCGCCACGAACGACCCGTCCCTCCTCGGCCCGAACACCGCCTCCGACCCGTCCGGATACCGCACCACCACACCCAGCACCGCACCCGCCGAGTTGGTCCGCTCGGTCACCCGCGCGTCCAGCAGACTCGACCAGCCCTGCCCGAACGCCCCCGACCGACGGGTGTCCAACGTGTTGTACGACCGGGTGATCTCCAACGCCGGCCCCACCCCCGCCACCTGCGCGTCCGTCACCGCCGACGTGTAGTTGCCGATCTCCGGGTGGTAACCCACCCCCGGGTTCTGCACCAGCCGGGATCCCAACGCCGGCTGCGGCATCCGCGTGTAGAACACGTACTTCGGATACCGGGCGCCGTAGACAGCCCCGTCGAACGGCTGCACCGCCCACGAGTACTGCTTGTTCGTCTCCAACAACCCGACCGGGACGTCGTAGTACGACTTGGTGCCCTCGTTGACGTGGATGAGGGTCCCGGCGTTGTCGTAGATCCAGACCTTGTAGCGCACGGTGCCGGACTCGTCGAAATCGCGACCCCGCACGTACAACCGGGGCGTCAACGTCGACACCACCGCACCGTGGGCCGGTGCCCGCTGGTCCACCTGCGGCGGCAGGTTGTTCGACAAGGTCAGCTGCAACCGCGGCGCGTAGTCACCGCCGGCATAGTTCGCCGAGGCGAACAAGGCCGCCGCCGCCTCAGACAAGTCCTCCTCGTCCAACAGCGCCAGACCAAGATTCGGCTGACCGAGCGCCCAGCCCGAGATCAGGTCCCGGACATCGACCTCGACCCACTGGCCGACGGACGGATTCGCGTTCGGATTCTCACACGCCCGCCCGTTGTCGGTGTAGTACCTGTAGTGGTTCGGTCCCAGATCGATCTTCGGGCCTGGATGGGCGGCGGTCCGCAGATCACCGACCGTCCACTCCTCCTCGACCAGCCCGACCTTGATCCGTTGGACGTCACACCTCGCCCGGTAGTTCAGGTAGAGCCTCAGGTTCGCCGAGGAGATGAACCAGCCCGACTTCGCAAGCTCCGACGGGATGGTGAACTTGAGAAACGTCCGGGACAGGACGCCGTCCCGGTTGCCGATCGCGAGACGGTCGCCGTTCTGCACGGCGGGGCCGGTGTCCGGATCGGTGTCGACGAACACGTCCCCACTCGTCGAGATCAGCGCGCCCACGTCCGCCCGTGCCGGGAACACCCGCGCCGGATCCGTCAACCACTCCCGGTCGGCGACCAGCTTCAGCGCCGGGGCACCGTCGACCTCGATCAGCTCCATCGCGACCGCCGCCGGCCGCGCCGGCAGCCCCGTTTCCGGATCGACCGACGAATCCTGCATGACCGCCGGGGGGATCGACCCCACCACCGAACCGGCGCCGTCGAGCACTTCGACCGACCCACCGTCACCGGCCCGGACCGACACCTCGTCCAGCATCAGCGGGAACACCCACTCCGACCCGGCCTGCGGCGACGCCAGCACCAGCCCTTGCTGCACCCCGTCCGCCCGCGCCACCACCTCCAGATCGGTGTCCGCGAACACCTCCGGGTACGTGGCCGTCTTGCCGTCGACCGCCGGAGCCACCGCCGCCGCACCAGCCAGACCCCAGCCCACCGACCCATCACCGGGCAGCGACAACTCCACCAACGACTCACCGGCGGCAGCGCCCGCCAGCGACAGACCCAGCGAGTTCTCCGTCACCACCCACCGGTCACCCCGACGCACCAACGTCGAGTCCACCGGCCGCCACGAACCATCCGCTGCCTCGTAGTTGACCTGCCCCGTACTCAACTCCGCCGTCGTCGAACCATCCGTGTTGGCGTACACATCGGCATTCGGCCCCGACGCCACCGCGTCCCGCACACTCGTCTGCGGATCGAACCGGCCCACCGTCACCGGCGTCACCGACTCGCCCACCACCGGCTCCCCGGCGTACCCCGACAGACCGTTCACCAACCGCTGCGCCGAACCCGCCCCACCCGACGCCCGCGTCGCCGCCGACCCCACGTACCCACCCGAACCGGCACCGTCACCGACCCGCGCCGCCGGCAACTCCACCGCCGGCCCGCCCCACGGCAACCACCCCGACCGACCGGTGAACCACGACGACAACCACCCCACCGGGAACTCACCGTCCGTCGGCACCGCACCCGGCGGCACCGACGACGACAACCCCACCAGCGCCGCGACCACCACAGCGACCCCACCGGCCCACCGCCGCCGCCGGACGAACGTCCCCGCTGTCCTCAAGCGACGCCGACGGTGAACAGCACGACTCGCAGACATCAGCGGCTACCTCTTCCCACCTCGAAACATTCGGTCGCACAGCGGTCGACCGTCAGGAATCATCTACGGAGGACGATGCCGGAACTTGAGGGAATGCTGAGGATCGCCTGGGGATTCGCTTTCAGAAGTTCTGAGGAAACGTCTCCGGCTCTTGATCGCCAGGGCATGACCTGGACCTGCTGCGCTCGCGATCGGCTCCGGAACCGCCGCGCCGGGATGCCCGGGAGGGCATGATGGCCGGGTGCGGTTCACTTCCGACGTGCCCGGCGGGCACGAGTTCACCTACAACGACGTCTTCCTGGTGCCCAACCGCTCCGACGTGGCGTCCCGCCTCGACGTCGACCTGGCCACCACGGACGGCACCGGCACCACCGTCCCGATCGTCGCCGCCAACATGACCGCGGTGGCCGGCCGACGGATGGCCGAGACCGTCGCCCGGCGGGGCGGCCTGGCGGTGATCCCGCAGGACATCCCGATCGAGGTGATCGCCGAGGTGGTCGCCTGGGTCAAGCGACGGCACCTGGTGCACGACACGGCCCTGACCCTGGCCCCCACGGACACCGTCGGCGACGCCATCCACCTGCTACCCAAGCGGTCCCACGGCGCGGTGATCGTGGTCGAGGCCGGGCGTCCGATCGGCATCGTCACCGAGTCCGACTGCGCCGGCGTCGACCGCTTCGCTCAACTGCGGGACGTGATGTCCCGCGAGCCGTTGACCGTGCCGGAGACCACCGACCCACGTACCGGGTTCGACCTGATGGCGCAGGGCCGGCGGCGGGCCGCACCGGTGGTCGACGACGCCGGCCGGCTGGTCGGGGTGCTGACCCGGGCCGGCGCGCTGCGCGCCACCCTGTACCGGCCGGCGGTCGACGCCGCCGGCCGGTTGCGGGTGGCCGCCGCCGTGGGCATCAACGGCGACGTCACCGGCAAGGCCACCGCGCTGCTCTCCGCCGGGGTGGACACCATAGTGGTGGACACCGCGCACGGCCATCAGGAACGGATGCTGGCCGCGGTACGCGCGGTACGCAAACTGGACCCGGCGGTGCCGGTGGTGGCCGGCAACGTGGTCACCGCCGCCGGGGTCGACGACCTGATCGACGCCGGTGCCGACATCGTCAAGGTCGGCGTCGGACCGGGCGCGATGTGCACCACCCGGATGATGACCGGGGTCGGCCGGCCGCAGTTCTCCGCCGTGCTGGAATGCGCGGCGGCGGCCCGCCGACGCGGGCGGCACGTCTGGGCCGACGGCGGGGTGCGGCACCCGCGCGACGTGGCGCTCGCCCTGGCCGCCGGTGCGGCCAACGTGATGATCGGGTCCTGGTTCGCCGGCACCTACGAGTCGCCCGGCGACATGTACACCGACCCGGACGGCCGCCGCTACAAGGAAAGTTTCGGCATGGCGTCGGCCCGGGCGGTCAGCGCCCGCACCGCCGACGACAGCCCGTTCGAGCGGGCCCGAAAGGCGGTCTTCGAGGAAGGGATCTCGTCGGCGCGGATGTTCCTCGACCCGGCCCGGCCCGGCGTCGAGGACCTGATCGACGAGATCGTCGCCGGGGTACGCAGTGCCTGCACCTACGTCGGGGCGGCGACCCTGGCCGAGTTCCACGACCGGGCGGTCGTCGGGGTGCAGAGCACCGCCGGCTACACGGAAGGACTGCCGGTAGCCGGCAGCTGGTGACCGTAGTACGGCGGTCGGGCTCGGCAGCGGGCCGGTTCAGCGCAGCCGGGTGATCGCCACCTCGACGCCCTGACCGGTGTTCGCCGGACCGGCGTACACCCCTTTGAGCGGGGGCACGTCCCCGTACTCCCGGCCCCGGCCGACCACCACGTGCCGCTCGCCGACCGGGATCCCGTTGGTCGGGTCGAAGGCCGTCCACCGGCCGGCCCACCACTCCACCCAGGCGTGGCTCTGCCCGACCACCCGTTCACCGATCGCCGCGTCCGGGCTGGGGTGCAGGTAGCCGGAGACGTACCGGGCCGGCGTGCCGACGACCCGCAGCAGCCCCACCACCAGGTGGCTGATGTCCTGGCAGACACCTTTGCGTTGCCGCCAGGCGTGCACCGCGTCGGTCTGCACCCCGGTCGAACCCGTGGTGTAGGCGACCTGCTCGCGGACCTGCTCGCAGATCGCCAACGCGGCGGCGTGCGGGGTCGGGTGGGCGGCCCGCACCGACTCGGCCAACGCGGTCAGTTCCTCGTCCACGGCGGTACGCGGAGTGGGCAGCAGGAACTCGTGCCACTGGTCCACCTGCTCCGGTCGGGCCAGGTCGGCCCAGCCGGCCGAGTCCGCCGCGTCGAGCAGATCCCCCGGCGGCAGGGTCTCCACTGTGGAAATTGCGGCGACCTCCAGCGCCTCGTGCGGGGTGTGCAGGTCGAAGGCGGTCACCCCGGTGCCCCAGTAGTCCTCGTACCGGTAGGTGCGGGCCGGCGGGAAGACCTCGACCCGGGCCTCCAGCACCGCCTGGTGGGCCTCGTTGCGCGGCGACATCCGGGCCTCGTTGTACGACGACCCGACCTGGCCGGCGTAGCTGAACCCGGTGCGGTGCTCCACCTTCAGCCGCCAGGAGTGCACGCTCACGCCACCGCCTCCGGGAGCCAGAGCACCGCCGCGGTCTGCCGGAAGTACCGCCGGGACACCGCCTCGTTGAGATGCGAACAGGTGCGCTCCAGGCTGTCCAGTACGGCGGCGAGGTCGGCGAGGAGTTCGTCGGCGCCGCGGAACTCCAGGTTGGTCCGGGCCCGCCCGATGATCCGCTGCGCGTCGGTGACCGCTCCCGTCCGGCCGGTCGACCCGGTGCCGGCGGTCCGTTCCAGCTCTGCCAGGCAGGACTCGGCGGCGGCCAATGCGGCGAACACCGACCGGGGGAAGAGCCGGTCCAGCAGCAGGAACTCGGCGGCGTGCTGGTCGTCCAGGGAGCCACGGTAGGTACGCAGGAAGGTCTCCCAGGCACCGCAGGAGCGCAGCAGGGTCAGCCAGGACGGGATGCTGCCGCCGGCCCGCACGTGGGTGGAGAGCAGCCGGGCGGTCATGTCGACCCGTTCGATGTTGCGGCCGAGCACCAGGAACAGCCAGCCCTCGTCGCGGCTCATGGTGGCGTCGGTGAGCCCTGCCATCAATGCGCAGCGTTCCCGGGTCCAGCGGAAGAATGCGTGCACCCCCTGCTGCTCGACCCGACGACGGGCGTCCGGCAGCCCGTGCCAGGTGGCGTTGAGGCACTCCCACATCTCCGATGAGATCGTCTCCCGGGCGCCACGGGCGTTCTCCCGGGCGGCGGCCAGCGACCCGACGACCGAGCTGGCGTTACGTCCGTCGAGGCCGAGCAGGCCGACCAGCCGCGCCGACGACACCGGCTGGTCATCGACGTCGACGCCCATCACGCCAAGGAGCGACCGGCAGGCGGTCTCCTCGGCCACCCACGGATCGGAGATGATCCGGTGCAGGTGTACGTCGAGGATGCGGGAGGTGTCCTCGGCCCGCTCCACGTACCGGCCGATCCAGTAGAGCGACTCGGCGATCCGGCTCAGCATCGACCGCCCTCCCCGCGTGCCTGTCGTCCTTGTTCTTGCCGTTGTTCCTGCTGTTGCTGTTGTTGCTGCTGTCGGGCGGAGGTCCCGGCGATGCCGGGGCCGGCGTCCGGGGTCGGCGCGGCCGGCGACTGGTCGACACCGCCGACGGTCAGGTCGGCGAGCACCGGCGCGTCGTCCGGGTGCGGCGTCGCGGTCGGCGACGCCAGCACCCAGGTGTCCTTCGAGCCACCGCCCTGGCTGGAGTTGACCACCAGGGCGCCTTCGGGCAACGCCACCCGGGTCAGGCCGCCGGGCAGTACCCAGACCCGGTCGCCGTCGTTGACCGCGAACGGGCGCAGGTCGACGTGCCGGGCCCGCAGCCGGTTGCCGATCAGCGTCGGCACCATCGACAGCGCCACCTCGCGCTGGGCGATCCAGCCACGGGGGTCGATCAGGATCCGCTCCCGGACCTGAGCCAGCTGCTCGTCACTGGCCTGGGAACCGATCACGATGCCGGCGCCGCCGGAGCCGTCGACCGGCTTGAGCACCAGCTGATCCAGCCGGTCGAGGACGTGGTCGAGCACATCCGGGCCGTCGTCGAGGCGGTACGTCTCGACGTTCGGCAGGATCGGCTCCTCGGCCAGGTAGTAGCGGATCAGCTCCGGCACGTACGTGTAGAGCAGCTTGTCGTCGGCGACGCCGTTGCCGACCGCGTTGGCGATGGTGACCCGGCCGGCGCGGGCCGCGTTGAGCAGCCCGGCGACGCCGAGCACCGAGTCGGCCCGGAAGTGCACCGGGTCGAGAAACTCGTCGTCGATCCGCCGGTAGATGACATCGACCCGCTGCTCACCGCCGGTGGTGCGCATCGCCACCTCGTTGCCGACACAGACCAGGTCGCGCCCTTCGACCAGCTCAACGCCCATCTCCCGGGCCAGCAGTGCGTGCTCGAAGTAGGCCGAGTTGTGCACCCCGGGGGTGAGCACCACCACCGTCGGGTCGACGACGCCGGCCGGTGCGGCGGCCCGCAGCGCCCGCAGCAGTTGCGCCGGATAGGACTCCACCGGCTGGATCCGGGTCGAGGCGAAGACCTCCGGCAGTACGTGGGCCATCGCCCGCCGGTTCTCCATCACGTAACTGACCCCGGACGGCACCCGTACGTTGTCCTCCAGGACCCGGAAGGTGCCCTGCTCGTCGCGGATCAGGTCGACTCCGGCGACATGGATGCGCACCCCGTTGTGCGGCATGATGCCGGCCGCCTCGCGGTGGAAATGGGCGCTGGTCACCACCAGCCGGCGGGGTACCACGCCGTCGGCGAGCACCCGGGCCGGACCGTAGATGTCGGCGAGGAACGCCTCCAACGCGCGTACCCGCTGGGCGACTCCGGCCGAGACGGTGCGCCACTGGTCGGCGGCGATGATCCGGGGCACGATGTCCAGCGGGAACGGCCGCTCGACGCCCTTGAGCGCGAAGGTGATGCCCTGGTCGAGAAAGGCCCGGGCGAGGACGTCGGCGCGTACCTCCAGCTCGGCGCTGGACAGGGGCTGCAGAGTGGCGTGCAGGGCCTCGTAGGTCTGCCGCGGCATGCCCGGCTCGCCGAACATCTCGTCCCAGCCGGGGCCGAGGTGGTAGTCCTCGAACAGATCGGCCATCGGCCAGCCCCGCCCTTCATCCGACGACTGCGGTCTGCTCCCTGTCCCCGATGGTTATCACACCTGCCTGCATCGCACCACGGAGCGCGGCCGCCTGCATCTTCACGGTTCCCGCACGGTACGCGTTGCTCGTTGCGTACGAGTAACGCGACCGGACGCCCGGTGAGGGAACGGGCCGCCGGTCCCTCGCGATTCCGGTGCCCGCAGCTGGCTCCGGGAACCAACGAGTTACACAGCGTTGCCTCGTCTGGTCGGGGTGTCCGACTGACCTTGATGCCACAGGTGCATCAAGATGCACCTGTGGCATCAGCCTTGAAAAGCACCATGGGTGTGGCGGTACTCGGCAGCGGCCCGGCGGGTACGCGCCCACGACAACTGCCGGCAGTCGGTGGTGCCGGGGCAGCCGGTGTGGCAGCGGCGGCCGGCGTCGTGGGCCTGCACCGCGCTCGCCGCCGCCTCGTCGAGGTCCCGGTCGGTGACCGGCCCGTCGTCCATCGCGGTCACCGACCGGCCCTCGCCGAGTCAATCCAGGTCCATGCCACGAACCGCTCGTACAGTTCGCGCGGATCGGTGATACCCGCCTCGGCGGCGGCGAGCGGCAGCATCCCACCGATGTCGACCGACAACGCGAGTGGCTCACTGGCGTACGCCTCGGCCAGCTGAACGCGGGCCGGCGGGCATGGCCACGGGGTGTCCACCGGGCAGACCGCGCACGTCCAGGACGGGCGCTGCGGGGTGTGCACCGGCCCGGGTCGGCCGGTCACAACAGGTAGTACCGGCCGCCGTTGCCGCCCCGCCGGTCGGCCCGGTCGGTACGGGTCGCCGGCCGACCGGTCCCGGGCCGGGTCGGCTGGTCGGCGTACCGGCGACGGCCGGGCACCGGACGGACGACGTCGACCACGGCGTCGACCCGGAGAAACCACTTGCCGATCATCTTCGCGCTCCTCTGTCAGCGGGGGCGGCGGCCCGGCGGGCACGGGGGAACCCGGCCGGACCGCCGCCGATCTGGGTGGCCCGGCCCCGCGGATCCCGCGCGAGGGCACACGCGGGGTACCGGGCAGGACCGGGCCGTACGGGCGCTGCGCGGACCGGCCCCACCTACCTCTCGGACCACGCATGGATGCGCTCCGCACACACACTGTCACCGCACGACCAGTAGCGACATGTACAGGAAGGGACAATTCGACGGACGCTCAAACGTGAACTGACCCGCTACGGGGCAGCGGTCCTGGTCAGGTGATGTCCAGGAAGTCCGCTAGGTCGCGCAGTTTGCGCGGCACAGTTCTGGAGTTGGCATGCAGCAGACGATCAGTCAGGCGATGGGCGTACCGCTGATAGCGCAGCCACTCCGGCGCCGCTTCACGCAGTTGCAGGAGAATCGCCAAAGCCTCGTCCCGGTGACGGCGATCGATCGCGGCAGCGGCGACGTCCAAGCGGAACCGCTGATACGTCACGGCCGGCCGCGCACCGGGTGGAACGGTGCGCGCAACCCGGGTCGCGCGGCCGGCGTCCCCGGTCACCATCGCCAGCTCGACCTCACGCATGGCCACAACCGCCGGCGCGAACGTGGTCCAGTGCGCGACGTGCGGCGAGATGTAACCAGCGGCGACGTGCGCGGCCGCGTGCGCACGGCGAAGGGCGTCTGCGGCCACATCCATCCGGTTGTTGCGGGTGGCGGCAGCCGCCGCACCGAGGTTCAGCCACCCCCACACCGCGACCTGGCTCGCCGGTGACTTCGTCAGACTCGGTTCGATCTGTTCCGCAGTGTCGAGCGCGGCGCGTTCGGCGTCGTCGAACCGAGCCTGGCGGGTCAGTAGCCACCCCTCGCTGCACACGACGGAGGCCGTCAGGACATCGTCGCCAGCGCGGCGGCCAGCGTCCATCGCCAGCCCGAGCGCGTGATAGGCGAGATCGTCCTTCCGCAGCTGGGTCAGCACCAGAGCGCCGGTCTGGTAGACCTGCGCAAGCTGACCCCACATGCTGTGCTTCTGCTGTTCGTCAGCCTCGGCCACACCAGTGCGGGCATGACTGATGGCCATGGGAAGTGCCGCTACGGCACCGGCGTAGTCGCTGTCCCGGAACATGCCGTTGATCTCGCGCACGGAATCAACGACATCGTCGAGGCTCGGCGGAGCATCGTCTGCCAGGGCAACCAGGTCACCGGTGGCAGTTCTGGCTGGCTGCAACATTCGGCGGATCTGGTAGAGCTCGTCACGGTCGTCGGTCGGCGGTTGCATCTGGACCGGTCCGGGGTGGAACAGGTCGACTGTGGTCACACCGAGTGCGGCGGCGAGGCGGCGCAGGGTCGGAAGCGAGGCGGAGTCCCGGTCGCCGCGTTCCAGCTTGCGAATCACGGAGGTGCTGACGCCGCTTCGTTCCGCGAGGCCTTCCTGAGTGAATCCAGCCCGTCGACGCTTCCGAGCCAGAGCCTCCCCGATGTTCATCGTCGCCCTCCCGCACGAGGGTTGTCGGCTGGCCACTGCACCGGCCAGCGCCCTCATCGCGACGGTACGCCGGACCGGCCACCACGGCTACGCTGCTCGGCAGGGGTCGGCCTGCACACCGGCCCCACCGTCTCGTCTGCGTGCTCGCCAGTTGATTCGGGCCGTCGAGGGAACCGTCATTGTCGTCAAAACGGGCCCGAGACAACAATGTGGGTTCCCTCGGCGCATGGCCACGCGACGCAGGCTCGCCCTCGCCGGTTCGGCCAGCGCCGCGAGGCAGGGGGCGGGCTGCCGGCACGGGACCTGCCGGCAGCCCGGGCGTAGTCCGCGACCGCCGGGAACGGGATCCGGAGGTAGCAGATGTTGCCGTGTCAACCGTACGCCTTCCTGGCCGATCCGCGCCGCCCCCGAAAGTTCCTAGTCAATCACTCTTCGTCATGCCACATGAGCTGACGTGCGGCTTCAGCGATTGATCCGGACAACGAGGGATAAATTGTGATTGTGTGCGCCAGCTGGCTCACCGTCATGTGGTTCTCGACCGCGACGGTGATCGGCATGATCAACTCGCTGGCCCTGGGAGCCACCACCACCCCGCCGATGATCTGCCCGCTGGCTGGCCGGCAGAACAGCTTGACGAAGCCGTCCCGCAGGTCGGCCATCTTCGCCCGGGCGTTGCCGGCCAGCGGCAGCATCACCTGCCGGGCCTGTACCCGCCCGTCGTCCACCTCGTCCTGGGACACCCCGACGGTGGCCAGCTCCGGATCGGTGAAGACGTTCGCCGCGACGGTACGCAGCCGCAGCGGCACCACCGCCTCGCCGAGCGCGTGCCACATCGCGATCCGGCCCTGCATCGCCGCGACGCTGGCCAGCGGCAGCACGCCGGTGCAGTCGCCGGCCGCGTAGATGCCCGGCACATTGGTACGCGACACCCGGTCCACCGGCACGTGCCCACTGTCCGCGACGGTCACCCCGTACTCGGCGAGCCCCAGGTCCGCCGTGTTCGGCACCGAGCCGACCGCGATCAACGCGTGCGAGGCGGTCACCGTACGGCCGTCGCTGAGCCGCACCTCGACGCCGTCGCCGACCCGGGTGACGGCGTCGGCACGCGAGTTGTTCAGAATCGTCATGCCCCGGGCCCGGAACACCTGCTCGATCGCCATCGCCGCGTCGGCGTCCTCGTGCGGCATCACCCGGTCCCGGCTGGAGACGAGGGTCACCGGCACCCCCATCGCCAGGTACGCGCTGGCGAACTCGGCACCGGTCACGCCGGAGCCGACCACCACCAGGTGTTCCGGCAGCGCCGGCAGGTCGTACACCTGGCGCCAGGTCAGGATGCGTTCGCCGTCGGGCACGGCGGTGGGCAGCTGCCGGGGCGTGGCACCGGTGGCGACAAGTACGGTCGACGCCTCAATCGGGTACTCAGCGTCACCGTTGTCGGGGCTGACGAGCACCCGGTGGGTGTGACCGAGCGTGTCCTCACCGAGTCGGGCCCGCCCCGCGACGAAAGTCACACCAGCTTTGACGAGTTTGCTGTGCACGTCGGCCGACTGGGCCAGCGCGAGCCGCTTGACTCGGGCGTGCACTGCGGTCGCGTCGACGGTGACCGCCTCCAGCCCGTCGGAGTCGATGCCGAACTCCTCGGTGTCCCGGTACCCGGTGACCACCTCTGAGCTGGCGATGAAGGTCTTGGATGGGACACAGTCGGACAGTACGCAGGCGCCGCCGGCCCCGTCCGCCTCGACCACCGTGACGTCGGCCCGCAGCTGCGCCGCGACCAACGCCGCCTCGTAGCCGGCCGGGCCACCGCCGATTATCACTATCCGCTTCAAAACGACTCTCTCCCCAAACTTGAACTTATGCTGATGAACCACCCGGCTGGCCACGGCCGCCGACCGGTTGCCCGACACGCGACACGCTCACTCGTATTCTCCCCCACCCCTCTGCCGGGCTATCGTCATCGCCGTGCGTCACTACGCCGCGTATGGCTCAAACCTCGACCCTGCCCGGATGCGTGCTTACTGTCCGCATTCGCCGATGGTGGGCACCGGCTGGCTGGAAGGCTGGCGGCTCACCTTCGCCGGTGAGGGGGTGATCGGCTGGGAGGGAGCGGTCACCACCATCGTGGAGTCACCGGGCGACCGGGTCTTCGTCGCACTCTACGACGTACATCCGTGGGACGCCGCGCAGCTCGACGAGGTCGAGGGCGCGTTGTCCGGCACCTACCGGCGGCTGACCGTCCGGGCTGTCACCCTGGACGGGGCGGTCACCGCCTGGGTCTACGTCTTCGACGGGTACGAGGGCGGGTTGCCCACCGCCTGGTACCTGTCGGAGATCGCCAATGCCGCCGAGAAGGCTGGCGCGCCGGACGACTACGTCGCCGAGCTACGGAAGCGACCCACCCGTACCGCCACCGCCTGACCTGCCTTCCACCGGCCGACCGGTCGCCGGCCGTACGTGGGACAGCGCAGCGTGCAGCAACTCGACGAGTTCCCGCCGGTGCTCCGCACCCAGCGCGGCGAACGCCTGACCGGTGATCCGGTTGGTAACCCGGTCCGCCCACAACCGGCGGCGGATCAGCGGGCCGACCGGCGGCCACGGCGGCGACCACCCGGCCGCGACCGCGGCCTTCGTCCCGTCCGGGCCGCCCAGCAGCGCCTCCACCGGCGTCAGCCCGGCCACCCGTACCGCCATCAGGTGTGCCCCGGAGCGGTGCTCGGCGAGCAGTCGCACCGCGACGGCGGCCCGCGCCCCGGCCGTGTCGTCCGGCCGGGGCATCGCCCGCCAGGCGGCGAACAGCGGCATCGCGGTTGCGTCCGCCGCCCCCACCACCGCCTCGGCCAGCTCGACCAGCCGGTCCACCTGCGGGCAGTCGCCAAGCAGCTCGACACCCCACCGGCAGCATTCGGCCATGCTCACCGCCGCCACCTCGGTCGGGTCTATCACCGCGCTGGCGGCCTGCCAGCCGTCGGCCACCGCGTCGGCGGCGATGAACCCGAGCACGGCCGCGACCGTTTCGGCCGGTACGCCGCCGAGCACCCCGGCCCGGCCGGCGATGTGGAACGCCCAGCCGCTGAGCCCCAGTTGGCGCGCCCGGCTCAACGTGCGCGGACACTCCTGGTAGGCCGTACTCAACTCGTGCAGGCTGCGCCGGCACGCGCTGGCCGCCTGATCGGGATTCACCGCGTCATCGCCTTTCGCCCACCCGCCCGGCCGGTCGCCGCCACCGACTTTCCGGTCAGCGGTCGGTCTGCGGCCCGGGCAGGTCCTCCAGCGCGGCTGCCACGTCGCCGGCGTACCGTCGGGCGGCAACGGCTGCCCGTTCCGCAGTCTTGCGCGCCACCTTACGACGGGCATGCTCCCGCTCGGCTGCTGAGCGTCGCCGTTCCCATTCGGCCAGTTGACGCTGCGCCTCGGCGACGGCGTCGGCCGCGGCCTGCTCGGCGGCGACGGCCCGGTCGAGTTCGGAGCGGGCGGCCCGCTGGCCGGCCTCGGCTCGGTCCAGCTCGTCGACCAACCGCTGCCGGCGGGCGGCCAGCGCCCGAGCGGCCTTGTCCGCCGCCCGCTCGCGCTCCCGCTGCGCCGCCTGCGAAGAGTCCGCCGCCCGCGAAGACTCCCCCGCCCGCGCGGGCTCGGCCGCCCGGGGCGGCTGATCGGCGGCGGCCACCTCGTCGTCCGGGCCGACCAGCCGCAACCGGGGCCGCGGGACCTCGCCGAAACCGGCGTAGTCGACCGCGCGGACCAGCCGGCCGGACCGCACCTGGGCGGCGATCTCCTCGTCGGCGAGGGCGGCGGACAGGGTCGCCTCGACCTCGCCCAACGGCAGCTTCGTCGACGCCACCGCCGGGTCCTCCGCGACGGCCAGCTCCCGACACTCGGCCACCAGCCCGTCGACCAGCGCCCGCCGCCGGGTCGACAGCTCCCGCAGGGCAGCACCCCGCAGCTCCCGCTGGGCGGCGCGCAACTGCCCGGACAGCTCCACCAGACCGTCGAGCAGGTCGGCTCGGCGCAGCGCGAGCAGGTTGACCAGCCAGGCGGCCACCGTCGGTTTTCGGAGCTTGCCGATGGCCCGGGCGGTGTCCGGGTCGCTGCCCCGGGCGGTCGAGACGGCCTCGGCACGGGCCGCGACGAACCGCGCGGGCGGTACCGCGTACAGCCGTCGCACCACCTCGGCGGGCACTGCGCTGCCGGTCACGGCGGCCCGGCTCAGCGTACCGAGGTGCCGGCCGGCAGCCGGGCGTAGTCGCAGCCGGCCAGCTTGGTCATGTTGCCGTCGGTGACCTTGTGCCCGGCGTCGTTGAGCAGCCCGTCGTGCAGGGCGAGCGCCCGGCGCGGGGCCACCGCCCGGACGAACCCGACCGCCTCGGAGAGCTTCAGCCAGGGCGCGGAGACCGGCACGAACAGGATGTCCACCTCGGCGTCGGACGGCACGTCGAACGAGTCGCCCGGGTGGTAGACCGAGTCGGCGATCAGGAAGCCGAGGTTGGGCACCCGGGGCAGGTCGGGGTGGATCTCGGCATGCCATCCCCCGTACGCCCGGACCGGGATGCCGGCGGCCTCGAAGCGCTCCCCGGACTCGACGGCGGTCGCCACCTCGCCGAGCTCACCCAGCTTGGACACCACTGAGGGATGAGTGTGGATGGTCACCGAGGGTCGTCGGGCGAGCGCGTCGGTCAGCTGGCCGACGTCGAGGTGGTCGAAGTGCTCGTGGGTGACGAGAACCGCGTCGACGCCGTCGAGCGCGGCCGGCTCGCTGAACGCGCCCGGGTCGATCACCAGCACCGCGCCGTCGTGTTCCACCCGTACGCAGGAATGCCCGAACTTGGTCAGTCGCACCGTGACCCCCTGTGAGCCGAATCGTGATCTGCCGCCTCGCAGTCTGCCGGAACCGGCCGGCTCGCGCCGCGCGTCTGAACGACACCTGGTGAACGCGTATGACGATTCCGAGGAGCACCCCTTGACTGTGAACAACGCAAGACGAGGCCGGTGGCGCACCGGTGGCCGGCGCGGCGCGGCGACCGGCACGGCGGCCCTGCTCGCCCTGCTGATCCTGACCGGCTGCTCAGGGTCGGAGGACTCCGGTGTCAGCAGCTCCGCCGACATGCCGCAACGGGCCGAACCGGCCCCGGCGGGTGGCGCGCCGGGCGACGGCGGACTGACCGGCGGGGACGACGCGGGAGGCGAGGAGGCTGCCGGTGCGGACACTGCCGGCGGCGGTGAGCGGGGCGGCCAGGCCGACCGGCCGGACGGGACCTCACCGGTCGACCTGGCGGTGGGCAACCGGTCGATCATCTACTCCGGGTCGATCACCGTACGGGTGACCGATGTGCCGGCGAAGGCCGGCGAGGCGGCGACGATCGCGACCTCGGTCGGCGGGTTCGTCGGGCGAGACCAACGCTCCGAGTACGAGTCGTACGGCCGGGCCACGCTGGAGCTACGGGTGCCGGCGGAGCAGTTCGACCGGGTCGTCGACCGGCTGTCGAGCCTCGGCGAGGAGGTCAGCCGGGAGTTGAGCACCCAGGACGTCACCGAGGAGGTGCTGGACCTGGACGCCCGGATCACCACCCAGCAGGCCCGGGTGCGCAGCGGCCGGGCCCTGCTGGCCGAGGCGGAGACCCTGGCCGATCTGGTGATGCTGGAGTCGGAGCTGGCCAGACGGGAGGCGGACCTGGCGTCGTTGGAGGCCCGCAAACGTGGCCTGGACGACCTGGTGACGCTGTCCCGGATCACCATCGAGCTGGTCGGTCCGGACGCGACGCCACCGGTCGACGACGAGTCGGAGCTGGGTTTCCTGACCGGATTGGGGGCCGGTTGGCGGGCGTTCGTCGGATCCATGCAGGTACTGGTCACCGTGCTCGGCGCGCTGTTGCCATGGCTGATCGCTCTCGGCGTACCCGCGTTGGGGGTGTTCTGGCTGGTGCGGACGTCGCGGGGCCGGTCCCGGCCGGTTCCGGCCGCCACCGCACCCGCTGGCGGCGCACCGGTGCCGGCACCGCGAGGTGACCACGGCGGTACGGAAGGCGACCGCACGGACGACGACCGGGTCGCCGGCGACGCGACGGCCGGCTGATCCGCCGGTCAGTCGGCCTCGGCCAGCTGCAGCACGGTGTGGACGAGCAGGCGGACGCCGACCGCGATCGCCCGCTCGTCCACGTCGAACGAGGCGCGGTGAAGGTCACTGCCGGCCTCGGCGCGGCCGACTCCGAGGCGGGCCAGGGCACCCGGCACGTACTCCAGGTACCAGGAGAAGTCCTCGCCACCCATGCTCTGCGGGGTGTCGGCGACGGCGGCGGGGCCGAGGGCCGCTGCGGTGGCGGCGGTGAGCGCGCCGATCGCGGCGGCATCGTTGATCACCGGTGGTCGACCACGCAGGTACTCGATGTCGACCGTCGCGCCGGTCGGGGCGACCACTTCCCGGATGATCTGGGTGACGATGTCCGGTGCGGCGTCCCAGGTCGGCCGGTCTAGCACCCGCAAGGTGCCGGCGGCGCTGGCCTCGTTGGGGATCACGTTGTACTGGGTGCCGGCGGACGCCTGACCGAAGACCAGCAGCAGGCCGGCGTTGGCCGGCACCCGCCGGTTGACCAGCGCGGGCACCTCGGTGACCAGCCGGCCGAGGGCGTTGACCAGGTCGACGGTCAGGTGCGGGCGGGCGGTGTGACCGCCCGGACCGGACAGCCGCACGCTGATGTTGTCCGCCGCTGCGGTGATCGGGCCGACCCGCAGCCCGACCCGGCCGACCGGCAGGTTCGGGTCGCAGTGCAGCGCGAAGATCTGGGTGACGTCCTCGAGCCCGCCGGCCGCGACGACCTCCAGCGAGCCGCAGGGCAGGATCTCCTCCGCCGGTTGGAAGATCAGCCGGACCCGCTGGCGCAGTTCGCCGCGGTCGGCGAGCTGCGCGAGCAGCATCGCCACGCCGAGCAGTACGGTCGTGTGCACGTCGTGCCCGCAGGCGTGGCAGACGCCCGGCACGGTCGACCGGTACGGCACGTCCTTGACGTCGGCCAGCGGCAGCGCGTCGATGTCGGCGCGCAGCGCGACCACCGGGCCGTCGGCGGGGCCGGCGTCGATGTCGCAGATGACGCCGTTGCCCTTGGGCAGCAGCCGGGCGGTGAGCCCCATCCTGGTGAGCTGGTTGGCGATGAACGCGGCCGTCTCGAACTCGTGGCCGGACAGCTCCGGGTGGGCGTGCAGGTGCCGCCGGATCGCGGTCAACTGCCGCCCGCGGGCATCGAGCAACTGGTCCAGCCCGGCCGGCAGGGGTTGGGCACCTGGCAGTGGATCGGGCCAGGACGACGCCATCTCGCTGCCGGTGGGCAACGTCAACGCACTCGTCACGTCAGATTCTCGATCACTGTGGATGGGATGGGACTCCGACAGCCTAGACCGGGGACGGTAACGCTGCGCAACGTCATTCGGGTAGTGGCCGCATCGCGTATTGTCATGGAATGCCTGGTAGAGGCGATCGGACCGCTGCGGTCCGCCCCGAATGTCACCATCGTAGGCAGCCATGGGTCCCACACCTCCTACGCCGAGTAACGAGCCACGTAGCGACCCGGCTGCCGGTTCGGCCAAAAACTGACAGATATCTGACTGTCGCGACACCCCCCAGTCCGGGCGTGCCATCTGATAACGACACCGTGACGGGTTGCGCACCTAGAGTCCGATCCGGTGTACATTGGGCTACCACACAACGACACAGAGTGGACTTCTCACCAACCTCGGCGCGTAGCTTTCGTTCCGCCGAGCGACCCAGCAAGATAGAGGGGTTGGTTCCCCGGCCCCTCAATTTCTCTCGGCGGCATTTCCTGTGACTCAGATTCCGACGTGGAGTGGCGGACCAGTCAGCTCTACCAGCGCACGAGCGGCACCCGGCGCCACCATCGGTGGCCGGTACTCGCTGCGTGCCGCGGTCGGGCACGGTGGCATGGGCACCGTCTGGCGCGCCACCGACACCCTGCTCCGACGCGACGTGGCGGTCAAGGAGGTCGTCCTCCCCCCGGGGCTGGCCCCCAGCGACCGCGACGCGATGTACGAACGCACCCTGCGGGAGGCCCGCGCGGCGGCCGCACTGCAGCACCCGGCCGTGGTCCAGGTCTACGACGTGGTCACCGAGGGTGGCCGCCCGTGGATCGTGATGGAGCTGCTGGACGCCCGCAGCCTCGCCGACATGGTCATCGAGGACGGCCCGGTCGCCCAGCGCGCGGTCGCCAAGATCGGCATCGCGCTGCTCGGCGCGTTGGAGGTCGCCCACGCCATCGGCGTCCTGCACCGCGACGTCAAGCCGGCCAACGTGCTAATCTGCACCGACGGTCGCTGCGTACTCACCGACTTCGGTGTCGCCCGGATGCCCACCGACGTCCAGCTCACCACGCCCGGGATGGTGCTCGGCTCGCCGCACTTCATCTCCCCGGAGCGGGCCATGGGCCAGGACTTCGGGCCGCCGAGTGATCTGTTCTCCCTCGGCGTCACGCTCTACACCGCCGTCGAGGGGCGCCCGCCCTTCGACAAGGGCGACCCAATCGAGACCATGCACGCCGTTGTCGAGGACCCGCCCGCCGCCCCGGTGCGCTCCGGCCCGCTCACCGAGGTGCTCTTCGGCCTGCTGGAGAAGGACCCGGCGCGACGCTTCGACGTACCGACCGCCCGGAGCATGCTGCGCGAACTGCTCGCCGGGCCGTTGGCCAGCAAGGCCCCGGCCAACCTGGTCACCGACCCGTACGCGGTGGTCTCGGTGCAGCGACCGCCCAGCTGGCAGCAGCAGGCCCGACCAGCACCGCCGGCGCAGCCCCAGCCGAGTGGCAAGATCGGCGGCCGGGCGATGATCGGCCCGGACGAGTCGCTCACCGACCGCCTCGCCGAGCTGCGCAAGGCCGGTCGGCAGATGCCGAGCGCGGCGCAGTGGTCCGCCGCCGGGCTGGACAACGCCAACCCGACCTCGCCGGCGGCCGGAGCGACCGCCGCGATACCGATCAGTCAGGCTGGCGTACCCGGTCCGCGTGGGCAGCAGCCGGGTCGGCACGGCCACGGCCCGCAGAGCGGTCACGGCCCGCAAGGTGGCCAGGGCCAGCAGGGCGGCCAGGGCGGTGCGCTGCTCAGCCCGACCGGGGCGATGCCGGCACCGAGCTGGGGCGACGGACAGCAGAGCTGGGACCAACCGCCGGCCGGTCGGCCGGCACCGGGAGGTGCCACCACCGCCGGGGCGATGCTGGACAAGGCGATCGCCGGGCTCCGGCAGGGCACCGGCAGCGCCGTCGAGAAGGTGAAGAGCTGGGACCGGAAGGTGCAGATCGGCGCGGCGGCCGGTGCCACGCTGCTGATCCTGCTGCTGTCCGTGACGCTGTTTAGTGGCGACGACGACGCGTCACAGACCCCGTCCATCGTTGCGCCTGTCAGCACTGAACCGCCAGGCCCATCATTCGAGACGCAGACCTACGTTGAGCGCGGCATTTCGGTTGAGGTACCCGACGGCTGGGCCAGGACAGAAGCTGGGGTCTGGGTCGATTACACCGACCCAGAGGAAAGTGGGCGTCGCGTTCGACTCCTTGTCGAGAACGCAGGTCCCTCCACTCAGCCGCTGTCCTTCCTCAGAGCCGCAGGCGACCGGTTGTCGAATAATCGCGGCAGTTGCGATGA
The DNA here is from genome assembly GCF_029581175.1 of Solwaraspora sp. WMMD937. Lineage (NCBI taxonomy): Bacteria > Bacillati > Actinomycetota > Actinomycetes > Micromonosporales > Micromonosporaceae > Solwaraspora > Solwaraspora sp. WMMD937. Next base: position 2,600,190 of record NZ_CP120738.1, on the reverse strand, counting down.
GCCGTATCAGGAAATCAGACTGGACGAGTCCAAGATCGCAGACCAGCCATCAGCTGAACTGGAGTACACCTGCGGCGAAGGACAGGAACAACGGCACGGCATCTGGCACGCCGTGGTCGCCAACGGAAAGGCGTACTCGTTCTTCCTGACGACCCCAGACGCCCGATTCGAGGAGAGTAAGCCGATCTTCGACGAAATGGTACGAACTTTCTCTTTGACGAGCAGTTGAAGTATGGACCTCCTGCCCGAGGACCGGCACCCCTTCTCCAGGGCGTACCGGTCCTCGGGCAGCGCAATCTACAAGATCTCCACCTGGCCACTCACCAGGTAGTCTCCAGAGTTCTGCGAGCAGTAGGCGCCTGACGTCGGCGACGAGGTCGAACTGTAAAAGACGATCTGCCCCAGAGCTTGGTAGTTGTATGCCGGGATACCACCGCCACCTGGGTAACGGCAGTTCGCAAGGGCACGCTGGAAGCCATAGTCGCCCGACACGGTCATCCAACACCAACTCGCATAGAACGGAACCCCATTCAGCGTTCCACTCGTAGTGTCGCAGGAAGTAGCCAATGCCGCAGAAGTTGAGGAGGAACGCTTCCCCACCTCAGCACCCTGACCAGCAGAGGCAGGAACAGCTAGGACTGATGTGAGAAGAAGGCCCACTGAGGCAAGCCCCGCGATCGATCCCGCATTACTCAGCATCCGGGAAGCCCTGAAACCTGCAACTCTTCGAGACATGACAAAACTCCCCACTAAGATGATCCCGCTGGCGACACCAGGTGAGGAAGTGCCATCACGAAAACGAGACAGCACGGCCAAAGATTGACTTACATTAATATGCGACATTATCGACAGCTACTCAAAGCGTCAAGACGGATACACTAACTCGGAAGTGGTTCATGTCACAGCCCGCAACCTCGCCAATAGACGGCAGCTCATCCAACTACGACGGTCCTGGTCTCCAGACTCTGCGTACGCGGGTGGCGGCCTGGCTCGGCGACGAGCCGGACCCGGCCGCCCACGCCGAACTGCAGAGCCTGCTGGACCAACTGCCGGGCAGCGCGGTCGAGCTGGCCGACCGGTTCGCCGGGCCGTTGACGTTCGGCACCGCCGGGCTGCGCGGCCCGCTGCGGGCCGGCCCGAACGGCATGAACCTGCAGGTCGTCACCAGGGCCGCCGCCGGGCTGGTGAGCTGGTTGGCCGAGCAGGGCGGCTCCGGACCGGTGGTGATCGGCTACGACGCCCGGCACGGGTCACGGGCCTTCGCGGTCCGCACCGCCGAGGTGGTCACCGGCGCCGGGCGGGACGCCTACCTGCTGCCCCGCCCGCTGCCCACCCCGGTGCTGGCCTACGCGGTCCGCGCGCTCGACGCGGTGGCGGCAGTGATGGTCACCGCCAGCCACAACCCGCCGCAGGACAACGGCTACAAGGTCTACCTCGGTGCCCAGCTCGGCGGACCGGCCGGTGCCGGCGCGCAGATCGCGCCGCCAGCCGACCAGCAGATCGAGGCGGCGATCCGGGCGGTCGGAAAACTGGTCGACGTGCCGCTCGGCGGCCCCGGCAAGACGCTGGACGACGAGATCGTCGCCGGCTACCTGCGGAGTGCCGTGGCGGTGGTGGACCGGGCGACCCCCCGGGCGCTGACCGTGGCGTACACGCCGCTGCACGGCGTCGGCGGCGCGGTGCTGCGGGAGGCCTTCACCGGTGCCGGATTCCCGGCACCGCTGGTCGTCGCCGAGCAGGCCGAGCCGGATCCGCAGTTCCCGACCGTGGCGTTTCCCAACCCGGAGGAGCCGGGCGCGATGGACCGGGTCGTCGCGCTGGCCCGGGCACACGGAGCCGACCTGGCGATCGCCAACGACCCGGACGCCGACCGGTGTGCCGTCGCGGTGCCACACGGCGACGACGGATGGCGGATGCTGCGCGGCGACGAGCTGGGAGTGCTGCTCGCCGACCAGCTGATCCGGCGCGGCCGGCACGGCCGCTACGCCACCACCATCGTCTCGTCGTCGCTGCTCGGCGCGCTGTGCGCGGCGCGCGGCGAGCCGTACGCCGAGACCCTCACCGGCTTCAAGTGGATCGTCCGGGCCGGCAGCGACCTCGCGGACACCCCCGAGGTGCCGCTGGTCTACGGCTACGAGGAGGCACTCGGCTACTGCGTGGCACCCGACCAGGTACGCGACAAGGACGGCATCACCGCCGCGCTGCTCCTCGCCGAGCTGGCCGCCGAGCTCAAGGCGGCCGGTCGGGGTCTGGCCGACCGGCTCGACGAACTGGCCTGTGAGTTCGGGGTGTACCAGACCGACCAGCTCGCCGTGCGGGTCGACGAGCTGAGTGAGATCGCCACCGCGATGGCGTACCTGCGGGCGAACCTGCCGACGACGCTGCTCGGCGAGCCGGTCACCGCGGCGCAGGATCTGCTGCCCGACGCCGACGTGGTGATCCTGCGTACCGGCACTGCCCGGGTCGTGGTCCGTCCTTCCGGGACGGAGCCGAAGCTGAAGGCGTACCTGGAGGTGGTCCAGCCGGTGCCGGGCAGCGATCCGGCTGCGGCCCGCGAACGGGCCGATCGGGCGTTGGCACAGCTGCGGGCAGAGACATCGGCCGCCCTGAACATCAAATGATGTCCGTTTCACCCGTTAGGCGCGACCAATTCATATTGCTGATCGTTTAGCTGGTTATGCTGGCTAGCCGCTGCTTCGCCTACCTGACCGCCGCGACGCACCGGCGGTACGCGCTGCTCCCCTTCCACCGGCAGACTGCCCTGTTCCGCCTGACCCGTCGGCCCGGCCAGGCCGCCCGATGCTGGCTGGGCCGACGTCTGCGGCCGGCCCGCCCGACCGCCGCCGGTCTCCCCCGGCGATGGTCCGTGCTGGACGGACGCCCCGTCATGGCCGTCGTCGTCGTCGACGACGACGACACGATCAGCCCGCTCAACGCCCACCGGCGCAACCTGCACCTCGTCACCGACGCACTGGCCCGGGCCGGGGTGGACCACTTCGTCATCCCGACCGCGTCCGGGTTCAGCAGCCGGGTCGGGGTGCCGGCCGGCGAGCGTACCGCCGCGCTGCGGGCCCTCGGCCGCGTCGACGGCCTGGCCGTGGCACGTGCCGGACACCGGTACCGGCGACTGCCGGCCCGGCCCGACTGGCGGCTGCGCCGGACCCCGGTGATCCGGGTCTTCCAGCCGGTGACCGGCGTCAACGGTCAGCTGACGTACGGCGGGCAGGCCGCCTGCGAGATCGAGTTCTGGGCGGTCGACGGTGACCGGCTGCACGCGCCCCGCAGCAACGACGTCACCGCCATCGTCCCGGCCCGGTCGGCCCCGGTACGGCTGACCGAGGCCGAGGCCTGCTGCTTCGCGCCGGAGGACCGGATCGCCCGGCACGTGACCCGTACCCCGTTCACCCGTCGGCCGGCGACCTGGCCCGACTTCCCAGTCGACCTGGTCTGCTGCTGGACCGACCCGACCGACCCGCGGTGGCGCTCCCGCCGGCAGCGGGCCATGGCCCGCACCGCCGGTCCGGTGCCGGCCGCCCGGCGCGCCGACCGGCACCGCCACCGCCACGGTGCCGGCCCGGCGGACCCCGCCGGCAACGAATGGATCGGCTGGGACGGCACCGAGGAACTGCGCCACCTGCTCCGCTCGGTGCACCTGCACGCGCCCTGGATCCGGCGGATCTTCCTGATCACCGCAGACCAGGTGCCGGGCTGGCTCGACGTCAACGATCCGCAGTTGACCGTCGTCGACCATCGCGACCTGCTCGGTGGCCACGCCGTGCTGCCCACCTTCAACCCGTACGCCGTCGAATCCGCAGTGCACGAGATCGACGGCCTGGCGGAACGGTTCCTCTACCTGCCCGGCAACGTCTTTCTCGGCCGGCCCGTCGACCGGACCACGTTCTTCGAGCCCAACGGAATCCCCAAGGTGCCGCTCGGCCCGCCGCCCGGGCCGGGCCGGGGAGCCGGCCGGCTGGCCCGCTCGGGAGACACCCCGGCGGAGGCCGCCGCGCGGCGCGTCTTCGCCGACCAGTTCGACCGCCTCGTCGACCCGGGCGTCCAGGTCGGCGTACCGTTGCCGGTGCGCCGCTCCACACTGGCCGAGATCTGCACCAGCATTCCCGAGGTGGTCGCCCGGATTCGCGGTCACCAGATCCGGCATCCGGACGACGTGTCACTGATCCGCTCGCTGCACCCACACTGGTCGTACCTGCGGGGCACCGCAGTCCCCGGGTCGCTGCGCCGGCGCCACGTCGACCCGGCCGCCCCCGACGCCGCGCTGCGGCTGCACCGGCTGCTCGACCGGCGCGACGCCGACGCCTTCGGGCTGGACACCGAACTCACCGACGCGGTCGACTCCGTCGCCCGCCGGCTGCGGGTCGAGTTCCTCAACCGCTACTTCCCGACCCGGTCACCGTACGAGGTCGACGCGGAGACCGCGGCGGCCCGCGCCCCGTTCACCGCGACCGAACTGGCGCAGCGCCTGCTGCGCCCGCCGGTCGGCCGGTTCCCGGTCGGTCCGCAGCTACGGCTGGCCGCCGCGCCGCAGCAGCAGACCCGCCACCGCGACACCGGGTACCCCGCACAGCCGGACCCGCTGTCGGCGGCCGACCCGGTCCCGGCCACCGAGGTGCTGGTGGGACACCGCTGCGGCTGACCGGCCACCGGGTACCTATGGTGACCAGGTGCAGGCGATCATCGCGACCCTCGGCTACGTACTCTCCCCCGACGGACGTCAGGTGCTGATGCTGCGCCGCGACACCCGGCCGGACGACATCCACTACGGCTACTACAACGGGTTGGGCGGCAAGCTGGAGCCGGGCGAGGACGTCATCGCCGGCATGCGCCGGGAGATCCGGGAGGAGTCCGGGTTGGAGTGCGGGCGGGTCGAGCTGGCCGGGACCATCTCCTGGCCAGGCTTCGGCCGGCACAGCGAGAACTGGTTCGGATTCCTGTTCCGGGTGCCGACCTGGTCCGGCGAGCCCCGGCCGGACTGCCCGGAAGGCACCCTGGTCTGGACCGACCTGGCCGACGTCCTCGCCGGCCGGGTGCCGATGTGGCCCAGCGACCGGCACTTCCTGCCGCTGGTCTTCGCCGAGCAGCCGACCGTCTTCCACGGCGTGATGCCGTTCACCGACGGCGTGGCGACCAGCTGGAGCTGGACCGCCGCCAGCTGACCGGTACCCGTCAGAAGCGCGGCATCCCGCCGAACTGGCGGTCACCGGCGTCACCGAGCCCCGGCACGATGAACATCTTCTCGTTGAGCCGTTCGTCGATCGACGCGGTCACCAGTCGCAACGGCAGGCCGGAGCGGTCCAGCCGGTCGATTCCGGCCGGCGCGGCGAGCACGCACAGCACGGTGATCTCGGTGGCGCCCCGGTCGGCGAGCAGCCGGCAGCAGTGCTCCAGCGAACCGCCGGTGGCCAGCATCGGGTCGAGCACCAGCACCGGGATGCCGGCCAGGTCGACCGGCAGCGACTCCAGGTAGGCCCTGGGCTCGTAGGTCTCCTCGTCACGGGCCAGCCCGACGAAGCCCATCGACGACTCCGGCAGCAGCGCCAACGCAGAGTCGGCCATCCCGAGCCCGGCGCGCAGCACCGGCACCAGCAGCGGCGGGTTGGCCAGCCGGGTCCCGTCGGTCGGCGCCACCGGGGTGGTCACCGGGAAGGACTCCACCGGGAAGGATCGGGCCGCCTCGTACACCAGCATGGTGGTGAGTTCGTGCAGCGCGGCGCGGAACGCCGCCGAGTCGGTCCGGGCGTCGCGCATCGCGGTCAGCCGGGACTGGGCGAGAGGGTGATCAACGACGAGTACGTCCACGGTCGTTGAACCTACTCGCCAGCCCGGCGGCCGACGCATACACCTCACGGATCGCCTCGGCGTAGCGGGCCGGGGTGTGTTCGGCGCAGCGGGCCGCCGCTGCGGCCGCCTGCCGGCGGGCCGTGTCCGGGTCCAGCAGCAGCCGCAGCACCCCGCCGGCCAGCGCACCCGGCTGCGGCTCGGTGCGCAGTGCGGCGCCGGCAAGCGCGCCGTGCGCGTGCAACGCCCGGTCGACCAGTACCACCGGCACCCCGGCCAGGCCGGCTTCCTGCAGGACCAATGCCTGGGTGTCGGTCTGCGAGGCAAACGCGAACACCTCGGCGGCCCCGTACGCGGCAGCCACCACCTCTGGGCCCTGCTGGCCGGTGAGGGTCATCCGGGCAGCCACCCGAGGGTCGATGGTGCGCAGCAGCCCGGCCAGCCAGCGCGGCTCGTACAGGGCACCGACCAGCACCAGCCGGGCGGTCGGGCAGCCGACCAGCACCCGCTCGAACGCGGTGATCAGCAGGTCGATGCCCTTCTCCCGGTTGATCCGACCCACGTAGAGGACCACCCGGTCACTGGGCGTGATGCCATGGCCGTACCGGAATGCGTTGATCTCGTCGGCGGTGGTGCGGCGGGCCGCGACCCCGGTCGGCACCAGGTGCACCCGGTCGGCGGGCACCGGCAGGTGGATCCGGTCCAGCACCGCCCGGGTCGGCACCACCACCGCGTCGGCGCCGCCGAGCAGCAGGGTGTTGGTGGCGTCCATGGCGGCCCGGCGGCGGGCGACCGCGCCGCTGGCCATCGGCCGGTGGTCACGGGCGTGGCCGGCCGGCGCCGCCGCCGGGCGGGGTACGCCGAGCCGGCGGGCGTAAAGCCGGACGCCGGCGCTGAGCGCGCGGGCCGGCACCCGGTACGCGTCGGCGTACGCGTGCAGGTCGGTGTGGTAGGTCTGGACCAGCGGCAGACCGAGCCGGCGGGCGGCGAGGACGCCGAGCAGCCCGACCGGTCCGGGGGTGTGCACGTGCACCACGTCCGGGGCGTGGGCGGCGATCTCGGCGATGGTGCCGGTGGCGGCGGCACCGCGCAGCAGCCACGGCGACAACCGCAGGTCGGCGACTCCGCAGGGCAGCGCACGTAGCCGCAGCACGTCCGCCTCGGTCGGCTGGTCCGGATGCCGGGGCACCACGATCAGGCCGGGATGCCCGGCGGCGGCCGACGCCGCCGCGAGAGTCCGCAGCGAGGTGACCACCCCGTCGCGGCGGGGCAGGTACGTGTCGGTGAAGTGCACTGCTCGCACGTCAGGCACGGTGGGTCACCGGGGCCAACATGATGTAACGGTAGGCCAACAGCGCCGTTAAGTCTGCTCGTCCGATCAGCCGACGGCCAAGATCGTGAACTCGCTGGCGACGTAGACTCGCGGACATGACAGGACTCGTGGCATGACCGGACTCGCGGGCAGGACAGCGGTGAGCACCCCGGCACCCGCGCGCCACGATCTGGCCGAGGTGGGGCGGAACGCGGCAACCCTACGCGCCTTCCTGCACGGGCTGCCCGGCGTCGACGAGGTCGGGGCGCGGCAGCGGGCCGCGACGCTCGGCACCCGGTCGATCAAGACGACCGCCAAGGCGTGGGCGATCGACCTGGCCATCCGGATGGTCGACCTGACCACCCTCGAAGGCGCCGACACCCCCGGCAAGGTACGCGCGTTGTGTGCCAAGGCCCGCCGCCCCGACCCGGCCGACCCCGGTTGCCCACCGGTCGCCGCGGTCTGCGTCTACCCGTCGATGGTGCCGACCGCCGCCGAGGCGCTCACCGGCTCCGGCGTGCACCTGGCCAGCGTGGCCACCGCCTTCCCGTCCGGGCAGGCGCCGCTGGAGGTGAAGCTGGCCGACACCCGGGCGGCGGTCGCCGCCGGCGCCGACGAGATCGACATGGTGATCAACCGGGGGGCGTTCCTCGCCGGCCGCTACGAGCAGGTGTACGCCGAGATCGTCGCGGTCAAGCAGGCCTGCGGCGACGCCCACCTCAAGGTCATCCTGGAGACCGGGGAGCTGGCCACCTACGACAACGTGCGCCGCGCCTCCTGGCTGGCGATGCTGGCCGGCGGCGACTTCATCAAGACCTCCACCGGCAAGGTGCCGGTCGCCGCGACCCTGCCCGTCACCCTGATCATGCTGGAGGCGGTCCGGGACTTCCACGCCGTTACCGGGCGGCGGATCGGCGTCAAACCGGCCGGCGGCATCCGCACCACCAAGGACGCGATCAAGTACCTGGTGCTGGTCAACGAGACCGCCGGCGACGAGTGGCTCACCCCCGACCTGTTCCGGTTCGGCGCTTCCACCCTGCTCAACGACCTGCTGATGCAGCGGTCGAAGCTGCACACCGGGGTCTACTCCGGTCCCGACTACGTCACCCTGGACTGATCAGCGTGTTCGACTACGCACCGGCACCCGAGTCCCGCTCGGTCGTCACCATCCGCGACTCGTACGGCCTGTTCATCGACGGCGAGTTCGTCGACCCGACCGACGGCGAGGCCCGCAAGACCGTCAACCCGGCCACCGAGGAGGTCCTCGCCGAGGTCGCCGAGGCCGGCCCCGGCGACGTGGACCGGGCGGTTGCCGCCGCGCGGGCCGCGTACCAGCGGGTCTGGGGTCCGATGCCCGGCCGCGACCGGGCCAAGTACCTGTTCCGGATCGCCCGGGCGCTCGCCGAACGCAGCCGCGAGCTGGCCGTGCTCGAGTCGCTCGACAACGGCAAACCGATCCGCGAGTCCCGTGACGTCGACCTGCCGCTGGCGTCGGCGCATTTTTTCTACTACGCCGGCTGGGCCGACAAGCTGCCGTACGCCGGTTTCGGCCCGGACCCGCGCCCGCTCGGCGTCGCCGGGCAGGTCATCCCGTGGAACTTCCCGCTGCTGATGCTGGCCTGGAAGATCGCCCCTGCGCTGGCCGCCGGCAACACGGTGGTGCTCAAACCGGCCGAGACGACCCCGCTGACCGCGCTGCTGTTCGCCGAGATCTGCCAGCAGGCCGACCTGCCGCCGGGTGTGGTCAACATCGTCACCGGTGCCGGCGCCACCGGGCAGGCCGTCGTCGCCCACCCGGATGTCGACAAAATCGCCTTCACCGGCTCCACCGAGGTCGGTCGGCAGATCGCCCGCGCGGTCGCCGGCAGCCGCAAGAAGCTGACCCTGGAGCTGGGCGGCAAGGCCGCCAACATCGTCTTCGACGACGCCCCGATCGACCAGGCCGTCGAAGGCATCGTCAACGGCATCTTCTTCAACCAGGGCCACGTCTGCTGCGCCGGTTCCCGGCTACTGGTCCAGGAGTCGATCGCCGAGCCGCTACTGGAGTCGTTGAAGCGGCGAATGGCCCGGCTGCGCGTCGGCGACCCGCTGGACAAGAACACCGACGTCGGGGCGATCAACTCGGCCGCCCAGCTGGACCGGATCCGTACCCTGGCCGCCGCCGGCACCGACGAGGGCGCGCAGGCCTGGTCGCCGCCGTGCGACCTGCCGCAGCAGGGCTTCTGGTTCGCGCCGACCCTGTTCACCGGGGTCAGCCAGGCGCACCGGATCGCCCGCGAGGAAATCTTCGGGCCGGTGCTGTCCGTGCTGACCTTCCGCACCCCGGACGAGGCCATCGCCAAGGCCAACAACACACCGTACGGGCTGTCCGCCGGCATCTGGTCGGAGAAGGGTTCCCGAATCCTGTGGGCCGCCGACCGGCTGCGCGCCGGAGTGGTGTGGGCGAACACGTTCAACAAGTTCGACCCGACGTCGCCGTTCGGCGGCTACCAGGAGTCGGGCTACGGCCGCGAAGGCGGCCGGCACGGGCTGGAGGCGTACCTCGATGTCTGACAGTGGCGGCGTCACTACCCGGGTTGCTGTACGCAAGACGTACAAGCTGTTCATCGGCGGGAAGTTCCCGCGCAGCGAGTCGGGACGGACGTACCAGGTGCAGGACTCCAACGTGGCGCTCGCCTCCCGCAAGGACCTCCGCGACGCCGTCGTCGCCGCCCGGGCGGCGGTGAAGGGCTGGTCGGGCGCGACCGCGTACAACCGGGGTCAGATCCTCTACCGGGTCGCCGAGATGCTGGAGGGCCGACGCGAGCAGTTCGTCGCGCTCGGCGAGCCGGCCGGCGAGGTCGACGCGGCGATCGACCGCTGGGTCTGGTACGCCGGCTGGTCCGACAAGCTCCCCCAGGTGTACGGCGGCGTCAACCCGGTCGCCGGTCCGTACTTCAACCTGTCGACACCGGAGCCGACCGGCGTGGTCGGGGTCGTCGCGCCGGTCGAGCCGTCGCTGCTCGGCCTGGTCAGCGTCGTCGCCCCGGTGATCGTCAGCGGCAACACGGCGGTGGTGCTGGCCTCGCCGGCCCGCCCGCTGGCGGCGGTCACCCTGGCCGAGGTGCTGGCCACCAGTGACCTGCCCGCCGGGGTGGTCAACGTGCTGACCGGCAGGATCACCGAGACAGCGCCGTGGTTGGCGTCGCATCTGGACGTCGACGCGCTCGACCTGACCGGGGTGGTCGATCCGCAGTTGGCCGTCGAGTTGGAGCAGGCCGCCGCCGGCAACCTCAAGCGGGTGCTGCGGCCGGCTGTCACACCGGTCGACTGGTCCGCCGACCCGGGCACCCGGCGGATGACCACGTTCCTGGAGACCAAGACCGTCTGGCACCCGAAAGGCAACTGAACCCGCCACGGGTGGTTGCCGGGCAAGGTACGCGGACGGCAGACGCAACGTGTCGGATGGGTGACCGTCCGGCCGGTCAGGGCAGCGGCAGTGGCCGGCCGCCGGGCAGGCTACGCCGGTGTCCCGCGCCGCCAGTGTCCCGAACCAGCTGAGTTTTCTCCCGTTCTCCGGTAGCCACGCCGTCGCCGCCGGCCTGCGGGCTCAGTGCCGCGTACCTCTGGGGAGTCGACCTGCTTCCCCGGCGCAGCCCGTTCCATGTCGTACTGTACCGCCTTCGACCTGGGACACACGTTGCCGCGCCCGGACGCGGTCGCTGCCGTCGACGCACTGCTGCACCGCCGGCTGCTGCTGCACGACGCCGGCCTGCCCCGACCGGTGCCGCAGCACAAGGTCGCGGATCCGCAGGGGCGCTTCATCGGCCGCGTCGACCTCGCCTACCCGCAGTGGCGGATCGCCATCGAGGATGGGGGTGACCATCATCGGGGTAGGGCCACATGGTGAAGCTCGGTGCCCGGGACCGCGCCCAACTGGTCGTGTTCGCGTACGAGGCCGGCCTGGTCCGCCCCGGCTGGTTACCCTGACCCGCCGCGCTTCTGACCCGCCGCGCTTCTGACCAGAGCGCGCCCGTTACAAGCCAAGAAGGCGACGAAACCCCTGATCGACTTTGGCAGCGAGCGCGGGAGTGATCCGGCCATGTCGGTGACCGATCGCTTCGGGGTCGGCGAATCGGATCCGGGACAGATCGATCGTGCCGCCACCGGCCAGGTCGTTGGGCAGCGGCAGGAGGATGCCGGGCACGTCTCCGTCAGCGCGATCGTGGATCAACACGATCACTGGGTACCTACGGGTATAGACGTCGGCGCTCACCACCAGCACTCGGATCCGTCGGCTACCAAGGGTGTAGTCGACCACGTCACCCCGTACGGGCACGCCTGCTGTGGCTACCACGCGGCGTTGAATTCCGCGAACGCCGCAGCATCCTCGCCGGTGAGGGAGGCGTGCCAGGCAGCAGCGGCGTCGACGGCACGACGATCGAGGTATTCGCGGATTGCCTGAGCGACCAGAGCCGACCGGTTGCCACCAGCGACGGCGGCGACAAGCTCCTCGCCGAGATCGTCGTCAAGGGTGATCGAGATGCTCATGGTCATGCCGCCGACACTACCAACAATCGTGCCCGGAGCAGGATCACCGATCGCATCTGCGTGTTGGGAGTCTGCTCGATCCAAGGCTGCCGCCAGTGATCCTGGTCGCGTACGTGACCGGCCTGGTCCACCCCGGGCTGGCAACTCTGACCGCCGCACGGTCCCGCGCTGTTCGGTGTACCAGGCGGGCGGTTCGGGTGCGGCGGTGGTGGCGGTGATCCCGCCCCAGCGGTCGCGGCAGACGTACGACAGGTCGGCGTGAATCCAGACGCCGTCGTTGTCGCGCAACACCGGCCGGCAGCAGTGCCGGCACGGCGCGACCCTCGGGTACGGCGGCGTGACCGGGGTGCCGGTCACGGCAGTGTGCCGTCAGCGTCGCCGGTGCCACTGGCGTCGCCGTCGCGGTCGCCCCAGCACAACCCGCCCAGCCCGGCCGCCCGGTGGAACCCCGGGTGGTAGCGGACCTCCGCGCACACCTCACCGTCCGGGCCGCGTACGCCACAGAACAGGGGCTCGTTGAAGTTCCACGCCTCCGCCCAGGACAGCAGCGGTGCGTGCTCCCCCAGCTCCGGGCACAGGATGGCGAGCCCTTCGGCGTACGCGACGGCCTGCTCCCGCGCTTCGTCGAAGTCGGCGGCGGCGGACGTCAGGTGCAGCGTGTACCGACCGCGCCGGTCGTACCGTAACCAGTCCGGCAGGTTGCCGATCCCACCCGGACCGTCGCCGCCGCCGTTGACCTGAGCCGCCGGCCGGCGGCGCTCGCGCTCGTTGAGGTAGCGGTTGACCAGCGCTTCGGCGTGCCCGGCCGGGCCGGCGGCGGGTCCCAGGGCGTGCGCCACAGCGGCCCGCGCCGGTTCGGACAGGTCAGCCCGATCGAGTACGGCGAACAGGTCCCGGTTTCGCTGGGTCGGATCGAGGGTCGGGTCGGTCCAGCATGCTGAACGGTTGTCGGTCACGGACACCTCCAAGGGCAGTGGCGACGGCATCATCCACCCTCAGCATGCATCTATGCCCATAGAAATACAACGTCGCAACAAACTTCCGTTCGGAAGATCTGTCGTACATACTTCGTCCTGACTCACGTCGCCGCTGCCAGACCCGCATGTCCCCGGAGGTGTTCTCGTGGCACAGGTTCCGAGCCCGACAATCCGCGCTCGCCGGTTACGTCGGGAGCTACGTCGCCTCCGCGACTCGGCCGGTCTGACGGCCGAGGAGGTCGCCCGCCGCTTGGGCTGGCACCGCACCAAGGTCATCCGGCTCGAACACGGACACTCGCGGATAACACTCAAGGACACTGAGCAGATGCTGGCGCTCTATGAGGCGTCCGATGAGGACCGCGAGTCGTTGACCGCGCTCACCAAGCAGGCCCGGCAGAAGGGCTGGTGGAGCGCGTACGGTGACGTGCTGCCCGACGACTACGTCGGCTTCGAGGCGGAAGCGACCGCGATCAGCACGTTCCAGAGCCTGTACGTGCCCGGATTGTTGCAGACCGAGGAGTACGCCCGCGCCATCATCCACGCCGGCCGCAGCACCGCCGACACGGACGAGATCGACCGGCGGGTCGCCGCCCGGCTCGCTCGCAAGTCGCTGCTGTCGCGGGATGTGCCGCCGAAGCTCTGGATCGTCCTCGACGAGGCGGTGATCCGACGGGTCGTCGGCGGCCCAAAGGTGATGCGTAACCAGCTCACCCGGCTGATCGATGCCTGCGCCCAGCCGTCGATCGAGCTGCAGGTCGTGCCGTTCAACTCGGGTGCGCACGCCGCGATGGCCGGCCCGTTCACCATTCTTGGCTACGCCGACCCGATCCTCGACCCGCCAATCGTCTACATCGAGAACGACGCGAACACTCTGCTGCTGGAGGAGGACGCCCAGGTAGCGCGATATAAACTCGTGTTCGACCACCTGTGCGCCAAGGCACTCGACCCGGACGAGTCCGGTCGGTTCCTGGCTCGGGCGGCAGAGGAGCTTCCCGACTGACCCGGCCGATCAGAGGAGACGCGGGATGACCGCACCAGACCTGTCCCGCGCCCACTGGCGCAAGAGCAGCCGCAGCAGCGCCAGCGGGTCAGACTGCGTCGAGGTGGCCACGCTGCCCGGGGGCACCATCGGCGTCCGCGACTCCAAGGACCCACACGGCCCCGCACTCCTCTTCCCCACCAGCACCTGGACGGCGTTCCTCACCACAGTGTCCAGCCGCTGACCCGTCCGGTCGGCCTTCCGACGACGCCCATGCCCACCGACCGCCCGTACGTCTTCCTCGACGTCGACGGAGTGCTGATCCCATTCGCCGCCCGTGCGACCGGTCGTTCGCCCTCGCCTGTCGCCGCTGCCGACCTTGATGCCATCGGTAATCCGCTACTGGAGCGGCTCGATCCAGCGGACGGGCGCCGACTGCTGGCGCTCGACTGCCAGCTCGTCTGGGCAACCACGTGGATGGCCGAGGCAACGACGTCGTCGCGCCGCTGCTCGGCCTGCCGGAGCTGCCGGTCGTCCCGTGGCCGGACTCCGACGACGAGCACTCACGCGGCGTGCACTGGAAGACGCCGTTCCTCACCCGGTGGGCGTGAGGTGGGCGACGGACAGGTCAGCGACCGGCCCGCCAGCATCGACCCGGCCACGCTCATCGCAGCAGTATTCGACGAACTGCAATGAGATAGTGGACTACGGTGGGCGGATGAGCACTCGCCATCTGCCCGCCCAGATCGGTGACCTGCCGCCGATCGGACGGCCGGCCAACAGCGCCCTGCTCGCAGCCGGCGTCACCACCCTCGCCCAGGTTGCCACATACCGCCGGGACGACCTGCTGGCCATGCACGGGATCGGCCCGAAGGCCGTCGGCATCCTCGCCACCGCCCTGGCCGAACGCGGCCTCACCTTCGCCGACTGACCAGAGGAGACGCCGGATGACCTCGCCTGACGGTGCCGGCGTCCCGCACTCCCATGATCACTTGATGCTCTGCTGGGAGAATGTCGGCGTGTCGCCCAGCAGAACGTCAAGTGATCATGGCGAGCCGCAGCCGGCATCGGCCCACGTACACGAAGCCACGCTCGCCGATGTCGATCAGCTGACCGAGGTGCACACGCAGGCCCGCACCGCCTACTACACGGCGGCAGGTGGGCTCGACCCAGCCGACCCGCCGCTGTCGTCGCCCGAGGCGTACGCCGAACGCCGTGCCGCCTGGGCGAACGCGGTCACCTCGCCGAAGCTGTTCACCGTAGCCGCCGTCCTCGATGGCCGGATCGTCGGCTGCGCCGCGATGGGACCAGCCCTCGCCGGTCACGTCGACCCGGCCCACGTCGGTCAGCTGTACCAGATCCACGTACTCCCCGACTGCTGGGGTCGAGGGATCGGCGGGCTGCTGCATGACGCATTCGTCACGTACCTGCACCGGACCGGTCGGTCCGGCGGGGTGCTGGAGGCGTGGGAGCGCAACGCTCGGGCCCAGCGGTTCTACGCCGCCCGTGGCTGGCGGGCCGATGGCCACAGCCGCCCCGGCCCGGCCACCACCCGTTATCTCTACTACCAGCTGCACCGGTGAGCGGTAACGTGCCCGGCGTGAGCGAGCTCGTCGAGCGGCACACCGTCCTCGCCGTCGTCGTCGGATCCCGGGCGTACGAGCTGCACGGACCGGACTCCGACCACGACCGGCGCGGCGTGTACGTCGCCCCGACCCGCTCGTTCTGGCATCTGGACAAGCCGCCCACCCACCTCGACGGGCCGGCCCCGGAGCAGTTCTCCTGGGAGTTCGAACGCTTCTGCACCCTGGCGCTGCAGGGCAACCCGACCGTCCTGGAGGTGCTCTGGTCCCCGCTGATCGAGACGCTGCGCGAGGACGGCGAGCAGCTGGTGGCGGCTCGGCAGGCGTTCCTGTCGACGCGACTCGCCCAGACGTACGGTGGCTACGCCCGCGACCAGCTCGACCGGGTGGCGGCCCGCCGGGAACGCACCGGCGAGACCAACCACAAGCAGGCGATGCACATGATCCGGCTGCTGACCGCCGGTGTGCATGTGCTGCGCACCGGGCAGGTCCTGGTCGACGTGGGACCGTTGCGGGACCGGCTGCTCGCGGTCCGGCGCGGCGAGCTGCCGTGGGCGGTGGTCACCCGCTGGGCGGCGGACCTGCTGGCCGAGCTCGACGACGCGGCGGCCGGCACCGCGCTACCAGACCAACCTGACCGGGCCGCCGTCGACCGGCTGCTCGTCGCCGTCCGGGAGAGGAACCTGCGGTGACCGGCGCGCGGAGTCGTCGCGGCACACCTGCACGAGCGCGACGGGGATCCGGCGACCGCGGCACGGCTGTACGCGCAGGCCGCCCGGTCAGCGCCCAACCTGCCCGAACGCGACCACCTCACGCGACAGGCCGCCCGGCTCAACGCGCAGCTGCGAAGTTGACGGTGACCCGCAGTGGCTCCGGCCTTCCCGACGGCCGCCGCAACTGGCAGAGTCTGCTGCGACATGACGATGCTCGACCTCTGCTATGACAGTCTTGACGGCCTTTCCGTCGGTGACGCCCTCGGCGCCCAGTTCTTCGTCCCCGGCACCAGCTCCGCCGCGCTACCAGATGGTGACCCACCGGCCGGGCCATGGCCGTGGACCGACGACACCGAGATGGCCTGCTCGATCGTCGCCGAGCTGCGCGAGCGCGACGGTATCGACCAGGACCGCCTGGCGGCCCGGTTCGCGGGGCACTTCGAGGCGTACCGTGGCTACGGTGCCGGCGCGGTGGTCCTGCTACGCCAGATCCGGCAGGGCGTCGCCTGGCGGGACGCGGCAGGTGCGGCGTTCGACGGCCAGGGGTCGATGGGCAACGGTGCGGCGATGCGGGTCGCCCCACTCGGCGCCTTCCACGCGGGCGACAACCGTACCGCCGCTCTGCAGGCCTGGCGGTCGGCGGAGGTCACCCACGCCCACCCCGAGGCGATCCTGGGTGCGGTCGCGGTCGCCGTCGCGGCGGCGGAAGCCGGCTGGTCCCGGCTGACCCGGTCCCGGCCCGAGCCGGCCGAGCTGCTCGACGTGGTGCTGGGCCATCTAATCGACGGCCGGCTGATGTCCGGCATCGTCCGGGCCAGGCAGCTGCTGGGGGTCGGCGTCGCCGAGGCGGCGTACGAGTTGGGCAACGGCTCGCAGGTGCTGGCCTTCGACACCGTTCCGTTCGCGCTGTGGGTCGCCGCGACCCGACTCGACGACTACCCGGCGGCGATCCACGCCTGTGTCGAGGCCGGCGGTGACGTCGACACGACCGCGGCGATCGTCGGCGGCATCGTGGCCGCGTACACCGGCTCCGGACCGGGCGGGGTCCCGGCGCAGTGGTTGGCCCGCCGTGAGCCGCTCCCCGACAAGGTACGCCCGACCCGGTAGCACCGCCACAGCTCCACGGCCATGGTCGAGGCACGTCCGTCACGCCGGAGCAGAAGCCGGCGAGCAGCCCGGTCGGCCGGCCGGGTCGGCTGCTACCTGGTCGCGCGTTCGGCGCTGTGCACGGCGTTGCGGAACAGCATGGCGACGGTGGTCGGTCCGACGCCACCGACCCGTGGGGTGATCGCGGACGCCACTTCGGCGCAGGTCTCGTCGACGTCCGGCAGAAGGCGACGGCCGGCATAGCGGACACCGGCGCCGATCACGACCGAGCCGGGCCGGACGTGCTCGGGCTGGATGATGCCGGGTACGCCGGCCGCCGCGATCAGGATCTCGGCGCGCCGGGTGTAGCGGGGCCAGTCGGCGACTCCGGTGTGGACCACGGTCACGGCGGCGTTTGCGGTGGGACGTTTCTGGGCCAGCAGCATCGCCAACGGTCGGCCGAGGGTGGCGCCCCGGCCGAGGATGACCACCTCCCGGCCGGCGATTGGGACCCGGTGATGGTCCAGCAGCGCCTCGATCCCGGCCGGAGTACACGGCACGGGTCCCGGCAGGCCGACGGCGAGGCGACCCATGTTGAGCGGGTGCATCCCGTCAACGTCCTTGTCCGGGTCGAGGCTCTGCAGGGCGGCGTCGTAGTCGAGGTGGCCCGGGATCGGGTACTGGATCAGGACGGCGTGCACCCGGCGGTCGGCGTTGAACCCGGCGATCACCTTGAGCAGGTCGTCCTGGGTGGCGTCGGCGGGCAGATGCCGGTGCGGCGAGTCGAAGCCCAACTCGGCGGCCTGTCGCTGTTTGAGGCGGATGTAGCCGGCGCTGGCGTCGTCGTCGCCGACCAGGATGGTGGCGAGGCTGGGCGTGACACCGCGTGCACGCAGGGCGGCCACCCGCCGGGTGACATCGGCGAGTACGGCTTCGGCTACCGGCGCGCCGGGCAGCAGTCGAGCATCCGCAGGCATAGGAGTCCCTTCGGACGGGAGCCCAGGCGGTCGACTCCCGTGGCCGGCTCCCCGATGGTCCACCATCCCGTGCCGCCAGTCGCACTGACGACGAGACTACCGCGACGGGGCACCTGGCCCCTCCTCGGCGCTCGGGCCGGCTCAGATCCGGCGGGCGTCCCACCGGCTGCCCATGCTCCTCATCGAACCTGGTACCGAAATTCTTCCGGAAACAAGCAATCAGTCCACATCGGCTGCTTTGACTCACTGTCGTCGCCTGCCCGGGCAGCGACGACCTCTTCGACTCGGTCGGACCGGTCTTCCTGCGCATCATCCCGTACTCGACATCGAGGCACGGCACCGAAATTCTTCCGGAAGTTCGCCGGAACTTGTTGACGCCAGAGGTGTTATCGCTCACAGTCTATGGATGCAGGGAGGGCAGGCACCCCTGCAACCTGGTCGTCCACCAGGAGCCGGGCACCCACCGCCACGCCACCCACGCGCGCGCTAACGCTCACACGCGTGGCGTTCGGCGCAGCTTCCGTCCATCCCGGGCAGCGGCTCGATTCGACGCTGCCTGTCCAACGACGACCGGACCACATGCGCGGCCCCGAACCACGCCTCGACAGGCGTGGCCCAACTTCTGTCAGAAGGGAAGGTCATGTATCCCATGGCAAGACCCGTCGGACGCCGTCTGGCGTTCGGACTGTCGGCCGCCGCAGCCGTGCTCGTCGCGGCCGTGGCCGCATTGACTGCGACCACGCCGGCACACGCCGACGAGGCCACCCTGGGAGCGGCCGCTGCCCAGTCCGGCCGCTACTTCGGCACCGCCGTCGCCGCCAACAAGCTCAGCGACTCGACCTACGTGAACATCCTCAACCGGGAGTTCAACAGCGTCACCGCCGAGAACGAGATGAAGCTCGACGCCACCGAGCCGCAACAGAACCAGTTCAACTTCACCAACGGCGACCGCATCGTCAACCACGCCATCTCCCGCGGCATGACCGTCCGCGGCCACACCCTCGCCTGGCACTCCCAGCAACCCGGCTGGATGCAACAGATGGAAGGCAACCCCCTCCGCCAGGCCATGCTCAACCACGTCACCCGCGTCGCCTCCTACTACCGAGGCAAGATCCACACCTGGGACGTCGTCAACGAAGCCTTCGAAGACGGCAACTCCGGCGCCCGCCGCAACTCCAACCTCCAACGCACCGGCAACGACTGGATCGAAGCCGCCTTCCGCGCCGCCCGCGCCGCCGACCCCGACGCCAAACTCTGCTACAACGACTACAACATCGACAACTGGTCCTGGGCCAAGACCCAGGCCGCCTACAACCTCGTCCGCGACTTCAAACAACGCGGCGTACCCATCGACTGCGTCGGCCTGCAGTCACACTTCAACTCCCAGTCCCCCTACCCCTCGAACTACCGCACCACCCTGTCCAGCTTCGCCGCCCTCGGCGTCGACGTACAGATCACCGAACTCGACATCGAAGGCTCCGGCAGCAGCCAGGCCAACGCCTTCCGCGGCGTCGTCAACGACTGCCTCGCCATCACCCGCTGCACCGGCATCACCGTCTGGGGCATCCGCGACAGCGACTCCTGGCGCAGCTACGGCACCCCACTACTGTTCGACAACAACGGCAACAAGAAGCAGGCGTACGACGCGACCCTCGCCGCGCTCAACGCCGGCGGCACCCCGGTCAGCCCGTCCCCGTCGGTCTCGCCGACCAGCGGCCCGTCGCCCACCACCAGCCCGTCACCCAGCCCACCGCCGGGCGACAACCCGTACCAGCGCGGCCCGGACCCCACCCGCGACAGCGTGGCGGCCAACCGAGGCACCTTCGCCACCGCCGAGATGAGCGTGTCCCCCGGCAACGGATTCAACGGCGGATCGATCTACCATCCCACCGACACCAGCCAGGGCACCTTCGGTGCGGTTGCGATCGTGCCCGGCTACACCGCGCGGTTCGCCGACGAAGAAGCCTGGATGGGCCACTGGTTGGCGTCCTTCGGCTTCGTCGTCATCGGCGTCGAGACCAACAGCACCAACGACTTCGACACCGCCCGGGGCACCCAGTTGCTCGCTGCTCTGGACTGGCTCACCAACAGTAGTCCGGTCCGAGACCGGATCGACGCCAGCCGTCAATCGGTGATCGGCCACTCGATGGGCGGCGGTGGGGCACTCCACGCGGCCGGTACGCGGTCCTCCCTCAAGGCCGCCATCGGGCTCACCCCGTTCATGCCGTCGGGAACCCCGGTCAACAACCAGGTGCCGACGTTGCTCATCGCCGGCACCAACGACACCGTGGTCGCCCCGTCGTACGTCACCGACCTGTACAACGCTCTGCCGTCCACGACGGAGCGCGCCTACATGGAGTTCGTCGGTGCCGACCACCTCTTCCCGACCCGGCCCAACAACCTCGAAATGCGGATCCTGATCCCCTGGCTGAAGACCTTCGTCGACAGCGACTCCCGTTACACCCAGTTCCTGTGCCCGCTGATGGACTCCAGCGGCATCGCCGGGTACCGCAACAGTTGCCCGCTGCTGCCGGATCAGCCGACGCCACCTCCCACCCCGACGCCCAGCCCGACGACGCCCACCCCCGACCCGACGACGCCGGGCCCGGGGACCTGCACCGCGACGATGTCGACCGGTCAGGTCTGGGGCGACCGCTACAACACCTCGGTCACGGTCACCGGGACCAGCAACTGGACCGTCGTGGTGGCGATCACCCCACCGCAGCGCATCTCGGCCACCTGGAACGGCGACCCCACCTGGGACTCCAGTGGGAACGTGATGACCATCCGCGCCAACGGCAACGGCAACGTCTTCGGCTTCACCACCATGTTCAACGGCAACTCCTGGGCCCGGCCTCAGATCAGATCCTGTACGGCCGGATAGTAGGCAAGCGCTAGCCGCGGCGGACCGCGGATCGCCATCGAGCGATCCCCGGTCCGCCGCGTCGCAGCACCGCCCTGCCGAAGCGCCGGCAGGTCCGTCATTCCCAGCCTGACAGGTCCGCCCCCCCGGCCTGACCTGCAGGTCTCCGCCCTTCGTGACACCCGCGCGGCCCACAGCACAGAAACTTGAATGATTCCAGAAAACGGCCTATCGTGGCCCGGTGACATCCGACCTCGAGGCGCAGCTGAGGGCGGCCTCGTTGCGGGTGACCCGGCCGAGGCTGGCAGTCCTCGCGGCGCTACACGACCGCCCGCACGTCGACACCGACACGGTGCTCGACCTGGTGCGCGCCGACCACCCCACGGTGTCCCACCAGGCGATCTACGATGTGCTGCGGGTTCTCACCGACGCCGGTCTGGTACGGCGTATCCAGCCCGCCGGCGCGACCGCCCGCTACGAGCGGCGGGTCGGGGACAACCATCACCACCTCGTCTGCCGCTGCTGCGGCGCGATCACCGACGTCGACTGCGCCGTCGGCTCCGCCCCCTGTCTCACCGCCTCCGACGACCACGGCTTCGTGGTCGACGAGGCGGAGGTCGTCTACTGGGGCACCTGCCCCGGTTGTACGGCCACAAGCGCTCCCTCGTCATCGACCAATCCGGAAGGGAACAGATGAGCGACATGCAGGACAACGCTCCCACCAGCGCCCAGGGTGTGGAAAAGATGTCGGCGGCCGGCTGCCCGGTCGCCCACGA
Source organism: Solwaraspora sp. WMMD937 (assembly GCF_029581175.1). NCBI lineage: Bacteria > Bacillati > Actinomycetota > Actinomycetes > Micromonosporales > Micromonosporaceae > Solwaraspora > Solwaraspora sp. WMMD937. The sequence goes on along the minus strand of NZ_CP120738.1, from coordinate 2,578,598 downwards.
CTCGGTCACCTCGCACGGCAGCGAAAGCGAGAACCCGGCGATCGACTCACCGACCCCCAAGACGGGCGGGCGGCCGCGTACCAACCGGGACTGGTGGCCCAACCAGCTCGACCTGTCGGTGCTGCACGCCCACTCGCCCAAGGGCAACCCGCTCGGCGCGGACTTCAGCTACGCCAAGGAGTTCGCCAAGCTCGACGTCGAGGCCCTCAAGCAGGACATCACCAAGGTTCTCACCACCTCGCAGGACTGGTGGCCGGCCGACTTCGGCCACTACGGCGGGCTGATGATCCGACTCAGCTGGCACGCCGCCGGCACGTACCGGATCGAGGACGGCCGGGGCGGCGCCGGCGACGGCGGGCAGCGCTTCGCCCCGCTCAACAGCTGGCCGGACAACGCCAACCTGGACAAGGCCCGCCGGCTGCTGTGGCCGGTCAAGGCCAAGTACGGCCAGAAGATCTCCTGGGCCGACCTGCTGGTGCTGGCCGGCAACGTCGCCCTGGAGTCGATGGGCTTCAAGACCTTCGGCTTCGCCTTCGGCCGGGAGGACGTCTGGGAGCCGGAGGAGATCTTCTGGGGCCCGGAGGACACCTGGCTCGGTGACGCGCGGTACCTCTCCGAGAAGGAGATGGCCAGCGGGGTCGGCGCGACCGAAATGGGCTTGATCTACGTCAACCCGGAGGGCCCACGCGGCAACGCCGACCCCCTCGCGGCGGCCCACTTCATCCGGGAGACGTTCGCCCGGATGGCGATGAACGACGAGGAGACCGTCGCGCTGATCGCCGGCGGCCACACCTTCGGCAAGACCCACGGTGCCGGCGACGCCGACGCCCACGTAGGCCCGGAGCCGGAGGGCGCGCCAATCGAGGCGCAGGGCCTGGGCTGGCTGAGCACGTACGGCAGCGGCAAGGGCGCCGACGCGATCACCAGCGGCCTCGAAGTCACCTGGACCGACAAGCCGACGCAGTGGAGCAACCGCTTCTTCGAGATCCTGTTCGGGTACGAGTGGGAGCTGACCACCAGCCCCGGTGGGGCCAAGCAGTGGGTGGCCAAGGACGCCGAGGCGATCATTCCGGACGCGCACGACCCGGCGAAGAAGCACAAGCCGACGATGCTCACCACCGACCTGTCGCTGCGCTTCGACCCGACGTACGAGCAGATCTCCCGCCGGTTCCTGGCCAACCCGGACGAGTTCGCGCTGGCCTTCGCCAAGGCCTGGTACAAGCTGCTGCACCGCGACATGGGCCCGGTCAGCCGGTTCCTCGGCCCGTGGGTGCCCGAGGCCCAGCTGTGGCAGGACCCGGTACCGGCCGTCGACCACGAACTGGTCAGCGACGCCGACGTGGCCGCGCTCAAGGCGAAGGTCCTCGACTCCGGGCTGAGCACCGCGCAGCTGGTCAGCACCGCTTGGGCGTCGGCGGCGAGCTTCCGCTCCACCGACAAGCGTGGCGGCGCCAACGGGGCCCGGATCAGGCTCGAGCCACAGCGCAGCTGGGAAGTCAACCAGCCGGAGCAGTTGGCCACGGTGCTCAGCGCCCTGGAGGGTATTCAGCAGGAGTTCAACGCGTCCGGCGGCGCGCAGATCTCGCTCGCCGACCTGATCGTGCTGGCCGGCTCGGCCGCCGTCGAGAAGGCGGCGCACGACGCCGGGGTCAAGGTGACCGTGCCGTTCCACCCGGGCCGTACCGACGCCAGCCAGGAGCAGACCGACGTCGAGTCGTTCGCGGTGATGGAGCCGCGGGCCGACGGGTTCCGTAACTACCTGCGGCCGGGCGAGAAGACCCAGCCGGAGGTCCTGCTGGTCGACCGGGCGTACATGCTCGACCTGTCCGCCCCGGAGATGACCGTGCTCATCGGTGGTCTGCGGGCGCTCGGGGCGAACGTCGGCGGCGCGCAGCACGGCGTGCTCACCGACCGGCCCGGCGTGCTCACCAACGACTTCTTCACCAACCTGCTCTCCCCGGGCACCCGGTGGAAGGCGGCGGAGTCCGGCGAGCACGTCTACGAGATCCGTGACCTGGCCACCGACGAGGTGAAGTGGACCGCGACCGCGGTCGACCTGATCTTCGGCTCGAACTCGCAGCTGCGTGCCCTCTCCGAGGTGTACGCCAGCAGCGACGCCGGCGAGAAGTTCGTCACCGACTTCGTCGCCGCCTGGGTCAAGGTCATGGAGCTGGACCGGTTCGACCTGTCCTGAGCCGGCATGTTCGACAGACGTGGCCCCGTTGGCCGGTACCGGCCAACGGGGCCACGTCGGGTTCCGGTCCGAGGTCAGCGGGGACACCACTGGTTGGCGTAGCCGTCGACGGCGCCGCAGGACCCGATGCCCTGCGGGTAGGTGAAGAAGCCGGTCGGGTCGTACTTGCGCTTGACCTCGACCAACCGCGGGTAGTTCCCGCCGTAGTAGGCGTGTCGCCAGTCGGCCAGGTGGGGATCCGGGAAGTTCTGGTACGCCCCCGCCGGAGGGTGGCCGGCGAACACCTCGTCGAAGAACTCGGTCAGCCAGAGTTCGTTGGCGACGGCGACCTCCGGCGGATCGTCGTCTGCCCAGGTCGCCTCGGCGGCCATGATGAAGGTGACGTCGCGGTGCACGAACGCGGTGGCGTCCGGCTGTACCTCGTTCACCTGCCCGCCCAGGCAGAACAACGCGATCCCGGCCCCGTCCGGGTTGCGGCTGCCCGGCCACCGGTGCAGGCCGTCGAGCACTGCCTGCAGTTGCCGCCGGTTCAACGACTCGGGCAGCGCCGCCGACTTGACCGCGAACTGCTGCGCCGGGGTGTTCGCCGACAGCAACACGCTCGCCTCGGCCGGCGACACCGCCCGGACGCCGTCCCGGTTGGCTTCACGTTCGGCCGGCGTCCCGACGCGCAGCACCGGCTCGAGGATCTCGGTCAGCTCGTCGACGGTCCCGTAGAACTGGCCGAGCGCGTCGGCGTACACCTGCTGCTCGCCGGCGGCCAGCGTGGTGCCGGCACCGATGCGGCAGTCCAGGCGCCGATCGCCGCGGTAGGCGGTCGCGACGTCCTGCAAGGCCAGCATGGCCGGGGTGACGCTGGCCGCCGACCAGCGGAACCGAAAGAACGACACCAGACCCTGCAGCTGTACGTAGCGGAAGGTGAACGAGGTGTTGACGCCGAAGTTGTTGCCGGCGCCGCCCCGGCAGGCCCAGAACAGGTCCGGATCGTTGGTCTCGTCGCAGGCCGTCACCGTGCCGTCGGCCAGCACCACCTCGGTCGATACCAGCCGGTCGCAGGTCAGGCCGAACATCTTGTCGCTGAAGCCGATCCCGCCGCCGAGCACCAGCCCGGCCACACCGACCGTCGGGCACCGTCCGGCGGGGACGAAGACACCCTGGTCACGCAGGAGCGGCAGCAGGTCGGCGTTGACCACGCCGGCCTGCACGGTGATGGTGCCGGCATCGTCGGTGACCTCGATCGACCCGTACCGCCGCGGCGGTGCCGGCCAACGGTTCGGCGTGACCTCGATCCCCCGCAGCCGGCTCATCACCATCAGCAGGCCGGTCGTGGTGGAGTAGCCGGCGTAGTTGTGGCCGAGGCTGGACCGGGGCACCAGCGGCATCCCGACATCATGTGCCCAGCTGACCGCCACCGCGACGTCGTCGGGTGTGCCGGGTGTCAGGATCGCGGCTGGTTGCACGTTGGCGTACCGGTGGTTGTACGGGATGCTGAGTGCCTCGTAGCTCGCCCCGCCGGGGCGGTACAGGGTGGCATCCGCCGACAGCTGCCCCTGCAGCTCCACCCACTGCCGGTCCGGCAGATCGCGCCACGGGTCGGCGTCCCGGCCAGCGCCGGGCCCGATGTCCGGGTCCTGGGGCCTGACCTGCGTCGGTTGTTCGGCCGGGGTCCGGGTCGGCTCGTCGGCCGGCGACGGTAGGGCCGTGGCTGGTCGCCCGATCAGTCCGACCGCCGGGACCAGCCCGGCGACCGCGCCTGCCCGCAACGCTGTACGTCTGCTCACCATTGTCCGTGCTCCCCCGCTGGCACCGTCCGGATCAGCCGGTCGGTTCCGCCCCGGCCACCGCACCGACCCTGCCACCGGTCAGGCGCCACTCAGGTCCCTCGGGCATACGTCACCCGTCCGGCGTACACCGGTCACAGCCGATCTGATGATCCACAGCGCTTCAGCTGACCGAGCCTCGGCGAGCTGGTCCGACTGAGCGTTGTGAACCATGGGTCACGGTGCCGGCGCGGCGGGTGGAGGGTGGTGCACCCTAGCTGGCGCGATAGGGTGCACCACCTTCGACCCGCCGCGTGACACGACGTCCCGACGGACGGCGGCGCGGCGTCAGGCGTCCTCGCGGAGCACGAGTACGCCGTACCGGTCCAGGCGCAGCGGCGCACCGGCGGTGACCCGGTCCCCGGTCAACAGGTCGACCCCGGCGGCGCAGGCCGGCAGCTCGACCGGCTCCTCACCGTGGTTGAGCAGGAACCGGATCCGGGTGCCGTCCGGCGCGACCCGTACCGCCGACTCCAGGTCCGGCACGTGCGCGTACGGGCCGAGCAGTCCGTGCCGGTCCAGGATCCGGCGTACCACCCAGTTCACGCCCGCCTGGTCGAGCCCGGCGGCCACGTACCACCCCTCACCGGCACCGAACCGGTTGCGGGTCACCGCCGGGGTGCCGGCGTAGAAGTCGGCCTGGTAGGTGCCGATCACCTCGGCGCCCTGCGGGATGACCAGCTCGAACAACAGCGTGGCGGCGGAGACGACCGACCGGACACCGTCCGCCGCCAGGGTGACCGGGTTGACCACGTCGGCCTCCCGGGCGTCCCATTCGTCGATCCGGATCCCCATCAGCGGGGCCAGCGGCCCCGGCACATCCGCCAGGAACACCTGATCGCTCTCGTCGACCCGCCCGGAGAGATACGTTGCCAGCACGGTGCCACCCCGCTGGGCGACCCCCTCCAGGCGGGCGGCGAGATCGTCCTTGACCATGTGCAGCGCCGGTGCGAGCACCACGTCGTAGCCGGTCAGGTCGGCGGTGACCGGGACGACGTCGACGTCGATGCCGGCGCCCCACAGCGCCCGGTGGTAGCCGAGCACCACCTGCTGGTAACGGACCAGCCGGGACGGGCCGTCGGAGATCTCCAGCGCCCACCAGCTGTCCCAGTCGAACAGCACCGCCACCCGGGCCGGGGTGCGGGCACCGAGCGTCACGCCGCCGAGCCGCGCCAGCTCCGCGCCCAGCTCGGCGACCTCGGTGAAGACCCGGGTGTCGGATCGGCCGGCGTGGCCGATGACCGCCCCGTGATACTTCTCGCTGGCTCCCCGGCCGGCACGCATCTGAAAGAACAGCACCGCGTCGGCGCCGTGCGCCACCGCCTGCCAACTCCACAGCCGCATGACCCCGGGCCGCTTCAGCGGGTTGACGTCACGGCAGGCCGTGACACTCGGCGTCTGCTCCATCAGCCAGAACGGCTGGCCGCCTTTCAGCCCGCGGATCAGGTCGTGGGTTAGCGCCATCCGGGCCGCCGACCGGTCGTCGGGTGGGTAGTTGTCCCAGGAGGCGAAGTCGAGATGCTCGGCCCAGCGGTGGTAGTCGATTGGCCGGTACATGCCCATGAAGTTGGTGGTCACCGGGGTGTCCGGGCTGGACTCGCGGATCGCCGCCTTCTCGTCGACGAAGTTGGCCAGCATGGCGTCCGACATGAACCGCAGGTAGTCGAGGGTGATGCCCTGGAACGCGGTGTGGTCGGGCCCGCGCCAGTGTTCGGTCAACGCCGACGGCGGCTCGATCTGCCCCCACTCGGTGAAGGTGTGCGACCAGAAGGTGGTGTACCAGGCGGCGTTGAGCGCGTCGAGGCTCCCGTACCGCTCGCGCAGCCAGAGCCGGAAGTTGGCGGCGCACAGCTCGCAGTAGCAGGCACCGCCGTACTCGTTGTTGACGTGCCAGGCGACCAGGCCGGGGGTGCGCGCGTAGCGTTGCGCGACGCGCCGGGCCAGCTCCGTGGCGAGTCGGCGGTACGTCGGCGAGTTGGGGCAGGAGTTGTGCCGTTGGCCGAACCGGTGCCGGCGGCCGGAGAAGTCGACGCGGGTCACGTCGGGGTGGGCGCGGGCCATCCAGGCCGGATGTGCGCCGGTACCGGTGGCCAGGCAGATCTGCCGGCCCTCGACGACTGCCCGATCGACGATGCGGTCCAGGGTGGCGAAGTCGTAGACGCCGGGACCGGGCTGGGTCAGACCCCAGGTGAAGACGCCGACGGTGACGGTGTCGATCCACGCCGCGTCGAACAGCCGGTAGTCGTCCTTCCAGACGTCCTCGGGCCACTGCTCCGGGTTGTAGTCCCCGCCGTACGGGATCTTCGCGACGTCGGGCAGCGTCACCTGGTGAACTCCTTCTCGATCGCCGTGATCATCGGTCGGCTGGTGCGCAGCAGCAGCAACGCCAGCACCGAGCCGGCCAGCGCCAGCACCACCTCCGAGGTGTACGCGGTGATCCCGGCCGCCACGACCCCGAGCGCCAGCACACCGAGGGAGGTGCCGGGCGTACGGGTCAGGAAGTGCGCGGCGAGCCGGGCCACGTCGCGGGCGCGGAACGCGAACAGCGAGGTGATCACCAACGCGGTGCCGCCCCAGACAGTCGCCGCGACCGCGACGAGGACCAGTAGCGCTGCCCACCAGCGCGGCACCCCGGCCGCGTCGAAGTAGGCCAGGTTGACCGCGACGACGGTCAGCCCGGCCAGCAGCGGCAGCCAGATCCGCAGCACCCCACCGAGGTTGGCCCGGTAGCCGCGCCGGAAGTCGACGGCCGGGGTCAGGTCGGTGATGTCGGGGCGGTGCCGGGCGACGGCGTACAGGGCGGCGGACAGCGCCGGGCCGACCGGGATGGCGCAGGCGGCGTAGAGCGGGATGTTGCTGGCGTCCCGGGACAGCAGCAGCGCGGGCACCAGACCGGGCAGTACGCCAGCGAGCAGCAGCAGCTCGACGACGGTCAGCCGGTAGACGATCGCCGCGACCCGCGACAGCGGGCCGGTGCCGAACTGCCGCTGCGCGGCGGCCAGGTCACTCATCACGACCGCCCTGTCCGAGCAGCCGCCGGTCGTCGGACCATGGCGGCGTCTCGTCGACCACCGGGGTGATCTCGACCAGGGTGACCTCGTGCCGGGCCAGGGTCAGGTCGACGTCGACCCGGCCGTCGACGACCGGCAGCGCACGGTGGCTGCGGGCCGGTTCGGCGGCGGTACGCAGCGCGTCGAGTTGCGCCGGCCGGGGTGACCGGGGGCGGCCGAGTTCACACCAGGCCCGCCAGGCGTTGCCGGCGTCGTCGCTGACCGACGAGCGCAGCAGGAACGCCGAGCCGGCCGGGGCGGTGACCGGGACCGACAGCGAAACGACGTGCCGGTCCGGGGTGGCCGTGACGTCGGTGACGTCGACCGGCGCCCAGGCCAGCACGGTTACCCGGCCGGTGTCGTCGTCGCGGGTGACCAGGTGGTCGGTGCCCCGGGCGAGCACCTGGCGGCCCATCCGGGCCATGAACGCGTACAGATGGTAGGTGGGTTTTCTGATCTGCCGGTGGGTGAGCAGACCGAAGCCGCCGTGGAAGATCGCGGCCGGGATGCCGACCTCCTCGAAGACGTCGCTGAACGTCCAGTAGGAGAACGAGTCGACCAGGTCGCCGCCGGCCGCGACGACCGGGGCCAGGTACGCGGCGTGGAACGCGGTGTCGTGGACCGGGTTGTCCGGCCGGTAGGAGGAGTTGAACTCGGTGATGTGCACCGGCAGGTCGGCCAGGGCGGTGCCGGCCAGGTGCTTGCGCGGGCTGGCGAACTGTTCCAGCAAATGGTCGGCGGGCTGCAGGGTCTGGTGGGTGCCGAACGGCACGTGCTGGGCCGGCCCCGAGGTGTACGCGTGCCGGCTGACGAAGTCGACCGGTGCGCCGCGGTCGGTGACGTACTCGGCGAACGGCACCAGCCACTCGTCGGCACCGGGCGAGATCGCCGGCCCGCCGACCTGCAGGTCGGCGTCGACCTCCTTGACGGCGTGCGCGGTCACCTCGTACAGCCGGTGGTAGGCGGCCTGGTCGGCACCTTGCCAGAAGATGTCCAGGTTGGGCTCGTTCCACACCTCGATCGGCCAGCCGCGGACCTGCGCCAGGCCGTACCGGTCGACGAGGTTGCCGATAGTGGCACGGACCAGGTCGGCCCACTCGGACTCGCAGCGGGGCGGGGTGACGTTGCCACGCCACCAGAAGACGGTCTGGTCGCCGGCGGCGAGTGCTTCGGGCATGAAGCCGAGCTCGATGAACGGGGCGATACCGAGATCGAGGTAGCCGTCGACGATCTGGTCGGCGTAGGTGAACGAGTGGTGCACGCCGCGTCGGCCGCCGTGTTCGTACGGCCGGTGGATACCGACGCCGTCGCTGAGCAGCCCGTGCCCCCGGATGTAGCGGAAGCCGATTTCCTGCTGCACCAGGGCGAGGGACTCCTGGTAGTCGCTGCGCAGCGCGAGGTCGAGCCGGCCGGTGCCGACGCAGGCCCGCCAGGCGTCCGGCAGGGCGCCGGCGCCCTGCTGCGGTACGACGATCCGGGTCAACTCTGCTCCGCTCCTCATGATGCTGCCGGCTGTGCCGGTCGCGTCCCTGCCACGGACGCGACCGGCACCCCCCAGGTGGTCAGCCGTGCTCTTCCTGGTATCGCTGGTACGCCCCGTTGACCAGGTCGATGTACTGCTGGGCGTTCTTGCCCTCGACCTCGGCGACGTAGGCGTCCCATTCGGACAGGTCACGTTGGCCGAGGATGAACTGCAGGGTCTGCTGCTGGACGTAGTCCTTCAGCGGGGTCTCCCAGAGCGTGGCCTGCTCGCGCTCCTCCTCGGTGAACGGCCTCGGCGGCGACACCGGCAGGGTCTCCTTCTGCCCCATCGCCTCCTGGAACCTCAGCTCCTCCTCGGAGAAGGTCGACTGCAGCAGTTCGGTGGTGCCGCCGTAGGCGAACACCCCGTTGCTGAAGCCGAAGTCCTTCTGCAGGTGCTTGCTGGCGTCGGGGTTGATCCCGATGAAGTCGATGTCGGAGTCGAGGATCCACTTGCCGTCGGCGTCCTTGGTGTAGGTGACGCCTTCGACTCCCCACTTGGCGAACTCCTGGCCTTCGTCGGAGTACCAGAGCCAGTCGATGAACTGCATCATCGCGACGAAGTTCTCGCTCTCCCGCGCCTTGCTGGAGATCATGATGCCGTTCTCCAGGCGGGAGCCGGCCTTGACCGAGCCGACCGGGCTGTCCGGCCGAGTGATCTTGGCGATGGTGGCGTTCGGGTTGTTCTGCGCCAGCGCCGGCCGGTAGTCGTTGACCAGGGTCTGCGCGTTGGTGCTGATGACGAACGACTTGCCGGTGGCGAGCTTTTGGATCGCGGTGTCGTCGTCCTGGGTCACGCTCTCCGGGTCGAAGAGACCCTCGGCGACCAGCGAGTGCAGGAACTCCACCATCTCCTTGTACTCCGGCATGGTGCCGGTGAACACGAACTCCTGAGCCTCCCGGTTGAACGAGGCGTTCTGGTAGCCCCAGCCGCCCATAGTGTCGTAGCCGTACGACGGGCCGATGATGTTCTGCAGCGCGCCCAGCGGGGTGGGAATGCTCCACCGGTCCGACATCGGGTAGACGTCCGGGTACGCGGCCTTCATCGCCCGCAGCATGTCCCGGAACTCGTCCCAGGTGGCCGGCTCATCGAGGCCGAGTTCGGCGAGGATGTCGGTGCGTACGGCGATGGTGTAGTCGGTCCAGACGTCCTCGTGCAGTCCGGGCAGCAGGTAGTACTTGCCGTCCTGCTGGCGCAGCGAGTCGATGTCACCCTGCAGGTTCCACTTGGCGACCTTGTCCTGGAAGTGCGGCATCAGGTCGACGTAGTCGCTGATCGGCAGGATCGCGCCGCTGGAGACGTACGCCGATTCCTGGCCGGGATAGGTCTTCGGGATGATGAACGGCGCGTCGCCGGCGCCGATCAGCAGACCACGCTTCTGCTCGTAGTCGCTCAACGGCACCTCGACCGTTTCGAGCGACACGTTGGTGCGCTCGGTCAGCTCCTCCCAGAACATCCACTCCTTGTCGATCTGATAGTTGGGATGGTTGTTGTAGAGCAGGGAGAAGCTCAGCGCCTCGGTGGCGGTGAACCGGTCACCGATGCCGTAGCTCTCCATGGCACCGACCCTGTTGCCGTCCAGGTCCTCCGCCTCGGTTTCGCCGTCGCTGCCACAGGCGGCGATACCGAGTGTGAGGGCAAGGACACCAGCGGCGACCGCTGCGCGGCGGTGCCGGGATCGTTGGAACATCGGGCTTCCTTTCGTGTGCGGAAGGCATTCGATTGAATGGGGCGGACCTGTCCGCAGCGCTACCCCTTGACCGCGCCGAGCATGATGCCCGACACGAAGTAGCGCTGAATGAATGGATAGACCATGATGATCGGCAGTACGGTCAAGATAATCGTGACGGCCTGAATGTTCGCGGCCGCCTGGGCGAGGCTGTCGCTGCTGCTTCCGGTGGAGGTCGCGGTGGTTGCCCCGGCGATCAGATTGCGCAGGTAGACGGTCACCGGAAAGAGTTCGGAGCGGTCCATGTAGAGGAACGCGGTGAACCACGAGTTCCAGAACGAGACCGCATAGAAAAGCACCATCGTGGCGATGATCGCCTTTGACAGCGGGATGACGATGCGCCAGAGGATGCCGTACGTGTTGAGCCCGTCGACGGCGGCAGCTTCCTCCAACTCGGTTGGCAGGCTTTCGAAGAAGGCCTTCATGACCAGCAGGTTGAACACGTTGATCGCGTTCGGCAGCACGATCGCCCAGATGCTGTTCTTCAGCCCGAGGCTGGTGATCAGCACGTAGTTGGGGATCAGGCCACCGGAGAAGAACATGGTGAAGACGGCGATACCGACCAGCGCGCCCCGACCCTTCAGATCCTTCTTGGACAGGACGTAGGCGTAGCAGGTGGTTAGCACGATTGAGATGACGGTGGCGGTGACCGTGTAGACGATGGTGTTACGGTAGTTGGTCCAGAACATCGAGTCGGACATCACCAACCGGTAGGTGTCCAGGTTGAACCCGCGCGGGATGATGTTGACCTGGCCGGATCGGATGTAGCCCTCGTCGCTGAGCGATCGGGCGATGATGTTGGCGAACGGGTAGAGCGTGACGATCACGACGCCGGTCAGGATGATGCCGTTGACCGCCCGGAAGATTTGGTAGCCGCGGGTGTCGTCGGGCCGTCGGGGGCGGCGTCGGGTCGGTTGGAACAGCTTGCGGGAGGCGTCGACGGTCACCACAGGCTTGTCCCCACCGTGCGACGGGCGATCAGGTTGGCGGACAGCACCAGGGTCAGCCCGATCAGCGCCTCGAACAGGCCGATGGCGGCGGCGTAGCTGAAGTTGCTGGAGACGACACCCATCCGGTAGAGGTACGTCGATATGACGTCGGCCGTGGGGTAGGTGAGCGGGTTGTACAGCAGCAGGATCTTCTCGAAGCCGACCGCCATGAAGGTGCCGATGTTGAGGATCAGCAGGGTGATCATGGTAGGCCGGATGCCGGGCAGCGTCACGTGCCAGGTCTGCCGCCACCGGTTCGCCCCGTCGATCCGGGCCGCCTCGTAGAGGTCCTCGTCGATCGTCGTGAGGGCCGCGAGGTAGAGGATCGTTCCCCAGCCGACGGTCTGCCACACCTCGGAGGAGACGTAGATGGTGCGGAACCAGCCCGGCTGCTGCAGGAACGGAATCGCATCACCGCCGAACGCCCGGATGATCGAGTTGACCGTGCCGTCGACGGAGAGGATCTGCATCACCATCGCCGCGACGATCACGATCGACAGGAAGTGTGGCAGGTAGGACACCGATTGGACGAACCGCTTCATCCGGCGGGCGCGGACCTCGTTGAGCAGTAGGGCGAGCACGATCGGCAGCGGGAACACCACGACCAGAGTGAGCGTGCCGAGGATCAGGGTGTTGGTGAAGACCTGCCAGAACGTCGGGTCGGCGAGGAACATCCGGACGTAGCGCAGGCCGACCCAGTACTCACCGAAGACGCTGCCACCGGGCTGAAACCGACGGAACGCGATGACGTTTCCCAGCATCGGCAGATAGCGGAAGATCAGGAAGAAGACCAGCGGCAGGACGACCAGCGAGTAGAGCTGCCAGTCGCGGCGCAGCGCCCGCCGCCAGGTACGGGTCCGGCTCCGGCCGCGTCGCGGTAGGTCGCCGACCGGCGGCAAGGGCACCTGCGCCTGCGGCGACGCATCGACCGTGCTGGGTGTGCTCATCCCAGTTGCCGCCCCTCACGTCCGGCCCGCCACCGGCCCCCTGCCGGCAGCAGGGAACGCCTCGCGGGACACATCCCTCGAAACTTTCGGAAATATGTGCGTTACCTTGCGGGGAACCTAAACTCCCCGGCATGGTGTGTCAAGGGTCACCGAACCGGACCTTCAACTGCATAGAGTGCGCTTGACGACGCTCAGACGTCACCAAAGCCCTACTCATCGCCACCCCTGACACACGCTGACCCCGGGTTACCAGCAGGTTCAGCACCGGAAGTTTCGGTTACCTTTCGTGAGGTACGCATGACAGAAGCGCCGCCACTGCCCCCAGCACCGTCGACTCCCACACCCGTCCCGACCACCGACCCGCCGTCTCCGACGACCATCGCCACCATCGCCGACGAGGTCGGCGTCTCGATCACCACCGTATCCAAGGTTCTCAATGGTAAGGCAGACGTGGCACCGCAGACCCGGGCGCGGGTGGAGGCCAGCCTGGCCCGGCACCAGTACCGGCGGCGGGCCCGACGCCCGCCGATCCGCCACGACCAGATCGACCTGGTCTTCCACGAGTTCGACTCACTCTGGGCGATGGAGATCATCCACGGGGTGGAGACCATCGCCAGCGCCGCCGGCATCGGCCTCAACCTGACCCAGCTCGGCGGCCGGCACAGCCCGCCGGAGGACTGGCTCGACGGCACGGTGGTCCGGCGCCCGCTCGGCGTGCTCTTCGTCCTGTGCCACCTCACCGAACGGCAGCAGGAACTACTCGCCCGCCAACTCATTCCCTTCGTGGTGATCGACACCGACAGCGCCACGTCGGCGTCGGTGCCGACCGTCGGGTCCAACAACTGGAACGGCGGGCTGATCGCCACCCGGCACCTGCTGCAGCTCGGGCATCGACGGATCGCCATCATCTCCGGGCCACGGGACGTGCTGTGCGCTCAGGCCCGTACCGCCGGGTTCCGGTCGGCACACGACGAGGCCGGCCTGTCGGTCGCGGCCGACCTCGTCCGGCACGGGGACTTCTACGTCGATGCCGGCTTCGCGCACGGGATGGCGCTGCTGGACCGCCCGGACCGGCCGACCGCGATCTTCGCCGGATCCGACATGCAGGCGCTGGGCGTACTCCGGGCCGCCCGCCAACTCGGCCTGGACGTCCCGCACGACCTGTCGGTGATCGGGTACGACAACGTGCCGGTCGCCGCCTGGACGGTGCCCGCGCTGACCACGGTCAACCAACCGCTGCGCGACATGGCCGGCACCGCCGCGCAGATGTTGCTGGACCTGGCCCGCGGCGCCGAGTTGTCGACCAGTCGCATCGACCTGGTCACCGAATTGGTGATCCGGGAGAGCACCGCCCCGCCACTGCCCGCCTGAGCAGCTGTCCACCGTGCACTTGTTTACCTGGGAGATTCAGTGCCCTCGTTTGATCTGCCGTTGCCGCAACTTACGACGTACAGCCCGGCTGTGGTCGAACCAGCTGACTTTGCGACATTCTGGGAGTCGACCCTGGACGATGCCGCCAGCCGGGAGGTGCTCGTTGACGTCCGTCCGGAGCCAACGGACCTGCGCCTACTGGACACCTGGCAGGTGACGTTGCGCGGGTTCGGCGGCGACCCGGTCAACGCCTGGTACACCCGCCCGGCCGGGGTCGACACGCCGCTGCCGGCGGTCGTCGAGTACCTCGGCTACGGGCGCGGCCGGGGCCTGCCACACGAGCGGCTGACCTGGTCGGTCGCCGGCTACGCGCACCTGCTGATGGACGCCCGCGGCCAGGGCGACCAGTACGGCAACGGCGGGGACACCCCCGACCCGCACCTCACCGCCGCCGGTGGCCCCGGGCCGGTGACCCGCGGGATCCTCGACCCGGCCGACTACTACTACCGCCGACTGATCACCGACGCGGTCCGCGCGGTGGCCGCGGTCCGCGCGCTGCCCGGCGTCGACCCGGCCCGGGTGGTCGCGGCCGGCAACAGCCAGGGCGGCGGGCTCGCCCTGGCGGTCGCCGGCCTGGTCGACGACCTGGCCGCGCTGATCTGCACCGCGCCGTTCGGCTGCCACTGGCAGCGGGCGATCGAGATCACCGACAACGAGCCGTACGGCGACGTCGCCCGGTACCTCGCCGTGCACCGCGACGCCGAGCCGGCGGTACGCCGTACCCTGTCCTACTTTGACGGGGTGTCGTTCGCCCGCTTGGCAGTGGCACCGGCGCATTTCGGCATCGGGCTGCGCGACACCACCTGCCCACCGAGCACGGTATTCGCCGCGTACAACCAGTACGGTGCCGGAAATGGGCGCCCGGATCCACCGGACCGGGAGATTCACCCGTATCCGTTCAACGGCCACGAAGGCGGCGAGGCGGAGCAGGTCCGCCGGCAGTTGCGCTGGCTACGCGAACTAATCCCCTGAAACGCCACTGGCCCGAACCAACAACTCATCTCCGGACCTCTGCCGCCATGTCGACACTGGACAGCAACCATTAATGTAAGTTAATGTCCTGCTGTCCAGTGCACTAAGCCCGAGCAGCGGTAGCTGCCGCCTGCCCGCGTTTTCTCCGCAGGCAGGTGACCCAGAAGGGATCGAAGATGAGTGGACCCGGATCGTCCTGGTTCCGCAGGACGGCCACCAGCGGCGTAATGGCCGCGGCAGCGGCCCTGCTGCTGTCGGCAACCGCCTCCCCCGCCTCCGCCGCCCCCGGCGAGATTCTCGGAGCCGACAGCCCGGACGCCATCGCCGGCAGTTACATCGTCGTCTTCTCCGACGGCTCGACCGCGAGCAGCCAGGCGCGCACCACGGACCTGGCGGCGCGGTACGGCGCGAAGGTCAGGCACGTCTACTCGCACGCGCTGCGCGGTTTCGCCGCGACGATGAGCGAGTCGGCGGCCCGGCGAATCGCCGCCCGACCCGACGTGGCCTACGTCGAGCAGGACGGCGTGGTCCGTACCGTCGCCACCCAGACCAACCCGCCGTCGTGGGGTCTCGACCGGATCGACCAGCGCGATCTGCCGCTGGACAACCGTTACACCTACCCGACGACGGCGCCCACCGTCCGCGCGTACGTCATCGACACCGGGATCCGCACCAGCCACAGCACGTTCGGCGGCCGCGCCAGCTGGGGCACCAACACCACCGGGGACGGCAACAACACCGACTGCAACGGCCACGGTACGCACGTCGCCGGCACCATCGGCGGATCGCAGTACGGGGTCGCCAAGGGCGTCGCGCTGGTCGCCGTCAAGGTGCTCAACTGCGCCGGATCGGGTTCGTTCTCCGGGGTCGCCGCCGGAGTGGACTGGGTCACCGCCCACCACGCCCCCGGGGTGCCCGCCGTGGCGAACATGAGCCTCGGCGGTCCCGGGAGCAACACCACGGTCGAGAACGCGGTCCGCAACTCGATCGCCGACGGGGTGGTCTACGCGATCGCCTCCGGCAACAGCAACGCCAACGCCTGCAACTACACGCCGGCTCGGGTCGCCGAGGCGATCACCGTCAACGCCAGCACCCGCACGGACGCCCGGGCATCGTTCTCCAACTACGGCAGCTGCACCGACATCTTCGCCCCCGGCGAAGGCATCACCTCGGCCTGGCACACCAGCGACACCGCTACCAACACGATCAGCGGCACTTCGATGGCCGCACCACACGTGGCCGGCGCGGCGGCACTGATCCTCGCCACCACCCCTAACATGTCCCCGGCGCAGGTGGCCAGCACGATGTTCGCCAACTCGACGTCGAACAAGATCACCAACCCGGGCAGCGGCTCGCCGAACCGGCTGCTGTTCGTCGCCCAGGGCGCACCGTCACCGACCGCGGTCCTCTACCGCTTCTGGAACGGCCGAGACCACGTCAGCTCCACCGACACGTCGTTCTCCGGCTACCAGCGGGAGGGTGCGCTGGGCACAGTACGGACCAGCCCGGTTTCCGGCACTCGGGCGCTCTACCAGTGCCGGGTCGGCGGCTGGGACTACATGACGTCGCTCGACGCCAACTGCGAAGGGCAGCAGGTGATCGGGCGTATCGGCTACGCCTACACCTCACCGCCGTCCGGGTCGTACCGGACGCTCTACCGGTGCCGGATGTCCAGCGGCGACCATTTCGACTCCATCGCCAGCAACTGCGAGGGACAGATCGTCGAAGGCCGCCTCGGCTACCTGACCGGTTGACCCCGACACGGCGGGTGCCACGGCCGTCGTACGGCTGTGGCACCCGCCGGTCGCGGCGCAGGACAGGGCCGCGACGGGTGGCTCAGCTTGCGGTGCAGGACGGGGTCATGCCGGAGCCGCTGCCGGTGCCCTGGAAGCCGAACTCGGTCGACTGTCCGGCACCGACCCGGCCGTTGTAGCTGACGTTGCGGAACTGCACCGGGCCGCTGTTGCCGCTGCGGTCGGCGTTCCATGCGTTGGTGACGGTGGCACCGCCGGGCAGGGTCATCCCGACGGTCCAGCCGGTGAGTCCGGCCGAGCCGGCGGTGACCCGGACGGTCGCCACGAACCCGCCGGGCCACTGGTTGAGCGAGACGGTGGCGGTGCAGCCACCGCCCGGTGGCGGGGTGGTCGCGGGCGGTGGAGTGGTGGCCGGTGGCGGTGGAGTGGTGGCCGGTGGCGGCGTGGTCGGCGTCGGTGACGTGTCCGGCGTGGTGGTCGGGCTCGGGCTCGGTTCGCCGCCGGGGTTCAGACTTCCGGGTACGGACAGCAGCGCGTCGTACCACTTGGTGGCCATCTTGCTGTACCCGGTGGCGTTCGGATGCACGCCGTCGGCCAGGTCGGCGGTGGTGAGCGCCGAGTACATGTCGACGAGGTGCACCCGGCGGCCGGCGTTCGCCCGGCTCTGCACGATCTGCGGAATCGCCGAGTTGTACGCGCGGAACTGGGCGTCGCTGAAGCTGGCCGGGATGATCGTGGCGACGAACAGGTGGGCGTCCGGTGCGGTGTTGGTGATCTTGTCGATCAGCGCGGCGAGCCGGTTCGGCGCGTTCGGCAAGTCCCGGTTCTGGGTGATGTCGTTGGTGCCGATGTGCAGCAGGATCGTCTGCGGGTCGGAGGCGTTCAGCCAGTTGACGATGTTGGCGTCGATCTGGTCGATCCGCCAGCCCGAGTGGCCCTGGTGGTTCCGGTCGGGCAGGCTGGCCGGCCCGTTGGACTGGGATCCGACGAAGTCCACGGTGTGCCCACCGGCCTGGAACTTCTGCCACAGGTCGATGCGGTAGCCGCCGGGCACGTTGAAGCCGTCGGTGATCGAGTCGCCGAGCGGCATGATCCGCACGGCGGACGCCTGGGCGTTGGCGCCGTTGCCGATCGCGAGCGCGACGGCGACCAGCAGCGCGGCCGCCAGCGCTGCCGTACATCGACGGACGGTCGAGGTCATGGAAAGACTCCCTCCAGCGAACATCTACGAACATCAATGTATATGCCCATCGGAGGACCGGTCCGGCACGCACCGGAGCCCCGGCGGCGAACGGCCGGCACGCTGCGCCGAACGGCACGACCGCCAGGGCCGACGTCAGGCGACGACGCTGGTAGCCCCGGAAAGTCCCGCAACTCCGAATCCTGACCGAGCCGTACCCCAGTGTCTGAACCGGCTCATCGGCTTCCGGTAGATGCGGACGGACACGCCTGTTGACCGATCACCCGCGCCACCAGCTGCGGCTCGCGCTGCCACCAACCGAGCAGAAAGTCGTCAGGGCCGGCGGAATCCGCCGGGAGGAGTTGGGTCTGGAATAGGGAATCTGGTCACTCCTGGTCGACCGGCACGATTGCCACGCCCCTCCCAAAGGCAAGCACCTGCACCAGACGCGCGGATACCTCGCGCGCCGACCCGAAAGCTCCGTCTCGATGCCGTCGCGAACCAGCGCCAGCTCACGTCCCTCGGCCGTCTCGAGCAGATCAGCAAGTCGCGCCAGCTCCGCGCGCTCGTCCAGACCGGGCACAATCGCATCCCCGTTCATGGCCCTCCTCTACGCTCTCACACGAAAGCGCAAGAAGTGCAGCCAAAAACCGACATATATGCCGTTAGTCGCGCAGGGCGTCGTCGAGGCTGGTCTCGGGTGGGCCGGGCAGCGCCGGATCCCGGCCCACCAGCACGTCGTACGCGGCCTTGACCGCAGCGAACCGCTCCCGGAACGCGCCCCAGCGCCAGGCCCGCTCGAAGCGGCGTACCGAGTCGTCGCCGACGCCGACCGCGTCCACGCCGACCCGCCGGCAGACCGTGACCGCCCGCTCGATGTGGAAGCTCTGCGTCACCACGATCGCCTGCTCCACACCGAAGACGCGGCGCGCCCGCAGGCACGAGTCGTAGGTGTCCAGACCGGCGTGGTCCTGCACGATCCGGTCCGCCGGCACGCCCCGGTCGATCAGCCAGCGCCGCATCGCGCCCGGCTCGTCGTAGTCCCACTCCCGGTGGTCGCCGGAGACCAGCACCGCCCGGACCAGGTCGGCTTCGACCAGCCGCCGGGCCACCTCCAGCCGACCGGCCAGGAACTCCGACGGCGTACCGTCCGGCCGGACCTGCGCCCCGAGGACCAGGGCGACCGGCGCGGCCGGCACGCTGGCCAGCTCGTAGACGTGCTCGGCCGCCGACGCCCGGACCCAGTAGCCGCTGCCGGTGACCAGCAGCGCGACCGCGACCGCCGCAGCGGCGCTGGCGGCCAGTTTGCGGCGCAGCCACCGGGTTCGACGGGACGGATGAGCCAGGGCGTCGTCCATGCCGTAATTATGGTCGACGGGCACCTCGCGCCCGGCCGCTGGACACCGGCAGCGACAGGAAAGAGTGTGGAGCGCATGGTCATCGAGCTGGGTCTGGCCAGCCACCCCGAGGTGCCACCCTCGCCACCGGCTGGGCGGTGGTGGCGGTCACCGCGGCGGGTACGGCTGGCCGCCAACCGGATCCGCCCGCTCGCCGCCGTCGTCGGCCTGGCGCTGCTCGCCGGCCTGGCCGGCGCGGCCCCGCCCAGCGGTCCGCTGCTCATCCAGGTCGCCAGCCATCAGGTGAAGGCCCGGGACATCGTGCTCGCCGGGGACCGGCTGCTGGTCACCTCGGCCGCCGCGCAGGGCGCGGCGACCACCTGGCAACTGTCCGCGTACGACGTGCTGGACGGCGAGCTGCGGTGGACGGTGCCGTTCGACGCGGCGAGTTGGCGGCTGCGGCAGGTACGCCAGACCGGTGACGTAGTGCTGGTCGGCCCGAGGTCCGGTCCGGGCACCGGCTCGACGGTGGTTCTGGACGCGCAGACCGGGCAGACCCGGTGGGTGGCACCCGACGGGCTGGTGCTGACCGACGACGGGCGTACCGCGCTGATCGACGAGCCGGACGGCGCCGGCGCTACCTCGTCGACGCTGCGCGCCGTCGACCTGGCGACCGGCGACGAGCTGTGGCGGGCCGATCTGGCCGTGCCGACCGAGGTGCTGGCCGGGTCCGCCGGGCAGGCGCTGTTGGTCGGCACCGACGGCCGGGCGCAGGTACGCGACGGGCGCGACGGCACGGTGCTGCGGACCGCCGATCTGGGTGAGGTGTCCCGGCCGGACAGCATGGCCGGCACGCTGCTGGTGCGTCAATGGCGCGGCGGTGAGCTGGGAGTCACCGGCTACGACCCGGCGACGTTACGGCAGCTGTGGCACCGGCCGGTGCGGTACGGACCCGGCCGGATCACCGGGTGCGGCGCCCTGATCTGCTTTCCGGACGACACCCGGATCGAGGCGGTCGACCCGGTGACCGGCCGGACGGTCTGGCGGGTGCCGGCCGACCTGGTGGTCGACTTCGACAGTTATCTGGTGGCGTACAGCGTGTCGCCCGACGGCGGGTCCGGCGCCGCGGCAGACGGCGACGGTCGCGGATATCCCGCGTCGGCGGCGGTGGCGGACGCCAGCGCCGACGCGGGTTCGGGCAGCGGGCGGATCATCGACCCGGGAACCGGGCGGACCCTGCTGCCGTTGAGCGCCTGGGAGACCGAGTTGGAGGGGCGCGGCGACGCCACGTTCGTCGGCTACCGGCAGCCGACCGAGACCGGACCGGCCTGGCTCGCGGTGCTGGCGCCGGCCGGTCCGGAAACGGTACGCATGGTCGGTAGCGTTCCCGGACCGGTCGGCGGCTGTGTCGGCGACCGCAGCACGATCGTCTGCCGGCTGGGTGCCGACGCGATCAGCATCTGGCACTACGAACTCTGACCCGGCCCGAACCGGCTCGGTCGAGCCGGGTCGGGTCGGGTGGTCGTTCAGGAAGCGGCGTCGACCTTGTCGGCGGCTTCGGCGAGTGCGGCGACGTACTCGTCGAGGCCCCAGGTGACCGACAACGCGGTGGGCGGCGACACCGAGGCGATGAACTCGGCACCGACCAGCGAGGCGACCGCCCCGGACTGGATCTGCGGCATGGTCTGCGCGGCCTGCGAGGACAGGAACGCGTCCTGTTCTTCCTGAGTGGTGGCGAACGACACCAGCACATCCGAGGTGAGCTGGTCGAGCTGCTCGTAACTCATGGTGAAGTAGAACGTCGACTCGTCGGTGCCGAGGGCGTTGACGCTGGGCGCGCCGGTCATCCCGAGGTTGAGGGCGAACTCGACCCGCGGGTCGGCCTCCTTGTAGACGTAGAAGGTGCCGGCGGAGTCCCAGACCATGGCGACGCTCTTGCCGGCCAGCTGCGGATTCTCCTCGGCCTTGGTGGCGATCTGCGCGTCGATGTCGTCCAGCAGCGTCTGCGCCTCGTCGCTCTTGCCGAGCGCGGTGCCGACGGTGGTGATCAGGTCACGCCACGGGGTGGCCCACGCCTCACCCGGGTAGGCGACCGTCGGCGCGATCTGGCTGAGCAGGTCGTACTGTTCCTGGTCGATACCGGAGTAGACGGCGAGGATCAGGTCCGGGTCGGCGGCGGCGATCTCGTCGAACGGCGGTTCCTGGGCATCCGGCAGGACGGTGGGCACCTCGGCGCCGGTCTCGTCGAGCTTCTCGGCGATCCACGGCAGTACGCCGTTGGCGTCACCGCCGTAGCTCTGGAACGGGATGGCCACCGGCACCACGTCGAGCGCGATAGCGGCGTCGGCGCTGCCCCAGCCCCAGGCGACCACCCGGGTCGGAGCGTCCTCGATAGTGGTCTCACCGAGGGCGTGCTCGATGGTCACCGGGAACCCGGCCGAGCTGCCACCGGTCGCGGCATCATCGGTGCTGGAGTCGTCACCGGAACCGCACGCGGTCAGGCCGATGGTGAGGGCAAGTGGGGCGGCGAAAAGGACGCGGCTGAGTTTTCTGCTAATCACTGTCTCTCCTACGAGCGCGGGTCGTCCGCGAAGGTCAGCACATGCAACCACGGGCAAGTTAGGTTTGGCTAGCCTATGTAATCCTGGTTACCGAGCCGTGATTCCGGCCGGCGGTGGCGAGCAACCACAGCAGGTACGGCCCGCCGATCACTGCGGTGACGATGCCGACCGGAGTCTTGATGTTGCCGGGCAGCAGGTGCTGGGCGACCAGGTCCGCCCCGGTCACCACCACCACTCCGACCAGAGCGGCGGGCAGCAGCACCGGGGCCCCGGAGCGCATCATCCGCCGGGCGATCGGCATGGCGACGAACGCCACGAACGCGATCGGTCCGGTCACCGCGGTCGCCACTGCCGCGAGGGCCACCGCGATCGCCAGCAGACTGATCCGGCTGCGTTCCAGCCGCACCCCCAGGCCGGTCGCGGTGTCGTCGCCGAACTGCAGCAGCCCGAGCGCCGGACGCAACGCCAGCAGCACCGGGGTCAACACGCCGAGCAGCGTCGCCAGGACGACGATCTCCGGCCAGCGGGCGCTGCCCAGGCTGCCGACCATCCACGACAACGCCGTCTGCGCCTCGCGGACCTCTCCCCGGGTCAGCAGGTAGCCGAGGACACCGTGCGCCATGAACGCGGCGGCGATGCCGACCAGCACGAAGCGGTACCCGGTCAGTCCGCCCCGCCAGGAGAGCAGGTACACGGCGGTCGCCGTACCGGCCGCGCCGACGAACGCCGCGACCGACACGCCGAGGCTGCCAGCACCGAGCGAGACCAGTGCGAACACCGCGGCGGCGCTGGCCCCGCCGGTGACGCCGATGATGTCCGGGCTGGCCAGCGGGTTGCGCAACAGGGTCTGGAAGATGCCGCCGGCCAGGCCGAACGCGGCACCGGCCAGAATCCCGGCGAGCAGGCGGGGCAGCCGCAGGCTGAGGATGATGAAATCGTCGCGGCCGCTACCCTGCCCGATCAGCGTGCGGAGCACCCCGTCCAACGAGATCTGGTAGGCGCCGAGACTGAGGCTGAGCAGGGCGAAGATCACGACGACCCCAGCCAACCCGGCCAGCACGACGGTGGCTCGGCGGCGTCGGCGACGCCGCAACCGGCCCAGCGCGGGAAGCTCGAGACCAGCGGTCACACGCTGGCCAATCGGGAGCGGCGGACCAGGGCGATCAGCACCGGTGCGCCGAGGAACGCCACGACCAGGCCGGCCTCGACCTCGCCGGGCGGCGCGATCAGCCGGCCGAGCACGTCGGCCGCGACCAGCAGGGCGGCACCGAGCACCGCGCTGTACGCGAGAATCCACCGGTAGTCCGGCCCGGTCACCCAGCGGGCGGCGTGCGGCACGACCAGCCCGACGAAGACAATCGGTCCGGTGAGCGCCGTCGCCGAGCCGCAGAGCAGCACGGTCGCGGTCATGATGACCGCCCGGTCCCGAACCACGTGCTGGCCGAGTCCGTGGGCGACGTCGTCGCCGAGGCTGAGCGCGTTGAGCACCCGGCCGGAGACCAGCGCCAGCAGGATGCCGACGGCGATGAACAGCAGCACGGTACGGGCGGTGTCGAGGTCCCGCCCGACCAGCGAGCCGACCTGCCAGAACCGGTAGCGTTCCAGAGTCTGCAGGTTGGTCAGCAGCACCAGGGTGATCAGCGAGGTGAGCACGGCGGTGAGCGCCGAGCCGGCGATGGCGAGTTTCACCGGGGTCGCGCCGTCGCCGCCCATCGATCCGATGCCGTAGACGAGCAGCGCGGCGAGGGTCGCCCCGCCGAACGCGAACCAGATGTAGCCGGCGGTGGTGCCGATGCCGAGCCAGGTGATCGCGACGACGACGGCAAGTGACGCGCCAGCGTTGATGCCGAGCAGGCCGGGGTCGGCGATCGGGTTTCGGGTCAGTCCCTGCATGAGCCCGCCGGACAGGCCGAGCGCGAGACCGGCGAGCAGCCCGATCACGGTTCGGGGCAGCCGCAGGTCCCAGATGACGACGTGGTCGTTGACCGCCGGGTCGCGGTCGACCAGCGCCTCGACCACCACCGGCAGCGCGATGTCACGGGATCCGAGGGCGAGGCTGGCGAAGACGGTCAGGGCCAGCAGCAGTACGGCGACCAGCAGCCCACCAAGCCGCCGACCAACAGTCACCCCTCCAGCACTTTGGGTCACATCTTGTCCGACGCGCTCACCCCGACCGGCCCGGAGTGAGGTAAGCATCGCCTAAGTATGCAGGGAAAGCTCCACCGGCTCATCGGCGGGCAGGTCCACCGCCCTCGCACCGTACGGGCTGCGTACCGTCACCTGTTGGGTGAGTGCCGAGCGGAGCCGGACCCGCAGCGTCGTGGCGTCCCAGGTCAGCTCCTCGACGGTGATCCGGCCCCGGCAGGTCACCCCGCGCAGGGTGCCGCCGGGCAGCTCGACCGGCCAGGCCGGCAGCAGGTGCAGCGACCCGGGGCGCGAATCGACCAGCATCTCGATCAGGACGCCGGGCAGCGCGTGCACGGCGTCGGCGTTGTAGGTCTGCAGACTCGGATTGTGGGCGCTCATCAACGACCGGAAGAACATGTCCGAGCAGAGAATCTTCCGCAGGTTGGCGGCTGCCAGGTCGGCGTCGCGCAGCCGGGCGGCGACCAGCGCCCGGTGCAGGCTGCCGTGCGCGGACAGGTTCTCGTCGCCACGTACCGCCAGGGCCCGGTGGGCCGCGCGGGCCAGCTCCGGGGTGCCGTCCGGGGTGATCTCGTGCAGCGGCCAGACCGGGTAGAGGTGGCTGACGTGCCGGTGGTCGTCGTCGGCGCGGTAGCCGGGCCAGGCCCACTCGGCCAGCGCGCCCCGCTCGTCCACCAGGTACCCGGGCAGCCGCGCGGCCAGGTCGGCCCACCGGGACGCACCGGTCAGCCCGCCCGCGACCCGCATCGCGTGCCGGGCGGCGGCGATGTCCGTGGTGGCGTTCACCGCCGGGTAGACCGGCTCGTCGTGCTCGTCGCGCGGCCCGGTCTCGGCGGAGAACGACGGCACGATCACGTACCGGCCGTCGTCGCCGACCCGGGTGAGGAAGTCCTCGAAGAACTCGGCCGCCTCGACCAGCCAACCGGCCGCCTCCCCCAACGGCTCCCCGGTGACCAGGTGGTGCTCCCACAGCGGGTACAGCAGCCAGTGGGCGCCGGGCAGCCAGGCCGGCCAGGGCCACTCGTCGCAGAAGTGGAACAGGTGCCCGTGCTCGCCGTCGGTGCGCCCCGGCGCGAGCAGGCCACGGCCGCCGTACACCGCCCGCGCGTTGCGCCGCCAGTCGTCGATCTGGCCGGCGATCAACCGTCGGTGCGCCGCCGTCACCTCCGGCAACGCGCCGATGTTCGCCCCGGCCAGCTGCAGGTTCAGATTGGCGTCGGTGGTGAAGTCGCCGGCCCAGGCGGCGTCCCAGGAGCCGAGCCAGAGCCCGGTCAGCCGGGGCGGCAGCACCCCGCTGGAGCTGATCAGCAGGTACCGGCCGGCGTGGAACAGCCGTTCCAGCAGCGGGGGGAGCAGCCGCTCGCCGTCGGCGCGCTGGTCGTCGAGCAGTTCACCGACCGGACGACGCCGGTCGGCCTCGTCGACCCGCAACCGCAGCTCGACCCGCTGGTACATCGGCCGGTGCAGGGCGACGTGCCGGGCCAGCAGCCGCTGGTAGTCGGCGTCGGCCAGCCCGGCGAGTCGGGCGTGCAACGCCTCGGCGCCCCAGCCGGGCGCGTCGTAGCGGTCGAGCACGGTCAGCGCCAGCGCGTCCCCGCCGATCAGAATCCGGTCGCCGACGATCTCGGTGTCGCCAGTCACCAGGGTCAGCCCTTCGAAGCCGTACGCCCCGAGGCCGGTTGGATAGCTGCCCCGGACCCGCAGGAACGCGTACCCGTCCCGCCGGTAGGCGGTGATGTCGTAGGTGACGTCGGCCGGCCGGCCGGGCAGGTCGCCGGTGGCACCGAGCAGGCATTCGCCAGCGGCGAGCCGGACCACGGCCACCCGGTCCGCCCGGGAGACGAAGGCTCGCCGGGTGCGGTCGCCGGCCCACCGCACGGTGACCTCGCCAGTGGTGAAATCCGTGGTACGCAGGTAGTCGGCGGACAGTGGCGCCGGCTCGACATGGCGGCCGGCGATGGTCGGATCGTCAACGGTCAGCGCGTAGCCGGGGTGGAACGACTGGGTCCACTCCAGCTGCCGGCCCCCGGCCAGCAGCCGGCCGGCCTCGGCCCGTTGGCCGGCCAGGATCAGGTCGCGGACCTGCTCGATGACCCCGGCCAGCTCCGGTGGCCGCAGGTCGCGGGTGCCGTTGGGCAGCACGAACCGGTGGTGGTCGACCACGATCCGTTCGGCGGTCGGGTCGCCGTGCACCATCAGCCCGTACTCACCGTTGCCGGTGAGGAAGGCGTCTTCCCAGCGCGCCGCGGGCGCCGTGTCGTCGATCCGGTGCATCGGATCGACCTTAGCCAACGTCTTCAGCCGTACGCGAGGGTCAGCTTCGCGTACAGGTCCTCCAGCACGAACCGGGAGTCTACGCGGTCGTAGACCCGGATCGTCCGCGAGCGGTCCTGCCGCTGCTGATAGCTCAGATCAGGCCGGACGATCGGTGCCGGAACCTGGCGGTGATCCATCCAGTGCTCGTCCAGCAGCACCCCGACGGCCGGGGAGTCGCCGAGGACCCACGACTCCCCCGCCGGCCAGTTCGCATTGCCACCCATCACGTCGTTGAGTTCGACGAGTTGCCGGAACAGGTACGCACCGACCGGCCCACGTGGCGCCACCCGGACCGCAAGTTCGCTGAGACCGACCCGCATCATGCCGTACGCCGCATTGGGGATCTGCCACAGCTCCACCTCGGACTCGAACACCTCGTTGGCGGCGTCGACGTCGTTACCCAGGTTGAACTCGGCACCGCCGTCCGGGTACGGGCCACCGCCGATCCAGACGGCGGTCAACCGCCCGGCGATCCTCGGCTCGACGCGCAGCGCTGCAGCGAGGTCGGTCAGCGGCCCGAGAAAGGCCACGAACAGCGGCAGCGGATCGTCGCGCATGGCTTCGGTGACGATCAGGTCGACCCCGGGTGCTCCGCCGATCGCGTCCCGCAGTGGACGGCTGACCCCAGCGGCCACCGGGGGCGGAGCCGGCAGTCGCATCAGCTCCAGCAGGTGTTGGATCTCGGCAACGCTGGCGGCAGCGGTGTCCAGGCCATCTCGGACGCCGAAGTGCGCGCCGACCAGCCCGCGCACGTCGAACCGGGGGGTGAGCAGTGCGTGCACGATCGCGTACTGGTCGTCGGCCTCATTGCACGCGTCGCTGTCGACCACCAGCCGGATCCGCTTGGACCGCGGCACGGTGAGTGGATGTCGCCAAGAGTCCATCTGGACATAGTGTCAGCCGGCGGCCCGAACCGAAACGGGTGCGGCACCGCACCGGCGGAGCCACTGTGGCACCCGCCGGGCGCGGCCGGCGGGCAGGTCGCCGCCGCCGACGGTACGGGGTTCGCCGACCGGCTGTGCGGGCAGGTCGGGCCGGCCACGGCCGGCGTCTTCTCCTGCCGGTTCGGCACCACCGTCATGATCAACCTGCGCCGCTGGCTGCAGGGCACCGATCTGGGCGGCTGCCGGCCGAACCCGTACCCGTTCGACGAGGACGGCCGGTTCGTCAGCGGCCCGTGGCAGCCGTCCTGACCGTCTCGGTCCTGACCGTCACGGAGTCCCGACCGTCACGGGGTCCCGACCGTCACCGGCCGCCGACCCGCAGCGGTTCGGCCCGGTCGGCTGGCCGGTCCGGTTCGCGCAGCTCGGTACGGGCCAGCGCGGGCAGGCCGTGCCGGCGGCGGGCCGCCATCCAGCCGAATGACCCGGCGACCACGACGGCGGCGAGCGCCACCAGCAGCGGGATGTCCGGCACGCCCAGCAGTTTCATGGCGCTGGCCAGCAGGACCAGGGTCAACGCCCGACGGACCAGGCCACCGGGTGCCCGCGACGACAGCTGTGCGCCGAGCCACGCCCCGGGCACCGCGCCGAGCAGCAGCGAGGCGGTCAAATCGAGGCGGAAATCGCCGAACAGCAGGTGCCCGACCGCTGCCGCGATCACCAGCGGCACCGCCTGCACCAGGTCGGTGCCCACCAGGAAGGCGGGCCGCAGCAGCGGGTAGAGCATCAGCAACGCGATGATGATCAGCGAACCGGAACCGACGCTGGTCATCCCGACGATCAGACCGCCGACGGCACCGATCAGCACGGTCGGTGCCGGCCGGGCCCGCAGCGCAGGCTCAGCCGGCGCGGTGTCGCTGCCGGACAGGCCGGCGGTGCCGGTCCGGCGGCGGGCGGCGTGCTCGGCCATCCGGGTGTAGGTGCGGAAGACCAGGCCGGCGGCGGCCAGCACCAGCGCCACCCCGAGCGCCACCTTGATGCCCTGCTGCAGTCGCTCGCCGTCGCCGAGCGAGCGCAGTAGCAGGACGCCGGCGAACGCGCTCGGCACGCTGCCCAGGCAGAGCCAACCGACCAGCGACCAGTGCACGGTCCGCCGCCGGATGTGCACCAGCCCGCCGACCGGTTTCATCACCGCGCTGACCACCAGGTCGCTGGAGACGGCGGCGAGCGGCGGTACGCCGAAGAAGATCACCAGCATCGGGGTCATCAGCGCCCCGCCGCCCATGCCGGTCAACCCGACGATGATCCCGATGCCGCAACCGGCCAGCACCAATACCCAGTCCACCCTGTCGAGGGTGCCGGACCGGACCGGCAATGTCTAGCATGTCGATCGGAATTATCAGGTCGATAGGTGAACCGAATCCGGGCAGTTCGCGGTCAGCGGGCGGCCGGCAGCGCGTTCGCGGCCACCACCCGCCGGTACCAGTGCGCGCTCTCCTTCCAGGTACGCCGCATCGTCTGCCGGTCGACGTGCACGATGCCGAACGTCTTGCCGTACCCGTGCGCCCACTCGAAGTTGTCCATCAGCGACCACACGAAGTACCCGCGCACGTCGGCGCCGCCGTCGATCGCCGCAGCCACTGCGGTCAGGTGTCGGTGCAGGTAGTCGACCCTGCGCGGGTCACGGACCCGGCCGTCGTCGTCGAGCACGTCGTCGAACGCCGCCCCGTTCTCGGTGATCATCATCGGCAGCCCCGGGTAGTCGCGGTGCAGCCGCAGCAGCAGCTCGGTCAGCCCGGTCTCGTCGATGTTCCAGCCCATCTGGGTGTACGGGCCGGGCTGGGTGACGAACTCGACGTCGGTGACGCCGATCCACGGCGAGGCCGCCCCGTCGGCGTGCCCGTCGGCGGTCGACCGCGGCGACACCCCGTCCCACTGGCGGACCAGCACCGGGTTGTAGTAGTTCACCCCGAGCAGGTCCAGCGGGGCGTGCGCGGCCGCCTCGTCGCCGTCGTGCACGAACGACCAGTCGGTCACCGCGGCGGTGTCGTCGATCAGGTCCCGTGGGTACGCCCCGTCCAGCATCGGCCCGAGGAAAGCCCGGTTGGCCAGCGCGTCGATCCGGCGGACCGCCTCGGCGTCGCCGGGCGACTCGCCCCGCACGTGGTGCAGGTTCAACGTCACGCTCACCCGGGCCGCCGGGTCGATGCTCGCCCGCAGCGCGCGTACCGCCAGACCGTGCCCGAGGTTGAGGTGGTGCACGGCGGCGAGCGCGGCGGCCGGCTCGGTACGCGCCGGGGCGTGCACCCCGGAGCCGTAGCCCAGGTACGCCGAGCACCACGGCTCGTTGAGGGTGATCCAGGTGTGCACCCGGTCGCCGAACACCTCGCCCATCCGGCCGGCATATTCGGCGAACCGCTCGGCGGTGTCCCGGTGCGGCCAGCCGCCGGCGTCCTCCAGCTCCTGCGGCAGGTCCCAGTGGTAGAGGGTGGCGACCGGTGCGATCCCCCGGGCCCGCAGCCCGTCGACCAGCGCCGAGTAGAAGTCCACGCCCCGCTGGTTGAGCTGGCTGCCGCCGCCCGGCAGCACCCGGGACCAGGAGATCGAGAACCGGTAAGCGCCGACGCCGAGCTCGGCGAGGATGTCCAGGTCCTCCTCCAGCCGGTGGTAGTGGTCGCAGGCCACGTCACCGGTGTCGCCGTTGGTGACCAGACCGGGGGTGTGCGCGAAGGTGTCCCAGATGGAGGGCGTCCGGCCGTCCACCGCGGCGGCCCCCTCGACCTGGTACGACGCGGTCGCCGTACCCCAGAGGAAGTTGCCGGGGAAGACCGGGCCGGACGGTGATGATACGGGCATGTCGGGATTCTCCTTACGCGCTGAGCACGATCTCGATCTGGCTGTGCCCGGGTCGGCGGTGACCCGGACGCCCGCCTCGGTGGCCTCCGGGCAGGGCACGTACCGGACACCCACGTCGGCTACGCCGCACGATCAACAGGCTCCAGCATGCCTGCCGGTCGCCGATCCGACGCGGCCGGACCCGGCGATGGACCCGGTCGGCCGGTGAGCGCGGCAGCTAGCGGCCACCGGTGGCCTGGGCTGACCCGGCACCTTTGCTTATATAAGTCACCACGGATAGATTCGACCGGTGCACGCGTTCGACGTCCTCGGCGACCCGGTCCGTCGCCGGATCCTGGAGCTGCTCGCCGACGGCGAGCGCTCCGCCGGTGACCTCGGCGCGGTCGTCCAGGCCGAGTTCGGCATCTCCCAGCCGGCGGTGTCGCAGCATCTGCGGGTGCTGCGGGACAACGGGTTCACTACCGTACGCGCCGCCGGCACCCGGAGGCTGTATGCCGTGGATGTCACACCGCTGCGGGAGGTCGACGAATGGATCGGCCGCTACCGGCACTTCTGGGCTCAGCGGCTCGACGCCCTCGCCACCGAGCTGGTCCGGGGACGCCGGGAACAGCGCCCGGAACCACAGCAGAACGGCACCGACGCCGACCATCGGCGGTAGATCACCCCGAACCTGGGTACGCCTTACGCCGTGACCTTCGGAGCCTGGCTGGCGCACGTACGAGGCGGCCGGCTGCTGCACCCGCGCGGCTGCTCGTTCACCGGCGCGGTCCAGCTCTGGGGACCGCTCGCCGAATGGTTCCTGCCGGCGGGGCGCTGGCCGGCCGTCATCCGCTTCTCCCGGGGCACCCCGACCCCGCCCGGCTGGCCGGACATCCTCGGCCTTGCGGTCCGCGTCCACGCCCCGGACCGCCCGGTCGACCTGCTGGTGTCCAGTGCCGGCCGAGCACCGGTACTGCGTCACCTGCCACTGCTCCGGCGCGACTTCGCCACCACGTACGGCAGCATCCTGTCATTGCGGCACGGTCGGCACCGGATCTACCTGGCCGTGTCGCCGGCCACCCCGGGCCGCCTCGGCGGCGCGGTCGAGCAGCTAGCCGATGTCGCCGCCCGTCGCCCGATCGCGCTGCGGCTGGCGGCGGCCACCGGCACCGGTCACTGGCGGACGTTCGGTCGGATCGACGTCGGCGAGCCACTGCCGTCCGCTGTCGACGCCGCGCTCGCCTTCGATCCGACCGGTCACCCTCCGCTGCGGCTGCGCACCGGCGGGCTGATCCAACGGCTCCGTACGGTCACCTACGCCGCCTCCCGGCGCGCCCGGGGCGCCCGCACCGACGACAATCCGATTGCCGCCACCGGCCAGCGGCCTTTAGCGTGATCGGCACCGTGACGATCGAGGAGCCACCGATGCGAGCGCTGGCGAGACCCGCCACCACCCGACGCGGCTGAGCCGCGCCCACCAGCAGTCCCGCAGGTCCTCACCGCTGTCCCGCTGATCCTCGCCGATCAACACCGGCCTTTCCCGGTACCGCAGCCGGCACCGGGTCACCGTCGCGCTCCCCGTACCGAACCCAGGAGTTTCCATGACTCATACGCTGCTGCCCGGCACCCGGGCCCCGGTCAAGGTATGGACCGATCCGGCGACCATCGAGCCGCAGGCCAGCCAGCAGCTGCGCAACATCGGCACGCTGCCGTGGGTGCACGGCGTCGCGGTGATGCCCGACGTGCACTACGGCAAGGGCGCCACCGTCGGCTCGGTGATCGCGATGCGCCAGGCGCTGGCCCCGGCGGCGGTCGGCGTCGACATCGGCTGCGGCATGTCCGCGGTGCGGACCAGCCTGACCGACGCGCAGCTGCCGGACGACCTGGGCGCGCTGCGTACCGCGATCGAGGCCGCGGTCCCGGTCGGCTTCCAGGCCCGCGACACCCCCGTCGACCCGCGCCGCGTGCACGGCCTGCCCACCGCCGGCTGGGACCGGTTCTGGTCCGGCTTCGCCGACCTGCACCCCGGGGTCGCCGCGCTGGAGTCCCGGGCGCAGCGTCAGCTCGGCACGCTCGGCGGCGGCAACCACTTCATCGAGGTCTGCGTCGAGCAGGGCGGTCCGGGCGCCGGCCGGGTCTGGCTGATGCTGCACTCCGGCTCCCGCAACATCGGCAAGGAGCTGGCCGAGCGGCACATCGCGGCGGCCCGGAAGCTGCCGCACAACGCCGACCTGCCCGACCGCGACCTGGCGGTGTTCCTCGCCGACACGGCGGAGATGGCGGCGTACCGGCGGGACCTGACCTGGGCGCAGGAGTACGCGGCCCGCAACCGGGCGGTCATGCTGGCGCTGCTGTGCCGGGTGCTGCGCACGGCGGTGCCGGCGGTCCGCTTCGACAAGCCGATCTCCTGCCACCACAACTACGTGGCCGAGGAGGTCTACGACGGGGTGCCGCTGCTGGTGACCCGCAAGGGGGCGATCCGGGCCGGGCGGGGCGAGCTGGGCATCATCCCCGGGTCGATGGGGACCGGGTCCTACATCGTGCGGGGTCGGGGCAGCGAGGCGGCGTACTGCTCGGCGTCGCACGGCGCGGGTCGACGGATGTCGCGGTCGAAGGCGAAGAAGACCTACACCGTCGACGACCTGGCCGAGCAGACCGCCGGGGTGGAGTGCCGCAAGGACGCCGGTGTGGTCGACGAGATCCCGGCGGCGTACAAGGACCTGGACCAGGTGCTCGCCGAGCAGGCCGACCTGGTCGAGGTGGTGGCGCACCTGCGGCAGGTGGTCTGCGTCAAGGGTTGACCACCGGACAGGCGACCGGGACGCGCACCGGGGCGGGCCGACCCTCCCCGCAGGGTCGACCCGCCCAAGATGTGCCCTGTCGACAGTGGTTGCTATCGACGGTCGGTCAGGGTCATGTTCGACAGGTGACGGTCGGCCAGGTCCAGTTGCCGCCATGCATGATCGTCACTCCGAAGTTGTTACCGCTACCGTTCGGCCTGGCGGTGATGTTCCCGGTCGTGCCGCTGACCGAGGCGTTCCAGCTGTTCTGCAGGCTCTGTCCGCCGTGCAGGCTGAGGGTCACCGTCCAGTTGCTGACGTTCTGCACCGAGACGTTGAGGTTGAACCGGTCGCCGAACTGCTGGCCGGCCGACAGCACGGCGGTGCAGTTGCTCTGGCCCGGGTTGCCGGGGTTACCGGGGTTACCGGTCGGGGACGGTCCGGGGTTGCCGCTGCCGCCCTCCCAGACGTTGATGTCGGAGCTCCCCTGGCTCTGGTAGCCCTCGGTCGCCATCACCTGGTAGCTGTGGTTGGAGCCGAGCTGCATCCCGGCGCGCGCCCAGGCGTCGAAGTGGTTGGCGGTGGTGATGGTGCCGCCGGTGCGCTTCTGCTGCCGGACGCTCCAGTACTGCCAGAACGTCTGGGTGCCGTCGATCGACGGCGCGTTGACCCGCTGGCTGCGCAGGATGTCGTAGACACCGCCGTCGGTGGTGACCGAGCCCATCCGCTGCGCGCCGCTGCTCGGGTTGTAGCTACCGAAGTTCTCGACCACGTAGTACTCGATGAGCTGGTTGCGCGTCCACCCGTACAGGGCGAGGTAGGTGTTGTTGTTGCCCGGGTTGTAGCTGCCCGAGTAGCTGACCGTCCGGCGGGTACCGGTGGCCCAGCCCTTGCCACCGACCCAGTTGTTGGTGCTGCGGTCCCACGAACTGGAGTACCGGCCGTTCTCGCGCAACGTCATGCTGGCGTTGCCGCTGTCCTTCCAGAACGAGAAGAAGTATCCGTTGTGCGTACCGGTCTGGTTCGAACTGAGGTACCGGTCGGCCTCGGCGTGCGCGCTGGGGGCGATCACCATGCCGCTGACGACCAGCGCAGCGGCGCACGCGGTGCCGATCAGCAGCCGCATGCGGCCGCGCCTTCTCGGCTTGACGACAGTGTCCTTCATGTAGGTGTTTCCTCCTCTTGAAGGCTGGCGGGAGCCAGCGGTGCGGTACGACCCGACAGCCTGTCGTGGACGGTGACCGCCGCCGGGGATCGGCGCCGTACCGCGCGGTGGTGGGGATCGACGATCATAGAGATAAGTCGATGGGACGACGGTATGAGGCAGTCGGCTACTTGTCAACAACTTTCGGAAACGTTACGGAAACACGGCGCCGGCCGGTCCACCTGCGGCGGGGTAGGCGTTCAAGCAGGCCAACGGTCCTGCCTGGCCGATCGGCAGGTCGGCCCGGTCGTCGCCTACTCCCGCCGCACGGCGCCTCTGGCCGCTCGCCGGCCACCCCGAGCTTCCGGAAGTATTTCGGAGCACGGCCGGAGTAGCCGAGGACTGCCGGCGGCCGACCCGCGTCCGGCCGGCGGAGTGGCTGCGTACTCTCGAACTGCTCGACGAACTGCTTCCGGCATCGCCGGCCAGGATCCTCGACGTCGGCGGGGCCGACGCGACGCTGCTCCTCGGGCCGCTCTACCATCTGGTGAACCGCGACGACCGGGTCACCGCGCTGGCCGAGGCGGTCCGGGTGACCCGACCGGGCGGTCTCGTCGTCGCCGCCGCGATCTCCCGCTTCGCCGGCCCGCTCCACTTCGCCGCGACCCGCCGGTGGGCCGAGCCGATCACACGAGAGGCGCCCACGCTGCTCACCGACGGGCGCAGCAACCCCGGGATCGGCTTCACCATGGCTTACTTCCACCGCGTCGAGGAGCTGGCCGACGAGTTCGAGGCGGCAGGTCTGACGCGGGTCACCGTACAGGGGATCGAAGGTCCGGAGTGGACGACGGCCGAGGCGACGGCCGACGCACCGGACGCGGACGTCGTGCTCGACCACGCGTTCGGAATCGCCCGGATCTACGGCCGGGAGCCGGCGCTGCTCGCCGCGCATCTGCTGGCGGCCGGTGTCGTGCCGGGTGCCGAGGGTGGGACGCGCGCCGGTTGACCGGCCCGACTAGCCTGCCGACCGGGGCGAGACGGGGGAGGTCGCGGTGGATGGTACGGCGGTGGGTGGTCACCGGGCGGTGGATGACCGGGCGTCCGGGTGCCTGTTCGGGCTGGCGTACGGTGACGCCCTCGGCAAGCCGACCGAGTTCCTGACGGTCGCCGAGATCCACCACCGGTACGGCCTGGCCGGGCCACGTGAGCTGGTCGGCGATCCGGCGCTGGTCACCGACGACACCCAGATGACCCTCGCAGTCGGCTGGGCGCTGCACGACGCCCCGGCCGCCACCCCGGACGAGCTGGAGCCGCTGCTCCGGGCCCGGTTCCTGGCCTGGGCGGCCAGCCCGGACAACAACCGGGCCCCGGGAATGACCTGCCTGCGGGCCTGCGGCGAACTGGCCACCGGGGTGGCCTGGCAGCAGGCCACCGTCGCCGGGTCGAAGGGCTGCGGGGCGAACATGCGGGTCGCCCCGGTCGGCCTGGTCGACGCCTACGACGACGACACTGTGGCCGGTATCGCGCAACTGCAGGCCGGGCTGACCCATGGACACCCGACCGCGCTGGCCGCGAGCGAGTTGACCGCCGTCGCGGTCCGGCTGCTGCGCGCGGGTACGCCACTGCCGGCGCTGCCGGGCCTGCTGCGTGAGCACTGTCGCGGGCAGCGGGAGGTGTACCGCGACGACTGGCTCGGCCCGCTGTGGCAGCGGCCGGGAACGGACAGTCCGACGGGGTTCATCTCGCGGGGCTGGGACGAGTGTCTCGACGTACTGGACCGGCTCGACGCGGCGTTGGCCGCCGGGGACGACGGCGGCGACGCCTGCCGGGTCACCGGGGAGGGCTGGATCGCGGAGGAGGCCCTGGCCACCGGGCTGCTCTGCGCGCTGTGGCACGCCGACGACCCGGTGGGCGGGTTGGCCCGCGGGGCGGCCACCTCCGGTGACTCGGACTCGATCGCCTGTCTGGCCGGGGCCTTCCTCGGCGCGGTGTACGGAACGGCGGCCTGGCCGACGACGTGGCCGGACCGCGTCGAGTACGCCGACCAACTGCACACCCTCGGCCGTGCCTGGGACTGACCGGGCCGTCGGCGAGTCGTTGGCAACCCGCGACGCCTCTGCATGCCGCAGCGCGATGTCCAACTCGGTCGACACCGCTTCGAGGCGATCGGCAGCAAGATGCATATGCGTACGCCTGTACCTCGGATGTTCGATATCGAGCGGTATTCAGATCGGCGAGGCGACTCCCGCTGACCGACGGATCCGCACGGCGGCGGGTGTGTCTTCGCAGAACGAGGGGAGGACCCGTGCCGCAGTCACCACCACCGCCCAGTTGGCGCAAGAGCAGTCGCAGCGGTAGCGGAGAGTGTGTCGAGGTAGCCCGAACCGAAACCCGCGTTCACGTCCGGGCTTCGAAGACCCGTGATCGCAGTCTCCAATTCGATCACGAACGGTGGAGAGCCTTCCTCTCGTCATTGTGATCATTTGAGCAACAAACACTATCGACGGTCCGTACGCCCGCCGCGGCCCACGCACGGTCCGGCTGCCAGTCGGGTGCGGCCGGTGGCCAGCGCCCGCCCGTCGCCGTGGTGGGCATCGTCGGGCGCGCCCGAACCGCAGCACGCGGAGACCGGCAGAGTCCTGTTAGCGAGAACATCTGCTTCATCCAGGTCAGCCCGTCCACCGCTCGGCCACCCTCTGTGGACAACGACAGGCACCCAGGCTACTCGGGGGCCATCGATGGATTGCTGGTGTTATCGATAACAGCTATCCTCGGTCACGGGAGCGAAGGGCACGCTTCGACGCACCGTACCGCGCCGTATGTGCGGCAGGTGGCACGGACGCGTCGACAGCATCGCTCCACGTCGTCCGGGCACCCTCGCATCATGACCAGGTGATTGTCCCGACTGCCGGCATCGTCCGCCGGCAGTCGGCCTGGTTGGCCTCCACGCACCCGTCAGAGCTCCAGCGAGGAGTCACCTTGACAAGAACAAGACGCAACCGCGCCATCGGTTTCGTCGCGAGCCTGCTGTGCGTGGCGACTATCCTCATCGCCACCCCCGCCCGGGCCGACAATCCGATCGTGCAACTGACCACGTTCAGCTGGGCCAGCGCCGACGCCCGGGCCGGCCACGTCATCGAACGCAATGGCAGGTTCTACTGGTACGTACCGGTGAAGGCCAGGGCGACCAGCTCGACGGCGATCGGAGTCGCGGTGGCGGACAGCCCGACCGGCCCGATCCGCGACGCGCTCGGCCACCCGCTGGTGGCCAACGGCGAGATCGACCCGCACGCGTTCACCGGTGGCAGCGGCTACCTGGTCGACGTCGACTGGTGGCAGTTCAGCACCGGCGCCGCCTCGCCGCCGACCACCGCCCCGCCGACCACACCTGGGTCGTCCTGCACGGCCACCCTTTCGGCACCGGCGTCCTGGCCGGGCGGTTACGAGGGGCGGCTGACGGTCACCAACAGCACCCCCACCTCCACCGCCATCGACGGCTGGCGGGTGACCTTCGCCCTGCCCGCCGGGCAGACCGTCGCCCAGGGCTGGAGCGGAACGTTCAGCCAGCAGGGCAGCCAGGTGACGGTGACCAACGCCAGCTACAACGGCCGGCTGTCCGCCGGATCTTCGACCACCGCAAGCTTCATCACGTCGGCCAGCGGTGCGAGTCGGCTACCCGGCAACGTCACCTGCACGGCGGGCTGACCACGAGCCAGCGGAGTCCCCGGGCCGGGCAGTCGACGCCGACGGCTGCCCGGACCCGGGGACTCCGCTCCTACCGGATCGGCACGCCCCGCCTCGCCGCCTGCCCTGGCGGCCGGTCGGCGTCACGGTACGCAGCAGTCGCGGTCGACGGCGGACAGCGGCGACGTCCGCAGGATCCGGACCTGGCCCAGGTCGCCGCCGAGCGGGTCGGCGAAGCTCCCGTTCGGCTCCGGCAACACCTCGACGACGAGCACGCTGACCGGTAGCCCGGACGGTAACCCGGCCGCCTCCAGCGCCGCCCGCACCTC
This sequence comes from Solwaraspora sp. WMMD937, assembly GCF_029581175.1. Classification (NCBI taxonomy): domain Bacteria; kingdom Bacillati; phylum Actinomycetota; class Actinomycetes; order Micromonosporales; family Micromonosporaceae; genus Solwaraspora; species Solwaraspora sp. WMMD937. Next base: position 2,540,998 of record NZ_CP120738.1, on the reverse strand, counting down.
CGCCCCTGACCAGGTCGTCTCCCCCTCCACCGGCAACGGCACCGAACGCGGACCGACCTGTCGTCGGGGTATCCACAACGGACGCAGGTCGACCTGCACGTTGCGCCGGGTACCCGCGTCGGCCTGCATCACCCGGGCGTAGAGCACCGCCCACAGCTGGGTGTTCGGCGGGTCCGGCAACACCCGGCGCAGCCCGACGTACGGGACGGCGTACGGGGCCCGGACCCGCACCGCACCGTCCGGTTCGGCGAGCACCGTGGCGGCCAGCTCCGGTGCCGGATGCGCCACCCCTTCCAACGTCAGTGGCTCGCCGTACCGGCCCTGGGCGGTGGACCAGAGCGGATCGTCGAGCGGGCCACGGTCATGGCCGACGCGGATCTCGTAGGTGTAGAACGAGAACAGCTCCGGCGAGCCGGGGTCGGTGTTCGGCGGCAGCGGCACCAGGAAGTGCCGGTCGCTGTCGGCCGCCGGTTCGAGGCGCTGCATGGTGGCGTATCCGGCCAGGTCCTGCACCTGGCCCGGGGTGATCACCCGGACCGGTTCCGGGTCCAGCGGCAGGGTCGGCACGGCGGCCGGGTCGGCGACCGGCTCGGTGCCGGGCAGCAGCATCGGGTCCGGGGTGACGGTCAACGGCCGGACGAAGTAGGCGTCACGCGGGTCGGCCAGCGGTTCGGCGAACTCCAGCCAGAGTCGCCGGATCCGGGGCGTGGTCGCCGCGTACGACGCGTCGGTGCTGTACGGGGTGAGCGCGATGCCGGCGGCGACCACCCGGGGCACCTGCCTCGGCGCAGTGACGATCGGCAACGTCGACGAGATCACCTGTCGCACCACGTCGCCGGTTCCGAGGCGGAACTCCAGGTCGTAGTCGACCTGTGGCTCGTACGGCAGCCCGTCCGGACCCAGCGGTGCCGCCACCGCGTCGAGGAAGACCATCCGGACGAAGCCGCGGTCGGTGTCGCCGGTGGTGGCCTGCACGTTGACCGAGTCGACGAGTTCGATCACGCCGACGTCGGTGACGGTCTGCGGTGCGTCGGGGGCGTCCGGCAGTCGCACGGTGCGCCGCACCGTCAGCGTCGGTGAGCCGGCGCCGCGCCACGTCCAGTCCCGGTCCACCACCGTGGATACGGCGTGCAGCCACCGCCCGGCGAGTTCGGTCGGATCGGCGAACTCGACGCTGCCGCCGTCCGGGGCGAGGTGGTGACCGAGCCCGGCGCAGCCGAACACCACCCGCTCCCCCGGCACGCCGAGCAGAGTCGTGCCGTCGGCGACCAGGTCGAGCGCGCCGGCCAGCCGGCCGAGCAACGCCGGGGTGGGTGCGGTCTGGGCGGCGACGGCCGCCACGGCCGCCGGCGTGCCGGCCGGGTCCGGGCGCAGGAACACCGACCGAAGGCTGTCGGCCGGCGGCAGCGGACGCAGCAAATCGGCTTCGCTCGCCGGGTCGGCCGTCCCGTGCAGGTCGATGAGCTCGGCCGGGCCACGCCGGGCGGCGTCGCTGCCGAAGTAGCCGAGGTCGTCGCGGCCCATCGCCCGGACCTCCAGCCGCAGGTCCCGCCCGGTGACCACGGTGACCGGGCCGGTCACCAGCCCGTCCGGGCCGAGCTGGTCGGCAACGTCGACCGACCGGTAGTCACCGGCGTCGACCCAGGTCAGGTCGAGGTCGAGCGCGGCGGTGGCGTCGTCGGGGAACAGCCGGGTGGTGGTGTACCACTGGACGTACCCGTCGGCATCGGCGGCCGGGTCGAACGCCGGGGCCTTCAGCAGCACCCGGACCTGCAGCAGTACGGCGTCCGGGTCGGCGACGCCCGGCACGGTCACCGCTTCCGGCGGGGCGGCGTCGTTGGCGGCGATCTGGGCGAGCAGGTCGGTACGGGCGGCCGGGCCGACGGCGTACACCGCCTCCGGGTAGCCCAGGCGCGGCCGGTGCACCCGCAGCGCCGCGACGGTGCCGTCCGGTTCCACGGTGTAGGGGTCCAGCCCGACCCGGGCCGGCGGGCGGTGCCGACGCAGGTGCAGCAGCGCGACCGGTGCCTCGCCGACCCGGCCCGGCGCGGCGTCGACCGGCGGGCCGCCACCGGTGAGGTCGGCGAGCCGGACCCGGAACTCGTACGACTGGCCGTAGCGCAGCGCCACGGTGTCGGCGTCGACCGGCACCGCCTGCTCCGGTGGGCCGGGCGGCACCTCCATGAGCCGTTGCTCGTCGTCGGTGTCGACGACGAGCGACCCGCCGCGCCAGCGGACGAACCAGGCGGGTAGCCAGAGCTGGCCGCTGTGTTCGGCCGGGGCCACCTCGGTCCACCGTTCCTCGCGGGCCGCACCCAGGTCGACGCCGACGGCCAGCGGGGCATCCACCAGGGACAGCGAGGTCCAGTCGGTGCCGCCGGCCGGCCGGACGTCGACCCGGTAGCCGAGCACGCCGCGGGGGGCGAGCACCGGATCCTCACCGTCGGGTGGGGCACCGAGCGCCCGGTTCTGCCCTTCGAGGATGTCCTCGTCGTCCCAGCCGAGTTGGACACCTTCGTCGCGGGCGATCGGCGCGCCGTCGCCGGTCTCGTCGAGCAGGTCGGCGCTGACCGGCTGCCGGGCGTGCACGATCTTGGCGAAGCCGTCGTCGAAGCGCAGCGTCTCGGCGAAGACCTTGTCGTAGTTGCCGAGGGTGCCGGCCTCGGCGGCGTCGGCGCTGACCGGGAACGCCACCGGCGTGAAGACCGGCCGGGTGTCGGCGGCGGGCAGCGGCGGTACCCGGGTGGCGAAGGCACGGACCAGCCCCGGGTCGGCGCTGGCAGCGTCGGCATAGTCGCTGTGGGCGGCCAGGTCGACCCAGAGCCAGCCGCCGGCGGCCAGGCGTGGGTCGGCGTCGATCGGCACGTCGAGGGTGACGACCAAGCCGAGGGCTTCGGCGAGCCGGGGGCGACGCAGCGCGTACGCGATCGCCTCGCCCCAACCGATCACCGTCGGCGGCACCGTCGGCGCCGGGTCCGGCGGGCAGGTCATCAGGCAGTGGTAGCTGGCGTCGGTGACGGCGAGCGAGGTACGCGGGCGGACGAACCCGAACGACCGGCGATAACTGCCCGGCAGGTACTTGCGCAGCTGCCGGGTGGCGTCGCGGTGCTGCGGGGCGAACGTGTCGCCGGCCGGGCCGGGCGGGATCTCCAGTGCCGCGCCGATCGCGGTGAAGATGCTCCGGGCGTGTGGGGCGTGCAGCGTCGCCGGGGCGGCGGGCATCACGACGGTCTGGTCGACCCGGTCGCGCTGCGGCAGCGCCCCGACGGTGTCCGAGAGGGACACCGCGAATGCGAGGTGTGCGTCGGCGAAGGCCGGCACGCCGGCCGGGGCGGCGAGCAGCGGTGCGAGCGGGTCGGTGGCCGGGGCGACCAGCAGCCGTACGGTCAGCGTCCGCCCGGTGTGGTCCCACCGCTGCAGGTACGGCACCAGGGTGAGCTTGTGCGAGGTTGCCATCTGTCCGCCTTCTTCGCCACCCTGGTCGTCACAGGGCAGCGGTCTCGGTGACCTGGTAGGACGCGCTGATCGAAAGGATCAGGAAGAGATCGACCTGGATCTTGACTGATCCGGAGTAGTCGCACTTGGTGGTGCCGGCGTCGTCATACACCAGGCCTCTCAGCTCGGCCCGGATCTTGACCTTGACGACCTTCAGGTCCACCCCGGCTTCCAGCGCGACCAGTCCGCCGTACTTGGTCTTGCCGGCGATCGCGTCGTAGACGAGCACGAAGCCGATGCCCAGGAACGCGTACGCCTTGAACGGGCCGATCTGGCCCTGCACCCCGACGCCGGCGAACGCGACCAGTTCCAGCTTTTCGCTGGTGACCGTGCCGGAGATGAGGGCGATGGAGAAGGTGACGCTGCCGGAGACGATGACGAAGACCTTCGCCACGCCGACCGACAGCACCGGGATCTTGCCTTCGAGGGCGATCCCGAGGCTGGCCCCTCCCTTGGCCTTGCCGTCGGTGAGGCTCACCCCGGCGCGCAGCGCCACCGCCAGGCTCAGCTTGAAGTAGTCGCCGAGCGGCACGACCGTGTCCGGCAGGTCGAACTTCAGCTTCGTCTCGAACTTCAGCTCGTGCTTGGCGTTCGCCGCCGCCAGGTCGATCGGGCCCTGCACCCCCCGGTCGCCGACGAACGGCAGGTACTGCAGGATCTGCTCGATCTCGGTGAGTAGCAACGACCGCAGCTGGGCGACCTGCGGCCGCTGGTCGGTGCCGCCGACGATGTGCAGTTCGGACCCGGTCAGCTCGGCCAGGCCGGCCACGTCGGTCCAGACCCGCAGTCCGGCGAAGTCGGCCGACCAGCGGTCCTCGGTGACCTCCAGGCGTAACGTCGCGGCGTCGTAGCGAAGCGCCGACCCGTGCCCGGGGGTGCCGCCCAGTTGTAGCGCGGTCGGCGGGTTGGTGAACGTCACCGGGGCGCTGAACGCCAGCGTGCCGCCCGCCCCGACGTCCAGGTGCACCGCGCCGGGCGCGGTTTCCAGGGTGTTCGGCGGCGGCGGGAACGCCCCTTTGGATGTCGACCGGGCCAGGACGTCGGCCAGCGCGGGCCGGTGCCGCGACTCGATGCGCGGCACGCCGGGTGCCGGCACCACCGGCCGGGGAAACAGGAACGCGTGGGTCGCGGTGGTCTGCACGAAGGCGTACTCGGTGGCCGGATCGGTCGTGCGCAGCAGGTCGGCGGCGTCGGCGAACCGGTACTCCCCCGGCGTGCCGGCCAGCGGCGGCTCGCCGATCGGCAGTTCGTTGGCCGGGTAGCCGACCGGGTAGCGGCGAATCAGCGGCGTACCACGGGTGTCGGCGACGGCGGTCGCCTCGCCCCCACCGGCCGGTGCGCCGACGACCGGACGGACCACCATGGACCAGGAGCCGGTACGGGGCAGTCGCGGGGTGCCACGGACGGTCGCCACGAACACCGGGGTGCCGGCGTCGTCGGCGAGGCCGACCTCGATCCGTTGGGCACGCATCGGCAGGCCGCTGCCGCCGACGTCGACGACGGTGTCGATCGGCCCGCCGACCGGCCCTTGCGTCTCGATCAACGCGCGCAGCGCGGCCGGGGCGGCCGGCGCGCCGCTCGGCTCGACCTGCAGCCAGCCGAGCACCCCGGCCGCCGGTGTCGTCCCGGCGGCGCCGTCGAGGGCGAGGTCGGCGTCGAAGTGGTACGGCACCAGCCGCGCGCCGCCGTGGCCGAACTCGGCACCTGGTGCCGGCCGGATGTTGCGCACGTCGAACAGGCCCCGGAACACCCCGGCGTCGAAGACGTACGGGGCGACGGAGATCGTTCCCGCGTCGAGGTAGCGGTAGTCGAACAGGCCGGGGGTGAACGGTTGCCAGCCGCTGTCGCGGCGGATCACCCCGCCGCCAGGACGGCGTTCCACGGTGACCGAGCGGGTCACCCGGATGCCCCACGGGTGCAGCACGCTGTTGACCTTGACGACCTCCAGCGCGGTCCGGCCGATCATCACCCGGAACTGCACCTTGGCCGCCTCGGCGAACGCGGCGAACGGGTTGTTCCAGTCGCTGAAGCTGGAGCCGCCGTAGCCGGACAGGTCGATCCGGGTGACCGGCACCCGGGGGTCGGTGGCCATGTCGGTGTTGAAGACAGTCTCCACACTGCCGGTCGGGTCGGCGGTGGAGCCGAGCACCGACAGCCCGAGCGGAGCACCGCTGGCCAGGTCCACCCCGTTGATCAGTTGCCGCATCCGGCCGGCGAAGGTGGCCGACACGCCGCCGTCGTCGGGCCGGCCGCCTTCGGCCCGCGCGGTGATCTGGATGCCGCCCCGGGTGTCACCGAACTCGGGGCGGGTCAGCCCGAGCAGGTCCGCCGGGCGCGGCCCGTCGTCGTACGGCTGGACCAGCACCGCCGCGATCAGGCCGAACGGGAAGGTGGTGCGCACCCCGACCGGGGTGCCGCCGCCGAACGCGTCGAGGGTGCCGGCCACGGCGTCGGCGGGCACCACCGGGACGAGCCGCTGGGACCAGGCACCGAGCGAGGTGGCGCCGCCGTCGGTGGCCGAGGCGAGCGGGGTGGGGAACCAGCCGAGGGTGATGATGTCCTGGTCGGTGTCGAGGGTGCGCACCGGTTCCCACTGCACCTGCGGCAGCGCCGTCACCCGCAGCGCGCCGACCTCGGCCCGGGTGGCCAGCCCGGCAACGGCGTACTCGGTGTCCGGGTGGTTCGGGCCGACGCCGAGCCCGACGCCGAGCAGGTCCTGGTTGGTGGAGACGTCCAGCAGCAGCAGGTTCGGTGGCCGGCCGACCACCTCGGACAGGTAGCCGTCGACCATCGAGGTGGACGTGGCGTCGGACCGGGCGGCGGCCTGGATCCGCTGGCCGCGCAGTTCCAGCTCCAGCCGGCGGGCGGAGTCCCACTGCGCGTCGGTCAACTTGTCCAACCCGATGCGGCCCTGCTCGACCTGGCTGAACCCGATGTCGGGTCCGGACGACTTCGGCGGCGGCTGCGGTGTGCCCGGTGACGCCGGCCGGCCGGTGACCGCCACCGCCGGCCCGAGCTGGCCGTCGAACTCGACCCGCACGTCGGCCGGCGCGGTCCAGACGACCCGGCAGACCAGCGCCGCCGGTGGCGGTTCCCGGCCGATCCGGGGGCGGGCGAGGGCACCGTTGGACACGTACGGGTCGGGCAGCGTCGGTGCCCAGGCGTGCAGCCCGAACGCCAGTTGGGCGGTGCCGTTGTCGACCGGCAGCGGTCCGTCGGCGGTCGGGCCGGCCGGCCCGGCGAGGGTGCCCCGGACGTAGACGAACGCCGGGACGGTGGTCCACAGCAGCGCGTTGCGCAGCGCGAACTGGTGGTGGCTGCGGGCGTCGGCCGGGACCGCCGCGCCGAGCAGCACGGTGGTCTCGCCGTCGCGGCGGTGCAGCAGCAGAGTGCCGACACCACCCGGGGTGGGCACCGGCTGCCCGGCGGTGGTCACCGGCCGGTCCAGGGCCACCTCGCTGCGGCCGGTGACCATCAGATGCTCGCCGTCGACGGCGTGGCACCGGTAGAACAGCCGGAACGGTTCGTCGTAGGTCTGCCGCCAGGGCAGCCGGTGCCCGCCCCCGCCGGCGATCGCCCATAACTGGATGTCATGGGCGACCGGCGGCCCCAGCGGGGTGACCGGGTCGGCGAGTACCGTCGCCGCAGATGCACCGATCACCATCCACGCGCTGTCCAGCGGGTGTTCCCGCAGGTCCGGGGCGTACCAGCGGGCGGCCAGGCCGGTGACCCGCAGCAGCCAGGTCGCCGCAGTGGACGCCTCGCCGAGAATCGCCGGGTCGGTGACGACGACGACCGGCAGGCCGAGCCCGGCGTCGCGGATGGTGCCGGTGCCGGTGAAGTCGGTCAACGGGTTGCCGGCCGGGTCGGCACCGACTTCGGTGGCGTCCACGGTGGTCGGTTCGACGATGTAGCCGAGCATCAGCGTCCAGAGCTCTTCGACGAACGTCCGGTCCCCGGTGGCCGGGCCGAACCGGAACTGCTGTCCCCAGGCCGTGGCGGCGCCGGGGTCGCCGACGATCTCGACCGCGCCGGACCTGAAGCGGAAGGTCACCGAGGTGGGCAGGGTGCTGGCGGTCCCGGCGCTGTGGCAGCCGCCGACGCCGCCGGCCGGCGGCGGGTCGGGTGCGGGGTCGAGTCGCAGTACGGCGCTCAGCGGCGCGGGCACCTCGACGACGTCGCCCGGTACCGTCGCGGTGCCCAGCGTCAGCGTCCCACCGGTGACGAGCAGCCCGGCGTACGCGTCGACGGGCAGCCCGCCGAACAGGTCGCCGCGGATCCAGACGGTGCCGGCTTCGATGTCGACGACGGTGCCGGTACGTTGCACTGTCGGCGGCCGGGCCTGGGTGACCACGAACGCGGGCGCGGCGGCGCCGGCCTCGCGGACCTGGAGCCGGCGGGCGGCGACGAACGTTTCGTACCAGACGTCGACTCCGCCGGGGGTGCGGTACGGGCCGACGCGGCGAGCCGGCGTCAGCCCGGTGCGGCTGTCGACGAACCGGCCGGCGAGGAGTTCTTCGCGTTCGTCACGGCGGTGCACCAGCCGGGCGTCGCGGGGCAGTTCGGCTGCGGCGCGCTGAGCGGCCGACGCGGCGAGACTGGTCAGGACGGTACGGACGACGGGGAGATCTCCACGGACTGGCTCTGACACGCGCTCCTCCTCGGAGGCTGCTGCAGCCGGACTCGGACCGGTCTGCAGCGTGCGCCACGTCACACTCCGTGTTCAATCAAATCTTGGATAGTTACCGACCTTTAGAGGTCAGCGCTGACCGTCCGGATGAGCCCGGGGCCCGCCCGTCACCCTGTGGCGTCCCGGCCTGCGGCCCAGCGGATCGCGCCGAGCAGGTGGGCGCGGAACGCCGGTTCGGCGTACGCCTCGATGGTGTGGCCGCCGCCGGTGTAGAAGGTGCGGCCGCCGGCGTACGTCCGGCACCAGGCGTGCGGGTGCGGCCGCCCCATCTGCCCGCCGGTGTAGCTGGTTTCGTCGAGCACCGCGAGGATCCGGGCGTCGGTCGGCCGGGTCCGGTAGTCGTACCATTCGTCGGTACGTGCCCAGCGGGTCGGCAGGTGCGCGGTGGCCGGGTGGGTCCGGTCGACGACCTCGACGGTGGCCGGCTGCACCGGCGGGTGCTGGGCGAAGTACGCCCCGACAAGTTCGCCGTAGAACGGCCAGTTGTGCTCGGTGTCGGCGGCCGCGTGCACGCCGACGAATCCGCCGCCACCGTTGATGTAGCCCTTGAACGCGGCCCGGCCGGCGTCGTCGAGCACGTCGCCGGTGGTGTTGAGGAAGACGACGGCGGCGTACCGGCTCAGGTTGTCCGGGGTGAAGACGGCCGGGTCCTCGGTGGCGTCGACGGCGAAGCCGTGCTCCGCGCCGAGTTCGCCGACGGCCTCGACACCGGCCGGGATGGAATCGTGCCGGTACCCGGTGGTGCGGCTGTAGATGAGCACCCGGTACCCGCTCTCGGCGCTCGACTCGGTGCAGCCGGTGGTCACCAGCGCCACGATACCGCCGAGCAGGCCGGTGCCGACCGTCCGTCGGGTGAGGCCGGCACGGGGCCGGACCGGTTCGCCGGTCACCGGACCGGCTCCGCGACGACGGTGGGCGCATCCGGCTGCGGCGGCAGACCGCGGGTGGACAGGAACGACTGCCACTCGGCGGTGATCCGCTCGACGTCCCGGCAGACCAGCCCGAAGAACTCGCCCATCAACTGCAGCCGGTCCCCGGCGGGGGTGTCCGGCCCGAGTACGGCGGCGCCGTGGGTCGCCGCGTCCGCCCAGGTCCGGAAGACGCGCACCCGCAGCGACCAGGCCCGGTACCACAGGCCGTCGTCGACGGCGTAGCGGTCGCGCCGCTGCCCCGGCTCGCGTCGCCGGGCGACGAAGCCGATCCGCTCCAGGAAGGCTATCGACTTGGAGATCGACGCCGGGCTGACCCGCAGCCGGTCGACCAGCTCGGCGGCGGTGAGTGAACCGCCGTCGCTGACGAAGAGACTGACCAGCACCCGGGCGGTCATCCGGGGGAAGCCGGACTGAATCATCAGGGCGGCGAACTGCTGCTCGAAGGCCTGCACGGCGGCCGGGTCCCGGCCGTACCCGGTGGCCTGGTCGGCCGGTGGCCGGGTGACCGGGCCGGTACGGCGGGCCCGGTGCGCGGTGGCCCGGTGCGCGGCGGTGGCCCGGTAGCCACCCGGCCCGCCGTTGCGCCCGACCTCCCGGCTGATCGTGGAGGTCGGGCGGTCGAGTCGGCGGGCGATCTCGGCGTAGCCGGCACCGTCGGCGAGTGCCTGCTCGATGCGCTGCCGGTCCTGATAGGTCAACCGTCCGCCGGGCATCCGCCCCCCGCCCTCCGCTGCGTTCAGTCTCAGTTCATTGCAACGCATCCTGGCCGATCGCTGCGTCAACCGCAACCGCCATTGCAACGCAAGGTCCGCTTCAGTGCAGCAACGCCTGCTGGTGGCGGGCTTTCATTGACCACCTTTCCGAACGCTACGTAGATTTCTGGTCACGGAAACAGCGATCGAGGTCGGGATCCTGACCAAGCGGTACGGCCGCAGCACCGCGCTGGACGGGCTCGACCTGTTCGGTGCGCTGCTGCAACTGCCGCAGCCGCTGCGCGATCTCTGCCCGTTCACGCATCTGCCGAGCCTGCCGGGCGGGCAGGTGTCGGCCGTACCGCTGGTCGTCCTGGCGCTGCTGGCGGCCGGCTCCGCCGCCGGCATGATCGGGCTGCGGCGGCGGGACCTGCCGGTCGGCTGACCGTGTGCGAGGGTCAACCGGCGGCGGGCAGGTGGACGAGGAACCGGCAGCCGGGGCCGGCGTTGGCTACCTCGACCCGACCACCGTGCGCCTCGACCAGGCCGCGCACGATCGCCAGGCCGAGCCCGCCGCCGGCCGGCGGCGGCTCGGGACGGGGTCCGGCCCAATTGGGCAGGTACGCCGGCCCGATCGGCGACCCCGCTCGGGGCGGGCCGGCGGGAGCGGGGCTGCGGGCTGTTTCGCCCCGGAACGCCACGTCGAACACCCTCGGCAGGTCCGCCTCGGGAATACCGCCGCAGGTGTCGTGCACCGCCAGCCAGGCGGCACCGCCGTCGCGGCCCGCACTGACCTGTACCACCCCGTCGTACGGGGTGAACCGGATCGCGTTGCGAAGCAGGTTGCCGATGATCCGGGCCAGTTCCGGCTCGCTGGCGGTGACCGACGGCCAGCCGCGTTCGGCGGCGACCAGCCGGATGCCCCGCGCCCGGGCCAGCGGCTCGGCAGACGCCAGGGCGTCGGAGACCACCTCGGCGAGGGGCACCCGGCGCAGCGACAGCCGCAACGCGCCGGCGTTGATCCGGGACAGTTCGAACAGGTCGTCGACGAGTTGGGTCATCCGGTCGGTCTCGGCCCGGATCCGCCGGTGGTAGTCGGCGACGGTGGCCCGGTCGGCGACGACGCCGTCCTCCAGCGCCTCGGCCATGGCCCGCAGCCCCGCCAACGGCGTCCGCAGGTCGTGCGACACCCAGGCGACCAGTTCCCGCCGGTTCGCCTCGGCCTGGCGTTCCCGCTGACGCAGCTGGTCGGCCCAGACCGCCTGCCGGGCCAGCCGGGCACCCAGCCACCAGCCGACGGCCAGGCTGACCGCTCCGGACGCGGCGAGCACCAGCAGCACCACGTCCCGGTCGTGGACGGACAGGAACATCGCCTGGGCCGCGCCGACGACCCCGGCGAGGACCGCCAGTACGGTGACGGTGAGCAGGACGGTCAGGTGCACGACGATGCTGTGCCGGCGCAGCAGCCGCAGCGCGACCGCGCCCGGCACACCGATCAGCAGTGACGCGCCCAGCCCGATGGCGAACACGGCGAGGACGTCGCCGGTGGGCAGGTCAGGCATTGCCGGCCGCCGGTTCGTAGCGGTAGCCGACGCCCCAGACGGTGACGATCCGTCGGGGTCGGGCCGGATCCCGTTCGACCTTCTCCCGCAGCCGTCGCACGTGGACTGTCACGGTGGACTGGTCACCGAAGTTCCAGCCCCACACCTGGGCGAGCAGTTCCTCCCGGCGGAACGCCTTCGCCGGATGGCGGACCAGGTGCAGCAGCAGGTCGAACTCACGGGTGGTCAGCGCGAGCTCGGTGTCGCCGAGCCGGGCCGACCGCCGGCTGGTGTCCAGCGCGAGCTCGCCGTCGCGGACCACCGGCGGTTCACCGCCGACCGGGCCGGGGGGCGGCCCGGAGCGGCGGAGCACCGACTGCACCCGCAGCACCAGCTCCCGGGGCGAGAACGGCTTCGTGACGTAGTCGTCGGCACCGAGCTGCAGGCCGATCACCCGGTCGGCCTCCTCCCCGAGTGCGGTCAGCATGATCACGGGTACGCCGCTGGCCTGCCGCTGCAGCCGCCGGCACACCTCCAGCCCGTCCAACCCGGGCAGCATCAGGTCCAGTACCACCAGGTCGGGCCGGCACTGGTCGACCGCGGCCAGCGCGGCGACCCCGTCGGCGGCGCGGGTGACCTGGTAGCCGGCTCGTTCCAGGTACCGGCGGACCACATCGGACACGGTGGGATCGTCGTCGACGACGAGCACCCGTAGGGACGGTCCGCCGGTGGTGGGCGCGGCCATGGCTGTCAGGCGGTCAACTCGGCTGCCCCGAACGACACCGAGAAGCGTTTGCACCAGATGGAGACGCTGGTCAGGCTGGTCAGGTCGACGTCGGCGGGGATTTCGTACACCTGGTCACCCCGGTTGCCCTTGAGCCGGCCCAGCTCGGCCCACTGCCCGTCGTCGAAGACGAACCAGCCGTCGCGGCCGTCCAGCACTGGCTGGTCGGAGAGCCAGACCCGCAGGTCCGGGCCGTTGGAGGTGGCGAAGTCGCGGAACACGAGCTGACGGCGGCCGTCGGCCAGCTCGACGACCTGGGCGGTGCCGCTGGTCTCGTGCTCGTGGGTGACGAACTCGCCGGAGGCCAGCAACCGGTTCCCGGCCGGTGACGGGCTGGCCGGTGCGGCGCTGGGCGACGCGGACCCGGGCGATGCGGACCCGGAAGCGGCGGGGTCCGGTGCCGGGGTGCCGGTCGCCGCGATCTGCACCTGCGGCAGCGCCTCGTCGACCACGTCGTCGGTGAACAGTTTCCACGGCTGGAACCAGTAGCCGCCGAACGCGAGTCCGGCGGCTACGACGACGGCGAGCAGCCAGCTCAACGGGTTGGCAAGGAGTCGTTTCCACACGCGGATCAGCCTACGGCGGCAGCGCCCGGCCGACCGTAGTTGATCTCTTGCGAAAGTCTTACGGTCGGCGTACCGGCAGGTCAGCTGGTTGCGACGGCGTACGCGAGCAGCAGCAGCGCGACGGTGAGCTGCCCCGCGCCGAGCACGGTCAGGGTGTTGCCGACCGACCACTGTCCGGGGCGGCCGATCCCGGCGTGCAGGAAGAAGCCGCCGGACTGGCTGATCGTGCCGGCGGCCAGCAGCGCGCCGACCACCCAGGTGTACGGGTCGGACAGTCCGGCGCGGGCGGCGACGCTCAGTGCGGTCAGGGTCAGCACCAGCAGCACACCGGCGTGGGCGTGGCCGGCCCGCAACAGCGACAGCTGGAAGTCGGTCAGTTTTCGGGCGGCGGCCAGCCGCATCAACGAGTAGCCGCCGAACATCACCGTCGGGACGCTGACCAGCGCGATCACGGTCAGCCATCGGTCCGCCGTACTCATCAGGGGTGCTCCTCGGGGTCGGCACTGCACGCGCCCGCTATCTTGTCAGTGACAAGATAGCCGCTTCGGGTAGCATCTTGTCAACGGAAAGATGACGGGAGGCGCGATGCGGCAGCAGCCGTACCACCACGGCGACCTGCGTAGAGCCCTGGTGACCGCCGCCGCCGAGGCGATCGCCGAATCCGGGGTGGCGGCGCTGAGCCTGCGCGACCTGGCTCGACGGGTGGGGGTCTCGCACGCCGCCCCGACGCACCACTTCGGCGACAAGACCGGCCTGCTCACCGCGATCGCCACCGAGGGCCTCGACCTGCTGGCGACCCAGTTGGCGGCGGCCGGCGGTGACATCCTCGCCGCCGGCCAGGCGTACGTGCGGTTCGCCGCGTCCCACCGGGCGCATTTCGAGGTGATGTTCCAACCGAGCCTGCTGAACTTCGACGCGCCGGAGTTGACCGCCGCCCGGCAGCGGGCCGGCGGGGCGCTGCGGGCCAGCCTGGACGACGCCCGGGTGCCGGCCGGCGACCGGGACAACGCCCGCCTGGCGGCCTGGTCGATCGTGCACGGCTTCGCGACCCTGTGGCTGTCCGGGGCGCTGCCGCACGACGCGGACGACGACCCGGCGGCGCTCGCCGGCCCGGTGATCCGGCTGCTCTTCGAGCCCGCCCCTGATCAGCGAACTTGACAGAATTGGCGCACCACGTAAAGCTTGTCTCGCCTGTCAAGTAGACGGAGAAGCGAGGGGTCAGCGTGGCTGCATGGTCATCCGATGACATTCCCGACCAGACCGGCCGGGTCGCGGTGGTGACCGGGGCGAACACCGGCATCGGCTTCGAGACCGCCCGGATGCTCGCCGGCAAGGGCGCGCACGTGGTGCTGACCTACCGGGACAAGGGCAAGGGCGAATCGGCGCTGGACCGGATTCGGGCCGGTCAGCCAGCCGGCACAGTGACCGGGGCCGAGCTGGACCTGGCCGACCTCGACTCGGTCACCGCGTTCGCCGACGCCTACCGCGCCGACCACGACCGGCTCGACCTGCTGATCAACAACGCCGGCGTGATGGCACCGCCGCTGGGACGCACCCGGCAGGGCTTCGAACTGCAGTTCGGCACCAACCATCTCGGCCACTTCGCGCTCACCGGCGAACTGCTGCCGCTGCTCGACGCGGCACCGGCGGCCCGGGTGGTGACCGTCTCCAGCCTGGCCCACTGGACCGGCGGCATCGACATCGACGACCTCAACTGGCGGCAACGCCGCTACCGGCCGTGGGCCGCGTACGGGCAGAGCAAACTCGCCAACCTGCTGTTCACCCTGGAACTGCAGCGCCGGCTGACCGAGGCCGGGTCGACCGTGCGGGCCGTCGCCGCCCATCCCGGCCTGACCTCGACCGAGATCGGCCGCCACCAGGGCCGGTCCACCGGCGAGAGCCGGTCGCGGGTCGAGCGGATGATTCGGATGCGACCACCGGCCGGGGCACTGCCCAGCCTGCGCGCCGCGACCGATCCGCAGGCCGCCGCCGGCAGTTACTGGGGTCCGGCCCGCCGGTTCGGCACCTCCGGGCCACCCGCGCCGGCCCGCAGCTCCGCACGGGCCAAGGACACCGTCATGGCCAGCCGACTGTGGTCCGAGAGCGAACAGCTGACCGGGGTGGCGTACCCGTTCTCGGCACTGGGACGTACGGAGCGCCCGGCGTGACATCGGGCAGTACCCGACGGGACACCATCGCCGACGCCGCGATCGACGTGTTCATCCGGTACGGGTTCCGGAAGACCTCGATGGACGACCTGGCCCGCGCGGCCGACATCTCCCGGCAAGGGCTCTACCTGCACTTCAAGACCAAGGACGAGCTGTTCGTCGCCGCCGTGGACCGGATGGTGACCGGCGTGTGCGCGGCGACCGGGGCGGCCTTCGCCCGCGACGACCTCGACCCGCCGGGACGAATCCTCGCCGCGTTCGAAGCGTGCCAGGGCCCGTCGGTCGGGGCCGCGGTGCACGGCAACTTCGAGGAGCTGCTGAACACCGCGGCCACCCTGCGCTGCTCACTGGCCGAGCGGATCGAGCGCGGGCTGGTCGACGGAGTTGAGCAGGTCCTGGCCGACAGCGGGGTCGCCGACCGGTGGCGGACAGCCGGCCTGTCCGCCCGGGACCTGGCCGAGCACCTGCACGCCACCTCGTTCGGCTTGAAACACAAGCTCTCGTCGGTCGACGAGTACCGAAACGGCATGCAGACCGCCGTGACGATCGTGTTCGCCGGCGGCGAGGCCCTGACCCGGGAGTGACGATGACACCGTGGACCTTCGACGACCTGCCGGACCAGAGCGGCCGGACCGCCGTCGTCACCGGCGCGAACTCCGGCATCGGCTTCGAGACCGCCCGGATGCTCGCCGCCAGAGGCGCCCACGTGGTGCTCGCCTGCCGGGATGCCGGACGGGCCGGCACCGCGGCCGACCGGATCCGCGCCGAGCAACCGGTCGGCACGGTGCGCTGCGCCCGGCTCGACCTGGCCGACCTCGACTCGGTGGCCGAGTTCGCCGAGACGTTGCACGCCGACCACGACCGGCTTGACCTGCTGATCAACAACGCGGGGGTGATGCTGACCCCGTTGCGGCGCACCCGGCAGGGCTTCGAGCTGCAGTTCGGCACCAACCATCTCGGCCACTTCGCGCTCACCGGTCGGCTGCTGCCACTGCTGCTGCAAGCCGGCGCCAACGCCCGGGTGGTCACCGTCGCCAGCAACGCCCACCGCGCCGGCCGGATCGACTTCGCCGACCTGAACTGGCAACGGCGTCGCTACCGGCGGTGGGCCGCGTACGGACAGAGCAAACTCGCCAACCTGCTGTTCACCCTGGAGCTGCAACGTCGGCTGGCCGGAGCCGGGTCTCCCGTACTGGCGACCGCTGCCCATCCCGGGTGGACCGCCACCGACCTGGCCCGGCACACCGGTGGCTTCGTCACCGCCGTCAGCCGGTTGATTGCGATGAGGCCGCGCGACGGAGCGCTGCCGACGCTGCGCGCCGCCACCGACCCGGCGGTCGACGGTGGCAGCTACTGGGGGCCGGGCCGGCTGTTCGACATGGTCGGCCCGCCGGTCGCCGCGCGTCGCAGCCCGGCGGCCGACAACGCCGCCACCGCTGGCCGGCTGTGGACGGAGAGCGAGAAGCTGACCGGTGTCGAGTTCCCAGTCGCCGAATAGCCGCAGCCGCTTGCGGCCGGGCCGCCAGGTCGGCAGCAGCCGGTCGACGGCCGCCGACCGGCCGAACACGACACCCTGGAGCTGAGACCGGCGACGGTACGGACGAGACCGCCGACCTGGTCCACGTGACGCTACTCGGGCAGCGCATCCTGTCCCGCAGTCGCTGACCGGCTGTCGGTGTGAGTGGAGGCGCAGGTCGCCTGGCTGAGCGCGGTGACAGTCTGGATGACCGTCGGGTCGGTGGCCCGCGCGTCCGGGCGCACCGGGGTGCCCTTCGGGCCGAGCACCGTACCGCTGGGCAGGTCGGCGGTGGCGGCGGCGATGGAGCTGCGGGCGGCATCGGTCGCGCTGGCCCGGAACAGGTTGAGGTAGATCAGCGGGAAGGCCAGCCGGGCTGGCATCGGGAACAGGTCCGCGCGCATCGACCGGCCCATGTCGGTCGCGCTGGCCCCCGGGTCGGCGGCGAGCACCGTGACGCCGGTGCCGGCGAGTCGGTCGGCCAGACCCATCGTGTACGCGAGGTTGGCCAGCTTCGCCCGCCCGTACGCAGGAAAGCCGTAGTAGCGCCCGGCCATCTCGACCCGGTCCAGCGGGGTGCGGTCGGCGAGCCGGATCGCGCCCGAGGTGAGGTTGACGATCCGGCCGCGCCCGGCGGCAATCATGTCGTCGACCAGCAGCTCGGTGAGCAGATAGCCGGAGAGGTGGCTCATGGCGAAGGTCGCCTCGATGCCGTCGACGGTGTGCCAGTGCTGCCGGTAGATCCCGCCGACGTTGTTGACCAGCAGGTCGAGCGGGCCGGCGGCGCGGGTGTCGTCGGCCAGGGCGCGGACGGCGGACAGTGCGGAGAGGTCGGCCCGGATGAACCGGGCGGGTACCGGACCAGCGGCGGAGCGGGAGCCCGTGGCGGCGGCGCTCACCTGGTCGCGGGCGGCGTCGCCCCGCTGCTGGTCGCGCCCGACGATCGTGACGGCGTAGCCGTGGCCGGCCAGGGCACGGGCGGTGGCCAGGCCGATCCCGCCGGTGCCACCGGTGACCAGGGCCCGCTTCGTTGACTCAGTCATGACTAAAAAAATAGTACTAGCTACTGAGCTTTAACAAGTGTGCCGCTGGATACAGTGGCGACGTGCAGGTCGAGCGGGACGTACTGCTGGCCGCCGTGGGTCGGCTGCGGGGGCGCTGGACGCTGCACATCGTGCACGCGCTGCTCGACGGACCGGCCGGCTTCAACGACCTGCGCCGGGCGGTCCCGGCGATCGGGCCGAGCACTCTCGCCCGCCGGCTCGGCGAGCTGGAGGCCGCCGGCATCGTCACCCGTACGGTGATCGACACCACCCCACCGGGCACCCGCTACGCGTTGACGCCGACCGGCACCGGACTGCGCCCGGTGCTCGCCGAAATGGCGGCCTGGGCCGGCGACACCAGCGACCCGGACACCCGCCACCACCAACTCGACGACCTGCTGTCACTGATGCAGGAACGCTGGATGCTTGAGCTGCACTGCGCACTGCTGGTCGGGCCGCGCCGCTTCACCGACCTGACCCGCGACACCGGGGTCAACCAGGTCACCCTCACCCAGCGCCTGGCAGACCTGGAGCGGCGCGGCCTGATCCAGCGCCTTGCCGACGGCAGCTACGCGTTCAGCGCCGTCGGCGATGGCTTCCACCGGGTCGGCGAAGCCCTCGCCCGTTGGGCAGCGGCTACATCCGGCACCCCCATCAGCTGACCGGTCAGCGGTGGTGGTAGGCCGTTGCTACCGTCGGCCGGCGTGGACGGGCACCGCGATCCTCGGCTTCCTGCTCCCCTGCTTCAAGGGCAGCCCACGCCGCCAGTGGTGGTACTCGGGCTGGAACTACCTGACGGTCGCCATCGTCGCCAGTCTCTGGCCCGGCGCAGCGTCGAACTCGCGCTGCTCGCGGCCGGCACCACGACCGCTGGCCTGTTCATGGCAGGTGCCGTCGCCGCGGTGACGCTCGGCGGCCTGCCGGAGCGCTGGCCGCCACCCGCCGCTGACCTGGCTCGGCCCGGCGCGGTACTAACCGGTTGTGGCCCGGCACGTCGGTCGGCATAGGCCTGGCGTGTTCGACGCGCAGACATCCGGGTTGCTCGCCGGCTACGGCATCGCGGTCCCGGTCGACGCGATCGGGTCCTGATCGTCACCGTCTCTGCGCAGGTGTCGCTGCGGCACGGCGCGGCCGTCGCCCGACTGCTCGACCCGGCGACCGCCGTCCTGCGGGCAGCCGCCGCCGTGGTGCTCGCCGCGAACGCGGTACGCGGAATCGTCGTAGCGATGCAGGCCCGTCGAGCGGCGACCGAAGCGCCGCAGTCGGCACCGGCGCGGTCGATCGCCCGGACGTACGCCGCCTTCGTCGGGCTGACGTTGCTCAACCCGATGACCATCGTCTACTTCGCCGCTCTCGTGGTCGGCCACCAGGGCGGAGCGGCAGATTCGACCAGCAGCCTGCTAATCGTCGGGGCGGTGTTCGTCGCAGCGGTGTTCGTCGCAGCGGCCAGTTGGCAGGTCCTGCTGGCATCTGGTGGCGCGCTTCTCGGCCGCGCGCTCGCCAGCCCACGCGGCCAGCTGGTGACGGCGCTGGTCGGCAACGGCATCATCGGGCTGCTCGCCATCCGCCTCGCCTGGCAGGCCAGCCTCGGCTGAACCGCCACACCGCCACCGCCGCACCGACCACCAGCAGCAGTACGGCCTGGGCGAAGGCCGGCCCGGAGGAGGCATCGGCGATCGGCCACGCCCACCAACGCACCAGACCACCGTCACCGGTGCCGAACAGCGCACTGACGATCACCGCGCCGACCGGCACCACCGCCGCAAGCCGTGCGCCGACGAACGGGGCGACGATCTGGGCCAACCCGAGGCAGCCGATGAGGTTACGCAGGTAACCGGGGCCGAGCTGCCACCAGCCGACCGCCGAGGCGACGCCGACCGCAACCGCGGTCATCAGCGCCATCGCCGCGGCGACACCGAGGTCGCGGGCGGCCACCGAACGTACCGCCGTGGCGTCCAGGTCACCGCTGCTGCGGTCGATGCCGTGCCAGAGGACGACGATCGGGACAAGCGGCAGCAGCAGGGCGAACACAACCGGCACCAGCAACGCCCCGGCCAGGCTGGGCAGCGGCAGCACCTCACCGCCGATCACCGTCGCGGCGGCCAGGCTCGCGGCGTACGCGACGGTCACCGTCGTCAGGGCGCGGGTACGCCACCACCAGATCACTGCGGATCGTCCGACGCGAAAAGTTCCGGGTCGAGGCGCGGCACTGTGGTGCAGTCGGCCAACGGCGCGAGGTTGGCTCGGTACCAGGCGGCCTGCCGGTCCTCGTCGAGCTGACGCACCCGTACCGCCAGGTCGATCAGCTCCGGCGGCGCGACCGGGCCGAGCTCCGACGCCGGTACGCCGGCCGCCAGCGCCATCCACACCAGCAACGCCGCACGATTGTGGGCACCGGGCCACTCCCCCTCGGCCGCGCAGGCGGGCACGGTGTCCGGGACGATGCTGGAGACCAGACTCAGCACCGCCGTCTGCGGGTCCGACTCGGCGGGCAGCACGATGAAGACAGCGTCGGCCGCGTTGCTCTCCTGGCTGGTCACCGTCTCGGGTAGCGTGACGCCGACCGCAGCGAGCCGGGGATACGCCGACGCCAGCGCCGGATGGATCGCATCCCGGGCCGTCTCCTGCTCCGGCCACAGGCACAACGTGGGCCGTTGCCCGACGCACTGCGGCGCTCCGGCGCGCGGGCCGCCGGAAGACGGGCCGAGCGGTGCCGCCACGGTGACCGCGACCACTAGCAACGCGGTGAAGCTCAACGCACCACCGACGTGAGCCGGGCGGGCGCCGGCAAGGGCGACCAGCGTGCCTGCGCCGATACCGACGGCGAACAGGGCGGCGGCCAGCAGTGCCCGCGCGTCCGGCTGCTGATCGATCGCACAGCAGCCTTCGAAGGACAGCCCGTTGAGGTGGCGGATCCAGAACGGCTCGACGGCGGCCGGGTAGGCCAGCCAGATGTAGGAGCCGCCCAGGCTGACCGGCAACGCGAGCGCGGGCGGCAGCCAGCGACCGAGCCCGTATCCGACCACGGTGTGCCCTACCATCACCAGCAGGTAGACGCCGACCAGCCCGAGGTGCGGACCGCCGGGCGCGCCGACTGCGGCAGGGGCGGTCGACAGCACCGCCGCGACGACCCCGGCCAGCCCCATTACCAGCGTCGGGCCGACCGCAACGAAAACGACTGTCCACTTGGGCCGAGCGATGGTCTGTGTGTCGATACCGCCGCTGCGGTGCCGCATCCCCTCCCAGGCGGCGCAGACCGCGCAGAGCGGCACCACGATGAACAGCATCAGGTTGGCCTTGGCAACCGCAGCCGTCCAGTAGCCGGGCGTGGCCGTCTCGACGACCGCCGCACCTTGGAACAGCACGAGGGCCAGCATCGGCACGGTCACGTAGGTCTCGGCGCGGCTACGCCAGGGGTAGATCGTCCGGATGGCGCCGTACGCGTCCGCGCTCATGCCTCGGCGCCGATGAACTGCACGTAGGCGTCCTCGGCCCGCCGGGACGGCTCGACACCAGGCCTGGCCCGCGCCAGGAATGCCGGCACCTCACCGTGGAACCGGATGACACCGCCGTCCAGCACTGCCACGTGCTGGTAGATGTCGCTGATGTCTTCGGTCTGGTGCGTCGACACGAGCAGGTCGACGTCGCCGGCAACTGAGTTCAGCACCTCGCGCAGCACCCGCCGCTGCTGCGGGTCCAACCCGGCGGCCGGCTCGTCCATGACGATCAGTTTCGCGTCGTGGACGAGGGTCTGTGCGATTCCGACCCGACGAAGCTGACCGCCGGAGAGCGCCCTGCTTGGCCGTTCCGCCAGGTCCTGCAGGCCGACACGGCCCAGCGCGCGGGCCGCGTTGACCCAGGCGTCACGGCGGTTGAGGCCTTTCAGCCAGCCGGCGTAGGCGACCTGCTCCCGCACCTTCAGGCCGGGCATCGCGGCGACGTGCTGTGGCAGCCAACCGACCGAGCGGCGGTACCGCGATCGGGTACGCCGGACATCGCTGACCAGGTCACCGACTCGCACCGTGCCCGCGTCGGGCTGCAGCAGCCCCACGATCAGCGACAGCAGCGTGGACTTGCCAGCACCGTTGGGGCCGAGCAGCACGGTCGCACCGGGCTCGAACTCGACGGTCAGGGCACGGAACACCGGGATGTCCTTGC
Source organism: Solwaraspora sp. WMMD937 (assembly GCF_029581175.1). NCBI lineage: Bacteria > Bacillati > Actinomycetota > Actinomycetes > Micromonosporales > Micromonosporaceae > Solwaraspora > Solwaraspora sp. WMMD937. The sequence goes on along the minus strand of NZ_CP120738.1, from coordinate 2,519,413 downwards.
GATACCGGAAAGAACAATCCGCGATCAGTATGGGCACAGGGTCAACCTCTGGAGGCATGAACACGGCAGACATGGGGCAGCAGGTCAGGACCTTATGGTCCCACGCAGGAGCATTGCTCTCGGAGCGCCAAGGCACCAGGACATCGGGGCGCGGGCCACCGCAGGTCGTCAGGTCGCGGGTGGGCGCAGACGCAGGGCGGCGACGGCGGCTGGCAGGTCGGCGGCGGTGACGACCCGTCGCGTGGTCTCGGGACCTTCACGTACGTGCACCTCACAGCGGGACGCCGCGAGCGAGACGATCACCGTCTCGCCGGCGTAGTACCCCGCGAGCAACGACAGCAACGGCACCAGGTCGGCAGGCGTCACCCAGTCGCCGGGGTCGCCGTCGGCTGCCGGCGTCGGCACATCCTGCGGTACGCATTGCGGCACGTTCTGCGGTACGGCGATCGGCGTACCCGGGTCGACCGGCACCGCCGAGCGGGTGGCGCCGCACACGTACTCGACGGCCTGGGCAAGCGCGTGCCCCAGGGTGGGCCGGTGCGGGTAGGCCCGCAGGCCGACCGCGGCACCGGGCCCGGCGAAGTACGCACCCCACGACACCCCCTGCATGCGGTACGGCGTACCGGCGTCGTTGCGGTGGTCGGCGACGGTGACGATCAGCGCCAGCCCCAGCCCGTACGCCAACGCGAGCACCCGCGCCAGCGGTGGCGCGTCCGGCTCGGCGGCGTGCAGCAGCACCCGGCCGCCGGGGTGCCCGTTGGCGACGTTCGCCAGGTACGCGGTCAGCGGGTCCTGCCCAGGGTGGTCGAGGGTGACGTGGCCGTACCACAGCTCCTGCACCAGCAGGACCTCGTACTCGTCGAGCGGCGCGAGCTGGTCCGGGCCGATCGGCTGGCCGCGTACCGCCAGGTCGCCGACGTGGAACGGGAGCCGGAACTGCGGCGGCACCTGGTGGATGGGTTTGCCGCCCGGCTGGCTGCCGATCTGCGGCACCACGGCTGTGGCTTCGTCAGGCAGTGCCCAGTTGAGGTGGCGGGCCCAGTGCTGCCCGTCGGTGACGGTGACGACGGCACCGTGCCGGATGCGCAGCGTGTCGCCGCAGCTGAAGCAGCGGCTGAGGCCGGCGGCGTACCGGCCGCTGCGCCCGGCACCGCCGCAGTAGCGGCACTCCGGGTCGGCGGCGGGCGCGCCGACGGTGCAGACGCAGCGGCGCAACCCCTGCTCCGGTACGCAGTACGGGCAGGGTTCGGACGGGATCGCCGGCCCCTGCCAGCTGGGCGGCGGCGGCTGCCACGAGCGGGCGAGCTTATCGACCGTACGCCGGGAGATCTGGCCGGTGGTGCGTTCGGTGAGTTCCTCGACGACAGCGACCACCCGCAGGCTGGTGTGCCACCAGCGGCCGTCGCGCCAGATGGCCTGCGCGCCGGGGGTGGCCACACCGGTGCCGAGTGCGGTGCAGTCGGCGATCATGCGGCGTTCGAGCTGGTCCAGGTCGAGTTTCGGCGGCCCGATCGGCGGGCCGGGTCGGCCGGGGCGCAGGTAGTGGGCGGGTACGTCGACACCACGGTCGCCGATGCCGGTGGCGAGGCGGGTGGCGTCGGCGGCGACGATCGCCGCGTCGAGGCTGTCGGAGCTGCCGACGCCGCTGGCGAACGCGTCGCCGACTCCGGTGTCGGGCAGTTCGAGGCGCAGCTGCCAGCCGTAGCGGTCGTCGCCGTACGGGTCGGGCCGGGTTTCGACGACCAGGTCGAGGCAGAGCAGTTCGGCGAGGGCACAGAGCTGGCCGAGGTGGCGGGCCGGGTCGGGGCGGTCCGGCGGGGCGGTACGGCCGAGCCAGAGCTGCCACGGGTGGTACGTGTAGTTGGCGATCGCCGCCGCTTCCAGGGCGTGCCGCCGTGCCTGCGGCAGGTCGGGTCGCCAGTCGCGGGGCAGCACCAGCCCGCCGACGAGAAGTTCCCGCTCGGGTGCAGCCGGGTCGTACAGGTGGTCGGCGCCGACCCGGTCGGCCAGTTCGGTGACGACGGCGTCGAGGTCGAGCCACCAGCGGCCGGCGCGGTGCACCGGGTCGAGCGCGCCGGGCACGATGTTGACGGAGGCGACGGCGGCGGTGTCGGAGTTGGCGACGGTGTAGACGAGTTGGGCGCGGCGGCGGCCGAGCCCGGCGCAGCGGTCGCAGGTCACGCAGTTCGTGCCGGTGCCGAGACAGACCTGACAGTCGCGGTACGCCGTACCGCCCGGGGTGCCGGCGGTCAACTGGTCGTCGTCGACGATGAGCTGGTCGCCGTACCAGGTGCAGCTGCACCGGTGGGAGGTGACGCCACCGCCGTCGCAGGTGGTGCAGTCGACGACGGTGACGCCGGGGTTGTCGGGCTCGGTCACCGGACGGCGGCCTGGTTGATCGCGGCCTGGTTCATGGCGGCCTGGGTGGACTGCCAGCGGCGCAGCGCGTCCTTGATCCGGTTGTTCTGCTCCCAAGTGCGGTCGAGTTCGGCGTAGAGGACACCGAGGTCGTAGGCGACGCGGTCGAGGAACGCGCCGACTTCGACCGGGTCGAGGCCGCGGGCCGTGACGCCGACCGGGCGGAACCGTTGGTTGCGCACCTGCCAGGGCCGGATCGGCCGGTACGCCGCCGAGCGCATGTTGGTGCCGGGCACCCGGTTGACGCCGGGGTCGCCGGCCGGCCAGCGGCTGGGCGGGGTGGACGCCATCCGCCGGCGTCCCCAGCGGACCCGCATCCGTTGCCACATCCTTCGCATGATCAATGCTCCTCCCCTGTGTGGTGCGGTGATTGCTTTGGTGGTGTGTCTGGTGGATGGGGGTGGCCCTGCCCCTTGCCGACTCGGGCGGGGCCACCCCCGCCCCGATCACCGCAGCCCTCCTTGGCGGTACGGCGACCGGGGCAGACCTTGGTTCCGCTGCGTGAGCTGCGGAAATCCGGATCAGGCGCAGTCGCTGAGGTCAGCGGGCGCGCTGCCCGGCCCGGTCGCCCTCGGGGCAGCGGTGCGGGGCCGGACGTCGGCGTCACCGCGCCGGGCGTCGGGCATGAGCACCGGCGGCGGTACGTCGACCGGCACCTGCCGGGGGCCGGTTCCCGGGTCATCCCAGTCCGACCCACACGACCGCCACCGGTCGTCATCCATCTGCGTCATGATCGATTCCCCTCCAATCAGTTGGCGGTTCTCGTTCGTAAATCAGCGTAGAATTCGATGTTCGTCTAGACAGATGCAAGGGCCGTCAAGTTGACGGGGTTGACACTCGTCAAGTCCTTAGCTTCTCCGCATGCGGCTGGCTGGGATGACAGAAATTCAGCAGATGCTCGGCGGCATTTCCCGCCAACGAGCCTCCGAGATCGTCAAGCGGTCCACCTTCCCCGCACCTCTGGACTCCTTGACCGCAGGGCGCATCTGGTCCCGCGAGGCAGTCGCCGAGTGGATCAAGGAGCACCGTCCTTACCAACTCGATGATTGACGATCTTCTCGTCACTCGAAGAGATAACCTCAGCGCAGCCGTTGCCAGTACCATGTGAATCCCCATGTGAAGTTCGAGTTCTCGTGCAGCCATGTTCATCGGCATGTGTGAGCGGGTAGCGTTCGCAGTAGTCGCATGGGGAGGGGTGCTCTGTGAACGGATCCAACGATGCTCTGGCCTCACTTATTACCGAGGCGGGCTACTCGTGGGCCGGGCTGGCCCGGCGGGTAAACGGCCTCGGGGCAGATGAAGGTCTCGCCCTGCGCTACGACTACACGGCGGTCCACCGGTGGGTGAAGCGCGGCGAACGTCCGCGACCGCCGGTGCCGACGCTGCTGGCACGGGCGCTCAGTGAACGTCTGCGTCGCCGGATCACCCCGGCAGACTTCGGCATGACCGACGAGGAAACCCTTGCCGCTCGCGGCCTGCAGTACGCCGACCATCCGCGTACCACCGTCGACACGATCATCGACCTGGGCAAGGCCGACGTCGCCCGCCGCAACATCGTCAAGGCACCGTTCGTACTCGCCGCACTCGGGGCACCGAGCCGTGACTGGCTGCTCGCCACCCTCGACGAGACATCGACGGAGCGCGGCCCCCGGCAGATCGGGATGCGGCAGGTGGCCGGCATCCGGGAGATGTTCGCCCTATTCCAGGAGCTGGACGTGATGCGCGGCGGCGGCCACGCCCGTACCGCCCTCGTCGAGTACATGCAGAGCTACGTACTGCCGCTACTCAAGCGGGAGCACGAGCCGGACGTGCAGCAGGCGCTCTACGAGGCAGCCGCCGAGCAGTCGTACCTCGTCGGGTGGATGGCCTACGACGACGGCGAACACGGCCTCGCCCAGCGCTACCTCATCCAGGCGTTGCGGCTCGCCCAGGCCGCCGACCACGCCGCGCTCGGCGCGCACGTCCTCGCCGGCATGTCCGACCAGGCCAACCTGCTCGGCCACCCCCGCGAAGCACTCATGCTCGCCCGTGCCGGTCGCCGTGGCCTCACCGACGGCGACTCCCCCGCCTGCCTCGCCGACCTGCACATCCTCGAAGCCCGCGCCCTCGCGGCACTCGGCGAATCAGCACCGGCGGCCGCCGCCGTGGCCAAGGCCGAACAGACCTTCGCCCAGGTCGACCACGACGACGAACCCGTCTGGGCCAGATTCATCGACACCCCATACCTGTACGGCGAAGCCGCCCACTGCTTCCGCGACCTCCGACAGCCCGACGACACCGAACGCTTCGCCACCGAATCCGCCGAAGGTGCACGCCAGCAGGGCCGCGCCCGCCGCGCCGCGCTCAGCCACGCCGCCCTCGCCACCGCCGACCTCGACCGCGCAGACGTCGAAGCCGCCGCCACCCGCGCCGCTCACGTCGTCGAACTGGCAGCCACCGTCAACTCGTCCCGCACCCTGGGAACCGTCCGAGACCTGCAACACCGTCTGAAGCCGTACGCCGCCCTCCCCGAGGTACGCCACTTCACCACCCGCGCCACCGAACTCCTCGGCCTCGCCGCCTGACCAAAGCGGCTGAAGCTGTCCTCAGCGGTTCAGCCTCCCGGCAGGCCGAACGCCAGCACGTGCAGCAGTCCGACGATCGATCCGGAACCCAGGATCTCGTTCCGGTCGAGTAGCTGCCGAATGCTGGTGAGTGGCACCCACGCAACCTCGCCGGTTTCGTCGGACACGGCGGGCCGGCCGACGAACGTCGCCTCCCTGGCGTAGTAGACGTCGTGCGGCGAGTCGACCATGCCGACCATCGGCTGGTACGAGATCAGCCGACGCATCGCGTTCGGCCGCCAGCCGGTCTCCTCTTCGACCTCGCGTGCCACGGCCGTCTCCGGGCTCTCGCCCTCGTCGACGATCCCACCGGGAAGCTCCAGCCCCACTGGTCCGACACGAAGCGGTGCCGCCACAGCATCAGCACCTGATCGTGATCATTGACGACGACGCCGATGGTGGCGCGGAACAGCCGTACGACATGGTGCTCGAACCGCTCGCCGCCGGGAGGACTGGACGTCAACCAGGTCGAGGCTAATCCAGGGCCGGCGCTCGTACACGGCCCGTCGTCCAACACGTGCCAGCGATGGGCGTCGGCCTGCTCAGGACTGCGGTCGCCGCCAGTCCGGCCCAGCAACGGCCGTTCGTCACCCGTCGCCTTACCCATGCCGGCCAGACTATCCATACAGCCCGAGAGAAGTGCAGCCCTCTCAGCCACACCGCCCGGGCTGCCGCCGACTCGACCGCCCGGCTCGGGTTCCTCCGAGGAATCCCATGGCGCTTCCGGAGACCTGATGCCACAGGTGCATCTTGATGCACCTGTGGCATCAGACTCAACCAGTACCCCAGCCCAAAGGGGCGGCATTGTGCACACGGGATAGAGGCGCACGTCGCCGGCCCACCCCGGAGACTAATGACAGCCGCGTCCCGCGAACCCATGATGACGATCGATGCCGGCACAGGAGTGTCGTCGCCCTCTACTGCAGAGCCCTGACTTCATCTCCATCGCGCCACCGATTCTTGGAATCCGGACTTTCTTTGGGATCCGACCCGTCGCGCGAATCATTGACAACCTCACTGACCCGCTTGTCGAGAAGTCTGGTGACCGAGTACTGGGCGCCCCCGAAAGCGGCGCTCCAGCCAAGGATCTGTGCCCCTGTGTCGAGCTGCGTCAGCCCAGGAACGAACTCTCCCCGAACAAATATTATCCCAATAAAAGCGGATAGTGCACCAACCGGCAGCTTGAGAACAGTCGAGGCGAGCGACAGGTCGTAGGGCACCGCCGACTCGCGGATTTTGGCTAGCATTGCAATGCCCACAAGAACGGCACCCATGAAGCCGTACACCAGAACCAAAAGGACGTCGATACGGTCCGGCTCAGTCTGTGGATCGTCCGCTGGGACTTGACGCTCGGGGCCCTGTCCCGTCGTCGCCCTGTCATGCGGACAGACCAGATCGTCCGGATAGCCGAAGCAGAGACTGAGCGTTTCCGGGGCACAGGCACCCCAAACGGCAAGCGCGACAACGGTGGCCGTAGTCAACATTGTCGCGGACCACATTGCATTCCTCAGTCTCCGGATACGTGAGTAATACTTGTTCATCGCCAGATGCACGCCGACCAGGACGGCCTTCATGGCGCACCGGAGCTCCTCCGGTTGGCTTCCCCCTACCAGCCACCGCCCACATCGAGAGGATTGCCGCCGTAGCTCGACGACACGACAGTCGTCCGCCTTCAGACGACCTTTGGCCAACTCCAGGACGGACGGCAGCCAGCCCTGTAGATCCTTTGTATCGAGCATCTCCAGGATCAACAACTCGGCGGCCTGGATACTGAGCCATGCACACTCCATGGTTCCCTTGAGAATTCCGCGACGCCTGGCCGCACTCCGGGCCTTTCTAAGAGACTCGTATACGCTATGGAGTGACGCTCGCCTCATGTCGGCACAGTCCCTGACACGGATAAGTGCGGCCATGCTTTCGAGATAGTCAGCGCGCGCTAGAACGTTCTGACGCCATGTGGCACCAAAGAGGAATCCACGCAGCGATGGCCCCTCCGCCACTCTCGGCGGTTGGGGACACTCCCGCCTTCTCGCCCTCGATGCCATGATGCGACGGTATGCGCTCAGGAGGTATGTCCGGACGAAGTTCTCCAAACCCTGTGACGCATGCGCCCGATGGTGTCCCTGGAGTCTCTCTCCCTTAGCCCTTGGCTCTTCTGGGAGGCGGAAAACTGCTGCCAAGAGAACCGGTAGTGGCTTATGGTGCGGATGATGTAATCAGCTTCCGCTGTGACACGACGGCGAATGCTGACTCTCGGCACGAGAGCCGTAGTCATCGTGGTCACCCTGACCGGGTGGCGGTGGTGGCGCCTGCGGTCGCCGTACGGGCCGGAGGTGTTGAACGCGACCGCGACGCTGCGGCTGGTCGACCAGGCGACTGCGGACGCCGCCTTCGACGGTCAACAGTTGGTCGTTCCCTCCGACGGCGCCCAGGTCTTCCTCGGCCAGGTCAGGTGGACGCCGCCATCACAGCCGAAACCCGGCGCGATGCTCATCATCGCGGTGCTCGACAAACGGACCCGCACCCTGCCCGGGATCATCTCCACCAGGTCGAATAGACCGGACCAGGTCGGATCAGGCCCTCCGGCGACGTCCTCCTCGTCTCGTCGGGCGACGCCACGCCGGTCACGTACTCCTTCGTCCTGCACCCGGCACATCCGCAGACCCGCCGGAGTTCGCGATCGCGTCCGCTCCCGCCGCCGTCGACGACCTGATGGTCGCCCTGATCAGCGTCGGATCAGGCTGTTCGCCATGTCGATGACGGCTTCCTCAGCCGGCCGAGGCTGCCAGCCCAACATTCGACGAGCCTTCTCGCTCGACGCCTCGCGTACCGCACCGAGCTCAGGCAGCACGAACGCGATCCGCGGGCTGAACCTGGCGGCGAGACGCACCGCCCAGTCCGGCAGTACCCGCGTCGAGACCCGGTCAGCCCCGTCACCGAGCCGGGTACGCAGCAACACCGCGATGTCCTGCATCGACATGGTGCCGGCGCTGGCCAGGAACCGCTCGCCGGCCGCCGCCGGATCGGTCATCGCCCGTACGTGCAGGTCCGCGACGTCCCGTACGTCGACCACACCGATGTGGATCCGGGCCAGGACGGGCTGGCGGCCGGTCAGCATCCGGTCGATCTGATCTGACCACAGGGACCGGTCCGGCCCGAGGGCCGGACCGAAGATTCCGACCGGATTCACCACCGCCAGCTCCATGCCTTGGCCGTCCTTACGCACGAAGTCCCAGGCGGCGCGTTCGGCGAGCAGCTTCGACTTCGCGTACGCGGAGACCTGCCCCTGTTCCGGATCGGTCCAGTCCTGTTCGGTGAACAGCCGCTTGTCTGCCGGGTGGCCGTACTTCACCGTCACGATCGACGACGTCAGCACCGTACGTTTGACGCCGGCCGTACGTGCCGCGCCCAGCACCCGCAGCACCCCGTCGCGTGCCGGCCCGATGAGTTCGTTCTCGTCGCGGGGCTCGGCCAGCGGCACCGGAGAGGCGACGTGGAGTACGTAGTCGCATCCGGCCACCGCCTCGGCCCAGCCGTCGTCGGTAGTGAGGTCGGCCACGGCGAAGCTGAGCGCGTCACCCGGTTCCGTTCCCCCCACCTGCAGCATCGTGCGTAGGTCGGCGGCACGACCCGCCGAACGCACCGTGGTACGCACCCGGTACCCCTGCAGCAGCAGCCGTACGACACAGTGCGCCCCGACGAAGCCGGAGCCTCCTGTCACCAGCACCTGCTCGCCACTCATTGCCGACTCCCGACACCACTCGCGCTGTGAACGGGCATGGCGCCCCGCCCCGGACTGCGCCGAAGGTACCGGTGACACCTATGTCTGCGACCGGGCTGGGCCGATGTTCTCGGGCTTGCGACAGCACCGGTGGTCGCGGGATCGACGGATCACCTATCCTGCTGAGCTGCTGGTGCCCGCAGCCGGCGGCCCACCCCGCTCTCGCCGACCACCCCGGCGGCCCCGTGGCCCGGCAGTCCCGAGAGGGATGCACGACTGGTGAAGATCGACCCGTGCGCCGTTTGGCAACGTGAGAGCAATCACGTGGGCAGTCGCTTCTTTCGATCCTGTGAACAGGCCCTGGCCACCCCGCCTTCTTAACATAGTTCATTCACGTTTCAAATAGTCTTGGCATTGGCTAACGCCGACACCCGTGCTCTCATTGCAGTAGACGGGGCTCGAGCACTCTGTCCGGCCACAGCGCCCGGTGATCCCGGCAGCTGAGGAGCCGGGCAAGCCGTCGATTCACCGGTAGTCCATGCGTCACCGCGCCCAGGAGGCCAGTTTCTCCTATGTCCAGACTGCACCGATACCGTCGCCAGGCATTCACGACAGCCGCAACTTCCGCACTTCTGGTAGTTTTCGGCGCCACCCCTGCGATGGCACAACCGACGACTTCCCTCGCTCCCCTTCGACCTGCCGAGAATGGTACGCCTAATGGTGGCTACATTGTCGTTCTCAAGGACCAGCCGCTCACTGGCGGCGCGGCTAACGACCCTGTGGTGGTCGCCGAGCGGGTTGGTGGCCGGGAGGTCCACCCGTACGCGACGGTGCTGAACGGATTTTCCGCGAAGCTCGACACCGACGCCCTTGAGGCGGTGCGCGCCAACCCGAACGTCGAGTACGTCCAGGCCGACGCGGTGATCCAGGCCGTCGAGCCCGTGGTGACCGGCGGTGGCGCGACCACCCAGCCCAACCCCCCGTCATGGGGTCTGGACCGCGTCGACCAGCGGAGCCTCCCGCTCGACCAGGAGTTCAGCTACGACACCGACGGTACCGGGACCACCGTGTTCGTCCTGGACAGCGGGATCCGGACCACGCACGACGATTTCGGCACCCGGGCGCAGTGGGCCTACGACGCCGTCAACGACGGCAACAGTCCGGGCGACTGCCACGGCCACGGCACGCACGTCGCCGGCACTGTCGGTGGCGCCACGTACGGCGTCGCCAAGGACGTGCAGATCCGCGACGTGCGGGTGTTGGACTGCTTCAACTTCGGCAGTAGCGCGGACCTCATCGAGGGCATCGACTGGGTGGCGACGAACGCACCGCCGCGCTCGGTGGCGAATCTCAGCCTGCAGAACTACGGCAGCGTGGTGAACACGGCCGCCCAGAACATGATCGACGCCGGGGTGCTGGCGGTGTTCGCGGCGGGCAACAACAACAGCGACGCCTGCAACAACAACCCTCGGTCGGCGGACGGCATCGTGGTGGGCGCGACCACCATCACCGACGGCCGGTGGTCCAGCTCCAACTACGGCTCCTGCATCGACGTCTTCGCTCCGGGCAACAACATCACCTCGGCCGGCAACAGCAGCGACAGCGCGGTCGCCTCCAACTGGTCGGGCACCTCGATGGCCGCTCCGCACGTGACCGGCTGGGTGGCCCGCTATCTGGAGGCCAACCCGAGCGCGACGATGGCCCAGGCCAAGGCGGCGCTGCTGAGCGCCGCGACCAGCAACGTGCTGACCGGCATCGGCACCGGGTCGCCGAACCTGCTGCTGTACGCCGACCCGGGTAGCACTGTGACCGACACCGTCGCGCCGTCGACCCCCGGCACCCCGGTGGCGTCGGGCGTGACCGCGACCTCGGCCACGCTCACCTGGACCGCGTCGACCGACAACGTCGGGGTGGTCGGCTATGAGATCGAGCGGGCCACCGGCGGCGGTGGGTTCGCGCCGGCCGGCACCTCGGCGACGAACTCGTTCGCGGCGACCGGGCTGACCCCGGGGACCAGCTACCAGTTCCGGGTACGGGCTGAGGACGCGGCCGGCAACCTGTCGTCGTTCTCGTCGGCGGTCACCGTCAACACCCCGACGGGGGCGGGCACCTGCCAGGTCTCCTACGCGATCAACAGCGGTGGCTCCACGTTCACCAGCAACATCGTCATCACGAACACCGGCACCAGCACGATCAACGGCTGGACCCTGGCCTTCACCCTGCCCAGTGGGCACTCGTTCGGCAGCGGGTGGTCCGCCACCTACGGTACGAGCGGCCAGGACGTCACCGCGACCTCGTTGACGTGGAACTCGACGCTGCTGCCGCAGGGCACGGCGAGCATCGGGTTCAACGGCAACGGTTCCGGGACCGCGGAGCCGACCGCGTTCACCTTGAACGGAACGCCCTGCACCGTCGTCTGACGACGGGCCGGACCGTCACCTGACAACTGAACGGTCAGGTTGATCAGCTGGTTCAGCGGGTCGGGCACCGGAGACACCGGCGTCCGGCCCGCTGACGTCGTCGCCACCGCCGCCGATGGCGTCGCCGGTTCCGCTGGTGCTGTGCAGGCTCCAGATGATCGACACCCTGATGGTGGCGACGATGACCCCGAGGGTGACCGGGATGGGCAGCTTGCCGACCGGGGTCTCGGAGAGGATGAGGCGTTCGCCGTCCAGACGATGAACGTACTGGTGCTGATGGCCAGGATGCCGCGCGTGTCGGTGCCAGCGTCAGCCAAGCCCGGCGCGCGGCCACCCATCCAGGGCTGGACCTTCCTCACGAACCATGCGCACGTGCTGCTGGCCGTCGCCCGGGTCCCGACGCTACGGCTGCGCGACGTGGCCGCATCCGTCCCGGATCACCGAACGCGCGGCCCAGAGCATCGTGGCCGAACTGGAACCCGCCGGCTACCTGCGCCGTACCCGGGTCGGCCGCCGTAACCAGTACACCGTCGACCCGACCGGGCACTTCCGACACCCTGCCGCAGCCAACCGGCAGATCGGTGACCTGCTGGACCTGTTCATCCGGCAATCAGATCGACCCGGGCCGGAGCAGGCACGGCCCGATCCGCCTACCGGAGGCTGATCCGACCTCCTACAAAGGTCGTAAGTCGAATGTGGCCCTGCGCCAGATGGCCTGACCGCGCCGCCACAGCAGGCTGTTGTGCATGATCCAGAGCAATCCGTCAGAGCAGACCGGGTACCGGTCGCACCTGCCCCGGCCCACCGGCCGACTGCGGCGCGTCGGCGCCGCCCTGGCGATCGCGGTCGCCGTCGGCGCAGGCGCCGGCGCAGGCGTCGCCGGGCGCGACGCGGGCGCCGCCGCACCGGACCCGACCCCGACAGCCACCACCCCGGCCGACGGCACCCCGGCCGCCGCCGTCGAACCAGCCCCGCTGGACGGCGGTGACGTCGACGCCTGGCTCGACGACGTGCTCCCGGCCGCGCTGGAGCGTAATGACATCGCCGGGGCCACCGTCGCCGTCGTCCACGACGGCAAGATCGTCACCACTCGGGGGTACGGCCACGCCGACACCGGCACCGGCGATACAGCGGTGCCGGTCGATCCGGAGCAGCACCTGTTCCGGATCGGCTCGGTGTCGAAACTCGCCACCGCCACCGCCGTCATGCAACTCGTTCAGGACGGCCGTCTCGACCTCGACACCGACATCGACCGCTACCTCGACTTCGACCTCCCCCGCAGCTTCGACGAGCCGATCACCCTGCGGCACCTGCTGACCCACACCCCCGGCTTCGAGGAGCGGATCGCCGGCCTGATCGGGCAGGAAGGCACCCCGGCCGATCTGCGTGAGGCGCTGGTCACCGACCCGCCGGAGCAGATCTTCCGGCCGGGCACCGTGCCGGCGTACTCCAACTACGGCAACTCGCTGGCCGGCTACATCGTCGAACGGGTCAGCGGCGTCCCGTTCGAGGAGTACGTCCAGCGCAACATCTTCGACCGGCTCGGCATGACGTCGTCGTCCTTCGTCCAGCCGCTGCCCGCGCCGCTGGCCGGCCGCATGTCGCAGGGGTACGCCACCGCGTCCGCCCCGGCCGGCGCGTTCGAGATCGTCAGCACCCCGCCAGCCGGGGCGATGAGCGCCTCCGCCCCGGACATGGCCCGGTTCATGCTCGCCCACCTGGGTGAACCGGTCGGAGACCGGCCGTTGCTTGACGCGGCGACGCTCGAGTTGATGCACCAGCCGGCGCTGGACTCCTCGTCACTCGGTACGCTCGCCGCCGGCCCCCGGATGACCCTCGGGTTCTTCGACGAGAGCCGCAACGGCCGGCGGATCATCGGGCACGGCGGCGACACCCTGTACTTCCACAGCCACTTGCAGGTCTACCCGGAGGAAGGCGCCGGCTTCTTCGTCTCGCTGAACAGCACCGGCACGTCGGCGCTGGCCAACCACGAGCTGCGGCTGACCCTGACCGAGCAGTTCGCCGACCGCTACTTCCCGGCGGTGACGCCGGCAGCAGGTGCGGCGGCAGCGGTGTCCAACGCGCCGGCCGGCTCGGCCGAGCGGGCCGCGATGGCCGCCGGCACGTACGAAAGCTCCCGCACCGTACGGAGCAACTTCCTGACCCTGATCGGCCTGACCGGGCGGACCACGGTGAGCGTCCGTGACGACGGTCGGCTGCTGTTCGAGCCGCGTCCGCTGTCCGATTCCGCCGCCGTCTACGAGGAGATCGAGCCGTGGGTGTGGCGTGAGGTGGGCGGCCAGCACACCATGGCGGTGCGGGCGGCCGGCGGCAGGGTGGAGGCGATCGGCTTCGACTCCGCGTTCGCGCTGCTGCCGGTCGAGCCGGCCCGTGGCACCGTCCTGGCCCTCGGCGTGATCGGGGCGTCGGCAGTGGTCCTGCTGCTCACCGTCCTCGCCTGGCCGGTCGGGGCGATCGGCCGGCGGGTCCTGCGCCGGGCGCCACGCGACCGGGCCGGGCGCACCGCGCGGGTGTTGAGCCGGGTCGCCGTCGGCAGTGCCCTGCTGGCGCTCGCCAGCTGGACGGTGTGTCTGGTGCTGGTCATGGGCCTGGCGGATCTCTCCGCTGCCTCGCTGCGCACCGTGCAGCTGTTCCAGCTGATCGGCCTGCTCGGGATGGTCCCGGCCGCGGTCCGCCTGGTCGACGACGTCCGCCGTCGGGTCGGCTGGTCGCGCACCGCCGGCAGCACCCTGGTTTTGTTGGCCCTCGCCGGTACGGGATGGTTCGCTATCGAGTTCATGCTGCTCGCGCCGGACATCTCCTACTGACCGGTGCGAGCTGCCCGGCCCGAGGCCGGCCGGACCGCCCGTCGCGGCCCGCCCCGACCTGGAACAGAGGATGCTGTACACGATGTACGACCACATCGAGGACCGGCCGTTCGTCCGTGACTGTCTACTCGCGGCCGGCGTCGCCGCGCTGACGTTCACGATGCTGGCGGCAGTGTTCTGGGTGGTGACGCCGCCGAACGAGTTCGCGCTCACCGGGGCGCGGGAGTGGCTGCTGGTCTGTCTCGCCGTCGGGCAGGCGCTGCTGCTGTGCCTGCGCCGGGTCCACCCACTGCTCTGCCTCGCCGCCGTCGTCGGCGTCCAGGTCGTGATGATCGCGTCGTCTCCACCGGACGCGACGATCCGGGGATTCGCACCGTTCGTCGTGGCGTACACCATCGGGGGTCTGCAGCCGGCCCGGCGGTCGTTCGCGCTGCTCGGCGCGGCGGTGGCGGTCGAGGTGGCGGCGGCGGTCGGCACCGCCGCGGTGAGCACGCCGGGCCTGTTGCTGCCGGCGGTCGGCCCGGCCGGGTCAAGCGCGCTGTCCTACCTCGGCGGCGCGTTCGTCGGCAGCTACGTCGCCACCCGCCGACGCTACGTGCGGTTGCTCCGTCAGCAGGCCGCCGAGTCGGTCCGGACCCAGCAGGCGAAGGTACGGGCGGCGATCGGTGTGGAACGCACCCAGATGGCTCGGGAGCTGCACGACGTCGCCGCGCATCACCTGTCCGGCATGGTGGTGCAGGCGGCGGCGGTGCAGCAGTTGATCGACCGGGATCCGGCCGCAGCGAAGGAGGGGGTGGCCTGGATCCGGACGCAGGGCAAGGCGACGTTGGACAATCTGCGGTTGGTTGTCGGGGTACTGCGTGCCGGCCCGGCGGACCCGGCCGACGGCGCCGGTCCGGGACGGGACGGCGAGGGCGCCGTTCCGGTGCCCGGACTGGCCGTGCTCGACGAACTTGTCCGCACCGCCCGGGGCCTGGGTACGCCGGTCGAGTTCAGCGTCAACGGGCCGCCCCGGCCGGTGTCGCCGATCGCCGACGTCGCGCTCTACCGCACGGCGCAGGAGGCGCTGTCCAACGCCCGGCAGCACGCGCCGGGCGCGCCGGTCCAGGTCACGCTGCGTTACCTGTCGCGTGAGGTGTCGCTGGCGGTGGTGAACGCCCCGCCGGCCCGACACCCGGAGCCGGCGGTACGGACCAGCAGCGGTGTCGGGCTGGACGGCATGCGGGAACGGGCCCAGCTGATCGGTGCCCGGCTCGCGGCCGGGCCGACCACCGACGGCGGCTGGTCGGTCGCGGTGATGCTGACGGACAACGGAGGTGAGCGGTCGTGACCAGGGCGGAAGCCGGGGCTGATGCCGGTGCCGGGACGATCCGGGTGATGCTTGTGGACGATCAGGCGGTGGTACGGGCCGGTTTCCGGGTGCTGCTGGAGCAGGCCGCCGACATCGAGGTGGTGGCGGAGGCGTCGAGCGGGTCGTCGGCGGTCACCACCGCCCGGCGGCTGCGTCCCGACGTGGTCTGCATGGACGTACGGATGCCCGGCGGCGACGGGCTCACCGCGACCCGGCAGATCCTCGCCGACGCGGCCGGGTCGCCGCCAGCGGTCTTGGTGGTGACCACATTCGACCTCGACGAGTACGTCTTCGGCGCGCTCGAAGCCGGGGCCAGCGGATTCATCCTCAAGGACTGCGAGCCCGAGGACCTGATCGACGCGATCCGCCGGCTGGGGGCCGGCTACGGTCTGGTCGACCAGACGGTGACCCGCCGGGTGATCGCCGAGTTCGCCCGGCGACGTCCGGCGGCACCGCCTGAGTCGGCAGCCGCGCAGCAGCTGACCCCCCGGGAGGCGGAGATCGTCCGGCTGCTCGCCAGGGGCCTGTCCAACAACGAGATCGCCGACGAGCTGTTCATCGAGACCAGCACCGTCAAGTCGCATCTGGGGCGGGCGATGGCGAAGATCGGGGTACGGGACCGGCTGCAGACCGTGGTGTGGGCGTACCAGAACGGACTGGTCCCGCACTGACGCCGGTGGGCAGGACGCCCGCACCCGCAGGCCGGACATCCGCCGCCGTCCGATGTCGAGGGTGAGCGCCTGCCACGAACCGACGACCGGACTGTTCGCCCTGCCCACCTGCGGCATCGTAGGACCTACCGGCAGGCACCGAGGTACAAGATCGCAGCCAGCACGTAATCACCCGTACGGCCAATCGATCTATCGATCAGTGGAGGCGGACATCAGCCGTTGCGCGTCGCGGAGGTGACCAGCGCGTCAATCCGCGCCAGCAGCAGACCAGGAGTCTAGAAGGTGTCATCAACGCCATGGTAGGAATGCGCCCTGACATGGGTAGACGAGCCGTTTGGGCCCTCGCCCCATCCTTACCTGGCGCCTGCGGTGGCCGACGTCGACAACGCAAACGCAAGAGGACGGAGTTCGCGTGACACGGGCCTTGTCAGCAGGCGCGGCGCACACCCGCTCCGGTGACCACCGTCGCCGGTGGTTGACCCGCGGCAGCATCGTCCGCCTGCTCCGGCTCCTGGTGGCCGTACCGCTGGTCGCCGTCATCGGATTCGCCGGCATCGCCCTGCAGGGCACCGTCCGGCAGGTGATCAACACGAACCGGGTCACCGACCTGGTACAGCTCTCCGCAGAGGCGGGCACGCTCGCCCGCGCGTTGCAGGCTGAGCGGGTGGTCGCCGCCGTGGAACTGACCGCAGACCGGGAGACTGCCAGCGACAGCTACGCGCAGCAGGTCGCCCGGACCGACGCGGCGATCGCCACGTTCCAGCAGCGACGGACCGAGGTGACCGGGGACAACCCCGTCCTACGCCGCGTCGACGCCGGGCTGGACGCGCTGACCACCGTTCGCGAACAGGTCCGCTCCAGCCCACGCGTGTCGCTGTCGGCGATCGCCTTCAGCTACCGGATCCTCATCGCCGACCTGCTCGCCTTCCGCACCTCGGTGGTCGCCGAGAACTCGGCGGCCACCGCCGACCTGGTCCGGGCGGCGGTCGCGGTGTCGGAGGCGAGCGAGGCGATCGGGCAGCAGCAGATCATCGTGCTGCGCAGTCTCGGCAGCCCGCTGACCGCCGCAGGCCAGCAGGAGAGCGCCGGCGCGCAGGCCCGGTTCGTCGAGGCCAGCAACTCGTTCCTCGAGTTGGCCGAGCAGGAATGGGTGGTGCGCTGGGAGCAGATCGGCACCGACCCGCAGGTCGTCGCCGGTCAGCGCCTGCAGGACCAGGTGGGGCGGACCCTGCCCGGCGAGCGGTTCGGGATCAACGCGGACGCCTGGGTCGAGGCCACCGAGGGGTGGATCGGTCAGCTGTTCGGGATTCAACGCCAGATGGACGCCGCAGTGGCCGACGCAGTGGCGGCCGAGCGGCAGCAGCGGCTCTACGCTGCGGTGTTGCAAGGTGTCGGCATCCTCCTCGTACTGGTCCTCACCGCGGCGCTCACCGGTGTGGTGGCCCGCCGGATCACCAAGCGGCTCCGCAGCCTCCGCAACATCGTGACCACCGTGGCGTACGACCGGCTGCCGGCCGTGGTCCGGGAACTCGACGCCGCCGCGCCCGGCACCGTACAGCCCGACGAGGTCGCCGACCGGTCGGTGTCGGAGTTCCCGATCACCGGCACCGACGAGATCGCCGAGGTGGCGACCGCGACCCGCGCATTGCATCGCGAGGCGGTACGGGTCGCCGGCGTACAGGCGGTACTGCGGGCCAACGTCTCGGAGATCTTCGTCCACCTGTCCCGACGCGAGCAGCGGCTGGTCGACGCGATGCTGGCCCAGGTCGACCGGGTGGAGCGCGACGAGACCGACCCGGACCGCCTCGAACAGCTCTACCAACTTGACCACCTCGCCACCCGGATGGCACGGATCAACCAGAGCCTGCTGGTGCTCGGTGGTTCCGGCATCTCCCGGGTACGGCGGGAAGCGGTGCCGCTGGACAACGTGATCCAGGCCGCGCTCTCCCAGATCGAGCACTACACCCGGGTACGGATCGGCACGGTCGACCGGGAACTGTCCGTCGCCGGCGCGGCCGTCGACGAGGTGGCGCACCTGCTCGCCGAACTGCTGGACAACGCGACGAGGTACTCGCCGCCGGAGACCGAGGTGATGGTCACCGGGCACGCGCTGTCCGATCGGGCCATCGTCGAGGTGGTGGACCAGGGGGTCGGGCTCTCCGAACAGCGGTGTGCCCAGCTCAGCGCCCAGCTCGCCAACCCTGGGACGGTGGACGTGTCGGGCGTACGGGCGATGGGTCTCAGCGTCGTCGCCCGGCTGGCCGCCCGGCACGGCGTCCGGGTCGAGCTACGTCCCGGATCATCCGGTGGCACGGTCGCCGAGATCATGATGCCCGCCTCGGTCATCACCCGCCGGCCGGTGCAGAATCCCGAGTCGACGCCAGCCCTCACCGGGCATGCCCGGCCGTCGCTGGTCGGCGGTCGGCCGACCGTACCGGCGGCCTTCGGCGGCGATCGGCCGGTGATCAACGCCGGCCGGGCCACGGTGAATGCGCCTGCGCCGCTGTTCCGCCCGGCACCCGCACCCGAGTCGGCACCGGCACCGCCGCCCGCGCCGTCACCCCCACCCCCGCCGGTGCCGGCAGTGGCATCCGCGTCGGCGTCCGTACCCGCCCCCACGCGGCCGGTGTCCGCCCCACCGACGGCCGCAGCAGCGGGAACGGCGGTGGCCGAGGCCCGGCGTTCGGTCAACGGCTGGTTCAAGACGGCGATGGACGGCGACTCGGTGATCGTCACCTGGCCGAACGACGAAGGTGAACGGTGGACAGCTGCCACGACCGCAGTCACCACCGCCGCGACCACCACCGCCACGAGCGCAGCCGACCAGGTCGGGTTGCCGCGCCGCGTACCGCAGCACCACCTGATCCCCGACGCGCCGCAGCCCGCATCCGACGCGCCCCGCAAGCTCGACCCGGGCGCCGTGTCGGCGGCGATGTCGGCCTACGCCAAGGGCGTGGCCGGGCGTCGCGCCCCCACCTCCGCCTGACGTCGACCCTCCCACCTCTCGCGACCTGGAGCGCCACCGTGACGAGCCCGAACGATCTGAGCTGGCTGTTGCAGAACTTCGTCAGTCAGACCCCAGAGGTCAGCCATGCCCTTGCCATCTCGACCGACGGGCTGGTCCTCGCGCACAACTACGGCCTGCCCCGGGACCGGGCCGACCAGCTCGCCGCCACCGGCAGCGGCCTCATCGCCCTGCTCGTCGGGGCGGCCCGTTTCTTCGAGGCGGGAACGGTGATTTCCAACGTGACCCAGATGGACGGCGGATTCATGTTCTGCATGTCGTTCAGCGACGGGGCGTCGCTGCTCGTACTCGCCTCCCCCACCTGCGACGTCGGCCAGGTCTCGTATGAGATGACCGACCTGGCGAACCGGATGGGCGAGGCGCTCACCCCGGCGGTCCGTGCCGAACTGCTGCGGGCCCTGTGATCGGCATGCGACGCCCGACCTGGTGGACACGCCGCCCCGCCGCCGCCCGTCATCGGCTGCTCGCCGCCGGCCTGACCGGCGTCCTGGCCGTCAGCACCGCCGGATGCTTCGGCGGATCGGGCGAAACGCCGCAGCTCATCAAGGTCGGCATGCTCGCCAACATCGACGGCCAGCTCGAAGCACCCGGTGACGAGCTACGCGACGGGTTCCAGCTCTACCTGGACATGCACGATGGCCAGCTCGGCGGCCACCCGGCCGAAATGGTCATCGGCGACGAGGGGTACGAGAGCGCAGTGGCCGTCGAGTCGGCCACCCGGCTGCTGGAGCAGGACGGCGTCTCCGCGATCACCGGCATCATCAACGGCGGAAACGTCACCGCCATCCTGCCGCTGATCAACGAACACAAGGTGCCGCTCGTCGGCGGGCTGGGCCGGCCCGAGCTGGACGACGTGACGTACGTCTGGCACACCAACCTGCTCTCCGAAGAGCCCGGCGTCGCCATGGCACCGTTCGTCAAGCAGGAGGTCGGCAACGGCCGCGTGTACGCCATCGGGCCGGACTTCCAGGGTGGCCGCGACGAGCTGCGCGGCTTCGTCGACACCTTCAAGTCGCTCGGTGGCCGGATCGCCAACCCCACCGGGCAGGCCGTCTTCTCCCCGTTCCCGGGCACCACCGACTTCGGGCCGTACCTCGACGAGATCGCCCAGACCGGTGCCGACGCGATCTACTGCTTCTTCGACGCCCAGAGCGCCATCTCCTTCGTCCAGCAGTACGCCGAGTCGGACGTCGCCGACCTGCCGCTCTACGCGGCGGGCTTCGTGACCGAACCGGCGAGCCTCGATGCGCAGGGCACTGCGGCGGAAGGAATCTACAACGGGCTGAACTACTCCCCCGACCTGGACAACGCGGCCAACCGGGAGTTCGTCGCCGCCTGGAACGCCACCTACCCCGGCCGGACCCCCACCTCGATCGTGATGGCGTCGTACGACGCGGCGGCCGTGCTGGACCGGGCGATCACCGCGGCCGGGGTCAACCCGACACCGGCGGAGATCAACACGGCGATCGCCGGGCTGGGGCAGCTCACCAGCCCGCGCGGGCCCTGGCAGTTCGCCAAGACCACCCACGCCCCGATCCAGAAGTGGTACCTGCGCCAGGTCCGCCGCGACGGCCGGGCACTGGCCAACGTGGTGGTGTCCGAGCTGACCACGCTCGGCGGCTGAGCTGGTGGGTCGGGGACGACTGTCGTCCCCGACCCACCAGCTCCTAGTGGCCAGGCTGCACGTCAGGCCGCGTGCCGCGCTGTTGTGTCAGGCCGCGGCGCAGGTCAGCGTCGGAACGCTGTTGGTGCCGTTCCAGGACCCGATGAAGCCGAACGTCGTGCCGGCCCCGGCGCCGAGGCTGCCGTTGTAGCTGACATTGCGGGCAGTCACGTTGGACCCGCTGTTGGTGACGGTAGCGTTCCAGGCCTGATTGACGGTCTGGCCGTCGGCGAAGCTCCAGGTCACCACCCAGCCGCTGATCGCCGAACTGCCGGCGGTGACCCGGACGTCACCCTGGAAACCACCCGGCCACTGGCCGACGACCCGGTAGCTGGCAGTGCAGGCTCCGCCGCCGGGCGGGGCAGTGGTCGGCGGGGCAGTCGTCGGCGGCGCCGTCGTCGGCGGGGCAGTCGTCGGCGGGGCAGTCGTCGGCGGCGTACCGCCGAAGATGCTGGCCTCCTGGGAGGTGGAGCTGATGCCATTCGGTCCGTTGAAGATCCGCTCACCCCAGGTGGTCATCTGGTTCGGGTCGAAGTTGAGCACCATGTCGAGGATCGGGTCGGTGTTGCCGCTCCACGACCAGCCGAGGTAGCCGAGGCCACGGGCCTGCGCCTCAGCCAGGATCGTGTCGTGGTCCACCTCGCCGGAGTTGAACTGCCAGCCGAACTCGCCGATCACCAGCGGCCACCCGTTGGCCTCGAAGTCGTCGAGATAACTCACGATCGACGAGGCGCTGCTGTAGACCGCGTACATGTGGATCGACAGCACGGTATTGCCGTGGCTGTCCGCGTCCAGCACCGTCTGGGCGTCGGCCCGCATGACGTTCTGCCAGTCCTGGCCCCAGTTCGGCGCGTCGACCATCAGCAGGTGTTCGAAGCCGTTGGCCCGCATCCGTCCGATGGCGTCGACCGTGGCGGCGGTCCACTGGCCGGCGTCGACGTTGCCGATCGGCTCGTTGCCGATGTTGATGACGACGTAGTTCTCCTCGCCGACCAGCGCGCTCTTCTGGCTGATCCAGTAGTCGACGGCCTGGTCGAGCGAGGCGGCGGCACCTTCCTCGCCGTACCCGGTGGTGTCGTGCACCTCGAGCACGCAGATCATCCGGTTCCGCTTGCACAGGTCGATCACGTCGGCGACGTCGTTGGACGGACCCCAGCGCTGGCCGCTGCCCAGCACCACCCGTACGGTGTTGGCACCGAGCGCCTTGATGTCGGCGAACGAGTCGGTCTCGCCGGTGTACCAGACGTGCGGGTGGTTGACCCCGCGCATGATGAACGGCTGGCCGTTGGCCTCGACGATGTCGGTGCCGCTGATGTGCAGGCCGACGGCCGCGCTGGCCGGCCGCACGACGAGCAGGATCGACGCGACGAAGGTAATCAGGGCAGCGCCGAGGACAAAGAGTCTTCTTCTCATGACCTACCTCAGGTTGAGCCCGGGAAGTCCCGGGGCGAGGCGCGCCTGCCCGAGCGCACGGACCCGGAGCGGGGGCGTGCGCGGCGCGCTGTTGCAACGTTTGTAAACCGGGGGTACGAGGACCGGCTCGGCGCTCTACGGTGTGCCAACAAGCTACGTCCGCACCCCGGCCGGAGGCAATAGCTATCAGTCGATGCGTTTCGACGCGTCGGACGGCGGGGCGGTCGAGGCGCGGACCACCAGCGTCGGGCGGAACCCGATCTCCCGGTGAACGTGCCCCGGCCTGGCCTCGTCCATCAGCAGTTCGGCGGCGGCCCGGCCCAGCCGATACTTCGGCTGGCTGACCGTGGTCAACGCAGGCGCCAGCCGGCGGGCGAACGGCAGGTCGTCGTAGCCGACGACCGAGATGTCCGCCGGCACCCGGACACCGGCTGCGGCAAACCCGTCCAGCAGGCCCAGCGCCGCCGTGTCGTTGAGACAGACCACCGCGGTCACCGGCGGGGTCGCGGCGAGAATCAGCGCCGACGCCGAGGCGGCGGCTTCGACCAGCGGCGGCGGATGCAGCGGTACGCGGACGTCCAGCAACCCCGTCGCCGGGTCGAGACCGGCGGCGGCCAGCGCCCTGCGTACGCCGTCGCGACGGCGGGCCACCGGCCCGGCGTCCCGGGTGCCGCCGAGGAACGCGATCCTGCGGTGCCCCAGCCCGACCAGATGCTCACCGGCCAGCCGGCCACCGGCGACGTCGTCGACCGCGACCGCGCACAAATCAAGCCCTGCGCGCGGATGGTCGATCAGCACGACCGCCATCCCGTGCTGGCTCATCCACAACAGCGGCGCCGGGTCCGCACCGACCGGCGCGATGATGACGCCCCGTACGGCCTGGGTCTGCAGCAGTTTCAGCAGCTGCCGCTCCTTGGTTGGGCGCAGGTCTGTGCTGCAGGCCAGCACCAGACAGCCGTGCTCGGCGAGCTCGTCCTCGATGCCCCGGTTGACCTCGGCGTAGAACGGGTTGGCCAGGTCAAGGGTGACGCTGGCGACGATCGGGCTGGGCCGGCCGCGCAGCTGCCGGGCCGGACCGTTCGGCACATAGCCGACGGACTCGATGACGGCCTCCACCCGGCGGCGGGTCGCCGGCGCGACGATCGACGGTCGGCTCAGCACGTTGGCCACGGTGGAGACCGATACGCCAGCAGCCCGAGCGACCTCACGCATGCCGATCCGCCGTACCGGTACGTCCCTGGGCACCACGGTCCCTCCCGCCCGTCGCTGGGTCATCGCAGGTGGCACGCCTGATGTTCGGACAGCTGCCGGTAGTCCGCGAAAGATGAGTCCACAATAGTCAATACCCGGACGTCCGCGACAGCCGCCAACCGGGTCGATGTCCGCCGACGAATATCCGCCCGGTACCCGGGCACCCGGTGGCACGATGGCAGCATGATGACGATCGGCATGCTCGGCGGCATGAGCTGGGAAAGCAGCGCACACTACTACCGGCTCGCCAACGAGCTGGTCCGTGACCGGCTGGGTGGGCACCATTCGGCACGGTGCGTGCTCTACTCGGTCGACTTCGCCGACATCGAACGACGGCAGGCGGTCGGCGAGTGGGACGAAGCCGCCGACCTGCTCGCTGACGCGGCCCGGCGGGTCGAAGCGGCCGGCGCCGACCTGCTGCTGCTGTGCACCAACACCATGCACAAGGTCGCCGACCAGGTCGCCGCCGCGATCGACATCCCGTTGCTGCACATCGCCGACGTCACCGCTGACGCGGTCCGCAGCCACGGGCTGCACACGGTCGGTCTGCTCGGCACCGCCTTCACCATGGAGCAGGACTTCCTACGTAACCGGCTGGCCGGCCACGGCCTGACCGTCCTGGTGCCCGACGCCGCAGACCGCAAGATGGTCCACTCGGTCATCTACGACGAGCTGTGCCTCGGAGTGGTCAGCGAGTCGTCCCGGGCCAGGTACCTCAAGGTGATCGAGCGGCTGATCGCCGCCGGCGCGCAGGGCGTGGTGCTCGGCTGCACCGAGATCGAGCTGCTGGTCCGTCAGGAGGACACCCCGCTGCTGCTCTTCCCGACCAGCCGGCTGCACGTCGCCGCCGCCGTCGACCAGGCGATCGCCGCCGAAGCGACGATCACCGCCTGAGCCGTGGCGGTCCCGTCCGGCGGGCGTCCCCCGGCGGGCATCTACCCACCGGGGGACCCCGACGTGCGGCGGTTCAGACGGTACGGGCCAGTCGGTCGGCGAGCAGCTTGGCGAACCGGGCCGGGTCGTCGAGTTCACCGCCCTCGGCGAGCAGCGCGGTGCCGTACAGCAGCTCGGCGGTCTCGGCCAGCGCCGGATCGTCGGCGCGGGCACCGTACGCCTCACGCAGCCCGGTGACCAGTGGGTGGGTCGGGTTCAGCTCCAGAATCCGCTTGATCTTCGGCCCGTCCTGGCCCATCGCCCGGTACATCCGTTCCAGCGCCGGGGTCATGTCCGCGGCGTCGCCGACCAGGCAGGCCGGCGAGGTGGTCAGCCGGGTGGAGAGCCGTACCTCCTTGACCTGCTCGTCGAGCGTCTTGCCCAACCAGGACAGCAGCGGAGCGTACGTTTCCTTCTGCTGTTCCCGCTCCGGGTCGGACTCGGCGGTGTCGTCGTCGCCGGCCAGGTCGACCTGGCCCTTGGCGATCGACCGCAGCTTCTTGCCGTCGTAGTCTGCGACCGACTCGACCCACATCTCGTCGACCGGGTCGGTGAGCAGCAGGACCTCGTACCCCTTGGCCTTGAACGCCTCCATGTGCGGGGAGTTCTCAATCATCGTGCGGGACTCGCCGGTCATGTAGTAAATGTCCTCCTGACCGTCCTTCATCCGCTCGATGTACCCGGCCAGAGTGGTCAGCTGCTCCGGATCGTGAGTCGAGGCGAACGACGAGATGTCCAGGATCGCCCGCTGGTTCTCGTAGTCGTTGAGCAGGCCTTCCTTCACCGCTCGGCCGAGTTGGGTCCAGAACGTGCGGTACCGGTCGGCGTCGTTGTCCATCAGCTCCTTCAGCGAGGAGAGCACCTTTTTCACCAGCCGGCGCCGGATCAATTGGATCTGCCGGTCCTGCTGCAGGATCTCCCGGCTGATGTTCAACGAAAGGTCCTGCGCGTCGACGACACCCTTGATGAACCGCAGGTACTCCGGGATCAGCGCCTCGCAGTCGTCCATGATGAATACGCGTTTGACGTACAGCTGCACGCCGCGCCGGGCGTCCCGCATGAACAGGTCGAACGGCGCCTGCGCCGGCACGAACAGCAACGCCTCGTACTCGAAGGTGCCTTCGGCCTTCATGTGGATGATGTCGAGCGGATCGTTCCAGTCGTGGCTGACGTGCTTGTAGAACTCTTTGTACTCGTCGTCGGTGACCTCGGAACGGGGCCGCGCCCACAGCGCCTTCATCGAATTGAGGGTGACCACCTCGCTGGTGGTCTCACCGTCGGATTCACCGGGACGCTCGGTGGTGGAGCGGATCGGCCAGGCGATGAAGTCCGAGTACCGCTTGACAATCTCCCGGATCTTCCACTCTTCGGTGTAGTCGTGCAGTTGGTCGTCCTTGTCCTCGGGCTTGAGGTGCAGGGTGACCGTGGTGCCCTGGGGCGCCTCGTCGAGCGTCTCGATGGTGTAGGTGCCCTCGCCGGACGACTCCCAGCGGGTCGCCTCGGTCTCCCCGGCCCGCCGGGTGGTCAGGACGACCCGGTCGGCGACCATGAAGGTGGCGTAGAAGCCGACGCCGAACTGCCCGATCAGCTCCTGCGCGGCGGCTTCCTTGGATTCCTTCATCTTGCGCAGCAGCTCGGCGGTGCCGGACTTGGCGATGGTGCCGATCAGGCTGACCACCTCGTCCCGCGACATGCCGATGCCGTTGTCCCGCACGGTGAGAGTGCGCTGTTCGCGGTCGGCCTCAACCTCGATGTGCAGGTCCGACGTGTCGACGTCGAGATCCTTGTCGACCAACGCCTGCAAGCGCAGTTTGTCCAGCGCGTCGGAGGCGTTCGAGATCAACTCGCGAAGGAAGATGTCCTTGTTCGAGTAGATCGAATGAACCATCAGCTGCAAGAGCTGGCGTGCCTCGGCCTGGAACTCACGCGTCTCGACCCCGGTGCTCACCTGGATTCCCTCCTGGAGACGAATTGCCGTCGGAAGCCTGGCTTCCACCGAGAATCGTACGGTCCGGGTCGGCCGGGTAGCTGACCACCTCGGTCGCCTTGAGTGTCGCCCACACCCGCTCGCCGCGACGCAGGTCGAGGTGCGCGGCCGCCGCCGCGGTGACGTCCGCTCCGACCGGTAACGGCCCGGCCAGCTCGACCCGCAGCCGGTCGCCGTTGCGGGCGACACTGCTGACGGTCGCCGGCCACGAGTTGCGCGGGCTGCCGTCCGGACGCTGCCGGTAGAGCGCCACCGCCGACGGCGGGAACGCCACGAACACGTCGCCGCGCTGCGGCTCGGCGGCGACCAGCCGAAAGCCGCCGGACAGCGTGACGGTGACACCGTCCCCGCTGCCCCGGTAGAGGTTGAGCCCGACCAGCCGGGCCACGTAGTCGCTGCGCGGGCGGGCGGTCACGGTGGCCGCGTCCCCCGACTGCACCAGCCGGCCGTCCTCGACGATCACCAGCCGGTCGGCAAGCATCATCGCGTCCAACGGGTCGTGGCTGACCAGCACGGCGACACCGGTGTGCGCGGCGAGGTGCTGCCGCAGGTGGGCGCGGGTCTCCGCCCGGGTCCGGGCGTCGAGTGCGGCGAGCGGCTCGTCGAGCAGCAGCAGTTGCGGGCGTACGGCGAGCGCCCGGGCCAACGCGACCCGCTGCGCCTGCCCGCCGGACAGTTCCCGGGGCCGGCGTCGGGCGTGTCCGGTCAGCCCGACCCGGTCCAGCCAGCCAGCCGCCGCGTCCCGCGCGACGCGACGCGGCACGCCGTGGCTACGCGGCCCGAACGCCACATTGTCCAGTGCGCTCAGGTGCGGGAACAGCAGATAGTCCTGGAAGACCACACCGATCGGCCGGTGCTCCGGTGCCACCAGCAACCCCGTGTCCGGCTGGTCCAGTACCCGGTCGCCGAGGCGCAGGTGGCCGGCGTGCAGCGGCTGCAGTCCGGCGAGGGCCCGCAACGCCGTGGTCTTGCCGGCGCCGTTGGGCCCGAGCAGCGCGACCACCTCCCCAGCGGCGACGGTCAGCCGCAGGTCGAGGGTGAACCCGGTGCGGCGGACCACCAGATGTGCGTCGAGCGCCGCCGCCGGCCCTGGGCCGGGGCCGGGGCCGGCCCGTCGCTGCGTGGTCACCGCAGACCACCGACCCAGCGCTCCCGCAGCCCGGCGAGAATCACCACTGACACAGTGAGCAGCAGCAGGCTCAGCACGATCGCGGCGTCGAAGTCCTGCTCCAGGGCGAGGTAGACGGCGAGCGGCATGGTCTGCGTACGGCCGGGGAAGTTGCCGGCGAAGGTGATGGTGGCGCCGAACTCGCCGAGCGCCCGCGCCCAGCACAGCACCGAACCGGCGGCGATCCCGGGGGCGACGATCGGCAGGGTGACCCGGCGAAACGTGGTCCACCGGCTGGCCCCGAGGGTGGTGGCGGCCTCCTCGTACCGGGGGTCGGCGCCACGCAGCGCGCCCTCGACCGCGATGATCAGGAACGGCATGGCG
The DNA here is from genome assembly GCF_029581175.1 of Solwaraspora sp. WMMD937. Classification (NCBI taxonomy): domain Bacteria; kingdom Bacillati; phylum Actinomycetota; class Actinomycetes; order Micromonosporales; family Micromonosporaceae; genus Solwaraspora; species Solwaraspora sp. WMMD937. The sequence continues at coordinate 2,491,637 of NZ_CP120738.1, read as the reverse complement.
ACGAACGCTTCGGCGAGCACGACGGCGGTGGTGGTGAACGGCAGGGTCACCCCGAATGCGCTGTCCAGCCAGCCGCCAACCAGGCCGCGCCGGCCGTAGACGAGCAGCAGCGCGACGCCGCCGACCACCGGCGGCAGCACCAGCGGCACGGTGACCAGGGCGCGGATCAGGCCCCGGCCGGGAAACCGGGTGCGGGCCAGCAACCAGGCAAGCGGTACGCCGAGCAGCAGGCACAGCGCGGTGGCGGCAGTGGCGGTGAGCAGCGACAGCCGCAGCGCGTCGAGGACGCCGGGCGCGGTGAGCCGGGCCGGCAGCTGCGCCCACGGGGTACGCAGCAGCAGGCCGGCCAGCGGTAGCGTCAGGAAGGCCAGTCCGGCCAGGGCGGGCAGGGCGAGGAAGACCGGCGGCCGCCGGTCGGTGCGGCGACGTCGCCGGCTGACGGCGGGCGGCGCGGGCGTGGTCACGGACGCTGGAAGCCGGCGTCGGTCAGGTCGGCCTGGCCGGCGGCGGAGCGGACGTACCCGACGAAGGCCTCCCCGGCCTGCGGGTTGGTGGCGGCGGCCAGGGTGACGATCGGGTAGTCGTTGATCGCCTGGGCGGACTCGGCGAACTCGACGGCGTCGACCTCGTCGGCGGCGACGGCTGCGTCGGTGCGGTAGACGACGGCGGCGTCGACCTCGCCGAGGCGGACCTTGGACAGGGCGGCGCGGACGTCCCGTTCGAAGGTGACCGGGACGAGGTCGCTGCCGGCGGCGTCGAGGGCGGTACGGGCGGCCGCCCCGCATGGCACCTGCTCGGCGCAGAGGGCGACCTTGACGCCGGACCTGGTGAGGTCGGCCAGCCCGGTGACGCCGGCCGGGTTGCCGTCCGGCACCGCGATGACCAGCTGGTTGCGGGCGAAAACGGCCGGTTCGCTGGCTGCCTCGCCTGCGGAGACGACCGTTGCCATGGTGGCCGGGCTGGCGGCGGCGAACACGTCGGCGGGTGCCCCGGCGGTGATCTGCTGGGCGAGCTGGGAGCTGCCGGCGAAGCTGAAGGTGACGGACACACCGGGGTTGGCCGCCTCGAAGTCGGCCCCGATCCGGGTGAACGCGTCGGTCAGCGAGGCGGCGGCCAGCACGGTGAGTGCGCCGGTGACGCCGGGTACGGCGTCGTCCCGGGCACCGTCGGAAACCGGTCCGGTGCCGGTAGCGCAGCCGGCGGCCAGCAACGCGGTGGCGGCCACCAGGGCGAGGGTGTTCGCGCGGCGGCGCATCAGTTGCCCCGTTCGACGACGACGTTGGTGGACTTGACCACGGCGGTGGCGGTGGTGCCGACGGTCAGGCCGAGTTCGTCGACGGCTTCGCTGCTCATCAGCGAGACAATCCGGAACGGGCCCGCCTGGATGTCGACCTGGGCCATCACGGTGTCACGGGTGACCGCGGTGACGATGCCGCGCATCCGGTTACGGGCCGACGACCGACCGACGCCCTCGTCGGGGTCGTCGGCGAGGGTGCGGGCGAACGCCGCCAGATCGACGCCGGCGATCATCCGGTGACCGTTGCCGTCCCGGGCAGCGGCGAGTTTTCCGGCGTCCACCCAGCGCCGCACGGTGTCGACGCTCACGCCGAGCAGTTCGGCGGCGTCGCCGATCCGGTAGGTCGTCACGAAACAGACGTTATCCTCTCGCACCTGCGATTTGAAGGACCGTTTCACCTTGCAGATGCGAGACCAATGGTGGCACCTGGCTGCGTTCAGGCAGCGCCCCGCCAGCAACCGCCCGGGGTCAGGCCGGATCGGCCCGTGGTCCACTTGATGGTGTGACCGTCGCGCAGACCGCCGAACCCCCCGTCGCCGACCGCCGATTGCCCCGGCTCCGCCTGCTCTGGTCGTTCGCCCGGCCGCACCGCCGCGCGCTGGGCCTCGGCCTGTTCCTCGCCCTGGTCGGCTCCGCCGCCGGCCTCGCCACGCCCATGGTCACCAAATGGGTGCTGGACACCCTGACCGGGGCGGCGTCGCTGCGCGGCCCGGTGCTCGCGCTGCTCGGTCTGCTCGTCCTGGGTGTGGTGATCTGGCTGTGGCAGTGGATCCTGCTCGGCACCGTCGGTGAACGGGTGATCCTCGACGCCCGCCAGTCGATGGTGCGCCGACTGTTCCGGGCCACCGTGCCGGCCGTCACCGCCCGGCCCACCGGCGAGTTCGTCACCCGGGTCACCTCGGACACGGTGCTGCTGCGCGAAGCCGCCTCGTCGAGCGTGATCGGCCTGATCAACGGCTCGGTGAGGCTGGTCGGCACTCTGGTGCTTATGGCAGTGCTCGACCTGGTGCTGCTCGGCGCCACCGTCGCCTCGGTGGCCGGGATGACCGTCCTGTTCAGCCTGTTGCTGCCGGGCATCGCCAAGGCGCGCGAACGCGCCCAGGAGCACGTCGGCAAGTTGGGTGCGGCACTGGAGGGCACGTTACGGGCGATCCGCACGGTCAAGGTGAGCCGGGCCGAGCAGCGCCAGTCGGAGCGGATCGTCGGCGAGGCCCGCGAGTCGGCCCGGCAGAGCATCGCGGCCATCCGCCGCGAAGCCCTCGCCTGGACAGTCGCCTGGGCCGGCATCCAGTTGGCAATCATCACGATCCTCGGTCTCGGCGCCTGGCGGGTCGGCACCGGCGCGCTGCCGGTCTCCAGCCTGATCGCGTTTCTGCTGTACGCGTTCGGGCTGATGGAGCCGGTCACCACGCTGAGCCGGCACCTCACCGCGCTGCAGTCCGGGATCGCCGCGGCCGGTCGAATCCGGCAGGTCGAGGCGATGCCGGCCGAGGCCGACCCGGCCGTTATCCCGGCACCGGGGACAAGCCCGGAGCCGGCTGCCCGCCGGGCGGGTCGGGCGACCGACGACACCGACCGGCCCGTACTGGAACTGCGGCAGGTCACCGCCGGCTACGGACCCGACCTACCGGCCGCGGTACGCGACATCGACCTCGCCGTGCCACGCCGTGGGCACCTGGCCATCGTCGGCCCCTCCGGCGCCGGCAAGACCACCCTCTTCTCCCTGATCCTGCGGTTCCTCGTACCGCAGCGGGGCGAACTGCTGCTCGACGGTCGACCGTACCCGTCGCTGGGCCACGAGCAGGTCCGGAGCCGGTTGGCGTACGTCGAGCAGGACACCCCGGTGATCCCCGGCACCATCCGGGAGAACCTGCTGTTCACCCATCCGGACGCCACCGACGGGGAAATCCACCGCGCGCTGCACGCGGTCCGGCTGACCGAGAAGATCGACTCGCTCGGCGACGGGCTGGACACCCTGCTCACTCCGTCGTCGATGTCCGGCGGGCAGCGGCAGCGGATCGCGCTGGCCCGGGCGATCCTGCGGCGGCCGGACGTCCTGCTGCTCGACGAGGCGACAGCCCAGGTCGACGGACTCACCGAGGCGGCCATCCACGACTGCATCCGGGAGCAGGCCGGCAACGGCGCGGTGGTCACCATCGCGCACCGGCTCTCCACCGTCATCGACGCCGACACCATCGTGGTGATGGACAGCGGGCGGATCCGGGCGTACGGCGACCACCGGACACTGTTGGCCACCGACGAGCTGTACCGCGACCTGGTGGAGGCGCTGCGGATCGCCCAGGCCGGCGGAGCGGCGGACGGTGACCGCGACGGCGGGTCTGCGGACGGTGACCGCGCCGGCACCGGGGAGCTGGTGCCGAGCGACGTGGGCTGACCCGACGCCGGAAGCGACCGACGACGCCGTCGGGGGCACGGCGGGCTGCTCCGTTTCATGCGCACCGCCGGGGGTACCTCGTCGGCCGGGAACGGAGGTTGCCACGATGGCGGATCGGCAGGCACGCGCGGTCGACGCGCTGCTCGACCGGCAGGGCCGGACGTTCAGCGCCGAGGCGGGTATCGCCCTGGCCGACCGGCCGGCCCCGCTGTACCAGCTGCTGGTGCTCGCCACCCTGCTCAGCGCCCGGATCTCAGCCGGGGTCGCGGTGACCGGCGCCCGGGAGCTGTTCGCGGCCGGCTACCGCACGCCGGCGGCGATGTGCGGGGCCGGTTGGCAGGACCGGGTCGACGCGCTCGGTCGGGGCCACTACCGGCGGTACGACGAACGGACCGCCACGATGCTCGGCGACGGCGCCGAATTGTGCCGCCAGCGGTGGGGCGGTGACCTGCGACGGCTGCACGCCGAGGGCGGTGACGACCCGGCCGTGCTGCGCCGGTTGCTCACCGCGTTCCCCGGCATCGGCCCGACCGGAGCGGATATTTTCCTGCGCGAGGCGCAGGCGGTCTGGCCCGGGCTGCGTCCGTACCTGGACAAGCGGGTGGTCACCGGAGCCGGCAAGCTGGATCTGCCGACCTCGCCGCAGCGGCTGGCCGCCCTGGTGGGTGAGCGCGACCTGCCCCGGTTCGCCGCTGCCCTGGTCCGGATCTCGCTCGGCGGTGACGCCGGACGGGTCAGCGGGCCGGGCGAGGGCTGACCGGGCCGGACGTCGACTCACCCGGCCGACGCCGGTCGAGTGTGCGCCGGGCCGGCGCGTCCCGGATCGGGGTGAGGATGTCGCCGAGCAGCGCGGCCATCGCCGGGGACGGTTCCAGCTGCAGCTCCCGCAGGGCCAGATCGCGGTACGCGTAGAAGGCGTGCAGCGCCTCGTAGGCGTTGCCCTCGGCGAGATGGATCTGCACGATCAGCCGGTGCGGGGTCTCCCGCAACGGTTCGGCACCAACCGCTTCCAGTGCGGCCTGCAGCGCCTCGTCATGCCGACCGGCGTCCAGATGGGAGCGGGCGATGTGCTCGAGCAGGTGCAGCCGCAACTGCCGCAGCCGTTCCCGTTCCAGCAGCACCCAGTCGTCGTACCAGCCGGGCAGCAGGTCGTGCCGGGCGGCGGTGAGCACCGCGTCGGCCAGCCGCGGATCCCCACCGTCGCGCACCCGCGCGGCGGTCCGGACCAGGTCGTCGACGTCGACCTGGACCTGCTGGTCGAGCCGGACGGTGTCGCCGGCGGTCCGCAGCGGGCAGTTCGGCTCCTGACGCAACCGCCACAGCGCGGTACGCAGCGAGGACAGTGCGCGGTCCTCGGCGGCTTCCGGCCAGAGCAGACCGGCCAGGTGGGCACGGGTGGCGCCGGGTCGCAGCCCGATCACCGCGACGATCCGCTGCAGTCCACGGGGGATCGACACGGTCTCATGCTGGTGGATCAGACGGAAGCCGCCGAGGAGCAGCAGTCGGAATGATGCCCCCGCGTTGCCTGCCTCTGACGTCACGGCCGAACCCCCTGCACACGTCAGTCACCGGTCGCCGCCCTTGGATCACGTCATCGCGTCACGAAGATTATCAATCACAATTACTCTCAGTCAACATACAGTCAGCTACCCGATTCACTCGACCCACCGATTCAATCCCGTCTGACCTGGGGTTTTGTCGAATCTCAACGACCGCCGATGATTCCGGTGCACATCGAGAACGATCACGCACTGTACTCATAGTCCGTCACGTCGACGTCACCGACGGGCGATGACCCGGGCGGTACGGACAACGCGCCGGTGACGCCGACGGCGGCAAGGTTGGCCAGGACCGGGCCCGACGCCGCTGGGAGGAACCATGGATCGCTCGCTGATCATCGCCAAGGTCGTCCCCGACGCGGAGCAGCAGGTCGCGGAGATCTTCGCTGAATCGGACCTGACCGACCTGCCCCACCTGGCCGGGGTACGGCACCGGTCGCTCTACCGGCTGCACGACCTGTACGTGCATCTGATCGAGACCGACGAGACCGGACCGGACGCGGTGGCCGCCGCCCGGCGACACCCGGAGTTCGACGAGGTCAGCCGCCGACTCGCCAGCTACATCAGCCCGTACCTGGCGAGCTGGCGGTCACCTCGGGACGCGATGGCGCACCGGTTCTACCACTGGGACGCACCCACCGGTCGGCCCCGATGACCACCGTCGCGGCACAGGGCCGCAACCGCTGGCTACGCTGCCGCGCCTGCCACGCACTGGTCTACCGGCGACGAATGCGCCGCAACCTGGAGATCTGCCCCGAGTGTGGACACCACCAGCGGTTGACCGCAGCGGAACGGATCGGACAACTGGTCGACCCGGACAGCTTCACCAGGCTCGCCGACCGCGCCGCCGAGGTGGACCCGTTGGGGTTCGTCGACTCGATGCCGTACCGGCGACGGCTGGCCGAGGCGCGGGCGGCGACCGGCATGGCGGAGGCGGTGTTGTGCGGCGCCGCCCGGATCGGCGGGCATCGGGCCGTCCTGGCGGTGATGGACTTCCGGTTCCTCGGTGGCAGCCTCGGCTGCGCCACCGGCGAGTTGATCACCCGCGCCGCCGAGGAGGCATTCGCCGCCCGGGATCCGCTGGTGCTGGTCACCGCCTCCGGCGGGGCGCGGATGCAGGAGGGCGTCCTGGCGCTGATGCAGATGGCGACGGTCAGCTGCGCGATCGCCGAACTGCGCGCCGCCGGACTGCTCACCGTCAGCGTCGTCACCGATCCGACGTACGGCGGCGTCGCAGCCTCGTTCGCCACCAACACCGACCTGGTGATCGCCGAACGCGGCGCCCGGATGGGGTTCGCCGGCCCCCGGGTGATCCGGGAGACGATCCGCCAGGCGTTGCCCCCCGGTTTCCAGACCGCGGAGTTCCTGCTCCGGCACGGCCAGGTCGACATGGTCGTCGAACGCCACGACCTACGCCCCCGGCTGCGCGCCCTGCTCGCGCTGGCCGCGGGTGGCCGGGCCGGAGCAGGTCCGCTGGCCGCGTCCGCCGGGCGGGCCGCCCGGCCCGACGACGGGCCGGTGCCGGTGGCCGGATCGACGACGGCGGGAACGGGGCCGATTCCGCGCCCCAGGCCGACGCACCGGACCGACGCGACGCCGACCGCCTGGCAGTCGGTGCGTACCGCCCGGGACCTGGCCCGTCCTACCACAGTAGACTACCTGCGAACGGCGTTCGACGGCTTCGTCGAGTTGCACGGCGACCGGCTCGGCGCGGACTGCCCGGCGATCGTCGCCGGGCTGGCCCGGCTCGGCGACCAGCCGGTCGCCGTCATCGGGCAGCAGAAGGGCCACGACGCCCGGGAGATGCTGGTCCGCAACTTCGGCATGGCCAGCCCGGCCGGCTACCGCAAGGCGTTGCGGGTGATGGGGCTCGCCGCCCGGCTCGGACTGCCAGTGGTCACCCTGATCGACACCCCGGGCGCACATCCGGGGGTCGACGCCGAGGAACAAGGCCAGGCCGCCGCGATCGCCACCTGCCTGCGCACCCTGGCCCGACTGCCCACCCCGGTGGTCGCCGTCGTCACCGGCGAGGGCGGCAGCGGCGGAGCGCTCGCGCTGGCCGTCGCCGACCGGGTGCTGATGCTGCAGAACGCCGTCTACTCGGTGATCAGTCCCGAAGGTTGCGCCGCGATCCTGTTCCACGACCGGGCCGCCGCGCCCCGGGCCGCCGCCGCGCTCCAGCTCACCGCGCCCGACCTGGTACGCCTCGGCGTCGCCGACGGCATCGTCGGCGAACCACCGGGCGGCGCGCAGCGCGATCCGGCCGGCGCCGCCGACCGGGTACGGGCGGCGCTGACCGCCGCGCTGTCCGACCTGCTCGCCGTGCCCACCACCGACCTGCTGCGTCGACGTTCCCGCCGGTTCCGCCGGTACGGGGCGGGCACCGTCGACGCCGCCGTACCGCAGCCCGACACCGACCGGACGATCCAGGTGATGCCGCGATGACCAGTGCCGCCGCCAACGGAACCCCGGCCGGGTCGGAGCCGGGCGGTCAGCTACGCCGACTCGCCGAGCAGACCCGGGCGCTGGTCGGTGAACTCACCGGTCCGCTGCGCCGGGTCCAGGTCCGGCACGGCGACACGGTGATCGAAATCGAGTGGCACGACCGGACCACGTCGGTCGCGGCCACGCCGTCGCCCCCGGCCGACGCGTCGGCGACCGGACCGACCGCACCGGCGGCGGACCAGGCCGCGCCAGCGGCCGGGCACCGGATCGGATCACCGATCGTCGGCACGTTCTACCGGGCCGCGGAGCCCGGCGCAACGCCGTTCGTCGAGATCGGCGACTCGATCGAGCCAGGTCAGGTGATCGGGATCGTCGAGGCGATGAAGCTGATGAACGAGATCACCACCGACCGGTCAGGGGTCGTCGTGGAGATCCTGGCCGGCGACGGCGATCCGGTCGAGTTCGACCAGCCGCTGATCACCGTGGCACCGGGCTGAGGAGGCGGTGACCGTGTTCGAGAAGATCCTGATCGCCAACCGGGGAGAGATCGCGCTGCGGGTCGCCCGGGCCTGCCGGGAACTCGGCGTACGGACCGTAGCGGTGCACTCCACCGCGGACCGCGACTCGGCGGTGGTCCGGTTCGCCGACGAGGCGGTGCAGATCGGCCCCCCGGCGAGCCGGGCCAGCTACCTCAACGCGGCGGCGATCGTCGAAGCGGCCCGGCGCACCGGTGCCCAGGCCGTCCACCCCGGATACGGCTTCCTCTCCGAGGACGTCGACTTCGCCGACATCTGCGCGGAGAACGGACTGGTCTTCATCGGCCCACCGCCGCAGATCATGCTGGCCCTCGGGGACAAGGCCAAGGCCCGGGACGTGCTCGGCGCGGCCGGTCTGCCGCTGCCGCCGGGTAGCCGGGAGCCGGTGCCCAGCAGTGCCCACGCCGCCACGGTCGCCGCCGAGATCGGCTATCCGGTGATCATCAAGGCCGCTGCGGGTGGCGGCGGCCGGGGCATGACGGTGGTCACCGACGAGGCGGATCTGACGCCGGCGTACCACCGGACCCGGCAGACCGCCCGGGCGGTCTTCGGCGACGACCGGGTCTACCTGGAACGGTTCCTCACCCAGGCCCGGCACGTCGAGGTGCAGGTGCTCTGCGACGGCCACGGCAACGGGGTGCATCTGGGCACCCGGGACTGCTCGGTGCAGCGCCGGCATCAGAAGCTCATCGAGGAGGGTCCGGCACCGACGCTGCCGGCGGCGATGCTCGACGAGATGGCCGCAGTGGCGCTGCGCGGCGCGCTCGCGGTCGGCTACGTCGGCGCCGGCACCTTCGAGTTCCTGGTCGACGAGCACGACCGGTTCCACTTCATCGAGATCAACTGCCGGATCCAGGTGGAGCACCCGGTCACCGAAATGATCACCGGGGTGGACCTGGTGCAGGAACAGATCCACATCGCCTGCGGCACGCCGCTGCGGCTGCGCCAGCCGGACATCCGGCCCCGGGGCGTAGCGGTCGAGTGCCGGGTCAACGCCGAGGACCCGCGGCGCGGGTTCACCCCGACCCCTGGCCGGCTGGACCGCTTCGAGATCCCCGGCGGCCCGTTCACCCGGGTCGACACCCACGGCCACACCGGGTACGTCGTCGGACCGCACTACGACCCGCTGCTGGCCAAGGTCGTCGTCTGGGCACCGGACCGGGAACTGGCGCTCAACCGGATGGAGCGCGCGCTGAGCGAGTTCGACGTACGCGGCCCCGGCGTCCACACCACCATCCCGTTCCTGCGCCGGGTGCTGGACGACGCCATGTTCCGCAAAGGACGGCTCTCGACCGGCCTGGTCGGCCGGCTGCTCGACGAGCCGTCGCAGACCCGAACGGCCTGACCACACACGCCCGAGGAGGAGCGGATGAGCATCACCGACGATCAGCCGAAGGTCACCGCCGCGGACATCACCGCGATCCTGGTACGCAACTGCGGGCTCGACCCGGCCGGTGCCGCCGACACCCCGGCGGCGTCCCTGGCCGAACTCGGCCTGGACTCGCTGGCGTTACTGGAGCTGCAGGCCGTGGTGGCCGACCGGTACCGGGTGCGAATCCCGCCGGACAGCGCGGACCTGACCATCGTCGAGATCGCCGAACTGATCGCCGACGAGATCACCGGCGAAGCCAACTCGGCTACCGACGCCGGCGCGGCCGCCGGGGTCGGCGCGACCACCACCACCGGGCCGCCCCCCGGACACACCGAGAACAGCGTGGTGATCGCCGCCCCGTTGGACCTCGTCTGGGCGGTCACCAACGACGTCGACCGGTGGCCCGACCTGTTCACCGAGTACGCGTCGGTGCAGATCGTGCACCGGCACGGGGACACCGTGCGGTTCCGGCTGACCATGCACCCGGACGAGAACGGGACGGTCTGGAGCTGGGTCAGCGAACGCACTGCCGACCGGAGTCGCCGCCGGGTGCTGGCCCACCGGGTGGAGACCGGACCGTTCGAGTACATGCGGATCCGCTGGGACTACGCCGAGGTCCCCGGCGGCACCCGGATGACCTGGTTGCAGGACTTCGCCATGCGACCGACCGCGCCGCTCGACAACGCCGGCATGACCGAACGGATCAACGCCAACAGCCGGATCCAGCTGGACATCATCCGCGACCGGATCGAAACCCTCGCCCGTACCGCAGACCCCGCCGGAGGCACCCCATGAACGATCCACGGCTCGTCGCCGCCCGTGACCTCGCCGCCGACCGGCGACGCGGCGGCGAACTCCGGGTCCTGCTCGGCCCACGCACGGTCGGCAGCACCTCCGGCTTCCTCGGCCTGGCGGTGCTGCGCCCCGGCGAACGCATCGCCGAGCACTACCATCCGTACAGCGAGGAGTTCCTCTATGTCGCGCGCGGCGAGATCGTCGTCGACCTGGACGACCTGCCGGTGGCGGTGCACCGCGCCGAAGGGCTGTTCGTGCCGATGAACACCCGGCACCGGCTGCGCAACGTCAGCAAAGGGCCGGCCGAAGTGGTCTTCCACCTCAGCCCGCTGGCGCCGCGCCCCGAACTCGGCCACGTCGACACCGAGGGACCGGCGGTGCTCGGCCCCGGTCCCGACGCCGCCGGGGCGGGTCGGGACACCGTCAGGTCCGGCCCCCGGCCGGTGCCGCGCACCCGGACCACCACACCCAACGGGCACCGGCCGTGACCGCGGCCGGGTCGCTCCGGCGGACCGTCGTGACCGGCGTCGGGGTGGTCGCCCCGGGCGGTGCCACCCGGGAGGCGTTCTGGGCGACGATCACCGCCGGGCGTACCGCGACCCGCCGGATCACCGTCTTCGACCCGTCCCCGTTCCGGTCCCAGATCGCCGCCGAATGCGACTTCGACCCGGCGGACGCCGGGCTCGGCCCGCGCGAGCGGCGACGGGCCGACCGGTACGTCCAGTTCGCCCTCGCCTGCTCGATCGAGGCGGTCGCCGACGCCGGGCTGTGCCTCGACGACGCCGGGCGGCAGCGGGCCGGGGTGGCGCTCGGCTCGGCGGTCGGCGGCACCGTGGCTTTGGAGCAGGAGTACGTGGTGGCCAGTGACGCGGGCAGCCGCTGGCTGGTCGACCCGGACTGCACCATGCCGTACCTCTATCAGGCGCTGGTGCCCAGCAGCCTGGCCGCCGACGTGGCCTGCCGGCACGGGCTGCACGGGCCGGCGCAGGTGATTTCCACCGGCTGCACGTCCGGCATCGACGCGATCGGCTACGCCCACCAGTTGATCGTCGACGGGGACGCGGACGTGATGCTCGCCGGTGCCGCCGACTCGCCGATCTCCCCGGTCACCGTCGCGTCGTTCGACGCGATCGGGGCGACCAGCCCGGACAACGACGACCCGGCGCACGCCAGCCGGCCGTTCGACAACGACCGGCACGGATTCGTCCTCGCCGAGGGGGCCGCCGTGCTGGTGCTGGAGGAGCTGGACCACGCGCGGCGGCGCGGCGCGCGGATCTACTGCGAGATCGGCGGATACGCCACCCGCAGCAACGGCTACCACATGACCGGGCTGCGCCCGGACGGCGCGGAAATGGGACTGGCCATCGTGGACGCGATGAACCAGGCCCGGCTCAACCCGGACGACGTGTCGTACGTCAGCGCACACGGCTCCGGCACCCGACAGAACGACCGGCACGAGACAGCCGCGTTCAAACGGGCGCTCGGGGACGCGGCGTACCGGGTGCCGGTCAGTTCTATCAAGTCGATGATCGGGCATTCGCTCGGCGCGATCGGCTCGATCGAGATGGCGGCCTGCGCGCTGGCCATGGCACACGGGGTGGTCCCGCCGACCGCGAACTGGCGCACCCGCGACCCGGAATGCGACCTGGACTACGTCCCGAACACCGCCCGTGAGCTACCGGTCGACGTCGCGTTGTCGGTCGGCAGCGGATTCGGCGGATTCCAGTCGGCGATGGTCTTCGCCCGACCGGACAGGACAGTACGGTGAGCGCCGACGGCCCCCCGGCCGCGCTGCCCGGTCAGCGGGCCGCTGCACCCGGGCGGCGGGCGGTGGTCACCGGGATCGGCGTGGTGGCGCCGACCGGACTCGGTGCCGACGCGCACTGGAAGGCGACCCTGGCCGGACAGGTCCGCACCGGGCGGATCACCCTGTTCGACCCGGCGCCGTACCCGGTCACCCTGGCCGGCGAGGTGGCCGACTTCGACGCCCTGCAGTGGACCGACAACCGGCGGGCGGTGCAGACTGACCGGTGGACCCATCTCGGTTTCGCCGGCACCCGGCTGGCGCTGGCTGACGCCGGGCTGCCGGACACCGCCGACGACCCCGACCGGTACGCGGTGGCGCTGGCCAGCTCGTCCGGGGGCAACCTGTTCGGCCAGCGGGAGCTGCAGCGGCTGTGGAGCCGGCCCGGCCGTACCGTCGGGGCGTACCAGTCGATCGCCTGGTTCTACGCCGCCAGTGTCGGCCAGCTCTCCATCGCCCACCAGTTCAAGGGCGCCTGCGGGGTACTGGTCGCCGAGGCGGCCGGCGGGCTGGACAGCCTGGCGCACGCCGCCCGGACCATCCGGCGGGGCGCCGACGTGGTGCTGGCCGGTGCCACCGAATGCGCGCTGAGCCCGTACGCGCTGGCCTGCCAGCTGCGGAGCGGGCTGCTCAGCACCGGCGCCGACCCGGACTCGGCGTACCTGCCGTTCGACGTCGACGCCGCCGGCTATCTGCCGGGCGAGGGCGGCGCGGTGCTGGTCGTCGAGGAGCTGGGGCACGCGTTGGCCCGGGGCGCCCCGGTGATCTACGGCGAGGTCGCCGGCTGGGGGGCCAGCCACGACGCCCGGCACACCGACCGGCACACCGGCGGGGACGCCGACCAGTACGCCCGGGCGATGCGCCGGGCGCTGGCGACCGCCGGGGTGGCTCCGGCGCAGGTGGACGTCTGCCTACCCGACGCGCTCGGCGTACCGCGTTTCGACCGGGCCGAGGCGCGGGCGGTGCGGGCGGTCTTCGGCCCGGCGGCGCCGCCGGTGACCACGCCGAAGCCGTTGACCGGGCGGGCACACCAGGGCAGTGCGGCGCTGGACGTGGCGACGGCGCTGCTGGCGCTGCGGCACCGGCTGCTGCCGCCGACCGCCGCACCGCGCCGCCCGGCCCCCGGCTGCGACCTGGACTTCGTCCGTACGGCACGGGAGTGCGCGGGGCACACCGCGCTGGTCGCCGCCCGTGGCTTCGACGGCTTCAACAGCGCCCTGGTGCTGCGCCGTGACGGGGACTGGGATTGATCGACTACTACTGACGGAATTTGCACAAATGCACGGGAATAAGATCAAGAACTCGATGGCCTTCCATGCGTTGAGGGACATGACGTAAAGTCAACATCATGGCACTCGACGTCGCCAGCAAGGTCTGATGATGACTCTGGACGGCTTAGGCAGAGCTGTCGACGCATTCCTGGAACACGTGTCCGAAACAGGCGCAAGAATCGTTAGCACCGCTGGGAAGATAACCAGATCCCAGCACGAGTTCCTCCACCTGACCCGCGGTTCCCGCAACGACCGGGTCACGGCGACGACTACCGGTGTCGCCGGTGCCCTCCGTCGACTGGACGAGGCCCACCAGGCGAGCATCGCCGCAATGTACGCGATTGAGGAGTACTGCCGTTCGGTGGGCATTCCGGTGCGGCCCCGGGCAGCTCGGGCCTCGGCCGTCACCAGTACTCCCACCCTGCCCTCATGCACCGGCGACCCGGGATCACCGAGCGGCAGTCCGACCCTCGCCCACCCGAGCCGCAGAAGTGAGCTCGGGTGGCGACGTGAGAACGAAAGCGCTGTGGCTCTCGCCGCCCACGGCTATCGGGTCGAGCAGAACCCGCCGGCCCGGCACAACCGGAAGAATCCCGACTATCTGGTGGAAGGCCGATACTTCGACTGCTATTCGCCGACAACGGCGAACCTCGGAAGAATCCGGAACTCGATCAACAAGAAGGTCAGAGAAGAGCAGGCCGACCGCATAGTACTGAACCTCGACGACTGCCCGGCCAGTCAGTCCGACATTCGGGAGGCGTTACGTACCTGGCCGGTCGCCGGGCTCCGCGAAGTACTGATCGTCGACCGGGGTCGGGTAAGCGCTCTCTTCCCATGATCGTAACGTGAGGATCAAGGTGGCCAACGAATACTGGCTCTACAGCGGAGCCGAGGTGACACGAGAACAGGTGCTCGCGCAGCTCGCGGACCTGTTCGACGCCGAGCACACCGACTTCGGCCTGGGACGCGGCGAATCCCTCGCGGTGACCGCCTGGCCGGTCGACAGCGCGGAACGAATCGAGGTCGCCCGGGACGCCGGCGTCGCGGAGCCAAAGGTCGGCGTGCTGTTCCGGCTCCGCTCGGTCGACACCATCGAGACCGCCGATCGGGAGACCCGGGAGATTCTCGACGCCGTACTCGCCCTGCTCCGGGCGTACCCGGCGGACGCCGTGCTGCAGTTCGACACCGAGACCGTCCTGCGCCGCGCCGACGGGCAGGTCGTACTCAACAGCGACTGGCCGGGGTGGGCGGAGATTCCCACGCTGGCCGCCATCGTGGCCGGCTGCCCGGCCCGTCCCCTGGACTGACCGGCCCGGGCACTGGTCGAGCGATCGGGACCGGCGTTCGCCGCCGGTAACGGCTACGGCCGGACCACGACGACGGCGACGGCGACGGCGTACCGGACGTGATCGACCGGATCGTGGTTGCCCAGCGACTCGACGACCTGCGGGCGGCGGTCCTCAGTCTGGAGCACGAGCTGCGGATCGACCGTGAACGCGAATAGATCCGTCGGGCAGGGGTAGGGCAACCCTGGACGGCGCCACGGACAACTGGACGTGACGCGGACGACCACCGGGGAGGCGACATGCGGATCGGCTACAAGCTGGCCACCGAGGCGTTCGGACCGGCCGACCTGATCGCTCAGGCTGTCCGGGCCGAGCAGGCCGGGTTCGACTTCGTCGAGATGAGCGACCACTTCCACCCGTGGCTGGACTCCCAGGGCCATTCGCCGTTCACCTGGAGTGTGCTCGGTGCGATCGCCGCCCGTACCGACCGGATCGGGCTGGCCACCGGCGTGACCTGCCCGAGCCTGCGCTACCACCCGGCGATCGTCGCCCAGGCCGCGGCGACCGTGGCGCTGCTGTCCGACGGCCGGTTCACCCTCGGCGTGGGTGCCGGCGAACGGCTCAACGAGCACGTCACCGGGGAACCGTTCCCGAGTGTGCACGGGCGGCACGAGCGGCTCCGCGAGGCGCTGGAGATCATCCGGCTGCTCTGGTCCGGCGGCTACCACTCGTACCAGGGGAAGCACCTGCAGCTCGACGACGCGCGAGTGTTCGACCTGCCGCCGACCCCGCCGGTGATCGCGGTGGCCGCCAGCGGCTCGGAGTCCGCCCGGCTGGCCGCCGAGCTCGGCGACGGACTGTTCGCCACCGAGCCGAAGGGCTCGATCGTCGAGCACTACCGGCGGTCCGGCGGCGCCGGGCCACGCTACGCCGAGGTGCCGATGGCCTGGGCGGTTGACGAGGAGCAGGCGGTCAAAGCGGCCTGGGAGTCCAGCCGTTGGGCGCTGACCGGCTGGAAGGTGATGAGCGAGTTGCCCAACCCGGTGAACTTCGAGGCGGCCTCGGCGATGGTCGACGCCGACGACATCGCCGCACATTTCAGCGTAGGGCCGGACCCGGCGGTGCACCTCGAGGCGGTCAAACCGTACGTCGATGCCGGTTTCGACCACATCGTGCTGCAGAACGCCGGGCCCGACCCGGACGGTTTCCTGGACTTCTTCGAGCGAGAGCTGGCCGACCGGCTGCGGGGGCTCGACCGGTGACGGCGGCCGGCTCAGGCGTCGGCGCCGCAGTTGTCAGGCGCGGGCCGGGCCGGAATAGTCGGGGGCGACGTAGACCGGCAGCCGCTCGCCCTGACTGCGGGCGTAACGGCGGGTGTAGGTGACGGGCTTGACCCCGGGTCGGAGCGGCACCGTGTACTGCGTTGGCAAGGTGTCCGCGGCAGCGGCGAGGCGGCGGGGCGTCACCTCGCGACGTTGGTCATGCCACGGGCCACCCAGGAAGAGAACCTTCATATGCCGATCCTTGCCGGTTCAGCCAGCCCGCGCCTCATCCGTACGCACAATAACTATCAAATCCCGCCGGATCCGTCCGCCGCAGCCGGCCGGCCGGTGACAGCCCGTCCGGCCGGTGAAGCTCGGTCGGCTCAGCTGCCGGTGAACCGTGCCGGCCGTTTTTCCAGGAACGCGGACATCCCCTCCGCTCGGTCGGCGGTAGCGAACAATCCGTGAAAGACCCTCCGTTCGAACAGTAGCCCCTCACGCAGTCCGACCTCCTGCGCCCGCTGGACCGCCTCGCGGGCGGCGGTGACCGCGAGACGGCTGTGCCCGGCGATCACCGCCGCCGCCGACCGGGCCTCGACGAGCAACTGATCTGCGGGCACGATCCGGGACACCAGGCCGCACTGCTCCGCCTCCCGGGCCGGCATCATCCGCCCGGTGAGGATCAGATCCATCGCCTTCGCCGTGCCGACCAGCCGGGTCAGCCGCTGGGTGCCGCCGATCCCGGGGATCACCCCGAGGGTGATCTCGGGCTGACCGAACCGGGCGTCCTCGGCGGCGAACACCAGGTCGCACATCATGGCCAGTTCGCAGCCACCGCCGAGCGCGTAGCCGGCGACCGCGGCGATCTTCGGTGTCCGGAACGCGGCGAACTCCTCCCAGCCGGCGAAGAGATCGGCCGTCATCGCCTGCACCGGGCTCATCGCCGCCATCTCTCGAATGTCGGCGCCGGCGGAGAAGAAGCCGTCCGACCCGGTGATCACGAAACAGCCGATCTCCGGGTCCCGGTCCAGTGGTCGCAGGGTCGCGAGAAGTTCGTCGCAGAGCGCGGTGCTGAGTGCGTTGCGGGCCGCAGGCCGGTGCAGCCGTACGGTGACCACGGCACCGTCCCGCTCGGTCGTCAGATGCATGTCGGTTCCTCCAGTCGGATTCGCAGGGTCGTCGGTCGGATGGTCCGTTTTCAGTCGGCCCAGTCCGGTTTCACGAGTCCCAGATCGCGCCGTAGGCGGGGATCCCCCGGCGTTCCAGCCCGTGGACCACCTGCCGGGTGAGCTTCTGGTTGGCGATGCAGATCACCGCTTCGGCGCCGGTGGCCTGCCATGCCTGGTAGGCCAGGGCCACCATGTCCGGCTTGCCACGCTGCGCGGTGTCCCAGATCGTGGCGTCGGGCTGCACCCGCAGGATCTCGTTGACCAGCTGGTCGCCGTAGGTCGTCCGCGGGCTGCGGGTGGACCAGACCAGGTGGGCCGGCACCTTGCCGGCCAGCAGATGCGGCAGCACCGGCCCGATGCCGCTGCCGGTGGCGACGTACACCACCCGGGTGAACAGCGTTTCGATGTTGGCCACGCCGGCGGTGGTGATGCCCTTGACCCAGATCCGGTTCGGCAGGTCGTCGATAAGGGAGCCGGTCCAGTCGCCGGCGCGGGACACCGTCAGCCGGAAGCCGCGCTCACCGGGCGCCGGCACGTTGGCGAACGAGTGCCATTCGAGCAGCGGACGACGGCTGATCGCGGTGGACGATCCGGCGAACGGGGTGGTGTGACCGAACGTCAGCATGGCCACGTGGCGCGACGGCCGGTCCACCTGCACCGGCACCCGGCGCAGCCGCAGCCACGGCAGAGCGACGCTGACGGTGAGCAGGGCCAGGGTCCACAGCGCCGGCGAGCCGAGCAGCGCGGCGGCCAACGGCCTCCCGTCGCGGGCACCGTCGACCACCAGCACCGTCTGGGCCCACAGGAGGATCAACGCGGCCCACCCGCCGAACCGGTGGACCCGCTCGAACAGGTCGTGCCGGCGGCCACGGACCGGCGGCAGCGCGGTCGCCACCATCGCCAGCAGCAGCGCGACCAACAGGTAGGAAAGCACCAGTACGGCGGTGACGGCCCGGCCGGCCAGCGCCTGCCGGCTGAGTTCGGCGACGTACCCGGCGAACCAGGCGGTGCCGGCGAGTGCGCCACCGACGTGCAGCCCACCGAAGTGGTAGACCTTGCCCAACCCCCAGCGCACCCGCAGCGGCCACCGGGTCGGCGCCCGGGTGGCCAGCCAGAACAGCAGGTTGATCATGTACTGCTGGCGGATCAGCACCGCCAGGGCGACGTTGGCCAGGGCGGCGTACGACAGGTTCGCCAGGCCGCCGTCGGTCGCCTGCCACCAGCCGCCGGTGGTCAGCGCGTAGTACAGCAGTGCGGCGTTGCCGATCAGGACCATGGCCGCCAGCCGGTGGTACGGCATCAGCCGGGGATGGCTGAGGATCCGGCGCCGCCACGGCAGCGGAGCCGGCAGGTCGGACCGAGCCGGATGGCTGGGCGGGGCCGGGCTGCTGGGCGGGGCCGGGCGGTCCAGCGACCGGCGCAGCGCCCCCTTGTCGATCTTGCCCCGATCGGTCACCGGTAGCGACTCGAGGGCGTGCACCCGCTCGGGCACGCAGTAGTACGGCAGAGTCCGGGCGACCGCGGCCCGCGCCGCCGTCGGGTCAACGGTCGCCGGGGCGACGAACGACACGAGCGTACGGTCGTCGACCTTGATGGTCGCCGCCCGATGGCACCCCGGCACCGCTTCCAGGACGGCGGAGACCGAATCCAGCTCGACCCGGAACCCACGGACCTTGACCTGGTCGTCGGTGCGGCCAAGATGCTCCAGCTCACCGTCGGGGGTCCAGCGTCCGAGATCCCGAGTACGGAACATCATCCGTCCACCGCCGAGGAACGGATCCGGGGCGTACCGCTGCCCGGTGAGCTCGGGATCGCCGAGGTAGCCGACCGACACGCAGTCACCACCCGCCCACATCTCCCCCACCTCGCCAATCGCACAGGGCCGGCGGTCGGCGTCCAGCACGTACACCGTGTTGTTCGGAGTCGGCCGGCCGATGGTGAGCTGTTCGGAGGCGGGGTCGTGCCGGTGCATGGTGTTGACGATGGTGGTCTCGGTCGGTCCGCAGCCGTTGTAGAAGACCGCCTGTCGGGCCCACCGGTCGGCCAGCTCCCGTGGACACGGTTCGCCCGCCACGGCGACCACCTTCACCCGGCGGCACCGGTCCGGGTCGACGGTGCCCAGCACGCTCGGGGTCGCGATCACCACGTCCACCGTCTCGACCGTCGCCGCGATGTCCCGTCCCCGGACGACCAGGGTGCCGCCGTGGCTGAGGCATCCGAGGATCTCCCAGGCGGCCATGTCGAAGGCGATGCTGAGAATCTGCCCGACCCGCCATCCCGGTTGGATGCCCAGGTCGCCGGGGGTGGTCAGGAGCAGGTTGCACACGTTGCGGTGGGTGACGGTCACCCCGTTGGGCCGGCCGGTGGTGCCGGAGGTGAACAGCACGTAGCAGCCGTCGTCCGGGCTGGTCGGACCGGCCGGGACAACCGGAACGACCGGGTACGCCGAGTCCGTCAGCGGCTCGGTGAGCAGTTCGTCGACGGCGATCAGCATCCGGCCCGGCAGGTGCGGCAGCTGACCGGCCGTCTCGGTGCTGGTCAGCACGATCCGGATGTCGGCGGTGTCGGTGACGTGCCGCAGGTGGGCCTCGGTGGCCACCCCGGCCTGCTGGGGCACGTACGCCGCGCCGGCCTTCAGGGTGGCGAGGATGCCGACCACCATGGGGATCGACCGGCGCATGAACACGCCGACCCGGTCGCCCGGACGTATCCCGTTGGCGATCAGCCGGGCGGCGAGACGGTCCGCCTGCTGGTCCAGTTGTCGGTAGGTGATGCGTTCGCCGAGGTGTTCGACGGCGACCGTGTCAGGGGTGAGGGCGGCCCACTGTTCGATCGCATGCTGGATGTGGGTGGAGACGATCGGCTCAGCAGGGCCGTAGCCGAATCGGCGGAACAATTGTCTGTCCTGCTCGGACAGGATGGCCAACGGTCCGGTGCCGACCGCAGCAGTGGCGGTGCCGGGAATGCCACGTTGCCGCACGGCGCTGGCCCGGGAGCGGGTCGCTGGGAGGGCGGAACCTCGCTGTGGCATGACTGCCTCTTTCTCGATGCCGGGGCACCGACCAAGGAGGACGGTGCGCTTCCCCTCCATCGAACCGCACAAGTGGCCATTCACCCACAGACAGTGACAATCGGTAATAAATACGTAAGAGGCGTAAGAAGACGGTTAAGACGGGCGGATCTTGGCGACAGTTTCGCCGGCACGCGTTCCTCTGCTCGCTGCGGCCCGCGACTACCGTCGGCCGGTCAAGGTGCGGCACACTCCCCCGGGTGCGAGAGATACTGATCATCGGGATCGGGGCCGGCGATCCCGACCACCTGACCGTGCAGGCGATCGAGGCGCTGCGTCGGGTCGATGTGTTCTTCCTGCTCGACAAGGGCGCGGTCAAGCAGGACCTGGCGGCGTTGCGGCAGGAGATCCTGCGCCGGCACACCACCGGGGCGTACCGGGCGGTCGAGATCGCCGACCCGGAGCGGGACCGGACCGCGGCGGACTACCAGGCCGCGGTCGAGGACTGGCGCCGCCGCCGCGCCGACCGCTTCGCCGAGCTGATCCGCGATGAACTACCCGACGGCGGCTGCGGCGCCTTCCTGGTCTGGGGCGACCCCGCACTGTACGACAGCACCCTCGCCATCCTCGACGACCTGCGGGATCGCGACGTCGTCGAGTTCGACCACCAGGTGATTCCGGGGATCAGCAGCGTCGCCGTGCTGACCGCGCGGCACCGGATCGCGCTGAACCGGATCGGCCGCCCGGTGCAGATCACCACCGGCCGGCGGCTCGCCGACGAGGGCTTCCCGGCCGGCGTGGACGACCTGGTGGTGATGCTCGACGCGCAATGCGCCTTCACCCGGTTCACCGCCGCCGACGGCATCGACATCTACTGGGGGGCGTACCTCGGCACTCCGGACGAGATCCTGATCGCCGGCCCGGTGCACCAGGTCGCCGACCGGGTCGTCACCGCACGCGTCGAGGCCCGCCGCCGCAGGGGCTGGATCATGGACACGTACCTGCTGCGGCGTACTCTTGTCCAGACAACCGGACAGCACCAGAAAACCGGACAGCAGACGCGAGACGATCAGGTGACCGATGACTGACCAGGCCCGGCCGGTCGACCGGAACAGCCCGATGCCGTTGTGGGCCCAGCTGCACGACGACCTGGTCCGCCGGTTGACCGCTGGCGGGTTCGCCGCCGGCTTCCCCGGCGAGCACGAGTTGGTCGACGAGTACGGCGTCAGCCGGCACACGGTACGGGAGGCATTGCGCCGGCTACGCCAGGCCGGGGTGCTGGACTCGGCCCGGGGCCGGCGTACCGCCGTCCATCAACAGCGGATCGAGCAGCCGCTCGGTGCCCTCTACTCGCTCTTCCACGAGGTGCAGGCGCGGGGAATGCGCCAGCGCAGCGAGGTACTCGGCCGCGACCTGCGGGTCGACGTCGCCGTCGCGGGCCGGCTCGGGCTGGACCCGGACACCCGCTTCGTACATCTGGAGCGGCTCCGGTTCGCCGACGACGAACCGTTGGCCACCGACCGGGTCTGGCTGCTGGCCGAGCTGGCCCGGCCGCTGCTCACCACCGATCTGACCGGTACCGGCATCTACAGTGAGCTGGCCAGGCATGGGGTCCGGGTCACCGACGGTGAGGAACGCATCCACGCCATCGTGCCCACCGCTGAGCAGCGCCGGCGGCTGAGCATCGGCCGGGGCGTCGGTCTGCTCGCCGTCGAACGAATCGGCCGGGCCGACGGGCGGCCCGTCGAATGGCGGGAGACCTTCGTCCGTGGCGACCGGTTCAGCCTGGTCGCCGGCTGGGCACCGCACCGGGCGTACCAGTTGCGGGTGGCCGACGGATCCCCGCTGCCCGCACCTGCCGGGCGCTGACCGTGCGGGTCGCCCGGTTGATCTCCCTGGTCCTGTTGCTGCAGTCCCGGGAGACGATGACCGCCGCGGAGCTGGCCCGCGAGCTGGAGGTTTCCGAGCGCACCATCTACCGCGACGTGCTGGCGCTGTCCGCCGCCGGGGTGCCGGTCTACGCCGACCAGGGCCGGGCCGGCGGGTACCGGCTGCTGGACGGCTACCGGACCCGGCTGACCGGGCTGAGCCGGGCCGAGGCGGAGACGCTGTTCCTGTCCGGGCTGCCCGGACCGGCCGATGAGATGGGCCTCGCCGACGTACTCGGGGTAGCCCAGCTCAAGGTGACCGCCGCGCTGCCGGTCGCGCTGCGCGACGCCGCCGGCCGAGCCCGGCAGCGGTTCCATCTGGACGCGCCCGGCTGGTTCCGGCAGGCCGATCCGCCGCCGGCGCTGGCCGACCTGGCCCGCGCCACCTGGCAGGACCAGGTGGTCCGACTCAACTACCGGCGGAGCGGCACCGAGGTGGTCAGAACGGTGCAGCCGTACGGTCTGGTGCTCAAGAACGGCACCTGGTACCTGGTCGGCAGAGTCACCGACGTCGGCCAGGTCAACGACGGCTACCGGATCTACCGGGTGGACCGGATCGCCGCGGTCGAGGCCACCGGCGACGTCTTCGACCGCGATCACCGCTTCGATCTGGCCGACGTGTGGGCGGCCGGCACCGCCGACTTCGTCCGCAGCATCCTGGTCGACGAGATCGTCGTACGGCTGAGTCCGGCCGGGCTGCGGGCGCTGCGCTGGGCAGTGGAGGCACCGGCCGCCCAGGCAGCGCACGAGGCGGCCGGGCCACCCGACGCTCAGGGCTGGGTGCACACCCGGCTGCCGGTCGAGTCGCCCGACGTGGCGTACAGCCAACTGCAGGCGCTCGGTCCGGAGGTGGAGGTGCTCGCCCCGCCCGCGCTACGGGACCAGATGCGCAACGCCGCCCGCCGGCTCGCCGCGCTGTACGGCGAGACCACCGGTCAGCGGTAACCGGTGGTGTCCGCCGGCCGGCCGCTCTCGACGACCTCGACGATGTAGCGGTACGCGTCCGGGCTGCTGCCGTCGACGTCGGTGAAGCCGTACTCGCGGGCCAGCTGCCCACTGGACAGTGACCGCCCGGTGAACCGGGACACCTGCGGATCGGCGGCGAGCGCGACCACTGCCCGACCGACCAGCGCCGGTGTTTCGGAGATGGCGAAGTGCGGGTCCTTGGCGGTGCCGTCGCGCCAGTTCGCCTCGGTCACCCCGAAGTGATCCAGCATGGCCTCGGACCGGATCCAGCCCGGGCTGAGCGCCACCGCTGTCGCGCCGTACGGCCGCAGTTCCTCGGCCTGGGCGAAGGCCAGCCGGATGACGGCGTTCTTGGCCGTGTCGTAGAAGACCGACTCGCGGTAGTGGGTGCCGTTGTAGTCGGCGGTGCCGTCGGTCATCTCCACCACCAGCCCGCCCGGCTGGCGGATCAGCAGCGGCAGCGCGTAGTGGCTGGTGATCAGGTGGGTGTCGATGGCGAGCCGCAGCGTCCGCAGGCCGCGGTCCAGCGGCTGCTCCCAGATCGGCGACTCGAAGTCGGTCAGATGGTCGGCCCCCCAGATGTCGTTGACCAGCACGTCGAGCCGGCCCTGTTCACGGTCGATCCGCTGCACCAGGGTGCGGACCTGGTCCGGTTCCAGGTGGTCGGTCGGTACCGCGACTCCGGTGCCGCCGGCGGCGTCGACCAGTTCGGCGGTCTCCTCGATGGTTTCCGGGCGGTCCATCTCGGAACGTTGCCGTCGGGTGCTGCGGCCGGTGACGTAGACGGTGGCGCCGGCGGCGCCGAGTTCGATGGCGATCCGCCGGCCGGCGCCCCGGGTCGCCCCGGCGACCAGTGCTGTCCTGCCGTTCAGTGGTGTGGTCATGCCGCTGACGGTGCCAGCAAAACCTGACATCCGACGTCAGCTTTTCCAGCAAACAGCAGACTTGTTGACTCCATCGAACAAGGTCGATACATTTCCGTAACAATAGGAAACCCCTTTCCCGCGTCGCCGTGGGGGGCGCGACCAGGCAGAAGCAGTTTCCGACAACCCAGGAGGTTCCATGACAGCCACCAGATGGCGGCGCTGGCGTACCGGCGTCGTGGCGCTCGCCACGACCGCCATGGTCGCCACCGGCGCAGCGGTCGGCATCCAGCACGCGGCCGCTGCCACCGTCGACACCAACGCCTGGTACGTGCTGGTCAACCGGCACAGCGGCAAGGCGATCGACCTGTACAACTGGGCGACCAACGACGACGCGCCGATCGTCCAGTGGGCGCGCAACGACCAGGCCGTACAGCAGTGGCAGTTCGTCGCCGCAGGCAACGGCTACTACAAGATCCGGTCCCGGCACAGCGGCAAGTACCTGGAGCTGCCCAACGCCAACGACGGCACCCAACTCGTCCAGAACGCCGACAACGGCAGCACCCGCCAGCATTTCGGGGTGCTGGACTCGGACAGCGGCTACGTCCGGTTCGTCAACCGGCACACCAGCAAGGTGCTGGACGTGTGGGAGTGGTCCACCGCCGACGGCGGGATCATCTCCCAGTACCAGGACCTCAACGGCTGGAACCAGCAGTGGCAGATGATCCGGGTCGACAGCGGCGGCCCGCCGCCGACCACCCCGCCGCCGTCCGGCGGCTGCGGGTCCGGCTCGTTCAACGCCGAGGCCGTACAGAACGGCTCGACCTGGACGGCGCGCAACGGCGGCAGCACCGTCTACACCGGCTCCAGCATGCTGTCGGCGATGCAGGCAGCGGTGAACAGCCTGTCGGCCGGGCGCAACAGCAAGCAGAAGGTGATCGTCCGCGGCTCCGGGTCGATCAGCGCCGGCTCCCGACTGTCGCTGCCGTCGTACACCGTCCTGGAGGTCTGCGGCACGGTCAACGTGACCGGTTCCGGCTCCGGTGACCAGGCAGTGGTCTACGCCCGCGGCGTCACCGACGTCGAGGTGACCCGGCTCAACATCACCGGTAACCCGCTGTACGGAATCTTCATCCGCAACGGCAACAACATCACCCTCGGCCAGATCGACATCCGGGTCACCGCCGGCCTGGGCATCCGGATCGACAACCACGGCGACCGCAGCCAGCGGTCCCGCAACGTGCGGATCGACAACGTGTACGTCCAGGGCACCAGCGCGCACGGCGTCGAGACGTACGGGGTCGACGGGCTGACGATCGGTACCGTCACCGCCCGCAACACCGGCTACTCCGGCCTGATACTCAACGACACCATCAACGCGACCGTCGGCACCGTCGACGCGCAGGGCGCCGGCACCGGCACCGGCTACGCCGGGTTCCGGATGGCCAACCGCAACGGCCGGGTCGGCAACAGCTACCCGACGAACATCCGGGTCGGCACGGTCATCGCCCGGGGCGGCGGCCGGGGCATCTTCTGCGTGTCGGAGTCCGGCGGCGCGGTCATCGACCGGATCGACATCTCCGGCACCGGCAGCAACTCGATCCTGCTGGAGAACTGCTACAACGTGAACATCGCGGCGGTCTCCGGTTCGGTCAACGGCTCGGACGTGCGGATCGCCTCGCGCACCGAGTTCCCGGTGTCGCGCGACATCACCCTGCAGAACCTGACGCTGACCAATTCGCAGATCAACGAAAACCCGTGCGGGCAGAACATCGTGATCCGCAACATCGCGCTGAACAACTCGACCATCAACCGCTGCTGACGGGCCGGCCGGCGCGGCGGCACCGTCGGGTGCCGCCGCGCCGGCTCACCCCGCCAGCTGGCCGCCACGCCGGCTCACCCCGCCAGCCGGCCGGCGCGCCGCCACCCGACGAACTGCCGTACCAGCAGCACCAGGATCAGCACGCCGGCCAGGCCGGCCCAGCCCCACGGGTACCGCTCGGTCTGCACCTCGAACTCCACCGCGGCGGAGCCGCCGACCATCTCCGCCGTGGTCAACCGCCCCAGTACGGCGTACCGGCCGTACAGCGGTCCGTCGACCGGCACCACGATCCGGACGGTGGTGGCCTGCCCCGCCGGCAGCGGCGCAATGTCGGTCGCCTCGACCACTGATGTCGCGCGACCGGGCCGGCCGGTCAGCAGGGACAGCTGCGCCGCACCGACCTCGGCGGTGCCGTCGTTGCGCAGGTCGACGTCGATGGAGATCTCGCCGCGCAGGGCGAACAGGGCCGACCAGGTCCGCTCAGCCGGTGCCACGCTCACCCCGGCCAGCCGGAGCCCGGCCCGATCGGGCCCGGCCGGGGCAACCGGCGCGGTCAGGTCGGTGACGTCGATCGCGGCGGTGCCGGTCACCGGTGCCGCCACCGCGTCCGCCGTGTCCGGGGCGAGGGCCCGGGCGCGAACCACGCAGGGGCAGGCCACCGGCGGTGCGGCGACGGTGAGCTGGGCGGCGACCGGCTGCGGGTCGGCGACGTACAGCTGTCGGGCCGATCCGGTGGCGCAGTCGAGCGCGCCCCGGCGGGCCTGGTTGCCGCAGACCTCCAGCTGCACCGTGCCGGTCGGCCAGCCGGTCAGAGTGACGCTCACCGGCGCACCGACGGGGGCGTCGGCCGGTGCGACGGCGACCTGGGGCGCGGTGGCGGTCGCGGGTGCCGACGGCAGGCCGCCGGCCCCGGCGACCAGGACCAGGGCCAGGGCGCACACCGAGGTTCGCCGGCCGGTCACGGCGCGGTGCTGGTCGGGGCGGTGCCGGAGACCGTGCGGCGGGTACGCCAGCGGCGTACCCCGAACCACCCGGCGAGGGCGACGATCGCGGCGAGCAGCAACCACGGCGGCGCCCAGACACCGGCGGTACGGGTGACCGGTGGCAACGCCTCGTCCACCGTGGTCGGGGCCAGGTCGACGGTGGCGGTCAGCCGCAGCGCCGGCGGTACGCCGGTGATCTTCTCGGTCACCGTGAAGGTGCTGCCGGGCAGCAGTTCGGGCAGGTCGACCGGATCGGTGCGGGCCAGCTCCCAGCCCAGCGGGCCGTCCAGCAGCACGGCGCCCGTACCACCGACACGGATGTTCCCGGTGTTGCGCACCTGGTAGGTGACCTCCACGTCACCGTCGCCCAGCGGGTTGACCGGGTCGTCGTAGCTGATGCTCATCGATTCGACGTCGACCGCCGGCCGGACCGGGCCGTCGACTCGCAGGTAGACCCGGGCGGCGACCCGCTGGTCGACGTTGACCTGCTGGCCGCTGGCGTCGGTACGGAGCTGGGCGATGGAGCCGATCACCCCGCCGGCGTGGTCGCCGGGTGTCGCGTTGGCCGGCACCGTCAGGCGGAACGGGATGTCCAGCCGTTCCCCGGCCGGCACTGCGTACTCCCGCTGGTCGAAGTGGATCCAGGTGCCGACGTCGGTGGCTGGTTCGTCGGCCGGGAGCAGGGCGAACGCGCCGTCGTCGGTGAGGAACCCGTCGGTGCCGTACACGGTGAACGTCCGGTCCTGGTCGCCGAGGTTGCGCACCGCGACGTGGTCGGTGATCTCCGCGCCCGGGGCGAGGTCGTAGACGAAGTAGTTGCGTCCGGTCGGCCCGTCCGCGCTGGACGGCTGCACCGCCCAGGTGACCGCGTCGGCCGGTGCCGGACCGGCCGACTGAGCGGCGGCCGGGGTGGCGCCGGGCAACGCGAGCAGTCCGGCCACCAGCAGGCCGATGGCGGCGCGGCGGCGGTGCGGGCGACGGGTGGGCGGGGCGGACATCGGGCGCTCCAGTCGGGCCGGGTGGCCGGTGCGGGACCGTCGCGGCCCCGCACCGGCCGGTCGGGCTGATCCTCAGGACAGGGTCAGCGTCAGGGTCGCGGTGTAGTCGCCCGACGCCGCCGCAGCGGGTACGCCGAGGTTGAGCTGCGCGCCGCAGGTGAAGCTGCCGGCGCTGGCGCCGGCCGCCGAGGTGCACAATGCCCGGGCGGTGCCGAGTCCGGCACCCGGGTCGGCCACCGCGCCCGGGGTCACCGTGCCGGTCGCCCCGACCAGCGGGTCGTCCACCACCGATGCGGTGGGCGCCCAGCCGAGGTTGTCCGCCGCGATGACCGCGCCGCCGGCGGCGACGAAGTCACCCACCTGGCCGACCAGACTCCAGCCGGCGTTGGTGCCGCGCAGGTCGGACACGGTGGCGGTGTTCAGCTCGCCGCTGGTGACGGCGCCGTTGCCGGTCGGCGGCAGGGTGACCGAGGAACCGGCCACGCTGAGCGTGAGCGGGCCGCCGCCCAGCACGGTCGCGGCGATCTGCTGGCTGGCGTCGCCGCCGCCGGCCGGGGCCGCGAAGCTGATCGGAGTGAAGGTGTCCTGGCTGCGGTCGGCGGAGCCGCGCGCGGCGAAGGTGATCACATAGCACTGGGTGACGGTGCAGTCGACCGCGTTGCCGTTGCGGTCGATGTACTGGGCACTGATCGGCAGCGTGGTGCTGAACGAGCCGTCCGGGTTCATCGTGTCCCGGGCGTCGGTCGGCTCGTTGGTGCTGCTCACCCACTTGGTGACCTGCAGGACACTGGCGTTGGTCCAGTGTTCGTCGACCTTCGGACCGAACGACACGTAGATCCCGGCGGCGTCGTTGGCCTGTGGGTCGAAGCCGCTGCCGTCGACGGTGACGGTGACGCCGGCCGGGTCGACGCCGGTGTCCGGGGTGACGTCGACCGACGGAGCGGCCGGTGCACCGCCGCCGGAGGTGACCGCCTCGAACGACAGCGGGTCGAGGACCTGGCCGGCCGGGTAGAAGCCGGCGAAGGCGGTGGCGCCGTCGGCGGTCAGGGTGGCGGCCAGGTCGGTGCCGGTTATCCCGTCCGCACCGGCCACCAGGTTGGCGCTGGTGGTGGTGAGGTCGGCGATGACCGCCTGGGTGACGTCGACCGACGGGAACGCGGTGCTCACCAACTCGACGTCGGCCTTGAGGACGGCGGTGCCGCCGGAGCTGGCCACGGTCGGGTTGGCCAGGGTGATGGTGAACGTGTGCGCCGGGAACGAGAAGACGACCGTGCCGCCGTACGTGGCGTTCGTCTCACCGGTCTCGGCGTCGTAGCTGCCGCCGGTGGACGGGAAGGCAAACGTACCGTCGGCGTTGATCGACGCACCGTCACTCACCGCGATCGGCGGGTTGCCGTCGCCGGACGACACGTAGTTGCGGAACGACTCCTTGAAGCCCCAGTTCAGGCTTCCCTCGGTGATGTCGGCAGGGGCAGCCACTGCGGGTGCGGCGCCGACGAGTGCGGTCGCGGTGCCGAGTACGGCCGCAGCCGCCCAGGTCGCCGACCGTCGCCCCAGAGCACCAGCTCTGGATGTGATCATCGTCTGGTCCTTTCCAGATAGTTACTCACCGTGTTCCACTTCTGCTGTGGACACGGCATGCGATCGAGGTTAGGTTAGCCATGCCTAACAAGACGCGGTTCCGGCAGGGGTACCCGATCTTCGAACCGGTCGGACCCTTGTCCCGGACTGCGGCAGTGACTTAGGTTAGGCAAACCTTCATTGAGAACTCAACCGACGATCGTCGGAGGGATTACCGATGCCAACGCCGCTGCTCAGCGGCCGGGTCACCGCGACCTTGGCGGTCGTGACCGCCACCGCCGCCACCACCGCCGTACTCGCCGCACCACCGTTGGCGTCGCCGGCCCGCGCGGACACCTCCGCGACCGGATCCGGCGGCCAGCGACTCACCGTCTCCGACTCCACCGGCATCAGCCGCTCCGGTGCGACCGTCACGGTGACCGGCACCGGGTACGACACCGGCAAGGGCATCTACGTCGGGTTCTGTGTGGACAACGGCGCCGGGGTGCTGCCGACACCGTGCGGTGGCGGGGTGGACACCTCAGGCGGCAGCGGCAGCTCGCACTGGATCTCCAGCAACCCCCCGTCGTACGGCGAAGGACTGGCCGTGCCGTACGGCGACGGCGGCTCGTTCCAGGTCCGAATCCCGCTGACCGCGAGGATCGGCGACGTCGACTGCACCGTTCGCACCTGCTCGGTGGTCACCCGAGCCGACCACACCCGGACCAGCGACCGCAGTCAGGACGTACGCGTCCCGATCAGCTTCGCCGCCGCCGCGCCCGCCCGCACCGGAGCCGCCCCGGCGGCCGGCAGCCCGGACCAGACCACCGCGCCACCGGCCCCGGCAACCGGCGACGCAGCGGGCCCGGCCGACACCGACGGTACGGCCGGTGACCCCAGCGGCTCCGCACCAGCCGCCAGTGCCGGCACCGGCCAACCGACCGACGACACCGGCGGCCCGACCGCCGTCGCCGGCACCGCCGGCACCGACCCGACCGGGTTGGCGGTGACCCGGGTCAGCACCGTCGGCCCGGCCGGTCGGTGGTGGAGCAGCACGCTGATCCTGCTGGCGCTCGGCGTACTGGCGCTGGCCGGACTGTCCGCTGTCCGCCGCCGGCGCCGTCGGAGCCGGTCGTGAACCGCCCGACGCTGGTCGTGAACCGCCCGACGCTGGTCGTGAACCGCCCGACGCTGGTCGGACTGCTCGCCGCCGCACTGCTCGCCGGCCCGGTGGCCGGCTGCGCCGACAACCCCGGCGCGGCACCGGATTCGGCGACCTGCGGGCCGGTCACCGCCGTCGTCGCGGACGACACGGTGACCCCGTTGGACCCGGCACCGCAGCCGGCGTTGCCGGTCACCGTCACCGACGCCGCTGGCGACCGGGTCACGGTGACCGACGCCGACCGCATCCTCGCGGTGAATCTGTACGGTTCCATCGCCGAGATCGTCTTCAGCCTCGGCCTCGGTGACCGGGTCGTCGGGCGGGACACCTCCACCGACTTCCCGGCCGCCGCCGACCTGCCGCTGGTCACCCCCGGCGGGCACGACCTGTCCACCGAGGCGGTCATGGCGCTGGACCCCACCGTGGTGCTGCTCGACGACAGCATCGGCCCGCCCGAGGTGCTCAACCAGCTCCGCGCCGCCGGCATTCCGGTGGTACGCATCGGCGACGAGCAGAGCCTGGCCGCCGTGCCGGTGCACATCCGGGAGGTGGCCGCCGCGCTCGGCGTCGCCGACGCCGGCGAGGCACTCGTCGCCCGGGTCGAAGGCGAGATCGCCGCCGCCCGCGACGGCATCGCGGACGACGTCGAGCGACCCCGGGTCGCCTTCCTCTACCTGCGCGGCACCGCCGGCGTCTACCTGATGGGCGGCGAAGGCGCCGGCTCGGACGCGATGATCGCCGCGGCCGGCGGCGAGGACGCCGGCACCACCATCGGACTGGCCCGGTTCCGGCCGCTGACCAGCGAGGGTCTGATCAACGCCGCACCGGACGTCATCCTGGTGATGACCAAGGGCCTCGAATCGGTCGGCGGGGTGGACGGCCTGGTCGCCATGCCCGGCGTCGCCCAGACGCCGGCCGGGCAGCAGCGACGGATCATCGACATGGACGACACCGTGCTGCTCAACTTCGGCACCCGTACCGGCAAGGCGATCCAGGCTCTCGCCCGCGCCATCCACCAGTGCAGGTGACGGCGTGACCGCCCCCGCGCCCGCCGACCGCCGGCCGCTGCTGCTCACCGGCCTCGCCGGCACGCTGCTCGTCGTCGGCGTGGTCGCCGCCGGCTCCGGACAGGTGCAGATCGCCCCGGCCGAGGTGGTCGCCTCGGTGCTGCACCGGCTCGGCCTGGAGATCGGCGCGCTGCCGACCGCACCGCACGGCGAGAACGCGCTGTGGATCGTCCGGTTCCCGCGGGTCGTCCTGGCCGCGATCGTCGGCGCGTCGCTCGGCTGCGCGGGCGCCGTCATGCAGGGCATCTTCGGCAACCCGCTGGCCGAACCCGGGGTCATCGGGGTCTCCTCCGGAGCGGCGGTCGGCGCCGCCCTGGCCATCGTCACCGGGTTCTCCGCGCTCGGCGGCTGGACGCTGGCCGCCGCCGCGTTCGCCGGCGGGCTGGCCACCACCTACCTGGTGTACGCGTTGTCCCGCGCCGACGGACGTACCGAGGTGGTCACCCTGGTGCTCACCGGCATCGCGGTCAACGCGGTCGCCGGTGCCGCGATCGGGCTGCTGATGTTCGTCACCGACGCGGCCGGGGTGCAGGCGATCGCCTTCTGGAATCTCGGCAGCCTGGCCCAGGCCAACTGGAGCGCGGTGGCGGTCGCCCTGCCCTGCCTGGTCGTCGGGCTGACCGCCGCACTCGCCTCGGCCGGCAAGCTGGACCTGCTCGCCCTCGGCGAGCGCTCCGCACGTCACCTCGGGGTGGACGTGGAACGGCTGCGGGTACGGATGATCGTCGTCACCGCGCTGCTCGGTGCCGCCGCGGTGGCCTTCACCGGCGTGATCAGCTTCATCGGTCTGGTGGTGCCGCACCTGGTCCGGATGATCGCCGGACCCGGGCACCGGGTGCTGCTACCGGCCAGCGCGCTCGGCGGGGCGGTGGTGGTGATCGCCGCCGATCTGGCCGCCCGGACCCTGGTCGAGTACCAGGAACTGCCGCTCGGGGTGCTCACCGCGGTGGTCGGCGGACCCGCCTTCTTCTGGCTGCTGCGCCGTACCCGGCGGCGGGCCGGAGGTTGGGGATGAGCCCGCCGCCGGCGCGGCTGCCCGGTAGGCGTCCGGCTCGGCTGCCCGGCCGGCGCAGGCCCGTCCGGGTGCCGGCCGCCCGGCCGGCCGGCACCGCGCTGATCGAGATCGACCGGCTGCGGGTCGAACTCGGCGGGCGGGCGGTGCTCGACCAGGTCGACTTGGTGGTCCACACTGGCGAGGTGGTCGCCCTGGTCGGTCCGAACGGTGCCGGCAAGTCGACGCTGCTCGCCGCCATCGGCGGTGACGTCGCACCGGCCGCTGGCGCGATCCTGATCGACGGCGCGCCGCTGTCCGCCTGGACCTCGACCGAGCTGGCGCTGCGTCGGGCGGTGCTGACCCAGCGCAGCGTGCTGTCCTTCCCGTTCACCGTCGCAGAGGTGGTCCGGATGGGCCGGGCGCCGTGGGCCGGGTTGCCCGCCGAGGAGTCCGACGACCCGATCGTCGAGGAGTGCCTGGCGGCCACCGACGTGGCGCAGTTCGCGGACCGTACCTTCACCTCGCTGTCCGGCGGCGAGCAGTCCCGCGCGGCGCTGGCCCGGGTGCTCGCCCAGCAGGCCGCCGCGCTGCTGCTCGACGAACCGACCGCCGCGCTCGACCTGCACCATCAGGAGCTGGTGCTGCGGCTCGCCCGGCAGCGGGCCGCCGCCGGTGACGCCGTCGTGGTGGTGCTGCACGACCTCGGTCTGGCCGGCGCGTACGCGGACCGGATCGCGTTGCTGTCGGCCGGCCGGCTGCGGGCCGTCGGACCACCCGACCAGGTCCTCACCGGGGCGCTGCTCAGCGAGGTGTACCGGCACGACATCGAGGTGTTGCCGCACCCCGAGACCCGACTCCCGCTGGTCGTCCCGCGACGGCAGCACCCGACACCGGCAGGGGCACGACACGGCAAGGAAAGGAACCCCCGCGATGAGTGACACCTTCTCCGCCCGGCTGCGGGCGGCCAGTTGGCAGGACCACCAGGCGGCCGAGTCCCAGCGGTACGTCTCCGCGCTGGTTGCCGGGGAGCTGCCCCGGCGGCGGTACGCCGACCTGGTCGCCCAGCACTATTTCATCTACCAGGTGCTGGAAGAGGCGGCCGACGCGATGCGCGACGATCCGCTGGCCGGCGGCTTCGTCGACGACCGGTTGACCCGGTTGCCGGCGTTGGAGGCCGACCTGGCGTACCTGCTCGGCCCGGACTGGGCCGGCCGGATCGCCCCGAGCCTGGCGACCCGCCGCTACGTCGCCCGGATGCAGGAGGTCTGTTTCACCTTCGCGCCGGCGTTCATCGCCCACCACTACACCCGGTACCTCGGTGACCTGTCCGGCGGGTTGTTCATCGGCCGTCAGGTGGCGCAGACGTACGAGCTGACCGAGGAGAGCGGCGCGGCGTTCTACCGCTTCGCCGGCATCGACGATCCGCGCGGATACAAGAACGCGTACCGGGCCCGGCTGGACGCCCTGCCGCTGGACGTCACCGCTGAGGCGGCTCTGGTCGGCGAGGTGGCGGTGGCCTACCGGCACAACTCCGC
Organism: Solwaraspora sp. WMMD937; assembly: GCF_029581175.1. Taxonomy (NCBI): domain Bacteria; kingdom Bacillati; phylum Actinomycetota; class Actinomycetes; order Micromonosporales; family Micromonosporaceae; genus Solwaraspora; species Solwaraspora sp. WMMD937. The sequence continues at coordinate 2,457,558 of NZ_CP120738.1, read as the reverse complement.
GGTCCTCGCCGAGCTGGGCCAGGAGCAGGAGCCGGAGCCGATGGAGTCGGCGGCGTGACCGGCCCGTTCACCGCCGAGGTGGTCGCCCAGGTGGCTCGGCACATGAACGACGACCACGCGGCCGACTCGTTGCTGATCTGCCGGTCGCTGGGTGGCACCCCGCAGGCGACGGCGGCCCGGATGACCGGCCTGGACGCCGACGGCATCGAGTTCGCCGCCACCGTGGCCGGCGTCGAGGTGCCGGTCCGGGTGCCGTTCGCGTACCGGCTCACCGAACGGGTCCAGGTCCGCCACGAAGTGGTCCGGATGTACCAGGAGGCCTGCGCCCAACTGGGCGTTACGCCCCGGCCGGCGTAGACGCGGTAGACCGGCAAGCGAGCGGGGCGTGCTCGGCGTGTGCGACGATCACGAAATGGTTGCCAAAGGGCATCGCGGGCATATCGCGCATGGTGCCGTCGCGGTGCGGCTCGCCGCCTGGCTGGCGACGACGGTCGCCGTGCTGTCGACCGCCGGGTGCACCGGGATCGGGATCGGCGAAGCACCCGAGTCCGGCAGCGCGACGTACTCGGCGTGGGGGCTGAACGAGGCGTCCAGCGCACTGACCGGCTCCGACCGGATGATCGTCCTCAACGGCGACGTGCAGCGCAGCGAGCAGGAGTTCTTCCAGGTGCGTGGGGTGTGGGGGCCGGACGGCTTCACCCTCGACGAGACGTCCGCGACCAAGGTACGGGCGTTGGCCGGCCAGTTGCCGCAACGCACAGGCGACCCGGACTGTCACCGGCTGGTCCTGGTCAACCACGGCTTTCTCGGCGGCGGGGCGATCGCCGTGGTCGACCCGGAGGAGTTCCCGCCCGGCGAGCCGGTGGTCGCCCGGCCTCTGAACTGACCGCACCTGCCGGGGCTGATGCCGCAGGTGCAGCAGGATGCACCTGCGGCATCAAGCTCGACCGGCACCCCCACAGGTGTGGGCCTCCAATCGGCTTCGATCGACTCCAACCGGTTACGACCGGCGGTCAGCCGGTTCTAGCCGGTGGTCACCGCCGGCGCCGGGTCGCAGGGCAGGCCATTGAGGGTGAACCCGGCCGGCGCCGGTCCGGCGCCGGCGCCGCCGCTACCGAGGAAGCCGAACTCGACCCGGCCGCCGGCGGGCAGTGACGCGTTCCAGGCGGCGTTGGTGGCGGTCACCATCGCCGCGTCCTGGGTGATCACCGCGTTCCAGGCGACCGCTACCTGCTGTGCGCCGGCGAACGACCAACCGAGCGACCAGCCGTTGATCGGCTCGTCACCGGTGTTGCTGACGCCGACCGTCACGGTGAAGCCCGATCCCCAGTCGCTGTCCACCCGGTAGTCGACCAGACACTCGGCGACCGGCTCCGGTTCGTCGGCCTCGAAGGTGATCCGGTGCAGCTGGCCGGGCAGGTCGTTGGCGAGGTAGAACTCGCCGTCCGCAGCCACCGCGAGGGTGGTCGGTTGGATCGGCAGCTCACCGATGACCGCCGTGTCGTACCCGCCGTCCGCGTCGGGCCGGATCGCGTACGCGGTCGCCGAGCAGTAGTCGGTGGCCAGGTAGGTGCCGGTAGCGGCGGATTCGCTGCCCCGGTAGACGTGGCCGCCGATCACCGCGCAGCCGCCGGCCGAGGTCTGGTAGTGGAACACCGGGTCGACGTACTCGGCCGCCGGGTCGCACCGCTGTGGGTCGAACTCGACCGGACCTTCCCGACAGGACCAGCCGAGGTTGGCCCCGGCCACCCCGCGCAGGTGGTTGACCTCCTCGTAGCTGCCCTGTCCGACGTCGGCGATCCACAGCGAGCCGTCCGCCGGGTCGAACGAGAACCGCCACGGGTTTCGCAGGCCGTACGCCCAGATCTCGGCACGTGCGCCGGCTTCGCCGACGAACGGGTTGTCCGCCGGTACGCAGTACGCGAGGTCGTCGCAGGCGGCCGAAACGTCCAGCCGGAGGATCTTGCCGAGCAGGGTGCCGAGGTCCTGGCCAGTGCCGAGCACGTCGTCGGCGCCGCCGCCGTCGCCGATGCTCCAGTAGAGGTGGCCGTCCGGGCCGAAGGCCAGCTGCCCGCCATTGTGGTTGGCGTACTCGGCATGCGGCTGGCTGAGCAGGATCTCCTCCCGGTCGGCCGGCACCGGCTGCTGGTCGGCGGCATCCAGCGACAGCCGGGACAGGGTGACCGTGCCGTCGGGCAGCGCGGTGTATGCCAGGTAGATCACCGGGTCGGCGGCGAACCCCGGGGACGTGGCGATGCCCAGCAGGCCACGTTCGTTGCCGGAGGTGTCGACCCGGTCACCGATGTCCAGCAGAGCCGTCTCGGCCAGGCCGGAGGCCGGATGGTAGACCCGCACCCGGCCGGCCTTCTCGGTGATGAACAGCCGGCCGCTGCCATCGTCCGGAGCCACCATCGCAGTCGGTCGTTGCAGCCCGAAGGCGACCTGGGTGCTGGTGACGGAGAGTTTGTCGAGCGGCACCTCGGCGGCCGCCGAGGTCGCCGCCGAGGCGAGGTCGGCGGGCTCGGCATGTGGGTCGGTGTACGGCGCGGCATGGGCCATGGTTGCGGAAAGCGCCAGCACGGTAGCGGCGAGTGTCGTAGCGGCGACCCGCCGGCCAGCCAACGCAAAAGATCGAGGGTCTCTCATATTCATGATGATCAGCCTATGGCCAGGGTGACCCGATCGCCACGCCTGCGCCACCCGACCGAAACAGATTTACACCACTCAGGGTAGTCAAATGGGCGCACAAGGTGGTTACTCTGGGTACATGGAGCCGGACTCCCCCGACCCGATCCAGATCGCCGAACTGGTGATCGCCTGGTCCGGTGGGATAATCGCGGCTTTTGCCCTTCTGGTCACTGCGTTGACGGTGGTCTTCGTCTTCGCGGGTTTCGTCGGTGTCCGTGAACTGCGCACCATCCGGCGCACCGGTGCGCGCGCCCGGCTGGAACTCGACCGCCAACGGGTGGTCGCCGAGGAGATCGTCGCACAGGCCGACCGGGCCATAGACCAGGCGGAGAATCTCTCCGAGCAGGCCGACACGCTGGTCGGCCGGGTGGAGACGGCAGTCGGCCGGGCCGAACGCCAGTCCGAGCAGGTGCACCTGCTGATCGAGGACATGCGGTCCCGGCTCAGCGACTTCGATCACCGACTGACCACCCAGGTCGAGGTCTCCTACCTGTTCAACCAGGGAGAGGCCGCGTACTGGGAGGGCTACTACGAGAAGGCGGTGGAATGCCTGCGCCGGGCAGTCGAGCTCGATCCGCGTAACCCCCGGGTGCGCTACCGGCTGGGCCGATCGCTGACCAACCTCGGCGAGGACGCCGCCGCCGAGCAGGAGCTGACGACCGCCATGTCACACCGGTTGCCGGCCGATGCCGCCGACCGGGCGTTAGCCCTGCTGCACCGCTACGCGCGGCCGGACCGGGCGCTGGCCTACGCCCGCAACTCGACCAAGCACGGCCCGCACGACGCGCAGAACTGGAACTGTCTCGGGCTGCTGCTACGCGACAATGGTGACTTCACCGCTGCCCGGGATGCCCATCAGCAGGCCAACCGGTTGGACCAGGAACTCGTCTCCACCCCGTTCTTCCTGGCGCTGCTCGCCGCCCACGGCCAGGCGCTGCCACATGCCCGGGACCGCTCCGCCGAAGCCATCAGCCGGCTCGACTCCAGCGAACGGCGGGCCAAGATCAAGCCCATGTGGGCGTCGTTGATCCGGTGGACCGACGAGGTGCTGCGCGGCAACTACGCCGAGGCCGACCTGCACGCCGCGGTGCTCTACCAGACCTGCCAGTCGAGTCGGCGGGCGCGGGAGATCTGCGACCACATGGACTTCCTGTTGCGGTCACTGGCCCGCGAGGAGCACCGGGACCGTTATCTCGGGGCCATCGAACGCACCTGGCTGACCGGCCGGCCCTGCTGACCTTCTGCCTGCCGACTGCTACCCCTGCTTGCCGGCAGCTCCGGAGATGGCCGCCACGCCGAGTGCGGCGAGCGCCACCTGCAACGCGAGCTCGATCCAGTCGACACCCCGGGTCTCGGCCACCCCGAACAGGCTGGCGACCAGAGTGCCGAGCAACGCCGCCACCACACCGATCAGCAGGGTGACCCAGATTTTCAGCTTCTGCTTGCCCGGGACGACCAGCCGCCCGAGCGCTCCGACGATGAGACCGACAACAAGCGCCGAGAAGATTCCGTCGATTTCCACCGTATACCCCCTGTACCGGTCGGTAGGCCGCCCTACCGCACTGTCGGCCCTCTCCCAACCACCATGCCAGAACCAAGCAACGACGCCCATCGCGTCGAGCACCGGACAGCCATCGACAAGTCACAGTGGATAGTCGCGCTGAGCTGGATCTTCTCAGCAGATCTGCAGCATGACACGATAATCTCTCGGGTAAGACGAAGCTGTCCTCCCCTGGTCACCCCTCGACTGGAGCATCGGCATGTCGGCACCGGACGCACCCGCCACGACAGCCTCCCGACCGGTCCGCCGCACCCCGATCTGGGCGGTGCTGACCATCGCCGTCGGCGCGCTGCTGATGGCCACCAGCGCGACCGCGGTTGTCGGCGGCAAGCTGCTGATCGACCGGTACACGGGTCGAATTCAGCAGCAGGACCTGCTGGCCGGTGCCGCGAAGGTCCCACAGGAGCCCGACGGCGAGGCACTGGACGGGCCGATCACCATGCTGCTGCTCGGCGTGGACGAGCGGGGCAGCCGACCCGGCGAGATGCGTTCCGACACGATCATCATCCTGCACGTGCCGGCCACCCACGACCAGGCGTACCTGGTGTCGGTCCCCCGGGACACCTGGGTCGAGGCACCGGCGTTCGAGCCGAGCGGATACCCCGGCGGCGAATCGAAGATCACCGACGTGTTCCGCGCCGGCTCGGGCAACGGAGTCGGCCGGGCCGGCGGGGCGCAACTCGTCGCACTCACCCTCAACGACCTGACCGGCATCGAGTTCGACGGCGCGGCGATCATCGACTTCGGCGGTTTCCGGGACGTCATCGACGCGCTCGGCGGGGTCCGGATGTGCGTCGATCAGCGGGTGAAGTCCCAGCACATGCGGCTGGTCGACGGCGAGCCCACCTGGCTGGCCGAGGCCCGCGAGGTCGGTGGCGGCGAGGAACTGTGGCACGAGGAGGGCTGCAAACGGATGGCCGGCTGGGAGGCGCTGGACTACTCCCGCCAGCGCTACGGCCTGCCGAACGGGGACTACGACCGGCAGCGTCACCAGCGGCAGCTGCTGAAGGCCATGGTGCAGGAGGCTAGCAGTACCGGCGTACTGACCAACCCGGCGAAGATCGACCGGGTGATCACCGCGGCCGGCAAGGCCTTCGTCCTGGACACCGGGGGCGTCCCGATCGCCGATTTCGTATTCACCCTGCGCGGGATCACCGCGAACGACCTCATCATGGTGAAGACCAACGGCGGAGAGTTCAATCCGGCCGGATTCAGCAGTACGGCGGCCGAACGGCTCACGCCGGAGAGCCTGGAGATGTTCGACGCGGTACGGACCGGCACAATGGACGACTACCTGTTGGCCAACCCGGACGCCGTTCAGCGGGATTGACCGTCCAGCGACATTGACCGTCCGGCGCATCGGGACATCCGTCGCCGTGATTCCCACCGCACGGTCCACATCGGTACGGTGTCCCCATGACCGCCGCGTACCCGGTCCGGGTCAGCTTCACCAATCACGTCACCGCCGCCGACTGGCAGGCACTGCAACAGGCCGGACAGCCGGTCCAGCTGGGCCGCAAACATGGGCTCTTCCTTCAGGACGAACAGAGCCGCGACGTGTTCGTGCTGCTCAACGGTGCGGTCAAGGTGTACCGGACCGAGGCCAACGGCAGCGAAACAATGCTGACCGTCCGGTCTACTGGGGATCTGCTCGGTGACATCGCCGCGCTGGACGGCACGCCCCGGTCGGCCAGTGTCTCGGTGCTGCGCCCGGTCACCGCCCGGAAGCTGACCACCGAACAGTTCCTCAAGCTGGTCGACGACCGCGACCTGCACCCCGCGCTGCGCCGCTACACCAACGCCCGGCTGCGTGAATCCGACGAACAGCGGGTGGAGATCGCCTCGCTGCCGGTGCCGCAACGGCTCGCCCGGGCGCTGCTCCGGCTCGCCAAGGCCAGCCCGGACGGCCCGAACCAGGCCTCGCTCGACCTCGGTCTCTCTCAGGACGGCCTGGCCCAGCTGATCGGGGCGTCCCGCAACGCAGTGGTGACCGCGATCACCCGGTTCCGCCACGACCGGTTGATCGCGACCGCACCCCGCCGGTTCGTGCTGCTCGACCTCGGCCGGCTCGCCCGGATCGGATACAGCGGACCACGGTCCGGCAGCCACTCGTCGACCTGAGCATCCGCCGGCCTGAATGCCTGTCGACCGAACAGCAGACGGCGGGAAACCGATTGTCGGGCCGGGACCGCGATCAGTTCGGTCCGGGTCGCGGACCGGCCATCCGACGACCGCCTTGGTCCATTGATGGCCGCGTTGCCCACTGGTTGGCAGAAAACGCCGGGTAACCAGGGCACGATGCGGAGCCGACGAAACTCGACCTCGACAGGAGCACCGGTGGTAGTCTCACCTCCGCCATTCACCGTGACCCGGGAGTTGCCGCCGTACACCGGCATCCTCGCCGTCGACGCCAAAGGTTTCACCGCCGAGCCCGGTGGCACCCATCAGGGCATCAACCAGCTCATTCCCCAATTGGTCCGGCAGGCTTTCGAGGCGGCGGCGATCGGCGAAGCCTGGCAGAACCCACTGTTCTACGGCGACAGCGGCGACGGGCTCGCGATCGGCGTACCGACCCGGCTGCTCCCCGCCCTGGTGCACCCGTTCCTGACGGTGCTGCAGCACGTGCTGGCCGAGCACAACGCCGATGTCCCACGTGGCCAGCCGGTGATCCGGCTGCGCGCCAGTCTGCATGTCGGGCCGCTGCCGGTCGACCCGGACCGGCCGGAGCGGGCCGGCAACGGCACCGCCCGCAACGAGACGCACCGGCTGCTCGACTCCGACGCGGTCCGGATCATGCTCGACTCGGCCCAGCCGACGATCACCCACGTCGCGGCGATACTGTCCGACCGGGTCTTCACCGACGTCGTCCGGGCCGGCTACACCAGCCGGCATCCGGACCACTTCATCGAGGTCTCGGCGACCGTGCCGGGCAAGAGCTTCAGCCAGCAGGCCTGGCTGTACGTGCCGGAGCCGTCCGGCAGCCTGCTGGCGGTGCCACGGTTCGCGCCGCAGCCGACGGTGCCCGAGTCAGCGGCCGGCCCGGCGGCACCGGACAGCGGGCGCACACCCACCGGCAACGCTGGCGGCCGACAGCCCGCGCAGACCGGCGAGCTGCGGATCCGCAGCAACTCCGGGCAGGCTGCCAACCAGGTCAACGGTGGGATGTGGCAGTCCCGGGGCGGACGTCACGGATGATCCGTACCGACCGGGACCTGCCGGACCTCGCCGAGCCCGACCGGTCGGAGCTCGCCGACCGGGACCTGCCGGAACTGGCCGACCTCGACCTCGACACGCTCGACGACCTCGACGCGCTGACCGACCTCGACGGCGGCGGTGGTGCCGACCTGCCAGCCGGCGGCACCGGTGCCGCCGTGACCATCGACCACAACGACGGGCAGGTCGCCAACGTCGTCTACGGCGGTCTGCACCAGTACGTCCAGCGGGTACGGGACTACCACGAGCTCAGTGCGGAGTACGTGCGGGACCGGCTCGCCGGATTCGTCGACCCCGGCTACCGCACCCTCGCAGGCGACCGGCTGACCGCCGAGACCGCGGTCGCCCGGATCCGCCGCAGCGGCGGGGTGATCCTGGTCGGCGGACCCGGGACCGGGCGGTACACGGCCGCGCTGCGGCTGCTGCACGGCACCGGGCTACGGCTGCGGGAGATCCGGCCGACCTTCGACCCCGCCCGCGGCGAACAGCTGACCATCGCGGAGCTGCCGGTCGCGCCGGGCTACGCGTACCTGCTCGAACTGCCCGAACACGCGCCGCACATCCAGTACGGCTTCGCCCGGGACATCGGTGCCTACTTCGACAGCCTGGCCCGGCGGGGTTCGGCCATCGCGGTCACCGTCACCGGTACGACCTGGGAGCAGCTCGGCGCGGTACGCGACGGCCCGATGCTGCAGGTGGCGGCGCCACCCGCTGATCTGGTCCTCGGCCGGCGGCTGCGTCAGCTCCGGCCGGATCTGGCCCTCGACTGGCTGGCCGGTCAGCCGCAGATCGCCGAGCTGCTGGTCGACGCGTCACCGGCCGAAGCGGTCCGGCTGGCCCAGCTCGCCGCCGACGTGCTGACCACCCAGCCCGGCCCGGCCGGACCGCCGGTCACCGCCGCATCCGACGCCGGCCGGCAACTGGTCGAGGTGCTGGTCTCGGCGTACCACAACTGGGAGGTGGAGCTGACCGCCTGGTTCCACCACCATCCCGACCCGCGCCACCGCGCGTTCCTTGTCGCCGCCGCAGCGTTGGAGGGTGCCCCGGCGGGACGGGTACTCGGCGCCGCCGAGGCGCTCGACGCCCGGCTCGCCGGCACCGACGCGCCACCGGCCGGCCTCGGACACGCCGGCGTCCGTACCCTCGCCGAGGCCGTCGACGCCTACCTCGACGACGATCACACGGTTCGCTACCGCCGGGCCCGGTACGCCGAGGCAGTGCTCGACTTCGTCATCACCGACCGGGCCGACACGTTCCAGCGCGAACTGTGGCGGTGGGTGTCCGAGCTGCCGCTGCGGGGCGGACAGCGGCGCGGTCCCGTCGACCGTGCGTTGGCCACCCGCAGCGCCGAGCTGGTCCTGCACACCGCGCTCCGGCGGCGTACCCCCGAGATTCTCAGCCAGGTGGCACCTGCCTGGAGCCGACGCACCGGGCTGCGCGGCGCGCTGGTGCACGTGCTTGGCATCGCCGCACTCAGCCCCGAGATCGGTGCCGCCGTCCGCCAGCAGCTCTACCGCTGGGCGCAGGGCAGCAGCAACCCGGCCGTGCTGATCGCGGTGGCCGAGGTCTGCGGCGGCGAGTTCGCCGACTTCTACGTCGAACAGGCGATGGTCCGGCTGGGCCACCTGGCCCGGCACGATATCGCCGAGGTCGACGAGGCGGTGCTCACCGCGCTGGCGGCACTGTGGCGGCGGCCGGCGCTGCGCCAGCCGGTGCTGCTGCGGTTGGCGTACTGGCTGGCCGACGACCAGCCCCGGCGGGCCGCGCTCGCCGCCGTCGCGCTGAATCTACTCGGCCGGCCGGAGCAGCCTCGGGCCGGCGACGGTTCGGCGCACCGCCCGGTCGACCCGGCCGACGACCCGGGTCGTCGGCCGGCCGACCAGCTCGCCGGGCCGCAGACACTGGTCCGGCCGCCCGACCGGGTACTCGCCGAGCTCGTCGCGGCCACCCCGGTGGTGCAGGACGCGATCGGGGTGGCGCTGGGCCGCGCGCTGGACGTACGGCAGCTGCCGGGCAGCGTCGAAACCCTGCTCTACCGGTGGTTCGACGACGCGGCGGCCGACCCCGGGCTGGTTGACGCGCTCACCCACGTCCTCGGCCGCATCGTCACCGCCGGTCCCGCCGCCGCCCGGCGGGTGGCCCGGCTGCGCGCGCTGCTGACCGCCTGGCCGGCCACCGACGACCCGGCACGTCAGGTGGAACTCTGCCGGCACCTCGTCGACCAGTTGCGCCGCGCGGACCCGATCGCGGCCCGCCCACGGTCCGCGCCGCTGCTGTCGTCTCTGCTTCCCAGTGCCGCCGAGGAGTTGTGATGCCCGGTTTCTTTGACGTGTTCCGTAGCAACCCCGTACCGGTGCTGCCCGGTCCGGACCAGGACGTGTTCACCGACCGGCTGCCGGCAGCGCTGCCCGGCACCGAGTTCGTCGCCACCTTCGCCACGGCGTGGCAGCCGCTGCGCCAGCATGACCGGGCCGCCGCCACGGTCCGCTGGTGCATGCTGGACGCGGCCCGCCGGATCGCCGCCCCGCGCAAGGTCACCGAGCGGACCCTGCTGGAGGCCGAGCTGAACACCCGGCTGCCGCAGATGGATCTGACCGCTTCGCACCTGCGGCTGCTGAGCTGCACGGTCAGCCTGACGGTGGACGCTCAGGCCGAGCAGGACACGAAGACGGTCGACAAGCTCACCCGGGAGCTGCGGATGCAGCGGCTGCGGCAGCAGTTGGAGCAGGAGCAGATGGGCTACCTGCGGGACAAGGTGCTTACCGACCCGGCAACCGCCCGGTCCTACTGGTTCATGCACCACCCGGACGCGTTGACCTCGCTGCTCGACGACACCTTCGAACAGGTCGCCGCGAAGCTGACCGGTGGCGGCGACCAGCAGACCGCGGTGATCGCCGAGACGGTGCAGGACTTCGTCGGCGGTCTCACCGACGACGAACGGCGGTACCTGCTGGACCGGCTCGGCGATGTGTTCGTCTCCTTCGACCGGGGTGACCTCGCCGGCCGGGTCCTCGACGCATGACCGCCGACCCCGTACTCAGGTCAGGTCGGCGTCGTGCACCAGGACAGCGATCTGCACCCGGTTGTTCAGCTCCAGCCGGGACAGCAGCCAGCGCCGTGACATCGCCTGGTCCGTTCGGCGGTGGCCGGGTGGTCGTCGGTCCGGGCGCGACCGAGCGGTACGGCGGTCGGCCTGCTCGCCGGGCTGGTGCTGGCTCGGCGCTGCGCCGGCAGGCGACAGTTCCGGCGCCGGGCCTGGCCGGGCGGACGGTTACCTCAGCGACGTCACTGGGTACCAGGTTGCCCATCCGCCGACCGGATCCCGTTGCCAGCAGGCGCGGCGGGGCCGGTACGGCGTCGACGAGTTGAGGAGGCAGTGATGCGTGGCGGTTCGATATCCGGCGTGATCGTGCTCATCTGGCTGGTGATCGGGGTGGTCGCGGCGGTGCAACGCGGCTACTTCGAACGCGACGACACCAACTGTGCCCATGCCGGCACCACGATCGTGACGGTGATCGCCGGACCGTTGAACTACATCGGCGTCAACCCGAAGATCGACTGCGACCTCCCCGAGCCGTCCGAGTGACCGGGCTGCCCGAGTGACCGGCACGGAGCCCTGTCAGTCGTCGGCGAGGTGCGGCGGAAAGCCGCCGGTGGCGATCGGCCCCCAGCGGTCCACGACCATCCGGATCAACGACTTGTCCTGCCGGCGCATCGCCGCGCGGTACTCGTCCCAGTCCGGATGCTCGCCGGCGACGCAGCGGTAGTAGTCGACGAGACCGTCCAGCGCGTCCGGCATGTCGATCACCGCCGCCACCCCGTCCAACTGCACCCACGGACCGTTCCAATCGTCGGAGACGACGCAGGCGGACACCGTCGGGTCACGGCGGATGTTCACCGCTTTCGCCCGGTCCGGGTAGGTGGCGACCAGCATTCGACCGTCGGCGTCGACCCCGCAGGTGACCGGCGACGCCTGCGGGCGGCCGTCGGCGCGGGTGGTGATCAGGACCGCCCGGTGCCGGGTCCGCAGGAAGTCGACCAGGCCGGCCCGGTCGACGCGGGTGTTCGTCGCGATGGCGCGTGCCACGGTACGGCTCCTCGGGTTCGCCGCAGTCAGCTGCGGACGCGGGTGTGCGGTGCTGCCAGGATGATCATATGAGCCGTACCGAGATGCCGCCGCCGGAGCCGGTCACCGTCACCGCGCCGCGCCCCGTCCGCTGGCCGGTCCTGGTGCAGAGCTGGCACGATCTGACGTTCCTGCACTGGCCGGTGGACCCGGCGGTGGTCGCCCCACTGCTGCCGCCGGGCACCCGGCCGGACACCTTCGACGGCACCAGCTACGTCGGGCTGATCGGGTTCCGGATGGTCGGCGTCGGTTTCGGTCCCGGTCCGGGCATCCCGTACCTGGGCACCTTCTGCGAGACCAACGTGCGGCTCTACTCGGTCGACGACGCCGGTCGGCGCGGGGTGGTGTTCCGTTCCCTGGACGCGGCCCGGCTGCTGCCGGTTCTGGTGGCGATGGCCACCCTGCGGTTGCCGTACCTGTGGTCGCGGATGCGGCTCGACCACGACGGTGACACGGTGACGTACCACAGCCGGCGGCGCTGGCCGGGGCCGCGTGGCACACACAACCGGATGGTGGTCCGGGTCGGCGCGCCGATCGCCGAGCCGACCCCGTTGGAGCATTTCCTCACCGCCCGGTGGGGTCTGCACGAACGGGTCCACGGCGCGACCCGCTACCTGCCCAACGAACATCCACGCTGGCCGCTGCACCGGGCTGAGCTGGTCGAGCTGGCCGACGACCTGGTCGCCGCCGGCGGGCTACCGGCACCGGACGGCCCACCGGTCAGCGTCCTCTACTCCCCGGGTGTGCCGGTCCGGTTCGGGCGGCCGGTCACCGTCACAGGTCGCGCAACGCCCGGTGCAGCACTTCCCGGGTCCGGTCCGGCGGGTCGGCCTCGATGAACAGCCGCCCGACGGCGGCCGCGTACCGGTCGACCTCTTCCCGCTTGTCCAGGTAGAGCGCGCTGGTCAGATGCTCCAGGTAGACCACGTCGGGCAGTTCCTGCTCCGGGAAGCGCAGGATGCTGAAGGCCCCACCGGCAGCCGCGTGCCCGCCGCTGCGGAACCGGACCACCTGCAGCCGTACGCCCGGCTGCTCGCTCGCCTCGGCAAGCGCCTCGATCTGCCCACGCAGCACCCGCGTCCCGCCGATCGGCCGGCACAGCACCGCCTCGTCGACCACCGCCCAGATGCGGGGTGCGCCGGCCCGCTCCAGCACCCGCTTGCGAGCCATCCGCAGTTCGACCCGCCGGTCCACCTCACGGACACCGGACTCACTGAACCCGATGTCGATGACCGCGCGGGCGTACTCCTCGGTCTGCAGCAGCCCCGGCACGAACTGGATCTCGTAGGTGCGAATCAGGCTGGCTGCCGACTCCAGGTCCAGGTAGTACTGGAACCAGGTGGGCAGCAGGTCGCCGTACGGATGCCACCAGCCCGGCTGGTTGGTCTCCCGGGCGAGGGTGATCAGCTCGCCGCGTTCCAGGTGGTCGGCGACGCCGTAGAGGGTGAGCAGGTCGTCCACGTCGCGTTCCTTGAACCCGACCCGGCCCAGCTCCATCCGACTGATCTTCGACTCGGAGGCCCGGATGGTCCAGCCGGCGTCCTCCCGGCTGATCCCCTTGGCCTCGCGTAGTCGGCGTAGCCGGGCACCGAGCTGCATCCGGCGGACCGTCGGTCCGCCGGCGGCGTACTCCTGGTGCCCGACGACGCTCATCGGCTCACGGCTTACGGCCGACGCCGCAGTACTGGTCGATGACGGGCACGTGTGCCTGCTCCGGCTCCGGCCGCCACCGGGTCACCGACACCACCCCCGGCTCCACCAGAGTAAGCCCGTCAAAGAACCGTTCGATCCGATCCGGGCTGCGCAGATGGTACTGCGGGTTCGCGGACTGGTTCCAGATCCGGGCGGCCTCGACCACCCCGGGGCTGGTGTCGCCACCATCGTAGAGCGCGAGGTGGCTGCCGGACGGCAGGACATCGAGCAGGCTGCGCACGATGTCGCGGGCCTCGTCGTCGGAGGCGATGTGCCCGAGGATGCCCATCAGCATCAGACCGATCGGCTGGCTGAAATCGAGGGTACGCCCGGCTTCGCGCAGGATCGACGCGGGGTCACGCAGGTCGGCGTCGACGTAGTCGGTTACGCCTTGCGGCGTGCTGGTCAGCAACGCCCGGGCGTGTACCAGGACCAGCGGGTCGTTGTCGACGTAGACGATCCGGGTCTCCGGAGCCACCGCCTGGGCCACCTCGTGGGTGTTGTCGGCGGTCGGCAGGCCGGTGCCGATGTCCAGGAACTGCCGGATCCCGACCTGCCCGGTCAGGTAGCGCACCGACCGGACCAGAAAGCCCCGGGAGAGCCGGGCATTTTCCACGATCTGCGGGAACGCCGCCCTGATCTGGTCACCGACCGCACGGTCGACGGCGTAGTTGTCCTTGCCGCCCAGCCAATGATTCCAGATCCGGGCCGTCTGTGGCACCGAGGTGTCCAACCTGGGCACCGGGCGCGAGCCGCCATTGGATTCATCGACCATCTGTAGTATCCCTCACGGATCGGGCGTATTCGACGGCTTGCCAGCATAGCCACGGCAGATCAACATGACCATGATCGCATGTGGAAGTTCCAGTCACCGTGCGATGATCAGCTCGCGGAGCTGGGCCACCGGCTGCGGCCGACCGTACCGGTAGCCCTGCGCCCGCGGGCAGCCGATCGCCGCGACCGCACCGTGCTGCACCTCGGTCTCCACCCCCTCGGCGACCACCACCAGCCCGAACGCGTCGGCCAGCCGGGTGACCATCTCGACCGTGGCGTAGGCCTTCGGATCAGGCGAGTCGAGCCGGTCCACGAACGAGCGGTCGATTTTCAGGTCGGTGGCCGGCAACCGGTGCAGGTAACTCAGCGACGAATACCCGGTGCCGAAGTCGTCGATCGAGATCCGTACGTCGAGTTCACGCAGCTGGGCGAGCCGGGACAGCACCTCGTCAGTGCTGTCGATCAGCGCCGTCTCGGTCAGCTCCAGGGTCAGCCGGGGGGCGGCCAGCCCGGCCGCCGATACCGCGCCGGCCACCATGGCGATCAGATCTGCACGGCGCAGCTGGGCCGGCGCCAGGTTGACCGCCACCGTGGTGCCGGGCGCCAGCTGCTGCCAGGCGGCCGCGTCGTGGCAGGCGGTGGCCAGCACCCAGCAGTCCAGCGGCAGCACCAGGCCGGTCTCCTCGGCCAGCGGCAGGAACCGGGCGGGGCTGAGCAGCCCGAGCCGGGGGTGCCGCCACCGCACCAGCGCTTCCGCGCCGCCGATCCGACCGGTGCCGACATCGACGATCGGCTGGTACGCCAGCTCGAACTGGCCGCCGTCGTCGACCGCCCGGCGCAGGTCGGCGATCAGCTCGGCCCGGTCCACCGCCGCCTTGCGCAGCTGCGGCGTGCAGAACCGGTACGCGGACTTGCCGGCCGCCTTCGCCGCGTACATCGCGATGTCGGCGTCGCGCAGCAGATCGGCGTCGCCGCAGTGGTGCGGACCGTACTCGGCGATGCCGATGCTCGCCGAGGTGACCGTGCCGTCGGCGAGCACCGCCAGCAGCCGGTCGGCCAGCCGGGCCGGGTCGTGGGCCGGGTCGAGCAGGACGGCGAACTCGTCGCCGCCGAGTCGGGCGATCAGCCCCGCGTCCCCGACGGCGGACCGCATCCGGGCCGCCACCTCGCTGAGCATCGCGTCCCCGCTGGCGTGACCGAACCGGTCGTTGACCTGTTTGAACCCGTCGAGATCGAGCAGCAGGACGGCGACGCGGCTCGGCTCGGTCAACGCCGCGATCGACTGACGCAACCGGCGGGTGAACAGCAGCCGGTTCGGCAGCCCGGTCAACTGGTCGGTGTAGGCGAGCCGGCGCAGCCGGGCGGCCAGCCGGCGGTTCTCGTTCGCGGCCAGAGCCTGCCGGACGGCCAGCGCGGCGAGCAGCGCGACACCGCTGGCGTAGATCACCGACGACGGTTCGCCGGCGGTGAGGACCGCTGCGATCGCCGCGCCGACAGTCAGGTACGGCAGCGCGACCCGCCACCACGGCAGCGGCGGCGGCTCGGCGGTCTCGTCGATTTGGTCGAGGTCGGCCGGGGGCGGGTGCCGGCTGGCCATCGCGACCAGCAGGTAACTGAGCGGCCAGCAGACGTCCACCGGGTGACCGGGCTGGTAGGTGCCCTGGGCGATCATCGAAACGTAGACGGCGTCGGCTCCGGCCCGCACCGCGAGGCTGGCCCCGAGCAGGGTCAGCGCCGGCCACAGTGGTCGGGCCGGTCCGGCGACCGAGATCAGTACGGCGAGCTGGATCAGGTCCAGCATCGGGTAGAGCATGCCGAGCGCGGTCGCCGTACCGTCCAGTTCGGCGCTGGCCATCTCTCGATACACCACCACCCAGGCGACCGGGAGCAGCGCCAGCCCGACGATCACCCCGTCCAGCAGCACCCGGGCCCGGCCGACCGCGCTACGCGGTGCGGAGACCGCGCTGAGCAGCGCGGCGGTTCCGGTGACGAGGCCGGCGAAGAAGATCAGGCCGATCAGTGGGGTGTGTGGCAGTGCGTTGGCGGTGAGCCGGCCGACGGTCCAGACGACCCGGCCGATGGCGGCGAGGGCCATGGTCGTCGCCAGCAGCACCCAGAATCGGCGCAGCTGCGGTGGGTGGCGGCGGGCAGCGATCGCACAGGCGGTGGCGGCGCAACCGGCGACGGTGATCGCGCCGAGGTCGCTGACCAGCGCGGCGGCCGGGCCGGTCGCCAGCAGCCACCCCGCCTCGACGGTGATTGTCAGGACCCCGGCGACGACGGCCCAACGACGCGCCCCGCCAGGTCTGTCTGCTGCCACCGGCGGAATCTATCGTCCGTGACGGATACCGCAAGGCAGGCTGTCGGCGAGTTTACAAGGGACCTGACCGGGTGGACCTTCCATCACGGCCGGTCAGCCGCTGGCGGACACCCGTCGGTACGGTGCCCGCCAACGGCTCTGCGACGTCCTGGTCGCTCAGCCGGCCGGCTGCTCGGCGATCCCGAAGCGCACACCGCCGTCGTCGTCCACTGCGGCGTCGAGCGACTTGTCCTGCAGCAGGTTGGCCGCCTCGGCGTCGAGGAAGACACGGGCACCGGACGAATCCACCACCTGGTCACCCGCGATCGGCTGCTCGGCGACGGTCAGGGTGAGCGACCCGGCGGTCGGGTCGGCCGAGATCCGCAGGCCGGCGCTCTCCGGTGCCTGCTGCTGAGTGGTGATCTCGCGAATCACGAAGACCGCGTTGTCGGTCATGGTCAGCATGACAACTCCTTGATCGGATTTCGGAACTACCGGAAACAGGTGATGGCTGACGCAGCGAGGCTCAGCGGCAATGTCGGGTTTGGGGCTGACGGCGCGGCGGACAGTGCGCGGCGGGCGGTCAGGGCGGGCGGCGGAAGCTCCAGGGACTGGGTCGGTCAGCGGCCGTCTACCCGCCCACCGTGCCGGACATCCACCAGTCAGTCAAATCTCCACGTTACCCGACTGTCGCCGATGCGGCCGCCGATTGCGTCGTCGGCGCCGGCCAGCCGGGCGACGGTGACCGGTAAAGCGCCGTCCAGGCGGTATCCCACTCCGTGGACGGTTCGCACCACCGGGAGGTCGTCGCCGAGCTTGACTCGCAACCGGCGGATGTGCACATCGATACTGCGCGGCCCGGACCGGCGGTGCCCGCAGACCCGGTCGAGCAGCTGGGCCCGGGTGAACACCTGCCGAGGGTGGCTGGCGAAGCAGTGCAGCAGGTCGAACTCGCGACGGGTCAGTTGGATCTCGTCGGCTCCGAGCAGCACCATCCTGGCCTCCGGGTAGATCCGTAGTGCGGGGTGCCCGACGGGATGGCCGGCCGGCGGTCCCGCGACCGGGCGGCGGTCGGCACCGGTCAGCACCTGCTCGCCGGCCAGGTGCTCCAGCAGATCCATGAGGTGGGCTCGAAGGGTGGCGTCCATTCGGTTATAATGACAACGGTTTTCATTTCAGTCGAGGGGGCGTGCATGCCGTCACCGTCAGCTCCGGTCGGCCGTACCACCCACCGGGCCGCCACCACCCGCCCGGCGGTCACCGTACTGTCCGGTTTCTGGCCCGCCGCCACGATGGCCGTCGCCCGGACCCTGCTCGCCGCCGACCCGGCCCTGCTCGTCGTCCGCTACGACGTCGGCCCGGCACACGACGGTGCCCCGCACCGGGTGCTCCGCGACGGCACCGGCCCGGTCGAAGACGTCCGCCTCGACCTCGTCGACGGCTGCGTCTGCTGCACCCTGCGGGCGGACGCGCCGACCACGTTGGCCCGGCTCGCCGCCGCCCGACCCGGCCGGGACATCGTGCTGGTCCTGCCCGAAGTGGTCGAACCGGAGACGCTCGCCGCCGCCTGCGCGCACGGCCGGGTGGCCGGGCGAGCGGTCTGCGACCTGGTCCGGTTCGACTCGTACGTCACGGTCGTCGCCGCCGACCACCTGCTCGACGGCCTGGCCAGCACCGACGACCTCGGTCAACTCGGCATCGCCGCCGCCCCCGGCGACCGCCGTCGGCTCGCCGACGTGATTGCCCGGCAGATTGAGTACGCCGACACGGTCGTGCTGTGGGGCGGGTCGATTGACCAGGCCTTCGAGACGCACCGGCTTGGTGTGCTGCTGTCCCGGATGGCCCCGTGGGCGGTGCACCTACGGGCCGGCGACCAGCCGACGATCGACGCCACCCGGCTCGCCGGCCAACTGCGGCACACCGACCGGCACCGGCCGGAAACGCCGGCGGTCCTGGACCGTGGCGTCGAGGGTCACCTGATCGGGGTGCACGAGCCGGTCGCCGACTGCGGCGTCGTCTCCGCAGTGTTCCGGGCCCGCCGCCCGCTGCACCCCGCCCGGCTGTACGCCGCGTTGGCCGACGTCACGGCGGGTCCGCTGCGGTCCCGTGGGCACCTCTGGCTGGCCAACCGGCCGGAGACGGTGATCGGCTGGGAGTGCGCCGGCGGCGGCCTCACCCTGCACACTCTCGGCCGGTGGCTGGTCGACCTGCCGGACGAGCAATGGGAGCAGGCCAGCCCGCAGCGCCGGCTGGCCGCCGCGCTGGACTGGGACCCGTACTACGGCGACCGGCACAGCAACCTGGTCTTCGTCGGCGTCGACTTCGATCCGGTCGACCTGCACCGCCGGCTGGCGGCCTGTCTGCTCACCGACGCCGAGCTCGCCGACGGCGAGGCCGGCTGGCGTAACCTGCCGGATCCGTTCGTCGGTGGTGGGGTCGGCCCCGGCTGACCTGGCCTGGGCATGCGTAGAAGGGCCGGACCCCGCACCCGGGGTCCGGCCCTTCTACGCTGTGTCTGCGGTCAGCTGTTCCAGTGCTGGGCGACCAGTTCGGCGGCCTGGGTCTCCCACTGGGCGTAGTGGAACGGGTACGCCGACACCTGCACCGCCTGGGCGGCCTCGGTCAGCGGCATGTCCTGCCAGCCGTCGACGGCCCTGAGCCCGTTCAGGAACGCGGTGGTGGAGTACTCGACGTCGGTGATCTGCTCGACGGTGCCCCAGCCCGACGACGGGCGCTGCTGGAACAGGCCCTGCGAGTCGTGGTCGTTGCGGTCACCGAGGTGGCCGAGGTTCTCCAGCTTGGACTCCTGCAGGGCGGTGGCGATGGCGACCACGGCGGCCCGCTCGTCCATGCCGGCCTTCTTCGTGGCGGCGATGATGCCCTTGACGTTGTCGGTCTGCTCGCCGGACAGGGTGATGCGGGACTGTTCGCCCTGCACGCCGTGCGGGGTCAACTTGCCGGTGTCGACGCGGTCGCTGCTGGCGGCGGCCAGGGCGGGGGCGGCGACCGCGCCGCCGGCGAGGGTGAGCCCGGCGATGCCGAGGGCGGTGGTGCGCAGGCTGGTACGCAGGGTGCGGGTGATGATCGTGGTCATGGGGGTCCATCGTGGTCATGGGGGGTCCATGGGCCTGGCGGCTGCGGGCCGGAGTGCGTGGCGCGACCATGCACAACGACCCGCCCGCCGGATCATTCCGCGCCGGCCGGAGAGCCGTCGTACAGCCCACTGAGGGTTGGTCGATCTTGGCGAGGCTGATGCCACAGGTGCATCCTGATACACGTGGGGCATCAAGCTCACCGCGACACCCACGTGGCATGCTGCTGGCCATGCGTGTGCGGAGGGTCCGATGACCGTGGTGTCCGTCATCAACTACAAAGGTGGTGTCGGCAAGACCACCGTCACCGCCAACATCGGGGCTGAACTCGCGTACCGAGGGCACCGGGTTCTGCTGATCGACCTGGACCCGCAGGCAAGCCTGACCTTCTCCTTCGTCGAACCGACCAGGTGGGAGCGGGAACTGGCCGACGACCGGACCATCCTGCAGTGGTTCGGTGACGTGCTCGACCGTGGCGGTGCCGCGCCGCTGGACCGTTACGTGCTCACCCCGCCTACTGTCAACGAAGTGATCGGTCAGCACAGCGCAGGTCGGCTCGACCTGGTGCCGTCCCATCTGATGCTCACCGACGCCGACCTCGACTTCGCCGCCAGCCTGGGCGGATCGCGGTTCCAGCACGGCAGCCCGCGTTTCCTGTCCCTGCACCGGGCGCTCGCCGAGGCGCTCGCCGCGCCCGCCTTCACCGACTACCAGGTCGTCCTGGTCGACTGCCCACCGAACTTCACCATGGTCACCCGCACCGGGGTGGTCGCCAGCGACCACATCCTGATCCCGGCCCGGCCGGACTACCTGTCCACGCTCGGCATCGACTACCTACGCAAGAAGGTCTCTGAGCTGGTGACCGACTACAACCGGGTCGCGGCGGGCCGGGCCGACCAGATCAGCCCGGAGATCCTCGGCATCGTCTTCACGATGGTCCAGTACACCGGGCACGGGCCGCTGCTGGCGTTACGCAACTTCATCGGCCATCCTGCGACCATCGAGATCCCGCGCTTCCAACAGATGATCCGCGACAACAAGACGGTGTTCGCCTCAGCCGGCGAGCACGGCCTGCCCGCGGTCCTGATGCCGGACGCGAACGTCCACGTCCAATACGAGTTGCAACAGCTCGCCAGTGAGTTCCTCGCCAAGATCCGCCCGTAGGAGAGCCACGTGACCAGCGCCGCCGACCTGTCCCACGCCGTCCTGATCCGGGTCGCGGACTTCCTCCGTACCCTGCCGCCGGAGCAGCTGGCCGCGCTCGCCGACGGCACCGCGCAGCTGACGGTCGCCACCGCCGGGCCACAGCAGCCTGCGGCACCGGCACCGGCCCGCCGAAGCCGGGCCGTCAAAGCGGCGAAGCCGGCGGTCGTCGTCGACACCGACCGGATCCGCGCCGACCTGGCGGCGATCGACGACCGGGTGGCCGCCGGACGCTACCTCGACGATCTCGGGCTGAAGGTCGCCGAGCTACGGGCCCTGGCCACCGAACTCGGGGTGGCGTTGCCGAGCCGGGCCGCCAAGGCCGTCATCCAGAAGAACATCGTCCAGGCGACCGTCGGCCGGCGGCTCACCTCGGCGGTGCTCAGCCGCCCCGCCAGCAGCTCCTGACGACAGCGCAGCACCGCCCGGTCACTGACTCCGCACTGCGGCAAGTCGGTTGCGGATGGTCAGTCGGCCAGCTGGCGGCGTACCTCGTCAAGGACTTCCGCCCAGTGCGCGGCCGGCGCACCGGCGCGCAGCTGACCGGCCAGGTGCTCGGCGAGCAGGCGGGCGGACCGTTCGGTGAAGTCGGACTGGTCGGCGGCCGAACCCGGATCCGGGCGGTACGCCGTGGTCAGCGGCAGCGGGTCGCCGACACAGACCACATCCAGGTGGCCGGTGGTTCGGGTCAACGCGACGTACAGCATCCGGTGGCCGCGTTCGTCGTCGGCGACGATCTGCTCCGGCTCGACGATCACCACGGCGTCGAACTCCAGGCCTTTCGCCTCGGCCGGGCTGACCAGGTTGATCGCCGCGCCGAGGTCGCCCTGCTGGGCGCTGCTCCAGGCGAGTCCGTTGTCGGCGAGCGCCGCCTCGACCTCGCGGCGGCAGCGGGGCGGGCAGACGACGCCGACGAATGCACCTCGCGCGGCGTGCTCACCAGCCACGACGACGACCCGACCGGCCCGCTCGGTGAGCCCGACCTGGTGCACGACGGGTTCGGCCGGGCCGTCCCGGACCACCTCCGGTGGTGTCACGCCGGGCGCGGCGACCGGCAGCAGCCGGGCGGCGAACTGGTACGCCTGGCGGGGCACCCGGTAGCCGTACCGCAGCGGCGCGACCCGCACCGGGCAGGTCGTCGGCAGATGTCGGGTCACCTCGTCCCAGCTGTCCCGGGCCCAACCGCCGGTCGACTGGGCCAGGTCGCCGATGACCGTGCACGAGCCGGTACGGCTGCGTCGGGCCACCGCCCGCAGCTGCATCGGTGACAGGTCCTGCGCCTCGTCGACAACCACGTGCCCGTACCGGCGCGACGGCCCGCCGTCGATCAGCTGGTCCAGTTCGTCGAGCAGCGGCAGGTCGGCGGCGGACCAGATCTCCTCGGAGATCCGGTCGGCGCCACGCCGGTGCAGCAGTGCCAATTCGTCGGCGGTGAACCCGTCGGCGGCCGAGCCAGTGGCGGCAGCAGCCGGGTCGGCGGCGGCGCGCAGCCGGGGCCGGGACGCCAGCAGGCCGCGCAGGAACGCCGCCGGGCTCTGCTGCGGCCAGAGCCGCTCGACCAGGTTGGCCAGCGCCGGTTCGCCGCGCGGGTCGATGCCCGACCGGTCGTGGACCAGGTCGGCGAGCCGGTCACGGAACAGCTGGCGGCGACCGTTGTACGGCAGGTCGGCTCCGGCGGCGGCGTCGAGTGCCTGCTGCACCTGCTCGCCGGGCAGGGTGACGAACCGGCTGCCGAGCAGCAGCCGCTCCGCCGGGTCCGGGGTGCCGATCCGGTTGCGCAGCGCCCGGTCGAGCAGGCCGGCCATCCGGGCGTCGCCCTTGAGCCGGGCCACCGCCACCGGCTCGGCCCGGCCACGCCGTACCGTCGGGGCGAGCCGGCTGATGTCGCGCAGCTCGACCTCGGCATCGCCGAGCCCAGGCAGCACCTGGCCGATGTAGCGCATGAAGGTCGGATGCGGGCCGACCACGAGTACGTCGTCGGCGGTCAGCTCGGGATGCTGGAACAGCAACCAGGAGACCCGGTGCAGGGCGATGGCGGTCTTGCCGGTGCCCGGGCCGCCCTCGATCACCAGGACCTGCTGCAGCGGGGCGCGGATCAGTTCGTACTGGGCGGCCTGGATGGTGGCGACGATGTCGCGCAACGTGCCGGTGCGGCCCCGGGCCAGCTCGGTGAGCAGGTGCGCGTCGACGTCGGCCCGACCCGACCCGTCGGCCGACCCGCCCGCGATCCCGGCGGCGATCTCGGCGAAGAGGACGTCGTCGAGGTGGTCGATGACGTTGCCGGTGCACTGGAATCCGCGTTTGCGCACCAGGCCCTGGGGGTCGTCCGGGCTGGCGGTGAAGTAGCGGGCGGCGGCCGGCGACTGCCAGTTGATCACCAGCGGGTCGCCGCCGTCGGGCGAGCCGATCAGGTGCCGCCCGAGGTAGTACGCCTCGCCGGACTCGTCGTCGATGCGGCCGAACGCGACCGCGTCGGCGGCGCCGCCGAGGGCCCGGGTGACGGCTTCTGCGTGGCGGCGCAGCCGGGCGGCGGTGGCCCGGTCGGCCCCGCTGCTCGCCAGCGAGCCGAGTGCGGCCACCCGCCGGTCGCGCTCCCGGGCGGCGGCGTCGAAGTACGCCTGTTCGGCGGCGATCTCCGCTGACATGTCGGCCATGTGCACGCTCCCCGGGTCGGCAGACCCGGCACACCGTACCGGTGCGGGCGGGGGCCGGACAGCCCCCGAGTGTGCAGGACCGCCGGCCCGGGACGTGGATGTCCCGGGCCGGCGGGCGTGCCGTGCCGTCGTTCGTCGGCCCTGTCGATCAGACGAAGTTCACGTCACTGCACCACATGTAGGCCTGGTCGAGGTGGGACGCCTGCCAGATCACGAAGACGATGTGGTGTCCGGTGTAGCCGGAGGTCGAAACGTTGAAGCTGATGTTCTGTGCCGGCGCGTACCGGCCGGTCTGGGTGATGAAGTCGAGGTTTCCCCACCCGAGCCGCTGGGTAGCGGGGTTGAACCCGTTCTTGCTCACGTAGACACGGAAGAAGTCGGCGCCATGGCTGGCCTGGTCGTACAACTGGACCGTGAAGTTCCGACCGACGTTTGTCTTCTTCCACTGTCCGGGCTGGTTCAGACTGTTGTTTCGGGACAGCGCGTTGCTGCACAGCTGCCCGTCGGGGGTGCGGCCCTGGAAGTTGCCGCCGAGTCCGTCGCGCAGCGCGCTCATCCAGTTCCACATGGTGTCCGGGTTGGCCTGGAAGGCCTGCCAGCACATCGGGTCCTGCTGCTGCATGGCCGGGTTCATGTGCTGGTGTCCCCAGTCCTGCCAACACTGGTAGGCGCGGCTCGCCGGGTTGACGATGGTGCCGTGAGCCTGCGCCGCGCCGGTGAACGGCAGCATGCCGGCCATCAGGGCCAGCAGCAGAACAAGCGCTCGAACAGGCTGGCGGGCGGCCGGTCGGGATCGCCGACCGGGTTGGTCGAGGTTGCGTGAACGCACGGTTCGTCCTCCGTTCCTGGGCGCTCATACGGGTGCGGGAGCGCTTCCACCTGACTATCGCACCTATTGGTCCGGATATCAATGATCGTCTATAGATATCTGTCTTTGTCGTACTGCCCGGAGTCGCCCTCGCAGCGACTCCGGGCAGTTACCGATCCAGGAAAGCGTTGATCTGGCAATCAGCGATCAACAGTTGCCGACTTAGTCGGCCGCCAGCGACTCCACGACCGGCTGGCGCAGCGCCCGGCGGGCCGGCAGCACCGAGGCGACCAATGCGGCGACCGCCGCCACCGCGACGACGACCCCGAGCTGCGTCCACGGCAGCTCCAGCCGGAAGATGTCGTCCTCGGCGCGGTTGAGCACGGCGAGCGCACTGAACGCCCCGGCCATCCCGATCGCGATGCCGCATGCCGTACCGCTGACCGCCGTCAGCACCGCCTCGGTGGCGAGCATCCGGCGCAGCTGGCCCCGGGTCAGGCCGACGGCCCGCAGCAGGGCGTTCTCCCGGGTCCGTTCGACCACCGACAGAGTCAGGGTGTTGGCCAGCCCGAGCAGCGAGATGAGGATCGCAAGGGCCAGCAACGCCAGCACGAACCGCAGCACCGTGTCGACGGTGCCGGTACGCGCCTCGGCGTACGCCGCCCGGTCGACGAAGGTGACGAACGGGTAGCTGACGACGATCGACTCCACCGCCTCGCGGGCGGTCTCGGCACCGACGCCGGCTGCCGGGTCGAGCTGCACCAGCCAGGTGTCGATGTCGGGGTAGACGGCGGTGACGTCCTCCTCGACGGCCAACACCCTGCCGGGAGCCGACTGGTCGCCGCCGCTCGGGTCGGCGAGGACCGCGGCGACGACGACGTCGCGCGCCTGCCCGACCGGGCCGGCGGGTTCGACCACGTCGGCGGGGTCGGCCGGGTCAACGGGATCGGCCGCAACGGGTTCCAGCCGGAACCGGTCGCCGACGGCGAACCCGGTCGCTTCGTTCACGATCACCCGGCCCGGCCCGAAGTCCCGCACGTCCCCGTCGGCCACCGCCAGCTTCGCCTTGGCCAGCAGGTCGGGATGGCTGGCGGCCACGTCGAACCCGCCCGGAGCGCCGTACACCTCGGCGCCGCCGAGCACCACGCCGAGTTCCGGGAGGTCACGAAGCCGGTCAATCAGCTCGGGCGGCACTGGATCCAGATTAGACTCCACCAGGAAGGCGGCTCCGATCCGGGCGTCGACCTCCCGCTCCACGGCACGTTTGACGCTGTGCCCGCCGACCGAGAACGCTGTCACCAGCCCGATGCCGATCACCAGCGCCATCGCGGTGGCAGCGGCGCGACGCGGATTGCGTACCGCGTTGGCGACCGCGAGCCGGGCGGTCGGACCGGCCGCCCACCCGGTCAGTCTGCCGAGCAGCCGGGTGACCGCCGGCACGATCAACGGGCTGGCCAGCACCAGACCGACAAAGGCCAGGATCCCACCGGCGACCACCACCAGCAGGTCCTCGAGCCGGCCGGCGGCGACCAGCCCGAGCACGCCGACGACGATCAGCAGCAGGCCGGCGCCGAGCCGCACCCGGCCGACCGGTCGGGCGACGGTCAGCGCCGCGTCGGTCAGCGCCGCGACCGGCGGTACGGCGGTGCCGCGCCAGGCCGGCAGCAGCGCCGCGCCGACGGTGACGCCGACGCCGCAGACCAGGGCGACGACGACGGTACGCGGGCTGACCACCGTGCCGCTCGGCATCCCGCTGCCCAGTTCGGCGTAGAGCTGGCGCAGCCCGGCGGCGGCCACCACCCCGAGCAGCAGTCCCCAGACCGCGCCGATCGCTCCGACGGCGGCGGCCTCGACGACGCCGGCCCGGAACAGCTGCGCCCGGGTGGCCCCGACGAGGCGCAGCAGCGCCGTCTCCCGGGTGCGTTGGGCGAGCAGGATCGTGAACGTGTTGGCGATGACGAACGCGGCGACGAAGACCGCGATCGCGGCGAACGCCAGCAGCAGCCGGGTGAACTGCTCGCCGCTGCCGACCGTGAAGTCCAGCGCGGCGGCCCGCAGTTGCTCGCCGGTGCGGGTGGCGACGTACCCACCGGCGGCCGAGCGCAGACGCTCGGCCAGCTCAACCTGGCCGACCCCCGGTTCGGCGACGACCAGCACCCGGTCCAGGTCGGTGCGGCCGGTGAGTTGCCGGGCGTCAGCGTCGACCAGGCCGAGCAGCGCGCCACCGGAGTCGACGCCGGTGCCGGCGACGTCGACCAGACCGACCACCTGGTACGGCTGCGGCTGACGGTCGGTGACGGCGGCCTGCACCCGGTCGCCGATGGCGATGTCCCGCCGGGCGGCGGTCCGGGCGTCGAGCACCGCCTCCCCGGGACGCTGCGGCAGCCGGCCAGCGGCCAGCGGCAGACCGGCCAGCTGGGGGTCCGTCGGGACGGTGACCAGGTTGTTCAGGCCGGGGATGGACTGGCTGTCCGGGCCGAGCAGCCCGACGCCGTACCAGCTGAAGGTGCCCTCGGCGGCGGCGACCCCGTCGACCTGACGGACGGCGTCGACGAGCGTGGCCGCGAGCACCTCGCCGTCGGCGTCCGGCGCGCCGGCCTCGCCGGCCGGTACGTCGAAGTCACGGGTCAGTTCGACGTCGACGAAGCGGTCGAGCAGCCCGGCGCGTTGCTCGGCTGCGGCGGTCAGCCCGTCCGAGAAGATCAGGGTGCCGGTGACGAAGCCGACACCGATGACGATCGCCAGGCAGGAGAGCAGCAGTCGGCTGGCGTGGGCGCGCAGCGAACGCAGAGTGAGCCGCAGCACTTGACCTCACCCACCCACGCGGGTGCCGTCGAGCCGGGACATCACGTCGAGGATGGCCTCGGCGTCGGGCCGGTCCAGTTCGGTGACTCGACGTCCGTCGGCGAGGAAGGTGACCCGGTCGGCGCGGGCGGCGGCGAGCGGGTCGTGGGTCACCATCACCACGGTCTGCCCGAGTTGGTCGACGGCGTCGCGCAGCAGGCGCAGCACTTCGGCGCCGGTACGGGAGTCCAGGTTGCCGGTCGGCTCGTCGGCGAAGATCACCGACGGTCGGGTGATCAACGCGCGGGCGACGGCCACCCGCTGCTGCTGCCCGCCGGAGAGTTCGGCCGGGCGGTGCCCGAGCCGGGCGGTGAGCCCGACGGCGGCGACCACCCGGTTCAGCCAGTCGCCGTCGACCCGGCGGCCGGCGATCGCCAGCGGCAGGGTGACGTTCTCCAACGCGGTGAGCGTCGGCAGCAGGTTGTAGCGCTGGAAGACGAACCCGATCCGGTCGCGGCGCAGCATGGTCAGCCGCCGGTCGTCGAGCCGGCTGAGGTCGGCGTCGCCGACGCGTACCGAGCCGGCGGTGGGCCGGTCCAGGCCCGAACAGCAGCTCGCGGCCGCGGATCATCCAGCTCGGCGGGGTCGGAGTCGGCACCGGCATGCTGCGAGCGTACCCAGGTCAGATGCTCCCACCCGGCGGCCGTTGCCGCGGGTCAGGTGCTGGACTTGCCGACCATGGCTCCGGCGATGACCCGGTCCATGCCGGGCAGCCCGACGGCGGCCAGCGCGGCCCGCCGTACGTGCAGCCACCACCGGTGCTCCGGCACGAACCAGCGGACCCCGCGCCGGGCCACCTGCTGTTTGTCGGTGACGACCGGCCGCATCGCGGTCTCGTAGCGGCGCAGCGCTATCGCCAGCACGCCGGGGTCGGCGCCGACGGCGGGGTCGAGTGCCCGGGTCAGCTCGGCGGCGAGGGTCTGCGCCCCGGCGACGGCCAGCGAGGCGCCCTGCCCGGCGAGCAGGGACACCGCCTGGCAGGCGTCGCCGACCAGGACCACCCGGCCCTGGCTCCAGGCCGGCAGCTCGATCTGGGCGACCTGGTCGTAGTAGATGTCGTCGGCGGGTGGACAGGCGGCGAGCGCCTGCGGGGCGATCCAGCCGAGGCCGGCGTACTCCTGCCGCAGGGCCGACCGGGGATCGGCCGGCAGCTGCGGGTCGGTGGTCCGGTGCACGGCGAAGACGGCGATCCGGCCGTCGCGCAGCACGTAGCAGCCGAGCTGGCGCCGGGTGCTGTCGGTGAGGGCGAACTCGTCGCCGATGGCGTCGCGAGCCGCCGGGTCGTCGAACACCCAGGCGGCGGTGTGGAAGCCGAGGTGGCGCAGGAAGTGCCGTTCGTCGCCGAAGGTGAGCCGGCGGACGGTGGAGTGGATGCCATCGGCACCGACCAGCAGGTCGGCCCGGTGGACGGTGCCGTCGACGGTGGTGGCGTCGACCCGGTCGGCGCGGTGGTCGATGCGGGCCAGCCGGCTGCCGAAGCGCAGCGCGACCCGGCCGGGCAGCGCCTCGCGCAGGATCCGTTCCAGGTCGGGACGCATGATGCTGACCAGCCGCCCGTCGACGAGGTCGGCGAACCGGGAGTAGCTGAGGCTGGCCCGCCGACGGCCCTGGTCGTCCCGGTAGGTCAGCGCGGTGACCTGGTAGCCGTACTCCTGCAGTTGCGGCAGCAGCCGCATCCGTTCGATGGCGTCGTAGCCCGGCCCGAAAAAGTCCATCATGTAGCCCTCGGTACGCGGTGCCGGCGCCTGTTCGAGGACGGTCACCGCCCAGCCGGCGGCGTCCAGCCGGTGGGCCAGGGCCAGTCCGGCGATCCCGGCGCCGCAGATGACCGCCTTCACTGTCGGTCCCCTTCCGTCGTGGCGTTGTCGGTGGTGCTCATGCTGATCCGACCGTGGTGTTCATGCTGGTGTGTCGGTGGTGACCAGGCGGATCAGCGGTCCGGCGACCGCCTCCGAGGTGAGGTCGGATGACAGTGGACGGTGCAGCATGAGGCCGTCGAGGGCGGCGGCCAGCACGGCGGCGCTGCCCGCCGGATCGGCGACGCCGTGGCCGGCCAGCCAGTCGGCGGTCCGGCCGCGCAGCCCGTCGAGGATGCCGGTCAGCACCTGGCGCAACTCGGCGTCGCGGGCGGCGGCCAGGTAGGCCTCGGCGAACAGCAGCGAGGTCGGGTCGGTGCCGGAGTAGCCGTCGAGGGCGGCAAGCAGGGCCCGTACGCCGGCCTCGGGGCTGGCTGCCCCGGTCAGCAGCGTGTCGAGCTCGCCGACGAGGTCGGTCATCGTGCCGGTGGCCGCCTCGATCAGCAGCGCCCGCACCGAGGCGTAGTGGTAGTGGACCAGCCCGGGGGCGACCCCGGCCCGCTCGGCGACGAGCCGGGTACTGACGGCCGCCCAGCCGCGCTCGGCGATCAACGTGACGGCGGCTGCACGCAGCCGGGCCCGCACCTGCCGGCCGCGTTCGGCGGCGGTCTGCGTCATCTCCCACCTCCAGAGCAGCATCCGTTGGGCGATCGCCCTGAACGTCCGCACTGGGCGGTTGCCCAACACGCTATCACGCCAACCCAATCCGCGAAATCAGCTCTGGATCCGGGGGCGTCACCCGTGTAACCCTGTTTGCAATGAGTAGTCGCCCAATCACCAATGGCTACCCCTCAGCCGGAGGCGTGCGTGAGCGAGCTGTACCGGACGCCACACTACGAACCACCACCGGGCAAGGACAGCGGTGCGACCCCGATGCAGGTACTGGTCACCGGTGTCACCCCGCCGGTGCCGTCCGCGACACACGGCGCGATGACCACCCTCGTCGGTCTCCGCCTCGACGGCCCCCAGCACTGGATCCGGTTCGACGAGATCCCCGCCCACCCGCTCAGCCAGGCTGCGCCGGTGCGGCGCTACGACATCGTCACGGCTGTCGCTCAGCCGGACCCGGCCGACCCCCGCCCGGAAAGCTGGCGGGTCCACGCCGGAACTCTGCGGGTCCGCCACGAAGCCCGGCGGTGGCCCGGACGCGCCGCGATCCTGCACCGCCACGCCGAATGGTCCATGTGCGACCTGGAAGACTCGGCGGCGCGGCGTCCCGACGCCCAGTCCCTGGCCCTGATCCGGGTCGCCGAGCTGCGCTACGTACGGGTCAACCGGACCCCGGTGGCGCCGCCCGCCGAACGCTGGTCCGCCACCACCTGGCGCCGCACTGAGCCCGACCTCTTCCGTCCGGTGGTGCACGACCTGCTACGCCGACCGCCGTTCACCGTCGCCTACCGCTACCACTGCCACCATCCAGTCTGCCGTAGCCACGTACAGCAACTGCGCGACCGGGACGTGGTGGCCTACCAACGCCAGCGGCAGCGCTACTGCGGGCTGCCGCTGCGGCGCGCGCTGGTCGGCGAGTTCTGGTGGCCGCTGTGCCAGCCCGGCCGCGAGGTGGCGTTCCTGGTCGGCAGCCGCCGCGACGCACCGGCCCGCTTCGACATCCTGGACACTGTCATCCTCCGCCGCTGACCCGGTCACACCGCATAGGTGTAGACCTGATCTCGCTGGTCGCTGAGCCGCCCACAGTAACCGGCCGACCAGGCCGGTCCGGCCGATCAGGCTGCTCAGGCTCCTCAGGAGTTGTTCTGGGCGAGGACGAACGACCGCACGAGGGGATGCAGGTGGTATCGCCAGGCGGTGTCCGACTCGAGCAACGCCAGGTCGACCAGCTCCTCCAGCAAGTCTTCGCTGTCCGGCTCGGGTCGGTCCAGCATGCGCGCCGCGAACGGCAGCGCGAAGTCCGGCATGTCGGTGACGGCCAACAGGACCAGTGCACGCTGCTGCTCCGGGGTGAGCTGCCGCCAGCTGGCCAGAAAGGTCGCGCTCACGTCCAGATCACCGGCCCGCAACGTGCCCAGCCGGCAGCCGCCGGTGAACCGGTCGCGAAGCATGCCGATCGACCAGCCCGGCCGGGCGGCCAACCGGGCCGCCACGATGCGAACCGCCAGCGGCAGCAATCCGCAGGCCACCACGAGTTCCCGTGCCGTCTCGCGCTCGGCGGCTACCCGGTCGTGGCCAATCACCCGGCTCAGCAGCTCAATTGCCTCGGCCTCATCGAACACTTCGAGGTCGGCGTGCACGGCGCCGTTCAGACCGGCCAGCCGGGTTCGGGAAGTTACCAGTACGCCGCAGGTCGCGGCGCCCGGCAGCAGCGGGGTGATCTGGGCCAGGCTGTGCGCGTCGTCCAGCACCACGAGCAGTCGGCGCTCGTGCGTGACCGAGCGGAACAGCGCCGACCTGCTGTCCAGGCAGTCCGGGATGGACTCCACCCCGAGTGCTACGAGGAAACCACCCAGGACGTCCTGTGGCGATGCCGGCTTGGCGTCACCGCCCCTGAGCTCCGCGTACAACTGACCGTCCGGGTAGTACGCGTCGATCCGGTGAGCGACGTGTCGTGCCAGGGTGGTCTTGCCGAGGCCGCCCATCCCGGCCACGGCCACGATCGGCAACGAGCCCCGGTCGGACCGGCTCAGGGCGTTGATGATCAGGCGGACCACCGCCTCGCGCCCGGTAAAGTCCGCAGTGCTGGCCGGGAGCTGGGCCGGACGCGGCACTGGCACGTCACTGGCCGCCGGAACCCCGCTCCCCGCCGGCTCCTCGGTACGCGCCGGCGGAACGGCGGTCCCTTCGCTGGCCAGGAGCCGCCGGTGGGCGTCGGTAAGCTCGGCACTGGGTTCCAGCCCGAGCCGGTCCACGATCCTGCGACGAGCGGCCGGGAACACCGCAGCGGCCTCCCCCGTCCGGCCACTGGCGTGCAGTGCCCGGATCAACAGCACGACGAGGCTTTCCCGCAGCGGGTTCTCGTCGATGAGCGCACGCAACTCGGGCACACACCAGGAGGCGCGGCCGAGGTCGATGTCCAACGCCAGACGCGCTTCCAGCAGATCCAGGTGCAGCTCACTCAGCCGGCGACGATGCCGTTGCGCGAACGGGCCGGGCACCCCGGCCAACGGCTCGCCGTTGAAGAGGGCAAGCGCCTCGGCCAGCATCGCGCGGGCGCTCCTCGCGTCGCCGGCGCGGCGGGCACGACGGGCGCGACGGGCCAGCGCCTCGGCGCACCGCACGTCAACGGCGTCCTCCGGCACCTCCAGACGGTAGCCGTCACCGACGGTCGTCAGGAGCTGGGGCTCGGCAACGTCCGTTTCCAGCACCTTGCGCCAGCGCCAAGCGTACGTGCGGAGGCTCTTCGTCGCCGTGACCGGCGGGTCGTCGCCCCACAGTGCTTCTATCAGAACGGCTGCGCTCACCGCCTGACCCGGCCGCAGGAGAAGGACGACGAGCAGGGCCTGTTGCTGCGGGCTTCCCATGTCGAGATCGGCAGAGCCCCGGTGGCCGCGTACCACGCCGAGCAGGTCGAAACGAAGGGATTCCATGTCAGGCGCAGATGGTCGGGTCGGCGGCGTCCCACGAATCCACCCTCATCTCGCCATCCTGGCAAACCGGAGCGGCCAGCGGGCCCGGCTGTAGGTGAACCCATAGACGGGGTGTGGAGGACGGCGGTTGCCTGACTGCGGATATATCGAACCGCGTATCTGATGTCTATCGACATGCCCGAAGCTCGGACCAAGGCGCCACTCGATGAAGGAGGAGCAGATGGGACTGCACGACCAGATCTACCGGGCCCAGCAGGAGAAGCCTGAACTCGCCGAGACCGAGCAGCGGACCCTCGACGAGCTGACCGAGCGTGGCCAGGACTCCGAGGTGGCGGCGGTCGAGTCCGCCGGCTGAGTCGACGGCACCGGGGCCGGGCGGCTCGCCCGCCCGGCCCCACCCGGTCCCGCAGTTCGGTGCGTCAAGTCGGAGGTGGAGTGATGTCGGGAACGGATCTTGCGGCCGGCTCGGTGGTCCAGGACGGTGAGCGGACGCTGAGCTTGTCCGAGGCCCACCTGCGGGGTTTGGCAGCGGCGGCCGAGCTCGATCTCCGGGTGGACTGCACGGCGGTGCTCGACGGCGATCCGGCAGTCTGGACCGCGACGTTGTGGCGTGGCGACGACCCGGTGCCCAGCGGACTGGGACTCGGCAAGGGAAATTCGGCGGCGGCCCGGGTCGGCGCGATCTTCGAGGCGCTGGAGCACCACCTCAGTGGGCTGCGGGGCCTCGCTGGCGGCGGGACGACGCTGCGCCGCGCGGGTGAGATCTCCCGCGACGTGACGCTCAGCCAGGACGTGGCGCTCGGCCTGCTCGGGGAGTTGCCCGACGGGCCGCTGGGATGCCTGCCGTTCCGGGTGGTGACCAGCGGCGCCGAAATTGACGTGCCGCTGTTCCTTTCCGTGCCGGACTACCTCGACGAGGAGGCCGACCCGCTGCGGGAAAGTCTGGGTGACCACTACGACTACACCGGGGTGAGCCGTTACTCCTGCAACAACGGCTGGGCTGCGGGCACCGACCCGGTCGAGGCAGCGGTCCACGCGCTCAACGAGACCATCGAGCGGGACGCCCTCTCCCTCCTGCTGATCGACCAGTTCCTGGGGCGGCGCAGGTCACCGCTGATCCTCATCGAGGCGAGCACGTTGCCGGACGACCTCGCAGCCCTGGTGTCGGCGGCGGAAACCATCACCGGTCAGCGGCTGTACCTGATCGACATGACCACCGATCTGGGCGTGCCGGCGATCTTCGCCTACCTTCCCACGCAGGATGGCGAACCGGCTCGGATCCGCGGCTGCGGCGCCTCGCTCTCCCGCCACTATGCGATCGCCCGTGCGGTGAGCGAGCTGGTCCAGGTCCACCTGGCGTCCTCACTGGGGTACATCCACTCCGCGTTCGCGGCCATGACGCCCGTCCGGCACGACTGGACGACGCCCTATCCCGCGCTCCATGCCTGTTACCGAAGCGACTTCAGCACCCGGCTCGGCGACGCCATCCTGGTGCCGTACCGGGACACCGAAGCACCGGACACTGCCGCCGGCCATTTCGACGAGCTCGTCGACACCCTCGCCAGACGCGGCTTCACACCGTTGCAGCGTGATCACTACGTCACCGGCAACCTGGCCGTGGTCAACATCTTCGTCCCCGGCCTGGAGCGGTTCATGCTCGTCACCGACGGACAGGTGGTGGTGCCGGGAAAGCGCGGCATGGCGGTCAAAAACAACGGAGTACCAGCCGGTTGACGACGGTCGTCATCACCGGCCGCACACTGCTGGGGATCACGGTCGGAGCGCTCAGTCTCGCCTTCGCCGGCGCGTACGGCGAAGGCAACCTTTCGCCGTACGGCGAACAGGTAACCGCCGAGGTCACCGATGTCCGTGACGGGTGCGTGCCGGACACCGAACTGTGCCGCCCGAGCTACCAACTGTCCGTCGGCGGCGACGATCTCGGCTGGGTTCCGTTCTGTGGGCCGGCCGAGCCGGTCGGCACGAAGGTCGAGGTCGACATCGACCCACTCGGTCAGCGAGAGCCGCTGACCACCTCCTGTATCCCCGGGCGGGACGCGGGACGAACGATCACCACAGCGTGGCTCGGTGGCGTCGGCGCCATCGGCCTGGTGGCGGTCGTCGGCCCAGGGTGGCGCGCCGCCCGCTCCCGGAGCCTTCGTCGACCCAACGTCACCGAGGTCTGACCCCGGCGAGAAGTTGAAACCGGGGAGAGTCCGTCGGTGGGGCATGGCACCCTGACCGGGTGAACGTCGAGGAAGCCGTCCGGCTGCGCCGCGCCCGGGACCTGCTGGACAGGGAGTACGCCCGGCCGCTGGACGTGCCGGCGATGGCGCGGGCCGCGTACATGTCGCCGTCGCATTTCACCCGGCTGTTCCGGGCCGCCTACGGCGAGAGCCCGTACGGCTACCTGTCGACCCGGCGGGTCGAGCGGGCCAAGGCGCTGCTGCGCCGTGGCGACCTGAGCGTCACCGACGTCTGCATGGCGGTCGGGTTCACCTCGCTCGGCTCGTTCAGCTCCCGCTTCACCGAGCTGGTCGGTGAGACGCCCAGCGCGTACCGGGCCCGGTCACACGCCGCCGGCGCGGCCATCCCAGCCTGCTACGTCAAAGCCGTCACCCGCCCGACCCGCCCGGCCGCCGTCTGAGCCGGTCACGCCGCCGCCAGGTCGTGGACGGACAGGTACACCCCATGCTTGCGAAGGGCGGCTGGCGCCCACGCCAACGCATCTGCCCGGTGGACTGCCAATTCGGCAGGAAACCATGGTCGGCGCAGCACCCGCGCCTCAGCCCATTGCGGCGGGGCGACGTCCGCCTGAGCGAGCAGATGCTCTGCGAGTGCCGCGAGTAGCGCGTCCCACCGCTCGTCCCCGGTCTGCTCCGGTTCGTCCAGCAGCAGCGTCACCCTGGTGTCCGCCGGCTCCCAGCGGAACTCCTCCAGGAACTCCCACACCAACTTCCACCGGGTCTGGTCGACGTCTGCGGATGCCAGGTGGCTGGCCAGCACTGCCAGACTCATCGGTTCGTAGCCGGTACCCACAACGCGAACCTCACTTTTCCAGCGTCGGATACCGGCCGGCGTATCAAGTCGGTTTGGAGAAGCCCAGGTCAGCCGGCCGGCGTAGCGTCGCTGGCATGACAATCAAGCTTTCCCACACGTTCCTGCTCGTCCGCGACCAGGACGAGGCGCTGAAGTTCTACCGCGACGTGCTCGGCCTGGAGGTCCGCACCGACGTGCCGTTCGAGGGCGTCCGCTGGCTGACTGTCGGCCCGCCCGGACAGCCGGACGTCGAGATCGTGCTCGAAGTCGCCGCGATGGGTCGCGCCGCCGACCAGGAGGCTCTGGAGCTGCTGCTCGCCAAGGGCTCGCTCAGCGGGCTGATCTTCCTGGTCGACGACGTGGACGCGACGTTCGAGCGGGTCCGGGCCGCCGGGGCGGAGGTCATGCAGGAGCCCATCGACCAGCCGTACGGGGTACGCGACTGCGGTGTCCGCGACCCGTCCGGCAACAACATCCGCTTCTCGCAGCGACTGTCCGCGTAGTCGCACCGCCGCTGCGCCACCGGCGCGTCGAGTGGAGGGCTGGGGTACCTAATTCTCGACGAATTACGTACCCCAGCCCTCCACTCGACGAGTTCACGGGCGGCGACGGGCCGGCCGGGTCACCGCGCCGGGGCGGCGCAGCGCGTCCGCCCGTACGACGATCGAGCGGAAGCGTTGGTCCTCACCGCCGACGACCTCGACCCCGACCAGGTGGACCCATTCGATCCCCGGATGCTGTGCGCCGTCGTCGACCCGGGTGACCCGCAGCACGAGTCGACCGAGCCCGTAGCAGTAGTCGCCGGTATTCAGCGAAACCGTGTCGCCGACTCTGACCAACGGGTCATTTCTCATTGTTGATCATTTCCACCGGTTGACCGTCGCGCAGCAGCTCGGCGAACCGCTCGTACGCCCTGAAGTCTTCCACGCGTAGAAATTGCAGCGCGGTGTCCATCGGGCGGCATCCGTCGGTCAGACAGGCCGGGCAGCCGGCCCACTCCGTTGAAGGCCAGTGATCGGTGACGACGCTCGTCGCGTACCGGATGGCGACGTCACGGGTCTGCTCCTCGCTCAGCTCGGGGATGGCCGGCGGTTGGGAACCTGGTACCAGGACACTCATTTCTGCCCTCCGCTGATCCTCGGAAACTTCTCCTGCAAGCACTCTGGACTCCGCCGGCACTCTCCCGTAAGGATGGATCGGCATACCCGTGGAATCACTCACGTACGGAGGGGTAAGCGGTGGACATGATCATGTGGATACGCGCGCTCAAAGCAGCACGCGTCGCCGCCGGAGTAAGCCAGGACGGGCTCGCCGAGAAGATCAATTGGAGTGCGTCGACGATTGCCGCAATCGAGACCGGCCGGCGCAAGCCGACCTTCAAATTCGCCGAAGAAGCCGATGAGGCGTTGTGCACCGGTGGCCTGCTGACCGAGCTGCTGGACCGCGCCGAACGCCAACGCACCCCCGCCTGGTTCATCGCCTGGCGCAAGCAGGAAGCCCAGGCCAAGCGCCTCCGCACCTTCCAACCGACTGTCGTTCCGGGCC
Source organism: Solwaraspora sp. WMMD937 (assembly GCF_029581175.1). NCBI lineage: Bacteria > Bacillati > Actinomycetota > Actinomycetes > Micromonosporales > Micromonosporaceae > Solwaraspora > Solwaraspora sp. WMMD937. The sequence goes on along the minus strand of NZ_CP120738.1, from coordinate 2,420,625 downwards.
TGTTACAAACCGAGGAGTACGCCCGAGCAATCATCTCCGCAGGAGGACTACACACCCCAGCCAAGGCGGAAGAGCTAGTCCGGATTCGGATGGAGCGGCAGGAGTTACTGACCCGCGACAACCCACCGGAGTGCATCTTCATCTTCGACGAGTCGACCTTGTGCCGACCGGTGGGCGATCACGCCATCCTCGACCGGCAACTCCAGCACCTTCAGGAGGTCGCCAAGCTGCCGAACGTGCGGATCCACATCCTGCCGACCGAGGTCGGCGCGCATGCCGCGCTCGGTGGCGGCTTCGCGGTCGCCCAACTGCCCGACCTCGACCCGATCGCCTACTTGGAAACCGCCACCAAGGGCCAGGTCGCCGACGACGAGGAGACGATCGAGCTACTCAACCGCCAGTGGGACAGCCTGCTCGGCGACGCCGCCTCCACCAGCGCGTCGCTCCGCATCATCGCGAAATATAGGCTGACACCATGACGACTCCTGACGGTCTGCACTGGCGCAAATCAAGCCGGTCCGGCGACACGGGCGGCAATTGTGTCGAGGTCGCCGCCGTGTGGCGCAAGTCCAGCCGTTCCACTAACACCGGTGGCGACTGTGTCGAGGTCGCCGGCAACCTGCCGGGCCGGGTCCTGGTCCGCGACTCGAAGGACCGGGACGGCGGCACTCTCACCTTCTCCCCAACCGCCTGGACCACCTTCCTCACCCACACCCCCGCCCGCTGACTGCCCCCTGCCGCTACGCCCGCAGCCGGTTGCCTCGCCGGCCCACCGATGGCGAGGCGACCGCTCGCAGCTTGAGCCTTATGACTCGATTGGCCCAGGGGCCGGATCTCGCTGTCCATGGCTGCGCGTCGTCCGGCACATCCAGCAAACCGCGATGGAGACCGATTCCTCGGGTCGGTGCAGGGCCAAGTCGTACACGGAGAGTTCCACGCCATGCTGGCGCTCGCAGCCGAGACCGGCTCGTGAGCCGGTGGCGTACGGAATCAGCTGACCGACGGACCACCCCGGCCACCCGAAGTTGTACGCAGCGTCACCGACCGGCGGGATGGTGCGCCCTTCAGGGCTGATGCCACAGGTGCATCTTGATGCACCTGTGGCATCAAGACTGTGGCGACACCTGCCCCGGAAGCCATGACGAGCGGCATGCTGCCCACCCGAACCCGCACCGGGCGGCGAGCAGCCGGGCACGCTGCGGTCGGCATCGACGGTTGCCAGGCTGTACCGTGGCAGAGCCGCCTTTAGTCCGCATTGGAAAGTGGGAGTACGCTTCATGGCCACACCGACCGTGGATGCCCCTGATCCCAGCCGACTAAGGCGAAAGGTCCTCATGCCTCTGTCCGTAGTGGTACTCGTCGCGGTGGTGACCGCCGGTGCGGCTGTCGCCCTGCAGATGCGGGGTCAGCCGGACGCGACCGCAACCCCCACCGCGCCGTGCGTCGGACCGCCGGATCGAGCAACACCATCGGCGACAGCGGAAGCGACAGCGACTGCCGCGCCGGACGGCAACGGGCCGGACGGCAACGGGCCGGACGGCAACGGGCTCGACGTGGTCGAGTCCGGCTTCACCCAGCTCGGCAGCACCTCGGCGCCGATCACCCGCAACGCCATGGTCAGCATCGGCGCCGTCGTCGCCAATACGAGCACGCACACCGCGCATCGTGCCCTGGTGACCTTCGACGTCCTTGACGATGCGGGTGAGTCCGCCGTCCTCACCACGATCCTCGACCGGCCCCGCGAGATCCCGGTCATCCTCCCCGGCGAACGCGTCGGCGTAGGCGGCCAGTTCTGGATCCGGTCCGAGGACGGCCAGCGGGTCGAGGTCGCCCGGGTGAACGCCACCGTCTCCGGCGCGGCCTGGACCGCGACTGCGACCGCAGACACACCAGATGCGACCGCGGACGCAGCCGCAGAGGCGGACGCGGACGCTGTGGCAACCACGGCCGGCGGAATCACCACCCGGCATCTGCAGACCCGACGGCACGGTACGGACCAGATCGACGCTACGGTCACCTACGAGACCCGCTCACCGTACTGCCAGAAGTGGACCTCAGTCGGCGCCAGCGCGGTGTTCCGCGACGACGCCGGCACGGTGGTCGGCGGAGGATTCGACCCCACCGTCTCGCCGTCCGCCTGCCTGCCCGGCCAGCACTCCGGGTCGACGCTGCTGCCGAGCAGTCTGCCACCGGCCGCAGCCGACACTCGGACCGAGGTGTACCAGCACTGCGCGCCCCCTGACGACCCGCAACAATGACCAACGGAGACGGTTTGAACATGCAGCACCTCGAACGCCTCGGCAAGCTGTTGCCCACCGCCGCGATGGTCGGCGTACTGGCGATGCTGGCGGCCTGCTCACCGGAGCCGTCGACATCCGACGAGGCCACCGAGCCTCCGGCCGATTCGGGCGGGCTGCCCGCCGGAGCCGATCCGGCCTCGGTCCAGCATCCGCTGCTCGCCGCCGCGCTGGAGTTGGACCCGCAGGTACGTGCCGTCGTCGGCCGGCTCACCGAAGCGTGTCTGCGTGATGCCGGCATCGACCGGTTTCCCGCACAGCTCCCGGCCGGGCTTCCCGGGCCGGTGGTCGTGCCTCCGCAGCAGTCACCGACGCTGGACCAGGCAACAGCGAACGGGTACGGCATCCGAGCGGCCGAGACCGCCGACCAGGCCGACACCGAGGCCGGTGCCGGTGCCACCACCGAACGGTTCACCTGGCCGTCACCGGCCGAGGAGCGCCGCTACCTGGAGGCGCTGACCGGTGCAGCGGACGGCGAAACGCTCACCGACGACGCCGGCAACCCGACTCTGGGCGGCTGCGTCGGCGAGGCCAGATCAGCTGTGTACGGCGAGGTCGCCGCGCCGCCGAGCCCGGTGACCGTGATCGACGAGGCGGCGCGCGCCAGTTACGCCGCCGATCCGACGGTGACCTCGGCGACGGCCGCCTGGTCGGACTGTCTCCAGCAGGAAGGCCAGCCACCGCTGCTCGACCCGGCCGACGCCCGGCGCTTCGCCCAGTACTTCCACTACCCGGTCGGTGAGCGGCCCGGCGGCCCCGTGCCGGAGGGCGGCCCGTGGCCGGCCGAGGTGGCCCGCCAAAAGGAGATCGAGCTCGCCGCTGCGGACGCCGGGTGCGCCGACCGGACCAGCCTGCGTGAGGCGCAGCGGCTGGCGTGGGAGAAGGCGCTGGACGCCGCAGTCGACCGGCACGGTGCCGAACTGTCCGGCTACCGGGACGCGATGGCCGCCGCGTTGCGGCAGGGCCAGCAGGTGCTCGCCGACTGAGCCGTACCGGAAAGTGACGGATTGGCGACAGGAGCTTAGTAGGCCGATCATCCTCACCTAGAGTCACCGCAACCTCCCTGCACCACGTACAGAATGTGTCCATGTAGTACGTTGGGGTAACCGCGGCAGTCCATCGGCTCAAGAGTGGGGAACAGGCGCGCCATGCCCGCATCGATCCAGCTCCGGCCAACCGTGCCGGCGGCGCTCGCCGTCGTCCTGGTCGCGGCCGCAGCTGTCGCCGCTGCCTGCTCATCCGACTCGGAGTCCGACCCGGCAGCATCCTGTATCGAGGCACCCGACCGCCCGCTCACCGGCACTGCCGGCCCGTCCGCCGAGGCGCCAGACGGCGGCGGGCTGCGAATCGTCGAATCCGGCGTGACGATCGTCCCACCGGTGCGTCGACTCGGCTCGGCGACCGCGAGCATCGGAGTCGTCGTCGAGAACACCAGCGGGTACGTCGCCTACCGCACCCGGGTCTCGTTCGACGTGCTCGACAACACCGGCGACACCGTCGTGATCGGAGACGGCGGCGGGACGGTGCTGCTGGAAGTGCCGCTGCTGCTGCCCGGTGCCCGGTCCGGCGTCGGCACCGCCGTGTACGTCGACGGAGCGGCCGGCGCCGCCGACCAGGTCGAGGTGGACACCACCCTCGGTGCCACCACCTGGGTCGAGCACCGACCGGACGAGGTCGCCGGGATCACCACCACGCACGACCGCACCACCATCGTCGATGCGGAGTCGCACAGCGGGATCGTGTACTACCGGATGGTCTCGCCGTACTGCACCGGCCTTTTCACCCGGGGCGTCGGCACCATCTTCCGGGACGCCACCGGCCAGATCGTCGGCGGCAGCATCGACGGCGACAAAGGACCCGGCCGGTGCGACCCGGATCAGGCAGAGCATCTGACCGACGTCATCCGCAGCATACCGGCGCAATTCGACGACTCCCGGACCGAGAGCTACCCCTACTGCGACTTCGGCCCCGCGCCCAGTTCGCCGGGATGGGCGACGGCAGCTCCCTTCAACTAACCGGCTGGCAGGGTCGGCCACTCGACGGGCAGATGGAGGATCACGTGACGAACAGTGAGCCCAACAGCGGCACCAGATTGGGCGCGGACCTGTACGGGCTCTGGCGTGCCGGCCGGGACAATCTCCCCACCGTGGCGGCGGTCTACTCGACGGCGGGTGACGCCCTCGATGCTGCCGCCGTCGGCGTCGCCGGGGCGTTCGTCCGCTCAGGCAATCTGCCCGGGGTGCCGTACGGTCCGGCGTACCAGCCGTGGGTCGAGCTGCACGGCATCCTGGCGAAGATCTGCCACGACACGGCCGACAACATCGAGGCGACGGCGGACGCGCTCTGCGTCGCCACCGTCGAGTACGCCCGTGCCGACTACGAGGCGGCCAGTGAGTTCGCTCGGTTGTTGGAAGTCAACGGCGAGCCGAGGGCCGACATCGGATGAGCTTCGACAACCTGATGCAGCACGCCTACGAGATCCAGCAGCAGGCGACGTTGAAGGCGCTGACCGAGTCCGGGGCGCGCCCAGCGGTCCCGGCCGGTGAACCGCAACTGGCACCGCGGCACGGCGAGCAGGAGGCCCGCCAGCGGGTCGAGCAGCTGTTCAGCGACATTCCGGAGCTGTTCCAGGCGTTCGCCGAGATGCCCGATCCGGCAGCGTTCGACAGCCAGCTGAACGAGCTGAGGCGCTCCATCGAAGAGCTGTCGTCAGGCTGGGTGTCGAGGGACCCGGTTAGTAAAGACATTTATCCGGCTAACCCCCGTCTCGACGAGATGCTTGACGCGGAGAGTCACATCGAGAGCTGGACGGGTCGGGCCGCCATGGAGTTCAAGAGCAACTTCATCTCCCCGTTCCCGTCAATCGTCTACAACCAGTTCATGGGGATCGCGGTCCTCAGGGCGGCGCTGGACGCGGAGCGGGAAATCTGGGTCCGGGCGCGCGACGACATCGACAAGATCGCCCACGACACGATCATCGCGCTGGACCGGATGGACGACTGCGGCAAGAACGAGTGGGTGATGACCTTCACCGTGGTGTCGTCGGTGGCGGCGGTGGCCGGTGTGGCGCTCGCCCCGGTCAGCTTCGGGCTCTCGCTGGGATTGACCGCTGTCGGGGCCTCGTCGCAGGTGGCGGCAGCCGGGGTGCCCGACGACCCGCCGGCGGTCCGGTTCCAGGGTGAGACGGCGCAGGCGGTCGTCGACTCGATGCGCGATGCCATCCGGCTGCTGCACGGTTACATCGCCGAGCAGGAGCAGAAAATCGCCGACGCGCTCACCAGTTGCTGCCAGGCCGTGGCGCAGCAGCGGGACAGCTTCGTCGCGAAGCGGCCGGCGCTGGCCGATGCGACCCAGTCTGACGTGACCGGGCCGCTGTTCATGGGCTACTCGACCTGACGGCGACCGTTCACCTCGACCATCCACACGCCCACTTTGACGACGACAATGACGGGGTAACGGATCGTGGGACTGCTGGCAGATCGGCTCGACAACATGCACGTGACGGCGGTCGCGCCGGGTGGCGCGATCTCCGGTGAGCTGCGTGGCCGCGACTGCGTACGGGTCACCTTCGCCGCCGGCCGCTACCAGTGGCTGGACGAACGATACGTCGAGCAGCAACTTGCCGCGCTCGGCCGGCTGTTGTGGGCGGGCAGGATGAAGGCGTACTGGGCGGCGGTCAGCGAGGCGCTCGGCACTCCGGTGTCCGGCGAAGACCCGCCGGTCGGGCCGCGCGACGTCGACTACCAATCAGCCCGGGGCGGCATCGTCGCCGAAGGCCGCTCCGACGACGGTTCGGTGCAGATCGAGGTCCGCGGCATGCGGGACTGGACGGTGCGGATCGTGCCGGGCAGCCTGCGCCGGTTCCGGGAGGACGAATTCTCCGTACGCGTACAGCAGGCCGCCACCGCGCTGATCCGCGACCAGTTTGCCCAGGTCCGTTCCTTGAAGGACAGCATCTACGGTACGGCCGGGTAGTCCGGCCGGCAGGGGTGTGACCGCCGTCAAGTTGCCGACATGGTTTCCGCTGACCCCGCACGGGAACGCCAAGGATCGATACCGTGGTCAGGGGAGGCGGTCATGCCGGTTGCAGTGGACACCAGTTCGGTCACGGGGTCGACGGTCGGCGCGTGGGTCGCCCGGTGGATCGTCGGGGCGGCGCTCGGGCAGATCGTCTTCGGCGGCACGGTGCGGCTGGTGCTGGCGGTCCTGATGGGGGCCTTGCTCGGCGGCCTCGGCGTCTGGTTGCTGATGCGGCACCGGGCAGCCCGCCACCCGGAGCAGACCCGCACGCGCGCGGAACAGGCACACCCGGAACAGATCAGACCGAAGCAGACCCGAGCGAAGCAGCCCCCGGGGCCGAGGATCCGCTATTCACCGCTGGCGCCGCCGGGCCGACACTGAGCCGGGCCGACAATGCGGCTGGCCGGCCGTCGGCGCTGCCGGCCTACCCGTGCTGGGCGGCGGCTGAGGTCCGGGCGCGCGGCCGGACCTGTTCCCGGGCCTCGGGTGCCAGCCGGGGTGGCCAGCTGCCGGGCACCAGGACCCCGCAGTGGTACGCCCAGGCGACCAACGCGGTCCGGTTGGTGACCCGCGCCTGGCGCAGCAGCGCGGTCACGTGGTACTCGACGCCCTTGCGGCTCAGGTGCAGACTGGCGGCCAGTTCGGCGGTCGAGGCGCCGCCGGCCAGCCCTTCCAGCACCCGGGCACCGACCTCGGTCAGCTGCGGGCGGCGTACCCGGTTCTCCGGGGTGAGCAGCACCAGCACCGAGTCGGCCGGCGGCTCCGTCCCGCGTACCGCCACGGCGGTGATGTGGCTGGAGGCGAGGCGACCGTCGGTGGTGGTCACCTCGGCCAGGCCGACGAAGTGCGGGTACGCGTCGGTCAGCAGGATGCTGAACCGGTGGCGGAACCAGGCCCGCCGGTCCGGGTGCAGCACCAGCTCGAACGGACGTCCGGCGAGCTGCGCGCCCGACCAGCCGATCCACCGGGTCAGGCCGGCCGAGACGCGCACCACCCGGCCGTACCGGTCGAGCTGCAGGGCCCGGGCGTCGGGCCGGAGCCGGAGCCCACCGATCAGGTCGGGGTCGGCGCCGGCTGCCAGGCCGGGTTCCGTACGGGCAACGCTGGTGATGCTGGCAGTCTCCACAAAAGGTACGTTGCCTGGCTCGACTGCTCATTCGGCAGTCCATTTCCTGCTTGCTTCGACCCGGTTGTTGCTTGCTTCGGCCCGGTTGTTCCCACTTCAGGCCCGGTTATCGCGCACCGCAGCCGAGAAACTACTCGCTGCACATGGCCCAGTCGGTCAACGCACACCCACCTGATGCGCCGTCATCGTGTCAGCCGGGCGCCGGCCGCTCCACCTGTTACTGGGCAGTACCCCAAAAATGTGTGCCGAGGGGTGTCACCGACGAGGGTGTCTCGCACGTTGCCCCCGGCGGCGACGCAGCACCCGGTTAGCCTCGGCGGGACCAACCCGGGCCTGGAAGGTGACGATGGCAACCTCAACGACCGGCGGCCGGGCCGACGCCGCCGCCACTGCCCTGGTCCGGGTCGACGTGTGGTCCGACGTGATCTGCCCGTGGTGCTACATCGGAAAGCGACGGCTGCACACCGCGTTGGAGCAGTTCCCGTACGCCGACCGGGTGCAGGTGCGCTGGCGCAGCTTCCAGCTGGACCCCACGCACGGTGAGCCGCTGCCGGTGCCCGAGATGCTGGCCCGCCGGACCGGCGGGTCAGCGGCCCAGGTCCGGGCCATGACCCAGCGGGTCAGCGAGTTGGCCGCCGCCGAGGGCCTGACCTACGCACTGGACCGCGCGGTCGCGGTGAACACCTTCGACGCGCACCGGTTGAACCAGTTCGCCTCGGCTAACGGGCTCGGCGGGCCGCTGCACGAGCGGCTGATGCGGGCGCATCTGGCCGAAGCCGCGGTGCTGGACGACCCGCAGACCCTGGTCCGACTCGCCGTCGAGGTCGGCCTGGACCGGGCCGCCGCCGAGCAGGTGGTCCACAGCGACGGGTACGCGGCCGAGGTCGACGCCGATGCCAGGGCCGCCCGCCGGCTGGGCGCCACCGGGGTGCCGTTCTTCGTGCTGAATGACCGGTGGGGGATCTCCGGGGCGCAGCCGGTCGAGACGTTTGCGTCCGCGCTGCGCACCGCTCACGCCGCAGTTCTCCGCTCACCGCCGGGTTCCGCGGACGGGGGCGGTGCGGCCGACGGCCGGTGCGACCGGTAGGTCAGCCACAGCGCGGCGATACCGGCGATCGCGGCGGCGACGCTGGCCAGCTGGTCGGCCAGCGACGGGCCGATGCTGACCACGACGACGACCAGCAGCACCAGGGCGAGCGTGCCGAGGCCGGCGGTGCGCAGGAACTGCCGTACCGCCGGTCCGGCGTCGCGGAGCACCAGGACGGCGAGAAGTTCGAGCACGATGATGCCCGCCATCACCAGCAGCGGGACGTGCCATGGTTCTATCTGCACGACGTACCTCTCCGGATCGGGGCGCCGCCGCGGTCAGGCCAGCGCACCGGCCATCTCCGTGGTGAACTGTGGCGACAGGTCCTGGTCCTCGTAGAGAAACCGTTCGACATGGTCCTTGACCACGTCGGAGAACCGCCGGTAGCCCGGGTGCACCGGCCGGGGCAGCGAGTTCTCCACCGCCTCGCGCACTCTGACCAGGTGCGGGATCGAAGCCCGCAGGTTCGGGTCGTTGTACGCGCCGATCGCGGTCGGCGCGATGCCGTGCGAGGCGAGGATCTTCTGGGCCCCTTCGCTGGTGACGAACGAGATGAACGCCAGGGCGCGGTCGACGTAGCGCGAACCGGCGACGACGGCCAGGCTCTGCCCGCCGAGGATGCCCTGGCTGAGCGGGTCGACCCGGATCCGTCCGGTCGCCACGTCCCGGTTACCGGCCAGTTGCAGCTTGCGGTACTCGACCGGCCAGCTGCGCAGGTAGCGAATCGTGGAGTCGGCGGCGGCGAACGCCTCGAGTGACTCGGGTTCGCCGCCGGACGTCAGCACCTTCCTGGCGTCGATCGCGTCCTTGAGCGGCTGCAGCGCGGCCTTCCACAGCTCGACGTCGGTGGAGATCCGGTCGGCGGGCCGTTCGGCACCGGGCGTACCCAGCGGTTTCAGCACGGCCGGCCGCTCGGCGACGGCATGTTCCAGGACATTGACCACGAACGCCTCGTAGAACGCCGATACGCTGGGGCGCAGCTGTCCGACGAACTGCTGCGACCCGTCCGGGATCGTGGCGAGCAGGTCGGGCAGCCGCCGGGGCGGTGCCTCGGTCGACTCACCGTCGAGCCGGGTGAACAGCATGCCGACGTCGGTGTTGAACGGTGCCGCCCAGTACGCGCCGGGTTCGTCGGGCACCCGGCTGACCCGGTCGAGGGGGGCGATGAGCTGCCGCCCCCCGGTCGGCGGGATCTTCTCGATCAGGCCCTTGGTGGCGAACTCGGGCACGTCGACGATGTCGAGATTGAGCAGGTCGGCCTCGCTGGCGGCGGCCTTCTCCAGCATGATGCGGCGTTCGTCGCCGGAGCCGCTGCCGATCGGGTCGACCCGCACGATGGTACGTGGGTTCGTCTCGTTCCACATGCTCACCAGCAGGTCCCGGGCTCCGGTCGGATCCGCTCCGGTGGACAGCCGCAGCTCGACCCGGGACTGCAGTCGGCCGCCGGGGGCCGCGTAGGTGGCGACCGCCGCCAGGGTCCCGGTCGCAATCACTCCACTGAGGAATGAGCGCCGGCTGTACGGCGCCTGGTCCGACATGGGCGCACACTCCCTCCGCCACCGACCACCGCACCTCTCACCACGCTCGACGAACAGCGATGGCCATGTACGTCACACTACGGCTCTGTGTCAAGACCATTACACGCTGCGGTCAGAACCAAGGTGTGTCAGGACGGCCTGCGGTCAGGACGGCAGTCGCATCGTCGACATGAATGTGGGCAGCAGCCACGGCCGCCGACCGCCGACCGCCACCTTGCGGGCGAGCGCCGCCCGCAGCCGGCCCACCCGGCCGAACAGCATCAGGTTGAACGTCGCCGGGTCGTAGCGCAGTCGTACGTCCGGCCTCGGGTCGACCGGCTCCAGCAGCACCCGGCCGTCGACCAGCGCCAGGGTGGTCGGGCCCCCGGTACGCGGGTGGAAGGTCACCGAGATCCGCCCGGCGCGGACCGGCCGGTCGTGGTCGAGCAGCCGGCCGTAGCCGCAGCGCGTGACGCCAGCCAGGAAGACGTCGACGAACAGCGCCGCCTGGTGCGGGTCGGTGTGCCAGCGTCCGCCGACCGACCGGGCGATGTCCCAGGCGTGGATGTTCATCTCGTTGAGCAGATGGGAGTAGAGACCGGCGACCGGCAGCTGGGCGGCGCCGAGCCAGCTCACCTCGTGATCCGGGTCGACCGTGTCGGCCAGTCGGGTCAGCTCCGCGACGTCGGCGCGCAACCGGGCCGACAACGCCGGCACGTCGCGCTCGGTGAACTGCGCCAGCACGCGCCGGTTCATCTCGGCGACGGTGTCGACCGTCGTCGTCGCCCGCAGCTCGTTGATCTCCGGCACCGGCAGGTTCGGGACGCCGCCGGTGACCAGCGCGATGTCCATCGCGGTGATGGTGGCCAGATGGGCCATGGTGTCGGCGAGGCTCCAGTGGGCCGTCACCGGGTGGGCGGCGGGCACGCCGTCCACCAGGGTGAGCAGCCGTCGTAGCACGTCTGGAGCGGAGGTGGCGGCGGACCGCCACTGGTCCGAGGTGACCGGCATGGCTCAATCCTGGCCGTTGCCGGTGTCGCGGAGTTGTCGCGGATTGCCGTCTTGGGCGTCATCCGCGTCGAACGGCACCAAGCGGGGCAAGATCTGAGAGGACAGCAGCTTCCGCCGCACAAATGATCGGCGCATGACCATCTCCAGGAGTGGATCTCCACAGCCCCAGATCATCCCACCGGTGTCCGGCTATCCGGCCCCGGCCTCCCGGACCCGGATCGTGCTGCTCGGTGCCGCAGCCGGAGTGCTGCTCGCGGTGCTCTGGTCGTACGACTTCGTCGACCACGTGATCGGTGACAACGTCGCGAACGCACTGCTCGGCCACGACGCCAAGGCGACCGCGATCGGCGGCACCGTCGCCGGCCTGGTGTTCGCGTTCGTGACCGGGCTGGCCGGCACCTTCACCGCCTGTAACGTGGCGATGGCCGCGTCGATCGGTCCGATGAGCCAGGCCAGCGGCGGCGCGGCGACCCGCGCCGGGCTGCGCAGCCTGCTGCGGCCGATCGGCTGGCTCACCCTCGGCATGGTCGCCGTCGCCGGGGCGTACGGCTTCATCGGGGTGCTGCTCGGCGACCGGCTGCCGCAGCTGTCGACCGGCTCGGTCGGCGGGCTGCCGGTACGCCTGATTCAGTCCATGGTGGTGTTCGGGCTGATCGGGCTGGCCTTCGCCTACCTCGGGCTCGCCGCGATCGGCGTACTGCCGGATCCGTTCGCCCGCCGCCCGGTGGCCCGGGTGGTCACCCTCGGTGCGCTTGTCGGCGGCTTCCTGATCGGCCGGCCGTACCCGCTGTTCAACAAGCTGTTCGTCTGGGCGGTGGACAGCGGCAATCCGCTGTACGGCGCCGGCGCGTTCATCCTTCAGTCGCTGGGCAACATCGTCATTGTCTCGGCGGTGTTCGCGCTGCTCGTCATGGTCACCCGGGGCGGGCTGATCCGCTGGCTGGCCGCCGACCCGGCCCGGACCGCCGCAGTCACCGGCGGGCTGCTGATCGCGCTCGGTGTCTTCATGGTCGTCTACTGGGACGTGCGGCTGCCGGCGATGTTCGACTACGGCTGGTTCCCCACCATGCCGTACAACAGCCGCTGAGCTGCCGCCGGCCGCGGTGACCGGGTGACGCGTGCGCGGGGTCAACCGCCGTATCCGTTGGCGACCACCTGCTTTGCCCGCTCGGCGTAGACGCCCGGGTCGGCCGGCAGCACCGTACCGAGTCCGTCCACGTAGCGGTTGAACATGCAGAACGCCGCCGCGATCAGCACCGTGTCGTGGACCTCCAAATCGGTGGCACCGGCCGCTCGGGCGGCGTCGACCAGCGCGGCGTCGACCTGCCGGCCGGACCGGGCGACGGCGCCGGCGATCTTCAGCAGCGCGCGCAGCTTCGGCGTGACGGCGGCGCCGTCGACATCCGCCTGCACCGCCTGCACCATCGGCATTCCACCGTCGAGTTGCTCGGCGGCGAACGCCGAATGCGAGGCGGAGCAGAACGAGCACTCGTTGCGCTGCGACACGTACGCGGCGATCAGTTCACGCTCGCCCGGGCTAAGCGTCGGGTGCGGCGCGTGCAGCAGTACCTCGGCGAGCGCGCCGAGCGGGGCGGCGGTCTCCGGCCGGTACCGGAACAAGCCGGTGATTCCCGGGTGCTCCGTCTCGTCCAGACCCAGATCGATGTGTGCCATCCGGCGGCCTCCTGAGGCGCTCGTCCGCCGTCGATCGGCGGCACGGTCCCAACGGGATGATGCCGCAGCATCGAGCGACGAGGTTCTTCCAAAGTGCCCGACGGTCGCGCGGCGGCCGTACCATCCAACTTGGGCACTGACAGCGACGGGGTGAGCACGCTAGCGGATGGCGCCGGCCATCAGCCGGTGCCACGATCGCCGCATGGCTGACTTGGACAAGCTCCGGCGCGCTGCGGGGGGCCAGGCGACGGAGATGGTACGGCGACTCGGCACACTGGTGGCCGCCGAGTCCCCGCCCGGCGCGGTACGGCTGCTGCACGACTGCGCCGACCTGCTCGACACCTGGGGCAGCGAGGTACTCGGCCGACCGGCCCGCCGGATCATCCGCGACGGGCTGCCGCATCTGCTCTGGCCGGCGGTCGATCAGCGGGTACTGCTGCTCGGCCACTACGACACGGTCTGGCCGGCGGGCACCGTCACCGACTGGCCGTTCACCGCGTCCGGCCCGATCGCCACCGGGCCGGGCGTGTGCGACATGAAGGGCGGGATCGTGCAACTGCTCGGCGCGCTGGCGCTGCTGCCCGATCCGTCCCGGGTCGGGCTGCTGCTGACCTGCGACGAGGAGAGCGGGTCGCCGACCTCCCGGCAGCTGATCGAGCAGCAGGCTGGCCGGTCCGCAGCGGTGCTGGTCGGCGAGCCGAGCAGCGAGGACGGTGGGCTCAAGGTCGCCCGCAAGGGCGGCTCCGTCTACCGGATCACCGTCCGTGGTCGGGCCGCGCACGCCGGCGTGGAGCCGCACCGCGGGGTCAACGCGGCGGTCGAGCTGGCCCACCAGGTGCTGGCGGTACGGTCGTTGGCCGCCGACGGCACCACGGTCACACCCACCGTGCTGCACGGCGGCGCGATGACCAACCAGGTGCCGGAATCCGCCGAGTTCAGTGTCGACGTACGGGCCTGGACCCGCGACGAACTGCACCGGGTGGACCGGATGATCCGGGCGTTGCCGGCACGGCTGGCCGGGGCCACGCTCGACGTCGACGGCGGGGTGAACCGGTATCCGCTGCCCGAGTCGGTGGCGGTGCCGCTGCTGGAGGTGGCCCAGCGGGTCGGCCGGCGGATGGGGCTGCCACCACTGGTCGGGGTACGCGCGCCGGGCGCGTCCGACGCGAACTTCACCGGGTCGATGGGCATACCTACGCTGGACGGACTGGGGGTGGTCGGCGGCGGATCACACGCCCGTAGCGAATGGGCGGACCTGTCACAGATGTCGGACAGGACGGCATTGCTGGCTGCCATGATGATCGACATTCTGGACGATCATCGGCTTAGTGCACTTTCGACGGCACGGGACCACGCACCGACCGGTTAGGCTCCGGACGGCCCCGGATCGCGGCCGACGCCGAGCCAGCCGTGGAGGTCTCCGCCGCCATGAGTCCGACCAACCGCCAGCCGGACGTCGCCCCGCGGTTCGGGGTGGAAGAGGAGTTCCTCGTCGTCGACCCGGTCACCCGGGCTCCGGTGCCGCGTGCCGCCGAGGTCGTCGCCAGTGCCGCGTCCCGGCTGCCCGGACGGGTGGCCGGCGAGATCACTCCGCTACAGGTGGAGACCCGCACCGAGCCGTGCGTCGGGCACACCGAACTGGCGGCGCAGCTGGTCGAGGCCCGCAAGATCGCTGGCGGGTGCGCCCGGGAGCGCGGACTGCGGTTGGTGGCCACCGGCTCGGCCGCCATCGCCGGGCCGGTGCCACCGCCGATCACCACCGGGCCACGGCAGGACCGGGGCATCGAGACGTTCCGTGGCCTGCACGACGAGCTGGCTATCTGCGCGCTGCATGTACACGTGGAGATGCCCGACCGGGAGCGGGCTGTTCAGGTCGGCAACCATCTGCGGCCGTACCTGCCGGTGCTGCTGACCCTCACGGCGAACTCGCCGTTCTGGGACAACCGGGACTCCGGCTACGCCAGCTGGCGGACGATGACCTGGCCGCGTTGGCCGGTCGCCGGTCCGCCGCCCCGGTTCGACTCGGCCGCGCACTACGACCGGGTGATCGACTCGTTGCTGGCCGCCGGTGCGCTGGTCGACCGGGGCACGATCTTCTGGGACGTCCGCCCGTCCGAGCACAGCCCGACCGTGGAGGTCCGGGTCGCCGACGCCGCGCTCACCGTCGAGGAGACCGCGCTGTACGCGGCTGTGGTCCGCGCCCTGGTGACCCGGCTGTCGGCGCTCGTCGAGCAGGGTGTGCCCGCGCCCGACGTACCGGACGAGCTGCTGCGGGTGGCGTACTGGCGAGCGGCACGCGACGGCTTGGACGGCGCCGGCCTGGACCCGGCCACCGGCCGACTCCGGCCGGCCGCCGACCTGGTCGGTGACCTGGTCGCGGCGGTGGAGGGCCAGCTACGGGCCCAACGCGCCCACGGGATGGTGATCGACGGGGTGGACCGGCTGCTGGCCGAGGGCACCGGCGCGCGACGGCAGCGGCTGGCCGCGCAACGACCGGGCGGGCTGGCCGCCGTGGTCGACTACCTCGCCGAGTGCACGTCCAGCTGACGCGCGGGCGCGCGACGGCGGCGACGACGGACAACGGCAATCGGTGGCAACTATCGGGGCCCACGGTGGGTGATCCTTGAAGGACAGCCCGACCGGCCCTGGAGGTCCCCGTGCAGAACGTCGCGACGGTCCCGTTTCATCTCGACCGGCTCGACCCGGCCGCGATGGGTTCCACGGCCCGCCGGTTCGCCGACCAGATGGCCACCCGCCGTTCGGTGCGGCACTTCGCGCCCGACCCGGTGCCGCTTGAGGTCATCGAGGAGGCGGTACGCGCGGCGGCTTGCTCGCCCAGCGGGGCGAACCTGCAGCCGTGGCGGTTCGTCGTCGTTACCGACCCACAGCGCAAACGCCGACTACGTCAGGCCGCCGAGGCGGAGGAGCTGGAGTTCTATACCCGGCGGGCGTCCGCCGAGTGGCTGCGGGCGGTGGCCCCGATGGGCACCGACTGGCAGAAGCCGTTCCTGGAGACCGCCCCGGTGGTCATCGTGGTGTTCGAGGTGCACCGGGGCCCCAACTCACCCAAGCCGTACTACGTGAAGGAGTCGGTCGGCATCGCCACCGGGGTGCTGATCACGGCGCTGCACCTGGCCGGGTTGGCCACCCTCACCCACACGCCCAGCCCGATGAGGTTCCTCAACGAGATCTGTGACCGCCCCGCCGAGGAACGGGCCTGCGTGGTGATGCCGGTCGGCTACCCGGCGGCCGGGGTGACCGTGCCGCAGCTGACCCGCAAGCCGCTGTCCGAGGTCCTGGTCCACCGGTAGCCGGCAGCGACGCCGGCCACCTGGTGGCCGGGATGGCAGCTTCCCTGGTGTCAGCGGTGCAGATCGGCGCTGAAGAACCGGAGAAGCGGCTCAATGTGCCGGTCCGGTCGACGCCACTCGGCCAGCAGATCCTCCAGCAGGTGCAGCTCCTCGACGAGTTCACCGCCCCGGTAGCGGCGCACCACCGGGTGGATGAATGCGCTCTCCGACGCCCGGTCGGGCTGCGGGTGACGTTCGATAGAAAAGACGTCCGGGTAGTCGTCCCGCCCCCAGCGCAGCCCGAACGTGTAGTAGTGGCTCTCGCTGCCGAATCGGCGTACCGCGTAGTCCTCCGGCAGGTCGTGGTAGTGCCGGACGTGACCGGTGGCCTGGTCGACGACCAGGGCGTCGACCAGGAACTCGAACTGGGTCCACAGCGCCGAGCTCCAGTTGACCCGGTCGAGCACCGCCCGGGTCAACGAGTCGGCGTCGGCGGAGACCTTGTCGAAGTCCAGCGGCGCCGCCTCGTACCGCTCGCGCAGCAACGCGGTCAGGGTCCGCAGGTTGTACCGAAACCCGTCGATGAATGCCGAGGACGCCTTCTTGAAGTCGCGGTCCTGGGCCAGGGTGCCGGCGAAGTAGAGCCCGTCGACGTCGACCGACTGCCAGTCCGGGTCGGTGGCCGGCATCCGGCCGCTGGGAACCAGCTTCGGCCGCGCGCTGTCGCCGAAGATCGAGGTGTCCATGGCGAAGCCGGTGCAGCGCAGCACCGATTCGTACTCCATCACCGCGGTCTCGCCGTCGGCGTGGGTGTAGGTGAGGTGCACCTCGTACCGGTCGCCGACCGGGCGGATCTCGTCGACGACGCAGTCCAGTACCGAGTGCAGCGTCTTGAACTGGTAGCTGTCCAGCACCGCGCCGTGATGGCCGCGTACGTCCCCGGGGTGTTTGGTGTTCCAGGCCAGCCGCATTGGCCGCGGGCTGGCCAGGTGCACCATGGCGGCGTGGCCGAGGATCGCCGAGGCGGTCTCGAACGCGGAGTTGCCCTTGCCGAGGATCAGCACCCGGTGGCCGGCGTAGTCCGCCGGGTCCGTGCTCATCGCCTCGTAGCCGACCGCGTGCTCGATGCCGGGCACGTCGGGGATGTTCGGTCGGCCCCAGCCGGTGGCCACGATCAGGCACTCGCAGCTGTACGTCTGATCGCCGGCGGACACCAGGAAGCCGTTGTCAGTCTTCTCGACCCGGTCGACGCCGGCCCCGTACCGAATGGCCAGCCGGTGGTGCCGGGCGAAGTCGGCCAGGTAGCGGACCAGGTCGTCGGCGCTCGGGTAGTACTCCCGGCTGTAATCGGAGAAGGGCAGCTCGAACGGCTCGTGCAGCAGCGAGTTCCAGTCCCAGCGGAGCCGGATCTCCGGGTCGGTGCTGACGGTGTGCACCTTGTTCAACGAGATCAGGCCGCGGTGTCTGGGGAACCGCCGGAAGAACTGCCCGGGAGCATCGGACCGTTCCAGCGCGAGGTAGTCGCTACCGGCCTGCTGCAGGTAGTAGCTGAGCTGCAGGCCGGCCGGGCCGGCGCCGACGATCAGATACCGATGGTGGATGGTCGCGGGCGACACGTCGGTCATGGATCTCTCCCCGGTCGGAATATCCATGACTTTTGATGATTAATGAGAATATGTCAATCGGTCGTACGATCATCGACGACCGTCCGAGGGGCGGTTGCGCGGCCCCGCCGGGGATCCCGGTCGCCGGACCACGGTGGACGACCCAGGGCACCCGGATACCCAGCCGTGGTGGACGGGCCGGGCGCCCGGGATCGCCGCTGCGGCCGAGGTCAGGCCGCCTGGGTTGCCGGTTCGCGCCGGCCACTGACCTTCGCCGGCGGCATCGGGCCGCCCTTCGCGGTGCCGGACATCTCGTCACCGTCGATCACCACATCGAACACCAGGTTCATCCGGATCGGCTTGGTGATCGACTGGAACCAGGACAGCCGGTCGTCGGCCAGCTGCAGGTCCTGCAGTACCAACTCCTCCTTCTCCCCACGGGAGATCCCCTGCAGCACACCGTCCTTGGTGAACAATTCGAGCACGGTGTGCCGGGTACCCAGCGGGGTGGACACGGCGACCTTCCAGAATCCCTCGACAGACACGACGGCTCCTTCTCTGCGCGGTGAGCCGGACAGCCGACCGCATTACGACGGTGCACGGTGCCCGGATGACGCGTCATGCGACACCTCACTCAGGCTAGCCAGCTCCCA
This sequence comes from Solwaraspora sp. WMMD937, assembly GCF_029581175.1. Classification (NCBI taxonomy): domain Bacteria; kingdom Bacillati; phylum Actinomycetota; class Actinomycetes; order Micromonosporales; family Micromonosporaceae; genus Solwaraspora; species Solwaraspora sp. WMMD937. Next base: position 2,402,346 of record NZ_CP120738.1, on the reverse strand, counting down.
CCGCCGAGGGTTTCGCAATATTGCCGTCTTTCCGTCCGAGCCGATCGGCGACGGATTGTGACAGATCCCGGGAATGCAGTGAATCACCGGAGGCAATGTGAAAGAAGCGCTACAGCGTACGGCCGTCGGACGATGATCCCGGTGGCCGACCGTGCCGCGCGGCCTCCCCATCTCCACCCACCCTCGGCTTCAGGAGGATCCCCGGCGAGCCGGGAGCCACAAGGGCTCCCGTTCACCGCACGCCATTTCCGGAAATTCATCGGATCGGCGTTGCGGCAACGACGTCCGCCCCCTGTCAACTCCGTCGGCCTGGACAACAGCCGATGGTTCCCTCAGTAAGGAGACCAGACCGTGCTGGGTCAACGCCTGCGCTCGATCAGCCCCGGAATAACGGCGATTTTACTTCTCGTCGTGATGTTCTTCGTCATCGACGCTCGCGTGTCGGTGGCCGGCGCTGACGAGGTTGCCCAAAAGTACCGGTTCACCGAGCTTGAGATCGACTATCCGGAAGGTTACGACCAACTACCTAAACGGAACATCCGTGAGGTCAACGAGTCGTACCACAAGATCCGGTCCTGGATCTCCTCGGTGGGCGCGAGCATCGCCGTCAACGACCTGACCGGCCACGGGGTGGCCAACAGCCTGTGCTTCGTCGACGTGCGGACCAACGAGGTGGTGGTCACCTACGCGCCGACCGCACCGGCCGCCGACCGGTTCGAGCCGTTCCTGCTCGACCCCGCGCCGTTGCCGATCGACCACACGATGGCACCGATGGGCTGCGTACCGGGCGACTACAACCTGGACGGTCGGATGGACATCATGGTGACCTACTGGGGCCGGGTGCCGATCCTGTTCCTGCGCAAGGCCGGCACCGAGCTGCCCGCCAACGATGCCTACCACCGGCAGGAGATCCTGCCGCAGGACTCGCCGGACGGCCGCTACCACGGGCCGAAGTGGCACACCAACGCGGCGACGGTGAACGACTTCGACGGCGACGGCAAGCCGGACGTGGTGATTGGCAACTACTTCCCCGAGTCCGACGTGCTCGACCCGGACGGCCAGGACAACGTCGAGATGAACGACTCGCTCTCCACCGCGACCAACGGCGGCGGGCTGCAGGTGCTGCGCTGGCACTCGGCGACCGCCGGCGAGACACCGTCGGTCACCTTCGTGCCGGAGCGCGGCGCGGTCCCGTTCGCCAAGAGCACCGGCTGGACCCTGGCACTCGGCTCCGCCGACCTGACCGGTCGCGGCCTGCCGGACATGTACGTGGCGAACGACTTCACCTTCGACGCCCTGCTGCACAACGTCTCCCGCCCCGGTCGGATCAAGTTCGAGGCGGTGTACGGCGAGCGCAGCCACGGGACGCCGAAGTCGTTCCAGCTGGGCAAGGACTCGTTCAAGGGGATGGGCGTCGACTTCGGCGACCTGAACGCCAACGGCAGCTTCGACATGGTGGTCTCCAACATCACCACCGCCTGGGGGCTGGAGGAAAGCAACTTCGTCTGGGTGAACCAGGCCGGCTCCGAGGAGGAGGCCCTGCAGAGTCTCTCCGCCGGTACCGCGCCGTTCATCCAGCAGGCCCGGCCGCTCGGCCTGGCCTGGAGCGGCTGGGGCTGGGACGTGAAGTTCGCCGACTTCCGCAACGACGGTGAGCTGGAGGTCGTGCAGACGCTCGGCTTCGTCAAGGGCGACATCGACCGGTGGCCGTGGCTGCAGGAGATGGCGATGTCCAACGACAACCTGCTGTCCAACCCGGCGATGTGGCCGAACATGCAGCCCGGCGACGACATTGCCGGCGACCAGCCGCTCGCCTTCTTCGCCCGCACCGACAGCGGCAAGTTCACCAACATCACCGAGCAGCTCGGCCTGGACGTGCCGATCCCGACCCGCGGCATCGCCACTGCCGACACCCGGGCGACCGGCGCGCTCGACCTGGCCGTCGCCCGGCAGTGGGCCGCCCCGGCGTTCTACACCAACGAGGCACCGGACCGCGGTGACTACCTCAACCTGCGGCTGTACCGGCCGACGCTGGACGGCACTGACGCCGACCTGCCCGGTACGCCGGCCTACGGCGCCACCGTCACGGTCACCACCGCAGACGGACGCCGGCAGGTCTCCCAGCTCGACGGCGGCAGCGGCCACGGCGGCAAGCGCAGCTTCGAGGTCCACCTCGGACTCGGCGACGCCACCGGCCCGGTCACCGTCGACCTGCGCTGGCGTGACCTCGACGGCGACCTGCACAGCACCACCCAGCAGCTGTCGGCCGGCACGCACACCCTCGTGCTGACCGACCGTGTCCAGGAGGTTCCGAACCGATGACCACGACCGCCGAACGCCAACAGACCGTCGGCACGACGACGGCACCCGCCGGCCCACCCGCCCCGGCGGCGAAGGAGCCGGACCGCCGCTACCTGGCGCTGCGCAACTTCGCCATCTCGATGACCGTGTTCAACATTCTCGGGTACACCGTCCTGGGCTTCGAGCAGCCGTGGCTGTGGCCGATCCTGGCGGTGCTGGTGGGCTATGCCACCGAGCTGGTCTTCGAGACCTTCAGCGCCCGGATGCAGCAGCGGGCACCCCGGTACGCCGGGCGCGGCGGACGCGGCATGTACGAGTTCCTGCTGCCCGCCCACATCACCGCGCTGGCCTGCAACATGCTGCTGTACGCCAACGACATGTTCCTGCCGATCGCGTTCGCGGTGATCGTCGGGGTCACCGGCAAGTACGTCTTCCAGGCCCCGGTGTACGGCCGGATGCGGCACTACATGAACCCGTCCAACCTGGGCATCACCGTTGCCCTGGTCTGCTTCGGCTCGTGGATCTCGATCGCCCCGCCGTACCAGTTCACCGAGGGCGCCAACACCTTCTTCCGGATCATGATCCCGATCATCATCGTCACCGCCGGCACGGTGATCAACGCCATGCTGACCCGCAAGGTGGCGTTGATCGTCGGCTGGCTGGGCGGCTTCGCCATCCAGGCGCTGCTGCGGCACTGGATCTGGGACGTGGCGCTGTTCTCGGCGCTCGGCGTGATGGCCGGGGTGGCGTTCGTACTGTTCACCAACTACATGATCACCGACCCGGGGACCACCCCGGTCAAGCCGATCCACCAGTTCATGTTCGGGTCGTCGGTGGCCATGGTCTACGGCGTACTGATGCTGTTCAACGTCGTCTACACGCTGTTCTTCGCCGTCGTCGTGGTCTGCGGCGCCCGCGGCATCTACTGGTGGATGGTTCACCTGCGCAAGCGCGCCCAGCAGCAGGCGGCGGTGGCACCCGCCCCCGCGCCGGTGGCCGGCGCGACAGCGTGAGGAAAGGTATCTGATGAGTGACCGTATCGCGGTGGTCGGGATCGCCTGCCGGTATCCCGACGCCGACTCCCCCAACCAACTGTGGGAGAACGTACTCACCGGCCGCCGGGCCTTCCGCCGGCTGCCGGACGAGCGGATGAACCACGAGGACTACTACTCCCCCGACCCGGCCGCGCCGGACCGGTTCTACTCGGCCAAGGCGGCGGTGCTGGAGGGGTTCGAGTTCGACCGGGTCAAGTACCGGATCGCCGGAAGCACGTTCCGGTCCACCGACATGACCCACTGGCTGGCCCTGGACACCGTCGCCCGGGCGCTGGCCGACGCCGGCTTCGCCGACGGTGAGGGCCTGCCGGCGGCCAGCACCGGCGTGGTCATCGGCAACACCCTGACCGGCGAGTTCAGCCGGGCGAATCTGCTGCGGCTGCGCTGGCCGTACGTGCGACGCACGGTCGGCGCGGCCCTGCGCGAGCAGGGCTGGGACGACACGGCGGTGACCGCCTTCCTGGACGATCTGGAGCCGCGCTACAAGGCACCGTTCCCACCGATCGACGAGGACACCCTCGCCGGTGGACTGGCCAACACCATCGCCGGGCGGATCTGCAACCACTTCGACTTCAAGGGCGGCGGGTACACCGTCGACGGTGCCTGCTCGTCGTCGCTGCTGTCGGTGGCCACCGCCTGCAACGCGCTGAGCAACGGCGAACTGGACGCGGCGGTCGCCGGCGGGGTGGACCTGAGCATCGACCCGTTCGAGGTGATCGGCTTCGCCAAGACCGGTGCGCTGGCCACCGCCGAGATGCGGGTGTACGACCGTAACTCCAACGGCTTCTGGCCCGGTGAGGGCTGCGGCATGCTGGTGCTGATGCGCGACGAGGACGCCATCGCCCGGGGCCTGCGTCGGCACGCGGTCATCGCCGGCTGGGGCTACTCCTCCGACGGCAAGGGCGGCATCACCCGGCCGGAGGCCAGCGGCCACCGGCTGGCCATCCGGCGGGCGTACCAGCGGGCCGGCTTCGGCATCGACACGGTCGCCTACCTGGAGGGGCACGGCACCGGGACCGCCGTCGGCGACGCCACCGAGCTGCGCGCGTTCACCGAGGCCCGCCGGGAGGCGGCGCCGGAGGCCGAGCCGGCCGCGATCAGTACGGTCAAGGGCAACTTCGGCCACACCAAGGCCGCCGCCGGGGTGGCCGGCCTGCTCAAGGCGATCCTGGCGGTCCGCCAGCAGGTGATCCCGCCGGCCACCGGGCACGTCGAGACCCACCCGGAACTCGACGTCGAGCAGCCCGCGCTACGGGTGCCGGACAGCGCCGAGCTGTGGCCGGCGGACAAGCCGATCCGGGCCGCGGTGTCGTCGATGGGCTTCGGCGGGATCAACGCCCACGTGGTGGTGGAGACCGCTGAGACCAGTCGGCGGACCCGGGTCGGCACCGCGACGACGGCGCTGGTGCGGTCCCGGCAGGACACCGAACTGCTGCTGTTCGACGCCCGGAGCCCACAGGAGCTCGGCGAACGGCTCGCCGGGCTGGCCCCGTGGGTTGCCCGGCTGTCCTACGCCGAGCTCGGCGACCTGGCCGCCGCACTGGCCGGGCAGCTGGCCGGCCAGCCGGTCCGGGCCGCGGTGGTCGCCGGCTCCCCGGAGCAGGCCGCCGCCCGGCTCAGCCGGCTGGCAGAGGCGGTCGCCGCCGGCGAACGTACGGTGATCGACGCCACCGACGGCGTGTTCCTCGGCGCCGCCGGCGGCAACCCGCGCATCGGGTACCTGTTCCCCGGGCAGGGTGCCGGCCGGCGGGCCGACGGTGGCGCACTGCGTCGCCGGTTCGCCGACGTCGACGCGCTGTACCGGGCCTACCAGCCGCCGGCCGGCACCGACCTGGTGGCCACGGCGGTCGCCCAGCCACGGATCGTCACCGGATCGGTCGCCGGTCTGCGGGTGCTGTCCATGGTGGGCATCGAGGCTACCGGTGCCGCCGGGCACAGCCTCGGTGAACTTACCGCGCTGCACTGGGCCGGGGCGATGGACGAGCCGACGCTGCTGGCCACGGCCGCCGCCCGGGGCCGGATCATGGCCGACGCCAGCGCCGGTGACGGCACCATGGCCAGCATCTCCGCGGCACCCGAGGTGGTGCAGCCGCTGCTGTCCGGTACGGCGGCGGTGATCGCCGGCTACAACAGTCCGCAGCAGACCGTGGTCTCCGGCCCGGTCGTCGCAGTCGAGCAGGTCGGTGCCCGAGCCGAACGGCAGGGCTTGTTCTGGACCCGGATCGCCGTGTCACACGCCTTCCACTCCGAGGCGGTCGCCCCGGCCGCGGTGGCGTTCGGTGAACACCTGGCCGGTCAGTCGTTCACCCCGCTGGCCAGGTCGATGGTCTCCACCGTCACCGGTGAGCCGCTGCCGGCCGACACCGACGTCGTCGACCTGCTGCGTCGGCAGGTGCTCGACCCGGTGCGGTTCACCCAGGCGGTGGGCCGGCTGGCCGAAACCAGTGACCTGCTGCTGGAGGTCGGCCCGGGCCGGATCCTGCGGGGCCTGGCGGGCGAAATCGCCCCGGACGTGCCGACGATCTCGCTGGAGACCGACAGCCTGTCGCTGTCCGGGCTGCTCAACGCCGTCGGGGCCGCGTACGCGCTGGGCGCTGCGATCGACCACGATGCGTTGTTTCAGGACCGGTTCACCCGGCCGCTGGAACCCGGTCGGCCGCTGCGCTTCCTCGCCAGCCCGGCCGAGTCGGCCCCGGCCGGCGACTTCGCCGTCGCCCGGCAGGCCGGAGCCCAGCCGACCGATCACGCCCCGGGATCCGCGAACGGCTCCCGGGACCAGGCGGCGGTGCGCTCCGGTGCGGACAGTCTCGAGGTGCTCCGTCGGCTCGCCGCCGAACGGGCCGAGCTGCCGCTGGAGGCGGTACGCCCGGACAGCCGGCCCCTCGACGAACTGCATCTGAGCTCAATCACCGTGGGCCAGATCGTCAACCAGGCGGCCCGCGAGCTCGACGTACCGGCGCCGACGCTGACCTCCAGCTACGCCACCGCGACGGTGGCCGAGATCGCGCAGATCCTCGACGACGCCGCCGGTGCCGCACCGGCCGACGACGACGCGGAGCCGGTCGTCGCCGGAGTGGCCCCCTGGGTCCGGGCATTCGCCGTGGACCTGGTGCCGACCGGGATCGCCCCGTTCGCCGGGTCGGGTGTCGACGGTGACTGGCAGGTCTTCACCGCCGGCCACAACCCGTTCGCCGAGCCGCTGGCGGCGGCGCTACGGACGGCCGGAGTGGGCGACGGGGTGCTGCTCTGTCTGCCCCGCGACGGTCAGCCGGAGCACGTCCCGGTGCTGCTGCGGGCCGCCCGCGCGGCGCTCTCCGCCGGTGGGCCGGTCCGGTTCGTCGCGGTCGGTGACCGGCGGTCCGCCGCCGGTCTGGCCAAGACGCTGCACCAGGAGCATCCGGAGATCGACACCACGGTGGTGCTGCTGCCGTTGCCGGAGTACCCGGCGGCCCGCGACGAGGGACTCGACGAGGTGGTGCGCCGGCTCGTCGCCGACGTCGGTGCGACGACCGGGTTCAGCGAGGTGCACTACGACGCCGCCGGTGAGCGGTACGAGCCGGTGCTGCGGCCGATCCAGCTGCCACCCAACGGCGGTGCCGGGATCGGCCCGGACGACGTACTGCTGGTCACCGGCGGCGGCAAGGGCATCACCGCCGAGTGCGCCTTGGCGCTGGGCCGGGACACCGGCACCGCCGTCGGTCTGCTCGGCCGCTCCGACCCGGCCGACGACGCCGAACTGGCCGCCAACCTGGACCGGTTGCGGGCCGCCGGTGTCCGGTTCCACTACGCCCGGGCCGACATCACCGCAGTGGACCAGGTGAAGGCGGCGGTGAACGCCGTCGAGCAGGCGCTCGGCCAGGTCACCGGGGTGCTGCACGGCGCCGGACGCAACGAACCGACACCGGTGGCCGCGCTCGACGAGGCCGCTTTCCGCCGTACCCTGGCTCCGAAGATCGACGGCCTGGACGCGGTGCTCGCCGCGACCGACCCGCAGGCGCTGCGGCTGCTGATCACCTTCGGCAGCATCATCGGCCGGGCCGGGCTGCGCGGCGAGGCGCACTACGCCACCGCCAACGACTGGATGACCGACCTGACCCGCAAGGTCGGCGAGGACCACCCGCACATCCGCTGCCTCGCCCTGGAGTGGTCGGTGTGGTCGGGTGCCGGGATGGGTGAACGGCTCGGGGTGCTGGAGTCGCTGACCCGCGACGGCATCTCCCCGATCCCGGTCGAGGACGGCATCGCGATCCTCAAGGAGGTGCTGGCCAGCCCGTCCGCGCCGCAGGCGATGGTGGTGATGAGCCGCTCCGACGGGCTGCCGACGGTCACCATGGAGCGGCGGGAGCTGCCGCTGCTGCGCTTCGTCGACCGGCCCCAGGTGCACTACCCGGGCGTCGAGCTCATCGTCGACGCCGACCTGACCGCCGACGACGACCTCTACCTGCCGGACCACCTGCTCGACGGGGACCTGCTGCTGCCGGCGGTGCTCGGCATGGAGGCGATGGCCCAGGCGGCGCGGGCGCTGACCGGGCGGATCGAGACGCCGGTGCTGGAGAACGTCGAACTGCTCCGGCCGATCGTGGTACCGCCGGACGGCAGCAACACCATCCGGATCGCGGTGCTCGCCGCGCCGGACGGCGCCGTCGACGCGGTGGTCCGCAGCAGCGACACCGGGTTCGCGGCCGACCACTTCCGGGCCAGGCTGCGCTACGACCTGCCGGCCCGACCCGAGGTACGGCCGGCTACCGCGGCCACCGAGCTGCTGCCCATCGACCCGGCCAGCGAGCTGTACGGGCCGGTGCTGTTCCAGGGGTCGCGGTTCCAGCGGCTGCAGGGCTATCTGGATCTGGCCGCCACCAGCTGCGTGGCGCGGGTGTCGAACCGGTCGGTGGCGCCATGGTTCGCCCGGTTCCGGCCGGGCGAGCTGGTGCTCGGCGACCCCGGCACCCGGGACACGGTGATGCACGCCCTGCAGTGCTGCGTACCGGACGCCACGCTGCTGCCGGGGGCGATCGAACGGCTGCACCTGGCCGACGCGAAGGTCGCCGCCACCCTGGACAGCGTCACCATCCACGCGTTGGAGCGATCCCGGGAGGGCGACACCTACCTGTACGACGTGGACGTCTGTGACCCGGACGGCAACCTCGTCGAGCGGTGGGTGGGGTTGCGGCTGCACGCCGTACGCAAACTGGACGGTTCCGGTCCGTGGCTCCCGGCACTGGTCGGTCCCTACCTGGAGCGACGGGTCGGCGCGTTCCTGCCCACCGACCTGCGGGTGGTGGTCCGCCCGGACGACCCGCAGGCGACCGAGGTGGCCGACCGGCGGGAGCAGACCCGCAAGGCGGTCAGCTGGGCGCTGGGCGGCGACGCGCAGGTGCGCTACCGGCCGGACGGCAAACCGGAGGTCACCGGAGGGCCGCAGATCTCAGCGTCGCACGGCGCCGGGGTGACCGTGGCGGTCACCGGACCGGCGGCGGTCGGCTGCGACGTCGAGGTGGCCGCCGGCCGCTCCGACGAGGAGTGGGCCGATCTGCTCGGCGCGGAGAACCTGGCGCTGGCCAGGCTGGTCGCCCGGGAACACGGCGAGGAGTTGTCGGTGTCGGCGACCCGGGTGTGGGGCGCCGTCGAGTGTCTGCGCAAGAACGGCCACGCGCGGGTCGACCTGGCCGCCGAACCGAACGCACCGGCCGGCTGGGTGGCGTTGCGATCCGGAACCACCCGGATCGCCACCTTCACCACCGCGCTGCAAGGCGTCGACGACCCGGTGGTCTTCGCGATGTCCGCCGACGGAGGCAGGTGAGTCATGGAGTCCTACTACGAGTACCGGCACCTGGTGGGTTTCGAGGAGACCAACCTGGTGGGCAACGTCTACTACGTCAACTATCTGCGCTGGCAGGGCCGGTGCCGGGAGATGTTCCTCCGGGACCGCGCGCCGGAGGTGCTGGCCGACATCCGCGACGATCTCAAGCTGTTCACCCTCAAGTGCGAGTGTGAGTTCTTCGCCGAGATCAGCGCCTTCGACGAGCTGTCGATCCGGATGCGGTTGGAGGACCTGACCCAGACCCAGATCGGCTTCGCGTTCGACTACGTCCGGCTGCGCGACGGCTTCGAGGAGCTGGTCGCCCGCGGCCGGCAGCGGATCGCGTGCATGCGCGGGCCGAACACCGACACCCGCCCGGCCCGGGTGCCGGATCCGCTGCGGATCGCGCTGTCGCACTACGCCGTCACCGGCGGCAACGGCAACGGCAACGGGCAGCGCCGGGTGCTCGAAGACGTCAGGGAGGGCTGACCGTGGCTACCGACAAGCAGACCGCGCCGGGCGTCATACCGGCTGGTACGGGCCGGGCGGCCGGTTCCAACGGTACGGGCCGGGATAACCACGCCGAGCTGCGCACCGTGATGGGCATGTTCGCCACCGGCGTCACCCTGGTGACGTCCGGGACCGACCTGCCGCACGGGATGACCGCGAACGCGTTCACCTCGGTGTCGCTGGAACCGGCGTTGGTCCTGGTGTGTGTCAAGCGCACCGCAGTGCTGCACGCGACGGTCCTGGCCCAGGGCGCCTTCGCGGTGTCGATCCTCGGCGCCGACCAGGAAGGACTGGCCCGCTACTTCGCCAGCTCGTCGCGGCCGCGTGACGAGCGGGAGTTCGAGACGGTCGACCACTGGGCGGGGCGGCACACCGGCGCCCCGATCATCTCCGGCAGCCTGGCCTGGGTGGAGTGCAAGCTGGCCGCCGTCTACGACGGCGGCGACCACTCCATCTTCCTCGGCTCGGTGCTGGGCACCGGCCGCGGTGACGGCCACGACGCGCTGCTGTTCCACGGTGGCCGGTTTGTCGAGGTCGCCGGCCGAGGCTGACCCGACCCGCCACCCCGACCGGGCGGTCCCGCGCAGAGCGGGACCGCCCGGTCCTTCGATGCGGCCCGGTCCTTCGATGCGGCCCGGTCCTTCGATGCGGCCCGGTCCTTCGTTGCGGCCCTGGTCCGCACCAAAGATCCGGTGCCCCGCCGCCGGCCGGACACGACGTAGCCGGCGCTCGCATCTGCGAGCGCCGGCTACGTCAGGTGGGCGGACCGGTCAGGCCTCGTGGACCCGCATCGGCAGGCCGCCCCGGACCCGCAGGGTCAGCATCGGTTCGGGGACCAGACGGTAACCGGGCTGCACCGACATCCGCAGCCGGCGCGCCACGCAGGCGATCACGAACACCGCCTCCATCAGCCCCAGGTTGTTACCGACGCAGAAGCGCGGACCAGCCCCGAATGGGATGTACGCGTACCGGGGCCGGTCGGTGCTGCGGTCGGGATCGAACCGGTCCGGGTCGAACCGGTCCGGATGCGCCCAGAACTCCGGATGCCGGTGCAGGGTGTACGGGCAGAGCACCAGGTCAGCGCCGGCCGGCACGTGGTAGCCGCCGACCACGTCGTCGCCCTGGGCGATCCGGGGCAGCAGCCAGACCGGTGGGTAGAGCCGCATCACCTCGTCGACGACCATCGCGGTGTACCGCAGCCGGTGCAGGTCCTCGTAGACCGGTGTCCGGTCGCCGAGCACCTCGACCGCTTCGGCGTGCACCCGCTCCCAGACGTCGTGGTGCCGGTCGAGCAGATGGAACGCCCAGGTCAGGGTACTGGCGGTGGTCTCGTGGCCGGCCAGCAGCAGGGTCACCAGCTCGTCGCGCATCCGCTGCCGGGCGACCTGCGGATCGGTCTCCTCGCTGGTCGATCCGATCAGCCGGGACACCACGTCGTCGCGTTCGGCGATGCCGCCGGCAGCCCGGCGCCGGGCGACCAGCTGGTCGACGACGTCCTGCAGCTCGGCGCGGGCCCGGCGAAACCGCCGCTGCCGGGGCAACGGCACCCAGGTCGGCACCGCGCCCAGCGACATCATCTCGAAGATGGCCTGGTCCTGGACGGCTTCGAACGCGTCGCCGATGCCGCCGAACTCACCCAGGTCGGTGTCAAGCAGGGTCCGGCCCAGCACCCCGAGGGTCAGATCGGTCATCTCGTGCCGGATGTCGACCGGTTCGTCGCGGCCGACCATGGTGTGCAGCCGGTCGGCCAGACCGACCGCCTCCTCGGCGATCGCGCCGGCCTGCCGGGCGATGCGCCGGGCCTGGAACACCGGCTGGATCGTCTTACGCTGTTTGCGCCACAGCTCACCCTCGCTGGTGAGCAGGCCATCGCCGAGGGTACGGCGGGCGTGGACCAGCCCGATCCCCTTGTGGTAGTTGCCCGGGTTCTCGGCGAGCACGTGCTTGGCGTGGTCGGGGTGGTTGAAAAAGTACAGGGTCTTCGGCCCCAGCGGCAGCCGGACGGCGTCGCCGTAGCGGGCCGACACCGACCGCATCACATCCAGCCGGTTGCGGGCCATCCGGGCCAGCAGGGCCGGTGCCGACCAGGGTGACGGCCCGGGGGGACGCAGCCGGCTGGGCTGGTCGGCGAGCGCGGTCACGGCTGCGCTCCGACGTCGGCGCGGAACCGTGCGGCGATCGCACACCGCCAGATCTCGTACGCCGGCAGGTCGGGCTCCGCCGTGACGGGCGGGATCTCCTCGTCGGTGATCTTGGCCGCCTCGGCCGCGCCGGTGCGGCAGAACACCTCGGTGGCCAGCTCGGTATGCGGCGTCAGCAGCCCGGCGCGGATCCGGGCCTGGGCCGCGAACGCGCTGGCCTGGGCGACGAACGGGGCATGGTCACCGGAGCGGCGCAGGAAGAGGACGAGCTCCTCCTCGGTGGCGCCACCGGCGTACGTAGCGGCCAGGCCGGCACCGCTGTACAGGTCCTGGTGCCGGGCGACCGGGAACGCGTCGATCAGATCCGCGGCGCGCGCCGGGTCGGAGCCGGCGACGAACCAGATGGCCCGGCCGATGCCCTGGTCCACGACGCGGTCGGCGTACCACGTCGGGCCTTCCGCCGGCCAGGGGAAGCCGCGTACCGTCCGCCGGTTCACGACGTACTCGGCGGTGTGGAAGTACGCCTGGTGAAAGCCGTACCCGTCGAGCACCAGCCAGCGCAGCAACGGGTCGGTGGCGGCGGCGCTGGCCCGGCCCCAGAGGAACCGGGGCAGCCGGGCCATCGCCCAGCCGATGCCGACGTACGCCATGTAGACGTGCCGGTCGCCGGTCCCGGCGAGGAACTCGGCGCTGCGCCGGGGTTCTCCCGGGGTGATCGCGTCGACCAGGGCGAAGCCCATCGCCGCGCCCTCGTAGGCGAACCCCTGGAAGCGGGTCGGCAGCGGAGCGAGGTCGGCGTCGACGTCGGTGACCCGCCGGGCGCCGGCGGCCGAGGAGAGCCCGGCGAGGAACGCGGCACCGACGGATTCCAGGACCTCAACTGCTTCCGGCCCTTTGTCGTGGAAGCCGCGAACGGATACCCGGGTCTGCGAAATGTCAGGGGTCAGGACTCGTCGCCGGAGTCCTCGGATGATTCCGGTCACCTATCGCTCCCATTCATCCAGATCAGACAAGCATCATCATTGATCGTCCCGGCGTGACAGTGTGGCCGCCACTTCCCGATTGCCCTGTGACCTGCGGCTGAATAGCGCCAACAACGGCACTATGAGAGAAGACCACCGCCACTCGAAGGGGCACGATCGGATCGGACCGACACCAACGAAATTGTCGTACGACACACCGAGCGACGACCTGTACTGGCACTCCACGCCGGTACGGGAGATTTGTTTTGCTCAAGCGCCGCTATCGGCCCGGTCGGCGCACGATATCCGACCGTGGCGCATGGGTGGATTCCAGAAATGGAGGAGACGATGTTGGTCCTGGTGACCGGCGGGACCGGATTCGTCGGCTCGCACACGGTCGCGGCCACGCTGGCCGCCGGCCACCGGGTCCGGGTACTGGCCCGCGACGCCGCCGGGGTGGCCCGAGCGGTGGCACCGCTGGGAGTGCCCGACACTGCGGTCGACGTGGTTGTTGGTGACATCACCGACCCGGCTGCGGTCGACCGGGCGGTCCGGGGCACCGACGCGGTGGTGCACGCCGCATCGGTCTACTCGTTCGACAGCCGGCGGCACGCCGCGACCCGGCGGACCAACGAACGCGGCACCGAGCTGGTGCTGGCGGCGGCGCGTGACCTGGGGGTGGCCCGTACAGTGTACGTGTCCACAGTGGGTGCACTGCTGCCGGCAGGCGGTTCGCCGCTCGGCGCGCGCTCGCCGCTCGGCCCACGCTCGCCGGTCGGCACCGCCACCGAGACGTACCTGGCCAGCAAGGCGGCGGCGGAACGCATCGCCCGTCGGCACCAGGAGCAGGGCGCGCCGGTGGTGATCAGTTACCCGCCGGCGCTGCTCGGTCCGGACGACCCGAAGATCGGTGACCAGACCGCCCGACTGCGGTACGTGCTGCGCGGCATGATGCCGGTCTGGCCGACCGGCGGTTTCCCGGTCGGCGACGTCCGCGACACCGCCGCCCTGCACGCGGCGCTGCTCACCGCGCCGAGCGACGGCCTGGACCGGCACTTCGGGCCGGGACGGTACGTCAGCACACGCGACTACGTGGCCACCGTCCGCGCGGTGACCGGGCGACGGCTGCCGACGGTGTTCCTGCCGGCCCGGGCGATGTTGCCGTTCGCCCGGCTCACCGACCTGGTGCAGCGGGTCTGGCCGTGGCACATCCCGGCCGAGTACGGCGCCTGCTACGTCTGCGCCTGCGCGGCCCACCCGCCGCAGGACGCGCCGTTGATCGGACCGCCCGCCCGCCCGTTCGACCGGACGGTCGCCGACACGGTGCGTTGGCTGCACCGGATTGGGCGGCTCTCCGCCGGGCAGGCCGGGCGGGCGTCGACCGACCCGGCCGGACAGCCATTGCCCGACCGACAGTGATCCGCCGTGGCGACACGGCCGTACCAGGGAGGCAAGCATGTCCGTAAGCGACTCCGTCCGCGCCGAGTCGGATTCCTCGGGCGCCGGACCGGAACCCGCCGGACCGACCCCGGCCGGACCGGCTGCGGCCGGGTACCGGCAGGTCCGCCGGAACGTTGCCGAGCTACTCACCGCCGGTTCGCCGGACCTGGCCGCGGCCGTACCCGGCTGTCCGGACTGGAGCATCGCGGACCTGGCCAGCCACCTGGTCCAGGTCTGTGCCCGGGTGCATGAGCGGATCACCTCGGGTGAGGCAGCGGCGGAAGGCACCGGCGGCGGGCCGGCGGCCGGCATCCAGTTCTCGCTGCTGCCGGCGGACCGCGCGACCGCACCGCTGCCGGCCGGTGGGATCGGCGAGCTCCTCGACGACTGGACGCGGTTGAGCGGGCCGGTCGAGCAGTTCCTCGGCGAGCCGTTCTCCGTCCGGCGGGGCATCCTCGTGATGGACGCGTTCACCCATGAGCTGGATCTGCGTCAGGCGCTCGGGGTGGATCCGCCGGCACCGCAGCACCCGGCGCTGCCGATAGCGATGGGCATCCTGGCGAAAGGACTTTCGCTGTCGACCCGCAACCGCAGCCTGCCGGCGCTGCGGGTGGAGACCGACCTCGGCCAGTGGCCGATCGGCGAGGGTGCGCCGGCAGCCACCGTCGCCGGCTCCTGGCACGACGTCTACCAGGCGATGTCCGGCCGGTTGACGGAGGAACGGATCCGCGCGCTGCGCTGGAGCGCGGACCCGGCACCGTGGCTCGCGGCGTTCACCTGGGGACCGTTCGTCGTCCCCGTCCGCTGACGTCACCGCCCGACGTCGCTGGCCAAGGTCCCTGGCCGCTGACACCACCGCCAGGGCCGTTGCCTCGACAGGTGAACGCAGTGTCACCGCACCGGGTCGGGGGTACTCGTTGAGCTTGATGCCGCAGGTGCATTCTGATGCGCCTGCGGCATCCCGTCTTCAGAAGCGCCGGCGGAAGACGTCGCTGCGGATCCCTCGACCCCGCAGTCGGAAGCGCATGTATCGACGTCGCCCGGCCGGCAGCGTGCGCCACCGGCCGGGCGAGGGCAGACCCTCGGGTCACGATCGGATCGCGCCGACCACCCGGGTCCGACCGGCGACGCGCCGTTCGTCACGGCCGCGGGACCGACGGCTCCGGGAACCGGTCACGTGCCCGTCGAGCTCGGGCAGTGCGATCAGGATGGGCAGGTCGAAGACGCCGGTGGCGTGCAACTCCAGGTCGACGGTGAGATCGGTGCCGACCGTCACCGACAGCGGCTCGTGCGCGCCGACCGCGAGCGGACGTCGGGTCGACGGGCGGGCGGTGATGTCGTCCAGCGCGATCGCGGCTGCCCTCAGGTACCATTCGCCTTCCGGGACGTCGGTGAGCAGGTAGTCGCCGGACGCCTCGAGGATGTCGCAGGCGGCGGGCAGCCCCTGCACGATCGGGCTGTCGAACACTCCGACGTAGACCTTGACTGGGACGTCGATCGGCGGCAGCACGACCTTTCCGCTGATCGTGGCAGCTCGCCGGCTGCCGGCCGACCGGGGCTGGGACAGCTGTGGGATGCCGTGCTCGGCGAGCCACCGGTAGCGTGCCGGTGAGATGCCGACGCTGCGGGTGAACCGACTGATGAAGGTGCCCAGACTGTTGTAGCCGACGGCGTAGGCGATGTCGGTGACGCTCATGTCGGTCTCCAGCAGCAGGTGTTTCGCCTTGTACAGCCGGATCGCTGTCAGGAAGCGACCGGGCGACGTGCCCGTCTTGGACCGAAACAATCTAGAAAAGTAGAAACGACTCAGAAAGGCAGAATCGGCCATAGCGTCGAGTGAGAGCGGCTCGTGGTAGCGGTCCCACATGATGGCAATAGCCCGTTCGACGGCGTTAGGCACTGCGGATCAACTCCATTCGGCTGTAGACGACGAGGTCGCCTCTCGAACAGTGCGCTCGCGCGCTGGTCACCCACTACGGATTCCGGGAGCATCGACACAAACCTGTTGCCCCAGTTCAGACGCACCACCGTGCCGCCACCACCCTGACTGCGGGTGACGGCAGTGATGCACTGAGGGTAATCACCAACACGCTGCTTGGCTGCGCGACGGCTCACGGGAGGCAGGAAGTGTCGAACAACGCTCCACCATCTAGGCCCTGACCGGTCTGGATGACTTAAGACCCTACCATGAATCGAGGACAATAAGTGCGGCCAAATTTCGATGTTCTTGCTCTATCAATGGCCGAGCGTCGATCACCATCCGTAGCGGGTACCCGCATTACTGGGCGATGCCCTTTCTGTCCGAACGGAATGTCGCCTACCCCCGCATCGGGAGCAAATTGCCCACCCGGCGGGCCGCCGCCATCGCCGCCCATGAGGAGAGTTCGACCAACGTACGGTCGCTGGTGCCGACCTGTCGGCAGCGCTCGATGACGGCAGGGTCCACCTGGTAGGAGGCGAAGGCGACCAGCAGCGCCAACCGGGCCAAGGGCCGCTGGCCGGCGGGCAACGGAGCGATCAGCTCCTCGACCCAGACCCGGCTGATCCCGCGTGGCCCGCCGTGCCATCGGGCAAGGTTGTCCGACACCAGGGCGCGGATGTTCGCCGGCAGCGCGCGGGCGCCGGCGTCGTCGATCGCGGCGCAGGCCCGCGCGTACGCCTGGGCCACGGTGTCGTTGCCGGCCGCCCAGGACAGGTCGGCGGGCACATCGGCGGCGGGCAACAGCCCGAGGGCGGCACCGGGTAGGTGCGCCTGCCGGGCAGCCGCGGCCATCTGCCGACCGAGTATCCAAAGCACCGGCGGCAGCGTGAACTCCGGCACCCCGGGCGGTAGCGGTACGTCACGGAGGAACACGTTCACCATCCGGTTGAGGTAGTGCAACAGCACCGCCACACCGGTCAGGTCGGCGAACTGCTCGGCCGGAATCTGGGGATTGATCGGCTTGCCCGGATTATCCACCGACATCACCCACTCGACGACGACGTCCAGTTCCGGGTCATCCGTCGCGAGCTGGTCGCGCCGGCGCGGACCCAGCACGGTGAGCGCACTGTTGTGGATCATCGCGCAGTACGGGCAGGCGTTACCGGCCGAAACGGCGGTGGCCACCGCCTCCTTGGCCGCCCGGGACGCCAGCCCGGGCACGATCAACGTTTCGCGCAGCACCAACCACGCCGCGGCGAGCATCTCGGGCGCCGCAGCATGCAGGGCCACCGGCGGCGCGAGCACCCCGAAGTCGCCTTCCATCTGTCGGTACACCTGAGATACGAGACCACTCGCCCTTCCTCGCGGCACTGCGGAGACGTAGCGAATCTGAGTCAGCCCCAGGCCGCTCAGCACCGGACGCATCAGACTTCCCGGCATCATGACCTCATCCGTTCCAATTGATTGGTGACAGGCTATCGGTTGATACTGCCACGTAGCCAGAGCTATCGGAGATCCAGCTCCTCTTTCGCCGGTCTTCAAAATGGTTCCCCGACTAGGCAATCTGGGAGAGCACGGAGCCCTGCCACACGTGCCATCATGAGGCGACCAAAATGCCTGTCGACCGTTGCCACAGGCGCTGCCCTGCTCCGCCGTGCGCCACCGTCACGGCTGGCACGGCAGGTGTCGTCCCCGGTTCGGGTCTGGTGTGGAGAGTTGACGCACGGGCAGGCCCGGCACCCGCTCACCCACTGAGGAGAACACTCAATGGAAACGACGACAAAGCAGCCGGGAATCCGGGTCCCGCTGATTGACGAGGAGCACGCCGAAGGCCGCACCGCCGAACTCTACGAGCAGATCAAGGCGGTCACCGGGCTGCCGTTCGTGCCGGACATGTTCCGGCTCACCTCGACCAATCCCCGGCTGCTCGAGGTGGTTGTCGCTGGCTACGGGGGGATCTTCAAGGGCGACACCCTGCCCCGCGACCTCAAAGAGTTGATCTCGGCCTGGACGTCCAAGCTGAACGGCTGCCCATACTGTGTGGGCACGCACAGCTGGTTTCTCAGCGAGTTCGGCGGCAGCGAGGAACTGGTCGAGGCCGTCTCGACCGCCTCGACCGCGGAGGAGCTGCCGGTTGACGAGCGGACCCGGCCGCTGATGAAGCTGGTCGAGAAGGTCAGCACCGGCGCGTACAAGATCACCGACGCCGACTGGGAACGGGCCGCCGCCGCCGGTTGGAGCGACGCCGAGATGCTCGAGGCGGTCTTCTGCGCCAGCTTGTTCGCCTTCATCAACCGGCTGGTCGACGCGACCGGGTTGGGTACGTCGACCGACCGCAGCCGGATCGCCCGACAGGGCGACGAGTGACCTCCGGTCGGAAAGGAGTCCGGTCGTGACACGATCCCGCGCGATCCTGTTGACCGGTGCGTCGTCGGGCACCGGCATGTCATCCGGCTCGGGCAAGGCGGCCGCACTGCGCCTGCACCGGGCCGGCTGGCCGGTCTACGCCACCGGCCGCAACGTCGACGCGCTGGCCGATCTGGCCGCCGAGGGCATAACCGTGATGCATCTCGACGTCACCGACGAGGAGTCGATGGCCGCCGCGGTCAAACGGATCACCGATGAGCACGGCGCAGTCGGTACGTTGATCAACAACGCGGCGTACAGCCTCAACGGCACCATCGGGGAGACTCCGATGGACGAGGTGCGGGCCCAGTTCGAGACGAACGTCTTCGGTCTGTGCCGGCTCACCCAGATGGTCCTGCCCGGGATGCGGGAGCAGGGCGGTGGCCGGGTGGTGCTGATGTCGTCGATCTTCGGGCTGTTCGCGACGCCGGGTCGGGGCTACTACCAGGCCACCAAGCACGCGTTGGAGGCGATCGGCGACTCGCTGCGGCACGAGGTGGCCCGGTTCGACATCAAGGTGGTGCTGATCGAGCCGTCGCCGATCCTCGGCGGTTTCGTCCCGGACAGCGTCGCCGACCTCGGCATGCAGTCGCACGGCAACCCGGCGCTGTACAAGGACTTCTGGGACTACTTCGTGCAGTGGCACCAGGCGTACCGGCTCAGCGACAACCCGCCGCTGCGCGGCAAGATGGCGGTCCGCGCCGAGCATGTCGCCAAGGTCATCGAGACTGCGGTCACCCACCCCAACCCGCGCGTCCGGTACCGACTCGGGATACCCGCCCGGCTGCTGACCCGGATGCGGGCGACGATTGGTGACCGCAACTGGGACCGGTTCGTCCGCGCGTTCTTCCCTATCCCCTGACAATGGCCAACGACTGATCGGCGCCGGCGGGCGAACCCGCCGGCGCCGATCAGTCGGTCTGGCGCGGCGATGGACAGCGCGCTCTGCCTGCTGGCTGATTGGTCAGTCAGGATCGCGGTAGCGCAGTGACGTCGGCCGGCCGTCGCGCGGGCGCAGCCACAACAGCGCGATCACCACGAACAGCACCAGCCCGTCGATGACCAGCAGGGTCGCGCTGAATCCGTCGATCTCGTGCGCGTGCTCGGACACCGCGTCGGTACGGGCCTCGCGGGTCGCGGCGTCCAGCGCGGCCGGCGGCACGCCGGTGCCAACGCTGAACCGGTAGACGTCAGTCACGTCCGAACCATCGGGAAAGGTCACGTGGTACGCGACCGTGTAGTCACCGTCGGCACCGATCCGCACCGGCTGGTGCACCCGGTCCGGCGCGACCTGCCGGTAGTCGCCGTCGGTGACCTCGTCGCCGGCGCCGTCGAACACCTCGACGTGAGACAGTTCCGGCTGCACGGTGTCGGTGAAGGACAGGGTCACGCCGGTCGGCGCGACGCTGAGCGCCGCGTCGACCGGCGGGTCCGCCAGGAGCAGCCTGCCGTCGTCGGCACGGGCGCTGCCGGGAGTGGCCAGCAGCACCGCGGCGACCACGGCGACGACGCCGGCCACCGCAACGGCTGCCGCGACGACGCCGGCCAGCCCGAGAGCAGCGGCTGGTACGCCTGGGCGGGGATCAGGCCGCATGGGAGGCGAGCGGTCGGACTTCCGACCGGTGGCCGGCACAGCTGCAGCTCATCTGCTCCCGCTCCCGCTCGTTCGGGCGCAGGTGCAGGTACATCGCGATCACCATCGGGATGAAAACCACCGAGTTGTAGAACAGGTGCAGCTCGACCCGGGGCACGATCAACTGCACCACGCTGGTCACCACCGGCTGGCCGAAGAAGATGGTGCCGGTCTGCGCCTGAATCAGCAGCAGCAGATGTTCGATGTGGTGCCAGAACTGGATGGCCAGTGCGATGGTCCACCAGGTCCGGGCCCGTCCGGTGAACCCGGGGCGGAGCAGGAACAGGAAGACGAGCATCACGATGGCGTACCCGTAGTGCAGCCACTCGGAGCTGACCAGCCAGGGGAACCACTGGCCGAGCACGCCTCGGGCCTGCGGCCGGGGGCTGCCGAGCACCCAGATCTGGTACGCCTGGACCAGGTGTTCGGCCCAGTGCGCGAGGACGACGACGAGGAAACCGTTCAGGGCCAGCTTGTGGTGTGCGCCGTTGAGCCGGGTCACCAGGCCAGGGGAACTGGAGGAAGCGGGATGGGGGGCGGGATGGGCAGCGGAATGGGCCATTTTGCATACCTTCCGTGAGCCAGGCATGACATCCTGTCGCGAAGCTAGCTGGCAACATGACGTCGTGGATAGTGGAAATTGCCTAGTTGGGCATGTTCAGCCGGCGATCCAGTTGGCGTGGAAGCCGCTGGGCACCCGTACCGGCAGGTGCACCACGGCCACCGGCTCACCGGTGAAGTCGGCGGCGTCGAGCACCACCAGGCTGCTGCGGTCGACCCGGGCGTCGTACACATAGGTGAGCAGCCAGCCGTCATCCTCTGCGCCGACCGGGCCACGCGGCACGAAGACGGCCTCCCCCGCCTCCCGGTACGGCCCGAAGTCGTGCACCGCCACGTCCCGGCCGTCCAGATCGTGCCGCAGCAGCGCCGAGCCGCCCAGCGTGCCGGTACCGTCCTGCATCGCCACCGTGTACGCGTACCGGTAGGGGGTCGTCTTGCGCCGGTCGTCGATGCGCGGGAACTCCTGCGGAATGTCGTCGAGCTGTACGGCCGCGACGGACCCGCCGGTCAGGTCGAGGGTCCAGCGCCACAGCGCCGGGGCGCACTCACCGGGTGTCCGGCGGTCCCGGTCGAAGACCCGCTCGTGCCGTACGACGTCGATCACGCACCGGTCGGCGGTCTCATAAGCGTTCACCGGGTGAAAGACGTAGCACGGATCGACCTCGAACCAGCGCACGGCCGACCCAGCGGCGGCCCGGGGCAGCAGGCCGATCCGGGCCGGCCGACCAGCGGACCAGGCGTACGGGAACCGGGATCCGGCGTGGGCCAGAGCCGGGTCGAAGGCGACCGGCAGGTCGAACAGCACGGTGTGCCGGTCGGTCAGGGCCACCGAGTGCATCAGCGGAGTGCCGGCCACCTCGATGCGGGTGCTGTGCCGCACCCGGCCGTCCACGCCGACGACCAGGTGTTCGACGTAGGGCAGGTCGTGGTAGTAGGCGACGGCGAACAGCTCCCCGGTGACCGGGTCGGTCTCGGCGTGCGCGGTGAAGCCGTGCGGCAGGGTCGCGTCGAAGTCCATCCGGGCCACCGAGTCGAGCTCGCCGTCGAGCTCGATCGGCAGGACGCCGGCTTCGCCGAGCGCGAGGGTGCGGCCGGCGTGCCGGATCACGTTGGCGTTGGCGTTGTCGCTCAGCCCGTGCCGGGGGCCGGGGATGGGGAGTTCACCGCGGGTACGGGCGACGCTGTCGCTGCGTACCCACCGGTTGCGGTACCACAGCGCCCGGCCGTGCCGCAGTCGCACGCCGTGCACCATGCCGTCGCCGACCAGCGGGTGGGCCCGAGGGTCGGGCCGGGTCGGGTTGGGGCCGATCCGGACCAGGCAGCCGTCGAGCTCGGCGGGCAGCCGGCCGGTGACGACCAGGTCGGTGCCGGTCGTCTCGTGAGTGACCGGGCGCCGGTTGTCCCGGCGGACGGTCGCGGGGGTCAGGGGTGAGTGGGTGACGACGCTCATCGGGGCCTCCACCGGTCGTACGCGACCTGGACGGCATCGTTACGTACCTTCGTTACGTTTCGCGGTTACGTAACAACGTTATGTTTTGACAGTACGCCGGGCGTGAGATCATGTCAATGTGAGTCCGCGCCGGGTCGATCCGCAGCTGGCCGCCGCCCTGCTCGAAGCAGCCGCGCGGCTGCTGGCCGAGGGCGGCACGGCCGCGCTGACCACCCGCCGGCTGGCCGCCGAGGTCGGCACGTCGACCACCGTCGTCTACACCTACTACGGCGGAATGGACAACCTGGTCCGAGCGATGGTGCACGAGGGCTTCGCCCGGCTGCACCGGCGGATGGCGACCGTCCGGGCCACCAACGACGCCGTGGCCGACGTGATGGCGCTCGGGTACGCGTACCGCGCCAACGCCCTCGACCACCCCCAGCTCTACCTGGTCATGTTCGGCAGTTCGGCGCTCGGCGGGTTCGCTCTCGGCGAAGGTGACCGCCAGCACGGCCGGTACACCCTGGAGCCGCTGGTCGACGCCGTGTCCCGGGCCACCGAGCAGGGCCGGTTCCGGCCGGCCGATCCGCTGCTCGTCGGGCAGACCATGTGGATCGCGTTGCACGGTCTGGTCGCCCTCGAACTCGGCGGCTACCTGATCGACCCGTACGACGCCGACCTGTGCTTCGAGACCCAGTTGCGCTCGTTGATGGTGGGCGCCGGAGACAAACACGAAGCCACCATGATCTCGCTGGCCCGGGCCCGCCGACGCCGACCGCCACGGCCGGCGTCGGCGTCGGCACCTGCGTCGGCGTCGGCGAGCCAGAAAGACAGCGCCCTGAGCAATACCGGAGAAGTAACACCCTGAGCAACGGCGGAGAAGCACCGCGAATTGGCAAATGTGATGCTCATCGGGAGACGTGAAGGTCTTGTGATGGATGCGCATCCACTCCTGCGAGGAAACGCCCAGGATCGCCAACTCGACACTGCCGAAGGACGCCGCTGATGAACGAATTTGATTATCTGGTGGTCGGAGCCGGGTCCGCCGGAGCCGCACTCGCCGCCCGCCTGAGCGAGGACCCGCAGCGCAGGGTACTGCTGCTGGAGGCGGGTCCGGACTACGCCACCGTCGCCGAGACGCCGGACGAGATCCTCGACGGCAGCGCCATGTCGATGTCCACGTACGACTGGCACTTCAAGGCCGAAATCACCGACCGCCGGCGCATCATCTTCCCGCGCGGGAAACTGACCGGTGGATCGTCTGCGGTCGGCGCGACCATCGCCCTGCGTGGCACGCCGAACAACTTCGACGAATGGGCGTCGATGGGCAATCCGGCGTGGGCCTGGAACGAGGTCCTGCCGTACTACAAGCGACTCGAGAATGACCTGGACTTCGACAATGAGTACCACGGTCAGGGCGGTCCGATCCCGATCCGCCGGTGGCGGCCCGACGAGCTGGCCCCGGTGCAGCATGTCTTCCACGAAGCCGCTCTCAAGGCCGGCTTCCCCGACGTGGAGGACCACAACCACCCCGAGGCCACCGGGGTCGGTCCCATCCCGTCGAACCGCAACGACACCCGTACCCGGTTCTCCACCGCGATGGGCTACCTGGGCATGGCCCGCGGCCGGGCGAATCTGACCATCTACTCCGGCGCGCAGGTCAACCGGGTGCTGTTCACCGGGACCCGGGCGCACGGCGTGGAGGTCACCAACCCGGCCGGTGGCACCGAGGAGATCCATGCCCGCAACGTCGTGCTGGCCGCCGGAGCGGTCAACTCGCCGGCGATCCTGATGCGCTCGGGCATCGGTCCGGCCGGCGATCTGCGCCGGCTCGGCATCGACGTGCTCCTCGACCGTCCCGGGGTCGGCGGCACCCTGATCGACCACCCGCGCACCGGCGCGTTCATGGTGCCGAAGGAGGGCACGTTCGACCCGCAGGACGCCTTCCTGCAGACCATGGTGCGCACCACCGCACCGGGCTCGGACGAGTTCAACGACCTGCAGTACTACATGATCAATCACTTCGATCTGACGCTCTTCCCCGAGCTGCAGATGCTCGCCGCGGCGAAGACGATCTTCGGGGTGATGGTGGTGCACCAGCGGCCGCAGTCGAGGGGACGCCTGGTGCTCGCCTCGGCCGACCCGACGTCACCGCCGGACATCGACCTGAACTTCCTCGCCACCGAACAAGACATCAAGATCCTGGTCGACGCGGTCCGCACCTGCTGGCAGCTGATGCAGACCCCGGGCATCGTCGACCGCGGCGACCGGTTCGTCGTCCTGGGCGAGGAGATGGTCTCCGACGACGACATCCTCGGCCACTACGTCCGGCTCAGCCTGGACAGCGGCTACCACCCGGTCGGCACCACCCGGATGGGTACCGCCGACGACGCCGACGCGGTCGTCGACGAACGACTGCGGGTACACGGCACGGAGAACCTGTACGTGGGCGACGCCTCGGTCATGCCGTCGATCGTCAACTGCAACACCAACCTGACCTCGATCATGATCGGTGAACGGCTCGCCGACTGGCTGACGGCCTCCTGACCGCCGGCACCGACCGGGGTGACACGACATGCCCCGCGGGTAGCGCGCTACCCGCGGGGCATCACTGTCGGTACGGGGTCAGGACAGTTTCTTCAGCCCCGCCCCGGTGAGCTCGTAGCCCGGCGCGACCGCCGCGGCGTCCGCCCGGACCAGGTCCAGCAGCGCGGCACCGGCGATCTGCGGGGTCAACGGCGGCCCGATCCGGTTGACGAACTCCTCGGTCGACTTGCCGGCGCGGGCCGCGTACGCCCGCACGGCGGGCAGACCCACCCCGGTCATCGGCGCGAACCTCGGCAGCACGGTGGTGAAGGTGATGTCCAGGCCGGCTCGCTTCGCCTCATCCTGGGCGTAGCCGGTGATGTAGCGCTGAGCCGCCTTCGCGCCGGCGTAGCCGCCGCTGAGCGGCGATCCGCCGAGCACGGCACCGCTACTGATCACGATCACCCGGCTGCCCGGACGCAACGGCTTGAGCAGCACCTCGCGCAGCCAGTGGAAGGTGATCCGCACGTCGGTCTCCCAGTTGACCGAGAACGTCTCCCAGGTCTGCTCCTGCAGCGGGCGCATGTGCGGGGTGGCCCCGGCGACCAGGATCACGGCCTCCGGCTCGTACTGGTCGATCAGGGTGGCCGGGACGGTGGCTTCACCGGCGTCGGCGATCTCCGGCTGGATTGATCCGGCGCCGTTGGCCGGCACCGGGAAGTCCATCGCGGTACGGGCCACCGCGATCACCGGCGCACCGGCGTCGGCGAAGGCGGTGGCGACCCCGTGGCCCAGGCCCCGGCTCGCCCCGACCACGATCGTGGTCCGGCCAGACATGTCGCTCATGGTTCCTCCTGTGTCAGATGACGGGGTGGCTGCTGGATGGCTGCTCCGGCCCGACGTTGCACCGGCCGGTGGGTGGTGGCCGGTCCGACGCGGAACGGCCGGGACAGGCCTACGGCTCCGGCTTCTGGCGAATCCACGGATTCGCCAGAAGCCGGAGCCGTTTCGCCCGAATCAGGGGCTACTTCTGGAACCTGGTGCCGTTCCACCAGTTGGTGCCCGGCACCGCCGCGTTCTCCGCGTCGTACCGGTCCTTGTGACGCCACCAGTCCCACGGGTGCTCGAGCTCGTCCTCGCGCCGGCCGAGGTGGGTGATGTCCAGATAGTTGTAGAAGTTCTTGAAGATCTCACCACCCCGGTCGAAGATCGAGTAGGTGAAGTAGACGTCGTCGCCGTCGCGGTAGAAGGCGCTGACGCCGGGCGACTCGCCCTGCTCGGTGGAGACCTCGTAGTCGTAGTTGAAGTCGCTGCCGAACGACGAGTACCAGGGGATCTCCCAGCCCATCCGGGCCTTGAACGCCTGGAAGTCGGCCAGCGGAGCCCGCGAGATCATCACGAAGGTGGTGTCCCGGGCCCACATGTGCGACAGCTCGCCGACGCTGTCGGCCTGCATCGAGCAGCCGATGCATCCCTCCTTGTCGCCCGGGGCGTACATGAAGTGCCGCACGACGAGCTGGCGGCGCCCCTCGAACAGGTCGAGCAGCGTCAGCGTGCCGTTCGGCCCCTCGAAGAGGTACTCCTTCTCCACCTTGACCATCGGGAGATTGCGGCGCTCTTGCGCAATCATGTCCCGCGCCTTGGTGACTTCCTTCTCTTTCTCCAGCAGCGCTGTGCGTGCCGCCAGCCATTCTTCTCTGGAGACAACTTGCGGAGGGTTCATCAGATCTCCTCAGAACTTGGGCCGGAACCATCCATGGCCAGAGTGACAGGGAACGGGTCGCCGGGACTTCTCCCCGCTTGCCCGGCACCGACTACGAGCTGAACGTCCGCTCCTTCAGCCGTCGCCGCTCGATCTTGCCCACCGGGGTACGGGGAATCTGCTCGATGAACTCGATCTGTCGGATCTTCTTGTACGGCGCCACCCGTTCGGCGACGAACGCCATGAGCTCCTGCTCGGTGGTCGGCTCCTTAGCGACCACGAAGGCCTTCGGGATCTCGCTGGCCTCCTCGTCCGGCACGCCGATCACCGCCGCGTCCGCCACCTTCGGGTGGGTCATCAGGACGGCTTCGAGCTCGACCGGGGAGACCTGCTGGCCCTTGTACTTGATGAGCTCCTTGATCCGGTCGACGAGGAACAGCTCGCCGTCGTCGTCGAGGTAGCCGAGGTCACCGGTGTGCAGGAACCCGTCCGGCCGGAGCACCTTGCTGGTCACCTCGGCGGCGTTGAGGTACCCCTTCATCACGTGCGGACCCCGGATCAGGATCTCGCCCCGCTGGTGCGCACCGAGCTGCGCCCCGGTGGTCACATCGACGATCTGGCACTCGACATTGGGCGCTGTGCGGCCGACCGACGCAGGCACCAACGGCTCCTCGAGCTGCATGAACGACGTCATCGCTTCGGTGAGGCCGTACCCCTGGGCGATGTGGCAGCCGAGCCGTTCCCGGCAGAGCCGGGCGATCTCGGGGTCGAGCGCGGCACCGCCGGAGACGATCGACCGGACCGACGACAGGTCGTACCGGTCCGGCAGCGGGCTGCGGGCCAGCAGTACGGCGAGGGTGGGGACAATGTAGAGGCGGGTGATCCGGTGGTCGTGGATCGCCTTGACGTATCCTTCCGGGTCGAACCGCGGCATCGTCACGATTGTCGCGCCCTGCAGCAGGCTGGCGCTCATCACCATGATCAGGCCGAACGCATGGTGGAACGGCGGCATGGCGAGCACCTTCTCGTCTGCGCCGAGCGGCGTGACCGTCCTGGTCTGCAACACGGTCGCGACGATGTTGCGGTGGGTCAGCATCACCCCCTTGGG
Source organism: Solwaraspora sp. WMMD937 (assembly GCF_029581175.1). NCBI lineage: Bacteria > Bacillati > Actinomycetota > Actinomycetes > Micromonosporales > Micromonosporaceae > Solwaraspora > Solwaraspora sp. WMMD937. The sequence goes on along the minus strand of NZ_CP120738.1, from coordinate 2,374,851 downwards.
ACGTCCGGTGCTGCCGCTGGAGTGCAGCAGCGCCGCGACGTCCTGCGCCGGGTCGATGGCCACCTCCGGCGCCGGTTCGTCGCTGAGCAGCTCGGACAGCGGCGTCGCTCCGTCCGCCTCGCCCATCACCACGATCTCCTCGATCTTGGTGCGGGCGGCCAGCGCCGCCGCCTTGGGCACCTCGGACGGTACGGTCACCAGCAGCTTCGCGCCGGCGTCGGTGAGGTGGCCGGCCAGATCGTCGGGCGTGTCGATCGGGTTGAGCACGACGACCGTGCCGCCGGCCAGCGACGCGGCGAGCACCACGATCGGGTACTCCGGCACGTTGGGCGCGAGCATCGCCAGCACGTCGCCCCGGCGCAAGCCACGGGCGTGCAGCCCGGCGGCCAGCCGACGCACCATCGAGGCCAGCTGGCGGTACGTGTAGCCGTCGCCACCGGCCACGTCGACCAGTGCCGTACGGTCGCCGTACTGTTCGGCGCGCTGCAGCACGAATGCCGGCAGCGACAGGTCCGGGATGTCGACCGTCATCGGCGTCGGGGCAGTGGTGGTCATGACTTCGCCTCCGCCCGGCTGTAGGTGCTCAGCCCTGGCTGGTAGGCGCGCTTCTCGAACTGCTTCAGCGCGACGTTGACCCACTCGTTGCCGCTGAGCCGGGACAGCTCCCAGAGCTTGGCCTGGTCGTAGTCAATGGCGGTCGGCAGGTCCATGGTGGTGGTGCGCTCGTAGACCTGCTTGGCCAGTTCCAGGGTGATCGGGTTCTTCTTGGCGATCTTCCGCACGATCCGGTCGGTCTCGGCGTCCAGCTGGTCGGCCGGCACCGCCTTGTTGACCAGGCCGTACTCCTGCGCCTGCTGGCCGGTCATGGTGTCGCCGGTCAGGATGTAGTAGAGCGCCTGCTTGCGGGGCAGATTGTGGGTGGCTGCCCAGGTCGCGCCGCCGGCCGGGAAGATTCCGAAGTTGATCTCCGAAAGGCCGAACAGAGCGGTTTCCGACGTCACGGCCAGGTCACAGAGGCCGGTGACCAGCAGGCCGCCGCCGAACGCGAACCCGTTGACCTTGGCGATGGTCACCGCCGGGAACGCCTTGAGCCGTTTGAACCAGGTCAACGCGACCAGGTTGGTCCGGTAGAACAGCTGCGGGTCGTCGAACGGCTGCAGGAAGCACTCCTCGAGGTCCATCCCGGCGCTGAAGCTGTCGCCGACGCCCGTCACCACGACCGCCTTGACGTTACCGGCCGCCTCGATCGTGTCGAGCGCCTGGTTCATGTCCCGGTGCATCTGCGGGTTCATCGCGTTCTTCTTGGCCGGGCGGTTCAGATAGATTGTGGCCACCGGGCCGTCCATCTCGAGGTTCACGGTTTCCAGCACCATCATCTCGGTTCCCTCTTTCTGGTCGGACAACGAAAATGTGCGCACATGGCCTTGGCCGCTCGGCCGTACAATCCGGATTTCGTCAGTGCAGCCTCCGGTAGGCCCGCCGCGGTACGAGCATCACAAGTAGAGAACCGCAGCGCTTCTTTGGTGTTGCCTTGCACAACTGACCGCCGGTCGGCCTGCTACAACAGGCTCCGGTCGCACGGCCTGTCGAATATTGCCCACAACGACGGTCTACGATCGACCGCCCGGGCCCGGCGTGACAGGTCGCGCCACAGCCAAGGAGTGAGCATTCTCGAAGACGACAGCAGCCGCGTGGTCGTCGAGGATCGTTGAGCAGTGACAGCGGCGCCAGGACGGCCAGCAGGCCGGCCCGACCCCCGTGGTGATCCCTGCGCCAGGACTACCGCAAGCCCGCCCGATCCGGCTCCTCATTCACCCGCCCGCTCCAGGATCCGCAGCTGACCTGGGCATACTCAACATCGCACGATCATCTGACGAGAACCACTCAGGTTGTGCAACCCGTGGGTTGCACAACCTGGGGTGACGTGCAACCATGAGGTGGCAATCAACGACGAAGTTCAGGAGTCACCGATGAGCGAAGATCGGATCGAGCGGGAGACCTTGATCGCGGCGCCGATGGAGCGGGTCTGGTCGCTGGTGGCCGAGCCCGGCTTCTGGGTGGCCGACGAGGCGACGGTGGCCGGCACTGTGGCGAAGGAGGGCGAGTCCATGACGGCTCGCAACCCCGAGTACGGTGACTTCCCGGTCCGGGTGGAGAAGGTCCAGCCACCTACCTACGTGGCGTACCGCTGGGCCAGCGCGTTCCCCGGCGAGGAGTTGCGGGAGGACAACAGCACCCTGGTCGAGTTCACCCTGACCGCCGAGGGCGACAAGACCCGGCTCCGCGTGGTGGAGAGCGGCTTCGCCGCGCTGGCCGTTTCCGAGGAGCAGCGCAGCGAGGCTCTGAAGAACAACGACAGCGGTTGGCCCCAGGTCTTCGACGGGTTCAAGAAGCGCGCCGAGGCATCTGTGTGACGCCAGAACGTCGTGGCGAAGCCGAGTTCGTCGACAGTGTTCTCGTTGCGCTGGCCGACGCGACTCGGCGGCATCTCCTCGACCTGCTGGCCGCACAGGGCGAGCTCACTGCGACGACCCTTGCCAAACAGCTGCCTGTCTCGCGACAGGCGGTGGTCAAGCATCTCGCCGTCCTGAACGCCGCCGGGCTGGTTTCGGGCAGCCGGGTGGGTCGCGAGGTGCGGTACGGCGTACATCCGGCCGCGCTGGACGCGACCGTGCGGTGGATGGCCGCCGTCGCGACCGACTGGGACCGGCGACTGGCCAACATCAAACGGGCCGCCGAATCGGCCGATCAGAAGCCGGACTGACCCGGTGAGCATGCTGACCCGGTGAGCATGCTGCATCGCTGGTTGCGCTGACCGACCGGCACGAGCACCAGTCATCCCTTGCCGACGGGTACGACGTCGTGTAGCGCGTGGCGCGCGTACCCGTCGGCGAATCTCGAATTCATGCGCCTATGACCGGTGTGGCCGCCTCGCGATGGAAAACATCGTCAACGGACACCGAACACGGGATGAAATTCCTGTCTGGCGCTATCTGTCACGACGGCCAAAACGGGCCAGCGTGGGCAAGTAAGAAGTGGAAAAAGCACGTTCCGGAAGGGAGGATTCTTCGTTGGAACCACTCAGCGTGACCAAGAAGGAAGGTGCACCGTGAGCAACGAACAATCCGCCACCGGCCAGGACGTGACGAGCGGTATCCGTCACCGCGTCGTACAGACCAACGGCATCCAGATGCACATTGCCGAGCAGGGCGACGGTCCGCTGGTCGTGCTGCTGCACGGCTTTCCGGAGTCGTGGTACTCGTGGCGTTACCAGATTCCAGCGCTGGCCGCCGCCGGATACCACGTCGTCGCCCCCGACCTACGCGGGTACGGCCAGACCGACCGGCCGACCGCCGTGGAGCAGTACTCCCAGCTGCACCTGGTCGGCGACGTGATCGGCCTGCTCGACGCGCTGGAGGAGCAGCAGGCCGTGCTGGTCGCCCACGACTTCGGCACCTCGGTGGCGTGGAACGCCGCACTGATGCGGCCCGACCGAGTTCGTGGCGTCGTCTCGCTCAGCGTGCCCTACCTGCCGCGTGGTCCGGTCAGCGCGCTGACCGGGATGCGCGGAGCGTTGGGCGACGGCTTCTACATGCAGTATCTGCAGCAGCCCGGTATCGCCGAGGCCGAGCTGGAGCAGAACGTGCGGTCCTCCCTGACTCGCATCTTCCACTGGGGCTTCGGCAACTCCCCACAGGCAGCGGGGCCCACCATGCCGGTGGTGCCGACCGGCGGCAAGCTGTTCGACCTGATGCCCGAACCGGCGACGCTGCCCGGTTGGCTGACCGAGACCGACCTCGACCACTACACGGCCGAGTTCAGCCGGACCGGCTTCACCGGGGGCCTGAACTGGTGGCGGACGATCGACCTGAGCTGGGAGCTGACCGCGCCGTGGCAGGGAGCGCCCGTGACGGTACCGGCGTTGTACGTCCACGGTGACCGGGACGGAAGCATCCAGCTGCCGGGGATGGACCAGTTGATTCCCAACCTGAAGTACCTGGTACCCGGTCTGACCAGCACCACCGTGCTGCCTGGCGTCGGGCACTGGACGCAGCAGGAGGCACCTGAGGAGGTCAACGCGGAGCTGCTGAAGTTCCTCGCCGGCCTGTAGCAACACCGCGACGCAAACCCGGTCCACGCTCTCCGGACCTGCGCTGACAAACGGCGTGCGCCGCCGAGTCATCTGGCCAGTCCGGAGAGCGTGCTGATCGTCGGCAACATCGGTCTTTCGAGGAAGGGATCACATCTTGACTACCGAAACATCCCCGCCACTACAGTTCAGTAGCCGGCAGCGGTTGATCATGCTGGTTCTGCTGGCCGCCGCCTTCGTATTCGCTGCCGACTACTCGATCCTGAATGTCGCGCTACCCGAGGTCGGCGCAGGCGTCGGGTTGGGGTTGACCGGGCTGCCCTGGATCGTCTCCGCCTACACGCTGCCTGCGGCCGGCTTCATGCTCCTGTTCGGTCGGATGGCGGATCTGTTCGGTCGCCGTCGGCTGTTCCTGTCCGGCATCGTGCTGCTCGCCGGCGCGTCACTGCTCGGCGGTTTCGCGACGAACCCCGAGATGCTGCTGGCCGCTCGGGCGCTACAGGGCACCGCGACCGCGATGGCCGTCCCAGCGGCGCTTTCGCTCATCACCACCTCGTTCACCGAGGGTGGCATGCGGGAGCGGGCGCTCGGTCTCAACGGCGCCATCCTGTCGGGTGGCTTCACGGCGGGGGCGCTTCTCGGCGGCTCCCTCGTCAGTCTGCTGAGCTGGCGGGCCGCGTTCTTCGTCAACGTCCCGATCGCGGCGGCCATCCTGGTGGTCACCCCGATGCTGATCAAGGAGAGCCGAATTCCCGACCGGGTCAAGCTCGACGTCCCGGGCGCGGTCACCATGACCGCCGGTCTGCTGGCCGTGGTCTACGCCGTCATGGAGAAGAACATCATCTGGGGCGTCGTCGGCCTGCTGCTGCTGGTCGCGTTCTGGATGGTCGAGAGCCGTTCGTCCGCGCCTCTGGTGCCGGTCCGCTTCCTCAAGCGGCCCACCGTCAAATGGGGCAACTACGCCGGTCTGGTGATCTTCTCCATGGAGACCGGCATGATCTTCCTGATGACGCTCTACCTGCAGAATGTCCTGAACTTCTCGCCGGTGACCACGGGACTCGCCTTCGGCGTGCCCGGCCTGGCCGCAGTCGCCGCAGGGCCGATCGCCGGACGCATCCTCGGTCGGTACGGTAGCCGGGGTGTCCTTAGTGTGGGCTTGGCCCTGCAGGGCCTGCTGATCCTGCCGTTGGCCTTCCTGGGTACCGACCGGCTGGCTCTGCTGATCCTGATCCCCGCGCTGTTCATCGGCTTCTTCGTACACGTCACGTGCATCGTTTCGTACACGGTGGTCGGCACCTCCGGTCTGCCCAACGAGGAGCAGGGTCTGGCCACCGGCCTGACCTCGATGACCCAGCAGGTGGCACTTACCATCGGCGCTCCGATCATGGTGTCGATCGCCGCCACGCAGAGCGTGGAGCTGACCGGAATTCAGCTGGCGTTGGGCGTGAACGTCGCCGTGACACTGGCTAGTGTGGTCCTCATCTGGTTCGGACTACGCCCGCGCGGAGGTGACGGCGAGACTACAGTGGCGGAGACACCCGCGGAGCAGACCTCCGGCCAAAAGCTGGCTGCGTCTGTGGACTGAGTCACCACGTCGGTGGACTGAGTCCGCCGCGCGGAAGGCCGTCACCAGGGCAAGTCGACCCGGCCCGTACGCACACCTGGCATCCCCGGCTGATGACGACGAAGCTTCGCACCCAACGACAAAGGAGATTTGTCATGCTCACACCAAAGCTCAGCAGCATCCTGCTCGGTACCACCCGCCCCGCCGAGCTGAAGGAGTGGTACCGCAAGGCACTCGCCCCGGACTACAACGGTGAGGGCCCGATCAACCTCGGCGGCTTCCTCCTGGTCATTGAGAACCGCGACGACGTCGACGCGAAGAACAACGAACCGGGTCGCATGATTCTCAACTTCCACGTCGACGACTTCGACGCCATGGAGGCGCAGCTGCGCGCCGCCGGCGTCGAGTGGCTCTCCCCTGTCGCCGACCGCCCCTCCGGCCGATTCGGAACGTTCACCGACCCGGACGGCAACTACCTGCAGATCATCCAGTTCAAGTAGGGCGACAAGCGCGTCCTGCCCTTACCAAACCCGTGCCCGGCCAGCTTCCCCCGTTCGCTGGCCGGGCACGCCGCTGTCCAGGGGCACATGCTGGGCAGAGCAAAACTGTCCGGAGCGTCGGAATCTGTCGCCTGCCCTTGCCTGCCTGAGGATCGTAGATCCGTCCGCGATGCGCAGATCCAGGGACAGGGCTGCGGGCAGGACCGTCGGGCAGTCGGCTGAGAGCCGGTCGTGCTGCGGGGTACGAGTCCGCCGATGTCCGCCCATGGAACCGGCACAGACAGATCGCTGACCTGCCGGCCGTTGCCGCTGCCCGACTGGGGGTCCGCCCGCTCCTGCCGCAATCAGGCCCCGTCCCAACAGCAGAGAGCCGCTGCGCCTGAAGCGCAGCGGCTCTCTGCCCGGCTACGACGGTCTCGCACCACGGACGACCGCCGAGGGCCTTCCGGGGTCACCACCGGTTCTACGGCGGTGACCCCGGCCGTCTCCCCTAGATGAACATCGTGTTGGGCGGCAGCCCGCAGAGCACCCGCCCGTACGTCTCGGTGTTGCTGTCCGGGCTGAACATCGGATGCACGCTGATTGCGTGGATGTCCCGGACGACTCGCTGGATCGGCTCGTTGCGGTAGATCGACGAGCCTCCGCTGGCCGACGCGTAGATGTCGATGGCCTCCTTGGACAACCTGGTGGCCCAGCCCTCGTCGGCGCGCACCCGGGCGCGCTCCTCGGTCGTCCACGGCTCACCGCTGGCGGCCTTGGCATCGACCAGCGAGGCAGCATGGTACGCGTGGTACTCGGCCTGCTCGGTCTTCATCACGGCGGTACCGACCTGGATGTGCGTGACCGGCGCCTCTGCCTGGTGTTCGTAGTCGGTGTACCGGATCGGCCGGGACGGCATGCGCTCGAAAAATGCCTCGCGCGCCGCTTTCGCCATCCCGACCAGAATGCCGACCGTTGCCGCAGAACCGGCCAGGATCGTTGGGCTCCGGTAGATGGGCGAGTCAGCGCCCAGCTTCGAAAGAGAATTCGGTCGGATTGCCGAATCCAACGGGATAATGTGCGTTTCGGGAACGAAGACATCCTTCGCCGTCGTGGTGACGCTGCCGCTTGCGGCCATCCCGGACGTGTGCCAGTCGTCGACGATCTGAAGGCTCGACATCGGCACGGCGGCGATGACCGGCTCTGGGTCCGCACCCGGCCGCAGTCGGATGGTAGCCAGTTCCTGCCAGTCCGCGTGCAGCGCGCCGCTGACGAAATGCCACGAGCCGTTCAGCACAGCACCGCCCTCGACCGGCACGAGAGTACCGCTCGGGCTGACCGCACCGCAGATCCGCACGTCAGGCGAGGCAAAGACCTCATCCTGGGCCTCATCCGGGAACAGGCCCACGATCCAGGAGGCGATCCAGTAGGTCGATACAGTCCAGGCCAACGCGCCGTCCGCCCGGCCGAGCTGGATAGCGACATCCACCAACGTACGTGTATCGGCTTCGAACCCTCCGTAGCGAGCCGGCATCCGCAGTTTGAAGACCCCGGCATCAGCGAGGGCCTGGAGAGAGTCATCGTGAAGACGCCGGTTCTCCTCCGACCATTGAGCCTTCTCCCTGAGCGTGGGCACCAACTCCGACAAGGAGCTCTTCACCTGTTCGAGTGTAGGTTGATGTCTCGAAAGTTCAGTGATCGACACTTTCCGCCTCCAGAGGGGGGACCTGCAACGTGAATCGACCATCGCATATGCAGCACGATCGCGCCTCTTCCTGATTGCCGCGACCTGACGGCGGCGGTCGCGGCAACCGCCGGAGCTGCGCTGCACTGATCTGGAGAAGGTGCCCTTTCCGCCCCGTCGAGTCTGCCCGCGCCGACCGGGGTGCAGCCGCCCGACCGCTACGGATCGGCTCTGCATCGTCCGAGCGGCCGGACCGCCGGCACCGTCACCTCTTGCGGGCCCTCGCGGTCGCCCTTGCGTTCGCCTTCTCGATCGCTTCGACCAGGTCGTCCTTGTTCATGTCCTGCGGGTGGTCGATGCCGACCTGGCGCGCCACGTCGTCGAGGTGGCCTTTGCTGGCGTTCGCGTCGACCCCCTGAGCGGTTTCCCGGGGCTGGTGCAGCGACCGGGGCGTGCCCTGGGCCGCCTGTGGATCGGACGGGCCCGAGCTGTCCTTCGGCTGCCAGTGGTCGCCGACCTTTTCGTGGCTGTGCTTCAACGAGGCGTACGCCGCGCGGTGCGCCCGCGCCGGGTCGCCGTAACTCTCCTCGGCCGATTCCAGGGTCTTCTTGTAGGTCCGTACGGCTTTGTCATCGGATCGGGCGATCGTGCTGGGCACGTCGTCGCGCATCTGCTCGGCCTGCTGATGCTTGTCGGCCTTCTCCCGCTTGGCGCCCATCGTTCCTCCTCACGGACGTCGTCGGCGCCGGGGACGGCACCGAATTTCGCCGTACCACATCCGGTACCCACGACGCCGCCGGTCATGCCTGTCGTTCCATCGCCGCGGCGTCGTCGCCGGTGCGACGTCGCCGGCCCCACGGCCACCGGCCATCCAGCTCGACCTCTAGGGAGAAGCTGAGGAAGGTACGCACCGCGACGATCATTGCCAGCACCCCGACGCTCTGGAAGGTCGGCGAGATCGCCACGGTACGGATGATGTCCCCGGCGACGAGAAACTCCAGCCCGAGCAGGATCGCCCGGCCGATGTCCTGCCGGTACCGGCGGTAGGTCGCCCGCATGTTCCGCTCACGAAACGCGCCTCGCAGGTAGAGCACCGTGCCGACGACCAGGCCGGTGAGGATGATCAGCACACCGAGGGCGTCAACCGTCGTACCGATGAACAGGACAGCTGTCTCGAAGTTCATCTCTGACCACGAAGTCCATCTCGGTCGACGCCCGGTGCATGGTCAGGATAAATCGTGCTATACGCGCACGAAGCGAGATTTCAGACTTGGTCTCTTATCTGCCCTCGTTCCAGGCCTTCAGAAACGCCCTGCCCAGGTAGCCGGCGATCATCCAACTGCCGAGTGCGCTCAGCACCCGGAAGTCGACCGCTCCGACGATCATGGCGATGGTCAGGCTGAGCACGGCGACCCCGACGACGAGCGTGATCAGCCCCAGTGCGCCGACCTTCAACTGCTGGTCGCTGCCCAGGCTTCGGAACCGGGCAACCACCCCGCTGCCGGCGACGCCCGACCGGGGATGCCGCCCGGCCGGACCGGCGACGGTCTCCGGCTGCGGGATCTCCGCCGGGTCCCGGGCCGGCAGGTCGATCCGGGACTGCACCGGGACTGCTGCATCGGCGAGCTCGGCGGTGGCACCCTCGTAGACCGTCGGTTCCAACTGCAGGCTGACGCCGTCGTCACCGATGAGCTGACGGCCACCGTCCGGCCAGGCCAGCATCGCCGCGCAACGGTCGTAGCGCACCGATACCACCTGCCCGGACTGCCCGGACCCGGTGACGAGGCTGACCCCCTCCGCCCCGACGATCAGCCGTTGGCCGTCCAGCCCGCCCAGCCCTCGGTGGCTGGTGCCGGGAAGCAACCCCACCAGGCCCGGCTCGGCCCGGGTGAAACCGGCCCAGTCGGCACCCCGGCCACGGGGCGCCATCAGCAGCGACGACGCGTGCGCGGTGGTCGCCACCGCATGCACCGACTCGACGGTGACCTCCTTCAACTGCCGGGTCAGGTCGTCACTGGACCGCACCGGCCGGCCGGTGAGCAGGTTGAACGCGATCGACGGCAGCCGCGCGCCGTCCGCTTCCACGCTGGACAGCGCCTCGGTGGCCTTACCGACGACAGCGGCGACGTCCGCTTCGTCGATCCGACCCACCCGGATCTTGGCCAGTACATCGACGAAGCCACCGAGTACCGCGTCCTCCTTGCCGTTGGGAGCGTCCGCGAGGGCGGTGACCACCGCGTTGCCGTCGCCTCGTGGCTCGTAGTCGGTGGCGGTCGTGTATGACAGGCCGTCCCGCTGCCGCAGCGCCCGAAACAGCTCCCGCTCGACGACACCGCTGAGCACCCGGGCGGCCGCCCCGGCAGGCACCACCGCGTCCATCGCGGTCGCCCGACCCGGCCCGTAGAAGAACGCCGGCGTACCCGCCAGCGCCGACGAGGCGGCAGGGGCCGGCATCCGGGTCCCGGACGGCAACTCCAGCCGCAGATCCGGCGGCAACTCGGCACCCGCCAGCCAGAGGACCGCGTTCTCCCGGGTGAAGTACCGGGCCGCCCACTCCTGCAGGTCCTCGGCGGTGATCGCGGGCAATCCGAGCTCGGCATACGCACCCAGCCCGTAGTCACGCGCGCCGTAGCGCCACAGCGGCAACTGGTCGGTGGCGGCAGCCGGCCGGCCGGCCCACTCGGTGTCCAGGATCGCCTTCTCGGTGTCCAGGCGGTGCACCGGCAGTTCCCGCAACGACCTACACACCCCGGTCAGAAAGGTGGTGATGTCGTCGACGGAGCCCGACAGGTGAAAGTGGGTCACCACACTGCCGGTGGTGCCGTTGTAGTGGTAGTCGGCGGCGCCGAGCGGATGCAGCACGAGGTGTTCGAGCAGATGGGTGAGGCCACGCCGGGCCAGCGTCTCGTCGGCCTGGCCGACCCGGAACATCAGCCCGGCGTGCGTGGGCCCTCCGGTCGGGGCCAGCAGCGCCGGGATCCCGTCGACGTCGAGTTGCCGGATCATCGTGCCTCACCTGCTGCCTTCGTCGCGAGCTCACGGAACCGTCCGAACGCCGCCACCGGGTCCTCGAGGTACGCCCAGGCATCGGCAGCGACCAGGTTGCCGACCGCAGCGAAGTGCGGTGCGGCGGCGGCGTGATCGCCGATAACGCTGAAGATCATGGCGAAGGCGTTGTGCGCCTCCACCCACCCGTACGACTGCTCCGCGTCTGGATGCAGCACCGACCTGGCGGCGGCGTCGCGCAGCTCCTGACGCACCTTCGGGTCGGCGCAGTAGTCGCGCTGCGCCCGGCCTTCCAGCTCCAACCAGTGCTCGGTGTGGGCCTCGGCGACCAGCCTGCCGTTGAGCGCACCCGCTGGCGCTGCGGCAGCCGCCTCCCGAGCGAAGGCGTGCATCTGCTCGAACGAACCGCCCCACTTCGGACACAACTGCTGCAGTAGTTGCCGCTGCCCGGGGAGGTGGTGCGGGTCGGTCTCGGCGAGCCGGTCGTAGCGCCGACGCGCCTCGGACCGGCCCAGCTCCAGACCCCGGGCGGTGACGAGGCGGTACGTCCAGGCCGCGCAGTTGTCCGGGTGGTACGCGGTCGCGTCGATGAGCACCCGTTCGGCGTCGCGCAGGATCCGGTGGAACTCGCGGAACTGGTCGCGGCTGACATGCGCGGCGCGCAAACTGGTGCGGACCGCCCAGGCATGCTTGATCAGACAGGCGCCGAGCAGCGCGGCGGCGGGACCGTCGGTCGGGTCGGCGTCGTGTCGGCGTCGGGCCACGTCGTGGGCGGCGTCGACCGAGCTGGCGTACCAGATCAGTTCGGTGCCGACGCCGGACGGCCTGGTCGGTCCGGCGGGCGGCTGACCGGTGAACAGCCGCGACGCGGCGGCCCAGTCCGCCTGGTCGAGCGCGGCACGCAGCTCGACGAGCTCCGGATAGCCGGTTGTGAGATCGGTGGTGAGGGTGAGCGGTGGTGCGGCAGGCATGCGGCGCATAGTAGAGGGCTGCCGTCAACGGCGGGGACCCGGTTTTCCGCCGTGGACGCTGCTCGCGGGGGCGCGTCGCTCAGAGACAGGCAGCATCCGGACCCCGCCGGGCGATCCCGGCGGGGTCCGCATGGACGGCGTACGGTCGGCTGGACGGCGTACGGTCGGATGCTCCTCTGAATGTCAGTCGACGACGGTGACGATCCGACGGCGACGGAACATCACCACGGCCACCGCACCTGCGACGACGAGGACCGCGCCGAGGCCGGCGAGCAACCCGGCGCTTGCCCCGGTCACCGGCAGCCCGCCGCCGGCACCTTCGCCGCCGCTGCCGAGGGTGATCTCGGCGGTGTTGTTGTCGGTGTCCGGGTCCTGCACGCCGCCGTCGATGACGATCGAACCGGCAGCACCGGCCACGCCGACAATTTCCACCTGGAACGGGTAGTGGAACGTCTCCCCCGCCACCGGACTGTGCGTGGGCCGGCAGAAGTAGACCAGGCCGTTGGGCTGACCGCGGTCGTCCCAGACCGGGCTCCCGTCGACGACCGGGGCACAGCGGTCACCGACGGCAACCGCTTCGACTCCGACAGGCAGCGTCACCAGCGCGGACGGGGCCCACGCCTCGCCCGGCAGGATCAGGTCGGCCGGGCCGTCGTTGCGCATGCCGACCTCGATGTCGACCACGTCGCCGACCGCCCCCTGCACCGTCGCACCGATCGCCACCGAGTCGGCCGGCTGGTTCGGAATAGTGACCAGGAATTCGGTCCAGTTGTCGCTCTCGTTGATGTCCGGCAGCGGATCCAGGGCGGCCAGACGAAGCTCGTTGCCGGCGGATCGGGCAGACATCGCCCCGAGAGCCGCGACCTCGTCGTCGCCCAGCGGCAGCACCGCCACCACGACGATCCGTTCGGAGGGGCCGGGCGCGGTCTCGCCGACCTTGACCCGCAGCGGGGTCTCCTCGTGCAGGGTGAACACCTCACCCGGGCCGACCTCGCCGAGGATCTGGCAGGTCAGCTCCAGGAGATCAGGGTTGTACTCACAGTTGTCGTACCGGTCCGGCAGCTCGAGGTCCAGGCCGGTGCTCAGGACCACCTGGACGCCGGCGGCGGCCACCGTGCCGACGTTCGTGGCCTGAACCGGCACGTTCGTGCTCTCCCCCGGCTGCAGCGTCACGTCGTCGATCTCACCGACCACGAGATCGACCCCGGGCCCGGTGAGCTGGACCCTGCCGGTGGTCTGCTGCTCCTCGGGCATGTTCGCGGCCGAGGTGGTGACCTCGATGACGCCCCAGTACCGCAGGACGTCCAGGTCACCCGGCAGGGCGTCGACCTGGTAGGCGTGCGTCGCATCGCCGGCGAGTTCGTCGAGCATGCAGGTGGCCACCTTGCCGGCGACCGTGCAACCCTGGCTGACACCGGGCAGGTCGATCCGGAACGCGTCCGACACGTCGGACGCGTCGATCGTCACCGACACGTCGACGGCCGAGGTCGGCGAGCTGTTGCTGATGGTGATCTCGATCGGCTTCGGTGTGGTCGCGTCCATCCCGATGTTGGTCACGTACTCGATGAACGGCGAGACCCAGGCGATCTCGTCGGTCTCCACGGCCTGTGCCGGGGTGGCGATCGAAAGAGCGGCCAGGCTGGTGGCGGCACAACCGGCGGCGAGCCGGCCGAAAACTGTCATTCTGGGCATGCTGCGGTTTCCCCCGATGGATTGTCGAAGCAGCGGTTCAGCTGAGAGGGTCACAGAGGACAGCGCACATTAGTCACAACCGATGACGCACCGCAACCCCGTGACGTTCCGGCCGATAGCCGCCGGGCGTGCCCCGGGGTAGCGCCTAGCGGCGGCGGTGATCCGGCCTTGTGGCCCGGTGGGCGAAGATCAGCTCGGTGGGGTCGCGGACCATGGTGAGCCGGTTGCTGCGGCAGGCGTCAGGGATCGCGTCGGACTCCACGAGCGACGCACGGCAGTATGCGAGCCGGATCCGCACCCCGTGGTCCCTGACTCCTTTGCGGAGCACGTCGAGCAGGCCGTCGTCAGCAGTCGCCCTGTCGAGCCGCAACGCGAAGCCACGCTGGGCCTCGTTGTGGTCGCCGCCGTAGTAGGTGACGGGTTCTTCCCACTCGTCAGGCTGGGGCGCCCCGATGAACGTGGACGACTGTCGGGTGTCGAGCCCCAGTTCGGGCCGGTAGTCGGCCGGGTCGCCTTCGATCCAGCCGTCGGCGCACATCGCCGCGACGATCGCGTCGCCGAAGACCTTCTCGTGGTGGATCGCCATGCCGCCTCCCGCGCCGGGCCCGGTTTCCCGGCCGGATCCACCGCCGGAGCGTACCGGCGTACGCGGTTACCGCACAGTCACCAAACGGGTCGCGCTGCCGTCGCCTCCGTGCAGGCTCGGCACGTAGCAACACCGTGAGCAGGACGTTCCGCCAGCAGCCAAATGTAACTCTCGGCCAGTTACATTTCCACGACTCTGGTTGCATTTCGAGTTACATTTGACCGGTGCTGCCCTGCCGCTGGGTGAGTTCGGCGACGTAGGCCGCCAGGTTGCTCAGCGTCTGCTCGCCGCCCTCGATCGCGTGGTACCTCTCCACGGCCTGGTCGCGCAGCTCCCTGGTGGGGAAGACGGTACGCATCACGATCCGCGTCGCCGCACCGTCCGGCGCGAAGGCCAGGGTCGACTCGAAGGCGTTCGGGTCGTCGCGGGACTCGCCGTGCAGCAGGGCGATCCGCTGCGGTGGGACGATCTCGGTCCAGGTGATCCATTCGGAGTAGTTGGTGCCGTCCGGGCCGTGCATCACGAAGTCCCACTCGCCGCCGACCCGGAACTCGAAGGACCGCGTGGTGGTGCTGAACCCCTCCGGACCCCACCACCGTGACAGGTGCCGGACCTCGGTGAACGCCTCGAACACCAGCTCCGGTGGGGCGTCGATGACCCGGGAGATCACGATCTCCCGGTCGGCCGTCGCCGGCTCCGCCGATGTTTCCCGCTCTGCTCCTGCCATCGGTCACTGCTCCTGTCGTGTCTGCTTGAGGTCCTGCACGTAGCTGTCCAGCCGGTCGAAACTGCCGTTCCAGAACTCCTCGAATCCGCCGACCCACTCGTGGATCGGCCGCAGGCCGCCGGCGTCCAGGCCGTAGAGGCGCTGCTTGCCCGACTCGCGGGCCCGCACCAGCCCCACCTCCCGGAGCACCCGCAGGTGCTTGGACGCCCGTGGCTGACTCATCCCCAGCTCCCGGGCCAGGTCGGTCACCGGCCACTCACCCGCCCGCAGCAGCGCCAGGATGTCCCGGCGCTGCGGCTCGGCGATCGCGTTGAAGACGTCCGACGTCGTCGCTGCTCGTGCCACGCCAGCCATCATATTCCCATAACGGAATGCGTCAAGCCGGCCATGCCGCTCAGCAACGCACCGGCGAACTACCAAAACTGGAGGACGCCAACTACCTGAATCCGAGCGGACGAGCCCGGATCGCACACTGCTTGTGACTGCCCGGTTGTCCGTGTCGGCGGGCAAAGCGCCACGTGACACCGCTACCTGAGGAGGCTGGTAGGGGTCAGGCTGGGGTGAGGCCGATGGTGGTGGCGAGGCGGGTCAGGTCGGGGGTGGGGCCGGCCCGTAGGAGCGTGGCGACGACGGCGTGGGCGACCGGCCGGGTGCGGGTTTCGGCGGGGGCGATCTGGTCGGCGGTGATGATGGCGCGGGCGGCGGCGGTGGGGTTGCCGGTGTCGAGGTGGGCGCGGGTGATGTCGATGAGGTGGGCGGCGCGGTGTTCGGCGGGTAGCTCCCGCCAGCCGTGACCGGCGGTGGCGTGCTGGTGGTGGGTGATGGCCTGGTGCGGGTCGCCGAGGGCGGCGGCGAGGTGGACGCGGGCGAGCGTGACCGCGGTCGGCCCGAAGGCGGTGGTGGTGTCGCCGTGGTCGGGGCGCCGCTGGTGGTGGCTGATGGTGGCGGCGAGTGTGTCGGCGTGGTCGGTGAGCTGGTGGGCGGTGGCGGGGTCGTTGCCGGTGGCGGCGGCGAGGGCGGCTTCGATCAGCAGGGTGCCGGCGAGGGCCTGGTCGTCCGGTGCCGGGTGGTCGGTCGTGGCCGGGTCGATCAGCGGTACGGCGGTGAGCGCGGCTCGCGTGGCGAGGGTGCTGCGGTGTGCGGCGCGGAGTGCCTGGGTGAGGGCGGTGGCGGCTGCGGCGGTGTGCCGGGGGTGGTTGTTGGCGGTGGCGATGGCGCGGTCGGCGGCGAGCCAGGCGAGGTGGGGTTCGTCGAGTTTGGTCAGCAGGTGGGCGGTGAGCCGGTAGACGCGGGTGAGCAGGTACGCGGCGTCGGGGGCGTCGCTGGTGGTGGTGTGGCGGGTGTGGGTGAGCAGGTCGGGCAGCATGCGGAGCAGTTGTGGGTAGTGGGCGTGCTGGTAGGCGGTGTGGGCGTACTGGATGCGGTGGTGCAGGTCGTCGGCGGGCGGTGTGGGTTGGTCGGGGGTGGGGGTGTCGTAGCGGGCGAGGGCGGTGCGGAGGTGTTCGACGGCGGCGGCCGTGGTGTGGACCCGCGCCCGCGAACACCTCCGAGCCGCGCTACGACTCCAGGACGACGAGTACAGCCGCGAAGGAGCACTACGCAACGCCCTGCTCGCCACCACCTACGTCCGGCAGGACCAACCCGAACTGGACAAGGCACTCGCCCTCGGAAACCAGGCCGTCCAGACCCTCACCGGGCAGGTCACCTCCGCCAGGTGCATCAAACACGTCCGCAACCTCGTCGGCGCACTCGGCCCCTACCGACGCACCACCGCCGTCCGCCAATTCTGCAACGACACCAAAGACCTCATCATCACCTGATGAATGTCTCGTCTATGGACCGCGCACCTATTCCAATTCTCGCTGCCTCGAGATTGAGGACTGGCGGGCAGATAGCCGCAGTTCGCCCCACGGCATAAAGTCGATCGCCACTGCTTCGATCGCGCTGCCAACCGGTGGAAAATCGGAGGGCGTAACCCGCGTACCCGCCTCGGCGAGCATGACGAAATCGATGAATGCGTGGAGTCCCGAGGGAGGGGATGTCAGAGATACCTCGACACCGAAGTGTTCCCGATGTCCCGTCACGACGCACTGTACGATCTGGAACTTGCGGAGGTTGGCCTCCCGCCATTGTCGATCTTCATCTACCATTTGTACCCCTGATAGAAGTTTATCCACCTACGGCCATCTATTAGCTGATTGAGCATTGCTATCTTACTTCTAGGAATAAGCCACTGATACTCACCCGGCTTATTGTCGTGGGTGCGTCGATACTGGGATGCGGGGAAAATGTGTTTCGAATTCTGGTTTCATTCTGTACTCCCAGTAGCCGTCTTCGTAAATTCCTTGTACGGCGTACTGCTGAGCCACCTCCTCAGTGTCGCCGAGATAGGCTGTTCCGGGATGTCTGCCGTTATCCGGATGGTTGGCGGGATCAAGTCCATTTGCCTCAGCGTCCTTATTTCCCCGGTGTGGCGCTCGATATAGTTTGGTCCCACCTTCTTCGCTCCCTAGCTTACCGCCGCCGCCGCTGGATCCACCGTTGGAGCGGGTGCTGGCGCCGGTGTTGCCGCCGGGTTTGGAGGTGGCCTTGCCGCTCCCGCCTCCTGCGCTGGTCCGGCCGCGGCCTCCGCTGCTGGTGGAGGCTTTGGGGTTGGTTTTGGCCTGGGCTTGTTTTTGGACGGGGTTGCCGGTCTTCTTCGACGCGTTGACAGCTTTGAGCGATCTCCTTCGCCCGCTCGACATCCTCATCACTCGGCCCCGCGTTCCCGCCGTCGTTCGTCTCCTTCGGCGTCACCTTTGGCCGCTGATCACGGATTTCGTGCCCGCCACCCGTCTGCGGATACGCCTTCAGCTTCCCCTCGTTGTCCCCCGTCACATACAAACCAGTCGGGTCAGACAACGTCACCGGACTGTTACCCGCATACGTGTAGCCGTGCATCTGCTGCGAATCGGTCACATCCATGACCGGATCCATCGACACGAACTGGCCTATGTGTCGTCGCTTCCCGAAAAGGTTACTGACGCGATCGCCGTGGGTCTGGCGACGACCGGCAGACGTCGCCAGACTCAATGAGGAGCAGCATCCAGCGCAGAGTGTCGCCTTAACCCTACAAGACTCCCCCAATTTCCAGCCAAGAGCGAATTTCCCTTCTAACCCCTTCATCTTCGACGCGAGATAGTACCCACGGCAGAGCAGACAGGATCAGCTCCACATCTTGCAATCCGGGAAACTTCACCTCAATCGGCATTATCGCCCCACCACAAACAGGCGCGTAAAATCCCTCGCCCGCGTTGAGGTAATCGGTCCTCCGTTTTTCGGATTCCGCGATTGCACGTTCACGCGTGAGAGGAAGCTGCCGCAGAGCCCACTCGGCAGAAGCATCCGGTGTAAGAATTTGCGGGAGCCCGGAAATCGGAGGTTTGAGCCGAAAGGCGAGCGCTGCGATTCTGAGCATCCAGTATGCACCAGTCGCAGCCCTTACAGCCCCCCGATCAACAGCCAGCAGGATGGCCTCTGCGGCGAGGTTGAGATCGTCTGTGCGTCGGGCTGGGGTTACGTCCCGGAGGGGATGGGCGCTGGCCTCTAGGGACTCGAAGATCGATAGCCACCACTGCGGCGAGGTGCCCTCAGGGAAGCGACTGGAGACCCAGGCAGCTAGCCCCCCTTCAGGCGCAGCTCGCATTTCACGAAGATCCGACTCTACTGTCATTTACGGCGCCCTCCCGCCGAAGTCACGGATAGTTGCGAGTGGTATCCTGATGCCAGCTTGACCGAAGGCATTTACCCCTTGATTGATGAACGATGCGGCACATTGAGCACAGGGCGGCGTATAGTGACCCGTGTAGTTGTCGAAAGATGTAACCCTGCCGCCACTTGCAAATGCAATTTGCCCAGCACCAACAACTGGGGATCCACCACTGGAAATTGTATGGTGAATTCCAGGCAAGTCGCTAACAATGTTGAGGCTTCCCCCCTCCCCCACCGTCCAGAGATACCTACCACCACCTGCGGCTGCCTGTGAAAACTCGGCAGAGCCAGCCGCAATTGCGGAGACCCCCTCGAAATCGGCTGCCATCTGCTCGAATGGCAGGTCACTCGATTTACTATTGCCAACCACTCCATTGCCGCAGTTGTGTACGAGGACCGGCGTGTTGCCGGCTACTACATGGTAGGTGTGGACGTGGCTGATGGTGAGGTTGTGGACGGTGGCGTGTGGGACGGTCCAGCGTTGGATTGCGGTGATCTGGACCCAGGTGCCGGTGCTGGTGTGGAGCCATTGGCCGGGTTGGAGGTGGGTGGCGTCGATCCACTGGTTGAGTTCGGGGACCCAGAAGGGGTGTCCGTCGGTGGCGGTGATCTGGGCGGTCTCCGGGCCGTGTTGGCCGTCGGTGTCGATGGTGATGGTGATGAGGTGTTTGATGCCGTCGCCGGTGATGGTGGTGGTGACGGTCTCGATGCTGGTGGTGCCGGTTTCGGGGTCGGTGGCGATGACCTTGTCACCGGGCTTGACCTGCTCGATCGGCGTGGTGGTGCCGTCGGCCATCAGGACCTTGGTGCCGGGGGTGAAGCTGTTGTTCAGCGGGCAGCTGTCGGCGGGCTTGCCGCCTCCGCCGGTGGTGCCGCCGTTGGAGCGGGTGCTGGCGCCGGTGTTGCCGCCGGGTTTGGATGTGGCCTTGCCGCTCCCGTCTCCTGCGCTGGTCCGGCCGCCGCCTCCGCTGCTGGTGGAGGCTTTGGGGTTGGTTTTGGCCTGGGCTTGTTTCTGGGCGGGGTTGCCGGTCTTCTTCGACGCGTTGACAGCTTTGTTGCTGGTGGTGTTGGCCTTGTCGGCGGCTTTCTTCGCGGCGGCCTGCGCGGCACGTTTCGCCCGCTCGGCGGCCGCCTTCTTCGCGTTCAACGCGACGGTCTCGGCGGCGCGGGCCGCCCGCAGCACCGCCTGGGCGGCGGCTTTCGCTTTCTGCCAGGCCCTGATCGCGGAGAAGGTGCGTTCGACGGCCTTGACGATCCTGCCGAACGCTTTGAACAGTTTGAGGGCGGGTACGAACTCGGTGATCAGGTCGACGCAGGACCACACGTCGCCGCCGAAGCAGCCCAGCGCGGCGTTGAGGCCGATGAACTCCTTGAGCACGTCCCAGGCCACCGACAGGATGACCGACGTCATGGACCGGCCCGCGGCCGACTGGGCCTGGGCGACCTGCGCGGTGGACAGACCCGCACCGGCCAACGCCGCCGCCCGCTCCGACGCGGTCAGGCTGATCGACAGACCCGACGGGTCGGCGTGGGTGACCGGGTTGTTGTGCGCGTACGCGTACCCGTTGGACTGCAACGGGTCCGCCACATCGAGGACCGGGTCGGCGGACAGGAACCGGCCCACCACCGGGTCGTACAGGCGGGCACCCAACGGGGTGTAGCCGGACGCCTCATCCGCAGTCGCGCCCAGGAACCCGGCCCGGGTCTTCAGATTCGTGGCCAACACGTCGACCGCGCGGGGGTTACCGAACGGATCCCGCTTCAGGACCCGTACCGGCATCCCCGACAGGGTCGAACCGACCTCCGCGTACGGGCTGCCCTGATGATCGGCCGCGACCGCCGCCAACTGGACCGACGCCGACCCGTAGGCGTACCGCAGCATGCCGCCACCCGGCACCGCGTAGCTGCGCTGACTGTTGACGTTCACCCCACCAGCGGCCACCGTGACCACCGCGTCGGCCAGGTGCAGCGTCGCCCGCCGGTCCTGCACGGTCAGCAACCGCGCCCCGTCCGGACCGTAGACGTGCCGGGTCTCGTCCTGCGCCGACCACACCTGACCGGTCGCGGCAGCATCACACACGGCCAACACGACCGGCGTCGAGTTGGCGGTCGCACCACCATCGACCGCCAGACACAGACCGGACCCGGTGTGCCGCAACTGCCCGGCCGCCGTACGGGTCAACCGCTGCGCCGCGGTGCCGTCACACACACGCAACTGCACCAGCGACCCGGCCGTGTCCCCGTCCGGCTGGACACACCAGTCGTCGTACACCCGCAACGTGCCCAGATCGGCATCCGGCTGCCCGTCCACCACCGTGAACGACCACCGCTGCGCCGTCGTACCGTTGCACTCGTACAACTGCACCTGCTGACCGGCAACCGCGAACCCCGCCTGCAGGTCCAGGCACTTACCCACCACACCCACGTAGGCGGTCCCGCCACCACCGCCCTGACCGGCGATCCGCTCCACCTGACCGTCGTAGGTCCAGGTCAGCTCCTGCACATCACCGGAAGACACCGACCGCACCGACCGCGTCTCACCGGTCGCCTCGTACAACCGCTCGGCTTCGGCCGTCACCTGCGCACCCGCCGGCGTCACATAGTCCTTACGGACCGACGTCAACGTGCGCGGCTGCGACCCGTCCGCGCCGCCGTAGCCGTACGTCGTCGTCGCGTCCTTCCCGGTGTCACCACCGAGGTCCTTCTCCACCAGCTCCGACCGGTTACCGAGCAGGTCGTAGGAGTACTCCTGCCAGTAGCCGGCCCCGTCCGGACCGGACGCCACCGACGCGGCAGCCGGCGCCACCGCGCACGAGGTCTGGTCGGCCGCCGTCCACGCCCCGGTCAGCTGGCCCAGCGGGTCATAGCCGAAACACTGCCGCTCCTGAATGCCGGCCGCGTGCTCCCGGATCGCGGTGACGTTACCGGCCGGGTCGTAGCCGTACGACCGGTGCGACACCAGGTTCCCACCGACGATCGCCTGATCACCGGTCCGCTCCCGGAACACCCGCTGATCGGTCAACGCGCCACCGGCCTGCCCCGCACGGCAGACCACCCCTCCTTGTTTACCTTTCGCTATACTCGGCGGGTGGCAGCTGGCGAGTGGGACATCTACGTCGTCGACGAGGTCCGTGACTGGATCGACAGTCTCGATCCAGCGGCCTACGACCGCGTCGTCCACGCGATCGACCTGCTCGCCGCCGCCGGACCTGGTTTGGGCAGACCCCTGGTAGACACGATCCAGGGCTCGTCGATCGCGAACCTCAAGGAGCTACGTCCAGGAACCGTACGGATCCTGTTCGCCTTCGACCCTTGGCGTTCCAGCATCCTGCTCGTCGCCGGCGACAAAACCGGCCGGTGGAACGAGTGGTACACCGACGCCATCCCACTGGCCGAACACCGCTACGAGATCTACCTGAAAGAACGCGCCGAGCAGGAAGGGGAACCGTGATGGGCTACACGCGCTGGAGCGACGTCCGGAGCGCCTACGTCGAACGGGCCGGCGGCGAGGAAGCGGTCGAGGCCGGCAAGCGGGAACTGCTGGCCACCATCGTCGGACACCGCCTCGCCGAGGTACGCAAGGCCCGAGGCCTGACCCAGCAACAGGTCGCCGACCGGATGGGCGTTACCAAGGGTCGAGTTTCCCAGATCGAACAGGGCAAAATCTCCGGGCAGGATGTCGTCGCCCGCTACGCCGCCGCGCTCGGTGGCCGGCTTCACCAGGCCATCTACTTCGACGACGGCGACATCGCCGCGATCGCCTGACCTGCACCCCATCACCGCGTCAGCGTGGTGAGGCCGATGGTGGTGGCGAGGCGGGTCAGGTCGGGGGTGGGTGCGGTCTGTAGGAGCGTGGCGACGGCGGTGTGGGCGGTGGGTCGGGTGCGGGTTTCGGCGGGGGCGATCTGGTCGGCGGTGATGATGGCGCGGGCGGCGGCGGTGGGGTTGCCGGTGTCGAGGTGGGCGCGGGTGATGTCGATGAGGTGGGCGGCGCGGTGTTCGGCGGGTAGCTCCCGCCAGCCGTGACCGGCGGTGGCGTGCTGGTGGTGGGTGATGGCCTGGTGCGGGTCGCCGAGGGTGGTGGCGAGGTGGGCGCGGGCGAGCGTGACCGCGGTCGGCCCGAAGGCGGTGGTGGTGTCGCCGTGGTCGGGGTGCCGCTGGTGGTGGCTGATGGTGGCGGCGAGTGTGTCGGCGTGGTCGGTGAGCTGGTGGGCGGTGGTGGGGTCGTTGCCGGTGGCGGCGGCGAGGGCGGCTTCGATCAGCAGGGTGCCTGCGATGGCGTGGTCGTCGGGTGCCGGGTGGTCGGTCGTGGCCGGCGTGATGAGTGGTACGGCGGTGAGCGCGGCTCGCGTGGCGAGGGTGGGTCGGTGCAGAGCGCGGAGTGCCTGGGTGAGGGCGATGGCGGCTGCGGCGGTGTGTCGGGGGTGGCCGTTGGCGGTGGCGATGGCGCGGTCGGCTGCGAGCCAGGCGAGGTGGGGTTCGTCGAGTTTGGTGAGTAGGTGTGCGGTGAGCCGGTAAACGCGGGTGAGTAGATACCCGGCGGTGTCGGACGGGGCATCGAAGTGGGCAGTCGTGTGGCGGGTGCGGGTGAGCAGGTCGGGCAGCATGCGGAGCAGTTGTGGGTAGTGGGCGTGCTGGTAGGCGGTGTGGGCGTACTGGATGCGGTGGTGCAGGTCGTCGACGGGCGGTGTGGGTTGGTCGGGGGTGGGGGTGTCGTAGCGGGCGAGGGCGGCGCGGAGGTGTTCGACGGCGGCGGCCGTGGTGTTGGTGGTGGGTTCGGGTCGGCTGGTCGTGGTGGGGCCGAGGATGGTTTCGGGGGTGACGCCGAGGACGGCGGCGACGGTGTGGACGACGGAGATGCGGTCGAGGGAGCGGATGCCGCGTTCGACCTTGTCGACCCAGGAGTGGGATTTGCCGATCCGGTCCGCGAAGACCTGCTGGGTCAGGCCACGCCGGGTGCGGAGTTGGGCGATCCGCCGACCGAT
Source organism: Solwaraspora sp. WMMD937 (assembly GCF_029581175.1). Lineage (NCBI taxonomy): Bacteria > Bacillati > Actinomycetota > Actinomycetes > Micromonosporales > Micromonosporaceae > Solwaraspora > Solwaraspora sp. WMMD937. The sequence goes on along the minus strand of NZ_CP120738.1, from coordinate 2,351,317 downwards.
GGGCAGTTCGGCGATGCGGTGGCGGCCGGGCGCGGTCATCGGTGCATGCTCCGGTGGATCTCCTCGGTGGTCTCGCCGCAGCGGGGGCACCACCGGGACTTGACCCGGAACGCGAACAGGCCGAGGAGGAAGCCGGGCATCAGACCGGCGAACACTATCGGTAGCAGTCTGGCGATCACAAGCACTCTCACCTTCTGGCGGGGGCCGGCGGGCCGGAGCGTTGCCACGCCCCGACCCCCGACGGGTCGCCGCGTTGCCGCAGCGACACACCCTGCGGGGCTGATTCGTGGCGTATCGACTACAGATTGCAGCATCACTTGATGCATGGCAAGACTACGTTCATGATCAATGAATAGAAGCATGTCCTTAGGGGCAGACAGATGAGCAACGGTCGTGCAGAATCATGGCCATGCCTCGATTTGCCCCTGCCACTCCACGCTCCCGGCGACTCGGCCGCGATCTACGCAAGCTCCGCGAAGCCAAGGGACTGACCGGCGAGGAAGTCGCGAAGTCGGTCCGCTGCTCGTCGTCGCGGATCAGCCGGATCGAGTCCGGCGAGATCAAGCCACGTGCCGGTGATGTCATGGAGCTGCTCGTCGCCTACGGCGTCCCGCTCGACGCCGAGCCCGGCTCGTCGCTGCTGGCCCAGGCCCGCGACCTGCGCGAGGACGGCTGGTGGCAGCGCGTCGGCGGCAAGTACGCGACGTACATCGCCTACGAGACCGAAGCCGTCGAGCTGAAGAACTACGAGCCGACGCTGGTGCCTGGTCTACTCCAGACCGAGCGCTACGCCCGTGCGGTCAACATCATCGGCCGGGAGGTCGACCCGGACACGGTCAACCAGCGCGTCGCCACCCGGATGACCCGACAGGAGGTGCTGCACCGGCAACCGACCCCGCTGCGGCTGCACGCCGTCCTGTCCGAGGCGGCACTGCGCACCGAGGTCGGCGGCCCGGATGTACTCCGTGACCAACTCTCCCACCTGGTCACGCTCAGCGAGTTGCCCAACGTCACGATCCAGGTGTTGCGCTTCGAAGCCGGCGCACACCTGGCCGACAGCAGCGGCTTCGCGCTGCTCAGCTTCGAGCGGGACGATCCACCACTCGGCTACATCGAGACCCTGGCCGGTGAGCTGTTCCTTGAGTCGACCCGCGACCTGGCGCGGATCTCGGCGGCGTACGACAATCTGAGGATGCTGGCGATGTCGCCCGCCGAGTCGGTCAAGCTGATCAAGGAGCTGAGCGAGGATGGAACGTAACGCCTGGCGCACGTCGAGCCGATCCGGCAGCAACGGCCAGTGCGTCGAGGTCCGCGACCGGGGCACCCAAATCGATGTACGCGACTCCAAAGCCCCCGCCGCCGGCACGCTGACCTTCGCCCCCGCCGCCTGGACCACCTTCACCACCACCCTAAAAACCAATCCGTAAGAAACCCGCCAGCGTTCGTGCCGGCTCGCCACCCCTTCGGGGCCGGCACGAGCACGGCTTGCCCTACCTCGCGCCGCCGCCCGACCCACGATCACGAATCGCGACCAGGAACATGGACACCGAAGGCCTTGGGCCCACGACGTCGGGCTGGGTCGACGGCCGACTCGCCACAACACTCGGACGCTGGCTTCTCTTCAACAGCGCGCCTGCAGTCGATGTGTGGACTCGGCTGGGACCGTAAGATCATGGCATGACCCCCGAGTTCCCCCGCATACTGCAGGGCCTGATGGAGAACCGTCGTCTTTCGCCGAAGGCTCTCAGCTACGCATCGGGATGCGCCCGGTCCACAATCCATCAGTTGCTCTCCGGCAGAACGGTCCCTAACTTGGATTTTCTCCGGAGGGTTTCCCTCGCCCTGCAAATTCCCCTAGCTGACCTCATCGTCATTTCTGGCGTGCCGGTGGAGTCGAAATCTGATCTACCAGCACCGCACCCCGCAGCCGACGAGATCGGTCGCCTTATCGCTGCCGTAAGCCACCTGAGTCCCGCACAGGTAGAACAACTCATTGAGATCACCGGCAAAATGAGCGCACATACCCCACAGACTACCGAGGAGGAGTGAAATCATTCGAGTGATGCCCCGATGCCCCGGCCTCTTCAGATCAACTCGAACATACCGTCCACGCAGATGCTACCGCGGCGGCTTGTACTGCACCCACTTTGCACCACTCACATCAAAACCACTTGAAGTCAAAGCCCTTTGTGCGATACTTTTAAGGATCGATCCACCTGGCCAATAGTGGCCGGAGAAGTTGCCATATTTGACAATATTCCCGTCTCGCCCTACGGTAAATTCGCCCGCCATAATAACCGGCTTCCGCTGGGATGCACTTGTGTGACCAACCTCGTCGTGAGCGCTATACCCGATTGCTCGAACCGACCAATCCGGCATAACTACAAACACGTACTCTTCTCCAGGCGTAAGATTCCCGCCAGACGTCGTCCAGGAACTCTCCGGAATCCGGGCCTGCTGGTCACTGTCGGCTCCACCTTCACCTACATGCCACAGCCTAGCTGGACCTTCGCCCTCCTCGCTGCCGCAGTTGTGCACGAGGACCGGTGTGTTGCCGGCTACTACATGGTACGTGTGGACGCGGCTGATGGTGAGGTTGTGGACGGTGGTGTGTGGGACGGTCCGGCGGTGGATGGCGGTGATCTGGACCCAGGTGCCGGAGCTCGTCTGGAGCCATTGGCCGGGTTGGAGGTGGGTAGCGTCGATCCACTCGTCGAGTTCGGGGACCCAGAAGGGGTGTCCGTCGGTGGCGGTGATCTGGGCGACACCGGGGTCGCTGTGGCCGTTGGTGGTGTCTGGGTCGCCGCCCTCGTCGTCGTGCTGGCCGTCGGTGTCGATGGTGATGGTGACGAGGTGTTTGATGCCGTCGCCGGTGATGGTGGCGGTGACGGTCTCGATGCTGGTGGTGCCGGTTTCGGGGTCGGTGGCGATGACCTTGTCACCGGGCTTGACCTGCTCGATCGGCGTGGTGGTGCCGTCGGCCATCAGGACCTTGGTGCCGGGGGTGAAGCTGTTGTTCAGCGGGCAGCTGTCGGCGGGTTTGTCTCCTCCGCCGCTGGATCCGCCGTTGGAGCGTGAGCTGGCGCCGGTGTTGCCGCCGGGTTTGGATGTGGCCTTGCCGCCCCCGTCTCCTCCGCTGGTCCGGCCGCCGCCTCCGCTGCTGGTGGAGGCTTTGGGGTTGGTTTTGGCCTGGGCTTGTTTCTGGGCGGGGTTGCCGGTCTTCTTCGACGCGTTGACAGCTTTGTTGCTGGTGGTGTTGGCCTTGTCGGCGGCTTTCTTCGCGGCGGCCTGCGCGGCGCGTTTCGCCCGCTCGGCGGCCGCCTTCTTCGCGTTCAACGCGACGGTCTCGGCGGCGCGGGCCGCCCGCAGCACCGCCTGGGCGGCGGCTTTCGCTTTCTGCCAGGCCCTGATCGCGGAGAAGGTGCGTTCGACGGCCTTGACGATCCTGCCGAACGCTTTGAACAGTTTGAGGGCGGGTACGAACTCGGTGATCAGGTCGACGCAGGACCACACGTCGCCGCCGAAGCAGCCCAGCGCGGCGTTGAGGCCGATGAACTCCTTGAGCACGTCCCAGGCCACCGACAGGATGACCGACGTCATGGACCGGCCCGCGGCCGACTGGGCCTGGGCGACCTGCGCGGTGGACAGACCCGCACCGGCCAACGCCGCCGCCCGCTCCGACGCGGTCAGGCTGATCGACAGACCCGACGGGTCGGCGTGGGTGACCGGGTTGTTGTGCGCGTACGCGTACCCGTTGGACTGCAACGGGTCCGCCACATCGAGGACCGGGTCGGCGGACAGGAACCGGCCCACCACCGGGTCGTACAGGCGGGCACCCAACGGGGTGTAGCCGGACGCCTCGTCCGGTGTCGCGCCGAGGAACCCGGCCCGGGTCTTCAGATTCGTGGCCAGCACGTCGACCGCGCGGGGGTTACCGAACGGATCCCGCTTCAGGATCCGTACCGGCATCCCCGACAGGGTCGAACCGACCTCCGCGTACGGGCTGCCCTGATGATCGGCCGCGACCGCCGCCAACTGGACCGACGCCGACCCGTAGGCGTACCGCAGCATGCCGCCACCCGGCACCGCGTAGCTGCGCTGACTGTTGACGTTCACCCCACCAGCGGCCACCGTGACCACCGCGTCGGCCAGGTGCAGCGTCGCCCGCCGGTCCTGCACGGTCAGCAACCGCGCCCCGTCCGGACCGTAGACGTGCCGGGTCTCGTCCTGCGCCGACCACACCTGACCGGTCGCGGCAGCATCACACACGGCCAACACGACCGGCGTCGAGTTGGCGGTCGCACCACCATCGACCGCCAGACACAGACCGGACCCGGTGTGCCGCAACTGCCCGGCCGCCGTACGGGTCAACCGCTGCGCCGCGGTGCCGTCACACGCACGCAGCTGGACCGCCGACCCGGTCGTGTCCCCGTCCGGCTGGACACACCAGTCGTCGTACACCCGCAACGTGCCCAGATCGGCATCCGGCTGCCCGTCCACCACCGTGAACGACCACCGCTGCGCCGTCGTACCGTTGCACTCGTACAACTGCACCTGCTGACCGGCAACCGCGAACCCCGCCTGCAGGTCCAGGCACTTACCCACCACACCCACGTAGGCGGTCCCGCCACCATCGCCCTGACCGGCGATCCGCTCCACCTGACCGTCGTAGGTCCAGGTCAGCTCCTGCACGTCACCGGAAGACACCGACCGCACCGACCGCGTCTCACCGGTCGCCTCGTACAACCGCTCGGCTTCGGCCGTCACCTGCGCACCCGCCGGCGTCACATAGTCCTTACGGACCGACGTCAACGTGCGCGGCTGCGACCCGTCCGCGCCGCCGTAGCCGTACGTCGTCGTCGCGTCCTTCCCGGTGTCACCACCGAGGTCCTTCTCCACCAGCTCCGACCGGTTACCGAGCAGGTCGTAGGAGTACTCCTGCCAGTAGCCGGCCCCGTCCGGACCGGACGCCACCGACGCGGCAGCCGGCGCCACCGCGCACGAGGTCTGGTCGGCCGCCGTCCACGCCTCGGTCAGCTGGCCCAGCGGGTCGTAGCCGAAACACTGCCGCTCCTGAATGCCGGCCGCGTGCTCCCGGATCGCGGTGACGTTACCGGCCGGGTCGTAGCCGTACGACCGGTGCGACACCAGGTTCCCGCCGACGATCGCCTGATCACCGGTCTGCTCCCGGAACACCCGCTGATCGGTCAACGCGCCACTGGCGTCGTCGTACGACGCCGTCGTCCACACCCGGTGCGGCTGCGCGCCCAACGTCGACCGGAGAACCTGCCCGTACGGCGAGTAGACCGTCTCCGCGCCGTACCAGTCCTGCCCGGACACCGACAGCGGCAACCCGTCAGCCGTGTACCGGACCAGCACCTGCTCGGCCGGCATCCGACCGACCGCCGGCAGATCGACCGATGCCGGCAGCCCGGTGTCGGTGTACGCGTAGCCGTACGTGTACGACGCCGCCAGACCCCACATGTCGGCGACCGACTGGGGCAACGTCAACGTCGTCGACGTCGGCTGGTAGTCGTCGGTGTAACCACCGACCTGCTGTGTGTACGCCAACCCGTCGGTGTAGCGGGTCGCGGCCGCCGGCAGCCCGATGCCACCGGGCGCGGTGTCGTAGCTGTACTCGGCCAGCAACGTCCCGCCCGGCCCGTCGAGCCGCTGCTGCGTCGGCCGGGACAGTTCGTCGTAACCGTTCCACACCGTCACGCCACGCGCGTTCGTCGAGGTCAGCGGCCGGTCCCGGTGGTCGTACGTCAGCGTTGTGCTGCCGGAGTCCGGGTCGTTGGCGGTGACGAGCCGGCCGCGCTGGTCGTAGCTCCAGGTCCACGGGCGGTCCGGGTCGGCGGAGTGGGTGGCCGACGCCAGCTGGCCGCGCGGGTGGTAGCTGTACCGCATGGTGGTGAACTCGGTGCGCGCGGCGTCGGTGAACGTGTCGACCCGGACGGTGCGGCCGATGGCGTCCGAGTAGGTCCGGTACGACGGCGAGCCAGCCGGGTTGATCACGGCGGAGTGGTCGGTGCCGTACTCGTAGCGGGTTGCCCGCTCCGGTGCTTCCGTGCCGCGCAGCACCGGCATCTCGGTGACGACCCGGCCGAGACCGTCGTAGGTGTAGCGGGTGGCGTTGGGCACGGCGGTGTCGGCGAGCGGGGTGAACAGCCCGCCGCTCGGTGCGCCCTCGGCGTAGTAGGCGTTGTTGGTCTGCCACACCTCACCGGAGGTGTTGTAGAGCGTGTCGCTGATCAGCCGGCCGCCGCCGACGGCTTCCTGCTGGCTCTGCCGTTCCCGGCCGAGCCCGTCGTAGAGGGTGACGGCGGTTTCGACCCGGTTTCCGTGGCCGCGGCTGCGGGTGACCACGTACGGCGGTTTGCCGGCCGGCAGGTGGTATTCGGCGCTGAAGTCCGGGACCGCGCCGGCGGTCGGGGTCCGTCCGGGCGCCCAGACTTCGACGAGCCGGCCGAGCGGGTCGTAGGTCGACTGGCTGACGTGCCCGTTCGGGTCGGTGCTGCGTACGGCGACACCGCGACCCGGGTCGACCTCGACGGTCTGTTCGTGGCCGAGCGAGTTGCGTTCGACGACCTCGTAGGCCTGCCCGGTGGCCGGTTCGAAGGTGGTCGTCGAGGTCCTACCGTCCGGATCGGTGCGGGACACCACCCGGCCGATCGCGTCGAAGGCGACGGTGCCGTCGCTCTGGAAACCGGACCCGTCGGCCTTCAACGACCAGGAGCCGGTGACCAGGGCCCGGGTCGACGCGGCGAGGGCGGTGCCGTACGGCTGGCCGTCGTAGCCGACCCGGCTGGCCGAGCTGAGGGTGGTCAGGTCGTCGAAGTCGGCGTCCGCGCACAGCGTCGGGCTGGTCCGCAGCTGGCTGGTCATCCCGATGACGTGCTGGTCGGCCCGGTGCAGGTAGTCGACGTACGTGCAGGACTCGTCGCCGGGTCGGCCGGTGTCGCCTCGGGACTCGACATGCGTGGGCAGCCCGTACGTCGCCTCGTAGGTGGTGCGGGCTTCGACGACCCGTTGGGTGCGGGTGTCGTCGCCGGTCCCGGAGGATCGGGTGTACGTGATCTGCCGGGGTTCGGTGACCCGCCAGGCGCGTAGCGGGCTGAGTCCGTCGTCGCGGTTCCGCCGGGCGAGTTCGGTGGCGGCGGGCACGGTGACGCTGCGGGTCAGCCACGCCGTGTCGGCATCGTCGGCGCTGGTGTAGGTGAGTTCCTCGGCGATCCGGCCGGCGAACGGCTCGGCGTCGGAGGCGATCAACACGCCGTCGATGTCGTGGACGTCGACGGTGTCGCCCAGGCCGCGGAAGTACCGGGTGACGGACTTGCTCCGGCGGCTGCCGATGGCCGGGTCGTCGTCGCCGGTGATCACGGTGACCTGGCCGAAGCCGGCGAACCGCGAGTAGGTGCGGGTGGACTTCTTGGTGAACTCCTGCTCGGCGAGTTTCCAGCCGGCGTCGGCGTAGGAGTACCGGGTGACGGTGGGGTAGGCACCGTCGACGGCGGGCAGTTCCTCGACGGTGTCGACGACGTACTTGTGGAACCAGTCGATGTCCTCGACTGCCGGGTCGGGGTGCCAGTAGGACGGATAGCAGAGCCGGGTGTTGGCCTTCAACGCGGCGGTGTCGTTCTTGCCGGGCAGGCCGGTGCCGGTGTCGCAGGCCCCGGTCGGCTGCTTGTACGTGACGATCGTTTCGCCGCCGTACTCGTTGATGACCCGGCCGATGCGCAGCCGGGAGAAGTTGGGCCGGTCGTCGCGGCGTACCCGGTTGGGCATGTCGTCGGGGTTGGCTTCGAACCGCACCGCGTTGAGGGCGATCTTGTCGTCGGGGTTCCCGCTGCGGCCGTAGCCGGTGCGGGTGACCGACTCCAGCCACAGTGCCGTGTTGAGCCCGGTCCGCAGGATCGGGAAGGACTGCTTGAGCCGGTATTCGTCGACGGTCTGCAGTGCGGTGGAGCCGGGCTGCCGCTGCGCTGAGGTGGTGATCCGGTCCAGTCGTTTGCGGGTGAAGAACGCCGGGGAGGCGTTCCAGCACTTCTGCCCAGCGGTGCAGTGCAGGTCGGCCGGGGTGTCGTACCAGATCCGGTAGTTGCTCGGGTCGGTGCTGGTGAAGTTGGCTTCGGTGCAGGTCAGCGAGCCTTCAGCGAAGCAGCGTTCGGCGACGGTGAAGGAGACCCGGGCCAGCGGCGCGGCCGAGTAGACGCTGTCGGCGCGCTGGCCGTAGTCGATCCGGGTCAGGTAGCCGCCCCGGTCGTAGCGGACCGGGTCCTTGAAGTTGAAGTTGCGGGCGTAGTAGTTGGTCTCCTTCGCCCACCACAGGCTCATCGCGTTGCCGTGGACGTCCTCGACGTAGTCGAGGGACCAGCGCCACGCCTGGGTGCAGGCCGACCCGGCCCAGTTGCCGACCTGGTAGCAGGGTTCACCCGGGTGGTTGCCGTAGACGGGGGCGGTGAGCACCGAGTTGGTCACCGGGTCGCCGGACGACCAGCCGGGCAGCCGGTGCCGACCGAACCAGTGCCGGGTGCCGTCGCGGGTGGTGACCACCCAGTACTCGCCGTCGGCGTCGCCGTTGGCCAGCCCGGAGTCCTTGAGTAGCTGCACCTTGGAGCCGTCGCCGTTGGCGGTGATCCAGGTTTGCTCGTCGTCGTCGAGGACAAGTTCGGTGGTCATCCCGCCCAGCGACAGGGTGGCGTTGTTCGACCCCCAGCACAGGTCACCGGTGCGGTGGCTGGCGTTGTTGGAGCCGGCCTTCTTCGAGTCCTGCCGGCAGTTGGCGTAGCTGCGGGTGATCGACCCGGCGGCGTAGTCCCAGCCGTCGCCGATCCAGGATGCCTGGTTGTTGGTGGCCGAGGTCCGCCCGTCCACCGACTGCGACGAGTACGACAGGTTGACCTGCGGCATCAGCCCGCCGGAGGTCTCCGGCACCTGCACCTGGTAGCCGTAGGTGAACGCGCCGGAGGAGGAACCGGCCGCCCAGGAGCCGGAGGAGAGCAGCGGGGTGGCGGTGTAGTCGCCGGCCGCTGACGCGCCGGTGTCCAGTACGCCGACCACACTCGACGACGTGGCGGACGTGGTGGCCCGGCCTGCTGCGGGCTCGCCCGCCAGCAGCGCGCTGACCGGGACGGTGCCGCGGACCACGCGCCGGGTCGACGCCACCGAGACCTGGCTCGGTGCCGGGGTGAACTCGCCGGTCCCGGTGATGCCGGCACCGCCGGCCTGTGGTCCGGCGCTGCGGCCGGTGCTGCCGTCGGCGGTGGCGCAGTCGCCACTGTCCGGGGCGTCGTAGACGCATTCGGGCAGCAGCAGGAAGCCGAACCGGTCGGCGGCCTGCGGCCCGTACAGGTCGGCGAAGGTGGTGTAGTCGACGGTCAGCGCGACCTCGGCGGCCGGGTCGGCGGTGGCCGGCGGGGTGATCTTCATGATCAGGCCGGCGACGCCGGCGGCCTGGGACGCCTCGGGGGCGGCGAGGCCGACGGCCCAGCTGCCGGCGAGATCGGCCGGGTCGCCATCGGACGGTACGCCGAGCGCGACCGGCAGGTCGTCGACCGGCAGCGTCTCACCAGCGGCCACACCGGTGAGGTCCACGGTGCCGTCGCCGGACTCCCACGGGGTGACTGCCTGCGGTTCGTACGGCACCACCGGTACTTCGTCGGCAGTGGTCAGGTCGGATTCGGCTGACTCGTCCTGGCCGACCCGTTCGGCGTCCGGGATGTCCGGCAGGTCGACCTCGATCGCTTCGCGGCTCATTCCCGGGCCGGGTATCGCCCATGCCTGCGCGGGCAGGACCGTCACCACCATGACCGCCGTCAGCAGGAGCGTGCCGCCCCGGCTGGCAAGCCGTCGGCCGAGCCGGCGTGCTCCGGTACGGGCGGTTCGGTCACCGGCGGCTCGGCGGTCCAGCTGCCAGGACTGTGGACCGGTTCCACGCATGCGCGTCGACTCCCAGGCGCGAAGAGAAGGTGCGGACGGACCGCGAGAGCACACGCCGGGTGTGGGGCACGGTCGTGAGCACTCTGCGTCAAGTTGATCTGACACTCAAGTGAGCGGCAGGTTGACGGCAGGGATCTGAGTGAACTGCGTCACTGGTCAATCACGACCTGTGGTGGCAATCTGCACACAAGGCGTAGAGATCTTGAAATCGCAATACATGGATGAGTTGCCACTAGCAAAAGCTGACAAAGACTCGTATTCCGGCGCGGGTGGCGATGCGCACCAGTGGGATATAACAGGTTAATAACGTTAAAGAGGGGCGCGTCGACAGTGGTGTCCGTGCGATCGTGTGCGGACTTCTGCCCCGTGGCCGCCGAGCGGGCGCAGTGGTGTCCACATCGTCCCTGCCCACCGGGTCCCACGGGAGTAGACCGCAGTGACCGCGCCTCGCCTGCTCAGCCCATTCACGCGTACGCGCACCAGGCTCACCCTGACCGTCGGTCTGCTGGTGGTCGCGCTCGTCGCCGCGACGCTGCCCTGGCTGCGGTCCACCATCGACCGACTCGCCGCGCCGGACCCGGCACCATCGGCCGGCCCGCTCGACGACTCAGCGGCCCTGGCCCAGGCCCGCCGCACCGGTAAGGAGGTGCTGATCGACACCGCGACGACCGCCACCTCACTCACGTGGGCCAGACCGGACGGGCAACTGCGTACCACCAGCCACGCCATCGCACAGCGGGCCCGCGACGCCACCGGGCAGTGGGCGGAACTCGACACCACCCTCACCCGCACCGGTGCGGCCGACCAGGGCCGGGCCGACGGAGCCGGCCGCAGCCGGGTTGCCGACGACGCCGACGGTCTCGGCGTACGGCCGGTCAACGCCCCGGCACCGGTCCGCTTCTCCAGCGGCGGAGCGGCCGCCGACCGGTACGCGGCAGCAGACAACCAGACCACCGACACCACTGACCGGGTGCTGGCCGAGCTGGACCTCGACGGTCACACCATCACGTACACCTGGCCCGGGCCGCTACCCGAGCCGGTGCTCGACGGCCCCCGGGCGCTCTACCCCGACGTGCTGCCCGGCGTCGACCTGCTGATGGTGGTACGCGACGACGGCGGCGTCGCCCAACTACTGATCGTCAAGACGCCCGACGCGGCCACGGTGGACTCGGTCCGCCAGATCAACTACGGCCTGCGGTCGTCGACCGCTGTCTTCCAGCACGATCCGGTCACCGGCGGGGTCCGGATCCTCGACCCGGCCGACGACCAGGAGATCAGCTCCATCCCCACCCCGTTCGGCTGGGACTCCTCCGGGCGCAACACGGACGACCCCGACGCGCCACCGCGTACCTCGGTGGCCACCACGACCGACGTGCTGCGCCTGTCCGGCCTCAGCGGTGCCGAGCCGGGCTCCAAGATCGGCCAGCTGCCCAGCACGCTCGACGGCGACGGCACCGGTGAGGCGCGACTGCGGCTGGACGCGGCGGCCAGCGGTCTGCTGGACGACGCCGAGGTCCGGTTCCCGATCTTCCTCGATCCGACGATGCGCAGCACCACCCAGGCGTGGGCGACCATCTACAGCCAGCACCCGTACACCAACACCTGGAACGGCACCAACTTCAACAACGGCACCACCGTCGCTCGGGTCGGCTACGAGGAGGAGACGCCGCTGCGCGCCCGTACCTTCTGGCGGATGGGCTTCAACAGCAGCATCGAGGGCGCGACGGTCAGTTCAGCCAGCCTGCGGCTGCTGAACAACCATTCGTGGAGCTGCGAGGCCCGGGAGATGCGGCTGTGGCTCACCGGTGCGATCTCCTCCGGCACCACCTGGAAGAAGCAGCCGGACTGGATCTCCGAGCAGCAGCGTCGGTCGTTCGCGCACGGCTACAGCAACCAGTGCGCCGACGCGTACGTCAGCTTCGACGTGCGGCAGGGGGCCCAGGCCGGCGCGACCAACGGGTGGTCCCAGATCACCTTCGTCATGCGAGCCACCGATGAGGACGACACCCACACCTGGCGCAAGTTCCAGGTCAGCGCGACCGAGCTGACCGTGGTCTACAACCGTAGCCCCAACGAACCAACCGCCGGCACCGTCACACCCGGCGGAAACTGTGCCCCCGGGCCCGGCGGCGGCACCCTCGTCGCCCGGACCAACCTGGTGCTGGCCGCCACCGGCTCGGACCCGGACGGAAACCTGCGCGGGCTGCGCTTCCGCTTCTGGCCCACCGGCGGTACGGTACCCGCCGGTACCCTCGTCACCAGCCTGAGCAGCGGCCGGGGCAGCGTGACGATCCCCGCCACCAGCCTGGTGGATGGCGTCACCTACTCCTGGGACGTCCGGTCCGAGGACACCGACGGCGCGACGTCGTGGTACTTCCCGCCCGGCGACCAACCCTGCCGGATCACGATCGACGCCAGCGCGCCACCGGCTCCGGCCGTCACCAGCGACGTGTTCCTGGCCGCCAGCCCGGACGGAGCGACCTGGGCAACGGTGAAGTTCGGCCAGACCGGTCCGGTCACCTTCACCGCCGCCGACGCCGCCCAGTTCAGCTACGCGCTCGGCGGGCGTGAGCTGACATACGTGACCGCCAACTCCGGCACGGCGACCGTGCCCGACCTGCGACCCCGACACTCCGGCCCGACCACCCTGCAGGTGTACGCGTACGACGCGGCCGGCAACCGGAGCGCCCGTACCGACCACACCTTCTACGTACCGCCTCGCGACACCGCCGACGGGCCGGGCGACACCGGAGGCGACGGACGACCCGACCTGACGATCATCGACGCCGACGGCAACCTGCGGACCTATCCCAGCGACACCGACGGAGCGCTGTACGAATCCCTTGCGGCGTCGTACAGCGCCGATGGCCAGCTCGACCCGGCTGGGCACTGGTACGACCCGGCGACCTCCCAGGTTGCGCTGCTCACCAAGAACGGCGACGCCTTCCCCGGCGACGGCATCACCGACCTGTTCGTCCGCACCCCCGACGGCGGCTTCTGGATCTACCCCGGCGACGGGTACGGCAGCTTCGACGTCGACGACCGGATCCGGGTGCGGTTGCCGGCTGGAGCGCCGGACCCGGCCACCTGGACCCAGCTCAAGGCCGTCGGGGACATCACCGGGGACAGTCACCCCGACCTGGTCCTGCGGGCCGGCACCGCATTCTGGACGTTGAGCGGCTACACCGGGGCGAGCTTCCAGCAGGCGACCCTGATGGAGGGCACCGCCTGGGCCCGGCGGGAGATCGTCAACGTGGCCGACATCGATCAGGACGGCACCCCGGACCTACTGTGGCGCGACTTGGACAACGGCAGAATGTCTGTGCGGCACGGCCTACCTGGCACCGTCGCTGGTAGCGTCGATCTGCACTCGTTGAAGTTGGCCATAAACTCCCGCGACGGTGACGTCTCCTTCGGCACCGGCTGGTCGGCCGCGAGTGTCGACCTGGTGATCGGCGTCCCCGACCTCAACGGCGACGGCATACCCGACATGTGGGCCCGGTGGACGTCGGACGGGCAACTGCGGGTGTACCACCCCTCCACCTCCGTCGCGGGCGACGCCGTGCAGGTTCTTTCGGACACGGCCTATCCGGGCGCCAAGGGGCTCGGCTGACCGCCGCCGCGTCGTCGACGTCCGTCGCCGATTTGCAAGTCGAGCCGTTGATAGGGATCCGGGCGCAGCAGTAGTCGCAGCCGTTCGAGCACGGCGCATGGCGTAGCCGGCGGCGCGGGCACCGGCCCGGGCACGTTGCGGGTGTACGACGACTGGTGTGTCCAGCCGGACGGGGACACGGCCGGGTCGCTGGTGCAGTTGCGGCGCTGTGACGGCACCGCGGCGCAGCGGTTGACCCGTACGGCGGCCGGGCAGTTGCGGCACACCGGGTCCGGTCTGTGTCTGGCGGTCGATGGTGGTGCGACCGCCAACTCGACGCCGGTCGTGTTGGCCGTGTGTGATGCTGCCGCGACCGGTCAGGTGTGGTCGGCGCAGGACGAGACCCGGCACGTCTACGGTCCGGACGGGGCGCGGTTGCTGACCGTGCAGGACCGGCGGGCGACGCTGCACCTGGCCGACGCGGTGGTCACGGTGGCCGCTGGTGGGGTGAACGTCAACAGTCAGCGCAGCTACGCGGTGCCGGGTGGCGGCATGCTGCGGTACGCCTACGGGTCGGCGTCGGTCCAGTTGGCGGCGGTCGCGGCCGATCATCAGGGCAGCCCGTACGCGGAGGTCGGTTCGACCCTGTCGGGGATGCCGGTACGGATCCTGAAGCGGGATCCGTTCGGTAACCCCCGCGCGGTCGACGTGCTGGCCACGAATCTGAAGACCCGGGCCGGGTTCCTCGGCGCGACACCGGACGAGGCGTCCGGCTACACCCCGTTGGGGGCCCGCCTGTACGACCCGGTGGTGGGCCGGTTCCTGTCCGCCGACCCGGTCCTCGATGTGGCGGACCCGTTGCAGTCCAACGGGTACGCGTACGCGCACAACAATCCGGTCACCCACGCCGACCCGTCGGGTCTGTCGATCAGCCTGACCGCGTCGGAGCGGGCGGCGGCGTTGGCCGGTGCGGGTCTGTCCACCGCGCAGGTCGCCCAGGCCCGGTCGGCCGCGGGCCGGTCGATGACGTCGGTCATCCTGTCGGTGGCCTGGGACGTGTTGAAGGAGTTCATCGGCCTCAACGCCGCGTTGGGCTGCTTCGGCGGCGACGTGTGGTCCTGCGTCGACCTGGTCACCGAGTTCGTGCCCGCCCTCAAACTGTTCAAAGCGTTCGGCAGGATCGTCAAGGCCGTCGAACGCACCTTCTCCGCGATCAGGGCCTGGCAGAAAGCGAAAACGGCAGCCCAGGCGGTGCTGCGGGCGGCCCGCGCCGCCGAGACCGTCGCGTTGAACGCGAAGAAGGCGGCGGCCGAGCGGGCGAAACGCGCCGCGCAGGCCGCCGCGAAGAAAGCCGCCGACAAGGCCAACACCACCAGCAACAAAGCTGTCAACGCGTCGAAGAAGACCGGCAACCCCGTCCAGAAACAGGCCCAGGCCAAAACCAACCCCAAAGCCTCCACCAGCAGCGGAGGCGGCGGCCGGACCAGCGCAGGAGACGGGAGCGGCAAGGCCACATCCAAACCCGGCGGCAACACCGGCGCCAGCACCCGCTCCAACGGCGGCACCACCGGCGGAGGAGACAAACCCGCCGACAGCTGCCCGCTGAACAACAGCTTCACCCCCGGCACCAAGGTCCTGATGGCCGACGGCACCACCACGCCGATCGAGCAGGTCAAGCCCGGTGACAAGGCCATCGCCACCGACCCCGAAACCGGCACCACCAGCATCGAGACCGTCACCACCACCATCACCGGCGACGGCATCAAACACCTCATCACCATCACCATCGACACCGACGGCCAACACGGCCCGGAGACCGCCCAGGTCACCGCCACCGACGGACACCCCTTCTGGGTCCCCGAACTCGACCAGTGGATCGACGCCACCGACCTGCAGGCCGGCCAATGGCTCCACACCAGCACCGGCACCTGGGTCCAAATCACCGCAATCCACCGCAGGACCGTCCCACACGCCACCGTCCACAACCTCACCATCAGCCACGTCCACACGTATCATGTGGTGGCCGACGCAACCCCCGTACTCGTACACAACTGCGGTCTGGCAAAAATTGCGGCAGACCATCGGGTCAACGGGAATGGGGGACTGGGTGTTCGGGAAAGTAAGAACATTGCCGTTATGCGGTCTCAGATCGATGGGCAAGCGTCGACAGTCGGTATCGCGACTAGCGGTCGACACGTCAACCCTGGGGAGGTGTCCATGCCTAGCGCAAGGCAGTTCACGCCGCCCAACCCGTCTAGAGCATATGACTCCGAAGTCTTTCTTCTTGAGGATCTCGCGATCGGCCTCAGCCCAACATCTACCGGAACTGTCCAGCTCTACTCGGAACGGATAGTTTGCCCTAGTTGCGAAGATGTGATTGGTCAGTTTAAAATGAGATTTCCTGGAATTAGCATCCGTATCTCGACGGGGCAGGACTGAGTGATGTACGAAGTTGGAAGGTTGGCGGAGTTAATTCGCATCGAGGAGCCTGGCGGCGTACTTGGAATAACGGCAGAGCAAATATCAAAAATTCGGGAGGCATGGAACCTTTCGGAGCTTCCGTCAGCGTATGTAGAGTTTCTTTCCCACATGGGGGTGCGGGCGGGTCGGATACTCAGAGGAACGGACGCATTCTTTCCGACCATCCTCCGAATGAAGGAGTGGGCGGATGAGTTCTTCGATGAGAATTCCGGGACCAATTCTCTTCCCGATGGGGCGATCGTATTCGGGATGCATCAGGGCTATCTCGTGTATTGGATGTCGGACACGCTTACGCCTGACCCCGAAGTCGTACTTTGCGCGGAGGGTGATCCAAATCCATTGCGCACCTGGTCCTCCTTTACCGCATTCCTCAACTCGCACTACGCAGACGAGCCTGGGGTAAAATGAGCGTAGCCAATCAGGTTTGCCGGTTCGGGCTGGTTTGATCTGGCGGGGTTGTTGGGCAGGATGTCCGGGCGCCCGACGTCCCTTCCATCGTGGAGCGGCTCGTGGCGTTGGAGAAGGCTGTCGCGCAGTGGGATGCCCGGATTGTAGTGCTAGAGGCGGAGAACGCCGAGTTGCGGCGTGGGTCAGACACCGAAAATTCGAATCTACCGCCGTCGGCGCAGGGGTTGGACAAGGTTCGACGAGGGTGATCGACTGCCAGAATTGGCCGAGGTCCGCTGCTTGGTAGGACATGAAGCCGAGGATGTTCGCGCCGAGGCCACGGTCACCGGCGGCGTGGGCCTGGTAGAGGCCCGCGATCCAGAACTGTTGCGCCTGGCTGTGGTTTCCGTCGTCGAACGACAGCCAACCCGCGAGGCGCATCAACTCACCGGCAGTGCCGTGTAGCCGCCGCCCCACCGAGTCGGTGTACCGGCGCTCGCGTAGCACCTCGACCACGGTCGCCAGGTGCTGACAGACCAGGCCGAGCGTCTGGCCGCTGCCGAGGTGGTCGTCCATCCGCCGCAGGCTCGCGGTAATGGTGTCCAAGTGGTCGACGACCTCACCGGACCGTGGCCGGCCGGTGGCGAAGGTGACGTCCGACGGCTGATAGGCGATGTTCCACTCGTCCGCCGACGACGTCAGCGCGAAACCAAGCAGAGTCAGGCAAATCCGTCGGCCCATCCCGCATCCCCGATTCGGTAACCATCATCGGCCGTGACTGACACAGTTGGTGCGCTCGTGGCGGCCCGTGTGGAGAGTCGCCACGAGCAGGGGGGAGCCAGGGGTTACGGGCGGGCGCCGTGGGTCTTGATGGTGGTGGTGAAGGTGGTCCAGGCGGCGGGAGCGAAGGTCAGCGTCCCGGCGGCGGGGGCTTTGGAGTCGCGTACGTCGATCTGGGCGCCCCGGTCGCGGACCTCGACGCACTGGCCGTTGCTGCCGGACCGGCTCGACGTGCGCCAGGTGTTACGTTCCATGCTCGCTCCCTCGTCTGATGGCTGCTGGCCTACTCACGTGGCGATGAGGTCTTTGGTGTCGTTGCAGAATCGGCGGACGGCGGGGGTGCGCCGGTAGGGGCCGAGTGCGCCGACGAGGTTGCGGACGTGTTTGATGCACCTGGCGGAGGTGACCTGCCCGGTGAGGGTCTGGACGGCCTGGTCGCCGAGGGCGAGTGCCTTGTCCAGTTCGGGTTGGTCCTGCCGGACGTAGGTGGTGGCGAGCAGGGCGTTGCGTAGTGCTCCTTCGCGGCTGTACTCGTCGTCCTGGAGTCGTAGCGCGGCTCGGAGGTGTTCGCGGGCGCGGGTCCAGTCTTCGAGTTTGACGTAGCAGTAGCCGGCCTGGGCGTGGGCCTGGGCTTCGTTGATCCAGTACGCCCAGTCGGGGTCGCCGTGTTCCGGACGTCCGTCGGTGAGCCGGTCGAAGGCGCTGTCGAGCGCACGTCGGGTGTCGGTGACGGCGCGGTTGTTGGCGTACGCCTCGGCGGCGCGTAGGTCCAGGATCGTCCCGACTGCTCAGGCTGCCAGCCCGCCTCGGCCAACAAGCGCCTGATCCCGTCCCCGCTGACTGCCACCGCATCGACCCTTCACCCGTAGTGGTCGCTCCCACGCACGGTCGCGGACCTGGTGTCCGGCAGGCTGCCCCGACACTGATCCACACCGATACGCACCCCGCGCACCCCCTCCTGTCACCACCCGACTGAGGTCAACTGGGCACATCGGAGTCCGGCGATGACCCGAAGCCGATTCCGGTAAACGGGCCAGCGGGTCGGAGCGTTGCCGCGCTCCGACCCGCCGGCCTCGCCAGAGGGTAAGAGTGCTCGTGATCGCCAGACTGCTACCGATCGTCTTCGCCGGCCTGATGCCCGGCTTCCTCCTCGGCCTGTTCGCGATCCGCGTCAAGTCCCGGTGGTGCCCCCGCTGCGGCGCGACCACCGAGGAGATCCACCGGAGCACGCACCGATGACCGAGCCCGGCCGCCACCGCATCCGCCGACCAGCCCATCGGCCGGCGGATCGCCCAACTCCGCGCCCGACGGGGACTCACCCAACAGGTCTTCGCGAACCGGATCGGCAAACCCCACTCGTGGGTTGACAAGGTCGAACGCGGCATCCGCTGCGGGTGTACCACCCCTCTACCTCCGCCGCAGGTACCGCCGTACAGATTCCTTCGAACACGGCTTATCCGGGCGTCAAGGGCGTCGGATGACCGCCGCCGCGTCGTCGATGTCCACTGCAGCTCCGCCGGTGGTCAGCCGTGTTGGACGAAGGCGATCTTTTCGTAGACGTGGACGGCCCGTACGGGTAGGGCTGGCCGTCCTTGCCACCCCGCCCAGTGCCGTCGGTTCACATCGTCGCAGAGGCTCTGGACGAGTCCGACGGATGTGCCTTGGTCTCCGGGCGGGCCGCCGCCGTACTCATCGAGGTAGGCCGTCGACATGTCCTCGATGATGTAGAAGCCCGACGGTCGCACGTGGTCGACGAAGAGTGCGTCGAACGATGCCCGGATGTGCGCGTTGACGTGGCTACCGTCGTCGATGACGACGTCGAATGGCCCGTACCGGCGCCCGAGCTCCCGCAGGTAGGTCTGGTCGGACTGGTCGCCGCGGTGAACGTGGATTCGCGGCTCGTCGATCTGCTTCTCGGCGATGTCGAGGCCGTGGATCTGGCCACGCTGGAAGTAGTCCCGCCAGGTGCGCAGCGACGAACCTCCCCAGGTGGTGGAGTCGTAGCCGCCGATGCCGATCTCGAGCAGGTTGATCGGGCGGTCGCGGAGGTCGCCGAGATGCCGCTCGTACAGCGCGGCGTAGCCGTGTCCGCGGCCCTTGTCGGTGTCGTAGACCCTGGCCAGCAGGGTCAGGTTGCGGCGCACGACAGGTGCCACGAGCCGTTGGACACGGATGATCCGCTGGTCACCGATGGCGTGCCGGATTCTCGCCCGAGTACTGAGCATAGACAGGACTATAGGCGGTTTTGCCCAATTATGCGGGGCAGTCAGGCAAGAGACCGGATCGACCGCAGTGATCCACTCAGTGGTCGGGTCGACAGTTCCACCCGCAAGGGCTCGTGTCGGGCGCCGCGAATGTCGCTGCCCGACCGACACTGAACATGCAACTTTCTTGACCGTCAGGTCAGGGTGCCCATCTCCAGAACCGCCTTCGGGCTGCGAAGTCCGGGTGGGCCAGCACGGCTTGGGGGTGGGAAGTAGTCGGAGGCAGCGGCCCAGCGGGGGAAGGTGGCTCATCGGGCGAGGTGCCAGGGCGGCAGAGGCAGGGAGCAGAGCCACAGAGGTGAAGGGCAGGACGGCAGGGCGATTCAGACAGGTTAGCGCGCTCATCGCCACGCAAAACCTTGCCCGCTCATTTGCACTAACCATTCAAGACGATCGAGCAGCACTTCAGGCACCGCACTCCCCCACACCCTGCCAGCACATTTTACGAAACTCGATTACTGATTCACCGTCGAGAGATCATGTTCAACCCGAACCGTCACCCCGGCCACCCATTTCCGCAGATCAGCAGTGGCCCACCCAGTTGCCAATGAATTGTTATCCAGGCAGATACGGCGACCTGCGGCACAGACTCTCCGCCGGGCGCCCTTGGGCGTCGCCGCCGCAGGTCAGGGGCCCTACCCCCGGGATAACCGGAGGTTCCTCGTCATACCTCGCATCTCGGGCCGGCGAGCGCTGTGTGCGCTTTGCCGTACCGCCAGCACACATACCTGATTCGGTGGCGATACCGTCGACAATGGAACAGCTGGAATGGCAGCACCGCCCCCAGACACCCCGTGCGAGATGTCCGAAACATCCCGTACGGGGATGTTTTTCGTTCGCGGCAGACCGTCGGGTATCGTCGGGTGCAAACCCCCACCACAGACCTGGTTTGACTTGCCCACCGACCGTCCGACGACTCGATTTCGGTCGATGAACACCTGCCGTGTGCGTCGATTGGGACCAGCGTCACGACATTCGTTGGAATGGAGATCGTGTCCGCAATCGTCGTGAAATCGTTGTACAAAATTTTCGGCAAACGTGCTGACAAGGCGCTCGAGCGCCTCAAGACCAGCCAACCCGATGCCCCGGCGAACCTGGGCGGCGCCACCGCAGCCGTCGTCGACGCCAACTTCGAGGTCCGGCCCGGCGAGATCTTCGTCGTGATGGGGCTCTCCGGGTCCGGGAAGTCCACCCTGATCCGGATGCTGAACGGCCTGCTCACCCCGACCGGCGGCTCGGTCGAGGTCGACGGCGTCGACCTGACCAAGCTCAAGCCGGCCGCGCTGCGCAAGCTGCGCCGCGAGAAGATCAGCATGGTCTTCCAGCACTTCGCGCTGCTGCCGCACCGCTCGGTGCTGGAGAACGCCGGCTACGCGCTGGAGGCCGCCGGGCTGCCCCGCGCCGAACGGCGGGAGCGGGCGATGGAGGCACTGCGTCTGGTCGGTCTGGACCGCTGGGCGGACAAACTGCCCCAGGAGCTGTCCGGCGGGATGCGTCAGCGGGTCGGCCTGGCCCGGGCGTTGGCGGCCGGCACCGACATCATGCTGATGGACGAGGCGTTCTCCGCCCTCGACCCGCTGATCCGCCGCGAGGTCCAGGACCAGTTGCTGGACCTGCAGGCTCAGCTCGGCAAGACGATCGTCTTCATCACCCACGACCTCAACGAGGCGATGCGCCTCGGTGACCGGATCGCCGTGATGCGCTCCGGCCGGATCGTCCAGCTCGGCACCGCCGAGGAGATCCTCACCGACCCGTCGAACGACTACGTCGCGCAGTTCGTGGCGGACGTCGACCGTACCCGCATCCTCACCGCCTCATCGGTGATGGAGCGACCGCTCGGCGTCGTCGACGTCAACTCCGGTCCCCGGGTCGCCGCCCGGATCCTCCGGGAGACCCAGACCTCCGCGATCTATGTCACAGGCAAGAACAAGCAGTTCCTCGGTACGGTCTCCGACGACGTCATCGACCAGGCGGTCCGCGACGGCCGGCGGAACCTGCAGGACGTGGTGACCACCGACCACGTCCGGGTCGCCGGGGAAGATACCCCGGTCGCCGAGTTGTTCACCCCCTGTGCGGAAAGCTCGCACCCGCTCGCTGTGACCGACACCACCGGCCGGCTCACCGGCGTGATCCCCCGGATCACCCTGCTCACCGCGCTCGGCAGCATCGGCAGCGACACCGGCAACGGGACCAGCGACGGCACCGGCGACGACGCCGAGCCGACCAGCTCCAGCGAGGTGGACACCATCACCGCGACAGTCCCCGATCAGGCAACCCCGGCTGACGCAGTGCTGAGCCCGGAGGGAGACCGTTCATGAACGCCGCTGACGGCATTGACAGCATCCTCCCGTACGTCCGGATCGGCGAGGCGTTCGAGTTCGTCGTCGACTGGACGACCGAGTACCTGGGTGCGCTCTTCGACGGGATCTCGACATTCGTCGAGTCGCTGGTGGATCCCCTGGTCGACGTGCTGCTCGCACCGCCGGCGATCGTCGTGGTGCTGATCTTCGCGGCGCTCGGCTGGTGGCTGCGCGGGTGGAAGTTCGGCATCGGCACCGCCGTCGGGCTCGGCATCGTCGCCGGCATGCCCTACTGGGAAGAGACCATGAGTACGCTGGCGTTGGTGCTGGTGGCGAGTGCTCTGTCGCTGGCGATAGCGGTCCCGCTCGGGATCCTGATCGCGGAGAACCAGCGGGCCGCGGCGGTGACCCGTCCGGTGCTCGACCTGATGCAGACGTTGCCGGCGTTCGTCTACCTGATCCCGGCGATCTTCTACTTCGGCATTGGCGCCGTCCCCGGGGTGATCGCTACGGTGGTGTTCAGTATGCCGCCGGGGGTCCGGCTGACCCAGTTGGGCCTGCGACAGATCGACCGCGAGGTGATCGAGGCCGGCGAGGCGTTCGGCGCGTCGCCCTGGGCGGTCCTGCTCCGTACCAAGCTGCCACTCGCCCTGCCGACCATCATGCAGGGGGTCAACCAGGTGATCATGCTGGCGTTGTCGATGGTCGTCATCGCCGGGATGGTCGGGGCCGGCGGCCTCGGCGAAGTGATCAACACCGCACTCGCCCGGCTCCAGGTCGGCCAGGGCTTCGAAGGCGGCATGGCCGTGGTGATCCTGGCGGTGGTGCTCGACCGGCTGACCGACTCGATCGGGGCCCGTACCCGGTCGGCGAAGGCCCAGCGGGCGCTGCAGGAAGCCTGACCCGCAAGTCCGACCGGACCGGACCGGCCCGACCCGACCCGAGACCGAACCAGAGCTGCACCGTATCCGAACCGAGATCCCGCAGGGAGGGTCACCGGTGCCGGCGCCCTGCCTCGCTGCCGCGAGTACGCCGGTGTAGGGCAACACGATGGAAGGACGACAACGAATGTTCCGCAACAACCCGCTACGCCGCGCCACGGTGGCGGCCACCGCCGCACTGGCCCTGGGGCTCGCCGCCTGCGGCAGCGACGCCGACAGCGACACCGGCAGCGACAACGGTTCCGACGCCGTCGACAAGAGCATCACCATCGGCTACATGGCCTGGGACGAGGCGATTGCCGCTTCCTACCTGTGGCAGAACATCCTTGAGGCCGAGGGGTACGAGGTCGAGCTGACCAACGTTGAAGCCGGCGTGGTCTACTCCGGTCTGGCCTCCGGTGACATCGACCTGTTCCTGGACGGCTGGTTGCCGCAGACGCACGCCTCCTACATGGAGGAGTACAGCGACGACCTGGAGACGATCGGGGTCTGGTACGACAACGCCAGCCTGAGCATCGCCGTCCCCGCCTATGTGGACGGGGTCGACTCGCTGGCAGACCTGGCCGACAACGCCGAACTGTTCAACAACGAGATCATCGGCATCGAGCCGGGTGCCGGTCTGACCGCCGCCACCCAGGACAACGTTATGCCGACCTACGGGCTGGACGACTACGAGCTGCGGACCTCGTCCACCCCGGCGATGCTCGCCGCGCTGCAGAGCGCGATCGGCGACGAGGAGCCGATCGTGGTGACCCTGTGGCACCCGCACTGGGCCTACTCGAACTACGAGCTGAAGGACCTGGCCGACCCGGAGGGCACCCTGGGTACCGCTGAGGAAATCACCACGCTGGCCCGGACCGGGTTCAGCGCGGACTTCCCCGAGGTGACCGCGATGCTGGAGAAGTTCCAGATGGACGACCAGCAGCTCGGTTCGCTGGAGGACCTGATGTTCAACGTGCACGAGGGTGACGAGCCGGCCGCGGTCGAGGCGTGGCTCTCGGAGAACCCGGACTACCTTTCCACCCTGGGTGTCTCCTGACCCGCAGCGACCGACCGAAACACCACGGACCGGGGTGTCCGGGCTGGCCTGACGGCCGGTCCGGGCACCCCGGTCCCGTCTGTCGTAAGCCCGGCAGCAGTCTCCGGCAGCCCGGCAGCAGCCCTGCTCGGCGGGGAAGTTCTTGCTTCTGATACGCGGTGCGCAGTAGATTTTCCTGCATGACGCGATGATGTCTGGAATTTTGCCACCCCTCACCGGGGGTGCCGTCCCGCCGAAAGGAGTTCTTCCGTGGCCGCACGCTTCCGGGTCACCTACGCGACCCTGTCCGCTGACAACGAGGACCTGCACACGGCGTACGAGGACGGCGCGGACCGGGCGCGGGCCTGGCTGGGTCAGCGCCTGACTCCGGTGGTCGACGGCACCGTCCGGCCCGGGGTCGACCCGGCCGAGCTGGTCAGCCCCGGCGACGTGACGCTCAAGCTGGCCACCGTCACCGCCGCCACCGACCAGGACGTCGACGCGGCCGTCACGGCCGCTCACGCCGCAGCCGCCGGATGGGCCGCGACACCGTGGCCGGACCGGGTCGCGGTGCTGCGCCGGGCGGCCGACCTGATCAGCGACCGCTCCAACGAGTACGCCGCGCTGATGAGCATGGAGGTCGGCAAGAACCGGCTGGAGGCGCTCGGCGACGTCGAGGAGTCGGCGGACCTGATCCGCTACTACTGCGACATGTACGACAAGCACCACGGTTTCGACCTGCCGATGGCGACCATCGCCGCCAACGAATCCACCCGCAGCGTGCTCAAGCCGTACGGGGTCTGGGCCGTGATCAGCCCGTTCAACTTCCCGATGGCGTTGACCGCCGGGCCGGCCGGCGCGGCACTGGTCGCCGGCAACACCCTCGTCCTCAAGCCCAGCCTGCAGGGCACCTTCTCGGCCTGGAAGTTCTTCGAGTGCCTGGTCGACGCCGGGCTGCCGACCGGTGTCGCGCACTTCCTCCCCGGCGGCGACGACCCGGGCCGGGCACTGGTGGCGCACCCCGGCGTCGGCGGCCTCACCTTCACCGGATCGTACGAGACCGGCATGTCGATCATCCGGGCGTTCACCGGCGCGTACCCGAGGCCCGTCGTCTGCGAGATGGGCGGCAAGAACGCCGCGATCGTCTCGGCCCGGGCCGACCTGGACCGGGCGGTCTCCGGCGTCGCCCGCTCCGCGTTCGGCTTCTCCGGCCAGAAGTGTTCGGCCTGCTCCCGGGTGTACGTGGCGCGGGAACTCCACGACGAGTTCGTCACCCGGCTCGCCGAACGGGCCGAATCGCTGGTCGTCGGCGACCCGTTGGCCCGTGACACGTACCTCGGTCCGGTCATCGACGCCGCCGCCGTACGCCGCTACGGCGAGGCCGTCGCGCACGCCGCGACCGTCGGCCGGGTGGTCACCGGCGGCCAGGTGCTCGCCGGGGTCGACGGCCGCCCCGACGGCTACTACCTGGCACCGGCCGTCGTCGCCGACGTACCGCCCGACGACGACCTCTTCCAGCGGGAGCTGTTCGTGCCGTTCGTTGCGGTCAGCCCGGTCGACTCGGTCGACGAGGGCCTGGACCGGGCCAACAGCGTGCCGCTGGGTCTGACCGCCGGGTTCTTCTCCACCGACCAGGGCGAGATCGACCACTTCCTCGACCGGATCGAAGCCGGCGTCGTCTACGTCAACCGGCCGGCCGGCGCCACCACCGGCGCCTGGCCCGGGGTGCAGCCGTTCGGCGGCTGGAAGGGCTCCGGCAGCACCGGCAAGGCCGGCGGCGGACCGTACTACCTGCAGCAGTTTCTCCGCGAGCAGTCGCAGACGGTGGTGGCCTGATGACGACGACCCCCGACTGGTTCGACCCGGACCGCCCGCAACCGCACCTGGTTACCGAACTGCCCGGACCGCAGGCCCGCGAAGTGCTGGCCCGCGACCGGGCGGTGACCAGCCCGTCGCTGCCCCGCGCCTACGCGATCGCGCCCCGGCGCGGCCACGGCACCGTCGTCGAGGACGTCGACGGCAACCTGTTCCTCGACTTCAACGCCGGGATCGCGGTCACCTCCACCGGCCACTGCCACCCCACGGTCGTCGAGGCGGTGCAGCAGCAGGCCGCGACCCTGCTGCACTACTCGGCCAGCGACTTCTACCTGCCGCTGTACGGCCAGATGTGCCAGGCGCTGGCCGCGACCGCGCCGATGGACGGGCCGGTACGGGTCTTCCTGACCAACTCCGGGGCCGAGGCCGTCGAGGGCGCGTTGAAGCTGTCCCGGTACGCCACCGGCCGGCAGTACGTGATCAGCTTCTACGGATCGTTCCACGGCCGCACCTACGGGGCGATGACGCTGACCGGGTCGAAGTCCAAGTACCACAAGGGATTCGGCCCGCTGCTGCCCGGCGTGCTGCACGCGCCCTACGCACCAGCCTCGCTGGACTTCATCGAGGAGGTGCTGTTCGAGCACCAGGTGGATCCGGCCGAGGTCGCGGCGATCTTCGTCGAACCGATCCAGGGTGAGGGTGGCTTCATCGTGCCGCCGGCCGGCTGGCTCGCCCGGCTGCGGCGGATCTGCGACCGGCACGGGATCCTGCTCGTCGCCGACGAGGTGCAGTGCGGCATGGGCCGCACCGGCCGGATGTGGGCGATCGAGCACACCGGCGTACAGCCGGACATCCTGATCAGCGCGAAAGGCATCGCCTCCGGCCTGCCGCTGGGTGCGTTCCTGGCCCGGTCCGAGCTGATGGAGGCGTGGGGTCCGGGCGCGCACGGCTCCACCTACGGCGGCAGCCCGGTGCCGTGCGCCGCCGGCCTCGCCACCCTGCGGGTCATCCAGGAGGAGGGCCTGCTCGACAACGCCTCCACGCAGGGCGAGTTCCTGCTCGCCGGGCTGCGCGAACTGCAGCAGGCGTATCCCCAGCTGCTCGTCGACGTGCGCGGGGTCGGCTTGATGATCGGCGTCGAGTTCCCCACCGGCGAGATCGCCGGCCAGGTGCAGCAGGCGGCGTTCAGTCGCGGCCTGCTGGTGCTGGAGGCCGGCGTCAACGCGGTACGGATGTCGCCGCCGCTGGTGATCACCCGGGCCCAGGCGCAGACCGGTCTGCGGCTGTTCGGCGCCGCCGTCGCCGAGGTCGCCGAGGTCGCCGGCGACGCTCAGGCCGCCGGCAACGGAAAGGTCACAGCCGGCGGGGCCGTCGCCGTACCGGGATGAGCCACGTCTTCGGCCGGGTGTCCGACGACGCGCCACGGATCGCTTCAGCGTCCGGTGCGCAGCTGTGGGACACCACCGGCAAGCGCTACCTCGACGCGGCCGCCGGGGCGATCGTCGTCGGCATCGGCCACGGCGTCACCGAGGTGGTCCGGGCGCAGGCCGAGCAGGCCGGCGCGGTCGCGTACGCGCACGGCTCGATGTTCCGCGCCGACGTGCTGGAGGAGTACGCCGCCGAGCTCGCGGCCGTACTGCCGATGGACGATCCGTTGGTCTTCCCGGTCTCCGGCGGCAGTGAGGCGGTGGAGACCGCGCTGAAGATGGCCCGCGCCTACCACCTGGCCCGGGGCGAGGACCGGCACCTCGTCGTCGGCCGGGTCGGTTCCTACCACGGCAACTCGCGGGGCGCGTTGGACGTCTCCGGCCGGGCCGGGCTCCGTGCGCCGTACCTGCCGTGGCTGGGGCAGGCGGTGCACACCTCGACCCCGTACGAGTACCGCTGCCCGTTCCCGGACACCCATCCGGTCGGCTGCGGGGCGCGGCACGCGGCGGCGCTGGCGCAGCTGTGCCGGGCCCGGCCGGTCGCGGCGTTCATCGCCGAGCCGATCGCCGGGGCCGGGCTGGGCGGCTGCGTCCCGCCGGACGACTACTGGCCGGCCGTCGCCGAGGTCTGCCGCCGGTACGGGGTGCTGCTCATCGCCGACGAGGTGATGACCGGCTTCGGCCGCACCGGCACCTGGTTCGGCGTCGACCACTGGGGGGTACGCCCGGACATCCTGGTCGCGGCGAAGGGGGCCAGTTCGGGCTACTGGCCGCTGGGGCTGGCCGTCGCCGCCGGCCCGGTGCACGACACGATCGCGCGCACCGGTTTCACCCACGGCTTCACCTACTCGCACCACCTGGTCGGGGCGGCCACCGGCCGGGCGGTGCTGCGGGTGCTGCGCGAGCGGGACCTCGTCGCGGCCGGCCGGCGGGCCGGCGAGTCGCTGCTTCGCGCCCTGCGCCGGGAACTGGCCGACTCGCCGTACGTCGGGGACGTCCGCGGTCGCGGCCTGCTGGTCGGCGTGGAGCTGGTCGCCGACCGGCAGACCGCGCGGCCGTACGCCCGTACCGCCCGGGTCGCCGAACGGGTCGTCGCCGCCGCCCGGCACGCCGGTCTGCTGCTCTACAGCGGTACCGGCTGCGCCGACGGCGTCGACGGTGACGTGATCCTGCTCGGCCCGCCGCTGGTCGTCTCCGCCGACGAGGTCGAGGAGATCGCGGTCGGCACGGCGGCGGCGATCCGCACCGTGACGGAGCGGGCCGAGGCGGGGTAGCCGACCTTCGCGGAACAGCCGGCCCCGCCGGCCCGGGCCGGGACGCGGGTCAGAAGTCGTCGTCGAAGGTCACCGAGCCGGTCACCCCGACCTGGTACGCCGACACCCGCCGCTCGAAGAAGTTGGACAGCTCCTGCACGTCCTGCAGCTCCATGAACGCGAACGGGTTCTTCGACCCGTACATCGGCTCGATGCCGAGCACCGCGAGCCGCCGGTCGGCGACGTGCTGCAGATACTCCCGCATGTCGGCCAACGACATCCCGGACACGCCCTGGTCGAGCAGGTCCGCGGCGAACTGCACCTCGCACTCCACCGCCTCGGCCAGCATCTGCCTGACCTGCTCCTCCATCTCGGAGTCGAACAGCTCCGGCTCCTCGGCGCGGACCGTGTCCACCACGTCGAAGGCGAACGCCATGTGCATCGACTCGTCCCGGAACACCCAGTTGGTGCCCGAGGCGAGACCGTGCAGCAGCCCCCGGGAACGCAGGTAGTACACGTACGCGAAGGCGCCGTAGAAGAACAATCCCTCGATGCAGGCGGCGAAGCAGATCAGGTTGAGCAGGAAGGCCCGCCGGTCGGCGCGGCTACGCAGCTCCCGCAGCTCGAAGATCGAGTCGATCCACCTGAAACAGAACTCGGCCTTACGGGCGATCGACGGAATGTTCTCCACCGCCGCGAACGCCTCGAACCGCTCCCGCTCGTCCGGCACGTAGGTGTCCAGCAGGTTCAGGTAGAACTGGACGTGCACCGCCTCCTCGAACAGCTGCCGGGACAGGTAGAGCCGTCCCTCCGGGGAGTTGACGTGCTGGTAGAGGTTGAGCACCAGGTTGTTCGCGACGATGGTGTCGCCGGTGGCGAAGAACGCGACCAGCCGGGACACCAGGTGCCG
This sequence comes from Solwaraspora sp. WMMD937, assembly GCF_029581175.1. Lineage (NCBI taxonomy): Bacteria > Bacillati > Actinomycetota > Actinomycetes > Micromonosporales > Micromonosporaceae > Solwaraspora > Solwaraspora sp. WMMD937. The sequence continues at coordinate 2,322,207 of NZ_CP120738.1, read as the reverse complement.
CTCGGCAGCCGACAGTCTGGCCAGGTCCGGCAGGTCGGAGTGCAGGTCGACCTCCTCCACCGTCCAGGTGTTCTTGATCGCGTCCCGGAACCGGTCGAAGAACTGCGGATACCGCATCGGCCGCAGGGTCAGGTCCATGCCGGGGTCGAGCAGCAGCTGCCGTCGGCCCGCAGCTGCGGCGGCGGTCGCGGTGGCGGCATTAGCGGTCGCGGCGTCGGTGTTGGTTTCGGAGACGGTGGTCACTGGCAGGCCTCACAGGTTTCGGGGTTTTCCAGGGAGCAGGCCGACGCCTCGTCGTCGCCGGTCGCGACAACCGGCCCTACGACCGGCCCGACGGTCGGCCCGACGGTCGGCGCGATGCCGACGGTGGCCTGCTGGATCCGGGTCGCCGGACGCGACCGCAGGTAGTAGGTGGTCTTCAGCCCGGACTTCCAGGCGTACAGGTACATCGAGGACAGCTTGCCGATGGTCGGTGCGCTGAGGAACAGGTTCAGCGACTGCGACTGGTCGACGTACGGGGCGCGGGCGGCGGCCAGGTCGATCAGCGCCCGTTGCGGCAGCTCCCATGCGGTACGGAACAGCTCCCGCACGTCGGCGGGCAGGTCCGCGACCCCCTGCACCGACCCCTCGGCCCGCTTGATCTGCTCCCGGACCGGTGCCGTCCACAGCCCGCGCGCCTTCAGCTCGCCGACCAGGTAGGTGTTGATCTGCAGGAACTCCCCGGACATGGTTTCGCGTTTGAACAGGTTGGACACCTGCGGCTCGATGCATTCGTAACAGCCGGCGATCGAGGCGATCGTCGCGGTCGGCGCGATCGCGACCAGCAGCGAGTTCCGCAGACCGTGTGCGGCGATCGTCGACCGGAGTCGGGCCCACCGCTCGGGCTGGCCGACCTCGACACCCCACAGGTCCGGGTGCAGCTCGCCCCGGGCGGCCCGGGTCTCGGCGTACGCCGGATGCGGGCCGAACCGTTCGGCGAGCCCGGCGGAGGTCTCCAGCGCGGTCAGGAAGATCTCCTCCTGGACACGGGTGGACAGCTCCCGGGCCGGCGCCGAGTCGAACGGCAGCCGCAGCGTGAAGAACGCGTCCTGCAGGCCCATCAGCCCCAGCCCGACCGGCCGCCAGCGCGGGTTCGACGCCGCCGCCTGCGCCGCCGGGTAGTAGTTGATGTCGATCACCCGGTCGAGGAACACCACGGCGGTACGGACCGTGGCGCGCAGCTTGTCCCAGTCGACACCGTCGGCGGTGACGTGCGCGCCGAGGTTGACCGACCCGAGGTTGCACACGGCGGTCTCGTCGTCGCTGTTGACCTCCAGGATCTCGGTGCACAGATTGGACAGGTGGATCGTGTTGCCCGGCTCACCGGTCTGGTTGGACAGCCGGTTCGCGGCGTCCTTGAACGTCATCCAGCCGTTGCCGGTCTGCGCCAGGGTGCGCATCATCCGCCCGTACAGGTCGCGGGCCTTGACCGTCCGGACCGCCTTCTTCTCCGCAGCCCGGTACGCCTCGTCGAACGCCTCGCCGAACAGGTCCGGCAGCTCCCGCGCGTCGGACGGGTCGATCAGCGACCAGTCGGCGTCCGCCTCGACCCGCCGCATGAACTCGTCCGGGATCCAGTTGGCCAGGTTGAGGTTGTGGGTGCGCCGGGCGTCCTCGCCGGTGTTGTCCCGCAGCTCCAGGAACTCCTCGACGTCCGGATGCCACGGCTCCAGGTAGACGCAGGCGGCGCCCTTGCGGCGGCCACCCTGGTTGACCGCCGCGACCCCGGCGTCGAGCGTCTTGAGGAACGGCACGATGCCGTTCGACCTGCCGTTGGTGCCCCGGATCAGCGCGCCCCGGCCACGTACCCGCGACCAGGAGATGCCGATCCCGCCGGAGAACTTCGACAGCTTCGCCACCTGGTGGTACCGCTCGTAGATCGAGTCAAGTTCGTCGCGCGGCGAGTCGACCAGGAAGCACGACGACATCTGGGTGTGCCGGGTGCCCGAGTTGAACAACGTCGGTGAGCTGGGCAGATAGGCCAGGCTGGAGATCAGCCGGTAGAAGTCGACCGCCTCGGCCGGCGTCTGGGACAGCCCGCACGCCACCCGCAGCAGCCAGTACTGAGGCGTCTCCACCACCAGCCGGGTCTGCGGATGCCGCAGCAGGTAACGGTCGGCCACCGTACGCAGCCCGAAGTACTCGAAGCGCAGGTCGCCGTCGACGTCGACGGCGTCGTCAAGTTTGCGAGCGTTGCGGGCGACGAAGGCGGCGGTGTCGTCGCCGATCAGCCCAAGGCCGTGGGCGTAGCGGATGGACTGGCTGAAGCTGGCCACCTGCTGGCCGCGGACCTCCTTGTCCACGTAGGCGGCGAGCAGCCGGGCCGCCAGTTTCGAGTACTGCGGCTCCTCGCCGATCAGCTCCGCCGCCGTCTGAATGGACAGTTTGTCCAGCTCGGCGGTTGTCGCCCCGTCGTACAGTCCGCTGATCGTCCGGGTCGCCACCCGCAGCGGGTCAACCTCGTCCAGGTCGGCGACCCAGTGTTCGACCGCCTTGACGATCTTGTCGACGTCCACCGGTTCGGTGTCGCCGTTGCGCTTGCGTACCTGCATCGGTTCCCCTTGTCGTGCCTGTCCACCGGTCGACCGGACACACGGGGAGGACGCCACCGGTCACCCACCTGGCGGTCTGCTCCGCCGGCGTGGACCGGTCGTCGGCGTCGGCCGTCCCGCGCGGCCTTCGACCACCGCACGCGACGCGTGCGGCACGCTGGCAGGTCTTCGGACTCGTGGGCGTCGTGCTCGTACCTACTGGCCGTCGCTTCCCGGACCCGCGACGGGTCCAGTGCTCGGTGACGGCGGTCGTTCCCACTCACCGCTGCGGGGCAGTCCCGGACTCTCACCGGGTTCCCTCTTGCCTCGACCACCGCCGAGGGGCGGCCGAACCAGCTGCGGGGTACACCATATATGGGTGCGGACCAGAAGACACAACACCAGATACTGTGTTCGGCGTGTCGCGGTGTCGGGTCGCACCGGGTACGAGGAGGAGGGTCCGTCGGGTGAGAAGCGTGCTATGGGGTCTGTACGGGGCGGTGCTCGGCACCCTGCTCATCGGCGTCGTCGGGGTGCTCAGCATCCAGGCGACCGGGCTGCGGGCCGGTGCGGTGTTCAACCTGAACAACACCCTGGCCGGGATCACCTCGCCACGCACCCCGTACCTGCCGATGCTCGGGATCGCGGCGGTGAGCAGCCTGGCCGTCTGGGCGCTGACCGTCGGACCCCGGCGACGGCCCCGACTGTGCCGGGTGGGCCTGGTCGTCGGCTTCAGCGTGTCGACCGTGGCGCTGATCACCCTGTCGTTCGTCATCGCACCGGACATCGCCGCGCAGCGCGGGCTGTTACTGGGAATCCTGCCGGGCTGGCAAGGCTGGATCCACAGAGGAGGCGGTGAGTCCGCCGTACACCTGCTGGTGGCCCTGGCGATCGGATCGCTGTGGCTCTATCCAGACCGAAAACCGGCCCGGCCCACCGCTGCCAGCGGCGGCGGTACGGGCGGACAAGGTGGCGACGCGGCGACTGGCGCCGGGCCCGTCATCGACCTCGGCCGGCGCTGATCCGGCCGGTGAGGACCCGGCCGGCGAGCAGCGCGGCGCCGGCCAGCACAGCGGCGTTGCCGAGCCGGGCGGTACGTACCGGCAACCGGTCGATGCCGGGCAGCGCCGCCGCGTGCAGCGCGGCGCGCACGCCGGCGACGAACCGGTCACCGAGTCCGACGACGCCACCGCCGAGGACGACTACCTCGGGATCGAGCAGGTTGGCGGCGGTTGCCAGCCCTTCGCCCAGCACCTGGGCAGCCAGCTCGGTCACCTCGACCGCGACCGGATCACCGCCGGCAGCCGCCGCCGCGACCTCCTCCAGGGGCGGTGCCGCGCCGCGACCGGTCCGGGCCGCGTACTCGGCGGCGATCGCCGGGCCGGCCGCGTACGCCTCGACGTGGTCGACCGCGCCGCAACCGCAGCGTCGGCCGAGGTGCCGGGCGGCCGGCAGATGCCCGACGCTGCCGGCGAACCCGTGCCGGCCCACCACCACATCGCCGCCGACCACGATCGCGCCGCCGATGCCGGTGCCGGCGGCGACGACGAGCGCGTCCCGGGCGTCGGCGGCGGCGCCGCACCACGCCTCACCGGCGGCCATCGCGTGTACGTCGTTGCACACCACGACCGACAGGCCGAGGGCGGCGGTGAAGGCTGCCCGTACGTCGGTGCCCCGCCAGCCGGGCAGGGTGTCGGTGGCGTGGGTGACCCGGCCCGCCGGGTCGACGGCACCGGCGGTGCCGACCCCGCAGGCGACCGGGGTCCCAGCCGCGTCCCGCCCGACCTGACGGGCCAGGTCGACCGCGGCGGCGAGGACCGCGGCGGCGCCCTCGGCGGCCGGCGTCGGCACCCGGCGCAGTGGCCCGACGGCGCCGTCGACGCCGACGAGCGCGGCGGCGATCTTCGTACCTCCGATGTCGACACCGATGGTGACCGGGTCGTCGGTGCCGGCCATGGCTTCCGCCATCAGTGCTGCCCGGCCAGGCTGGCCGAACTGTCGGCGCTGGCGGCACCGGCCGGGCCGGTCAGGCGTGCAGCGGCTGCGGCGAGGCTTCGGGTCAACGCGACCGGGTCGGTGATCGCGGTTCCGACGACCGTCGCGTACGCGCCTGCGGCGAACGCGGCACGCACCTGGTCGGGGGTGGCGAACCGGCCCTCGGCGACGACGCGGACCCCGGCGGCGGTGAGCGCCGCGACGAGGTCGAGGTCAGGAGCCTCCTGCCGTGGGCTGTCCGGCGTGTACCCGGACAGCGTGGTGGCCACCAGGTCCGCGCCGGCGGCCCAGGCGGCGGTGCCCTGGTCGACGGTTGCCACATCGGCCATCAGGGGCAGGCCGAGCTGCCCGTGGACGCGGGCGACCAGGGCGTCGACCGGCAGCTCGCCCCGCCCGGTGGCCTCGACGGCGACGACGTCGGCGCCGGCGGCGGCGAGCGCCTCGACCAGCTCCCAACGGGGGGTGATCAGGTCGCGGTCGGCAGCCCGCTCCTTGTGCAGCGCGATCACCGGAAGGTCCACGGCGGACTTCACCGCTCGTACGTCGTCGGGGTGGTTGACCCGTACGGCGACGGCACCGCCAAGGGCGGCGCACTCGGCGAGCCGGGCGATGACCGACGGTACCCGTAGTGGATGCCCCTCGGGTGCCTGGCAGGAGACCACCAGGCCGCCAGCGATCGCCGCCACCGGGTCCAGCTGCGGCGCCGCCGGGTCGCGCGGCGAGGTCACCGGGTTCTGCGACGGGATCATCGGGCACCCCGGGAGGTGAGGAACTCGCCGTAGCGGTCGTAGAGGTTGCGGGCCGCCGGCCACACCGAGTTCGGGCTGAGGAAGTGGGAGAACTCGAAGGTGATGATCTTCTCGACGTACGGTTGGACCGCGTCGAGCTTGTGTGCCAGCTTGCGCCAGTCGGTCGGGGGGAACCGGATCGGCATGTCCCGGTCGAAGGTCTCGATGTTGGCCCAGGAGACGATGCCGTGCCGGCTCGCAGCCTCGGCGGTCGCGGCGAAGTACTCGGCCGACCGGGCCAGCTCCACGGTGCCGTCCTGGAACGCGCAGTAGTCGACGAGTCCGGCGTACCGCTGGAAGATCTCCTCCCAGATCCGCACGTGTTCCTCGGGCGAGCGGGGCCGCTGCCGGGGGTCGGTGCTGGTGGCCATGTCGGCTCGGCCGTGGAAGAACGGCGACACCAGGATCGGCAGCTCGCTGATCTCGCGCAGCCGGGCCGCGAGGGTGGTGTTGATGTCGAGGATCCGCAGACTGGTGTCGGTGGTCTCGTGCGGCAGGTACCAGCCGCGCAGCGCCGGTGACCCGCCGTACCGCTGCCACATCTCGTCGATGACGGCGAGGTTGATGTCGACCTCGGTCCGCCAGTCGTAGCGGTACCAGTGGTAGTACGAGTCGTACAGGCCGAGGAAGAAGTCGATGTTGCGTTCGGCGGCGAGGTCGAGGAAGAGCTGGACCAGGTCGACATGGACCGGCAGTGCGGGCAGCCGGTCGGTAACCGCCCGGCTCGGGCAAGCCAGCCGCTCGCCCAGGCCGAGCCGGATGAGCACGACGGTGTCGATGCCGGCTTCGACGAAGGTGTCGAACTCGCGGGCCCATTCCCGCTCGCCCCAGTTCTGGGACGGGATGTCGACGCTGATTTCGTCGAGGAAGGTGCCGCTGATCGCCTGGTACGGCATGGGCGTTCCTTTCGCGGTTGGTGCGGCTGCGGTCACTTCAGTCCCTTCGTCGCGATGCCCTCGACGAAGTACCGCTGCCCGAGCAGGAAAATGATCAAGGCGGGGAGGGTGAACATGACGCTGGCCGCCATCAACGGGCCCCAGTCGACGCCGTGCTCGGAGAAGAACGCGTACAGCCCGACCGACAGCGTGTACTGGCTGCTGTCGCTGAGGTAGATGAGTGGATTGAGAAAGTCGGTCCAGGTCCAGACGAACTGGAACACCGCCACGGTGGCCAGCGCCGGCCGGGCCAGCGGAAGCACGATCCGCCAGTAGACCCGGAACTCCGAGGCGCCGTCGAGCCGCGCCGCGTCGAGCAGTTCGTCCGGAATCCCGACGAGGAACTGGCGCAGCATGAAGATGAAGAACGGGATGCCGAAGAAGCTCGGCACGATCAACGGGAAGTAGGTGCCGACCAGGCCGAGCTTGTTCCACAGCAGGTACAGCGGGACCAGGGTCACCTGCGGCGGCAACATCATCGAGCCGAGGACGAGCGCCAGCATCAGGCCACGTCCGGGCCAGTGCAGCTTCGCCAGGGAGTACGCCACCAGCGGGCAGGACACCAGGCTGCCGACGACGCAGAGCCCGGAGATCAGCAGGGTGTTGCCGAGGTAGCGCCAGAAGGGCATCGCCGACAGGGCCGCCTCGAAGTTGCCGAACTCCCACTGCTCGGGTAGCAGCCGCGGGGGCAGCGAGAAGACCTCGGTGGGCGGTTTCAGTGCCGTGCCGATCATGACAATGAACGGGAACAGCATGCCGAGCGCGATCGCCCAGACGAGCGCGTGGCGGCCGGCGAACCGCGCTTTTCTATCCATAGTGAACCCATCGCCGCGAGGTGAGCATCAGGACCGCGGTGACCGCGAGCGTGACGAGGAACAGCACCCAGGCCAGCGCCGACGCGTAGCCCATCTTCAGGAACACGAACGCGTTCTGGTACACGTACATCCCGTAGGTCAGCAGGGAGTCGTCGGGGCCGCCGGCGGCCGCGTTGAGCCGGGTCTGCGCCAGCAGGTACGGCTGGGTGAACAGCTGCAGACTGGTGATCAGCCCGACGATCAGCTGGAAGAGGGTCACCGGGCTGATCGCCGGCCAGGTCACCGCGCGGAACCGCTGCCACAGGCCGGCCCCGTCGACCAGCGCCGCCTCGTAGGTCTCGCTCGGCACGTCCTTGAGCGCGGCCAGGTAGATGACGGTCGTACCGCCGACCATCCACAGCCCGATCAGAATAATCGCCGGCTTCGTGAACGTCGGGTCCGCCAGCCAGTTCGGCTGCGGCAGGTGCAGCAGGCCGAGGATCCGGTTGAAGTAGCCGTACTGGGCGTTGAGCAGCCAACGCCAGACGTAGACGCTGACCACGATCGGGATGATCGTCGGCAGGTAGACGATGGCCCGGTAAATCGGCAGGCCGCGTACCCGTGAATTGAGCGCCAGGGCGAACCCCAGCGACAGCGCCAGCGCGAGCGGTACGCCGAACACGGTCAGGTACAGCGTGTTGAACAGTGCCTTGGTGAACCGTTCGTCGCCGACCATGGTGCGGTAGTTGTCGACGCCGACGAAGGTCGGCGGCTGGAACAGGTTGAAGTCGGTGAAGCTGTAGTACCCGGACGCGACGATCGGTCCGAGGATCAGCACCACGAAGCCGACCAGCCAGGGGCTCGCGAACGCCAGCCCCAACCGGAGCTGGCGTCGCGAGGTCGTGGACCTACGGGGCATAGGAGCTGGCCTTGTCCGCCACGTCGGCGAGTCCCTCGGCGGGCGACGTGCGTTGCTGGGCGATGTCGTCGAATGCCTGACCGAGGTCGCTGGTGTACTCGGCGGACCACGGCGTGCTGGCCAGCGACTGGGCGTTCGGGCTGCGCAGGGCGTCCAGCCAGGTCGAGAACTGCGGCAGGGTGTCGTAGCGCGGGTCGTCGAGCAGCGAGATCCGGGCCGGCAGGTTGCCCAGCGCCAGGGTGAACCGGACCATGGCGTCCTCGGAGAGCAGGTACTTCATGAACTCCCACGCCTCCTCGGGGTGCTTGGCGTTGCGCGGGATGAACAGGGTGCTGGTGGTGACCTGGGTGGTGCCGGCGAGTTCCGGCTGCGCCGCCGGGTACGGCAGCGGGGCAACGCCCCAGTCCAGGTTGGGCGCGTACTGGTCGATGAACACCGACTGCCACTCGCCGTCAATGATGGTGGCCACCTTGTCGACGTAGAACGGGTTCTGCGCGGAGGCGTACTCGCCGAAGCCGGAGGTGAAGTCACGGACTTCCGCCACGCCGTACGTGCCGGGGATGTTCTCGGTGTAGAACTTCAGGCCGGCGACGTTGCCGGGGTCGGCCGGGGTGGGCCGGCCGGACTGGTCGTCCCAGGCGCCGCCGAACATGACCCCGAGCGTGGTGAACGATGTGTTGATCTCGGCGTTGGCGTAGCCGAGCTGGGTGATCGTGCCGTCGGCGTCCCGCTTGGTGAGCTTGGCGATCTGCTCAGCCCACTCCTCGGTGGTTTCCGGCGGCCCGTCGATACCAGCCTCGGCGTAGAGCTTCTTGTTGTACATCAGCAGCTGCGCGTGCAGGGCGATCGGCATCGAGTAGGTCTGGCCCTCGTACATCATCTGGGACATCGCCGCCGGCACGAAGTCGTCGGTGTCCAGCCCGTCGGCCTCGATGAAGTCGTCCAACGGGGCCAGGATGCCCTTGCTGGCCCAGGCCCCGACGCCGTTGCCGAAGTGGTCGGAGATGTCGAAGCTGCCCTGCGCGCCGGACATCGACGTGAGTTGCTTCTGGAAGTCCGGGTTGGAGACCCCCCGGACCTCGATCTCATCCTGGCTGGCGTTGAAGTCGGCGATGATCTCCTCGAGCGCCTCGGCCTCCGCACCGGCCCACAGGTAGGAGAAGACCACCTCGACCTTGTCGTCGTCGCCGCCGTCCGAGCCGCCACAGGCACCGAGCGCTGCGGCGAGTACGCCGGCCACCGCCGCGGCGGTGGCCCGCCGGAAAGATTCCCGTCTCACGTGCACCTCCAAAGATCATCTCTGGTCTAGTCCAATTGTCAGTGCTGGTAGCGTAGACCGGCAGGCAGCGTCGCGCTAGTATCGTTTTGGTTTAGACCATCCGCCCCCTGGAGCTGACACCTCGGATGACCGCGACCAAGCACGAGCTGCTCCGCAGCCACCTGCAGAACCTCATCGAACGCGAGCTCGCCCCGGACGAGCGGTTGCCCACCGAGCGCGATCTGGCCCAGGAGTTCGGCGTCAGCCGGATGACCGTGCGTCAGGCCCTCGAACGCCTGGAGAACGAGCGGCGCGTCTACCGGGTACGCGGCGCCGGCACCTTCGTGGCCCGACCGGCCATCACGAAAAGTATCGAGCTCACGTCTTTCAGCGACGACATGCGGCGTCGTGGCCTGGCCCCAGGCGCACACCTGCGGACCGCCGAGTCGGTACCGGCCGGCGCGAGCGTCGGCTTCGCCCTGGGCCTGAGCCCGGCGGACGAGGTCGTGCACCTGGAACGGGTCCGCACCGCCGACGGCGTACCAATGTGCATCGAGCACACCTATCTCGCGGCCGCCCTCGTCCCGAAACTGCTCGACCGGCCGTTCGACAACTCGCTCTACGACCTGCTCCGGGACCAATACCACATCCGGCTCGTCCGGGCGGAGCAGTCCATCCGGGCCACGGTCCTGGACGAGGCGACAGCCACCCTGCTGCAGGTACCGGCCTTCAGCCCGGCCCTGCTGGTCGAGCGGACTGCCTACGACCAGCGGGACCGCCCGGTCGAACGGGCCATGTCGACGTACCGGGGCGACCGCTACGCCTTCGAAATCGAGGTGGTTCGCCCGGCCACGGACGGCACCGCCTGACTCCCGCGCCAATCGCCCCACGTCGTACGAGGGTGTAGTACGCGAAGACAGCGGCATCCACAAGCAGTGCTTTTGGATGCCGCTGAGCCACGATTTCGGGTGGAGCCGAGGGGACTCGAACCCCTGACCCCCACACTGCCAGTGTGGTGCGCTACCAGCTGCGCCACGGCCCCCGGTCGGCCCGGATCTCCCGGGCACCCGGCAATACTACACACGCCGCCCCGCGCGGTCATCTCGCGGGGTCGGCCGCCCGGGTCGCGGGGTCAGTTCATCGACGCGCGAGGGTCAGTTCATCGAGACGTCGGCCGGGAAGTGGGCCACGGCGGCCATCATGCCGCGCTGGCGGCGCAGCACCATCGGCCACAGGTCGTCCGGGCGGGCCATGAACGGATCGTCCGGCAGACCCTCCAGCACGAACCAGGAGCCGGCGTTGATCTCCTCCTCCAGCTGCCCGGCCGACCAGCCCGAGTAGCCGGCGAAGACCCGGATCCCGGAGATCGACTCGGCGAGCGGCCCCGGGTCGGTCGACAGGTCGACGGTGCCGAGCGGGCCGGCGATGCGGTGGAAACCCTTCACCCGGCCGGTCTGGGTGCGGGTACGGGCCAGGCAGATCGCCGACTCAGGCTGCACCGGGCCGCCCTCGAACAGCACCGACGGCTCCCGGGCGAGACTGCTCCAGCCACCCAGCACCTCGGCGACCGGCACCTCGGTGGCCCGGTTCAGCACCACCCCGAGCGCTCCTCCGGCCTCGTGGGCGACCAGCAGCACGACCGTACGGTCGAAGTTGGGATCCTTGAGCGTGGGCGTCGCGACCAGCAGTTGGCCGGTCATCGACGCCATCGACCGGCCACCGATCCGCTGACCCTCACCGTGCACCTCGACCTCCCGTACCCACCCGCCTGGCGCAGTCACGACCCGCATGGTCCGCACGGACGGCGCGGCGCCGATCCGCCACGGGTGCAGTGAAAGCCATGCCTGGCACCATAGCTTGCTCGACAGCGCCCGGTTAAGGTCTAACCGCGCGGGCGTGGCACGGGCGTTTCCGGCCACCCTGCCCGAAACCGGGAGGGACCTGATGCAGGCGCAGGCAGAGCTGGCGGTGATCGGCGGATCCGGGCTGTACGCGTTGCTGGACAACGCGACGGAGCACCTGGTGCCGACGCCGTACGGTGAACCGTCCGATTCGATCACCGTCGCCGACGTCGGCGGACGGCGGGTCGCGTTCCTGCCCCGACACGGCCGTGACCACCGGCATCCGCCGCACCGCATCCCGTACCGGGCCAACCTGTGGGCGTTGCGCTCGCTCGGCGTACGCCAGGTGCTGGCGCCGTGCGCGGTCGGCGGGCTGCGCCCGGAGCTCGGCCCGGGCACCTTCGTCGTGCCCGACCAGCTGATCGACCGGACCAGCGGACGGGTGCAGACCTTCTACGACCAGGGTGCGGTGCACGTCAGCTTCGCCGACCCGTACTGCCCGACGGGGCGGTCGGCGCTGCTGCGGGTCGGCGCCGAGCAGGGCCTGCAGCCACGCGACGGCGGTGCGGTGGTGGTGGTCGAGGGGCCACGGTTCTCCACTCGGGCGGAGTCCAGGTGGTTCACCGCGATCGGCGGCGCGGTGGTCAACATGACCGGCCACCCGGAGGCCGTTCTCGCCCGGGAACTGGCGCTGTGCTACACGTCGATCGCCCTGGTGACCGATCTGGACGCGGGTGTCGAGGGTGGGCATGCGGTGACCCAGGAAGAGGTGTTCCGGGTGTTCGGCGAGAACACCGCCCGGCTGCGCACGCTGTTGCTGGCCGCGCTGGAGACCTGGCCGATGGATCGGGACTGCCCGTGCCCGCGGTCACTCGACGGCATCACCCTGCCCGTCGAGCTGCCCTGACGGTGCCAGCACCACCACGGCGGCGCTGATCCCGGCGACGTCGAGGCACATCCGGATCCGGTTGCCGGTCGCCGCGTCACCGGCCAGGATCACCGCTTCCCCGGTGGGGAGGTTCCAGGCTTCGGCCGGCGGGCGTTGCCCGGGCAGGCCCCGGTCGAGCAGTTGGGACATGGTCACGGCAATGTCGTCCGGTTCCTGGCCTGGGCCGTACGGCTGCGGCATGGCTCAGCCGACCACGACGACGTGCAGCGGGCGACCGGTGAGCGCGTCGAGCACTGTACGGTCGCCGAGCGCCTCGTCGAGGGTCACGGTGACCGGGTGGAACAGCAGTTGGTCGGTGCACTCCTGCCCCGTGCGGGTCACGCCGCCGGCGACCACCACCGCGTCGGCGTACTCCTGGACGAACGGGGTGATGTCGCTGTCGCAGGCGCCGACGCCGAGCCGGTACGCCAGATCGGTCCCGTCGACGCCGGTGAGATTCTGTGCGGTGACGAACGTGGTCATCCCGGCCGGATCCGGCACCTTCGGTTCGGGCGCCGGTACGGCGACCGACTCGTCGACGGCGACTCGGGCGACCGGCCCGTCGAGTTCGGCGACGTCGAACAGCCAGGCGGGCACCTGCGCCGTGCCCCGGCTGGTCAGCAGGTCGACGGTGCCGAGCGTGGCGGACGTGACGGTCAACGCCTGGCAGCCGAGCTCACCGGAGTGGGTGACGCTGTCGTCCGGGCCGGGGGTGGCGCTGCCGGCAAGGTCGGTGGCGCTGCCGGTGGGGTCGGGGCCGGGCCGTCCCGCGTCGCACTGCGGCGGGTCGCCCTGGCGTAGCTCGGCGTACGCGTCGGCGGCGCTGACCAGCGGTACGCTCAGCGTCCCGTCGGGGAAGTCGACAGTGCCGTCGGCGGGTGTCTCGGTCGGCACGGTCAGCCCGGCCCGGTACCACCCGGCGTGGAACGCCTGCTCGGTCTCCGGGGTGAACCCGGGCTCGGCGGGGAGCACGGTACGGCTCTGCAGAGGTGCGTAGCCGGCCAACCACTCCTGCCGCCCGCTGGCGGTGCGCCACGCCTCGGCGACCTCGTCGGCGCGCTGCTGGAAGATCTCCCAGCGTTCGTCGGCGGACCCGCCTGGCCCGCCGGGTCCGGTCCCGTCGGTCCGCGCGCAACCTGCGATCAGGATCAGTGGTATGCCCAACAGGGCGGTGAAACGGCGCATGTCGGGTCAGACGCACCAGCTTGGCAGCGGGTTCCCGGACCAACTAGGCGATTGACTACACATAGTGAAGCCGACCGTACAACGCAGCCGGCCCACCGCCTGGTGGCGGTGGGCCGGCTGTCGTCCGTGGAGGTGCCGGGAATCGAACCCGGGTCCTTCGGCGTCTTGCCAGGGCTTCTCCGAGCGCAGCTCGCTGTGCCTCTACTCGGCCCCATCGATCACGCGAGCGAGTCGATGTGACGGGCCCAGTCGCGTTTGATCTCGCCGCACGAACCCCGCGACCGGGTTCGCTAGGCCAGCCCTCTCACTGATGCCGGTTACTGGGCCGAAGGCAGTCCCAGACCGACAGACTTGCTACTCGCCTCAGGCGGCGAGAGCGAAGTCAGCGCGCTTAGAGTTGGCGCTTATTGGTTTCCGACGACCGATTCACGAGACGACGTCGGCTTCCTCGGCTCGCTTCCCCTGCCGCAACGTACGAAGTCGAAACCAGTCACCCCCTGGTGTGCGGCGCGGTCCAGAGGCGGTCCGCGTCCGTACCGATCCTAACGCCTCCGGCCCCGGGCTTCATCCCGGTTACGGCCAGGAGCCACGACGACGATCGGCACATCGCCAGGAAGAAGAATTTATACGTCAAATGTCCGGTTCCGTCACTCGCCGGTAGGTCGCTCGACGTTCGCCTCTGCCGCGTGTCTACCCACGCTGGTCAGCCCATCCCCTTGCCGCGCCGGCCCACTGCCCGCTGAATCTCCCGGTCGGCGTCCCGCTTGGCCAGATCCTGCCGCTTGTCGTAGGACTTCTTGCCGCGCGCGAGTGCCAGCTCGACCTTGGCCCAGCCGTCCGAGAAGTACACCGAGAGCGGGACCAGGGTCAACCCGCCCTCCCGCAGCTTGCCGAGCAGCCGGTCGATCTCGGTGCGGTGCAGCAGCAGCTTGCGGGTCCGGCGGGGCTCGTGGTTGGTCCAGGTGCCCTGGTCGTACTCCGGGATGTGCATGCCGTACAGAAAGATCTCGCCCTGCCGTTCCTGGGCGAAGGCGTCCACCAGTGAGGCCCGGCCGGACCGCAGCGACTTGACCTCGGTGCCGGTCAGCGCCATGCCGGCCTCGTACACGTCGGTGATGGCGTAGTCGTGTCGGGCCTTGCGGTTCGAGGCGACGACCTTGCGCCCTTTCTCCCGCGGCATGGCTGCCTCCTCTCCGGACCCGGGCGCCGCTGCGCAGACGCGGCGCCGACGGACAACCGCGCCATGGTACCGCGCGACGACGCGCCGGCCGGCACCGGTTTTCCGGTGCCGGCCGGCGCGCGGCGGCAGTTCGAGTCGATCGGGTTGAGCGTCAGACCCGCAGGTAGAAGCGCAGCGTCACCCAGGCGGTGATCGCGCTGACCAGGCCACCGACGCCGGCCATCACCGGGAACATCAGCAGTACGCTGCTCCACTCGATCGGGGTCAGCAGTTCGGTGAGGTCGCGCAGCGAGCCGTCGAGCAGGAACATCTTGCCCAGCACCAGGGCGCCGAAGCCCAGCAGCGAGCCGAACAGGCCGGCGACGACGGCTTCGAGTACGAACGGGGCCTGGATGAACCAGTTGGAGGCGCCGACCAGCCGCATCACGGCGACCTCGCGCCGCTTGCTGTACGCCGCGACCTGGATCGTGTTGCCGACCAGCAGCAATGCCGCCACCGCCATGATCGACGCAGCGATCAGCGCCATGCTCTGCACCGAGCCGAGGATGTTGAAGATCTTGTCGAGCAGCCTGCGCTGGTCGACGATCTCGTCGATGCCCTCGGTGCCGTTGTACTTGTCGAAGATCGCCTGGTACTCCTCCGGATCGATCAGCTTGATCCGGAACGATTCGGGCAGTTGGTCCGGCTCGACCGCGTTGACCAGGTCCGGAGCGTCGGCGTAGAGCGTCTGGAAGCGGTTGTACGCCTCCTCCTTGGACTCGTACGTCACGTTGGAGATCAACGGGTCGGCGTCGAGCGAGCTCTGCAGGCTGTCGCGTTGCTCGTCGGAGACGTCGGACACCAGGAAGATCGAGACCTCGATCTGGTCGTAGTAGAAGTCCTTCATCGAGTTGACCTGCAGGTACATCAGGCCACTCGCGCCCAGCATGGTGAGCGACACCGCCATGGTGATGATCATGGCGACGGTCATCGTCACGTTGCGCCACAGCCCGACCATCACCTCGGACAGGACGTATTTCGCGCGCATCGGGTTCCTCTTCCGGATCTGCCGCTGGATGGTGGTACTAGGCCGCCACGTGCCGGTGCCGGCCGGCACAGGCACCGGTGGAGCCGTGGTGGCTGGTTAGCCGTAGACGCCGCGAGCCTGGTCGCGGACGATTCGGCCAGCCTCGATCTCGATGACCCGCCGCCGCATCTGGTTGACGATGTTCGAGTCGTGGGTGACCATCACGACCGTGGTTCCGGTGCGGTTGATCCGGTCCAGCAGCCGCATGATCTCGATCGAGGTGTCCGGGTCGAGGTTGCCGGTCGGCTCGTCGGCGAGCAGCACCAGCGGCCGGTTGACGAACGCCCGGGCCACCGCGACGCGCTGCTGCTCGCCACCGGAGAGTTCGTGCGGGTAGCGATGCTCCTTGCCGCCCAGACCGACCAGTTCCAGCACCTCCGGGACGACTCGCCGGGCGACTGCCTTGGTCTTGCCGATCACCTCGAGGGCGAAGGCGACGTTCTCGTACGCGGTGCGGTTGGGCAGCAGTCGGAAGTCCTGGAACACGCAGCCGATGGAGCGCCGGAAGTTGGGGATCTTCCAGGAGCGCATGGTCGTGACGTCCTTGCTGTTGACGATGACCTTGCCCTTGTTGGGGGTCACCTCGTGCAGCAGCAGCTTGATGATCGTGGACTTGCCGGAGCCGGACGGACCGATGAAGAAGACGAACTCGCCCTTCTCGATCGCGACCGACACGTTGTCCAGCGAGGGCCGGGACGCCTTCGGGTACGTCTTCGTCACTTGCTCGAGCGCAATCACGGGTGGTGAGTCTACGCGGTGTAACGGCTACGCCAAGTCCAGCCTGATGGCGGATGTCTCCTATGTCGGTAATGCGCGAGGTTTCGTACCAGCAAATCCCCGCGAAACCCAGGAAATCAGCCGTCCGGACCGGACCGACACCACCCGAAATGATGGGCTCAGTCACAGGCCGTACATGAGACTCGAATACGAATAGTAGTTAGGTGACTGCTACCGGTATCAGTCCTCGGCGAGTTCCTGTTGCTTGCGCCAGCGGATGCCAGCCTCGATGAAGGCGTCCAGGTCACCGTCGAGCACCGCGGTGGGGTTGCCGGTCTCCTGCTCGGTCCGCAGATCCTTCACCATCTGGTACGGGTGCAGCACGTACGACCGCATCTGGTCGCCCCACGAGCCGGCGGCGTCGGTCTTGAGCCCGGCCATCTTGGCCTGCTCCTCCTGCCGCTTGCGCTCCAGCAGCCGGGCCTGCAGCACGCGCAGCGCGGCGGCCTTGTTCTGCAGCTGGGACTTCTCGTTCTGGCAGGTGACCACGATGCCGGTGGGGATATGGGTGAGCCGCACGGCGGAGTCGGTGGTGTTCACGCTCTGCCCGCCCGGCCCCGATGACCGGTAGACGTCCACCCGGATCTCGTTCTCCGGAATGTCGATGTGATCGGTCTGCTCGACCACCGGCAGCACCTCGACGCCAGCGAAGCTGGTCTGCCGCCGGCCCTGGTTGTCGAACGGGCTGATCCGCACCAAACGGTGCGTTCCGGACTCGACGCTGAGGGTGCCGAACGCGTATGGCGCCTTGACCGTGAAGGTGGCCGACTTGAGACCGGCCTCCTCCGCGTACGACGTCTCGTAGACCTCGGTGGGGTAGCCGTGCCGCTCCGCCCACCGCAGGTACATGCGCAGCAACATCTCGGCGAAGTCGGCGGCGTCGACGCCACCGGCCCCGGCCCGGATCGCCACCAGCGCCTCCCGGGAGTCGTACTCCCCGGAGAGCAGCGTGCGCACCTCCAACTCCTCGATCGCCTTGTGCAACCCGGCCAGCTCGGTACCGACTTCGGCGACCGTGCCGGCGTCCTCCTCCGCCTGTGCCATCTCCAGCAGCAAGGCCGCGTCGTCCAGCCGGGTGCGCAACGACTCCAGCTTGGCGATCTCCGCGTTCGCGTACGACAGCCGGGAGGTGACCTGCTGTGCCCTCGCCTGGTCGTTCCAGAGGTCGGGGGCAGAGGCAGCCTCCTCCAGCTCCGCCCGGTCGCGGCGCAGTCGATCAATGTCGATGACCGCCTCGATCCGGCGAAGCGTGGCGTCAAGATCTTTTAGCTGGTCGGCATAGTCGGCAGTGGTCACAACCGACAACAATACGTCGTGACCACCGACGACCGGCGCCGGTGGTCAGCCCACCGGTGCGGTCTTCAGCCAGGAGAGTGCGGCCTTGTGGTAGGCGACGGCGAACTCGAGCGCGGCGGCCCCGAAGGTGTCGCCGTTCTTCTTCGCCTCGCGTGCCTGCTCGCGGGCCGCGGCCAGCGCCTCGGTGTGGTGCTCGCTCGCGTCCGCGTAGACCGTCTTCAACTGGTCGGCCGTGTGGTGCTCGCCGAATGCCACCCGCAACGCGATCGGGTTACGTACCGAGTCGCGACCCGGGGCGTCGGCCAACCACTTGAGGAACGCCCGCTTGCCGGCCGCAGTGATCGCGTACGGCTGGCTCGACCGCGGCCCGGGCTTGCCGAGCCGGACCAGGCCCTGCTCGGCGAGCACCGGTAGCTCCCGGTACACCTGGCTTCTGGTCATCGACCAGTAAGCGCCAAGTCGACGGTCAGCTTCAGCCATCAGCTGCCCGCCTGTCATGGGTCCTTCATGGAGCAGGCCGAGAAGGGCTGCCGCCGTGGGATTGATTCGTACATCCGCCATGCCCTCTACGCTGCCACTTTGTCGCCTCTACGTCCAGGATTTGGCGCGATCCGCGACCAACCGTGTTCTAAAGTGCACTGTCTGTGGACGACGGTCCGGTAAGGAAGATCAATATTTACCATCAGGCAGCAAAACGGACAAAGAATATGTTACCAGTAGCAACATGCCCAGGCGCAGGAATCATTAGTGAAGTTTGAAGCATGAAGTCTACTTCGTCTGACTAGTTCGGAGTGTCTGGTCCGGCCACCCGGGACATCGGCCACTGTGGCACCGGGTCCCCGATCCGGAGCCCCAGCTCGCCGGGCATATCCTCCGGAAAGCCTGGTAGCTGTCCCGGATCGGACGGTTGCGGCGTCCCGATGGCCACACCAGACCCAGCCGTCCCGCTCGAACCTACCTGGCCGGTGGGACCAACCGGGCTCCCCTGCGGCATCACGCCCTGCTGATTTCCCGGGGGAACCGACCTCGGCGATGACTTCGCAGCTGGCGGTGCCGACGGCACCGCCGCGCCGGCCGGGCCAATCGGGCCGCTGAGCCGACCCGGCTGCGAACCGGCCCCCTGTCCGGCCGCCAGGGTGAGACCCGTTACCAACGCCGACAACGCGAGCCCCGCTCCGGCCAATCCGCCGAACTGCAGCGCCCGGCGTCGTGGCGCTCCCACCGGAGCCGCGGAAGCGGCCGCAACCTCCCGGGTCCACCAGGTGACCGCATCCGCCGGCAACGCCGGCAACGCCGGCCAGCCGTCGAGCGCCGGTTCCAGACCACGCAGCCGGGCGACGAGCGACCGGGCGGTCGGCCGGTCGGCCGGCCGTGCCGCCAGGCACTGCTCGATCACCGGCCACACCGCCGGTGGCAGCCCGGGCGGTGGTACCGGCACACACCGCCGGTGCCGGGCGAGGACCTCGTCGGCGCTCCCGCCACGGTACGGCGTACGGCCGCACAGCAACTCGAACAGCACGATGCCCAGCGCGTAGACGTCCGACGACCAGGTCGGCGGACCGCCGCTGGCGATCTCCGGCGCGGCGTACTCCGGGGTGGCCAGGGTGGCCCGGTCCGGCGCCGACGCGTGTCCGGTCCGGGCGGCACCGAAGTCGATCAGCCGCACCCGGCCGCCGTCCGCCGGCGCCAGCAGGTTCGCCGGTTTGACATCGCCGTGCGCGATGTCCCGTTCGTGCAGGTACGACAGAGCAGTGGCGACCTGCGCGGCGACGGCGACCGCGACAGCTGGCGGCAGCGGACCGTACCGGCGGATCCGGTGGCGCAGGTCGTCGCCGTCGACCAGGTCCAGGACCAGGGCGGGCAGCTCGCCCACGGCGGTCCGGGCCCGGAGCCGGATCACGTTCGGATGGTCCAGCCGGGACAGCAGAGCAGCCTCGGTGTGGAAGCCCTCCACCAGATCGGGATACTCGGCGGCGTCCGCCCGGAGCACCTTCACCGCCACCGGCACGTCGTCGCGCAGATCGTGCCCGTGGTGCACCGCGCCGACCGCCCCACGGGAGAACTGCGCCCCCAGCCGATACCGCCCGTCGAGCGCCTGTCGCGTGCCGTACTGCCCGTCCACTCCGTCGACGGTAGGTGTGCGGCCGGGGCACGACGGTCACCAAAGCGACGCTTGGCACGAACCTGGGAGGGATCCGCGTCACTGTGACGGGAAGTTGTCCGACCGTGGACGTCAGCGGGTGCCGGCCGAGCCCACCGCCGGCGCGGCATCCGCAGTCGGCGCGGCATCCGGCTGGCCGGGCAACGTCCGGCCAAGGCAGATCAACGCGGTGAACGCCGCAGTGAACAGGACGATCAGCGCCGAGTTGATCCGGGCCCCGTCGGCCATGGCCTGGAAGGCCTGGTCGCTCTCACTGAACGACCGGGCCAGATCGAGCAACTGGGCACCGCCGACCCGGGTGACCACCTCGGCGATCACCAACAGCAAGCCGGGACCGGCCCCGGCGACCAGATATCCCGGCCAGGGCAGCGGCCGGCCGGACCGGCGTACCGCCCGGTGCAGGTAGCCGAAGGTCACCAGCCCGGCGAGGGCGCCGGCCAGCAGGGCGGTGGCCCAGACCAGCCGGGACTGCGCGGCCAGCACGGATCCGGCGGTGTCGGCGGCTCCGAACAGCTCCAGCAACGGTCCCTTGGCAAGTTCCCGGGCGGTCGTGGTGCCGGCGACCGCCAGCGCGCCGGCGGCGGCCGCCGCCGTCAGCAGGCCGGCCCGGCGGTGCAGACCCGTCAACGCGCCGCCGACCGTGGCGCCGGCGAACAGCGCCCAGCCGAGGATCTCGACGGCCGACCCGCCCCGGCCGTCGCCGAACACGACGGCGGCGGCGGCACCGACGCCGGTCGACGCTCCGCAGCCGAGGGCGGCGAACAGTCTCGGCACCGCTGCCGCGCCCAGCCACCGGTCCGCCAGTCGGCGGACCGCCTGGGCGACACCCGCGCCGGCGATCAGCGCCGCGAAGATCACCGCCGGGAGCCCGTACGCGGTCTCGGTCACCGCGAGCACCCCGTCGGTGGACGACCCCAGGGTGCTCAGCACGGAGACGATCAGCAGGGTCACCCAGGCGAGGCTGAGCAGGCCGAGACCGACTGCCGCGCCGACCGAGCCGTCCGGGCCCACCTCGGCGTCGGGGGCGACTGCGGGTTGGCTGGTCATCGCTGGTGCCCTCCTGGTCGTCGGCGTGCTGTCGTCCGGTGCCGACCAGCGTACGCGGATCGGCGTGCGGGTCAGCCGGGCGTGCGACGATGGGACCCGGACCGCGTCGCCGTGGCCGCCCCACCGGGTGCCCCGACGGGTCCGTCTTCGCCGACGTTGTCGAGATCACGCCAGGAGCCTGTGATGGACGCCGTTCCCGCCACTCCCGACCCCCGCAACGAACCGATCCGCGACTACGCGCCGGGCAGCGCCGAGCGGGCCGACCTGAGCCGCCGGCTCACCGAGTTGTCGGCCGACCGGATCGAGCTGCCGATGACGATCGGCGGCCGGCAGCGGATGGCGGCGGGCGCGCCGATCGAGGTGGTGATGCCGCACCGGCACCGGCACGTTCTCGGGGTGACCGGTAACGCCGAGCCGGCCGACGCCGAGGCCGCGGTGGCGGCGGCGAAGCAGGCCGCACCGGGCTGGCGCAACCTGCCGTACGCTGAACGGGCCGCGGTCTTCCTACGCGCCGCCGACCTGCTTGCCGGCCCGTGGCGGGACACGGTGAACGCGGCCACCATGCTCGGTCAGTCCAAGACCGCCTACCAGGCGGAGATCGACTCGGCCTGCGAGCTGATCGACTTCCTGCGGTTCAACGTGCACTTCGGCCATCAGGTGCTGGCCGAGCAGCCCCGGTCCGCACCCGGGGTGTGGAACCGGTTCGACCACCGCCCGTTGGAGGGTTTCGTCTACGCGATCACCCCGTTCAACTTCACCGCGATCGCCGGCAACCTGCCGTCCGCGCCGGCGCTGATGGGCAACACGGTGGTCTGGAAGCCGTCCCCGACGCAGCAGTTCGCCGCTCACTTCACGATGCGGCTGTTCGAGGCCGCCGGGCTGCCGCCGGGGGTGATCAACCTGGTCACCGGGGACGGGCTGGCGGTGTCCGAGGTGGCGCTGGCCGACCGGGACCTGGCCGGCATCCACTTCACCGGCTCCACCCGGGTGTTCCAGCAGCTGTGGCGGACCGTCGGGGAGAACATCGGCCGGTACCGCTCGTACCCCCGGCTGGTCGGCGAGACCGGCGGCAAGGACTTCATCGTGGCGCATCCCAGCGCCGACCCGGCGGCACTGCACACCGCCCTGGTCCGGGGGGCGTACGAGTACCAGGGACAGAAGTGCTCGGCGGCGTCCCGGGCGTACCTGCCGAAGTCGCTGTGGACGGCCGGGCTGCGGGACCGACTGGTCGCGACGGTCGAGTCACTGCCCTACGGCGACGTGACCGACTTCACCAACTTCGGCGGCGCGGTGATCGACGACCGGGCGTTCGCCCGGCACGCGGCCGTGCTGGACCGGGTCCGCAACGACCCGTCGTGTCAGGTGCTGGCCGGCGGCACGGTCGACGACAGCGTCGGCTGGTTCGTCCGGCCTACCCTGTTGACCTGCACCGATCCCGGGCACGAGGTGTTCAGCACCGAGTACTTCGGCCCGATCCTGTCCGTGTCGGTCTATGACGACGACCAGTTCTGGGACGTGGTGGCCCAGGCCGAGGAAATCGCTCCGTACGCGTTGACCGGGTCGGTCTTCGCGACCGACCGGCGGGTGATCGACCGGGCCGGCGCCATGCTGCGGTACGCGGCCGGCAACTTCTACGTCAACGACAAGCCGACCGGGGCGGTCGTCGGGCAGCAGCCGTTCGGCGGCGCCCGGGGCAGCGGCACCAACGACAAGGCCGGGTCGAAGCACAACCTGCTGCGCTGGACGTCGCCGCGCACGATCAAGGAGACGTTCGTGCCGCCGGTCGACCACCGCTACCCGCACATGGGGTGAGCCGGGCGGGCCGGCCCGGTCACAGCAGCGTCTCCAGCTCGGACACGTCGTACCACTCCAGCTCGTGGTCCTCGGCACCGTCCACGACGAACTGGGCGTCGGGGTCACCGGCGGCGGCCTGCGACACGGCGGCCACCGCCGCCGATACGTCGTCGACCGCCTCGTCGCCGTCGACGTGCACCGCGGCGACCGAGGCGAAGGCGATCGGGCCGGCCAGCGTCACGGTGCTGGAGCCGAGCTCGGCGACCGACCGTTTCAGCGCGTCCGCCGGCAGGTCGACGGCGATCACCACCCGCCGGCGCGGGGCGGCCGGATCGTCGCGCAGGTGGCGCAGTGATTCCTGGGCGGCGCGGGTGAACGCGACGTACTCCAGCTCCTCTTCGTCACCTTCGACGTACCACTCCCGCAGCGCGGGGGTCACGGTGTGCGCGACGTCGGCGGCGAGTTGGCCGGTGTCGCGGAGCCCGGCGAGCGCCGGCAGGGTGGCCGGGACGTAGACCCGGAGCAGGTTGTCGGACACGCTCGCCCCCCACAGATGTCGTCGCTGATGCAATGTACGCCGCCGAGCGGCCCTGCGGGGCCACGGTGGCACACTGAACCGACCGACGTAGACGAGCCGGGAGTCACCGTGGAGCCGAGGTTCCTGCAGTTGTCCGACGTCGCCGCCGAACTCAACGTATCCGACTCGCAGGTCTATCACATGGTTCGCAGTGGCGAGTTGCCCGCGATCAAGATCGGCGGACGCGGACAGTGGCGGGTGGAACGCGCCCAGCTGGAGGAGTACATCCAGCGCAAGTACGCCGAGACGGCGCAGTGGGTGCAGAGCAACCCGCTGATCGAGCGCGAGCCGGAGTAGTCCGGCGCCTACTGGTTGTCCGAACACCGTCATCGACAGACGTTGACGGGCGGTGTCATGCTGGCTTCAAATTGGTCTGCCGAAAGCAAACGAAGGCAAACGCAAGATCAACAGGAGCTCGGATGACTGTCGCGACCCGGATCCGACGTCCCCCCGTCCGACTGCGACCCGCCCCGCCGCTGGACCCGCCGTTCACCGACGAGCCGGCTCAGTTCGACATGCGTCCCGGTCCCGGCGTACAGCTGGCGCTCGACCTGGCCGGGGCGACACCCGGCGCGGTGGTCGCCGACCGGTCCGCGACCACCGTCGGCCGACCGGGCAACGGGTCGGCCGGTGGCCGCGGAGGGTTGCCGCCGGGCGCGCTCGCCGGCGCGTCACCGGAGGCCCGCCGGGCCGCGCACCGGTTCCTGGCCGCGAGCCTGGAGATCATCAACGGGTTCCGCCCGGCCGGCCACATCCGCCGGCTCGCCGACCCGGCACAGGCGCTCGCGGTCGGCGCGCAGCTGGCCGTCGCCGTCGACCGGGCCCGGAGACCGGACGACCCGGGCCGGGCCCGACGCGGGCCGGCATCGCCGCAGCCGGTGCCGATCGTCCGCGGTGGGCGGCGCCCCGTCGAGCTGCTCCGGGTCCGTCAGCTGCGGGTCTGCGAGCCGGTCAGCGGCGTCGCGGAGGCCGTCGCGGTGCTCGGCACCGACGAGCGCAGCTGGGCGCTCGCCTTCCGGCTGGAACGCCGGCCAACCGGCTGGTTGAGCACCACGGTCGACGTCGTGTGACCGGGCAACCCGCCGGGATCAGGTACCGCCGGGATCAGGCCCCGGGAGCGCCGTGGCAGCGCTTGTACTTCTTGCCGGACCCGCACGGGCAGGGCGCGTTGCGTGACGGCCCGTTGCTGCTGACGGCCTGGCCGGGGGCGGCTCGGCGGCCGGCCGACGCCGGCACCGGCGGGCCGGCCGCCGATCGGCTGGCGGCGGGCGGGCGGCCCTGACCGCCCTGGCCCGCACGTTGGCCTTGGCCCTGACCGCCCTGGCCCGCACGCCCGGCCGGTGGGCCGCCGACGCCCAACGCCGGTGCCTGCTGCACCTGCACCCCGCCGTCGGCACCGGCGGCACCGTCGATGGTGGGCGAGACGTACTGCAGGCCCTGCGGCCGCGGCGCCGCGCCAAGGCCCTTGGCACTCACCTGGACTCCGGCGCCACCGTCGGGCACCGGAATCCGGGGTCCGGGCCGCTCCCCCGCCGGCGCGCCGGCACCGTCAGCCGGGGCCCCCGGCTGCTGCACCTGCACCTCGACGTTGAACAGGAAGCCGACCGTCTCCTCCTTGATGCCGTCCATCATGGTGGCGAACATCGCGTAGCCCTCACGCTGGTACTCGACCAGCGGGTCACGCTGGGCGTAGGCCCGCAGGCTGATGCCCTCCTTGAGGTAGTCCATCTCGTAGAGGTGCTCACGCCACTTGCGGTCGATCACCTGTAGCAGGACCATCCGCTCCAGCTGCCGCAACGCGTCGGTGCCGAGCTCCTCCTCGCGGCGCTGGTACGCCGCGTGGGCGTCCTCCAGCACCTGCGCCCGGAGGAAGTCGGCGTCCACCGCGCTGCGTTCGCCGCCAGCTTCCTCGATCAGCTCGTCGACGGTGATCCCCACCGGGTAGAGCTGCTTGAGGCTGGACCAGAGCTGGTCGAAGTCCCAGTCCTCGGCGTAGCCCTCGACCGTAGCCCCGTCGACGTACGCACCGACCACGTCGTCGATCATCTTGGTGACCTGGTCGTGCAGGTCCTCGCCGTTGAGCACCCGCAGCCGCTCGGCGTAGATCACCTGGCGCTGCTTGTTGAGCACCTCGTCGTACTTGAGGACGTTCTTACGGGTCTCTGCGTTCTGGCCCTCGATCTGCGCCTGGGCGTTCTTGATCTGCCGGGTCACCATCTTGGACTCGATCGGCACGTCCTCGGGGATGTTGAAGCGCTCCATCACCGCTTCGACCGCCCCGGCCCGGAACCGCCGCATCAACTCGTCCTGCAGCGACAGGTAGAACCGGGACTCACCCGGGTCGCCCTGCCGGCCGGAGCGACCGCGCAGCTGGTTGTCGATCCGGCGGGACTCGTGCCGCTCGGTACCGAGCACGTAGAGGCCGCCGACCGCGGAGACCTCCTCGGCCTCGGCGGCGCAGGCCTGCTTGACCTGCGGCATGATGTCTTCCAGCGCCTTGGCGTACTCCTCGGCGTGCTCGACCGGGTCGAGCCCACGCTGACGCAGCTGGGCCGCGGCGAGGTAGTCCGGGTTGCCGCCGAGCAGGATGTCCGTGCCGCGGCCGGCCATGTTGGTCGCCACGGTGACCGCGCCCTTACGGCCGGCCTGCGCGATGATCTCGGCTTCCTTGGCGTGGAACTTCGCGTTGAGCACCGCGTGCGGGATGCCCCGGCGACGCAGCAGCTGGGAGAGGATCTCCGAGTTCTCCACCGACACCGTGCCGACCAGCACCGGCTGGCCCACCGCGTGCCGCTCGGCGATGTCCTCGACGGCGGCGTTGAACTTGGCCTTCTCCGTCTTGTAGATGACGTCCGCCCGGTCCATCCGGACCATCTCCCGGTGGGTCGGGATGGTCACCACGCCGACGTCGTAGACCTTGTTGAACTCGCCGGCCTCGGTCTGGGCCGTACCGGTCATCCCGGCCAGCTTGCCGTAGAGCCGGAAGTAGTTCTGCAGGGTGATGGTGGCGAGGGTCTGGTTCTCCTGCTTGATCTCGACGCCCTCCTTGGCCTCGATTGCCTGGTGCATGCCCTCGTTGTAGCGGCGGCCGTGCAGGATCCGGCCGGTGAACTCGTCGACGATCAGGACCTCGCCGTCGTTGACGATGTAGTCCTTGTCCCGCTTGTAGAGCTCTTTGGCCTTGATGGCGTTGTTCAGGTAGCCGACCAACGGGGTGTTCACCGACTCGTACAGGTTGTCGATGCCCAGCCGGTCCTCGACCTTGGCGACGCCCCGTTCGGTCACCGCGACGGTGCGCTTGGCGTAGTCGATCTCGTAGTCGCCCTCGCCGTCCTTGCCGGCCTGCATCCGCTTGACCACGGCGGCGAACTCGCCGTACCAGCGGGCGGAATGTTCCGCCGGGCCGGAGATGATCAGCGGTGTCCGCGCCTCGTCGATCAGGATCGAGTCGACCTCGTCGACGATGGCGAAGTTGTGCCCGCGCTGCACCAGGTCGTCCTTTGACCAGGCCATGTTGTCGCGCAGGTAGTCGAAGCCGAACTCGTTGTTGGTGCCGTAGGTGATGTCCGCCTGGTACGCGGCCCGGTGGTCGGCCGAGGGCCGGTTGGGCAGGATCACGCCGACGGTGAGCCCGAGGAACTCGTGCACCCGGCCCATCCAGGCGGCGTCCCGCTCGGCCAGGTAGTCGTTGACGGTTACGATGTGCACACCTTTGCCGGACAACGCGTTGAGGTACGCCGGCAGTACCGAGGTGAGCGTCTTACCCTCACCGGTCTTCATCTCGGCGATGTTGCCGAAGTGCAGCGCCGCGCCGCCCATGATCTGCACGTCGTAGTGCCGCTGGCCGAGCACCCGGGCGGCGGCCTCCCGGGCGGTGGCGAACGCCTCTGGGAGGAGGTCGTCGAGGGACTCGCCGTCGGCGTACCGCTGGCGGTACTGGTCGGTCAGCTCCCGCAGCTCCGCGTCGGTGAGGTCGACGTAGTCGTCCTCGATCGAGTTGACGGCCGTGGCGACCGCCTTGAGCCGACGCAACATGCGGCCCTCGCCGGCGCGGAGGACCTTCTCAAGAATCGACACGGATCAACGCTCCCCTAGACGGTGTGCCTCACCATCGTAGGCGCATCAATCGGTACGGCGGCAGTCGCAGCCCGCATCCAGCACCGGATATTCCGACATAACGGACCATGTCGACGGGGTCCGCCCGGCATATGCGTTATGCCCTGCGCGAAAGCTGCGTCAGGATGGGCCGGTGGAACCCGTCGAACTCACCGAGGGCGGCGTCCGGCTTCGGATGTTTCTGCCCGACGACGCCCCTGCGGTCGCCGAGGCCTGCGGCGATCCGACCACCCAGCGGTTCATCCCCGACCTGCCCCGGCCATACACGATCGTCGACGCACTGCGCTGGATCACCAAGGGGTCCACCGCCGCCTGGGCCGGCGGCGGCGCGGCCTGGGCGATCGCCGACCCGGGCAGCGACGAACTGCTCGGCTGCGTCGGGCTCAGCCGGGCGGTACCCGAGCGGGCCCAGATCGAGGTCGGCTACTGGATCACGCCGCGGGCCCGGGGCAAAGGAGCGGCCACCGCAGCCGCCATCGCCGCCACCGGCCACGCGATACGCTCCGGGTTCGGCCGGGTCGAGCTGCTCACCGACGCGGCCAACGCGGTCAGCCAGCGGGTGGCGCTGGCCGCCGGGTTCAGCTACGAGGGGGTGCGCCGAGGCGCCGCCAGCCAGCCCGGCCGAGGGCCGACCGCCGACCGGGAGGACCTGGTGGTCTGGACCCGCCTGGCCGGCGACCCACCGGGCCCGACGCCACGCACCCTGCCGGACCTGCCCGGCGACGGGTTGACCGACGGGGTGGTCCGGCTGCGTCCGCTCGGCCCGGCCGACGCCGACTTCGCATATCACCTGGAGTCGCTGCCCGACGTCGCCGCGACCTCGGTCCCACCGGTGGTGCCGACCCGCGCCCTGATCGAGGCGCAGTGCACCAGGGCACCGGGCAGGTGGCTGGCCGGCCAGCGGATCGACGTGGTCATCTGCGACGCGGCCAGCGGTACGCCGGCCGGGCGGATCGGGCTCAGCTATCTGAGTCCGGAGCTCGGCGAGGCGATGATCGGCTACTCGCTGCTGCCCCAGTGGCGCGGGCGCGGCTACACCGCTCGGGCGGTACGGCTGCTCGCCCGGTGGATCTTCGCCAACACGGCCATCGCCCGGTTGGCCGCCGGTGCGCTGCCCAGCAACGTCGCGTCCCAGCGGGTGCTGGAGCGGGCCGGCTTTCAGCGCGAAGGGCGGAACCGGGCCCAGTTGCCCGGCGCGGACGCCAGCCGCCACGACAGCGTCCAGTACTCGCTGCTACCGACCGACCTTGACGAAGCGTGAGCCGCGCCGGCCGGTCGGATACCATCGACGGCCGCCCGTTTGGCGGCGACGGGCCAACGGTATCCGACCGGTCGACCACGAATTGCCGAAATGGTGGTCGATCAGGCGGTGACGGTCGGTTCAGCCAGCGCGATGACACCGTAGTCGTAGCCTTTGCGGCGGTAGACCACGCTCGGCCGGCCGGACTCCTTGTCCAGGAACAGATAGAAGTCGTGCCCGACCAGTTCCATCTGGAACAAGGCGTCGTCGACCGTCATCGGATTGCCCGGGTGTTCCTTCTCCCGGACGATATGCCAGGGCTGGTCGTCGTACTCGTCGGCAACGTCTTCGTACCCATCGTCGCTGAGATCCTGCGCGGTGCGGTCGAGTACCGCGACCGATGTCGCCGGCTCCTCGGTCGGCTGGGACGGCGGCAACGGTGCGAACCCGTTCAGCCCGGCGGTCGGCAGCCCGGAGGTCGCCTCGGCCACCGAGACCGGCGCGTGCCGGCCGCGGTGCACCCGGCGCCGGTCGGCGGCGCGGCGCAGCCGGGTGTCCAGCTTGCTGATGGCGGCGTCAAGGGCGCTGTAGAAATCCTTGGCGCACGCTTCCGCCCGGATCACCGGCCCACGCGAGACACAGGTGAGTTCGACCCGCTGGCAGTGGTCCGACTGACGGGGATTGCGCTCGTGAAACAACTCGACGTCGACGCGCATCAGCTTGTGGTCGTACCGTTCGACCTTGGCCAACTTCTCGGCTACATGGGCTCGGTAGTGGTCGGGGACCTCTACGTTACGGCCTTTCACCACGATTTCCACGCGTGACCTCCCTGGAACCATCTCAACGATCGGTGTCGCTGCAAAAGAATTCGGGACCGGTCAGCGGACCAAGAGTGGTCGGCGTCAACCGGCCGGGTAGCGGAATACACCTCCCTCCGGGACACCTCAGGTGGTTGTTCAACCACCGGCCATACCCCTGATGCGCCTACGCTAACCCGCCGACGGCGGCGCGTCATCAGTTCGGCAGAGACCGGTGCGCGAAGATTCCCAGATCACGAACAAACCCCGACAAAGGACACCAGCAACTGGCTACCGTAAGTGACGGCGTCGCGTCGCTGCGAGCACCACGGCGGCGTACGCCGGCAGCCCCTGCGCGACGAGCAGCCGGTGCACGGCGGCCAGCGTCGCACCAGTGGTGACGATGTCGTCCACCACGATCACCCGCAGTCGAGGATCCGCCCGCAGCGAGATGTCAAGTCCGACCCGCCGGGGCCGAAACGCCGTCCGGGCGGACGCCAGCCGCGCCGCGCTGTCCAACCCGGCCGAGTCCGGACGGGTCCGGGCCCGCAGCGGCCGCGCCACCGCGACCCGCCGGCCGTCGACCCGCAGCCGGGCCGCCGCGTACCGGGTCAGCCGGGCGAGATGATCACCGTGCCGGGCCCGTGCCGCCGCAGCGGTGCTCGGCACCGGGACCAGCAGCACCGGCCGATCCGCACCGGTGCCGACTGCGGCGGCGACCGCGTCGCCGAGCAGCCGGCCCAGTGGCCGACCCAACCCGTGCCGGCCCCGCTCCTTGTACGCCAGCAGCAGCTCCCGCAGTACTCCCGCGTACTCGCCCAACGCCACGCAGGGCGGCAGGTCGGGCGGGGCCGGCTCGGGACGTACCGGCCGGGGGCGCAGCCGCTGCACCTCGCCGGCGCACCGGCCGCACACGCCGAACCGCAGCCGGCCGCCGGTGCGGCGGCAACCAGCGCACTCCACCGGCAGCACCAGGTCGGCCAGCGCCGACCAGACGTCGCCCACCACCGCCGCAGGTCAGTACAGGAAGAACGGGGCGGTCGGATTGGTGACCGGGTTCTCCGGCTCCTCGGTCTCGCCCGGCTCCACCGCTTCGATCTCCTCCGGCCGGATCTGCTCACTCGGCTCGAACAGGTCGTACGGCACGCCGTTGGCGACGTACATCCGGGCACCGACCGTGCCGCCGCCGACCGGGTTGGCCGGATAGCCGGCCAGGTGGGTCACGCTCGCCCCGCCGAGGTCCCGCAGCGAACTGGTCTCGATCGCACCGTCCACCGTCACGTCGTACAGGCTGACCCGCCCGTCAGGGTTCGTGCCGGCCGCCACCAGCAGCGTCTCGGCCACCCAGTCGACCTGGGTGAGGTCGGACAGTGAGGTCGGCACCCGGCGGGGTGGCAGCACCTCGAGCTTGCCGCCCCGGCTCAGCGCGGCCACGTACAGCCGGCCGTCGACCACCAGCGCGATTCGGTGACCGTCCGGGGCCGCACCGACCGACTGCACCTCGCCCGTCACCCCGGGCAGCGTGACCTGTTCGACCGCACCGCTGCCGACCCGGAACGAGTACAGCCCGCCGTCCGCGACGACGAGACCCGCGTCACCTGGTGCCTTGAGCCAGACCGGCCGGCCGATGTCGTCGAAGGTCCGGGTGCTGGCGTCGAAGCTGGTGCCCGCCCCGGTCGCCGCGCCGACAATCAGCCGCTGGGCGCCGCCGTCGGCCACCGCGAGGGCCGCGTACGTGCCGCCACCGGCCTGGGTGAAGCCGGCGGTGACCACGTTCTGGTTGACCTCATCGGTGAGCACCGGGATCGGCTCGCCGGAGCGCGCCGAACTGCGCAACCGGTGCACCCGGCCCTGGTAGACGGTGAACCGTTCGGGCGTCTCGGGCAGCGCCTGGGTGCCGTTCATCGCCAGCAGGTCGGCGCCCGGGTACACCTTCGGAGTCTGCCCCTGGATGGTCAACTCCAGGTCGTTGTCGAACTCCGGCCACAGCGACCACATCAGCTGGGCGGCCAATCGGTCGAGTTCGCGTTCGTCGGCGAACGGGGTCGCGTCGGCGATCAACGTGACCTTCAGCCGGTCTCCGGTGTCGGGCACGTTGCCACCCGAGCGGATGCTGCTCGGCAGCGCCTGCACCGCCGAGGCGAGCCAGTTCGACGGCCCGCTGATCAGCATTTCCAGCAGGACGGTGCGCTGGCGCTCCAACGGCACCGCCACCGGCAGGTAACGCAGATCCGGCACCAGCGCCCGTTGGCTGGTGTCCCAGAAGTAGATGGTGCGCTGCAGGTAGAACGTGTTCAAAGCGTCCACGCTGAGCAGCAGCGCCGCGGGCGGGTTGAGGACGAACTTGCCCGTCTCACCGGCCACCGACCCGACCTGGAAGGTGTACTCGGTGAACTCCGGCTCCTGGGCGGGCAGCGGCTCCAGCGCCCCGTTCGGCCGCAGCAGGCCGAGCTTCTGGACGTCGAGCGCCACCTCCTCCACCCCGGCCTCGGCCCGGGTGATCTGCGGACGTTCCCGCAGTCGGACCACGGTCAGCGCGACCTCGGGATTGGGATCGCGGATGTCCGCCCGGTCCTGCGGCGCGACGTACTCGCGTACCTGTTCCACTGCCCGTTCCGCCTCCACGGCGGCGGCCTGCAGGAAGTTGACGACGAACGCCTCGGTGTTGTTGCGTTCGTCGAGCCGCGACGCCGGCGTCTGGGCCCCGCCGCCGCCGGTCGGCAGGCCGGGTGCCGGACCCTGCCCGTCGACCCGCACGTCGGTGTTCTCCGGAATGCCGCACCCGGCGAGCAGCAGACCGGCGAGCACCGACAGCAGCGCCAGTCGACGCCACCGGCGGGTCACGGTACCGCTCCGGTCGCGGCCACGCCGCCACTGGCCCGGTCGTCGGAGCCGACGCTCTGCTCCGGGAGGACCACCATCGTGCCGACCGGTTCGGCGCCGGGCGGAACGGGCTGCGGCGGCGCCCGCCACGGCTCGTCCGGATCGGCACCGTCCGACCCGCCGGGCGGCCGGCGGTCCTCCGGAACCAGCCGCAGCGGTGACGAGGCGAGCCGGTCACCGGCCCGGGCCGGCAGGGTGAGCCGGAACTGCGCACCCTCGCCGGGCGCGCCCCACGCTTCCAGCCAGCCGCCGTGCAGCCGGGCGTCCTCCACGCTGATCGACAGGCCGAGACCGGTCCCACCGGTCTGCCGGGCACGGGACGGATCCGCCCGCCAGAAGCGGTTGAACACCAGCTTGTCCTCCCCGGCCCGCAGGCCGACCCCATGATCACGTACGGTCACCGCGACCGCCGCATCGTCGACACCGAGAGTGACCACCACCGGCCGGCCCTCGCCGTGCTCGACGGCGTTGCCGACCAGGTTGCGCAGCACCCGCTCGACCCGACGGGGATCCACCTCGGCGATAACCGGCGTCGGGGGCAGTCGCAGCTCGATCCGCACGCCGAGCCGCGCGGCCAGCCCGTCGAGCCGGTCAGCGACCCGGCGGACCACCGGCACCAGGTCGGTCGGCTCGGCGTCCAGCACCGCGAACCCGGCGTCGAACCGGCTGATCTCCAGCAGGTCGGTGAGCAGGCTCTCGAACCGGTCCAGCTCGGTCTGCAGTAGTTCGGCGCTGCGGGCCGCCGCCGGGTCGAAGCCGTCCCGCTCGGCGAAGAGCAGATCGGCGGCCATCCGTACAGTGGTCAGCGGGGTGCGCAGCTCGTGCGACACGTCGGAGGTGAACCGACGCTGCAGCCGGGACATCTCCTCCAGCCGGGTGATCTGCCGCTGCAGGTTGGTCGCCATCTGGTTGAACGAGGCGGCCAGCATGGCCAGGTCGTCCTCGCCGTCGACCACCATCCGTTGGTCCAGCAGCCCGGCGGAGAGTCGCTGCGCGGTGCGCGCGGCCACCCGTACCGGTGTGACGACCAGCCTGGTGACCAGCGCGGCCAGCAGGCCGAGCAGCATCACCAGGGCCAGTCCGGTGATGAGCACGGTCGCCCGGATCTGGTTGGCGGCCTGATCCTGGGTGGTCAGCGGCACCAGGTAGTAGAGCTCGACCTGACCGAACTTGGTCGGCACCGGGGAGCCGTAGACCAGGTACTTGAGCCGCCCCTCGCCGAGGTCACCGGTGCGGATCTGATGCGCCTGGGCACCGGAGCCGACGTGCCGGGCCAGCTCGTCGCTGATCATGCCGGACGCGTCCACCGCCGGCGAGGTCGCCGACTGGATCAGTGGGTAGCCGCTCGCCGCCATCACCACGACCACCCCACCCACCTGGTCGGGGTCGCCGCCGGCCAGGGTGCTGACGGTCAGCTCGAAGGTCACCCGGACCTGCGGGTCGAAGTACTGCGGATGCACGCTCATCTGCTCGGCGGCGTAGTCCCGCCCGTGGGTCAGCCGCCGCTGCACGTCCTCCCGGGCCCGGTCCAGCAGAATGTTGGTGCTCTGCGACGCCACCATGTACGCGAACCCGCCGACCAGCAGGCCGGACGCGACCAGGGTGATGGTCACCACCCGCAGCTGCAGGGACCTGCGCCACATCCGCTGGGCGCCGCTGGTCACCGGCCGGGTCCGGGCCAGCAGCAGCTCCCGTGCCAGGCGCAGTGCGCCAGTGACACGGGAGAGCAGGTCGGACACGGTGCGGGATCGGCCAGCCACAGTACCGACCAGGCTAGCCGGTGCCCGCCTTGTAGCCCACGCCCCGAACGGTGAGGATGATTTCGGGTCGCTCCGGATCCGGCTCGATCTTGGCGCGCAACCGCTGCACGTGCACGTTCACCAGCCGGGTGTCGGCCGCGTGCCGGTAACCCCAGACCTGCTCCAGTAGCACCTCACGGGTGAACACCTGGCGCGGCTTGCGGGCCAGCGCGACCAGCAGGTCGAACTCCAACGGAGTCAGCTTCACCTCCGCACCGTCGCGGCTGACGGTGTGCGCCGGCACGTCGATGGTGATCTGGTTCCCCGGTGGCCCGATGGTGAGCAGTTCGGGCGCGACGTCCTCACCCCGGCGCAGCCGGGCCCGCATCCGGGCGACCAGCTCCTTGGGCTTGAACGGCTTCACCACGTAGTCGTCGGCGCCGGACTCCAGGCCGAGCACGACGTCGACGGTGTCGCTCTTGGCGGTGAGCATGACGATCGGGATGCCCGATTCGGAACGGATCGCCCGGCAGACGTCGATCCCACTCATCCCGGGCAGCATCAGGTCGAGCAGCACGATGTCCGGCCGGTTGTCCCGGAACGCGGCGAGCGCCCGCTCACCGTCGGCAACGAACGACGGCAGGAAGCCCTCGCTGCGCAGCACGATACCCATCATCTCCGCCAGGGCGGGATCGTCATCGACAACCAGCACGCGGGCTCTCATGTGACCAATATTCCATCCCGGTTCCAGCGGTGGGGGACCGCCACCGGCCGTGCCGGTGGCAGCGCCACCGGCCCGGTCATGACATCCCCGCACGGTCACGACATTCCAGACGGCACGCCGCCCTACAGCGGCTGACGGCGATCCGCGTGCCACGATGGTAGGCCAGCGCCCCGTCCGAACCATCGACCACCTCGTCACCAGGAGTCCGCGTGGATCACGCCGGCCCGCCCGACGTGCTGCCGCTGCGCCCGCTCACCACGGGCGAACTGCTGGACGCAGCCGTGGGTCTGCTCCGCGGCCACGCGCCCGTCCTGTTGACCGTCGGCGCCGTACTCGCTCTCGGTGAGCAACTGCTGCTGCTCCCACTGCGCGAGGCGGCCGGAGCCACCGCCCCCGGGTACCTGCCGAGCTGGAACCGGCTCGGCCTCTACTGGCTACTGCTCGCCGCCGGGGCAGCCCTCGAAGTGACGGCGATCGCCCTGCTCAGCGGCCTCACCTCGCGGGCGGCCGGAGCGGCGCTGTCCGGTCGGCGCAGCACCGGGGCCCGGCTGCTCGACCCGCGCGGCGGCCGGTTCGCCGCAGTCGTGCTGGTCGCCTGGGCAGCCGGCACCATCATGTTCACCGCCGCGCTCGCCGGACCGGTCTGGTTCATCGGGTACGCGGTCCTCGGGCTGGCGGTCCCAGCCGTGGTGCTGGACCGGGTGCCGGTCTGGCAGTCGCTGGCCCGGTCCGCCGCGCTCGCCACCCGCGCCGGGCTGCGCGCCGGGCTGATCCGCGTCCTGGGCTACCTGATCTGGTTCGTCATCCGCGCCGGCCTGGCCATCGGCGCGGTGAACCTGGTCGACCGGGACGCGGCGTGGCTCGCCGTCGCGACCGTCGCCGGCTGGACCCTTCTCAACGCGGTCGGCTACCCGGCACTCGCCTGCCTGGACGCCGTCCTGCACGTGGAGACGCGGATGCGTACCGAAGGACTGGACATCCGCCTGCGGCGAGCGTCGACCCCGACGACCACCTTCCGGGCCGCAGCGTCGGTGAGGCCGGACGCCGGTTTGCCGGTGGCTGGCAGGTGATCGCGACCGTGAGCCGCTGGTGGACCGAGTTCGTCGCCGCCGTCGGCGACGTCGTCCCGCTGCCCCTTGCCACAGTGCTGCTGATGGCCGGCGCCGCGTTGGTCGCCCTCGGATGGTTCCACTGGCCCCGCTGGTGGCCACGGCGCCGGCCCGGTCCATGGGGCTGGCTGGGCCGGCCGGGCCTGACCGACCGGCTGCGCCGGCTGGGCCGCTGGCGGCCGGCACCGCCCGGCCTGCCCCGCTGGCTGACCTCGTTCGATCCGCGCCGCTGGCTGGCCGCGTTCGATCCACGCCGCTGGCGGCGCCGGACGGCGACCGCCGGCGGCGATCGCCCCGGTGGTTCGCCGGTGCCGCCGCCCCGGTCGACCGACGTTCCGGCCGCACTCGCCGACCGGTACGCCGACCAGGGCCGGTACGCCGAGGCGGTCCGGGAACGGTTGCGCGCGATGGTCGTTGAGGTCACCGACCACGGGGTGCTCACCGACCGCCCCAGCTGGACCGTCACCGAACTCGCCGACGTGGCCGGGCGGACCGAGCCGGCCGCCCACCCCGTGCTGACCGAGGCCGGCGACATCTTCAGCGACGTGTGGTACGGAGAGCAGCCGGCACTGCCCGGCCACGACCGGCGGATGCGCGAACTCGCCGGCCAGCTGCGTCACGCACTCGACCAGGACCGTCGGCCCGCCGGCCAGCGACCGGGCCGGCGACGGTGACCCGGCCCGGTGTCCGCCGCCAACGGCTGCCACGGCGGCGGTGGCGGTGGCTGCGGATCGCGATCCCGTTCACGGTGGTCGGCGTACTGCTCGTCGGCACCGCCGTGGCGTACCAGCTGACCCACCCGGACCCGACCCGGCCCGGTTTCCTCTCCCCGACCAACCACGGCCCGGACGGCGGCAGCGACCTCGCCGCCGCGTTGCGCGACGACGGTATCGCCGTCCACTCCGCCGACGGGACCGTCGGCGCGATCCGCGCCGCGCTGACCGGACCCACCACGCTGTTCGTTCCCGCCCCCACCCTGGTGCATCCGGACTACCTGCAGGCGCTCGGTCGGATGCCGGCCGGGACCCGGGTGCTGCTGGTCGACCCGCCGGCCCGGCTGCTACGCGGCGAGCCGCTGCCGGTCGAGCGCCGCGCCCGGCGCTGGGCGGCCCAGGTCGACGATCCGGACCACGACGGCCGGCCGTGCGCACTGCCCGAGGTGGCCGACACCGGACCGGCGGCGGCCGTACGGCAGCGTTACGCTGCCCCGCCCGGAATCGACCCGGACCGGTTCGACCTGTGTTTCGATGCCGGCCTGGCCCGGCTCGACTGGGGGCAGGCCGAGCTGGTGGTGGTCGGGGCGAGCGACCCGTTCCGCAACGACCGGTTCGACGAGCACCGCAACGCGCGGTTCGCCGCCCAGCTGCTCGGCACCCGGGCGCAGGTGGTCTGGCTCGACCTCGCCCGCCCGGACACCCCACCGGAGCCCGGGGAGCCGGTGCAGCAGCCGTCGATCCACCTCGGCGAGGACGATCCGAGCGCCGGCCCGCAGGTCAGCGCCCAGCCGACCGGGCGACCGCAGGGACCCGTGGCCAGCGAGGTCCGGCCGTCGCAGGACACCCTGCTGGACGCCTTTCCGCCGTGGTTCTGGGCGTCGCTCGCCCAGCTGGCCGTCGCCGCCCTGGTACTGGTGCTGTGGCGGGCCCGCCGGTTCGGTCCACCGGTGTCCGAGGCGCTGCCGGTGACAGTTCCGGTTGCCGAGACGATGCTGGGCCGAGGGCAGCTCTACCGGCGGTCCCGGGAACGGGCCCCCACCACGGGTATCCTGCGTACCGCCGCGCTGGCCCGGCTCGTTCCGATGCTGGATCTGCCTGATCAACCCCAACCGGCGGACGTCGTGGCGGCGGTCGCCGACCGGACCGGGGCGTCCGCCGAGCAGATCGACGCGTTGCTGTACGGGCCGCCGCCCACCACCGACGGCGACCTGCTACACCTGGCCCGGCGGCTGGCCGCCCTGCCCACCGAGGTCGCCGGTCCGGCCAACCGCATCGAACCGGCAGACGGGCCGGTCCGGACACCGTCCGACGGGCCGGTGGCTCCGGCACCCCGGTCCCCATCCGCGATCGAAGGAGAACCCTGGTGACCCGACCCAGCGTGACCGGTCCGGCGGACGCCGCACCCGCCGACCACGACGCGGCCCGTGACGCGCTACGCCGGCTGCGTGCCGAGGTCGCCAAGGCCGTGGTCGGGCAGGACGCCGTGGTCACCGGTCTGGTCATCGCGCTGCTCTGCCGTGGGCACGTGCTGCTCGAAGGCGTACCCGGCGTCGCCAAGACGCTGCTGGTACGCGCGTTCGCCGCAGCGCTGGATCTGGACGCCAAGCGGGTGCAGTTCACCCCGGACCTGATGCCGGGCGACGTCACCGGGTCACTCATCTTCGATCCACGGAGTGCCGCGTTCACCTTCCGGGAAGGCCCGGTCTTCACCAACCTGCTGCTCGCCGACGAGATCAACCGGACACCACCGAAGACGCAGTCGGCCCTGCTCGAGGTGATGGAGGAGCACCAGGTCTCGGTGGAAGGGGTCCGCCGGCCGCTGCCGGCACCGTTCATCGTGGCCGCCACCCAGAACCCGATCGAGTACGAGGGCACCTACCCGTTGCCGGAGGCGCAGCTCGACCGGTTCCTGCTCAAGCTGTCCGTACCGCTGCCCAGCCGGAACGAGGAACTTGGCGTGCTGCGGGCCCACCACGCCGGCTTCGATCCGGCGGACCTGGCCGCCGCCGGGGTGCGCCCGGTCGCCGGGGCGGCCGACCTGGCCGCAGCCCGCCGGGCCATCGGGCAGGTACGGGTCAGCGAAGAGGTGTTCGGCTACATCGTGGACCTGTGCCGGGCCACCCGGACGGCTCCCGCGCTGACGCTCGGTGCCTCACCGCGGGGCACCACCGCGCTGCTCAACACCGCCAAGGCGTGGGGGTGGCTGGCCGGCCGCGACTACGTCACACCGGACGACGTGAAGGCGGTCACCCGGGCCACCCTGCGGCACCGGATCCGGCTCCGGCCGGAGGCGGAGTTGGAGGGGGTCACCGAGGACGCCGTACTCGAATCGGTGCTCGGCGCCGTCCCGACGCCACGGTGACCGGGCCTGACGCCACCGTGACCAGGTCGCTGGCGCCGCCGGCCGGGGCCGGGTGGGCGCCGTGCTGACCTGGCGGGCGGCGGCGCTGCTCGGGGTCGGCGCGGTGACCCTGCCGTGGTGGCCGCAGCCATGGTTGGGTCTGGTGATCGTCACCGGATCGGTGGCCCTGCTCGCGCTGATCGACCTGGCGTGGGCCGCCCCGCTGAGCGCCCTGGAACTGCGCCGCGACGGCGACCGGACCAGTTGGTTCGGCACTGCGGCGACGGTGACGTTGCGGCTGCGCAACGGCTCCCGACGGCGGCTGCGGGCCGAGGTCCGCGACGCCTGGACCCCGTCGGCCTGCGCCGCCCCCGCCGAGAGCATCGACGCCGGCTCCGCCGGCACCGATCCAGCCGATGGCGCCGGCACCGCCGCCTACCCTGCCGGCACCGTCGGCGGTGGACCCATCTGGCGGGTACGGCTGGCACCGGGAGCTACCGCCGCACTACCCGCCGCACTCAGCCCGACCCGTCGCGGCGACCGCCGCGCCGTCGAGGTGACCGTCCGGTCCACCGGCCCACTCGGGCTGGCGTTCCGGCAGCGACGCCGACGGCCGGCCACCCCGCAGTGGACGCTGCGGGTGCTGCCCCATTTCGACTCCCGGCGGCTGTTGCCGGAGAAACTGGCCCGGCTGCGGGTGATCGACGGCATGCGGGCGGCCCGGGGACGGGGGCAGGGCACCGAGTTCGACAACCTGCGCGAGTACGTGGTCGGCGACGACGTACGGTCGATCGACTGGCGAGCCAGCGCCCGGCGCTCCGACGTACTGGTCCGGACGTGGCGTCCGGAGCGGGACCGGCGGGTGGTGTTCGTCCTGGACACCGGGCGCACGTCGGCGGTCCGCGTCGGCGACCAGCCCCGGTTGGACGTGGCGATCGACGCCGCGCTGCTGCTGGCCACGCTGGCGCACCGGGCCGGCGACCGGTTCGACCTGCTGGCGGTGGACACGAAGGTCCGGGCCCGGATCTGGGGTGCGAGCCGACAGACCCTGCTGCCCCGGTTGGTCGCCGAACTGGCGGCGCTGCAACCGACGCTGGTGGAGACGGACCACGAGCTGATGGTCGGTGAGGTGCTCCGCCGGGAGACTCGCCGGTCCCTGGTGGTGCTCTGCACCGCGCTGGAGCCGGCGGCGCTCGGCGACGGACTGCTGCCGGTGCTGCCCCGGCTCGTCACCCGGCACCAGGTGGTGGTGGCTGCGGTCGGGGATCCGGCGGTGCCGGCCGTCGTCAACGGGCCGGTGCGCGACGTCGCCGACGCATACCTCGCCGCCTCCGCAGCACAGACCACGGCCGAGCGGGACCGGGTCGGTGGTGCGCTGCGTCGGCACGGCGTCCCGGTGCTGGACGCGGCCGCGCCGAGCTTCGCCGGCCGGCTCGCCGACCTCTACCTTCAGCTGAAACTGCTCGGCCGGCTCTGATCCGGATCAGCGGGGTGCCGGGCCGGGTCGGCGGGGCGCCGGGAGCCGAGGATGAGGACGTAGCTGAGGAAAGCGAGCCAGGCGGCGAACCCGGCCGCGACCCGCAGCCAGGTCGGCAGCGGTGCCGGGGTGACGAAGGCCTCGATCAGCCCGGCCGCCGCGAACAGCAGCACCAGCCCGAGCGCCACCAGTACGCCGGAGAGCCCGGCCTCGGCGACCGCCCGGCCCCGGGTCAGGTGCGCCGGCGGCGCGATCCACGCCCCGCCGATCCGCAGCCCCACGCCGGCAGCGATGAAGACGCCGGTCAACTCCAGCAGACCGTGCGGCGTGACCAGTCCGAAGAAGACATCCGCCCGGTCGTACGAGATCATCACCCCACCGGTGACCCCGAGATTCAGCGCGTTCACCCAGAGCAGGTAGAGCACCGGGACCACCAGTACGCCCGCGGCCAGGCACTGCGCGGCGAGCCAGGCGTTGTGCGCCCACAACTGGGCGGCGAAGTTCGGTGCCGCGTACCGGGTGTAGTAGCCGGCGAAGCTCGACTCGGCGAGCTCAGCGGCGGCCCGGTCACCTATCAGCAGCCGGGCGCTGTCCGGATTGCCGGCCACCCACCACATCAGAAAACCGGTGAGCGTGCAGAAGGCGACCGCCACCGCCGCCCACCAGGGCGCCGCCTGGAACACCGCCCGGGGGAACCCGACGCTGAAAAACCGGCCGACCCGGGCCCAGGAGAATCCCCGACCCCGGGTTAGCCGAGCGCGGGCCGCCAGCACCAGCCGGGACAGCCGGGCGACCAGCGCCGGGTCCGGCGAGCGGCTGCGGACCGCCGACAGGTGGGTGGCGGTCCGCTGGTAGAGCGCGACCAGCTCGTCCACCTCGGCGACGGTTAGTCGCCGGGCACGCACGAGCTGTTCCAGTCGTCGCCACTGGGGCTCGTGCTCCGCCACGTACGCGTCGAGGTCCACGGCCACCTCCCGTCCCATAGTGTTCACTGGCAGGGTGGCCATGCAGACAACCGGGGGCGGCAGGCTGGTCAGCGGCGAAGCTGTCGAGGTGGAGGTACGGCTGGCCCGGCTCGGCTCGCGGCTGCTGGCCCTGCTCGTCGACCTCGTCGTGCAGGCGCTGATCGCGGTGGTGCTGGCGGTCCTGGCCGGGCTGCTGCTCGCGTCGATGCGCGCGTCCATCGAGGTGGATCAGGCGCTCGGGCAGGCGCTACTCACGGTCGGCGCGGTCCTGGTGCTGGTCGGCTACCCGGTGCTGTGCGAGACGCTGAACGCCGGCCGTACCGTCGGCAAGCTGGCGGTCGGCGTCCGGGTGGTACGCGACGACGGCAGCCCGCCACGTTTCCGACACTCGCTGACCCGTGCCCTGGTCGGCGTGGCCGCAGAGTGGCCCGGTCTGCTGCTGCCGCCGCTCACCTGGCTGGCCAGCCTGGTGACCTTGGCAATCAACCGGGACGGCAAACGCCTCGGCGACCTGGCCGCCGGCACGGTCGTGGTGCACGATCGGGCCCCTGCGGCCTGGGGGTGGGTGCCGGACATGCCGCCGGTGCTCGCCGGTTGGGCCCGTACCCTCGACCTGAGCCGCCTCGACGACGACCTC
This sequence comes from Solwaraspora sp. WMMD937, assembly GCF_029581175.1. Lineage (NCBI taxonomy): Bacteria > Bacillati > Actinomycetota > Actinomycetes > Micromonosporales > Micromonosporaceae > Solwaraspora > Solwaraspora sp. WMMD937. Next base: position 2,280,352 of record NZ_CP120738.1, on the reverse strand, counting down.
GCGCTGGACGTACGGCATCTGCTCGCCCGGGGGCACGGGTTCGCCGAACCGGCCCGCTCCGACCTGGTCCGGTTGGTGACCGAACAGGTCTCGGCGGTGGTTACTCCCCCGCCGCCGGCCGGTGTTCCGGACTGGGCCTACCTGGCGGCGGTTCTCGCCGAACGCCGTCGCCGGTCGGCGCAGCGACTGGCCCGAACCAGGTCGGTGACCGCCGCGCTCTGGCCGGAACTCGCCGCGGTGAGTCCGGCGCGCACGAGCGCCCCGCGTCCGGCGGCGCCGGTCCGGGCCGCTGCGCCCGAGTCGGTCGCGCCGGCGCAGCGGGACGGACCGGACTGGCCGCGCGGCAACTGGCCGCGGCCGCCCTGGTTGGGCCCGACGGCGGAGCAGCCGGACTGGACCGGGGTACGCCGTCCACCGGTCGCCAGCACGCTGCGCACCGCAGGCGCACGATCCGACCGAGAGCGGCCGCCCGGATCCGCACTGTCGTGAACCGGCTTACGACTGGCCGGGTGTGGCAGCATCGGTGCTGTGAAGGCATTCCTCCCGTGGTTGGTCGTCCTTGCCCTGGTGATCCTGTTGAACGCGGTCGGGTTGCGCCCGTTGGCCACCGCGCTGGCCCTCGGTTGGCTGGCGTACTGCATCTGGACCTGGGTACGACCGGGCAGCCGCTCCCAGGGTTGACCTCGCCGGCACGCCACGAGTCGGTAATTTCCGGATTAGCTTGACAGTGCGACTACTCACTGCAAATCTATGACTACGTCGCGTCACGATGATCGTCACGCTGACGCGCGGGGGAACCAAACCGGGGGGATGCGCGGGGCGGCTGTCGGTGAGCGGAGCGGACGCTCACCCGGCCGCCCCGCGTGCTTGTCCGCCAGCAGCCGGCTACTCGATCGACGGACCGACCGAGGCGACGAAGGCCGTACCAGTGCCGGAGAGCGCCAACGGTGTCCCGCCGGCCGGCCCCACCGCCGCCTGCCCGGCCCGGACCGACACCGCCGCCACATCGTCGTCGACGGTGACCTCACCGGCGACGCAGAGCACCACCCGGGGGCCTTCGACCGGCACTGACACCCGTCGCACGTCAGCGTCGAGCACAACCCGGTGCAGCGCGAACTCGGCGACCGGCACCGGCCAGGTGACCACCCCGGAAGCGACCGGCTGGACGCGTACCACCGGGTCGTCGAGCACCTCGAAGCGCAGCACCCGCAGCAGCTCTGCGACATCGACGTGCTTTGGGGTCAACCCCCCGCGCAGCACATTGTCGCTGGCCGCCATGATCTCCACGCCGGCACCCCGCAGGTACGCGTGCAGGTTGCCGGCCGGCATCCAGATCGCCTCCCCCGGAGCCAGGGTGACCTGGTTGAGCAGCAGCGCCACCAGCACCCCGGGGTCGGCCGGATAGTGCCCGGCCAGCCGGCGCAGCAGCGCCCCGTCGGCGGCGTACCGCGTCGGCAGTCGGTCGGCACCCGCCACCGCCGCCGCGACCAGAGCCGGTCGTTGCGGCCGCGGCCACCGCAGCAGCCGCTCCAACGCCTCCGGCAGCCCGTCCGGGCCGACCCGCAACGCCTTGGTCACCGGCTCCAACTCGTCGACACCCAACGCCGCCAGCACCTCGGCGGAGAGCTGCGGCACCCGGAAGCCGCAGAGCGCATCGAACTCGCTGAGCGCCACCAGCAGCTCCGGCTTGTGGTGCGGGTCGACGTAGTTACGCCCCGCCGAGGTGGCCGGCAGCTTCGACTGCGCGGCGTACCCGGCGCGGGCCTGCGCCGCGTCCGGATGCGCCTGCAACGACAGCGGCGTCTCGGCGGCCAGCACCTTCATCAGGTACGGCAGCCGCCCGTCGAACCGGGTCGCGGTCGGCTCGCCCAGCCAGCCCACCGGATCCTGGTCGATCAGCTCCGGCAGCCCGACCAGCGCCGCGCCCCGTCGCACCTGGGACGGCGCGCCGGGGTGGGCACCCAGCCAGAGCTCCGCCTCCGGCCCGGGTGCCGGAGCCGGGCGCCCCTGCAGCTGCGCGATGACGGTCCGCGACCCCCAGGCGTAGTCCCGGATCCGGCCGGTCAACAGTTCCACGACGCCCGCCTCAGGTGGTGGAGAGTTCCTTCATCTCGCTCACCGCCGGCACCGCCATCGGGTCCAGATGGTGCGCCAACGCCAGGTAGACGGAGGCGAAGTCGGGGACCGAGATCAACGAGGCGAGCCGTTCCAGCGCCGAACCGCCCTCCGCGGTGATCACGTCACACCGCACACCGCGCCGGTCCGCCAGGGTCTGCACCGCCTCGGCCCGGCGCTCCTCGACCACGAAGGGTTCGTCGGCGTCGTCCTCCGGATTCAGCCCACCGTCGCGCAGCAGCACCAGACGCAGCCGGGTCGGCGACTCGGACTGGTCGTCGTCGTCCGGGTCGGCGAAAATGTCCCGGGTCGACTCGCCCAAGCCGCCGAAGACCCCGTCGAGCAGCCCTACCCGACCCCGGCCGGCCTCACCGAGCGCCCCGGTGACCACCGGGTAGCGGGCGTTCGTGGACAGCGTGTCGCCGAACCGGCGGGCGGCGACCGACGCCACCGGCGACGAGCCCCAGACGATCGGCACCGAACCGGCCAGCCCGAGAGCGAGGGCCTTCGCCGGGTTGACGAACGACTCGGCGGCCGGGCGGCACCGCTCGGCGTCGGCGTCCAGCCGGGCCGCCGTCTCCGCCAGATCCGCCTCGTTGACCTTGACCAGGCCCAACGCCCGCGCTGCCAGCAGCACCGGCACGGTCAACGCCCAGAGGCTGGCCCGAGCCGGGGCCCGTCGCGGCACCGGGACGAACGGGGCGCGTACCCCTTCGGCGACCGACTGCAGCTGCGAGTCCGGCGGCCCGACGGCGACCAGCCGGGCACCGCGCCGGGCGGCGGCCTGAGCCGCACCCAGCGCCTCCGGGCTGCGCCCCGAAGCGCTGACCGCGATGACCACGTCCGCCGCGCCTACCCAGCCGGGCACGCCGGCGCTGCGGTGCGGGATCACCGGTACGGGACAGCGCGGTCCGGCCACAGTGGCCAGCACGTCGCCGGTCCGCCCGGCGGTACCGATCCCGGCGATGACGACCGCCCGGGGCCGCCCCTCGTCGCCGAGCACACCGAGGTTTGCCTCGGCGGCCAACGCCGCCGACTCGCGCACCTGGGCACCGGCCGACGCGGTGAACCGCAGCATGCCGCCGGGATCGGTCGAGTTGAGCCCGTCCACGTCGTCGAGCAGCGCCTCGTCGGCGACCCGCCGACCCACCACCCCGGACGTGCCGTCGATCGGAACCGCCATCAGCCGGCCTCGCCGGGCCGGCGGGCCTCGTCCAGCAGCAGCACCGGAATCCCGTCCCGCACCTCGAAGACCCGCGAGCACTCCGGACAGGTGAGGGTCGACGCGGCAGCGTCGTAGGTCAACGGCGTGTGGTGCGTGTCCGGGCAGGCGAGGATCTCCAGCAGCTGCTGATCCAGGGCCATCGGATGGCTCCTTCCACGTGTCTCGCCGGCGGACCCCGTCCCGGGGTGCGCCTTCCGGTGAAGATCCTAGCCGCGAACCAGCGCGAGCACCCCGTCGCGCAGTTCGGCCATCCGCTCGGTGGTCGGTGCCTCCACGTTGAGCCGCAGCAACGGCTCGGTGTTCGAGGCACGGATGTTGATCCAGGCACCGTCGTCGAAGCGGACGGTCAGCCCGTCCAGCTCATCGGTGTCGGCATCGGCGTACGCCGCCTTGATCTCGGCGAGCTTGGCCTGCTGATCGGTGACCGTCGAGTTGATCTCGCCAGAGGCGACGTACCGCTCGAACTCGTGGGCCAGCTCGGACAGCGGCTTGTCCTGCTCGCCGAGCGCGGCCAGCATGTGCATCGCGGCCAGCATCCCGGTGTCGGCGAACCAGAAGTCCCGGAAGTAGTAGTGCGCCGAGTGCTCACCGCCGAAGACCGCGTTGGTCCGGGCCATCTCGGCCTTGATGAACGAGTGACCGACCCGGGAGCGCACCGGCTCGCCGCCGTTCTCCCGGACGATCTCGGCCACCGCGCTGGAGGTGATCAGATTGTGGATGACCGTCTCACCGGGGTGTTTGGCCAGCTCCCGAGCTGCGACCAGGGCGGTGATCGCCGACGGCGAGACCGGCTCGCCACGCTCGTCGACGACGAAGCAGCGGTCGGCGTCGCCGTCGAACGCCAACCCCAGGTCGGCGTTGTGTTCCCGGACCGCTTTCTGCAGGTCGACGATGTTCTCCGGGTTAAGCGGGTTCGCCTCGTGGTTCGGGAACGAGCCGTCCAGCTCGAAGTACATCGGCACGATGGTCAGCGGCAGAGCCGGCAGCACCGTGTCACCGAGGACCGCGGGCACGGTGTAGCCGCCCATCCCGTTGCCGGCGTCGACGACCACCTTGAGCGGCCGGATCGCGGACAGGTCGACCAGGGTACGCAGATGCGCGGCGTAGTCGGCGAGCAGTTCGCGCCGCTCGACCCGGTCCCCGCCGGACGGCACCTCGCCGCCGTCGAGCAGCGCCTGTGCCCGGTCCCGGATGTCGGTCAGCCCGGAGTCCTGGCCGATCGGCGCCGCCCCGGCCCGGCACATCTTGATGCCGTTGTACTGGGCTGGGTTGTGGCTGGCGGTGAACATCGCGCCGGGCAGTTCCAGCGCGCCGGAAGCGTAGTAGAGCAGATCGGTGGAGGCCAGCCCGGCGTGCAGCACCTCGGCCCCGGCGGCGGTGGCCCCGGCGGCGAACGCGTCGGCCAGCGGCGGCGACGACTCACGCATGTCGTGGGCGATGACGATCCGGTCGGCTTTGTCGCCGCGCTCGGCCAGAACCTGCACGAACGCGGTACCGATGGCCCGGGCCACGGTCTCGTTCAACTGGTCGGGAGTGGTGCCACGGACGTCGTAGGCCTTGACGATTTTGGACAAGTCAGACAAGGTCTCGCTCCTCAGCCGTGCCGATGCCAACACGAGTGAGGGTAACGGAGCGGTGGGCAATGCCTTCGGCCAAGGCTGACGGTCCATCCTCCGGCAGCACGATGTTCATCCTCCGGCCGGATACGCCGCTGCAGGGAGCGCTCAGCCGCTGGTCAGCGCCGGATCCGGGGTAACAGCATGGTCGCCCCGCCGTCCCCGACATCCCCACCAGGACCACCCGTACCGCTGGCTGCCGACCGGGCTGGGCGCAGTCTGCGGATCAGCAGCACCAGCAGGGCGATGCCGACAGCGACCATGCCGACCCCGGCGGCCATCACCCCGGTGCCGATGCCGGAACCGTCGTCACCAGCCGACCCACCGGTGGTGCCGGCCGCGGCCAGCAGGTCCTGGTCGGGCAGTACGGCCGGCGCGTCGCTCGGCTCCACGGCCGTGCTGTCGACCGTCGGTTCAGGGGTCGGCTCCGCACTCGGTGACGGGGTCGGCGGACCCGGCTGGTAGGTGCCGGCGAGCCGGCCACCGACCCGCTTGGCCCCGGCTTCCCGGCCGAGCAGGACCCCACCGGCGGTGTACGCCTCACCGACGATGTGCGCGACTCCGGCCGGCGCACCGGCCCGGAACGCCATCCGGTAGCGGACCGAGCGGCTCTTGCCCTTGCACAGTTCGTCCTTCTCCGGCGCGGTGTGCTCGGTCAGCAGCAGCCCGTCGCCGTTGTCCCACAGCGGCACGGTCACCCAGTCGTCGTCGATCCGGGCCTGCACGGCGACCTGATCGGGAGTGACGCCGGGCAGCCGGATCGCCAGTGCGGTGCGCGCCGCCACGCACCCGTCGGTGCGTTTGGTCACCTTGACGGTCACCCCACCGGCATTCTCGCCAGCGGTGAACTTGCTCGGCAGATCGATCCGCACCCGCTCGTCCTGACCGTACGCGGGGGCCGCGGCGAGCACCGCTGTGCCAAAGGTCAGCGCGAGCACCGTCGCCAGTCGAGCCGCGCCACGCCGTACCGACATCTCCGCCTCGCCTCCCGCGTCGCCGGCACCCGCGCTTCGGACGCCACCGCGCGACAGGCTACCGCGCTCCGGCTACGTGGCCGGACCGCGCAGCGCGCCACCCCGGACATCGGCGACGAACCGCCCGAAGTCCGTCGCGGTGAAGGCGAGCACCGGGCTTGCCGGGTCCTTGGAATCCCGTACGCCGACGGTCCCGCCGAAGACGGCGACCTCGACACAGCTGCCGTTGCCGCTGCTGTAGCTGCTCTTACGCCAGCCCGCCCCGGTGAGATCTGCTGTGGACATGCGGTGCTCCTTGCCAGCGACGCGTCAGGTCAGCCCGTCGGCGACCTCGGCGATGAACGCCCGGGAGTCGTCGCAGCCGAGCGCATCCGCCCGCAGGTCGTCGAAGACAAGGTTATAGCGGGCGACGCCGGCCGGCTTCTCCACGTAGAGGTCGCCGGCCTCGTTCTCGACGTAGGCCACGTCGGCGTCGGCGGTCTCCGGGAAGGTCAGCACGGTGAACGGCCCGGTATTGCAGGCATATGCGCCCTGAGCGAACGGCAGGACCTGCAGCCGTGCGGTCGGCTCGAACCAGCGCAGCTCGGCGGCGTCGTACCGCTGATCGGTGCCGACCTGCTGGCCGTCGCCTGAGCGGGCGTGCGAACGGTGGTCAGAGGTCGAGTCCGGTGAGGACCATCACCCTGGGCTCGGTGTAGTCGTCCATCGCGCTGCGGACCCCTTCCCGGCCGACACCGCTGCCCTTGACCCCGCCGTACGGCATCTGGTCGGCCCGGTACGACGGCACGTCACCGACGATCACCCCGCCGACAGCGAGCGTGCGGTGCGCGGTGAAGGCGGTCTGCAGGTTGTGGGTGAACACGCCGGCCTGCAGCCCGTACGCCGAGTCGTTGACCGCCGCGAAGCCGGCCTCGTCGTTCTCCACCCGGTCCACGACGAGCACCGGGCCGAAGACCTCCTCGGTGAGCACCTTCGCGCCGGCCGGCACCCCGGTAAGCACCGTCGGCGGGTACGTAGCGCCGTCGCGCCGGCCACCGACCTCGATCGACGCCCCGGCGGCCACCGCCTCGTCCACCCACGACTCGACGCGTATCGCGGCGTCCTCGCTGATCAGCGGCCCGACATCGGTGGCGTCGTCGGCCGGGTCGCCGGCCCGCAGCGCCCGAACGGCGGCGACGAGCCGGGGCAGGAAGCCGTCGTAGAGCCATTCGTGCACGTACACCCGCTGTACGGCGATGCAGCTCTGCCCGGCCTGATAGTTGGCGAAGGTGGCTATCCGCTGCGCCGCCTGAGTCAGCTCCTCGTCGCCGGTCCAGTCCTCGCAGATCACCGCGGCGGCGTTGCCGCCCAGCTCCAGGGTGACGTGCTTGTCCGGCACTGAGCGGCGGATCAGCGCGCCGACCGGCCCGGAGCCGGTGAACGACACCACCGGCAGGCGCGGATCGGCGACCAGGTCGCCGGCCCGGTCGTTCGGCACCGGCAGGACCGAGACCATGCCGGCCGGCAGCCCGGTGCCTGATCCGGCGGGCGCTCCGGTGTGTGGGCCGTGCGGCTCGGTGACCTCGGCGATCAACTCGCCGAGCAGCAGCGCGGTCAACGGGGTCGCCGGTGCCGGCTTGACGATGATCGGCGCGCCGACCGCGATCGCCGGGGCGACCTTGTGCGCCACCAGGTTCAGCGGAAAATTGAACGGCGAGATGCCCAGCACCGGCCCACGCGGCACCCGCCGGACCACCGCCATCCGGCCGGCGGCGGCCGGGTCGGTGTCCAGGCGCTGCAGGTCACCGGAGAACCGCCGGGCCTCCTCGGCCGCCCAGCGGAATGTGGAGACGGCGCGCGCCACCTCGGCGCGCGCCCACTTGATCGGTTTGCCGTTCTCGGCGGTGATCAGCCGGGCGATCTCGTCGGCCCGCTGCGCGAGCCGGGCACTGATGTGGTCCAGTGCGCCCGCCCGGCGGTACGCCGGCAGCGCGGCGGCCTGCGGCGCGACCTGGTGCGCGGCGGCGACGGCCCGCTCGACCTGGCCGGGCGTGGCATAGCTGGTCTGTCCGACCAGCCGACCGTCGTACGGGTGGTGCACGGCCAGTGGCGCGTCACCGTGCGCCGGCTCGCCGGCCAGCCAGAACGGCATACGCGGGGTCGGGTCGGCGTGGTCCATCCGGCCAGCCTAGGCCAGTGATCCAGACACCCGATGAGCTTGACAATATACAACCGATCGGTTGTATATTGGCGTGGTGATCGAGGAGAGCGCGGACCGGGCGGACGCCATGTTCCACGCGCTCGCCGACCGCACCCGGCGCGACATCCTGCGCCGGGTGCTGGCCGGGGAGCACTCCGTCTCAGCGCTCGCCGCCAAGTACGACATGAGCTTCGCCGCCGTACAGAAACACGTCGCCGTGCTGGAGAAGGCCGGTTTACTGATCAAACGACGCAGTGGTCGCGAGCAACTGGCCAGCGGAGACGTGCAGGCGGTGCGCTCGGTGGCGTCCATGCTCGCCGAGCTCGAACACATCTGGCGTGGCCGCATCGCGCGCATCGACGCGCTGATTGCAGCTGATCCGGATGGGTAGTCAACGATTCCGACGGAAGGACCGAACAATGCCCGTGACCGACGTCCAGCAGGACCTTGACAACCTGACCCTGACCATCACGGCGGACTTCGCCGCGCCGGTGGAGCGGGTCTGGCAGGTCTACGCCGACCCTCGCCAACTGGAGAAGGTGTGGGGACCGCCGACGTACCCGGCGACCGTGGTCGACCACGACCTCACGCCCGGCGGACGCGTGACCTATTACATGACCGGCCCGGAGGGCGACAAGCATGCCGGATACTGGCTGATCACGGCCGTGGACGAGCCGACGAGTTTCTCCTTCGAGGATGGCTTCGCGGACATGGACTTCAATCCACTGTCGGAGATGCCGACCTCCCGGAACACCTACACCTTCGCCGAGCACAACGGCGGCACCCGGGCGACCTACGTGGGCAGGTACGAGTCCGCCGAGGCCCTGCAACAGGTGCTGGACATGGGCATGGTGGAGGGCTCCACCTCGGCGATCAACCAGATCGACGAGCTACTCGCCCGCTGACCCACGGGAGACCGGGCGACCGGCTCTTGATTCTGCGGTAGGTGGTGTTCGCAATGATCCGTGGTACCCGGAAAGTGCGTTCTTGTGGCGCGGATCCGCCCGCCGGATGATCGGTACGTGTAAGGAACCTGCACGTCTACCGGCAACCGATCGGATCGATACCATGCACCTGCCTGAGTACTCGTCGCTGCACGTCCACATCACCGACGGTGTCGCCACCGTGGCGCTCGATCACCCGCCGGTGAACACTCTGAACGGAACGATGATGCTCGATCTGCACGATCTGCTCGGGCGGTTGCGGGCAGACGACTCCACCCGCGTCATCGTGTTCGAGAGCAGCCACGACGAGTTCTTCCTGGCCCACGTCGACTTCGGGATCTTCGACAGCTACCCGGCTCTGGAGGCAGTCAAGAAGGACTACCCGCACGTGAACGTTCACCAGGGAATCGGGGAGCTGCTGCGCAGCCAACCGCAGATCACCATCGTCAAACTGGCCGGCATCGCCCGCGCCGGCGGTGCGGAGTTCGTGGCCGCCGCTGACATGGCGTTCGCCGGCTCGGAGCGCGGAAAAATCGCGCAGAGCGAGGTCCTGCTCGGGATTCTCCCCGGCGGCGGGGGAACCCAGTATCTGCTCGAGAAGGCCGGACGCAACCGCACACTCGAAGCGGTGCTGGGGGCCGACCTGTTCGACGCGGAGACCGCAGCGCTGTACGGATGGATCAACCGTGCCGTTCCCGACGCCGAACTCGACGCGTTCGTGGCCCGCATCGCCGGCAACATCGCGGCGCTCGACCCTGGTGTGATCGAGGGGGCCAAGCGTGCTGTTCCGGCGGCAGATCTGACCTGCGGCCTGAACGTGGAGCACGACGAGTGGAACCGGCTCGTCAGCGGCGACGCGCCGGCCAAGAAGATGAAGCTCGCCCTGGATCGGGGCCTCCAGAGCACCGGACCAGAGCGTGAGTTCGAGGGCTTCCTGCGCAGAGTCGCGGCCGACATCTGATACCGACGCGCGGTGCGAGCACCCTTGGCGCGGAAGCCGACTGATCCGGTCTCGTCCGGCAGCTGCGGACGCCCCGACGCTGAGGGTGCTCCACCCGGTGCGCTGGTCGCCCAGGATCCGTCGAGGGCGGTGCGCCCACAGGCTCACGGTCTGAGCGACATAGCTCACGAACCTCTTCAGGGGTTCCCGACCGATGTGTAAGTTCCTTCCAGATACCGACCTGGTGGGCCGAGACCTCAGGTCCAGAAACACATCTCGGCGTACCAGATCGATCTTGGAAGGGATACCGATGACCGCAACGGCACCCAGGTCGACTCCGCGGTTCGTGGCGGACTGCCCGACTCGGCCGATCCTCGACCAGGTCGCCGACAAGTGGACGATGATGGCCCTGACAGTGCTCGAGGAGCCCACCCGCTTCAACGAGATCCGTCGGCAGCTGGAGGGCGTGACCCAGCGCGTGCTCACCCAGACTCTCCGACGTCTGGAGCGCAACGGTCTGGTGGTTCGCCGTGTCCTCGAGACCTCGCCGGTCGGGGTCGAGTACTCCCTCACCACCTTGGGCGAGTCTTTCCGCGAACCGTTCACCCGACTGTACGAATGGGCCCTGACCCACAGCGACGAGATACAGGAGGCTCAGCGCACGTTCGACGCCAGAGTCGCTCGACCGGACCATCGGAACTGAATCGCACGTCGCAAGACTGTCCGGCACTCGGTCGGAGCCCTCTTCGCGGCCGGTGACCACACCGGGCAGGGTCGCCGTGGGCGGCACCCGGGCGACCTACGCCAGCGGATACGAGTCCGCCGAGGCGCTGCAACAGGTGCTGGACATGGGGGTGGTGGAACTCCACCTCGGCGTTCAACCAGATCGACAATCTGCTCACCACACCTCAGCCCGGCATCGGCACGGCCATCTGGCTCCACGCCACAGACGTACAGGACATTCACGATGCTCTCGTCGCCGACGGTCACACCATTGTCTCCGCGCCGATTGACGGCCCGTTCGGCCAGACCTTCACCTTCGCCGACCCCGACGGCTACCGGATCACTCTGCACGACTGCGGCTGACGAACCCCGGACCCCCATGATGCGTCCGACGACCTGATGCCACAGGTGCATCCTGATGCACCTGTGGCATCAAGCTCAACCAGTACCCACCTGCTGACGTGCTCGATCCCGTCCTGCGGTATCAGCAGGTCGCCGCCGGTGTCGGGTCGGCGCCGATGACCGCCGCAACCCCGGCCGGCAACGGATAGACCCGCTCGGCCGGCAGCAGGGCACCAGCACCCGCGTCGTCACCAGCGGCAAGCCGGTCACGCACAGCGTGCGCCAGCCCGGTCACCTCGGTGATGGCGACGGTCCACTCGTCGACGTACCGGCCGACTGCTTCGCCGGACAGCCCCACCTGCAGCGACCGGTACGGCAGCGGCCCGAGCCGCAGCGACCGCTCAGGATCCCACTGCACCCGCACCGGGCTCGTCCTCACCCGTCGCGCCCACGTATCGCGGTCCGGGTACAAGCTACGGTCGAAGTGGCTCAGGCACGCTGCCGCCAGCGCCCACTCGAACCCGCTGCGCCGAATCTCGACCGCCAGCACCCGCTCCTGACCGGGCTTGGACGCCCACCCGCACCGGTACATCATCCACAGGAACGACGGCTTGATCCACGTCATCCGGTCCCGCTTGAACGGTGCCACGAACCGCCCGTTCGCCAACGCCGGCACAGCGATCTCCGCCGGATACGCCTGGTACACCGTGACGGTGTCGGCGGTGTACCGAGCCCGAACCTGCCGATGACGAGCGTCCACGCATGAGATCATCCCCGATACTGAGGCACCGCCGCGATGCCGGCACGTCGCCGATCAGGGCAGTTGCCCGACGCGCTTTGGGGCATCATCATCGGGCGATGCTGGACATTGAGTCCCAATGGTGACCGTCGGCCAGGACGGCGTTTCATCTCCCAAGCCCTTGACGCCACGCGCCCCCTGGTGGGCCCTGCACATCGTGACACTGGTTGCTGCGGCCTGCCTGCTCTGGGCATTCAGTGTTCCCGGCTTCTCGTTCTTCCTGGTGTTCGGCGCGGTGCCCGTACTCGGGCTGGCCGGCTTGGCCTGGGTCGTCTGGGTGGTGATGTTCGGGGTACAACGGCGGCGGTGGTCCTGGTCGTTCCTGCCGGCGCCGATCATCGTCGCGCTCGCGCTGGCGCTGCTCGTCGCGGGCGTGCCGCTGCAGGCCCGCTGGGCGATGAGTCGCAGTGCGTTCGAACAGGCGGTCGCGACTCTGCCCGCCGGCGAAGACTGGTACCTCGTCCCGGCACCGTCCACAATCGGCTCCTACCGGATCATCGCCGCCTACCACGTGCCCGGCGGAGTCGTGTTTCAGGAGGCGAACGGCAACCTGTTCGACGACGCCGGGTTCGCCTACCTGCCCGAAGGACCAACTCCGGCCCTGGAGAACGGCTCCTTCGAGTCCCCGGTCTTCCAGCATCTCGGAGGTGCCTGGTACCGCTGGACCGCAAGCTGGTAGACGAACAGCACGATGCCGGCGTCGCTCAGAGCCGCGACAGGAACTCCTCGATCGCCGTACCGACGTCGCCCGAGGGCCTGGGCGTAGGCCCGCAGCGGCCCGGGTGGCGGCCATCGAGGTGAGGTGTACGCACGTCAAAACGCGAGTACAAGGTGCGTACGCCTCACCTCGATGCGGGTGCCGCTGGCGGCGTCGGGCACGGCGAGACCGTGCCGGACCAGCCGAGCGCTGGTCCTGTCGTCACGATCAGTTCCAGGCAACGCGCGCACGGAAACAGTTGCCGTACCTCTTGTCTGCTGCGATTTCGGTCGCGAAGATGGCTCGTAGCTGGCGGATACCTCATCCTCCCTGATCCAGGCCGAGCCGACGTGCGGGAGCCGAACGATGACCGACAAGCAGACTCTGCGCAACTTCGTCGACGGCGGCTACGTCGAGCCGGTCGACGGCGGCTACCAGGACCTGGTCGACCCGTGCACCGGCGAGGTGTTCGCCCAGTCACCAACGTCCGGCCCCACCGACGTCGACCGGGCAATGTCGGCCGCCGCGACGGCCTTCGACAGCTGGCGGGACACCACCCCGGCGCAGCGGCAGCTGGCCCTGCTCAAGCTCGCCGACGCGGTCGAGGCCCGCGCCGCCGACCTGGTCGACGCCGAGGTCCGCAACACCGGAAAGCCGCGCCAGCTGACCGCCGACGAGGAGCTGCCGCCCAGCGTCGACCAGCTCCGGTTCTTCGCCGGGGCGGCCCGGGTGCTGGAGGGCAAATCGGCCGGGGAATACCTGGCCGGGCACACCTCCTACGTACGCCGGGAGCCGATCGGGGTCTGCGCGCAGGTGACGCCCTGGAACTACCCGCTCATGATGGCGGTCTGGAAGATCGCCCCGGCGCTGGCCGCCGGCAACACGGTGGTGCTCAAACCGTCGGACACCACCCCGCTGTCCACCCTGCTGCTGGCCGAGATCGCCGCCGAGTTCCTGCCGCCGGGCGTGTTCAACGTGGTCTGCGGCGACCGGAACACCGGCCGGACGCTGGTCGCCCACCCGACCCCGGAGTTCGTGTCGATCACCGGCTCCACGAGGGCCGGCATGGAGGTGGCGGCCGCCGCCGCACCCGACCTCAAACGCACCCACCTGGAGCTGGGCGGCAAGGCACCGGTGGTGGTCTTCGACGACGCCGACGTGGCGGCGGCGGCCGAGGCGATCGCCGGCGCCGGTTACTTCAACGCCGGGCAGGACTGCACCGCGGCGACCCGGGTGCTGGCCGGGCCGGGGGTGCACGACGACTTCGTCGCCGCGTTGGCCGAGCAGGCCCGAGCGACGAAGACCGGGCTACCGGACGAGCCGGACGTGGCGTACGGGCCGTTGAACAACGCCGACCAGCTGGGCCGGGTCACCGGCTTCGTCGACCGGCTGCCGGACCACGCCCAGCTGCACACCGGCGGCGTACGGGTCGGCGACCGGGGCTACTTCTACGCCCCGACGGTGGTCGCCGGGGTACGCCAGCCGGACGAGATCATCCAGGACGAGGTGTTCGGGCCGGTGATCACCGTGCAGCGCTTCACCGACGAGGACGAGGCGGTCCGGTGGGCCAACGGCGTCCGGTACGGCCTGTCCGCCTCGGTGTGGACCCGCGACCACGGCCGGGCGATGCGGATGACCCGCCGGCTCGACTTCGGCTGCGTCTGGGTCAACACCCACATTCCGATCGTGGCGGAGATGCCGCACGGCGGGTTCAAGCACTCCGGCCACGGCAAGGACCTGTCCATGTACGGGCTGGAGGACTACACCCGCGTCAAGCACGTCATGCACGCGATCGAGGACTGACTACGCCCCTGCACCGCGACCGTCGAGCAACGGCTGGGTCGGATCCCACGGCGGGCCGCCAGCGGCGGCGTCGCGGCGGCGCCGGGCGATCGCCGACAACGCCTCCAGCACGACCCGGTTGCCCAGGTACGCGGTGACCTCGGCCTGGTCGTACGGCGGTGACACCTCGACCACCTCGACGCCGACCACCGGCAGGTCGTAGCAGCAGCGCCGGACCGCGTCGAGCAGCTGCCGGCTGGTCAGCCCGCCCGGCTCTGGGGTGCCGGTGCCCGGCGCCATCCCCGGATCTACCACGTCCACGTCGACGGACAGGAACACCCCGGCGCAGCCGTCCACCGCAGTCCGGCCTGCCTCGGCCAGGCATACGTCCAGGCCACGGGCCACGATCTCGGTCATCTCGTACGAGCGCATCCGCTGCCCGGCCATCCAGGCCAGGGTGTCCGGACCCGGCCAGTAGCCGCGCAGCCCGATCTGCAGGAACCGGTCGCCGCGTACCGCCCCGGACTCGATGAGCCGGCGCATCGGCTGGCCGTGCCCGTACAAGGAGCCGAACTCAATGTCCCCGGTGTCGGCATGCGCGTCGAAGTGGACCAGCGACACGTTGCCGAAGCCCAGGTGCCGGGCCACCCCGGTGGCGTCCGGCAGGGCGATCGAGTGGTCGCCGCCGAGCACCACCGGGATCGCCCCGGTGCGGGCCACCGCGTACACGGCGGATTCGAGCGCGCCCAGCGACCGTTCGATGTCGCCGGCGAACATCTCCACGTCACCGGCGTCGACCACCCGCAGGTCGCGCAGCGCGTCCACGCGCAGCGCCAGCGACGGCCGGGACCCGTCGTGCGGCAGGTAGCAGGCCTGGCGCAACGCCGCCGGACCGAACCGGGTGCCGGGGCGGTGCGAGGTGCCGCCGTCGAACGGCGCGCCAACGATCACCACGTCCGCCCCGGCGAAGCCGGCGGGATCGGTCAGGTCGCACGGCGGTACGCCGAGGAACGTCAGATTCGGACCGTACATCGCCCCGTACCGCCCAGTCACTGGCAACCGTAACCGGTGGGCGCAGCCCTAGGAATTTTGACAAGCGCCTCCAACAAAGCTCTCGACCTCCCGTGACCGCCTGCTCCAGTCCGATACCCCGGCGCAATCTCGGTGAATTTTCGTCTAAACATATCAAAGGGATCGACACATAGGCACCGATCTGCAAACTCAGGGTGACCGCTGCCCTGAACTGGCCTGCCGCCGAACTCAACTTGCCCGCCCTGGCCGATTCCGGCGGCGAAGCTCAGGCCGCTGCATTAACCTCGGCCCTTCGTTAAGGGGTGTCCAAGGACTGGCCCAAAATGAAGAAGTACCTTCTGATCAGGGCAAATAGGGCTTGTCAAGAGTCCAATGAGCTCCTAACACGATCTTGGGGTTGCCTGTTCCGTGAGGCGGCGCCAGCAGATCAGAGCGCATCCGAGGCTAACGAGAGCGTCGTGGAGGTCGAGGTGGCGTTCCCAGCGGATGGCCAGTCGGCGGAACTGGTGGAGCAGGGCGATGCCCTGCTCCACCACGTAGCGCAGCTGCCCAGGCCCTTGATGTGCTTGTGGCCGCGTTGCGGGATGATCGGCTCGGTGCCCCTGTGGCGGCAGGCGGTGCGGAACCCTGCGCTGTCGTAGCCCTTAGGACGGGGAGCCGTCGGCGTGGTCGACCGGGGGGCCTGCGATGGGTGATACCGCGTCGAGCAGGTCCACGGCCTTGCTGATGTCGGGGACGTTGGCGCCAACGACGACGGTGCCGGCGCCGGTGGTGAGCGCCGCGAGTGGAGTGCCCGCTCCGTCGGTGATCACATGGTACTTGCTGCCGGGTTTGCCGCGATTGACCGGGGATGGGCCGGTGCCGTCGCCCCCATTTCGCGTCGATGTGTCCGCCGTCGATGATCGCTCTGGACCGGTCGATGCGGCCGTGGGCGTTGAGGTCGGAGAGCAGGAGTTGGTGGAGCCGGTCGAACACGCCGGCGTCGGTCCAGCGGCGTAGCCTGCGCCAGTAGGTCATGCCGGAGCCGAGGCCCAGTTCCCGGGGCA
Organism: Solwaraspora sp. WMMD937; assembly: GCF_029581175.1. NCBI lineage: Bacteria > Bacillati > Actinomycetota > Actinomycetes > Micromonosporales > Micromonosporaceae > Solwaraspora > Solwaraspora sp. WMMD937. The sequence continues at coordinate 2,263,938 of NZ_CP120738.1, read as the reverse complement.
GGTCCTCCCAGCCGATCCCGGTGTGGAGGACGAACAGAATGCCTTGCAGGCAGAGTCGGCCGGGTACCGGTCGTGGTCCAGGTGATCGTTGTGGCCAGGGCGGTAGTAGCGGCTCGATCAACTCCCACAGGTCGTCATCGACGATCCTCGGCTTGGTCACGCCGTGTGGAACGAACCAGATCCACCGCCGTCACGCTAGCCACCATCGATCAACAAGATCGTGTTAGGAGCTCTTAATGATCAACGACCAAGATCAGCAACAGCATCCGAAGTTTGCGCCAGAGCCACGATTGAGGCGGTGTTGACAACCCTGGCGGCCCTGCACCTGACCCACTTCGAACACAAGTACCTGCCCGAAAGTCGGTGAGATCACTTCGTTGATCCATCAACCCCAAGTGTCAGAAGGTTGACTCGAAGTCAGAACCCTGGCCTGCTCGCGTCGTCCACACCAGCCGAGGGGATCCTCAAAGCGCAAACGCTCGACCTGCGGCTTCTCGGCCTTTCGGGCACGCCGTAGGACCATCCTGGGCTTCTCAAGTACGGACAGGGTGGATCGATGGGCCGCTACGTCGCCTGGTCCGTGATACGAAGACCTGATCGACGGGCTCGCATGCCGCCTCCACAATGGGCAACATGGGCACGCGCAGAGTACGGATAGCATCTCTGGCGGTCACATTCGTGGCCGCGCTCGCGCTAGGTGTGGTGGCGGTGGTCTTCGGCCGAGAAGACCTGGAAGTGGTGAGTTGGCTAGCCGGTATAGGCAGCTTCCTCGCCGCAGCTGCGACTCTCGCGCAAGGCACGGCGGGCGGGCGGGCAGCACACGTCGGGCACTCCATCCGAGCTTGGCTCGGCGGGATGATCCGCAATGTGAAGATTGCCGGCCAGAGTGCCGGCGTGAGGATCACCTCAGTCATTTGGAGCACCGTCGAGCGCATAGACATCAACGGCGAGACTCCCCTGCCGCCCGGACCGGACGACCCCACCATGCCCGGCAAGAGCACGGCGCCGAAGGCGGATCGCCGTGGATCAGAACATGGGGTTCCGGCGGCACCAGCTGCGGTTGCCGAGGCGACTGGCCGGGCCCAGGTGCGGGTCCGCAACGGCTTGATCAGCAGAGATGAGCAGTTGCGCCGAGTTGTCGCAGGCATCCGAACGGACATGTCGGGGATCTTTGTCGTGCTTGGTGGACACGGCATGGGAAAGTCCGCCTTCCTGCAACAGCTGCGGGAGGACCTGCGTCGGGAGCTCCCAGGCGTCGACATTCTGCCGGCCTCCTTGGACGTCTCGTTCGTCGGGCGCGGCCTAGACGAGACGTACAGCGGCCAGTACGGTGCTGCAGCCACAGCCGCCTCACTCCACCAGGTGCTGAACAAGTCGGCTAAGCTACTCGAAGACCTTGTCAAGGATGTCATCGAACGTTTCGGCGGATTCATCGCCGCAATGGAGAAGTCAACGACGGTGGCCCAGGCCATGCCCCCGCAGCGGGTGGTCATCCGGGCCGGCGGCTTCCGTACCAATACCAGCAATGTCAAGGTCAACGTGGGGGCCCAAGCTACCCCAATTGAAGGGCAGAGCCCCGAGGAACGACTACGCAACGCCCAACTGCGAATCGACAGGGCATTCCTTGCAGACTGGACAACGTGGCGGGCCGGTCGGCCGACAGTGTTGCTACTCGACGGCTTTGAGACGCTCATTGACGATGCAATGGGACACTGGTTTGTGACGCTCGCGGCCCAGATGCCTGACACTGCGGTCGTGCTGCCGATGATACCCAGGGAATACAACCAGCACGGGCGCAGCGTCTTGGACCCGGAGCGGACCGAGACGCTTCCCCTGTTCACGCCTCCCGAGGTCAACGCCTACCTGCAGTCCCACTTCGGCGACGATCTCGATCCCGAACTGGCTGAGGTCGTCTGGGACTTCACGAGCGGACACCCGTCCGGGCTCAACCTGGTCATTCATCTCATTCGCGAGCGGGGCACGGAGGCGACTCGGCCTAGCGAGCTACGGAAAGTGCTGGCTCAGGTCACGACCGAGGGCGACCTCGACCCTGCCAAGCTCGTTAGAAAGGTGATCATGCCGGATCGGAATCCCGGAGTGTGGCGAACGGTCGAGACTGCGGCGCTGCTGAACACCTTCGACGTTCCCATGCTCTGTCACCTGATGAGGGACGCCGAACCGGCAATGGATAGCGCCGCTATCAGCAAGGCCGTCGAGCGGATCAACAGTCTGGGTTTGCTCGATCCCTTACCGGTGGCCGGGCGGTTCCGCCTGCATGACTTTATCCGGTCGAGGTTATCGGACGACGTACGGCAGTTCCAACCGGCCAGGTGGGTGGACGTCAACCGACGCGCCGCAGCCTATTTCTACGACCTGACCACCTCGTTGGAGGGCACGACCGATCGGCCGTACGGCTCATGGCTAAAGTACGAAAATCCGACCTGGCAGATGTGTGAGTCGGATTGGTTGTTCCACTCGGCGCAACTGCCCGATGAGCGATCACTGACCCGCACGCAGTTCGTCGTGCTCTTCATGGAGGCCTTCTGGTGGTGGGGACTCTACATCGACTTCCCGTTCTGCCACCGACTGCTGGAGAGCTGGGGACGTACGATCCGGGACGACCGTGACCGTTTACTAATGGACCAGTTGATCCGGTTCCAAGACAACTATCCACCGGGTGCGACCAAGCCTCCCGGCGTGCACTGGGAGGAGGTCCGACATGCGCTCCGGACAATAGGTGACCTCTGCGGGTTGCGCCAGGGGTGGCGCAACCCCAATCTCAGCGAGAAGACCCAGGGTGTCCGCCGCAACGCTCGGCTCTACCTGCAACTGTTCACCGCACATGCACACTGGTACAACGAGAATCCTGGCCGAGCCGAGAGTTATTATCGCAGTCTGGAGCCGGAGTTCGTCGAGCTCGGCGATCGAGTCTCCCTCTCGTACTTCTACTTCGAGTGGGCTGACATTGCCAGAGCTGCGGGGGACCCTACCTCGGCAGCAGCCCACATCAGGGCGGCATGCGCCCAGATGCGGATCCTGGTCGACGATGGCGAGGAGGACCCAGAGCTCCAAGCCAACCTGCATCGTTGCCTCGGTGATCTGTTTTGCGTGGACGATCCCGTCACGGCTGCACAGGAGTACGGCCGCGCTGTACTGCACGCGTTCTTGCTGCAGCAGGTGACCAACACTCTCGACGACTCGGTGAACCCGCCCGATGAGTACACCCAACGGTTCTACCAGGAGATGAGCCAACTGGCGGCGGAGAAGGCAGCAGCGTGGATCGGCCATACTGAGCAGGAGGCTCTCATCGCGGCACTGGTGGAACCCTTCGGGGGGCACGTGCCGGAAGCATCGCTGGTCGAACAGTGGCGCTACCGGCCAGGGCTTGCGTCCGGAGCGGAAGCTGCATCGCGAACGGCCGCCTTGGCGGAGCTGGCTCAGGATCTGTTTCCGAGCGCCCCGGCGAATACAGACCTTCACCGGCGTACATCCGATTTCACAGACTACTGGGCGAATGTTACCGAGGGCGTGGACCGGAACGCGTCGCTCGACCTGGACCGGATCGACTGGCTGGCTGGCCGGATCCCGACGGATCCAGTTGACTGAGGTTTTCAGGCCGGGGCATAATCGCCGCGTAGCGGCCAAGGGGCCAGTCAGCTCAGCTCCAGCCTTTCGGACAGCCATGCGGCCTGCCAGCGCCGTTCCGCGTCGTAGCGGTCGCCCTCGGCGCTAGGCGGCCGGGTCTGCGCGGCCCGTGCGGCAACGTATCCGAGCGCAGCCACCGGATATTCGCCTGCCATGTCGACGGCGTCAACGAGGAGTCCGCACACTCGGGCGGCGATCAACCGACCCGCTCGGGCAGCCGCCTCCTGTCGGTTCAGCGCGAGTTCGCGCACATCGGCGGTCACCCAGGTGCTGCTCTGCGGATCGGTCAAGTGCTGTGCGACGTCGCGCAGCGATCCGTCGTCCAGCTCACTGCACTCGTATGCCGCATGCGAGGCGACTCGACCTATGCAGGACCGGGCAAAGGACTCTGCCGCCCCGGCATCCCATGCGTCGACACGCACGGACAGTCGACCGCGCGGTGCCAACACCTTGCGGCCAATCACCGTGACCGGACCGTCGAGTTCCACCTGCCACAGCTCCTCATGCAGCCAGTACGGCAGGTCGGTGACCCGGCAGGCGTGTAGACCACGCTCGCAGGGCACGATGTCAGGCTCATGGAGCCAGTCAGTCGTCCAGTGCTTCCCGGAAAAAGGTCCGGCTCCGCCGCGAGTGAGGAACTTGTAGTACCTCATGCGGCCGGCCCCGCCACCAAGTCGAGCAACCACGCCGGCGCGGGCCGCCCGGGCATGGTGGATAGACCGGCCCGCATCCCACCCAGCTTGTGTAGATGATCGAGACACGGTGGGCAAACCAGCAGGTGCATCTCCACGAGCTCTCGCCGGGCAGGGCTCACGGCGCCATCGAAAAGACGGCCAGTGAGTCCGACCACTGTGTCACAGCGCAGGAAGTCGTCCATCCTTCTCCTCCTCGTAGATCTCGCGGTCGATGAGCGCGACAATCTCGGTACGGGCTGCGGCGAGCATGCTGCGGTAGTCCTCCTCGGCGAGGCCGGTGATCTCGGTCGCTTCGTCGAGTCGCAGGCCGGCGACATCGGACAGGACCACGACTACCCGAGGCAGCGGCGGCAGCCGCCGTACGGCCGGTGCGAGGCGCCGGGTCAGCATCCGGTCGGAGGTCCATCGAGGCGGATCAGTCGCCCACCAACCGGCCCACGGTTCGTCCTCGCCCGCGAACCACCAAGCGAGCACGTCGGCGTCGGCCGGGTCCGGTGAGACGTGAAACAGATCAGCGTCGTCCAAGGCGTCAACCAACTCGGCGAGCACGGCCGTCTTCAGCCGGGCGGGTAGATCGTCGGCCGTGCGATCAATCACCCGCCGCCACGTCTCGTCAAGTACGGCCATGGCCCTCTCGTCAACGGCAAGCATATCGAGCGCGACGGCCGTAACGGGGTAGTCCCTCCGTACGAGTTCGGCAGCGACGTCCAGCGACGGGATCTCCATGTACCTATGGGGTGGGATCAGCTCTGGCGTGGGACCGCACCGGTCGATCATGGCGAGCAGAGCGTTGAACAAGGGGTCGTCGTGGACCTCGGGGCCCTCCGCCGACACGTAGTATTCGGCTACGAAGGCTCGCAGGGTCGTGCCGGGGAGACGCTGATCGCCGGGCCAGACAGCGAGAAGCATACCCGGCACCCGTTCGGCGTCAGGACGCACTCGAGGCTGGGCAAAGGGGACTGGTACCAGGTTGAAGCCCTGGCGCTGATAGAACCGAAGGCGGGCAGCAGGATCACCGTACATCGTTGCGTCGTGGTGCCGTGGATCCTCGACCTCAGCGATGATCGCGCGTGTCCCTGTACGCTCCCGCCACACAGGCAGCCAGCGTTCAACCATCGCCCTCCCGATCCCACCGCCACGGGCCCCTGGTCGGACCGCCAGGTAGCTGAGCAGCAGGGCATCACATTCGTCAAGCACGTCGACCACGATGGTGCCGACCGGCTCGTCGCCATGCAGGGCCACGGACATGTGCGCCGTGCCGTCGGCTACTCGACCAGCGAGTTCGTCCAGTCCATCCAGCTGGTCCGCAGGAAGACTCGGTTCGAGAATCTCGGAGTATGTCCGGGTCAGCAGTTCTAGGTGTTGGCCGCCAGCGACCTCCCGGAACTGGATCTGGCTCGTCGATTCGGCGGCAGAGGGAGTGTTCACTCCAATATAGTCGATCGCCGCCACGACCAGCACAACCAGCCGAACGCGTGAAAGCGACGCTCGCACGATCCGGCGTCATCGCTGCTGGCGCTGCGGCAAGCTCGTCTCCTTCGGACAGCGACCCACCATCGGATGGCCGTTCCCACGTCGCCTTCGACGGCAAGCTACCCGACCGCGGCCGGCTCAGCGAAGCCACGTGTCTGTCATGGGTGAGCGGTCGTCTTCCGGTACTCAGCTCAGGAGGCGCTGCGGCTTCGTCGTGACCACGCAGGCAGTCGCCGGCCCATGAGACTGCCGCCGCCCGGGACCGCCGAGACCTCCACCTTGAACTGAAGGGAAGCGAAGCCATCCGTCAAGGTCAACCGCTCCAACAGACTGCACCCACGCAGATGACCGCAACGGTCTTTCAGGTGCAAATCAACACAAAGAGTTGGCTAAGTATTGCTTTCGCATTTGATTCATTCAGCTATTATTTACCCGCCACCCCAACCGACACATGAGCCCGAGGACAAGAATGGAATCGACGAACGGCAACCAAAATGGAGATTCCAAACAAATCGACAGACAATCAAAAAGCATCTACGGATCTCATCTCACATTAAGAATAGTGAGGATTGAAAAGAGAGCCCATCTCGCCGAGATCGGAACTATCCGCCAATTTCTTGTCGACCTAGTGACAGGAATTGGCATGCGAATACTAGGCGGCCCACTAGTAAGCGCCGAGTCGGGGCGCGGCGACCTAGACGGATACTCGGGGGTGGTGCTGCTATTCGAATCGCATGCCGCCGTTCACACCTACCCCAAGCGAGCCGAAATCTTTCTTGATGTATTTTCATGCAGATCATTTGCGCCAGACGCAGTCTTGGTCATATGCAATGAATACTTCGGATCATACCTCGTCGCCGAACAAGCCCTAGTCGACCGGGGGCACCATTGGGAGAAATCCACTGAAGTACATATGATGGAGTGGCAAGAGTCTCGGCGACAAGCGCCCTGACGCGCAGGTCGCTGAGGCTCGGTACCACGGCAGGCGTCGCCAAGGTTGACGGCCAACTTCAGCAGGAAGGTGAGGGCAATGGACACACGGCGGCCCAGCGGTGGCTCCGGTCACGTCGTCCTCGACGACGTGGCGAAACAGATCATCGAACAGTTGCAGGAGGACGGGCGGCGCCCGTACGCGACGATCGGCAAGGCGGTCGGGCTCTCCGAGGCGGCGGTCCGCCAGCGGGTGCAGCGGCTGCTCGACGCCGGGGTGATGCAGATCGTCGCGGTCACCGATCCGCTGCAGCTCGGCTTCCCCCGCCAGGCGATGATCGGGCTGCGTACCGCCGGGGATCTGGAGACGGTCGCCGACCGGCTCGCGGAGCTGGACGAGGTCGACTACGTGGTGATCACCGCCGGGTCGTTCGACCTGCTCACCGAGGTGGTCTGCCGCAACGACGACCATCTGCTGGAGATCCTGCAACGGATGCGTACGGTCGAGGGGGTCGTCTCCACCGAGGCGTTCGTCTATCTGAAGCTGCGCAAGCAGACCTACACCTGGGGTACGGCCTGACCTGCGTCAGCAGCGCCCCACCGGCGGGACCACGGGTGGGCGCCGGTGCGACATATGTCGATTGTTCACCGGGGTCCACAGGGGTCACAACTTGTTGCTACTGTGGAGCTACTCATGGTGATCAGACAGAGAGGCGCCAGCCGTGCTCAAGTATCTTCGCAGCGCATTGGCGGGAACACTACTGGTAGTGGCTACCAGCCTCGCCCTGACGGCCACTCCGGCGCAGAGCGCCCCACCCGACTACTACACCGTCATTTACTACTACTACTCGGACAGCAGCCACACCACCGAGGTCGGCATCGGCTACCGCTTCCGGTGCCCAGATGGCAACTACAAGTATCTGACGGGCGAAAGTACCGCGTACTTCACCTCGATCACGGTCCCGTACTGCTTCTAGCCCGACCAGGACGGCACGGTACGGCCACAAGCCGGCCGCACCGGCAGCTGACACCTGGGGTACGGCCGGACCAGTCGGATTGATTCGCTTCCCTACCCTGACGGCACACGTCGAGGGAAGTGGGGCAAACGGATGCGTCGTCAGCTACGGGTGATCGCGGGTGTCGGTGCGCTGCTGGTGTTGACGGTGACCGGATGCACCACGGTGAGCACCGAGTCGGACCAGGTGGCGCTGCACTACGACGCGGGCGCCTTCTCCAGCACCACCTACCAGGCCTGTGTCACCCAGAACAACCGCACCTGGGACGGTCCGGGCGAGCGGTACTACGTGTACCCGGCCGGCCAGCGCACCTTCGACTTCACCGGCAACGAGGGCTCCGAGTCCACGCCGTTCGTCGTGGTCTCCAAGGACAACCAGGAGCTGACCGTCTCCGGCGGGTTGACCTTCCACCTGGACACCTCGTGTGCCGACGAGGGTGGGATGCTGCGGGAGTTCCATGAGGAGATCGGGCTGAAGTTCCAGCCGGTGATGGACGGCGACGGCCGGACCACCAGCCACTGGCTCGACCTGCTGCGGTTCTACATCGGGCAGCCGCTGCACAAGGCGATGACCACCGAGGCGCAGAAGTACGACTGGTTGGCGTTGTACAACGATCCGGCCACCCGGGCCGCGTTCGAGACGGCGATCAACGAGGACCTGGGCGCGGCGGTGCAGGCCACCACCGGCGGACGGGCGTACTTCCTGCAGTTCAACCTGACCCTGCAGAAACCGACACCGCGTCAGGATCTGGTCGACGGTCTGGCCGCGGTGCAGGTGGCGATCACCGAGCGTCGGGCGATCGTCGAGCAGAACGCCACAGTCGAGGAGAAGCTCAAGCAGATCCGCCAACTCGTCGAGGTGCTCGGCCCGGAGGGCTACATCCTGTACGAGGTGTTCCAGCGCTGCCTGACCGACGAGACCGCGAAGGGCTGCCCGACGTTCCTACCGGTGCCGGCCGGCGGCAGCGTCGACCTCAACGCCGGGCGCCCGGCGAACACCGACTGACCACTCGCGGGTGTTTGTCGGATCTTCACCGCCCCACATTCCACCTACGGGTTGCTACGGTATGACTACCGAAAGTCGAGCATCCTGAAGGGACTCGTACCGTGCCGGCTGTCATCCGCAACGCCCTCGCCGCAGCCCTGCTCGCCGTGTCCACCACCCTCGTGGTCACCAGCGCCCCGGCCCAGGCAGCACCCCCCGACTACTACGTGACCGTCACCCACTACTACTCGGACAGCAGTCACACCAACCGGGTCGGCACCTGGTTGCGTGGCCCCTGCCCCGACCGGGACTGGGACCACCTGTCCGGCGTACGCACCCCGTTCTCCACCAGCGGCATCCACCCCTGCCCGTAGGCACGGACAGGATTTTCCCGGGCCGGCCGGCGTCGGCGACAACCGACCCGGTCGGCTTCGGCGCCTCCCTGACACTGCGCGCCCCGGTGCGCCGTTCGGCCCGGTGCTCGGGCCCTCGCCCTGTCCGAGTCGATCAGGTCGATCGATGCCTCACGCGGGAGTGCCTCCCCGCTGACACTGCCCCACCGCCGGTGCAGCACCACCTCGTCGATCACCGTCACGAGCAACGGCGGGTGCGACCCGGTCAGGATCGTCTGACGCTCCAGTCGGATGGCGACGATCCGCTCCAGCTCCTCGTCGGCGGTGGGCACGCCGCCGATGTGCAGCATCCCCGCGTACCCCTCGGTCTGCAGCACACCAACCACCAAGACGACCCCTCGTCGGTACGGAATTCGTCGCAACCATGTTCATTGACTACTGAAAACGTCGCGGATAGGAGGTCTTGATCTCGTGAACCTTGCAGCGAGCGGCGCATCTGTGCGATAACCGTAGCCAGGACGGCGCTGTGCGGGCGCCGGTGCGACCGACGCGATGGGGCCACGACATGGGCAACCCGACCGACCACCTCTGGCTGCACTTCACCCGGATGTCCAGCTACCGGGACGCCCCGGTGCCGACAATCGTGCGCGGCGACGGCGCGTACGTCTGGGACAGCGAGGGACGCCGGCTGCTGGACGGGCTGGCCGGGCTGTTCGTGGTCAACGCCGGCCACGGGCGCACCGAGCTGGCCGAGGCCGCCGCGAAGCAGGCCAGCGAGCTGGCGTACTTCCCGCTCTGGTCGTACGCGCACCCGACGGCGATCGAGCTGGCCGAGCGGATCGCCGCACTCGCCCCCGGCGACCTCAACCGGGTCTTCTTCACCACCGGCGGCTCCGAAGCGGTGGAGTCGGCCTGGAAGCTGGCCCGCGCCTACTTCAAGCGGATCGGCAAACCCACCAAGCACAAGGTGGTCAGCCGGGACATCGCCTACCACGGGACCACGATGGGGGCGCTGGCGATCACCGGGCTGCCCGGCATCAAGGCCGACTTCGAGCCGCTGGTGCCGGGTGGGATCAAGGTGCCGAACACCAACTTCTACCGGGCGCCGGAGCATGGCGACGACCCGGTGGCGTTCGGCCGGTGGGCAGCCGACGAGATCGGCCGGGCGATCGAACGCGAAGGCCCGGAGACCGTCGCCGCCGTCTTCCTGGAGCCGGTGCAGAACGCCGGCGGCTGTTTCCCGCCGCCGCCGGGCTACTTCGAGCGGGTACGCGAGATCTGCGACGCATACGACGTGCTGCTCGTCTCCGACGAGGTGATCTGCTCGTGGGGCCGGCTCGGCGAGTACTTCGGCGCCCAGCGGTACGGCTACCAGCCGGACATCATCACCACCGCCAAGGCGCTCACCTCCGGCTACTCCCCGCTCGGCGCGATGATCGCGTCCGACCGGCTGATCGAGCCGTTCCTGCACGGCACCGAGTCGTTCGGTCACGGGATCACCTTCGGCGGGCATCCGGTCTCCTGCGCGGTGGCGCTGGCCAACCTGGAGATCTTCGCCCGGGAGGAACTGACCGGGCGCGTACGGACCAACGAAAGCGCTTTCCGGGGCTCGCTGGAAAAGCTGTACGACCTGCCGATCGTCGGGGACATCCGGGGCGACGGGTACTTCTACGGCATCGAACTGGTCAAGGACAAGGCGACCCGGGAGAGCTTTGACGACGCTGAGTCGGAGCGGCTGCTGCGCGGGTTCCTCTCCGGCGCACTGTTCGCCGCCGGGCTGTACTGCCGGGCCGACGACCGGGGCGATCCGGTGATCCAGCTCGCCCCGCCGCTGATCGCCGGCCAGGCCGAGTTCGACGAGATCGAGCAGATCCTGCGGGCCGTGCTGTCCGAGGCCTGGCAGCGACTGTAGCGCTGGGGCGACAACAGGAGGGTCGTGGACCCTGCGCGGTCACGGTGACTACCGGGACGTGTCGCACTGGATGGCCACCGTCGACGATGAGCTGGCGACCCGGCCCGCGCTGGACGGCGACACGACCGCCGACGTGGCGATCATCGGTGCCGGCTACACCGGGCTGTGGACCGCGTACTACCTGGCCCGCGCCGACCCGGCGCTGCGGATCGTGGTGCTGGAGCGGGAGATCGCCGGGTACGGCGCCTCCGGGCGCAACGGCGGCTGGTGCTCGGCGCTGCTGCCCAGCTCACCGACCGCGTTGGCCCGCCGGCACGGCCGGGACGCCGCCCTCGCGATGCAGCAGGCCATGTACGCCACGGTCGACGAGGTCGGCCGGGTCGCCGCCGCCGAGGGCATCGACTGCCACTGGAGCCACGGCGGCACAGTCACCCTGGCCCGTACCCCGGCGCAGTTGCGGCGGGCCGAAGCGGCGGTGACCGAAATCCATGCGTACGGCGGCACCGATGCCGACCTCACCCTGCTGGACGCTGACGCGGCAACCGCCCGGTGCGCCGCCGACGGCGTACTCGGTGGCACCTACACCCCGCACTGCGCAGCGATCCACCCGGCCCGGCTGGTCCGTGGCCTGGCCCGGGCCGTCGAACGGCGCGGGGTGACGATCCACGAACGGACCCCGGTCGTCGGGTACGGCCCCGGGGCGGCCCGGACACCGACCGGCACGGTCCGCGCCCCGGTGGTGGTACGGGCGACCGAGGGTTACACCCCGGCGCTGCCCGGCGCCCGCCGCGCAGTGGCCCCGATCTACTCGCTGATGATCGCCACCGAGCCGTTGCCGGACGAGATTTGGGCCCGGATCGGGCTGGCTCGGCGGGAGACGTTCAGCGACTACCGGCATCTGATCATCTACGGGCAGCGGACCGCCGACGGCCGGCTGGCATTCGGCGGGCGGGGCGCGCCGTACCACTTTCGGTCCCGGGTCCGGGCCGAGTACGACCGCGACCCTCGGGTGTTCACCGCGCTGCGCAGCACGCTCGGCGAGCTGTTCCCGGTGCTCGGCGACGCGGTGCCGGTGGCCCGTGCCTGGGGCGGCCCGCTCGGCGTCGCCCGCGACTGGGCGGCGTCGGTGGGGTTGGGCCGGGCCACCGGGCTGGCCTGGGCCGGCGGATACGTCGGCGACGGGGTGGGCACCGCCAACCTGGCCGGCCGTACCCTCGCCGATCTGATCCTCGGCGTGGACAGCGAGCTGACCGCGCTGCCCTGGGTCGGGCACCGCTCGCCGCGCTGGGAGCCGGAGCCGCTGCGCTGGCTCGGCGTCAACGCGGGTCTGCGGCTGGTGACCGCCGCCGACGCGGCCGAGGCGCGCGGCGACCGGCCGTCCCGGCTGACCGGGCTGCTGGGCCGGCTGACCGGACACTGACGCGGTCGGCCGTACCGCTGCCTGCGGTCCGGTCGGCTCGGCGGGGGTCGGGGGCGGATCGGCCCGAGGTCAGGCTGGTGGGATCACCCGGAGGTGGCCACGGCGGCCGGTCGAGGGGTTGATGTCGATGTCGACGGCCTCCGGGGCGCCGGGGCGTGGTGGTGGGGCCGGTCGGGCCGCTTCCCGGACCGCCTCGGCGAGCGCCACCAGATCGTCGGTGGTCGGTGGGGGCGGGTCGAACTCACCCTCGTGCCGGACGACCTGCCACCCACGGGGCGCGGTCAGGCTACGGGCGTGCTGCTCGCAGAGGTCGTAGGTGTGCGGTTCGGCGAACGCGGCGAGCGGGCCGACCACCGCAGTCGACTCGTTGTAGACATAGGTCAACGTGGCGACGGCCTGGCGGGGGCAGCCGTTGCGGGAGCAGCGCCGTGGTGACCTCACGGCGGCACGTTATCTCTAATACCGGCTCGACTACCAGCTTGCCGACGCGACACGCCGGGACTCCTGATCCGCACGCCCGGAAAGGGCCGATCCGGACTACGCTGGGCAGGTGACCGGAGGATCCCAGTGACCATCCCCGTGCCCGGCAGCGCGCAGACGCCCCGCCGGGCGCGTCGGGATCGCCGGGACCGGCACGGGCGCGGGCTGCGCGGTCGGCTGGTGCCGGCGACGGTGCCGTTGGCCCGGACCAAGGCCGAGGTCTTCGACGAGCTGGTCCTGGACACGGTCGAGACGCTGGAGCGGCGCTTCGCGAAGGAGCTGGCTGGCGTCGAATTCGCCGTCGAGGACGTCCCACCTGATCTGAACGTGTACGACTCCGACGTGCTGGAGGACGGTGAGGTGCCGCTGGCCCGGCTGCTGCCCGGCCGGCCGGGGCGTCAGGAGATGCCGCCGCGGATCGTGCTCTACCGGCGTCCGCTGGAGTTCCGGGCGTTGAACCGGGAGGATCTCGCCGACCTGGTGCACGACGTGATCATCGAGCAGGTGGCGAATCTGCTCGGCGTCGACCCGGACGAGCTGGCCTGACTCGGCAACTCGTCCGGGTCGACAGCGGCAGGTCAGGCGACCCTGCGCTTGAGCTTACGTCGTTCCCGCTCGGACAGTCCGCCCCAGATGCCGAACCGCTCGTCGTGACCGAGTGCGTACTCCAGGCACTCGGACTTCACCTCGCAACGAGAGCAGATCCGCTTGGCCTCGCGGGTGGATCCGCCCTTCTCCGGGAAGAACGCCTCCGGATCGGTCTGCGAGCACAGCGCCCGCTCCTGCCACTCCGGGGCGTTACCGAGCAGGTCCGCGACCTCCAGCCGACCATCCATACGCGTGCCTCCTTTCGCGCGCCGCCCCACCCGGCCGGCGCAACCCCCCACGCGGAAGGCGTGTCCATTTTGCCCGTTCGATCCGGTTTTGATGCAGCCCGTCCGAGCGACCCCGTGGAAATTACACGCGTGTAATGCGTGCGTCGTCAAGACGAACCTGGTAAATGGGCTTGCTGTCGCGCACCGGTCACCCGCCCTCCCCGTCGTCATCCGGCCCGCAACCTGCCCTATCGATTCAGACCCCCACCGGGTAACGCGGGACCGGCGAGTCGCACCACCCTGCCCGGCCTGACCGGCACATCCCAACGACGACGCGGTCCGCAGACGACATCGAGCCGGTGCCGCTCACGCGGCACCGGCTCGATGTCCGGTCGGACGACCGGTCTACCTCACTTGCCCTACTTCCCTCCCCAGGGGTCGATCACGCCTGCGGCCCAGCCGATCGCGCCCAGTGCGTCGATTTCGTCACACTGTCGTGCGGGAGTCCCGTCACCCTGTTTTGGGGATCAGCCGCCCAGCGGTGGCGTGCTGCGGCCAGACGAACTCGGTCACCGCCCCGCCGGTGATCGTCACCTGACCGGCAGGCACCTCGTCGGAGCGCCACACGGTGTAGGAGCCCGCCGGCAGATCGGTGTAGACGGCACTGAAGAAGACTCCGTCGCGTACCTGCCGCTCCCGGACCGCCGCATGGGTGCGCGGGGCCGGATCCGGCCGGTCCGGGCCGGCGGTCGGGCTGATCTCGATCTCCCGGCCGTGGAACTCCTGTCCGGTGTAGATGATCAGCGCACCCATGTCGCCGCCGATGTCGAGGACGACGCCGCCGGTCTCCGACGGGGCCAGACTGTGCTCGTGCATGCTCCCCACCTTCTCTGGATCTGCCGGGGGTCGGCCCGGACGGGACGTGCGGGCCGGTCAGGACGGGTTGTTGAAGCCGTCGTAGGGCACGCCGAGATACGGGAAATGCTTCAGGAACGGGGCGGTCACGTCGGCGGCGCTCAGCCCGTGGGTCACCGCGCCGGCCGCGTCGTCCGGGGTGAAGTTCTTGTCGATCAGCGGGAACGTCAACCCGGCGATGGCCCGCAGCGAGATGGTGACCACGTCGTCGGTCGTCCGGCGGCCGTTCGGAAAACCGGCCAGGTCGCCGCCGAGCAGACCGAACCGACTCGACCGCTTCGCTGGCGGGATCGCGGTGTTCAGCCGCAGCATGTCCGCCTGCAGATCGCCGGTGTTGTTCTGAAAACCGTCGATCAGCCCGGCCGGGATCCCGGTCAGTAGGATCGCCACCAGATCGGCTCGGGGCACCCCAGACTCGTTGAGCTCGGCAAGGTTGGGAAAGACGTCCGGGTAGAGCACCGGCAGCAGCTGCGCCAGTTCGGGCTTCTCCACCAGGCCCGCGAAGCGCTTGTCCTCCGACGGGGGCAGAGTGTTCCACAGGTCCTTCTGCGCCATCGGCACGATGACCTCGTTGAACAGTGGATTGCCGAGTCGCGACACCTGCACCGCCGGTCCGACGTTGACGTCGGCCGCCTTGGCACTGCCCAGCATCCGTACCTGCTGACGCGCGGCGGAGGTCCAGACCCCGATCACCGAACGCTGGTCGTTGACGTCGTACCGGCCGCCGCCGCTGACCAGGTCGGTGATCGGGACCTGCAGCGCGATGCTGGAGACGTTCAGCCGGTCGGTCGCGTTGACCGGTTCGTCCGCCACGTTGAAGATGTCCTTGCCGACCACGTGGAGCTGCTGGAACGGCCGTAGGTTTCCGAGGTCGAAGATCGAGCCCAGGTCGACGAAGAACCCCTCAGCCCGCTGCCCGGCGAAGACCCGTTCACCGCTCTTGAGCTGGAACGTGGCGTCGTTGGCAAGCCCCACGTAGTCGGGCGTGGACAGCGGACCGATGTTGCACGGCGGGCAGGGCACGTCGCGGGCCAGCAGCTGCGCCTTGCCGTGCGCATCGACCTTGGTAAGACTGTAGAACTGACGCCTGTTCCAGTTCTCACTGTCCAGGGCGTCGATTGGCCCGGTGTTGTAGAGGAACGTGTTCTCGTTGGTGATCTCGGTGCGGAACTGAAACTGGTAGGTGATGTCCGGATGGCCGTCACCGTTGTTGTCCACATGGATCGAGTAGAGCACGTCATCGCCGAACTCGAAGAAGTTCGGCCCGCCCGACGGCACCTGGAAAGGCAGATAGTTGGCGATCAGAGTGACCGTGTCCGGACGGTCCGGACTTACAAAGGCATAGACGTCGGTGCTGTCAGCGACCGGGTCCTTGGATATCTCCGGCGCTTCACGGTGCGAAGACATGACGAACCTACCTCACATAGCCTGAGAGAATCAATGAATGACGCGGTACGCGTCAGGTGAGACGTGCCCTTACGGCGCACTCAGCCCTGGCGGGCGGCGCGCTGCAACCGGGCGGCTAGGCTTTTGTCTTGTACCTCGATCCGCGACGTGCCGACGAAGACGTCCAACGTCCCGTTGGACGGATCCCGCAGGTGGACGACGATCGCCTCGTCATTCGAGGCTGCTCCGGCGAGCCGGCTGTCCACGGCCGACGACAGGCCGCTGACGCTGACCGCGGCCGCGCCGACACCCGCACTCGCCGCCACGGTCAGCACCTGGCGGCGGGAAATCTTGAACTTCGGTCGGTTTCGCTGGCGAGTTCTCATGGACAACCCTTCCGGTGGGTCAGGGGGTAACCCACTGTCGCGATGGGACCAGTGCCGGCGCGGCCCATCTGTCACCCGCAGTCGCCGGCACCTATCCATACGGCCGACGACGCCGGTGGGTTCGATCATCCGCGAATCGACTTCTGTCGGACGCGCCACGCAGGGTGTCGGCCGGGACCGGGCCGGTCCGGCCGCCGGTGGGCAGCGATGGGCGCGGGGCCGGACAGCCGGCCTCAGCGTTGGTACGCGGTGGACCGTCGGACCGCCGGACGGCCGGCGGCGGCCGCGATCGACTGCAACTGCGCCTCGGTACGCGCCGAGCCGTTGGCCGAACCGGCCATCCGGGAGATCGTCTCCTCCATCAGCGTCCCGCCGAGATCGTTGCACCCGCCGCGCAGCATCGCCACGGTGCCCTTGTCGCCGAGCTTCACCCAGGAACACTGGATGTTGTCGATCCGGCCGTGCAGCAGCAGCCGGGCCATGGCGTGCACGGCACGGTTCTCCCGCCAGGTCGGCCCGGGCCGGGCCAGCCCGGCGAGGTAGATCGGCGCATTGGTGTGCACAAATGGCAACGCGACGAACTCGGTGAAGCCGGCGGTGCGGTCCTGCACCCCGGCCAGCACCCGGAAGTGCGCCAACCACTGGCCGGGATGGTCCACGTGCCCGTACATCATCGTCGAGCTGGACCGCAGCCCCAGCTCGTGCGCGGTGGTCACCACCTCGACCCAGGTGGCGGCCGGCAGTTTGCCCTTGGTCAGCACCCACCGCACGTCGTCGTCGAGGATCTCCGCCGCGGTCCCCGGGATGGTGTCCAGTCCCGCCTCGCGCAGCATCAGCAGCCAGTCCCGGACCGGCATGCCCGCCTTCGCGGCGGCGGTGACGATCTCCATCGGGGAGAAGGCGTGCACGTGCAGCTGCGGCACCCGTCGTTTGACCGCCCGGACCAGCTCGGCGTAGGCGGTCACCGGCAGCTTTGGATCGATGCCGCCCTGCATGCAGACCTCGGTGGCACCGGCCCGCCACGCCTCCTCGGCCCGGTCCGCCACCTGCTCGGCAGACAGCCGGAACGCGTCGGCGTCCCGTTCCCGCTGGGCGAACGCGCAGAATCGGCAGCCGACGTAGCAGACGTTGGAAAAGTTGATGTTTCGGTTGACCACGTAGGTGACGTCGTCGCCGACGGTGTCCCGGCGTACCTCGTCGGCGATCCGGCAGAGCTGGTCCAGCGCCGCGCCATCGGCGGTGAACAGGGCGAGCGCCGCGTCGGTGTGCCGTGGTTGCAGCAGCGCCGCCGGATCGTCGGCGGCCAGCCGCAGCCCGGCCCGCAGATTTGCGTCGCCAGCGCCGTCGCTGTTGGTGCCGGCACCGGTCGGTACGCTGATCCGGTCGGCGACCTCGGCCCAGTCGCCGTACACCCGGTCGAAGTCGCCCCGCCGGTCCCCGGTCCGCCCGGTGGTATCGATCGTGGTGTGCAGATCGGTGCGGCCGACCGGGGCGAACACCTCCTCCGGCTCCTGCCAGGGGCGGCCGACCGGCATCGCCGACTCGTCGGCCAGACCGGTGCCCGGCTCGGCGAGCGCCGACACGTGCGCGGCCAGCCGGGGGTCCAGCCACGCCTCGCCGCGCCGCACATACTCGGGGTAGACAGTCAGCCGTTCCCGCAGAGTGAACCCGGCGGCGGCGGTACGCCGGGTCAGCTCGTCGATCTGCGGCCAGGGCCGCTCCGGGTTGACGTGGTCCGGAGTCACCGGCGACACCCCGCCCCAGTCGTCGATGCCGGCCCGCAGCAGCAGCGCGTACTCCCCCTCGACCAGGTTCGGCGGGGCCTGGATGCGGGCACCCGGCCCGAGCAGGAGGCGGCCGACGGCAACCGTCGCGGCCAGGTCACGCAGTTCGGCGTCCGGCATGCCACGCATCGCCGTGTCCGGCTTGGCGCGGAAGTTCTGCAGGATCACCTCCTGGATGTGGCCGTACTCGCGGGCCGCCGACCGGATCGCGAACAGCGACTCGACCCGTTCCCGGAGAGTTTCGCCGATGCCGATCAGCAGGCCGGTGGTGTACGGCACGCCGACCCGACCGGCGTCGGCGATCGCCCGCAGCCGCACCGCCGGTTCCTTGTCCGGCGAGCCGTGGTGCGGGCCGCCCGGCTCGGACCACAGTCGGGTCGCGGTGGTCTCCAGCATCATCCCCATGCTGGGCGCCACCGGCTTGAGCCGTTGCAGCTCGGCCCAGCTCAGCACCCCCGGGTTGAGGTGCGGCAGCAGACCGGTCTCCTCTAGTACGGCGATCGCGCAGGCCCGCAGATAGTCGACAGTGGAGTCGTAGCCCCGCTCGTCCAGCCACCGGCGGGCCGCCGGCCAGCGGTCCTCGGGCCGGTCGCCGAGGGTGAACAACGCCTCCTTACAACCCTGTGCGGCACCGGCCCGGGCGATCGCCAGGACCTCGTCACGGTCCAGGTACGCGGCGGGCAGCCGGCCCGGCACGGTGGCGAAGGTGCAGTAGTGGCAGCGGTCCCGGCAGAGCCGGGTCAACGGGACGAAGACCTTCCGCGAGTACGTGATCACGCCCGGTCGGCCGGCGTCGCGCAGGCCCGCGTCGCGCAGCGAACCGGCGAGGTCGAGCAGTTCGTCGAACTCGCCATCGGTGGCGGCCAGCAGCGCGACCGCCTCGTCCAGGTCGAGACTGCGGCCGGTCGCGGCACGACGCAGCGCCCGCCGGACACTGGCGGTGGTGGGCTGTTCCGCCGGGGCGGCCCCGGTCACCCGGGCGACGACGGATTCGGTGTGCTCGGCCACCAGTGCAGACTAGGCCCTCGGGCCTGCGCCGGCCGGTGGCGCTCGCCACAGCGGTCACCGGCGACCCGGAGCTGGGCCGCCGGCGACCGGGGCCGATCAGGAGATTCGCTGGGTCGGCCCGTCCGGTCCCGGCTCCTGCGGACCGGGCTCGTTCCCAGCCGGCCCTGGCTTGTCCCCGGGCGGGGCGGGCGGCCCGGACGACGGCGCCGTCGGCGCAGGCGGCGCGTACATCGGATGCGGGCCGCTCTGCGGTGGTGGCGGTGGCGGGTACGCCGGTCCGGGCTGACCGGACTGACCGGGCTGGTGGTACGGGTGGTACGGAGCGGGCTGGCCGTACTGCCCTGCTGGGCCGTAGCCCGGCGGTGGGCCGTAGCCGCCCGGTGCCGGCGGCTTCGGTCGCACCACCTGGTAGCGGCCCTGCCAGACCCGCCACAGCGCGTACCCGGCGACGCCGAGCACCGCCAGCCACGCCGCCCGGGTCAACAACGCCTGAAATCCGCTGCGGATGGTGTCGTCGACCAGCACGACGAAGCCGACCAGCAGCCCGAACAGACTACCGAACACCGCTGCGACGGCGTACTCGACGAGGGCGACCAGGGTCATCAGCCGGGCCCGGCCCAGCTCCGGGGTGAGGTGCGTGGCGAGCAGCACCGCCAGCAACGGGAAGCTGACCGTGGTCAGGTTGACGAAGTTGTCGAAACTGTCCGCCGAGCGGCGGGCGAACCCCGGCCCGGAGCCGAGCCGGTACGGGACAAGCAGGTCCAGCAACGCCGTGAACAGGAACACCGCGGTGGCACCGAGCAGGACGGCGGCGGCGAGCTCCCGCAGTGGCATGGTGAGGTTTCTGGCTGGTGGCCGGTCGCCGGGCCCAGCCTCTGGTTGGGTGGTCACGCGTTCTCCCGGTGCTCGCAGGTGGCGGCGGTCGATGCCGGTGAGCGTAGTGCTCCGCCGATGGACGAGGATGGACGGCATGCGGATCGTGGTACTGACCGGCGGGATCGGCGGCGCGAAGTTCCTGATCGGCGCGCGGGAGTACGCCCGACGCACGGGAGCCGAGCTGACCGCCGTGGTCAACGTCGGTGACGACGTCATCCTGCACGGACTGCGGATCAGCCCGGACCTGGACAGCGTGATGTACACACTCGGCGGTGGCGCGGATCCGGAGCGCGGCTGGGGCCGGGTCGGTGAGACGTGGGCGGTGAAGAACGAGCTGGCCGCGTACCAGGCGGAACCGACCTGGTTCGGGCTCGGCGACCGGGACGTCGCCACCCATCTGGTCCGCACCACCATGCTCAACGCCGGCTACCCGCTGTCGGCGGTCACCGAGGCGCTCTGCGCCCGCTGGCAGCCGGGGGTGAGGCTGCTGCCGGCCACCGACGACCGGCTGGAGACCCACGTCGTCGTCTCGGACCCGGAGCCGAACCCGGCGCAGGGGCTGGGGCTGGGGCAGGGGCCCGATGCCGGCGGTGAGCGGGCCATCCACTTCCAGGAATGGTGGGTACGCCATCGGGGCGCGCTGCCCACCCACCGGTTCGTCTTCGTCGGCGCGGCACAGGCCAAGCCGGCGGCCGGCGTACCGGAGGCACTGGCCGCCGCCGACGTCGTGCTGATCGCACCGAGCAACCCGGTGGTGAGCATCGCGCCGGTGCTCGCCGTACCCGGGATCCGCGAAGCGCTGGCCGGCAATACGGCCCCGGTGGTCGGGGTGTCGCCGATCATCGGCGACGCCCCGGTACGCGGCATGGCCGACCGGTGCCTCGCGGTGCTGGGTGAACCGTGCACGGCGGCGGGTGTTGCGGCGCTCTACGGTGCCCGGCGCGCCGGTGGGCTGCTGGACGGCTGGCTGGTCGACCCGGTGGACGGGGCCACCCGGGTGGACGGGATCGAGGTGCGGGCCGTACCGCTGTGGATGTCCGACGAGGCGGCGACGGCCGCGATGGTCGGCGCCGCGATCGAGCTGGCCGGCCGGCCGACCGGGGTGACCGGATGAGGCTGGAGGTCCTGCCGGTCACCGGGATCGGCGAGGTGCTCCCCGGTGACGACCTGGCGGCGCTGATCGGGGACGCCGCGCCGTGGCTGCGCGACGGCGACGTCCTCGTGGTGACCAGCAAGATCGTTTCCAAGGCCGAGGGCCGGCTGGTGGACCTGCCGGCCGACGATCCGGACCGCAGCCGGGTCCGCGACGAGGTGCTGGCCGCCGAGACCGTCGAGGTGGTGGCGCGGCGTGGGGCGACCCGGATCGTCCGCACCCGGCACGGGTTCGTGATGGCGGCCGCCGGGATCGACAACTCGAACGTGGCTCCTACCCGGCTGGTGCTGTTACCGGTCGACCCGGACCGGTCGGCCCGCCAACTGCGGGCCGGGTTGCACGCCCGGCTGGGGCTCGATCTGGCGGTCGTCGTGTCGGACACCATGGGACGGCCGTGGCGCAACGGCCTGACCGACGTCGCGCTGGGGGCCGCCGGCATCGATCCGGTGCGCGACTACCGCGGCCAGTTCGACCGGTACGGCAACGAGCTACGGCTGACCCAGATGGCGGTGGTCGACGAGATGGCCGCTGCCGGGGACCTGGTGAAGGGCAAGTCGGAGCAGGTGCCGGTGGCGGTGGTCCGCGGCTATCCGTGGCGGCCGGAACCGTCGGCGGGGCCGGCCGGTCCCGACGGGCCGGGCGTGCACCCATTGATCCGCGAACCAGGTCAGGACCTGTTCACGCTGGGTACGGCGGAGGCCCGGCGGGCCGGGCTGCTCGCGGCGGCGACCCTGCCGCCGGCCGGGCCGGCGGGCGCCCCGGCCACCGGGGTCGACGACCCTCGTCCGGTCGACGGCGAGACCGTGGCCCGGGCGGTCCGGCTGGTGTCCGAGGTGGTGGCACCCGGCACCCGCTTCGAACTGGCCGACGCCGACGACCAGCGGACCGCGGCCGACGGTCTGCCGGCCGACGGTCTGCCGGCCGACGCGGCGTACCCGGTCTTGCTGCGCTGCCGGCCGCCCGGCGATACGCCGCCGGACCTGGTGCGCTTCGGCGCCGACCTGCACCGGCTACGGGCGGCGCTGGCGGCCGACGGCGTCGCCAGCGCCGAGCTAGGTACTGTTGCCGGCCCCGACGGCACCGTCGTCGCACTCGGGCTCGTCGCGCCGCCGTGACGGACCGGGTGGCCTACACGTAGCCGTCCTCGCCGCGTTCCTTGAGCGCGTCCACCAGCCGCTTGACGTCCTGCGCCCGATCGCGCGGGCAGACCATCACCGCGTCCGGGGTGTCCACCACGATCAGGTCCCGTACGCCGAGCGCCGCGACCAGCCGGCCGGAGTGCGGCACCACCACCAGGCCGCTGCTGTCCCGCAGCAGCACCCCCGGCTTCTCCTCGGCCGCCGGGGCGCCGAGGACGACGTTGCCGTCCGGATCGGCGGGCAGCACGTCGCCGAGGGTGTGGAAGTCCCCGACGTCGTTCCAGCCGAAGTCGCCGGGGACGGTGCCGACCCGCCCGGCGGCGGCCGCGCCCTCCATCACCGCGTAGTCGACGGAGATGCGGGGCAGTGTCGGCCAGACCTCGCCGAGCACCTCGTCCCGGTCGGGGCTGTCCCACCTGGCCGCGATCCGGGTCAGGCCGGAGTGCAGCTCGGGCTGTTGGCGGGCCAGCTCGGTGAGGAACACGTCGACCCGCCAGACGAACATGCTGGCATTCCAGAGGTGCCGGCCGGAGCGCAGGTATTTTTCGGCGACCGCCAGCCCTGGCTTCTCGGTGAACTGCTCGACCCGGCGGACCGGCCCGGAACCGATGGTGTCGCCGCAGGCCAGGTAGCCGTAGCCGGTCTCCGGCCGGGTGGGGGTGATACCGACGGTCATCAGCAGGCCGGTGCGGGCTCCGTCCACCGCCTGACGAATCGTCTCCACGTACCGGTCGGTGTCGCCGATCAGATGGTCGGCCGCGAACGAACCCATCACGGCCTGCGGTTCACGCCGGGCGACGACTGCGGCGGCGAGGGCGATCGCCGCGCAGGAGTCCCGGGGCGACGGCTCGACGAGCACGTTCTCCTCCGGCACCGTCGCCAACTGCCGGGCGACCGCCGCAGCGTGCGCCGCACCGGTCACCACCAGGATCCGTTCCGGATCGGTCAGCGGCGCCAGCCGTGCGACGGTCGCCTGCAGCAGTGAGGCGGTGGTGCCGGTGAGAGGGTGCAGGAATTTAGGGTTACCGGCGCGGGACAGCGGCCACAGTCGGGTGCCGCTGCCACCCGCCGGGATGACGGCGAAGAGCATCAGCACATCATGCCCGGCACGGGCACGCCACCCGACGAGATGGTGGATACCTATCCGTATCGGTAGGTAGTGGTCGGGTCACCAGGCGACCCGGTTCATGCTGGCGGCCCGGCTCCACGCCGCCACGTGCACCTCGGCGCTGGATGACCAGGTGAACTCCTTGGCCCGGTCCACCCCGGCCTTGGCCAACGCGTGCCGGCGGGACTCGTCGTCGAGCAACGCCACCAGGTCGGCGGCGATCCGGTCCGGATCCTCGCTGGTGTAGGCGACCGCGTCACCGCCGACCTCGGGCAGCGACAGTCGGGGCGTGGTCAGCACCGGGGTACCGCAGGCCATCGCCTCCAGGATCGGCAGTCCGAAGCCCTCCCCGTAGGACGGGTAGGCGGCGACGAGGGCACCGCCGAGAAAACCGGGCAGGTCGGCGTAGCGCAGATAGCCGGGACGCAGTAGCCGCAGGTGGGCGGGGACGTCGGAGACTGCACGGTCGATGTCGTCGTCGTGGCCCTGCCCGCCGGCGACCACGAGCGCCGGCGGCTCGGGCCGGTCCTGCACCGCGCGCACCCAGCCCCGGATCAGGTTGGGCACATTCTTACGCGGCTCCTTGGCACCGAGGAACGCGATGTAGTCGGTGCCGGTCAACCCGAGCCGTGCCCGTACCCTGGCCTTCTCTTCGTCGCTGGGCACGTGGAAGGCGCCGCAGTCGACGCCGTGGTACGCCACGTCGATCCGGGCCTGGTCGGCGTTGAGCAGCCGGATCAGCTCGTCGCGGCTGGCCTTGCTGGGCACGATCACCCGACTGGCCCGGCGCAGCGAGGTCTTGATCGCGCTACGGAAGAAGGTTCGCCGCGACTTGTCGTAGTGCTCCGGTTCGGTGAAGAACGTCGCATCGTGCACAGTTACCGTTACCGGACATCCCGCCCGCATCGGACAGGTGTAGTACGGCGAGTGCAGCACGTCAGCACCGGCCTGCTGGGCGAGCAGCGGCAACCCGGTCTGCTCCCAGGCCAGCCGGGCCGGGCGATGCGCGACGGCGGCCGGCGCGGCAATCACGTCGGCGGCCGGCAACATTCGGGTGTACCGCTCGACATCTGTACGCAGCGCTACGACGGAGAGCTCGACGCCGCTGCCGATGAGCGCGCCGAGGGCCCCCAGCAGGCCGTCAACGTATCGACCGACGCCACCGCGGTCGGTGGGCACGCTCGTGGCGTCGATGAGTACGCGGGGCGGTCGACCGGCGGTCACTGGGCAACTCCTCTAAGGGGGTGGTGGAGGGTTGTGAAGAACGACACGTGTGCCAAGACTACGCCGCCCGACGCCGTCCGCCGTGTCGACGACGCGACCGAAAACGCGTCGCGGCGAACCGCGCCACCGACGATCAGCGGGGCGAGACCGCCCGGTGACAGCGTGTACGCACAGTGACGGCGCTACGCTCGGCTCCGATGACCAACAACCTGGCCGGGCTGCTCGCGGTCGCCGTCGCTGCGGACCCGACACGGCCCCTGCTCACCTGGTACGACGACGCGACCGGCGACCGGACCGAGCTGTCCGGTGCGACGCTGGCCAACTGGGTGGCCAAGACCGCCAACCTGGTGGTGGACGGGGCCGGCGCCGCCGCCGGTGACCACGCCGACGTCGTGCTGCCGGCCCACTGGCAGACCGCCGGCGTCCTGCTCGGTTGCTGGTCGGCCGCGCTGGTGGTGCGGATCGACCCGGCCGCCGGGCCCGGCACCCCGGCTGCGGAAGTGCTCTTCGCCAGCCCACCGGCGGTGCCCGGAGTCGATCGGCGGTCCGCCGGTGAGCGCTACCTGCTCAGCCTCGCCCCGATGGCGGCACCCGCCCGGGAGCTGCCGTCCGGCTGGACCGACTACATCGCCGAGGTACGCGGCCACGGCGACCATTTCACCCCGTACCCGGCGGTCGACCCTCAGGACGCGGAGCTGGCCGGCCGGGCCCGCCGGCGCGGTGCGGAGCTGGGCATCGGGGCCGGGGCCCGGGTCCTGGTCGACTGCGACCGGTACCCGGACCCGACCGACTGGCTGCTGGCGCCGCTGGCCGCCGAGGCGACCATGGTGCTCTGCCGCAACCTCGACCGGCAGCGGCTCGACGGGCGGGTGGCCAGCGAAAAGGTCGACCTGGTCCTGGCCTGAGCGGTCGTCGTCGGCGCCGCCGGACGATCGGGGCCGGTCAGAGTTCGCGGGGCACCACTTCGCGCAGTTCGCCGTCCGGCGCGCAGACGTAGAAACCGGCCCGGTCGGCCAGCCACGGCTTGTCCGCCGCCTCACCGGCGCTGAGCAGCTTCTCCTGCACGCCGAGGATGATGTACCGGGACCCGTCCGGGTTGCCGTCGCGCCAGCCCGGGCCGTACAGCCGGTCGACCAGCATCTCGCGACGCTGTCGCGGCACCGCGCCGTCCACCACCCAGTCGGTTGGCAACCGGTACCAGAAAGTCCGGGTGATCCCGGCCAACGGGTTGAAGGCGTGCGCCCCCTCGACCCGGACGCCGAGCGTGTCGGTGATCTTCAAGCGGAAGTAGACACCCACGCCTGTGAGACGCGCTGCACTGACGCCGCGTTGCCATCCCGGCAGAATCGGTCAGCCCACCGGCGTGCCCCGGTCCTGGGCGAACCGGATGAACGGTGCCAACGCCGCCGGATCGGTCAACGCCCCGGCCGCCGCCGCCTGCCCGGCCGGCACCCCGGTGAGGATCTTCTTCACCGGCACCTCCAGCTTCTTGCCGGACAGCGTCCGAGGCACGGCCGCGACCTGGTGAATTCCGTCCGGCACGTGCCGCGGTGACAGCGCCGACCGCAGCTCACGCACGATCCGGGTACGCAGCGCGTCGTCCAGCCCGACCCCGGCCCGCAACGCCACGAACAGCAGCAACTCCCCCGCCCCGCCCTGTGGATCATCCAGGTGGATCACCAGCGAGTCGGCGACCTCCGGCAGCGCCTCCACCACCGAGTAGAACTCGGCGGTGCCCAACCGCACCCCGCCCCGGTTCAGGGTGGCGTCCGAACGGCCGGTGATGGCGCAGCTGCCGTCCTCGGCGATGGTGATCCAGTCACCGTGGCACCAGACCCCCGGATACCGGTCGAAGTACGCCTGGCGGTAACGGCTGCCGTCCGGGTCGTTCCAGAACCCGACCGGCATGCTCGGCATCGGCTCGGTGATCACCAGCTCGCCCAGCTCACCAACGACCGTCCGGCCGTCGGCGGCCCGGGCCTCGACCCGCGCGCCCAGACACCGGCAGGCGATCTCCCCGGCCCGCACCGGCAACAGTGGTACGCCGCCCACGAACCCGGTGCACACGTCGGTGCCGCCGGACAGCGACGTCAACTGCAGGTCCTCGCCGACCGACTGGTACACCCAGGTGAAACCCTGGGCCGGCAGCGGCGCCCCGGTCGAGCCGACCCCGCGCAGCCGGGACAGGTCGGCGATCCGGCGGGGCACCAGCCCCTCCTTGCGGCAGGCCAGCAGGAACGGCGCCGAGGTGCCGAAGTAGGTGGCACCGGTCTCGGCGGCCAGCCGCCACAGGGTGCCCAGGTCCGGGCTGGCCGGACCGCCCGGGGCCGCACTCACCGCCGGGTTGCCGTCGAACAGCACGATCGCCGCGCCCACCGCCGGCCCGGAGGCGAGGTAGTTCCACATCATCCAGCCGGTGGTGGTGAACCAGAAAAAGCGGTCCCCCGGCCCCAGATCGTGATGCAACGCCAGCATCTTCAGATGCTCCAGCAGGATGCCGCCGTGCCGGTGCACGATCGGCTTCGGCAGCCCGGTGGTGCCCGACGAGTAGAGCACGTACAGCGGCTGGTCGAACGGCACCGGGTCGAACGTCAACGGCTCGTCGGTCGGCGCGGCGAGCGCCTCCCAGGTCGAGGTGGCCCACGACGGGGCGGCCGACGGCTCAGCCGACAGGTACGGGATCAGCACCCGGTGCCGCGCCGACGGCAACGCGTCCGCGATCGCCGCCACCTCGGCCCGGCGGTCGACCGACTTGTCACCGTACCGGTAGCCGTCGACCGCGACCAGCACCGTCGGCTCGATCTGCTGCCAGCGGTCGGTGACGCTGCGAGTGCCGAACTCCGGCGCGCAGGACGAGAAGATTCCACCCAGGCTGGCGGTGGCCAGCATCAGCACGTACGTCTCGGGGATGTTCGGCGCGTACGCCGCGACCCGGTCCCCCGGCCCCACCCCGAGCCGGCGCAGCCCGGCCCGCACCCGGCGGACCTCGTCGCGCAGTTGCCCGACGGTGAGCGTGACCGGCGCTCGGGTCTGGCTGTGCGCGATCACCACCGGGGCGCCCTCGGCCAGCCCGGGGGCGCGCAAAACGTGCTCGGCGTAGTTGAGCCGGGCACCGGGGAACCACTGCGCACCGGGCATCCGCCGGTCGGCGAGCACCTGCTCCACCGGCTGCTGGCCGACCACCTCGAAGTAGTCCCAGATCGACTCCCAGAACCCGGCCAGGTCGTCGACCGACCACTGCCACAGCTGCCGGTAGTCGGCGAACCGCAGCCCTCGGGTGCGCTCCAGCCACGCCAGGTATCCGCCGATCCGGGTCCGCTGCCGCACGTCCGCCGGTGGGCGCCACAGCACCTCGCTCACGACTGACACTCCTCCCCGGGTCACGGCCGCATCGCCGGACCACGTGTGACCGTCCACTTCCATCCTCGCGTACGTCGCGCGCCGCCGGCGGCGGTGCCGCTGATCGATTGTCCTGCCAACCGGGGCGCAACGGAGCGTGCCGGGAACACAAGCTGTCGTCGGCAGGTAGCGCAACGGGCACAGCCTGCGGCGTGTGCCAACGCGTACCCGAAAAAGTGCGCCGCCCGTTGCGCCCCTGCCCGAGCCTCCCGCCCGAAACGGTACGGTTCGCCCATGCGTCATCTCTGGAGCTTCCTCAGCGGTCTGGCTGCGGCGCCGCTGTGCTGGGTGCTGATCGCGGTCGGCCAGACGACGTCGGTCCGCACCATCGCCGGCTGGGTGACTGACGGTAGTTACCACACGGCGACCCTGCTGGCACCGGCCGCGTTCATGTTCGCCGCCGGTCTGCTGCTCGGGCTGCTGGGCACGCTACGGTTCTCCCCGCTCGGTCCACTCACCGCCGGGCTGGCTCTGGCGGCCCCGTACGTCGCGATGTTCGTCGACCCGTTCGGTGCCCGCGACCTGATCGGTACGCCGTGGCGGCTCTTCGGTGAACCGGTGGTACTGCTGCAGCCGGTAGAGAACGGCACTCTCGCGTTGCTCGGAGTGCTGCTCAGCACTGCGGTGCTGAGCCGGCAACGGTGGCGGTCCCGGCCCGCGACGATCGGCACCGCCGACGACAAGGCCGGCTCCGACGCGGCGGCGGCGGAGCCGTTGCCGGTCCGGCCACGCGGCGAGTTCGACCCGTCGCTCTGGTCACTGCCGGGCGGCAGCACCACGACGTCGGACGAATCTGCCGCCGCGCCGCCCGGTCCGGACCGGGCCGACGCCGGCCGGCCGGCGTCGTTGACCACGAAGACGAAGTCGACACTGGCTGCGCCGGCCGAAGACGTTCGACCCGACGGCGACGGACTACGGCCGGCCCGGCCCATCCCCCGGTCCAGTCGGGTGATTCGCTGAACCGACCCACCGACCGTCGTCGGTGACGTTGCGCCTGGCGGGTACCGTGCCGAGAGGCACCATCCCCGCGAGGAGGTCAGATGCGGCACCTGGGCTCGCTGATCCTGTCCCTGCTCCTCGCACCGGTGATCTGGTTCCTCGCCGGGCTCGGCCTGAGCGAGTACGCGCTTGCCCGACGGGACGCGTACAGCGAACCACCGCTCGACGTGTTCATCGGGTTGGCCGCGCTGGCGGTCTGCGGGGTGTCGTACGCACTGTTGCTGCTGCCCCGTCTGTCCCCGGTCGGGCCAGTGCTGGCCGGGGCGTCGTTCGTCGCAGTGTCGGTGTGGGCCACCGTCGACATCGTGGGGTTCTACGACACGATGCCGCGCCGGCTGCTCGGCACGGACTTCGTCCTCACGGCGCCGGCCGAAGGGCTTGCCGTGGTGCTGGCCGTCCCGTTGTTGGCCACCGTGTTCAGCCCACGTCGTTGGCGGGGTGAGCGGATGGTGGCGCTGTATGCCGGCGGACCACCGCCGCAGGACGTGACGCGGACCGCCCCACTGCCCGGCCCCGGCGGGTACGGCAACCCGGGCGGACACGGCGGGTACGGCAACCCGGGCGGACACGGCGGCAACGCCGGACCGCCGGCGTGGTCGGCCCAGCCGCCGACCGGCGATCCGGCTCGGACCATCGCGTTCCCGGCTGCCGCCAACCCGCCGCTGCGGCCAGCCCGATCGGCGACGGGTGCCGGGACCGACTCGGAGCAAGACACGATGCGACTGACCCCGCCGGGGCACCGGCGAGACGATCCGACCGTCGTACTGCCCCAGGCGTCGGCGTTCGCACCGCCCCGGCCGGCGGTGCCTGGCGGCGACCCGGACGAGACCACCCGGATCAGCCAACCGACCACCACCGACCCGGACGAGACCACCCGGATCAGCCAACCGACCACCACCGACCCGGACGAGACCACCCGGATCAGCCAACCGACCACCACCGACCCGGATGGTGACGACGAGACCACGACGGTGCTGCCGGCCCGTCCCGACGACGCCGGGAAGTCCCCGACCTGAGGCCGGACCCGGGAACCTAAGGCCCGGCCTCAGGTCAGGGGGTCAGCAGCTGACGTGCCATCACGATCCGCTGCACCTGGTTCGTGCCCTCGTAGATCTGAGTGATCTTGGCGTCCCGCATCATCCGCTCGACCGGGTAGTCCCGGGTGTAGCCGTACCCGCCGAGCAGTTGCACCGCGTCGGTGGTGATCTCCATGGCCGCGTCGGAGGCGAAACACTTCGCCGCCGCCCCGAAGAAGGTCAGGTCGGCGTCGGCGCGCTCCGACCGGGCGGCGGCGACGTAGGTGAGCTGCCGGGCCGCCTCCAGCTTCATGCCCATCTCCGCGATCATGAACTGGACGCCCTGGAAGTCGGCGATCGGCTTGCCGAACTGCTGGCGCTCCCGCACGTACCCGCGAGCGAAGTCGAGCGCGCCCTGCGCGATGCCGACGGCCTGGGCTGCGATCGTCACCCGGGTGTGGTCCAGGGTGCGCATCGCGGTGGCAAACCCGGTGCCCGGCTCGCCGATCATCCGGTCCGCCGGAATCCGGACATTGTCCAGGTAGACCTCGCAGGTCGGTGACCCCTTGATGCCGAGTTTCTTCTCCGGTACGCCGAAGCTCACCCCGGGGTCGGACTTCTCCACGACGAACGCGGAGATCCCCCGTGACCGGGCACCCGGCTCGGTGACCGCGAAGACCGTGTAGTACTCCGAGACACCAGCGTTGGTGATCCACCGCTTCACCCCGTTGAGCACCCAGTGGTCGCCGTCGCGGACCGCGCGGGTGGTCATCGACGCCGCGTCGCTGCCCGCCTCGGGCTCGGACAGGCAGTACGAGAACATCGCCGCCCCGGACGCCACTGGCCGCAGATAGCGCTCCTTCAACTGGTCCGAGCCGGCCAGCAGCAGCGGCATCGTGCCGAGCTTGTTGACCGCCGGGATCAACGACGAGGATGCGCAGGCCCGCGCGACCTCCTCGATGACGATCGCGGTGGCGAGGGCGTCGGCACCCGCCCCGCCGTACTGCTCCGGGACGTGCGGGGCGTGGAAGTCCGCCGCCCGTAACGCGTCGTAGGACGCGGTGGGAAACTGTGCGGTCTCGTCGGCCTCTGCGGCGTTGGGTGCGACCTTCGCGTCGCACACCTCCCGAACCGCTTCCCGGATCGCCGTGTGCTCCTCTGGTAACTGATAGACATCGAACGCCGGCCCGGACGTCATCACGCCCTCCCTCGCCTGGAGTGTTCCCTCGATATCCTGCTCCAGTGCGAGGATACCGGCGAGTAACGCCGACGTCGGTCGCCCCCACTCAGCCGTACGGACTATCGTCTGCCGGGCAGCCGATCGGCGGCTCTCAGCCGGGTCGGTCCCCACAGAAGCGGTATGCCGCGAACGTCAAAACCACGATGATTGGTGTCGAGCCCCCGGCACCGGACCACCGAGTGCGACGCGACCACAGCGCCGCCAGCGCGAGCGGAGAATCAAGGCGTGACCATCCCGTACCCGAACATCCAGCCCGTCCCGGCCATCGCGGCGGTGACCCCGCCGTCCGGCGCCCCCCGCCCGCGCCTGACCTTCCTCGGCACCGGCTACCTCGGCGCGACCTACGCCATCTGCTTCGCCGAACTCGGCTACGAGGTGATCGGCTACGACGTCGACGCCGACAAGATCGCCAAGCTGTCCGCAGGTGAGGTGCCCTTCCACGAGCCGGGCCTGGACGAGTTGCTCAAGCGGAGCCTGGCCGCCGGACGGCTGCGGTTCACCACCGACATGGCGGCGACGGCCGAGTTCGGTGACGTGCACTTCATCTGTGTGGGTACCCCGCAGCGGGCCGACGCGATGGGCGCCGACCTGTCGTACGTCGAGGCGGCGGTGACCGGTCTGGCCCAGCACCTGTCCCGTAAGGCGTTGATCGTCGGCAAGTCGACGGTGCCGGTCGGCACCGCGGAGTGGATCGAGCAGCTGGTCGGCAAGCACGCCCAGGGCGACCTGGGCGTCGAGGTGGCGTGGAGTCCGGAGTTCCTGCAGGAGGGTTTCGCCGTCGAGGACGTGCTGCGGCCGAACCGGATCGTGGTCGGGGTACGCAGCGAGTGGGCCAACGGCATGCTGTACGCCGCGCACAAGGGGGTGTTCGACCTGGCTGCCACCGAGGACCGGGAGGTGCCGTTGGTGGTGACCGACTTCGCGACCGCCGAGCTGGTGAAGGTCGCGGCGAACGCGTTCCTGGCCACGAAGATCTCGTTCATCAACGCGATGGCCGAGGTCTGTGAGGTGGCCGGCGGCGACGTCACCCAGCTGGCCCGGGCGATCGGCTACGACCCGCGGATCGGTAACCGGTTCCTGCAGGCCGGGGTCGGGTTCGGTGGTGGCTGTCTACCGAAGGACATCCGGGCGTTCCAGGCCAGGGCGCAGGAGCTCGGCGCGGGTGAGGCGTTGCGGTTCCTGCACGAGGTGGATCTGATCAACCAGCGGCGGCGGTCCCGGGTGGTGCAGCTGGCGGCCGAGCTGCTGGGCCGCCGGTCCGGGCCGGCCGGGCCGGACCTGTCCGGCACGACGGTGGCGGTGCTGGGGGCGACGTTCAAACCCAACTCCGACGACGTCCGCGACGCACCGTCGCTCGCGGTGGCTGCGATGCTGGCCAAGACCGGCGCGCAGGTGCGGGTCTTCGACCCCGAAGGTACGGAGAACGCCCGGCGGGCCCAGCCGGACCTGACCTACGTACCGTCGATGGTCGACGCGGTCCGCGACGCCGACCTCGTCTGCGTCCTGACCGAGTGGGCCGACTTCCGTAACGCCGATCCGGTGGCGTTGGGTGAGCTGGTTGCCGGCCGCCGAGTGATCGACGGCCGGAACTGCCTCGATTCGACGTTGTGGACCGGCGCCGGCTGGCAGTACCGCGGCATGGGCCGCCCCTGAGCCCGGCACCGCCCGCGCCGAACCGGCCGGTCGTGGGTCCGTGGCGGACCCACGACCGGTTTTTCTCCGATCTCCACGCCGCCTGGGGCTGTTCAACAGTTGCTTGGTTTAGGCATGCTTCGTAGGAAGTGGTCCACAGTGTGGTCCGGGCGTGGAGGAGGGTGCCATGAGTACGCCGTACCGCTGCGCCTCGTGCGGGCGGACCGTGCCGGCGGCGGCGACCTGCCCCCGGTGCGGTGCCGAGCAGCCGCAGTTCGCTGAGGACCTGGCCCGCATCGAGCGGTCCATCGCCGAGATGAAGGCCCGCGAGCTCGCGCTGGCCAAAGAGCAGAAGCAGATGGCCAGCGATCTGCAGGCGGCGATCTTCCAGCGGGACATCCTGTCCACCGGCGGTGCCGCCGGTCGGCGTGGCCCGGGGCCCCGGGTCTCGGTCCGCCGCCGGGCCGGGCGTCGACCGCCGACCGCTGACCAGGGCACCGCCCCGCCGAAGTTCCCCCGGCAGAGCCCCGACCTGGTTGCCGACGACGACGCACCACCGGCCGGGCCACCGCCGGGCAATGAGCCTCCCGCCGCCGGCCAGCCCGGCTACCCGCCGGCCGCCGGTGGCGACGATCCGACCCAGGTCCTGTCGTCGGACGGCACCCGACCGGAAGCGTCCGCCCAGTCGATCCAGAACGTCCTGCTCGGCCTCGGCGCGCTGATGGCGGTGGTGGTGTTCGCCGCCGTCGCCAACAGCGCATTGCCCGACGTCACCCGGCTGAGCGTGCTGTTCGCCGGCACGTTGCTGCTGCTCGCGGCCCCACCCGCGGTCGCCGCCCGCGGGCTCACCTCCACCGCGGAGACGATCGCCGCCGTGGCGCTGGTCCTCGTCCCGATCGACGGCTACGCGATCTGGGCGACCGACGCCGTCCGGGCCGGCCCGGTCAGCCCGTCGGCGTTCGCCGGCCTCACCTTCGCCGTCACCGCGCTGGTCGCCGCCGGGTACGCCGCCACGACCGGGCTGCGGCTGCCCCGGTACGGCATGGTGCTCGCGTTCCAGCCGGTCGTGCCGCTGCTCGGTCAGGACCTGATCCGGGGGCCGGCCGGGTGGGCGACGGCGCTCGCCGCGGTCGCCGTGCTCGACCTGCTGCTGGTCCGGCTGCTGAGCGGCTCCGGGCAGCTCGGCGCCGGCTGGCGGTCCGGGCCGCCGACGGTGGCACGACCCCGGCCGGACGCGCCGGTCGGACCGGACAGCGGCAACCGGCCCGGCGACCGGGCCAGCGGGCCGGCCGGGCCGGCACCGTCCGGCACCGGCACCGGCTCCGACCGACCGGAGAGCGCGCCGGAGGAGGCCGACGCCGTCGTCGAGGGCGAGCCTCCCGGTGGCGGCGACGGTGGCCGGCAGCCGGGCTGGCTGCCGCCGGCACCCACTGCGGCCGTCCTCTGGCTACGCGACCTGATCTGGACCCTGCACGGGCTGGCCGTCACCGCCGCGCTGCTGTTTGCTGTAGTGGCGGTGCTACGCGCCGACACGGTGCCCGCCACGCTGGTCGCGGCGGCGGTGCTGCTGATCGCCGCAGGTGTCGGGCTCGTCGGCGGATTCACCCTGGGCCACCCGCCGCTGCCGGACCTGGCCGCCGGCGTATTCGCCCTGGCAGTCATCGGCGCGGCCAGCCGGGTCGCGGCGGTCGCCCTGCCGGGTCCGGCGCTGTTGTTGATCGCCGCCGTGGTCGCCGTCGCCGGGATCGGCGTACGGGCCCTGCCGGAGCAGGTCCGCCGTGGCCCGCAGCTCGCGGCGGCGGCCGCGTTGACCGTGCTCGGCGTACTCGTCGCCGGTGGCGCGCTGCGGGCGGCGCTGGCACCGATCCGCGCCGCGTTGCCCGCCTGGCAGGCCGACCTGGCCGGCTACCAGCAGAGCCTGGTCGACTACGCCGGGCCCGCCGACTGGCAGCTGGCCCTGGCCGCGCTGCTGATCACCATCGCGGCGGCGGTCGCCATGCCGGTGGAATGGCGTCGCGAGGCGACCGTCGTCGGCGTGACGCTGACCGCGCTGGCCGTACCGGCGTCCTTCGCCCTGCCCTGGTACGCCGCACCGTGGCTGCCGGTGCTCGCCGCCGTCGCGGTGGCCGGCACCGGTTTCCTCACCGACACCACCCGGGCCGCCCGGGTGCACGTGATCTGCGCGGCGGTGCTCGGGACCGCCGGTGCGGGCGCGGCGCTGGCCCGACCCGGCTCCACCGCTGCCGCCCTGCTGGTGCTGGCCGCCGCCGGCGTACTGATCGCGGTAGCCGGGACCCTGCCGGAGGTACGCCGCCGGCCCGCCGGGGACGCGGTCGGGGGTTGGGCCGCCGGCGGGGCCGCGTTCGCCCTGCCCGGTGGGGTGGCGGCGTTCGTCACCGCTCTGGTGCCGCCGCCGGGGCCGACCGCGCTGGCCGTCCAGGAGACGACCGCCCCGATCCTGGCCGCCGGTTTCCTCGCGGTCTGCGGCACGCTGGGCTACTCTGCGCTGGCACAGGTGGCGGAACGGCAGATCCCTCGACCGTTGACCATCGGCACCGGGCTGGGGGCGCTCGCGGTCACCGCTGCGGCGTTCGGCTCGCCGGGCGCGGCCATCGCCGACGTGTGGGTCGCCGTCGGGCTGCTGGTCGCCGCGGGGCTGCTGCTCATGGCGCCTTCGATCGACGCCGGCCGGCGGGCGGACCGGCTGCTCGACGGCCCCGACTACGCCGCGGCGGCGGCCACCGCAGCGCTGGTCGGCACGCTGGCCAGGGTCAGCGCGATCGTGGTACCCGGCATCGAACTGGTGGCCAGCGCGGCGCTGACCCTGCTGGTGGCGGTCGCCGTACGCGCCCTGCCCGAACACTGGCGGCGCGGACCGGTCCTGGGCACTGCGGTCAGCGGTGGGGTCATCGCCGTCCTCGCCGGCTACACGGCGGTCGCCGGCGGCGTTCAGGCACTGGCCACTCCGGGCCAGCTCTGGCAGGCGGACCTGACCGCCTGGTCCACCGAGGTCGCCGCCAACTCCTGGCAGGTGCCGCTGGCCCTGGTGCTACTCGCGCTGGCTTCCGCCGTCGCGCTGCCCCGACCCTGGTCGTTCCACGCCGCCGGCGTGCTGGTCGCGCTCGCCACCGTCGGCACCCCGGCGGCGCTCGGCCTGCCCTGGTGGTCGCCGATCGTGGTCGGCTGCCTGGTCGCAATCGGGTACGGGATCGTCTCGGTGGCCGCCAACGATCCACAAGCGGCCACCGCCCGGGCCGGCGTCGCCGTCGCGGTGGCCCTGTACGCCATCGGCGCCAGCCTGGTCCGTCCGTGGACCACCGCCGCCGCGCTCGGTGTCGTGGTACTGACCTGCGTGGTGGTGGCGGTACTCGCCCGGGTCGTCGCCACCGTGACGCTGGCCGACCGACCTACTCAGGCCGACCAGGCAGGTACCGGGCCGCCCGTCCCCGACCGGGAATCGATGCCGGCGCACCTGGCGAAGATCGGTGGCGCGGCGACCGGGGCCGCGCTGCTGGCACTGCCCGGAGCGGTCGCCGCGCTGGCCGCCGCGCTCGGCTGGACCACGGAGATCGTGCTGACCGGGGCGTTGGCCGCCTCGGCGCTCGGCGTCGCCGTGCTGGCCATGGTCCGCCGTCGGGTCCCGCACTACCTGCCGTACGCCACCGTCGGCCTGGCCGCCGGCGCGACGGTCACCGCCCTCGCCTCGCTCCCGACCAGCCTGCCGACCGGCATGTACGCCGCCGGAGCCGCACTGCTCGGCGTACTCGCCGAACTGCTCCGGGCCGCCACCCCACCGCCGGTGGACCTGTCCCGGCCGAGTCGCCGATGGTCCGGGCTCGGCGGCCGGTGGAGCCAGCCGGGGCCGCTGGAGATTGGCCAGGAGTGGGCGATCAGCCCGGTCAAGGGAGCGTTGGCGGCCGCCGCGCTGCCCACCGCGCTGGCCGTAGCGGCGGTGGCGCCGACGCTGACCGCCGCGCTGGTCGAGCCGTACCGCACCCTGACCGCGATCTGGCAGGGGCCACCGGCCGGACTGCTCGATCCGCCGGCCGCCGCCGTGGACCCGACCAACGTGCTCGCGGCGCTGCTGCTCACCGTCGCGGCGGCGCTGGCCGCGACCGGGTTCAACACCGGCCAGCCGGGCCAGGCGGTTCCGGTGGTACTGCCCGGCGTGGCGATCACCCTGCTGATCACCCCGATGTCGTTCGGCGTCGGCTGGCCGGCGGGCACCATGGCGGCCCTGCTGGTCTTCGCGGTCGCCATGGTCGGACTGGCGTTGACCGAACCGCCGCCGGACACCGAGCGGCACCGGCCGCTGCGCATCGCCCGCCGGCTGCTGTTCCTGATCGGCCTCGCCGCCGGTGGCGCCGGACTCGCCGGGGCGCTGGCCAACGATCAACTGACCGTCTTCACGCTGGGCAGCTCGGTGTGTGTCGGAGCGGTGTCCGCGTACGCCGGACGCAGCCAGCCGGCCCGGATTCTCGGCTGGCTGTTCGCCTCGGTGATGGCGCAGATGTTCGTGCTGACCATGGGTCTCGTCGCCGGGCTCCCGCCGAGCTGGTCGGCGTTCGGCGTACTCGCCGTCGGTGCCGGCCTGCTGTTGTCCGCGACCCGGCTGCCCCGGCTCAGCCACCCCGAGGCGGTACGCGAGGCGGCGGTGGTCGAGTGGAGCAGCTACGCGGCCGCGCTGCTCGCGCTGGCCCTGGCGTACGACTCGGCCGCGCATCTGGCCGGACTGCTGGCCGCCTGGGGTGCGGTGCTCGGGGTGACGGCCACCCGGCCCGGCCGCCGTGCGATGGAGCGCCGGGTGCTGTTCTGGCTGGCGGTCGGCTGCGAGATCACCGCCTGGTGGATGCTGATGCGGATCACCGACGTGGCGTTGACCGAGGCGTACACCTTGCCGTTCGCCGTCCTCGCCCTGCTGGTCGGGGTCCTCGAGCTGCGGCACCGGCCGGACCTGAGCAGTTGGACGGCGTACGGGCCGGCACTGGCCGCGGCGTTCCTGCCCACCCTGGTGCTGGTGATCAGCTCGGGGGAGAACAGTTTCCGGCAGGTCCTGTTGCTGCTCGGTGCGGTCGGCACCCTGCTGGTCGGGGCGATGAGTCAGCAGCAGGCCCCGGTGGTGGTCGGTACGGTGGTCAGCGCGGTGACCGCGTTGCACGCGTTGACCTTCTTCGGGCCGTGGCTGGTGCTGATCCCGGTCGGTCTGGTGCTGCTGGCACTCGGGGCCAGCAGCGAGTGGCGCCGGCAGACCCAGGAGCGGGTGCGGGGCGCGCTGCGCGGCATGCGCTGAGGCCGGCCGCCGAGAACCGGTTGGGCAGATCCGGCCGCCGGAACCCGGCCGGGCCGACCCGGCCGGGGCTAGGCGATGCCGCCGCGTGGCGCCTGCAGCGCGGCGTCCTTCGCGGCGACCAACTCGACCAGCTCCTGCTGGTAGGCGAACATCCGGGCGCGCAGCCCTGAGTCGGTGGCGGCGAGGATCCGTACCGCCAGCAGACCGGCGTTGCGGGCGCCACCGATCGACACCGTGGCCACCGGTACGCCCGCCGGCATCTGCACGATCGACAGCAGCGAGTCCATCCCGTCCAGGTGCTTCAACGGCACCGGCACCCCGATCACCGGCAGCGGGGTCGCCGAGGCGACCATGCCCGGCAGGTGCGCCGCGCCGCCCGCCCCGGCGATGATCACCTGGAGGCCTCGGTCGGCGGCGGTGCCGGCATAGTCGAGCATGCCGTGCGGGGTGCGGTGCGCCGAGATCACCCGTACCTCGTGCTCGACGTCGAACTCGGCGAGCGCCTCGGCGGCGGCTCGCATCGTCGGCCAGTCCGAGTCGCTGCCCATGATGACGCCGATCATCGCCCCTCCTGCAGCCAGCGGGCGGCCCGGGCGGCCCGGTTCCGGACGTCGGTCAGATCCTCGCCGAGCACCGTCACGTGGCCGATCTTGCGGCCCGGCCGGACCTGTTTGCCGTAGAGGTGGACCTTCGCGCCGGGGTCGGTCGCGAACAGGTGGTGCAGCCGCTCGTCGATGCCCATCCCGCCGTCCGCGCCGCCCAGCACGTTGGCCATCACCACCGCCGGGGCGGTCAGCCCGGTGTCACCCATCGGATAGTCCAGGACCGCCCGCAGATGCTGCTCGAACTGGGAGGTACGGGCCCCCTCGATCGTCCAGTGCCCGGAATTGTGCGGCCGCATCGCCAGCTCGTTGACCACCAGGCCACCGCCACCGGTCACCTCGAACAGTTCCACCGCCAGCAGCCCGACCACGTCGAGCGCGCTGGCCAGGTCGATGGCCAGCTGCTGGGCCGCCAGGGCGAGCGGCTGTGGCAGGGCCGGTGCGGGCGCCAGCACCTCGACACAGATGCCGTCCCGTTGCACGGTCTCCACCACCGGGTAGACCGCCAACTGACCGAACGGCGAGCGGGCCACCTGTACCGCCAGCTCGCGGACCAGTTTCACCCGCTCCTCGGCGATCAGCTCCACCGCCGGGTCGGCTGACGGGTCGGCCGGGTC
The DNA here is from genome assembly GCF_029581175.1 of Solwaraspora sp. WMMD937. Classification (NCBI taxonomy): domain Bacteria; kingdom Bacillati; phylum Actinomycetota; class Actinomycetes; order Micromonosporales; family Micromonosporaceae; genus Solwaraspora; species Solwaraspora sp. WMMD937. Next base: position 2,224,441 of record NZ_CP120738.1, on the reverse strand, counting down.
GAGCCCGGCGGCGACCAGCTCGGCCGGCGTGTCCAGCAACCACACCCCGCGGCCGTCGTAGCCGCCGCGCGCGGTCTTGACCACCACCGGCCAGCCGACCTCGGCGCCGAACTCGGCCAGCTCGTCGACCGAGCCGATCCGCCGCCAGCGCGGCACCGGGGCACCCAGCTCGGTCAGCCGCTGCCGCATCACCGCCTTGTCCTGGGCACAGCGCAGCGCGTCGGCCCCCGGGTGCAGGCGCACCCCGTCGGCGGCCAGCGCCCGGATGTGCTCGCCCGGCACGTGCTCGTGGTCGAAGGTGACCACGTCACAGCCCTTGGCGAAGGTACGCAGCGCGGCGAGGTCGGTGTGCTCGCCGTACTGCACGTCGGCGGCGACCAGGGCGGCGCCGTCCTCCGGTGTGCGGGCCAGCACACGCAGCGACTGGCCGAGCGCGATCGCGGCCTGGTGGGTCATCCGGGCGAGCTGCCCACCACCCACCATGCCGACGACGGGCAGTCCGGTACGGGTATCCATGGCGGCGACAGCCTAACCCAGCTGCGCGACCAGGTCCGCGACGGAGGTGACCGGCCGGTCGCAGACGAAGCCCCGGCAGACGTACGCGGTCGACACGCCGCCGATCATCGGCCGGTCCGCCAGCAGCGGTACGCCGGCCTGGTCGGGGCGGCCGGCCACCACCACCGCACCGGGCGGCGCATACCGTCGCGCCGCCCGCAGCAGCGGGTCACCGGTCGGGTCCTCGGTGACCACGGCGATCTCGTACGGACCGGAGAGCAACGCCTCGCCGACGGCGGCGGCGTAGCCGGTGAACCGGGCGTGTCGGGCGACGACCGGCGCGACGGTGGCCAGCGCGGCCTCGGCGGCGTCCCGGTACTGCGGGGCGCCGCGCAGCGCCGCGTACCAGGTGAGCGCGGCGGCGGTGGCCGAAAGCCCGGACGCGGTGGCGTTGTCGGTCGGATCCGCCGGCCTGGCGACCAGCTGTTCGGCGTCGTCGGCGGTGTCGTAGAAGCCGCCGTTGTCGGCGGCGAACCGGGCCAGCGCGACGTCCAGCAGCTCACCGGCGAGGTCCAGCCACCGGTGTTCCCCGGTGAGCTGGTGCAGCGCGCAGAACGCCTCGGCGAGGCAGCCGTAGTCTTCCAGCACCCCGTCGGGCGCGCCGACCAGTCCGTCCCGGGAGACCCGGCGCAGCCGCCCGCCGACCAGGTGGGTACGGGCCAGATGCGCACCGGTCGCAACCGCCAACTCGGCGGCCAGCTCAACGTCGCCGTCGGTGCCGGCTGCGGCACCGGTCCCGTCGGCACCGGTCAGGGCATCCGCGGCGGTGGCGAACTCGACCAACGCGGTGACCGCCAAGCCGTTCCAGGCGGTCACCACCTTGTCGTCGCGGGCCGGCTGCGGCCGGGCCGACCGGGCCCGACGCAGCGCCGTCCGGACCCGGTCCAGATGCTCCGGCGGCGTGTCGTCGACGTCGCGGGCCAGCCGAAGCACGCTGGTGCCGTGTTCGAAGGTGCCGTCGCCGGTCACCCCGTACAGGTCTGCCGCCCACCGCCCGTCGGCCTCGCCGAGGACCTCGATCAGCTGCTGCGGCGTCCACACGTAGCTGGCGCCTTCGACCCCGCCGGTGTCGGCGTCCAACGCGGAGGCGAACCCGCCGCCAGGTACGGCGAGCGCCTCGGCGAGGAAGCGGACCGTCTCCCGGGCGATCCGGCCGGCCATCCGGTCGCCGGTGAGCCGCCACAGCAGCGTGTAGACCCGCAGCAGCAGCGCGTTGTCGTAGAGCATCTTCTCGAAGTGCGGCACCGTCCAGGTGTCGTCCACCGCGTACCGGGCGAAGCCCCCGGCGAGCTGATCGTAGATGCCGCCTCGGGCCATCGCCTCGCAGGTGTGCTGGACGATCTCCAGGCTGTCGGCGGCACCGGTACGTTGATGATGCCGCAGCAGGAAGAGCAGGCTGAGATGCGGGGGGAACTTCGGTGCCCCGCCGAACCCGCCGTGCGTCGGGTCGTACTCCTTGCCCAGCGTCGCCGCGGCGGCGTCGAGCAGGTCGGCGGTCAACGGCGTGGTCGCCCCGCCGACCGCCTGCGCGCCGCCGACCGCCTCGGCTACCGCGGCCCCCTGGCGCAGCACGGCGTCGCGCTGGTCGCGCCAGGCGGCACCGACCGAGTGGAGCAGCCGGACGAAGTTCGCCTGCGGGAAGTAGGTCCCGCAGAAGAACGGGGTGCCGTCGGCGGTGGCGAACACGGTCATCGGCCAGCCGCCCTGACCGGTCATCGCCTGGGTCGCGGCCAGGTAGACCGCGTCCACGTCGGGGCGTTCCTCCCGGTCCACTTTGATCGCGACGAAACTGTCGTTGATCAGCTGCCCGACCGCGTCGTCCTCGAACGACTCGTGCGCCATCACGTGGCACCAGTGGCAGGCCGCGTACCCGACCGAGATCAGCACCGGCACGTCCCGGCGGCGGGCCTCGTCGAACGCCTCCGGGCACCACGGCCACCAGTCGACCGGGTTGTCGGCATGCTGTTGCAGGTACGGGCTGGTCGCCTCACCGAGCCGGTTCACGCTGGGTCGCTCCTCGGGGTCGTGGCACGACTCCGACGGTGTGGGGTCGCACGTTCCGACCATAGCCAGTCGGTGGGCGGCTCACCGCCGGGTCGGCACCGGAACGTCCGGGTATCGCAGCGCGGTGAGGCCCGCCTCGGCGGCGGCCCGGACGTTCTCCGGGCGGTCGTCGACGAAGGTGACCCGGTCGGCAGGCGCGCCGAGCCGGTGCAGCAGTGCCGCGAAGATCGCCGGATCGGGTTTGGTCAACGCCAGCCGGCAGCTGAACAGCCGGTGGTGGAACACCGCCGCCCAGTCGGCCGAGTCGATCGCCGTGGCGATGGACTCGGGGGCGTTGGACAGCAGCGCCAAGCCGTGCCCGTCGGCGGCAAGGCCGGTGACGAGTTCGACGGTACGCGGATTCAGCTGCGACCAGCTGGCGATGTCGGCCCGGTCCAGTTCGGCCACGAGCGGATCGTCGGCGGACAGCGGCCGACCGACCACGTGGCTCCAGTAGCGGTCGGCCGGCCAGCCGGCGTCGTAGGCGTCCCGGTGCCGCCAGTACCCCTCGTCGAAGGTGGCCTGCGGCAGGCCGGCCAGCTGGGCCATGGCGGCCACCGCGGCCGACGGCTGCGGCAGCGAGATGACCTGGCCGTAGTCGAAGACCAGCCAGTCCCGGACAGCGCCGCTGGGCCCGCCGGTCACGACGCACCGTCCGCGCGCAGCGGATAGATCTGCGCCTGCGCGGAGTCCGCCAGGGACCGGAGCACCGCGAGCACCTTGTCGGCGGGCATCGGCTTGAAGAAGTGGTAGCCCTGGGCGGCGGCGCAGCCGAGGGCGGCCAGGGTGGCCCGCTGGTCGGCGGTCTCCACCCCCTCGGCGACCACCCGCAGGCCCATTTCCCGGCCCAGCCGGACGGTGTGTCGCACGATGGCGGCGTCGCGTGGCGAGTCGGCCATCCGGACCACGAAGGACCGGTCGACCTTCAACTCGTCGACGGTGACCCGGGTCAGGAAGGCCAGTGAGGAGAACCCCGTGCCGAAGTCGTCGACGGCGAGCTGGACGCCCATCTCCCGGAGGCTGGCCAGCACCTCGTCGATGATCTCCAACTCGCTCATCACCACCGTCTCGGTGATTTCCAGCACCAACCGGTGGGCCGGGACCTGGTGGCGGCGCAGCAGCTCGCCGATCTCGGCCGGCAACTGCGGGTCGAGCAGGCTCCGGGCCGAGATGTTGACCGAGATCGGTACGTCGATGCCGTGCGCCGCCCACTCGGCGGCGGCCGACAACGCCCGGTCGACGACGTACCGGGTGAACGGGGCGAGCAGTTCACTGCCCTCGACCGCTCTGACGAAGTGGACCGGGGTGAGCCGGCCGCGCCGCGGATGCCGCCACCGGATCAGCGCCTCCACCCCGGTCGGCCCGCCGGTGGCGAGGTCGACCGCCGGTTGCAGGGCCAGTTCGAGCTGGTCGTCGACGTCCAGCGCGGCGCGCAGTTCGGCCAGTAGTGCCAACTGGTCGGTATTGGCGGCGTCCTTCGCGCTGTCGTAGCCGGCGACGCTACCGCCGATCGCCTTCGCCTGGCTCATCGCGATGTTCGCCCGGCGGAGCAGTTCGTTCATGTCGGCGGTGCCGGCACCGGCGACCACCACGCCGAGTGCGCCTTCGACCGACATCCGCACGCCGGCGACGTCGGTCGGCTCGGCCAGCATCGCGGTGATCTCGCGGGCCCGGCGCATCGCCACCCCGGTCGGCGAGGTCCGCTCGACGCAACCGGCCGCCGCCGGGCTCAGCGAGGTCAGGAGCAGGGCGAACTCGTCGTTGCCGAGTCGGCCGAGCAGTTCGCCGGGGCGGACTCGGTCGCTGAGCCGCCGGGCGGCGGACTGCAGCAGCTCGTCACCGGCAGCATTGCCCAGGGTGTCGTTGACCTCTCTGAAGCCCTTGATGTCGAGCAGCAGCAGAGCGACCGGATGATCGTGCTCCAGCCGGTGCAGTGCGGCGTCCCCCTTGGTGAGCAGCGCCGCCCGGTTGAGCAGCTCGGTCACCGGATCGTGCATGGACCGGTGCATGGTCCGGTCGGTGAGGTGGCGCAGTGCCCGCTCGGTGGCCGCGTCGTGCAGGGCGGCGGCGAGCGCGTCACCGAAGGCGGAGAGCGCGTTGCGGTCCCGGGACCTCGGCATGGTGCTGCCCGGCAGGTGGATCCGCAGCTCACCGACGCCGGTCCGGCCGACCGTGAGCGGGTGGACGAGCATCTGGTCGGTGGCGTCGTCCGCGACGTCCTCAGCCGCCGCGACGGGGTCGACGGGATCGGCCGGCGGTTCCGACCGGCGCATCCCGCCGTCGGCGTCGCCGACGTAGCGCCACAGCCTGCCGTCGACCTGCCGCACGTCGATCTCGACCCGCTCGGCACCGAACAGGGCCAGCCCGCCTTCGACTCCGGCGCCGACGACGGCCGGCTCGTCGAGCTTGTTGAGCGCCCGGGTCGCCCGGGCGAACTCCTGCCAGGCCCGACGCTCGTCCTCGATCCGCAACCGGTGGCCGTAGGTCTGCTGCAGCAGCCACAGCACCGGGGGCAGCAGCAGTAGCCAACGCGGATCGTGGCCGAGCATCCCGACCGTGACCAGCCCGACCAGGACGTTGCCGACGAACATCAGCAGCTTGTTGCGCAGCGCGTGCAGCAGGGTGGCACCGAACGGCCGACCGTGCCGCAGTGACAGGGCGACCGTGGCGAGGGCGGCGGTGATCAGCAGATAGACCAGCCCGCCGAGAAGCATGGCGGCGGCGAGCAGTGGGGTGAGCTGCTGGGCGTACGGGTCGGCGACGGCCCGGGCGGTGACGCCGGCCGCCGCGACCGCGACAGTCAACGACGCGGTGACCCGGAGGATCTCCGGCACGGTACGGGGCTCGGAGAAGATCGACAGCAGGGTCCAGGCGACGCCCACGCCGACTGCGGCGGCGGCCGGCAGCCAGCCGGCCGGGAGGACGTAGAGCCCGACGATGAGGGCGGCCTCGCCCCAGGTGAAGCTGACCGTGCCGGTCCCGATGCGGAACCGCAGTCGGGCGAGTTGCGCGACGCCGAGCAGCGCCGCGACGATCGCGAATCCGGCCGGGGGCGGGAGCGCCGACGTCTGCGGGGCCGACCCGGTGAGCAGCCCGATGGCGATGGTGGCGACGGCCGCCACCAGGACGGCGACGGTGAAGACGGGCAGCCGCCAGTGGCCCCCGCCGTCCAGGGTTTCGGTCGTCGCCTGGCGCGCGGTCGCAGCCGGTTCCGGCCGCGCCGGCGTCACGGGTCACTCCCGGTGACCGCCGGGCCGTGGACCGACGCCCGACGCGGACGACCGACCATGATGAGCATCCCTCGCGTCCGTTCGGTACGACCAGGGACGACACCTGTGCGATCCATGGTCGCCCCTTTCCGCGCGCGGTCGGAGGAACTGAAGGTCCCCGGCGGAAGGCTAAGCCAAAGCCGATTCCGGCAACAGGGGCCACTGGGCCGGTTTACCGGCGGAGGCCCGCTGGAGGGGAGAAAAGTCCCTGGTGAGAGCGGATGTAAGCGCTTACAAAGGGGATCCGGGACGCGAGTCGCCTTCTGTCGGATCAAGGACATTGCGTTCGGCCGCCGCCGACCCGCCGCCCGGCTCCGCATCGTCGAACCGCTGGGGCAGCCGACGCAGCCGGGCGTTCATGTTCCTGATCAGGAACACCGTCGCGGCGGCGAGCACCAGGAGCAGGAACAGCCCCATCGGCCCGGCCAGACCACCGCTGCGGGTGTCCCCGAAGTTGTTCACCGCCAGGACATGGACAGCACTCAGCACGATCGGACCCCTCTGCGTCGCTGACGTCGACTACACGGTACGCCCGGCGGATCAGGAGTGACCGAGCCCCTCGCGAATCCCGGCGAACAGGTCGGATTCCGGCTTCGGGCTATCGACGAACGACCGGACCAACTCGAAATCCTCGGTCGGCCAGGCCTGCCGCTGCACCTCCATCGGCACCTGGAACCAGAAGCCGTCCGGATCGACCTGGGTGGCATGCGCGCGCAGCGCGTCGTCGCGGACCGGGAAGTAGTCGGCGCAGTCGACCCGGGTGGTGATCCGGTCGCCCTTGTCCGGGCGCTCCTCCCACCGGTCCATCCACTCCTGGTACGGCGACTCCCGACCGATCGCGAGCATCCCCTCGTGCAGCGCGAGAATTCGCGCCCTGGTGAAGCTCATGCAGTAGTACAGCTTCAACGGCTGCCACGGCTCACCACCGACACCCGGGTAGCGGGCCGGGTCACCGGCCGCCTCGAACGCGGCGACGCTCACCCGGTTGCACATGATGTGGTCCGGGTGCGGGTAACCGCCGTCCTCGTCGTAGGTGGTCACCACGTGCGGACGGAACTCCCGCATCAACCGCACCAACGGCCCGGCCGCCTCCTCCAGCGGCTCCAGGGCGAAACACCCGTCCGGTAGCGGCGGCAGCGGATCGCCCTCGGGCAGACCCGAGTCGACAAAGCCCAACCAGGCCTGCTCGACGCCGAGGATCGCCCGGGCGGCGTCCATCTCGGCCCGGCGGATCTCGGCGATGTTCTCCCACACGTCCGGCCGGTCGAGTTTCGGGTTCAGCACACTGCCCCGCTCCCCGCCGGTGCAGGTCACCACCAGCACCTGGGCACCTTCCGCGACGTACCGGGCCATCGTCGCGGCACCCTTGCTGGACTCGTCGTCAGGATGGGCGTGCACCGCCATCAGACGCAGTTGCTCAGCCAACGAAAACGCTCCCTCATCCCGTGCCTGACATCCCCTGCCGGCGGCGTCCGGGCCCGGCTGCGACAATGGGGCCCGTCGACCATTCTCGCCGACCCCACCGACACGTCCGCCAAGGAGTTCCGTCCCGGGTGACCGACACGTCCGCCACAACCGCACCGACCGCCGTCATGTTCCCACCCGGGCGGTACGGACGCCGACGCGCGCCCCGAGCGCGCCGGCCGTGGCTCGTCGCGCTGCTCACAGCGGTGGCGGTGCTGGTCGGGACGGCGATCGCCGGCCGGCTCTACACGCTCTACGGCGACCCGCTGCACCAGCCCGAGGTGATCACCTACACCGAGGCCACCGAGGACGGGATCACCATCGACTTCGCCGTCACGGTGCCCCCCGGCGGTGCGACGACCTGCCTGGTCAGGGCCCGGTCGCGGGACGGGGCGGAGGTGGGCCGGTCCGAGGTGACCGTCCGGGCCGAGCCGGGCGAACGACACGTCCGCACCACGTACCGGCTGGCCACCGAACGGGTCGCGTTCCTGGGCGAGGTGCCACGTTGCCGACCCATCGACTGACCAGCCGACCGTGACCCTCGCCACACCCGCCGAGGCGGGTGGCGATCCGGCGGCCGGCACACCCGGGCCGTTGCAACCCCGGCACCTCGGTGCGGATCGCTGGTACGTTGGTAGTTCGACCTCGACCGCCCGCAAGCCCACAAGGAGATCGTCTGTGTCCACGACCGACCGCGAGGCGCCCACCACCTGGCTGTCCCAGGACGCTTACGACCGGCTCCAGGCCGAGCTCAACGAGCTGATCGCCGGACGGACGGCGATGGCCGCCGAGATCAATGCCCGTCGGGAGGAAGGCGACCTGCGGGAGAACGGCGGCTACCATGCCGCCCGCGAGGAGCAGGGCAAGCAGGAGGCCCGGATCCGCTACCTGCAGGAGCTGCTGCGTACCGCCAAGGTCGGCGAGGCACCGGACGCGGACAGCGTCGCGCCCGGCACGGTCGTCACGATCCACTTTGACGACGACCCCGCCGACACCGAGACCTTCCTGCTCGGCTCCCGGGAGATCTCCTCGACGACCGAGCTGACCGTCTACAGCCCGGAGTCCGCGCTCGGCCAGGCCATCCTGGGCAGCCGACAGGGTCAGACGGTGACCTACACCGCGCCGAGCGGCGCGGACATCAAGGTCACTGTCGACAAGTTCGAGCCCTTCGCCGGCTGAGTCCGCGGCCGCCACAGCGGCGGTGGGTCCGGCAGCGGCGGTAGGTCCGTCAGCGGAGACGGGTCAGTCAGTCCGTCGCGGCGAACGTTACCTGGTACCCGCGATCACGGAGCACCTCGACCAGCTCGGTCGAGTGCTCCGGGCCGCGGGTCTCTACCGACAGGCCGACCTGGACCTCACCCAGCCGCAGGTGCGGGTTGCGCCGCTGATGATCAACGTCGACCACGTTCGCCCGCTGCTCGGCGATCAGTGCCAGCAGCGCGGCCAGCTCGCCGGGCCGGTCGCCGCACCGTACGGTGAACCGCAGGTACCGGCCGGCGGCGGCCAGGCCGTACTCGATCACCCGCAACAGCAGCAACGGGTCGATGTTGCCGCCGGAGAGTACCGCGACCGTCGGGGTGGCCGGCCGCACCGCGCCGGACAACAGCGCCGCCACCGCAGCCGAGCCGGCCGGTTCGACCACCTGCTTGCCCCGCTCCAGCAACATCAGCAGCGCCCGCGACAGGTCCTCCTCGGAGACCGTCACGATCTCGTCGACCAACTTGCTGACGTGCGCGAACGTCAGGTCACCGGGGCGTCCCACGGCGATACCGTCGGCGATCGTACGGTAGTCGGCCAACCGCACCGGGGCACCGGCGGCCAGCGACGGCGGGTACGCGGCCGCACTGTCCGCCTGCACCCCGATCACTCGTACGTCCGGGCGCAGTGCCTTGACCGCCACCGCGATCCCGGAGATCAACCCGCCGCCACCCACCGAAGTGACGATGGTGGTGACCTCCGGGCACTGCTCCAGGATCTCCAGCGCCACGGTGCCCTGACCGGCGATGACGTCCGGATGGTCGAACGGGTGGATGAGCACCGCACCGGTCCGGTCGGCGAACTCCCGGGCCGCCTCCAGCGCCTCGTCCACGGTGGTGCCGGCGAACTCGACCTCGGCACCGTACCCTCTGGTCGCGGCGACCTTCGGCAGCGGCGCGCCGGTCGGCATGAACACCGTCGCGCCGATGTCCAGCAGTCCGGCGGCGAGTGCCACGCCCTGGGCATGGTTGCCGGCGCTGGCCGCGACCACCCCGCGCCGCCGCTGCTGCTCGGTCAGCCGGGAGATTCGCAGGTACGCGCCCCGTACCTTGTAGGAGCCGGCCCGCTGCAGGTTCTCGCACTTCAACCAGACCGGCCCGCCGAGCAGTGCGGTCAACGGGCGGGACGGCTCCAGCGGAGTCACCCGTACCACGTCCGACAGGACGTCCCGGGCGGCGAGGACGGCCGGCAGTCCGACCAGTTCCGTCATACCGGGCTGTCCACTCTCGGCCACGACGGGGCGTGGCGGGGCCACGATGCCATCATCTCCAGCTGGCCGGCCACCGCGAGCAGCAGCAGCTCCGAGCCGGGCGGCCCGACCAGCTGGACCCCGACCGGCAGGCCGTCCGGGCGCAGCCCGGCCGGCGCCACCAACGCGGGCAGTCCGGCCATGTTCCACGGCGCGGCGTACGGGGCGTACCGAACACAGCTCCACATGTTCGCCGCCCACGACCGGCGCGCCCAGCCGGTCGCGGCCGGCGGGGTGCCGGCCAGCGCCGGCGTCAGCAGCACGTCGGCGCGCTGGTCGGTGAAGAACCCGGTCATCCGGTCCCGCCAGGCGGTGCGGTCGGCTTCCCGGACGTACCCGCGCCGTTGTGCCCACCGGCCGAGCGCGACGTGCCGACGGGTCCGTGGCTGCAGGTCCCGGCCGCCGGCCCGGCCGGCGGCGACGTCCTCGGCTGCGGCGGCGAACCAGGTGGACAGTCCCCGCAGCCCCAGCGAGGCCGGATAGTGCAGCTCGGTGCCGACCACGTCGTGCCCGGCCTCGGTGAGCCGGCGCGACGTCGCCGCCACCGCGTCCCGGTTGGCCGCGTCTGCCCGCAGCCCGGCCACCGGCGAGGTGAGCGAGACCGCCACCCGCAGCCGGCCCGGCTGGACCAGCTTCTCCGGCCGCCGGCCAGCGAGCACCGCGAAGCCGGTCGCGGCGTCCGCCACACAGGTCGTCAGGATGCCGTGCTCGGTGAGGCCGAACCAGTCCTCGGTGCCGAGCTGTCGCGGAACCACGTCGCGGCCTGGTTTGAGCCCGAGCAGGCCGCAGCAGGCAGCCGGGATCCGGATCGAGCCGAATCCGTCGTTGCCGTGTGCGATCGGCACCATGCCGCTGGCCACCGCGGCCGCCGCGCCACCGGAGGAACCGCCCGGGGTACGCGACAGCTGCCAGGGGTTGCGGCTGGTCGCTGTGGCGTCGTCGGTGGTCGCCCAGAGACCGAGCTCCGGCATCCGGGTCACCCCGACGACGACCGCGCCGGCACCGCGCATCCGGCGGACGATCTCGTGGTCGTGTTCGGCGACCGCGGTCCGCGCGGCGGCCGATCCGCGCCAGGTCGGCAGCCCGGCGACCGGGGTGTTCTCCTTGATCGCCACCGGCACCCCGGCCAGCGGCAGGTTCGCCAGGTCCTCCTGCTCGTCGACCTTTTCCGCTTCGACGATGGCCTCGCCGCCACGGACCGCTCGGAAGGCGGACAGCTCCGGGTCGGCTCGGGCGATGTGGTCGAGATGGTCGGCAACGACCCGGGTCGCCGAGGTGTCTCCCCGGCGTACGGCCCGGGCGATCTGCCGGGCGGTGGTCCCGACCCAGGTCGGTACGATGTCGTGCACGGCACCTCCAGGCAGCCGGTACGCGGTTCGCGTCGCTGTGCGGACCCGTCGCCGGACCCGCCCGGGTGTCGGGCCGGCCCGCAGTGGGCCCGCCCGTCGGATCTCGCCGACGGATCCTCAGCCGAGCGCCTGATCCAGGTCGGCCAGCAGGTCGTCCACGGTTTCGATTCCGACAGACAGTCGCACGAGATCGCCGGGGACTTCAAGAGGCGAGCCGGCGGCGCTCGCGTGGGTCATCCGTCCAGGATGTTCGATCAACGATTCGACCCCGCCGAGCGATTCGGCGAGGACGAACAGTCGGGCCCGGTTGCAGATCCGCACCGCTTCCGCCTCACCACCGGCCACCCGGAACGAGACCATCCCACCGAACCGGCGCATCTGCTTGGCCGCCGTCTCGTGGCCGGGGTGGTCGCGGTGTCCGGGGTAGAGCACCTGGCGTACCGCCGGGTGCTGGCCGAGGAATTCGACGACCCGTTCGGCGTTGTCGCAGTGCCGCTCCATCCGTACGCCCAGGGTCTTGATCCCGCGCAGGGTGAGCCAGGCGTCGAAAGGCCCGTTCACCGCGCCCGTGGCGTTCTGGTGGAAGGCCAGCTCGGCGGCGAGTTCCGGATCGTCGGTGACCAGCGCGCCACCGACCACGTCGGAGTGTCCACCGAGATACTTGGTGGTGGAGTGGACCACCACGTCGGCGCCGAGCGCCAGCGGCTGCTGCAGGTACGGCGAGGCGAAGGTGTTGTCCACCACGAGCCGCGCCGCGACGTCGCGGGCCAGGGCGGCCAGCCCGGCGATGTCGGCGATGCCGAGCAGCGGGTTCGTCGGGGTTTCCACCCAGATCATCCGGGTACGGCCGGGTTGTACCGCAGCCCGGACCGCGTCGACGTCGGAGATCCGCGCGGCGGTCCAGGCCAGTCCCCAGCGTTCGGCGACCTTGGCGAACAGGCGGAACGTGCCGCCGTACGCGTCGTCCGGGATGATCACGTGGTCGCCGGGCCGGCAGACGGTACGCAGCAGCGTGTCCTCAGCCGCCAGACCGCTGGCGAAGGCGAGCCCGGCCCGGCCTCCCTCGATCGCGGCCAGGCATTCCTGCAGCGCGTCCCGGGTCGGGTTGGCCGACCGGCTGTACTCGTAGCCGGCCCGGGGGGCGCCCACCTCGTCCTGAGCGTACGTGCTGGTCTGGTAGATCGGCGGCACGACCGCCCCGGTCCGGGCCTCCGGCTCCTGCCCGGCGTGGATGGCGACCGTGTCGAACCCGTATGTCATGGCACGAGGCTAGGCCATCGCTCCGGGCGCCACCGCCGGTGGGACGGATGCCCACCCGACCTGCGGGTACCCCGGCGGGAACGAGCCGGTTCCCACCGGTGTTGTCCGAGAGGCCACGAACGAGAGGAGTCGCACGGTGTTCCTGCGACCGATGAAAGCGAATCTGCCCGAACCGGGGCAGGCCCTGCCCGGCCGGGACCGGCCGATGCCGGTGGCGGACCGGCACGCGGTGCTCGGTACGCCGCTGACCGGCCCGTGGCCGGCCGGTACCCGGGTGGCGGTCTTCGGGATGGGCTGCTTCTGGGGGGCCGAACGGCTGTTCTGGCGACTGCCCGGGGTCGTGTCGACCTCGGTCGGGTATGCCGGCGGCGAGACGCCGAACCCCACGTACGAGGAGGTGTGTTCCGGCGGGACGGGGCACGCCGAGGTCGTTCAGGTGGTTTACGACCCGGCCCGGATCGGCTACGCCGACCTGCTGAAGGTGTTCTGGGAGAACCACGACCCGACGCAGGGCATGCGCCAGGGCAACGACGTCGGTACGCAGTACCGGTCGACGATCTACACCACCGACGCCGAGCAGGCGACCGAGGCCGCCGATTCCCGGACGGCGTTCGCTCCGGTGGTGGCCGCGGCCGGCCGGGACGGGATCACCACCGAGATCCGGCCACTCGGCGAGTACTACTACGCTGAGGATCACCACCAGCAGTACCTGCACAAGAATCCCGGCGGCTACTGCAACCACGGGCCGAACGGGATGACCTGCCCGGTGGGCGTCGCCCGCAGCGGCGACTGACAAAGCCGTCGTCGCAGATTCTGAACCGGAGCCGGCCGTCGCCGGATCAGGCGGCGGCCCGCTCCACCTCCCGCAGCATCAACCGCAGCGACTGGCTGTGCTTGGCCGGTGGCAGACTCGCCAGTGCCGATCGGGCGTGCCGCAGCCCTTCGACGCGGTCGCCCGACTTGACCAGCATCAGCCCACGGTGCAGCTCGATGTGGGTGGCGAACCGGGCCAGGCTGGTTGGCCGGGTCCGGTCCGCCCACTCCTGGGCGTCGACCGCGGCCGGGTCGCCGAGGCGGGCGAGCAGCATGCTGGTGAAGATCGCCATCCGCCACTCGGGCACGGCGAAGTCGGAGATCTGCTCGGCGGAACCGGTCTGGTCGAAGACCCGGCGGGCCTCGTCCAGGTGTGCCAATGCGCTGATCCGGTCGCCACGGACACCGGCGACGTGCGCCTTGGCCATCAACGCGTTGAGCCGCCCGAGCGATGGTCGGTCAGTCAGCGCGAGGGCCTGATCGGCCAGGTCCTGCGCGACCGTGAGGGCAGCGCCCTCGTAGCCGAGGGCCAGCGCGGCGCGGCCCCGGACCCAGACTTGCACGGTCCGGTCGCCGCTGCGATCAGCGCTGACCGCGGCAAGCCGGTACCACCGGACTGCTTCCTGCGCCATCCCGGTGGTCTTGCCGTAGACGCTGAGGAAACGGGCGGCCAGCCCCCACATCACCGGAGTGCCGAGTTGCTGTTGCAGCACGACGAGGTCGCTGGCGATCCGGTCCTGCAGCTCACCGGCGCCGACCGACATGTAGTCCCGGCCGAGGTTGGCGGCCCGTTCCTGCCATTGGTCCTCGGCCGCCGGGTCACCGAGCGCAGCCGTGAAGCCGCGGTGGATGAGTTCGGAGACGGCTGCCGGTGCCACCACTGCGGCGGCGAGCCCGGTGATCAGGCCCCGACGTTGCATATGGTCCCCCAAGACCTGTTCGTAGGCGGTCACCACATCGGCCGTCGCTGTCCGCCGCCCGGCCTCGACGTTCGACAGATGACCCTTGCTGAAGTGGCTCAGCGCGGCCATTTTCGCCAGGCTGACACCAGCGGATTCCCGGGCCTTCCTCAGGGTCTCACCCGTGTCTCTCATATTCCGCCTGCCCACCTGTATTGAAGACCTGCTGAAAACTCAGCCGCGCTTTCCTGACCTTCGACTGCCCCTGACGCTCTTGACCAGAGGCCGCGGGGATGGCGCGTGGACGCGTTGGACCGAACCTACACCGATTCGGCGTAACAGCCCGCCGACCTCGCGGCCCATCGACCAGCATGCCAGCGACAGGCCACTACGTACACCAACGTTCTAGGGGCAGGTACACCACCCGGAAAAGACGATGGCAGATGTCGGCCGTGCTGGACAAGTCCGAGCAGACTTCATCCGATCTCCAGTGGCGCGATACCCGAGGCCAGACGAGACTAAGACCATAATCAATCATTGTCATTAACCACTCAAAGTAAGGGCAAGGTAACCATTCGTCACCTTCGGATGATGGGCCAGCCGGGTGCGACCGACCGCCGGCTCCACCGACCAGACTGGCCTGCGAGCCGCGCCGACAGTCCACGCCGCCGCCCCGGCCAAGCGGTCCACGTCGCCGCCCCGGCCAAGCGGTCCACGTCGCCGCCCCGGTCGGCGGAAAAATCGTTGCCGGCGGCCGTAGCGGCCGGCTAGCGTGGCCGTACACGGGAAAGGAGGTGGTCCAGCGTTGTATAGCTATAGGACTCGTGAGGTGGCTGCCCGCTAGCCGCTGTCCTTGACAGCTCCGATCGTCGAGACCGTGTGGCAGCGGTGCGGCGAATCCACGACAGCCACCCGACCCCCGGGGGTGCCGGCCCAGTCCAGCCGGCCCGCGTCGAAGACGCGGAAGCCCCGGGGGTCGTTTCATGCCGGTAGGCTCGGCCGGGTGGCGGTCACCCTGCGCACGGCCATCCTCGACGACATCGCCCCGGTCGGTCATCTGCACCACCGGTCCCGGCTCAGTGCGTACCAGGGCATCGTGCCGGACGCCGCGCTGGAGACCTACGGCGCCGACGTCACGGCGCGGTGGTGGGTCGAGCGGTGGAGCTACGAACGTGACACGCACCGCCTGACCGTCGCCGAACACCAGGGGCTGCTGATCGGGTTCACCTACGTCGGCCCGCACGAGGACGGCGAGCCGGCCACCGGTGAACTGTACGCAATCCACGTCGATCCCGGGCACCAGGGCCGCGGCGTCGGCCGGGTGTTGATCCGCGACGCGCTCGACACGATGCGCGAGCGCCGGTGCCGTCGGGCGGTGCTCTGGGTGTACGCGGCCAACCACCGGGCCCGAGACTTCTACGAAGCGGGGGGCTGGCGCCCGGACGGGGTTGGCCGGAACGGCTGGCTCGGGCCGGTGCCGACTCCGCAGCTGCGCTACGCGCGCGACCTCACGGTCGCCGCAGCTGAGCCGGCGGCACCGGCCGCAGCACAGGGCTGAGCGCCACCGGGCTGCCAGCAGCGCCGCGCACCGGGCTGACGGCCGGGCGAGAGTACGGGACCGCTGCTGCGGGGGTTCCGTCCAGCCCCGCACTCTCGCCCGGCACTGCCCGCCCTAACCGGGGGAAAACGCCTGGCCGAAGGCGCTCAACCGGCGGAGGCGTGCCGGTTGATCGGCGTGGGCGGGCAACGGTGCGGGACCCCGGGATGCTGGCGGGCGCCCAGGGTCACCGCAGTGGTGAAGCACCATGGTCGCCTGCCCCGGTGGCGAGCCGTGCCGGGGCAGCGCTTCCATGGCCCTAGTCAACCCCAGCTACCAGCGATCAACCGGACACACTGTGCGACTATCGGCCGGACTTTCCCAGATGTGCCAGCAGGTCCTGACGGGTGATCACCCCACGTGGCTTGCCGTCGACCAGCACCAGGGCGGCGTCGGTGCCGGCCAACAGCGCCACCGCCTCGCGTACCGGCTGGCCACCGCCCACCATGGGCAGCGGCTGTGCCATGTGCCCCTCGATCGTGTCGTGCAGCTGCGCCTTGCCGCTGAACAGCGCGTCCAGCAGATCCCGTTCGGCGATCGACCCGGCCACCTCACCGGTCACCACCGGCGGCTCCGCTTTGAGCACCGGCAGTTGCGAGATGCCGTACTCGCGCATGTAGTCGACCGCGTCGCGGATCGTTTCGGTCGGATGCACGTGCACCAGCTCCGGCAGGCCGCCCGGCTTCGCCGCCAGCACGTCGCCGACCGTTGGCTCGGCCGCCTCGACCCCCAGGAACCCGTACCTGGCCATCCACTCGTCGTTGAAGATCTTCGACAGGTAGCCACGTCCGCCGTCCGGCAGCAGCACCACCACCACGTCGTCCGGCCGGGCCCGGCGGGCCACCCGCAGCGCCGCCGCGACGGCCATCCCGCACGAGCCACCGACCAGCAACCCTTCCTCCCGGGCCAGCCGGCGGGTCAGCTCGAACGACTCCTGGTCGGAGACCTCCACGATCTCGTCACAGACCGACCGGTCGTAGGTCTGCGGCCAGAAGTCCTCCCCCACCCCTTCGACCAGGTACGGGCGCCCCGATCCGCCGGAGTAGACCGAGCCTTCCGGGTCTGCGCCGACCACCCGCACCGCGCCGCCGGACACCTCCTTCAGGTAGCGGCCCACCCCGGAGATCGTCCCTCCGGTGCCCACCCCGGCGACGAAATAAGTGATCCGCCCCACAGTCTGTGTCCACAACTCCGGCCCGGTGCCTTCGTAGTGCGACTGCGGATTCGCCGGGTTCGCGTACTGGTCCGGCTTCCACGCGCCGGGGATCTCCGCCGCCAGTCGGTCGGACACCTGGTAGTACGAGCGGGGGTCCTCCGGCGCGACCGCCGTCGGGCAGACGACCACCTCGGCACCGTACGCCCGGAGCACGTTCTGCTTGTCCTCGCTGACCTTGTCAGGGCAGACGAAGACACACGAGTAACCGCGCAGCTGCGCGACCAGCGCCAGACCGACGCCGGTGTTTCCACTGGTCGGCTCGACGATCGTGCCACCGGGACGGAGCAGCCCGGCCTGTTCGGCGGCCTCGACCATCCGTAGCGCGATCCGGTCCTTCACCGAGCCGCCCGGGTTGAAGTACTCGACCTTGGCCAGCACCGTCGCGGAGATCCCCGCGGTGACGTTGCGCAGCCGCACCAGCGGGGTGTCGCCGATGAGATCGACAACGCTGTCGTGGTAACGCACCTCGTTGTGCCCTTCTGCTGACGCCGGCGAGGCGCCATCGTCGGGTTGAGGTCGTCAGCCGACAACAGCCCGCTGCCGGCGGTGGAGTATGTCGGGATCAGCCTACTGGTGCACGGCCGGTCAGCCGACCACCTGACCGGGCACCACCGACTCGCGCCGGGCCTCCCAGTCCAGGAAGCGTTCGGTCTCGGCGAGCACGCTGCCAGCGAGCCAGGTCACCACGAGCGCGTCGTCGACGATGCCGAGCATCAGCAGCATCGCCTCCGGCACCAGGTCGAACGGGGACGCGACGTAGGCCACGGCCGCGGTCATCAACGCCAGCCGCAGGCCGCCGTCGTAGTCGCCGCGCAGCGTGGCCCGGATCATCCGGGGCAGCGCCGCCAACCGCCGCCCCAGTGAGGGACCGCCGCGGGCGCCTGCGGTCAGTGCCCGCCCCAGCGCCGCGAACGCCGCCGCCCGCTTGAGTGTCCTGGCCATCGCGGCCACCTCCTCGTCACCGGGCCTGCCGGATCTGTGTGTGCCCATTGGCCGCCGACCGTACCCCGGTCGTCGACCCGTGGTGCCCTGCCCTCCATGATGCCCGGGATCGGCAACTGTCGCCGGACACGCGTCCCCAGGCCGGTGGACCTGGCCAGAATCGGGCTGAGCCCGGCACCGCGGGCCGAGATAATCTCGAAGGACCTAGCACGACGGCAGCAGCGAATCGCAGTCGGGGGGCGCGATGGGCACGGGTGGCGCGGGGACAAGTCCGACCGACTGGACCGTGGCTACGCGGGCCGTCCGGCTGGCGGCGTTCGGAGCCGGTGCCGCCGCAGCGGCCGCGGTGGCCACCGCCGGCACCCTCTACGGGCAGGCCAAGCAGGCCCGGCGGATCATCCCGCTGGCCGAGGCACCGCCGCCACGCGGCGACGGGGTGTACGGTTCCCGGCTGCCCGGGCCGCCGCTGACCGTGGTGGTGCTCGGCGACTCGTCGGCCGCCGGCTACGGCGTGCACCGCCCCCGGGAGACCCCTGGCGCGCTGCTGGCCACCGGCATCTCCCGCCGGCAGCGGCGACCGGTCCGGCTACACCGGCTGGCGGTGGTAGGTGCCCGGTCGGTCGGCCTGGTCCCGCAGGTAGAGGCGGCGCTGGAGCTGCGACCGGACCTCGCGGTCATCCTGATCGGCGGCAACGACGTCACCCACCGCACCCCGCCGGAGGTCGCGGTCGGGCACCTCGTCGACGCGGTACGGCAACTGCGCGCGGCCGGGGCCGAGGTGGTCGTCGGCACCTGCCCGGATCTGGGCGCGATCAAGCCGATCAAACCGCCACTGCGCTGGCTGGCCCGTCGGTGGAGCCGACAACTCGCCGCGGCGCAGACCGTCGCGGTGGTCGAAGCCGGCGGCTGGACGGTTTCCCTCGGCGACCTACTCGGTCCACGGTTCGCCGCCGAACCGGGCCGGCTCTACTCCTGGGACCGGTTCCACCCCTCGGCCGAGGGGTACGCCATGGCCGCTGCCGTCCTGCTGCCGGCGGCGCTCGGCGCGCTCGGTGCCAGCACCGCGTCGCGTGGTGGCGTCGCCGGCCGGGAGAAGGTGCGGACGCTACCCAAGGCCGCCCACGAGGCCGTCCGCCACGCCGGCACCGAGGTCCGCGGCACCCGGGTGGCCGGCCGGGAACGCGGTCCGGCCGGCCGCTGGGCCCGGCTGCGCCGTCGGCCGAGGTTCGCCGGCCGATCCTGGCAGACCGCCGCGCTCAACTGGTTGTTCGGTCCGCCGGGCGGCGATCGGGACGGCGACCACCGCAAGTCGGCCGTATCCTCCGATCAGCGGGTGGGCCTGTCCACCGCCGGACCGCAGGACTGAGCCGTGCGCGACCGCAACCGTACCGACGGAAGGTGACCGCCGTGACGTCGAGAAACATCGCTGTACGGATGGGCCAGGTCACCGCCGCCGCGGTCGTCGCCGGTGCGGTGGGCAGCGCCGCGCTGCTGGTCGGGGAGGCGGTGCTGGCCCGTCACCGCCGGTACGCCCAGCCGGAGCTGGGCCTGGCCGTACGGGTGGCGCTCGGTCCGGCCGGTGGCGCGCCGCTGCGGCTGGTGCTGCTCGGCGACTCGGTGACCCTCGGAGTGGGGGTGGACCGGGTGGCCGACACGGTCGGTGGCCAGTTGGCCCGGCTGCTCGCCGAGCACGAGGGCGGTTTGGCGGTCACCGGGCGTCGGGTCCTGCTGTCCAGCGTCGGTGTGGCCGGCTCCCGCTCACGGGACCTGGCCACCCAGGTCGCCCGGGCGCTGCTGGGCGAACGACCGGACGTCGCGGTCGTTCTGATCGGCACCAACGACGCGGCCGCGTTGCGTCGGCCCGGCGAGTCGGCGGTTCATCTCGCCGCAGCGGTACGCCGGCTACGCGGCGCCGGGACGGAGGTGGTGGTCGGCACCTGCCCGGATCTCGGCGCCGCCCCGGCCATCGCGCCGCCGCTGCGTCAGCTCGCCGGGCTGCTCGGGCGGCGGACCGCCCGGGCCCAGGCCCGCGCCGGCCGGGACGCCGGCGCCAGGGTGGTCGACCTGGCCGGCGAGACCGGGGCGGTGTTCCGTGCCGACCCCAACACCTACTGCCATGACGGCTACCACCCGTCGGCCGACGGGTACCGGATCTGGGCGCACGCGCTGCTACCGGCGGTACTCGCGGCGGCGAACACCGCCCCGCACCGCTGACCCATCGCGTACCGCTGACTGCACCGGCCTGGGTCAGGCGGCGGTCGCCGGTGGCGCCGGTGGCGGGTCAGAGCGTTTCGAGCCGGCCGCGCAGCCGCTGCGCCGCAACCGCAGCCGATTCGAGCACCGCGAGGTCAGGTGCCGCCCGGATCAGGTCGGCGGCGACCACCCGCAACTGGTCGGGCAGCGCGGTGTCCCGGCTCAGCCGGGGTACCTGCCGGCCCGGCCGCCCTTCGGCAGCCGCGCCCAAGTCGGCAAGGTACTGCACCAGGTGGTGGAACTCGTCCGCTCGGTGGCCGTCACCCGCCGCCCATCGGGGCTGTTCCCAGTGGGCCACCTGCCGGACCAGGAGGTCGACCAGGCGGGTCAGGTGCGCTGCGGCCACCGCCGCAGTCTAGTGCCGGCGACGACGCACCGCGCCGCGCCGACAGTGCGGCGCGGCGCGGACGGACGGTCAGTCGTCGCCCTGCAAGAAGCTGAGCAGGCGCAGGATCTCGATGTAGAGCCAGATCAGGCTGACCAGAATGCCGAACGCCGCGGTCCAGGAGTAGCGCTGCGGCAGGCCGAGCCGGACGCCCTCCTCGACCTCGTGGAAGCTCAACACGAAGCTCAGCGAGGCGACCACGATGCAGATGAGGCTGAAGATGATGGCGACCGGACCGCCGCTACGCAGCCCGGTGTCGACGCCGAAGAGCGACAACACCAGGTTGATCATCATGACCGCGAAGACACCGACCATCGCGGCGATCAGGCCACGGGTGAACTTCGGGGTGGCCCGGATGACCTTCATCTTGTAGAGGGCGGCCATCAGGAAGAAGACGCCGAAGGTGGCTACCACC
The DNA here is from genome assembly GCF_029581175.1 of Solwaraspora sp. WMMD937. Lineage (NCBI taxonomy): Bacteria > Bacillati > Actinomycetota > Actinomycetes > Micromonosporales > Micromonosporaceae > Solwaraspora > Solwaraspora sp. WMMD937. The sequence goes on along the minus strand of NZ_CP120738.1, from coordinate 2,203,475 downwards.
GCCTGCAGGACGATGCCCTGGTAGCCGGCGACCACCTCGAAGAACTTGCTGACCAGGCCGACGAAGACACCCTCGACGACGGCGTAGGTGACCACCAGCGCCGGGTTCGCGACCCGGGAGAACGAGATGACCAGCCCCAGCACCAGACCGACGATCGCGGCGCCGATCCAGGCGCCGAACAGCAGCGAGTCGGGGACCAGGATCCAGGCCGCCGCCGCCGACAGTCCGGTGATGCCGAGCAGGGTGACGGTCTTGACGACGACGTCGTCGACCGTCATCGGCGCGACGGTCGGTGGCGCGGCCGGGTAACCGGCCTGCGTCGGATATGGCTGCCCGGTGCCGGGCTGCCCGTAGGGACCGGCAGGGGCGTACCCGGTGGCCCGCTCCCGCTCGGCCGCCTGGCCGAGCCGGGCCAGGACCGGGTTGGATGTCTTCACTGTCCAGCCTCCCTCAGGGGGTTGTCACACGATGGTGTGAGGTCAAGGGTAGACGGCTCGATCGAAACTGTGCAGGACCGCCGGTCACGGGCCGGCTCCGGCCGGTGGCACTGGGCCTCGAACGGCGCCAGGGGACACCGAGGTACCCGGGGCGGGAATCGAACCCGCACGCTTTTCAGCAGCCGCTTTTAAGGCAGCCGTGTCTGCCATTCCACCACCCGGGCCGGCGGGTCGGCCGGGCTGCGCCCGGTCGGACCGATCGCCGACACGCCACGCGTCGGTACGCGGCGGCAGATGTCACGGTAGCGGGTCGTGCCCAGCCGGACGCAGCCCGGCCGGCCCGCAGCACTAGGGTGCGAACCGTGAGCCGCTCAGCAACCGCAGCGCAGGACACCGGCCCCGTTCCGCCCCGGCCCGGCGGACCACCCTCGACGGCTGGCTCCCGGTGGTCCCGGATCGCCGCAGCGGCTCGCGGACACCGGGCGGACGCCGTGGTGTGCCTGTTCTTCGTCCTGTTCGCCGGCGTGCTGACCCACCGGCTCTGGCCCGCACCCGGTGCCCACCTGCTGGCCTTCAACCCTGAGGACCAGACCCTGTACGAGTGGTTCCTGGCCAGCGACGCGCGGCTGCTGTTCGGCGACTTCGGCCTGCTCAGTGACCGGTTGAACGCCCCCGACGGGGTGAATCTGATGGCCAACACGACGGTCATCGCGCTCGGCTTCCTGATGGCCCCGGTCACCGTTCTCTTCGGCGCCCCGGTGAGCTTCGCGCTGCTGGTAGCCGGCAACCTGACCGCCAGCGCGATCGCGTTCTACTTCCTGTTCTCCCGGCCCCTCGGCGCGCACCGGCTGGCCGCCGCGACCGGCGGCGCGTTCTGCGGGTTCGCCCCCGGGATGGTCTCGCAGAGCAACAGCCACCTGCACATGACCGCGCTGTGGTTGATCCCGGTCATGATGTGGCTGCTCATCCGGATCATGCGGGCCGCCGATCCGACCGGCTCGACACCCGACGGGCGGATCCTCGGGCCGGCCGGCCGGCCCGACCGCCGCCGCATCGTCACCTCCGGCGGCTGGCTCGGGGTGGTCGTCGCGGTCCAGGTGTTCGTCGGCGAGGAGGTACTCTTCCTCACCGCGGTCACGCTGATCATCATGGCGGCGGCGTTCGCCGCGACCAGACCCCGGTACGCGTGGCGGATCCTGCCGAACTTCGTCGCCGGGATGCTGGTCGCCGTGGCCGTCGGCGTGGTGCTGCTCGGGTATCCGCTGTGGTTCCAGTTCGCCGGGCCGCAGGGCGTCTCCGACGGCGTGTTCGACCCGGCGTACTTCTCGGCCGATCTGGCCAGCTGGCCGGCGGTGTCCGAGCTGTCGGTGGCCGGTTCGCCGGCCGCCGCCGAGCTGACCACCGGACCGGCCGAGTACAACACCTTCCTCGGCTGGCCGCTGGTGCTGGTCACGGCCGCCGCCACCGCCTGGTTGATCCGGCGGCCGGTGGTCGTCGCCTGCGCTGCCGGGACGCTGCTGATGGCAGGGCTCTCGCTCGGCCCACGGATCGTCGTCGACGGCGCCAAGTCCGACGTCCCGGGGCCGTACGCCCTGCTCGACGGGATGCCGGTGGTGGACGGCGCGCTGCCGATGCGGTTCGCCCTCGCGGTGATCCCGTTGATCGCCGTCATCCTGACCCTCGCCGTCGACCGGGCGTTGCGGCTCGGCTGGCGACCGGCCCGGCTGGCCGTCCCGGCCGTCGTCGCGGTGGCGCTGCTCCCGGTCGTGCCGGCCCCGCTGCCGGCGATGGACCGTGACCCGCTGCCGGAGTTCATCGTCGGCGGCCACTGGCGGAGCTGCGTACCGTCCGGCGGCGTGCTGGTGCCGGTGCCGCCCGCCACCCCGCCGCAGCCGTGGCCGATGGCCTGGGCCACCGCGACCACGGTCGACTTCGGCATGCCGGAAGGGTTCTTCATCGGCCCGTACGCCCCGGGTGGCGACGCCTCGATGGGCACGTTCAAGCTGCCGACGTCGAAGATCCTCGCCGAGGTGGCCCGGACCGGCGACGTGCCGGAGATCACCGACGAGGAACGCGCCCGGGCCCGTCGTGACCTGACCCGTTGGGGTGCCGACTGCGTGGTGCTGGTGGACGACACCACGCACGCCGCCGAGCTGCGGCAGACCACCGAGGACCTGCTCGGGCCGGGCCAGCGGGTGGCCGACGCCTGGACCTGGCCGGTCAGCTGACCCGGGCCGGCGCGGCACCTGGCTGGTCGAGCTGCGGGGTCGCCCCGAGGAACTCCTCGCGCGGGTCGTGCAGCTGCCCGAGCGCCACCACCTCACGCTTGAGCACCAGCGCGAGCGTCCAGTCGACGATCACCCGCACCTTGCGGTTCAGCGACGGGATCCGGCTCATGTGGTACGTACGGTGCATGAACCAGGCCGGCAGCCCGGTCATCTTGATCCCGTACACCTGGGCGACGCCCTTGTGCAGGCCGAGGCTGGCCACGCTGCCGGCGTGCTTGTGCCGGTACTCGACCGGCTGCTGACCGCGGACCACCGCCAGGATGTTGTCGGCCATCGTCCGTGCCTGGCGCACCGCGTGCTGGGCGCTCGGCGAGCAGTACGCCCCGGGCGGGCCGGTCAGGTCCGGCACCGCGGCGCAGTCACCGGCGCTCCACGCGCCGTCGACCGTCCGGTCGCCGTCGACGACCTGCAGCGTCGGCCGGCAGCTGATCCGCCGCCGCTCGTCGCGGGGCAGATCGGTGGCGTCGAGCATCGGCGACGGCTTCACCCCGGCCGTCCAGACGATCGTGTCGGCCGGGAAGCTGTCGCCGTCGGAGAGCCGCACCAGCCCGTCGACGCAGGACTCCAGCCGGGTGTCCAACCGGATGTCCATCCCCCGCTTGACCAGCTGCTGCACCGTGTAGGCGCCCATGTCCCGGTCGACCTCGGGCAGCACCCGCTGGGTAGCCTCGACCAGCACCCAGCGCATGTCCGTCGGCTTCAGCTCGGGATAGTAGCGCAGCGCGTCCCGGGCCATGTCCTCCATCTCGGCCAGCGCCTCGATACCGGCGTAGCCGCCACCGACGAAGACGAACGTCAACGCGGTCCGGCGGACCTGTTCGTCGGCGGTGGCCGCCGCCACGTCGAGCCGTTCCAGGACGTGGTTGCGCAGGTAGATCGCCTCGCCGATGGTCTTGAACCCGATGCCGTGCTCGCGCAGACCGGGGATCGGCAGGGTGCGGGACACCGAACCGGGGGCGACGATCACATGGTCGTAGCTGATCTCCCGGGGCGGCCCGACGATGGGTTGCACCTCGGCGACCTTGCGGGCGTGCTCGATCCTGGTCACCGCCCCGGCGATCACGTGGCAGCGGCGCAGCTCCCGGCGCAGCGGCACGACGGAGTGCCGGGGTGAGATGTTGCCCGCCGACGCCTCCGGCAGGAACGGCTGGTAGGTCATGTGCGGCTGCGGGTCGACCACGATCACCTCGACCTCGCCCCGACGCATCTTGCGGGACAGGCGCAGGGCGGCGTAGAGACCGACATGCCCGGCACCGACGACAAGGATCCGTTGCCTGTTCACGTACCCCATCTTCCTCCCGGTTGCCTCTTGACGCCGCCTCGAAAGCCAGATATGTGACCGAGCACGCCTGTGTGAGCCGCCGCACGCCGGCCGGTCAGCGGCGCCGGCCGATCACGCCTCCGCCGGCCCGTCAGCGGCGCCGGCCCAGGGTGGCGAGCAGGGCGACCGCGCCGACCGCCACCACCAAGCCGGCCAGCACCGCGAGCAGGAACGGCTGACCGGCGGTCCGGCCGGCGGCGGTGATCAGCAGCACCACCAGCACCGCCGAGGCGAGCAGCACCGCCGCCACCCGGGTGGACCAGCGCACCACGACCTCGGGAGCCAGCACCACGTCGTACGGCACGGCGGCGGCCAGCGCGGCGAGACTGTGGGTCAGGTACAGCAGCGCGCCGACCGCCAACAGCCGCCACAGCTGCACCGGGGTCCCGTAACCGGTGGTGGCGAGCACCCAGCCGCCGATCCCGACCAGGATCGTCACCGTCGGCGCGTGCCCGCGCGGCGCCAACGCCGGCAGTAGCGCGACGGCGAGCAGCGCCGGGCCGGCCCGGCCGAGGAAGACTTCGGCCGGGTACGCGAGCCCGAACGCGAGCAGCGCGGTGACCGCTACCACGCCCCGCAGCAGCACCGGCGCGAGGGTGACCCGGGTGAATCCGGTGCGCACCGCCGCCACCCGGTCCCGGATCGCGGTGATCATCGCAGCACCGCCTTCGGCGCCGACGCCAGCCGGGCCACGTCCCGCAGCACCTGGTCGAGGCTTCCAGCCCCGGCCCAGGTCACCACCGGTACGCCGTGTTCACGCAACTGTCCGACGGTGTTCTCCCGGTCCAGCCGCCACAGCCGGTACGCCACCTCGGTCCACTGGCCCTGCCGGGGCGGCGGCGCCACCGTGGTGGGCAGCGTGTCGACCGCGACGACGATCCGCCCCGAACGGGCCATCCGGGCCAGCATCTCCGCCGAACGCGGGTCCACCAGGGGGGTCAGCACCACGACCAGCGCATCCGAGGAGAGCAGCTGTGGGCCGAAGACCTGGTCGTACGGTTCGTACGGGGTGGGCCGCACCTCGACGTCGAGCAGCCACTCCAGGACCGTCAGGTACTGCCGGCGACCGGTGGCCGGGCGGAGCCGGCGGGCCGTCGGCCCATACTCCAGCATCGACACCCGGTCACCGCGGTGCAGGTAGTGTTCCGCGATCGCGGCCGCCGCCCGGACCGTGGTGTCCAGCACCGACGCACCGCCGGACACCCCACCGGAGCGACCGACCTCGGTGAGGACGTCCAGCAGCAGCACCACCTCGGCGTCGCGGTCGGACAGGGTCGCGGCGACGTGCAGCTGTCGGGCCCGCAGCGACACCCGCCAGTCGATGCGGCGCAGCCGGTCGCCGGGGCCGAAGATGCGCACCCCGGCCAGTTCACCGCCCTCCCCCGGCCGACGCGAGCGGTGCCCGCCGACCAGCCCGGCGGCGCGGGGCATCGCCTCGTCGGCGTGGAACGGGTCGATCACCGGGTAGACCGGCACCCGGACCGGTTCGGCGACCACCGGCCGGCAGGACAGCAGCCCGTCGCAGGCGATCGCCCGCGCGGCGACCGGCCCGACCGGCTGCCGGCCCCAGCGCAGCGCCACCCCGGACAGTTCGAAACCGGCCGCCGAGCCGGTCGGCACCGCCAGACCGAACGGGCGGTCCGGCACTCCACCACTGGGACGGGGTCGGGCCGCCGCCGCCAACCGTTCGAGTACCAGCAGCTGGTCGCCGCCGGGTGACGGGTCGATCGAGATCGGCGCCAGCACCCCGACCTCGTCGATGCGCAGCCACGGCGACACCAACGCGCGTACCACCACCAGGTCGTAGTCGGCGTCGGCCGGGTTGGCGGCGGCGGCCCGGGCACCGACCTGGCCGCCCTCGACGAGGTTGGCGTCGACCGCCCCGAGGTCCAGCACCGGTGCGGCGGCCGGCCGGCGGCGCAGCGCGTACGCGGTGCCCAGGGCGAACGGGGTGGCCAGGGCGACCAGATCGACCCGACCGAGGATCACCCCGGTGATCAGCAGCAGCCCGGTGATCAGCACCGCCCGGCCCAGCGCCCGGGTCGGCTGCCATCGCGTGGCGGTCATGACACGCCGCCGCCGGTCACGGTGCCGCGCGGCGGCCGGCCGCCGCGTTGCCCGGTGGGCCGAACCCGCCGCCGTAGCTGGGCAGCGCGCCGCTGGCCGGAGCCGGGGTCTGCGCCAGCACCTCGCCGACCACGAAGGACGGATCCACCCGGCGCAGCCACATCTCCGGCCGCAGGGTGATCCGGTGTGCCAGTACGGGGGCGGCGACCTCCTTGACGTCCTCCGGCACGACGAAGTCCCGGCCGGCGAGCACCGCCTTGGCCCGGGCCAGCAGCAGCAGCGCCAGCGAACCCCGGGGCGACGCTCCGACCAGGACCGACGGGTGTTCCCGGGTGGCCGCGGTGAGGGCCACGATGTACCGGCCGATGGAGTCCTCGACCACCACGTTCTCCAGCGCCGCCTGCATGGCCCGCAGCCCGGCCGCGTCGACCACGGCGGCCAGTTCGGTCTCCTCCTGGCGGCGGGAGATGCGCCGACGCAGCACCTCCCACTCCTCCTCGTGGGTGGGGTAGCCGAACGACACCCGTAGCAGGAACCGGTCCAGCTGTGCCTCGGGCAGCGGGTAGGTCCCCTCGTACTCGATCGGGTTGGCGGTCGCCAGCACGTGGAACGGCGCCTCCAGCCGGTAGGTGACCCCCTCGACCGACACCTGCTTCTCCTGCATCGCCTCCAGCAGCGCCGACTGGGTCTTCGGCGGTGTCCGGTTGATCTCGTCGGCGAGCAGCAGATTGGTGAACAGTGGACCGGCCCGAAAAGTGAAGTCGGCGCTGCGCTGGTCGTAGAGGAACGAACCGGTGACGTCGGCCGGCAGCAGGTCGGGGGTGAACTGCAGCCGACGGAAGTCCAGCCCCAACGCCTGGGCGAACGACCGGGCGGTCAACGTCTTACCCAGCCCGGGCAGGTCCTCCAGCAGCACGTGCCCACCGGCGAGGATGCCGGCGAGGACCAGCTCCAGCGCGTCCCGCTTGCCGACCAGCACGGTGCCGACCGAGTCCAGTACGGCGTGCGCGAGCCGGCTGACCTCGGTGGTCGGGGCTGCCACCACGTCGTTCATATTTTCTCCAATTGGCTGACGAACACCGCGCAGTCCTTTGCCGACGGCTTACGCCGGGCCGGGGTGTTCAGGAAGTTCCACAGTTCGTCCCCGCAGATCTCCCGGGCCCGTTGCGGGTCGGTGGCCCGGGTCAGCCCGTACCGGTGCCGTAGCCGCTCGTCGACCAGCTCGCCGAGCACCGGCAGGGTCACCTCGGTGAACCGGCCCGCGTCGCCCTGACCGGCCCGCAGCCGGCGCTCCCACCGGCCGACCGCCTCCCGCAGGCCGTCCTCGCCACCGAAGACGTAGCTGCCGTCCTCCGGGTCGGAGCCGACCCGGCGCAGCTTGACCGGGGGCGGGGCGGCGACCGACCGTACGGTGCGGCGCAGCACCACCAGCGCGAGGCAGCCAGCGAAGACCGCCTCGACCGGCACCGTCAGGCCGAACAGCCGCAGCCCGAGCAGGACAGCAGCGGTGCCGGCGGCGGCCAGCGCCAGCGCTGTCAGCCAGGACCGGACCCGACCGGGTGCGCGACGCTCGCGGGGCGGCGCCTCCTCGTCGTGGTAGAGCAGGTCGTCGATGCTGGTCTGCGGGTCACTCACCGGCCGGCCCGCCTTCGCCTTCGCCGGGGCCGACTGCGGCGGTCAGCTCGGTACGCAGCCGGCGCAGCGCCCACCGCGCCTGCTCCCGGGTCCGCTCGTCGACGTCGTGCCGGGCGTAGCGGGCCTCGCGGTAGACGCCCGCGAACGCCGACAGCACCTCGGCGCTGATCTCGTGCCCGGCGAGCAGCCGGGTGACCAGGTCGGTCGGGGTGTCGCCGATCTGACGCGGAGTGCCGGCCGCGGCAGCGGCCTGCTCCAGCCGTACCCAGCAGGCGATCACCGCCCGGCGCGGGTCGGCGTCGGCGGCGGAGAGCTCGACCAGGCCGGCGTCGACGGCGGCGACCACTTCGGCCGTGCCGGCCGGGCCGGGCCCTGCGGTGCTCCGGCGGCGGATACCGACCGGGCTCGACCGGGGTCGGCGCCGCACCACGTCACGCAGCAGGGTCCACAGCAGCAGTCCGGCGACAACCAGCACGACGAGGCCGCACAGCGCCCCGGCGAGCAACGGAACCCAGGACGGAAGCTGCTGCTGGTCGGCGGCGGCGAAGTCGTCCGGCGGTGGCTGGTAGGTCGGCGCCGTCTGCGGCTGCTGGTAGTCCGGCAGCGCGGGGATGTCCCGTTCGACGGTGGCGTCGGTGCGGCCGACCGGCAGGGTGGAGTTCGCCGCCGCGACTGCGGTCAGCGCGAGCAGTACGGCGACGGCGGCGAGTGGCCACAGCCTGCGGATAGCCGCGGATTCCATTGCCGGCGGGTGCCCCCTCGAGTCCTCCAGTGGTCGTCTCGGCCCGGTCAAGTCCGCCCCGCCAGGCGATTCACCTCGGTGAACACCTCGTCGAGCATGGCAGGAGTGAGCCGTCCGGTGAACGTGTTCTGCTGGCTGACGTGGTAGCAGCCCAGCACGTCGGGCACCGCCCCGCCGCCCGACCAGTGTGCCCCATGGCCGAACACCGGCCTGGGTGTGGGCGGTCGTCGCCCGTACACCCGGCTCATCGCCGGCCACCACGCGGCCCAGGCGAATGCGCCGAGCGCGACCACCACCCGCAGCGTCGGCCTCAGCAGGGCGATCTCCCGGTGCAGCCAGGGCGCACAGGTGTCCCGTTCGGTCGGGGTGGGGCGGTTCGCCGGCGGGGCGCAGCGGACGGCGGCCACCACCCGGGTGTCCGACAGCCGCAGACCGTCGTCGACGGCGACACTGGTCGGCTGGTTGGCCAGTCCGGCGCGGTGCAGGGCGGCGAAGAGCACGTCGCCGGAGCGGTCGCCGGTGAAGATTCGGCCGGTGCGGTTGCCGCCGTGCGCAGCCGGTGCCAGCCCGAGTATCGCGATCCGGGCGTCCGGCGGCCCGAAGCCGGGCACCGGACGGCCCCAGTAGGTCTGGTCACGAAACGCCGCGCGCTTCGTCGCGGCGACCTCTTCCCGCCAGGCGACGAGGTTCGGGCAGGCCCGGCAGCCGGCTATCGCGTGGTCCAGTGCCGGCAGGTCCGGCACCCGCGCCGCCGCGCTGGTCACGTCGGCCGCGCTGGTCACGTCGGCTGCGGTACCGGTCACCACGGCTCCTTCCGACGTCGGTCGGCCAGCGGACGACGCACCGCGAGACCGCGACCGGCCGGCCGTGGGCGTCAGCCGAGTCGGGTCCGGAACATCTCCAAGGTCCGCGCCCAGGCACGCGTCGACGCGTCGTCGTCATACGACTCCGGCCGGTCGTCATTGAAGAACGCGTGCCGGGTGCCAGGGTAGTCGTAGACCACGCAGCCGCCGCCGGCCGCCTCGATGTAGCCCTTGGCCTGCTGGATCCCGTCGGCGGCGGAGGTGCCGTCCTGCTCCGAGCAGTGGATCATCGCCGACTTGCCGGCGTAACCCGCCCAGTCGGGACGCATCCGCTCCCACGGCAACGCCGGATAGAACCCGGCGGTGGCGACGATCCGCCCGGTCAGCGTGGCCGACCAGAGCGCCAGGCTGCCGCCAGCGCAGAAGCCGACCGTACCGACGGTGTCGCCCGCCGACTCGGCCCGGCCGGCCAGGTACTCGGCGGCGCCGGCGATGTCCTTGGCCGCCTGGTCCATCGCCAGGCCCATCAGCAGCCGGCGGGCGTCGTCCGGCTCGGTCGCCTGTACACCGTGGTAGAGATCGGGAGCGAGGGCCACGAACCCCGCCTCGGCCAGCCGGTCGGCGACCGCGGTGATGTGCGGCACCAGCCCCCACCATTCCTGGATCACGATGACCGCAGGTGCGGCGCCCGCCGCGCCGCCCTCCCCAGGTGCCGGTGGCAGGGCCAGGTATCCCTCGCTGGTCCCGCCGTTGCTGCGGTAGCTCACCATCTCGCCCATGGGGGTCCTCCTGTCGGTCAGTCATCGTTGGCTGGCGCGCAGTGGGGCACGTGTCCGGGTAGCCTGACACGCGCCGTGGGGCCGGGGAAGGCGCGCGGAGGGTGGCGTACGCCTCTTGGTGAGCTGCAGTACGTCTGCTGGTCACCGCAAGCTCAGGCAGATCCCGTCCAGAATGTCGTGCTCACTGGCCACCACCGACGACACGTCGGCGCGTTCCATGACGATCCGCAGCACCAGGGCACCGGCGGCGATCACGTCGGCCCGGCCCGGGTGCATCACCGGGATCCGCAGCCGCTGCCCGACCGGCATGGCCAGCAGGTCGGCGGTCACCTCGGCCACCTGGTCGTAGCTGATCCGGGCGTGGTGCAGCCGGTCCGCCCGGTAGCTGTCCAGCCGCAGCGCGATCCCGGCCACCGTGGTCACCGACCCGGCGAGCCCGACCAGCGTCGGCGGCGGGCCGGACCGGTCCGGCCCCAGCACCACCGACAACGCCTGGTCGACCGCCGCCGCGATGTCGCCTTCGGCGGCGGCGATCTGGGCGACGGTCGGCGGATCGGCACGCAGGTGCCGCTCGGTCATCCGCACGCAGCCGACGTCCACCGACACCGCCCGGTGCACCGTGTCGGCGCCGACGACAAACTCGCTCGACCCGCCGCCGATGTCCACCACCAGGTACGGTGCCGGCGCGGTGGCGGCCAGCCCACCGACCGCCCCGGCGAAGGTGAGCCGGGCCTCCTCGGCGCCGGTCACCACCTCCGGGGTCACTCCGAGGGTGGCCTGCACCATCGCCACGAACTCGTCGGCGTTGCCGGCGTCGCGGCTGGCCGAGGTGGCGCACATCCGAACCCGCTCGACACCGTGCTCGGCCAGCTCGGCGGCGTACCCGGTGAGAGCCTGTCGGGTCCGTTCGATGGCCGCCGGGGCGAGCCGGCGGGTCCGGTCGACGCCTTCCCCGAGCCGGACGATCTCCATCCGGCGGACCACGTCGGTCAGCGGCGCGGCGACCGACCCAGCCGGCGAGCCGGCTTCCGGGGCCGAGCCGGTCCCGGATTCTGCTGGCTGCCGCAGGTCCGGCAGGTCCGCGATCAGCAACCGGACCGCGTTGGTGCCACAGTCGATGCCCGCCACCCGTGTCGCCACACCGGACACCGTACCGGGTGCGCAGCCGCTGCCGGGCCGGCGGCCGACACCGTCGGGCCCGGGTGCGTCGCACGTCAGCGCAGGTGCAGCAGCATCCGGGTGTTGCCAAGCGTGTTCGGCTTGACCCGCTCCAACCCGAGGAACTCGGCGACGCCCTCATCGTACGAACGCAGCAGCTGCTCGTACACCTGGGCCGGCACCGGGGCCCCGTCGATCTCGACGAACCCGAAGCTAGCGAAGAACCTGGTCTCGAAGGTGAGCACGAACACCCGGGCCACACCCAGCTGACGCGCGACGGCGAGCAGCTCCGTCACGATCCGGTGCCCGATCCGCCGGCCCCGGCACTGCGGGTCGACCGCGACGGTACGGATCTCCGCCAGGTCCTCCCACATCACGTGCAGCGCGCCGCAGCCGACGATTGCCCCGTCCGCCGACCGCTCGGCGACCCAGAACTCCTGGACGTCCTCGAACAGCGTGACCGTGGCCTTGCTGAGCAGTCGACGGTCCGGGCTGTACAGGTCGATCAGCCGGCGGATGCCCCGTACGTCGCGGGTCCGGGCCCGCCGGACGACCAGGCCGACGTCGGATCCGGGTTCCGTCACGCCGGTCACCTAGTCCGACTCCCGAGGCGGTACGCAGGGGCCACCGGCCCACCAGGGGCCGATCAGCTTCCGCACCCGGTCGCCGATCGGGTTGACGCCGGGGCCGACGGCGAGCGCGTGACCCAGGTGGACGTGCAGGCACTTGACCCGGCCCGGCATGCCGCCGGCCGACACTCCGGCGATCTCCGGGACATGGCCGATCGCCTCCCGCCGGGCGAGGTAGTCCTCGTGCGCCGCCCGGTAGTCGGCGGCGAACTCGGGATCCTCGGCCAGCTCGGCGGCGTACTCACGCATCAGTCCGGCCGATTCGAGCCGGCTGCAGGCCGATGTCGCCCGGGGGCAGGTGAGATAGAACAGGGTCGGGAACGGCGTGCCGTCGGCGAGCCGGGGCACCGTCTCGACCACGTCGGGCAGTTGGCACGGACAACGGTGGGCGACCGTCCGGGTGCCGCGCGGCGGCCGGCCGAGCTGCGCGGCGACCGCCGCGAGATCGCGTTCGTCGGCTGCTTCACTCACCGATTCGTTCACCGGTTCACTCACCGAGAAATGCCCTCCGCGTCGGCGGCCTGCACGCTCGACCAGAGCGTGTCGTACCACGGGCCCGCCGGGCCGTCTCGTTCGCCGGCCGGCTCGACCGGCTCGCCCGAGTCGCGGGCGGCGCCGTCCGGATCGTGCAGCACCAGCAGCGGAACCTCGCCCGGATAGACCATGTAGAACCGGCGCTTCGCTTCGATCCGGATGAAGTCCGGGTCCTGCCAGCGCTCGGCCTGCGCGTTGAGCTCGGCGATCCGCTCGCGCTGGGCCTGCTGGGCCTGCTCGATGCGGGCGATGTCGGACTGCTGGGCCAGGTAGACCCGCACCGGATAGGTGTACGCCAGCGCCAGGGCGACCAGCACCACCAGCAGCACGGTCGCCCGGCCGGTGAACCGGTTGGGCTGCGGCGCGGTGGTCCGCTTGACCGGGCCGCCGGGCACCCGGCGGCCGGGAGCCGGCCGGCTGGCCGGGCGACCCGGGTCACCGGAGCGGCCCGCAGCGGAGCGGGGCGCAGCGACCCGGTCGGCACCCGCCGACCGGGTCGCTCTGCCGCGCTGGTCGGCCCGCGAGCCGCTGTCGGAACCAGTGTCGCGGCCGGCGAGCCGCAGTGGCCCGCGCGAGCCGGACCGGCCGGGCTGTCCCGGCCGGCGGGCCGGGCCCTGACCACTCGGTGTGCGCCGTTGCGGCACCGTCGTCACACCCCTCCCCGGGCGGTTGGCTGTACGGGACCGGTCGGGTGCGCCGGCGGCTGGTCGAACCGTCGGCGCGCCGGGACCGGTCGGACCGGACCCGGTCACCAGGACCGGGCCGGTCGAACCGGCGGGACGCTAGGCGGAACGGTACCTCGGGAACGCGCCGGCCCCGGCGTAGCGCGCCGCGTCGGCCAGCTCCTCCTCGATCCGCAGCAGCTGGTTGTACTTGGCCACCCGCTCGGAGCGGGCCGGTGCGCCGGTTTTGATCTGACCGCAGCCGGTGGCTACCGCCAGGTCGGCGATCGTGGTGTCCTCGGTCTCACCGGACCGGTGGCTCATCATGCAGCGGAAGTTGCTGCGGTGGGCCAGCTCGACCGCGTCGAACGTCTCGGTCAGCGAGCCGATCTGGTTGACCTTGACCAGAACGGCGTTCGCCGCCTGCTCGGCGATGCCCCGGGCGATCCGCTCCGGGTTGGTGACGAACAGGTCGTCGCCGACGATCTGAATCCGGTCGCCGAGCGCGGCGGTCATCGCTGACCAGCCAGCCCAGTCGTCCTCGCCCAACGGGTCCTCGATGGACACGATCGGGTACTCGCCGACCAGCTTGGTGTAGTAGGCGACCATCTCGTCGGAGGTCTTGCCGGCGCCTTCGAAGACGTACGCGCCGTCGCGGTGGAACTCGGTGGCGGCGACGTCGAGCGCCAGCACGATGTCGGTGCCGAGCTGGTAGCCGGCGGCGCCGACCGCCTCGGCGATCAGGTCCAGCGCGGCGGCGTTGGTGGGCAGGTCCGGGGCGAAGCCACCCTCGTCACCGAGGCCGGTGGCCAGGCCCTTCTTCTTCAGCACCGACTTGAGCTTGTGGTAGACCTCGGCACCGCAGCGCAACGCTTCCCGGAAGGTCGGCGCGCCGATCGGGGCGATCATGAACTCCTGCACGTCGACGTTGGAGTCGGCGTGTGCGCCGCCGTTGAGGATGTTCATCATCGGCACCGGCAGCAGGTGGGCGTTCGGCCCGCCGAGGTACCGGAAGAGGCTCAGCTCGGCGCTGTTCGCGGCGGCCTTCGCGACCGCCAGGGAAACGCCGAGAATGGCGTTCGCGCCCACCCCGGACTTGTCCGCGGTGCCGTCCAGATCCAGCATCTTCTGGTCGATCAGCCGCTGCTCGCTCGCCTCGAAACCGACCAGCTGGTCGACGATGCGCTCCTCGATGTTGGCCACCGCCTGCTCGACGCCCTTGCCGGAGTAACGGTCCGCGTCGCCGTCACGCAGTTCGATCGCCTCGAAGGCCCCGGTGGATGCGCCGGACGGCACCGCAGCGCGAGCGATGGTGCCGTCGTCAAGCCCGATTTCGACCTCGACGGTCGGATTGCCGCGCGAATCGAGAATCTCCCTGGCGACGATTCCCTCGATGGTAGCCACTGTGTCGCTCCTCGTGATCAAGTCCCGCAAGGCCGCGACGGTGCGGCCGACCGTTCCGGTGGCAGCGTATCGGGCGACGGTGACGCTGCGGGCGCAGGCTTCCGAAACGCGGGATGTACGCGTCGGGAACCACCCGGATCCGGCATCGATCTTATTTTCTGACATTGATGGCAATCGGTTTGCGGTGGGTGGACAGGATCGGTCACCCTGTCACCATGCGTGCAACGGAGAACCGGTTCCGCCGCGGCGCAGCGGCCACCGCCGCCGGCACGCTGCTGCTGGTCGCCGGCTGCCAGACCATCGCCGACGCCGGCCAGACCATCGAGCCGGCCGACCTGGTCAACGAGCTGGCCACCCGACTCGACGGGGCCAGAGCGTTGACCTACTCGGCCGAGTACCAGCTGGTCGGCGGGGCCAGTGCCAGCATCGTGCAGGCGCAGACCCCGCACCGTACGGCGTACGTCTACCCGGGCGGCAAGCTGATCGTCACCGACGAGACCACCACCGAGTGTGACACCGATGACTCCCCGCCGGTCTGCACCCTGACCAGCGGGCCGTCCCCGTCCGCCCAACCAGATCCGGAGCTGTTCACCGACGCCAACGCCGGCGGCCTGGTCACCCCACCGGTGGTGATCACGCTACTCAACGCCACCGCGCTGGATCCGGCGGCCGTGGTGAGCCAGAACGACACCACGATCGCTGGCCGACACGCCACCTGTGTGCAGGTCAGCCAGGTGCAGGGGGCGGCGGCGTCCCGGTTCGACGTGTGTGTCACCACCGAGGGCGCGCTGGGCAGCTTCACCGGGGTGGTCGATGGACAGACCGTCGAATTCGCGATAAGCCGGTACAGTGACACTGCCGACGAGACCGCCTTCACGCTCCCCCACGGAGCACGGTCCGTCGACCGTCGACCCGGCCCCGCGTAACGGGTTGCCCGTGGCCGATCCGGCCCCGCCCAGCGATCCGGCCCCGCCCAGCAGATTCGTTCCCGACGCACGGGTGGGCCGGGGCGCCGACCCGGCCGATCCGTGTCTGGTGGTGGCCGGCCGCCGGCTGCTGGTCGGCGCCGACGGCGGACTACCGTCGGTGGCTGATCTTCCGGCCAACACCGAGTGGGTGCCGCTGGGCAGCCTGGACGGCACCCGGGTGTGGGCAGCCGGCCTGCCCGCCGTCGACGACCAGCTCGGCGGCTGGCGGAGCTGGCCGGCGATGGCCGGTGAGCTGGGTGAGCCACTCGCCGCGCTCGCCGGACGCGCTCTGCAGGTGATCACCTGGCGGCGTACCCACCGGTTCTGCGGAGCCTGCGCCACCGAATTGGTCGAGGTGCCTGGCGAGCACGCGCGCCGCTGCCCCGGCTGCGACCTGTACGTACCGATGCAGCTCTCCCCCGCCGTGTTGGCCGCGATCACCCGCAGCCCCGGCCCCGACGGTGACGAGTTGCTGCTGGTTCGGCACACCTACGGGCCGACCGCCGTCTGGGCCCTGGTCGCCGGGTTCGTCGAGGCCGGCGAGACGCTGGAGGAGGCGGTGCACCGCGAGGTCGCCGAAGAGGTCGGCCTCGACGTGCACGAGGTGGACTACTTCGGCAGCCAGCCGTGGGCGATGTCCGGCCCCGGCGTGGTGCTCGCCGGTTTCACCGCCCGCGCCGGGCCGGACGTCGAACCGGTCGTCGACGGCCGGGAGATCGCCGAGGCCCGGTGGTTCGCCCTGGACGACCTGCCGGCCGAGCTGCCGGCAACGTACTCGATCTCCCGCTGGCTGATCGAACACCAGCGGGGCGGCGGCCGGTCAGATCGACATTAGCGCCGGCAGATGCCGTGGCGGCGGGGAGCCGTGCGACAGCATCGCGTCGTGCCACTGCCGGGCCGGTACGCCGGCTGGCCGCGCCGCCGCCACCTGTGCCACTTCGGCGTAGCCCACGAAGTACGTGGACAGCTGGGTGGAGGTCAGCAACGCCCGACGCCACTTGCCGGCCGCTTCGCCCTCCTCCTGGAAGCCCCGACCGGTCATCAGTGCCATCGCCTCGGCCTGCGGCAGCTCCGCGCAGTGCGTCAGCTGGTCCAGGATCGCGTTGATGGTCATCCGCAGCTGCATCTTCAACTGTTGCAGCCGTACCGGCAGGCCACCGAACCCGGCGTGGACCATCATCTCCTCGGCGTACACCGCCCAGCCCTCGACGAACGGCCCGGACCGGCCGACCGCCCGCGCCCGGGTGGTGCCGAGGAACCGGCGAGCGTGCGCCAACTGCAGGAAGTGCCCCGGCATCGCCTCGTGCACGGTCAGGTTACGCACCATGTGGTCGTTGTACTCGCGGTAGAACGACTCGACCCGCTCGGCGGGCCAATCCGTCGGCGTCGGCGCGATGCAGTAGAACGTCGGCACGTCGGCTCGCTCCAGCACCCCGGGCGGGTCGCAGTAGGCCACCGCGACGCCCCGGGCGAACTCCGGCATCTCCTGGATCACGCACCGGTCGTCCACCATCGACACCAGATCGTGGGCGGCGACGAACTCGGTGGTCTCCCGCATCGCGGTCTGCGCCAGCGACACGATGGACGAGTCGTCCGGATGCTCGGCGGCCAGCCGGGCCAACGCGGTGCGTACCGTGTCGTCGGTGGCCGGCCCACCGGTCAGCTCGGCCGCCGCCGCCCGGATCTCGCCGGTTACCCGCTCCAGATTCGCCCAGGCCCGGTCCAGCACGTCGGCGGCGGTCAGCTCGGTGTCCAGGGTGTGCCACAGTTGAGCCTCCCACAGCCGCCGGCCCAGCCGTGGGTCCCGCCGGTCGACGTCGCGGTCCAGGCTGTCGCGAAGCCAGCCGGCGAACTCGTCCAACGCGAACGCCGCCTCGGCCGCCAGCGGCTCGACCTTGTCCCGCAGCCCCGGCTCCTCGGCCAGCAGCCCCGGCACCTGGTCGCGAACCAGCGCGGCGGTGCCGGCGAACTGGCCGGCGGCGGTCTCGGCGTGGATCGCCGGCACGCCGCGCAGCGTCTCGCGCGCGGTGGCCAGCACGTCCGGTACGGCGCCGAGCCGCCCGGCCAGGCTGGTCAGCCGCTGCGCGGCCGGCGCGAACGGGCGGGCGATCAGCCCGTGCAGCAGCGGCCCCGGGTTGTAGACCAGCGGATTCCACTCCCGGGCACGCACCTCGGTCAGCTCGAACAGCCGCCGGTCGACGATCGCCGACAGGATCGCGTGATCCACCCGCTCCTGGGTGGACAGTGTGTCCGCGTCCACCTCGGCGAGCGCGTTGGTGGCGTCCAGCAGCATCGTCGCGGTCGCGGCGACCCCGTCGACCGACAGGTCCGGCAGCCGGTCGTCGTGGCGGTGGTCACCGGCCGACGACGCCAGGGCCGGATCGCTGGCCAGCAGCGCGTCGATGATGCGTTCAGCCAGAGGTACGAACGACGCCATGCCACCGACCCTAGGCCATCCCACCGACACCGACGCGGAGACCGGGCTGGCCTCGGGCCATTCGCCAACCGCTCCGTCACGCGATACGGCTGACACCGGTCCGCCGAGGTCGGCCGCTGTTTTGCCGGCCAGCACCGCCGGCCCAAGATCCGGCGGTACGCTGAACCAGCCCAGCCGCATCCCAGGCGCCAGGGCCTTGCTGACCGAGCCGATGTACGCCACCAGGTCCGGGGCCAGCCCTTGCAGGCAGCCGACCGGGTCCCGGTCGTAGCGGAACTCGGCGTCGTAGTCGTCCTCGATGATCAGCCGGCCGGTACGCCGGCTGGCGATGCTCGGCCCGCTGCTGCGCGGCTGCCGCCCGGCAGCCCGGCTGGTGCTTGCCGCCGGCATCGTGGTCGTCGGTACGGCGACCGTCCACGGCGCCGGCACCGCCGATGCCGTCGGGCTGACCGCCTGCGCGGGGGCGCTCGCCGGCGAGGTGGCGTTCTCACTGCTCGCCGCCGCCCTGCTGGACCGGCTCGGGGCGGTACGGGTCTCCGCGTACAGCTGCGGCTTGGCCGTGCCGATGTTCGCGCTGGCCGCGCTCGTCGCCGGAGAGGCGAGCCGCTGGCGGCTACCGACGGCGGCCGAGACGGCGGCGCTCGGCTACCTGGCGGTGATGCTGACCGTGGTGGCGTTCCTGGCCTGGTTCACCGGGCTGCGCCGGCTCGGAGTGGAACGTGCCGGCATGTTCATCGGTGTGCTGCCGATCGCCACCCTCGTCTCGGCCGCTCTGCTCGATCGGGAACCACCGTCGGCCGGGCAGAGCCTCGGCGTACTGATCGTCGCGGCCGGCCTCGCCATCGGGCTGGGTCGAGTTCTGCCGGCCCGGCAGCCCTCGTGCCGGACAGTCGACGCCGCGCCGGTCGAGCCAGAGCACCAGCAGGGCGTGCGGTGCGGTTAGCCCGGCCAACACCGCGAAGCCGGTGGACAGCCCCACCTGCGGCGTGGCCGAGACGGCGAACGGCACCAGGACAGCCAGTACGGCTCCGGTAGGGACCGCCGCCTGGGCAGCGAACCGCCACAGTGCCGGACCGAGCCGGCCGGCGGCCAGGGTGGCAGCGTTGCCGGGGTCGGCCAGCAGCAGCCGGGCCACATGCCGCACCGAGTGACCCGCCGCGAAGTAGGTGCCGAACGCCCACGCAGGCGGCACCAGCACGAACACGGCGATCAGCAGCCCGAGGTATCCGGCGTCACCGCGCCGGCCAGCCCGCAGGTCGTCGACCATGGTGGCGACCACCGCCGCGCCGGCAAGCACGACGGCACTCACCCGGACCTCGCTGTTCAGCAGGTACGCCGAACCGGCACCGATGCTCTCCAGCAGCGGATCAACGTGGTCCGGCCAGAGCGTCAACGGCAGCAGCACCGGCGGCGCTCCGTAGGCGAGCACGGCGTACGGCCGAGGCGGTGTTCGTCGCGCGTCCCGTTGCCGGTGGAACGCCTCGTCGCCGGTGCCGAAGTGGACGACCGCGACCATCAGGAACACGACGAGCGCCGGGCCGGGGACGCGGTAGCAGATCCACCAGACGAGGACTGCGAGGCAGACGTACCCGACGAGCAGACCTGCCCGTGCTCGCCATTCGTCGGCGGCGGGTTTCAGCCAGGCCGGCACCAGATGGTCGACGGCACCGTGGGGTAGGCCGAGTAACAGCCCCACCAGCAACGGTAGCGTGGAATCGGCCGTTGATGTCGGGTGGCTCAGCGCCGGGAGTTGGATCAGCAGCACCACGCCGAACGCCGGGACGACGACCCGCCCGGCCCGGCGCAGCAGCCAACGGTCGGCACTCAATGCACGACGTGCAGCGCATCCCGGTTGGCGAACAACCGCAGCCGCCCCAGGTCGAGCGCGCTCCACACGATCTTCATCAGCACCGTGAGGACCACGAACACCGCCGTCGTGGTGGGCTCGTCGAACACGCCTAGACCGGCTGGTCCCACCAGCCAGACCAGGGTGAAGCCGAGCCACAGTGCGCTGAGCAGCACGGCCAACTGGTCGAAGTGAGTCCGCATGTGGTCCGGCTGCTGGGCTGCCGCTCTGCGCAGCGGCCCCCAGATCACGACATAGTTGGCGCCGAGCGCGAGCACGCCGACGCCGTAGGCGAGGTACCGCGTGGTCGGTTCGAGCGCCAGGTCCCCGACCAGTCCGCAGAAGATCATGGGAACGCTGGTCACTACCACGAGGGCCACCAGGTCGGTCCTCCTGCCGGCCGACGCATGCGTTCCGACCAGCACCAGCGCGTAACCGAGCAACGGTGCGGTGACGATCCAGTCGGCGTAGTACCCCCAGTGCACGGCATGGTCGCCGACCGTGGTCAGGGCGCCGCCAAGCGCCATCACCGCGTGCCAGATGGCAGACCAGATCAGGATGACGATCGCGAGCAGGTACACGGCGACCGGGACGCCCTTGGGCTCGCGCATCCAGCGGACGAAGTACAGCACGGCACCGAGCGCGACCACCACGAAGGACCACAACCACAACTGCGACACCACGAACCCTCCGCAGTCAGGAAGCCCGCCGGAAACCTCTTCCCAACGGTATCCCCTTTCTGCGCCCTTGGTAGCTGTTCGCAACATCGGCCGACCTGCCAGTTGCACCGTCCACCTAGGCTTGAGTCGTGCAGGCGGAGCCAGTGGCGTACTCCGACCCTGCCGGGCAGGGTGCGGGGTTCGGGGAGCCTGTCGACGCGGCTGTGCACTTCCGGGCAGCGGTGGGAGAATCACCGATCATGAGCGATCGGGCCGGCACCGACGAGAGCATCCACGAACCGACTGACGGCGGTACGGCAGCACGCGCGCCCCGGCGGCAGCGATGGACCGAGCGGGCTCCGTGGCTCGCCTTCGCAATCGCCGCCACGGTGCTCGTCGTCGACCAGTTGACGAAGATGTGGGCAGAGGCGACGCTGACCCGGGGCGAGCGAACCCCGCTGATCGGCGACGCCCTCGGCATTCAACTGATCTACAACCCGGGTGCCGCTTTCTCCTTCGGCGAGAACACCACGTGGATCTTCACCGTCGCCGCCGCGATCGGTGTCGGCGTGACCGCCTGGTTCGCGTGGCGGGCCCGTTCTCGGGCCTGGGCGACAGCGCTCGGCCTGGTGCTGGGTGGGGCGTTCACCCATCTGCTGGACCGGCTGTTCCGGAAGCCGTCGTTCGGGCAGGGCCACGTCGTCGACTTCATCGCGTACTTCGACTGGTTCATCGGCAACGTCGCCGACATCGCGCTCTTCTTCGGCGTCGTCACGTTCCTGACCCTGGAGCTGCTCGGCATCCGGCTGCGCCCGGAGGCCTCCGAGCCGACGACCGGTGACGGTGCCGACCGGTGACGCCACGCGACCGCCGTCACCCGGCCGCGGCGCGGACGGCGGCGGCGTACGCGAGGGCCGCCCGGCGTAACGCGCCTTCGGCGTCCAGGCCGTCGGCTCGGGCCTGCGCGACCAGCGCAAGCAACTGCGCGCCGAGCCGCGTCGACGGATCCGCCGCACCGTCCGGCTCCAGGTCGGCCGCGTCCGGCTGCGGCAGCGGTACGTCGACCCCAGCGCGTCCAGCCCGGCGCAGCACCTTGTCGGCCAGTGACAACGCCGGCTGGGCGAGCACGATCCCGTCCATCGGTGACGGAATGCCACCCGCCCCGGAAGCGACACCCGACGCGGCCCGTTCGGCGGCCTTGATCCGCTCCCAGTTGTCGATGATCTCATCGACGTCGGCCACCGCGACACCGGCGAAGACGTGCGGGTTGCGGCGGATCATCTTCGCCACCAGGCCTCCGGCCACGTCGTCGACGTCCCAGCGTTCACCGTCCGGCAGCTCCTGGGCGAGTCTGGCGTGCAGCACCACCTGCAGCAGCACGTCACCCAGCTCGTCGCGCAGCGCCGTCAGGTCACCGGCGGAGATCGCGTCGTACGCCTCGTAGCTCTCCTCCAGCAGATACCGCGCCAGCGAGTCGTGGGTCTGCTGCCGCTTCCACGGATCGCCGCCCGGTGAGACGAGCCGGTCGATCACCTCGACCGCGTCGAGCAGCCGGGCGCCGGGCGGATCCCAGGAGCCGTACATCAGCTCCAGCTCGGCCAGGGCGGGCTCGCGGGCCAGCCGCAGACCCAGCCGGCGGGCCAGGTCCTCGTCACCGGCCGGACCGGCCAGCCACACCGCCGTACCGTGCTCGGCGGCGGCCGCCAGCAGCGTCTCCTCAGCCGACTCCGACTTCGGTGCCGGCACAGTGACAGCGCCACCGGCGACGCTGACCGCCGCGGCCAGCTCACTGTCCACGGCGGCGAACACCGGAAACCGGCGTACGACGTCCCAGGCCTGCGCGGTGAGCAGCCCGGCCGGCAGCCGGGGCGAGGTGACCAGCAGGATGATCCGGGGGTTCACTGCCGTTCGGAGACCGTGCCCGAGTCGCCGTCGCCCAGCGGGATGCCGACCGCGATCACGTTGCCCTGAGGGGCCTGGAAGCTGAGCACCGGGAACTCCAGTGGGCGGTACCGCGGGTTGACCGTGACGTCCTGTTCGGCGACCGCGTCGGCGAGCGCGTCGCGGGCGGCCAGCGAGGAGCGCAACTGCTCACCGTCGAGCTGGCCGGCGGCCTCCTCGTCGGTGACCTCGTCCGGGATCACCCCGGCGGCCCGGCCCTTCTCGACCAGGTCGAACAGCTCTTCCTGGGTCGGCTGCACCTGGCCGCCGGCCTGCAGGCCGACGATACAGGTCCAGGCCTGCGAAGCCGTCTGCCCGTACTCCGATGCGGGCGGCAGACCCAACTGCTGCGGGGAGACCGGCTGCGCGCCGCCCGGCACATCGAGCTGGGCGCAGACGTCGGCGAGCACCAGAGCGCTGACCACCTGCTGCCGAGTCGGCAGCAGCGGGGCACCCTGCTGGCCGGCCTGCTCGCCGAGCTGGTCGGCCATGTCGTCGATGAGGCTGGTCACCTGCTCCTCGGTGTACTGCTCGTCGCCGACGTAGGCGGCGACCCCGGGCTGCGACCGGCAGGCGGACAGTGCGGCGACCCCGACCAGGGCAATGACGGTGATCGACGCCAGGCGACGGACACGCTGCATGGACGACACTCTCTCACGCACCCCTGCCGGCCGGTGCACCGACCCGGGCACTGTCCGTCGACAGTACGGCACCCGTGGTCGGCGGGTCACCGAGCACGTCGCGCAGCAGCTGGGCGCACCAGTCCAGCAGCGCCTGGTCGCGCAGCGGCTCGCCCCCGATCCGCCGGGTCGTCGGCCGAGGCACGCTGACCTGGTCGGCGGCCGACTTGTAGACCGAGTCCGGGTGGTAACGCTTGAGCCGCAGCTGCTTCGAGTCGGGCAGCACCAGCGGGGCGAACCGGACATGCTTGCCCTGCATCGACACGTCGGTCAGCCCGTACGCCTTGGCCAGCAGCCGGAACCTCGCCACCGCCACCAGGTTGCCGACCTGCGCCGGTGGTTCGCCGTACCGGTCGGTCATCTCGGCGACGACCTCCTGCAGCGCGGCGGCGTCGCGGGCCCCGGCAAGCTTGCGGTACATCTCCAGCCGCAGCCGCTCCACCCCGATGTAGTCGTGCGGCAGGTGCGCGTCAACCGGCAGGTCGACCTTCACCTCGGCGGCCTCGGCGTCGTCGGGCGCCTCGCCCTTGAAGTTCTGCACCGCCTCGCCGACCATCCGCACGTACAGGTCGAACCCGACTCCCTCGATGTGGCCGGACTGCTCACCGCCGAGCAGATTGCCGGCGCCCCGGATCTCCAGGTCCTTCATCGCCACGTACATGCCGGCGCCCAGCTCGGTGTGCTGGGCGATGGTCGCCAGCCGCTCGTGGGCGTGCTCGGTCAACGGCTTCTCGCGCGGATAAAGGAAGTAGGCGTACGCCCGCTCCCGACCCCGGCCGACCCGGCCGCGGATCTGATGCAGCTGGGCCAGGCCGAGCAGGTCGGCCCGCTCCACTATCAATGTGTTCGCGTTCGGGATGTCGATGCCCGACTCGACGATCGTGGTGCAGACCAGGACGTCGAAGTCCTTCTCCCAGAAGCCGACCATCACCTTCTCCAGGGCGTCCTCACCCATCTGGCCGTGCGCCACCGCAACCCGCGCCTCCGGCACCAGCTCGCGCAGCCGCCGCGCAGCCTTGTCGATCGACTCGACCCGGTTGTGCAGGTAGAAGACCTGGCCGTCGCGGAGCAGCTCGCGGTGGATCGCGGCGGCGACCTGCTTGTCGTCGTACGCCCCGACAGCGGTCAGCACCGGATGGCGCTCCTCCGGTGGGGTGGCGATCGTCGACATCTCCCGGATACCGGTGATCGCCATCTCCAGGGTGCGCGGAATCGGCGTCGCCGACATGGTCAGCACGTCGACCGAGGTGCGCAACGACTTCAGGTGCTCCTTGTGCTCCACCCCGAACCGCTGCTCCTCGTCGACGATGATCAACCCGAGCGCCTTGAAGCGAGTGGCCGACTGCAGCAGCCGGTGGGTGCCGATGACGATGTCGGCGGTGCCCTCGGCTGCCATGGTCAGCGTCTGCTCGGTCTCCTTCGGGGTGGCGAACCGGGACAGCTGCCGGATCTCGACCGGGAACTGGGCCATCCGCTCGGCGAACGTGTTGAAGTGCTGCTGGGCGAGCAGCGTCGTCGGCACCAGCACCGCCACCTGCTTGCCGTCCTGCACCGCCTTGAACGCCGCCCGTACCGCAATCTCGGTCTTGCCGTAGCCGACGTCGCCGCAGATCAGCCGGTCCATCGGGGTCGACTGCTGCATGTCGCCCTTGACCTCGTCGATCGCCGCGAGCTGGTCCGGGGTCTCGGTGTACGGGAAGGCGTCCTCCAGCTCCCGCTGCCACGGGGTGTCCGGGCCGAACGCGTGCCCCTTGGCTGCCTTGCGGGCCGCGTACAGCTGGATCAGCTGGGCGGCGATCTCCCGGACCGCCCTGCGGGCCCGGGTCTTGGCCTTCTGCCAGTCCGAGCCGCCCATCTTGTGCAACGTCGGCTGCTCCCCGCCGACATAGCGGGACAGCTGGTCCAGCTGGTCGGTCGGGACGAACAGCCGGTCGCCGGGCTGGCCGCGCTTGGCCGGCGCGTACTCGATGACCAGGTACTCCCGGTCGGCGCCGTTGACCTTGCGCTGCACCAGCTCGACGTAGCGGCCGATACCGTGCTGCTCGTGCACCACGTGGTCGCCGGCGCGCAGCTCCAACGGGTCGATGGTGTTACGCCGCCGGCTCGGCATCTTGCGCATGTCCTTGGTGGACGCACCCCGACCGCCGCTGATGTCGGCGCCGGTGACGATCGTCAGCCGGGCCCGCTCGGCGACGAAACCGTTGCCGAGGCTGCCGCAGGTGACGACCAGCTCGCCGGGGGTGGGCGCGGTCGCCAGGGTCTCGACGAGCGTCGCGCCGAGACCGGCGTCGCGCAGCACGCTGACTGACCGCTGTGCCGGCCCGTGCCCCTCGAAGACCAGCACCACCGACCAGCCGTCGCCGGTCCAGCGTTTGAGGTCGTCGACGACCCGAGCGGTCTCCCCGTGGTACAGCGGTGCCGGGACGGCGGCCAATGCCACCGCGTCGCCAGTGTCCGGGCTGACGCTCACCGGGGCCAGCGCGTCCTCCCATGGCTGCGCGCCTGCTGTGTCGGTGTCGGTCGCCGTGTCGGCTTCGGCCAGGCCGAACGGGGACAGCGTCCACCACGGCTGGTCGAGCGTGGCGGCCACCGCGCGTACCTCGGCGAGGGTGCGGAAGGCTGCTGCGCCCAGGTCGATCGGGGCCTGGCCTCCGACGGCGGCCGCAGCCCAGCTGGCTTCGAGAAACTCCGCCGAGGTACGGACCAGATCGTGGGCCCGGGTACGGATCCGCTCCGGGTCGCAGAGCAGTACGTGGGTGCCGGCCGGCATGCAGTGCAGCAGCAGCTCCATGCTGTCGGTGCCGTCCAGCAGGGCCGGGGCCAGTGACTCCATGCCTTCGACCGGGATGCCCTCGGCCAGCTTGTCCAGGATCTCGCCCAGCTCGGGATGCTGCTTGGCCAGCTCGGCGGCCCGCTGGCGTACCGGGTCGGTGAGCAGCAGTTCCCGGCACGGCGGTGCCCACAGCCGGTCGACGGCTTCGATGGTGCGCTGGTCGGCGACGGCGAAGGTGCGGATCTCCTCGACGTCGTCGCCCCAGAACTCGACCCGGGACGGGTGCTCGTCGGTCGGCGGGAACACGTCCAGGATGCCGCCGCGAACCGCGAACTCACCGCGCTTGGTGACCAGGTCGACCCGTGCGTACGCCATCGAGACCAGCCGGTCGACGACCTCCTCCAGGCTGGCCGCCCGGCCCGGTGCCAGCTGGACGGGTTCCAGGTCACCGAGCCCTTTGAGCTGAGGCTGCAGCACGGAGCGGACCGGGGCCACGACCACCCGCAGCGCACCGGTCACCCCGCGCGCCGACTCGGCATCCGGATGGGCGAGCCTGCGCAGCACCTCCAGCCGCCGCCCGACAGTGTCCGAGCGGGGCGACAGCCGCTCGTGCGGCAACGTCTCCCAGCTCGGGAAGACCGCCACCTGGCCGGCCGGCAGCAGGTCACCGAGGGCGGCGGCCAGGTCGTCGGCCTCCCGGCTGGTCGCGGTGACCGCCAGCACCGGTCGCCCCGCCCCGCCCGCCTGCGCCTCGGCGGCCACCGCCGCGACGGTGAACGGACGCAGCGCCGGCGGCGCGGTGACGTCCAACCCGTCCTTTTCCGGCGTGGCAATCTCGGCCAGATCCCGTACCCGGGTCAGGGCGGGATCGGCGAGGGCGGCGCTGAGCAGGCCGGCGAGCGCGGTCATGGTTACAACCTCCGCGGTGGGATACGCCTTGCTGTGGTGCGCGCTTCGGCGGCGCGCACGCGACGACAACCCCACGCCCGGTCCGGGCGGGGGGTCAGGCCTACCAGCCTATCCGCCCACCGATCCGCCCTCACCCACTAACCTCGCCGGACATGGGCACACCGACCAAGAAACGGTTCGTCGAACTCAGCCACGTCGTCCGGGACGGTATGGTCACCTATCCGGGACTACCCGCTCCGGCGATCACCGAGTGGCTCAGCCGGGAGGCCTCGGCCGAGCGGTACGCGGCCGGCACCACGTTCCGGATCAACCAGATCACGATGATCGGCAACACCGGCACGTACCTGGACGCCCCGTCGCACCGCTGGTCCGACGGGGCGGACCTGGCCGGACTGCCGCTGGAGAAGCTGGCTGATCTGCCCGGCGTGGTGGTCCGGGTGCCGTCCTCGGTGCGAGCGGTGGACGCCGCGCTGCTGCGCCCGCACCTGGCCGGGGCTGCCGTCGCCGGCGACGCGGCTGCCAACGACGGCACGGCCGCCGGCGGCGCGGTGGCGGGGCGGGCGGTGCTGCTGGACACCGGCTGGTCGGCGCACTTCGGCACCGAGCGGTACGCCGACCCGGACCACCCGTACCTGACGGCAGACGGGGCGGAGCTGCTGGCCTCGGCCGGAGTCGCCCTGGTCGGCATCGACTCGATCAACATCGACGACACCGCACCCTCGGCCAACGGTGCCCGGCCGGCGCACAGCATCCTGCTGGCCGCCGGGATCCCGATCGTCGAGCACCTACGTGGGCTCGGCGAGCTACCGGCGTACGGGTTCCGGTTCAGCGCCGTACCGCCGATGTTCGCCGGGCTGGACACCGCGCCGGTCCGCGCGTACGCCGTCGTCGACTGACCGTACTGAACCTACGGTCGCCGACCGGCGACGCGCCGGCCTCGACCGTCAGCCGGCACCCCGTCAGGCTGCGCGGCGGCGTCGGGGCGCGACGTCGTCGCGCAGCAGTCGCGGGATGAGCCGGGTCAGGGCGAGCGCCTGCGCGCCGTCAACCGGCCACTGGTCGACGTCGTCACCGAGCCGAAATTCCCGTAGTACGCCGCCAGCCAGCAGCGCCGCCGCACCGGTCGCGCCGGTCGGCTGCCTTCGGGCCGCCTGCGCTGGTTCGGCCGGATCGAGTTGCCAGCGGCCGACGGCGACGTCCACGCAGGGGTGCACGTCGGCTGCGGGGACGCGGTGCAGGTGAGACGAGTGCCAGGCGGCGCTGTCGGGCGCGGTGGCGCAGTCGGCGCCGCGCAGACACCACGGCGGATGGGCACGCTTCGGTAGATTGCTCATGGGCCGGGGTCCTCTCCCGGTCAAGGCCCGGGAGCCTGGTGCGCCAACTCCACCCGGGCCGCCTACAAAGTCCTGCTCCACCCGGTTGCGAGCCAAGGAGAGCAGTACTGAGGTTACGACAGAGCGTCGACATTGTCGACACTGTCGACGTAATAGACGCTGTCGATCTTCAGTGGTCTACTTGGCGCTGCGAGCCAGGGAGACCAACCGACATGACCACGCCGAAGTACGAACGGGTGGCTTCCGCCATCCGAGCCCAGATTCGCTCAGGCGAGCTACGACCCGGTGACCAGCTGCCGACGACGCAAGGGCTCATCGAGCACTACGGCGTGTCGTACGGCTCGGTCAGGACGGCTCTGCTGATCCTCAAGGCCGAAGGTCTGATCGAAGGCCGCCAAGGCGAAGGTGTCTTCGTGCGGGAACAGTCGGATCGGTGACGTAACCGGCCGCCGGGGCAGCGGGAAGTCGTTCCTGGCCGGCAGGCTCTGCCGATGCCGGTCGCCGCCAGAATCCCCCGCGAGTTGAGGTTCGCCCCGTTCTCCGGCAGCCGAGCGGTGGCTGCCGGCCGGATCACCTGGCGAATGCTCCGCGGCCCTGCCTGGCAACGGCTGCTTCCCGACGTCTACGTGGAGGCAGCGTCGTACGACCCCGACGACCACCGGATGTGGTGCGAGGCGGTCGCGGTGAAACTGCCGATCGGCGGGGCGATCAGCGGGCTGAGCGCCGCGTACCTCTGCGGTGTCGACCTGCTTCCCCGCCGCAGCCCGGTGCACGTCACCCTGCCCCGATCGACTCGACCGAAACCCAACCGACAAATCGCGGTCACCTACGCCACGCTCGCTCCGACCGACGTCACGACGTTGTTCAACGACATACCGATGACCACCGAGGTGCGCACCGCGTTCGATCTGGGCAGGCTGCTGCCCCGCGCCGACGCACTCGCCGCACTCGACGCCATGTTGCACCGGCGCCTGCTGAGCCGCGAGGCCCTCACCCGCTACCTCGACACCAAAGCGGGTGCGCGCCTCGTTGCTCAACTGCGCGAACTCGTCGCGCTCGCCGAGCCGCTGGCCGAGTCGCCGATGGAGTCACGGCTCCGGCTCCTACTGCACGATGCCGGCCTGCCTCGCCCGACCCCACAGTACGAGGTGCGCCTTCCGCCGCCGGGGGTGGCGTCGCCGGCAGCGCGCCCCGGATCGCGAGGCCGCTTCATCGCCCGCGTCGACCTTGCTTACCCGCAGTGGCGAATCGCCATCGAATACGAGGGTGACCACCACCGGGAACGCATGACCTTCCGCCGGGACGTGACTCGCTACAACGCGCTGCAGGCGGCCGGCTGGTTGGTGGTGCGCTGCACGGCCGACGAGGTGCTCCGACAAAAAGAACAACTCGCTCATAGTGTCCGCCGGGCGATCGCCGGACGGTCGCCGACCACAGCTGACGCCAAGATCATGTGAGCGCTATGGACGTCTCGGCGACCCTGAGACGTCCATAGCGCTCACATGATCTTGCAGAGCGCGGACCCAACCTCACCCGGACAGCCGACAAGAGGGGCGGAAGCTCCGAAGAGCGCAGTAGGCGCAAGCAGCGAGAGGGGTTTTATAGGGACATTTCGGGACGGTACGCCGAACGTTGAGACAAGACTCACCAGTTTCCCCGTGGCCGGGGGGACGGCCGATAACATCCAAGTTGTCGGACAGCGCCGTCCTTCGTACTCGCGTGAGGAGCGCCCAGTGACTGAGCTGTCCGCAAACCCGATGCCCGACGCCCAGCAACTCGCCGCCACCCAACCCGCAAACGCCCAGCAACCCGGCGCCACCCAGGCCGGCAGCACGCAGGCCGGCACCGATGCTGCTGGCAGCGGTCAGGATCATGACGGGCCGGACGCGGCGCTGCGGGCCGACATCCGCCGGCTCGGCACCCTTCTCGGCCAAACGCTGGCCCGGCAGGAGGGCCAGCCGCTGCTCGACCTGGTCGAGGAAATCCGTACCCAGGTACGGAGCGACGCCGAGGCGGCCGCGGCCCGGCTCGCCGCGATGGACGTGACGACGGGTACGAAGCTGGCCCGCGCCTTCTCCACCTACTTCCACCTGGCGAACATCACCGAGCAGGTGCACCGGGCCCGGGACCTGCGCCGCCGCCGGGCCACCGAGGGTGGCTGGCTGGACAAGGCCGCGACGTTGATCTCCGCTCGCGGGGTGTCGGCCGACGAGATCGCCGCCGCTGCCCGCCGGCTCGCGGTACGCCCGGTGTTCACCGCGCATCCGACCGAGGCGGCCCGCCGGTCGATCCTGTCGAAGCTGCGGGCGGTCGCCGACGAGCTCGACGTGGAGATGTCCGAGGCGGTGCTGTACGGGGCCAGCGAGCACGCCTCGGCGAGCAGCCGCCGGCTGGCGGAACTGCTGGATCTGCTCTGGCAGACCGACGAGTTGCGGCTGGACCGCCCGGACCCGACCGACGAGGCCCGTAACGCCGTCTACTATCTGCGTGACCTGTACGCCGACGCCGCCCCGCAGGTACTCGACGACCTCGCTGACACGCTGCGCAAACTGGGCGTTGAAACCTCACCGACGTCACGGCCGTTGACCTTCGGCAGCTGGATCGGCGGCGACCGGGACGGAAACCCGTACGTCACCCCGGCGGTGACCCGCGACGTGCTGATGATCCAGCACGAGCACGGCATCCAGGCCACCGACGAGGCGATGGACGCCCTGATCAACGAGGTGTCGGTGTCCCGGCGGCTGCGCGGGGTCTCGCTGGACCTGTCGGCCAGCCTGGCCAAGGACCTGGACGCGTTGCCCGAGGTGGCGCCCCGGTTCCGGCGGACCAACGCGGAGGAGCCGTACCGGCTGAAGGCCCGGTGCGTGAAGGCGAAGCTGGCGAACACCCGGCTGCGACTCAACCGGGGCACCGCACACGTGCCAGGCCGTGACTACCGCGGCTCCGACGAGTTGCTGTCCGATCTAGAGCTGATGCGGGCGTCGCTGGCCCGCAACTCGGGTCAGCTGACCGCGGTCGGCAAACTGGCGTCGGCGATCCGCACGGTGTCGGCGTTCGGTCTGCACCTGGCGACGCTGGACGTGCGCGAGCATGCCGAGGCTCACCACGCGGTGCTGGCCCAGATGTACGCCCGGGTCGGCGAAGTGACCGACTACAACTCGTTGTCGCGGGCCGAGCGGACAAAGCTGCTGGCCGACGAGTTGACCGGCCGGCGTCCGCTGTCCAGCATGGATGTTCCGCTGACCGAGTCGGCGCGCAAGACGTTCAACGTCTTCGGCACGATCCGCGAAGCGCAGCAGCGGTTCGGCCCGGAGGTCGTCGAGTCGTACATCATCTCGATGACGTTGGGCACCGACGACGTGCTGGCCGCCGCGGTACTGGCCCGCGAGGCCGGCCTGGTCGACGTGCACAACGGGCTGGCCCGGGTCGGCTTCGTGCCGCTGCTGGAGACCCCGGCCGAGCTGGATTCCGGTGGCGATCTGCTCGACGAACTGCTTTCGCTGCCGGCGTACCGGGCGATCGTTGCCGCGCGTGGCGAGGTGCAGGAGGTGATGCTGGGCTACTCCGACTCCAACAAGGAGGCCGGCATCACCACCAGCCAGTGGAAGATTCACCGGGCGCAGCGGGCGCTGCGCGACGTCGCGGCCCGGCACGGCGTACGCCTGCGGTTGTTCCACGGCCGGGGCGGCACCGTCGGCCGGGGCGGTGGGCCGACGCACGAGGCGATTCTGGCTCAGCCGTACGGCACCCTGGACGGCTCGATCAAGGTGACCGAGCAGGGCGAGGTGATCTCCGACAAGTACACGATCCCCGCCCTGGCCCGGGAAAACCTGGAGCTGACCGTGGCGGCGGTGCTGCAGGCGACGCTGCTGCACACCGAGCCGCGCCAGCCGCTGGAGCTGCTGGAAAACTGGGACGCGGCGATGGACGTGGTCTCCGACTCGGCGTTCCGCTGCTACCGCTCGCTGGTCGAGGACCCGGATCTGCCGGCGTACTTCTGGGCGGCGACCCCGACCGAGTTGCTAGGCGCGCTCAACATCGGCTCCCGGCCGGCGAAGCGGCCGAACACCGGCGCCGGGCTGGGTGGGCTGCGGGCGATTCCATGGGTCTTCGGCTGGACCCAGTCGCGGCAGATCGTGCCCGGCTGGTTCGGGGTCGGCTCCGGGCTGGCCGCCGCCCGTGAGGCCGGCCTGTCCGACGTGCTCGGCGAGATGTTCGAGCAGTGGCACTTCTTCCGCACGTTCCTGTCGAACGTCGAGATGATGCTGACCAAGACCGACCTGGGCATCGCGCGGCGCTACGTGGAGACGCTGGTGCCGGGTCCGCTGCAGCCGATCTTCGACAAGATCACTGAGGAGTACGAGCGGACGGTACGCGAGGTGCTGGCGATCACCGGGTCGTCGAGCCTGCTGCAGAACAACAACGTGCTGCAGCGCACCCTCGCGGTCCGGGACACCTACCTGGAGCCGCTGCACCACCTGCAGGTGGCGTTGCTGCGGCAGTACCGCGACTCGGGGGCGGCGACGCGGACGGTGGCGACCGCGCCGGGTGCCCGGCGGGCGCCGAGCGACAACACCGCGTTGGAGCGGGCCCTGCTGACCACGGTCAACGGCATCGCCGCCGGCATGCGCAACACGGGCTGACGCGGCCGGGCCGGCCGACCAGCGGGGAGACTGGTCGGCCGGCACGGGCACCCCCCGATACGAGCCGCTCGGTACGGTCGGTTCAGCTGGTCTCGCCGGCCACGCTGAACGAGCGGAGCCGATCGATGGCGAGCAGGGTGAACAGCACCGCGATCACCGCGGTCATGATCACCGACACGGTGACCGACACCTGGCCGTCGAACAGTGTCGTGGCGGCCATCCGGTCGGCGAAGGTGACCACGTACTGCTGGACGGAGAGCACCTGGGTGCCGGAGACGATGTTGCCCAGCAGCCCTTCCCAGATCAGCACGTAGACCAGGCCGAGCAGCACCGGACGGCGGGTGACCAGGCTCAGCGCCACGAACAGCGCCGAGTACGCCAGCGCTCCGGCGGCGCTCGCGGCGGCCAGGGCCAGGCCGAGGCGCACCGATTCGGCGAGCACCCCGGCGACGTACAGCGGCACCGCGACGGTCAGCGTGGTGACACCGAACGCGACTACGAGCTTCGGCAGCACGATCTGCCAGCGCGGCAGCGGCTTGCTGAGTACGTGCACGATGGTGCCGTCGTCGATCTCCGAACCGAGCACCCCGGTACCGACGATCAACGCCACCACCGGCAGCACCACGGCCAGGCCGAGCGCGATCAGGACCGGCTGGGCCCAGTTACCCGGCGCGACACCGAGCCACCGGCACAGGACGGCGAGGGCGATCACCAGCACCGGCAGCGGCAGCAGGAGCAGGAACCGGCGGCGGCCGAACAGCCCACGCGCGGTGATCCACATGACGGTCGAGTTCACGGCTCTCAGGCCTCCACGAGGTAGGAGAAGACGCTCTCCAGGGATTCGTCCGACGGCAGCAGGCGGTGCACCCGGATCCCTTCGGTCAGCGCGATCCGGGGCAGGGCGCGGGTGAAGCTGCCGTAGTCACCGGCCCGTACGGTGATCCCACCGCCCTTGGGCAGGTCGACGCCGGTGACCGAGTCGTGGCGCAGCAGTGCCACCGCCAGGGCCCGGTCGTCGCTGGACTGGACGGCGAACACGTGCGGCCGGTTGGTCATCAGCCGCCGGATGCTGCGGAAGTCGCCGGAGGCGGCCAGCCGGCCGGCGACCATCACCTGGACGGTGCCGGAAACCTGCTCGACCTCCTCCAGGATGTGCGAGCTGAACAGGATGGTCCGGCCGGCGTCGCCGAGTGAGTGCAGCAGCGTCATCATGTGCATCCGCTGGCGCGGGTCCATGCCGTTGAACGGCTCGTCGAGCAGCAGCACCGTCGGGTCGTGCACCAGCGCGGCGGCGACCCGGGTGCGCTGGCGCATCCCCTTGGAGTAGGTGCCGATCCGCCGGTCCTGCGCCGGTGTCATCTCGACCAGCTCGATCGCCCGCCGGGCGGCGGCCGCCGGGTCGGGCAACCCGTGCAGCCGGGCACTGGCCAGCACGAACTCGTACGCGGTGAGGAAGCCGTGCACGGCCTCCCGTTCGCTGACCAGCCCGAGTTTGCGGTAGACGCCCGGGTTGCGCCAGGTCGGTTCGCCCTCGACGGTGACGGCACCCCGCGACGGCGGCAGGAAGCCGGCCATCATGTGCAGCAGCGTGGTCTTGCCGGCGCCGTTCGGGCCGAGCAGGCCGGTGACCCCGGCACCGAGGGCCATGCTGACGTCGTTGACCGCGACGACGTTGCCGTACCAGCGGGACACCCCGGCGAGCTCGATAGCGGCGGGGCGGCCGGCGGGGCTGGAGGTGCCGGTGCCGGCGGCGGAGGTGACCGGGGCCGCAGCGGCCGGGGTGGAGCTCGGGGTCGAGGTCGAGGTGGTCATCGACGGGCCGCCTTCCGGTAGCGGGCGATCAGGGCGGCGATGCAGCCGGCGATCAGGACGACAGTGACCAGCCCGTACACCGGCCCGAAATCGCC
This sequence comes from Solwaraspora sp. WMMD937, assembly GCF_029581175.1. Lineage (NCBI taxonomy): Bacteria > Bacillati > Actinomycetota > Actinomycetes > Micromonosporales > Micromonosporaceae > Solwaraspora > Solwaraspora sp. WMMD937. Next base: position 2,168,919 of record NZ_CP120738.1, on the reverse strand, counting down.
GATGTCCAGACCGGTTCCCGACTCAGGGACCAGCGCGTCGCGGAACAGCCAGATACCCGTCCCCTGCACCAGGATGGACGGGGTAGCCAGGCCGGCGAGCTGGTTGACGGTGACCGACGGCAGCACCGAGAGCACCCCGCCGATCGGGATGGTCATCAGGAAGACGGCGACGATCCCACCGGCGGCGAATGCCCGCTTGCCGGTGACCGAGGCGGCCGCCAGCCCGATGGCGCTGAACACACCGGCCCACAGCACGGCGTATGCCAGGCCCGGCGCGAGGTCGGTGACCTCGTCCCACACCCCGGACCAGCCGGCGTCGGTGGTGAACGCGCCGCCCAGGAACATCACCAGCTGTGGTGCGCCGAGCAGCATGAACACGGCGGTGGCCAGGGCGGCGAACTTTGCCAGCGGGTAGTCGACGAGCCGCAACGGCCGGGAGAAGTACAGCGGCAGCACACCGCTACCGAGGTCGCGGGATACCAGTTCTGGCGCGACCACCGCGACGAAGAAGATCACCAGCCAGCTCATCGTGTCGGCGAACTGCGCGTAGCTGAGCAGCACCTGGCCGATCTGGGCGCGGACGGCCACCAGGCCGGCGGCGGCGACGACCACCACCCCGACGATGAACCAGGGAAAGATCTTGGCCTTGGCGCTGCGGCCGAGGCCGAAGGCGGTACGCAGACTGTGCGCGTAGAGCGCGCCGACGACGTGCCGGCGGCCCAGCCGGACTCCGGTGTAGCGCTGGTAGCCGATGTCGTGGATGACACCGCCCGGCGCGCCGTTCGAGGTGCTGCCCGCAGCGGCCGGGCCGGCCGGCGTCGGCCCGGTGCCCCGGGCGGCGGTGAGCTGGTCAGACGTTGACACGGGAGTCCTCCGTGGTGGCGAAGAGTTCGGCGACCCGGTGCCGGCGCTGGTCGAGCCGGTGCAGCGGCAGGTCGAGTTCGACGACCGCGGTGAGGATCCGGTCGTACACGTCGGAACCGTTCTCGGCGGGCACCAGCAGCAGTTGCCCTTCCCGACTGACCGGCAGGTCGGCCGCAGCCAGCCGGGCGGCCAGCGCCTCGGTGCCCTCGCTGACCTCGATCGCCAGCACGTCGCTGGCGGTGGTCATGTCGGAGAGCTGGGCGGAGCGCAGCAGCCGGCCGCCGTCGATGGCGATCAGCGAGTCGCAGATCCGTTCCACCTCGCCGAGCAGGTGCGAGCAGACCAGCACCGAGATGCCGAACTCGGCACCGATCCGGTGCACCAGGGCCAGCATGGCGTCCCGGCCGGCCGGGTCCAGGCCGTTGGTTGGCTCGTCCAGCAGCAGCAGGTCGGGGTCGTGCACCAGCGCCTGGGCCAGCTTGACCCGCTGCTTCATGCCGGTGGAGTAGCCGCCGATCTGCCGGTAGCGCTCCTCGTAGAGCCCGACGTGGCGCAGCGCCTCGGAGGCCCGTTCCCGGGCCGCCGCGCGCGGCAGACCGCTGATCCGCCCCAGGTGGGTGACGAATTCGGCGGCGCTGAGGTCCGGCGGCAGGCAGTCGTTCTCCGGCATGTAGCCGACCCGGGCGCGGACCGCGTCGGCGTCGGTGGTGGGGTCCAGTCCGAGTACCCGGGCCTGTCCGCTGGTCGGGGCGAGCAGGCCGAGCAGGATCTTGATCAGGGTCGACTTGCCGGCGCCGTTGGCCCCGACGAGGCCGACGATGCCGGGCTGGACCTCGACGGTCAGGTCGGCCAGGGCCGTCACCCGCCCGCCGTACGTCTTGGTCAGCGCATCGGTCGCGATGAGAGTCACCCGGCCAGCGTATGGACTGCCGGCACATCGTGGGATGGGGTTTCCCCCTGGAGGTTCCCTGAGGAGCGACCCATGCCTTGCCATTAGGGGTGACACCGCCGGACCCGGAAGCAAGCGTTGCTCTGGTTCTGCCCCGGACGGTATGTCGACATCGCGTGACGATGGTCGACATCCCGCGATGGTGGCAGAACTCGCCGTGCCAGTCTCGACCGACGGCCGGCCGGCTGCGAAACTGTGAGTTCGATCCATTGGGGGTGTGATGACCGACGGCTGGGTGCTGCCTGACGACGTGCTGCGGGACGCGCCGGCGTACACGCCGCGGCCGTTCGAGTTGGCCGACCTTGAGCTGATCCTGTCCGAGGCGTACGCCCCGCTGACCGGCTTCCACACCCGCGCCGATCTTGCCTCGCTGCGTGGTCGCGGCCGGCTGGCCGACGGCACCGCCTGGCCGGTGCCGGTCACCCTGGAGGTGCCGGCCGGCCTGGTCGCCGGGCTCGACCTGACGAATCCACTGCTGCGGGTCCTGGTGCTCACCGACCCGGAGGGTGCTCCGGTGGCCGCGCTGGAGGTCACCGACGCCTGGCCGAGCCGGGACGGCTTCTCAGCTGTCGGCGGCCGGGTGCGCCGGCTCGGCGACGGCACCGGCGGGCCGTTCCAGCGGCTGCGTCGCAGCCCGGCGGAGGTACGTGCGCTGCTGCCCCCGGGCCGGGTGCTCGGGGTGATCGCCGACCGCCCGTTGCACCGCCCGCAGCTGGCCCAGATCGCGCACGCCGCCCGTACCCTCGCCGCACATCTGCTGATCCTGATCCCGGTCGCCGACGGCGGGGTCAGCGGACTGCCGCCGGAGGTGCTGGTCCGCACTGTCTTCGCGGCCCGGGACCGGATGCCGCCGGCGACGTTGGTCGCGGTGCCGTTGACCCGGCGCGGTGACGAGATCCGCGACGCGCTGCTGCGGGCCCGGGTGGCGGCCGCGTACGGCGTCACCCACCTGCTGTCCACCGGCGAAATGCTCTCCGGCGGCGGTCCACGGGTGCTGGTGCCCCGGGAGCTGGCCTACGACAACCGGGACGGTCAGTGGCGCTGGCGCGACGACATCCCGCCGCGCAACCGGCGGCTGGCGCTCGATCAGGAGGAGATCGACGACCTGCTGGACCGGGGTTTCCCGTTGCCGGAGTGGCACACCCCGCCGGCGGTGGCGCGGGAGCTGGCCCGGGCCCGGCCGCCGCGCCGGCATCGTGGCCTGGTGGTGTTCTTCACCGGGCTTTCCGGTTCCGGCAAGTCGACCATCGCCCGGGGGGTGGCGGACGCGCTGCGGGAGAGCGGCGACCGGACCGTCACACTGCTCGACGGGGACGTGGTACGCCGCGAGCTCTCCGCCGGGTTGACGTTTTCCAAGACGGACCGGGACCGTAACGTCCGTCGGATCGGCTGGGTCGCGTCCGAGGTCGGTCGGCACCACGGGGTGGCGATCTGCTGCCCGATCGCACCGTACGCCCAGGCCCGGGCGGTGGCCCGGCAGATGGCGAACGACGCCGGGGCCGGGTTCCTGCTGGTCTGGGTGGCGACTCCGTTGGAGGTCTGCGAGGCCCGCGACCGTAAGGGGCTGTACGCCAAGGCGCGGGCCGGTCAACTGACCGGGATGACCGGGATCGACGATCCGTACGAGGAGCCGACTGATGCCGACCTGGTGCTGAACACCAGTGAGATGAGCATCGAGCAGGGCGTGCAGACGGTGCTGCAACACCTCACCGAAACGGGTTGGGTGGAGCCGCGACTGAAGCCAGCCTGACCCACGACATCCTCCTTTGTCGCCTTTTCTGCAGATGACGGCAAGTCGTGCGGGAAGCCGCTCTTGTTCGGTTAGCGCCATCGTTATCCGGATAAATAGCGTTTCGCGCCACCCCGGCAGCACAGCCGTCCAGGCAGGACAGGAGAGGGCGACATGCCGTTACGCAGTCGGATCCCGGAGCCGCTACGCCGGATCGTGCCCACCCGGTCCTGGTCGTACGGGCAGTGGACGGCCCCGAGGCGGGTGCTGCCGTCATTCCTGATCTGCGGCGGGCACCGGTGCGGGACCGCCGGGTTGCACCGGATGCTGACCGCTCATCCGCTGGTGCTGCGGGCTGCCCGGCGCGACGGAGTCAGCTTCTTCGACACCTCGTACGAGCGCGGCATCGACTGGTACCGGGGGCACTTCCCCCGCCAGCGCACCGCCCGCCGGTTGCAGCGACGCCACGGCGGCACCGCCAGCGCCTTTGAGACCAGCACCTACTACCTCTACCACCCGTACGCGGCGGTGCGGATCGCCCGGGACCTGCCGGACGTGCGGCTGCTGGTGCTGGTCCGCGATCCGGTGGACCGGGCCTGGTCGCACTTCCGGGTGGAACGGCTGGCCGGGCACGAGCCGGAGCCATCGTTCGCTCGGGCGCTGGCGCTGGAGTCCGCCCGGCTACGCGGGCAGGAGGAACGCCTCGGGGTGGAGGCTGGGTACCGCAGCTTCGCCCACCAGCACCACGCGTACCGGCAGCGCGGCGAGTACGCCACCTACCTGGACCGGTTGGCTTCTCAGGTTGGCCGGGAGCGGATCTGCCTGGTGGAGGCCGAACGGCTGTGGACCACGCCGGCCAAGGTGTACGGCGAGGTGCTGGACTTCCTCGGCCTGCCGAGGCTCGACGAGGTGCCGTGGCTGCCGCTGCCGACGCCACCGCCGGCCCTGGTCGACGGAGCACCGGGCGCACCGTCCGACGGACTACCGGTCGAGCCGCCCGGTACCCGTACCCGTCGGGAGTTGGCCGACCACTACGCCCCGCACGACGCGCGGCTCGCCGCCTGGCTCGGCCGTCCGCCGGTCTGGCGCAGCGCGGTGGCGGAAGCGTTCCGCTGACCCGACCCTACGCGGGCGCCGACCTGGCAGGGCGTACTTCCGTTCGGCCGCACCTGCGCGATAGTGTTCGCATCTGTTGGATTGAGTGCGAGCAGGTGGGAGCGGGACGTGGTGCTGATGCTCGCGCCGCAGCGCCAGGCAGCGATCCTGGACCGGGTCCGGGCCGCAGGCGGGGTACGGGTCACCGACCTGGCCGGCGAGTTCGGCGTTTCGGACATGACGATCCGCCGGGACCTTGACGTCCTCGCCGACCGGGGGCTGCTGGCCAAGGTGCACGGCGGGGCCACCCTGGTCGATCCCGGGGCCACCCACGAGCCCGGGTTCGTGGCGAAGTCCGCCCGGCAGCAGGCTGAAAAGGCGGCGATCGCCGCACGCGCCGCCGAGCTGGTCGTCGCCGGCGGGGCGGTGGCGTTGTCGGCCGGCACCACCACGGTGGAGCTCGCCCGCCGGCTGGTCGACGTCCCCGGGCTGACGGTGGTGACCAACTCGATCCCGGTGGCCGACGTGTTCTACCGGGACGGTCGGGGCGACCGGACGGTGATCCTCACCGGTGGGGTGCGTACCCCGTCGGACGCGCTGGTCGGGCCGGTGGCCGTGACCGCCCTCCGCGACCTGCACGTGGACCTGCTCTTCCTCGGTGTGCACGGGATGAGCGAACGGGCCGGCTACACCACCCCGAACCTGATGGAGTCCGACACCAACCGCGCCCTGATCACGGCGGCGGCCCGCCTGGTGGTGCTGGCCGATCACACCAAGTGGGACGTCGTGGGGATCTCCTCGATGGCGGAGCTGGCCGCGGCCCAGGTCGTGGTCAGCGATCCCGGACTGCCCGCACCGGCCCGCGACGTCCTGGCCGGACACGGCGTCGAGTTGTCGATCGCCGACCCACACCGATAGGACCCAGCGTCGTGAAACGCAGTGCGGTAAGGCTCGCCGACGGGCGGGAACTCATCTACTTCGACGAGCGGGACGACGCCGTCCGGGAAGGACCGGACCGGCGGGAGCTGCCGCCCCCGCCGCCCGCCTCGGAGCTTCGCTACGATCCGTTGACCGACGAGTGGGTGGCGATCGCCGCGCACCGACAGACCCGGACCTTCCTGCCGCCGACCGACCAGTGCCCGCTCTGCCCGTCGCGACCCGGCCGGTCCAGCGAGATCCCGGCGTACGACTACGACGTGGTGGTCTTCGAGAACCGGTTCCCGTCGCTGAGCGACCGGGTGGGTGACGGGACCGCCGGCTACCCCGGTGGTACGCCGTTCACCCCGACCCGGCCCGGTCGCGGGCGCTGCGAGGTGGTCTGCTTCACCGCCGAGCACGGCACCTCGTTCGCCGCGCTGGCCCCGGCCCGGGTCCGCACCGTCGTCGACGCGCTGGCCGACCGGACCGCCGAATTGTCCGCACTGGACGCGGTGGAGCAGGTGTTCTGTTTCGAGAACCGGGGCGTGGAGATCGGGGTCACCCTGCACCACCCGCACGGGCAGATCTACGCGTACCCGTTCGTGCCGCCGCGTACCCGGTCGATGCTGGCCGCCGCCCGACGGCACGCCGAGGCGACCGGCGGGCGGAGCCTGTACGCGGACGTGCTGGCCGCCGAGCGGGCGGCCGGGGTACGGGTGGTGGCGGCGAACGACCGGTGGACGGCGTACGTGCCGGCCGCGGCGCGCTGGCCGTTCGAGGTGCACCTGGCACCGCACCGCCGGGTGCTGGACATCGCCGCGTTGAACGACGCCGAACGGGACGCCTTCGGGCCGCTCTACCTGGACGTGCTGCGCCGCTTCGACCGGCTCTTCGGCAGCCGGCAGGGCACACCGTACATCGCGGCGTGGCATCAGGCCCCGGTCCGTCACGAACGGGAGCTGGGTTACCTGCATCTGCAGGTGTTCACCATCCGGCGGGCGGCGGACAAGCTGAAGTACCTGGCCGGTTCGGAATCGGCGATGGGCGTGTTCATCAACGACGTCCGGCCCGAACAGGCGGCGGCCCTGCTGCGCGGCGCCTGACCAGGCCGGACATGGTTGCGGGGGGCCCGGGACAGGGCCCCCCGCAGGGAAGGGACGGCAGGCTGCTGGTTCACAGCCGAGGATCGACCGTTGACGTCATGTTGCTCAGGGCGACCGCCTCCGGAAGATCCCCTTGGACGCGACTGGCACCACGTCCACCCTGTTCAACGATTCGCCGGAGGAACCGGTGACGGTGCCGGCCGAGTGCTCGAACGCTCAGCTGCGAGGGCTCAGGCGCTCAGGCGCTTGGCCAGGTTGCCGTCGAGAGCCGCCATGAACTCGTCGGTGGTCAGCCACGGAGCGTTGCGGTCGATCAGCAGCGCCAGGTCCTTGGTCATCTGGCCTGCCTCGACGGTCTCGATGCAGACCTGCTCGAGCGTGTTGGCGAACTCGGTCACCGCCGGGGTGCCGTCCAGCTTGCCGCGGTGGGCCAGGCCCCGGGTCCAGGCGAAGATCGACGCGATCGGGTTGGTCGACGTCTTCTCGCCCTTCTGCCACTGCCGGTAGTGCCGGGTGACCGTGCCGTGCGCGGCCTCCGCCTCCACCGTACGGCCGTCCGGGGTCATCAGCACCGACGTCATCAGCCCCAGCGAGCCGAAGCCCTGGGCGACGGTGTCCGACTGCACGTCACCGTCGTAGTTCTTGCAGGCCCAGACGAAGCCGCCCTCCCACTTGAGCGCGGCGGCGACCATGTCGTCGATCAGCCGGTGCTCGTAGGTGATGCCGGCGGCGGCGAACTCGGTGGCGAACTCGGCCTCGTACACCTCGGCGAAGATGTCCTTGAACCGACCGTCGTACGCCTTGAGGATGGTGTTCTTGGTAGACAGGTAGACCGGGTAACCGCGGTCCAGACCATAGCGCAGCGAGGCGCGGGCAAAGTCACGGATCGACTCGTCGAAATTGTACATCCCCATCGCGACGCCGCCGCCGGAGAAGTTGGCGACCTCCATCTCGACCGGGGCGCTGCCGTCGGCCGGGGTGTAGGTGATGGTCACCGTGCCCGGCCCGGGCACCACGAAGTCAGAGGCCTTGTACTGGTCGCCGTGCGCGTGCCGGCCGATGATGATCGGCTTGGTCCAGCCGGGCACCAGCCGGGGGACGTTCGACATGATGATCGGCTCGCGGAACACCACGCCGCCGAGGATGTTGCGGATGGTGCCGTTCGGGGAACGCCACATCTTCTTGAGGCCGAACTCCTCGACCCGGGCCTCGTCCGGGGTGATGGTCGCGCACTTGACGCCGACGCCGTGCTGCTTGATGGCGTTCGCGGCGTCCACCGTCACCTGGTCGTCGGTCTCGTCGCGGTACTGGATCGACAGGTCGTAGTAGTGCAGGTCGACGTCGAGGTAGGGCAGGATCAGCTGCTCCCGGATCTGCTTCCAGATGATCCTGGTCATCTCGTCGCCGTCGAGCTCGACGACCGGGTTGGTTACCTTGATCTTCGCCATCGACCGGCGCTCCTCTCGGAAACTCGTGTTAGCAGTACGAGCGTACTGGATTGCCGAACGCGGTGCGCAGCGGGCGGGACGAACGAGGCACCGCACACGATCGGGGCGGGCACCTGGATGCCCGCCCCGATCGTCACGCCCGTACGGCTCAGAGGTCGGCTACGTCCGCCTGCTTGGCCCGGACCGCCTCGGCGGCCTCCTTCAACGCGGCCAGTTCCGTACCGGTCAGGTCGGTGGTCACCACCCGACGGACGCCCTCGGCCCCGAGCTCAGCCTCCACGCCCAGGTAGACGCCGTCGATCCCGTACTCCCCGGTGACCCAGGCGCACACCGGCATCACCGCGCCGGAGTCCTCGGCCACGGCCTTGGCCATCCGGGCCGCCGCCGCCGACGGCGCGTAATACGCCGATCCGGTCTTGAGCAGGGCGACAACCTCGGCCCCACCGTTGCGGGTCCGGACCACCAGTTCCTCAATCTTGTCCGCCGGCAGCAGCTCGGTCAGCGGCTTGCCGTTGACCGTGCACCGCGACGGCACCGGCACCATGGTGTCACCGTGCGAGCCGAGGGTCAGCGTGCGTACGGTCGCCACCGGTACCGCGAGCGTCTCGGCGACAAAGTGGGAGAACCGGGCGGTGTCCAGCATGCCGGCCTGCCCGAGCACCCGGTTGCGCGGGAACCCGGTGGCGATCTGCGCCAGCGCGGTCATCTCGTCGAGCGGGTTGGACACCACGATGACCACCGCGTCCGGGGCGTACCGGGCGATGTTCTCCGCGACGCCGCGGACGATCTTGGCGTTGACCTCCAGCAGGTCCATCCGGCTCATCCCCGGCTTGCGCGGCAGGCCGGCGGTGACGATGACGACGTCCGAGCCGGAAATCACCTCGTAGCCAGAGCCGTCCACCCCGGTGGTCGCACCGACGACCTTGGTCTCGAAGCCCTCAATCGGCCGCGACTGGTTGAGATCGAGGGCCAGTCCCTCGGGCTTGCCCTCGATGATGTCGGTCAGCACGACGGTGTCGAAGACGTCGTACTCGGCCAGGCGCTGCGCGGTCGTCGAGCCGTAGAAGCCGGCCCCGACGACGGTGACCTTCTTGCCCATTGTCGTCTCACTCCCTGCTACCGGGCGAATTTGACGGGACCGTATCAGCCAGGTAACGGCTGAGCGGGTCAGGGGCGGGCCCGGAGACCAACCTCACGCCCGCCACGCCGGTCGACTCGCCGACCGGCTTCACCGGTCGGCGAGGCCGCGCTCCGCCAGTTCGACGACGTTGGTCAACAGCATCGCCCGGGTCATCGGACCGATGCCGCCGGGCACCGGGGCCAGCGCACCGGCCACCTCGGCCACATCCGGTGCCACGTCACCGGTGTACTGGCCCTTGCCGTTCTCGCCGAGCACCCGGGTGATGCCGACGTCGACGACCGTCGCCCCCGGCGTGATCATTTCGGCGGTGACCAGCCCCGGTACGCCCGCCGCAGCGATCACGATGTCGGCCCGGCGGGTGTGGTCGCCCAGATCCAAGGTGCCGGTGTGGCACAGCGTCACCGTGGCGTTCTCGCTGCGCCGGGTCAGCAGCAGACCCAGCGGCCGACCGACGGTGGTGCCCCGGCCGATCACCACCACCTCCGCGCCCCGGATCCGGATCCCGTTACGGCGCAGCAGGTCGACGATGCCGCGCGGGGTGCAGGCGACCGGCGCGTCGTAGCCGAGCACCAGCCGGCCCAGGTTCACCGGATGCAGCCCGTCGGCGTCCTTGTCCGGGTCGACCCGCTCCAGCACCCGCTGGGTGTCGATCTGCTTCGGCATCGGCAGCTGCACGATGTAACCGTGGCAGGCCGGATCGGCGTTCAGCTCGGCCACCACCGCCTCCACCTGCTCCTGGGTCGCGTCGGCCCGCAGGTCGCGGCGAATCGAGGCGATACCGACCTCGGCGCAATCGCGGTGCTTGCCGTTGACGTACGCCTGGGAGCCGGGATCTTCACCGACCAGCACGGTGCCGAGACCGGGCACCACCGACTGCTCCGCGAGCGCCTTGACCCGGGCACGAAGGTTGTCCTTGATGGCGGATGCCGCCGCCTTGCCGTCCAGAATTGTCGCCGTCACGTCACCGATCGTCTCACGTCGCCCGATCCGCCCCGATTGGCACCTCGCGCGGACCAGCCGGTCAGGGCCGCACGTCGGCGCCGTACGCCGCCGCGACCTGCACCGCCTGGGCCAGGTCGATCCGCGCCCCGGTGAGGTCGAGGCCGCGCAGCTCGACCCCGGCCAGATCCGCCCCACGCAGGTCCGTGCCGCGCAGCTTCGCGCTGGTCAGCCGGGCATGGCCGAGGTCGGCCCCGGAAAGATCCACCCGGCTCAGGTCCGCCTCGGTCAGATCGGCCTCCCGTAGCCGTAGCCCGGACAGCTTCGTCCCGGTCAGGTCCTGGCCGCGCAGCAGCACGAACCCCCAGTCCCCGCCATCGACGTGCAGCGGACGCAGCGTGCAGTCGAGGAACTGGGTGCCGGTCAGCTTGCAGTCGGCAAACGTCGCGTCGAAGAACGACGACCGTCGAATCACGCAGTGCAGCAGCGCGCAGTGGGTCAGCCGGGCCGCGTTGGCCCGCACGTTCGCCAGTACGCAGTTGGTGAAGACGCAGCCGGTCAGCACCGCCTCGGTCAGGTCGACGTCGACGAGCTCACAGCGGTCGAAGTGCACCCGGTCGAACTCGTCGAGCGCCCAGTCGGCCCCGACGATTCGCTCCTCGACGCGCTGCTGCGGCGACACGACGACGGTCAACCGGTCAGTGGAAGAAGTGCCGGGTGCCGGTCAGGTACATGGCGACCCCGGCGGCGTTCGCCGCCGCGATCGTCTCGTCGTCCCGGATCGAACCACCGGGCTGCACCACCGCGCGTACCCCGGCGTCGATCAGCACCTGCAGGCCGTCCGGGAACGGGAAGAACGCGTCGGAGGCGGCCACCGCGCCGGCGGCCCGGCCGGCACCGGCCCGGCGTACCGCCAACTCGGCAGCGTCGACCCGGTTGACCTGGCCCATCCCGACCCCGACGGTGGCACCGTCGCGGGCCAGCAAAATCGCGTTGCTCTTCACCGCGCGTACCGCCCGCCAGGCGAAACCCAGGTCGGCCAGCAGGTCCGCGTCGGCCGGCTCACCGGTGGCCAGCCGCCAGCTCGCCGGATCGTCGCCGGCGGCGTCGATCCGGTCGGCGGTCTGCGCCAGCCGGCCGCCGGTGACCTGCCGCCACTCGACCTCCGCCGGCTGCCACGCCGGGGCGAGCAGCAGCCGCAGGTTTTTCTTCCGGGCCAGCACCTCGACCGCAGCCGGGTCGAACCCGGGTGCCACCACCACCTCGGTGAAGATCTCCGCGACCTGGCTGGCCAGCTCGACGGTGACCGGCCGGTTGACCGCGATCACCCCGCCGAACGCGGAGACCGGGTCGCAGGCGTGCGCCTTGCGGTGCGCCTCGGCGACGTCGACACCGACCGCGATGCCGCACGGGTTGGCGTGCTTGATGATCGCCACGGCCGGGGCGGTGAAGTCGTTCGCCGCCCGCCAGGCGGCATCGGCGTCGACGTAGTTGTTGTACGACATCTCCTTGCCGTGCAACTGCTCGGCCTGGGCCAGCCCGGCCGGTGCCGCCGGGTCCAGGTAGAGGGCCGCCCGCTGGTGCGGGTTCTCGCCGTAGCGCAGCACGGCGGCCCGGCGCAGCGCGGTGCCGGCGAACTCCGGCCAGTCCACCGGCTGGTCGGTGTCCGCGCCGACCAGGGTCCGGGCGCACCAGTCGGCGACCGCGACGTCGTACTCGGCGATGTCGGCGAACGCGCGGGCGGCGAGGGCGCGCCGCTGCCGCAGGGTGAAGCCACCGTCGGCGAGGGCCTGCTCGATCAGCGGGTACGCCGACACCGAGGTGACCACCGCGACGCTGGCGTGGTTCTTCGCCGCCGCCCGCACCATCGCCGGTCCGCCGATGTCGATCTGCTCCACACAGCCGTCCAGGTCGGCGCCGGAGGCCACGGTCTGCTGGAACGGGTACAGGTTGGACACCAACAGGTCGAACGGGGTGACGCCGAGCTCGGCCAGCTGCGTGGTGTGGTCGGCGGAGCGCAGGTCGGCCAGCAGCCCGGCGTGCACGTGCGGGTGCAGCGTCTTGACCCGGCCGTCCAGGCATTCCGGGAAGCCGGTCACGTCCTCCACCCGGATCACCGGCAGGCCGGCGGCGGCGATGGTGGTCGCGGTCGACCCGGTGGAGACGATCTCCACCCCGGCGGCGTGCAGCATGGTGGCCAGCTCGACCAGGCCGGTCTTGTCGTAGACGCTGATCAACGCCCGGTGCAGCGGGCGGCGGCCGTCGATGCTCGGGTTCATCGGATGGTGACCTTTCGATGCGAGATGGTCCAGCCACGCCGGACCAGCCGGCCGACGTACTCGACGAGCTGCGCCCGTTCCGCTTCCTTGATCCGCTCGGTCAGGCTGGCCTCGTCGTCGTCCGGCTCGACCGGGACCGCGACCTGCGCGACGATCGGTCCGGTGTCGACGCCGGCGTCGACGAAGAAGAGCGTGGCACCGGCCAGCTTGACCCCGTAGGCGAGGGCGTCCCGCGGTCCGTTCATGCCGGGGAACGCGGGCAGCAGCGAGTTGTGGGTGTTGACGTAGCGGTCCCCGAAGGCGGCCAGGAACCGGGCGCCGACCAGCTTCAGGAAGCCGGCCGAGACGATCAGGTCCGGCTGGTACGCGGCGACCTCGGCGGTCAGCGCGGCGTCCCAGTCCGCCCGGCTGGCGTGGTCGGCGACCCGGGCCACGAAGGTGGGCACCCCGGCGGCCTTGGCCCGGTCCAGCCCGGTGATCCCGTCCCGGTCCGCGCCGACCGCGACGACGACCGCGCCGTACGCGGGGTCCTCGGTGGCGTCGAGCAACGCCTGCAGATTGGTGCCGGAGCCGGAGACGAGCACCACGAGTCTGGCCGGGGACGAGGTCACCCGAGCACCCTACCCGGCCGCCGACGACGTCCCGTCCAGGTCCCGCCCAACGCGACGGGCGGGCGCGACGGGCGGCAGGATTTGCGCTGACCAGATACGCTGCCCGACGCTCGGGCAAACACGATCTCCGACCGCCCTGAGCGTCGTCGCCATGAAGGAGCTCTCTGTGCAGCCCGGCTACCCAGGCCAAGATCCGTACGGCCAGCAGCCCCAGGATCCGACCTCGTCGCCACCGTCCGACCCGTACGGTCAGCCCGGTTACAGCCAGCCGTCGTCGGGGCAGCCGTACTCGGACCCGTACGGCCAGCAGCCGCCGCCGGGGCAGCCCTACTCGGACCCGTACGCGCAGCAGCCGGTGCCGGGGCAGCCGTACCCGCAGCAGCAGCCGGGGCAGCCCTACGGTGACCCGTACGCGCAGCAGCCGGTGCCGGGCCAGCCGTACCCCGCTGGCGGCTACGGAATGCCGGGCCAGCAGAAGGACAACAACCTGGGCCTGATCGGCATGATTGTCGGCATCACCTCGCTGGTGCTGGCCCTGTGCTGCCCGCTGCTCGGCATCCCGGCCGGGATCGCCGGCGCGGTGCTCGGCTTCCTCGGCAAGAACAAGGTCGACCAGGGGCTGGCGGACAACCGCGGCCAGGCGATGGCCGGGCTGATCTGCGGCGCGATCGGGGTGGTGCTCAGCATCGCGTACTCGATCCTCGGCGTTCTGATGGACGTCGGCACCGGGTTCAACAGCATCTGAGCCAGGCTCTGTGACGCGACCCGTTCAGGGCGTCCCGGATCGTCCGGGGTGCCCTGTGCCGTTGCCGACGTGTCCAGCACCGGCGCCTTATCCCGGCCCGGCACCGGACCGTCGCTGGCGGGGCCCGGACCGGTCCGCCGGGGGTGCCGCCACCGCCCGCGCCGCCGCCGCGCCGACCACCGCCCCGACCGCGACCACCGCGCTCGACACCGCCGCCACCTGCCAGGCGACCGGGCCGACATCGATGAGCCGTCCGGCGCCGAGCGGCCCGCCGGACACGGCCGCCGCACCGCCCAGGAACAGTCCGGCCACCGGCCCGCTGATCAGGGCAGCGCCGATCAGCACCGGCCAACCGGGCAGCCCGGCACCACCCCGGTCGGACCCCGCCGGCCAGCGGCGGGCCAGCACCCACCCGGTGGTCATCCCGGCCAGCACCGGCAGGGCGAGCAGCGCCGCGCTGAGCCCGCCGGCCGGGCCGTTGGGCAGCCCGGCGAGCAACGGGACCGCTGGCAGGCTGCCGAGGGTGACTTCGGTGGTCCGTACCGCCGTGTCGGATCCGAGCGCGAAGCCCGGCCCAAGTAGGTAGGCGGTCGCCCAGATGGTGGCGTTCGGCGCGTAGGCGATGCTGAGCAGCGTGATCCCGGCCTGCCCGGCCACCCCGGCCCGGTACACCCCGATGGTGTCGGCGGCGTCCCCACCGCTGATCGCCACGGACAGCCCGGCCACGGCGGCGCCGGCGCCGAGCACCAGCAGCGCGGCGACCAGCCCGGCCCGCACCGCGTGCCGCAGCAGGTCGGGGCAGCGCGCCGCCAGTCGGCGCAGCGTTCCGGTGGTCTGGCCGGCGCCGAGCAACGCGCCGACCACGCCGAACGCCGCCAGCGTGGTCCCGGCCCGCAGCGGTTCGACCGCCGTGGTAGCGCTGCTCGCGACGTGCCCGGCGGCGGCACCGAGCACGCCGTACGCGGTCGCGACGGCAAACGCGACGACGATCGCCCGGCCGGCGGATCCGCGGTGCCGGGCACCGACCGCCCGGGTGGTGTGCACGCCGGCCCGGTAGATCCGCCAGGCGGCGAGCGCGCTGAGCAGCAGCGGCGGCAGCCCGAGTGGGCCGGTCGAGGTGTCCAGCGGTACCCCGTGCCCGAGCAGCCAGGCGGCCAGACCGACCCGGGCCGCGCCGAGGATCGACGAGTCGCCTTCGGCGAGCCGGATCAGCCACATCACCACCGCGACCGGCAGACAGGACACGACCGCGGCCCACAGGGTGGTCACCGAGGCCGCGACGGCCAGCGGGGCCCGGTTACGGCGGGCGGCACCGGGGTCGCGGCCCGGGCCTGAGCGCCGAACGGCGTCGACCGACGCGGTACCGTCCGCCGTCCGTGGCGGATCCGGGGGGTGGGCTGCCATCGTGCCTACTTTGGCACGTGGGCGCACTGATCCGGCGGCAATATCGCCGTGGCCTGGCCGGTCACCTGCCGAACCCGCCGACATTCCGGTCATTTGGCCGTACGCTCGGTGCTGGACCGCGCCGTCGACGACGGCGGTCGTCGAGTTGACGGGGGGCCCTGCTGATGACCCAGTATCCACCGGCCGCAGCAGCGGGCGGCAGCGACCGCAGCACCTTGTGGGGTGTGCTCGGCATCGTGATCGGCCTGCTCTGCTGCGGTATCCTCGGCATCGTCTTCGGCGCGCTGTCGATCCGCGACGCCAGCCGATTCCGTAAGTCCCCGGTCCTCGGCTGGGTGGCGATCGTGCTGAGCGTGCTGAACATCATCGCCAACGCGAGCTTCTGGGCCACCGGGAACTACCCGATCGGCTGACCACACGACGACGGCCGCCGACCGGTCTCCCGATCGACGGCCGATGTCGGCTGTGGCCGGTCAGCCGCCGGTGATCACCTGACGCATCAGCCGGGCGGTCTCGCTCGGCGTACGGCCGACCTTGACTCCGGCCGCCTCCAGCGCGACCTTCTTGGCGTCGGCGGTGCCCGCCGAGCCGGAGATGATCGCACCGGCGTGGCCCATCGTCTTGCCGGGCGGGGCGGTGAACCCGGCGATGTAGCCGACCACCGGCTTGGTCACATTCGCCTTGATGAACTCCGCAGCCCGCTCCTCGGCGTCGCCGCCGATCTCGCCGATCATCACGATCGCGTCGGTCTCCGGGTCCTCCTGAAAGGCCGCCAGCGCGTCGATGTGGGTGGTGCCGATGACCGGGTCGCCGCCGATACCGACGCAGGTGGAGAAGCCGATGTCACGCAGCTCGTACATCAGCTGGTAGGTCAGCGTGCCGCTCTTGCTGACCAGGCCGATCCGGCCGGCCGGGGTGATGTCCGCCGGAATGATGCCGGCGTTCGAGGCACCCGGGGAGGCGATGCCCGGACAGTTCGGACCGACGATCCTGGTCTTGCCGCCCTTGGCCGTGTTGTAGGCCCAGAAGGCGGTCGAGTCGTGTACCGGGATGCCTTCGGTGATCACCACGGCGAGCGGGATCTCGGCGTCGATCGCCTCGATCACCGCCGCCTTGCAGTACGCCGGCGGGACGAAGATGACCGTGACGTCGGCTCCGGTCTCCTTCATCGCCTCGCCGACGTTGGCGAACACCGGCAGTCGGGTGTCGCCGAACTCGACCTGCTGCCCGGCCTTGCGCGGGTTGACCCCACCGACGACGGTGGTGCCGGCCGCGAGCATCCGCCGGGTGTGCTTGGAGCCCTCGGAGCCGGTCATCCCCTGCACGATGACCTTGGAGTCCTTGGTCAGCCAGATCGCCATCTCGATCACTGTCCTTCCGGGCGGCCGGACGCCGCTGCGGCGAGCTGTGCGGCCCGCTCGGCCGCTCCGTCCATGGTGTCGACCCGCTCGACGAGGGGGTTGGCGGCCGAGTCGAGGATCGCCCGGCCCGCCTCGGCGTTGTTGCCGTCCAGCCGGACGACGAGCGGCTTGGTCACCGTCTCTCCGCGCTGTTCGAGCAGGTCCAGCGCCTGGACGACGCCGTTGGCCACCTCGTCGCAGGCGGTGATCCCGCCGAAGACGTTGACGAACACGGTCCGCACGTCCGGGTCGGAGAGCACGATCTCCAGCCCGTTGGCCATCACCGCGGCGCTGGCGCCACCGCCGATGTCGAGGAAGTTGGCGGGTTTGACGCCGCCGTGCGCCTCGCCGGCGTACGCCACCACGTCGAGGGTGGACATGACCAGGCCGGCCCCGTTGCCGATGATGCCGACCGAGCCGTCTAGCTTGACGTAGTTGAGGTCCTTCTCCTTGGCCCGCTGCTCCAGCGGGTCGACCGCGGACTGGTCGACCATCGCCTCGTGGTCGGGGTGCCGGAAACCGGCGTTCTCATCCAGGGTGACCTTGGCGTCGAGGCAGAGCACCCGACCCTCGGGGGTCCGGGCCAACGGGTTCACCTCGACCAGGGTGGCGTCCTCGGCGATGAACGCCTGCCAGAGGCGGACCGCGATCTCGGTGATCTGGTCGGTGAGCTCGGCCGGAAAGCCGGCGGCGGTGACGATCTCGGCGGCCTTGGCCTCGTCCACCCCGACGTTGGCGTCGATCGCGATCTTCGCCACCCGCTCCGGCGTCTCGGCGGCGACCTGCTCGATGTCCATCCCGCCCGCGACACTGGCGATGCAGAGGAAGGTGCGGTTGGCCCGATCCAGCAGGTACGACAGGTAGTACTCGTCGGCGATGTCGGCGGTCACCGTCAGCATCACCTTGCCGACGGTGTGCCCCTTGATGTCCATACCGAGGATGTTGGTGGCGTGGCTGACCGCCTCGTCGGCGTCCTCGGCCAGCTTCACGCCGCCGGCCTTGCCTCGACCACCGACCTTGACCTGGGCCTTGACCACGACACGGCCGCCGAGGCGCTCGGCGATCGCGCGGGCCTCTTCCGGGGTGGTGGCGACGCCGCCGGCGAGCACGGGCAACCCGTGTCGCTCGAACAGCTCGCGCCCCTGGTACTCGTACAGGTCCACGTTTGCGCGTCCCGTTCCGTCTCCGCGGCGCGCCGTCGCGCCGCCGCCAGCGTGCAGAATCAGATGATTTCCCGGTCACGAGCGGTGACCGGCCATTGGCGCAGCCTAACCACCCGCCCCCGGGACGCCAGTAGGCGGGCGGACGGTGTGCGCAACTGCACACATCCGGCGAGCCGCCCACCCAGCCGTACGACGACCCGGTCGCGACCACCGGCCCGGCCCCGAAAATAAGGTGTGCCGGCGACGTAACCCCCGGTGACAGGTGTCGTTGAGTGAGGTGTCGGAAACGCAGCGCGGGGCCGACGGAAGCGGCCGATGCCCTGTCGGTCGAGGGGTGGCGGCGGGGCATCGTGCATGGAGAGGCCGGACGTGTGAGGGGTGCGTCCGGCCTCTCACCTCTTTCGCTGGTCCGCTCACCTTCTCTACTGGGCGGGGACGTTGCCGCGGACCCAGTCGACAATGTCGGCGGTGCTCGCCCCGGGGGTGAAGATCCTCGCCACGCCGAGCGCACTGAGTGCCGCGACGTCCTCGTCGGGGACGATGCCTCCACCGAAGACCACGATGTCGTCCGCACCCCGCTCGCGTAGCAGGTCGAGCACTCGGCGGAACAGCGTCAGGTGGGCGCCGGACAGCACGGAGAGCCCGATGGCGTCGGCATCCTCCTGGATGGCGGTCTCGACGATCTGCTCCGGCGTCTGGTGCAGACCGGTGTAGATGACTTCGATGCCGGCATCCCGCAACGCCCTGGCCACCACTTTGACGCCGCGGTCGTGGCCGTCGAGACCAGGCTTCGCCACCACCACCCGGATCCGAGTCTCCATCGCTGCGCGCCTCCTGCCGACCGGTCGATCCTTAACGAAGGTTAACCAACCTCGGCACATCGCCGGCAACCCGGCCGACCCTGAGTCGCAACCCCGATTCACCCTGACTGAACGCACGATAAGCATTGCTCAATGTAACCGGCAGTTACCAACGAGTGGCCCGATAAAAGGTTACGAAATCGGGCAATACACAACGGACGGTCGCAGATCGTCAACAGTTTTTCGCGAGTCGGGTTGTGGCGGCCCTAGGGGTTGGCTACCGTGTCCACGGTTGTCCTCTGGCTCCGGCCAGAACCAACCCGGCCAACGAGCGTTAATCCCAGGTTCCGCAACGAGGTCCCGGATGCTCGCACCGCCGCCGAACTACCCGCCGATGGAGGGTGTGCGTGCGCCAGCGCCTGTCGTCAGAGCCCGATCGATATCGGGGTCGTCGCCGCGTACCGACTCCGCCCCGTAGCCGCTACGCGGTCGTCATGACCACCGCCGTCGTCGGCGCGGGTGTCGTCGCCCTCGGGGCCAGCGCGATGCCCGACGCCAAGACGCTCAGCCCGGCGGCCCTGGCCGACCTGGAGAACAGCGTCGCCCTGAGCGACCAGGCCCTGGAGATCGACGACCAGGCCCTGGACCTGGACAGCCAGATCAGCGAGCGGGCCGAGGACGCCGAGCGCGCCTCCCGGGACGCCGACCGGACCCCGGCCACCTCGATGACCCAGGCCGCCCCGGACGTCTGGATGCTGCCGCTGCGCGGCTACACCTTCACCTCCCCGTACGGCATGCGCTGGGGAAAGCTGCACGCCGGCGTCGACCTGGCCGCCGCCGAGGGCACCCCGTTCCACTCGATCCACGCCGGCACGGTCACCCTCGCCGGCTGGAACGGCGGCTACGGCTACTGCGTGATCGTCAAGCACGACGACGGGACCGAGGCGGTCTACGGCCATGCGTCCCGGCTGCGGGTCACCGCCGGTCAGCGGGTGGAAGCCGGTGATCTGCTCGGCGACGTCGGCAACACCGGTCACTCCTACGGTGCCCACCTGCATCTCGAGGTGCACGTGGACTCGGAGCCGCAGGACCCGATCACCTGGCTGCGGGGCAAGGGAGTGGACCTCAAGCTGCAGGTCGAGGCGATCTACGGTGGCGTCGTCGAGCCCTGACACTCTAAGTGACTGACAAAAACCGCTCAGACTGTACGGTCTGAGCGGTTTTTTGTGCAGTTCGGCCAGCCACACCAGCGAGAAAATGTCCTGCGTCACATTGGAGCTTGTGATCCGCGCCACCATCTGCCGGGTCAGCGAATCCCCCATCTGACCACGGAGAGTAACGAAAGTCCGGCCTCCGGGCGGTGCGCGCAGACTTCCCCGGCTACCCGGTACCCACCCTCTGTGCCTGGCACACCACCATTTCCAGGTCCGTGCCCCCTTACCACGGAGGTCACCCCCGTGTCGCACCCTGAGCCCACGGAGCGCAGCGAGCCCTCGACCCGGCGGCGGTCACCAGGGCTGCACCGGCTGGTTCCACCTGGCAGGCACGCCCAGGTGGCGGAGTTCGGCCGTCGGACCCGTACCGCCGCCCTCACCGTGCTGGCCGTCGCGGCCCTCGCTATCGGCGGCGCGGCCGCCGCACTCAACTCCGCCCCCGACGCCACCGCGACCGATCCGGCGACGGCCTCGGCCCTCGCCGACCGGGCCGGCTCGGCGGGACGTGCGGACCGGAGCACCCGTCAGCTGACGGCCACCCCGCACAGCGGCGGGGACGAGACCGGTTTCGGCCCGGCGCCCACCGACAGCAGCACCAGCCGCGCCGAGGAGACCGGTCAACCGGCGGACCCGACCGAAGCCGGCGACGATGCCGCGCAGGCCGGGACCGACGACGAGACCGCGAGGTCGACCGACGACGCCGGCAGCGACGGCAGTGACTCGGCCACGACCACGGCGGCGGCGCAGCCGAGTACAGCGGCCAGCACGGCCGACTGGGTCACTCCGATGCCCGGCGCCCAGATCACTTCCTGCTACGGCCAGCGCTGGGGGGTGCTGCACGCCGGGATCGACCTGGCCCTACCGGCCGGCACCCCGGTGCTCGCCGCTGGCGCCGGAACGGTGCAGGTAGCAGGCTGGGCGTACACCGGGTACGGGATCTCGGTGGTGATCGACCACGGCGGCGGTGTGCTCACTCACTACGCGCACCTCTCCGCGACCAGCGTCGCCGTCGGTGACCAGGTGGCCCCCGGGGACACCATCGGCGCGGAGGGCTCTACCGGCGACTCCACCGGCCCACACCTGCACTTCGAGGTGCACGTCGGCGGGCTGTGGAGCCAGGTGGACCCGGCCCCGTGGATGCGCGAACGCGGCGTCGACCTGGGCTGCTGACCGCTGCGGTACGGGCCGGGTCAGATTTTCTCGATCGGCGCGTGCCGGAGCACCAGCCACATCGTCTGGTCACCGAAGTCGACCTGGGCCCTGGCTCCCGGCCCGTGCCCCTCCACCGCCAGCACCCGGCCAAGCCCGTACCGCTGGTGGTTGACCCGCTCCCCCACCGTCACCTTGGGCGCGGTGGGCAACTCGCTGGCGGTGCTCAGCCGGCTCGGATCCACCCCGAGCCGCTGAGCGAGGCGGGCGGCCTTCGGCGTACCGCCGGCGAAGCCGCCGCCGCGCGCGACCGGCGACCGGTCCGCGGCGGCCGACCGCCCACCGACCCCGCCACCCGTGCCCGACCAGGAGGTGTACGCCGCCTCGGTCCGCTCCCAGCGGACCAGCTCGGCCGGCAACTCGGAGAGGAACCGCGACGGCGGGTTGTACGCCGGCTGCCCCCACGCGGCCCGGGTCACCGACCGGGACAGGAACAGCCGCTGCCGGGCCCGGGTGATCCCGACGTACGCCAGCCGCCGCTCCTCCTCCAGTTCCCCGGTGTCGCCGAGGGCCCGCAGGTGCGGGAAGACGCCGTCCTCCAGGCCGGTCAGGAAGACCACCGGGAACTCCAGACCCTTGGCGGTGTGCAGCGTCATCAGGGTGACCACACCCTGGTGGTCCGGGTCGTCGTCGGGCACCTGGTCGGCGTCGGCGACCAGCGCGACCTGCTCCAGGAAGCCGGCGACGGTCGCCGGCTCGTCGGACGCCTCGACCCGCTCGGTGTACTCGCGGGCCACGCTGACCAGCTCCTGCAGGTTCTCCACCCGGCCGGCGTCCTGCGGATCCAGGCTCTCCTCCAGCTCGGTCAGGTAACCCGAGCGCAGCAGCACCGACTCCAACGCCTCCTCCGGGGTGGTGGTGGCCAGTTGCTCCCGTACCCCGTCGAGCAGCGCCACGAAGTCGGCGATCGCGTTCGCCGCCCGGGTGGAGATCCCCGGTGCCTCGGTCGCCCGCCGCAGCGCGGCACCGAACGAGATCCGCTCGCGGGCGGCCAGCGCCTCTACGCACGCCTCGGCCCGGTCGCCGATGCCCCGACGCGGCGTGTTGAGCACCCGCCGGATGCTCACCGTGTCGTCGGCGTTTACCACCGCCCGCAGATAGGCCAGCGCGTCGCGGACCTCCTTGCGCTCGTAGAAGCGCACCCCGCCGACCACCTTGTACGGCAGGCCGACCCGGATGAACACCTCCTCGAAGACCCGGGACTGGGCGTTGGTGCGGTAGAAGACCGCCACGTCGCCCGGGCGGGCCGCGCCGTCGTCGCACAACCGGTCGATCTGCCGGGCCGCCCAGTCCGCCTCGGCGTGCTCGGTGTCGGCGACGTAGCCGACGATCCGCTCGCCGTCACCCTGGTCGCTCCACAGCCGCTTCGGCTTGCGACCGGCGTTGTTGGTGATCACCGCGTTGGCGGCGGTCAGGATCGTCTGGGTGGAGCGGTAGTTCTGCTCCAGCAGGATCGTGCGGGCCTGGGCGAAGTCCCGCTCGAACTCCAGGATGTTGCGGATGGTGGCGCCCCGGAAGGCGTAGATGGACTGGTCGGCGTCGCCGACCACGCAGAGCTCCCCCGGCGGTACGTCGTCCGAACCGTCCCCCACCAGCTCCTTGACCAGCTGATACTGCGCGTGGTTGGTGTCCTGGTATTCGTCGACCAGCACGTGGCGGAACCGCCGCCGGTAGCTGCCGGCCACGTGCGGGTGGGCCTGCAGCAGGTGCACCGTCGTCATGATCAGGTCGTCGAAGTCGAGTGCGTGCGCCTCGCGCAGCCGACGCTGGTAGAGCGTGTACGCCTCGGCCAGGGCCCGCTCGTTGGGGCCGGCCGCCCGGTCGGTGAACGTCTCCGGGTCGACCAGCTCGTTCTTGAGGTTCGACACCTGGGTGGCCAGCCCCCGGGCCGGGTAGCGCTTCGGGTCCAGGTCGAGCTCCCGGGCGACCAGCTGCATCAGCCTCCGCGAGTCGTCCGCGTCGTAGATGGAGAACGTCGACTTCAGCCCGGCGTGCTCATGCTCGGCTCGCAGAATCCGCACACAGGCGGAGTGGAAGGTGGAGACCCACATCATCCGGGCCCGCGGCCCGACCAGGTTGCCGACCCGCTCCTTCAGCTCACCGGCCGCCTTGTTGGTGAAGGTGATCGCCAGGACCTCACCGGGGTGGGTCTGCCGGGCCGCGAGCAGGTAGGCGATCCGGTGGGTGAGCACCTTGGTCTTGCCGGAACCGGCACCGGCCACGATCAGCAGCGGGCCGCCGGCGTGGG
The DNA here is from genome assembly GCF_029581175.1 of Solwaraspora sp. WMMD937. Lineage (NCBI taxonomy): Bacteria > Bacillati > Actinomycetota > Actinomycetes > Micromonosporales > Micromonosporaceae > Solwaraspora > Solwaraspora sp. WMMD937. The sequence continues at coordinate 2,145,660 of NZ_CP120738.1, read as the reverse complement.
TGACTGCCTCCCGTTGCGGGCCGTTGAGCCCGGTCAGCAGCGCGGCACCGGCCAGATTGGGCTCATCCGGCCCTCGGCCGGCCACAGCGGGCTCAACCGGGGGCGGCCCGGCCGCCGGACCGTCCCGATCTGTGGCAGGTGCGGATGGGGCCGCTGGGGTTTCGAAGAGTGGATGCATCGCACGGCGAGTCTATGCCGCACGACCGACAGCCCCGCGCCGCCAGCCCCGGGTCGCAGGCTCAGGCCCGCCAAGCTCAGGCCGTCGGCGCGCCGGGTGTCTTCCCAGAGGATGGCGGAATTCTTGCGCTGGCGTCGCCGGCCTGGGCATACTCGTAGCGTGATCCGCCAGGCACGATTTTTCTTCAGCTACGGTTCCGGGAGTCCGGCTGCCGTAGGTCGCGCCTGATCATCAGACCTACAAGTGCCCCGGGCTCTCGCGAGAGCCCGGGGCACTTCGCGTTCCGGGTTCCGCGTCCACCGGGGCCGGACAGTCCAGGAGGCAGGACATGGGGACCAACGCCGTTGCGCACACCGCCGACAGCAGCGCGACGCCACCGGCCGGCACCGCCGAGGTGGCGAGCCAACCGGGCGCGACCGGCTCGGCGGGGCGATCCGACGGTCGGCACCAGACCGGGACGGACGCGCCGGAGGCGGCCGATCGCATCCTGGCCATCCGGAACAGGATCAACGAGATCGACGACGCTCTGATCGCACTGTGGCAGGAACGGGCCGAGCTGTCGAAGCAGGTGGGCGCGGTGCGGATCGCCTCGGGCGGCACCCGGCTGGTGCTATCCCGGGAACGTGAAATCGTCGACCGCTACCGGTCGGAGCTGGGTGCCGACGGCACCCAGCTGGCGCTGCTGGTGCTGCGGGCCGGCCGCGGCCCGCTGTGAGCACCGGCCGGGACCCACGAAGGCCGGCCGGCCGACCGGCCCGCTCCTGCCAGGCGTCAATGTGACGTGCGGCGACGAGCGGGCCGGCGCCGAGACTACTCGGTGACGTGCACGACGTCGCGTACCTCGGCGAAGTGGCAGGCGCTGGGGTGCGCCGAAGTCGCCCGTACCGTCAGGGTCGGTTCCTCGGCGGCGCAGATGTCCTGCGCCTTCCAGCAGCGGGTCCGGAACCGGCAGCCCGACGGCGGGTCCGCCGGTGACGGCACGTCGCCTTCCAGCACGATCTGGTCCCGCAGGCCGCGTACCGTCGGGTCGGGCAGCGGCACCGCAGAGAGCAACGCCTGGGTGTACGGGTGGGTCGGCCGCTCGTAGATCTCCTCCTCGGTGCCGAGCTCCGCGATCTTGCCGAGGTACATCACGCCGACCCGGTGCGCGATGTGCCGCACCACCGACAGGTCGTGGGCGATGAAGATGTACGACAGCCCCAGCTCCTTCTGCAGCTGCTCCAGCAGGTTGATCACCTGAGCCTGGATCGACACGTCCAGCGCGGAGACCGGCTCGTCGCAGAGGATGATCTCCGGGCGCAGCGCCAGCGCCCGGGCGATGCCGATCCGCTGCCGCTGCCCGCCGGAGAACTGGTGCGGGTAGCGGTTGATGTGGTCCGGGTTGAGGCCGACCAGCTCCAACAGCTCCTGGACGCGGCGGCTACGGTCGCTCTTCGGCGCCACGTCCGGATGAATCTCGAACGGCTCACCGATCAGGTCACCGACCGTCATTCGCGGGTTCAGCGAGGTGTACGGGTCCTGCATCACCATCTGGATGTTGCGCCGGGCCCGGCGCATCTCGGCGCCGCTGCGGCCGGCGATGTCCGCGCCGTGCACCATGATCGAACCGGACGACGGGGTCTCCAGCCCGACCAGCAGCTTGGCCAGGGTGGACTTGCCGCAGCCGGATTCACCGACGATGCCGAGCGTCTCGCCCCGGTGCAGCTGGAGGTTGATCCCGTCCACCGCGCGGACCGCGCCGATCTGCCTCTTGAACAGAATGCCCTGGGTCAGCGGGAAGTGTTTGACCAGATCCTTGGTCTCCAGGACAACGTCACTCATCGCCCTTGACCTCCTTCCAGAAGTGGCAGGCGGAGGTCCGGCTCGGGGTCAGCGCGAACCGGGGCGGCTCCGGGTCGGCCCGGCAGACATCCTTCGCGTACCGGCAGCGCGGGTTGAACGAGCAGCCGGCCGGGATGTTCGTCAACGCGGGCGGCAGGCCCTTGATGACGTTCAGCTCCTGGCCTTTGAGGTCGATCCGGGGGATCGATTCCAGCAGTGCCTTGGTGTACGGGTGGGCCGGCGAGGCGTAGATGTCCCGCACCGGCGCCTCCTCGACGACCCGACCGGCGTACATGACCGAGATCCGGTCGGCGACGTCGGCCACCACCCCCATATCGTGGGTGATCAGCACCAGGCCCATGTTGCGTTCCCGCTGCAGCTCTGCGAGCAGGGCCATCACCTGGGCCTGGACGGTGACGTCGAGGGCGGTTGTCGGCTCGTCGGCGATCAGCACCTCGGGGTCGAGAGCCAGCGCCATCGCGATCATCACCCGCTGGCGCATGCCACCGGAGAACTGGTGCGGGAAGTCGCTGACTCGCTGTTTGGCGGCCGGGATCTTCACCAGGTCGAGCAGTTCGACCGCCCGGGCCTTACCGTCGGCCCGGGACATGCCCCGGTGCTTGCGGAACAGCTCGGAGAGCTGGAAGCCGACGGTGAACACCGGGTTCAACGCCGACAGCGCGTCCTGGAAGATCATCGCGATCCGGTTGGCCCGGATCTTGCGTCGCTGCGATTCGGGCAGCTTGAGCAGGTCCACACCCCGGTACTTGATCTCGCCACCGGTGACGAACCCGGGCGGTGAGTCGATGATCCCCATGATCGCCTGGGCGGTGACGCTCTTTCCGCAGCCGGACTCACCCAGGATGGCCAGGGTCTCGCCGGCCTGCAACGAGAAGCTCACCCCGTTGACCGCGCGGGCGATGCCGTTGCGGGTGCGGAACTCGACCTGCAGGTCGTTGACCTCCAGCGGCGGTGCGCTGGCGTCGAGGCCGGGCAGCGCGTCGATGGTGGCGGTGATGTCTCTGTCTGTCGCCATGGCTCACCTCACCGCAGCTTCGGGTCGAGGGCGTCGCGCAGCGCGTCGCCCATGAGGATGAAGGAGAGCACCGTGCCGACCAGCAGCCCACACGGGAAGAGCAGCAGCCACGGGTGGTCCAGGAAGTAGACCTGGTGCTGGGAGATCATGATGCCCCAGGACTCCTCCGGTGGCTGCAGGCCGACACCGAGGTAGGTCAGCGTCGCCTCGGCGGAGACGAACGCGCCCAGGGTGATCGTCGCGTAGACGACCAACGGGGCGATCGCGTTCGGCAGGATGTGCCGGAACATCAGCCGGCCGTGCCCGGCCCCCATCGCCTTGGCTGCCTGCACGTAGTCAAGGCCCTTGGAGGAGAGCACGCTGCCGCGCATGATCCGGGCGATGGTGGTCCAGCCGAGCACGATCAGAACAGCGGCCAGCGTCCAGACGTTCTGCTGCTTGATCACGGTCAGGAAGACGATCGCACCGAGCAGGAACGGCAACGAGAAGAAGATGTCGGTGATCCGCGAAATGATCGCGTCCACCCAGCCGCCGAAGTAGCCGGCGAGCAGCCCGGCGGTGCCGCCGAGAAGGACGATGCCCAGCGTGGCGAAGATCGCGATCTGCAGCGACGGTCGGGCCCCGTGGATGGCGTGCGAGTAGTAGTCGCAGCCCAGGTTGTTGAACCCGAACGGGTGCTCCCAGCTGGGCGCGATCCGGGTCCGCTGGACGTCACAGGCGCGCGGGTCCTGCCGGGTCCACAGGGTGGGGAAGGCGGCCATCGACGCGACCAGTAGCACGTAGATCGACGCGGCGATGAAGACCGGGTCACGCAGCAGTTGCCGCCGGGCGTCGGCCCACAGGCTGGCGTTGCGTTCGGTGGTGGCCGGGGCCGGTTCGGGTGGCGGTGGTGCCACCTCGGTGCCGCCGGCCGGGGCAGTGGGATGGGTCGGGTCACTCATGGTGGCACCTCGCTACGCTCGGTCCGCCGTGGATCAGCACGGCACCGGGCCGGATGTTCGGTCCATTGCGATCACTCATAGCGGATCCTCGGGTCGAGGACCGCGTAAAGCAGGTCCACCAGCAGGTTCACCAGCAGGAAGACCATGACCAGCATGGTCACGACGCCGATCGCCACCGAGGCTTCACCGGAGGTGGCGGCCTGGGCGACCAATGATCCGATACCACGTACGTTGAAGATCCGCTCGGTGACCACCGCGCCGCCCATCAGGCCACCGATGTCGACACCGAGGTACGTGATCACCGGGATTAGCGAGTTGCGCAGCGTGTGCACGCCGATGACCCGCCGGTTCGCCAGACCCTTGGCCTTGGCGGTACGCACGTAGTCGGCCCGGATGTTCTCCATGATGCTGGTCCGGGTGAGCCGGGCGGTGGTGGCCAGGGAGATTGCGCCGAGCACCATGCCGGGGATGACCAGGCTGGCGGTCGGGTAGTCGGCGATGAACCCGGCGCCGAAGACGCCTCGCGAGATCAGTTCCGGTATCCAGTCCTGGTCGCGCAGGACGTTGCCGAACTCGACGCCGACGTACTGGCGGACTACGACACCGAGGACGAAGATCGGCACAGAGATGACGAAGACCGTGGAGATCTTCACCAGGTAGTCCCAGAAGCTGCCGTTACGCAGACCGGCCAGAACGCCGGCGAAGATGCCGATGATCGCCTCGAAGACGATGGCGATGAGCACCAGCTTGAGGGTGTGCGGCAGGGCCCGGGAGACCAGTTCGGTGACCGGCTCCTGCTGCAGGTTGATGCCGAAGTCGAAGCGCAGGAAGATGTCCTGCAGGCGGTCGAGGAACAGACCGAAGCACGGGTTGCCCGGCTGCTCCAGGCAGGGGTCGCCGAAGCCGAGCTTCTCGGTCATGGCGGCGAGCTGAGCTTCGGTCGGCTTGCGGTCGCCGAAGATCGCCCGGACCGGGTTGCCGCTGAACTGGATGCCCAGCGACGTGACGTAGTGCAGTAGGAACATGGTGCCCAGCACGGTGGGGATGAACTGGAGCAACCGTCGGATGACGTAGCGCCCCATCTGGGGGGTCTCCTCTCGGCGCTAAACGTGGCGGCAACAGGCCCCCTCGTGGGAGTTCCCGTTGCCGCCACGTCGCGTTACGACTTGATCAGTCAGACTCGCAGGTCAGGAGTTCTTCAGAGTGATCTTGCCGTACTCAGCGTCCGAGATCTTGTTCCAGTGGAATTCGTCGACGTTCTCGCCGTACAGCGCAGCGATCTTGCTGAACCACATCGGGATGACCGGCATGTCCTCCACGATGAGGTCCTCGGCCTGGTTGTAGAACGGGATCGCCGCCTCGAGGTCCGCCGCGGCGTCGCCCTGGGCGATCAGCGCGTCGAAGTCGGGGTTGTTGTAGCCGGACGCGTTGCTGTCCGAACCGGAGCCGTAGAGCGGGTAGAGGTAGGTCTCGACCACCGGGTAGTCCGGGCCCCAGCCGAGCCGGAACGGACCGGTGAACTCCTTCTCGTCGGCGGTCGCCAGGTACTCGGGGAACTGCAGGTTGACCTTCAGCTCGTAGTCGATGCCCAGCGCGGCCTTCAGCTGGTCGCCGACCGCCTGCAGCCACTGCTCGTGACCGGCACCGGCGTTGGCCCACAGCACCAGCGGCTCGCCGTCCCAGCCGCCAGCCTCTTCGAGCAGCTCCTTGGCCCGGTCGACGTCCTGGGTGCAGTACTCGCAGACACCCGGGCGGTAGCCGTCGAAGGTCGGCGCCACGACGCCCTCAGCGGGGGTGAACCGGCCGTCGAAGACGGCGTCGATGATGCCCTGCCGGTCGATCGCGAGCGAGAAGGCCTGCCGGACCCGCTTGTCGGCGAAGCGCTCGTCGTAGGTCGGGAAGCCGACGTAGGTGAAGCTGTCGCCGGGGGCCTCGTACATCCGGTCGCCGTACTGCTGCTTGGCCTCCTGGTACCGCGCCGGCGGGATGGTGTACATCACGTCCAGCTCGCCGGACTGGAAGGCGGCGTAGCCGGCGTCCACGTCGGCGTAGATCTTGTAGTCCAGGACGTCGGCCGCGCCCTTTTCCTCACCGGCCCAGGTCTCGCTGCGCGCCAACTGAATCCGCTGGTCGTGCTCCCAGCTGCCGTCGATCTTGTACGGACCGTTGCCGATCGGGGTCTCGTTGCAGGCGTCGGTGTCCTCGAGGCAGGCCTCGGCCATCGGGAAGAACCCGGAGTAGCCGACGATCGCCGGGAAGCCGGCGAACGGCTCCTTCAGCTCGACGGTGAAGGTCAGCTCGTCGACCTGCTGCAGACCGGAGAGCTCCTCGGCCGCCGGCTCCTCGCCGCTGACCTCGTCGATGCCGACGATGCGCTTCATGAAGTACGCGTTGTTCTGGGCGTTGGGCCCGTACGCCGTGTAGTTCCACGCCCGGATGAAGGCGTCGGCGTTGACCGGCTCACCATTGTCGAAGGTGTAGCCGTCCTTGAGCGTGACCGTCCAGGTCTTGTTGTCCTCGGACTCGATCGACTCGGCGAGGTCGTTCTCCGGCTCACCGGTCTCGGCGTTGTACTTGACCAGACCACGGTAGAGCTGGCGGATGACCAGGATGGACGGCTCGTCGTCACCAGCGGACGGCAGCAGGAACGCCGGCTCCGAGGCGTAGATGCGAAGCGTACCGCCGGAGTTGTTGTTCTCCGTGGTGTCTTCGCCGTCGCTACTGCAAGCGGTGGCGAACAGAGCGATGGCGGTCGCTGCGACCGCCACCTTTAGGGATTTCCCACGCATGGGAGAGCCTCCTCAGGGCGCTCACGGGGGGGGTTGTGAGGTGACTGACACTGTGACACCAGGTAGCCCGTTGCGTGAAGGTGCCGTTATCAAGGTGATACGCGGACGGGACGGCCCCGATACTCCGGTCAAGATCACTCAACCGTCGCTCAGACCCGCCCTGACCTGGGCATCGGACCACTGTACAACCTTTATTACCGCAGAGTAGGAACGCCCTCGTGTGACCTTCCCCGCGACCCCTCCATCACGTTCGGATGTCAAGTCCATACGATAAGTCACCACTTGTCCGAGGTGCCCGGATGCCGGATTAGCGGCAATTGCCGGCTTGTAACCTCAGGGTTAACACCGGTCCGCAGCAGACCCACCGCGAGCCCGCAACCAGGCCCGCCATGATCGACTCTAGACGGATCGCCAACTAGGTTCCCACCATCCGGGAGATAGAACAAGTCCGCTGGTCGGTCAGATGAGCCGCCGGTCCGCCGCCCATCTGGACAGTTCGTACCGGTTCGACATCTGCAGCTTGCGCAGCACGTTGGAGACGTGGGTCTCCACCGTCTTGATCGAGATGAACAGCTCCTTGGCGATCTCCTTGTAGGCGTAGCCCCGGGCGAGTAGCCGCAGCACCTCCCGCTCCCGGTTGGTCAGCTGGTCCAGCTCCGGATCCACCACCGGCGCGTCCGACCGGGAGGCGAACGCGTCCAGCACGAACCCGGCCAGCCGGGGGCTGAACACCGCGTCTCCGTCGGCCACCCGTTGGATCGCCGCCGCCAGATCGTCCGGTGAGATCGTCTTCGTCACGTACCCACGGGCACCCGCCCGGATCAGCCCGATCACGTCCTCAGCCGCGTCCGAGACGCTCAGCGCCAGGAACCGCACCGACGGCCGCGCTACGCCGGAGCCCCGGAGCACCGCGTCCAGTACCGCCCGTCCCCCACCATCAGGCATGTGTACATCGAGCAGCACCACGTCCGGCCCGACCGCGGCGATCCCGCTGACCGCCTCGGCCACCGTGCTCGCCTCGCCCACCACCTCCACGTGGGCACCGAGTTCGGCGCGGACCCCGGTACGGAACATCGCATGGTCGTCGACCAGGAAGACCCGCAACCGCCGTCCGTCCGGCTGCCCCGGTGCCCCACCCGCCGCCGGCTGGCCGGTCGGCTCACTCATGTCTGCCATCCTCTCCAGGTTGCCGGCTCTCCGGCCCGACCGGCAGCGTCAGCCGGACCTCGGTGCCCGAGCCCGGCGTACTGATGATCTCGGCTCGACCGCCGTGCCGGCGCATCCGACCGACGATCGAGCCGCGCACCCCGTGCCGGTGCTCCCCCACCCGGGCCGGGTCGAAGCCCGTGCCCCGGTCCCGGACGAAGACGCTGAGCTGCTCCGGCTCCACCTCCGCGTACAACGACACGGTCTGCACCCCGGCGTGCCGCGCCGCGTTGACCAGCGCCTCCCGGGTCGCCGCCACCAACGCTCCGACCCGCTCGTCAGTGCCCCGGTCACCCACCACGACCGCCTCGACGGACAATCCGAAAGTGTCCTCCACCTCGGCCGCCACCTGCTCCAACGCCGCCGCGAACCGCTCGGTCGGCGAGGCCGTCGGCTTGTAGAGCCAGTTCCGCAGAGTCCGCTCCTGGCCCCGGGCCAGCCGCTGCACGGTCTTCGGGTCGGCGGCGTTGCGCTGGATCAGTGCCAGGGTGTGCAGCACCTGGTCGTGGATCATCGCGGCGAGCTCGGCCCGCTCCTGCTCCCGGACCCGGCCCTCCCGCTCGGCGCGCAACTGGTTGAACGTCCGCCACAGCACCGGAGCGGTGACCACCCCGACGCCGGCGAGACCGACCAGGGCGAAGATGACGCCGTTGACGACAGCGGCGAAGTCGCCCCGGGGCGAATACACCGCGGCCACCCCGATCACGCCGACCGCCACCAGCAGCCCGCCGCCAATGAACCGCAGCAGGAAGGCCCGGCGGTCACTCTCGTCGACCACCGCACCCAGCCACGGCACCTGCGGCAGGGTCTCCCGCCAGGCGCGCCGCCGTTCCGGCGCCGACTGGTGCCAGATGATCCCGGTCCCGACCGCGATGACCGCCACCAGCCAGCCGGCGGTGGCACTCACTCCACTGGACTCGAAGACCAGCACCTGGATCAGGATGATACCGAGGCCGATCGCCACGAACGGCAGTAGTTCGCCCAGGTCGCGACGCTTCGGCGGCCCGGCGGTCGCGGGTGGCACCACCGCCCAGAACGCCGCGTAGAGCAGCACGCCGAGCCCGCTGAACCCGATCAGTACGACGAACGCCACCCGTACGCCCACCACCGGCAGTCGCAGGTGGTGGGCGATCCCGGCGGCGACTCCGGCGACCACCCGCTGCTCGCGACTGCGATAAAGACGTGGCGGCCCAATCGCGGTAGTGATCGCTGCCTCCTCGGCGGATGGGACGTGGACGATCTGACGGCCGATCCAGCCGGCGCGCGGTGGCGGCGAGTTCGGCCGGTGGAGTCGATCGTCACACGGCGACGACCCGCGCGACCACGGGGACGTCCCGGACAACCACCGTCTGGAAAGTCAGGGTGGCGTCAGGGTCGATTCCCGAGGCGGGTCGGACAGCCGGGCACGGAGGATCACAAGTATGACCGACGACCCGACCAAGCCAGGTGGACCGGATCAGCCACCCGACCCAGCGACCAGACCGGCTCAGCCGCCCGACCCGGCCGACGAGTCGGCAGAGCAGCCCGGCACAGCGGGCGAGCCGGCCGACGGGACCGCGTCGGCCCCGCCGACGGACGCCCCCGGGTACAGCTGGCCGCCACCGCCACCACAGGCCGAGGCCCTCGCCTCGCGGTACGGATTGATCAGGCCGCGTCAGGGCCGGTACCTGGCCGGGGTGTGCGGGGCTATCGGCCGGGCCACGAACACCGACCCGGTCCTGTGGCGGGTGCTGCTGGCGGTGCTCGGCTTCTTCGGCGGCATCGGCATCCTGATCTATCTGGTGGTGTGGCTGGCCACCCCCAGTGAGGGGGACAGCACCTCGCCGGTGGAAGGGCTGCTGGGCCGGGGCCGGTCGAGCACCTCACCGGTCGTCGTACTGGTGATCGGCATCCTCGCCGCTGTCATGTTCGGCTTCATCGTCACCGACGGGTTCCGGGCCGTCCTGCTCGGCTCGGCGGTGCTGATCGGCGGCGCGTTGCTGCTCAACCGGAGTCTCCGGGAGGACGGCCCTCGACCGGCCGGACCCCCGGCGGCGGCACCGCCGGGCTACGGCCCACCACCGCCGCACGGGTACGGCCCACCACCGCCGCACGGGTACGGCCCACCACCGCCGCACGGGTACGGCCCACCACCGCCGCCCGCGCCGGTAGCGGGGGTAGCGGGACCAGCCGTACCGGTCGCCGCCGGGCAGCTGGCCCAGCCACGGCCGGACGACCAGCCGACCCGCCCGCTGCCGGTTTACCCGCCGGTCGGCCCGCCACCACCGGTCGGGGGCTACCGGGCCCCGTTCGCGCCCTACGGCCCGTACGCCGGTCGTAGCGGGCCACCGGGGCAGTTTCCCCCGCCGCCGGTGGCGCCCGCACCACGCCCCCGTAAGGAACGGTCCCGGCTGGGCACCATCACATTTTCGATGATCTTCGTGGTGCTCGGGCTGGTCGCCGCGCTCGACCTGACCGACCTGGCGCCCACGCCACCCTCGGCCTACTTCGCGGCGGTACTCGCCACGATCGCGGTCGGGCTGCTGGTCGGGGCCTGGATCGGCCGGGCCCGCTGGCTCATCGCGCTGGGTCTGACGGCTGCCGCAGCGGTCGGTGTCTCCAGCCTCGTCGAGTCGGCCAAGGAGGCCACGTCGGAGCCGGTGGTGTGGAAACCGGCAACCTACGGCCAGGTGGATTCGCGGTACGCGGCGACATTCGGCGACGCCGTACTGGACCTACGCAACGTGGACTTCACCGACCGGCAGAAGGACGTGACGGTCTCGCTGTCGTTCGGCAAACTCCGCGTCTATCTGCCGGACGAGGTCGACGTCCGGACCGAGACCGACATGAACGCCGGCAACGCGTCCGTGCTCGGCCACCGCTGGGACGGCTTCGAGCAGGGCAGCCGCGTCGTGGAGGACCTCGGTTCGGACGGCACCGGCGGCGGCCGACTCACCCTGCGGATCGAAATCAACGCTGGCGACCTGGAGGTCATCCGATGAAACGGCATCGTACCGACGGCGTCTCCCTCACCTTCGGGCTGATCTTCCTCCTGATCGCCGGTTGGTGGTTGATCGCGCAGTCAGTCAACCTACCGCTGCCTCGAGTCGGCTGGATCGTCGCTGGCGGGCTGATCCTGATCGGCGTACTCGGGTTGGTCGGTGCTTTGCGGTCCGGCCGCCGCGAACCTCCCGCTGGCACCGCTGGCCAGGACAACGGGCCGGCGGAAGCCGACGCCTCCGCGACCGCACCCGACGAGCCGACGTCCGATGCCCCGACGTCCGCCGAGCCGGCCACCCGGCCCAGCGGGTCGGGTGATTGACGGCCCGCTGCAGCCCACCGGTGGTGCACCTATGCTGGGTCCGCGTCCCACCATTGCCGCGAGGAGCCCGTCTGCCATGTCCGATACCCCCGTACCAGTCGCTTCCGTGCTTCGCACCCGCGTCGACATCGGCGAGCGCGCCGCCCGGGCGCTGACCGCCGAACTCGCCCGGGACAACGCGGCGAAGCACGTCCTGCTGGTCGAGGTGGTTCCGGGAGCGAGGGTGGTCGACGCCGCCATCGACGCACTGCTGCCCGGCGACACGATGACCGTGGTGCCGGGCAGCGTCGACCAGACGGCACAACTGCGGGCGGAGATCGGCGGTCACGGCCGGTGGGTCGACGAACGGGTCCGGGTGATCGAAACGGTGTCGGCCGCCGACCCGGCCGATCTGCTGATCGTCGGAACCGTCCTCACCGGAAGTGGTGAACAGGCCCGCACGATGATCGACGGCTACGGCAAGTACCTCACCGACGGCGCCGTACTGTCCGTGGCCGTCGCGGCGCTGCCGGGCGGCACCTCCGGTGCGGCCGCCGAGTTGGATCGGCAGGCGGCGCTCTTCGGCGTCGGTAGCGACCTGGTGCTGCGCAACGTCCCGCCGCTGCGGGTGCACCGGCTGCGATTCACCCCGGCACCGGTCGACCGGGCCGCCAAGCTGGGGCCAGCGTTCCGGACCAGCAGCGTTGCGCTGACCCGGGGGATGCACATCGACTCCAGCGGGGTGGCCGCCGCCGGGCTCGCCCTCGGGCTGGCCGCCGCGACCCGGCTGGCCCGGCCGAAGAGCCGGCTATGGCTGCTGCCGGCGTTGGCCGCCGGCCCGGTCGCCGCATTCTTCCGCGACCCGCAACGCGACGTACCTGAGGACCCGACCGCCGTGGTCGCGGCGAGTGACGGCCGGGTGCTGTCGGTGGAACGGGTGCACGACGAACGGCTCGGTGCCACCGGGTTCCTACGGATCGCGGTCTTCCTCTCCGTGCTCGACGTGCACGTCAACCGCAGTCCGGTCGCCGGACGGGTGGTCGACCACTTCGTCACCGACGGGGGTTTCGCCGCCGCGATGAAGTCGGCGGCCGAGCACAACGTCGCCGCGTACACGGTGCTGGAGACCTCCCACGGGCGGGTGATCGTTGCGCAGCGTACCGGCATGGTGGCCCGACGGATCGTGCACCGCGCTCCGGTCGGCAGTCTGCTCGCCAAGGGTGAGCGGTTCGGGCTGATCAGGTTCGGTTCACGCACCGACGTCTACCTGCCGGCGGACGCCGCCGAGTCGCTGGTCGGGCCGGGTGACCGGGTGGCCGGTGGCAGCTCGGTGATCGCCCGCTGGCGCTGACCCTGGGTCAGGTGGCCCGCCGCTGGTGCAGCCAGAGCAACGGCCCGCTCACCAGGTAGGCCAGCACGGTCAGGCCGAAGGTCAGCCGCGCGTCGATCAACGCGCCGACCACCGGCACGACCCACAGCCACGGCGGCAGCTTGATCAGCCGGGCCAGCTTCGCGTACGGGAAGCTGGAGACCATCGCGAAGGCCAGCAGCGCCACGACCGCCAACTGCGCACCGCCGGGGATCGGGACGTCGATCAGCACGCCGAGACCGAGGACGGCGGCGGCCAGTGTGGTCGGTACGCCGGTGAAGAACCGGCCGTCGCACGGCGATACGTTGAACCGGGCCAGCCGGATCGCTGCGCAGCCGGCGACCAGGGCGCAGGCGACCGCTGCGGCGGTGGTGGAGACCGAGCCGGCCAGCGAGGCGTAGACGACGACCGGGGCGGCCAGCCCGAACGAGCACATGTCGGCGAGTGAGTCCATCTGCGCGCCGAACGGACTCGCCACCCCGAGCCGGCGGGCCAGCGCCCCGTCGAGTCCGTCGAAGACCACGCAGGCGATCAGGCAGGCCGCAGCCGGGCGTACGTCGCCTTCCATGGCCAGAAAGATGGCGGTGAGGCCGAGCGTGAGGCTGGCCAGCGTGGTCGAGTTGACCAGCACGAAGCCGGCCCGCCGGGCCGCCGTCGGGGTGCCGGGCAGCAGCGGTACGGGAGCCGGCGGCAGCACTCCGGGCCGGCTGTCCGCCGTGGCGGTGTGGTCGGCAGGGGTGATCGGGCGGTCCTCGACGCCGGTGGCAGGTGCCGGACCGACCGGACCGATTGCCGGGCTGAGCGGAGCGATCGCGGCTATCTCAGCCGCCGTCAGCGGGTCGACCCGGTACCGTCCGACGGAGTCCGCCGACCGCCGGCCGAACCGGAGCCGGTCGCTGCCGCTGCGGCCGACCCGCACCAGCAGGACCTGGCGGGCCAGGCTGCCACTACGACGAAGCGGACCGGTCCATCGACGGCCCGCCCATTGACGTCCTGCCGGCCGGGGACTGTCAGTCGTGCGCCGCCGCCGCCACGGGGCTCTCGCCACGGATCCCTCCATCATCGGTCGGTCCCCCGGCGCAAGATTGTGCCGGACGCCCGATTATGCGGCCTACACCATTGCACAGCCGACGCGGGATGGCGAGAGATCAGTCTGAGTTATGCCGGTTCGTCCGGGCCAAACCGGTCACCTGCTCACGGCGATGCGCTTGCTTCAGCAAGCAGTGCTTGCCGAAGCAAGCATCGGCCACGGCCTTCCCAACAGTGCCGCCGAGCGTCGGAGGCACCGCCCGGGTGTCAGGGGTCAGACCAGCCGGGCGGCTCCGACCGCCTCGGCGGTCACCTCGGTCAACTCCGACCGGATGGCAGCCAGATCCGTCCGGGCGAACCAGCGGGCCTCCGAGGTCGACCCACCGATGTCAGTGACGATCGGCAGGGACGGGCGGTCCACCTCAACCTGGTAGAAAGCACGCACCCCGTGCCAGTCGATCGGGTAACCCTCCGGACCGAGCGAGGCCGCGTCCCGGTGGCTGGCCACGCCGAGCAGCCGGACCAGCCGGCCACGCTGACCGGTCTCCTCGACCAACTCGCGGATCAGCGCCGTGCCGGGCTGCTCGCCGTAGTCGGTGCCACCGCCGGGCAGATGCCACCGCCCGGCACCCGGGTAGCCGGGCGCGATCCGGGTCAGCAGGACCCGCCGGGCCGGGTCGGTGGCGACCGCGTACGCCGCGAACCGTTGCGCCCGGTGCAGCCCGTCCGGCCCTGGTACGGCGTAGAACGACGGGAAGTCGGGAGCGGTGTCCGGGCGCAGGTCGATCGTTTCCGGCGGCAGGCCGAGAGCGCTGGCGGTGAACGGACGCAGCGGCAGTTGCTTCGCCTCGTCCAGACTGCACCACCGGGCGAGGTCGGTGGGCTGGTTGATCCGGTGGCAGATCTGTCCGCCACGGATCGACGCGTCGTAGATCAACCGGTCGGTGTGCAGGGTGATGCCGCGCCGGGGGAGGGAGCGCATGTCGGCGAGGACGTCCCGCAACCCGGTGACCGCGACCGAAATGCCAGTTTCCGCGGCGGTCTCCCGGACGACGGTGTGGTTGGGATCCTCCCCGTGGTCCACTGCTCCTCCCGGCAGCGACCACACCCCGGGTGTACCGGAGCGCGGAGAGGCGCGGACCAGCAGAACCCGGTCCTCCGAATCGGCACAGACAGCGTATGCCGCGATCCTGCGAAGCGGCTCTAGGGCGGGAGTCACGAGTCCGAATTCTGCCCGCAAGTGGCCAGTCGGCGCGGACGACTGTCAGATTGGCGACAGTATTCTAGGTAACTACTTGACTACCTAGAGCCGCATTCCGGGACGGATCAGGGTATTGATCCGGGGGGTCACCGAGGTCGCCGAGGACCGCCGTGTGGACCGTTGAAGCATGACGACCTCCCAGAACCCCACAGCTCAGGCCCCGTACAAGCAACTCCGGCGACCCACCACGGACCGGATGATCGCCGGTGTCGCCAGCGGCCTCGGCCGCTACTTCGACACCGACCCCACCCTGGTCCGGGTGATCTTCGCGGTGGTCACCGTGCTGACCGGCGGGCTGGCCGCGCTGACCTATCCGGTGATCTGGTTCCTGATGCCGGAGGAGCCACCGACCGCGCCGCCCTGGCCCGCAGCGGCGACCACCGCACCGGCACCGACCATGCCGGCGGAAGGCAACCGGGGGCCGATCTGACCGGCCCCTCGGCCACCACCGGCTGACCGGTCAGTTCACTCCCACTCGATGGTGCCCGGCGGCTTGCTGGTCACGTCCAGCACCACCCGGTTCACTTCGGGCACCTCATTGGTGATCCGGGTGGAGATCCGGCCGATCACCTCGTACGGCAGCCGGGACCAGTCGGCAGTCATGGCGTCCTCACTGGACACCGGACGCAGCACCACCGGGTGGCCGTAGCTGCGCCCGTCGCCCTGCACCCCGACGCTGCGCACGTCGGCCAGCAGCACCACCGGAAACTGCCAGACGTCGCGGTCCAGCCCGGCGGCGGTCAGCTCCTCGCGGGCGATCAGATCGGCGGCGCGCAGCAGGTCCAGCCGCTGCCGGTCGACCGCGCCGATGATCCGGATCGCCAGACCCGGGCCGGGGAACGGGTGCCGCCAAACCATCGCCTCCGGCAGCCCGAGTTGCAGGCCGAGCGCCCGCACCTCGTCCTTGAACAACGTGCGCAGCGGCTCGACCAGGGCGAACTGCAGGTCGTCCGGCAGCCCGCCGACGTTGTGGTGCGACTTGATGTTGGCGGTGCCGGTGCCGCCACCGGACTCCACCACGTCCGGGTAGAGGGTGCCCTGCACCAGGAACTCGACGTCACCGGCGGCGGCCACCTCGCGGGCCGCCGCCTCGAAGACCCGGATGAACTCCCGACCGATGATCTTGCGCTTCTGCTCCGGGTCGGTCACCCCGGCCAGCGCGCCGAGGAACTGGTCGGTGGCGTCGACCACCTTCAACTTGATCCCGGTCGCGGCGACGTAGTCCGACTCGACCTGCTCGGCCTCCCCTGCCCGCAGCAGCCCGTGGTCGACGAAGACACAGGTCAACTGGTCGCCGACAGCCCGGTGCACCAACGCGGCGGCGACCGCCGAGTCGACTCCGCCGGACAGCCCGCAGATGACCTCCTTGGCACCGACCTGCTCGCGGATCCGGGCCACCTGCTCGTCGATGATGTTCTGCGGCGTCCAGGTCGGCTCGATGCCGGCGATGTCGTACAGGAAGCGGGTCAGCATCAGCTGGCCGTGCGCGGTGTGCCCCACCTCCGGGTGGAACTGCACCCCGGCCCGCCGACCGGCGAGATCCTCGAACGCGGCGACCGGCGCCCCGGCCGAGCCGGCGGTGACCGTGAACCCTTCCGGCGCGGCGGTCACGCAGTCACCGTGACTCATCCACACCGGGATCTCGGTCGGCAGCTCCCGCAGCAGCACTCCGGCCTCGGGACGGGCGGCCAGCGGGGTGCCGCCGTACTCCCGGTTGCCGGTGTGCGCCACCGTGCCGCCGAGCGCCAGCGCCATCGCCTGGAAGCCGTAGCAGATGCCGAAGACCGGCACCCCACCGTCGAACAGCTTCGGGTCGACCTGCGGGGCACCGTCGGCGTAGACGCTGGCCGGGCCGCCGGACAGGATGATCGCGGCCGGCTCCTTGGCCATCATCTCGGCCACCGGCATGTCGTGCGGGACGATCTCCGAGTAGACCTTGGCCTCGCGCACCCGACGGGCGATCAGCTGGGCGTACTGGGCTCCGAAGTCCACCACCAGGACCGGACGCGGCGTGCTCATGCTCCGGAGCCTACCGACCGTCGCCGAACTGTCCCGACGATGGTTCAGGGTCGCGGCTCAGCTCGCCGGCGGGCGGCGGTCCGGAGCGCCCTTGACCGGCCAGCGGGCCATCGCCCGCTCGGCGAGCGCGACGATGGTCAGTGACGGGTTCACCCCCAGGTTCGCCGGCACCGCCGCGCCGTCGACCACATGCAGGCCCGGACAACCGAAAACCCGGTGGTACGCGTCGACGACGCCGTCGGAGCGGGTGGCCCCGATCACCGCCCCGCCCAGGACGTGGGCGGTCATCGGCACGTCGAACGGCTCGGTGACCGCGCCGCCCGGGATGCCGCCGATCTCGTCGGCGAGCAGCCGCACCGCCCGGTGACCGGTCGGGATCCAGCTCGGGTTCGGCTCGCCGTGCCCGTGCCCGGCGACCAGCCGCCCGCGTCGGTGGTACGTGGTCAGCGAGTTGTCCACCGACTGCATCACCAGCGCCACAATGGTCCGCCGGGACCAGTCCCGTACCGACAGCAGCCGCAGCGTCTCCCGGGGCCGGCCGGCCAGCGCGGCCAGCCAGCGGCGCACCCGGTGCGGCCCGCCTGCTACCAGCGCCGACTGTAGCAGCCCCATCAGGTTGGATCCGTCGCCGTAACGCACCGGCTCGACGTGGGTGCCCGGCTCCGGGTGGAACGAACTGGTGATCGCCACCCCGTCGGTGAAGTCGAGGGCGCGGCGGCGGGCGGCCCGGCGGGGGACAGACACGCCGAGGATCGCCTCCGAGTTGGTCCGGGTAAGGGTGCCGATCCGGGCGGAGATCGCCGGCAGCGCGCCGGTGGCGCGGGCGGCGTGCAGCAGCCGTTGGGTGCCGAGCGCCCCGGCGGCGAGCACCACCTGGTCGGCGGTGATCGTCTGCCGGCCGCCGACCCAGGCACCGGTACGGCGTACGTCGACCCGGTAGCCGGCACCGTCCGGACCCGGCCGCAGCCCGACGACCGTGGTCAGCGGCCGGATGTGCGCTCCGGCCCGTTCGGCGAACCACAGGTAGTTCTTCGGCAGCGAGTTCTTGGCACCGACCCGGCAACCGGTCATGCAGGAACCGCAGTGGGTACAGCCGACCCGGTCCGGCCCGGCCCCACCGAAGTACGGGTCGGCGACCCGCTCACCGGGACGACCGAGGTAGACGGCGACCGGGGTGGACCGGAACGTGTCGGCGGCACCCATCCGGTCGGCGACCGCCCGCATCGCCTCGTCGGCGGCGGTGGTACGCGGATAGTCGACGACGCCGAGCATCTGCTTTGCGCGGGCGTAGTGCGGGGCGAGTTCGGCCCGCCAGTCGGTGATGCCGGACCACTGCGGGTCGGCGTAGAAGTCGTCCGGCGGCTCGTAGAGCGTGTTGGCGTAAACCAGCGACCCGCCGCCGACGCCGGCTCCGGAGAGCACCAGCACTCCGGCCCGGCCGCTGCTCTCCCCCGTGGGTGTCTCCCCTGTACCTGTTCCTCCTGCGCGTACGCGGGCTGCTCCGCGTCGGCCGGCCGGGCGCAGCAGGGTCATCCGCTGGATGCCGTAGCAGCCGAGCGCCGGCATCCACAGGAACCGTCGCACCCGCCAGGAGGTGCGCGGCAACTCGTGGTCGGCGAAGCGGCGGCCGGCCTCCAGCACCAGCACCGAGTAGCCCTTCTCAGCGAGCCGCAGCGCGGCGACGCTGCCGCCGAACCCGGACCCGATCACGACCACGTCGTACCGCATCCCGCCATCATTACCGACTGGTAACCGCTGCACCACGAGCCGATCCGCCGATCCATCCGCTACCGGATCGGCAAGCAGCCAGAGGAAGTAGACCTAAGATGTAGACAGATTGTAGCCTGATACGTAGACTTCTTGTGCATGGCGACGACGACGATCCGGGTCAGCACGGCCACTCGCGACCGGCTGATGCGGACCCGCACGGAAGAGTTCGGTGACGCGCCGATTGACGAGGTCATCACGCGGCTTCTCGATGAGCACGCCGACCAGGCGCTGAGGGCAAAGATGCGGGCCGACGCAGAGCACGCTCGTGGCAACATCGACGACCTCGCGGAGGTTCGCCGCGTACAGGCTGAGATGGACGAGCTCAGTGCGTGGTGACGTTTACCGGCTGCGCGCACCCCGCGATGCCGTCGGTCGCGAGCAACAAGGAGCGCGGTACGCCGTGGTGGTGCAGTCCGACGATCTCAACCTGTCCACGACGATCGTCGCTCCTACCTCCACCTCAGCCCACCCGTACGTGTTCCGGCCCGAGGTCACCGTGCGCAGCGAGCCAACCCGACTCATGCTGGACCAACTGCGTGCCGTCGACGTCGAAAAGGCGATCGGCGAGCGCGTCGGCCGCCTGAGCCCGGCCGAGATGGTCGAGGTCAACCGGCTGCTACGCGCCGTTCTCGACATCCTTTGAGCCGGCCCAACTCCTGGATGGCAGACTACCGGACCCGCGCGTCGGGGTCCTGCATCGAAGCCGCCAGCGCTCGGGCGACCGCCGAGATGATCTGGCTGTCGTCCACGCCGAGTTGACGCGTCTCGCGGACGAACGCGGCAGCCTGGTGACGCAGCATCTCATCCGGACCGGGCCCGGCGGGCGGCGCGGCCGCGACCCGGGTGCCGCCGCCACGCCGGAGGTCACCAGCCCCGCCGCCTCGAGCTCGCGGTACGTACGGGCCACCGTGCCGGCGGCCAACCCCAGGTCGGCGGCGAGCTGGCGGACGGGCGGGAGGCGGTCGCCGGGGGTCAGCGCGAGCAGCACGTGGTGGGCTGCCGCATCGATTCACGGGCGGCTCCGAGGTTGACCGAGCGGTCCACGTCCATCATCATCTCAGGCTGGGGTCGTACTATCATCTCAGGCTGAGATGCGCAGCATCCGCTGATGCGTGTCGTCCACTTCGGGCAGGGATCCGCTTCGGACAGGGACCGGCTGCGGGCAGAGACAGGGCTAGGACACTGATCAAACGGACCTTCACCTTCGCCAAGCACCACACGCCCAGCAACGTGCGCGTGGCGGTGCGGTGGACGATGCTCGAGACGCGGATCGCGAGAAGCCGGCTGACGATCCCGGTAGTCGCCCGCTGCGAGTACGACAACATCTACCACTGCACGGTCCGCAAGACGGGCAGCCAGTGGGTGAAGGCCATCCTCAGCGACCCGGTCGTGTATCAGTACTCCGGCCTGCTGCCCTTCGATCAGCGGGTCCACCGGCGGCGTTACCCTGACGCCATTCCGCCCGGCCGGGTCGCATCGTCGCTCTTCGTCGGCTACAAACGCTTCGAAGCGATCCCCAAGCCGGAGAAGTACCGGGCCTTCTTCGTGATGCGGGACCCGCGCGACATCGTCGTCTCCAGTTACTTCTCGCTGCGGAACTCGCACACCCCGATGGGTGACGTCCTGCACCATCGGAAGATCCTCAAAGAGAAGCCGCGCAAGGAAGGCCTCCTCTACATCATCAACCACCTCGCGGAGAAGAACCTCTTCTCCGCGCTGCGGTCGTGGGTGGTCGCACCCAGCGCCGAGACGTTCCGCCTCTTCCGGTACGAGGATCTGACCGGTGAGCGACAGGCGGACGAGGTGGAAGAGTTGATGCGGCACTGTGGGATTGCCCTGCCTCCGGCCGAGTTGGCAGCGCTGCTCGACCGGCACGGGTTCTCCCGGATGCGCAAGAATCGCCTGGAAACCGGGCCGACGGCGCACTACCGCAAGGGCAAGGCCGGCGACTGGCTCAACCATTTCGACGACGACATCTACGAGGCATTCGTCGCGACGACCGGCAATCTCGTCGAGCTCTGCGGGTACCCCAGCCGAGACGAGGCGCGTGCTGCCCTGGACCCGAATGGTCAGCAGAGCCTGGACCCGAACGGCCAGTAGGCCACACCGATACGGATCGACCGTGGTGCGGGCCGATTCCGGCGGGGCGGGGCTGCGGTCCAGCGATTGAGCCATCACAATGCGTACATGGTCTATGACGCCAACCAGGTGCCTGAGCACCTGTTGATCAGGATCGAGCATCGGGACGACCCGGTATCGGCGGTTTCCGAGGACGACGCCCGCAACCGTGCGGCCGCCTATCCGAAGATCATGTGGGGTGCCCCGATCTACGGCTCTGCCCAGGAGGTGAACGGTCGGTGGCGGATTTTACGGCTGAACGCCGACAGCCCGCAGGATGCCCGTGACAGCCTCGCGTCCCACTTCCGGCGGCTGCACAGTGAGACACCGCAGACCCCCGAGCACGCCGCCGAGCGGGCAGAGTACGAAGCGGTGTACGAGCTGCTGGACTGGGAGGCGGTCGACGAACTGACCGTCAACGGTTCCCGCTACCGGATCATCCGAGCCCAGCCGTTCATCCGGATGGGCGCGGACGGGCCGGAGCCACCCCGGCCGACCGACCCGGACCCGTACCCGCCGGGCCAGACGATGCGGAACACGTCGCAGTTGGACGGATTCGTCATTAACCCGGCCGCCGGCACCGGACTGACCAACGGAATCGTCCGGATGGAGATGGTCTCCGCCTCCTACCATCCGAGAGCTGTCCCAGGGGACGTGCACGCCGATTCCCGGCTGGCGGTGACCACGCATCCGAACGTGGTGTTGCTCCCGGTCGGCTTCACCGTCGGAGAGTGCGTCGCTGGCAGATGGCGGCCGCGGTCGTCCACCACCTACGCTACGCCGCAGGACGCTCGGGACGCGGAGTCGTTCTCGATCTCCGACGTCGGGGTCAAGCTGGACGACGACACCCCGGTGGAGGAGTTCATGGCCGCGTACGAGCGGGCCCGCGCGGCGCACCGGCCGCCCCGCACCGACGACTTCGAGTTGAGGGGCGTCCCGTGCCGAGTGACCCGGGTGGAGACCTTCGTCCGGGTCGGCCCGGACGGCCCGGAGGGGCCCCGTCCGTCGGACCCGGACTCGCACCTGCCCCCGGCGCGGCTCATGCAGGAACCCGACGCCCAAGCATAGACATAGGTTGATGTAAAGGAAGCGCTCCCGTAACATACCCGGCACGGATGTTAACGCTCACCTAACTCTGACCTGCGCACAGAGTGCCAGGTCACCGTCCTGCTGGGAGAGTGCTACATGATCAAATCGAGAACAACCAGAGCCGGCCTGGCGTCGGCCGGGGCCGCGTTGCTGGCGTCGGCCGCGCTCGTCGTGGCGGCACCGGCCGGTGCCGCCGCGGCGGGCTGCTCGGTCAACTACGCGGTGTCGTCCCAGTGGCCAGGCGGGTTCGGCGCCAGCGTGACCATCACCAACCTCGGTGATCCACTGACCAGTTGGACGCTGACGTGGTCGTTCGGCGCCGGGCAGACAGTGACGCAGGCCTGGAACACCGCACTGACCCAGAGCGGCTCGGCGGTGACCGCCAGCAACGTGAGCTACAACAACGCCGTCCCCACCAACGGCACGGTGTCGTTCGGCTTCAATGGCTCGTGGACGGGCAGCAACCCGGCACCGACGAGTTTCGCGCTCAACGGTGTGACGTGTAACGGCGGCACGACCCCGACCACCGCACCACCACCCACCACCGCACCACCACCCACCACCGCACCACCACCCACCACCGCACCACCACCCACCACCGCACCACCACCCACCACCGCACCACCACCCACCACCGCACCACCACCCACCACCGCACCACCGACCTGCAACCTGCCGTCGACGTACCGCTGGACCTCCACCGGCGCACTCGCCCAACCCCGCTCCGGCTGGGTGTCGTTGAAGGACTTCACCCACGCCCCCTACAACGGCCAACACCTCGTCTACGCCACCAACCACGACCACGGCACCAGCTGGGGCTCAATGAACTTCGGCCTCTTCTCCAACTGGAACCAGATGGGCTCCGCCAGCCAGAACGCCATGCCCTTCGCCGCCGTCGCACCATCACTGTTCTACTTCGCGCCGCGTAACGTCTGGGTCCTGGCCTACCAGTGGGGCGGCCCCGCTTTCTCGTACCGGACGTCAACCAACCCCGCCGACGTCAACAGCTGGTCCGCCCACCAAACCCTCTTCACCGGCAGCATCAGCAACTCCGGCACCGGACCCATCGACCAGGCACTCATCGGCGACGACCAGAACATGTACCTCTTCTTCGCCGGCGACAACGGCCGCATCTACCGCGCCAGCATGCCCATCGGCAACTTCCCCGGCAACTTCGGCTCCAACTACACCACCATCATGACCGACACCACCAACAACCTCTTCGAAGGCGTCCAGGTCTACAAACTCCAAGGCCAACAGCGCTACCTCATGATCGTCGAAGCCATCGGCTCCCAGGGCCGCTACTTCCGCTCCTTCACCACCACCAACCTCAGCGGCACCTGGACCCCGAACGCCACCAGCGAGAACAACCCCTTCGCCGGCAGAGCCAACAGCGGCGCCACCTGGACCAACGACATCAGCCACGGCGAACTCATCCGCACCAACGCCGACCAGACCATGACCATCGACCCCTGCAACCTCCAATTCCTCTACCAAGGACGCGACCCCAACTCCGGCGGCGACTACGGCCTCCTGCCCTACCGCCCCGGCGTCCTCACCCTGCAACGCTGACCCACCCCACACCACACCATGACAAGGCGGGCCCGGCACCACGCCGGGCCCGCCACGCACCACCAGTCAGGGCTTGGCCGGAGCAGTGTCGCCGTACAGCCAGGCATCGAAGAATTCCCGCAACCGCTGGCCGGAGACCCGCTCGGCGACCGTGACGAACTCCTCGGTGCTGGCGTTGCCGTTGCGTCGCTCGGCCGTCCAGGTGCGGAGCAGGCGGAAGAACGCGTCGTCGCCGATGGTCAGCCGCAACGCGTGCACGGTCAGCCCGCCCCGCTTGTACACCGACTGGCTGAAGATCCCCGCCGGGCCGGGGTCACCGGCCGGGCTCACCCAGTCAATCCGGTCGTACTCCCGGTCGAACATCTCGTCGACGGTGGCCGCACCTTCGTGCTCGGACCACAACCACTCCGCGTACGTCGCGAAACCCTCGTTGAGCCACATGTCCCGCCAGTGCCGGATCGACACGCTGTTGCCGAACCACTGGTGGGCCAACTCGTGCGCGATCACCCAGGTGACCGGCCCGGAGTCGAAGAACACGTCGCCGTACACCGGCCGGGACTGGGTCTCCAGGGCGTAGCGGATCCGGTCGTCGTTCACCACCACGCCGCCGTATGCGTCGACCGGATACGGGCCGAACACCGACTCCAGGTAGTCGGCGATCTCACCAGTGCGGGCCATCGCCTGCTCGGCCGGGCCACCTTCCGGCAGATCGGCGGAGACGGCGGTCACCATCGGCCGGCCGGCGTGGGTGCCACGCTGCACCCGGTAGTCGCCGATCACCAGGGTGGTCAGGTAGCTCGCCAGCGGCGTGGACTCCGACCAGGTCCAGGTGGTCCAGCCGTCGGCGCTGCTGGTCGGCCCCGGTACGCCGATGCTCAGCGCAGCCAGCCCGTCCGGGACGGTGACGTCCATGTCGAAGGTCGCCTTGTCCAGCGGGTGGTCGTTGACCGGAAACCAGGTGCTGGCCGACTCAGGTTGGCCGAGCGCGATCGCCCCGTCGTCGGTCACATGAAAGCCGCCCGCGCCCAGGTCCGGGCTGGTCAGGAGCTCGGGCCGGCCGCCGTAGTCGACGACCACGGTGAACTGCGTACCGTCGGCCAGCCCGGTGGCCGGGGTGACGATCAACTCGTTGCCGTCGCGGCTGTGCCCGGCCGGGGTGTCGTCGACGGTGACCGCGTCAACGACCAGCCCGGCTAGGTCAAGGTTGAACCGGGACAGATCGGCGGTGGCGGTGGCGGTGATCGTGGCGGTGCCGTCGAGCCGCTCGCTGTCCGGGTCGTAGCGCAGCGTCAACTGGTAGCCGGCCACGTCGTAGCCACCGTTGCCGTACGTCGGGAAGTAGGGGTCGCCGATGCCGGCCGCACCGGGTTGGAAACCCCCCGTCGAGCTGTCGTCGCCCCGGTCGACCAGCTCCGGCAGTACGCCGCAGCCGGTGCCGGCGGCCAGCAGCACCGCCAGCAGCGCGGCCGGGCCGGACGTACGCCGCCGCGACCCGGACCACCGACTGCGGCCCGGTGCGGACGACGGACGGCGGATGGTCACCGGTCGAGGACCAGACCGACCCGCTGGAACTCCTTCAGGTCGCGGTAGCCGCACTTGGCCATCGCCCGGCGCAGCCCGCCGAACAGGTTCTGCTGGCCGTCCGGGGAGTCGGCCGGCCCGAACAGCAACTGCTCCATGGTGCCCAGCGGCTCGTCGGCCACCCCGAACGCGCCACGCGGCAGCTTCGGGTGGCTGGCCACCGAATGCCACCACGCCCCGGCTGCCGGGGCCTCGGCACACAGCGACAGCGGCTCACCGAGCATCACCGCGTCGGCACCGCAGCCCAGCGCCTTCGCGATGTCACCGGAGGTCTGCAGGTCACCGTCGGCGATCAGGTGCACGTACCGACCGCCGGTCTCGTCCAGATAGTCGCGGCGGGCGGCGGCCGCGTCGGCGATCGCCGTGGCCATCGGCACCCGGATGCCGAGCACCGAGTCGGTGGTCGACCACTCGTCCGCGCCGATCCCGACGATCACCCCGGCCGCGCCGGTACGCATCAGGTGCAGGGCCGTCTTGTAGTCGGTGCAGCCGCCGACCACCACCGGCAGGTCCAGGTCGGCGATGAACTCCTTGAGGTTCAGCGGCTCGTCGGTGGTGGAGACGTGCTCCGCCGACACCAGGGTGCCCTGGATCACCAGGATGTCCACGCCGGCGTCCAGCACCACCGGGGCCAGCGCCAGGGTGTGCTGCGGCGACACCCGGGCGGCGACGGTACCGCCGCCGGCCCGCATCTGCCGGACCCGTTCGGCGATCAGCTCGGGCCGGATCGGTTCGGCGTACACCTCCTGCAGCCGGCGGGTCGCCGGGTCGTCGTCGCCCAGCGCGGTCAGCTCGCCGAGCACCCTGCTCGGGTCCTCGTAACGGGTCCACAGCCCTTCGACGTTGAGCACACCGAGCCCGCCCAGCTCGCTCAGCTTGGCGGCGCTGGCCGGGCTCATCGTGGCATCCGACGGATGCGCCACGCACGGGATCTTGAACTGGTACGCGTCGAGCTGCCACGCGGTGGAGACGTCGTCGACGTCCCGGGTCCGCCGGCTCGGCACGATGGCGATGTCGTCCAGGTGGTAGCCGCGCTGCGCGGTCTTGCCCAGCCCGATCTCGACCACGTCACGCATGGCATATCTCCGTCATGGACAGGTCGACCGCCCGGCGGCTCGGCCACCGCGCGGGCAGGTCGACGGCGTAGGTCAGCGGGTGTGGTAGTTGGGGGCCTCGACGGTCATCTGGATGTCGTGCGGGTGGCTCTCCTTCAGACCGGCCGCAGTGATCCGGATCAGCTGGCCGCGCTGGTGCAGGTCGTCGATGCCTTCGGCGCCGACGTACCCCATGGCCAGCCGGACCCCGCCGATCAGCTGGTGCACGACGGTGGCCAGCGGTCCACGGTACGGCACCTGGCCCTCGACACCCTCCGGGACCAGCTTCTCGTCGCTGAGCACGTCGTGCTGGAAGTAGCGGTCCTTTGAGTAGGAGCGAGCCTGGCCACGGGACTGCATCGCGCCCAGCGACCCCATTCCCCGGTACGACTTGAACTGCTTGCCGTTGATGAACAGCAGCTCGCCAGGGCTCTCCTCGCAGCCGGCGAGCAGGCTGCCCAGCATCACCGTGTGCGCACCCGCGACCAGCGCCTTGGCGATGTCGCCCGAGTACTGGATGCCGCCGTCGGCGATCACCGGAACGCCGGCCGGGTGGCAGGCCCGGACCGCCTCCATGATCGCGGTGACCTGCGGTACACCGACTCCTGCGACCACCCGGGTGGTGCAGATCGCGCCCGGGCCGACCCCGACCTTGACCGCGTCCACGCCGGCTTCGACCAGCGCGCGGGCACCGGCGTAGGTGGCGACGTTGCCGCCGACCACGTCGACCTCGGTGTCCCGCTTCAGGGCCCGCACCATGTCCAGCACCCCGCGCTGGTGGCCGTGGGCGGTGTCCACGATCAGTACGTCGACGCCCGCATCGACCAGGGTCCGGGCCCGCTTGTACGAGTCGTCGCCGACGCCGATCGCAGCGGCCACCCGCAGCCGGCCGGCGTCGTCCTTGGTGGCGTCCGGGTACTGCTCGCTTTTGGTGAAGTCCTTCACGGTGATCAGCCCGCGCAGCCGGCCGGCGTCGTCGACCAGGGGCAACTTCTCCACCTTGTGCTGGCGCAGCAGGGCCAGCGCATCCGCCTTGGCAACCCCGACCGGGGCGGTGACCAGCGGCATCGATGTCATCAGGTCGCGTACCGGGCGGTTCTGGTCGGTCTCGAACCGCATGTCGCGGTTGGTGATGATGCCGACCAGGGCGCCCTGCTCGTCGACGACCGGGACGCCGGAGATGCGGTACCGGCCGCACAGTGTGTCGACGTGCCGCAGCGTGTCGTCCGGGCCGCAGGTCACCGGGTTGGTGATCATGCCGGCCTCGGAGCGCTTCACCAGGTCGACCTGGATCGCCTGGTCGTCGGCGGAGAGGTTGCGGTGCAGTACGCCGATGCCGCCCTGCCGGGCCATCGCGATCGCCATCCGCGCCTCGGTCACCGTGTCCATCGCGCTGGACAGCAGCGGTACGGACAGCCGCACGTTGCGGGTCATCGAGGTCACCGTGTTGACCCGGCTCGGGATGACGTCCGACTCGGCGGGCTGCAGCAGCACGTCGTCGAAGGTCAACCCGAGCGGCACCGCCCGGGCCGACCCGGCGGGCATCTCCGGCACGTGGCCGCCGAACGCGGCGGGGACCGGGGGCACGTGACCGCCGTTGGCGGTGCTGTCGACGACGGGCTGCTGGGTGGGCGAGTATTCCACGACTTCTTCCCCTGAGCTGGTCGGACGGTTCGCCTGAGGCCGGCGGCGGCTGATGCCCGGGCGCCGGGGCGGCAGGCGGCCCGGCGTGGGTGGCGGTTGACCGGCTCGCCCCGTCTGGCGGTGCGATGGTTCATCGTACCCACCGTCGGGCCGGCCGGGCGCGCCACCTGCGCGGCCAGCCGGACCGGGTGGGGCCCGCGCAGCCGGTACGGGTGGGACTACGGTGGAGGGGTGCACGAAGAGCCGATCGATCCGTTCAGCGGCGACCCCGCCGATCCGGCAGCCGGGCTGGAGGATCCCACCGAGGCCGGCGAGCCGGATTCGTTGACGCCCGCCGAACGGCAGGACGTGTTGGAGGACCTCGCCGACCTGGAGGTCTACCGGGCGCTGCTCGGCGCGGTCGGGATCCGCGGGCTGGTGATCGACTGCGAGGACTGCCGGGAGCCGCACTACTTCGACTGGGACCTGCTGCGCGGTAATCTGCGCCACCTGCTCGACTCCGGCCGGCCGAGGGTGCACGAGCCGGCCTTCAACCCCGACCCGGACCACTACGTGAGCTGGGAGTACGCCCGGGGGTACGCCGACGGCGTGCACGACACCCTGCGGGACGAGGCGGACGACGACCAGGACCGGCCGGCCTGAGGTCGGTCAGGCGACCAGTCCGGTACGGAATCCGGTGGCCACCGCGTGCGCCCGGTCCCGTGCGCCGAGCTTGCGGAACAGTCGTCGCGCGTGGGTCTTGACGGTGTCCTCCGAGACGAACAGGTCGCGGCCGATCTCGCCGTTGCTCTTGCCCTCCGCCATTCCGCGTAGTACCTGGAGTTCGCGTTCGGTGAGCCCGATCCGGCGTAGTGCGGTGACTCGACCGTCCGACGGCTGGGCGCCGTCCGGTCCGGCACCGTGCGCTACGCCGCCATTGGGTGCGCCGCCATCGGGTGCGCTGTCATTGGATGCGCCGCCGGTCGGCGCGCCGCCGGTCGGCGCGCCGTCGGGGTGCGGGACGGGTGCCGGTGCGTCGGCGGTGTCGGCGGCCGGCGCCGTCGCGGCTGCGTCGTCGCGTTGGTTCGGCACCACGTTCGGTCCGGTGGCCGGGTCCGCGCCGGCAACGGCCGCAGCCGTCTGCTCGGCGGCGCCGGTGACCGATCGCCCGGCGGAGTCGGTACCAGCGGCGGCAGCCCCGGGATGGTGAGTCGCCGCGCCAGCGGCGGCAGCCCCGGGGTGATGAGTCGCCGCGCCAGCGGCACCAATAGTGGCGGTCACCGCCGGGGCCGGTGCGGCTGCTGACTGCTCGGTCAGCAGTGCCGGCGTACGGCGGCCCGGCGCGGCGAGCAGCAGCAGGGTCTTCGCCACGGCGGTGACCAGATCGTCGGTGCCGCGCAGCAGCCCGCGGGCGCCAGCGGCCAGCGCGGCCGATGCCACCTGCGGGTCCTCCCCGCCGAACAGCACGATCACGCTGCCCGGCGAGCGGGCCAGTACCCGGCGGGTGAAGCTGGCGCTGTCCGGACGGGCCAGGGCGGTGTCGGCGAGTACGATCTCCGCTGGGCGTTCGGCGAGCCGCAGCATCACCTCCGGCTCGGAGACCGCTGTTCGTACTGCGGCGGAGAGACCGAGCCGGGCGGCAGCGGCGGTGATGTTCTGAGCTGCAACTACTGTTCGCACACACACGAGCACCTTGCGCACTTATGACTCCCCTCTCCCGCCAGCAGCAGATCACGCGAGGCACGCTCGCTCATGCGCTTTGCCACGAAAAAAGATGAAAGTTCAGGACCGGTGGCCACGTCGCCGACCGGCTATCGCGCGCAGGTTCCGACCCGGGTGTTCCCACCCGTTCCGGCACGGGTGATTGAGCAGTGGGACTCCCGGGTACCCCGGTGACACGAAGGACCGGAGCGCTTGCGCGGCCGGCCGCCCGGTCCTACCACGAAGTGTCCGCTGGAGCCGCGCGGAAGGAGGGGTGCAGATGTCGGATGTACGCCGACTGCCCGGACCGATCGTCGACCTGTGGGAGTGGCAGATCCTCGGTGCCTGCCGTGGCCGGGACAGCGCCCAGTTCTTCCACCCCGACGGTGAGCGGGGGTCGTCACGCAACCGCCGGGAGTCGGGAGCCAAGGCGGTCTGCCGGACCTGCCCGGTCCGCGCGGAGTGCGCCGCGCACGCCCTGTCGGTGCGCGAGCCGTACGGGGTGTGGGGCGGCTTCAGCGAGTCGGAACGGCTCCGGCTGATCGCCCTCGGCTGGGAGGATCTCGCCGACCGCCGCGGCGGCCGGGTCGACGTGCAACGGCTGGAAGCTCGGCTGGGCCGGCCGCACAAGTCGACCGTTCCGGCTCAGCGCCAACCAGAGTCGACCGCCGTCAGGCCGCAGCCGGCGGACTCGGCCACCGCCGCCTGACCACGGCCACGGCCACGGGTTCGAACATCCCTACTGGACTGTTACGCGGACCGAGTGCCAGCCGGTCGCCCCGTCCGGGGCGACCGGCTGGCGTAGTTCGGGCTGGGTGGCGCCGGTCCCGTCGGTTGCCCGGACCTGCAGCAGGTGCTCACCCGAGGTCGCCGGCCACTGCCAGACCCACTGCACCCAGGTGTCCGCGGAGACCGCCGGGGCCAGCTCGGCCTGCTGCCAGGGACCGTCATCCACCCGTACCTCGACACCGCTGATGCCCCGGTGCGGGGCCCACGCCACCCCGGCCACCGGTACGGTGCCGGCGGACAGTTCGGCGCGGACCCGGGGGGTGTCGATCCGGGACTGGGTCTTGATCGGGCCCTGCGCCGCCCAGCCGCGCGGCACCCAGTACGCGTCGAAGTCGGCGAAGCTGGTCAACTCCAGCTCGGTGACCCACTTGCAGGCGGAGACGTAGCCGTACAGGCCGGGCACCACCATGCGGACCGGGAAACCGTGCTCGACCGGCAGCGGTTGACCGTTCATCCCGACCGCGAGCAGCGCGTCCCGCCCGTCCAGCAGCGCCTCGGTCGGGGTGCCGCAGGTCCAGCCGTCGACGGACCGGCCGACGACCTGGTCGGCTCCGGGCAGCGGGCCCGCCTCGACCAGCAGGTCCCGCACCGGTACGCCGAGCCAGCGGGCGTTGCCGATGAGATTCCCGCCCACCTCGTTCGAGACACAGGCCAGCGTGACGTACCGCTCCACCAGGTCCATCCCGAGCAGGTCGGGGTAGCTCAGGGTGATCGGGTTGGTCACCCGGCCGTGGATCCGCAGTTGCCATTCGTCCGGGTCGACCTGGGGCACGACCAGCGCGGTGTCGATCCGGTAGAAGTCACGGTTGGTGGTGACGTACCGGCTCAGCCCCGGCGCCGCCGGATCCGCACCGGAAGGCAGCGGCGGCGCGGCGTCGACCGGGGCGGGCAGCGTCACGGCGGACCGGGCGGTCGCCACCCCCCGGCGTTGCGCCAGCCAGCGACCACCGGCACCGGTGATCAGGGCGGCGCCGACCGACACGCCGACGCGGGACAGGAACCGGCGCCGGTCGGCGGTGCCGGCACCGGGCCGCACCGGTGCCGGCGCCGGTTCAGCGGGCGACGCGGCGGAGGACGACGCGGCTGCGGCCGGCCGCAGCGGGCCGGCGAGCAGCGCCCAGAGCAGCAGCGCGGCGGCGGACGCACCGATCACCGCCGGCAGGACGGCGGCCGGCCCGGCGCCGGGCCGGGTGAGCGCGGCCGCCGCGCCGACCACGCCGAAGACCGCGATGCCGGCGAAGCCGACGGCGAGCCGGCGGGCGGCCAGCACCCCGATCACGGCCGCGAACCCGGCGAGCAGTACGCCGGTGCCGATCAGCAGCGCGGTCTTGTCGTGTACGCCGAACACGTCGATGGCGAACTGTTTCAGCGGCTCGGGGACGGTGTCGACGACCACCCCGCCGACCGCGACCAGCGGTGCCGAGCGGGCGCCGGTGGCGACGGCGACCAGCTCGGCCAGGCCCAGGGCGAGCGCGGCCGCGGCCACCCCGGCGAGCGCCGCGAGCGGCCCGGGCAGGTGGCCCGGTGGTTCGGTCTGCGCAGCTGGCCCGGTCGGCTCTGGCCCTGTCGCGTCCGGCACCGTCGGCTCCGGCCTCATCGCGTCCAGCCCATCTGTCCGGCACCGTACCGGGTCGACGGCGCATAGGTACTGCCGACGATACGCAGAATCCGCGTGATCAGAAACCTCGGACGGAGTGCGCCTCGGCCGTACTGATCACGCGGATCCAGGGTGTAGCAGGTGGAACTTCCGGTCAGAAACCGGGACCGTGCTGGTGGCCGTGCCCGTGGTCGTGACCGTGACCGCCAGCGGCCGGCTCAGCCTTCTCCGGCTTCTCCACCACGAGACTCTCGGTGGTGAGCAGCAGCCCGGCGATCGACGCGGCGTTGCTGACCGCGTTGCGGGTCACCTTCACCGGGTCGATGATGCCGGCCCCGGCCAGATCGACGTACTCACCGGTGGCGGCGTTGAGACCGTGGCCCCAGTCGCCTTCGAGCACCTTGCCGACCACGACGTACCCGTCGTAGCCGGCGTTCTGGGCGATCCACCGCAACGGCTCGTGCAGCGCCTTGCGGACCACCGACACGCCGACCTTCTCGTCGCCGTCGAAGCCGAGGTCGTCGTCGAGCACGGCGGCGATCTGGCTCAGCGCCGCGCCGCCACCGGGGATGGTGCCCTCCTCGACCGCGGCCTTGGTCGCGGCGATGGCGTCCTCGATGCGGTGCTTGCGCTCCTTCATCTCCACCTCGGTGGCGGCCCCGGCCTTGATCACCGCGATGCCGCCGGAGAGCTTCGCCAGCCGCTCGGCGAGCTTTTCCCGGTCCCAGTCCGAGTCGGACGCGTCGATCTCCTTGCGGATCTGGGTGACCCGGTCGGCGACCTCGGAGTCGTTACCGGCACCGTCGACCACCGTGGTGGTGTCCTTGTCGACCACGATCCGCCGGGCCCGGCCCAGCGACTCCAGCCCGACCGCGTCGAGCTTGTAGCCCAGCTCCGGGGCGATCAGCTCGGCGCCGGTCAGGATCGCCATGTCCTGCAGCATCGCCTTGCGCCGGTCACCGAAGCCGGGGGCCTTGACCGCGCAGATCTTCACGGTCTTGCGTACGGCGTTGACCACCAGGGTGGACAGCGCCTGCCCGTCGACATCCTCGGCGACGATCAGCAGCGGCTTGCTGTCCTGGACAATCTTCTCCAGCAGCGGCAGCAGCTCCTCGATCGAGGAGATCTTCTGGGTGGTGATCAGGATGTACGCGTCCTCGAGGACCGCCTCCTGCGCTTCGGCGTCGGTGACGAAGTGCGGGGAGATGAAGCCCTTGTCGAACTGCAGGCCCTCGGTGACCTCCAGCTCGGTGGCCAGGGTGGAGCCTTCCTCGACGGTGATGACGCCGTCGCGGCCGACCCGCTCCATCGCCTCGGCGATCAGCTCGCCGATCGTGGCGTCCTGGGCCGAGATCGTCGCGACCTGCGCGATCGAGCCCTTGTCGGCCACCTCCGCTGCCTTGGCCAGCAGCGATTCGGAGACCTTCTGTGCGGCCGCGTCGATGCCGCGCTTGAGGCCGGCCGGGTTGGCCCCGGCGGCGACGTTGCGCAGACCTTCACGGACCATCGCCTGGGCGAGCACGGTTGCGGTGGTGGTCCCGTCGCCAGCGACGTCGTTGGTCTTCGTCGCCACCTCCTTGACCAGCTGCGCACCGAGGTTCTCGTACGGGTTGGTGAGCTCGATCTCCTTGGCGATGGTCACGCCATCGTTGGTGATCGTCGGAGCGCCGAACTTCTTGTCCAGCACGACGTTGCGCCCGCGCGGGCCGAGGGTGACCTTGACCGTGTCCGCGAGCGTGTTGACGCCGTGCTCCAAGAGGTGCCGGGCGTCGTCCGAGAAACTCAGGATCTTCGCCATGACATTCCCTTCACAGGCACTAGCCGTCGGCCGGCCGGCGGCTGCCGGCACCGGCCGACGGGCGACGCCCCGAAGCCCCGGGCTGGGGCTTCGGGGCGTTCAGCACTGGCAGTAGGTCACTTCTCGATGACCGCGAGGACGTCGCGGGCGGAGAGCACCAGGTACTCCTCGCCGGCGTACTTGACCTCGGTGCCGCCGTACTTCGAGTAGATGACCGTGTCGCCGACGTTGACGTCAACCGGGATCCGGTTGCCCTTGTCGTCGACGCGGCCGGGGCCGACAGCGAGGACGGTGCCCTCCTGCGGCTTCTCCTTGGCGGTGTCGGGGATCACGATGCCCGACGCCGTGGTGGTCTCAGCCTCGTTCGCCTGGACCAGGATCCGGTCCTCGAGCGGCTTGATCGCAACCTTGGTCGCGGTAGTCACGGGCATACCCTCCTGGGGTATCTGGTTTTGGTGCCGGCCACGTGGGTAACCGGCGTCAATCTGCCTCATGTCCACCGGGCGGATCCGTCGTCGCGGGTGCCGGACCGCCTGGCGTTTCGCTCACCGGCGGGAGCCGGCGGGCTGGCACCCTCGACCCGAGAGTGCTAACCGCAGATTAGCAGTCGCCTGTGCGGAGTGCTAGCCCGATGGCCGAGCATGGACAATGTCGCGGTGCACCCGGACGAACTGGCCGCCCTGCGCGCCCCGGAGGGCGCGGCCGCGCTGGTTGCCGCGGCCGAGGTGCTGGCCGCGCCGGGCGGGGCGGATCCACTCGCGGCAGCGACCGCGCTGCGTACCGCCGGGGTGCCGGCAGCGCTGGCGACCGCCGCGCTGACCCAGGCCGCGCTGCGCGCCCGCGCGACCGGCAAGTTCGGCCCGGCCGCCGCCCGGATGTTCTTCACCCGCGCCGGCCTGGAGCAGGCCACCCGGTCGGTGGTCGCCGACCGGCGCGCCGCCCGGTTGCGCGCCGCCGGGGTACGCCACCTCGCCGACCTGGGTTGCGGTCTCGGCGCGGACTCCCTCGCCGCCGCCCGGGCCGGCATCCGGGTGTACGCGGTGGAGGCCGACCCGGCCACCGCCGCGATCGCCGCCGCCAACGCCGAGGCGACCGGGCTGGCCCACCTGGTCGACGTGGTCTGCGCCGACGCCACCGGAGTCGACCTCACCGGCTACGACGCGGTCTTCTGCGACCCGGCCCGCCGGTCCGGCACCGGTCGGCGCACCTTCGACCCAAACAACTACTCCCCGTCCTGGGACTTCATCCGGACCCTGGTCGCCCGGGTGCCACGGACCGTACTCAAGGTGGCACCGGGCATCGATCACAGGTTGATCCCGCCAGGAGCCGAGGCCGAGTGGGTCAGCGTCGACCGGGAGGTGGTCGAGGCGGCGTTCTGGTGCGGCCCGCTGGCCGACACCCCACGCCGGGCCACCCTGCTGCGGACCGGCCAGCCGGCCAGCGACCTGACCGGCGACGGCGGCGAGCCGGTCACCGTCGGCCCGGTCCGGCGTTACCTGTACGACCCGGACGGGGCGGTGGTCCGCTCGCACCTGGTCGCCGCGTTCGCCGCGACCGTCGACGGCACTCTCGCCGACGAGTCGATCGCCTACATCTACGCCGACACGCCGACCGACACGCCGTACGGCAGGTGTCTGGAGATCACCGACGTGCTGCCGTTCTCGCTGAAGCGGCTGCGGGCGCTGCTGCGCGAACGCGGTGTCACGCGGCTGGAGATCCTCAAACGCGGATCCCCGCTCGACCCCGCCCAGTTGCGCCGCGACCTGCGGCTGCGTACCGCCGTCGGGGCCGGCGTGGCGGCGAGTCTGGTGCTGACCCGGGTGGCCGGCGCCCCGACGGCGCTGCTCGCCCACCCGGTGCCGGCGCCGGGCCGGTGAGCGCGCCAGCCCGGTGAGCGCGCGGGGCCGGTAACGTCGCGCGGCATGGCAGGTACCGCGACTCCGGCGACGACGCTGCTGACCAAGCGGCGGATCACCTTCCAACTGCACCCGTACCGGGTCTCGCCGGACACCCCGGACTACGGCGCGGCGGTCGCGGCCGCCCTCGGCGTCGCCGCCGAGCAGGTGTTCAAGACGCTGGTGGCGCAGGTCGACGGGGCACTCGCCGTCGGCGTCGTGCCGGTCACCGGGGAGCTGGACCTGAAGGCCCTCGCGACGGCGCTCGGCGGCAAGCGCGCGGTGCTGGCCGAGCGGGTGCTCGCCGAACGGACGACCGGGTACGTCCGGGGCGGCATCAGCCCGATCGGGCAGCGTAAACGCCTGCCGACGGTGCTGGACGCCTCGGCGCAGCGGTACGCCGAAATGTACGTCTCGGCCGGTCGTCGCGGGTTGCAGTTGAGTATCACTCCGAGTGACCTCGCAGCGGTGACTGGCGCCCGATTCGCCCCAATCGCTGCTCACTGATCCGGTCAGTCGACGGGCAGATGTCCACCGCGTTGCTGAATTGTTATCGCGGGCAACAAAACTGGTGACGTCACCGTCTTGTGCCCGGCGCCACACTCCTAATACGTTGCCGGACACAACAAAAACCGCGATGGCCCAGCTCAGCCCCAGGCCGTTGCCGTCGCCGGCCGGGCCTCCGGAGCTCACCAGCGCCCCGCGAGCCCACGCCCGAGACCGCACGACACGCACCAGCACAACCCCTTGTACGCGAAACATCACCCTTCGAAAGGACCCGAGCGATGCGCAAAGGGATCCTCAGCACCGCCGCCGCCGGTGTCCTGCTCGCCGGCGGCCTGACCGCCTGTGGCAGCGACACCGGCACCGACACCGGCAGCGGCGACACGCCGACCCCGAAGATCGGCGTGATCCTGCCGGACAGCGCCTCCTCCGACCGCTGGGAGACCGCCGACCGGCGCTTCCTGGAAGAGGCGTTCGACGCCGCTGGCGTGCAGGCCACCATCCAGAACGCCCAGGGCGACAAGGCCCAGTTCCAGACCCTCGCCGACCAGATGATCACCGACGGGGCCACCGTCCTGATGATCGTCAACCTGGACTCCGGCACCGGCAAGGCCGTGCTGGACAAGGCCAAGCAGCAGGGCGTCGCCACCATCGACTACGACCGGCTCACCCTGGGCGGCTCCGCCGAGTACTACGTCAGCTTCGACAACGAGGCCGTCGGCCAACTGCAGGGCGAGGGCCTGGTCAAGTGCCTGACCGACGCCGGCGTGGAGAAGCCGACCATCGCCACCCTCAACGGCTCGCAGACCGACAACAACGCCACCCTGTTCAAGGCCGGCTACGACGGCGTGCTCGACCCGCTGTACGAGTCCGGCGAGTACGTCAAGGGCCCGGACCAGTGGGTGCCGGACTGGGACAACACCCAGGCCGCCACGCTGTTCGAGCAGATGCTGACCCAGACCGGCGGCGAGATCGACGGCGTGCTGGCCGCCAACGACGGCCTCGGCAACGCGGCGATCTCGGTGCTCAAGCGCAACGAGCTCAACGGTCAGGTGCCGGTCACCGGGCAGGACGCCACCCCGCAGGGCCTGCAGAACATCCTCGCCGGCGACCAGTGCATGACCGTCTACAAGGCGATCAAGGCCGAGGCGCAGGCCGCCGCCGACCTGGCGGTCGCGCTGGCGAACGGTGAGCGCAAGGAGGTCGCGCAGACCGTCACCGACCCGGAGACCAACCGGGAGGTGCCGTCGGTGCTGCTCACCCCGCAGGCCATCTACAAGGAGAACGTCGCCGACGTGGTCAACGACGGCTACGTCACCGCCGAGGAGCTCTGCACCGACGAGTTCGCCGAGCTCTGCGCCGAGGCCGGCATCAGCTGACCGGCGTACCGCCGACCGACCGGTAGCCCCGCCGCGGGTGTCACCCGGCAGCACCATCGCCGGGTGACACCCGCGGCGGCGGAACCGGCGCCGGCCGGGCACCCTCACGAAGGAGACCACCCGTGTCCGCGACCCCCCTGCTGCAACTGCGCGGGATCGACAAGAACTTCGGCCCCGTCCAGGTGCTGCGCAACGTCGACTTCGCCGTCCACGCCGGCGAGGTGACCGCGCTCGTCGGCGACAACGGCGCCGGCAAGTCCACCCTGGTCAAGTGCATCAGCGGCATCCACCCGATCGACCGCGGCGAGGTCGTCGTTGACGGCCGCCGGGTGCACATCCACAACCCGCGCGACGCCGCCTCGCACGGCATCGAGGTCGTCTACCAGGACCTCGCGCTCTGCGACAACCTCGACATCGTGCAGAACATGTTCCTCGGGCGGGAGAAGCGCTCCGGGATCGTCCTGGACGAGACCACCATGGAGCAGATGGCCGCGGACACCCTCGCCGGGCTCTCCGTCCGGACCGTCAAGTCGCTGCGGCAACTCGTCGCCAGCCTCTCCGGCGGCCAGCGCCAGACCGTCGCCATCGCCAAGGCTGTGCTGTGGAACAGCAAGGTCGTCATCCTCGACGAACCCACTGCGGCGCTCGGCGTCGCCCAGACCGCCCAGGTGCTCGAACTGGTCCGCCGGCTCGCCGACAACGGCCTCGCCGTCGTACTGATCTCGCACAACATGAACGACGTCTTCGCGGTGTCGGACCGGATCGCCGCGCTGTACCTCGGCCAGATGGTCGCCCAGGTACGGAGCACGGAGATCACCCACGCGCAGATCGTGGAGCTGATCACCGCCGGCCGCAGCGGTGACCTCGGCCTACCGGCCGACAACGGCACCGAGTACGCCGCCACCAACGGACCGGGAGCCGACCGATGAGCACCGCCACCTCCACAGTCCAGCGGCCCGCCGCCCCGGCCGACTCGCCCGGCGTCGGCGAACACCTGCGCAACTACTTCTCCCGGATCCGCGGCGGCGACCTCGGTGCGCTGCCCGCGATCCTCGGCCTCGTCGTGCTCTGCACGGTCTTCTCGATCGTGCGACCCAACTTCTTCACCGCCGGCAACTTCGCCAACCTGTTCATTCAGGGCGGCGCGGTCACCCTGATCGCGATGGGGCTGATCTTCGTCCTGCTGCTCGGTGAGATCGACCTGTCCGCCGGCTTCGCCAGCGGCGTCTGCGCCGCGATCCTGGCGGTCGTCTCCACCGAGATGGGACTGCCCTGGTACGTGGCGGTGCTGGCAGCCGTGGCCACCGGAACCCTGATCGGCACCGTCCTCGGGTTCTTGGTCGCCAAGGTCGGCATCCCGTCGTTCGTGGTCACCCTGGCCGCGTTCCTCGCCTTCCAGGGCACGGTGCTGCTGCTGATCGAAGGCGGCAAGAACGTCTCGCTGCGCGACGACGTGCTGATCGCGATCGTCAACCGCAACGTCCCGCCGGTCGTCGGCTGGGCGATCTTCGGCGTCGGGGTGGCCGGGTTCGCGCTGATCCAGCTGCTGCGCTACCGCACCCGGTCCGCCAAGGGCCTGGTCACCGACCCGATCGTGGTGGTGCTGGCCCGCATCGGAGTGCTGATCGCGATTGCCGGTGCCGCCGTCTACATCCTCAACCAGGAGCGCAGCATCAACCCGCTGATCACCTCGCTGCGCGGGGTGCCGATCGTGGTACCGGTCATCGTGGTACTGCTGATCTTCTGGACCTTCGTGCTGCGGCGCACCGCGTACGGCCGGCACATCTACGCGGTCGGCGGCAACCGGGAAGCCGCCCGCCGGGCCGGCATCAACGTCGACCGGATCCGGATCTCCGCCTTCATGATCTGCTCCTCGATGGCCGCCGTCGGCGGCATCGTGGCCGCCAGCCGCGCCAACTCGGTGGACGCCAACACCGGCGGCAGCAACGTGCTGCTGTTCGCCGTCGGCGCGGCGGTGATCGGCGGCACCAGCCTCTTCGGCGGCAAGGGCCGGGTCCTCGACGCGGTCCTCGGCGGCGCCGTGGTCGCGGTCATCGAGAACGGCATGGGACTGCTGAATGTCAGCTCCGGGGTGAAGTTCGTCTTCACCGGTCTGGTGCTGCTGCTGGCCGCCAGCGTCGACGCGCTGTCCCGCCGTCGCGCCGCCGCCGGGTCCCGATGACTGCGGAGACGACGAACCGATGCGGGCAGGACCCAGCCAGGAGGAGATCCGCCGGCACAACCTCGGCGCGCTGCTGCGGCACGTGCACGTGCACGGCGCCACCTCACGGGCCGAACTGACCACCACGCTGGGGCTCAACCGCAGCACCATCGGCGCGCTCACCGCCGACCTGGCCGCCGCCGGCCTGGTCAGCGAGGGCGGTGCCCGGGAAACCGGCCGGGCCGGACGACCGTCGCTGGTCGTCCGGCCCGCGTCCGAGCGGGTGTACGCGTACGCGCTCAGCATCGAGGTCGACCGGTTACGGGCCGCCCGGGTCGGACTCGGTGGCCGGATCCTCGACACGCGCACCGGCGACCGACCCCGGGGCACCCTCGCCGCCGAGGCGGTCGGCCCACTCACCGGCTTCGTCAAGGAGCTGC
Source organism: Solwaraspora sp. WMMD937 (assembly GCF_029581175.1). Taxonomy (NCBI): domain Bacteria; kingdom Bacillati; phylum Actinomycetota; class Actinomycetes; order Micromonosporales; family Micromonosporaceae; genus Solwaraspora; species Solwaraspora sp. WMMD937. The sequence goes on along the minus strand of NZ_CP120738.1, from coordinate 2,105,620 downwards.
ACCAGGCGGTGCCGGCCGGAGCGGTCTGCGTCGGCAGCGGCGTCGCGGTCTGCGGCATGGTCCGCCGCGACGACGGCATGGTCCGGCTCGGCCCCACCATGGGCTGGGTCGACGAGCCGCTCGGCGCGGCTCTGGCCGAGGCGCTCGGCGACGACCGGGGCGTCCTGGTCGGCAACGTCTCCGACGTGTGCGCGCTGGCCGAACACACCCGGGGCGCGGCGGTCGGCTGCGACCACGTCGTCTACCTGTACGGCGACGTCGGCGTCGGCGCCGGAATCATCGCCGGTGGCCGGCGGGTCACCGGGCACGGCGGGTACGGCGGCGAGGTCGGCCACATGGTGGTGCACCCCGGTGGCCGGCCCTGCCTGTGCGGATCCCGGGGCTGCTGGGAAACCGAGATCGGCGAACACGCGCTGATCCAGGCAGCCGGCCGCAGCGGGGAAGTCGTCGGCCGGGAGGCGGTGCTCGCCGTGGTTGACGCGGCCGACCGGGGCGACGGCCAGGCCCAGGCCGCGGTCCGCCAGGTCGGCAACTGGCTCGGCTTCGGCGTGGCCAACCTGGTCAACATCTTCAACCCGGAGACGGTGATCTTCGGCGGTACGCTGCGGGACGTCTACCTGGCGGCGGCTGCGCACGTGCGCAGCCGGCTCAACTCCAACGGACTACCGGCCTGCCGGGAACACGTCCGGCTGCGTACCCCGAAACTCGGCGACGACGCGCCGCTGATCGGCGCCGCCGAACTCGCGTTCGAGCAGCTGCTCGCCGACCCGCTCGACGCGGTGGCCGGCTGACCCCGGTCAGCCGACCGCCCGCGCCGACCCGAGGCCCTGCCAGGTGCGCCACAGCTCGGCGTACGGGCCGTCGGCGGCGACCAGCTCGTCGTGCGAGCCGAACTCGGTGATCAGCCCGTCCTCGACCACGGCGATCCGGTCGGCGTCGTGTGCCGAGTACAGCCGGTGCGCGATCGCGATCACCGTACGTCCGTGCAGCACCACGGCGAGCGACCGCTCCGTGCGCCGGGCGGTACGCGGATCGATCAGCGACGTCGCCTCGTCCAGCACCAGGGTCTGCGGATCGGCCAGCACCAGCCGGGCCAGGGCAAGCTGCTGGGCCTGGTCCGGACCGACCGGATGGCCGCCGGCACCGACCACCGTGGCCACCCCGTCCGGCAGGGCGGACACCCAGTCCAGTGCGTCGACGGCGGCCAACGCCTCGCGTACCTCGGCGTCGCTGGCGTCCGGTCGGACCAGCGCGACGTTGTCGCGCACCGTACCGATGAAGACGTGATGCTCCTGGGTTACCAGGGCGACCCGGCCGCGCAGCTGGTCCGGGGCGAGGTCGGTCAGCGGTACGCCGCCGGCGGTGACCGAACCGGCGGTCGGCCGCAGCACCCCGGCCAGCAGCCGGCCCAGGGTGGACTTGCCGGCGCCGGACGGCCCGACGATGGCGATCCGCTCCCCCGGCCGCGGCACCAGGGTGACCCCGCGCAGCACCTCCCGCCCGTCGACGTAGCTGAAGTGGACGTCGACCGCCGCGACCGGGTCGGCGGCGCACGCGCCGTCAGGTGCCGGCGCGCGGGGGACCGCGGTCGCGGGCCGGCCCGGCTGGGCGACGCCGAGCAGCCGGGCCAGCGACGCGGCACCGAGCTGCAGTTCGTCCAGCCAGTTCAGCAGCCGGTCCAGCGGGGCGGCCAGCATCTGCACGTAGAGCACTGCCGCGGTGACCTGTCCGAGCGTCACCCAGCCGCGCAGGTAGCACCAGCCGCCGATCGCCAGGGTCGCCGCGACCGGCACCACGTAGCTGATCTCGATCAGCGGGAACCAGACGGTACGCAGCCACAGCGTGTAACGCTCGGCCGCGTACTGCCGGGCGATGTCGGTGTCGGTGCGCCGCCGCCGGTGCTCCTGTCGGCGCAGCGCCTCGACGGTCCGGGCACCGTCGACGGTCTCGCTGAGCCCGTCGGTGATCCGCGAGTACGCGGCGCTCTCGGCCAGGTAGCCGTCCGGCGCCCGGCGCAGATACCAGCGGGTGCCTGCCCACAGCAGCGGCACCACGATCAGGCAGGGCACCGCCAGCACCGGGGCGACCAGCAGCAACGCCCCGAAGATGAAGGTCGCGGTGCTGATCGCGATCAGCGTCTCGGGCACCGCGAACCGCACCGACTTGGACAGCACGGCGACGTCGTGCGAGGTCCGGGTGAGCAGGTCACCGGTGCCGGCCTTCTCCACGGTCGACAGCGGAATGGACAGCACCCGGCCGATGAACTCTTCGCGCAACGCGGCCAGCACCCGCTCACCGAGCCGGGCCGATGCCACGTGGGCGTAGCGGGCCAGCACCGCCTGTAAGACCAGGAACCCGGCGATCGCCAGGGCGGTCCGGTCGACGGCGGCGATCGCCGCCGTGGACGTGGTGAGCGTCTCGACCAGGCCGCCGAGCAGCCGGGGCGCGGCGAGCCCGGCGACTGCGGCGCCCACGTGCAGCGCGAGAGCACCGGCCAGCATCCGTGGGTGCCGGCGGACCAGGACACGGGCGTACCGGCGGACCTCGGCCCGGTCCGCGACCGGCAACGCCGTCACGACGCCACCTCACTCAACGCCGCCGACTCGGTCGACGCCACCGGCTCGGCGCGGGTCACCAGGGCGGCGTACCCGGGTTCGGTGCGCAGCAGATCGGCGTGACTGCCGTCGGCCACCACCCGGCCGGCGTCGACGAACACCACCCGGTCGGCGTGTTCCAGCAGCAGCGGGCTGGTGGTGCAGACGACGGTGGTCCGGCCGGTCCGGGCGGCCGGCAGCCGGGCGGCGATCCGCACCTCGGTGTGCGCGTCGACGGCGCTGGTCGGCTCGACCAGCACCAGGATCGGCGGGTCGGCGAGCAGCGCCCGGGCCAGCCGGAGCCGCTGCTGCTGGCCGCCGGAGAACTCCCGGCCACGTTCGGCGACCTCGGCGTCGAGACCGGCGGGCAGCGCGTCGACGATGTCGGTGGCGCTGGCCGCGACCAGCGCCGCCCGGATCGCCTCGTCGCTGGCCCGCCCGGTGCCGTCGAGTTCGTCGCGCAGCCGGCCGGTGAACAGCCGGTCGTCGTTGTCGGTCACCAGGATCCGCTGCCGGACCGTGGCCAGGTCCAGCTCCCGCAGCGGTACGCCGGCCAGGGTGACCTCGGTGTCGCGGTAGCGGCCCAGCCGGTCGGCGAGCCCGGCGACGTCCTCCGGCGCGGTGGCCGCGACGGCGGTCAACTGGTACGGGTCCACCCGCAGGCCGGACGTCGGATCGACCAGGTCGCCGGCGCGGTCCGGCAGTCGGCGCGGCCGCGCCGGGTCGGTGAACTCGCCGGTGATGGCGAGCAGGCCCGCGACCCGGCGGGCGGCGACGTGGCCACGGGTCATGGTGTGCAGGAACTCGGTCAGCGTCCGGATCGGACCGGTCAGGAACGCGGTGTACGCGTAGGCGGCGACCAGCTGCCCGACGGTCAGCTCGCCGGAGAGCGTGAGCCGCGCCCCGAGCCAGGTCACCAGCACCAGGAACATCCCGGGCAGCAGCAGTTGGCCGGCCTCCAGGACGGACTCGACCCGGGCCAGTCGGTCGCCACGCCGCCGCAGCTCCTGCGACTGGTCCCGGTAGCGGTCGGCGAAGGCCGGTTCACCGCCGACGCCGCGCAGAATCCGCAGGCCGGTCACGATGTCACCGGCCAGGGTCGCCAGGGTGGCCTGCTGGTCCCGGTACGTCTGCTGGCGGCGGTGCAGCGGCCGCAGGCCGAGCCCGACGGCCGCCATCAGCACCGGCACCCCGATCACGATCACCAGCCCGAGCGGAACAGAGGTGCCGAGCAGGATCGCGGCGACCACGACGATCGCCACCACCGCACCGACCGCCCGGGCGACGACCTCCACCGCGCCGCCGAGACTGCTCATGTCGGCGGTCCCGATGCTCACCACCTCGCCGGTGGCCAGCCGTTTCGGCAGGGTGGCGCCGAGCCGGTTGGCCTGCCGTACGGTGAGCTGGACCGTGCGGTACGCGGTGGACAGCCAGTTGAACACGCCGAACCAGTGCTGGCTGATGCTGGCCGTCGCCTGGACCAGCCCCAGCCCCAGTAGCACCACCGACCAGCCGAGCAGCGCCTGCGAATCGCGGGCGTTGAGGCCGACGTCGATGGCATGTCCGACAACCGCCGGCATCAACGCCTGGCTGCCCATCCAGACCACGCTGAGCACCGATCCCCAGGCCACGGACACCCCGGCACGTCCGGCCAGCCAGCGCAGCAGACGCAGGACTGACCGGTGATCGGCTACGCCGGGATCGGCGACGGGCAGGGACCACATGGCATCGCGACGGTACGGCTACTTTGCGTGGCCGATCCACCGATTTTCCCATTTCCGCCGGCCGGTCGGCGGCGGCTTCAGCGGTCGACCTGGGTGAAGTCCCAGCTGTGCGGTGCACGGGTGACCAGCCGCAGCGGTGGTTCCGGCAACGACAACGGGCTGCTGCGCCACTTCGAGATGACCACCAGCCGGTCATCGGTCGACGAGAAGACCTCACTGGCCAGGTGCAGCGGGCTGTGTTCGATCTCCGGCAGCGCGGTGTCGCAGACCCAGGTGAGCAACTCGGTCAGGCGGGACGGCTCGGCCTTCGCCTCCCACATCCGCACGATCACGTCGCCGGACATTACACGCTCACCGTGGTCAACGGCAGCGCGGAGTCGGCCGGCAGGTCCAGCCGGCTGGCCGGTACCCCGGCGGCGACCAGATGCGAACCGAGCGCCGCGACCATCGCGCCGTTGTCGGTGCACAGTTTCGGCCGGGGCACCCGGACCCGGATCCCGTACCGCTCGCAGCGTTGCTCGGCCATCGCCCGCAGCCGCGAGTTGGCCGCCACCCCGCCACCGATGACCAGGGTCTCGACGCCCCGGTCCCGGCAGGCGTCGACCGCCTTGGCGGTCAGCACGTCGCAGACCGCCTCCTGGAACGACGCGGCGACGTCCGCCACCGGCACCGGCTCACCGGCCCGTTCCCGGGCTTCGACCCAGCGGGCCACCGCGGTCTTCAGTCCGGAGAAGGAGAAGTCGAACCGGTGCGCGGCGAGGTCCTTCGGCGCGGTGAGTCCACGGGGGAATGCGATCGCCGCGGCGTCACCGTCGCGGGCCGACCGGTCGATCGGCGGCCCGCCGGGAAACGGCAAACCGAGCAGCCGGGCCACCTTGTCGAACGCCTCACCGGCCGCGTCGTCGATGGTGGCGCCGAGCGGGGTGACTCCGGCGGTCAGGTCGTCGACCAGCAGCAGCGACGAGTGCCCGCCGGAGACCAGCAGGGCGATCGCCGGTTCCGGCAGCGGACCGTGCTCCAGGGTGTCCACGGCCACGTGGGCGGCGAGGTGGTTGACGCCGTACACCGGCTTGTCGGTGGCGATCGCGTAGCCCTTGGCCGCCGCGACACCAACCAGCAGGGCACCGGCCAGACCGGGGCCGGCGGTCACCGCGATCGCGTCGATGTCGGCCAGGGTGACGCCGGCGTCGTCGAGGGCCCGGCGCATCGTCGGCACGATCGCCTCCAGATGGGCCCGGCTGGCCACCTCCGGCACCACGCCGCCGAACCGGGCGTGTTCGGCCACGCTGGAGGCCAGCGCGTCGGCGAGCAGCGTGTGCCCACGGACGACGCCGACCCCGGTCTCGTCGCAGGAGGTCTCGATCCCGAGGACCAGAGGTTCGTCAGCCATCTCGCATCATCACCAGAGCGTCGGTGTTGCTGGGTTGGTAGTAGCCACGGCGTACGCCGACCGGTTCGAAACCGTACGCCGCGTACAGCCGCTGCGCGGGTGCGTTGTCCACCGCGACTTCCAGGAAGGTCCGGCCGGCCCCGCGCCGGGTGGCTTCGTCGAGCAGCCCGGCCAGCAGGGTCCGGCCCACGCCGCGCCGTTGGTGGCCCCGGCGTACCGCGACGTTCTGCACCCACGCCTCGTCGGGTGTCGCCGGATCGCCGGCCAGCGCCAGCCCGGCGTACCCGGCCAGCTGGTCGGTGCCGTCGACGACGGCCAGGTAGTGGTGCCCGTTGGCCAGCTCGTTCCAGAACATCTCGGCCGACCACTGTTCGGCACCGAACAGGTCGGCTTCGATCGGTACCGCCTGTTCGATGTGCCACCAGCGGAATCGGACGGTCCGCAGCTGCCCACCGACCTGGGTCACTGGAGCACCGGTTTGCGTCCGGCCGCCGCGACGGCGTCGGGCCGGCGCAGGTAGCAAGGGGTCAACGGCTCGGTGGGCGCGGCGGCGCGGACCCGGTCGGCCGCCAACCGCGCCAGCGGCAGGGCGTCCGGGTAGCGGGGCTCGGGGCGCACCGGTACGCCGAGCAGTTCGGCGTACCGCAGGGCGCCGTCGCCGACTGCCGTGGTGACGCCGAGACCCGCCAGGACTTCGGCGACGGCGGCCGGCGCGCCCACCGCCGGGTCGGTGAGCCGCTGACCGTCGGCGGCGTACACCGCCCAGTAGATCTCCCGGCGCCGCGCGTCGGTAGCGGCCAGCACCCGGCCGGTCGCGGCGTCGCTGCCGGCGGCGTCGCTGCCGGCGAGGTCGGTGCCGGCGGCATAGCCGAGCGCGTCGAGCGAGTTGACGCCGTACGTCGGGATGTCGAGGGCATGCGCCACGCTAGCGGCGGTGACCAGACCGACCCGCAGTCCGGTGAACGGCCCGGGGCCGAGCCCGGCCACCACTGCGGTCAGGTCCGCCGCCGCCGCGCCGGACTCGGCCAGGCAGGCAGCGATCTGCGGGGAGAGCAGTTCGCCGTGTGCCCGCGCGTCGACCGTACGTCGGCTGGCCAGCAGACGTACGTCGTCGGTGATCTCGGCCAGCGCGGCGGTCACCGCGGGAGTCGACGAATCCAGCACCAGTACCAGCACGGTATGCACCCTAACCGGACACCGCGGCCGGCTCCTGGCTGCCCTCGGCGCGCCCGTGGTCGGGTCGCCCCACACCCCCCGCGACCCCCGTGTCGCGCGTGTCGCGCGTATCGCCCGCCACTCATACTCTCCGGACCTGATGCCACACGTGCATCTTGATGCCACAGGTGCATCAAGCCTGGAGAGAGACCATGTCCCCCGCGCCGAACCTGGCCCGGTCCGGTCCGAGTCCGGTCCGAGTCCGGCCGCCCGGGAGTCCAACCAGCCGGTCACGCGCCGCCGGTCGGGAACCGGACATCCGTCGAGGATGGACATCATCGGTACCGGACAGGGAGCATCAGCGAATGGAATCGTCGACCCGGCTCGGCGGGGAGGTCGGCCGGCTGCTGCGGCAGGAACGCGAACTCCGCCGGCTGACCCAGCGGGATCTGGCCACGGCCACCGGAATCGCGCAAACCACCGTGGCCAGGGTCGAGTCCGGTCACCGGGGCGCGGCGCTGCCACTGGTCGAGCGGTTGTTCGCGGCGCTGGGCCGGCAACTCGTGGTCGGAGTCGAGGACCTCGACGAGGACGTGGACCGGCAGATAGCGCAACTCGCCGACCGCGGGATCGATGACCGGCTCCTGGACACCGACGTCGAGCGGTTCCGCCGCCACGTCGACGGAATCAGCTACGTCTTCGACGGTCCGACCGCCGCACTGCTGCAGGGCGCGCCGGTGCCGGCGCCCGGGGTGCACGTGGCCCTGCTCTGGTCCGAGGCGGACGCCATCACCGAATGGCTGACCGGCCGGTACGCGAGCCGGTGGATGGACCGCTGGCAGGAGTACCGGCACATTCCGGTCGATCCACGGCAGCCGTATCCACTCCGGTGGCAGACGATAGCCGGTGAGATCCACGCCCGGATGTGCGACAACCTCCCCGAGTCGATCGACGTACGGCACGGCGAGCGGCACTACCCGGTGGTGCCGCTGGCCGAGCTGGCGATCGCCGATCCGGGCGTCGCCCGGCTACTGGACCGGCACCGGGCGGGCCGCAGCGGTCAGCCGGTACCGGGGCGCGGCGGTTGACCGGTCAGCCGGCCACCGGCTGATCGGCACCACCGGTCCGGCTCCAGTCGATGCCGGGCAGGCCGGCGTCGGCCAGCGCCTTGTCGGTGGCGCTGAACGGCCGGCTGCCGAGAAAGCCCCGCGGGTTCATCGGGCTGGGGTGGCCGGCCTCCAGCACGACGTGCCCCGGGTTGGTGATCAGCCCGCGCTTCTTGCGCGCGTAGCCGCCCCACAGCAGGAAGACGACCCGCTGGTCACGGGCGTCGAGCGCGGCGATCGTGGCGTCGGTGAACTCCTCCCAGCCCTTGCCGGCGTGTGAGCCGGGCCGGCCCTGCCGCACGGTGAGCACCGCGTTGAGCAGCAGCACCCCCTGGGCCGCCCAGCCGGTCAGGTCACCGCTGCGCGGCATCGGCACACCGACATCGGTGCCCAGCTCCTTGAATACGTTGCGCAGCGACGGCGGCACCGATACCCCGTCGCGGACGCTGAAGCTGAGCCCGTGGGCCTGCCCGGCCCGGTGGTACGGGTCCTGGCCCAGGATCAGCACCCGGCACTGCTGCGGCGGGCACAGCCGGTACGCGGTGAAGAGGTCCGCCACCGGCGGGTACACCGTCTGGTCGGCGTACTCGTCGGCGACGTACCGGCCGAGCGCGGCGGTGCCGGCCGGGTCCAGGTGCGGAGTGAGCGCGGTGGCCCAGGCAGAAGGCAACATGGCCAGCAGGTCGAGCATCTCGGGAGCCTTTCGTCACGCCTCGGTGGTGGCCGCCGCCCGTCCTCATGGACAGCTGCGCGCCGTCCGGCACTCTACGGGTGGCCTACGACATCACCGTCCAGCATGGCCGGCCGGCTGGTCCAGCCCGGCGAGCCGACCCGACCAGCCGGGGCCCCGCCCAATCAACTCGGCGGTCCGGGAGTCGTCCTCGGCCCGGTGCATGCGGACCAGCAGGTGCGCCTCGGCGAGCTGCTCGACCATCCCCTCGCCCCACTCGACGACGGTGACCGCCCGGTCCATGTCGGCGTCCAGGTCGAGGTCGTCGATCTCGGCCCGCGGGTCGGGCGCGTCGCCGAGCCGGTACGCATCGGCGTGCACCAGGGTGAGCGTGCCGCCCCGGGCCGGATCCGGTTGGTGCACCCGGGCGATGACGAAGGTCGGCGAGGTGACGTCGCCGCGTACCCCGAGGCCGTCGCCGATCCCCTGCACCAGGGCGGTCTTGCCGGCGCCGAGCGGACCGGTCAGCACCACCAGGTCACCCTGGCGCAGCAGCCGGCCGAGACGGCGGCCGAGGTCGTGGGTGTCGGCCAGTTCGGGTAGCGGGATCCGGACGGTCATCGGGCAATTTTCGCAAGGAACGCGAACAGCGCCGCGTTGACCCGGTCGGCGTGTTCCAGCATCACCACGTGCCCACCGTCCGGGATCCTCACGTAGTCGGCGTCGGGCAGCCGACGCAGGATCTCCTCCGAATGGGTCACCGGGGTGATCATGTCCTTGTCGCCGACGATGACCAGGGTGGGGCTGCTCTCCAGGACCGCGAGCGCCGGGTACCGGGAGTGGGTCAGCAGGGTCCGCACGTACCGGGTGACGGTCTCCGCCGAGGTCCGCGAGTTCATCCGCTCCACGTAGCTGACCAGCGCCGGGCTGGGTCGGGCGGTGCCGAAGCCGTACTGGCGGGTCAGCAGCCAGGCGAGGTCGGCGGTGGCCACCCGAAGCCGGTCGATCACTGGACCGGTCAGCCGGGTGGCGTTGTTGACCAGCATCAGCAGCGGCGAGCCGGCCCGGCTGAGGATCGCCGGCAGACCGAGCCGGGCCTCGTCGACCAGACTGCCCGAGGTCGCCATCAGTACGGTGCCGACCACCCGGTCGCGGAACAGCTCCGGATGCCGTTGCGCCAGGGCCATGATGGTCATACCGCCCATCGAGTGTCCGACCAGGATCAACGGGGCGTCACCGGCGGCCTGCTCGATGACCGCCCGCAGCGTCTCACCGAGCGCGTCGATCTCGTAGTCGCCGGACTCCAGCCGGCCGGAGCGGCCGTGGCCGGGCTGGTCGTAGCAGACCAACCGGTACTCTCCCCGCCGGGTCAGCTCCCGGCGCTGGAAGTGGAAGGTTCCCATGTCCAGGCAGTAGCCGTGCACGAAGACGATGGTCGGCCGCAGCGGTGCCGCGTCGTCCGGCTCGACGATCTCCACGTAGACGTCGGTGCCGTCGGCGGCGGTGACCACCCGGGTCTCGTCGTAGGGCAGCTCGCCGAAGGGTTCGTCGGCGTACCGGTCCGCCACCTCCCGCTTGAGTCGGCGCACCAGGGCGCGTTCGACGGTGACCGTCGCGGTCACCCCGGCCGCCGCGACGCCGAGGGCCGCGCCGACGATGCCGGCGGTCCGGGCCACCTTCTGCGCACCGGCCCGCTGCCCGCTCATGGCCGGCTGTCCTGGTAGATCCGGGGCACCCGGGGACTACCGAACCGGGTGACGATCTCGTAGTTGATGGTGCCGACCGCGTCGGCCCAGTCGTCGGCGGTCGGGCCGCCGTCGCGTCCGTCACCGAACAATGTGGCCACCTCCCCAGCGTTGATTTCGTCGTCGCCGCAGTCGAGCACGATCTGGTCCATGCACACCCGGCCGGCGATCCGCCGCACCCGGCCGCCGAGGCGCACCGGCCCGGTGTTGGACGCGTGCCGGGGCACGCCGTCGGCGTAGCCGAGCGGCACCACGGCCAGGGTGCTGTCCCGTTCGGTGTGGTAGGTGTGCCCGTAGGAGACGCCCTGCCCGGCGGGGACCCGCTTGACCAGCATCACCCGGGCGCGGACGGTCATCGCCGGTCGCAGGCCGAAGGTCTCGCCCGGCACCGGGGACAGCCCGTAGCAGGCGATACCGGGCCGGACCAGGTCGAAGTGGGTGTCCGGTCGGGTCAGGGTGGCCGCCGAATTGGCCAGGTGCCGGTAGCGGGGTCGCAGCCCGTACCGGCTGGCCACGGCCAGCCCGTCGTGGTACGCCGCCAACTGCCGGTCGATGGTGGCGTGCCCGGGCGCGTCGGCGAAGACGAAGTGGCTCCACACCCCGACCACCTCGACGGTGCCGTCGGACTGCGCCTTGGCAGCCGTCTCGACCAGCTCTGGCCAGTCGTCGCCGGTGGCCCCACCCCGGGACAACCCGGTGTCGATCTTGAGATGCAACCGGGCCGGCCGGCCGGCGAGTCGGGCCGCGGCGACAGCCTCGGACAGCAGGGTGCGGCTGCCGACGCCGAGGTCGACGTCGGCGGCGACCGCGTCGTGCAGGGGCAGTCCGGGGCTGAGCAGCCAGGCCAGCACCGGCCCGGTCAGTCCGGCACCGCGCAGCTCCAGCGCCTCACCGAGGGTGCAGACGCCCAGCCAGTCCGCTCCGGCGTCGAGGGCGGCCCGGGCCGCCGGCACCATGCCGTGACCGTACCCGTCGCCCTTCACCACCGCCATCAGCTCGGCGCTGGTGCCGGCCCGCAGCCGGGCCACGTTGTCCCGGATCGCGTCCAGGTCGACCCGCACCTCTGCCTGCCACATGAGGCCAGCCTACTGACCGGTCACCTGACCGGGCAGGTTCCCGGCCGGTCGGGTCGGTGCCCGACCGGGTCAGATCATCGTCACCCGCCGAAAGGTCACCGTTGCCCACCGGTCAGGTCGGCCACCACCGGACGCAACGCGGCGGCAACCTCGACCGCGGTGACCGGCCCGCTGCGGGCGGCGGTCCGGCCGGCCAGGCCGTGCACGTACGCGGCGGCCAGCGCCGCCCGCTGCGGGTCCAGCCCGGCGGCGAGCAGCGAGCCGAGCAGGCCGGCCAGCACGTCGCCGGTGCCGCCGGTGGCCAGCGCCGGGGTGCCGGTGGCGTTCACGTACGCCCGTCCGTCCGGGGCGGCGACCACCGTACGGTCGCCTTTGAGCAGGACGGTCGCCCGCATCCAGGCGGCCAGCCGCAGCGCGGCCCCGACCCGGTCGTCGCCGGGTGGCTGGCCGGCGAGCCGGGCGAACTCCCGATCGTGCGGGGTGATCACGGTGGGTGCCTGCCGGCCACGCAACTGCTCCGCCCAGCTGCCGTCGACCAGCATGGTCAACGCGTCGGCGTCCAGCACCACCGGCACCGGCGCGGCCAGCACCGACCGCAGCTCGGTCACGGCGTGTTCCCCGCCGCCCAGCCCTGAGCCGCAGACCCAGGCCTGCACCCGGCCGGCGTCGGCGACCCGACCGGTGGCGATCACCGAGGGGTACCGGTCCAGCACCTGGGCGGCAGCGCTGCCGGCGTACCGGACCAGGCCGGTCGGCCCGGCGACCGCCCCGCCGACGGAGAGCACCGCCGCACCCGGATAGGTCGCCGAGCCGGTCGCCACCCCGACCACTCCCCGGGTGTACTTCTCGGCGGCCGGGGCCAGCTTCGGCCACCAGGCTGACACGTCGTCGCGGCCGGGCACCTCGAACGCGGGTGTGCCGCGCAGCCACGGTCGCAGGCCGATGTCGACCAGCTCCACGTGGCCGGCGCGGACTGCGGCCGGTCCGACCATCAGGGCCGGCTTCAGGCATCCGAAGGTGACGGTGACGTCGGCCCATACGGTGTCCGTCCTGACCGCAGCGGCTCCGGACCCGGCGGGGCCAGCTCCGGTCGACGGCACCGCAGCGCCGTCGGGCACCCCGCCGGTGTCGACCGCCACGCCGCTGGGCACGTCCACCGCGACCAGCACCGGCCGACCGCCGCGTGCCGAAGTGAGCTCGCCGGCCCGGGCGAGCGCACCGGCGGCCGGCTCCCGCAGCCCGCCGGTGCCGCCGATGCCGACGATCCCGTCCAGGATCAGGTCCGCGTGCCGGCCGGCACCGTCGGCGGTCCGACCGTCGGCCACCCGGCCGCCGGCGGACCGTAGCGCGGCGAGCCCGCCACAGTGGGCCCGGTCCGGTCGCAGCAGCCAGGCGGTGACCCGGGCGCCCCGGCGGGCCAGTCGGGCTCCGGCATACAGCGTGTCACCGCCGTTGTCCCCCGAGCCGACCAGCAGCAGCACCTCGGCGCCGTAGACCCCGCCACGCTCGGCGAGCAGGGCGGCGCACCTGCGGGCCAGGCCGGCGGCGGCCCGGTGCATCAGTGTCCCCGGTGCAACGGTCGCCATCAGCGCCTGCTCGGCGCTGCGGACGTCGGACACCCGCCACACCTGGATCATTCCTCGCACCTCCGCCGCGCCGCTCCGTCGCTAACCGCCCGCGGTCACCCTACCGGCGGTGGTGACCGGTGGGACGGTAACCGCTGCGCCGATTGTCCACAGGGTCCCCCGCCACGCTGTCGGTTCCGGATAGCGTCTGCCCATCGACGCATGCCGACGGAGGCGACACGGTGAACGGAGCCGACATGGGTGACCGGAGGCGACATGGGTGAACTGCCCGGCAACGACGTGGGCCCGGCCGGCGGCGGGCCGCTGCGCGTGCGGCCGGCCCTGCTGCACGACGCCGCCGACCGGTTGACCGGGCTGGCCTACCGGCTGGCACACGGGCTGGCCGGCCAGCCGGAGCTGACCGTCGCCGCACCGGGCTGGGCGGCGGCCGACCTGCTGGTCACGGTGGAGGCCGCAGTGCACCGGCAGGTGAGCCGGGCCGGCGCGGACGCGGCCGCCACCGGGCAGGCGCTGGCCAGGGCCGCCGATGAGTACGACGCCGCCGACTGGCGGGCGGTCCACCGGCTGGCCAGGTGATCACGTACCGGCAGCTGTGGCGGGCCGACCCGGCGGCCTGGCAACAGGCCGCGTACGGCTGGCGGCGCCGGCAACCAGCGGTCGAACGGCGGGCCGCCGAGGTGGCCGGGGCGGCCGGGGCGCTGCGCGCCGGCTGGTCCGGGCCGGCGGCGACCGCCGCCGACACCCGGTTGGCCGGCCTGGGTGACCGGCTGGACGCCGTCGGCCCGGCGCTGTGCGTCGTCGACCAGATCCTCAGCCGGTACGCCGACCAGCTGGCCCGGGCCAAGGCGGTGCTCGCCGACTGGGTCGCCACAGCGGGGGTGCTCGGTCTGTCGATCGACCGGGACGGCCGAGTCGGCGTGGACCCGGCGGTGACCCGCCCGGACGGGCCGACCCTGGCCGGTGCCCGCCGGGTCGCCGCCGGCGTCGCCGACGCGCTTGCCCTGGCCACCGAGGCGGACGTCGACGCGGCCCGCCGGCTCGACGCGGCCGCCACCGCCGCCAGCCAGGGCTGGCCGGCGCGGCCGCCGGCGACGCGCCCACCGCCGTCGGCCGCGCCGGCTGCGGTGCGGGCCTGGTGGGCCGGGCTGGACGATGCGCAGCGACGCTGGCTGATCCGGCACGAGCCGGCCCGGGTCGGCCGGTGGGACGGTCTGCCGGCGGCTGCTCGGGACCAGGCGAACCGGCTGCTGCTGGGTCGGCAGCGGGCGGCGTTGCTGGCCGAACGGGCGGCGCTGCTGGACAGCACGGACCCGACGGCGGTGCCGCGGTTGCGCCGGCTGGACCGGCTGATCGACGGCCTGGACACGGTCGACGACCGGCTCACGTCCGCAGCCGGCCCTCGGGCATACCTGCTGGCGCTGGACGGCGGTGCCGGCCGGCCGGGAGATCCGTCGGCCCCCGCCTCGACCGGCCGGGTGATCCTCGCGCTGGGCGATCCCGATCAGGCCCGACGCGTGCTGACCCACGTCCCGGGGATGGGCAGCGGTCTCGACCGGGTCGGCGGCGAGTTGGCCCGCACCGAGCAGGTGCTGCAACGTTGCCAGCAGTTGGCTCCACAGGAGTCGACCGCAGCCGTGTTGTGGCTGGACTACGCGGCACCGGCGTTCGTCGACGAGGCGGCCAGCACCGCCCCGGCGCGGGCCGGGGCCGCCGACCTGCGCCGGTTCCAGGATGGTCTGGGCGTCAACCGCGCCGGCGACCCGGGCGGGCTGACCGTGCTCGGACACAGCTACGGCTCGCTGGTGGTGGGTACGGCGGCGCAGGCACCCGGCCTGGCCGCCGACAACCTGATCTTCGTCGGTTCGCCCGGGGTGGGGGTGGACCGGGTGGACGAGTTGGCGGTGCCGGCCGACCGGGTGTGGGCCACCACCGCCGAGAACGATGTCATCCGCCGGGCGACCTGGCCGCAGCTGTGGCCGGGCGACCGGCTGTGGCACGGCGAGGACCCGAGCGGCGAGGACTTCGGTGCCCGGGTCTTCACCGGTGACGCGTCGGGGCATCTGGGCTACTGGGCCGGAGACAATCCGGCGCTGGACTCGATGGCCCGGATCGTGCTCGGCGTCGACCACCCGGCTGGCAGCCGGCCCGGCACGGGCGCGGCGGTCACTCCACGGTGACCGACTTCGCCAGGTTCCGGGGCTGGTCGACGTCGTGGCCCCGGGCGGCGGCGATCTCGCAGGCGAGCACCTGCAGCGGTACCGTGGTCAACAGCGGGGCCAGCAGCGTCGGGGTGCGCGGTACGTAGATCAGATCGTCGGCGTACGGCGCCACGGCGGTGTCGCCCTCCTCGGCGATCACCACGGTCCGGGCGCCCCGGGCCCGTACCTCCTGGATGTTCGACACGATCTTGTCGTGCAGCATGCCCCGGCCGGCCGGTGAGGGCACCACGCAGACCACCGGGGTGCCCTGGTCGATCAGCGCGATCGGGCCGTGCTTGAGCTCGCCGGCGGCGAAGCCCTCGGCGTGCATGTAGGCGAGCTCCTTGAGCTTGAGCGCGCCTTCGAGGGCGACCGGGTAGCCGACGTGCCGGCCGATGAACAGCACCTGGTTGGCGGTGGCGAGGTCCCGGGCGAGCTGGCGGACCGGTTCCATCGAGTCCAGCACCTGCCGCAGCTTGTCGGGCATCTCCTGCAGCTGACTGACCACGGCGGCCACCTCGTCGGCGTACTTGATGCCGCGCACCTGGGCCAGGTGCAGGCCGATCAGGTAGCAGGCCACCAGCTGGGTGAGGAACGCCTTGGTGGAGGCGACCGCGATCTCCGGGCCGCTGTGGGTGTAGAGCACCGCGTCGGACTCGCGCGGAATGGTGGAGCCGTTGGTGTTGCAGATCGCCAGCACCCTGGCCTTCTGCTCCTTGGCGTGGCGCAGCGCCATCAGGGTGTCCATCGTCTCGCCGGACTGGGAGATCGCCACCACCAGGGTGGACCGGTCCAGCACCGGGTCCCGGTAGCGGAATTCGCTGGCCAGCTCCACTTCGCACGGGATCCGGGTCCAGTGTTCGATGGCGTACTTGGCGACCATGCCGGAGTGGTACGCCGTACCGCAGGCGACGATGAAGATCTTGTCGGCGTCGCGCAGGTCCTGGTCGGTGAGGCGGACCTCGTCCAGCATGATCTCGCCGGTCTCGGTGAGCCGGCCGAGCAACGTGTCGGCGACCGCCTGCGGCTGCTCGGCGATCTCCTTGAGCATGAAGTAGTCGTAGCCGCCCTTCTCGGCGGCGGAGGCGTCCCAGTCGATGTGGAAGTCTCGGCCGAGCGCCGGCGCGCCGGAGAAGTCGGTGATCTCGATGCTGTCCGGGGTGATCAGGACGACCTGGTCCTGACCGAGCTCGACGGCGTCGCGGGTGTGCTCGATGAACGCGGAGACGTCGCTGGCCAGGTAGTGCTCGCCTGGGCCGCGACCGACCACCAGCGGGGAGTTGCGCCGCGCTCCGACCACCGCGTCCGGGATGCTGGCGTCCACCGCGAGCAGGGTGAACGCGCCTTCGAGGCGTTGACACACCCGACGCATCGCGGCGGCCAGCAGCCGCGGCCCCTCCGGCTCGCCGGCGGCCCGCAGGTCGGCCAGCGCGGCGGCGAGCAGGTGGGCGGCGCATTCGGTGTCGGTGTCGCTGACGAACTCGACCCCGTCGGCTTCGAGCTCGGCGACCAGCTTGGCGAAGTTCTCGATGATCCCGTTGTGAATCACCGCGACCCGGCCGTCCCGGGACACGTGCGGGTGGGCGTTGCGGTCGGTCGGTCCGCCATGGGTGGCCCACCGGGTGTGGCCGATTCCGGCGGTGCCGTCGCCGATGCCGATCGGGGCCGGGCAGCCGGAGCCGTCGGCCGGCGTGGTGTCACCGGCCGTGGCGGTGCCGAACCGCTCGTCGCCGAGCGCCTTCTCCAGGTTGGCGAGTTTGCCGGCCCGCTTCTCGGTGCGCAGTTCGTCGTCACAGACGATCGCCACGCCGGCCGAGTCGTAGCCCCGGTATTCGAGCCGCCGGAGCCCGTCCAGCACGATGCCCAGCGCCGGCCGCGTGCCGACGTACCCCACGATTCCACACATGGGTCGTAGCCTAGCCCACGATCGCTCATCGGCTGTGCGCATAACCCCAGCAATCAATCAAGCACGCTGAGCAGTAACCGACCAAACCCGCCTTATGGGCGCAAAGTATGGGTGCCGTCATCTGTTTCGATGGACCGCATAAAGTGGCGAGGTGGTCACCTCCCCCGGCGCCCCCGCCGACATCGACCCCCTGGTCCGCCGCATGCGCCCGTTCGGCACGACGATTTTCGCCGAGATGTCCGCTCTTGCCGTCCGCACCGGCGCGGTCAACCTCGGCCAGGGTTTCCCGGACACCGACGGGCCCACCGTGATGCTGACCGCCGCCACCGAGGCGCTGCGCAACGGACACAACCAGTACCCACCCGGTCCTGGCATTCCGGCACTGCGCACCGCCGTCGCCCGCAACCAGCAACGCTTCTGGGATCTCGACTACGACCCGGAGACCGAGGTCCTGGTCACCGCCGGCGCGACCGAGGCAATCACCGCCGCAATCCTCGCGCTGTGCGAGCCGGGCGACGAAGTCATCTGCTTCGAGCCCTACTACGACTCGTACGCGGCCGCGATCGCGCTCGCCGGGGCGGTCCGCCGGCCGATCACCCTGCGTCCCGACGGGGACGGCCGGTACGCCTTCGACCCCGGCGCACTGCGCGCCGCGGTCGGGCCGCGTACCCGCCTGGTGCTGCTCAACTCCCCGCACAACCCGACCGGCAAGGTCTTCACCGTCGCCGAGCTCACCGCGATCGCCGCGATCTGCCGGGAGCACGACATCTGGGCGGTCACCGACGAGGTGTACGAGCACCTCGTCTTCACCGACGCCGACACCCCGCACGTCCCGCTCGCCACCCTGCCCGGGATGCGAGACCGGACGCTGCGCATCTCGTCGGCCGGCAAGACCTTCTCCTGTACGGGCTGGAAGATCGGCTGGGCCAGTGGGCCGGCCGCGTTGGTCTCCGCCACCGCCCGGGTCAAGCAGTTCCTCACCTACGTCAACGGCGGGCCGCTGCAGCCAGCCGTCGCGGTGGCGCTGGACCTGCCGGACAGCTACTACACCGGGCTGCGGCAGAACATGCAGGCGCAGCGCGACCAACTGGTGGCCGGGCTGTCCAAGGCCGGATTCCGGGTGTTGGTGCCGGAGGGCACCTACTTCGCTACCGCCGACATCAGCGCGCTGGGCGGCACCGACGGGATCGAATTCTGCCTGTCCCTACCGGAGCGCTGCGGAGTGGTCGCGGTACCGACCCAGGTGTTCTACGACGAACCGGACGCCGGGCGGCTGCTGGTCAGGTTCGCCTTCTGCAAACGTCCCGAGGTCCTCGCCGAAGCGAGCCGCCGGCTGGCCGGCCTGCGACCAACCGGCTGATCAGGCGGGCCGGCGGACCGGGGCGGAGTCAGGCCGGGCTGGCCGCGCGGACGGCAGCGGCGATCCGCTCGGCGACGGAGCGGGCGGTCTCCACCGTCTCCGCCTCGACCATCACCCGGACCAGCGGCTCGGTGCCGGACGGGCGCAGCAGCACCCGACCGGTGCCGCCCAGCTCGGCCTCGGCCCGCTCGGCGGCGGCCCGAACGGCCGGGTCGGCGGCGCCGGCGACCCGGTCGCCGACCGGCACGTTGATCAGCACCTGGGGCAGCTTGGTGACGGCGGCGGCCAGGCCGGCCAGCGAGGATCCGGTGGCCGCCATCCGGGACATCAGCTGCAGCCCGGTGAGCACCCCGTCGCCGGTGGTGGCGTAGCTGGGCATCACGATGTGCCCGCTCTGCTCACCGCCCAGCGCCAGCCCGCTGGCCCGCAGCTCCTCCAGCACGTACCGGTCGCCGACCTTGGTCTCGACCAGCTTGATGCCCTCCCGGGACATGGCCAGCCGCAGACCGAGGTTGCTCATCACGGTGGCCACCAGGGTGTCGGCGGTCAACGTGCCGGCGTCGCGCATGGCCAGCGCCAGGATCGCCATGATCTCGTCGCCGTCCACCTCGGTGCCGTCGGCGGTCACCGCCAGGCACCGGTCGGCGTCGCCGTCGTGGGCCAGCCCAAGATCGGCACCGTGTTCGAGGACGGCGGCCCGGACCACGTCGAGGTGGGTCGAGCCGCAACCGTCGTTGATGTTGAGCCCGTTCGGCTCGGCGTTGATCGCGATGACCTCCGCACCGGCCTCCCGGTAGGCGACCGGGCCGACCTCGGCCGCCGCGCCGTTGGCGCAGTCGACCACCACCCGCAGCCCGTCGAGCCGGTGGTCGACCGTGCCGACCAGATGCCCGACGTAGTGCTCGGCCCCGTCCAGCAGGTCACTCACCCGGCCGATCCCGGCCCCGGTGGGCCGCCGTCGGCCGGTGGACCCGTCGCCCGCGATCGCCGCGCCGATCGCGGCCTCGATCTTCATCTCGAGGTCGTCCGGCAGTTTGTGCCCACCGGCGGCGAACAGCTTGATGCCGTTGTCCGGCATCGGGTTGTGCGACGCGGAGAGCATCACCCCGAAGTCGGCCTTGGTCTCGCCGACCAGGAACGCGACGCCGGGGGTCGGCAACACGCCGACCCGTAGCACGTTCGCGCCGGCGCTGGTCAGCCCGGCCACCACGGCGGCCTCCAGCATCTCGCCGCTGGCCCGTGGATCGCGGCCGACCACGGCCAGCGGCTGGCGGCTCGGATCCCGCTCGGCCAGGGTGTGCGCGGCGGCCACCGCGACCGCCAGCGCCAGCTCCGGGGTGAGATCGGCGTTGGCCCGCCCGCGTACGCCATCGGTGCCGAACAGCCGCGCCATACCAGTCATCCTCCGATGGTCCCGCTTACGGTGCCGCTCCGCCGCCCCGTCGGGGGTACGGATCCGCCCCGCTGTGATGGCGAGCGGGCCGGCAACCGATGAAGATACTGCCGATGAACGGAAGAATCCGCATCAACTAGACAAAAAAGCACGGACGGCCGAGAAACCCCACGATGGGGGTGTCCCAGCCGTCCGTTCAGCCGTGTCGGACTAGCGCTTCGAGTACTGCGGAGCCTTACGGGCCTTCTTCAGGCCGTACTTCTTGCTTTCCTTGACCCGGTCGTCGCGGGTGAGGAAACCCGCCTTCTTCAGCGCCGGACGGTCGTCGCCGTCGTTGGCGCACAGCGCCCGGGCGATGCCCAGCCGCAGCGCACCGGCCTGGCCGGTGATGCCGCCGCCGCGCAGGTTGGCGATCACGTCGAACGCCTCGGCCTTCTCGGCCGTCACCAGCGGCTCCCGGATCAGCTGCTGGTGCACCTTGCTCGGGAAGTACTCCTCGAGCTCGCGACCGTTGCAGGTGATCTTGCCGGAGCCGGGGACGATCCGCACCCGGACGATGGCTTCCTTGCGCCGCCCGACGGTCTGGATCGGGCGCTCGCCGCGCGGCGCGCGCACCACTGGCGGGGGCGTCACGGCGGTGGCCGACTCGGTCTCGGCAACGGCGACCGGGCTGGCCTCGGTGGTGTCGGTCATGCTGGTTCCTTCGCCCGCGCTCACTGCGCGATCTGCTTGATCTCGAACGGCACCGGCTGCTGCGCGCCGTGCGGGTGCTCGGCGCCGGCGTAGACCTTGAGCTTGCGGATCAGCTTGGCACCGAGCTTGTTGTGCGGCAGCATGCCTTTGACGGCCAGCTCGATCGCCCGCTCGGGGCGCTTGGCCAGCAGCTCGTCGTAGCCGACCTGCTTCAGCCCGCCGGGGTATCCGGAGTGCCGGTAGGCCACCTTGGTGTGCCGCTTGTTGCCAGTCAACGCCACCTTGCCGGCGTTGACGACGATGACGAAGTCACCGGTGTCGACATGCGGCGCGAAAGTCGGCTTGTGCTTGCCGCGCAGCAGCGTGGCGGCGTGGGTGGCCAGGCGGCCCAGCACGACGTCAGAGGCGTCGATCACATGCCACTGACGCTCGATCTCACCCGGCTTCGGGCTGTACGTACGCACAGGTCTACCTTGTCTCGTCGTCGGTCTGGGGTCGCGCGTCGGTCGTCAGGTAACGCGCGGGCCGTCGGGGCGACCCGGAACCGGGCGACCTGGCAGAGAACGCGCGCGCGAACGACAAGCATACCCCGGCTGACCTGGCACCATCGGACGGGGCCTCCCGCAGACGGTGAGCTACATCCACGGACGGTGACCTGGGACGGTGACGGGTCTGGCGAGGGACGCCCCTCGGTTGTCGCACAACAGCAGGCGACGATACCCGCTGCCCCGCACGCCGGTCAAAACGGCTGGTCGGCACCGGTACGCCGGAGATCTCAACAGATGGGCTGGCTAACCCCCTGACAACGGTCCGTGTGAGCTGCTCTTAGCAGGCTGGAAACAATCGGGACGTCGCGGCGAAATCGCCCCCCGGCACGCTTCGCACATGCCAGGCAGCGTGCAGGTGACCATCGGGCCGACCGGTGAATCCGTCGACCGGACCGTGGCCACCCACTGCCCGTACTGCGCCCTGCAGTGCGGCATGCGGCTGCACGCGAACGCCGACGGCGACGTGCAGGTGCTGCCCCGGCAGTTTCCCACCAACCAGGGCGGGCTCTGTCAGAAGGGCTGGACCGCTGCCGAGCTGCTCGACCACCCGCAGCGGCTGACCACCCCGCTGGTCCGTGACCGACCGGGAGCCGAGCTGCGGCCGGCCAGCTGGCCGGAGGCGCTGGACCGGATCGTCGCCGACGTCACCCGCACTCAGCAGGCACACGGCCGCGACGCGGTCGCGATGTTCGGCGGCGGCGGGCTCACCAACGAGAAGGCGTACGCGTTGGGCAAGTTCGCCCGAGTCGCGCTGCGCACCCGCAACATCGACTACAACGGCCGGTTCTGCATGTCCTCGGCGGCCGCCGCCGGGATCCGGGCCTTCGGCGTCGACCGTGGTCTGCCGTTCCCGATGGCCGACGTCGGCACCGCCGACACCCTGCTGCTGGTCGGCGCGAACGTGGCCGAGACGATGCCGCCGTTCGCCCGCTACCTGACCGAGATGAAACAGCGCGGCGGTACGTTGATCGTGATCGACCCCCGCCGCACCGCCACTGCCCGCCTGGCCGACCTGCACCTGCAGCCAACCCCCGGCACCGACCTCGCGGTGGCCAACGCGCTGCTGCACGTCGCGCTGCGGGAGGGCTGGGTGGACCAGGCCTACGTCGCCGAGCGGACCACCGGCTTCGACACCGTCCGGGCCACCGTCGCCGGCTACTGGCCGGCCCGGGTCGAACGGCTCACCGGCGTACCGATCGGCGATCTGGAGGCGACGGCGCGGGCGCTGGCCGGCGGCGACCGACCCGCGACCGACGCACCGCCCGCGAAGGTCGTCATCCTCACCGCGCGCGGAGCCGAACAGCACGCCAAGGGCGTCGACACGGTCAGCGCCTACGTCAACCTGGCGCTCGCCCTCGGGCTGCCCGGCCGGCCCGGCTCCGGCTACGGCTGTCTGACCGGCCAGGGCAACGGTCAGGGCGGCCGGGAGCACGGCCAGAAGGCCGACCAGCTGCCCGGCTACCGGCGCATCGACGACCCGGCGGCGCGGGCACACGTGGCCGGGGTGTGGGGCGTCGACCCGGCCGACCTGCCCGGGCCGGGGGTTTCCGCGTACGAGCTGCTGGACGCGCTCGGTACCCCGGCCGGGCCGAAGGCGTTGCTGGTCTTCGGCTCCAACCCGGTGGTCTCCGCGCCCCGTGCCGGCCGGGTGCAACGCCGGCTGGCCGAGCTGGACCTGCTGGTCGTCGCCGACTTCGTGCTGTCCGAGACAGCGGCGATGGCGGACGTGGTGCTGCCCACCGCCCAGTGGGCCGAAGAGGACGGCACCATGACCAACCTGGAGGGCCGGGTGCTGCGCCGGCACGCGCTGCGGCCACCCCCGCCCGGTGCCCGCACCGACCTGGCCGTCCTGGCCGACCTGGCGCAGCGGCTCGGCTGCCCGGCCGGGCAGTTCCCGGCCGACCCCGCCGAGGTCTTCACCGAGCTACGCCGGGCCACGGCCGGTGGCGTCGCCGACTACGCCGGGGTCACCTGGGAGCGGATCGACGCCGCCGACGGGGTCTTCTGGCCCTGCCCGGACCCGGACCGGCCGGACACCCCACGGATGTTCACCGAACGATTCGCCACCCCGGACGGGCGGGCCCGGTTCGTGCCGGTGGAGCACCGGGCCGCCGCCGAGGAGGTCTGCGCCGACTACCCGCTCTACCTGACCACCGGCCGGGTGCTGGCCCAGTACCAGTCCGGTGCGCAGACCCGGCGGATCGCACCGCTGCGCGGCGCCGCCCCGGAGGCCTTCGTGGAGCTGCACCCGGACCTGGCCGCCCGGCTCGGCGTCGCCGACGGCGAGCCGGTCCGGGTGACCAGTCGACGCGGTGAGATGCGCGCCCCGGCCCGGCTGACCGAGTCGATCCGCCCGGACACCGTGTTCGCCCCGTTCCACTGGGGCGGCGCGGGGCGGATCAACTCGGTCACCAACGACGCGTTGGACCCGACGTCCCGGATGCCCGAGTTCAAGATCTGTGCGGTCAGGGTGGAGCGAGCGTGAACCGTATCGTCATCGTCGGCCACGGCATGGCCGGTGCCCGCCTCGCCGCCGAGCTGCACGCCCGGCGCGGCGACTACAAGATCACCGTGTACGGGGCGGAGCGGCACCGGGCGTACAACCGGATCATGCTGTCTAACCTGCTCGCCGGCCGGGCCGACGAGCTGGACGTCACACTCACCGAGGCCGCCGGGCACGGCATCGACGTGCGGTCCGGGTTGGCGGTGACCTCGATCGAGCCGGCCACCCGGACGGTGCGCACCGCCGACGGCACCGCCACCGAGTACGACCACCTGGTGCTCGCCACCGGCAGCCGGGCCGTGGTCCCCGATTTGCCCGGCCTGACCCGTGCCGACGGCTCGGTCGGCCGGGCCGGATCGGCGGGCGAAGAGCCAGCCGCGCTGCCCGACCGGGTCGCGGTGTTCCGGACCCTGGACGACTGCCGGCGGATCCTCGCCGCCGCAGCCGGTGCCCGCACCGCGCTGGTACTCGGCGGCGGCCTGCTCGGGCTGGAAGCCGCCCGTGGGCTCGCCGCACGCGGGCTGGACGTGCGGGTGGTACACAAGGTCGGTCAGCTGATGGAGCGTCAACTCGACGCCACCGCCAGCGCGGTGCTCGCCGGTACCCTGGCCGGCCTCGGCGTCGGCACCGAGCTGGCCGCCGCCGCCGAGTCGGTCACCGCCACCACCGACGGGGTACGGCTGCGCCTCGGCGACGGCCGGGAGCTGAAGGCCGACCTGTTGGTGCTGGCCTGCGGTGTCCGGCCGGACACCGGCCTGGCCCGGCGGGCCGGGCTACGGGTCGGGCGCGGTGTGATGGTCGACGACCGGATGGCCACCAGCGACCCGCACATCTGGGCGATCGGAGACTGCGCCGAACACGACGGCGTCGTTACCGGGCTGGTCGCCCCCGCCTGGGAACAGGCCCAGGTGCTGGCCCGGGTGCTGGCCGGCGACGACCCGGGTGCCCGCTACCGGCCACTGCCGACGGTGACCCGGCTCAAGGCCGCCGGCATCGACCTCGCCGCGATGGGCGACACCCGGCCGGGCGCCGACGGGCAGACCGAGGAGCTCAGTTTCGCCGACCCGGCCCGCGGCACGTACGCCCGGCTGCTGATCCGCGACGACCGGCTGACCGGGGCGATCATGCTCGGCGACAACCCGGCCGTCGGCACCGTCATCCAGCTGTTCGACCGCGGCGGTCCGGTGCCGGCCGACCGGCGGTCTCTGCTGCTCGGCCGGTCGGTCGGCGGCACCGGCGCGGCACCGGCGACCAGTCCGGCACTGATGCCGGACGCGGCGACCGTCTGCCAGTGCAACACGGTCAGCAAGGGCGCGCTGGTGCGCTGCTGGCGCGCCGGTGCCCGGTCGGTCGCCGAAATGGTCGCCGCCACCCGGGCCACCACCGGCTGCGGCAGCTGCACCGACGCGGTCACCGGCATCGTCGACTGGCTCTCATCTGTGGATTCCGACGTGGAGGTACCAGCGTGAACCGGTTGATCGTCATCGGCAACGGCATGGTCGGGCAGCGCCTGGTCGAAGCGGTCCGCTCCCGCGACACCGACGGTGGATGGCAGGTGACAGTGCTCGCCGAGGAGTCGCGGCCGGCGTACGACCGGGTCCGGTTGTCGGCCTTCTTCGACGGTGTCGGGTCGGACGAGTTGAGCGTGCACACCCCGGACGACGGGGTGGACCTGCGGCTGGCCGAGCCGGCCCGGCGCATCGACCGGGACCGCCGGGTGGTCGTCACCGACCACGGCGAGTACGGCTACGACGCGCTGGTGCTGGCCACCGGCTCGTACCCGTTCGTCCCGCCGATCGACGGCGCAAACCGCCGCACCGACGGCGCCAACGGCGGCGGCCTGCGCGACGGGGTGTTCGTCTACCGGACGCTGGACGACCTGGTCGCCATCCGCGACTTCGCCACCGATCCGGCCGCCGGCCGGCGGGTCGGCACGGTGATCGGCGGTGGCCTGCTCGGCCTGGAGGCCGCCAACGCGCTGCGGCTGCTCGGCCTGCGTACCCACGTGGTGGAGTTCGCGCCCCGGCTGATGCCGGTGCAGATCGACGAGGCCGGCGGGGCGATGCTGCGCCGCTACGTCGAGGACCTCGGCGTCGACGTGCACCTGGGAACCGCGACGTCGGCGATCCGCACCGGGCCGGACGGTTCCCCGCACGGAGTGGCCCTCACCGACGGCACCGAACTGGAGACCGACCTGGTGGTCGTCGCCGCCGGCATCCGGCCCCGCGACGACCTGGCCCGCGCCGCCGGGCTGGCCGTCGGCGAGCGCGGCGGGGTGACCGTCGACGCCACCTGTCGGACCAGCGACCCGCACATCTGGGCGGTCGGCGAGTGCGCCGCGGTCAGCGTGGACGGCGAACCGGGCCGCTGCTACGGGCTGGTCGCCCCCGGCTACGCGATGGCCGAGGTGGTCGCCGACCGGCTGCTCGGCGGCACCGCTGCCTTCCCCGGCGCGGACACCTCCACGAAGCTCAAACTGCTCGGGGTGGACGTGGCGTCGTTCGGCGACGCGCACGGGGTCACCCCCGACTGCCTGGACGTCACCTTCACCGACCCGGCCACCCGCGTCTACGCCAAGCTGGTGCTCTCCGACGACGCGCGGACCCTGCTCGGCGGGGTGCTGGTCGGCGACGCGACGGCGTACCCGACGCTGCGGGCCAGCGTCGGCGGGCCGCTGCCGGGCCCGCCGCTGGCGCTGCTCGCCCCGGCCGGCTCCGACGGGGCCGCTGGCGGCGCCGGCATCGACGCGCTGCCCGGCAGCGCCCAGGTTTGCTCCTGCAACGCGGTCACCAAGGATCAGATCCTCGGCGCGATCGGCGACGGTTGCACCGACGTCGCCGGGATCAAGGCGTGCACCCGGGCCGGCACCAGCTGCGGGTCCTGCGTACCGATGCTCAAGCAGTTGCTGTCCGTCGCCGGGGTGGCCCAGTCGACCGCACTGTGCGAACACTTCGACCACAGCCGCCAGGAGCTGTTCGACATCGTCCGGGTACGCGGCGTCCGGACCTTCTCCCAGCTGGTCGCCGAGCACGGTCGGGGCCGGGGCTGCGACATCTGCAAGCCGGTGGTCGCCTCGATCCTCGCCTCGCTGGGCAACGGCTACGTCCTCGACGGCGAGCAGGCCACCCTGCAGGACACCAACGACCACTTCCTGGCCAACATCCAGCGCGACGGCACCTACTCGGTGGTGCCGCGGATACCCGGTGGGGAGATCACCCCGGAGAAGCTGATCGCGATCGGCGAGGTGGCCCGGGACTTCAACCTCTACACGAAGATCACCGGCGGGCAGCGGATCGACCTGTTCGGTGCCCGGGTCGAGCAGTTGCCGAAGATCTGGCGGCGGCTGGTTGACGCCGGCTTCGAGTCCGGTCACGCGTACGGCAAGGCGCTGCGGACGGTGAAGTCCTGCGTCGGCTCCACCTGGTGCCGCTACGGGGTGCAGGACTCGGTCGGCCTGGCGATCGCCCTGGAGCTGCGCTACCGGGGGCTGCGCGCCCCGCACAAGATCAAGTCTGCGGTCTCCGGCTGCGCCCGGGAGTGCGCCGAGGCGCGCAGCAAGGACTTCGGCATCATCGCCACCGACGTCGGCTGGAACCTCTACGTCGGCGGCAACGGCGGTTTCCGGCCCCGGCACGCCGACCTGTTCGCCAGCGACCTGTCCACCGAGGAGCTCGTCCGTACCATCGACCGGTTCCTGATGTTCTACATCCGCACCGCCGATCGGCTGCAACGCACCGCGGCCTGGATCGAGGCCATGGACGGCGGCCTGGACCACCTGCGATCGGTGATCGTCGACGACTCGCTCGGGCTGGCGGCCGAGCTGGACGAGGCGATGGCCCGACATGTCGAGTCCTACTCGGACGAGTGGCGCGACACGATCGACGACCCGGAGCGGCTACGCCGCTTCGCCTCCTTCGTCAACGCACCCGACACCCCGGACCCGTCGATCACCTTCGAGGTCGAGCGGGGCCAGCCGGTGCCGGCCCTGGGCGAGCGCCGGCCCGTCGCGCTCGGTCTCCCGACAACCCTGGAGGTACGCCGATGAGTGTGCAGACAGTCAACGTCACCGCCCGGTGGACACCGGTGTGCCCGTACTCCCGGGTGGAGCCGGAGCGGGGCGTGGCCGCACTGGTCGACGGCGAGCAGGTGGCGGTCTTCCGGACCTACGACGGGACGTTGTACGCAATCGGCAACCAGGACCCGGTGGCCGGTGCCCACGTCATGTCCCGGGGCATCGTCGGTACCCGGGGGGACATCCCGACCGTGGCGTCACCACTGCACAAGCAGGTCTACGACCTGCGTACCGGCGAATGTCTGGATCTGCCGGGCGTCGCCGTGCCGACCTACCGGGTGCGCTGTCGGGACGGGCTGATCGAGGTGCTCGGTCGGCGGCAGGACCAGTGATGTCCGACGAGCTGGCCGGATTCACCATCGGGGTCACTGCCGACCGGCGGCGCGACGAGCTGGCCGCGCTGCTGGAACGGCGGGGTGCCCGGGTGGTGCTCGCCCCGGCACTGCGGATCGTGCCGCTGGCCGACGACACCGAACTACGGGCGTCGACCCGGGCCTGCCTGGACAATCCGCCGGACGTGCTGATCGCCAACACCGGCATCGGCATGCGTGGCTGGCTGGAGGCTGCGGAGGGGTGGGGCTTGGCCGAGCCGCTGCGGGCGGTGCTCGGCGGCGCCTACATCGTGGCCCGCGGCCCCAAGGCCCGGGGCGCGATCCGGGCAGCCGGCCTGCACGACCAGTGGTCACCCGCGTCGGAGAGCTGTGACGAGGTCACCGACTATCTGCGGGCCCGCGGCGTGGCCGGCCAGGTGATCGCGATGCAGCTGCACGGGGAACGGCAACCGGAGTGTTCGGCGGCGCTCGAGGCGGCCGGCGCCACCGTGATCGAGGTGCCGGTGTACCGGTGGGCGCCGCCGACCGACCCGGCACCACTGCACCGGCTGGTCGACCTGGTCGCCGGCCGGCTCGTCGACGCGGTCACCTTCACCTCCGCGCCGGCGGTCGGAGCACTGCTGCGCGCCGCCGGACCCAACGCCGACGCGGTGCTCGAGGCGATGCGGACCGACGTACTGGCCGCGTGCGTCGGGCCGGTCACCGCGGCGCCGCTGCGCCGGCACGGAGTGCCGGTGATCGCACCGGCTCGCGCCCGACTCGGGGCGCTGGTCCGGACCATCGTCGACGAACTGCCTCGCCGGGCGGTCAACCTGAAGGTCGGCGGACACCTGCTCACCCTGCGCGGACACGCCGCAGTGATCGACGGTGAGCTGCGCCCGTTGGCACCGGCACCGATGGCGGTGCTACGCGCGCTGGCGCAGACCCCGGGACGGGTGCTGTCCCGAGCCGCGCTGCTGCGCACCCTGCCCCGAGGTGCCGACGAGCACGCCGTCGAGATGGCGGTGGCCCGGCTGCGGGCCGGGCTGGGCACGCCCGGGGTGATCCAGACCGTGGTCAAACGCGGCTACCGGCTGCCGATCGACTGAGGCAGGCCGCGCCCGGCGGGCCGAGGCCGCACGGCCGGGCCGGCCGAGGCCGCACGGCCGGGCCGGCCGAGGCCGCACGGCCGATTGAGCACGCGCCAGCCGGCGGCGCAGCGCGCCGCCGGCTGTGTTGCCGTACGGTCAGCCGACCGGCGTCGGATACCCTCGGCCGTGCTCGGCGCGCAGCGTCGCCATGGCGTGCTCGACG
This sequence comes from Solwaraspora sp. WMMD937, assembly GCF_029581175.1. NCBI lineage: Bacteria > Bacillati > Actinomycetota > Actinomycetes > Micromonosporales > Micromonosporaceae > Solwaraspora > Solwaraspora sp. WMMD937. The sequence continues at coordinate 2,076,276 of NZ_CP120738.1, read as the reverse complement.
ACAGTGACCAGCACACTCTTCGTCGAGTCCCGGCTGCGCGCGTCGCACATCACCAGCGGCACGTGCGGCGCGATGGCCAGCGCCTCCCGCACCTCCTCCGGCTCGTACTGTGGCGCGCCATCGAAGCAGTTCAACGCCACGAGGTACGGCAGCTGCCGGTTCTCGAAGTAGTCCAGCGGGGCGAAGGCGTCGGTGATCCGGCGGGTGTCCACCAGCACCGCAGCACCGACCGCGCCGCGGATGATCTCGTCCCACATGAACCAGAACCGGGTCTGTCCGGGTGTGCCGAACAGATAGAGAATCAGGTCGTCGGCCATGGTGATCCGGCCGAAGTCCATCGCCACCGTGGTGGTCTCCTTGCCGGGGACCTTTGACGGATCGTCGATGCCGACACCGGCCGAGGTCATCAGCGCCTCGGTGGTCAGCGGCGTGATCTCGGAGACCGCGCCGACCATGGTGGTCTTGCCCACCCCGAATCCACCGGCGATGACGATCTTCGCCGAGGTGATTCCCTTGTCCCGGCGGACGCCGGGACGGTCATAGCCTGCGAAGTCCACTTAGCACCCTCTCAAGAAGTTCCATCCGCTCCTCGTAGCCCTCTGTCTCAGTCGGAGCGGTGCTGTGCAACGCCAGCAGGCCGTCGGCGACCATGTCGGCGACAAGGACCCGTGCGACGCCCAGCGGGAGCCGGGTGTACGCGGCGATCTCCGCCAGTGACTGGGCACGGTTGTCGCAGATCGTGGCGATTCGATGCTTGTCGTGCCCGGCGAAACGGGACTCGGTGACCGCTGCCGCCGAGGCCACCAGCACCGCCTCCAGTGCGATGTGCTGCCGTGGCTCGGTACGCCCGCGGGTGACCGCATAGGGGCGGACCAGCGCTCCGCGCGGGTCCTGTCGTGGTTGGCCCATTGAGCGGTCACCTCCTCGTGGGTCTGCTGGCACGTCATCGGTGACGGTCCCTTGTGTCGCTGCGGAACTTCAGCCTCGGATCAGGGTCGGCCGCCCACGGCCTCCCGTGGCGCCGGGACCAGCGCGGCACCGACCCGCTCGACCAGCAATGCCATCTCGTACCCGACCTGACCGACGTCGCAACTACGGGCGGCGAGCACCGCCATCGACGAACCGTCGCTGATCGACATCAGGAACAGGTACCCGCTGTCCATCTCAATCACTGTCTGCAGCACGCCACCCGCGCTGAACATCCGCGACGCCCCGTCGGTGAGGCTGACCACGCCGGAGGTGATCGCCGCCAACTGGTCGGCCCGGTCCGCCGGCAGATCACGCGAGGAGGCGAGCAGCAGTCCGTCTGCCGAGACAGCCACGACGTGGGCGATCCCCGCCACGCTGTCGGCGAAGTTGCTGAGCAGCCAACCCATGTCCTGAATAGCTGCTGGCCTGTTCATTCGCTGGTCTCCTTGGTTGAGTTGGCGCGGTACTGCTCGCTGCCGGCGGTCCGGCCGCGTTGCACGCCACGGTGGTATGCCGACAACAGGCCGCGGACCTCATCCGGGGTCCGCCGGGTCGGCTCGCGGCCCTGCTTGGCCTCCACGCCACCCGGCACCAGCTGTGCCTGGGGCTGGCGCTTCGGCAGACCAGAGCGGGTGGTGCCGGCGGTCGCCGGCTCCGCTGCCTTACTGGCCCGGGCCCAGCCCTCGTCAGCGGCGGTACGCCAACTGCCGGAGTCGCCCGTCCGTTGCCGGGGGATGGCACCCGGCGCCGACGTCGCCGCGCCGGCCGGAGTGGACGGTGCGGGCGCCGGTGGCGCGGCCGGGGGTGGTGGTGCGGCGTTCGGCTGCACCGGAGCAGAGTACGCCGTCGGCTGTGGAGCCGACTGTCCCGGGTTGCGGGCCGGCAGCGGTGTCCTGGTCGGAGCGGGTGCCGGCGGGTACGCCGGTGCGGGCGCATTGGCAGCAGGCGGACGACCGGCGGTCGGCAGCGGCAGGACGGTGGTCTCGGCCGAGCCGTGTGACCGGAACCAGACCGCCTCCATCTCCCGGAAGATGGGCATCTCGGCGGCGTCCTCGGGCCGGGCACCGGGGTTGGCGGCCGCTGCGGGGTTGGCGGCCGCTGCGGGCGCGCCGCCGCCGGCCACCGGGCCGTGCGGCAGCTGGCCGCCGGTCCGTACCGCCGGGGCCAGCGGGTGCATGGTGGCCGGGATGACCGACTGGTCCGGGTAGCCGCTGGTACCGGCCGGTCGCACCGTCGGGTAGGCCACGGTCGGCGTACCGACGTTGGCCACCGGCGGTGCCGCCGCAGGCGGGGCGGCGGAGGCCGCCGGTGGGTACGCCGGCAGCCCCGGGTTGTACGTCGGCGCGGCCGGGCCGGCGGCCGGGGCAGCCGGTGCCCCGGACATGGGAACGCCGGACATCGGGGGGCCCGACATCGGCGAGCCGGACATCGGCGACGCGGAGATCGGGGCGGCGGATACCGGCGTCGACTGCCCGCCGGTGGTCACCGGGAAGGCGGCGGTAGGTGCACCGGCCACCGCGTTCCACTGTGATGACCGGGCGTTCTGCCACTGGTCGGTGAGGGTCGCCGTACGGCCGGGTGCCGCCGCCGGCGGACTCGAGATCGGCGACCAGGTCCCACCTGACGTGGGCGCGGCGGAGATCGGCTCGGCCGCCAAGGCCGGGCGTCCCCGCGTCATGACCGGCTCCCGGGTGCGCTGCGGCAGTACCAGGATGCTGCTCGGCAGCGTGGCCTGGGCGATAGTGCCGCCTTCCGGGTTGGGCCGCAGCTCGACCCGGATGCCGTACCGGCCGGCCAGCCGGCTGACCACGGCGAGACCCATCAGTCGGAACGCCGAGACGTCGACCGTGGACGGCTCGGCGAGCCTCCGGTTGAGATTGTCCAACTGCTCCTCGGACAGCCCCAGGCCGCGGTCCTCCACCTGGACCAGTACGTAGTCGCGCAGCCGCCGGGCGTCGGCGACGACCGTGGTGGTCGGCGGCGAGAACCGGGTGGCGTTGTCGAGCAACTCGGCGACGAGACGTACCACGTCGTTGACCGCATGCGCGGAGATCAGGATGTCGGTGTCGACGGTGCCGAACTCGATCCGGTTGTAGAGCTCGACCTCGGACTGCGCGGCCCGCAGCGCGTCGACCAGCAACGCGTCCTCGCGGCGCGGCGCCGTCGAGTCGGCACCGGCCAGGACCAGCAGGTTCTCGTCGTTGCGGCGCATCCGGGTGGCGAGGTGGTCGAGCTGGAACAGCTGGGCGAGCCGCTTCGGGTCCTCCTCACCGCGCTCGATCGCGTCGAGCTCGCCGATCATCCGGTCGACCAGCGTCTGGCTCCGGCGGGCCAGGGAGAGGAACATCGCCGACACGCTCGCCCGCAGCGCGGCCTGCTCGGCGGCGATCCGGACCGCCTCCCGGTGCACCACGTTGAACGCCTGGCCGACCTGGCCGACCTCGTCGCGGTTGGGCAGGCGGATCGGGTCACGTAGGTTACGGACGATCTCCTCCGGACCCCGGTCGTTGAGGTCGTTGACGTCGCGGAGCTTGGCCACCGCCTCCGGCAGGTCCCGGCTGGCCACGGACATGGCGCCTTCCCGCAGCCGTCGCAGCGAGTCGTTCAACGAGCGGGCCAGGACCACCGCGAGGGCGATCGCCAGCACCAGGGCGATCAGCACCGCGATCGACTCGATGATCGCCTGCCGGGTGACGTTGGTGCTGACCTGGGTGGCCCGGTCGAGCAGCCGGTTCTCCAGCTGGATCTCGGCCCACCGCATCAGGTCGTTGACCGCGCCCACGGCCCGGGCCGCCTGTGCGGCGCTCATCGGAGCTCGCTGGCCCACCGAACGGGTGATCTCGGTGGCGACCCGGTCGGCCAGGAAGACGGCGTCACCGGTGACGCTGCTGTCGACCAGCTCCTGCTCCCACGGCGACGCGGCCAGCGAGAACGACAGCAGGGCCTCCTGCTGGCTGGTCAGCGTGGCCAGGTACGACGAGAACTGCTCCTCGTCCAGCCGGCCGGTGGACAGCGCGGCGAAGATGATCGCCTCCTCCTCCGCCGTGGCCAGCTTGGCCCGGGCGAAGGCGGAGACGGCACGCAGGCTGTCCGGCACCTCGCCGTCACCGGAGACCTGGCCGAGCACCTCACCGTAGGAAGCCAGGTCGGACAGGATGACGCCGTACCGCAGCACCGCTTCCGGCACCGGCATCTGCCGCCGGTCGAGCACCTCCTGGCGGGTGGCGTTCAAGGTGTCCAGATGGTCGTCGATGGCGACCAGCTGCCGCTCGACCGCCTCCGGCACGTTACCGACCCGGTCGCGTTCGGCGGCGTACGCAGCGATCCGCTCGTCGGTGCTGCGCACCCGGATGTTGTAGGCCTCGGCGTCGGCGTCGCGGGCGGCGAGGAAGGTCACCGCAGCCATCCGCTCCTTGTGGACGTCCTGGGCCAGGGCCGAGACGTCAACGGAGAGTTCGGCCATCGACCGCACCATCCGCGCGTCGATTGCTCCCTGTCCCACGTCGACCAGCCGCACCGTGGCCAGAGCGGCGACCGCGGCCAGCGGAACGACCAGGATCAGGGCCAGTTTGGACCTGATCCGCGCATCCCTCAGTCGCGGCACCCAACGCAATGGCGCGCGGCGCTTCCGCGGGCCATTGTCGGGCAGGGTCGTCGGTCCGGTCCTCACGACATCGCCTCCGTCGCTATCTCCACACGCGGACTGCCGACCGATGCCTGCTGCAGCGGTGAGCGCCGCATGCGGCACGGCCGCGATTTCACCAGAAGTGGACCCGCTTGGGAAGCCTCAGTGGGGCAGGAATCGGTCGGACGACCTGTAATCACCCTAGTACTACCGGAGAGTATCTTCATCACACCGCCCTGATCAGCGCGGATAGAACTTCCACCGTCAGTTGTCCCGCCAAAGTCAACGATCGCAACATGTACTCGTTGCCAACATGTGGGACGACAGTCCCGGAAACGCCCCGACCGGCGCGCTTGACCAGAACGCCGCCCATTGGCATGGTTTCCCAAGTTTGCAGGCTCCGCGCACACCGTACGGCATGCCGCCGGCGCGACTTCTACTGAGGACGTGCTCAGCCGCGCCGCCGCCCACCGACCGGGTGCGCATCCGCCGCGTACCTGGAGGACTGACTTGAGGCCCACCCGTTCCGCCCTACTCACGGCGCTCGCATCCACATTGCTGGCCTCTTCGCTCACCGGCTGCCAGTTCGCCAGCGACTCGGCCGGCGGGGACGGCGGCGAGATCGTCATCGCCGCCGACCTGGAACTGTCCGGTGCCGCCGCGACCGTCGGCAAGGGCTTCCAGCGAGCCCTCGAGCTGAAGGTCGAGCAGATCAACGAATCGGGTCTGCTGGGCGACCGGACGATCCGGCTGGACGTCCGGGACAACCGTTCCGACCCGAGCGAGTCGCTGCGCAACATCGGCGACTTCACCGGCGACTCCGCGGTGACCGCGATCATCATGGGCAGTTGCAGTGACTGTGCGGTCGGCGCCGCCCGGACGATCAACGACAAGCGGGTGCCGACCATCTCGCTGGCCCCGGCCACCGCGGTCGCCACCCCGGTTACCGAGCGTCGCTACCTGTTCAAGCTCGGTCCCAACGCGGCGGACAGCGCCGCCGCGGTCGCCAACGAACTGCGCCGCCGAAACATCGGGCGGGCCAGTCTGCTGCACACCGACGACGAGTACGGCCGGGACGGCCTGCGGGTGATCACCGCCGAACTGGACAAGCTCGGCATCAACCTGGTCGGCACCGAACAGGTGCGTACCACCGACACCGACGTGAGCCAGGCCGTCGCCACCCTGGCGCAGCCGGTGACCGGCGAGAACCCGGGCGCGCTGCTGGTCTGGACCTCGGCCGAGCAGGCGGCGCTGGCGGCGGACAGCGCCGCGCAGGCCGACTACCCGGGGCCCCTGTTCTTCGACGCCGCCGCCGCCGGGGACCTGTTCCTGTCCGGTGGCTCGGCCACCGGCACCAAGGGCGTCAATCTGGTCTTCACCCAGACCATGGTGATCGACGACGTGATCGCCAACACCCCGGCGAAGGCAGCCCGCAAGCAGTGGTTCCGCGACTACACGGCCAGGTTCGGCAGCTACTACGGGTTCTCTTCGTTCGCGGCCGACGCGGTCCAGCTGATCGCCGACGCGGTGGCCACGTCGACCGGCGACGGCGACGTCGACCGGGAGGCCATCCGTGAGGTGCTGGAGACCACCCAGTTCGACGGGCTCTCCGGGCCGATCCGGATGACGCCGGACAACCACTCCGGACTGATGCCCCAGGCACTGACCATGCTGGTCTCCCGGGGTGGCCGCTGGCGACTGGCCAGCTGACGACCCCGGTACGGTCCGGTCTCGTGCGCCCGCCAGGAGTTGTTCCTGGCGGGCGCACGACGTCCGGGGCGGGCGCGACATGGTGGCAGACGTCAGCGGGCCGACGTCGTCTCCCGCACCCACGGCAGCAGCAGCCGTTCGATGGCGACCAGCGCGAAGTAGAGCAGGATGCTCATCAGCCCGATCAACACGATCGCCGCCCAGGCGGCGGAGTTCTCGCCCATCCCGCTGAACTGCAGGGTCATGTAGCCCAGACCCTCCTCACCGGCCTGGAACTCGCCGATCACGGCACCGATCGCCGCCAACGGCATCGCGACCTTCAGGCCGACGAAGATCTGCGGCAACGCCGCCGGGAAGCGGATCTTGCGGAAGGTCTGCCAGCGGGACGCGTCCAGCGACCGGGCCAGCTCGGCCAGATCGGCCGGGGTAGAGGTCAGACCGGTCACCGTGGAGAGCACGATCGGGAAGAAGCAGAGCAGGAAGACCATGGTGAGGATCGACTGCTGGCCCCAGCCGAGAGTGACCACGAGCAGCGGGGCGAGCACGATCTTCGGTACGGCGTTGAGCGCCACCAGCAGCGGAGCGAACATCCGCTCGGCCACCTGGGAGCCGGCCAGCACCAGTCCGATCAGCACCCCGATGACGGTGGAGATCGCAAACCCGACGACGGTCGAGGTGGTGGTCGCCAGGGTATGTTCCAGCAGCCGTGGCATCCGCAGGGAGAACGCCGCGTACACGTCCTGCGGGGGTGGCAGCACCACCGAGTGCACCAGGTTGAACACGCTGGTGGCGAGCCACCACGCGGTCACCGTCACCGCCACGCCGAGCAGCGGTAGTCCGACTACGGCGACCCGGCCGCCGGCGGGGCGGCGGACCGGAGCGGTGGTCGCGGCGCGGACCGGTGGCGCCTGCGCCGGTTTGAGTACGGTCATCAGATGCCTTCCGTGGATACTCCGGCCTTCCGGCCGGGGAGGAAACGGACACCTGCGGAGCACGGCAGGGAAAGTCGACTCGCCGCCGAGGCGGATCGACGTCCACTACTCACACACCGAGAGATCCGGCGTGCGAACAGGTGTGCTAACGTGGCCTTGCCCTTCCGGTGACAGCCAGGCCGGTCGGGCCTACCGCCGGGCTGGTGGGAAGTGACGTCTGTGGAGACGGTGTAAGACCGATGGGCGGTACTCCGCCGGTGCGGGCGGGTGGGTCACCGGACGGTGGTCCACCCACCCGCACCCGGGTCGGTCAGGATTCGGCGTTCGGGGCCAGGTCGAAGTTGACGACCTGCTCCGGCTCCAGGCCCGGCGGGATCGCTCCGGCGCCCTGCAGGATCGCGATGCTGCGGGCGATCCGCTGGCTGTCCAGCGCACCGACCGGCACACCGGAGCTGGTCGACTTCACGAAGGCGGCCATCAGCTCCAGTTCGGCGGCGGCGGCGGCCGGGTTGGCCTCCTCCACGTTCTTGGCCAGGATCTCGCCGGCCTCCTCCGGGTTGGTGATGCTGTACTCCAGGCCCTTGAGCAGTGCCGCGCTGAAGCGCTTCACCATCTCCGGGTCCTCCTCGGCGATCGCCGTCGAGGTGATCAGCACGTTGCCGTACAGGTCGGTCATGATGTCGCTGTACGGCAGCACCACGGCGGTCTTGCCCTGCGCGACGGTCTCCACGGTGGGCTTACCGACCACGAACTGGCCGATGCCGTCCACCGAACCGGAGGCCAGGGTGCCCATCAGGGTCTGTGGGGCACCGTTGACCCACTCGACCTTGGTCTCGTCGATGCCGGCCAGCGAGGCGTACGTCGGGAACAGGTTGCGCACCACCGAGCCGGGGGCGTCGGCGAGCGTCTTGCCCTCCAGGTCCTTGGGGGTGGTGATGCCGCTGCCGTCGAGCGCGATGATCGCGGCCATGGTCCGCTGCTGGATGCCGGCGACCACGACGAAGTCCTTCGCCTCGCCGTTGCCGTACTGCAGCAGTCCGCCGGTCATGTCGATCGGCGTGAAGTGGGCCTGCCCACCGACGACGGTCTTGATGTTGTCGCCGGTGCCGGCTCCTGCCTTGACCTCGACGTCGAAACCGGCCTCCTCGAAGAAGCCCTTGTCCTTGGCGACCCAGGCGTAGGAGTCCCGGCCGAAGTTACCGAAGGAAGTGAGGTAAGTCACTTTCTTCAATTCCTCGGTGCCACCGGCATTCGCCTCGTCACCGTCGTCCGCGCTGCAGCCGGCAGTGACCGCGAGCGCCGCCGCGAGGGCCGTGGCGGCGATCGTACGGGTGAGCCTTGTCATGAACGTGTGTCCTTTCCAACCCGACGGCCCCTCGACGAACCCGCAGGTCGTCGAGGCGACCGGAGGGGGTAGTTGGTCCGGCGCGGCAGCCGGTCGGTGGGGGCCGCACGGGTGCCGCGGTCGCGTTGGGAAACTTCGCGGGCAACAGAGTACGAGGGAAACCTGACCAATGCGACAGCCGGGCATCGCGGACCCTGGATCGCAATCAAAAGTGTTTACCGCGCGGGTGGTGCGTGGCCGGCACGATCTGGATACTCTGTCCCCCGCTTGTTGATCGACCCAGGACGAGGGAGCTGCCGCCCCATGATCCAGCTCAGCGGAGTCGGGCGGACGTTCGCCGGTCGCTCCGGCACAGTGGAGGCACTTCGCGGTATCGACCTCTCGGTGACCGCCGGTGAGTTCGTCGCGGTCGTCGGTCGTTCCGGCTGCGGCAAGTCCACCCTGCTCAGACTCATCGCCGGACTGCTTCCGACGACAGCCGGCGAGATCACTGTCGGTGGCGAGCAAGTGGTCAAACCACGCCGGGACATCGCGATGCTCTTCCAACGCCCGGCCCTGCTGCCCTGGCGATCAGTGCTGGACAATGTCCTGCTGCCGGCGGAGATTTTCGGGTTGCGCCGCAGGCAGCACCGGGCAAAGGCCTTGGAACTGCTGGAGATGGTCGGGCTGGCCGGCTTCGACAAGCGGCTGCCGCACGAGCTGTCCGGCGGCATGCAGCAGCGGGTGTCGCTGTGCCGCTCGTTGCTCGCCGAACCACGGGTGCTGCTGATGGACGAGCCGTTCTCGGCGCTGGACGCGCTGACCCGGGAGGAGCTCTCCGTCGAGCTGCAACGGATCCACATGGAGCGCGCGGCGACCATCGTCTTCGTCACCCACTCGATCGACGAAGCCGTCCTGCTCGCCGACCGGGTCGTGGTGCTGAGCCCTCGACCAGGGCGAATCCGCAAGATCGTACCGATCGACATTCCCCGCCCCCGCAGCCTGGGGCGCAACGCGCACACCGAGGACGTAGCCCGGTGCAGTGCGGAGCTGCACGAGGTGCTGATGGAACGCGACGCACCGGCGACGGCCGGGATCGGAGGGTACTGACCATGCGGGTCAGCGTGTTCACCGAGCCGCACCGCGGCGCCAGCTACGACGACCAGCTCCGGCTGGCCCGGCTCGCAGAGGAGTCCGGGTTCGAGGGTTACCTACGGGCCGACCACTACCAGTCGATGGGCGAGGAGCTGGCGCTGCCGGGGCCGACCGACGCCTGGCTGACTCTGGCCGCGCTGGCCCGGGAGACCTCCCGGATCCGGCTCGGCACGCTGGTCACCTCGGCGACCTTCCGGCTGCCCGGACCGCTCGCCGTGATGGTCGCCCAGGTCGACCAGATGAGCGGCGGCCGGGTCGACCTCGGCATCGGCGCCGGCTGGTACGCCCGGGAACACACCGCGTACGGGCTGCCGTTCCCGTCCGTCGGGGAACGCTTCGACCGGTTGGCCGAACAGCTCGAGGTGATCACTGGGCTGTGGCGTACCCCGGTCGGTGACAGGTTTAGCTTCCACGGCGACCACTACCAACTGGTCGACGCTCCGGCGCTACCGAAGCCGGCGCAGCCGGCCGGCCCGCCGATCATCATCGGCGGACGAGGACCGAAGCGGACCCCGGAGCTCGCTGCCCAGTTCGCCGACGAGTTCAACATGCCGTTCAAGTCGGTCGCCGAGACCGCGGCGGCTTACGATCGGGTGACCAAGGCCTGTCACCGGACCGGGCGCACCGAGCAGGGCCGACCGCCGCTGACCATGTCGGCCGGCATCGTCATCGCGATCGGGCGTACCGACGCCGAGGCGCAGCGCCGCGCCGCGCCGCTGCACGAGAAGAGCGCCCTGCCGCCGGAGGACCCGGTGATCGGTTCGCCGGCCCAACTGGTGGACCGGATCGGGGAGTTCGCGGCGGTCGGTACCAGCCGGGTACACCTGCGGTTCATCGACCTCGCCGATCTGGACCACCTGGAGCTGGTCGCTGCCGAGGTGCTGCCCCAGCTGGGCTGACCTGCCGGCCCGGCGGCGGTCGCCCGGTCCAGGTCGACAGTGCGGGCGGCCGGCCGTAACCTCCCGGCATGGCCTTGCGGACCTGGCTCAGAGCGATCACCACGGCATTCGGTGTGGCGGCGTTCGCCGGTGCCGTCCAGCTTGGTGCTGCTTACGGTCTCCAACTGGTACGCCTGCGCCGCGACTTCGTCGGGCCGACCGCAGACTTCTGGCCGACCCAGCTGTCCTGGCTCGCCTGGTTCGCGATCGTCGCTGCCGTCGTCGGCGGGTGTGTGGCGCAACGGGTCGCCGAACAGCGTCCGGCCCGGCCCCGGCGGGTGTCGGCGGTCCGGACAGCGGTCCGCCGGGTCGTATTGGCGCTGGTCGCCGCAATCGGTGCGGCGCTCGCCGTGGTCGGGTTGTCGGTGCTGCCGGCGCAGGCGTCGACCGGGGTCGACGATCCGGTGACGGTTACCGCCCTGATCGGCGGAATCGGGGCGGTGGTGGGTCTGCCGGCGGCTCTGGCCGCGCTTGCCCATCCGGCGATGCGCTGGAACGTGCTGGTGTTCAGCGGCGTGCTCTGGCTACTGGCGGTCGGGTCAGTCGCCCCGGATCTGTGGGCGGGTGACCCCGTCGCCGAGATCCGACCCGGGGTACTCGAACCGGTCGTGCTCGACACGGCTGGCTCCGGTTGGCAGGTGTTCGTGCTGCTGCCGGTGCTGGCGCTGGCGCTCGGTGCGGCGGTGAGCGGGCTGGCCCGGTGGCGGGCGGCGCCGACGGTGGCCACAGCGGTGTCCGGAATGGCCGGACCCGCGGTCCTCGACGCCGCGTACCTGGCCGCCGGGGCCGGCCGCGCCGGGCCTTACCAGGACGACCCCTACTGGGCGGCGCTGCTGGCGGTGGCCGCCGGGGTCGTCGGTTCGATCACCGTGGCTGCCGTGCCCCGGCCTGACCGACGGGTCAGCACCGCAACCGGAACGCCGACAACCGTGCCCGCGAGTGGGACGCCCGCGCCCGCCGCCGGAACGACCGTCGGACCCGCCGACAGCTCGTCCGAGAGCCGAGAACCTGTAGTGGAAATTGCCCTATCTGAAAAGATTCCCGCCGATTCAGCATCCGTCGGGCGGGTGTCACCCGGTCCGGCAGCGCCGCCTGTGCCGGACCCGCCGACGCCGGGCCTGACCTCACCACAACCGGTCCGATCAGGCCCGGTCCGGTCAGCCCCGACCGTAGCGTCACCGGTGCCAGTCGCCGCGCAGTCACATCCGGGCGACCGTCCGCCGCCGGTACCTGCGGCGGTCACCCCCCGTGTCGACCCGACCCCGATCGCGCCGGACGGGCCGCCGACACCGACACCGACTCCGGTGGCCGATGGCGTCGACCGGCCGACGCCAAAGCCGGTCGCACCACCACCGGTCGCACCGCAACCGGTCGCACCGCAACCGGTCGCCGCACCGCCCACCGCACCTGCGGCCGGCCGGATCCCCCGGCCACGGTTCATGCGCCAGCGGCGGCCGGCGCCTCCACCGACGTTGACCGACGAGGACGCCGAACACGTGGACTGGGTCAGCGAGTTGGGCCGGCAGCCCCGCCGCGCGGACGGCCGGAGCCGTAGCGGCGCCGACGATCAGGCCAACGGCAGGTAGACCCGGCCACCGGAGGCGACGAATTCATCCGACTTATCCTTCATGCCCTGTTGGGCGTACTCCTTCAGATCCTGCGTGATTTTCATCGAGCAGAACTTCGGGCCGCACATCGAGCAGAAGTGGGCCGTCTTCGCCGGCTCGGCCGGCAGCGTCGCGTCGTGGTAGGACCGGGCGGTCTCCGGGTCCAGCGACAGGTTGAACTGGTCCTCCCAGCGGAACTCGAACCGCGCCTTGGACAACGCGTCGTCCCAGGCCTGCGCTCCCGGGTGTCCCTTGGCCAGGTCGGCCGCGTGCGCCGCAATCTTGTACGCGATCACTCCGGCCTTGACGTCGTCGCGATCCGGCAGCCCCAGGTGCTCCTTCGGCGTGACGTAGCAAAGCATCGCGGTACCGAACATGCCGATCATCGCCGCCCCGATCGCCGACGTGATGTGGTCGTACGCTGGCGCGATGTCGGTGGTCAGCGGGCCGAGCGTGTAGAACGGCGCCTGGTGGCACAGTTCCTGCTGCAGGTCCACGTTCTCCTTGATCTTGTGCATCGGCACGTGGCCAGGGCCTTCGATCATCACCTGCACGTCGTGCTCCCACGCCACGGAGGTCAGCTCGCCCAACGTCCGCAGCTCGGCGAACTGCGCGGCGTCGTTGGCGTCGGCGATCGACCCCGGCCGCAGCCCGTCACCCAGCGAGAAGGTCACATCGTAGCGGGCCAGGATCTCGCACAGCTCGGCGAAGTTGGTGTAAAGGAAGTTCTCCTGGTGGTGTGCCAGGCACCAGGCGGCCATGATCGACCCGCCCCGGGAGACGATCCCGGTGACCCGGTCGACCGCCAACGGCACGTACGGCAGCAGCACCCCGGCGTGCACCGTCATGTAGTCGACGCCCTGCTCGGCCTGCTCGATCACGGTTTCCCGGAACACGTCCCAGCTCAGCTTGACCGGATCCCCACCGACCTTCTCCAACGCCTGGTAGATCGGCACCGTACCGATCGGCACCGCCGAGTTGCGCACGATCGCCTCGCGGGTTTCATGGATCCGCTTGCCGGTGGACAGGTCCATCACCGTGTCCGCACCCCACCGGGTAGCCCAGGTCAGCTTCTCCACCTCGTCGGCCACCGACGACGAGACCGCCGAGGTGCCGATGTTGGCGTTCACCTTCACCAGGAACCGACCACCGATGATCATCGGCTCGGACTCCGGGTGGTTGACGTTGGCCGGCAGCACCGCACGTCCGGCGGCGATCTCCTCCCGTACCACCTCGACCGGAAGGTTCTCCCGCAGCGCGACGAACTCCATCTCCGGGGTGACGGTCCCGGCCCGGGCGTACGCCAACTGGGTGGGCCGACGCCCGTGGGCCCCAGCCAGCGGGGTGCCCGCACCGCGTACCGGGGCGACGTCGCCGCGCTCGGCGATCCACCGCCCGCGCAGCGCGGCCAGCCCGACCTGCGGGTCCGACCCCGGGCCGGACGTGTCGTACAGCCGCACCGGCGGGTTGTCGCCGGCGAGGGTCACCTCGGCGAACGGCACCTGGATGTCCGGTCGCGGTCCTTGCACGTACACCTTGCGCCGAGCCTGCATCAGCGGGCCTCCTTCAGGTAGTTGCCGACTGTCCGGCGGTTGCCGGCTCTCTCTCAGGTGGTTGCCTACGGTCAGGTGGCCGCCAGCTGATTCGACCATCCGAAGTGGTCTATTGGTCCGTGACCGGAGCCCAACCGCCAGTGCCGGGCGCCGTCGAGCGCCCGCGCGACGTACTCCTTGGCGAAGACCAACGCCGCCGGTACGTCGTCGCCGAGCGCCAACCGGGCCGCCACCGCCGCCGCGAAACTGCACCCGGTGCCGTGCGTGTTGCCGGTGTCGCACCGTTCGCCGGCCAGCCGCCAGCCGGCGACAGCGGTTCCGGCGACGTCGACCGCCGGGTCCGCGGTCGCGACCACGTCGACCGCCGCCGGGTCGGTCGACGTACCGTCCGGGTCGCCACCGGTCACCACCACGAACCTCGGTCCGCCGGCGGCCAGCTCGACGGCGGCTCGGGCCATCTCGTCGACGGTCCGCACCGGCCAGCCGACCAACGCCGAGGCCTCCGCCCGGTTCGGCGTCGCGACCAGCGCGTACGGCAGCAGCCGCTCGACCGCGCCAACCACGCCGAGCCGGTGCCCGCTGGTCGAGACCAGCACCGGATCGACCACCAGGTTCGGCAACTCCCCGGCTCGGGCCAGCGCGGCGACCGCCCCGGCGATCCGGGCCGTACCGAGCATGCCGGTCTTCACCGCGCGCACCGGCAAGTCGGCGCGGACCGCCTCTATCTGGGCCAGCACCTGCGCTGCCGGCAGCTGATGGACGCTGGTGACGCCGGTGGTGTTCTGCGCGGTCACCGCAGTGATCGCGCTGGTGCCGTAGACGCCGAGCGCGGCGAAGACCTTCAGGTCCGCCTGGATTCCGGCGCCGCCGCCGGAATCGGAGCCGGCGATCGTCATCGCCACCACCGGGGTGATCCGGTCGGCGGGCATCAGCTGCTCACCTCGCTCGCCGGCCATCAGCCGCTCACCTCGGCCAGTGCGGCCGCAGCGACCAACTCCGCCACGACGGCCGCCGGGTCGGCGGCGCGCATCACCGCGCCCATCACCGCCACCCCGGCGGCACCGGCCGCCCGACAGGTGGCGACCTGCTCCGCTGTGGTCACCCCGGCGAGCGCGACCACCGGCCGGCCGGCGGCCACTCGGACCAGACGGGCCAGCCCGGCGGGCCCCAGCAGCGGACCGTACCCGGGTTTGGACGCGGTCGCGAAGACCGGCGACACCGTCACGTAGTCCTCCGTGGTCAGTCGACCGAGCTCGGTCTCGTCGTGACAGGAGCGGCCGACCAGACCGAACACCGGCGGCGGGTACGGCCCGGCGGCGCGCAGGTGCACCGCGGCACCGCCCAACGGGTCGGGGCCGGCGACGATCAACGTCCCGCCGACCGGGGCGAGGATGCCGCGCAACCGGTCGGCCAACGCGGCACGTTGTGCCCGGGGCAGGTCCCGTTCCCGCAGCACCACCTGCCGGAGCCCGCCGGCCACCGCCGCCGCGACCACCTCCGACAGCGGCCGGGCCGTCTGCCGGCGGTCGGTGAGCAGCATGATCCCGTTCACAGCTCGGGCCGCCCATCGTCCGGAGTGGATGCCAGGGCGTGGAAACGCTTCGGGATCCGCCCGGCGCGGGCCGCCAGCCGGCCTGCGTCGATGGCGTACCGCATGGCGGTGGCCATCGCGACCGGGTCGGCGGCCCGGGTCACCGCGCTGGCCAGCAGCACCGCGTCGCAGCCGAGTTCCATCGCGAGCGCGGCGTCGGAGGCAGTGCCGACCCCCGCGTCCAGCACCACCGGGATGTCCACCGACTGTCGGATCAGTCGGATGTGGTGCGGGTTGAGGATGCCAAGCCCGGAGCCGATCGGTGCACCGGCCGGCATCACCGCCGCGCAGCCGGCGTCGGCCAGCCGGCGGGCCAGCACCGGATCGTCGGTGGTGTACGGCAGGACTGTGAAGCCCTCGTCGACCAGTTGCTCGGCGGCGCGCAGCAGCTCGGCGCCGTCCGGCAGCAGGGTCCGTTCGTCGCCGATGACCTCCAGCTTCACCCAGTCGGTGTCGAACGCCTCGCGGGCCAGGTGGGCCACCTTGACCGCCTCGGTGGCGGTGTAGCAGCCGGCGGTGTTCGGCAGCAGCCGTACGCCGCAGCGCTCCAGCAGGTCGAGCAGGCCGCCGTGCATCGTGGCGGCGCTGTCCACCCGGCGCAGCGCGACCGTGACCAGGCCGGTGCCGCTGGCCGCAATCGCCTGCTCCAGGATGTGCAGGTTGGCGGCACCGCCGGTGCCGAGGATCAGCCGGGAGTCGAAACTGTGCCCGGCAACGGTGAACGGCATCCGACTCACCCGCCCTGCGCCGCGATCAGCACTTCGACCCGGTCGCCGTCGCACAGCTGCTCGGCCGACCAGCCGCTGCGCGGCACCACTTCACCGTTGACGGCGACAGCGACGCCGCGTGCCCGGTCGGTGACCGCCCGGACGACGTCGACCAGCAAAGTCCCGGTCGGCGCGGTCATCGGTGCCCCGTTGACGATCAACTCCACGGCTGCTCCTCCCTCGCGATCTCGCTGGTCGCGGCGGTGAACCGGGCCGGCTGGAACGGTGCCAGCGCCGGATCCGGGTCGCCCCCAGCCGCCAGGTCTGCGATCAGGTCGGCGGTCACCGGGGCCAGCACGATGCCGTGCCGGTGGTGCCCGGTCGCCACCAGCACTTCCCGGCCTGCGGTGCCGCCGGCCGAGTTGACGTCGGGCTGCTGGTGCCAGCCGAGCAGCGGCGCGTTGTCCGGGGTGCCGGGCCGGGCCGCCGCCTGTGCCTCGACCAGCTCGTACTCGGCGATCTCCGGCAGCAGGTCGGCGGCGGCGCGCAGCAACTCCAGCACCGCTCCGGCGGTGACGGTGGTGTCGACGCGCTCCTCGACGGTGGCGCCGACGACCACCTCACCGTCGGCGCGCGGCACCAGGTAGACGTGCCGGCCGTCGGCGTACCCCCGGATCACATGCCGGAACCCGACGGCGCCGGCGGGTGCCCGCAGCCGCAGAATCTGGCCTTTCACCGGGCGGACCGGCAGCCCGGTCAGCGCCGCCGATCCGCAGCCGGCGGCGACCACGACGACCCGCGCGTCCAGTGCGGAAAGATCGGTGACCGGCTGCGGGACGACGGTCACCCCGGCCCGGTCCAACGCGGTGTCCAACGCCGCGACCAGCCGACGCGGGTCGACCTGGTGGTCGTCGGGCATCAGCGCACCGCCGCGCACCCTCGGCGCCAACGCCGGTTCGCGCTCGCGCAGCGCCGTGGCGCGCAGCAGCGTGATCGGCAGGTCCAGACTCTGCTGGTACGCCCAGAGCCGCTCCGCCTCGCGCCGGTCGTCGCCGGTGAGCGTGACGACCAGCGTGCCGTCGGTGCGGTAGCCGATGTCCTGGCCGGTGACGGCGGTCAGCTCGGCGGCGAACGCCGGCCAGCGGGCCGCCGAGTCGACCAGCAGCCGGGTCAGCTCGGCCTCGCCGAAGTGCGACTCGGCGACCGGGGCGAGCATCCCGGCGGCCACCGAGGACGCCCCGGACCCGGGCGCCGGGTCGTAGAGCGCGGTACGCAGCCCGCGCTGGGCGCACCGCCAGGCGATGCTCATCCCGATCGGCCCGCCGCCGACCACCGCGACATCGGCCCGGCCGTTGGCGTTTCCGCTGCCTGTCACCGTCATGCCGGCGCTCCGTCGGCGGCGGCGGGCCGCTGCCGTACCGCGGTCAGCAGGTCAGCGGTGGCCCGGCCCGGATCGGCGGCTCCGGCGATCGCGCCGACCACCGCGACCCCGTGCGCCCCGGCGGCCAGCAGCTGCACAACCCGGTCCACAGTGACCCCGGCGATCGCGATCACCGGCACGTCGACCGTAGCGGCGACGGCGGCCAGCCCGGCCGGCCCGATCGGGTCGGGCAGACCGGTCTTCGTGCCGGTGGCGTAGCACGGCCCGACCCCCAGGTATGTCGCCCCGGCCGCGACCGCCGCCCGCCCGGTGGCCGGGTCGCGAGCGGTGGCGCCGAGGATCGCGGCCGGCCCGAGCACCCGACGGGCGGCGTCGACCGGCAGATCCAGGGCACCGACGTGCGCGCCGGCCGCACCGGTGGCGAGCGCGATGTGCAGCCGGTCGTTGACCAGGCAGGTCACCCGGTACGCGGTGCATTCGGCGACCGCGCGGACGGTCAACTCGTACGCGTCCCGGTCCGACATGTCGTCCTCGACGCGGACCTGCACGACCAGGTCGGCGGCGGCGTCGGCGGACCGCGCGGCCGCGAGCGCGGCCCGCAGTACGCCGAGCGGGTCGCACCCGGGTCGGGTGTCGGTGATCAGATGCAGTCGCCCAAGGGACGGCACGGCAACGCTCCTCCCTGCGCCGGCATTACCCGGATCAGGTTCGACGGTCGGAGGCCGCGTCAGCCTCCCTCTCAGCCCGGTGCACCGGGCTCCCGTGGGTTACTTGCCTGTTACCGTACGACGGTCTCGTCGATCCGCCAAGGGCCGATCCGAGGCAACCTTCGGTCGCTGCCCACCCCGCCGCTGTCGGCCGTGACCAGGCTCACCGCAGGCCGGCCAGACAGAATGATGCCGACCCCAGGTGCTGTCTCATTGGCGTAGGCGACTGCCAGTAGTCATGCTGCGCTCGGTAGCGCAGGAGGCCCTTCGGGGTTCCCGCAGCCGCCTTGGGGCCCGCTCACGCGGGCCCTTTGTGCGTCTGGCGTGCCGGGTTCCAACACCACGTGTGGTAGACCCGTGGTTGCACCCAGGACCACATGCGCTCGTTGGGTCCGGCCGCCCTACGCGATCCTCTGGTCGGCCGGACCCAGAAGCGTTAGCTGGTGAAGGTGCCAGCCCTCGCGGCGGCGACGAAACTCGACCAGCTTGCCGGGGCGACCACCAGCACCGGACCAGCCGGATCCTTCGAGTCCCGCACCCCGATCACGCCACCCAGCCCGTCCGCCACCTCGACACACTCGCCCTGGTTGTTCGACCGGCTGCTCTTCCGCCAGTTGGTGGAACCAAAGTCGATCATCGCCGTACTCCCTTACGGATCGGATCACGCCTCGGCGGTCGAAGTCACGAGGCGGCGTCGCGGCGGAACTCAACCGACCGCCAATCAACTCGTGAGGGTGCTGTTCTTCGTAGCGGCGACGAAGCGTGACCAGCTTGCCGGGGCGACCACCAGCACCGGACCAGCCGGATCCTTCGAGTCCCGCACCCCGACGACCCCACTCAGTCCGTCCGCCACCTCGACGCACTGACCCTGGTTGTTTGATCGGCTGCTCTTGCGCCAGCTAGCTCCGGAAAGATCGATCATGACTCGTACTCCTTCGCGGTCCGCCAGAAGAGGTCACGACTGGCCTGCTCGCTCAGCGCCCGGCCAGCGATGTCGGTGAAGGTCCAAGCGTACCGCTCAGCCTCATCCGGCCGATCGAGGAACAGGAGCTCCTGTCAGCTCCTCCACGTAGACAGTCGTCGGCTCGTTCCCTTCTGGAAAATCAAGAAGAGTGAACGAACCGTGCGCCATCAGGCCGGCGTGCAGCCCGGCGCTGAAGGGCAGCACCCGGATCGAGACATTCGGCTGCTCCCCGGCCTGAGCCAGCCGACGCAACTGTCCGGCCATGGTCTGACCGCTGCCAATCGGTCAACGCAGGATCGCTTCGTCGAGCACGATGTCGAACCTGGGCAGGTAGGGCTCCATTCGGGTCAGCAACCGCGCGCGACGCATCCGCATCTCGACCCTGCGCTCGATCTCCTCCGCCGGCACTTCGTACTGGTTCACGCTGAACACGGCAGTTGCGTACTCGCGGGTCTGCAGCACGCCGGAGACGAGCTCCGTATGGAATTCGCGGAGGTGGGCGGCGGCCTCCTCCAGACCGATGAACAGCTCGAACCAGGACGGGATGCTGGCGTAGTCGTGCCACCAGCCCTTCTCCTTGGTCTTCGGGGCCAGCGCCGCCAGCGCCTCGATGGTCTTCAGGTCCGCGCCGTACAACTCGCAGAGCAACACCACATCCTCGGCGCGGATCGGCACCTCACCGCGCTCCATCCGCAGCAGCTTGGTCGCCGACCACTCCAACTCCCGGGCCGCCGTGGTCTGCGGAACCCCGGCCAGCCGCTCCCGCAACCGACGCAGCTCCCGACCGAGCTGCCGCCGCGGCACCGACGAGTTCAACAATGCTGCGGGCACGTTGCCACCTCCTGATATGCCACTCACCGACGACAGAATGATCGACAGACGACGTTCGCTATCGAGTGGACATATCTCTACCACAACGCCACGACGCCATTGCTGAACCGCTAATTAATCAACGGCTGACGGCTAACCCGAAATCGACACGAAGCACCGCGATCCGCAGCCAGCCTCCACGCCACGCAATGCGGGTACCCGATCATCGGCGGAAGTCCAGCCGAGGGGACAAGATCATGTGAGGCTCAGATACCTTACGAGCGCGACGTAGGGTATCTGAGCCTCACATGATCTTGTGGATGCAGTTCCGGTCAGCTCAGCGAGCCGCCGGGGCCGGCGGGCTCCGGCAGGATCGACCGCAGTTCGGCGAGGTCGGCGGCGTCGGGCTGCCAGGTCCCGGCGGCGGCGTTCGCCCGTACCTGCTCGGGGGTGGTCGCCCCGGCGATCACCGACGCCACGGCCGGCTGCGCGGCCAGGCCGCCGATCGCGACCGCGAGCAGCGGCAGGTCCCGCTTCCCGGCGTACGCGTCGAGGGCCTCGATGACGTCCCACGGCGCCCCGGCCAGCCGGGCGGCGTACCGGCTGCTCTCGCCGGCCAGCCGGCTGCCCGGCGGCGGCGCCTCGCTCCGGCGGTACTTGCCGGTCAGCAGCCCGTCGGCGAGCGGGAAGTACGGCAGCAGCCCCAGCCCGAAGCGCTCGCAGGCCGGCACCACTTCCTGCTCCACCCGCCGGTCCAGCAGGTTGTACTCGTTCTGCGCACTGACGAACGGCGACAGCCCACCAGTACGCGCGGTCCACGCCGCATCGGCGATCTGCCAGCCGGCAAAGTTCGAGCAGCCCAGATAGCGGACCTTGCCGCCGCGTACCAGGTCGTCCAGGGCCTGCAGGGTCTCCTCGACCGGGGTGACCGGGTCCGGCTCGTGGAACTGATACAGGTCGATGTGGTCGGTGCCGAGTCGACGCAACGACGCCTCGACGGCCCGCATGATGTACCGCCGCGAGCCGCGTACCCCGTGGTCGACGCCGTTGCGCCCGGACATGTCCATGCCGAACTTGGTGGCCAGCACCACATCGTCACGGCGGCCGCGCAGCGCCGCCCCGAGCTGTTCCTCGGAACCACCCGAAGGCGTGCCGTAGATGTCGGCGGTGTCGAACAGGGTGATCCCGGCGTCGAGTGCGGCGTCAACCACCGCCCGGGTGCCGGCGGCGTCGAGCTTGCGGCCGAAGTTGTTGCAGCCGACCCCGACCGCCGACACCATCAGCCCCGAGTCGCCCAACCGGCGGTAGGTCATCTCCGTCACACCGGCCAGCCTACGACGGTCAGCGTACGTCCCAGACCGGCTCGGGGACCTCGATTACCTCGCCGTCGCCCTGGAACAGCACGAACCGGTCGAACGACCGGCTGAACCAACGGTCGTGGGTGACCGCGATCACCGTACCCTCGAAGGCCTTCAGCCCTTCCTCCAGCGCCTCGGCCGAAGCCAGGTCCAGGTTGTCGGTCGGCTCGTCGAGCAGCAGCAGGGTGGCACCGGACAGCTCCAGCAGCAGCACCAGGAACCGGGCCTGCTGGCCGCCGGAGAGGGTGCCGAACCGCTGGTCGCCCTGGCCGGCCAGGTCGTAGCGGGACAGTACGGCCATCGCCGCGTGCCGGTCCATCCCGTCACGGTGGTCGTCGCCGCGCCACAGCACGTCGGCGAGGGTCTGGTCGAGCAGTTCCGGCCGGTCGTGGGTCTGCGAGAAGTGGCCGGGACGCACCCGGGCACCGAGCCGGACCATGCCGTCGTGGGCCACCGGGGCCAGCGCCGCGCCGGCGATCGGGCCGGCCGCCGGGTCCGGGTCGGTGCCGCCCCGGGCCAGCAGTCGCAGGAAGTGCGACTTGCCGGTGCCGTTGGCGCCGAGCACCGCGACCCGGTCGCCGTACCAGATCTCCAGGTCGAACGGGTAGGTCAGCCCGTCCAGCTCCAGTTGCTCGCAGATCACCGCCCGCTTGCCGGTACGCCCGCCGGACAGCCGCATCCGCAGCGACTGGTCCTTCGGCGGCAGCGGCGGAGGGCCGGCCTCCTCGAACTTGCGCAGCCGGGTCTGCGCGGCCTGGTACCGCGAGGCCAACCCGTCGTTGTACGCCGCCTTCTGCTTGTACATCAGCATCAGTTCGCGCAGCTTCTCGTGCTCCTCGTCCCAACGGCGGCGCTGCTCCTCCAGCCGGGCGTGCCGGGCGACCCGCGCGGAGTGCCAGCTGGCGAAGCCGCCCGGGTGGGTCCATGCGGAGCCGCCTTCGACGGCGACCACCCGGTCGGCGGTCTGGGCCAGCAACTCCCGGTCGTGCGAGACGTAGAGCACCGACTTGGTCGACTCTCGCAGCCGCTGCTCCAGCCACCGTTTCCCGGGTACGTCGAGGAAGTTGTCCGGCTCGTCGAGCAGCAGCACCTCGTCGGTGCCGCGCAGCAGCAGCTCCAGCGCGAACCGCTTCTGCTGTCCACCGGAGAGTGTCCGGACGGGACGGTCATGGACCCGTTCCCACGGCAGGTCGAGCACGGCGGTGGCCACCGTGTCGAAGACGACCTCGGCCTCGTAGCCGCCGGCTTCGCCCCAGGCGGCGAGGGCGTTGGCGTACCCGATCTGGGTTTTCTCGGCGGCGGCCGGGGTGGTGCCGGCGGCCTCAGCGGCATGCACGGCCCGTTCGGCGGCGGCGAGCCGTTCTCCTGCGGCCCGCAGCGGCGGCGGGGCGAGCGACAGCGCCAGGTCGGCGAGGGTACGGTCGTCGCCGATCATGCCGATGAACTGCCGCATCACGCCGAGCCCGCCAGCGCGGGCGACTGCTCCGGTGGCCACCGGCAGGTCGCCGGCGACCATCCGCAGCAGCGTCGTCTTGCCGGCGCCGTTCGGGCCGACCAGTGCCACCTTGGCACCCTCACCGACCCGGAACGACACGTCGGCAAAGAGCTCCCGACCGTCCGGCAGGGTGTGCCCCACCGCGGCCACGTCCACGTATCCCACCCCGGCATGGTGCCTGATCGGGCCTGTCGTCGGCAGCTGAGATTCGCCGCCACCGGGTGGGCGTCCGGCACTGACTCTGGCTTACCTGGCCTACCGGTCAGTCGGCGTGGTGAGTGACCCGCAGCACCCGGTAGCCCTTCTGGCTGGCGTGCCGGTCCACCTGCCAGCCCTGGTCGCGCAGCCACTGCTGCACCGAATCGCCGCCCAGGTAGCGGGCGATGACCAGCCAGCCGACGCCGCCCGGGGCGAGGCGAGGCAGCCAGCGGGTGAGCAGGGCGTGCAGTTCCGCCTTGCCGACCCGGATCGGCGGGTTGGACCACAGCTGGGTGAAGGTGAGCTCCGGCGGCACGCGGTCCGGATCAGCAACCCGGACCCGGTCGGCGACGCCGAGCCGGTCGGCGTTGAGCAGGGTGAGCTCGCGGGCGCGGGCGTTCACATCCACCGCGTGGACCGTTGCGGCTGGCGCCTGGTCGGCCAGCACACAGGTGATCGGACCGTACCCGCAGCCGAGGTCGAGGAAGGGGCCGGGGTCGGTCGGTGCGGGCAGGTCGGCCTTGCGCAGCAGTACGGCGGTGCCTGGGTCGAGCCGGCCGGCGGAGAACACTCCGGCGGCGACGGTCAGAGTGTAGTCGCGGCCGGCGACCGCGAAGTCGATCTCCGACCGTACGTCCGCGGTGCCGGGCTGCGGGCTGAAGTAGTGGTCGCCGGTCACCGGTGCATTGTCGCCCAGCCCGGGGTACGGCGTTGACGGCGGTCACCACGATCGATAGGGCTTATGCCCGATCTTCAATTGATGCAAGTCTTGACCGGCAGCTCTCCCCCCAATCCGTCCGTTACTCTGTGCGATATGACGTACGGGTACGAATCCGGCGCGGACCGCCGGCCGATTCGACCCGATCAATCGGCTCGGCCGCCGGGGTCCGCCGGTGTACCGCCGACGCCACCGCGCCCCCGGCCCCAGCCGACACCCCGAGCACACCCCGGTGGACAGCCGTCACCGCGACCGCGCCCCGGGGCCCAGCCGCCGCCGGGAGCACACCCCCGCGCCCGGCCCCAACCGCATCCCCGCGCTCAGCCCCAACCGCATCCGGGGCTGCCGAGTCGGCCGCCGCCTGCCGCACCGCCGCCGGGTGCCGGGCCGGCGCACTACGCCGTGCCCCGCGGCGCCGGGCCGGCGCACTACGCCGTACCGCCTGGCACCGGGCCGGCACACTACGCTGTGCCACCGCCGCGTGGCTTCCCTGCGCCGCAGGCATTCCGGCCCTCGCAGGTTTCCCCGCCGCCGCAGGCATTCCGCTCACCGCAGACCTTGCCGCCGCAGGCCGTACCGAGACCGGCGGACGGCGAACCTGCTGCGCCCGGATTGTCGTCCCGTACCACCAGGGCGCGTCGTCAGGCCGGCCGGCGGCCGGGCACCACCCCGCCGCCGGGCAGGACCCCCCGACCGCGTCGACCCCCGACCGACGGTCCCACTGAACCTCACGGCCGGCGACCGACCGGGCCGGCCACGGCAGTGTGGTCGTCGACAAAGCTGTGGCAGGTCGTGATCAGCGGCGTCGCCGTCCTGCTGATGCTCGGCGTCTGCGGGCTGAGCTCGTACTTCATCGTCGTGGACGAACGTAACGGGCGGGCGGCGGCGGGTGCCCCGGCGGCACCGACCGTGGTCCCCCGGGACGTCAGCTCCCGGGAGGCCGATCCGCAGCCGCTCACCGTCGAGGAGGTCTTCCCGACCGGTGACATCGTGATCGACCCGGCCGAGCCGCCGTACCGGCTGCTGAAGACCCAGATCGAGGAGCGCTGCCGGGCGGCGGTCGCCGGCGACATCGGCACCCTGCTCGACGAGCTCGGCTGCAACCAGGTGGTCCGCGGCACGCTACGGTCACCGACCGGCGAGTACCTGATCACCACCGGGGTGTTCAACCTGGCCGACGCCTCCGGCGCGGAATGGGCACACACCCGGATCAAGCCGATGGTCGACGAGGAGAAGGGCCGCTTTCAGGGCATGATCGCCGACGAGGGGACCGAGGCGATCGCGCTCTCCTCCGCCCAGGTCGGCTGGCACTCGCTCGGCCACTTCCTGATGTACTGCGTGATCGCCCGCGCCGACAGCGAACCGGTGCCCGCCGACGACCCGTACGCCCGGCAGATCCTCTTCGACATGCTGCAACTGCACCTGCAGGCGAACGTGCTGGAGAAGCGGGCAGTGCAACCGGCAGCACCGGACGAGCCGGCCGAGTCCGACGGCGATCCCGCAGCGGCCGACGGCGACGCGGCGCCGGACGAGGCCGACGCCGGGGCCGACGCGGCAGCAGCTCGGTGACCGGCCGTCAGTCGGCCGCCGGTAGCCGCAGCCGGCGGGTGACGCTGGCGCGGGCCGCGTACCCGGCCGGGTCGGTGGGGTAGCCGACCTCGACCAGGGTGAGCCCGTGCGGCGGGGCGACGGTGACCTCACTGGACCGTTCCCGCCGGGTCAGCAGGCTGCCCGGCCAGTCGACCGGCCGGCGGCCGTCGCCGACGAACAGCATCGCCCCGACCAGGCTGCGCACCATCGCCTGGCAGAACGCGTCCGCCTGTACGGTGCCGATCAGTGTCCCGTCCGCGTCACGGCGCCAGTCCAGCCGGGTGATCTGCCGGATCGTGGTGGCATGCTCCTTGCGCCGGCAGTACGCGGCGAAATCGTGCTCGCCGACCAGCAGGGCGGCGGCGGCGTTCAGCGCGGCCAGGTCGATCGGACGGGGCCAGGCAAGCGTGTCGTGCCGGCGCAGCGGCTCCGCACCGTACGGGGCGTCGGTGACCCGGTAGGCGTACCGCCGGTAGGTGGCGGCGAACCGGGCCTCGAAGTCGGCCGGTACCTCGGTGACCGCCCGCACCCGGACGTCGCGGGGCAGCGTACCGGCGAACCGGCGCAGTAGCGTCGCGGACCGTTCGCTCCACACCTCGGCCGGCACGTCGAGGTGGCAGACCTGACCGGTGGCGTGCACCCCCGCGTCGGTACGCCCGGCCACGGTCAGCCCGAGTGCGACGCCTGGCCCGAACGCCCGGTCGAGGGCCTCGGTCAGCACCCCGGCGACGGTCCGCCGCTGCGGCTGCACCGCCCAGCCGGAGAAGTCGGTGCCGTCGTACGCGACATCGAGCCGCAGCCGGACGTACCCCTGCCGCACCTGATCCTCCTGTGTCGCGTGGTTGCCGGGAAGGTCTCGTGGTTGCCGGAAAGACGGTGGGACCCGACGCTGCTGTCGCAGCGCCGGGTCCCACCGGTTGTGCTCGTCGCCGACTCAGGCCGTGTCGTCGCCTTCGGCGGCGGCTCAGGCCTTGTTGTCGCCTTCGCCGGCCGGGGCCGCCTGGGTCGCGCCAGTGTCGGTGTCACCGGAGGCCGACACCGGCGGCTCGGCGTCCTGGTCGGCCGCGGTGTCCGCGTCGGTACGCGCGGCCGGCACCTCGTCGGCACCGGCGAGCGCCTCGACCTTGTCCTGCTGGGCGGCCGCCCGACGGTCGGCCTTGGCCGGCGCCGGGGTGGTCACCACCAGCTCCTCGACCAGCTCGATGATCGCCATCGGGGCGTTGTCCCCCTTACGCGGTCCGGCCTTCACGATCCGGGTGTAGCCACCCGGACGGTTGGCGAACCGGGGCGCGATCTGGTCGAACAGCTCGAAGACCACGTCCTTGTCCCGCACGACGGTCAGCACCCGACGGCGCGAGTGCAGGTCGCCCCGCTTGGCCTTGGTGATCAGCTGCTCCGCGAGGGGACGCAGCCGCTTCGCCTTGGTCTCGGTGGTCTTGATCTTGCCGTACCGGAACAGCGAGGTGGCCAGGTTGGCCAGCATCATCCGCTCGTGCGCGGGGCTGCCGCCGAGGCGGGGGCCCTTGGTGGGCGTGGGCATGGTTGGTGCTCCTCAGTGGTGGCGGCAGCCGGCGTTACAGCTGCTCGGTCTCGCGGTAGTCGTCGGTGTCGTAGTCGGCTTCGCTGAAGGAGTCCACGACGTGTGCCGGGTCGAAGTTGGGCGCCGAATCCTTCAGGCCCAGCCCCATCCCGGCGAGCTTCATCTTGACCTCGTCGATCGACTTCTGACCGAAATTCCTTATATCGAGGAGGTCCGCCTCGGTCCGCCCGATCAGCTCGCCGACGCTGTTGATGCCCTCGCGCTTGAGGCAGTTGTACGACCGTACGGTCAGGTCCAGCTCCTCGATCGGCAGCGCCAGGTCAGCGGCCAGCTGGGCGTCCTGCGGCGACGGCCCGATGTCGATGCCCTCAGCGGTCTCGTCCAGCTCACGAGCCAGACCGAACAGCTCGACCAGGGTGGAGCCGGCCGAGGCCAGCGCGGTACGCGGCCCGATCGACGCCTTGGTCTCGACGTCGATGATCAGCCGGTCGAAGTCGGTCCGCTGCTCGACCCGGGTCGCTTCGACCCGGTAGGTGACCTTGAGCACCGGCGAGTAGATCGAGTCGACCGGGATCCGGCCGATCTCGGCACCGGCCTGCTTGTTCTGCGCGGCGGTGACGTAGCCGCGGCCCCGCTCGACGGTGAGCTCCATGTCGAGGCGGCCCTTGCCGTTGAGGGTGGCCAGTTTGAGGTCCGGGTTGTGCACCGAGACGCCGGCCGGCGGCTGGATGTCACCTGCGGTCACGTCACCGGGGCCCTGCTTGCGCAGGTACATGCTGACCGGCTCGTCATGCTCGGAGCTGACGCACAGCTCCTTGACGTTCATGACCAGCTCGACCACGTCCTCCTTGACGCCGGGGATGGTGGTGAACTCGTGCAGCACGCCGTCGATCTTGATGCTGGTGACCGCTGCGCCCGGAATGGAGCTGAGCAGGGTACGCCGCAGCGAGTTGCCGAGCGTGTAGCCGAACCCCGGCTCCAACGGCTCGATGGTGAACAGGGACCTCGTGTCGCTGATCGACTCCTCGGACAGAGTCGGCCGCTGGCTGATGAGCACGTACTTCTCCTTGGGTCGGGGCGACCGCTATATGACGCCCGTCGGTCGTGCGCCCGTCGACGGGGGCCGGGCCGGTGCCGTACGTCGGTGACGCCGGTCGACCGCGACCCCCGTCGACGGGGGTGGCTCACTTCGAGTAGAGCTCGACGATCAGCTGCTCCTGAACCTGCGTGTCGATCGTCTGACGCGCCGGCATGGAGTGCACGAGGATCTTCATCTGGCTGGGGATCGCCTCCAGCCAGGCCGGGACGGTCTTGGAACCGGCCTCGCCCTGGGCAACCAGGAACGGGGTGAGCTCCTTCGACTTCGTCCGCACCTCGACGATGTCGTGCTCCTTGACGCGGAACGAGGGGATGTCGACCTTCTTGCCGTTGACCATGAAGTGCCCGTGCTTGACCAGCTGGCGCGCCATGTCCCGGGACTTGGCGTAGCCAGCCCGGTACACGACGTTGTCGATCCGGGACTCCAGGATCTGCAGCAGAACCTCACCGGTCTTCGCCTGCTTGGCAACTGCTTCCTCGTAGTAGCCGCGGAACTGCTTCTCCAGCACGCCGTACACCCGGCGGGCCTTTTGCTTCTCCCGCAGCTGGAGGAGGTACTCGGTCTCCTTGGTCCGACCACGGCCGTGCTGGCCGGGCGGGAAGGGCCGGGATTCGAACGGGCACTTCGGCCCATCGCACTTGCTGCCCTTGAGGAACAGCTTCATCTTCTCCCGCCGGCAACGGCGGCAGTCAGCACCCGTGTAACGAGCCATCTCTTCCTAACCTCTCAGACCCGGCGACGCTTCGGCGGACGGCACCCGTTGTGCGGCTGCGGCGTGACATCGGAGATCTGCCCGACCTCCAGGCCGACGGCCTGCAACGAACGGATGGCGGTCTCCCGGCCGGAGCCGGGGCCCTTGACGAAGACGTCGACCTTGCGCATGCCGTGCTCCATCGCCCGCCGGGCGGCAGCCTCGGCGGCCAGCTGCGCGGCGAACGGCGTCGACTTGCGGGAGCCCTTGAAACCGACCTGGCCGGCGGAGGCCCAGGAGATCACCGCACCGGTCGGGTCGGTGATCGAGACGATGGTGTTGTTGAAGGTGCTCTTGATGTGCGCCTGCCCGTGGGCGACGTTCTTGCGTTCCTTGCGCCGGACCTTCTTGACAGCGGCTCCAGCGCGAGCCTTCGGTGGCATAAGTTTTCTGCGCTCCTATTGAACGATCGAGGTATCCGGGCGAGCCCGGCGTCGGCCAGGACTACTTCTTGCCCGGCTTCTTCTTGCCGGCGACGGTCCGCTTCGGGCCCTTGCGGGTCCGGGCGTTGGTCCGGGTGCGCTGGCCGTGCACGGGCAACCCGCGGCGGTGCCGGATGCCCTCGTAGCAGCCGATCTCCACCTTGCGGCGGATGTCTGCGGCAACCTCCCGACGCAGATCACCCTCGACCTTGAAGCTGGCCTCGATGTGATCCCGGAGCTGGACCAGCTCCTCGTCGGTGAGGTCCCGGACCCGCTTGTTCGGGTCGATGCCAGTCGCGGCAAGCGTGGCGATCGAACGGGTCCGGCCGATCCCGAAGATGTAGGTGAGCGCGATCTCCATCCGCTTCTCGCGGGGCAGATCCACGCCGACTAGACGTGCCATGTGCGGGCGTACTCCTCAAGTGGTGTGCACGGAGGTCTGAGCCCGCCCCACCCCGGCTGCCCTCGCCGACCACCCAGCTGGGTGGGCCGGCATGCCGGGCCCCGGCCTCCGACCGGGGGTTGCGCCGCGGACACGGCGACATGGTCACCGGGTGCTCGCGGCTGGAACGAGCATGTGCTGTTGTGCGATCGGCCGCCTGAACCGCCCCGTCGCCGGCCCGGCTCCTGCCGGTCGGCTCGGGGTCAGCCCTGGCGCTGCTTGTGCCGGGGGTCGGTACAGATCACCATCACCCGGCCGTGCCGGCGGATCACCCGGCACTTGTTGCAGATCCTCTTGACGCTCGGCTTGACCTTCACGGTGTGCCTTACTTCCGTTGACGCCCGGCCGCATACACGGTGCGGGCTTGAGGACGGACACGGGACGCCCCGGCCGCCGTCAGGCGGTTACTTGTAGCGATAGACGATGCGCCCGCGGGTCAGGTCGTACGGCGAAAGCTCGACGACGACCCGGTCCTCGGGCAGGATGCGGATGTAGTGCTGCCGCATCTTGCCGCTGATGTGAGCCAGCACCTTGTGGCCGTTGGCGAGCTCCACCCGGAACATGGCGTTCGGTAGTGGCTCGATCACTCGACCTTCGATCTCGATGGCCCCGTCTTTTTTCGGCATGTCCTCCGCTGTCCTGACGTCGGTTGCTCGGGATCGGCTCACAACACCATTCGCGGACGGACCCGTCCGGCCTGCCGACCGTACCGATTCGACCGCGCCAGCCGCGGCTCCAGACGTCTGACGACGGGCTCGGCCCGGGTTACCGAAACCCAGGCGACACCCGATCAGACACGGCCTGCCGAAGCGCAGAGCAGGCACGCTGGAGTGGACGCTGTGCGCCGACCTATCAGTGTACGCGGGTTGTCACGCGGACAGCAAACCGCGCGCTGCCGCGGGTCAGCATACCCGACAAAGCAGCAGGAGCAGGGATTTTACCGGCGACCCGCCGGGCGTCGGTCAGGCCACTAGGCCGCCGGCCGCCCGCTTGGCCTCCGGTGTCCGGCCGGGTGGCTACCCCTGGCCCGGGGCCGGACCGTCGGCCCCGCCGGACTCATGCTCGAGCCGCTTGCGTTCCGCTTTCTCCTGCTTCGCCAAGTGCCGCCGGGCCTGCTTGGCCGCACACCGCTGCGGCTCGCCCTTCATCAGGCCCAGCACGGTGGTCACCAGCAGCACCGCACCCCACGGGCCGGCCACCCAGCCCGGCCAGAAGTACAGCAGATCCTGAGTCATGACGCAGGTCACCGCCCAGATCGCGATGGTGATCCCGACCGCCGCCCCGTACCCGTCCCACTCGTTGACCAGCCACCGGCGGGTCGCACCGGGATAGCGCCCGTCCGGGCCGGGAGTCAACTCGGCGGGCAACCCGCCCGTGGCGACCGGCGCCAACTGCGAGCGTCCGGCGGCGGTCACCGGCGGCAGATCGTCGAGCAGGCCGTCCAGATCACCGTACGTCTTCGCCGCGTAGGCCCGCTGCAGCCGCTCGTCGAACTCGGCAAGATCCAGTCGACCCTCGCTCAGCGCGTTACGCAACCGCTCGGCCACTGCTTCCCGGTCGGCGTCGGCCGCCCGCATCCCGTCCCGCCGATCCATGGCTACCAGCTTGACACCCCGGTGCCAGCCCGGCCACAGCGGTCAGCGTCGGGAATCGGCCGGCTGGCGGGCGGTCACCAGATCACCGAGCCGGGAGCGGCCGCCGTCCGGCGCGGTCAACACCCAGACGCCGTCCGGCAGCAGCGCCATCGAATGTTCGACGTGCACCGCCATCGACCCGTCCCGGGTCACCACCGTCCAGCCGTCGGCGAGCTCGTCGGTGCGGGCCGACCCCTCGGTGATCATCGGCTCGATGGCCAACGCCATCCCTGGGACCAGGCGCGGGCCCTTGCCCGGCCGGCCGTAGTTGAGCACGTGCGGGTCCTGGTGCATCTCGGTGCCGATCCCGTGGCCGCCGTAGCCCTCGACGATGCCGTACCGGCCGCCCGCCCGGATCGCCCGTTCCACCGCGTACGAGATGTCGGTGAGCCGGCCACGGCCGCTGACCGCACCGCGCGCCGCAGCGGCGATCCCGGCCCACAGCGCGTCCTCGGCGACCGTGATCATCCGCAGCAGTTCCGGACGTACCTCCCCGACCGGAGCGGTGAAGGCCGCGTCGCCGTGCCAGCCGTCCAGTACGGCCCCGCAGTCGACCGAGATGACATCACCGTCGCGCAGCACCTGCCCAGCGGCCGGGATCGCGTGCACCACCTGCTCGTTGACCGAGGAGCAGATGGTCGCCGGGTAGCCGTGGTAGCCCTTGAACGACGGGACAGCGCCGGCGTCGCGGATCGTCTCTGCGGCGATGGCGTCCAGGTCGGCGGTGGAGACGCCGGGAGCGATCGCCGCCCGCATCCGGGCGAGGGCGTCGGCGACCACCAGGCCGGCGGCACGCATCCGGTCGATCTGCTCCGGGCTCTTCAGCTGGATGTCCAACTGCTGGCGGCGCATCGGACGCTACCCGCCGTACGAACGCAGGGCGTCGATCGCGCGTACGGTGACGTCCTCGACCGGCCCGGTGGCGTCGATCCCGACCAGCTTGCCCTGGGCGCCGTAGAAGTCGACCAGCGGCGCGGTCTTCTCGGCGTACTCCACCAGTCGCTGGGCGATGGTCTCCGGCTTGTCGTCGTCGCGCTGGAACAGCTCGGCGCCGCACCGGTCACAGCGGCCCTCGGTCGCCGGCGCGTCGAACTCGACGTGCCAGATCTTGCCGCAGCCGCGACAGGTACGCCGACCGGACAGCCGCCGGATCACCTCGTCGTCGTCGACGACCAGCTCGAGCACCAGATCCAGCGCGGTGCCGAGGTCGGCCAGCAGCTTGTCCAGCGCGGCGGCCTGCGGAGTGGTCCTCGGAAAACCGTCGAGCAGGAAGCCTTCAGCGGCGTCCGGCTCGGCCAGCCGGTCCCGGACCATGTTGATGGTCACTTCGTCCGGGACCAGCTTGCCGGCGTCCATGTATCGCTTGGCCTCGACACCCAACGGCGTGCCCTGGGAGACGTTGGCCCGGAAGATGTCCCCGGTCGAGATCTTGGGCACGACCAGGTGAGCGGCGATGAACTCGGCCTGGGTCCCCTTCCCCGCCCCGGGGGGACCGACCAGTACCAGCCTCATCTACCGGAGGAACCCTTCGTAGTTGCGCTGCATGAGTTGGCTCTCGATCTGCTTCACGGTTTCCAGACCGACACCGACCATGATGAGCACGGCGGTGCCACCGAACGGGAAGTTCACGTACTGGTCGCTGTCCAGCCAGATGAAGAAGAAGTTCGGCAGGACGGAGATGAGGCCGAGGTAGAGCGCACCGGGGAGGGTGATCCGGCTGAGGATGAAGTCGAGGTACTCGGCCGTGGGCCGGCCCGGTCGGATGCCGGGCACGAAGCCACCGTACTTCTTCATGTTCTCCGCGACCTCGGTCGGGTTGAACGTGATCGACACGTAGAAGTACGTGAAGAAGATGATCATAAAGAAGTACGTGACGATGTAGATCGGGCTGGTCGGGTTCGCCAGGTTGTTCTGGATCCACGCCTGGACCTGACCAGGGTCGTTCGGATCGAAGAACTGCAGTCCGAGCTGCGGCAGGTAGAGCACCGACGAGGCGAAGATCACCGGGATGACACCGGCCTGGTTGACCTTCAACGGGATGTAGGTCGAGGTGCCGCCGTACATCCGCCGGCCGATCATCCGCTTGGCGTACTGCACCGGGATCCGGCGCTGTGCCTGCTCGATGAAGACCACCGCGGTGATGACCACCAGGACCAGCACGATCACCAGGCCGAACATGCCCCAGCCGTGGGTGTTCTTGATCGCCCAGCCCTCGCTGGGCAGCCGCGCCGCGATCGAGGTGAAGATCAGCACCGACATGCCGTTGCCGACGCCCCGGTCGGTGATCAGCTCGCCGAGCCACATCACCACGCCGGTGCCGGCGGTCATCGTGATGACCAGCACGCTGAGCGTCAACCAGGTCGGCAGGCCGGTCCCGTCCGGGATGATCGGCCACTGGTCGCACTGGTTGTTGAACAGTTGCCCGGAGCGGGCCAGCGCGACGAACGCCGAGGCCTGCAGGATGCCCAGGCCCAGGGTCAGGTACCGGGTGTACTGGGTGATCTTGGCCTGGCCGGACTGCCCCTCCTTGCGGAGCTGCTCCAACCGTGGAATCACCACGGTGAGCAGCTGCAGGATGATCGACGCGGTGATGTAGGGCATGATGCCCAGCGCGAAGACGGACAGGGACAGCAACGCACCGCCGGAGAAGAGGTTCAGCAGGGTGAAGACCCCGCTGGAGTCCCCGGACTCCAGGGCGGTGATGCACTGCTGCACGTTGCCGTACGACACGCCTGGGCTCGGCAGCGTGGCGCCGAGCCGGTAGACCGCGACGATGAAGACCGTGAACAGCAGCTTCTTGCGCAGGTCAGGCGTGCGGAACGCACTGAGAAAGGCGGAGAGCAACTTCTTCCTCCTGCGCGAGGCGGCCGCCGGATGTTCTGGCGGGTCGGGATGGGTGCGGAGCGCCCGATATCCATGGCTGGCATCGGACTCTAACAGTCCGGCGTCGGTCTGGGCAGGCGTGCCCTAGAACATACACCGGTCCCGATATTAACGGGACGGGGGCTTCACCAGTAGGCCGTGGCGCCCGTCAGTCGCGGACAACTGAGCGAGCGCCACGTCCAAGCTGGGTGTTCAGAGCTCGGTGACCGAGCCGCCAGCTGCGGTGATCTTCTCCTTGGCCGACCCGCTGAACGCGTGCGCCGACACCTGGAGAGACACACCACCGAGGTCGCCGCTGCCCAGCACCTTGACCGGCTGGCCCTTGCGGACCGCACCGGACTCGGCCAACTGCTGCGGACCGACCTCACCACCGTTCGGGAAGAGCTCCGCCAACCGGTCCAGGTTGACCACCTGGTAGACGACCTTGAACCGGTTTTTGAAGCCCTTCAGCTTCGGCAGACGCATGTGGATGGGCATCTGCCCACCCTCGAACGCCGCCGGGATGTTCTTGCGGGCCTTGGAGCCCTTGGTGCCCCGACCGGCGGTCTTGCCCTTGGAACCCTCACCGCGGCCCACCCGGGTCTTCGCGGTCTTGGCCCCCGGCGCCGGCCGGAGGTGGTGGACCTTGATCGCCATTACTCGACCTCCTCGACCTTCACGAGGTGGTTCACGGTGAAGATCATGCCCCGGATCTCGGGCCGGTCCTCCTTGACCACCACGTCGTTGATCCGCTTCAGACCGAGCGACCGCAGCGACTCCCGCTGGTTGCGCTTGGTCCCGATCCCGGACCGGACCTGGGTCACCTTCAGACGTGCCATCACAGCCGCCCTCCGTTCATCTTCGCTGTCACGCCCCTGCGCCCGCGCGGGACGCGAGCATCGCGGCTGGGGCCACGTCCTCGACCGGCAGGCCACGCCGGGTGGCGACCGCCTCCGGCGACTCCAGGCTCTTCAGCGCGGCGACCGTGGCGTGCACGATGTTGATCGGGTTCGACGAGCCGAGGCTCTTGGAGAGCACGTCGTGGATGCCCGCGCACTCCAGCACCGCACGCACCGGGCCACCGGCGATCACACCCGTACCGGCGCTCGCCGGCTTCAGCAGGACCACGCCGGCGGCGTCCTCGCCCTGCACCGGGTGCGGGATCGACGCGGCGATCCGGGGCACCTTGAAGAAGTGCTTCTTGGCCTCCTCGACACCCTTGGCGATCGCCGCCGGCACCTCCTTGGCCTTGCCGTAACCCACGCCGACCGTGCCGTCACCGTCGCCCACGATCACCAGGGCGGTGAAGCTGAAACGCCGACCGCCCTTCACGACCTTGGCGACCCGGTTGATCGCGACGACGCGCTCCAGGTGTGGGGTCTTCTCGACGGGCGCGTTGCCGCGACCGCCCTCACGGCGGTTGTCGCGGCGACCACCTTCGTTGCCACCGGACCCGCCGCCACGACGCTGTTGACCTGGCATCAGCAGCCTTCCTTCCTACTCGTGACGGGGTTTGCTTCGATTTGCGTCTGGACAGGCATCAGACGGCCGCTAGAACTCGAGTCCGGCTTCGCGGGCGGCGTCGGCCAGCGCGGCGATCCGCCCCGCGTACCGGTTGCCCCCACGGTCGAACACGACCTTGGAGATACCTGCCGCCTTGGCCCGCTCGGCGAGCAGCGTGCCCACCTTGCCGGCCAGTTCGCTCTTGGCACCCGCGGTACCCCGCAGCGACGCGTCCATGGTCGACGCGGACGCCAGGGTGTGGCCCTTGGTGTCGTCGACGATCTGGGCGACCATGTGCTTCAGGGAACGGGTGACCACCAGGCGCGGCCGCTGCGCGGTCCCGCTGAGATTCTTGCGCACCCGGAAGTGCCGGCGCGCCCGCCCGATGGCACGCCGCGCGGAGACGCTGCCGCCCGCCCGACGCTTCAACAGTGTGGCGCTCACTTCTTACCTGCCTTTCCGGCCTTGCGGCGGATGACCTCGCCCTGGTATTTCACGCCCTTGCCCTTGTACGGCTCCGGCGGGCGGATCTTCCGGATGTTGGCGGCAACCTCGCCGACCTGCCACTTGTTGATCCCGGCCACGTGGAACAACGTCGGCCGCTCCACGGTGAAGGTGATCCCCTCCGGGGCCGGCACCAGCACCGGGTGCGAGAACCCGAGCGCGAATTCCAGGTCCTTGCCCTTGGCGGTGACCCGGTAACCCGTACCCGCGATCTCCAGGGTCTTGCGGTAACCGTCGGTCACCCCGATGACCATGTTCGACACCAGGGTGCGGCTCAGCCCGTGCAGTTCCTTGGCCTGGCGCTCGTCGTTGGCCCGGTTGATCTGGAGCTGACCGTCCTCGGCCCGCTCAACGGTGATCGACTCGGGCAGGACGTGCGACAGCTCGCCCTTGGGGCCCTTGACCGTGATGGTCTGGCCATCGATCTTGACATCGACGCCGGCCGGCACCGGGATCGACTTACGTCCAATACGCGACATTGTTACCAGTCTCCCGATTACCAGACGAAGGCGAGGACTTCCCCGCCCACGCTCCGCTTACGGGCCTGCCGGTCGGTGAGCAGCCCCTGGGACGTCGAAATGATCGCCACGCCCAGGCCGCCGAGCACCCGGGGCAGCTCATCCGACTTGGCGTACACCCGCAGACCCGGCTTGGACACGCGCTTGATCCCGGCGAGGCTGCGCTCCCGGTTCTGGCCGTACTTCAAATCGACCACCAGCCGCCGGCCGACGGCACCCTCCGCGGGGTCCTCGACCTGCCAGGTCGAGATGTAACCCTCGGCCTTGAGGACCTCGGCGATGTTCGCCTTGACCTTCGAGTACGGCATCGTCACCCGGTCGTGGTACGCCTGGTTGGCGTTGCGCAGACGGGTCAGCATGTCTGCGATCGGGTCGGTCATCGTCATGGGTCTCGTCAACCTTTCTCGCCGGGGTTCCCGGTGGCTGTGCCACCGGGCCTACGGCGAAGACCTGTCAAGGTGGGGTTACCAGGAAGCCTTGGACACGCCGGGCAGCTCACCGCGGTGCGCCATCTCCCGGATGCAGACCCGGCAGAGGCCGAACTTGCGGTAGACCGCCTTGGGCCGCCCGCACCGCTGGCAACGGGTGTACGCGCGCACCGAGAACTTCGGCTTCGCGGCGGCCTTGATGATCAGCGCCTTCTTGGCCATAGCTCAGTTCTCCTTGAACGGGAAGCCCAGGAGCTTGAGCAGCGCCCGGCCCTCGTCGTCGGTCTTGGCGGTGGTCACCACCGTGATGTCCATGCCCCGGGTGCGGTCGATCCGGTCCTGGTCGATCTCGTGGAACACCGACTGCTCGGTGAGCCCGAAGGTGTAGTTGCCGTTGCCGTCGAGCTTGCGACCGTCCAGCCCGCGGAAGTCCCGGATTCGGGGCAGCGCGATGGACAGCAGCCGGTCCAGGAACTCCCACATCCGGTCACCGCGCAGGGTGACCTTCGCGCCGATCGGCATCCCCTCGCGGAGCTTGAACTGCGCGATCGACTTGGTCGCCCGACGCACCTGCGGCTTCTGACCGGTGATGGTGGCCAGGTCACGCATGGCACCGTCGATCAGCTTGGCGTCCCGGGCGGCCTCGCCGACACCCATGTTCACGACGATCTTGACGAGCCCCGGAACCTGCATCGGGTTCGCGTACTGGAACTGCTCACGCAGCTGCGCGATGGTCTCCTCGCGGTACCGCTGCTTGAGGCGCGGCGCCGGCCTGGTCTGGGTAGCGGTGGTCATCACAGGTCCTTACCGTTGCTACGCGCGATTCGCACCTTCTGGCCGCTGTCGTCGAACCGGTAACCGACCCGGGTCGGCTTGCCGTCGGAGTCGAGCACCTGCACGTTCGAGACGTGGATCGGAGCTTCCTGGGTGACGATGCCACCGGTCTGTCCGCCGCGCTGGGTGGTCTGGATGCGGGTGTGCTTCTTGATCCGGTTCACGCCTTCGACGAGGACCTTGTCCTGCCGTGGGTAGGCCGCGATGACCTTGCCCTTGGCACCCTTGTCCTTACCGGCGATGACGACGACCGTGTCGCCCTTCTTCACCTTCACGGTCACAGCACCTCCGGCGCCAAAGAAATGATCTTCATGAACCGCTTGTCCCGCAGCTCACGCCCGACCGGGCCGAAGATGCGGGTACCGCGCGGGTCCCCACCGTCCTTGATGATGACGGCAGCGTTCTCGTCGAAGCGGATGTACGACCCGTCCGGCCGCCGCTTCTCCTTCGCGGTCCGGACCACGACGGCCTTCACCACGTCGCCCTTCTTCACGCCGGCGCCGGGAATCGCGTCCTTGACCGTCCCGACGATCACGTCGCCGATGCCTGCGTAGCGCCGACCGGAGCCACCGAGCACCCGGATGCACAGGATCTCCCGGGCACCCGTGTTGTCGGCGACACGCAGTCGCGACTCCTGCTGGATCACGTCTATCTCCTATGTCTGCCAGTCCTCCGGTCACCCGGAGCTTGGAAGAACCTGGTCCGCGCTACGCGCGGGCTGCCATCCGGACCCGACCGACCCGAACGCCGCGCGACGGCGGCGGACGGGTCGCCCGGCTACTTCGCCTTCTCGAGGATCTCGACGACCCGCCACCGCTTGGTGGCGGACAACGGCCGGGTCTCCATCAGCAGCACCCGGTCACCGACCCCGCACGCGTTCTGCTCGTCGTGTGCCTTCAGCTTGCTGGTACGGCGCATGACCTTGCCGTACAGCCGGTGCTTGACCCGGTCCTCGACCTCGACGACGACGGTCTTTTCCATCTTGTCGCTGACCACGAGCCCTTCGCGAACCTTGCGGCGGGCCCGGACGACCGTTGCGCCCTGCTCGGGGGCGGTGTTCTCACTCATGATGCAGCCACCTCAGTCGGCGCGGCGGAGAGTCCCAACTCACGCTCACGCATGATCGTGTAGATCCGGGCGATCTCCCGACGGATGACCTGCAGCCGGCGGTTGTTGTCCAGCTGACCGGTCGCGGCCTGCACGCGGAGGTTGAACAGCTCCGCCTTGGCCTCCCGCAGCTTCGTGACCAGCTCCTCCTCGGAGAGTTCACGCAGCTCGGCGGCCGAAACGCCCGCTGCCATCAGCTTTCACCCACTTCGCGCGTCACGATGCGGCACTTCATCGGGAGCTTGTGGATCGCACGACGCATCGCCTCACGCGCGATCTGCTCGTTCGGGAAGGACATCTCGAAGAGCACCCGTCCCGGCTTGATGTTGGCGACCCACCACTCGGGCGAGCCCTTACCGGACCCCATCCGGGTCTCGGCCGGCTTCTTGGTCAGCGCCTGGTCGGGGAAGACCGTGATCCAGACCTTGCCACCACGCTTGATGTGGCGGGTCATGGCGATACGGGCCGACTCGATCTGACGGTTGGTCACATACGCCGGCTCGAGCGCCTGGATACCGAACTCGCCGAACACCACCCGGGTGCCGCCCTTGGCGGCGCCAGTACGGCTCGGGTGATGCGGCTTGCGGAAGCCCTTCGGGGGCTTGCGCGGGATCAGCATCTGTCAGCCCTCCTGCGCTGAGCTGTCCGCTCCGGCCGAAGCGGCCGGAGTGGCCGGCGCGGCATCAGCCGGCGCGGCACTGCTGGTCGTGGTCGACGGGCCACCGGAGATCTCCGCGGCGGCCGCCCGGCCGGCCTCGGTGCCACCGGCGGTCGTCCCGCTGGAGCCGGAACGCCCGCGACGGGGCCGGTCCGGCCGCTCCCGGCGGGGACGGCTGGGCGCCTCGGCCGGAGCCTCCCGCCCCGGGACCGCGTCGCCCTTGTAGATCCACACCTTGACGCCGATGCGGCCAAAGGTGGTCCGAGCCTCGAAGAAGCCGTACTCGATGTTGGCCCGCAGCGTGTGCAGCGGCACCCGACCCTCGCGGTAGAACTCGGTACGGCTCATCTCCGCACCGCCGAGCCGGCCGGAGACCTGCACCCGGATACCCTTGACGATCGGGTTCTTCATCGCCGACTGCATGGCCTTGCGCATCGCCCGCCGGAAGCTCACCCGGCTGGCCAGCTGCTCGGCGACGCCCTGCGCGACCAGCTGTGCGTCCGACTCGGGGCTCTTCACCTCGAGGATGTTCAGCTGCACCTGCTTGCCGGTGAGCTTTTCCAGCTTGCCCCGGATCCGGTCCGCCTCGGCGCCTTTGCGGCCGATGACGATGCCCGGGCGGGCGGTGTGGATGTCGACCCGGACCCGGTCACGGGTCCGCTCGATGTCCACCTTGGAAATACCGGCACGCTCGAGACCGCTGGACATCATCCGGCGGATCTTGACGTCCTCGGCGATGTAGTCCTTGTACAGCTTGTCCGCGTACCAGCGCGACTTCCAGTCGGTCGAGATGCCGAGCCGGAACCCGTGCGGGTGAACTTTCTGCCCCATTACTCGGCACCCTCCGTGCTGCTCTGCTTGCCGCCGGCCGGCTCGTTCGCGGTCGTGCCGCCCTGCGCCGTGCTCTCGGTCTGCTCCACGGCCGCCGGCTGCGCGTCGGTCGCTGCCGCCTCGGCCGG
This sequence comes from Solwaraspora sp. WMMD937, assembly GCF_029581175.1. NCBI lineage: Bacteria > Bacillati > Actinomycetota > Actinomycetes > Micromonosporales > Micromonosporaceae > Solwaraspora > Solwaraspora sp. WMMD937. Next base: position 2,035,683 of record NZ_CP120738.1, on the reverse strand, counting down.
CTGTGCCTTCTTCGCGGCCTTCGCCGGCTGGGCCTTGGCCGCCCGCCGCGTCGGCTTCGCCGCAGCGACGGCCTCCACCGCGATGGTGATGTGGCAGGTCCGCTTACGGATCCGGTACGCCCGGCCCTGCGCCCGTGGCCGGAACCGCTTCAGCGTCGGACCCTCGTCCACGAACGCCTCGCTGACCAGCAGCGCGTCGGGGTCCAGCTGCTCGTTGTTCTCGGCGTTGGCGATCGCGCTGGCCAGGACCTTGTACACCTGCTCACTGGCGGCCTGCGGCGCGAACTGCAGGACGGTGAGTGCCTCCTTCGCGGGCAGACCGCGGACGAGGTCGACCACCCGACGCGCCTTCATCGGCGAGATGCGCACGTACCGCGCAACCGCCCGCGCGCCCGGAAGCACCGGAGCGTCGCCCTTCACTGGCATCGCTGTAACCCCTTGATCCTCTATCCGTGCCCGCGACTCAGCGCCGACGGCTCTTGCGGTCGTCCTTCTCGTGACCCTTGAAGGTGCGGGTCAGGGCAAACTCGCCGAGCTTGTGCCCGACCATCGACTCGGTGATGAACACCGGGACGTGCTTGCGCCCGTCGTGCACGGCGATCGTGTGCCCGAGCATCTCCGGGGTGATCGTCGAGCGCCGCGACCAGGTCTTGATGACGTTCTTCGAGCCCTTGTCGTTCTGCGTCTCCACCTTCTTCATCAGGTGGTCGTCGACGAACGGGCCCTTCTTCAGGCTGCGAGGCATGTGCTACCAGACTCCTTCTAGCCGCGCTTGCGGGTGGCGTAGCGGCGGCGGACGATCAGCCGGTCACTCGGCTGGCCCTTACGACGGGTCCGGCCCTCCGGCTTGCCCTTCGGGTTCACCGGGTGGCGACCACCGGAGGTCTTGCCCTCACCACCACCGTGCGGGTGGTCGACCGGGTTCATCGCGACGCCACGGACGGTCGGGCGCTTGCCCTTCCACCGCATGCGGCCCGCCTTGCCCCAGTTGATGTTTGACTGGTCGGCGTTGCCGATCTCGCCGATGGTGGCCCGGCAGCGCACGTCGACCCGGCGGATCTCGCCGGAGGGCATCCGCAGCGTCGCGTAGGCACCCTCCCGGCCGAGCAGCTGGATGCCGGTGCCGGCCGAGCGGGCCAGCTTGGCGCCGCCCCCCGGCCGCAGCTCCACACCGTGGATGGTGGAACCGACCGGGATGTTGCGCAGCGGCAGGTTGTTGCCGGGCTTGATGTCGGCCCCGGGACCGGACTCGACGGTGTCGCCCTGCTTCAGGTCCTTCGGCGCGATGATGTAGCGCTTCTCGCCGTCGGCGTAGTGCAGCAGCGCGATCCGGGCGGTCCGGTTCGGGTCGTACTCGATGTGCGCGACCTTCGCCGGTACGCCGTCCTTGTCGACCCGCTTGAAGTCGATCAGCCGGTACTGGCGCTTGTGGCCACCGCCGTGGTGCCGGGCGGTGATCCGGCCGTGCGTGTTCCGACCGCCCTTCTTGGGCAGCGGCACCAGCAGCGACTTCTCCGGCGTGGACCGGGTGATCTCGGCGAAGTCGGCGACGGACGAACCACGGCGGCCCGGCGTCGTCGGCTTGTACTTACGGATTGGCATTGTCTACACCCCTCAGCTGACCGGGCCGCCGAAGGCCTCGATACGGTCACCGTCGGCCAGCTTCACCATCGCCCGCTTGGTCGCCTTGCGCTGACCGAAGCCGGTCCGGGTGCGCTTGCGCTTGCCTTCGCGGTTGAGCGTGTTCACGGTCAGCACCCGGACGTCGAAGATCTGCTGGATCGCGATCTTGATCTGGGTCTTGTTGGCGTCCGGGTGGACCAGGAACGTGTACCAGTTCCGGTTGAGCTCGGCGTAGCTCTTCTCCGAGACCACCGGCGCCACGATGATGTCGCGCGGGTCGGCAATCGTGCTCACTTGTCGCCCTCCTCGGTCTGCGCCGGAACACCGAGGAACTCGTCGAGAGCTCCCTTGGTGAAGACCACGTCGTCGGCGACCAGCACGTCGTACGTGTTGAGCTGCCCCACCTCGATGAGGTGCACCAGCGGCTCGCTGTTGCGCAGGTTGCGCAGCGACAGCCAGTTGAGCTCGTCGGTCGCGCTCAGCACGACCAGCACCCGCTTGGCGGAGCTGACCTTGCGCAGCGTGGCGAGGGCGCTCTTGGTCGACGGCTTTTCACCGGTGACGAACGCCTCCACGACGTGCAGCTGCCCGGCCCGCGCCCGGTCGGAGAGGGCGCCGCGCAGCGCGGCGGCCTTCATCTTCTTGGGGGTCCGCTGGCTGTAGTCACGCGGCACCGGGCCGTGCACCACGCCACCGCCGGCGAACTGCGGCGCGCGGATCGAGCCCTGCCGGGCCCGGCCGGTGCCCTTCTGCTTGTACGGCTTCTTGCCGCCGCCGGCGACCTCGCCGCGGGTCTTGGTCTTGTGGGTACCCTGCCGCGCGGCGGCGAGCTGGCCGACCACGACCTGGTGCATCAGGGCGATGTTGGCCTGTACGTCGAAGACCTCGCCCGGCAGGTCGACGGTGCCGCTCTTGGCACCCTCGGGGTTGATCACGTCAACGGTGGTCATTTGGCGGCACCGCCCTTCTTCGCCTGCGCCTTCGCCGCGCTGCGGACCAGGATCAGCGCGCCCGCCGGGCCCGGGATCGCGCCCTTGACGAGCAGCAGGTTGCTCTCCGGGTCGACCGCCTGCACGGTGAGGTTTTGCACGGTGTAGCGCACGCTGCCCATGCGGCCGGCCATCCTGACGCCCTTGAAAACGCGACCCGGGGTAGCGCAGGCGCCGATCGAGCCGGGCGAGCGGTGCTTGCGCTCGACACCGTGGCTGGCCCGCAGGCCGTGGAAGCCGTGCCGCTTCATGACACCGGCGAAGCCCTTGCCCTTGGTCCGGCCGGTGACGTCGACCCGGGCACCCGGCTCGAAGGTCTCGACGGTGATTTCCTGGCCCAGCTCGTACTCGCTGGCGTCCGTGGTGCGCAGCTCGACCAGGTGCCGCCGCGGTGCCACGCCGGACTTGGCGAAGTGACCGGATTCCGGCTTGTTCACCTTGCGTGGGTCGACCGCGCCGAACGCGAGCTGGACCGCGGCGTAACCGTCCTTGTCGGCGGTCCGCACCTGGGTCACCACACACGGGCCGGCCTGCACCACCGTCACCGGGACGACCCGGTTGTTGTCCCAGACCTGGGTCATGCCGAGCTTGGCGCCCAGGATGCCCTTCACTTGCCTGTCCATTGTCCGGTCCCTACAGCTTGATCTCGATGTCGACGCCAGCCGGCAGGTCGAGGCGCATCAGCGAATCGACCGTCTTCGGAGTCGGGTCGATGATGTCGATCAGACGCTTGTGCGTGCGCATCTCGAAGTGCTCGCGCGAGTCCTTGTACTTGTGCGGCGAACGGATGACGCAGAAACGGTTGATCTCAGTGGGCAGCGGCACCGGGCCTGCGACCTGAGCGCCGGTGCGCGTCACCGTCTCGACGATCTTCCGCGCCGAGGAGTCCACGACCTCGTGGTCATAGGCCTTGAGCCGGATGCGGATCTTTTGTCCCGCCATGGTGGCTTCTGTTCCTTCTCTCTCCGCCCGCAATGGAGCCCGCTCGCCGGAGCGGATGCCGCCGGTCGGACCCCGGCGCTGCCGTTTCATTTCGGTGTCCGACCCCCGCGGTCGGGCGTGTCGCAACCGCTGACCAGGCTCCGCCCCGGGACTCCGGAGCTATCTGGCCCCACGCGGAGACGATCCCCACCGCTGAGGTCTTGGGCACCGGGCCAGGCCAGCGGCATCGCCACCCCGGTCGGCGAAACGGCGAAGCCGTACGCTGCCGAACAGTGCGGGTGCCGCGGCGAATCTGCCCCGGACGCCGTGCGAGGGTGGCTGACTGCCGGGCAGCCAGCCACCCTACGCGGACGCAACCTGACTAGTATGCCGTACCGAGGTACGGCAAGGCCAATCGGGTTACCAGTTCACTTGATGATCTTGGTGACCCGGCCGGCGCCGACGGTGCGGCCACCCTCCCGGATCGCGAACTTGAGGTTCTCCTCCATGGCGATCGGCTGGATCAGCTTCACGCTCATCGAGGTGTTGTCACCGGGCATGACCATCTCGGTGCCTTCCGGCAGCGTGACCACGCCGGTCACGTCGGTGGTCCGGAAGTAGAACTGCGGACGGTAGTTCTGGAAGAACGGGGTGTGCCGGCCGCCCTCCTCCTTGGAGAGGATGTAGACCGTCGCCTCGAACTCCGTGTGCGGGGTGGTGGTACCCGGCTTGATGACCACCATGCCGCGCTCGACGTCCTCGCGCTTGATACCACGCAGCAGCAGACCGACGTTCTCACCGGCCCGCGCCTCGTCGAGCAGCTTGCGGAACATCTCGATACCGGTGCAGGTGGTCTTCATCGACTTCTCACGGATGCCGACGATCTCCACCTCCTCGTTCGGCTTGAGCACGCCACGCTCGGCGCGACCGGTCACCACGGTGCCCCGACCGGTGATCGTGAAGACGTCCTCGATCGGCATCAGGAACGGCTTCTCGGTCTCCCGCTCAGGCTGCGGGATCGCGGTGTCGACCGCGTTCATCAGCTCCATGAGCTTGTCGGACCACTCCTGGTCGCCCTCCAGCGCCTTCAGCGCGGAGACCCGAACCACCGGCAGGTCGTCGCCCGGGTACTCCTGGGCCGACAGCAGCTCACGGACCTCGAGCTCGACCAGCTCGAGCAGCTCCTCGTCGTCGACCATGTCGCTCTTGTTGAGCGCCACGACGATGTACGGGACGCCGACCTGACGGGCCAGCAGCACGTGCTCGCGGGTCTGCGGCATCGGGCCGTCGGTCGCCGCGACCACCAGGATCGCGCCGTCCATCTGCGCGGCACCGGTGATCATGTTCTTGATGTAGTCGGCGTGCCCGGGGCAGTCGACGTGCGCGTAGTGCCGCGCCTCGGTCTGGTACTCGACGTGCGCGATCGAGATCGTGATGCCGCGGGCCTTCTCCTCCGGCGCCTTGTCGATCTCGTCGAACGGCGTGTACGGGTTGAGGTCCGGCATCCTGTCGTGCAGGACCTTGGTGATGGCCGCCGTCAGCGTCGTCTTACCGTGGTCGATGTGACCAATGGTGCCGATGTTGACGTGCGGCTTAGTCCGCTCGAACTTCGCCTTCGCCACTGGTGTCCTCCTGTGGACTTCTTGGTTCGTACGCCCGGCGCGCCGTTCGGCGCTTAGGACTCTGTCGACAGCCTTTCCGGTCCGGTGTCGGCGACCGGGAAGTGCTCGGGTCTTGCGGCGGTCACGCCTTCAGGCCCGGTATGCAGTTCGCCCGAGACGGGCCGGGGAGGGTCAACTCCCCGACCTGTTACTCGCCCGTCGCCTTCGCGATGATCTCCTTTGCCACGCTCTGCGGCACTTCGGCGTAGGAGTCGAACTGCATGCTGTAGCTCGCCCGGCCCTGGGTCTTCGACCGCAGGTCGCCGACGTAGCCGAACATCTCCGACAGTGGCACCAGGGCACGGACGACGCGGGCTCCGCCGCGCTCCTCCATCGCCTGGATGATGCCACGCCGGGAGTTGAGGTCGCCGATGACGTCACCCATGTTCTCCTCGGGAGAGGTGACCTCAACGGCCATCATCGGCTCGAGCAGCGCCGGATCCGCCCGACGGGCGGCCTCCTTGAGCGCCATCGAGCCGGCGATCTTGAACGCCATCTCGGACGAGTCGACCTCGTGGTACTGCCCGTCGACCAGGGTCAGCTTGACCCCGACCAGCGGGAAGCCGGCGAGGATGCCGTACTGCATGGCGTCCTGGGCACCGGCGTCGACCGACGGGATGAACTCCCGCGGCACCCGGCCACCGGTAACCGCGTTGGCGAACTCGTAGGTCGGCGCCTCGTTGTCCAGCGGCAGCGGCTCCAGACTGATGATCACCCGAGCGTACTGGCCGGAACCACCGGTCTGCTTCTTGTGGGTGTACTCGACCTTCTCCACCTTCCGGCGGATGGTCTCCCGGTACGCCACCTGCGGCTTGCCGATGTTGGCCTCGACGTTGAACTCGCGGCGCATCCGGTCGACCAGGATGTCCAGGTGCAGCTCGCCCATGCCGGCGATGACCGTCTGCCCGGTCTCCTCGTCGTTCTTGACGCGGAAGGTCGGGTCCTCCTCGGCCAGCCGCTGGATCGCGGTGGAGAGCTTCTCCTGGTCGGCCTTTGTCTTGGGCTCGATCGCCACCTCGATGACCGGCTCCGGGAACGTCATCGACTCCAGGATGACCGGGTTCGCCGGATCGGACAGGGTGTCGCCGGTGGTGGTCTGCTTCAGGCCCTGGACGGCGATGATGTCGCCGGCGATCGCGGTCGCCCGCTCCTCACGCTTGTTCGCGTGCATCTGGTAGATCTTGCCGATCCGCTCCTTGCGGTCCTTGGTGGAGTTGATCACCTGGGACCCGGAGTCCAGCGTGCCGGAGTAGACCCGTACGTAGGTCAGCTTGCCGAGGTGCCGGTCGGTCTGGATCTTGAACGCGAGGCCGGAGAACGGCTCGGTGGTCGACGGCTTGCGCAGCATCGGCGTCTCGCCGTCCGTGGCGGTGCCCTCGATCGCTGGCACGTCCAGCGGCGACGGCAGGTAGTCGACCACCGCGTCCAGCATCGGCTGGACGCCCTTGTTCTTGAACGCCGAGCCGCACAGCACCGGGTTGCCCTTGTCCGCGAGGGTGGCCCGGCGAATCGCCGCCTTGACCTCCTCGACCGACAGCTCCTCACCCTCGAGGTACTTCTCCATGATGGAGTCGTCCACGTCGGCGAGGGTCTCCAGCAGCTTCTCCCGCCACTCGGCGGCCGAGTCGGCGAGGTCGGCCGGAATCTCCTCGACCGCGTAGTCCTCGCCCTTCATCGTCTCGCCACGCCAGGTGAGCGCCCGCATCTCGACCAGGTCGACGACGCCGATGTGACCGCTCTCGAGGCCGATCGGAATCTGCAGCACCAGCGGGGTGGCGTTGAGCCGGTCCACCATCATCTGCACGCAGCGGAAGAAGTCGGCCCCGGTCCGGTCGAGCTTGTTGACGAAGCACATCCGGGGGACCTTGTACTTGTCCGCCTGCCGCCACACGTTCTCGGTCTGCGGCTCCACACCGGCCACGCCGTCGTAGACCGCGACCGCACCATCGAGCACCCGCAACGACCGCTCGACCTCGACCGTGAAGTCGACGTGGCCCGGCGTGTCGATGATCTGGATCGTGTGGCCCTTCCACTCGCACTTGGTGGCGGCGGAGGTGATGGTGATGCCCCGCTCCTGCTCCTGTTCCATCCAGTCCATGACGGCAGCGCCCTCGTGGACCTCACCGATCTTGTACGTGATACCGGTGTAGAACAGGATCCGCTCAGTGGTGGTGGTCTTACCGGCATCGATGTGCGCCATGATGCCGATGTTGCGTACCTTGGCGAGCGCGTCTACGGCGGCCACTTCAATCCCTACTTCGTCTCGTCGTCGACTGTGTCTGCGCGGCTATGCCGGCGGGCATGACAGCGGCCTACCAGCGGTAGTGGGCGAAGGCCTTGTTGGACTCCGCCATCTTGTGGGTGTCCTCGCGGCGCTTGACCGCCGCGCCGAGACCGTTGCTCGCGTCCAGCAGCTCGTTCATCAGCCGCTCGATCATCGTCTTCTCCCGGCGGGCCTTGGAGTACTGGACGAGCCAGCGCAGCCCGAGGGTGGTCGCCCGGGACGGGCGAACCTCGACCGGCACCTGGTACGTCGCGCCACCGACCCGGCGGCTACGGACCTCCAGGGTCGGCTTCACGTTGTCCATGGCGCGCTTGAGGGTGACGACCGGGTCGGTACCGGACTTCTCCCGGCAGCCCTCCAGGGCGCCGTAGACGATCCGCTCGGCTAGCTGACGCTTGCCCCGCAGCAGGATCTTGTTGACCAGCTGGGTCACCAGCGGGGAGTTGTACACCGGGTCCGCGACCAGGGGGCGACGCGGAGCAGGGCCCTTACGCGGCATCTCAGCTCTTCTCCTTCTTCGCGCCGTAGCGGCTGCGAGCCTGCTTGCGGTTACGGACACCCTGGGTGTCCAGCGAACCGCGGACGATCTTGTAGCGGACGCCCGGGAGGTCCTTCACCCGGCCGCCGCGCACCAGCACGATGGAGTGCTCCTGCAGGTTGTGGCCGACGCCGGGGATGTAGGCGGTCACCTCGATCTGGCTGCTCAGCTTCACCCGAGCGACCTTGCGCAGCGCGGAGTTCGGCTTCTTGGGGGTGGTGGTGTACACACGGGTGCACACGCCACGACGCTGCGGGCTGCCCTTGAGCGCCGGCGTCTTGGTCTTGCTCGTCTTGTCCTGGCGGCCCTTACGGACCAGCTGCTGGATCGTTGGCACCGGGTTCCTTTGCTCCCTCCGGCCACACAGGCGGCCGCACTTTTCCTCAGCCGCCCCGCAGGCCGACTCTCCTACACTCCGACCGGCCACCCGCCAGGGCACCGGCACCCGCGGTCGGGCGTGTCGCCCGCACACGGACCCCGGCCGTCAGCTGTCAACCACCGGGATCTGCACTCCGCCGTTGCGCTGCTCGATGACCATCGGCTGGATCGGGCGCACGCACGACTTGCCCGGGCAGGCCGGGCACAAGAGGGTAGAGTACCCACCACGCGCGCGCAGGTCAAAACGGCGGCACCGAACTCCTGACCCCGGCCCCGCAATCGCGGAACCCGAACCCCGGACCTCGGATCGGCCGTCTGTCTGCTCCGCCCGCAGCGGACCGCTCCGGTCACCAAGTGTACCGGTTCGCCCGGCCGTCGGCCCGACGGGCGGCGTACTGGGCACTGGCCGGATGCATCCGGCGAATGTCAGCCGGCGACCAGCAGGAGCGCGACGGCAAAGCTGAACAGGGTCACCGCCAGCCCCACCCCGCCGCAACTGATCCCGGCGATCGCCAAACCGCGGCCGGTGAACCGCACCGCCGGCGGTGGCGCGGTCTGCCGGACCTGGCGCAGACCGAGCAGGCCCAGGCCGACGGCCGCCCCTCCGAAGGCGACGCCGAGCAGGGTGAACGCCCCGGCGGCCCAGCCGCCCCAGCCACCGTCCGCGCCGGCCACGCCCAGGCAGCCGACGGTCAGCGAGACCAGCACCGAGATGACGCCGGCGATCAACGACGTCACCGCCAGCCCGGACACCACCGGCGGCACCTCCAGATGCACCAGCCCGAAACTCGTGCCGGGCACCTGCTCCACCCGCCGTGGGGACAGCCGTCCCTCCGGCGGTGGCGGGGCCACCGGTCGGGCACCGGGCGGCGGCCCGGCCGGTGGCACTGCGGTCCCGTACCCCGAGGGCTGGGTCACCTGCGTTCCTCCTCGTCCTGCGGCCGGCCCAGCCGGTCGTCCGTGACCAGCCGGTGACTCGGCCCGGTCGCCCGGGCCGGCCCGGTGCCGCTGCGGTCAGTCGATGCCGGGGTCGAAGTCCTGCCCGACCGGACCGGTGGCCCAGTCGAAGATGCCGAACACCAGCGCCAGGGTCAGCGTCACCGCGGCAAGGAGCAGGCCCGTCCAGGCCAGGCGTTCGCCGCGGCGCAGCCAGCCCGTCCCGGTCAGGTAACCCCGCGACGAGTACGCCTCCCGGCGTGCCTGGTTGGCCAGCAGCAGCGCCACCACGGCCGGCACCACGCCGCCGACCAGCAGCCCGGTGAGCGCCGCGACCAACCCGAGCGCGAAGACAGCTCCGGCCTTGGTGGACCGCACCGGGTCGGGGTCCGCCGGATGCCGTGGCGTCGGGTGCACGGCCTGGGGCACCGGGGTCACCTGCACGGTGCCAGCCTACAAGCTGAAGGCGCCTGCCCCGCCGCGGTCGCGGCGGGGCAGGCGCCCGGACAGTCGTACCAGCCGTTGATCAGCGGTAGGAACCGAAATCAAAGTCGTCCAGCGGTACGGCCTGACCGCTGGCCGGCCCGAACCCGTAGTCGGTCTCCGGGTAGCCGGTCATCGAGTAGACCTTCGCCTTCGCTTCCTCGGTCGGCTCGACCCGGATGTTGCGGTACTTGCTGATGCCGGTACCGGCCGGGATGAGCTTACCGATGATCACGTTCTCCTTGAGGCCGATCAGCGAGTCGCTGCGGGCGTTGATCGCCGCGTCGGTCAGCACCCGGGTGGTCTCCTGGAAGGAGGCCGCCGAGAGCCAGGAGTCGGTGGCCAGCGACGCCTTGGTGATGCCCATCAGCATCGGCCGACCGGCGGCGGGCTCGCCGCCTTCGGAGACGAGTCGGCGGTTCTCCGACTCGAAGACGGCGCGGTCGACGAGCACGCCGGGCAGCAGTTCGGTGCCGCCGGAGTCGATGACCGTCACCCGCTTGAGCATCTGCCGGATGATGATCTCGATGTGCTTGTCGTGGATCAGCACACCCTGCGAGCGGTAGACCTCCTGGACCTCCTGGGTCAGGTGGACCTGGACCGCCCGCGGGCCGAGGATCCGCAGCAGTTCGTGCGGATCGATGGTGCCCTCGGTGAGCTTCTCGCCGACGGTGACGTGGTCACCGTCGTGCACCCGCAGCCGGACCCGCTTGGATACCTTGTCGTGGACGATCTCGTCGCTGCCGTCGTCCGGGATGACGACAATCTTCCGGGACCGTTCGCCGTCCTCGATCCGCACCCGGCCCGGGGTGTCGGCGATCGGCGCCTTGCCCTTCGGCACCCGGGCTTCAAAGATCTCCTGCACCCGGGGCAGACCCTGGGTGATGTCCTCACCGGCGACACCACCGGTGTGGAAGGTCCGCATCGTCAGCTGGGTACCCGGCTCACCGATCGACTGGGCGGCGATGATGCCGACCGCCTCGCCGATGTCCACCGTCTTGCCGGTGGGCAGCGAACGCCCGTAGCAGGCGCCGCAGACACCCAGCTTGGATTCGCAGGTGAGCACGCTGCGTACCCGCACGTTCTCCACCCCGGCAGCGACCAGCTTGTCCACCAGGATCGAGTTGAGGTCCGCGCCGCGCTCGACCACGACCTCGCCGTCGGCGCCCTTGATGTCCTCGGCGAGGGTACGGGCGTGCACGCCGGTCTCGGCGAACTCGTGCACCACCAGCTTGCCGTCGAGCCGCTCACCGACCTGCATGGTGATCGCCCGGTCGGTGCCGCAGTCCTCCTCGCGGATGATGACGTCCTGCGACACGTCGACCAGTCGACGGGTCAGGTAACCGGAGTCGGCGGTCCGCAGCGCGGTGTCGGCCAGACCCTTACGGGCACCGTGGGTGGAGATGAAGTACTCCAGTACCGACAGACCCTCCCGGTAGCTCGACTTGATCGGCCGCGGGATGATCTCGCCCTTCGGGTTGGCCACCAGACCACGGATCGCCGCGATCTGCCGTAGCTGCAGCAGGTTGCCTCGAGCGCCAGAGTGGATCATCTTCCACAGCGGGTTCTCGTGCGGCAGCGAGGTCTCCAGATCCTTGGCGATCTCGTTGGTCGCCTTGGTCCAGATTTCGATCAGCTCACCGCGTCGTTCCTCGCCGGTCATCAGACCGCGCTGGTACTGCTTGTCGATCCGGGCAGCCTCCGCCTCGTACCGCTCCAGGGTCTCCTGCTTGTGCGGCGGCGCGACGACGTCCTGCATGCCGATGGTCACGCCGGACCAGGTGGCCCAGTGGTAGCCGGCCTCCTTGAGCCCGTCCAGGGTCGCCGCGAGGGCCACCTTCGGGAACCGCTCGGCCAGGTCGTTGACGATCGCCGACAGCTGGCTCTTGCGGACCTCGTAGTTGACGAACCGGTAGCCGACCGGCATGACCTCGTTGAACAGCACCCGGCCGAGGGTGGTGTCGACGATCAGCGGCGTACCCGGCTGCCAATCCTCAGGTGCTACCCAACGCGACGCGCCGGCACCGTTGTCGACCTCGACCACGCCGTGCAGCCGGATTCGGACCGGCGACTGCAGGTGCAGTTCGCCGTTGTCGAACGCCATCCGGGCCTCGGCGTCCGAGCTGAACACCCGACCCTCACCGGTCAGACCTTCGGTCCGGTGGGTGAGGTGGTACAGCCCAATGATCATGTCCTGGGTGGGCATGGTCACCGGCTTGCCGTCGGACGGCTTGAGGATGTTGTTCGACGACAGCATCAGGATCCGGGCCTCGGCCTGCGCCTCGGCCGACAGCGGTACGTGCACCGCCATCTGGTCACCGTCGAAGTCGGCGTTGAAGGCGGTGCAGACCAACGGGTGGATCTGGATCGCCTTGCCCTCGACCAGCTGCGGCTCGAACGCCTGGATGCCCAGCCGGTGCAGGGTCGGCGCCCGGTTGAGCAGCACCGGGTGCTCGGAGATGACCTCTTCGAGCACGTCCCACACCACCGGCCGCTGCCGCTCGACCATTCGCTTGGCGGACTTGATGTTCTGCGCATGGTTCAGGTCGACCAGCCGCTTCATCACGAACGGCTTGAACAGCTCCAGCGCCATCTGCTTGGGCAGACCACACTGGTGCAGCTTCAGCTTCGGACCGACGACGATGACCGACCGGCCGGAGTAGTCGACCCGCTTGCCGAGCAGGTTCTGCCGGAACCGGCCCTGCTTGCCCTTGAGCATGTCGGACAGCGACTTCAGCGGCCGGTTACCCGGGCCGGTCACCGGCCGACCGCGGCGGCCGTTGTCGAACAGCGCGTCGACGGCCTCCTGCAGCATCCGCTTCTCGTTGTTGACGATGATTTCCGGTGCGCCCAGGTCGATCAGCCGCTTGAGCCGGTTGTTCCGGTTGATCACCCGGCGGTACAGGTCGTTGAGGTCGCTGGTGGCGAACCGGCCACCGTCGAGCTGCACCATCGGGCGCAGGTCCGGCGGGATCACCGGTACGCAGTCCAGGACCATGCCCCCGGGCGAGTTCCGGGTGCTGAGGAACGCGGCGACAACCTTGAGCCGCTTCAAGGCCCGGATCTTGCGCTGGCCCTTGCCGCTGCGGATGATCTCCCGCAGGTTGTCCGCCTCGGCGTCCAGGTCCATGTGCTGCAGCAGGGTCTTGATCGCCTCGGCGCCCATCCCGCCGGTGAAGTACTCACCGAACCGGTCGCGCAGCTCCCGGTACAGCAGCTCGTCGGTGACCAGCTGCTTCGGCTCCAGCTTCCGGAAGGTGTCGAGCACCTCGTCGAGCCGGTCGATCTCCCGCTGCGCCCGGTCGCGAATCTGGCGCATCTCCCGCTCGCCGGACTCCTTGACCTTGCGGCGTACGTCGGCCTTGGCGCCCTCGGCCTCCAGCTCGGCCAGGTCGGCCTCCAGCTTGGCGGCCCGCTTCTCGATCTCCGAGTCGCGGCTGTTCTCCGACTGGCGCTTCTCCGCAAAGATCTCGTTCTCGATCGTCGACATGTCGCGGTGGCGCGCCTCGGCGTCCACCCCGGTCACCACGTACGACGCGAAGTAGATGATCTTTTCCAGGTCCTTCGGCGCCAGGTCGAGCAGGTAGCCGAGCCGGCTCGGGACGCCCTTGAAGTACCAGATGTGAGTGACCGGAGCGGCGAGCTCGATGTGCCCCATCCGCTCCCGACGGACCTTGGATCTGGTCACCTCGACGCCGCACCGCTCACAGATGATGCCCTTGAAGCGGACGCGCTTGTACTTGCCGCAGTAGCACTCCCAGTCCCGCTGCGGGCCAAAGATCTTCTCGCAGAAGAGCCCGTCCTTCTCCGGCTTGAGGGTGCGGTAGTTGATCGTCTCGGGCTTCTTGACCTCGCCGTGGGACCACTGACGAATGTCGTCGGCGGTGGCGAGACCGATGCGCAACTCGTCGAAGAAGTTGACGTCGAGCACGTTTCGTGTCCCCTATGTCGTCGTCGCTACTGCTGGTTCACGGGCCCCGGTCGGCGGCCCTGGGGTCAGGGCCGCCGACCGCGCCTCACACTTCCTCGACCGAGCTCGGCTCCCGCCGGGACAGGTCGATACCGAGTTCCTCCGCGGCCCGGAACACCTCGTCGTCGGTCTCGCGCATCTCCAGGGCCACGCCGTCGCTGGACAGCACCTCGACGTTGAGGCACAGCGACTGCAGCTCCTTGAGCAGCACCTTGAACGACTCCGGGATGCCCGGCTCGGGGATGTTCTCGCCCTTGACGATCGCCTCGTAGACCTTGACCCGGCCCAGGACGTCGTCCGACTTGATGGTGAGCAGCTCCTGCAGGGCGTAGGCGGCGCCGTAGGCCTGCATCGCCCAGCACTCCATCTCACCGAAGCGCTGGCCGCCGAACTGTGCCTTACCGCCGAGCGGCTGCTGGGTGATCATGGAGTACGGGCCGGTCGACCGCGCGTGGATCTTGTCGTCCACCAGGTGGTTGAGCTTGAGGATGTAGATGTAGCCGACCGCGATCGCGTCCGGCAGCGGCTCACCGGAGCGCCCGTCGAACAGCTGGGCCTTACCCGAGCTGCCGATCAGCTGCACGCCGTCCCGGTTGGGCAGGGTGCTGCCCAGCAGGCCGGTGATCTCCTCCTCGCGGACACCGTCGAAGACCGGGGTCGCGACGTTGGTGTCCGGCTCGGCGTCGTCCGAGCCGATGGCGCGCAGCGCGGCCTTCCACTCGGCGTCGTCGCCCTCGACCTTCCACCCGGTCTTGGCCACCCACCCGAGGTGGGTCTCCAGGATCTGGCCGATGTTCATCCGGCCCGGCACACCGAGCGGGTTGAGCACGATGTCGACCGGGGTGCCGTCGGAGAGGAACGGCATGTCCTCGACCGGCAGGATCTTGGAGATGACGCCCTTGTTGCCGTGCCGGCCGGCAAGCTTGTCGCCGTCCTGGATCTTCCGCTTCTGCGCGACGTAGACCCGGACCAGCTCGTTGACGCCGGGCGGCAACTCGTCGCCGTCGTCGCGGGAGAAGGTCCGTACGCCGATCACCGTGCCGGTCTCGCCGTGCGGCACCTTCAGCGAGGTGTCCCGGACCTCCCGGGCCTTCTCGCCGAAGATCGCCCGCAGCAGCCGCTCCTCCGGGGTCAGCTCGGTCTCGCCCTTCGGGGTGACCTTGCCGACCAGGATGTCACCGGGGACCACCTCGGCACCGATCCGGATGATGCCGCGCTCGTCGAGGTCGGCGAGCATCTCCTCGCTGACGTTCGGGATGTCGCGGGTGATCTCCTCGGGGCCGAGCTTGGTGTCCCGGGCGTCGACCTCGTGCTCCTCGATGTGGATCGAGGTGAGCACGTCCTGCTGCACCAGCCGCTGGGACAGGATGATGGCGTCCTCGTAGTTGTAACCCTCCCACGGCATGAACGCCACGAGCAGGTTGCGGCCGAGGGCCATCTCGCCGTCGTCGGTGCACGGGCCGTCCGCGATGACCTGGCCGGCCTCGACCCGGTCACCCTCGAAGACGGTCGGCTTCTGGTTGACGCAGGAGCCGGCGTTCGAGCGACGGAACTTGTGCAGCAGGTAGGTCCGGCGGTGGCCGTCGTCCTGGTGCACGGTGACGTAGTCGGCGCACAGGTCCTCGACCACACCGCCGGACTCGGCGATCACCACGTCACCGGCGTCGACCGCGGCGCGGTACTCCATGCCGGTGCCGACCAGCGGAGACTCCGCCTTGACCAGCGGCACCGCCTGGCGCTGCATGTTCGCGCCCATCAGCGCCCGGTTGGCGTCGTCGTGCTCCAGGAACGGGATCATCGCGGTGGCGACGGAGACCATCTGCCGCGGTGAGACGTCCATGTAGTCGACGGCCGCCGGCGGGACGAAGTCGACCTCACCGCCCTTGCGTCGGACCAGGACCCGGTCCTCGGCGAAGGTGCCGTCGGCCATCAGCGGCGCGTTGGCCTGCGCCTTGACGAACCGGTCCTCCTCGTCCGCGGTCAGGTAGTCGATCTGGTCGGTGACCCGGCCGTCGATGACCTTGCGGTACGGGGTCTCGATGAAGCCGAACGGGTTGACCCGCCCGAAGGTGGACAACGCCCCGATCAGACCGATGTTCGGGCCTTCCGGGGTCTCGATCGGGCACATCCGGCCGTAGTGCGACGGGTGCACGTCACGGACCTCGAAGCCGGCCCGCTCCCGGGACAGACCACCCGGGCCGAGCGCGCTGAGCCGCCGGCGGTGGGTCAACCCGGCCAGCGGGTTGGTCTGGTCCATGAACTGGGACAGCTGCGAGGTGCCGAAGAACTCCTTGATCGCCGCCACCACCGGGCGGATGTTGATCAGGGTCTGCGGCGTGATGGCCTCGACATCCTGCGTCGTCATCCGCTCGCGGACGACCCGCTCCATCCGGGACAGGCCGACCCGTACCTGGTTCTGGATCAGCTCGCCGACGGTACGCAGCCGCCGGTTGCCGAAGTGGTCGATGTCGTCGGCTTCGTAGCCCTCCTCACCGGCGTGCAGCCGGCAGAGGTACTCGACGGTGGCGACGATGTCGTCCTCGGTGAGCGTCCCCGAGTTGATCGGGACGTCGAGGTTGAGCTTCTTGTTGAACTTGTACCGGCCGACCTTGGCGACGTCGTACCGCTTGGGGTTGAAGAACAGGTTGTCGAGCAGCGTCTGCGCGTTCTCGCGGGTCGGCGGCTCACCGGGACGGAGCTTGCGGTAGATGTCGAGCAGCGCCTCGTCCACCCCGGCGATGTGGTCCTTCTCCAGGGTGGTCATCATCAGCTCGGACCAGCCGAACCGCTCCCGGATCCGGTCGGCGGACCAACCGATGGCCTTGAGCAGGACGGTGACGGCCTGACGCCGCTTACGGTCGATGCGGACACCGACGGTGTCGCGCTTGTCGATGTCGAACTCCAGCCAGGCACCCCGGCTAGGGATCACCTTGACACTGGACAGGTCGCGGTCGGAGGTCTTGTCCGGCTGCTTGTCGAAGTACACGCCCGGGGACCGGACGAGCTGGCTGACCACCACGCGCTCGGTGCCGTTGATGATGAAGGTGCCCTTCGGCGTCATCATCGGGAAGTCACCCATGAACACCGTCTGGCTCTTGATCTCGCCGGTGGTGTTGTTGGTGAACTCCGCGGTGACGAAGAGCGGTGCGCAGTAGGTGAGGTCCTTCTCCTTGCACTCCTCGATCGAGGCCTTGACCTCGTCGAAGCGCGGGCTGGAGAAGGAAAGCGACATGGTGCCGGAAAAGTCCTCAATGGGACTGATCTCGTCGAGGATCTCCGCGAGGCCGGATCGTGCGTGCGGGTCGTCAGCCGACCGGCCCTGCCAAGCCTCGTTGCCCACCAGCCAGTCGAAGGACTCGGTCTGGATGGAGAGAAGGTTGGGGACCTCGAGGTGTTCGGTGATCCGGCCGAATGAGATTCGGCGAGGAGCGAAAGCGCTCGACGTACGACTGGTCTTCGCAGGGCGGGAAGCTGCCAAGATGCGTCCTTCCGAGGACCGGTGCTGCAGACGGCTGTTTCGCGCGCACTCCAAAGAACCTCGGTCGAAATATCCAGGATCGGACATTCCGGGCGCGAGGCAAGTCGGAAGGCAGCGCAAACTAGCAGTGTAGCCGAGCGGCTAACCGCTGTCCAGCCCGACGCCGAAGGACGTCGCGGAGCTGGTCGGGGCGACCGGGACCGGTGCCTCCGTACCGCTCGGAACGCGGCGTTCCCACGGAGCCTGGTGGGGGCTGGCGAACACCGGGACCCTGACCGGTCTCCCGATCCGGCGACCCGCTGCTGGTGCCATTACCCAGCTTTGGCCGTCGCAAGCCCATGAAACAGCTTGCTGTAGTCAGCGTGCCTGCCGGTCCGTGCCGCGTCAAGGCCTGTCGTACGGGGAGATCGCCCACTACGTCAGCCGGTTGCCGGCCGGGCGGGCAGCCCGTCGACCCGACCAAGGGCGAAATGCCCTGATCATCGGGCAGTCGCACCGGGTGTGCGAACGGAAACGGGCGGCAACCCCCGTGGGGGATAGCCGCCCGCAACCAACCTCGGTGTGGGTCAGGTCACTTGAGGGTGACCTTGGCGCCCTCCGCCTCCAGCTTGGCCTTGGCCTTGTCGGCGGTCTCCTTGTTGGCCTTCTCCAGGACCGCCTTCGGCGCGGCCTCGACCAGGTCCTTGGCCTCCTTGAGGCCGAGGCCGGTCAGCTCCCGGACCACCTTGATGACCTGGATCTTCTTGCCACCGTCCGCGTCGAGGATGACGTCGAACTCGTCCTTCTCCGGCTCGGCCTCGGCCGGTGCGGCGGCCGGGCCACCAGCGGCCGCGACGGCCACCGGCGCGGCGGCGGTCACGTCGAAGGTCTCCTCGAACTGCTTCACGAACTCCGAGAGCTCGATCAGCGTCATCTCCTTGAACGCGTCGAGCAGCTCGTCGGTGCTGAGCTTCGCCATGGTCGGCTTCCTTTCGAATTGAGTACGTTGACGGGGCGCTGGCGGGTCAGGCCTGCGTACCCTCGGATTCGCGCTTGTCCTGCAGCGCTGCCGCCAGGCGGGCGGTCTTCGACAGCGGGGCCTGCAGCACGGCTGCAGCCTTGCTCAGGTTCGCCTTCATGCCACCGGCCAGCTTGGCCAGCAGCACCTCGCGGGACTCGAGGTCGGCCAGCTTGTTGACCTCGGTCGCGGTGATCGCGCGCCCCTCGAAGACCCCGCCCTTGATGACCAGCATCGGGTTGGCCTTGGCGAAGTCGCGCAGGCCCTTCGCGGCCTCGACCACGTCGCCGGAGACGAAGGTGAGCGCGGTAGGACCGGTGAACAGCTCGTCGAGTCCGTCGATGCCCGCATCCGACGCGGCCCGCTTGGCCAGGGTGTTCTTCGCCACCGAGTAGGTCGCGCTCTGCCCCAGCGAACGGCGCAGCTGGGTCAGCTGGGCGACGGTGAGACCCCGGTACTCGGTGAGCACCGTGGCACCCGATTCACGGAACCGTTCGGTCAGGTCGGCGACCGCGGTCGCCTTGTCGGCACGAACCGGCTTGTCCGCCATGTCCCTCCTCTCTGGTGCTCCAGGCTGGTGGACGGCCGGCGGGTCGCCAGCCGGCCGTGAAGATCCCGCGCCCACGAAAAACGCCCCGGGCGCAGGGCGCACGGGGCGAGACAGCCGTCAGTTGACGGCGATGACTCATCGTCCGTTCCGCCCCTGCGCGGGCCGCCCGTGGAAACGGGACCTTCAACCGTGCCGAGGCACGGTGACCAGCGGTCTTTGGGTGTGGATATGGCAAGCCTACGGCACCGCAGCGGCAGGCACCAAATCCGCACGACAGACGGTGGGGGCGGGATCCGTCAGATCCCGCCCCCACCGTCTGTCGAACTGGACCGCTCAGCCTTCGTTGGTCGCCTCGTGCAGGTCCTTGACCACATTCGGGTCCACCGGCACGCCCGGCCCCATGGTGGTGGTCAGCACGACCTTCTTGAGGTACTTGCCCTTGGCCGCGGACGGCTTGGCCCGCAGCACCTCGTCGAGGACAGCCGCGTAGTTTTCGATCAACTGGGCCTCGCCGAACGAGGCCTTCCCGATGATCAGGTGCAGGTTGGAGTGCTTGTCCACCCGGAAGGCGATCTTGCCGCCCTTGATGTCCGAGACGGCCTTGGTCACGTCCATGGTGACCGTGCCGGTCTTCGGGTTCGGCATCAGGCCGCGCGGGCCCAGGATCCGCGCGATCCGGCCGATCTTCGCCATCTGGTCCGGAGTGGCGATCGCCGCGTCGAAGTCCAGCCAGCCGCCCTGGATCCGGGCAACCAGCTCGTCGGTGCCGACCTCGTCCGCGCCGGCGGCAACGGCCTCCTCCGCCTTCGCCCCAGCGGCGAAGACGATCACCCGGGCCGTCTTGCCCGTACCGTGCGGCAGATTGACCGTGCCGCGGACCATCTGGTCCGCCTTACGCGGGTCGATGCCGAGGCGCATCGCGACCTCGACCGTGGCGTCGAACTTCGCCGAGCTGGTCTCCTTGGCCAACTTCACCGCCTCGGCCGGGGCGTACAGCTTCGTCCGGTCGATCTGCTCGGTGGCCTTGCGGTAGTTCTTACTGCGCTGCATTGTCTCTGGCTCCTGTGGTCACTGGCGGGCGACGCCGTGCGCGCCCTCCCACGTCGGTCGGCTACGACCCGCAGTCGCGGGTCGGGACGGTCACTCCTTGACGGTGATGCCCATCGACCGGGCGGTCCCGGTGATGATCTTCTCCGCCTGCTCGATGCTGTTCGCATTGAGGTCGGCCATCTTCTTCTCGGCGATCTCCCGCAGCTGGGCGGTGGTCACCTGGCCGACCTTGGTGGTGTGCGGCACACCCGAGCCCTTCTGGATCCCGGCGGCCTTGAGCAGTAGCCGGGCAGCGGGCGGGGTCTTCAGCACGAAGGTGAAGGACCGGTCCTCGTACACGCTGATCTCAGCGGGCACGATGTCGCCCCGCTGGGATTCGGTCTGCGCGTTGTACGTCTTGCAGAACTCCATGATGTTCACGCCGTGCTGACCCAGCGCCGGACCGACCGGCGGTGCCGGGGTGGCCTGACCCGCCGGCAACTGCAGCGTGAACGTCTTGACGAGCTTCTTCTTCGGAGGCATGTCACTTCCTGGGGCTTGATCTGGTGTTCCGCACCGGATCTGCGGGACGTCACCGGCGACTGGCCGTCGTCCGGCACGGGCTGGCGAGCCCTCGACACGCGCGCACGGTCAGGCGCGGCCCAGGGCCGACGTTCTAGGTTAGCGCAGCTGACGGCGGCAACCCCAGCTGGGGTTGCCGCCGTCGGTGCAGCAGGTGGTTACGCAGGCTCCGAAAGACCCGCCGGCCCGGCTGAGCCGGAGTCAGATCTTGGCAACCTGGTTGAAGTTCAGCTCCACCGGGGTCTCCCGGCCGAAGATCGACACCAGCACCTTCAGCTTCTGCTGGTCGGCATTGATCTCGCTGATCGTGGCCGGCAACGAGGCGAACGCGCCGTCGGTCACGGTGACCGAGTCGCCGACCTCGAAGTCCAGCACCTTGACCTCGGGCTTGGCCTTCTTGGGCTCGGCCGCTACCGCCGGGACGAGCCACTTGAGCACCTCGTTGAGCGACAACGGCGCCGGCCGGTCGGCCCGGTCGGTCGCCCCGACGAAGCCGGTGACGCCCGGGGTGTTACGCACACAGGAGTACGACTCCGGGGTGAGGTCCATCCGGACCAGGATGTAGCCGGGGAAGACCTTGTTCTGCACCTGGAGCCGCTTGCCGTTCTTGACCTCGACCTCCTCCCGGGTCGGCACCTCGACCTGGAAGATGTACTCCTCCATGTCGAGGCTGGTGATCCGGGTCTCGAGGTTGGTCTTGACCTTGTTCTCGTAGCCGGCGTACGAGTGCACCACGTACCAGTCACCCGGCGCGTAGCGCAGCTTCTGCCGCAGCTCGGCGACCGGGTCGAACTCCTCGTCGTCGGCCGCAGCGGCGGGTTCGGCGACGTCGGCCGCAGAACTGTCCGGACTGTCCGGCCCAACGGCGGAACCGTTGGCGTCAGCCGGGGACTCGTCCGCCCCGGCAGTGGGGACCGGTGGTGCGCTGGCGGCCTCAACCGACTCATCAGCCGCCGCCGTGGCCACCGTCGACTGGTCGTCGGTGACGCCGGCGGTCTCGTCGTACTCAGGCACGCTTGCTCACTTCCGTCACAGAATCAGCTGGGGTTGCCGAATACCCACAGCACACCCTTGGCGAACACGAAGTCCAGCCCGGCCACGATGGTCAACATGACCGCGATGAACACGACCACCACGGCGGTGTAGGTCAGCAACTCCTTACGAGTCGGCCAGATGACCTTACGCAGCTCGGCGACCACTTCGCGGACGAACCGGATGATCCGCCCGAAAAACCCCACCCCGGCCCCGGCTTTCGCCTTCGGTCGCCCCTCCGACGTCTCCGCCTTGGCCTTGCTCCGGGTGGCCGTACCACCCCGTGCCGCCGGCTCGTCGTCGTCGACCTCGTCCTCGACCGACGTCTCGTCGATCGACTCCTCCTCGGGGCGGTCGTCCGCGGCGTCATCGCCACGCCGGTTCCTCTCGGCCATCTCGCCCTCCGTCGCGGTGGTCGGGTCGCGCGCCAGGTCAGACGCGCTGCGTCGTGCACGTCGGCCATTCCCCTTGCGGGACGGCCGCCAACGGGGACGGCAGCCGACCCACCGGGTCGGTCAGGCCTTGGGCGCAGGGGTGACAGGACTTGAACCTGCAGCCTGCGGTTTTGGAGACCGCTGCTCTGCCAATTGAGCTACACCCCTGTGCGGGTCGGCAACCCCACCCAACCCCGCGAGGCGCACGGCCACGCAGGACTGAACAGGGGTCACAGGCCCCACGGCGGACCAGTGTACGGGTAGAGCCACCACTTTCCCAACCGGTACCGGCACCGCGCGTACCCGGACCGGTACCACCGGCCGTCAGCGCGAGGTACGAACCAGTGCCCGGGCCTGGCTGAGCACCTTCTCGCCGACGCAGACGGCCGTGACGTCGATCCGGGTCAACCCGTCCTCGGTGGTGCCCTTGACCGCCCCGGTCACCTCGATCTCGGTGCCTTCGTCGTCGTCCGGGACCACCACCGGGCGGGTGAACCGGACCGAGTACTCGACCACCGCGTCCGCCGATCCGGCCCACTGCGTCACCGCGCGCCCGGCCAACGCCATGGTGAGCATGCCGTGGGCGATGACACCTGGCAGGCCGACCCCGGTGGCGAACCGGTCGCTCCAGTGGATGGGGTTGAAGTCGCCGGAGGCTCCGGCGTAGCGGACGAGGTCGGCCCGGGTGACCCGGAACCGTTGCGGAGTCAGCTCCATCTCAGTCCTCCCCCCGGACGACCAGCTTCATCCAGACGGTGACCACCGGTTCACCGGTCGCCGCGGTGGCGACCTCGGTGCGGATGGTCAGGAAGTCATGTCCACTACGGGACATGATCTCCTCGATGGTGTCGGTGCACACCAGTTCGTCGCCGGCGACCACTGGGCGGACGTACCGGAACCGCTGGTCGCCGTGCACGACCCGGCTGTAGTCGATCGCGAGATCGGGGTCGGAGATCACCCGCTCGGACGAGGACATGGTGACCGCCACCGGGAAGGTCGGTGGCGCGACCACGTCCGGATAGCCCGCTTTGCGGGCGACGTCCGGATCGTGGTGAACGGCATCGCTGGCCCCGATGGCGGCGGCGAACTCGCGGATCTTCTCCCGCCCCACCAGGTACGTACCGCCGGGCGGGTAACTGCGACCGACTAAGGACGGATCCATGGGCATGCGCAGCAACCTACCCGCTGGCCGGCGCCCGGACGACGTGCGGGCCGCCCGGAACGGCGATGGTCAGCGGGTCTCGCGGTGCAGCGTGTGCTTGCCGTCCCGGGGGCAGAACTTCTTCAGCTCGATGCGGTCCGGGTCGTTACGGCGGTTCTTCCGCGTGATGTAGTTGCGCTCCTTGCACTCCACACACGCCAAAGTGATCTTTGGACGGACGTCGGTCGCCTTGGCCACGGCGGGGTGCCTTCCTCGCTATCGGAACAACTACAGCGTGCCAGCGTAGCCTGCGGCAGCGCGGACATGCAAAGCGGGCGCCCGCGGCGCCCACCCGTACTTCGTACCACCGGCCTCACCCGCGAAGCCGACCGTAGCGGTGGCCGGACTTGAACCGGCGACACAACGATTATGAGCCGTTTGCTCTACCACCTGAGCTACACCGCCGTGACGGGTCCAGTGGAACCCACTGAGCCCCCTTACGGAATCGAACCGTAGACCTTCTCCTTACCATGGAGACGCTCTGCCGACTGAGCTAAGGGGGCCGAACACCCACCCGCCTGGGCGGATGCGCACGGGTAAGAGTACACGGCCCCGACCGCGAGGTGAAATCAGCTTGGCCCGTCTGCGCCGCCGCAGGTCAGAGGCCCTGCCCATCGCGAATCAGGCGCTGCCGGTCGGGGCTCAGGGCACGGCCCGCAGCCGGCGAACCTCGCTGGACTGCAGGCTCTCCGGGTCGGCCTGGGCCTCGTACCAGGCGGCCAGCCGCTCGTACGGCAACGGACGGCTGAACAGGAAGCCCTGCCCGACCTGGCAGCCGATGTCCTGCAGCAGTTCCAGGGTCAGTTCGCTCTCCACCCCTTCGGCCACCACGGTCAGGCCGAACTGCTGGGACAGCGTCACGACGGCGTTGACGATCGCCAGGTCCCCCGGATCGGTCGCCATCCCCTGCACGAACGACCGGTCGACCTTCACCTCGTGCACCGGCAACCGGCGCAGGTGCGCCAGCGAGGTGTAGCCGGTGCCGAAGTCGTCGACGGACAGCCGCACCCCGAGGTCACGCAGGCGCCGCAGCGTCGGCATCGGCCGGTCCGTACCGTCCAGCACACCGGCCTCGGCGATCTCCAGGGTGAGCAGCTCCGGAGCGACCTGCGCGTCATCCAGCAGGGTCCGGACCAGCTCGGGAAACTCCGGATCGGTCAGGGTACGGGCGGACAGGTTGACGGCCACCGGCAACGGCTGCTGACCGACGCTCCACTCCCGGCTGCGGCGCAGCCCTTCGCGCAGCACGAACTCGGTCAGCCGACCGAGCTGGCCGGTGTGTTCGGCGACCGCGACGAAGTCCTCCGGCGAGACCGAACCGTGCGTCGGATGCTCCCACCGGGTCAGGCACTCGACCCCGACCAGCCGGCGGCCGTGCAGCGTCACCTTCGGCTGGTAGTAGACCTCCAGCTGCATCTCATCGAGCGCGACCCGCAGGTCACCGGCGAGACCGAGCCGGCGTACCGAGCGGGACTCCAACGCCGGATTGAACAGCTGGACGCCGCCGGGCACCGACTTCGCCGCCGTCGCGGCCAGGTCCGCCCGCTGCAGCAGCGTCGCGGCGTCGCTGCCGTGGTCGGGGTGCACCGCGACACCGGCCACGGTGTCGACGTCCAGGGTCAACGCGCCGAAGACCATCTGGTCGCGAATCTGGTCACGGAGCTCGACCGCGAGCTGTACGGCGTACTCCGCAGCCTCCATCCGCAGGGTGACCACGAACTCGTCTCCGCCGCTGCGGCCGACCAGCGCGGCCGACGGGGCGCGGTCCCGCAGCCGCCGGGCGACCTCGGCCAGGACCTTGTCCCCGGCCGCGTGGCCGAGGGACTCGTTGACCTGCCGCAGCCCGGCAACGTCGAAAAGCAGGACGGCGACCACTTCACCCGGGGTCCGGATGGCCACCGACTCGTCGAGCGCTGCGGTCAGCCGGCGGCGGTTGGCCAGCCGGGTCAGGCCGTCGTGGGCCGCGTCGTAGCGCAGCCGGTCGACCAGGCGCGAGTTCTCCACGGCGACCGCGGCGTGCACCGCGATCGCTTCCAGTAGCCGCAGGTCACCGGGCCCGAAGTGGGAAATGTCCCCGAGCCGGCCGGACACCTCCAGGCAGCCGATCACCAGGGAACCGGCTCGCAGCGGCACTACGACGGCGTCCTTGGCACCCCATTCCCGAAGTGCGGTGTCGAACGGGCCGTCGCCGAATTTCGCGCCGACAGCCAGGGAATTTCCGGTCTCGAAGACGTGTTCACGGATCGATTCCGGGGCGCCTACCGTGTCGACCAGCCCCTGTCCGTCAGCGGTCGCGGACAGCAGCACCTCGGGGTACCGCCCCTGTTTCGGCAGCCAGAGGGTGGCGTACTCGGACTGCAGCACCTCGCGGACCCGCTTGAGCAGTACGTCGACGATCGTCCCGTCGTGCGGTGTGTCGGCGATCGCCCGGGTCAACGCGTAGATCTCGGAGAGCGTGCGGTTCTGCCGCAGTGATTTCGCGTATGACCGGTAGGCCAGCACGAAGAAGGTGATCAGCGCGACCAGCAGGATCAGCGCCCAGTCGCTCTGCGCCAGCAGGATCAGCACCACCAGACCGAAGGTGATGTTGATGGATGCGACGACCAGGGCGGGGACCGTCGTGGTGGTGAGCTCCTTGGTGGACAGTCGACCCTGGGCCAGAGTGATCACCACGAGCACGGCGACCAAGGTGATGATCTGGTAGGCGATCATCGCCCCGACCAGTGTCAGCCAGGTACGCGGCTCGGCTGCGTCGAGTACGTCGGCGTTGACGACTATCGCGGTGGCGATCGACGTGCCAGCGGCCACGTTCGCGACGTTGAACCACAACTTGACCGGTGGTTGCCGCCGGCTGAGATGGCCGAGTACGGCGGCCAGCACCCGGCCGATGATCAGAGTGAGTGGTGGCAGGAAGAACAGACCCAGCAGAAACGGGATCTCGCCGATGTTGAGGGTGAACGACTGCCGGCGTACCTCGAACAGCAGGATTGCCGCGTGCGCGGCGAGGAACAGCCCGAAGAACAGCAGGCCCAGCGGCCAATCTCCGGTCGGATTGGGGTGGCTGATGGCCAAGGCCACAGAGATGAGTACGGCTATCAGAGCGAGTGGCCCGGTTACGAACCAGGCCCGCCTGGAAGAATGCCGTGAGATCGCCTGTGGCCTTGGCACTCGATCCCCTTGGTGTCGGCTGCGGCGATCAGGTCCAGCTGAAGTCGTAGAGCGAGACCTGCGCATCCACCGTGGCGTCGAAGCCGTACTTGTCCACCGGGGAAACCACAGGCACTTCGTCACCGACCGTAACCCAGGCTTGGGCAGCCTGGGCGGCGGTCCCAGCGGTGAACGAGACAGCAATCCCGAGTGCGGCGACCGCGACGACCCTGCCGAGCCGGCGGCCCATCGTGTGTCCACGCATGTTACAGACTCCCGTCCAAGGAGGCGAATGAGTTACGCGAATGAGGGGCAGAGTCCTGATGGTGCCACACCGGACCGCACCAACGGTAGGTTGACGCGGCCGGCCTGCACCTTCGGCACCGCCCATCCTAGCCAATCGGACGAGGAGAACCTTAGCGGCGGCTTTGCCCTGCGGCTTTCGTCCCGCTGCTGCTCCGGCTGGGTGATCCGGCTCGACGACAGGCGGTGGCGCCGCGAAGAGGATTAGCAGGCACGGACACTAGGCAAACCTCGCACTGAGCGACGCGACCGGGTCAATATCATGACCGACATGCCGGATTTATTACGAATCAGCGAAGGAAGTGATTTGTTGCTCTTTTATGCAACTAAAATCCGGGATATATGGTCAACTGACCGAGTCATCAGCCTGCCGACAACCGACCGTCGCCGGGTCTCGACGCTAAGCCCTGCCGACCATTCGATGGCACCCTTTTCGGTCACGGCTCGGTGTCGGTGGCTACTCGCCAGTTCGGAAAACGCAGCCCAAACGGTGTACCGCAACCGAGAACGCTACCCGGGGTGCGGGTCGACGACTCGCCGAACGCTCAATGGCCCGTTCGCACACCGCGTGCCCACCAGCCGGCGGGCACGCGGGACTGTCGTGCCCTCCAGACCCGCTGGCGACGATGAGCGCCGACTAGTTGACGCAGCGTCACAGTCCCAGGGTCGGCTGCACCAGTCGAGCCTGATGCCACAGGTGCATCAGGATGCACCTGTGGCATCAGGTCCGCAGAAGCACCTTGGGTCCGCAGAAGCACCTTGGGTCCGCAGAGCACCTTGGGTCCGGAGCCTTGGTCCCGGAAACCGGGGACGGCTGGACCTGGCCGGACCGGGCGGGACGGCACGCCGGCCCGTACGACAACAGCCCTTGACCTGTTGGTGCAGGTCAAGGGCTGTTGGTGCGCCTGGTGGCGGGTAGAGGATTCGAACCTCTGTAGCTTTCGCGACGGATTTACAGTCCGCTCCCATTGGCCGCTCGGGCAACCCGCCAGGGCGTGCCACCTCGTCACGCGAGGCGACGCAGGAAAGGATAGCGGCATGACGGGGCTCTCCCGCAACCGGGTACCGTCAGCGGGAGTCAACTGTCCGGCAACGTCCGATACACCGTCCGAGACCCGCGCACCGTCCGAGACCCGCACTGGCAGGGAGCAGACCATGGCAGCCAACCCGTCGTTCGACATCGTGAGCAAGGTCGACCGGCAGGAGATCGACAACGCCCTCCGGCAGACCGAGAAGGAGCTGTCCACCCGCTTCGACTTCCGCGGCACCGGCGCCGAGATCGCCTGGTCCGGCGAGGAGGCCGTGACGTTGCAGGCGGAGACCGAGGAGCGGGTCAAGGCCAGCCTGGACGTGTTCAAGGAGAAGCTGGTCAAGCGGAACATCTCGCTCAAGTCGCTGGACGCCGGTGACCCACGCTCGTCGGGCAAGACCTACAAGATCGACTGCAAGGTCATCCAGGGCATCGAGTCGGACAAGGCGAAGGCGATCAGCAAGAAGATCCGCGACGACGGACCCAAGGGTGTCCAGGCGCAGATCCAGGGCGACCAGCTGCGCGTCACCGCCAAGAAGAAGGACGACCTGCAGGCGGTCATCGCGCTGCTCAAGCAGGAGGACTTCGGCATCGCCCTGCAGTTCACCAACTACCGCTGACCCAGGCCCCTGTCACTGGGCCGATGACGACCGGGGCGCCGGTCGGATCAGGCCGGACCGCCGAGCAGGGCCCGGTCCA
Source organism: Solwaraspora sp. WMMD937 (assembly GCF_029581175.1). Lineage (NCBI taxonomy): Bacteria > Bacillati > Actinomycetota > Actinomycetes > Micromonosporales > Micromonosporaceae > Solwaraspora > Solwaraspora sp. WMMD937. The sequence continues at coordinate 2,007,418 of NZ_CP120738.1, read as the reverse complement.
GGTCGACCGCCGCGCGGGCTTCGGCACGGCTGATCGGGCCGGCCGGCCAGCCGGCCAGCAGCGCAGCCAGGGCGAGCGCGGCGGCGGCGAACAGGAAGGCCGCCGCCGGGCCACCGGCGCGGTCCACGAGCACCCCGGCGACCGCGCCGCCGGCCGCGCTGGCACCGACCGCCATGGTGGTAACCCAGGTGTACGCCTCGTTCAGCATGCTGACCGGGGCGATCCGGCCGACCATGGTGTTCTCGACGGTCAGCGCCGGGGCGATCACGGCACCGCCGATCGTCAGTGCCACGCCCAGGGCCAGCGGGTGCGACATCACCGCGTACACGACGAAGCTGGCGGCGACCCCGGCGAGCAGCCAGGCGAACTGCCGGGAGGCGTCCACCGCCGGTCGGCGGATACCGAAGTAGATCCCGCCGGTGGCGCTACCGACGGCCCAGACGGCCAGCAGTACGCCGGCGAGGCTGCCGCCGTCGTCGTTGGTGCCCAGGTAGTTGGAGGCGTACGCGGGCACCGCCACGCCGGCCGTGCCGAAGCCGATGCCCAGACCGCCGACACAGGCCAGCAACGCAGGGAAGCCGGGCACCCGCAGCGGGCCGAGGCCCCGGGCGTGGCCTTCGCGTGAGTGGGGTCGCCAGCCACGCATCGCCCTACCGAGCGCCACCATGGTGGTGCCAGCCAGGGTAAGTACGGCTGCGGCGACCAGTGCGGCTGCGGCGTCGGCGAGCACGATGAGCCCGGCGACGAGCAGCGGGCCGATCACGAACACCACCTCGAAGATGGTGGTCTCGGCGGCGAGCGCGGTGTTGCGCAGCGGGTAGCGGCCGCTGGCCGGGCTGGTCAGGTTGTTCCAGGCGCCCCGGATCGCGGCGCTGAGCGGCGGATAGCTGGCACCGGCGAGGCCGGACACCAGGAACACGGCCAGGATCGAGCCGCCGCTGCGGGTCGCGAACAGCAGGGCGATCAGGGCGACCGGGTGGGCGACCCCGGTGACCAGCAGCACCGGGCTCGGGCCGAGCCGGTCGGCGATCCGCCCGGCGACCGGGCTGACCGCCGCCCCGGCGAGGGCGTAGACGCCGCCGGCGATCGCGGCGAGCGAGTACCGGCCGGTGGAGTCGCTGATCACCAGCAGCAGGGCGAGGGGGGTCATGCCGATGCTGAGCCGGCCGATGACGCCCGGGATCAGCAGGGTGGGCCCGCCGGGGATGCGCCAGACGGCGACATATTTCCGCAATCCGGACACTGTTCCGTCCCTTCACCGGCTGGTGGCACCGGCGGCCCGACGTGCTGCGGACTGGCCGATGGGCCGGCGGCGGTAACGACCGCTCGGCCTGCCGACCCTAACCCGCTGACGGCCCCGCACCCCACCGGTTTCGGTCCGGTACGGGGTGCGAGGCCGCTCACACAGGCGGATTCACAACCGGCGCTGCACCGGGCCGCCGGCACCGGCGTACGCCAACTGCTCCAGCCGGGCCACCCGCTGCTCCATCGGCGGGTGGGTGGAGAACAGCGCGGCGAACCCGCCCTTGCGCAGCGGGTTGTCGATCATCAGGTGGGCCGAGCTGGCCAGCTGACCCTCGGCCGGCAACGGCATCCGCTGCGTACCCATGTGGATTTTGCGGAGCGCGCTGGCCAGCGCGAGCGGGTCGCGGGTCAGTGCGGCGCCGGACGCGTCCGCCTGGTACTCGCGGTTGCGGCTGATCGCCAGCTGGATGATCGACGCGGCCAGCGGGCCGAGGATCAGCATGGCGAGCAGCGCGGCCGGGTTGGCGCCCTCGTCGTCGTCCCCGCCGCCGAACGGCAGGAACCAGGCGAGGTGGGCCAGCATGGTGACGATGCCGGCGAGCGACGCCGCGACGCTGGAGATCAGGATGTCCCGGTTGTAGACGTGGGACAGTTCGTGCCCGATCACCCCGCGCAGCTCGCGGTAGTCGAGGATCTGCACGATCCCCTGGGTGACGCAGACCGCCGCGTTGGCCGGGTTACGCCCGGTCGCGAACGCGTTGGGCTGCATGGTCGGGCTGACGTAGAGCCGGGGCATCGGCTGCCCGGCGTCGGCGGCCAACTCCCGGACCATCTGATGCAGCGCCGGGAACTGCGCTTCGCTGACCGGCTGGGCCCGCATCGAGCGCAGCGCGATCTTGTCGGACCAGAAGTAGGTGCCGGCGTTCATCGCCAGCGAGACTCCTACGGCGATCATCAAGCCGCCGCTGCCGCCGAACCAGTAGCCAACGCCGAGGATCATGGCGGTGAGCAGGCCGAGCAGGGCTGCCGTCTTGAGACCGTTGTGGTGGCTGTGCACGTTCACTCCCTCTCCACCGGGTCGTCTGGAGACCCCACGGCAGGTGCAACGCCCACGTACCCACTGCGCATCCCGCAATAGCTGAGAGTTGGCTGTCAATCAAGACCTGGCGGGCATGTTTCACTCAGGCAGGAACTCGCACTCAGCCCGCGACGACGTCAAAGACCACCTGTGGCGCAAACCCGAGCAAAACCGCCAGAACGGTCGCGACGGCGAGCGTCGCCACCACCGGCCACGCCACCGGACCACCAGGTGCCGACGGCGGCGTCGGCTCCGGCTCCGGCTCCCGGGCGTACAGCGTGGCACTGACCCGCAGGTAGTAGACCAGGCCGAGGACCGCGTTGGCCGCGACCACCAACGCCAGCCAGCCGGCCCCGCCGACCAGCAGCGACCGGACCACCGCCACCTTGGCGAACAACCCGGCCAGGCCCGGCGGCAGACCGGCCAGCCCGATCAACGCCAGCGTCAGCGCCGCACCGATCCACGGCCGACGGCGGGCCGCGCCCGCATACGCGGCGATCGAACCGCCGTCGCCGGCCGCCGGCCGCAACGCCACCACCGCAGCGAAAGCGGCAAGCTCCAACAACACAAAGAAGACGGTGTACGCGAAGACCGCCGCGACGGCCACCGCCTGCTCCTCGACGCCCCGACCGGCCACCCCGGCGGCCGCCGCCAGCGGCACCAGGATGTAGCCGGCCTGCGCGATCGACGACCAAGCCAGCAGCCGCACCATCCGCCGCTGCCGCAACGCGACCAGGTTGCCGACCGTCATGGTCGCCACCGCCAGCACCGCCAGCACCGGCCCGGACGCGGCCAACTGCGGCGTGAGCCCCTCAGTCACCACCGCGACGATCGCCACCACGCCGCCGAGCTTCGACGCGGTCGACAGGTACGCGGCGACCGGCAGCGGCGCGCCGTCGTAGGTCTTCGGTGCCCAGGCATGCAGCGGCACCGCCGCCACCTTGAACGCCAGGCCGGTCAGCAGCAGCACCACGCCGACCCGGGCCAGCCGGGCCTGCCCGTCGGCCGAGCCGCCGACGACCGTACCGGCCGGCTCGGCCAGACCGCTGGCTCCGGCGAGCAGGTCGAGGTGCACCGCGCCGTACGCCGCGTACAGCAACGCCACGCCGAGCAACGCCACCGCCGTGGACACCACGCTGACCACGAAGAAGCTCACCGCCGACTCGGCCGAGGCGGCCCGCTGCCGGCGCAGCCCGACCAGGATGTACAGCGGCAGGGTGAGCGTCTCCACCGCCACGACCAGGGTGATCAGGTCCCCGGCGGCACCGAGCACCACCCCGCCGGTCATCGAGCAGGCCAGCAGGAAGCAGTACTCGCCGGCCGGCACCGCACCGGAGTTCAGCAGCGGCGCGGACAGCGCGAGCACGCCGGCGGTGAGCGCCGCGAACAGCAGCGCGACCAGGGCGGCCCGGCTGTCGGCGACGTACGAGCAGGCCAGCCCACCGACGGCCAGTCCGCCGTCGGGCAGTCCGCCCTCGGCGGGTACGCCGGACGGCGTACCGCAGAACGTGGCCCGCGCCGGATGCGCCAGCGCCACCAGCGCGGCGAGGCCGACCCCGGCGGCGCCGGCGACAGCGGCCGCCCCGGTGACCGCCCGCCGGCCGACGAACAGGTCGGCCAGCAGCACCGCGACCGCCGTCGCCGCCGCCAGGTACGCCGGCAGCAGCGCCAGGTGGTCGATCGTCTGTGCCGCGGTCCCGTCGGTCACCGGATCACCTCCAGCAGGATCGTGACCGGCGACTCGGCGACGCCGAGCACCAGCGCCGGCACCAGCCCGATGGCCAACGCCAGCAGCACCAGAGGTGCCCAGGCCAGCGCCTCGGGGCGGCTGATCGCGAAGACGGGTGTGTCCCGGACCGCCGGCCCGGCCGGGCCGTGGGTGACCCGGCGCAGCATCCGCAGCAGGTACGCGGCGGTCAGTGCCGCCCCGACCGCCGCCGCCACGGCCAGCGTCGTCCACAGCGGCCCGCCGCGCTGCCAGGCGGCGACGACGGCGAACGCCTCACCCCAGAAGCCGGCCAGGCCGGGCAGGCCGAGGGAGGCGATCGCCGCGTAGCCGAGCAGCCCGGACAGCGCCGGGGAGGATTCCCGCAGCCCGCCGAGATCCGCCAGCTCGCCGGTGTGGTAGCGGTCCTTGACCGCGCCGGCGAGGAAGAACAGCAGGCCGGTGATGACGCCGTGGGCGACGTTGCCGATCAGCGCGGCCTGGATGCCGGTGGCGCTCAGCGTGGCGATGCCCAGCAGCACGAATCCCATGTGTCCGACACTGGAGTAGGCGATCAGCCGTTTCAGCTCGGTCTGCGCCAGGCACACCAGGGAGCCGACGATGATCGCGGCGACGGCGAGGGCGCCGAGCACCGGGGCGGCCCAGCGGGCTCCTTCGGGGGCGACGCCGACGGCGACCCGGATCAGCCCGTACGTACCCATTTTGAGCAGCACCCCGGCGAGGATCACGCTGCCGACGGTGGGTGCCTGGCTGTGCGCGTCGGGCAGCCAGCTGTGCAGCGGCCACAGCGGTGCCTTGACCGCGAAGGCCAGCGCCAGCAGCGTGAACGCGAATAGCTGGGTGCCCCGGCCGAGTCCGTCGCCGCCGGTGAGCACGGTCAGGTCGGCGGTGCCGGCGGCGGTCGTCACGGTCACCACGCCGACCAGCAGCAGCACCGACCCGGCCAGGGTGTAGACGGCGAACCTGGTCGCCGCCCGCCGGTGCGCGCCATCGGCCCGGTCGCCGCCACCGGCGGTACGGTCGCTGCCGCCCCAGCCGGCGATGATCGCGTACATCGGCAGCAGCACGACCTCGAAGAAGACGAAGAACGGCACCAGGTCGAGAGCGAGGAAGGTGCCGACGATGCCGACCTCGACGACCAGCAGCAACGCGACCAACGCCCGCCCGTTGCGGCCGTGCGGGGCGCGCCAGACGGTGTACGCGCAGCACAGCAGGGTCAGTCCGGTGGTGAGCAGCACCAGCGGGTACGAGATGCCGTCGACACCGAGGTGCAACCGCAGGTCCAGGGCGGGCACCCAGGGCAGGTCGAGCTGATGCCAGGGCAGCACCCCGGGTGGGCCGTCCAGCGGCGGACCGTACGCGAACCAGCCGACCCCGGTCGGGTCGCGCAGCAACGGCAGGCTGACCAGGAACGTCACCGCCGCGAAGACGGTGCCGGTGATCCGGCCGGCCCGGTCACCGCCGACCGGCAGGGCGAGCAGCAGCGCGCCGAGCGCCGGCACGACCAGCGCGGCCAGCAGGGCGAGCTGCCCGACGGTCCACCCGTCGTCGGCGTACGTCATCATCGGCGGCCCCCGCTCATCCCGCGCTCCCCAGGGCGGCGGCCGCCGTCGCCAACCCGATCAGCAGTACGCCGGCGAGGACCATGGTGACCGCCCGGGGCAGCGGGGCGGTGTGCCGGCGGCGCAACCAGTCGCCCAGCCCGGTCACGGTACGCCCGGTGCCGGTGACCGCGCCGTCGACGCCGGACTCGTCGCCGACCCGGGCCGCGGCGGCGAGCGCCGTCACCGGGCGGACCACGACGGCCCGCTGCACCGCGTCGAGCCAGAACGCCGCCGCGAACGCCGGCCGCAGCGGGCCGAGCGCCCGCGCCGGGTCGGCGGCCGGGTCACGTCGGTGCAGCCACACCGCCGCGCCGACGCCGACGGCCAGCAGCAGCACCGGCAGCACCAGGTCGGGGCCGAAGTGGATTAGCCCGTCCGGCGGGGCACCGAGCCAGCCGGTGAAGGTGGGGCTGAACGCGGCCAGGCCGAGCAGCCCGGCCGGCACGGCCAGGGCCAGCACCGGCCAGCGCATCAGCGCCGGCGGGTCGTGCGGGTGCACGCCGGCGCGCACCCGGGACGGCCCGAGGAAGGTACGCAGCAGCAGCCGGGTGGCGTACCAGGCGGTGACCGCCACCCCGACGAGACCGGCCGTCCAGACCAGCCAGCCCAGCCACGCCGGCACCGGCCCGTCGCCGGGGTGGCGGGCGGCTTCGCCGGCCGCGTACAGCACGCTCTCCTTGCTCCAGAAGCCGGCCAGCGGTGGCAGCCCGGCGAGCGCGCCGAGCCCGACGGCGGTGGCGGAGAAGGTGACCGGCATCGGCCGGCGCAGCCCGCCCATGGCCGACATCAGGTTGCTGCCGACGGCGTGGATCACGCAGCCGGCGGCGAGGAACAGCAGTGCCTTGAAGGCGGCGTGGGTGAGCAGGTGGAACAGGGCGGCCGGTGGGGAGCCGACGGCCAACGCGCCGGTCATGTAACCGAGCTGGGACACGGTCGACCAGGCCAGTACCCGTTTGATGTCGTCTGCGGCGGTCGCCGCGAACGCGCCGAGCAGCAGGGTGACGACGCCGAGTACGCCGAGCAGGATCAGCGCGGCCGGGGCGGCGACGAAGACCGGGTAGAGCCGGATCACCACGTACACCCCGGCGGCGACCATGGTGGCGGCGTGGATCAGCGCGGAGATCGGCGTCGGGCCGGCCATCGCGTCGGGCAGCCAGGTGTGCAGCGGGAACTGGGCGCTCTTGCCGGCCACCCCGGCGAGCAGCAGCAGCGCCGCCGTGGTGACCGTCGCCGGCGGGTAGTCGTGGGCGAGCACCTCGGCGATCCGGAAGCTGCCGGCACCGATGCCGAGCACCGCGATGCCGAGCAGGAATCCGACGTCACCGACCCGGGTGACCAGGAACGCCTTCATCGCCGCCGCCGGCGCCTCGGGCAGCCGCCGATCGTGCGCGATCAGCAGGTACGAGCAGGCGCCCATCACCTCCCAGCCGACCAGCAGCATGATCAGGTCACCGGCGACGACGACCAGCAGCATCGCGGCGGTGAACAGGCTCACCTGGGCGGCGTACGCCGGGTAGCGGTCGTCGCCGGCCAGGTACGCGACGGAGTACAGCTGCACGGCGAGCGCCACCGCGCCGACCGCGACGGCGACCAGGGCGGCGGGGCCGTCCAGCCGTACGCCGAAGGTGACCGCCAGCCCGCCGACGTCGACCCACGGCCGGGACTGCTCGACGGTCGGTGCCCCACCGGCCAGCAGCGCGACGGCGGTGACCAGCGCGGCGGCGGCACCGCCGACGCCGAGCCCGGCGGCGACCCGGCGGCGGGTGGCGGTCAGCGGGTCGGGCCGCAGGCTGACCAGCAGGCCGGCCAGGGCGGCCGCGAACGGTACGGCGGGCAGCAGGTGGCCCAGGGTCGACCCGGTCACCGGGTCACCTCCTGCCGCTCGGCGACGCTGCCAACCTGCACGGCAGCGGTGTCGGCCGGCGGGTCTGCGTCGGCCCGCCCGTCCGCGTCACCGTCGAGTGGCACCTCGTCGACGACCACGCTGGACCGCAGCCGGTACAGGTGCAGCACGATGGCCAGCCCGACGCCCACCTCAGCGGCGGCGATCACGATGATGAACAGGGCGAACGTCTGCCCGGTGTACGGCAGTGCGGCGCGCACCGTGGTGTCGGCGGTGACCAGGACCAGGTTGACGGCGTTGAGCATCAGCTCGACCGACATCAGCAGCAGGACGGCGTTGCGGCGGCGCAGTACGCCGTACAGGCCGAGCCCGAACAGCGCGGCGGCGACGAGGTACGGGATGACCGGGCGCATCAGCCGCGCCCGCCCGGTCCGGCCTGCCCAGCCGGCTCGCCCGGCCCGGCCCGCCCAGCCCGCTCGGGCTGCTCAGCCTGCGCGCCGACGTCGGGGCGGGACAGCACGATCGCGCCGATCAGCGCGGACAGCAGCAGCACCGACAGCACCTCGAACGGCAGCACCCAGCTGCCGAAGACGGCCGCGCCGAGCCGGTCGGCGGTGCCGGCGTCGGGCAGCTCGACCCGCGACCAGCGGTACGCGTCGACGAACAGCGCGGCCAGCCCCAGCCCGGCCCCGCCGCCGATCAGCGCGGCCGGCCAGCCGGGCCGGTCCAGGTCGGTGGCGGCGCCGATCGGCGCGCGGGTGAGCATCACCGCGAACAGCAGCAGCACCACGACCGCGCCGACGTAGATCAGCACCTGCACCCAGGCGACCAGTTCGGCGGTCAGCACCAGGTACAGGCCGGCGACGGCGCCGAGGCAGACGACCAGGTACAGCCCGGCGCGGACGATGTGCCGGGTGGTCACCACCAGGGCGGCGGCACCGACGGCGACCGCGCCGAGGGCGAGCAGCAGCACGTCCGTACCGGTCATGTGGTCGCCCCACGGGCAGGCCGACCGGGCGCGGCGGCCTTGCGGGCGGCGGCGGTCTCCTCTTTGGCCGGTTCGCCGTTCGGGTCGTGCGCCGGTGGCGGCGGTACGCTCGCCATCCACTCGCCGAGGTGTTCCTTGTCGTGCAGCAGGTCCCGGATGTCGTACTCGGCGTACTCGAACTCGGGCGACCAGTAGAGCGCGTCGAACGGGCAGACCTCGACGCAGATGCCGCAGTACATGCAGAGCGAGAAGTCGATGTCGAACCGGTCGAGGACGTTGCGCTGCCGGGCCCGTGCCGCACCCGGCACCTGCACCTCCTCCTTGTGCGAGTCGATGTAGATGCACCAGTCGGGGCATTCGCGGGCGCAGAGCATGCAGACCGTGCAGTTCTCGGCCAGCAGCGCGATGACCCCACGGGAGCGGGGCGGCAGATCGGGGGCGACGTCCGGGTACTGCTGGGTGTGGACCGGGGAGACCATCGTCTTGAAGGTCGTCGCCAGGCCTTTCAGCAGCCCTTCGCCGTGCCCGCCGCGGTGCCCGCCCTCGCTGTGCCCGGCACCAACGTGTCCGGTGCCGCTGTGTCCGGTGCCGCTGTGTCCGGTGTCGTGCTCCTCGCCGCTCATGCCGGTCGTCCGCCGCGTCGGTCCATGCGCCTCATCCTGCCGAATCCGTGCCGGGCACGCGAGCACCTGATCTCCGTTGCCTTCGATCTCCGTCGGCCGATCGCCAAACCCGTCACCAGCGGCCGAGGCAGGCGTACCCGGGGTCCGGTTCGACGGCCGGCGGCTGCGGGTCCGGGCCGGCGGCCAGGTCGACCAGCACCCAGGCCGCCGTCGAGGTCGACCAACGGTCGGCGGGGAAGTCACGGATTTCGACGATGGTGCCGAGCTCGGCGAGCTCGGCGGCGACCCGGGTCGGGTAGTCGGCCGGCTCGCCGCTGAGGTTGCGGCCGTGCACGTACCAGACCCGGTCGGCGTCACCGAGCCACTCGTCGAACGCCTGCGGGTCGCATTTGTCGTAACCGGACGGGTACAGCCGCACGGTACGCGGTGCCAGGTCGTGCCGTGGCCCGTACCAGACCACCATCCGGTAGCTGAACCAGTAGGTCAGGATGACGTCGCCGGGCTGGGCACGGGCGGCCACGTCGGCGAGCGCGGCGGGGCCGGCGTCCTTCATCTGTGGGTCGACCACCTGCCGGTACGCCGCGACGGCCGCCGGGTGGGCGATCACCGGCAGCACAGCGGCGGCCACCAGCAGCGCCAGGGACGCCACCGCCACCCGACTGACGCGCCGCGCCCCGGTACCAACGCGCGAAGTCAGCCCGGTGCCGGCCCGCGAGGCCAGTCCGGTGCCAGCCCGCAGAGCCAGCCTTACGCCGCCGTCGAGGCCGGCGACGACCAGGATCACCGTCGGGGCGATCAGCCAGGTCGCCACCCGGTCGGCGAGCGGCAGACCACGGGCCGCCGCGGCGGCCACTGCCACCAGCAGGGTCCCGCCGAGCATCGCCGCCCACAACGACCGGCGCCGCCAGATCAGCACGGCGACGCCGGCCACGGCGAGCAGCAGGACCAGCAGCGGTTGACGCCAGTCCAGGGTCACCGTGACGAAGCTGGACCACATCCGGGGCAGCCAGGCGAGGATGTCCACCGGCCCGGAGCCGGCCGGCGGTGTGCCGTCGGCGAAGTAGTCCGACTGGCCGGGCATGAACGGGAACCGGCGGCGGCGGTGGATCAGGTAGCCGGCGAAGGCGACCGCCGGCGCGGAGCCGGCGAGCAGGACCACCGCGGCGGTCCAGCGGCGGCGCAGCGCGAGCAGCAGGGTCATCCCGGCGACAGCGGCGGCGAGGGCCAGCACCGCGGTCAGGCTGATGAAGACGGCGACCAAGGTGGCCGCCGCCCAGCCGACCGGGAGCAGCCAACGGGACCGGCCCCGGCGGTGCCCGACCGAGGCCAGGTACCGGTCGCCGAGCAGCAGCACCGCCAGGGCGACCGCCGATTCGACGGCGTACTGCTTGAGCTCGCCGACGTAGGTCAGGATCATCGGCGCGGCGGCGATCAGCGTGGTCGCGGCGACCGCCGCCCACCGCCCGACCACCCGGCGGGTGATGATCGCGGTCAGCGCCAGGACGGCCAGCATGCCGGCCAACGACGGCAGTCGCAGCACCCGCTCGCCGTCGCCGAACGCCAACCACAGGGTCTTCTCCAACCACAGCCAGCCGACCGGGGCGACCTGCTGGAACTCCATCCCCCGGGTCAGTTCCAGGAAGGTGCGGCGCAGGTTGATGGCGATGGCTGTCTCGTCGTTCCACAGCCAGTTGCCGGCGGCCCAGACCGCGATCTGCCCGGCTGCGCCGACGGCCAGGGTCACGGCGAGGGCGATCCGGGCCGGCCAGCGCAGCCGGTCCGGGTCAAGCCGGCGCCGCCGGTCGACCGGCGGCTGGCGTAGCCGGTCCCCCGGCGGCCCACCGGTGCCGGCCGGCGGCGGCTCGTCGGGTCGGTCGGGCTCGTCGGGTCGGTCGGGCCGGCCGTCCGCACGCTCCTGGGTGTGCGTGGCGCTGGTCATCCGATGGTCACCTTCACCCCTGCCGTGAGCACCAGCTGGGCCAGGGCGAGCGGCACCAGCACCAGCCAGCACAACCGTTGCAGCTGGTCCTCGCGCAGCCGGGGGAACGACACCCGAATCCAGATGATCACGAACGCGACGGCGAAGACCTTCAGCAGTGTCCACAGCCAGCCGAGCTGTTCGACACCGAACGGCCCCTGCCAGCCGCCGAGGAACAGCACGGTGGTCAGCGCGGCGATGACGACGATGCCGGCGTACTCGGCGAGCAGGAAGAACGCGAACCGCAGCCCGGTGTACTCGGTCAGGTAGCCGAAGACCAGTTCACTGTCGGCGATCGGCATGTCGAACGGCGGGCGGCGGATCTCGGCCATGCCGGCGAGGAAGAACACGATCAGGGCGGGTGCCTGCCAGAGCAGCCACCAGGGCCGCCACGCTTCGACGATGCCCGACAGCGACAGGGTGCCGGCGGCCATCGCGACGCTGGCGGCGGCGAGCACCAGCGGCAACTCGTAGGCGAGCAGCTGGGCGGCGCCGCGCAGCCCGCCGAGCAGGCTGTACTTGTTGGCCGACGCCCAGGCGGCCATCAGCACGGCGACGACGCCGACACCCATCACGGCCAGGACGAAGAACAGGCCGACGTCGAGCGGCTGGCCGACGAGGTCACCCGGCCCGAGGGGGATGACGAGCAGGACCAGCAGGTACGGCACCAGGGCGATCGCCGGGGCGAGCCGGAACACCGGCCGGTCGGCTTCACGCGGGGTGATGTCCTCCTTCTGCACGAACTTGACGCCGTCGGCGATGAGTTGCGCCCAGCCGTGGAAGCCACCGGCGTACATCGGGCCGAGCCGGCCCTGCATGTGCGCCATCGCCTTGTGTTCCAGCTGCCCGACGAGCAGCGGCAGGGTGAGGAACGCGACGACGACGGCACCGACCCGGATCGTCAGCTCCAGCCAGAGCGGCATCAGGGCGTACCCCCGTCGGGTCGGGGTCGGTCGGGGTCGGGCCTGCCGGCCGCGTCGGGGTCGGCGTCGGGCGCGGACCTGGCGGCCTGCGGACCCCATTCGGTCGGCAGCGGTACGCCCGGTGGCCGCATCGGGGCCCGCCGGGCTCCCCCGCCGCCGCCGGCCGGTTCGCCGGGCTCCTTGGCGCCCGGCCACGGTTTGGCGACCCGGGCGGCGAGGACGAACTCCTTACGCAGCGGGTGGCCTTCGAACTCGGGTGGCAGCAGCAGCGGGGTGAGGGCGGGGTGGCCGACGAAGTGGACGCCGAACATCTCGTGGGTTTCCCGCTCGTGCCAGTCGGCGCCGGGGAACACGTCGACCACGGACAGCAGCTCCGGGCGTTCACGCGACACCCGGGTGCGCAGCAGCAGGCCGTGCCGGTGCCGGGTGGACCACAGGTGGGCGACGACCGCGAAGCCGTCGTCGAGCTCGTCGACGGCGGAGAGCCAGTCGAAGAAGTCGCAGGCCAGGGCGGCGTCGTCGCGGGCGGCGGCGAGCGCGGCCGGCCAGCTGTCGGCCGGTACGTCGACGGTGGCCCGGGCGTACCGGTCGCCGCCGCCGGAGACCGTGGCAGTGACCTGCGTGGCCGCCGACGCAGCCGCCGACGCTTCCGTCGGCTGGTCGAGGAGGCTGACCAGGTGCGCACCGATCTCCTCGGGGGTCATGGGACTGATCCTAAGGGCGCGGTGCGCCGGAGACCGCCCCCTGCGGACCATGGCGAAAGGTCAGGGCGCGAACGCGCCGGGCAGGTCTGCCTCACCCGGAGCAGGCGCACCCGGGGCAGGACGAACCACACGACCGGTCAGCTGGTCGCGGCGACGGACGAGGTAAGCGGTCTCAGCGGTGTTGCGGGACAGCTCGATGGCCCTTCCGTACGCCGCCCGGGACGGTCCGCTGCGGCCCAGCCGACGCAGCAGCTCCGCCCGGGTGGCGTGGAAGGCGTGGTAGCCGTCCAGCGGCAACGCGTCCACCTCGGCCAGGGCGACCTGCGGGCCGTCGATCTCGGCGAGCGCGATCGCCCGGTTGAGCCGCACGATCGGTACGGGGTCGAGCCGTACCAGCTGGTCGTAGAGCGCGACGATCTGCGACCAGTCGGTGTCGCGGATGTCGCGGGCATCGGTGTGGACGGCGTTGATCGCGGCCAGGAGCTGGTAACGCCCCGGTGCCTGGCCGGTGGCCAGGCGTGCCCGGACCAAGGCGTGACCTTCGGCGATCAGGTCCCGGTCCCAGGCGCCCCGGTCCTGCTCGACGAGGGGGACGAGGACACCGGTTGCCGACACCCGGGCGGGTCGGCGTGCCTCGGTCAGCAGCATCAGCGCCAGGAGTCCGACCGCCTCGCCGTCGGCCGGTAGGAGCGCGTGAACCAGCCGGGCGAGCCGGATCGCCTCGCCGGTCAGGTCGGTGCGGACCGCCTCCCGGTCCGGGTCCGAGGTCAGGTAACCCTCGTTGAAAATGAGGTAGAGGACGGCGAGCACGCCAGTGACCCGGGCCGGGACATCCGCGCGCAGCGGCACACCGTACGGGATCCTCGCGGCCTTGATCTTCGCCTTGGCGCGGGTGATCCGCTGGCCCATGGTGCTCTCCTGGACCAGGAAGGCGCGGGCGATCTCGGCGACGGTCAGCCCGCCGACCAGCCGGAGCGTCAACGCGACCCGCGCCGGTACGGCGAGTGCCGGATGGCAGCAGGTGAAGACGAGGCGGAGCCGGTCGTCGTCGATCGCGCCGAGCTGCTCGGCGGGGCCGGACAGCATCAGCGCCTCCCGGTGCTTGTCTCCGCGCCGAATGTCCCGCCGGATGCGGTCGACGGCCTTGCGCTGGGCGGTCGTGGTGAGCCAACCGTTGGGGTTCGCTGGGACACCATCGACCGGCCAGCGGTGCACGGCGGCCGCGAACGCCTCGGCGGCCATCTCCTCGGCGAGATCGAGGTCGCCGAAGCGCCTGGTCAGGGTCGCGACCAGCCGGGCCCAGTGGGCTCGGTAGGCCCCGGCGACGGCCTCGTCCACGTCGGTCATGCGGCCAGGAACGGCCGCAGCTCGACTCGGCGGTTGCAATGCTTCGAGCCGAGGGCTGCGAGCCGCAGCGCGACGTCGAGATGTGGTGCGGTGATCACCCAGAAGCCGGCGATGTACTCCTTCGACTCCAGGTACGGTCCATCGGTGATCACTGCCTCCTCGGCGCGGCCGTCGACGACGGTGGCGGTGGACGGTGCGGCGAGGCCACCGGCGAACACCCAGTGACCGTCGGCCACAAGCTGCTCGTTGAAGGCGTCGATCGCGGCCATCTCGGTGGGAGTAGCGCTACCGGTCGCCTCGTCCAGCACGGAGATCAGGTACTGCGTCACGGTCGTCTCCTGTCTGCAGGTGTCTTCAGGTGGCCGCCCTCCGGAGGCTGCCCCATCCTCATTACGCACGCGAGGGCCGCGATCCGACACGACGCCCGTGCCGCGATCGAAACTCAGCCCGGCTTCGCGGTGTAGCTCCCCGCCGTACGGGGCAACCCGCCGGCATGCGTGCGCTGACTGTCACCCCGGGCAAGGCCGACTCGCTGCGGCTCGTCGACGACGCGCCGGAGCCGTCACCCGACGAGGGTGAGGTGCTGGTCGAGGCGGTCGCGGTCGGCATCTGCGGCACCGACGGGGAGATCCTCGCCGGTGACTACGGCGAACCGCCGCCGGGCCGGGACACGCTGGTCCTCGGCCACGAGTCACTGGGCCGGGTGATCGAGGATCCGAGCGGGACGACGCGGCCGGGTGACCTGGTCGCCGGGATCGTCCGGCACCGGGATCCGGTGCCCTGCCGGTACTGCGCGGCCGGCGAGTGGGACATGTGCACCAACGGGCGGTACACCGAGTGCGGGATCAAGGGGATCGACGGGTTCGCCCGGCAGCGGTGGCGGGTGCCGGCCGAGTACGCCGTACCGCTGCGGCCGGAGCTGGGGCTGGCCGGGGTGCTGCTGGAGCCGACCAGTGTGGTCGCGAAGGCCTGGGACCACGTTGACCGGATCGGCGCGCGTGGTTTCTGGGCGCCGCAGCGGGTGCTGGTCACCGGGGCCGGCCCGATCGGGCTGCTGGCGGCGCTGCTGGGCGTGCAGCGTGGTCTGGAGACGCATGTGCTGGCCCGGGGCACGTCGGGGCCGAAGCCGGAGCTGGCCCGCCGGCTGGGTGCGACGTACCACGCGGTGCCGGTGGATGAGCTGGACTTCGACCCGGACGTCATCATCGAGTGCACCGGCGCGCCGCCGGTGGTGCGTGAGGTGTTCAACAGGTTGGCGCCGAACGGCATCGGCTGTCTGACCGGGATCAACACCCACGCCCACCACACCGAGCTGGACCTCAACGAGTTGAACCGGTGCCTGGTGTTGAAGAACAACGTCATCTTCGGCACGGTCAACGCCAACCGCCGGCACTGGCAGCAGGCCGCCGACGCGCTGGCCCGCGCCGACAACGACTGGCTGACGAGCATGATCACCCACCGGTACGGTCTGGACGACTACCAGCGGGCGTACGCCGAGGAGGAAGGCATCAAGACGGTCATCGAGTTCTGACCGCGGCGGCCGACCGGTCGGACACGTGCGCGTCAGGCCGGTCGCCAGTGGTCGGCGTGGGCGGTGCAGAAGTCGCGCAGGCTGGTCGGTGCCCGGCCGGTGACGTCGGCGACCGTACTGGTGGTCCTGTTTTCGGCTCCGGCGGCGATGGCAGCGTCCATGCCGGCCAGCAGGGCGGCGAAGCCGTCCGGGATGCCACTGTCGACCAGCCGGCGGCGCATCGTGTCGACGTCGACGGTACGGTGCCGGACCGGCCGGCCGCCGGCTTCGCTGATCATCGCGGCGACGTCGGCGTAGCTGTGGGTCTGCGGGCCGGTGAGCAGATGTTCGGCGTTGTGCGGCACGGGGTCGGTCAGGGCCCGGACGGCGACGGCGGCGATGTCGGCGGCGTCGATGAAGCCGACCCGGCCGTCGCCGGTGGCGGTGACGATCTCGCCGTCGCGGCGGATGCTGGCGCCGTGGTGATGGTGCTCGGCAACGAAGTTCTGCATGAACCAGGACGGGCGCAGCACCGCCCATTCCGGGAACCGGTCGGTGACGGCGGTGGGTAGTTGGCCGGGGCCGGGGTTGCCGGTGCGGATCGCCGAGGAGCTGAGCAGCACGACCCGGCGTACGCCGGCGTCCTGGGCCAGGTCGAGGAACGCGCCGACCTGGCCGACCGGGTCGGCGCTGACCGGCGGCGGCATCAGGTAGACGGCGTGGACGCCGCCGACGGCGGGGCGGTGGGTGGCCGGGTCGTGCCAGTCGAAGGGGATGTGGTGGGCGGCGGCGGCCGGGTCGGTGGGGCGGTGCCGGCTGGCGGCCCGCACCGGGTGGCCGGCGGCGGCGAGG
The DNA here is from genome assembly GCF_029581175.1 of Solwaraspora sp. WMMD937. Lineage (NCBI taxonomy): Bacteria > Bacillati > Actinomycetota > Actinomycetes > Micromonosporales > Micromonosporaceae > Solwaraspora > Solwaraspora sp. WMMD937. Next base: position 1,990,997 of record NZ_CP120738.1, on the reverse strand, counting down.
GCGGCGACGATGTGCCGGCCGATGTTGCCGGTCGCGCCGGTGATCAGGACGGTCCGCTGGTCGGGCATGGTGCTCCTCGGTCGGGGGCGGGTTCCGGGTCGGCTCACGGCGCCGCACCGGTATGATCCGGACTGACGGTCCGGATCAACTATACGGACCGGTGGTCCGGATATCCGAGGCGGGGGCGAGAGGATGGTCAGCCGTGCCGGCAGCAGCACGTAAGGAACGGGTCGACGCCGCCCGCAACCGGGAAACCGTGCTGGCCGCCGCCGGCCGGCTGCTCGACGCCGCCGCCGACCCGGACGAGGTCACCATGGACGCCATCGCCCAGGCGGCCGGCGTCGGCAAGGGCACCCTGTTCCGCGGCTTCGGCGACCGCACCGGCCTGCTGCAGGCCCTCGCCGCCCAGCGCGGCACCGCCCTGCAGGCGACTCTGCACGATCATCGACAGGAAGCCGACCGGGATCCGGCGACCCGGGTCATCGCGATCTTCGACGCGATCCTCGACTACAAGCACGCCAACCGGGCACTGGCGCTGGCGTTGGAGAGCGCCGGCCGGGGCAGCCCGTACCTCAACCCGGCGTACGGCGACCTGCACCGTCACCTGACCGGCATCATCACCGGCGTACGCGGCCCGGAGCACGCCGACTTCCTGGCGCACGCCCTGCTCGCCGCCGTCCGCAGCGACCTGCTGCACCAGCTGCGCGACGAGCCGCCGGAACGGATCCGGGCCGGTGTCGTCACCCTGATCCGCTCCGTACTGAGCTAGGACAGTTCGCCATCGTCCGGTTCGTCGATGTTCAGGCCCATGTACTGGAAGAGTCGGGCCTGGATCTCTTCGAGGCGCTCGGCCGTCAGGACCCCGAGATGGTCCTGGAGATCTGACTTGAGTAGCGGTTGCACCGCGACCACCCGTACCCAGCACTTCTTGGGCAGACCACCCTCGCTGGCCCTGAGCTTGACACAGTACTCCGTCTTGAGGGTAGTCGATGTGGAGATCGGAGCGACCAGGACGGTGGGCCAGCCTGCGACGCTGTTCGTGTTGGGACCACTGAGCACGACGACCGGCCTACGCTCGTCGTGATAGTTACGGCCGTCGTTGGGCGGCAACGAGATGGCTAGATCTTTGACGTAGTAGACCCCGCCGTTGATGACGGACTTATTGATCATCGTCAAGTAGCATCCCGTTTGCTCGTCGGCGCCCTTCGGCCAACTCAGCCATCTCCCGCTCAAGCTCCTGGCCGATACCCGGGTCGTTCTCCTGCTCCGGGAGCCGCCTGAGCACAGCCGACATCCTTCGCGCGAGCTTCGTAAGCTTGGGGCGCGGGCGCGCCAGCGACAGGTCGAGCACCACGCCCCGCTCGCGTTGTAGCGCGTCCTCCATCGGCGGGGTCTGGTAACTCAGGTCCTTGAGAGTCGCAGCCGCCAGCCCGCCCAGCTCGGTGAGAGTCTTCTCCAGAATCGCCATGTCCTCCGCAGGCATGTCGTAACCCGGGAGTTCACCGACGAGCCGGATTTGGAATCCCTGGTAGTAGGGATCGCGCCGCACCACGCCGTGCTCGAACAGCTCATTTTCCAGGAACTGCAGGGTGTTGTTGAACGGGCCGTGGTGCAGCCATCGCCATTCGACCCCGGAGACGGGGTCTTCACCCTCGCGTACCGCAGCTAGGTCGGTCAGGTAGAGAAACTTCGCCATCTTCAGCCGGGTGACCACGTACCCGCGCTCGCGAGCCAACCTCAGCACCGCCACGTACGCCGCGACTGTTCGTCGCGACGCGGACAGCGGGGGCGGGAACTCTACCATCTCTCGCAACGCTACCCCACCCTCGCCCGACGCAGCATACTTGGCACTCATTAGAACACACGTTCGAGCGCTGGGCCAACGTGCATCCCCGGGCGGCCGAGAAGTCGTCGCGGTCAGACCCAGGGCAGTTGGCCGTTGCGGAACAGGTCGACGAAGATCCGGTGGTCGGTGCGGGCGCGGGCACCGTACCGGTGGGCGAAGTCGACCAGGCCCGCGACGAAGCCGGCCTCGTCGGCGTCGATCGCCGCGACGATCGCCTCCTCGGTGGAGTAGTCGACCAGGTCGTGGCTGGACTCGTCGTCGGCGACCGAGTGCATCCGGGCCACCGAGTGGGCCAGGTCGGTGACGATGCCGGTCAGCTCGGCCTGCTCGTTGACGTCGGACCAGTCCAGGTCGGCGGCGTACGGCGAGACTTCGGCGACGAGCTGGCCGACGCCGGCCAGCTCGGTGTAGCCGAGCCACGGGTCGGCGTGGGCCTGCAGCGCCCGCTGCGACTCGGCGGTCCGGTGGCCCTGGTGCCGGAAGTACGACCGGACACCTTCGTCGTGGACGTGCCGGGCGACGGCCGGCACCTGGGCCTGCTTCATGTAGACGACGACGTCGTTCTCCAACGCCTGGGTGTGGCCTTCGAGCAGGATGCTGTACGACGGCAGCCCGGCCGAGCCGATGCCGACGCCCTTGCGCAGCACGATGTCCTTGATCTGGGCGGCGACGGCGCGACCGCCGCCGGCCCGGTGCGGCAACGTGGCCAGGTAGTCGGCGAAGGCGGCGGTGACCGCGGCCCGGGTGTCGTCGTCGACCTCGTACACCCCGTCGCGGATGATGAACCGCCGCTCGTAGTCGTTGATGGTGGTGAGGTTCTCCAGCAGGCCGACGCGGGTGTTGAGCCGGGCCTCCTGCAGCACGTGGCGCAGCACGCCGGTGGCGTTGGCCAGGGTGATCGAGCCGATGGCCTCTTCGCCGCCGGCGACGATGGCCCTCAGCTCGGCCAGGTAGGCGGTGGCGAACTCGCGTACCAGGGTGCCGATGATCTCGTCGGAGAGCGCCTTGGCGTAGCCGATCAGGGCGAGGCTGGCGGCGAAGCGGCGCAGGTCCCAGATGAACGGGCCGACGTACGCCTCGTCGAAGTCGTTGACGTTGAAGACCAGTTCGCCGGAGCCGTTCATGTAGGTGCCGAAGTTCTCGGCGTGCAGGTCGCCGTGGATCCAGACCCGGCTGGTCTGCTTGTCGCAGAAGCTGTCGTCGTTGAACGGCCCGTCGGGCTCGGTCTGGTCGGCGTAGAACAGGCAGGCGGTGCCCCGGTAGAACGCGAACGGGCTGGCGGCCATCTTGCGGAACTTGCGGCGGAAGGCGGCCGGGTCAACCGCCATCAGCTCGCCGAACTCGGCGGTCAGGATGTCGACGATCTGCGTCGCGCGCTGAGAATCACTCACGTCCGCGCAGGCTACCGCGTTTCAGCAACCGCGCCACTGAGTGCCGGGTCAGATCCGGCGGTACGCCGGGTCAGCCCACCGGTCGGTCGGGTTCCGGCTGGCGGGCCGGGTCAGCTCGGTGGCTTGACGACCGGTGCGGTGAGCCGGTCGACCGGCGAGGCGAGCGGGTCGGGCCGGTGCACACCGCCGATGCCGGACCGCTCGGCGGCGATCTTGTCCTGCAGCCGCAGGATGCCGTGCAGCAGGGCCTCGGGCCGGGGCGGGCAGCCGGGCACGTACACGTCGACGGGGATCAGCTGGTCGACGCCCTTGGTCACCGAGTACGAGTCCCAGTACGGGCCGCCGCAGTTGGAGCAGGCCCCGAAGGAGATGACGTACTTGGGTTCGGGCATCTGGTCGTAGAGCCGCTTGATCGCCGGCGCCATCTTGTCGGTGACCGTGCCGGAGACCACCATCAGGTCGGCCTGGCGCGGCCCGTGGGCGAACGGGATGACGCCGAGCCGGATGAAGTCGTGCCGGCCCATGCTGGTGGCGATGAACTCGATCGCGCAGCAGGCCAGGCCAAAGTTGAACACCCACAGCGAGTAGCGGCGACCCCAGTTCAGCACGAACCGGATCGGCTCACCGAGCACCGCCGGCACCTGCACCACCGCGCCGCCACCTCCTCCGGCCCGCTCCGAGTACGTGCGACCCAGTCAACCACAACAGCGGTACGGGCAGCGGTAGCGCCGAGGCGGGTGGCCGGACCCTGGAGCACTATGGTGGCGGCATGGTGGGACAGGGATGAGGCGGACACCCGCCCCCTTGAACGCGGATGTCTCGGCCCAGATGCGCCGGATGCCCCGGGCACGGACCAAACCAGAGATGCTGCTACGGCGGGAGCTGCACCGCCGGGGCCTCCGATTCCGGGTGAACGTCAGCGATCTGCCCGGGCGACCGGACGTCGTCTTCACCAGGGTGCGCCTTGCCATTTTCGTCGACGGTTGCTTCTGGCACATGTGTCCCGCGCATTCAACAATGCCGAAGAATAATGCGGACTGGTGGAAAACCAAACTGGAACGGAACGTTGAGCGGGACAGGGAGAAGGACCAACTGCTGCGCACGGCGGGCTGGCATGTCCTGCACATATGGGAACATGAGGACGCTGTCGCAGCTGCCGACAGGATTCAGGATCTTTGGCGCACGCTGCGGGACGACCTTGTCCACAGGCCGACAGGTCGCCTAACTGATCTTGGGGATCCTGTGGCATCCTGGTCGTCACCGACTACGTGACGGAGGACCCAGTGGCCGGCAGAGCGTGGTACGAGGTGTCGCCATCGGCGGCACGGTTGACGAGTTCACTGCGTGACATCGGCTACGACTTCCAGACGGCAGTGGCCGATGTCGTCGACAACAGTGTCGCCGCCGGTGCCAGCCGCATCGAGGTCACCATCGAGCATGACGGTGCGAACTCACGGGTCCTCATCGCCGACGACGGACGGGGTATGACACCGTCCGGTCTCCTCGAAGCGCTGCGCTTCGGCACCCGTCGCGACTACGAGCGTGGCGAGCTGGGGCGCTACGGTCTCGGGCTCAAGACCGCGTCGCTGTCCCAGTGCCGCCTCCTGACCGTTGTCAGCCGTAGTTCGACGGCAGCCCTCCGCACCTGCGCGAGGGCACTCGACCTTGACCTGATCGGCGAGCTGGACCAGTGGGTCATCGTCGATCCCGCCAGCACGGAGCCGATGGTCGCCCGTGCCCGACAGTGGCTTGCAGAGGGAGCGGGAACGGTCGTGATCTGGCAGAACCTGGACAGGGTTCTCCCTGAGCGACGACCGGAGGGCGGATGGGCGCGGCGACGCCTCGAGACGCTGGCAACCCGGACCGCCGAACACCTCGGGATGGTCTTCCACCGCTTCATCGAGGGCGTGGGCGTACTGCCTGAGCTGGTCATCACTGTCAACGGGGAGAAGGTCGAGCCGTGGGACCCGTTCGCATCGCAGGAGCCTGCGACCGTTGAGCTTCCGGAGCAGCGGTTCGAGATCGAGTCGTCCGGAACCAACGGGAAGGTGGCGCTGCGAAGGTTCGTCCTTCCCGCACGGGACAAGTTCGCCGATCCGGCAGGGTTCGACCGCATGTCCGGTCCACTCAAGTGGAACCGGCAGCAAGGGCTGTACATCTACCGCGCGAACCGGCTGGTCCAGTGGGGCGGCTGGGGAGGCATCCGGGGAATTGACGAACATACTAAGCTTGCCCGCGCAGCTGTTGATTTCGATACCGACCTCGATGCAGCTTTCACGATCAATGTCGCGAAGATGAAGGTCAGCATTCCGGCTCAGCTCCGACAGTTGATCGAGCCGTCGGTCAATGAGCTCTGCATCCTTGCCGACGACGCGTACCGCAAGACGTCCCGCAGCGGGGACCGCGCTCAGGTCCCTGCCGACCTCCGCTCACCGGCCGAGGTCCGAGCTGTCAGCCAAGCTGCGGTCCACGCCGGACTCGCCCTGCGGATGGCAGCGATGCAGGCTGACCAGTGGGCGCCATGGGAGCAGATCGAAGCTGTCCTCCGGCAGACCGCACCGGAGGTGGTGGAGCTGCTCGGCCTCGAACGGTAGCGCCGATCCAGTCGAGGGATCAGAACAGCGGGTCCGACTGGGTTCTGGCCTCGACGCAGTTCTTCGCAAGCGGGCAGGCTGAACACACCGGCTCCTGCGGCCGGCAGAGCGTGTTCGCCAGATCGATCAGACCCAGGTGGGCGCTGCGGGCGTCGCTGTCGATACCGATCATCCGGGCGACCTCGAGACGCCCGTCGGTCAGCCGGTTACGGCTGCCGACCGGGGTGCCGCTGAATCGTGCGGCGACGCGAAGGACGCCCTTGGTGACCAGGACCGGCTCCTCTGCGTTGTCGTCATCACCTGCGGGAGCGACGAGGATGGCCAGATCAGCAACGGACTCGTAGAGTCCAGGCACCCGCCGCAGGGCGTCGTCATCGCGGAGCAGGGTCGGGTCGTCGGCCAAGGTACGCGCCAGCTGCGCCACCGTGTCAGCTCGCGCCTCGCGGGAGATGAAGCGGCCGATCCTGCGGAGGTCCTCCTCGCGGGCGATCGTGTCCTGGGGCTGCCGCCAGGTCTGCAGCATGTGCCATACCTGGCGGAGCACGTCGGGGTGCGTCCTGTCGAGCAGGATCTCACCCTGGATGACCTGCCACCGGGTCTGCGCCCGCAGCCACGGGATGCCGTTGACCTGGTCTCCGTCGAACCACTCAGCGAGAGCGGCCGCAACCTTCTGGGTACTGACCTTCGCCAGTGTCGCGGCCTGCAGCGACGTCGAGATCGCGCGGGCAAGGTGTTCACCCAGCATCGGGGGAACGGCGTTACCGATCTGTTTGAACGCCGCCGACGGTGGACCGGCGAACCGGAAATCGTCAGGGAAGGTCTGCAGCCTGGCCGCCTCACGGACTGTGATGGTGCGGTGCTGCTCAGGATGGATGTACCAGTAGCCGTCCTTCGCGATGTGTGCCGTGATGGTGCGCGACAGCCCGTGCATGTCCAACCGCTTGTACTTGTCGTCGAAGATGTCGTCGCGGTAGCGCTTCATCTCCGCCGGCAGGTCGGAGTAGCGGGTATTCGCGTCCATGAGCCGGAACGCTTCGAGGTCGTCGTCGCGGACCGGACGGGTGATGTGGTCGAAGACCTTGGCCCTGTCCTCAGCAGCCACGTTGCGGCGCATCCGACGCTGAAAGTCCGTCTTTGGCCCCTCGTAGTCGGCCCAGCCTTCGGCGCCACCAGCCGGGCGCCAGCCTCCCTCCACCTCGGGGAGGTCGCTGATGGCGTTCCACACGGTGGGCCGCTCCGGTGACTCAGAGGGCCATTGGAACGAAATGCCGTCTCTCAGCGCTACCAGGATCAGTCGCTGCCGGAACTGAGGGACGCCGTAGCGCCAGGTATCGACGGCACGTTCCTCGACCGCGTAGCCGAGAGACTCCAGTTCGTGCACCATCGTCCGGAGGATGAACATCTCCTTGTCGAGGGCCATGTCCGGCACGTTCTCCATCAGGACCGCAGGCGGACACGCCAGGCGGATCACCTCGAGGAAGGACCGCCAGAGGTCACGGCGCTCGTCGTACGGGTCCCGCAGGCCATTGCGGACCTTGTGTCGGATCATCGACCGCCCAGCCTTGGAGAACGGCTGGCAGGGCGGGCCTCCGGCAAGCAACTCGATGCCGGCGCGCTTGACCAGGTCGGCGACCTCCCGGATGCGCTCGGGGTCGCCGAGGTCCCAGTTGACGCTCAGGCCGGCGTGATGGTGACGGTGGGTCTCGACCGCCTCCGGGTAGTGGTCGACGGCAAGGACTACCCGGTAGCCGGCTTCTTCCAAGCCAAGGCTGAGCCCGCCCGCACCGCTGAACAGGTCCGCAGCGAGCCGCTCGCCACGGCTACGAGCCTGCTCCGCGTACGTGAGCATCGCATCGGGCTCGTCGCATGCGTCCGGATGCTTCGGCAACTGGACGAACGGCCCGCGGATAAGCCTGACCGCGTATGCGCCACGTGCAACGGGTCGACCACGCGCCGGCAAGGGCGGATGCTCCTCGGCGGCAGACACGACCGCTGACACTACCGCCCCACGGCCAGGTCGCCAAGCAACCAGGAGTGTGGCAGACCATCGGATCGCCGATCAGGCGCCGACGGAGCTAGATGAAGGCACCGCCACTCATGTCTCTCGCCGCCACAGCTCCGGCGATACACGCCAAGTTGCCTCGGCAAACGTGGCACCACGTACTAACCCCTACCGTGAGTGGGAGCGTCAGGGTCGAATGGACCTGACCATCGGCAGCCGCGACCTCGACTCAGACCGTTCAACACCAGCCGTTCCGTCATGAACCGCCGGCCAAGCCGAGCATGGACTGGCAACCAAGCCTACGACGACATAGACCCATTCCGAACCAGCCCTAGGGCCATCGCCGTCCCACCGAACGGACAAGGCAGGCATCATCCGTGCCTCTATCGTGAAAACACACCCTGGTCTCGGCCTGTACAACCACCTACCCGCCAACGGTAAGGTGCTGCGGATGGACGCGCTCGATCGGCTCGAACCGCCCCACGGCCCAGACCGCACCAAGGCCTGCGGTAGCAATCAAGCTGCAGATGTCTTGACCAGCAGGTATCACCCAAGGTCTATTGAGGCGAGTCGCGGAGGCCTCCCCGGCCTTCACGACGGTTTTGAGCGCGCCACGCAGGGTCCGTCAACCCGGTCTTCTAGACTCATCGAGTGCCACACAAGAGCCCGAGAGCAAGACTTCAGTGCAGAGAATTTGACTGCTAACTCCCGCGCGATCCTCTCGCAACCGACAGGAGCACCTTCCATCACGTGCCGATCGACATCGCGAGTCTGCCGACGCTACGACCCGCTAATGAGAGACCTCCGCGGCACTCAGGTTCCGCGCATCACAGTCAACCCCCCAGCCACTGAAGGTCGATAATGGACCACACCGCAGTTCGAAAATTGATCATTAGCGCCATGCGTCAGCAAAGAATGTCACTGGACCGGGCAGCTGAATGGATCGCGAACATCTTCGATGCAAAATTGGCTGATCTAGCTCCCGCGGTGGACAGCATTCGGCGCGAAGGCGCCCGCAACAAGCTGCTCGACTCACCACCCGGCGTACTGCAGGAGACGGCCGCCGAGGCTCGAATGTCGAGCTGGTATTCCGGATCAGAGGAGGGCGACGAGCTATGGCCCCGCTTGGAGAGCAGAATCAAGTCAGGTCCGATGGCAGATGTCGTCACAGAGATAGACAATGCATCGACTAAAGTTGTAGCCAACTTGGCAGATCCCTCCGTCTATGGACTACGAAAACGTGGACTAGTAGTCGGATACGTGCAGTCCGGTAAGACCGCGAACTATACCGCCGTTATGGCCAAGGCAGCCGATGCAGGATACGGACTATTTATTGTGCTGTCCGGAATGTACGACAACCTGCGACGGCAGACTCAGGTCCGACTGTCGCGGGACATCGTTGATCACGATTGGGTTCCACTGACGACAGATGATGCAGATTTCGGAAACGTGGTCAACGGAGCCGCGTTCCTTGCACGCGGCACAAAGTCTATCGCGGTAGTAAAAAAGAACCAAGCGCGCCTGCGGTCCCTCCGAGACTGGCTCCGAGACATCCCACAAGACATTCGGCGCAGAGTACCGGTACTGCTGCTCGATGATGAAGCCGATCAGGCTACGCCAAACTCAGCGACGAGGCAGGATCGACAGACCCGAATTAATCGGCTGATACGTCAGATATGGCAGGAAATCCCGACCGGCACATACCTAGGATATACTGCAACTCCGTTCGCGAACATCTTTATGGACCCGAACGATGATCAAGAGTTGTACCCAGCCGACTTCATCATTGATCTACCGCGACCGAAGGCCTACTTCGGAGCGGAACGAGTATTTGGCCGAGAGCCACTCAATGATGCGGATGATCCCGACCCCGGCCTTGATATGGTCCGAGACGTGCCGGACGAAGAGGCCAAGGAACTCCGCCCGCCAAGCAATAGGGAAGCTCGTCAGACTTTCGATCCCGCGCTACCACCATCGCTAATAGAAGCGATTCGGTGGTTCCTTGTTGCTACGGCAATTCGCCGAGCCCGTGCCCAACATGACGCTCACAGCTCAATGCTCATCCACACCACACACTACATCCAACCCCACATTGCAATGCAAGGAAGGGTCCAAGCACTTATTTCAACAATCCGCGCTGATTGGCAGGACGGCAACATCTGGGACCTTGATGGCTGCTACAGGCGAGAGGCCATGCGCGCGAAAGAGGTAGCAAGCGTCGAGCTACCTGCGTGGAGCAAGGTAAAGCAGGCGATTGCCCGGGTTTTAAGCGATGTCCGAATCTTGGTCGACAACGGCGAGTCGGATGACCGCCTCGACTACGACAGAGTCGTGGATGGCAAACCGGTACCCGAGACGGTTATCGCAGTCGGCGGCGGAACGCTGTCACGAGGTCTGACCCTGGAAGGGCTCGTAGTTTCCTACTTTACTCGGACTTCGAACACGTACGATACTCTACTCCAAATGGGACGCTGGTTCGGTTACCGGACTGGCTACGAGGACCTGACACGCATCTGGATGCAGGCGAGCTTGGCTGAGGAATTTAGGTTCCTGGCACTTGTAGAGCATGAGATCCGTCAAGATATGGCGCATATGGAACGGATGCAGGTAACACCGCGGCAGCTGGGAGTGCGGGTCCGAGCTCATCCCGGGCGACTTGCCATCGTCGCACGCAACAAGATGCAACATGCAGACATCGTGCGCATAACCTACGCAGGCAGGCGACTGCAGACATTCATCTTCGATGAGCTCGGTAGATCGGTAATAGCTCGGAATCAGGATGCAGCCAAGGAACTTGTCACGTCGTGTCGCAAAGTGGTACCCGAAAGACAGATACTGGGACTTCCCCGATGGATCTTCACAGACATTCCAGCCCAACAGATCACCTCCTTTCTAAAAACCTATCAATTTCATCCCGACCAGGTAGGCTTACACGGCGACCACATGATCGGTTGGATCGAACGAGCCGCTCCATCAAATCCCTGGAACGTAGTTGTCATTGGTAGCGACAAGATCCACCGCCGTGACGACAATTCACCGATACCGCTGGGCGAGATGGACCTCGGCCTACCGATGCCGGTGCCAGCAGTGAACCGCGCACCATTGCGGATGCCGGAACCGGGGACCGCCAACATAAAAGCCTTGCTATCACATAACGACTGGTTTGCAGACCTGCCCCCAGGCCTTGTGGCAGAACTTGGTGAATCGTCGGCGGATCCCCGCACAATCCGAAGGGAGAGATCCAAGGGAAGAGGACTCTTGATTATCTATCCCGTTAGCTGCCGCTCTACACCGATGGGGCCAGCCCGCAAGACCAACAGCCGTCGTGACATGCAGGCACCCGACCACCTGATCGGGGTCGGCATCATTTTCCCAGAAGTTGAACAGGAAGGACTAGCGAAGGACGGCACCTACTATTCAGTTCATCCTGACTGGGAAGTCGAAGCAGTAGACGAGGAGGACTTGCCGCAGGATCGCGAAGGCAGCCACATAATCGATGGCCACAAGGTGGGAATCCGGCCATGACTACGGTCTCCGAACATTACGTCATGCTTGAATCGCACGCTGAGCAGTTCGGGGCGACATCGCTGCTCACTCGTGATGTCGGCGTACAGGTTGGCGGAAGGGATGTCCTGGCAGCTATTGATGCCGCCGGGCAGAAGCACCTTTTGATACCGGTGTTGCAACCAAAGTTTGGCACCGACTATACAAGCCAAGGCGTTACGTTAGGATCTCGCCTGCTACGTGTCGGTGGACGCAGTTTGATGTTCGCCGACCTTCATTGCCGCCTTACCTCGCTCGACCTAGTTTTCGAGCACTTAGTTGAAGACGTGGTGCAGCGTCTCGCTGACGATGGCTCATCGCCAGTTGCTACCTGCCAAGTTGTGTTGGACGAGTGGCGAAAGCTCCTACAGCCCGCATCTGAGGGCCCATCACAGCAGGCAGTTATTGGACTAATTGGGGAACTAGAAGTTCTACGATTGATGGCAGCGCATGATCCGCTGGTATCACTTGATCTGTGGAAGGGTCCAACGGGAACGACTCACGACTTCGTCCGAGCCCGCCGCGCGATCGAGGTAAAGACTGTAACGTCCGCCGACGGCCTGTTCGTTCGCGTCTCTAACATCGACCAGCTCGATCCGGATGCCTTAGATTCACTCCATCTTATAGTGGTTCATTTGCGACAGGATCAAACTGCTCCCAGTCTGGTTGATCGCATTGACGATGTGTTAGCACTAGGCACTCCGCGGAGTCTACTGCTCGAACGGATAAAAATGGCAGGCTATCTATATGGAAGCCCTCTCAGAGAAAACCAGGATCGGTTTTTCGTTCGATCAGTGCGCGCTTGGGTTGTCGAAGACTCGTTTCCTGGCCTACGGCGCAGCGAGCTCGGGGAGGCGCGGCTCCGGGGAATCAGTCGGATCAGCTACGATTTGACATTGGATTCCACTCCTCTCCACCTCACCGAAGAGCAGTTTGATCGACTACTCCAAGAGTGGACTGTGAACAAATGAACGATCATGATCTCATGCGAGAGTGGGATTCGGTTCGTGAGTACTTCTACGGACGTGACGTAACCGTCAATACGGTTCTTGCGGCGCATCTCCGAGCTAAGAACCTTCCTGCCTCTGGCCGGCCATGGGAAGCGGCTAAGGCGGCGATGAGAGCTGGATCGAGCTTTAGCCAAGCGGTCGCGGCCGCCCAACTGATCCTCGAGGAGGAGGCTGCCGCAGCCCTCACTAACGACCGAGGCCAGGCAGCCGCCACCGCCGCTGCTGGCGACCGAATCTCGACAAGTCTCGCTACTGGCCAAGCAGCTTCGATGGACACCTCGATGCCTGCTCGTACGAACGCCCTTGATTGGTTTCCGAAGCGGTTTGGTCCGGGCGACATCGATGGCGGCGGTGCTCGGCGTCTTCTCGGGACTCCAAATCTAGATTTAGCATCAGTCCTAGTAAGGGAGATGGCACAGAATAGCTGGGACGCTCGGGGCGGCTCTTCCGAAATTGAGTTCACTCTAAACCTGCGACGGCTCAATTCCGCGACTATCGAGTACCTACGAAAGGTGGTGTTCACCGGAGAACCCTCGCGCACGGGCTTGCCTGAGCTTCTATTGAAGGAGGAGATCTGGGCCCTAGAAGTGTCCGACCGCGGAACAGTAGGTCTCACAGGGCCAGTTCGAAACGATAAGGCTGTAGACCCCGGCGAGGACACTAACTTTATCGATCTAGTGCTCAATATCGGGGCACCACGCGATGTTCATCTAGGTGGGGGAACATACGGCTTTGGGAAAACGATTAGCTACCTGGCGAGCGGTGTTGGCACAATACTTATTTGGTCCAGATGTGAGGGTGGAAATGGACTAGAGCATCGGCTAATTGGAAGCGCGATCGGGGCTGGCTATGACGACGGCGAATCGCGCTACACTGGACGCCATTGGTGGGGACGCAGTATCCCAGGCGAGGATCGCGTTGAGCCGGTTGTAGGCGCCAGAGCAGCGGAGATAGCCGAAAAGGTGTTTTCTGCCCGCTATCCTGCGCGCATGGCCGGCACTAGCATTCTGATTCTCGACCCAGCCCTTGGCGGCTCCGATCGCGGTGCGGATATTCAGCGACTAGCGGAGGCGGTTGTTTGGAACCTATGGCCAAAGCTTTTGGTGGACCAGCGGGACCGTTCGCGCATGCGTATCAGTGTCCAAGCGGATGGCGAACCCATTTATCTGCCTTCCATCGAAGACCACCCTACGCTCAGCGGGAATGCCCAATGCTTGCTGGCAGTTCGAGCGGCACAGTCGGGTGATGATCCACCGAAATCTTCACCCCTTTACCCAGTCTCAGTGCATGAGATCTGGTGTAAGCTTCCAGAAAAGCTTCTCGGCCATCTCGCACTAACTCGATTCCCTCATTCCTCGAGAACAGCAACCCCTCCTTCTCATGCAATCACCCTTATGCGGCATCAGGCTGAACTTGTTGTGAAATCCCTGGAGCGACGCGAGCTGGACATACCTGGTGTGCAATGGGCGGGGGTCTTCAAGCCGGTAGCAGACCTGGATGATTCATTCGCGGCCGCTGAGCCACCCGCCCACGACGACTGGGTTGCCAAGGCAGTCCAAGACAAATCTCTTCGTCGCGATGTCAACGTGGCCTTAAGGAGAATCCGTGAGGCTGCCGATGAGTGGCTTGAGCCCAGGAACCGAGATATCTCTTCGGCCGAGAAGGCACCCTCTGTAGCTCACGTCGGGGACATGTTGTCGGGCCTTGTTGTTGGACTCGCTGGATCGGCTCCGTCCAGTCGCACAGGAGTTCTTGGAGACACCTTCGAAACAACCAACGACAGGCATCGGGAGACAAATCGAGCGCCAAAAGGTGGCACTTCCTCTACTCGGGCTCGCGACAGAGGGATAGCAAGCCGACCAAAGGTTGACTTTACAATCTCATCTCAAGTACCCGCTCCAAGGAAAGGCTGGACTCGGACAACTCTCGACGTCTGGGTCGACGGATCGGCTGCAGGAGAGTGCCTTGTGGACCTCGTAGTTCAAGTTGGAGCCGATGGCGGTAGCTGGCTCGATACCTCAGCTGTTATTATCCTTGGCTGGCGAGACAGCTCTACAAACTTGTTCGATCCAAACCCGCGCAAGCTTACACCAGGCGAATCCTGCCACTACACCTTTGATGCCGATTCCTACCTGGCAATCGATGTCCAGTCAAAGATTCTGGAAAGCTGATGCCCAGAAAACGACTTTATCCCCATCGGCAGGCTGCCCCCGGCTCCGTAACCTGGCACGATTGGTGGACTGAACGCGGAGGTCGCCGCGAGCCACTTCCCTCCCTATTGCCAGGATGGGATTATGCAAGCGAGGAAACGGTTGGCGTATCAGTTGAGATCGGAGTAGAAGAAGTTCTTCAAAGCACCGGTCTATCCGATCTAAGTGACCTCGAGGTAGTCGTTCTTGGAGACTGCCAGGAAACGAATCGTCGGTTCGCACAAGCCGTTGGATTAGACGGATATACCGACGGGGATACCTTGGAGATCAGACTTCAGTTACCGCCCGGCCAGGTTGCCGGTTCAGTGCAACTTTCCGCACATCTCGTGCTCGCAAACATGAGGCCGCGAAGCTCGGACCGAGTAGCACATCTTCGCGGATCTCGCTTAGGCTCATCCCCCTCATTCCGCCTTACGCTCGAAGGCGACGCTGGACGCTTCCCAACCGAGTCAGCCGCTTTCTCCGAATCAATGATTGGTTACGCGCCGTGGACAATTATTACGTTCTATGACGACCTATCGGAATCGTTCATGGGGTCAGTTCGTCTGCTAATTAACACCGAGCACCCAGCCGCACAGCTGCTACTAGCGGCAGTGCCAGACCCACGCATCGAGCGCATGATCAAGGCAGATGCGGTCCGCCTTTTAATCGCGCAGACTGCCCGGCAGGCGCTAGACACCAGTGAAAGCACTTACGCCGAAGAGGGAAGTCTCGGCGACGTACTCGACACAATGTCTCGATTTTTCCTTGGGCGCAGCCTTCGAAGCTCGGCGCGACTGTATGTCGAAGATCCCGCCGAGTTCGACATTTTGATACATGATCGCATGCAACCAATGGTGGAGCCGTCGACATGAGCAAGTTCATCTATCCTCGCCTACCGCTTGCAGCCGCGAAAATCCGGATCGTTGAAATTGCTGAAGCGATGGAGAGTGGCGGGCGTGATGCAGTCCTCAAGCTGGCCGATGCAGCGCACCCCCGTTCAGCCCCAGTAGCCACTGGCGGCCGTGTTGCCGATCCCGGCACTATTGCTGATGTTCGTCGAGCAGTGCTGAAGGATCTCGAGGAAGGCGTCCTGTCCGGCGTGGTTACGCGGATGAACGCTGCCGCGTTCGACGTTGAACTTGGCCGCACGCTTCATCGCAACCTCGCTATTGTTCCCGCCGACGCATCCCATGTCGATACGTGGAGCTTCTTGACCCTTGTTGTTTTCCCGGACATCGCCGTAGCACGGTTCCCCAATCTTCACATGGACCGCCTAGTCGGAACACCCCGAAATGTCCTGAGGCGCACTTGGTTACGCGAGGAGTTTCTTGGCGACCTACTACGTTCTGGGGAACGTCCATTGGGTGAAGACGAGCTTGTTGGCATGTTTGAACGCTCCGCTCTAGCACGTAACCAACGGGTCGTACAGCGACTCGCGGTTGCGGTCTTGTCCTACAAGGGACCGACAGCTCGTTCTGAGTGGGCCCGCGAGCTATACAAACGCGTGACATACGCCACAGGACCTCGCCTACTCGATGCCCTTACCGATAGCGATATCGATTTGCTAATCCACGGCGACGAACAGCGTCTTCTCCCTGAGTAGATCTGCGACACCCTCGGTACTGGTGGGAGTGTCAAGTTTACGGCCCTGGTTGATCTCCGGTAGCGACTTCAGGTAACTACCCCGCAAGGGCAACACGTGGGGTTGAAGTTGGAATTCCAAGGCTGGCAAGCTCTAGCCTCGGCCCTTCGTTAGGGGTTGTCCACGGACTGGACCAGAAATGAAGAAGTGCCTTCTGATCAGGGAAAATAGGGCTTGTCGAGAGTCCTATGCAACCCGTCACGGAAGGCACTTGCTGGGTGAAGGCTACCGCAACACGTCCGAAGATCACGGTGACCGGGGACGGGCGGGGCGTGGTCGGTCACGCTGGCGCCCGGCTGCTCGCCGATCTCGCCGACACCACCGGTCTGACCAGCGCGTTCGGGCGGGCCCTGGCCGGTCTGCGGCGACGCCGGGGCGGCCACGATCCGGGCCGGATCGCGGTCGATCTGACGGTGATGCTCGCCGACGGCGGTGAGGCCATCTCCGATCTGGCCGTGCTCCGTAACGAGGCGGCCCTGTTCGGCCCGGTCGCGTCCGACCCGACAGCGTGGCGACTGTTGTCGCAACTCGACGCCACGCTGCTGGCCGAACTACGGTCCGCCAGGGCGCACGCGCGTGAGATCGCCTGGGCCCAGCACGTCGACACCCGTGGTGACCTGCCGCAGCCCACGGTGGCCGGCCAGCAGGTCGACGGCCTGGTCCTGGACATGGACGCCACCATCGTGACCTGCCACTCGGAGAAGGAATCAGCGACCCGTACCTGGAAGAAGACGTTCGGGTTCCATCCGTTGTTGTGCTTCCTGGACAACACCGGCGAAGCTCTCGCCGGTCTGCTGCGTGAAGGCCGGGCCGGGTCCAACACCGCCGCCGACCACATCACCGTGCTTGACCGGGCCCTCGCGCAGATCCCTGACCAGCACCGGCACGGCACCCCGATCCTGCTGCGCTGCGACGCGGCCGGTTCCAGCCACGGCTTCCTCGCCCACGTCCGCGGCCTGCGTGAGCAGCATCTGGACATCCGATTCAGTGTCGGCGCCGCGATCACCGAACCGGTACGTGAGGCGATCCGCGCCGCGACCGGCTGGGTCCCCGCCGTCGATACCGATGGCGACCTACGCGAACACGCCGAAGTCTGCGAGATCACCGGCCTGTTCGACCCGGCCGGCTGGCCCGAGGGCACCCGGTTCGTGGTCCGCCGGGAACGCCCGCATCCCGGCGCCCAGCTGTCGCTGTTCGACACCATCGAAGGCTGGCGGCATCAGGTCGTGGCCACCGACACCCCCGCCGGTGACGGATCCGTCCAGTTCCTGGAGGCCCGCCACCGGGCACACGCCCGCGTCGCCGACCGCATCCGCTGCGGCAAGAACACCGGCTTCGGCCGGTTCCCGTCCCGACACTTCGCGATCAACCAGGCCTGGCTGCAACTGGCCCTTGCCGGTATCGACCTGCTCGCCTGGACCCGGATCCTGCTCCTGGACGGCGACCTCGCCACCGCCGAGCCGAAGAAGCTGCGCTACCGGCTGCTGCACGTCGCCGCCCGTATCACCCGCACCGCCCGGCGGACCCGTCTCGCCATCGCCGCGAGCTGGCCCTGGACCGACGCCCTGACCAGCGCGTTCAGCAGACTCGCCGCACTGCCCCGACCCGCCGGCTGGCAACCCGGCCCACGTTCCGACCAGCGATCACGGAGGAAACCCGGCCCCGCGCCGGGCCCTCGTCATGCCAACAAAACGGTACCGAACACCCAAAACCCGTTTCATCGAATGACGGCTATGGGCCGACGCTCAAGTGAAAGACCGAGGCTAGGAGGGAGATGCCGCAATCTAGGCCGCCATCCTATATGCGCTGTTTGTGCGTACTTGCTCATGCAGCCCACTCGGCCACTAAGAGTGACCGGCAATAGGCGTTACCTGAGTCGGCGGGTTGTCGGCCGGGTGTCCCAGCGGTAGAGCGTGCGGGCTCGTTGGATGAGTTGACGGATCGTGACGATCGCGGCGGCCAGGTAGAGGTAGAAGTCGATGATCGTAGCGTTGCGGTCGGTGCAGCGGCGGATCTTGCCGAAGCCGTTCATCCACGAGTTCGTGCGCTCGACCACCCACCGCCTACCGACTTGGATCGGGGCGGGTACGCCCTTGCGGGCGATCTCGGCGTCGAAGCCGAGTTCATCGAGCAGCTCCCGGGTGCGGTTGCTGTCGTAGCCGCGATCGAGGTGGGCTGTGACCCGCTCAGGCCAGTGATGGCGGAGTTGGGCGCTGCACGCTTCGAAGGTGTCGCGCAGCAGCGGCGAGTCGTGCCCGTTGGCCGGGGCACCGGTGATCCCGAGCGGGATGCCGTAGCCGTCCACACCGGTCGAGCGCTTCATACCGCCCTTGCCGCGGTCGACCGGTGAGCGGCCGGCCCGGTCGCCGCCACACGGCGCTTTCGTGATCGCGCCGTCAGCGCTGACGTCAGTCAGGTCCGGGAGTGTCAAGTTAACGGCTGATCTTGGCTGTTGAGGTGGTCAGTCGTTGGCCGGGGTGAGCCGGCCCTCGAAGGCGATCTGGAAGGCGTTCAAGGGTGCCTTCCAGCGCATGGTCCATCGGCGGCGGCCGGCGCCGGTGGGGTCGAGGCTCATCAACGCCATGTAGACACACTTGAGCGCTGCGGCCTCGTTCGGGAAGTGGCCGCGGGCGCGGACGGCCTTGCGGATGCGGGCATTCACCGACTCGATCGCGTTCGTGGAGCAGATGACCTTGCGGATCTCCACGTCGAACGCGAGGAAGGGCACGAACTCGGCCCAGGCGTTCTCCCACAGCTTCACGATCGCCGGGTACTTGCGGCCCCAGGTTTCGGCAAACTCGAGGAACCGTTCGGTCGCGGCGTCCTCGGTCGCGGCGGTGTAGACCGGCCGCAGCGCTTTAGTGATCTTGTCCCAGTCCTGCCGGGCGGCGTAGCGGAACGAGTTGCGCAGCAGGTGGACTACACACGTCTGCACGATGGTGCGCGGCCACACCGTCTCGACCGCCTCGGGCAGGCCCTTGAGTCCGTCACAGACGAGCATGAGCACGTCCTGGACGCCGCGGTTCTTCAGCTCGGTGAGCACGTGCAGCCAGTGCTTCGCGCCCTCGCCGCCGTCGCCGGCCCAGATGCCGAGGATGTCGCGGTGCCCGTCCACGCTGACCGCCATGGCCAGGTAGATCGGCCGGTTCGCGACCTGCCCGTCTCTGATCTTGGTTCTGTCGACGATCTTGTGATGGTCAGGGGGCGAGTAGGACGCGTTTGCGGAGCAGGCCGAGTCCAGCCCGGCCGAACATCTGCCGTTTGATCATCTTGAGGCGGTTGATGCTGCCCTCGACGGGGCCTGAGCTGTGTGGCATGGTCAGGCCGTTGCGAATCGCGTCGATGTCGCGGCGCAGGTTGCGGGCGAACCCGGCCAGCGGTGTCAGGGTGTCGGTCTCCGCGGCGGTGATCCACTGTTCGAGGCGTTCGCCGTGGCGTCCGGTCATCATCGCCGCGAACGCTCGGACGTGCTTGACCAGGCGGTTCAGGTCTTGGTCGCGGTTGCGGATGTCGCGTAGTTTCGCGGCGTCGCGGGCGTCGACTCGGTCGGGGTGGGTCATGATCCATGACGTGACCTGGCGGACGGTGGGTGGCTTCGGACCCGGGTGCGGGGCGTGCCCACGGCCTCTCCGGAAGCTGCGTAGGTAGCGCTGGACAGCGAGATCCCCGCCCGGATAGCCCTGTTGCTGGATCTCACGGAAGAGCTGGGTGGCGTTGCGTTCCCCTTCGTTCCAGCGTTGATGCAGGTAGCCGGTGAACGGGTCGACCACATGAGTACGTTGCTCGGTGACCGCCGTCAGGTCTTCGACGCTGCGGGCGTTGGCGAACTTGCGAACGGTGGCCGGATGCAGGCTGAGCCTGCGGCCGATCGCCGCTTTGGACATGCCCTGAGCAGCAAGTTCCTGGACGGCGTTGTAGTTTTCACGCAGCCGGGTGACGATCTTCTTCTCCGACGGCGGTTGTAGCATCTTCGGCGCGGTGTCGCCGGTCTGCGGTGGTGTCGGCGCGATGAGTGCGGCCCGGTGAAGGTTGAGCGTCTTCTCGACCGCTTGGCCCAGGTTCTGCCAGAGGTGGAAGCGGTCGGCGACCTGCACCGCGTCCGGGGCGCCCTGGCGGGCTCCCTCGCCGTACCCGCCGGCTCGGTCTCGGCAGATGACCTCGACGCCGGAATGTTGCTGCAGCCAGGCGGCGAGGCTGTCACCGTCGCGGCCGTCGAACAGCTCGATGGGGCGGTGGGTGTCCATGTCGATGAGGATGGTGCCGTAGTGGCGGCCTCGCCGGAACGCGAAGTCGTCGACACCCAGGACCCTCACCGCCGTCACCGTCGGATCGGGCAGCGCTTTGACCAGCTGTAACAGCGTGTCGCGGCCGGCAGGCACCCCGATCGCGGTGGCCAGGCGGGCTCCGGCGCGGCCAGCGAGTGCAAGGCCGATCTCGGTCAGCAGCCCTCTCAGCCCCGGTGTGAACCGGGCGTACGGGGAGGTCACTCCATTGACCTGCTCGACGAAGGTCACCACCGGGCAGCCGAGGTTGTCGCAGCGGAACCGTCGTACCTGCAACTGGAGTAGCAGCCTCAGTCCGGCGATCGTAACGTCGCGTAGTCGTCGCAGGTAACGGCCATGAACACGGGTGGAGCGCTGTCCGCAACCGCCGCATCGGGCGGTCGAGGACCGGACCCGGGTGCGAAGCACGACACCTTCCTTCCCGTGCTCAACACCGTCGATCAGCAGGCCGGACAAGTGCGGCAGCAGTTGCTCCAGAAATGAACACGCTCGACATGATCACCGACAGCCCGGCTGCGCCGAGGCGACTGTCTACATCACAAGATCGTCGACAGAACCCGGATCTTGACGTTGATGGCATCGATGAACACGACCGGGTAGACCCGGTCCAGGGGCCGGTTCTGCCACTCGGCCATGCCGTCCATGACCTTGTCGGTGATCGTGGAGATGGTCTGCTTGGACACCTCCGCGCCATAGACCTCGGCCAGGTGCGCGGCGATTTCGCCGTGCGTCAGGCCCTTGGCCGACAACGACAGCACCATGTCGTCGACGCCGGTCAGGCGCCGCTGCCGCTTGCGCACGATCTGCGGCTCGAACGTGCCCGCCGCGTCGCGGGGGACCCGTACCTCGACCGGCCCGACGTCGGTCAGCACGTGTCGGGGTACCCGCTGTAGTGCAGAGGTGCGTACGGCTTGATGTGCAGAGGTCAGGCGACGTTCATGGTGGTGTTGTCGATGGCGGCGAGGCGGTTCTTGAGGCGGTAGCTGGGGCCGTTGATCGGGACGACGTCGCAGTGGTGCAGGAGACGGTCGAGGATGGCGGTGGCGAGGACCTCGTCGCCGAAGACCTGTCCCCACTCGCCGAAGCTCTTGTTCGAGGTGAGCAGGGTGGAGCCCTTCTCGTAGCGTTTCGAGATGACTTGGAAGACGAGGTTCGCTTCGGCGCGTTCGAGGGGCTGGTAGCCGACCTCGTCGATGACAAGGACGTTCGGGCGGAGGTAGGCCTGCAGCTTTCGGGTGAGTCGGCCGATCGCGCTGGCCGCGGTGAGGTGGCGGACCATGTCGTCGAGGGTGGTGAAGTAGACGGTGAACCCGGCGCGGCAGGCGGCGACAGCGAGGGCGATGGCGATGGCGATGTGGGTCTTGCCGACTCCGGGCGGGCCGAGCAGGGCGACGTTGGCTTTGGCCTGGACGAACGCGAGGGTGGCCAGGTCCCGGACCTTGCGGGGGTCGAGGTCGGGTTGGAAGCTGAAGTCGTAGTCGTCGAGGGTCTTGTGGTGCGGGAGCCGTGACAGGCGCAGACCTGCCCGGTAGCGGCGTTCGTCCCGGACGGCGATCTCTTCTTCGAGGACGAGGTCGAGGAACTCCAGGTAGCCCATGGAGTCGGTCTCGGCGCGGCGGGTGACGTCCTGCAACGCGGTGGCGAGGTGGGACAGGCCGAGTTTGGTGGCGCTTGCGCGGATGCGGCTGGTGACCAGCTCACTCACGGGTGACGTCCTTCGTGGTGTGGTTGGTGAACGGGCTGGCCTGAGCGATCTGGTCGTAGACCGACAGCGGGCGGGCCTCGACGGTGATCTGCGCTGCGGCGGCGCGGGTGAGCAGGGCTTGCAGCGGTCCTCGGGCGGTTTCGTGGCCGGGCCGGCGACGACCCGTGGCGCCGTGTCCGGCGGGGTCTGTGGTAGTGACGGCGCGGGTGTGTCCGTCGGGCAGGCCGTCCCAGTGTGTGTCGTCGACGACGCGGGCGCCGCGACCGACCGCCCGCTGGTGGGTCGCCAGCAGGGTGTTGCCCTCGGTGTCGGGGACGGTCGCGTGGATGGCGATCGTCGCGGCGCTCGCGCGGATCTCGACCAACTGGCGGTGTCGGACCCGGCGGGCGGGCACGGAGTAGAGGTTGCCGGCGTAGGCGACGAGGCAGTCCTTGCCGACATGGCGCAGGTGCCGGTCCGCGATCACGTACGGCCTGGCGGGGATCGGCCGCAGGGCGGCGTGGTCCCGGGCGGCGCGGACACCGATGACCTCGCCGTGGGTGCGATGTGTGCGGGCATGTCGCTGCGGGACCCAGGCGAGGAACGCGGCGTCCAACTCGGCCAGCGAGGAGAACCCTCGACCGGCCAGGACGTGGTCACGCACGATGGTGACCTGGCGTTCCACCCGGCCTTTGCCGGTCGGCCGGTAGGCGGCGAGTACATCGATGTCGAAGTCGTAGTGCCCGGCGAACGCGACCGCTTCCGGGTGCAGCGGCACCGCCTCGCCAGGGGCGACGTGGCGGCGGACCACGGTCTTGGTCCGGTCGTAGACGACCGCGGCCGGTACCCCACCGAAGTGCGCGAACGCCCGTCGGTGACAGCCCCAGAACGAGGCCAGGTCCTGGCTGGTGGTGAAGCAGCAGAACGGGTCCCGCGAGTACGACAGCACCATGTGGAACGAGTAGACCTTCGGGATCCCGACATGGGCCAGGATGCCGCCCTCGTCGCCCCAGTCGACCTGCGCCTGCGCGCCCGGAACGACCTCGAAACGGCGATGCAGCCCCGCCAGCTGGTCCGGGGCGATCCCGAGTTCGGCGGCGATCCGTGGCCGCGCCTGCTGCAGATACAGCTTCACCCGCTGGTAGTTGCCGGTGAAGCCGTACTGCTGCACGAGCCGCTCGTGGATCACCGTGCCCTTCAGCAGCAGCTCCGCCCGCAGCCACGCATCGACGACGTGCGCGAACGCGTCGATCACCTGACCGGTCGACCGCCGGGTCGGCTTCGGCGGTGACACGCCCGCGTCACCGGCCAGGTACTTCTTCACCGTCCGCCAGTTCAGACCGGTCGCACGCGCGATCTCCGACACGCTCGCTCCAGCGGCGTGCAACGCCCGGAACCGACGCACGTCCAGCCACCGCTGCTCATCCAACGCCCCCATCGCCAGCCGCCCCACACAGGTCCGATCACGACCCGGGCAGCGTCACACCACCCCAGCCGATCACGCCGGACAGAGTGTGCGCACCTCTGCACATCAAGCCGTGCTTATCTCTGCACTCGAACCCGTACCCCGACAGCGCGGTCTTGGTCCGGCTGCCGTTACGCGTGTTCCCGCCGTTTCGACCAGCTGGGTCGTGCTTGTCGTAGCCGACGTGGTCGGTGATCTCACCGTCCAGCGCCGACTCCAGAACCCGCTTCGTGAGCTGCTGCAGCAGCCCACCCTCGCCGGTCAGTTGCAGCCCGTCACCACGAGCCCGATCGACCAGCATCGCGATCAACTGTTCATCCGTGACCGCACCCACCGGCTCGGCGGCCGGCTGTCCCACGGTGGTCTCGGTCGTCATCTGGCGTCTCTCCCTTGATCGGTCGATCAGCCGTTATTTGTACAGTCCCGTGACAGCCCAGCGGATGGGCCGGGTCGAACTCGGGTTGTTCGGGCCACAACGCGGCGAACTGGACCCAGATGGGTTCGAGCAACGATGATTGCAGCGCAGGCACGGGACTCCATCGGTTGCAGAGCGTAGAGAACTCCGATGATCGATGGACCCGTGCCTGCCTACTACTTCCAGGTACCCGCATGTCCGGATCTTGGACCCTATTGCCGGTCGCTCTAAGGTCATCACTCACTGTTACCACCCGATGTGAGCCAGGGGTGTTAACTTGACACTCCCGTCGCCGGCGCTAGCCTCGGTCTTGCATTAAGTGTTGATCATGGTCGTTCGACGGCTTGTTGATCTTGATGCGTTGGTCGATGACGTCGGGGCATGGTGGTGGCCCGACGCGGGGTCGGGTTCCTCCAGTGGCTGTTGGTCGGGATCGTGGTCGTGGTGTTCAGGTGATCGGTTGTCCGCGATGGCCTCACCGCCGTCGGCGATCGTCACCGCCAGGCCACCGCGACCCGTCCCGGGTCGTGCCCGCCCCGCCGCTGCCGTGACCCTGACAGGGCTTCGCTGAATGCACTGGTCAACCCTGCCGCGTCGGCGACGTCGGTCAACAGACGGGCGCCGGCGTGGCCGACCACGCCACGTCCGTCGCCGCTGACGATGATCTTCGGGCGTGTTCCGGTAGCCTTCACCTGACAGGTGCCTTCCGTCTGGGATAGATGAGACCCTCAGCAAGTCTTATCTTGCCAGTTCGGAAGGCATCTTTCATTCAAGATCCACTATCTGGACCCGCCCTTAATGAAGGGCTGAGGCTAGGCAGACGACGCGCTTGCATACTCGCCAGCGCCGCCTCGGCCAAGTGCTCCCGCATCCTCGCTCGGCCACCCCGCAGTTCGGTCGTCAGACCGGCGAGTGAGACAAGGCCTTCCGCATCGTGATCCTTCCCGCTAGGTTGCTCTCGCCGAGACGGGGAGGACGATAGATGGCGACCGTGGCTGCTAGTGGGTCGAACGCGTGGCTAGTGCTGGCTGTCGGTGCAGAGCGAGAGCACGGTGGCAACGATGGGTATGACGACGACCCAGACGCTCGCTACAGCTGGGACGATACCGTTCCGAATGCCCGGACCGTAGCTGTCGGCGATCGGATCGTTCTGTGGGACAAGGAGGCGGTCATTGGCGCCTCCGTCATCGAGGCGATCGAGACAGGCCACGCGGAGAAAATCCTCTATCGGTGTCCTCGGTGCAACGGGGCGAATATCAAGAGACGCAAGCGAGAGTCACCGCAGTTCAGGTGCTTCCCCTGCTCCGACACGTTTGTCGTAGCGTCGACGCGGGTTGAGCGGGTTGAGACTTTCCAATCGCGTCATGACGCCAACTGGGTCGATCTCGGCCGTTGCCTGGACGGGCCAACCTTACGCAGCCTGTGCGTCTCCCCAAAGTCCCAGCTCAGCATGCGGCCACTGCGGTGGGATGACTTTGCTGACGCGCTACGTCGCGTTGGCAGAGCGCGGGAGGCAACGTTCCTTGATGAGGCGGCTCCTTGGGTGCACCCACGCCCAGGAGGACATCGGCAGGCAAGGGTGCGCGTTCGTGTAGGTCAGGGTGGGTTCAGGGATCGCCTTCTCGCGGTGCAAGGGCCGGTATGCGCCTTCACCGGGCCCGGTCCGGCTGCCGCGCTGGAAGCGGCGCATCTGTACAGTTACGCAGCAGTTGGCCTACACCACGACGACGGCGGTCTCCTGTTGAGACGGGATTTTCACCGGCTCTTTGATCAGGGAGACATTGCCGTGGACCCTCGCACTCTCACCGTCCGCCTGCGGGACGAACTGCTCAGGTACCCCAGCTACGCCCCTGTACATGGCCAGCCGCTGGCAATAAAGCTCGAGCGGGGACAAGCGGCCTGGATTGAGAAGCACTGGAGGCAGCACCGAGCAGGTGCGCGTTAAAAGCCCATGCACGCCGTAACGGACCGTTACGAAGGGCAGGCGCACAGGTCAGCTCGCGGTCCATCTCGGTCAATAGAAACTGGCCTCCTTCTCAAGTCTGTCGTCTCACATGCGAGAACTGGGATGCGGCCATTGGTCAGGCGGGAGCCTTCCAACGGAGGTACCATCACTGTACGGTGTGAACGTGCCAGAGACTGAGCCCGATCACATCGACGAGCCGGAGCAGGATCTACCCGAAGACCTCGGTCCTCCGCTCGACGTTGACCAGAACGACCCTACAGACGAACCGGAAGCCGAGCTCAGCCTAGATCAAGCGATCGAAGCGGTCCGAAGAGCCGGATTCGATGCAGAACCAAGCCGAATCGACGTTTTTGTTGATCGATTTTCGAGTAGGCCGCGATGGATATCGCTATTCAAAGTTGGTCCAAATGGGAAGAAGCAGCCCATGGGCATCCTTCCCACATACGCAATTTCCTCATTTCTCGACGAGCTGGATGCCAGCTACATAAGGAGCGAGAGCGGGCTATCGATAGCGTCGAGTGACGGCAAGTACGTCGAATTAATGATTTCCCCCGGGGGTTCCGGCGTTAGCCTAATGAGCCTGTTCAGGGGCGACGATGTCCACGACTCGATCCGGCTGAGCTGCCCTCAAGCCGGCAGTGACCCTGAGCATCAGTTCGCGTTCAGGACAGCATTTGGGCGCTCAGATCGGCCGGTATCGGTATCAGACCTGTGGGGATCCGACCGCTACCGCAAGACGGTCGCAATGCATCTGAGCAACATGCACGGGGACTGTCTCGAAATATCAATACCATCCGCTACGATGGCCGGAGCCTTCTATCAGGTTGCAAACGGCTTTCACCCAGTCAATCTTCCGAAGGCCGCCTCGATTAAATTCCGCTTCACAGCTGCCTCCTCGGTGGAACTCGCCATCAAAAAAGCAGAAAAGATAGCCGCATCTCTCTTCTTCGAGCTCGCCGCTTTGGGCCGCCACACGCTCCGACTACATGAGCCACCCAAGGGCCGCCGACGACGACTTCCAAAGCCGCAAGACTACAACAAGGTGCCGCGTTACCCGCCCCAGTACGTGGACCCGCGCGCAAGTTCGTTCTTCGTTGGCGCCGCGGATGCCCCAACTCCCCTAAGCGCTTATCTCTCTTACTACCAGTCCATCGAGTATTTCCTACCCTATAGCGACGAACGCACAACAATTGATCGACTCCGGCGCGAGATATTCTCTCCTGGCTTCGACTTGGCAGACAATAAATCGCTGCTGCAGCTGGCGCGGGCGGCGGGCCGACAGGCAGGCAAGAGCGAGCGGGAGTCATTCCAGAACTTGCTCAATTTCGCCCTTTCCTCCGACAAAGCGGAGGCAGTATTCAGTTCAGTGCAAGACCGTTTCAAAGACCACTTCGGCCGCAGAGGGCCAATCAGCGGCGTGGGTGAGATCCACATTCAAGGAAAGCAGGCTCCGCTTGTGAGTCAGATCGCAGCAAGGATTTACGACCTGCGTTGCCGGATCGTGCACTCTAAAGTGGATGGCGGCAGCACCGGAACTGATCCACTGTTCCCGACCGATCCCCAAGTGGATCAGTTGCAGCCCGACATTGAGTTGGTCCAGCTTGTAGCAACCGAGGTAATCACCGCTTTCGCCACACCGAGCTTCCAGGCATAGCGGCAACTATTCGTAACGCAAAGTGTTTAGTAGTTCTGCACGGTTTGATCGCCGGCCTGGATCGTAACGGTACGGTAGCAGCAGGCGATGGTGACGAAGCGTCTAAGGGATTCGGTGCGACGACACCACCGCCCTCGGGGGATAGACGGCACCCTGCCAAGTCGTGTCTGAGTGGCAACAAGCCGATAGGCGAGGGTCAACAGACGATCACAGGCCTGCGGATATCCATCGAGAGAAGTCCGGCGCGTTACTTCCGTTCGGCGACGAAGACGCCAACGCCGGGCAGGGTCTCGGTGAGGCCCTTGACCCGCAGGTTCTGCATCGCGCGGTCGATGACGGGCTCGGTCACGTCGTAGTACTCGGTCAGCTCCCGTCTGCTGGGCAGCCTCGACCCAGGCGGGAACTCTCCCGCCCGGATACGTTCTTCCAGCTCGTCGGCGATCTGCTCGTATCGGTAACGCGGTGGCAAGGTGGTCCCTCCGGTCGGCAGTAGAAGTCAACCACCATCGACTGGCCCTTGACTACCCAAGGGGACCTATGGGAGCTTGATCCTCGCTTCCCTCCGGTCGGCAAACCTGGCAGGGCGGCACAGGAGCACCCAGACCGCCACGGGTGCTCCGGTCGGGGCGTGTAGCGAGTCATGCCGTTGGGCGTCCCGGCCCCGAAGGTTTGCCCTGGTCGCCGTACTGCCAAGGAGGGCTGCGGCGATTGGGGTGGGGGTGGCCCCGCCGGGATCGGCAAGCGGCAGGGCCACCCCCGTCCAGGCACACCCACGACACCCCCTGAACGGCACCAGCAGCGAAAACGGGGAGGAACACGTGATGCGAGAACTCTGGCGGCGCTGGCGACTGCGCTGGCAACGCCGCAAGATGGCCACCACCCCACCGCGCGACTGGCCCAACGGCAGCGGCGTCTACCGCGTACCCGCTGGTCGCAGCCGCAACCAGCGACCCACCGCGTACCGGCCGATCCGCCCTTGGCAGATCCGCAGCCACCGCTTCCCGACGGCCCCCCGGCGCGGCGGCCGGGGCCTGGACCCCGGCGAAGTCGCCGCCTTCCTCGAAAGGATCGCCCACGACCTCGGCATCGTCTACGCCGAACTCGACCGCACCTACGAGCAGAACGACCGCATCAAGGAAGCGCTCCGGCGCTGGCAGACCAGCCAGGCCCGCGCCGCGCAGACCACCATGCACCTGCCCGCCTGGACCGGCGCCAGCGCCACCACCCGGTACGCGGGGCAGTCGTGACCGAACCGCCCCCGCACCCCGTCACCGTCGTCACCTGCCCCGGATGCCACGGCAGCGGGCACGCCGCCACCAACGACACCGCCGACAGCCCCGCCCAAGCGTGTGGCCGCTGCGGCGGAGCCGGCAAACGCCGCGCCCAGCTCGTCCTCACCGCCGTCAACATCGACACCGGGGCGATCGCCTCCGCCAACGTGCTGCCCGGCATCACCGCCGCCGCACCGACCGACGACGACCCGTACTGGTTCCTGAACCTGCTACCGGTCATCTGCGACCTGACCCGCCAGGTCGACGCCGCCGACCTCCACGACCCGCGAATAGCCGGCCAGCCGATTTTCGCCCCCGAGATGCGGCTCGCCAGACAGTGGCAGCCCGACCTGCCCGTCGACCAGCGGTACGTCCTCGAAGCCGAAACGATCGCCGCCCAGGCCCACGACCCGTGGCGGATCTGGTACGGCCGCAGCACCCCCGAACTGCCCGCCGACCCCGCCCAGCGGCTCGCCGCCCTCGGTGAACTCGCCGAGCTGCTCTGCCTCGACCTGGTCGTTGAAGTCCGCCGCAGCCCACACGACCCCGACAGCGGCCGCTTCCACTGGGACGTCCGCTTCGAACTGCCGGGCAGCCCGGTCCCTACCGGCGTCGGCAGCTACGACAGCTTCACCGACGCCGCTACCTGCGTCGACGTCGCCCGAGCCTGCTATGCGCTGGTCGACCGCAGCCGGCACGCCCCCGCCCACTACGTCACCCCACGCCCCGCCAGCCACATCAGCCTTCGCCCGCCACCCGTCGACCCCGACCAGCTCGAACGCCGCATCGTCGCCGACTGCCTCGCCGCACTTCTCACCGACGGGCCGGCCCTCGGCGCGCAGGCCATCTGGCGCAACGGCCGCTGGTGGCACACCACCCTGCACGCTGACACCGACACCGACACCGACTCTGGCTCCGGCGGGCGGCTGGTCCGCACCTGGCAGCCGTCCCCGCCGACCTGGCAGGGCCCGCCCATCCCGTACCGGCGCTGCCCCGACTGCGCCCACTGGCCAAGCTGGGAAAACTGCGACTGCGCCCGGATCAACGGCTGCGCCACCTGCGGCGGCACCCACCGCATCTACCACGGTGCGACCGTCACCATCGCCGTCGGTCGCCGCCAGGTCCGCCACCTCAACTGGCCACCCCCCGGCGGTACCTCGCCAACTCCACCGCCCTGCATCGGCTACCACCCGAGCGGCAGGACCATCCACCAACTCCCACCGGAGTACCAGCTCACCCACCAGCTGACCGCGCTCGGCCTCGACCCGACCGAGTTGACCACCCTCGACGGATTGACGAAGTTCCTCCGCGACCACGAACTGCTGCACGGCTACGCCACCGTGCAGCAGCCCGGCGGGGACCCGATCACCGCCTACCTGGAGGACGTCACCAAGGGGCATCCCGTCGGCCGCATTCTGCTGCACGCCACCCCACCGAAAGTGCCACCACTGGCCACAGTGGTCAAACTGGCGTACGGCCTCGGCGTGGCCCTGGTCGTCAGCGTCGCCGACCACCGCCGCAGCGACGGCATCCCGTACCAGGTCCAGGGCCTGCGCTGGGGAGTCCGCCTCGCCCCACCCGACACCACCAGCCCACTCGGCCGCTGGTACCCCGGGGCGTACGAGGTCAGCCTGCCGAAAGCGATCGCCCAAGCCCTGGAGTACGTCCGCCACGCGAGCAACGCGATCCTGCCGACCGACCCGACCACCCCGATCCCCGCCCCCACCAACCTCGACGCAAGCTCGGGTGGCGCAGGCGGCGACACCGCCGACCCGGTGCCGGCGCTCACCGTACTCGCCACCCACCACCCCGGCACCGTCGTCACCGCCGTGCTCGCCCCACAGCGGTACGACGTGCACCTGTCCGACGGCTCACACCACACCACGCTGATTGCCACCGCCGACACCCTCACCGCAGCGGTCACCGCAGCGATGGCCACGACACCACCAGACCCGAACACCAGCAGCGAAGGAATGGGGAGGAACACGTGATGCGAGAGCTCTGGCGACGCTGGCGGCTGCGCCGGCAACGCCGCACGATGGCCGGCACGCCACCGCGCGACTGGCCGAACGGCAGCGGTGTCTACCGCGTACCCGCCGATGGTCGTAGCCGTAACCAGCGACCTGCCGCGTACCGGCCGATCCGGCCCTGGCAGATCCGCAGCCACCGCTTCCCGACCGTCACCCGCAAGGCGCACGGACCCGGCCTGGACCCCGGCGAAGTCGCCGCCTTCCTCGAACGGGTCGCCCACGACCTCGGCGTCGTCTACGCCGAACTTGACCGCACCTACGAGCAGAACGACCGGATCAAGGACGCGCTCCGCCGCTGGCAGACCAGCCAGGCCCGCGCCGCGCAGGCCGCCGTCAACCTGCCCGCCTGGACCGGCGCCGGCACTCCCACCACCAGGTACGCGGGGCAGTCGTGACCCACGACCCGACCCCGCACCACACTGTCACCGTCGTCAGCTGCCCCCGCTGCGACGGCAGCCCCGCCGCAGCGTGCCCGCGCTGCGGCGGGGCGGGCAAACGCCGCGCCCAGTTCGTGCTCACCGTCGCCAACATCGACACCGCCGCCGTCGCGTCGGCGAACGTCGTACCCGGCGCGGTCACCCCGACCCGCACCGACGACGGCCGCTTCTGGTGCCTCGACCTGGCACCCGTCGTCGACGACCTCGCCGCCCAGGTCGGCGCCGCCCACGTCTACGACCCCGAACTACCTGGCGAACCGATCTTCGCCCCGTGGGCGGAGCTGCCCGCCGGCTGGCAGCCCGACCTGCCCGACCACCAACGGCACGCCCTCGAAGCCGGGCCGATCGCCGGCGAAGGCTACGAACCATGGCGGATCTGGTACGGCCGCAGCGCCGCCCCACCACCACCCGACCCGGCCCGCCGCCTCGGCGAACTCTGCGAAACCGCCGAACTGCTCTGCCTCGACCTGGTCGTCGAAGCCCGCCGCGACCCACTCGCCCCCGACAGCGACCGCTTCCGCTGGGACGTCCGCTTCGAACTGCCCGGCAGCCCGGTCCCCGCCGGCACCGGCCGCTACGGCAGCTTCGCCGAGGCCGCCACCCGGGTCAGTGTCGCCCGCGCCTGCTACGAGCTCGTCGACCGCAGCCAGCACGCCCCCGCCCACTACGTGACCCCACGCCCGGCCAGCGGCATCAGCCTCGGCCCGCCACCGGTCGACGCCGACCAGCTCGAACGCCGCATCGTCGCCGACTGCACCGCGCTGCTCACCGGCGAACCGACCCCCGGCGCGCACGCCATCTGGCGCGACGGCCGCTGGTGGCACACCACCCTGCGCACCACCAGCACCGACACCAGCACCAACACCGACGCCGGCACCAGCACCGACACCGCCGTCAGGCTGGCCCGCTCCTGGCAGCCGCCCCCACCATCGTGGCAGGGACCACCGATCCCGCACCGGCGCTGCCCCGACTGCACCCACCTGCCCCACTGGGAAGACTGCGACTGCGAACCGATCGGTGGCTGCCGCACCTGCGGCGGCAGCCACCGCATCTACCACGGTGCGACCGTCACCATCGCCGCCGGCCGCCGCCGGGTCCGGCACCTCAACTGGCCACCCCTCGGCGGTACGCCGCCAGCCACACCGCCGTGGATCGGCTACCACCCGGGCGGCAAAGCGATCCACCAGCTCCCGCCGGAATACCAGCTCACCCACCATCTGACCGCGCTCGGCCTCGACCCGACTGAGCTGGCCACGCTCGACGGCCTGACCATGCACCTGCGCGACCACGAGCTGCTGCACGGCTACACCACCGTGCACCGGCCCGGCAGCAACCCGGTCACGGCGTACCTCAAAAATGTCACCAACGGGCACCCTGGCGGCCGGATCCTGCTGCACGCCACCCCACCGAAGGTGCCGCCCCTGGCCACAGTGGTCAAACTGGCGTACGCCCTCGGTCTGGCCCTGGTCGTCTCCGTCGCCGACCACCGCCGCAACGACGGCATCCCGTACCAGGTCCAGGGCCTGCGCTGGGGGATCCGCTTCGCCCCACCCGACACCACCACCCACCTCGACCGCTGGAACCCCGGAGCACACCAGCCCAGCCTGCCGAAAGCGATCGCGCAAGCCCTGGAGCACCTGCGCAACGCCAGCGACGTCACCGTGCCCACCGACCCGACGACCCCGGTCCCCGCACCGACCAACCTCGACGACCACGCGGGTGAGCCCGGCGGCGCAGGCGATGCCCGGCCCGACAACGGCACGCCCGACCCGGTGCCGGCGCTCACCGCACTCGCCACCCACCACCCCGGCACCGCCGTCACCGTCCTGCTCACCCCACGGCGATGCGAAGTCCACCTGCCCGACGGACCGCACCACACGAAGCTGATCGCCACCGCCGCCACCCTCGACGGGGCGGTCACCGCGGTGACTGCCGACATCTGACCGCACGCCGCCGGCTCGGCGCCCGGCGATAGTTGGCACCGGGACGATTGATCCCCCATCTCGGGAGGAGGGCGGGTCAACGCCTACGTAAGGCGGAACCCGCCCTCATCCCATTGCGGTGAATGTCACTTATTGAGGCGGCAGGGCCGCCGCCGTAGCCGGCTCGGCCGGTACGAGGCGATACCCTTCGGAAGGCGAGGGTCGTAGGCGGGCACGAGCCGTGGAGCATCTTCCGGCTCGGGAGCACGACGCGCCCGACGAGCGAGTCTCGCGACGAAGTCGCCAAGCCCACGAAGCACGTAGGCTAGATAGGCGGTCGACCGTGCCATACGCCTCCTTCGGACGATCCGACTCAGTCGCAGTTGATGCGTAGGTAGTTGAGCGACTGTACGGACTGGCTGTACGCGCCGAACTGAGCATAGCCCGTGGTGACCACTCGGAAGTCGTGTGTTCCGGTGCCAGCGCACTCGTAGTAGTCCCACAGTTCCTGCCACGGGTCGTACTCCCAGTTACCCGACGCGGAGGACATGGTCTCCCATCCGTACCACCGGCTTCGCTGGATTTTCACATCGACCTTGGCGGGCGTGTACCCGCTGCCGGAGCAGGACTGCCACCCGTTGCCCGAGAGGTAGGTGCCGTTGTGGTCGATGTCCGATGCGTAGACGGTGCAGATCCAGTCGGCCAGCGTGTCGACCCCACCGGAGCCGCTGGTGTTCGTCGATGTGTGTGGGACTGGCGCTTCCCTGGTCGGGAGATCGTTGTCCCATGCGGGAACGTGCGTGGCGACTGAGGCGTGGGTGGGCGCGTCAGCGCCGCCACTGGGCGCGGCTACTGCCACGGTGGGCGTCAGACCGAGAGCGATGAAAGCCGCAGCTAACGCACCGGCTAGAAATCCCCTTGTCCTCATTTCTCTCCTTTCGGACAGGGCGGCTATCGGGGAAGGGTGACTGTGGCGGTTCCTCGCCGCAGTCGTTCCATGATCGTCGCTTTCCGAACTTGAATGACTTCGGAAAGTTGTGATCGATCGATGTCTGAGAGTGGTTAACGACGTTGGTTGTGGCAACCCCGTTGCGAGGATGCTCCACAGGTGAGCTTGTTCACTGCGTTGTACGTCGCGGGCGCGATGACCACCGAGTCCCCCGGTGGCAAGGTCCGCCGGCCGTCGCCGTCCATGGGCCTGGTAGGCGCCGCGTACGGGGTTGCCGGTCAGCTCGGTGACAGCGGAGATGTCGATGACGTCGAGTGGGTCAGGCGCTTCGCGCTCTACGC
Source organism: Solwaraspora sp. WMMD937 (assembly GCF_029581175.1). Lineage (NCBI taxonomy): Bacteria > Bacillati > Actinomycetota > Actinomycetes > Micromonosporales > Micromonosporaceae > Solwaraspora > Solwaraspora sp. WMMD937. The sequence goes on along the minus strand of NZ_CP120738.1, from coordinate 1,956,360 downwards.
TCGATGTCGCTAATACCGCCGTCGATACGCATTGCGGGGGTGGGTGGTGTGTCCGGTGCCGATCGCGTCGCAGGCCGCCGCTGTACAGGCTGATCGTGTGAGGCGGGAGCGGGTACCGTCGGACCTGACGGCGCGCCGGGAGGTAGAGACCCTGTCCGCGCCGTGTCGGCCAGGTCGAACACGGTGCCGTCGATCGCGGTGACCAGCAGACCGAACGCGTACGACTCGGGCCCGAACGTCGGTGTGGACCGAGCGCCGGTGGTGAACACCCGCTGGTGCACCGCCGCGGGGAGTCTGCCCCGGGCCTTCGACACCGCCGCGGCGGTCGGGGTGCCCTCCACCCGGGTCCGGGGGATCCGTGAGGTCACCCGTGAGGTCACCACCGACGTGCTCTCCCGCCGGAACAGGCACAGCCCGAGCACGATCATCACCGTGACCGCCCCGGTCAGCACCCGCCGCCGGGCGTCGACGTGCCCCACTACGGCCTGCGCCCGCTCGATCAGTGCGGCATCGGCCAGGAGCGGCCACAACCGGCCGGTCACCTGCTCGTCGAGGGTCCCGACACCGGCGGGCCCGGCGATCACCGCTGCCCGCAGCGTCTCCCGCTGATCGGCGGCCTGTCGCACCGCACCGGTCGACAGCATGGCAGAATCCGACACCGAAGCTCCTGGTTGGAACATGTGGATCTAGTCAATCCATGTCCTACCAGGAGCTTCTTCACGTCCCGCACCCGACCCACACTCACCCCGAAACCGGCGCTATCACCCACAAAACGACCAAAGTTTAGGTCAGTGCATCATAGGCCGTATCGGGCGATGGGCCCAGACACGCGGATTGGCAAAACGTAGTCGAAAAGGCCGAGAGTCACTCTTCGTACTCGCACGACTCCCACAGAGAGCGCAATAATCGCCCGCATTCTAAGCTGGGCACCCGTCCACCCAGCACCGTTCCCAACATCATCCCCTGGCGAGTCATCCTGGCATATGACGTGGGTGAATACGCTCAGTTACCCATTGCACGCGTTCCGCAACCTGGTGCAACGTGTCTCTGCATAGACGGTCGTCAACGGGGAGGCGAGTAGCCTATGGCCGTGCTCCAGGCGCACCACGCTCCCTCCATTAACGAGTGGAGGGCAACATGACAGTCCGATCTGCGTCATCCAAAATGGCGAGCCTCTTGGCAGCAGTAGTACTCACAGGAGCACTAATCGTTTCGCCACAGTCAGCTAGAGCAGACGTTGGCGATGGAACGCTCAATTGTTCTGTCGGTGAAATTTGCCTCAAAAAGCACGACGACGGATACTTCGAGCGCGACCTGCGGCATTTTTGGTACAACGACCTCGATCACGACAACGACAACTGGAGCGGCCCTGAGGGTGGCGTCGTAGGCGAGGCTGCCTCGATGTACTGGAACCGGGATACCGAGTGTGACGTATACGTTCTCGATTACAAGCCAATGATCGGCCTGTTTGCATGGCTCCAAATGTACCAGAACGGGTCGACATGGTACTGGCCAGCAAGCACCTTCATAGGCTGGAACGACAGGAATGACGGCCACCGTCGGTGCGCTCCAGAGTGAGATCCGAACGTCCAGCGAGGACCCGCGGAATCAATGCACCCCGTCCAAGTGGCAAGGTGAAAGGCAATCAAGAAAGATGCGATTGATTCGCAACCGCGCGGCCATACTTAGCGTTTTAACTGGATTTCTCCTGATGGGTTGCGGCACCACCGCGACGGATGGAGCAAGTCGCAATGCAAGTAACGGACAGCAGTCGTTCGACCTGTTCCTCGGGGACAAGGTAGGGGTGATCGACTACGCCCTGAACCTACTCCGCAACCGCTGCCTAGCCGACTCTGGCTACCCCCAGAACCTCCAAGGTATGGCGGCCGGCCCAACGACCAGCTTCCCGTACCTCAAGATTTCTGCAAAATCGTTTGGACCGACCAGTGAAGACGAGGCACGACGCTTAGGTTTCGGCCTTGATGCACCAGCCCAGCCTGGCCGAGTCGTGAGTTTTGACCCGAGCTACGACAGAGTTTTGGAACGTTGCCAGAAGGAGGCATACGATTCACTTGACTCCAACACCAAGAAAATACTGAATTCATATAAAGATCTCGGAAACGTTCTCATGACAGAATTCAGCGTAGCGATGGATAGATTCATCGAAAACGAGATGCCAGATGCGTCCACCGGGCTTCTGCGATGCCTCAAGAACAAGGGCTATCGTCCCGATGACGAGGTAGCGTTTCTCGCGAACCCCGATCATCGTGGTTTCGGCGTCAAGTTCGGGGATGTCGAGGGCGGCGAGGATAACTGGGAGCCCAAGCGAGTGAAAGGCACTGTACAACTGGGACCACCAATTCCAGCGAAACGCTACATTCCCACACCGCAGGAATCGAAGCTCGCGGTGGCCTGGTTTCAGTGCAGGCGTGACATCGGTTTAACCCCGCGCCTGATTGCGTTCTCCAATACAGCCCAGGCAAAAATTGTAGCTCAGCACGAGGCTAGGCTAGTTGAACTGAACACCGATATCGAACGAATAGCGCGGGATGCCGCCCAATTCGCCAATCGGTGAAGAAGCCTTTTTCGGTCGCTACGGATCGCTCACGCAGCGATCCGTAGCGCAATCCAATAGGCACTAGGGGCATGAAGGACTGACGCATTGAGATCAAATTGGATGTTCAGGTCGGCAGTCACCGCAACGCTCGGCGGGATCATCGTCGCGGTAATCGTGTTGGCATTCTTCCTCGGCGGCCGACTACAGTCCCCCGAGCAGGTCGCTGCGGACGCCGCGCCGCCATCGCCGTCCCTTGTCACCGTGGCCGCACAGCAACGGGCACTGGTCGAGCCGGTTGTGATGCGAGGTCAGGTCAGGGCAGGCCCGAGCTTCCATCTGCTACCACCCCCAGGTTCGGTGGGTGACACCAGCGTCGTCACCAAAGTATTGGTCAAGGTTGGAACCTCACTCGTAGAGGGGATGGTCCCTCTCGAGCTATCCGGAGAGCCGATGATTACGCTGCGGCTACCGTTCCCGCTCTGGCGCGACCTAAGCGGGGGAATGAAGGGCCCGGATGTTGTTGAGGTGCAGAAAGCCCTGGGTAGGCTAGGACATCAACTGCCGGTGAGTGGAACGTGGGACGCCTCAACCCAGCGAGCGGTCAGTCGACTATTCTCGGCCCGAGGGTACGACGCACAAGCTGGCGACAGCAAAGCAGCCGAGCAACTCAGCGCTGCCAGGACCGCAGTCGACGACGCCGAGTTCGCGTGGGAGACCGCGAATACCACGGGTGAACGTATCATGGAAGCTCAGCGGCGCCTGGACTCAGCTAAAGACGAACTGCGCCGAGCCGAAATCCTCGCCGGACCGGTGCTGCCACTGCGCACCGTTCTCCAGATCGACCAGGCTAAACGCAAAATAACCAGGGTAGGAGTCCGGCTTGGCTCGGTCTTGAGCGACCCACGCGCCCCACTGCTGGAACTTGACAGCGCGGACCCGTACGTCTCTGCGACCGTCTCAGCCGAGCAGGCCAAACTAGTCACCCCAGGCCAGGAGGGTGTCGTGGTTGACGAGATCGCTGGGAAAAAGCGATTGTCAAGGTATCTTCGGTGGCGACAGAAATGGCACCTGGGGCGACCGGTCTGGAGGTGCGGCTAGCGTTCGTTAGCGCAGCGGTATCGGCAGAAACAGAGCGTTCCGTACGGGTTGATCTAATGTCGGCGACCGACGAGGTCAAGAAGCTCTCCGTCCCTGTTACCGCAGTGTATGCCCGCCCGGATGGAACCATGTTCGTCAGTATCGCCGAAGCTACCGGAGATGTGACTGACGTAACTGTAAAGGTAGACCGAATCGCAGGGGGGTGGGTCGGGATAACCCCCGAGACGGATCTACTACGTCCGGGTACGCTCGTGGTAGTTGGCGAGCACGCCAACGAGCTACAGCCGGCGGACCCGTGACCGCCCTACTGGAGCTGCGCGACGTGAGCCGGACGTATCTCGCCGCGCAGCCGGTATATGCGCTACGCACCACCTCACTAGCCATTGACAGTGGTCAGTATATTACTATCATTGGCGTTTCCGGCTCCGGCAAGTCGACACTCCTGAACATCCTTGGCTTGCTCGACCAGCCTACGTCTGGCTCATACCATGTATGTGGCGTAGCCACGGAACGTCTGGACGAGGTCACTCGGGGAGCAATACGCGGACAGCTATTCGGGTTCGTGTTCCAGGCCTTCCACCTGCTCGCCGGACGCAGCGCGCTGGAGAACGTGGAACTAGGCATGCTCTACGGCGGGCAGCGCGCGCGGATCCGGCGGCAGCTGGCGACGGAGGCCCTGCTGCGGGTTGGGCTCGATAATCGGTTACATTCGGATCCCCGCACCCTTTCGGGTGGTGAGCGGCAGCGGGTGGCTATCGCTCGGGCTATAGCGACACGGCCACGGGTGGTGTTCTGCGACGAGCCGACCGGCAACTTGGACAGCGCGAATACCGAGAACATCTTGAGTCTTCTCCAAGACCTGCACAGGGACGGGCTAACCGTGGTGGTCGTCACGCACGATCCCAAGGTGGCGGGCCACGGCCGGCACCGTCTGAAGGTCAGTGACGGCGAGGTGACCTGGTGCTGAGGCTCCAGCGATTTGTGAGCCGGCGTGCGACGCGGCGTGCCGTTCGTGAGACGCTGGGCGTAACCCTCCCCCGCCTCGGCCTCTCTACCGTGCTCAGAGAGGCTGTCGTTTCGGTCCGGCGGTACCCCAGCCGATCGCTAGTTGCGGCGATCGGTACCGTCTTGGGATCCGCTGCGTTTGTTGCAACACTCGGGCTTGGCTCGACGCTGGAACGGCAGGTCTCCGCGTCATTCGACGTTTGGCGAGCCACCGAGGTGCTGGTACGGCCGGACGACAAGAGCCTCGACCCGTCGTGGCAGGGGCCGGAGGGCCTGACCCGATTGCGTCAACTGAACGGTGTCGAGGCAGCCGGACACCGACTGGTGCTCGGTGAGCGTCTGATTGCACGCGCCCCCGGTGCCGTCGGCATCGCTACGAATATGATCGGCGCAGATCCGCAGGCAGTAGCCGTCGTGACGCCAAGACTGCTAGCCGGCCGCCACTTCGACGAGTTCCACCAACGTCACTCTGTACCCGTGGTGTCGCTGCCTATCTCGGTGGCCGATCGCCTACATATCGGCCGCATCGGTGTCGCCGTCTATATTGCGGATCGCGCATTTACCGTAATCGGAATCTTCGACGATGTGGAGCGTCGGCCGGAGACGCTACTATCGGTGCTTATGCCGGCCTCGGTCGCGGAATCCCTGGTCGACCGGCAAGATGTAAACGTGGATCGGGATGTCGTCATCGCTACCGCTCCGGGTGCTGCACAATTGATCGGTACCCAGGCAGCGCTGGCGCTCTGGCCACAGGCACCGTTCTCACTGCAGGTCGTCGCACCGCCGGACCCACAAACGCTGCGCCGCGAGGTCGAGGCCAGCGTCAGCCGGTCCGGCCTGATCATCAGCGTTGTGGCGCTCGCAATTGGTGCCCTTACGATCGGCAACTCCGCCGCTGCCGCGATCACCGCACGGACTGCGGAGATCGGCCTACGTCGGTCCGTCGGTGCCCGGCCTCGGCACATTCTCGCTCAGCTACTGGCCGAGACAACGGCACTCGGCGGCTTCGGTGGCGTGGTCGGCGCAGTCGTCGGCGTTGTGATTACTATAGGTGTTTCCCTAGGGAACTCCTGGCAACCTGTCATCGATCTGCAGGCCGCGTTTGCGGCTTCGGCCGTCAGTGCCGCGGCCGGTCTACTCGCCGGATTCTGGCCGGCAGTGCGGGCGATGCAGGTCCAGCCGGTGTCCGCCCTCCAAAGGTGAACTGGGGTTGACCCGGTTTGACGGATAGGGTCAGCACGTCGATCCCACGCCACCTTGCTTGCTGACCTGCGGGAGCAGGCCCTAGCTGGTACTTGGCCTGGATTCATGTAGTCCAGGGTGGAATGGCAACGGTGAGTGCTACACCAGCCCTCGATCCCCTCGAAGATCGCCGCCCGTGCGGCGGCTGGCGTCGGCTCGCCCGGCGGTCCAACAGTTCCGTCTTGGCTGGAGCAAGATGCATCGGGTCGAGGATGCTGCTACCAGCGATGCGGGCTCAGCCACATCCGGACCTGCCGTGGTCAACAAATCGGCCCCGTGACCGCGTTTGAAGCGGTAGACACTCGGAGGGATACCAGAGCGATGACGTTCGAGGATTATGTGGTGGCGCGTGGTCCAGCGCTGGTTCGCCTGGCGCGGCTGCTCACCGGTGACTCCCATCGCGCGGAGGACTTGGTACAGGAAGCCCTCGGTCGAGCGTACGCCCGATGGTGGTCGATCAGCCGGATGGACCGGCCGGACGTCTACGTGCGGCGAATCTTGATAAACGTGAACTCGTCCTGGTGGCGACGCCGGTCCAGCCACGAGACACCGGTGACGTCGGAGCTGATGACCGCCGCGCTCGACCGCTCGGCCGCAGGCCGGGTAGGCAGCGACCTGAGCACCGCCGCCGCAGAACGCGACGCGATGTGGCGGCTCATCGCAGCCCTCCCGCCACGACAACGGGCTGTCCTGGTGCTCCGCTACTACGAAGATCTGGACGACGGCACAATCGCCGAGATCCTCGACTGCACTAAGACCACGGTCCGGACCCACACGATGCGGGCGTTGGCGGCGCTGCGCACGCAGCATCCGGTCAACAAATGACGAGGAAGGCCGAACCCATGAATGACGTTGAGGAACTTCTCACCGAAAGTCTGCAAAGCCGCGCCGCCGGCGAGGTGGACGGCGCTGCTCTGCTGGAGCGGGCCAGCTCGCGTGGTCGCGCCTACCGGCGTCGGCGCCGTTTCCTGGTCGGAACGGGGCTCGCCACGGTCACGGCGATCGTCGTCGCTGGCGTGTCCGCCGGAATAGCTCGCTGGCCGGTCGGCGGCGACACCTTCGCACCCGGGGCCGGAGTCATCAGCGCACTGCCCGAGGCGACTGGTGAACCCGGTGCTCGAACCGACCCGACCCGCGTCGGTGCCGACGCCAATCTGGTCCACTTCGACGCGCCGGAACTCATCACCGCCGCGCGCCACTTCGACTGGACCAGCGGCGACGGGTACGAGCAATTGGAGGTAGGCGTAGGCGAGCAGGATCTGGTCTACGCCGCGATCGGACACGACATGGCCGTCCTGGACAGTATCGAGCGCCAGAATGACCTGGGCGTCGTCACCCGAGAGCAGCCAGTGCAGGGTCTCTGGCTGCGGGTGCAGGCCCCGGACGACACATACGCACGGCAGGTGATCGCCGCTCTCGATCTCAACCGGGCACAGCGGATCGTATTGCCGTTCCAACTCGGCACCCTGCCGGACGGAACCCGGATAGTCCGCGCATCGGTGGGCTTCATCGACGGCCGGTACGCCGACGGAGGGGTTGTGCTGGAACGGGAGGGGGCCGACCGGATGGAGGTGCAAGCTCAGTACGCGCCGGGTCAGTCGGGCAATGCCGGACGGGCCAATCATGTGGTCGGTGGCCGGCAGGCATTCCTGTACCCGGGCCGAGACGAGGTGGAGTTGCTCGGTCTGCCGAACCTGAATCTCAGCGCCCGCATCGGCAAGGGCAACCACCAGGGGTTCAGCATCCAGGATGTCGACCTGATCCTTGCTTCGGTGCAGGTGGCAACCGACGTGGACGACATCTCGACCTGGCCTCAGACCCTGGTGCGCTGACGCATCGACCACCGGCGCAGAGGCCATCGATGTGAGGCTGAGCAACGTCGCCTCGCTCGGGATGGGTGTCTTAAGCCTCACATCGAGGTGGCGACCGTGCCGGATGGATCAGTAGCTGGGGCGCTGCAGCAGGCTGAGGAACTCGATGAGCAGCTGCTCCCGCACCCCCGGTGGAGCGAGATCCAGCACGGTGTTGACCACCGCCATCCGCTCCGGCAAAGGAGGCCCAGCAGGGCCACCCAAGCCGAGTTGGCCGGCGAGTGCGCCGACAACGTCCGGAGTAGGGACCGTCCCAGGTGACGCCGACGACCCTGACGAGCCAGGCGATCCCGGCGACGCCAGTGCGGCGAGCATGGTGGCCAGCTCAGGCGGCACCGTCACCAGGCCATGGGCCTGCGCGGCAGAAACGGCATCAGCCAAGGCAGGAGCGAAGGACGGTGCTTCCTCCGCCACTGACGCAGCGACGCTCAAATGGATGCTGGCCGGGATGTCGCCGTACGACATTTGGGGTTGGGTGTGCCAGCCGCGCGCCGCCAACTCGTCGGCCAGGACGAACACGTCGACAACGCCGGAAGTGTCGCCTGCACCGCCCCCGGTGTCAGCGGTGAAGCAGACGACCGTGGACTCTGGCTCGGCGAGCAGCCGTACGCCGTCCGTCGCCCGGACCGCGTCCGCCAGCACGTCGACGGCGGCCATGGTGCGTTCCGCCAGGGCCAGGTAACCGGCCTCACCCAAGTGGCGCAGGACGGCGTACGCGGCGGCGATCGGCCCACCGGAACGGGTGGACGACACCCCTGGGTTGATCATCGTGTAGCCGGGCCAGTCGGCGTACGCGAAGTACTGCGGGCGGCGCAGCGACGGATCCCGGTGCAGCAGCACCGACACCCCCTTCGGCGTGTACGCGTACTTGTGCAGGTCAACCGAGATCGACGTCACCCCGGGCACGGTGAAGTCGAACGCCGGCACCGGCCGGCCCAGCCGCCGCAGCCACGGCAGCGACCAGCCGCCGAAGCAGGCGTCCACATGGCAGCGCACCCCGGCCACCGCCGCCAATGACGCTATCTGCTCCACCGGGTCGATCACCCCGTGCGCGTACGACGGGGCCGAGCACGCCACCAGCACCGTGTCCGGGCCGATCGCCGCCCCGACATCCGCCGGATCCGGGCGCAACGTGACCGGCGACACCGGCACGGTGTCCACCCGTACGCCGAGGTAGTGGGCGGCCTTGGCGAACGCGGCGTGCGCGCTGGCGGGTACCACCATGCGTGGCTGGGTCACCTCCGGCCGGGCGTCCCGGGCCGCCTTGACCGCCAGGATCAGCGACTCGGTGCCGCCGCTGGTGACACTGCCGACGACCTCCGGCGCACCGGACTCAGCGCCGCCGGAGGCCGAGCCGCCGCCGACCGGGCCGCCGCCGAGCAGGGCTGCTGCCGCGCCGACCAGGGCGTTCTCCATCGCCAGCAGCGACGGGAACGCCGTCGGGTCCAGCCCGTTGACGTGCGCCGACAGCCCGTACGCGGCGTGCGCCAACTCGTCGAGCCCGGCGACCGCCGGATCGTAGACGTAGGCGAACAGCCGTCCGCCGTGCGTGGGCGCGTCACCGGCCCGCAACGCCCGGATCTCGTCCAGCACCTGATCACCTGGTACGCCGTCGACCGGCAACGCTCCCGCCATGGCGGTCACGCTAGCTCAGCGCGACGGCGGTCCTGCTAGCGTCATCCCCGTTACCCTGACGCCGTGACCTGGGCAAGCTTCTCCTCGGTCAGGTCGTAGCCGCGCAGCAGCAGCACCGGCACCGCCACCAGGATGGCCGGCAGCAGGGTGAAGCCGAGCAGGACACCGAGCCGCGCCGACGTCGGCTGGGCCGCGTCGACTCCCGCCTGCGACGACACGTAGCCGGAGACTTGCAGCACCAGGGCGTAGATGCCGGGGCCGAGCGCCAGCCCGAACGTCTCCCCGGCCGTCCACAGCCCGGTGAACACCCCGGCTTGCCGCCGACCGGTCCGGGCGGTGTCGTAGGCGACACAGTCCGGCAGCATGGCGAGGGCGAACACCTGCTGGCCGGCGTACCCGGCACCCATCGCCGCGACCAGCACGTACACACCGACTGCCGGCAGGACCAGGGCGGTGGCCAGCACACCGGCCGCCCCGGCGAGCAGCAGTGACGCGACCACCAGGGCGCACAGTTTGCCCCACCGCTTACCGGCCCACGACCACAGTGGCATCACCAGCAGCGCCGGCCCGACGAAGCAGCCGAACAGCAGCGTGGTCCCCAGGTCCGGCGAGTCGAGGATCTGGCCGGCGAAATATTTCACCCCGGCGAGGACGGTAGCGATCCCCGCCGACTGGATCACGAAGCAGGCCAGCAGCAGCCGGAACGGCCGGTTGCCGGCGGCGACGGCGAGCTGGGCGCACAGCGACGGCTCGCTGGCCTGGACCGATCCGGTCGGCGCGCCGGCCGTACCGGCGAAGACGCCGAGCGTGCCGGCGACGATCAACGCGGCGACGAAGACGCCCATCCAGCGGTGCCCGGTGATGCCGTCGCCGCCAGCGGTGACGACCAGCGGGGCGAGCGTGCCGGAGATCAGGATCGCCACCGCCAGGACCGCGATCCGCCAGGTCATCAGCCGGGTACGTTCCTCGTACGAGTCGGTCAGCTCGGCCGGCATCGCCACGTACGGCACCTGGAAGAACGCGAACGCGGTAGCGGTGACCAGGAACGCGACCGCCACATAAAGCGCCGGGCCGGCACCCGCGCCGGTGCCGGACGGGGCGGCGAAGATCGCGGCGAAGCCGGCCGCCAGGGCCAGGCCACCGACAAGCAGGTACGGCCGGCGGGCACCCCAACGGCTGCGGGTCCGGTCGGATATCCGCCCGGCGACCGGGTTGACCAGCACGTCCCAGGCTTTCGGCAGTAGCACCAGCAGACCGGCCAGCCCGGCGGCGACGCCCAGGTTGTCGGTCAGGTACGGCAGCAGCAGCAACCCGGGTACGGTGCCGAACGCCCCGGTGACCAGCGAACCGGACGCGTACCCGAGGCGCACCCGCTGCTGGACGGCCATGCCGTCATGGGTACCAGGCGGCGGCTTTCATGTCGACACCGTCACCGCGCAACGGGCAACCCTCGGCGCGCAGCAACGCCCGCGCCCGCTCCTCGTGCCCTGGCGGCAGCCGGCCGGCCGAGGAAACCACCCGGTGCCAGGGGACGGCGGAGCCGTGCCGCGCCATGATGTTCCCGACCAGGCGGGCAGAACAACGCCCGGAAAACTCAGAGAGCGCATCAGCGACCGCCCCGTACGACATGACCTTCCCAGGTGGGATGCGTTCGACGAGCGCCAGCACTTCCTCCACGTACTCCTGCGGGGTCACGCGCGCCACGATATGAGATCTCGGGCCAGGCGTCGCCGGGCAGGGAAGCAGAATGGGGATCGTGCGTGCCGCAGTTACCCAGGCGAAGCGGGTCGTCGTCAAGATCGGCTCCTCCTCCCTCACGACAGCGGAGGGCGGCCTCGACGGCGACCGGGTCGACGCCCTCGTCGACGTCCTCGCCTCCCTCACGAACGACGGACGGGAGGTCGTGCTCGTCTCCTCCGGGGCGATCGCGGCCGGGCTCGCGCCGCTCGGGCTGACCCGACGCCCAAATGACCTGGCCACCCAGCAGGCGGCGGCCAGCGTCGGGCAGGGCCTGCTGATCGGCCGGTACGCCGCCAGCCTGGCCCGGCACGGTCTGACGACCGGCCAGGTGCTGCTGACAGTCGACGACGTGACCAGGCGGGTGCACTACCGCAACGCGTACCGGACGTTGCGCAAGCTGCTCGACCTCGGCGCGGTCCCGATCGTCAACGAGAACGACACCGTCGCCACCGACGAGATCCGGTTCGGCGACAACGACCGACTGGCCGCCCTGGTCGCCGCCCTGGTCCACGCCGACCTGCTGGTGCTGCTCTCCGACGTCGACGCCCTCTACACCGGCGACCCGGCGAAGCCGGCCAGTGAACGGATCACCGAGGTACGCGACGCCGCCGACCTGGCCGGGGTGGCGATCGGCAGGGCCGGACGGGCCGGGGTCGGCACCGGTGGCATGGTCACCAAGGTGGAGGCGGCCCGGATCGCCACCGGATTCGGTATCCCGGTGGTCCTCACCGCCGCCCCGCTCGCCGCCGAAGCCTTGCGCGGTGACACCGTCGGCACCCTGTTCCACCGGGTGGAGCGCCGGCCCGCTGCCCGGCTGTTCTGGCTGGCACACGCCACCGCCCCCCGGGGCCGGCTGCACCTGGACCCCGGCGCGGTGCAGGCGGTGGTGGCCCGCCGCAAGTCGCTGCTGCCGGCCGGGATCACCGCCGTAGACGGCACGTTCACCGCCGGCGACCCGGTCGACCTGGTCGACGCGGCAGGTGCGCCGGTGGCCCGTGGGCTGGTCAACTACGACGCGGTGGAGTTGCCGACGCTGCTCGGCCGGTCCACCGGTGAGCTGGCCGCGGCACTCGGGCCAGGATATGAGCGGGAGGTCGTGCACCGCGACGACCTGGTACTGCTGTAGCGGACATGTGAGGAGACGACGACAATGAGCGCGAGCGTGAGCGTGACCGAGCAGGCCAAGCGGGCGCGGGTGGCCGCCGACGAGCTGGTCACCGCGACCCGGGCGGCCAAGGACGCCGGGTTGCTGGCGATGGCCGATGCGCTCGTCGCCCGTACCGCCGAGATCGTGGCCGCGAACGCGGCCGACCTCGACGCCGGACGGGCCAACGGCCTGTCGACGGCGATCCTGGACCGCCTGGCGCTCAACGAGCAGCGCATTGAGGACATGGCGCAGGCGTTGCGGGAGATGGCCGGGCTGGCCGACCCGGTCGGCGAGGTGGTGCGCGGCTCGACGCTGCCCAACGGGCTGGAGCTGCGGCAGGTGCGGGTGCCGTTCGGGGTGGTCGGCATCATCTACGAGGCGCGGCCGAACGTGACCGTCGACGCCGCCGGGATCTGCCTGAAGTCGGGCAACGCGGCGCTGCTGCGCGGCTCGTCGTCGGCGGCGCACTCCAACGCGATCCTCGTCGAGGTGCTGCGGGACGCACTGGCCGGCGTCGGACTGCCGGCCGACGCGGTGCAGCTGTTGGACGCCTCGTCGCGCGACTCGGTCAAGGAGCTGATGCGGGCGCGCGGCCTGGTCGACGTGCTGATCCCGCGCGGCGGGGCGGACCTGATCCGCACCGTGGTCGAGGAGTCGACGGTGCCGGTGATCGAGACCGGCGTCGGCAACTGCCACGTGTACGTCGACGCCGCCGCCGACCTGGACAAGGCCCTCGCCGTGGCGGTCAACTCGAAGACGCAGCGGCTGTCGACCTGCAACACCGCCGAGTCGCTGCTGGTGCACGTGGACGTGGCGGCGGCGTTCCTGCCGAAGCTGCTGAAGGAACTGCGTAACGCGAATGTGACCGTGCACGGCACCCCGGAGGTCGCGGCGTTCTCGGCCGACGTGGTGCCGGCCACCGACGACGACTTCGCCACCGAGTACCTGTCGGCGGACATCTCAGTCGCCGTCGTCGACTCACTCGACGCGGCGGTGACGCACATCAAGCGGTACGGCACCGGGCACACCGAGGCGATCGTCACCGACTCGGCGAGCGCCGCCCGTGAGTTCGTCGCCCGGGTCGACGCGGCCGCGGTGATGGTGAACGCGTCGACCCGGTTCACCGATGGCGGCCAGTTCGGCTTCGGCGCGGAGATCGGCATCTCCACGCAGAAGCTGCACGCCCGTGGGCCGATGGGGCTGCCGGAGCTGACCTCGACGAAGTACGTGGTCACCGGCGACGGCCACCTGCGCGGGTGACCCCACCCGACGGCGGGTGCGCACCGGGAGGCCGGTCAGCGGCAGGCGCGGATCGCGGCCAGGACGACGTGCACCTCGAACGGGTCGCCCGCGTCGCTGTCCCAGCCTCCGTCGCTGCGCTGGGTGGCGGCCAGCCGACGGCGGGCGTTGGTGAGCAGCCAGTCGTCGTCGGCCAGGCCGGCCCGGCGCAGCGCGGCGGCCAGCTGGGCGACGTCGCCGGGGGCCATGGTGGCGAGCCGGTCGTTGAGCACCACCTGCATCCGGGCCGACTCGTAGAACATGGTCTGCCGGTAGAGGGTGGCGGCGGCCAGCCAGCCGGCCAGCAGGTACGACGGCCAGGTGCCGTCCGGGCGCATCTGGGCAGCCAGGTAGTGGGCGGCGCGCTGCGCGGCGGCGCGGTGGCCGGGGTCGCCGGCGCCGTCGGTGTCGGCGACGCTCAGCCAGTAGCCGGCGTTGGCGGTCAGGTAGTAGGTGGCTTCCGGGTCGCCGGGCCGTGCCCAGTCGGGTGCCTCAACGGCCAGGCTCTCGTCCTCTTCCCAGCTGCCGTCGGCCCGTTGCCGGCCGGCCAGCCAGTCGAGCGCCTTGCGGGCCGGTGGCCGGTCGAGCGCACCGAGGTCGTCCAGTTCGGCGAGCCGGAAGCAGGTGGCGTCGACCGAGGCGACGTCGCCGGCCCAGAAGGCGGGCCAGCCGCCGTCCGGCGCCTGCCCGACCTCGGCGCTGGTGAGTGCGTCGGGCTGCGGGGCGGTCCCGGTCCGCAACCAGGACAGCCGGGCCCGGTCCACGGTGTCGCCGTGCGCTACGACGAACCCGATGGCGGCATCCATATCGACCACGGACGACAGGCTACCGCCGGGTCCGCCGGTCCGCCTCGGTAACTCAGTCAAGGTCAACTAGCCGGCCGGTGACCGGTGACCGCCGGCCAGGGAGGCGGGCGGTCACCGGCCGCTGGATCAGTAGCTGGGCAGCGACGGGTCGATCTGCTTGACCCAGGAGAGCACCCCGCCCTGGACGTGCACAGCGTCGGCGAAGCCGGCGGCCTTGACCGCGGCGAGGGCTTCGGCCGACCGTACGCCGGACTTGCAGTGCAGCACGATCTGCCGGCCCTGGGGCAGCTTCGCCAGCGCCTCGCCGTTGAGGAACTCGCCCTTGGGGATCAGCGTCGAGCCGGGGATCTTGACGATCTCGTACTCGGCCGGCTCCCGGACGTCGACCAGGAAGAAGTCCTTGCCGGCGTCCTGCCATTCCTTCAGCTCGCGGGCGGTGATCGTGGAGTCGACGACTGCCTCCTCGGCCTCGGCCGACACGGCGCCGCAGAAGTCGTCGTAGTCGATCAGGCCGGTGATCGGCTCGCCGTTCGGGTCCTTGCGGATCTTGATGACCCGGTAGGTCATCTCCAGGGCGTCGTAGACCATCAGCCGGCCGAGCAGCGGGTCACCGATGCCGGTGATCAGCTTGATCGCCTCGGTCACCATGATCGATCCGATCGAGGCGCAGAGCACGCCGAGGACGCCGCCCTCGGCGCAGGACGGCACCATGCCGGGCGGCGGCGGCTCCGGGTAGAGGTCCCGGTAATTCGGGCCGTGCTGGTCCCAGAAGACGCTGACCTGACCGTCGAACCGGTAGATCGACCCCCACACGTACGGCTTGCCGAGCAGTACGCAGGCGTCGTTGACCAGGTAGCGGGTGGCGAAGTTGTCGGTGCCGTCGAGGATCAGGTCGTACTGGCCGAAGATGTCGAAGACGTTGTCGTTGTCCAGCGACACGTCGTGGATCTGGATGTTGACGTACGGGTTGATCTCCCGCACCGACGACGCGGCCGACTCGGCCTTGGACCGGCCGATGTCCGACTGGCCGTGGATGATCTGGCGCTGCAGGTTCGACTCGTCGACGGTGTCGAAGTCGACGATGCCCAGCGTCCCGACACCGGCCGCGGCCAGGTACATCAGGGCGGGTGAGCCGAGCCCGCCGGCGCCCACGCAGAGCACCTTGGCGTTCTTGAGGCGTTTCTGGCCGTCGACCCCGACATCCGGGATGATGAGGTGCCGCGAGTAGCGGCGGATCTCATCGACGGTCAGCTCGGCGGCGGGTTCGACGAGCGGGGGCAACGACACGGTGAACTCCCCGGGATCGGCAATGCTGGCTGCGCTATTGTTGCTCGCTTCGCGCCGACTCGGCCATGAGTAGCGACACCGCCCGCCATCCGGGATCCGGGAATAGCCGTTCCCCGTGCGGATCGGCACCTGGCACTGTCGCCCGGTCACGGCCATCGGTCAGGTCATCGGCGGGCCGGCGTACCGCCTGCCGTCCAGGTACGGCCAGCCGTTGGCCACGCAGCCCTGCATCCCGTACGTCTGCTGCTGCATCACCGGAGCGGGTCGGCCGGGTGCCGGGCAGAGTTCGTGGCCCATGCCGAACTGGTGACCGACCTCGTGGTTGACCACGTAGGCGCGGTACTCGGCGAGCGTTCCGTCGTAGTGCGGTACCGCCTCCAACCAGCGCGCCAGATTGATGATCACCTGACCGGGCAGCCGGCACGAGGTGTACTTCTCGGTGGTCAGCCCTCCGAGCGCGCACATCTGCTCCGAGGTGCCCGGGGTGGCCAGGTAGATGGTGAACTCGGCGGCGTCGAGCCGGGGCACCCGCTGCAGCCGGAACTGCCGGGAGGCGATCCAACTGCGTCCGTCGCCGAGCGTCGCGTCGACGATCGCCGCGAACTCGTCGGCGCGCTGGCCGGTCCCGTCCTCGACGGCGACCCGGAACCGACGGAGTTCCCCGGCCCAGCCGAGCAGTGGGCCGGTCCCGGTGAGGTAGCCGAACGTACCCGGCCCGGTCTCCGGGTAGCTGGCTGGCGACGGTGCCGGTGGCAGACCGGCGCCGTCCGACGGTGCGCTGCCGGCGGGTGCCACCCCGCCGCCGGGGCCGGGCTCGTGTACCGCCGCCGCCAGCAGCCCGGTGGCGCCGGAACCGGCTCGTAGTACATCGGTGACGATCAGCGCCGCCGCCATCGTCACCAGGATGAGTGCCCCGGCCCGGCGGCGTCGGCGACGCGCCGCCCGTCGACGCTCCGGCCGGTGATCCCGCTGACGGTCCGGCCCCTGGCGGTCCGGCCCGTTGCCCGGCCGGCGGTCCGGCTCCTCGGTGACTCGTCGTCGGTCGTGCATCGTGGCCCGCCCCTCATGGCGTGCTTCGCCACCCGCGCCGGTCGGACTGGTGCACGACAGGGGGCGAACCGGCGCGAATCCCTGGCCTGACCTGCCCAGATTGTCACGGCATGTCGGTAAGGCCCGAACGACGCGCGGGGACCATCGGTTCAGGGATTCAATCCGACCGTACGCCCCGTATCCTCCGCCGATCCGCTGAGCGCCCCGGTCACAGCGGGGGACCGGCGTACCGCTCACCAGCCAGGAACGGCCACGGGTTCGCCACACATCCGTTGAGGAACAGGGTCTGCTGCATCATCACCGGGGCCGGTTCGCCCTCCCCCGGGCAGCGCTCGTGGCCGTGGCCCAGCTCGTGGCCGACCTCATGATTGATCACGTACGCCCGGTAGACGTCGAGCGGGACCTCGCCGCTGACGTAGTGGTCGACCGAGAACCGCCAGCGGTCCAGGTTGATGATCGCCTGGCCCTGCGCCCGACACGAGGTGTACGGCTCGCCGTCGATCCGGATGTCCACCCAGCCGGCCTGGCACATCCGGGCGGCGGTCTGCGCCGTGGCCAGGTAGACGGTGAAGTCGTGGCCGGCCTGGTCGGGCACCCGCTGCAGGCGCAGCTGACCGCCGCCGATCCAGCTCCGTTCGTCGGAGAGCAGCTTCTCCACCGCGTCACCGAACGCCTCGACGTCCTCCTCGGCGCCGATCTCCACGGCCACCCGGTAGCGGCGCAGCGTGCCGGACCGACCGGCGATCTTCCCCTGCTTCGTGCTGAAGTCGAACTCGCCGCTGCCAGCCGACGGCGCCGTGCCGGACAGCCGCAGCACCGGCGCGGGTGGCGCGGTCGTCGGGGGCGGGCCGGTCGTCGGGGGCGGTTCGACGCTGGACGTCGCCGCCGTGGTGTCGCCGGGCGGCGCGGCCACCGCGTCCCGATCGCCGCCCACTCCGACCCGGGGCAACGCGAACCCGATCGCCGCCAGCCCGAGCACGGTCACCAGCACCGCCGCCAGCACCGGCCACCGCAGCCACCGTCGGCGGGTACGCGACGCGCCGCGCCGCTGCCGGCGGTGCGCCGACCGGCTCCGTGCCCCGGTCGGGTGGTCACGGCGGGTCGGGCGGGTACGGCGGTCGGACATCGCTGACCAGCGTGCCACAGCCGACGCCGGTCCGGGCACCCCGGACCGGCGCGTCGGTCCGGGCACCCCGTCCCGCCGACCGGGCCACTGAGCGACCAGTCAGGCGGCCGGACCCCTGCGGATCAGGCCGCAGGTGCGTGTCGATCAGGCCAGCAGAGCGTCCAGTCGCCGGTTGACGGCGGCGAGTGTGGCTCTCACCACAGCCTGCCGCGGATCCCCCGAGACGACTGCCGAGCCGGCCAGCTGTTCCACCCAGCCACCACAGGCGAGCAGTACGACGACCACCGCCACCTCACAGCCGCCCATCGGCACCACGGCCGCGTGCTCGACGATGCACCGTCCCCGGTCCGCCGCGCCGGCCGGACCAGCCAACAGCTTCTCGATCGACGAGGCGGCGGCCACCGCGCACAACCGCAGCACGTACCCGTCGACCGCCGGCCCGGTCGCCACCCCGGACGTGGTCCGCTGACCGGCGGTCAGTCGCACCTCGACAGTGGCGTCCACGCCGAACGTGCTGACCTGGACGTGGTCCAGCACGACCCGGGGGCCGGGCCGGCCACCCGGGTTCAGCGGCCGGGGCGGCCCGCTCTCCGGCGCGGTACCGGCCGGCTCCAGGCACGGCACAGCGGATGTCGCGGCGGCCGCACCCGCGTCCCGGGGCGGCGGGTCGTCCTGGCCGGGGCGGGGACCCAACGGCTGACGGCGGCGGCGCGGTACGTCCGCCGGTTCCGGGGCGACCCAGCCGGGTATGCCGCCCGGCGCCGTCGGCGGCGGTGCCGTCAAGCCCGGCGGCCGACTCGGCGCCGGCGGATCGGCGCGGCCGGACAACGCCGGCAGCCCGTGGTCGGGTTCGACACCCGGCAGGTTCTGCGGGGCCGCCGCCAGGCCCATCCGTTCCTGGAGCAGGCGCGCCACCAACCGGCTCACCTCGGCCGGGTCGGCACCCTCGGCCAGATCGAGCCGGAGGCTGTGGGCACCGGCGTCGGTGGTCCGCAGCGAGGCGTCCCGGACTCCGCCGACGCCGCGTACCGCTGCCAGGATCGCTCCGACGTCGAAGCCTTCCGGCCGCTCCTGTGGCTGGTCGACGACGTCGCCTCGGCGCAGGTGGGACGCGATCCGCGCGAGTTCCGGCGTCTCCGCCGCGTGTTCGACCGGCGGCAGCTGCTGTGGCACGGTCGGCACGTCCGGGTCGGCGGGAACCCGCTGCGGCAACGCGTCCAGCGCGGCAGCCGCGATGGGGGTGGTGGACAGATCCGCCGGATGTTCGACCGGCGGCAGCGCACCACCGGCCGGCTCGGCAGTGACCGGTGCCCCAGGCGGCTCCGCGGGGACCGACACGCCAGTCGGCCCGGACGCCGTCGCCTCGCCCGGTTCGTCGTCCGCGCGGCGGGACACCGCCCGGCGGCGGGGCATCAGGTCGTCGGCATCCCCGCCGCTGTCGCCCTGGCCGGGCCGTCCCGGTCCGTACTGCCCGCCGGCGGGAGCCGTCGGTTCGTACCGGGGCTGGCCACTGACCGGCCGGTACCCGGCGGCCTGGCCCAGGTCGGCCGGGCGGTCGGGGCGCCACGGCACCTCCTCCGGCACGGTCGGCGGATCTGGCATCGCCCAGCCCGACTCGCCGCCCGCCGCGCCCGGCCAGCCGCCGCGGTCGTCGCCGCCCCAGCTCGGTGGCGGCGGACCGGACCAGCCGCTGTCAGCCGTGGCGGTCCGATCGTCGGTCCAGGCCGACGGCTCGGGGTCGTCCCGTTCCGCCGGGCCGCTCGGCCCACCGGCCGCCTCGGCCGCCCACACCTGACCGCCGGATTCCGCGGCCGCCCAGCTCGAATCGGTCGGCCCGTCCGTCCAGCCCGGCTCCGACGCCGACCAGTTCTGCCCGTACGACCAGTCCGGATCGCCGGCCGGGGGCCCGGAGGCCGACCCGGAGGGCGACCCCTGACCACGCTGGATTCGCTGGCCCGCCTCGTCGCCGGAGGGCCGGTCCCAGGCGGCGGAGCTGGTCGGTCGCGGCCATTCACCGGTGGCGCTCTGTCGATGCCACTGGTCGGCGACCGGTGCGGCGCTGGTCGGGACCGGCCGTCGCCACTCGTCGGTGGCACCGGGCCGGGGCCATCCGCCGGTCACCTGCCGGGACCACGGCCCGCCAGCACCTGGACCGGGCCATTCACCGGTCGGTTGCCGGAGCGGACCGGCGTTGGACGGCTGCCCAGCAGGCTGTGGCGGTGCCGAGGCGAAGTCATCGGGTCGGGCAGGGTCGTCGCGTCCGGCAAGGTCATCGTGTCCGGCAGGGTCATCGGGTCGGGCGGGGTCGTCACGTCGGGTGGGGTCGTCACGTCGGGTGGGGTCGTCACGTCCAGCTGCGTCCGCCGTACGGCTGGCGGGGCCGCCAGCAGACCGGTCGGCCGGCGCGCCCGGGGGGCCGGGCCGGTCGGGCGACATCCCGGGCCGGTCGGGCGGGAGGTCAGGCTGCTCGGGCGGGAGGTCGGACTGCGCGGTGCGCTGCCGGTCGGGTTCGACCGGGCGGCCGTCGGGCTCGGAACGTTGCCCGCCGGGCCGGCCGGTCGTCGGTGGTTGGAAACCCGGTGGGGTGCCGGGGCGGGTCTGCCGGGCGGGCGACACCGGTGCCGCCGAGGCCACCGGCACCGCGCGCAGCGGCGCGGTCGGCACCACCCGGGCCGTCTCCTGCCAGCGGGGCGGCGGGTTGACCGGCGTCGGGATCGGGCGTGGGTCGTCACCGCCCCGGCGCCCGGCGGGGCGGCCAGCTGCGGGTGGGTCGTGCGCAGGTCCACCGGCCACCCGGGCGGTCGGCTCGTCGTCGGCTCGTCCGGTGTCCGTGCCGCCCGGCTGAATCGACTCGCCGGCCGGCGCGGGGCGTGGGGTCGGTACGACGGTCTCGGCCGGCCCGGAGACCGGTCGGCCGTTGACGGCTGTGGCGCGGCTGTTGTCGGTGCTGCGGGAGCCGCGGGTGGCTGAGCCGCCGCGCGGCGTCCGGGTGAACGGCAGCACCTCGGCGTACCGGGACGGCGGGTCGGCCCAGTGCGGGCCGCTCACCGGTTCGTCGCGGGCGGCCCAGCCGGCACCGGCATGGTCGGCGTCCGGCTCGACCCCCGAGCCGTCCGACCACCGGGTCGGCGACCCTGTCCAACTGCCCATGCCCTGGTCACGACGGTCTCGCGGATCCGCTCCGCCGTCCTCTGGTCCCGGTGCAGCCCCGCGGGGTCCACCTGATTCGTCCACCGTGCGCTCCTCGGTCGCCCCCGCTGAGGCTACCGTGTGCTGACAGTGGCGATAAGTTGCAACGTCGGGCCAATTGACCGGCCAGGTGATATGCACTGATCGTTTCGTCTCATCGCCGACCAGATGGCCGCGACCGGACTCGGAGGTTCGACATGACCGCTGCGTCGAGCGACGCACAGACAGGCGGCCGACCGGCCCGGATGCCGCGGTCCGCCCGCCGCAAGCAGCTACTCGCCGCCGCCCAGGAAGTGTTCGTCGCACAGGGTTACCACGCGGCGGCGATGGATGACATCGCGGAGCGGGCTGGCGTGTCCAAGCCGGTGCTTTATCAGCATTTTCCGGGCAAGCTGGAGTTGTATCTGGCGCTGCTCGACACGCACTGCGACGCCATCATCGCCAAAGTGGCCGCCGCGATGGCCGCGACCTCCGACAACAAGGAACGGGTCAGCGGGGCGGTGCAGGCCTACTTCGACTTCGTCGACGAGGAGAGCGGCGCCTTCCGGCTGGTCTTCGACTCCGACCTGCGCAACGAACCGCTGGTACGGGCCCGGGTGGAACGCGTCGAACGCGAGTGCATCGCGTCGATCACCGACACCATCATCTCGGACACCGGGGTGAGCCGGTCCCGGGCCGAACTGCTCGCCTCCGGGCTGGTCGGCGCGGCCGAGACCGCCGCCCAGTTCTGGCTGGCCGGTGGTCGACAGGTGCCCAAGGACGAAGCCGAGTCGTTGCTCGCCGCGCTCTCCTGGCGGGGCATCGCCGGGTTCCCGCTGCAGGGCGAGGCATCCTGACCACAGCGCGTCCGCATCGGCTAACCTTCGCGTTGGCGTTGTTTTCGCCCACCTCAAGGAGGACCCGTGGAGGTCAAGATCGGCGTGCAGTACGCGCCGCGCGAGCTCGTTCTGGACAGTGCCCAGTCACCGGCTGAGATCGAGCAGATCGTGACCCAGGCAATCATGACCGAGGGGACTCTGTCACTCACCGATGAGCGCGGCCGCCGGGTCATCGTCCCGGTCAGCAAGATCGCGTACGTCGAGATCGCCGAGGCCGCTCCCCGTTCGGTCGGCTTCACCGTCCGCTGACCTGACCTGGCCGGGCCGGCCCCGGAGCCGCCAAGCCAGCTGTCGGCTCCCGGCTGCCGGTTCCCCGCCACCGACCGCACCGATCCGGATCGGTTCACCCTGATCCGGATCGGTCCGCCCAGAGCACCCGCCAGATGGCCGCGCGGGTCACGACTGCGGCTCGGCCGCGGGGCCGTCCGGCCGACACCGCCGACGACCGTGCCGTTCGTCACTGCCGCCGCGCCTGCAGCACCCCGGTGGCGTGACAAGAACCACAGCTGAGTCGTCGGTCCGGCCACCGGCGCCGAGGATCTGCACGTCGACGCGGACCGTCAGCTACCATGGTCAGCAATGCTGCGGCCGTCGAGGATGCTCGAGCGGGGTTCGCGGCGCGCGTGCGGCCCGCGACCTGTCGATCGCGTGTGGCCAGCGCCGTCAACTGACGCACTGCGGCACGCCGCAGACAACGCGTCGCCCCGGCATCGCGACGGCACGTCGCAGCACCCGCACCGCACCGACGCGACGTCGGTGCCGACGACCATCGGACGCGCCGGCTCGGCGCGCGACACAACCGGAGCCCTTCCGGCACCGGCCACAACCGGCGCGCACCGTGCGCACCGCACAACCGGCGCCGTCGCGGCGCCGCATCCGACACGCGCCCTCAGGAACAGGCGGGGCGCACCACGAGAGGCACCCCCGACACCTGATGACTGAGATTTTCGATCACAACGCCGGTGACGAGCCGGCGAAACGCCCACCGGCACGGCCGGACAGCCCCACCTTCGCCGACCTGGGTGCCCGCCCGGAGACCGTGACCGCTCTCGCCGAGGTCGGCATCGTCCACGCCTTCGCCATCCAGGAGTACGCCCTGCCGATCGCGCTGCGCGGCAGCGACCTGATCGGCCAGGCCCCGACCGGGACCGGCAAGACGCTCGGCTTCGGCGTACCGCTCATCGACCGGGTGCTCGCGCCGGCCGAGGGCGGTGACGGCGTGCCGCAGGCACTGGTCGTCGTCCCGACCCGCGAGCTCGGCCTGCAGGTCGCCAAGGACCTGGCCGCCGCCGGCAGCACCCGCGGCGTGCGGGTGCTGCCGATCTACGGTGGCGTCGCGTACGAGCCGCAGATCGAGACGCTGCGTTCCGGCGTGGAGATTCTGGTCGGCACGCCAGGCCGGCTGATGGACCTGGCCAAGCAGAAGAAGCTGCGGCTGGACCGGATCCGGGCGCTGGTGCTGGACGAGGCCGACCGGATGCTCGATCTGGGCTTCCTCGACGACGTCGAGCGGATCCTGGCGATGCTGCCGGAGGACCGGCAGACGATGCTGTTCTCCGCCACCATGCCCGACCCGATCGTGGCCCTCTCCCGGCGGTTCCTGCGCCACCCGGTGACCATCCACGCCGGGCACACCACCGAGGCGGGCGTTCCCCCGCTGACCCGTCAGGTGGTCTACCGCACCCACCCGATGAACAAGATCGAGATCGTCGCCCGGATCCTTCAGGCCGAGGAGCGCGGGCTGACGATGATCTTCACGCGTACCAAGCGGGCGGCCGACCGGGTCGCCGAGGACCTGGACTTCCGTGGCTTCGCGGTGGCCGCCGTGCACGGCGACCTCGGCCAGGGCGCCCGGGAACGGGCGCTGCGCGCCTTCCGTACCGGAAAGATCGACATTCTGGTGGCCACCGACGTCGCCGCCCGCGGTCTGGACGTCTCCGGCGTCACCCACGTGATCAACTACGACTGCCCGGAGGACCAGGACACCTACACCCACCGGATCGGTCGCACCGGCCGGGCCGGCGCGACCGGGGTGGCGGTGACCTTCGTCGACTGGGAGGACATGACCCGGTGGCGGATCATCGACAAGACCCTCGGGCTGGAGATGCCCGAGCCGCCGGAGACGTACCACACCTCTGAGCACCTCTACGCAGACCTGGACATCTCCCGCGACGTCTCCGGCACGCTGCCCAGCGCCGACCGTACCCGCGCCGGGCTGTCCGCCGAGGTCGAGGAGGACCTCGGCGGCCGCAGCGCCGGTCGACGGCGGCGCGGTGACGGCGACGGCCGCGCCGAGCGCGGTGCACGCGGTGACAGCCGGGGCCGCCGGTCATCGCGGTCGCGCCGCTCCGCTGCGCCGGACGACACCGACCGGTCCGCCGCCACCGCGACGACCGCCGGCGAGGACGATGCCCCGACCAGCCGCCGGCCACGTCGGCGGCGGCGCGGCGGCCAGCTCGTCGACGGCGGCGCCGGCACCGACTCCGGTACGGCGTCCACCGGCGGTACGGAGATCACGGCCGCCGCCACGTCGGACGGCGGCTCGGGCGGTTCGACGCGCCGCCGCCGGCGCCGCCGGGGTGGCTCAGGCGGAGCCGGCCGGGCCGAGCAGGTCGGCGGTGCCGGCCGGGCCGAGCAGGGCACCGGCGGCGAAAACTGACTCGGTCCCTCGCCGACGCCCTCGACGACGTCCGGGCGCTGCTGCTCAGCCCGCAGCTCACCCGGGCGGTCGCCGCCGGGCGTCGGCGCACCGCCGCCCCGTCGGTCGTTCGGGCCGAGCTCCGGCCGGTCGCTCTGCGGGCCGGTACCCATCTGCAGATCGTCACCAACGACGGCACCCGGCCGTTGACCCGTAACCTGCCGCCGGGTGCCCCCGCCGAAGCAGCGGTCGACCAGCTGCTCGCCGAGCCGTTCGGCAACTGGCACGTCGAGACCAGCACCAGCACGCTGCAGCTGCGGGTGACGAAGAAGGGCACGGCGCAGGTGCACCGGTCGACCGCCGACCGGGCCGACACCGGCCCCGGCGACCACGACCGGGCCAAGCGGTACCTGCTGGATCCGGACGACCCGCTGTTCGCCGCGATCGGCGCCAACGCCGCGAAACGCCGCCAGGTCGACGCGTTCCTACGGGCGCTCGCCGCCACCCTGCCCGACCCACTGCCCGCCGGGCCGCTGCACGTCGTCGACCTGGGCTGCGGCAACGCCTACCTGACCTTCGCGGCCTACCGCTACCTGGTCGCCCGTGGCGCGCAGCCGGTGGTGACCGGCGTCGACGTCCGCGAGGACCAGCGGCGACGCAACACCGCGCTGGCCGACCAGCTCGGCTGCGCCGGGCAGGTCCGGTTCGTCGCCGGCACGATCCGGCAGGCACCGGTCGAGCCGGCAACGGACCTGGTGCTGGCGTTGCACGCCTGCGACACCGCCACCGACGAGGCGCTGGCCCGGGCCGTCGACTGGCAGGCCCGGTGGGTGCTGGCCGCGCCCTGCTGCCACCACGACATCGCCGCCCAGCTGCGCCGGCAGCCGGCACCGCAGCCGTACGGGCCGCTGGTCTCCGCCGGCATTCTGCGGGAACGGTTCGCCGACGTGCTCACCGACACGCTGCGGGCGACCCTGCTCCGGGCGTACGGCTACCGGGTGGACGTGGTCGAGTTCATCGACTCCCAGCACACGCCGCGCAACCTGCTGCTGCGGGCCCGGCGCGGCGGCGTACCGGACCGGCGCGAGCAGCACCGGGCCTACCGGGCGCTGGTCGACCAGTGGGCGGTGACCCCCCGGCTGCAGACCCTGCTACCGGCGGTGCCGGACGCCGCCGGGGCGGCGGTACCCGACGCCGCCGGGGCGACCGTGGTCAGTCGACCGTGACGGTGAACTCGGCGGTGTGCACCTCGCCGGCCACCTGGAAGTCCAGGAACAGCCGGTAGTCGCCGGAGCTCGGGGCGGTCAGCCAGAACTTCACCGCACCGTCGACCAGCTCGGCCTCCGGATGCACGTGCAGGTAGCCGAGGTCGCCGTCGCGCAGCGCGACCAGATGCCCGTACGCGCCGAGATAGGGCTCCAGTGTCGGGGACCGGCCGGCCCGGCTCACCTCGAACAGCAGCGGCGTGACCACCCCGCGCTGCGCGACCCCACGCATCCGTACGGTGAAGTCGTCCACCTCGGCGGTGTCGGCGGCGGTCGGCAGGTCGGCCGGCAGGTACTCGCCGGCCACCGCGAGGTCGACGCCGAGCGTCAACGCGACCGGCGTACCGCCGGAGTCGCGCAGGGTGAAATCGGTGTAGAGCCGCCAAATGCCGGCGGCAGCCAGCCGGACCGGGACGCTCCAGGTGCCGTCCGGTGCCATCGTCGGGTGCAGATGCTGGTAGCCGGTCAGATCCCGACGGGCGATGATCAGGTGCATCGGCTTGT
The DNA here is from genome assembly GCF_029581175.1 of Solwaraspora sp. WMMD937. NCBI lineage: Bacteria > Bacillati > Actinomycetota > Actinomycetes > Micromonosporales > Micromonosporaceae > Solwaraspora > Solwaraspora sp. WMMD937. The sequence goes on along the minus strand of NZ_CP120738.1, from coordinate 1,930,044 downwards.
CGTGCACCACGTCGAAGGCGGTGACCGGCCGCTGATCGGCGTCGATGATCTGGAAGCGCAGGTCGACCTGCTCGCCGACCGGCAGCTGCCGCCGCACCGGCACCAGGGTGTAGCCGCCGGCGCTGACCGACAGGCCGGACACCTGGTCACCGCCGTCGGTGCCGTCGGTGCCGTCGTGCACATGCGGTGTGGTCCCGGGCGGGTGGGTGTGGTCGGCCGCGCCGGCCGCGTACTGGGTGCCGATGCTGGTCGGGGCGGTCACCGCCCGGCCCAGGGCGAACCCGGCGAGCATCGCGAGCACGACGGCGGCGACCCCGGTCGCCAGCCGCACGGTGGACGTCCCCGGCCCCGCCGGGTCTGCCTGATCCGTCGACTCAGCCGGGTCTGTCGGGCCCGTCGGATCGCCGGCACCGGTCACTGTTTCTCCCACCTCGCCGACGGTAGTCGCTACTGGCCGGCGACGCCTCGGCCGGGTCGTCGGCTGGTCGCCGGCTATGTCGTCAGCCGTGGCTTCCGCAACGTACCGTCGTTGTACCATCCGTGACCGTTAATAGCTTGGCAAGTAGGGCAGCCGCCCTCGTCACCGCTGTAACCGCCACGTTGCTGCCGGCTCCGGCCCAGGCGCAGGCCTCGATCGCCGAGTTGGACCGGCGGATCGACCAGGCGGCCCACCAGTTGGAGACGGTGGTCGAGCAGTACAACGAGATCCGGCTGGACCTGCGCCACAACCAGGAACGCGCTGGTGGACTCGGCGAAACGATCATCGAACTTGATCGACAGCTCGCGGCCCGACACGATCAGGTCGGCCAACTCGCGGCCAGCAACTACCGGGTGAACGGCGCCCGACCCGTCGCCACTCTGCTGTCCACCGCATCGGCGGAACACTTCGTCGACCAACTGCTCATCGCCGACGTGATCAACCGCGACAACGAGCGGACGATCGCCGGGCTGCGCGACACCCGGGACCGCAGCGAAGCGGCCCGCCGGGCGGCGAACGCGCTGATCGAGCAGCAGTTGCTGCAGCAGGAGCAGCTGTCCGCGACGCAGCGGCAGATCGAGTCGGACATCCGGGCGCTGACCGAGCTGCGGGACCGCCAGCAGGCACTGTTGGACCGGTCCGGCGCCGCCACCGCCGACCGCAGCCCGGCCGACCCACTGCCCGAGGCGGCGACCGGCAGCGCGGCCAGCGTCGTCGCCTTCGCCCACGCCCAGCTCGGCAAGCCGTACCGATGGGGGTCGGCCGGGCCGCACTCGTACGACTGCTCCGGGCTGACCTCGGCGGCTTGGGCGAAGGCCGGGGTGCAGCTGCCACACAACGCCCGCCGGCAGTTCGGCACCGTCACCCGCATCGGTCGCGCCCAGCTCCGCCCCGGTGACCTGGTCTTCTTCTACAGCAACGTGCAGCACGTCGGGATCTACATCGGGGCCGCCCAGATGATCCACGCGCCGCGGCACGGTGAAGTGGTCCGCGTCGACCGGATCGACCGGATGCCGATCAAGGGCTACGGCCGGCCGGGCTGACTCGGATCAGGCTGACCGGGCCGGGCGACCCCGTCCCGCTCGGACCGGGTCAGTTCGTGGTGGCGAGGGCGAACGGCAGCACCGCCGGGGCGCCGGAGCGCCGCAGCAGCCGGGCCACGGCGGTCAACGTCCAGCCGGTGTCGACCAGGTCGTCGACCAGCAGCACCGGGCCGGTCAGCCCGGACAGCGCCGCGGCCAGCTCCGGCGGTGCGGCGAACGCGTCGTGCACGGTCCGGACCCGTTGCGCGCTGTTACCCCGGCCCTGAGTCGACGGCGGCTCGGCCCAGGCCGGCTCGACCGAGCCGAGCAGCGGCAGCCGACCGACCTCGGCGATCCGTCGGGCGGTGCTTGCCACCAGCTCCGGGCGGGTCCGGGAGGCGACCGCCACCACCCCGACCGGTCGGGCCGGCCACGGTTGGGTGCCGCGCGCCCACTCGCGGAGCACGTCGATCACCGCACCGGCGACGTCGGCCGGCAGCACGGTGTCCGGCCGGCCGGCGGCGAGCAGGTCCCGCAGCCGGCTCCCCCAGCCCAGGTCGGACAGCCGCCCGACGGCCCGGCCGGGCAGTGCCTGCTCGTCGGGGCCGATCTTGCCGCGCAGCGGTACGCCGACCGCCTCCAGCCCGGTCGGCCAGAGCTTCTTCGGAGGGATTTCCACTCCGGCCCGGCCGAGGAAGGTCTCGGCGGCGCGCAGCGCGTCCGGGCTCACCTCGGACGGCAGCCACCCGCCGGCGCAGCGGTCGCAGCGCCCGCACGGCTGGGCCTGCGGGTCGTCCAGGCAGTGGCGGAGGAACTCCATCCGGCAGCCGGGCCGGCCGGCCGGCGGCGCGGTGTCGGCCGGTACCGCGTACTCCTGCATGATCTGCTGTTCGGCGGTGCGGGCCTGGGCCACCCGGTGCAGCCGGGCGGCGTCGTAGTGCCATGGCGCGCCGGTGGCGACCCAGCCGCCGCGCACCCGGCGTACCGCGCCGTCCACGTCTAGCACCTTGAGCATCAGTTCGAGCCGGGTGCGCCGCAGGTCGACGATCGGCTCCAGGGCCTGGGTGGACAGCGGACGGCCGGCGTCTTCGAGGGCGGCGAGCACCGAGCGCACCTGTTCCTCGCGGGGGAAGGCCAGTGACGCGAAGTACCGCCAGATCGCCTGGTCCTCGGGGCCGGGCAGCAGCACCACGTCGGCGTACCGGTCACCGTCCAGCGCCCGGCCGGCCCGACCCACCTGCTGGTAGTAGGCGATCGGCGACGGCGGCGCGCCGAGGTGCACCACGAAGCCGAGGTCCGGCTTGTCGAAACCCATGCCGAGCGCGGACGTCGCCACCAGGGCTTTGATCTTGTTGTCCAGCAGGTCCTGTTCGGCGGCGCGGCGTTGCGCGTCGTCGGACTGGCCGCTGTACGCGGCGACGGCGTAGCCCCGGGAGCGCAGGAACTCGGCGGTCTCGGCGGCCGCCGCGACGGTGAGCGTGTAGACGATGCCGGAGCCGGGCAGCGTTTCCAGGTGGTCGGCGAGCCAGCCGAGCCGGTGCGCGGTGCCGGGCAGGTCGAGCACGGCCAGCCGCAGCGACCGGCGGTCCAGTGGACCGCGCAGCACCAGCGTGTCGCCGAGCCTGCCGGCCTCGCCCTCGCTGGTGGCGCTGGTGGCGTCGAGCTGTTCGGCGACGTCGTCGGTGACCCGGGTATTTGCGGTCGCGGTGGTGGCCAGCACCGGCGTGCCGGGGCGCAGCTCGCGCAGGAAGGTCCGGATCCGCCGGTAGTCGGGGCGGAAGTCGTGCCCCCAGTCCGACACGCAGTGCGCCTCGTCGATGACCAGCAGGCCGGTGGTAGCGGCCAGGCTGGGCAGCACGTTGTCCCGAAAGTCCGGGTTGTTCAGTCGCTCCGGGCTGATCAGCAGTACGTCGACCGCGCCGGCCCGGATCTCCGCGCTGACGGTGTCCCACTCGTCGAGGTTGGCGGAGTTGATCGTGCGGGCCTGGATGCCGGCCCGTTCGGCGGCGGCAACCTGGTTGCGCATCAGCGCCAGCAGCGGCGAGACGATCACCGTCGGCCCGGCCGACGCGGTCGGCACCGGCCCGGCCGGGGTGGCCGGGCCGGTGCCGGCGCGCAGCAGCGCGGTGGCGATGAAGTAGACCGCCGACTTGCCCCACCCGGTGCGCTGTACGCAGAGCACCCGCCGCCGGTCGACGACCAGCGCCTCGATGGCCCGCCACTGGTCGTCGCGCAACGTCGCGCCCGGCCCGGCCAGCCGGTGCAGGATCTGCTCGGCGCGGTCGCGCAACTCGGCCCGGTCCGGCGTATCGGTCATCGGTGGACGGTAGCAAGGACCGGCGGAACCGACCGGCCGGCGGCCCCGGGCCGGGCTCAGCGGGTGGCGGCGCGGACCGCCACGGCGGTGTCCGGATGGTCGGCGAACAGTCCGTCCAGCCCGAGTCCGTAGAACAGTTCGTACTCTGCGGTGATGTCGCCCCGGGCAGCCGGGTCGGCACCGATGCGGTGGTCGGCCGGCAGGAACTGGTTCTCCGCCCGGAACGTCCAGGCGTGCACCGCCAGCCGGGCCCGGTGGGCGTCGCGGATCAGCGAGGTCGGGGCCAGCAGCGCGCCGTCGGCGTCGCGCGGCACGATCAGGTCCTTGGTGGGCCCGATGGCGTCGGCGTACCGGCTGATCCAGGCGAGCCCGTCCGGGGTGGCCAGGTCGGCGTAGCCGCGCGGGTCACCGGCCACGACGAAATCGTACGGCCGGCCGCTGCCGCCGAGCAGCTGCACCAGCCGCACGTCGGTCATCCGGCTCAGCTTGCGCAGGTTGGCCGTCTCGAAGGACTGGATGAACACCGCGTCGGTACGCCGGGTCAGCTTGTTGCGTCGCAGCGTGTCGACCAGCGGCTCCTCCAGGGGCAGCCCGATCGACTGGAAGTAGGTGGGGTGCTTGGTCTCCGGGTAGATGCCGATGGTCCGACCCAGCCGCCGGCTCTCCGACCGGGCCAGGTCGATGACCTCCTGCAAGGTCGGCACCGCGAACTCACCGTCAAAGGCCGTGTTGGTCGGCCGGACCTGCGGCAGTCGCTCCACGGCCCGCAGGGTACGCAGCTCGGCCAGGGTGAAGTCCTCGGTGAACCAGCCGGTGACGGATCGCCCGTCGATGGTCTTGGTTGCCCGCCGGTCGGCGAATTCGGCGCGGTCGGCGACGTCGGTGGTGCCGGAGATCTCGTTCTCGTGCCGGGCGACCAGCACCCCGTCGGCGGTCGACACCAGGTCGGGCTCGATGTAGTCGGCGCCTTGACGGATCGCCAGCCGGTACGCCTCCAGGGTGTGCTCCGGCCGGTAGCCGCTGGCCCCTCGGTGCGCGATGACCAGTGGTTTCGACTCGGCCTGCGGCTTGCCGCGGGTCGCCGGGTCGGTAGCGGTGGCGGCGGACGGGATCGCCATGGTGGCCAGCAGGGTGCCGGCGAGCAGCATGATCGGCAGAGTACGCGACAACGTCGTCTCCTCACAGGGGTTCCCGGGCACGGTCGGGCGTCAGTGAAGACGCCCCAGACGACGGGCGGGAGACCGGTGGGCGACAGGCGGACGGTGACCGGTCGACCACTACATGAATGTCAATCAATATACGGTGTTTTCCGGTTTTGCGGTGGTATGACATCATTGATGCGCCGGCCGCTGCGAAACCCCGCCCGGATCGTGCCGATCGCGTTCCTCGGGGCGATCGCCGTGGGCACCGTACTGATGATGGTGCCGGCCAGCCGCCAGGGACCCGACTCGGCTCCCTTCGTCACGGCCCTGTTCACCGCCACCTCGACGGTCTGCGTGACCGGGCTGGCCGTCACCGACACCCCGACCTACTGGACGCCGCTCGGCCTGGTGCTGATCACCGTGCTCACCCAGCTCGGCGGCTTCGGGATCATGTCGCTGGCCACCCTGCTCGGCCTGCTGGTGTCGCGCCGGCTGGGGCTGCGCAGCCGGCTCACCGCGCAGGCGGAGACCAACAGCCTCGCGCTGTCCGACATCCGGCGGGTGCTGCTGCGGATCGCGGCGACGATGCTCGGCGCCGAAACGGCGATCACCCTCATCCTGGCTGCCCGGCTGTGGCTGCACTACGACTACCCGCCGCCCCGGGCCCTGTGGTACGGGCTGTTCCACGCCGTCCAGGCGTTCAACAACGGCGGCTTCGTCCTCTACTCCGACGGGCTGGTCCAGTTCGTCGGCGACTGGTGGATCTGCCTGCCGCTGATCGTCGGCGTGGTGGTCGGCGGGCTCGGCTTCCCGGCCCTGTTCGAGCTGGCCCGCGAGCGCAGCCGGCCGCGGCGCTGGTCGGTGCACACCCGGCTGACCGTGTGGGGCACGTTAGCGCTGATCGGCATCGGCTTCGTCAGCATGCTCACCTTCGAGTGGGCCAACCCGCGTACCCTGGGCCCGCTCGACCTGCCGGAGAAGCTGTTGGCCGCGCTGTTCCAGGACGTGATGACCCGGTCCGGCGGGTTCAACACGGTCGACCCGGGAGAGTTCAACCCGGAGACGACGGCGGTCTCCATCGGGATGATGTTCATCGGCGGTGGCAGCGCCAGCACCGCCGGCGGGATCAAGGTGACCACCTTCTTCCTGCTCGCCTTCGTCATCTGGTCGGAGCTGCGCGGCGAGCACGACGTGGTGATCGGCCGACGCCGGATCGCGGCGGCCAGCCAGCGTCAGGCGCTGACCGTCGCGCTGATCGGCGTGGCGTTGGTCGGGGCCGGCACCCTGGCCCTGATCAGCCTGACCGACGACATCGGCGGTGAACAGGCGCTGTACGAGGTGACGTCGGCGTTCGGCACGACCGGGCTGTCCACCGGGATCACCGGCGACCTGCCCGACCCTGCTCAGGTGCTGCTCGTCGTGCTGATGTTCGTCGGCCGGATCGGCAGCGTCACGTTGGGCTCGGCGATCGCGTTGAACACCCGGCGGCGACGGTTCCACTACCCGGAGGAGCGACCCATCGTTGGCTGACCGTACCGGCACCAGGTCCACCCGGACCGTGGTCATCATCGGGCTCGGCCGGTTCGGCGGCCAGGTCGCCGACTCGATGCTGCGGATGGGTTTCGACGTGCTCGGCGTCGATTCCAATCCGGCGGTGGTCCAGCGGTGGGCGGACCGGCTCACGTACGTGGTGCAGGCCGACTCTACCGACACCGAGGCGCTGCGCCAGCTGGGTCTGCGGGACTTCCAGCGGGTGGTGGTCGGCATCGGCTCGGATGTCGAGGCCAGCGTGTTGACCGTGCTCAGCCTCGCCGAGATCGGCGTCACCGAGGTGTGGGCCAAGGCGGTCTCCGGCAAGCACGGCAAGATCCTGCGTTCCGTCGGCGCCCGGCACGTCATCTACCCGGAGGCCGCGATGGGCGACCGGGTGGCGCACCTGATCACCAGCAAGATGCTCGATTTCATCGAATTCGACGACGGCTTCTCGATCGCCGAGACCCGGCTGCCGAGCGGTACGGCGGGCCGGCGGCTCGGTGAGACCGACATCCGGTCGCGGTACGGCGTGACGGTGATCGGGGTGAAGATGCCGGGGGAACGGTTCACCTACGCCGACCGGGAGACCGAACTTCGTGACGGCGCCCTGCTGATCGTCTCCGGCACCACCGAACAGGTGCAGCGGTTCGCCGCCGCCACCTGAACCTGAACCAGTACCCCGGTCACCCGAGCCCTACCGCCCACCGGTGGCCGACCGGGCCGGGGACGGGTCGGTGGCGGGCTGCCCGGTCGCCGTTTCCAACAGTTCGGTCGTCGCGCCCGCCGCCTGTCCGGCGACCGCCGCGACGGACACGTCGCAGATCAGCTCGTCGAGGTGGAACTCCAGCGGCAGCGTGTTGACCCCGTCGTAGTCACCCGCCAGCTGGAGCTGTGCGGTCGCCCCCGGGGCCAGGGTGGTGGCGTCGGCCGCGGGCCGCAGCCGTACGTCGCCGCCCTGCTGTTCCCACTGCCCGCCCCGCACCGCGGTGAGCCGTTGGGTGCCGGGGAAGGCGAAGCGCAGCGACCAGTCGGTCAGCTCGGCGGACCCGGTGTTGGTGACGGTGGCCGCAGCGACGAACTCCCGTCCGGAGTCGCCGCGCACCGTGTATTCGACCCGGCAGGGCGCCGAGGACTGGGCGGCGAGCCCGAAGTCCGGCGGCGCGGCCACCGCCTCACGGAACCGGTCGGTGGCCGGCGTGGCACCGGCTCCGGCCCAGACCAGGGCGCTGAGCATCATCAGGCCGACCCCGATCACCACGGCTTCCGCCCGGCGCTGCACCCACGAGGTCCGTAGCCGGCGCCGCCGGCCCGTGCCGGTCGCGACCGGCAGGTCCAGCCCGGTGACCTCCAGCCCGCAGGTGACGTCAACGCCGACGGGTGGCGGGCCGTCGTCGGTGCCGTCGTCGGTGGCGGAGCCCGGCCGGTTCGGCAGCGGCGACACCATCGACGGCGACAGCCCGGCGGCGACCCCGACGGCTGCCGCCAACGTCTTCGCCACCTCCTCGCTGGTCGGCCGGTCCGCCGGGCATTTGGCCAGGCACCGCAGGGTGAGGTCGACCACCTCCGCCGGCAGTCCGGCGACCGGCGGCATCGGGTCGGGCACGGTGTGCAGGTGTGCCCGCAGCATCTGGGTGACGCTCGCGGCCTGCCAGGGCAGCCGGCCGGTGAGTGAGCGGTAGAGCAGCAGGCCGACGGCGTACACGTCGGTGGCCGGGGAGACCTGGTTGCCGTTGAGGCGCTCCGGCGCCAGGTATGCCGGGGTGCCGAGCAGGTTGCCGTCCGGGCCGACGTCGCTCTCGCCGGCCAACGCGGAGATGCCGAAGTCGACGACCTTTGCTCCGGTGCTGGTCAGCATGACGTTGGCCGGGGTGACGTCGCGGTGGACGACGCCGGTGGCGTGCGCGGCGGCCAGCGCCGAGGCGACCTCGGCGCAGGCCACCACCGCGTCCCGCCAGGACAGGATGTGTTCCCGGCGCAGCCGGGTGGCCAGCGACTCACCGTCGACCAGTTCCATCACCACGTACGGCAGGGTGGCTTCGTCCCGGACGGCTTCGCCGTAGTCGTAGACGTTGGTGATGTGTGGGTGGCACAGTCGGGCGGCGGCCTGCGCCTCCACCCGGATCCGGTGGCGGAACACCTGGTCCGGGGCGTACTGCGGGGCGAGGACCTTGATCGCGACCTGCCGGTCGAGGATCTCGTCGTAGCCACGCCAGACCACCGACGTCCCGCCGGTGCCGAGCCGTTCGATCAGCCGGTACCGGTCACCGAGCAGTTGCCCGCAGTCGTTCGCCACCCCACCCATGACTCCCGAGTTGCCCGATCTGGCCCGAGCTACACCTGCGGAAACGCGTCAGGGGGCGACGAGCAGCTGGTCGACCGGGGCATAGTCGTCGGTGAGCGGCTGCGCACCGGCCACGAAATCGGTCAGCTCGTCCCCGGCGAGCAGATCGAACTCGGCGCCGGCCGAAGCCGTCAACCGGGCCCGTACCTCGTCCAACGGCAGTGGCCGGTCGGCGGCGAGGATGACGAAGTTGCTCCCGCTGAGCCGGGTCGACGCCCCCGGCCGGGTGATCAGCGCCACCTCGGGGAACTCGGCCGCGACGGTGGCCACCTCGGCCTGGATGAACCGCAGCGGCGGGTAGTCGATCACGTTCTGCAGGTAGATGCCGTCCGGTCGGGTCACCCGACGGATCTCGGCGGCCATCTCCCGGGTGGCCAGGTGCCAGGGCACGACCAGGTGCCCGAACGCGTCCCCGACGACCACGTCGGCGCTGTCCGTGGGCAGGTCGGTGACCAGGATCCGGGCGTCGCCGACCACCACGGCCAGGTTGGGACCCGGCTGTACGTCGAGCTCCCGCACGCCCAGGTCGACCAGTCCACCGTCGATCTCGTAGACGGTGTTGCGGGTGCCCGGCCGGGTGGCGCTGAGGTACCGGGGCATGGTGAAGCCGCCGCCGCCGAGGTGCAGCGCGTCGAGCGGTTCCCCGGGTGGGGCGGTCACGTCGAGGGCGGCACCGATCCACTTGGTGTAGGCGAACTCCAGGTGGGTGGGGTCGTCGAGGTCCACGTACGAGTGGCGGGCCGAGTTGAGCAGCAGCAGCCGGCCGGAGCCGCGGTCCGGATCGGCCTGCACGGTGGCGCAGTGGTACTCGGTCTCCACATCGCACGGGTCGGGTGCGGCAACGGCGAGGCCGACGGCGAGCAGCCCGATCACGGCGACGGCGGACCGCGTGGCGGTGCCGGTCCGGCCACCGGGCGCTGCGCCGCCGTCGGCGCCACCGCCGGTGGCGGTGGCGTCGGTGGGTGGCCGGGTGCGGTGCAGATACACCCCGAGGGCGATACCGCTGCCGCCGAGCAGCAGCGCCAGCGTCATCATGATCACGCTGCTGGGTAGCGTGGCGACCAGGAAGAAGCCGGTGCCGAGGGTGGCGGTGATCGCGCCGAGCGTACCGATGCTGGACAGCTTGCCGACCACCTCGCCGGTGCGGCTCAGATCGCCGAGCTGCAGTTTGATCACCAGTGGGGTGACCGCCGACAGCAGCGCGGCCGGCAGCACGATGGCCACCATGGTGAGCAGCAGGATGCCCACCACGGCGCTGCCGCGCAGCAGCTCACCGGCGTAGCGCACCAGCGGAAGGGTGATCGCGGTGGTGATCCCGGCGAGGGCCAGCGCGGCCGGCAGCAGCGGGCGGGGGTCGCGCCGGTCGGCGATCCGGCCACCGATCCAGGTGCCGTAGGCGATCGCGGCCAGCGCGACGCCGATCACCGCGCTGTTGGTCTGCAGGGTCACCCCGATGTACGGCCCGACCAGCCGCAGCGCGACGATCTCCAGCACCAGGACGGCGCCGCTGGAGACGAAGACCAGCGCGGCGGCCAGGCCGGGCCGCAGCGGCGTGTCCGGTGGTGGCGAGTCCATCGCTGTGATGGTACGCATCCCGCCTGCCGTCCGACGGGCGGTCGAGCGGGATGCAGGGATGGTGGTTCGAAGCATCGACAGATGCGCCTGGTTGGGTCAGAGCATCGACAGATGCACGTGGTTGGTGTGGTCGCCGGCCGGGCTGCCGCCGCCGTTGTAGGACCGCCAACCGGTGCCGGGCATCCAGATCTGCCGGTACCAGATGACGTAGAGCACACCGAGCCGGTCGGCGTTGTTGATGTAGTAGCTGGCGAGGTTGTTGCCGTACGTGCGGTTGCCCCCGGTGGCGGCGCGGTTCTGGAATCCGCCGGCTTCGGCGGAGAAGTCGCAGGCCCGGCCCTTGGGATGCTCGCCGCTGCCGCCGTTGCGGAAGCAGGAGACGTACCGGGTGAAGCCGGCGGACTTCGCCTGGTTCAAGGCGTGCAGGGTGCGCGGGGTGATGCAGCCGGAGGTGGTCGGGTCGTCGACGTTGCAGGATTCGGAGGGCCAGGAGCCGTCGGAGTTGCGGGGCGCGGGTTTTGCGGCGGCCGAGGTGGTGCTGACGAATCCGCCGCTGGACTGGCCGCCGACGGCCGCCAGGGCGCGCTCGGCGTCCTGCTTCTTGCGGGCCATGATGGCGACCTGCTTTTCCTGCTCCCGTACCTCGTTGTCGATTGCGGCCTTGGCCCGGGCGGCCTGCTCGTGAGCTTCGGTGAGGGCCCGCAGGTTGCGGCCCTCCCGCTGGGCCATCACCTCCAGCCCGGCGGCGCGGTCCAGCATGTCGGCCGGAGAAGCGCTGTTCAGCAGCATGGTGACCGAGGTCAGTCGCCCCACCCGGTAGGACTCGGCCGCCATCAGCCCGACCTCGTCGGTGAGCGAGACGAGGCGCTCCTGTACGGCGTCGTACTGAGCGGTCAGCTCCTTCTGGCGCTTCTTGGAGTTGTCCAGCTTGGCCTTCGCCTCGATGTGCCCCTTGGAAGCGGCCTCCAGGACCTCGCGCAGGCTCTTGTTGTCGCCTTCGTCCGGCGCGTCGGGTGCAGCCGAGGCGACCGGCGCGCCGATCACCAGCGCGATCGCGGTGACCAGCGCAACGAGTGACGCCGCCACACCGCAGCGCCGCCGGAATATCGTCGTGCCGACCACAGTCGCGTCCTCCTGGATCACTTTGTCGGGTCGTGGTCCGTAAACCGGGCACAGCTTACCGGATTTCACCGTCGCCACTGGAACACCGGCGCGTCGAGCGCATTACCACACTATGCAGATGGCGCGCAGTCGAGTCCCAACTATTACCTGCAGCAATGAACCCATCACGCAGAATCAACACGATTTACAGATCGTGACAGCCGGCGTGTCGCACAGTCATCCCGGCAATGCCGAAGGTCGCCGGTTCATTAAGCTAGCCTAACCTTATCCAAAATCTCCAGTGAGGATTCCGGTGCCACGTTCCGAGGCTCACGTCCGGACCCCACGGTCGCGGCATCACCTGGCACACCTGTGCGAACACTTCGCCACCGCCGTACCCGTCAAACGGACCGCCGACCAGGGGCTGATCGACTTCGGCTTCGGCACCTGCCGGCTCGACGCCGCCGACGAGAACCTCCGGCTGCACGCCGACAGCGACGACGACATCGGGCTCGCCCGAGTGGAGTACCTCGTCGGCGAGCATCTGGAACGCGCCGGCGCCCGGGAGAGCCTCGCCGTCGACTGGCAGCCGGCTGACCCGGACCAGCCGACCGCCCCGGAGCACCCTACCGGCGGCGGCTGATCACCCGCCCGGCAGCAGCGCCACCCGTACCTCCTGCCAGGCCGCGTCGGTCCGGGCCACCAGCAGCCCCGCCCGATCGTCGGTGAAGTCGTACGGGCTGCCATCCAGCCGCATCGCCACCCCACCGGTCTCCCGCACCAGCAACGTGCCCGGCACGTGGTCCCACGGCAGGGTCCGCCAGAACACCGCGAAGTCCTGCTCCCCGGCGGCGATGTCCCAGTGCTCCCGACCGGCGCAGCGCTGCCCCGGCAGCACCGCACCCACCCGGACACCGCCGGCCTCGACAGCGGCCCGCACCGGCACCGGCAGATACTCCAGCGGCACCGCCCCACGCAGCCGACCCACCGGTGGTGTGGTCGACGGCGGTGCCAGCCGCACCCCGTCCAACCAGCAACCGGACCCGCGCTCGGCGGACACCAGCGACCCGGCCACCGGATCGAGAATCCAGCTCGCCACCGGCTCACCCCCGGCGAGCAGAGCCACCATCATCACGAACGGCCGACGGCCGGCCGCGTAGTTCGCCGTACCGTCGATCGGGTCGACCAGCCAGACCCGGTCGGCGTCGCCCAGCCGACGCAGCAGCCGCGGATCGACGGCGACCGCCTCCTCACCGACCACCACCGAACCCGGCACCAGCCGACGCAGCCCGGCCGCGATGACCTCCTCGGCCTGCTGGTCGGCCACGGTGACCAGGTCACCTGGAGCCTTCTCGGTGATGTGCTCGGCGGACAGCCGGTTGAACCAGGGCAGCACCGCCCGTGCCGCCGCTTCGCGCAGCAGCTCACCCACCTCGTCGATCATGAGTCAGCCGCGCGGGGGCAGCTTCACCACGCTGACGAAGAACTCGTCGATCTGCCGAATCACCGCGATGAACCGCTCGAAGTCCACCGGCTTTGTCACGTACGCGTTCGCGTGCAACTGGTAGGAACGCAGGATGTCCTCGTCGGCCTGCGAGGTGGTGAGCACCACCACCGGGATCCGACACAGCTCCTCGTCCTTCTTTATCTCCTCGAGGACCTCACGGCCGTCCCGTCGGGGCAGATTCAGGTCGAGCAGGATCAGGTCGGGCAGCACCGCGTCGGCGTACTTGCCCTCCCTGCGCAGATAGGCCAGGGCCTCGGCACCATCCGAGACGACGGTCAGCCGGTTACGGACCTTGTGCTCCTCGAACGCCTCCTGGGTCATCAGCACGTCACCCGGATCGTCCTCGACCAGCAGCACCTCTATCGGGCTCTTGCCGTCCGGTTCAGTCATCACACGCTCGCCTCCTTCTCGTTGCCGCCGTCAGCCGACGCGGCGGACACCGGGTCCGGGCGGGCGGTCACCGGAAGCGTAAAACGAATCGCCGTACCCTGGTCGACCTGGGTATCCACCCAGATTCGACCGCCGTGGTACTCGACGATCTTCTTGCCGATCGCCAGCCCGATCCCGGTGCCCGGGTAGGCGTCCTTGGAGTGCAGCCGCTGGAAGATCACGAAGATCTTGTCGGCGAACTCGGGCTCGATCCCGATGCCGTTGTCCCGGCAGGTGATTTCCCACTCGCCGGCCAGCTCACGGGCGGAGATCTCCACCCGGGGCGGTACCTGCGGCTGACGGAACTTGAACGCGTTGCTCACCAGGTTGACCAGCAGGTTCGTCAGCAGCGGCTCCTCGCCGGAAATCACCGGCAGCTGCGACCAGGTCAGCTCGCCGTCGGCGTACTCCCGACTCGCCTCCGTCTGAGCGGCCACCTCGGTCATCACCTTGTTCAGGTCGACGTCGGAGAAACCGGAGGTCATCCGGCCGATCCGGGAGAAGGCCAGCAGATCGTTGATCAGCCGCTGCATCCGTTGCGCGCCGTCGACCGCGAAGGCGATGTACTGGTCCGCGCGGGCGTCCAGCTGACCGGCGTACCGGCGCTGCAGCAACTGGCAGAAGCTGGCCACCTTGCGCAGCGGCTCCTGTAGGTCGTGCGACGCCACATAGGCGAACTGCTCCAGGTCACGGTTGGACCGGACCAGCTCCTCGGCCTGCTTCTGAAGCTGGCCGTTCACCCGCTCGACCTGCTCCCGGGCCTGCCGCACCTCGGCCAGATCGGCGGCGATCTTGCGTCGCATGCCGTCCACGTCGCTGGCCAGCGCGGCCAGCTCCGGTGGCCCGATGTTGGCGATGTCCCGGTGGTACTCGCCGTTGGCCACCTGCCGCACCTGCGCGGCGAGACCAGTGACCGGGCCGATCACCAGGCGGTTCAGCGACATCAGCAGGACCACCCCGGCCAGGACCACCACCGCCGCCGCCACGGCCAGCAAGCCGGCCAGGGTCCGACTGGTACTCCGGGCGTTCGCCGCGACCCGCTCCCGGACCGTCAGGATGTCCGCCTGCAGTTGGTCGACGTCGGCCCGTAGCTCGTCGAAACGTTCCCGGGCGGCGTCGCCGAGCAGCGCCTGCCCGGCGTCGGTCCCGTCGGACTCGACCGCAGCGATCGCCGGCTCGGCGACCAGGTCACGCCATTGCCGTGCCTGGTCGGCGATGGCCTCGATCTGGCCGCGCAGCGGATCGTCCTCCGCGATCAGACTCAGCATGTGGTCGATCAGCTGCCGTTCCTGCACCGCCCCCTGCCGGTACGGCGCGAGATCGGCCGGATCACCGGACACCGCGTAACCACGTACCCCGGTCTCCTGGTCGACCAGCACGGTCAACAAGCTCTCCGCGTCGGTCCGCAGCGGGCCGATTCTGGTGAGCATGGTGTCGATGTGGTCCTGGTTGGCTCGGGCGACCAGCGCCGCGCTGCCGGCCAGGGCCGCCAGCAGTCCGCCCACCACGACACAGAGCAGCGTCACCCGGGCGCGTAGCGTCAGCCGGCTGGCCGGGGACACCCCGGCCGGTGGCGGAGCGGCGGTCACCGGCCACCACCCCGGCTGACCAGCAGCATCGCCACGTCATCGGCGAGCGGACCACCGTTGCTCTCCTCGGCCCGGCCGACCAGCCAGCCGGGCAGCGCCGGCAGCGGCACATCCCGGGCCGCCGGCTCGGCCACCAGCCGTTGCAGGCCCGCCACGTCCAGCCGTTCGTCGGAGTCGCCGAGCCGCCCCTCGATCAGACCGTCGGTGTACATCAACAGGGACCACTCATCGGCGTCGAACTCCACATCGAAGGCGCGGGGCGGGCGGGGGTGGACGCCGAGCAGCAGGCCGCCCGGGGCGGGTACCGGCGCGACCTGACCGTGGCGGAACAGCAGCGGCGGCGGATGTCCCGCCAACCGTACAGTGGCCCGGTTGGCGGCCAGGTCCAGCCGGACGGCGGCCACCGTCGCGAAGATCTCCCGCAGCCGGCGTTCGCTCATCAGCACCTGCTCCAGCGCCGGCAGCACCGCGTCGTCGGCCACCCCGGCGAGCACCAGCGCCCGCCAGGCGACCCGCAGCTCGACCCCGAGCGCGGCCTCGTCGGCGCCGTGCCCGCAGACGTCGCCGACGATCAGGTCGATCCGCTCGGGCGTGGTCTGCACCACGTCGAAGAAGTCCCCGCCGATCAGCGCGGCGTGCCGACCCGGCCGGTAGAAGGTGTGCACCGAAACCTCGTCGGTGTCCATCAGCGGCTGCGGCAGCAGCCCGCGCTCCAGCCGGGCCGACTCGGCCTGCCGCAGCTCGACCTCACGCAGCCGGCGGGCATTCTCGTCGGCCCGCTTACGCTCCACGGCGTACCGCAGTGCCCGGCTCAGAAGTACCCCGTCGACCTGACCCTTGACCAGGTAGTCCTGGGCGCCTTCGGCGACCGCGCCGATGCCGAGGTGCTCATCCTGCCGGCCGGTGAGCACGCAGACCGCCGCCCGGCCGGCCACCCCGAGCACCCGGCGCAGACCGTCCAGCCCTTGCGCGTCCGGCAGCCCCAGATCGAGCAGGACGCAGTCAACCCCGGCGATCCGCTCCCGGGCCTGGTTCAGGCTGTTCGCCACCACCAGGTCGACCGCCGCCTGCGCCTCCGCCAGCAACTCGCCGACGAGGAACGCGTCGCCCTCGTCGTCCTCGACCAACAGCACCCGCAGCCGCTCCGTCGGTGCGACAGCCACCGGCGGGCCCGGCTCGGACCGAGGATCGGAACGGGGCGGAACGAGTGACGAACCGGTCATGCCGGCCTGCCGCTGGTCCGCCGCCGCGCCAGGTGAGTGTCGATGGTGAGCTCCTTCTCGATGACCCGCTGATCGTCTCCCAGCCAAACAGGGCACACAACAGCAAGCACTTGCACAAAGTAGGCCACCCGGCCGATGCCTGGTTACCCGGCCAGCCCGGATTGGGCAGGATGTAGCCACCCTTACCCACGCAGCGCAGGAGAGCACCATGGGCGTACCCCTCGTCGCCGCCGCCCACCGGGCGTTCGCCCGGCCCCACCGGCGGCCGGCCGCCGCGCTGGCCGCGCTGGCCGCCCTCGGCCTGGTGGCCGCCGCCGCGCTGGTCGACCTGCGCCCACCCGCGCCGCGCGGCGTCGACGCGCCAACCACCGAGTTCAGCGCCGACCGGGCGCACCGGCACATCGAACGGATTGCGCGCCGGCCGCATCCGAGCGGCAGCGCCGCCAACGACGACGTCCGCGACTACCTGATCGACACGCTGACCGGGCTGGGGCTGGCCCCGCAGACCCAGGACGCGGTCGGCGGCGAGGCCGGTCAGCTCAGCGGCGCGGCCAGTGGCGCCACCCTGGCCCGGGTACGCAACGTGGTCGCCCAGATCAAGGGAACCGACCCGACCGGACGGATCGTGCTGGTCACCCACTACGACTCAGTCCAGGTCAGTCCGGGTGCAAACGACGACGGCGCCGGCGTCGGCACCCTGCTGGAGGTGGCCCGTGCCATCATCGAAGGTGACCGGCCGCGCAACGACGTCGTGCTGCTGTTCACCGACGCCGAGGAGGCGTGCCTGTGCGGGGCGGCGGCGTTCGTCGCCGGGCATCCGCTGGCCGACGCCGACGACACCGTGGTGCTCAACCTGGAGGCGCGGGGCAGCGGCGGGCCGGTGGTCACCTTCGAGACGTCCCGCGACAACGCCGCCCTGGTCGACGTGTTCGGCCGCGCCGCCCCGCACCCGATCGGCACGTCGTTCGCCGTCGAGGTCTACCGGCTGCTGCCCAACGACACCGACTTCACCCCGTTCCTGGACGCCGGTTTCGCCGGGCTGAACTCGGCGTACATCGACGGCTCGGCCATCTACCACACCCCGCAGGACACCCCCGCGTCGATGGACCGGGCCAGCCTGCAGCACCACGGCGACAACACCCTCGGCCTGGCCCGCGGGTTCGGCGCGGCGGACATCCCGGCGCTGGCCGCCGACTCCGACGCCACCTACTTTCCCACCCCGCTCGGGCTGGCCCGCTACCCCGGCACACTGACCTGGCCGTTGGCGGTGCTGGCCGCCGTCGCGGTCGGCGTACTGGCGTGGGCGACCCGGCGACGTGGCCGGGCCGACTGGCCGCGACTGGCCGCCGGGTTCGGCCTGGCGGCGATCCCGCTGGTCGCCGCGCCGGCCACCGCGCAACTGCTGTGGACCGTCGTGGTCCGGCTCCGGCCGGAGTACGCCGACCTGCTCGACCCGTACCGGCCGGTGCCGTACCGGCTGGCGGTGCTGGCGCTGACCACGGCCGTGGTTTTCACCTGGTACGCGTTGCTACGGCGGCGGGTCGGCCCGGCGGCGCTGGCCGTCGGCGGGCTGGCCTGGCTTGCGCTGATCGGTCTGCTGCTCGCCGCCCTCGCCCCCGGCGGGTCGTACCTGGCGACGCTGCCGGCCCTGGCCGGCACGGCCGGTTGCCTGGTCGCGCTGTCGCTGCGGACAACCGGTCCGTGGCCGGTGGTGGCGCTGGCCGCCGGGGCGACGGTCGGCGTGCTGTTGCTGGCACCGACGGTGGTACTGCTCTTCCCGGCGCTGGGCATGGGTCTGGCCGCAGCCGCCGCGTTCGTCGCGACGCTGCTGGCGTTGGCTGCGCTGCCGGTGCTGGACCTGCTGCTGCCGCAGGCCGGCGGGCAGCGCGGCGTCGCCGCGGTCCGGGCCCGCCGGGCCGGGCCGGTGCCAGCGGTCGCCGCCGGGCTCGCCGCGCTGGTGCTCGCCGTGGTCGGCTTCGTAGTGGACCGGTTCGACGCCGACCATCCGGTACCCACCCAGCTGATGTACGCGCTGGACACCGACACCGGCGAGGCCCGCTGGTTGAGCTGGGAGACCCGGCCGCAGCCGTGGACCGCCGGGTACGTCGACCAGGCCGCCTCGGTGGCGGACGAGTTTCCGCTGATCGGCGACCATCCGCTGCGTACCGGGCCGGCCGAGGCGGCGGACCTGCCGGCGCCGGCGCTGGACCTGCTCGACGACAGCGGGGTGGCCGCCGACGGGCTGCGTACCCTGCGGTTGCGCCTGCTGCAGCAGCGGCCGGTCCGGCTGGTGGGGCTGCACGTGGCGGCCGGCGGGCCCGAGGTGGTGTCGGCGACGGTCGCCGGCCGGGAGGTGCCGGTCGAGCCGACCGGCACCTCGTCCGGTGACGGCTGGAGCTTCGGGACGGTGTTCCACGCCCCGCCGCCGCAAGGGCTGGAGGTCGTGCTGGTGCTGCGGGCCGGCGACGGCGCGAACGCCGCCACCGGCCCGGTCCGGGTGCGGGTGGCCGACGGCAGCGACGGCCTGGCGGACCTGCCCGGCTTCACCCCCCGGCCGACCGGGGTCGGGGTGGCCGGTTCACACACCAGCGAACTGGTGACCGTCGCCCGGACCTACACGTTCTGACCGCCACGCCCCTGCGCCGCCGGGCGGCGCAGGGGCGGTGGATTCAGCCGCGGCCCTGGTCGGCGATGAAGGCCGCGATCCAGGACAGCGGGGCGTTCCAGTTGATGGTCAGCTCGTTGGTGGCCCAGGACTCGATGTCGTCGACGTAGCAGAACTGCGGCGCGCAGCCGGTCAGCAGCCGCTGCGCCACCGGGTCCTGGATCGACGAGTTCGGACCGCCGGCGAGCGTGCCGCGCGGCGGGTTCGGCAGCTCGGGGTTGAGCTGGCGGGCGTACCAGCGGGAGTGCTGGTTCTGCGACGAGACCGTGCCGTAGCCGGTGACGTAGGAGATGTTCAGCGCGTTGCGGCCGAAGATGTAGTCCATCGTCTGCAGCACCCCGTCGCGGTACTTCTCCTTACCGGTCAGGTCGTACGCGGTGGCGATCACGATCGCGTTGTTGACGATGACGCTGTTCGAACCCCAGTCGTAGAGGTTGCCGACCGGGGCGTACGGGATACCGTACGGGTGGGCATCGAGCGTGGCCAGGTAGCGGTCCGCCGCATCGATCACCGATGCCCGCACCTGCCACCAGCCCGGCAGGCTGTTCGGCGTCGTGGCCAGCGCCATCCGGCCCAGCGGAGCGGTCCACTGCCAGCCGAAGGCGCCCTCCTTGAAGATGTCACCGGTGTGGTGCGGCGAGGCGAGCACGAAGTCGCGGAACTCGCGCTCCCCGGTGGTCAGGTACAGCTCGGCCGCCGCCCAGTAGAACTCGTCGGTGACGTCGGTGTCGTCGTAGGGGCCGCCGCCGATGGCGTCGGCCGGGTCGGCGTACATCTGCGGGTTGGCCTTGGCCGCCGCCCACGCGGTGCGGGCCGCGTCCAGGTTGCGGTCGGCGAAGGCCTCGTCGTACGGCTTGAACACCCGCGCAGCCTGGGCGGCGGTGGCCGCCAGGTTGAGCGTGGCGGCGGTCGACGGCGGGTGCAGCTCGCGCAGCTGGGAGTCGAGGTGCGGCAGCAGCGGCAGGCCGGTCCACGCCGCGTCGTGGATCTTGTGGTGGGCCATGCCAGCCAGCGGCTGCCCGGCCGGGACCTGCATCTTGAGCAGGAACTCCTGCTGCCAGCGCACCTCGTCGAGGATGTCCGGCAGCTTGTTGCCGCTCTCCGGCAGGTCGAGCACGCCGTCACGCTGCAGCCACGGCTTGCCCCGGTGCACCCGCAGGGCCCGCTCGTACTCGTTCATCAGCTGGTAGACGGAGATGCCACCGTTGACCACGTACTTGCCGTGGTCGCCGGCGTCGTACCAGCCGCCGGAGACGTCCAGGGTGTAGTCACAGACGCCGGGCTGGCACGGCACCTCCAGGTCGCCCTGGTTGGGCGCGACGCCGACGTGCCCGGCCGGGCGGCCGTAGCCGGGCCGCAGCTCGTCGGAGATCTCGATGCCGCTGCGCTGGGTGTAGTAGAACTTCAGCGCATCGGCGCGCAGCTGCGTGTAGAAGCTGGTGCCGATCTCGAACGGGAAGCTGGTTTCGCCGTCGGCGACCAGGGTGTAACCGGTGCCGGGCCGGACGAAGCGGCTGAACGTGATCGAGTGGACATTCTGCCCGGAGGATTGGTCCAGCCCACGCGGCTTGGTCTTGCCGTTGACGACGACCTTGCCGCCTGAGTCGTACAGTTTCCACGGCAGCGGGTCGGTGGCGTCGGTGACCAGGGTGGCGTTCTTCGGCCCCTTCGGCAGGTAGCCGACCTGGTTGACCCGCACCCGGGGTCCGGTGTCCGGCACGTACTCCTCCGGTTCGGCGCCGCCGCGCAGCGACACGTCGTCGAGGCACAGCCGCCACGGGTCGGCGCTGCCGCCGACCTGGAAGGCGACCTGGGCGTTGGGCAGGTCGGTCGGGGCGGTGAAGGTGTACGTGTAGTTGTTGCCGGAGACGCTGACCTCGGGGTTGGCCGCCATGAACTGGGTCCACGGGTCGACCGGCAGTTGGATCAGCGCCCGGATCACCTTGTTGGGGGTGGCGGTGGCGAAGAACTTGTATTCGTACGTCTCACCGGCGACCAGCGGGACGTCGTCCTGGCCGATGATGACGTCCCACGGGTTGACGGTGCCACCGGGGATGTCGGCGCAGAGCTGCTGGCTGCTGGAGTCGAGGGTGATGTTGGCGGTGCCCCACCAGGGGGCGTGGCCGTCGTCGAAGGTGCCGTTGACGATCTGTTCGGGTGCCTCGTCCTGCGCGTGCGCAGGAGCAGCGGCGGTGAGTGCGGTGGCGGTCAGCGCCGCCACCGCGGTGACGGCGAGCGGAACGGTCCGCCGCCGGGAGAATATCGACACGCCGGGTCCTTCCGATGGTCGTGCGGCGCGGGCGAGGCTCTGCCCGGCGCGCCGCGTCAGCGGTCATGCATCGAAAGCAGCGGATGGGAGCGCTCCCACCCGCAGTACTCGAATATTCTCAG
Organism: Solwaraspora sp. WMMD937; assembly: GCF_029581175.1. Lineage (NCBI taxonomy): Bacteria > Bacillati > Actinomycetota > Actinomycetes > Micromonosporales > Micromonosporaceae > Solwaraspora > Solwaraspora sp. WMMD937. The sequence continues at coordinate 1,908,731 of NZ_CP120738.1, read as the reverse complement.
CGTGTTTCGAGCATGTCAATAGATCTATGCAGGCGGCCTTCAGCGCGGGCGCAGCGCCGACACCCGGTCGTAGACCTCGTTGCGGGCCAGCCCGGTCAACTGGCCGGCCAACGACCGTACCGTCCGGGTGTCCAACCCGGCACCGAGCAACAACTCGATCACCCGGTCCGGGTCGAGGCCGCCGGCCCCGACGCCGCCGCCGTTGCTCGACTCACCCCGCCGGACGCCCTCCACCACCACGGTGATCTCGCCCCTGACCTCGTCGCGGGCGGCCAGGTCGGCGTGCACCCGGGACAGCGGGCCGCGCAGCCACTCCTCGTGTGACTTGGTCAGGTTGCGCACCAGCGCCGCCGACCGGTCGCCGAGCACCTCGCGTACGTCGGCGAGCATCTCCACCACCCGGTGCGGCGCCTCGAAGAAGATCAACGTGGCGGACAACGGGGCGAGCTCGGTCAACGCGGTGCGCCGCGCCGCCGACTTGCGGGGCAGGAAACCGACGTACAGGAATCGGTTGGCCGGCAGCCCGGAGCCGACCAGCGCGCTCAGCGCGGCGCTCGCCCCGGGCAGCGGGTCGACCCGCAGCCCGTCGGCCAGCGCCGCCCCGACCACCAGGTAGCCAGGGTCGTTGACCAACGGCGTACCGGCGTCGGAGATCAACGCGACGTCGGTGCCGGCGTTCAGCACGGAGATCAACTCGGCGGTACGGGCCTGCTCGTTGTGGTCGTAACAGCTGACGATACGGACGTCGATGTCGTGCGCGTCGAGCAGCCGCCTGGCCCGCCGGGTGTCCTCGGCGGCGACCAACCCGGCGGTACGCAGCACGTCCAACGCCCGCAGCGTGATGTCGCGCGGGTTGCCGATCGGCGTCGGCACCACCGACAACGTGCCGCGCCGCTCGTCACCCCGGCCGCTCGGGTCGACCTGCCCACCCGCATCGCCCTGGTCGCCCCTGCTGCCGCCGGCTGCCTCGTTCACCCGGCGATGGTAGCCACCCGGCCGACAGCTCTGCCGCCTCACCTCGATCAGGTTTCAGGCACAGCAGGTGTCGCCGCGCCAGGCCTCCCGGCCTTCCTTGACGGCGACGGCGGCGATGACCAGAGCGGCGGCGGGGTCGGCCCACCACCAGCCGAACAGCGAGTTGACCGCCAGCCCGACTAGCAGGACAGCGGACAGGTAGGTGCAGAGCAAAGTCTGTTTGGAGTCAGCGACGGCCGACACCGAGCCGAGCTCCCGCCCGGCGCGGCGCTGCGCGGTCGAGAGCACCGGCATGACCGCCAGGGAGAGCGCGGCGAGGATCAGCCCGACCGTGGAGTGGTCCGGGCGGTGCGCGTTCAGCAGCGCCCGTACCGATTCGGATCCGACGTAGCCGGCGAGGGCGAAGAACGACACGGCGATGACCCGTAGCGCGGCGCGTTCGCGGCTTTCGCGGCGCTCGTGGTCGGCGCCGGTGAACTGCCAGGCGACCGCGGCGGCGGAGGCCACCTCGACCACCGAGTCGAGGCCGAACCCGATGAGCGCGGTGGAGGAGGCGACGGTTCCGGCGCTGATCGCGACGATCGCCTCGATCACGTTGTAGGCGATGGTGGCGGCGACGAACCATCGGATCCGCCGGGCGAGCGTCGCCTGCCGGGCAGCGGACAGGTGGGCGCCGGACGGCTCGACGGCGGACGGGCAGGCGCCGGACGGCTTGACGGCGGACGGCCGGGTCGGACCGATCGGGATGAGCGGCAGCTGGGCGGACATCAGCAGCAGCCGTCGGTGTCAGCCGACGGGCAGGCCGCCGGGTCGACGGCCAGCACCAGGCCGAGCAGGTCACCCAGGGCGTGGGCGAGCCGGGGGTCGGCCAGCTCGTAGCGGGACCGCCGGCCTTCGGGCACGGCCACGACCAGGCCGCAGCCGCGCAGGCAGGCCAGGTGGTTGGAGAGGTTCTGCCGGCTGGTGCCGAGCAGGTCGGCCAGCTCGGCGGGATAGCCAGGGCCGTCGCGCAGTGCGAGCAGCAGCCGGGCCCGGACCGGGTCGGACAGGGCGTGCCCGAAGCGCGCCAGCACCTGCCCGTACGTCAGCGTCTCCATGGTACGACGGTACATCGAGCGCTGAATAAAGCAAAGACTGAACCGTTGCTCCGGTCGCTCTGGCCGACCTGGGACGACCTAGATCGAGCTGGCCGCTCGGGTTGCCCCGGAGCAGGAGTCTCCGCCGGCCTGATGCCGCAGGCGCATCCTGATGCATCTCTGGCATCCCCGGCCACCCCGAACGCCGCCCACACCACCGCCAGATGCTCCTCACAGAACCGGCACCCCGACCCTCTCGGAATCACGTTATGTGCACATCGAGGATGCTCAGCGTCATCGGCTTGTCCTGTGCAGACCCGGCCTGTCGTCGCGCCGGCAACGGCCGATCGAGGTGAGGCTGACGCACGTCAAAACGCGAAATAACGTGTGTCAACCTCACCTCGATGAGGGTGGAGGCGGTGGGCGTCGCCGCGACGATGGCGACATTTCGGGCGGCAAGTGCGGTGAGCAGGGCGACCGGGTCTTCGTCCTTGGCGAGCAAGCCGGTGGGGTCAGCTACGGCGGGACACTGTGATCATGTTGGTGTGATCGCCGTACGCCGTACCCGCCGTCATGGTCTGCGGCCGCCATAGCTGCTTTCCCCGACGTCTACCGGCGCTGACGCCACGGACGGCCACTCGCTGCGCCGCACGTTGCTTGACCTTGTCGTAGCGGCAACGTTTCTACTGGTGGCATGCGGATCGGCGAGCTCGCCGCGCTGGTCGGGGTCTCCACCCGGACCGTGCGCCACTACCACCATCTCGGGTTGCTGCCTGAGCCGGAGCGGCTGTCCAACGGCTACCGGGAGTACCGGCTACGGGATGCGGTCGCGCTGGCCCGGGTACGCCGGTTGACCGAGCTGGGGCTCTCGCTCGACGAGATCCGTGACGTGATCGCCGACGACCAGGGCCGGGAGCTACGCGAGGTGCTCACCGAGCTGGACGCCGACCTGGCCCGCCAGCAGGCGGCGATCGCCGAGCAACGGCGACGGCTCGCCGCGCTCCTGGCTGCAGGTGAGAACCTCGACGAGCTGGACGCCGATGCCACGGTCTCCGAGCCGATGGCGGCGGTGCTGCGGCAGCTGCCGACCGACGGCTCCGCGTTCGCCGCCCTGGACCGGGAGATGCTGGCGCTGCTGGACACCGGGGTCGGGCCGGAGCAGCGGGGTGAGTTCAGCGCGCTGTTCCAGCCGCTGACCGAGCCGGCGATGCTGGCCCGTACGCAGGAGTTCTACCGACGGCTCGACGAGATCGCCGACGCGGACCCGGCCGACGCGCGGGTGGCGTCGCTCGCCGCCGACCTGGAAGGCTTCCTGCCGGCCGAGATGACCGACGCGATCGCCACGAATGCCGGCGACGCGGACGGCGTCCAGTGGCTGACCGCGATCACCCGCGAGTTCTCCCCCGCCCAGGCCGAGGTGTTCCGGCTGCTGGTCGCCCGGTTACGAGGCCGACGATGACCGCGCGACGGCTCGGGGTGGTGCTGCGCCGGCTGGTCGGGTTCGAAGCCGCCGGCATGGTCAGCCTCTGGCTGTGGGTACGCCGTCGCCGCCACGGCGTACCGGAGTCGGCGACGGCGGTGCCCTACGCCGGGGCGGTGGCGTCGACGATGGTGATGTTCCTGGTGGTGTCGATCGTGGAGCTGGTCGCGGTGGAGATCCTGCTGCGGGCGATCGGTGCCCCGGACCCGCTACGGCACGCGATTCTGCTGATCGACGCGTACGGCGTACTGATCGCATTGGCCGTGATCGCCGCGACCGTGACCCGGCCGCATGTGATCGGGCCCGACGAGATCCGGGTCCGCAACGCCGCGTTCCTGGACGTACAGGTGCCCCGTCGGCTGGTCACCGAGGTCCGCCTGGTCCGCAACTACAACGAGCAGGGCACCATCCGGGTCGACGGTGACGTGCTCATCGTGTCGGCGATCGCGCAGACCAACCTGGTGGTCGAGCTGGCCGAGCCGCTGCGGGTGGTCCGCCCGTTGGGCAGGCTCGCACACGTACGGACGATCCGGTTCTTCGCCGACGATCCGGTTGCCGCGCTGTCGGCCTGGTCAACCCGGCAGGCCGCGAGCGGCCGGGATACGGCGACGCGGCCTGCGGCGGCGACGCCGGTCAGCCGAGCAGCTGCTCCGAGCGCTCCCACAGCCGGCGGGCGAGCTCAGGGTCGTACGCCTGGGAGTTGACGCGCTTGGCGGGCCGGCGCTTCTCGTAGTAGCGGCCGGGCTCCCAGTCGATGCCGGGCCGGCTGGCGGCAAGCCAGACCAGCTGGTCGGCACCCTTCTCCGGGGTGGTCAGCATGGCCCGGGTGACCGGGTTGGTGGTGATGAACCGCATCAGCCGGCTCGCCGACTGGGTGCCGAAGCTGGTCGCGACGTTGCCCGGGTGGAACGCGGCGGCGGCGATGCCGTCAGCGTGGTAGCGACGGTGCAGTTCCGTGGTGAACAGGATGTTCTCCAGTTTGGCGGCACTGTAGGCACGTACCGGGTCGAAGTTGCGGTCGAGGTTGAGGTCGTCGACGTCGAGCTTGCCGGCCAGCCGTGCGCCGACGCTCGACGTCTGGATCACGGTGGCCCGCGACGCGGTCAGCTTGTCGATGAGCAGCCGGGTCAGCAGGAACGGTGCCAGGTGGTTGATCTGGAAGGTCAGTTCGAAGCCGTCGGTCGTCCTGGTCGGGTCGCCGAAGACGCCACCGGCGTTGTTGGCGAGCACGTCGATCCGCGGGTACGCGGCGTCCAGCTCGGCGGCGAGCCGGCGCTGTGCAGCTGGCGGGCGGCCGCGGCACCGATGCCGTCGCTGGATCCGGTTATGACGATCACCTTGGTCATGACGACACTGTACGCCGAAACTGTCAGCTACTGGCAACTTCGACGGGCGGCGCTAGGCTGACCACATCATGACTGGAAAGCAACCGACCCTGCGCGAACGCACCCGCCGAGCCGTGCAGCGCGACATCGCCGACGCAGCCTTGCAGCTCTTCGTGTCCCGGGGCTACGACGCCACCACGATCGACGACATCGCGGCGGCCGTCGGCATGTCCCAACGCAGCGTCTTCCGCTACTTCCCGACGAAGGAGGACATCGTCGTCGGCAAGTTCGACCTCGGTGCCGACGACATGCTCGACAACCTGCGGGAGCGACCGGCCGACGAACCCGTCTGGACGTCGCTACGCCGGCTGTTCGACATCGTGGACGCCACAGCGGACACGTCAGGCCAGCAGCAGGTCAGCAAGCCCGTCCAGCGGGTGATCCTGGAGACGCCCGCGCTGCTCGCCGTCTACCTGCGCAAGCTGCAGAGCATGCAGCACGCCGTCGTCGCGGTGCTGCGGGAGCGGGCGGCGGCGGCCGGCGCCCCGTACGCCGCTGACGACCCGACGCCGGGAGCGCTCGCCGCCGCCGCCTTCGGTTGCCTGGTCGCGGCGCAGCACGCCTGGCTGGCGTCCACGACCGAACACTCACTCGCCGACTACGTCGACCGGGCGATGGCGGCCCTCAGCCCCCGATCCGGGTGACGCCTCACCGCCGGCGGGTACGCCGGGTCACTTCCAGCGGAAGTGGACGAACAGTCGGCCGAAGTTCTTCGAGTCCTTCTCCACCCGGTGGTAGAGCTGCTTGACGTCCTTCTGGTCGAGGAACCGCAGCACCCGCTTCTTCAGCTGGCCGGAGCCCTTGCCAGGGATGATCTCGACGAGGGTGGCCTTCTTGGCCACCGCCTCGTCGATGACACCCCGCAGCGCCCGGTCGATGTCCTGGCCACGGTTGTAGATGTCGTGCAGGTCCAGTTTGATCTTCACGACGCCCTTCCGTTGACCTTCGCCTCGACCCGGCGCAGCGCGGCCAGGTAGTCCGAATGCTCGGAGCGCATGGCGGCGGCGAGCCGCAGGTGCCGCAGCGCCTGCGACGGCCGACCGAGCCGTTCCAGGGTACGGCCCAGCACGTGATGGGCGTAGTGGTCACTCGGGTCGCGGTCGATCAGCTCGCGCAGCTGCTCCTCGGCCCGGCCGAGCTGCGCAGACTTGAAGTAGGAGCGGGCCAGCAGCTGGCGGACCGCCGAGTTGTCGGGCTCGGCGGCGATGATCGGCTCCAGCAGCCGGGCCGCCCCGGACGGGTCGCCGGACTCGAAGTACAGGTTCGCCCGGCGGTACTCCTCCAACAGATCCATGGCCGCCCCACCTTCCCGGTCGCGATCACCGACACCCTTGACGCTGGCACAACCACCGGCGGAATGCGACTGTTCCCGTACCGGACATCCGCCGGTCACCCAGCCAGCTTCGGGACGATCCGGCACAGACCAGTCAGGGTCGCGACCGGTCTCATGTGTCGGAACGGTCTCGCGGCCGGAGCGGTCTCAGGGGCGGATCAGCGTCCAGGCCCGTACGCCGCCGACGATGCCGGCCGTGTTCGGCACCACCACCACGTCGTCACCCATCCGGGCCACCTGCTCGGGACGGATCAGCCGCGAGTTGCCGCCGCCGAGGTAGAGCCGGTCCCAACAGAACACCGGTCGCAGACCGTCGACGGCGCCGCGTACCCGCCGGGACCAGAACGCGTCGCCGAGCCGGCGGCGTTCGTGCTCGCCGACGTAGGTGTCGTAGCTCTGCCCCCAGCGCACCGGCGCCTGGGACAGCTCCAGGTGCGGGGCGAGCCGGCCGCCGTCGAACAGCGCGCAGCCGAGCCCGGTGCCGAGGGTCAGGACCAGTTCGCAGCCGGCGCCGGCGACCACCCCGGCACCGTGCACCTCGGCGTCGTTGAGCACCAGCACCGGCAGGTCGAAGGCGGCGCCGAGCGCCGCACGGGCGTCGAAGCCGGACCATTCGGCGAACAGTCCCGGGTCGACCCTGGTCCGCGGACCGGCCTTCGTCACATAGTGCGGGGTGGCGACCACGACACCGTGCCGGATCATGCCGGGCATCCCGACGGTGACCCGGTCGGCCGCCGGCAGCTGGTCACTCAATCCGCGCAGGGTGTCGACGAACCGTTTCGGCGGCAGCGGGTACGGGGTCGGCACCCGCAGCGGCCGGGCCCGCATGGTGCCGGCCTCGTCGAGTACGGACGCCTTGATGCCGCCGCCGCCACAGTCGATCGCCAGCGTGGAAATCATCAGCACAGTGTGCCGGTCGGCGGCTACGATCGCCGGGCCATGAGCGCCACATTGATCGCCAGAGACCTGTCCGCCGGGCACGGTGACCGGCAGCTCTTCACCGGGCTGGACCTTGTCGTCGCGCCCGGCGACGTGATCGGGTTGGTCGGCGCGAACGGTGCCGGCAAGTCGACGCTCCTGCGGATCCTGGCCGGGGTGGCGGCACCCGAGTCGGGCGCGGTCACCCGCAACCCGCCGACCGCCACCGTCGGGCTGCTGCCGCAGGAGCCGCAGCGCCGGCCGGGTGAGGCGGTACGCGACTACCTGGCCCGCCGGACCGGGGTGGCGGCGGCGCAGCAGGCGATGGACGCCGCCGCCGAGGCGCTGGCCGCCGGGCAGCCCGGCGCCGACGACACCTATGCGGTGGCGCTGGAACGCTGGCTGGATCTCGGCGGCGCCGACCTGGCCGAACGCGCCGAGCAGGTGGTCGCGGACCTGGGTCTGACGGTGGCGTTGGATCAGCCGACGACGGCTCTCTCCGGCGGTCAGGCGGCCCGCGCCCAGCTCGCGTCGCTGCTGCTCAGCCGGTACGACGTGGTGCTGCTCGACGAGCCGACCAACGACCTGGACCTGGCCGGGCTGGCTCGGCTGGAGCAGTTCGTCACCGGGCTGCGCGCCGGAGCCGTACTGGTCTCGCACGACCGGGAGTTCCTGGCCCGTACGGTGAATCGGGTGGTCGAGCTGGATCTGGCCCAGCAGCAGGTCAACCACTACGGCGGCGGGTACGCCGGGTATCTGGCCGAGCGGGAGGTGGCCCGACGGCGCGCCCGGGAGGCGTACGAGGAGTACGCCGACACCCGGGCCGGGCTGCAGGCCCGCGCCCGCACTCAGCGGGCCTGGACGGACAAGGGCGTGCGCAACGCCCGGCGCAAGGCCAGCGACAGCGACAAGTTGACCACCAACGCCCGGACCGAGGCCGCGGAGAAGCAGGCGGCGAAGGCGCGGCAGACCGAGCGGATGATTGAGCGGCTGGAGGTCGTCGAGGAGCCGCGCAAGGAGTGGGAGCTGCGGATGGAGATCGCCGCCGCGCCCCGGGCCGGCGCGGTGGTCGCGGTGCTGCGCCGGGCGGTGGTACGCCGGGGCGGGTTCACTCTCGGCCCGGTGGATCTGCAGATCGACTGGGCGGACCGGGTGGCGATCACCGGGCCGAACGGGTCCGGCAAGTCGACGCTGCTCGGTGCGTTGCTGGGGCGGCTGTCACTGGATTCGGGCGAGTCGTGGCTCGGCCCCGGGGTGGTGGTCGGCGAGATCGACCAGGCCCGCCGGCTGTTCCTGCGCGACGAGCCGGTGCTGGACGCGTTCCGGGCGGCGGCCGACCTGGCCCCCGCCGAGGCCCGTACGGTGCTGGCGAAGTTCGGGCTGCGGGCCGACCATGTGCTGCGGCCGGCGGCCACCCTGTCGCCGGGCGAGCGGACCCGTACGGCGTTGGCGTTGCTGCAGGCGCGCGGGGTGAACCTGCTGGTCCTCGACGAGCCGACGAACCATCTGGATCTGCCGGCGATCGAGCAGTTGGAGTCGGCGCTGGCGTCGTTCACCGGCACGTTGCTGCTGGTCACGCACGACCGGCGGATGTTGGAGTCGGTGCGGCTGACCCGGCGGATCACGCTGGACGGCGACGGCCCCGCGTTCCGGTCGCTGCTGGACCTGTCCCTCGACTAGGGGCAGGACCAGGGGGTACGACCAGGTTGCGGGGCCGCCGCCGGTCGATCCGGGTCAGCGGCGGTCGCCGCCGGTCAATCCGGGTTAGCGGCGGTCGCCGCCGGCACTCCGGCTCAGCGTCGGTCGTCGTCCGGTGTCGGTTGCGGCAGTTGCTGGTAGATGTCCGGAATTCCGTCGCCGTCGCGGTCCTGCCGTTCCTGTTCGGAGATCCGCCGGTAGACCTTGTTTCGCCGGCTGAGAACGATGGCGGCGAGCAGCGCCGCGGTCAGCGAGCCGATCAGGACGGCCGCCTTGACGTGGGCGTCGCGGTCACTGCCGGCACCGAACGCCAACTCGCCGATCAGCAGCGAGACGGTGAACCCGATACCGGCCAGCAGGGAGACCCCGAGCAGGTCGACCCATTTCAGCCCGCCCAGGTCGGCGCGGGTGAAGCGGGTCATCAGCCCGGTGGCGCCCAGGATGCCGATCGTCTTGCCGAGGACCAGACCGGCGATCACGCCGATCGCCACCGGATCGGTCAGCACCGAGCCGATGCCGCCGTCACGCAGCGACACCCCGGCGGCGAAGAAGGCGAAGACCGGCACGGCGAAGCCGGCGGAGACCGGCCGCCACCGGTGTTCGAAGTGCTCGGCCATGCCGTGCTGCTCGCCCTTGCGGGGCAGCACCGGCACCATGAAGCCGAGCAGTACGCCGGCGATGGTGGCGTGTACGCCGGAGGCGTGCATCAGCGTCCAGGTGATGGCGGCCAGCGGGATCAGCGCCCACCACCAGGTCCTGCCGAACCGCAGCAGCAGCGCGAAGGCGAGCAGCGGTAGCAGGGAACCGGCCAGTGCCAGGAAGTTGACCTGTTCGGTGTAGAAGAACGCGATGATGGTGATCGCCAGCAGGTCGTCGACGACGGCCAGGGTGAGCAGGAAGGCGCGCAGGCCCTGCGGCAGGTGGGAGCCGATGACGGCGAGCACGGCGAGGGCGAACGCGATGTCGGTGGCGGTGGGGATCGCCCAGCCGCGCAGCGCACTGTCGCCGGTGTTGAGGTTGATCAGTACGTAGATGAGCGCCGGCATGGCCATGCCGCCGACCGCGGCGATCACCGGCAGCGCGGCCCGGCGTGGGCTGCGCAGTTCACCGGCGACGAATTCGCGTTTGAGTTCCAGACCGACCACGAAGAAGAAGATCGCCAGCAGGCCGTCCGCCGCCCAGTGCGCCAGGTCGACGTCCAGGTGCAGCGGTGCCCCGCCGGGCCAGGGCACGAACTGGCCCAGGTCCGTGTAGGCGTCACCCCACGGCGAGTTGGCCCAGATCAGCGCGATGACCGCGCCGAGCAGCAGCAGCCCGCCGCCGACGGTCTCGGTGCGGAGCACGTCGCCGATGAACTTGGCTTCCGCCCAGGAGGAGAGCTGGAACGGACGCCGGGACTCCGGCGGCCTGGTTGAGTCCGACTTTTTGCTCGATCCGGACTTGTCACCGGATCCGGAGGCCTTGGTGGGGGTCGGGTCGGTCATGTAGAAAACTCCACCTCCACGTACATGCAGCAGGTACAGCGACGCCGGTCCTGGTTGACCGGCGCGTCGATGATGATCACACTATCCGTTCCGGCACGGTTACCGAAGGTCTCCGGTTGGCGATGCCGCCGCCGGACAACCTCCGGCACCAGCTGTGCCGTACCCCGATTCTTCCAAGGTCATGTCGCGCTGACCAGCAAGTGCGGGGTCTCTCACCGACCCCGGCCGGTGCCGCAGCCAGAGTTCGAGTTGCAGCAACGTGTAGATCTCGCCGGCGTGGTCGAGCCCGGCCTGGTGCTCGTCGAGCAGCCGGCGGACCGCAGCCGGCTGGAACAGGCCACGGTCCTGGAAGGTCCGGTCGGTGAGCAGGTCCCCGGCGATTTCGCGCAGCTCGCCCCGCAGCCAGCTGGCCAGCGGTGGCCGGGCGTCCACCGGATCGGAGGTGACCACCCGGCCCGGCAACCAGCCGGCCGCCGCCCGCCGCGCCAGGTTCCGCCGCCGCCCCGGCACCTTCCACGATGCCGGCAGGCCGGCCACCCACTCGAGCAGCCGGTGGTCGAGTAACGGCGCCTGCAGCCGTAGTCCCGCGCCGGCCGACACGGTCGACCACCGGGCGAGTACGTCGCCGGGCAGGTATCCGAGCAGGTCCGCATCGGTCATCCGGGCCGCCTGGGAGTCCCCTGACGAGGCGAGGTAGGCCGCCTCGGCCAGCAGGCCGCTGTCCACGTCGGCGAGTTCGTCGCGCAGCCGCGCCGCGTAGAGGGCGTTCTTCTGCTCGGCGCTGCACTCAGCGACGATCCGCGCGTACCGGGTCGGCGGTGGGCAGCCGGCGACCTCGAGCAGCCGGCCGAGCCGACGCACCGGGGTTCCGGCCATGCTCCGCCGCACCAGCGCGGCCCCGGCCCGCTGCAACCCCGGCAGTCCGGCCGGCCGCTGCGGCCAGCCGTTGAGCCAGCCGAGCAGCAGGTGGTGCGGTGACCCGCCGTACAACAGGGCACCGCCTAGGCCGCAGAACGCCTCCGCCCGGCGCACCCCGGCGTACCTGGCGACCAGGTAGGCCGGGATCGCGGCCGGGCTGGCGAACGGTTCATCGAACAGGCCGGCGATCTGCTGCGGTACGGCCGGGTCGAGCCCGGTCACCCGATACTCCTGGTGCTCGGTGCCGAGCGCCCGGGCGACGGCTCGCGCCGCCGCCCGCTGGTCGAGCCGGGGTTCGCCGAACCCGACGGAGCAGGTGTGCGTCCTGACGCTGGTGCTGCGGGTCACGGCCGCCGCGACCAGCGTGGCGCTGATCCCGCCGGAGAGCAGCACCTGCGGTGGCCCGGTGGCCGGCAGCCGGGAGCGCACGGCGTCGACCAGCCGCCCGCGTAGCTGCTTGGCGGCCTGGTCGACACCGGGTGCCGACGGCCCGGCAGCGGTGTCGAGTGTCCAGTAGCGACGGGTGGTGACCCGCCCGTCCGCCCAGATCAGCGATGTGCCCGGGGGAAGCTTGCGGATGCCGGCGTAGATCGTCCAGGGCGCGGGGACGTACCGGTAGGTCAGGTAGTGGTGCAGTGCGACCGGGTCGAGCTCCTGGCTGGCATGCGGATCGGCCAGCAACGCCCGCAGCTGCGAGGCGAAGATCAACCGGCCGCCGCTGAGCCGCCAGTACAGCGTCCGCTCGCCGGTCCGGTCGGCCGCCAGCAGCAGTCGGTTCCGGTCGCGGTCCCAGACCGCGATCGCGAAGTCGCCGGTCAGCTGTGTGACGGCCGCCGTACCGTGCCGCCGGTACAGGTCGAGCAGGTCGGGTTGGGCAGTGCAGCTGACCGCGACCGCGTCCGCCGTGGCCGTGTAGTACGGCGACCGACCCGCGTAGCGCGGCGACCGGGCCACGGCCCGGTCCTCGTCGGACCAGCGGGCAACGATCGCCGCTCGGTCGTCCAGGTAACGGCTGGTCCGCTGGAGGTCGTGCGGGGTGCAGGCCAGGGCGAGTTGGTCGGCGCTCTGGCTGCGACCGCCGGCCTCACCGACAATACCGACTATTGCTGACATATTGTGACGCTAAACCGAGTTGGCTGTGCCGGGTGCCGAGTTGTCGATCCGGTTCACCCGACGACGCCGGCCAGCCCGAGTCTCGTCTTGATTTTAGCCGATTGGCGTTATAGATACGTAATGTCTGGTTAGCCTGGGTCTCTCAGCGATCGAGCCAGAGGTGATCACATGACCGGGCGACCTGACGATCAGGACAATCCGGCACCGGCCCGGGAGAACTGGGTTGATGCGCCCGCGCACGACCAGGGCCAGCACCGCCCCGCCACGGCGGACGACGACTGGGCCGAGTCACACCAGTGGACCATCGACCAGCAGCACGACCAATGGGCCACCACCGACCAGGCGTACGGCCAGTGGGCCACGACCGCGGACCAGCCGCAATGGACCGTCCAGCAGCAGTCGGCGGACCGGACGCAGTGGTCCGACCAGCCGGCGGCGGGTCCGGCGACCAGCCCGATGACGTTGACCCGATCGGGCGCCGGCATTGGCCAGCACCGGCGGCCACCGGCCCGGCACAACCGTCGCCGGCTGCGCCGCATCGCCCTGCTCGGCATCACCGGACTGGTGGTCGCCGCCCTCGCCGGGGTGGCCGGGGTGGCCGTCGTCAGTCACTACTACCTCGGCGAGATCAAGCGGATCCCCGACCCGTTCGCCACGATCCCGGCCGACCAGCGGCCGGCACCGACGCCGGAAGGGCTGACCGTGCTGCTCGCCGGCGTCGACAGCCTCGCCTCCAGCGCCACCGGCGCGGACTCCCCCACCGGACCGTACGGCCGGACCGACTCGCTGATGGTGGTCCGGATCACCGCCGACCGGGAGCGGGCGTACGTCGTCTCCATCCCCCGCGACTCGTGGGTGCCGGTCCCCGGGCACGGCAACCTCAAGATCAATTCCGCGTACGCGCTCGGTGGTGCCAGCCTCGCCGTGCAGACGGTCGAGAGCGTGACCGGGCTGCGCATCGACCACGTCGCCCTGATCGACCTCGTCGGGCTGCAGGACCTGACCGACGCGGTCGGCGGGGTGACCGTGGAGATCCCCGCCGGGACGCCCGGACCGAGCCTGCAATCCAACTGGCCCGCCGGACCGCAGCGGCTCAACGGCGAGCAGGCCGTCAAGTACGTACGCCAGCGCTACGGCCTGCCGGAGGGCGACTTCGACCGGATGCGCCGCCACCAGAACTACCTGCGCGCGCTGCTCGACGAGACCCTCGACCGGGACACCCTGACCAGCCCACGACAGCTCGGTGCGCTGCTCGACGCGATCACCGCGACCGTCACCGTCGACGACGGCCTGACCAACCACAAGCTCCGGCAGCTCACCTTCGACCTGCGCAAGATCCGCAACGACGTCCGGTTCGTCACCGCGCCGGTGGCGAACACCGGGTACGTCGGCGACCAGTGGGTGATGTGGCTGGACACCGATCGGGGCGTCGACTTCTGGACCGCGGTGCGCGACGGCACCTTGGAGCAGTACATCGAGCGGTACGGCGCCGAGCAGCTCGACTCGGTCGTCGTCCGCTGACCGGCCGACCCACCGTCGGCCGACCCCACCTACACCCGGGTCGTCTCGCCTGACGGACGGGCCGCTGGTGCCCGGTTCGACCACCACCGGGCCAGGGCCGCGCAGACGATCAACTGGATCTGGTGGAAGATCATCAGCGGCAGGACCAGCAGGCCGAGCAGCTGCGGGCTGAACAGCACGGCCGCCATCGGCAGCCCGGTGGCCAGGCTCTTCTTGGCACCGCAGAAGACCGTCGCAGCCCGGTCGGCGTGGTCGAAGCCGAGCAGCCGGGTGACGCCGAAGAGCAACCCCATCACCACCGCCAGCAGGGCGCCGACCGTGGCCCCGAGGACCAGTAGCTGGCTGACGGCGATCTGCTGCCAGATCCCGGCGACCACACCGGCGCTGAACGCGGTGTAGACCACCAGCAGGATCGAGCCCCGGTCGACCACCGAGGTCAGGCTCTTGTGTCGGCCGATCCAGTCAGCGGTCCACCGCCGGGACAGCTGACCCGCGACGAACGGTAGCAGCAGCTGCCCGACGATCGAGCCGATCGAACCTGCGGTCAGCCGCAGGTCACCGGTGTTCTGCATGAGCAGCACGGCGAGCAGTGGGGTGAGCGCGACCCCGGCGATGTTGGAGAACGACGCGCTGAACACGGCGGCCGGCACGTTGCCCCGGGCGATCGAGGTGAACGCGATCGACGACTGCACCGTCGAGGGGACCACGCAGAGGAAGAGGACCCCCTGGTAGAGCTCGGCCGGCAGCAGTTGCGGGCTGATCAGCGCAACGGCCAGACCGAGCAGCGGGAAGACCACGAAGGTGGTGCTCAGCACCACGGTGTGCAGGCGCCAGTGCCGGGCGCCGGCGAGCGCCGCCGCCGGGGCGATCCTGGCCCCGTGCAGGAAGAACAGCAGGGCGATGCCGACGCTGGCGACGACACCGGCGACCGAGGCGGCGGTGCCGCGCACCGGGAGCAGCGCGGCGAGCGCCACGACGGCGAACAGCATCGCGATGAACGGGTCGATGATCAGCCAGCGGGGCCAGCGCATCCGGGTGCTCCAGGTGGACAAGGGGGTTGGTCCACCCATTCTGAGCGGCTGGCCGATCAGCGGGAAAGCTGATCACCGCACTGACTGTCATCGCGCAACGCGATAGCATGCAGGTCGTGTACGAGCCTGTCCAGCTGCGCAGCTTCCTGGCGGTGAGCCAGTTGCTGAGCTTCACCCGGGCCGCCGAGCGGCTCGGTCTGCGGCAGTCCACGGTCAGCGCGCACGTGCGGCGGTTGGAGGAGGCGGCCGGGCGGCCGCTGCTGCTGCGCGACACGCACACCGTGCAGCTGACGGTGGACGGCGAAGCGATGGTCAGCTTCGCCCGGGACATTCTCGACGCGCACGACCGGGCCCGCCGGCATTTCAGCACCACGGTGGTACGCGGCAAGCTGCGCCTCGGCGTCTCCGAGGACCTGATCTCCAGCTATCTGCCGGACGTGCTGCAGACCTTCCGCCGCCGCAACCCGCTGGTCGACGTCGAGCTGACCGTGGCGCTGAGCGGCACGCTGCACCAGTTGCTGGACGCCCGGGCACTCGACCTGGTCTTCGCCAAGCGCCTGGCCGGTCAGTCCCGGGGTGCCCTGGTCTGGCGTGACCGACTGGTCTGGCTGGGCGCGGCGGACCAGCCGACACCGCCGTGGCGGACCGCCGGGGAACCGGTGCCGCTGGTGGTCTATCCGCCGCCGAGCATCTCCCGGGCGCAGGCGCTCGCCGCGCTCTCGTCGGCCGGTCAGCCGTGGCGGATCGCCTGCACCAGCGGGAGTCTCGGCGGTCTGGTGGCCGCCGCCCGCGCCGGCCTCGGCCTGCTGCCGCACTCGGCCCGGCTGGTGCCGGCCGGCCTGATCCCGGTGACCCCGGCCGATCTGCCGCCGCTGGGCGAGGTGGAGTTCATCCTGCTGTCCCGTCCGGACGCCGATCCGGCGGTGGTGGCGGCGGTCAGTGAGGCGGTGGGGGCCGCCGGTCGGCCGACCGGCGGTGGCCGGGAGCGGGCTCCGCGGACCGCAGGCTGACCCCAGCCCGGATCCCCAGAGCGACAGATCTTGCTGCAAGAGAATGTCGGTTCTTGCGGCCCTGTCGTCGGGCACAGCTCGGAGCACCCCAGCCTGGCGGCCGAAACAAGCTGTTCACAGCGAGACGTCTGATTGTTACCCTCACCACATGCCTGAAAGTGTTTGCGATCCTTGCAGATTCTTTCAGAACCCTGACCTATGCCTCCTCGCAGGCAAGCCATCACCAGCATTGGAGCGCTGATGTCCGTACCCGGATCGACCGTGTCCAGACCGATGGCCGCCGCCGTAGCGGCCGTCATCGGGATCCCGTTGGCCGTCACCCTGCCCGCGCCCGCCACCGCCACTACCCACGCAGCAGCCCTCGCCACAGACCCGGCAGCGGCCCCGGTCACGACCGCCGAGGCGACCGCCACCGCCGTCGGCAACGGCGACGCGATCGTGCACCTGTTCCAGTGGCGGTGGGACTCCATCGCCGAGGAGTGCGAGACAACACTCGGCCCGGACGGCTGGGGCGGGGTCCAGGTATCCCCTCCGCAGGAGCATGTGGTGCTGCCCAGCGCCGAAGGTGCCAGCTACCCCTGGTGGCAGGACTACCAGCCGGTCTCGTACCGGATCGACCAGACCCGGCGTGGCGGCCGGGCCGACTTCGTCGACATGGTCGAACGCTGCCGCGACCAGGGCGTGAAGATCTACGTCGACATGGTGCTCAACCACATGAGCGGCACCGGATCGGTCGGCAGCGGGCCGGGCAGCGCCGGCACCGTCTACAGCAAGTACGGCTACCCGGACCTGTTCGGCGACGGCTCCGGCGACAGCTACGGCTACGCCGACTTCGGCCCCTGCTACCGCACCATCAGCAACTGGGGCAGCAAGACCGAGGTACAGGACTGCGAACTGCTCGACCTGGCCGACCTCAACACCGCCGACCCGGAGGTACGCCGCAAGATCGCCAAGTACATGAACTCGGTGATCGCGCTCGGCGTCGCCGGGTTCCGGGTGGACGCCGCAAAACACGTCCAGGAAGCCCACCTGGCGGACATCATCTCCCGACTCGACGACGTGCCCGGCTTCGGCGGCCGACCCGACCTGTTCCACGAGGTGTACGGCGACGGCACCATCCCGTACACCGCGTACGCGCCGTACGGCAAGGTCACCAACTTCGACTACCAGCGGGCGGTCTCCGCGGCCTTTCGCGACGGCACCATCGCCCAGCTGGCCAGCATGCCGGACTACGGCGGGCTGACCGGCGACCAGGCCGTCGTCTTCATCGACAACCACGACACCCAGCGGGCCACCCCGACGCTCACCTACCAGGACGGCGACCGCTACTACCTGGCCGACGCGTTCATGCTCGCCCACCCGTACGGGACCCCCCAGTTGATGTCCAGCTATGCCTTCGGCCCGGTGGTCGCCCAGGGGCCGCCGAGCACCGGCGACGGCACCACGCTGCCGACCGACTGCGCCAGCGCAGAGTGGATCTGTGAGCACCGCGACGAGCAGGTCGCCGGGATGGTCGGCTTCCGCAACGCCACCGCCGGCGCCGGCATCAGCGCCGTGGTCACCGACGGCAACGGCCGGCTCGGCTTCGCCCGCGCCGACCGCGGGTACGCCGCGTTCAACGCGACCGGCAGCACCTGGAGCCGCAGCTTCACCACCAGCCTGCCGGACGGCTGGTACTGCAACGTGGCCCGGGGCACCTACCGGGCGGACAGTGGCACCTGCACCGGTGGCACGATCGCCGTCACCGACGGCGGCTTCCACGCCGACATCCCGGCGAACCGGGCGGTGGCACTGCACGTCGCGGCGCGGCTCGACTGCACCGACCCAGCCGGCTGCGGCCCGGTCGACCCGCCCCCGGGCGACGGCACCCCGGTAACGGTGACCGTGCAGACCACGCCCGGCCAGCAGGTACGGGTGGTCGGCTCGCTGCCTGAACTCGGCTCCTGGGACCCTGCCGACGCGGCACCGCTGGGCACCGACGCGGCCAGCTACCCGACCTGGACCGGCTCCGTCGACGTCCCGGACGGTACGGCGTTCGAGTGGAAACTGGTCAAGGTGGCGTCGAACGGCGCGGTCGAGTGGGAAGCTGGCGCCAACCGCAGCGGCGTCGGCGGCACCCCGCTCATCGCCACCTGGGGCCAGCCCGGCTCCGGCGGAGAGCAGCCGGGCACCGTCGCGGTCACCTTCGACGTCACCGCGACCACCTGGTACGGCCAGGACGTCCTGGTCGTCGGCTCGGTCCCGGCGCTGGGCTCGTGGGACCCGACCCGGGCGGTCGCCCTCGCTGCGGACGACTACCCGGTCTGGTCGGGCAGCGTCACGCTGCCGGCCGGCGAGTCCTTCGAGTACAAGTACGTCAAGCGCGCACCGGACGGCACCGTCGACTGGGAGTCGGGCGGCAACCGCAGTGCCACCCCGGCCGGCGACGCGACGACCCTCACCGACACCTGGCGATGACCAATCGGTGTACGGCGGACCGGCTCCGCGCGGTCCGCCGTACGCCCGGTGGCCGAGCTGATAGCCTCGGCCCAGGTGGACGGACCGGCTGCGGACGCCTGCCGTTCGGGAGGTCACCGGTGCGAATCGGGCCGCGGGTAGCAACCGTCGTAGTCAACTACCGGCACTACGACGACACTGTCCGTTGCCTCACCTCGCTGCAGGCCAGTGACACCGCCGACCAGCGGGTGATCGTCGTCGACAACACCGAACGGGAGCACCACGGGCCCAATCTCACCGACCTGCTGGATCCGGCCGTGGAGGTCGTCTCGGCCGGCGACAACGTCGGCTTCGCCGCCGGCTGCAACATCGGGATCCGGGCCGCTCTGACGTCGTCCGCCGAGTTCGTCTGGCTGCTCAACCCGGATGCGGTCGTCAGCGCGGAGACGTTGACCCGCCTGCTGCGCACCGCCGAGGAGCATCCGGACGCAGGGATCGTCGGCAGCCGTATCCTCGACGGCGGGCACCCGGCCCGCATCCTGTTCAACGGCGGCGTGATCAAGGGCCACGGGTCCACGTACCACGCCGACGCCGGGGTGTTCGATCCGTCCGTGCCGGACGGAGCGGTGCGCGACGTCGACTACGTCACCGGCGCGTGTTTCCTGATCCGCCGGGAGACGTTACGCCAGATCGGCCTGCTCTCCGAGGACTACTTCCTCTACTACGAGGAGACCGACTACTGTTTGCGTGCCCAGCAGGCCGGCTGGCGCACCGTCCTCGCGCCCTACTCCCGGGTGTGGCACTACAAACGGTCGGCCGGCAGGTACCCGCCGCCGTACTACGTCTACTACATGTGCCGGAACCGGTTGCACTTCAGCAAGCGGTTCTTCACCGCCCCGCTGAGCGAAATCGAGTCGGAGCTCGAGGCGTTCGTCACCTGTTGGCTCCGGCAGGTCGCCACCCATGCCCCGCAGTTGCGCGGCGGCTACGAAAAGCTCGTCGAACTGGCTCTCGCCGACGGCCGGGACGGTCGACTCGGCCGCCGCGACGACATCGACGCACTCGTCTCGGGCTAGCCGCAGACGGGCGGTTCGCTAACCGGGTCGGGTCGGCCCGGTAACCGGACTTGACATGGTTGCTGTCGCTTCGCCGCCAGTCACCCCGTTGATCCAGTAAAGTTGCTGTTCAGCCACCCCCTGCGCCCCCACTACGCACCGCCCGGCCGACGAGGCCCACGGCGCACCCGCGGAGGCGGACGTGAGCAGATACTCCTACAGCTTCGAGCCGGAGGACACCAACAACACCGCCGCCGCCGTCTACCGGCTGGCGGCGAGCGGTGGCCCCCGGGTGCTCGATCTGGGCTCGGGGCCGGGCGTCGTCTCCAGCATGCTCGCCACCGTCGCGGGGCGCACCGTCACCTGCGCCGACGTCGACGCCGAAGCGCTCGCCGAGGCCCGGGCCGGCGGCGTACAGGAGACAGTGGTCGTCGACCTGCGGGAACCGGACTGGCCCGGTGCGCTGGCCGGCCGCGAGTACGACGTGGTGATCCTCGCCGACGTGCTGGAGCATCTGATCGAACCGGGTTCCGTCCTGCGCGCACTGCGGGACGACAAGATCCTCGCGCCGGACGGTCTGCTGGTCGTCAGCTTCCCGAACATGGCGCACGAGTCGATCATCATCGAGTTGATGACGGGCAACTTCGAGTACACCAGGACGGGCCTGCTGGACTCGACCCACCTGCGCTTCTTCACCCGGACCAGCATGCAGACGCTGCTGGAGTCGAACGGGTTCCTGGTCAGCGCGACACACCGGACGATCCGGTCCGCCGAGCAGACTCCGCACCGCGCCCGCGCCTTCGAGATCAGCGCCGAGCTGCGCCGGGTGGTGGCCCAGCTCGGTGCGGAGGCCGAGACCTACCAGTACGTCGTGGAGTGCCGGCCGTCCACCGAAGCGGTCCGGATCAGCCTGGCCGAGCAGCGGCTCACCGCCGAGCATTCGGCCCACCTCGACGCGCTGGCCGTCAACGAGCGGCTGACCGCGCAACTCGACGACCTCCAGCACCGGCACCGGCAACTGGACGAGCAGTTCCGCCTCGCCCAGGACCTGGTCGGCCAGGAACGACTCGACGCGCTGCAGGCCCGCGAGACGCTGCGCCGGGCCGAGCAGGAACGGACGCAGTTCCAGGCAAAGTTGAAGGACTCGCAGCAGAAGGTCAAGGAACTGCAGGAGACGGCCACCAGGCTGCAGACCCGGATCAACAAGATGACCAACAGCAACACGTACCGGGCCGGAAAGATGGTCCGGTACGTGTTCCGGCCGAACGAGGGCCTGCGGGCCGTCAAACGCCGACGGAGCCGGTCGACCAACCGACGCGCCACGACCGGCACCGGTGCCGGTGCCGACGGCTCGGAGGGCCGCAGGGCGCCGGCCACCAACGTGCCGGCCCAGTTCCACGGGCTGACCGCTGATCCGGTGCTGTGCGACGCCTACCGGCGGGCCTGCGCGCAGGACCGGTTTCACCGCTCGGACGCGGTGCGGGTGGCGTTCTGCGTCTCCACCGTCGACCTGGACGCCGGCCGTGGCGACCTCTACGTCGCCGTCGGGATCGGCCGCTACCTGCAGCGGCACGGCTACGAGGTCGCGTACCTGCCGGCAGAGCGCTGGGCGGAGCTGCCACCGGAGACCGACGTGGCGCTCGCCATGATCCCGACGTTCGACCCGCTGACCGTGCCGGGCCGCTGCCGGATCGTCGCCTGGGTCCGCAACGAGACCGACCGCTGGCGGGAACATCCGCACCTCGCCCTGTTCGACACGGTGGTCGCCTCCTCGTCCGCCTCGGTCAGCCGGCTGCGCGAGCACTACGACGGGCCGGTCGGGTTGCTGCCGCTCGGGGTGGACACCGAGCTGTTCACCCTGCCCGGTGCCGACCAGGTCCGCGGTGGCGCGGTGACGACGGTCAACTCGTGGGGCCGGGAGCGGCACCTGTACCAGTGCCTGCGCGGGGTGGACATCACCTTCCCGTTCGTCGTCTTCGGCGAGCAGCGCGGGCTGAACTCGTACTTCTCCCGGTACGCCGGCGGCCCGACCAGCTATTTCAACCTGCCGGGCCTGTACCGGCGGGCGCTGCTGGTGCTCGACGACCTCAACCACACCACCCGGCCGTACGGCAACGTCAACTCCCGGCTGCTGGAGAGCCTGGCGGCGGGCGCGCTGCCCCTGACGAACTGCCGGATCGGGCTCGCCGAACTCGGGCTGGCGGAGCTGCCCACGTACAGCGACGCGGCCAGCCTCGGCGACCTGATCGCCCGGCTGACCGGCGACCCGGCCGGCACCGTCGCGCTGGCCGGCCAGCTGTCCGCGGTGGTACGCGAACGGCACTCGTTCGCCCGCCGGGCGGCGGACCTGCACGCGGTGATCGACGGACTGGACCCGCAGCCACGCCGGGCCAACAGCCGGTTCGTCGGCACGTACCCCTACTACGTGGACAATCCCTACCAGCAGCTGCTGATGTCGGGGCTACGCGACGTCGGGGTGCGCTGGTTCCCGGTCGCCGACGCCGTCCGAGGCTCCACCGCCCCGCACCTGGCCGCCGGTCGGCTGGACAACTACGTCCTGCACGTGCACTGGACCGACCCGATCGTGCACCCGGCCACCGACGCCCAGCAGGCGGCGACGCGGCTGGCCGAGTTCCAGAACCGGATCGCCGACCTACGGCGTCGGGGCGGCCGGCTGATCTGGACCATCCACAACGTCTTCCCGCACGAGTGGAAGTACCCGGAGGTGGAGAAGGAACTGGCCCGGTACCTCGCCGCCGAGGCCGATGTCGTGCACCTGCTCTGCCCGGAGACGGTGGCGGCGACCGCGCCGCACTATCCGCTGCCGCCGGAGAAGGTCCGGATCGTCCGGCACAGCAGCTACCTCGGGGTGTACCCCGACTCGGTCAGCCGGCTCGCGGCCCGTCGTCGGTTCGGGTATGCCGCAGACGACCACGTTTTGCTGTTCTTCGGTGGGATCCGGCCGTACAAGGGGGTCAGCGAACTGCTCGACGCGTTCAACGCAGCCGGTGCGCAGGATCCCCGGCTGCGGCTGATCGTCGCGGGGGCGCCGAAGCGGCTCGACCCGCGCGACGGGCTGGCCGAACGCTGCGAAGGTGACCCCCGGATCACCACGATGTTCGATCCGGTCCCGCACGACGAGGTCCAGTTCTACTTCAAGGCCGCGGACACGGTGGTGCTGCCGTACCGCACGGTGCTCAACTCGGGCAGCTTCCATCTGGCGGTCTCGTTCGGCCGCCCGGTGGTGGCGCCACGGCTGGGCGCGTTGACCGCACTGCTCGATCCGGCGTACACCATCGGCTTCGATCCGGCGGCCCGCGACGGGCTGACCGACGCCCTGCTGGCCTCGACCAAGCTGCGCGGCAGACACGTCGAACTGGCGGCCCGGGCCGCCGCCCGCAGCTACCAGTTCGGCGACATGGCCCGCGACTACGCCAAGATGGTCACTGAACTGTTCGAGACCCCACACCCCGACTGAGCCGGTACGCGCGACGACCACCCGGTCGCACCCTCATGGCCGCTGCCCGGTCCTGCAACGGGTCGCGCCCTGCCACTGTGGATAGCACATCGGATGATCACTAGGATCGCCCGGTGATCATCCGACGTACCGCCCAGGCTGTCCTGATCGGACTACTGGGCGTCATCATCCTGCCCGGAACCCCGCCCGCCGGTGCCGACGAAACCACCGAGAACCTGCGGATGCAGCTGGTCCTGGACGTCAGCGGCTCGATGCGGGAGCCCGACATGAACGGCCAGACCCGGATGGCCGTCGCCCAACACGCGTTCAACGAGGTCGTCGACGCCGTGCCGGCCGGCACCGACCTGGGCATCCGGGTCCTCGGTGCCACCTACCCCGGCGACGACAAGGCACTCGGCTGCCAGGACACCCAGCAGATCGTGCGGGTCGGGCCGGTCGACCGTGATCAGGCGAAGGCCGCGATCGCCAGCCTGCGGCCCACCGGCTTCACCCCGATCGGGCTGGCGCTGCGGGAGGCGGCCAAGGATCTCGGCTCTGGTGAGACCGCCCGCCGCATCGTCCTGATCACCGACGGTGAGGACACCTGCGCCCCACCCGACCCGTGTGACGTCGCCCGGGAACTCGCCGCCCAGGGCACCCGGCTGATCGTCGACACGCTCGGCCTCACCCTCGACGACAAGGTCCGCCAGCAGCTGGTCTGCATCGCCGGGGCCACCGGCGGCACATACACCACCGCGCAGAGCGCCGACCAGCTCGCCGACCGGATCAACCAGCTGGTCGACCGGGCCCAGGACACCTACACCCAGACCCCGGAGCTGGTCACCGGCAGCACCGACTGCACCGCGGCACCACTGCTCGCGGCCGGCGTCTACACCGACCGGGAACGCTTCGAGGAGCACCGCTGGTACCGCGTACCGATCCGAGCGGACCAGGAGCTGCGCGCCTCGGTGAGCATCGCGCTGGACCGACCGGTGAACCGGGACTACGGGATCCTGCTCCGCGCGGTCCATCCCAACGGCCGTGAACTGGTCCGGGGTACCGACGCCGGCAGCGGCCGGACCGACGTACTGTCCACCGGCCTGCGCTGGTCCGCCGGCCCGGAAGACGACCAGGCCGACGACACCGACCAGGCCAACACCGACCGAGCCGACGACACCGACGGAACTGCCGACCTGGCCGGTACGCCGTCCGCCGCCGCGCCGACGGCCGCCGGCGTGGAGCCACCGCCCGCCGAGGTCTGCCTGGTGGTCAGCAACTCGTTCGCCGCCGCCGGCGGGGCCGGGGACGCCCCGGGCATGCCGATCGAGCTCACCGTCGATCTGGTCGCCGCCTCCCCCACCCCGGACAGCCCGGGTCTCGGCCGTGGCTGGCTGCTGCTGGTCGTGCTGAGCCTCGCCGGGCTGGTCACCGGAGTCCTCGCCGGCTGGCTGACCCGCTGGTGGACCACTGTCTGGAAGGAGAGCTGAGTTGACCCGTCGTACATCCCGGCTGACCCGCGCCGGCCTGGCCGTCGGCGCCGCTGGCGCCGCCGTCCTCCTTGTCGCGACCCCGGCGGCGGCCGACGGCCCCACCCCGGCACCGGCGGAGGCCACGCTGACCAAGGCCGGCACGTCGTTCCTCACCGCCGCGGCGGTCCACATCGACCAGCCGGTCCGGGTCTCCGCCGCGACCGGCGAGTACCTGTACTGGTCGTTCCCGGCCCAGGCCGGCCAGACCAGCTCGATCGCGGCGACCGTGACCCTCGCCGATGCGGCGACGCGCAGCGGTGCGTCGACCTGGACCATCGACGTGTTCGACGGGCTGCGCCGCCGCCAGCCGTGCACCGCGGGCATGCAGTCACCCGTAGGATCCGCCACCGACCGGCAGGTACGGGCGGGCTGCGTACTGCGGCAGGTCCGGGCCTGGGCGGAGCCGTGGTCCGCCGATCCGCTACCCGGCACCTACTACGTCCGGCTCTCCGTCACCGACCTGCCGGAGCAGGACCTCGGTCTGCCGGTGCAGGTCGAGCTGCGGGTGAGCGCCGATATCTCGGACGACACCAGCCCGGAGGGCGGCCGGCTGGAGGCGCCGCTGACGCCGACCGTACGGCAGGGGGCGGTGCTCACCAGCGCGGCCGACGGCACCGACCCGGCGGACGCCACCGACCCGGCGGACGCCACCGGTCAGGTCAGCGAAGAGTCCTGGTGGGATGGCGTCGTCGGCTGGTTCAGCGACTGGTTGCCCGGCCTGACGAGTCGGTGGATCTGGACGGTGGCCGGTGGTGTACTGGCCGCCGTCGGTGGCGTGGTCGGCTTCGGGCTGACCCGCCGGCCGCGCCACCGGGCCGGCCCCACCGCAGCCGGCTGACCTGTTGACCGGCTGCGGACTCGGTCGGCCCGGCCGGTGGACTCGGTCGGCTGGCGGCCGCCAGCCGGCGCGGTCAGCCGGCGGCCGCCAGCCGGCGCATGGGTTCGGCCGGCAGCCGGCGGCCGACCGCCGCCACCGGCCGACCGCCGGGCGTGCTGTCACCCGCACCGGCGACGGCCGGGTCGATCTCGGTCAGCAGCCGGCGGAACAGCGTCGGGCGGTCCACCCGGATCACGGTGCTGCGCCCGCTGCGCTCGACGACCGTGTGCGGCAGCGCCAACGCCGGCGCGGCACTGCGCAGCAGCGCCGCCGCCGGGGTGCTCACCGAGATGGCGAGCACCCCGGCGGTCCGGTCCGCCGGAGCCAGCAGCGCGGCCATCCGCCAGACGGCCAGCGCAGCGGGGTAGTGCGCGGCCGCCAGCCCGGGACTGCCGAGCATCCGCCGCCCGTCGCGCCACGCGCCGGCCAACGCGCGCAACACCCGGTGGTACCCGTCCGAGGACACCTCGACCCTGGTCAGCGACGTGCATTCGCCGACCGGGCTGGTCACCGACCAGGTGATCGTGGACAGCAGGCGGGCGGTCCGGGCCGCGGCCGCGGGCTGCTCGGTCTGCGCCACCGGTAGCTGCCGGTCCGCGGTAACCGGCGCCGCCCCCAGCCGGCGCCAGCCGACCGGCCGCCGCTCGTTCCAGCAGAATGCGGCCTCCAACAACGGGTACGCGCCGAGCGGGCCGGCCGCGACGGCGCGCAGCACCTTCTCGGTGCCACCACCGGGCCGGTCGCCCGCCCCGGTGCAGGCGTCGCCGGCACCGCCACTGCCAGCCGTGGTCGGTAGGGTCATGACTGAACTCCATAAGGTTGTTGATCGTCTGGGGTTGGTACCTCAGATCCCCGGAGCGCAGGGTGTGGCTGATGACTGCTTGCCGTGAGGTGGCCTCGTGGGAGTGGCCGCCCTGCCGTTCTGGACGCCCCGGCTGCTGATTGAAATCTGTGCGTGGGTCGCTGTTTATGGAGCTGCTGGCGGGGTCGTCCACGGGGTCGAGGTGTAGGAGGGGAGGACGGGCCCGGTGAAGGTCCGCGAGATGATCTGGGTCGGTATCGATGTGGGCAAGACCCATCACCACGCCTGCGCGGTCGATGAGACCGGCAAGGTGGTGTTCAGTAAACGGCTGGTCAACAGCCAGGCCGATATCGAGGCGTTGATCGGCCGGGCGGGCAAGGCCGCCGAGCAGGTGCGGTGGGCTCTGGATATGACCTCGGGCACCGCCGGGTTGCTGCTGGCGGTGCTGCTCGCCGGTCAGGCGCGGGTGCTGTACGTGCCCGGCCGGCTGGTCAACCGGATGGCCGGCGCGTTCGCCGGGGAAGGCAAAAGCGATGCCAAGGACGCGTTCACCATCGCCGAGACCGCCCGGCTGCGTCGCGACCTGACCGCGATCACCAGCCCCGACCAGGTCGTTGCCGATCTGCGGGTGCTCACCGCACGCCGGGAGGACCTGATGGGCGACTGGGTACGCGGCATCAACCGGCTGCGGGCCCTGCTCGCCTCGATCTTCCCGGCCCTGGAGGCGTCGTTCGACTACTCCACCCGCTCGGCGCTGGTCCTGCTGACCGGGTTCCAGACCCCGCAGAGCATCCGAGACGCCGGAGCGGACGGTGTCACGGCGCATCTGCTGGCCGGCGGGGCCTGGCCCAAGGGCATCCCGGCCATGGTGGACAAGGCCCTGGCCGCCGCGGCCGCGCAGACCATCGCGCTGCCCACCGAGGCCACCACCGCACCGCTGATCGCCCGGCTGGCCGAGCAGCTGCTGGACCTGGACCGAGAGATCAAGGACCTCGACAAGCAACTGACCGATCGGTTCGCCGAGCATCCCCACGCGTCGCGGATCACCAGCGTGCCCGGCTTCGGGCCGATCCTCGGGGCCCAGCTGCTCGCCGACACCGGCGGCGACCTGCCCGCCGCGTTCGAGACCGCCGGCCGATTGGCCGCCTACGCCGGCCTGGCGCCGGTACCCCGCGACTCCGGCCGGATACGCGGCAACCTGCGCCGCCCCAAGCGCTACCACCGTGGCCTGCGCCGGGTGTTCTACATGGCCGCCCTGTCCGCGATCAGGCCGGACGGCCCGTCGCGGGTGTTCTACCAGCGCAAACGTGCCGAGGGCAAGCTGCACACCCAGGCGCTGATCGCCCTGGCCCGCCGGCTGATCGATGTCATCTGGGCACTGCTGCGCGACGGCCGCGAGTTCCATGACTCACCACCGCTCACCGCAAACGCGGCTTGACACGATCATTGAAACTCCTCTGCCACGTTCACGGGCGCGCCCGCCAGGGGCGCGCAGGTCAACTTGCCGGGATGGACCGCTCCGCCACGAACCGGCCCTGCTGGACGCGGAACGCCCAGACCACCACCGACGACGCCACCAGCTCGCCGGTGCCGGTCCAGGCGATCCGGGTGGTGACCCCGGGCGCGTCGTAGTCGTCGACGAACGCGGCCATCGCGGCCCGGTCTCCGTGTCCGGCCTGGATTCCGGCGAGGAACACCGTCGCCGCGTCGTACGACTCGGCGGAGTTGGTGCCCGGATCCACCCCGAAGCGTTCCCGGTATCGCTGCGGGAACTCGGCCCCGGCCCGCTCCGGCGGCAGGCAGGGGCAGGTGATCACCACCCCGGTCTCGGCGTCGTCGCCGGCCTCGCGGAGAAAGCCGTCCGCCTTCGCCCCGTCACCGGCGACGAAGGTCGCCGGGATGCCGGCCGCGCGGAGCTGGCGGCGCAGCCGACCGGCTTCCGCGTAGTACCCGCCGTAGAAGACCACGTCGGCGTCGGCGGAACGGATCTGTCCGACGACCGCGCTGAAGTCGGTCGCACCGGCGGCGACCGTCGCCCGCTGCACCACCTTGGCGCCGAGTCCGGCAGCCACCTGGTCGGCCAGCCCCTGGCCGTACGCCCCACCGTCGTCGACGACGAACACCGCCGTGCCGCCCAGCGCCTGGTCGATGTACCGACCGGCGGCACGCCCCTGCGCGGCGTCGTTACCGACCAACCGGTGAAAGGTGGACCAGCCGCGTTCGCTGAGTTCGGTACGGGTCGCCGAGGTGGTGATGGTGGCGACGCCACCCTGGTCGAGGATCGGCAGTGCCGCTTCGGCCTCGCCGGAGAAACCCGGACCGACCACCCCGATGACGCCGGCGTCGTTGACGATCTGCTGGGCCAGCGCGGGGGCCTGCTTCGGGTCGCCCTGCGAATCGAACTCGACCAGTTCCACCGGGCAGTCCGGATGCTCCGCCCGGTACTGGTCGAAGGCCAGGCGGGCACCGTCGCGGACGTTGCCGCCGAGGTCGGCCGAGTCACCGGAGAGCGGGCCGAGGACCGCGATGCGGCTGCCGCAGGCGCTGGCCGGTGCCGCCTGCTCGCCACCGGCCGCGACGCATCCGGTCAGCACCGACAGCAGGCCGAGCACCGCCGTCGGCCGCAGCAACGTGCGCACGTCCACCTCCTGTACCCGGTCGGACCCGCCTATCCTGCTGGTAGGAGCGTGAGGTTTTGATGAGACGGTCGATCCTGGGTGCGGTGCTGACCCTCACCGGGTTGGTCCTCACCGGGTGCAGTGACCCCGGGGCGGGGACCCCGGCGGGTGTCTCCGCCGCGCCGTCGTCCACCGCGACCGGCACCGCGTTGTACGCGGTCGACTCCCGGACGCTGGACGAGATCGTCATCGACGCGCAGGGGTTCGTGCTGTACCGGTCCGACCGGGACACCGCAGCACCGACCTGGTCCGCCTGCGAGGGACAGTGCCGGCAGTCCTGGCTTCCGGCACCCTGTGAGGGCGAGGTACGGGTGGAGGGGATCGACCGGCAGCTGGTTGGCTGCTTCGACCGGCCCGACGGGAGCCGGCAGCTGAGCCTGGCCGGCTGGCCACTGTACGGGTACGCCGGTGACCGGATGCCCGGCGACGCGAACGGTCACGGCCAGTCGGGCATCTGGTTCGCGATCCGCCCTGACGGCGACAACGCGGTCTACGTGCCCTGATCGGGTGGTCCCGGCACACTGGCCTGTCCGCTCGGGCATACCGCCCTACCCGCCCTGACCGCCGGGCAGCCGCAGCCGGGCCTCGGCACCGCCGCCTTCGGCGTTGACCAGCCGCAGCTGCCCGCCGTGCAGTTGCGCCACCCAGCTGGCGATGGCCAGCCCGAGCCCGGTGCCGTCCTCGGTGCCGCTGCGGAACCGCTGCTCAGGTGCGGCCGCGACGGCTTCGCTGAGCCCGGTGCCACGGTCGCGTACCCGTACCGTCGGCGGTCCAGGGGTGACCTCGAGTCGGATCTCGGCCGGCTGGTCGGCGGCCCGACCGTGCTGGACCGCGTTCTGAATCAGGTTGCGCAGCGCGATCCGGACCAGCGCCGGGTCGCCGTACGCCACCACCGCCTCGGTGACCGGCACCGCGCGGTGCGGCGCGACGACGGTGTCGGTCAGCACCTCCTCGGCCAGTTGGTCCAGGCGAAACGGCTCGCGGCGCAGGTCGCGCAGGCCGGCGACGAGCTGGGCCCGGGTGAGCAGGACGGAGACCGAGTCGGCGAGCCGGTCGGCGGAGCGCACCACCTGGCGCAGCGCCGCCGGGCGGCGCTGCGGCTCGGCCAGCGCGGTCTCGGAGACCGCACGGATCACGGTCAACGGGGTGCGCAGCTCGTGCGCGGCGTCGGCGACGAACCGTTCCTGCTGGTTGAGCGCGTCGGCGATGGGCTCGGTGCCGCGGCGGGCGAGCAGGTAACCGCCGGCGCAGGCCAGCGCGGTGAAGCTGACGCCGCCGGCGACCAGGGCCAGGGCCAGCCGCCGGTTGGCGGTCTCGGCCGGCCCGGTGTCGCCGAGCACCACGACGGCGCCGGCCACCGCCCCGGTGACGGCGTGCTGGAACGGCACGGCGAGCAGCGGGGTGGGGGTACCGGCGGTGTCGCCGACCCCACCGGCGAGCTCGGTGCCGGAGGTCCAGACCGTCCGGGCCGGTGCGAGCAGGTTGTCCGGCGGGACGACCGGCAGCCGGGCCGGGTACGCGAAGACCAGGCTGAGGTCGGTTCGGCCAGCCTCGTAGACGTAGACGGCGGTGGTGCCGTTGGCGACCGCGTTGTCGAACAGTTTGTCGAGCTGCAGCGCCCCGGACTCGTAGTAGAGCAGGGCGGCGGCGGTGCTGGCGGTACGCCGCAGCTCGGCGGCGACCACCTCGTCGCGCTGCCGCCCGTCGACCAGCAGCGCGACGGCGCCCATTCCGGCCAGGCCGACCACGTTGATCGCCATCACCAGCAGCGTGATCCGGATCCGCAGGTTGCGCAGCCGGTCGGCGGTCTGCAGCGGCTTGCCGCCCCGCCGGTCGCGGCGGTTCACGACGGCGCCCCGCCGATTCGGCCGGCGGTCACGGCGGCGCCCCGCCAACCCGGTAGCCGACCCCGCGTACGGTGTGGATCAGCTGCGGCTCGCCGAGCTTGCGGCGCAGCTGGGCGACCACCGCGTCCACCACGTTCGAGCTGGGGTCGGCGAGCTCGTCCCAGCAGTGTTCGAACAGGTCGCTCCGGCTGACCACCGCTGGGCGCCGGACCAGCAGCATCTCCAGGACGGCGAACTCCTTGCGGGTGAGCGTCAGTAGGACGCCGGCGCGGCGCACCTCCCGGCGGGCGGCGTCGACCTCCAGATCCGCCACCCGCAGCAGCGGCGGGGTGGTGGCGCCGCGGCGTCGGCAGAGCGCCCGGACCCGCAGCACCAGTTCGGCGGTGACGAAGGGCTTCACCACGTAGTCGTCGACACCGGCCTGGAAGCCGGCGATCCGATCCCCGGCGCTGTCCAGCGCGGTGAGCACCAGGGCCGGTGTGGTGAGCCCGGCCCGCCGTCGGTGGCCGAGCTGGTGCAGTGAGTCGCCTTCCGGGAGGATCCGGTCGAGCACCAGGCAGTCGTAGTCGTTGATGCTCATGCTCAGGTCGGCCTGGCTCCAGTCGGCCGCCTGGTCGACGGCGAATCCGCCGGAGCGCAGCGCGGTGACGACGGCGCTGCGTACCTCGGGGTCGTCCTCGACCACCAGCACCCGCATGCGGGCGAGGCTAGCAAGCCGCCGTCACCAGCGCGTCTTTGACGAGGGGTCCACCCGAGGACGTGCACCGGTCGCCGTTGAGCAGGAAGTTCGTCGGTGGCGGGTTGCTCGCCGAGTAGCTAGCCGGGCACCACCGCGCCGGCGGCGCGTGACCGGGTCGTCCGGTCGCGACCAGCTGATCGACCGACTGTGAGCTTGCCCACTACCTATCGACGAGCCTCGAACCCTTGCGGGACGACGGAAGGGCCCGGGCCGATCGTCACCGCAGACCGGGCGCGGCGGCCCAGCCACTGGCCAGGCCCTAATATACAACGAAGCCTGCCGATGCATCGGCAGGCTGGGCAGCGCTG
Source organism: Solwaraspora sp. WMMD937 (assembly GCF_029581175.1). Taxonomy (NCBI): domain Bacteria; kingdom Bacillati; phylum Actinomycetota; class Actinomycetes; order Micromonosporales; family Micromonosporaceae; genus Solwaraspora; species Solwaraspora sp. WMMD937. The sequence continues at coordinate 1,877,061 of NZ_CP120738.1, read as the reverse complement.
TCGGACAGACCGGCGTCGCGGTCCTGACTTGTCGGCGATTCCCCGCCGTAACAATCGAGGACTAGCGTGGGGACGGGGAGGGCAACCCCCGTCCCCACCATCAGTTGCTAAACACGCACGAGCGGTCTGGCGTCCAGGTCGTGCGTGACGCGCGGGAGCCGGGCCACGCGAGTGGCTCTGGTTCCACCTCCTCTCGACAGGTGGTGCGCGGGCTGGCGGCGGAGTCCGGGCTTGGCCCGCCGCCAGCCCGGGGAGCTGTGCGGTTGACACGGTGATGTCGCCATCGCCGCGCCACGCGTCGACTACTTCAACGGGGGCACATCCATCGATGGAAGCGCTCCCATGCAGGGACTGTAGCCTGAGTCACGAGTTTGCGAAAGTCCAGCGGCTGATCAGCTCACGAAATGAAGGTGTGATGAGGCGGTCACGCCCATGTTCACCGGCCGAACTGCTGAACCGCCGTGGTCGCCCCGGCGACGATCAGCAGCGCATCCGGCGGGATCAACGTCTCAGGTCCCGCGTACCTCAGCTGCTGGTCCCGCTCCTTGATCCCGACCACCGTAATGCCGTACCGCTGACGTAGCCGGGACTCGGCCAACGTCCGGCCGGCGGCGTCCGGCGGGGCGCAGACCTTGGCGATGGCGAACCCGTCGTCGAACTCGATGAAGTCGAGCATCCGACTGGCCAGCAGGTGGGCCACCCGGTCACCCATCGCCGCCTCCGGAAAGATCACATGGTGCGCGCCGACTGAGGCGAGGATCCGGCCGTGCTTGGCGGTGATCGCCTTTGCCCAGACCTCCGGGACACCCAGTTCGGTCAGCGCCACCACGGTGAGGATGCTTGCCTCGACGTCCGAGCCGATGCCGACCACCGCGCGGGGGTAGTCGGCGACGCCACACTGGCGCAACGCCCGGTCATCGGTCGAATCCGCCTCGACCACCCTCGGCAGCCGCTCGGACCAGCGGTGCACCCGTTTGGGATGCTCGTCGATACCCAGCACGTCGTGGCCGAGGCGGAGCAGAGACTGGGCGACCTGACCACCGAACCGGCCGAGGCCGATCACCACCACGCTGTCGGCGTCCGGCGGCCCGACCGGGGAATCGTCATCTCTCACCGAGGATCCGTCCGACGCTACGACTTTCCCGCTTTTCCTCATACGCACTGTAGTCAGCCGCTAACCTCGGCGCAGCGATATCCCGGCCCCTGACGACTTGTCGTACGCCGCCGGACGCAGAAAGTGGACATCACCGAAAGTCGTTGCCTGGTAACGGATTTTTCCAGCTCAGTCAGGATTGTCGAGGTGTTGATGCCGGTGACCGATCCGGTAAGCTTGCCGGCGGTCTCCGCCAGGCGGCGCCCACCGGTGCCGGCGGTGACCGCCGCCCAATCACCCTCCGGGGTGAGCCGGGGAACCACGTTTCCACCGGGGTGAATCCGCGCCAGCGGTAGGGATCGTTCCGTCCCGAACCCGTCAGCTAACTCGGTCGGCGGCCAAGGAAAGGAACAGGATGACCGCACCCCTCCGCCGGCGGATTCCGACGGCTGCGGCGCTCGCCGCCGTCGCCGCCCTGCTCGCCGGCTTCGTCGTAGCGTCGCCGGCCGCCGCTCAGGATCCGGACGACGAAGGCGCCCCGCCACTGCTCAGCGAAGTGCTCGAATCGACCGGCCGAGGCTTCGTCGAAGCCAAGGCGGCGGTCGACGAGTCCCGCAAACGCCAGTTGAAGCTCAACCTCGAGTTGGAAAAGGTCGAGGAGCGGATAGCGGCGCTGACCCCACAGATCGGCCAGGTCGCCTCCAACTCGTACCGCCTCGGTCGGATCACCCCGGTGATGGTCCTGCTCAACAGCGCAGACCCGGACGCGTTGCTGGAACGCGCCGAAGGCCTGGACATGATCGCCATGCACGACAACAAGCGGATTCGGCAGCTCAACGAGGCCCGCGAACAGGCCGCCCGGGCGGTCGCCGCGATCGACGCCGAAGTGGCCCGCGAGGAACAGCAACTCGAGGCGATGGCCCGACAGAAGAAAGAGGCCGAAAAGGCCCTCCAACTGGTCGGCGCGGTCGCCACCAACGGGTTCGTCTCGGCCACCTCGCCGGTCGCCGCCCAGGCGCCGCGTAACTCGGACGGTTCCTGGCCGTCCCAGTCGTGCAGTCTGGACGACCCCACCACGAGCGGCTGCATCACGCCGCGCACCATGCACGCGCTGAACGAAGCGAAGAAGGCCGGCTTCACCCGCTTCGTCTCCTGCTTCCGCCCCGGTGGGCCGTTCGAGCACCCCAAGGGGCGGGCCTGCGACTTCTCCGCCCAGCAGCAGGGGTTCGGCGGCGACGCCTTCGGCGACGACCGGCTGTACGGCAACAACCTGACCGCCTTCCTGGTCCGCAACGCCGACAAGCTGGGCATCCTCTACGTCATCTGGTACCGCCAGTTCTGGTCACCGACCACCGGTTGGAGTTCGTACAGCGGTGCCGGCGGCGACCCGAACAGCGACCACACCAACCACGTACACCTGTCCCTGCTGTGACCACCTGACCTCGCTTCGCGCGGTGCCGGGCCGGGCCGGCACCGCGCGAAGAAACTGTCAGCCGGTACGCGCCGTCAGCCGGTACGCGCCGACCGGCGTACCGGTGACCGGCCGGTCGGCTGCTGCGGCGGCGGACCGACCGGATTGGCCGGCGGGATCGCCCGGGTGACCGGCTTGTCCGCAGCCACCGTGATCGGCTCGCCGTGGTGAGTGAGGTCAACGGTGGCGTTCGGGTCGACGTCACGCAGCGAATAGGTCACCTCGTCGTGTTGGACCGCCACCCGCAGCCGCAGGCCCCGCCACATCATGGCGAACTCCAGCCGGTTGATCCGCTGCGGCAACCGGGGAGCGAAGGCCAGCTCCCCGCCGTGGTCACGCATCCCCCCGAAGCCGGCGACCAGCGCGAGCCACGCCCCGGCCAGGGCGGCCACGTGGATGCCGTCGCGGGTGTTGCGGTTGATGTCGTGCAGGTCCATCAACGCGGCCTCACCCATGTAGTCGTGGGCGAGCTCCAGATGGCCGGTCTCCGCGGCGATCACCGACTGGGTGCACGCCGACAACGACGAGTCCCGCACCGTACGCCGCTCGTAGTAGGCGAAGTTGCGGGCCTTCTCCTCCTCGGTGAACGCGTCGCCCCGCCAGTGCATCGCCAGCGCCAGGTCGGCCTGCTTGACCACCTGCTTGCGGTACAGATCGAAGTACGGGTAGTGCAGCAGCAGCGGATAGTGGTCCTGCGGGGTGCCGGCGAAGTCCCACTCCTGGTGCCGGGTGAACCCGGCCGACTGCGGGTGCACGCCCAGCTCGTCGTCGTACGGGACGTGCATCGACAGCGCCGCGTCCCGCCAGGCCGCGGTCTCCTCGTCGTCGACGCCGAGCACCCAGGCCCGGTCGGCGTAGCGCAGCGCGCAGTCGGCAGCGGTCAGCAGGTTCCGCTGCGCCATCAGGTTGGTGTAGATGTTGTCGTCGACCACGGCGGTGTACTCGTCCGGCCCGGTCACCCCGTCGATGTGGAACCGGCCGTGCCGGTCGTGGTGGCCCAGCGAACGCCACAACCGAGCGGTCTCCACCAGCAGTTCCAGGCCGATCTCCCGCTCGAACTCGACGTCCCCGGTGGCGTGCACGTACCGCCGGACCGCGTCGGCGATGTCGGCCGCCACGTGGAACGCGGCCGTGCCGGCCGGCCAGTACGCCGAGCACTCCTGGCCGCGGATGGTCCGCCACGGGAACGCCGCCCCGTTGAGCCCGAGCATCCGGGCCCGCTCCCGCGCCTGGTCCAGGGTCGAGTGCCGCCAGCGCAGCACCGAGGCGACCGCCCCCGGCTGGGTGTAGGTCAGCACCGGCAGCACGAACATCTCGGTGTCCCAGAAGGCATGCCCGTCGTACCCCGGGCCGGTCAGCCCTTTCGCCGCGATCGGCCGCTGCTCGGCTCGGGCACCGGCCTGCAGCACGTGGAACAGCCCGAACCGGACCGCCTGCTGGATCTCCGGGTCGCCGTCCACCCGCACGTCCGAGTGGCCCCAGAAGTCGTCGAGGTACTTGCGCTGCTCGGCGCAGAGCCCTTCCCAGCTGGAGATCCGGGCGCCGGCCAACGCCGCGCCGACCTGGTCGCGCAGCGCCGGCAACGAGCGCTGGCTGGACCAGCCGTACGTCAGCAGCTTCACCATCCGCAGCCGCTGCCCCGGCTCCAGCAGGCAGGAGACGGTGGTCCGGACCCAGTCGTCGAAACCCTCGGTGCTGACCGAGACCTCGCCGGGGCCGTCGATCTCGTGCCCCATCGCCGCCGCCATCCGCAGCCCGCTGGCCTTGGTCCGGTGGATGAGCAGCCCGCCGTCGGGCTGCACCAGCCGCTCCTCGGCCTGCAGCGGCGTCTCCAGCACCGCGGCGACGCGCGGGTCCTTGCTCTGTGCCGGCAGCTCCTCGTTGGCGACCAGCTCGGACTGCACGATGATGCGCAACGGCTCGTCGACCGCCTCCACCTCGAAGCAGATCGCCGCGACCGCCCGTTGGGTGAACGACACCAGCCGGGTGCTGCGGACCCGGGCGGTACGCCCGGCCGGCGAGCGCCACTCCAGCCGGCGGTCCAGCAGACCGGCCCGCAGGTCGAGCACCCGCTCGTGGGAGAGCAGGTCGCCGTAGCGCACGTCGAACGGCTCGTCGTCGATCAGCAGCCGGATCGGTTTGCCGTTGGTGACGTTGACCAGCGTCTGGCCGGACTCGGGGAAGCCGTAGCCGGCTTCGGCGTACGGCAGCGGCCGCAACTCGTAGAACGAGTTGAGGTAGGTGCCGGGCAGCCCGTGCGGTTCGCCCTCGTCCAGGTTGCCGCGGAAACCGACGTGCCCGTTCGCGAGGGCGAAGACCGACTCCGACTGGGCCAGGATGTCGAAGTCGAGCCGGGTCTCCCGCACGTGCCAGGGCTCCACCGGGTAGGCCCGCTCCCGGATCACCGTTCGGCTCCGACCAGCAACTCCCCCAGATCGCTCACCACGATGTCGGCACCGTTGGCGAGCAGCTCGTCACCGATGCCGACCCGGTCGACACCGATGACACAGCCGAACTCCCCCGCACGCGCCGCCGTCACGCCGGCCAGCGCGTCCTCGAACACCGCGGCGTTGCCCGGCTCGACGCCGAGCTGCGCGGCAGCGGCCAGAAACGTGTCCGGTTCCGGCTTGCCCCGCAGGCCCTTTTCGCGCGCGATCACCCCGTCTACCCGCACCTCGACCAACTCCTCAATCCCCGCCGCGATCAGCACGTCCCGGCAGTTGGCGCTGGCCGAGACGACGGCCCGGTGCAGCCCGACCCAACGGGCAGCATGAAGGTAGGCCAATGAACCGTCGTAGACCTGCACCCCGTCTTCGGCGATGCGTCGCAGCAGCACCTCGTTCTTCCGGGTGCCGATGCCGTACACGGTGTCGGCCTCCGGGGGGTCGTCCGCCGACCCCTCGGGAAGCTCAACGCCTCGCGAGGCGAGGAAGGAACGCACCCCGTCGGCTCGTGGCCGACCGTCGACGTACCGGCTGTAGTCGGCGCCCGGATCGAATGGCTGGAACGGCTCGCCGGTCTCGTCGGCGCGGGCGCGGAGGAAGGTGTTGAAGATTTCCTCCCACGCCGCGTTGTGCACTTTCGCGGTCTGAGTCAACACCCCATCGAGGTCGAACAGGCAGGCGGTCACATGAGCGGGTAGACCGAGCACGCAGCCAATCTAACCTGATCTCCGGTCGGCCGGCTCGGTTTCCACCGGCGCGCCAGCCCATGGTGACCAGTCAGTTGCTCATCGCCATCTGCCCTCTCATCGCCAGCCGACGTCGATCCGGTCGCCCCGTTCGTCGAAGAAGTGCAGGGCGTCCATCCGGACCGAGACGGCCAGTGGATGGCCGGGGGTGACCGCCGGGTACGGAGCCAGTCGCACGGCCAGCTCGGCCGGCCGGCGGTGGTGCCGCCCCGGGTCGCTGAGCACGCTCTCCCGGTCCGGGCCGGACTCGGCCGACTGCTCGCCGACGGCCGCCCGGCCGACGGACCGACCGGTGAGCCGCTGCATCACGCTGCCGAACCGGCGCAGGCGGCCGCCGGCACCGGTCGGCTCCACCGCCGTGCCGGCGAGGTCGTCGACCACGATCGCGGTGGCCCCGATGTCGAGGTAGGCCAGCGACTCGTGGCCGTGGTGTTCGAGGAACCGGATCCGGCCCTGCAGCACGTCACCCGGGCTACCGGGGGCTACCGGGGTCAGGGCCTCGGCCCGCAGGCCGACCACGATGCGTTCCCCGTGGTAGTGCGACACGGCACGGGCGCGCAGATCGGTCCAGGGCAGGTAGAGGGTCTGTTCGCCCAGGTTGAGCGCGACATAGCGGTCGAGATGGACGTAGACCGACGCCTCCAGCAGGTTCATCCGAGGGCTGCCGAGGAACGCGGCGACGTAGAGGGTGGCCGGCCGACCGTACACCTCGGTCGGGGTGCCGACGTCCTGCAGCACGCCCTTGCGCATGATCGCCACCCGGTCGGCCATGGTGAGCGCCTCGGCCTGGTCGTGGGTGACGTAGACGGTGCTGACGCCGAGCTCGCGGACCAGCCCGGAGATCTCCGCCCGCAGTTCGGCCCGCAGCCCGCTGTCCAGGTTGGATAGCGGCTCGTCCATCAGGAACAGGCCGGGACGGCGGACGATGGCCCGCCCCATCGCCACCCGTTGCCGCTGGCCACCGGATAGCTGACTGGGCTTGCGGGCGAGTACGTCGCCGATGCCCAACGCGCTGGCGACGTCCGCCACTCGCTCCTGCCGGGACGCCATCTCCACTCCGGACAGGCGCAGCGGGAAGGCGATGTTGTCCCCCACCGACATGTGCGGATAGAGGGCGAAGTCCTGGAAGACCATCGCGACCCGGCGGTCCCGGGGCGGAATGTCGTTGGCCAACTCGCCGTCCAGCAGCACCGCACCGCTGCTCGGATCCTCCAGCCCGGCGATCATCCGCAGCACGGTCGACTTGCCGCAGCCGGACGGGCCGAGGAGCACCATGAACTCACCGTCGTTGACGTCGAGGTTCACCTTGTCGACGGCGACGGTCCCGTCGGCAAAGACCTTGGATACATCCTTGAGCGCGACGGTGGTCACCGTCACCTCCCCCAGCCATCGGTTGCCGGCCCCCGAATGACTGTGACGAGCACCATCGCCCTGGCACATCGGGTAAACGTGCCATGTTCATATTGTGACAGCTCGATTACCAGGAGGTCGGGTGGATTACCGAGCGGTTACTTCGGGTAGTCCGACCGGCGACGTACCGAACTCCGGATGCCGGGGCACCCCGTCCCACTGCTGGCCACCTCGACGTAGGAAGTAGTCGAGACCGGCGTCCCAGGTGTGCCCGGCCGCCCGCCGTTCGTACAGGTAGCCGAGCGGATGGGTGCGGTAGATCAGCCCGCCGGCACGCAGCACCCGGTCCATCAGGCCACGGTCCACCGACCGAGGCACCGGCCGCCAACCACCGACCGCCTCCAGGTCACCGCGCGCCATCAACATCGTGCCGCCGGCTACCGGGGCGCCGTACGCCTCCGGCGGCACCGCGGCCCGGCGGACCGTGACCCCGAGCATCTGCAGCACCACGAACTCGGCCGCCTTGCCGACCAGCATCGCGCCCGAGTACTCCCGGGCCAGCACCAGGTCCCAGATGTGCTCCGGGCCGTACACGTCGTCGTCGTCGACCTTGGTGACCAGGCTGCCCCGCGCCCGCGCGGTAGCCGCGCCCATCACCTCGCCGAAGCTGAACCCGGCCGGCGCGCTGAAGATCTGGATCGGGCGGCCACACTCACCGAGCCGCGCCCGCAGGTCCGCCGTCAACTCGATACCGTGCAGGCAGAGCACGATCTCCAGTTCCGGGTAGGTCTGCCCGGCCAGCTGCCGCACCACGTCCGGCAGGTACTCGGGCCGCCGGGTGACCAGCACCGCGCTCACCGACGGCGGTGCCGCCAGCGCCGGAAACGTGTCGGCGGTGACGTCACCGGCGGCGAACGCGGCGGCGTGCCCACGCAACGCCGCCGACCGCTGCCGTACGCTGCGGATCTCCCACTCCAACGGATCCGCGCCGACCCCGGGCAGGTCGCTGTGCAGCACCGCCAGCAACGGCTCGGCCAGCCGGTCCGCCACCGCCGGGGGCAGTTGCGGCACCCGCAGCACGGCACCGGTCGCCGCCAGCTGGGCCAGCAGCGTCGCCTCCGCCGCCGGCGCGACCGCCGGCACGTCGGGGCAGATCAGATGGGTGAACCGGCGGATCGCCGCCAGCTGGTCGCCGGACAGCGGCACGCCGGCCAACCCGCCGCGCGCCACCGGCACCGCACCGGCCGGCTCAGCACCGGCTCCGGCTGCCGGTGCCGGATCGGACTCAGCCGGCCGCACCTGCCAGCCCGGCACCGGGTCGCCGGGCAGGAACTCCAGCACCCCGATCGGCTCCGTCGGCCCGTACCGGCGGCCCCGGCCGACCGGGTTCGCCACCGCCGAATCGATCAGCACCAGCGGCTGCCGGTTGGCCACCCGGGCACCGGTGCCACCGGCGGTCACCGCCACCCCGACCAGGTCCGCCGCGGCGGCCAGCGTCGCCGCGTCCGGGGCGAGCGCCACGTCGTACCCACGGATCTCGGGGTTCGTCGTCAACGCCCCGGTCACCGAGTGGTTGGCGTCGACCGGCAGCCAGCCGGGCGCCACCCCGACCGCAGCGACGTCGGCGCTGGCCGGTCGGGGCAACGGCCGGACCGGCGCCAGCACCGCCAGCGCGGCGGTGAGCAGATCGTGCAGCGGGACCGGCTCGGCCAGGTCGACGCTGAGCCGTGCGTTGCCGCCACCGCGCGGCAGCCGCACCCGGTGCCGCCGCAGGCCCGGTACCGGACCCAGGCGGCCGGACCAGCCGGCGGTCGGCGGACGCCAACGGCGTACCCGGACCACCAGCTGGCGGGTCGGCGTGGCCGCGGCCGGCTCAGCCAACAGGCGGCGCAGCGCCGCCACCGAGTCAGCGTCCACCAGCGCCCGGCGGGCCGCCCCGGTGGTCGGCCCGGACACCGGACGGCCGTCCGGTCGATCAGTCAACCGGACCCGCCACCACCAGCGCCGGTGATCGGGGCTCCCGCCGCGCACGACGCCACCCACCGCATTCTCCGCCACCTGCGCCACCTTGTCGTTCCGGCTCGGAGCACCACGTCGGGCCGACGCACGCGACACCGACCCACATCACGGCAGAGGCTACCGGCCGGGCTTCCGGTACGCTGCACGCGTGTCCCTGCCTGGTGCCGTGTCCGCCGCTCCGTCACCACACAACGACTGGACCCTGATCGCTCCCGTGGAGCCCGGTCACCCGGCGCCCACCGCCCAGGTGAGCGTGCTGGTGGTCGGCGACGGTGGCGACCCGGCGGGCGCCGCCCGTACCGTCGCCGCGCTGCGCCAGCAGCGGTACCCGGACCGGCTGTTGCAGATCGTCACCGTCACCGCCGACAGCGACTTCGCCGACCAGGTCGGCACCGCGAAGGGCGAGATCATCGTCCGGATTCCGGCCGGGGCGGTCCCGGCACCGGACCTGGTCTCGGCGCTCACCCGCTGGCAGCAGGCCAGTCCGGCGGCGGTCAGTGTCGCCGTACCGATGATCTTCTCTGGCCGGGCCCCGGACCCGGATGTGATCGTGGCCCATGCCAGCGCCGGCACCCTCGGCCAGCTCTTCCCGGGCAGTACGGTCGACCCCGGGCTGGCCCGGCTGCTCGACACCACGCATCAGCTCCGCACCGCGGACCATCTCGTTTTCCTGGCCGCCGCCGGCACCGGTTACGCCTTCCAGCGGGACCGCTACCAGGCCGGCTCCGACCGGTTCCAGGGCACTGACGTCGAGGTCGCCTACCGGCTGGCGCAGGCTGGGGCGGTGTTCGTGCCGGAGCCGGCGGCGACGCTGTGGACGGCCGCCCCGGCGGACCCGGTCACCGCCGGGCAGCGGGCCGACGCCGAGCTGACCGACCTGGTGCCGTTCCCCCGCGAGCGTCGCAACCGGCCCGGCCGGGTCTGGCAGGTGCCACTGGTGACCGCCGTGGTGCCGGTCGACCAGCCGTACCAGGTGGTCCGGTCCTGCGTCGACCGGCTGCTCGGCGGCGACGAGCGCGACCTGCACGTGGCCCTGGTCGGCGACTGGGCCGTGGCCGGGACCGACAACAGCGGAGCCGACAGCAGCCGAGCCGACCTGCGGCTGCTGGCCGCCGAGTACCGCAGCGAACCACGGGTACGCATGGTCAGCAGCGCCCCGGTGACCGCTTTCCCCGCGCCGTACCTGCTCCGGGTGCCGGCCCGGCTGGGCGTCGGTCCGCGGACCGTCCGCTCGCTGGTCGCGGCGATGGAGAAGTGGCGGTGCGGGCTGCTCCGGGTGCTGCCGGCCGGTGCCGGTGCCCCGACCCACGCCGTCGAGTTGTGGTCCACCGCGGCCCGCAGCCGGGCGCTGCACGCCGGTACCGCCGACGGCGCGCTGGTCGAGGCGGTTGCCGCCAGCCACGGGCAACGGTGGGAGACCGGCAGCGAGTACGACGTCGTCGACCTGACCGCAGCCGGGTCGGGCGCGGCGGGCGGCTCGGCTACGGCCGGACCGCGCGGCGGCCGACGAGCCGGGCAGACGGTCACCGTCGGTGGGGCCCGCAGCCTCGGCCGGGCGACCGTCTTCGTCGCCCGCAAGTACGCCCGCGGGGTGCGCCGCCGGCTGGTCTCCCGCTGAGCCTCGAATGCCGCCCCGACCAAGGGCGATCATGAAAATTCCTTGTTTCAGACCGCCCGGCACCACCTGCTCTTCGGGCACGGCATTGCAGGTGGGCGATGATTCCGTCGGTTCCATCGCACCAGTGGTATAGACGTTTCGGAATATAACTTCCCAGTGTCGACTCAGATTACTCTCAGCAAGATCGGCGTTCACTGATCCGCTGTCACCGTCAGCGGACTGACGCCTGCCGATCTGATGGGAGGACGGGAGATGAATCTCCCCCGCAGGATCATCATCGTCGGTGCCACCGCACTGGCCATGGTGGCGGCAGTCACCGGACCGGTCACCGCCGCCGAACCGGAGGGGACGATCCGGCACGCCGGTGGACCGACCGCTGTACCGGACAGCTACATCGTGGTCTTCAAGAAGAGCGCGGTCACCCGGGGACAGGTCGCCGCGACCGCCCGCAATCTGGCCAGTCAGCACGGTCGGACGGTCGCCCGCACCTACACCGCCGCGCTGCGCGGCTTCGAGATCTCCGCCAACGCCAAGCAGGCGGCCCGGATCGCCGCCCACCCGGCGGTCGAGTACGTCGAGCAGAACCACACCGTACGGATCGCCGACACCCAGCCGAACCCGCCGTCGTGGGGGCTGGACCGGATCGACCAGCGCGATCTGCCGCTGGATGACTCGTACACCTACCCGAACACCGCGTCCAACGTGCACGCGTACATCATCGACACCGGAATCCGGTTCAGCCACAACGATTTCGGCGGCCGGGCGGTCAGCGGCTTCGACGCCGTCGACGGCGGGTCGGCGGACGACTGCAACGGCCACGGCACGCACGTCGCCGGCACCGTCGGCGGCACCGCGTACGGCGTCGCCAAGGGCGTCACCCTGGTCGGCGTCCGGGTGCTGAACTGCTCCGGCAGCGGCACCACCGCCGGCGTCATCGCCGGAGTGGACTGGGTGACCGACAACGCCGAACTGCCGGCGGTGGCCAACATGAGCCTCGGCGGCGGCGCCAACACCTCGCTGGACACCGCCGTGCGCAACTCGATCGCGGCCGGTGTGACCTACAGCCTGGCGGCGGGCAACAGCAACGCCAACGCCTGCAACACCTCCCCGGCCCGGGTCACCGAAGCGATCACCGTCGGCTCCACCACCAGCAACGACGGCCGGTCCAGCTTCTCCAACTACGGCACCTGCCTTGACGTGTTCGCCCCCGGGTCGTCGATCACCTCGGCCTGGCACACCAGCAACACCGCGACGAACACCATCAGCGGCACCTCGATGGCCGCGCCGCACGTGGCCGGCGCGGCGGCCCTGGTCGCCTCGACCAACCCCGGCTGGAGCCCGCAGGAGGTCCGCGACTACCTGTACGACAACGCGACGGTGGGCGCGGTGGGCAACCCGGGCAGCGGCTCGCCCAACCGGCTGCTGTACGTGGTCAACGACGGCACCCCGCCGGCGGACAACTTCTCCATGTCGGTCAGCCCGACGTCCGGCTCGACCACGCCGGGTGGTTCGGTGACGGCGACCGTCTCCACCGCCACCACGTCCGGCTCGGCGCAGTCGGTCAGCTTCTCGGCCAGCGGTCTGCCGAGCGGCGCGACCGCCAGCTTCAGCCCGTCGAGCGTCACCTCAGGCGGCTCGGCCACCCTGACCGTCAGCACCTCGGCGAGCACTCCGGGCGGCAGCTACCCGGTCACCGTCACCGGCACCGGCAGCACGGCGACCCGTACCGCGACGTTCACCCTGACGGTGATCGGTCCGGGCGGCAGCTGCACCGGCACCAACGGCACCGACGTGGCGATCCCGGACAGCGGGTCGTGGGTGAGCAGCAGCATCTCGATCAGCGGCTGCAGCAGCACCCCCTCGTCGTCGTCGACGGTGGACGTCAACATCCAGCACACCTACCGGGGTGACCTGATCGTCGACCTGATCGCCCCGGACGGCTCCTCCTACCGGTTGAAGAGCTGGGCGTTCTTCGACGGAGCCGACAACGTGATCGAGACGTACACGGTTAACCTGTCGTCGGAGACCGCCAACGGGACCTGGCAGCTGCGGGTCCGCGACATCTTCAGCGGGGACACCGGCTACATCAACACCTGGTCGCTCGAGCTGTGATCCTGTCCCGGGCCCGGTCGAGTCGACCCTGACCGGCTCCGACAGGCACTGCACCGGACCGGGGGCCTCGCAGGTCTGCGACGCCCCCGGTCCGGTTGCGCGCCGGGCTCACGCTCGGCGGGCAATCCGGTTGGGTCAGTCGAGGAGGTACGCCTCCAACTGGTCGGCCAGCTCCCGGTGGTGGGTGAGCGCCGCCAGATGGCCACCGCCGGTCTCGTCGGGCGTGATGCCGAGCCGCTGCGCGACCAGGCCACGGATGAACCCGGCGGGAAAGAACCGGTCGTCGCGGCAGACGACGAACCGGGTCGGCACATCCGGCCAGGCCGGCAGCGGCCAGGGCTGCCCGAACGGCGTGCCGGACTGGTCGCGGTCGTGCCGCAGCACCTCCGCCGCCAGGTCGTCCGGCATCCCGTGGGTGAACAACGCGAGCACGTCGACTCGGGCTGTCCGCCCAGGGCAGCCGCATGGCCGGTGTTCGCCCACCAGTCCCCGGTGGTCTCACCGGGCGCCGACGGTGTCGGCATACTCGTCGAGCCCTGCGGCGTCGTCCTCGCACGGCAGGTCGACCGAGATCGCCTCATGCCCACGGACCCGCAACTCGTCGACCAGCCGGTGCCAGTACCACGGATCGGTCCCACCGCCAGGGATCAGTACGAACGTCGCCATCGAGCCTCCAGCACACTCGGCTTTCAGCTGCCACAAACGGGACCAGCTGTCACACCGACGCCGGTCGGCGTATTGCAGTTTTCACCACCGAGGGTACAAGTGTCGGGCATCTGACCTGCCACTACGCCATCCGGCCCGGTCCCACGGGCGTCACCTGCATTGCCCGGCCCACCGGCTGGGCAACCGTCACGCAGATACGCCGACCGGCAGGAGGCCGCTGATGACCGCGATCCACCCAGCCGCGGTGACGATCCGTACCGCCGGAGTGGACGACCTTCCGCAGGCCGCCACCCTGCTCACCGAGGCGTTCCTGATCGCGCCGGTGTCGCAGTGGCTGATCAGTGACCTGGAGGCACGGGCGGAGGTTTTCCGGACGCTGTTCTCCATCGAGCTGGAGCACGCCATCCGGGCCGGCGGCACGGTGCACATCGCCGGCCAGTTCAGCGGGGTCGCGGTCTGGCACCCGCGCGGGCGGCGTACGCCCACCGACCCGGAGACGGTCAGCGACCACGAGCTGCACCTGCTCACCGCGACCGGCCGGTGGCAGCCCCGCTTCGCCGCGTTGGGCCGGATCCTGGCGGCGCACCATCCGTGGCAGCCGCACTGGCATCTGGCCTACCTGGCGGTGGCGCCGTGGCGGCAGGGCGGCGGGCTGGGCAGTGCGCTGCTGCGGCACCACCACCGGCATCTGGACGGTTACGGCACCCCCGGTTACCTGGAGGCGACCACGCCCCGCAACCGGGACCTCTACCTCCGGCACGGCTACCGACCGCACGGACCGGTCCGGCTGCCCGACGGCCCGCCGATCTGGCCGATGTGGCGCGAGCCCCGGCCCCGAGCGCACGACCGTTGACCGGCCGTTATCCGTTGTCGCCGAGAGCCCTCAGCAGGTTCCGGCCGGCCACGTCCGCGTGTTCGCCGACGCTCAGGCCGGCCAGGCCGACCGGATCGAGTGTCTGGGCGAACGAGACGTGGTCCAGACAGGGCGGGAAATCGGAGCCCCAGTAGAGCCGTTGTGGCCCGTACCACTCGATCAGCTGCTCGACGAAGGGCCGCGCGGCCGCGTGCGGGTGGTCGTACGGGGGGTCGCTGACCGCGTACAGACCGGAGACCTTCACCCCGACGTGGGGCAGCCTGGCCAGCCGACCCAGCGGGGCGAGGATGGTCGCTGCCGTCGACGGTGCCGGCGGTGTGGGTTGCCGGCCAGGCAGACCGAGGTGGCTGAACAGTACGGTGCAGTCGCCGACCGCGGCGAGCGCCGGGCCGAGCCGGGCGACGGCAGCCGGTACGGCGTTCAAGCTGAGCAGGCAGTGCGCCCGGTTGACGGTGGCGGTGTGCCGAGTCAACCAGTCGGCGAACCAGTCGGCGCTGTCCCGGTCGCCCAGGTACGCGGCGAAGCCGACGAACCCGGCGCCCAGCCATTGGCCGGGTGTGGTGTCACCGGTCTGGCTCCGCCGGCCGCCGCTCTCGTCGCCGGGTTTCGGTCCGCCGGGGTGCAGGTAGGCGACCGGGGCCAGCCAGTCGTGTACGGCGGCGAGGCTCGCCAGGTAGTGGTTGTTGCCGGCGAAGCGGGGCTCGCCCTCGTAGCCGACGACGAGAGCACGACTAATCCCGTGTTCACGTCGAATGTCCTGGTATACGGATATTTCTTGTCCGCCTGACGGGGATCTGCCGTACCGGCCCGGATAGCCGTCGGCGAACAGGTGCAGGTGTGCGTCGGCCCGTTCCATGGCCGGACCCTAACCCGGATCCGACCAGCCCATTGACGCGACGCACCCGCTGACCTAAGTTCTGTCTCTATTAGGTCCGGATTTATGTCACACGTGAGGTGAAGCTAGGTGACGCTGGCAGGCGACGAGGTCGAAGCGCTGACGCAGTTGCGGCGCCAACTTCACCAGCACCCTGAGCTGCGCTTCGAGGAGCAGCAGACGGCAGCCACACTGCAGAGACTGCTGGGGCCACTGGGCCGGCTACACACTGGCATAGCCGGCACCGGACTACTTCTGGAGCTCAACTCCGCCACACCTGGACCAGCCGTACTTATTCGGGCCGATATGGATGCGTACCCGGTCTCGGATGCCAAGGAGGTGCCTTACGCCTCCCGCACCCCGGGCGTCTGCCACGCCTGCGGGCACGACGTACACATGACCGTCGCGTACGGGGTCGCCGCCCGGATCGCCAGCGACCCGCCACCGGCCGGCAGCGTCACCGTGCTCTTCCAGCCCGCAGAGGAGATCCCGTTCGGCGCCGACTCAGGGGCCGCCGCCGTGCTCGCCGACCCGGCACTCGCCGACCGGCGCTTCGACGCCGTACTCGGCCTGCACTGCTGGCCAGGACTACCCGCCGGAGCCCTCGGTGTCGACCGGACCACCGCGATGGCTGCCAAGGACGCCTTCCGCGTCGAGTTGGTCGGCCGGGCCGCACACGCCGCCACCCCGGCCAGCGGTCGCGACGCCATCCTCGGTCTCGCCACCACTGTGACCGCCCTGCACGCCGCCGTCGCCCGCGCACAGAACCCCGACGATCTGGTCGCCTTCAACATCGGCACGATCACCGGCGGCGCCAGCCAGAGCCAGGTCGCCGAACGCGCCGAAGCGACCGGCACGCTGCGCACCCACGATCCGGCCGCCCGGGCCCGGCTGAAACAGGCGATCGAACGGGTCGCCCTCGGGCAGGCCGACGCTCTCGACCTCGACCTACGCTTCGCCTGGGCCAACGAGATGCCGCCCGTACGCAACGCGGACTGGCTCGTCGCCCTTGCCGACGCCGTACTGCCCGGTCTGGTCGACCTGCACCCGCTGTCGGTCCCACCGCTGACCACCGACGACTTCGCGCTGCTCGGCGCGCTCGGCCCCAGCTTGTACGTCAAACTCGGCGTGTCGAACGGCACAGTCGGCGGTGCACCACTGCACTCCGGCTCGTTCGACGTCGACGAACGGTGCATCGGCGTCGGGGTGACGGTGCTGGAACGGCTGACCCGGGCCGTCCTCGCCGGCGGGCTCGCCCAGCCCGGCACCACGATCCCGGCACAGCCGTCCGCACGAGCCGAACCGGCACGGGTCACCGGGACGGCGGACCGATGAACTCCGGACCGCGGCTCGCCGTGCTCGGAGCCGGTACGTTCGGCACCCGGCACGTGGCCGCCTACCGGTCACTCGGTGTCACCGTCGACGCCGTCGTCGACCCCGACCCGGCCGCCCGGGAACACGTCGCCCGGCAGTACGGCGTCGGCCGCACCTTCGGCACCGTCACCGAACTGCTCGCCGTGGCCCGGCCCGACGCCGCCTCGGTCTGCGTACCCGGCCCGGTCCACCGGGCGGTCGCCGTCGCCCTGCTCGCCGCCGGTGTACCCGTACTGGTGGAAAAGCCGCTGGCCACGACGGTCGACGACGCCGCCGCGATCGTCGCGGCCGCCCAGGCGCACGACGTGCTCTGCCAGCCCGGCCACATCCTGCGGTTCAGTCCCGCGCACCGGGCACTGTACGACGCCGTACGCGCCGGCCGACTCGGCCAGGTGCTGGCCGTCTCATCGCGCCGGGACCGGCCCCGCACGTTGAGCCGACTCTTCCCGCACGAGCATCCCGCACTGCTCACCGCGGTGCACGACATCGACCTCGCTCTGTGGTACGCGCAGGCGCCGGTGGTCGAGGTGCGCGCCACGGCCCGGACCCGACCCGGACCGGCCACGCCGGTCCTGGTCTGGGCGGAGCTGCGACACGCCAACGACGTCGTGTCGTCGATCCGCAACAGCTACCTGCTGCCCGAACACACGCCCAACCACACCAGCGACCTCGTCGAGGTGTACGGCACCGACGGGGTCGGTCACGTCGACCTCGCCCACCCCACCCTGCTGGTGCAGGCCGAACAGACCGAAGCGCCGGACTGGCAGGTGTCGCCCGCCGACGGCGGCGGTGCGCTCGCCGCCGAGCTGCGGCACTTCCTGCACCGCGTCGACGGCAGCGACCGCCGTCCGGTCGTACCGCTCGCCGACGGCCTGCACGTGGTCGAGGTCGCCGCCGCCATCGCCGCCAGCGCCGCCGCCGGTGGCGCTACCCACCGGATCCGCCACATTTCTCGCTGATTAGGAGCTTCACCGGATGAATCGACGACGTACCCTTGCCGGCCTCGCCGCCGCTGGGACGGCAGCCGCCGTGCTGCTCACCGGCTGCGGCGGTGACGACGGCACCGCCGACGGACCGGTCACCCTCAAGGTGCTGACCTGGGAGCCGGGCGGTGCCGAGTACTGGCAGCAGGTCAAGAGCCGCTTCGAGGCCAGCCACCCGGACATCAAGCTGGAGATGGAATCGGTCCCGTTCGACAAGTACCCCGAGGTACAGGGACCCTACATCACCTCCCAGTCCGGGCCGGACGTGATGGCCAACAACGCCGGGCTGGAGCTGTTCGATCGGCGCAACGCGTACGTGCCGCTCGGCGAGCAGGCGGCCGAGATCAACAAGGACCTGGTCTCCTACAGCGGCGCCTGCGAGGACTTCGACACCAGCAGGAACTGCTACGGCGTGCCGTTCTCCTACCAGGGCAACGTCCTCTACTACAACAAGGACGTGCTGGCCGCCGCCGGGCTCGACCCGGAACAGCCGCCGGCCACCTGGGACGAGTTCGGCGCGGCCTGCGAGGCGGTCGCCGCCACCGGCAAGACCTGCCTGGCGCTCGGGCTGTCCGGCACCTTCCCGGCGTACTGGGACTTTCCGGAGATTGCCCGCAACTACCTGACCGAGGACGACATCCGCGCCCTGCTGGCCGGCACCATCTCCTGGACCGACCCGAAACTGGTGTCCACACTGGAAAAGCTGGCGGAGATCACCACCAGCGGTTGGGCCAACGACAACGCTCCGTCGATCACCATGCTGCCCGACGGCGCGGACATCTTCCAGCGCGGTGACGCCGCCTTCGCCGGCACGATCATCTCCGACGCGGTGAACTGGCAGGCGTTCGGCGAGGCCCTCGGCGACGAGATCCTCGGTGTCACCCGCTGGCCGGTGATCAACCCGGACGCGCCGCTGGCGCAGAAGTTCTCCGGCATCGAAGGCGCCGTCTACGGCGTCACCCAGTGGAGCGACAAGAAGGACGCCGGTCTGACCTTCATCTCCTGGCTGGCCAGCAAGGAGAACGGCGAGCTGTGGGTGGAGTACGCCAAGGGGCAGCCGTTGAACAGCAACGTGGACTCCGCGCTGCTGCCCGACTCACCGGCGTTCCTCAAGATCCAGGAACTGGTCGCCAACCCGACCCTGCACGCCGGCGTGATGCTCTCCGGCCCGGAGGCCGACGCGCTGGCCCGCGGCTGGCAGCAGGTCACGCTCGGCCAGCTCACCGTTGACGCGTGGGCCGAACAGATGCAGCAGGCCCTGGAACGCAGCCCGACCAAGCAGCACAACTGACCGCCGCGTCGGTGGGCAGGCCGGCACCGCCTGCCCACCGACCGGTACCCCTGCCTGCCAGGTTAAGGACTCTGATGACGCTCTCCACCGCGCCTGCGCCGGAACCGACATCCGCCGACCGTACGCCCACCACCGCCCGCCGGCCGGCCCGCCGCCACCGGCACGCCCGCGAGTGGTGGCTGGCCGCGCTGCTGGTGACCCCGGCGTTGGCCTTGGCCGTGGCGTTCAAACTGGTGCCGCTGGTACGGGGCGTGATCACCAGCATGGAGTCATCGGCCGGCTTCGGCGGCGCCACGTTCGCCGGCGCCGACAACTACCTGCGGATGCTCGACGACCCGATGGTCATCACCAGCTTCCGCAACGCGCTGATGGTGGTCGCCACCCTGCCGGTGTGGGTGGTGCTGCCGCTGGTGCTGGCGGTGCTGATCCACCAGCGGGCCCCCGGCTGGAAGTTCTTCCGGGCCGTCTACTTCGTCCCGTACACGATCGCGCCGATCGTCGTCGGCATCATGTTCCGCCAGATCCTCGCCCCCGACGGCCCGATCAACGCCGGTCTGCGCACGATCGGGCTCGACCCGTTGGCGGTCGCCTGGCTCAACGGCCGCTACAGCGCGCTCTTCTCGCTGGTCGCCGTCGCGTTGTGGAGCTTCTTCGGGCTCGGGGTGATGACCTACCTGGCCGGGCTGGCCACCATTCCCGACGAGATGCTCGAAGCGGCGTACCTCGACGGGGCCGGTTTCTGGCGACGGCTGTTCTCGATCGTGGTGCCGATGCTGCGCCCGACCGTGGCGTACTGGAGTGTGCTGTGCGCCTCCGGGGTGCTGATCTGGCTGTTCCCGCTGATCTACGCGCTGACCCAGGGCGGCCCCGGTGACGCCACCATGCTGCCGGAGTACCTGGTCTTCCTGACCACCTTCACCTTCCTCGACCGCGGTTACGGGTCCGCGATCGGCATCGCCCTGTTCGTCTTCGTCGCCGTGCTGTCGATCTTCTCCGTGCGGCACATGTTCAAAGAGGGGACCCGCAAGCCGCGATGAGCCGACGGACCACCGCCCGACTCGGGCGCTACCTGCTGACGTTCGCGCTGGTCGTCGTCGCGGTCGCGGCGATCTACCCGCTGCTGTTCACCGTGATCAGCTCACTGAAGACGCAGTACGGCTTCGCCGAGGACCCGCTCGGGCTGCCGACCACCGGGGTGACCCTGGAGAACTACGCCGAGGCGTTCCGCCGGATGGACATGCCCCGGCTGCTGCTCAACTCGCTGATCACCACCGCGGGGGGGCTGGTGCTGTCGGTGCTGGCCGCGCTGCTCGTCGCGTACGCGGTGACGAAGCTGCGTTTCCGCGGCGGCAAGGCCGTCTTCCTGCTGATCATCATCACGCTGACCATCCCCAGCCAAGCGATCATCTACCCGCTCTACCAGACCGTGCTCGACCTGGGCATGTCCGGCGAATACCAGGGGCTGATCCTGGCGTACGCGGCGTTCGGCCTGCCGCTGGGCACCTACCAGCTGGCCGGCTACTTCCAGCAGGTGCCCGACGAGCTGATCGAAGCCGCCCGGATGGACGGTGCCGGGCACTTCACCATCCTGTTCCGGCTCCTGGTGCCGATCGCCACCCCGGCTCTGGCCGCGCTGGCCATATTCAACTTCGTGTGGATGTGGAACGACCTACTGCTTCCGCTGGTCATCATGGGCGGGTCGGACTCCAAGACCCTGATGGTCGGGGTGTCGCTGCTGTCCGGCCAGTACGACGTGTCGGTGCCGCTGGTCAGCGCCGGCCTGATCGTGGCGCTGCTGCCGGTACTGATCGTCTACCTGGTGTTCCAGCGGCAGCTGGTCTCCGGCGCGCTCGCGGGCTCCGGCAAGTGAGCGCACCTGCCGACAGCGAGAGGCCGGGCGCACAGCTGTGTCACGTGTACCGGCTGCGCCCCGGCGCCGAGCAGGAGTACGAGCGGCGGCACGCCGAGGTCTGGCCGGAGTTGTCGGCGCTGATCGACGAGGCCGGCATCTACGACTACCACATCTACCGGTACGGGCTGCTGCTGATCTGCGTGCTGCGGACCCGCAACGGCTTCGGTCACGCCAGCCGGGTCTCCGCCGCCTCGCAGGTGCAAGCCCGGTGGACCCGTTCGCTGGCACACCTGTTCGCCGAGGTCGCCGACGCCGACGGCGAGCCGCTGTGGGCGTACCCGGTCTTCGACCATCCGGGCCACCCGCCGCCGTCTGAGGGCGGACCGCTACGAGCACCAGCCGGTGGGGGACGAGCCGCCGGTCGCGGCGGTGACCTGCGCCCGACTTGGCAACGGGACGTCCCACGTCTCGATCATTGAGTAGACGGATACCTAGACAGCAAGCTTGCGCGCTGACTTGATGATCGTCAAGCTAGACGTGTGTCGAGACAAGAGTTACCGGTCGTGCCGGACCCGTCGACCTGCTGCGCCCCGCTGACCGACCAGGCGCTCACCGACGAGGCGGCGACGGGCCTGGCCCCCGGGTTCAAGGCCCTCGGCGACCCGGTACGCCTGCGGCTGCTGTCGCTGATCGCGTCCCAGGCCGACGGCGAGGTGTGCGTCTGCGACCTGACCGAGGCGTTCACCCTGACCGGGCCGACCATCTCCCACCACCTGAAGGTGCTGCGGGAAGCCGGCCTGATCGACTGTGAACGTCGGGGGACCTGGGTGTACTACTGGATCGTCCCGACCCGGCTCGCCGCCCTGTCCCGGCTCCTCGACGTCGCCGCAGCTGCCGGAGCCGGGCGGTGACCGCAGCTGGATCGGCACCGCCGGTGGTCCTCACCCCGATGACCGACGCGCACCGCGACGTCGTGCTCGACATCTACCGACTCGGCATCGCCACCGGCAACGCCACCTTCGAAACCGAACCACCCGGCTGGGACAGGTTCACCGCCACCCGATTGCCGGACCACCGCTGGGTCGCCGTCGACGCCGATGCCGCTCACCGCACCGTCCTCGGCTGGACCGCCTGCACACCGGTCTCCGACCGGTGCGTCTACGCCGGGGTCGTCGAACATTCCGTCTACGTCCACCCGGACGCCCGTGGGCGCGGCGTGGGCCGGCTGCTGCTCCGGCAGTTGATCGCCGCAACCGAGCAGGCCGGCATCTGGACCATCCAGTCCGGGGTGTTTCCCGAGAACACCGCCAGCCTCGCCCTGCACCACAGCTGCGGTTTCCGCACCATCGGCACCCGTGAGCGCGTCGGTCGCCACCACGGTCGCTGGCGCGATGTCGTGCTGCTCGAACGCCGCAGCCCGACCATCGGCTGACGTCTGACCGGCGCCCAAGGGCCTGACCGGCGCCCGAGTCGGCGGTCGGCGGTCGGCGGTCGATGATCGGATCGGGCCACGACGGTCGGGCGCGGCCAGGGGGCGTTCGGCCAGGCTGGAGGTCGAAGGGAGGCCTACGTGATCTCGGCACTCAACCGGCTGGTCGACCTCGTCGAAGAGCATCTGACCGACGAGCTCGACATGGACGCGCTGGCCAGGACGCTCGGCACGACCCAGTACCACCTGCGGCGGATGTTCTCGTCGCTGGCCGGGATGCCGCTGTCGGAGTACGTGCGCCGACGCCGGATGACGGTCGCCGGCGCCGAGTTGGTCCGCGGCGACGACGATCTGCTGAGCATCGCCGTCCGGCACGGGTACGGCTCGACCGAGGCGTTCGGGCGGGCGTTCCGGGCGGTCCACGGCGTCGGCCCGAGTGACGTGCGCCGTGACGGAGGCCCCCTTCGCAGCCAGTCACAGCTCAGGTTCCGCCTGACCGTCGAAGGGAGCATCCCGATGGACAACCGTATCGTCGACCGGCCCGAGTTTCGGCTCGTTGGACACGCGACCCGGGTCCCGCTGATCCACCACGGCGTCAACCCGCACATCCAGCAGCACATCGCCGCGCTGCCGGCGCAGGAGCATCTGCGGCTGAAGGCGCTGTGCAACACCGAGCCGACCGGCATCCTGCAGGTCTTCGCCGACCTCGACCCGGACGCCACCGAAGGCAGCGAGCTGACCTACCTGCACGGGGTCGCGGTCGCGGCGGAGACGTCCACGCCCGCCGACCTGGACGCCGTGGCGGCGCCGGCCGGCAGGTGGGCGGTCTTCCGCGTCACCGGGTCGTACCCGCAGGCCCTGCAGTCGGCCTGGGCGGCGACGGCGGCCGAATGGTTTCCGTCGAATCCGTGGCGGCTGCGGCCGGGTCCGTCGGTGGTCGCGGTGCTCGACCGCGCCGCCGATTTCAGCACCGCGACCTGCGAGCTGTGGCTACCGGTCGAGCCGGAGTGAAGTTACCGCGCCGCCGCCTCGCCGTGCTGGCGGCGACGCAGTAGCAGCCGGGCGATGAACATCGGTGCCAGATGCAGGAGGGCTGCGATCATCCCGGCGAGCACCGCGATCTGACCGACCGACAGCCCTTGCCACGCCAGCACCAGTGCCGCGCAGGCGACGGTGAACAGCGCGCCGCGCACGGCACGCAGCAGGACCCGGCTGGGCGGGGTGTCCGCGCCAGCTCGCTCAGCCGGGGTGGCGCGCCGCTGGACCAGGGTGGTGACGACCGTCGAGATCGCGATCAGCGTGGCGAACTGCAGGGCCCACAGCGCGGTCGCCGCGACGCTGGCCCCGCTGGTCGCCGACGGTGCGACGGCGGTCGCCACCGCGAGGACGACGAAGGCCGGCAGCCAGCTGAAGACGTAGGCGAACAGCGTGACCCGTACCAGCTCGGCCGCCGCGGGTTGCTGGATCTGCGGCTGGACCTGCTGCGCGATACGGCCCATCACCTCGTCGGAGGCGAAGACCAGTTGCCGGTCCGGACGGGTGTCGGGCGTCGGTTGCGACATGCCGACAAGCGTATCGACCCCTCGCTCGTCCGACCTGTCGGAATTTGCGTGACACAGTACGCCGGAGGGGTCCGGGTCGGGCAGGCCGGGGCTGTCGGGCTCAGACGGCGTAGGCGACGGAGCCGTCGGCGCGGCGCGGGATCCGGGTCAGTGGCCGGCCGGTGAGGTCCAGTGGTGCGGCGTCGGTCAGGTCGAGGGTGACGCCGAGGCCCGGCTGGTCGGGCACCGGCAGGTAGCCGCCGTCACGGCGGACCGCCGGGCGGGCGGGGCCGGTGGCGAGGGTGTCGTCCAGTGGCGAGTACTCCTGCACGACGAAGTTCGGGATCGCCGCGTCGAGGTGCACCGACGCCATGGTCAGCAGCGGGCCCAGGCAGTTGTGGGTGACCACGGCGGCGTGGTGCGCCTCGGCCAGGGCGGCGATCTTACGGGCGTGACTGAGTCCGCCGGCCAGGCCGACGTCGGGGCGCACGTACTGGGCACCGCCCTGGGCGAGCAACTCCTTGAACTCCCAGATGGTGTGCAGTCGTTCGCCGTTGGCCATCGGTACGCCGGCCGCCCGACGCGCCACGTCGGCTTGGCTGCTGACGCTGTCGATCTGGATCGGGTCCTCGACCAGCAGCGGCAGGTGCCGGGCCAGTGCGGGTACGACCGATTCGGCCTGCAGCGGGGTGAGTTTGCGGTGCAGTTCGATCAGCAGGTCGACGTCGGGCCCGACGGTGTCGCGTACGGCTGCGGTGGTGGCTTCGGTCTGCGCGACCAGCCGGGCCACCGACAGGTTCGCGTAGTCGGCCGGCAGTGGGTCGAACTTGACGGCGGTGAAGCCGTCGGCGACGGCGGCCGCCGCCTGGGCGGCCAGGTCGTCGGCGCCGGTTCCGCCCAGCAGCAGGTGCAGCCGGATCCGGTCCCGGACCTGGCCGCCGAGCAACTGCCAGACGGGTACGCCGAGTCGCTTGCCGAGCACGTCCCACAGCGCGATGTCGATCGCGGAGACGGCGGCGGTGAGCACCGAGCCGCGGAACGGCCCCATCCGGTACAGGTGGTGCCAGTGGTGCTCGATCCGCCGCGGGTCGGCGCCGAGCAGGTACGGGCGGAAGGCTTCGACCACGGCGTGCACCGCCGCGGGGTAGCCCCAGCAGGCGGACTGGCCGACGCCGGTCAGCCCGTCGGCGGTGTGCACCTGGACGAAGTGCGCGTCGCCGAGCACCACCGAGTCGACGGCGGTGATCTCCATAGCTGCCCCCAGAAAATTTGAGACCTATAACGGCCAGAAACTTGCCGCCTCACTCTTCCATAGCATGATGGCCCTGGTCTAGGCTCCATTCTCAACGAGCCTCAATAAGGGACTAATGAGCGTTGGGGGTGTGATGGGGCTGCCGGACGACTACCGGTCGATGGCCCGGATCCGCCGGTTCGAGGAGCGGCTGACCGCCCTCAAGGACGGCGGCGAGATTCCGGGGTCGATCCACCTGTGCAACGGCCAGGAGGCGGTCCCGGTCGGTGCCTGCCGCACGCTGCGCGACGGCGACTACGTGACTGCCACCTACCGTGGCCACGGCTGGGCGATCGCTCGCGGCGTCGACCTCGCCGGACTGTTCGCCGAGATGATGGGCCGCGACAGCGCGCTGTGCGGCGGCCGGGCCGCCTCGCCGTACCTGTCGGATCCGAGCCGCTGGTTCGTCGGAGAGAACTCCATCGTCGGTGCCGGGGTGCCGGTGGCCACCGGGGCCGCGCTGACCGCGCAGCGCACCGGCTCCGGCGCGGTGTCGGTGGTGAGCATCGGCGACGGCGCCATGAACCAGGGCAACGTGCACGAGGCGATCAACATGGCCGCCGTGCTGGACCTGCCGCTGGTCGTCGTCGTGGAGAACAACGTCTACTCGGAAATGTCGCGCATCTCCGACATGGTGCGGGTACGCCAGCTCACCGAGCGGGCACCCGGCTACGGCGTACCCGGTCGGGTCGTCGACGGCAACGACCCGGACGCGGTCGCGGCCGCCGTCGACGAGGCGGTGGCCCGCGCCCGCGAGGGCTCCGGCCCATCCATCGTGGAGACAATGACCGAACGCCTGGTCGGGCACTACAGCGGCGACGCCCAGCACTACCGGCCGGCCGGCGAGATCGCCGCCGCCCGCCAGCGTGAACCGCTCGCCCGCATCCGGCAGGCCGCCGACGCGGCGCTGACCGCCGCCCTGGACGCGATCGACGCCGAGATCGAAGCCGAGATCGAAGCCGCCGTCGCCGCCGCCCGCACCACGCCGCTGCCCGACCCGGCGACCGTCAAGGAGCACGTCCATGCCTGAGTCCTTGCGCTACATCCAGGCCGTCAACGCCGCCCTCACCTGGGCGTTGGACAGTCGGGACGACACCATCTACTTCGGCGAGGACGTCGCCCTGCCCGGCGGACCGTTCGGCGCGACGAAGGGGCTGCACAAGCGGTTCGGCTCGGCACGGATCTTTGACACCCCGATCTCCGAGTCCGGCTTCCTCGGCATGGCGCTCGGCGCGGCCATGACCGGCCTGCGGCCGATCGCCGAGATCATGTACGCCGATTTCTCGTTCGTCGCGATGGACCAGTTCGTCAACCAGATCCCGACGATCCACTACGCCAGCAACGGCCGGTGGCGGGTGCCGTTGGTGATCCGGATGCAGCAGGGCTACTCCCCCGGTGCCTGCGCCCAGCACTCGCACTCTCCGGAGGCGTACTTCGCGCACACCCCCGGGCTGCGGCTGGCTCTACCGGCCACTCCGGACGACGCGTTCCAGATGCTGCGTACCGCCGTGGCCAGCGACGACCCGGTGGTCGTCGCCGAGGCCCGGATGCTGTACCCGACCCGGGGCGAGGTCCGCACCGACGCGGCGGTGGAGCCGGTCGGCGGCGCGCGGGTGGTCCGCACCGGCGCCGACGTCACCGTGGTCGCCTGGTCCCGGATGGTGTCCGCGTCGCTGGACGCCGCCGGGCAGCTGCACGCCGACGACGGCATCGACGCCGAGGTGATCGACCTACGCTGGCTCAATCCGCTCGACTTCGACACCGTCGCGGCGTCGGTGGCCCGTACCGGCCGGCTCGTCGTGGCCCACGAGGCCAACCTGACTGGCGGCTTCGGCGCGGAGATCGCCGCCCGTGCCGCCGCCGAGTGCTTCGCCGACCTGCGTGCCCCCATCGCCCGGGTCGCCTGCCCGGACGTGCCGATGCCGGCCGCACCGGCGTTGCAGGCCGTCGTCGTGCCGGAGGCCGCCGATGTGGCCGCCGCCGTGCGCCGGACGGTCGGCGCGTGACCAGCGACGCCCGGGACGCCCCGCCGGCGGAGGATCCGGCGGCGGCCACACCGGCCAGCGGTACGGCGTCCGTGCTGGCCGGACGGCGGGTCGTGGTGCTCGGCGGCGCCTCCGGCATTGGGCTGGCCACCGTCCGGGCCGCCGCCACGGCTGGCGCCGCTGCGGTCGCCGTCCTCGACGCGGACGGACCCGGCGCGGCCCGCGCCGCCGACGAGATCCGCCACCTCGGCGTCACGGCGTACTCCCGTCAGGTCGACGTCACGGTCGAGATTGAGGTGGCCGACGCGTTCGGCGGCGTCGCCGCCGCCTGGGGCGGCATCGACGCGGTGCTGCACGTCGCCGGGATCATGCAGGGCCAGGGCCTGGACGTGGCAGGTGTGCCGATCGAGCTGTGGCATCGGGTGCTCTCGGTCAACCTGACCGGGCCGTTCCTGGTCGCCAAGCACGCCGTGCCGCACCTGGCCGCCGGCACTGGGGTGCTGGTGCTGGTCGGCTCCAAGGCGGGCGTGCTCACCGGATCCGGGTCGGTACCCTACGGCGCGAGCAAGGGAGGGTTGCACGGCCTGGCACTGACCCTGGACCGCCAGCTTCGCCCACGGGGGGTCAGAGTGCACGCGCTCTGCCCCGGCGACATCGACACCCCGTTGATGCGCCGCTCGCTGGACGAGGCGCGGACCAACGGGGTCGATGCCGGCCGGGTCGCCGGCATCGAAGCCGACCTGGGCCGGCCGGAAGATGTGGCGTCGGCGTTGGTGCTGCTCGCGGCACCACAGTCGGCCAGCATCACCGGCACCGTCTACACCGGCTGAACGGCCTGGCTCAGCAGCCCGCCCGCGAGCCGGCGACGACGTGGAGGCAAGCAACACATGATCGGCATCATCGGGCCGGAGGACTCCATCCGGCTGGTCCAGGAGGTCGCCGCCGGCGAAGGGCGGGCCGGCGAACTCACCAGCCGCGCGTACGCCCGGCCGGAGCAGGCCCCCGAACTGGCCCGCGAGCTCGACGAGCTCTGCCAGGTACTGCTGTTCACCGGCCGTATCCCGCACGCGCTCGCCACCGCCGCCGGTGACCTGCGCGCCGAGGTCGACTACATCCGCCACGGCGGCATCGACCTTTACCGCACCCTGTCCCGGATGCTGCTGGCGACCGGCGGGCAACTGCCGACGGTCAGCGTCGACACCATCGAGCCTGGGGTGGTACGGGAGACATACCACGACATCGAGGTGCCCGCACCGACCGAGATCCTGCCGATCGCCGACTCGACCGGACTGCTCTACGCCACCCTCGACGACGTCACCGCCTACCACCGTGACCGGTACGCCACCGGTGCCGTCGAAGCCTGCCTGACCTGCCTCGGTGCGGTGCACCGCGACCTGCGCGAGGCGGGCGTGCCGGTCTGGCGGGTCGAGCACACCCGCGCGTCGGTGCGCGACGCGCTGCGCCGCGCCTGGCTGGCCGCCGAGATCCGGCAGTCCCGGGCCACCCAGATCGCCGTGATGATGATCGAGTTCGCCGAGCCGACCAGCCGCCGGCAGGACCCGTACGAGGTGGAACGGCAGCGGCTGCGGCTGCGCGAGGCGCTGCTGGAACACGCCGAACGGATGCGCGGGCGGCTCAGCATGATCGACGACCGGACGATGGTGATCACCACCACCCGGGGCACCGTGGACAGCGCCCTCGCCCGCCACCGGGCCGGCCACGCCTCCCTGCTCACCCTGCGCGGCGTCGATGGCGGCCACACCGTCGGCTTCGGCGCCGGCACGACGATCGCCGCCGCCGAGGACAACGCCCGCAAGGCCCTCGCGTTGAGCCGGGGCAGCAGCGACACCCACGTCGTCTTCCCCGACGGGGAGATCCACTCCACCCGGGTGAGCCCGGTCAAGCAGCGCCTGCGGGAGACCGCGCCCGGCATCCTGCGCGTCTCCGAACAGCTCAGACTCGGCCCGCTGTCCACCCGACGCCTGCTGGAGGCGCTGCATCAACTGGACCCCAACGAGGTCACCGCCCGCGGCCTGGCCGATGCGTACGGGGTGGAGGCCCGCTCGGCACGCCGGCTGCTCAACTCGCTGCGCGCCGCCGGCTACGCCGACGAGGTCGGAGTGCACGTCAGCACCGGAGCCGGCCGCCCGCAGACGGTCTACCGGGTGGCGATGCAGCGGCTGTTCGAAGCAATCGGCGGTGACGCGTGAAGTTCGAGCCGACCTACCTGGTCATTGCCAGGTACGCCGCCGACGCGGCGCAGCGGCGCGGGCCGCACCGGTCCGCGCACCTGGACCGGGTCGCCACCCTGCTCGCCGACGGCATTGCGCTGGTCGCCGGCGCGTACGCCGATCTGAGCGCGTCGGTGCTCATCGTGCGGGCCGGCGACGACGCCGCCGCCCGCGCGGTGTGCGAGGCCGACCCGTACTGGCGGCACGGGGTGTGGACGGCCATCGAGGTGGCCGAGTACCTGGCCGCCACACCGCAATCCCTCGGGAGGTAGACATGTCGCAGTTACGCCGGATCGCCGGAGTCCAGGTACGCGGTGCCGAATCCGCGCCGTACGCCGCCCGGCTGCTCGCCGAGACCTTCGGCAGCTCCACCGACGGGGTGCCGGTGCACCTCGACGCCGACCCGGCGCTGCCGGAGGGTGCCTACCGGATCGAAGTTCCGGACGGTGGCGGGCCGGGTGCGGACCCGACCGGTGACGGTGGGATCCGGCTGACCGGCGACCCGTTCGCCGGCCTGATCTACGCCGCCCGGGAGCTGACCGACGCGGCCACTCCCGGCGGTGTCCCGGTGGGGGTACGGGAGCAGGCACCCGGGCTGGCACTGCGCACCCTGTGGACCTGGGACCACTCGACCAACTGGGATCTGCGCCAGCTCGGCCTACAGGAGATCGGCGCGCTCAACCCGTACGCCAAGTCAGCCGACGCGTTCGGCGCCGACTACCGGCGACTGGTCGACTTCTGCAGCCGGGAACGGATCGGCGGAATCGTCGTGTACGGGCTGCTGCGCGACGCGCACGGCGGTGTCGACGCGGCCCGCGACCTGTGCGGGTACGCCAACGAGCGGGGCGTGCGGATCATCGCCGGGATCGGGGTCAACGCCTACGGTGGCATCTACTTCGACGGCCGGCACCGCTACAACCTGGCCACCTGGCTGCGGCAACGTCCCGACCTGGCCGCCGAGCTGCCGAAGAAGATCGGCTTCGACATCGACGAGTTCGGCGACCTGCACTTCCCGGCCAGCGAGTACATGATGGCCGCCTGCCCGTCCCAGCCGGACAATCTGGCCTGGAATCGCGACGCCGTCGACTGGCTGCTGGAGACGATCCCGGTGGGCGGGATCAACTTCGAGACCGGCGACTACGGCAGTTGCGCCTGCGCTCGGTGCACCCGGCGCACCGGCGGGGAACGCACCTCCTGGTCGTACGAGGCGATGCGGTCGGTCTACCCGACGCTGCTGGACACGGCCCGGCGTACCGGGCCGGCCGGGGTGCCGCTGCGGCACCTGGTCGAGGTCTACTGGGACAACATCTTCGACCTGCCGGCACAGCGTCCGCTGGCCGACCTGCCCGACGACGTGGCCTACCAGTACTGCGTCAACCGGGGATTCTGGTACGACAACCGGGACCGGTTGACCGCCGCGCACGTCGAAGCGCTTCCGCACACGACGAACGTGCTGCGTACCCACGCCGGATCGCAGTGGAACCGGCAGCGGCACTCCTGGGTACCTCAGCTGTACGCCGACATGGCGGCCCGGGTCGGCGCGGCCGGCATGCAAGGGCTGACCATCTTCGGCGAGGCGGGCGCCTACCACCCGACGAACGAGATCAGCTATCTGGCGTACGCCCGGTTCGGCTGGAACCCGGAGCTGGACTGGGCGGACTTCTGGCGCGACGAGGTCGCTCCCCGGTTCGGTGGCGGGGCCGAGGCGGAGGCGTTCCGCGACGGAGCCGGGCTGCTCGACGCCCCGGCGGCTGACGCCGTCGCACTGGACAGGGTCCGCACCGACGCGCTCGGCATGGTCGCCGCGACCAGCGGGGCGGTGCAGCGCCGGTGGCTGTGGTTGGCCGAACGGGCCGCCCGGTACGCGTACAGCGCCGGCTGAGTCCGGCGGCGCGACCAGTCGGCAGGGCCGCCAGCCACTGGGCGCCCCGTCACGCCAGCGGGTCGAGGTGCCGCCGCAGCTCGGCCGCGAACCGGGCGCTGACCTTTGCCGGGGCCAGGGCTTCGACGTGGTCGCGGACCGCCGCGCGGACCGGTTCGGCACGGTCCCAGGCCCCACCGGACTCGGTGATCGTCTCGGCGGTCTTGTCCGGGTCGGACAGGTCGAACCGGCGCAGCGCGGCGTCCGGCAGCAGACCACCGACGGTGGTGCCGGTCGACACGTACGCCGGCAGGCCGAATCCGGCGGTCAGCGCCAGTGCGCCGGAGTTCAGCGACGACCGGTACGGATAGACGGCGGCGTCGGCCGCCCGCAGGAAGTACTGCACGTCGGTGTCGGGCGCGAAGCCGGGATGAAAGATCACCGCCGGGTGCTCGGCGGCCCGGCGCATGAACTCGGGGCCGCCGGCCTCCTCGCGTACCTTGCCGGCGACCAGCCAGCGCAACCGCTGGTCGTGCCGGACCGCGACGTCGAGCGCGTCGAGGAAGTCGCCGTGCCCCTTGTACGGCCGGACCTGCCCGAAGGTGACCAGCACCCGGGCGCCGAGCGGAATGCCGAGATGGCTGCGGGCGGCGGGCCGGTCCACCCAGTCCGGATAGGCGCCGGCGAAGGTGGGGTGCGGGGCGATCACGACGCGTCGGGGCTCGGCTCCGAAGGTGTCCCGCAGGATGTCGAGGTGGCTGTCGTGCATCAGGTGCACCACGTCGGCGGCAGCGAGCATGACCTGGCGCAGCCGGGTCTCGGTCGCCCGGTGCACGGTCTCGTGCGGGAGCAGGTTGTGCACCGTCCAGACCAGCCGTACGCCCTGGTCGCGCAGGGTGTCCAGCCGCTTGGCGAAGGCATCGACCGCTGCCTCGGCCTGGCCGGTGGTGGTGCAACCGGAGGTGACGTCGTAGAGCCAGTGCACGTGCAGCACCCGGCCGATGCCGTCGGGTAGTGCGGGCAGCAGCTTGTCCAGCTGGTCGAGTCGGCGGACCCGGATCGGCGTCAGGTTGTGCTGGGAGAACCGGCTGTACAGCAACGACTGGTACGGGTTGGCCATGTCGATCGGCCAGTGCAGCCAGGCGACCGGGGGGCGGCCGGTGTCGGACCAGTCGGCGGCGGCCAGCGCGCTCAGCGCGTCGTCAAGCAGGTGTCCGGCAGAGGTGCCACGGCGCCAGGGAACGATCACGGCTGCCCACCGTACCGTGCACCGGTGCCGGCGGCGACCGCTCGGGCGACGGAGGTGCTGGCCGGGTCGCCGGCACGCACCTCGGTGACGCCGCCGGTCGCCGCAAGTCGGGTGAGGACACTGGTGGTGAGCTGGTCTTGCAGGTCGGACGGCAGCCCTGCCCAGGCAGGACGCCAGTAGGACAGCGGTGTGGGTCGGCCGGTGACGGTGGCCTCGATCGGGGCGGCCGGATCGGGTCGGTGCAGGGTGAGCCGGACCTCGTCGCCGGCCGGTCGACCGGCGGGCGGCGGGTCGGCCGCCGGGGCGGGGGCGCCGACGCCGACGGACCGGACCCGCCGCTGCTCGGTCTCGTTCGCCGCCCCGCGCTGCACCAGTCGGAGCAGGGCCGCCGTCACGCCTTGACGATCGCCCTTGCGCTCGGCGATGCCGGCGAGAAGACGAACGTCGCTCGCGGTAACGTTCGGGCTGTAGAGTTGCGCCGCTGGCCGGCCGGCCACGCGCTGTAACCGACCAACCATCCGCCGGGCCGGGCGCAGCACGCGACGTACTCTACGAATCAGGGTCACCGATCCAGATTACCCAGTCGTGACGTGAGGTGAACGCGGTGCCATCCCCGACGGTCAGCGTCGTCGTGCCGGTCTACAACACAGAGAAATGGCTCGCGGAAGCGCTCGGATCCATCGAACGCCAGCCTGGTCGGGATCTGATCGAGGTCGTCGTGGTCGACGACGGCTCGACTGACGGGTCAGCCGAGATCGCCCAGCGGTACGCCGGTGAGGCCACCGCGGTGCGCTACGTCCGGCAGGACAACGCCGGGCTCGGCGCGGCCCGCAACCATGGCGTGCGCCTCGCCACCGGCCGTTACCTGGCATTCCTCGACTCGGACGACATCTACCCGGACGGCGCGCTCAGTCACCTGACCGGGCTCGCCGACCACCATGAGGCGGCGATCGCCGTCGGCGACATGCAAGGGCTGCCGCCCCGGCCGAACCCCGCCTGGCGTCGTGAACTGCTCATCGGTGAACGGGTCGTCGAGCACATCGCGCACGCCCCGGACCTGGTCGGCAACCCGTCGGCCTGCAACAAGATCTTCCGCCGGGATCTGGTCGACGCAGTCGGCGTCAAGTTCACCGAGGGCACCGCGTTCGAGGACGTATTGTTCACCATTCCGTTGCTGGCCAGGTCGCCCCGGACGATCCTCACTCCCCGGCTGAGCTACCTCTACCGGCAGCGGGGGGACAATTCCTCGCTGATGGATTCCCGCAGCCAGCCGGCCCGGATCATGCAGCATCTGACCATCATCGAACAGCTCGCCGACGAGGTGCGTGACCTGCGCCCGGACGACCGCGAAGCGGTGTACCGGTGGATCGCCTACATGCAGCTGCATTACGCGTGGCGGGCGGCGGCCGGCTGCGATGACGATCAGCTCGCCGAGTTCACCGCCCGGATGCACAGCCTCTTCAAGGACATCCCGATCGATGTGGCCAGCGAGTTCGTCGGCAATGCCGGGGCCGGGTTGCGCGCCGTCGCGATCTACGAGCAGGACGCCGCGACAGTACGCCGGCCGCGTTCCAGCCGACCGCTGCGGGTGCACGCCGGCCAGCCGTACCTCGGGCACCCCGACTTCGACACCTACCGCGATCTGCTCCGGGTCCGCGAGATGACGGTCAGCGTCAAGGCGCTGCGTGGCAGTCGGCCGGTCACCGGCCCGACAGCCGCTGGCCCGACAGTCGCTGTCGAGGGCACGGTGCGCTGCGCCGGCATCGACGGCGAACCCGGTCAGGTCCGCTCCGACCTGCTACTGGAGGTCGGTGACGGGCTGCTCCGCCAACCGGTCACCGTCGAGTACCGCAAGAGCAACGATCTGCGCTGGTCCTGCCGGCTGGCCGCCAGCGAGCTGGCTCCTGGCCGCTACCCGGTCCGACTGGTCGTCCGGGACAGCGGCCGCGAGTACGACGTACCGCCGGGTCCGGAGCGCGGCGGCCGGGGCACCCTCGGCACCCGACCGACCCGGGTCGGCACCCGGGTGCTCTGGCTGACGCCGGACGCCGCCGGGCCGACGCTGGTCGTCACCGACGGCACCGCCGGCACCCTGGCCCGCAGTCCGCAGTGGCTGTCCGAGATGGGTGCCCGGCAGAGCCGGAATCTGCTCCGCCGGGCATGGCGGACGGCACGGTCCGGTCGACGGCGGCTGACGTCCCGCCGTACCGACAGCTGACCGACCACCGTCCGTCCGCCCCGATCCGGGATCAGCTGGCGGCCGGCGATGCCGGCTCGCCGAGCAACGCGCGGCGGACCACCCGCTCGGCGGCGTGCCCGTCGTCGAGGTGGCAGAACCGCCCCCGGAACTGGGTCCGGGCCTTGGCCGCGGCGTCGTCGTCGACCGCTCCGGTACGGAACACGTCCAGCAGGTGGCCGAAGGTGGTGGCGACCGCTCCCGGAGGTTCCGCGGTGATGTCGAAGTAGACGCCGCGCGCCATCGCGTACGCTGCGGCGTCCGGCGCGTAGATCACGATCGGTCGGTCCAGGATCGCGTAGTCGAACATCGCCGACGAGTAGTCCGTGATCAGCACGTCGGCGGCGAGGTACAGGTCCTCGACCACCGGGTGCGCCGACACGTCCCGGACCCGGCCACTGGCCGGGGCGTTGGGCGCCCGGCCGGTCCGCTGCCGGTCGTGGAAGTAGTGGCTGCGGATCAGCAGCCAGGCGTCCGGGCCGAGGACCTCGGCGAAGGCGTCGGCGTCGAAGTCGGGCCGCCAGCCGGGCTGGTGTTCGCGGTGGGTCGGCAGGTACAGCACCACCCGCTCGCCGGGAGCGATGCCGAGCGCCTCCCGGGCCGCGGCCACCTCGGCGTCGGTGGCCAGCGCCAGCCGGTCGTTGCGTGGATAGCCGGTGTCCAGCGATTCGAAGCTGGCCGGGTAGGCGCGCTCCCACATCTGGGTGGAGAAGTGGTTGGCACTGACGCTGTAGTCCCACCGGTCCACCCGGCGCAGCAGCAGGGAGAAGTTCATCGAGGTGGCACCGATCGGGTGCCGCTGCTGGTCCAGGCCCATCACCTTGACCGGCGTGCCGTGGTGGGTCTGCACGTGCACGGAGCCGGGCCGCTTGCGCACGTAGTCGGGGAAGTTCACGTTGTTGATCAGCCACTTCGACCGGGCCAGGGCCCGGTAGTAGCCCCGGGTGCCGGCGACGACGTACGGCACCCCGGGCGGCATGCTCGGGGCCCGGTCCCGCCGGACCACCCAGACACTTCTGATCTGCGGGGCGATCTGCGCCGCCTTGGCGTGGATCGCCGCCGGGTTGCAGCTGTAGCCCCGATACCAGTACGCGGCGTACAGCGCCAGCGACTCGTCCATCGGCAGCCGCAGCTGCAGCCGGTAGTAGCCACGCAGCAACGTCCGCCGGCCGATCCGGGCCAGGCTGATCAGCCGCCGCTTGACCGGCCGACCGAACCGTCGGGTGACCGAGGGCAGCTTCTTGCGGGCCTGCTGGCCGACCCGCAACGCTGCGAAGGTACGCCACCGGTTGGCGGCCAGCAGCCGCCGCTTCAGTCCTTCCACGCCGTCCGGCTCGGGGTAACCGCCGGCCGGCAGCCGACGCTGGTAGTCGGCGTGTGCCCGGGCGAAGAACTCCCGGTGCAGCTCGCGGGGGAGCCGACCGCCGTGTCCCAGCACCATCAGGTAGTGGGAAATCATCAGACCGAACAGCTCGGGCCGGACCGGATCGGCTTGCGGGCCGCGGGCGTCCAACCAGTCGAAGGTGTGGCCCCAGTGGTCGAACATCTCGAAGTGCCGGGCGCTGCGGGTCCGGGTGATCGCCCCGGTGCGGCGCTGCCGGTAGTTGACGCACGCCCGGTCGAGTACGGTGATCCGCTCGGCCGCGACCAGCAGCGGGAAGGTGAACGAAACGTCCTCGTACCAGCCCGTCTCGAACCGCAGCCCGAGATCGACCAGGAACTCCCGGCGGGTGACCTTGTTCCAGGCGGTGTGCAGGACCTTGAGCGTCTCCGGTCGGGTCCGTACGTCGAACACCTCGGCACCGGGCGAGGTCGGGAACGCCTGACGGAGCGCGCTACCCGCCTGGTAGTTGTTCCAGAACACCCGTACGTGGTCGACGATCAGCACGTCGGGGGTGGTGTCGCGGAGCCGGTTGGCGACCGCCCGCAGCGCACCGTCGGTCAGCCAGTCGTCGCTGTCCAGAAACCAGACATACTCGCCGGTCGCCGCGTCCAGGCCGGCGTTTCGGGCCTTGCCCAGGCCGACGTTGGCCGGCAGCGACAGCACGGTCAGCCGGGGGTCGCGGGCGGCGTACTCGGCGAGGATCTGCCCGGAGGTGTCCGGCGAGCAGTCGTCGACCGCGATCACCTCGACGTCGGTGAACGACTGCCCGAGGATGGAGTCAAGGCACTCCCGCAGATAGCCCTGCACCTTGTACACCGGCACAACGATACTGATCAACGTCATCGGTCATCACCTGCGATCGTGCCGGCGGGGCGGCCGGCGGGGTGGAGGGAGGGAGCCGGGCCAACCGGCATGGCCGGCGGCCGGCGGGGTGCCGGGATCCGGGCGACGGCCCCCGGCGGGCGGTGATCCGCTGCTCGATCCGGCGCCGCCGGCCGATGATCGATCACCGCAGTCACGAGGAAGTGCAGCATCAGGTAGCCGGCGAACGCGGCGACCACACCGGTGGTCACCGCGACCGGGTCGACCGTCGCGGGCAGCCCTGCAGCGAGCAGCATCGGTCCGGCAGCGGCGGCGGCGAGCAGCAGTGTTCGGCCGTCCCAGCCGAGGCTCCACCGGCGCAGCGGTGGTCCGTCGAGCCGTTTCTCCAGCCGGGCGGTCAGATCGTAGTGGTGCAGGGCGAGGATCAGCAGCAGCCCGTAGGTGACCGCGGCCGGCACGCCGGCGACCACGCCGGCCGCGACGACGAAGAGAAGCTCGGCCGCCCGCAGCGCCGCCGGCACCAGCCAGTCGAGCGCGCCGGTGGCCGGCCGGGCCGCGCTGGCCGAGCCGGTCGCCAGCACGGCCGCCGCGCCGACGAGAACGGCACCGGCACCGGCGAACACGCCGGTCGTGGTCAGGGCCAGCAGGATCGCGGCTGTCCCGGCGGCGGCCACCGCGAGGGGCAACTGCCCGGCGGGGGACCGACCGGTCAGCAGACCGGCGATCCGACCGGCCAGGAAACCGTCGTCACGGTAGTTCGCGGTGTCCACCGCCGCCAGTACCGGGACCCGCATCGACCGGGCCCGCAGGGTCCGCAGGCCCGCCGTCCAGATGGCCGCGAGCAGCCCCCAGCCGAGTACGGCCCACAGGCTGACCAGCGGGCCGAACAGCGCCACGGTGACGGCGATCAGCGCCCACCGCTCGCCGATCGGAAAGACGATGGTCCGTTTCGCCCAGTAGATCGGCGAGCGCGGCCCGGCGAGCACCCGATCGGAGGCCTGGCTGAGCCGGTTGCCGAGCCCGCCCGCCGACGCGCCGGTGACCGGTCGGCCCGGCGTCCGGTGGGCGGCTTCGTCGTGCAGCGCCCCGTACCAGGCGTCGGTCATGTGCCGGACGGTCTGCAACACGATCGCTGCGGTGGCCAGCACCCATCCGTCGGTCGCCCACCCACCGGCCAGTCCCGCCTGGTGCACACCGACGCCGAGCCCCGCGTAGACCAGGTACTCCTTGCCCCGGTCGGCGATGGTGTCCAGCCAACCGCCGAACGCGCTGAACCGGCCGGTGTAGCGGGCCAGCTGGCCGTCGACGCAGTCGAGCACGAAGCCGAGATAGAGCAGGACCGCGCCGAGCAGCAGCAACGGCCGGTCACCGACGGCGAACAACAGCGCGGCGGCGGCGGCGAACGCGACCGAGATGGCGGTGACCCCGGTCGGGCTCAGCCCGATCCGGGCCGCGAGCTTCGCGACCATCGGTGACCAACTGCTCACGAAGTAGGTGGCGAACAGGTCGTCCTGTTCCTTCACCACGAGTCGCAGGCGGGCCCGGTCGGGGTCGACGGCACGGATCCGGGCCTCGGCGTCAGACAGACCCACCGGGTCGGCCACCCGCCGGGCCACCAGGTGCCGCAACGGGTACGCACCGACGACGGCGCCGTCGGCGACGAACTCGGCGAGGATCGCGTCCAACGGGTGGGTGCCCGGGGGCAGCAGCCGCCGGGTGGCGGCGGTCCGGGCCGCCGTGGCCAACGCGGACAGGTCACCGACGCCGACCCGCAGTACGCCGCCGAAGAGCGGAAGCGGGCCGGCGCCGGCCGGACCGGTGGCGACTTCGATGATCCGGCCGCGCAGCGCGCTGACGGCGGCGGCCTGACCGCCGCCGGAGCCGTCCGCGGCGGGCAGCAGCAACGCCCGGGTGGACTCGGCCGGCGCCACGGAGAGGATCCGGATCACCTCGGTGTGGGCGACGACGTCGGTGGCGCACAGCAGGACCGGCCCACCGGCCCGCTCGACGAGGTCGGCGACGCCGGCCGGTTCCGCCGTCCGCACCTCGGCCGCGCCGACCGCCACAAGCTGTTCCCGGAGGTGATCGTCAAGCGACAATCCGCTTGCGGTGCGCAACTCTCCGGCATCGACGCTGGTAGGGGTAGCAGAAGCCCGGTTCGCCGAAATTAGGATCGCCAGTGTCACATTCGCGCGCTTCCGTCTAGACGAGCGCGCGAGGCGCTCCGAGGGGTGTCGTCGCCCGAGCGCACCGACGAAGGTGGGGGCAGCGTCAGCGTGGGCAACGCCGGCAAGATTAGCAGTCGGTGAACAACGCGGGTAGCTCGCACGTCCGCGAGATGACGCCACCTGGGCGCGGCCCCCTGAATGATCTTGAATCGGTCAGGGTAACGCCGTACGGGAGCCACGCCGCGAATCGGTCCGTGGACCGAGGCGACCGCCTCCCGGCGTACCTACCGTGGAACGTGGCGGACCGGCCAGCAAACGACACCCGAAGGAGCGTCCGATGAGCCGCAAACTGGTACGTCCCCGCAACGGACGGATGATCGCCGGCGTCTGCGCCGGGCTCGGCCAACGGTTCGGCATCTCAGCGGGAATGGTGCGGTTGATCTTCCTGCTCTCACTGCTACTGCCCGGCACCCAGGTGATCATTTACCTGGCGCTGTGGATCGTGATGCCGAACGAGGACCGTAACCTCGCCACGTCGTACTGAGCACCCGTCCCGGGCACCCGCCCGCCCCGGCAACGGCCGACCACGGTCACCGACGGACCGAGACCACTACCTGTCCCGGCAGGTCGTCGCGGACCACCCAGTACCGCGGGTCGAACTGGTCGCGATGGAACCGCAGGTCCCGCCAGATCAGCTCGTCACCGTCCCGGGTCAGGACGAAGACGTCGATCGGGCCGAACGCGGTCGCCGCAGATTCGGCGGCGAACGCCGCCGGGTCCTCCTGGTCGGCCAGATCGCGCAGCTCGGCCCGGCGTTCGTCCCACCGGGACAGGGTGCCCGCCGCAGTCCGGTCGTTGCTCAGGTAACCGGGCCACGGCAGGTACGAGAAGAGCCGTTCGTCGACGCTGAGGGTGACTCGGTCCGGGTCCGGCCCGGTGACCTGCTCGACCGCTCGACGTACCGGCTCGACCGGGAACCAGTCGGCGCGGCCGGTGTCGGGCGCGTACCGGGGATGGCCGCCGCCGGGCAGCGGCTCGGCGTGCGCGGCCGCCGCATACCCCGAACCGGAGCCGTTGGTGCCCGGCATCCAAGTCGTGGAGTAGACCGGCACCGCCCAGGCCAGCAGCACCGCCAGTGGCACGCCGGCCAGCCCGACCGGCGGGCTGATCCGCAGCCGACGCAGCAGCAGCGGCACCGCGTGCACCAGGGTCAGCACCCCGGCGACGGCCAGTACGACGCCGTACAGCCGGGCCGTGTAGTGCGCGAAGGCGGTGTGCCCGGTCAGCACGAACCGCACCAGCGACAGCAGTCGGTAGGCGAACGCACCGGCGGCGATCAGCAGCAGCGGCCGGGCCCACCAGGTCGACCGGATCAGCCACACCGAGCCCACCAGGCCGGTCAGCTGCAGGCCACGCAGCGGCAAGTCACCCCGGTCCAGGAACGGCAGCAGACCGTCGAGATAGTACGGCGACACGAACAGGTCGGAAACCAGTTGTCCGCCGCCGCCGGTGGTCAACGCCCACAGGTACGGCAGCACGTACCACGCCGACGAGACGGCGGCGACCGCCGCGACCAGCAGCAGCCGCCGCAGGTACGCCCACCGGTCCGGCTCGGCCCGCCAGGCCGACCCGACGATCACCGCGAGGCCGAGCGCCGCGTAGACCAGCCAGGCCTGGTAGAGCACCACCAGCAGACCCCCGAGCAGCCCGCAGGCCAGCCAGTGCAGCCGGCTGCGAGGCGGACGGGTGAAGGTCTCCAGCACCCACGGGATGAAAACCATCAAGGCGAGGACCTCGTACGCCTTCCGCGGGTCGGACCAGGCCAGCACCGCCACGCAGGAGATCGCCAGTGCTGTCCAGGGCCCCACCTGGCGGCGCCACAGCAGGAAGCCGACCAGCACCGACGCCGAGACGAACAGCACCTCGGCGTCACCGAGCAACCGCCAGGCCGGCTGGTCGAGCAGCACCGCCGCCCGGCCGACCAACCAGGCGTACAGCGGCGGGTACTCCGACGGCAGCCCGGGCACCGTGGTGTCCGCGCTGGCCACGGTGACCGTGTACCGGGTGGCGGTGGCGGTCATCCGCAGCATGTCCCCGGACAGGCCGCCGAAGCCGAACGGGGTGCCGTACAGCGCGGCCCGCAGGATCAGCGCCAGCCAGGCCGAGGCCAGGCCGGCGCTGACTCCGGCCAGTGCCGGCATCGCGGTGGGCTGCCATCGCCCGACGGCGGCAGCGGCCAGTCCGCCGAGGCAGACCAGCAGCAGGCCACTGGCGACCGGCAGCGCCCGACCGGCCACCGTGAAAGGGTCGGCGCGCGCCACCGACGGCAGCACGACCGCCACCGGTGTGGCCACCAGCCAGGTCAGTACGGCGAGCAGCCCCGGCCGGCCGGCCAGTGCCGAAAACCGGCTGGCCCGGGGCCGACCCGGCCCTGGCCCTGACTCCGGTCTACGAGATCCGTCCGGATTGTCCTGCTCCGGGATCCGGCCCGATGCCGTCCGGCCTTGCGAGCCTGACGCCCGGCCGGGCGAACCGACCTCCCGGCCGGACGGCTCGCCAGCGCCGGCCGGGGATGTCTCGACAGTCATGGTGCTCCGCGGAACCGTTCGTTGTCGTGACGCGCGCCGGCCGTGTCGTGCATCGGCGGGCCGTCCTGGTCAGTGGGTGCTGACGACCAGCGGGCCGGGCTCCGAGATCTGCTGATCGGCCACGGCGACGGAGACCCGCCGCAGGCTGAGCAGGCTGGAGAAGAGCCCGGCGAAGATCAGTGTCGCGCCGAGGCCGATCGCGGTCGAGGAGGGCAGCACTACCCGCATGGTGTCACTCGCGTCCTGGGCGCCGAAGCCGGTCGCACCCCAGGTGGCGACCGCCAGGATGGTGCCGGCCAGACCCAGCAGGATCAACGCGATCCCGCCGGCCGTGCAGGTCTCCAGTCTGACGTACCGGCTCCACCGGTCGGACTGTCGCAGGTCGGTGATGCCCTCGTATCTGCCGTAGATCAGCGCGAACGCTCCGAAGAGCAGCAGCTGTGCGCCCGCGAGCATGGCGAGACAGGTGTAGACGAGGGTGCTGACGTCGAAACCGATCCCGCCGACGACCAATGGGCCGACGGCCAACGTGACGGTGCCGATCAGGCCGACCGTGAACAGCACCGCACCGGGCCAGATCAGCATCTTCCGGGGGGCGAACACCAACAGGAACCGCAGGTGACGCCAGCCGTCCCGCCAGGTCCGCAGGTGGGGCGGCCGGCTCCGGCCGTCGGGGCGCAGGGTGGTCGGCACCTCGGTGATGTCGTAGCCGTTGAGCGCGGCCCGGACGACCAGTTCGGAGGCGAATTCCATGCCCGGCATGCACAGTTGCAACTGCCGGACCCGGTCCCGGTTGAACCCACGGATCCCACAGTGAAAATCACCCACGTTCAGGTTGAACAGCCGACGGCCCAGCCAGGAGAGCACCGGGTTGCCGAGATGGCGGTGCAGAAACGGCATCGCGCCGTCGGCTATACCGCCACGGAACCGGTTCCCCATCACCACGTCCCGACCGCGCCGCAGTTCATGAATGAAGGGTCCAAGGTCGGAAAGGTCGTACGAGTCGTCGGCGTCGGCCATGATGACGTACCGACCGCGGGCCTGCTCGACGCCGTTGATCAGCGCTCCGCCGTAGCCGCGCATGGGGGCGTGCGACACCCGGGCACCGGCGCGCACGGCGATTTCCTGTGAGCCGTCGGTGGAGCCATTGTCGCTGACCAGGACCTCGCCCCGGACCCCGAGCTCATCGAGGGACCGGCGGGCCTTGCGGATGCACACCTCCAGCGTCTCCGCCTCGTTCAGACACGGCAGAAGGACAGTGACCTCGACCTCGTCGTTGCGCACCGAACGCGCCATGGGTGCACCCCCGAATTAGAGACTGACCACAGTCAGGCCGCCGTACCAGTCATGAGTCAATTTCATTTTCTGGCCCGCCATTTCCCGCGCGGATCCGGCCCTCAACTGCACTCTAGCGCGCCCCACGCGGAACGAGTGCCCACCCCTGGACAGAAAACGCCGGACCGAAGGATGATTCGGTCCGGCGGATCATCACCCTTCACGGGCGGTTCTAGCCTACGAAAATGGCTATGGCGTCACAAAGGTGACTGAGATCTCCTCGTATCCCAGAGAGCGCAGCAGCCCCGTCAGCATCTTGCGGGTGTTCTCCTCGGCCCGCCCAGCGATCCCGCTCTCCCGGGCGGCGGCCGTGATCCGGTCCTCGGCCAACCGGTAGACCTGCTGCCGCCGGTTCGGGTCACCGCCGAACACCTCACCGAGACGGTTGAGCAGGCCACGCTCCTCGGCGAAGACATAGCTGTTGTCGAGATTGAGATCCGCGTCGGTCAACTGCGGGGCCGGCAACTTGATTTGCGCCGAATAACCATCCTCAGAGACAGATATGGCTTCCTCGCCGATTTGCCCGAAATCGACGTATGCCTCGACCGTTCCGACCCCGACGAACAGGGTTCGTTCGTTAAGCAGGAAGTCGGGCACGTACCGTCGGTCCTGCTCGAGGTCGACGACGACCTGGTAGTTGCCCTCCGCCGCGACGAACCGGCTGAGATCCTGGATCGACTGCAGCACCGGCGGCTGGGTGCGATCGGTCTCCTGTTGGGCGAAGGGGTTGCGCCAGTTCGGCAGCAACCCGGCGGCCTGGGTCGACAGCAGCAGCACCACGACCAGGCCGACGATGGCGGCGAGCCCGAGCAGCCCGCGCCGACGTCCGCCGGACTCCGCCGGCGGCTTAGCCGGCTCGACCGGCTCCGGCGTACCGTCGGGATAT
Source organism: Solwaraspora sp. WMMD937 (assembly GCF_029581175.1). Lineage (NCBI taxonomy): Bacteria > Bacillati > Actinomycetota > Actinomycetes > Micromonosporales > Micromonosporaceae > Solwaraspora > Solwaraspora sp. WMMD937. The sequence continues at coordinate 1,833,288 of NZ_CP120738.1, read as the reverse complement.
TCCGGAAATTCCCGAGTAGGAGTGTTGACATCGCCGCTACGGGACATCCACATCACCGTCCTCACCAGACGCCGGCCCACCGCCGGGACGTCTGGATTCACCGTACGGCCCCGGTACGACAACCGCATCCGGAGCCGGCCGGCGGATCATCGCGCCCGGCGGACGAATCGGGCCGGCAGGCAGGGCCGGGCCGGCAGATCAGCCGGCGACCCGCTGCTGGATGAGCAGGTACACCCGGGCGTGAATCTGGTTGCGCTGCTGAAGCGCGGCCCGTAGGGCACGGTGCAGGCCGTCCTCCAGGTAGAGACCGCCGTTCCACTGGACCACGTGCGGGAAAAGGTCGCCGTAGAACGTCGAGTCCTCGGCGAGCAGCTTGTCCAGCGCCAGCTCCCGCTTGGTGGTGATCAGCTGATCGAGCCGCAGCGGGCGGGGCGGAATCTCCGCCCACTGCTTCAGGGTCAGACCGTGCTCAGGGTAAGGACGACCGTCCCGCACCGCTTTGAAGATCACGACGGCGCGCTCCTCCCATGTCGCCTACCGAACCGTCTGTCTGTCGAACCGCCACCCGCCGGCCGGACGCCACCGTACGCCGGCACGTCTGCCAGCGTAGCGACCTGCCGCGACCAATCGGAGCGATCCTGTGGCCCGTACCGCAGCGTCACCGCCCGCAACCGGTCCCGGTCAACCGTTCCACCGGCCACGATGAACCACCTCGTCGACCGGACGGCGACCGCGACGCAGCGACGGGGAACGCGTGTCGGGTGCCCGGTAGCCGACGGTGATCGCACCGATCGGGACGAACTCGTCCGGCACGCCGAACGCCTCCCGGAAATTCGGTGTGCGCTCCGGCGGGATACCGAAGAAGCAGGCTCCCAGCCCTTCGTCCACGGCGGTCAGCAGCATCAGCAACGCCGCGAACCCGGTGTCGATGTGCCAGTACGGCACCGGCCAGCGCGCCTCGTCGCGGTCGGTCCAACCCTTGTCCGGCTGGGCATACCGGTCCAGGTACGCCGACCGGTTGGCGTGCGGGACGATGATCAGTGGCGCCTGGGTCATGCCGGCCAGCCAGCGGCTGCGCCGCTCGGTGTCCGGGTCCGCCGCCACCGGGGTGGTCGCCGCCCAGAATGCCGCCCGGTCGTCCGGCCGGTCCAGCACCAGGAATGCCCAGCCCTGGGAGAACCCGGCCGACGGCGCGTGAATGGCGTGCTCCAGCAACCGGTTGACGATCTCGGGCGGTACCGGGCGGTCCGGATCGTAGTTGCGGACCATCCGCCGCCGACGTACCGCGTCGCGGAACTCCATCACCGGCCCTCCGGTCCCGGTCCCGCCGGCTCCTGCCCTGCCCGGATGCCCCAGCTCGCCTGCCAGGTCTCGGCCGGCGCCAGAACGATCAGATCCCGCCCGGACCGGAACGCGTCCGGCGGGCAGGTCATCGGCTCGACCGCCACCGACCGCCGGTGGCGCGGCTCCGCCAGAGTGTCCCCGCTGAACAACTGCCACCAGCCAAAGGCGGCATCGGCCCAGATCGTCACGCCTTCCGATCCATCCTGGTTGGACAACCGGACCGCGGAGCCGCCCGAAGAATCCCGGTCAGGATCGCCGAACGCGGTGTCCAGCACCACCGGACCGATCCGCCGCGGCTTGGTGAAGTCGTACTCGCCACCGGCTACCTTGGCCGCACCGATCGGCAGCAGTCGGCCGTCCACCAGCAGCCGGCTGCGGGCCGGCAGGTGCAGGGTCAGGTCGTCGACGGCGGTGTCCGGCAGCCGCAGGTACGGATGGGCCCCGAGCCCGAACGGTGCCGGCTCGGCGCTGGCGTTGGTCACCTGATGGGTCACCCGCAGTCCGTCGGCGCCGACCGCCCAGCGGGTACGCAGCACCAGCGACCACGGGTAGCCGGGTTGTGGGAAGAGGGTGCAGCCGACCACCACTTCGTCCGCTGTCTTGCTGATCAGTTGCCAGGGCAGCCAGCAGACCAGCCCGTGCAGCGCGGTGTGCCGGTCCGGCTCGGACAGGTGCAGCTGCCGGGTGACCTCGGCGAAGGTGTAGCGGCCGTCGCGGATCCGGTTCGGCCACGGAGCCAGGACCTGGCCGGCACTGCCGACACAGAGCTCGTCCTCGGCGTACCCGTCAACGTAGTCGACCCCACCGGCGCGGTACGCCCGCAGCCCGCCACCCACCTCGACCACGACGGCCTCGTGCCCGTCCGCCGCGATCGTCCACTGCGCTCCGGACGGCGGGCCCGGACGTGCATCGACGTTGTCCATGCGGCGACGATAACGGTTCAAACCAGCTCGCGGGTCACCCGCCGACCAATGATCCACAATAGCTAAGAGTAAATTAAAGGTTGCGCTACGGCGCGATCCGCTCGATCGACCAGCCACCGCCGGCATCCCGGCGGTACCGCAACCGATCGTGCAGCCGGTCGGCCCGACCCTGCCAGAACTCGACGGTCCACGGCGTGACCCGCAGGCCGCCCCAGTGCGGCGGCGGTGGCACCACGGTCGGCTCCGGGAACCGCCGCCGGGCGGCGGCCAAACCGGCGTCGACCGCCGCCCGGTTCGGCACCACCTGCGACTGCGGGCTGGCCCAGGCGCCGAGCTGGGAGCCGCGGGGCCGGGTGACGAAGTACGCCTCGGTCTGCGCCCGGGGGACCGGTGCCACCACCCCACGTACCTCCACCTGCCGGGACATCGCGAACCATGGAAAGAGCAGGCTGACCGAGGGATTGGCGGTGGCCTCGGTGCCCTTGCGGGACCGGTAGTTGGTGAAGAAGACGATTCCCGTCTCGTCGTACCCTTTCATCAGCACCGTCCGGGTACTCGGTCGCCCATCGACGTCGGCCGTGGCCAGCACCATCGCATTAGGCTCGGGCAACCCGGCCGCCACCGCGTCGGCGAACCACCGGGCGAACTGGGTGTGCCAGTCGACGGCGAGGTCGCGGCGACGCAGTTCCGGGGCACCGCGATAGTCACGACGCGGCAGACTCGGTCGTGGTGTGTCTCCGGTCACGTCGCTCTCCTGAACTAGGGCTACCCCTGGCACCGAACTTACGCTGGGTACCCACCAGGCACGAACAACCGGTCACCCACCGGGCACGAACGACCAGTCACCGCAGCACACGGACGTCAGTGAAAGCCGTTCAGGGCAGCCTGCAGCAGTTCTACCCGGCGCTCGGGCAGCACCGCCAAATCCCCACCAGGAGAGCCACATGTCCGACTTCAAACCGGGTCTCGAAGGTGTGATCGCATTCGAGACCGAAATCGCCGAGCCTGACAAGGAGGGCGGTGCCCTACGGTACCGCGGCGTCGACATCGAGGATCTGATCGGACAGGTCTCCTTCGGCAACGTCTGGGCACTGCTGGTCGACGGCCGGTTCGGGCCGGGTCTGCCGCCCGCCGAGCCGTTCCCGGTGCCGGTGCACTCCGGCGACATCCGGGTGGACGTGCAGTCGGCGGTCGCCATGCTCGCCCCGTACTGGGGGCTGTCCCAGCTGCTCGACATCTCCGACGAGCAGGCCCGCGCTGACCTGGCCCGGGTGTCGGTCACCGCGTTGTCGTTCGTCGCCCAGTCGGCCCGCGGGCTCGGTCTGCCGGCCGTGCCGCAGAAGGAGATCGACAAGGCGCAGACCATCGTCGAGCGGTTCATGCGCCGGTGGCGAGGCGAACCCGATCCCCGGCACGTCAAGGCGGTCGACGCGTACTTCATTTCCGCCGCCGAACACGGCATGAACGCCTCCACCTTCACCGCCCGGGTGGTCGCCTCCACCGGAGCCGACGCCGCCGCCTGCATCTCGTCGGGCATCGGCGCGCTCTCCGGGCCGCTGCACGGTGGTGCCCCGTCCCGCGTGCTGCACATGATCGAGGGCGTCGAGCGCAGCGGCGACGCCGAGTCGTACGTCAAGGGCGTGCTCGACCGCGGCGAACGGCTGATGGGGTTCGGTCACCGGGTGTACCGGGCCGAGGACCCGCGCGCCCGGGTGCTGCGCCGCACCGCCAAGGAGCTCGGCGCGCCCCGCTACGAGGTGGCCGAGGCGCTGGAGAAGGCCGCTCTGGAGGAGCTGCACAACCGCAAGCCGGACCGGGTACTGGCGACCAACGTCGAATTCTGGTCGGCGGTGGTGCTCGACTTCGCCGAGGTGCCGGCGCACATGTTCACCTCGATGTTCACCTGTGCCCGGATGGGCGGCTGGAGCGCTCACATCCTGGAGCAGAAGCGGCTCAAGCGGCTGGTCCGCCCGTCCGCCCGGTACGTCGGCCCGCAGCTGCGCAAACCGCAGCAGGTCGCCGGCTGGGACGCGGTCCCGCACGACGTCTGATCCGGCACCGGTCCGGATCCGGTACGGATTCCACCGGCACCGGCCCGGGGATGTGGGACACGCCTCAGTCGTAGACGTGGGACCACACCCCGGGGCCAGCCGGTCGGGTGCAAGGATTGGTCGACCCGTAGCGCCTCTGGAAGGACTGCTGACCACCGTGGCTGACGTTGCGACCATCCGCATCCCAGACGAGATCAAGCCCGCCGACGGCAGGTTCGGCTGCGGCCCGTCGAAGGTCCGCCCGGCAGCCGTCGAGGCGCTGTCCGAGGTCGCCACCAGCTACCTGGGCACCTCCCACCGGCAGCGCACCGTCCGCGACGAGGTGGCCCGGCTGCGGCGCGGCATCGCCGAATTCTTCGCGCTGCCCGATGGCTACGAGGTGATTCTCGGCAACGGCGGTACGACGGCGTTCTGGGAGTTCGCCACGTTCGGTCTGGTCCGCGACCGGGCGCAGTTCGCCAGCTTCGGCGAGTTCGGGGCCAAGTTCGCCAAGGCGGTACGCGACGCGCCGTTCCTCGGCGAGCCGACGGTGCACAAGGCCGAGCCGGGCAGCGCCCCGGCCCTGGTCGCCGAGGCGGGCGTCGACGTCTACGCGACGCCGCACAACGAGACCTCCACCGGGGTCGCGGTGCCGATCCGGCGGGTCGCCGGGGCCGACGACGGCGCGCTGATGCTGGTCGACGCCACGTCCGGCGCCGGTGGCCTGGAGGTCGACCCGACCGAGACCGACGTCTACTACTTCGCCCCGCAGAAGTGCTTCGGCTCGGACGGCGGCATCTGGCTGGCCCTGATGTCGCCGGCTGCCCTGGACCGGGCCGCCCAGGTGAAGGCGTCCGGCCGGTACATCCCGGCGTTCCTGGACCTGGTGACCGCGATCGACAACTCACGGTTGGAGCAGACCTACAACACCCCGGCACTGGCGACGATCTTCCTCGCCGCCGAGCAGACCGACTGGATGAACGCCCAGGGTGGGCTGGCCTGGGCGGCGAAGCGGACGGCGGAGAGCGCGGCGGCGATCTACGGCTGGGCTCAGCGGTCCGCGGTGGCCACCCCGTTCGTCACCGATCCGGCACTGCGGTCGAACGTGGTGGCGACCATCGACTTCGTCGACGGAGTGGACGCCGCCCAGGTCGCCAAGGTACTTCGGGCCAATGGCATCGTGGACACCGAGCCGTACCGCAAGCTCGGCCGCAACCAGTTGCGGGTGGCGCTGTTCCCCGCGATCGACCCGGCCGACGTCGAGGCGTTGACCGCCTGCGTCGACTTCGTGATCGAGCGACTCTGAGGCATATCGGGCGATAAGGCCGGTTCGGTGTTGATTGTCGCCGAACCGGCCGGTCTGCTCTAGGATGACGATCAACCGCTGACCATCCGTGATCGCCGACGCTCGATCACCGTCCGCCACCGACCCGCCCAGCCGGACGGATCGGGGCAGCTCACTCGACATGCCCGGCGTGGCCTACTCCCATCGGGTGGCATATCGGCGTACCGTGTGCGGAGGACGTCGCGGGCGGGTCGACCTTGCGGCGTGGGGCAGCTCAGCGGGACGGAGGCAACGCGATGCGCCCGGTACGCTTCGTCGCCCTCTCCGAGGACGGTCAGGCCCTGGTCCTCGCTGACGAGGTCGGCCGACTGCTCGCCCTACCGATTGACGACCGCGTCTCCACCGCCGTGCAGGCGGACCCGGACAGCTCGACCACGTTGACGGTGGCCAGCCAGCCCGGTGATCCCCAGCCGTCGCTGTCTCCCCGGGACATCCAGGCCCGGATCCGGTCCGGCGAGTCGGCCGACGACGTCGCGCGGATCGCCGGAGTGCCGGTCGACCGGGTGCTGCGCTACGCCGGACCGGTGCTGCAGGAGCGGGCCATGCTCGCCCAGCACGCCCGGCGTACCAGGCTGAAGAACTCCGACAAGGGTGCCCCGCTCGCCGAGGTCGTCGACGGCCGGCTGGCCCAGCACGGCATCGACGCGGAGAAGATCTCCTGGGACGCGTACCGGCGCGACGACGGCACCTGGCGGATCATCGCCACCTGGCCGTCCGGCAAGGCCACCGCCCAGGCCATCTGGGAGCTCGACAAGAGCCGCCAGGTGATCTCGCCGCACGACGACATGGCGCAGTACCTCTGCACCGAGCGGCCCACCCAGATCCTCGGTCAGGAGCCGGCGCCGGAGCGGGGCGGGCACGCGCTGCCCGGTCCGTCGCGGGCCGAGCCGGGCCGGGGTGGGCACGGCCTCCCGGCTGCCCCGGGTGACCAGCCACGACCCAGCCGGGACCCGATCCGGGCCGGGCGGGACGCGTTGCTCGCCTCGCTGGACCGACCGCTCGGTTCGGCGGCCGGTCGCGGCCTGGAGCCGGCGGCCAACGCCGAGACGCCCCGGCAGCGGCCGGTGGCCGGTGGTGCCGCCGCCCTGCTCGGCGGCGGCGCGGGTTCCGCCTTCGACGACGATGCCGACGCGCCCAAGGAGGTCCCGGCGGTGCCGTCCCTGGCGGTGCTGCGGCCCCGGCGCGCCGCGTCCGGTGCCACCGAGACCCCGGCCGACAGCTCCGGCAAGCCCCGCAAGCGACTGCCGAGCTGGGACGATGTCCTGTTCGGTAGCGGCCCGGCCGACCGCGCGAGCTCCTGACCCGTCGGCGGCCGCCAGCGGCCTGGGGACCGTTCGGCCCCGGGCAGTAGGCTCCAGGTCAGGCTCGGACTGCTCCGGCATGGGCCGGCGCGGGTCGGGCCGGCAGGACGTAGAGCCGGGGCATCGGTGCCCACCTCAGCCGCAGTCGGCCGCCGGTGCGCCGCAACTGCCAGGCCAGCGCGGCGGCGGCGGTCAGAAAGGACAGCAGGCCGCCCAGCCAGATGCTGGCCCCGGCTCCGAAGCGCTCGGCGACCCAGCCGATGATCGGTGCGCCGACCGGGTTGGTGCCCAGGAAGACCAGCACCCACAGCGCCATCACCCGGCCCCGGAAGGCCGGGTCGACGCCGAGCTGCACCCGCTGGTTGGCGGCCTGTGCGAAGTAGACCATGAAGAATCCGGTCGGCAGCAGCAGGAGCACCACCAGCCAGTACGTCGGGGCCAGCCCGACCAGGGTGCCGAGGCCGGCGAAGGTCAACGCACTGCCCAGCACGACGTAGACCGACGGCCGGTCGCGTCGGCCGCTGGCAGCGAGGGCACCGGCCAGCGCGCCGACCGCGAGCGCCGTGGTGAACAGCCCGAACGACGCCGCACCGGTCTCGAACACTGTCTTGGCCAACGCGGCGAGGGTCAACTGGAAGTTGAACAGCAACAGGCCGAGCACGGCCATCAGGGCCATCGGCAGCATCAGGTCGGGGCGGCGGGCGACGTAGCGCAACCCGTCGACCACCTTGGCGGCGTCCCGCTGCGCTCCGACCGGCAGGCCGACCCGGTGCAGTTCGCCGGAGCGCATCCGAACCAGTCCGACCAGCGGGGCCGTCGACGCGAGCGCGCTGATCAGGAAGACCGGCCCGACGTCGAACGCCGCGATGGCCAGCCCGGCCACGGCCGGGCCGACGATCCGGGCGGTGTTGAACGTCGCCGAGGACAACGCGAGGGCATTGGGCAGCAGCGGGGTCCCGACCAGTTCGGAGACGAACGCCTGCCGGACCGGGGTCTCCAGGGCGTTGCCGACGCCGAGCAGGCCGGCAAAGACGAAGACGTGCCAGAGCGCCACCACGCCGGTCAGCACCAGCACGCTCATCACCAGGGCCAGCACGCACCAGATGGCGTTGGCGACGAACAGCAGCAGCCGCTTGTCGTAGCGGTCGGCGAGCCGGCCGAAGATCAGGGTGAACGCCAGCACCGGGGTGAACTGGAGGGCGACGACCACGCCGAGCGCGGTGGCGGAGTCGTCCGACAGCTGCAGGACGAGCCAGTCCTGCGCGATGAACATCATCCACACACCGATCAGCTTGATCAGCTGCCCGGTTGCGAAGATCCGGTAGTTGCGGACCTGTAGGGACTGGAAGGTGGTGTTCAGTGTCGCCCGCACTCGGGGTGCGCCTCCTCGGATCGTACGCGTCATCCACGTGGGACGAAGCGGACCCGGTGGCGACTGTCGCGTCAGCCGCGGGCGACCTGCTGCAGGATCTCCGCCGCCTGCCGTAACGTGTCCCGTTCGGCAGGGCTCAGCGCGGCGAGCCGGGTGGCGAGCCACTCGTCACGTATCCGCTCAAACCCGGCGATCACCTCGCGGCCTGACCCGGTGGCCGACAGGATCACCTGGCGGCCGTCGGTCGGGTGCGGGGTGCGTTGCACCAGTCCGCGCTCCTCGAGCTTGGCGACGATCCTGGTCATCGTCGGCGGTTGGACCCGCTCGATGTCGGCCAGCTCCCGCGGCGTCATCGCACCGACCAGCTCGAGGCTGGTGAGCGCGGACAGCTGGGTGACCGTCAGATCGCCGACCGGCCGGGCCCGTCGGACCCGCCGGTTGAGTCGGGTGATGGCATCGCGCAGGGACGTCGCCAGTTGCGCGGCCGTGACCTGCTGCTCTCCCATCACCGCCCACTCCGTCACGTTCGTTAGCCTAACTAACGAACACGCCGACCGACCAGCCGTTATGACCACCGTCACCGGCGGCACCAGGGTACCGCCGGTGACGGCCGACGTTGCGACGAGGCGGTCGGCTCAGCCGATCAGCAACTCCAGCGGATGCCGCAGGAAGTAGAGGGTGAACAGCGCGGCCACCCCGTACAGCAGCGGATGCACCTGCGCCGCGCGGCCTTTCACCAACTTGATCAGCACGAAGGTGATCACCCCCGCGCCGATCCCGTTGGAGATCGAATAGGTGAACGGCATCAGCACGATGGTGAGGAACGCCGGGATGGCGATCTCGTAGTCGGTCCAGTCGATGGTGCGTACCGCGGTCAGCATCAGGAAGCCGACCACCACCAGCGCGGTCGACGCCGCCTCGAACGGCACCACCTCGACCAACGGGGACAGGAAGACGGCCAGTAGGAACAACCCGCCGGTGACCAGGTTCGCCGCTCCGGTCCGGGCGCCCTCCGCCACCCCGGCGGCGCTTTCGATGTACGAGGTGTTGCTCGACGTACTCGCCATGCCGCCCGCCGCCGCCGCGATCGAGTCGACGACCAGGATCTCCCTGGTCCTCGGCGGCATCCCCTCGGCGTCGAGCAGGCCGCCCTCCTGACCGACCGCGACCATGGTGCCCATCGTGTCGAAGAAGTCGGTCAGCAGCAGGGTGAAGACGAACATCAGGGCGATCAGCCAGGTCGCCGAGTCCCACGCGCCCAGCACGGAGAAGTTGCCAAGCAGCGACAGGTCGGGCAGGCCGACGACCTGGTCGGGCAGGCTCGGCACGGTCAACGCCCAACCGCCGGGTCGGCCGTCCGGGCCGCCGGCCGGCCCGAACCCGCCGATCGCCTCGACGACGATGGCCAACACCGTGGAGCCGAGGATGCCGATCAGGATCGCACCTCGCACCTTGCGGACCACCAGCACCAGGGTGAGCAGCAGGCCGAGTACGAAGACGAACGCCGGCCAGGTGGCGATCATGCCGTTGACGCCCAGGCCGAGCGGCGGCGACGCGGTGCCACCGGTGACGAACCCGGCGTTGACGAAGCCGATCAACGCGAGGAACAGCCCGATGCCGACCCCGATGGCGGTCTTCAGCTGGGTCGGCACGGCCCGGAAGACGGCGGTACGTAGCCCGGTCAGCACCAAGACCAGGATGATCACGCCCTCGATGACCACCAGGCCCATCGCGTCGGCCCAGGTCATCTGCGGTGCGATCTCGAAGGCGACGAGGGCGTTCACCCCGAGACCGGCGGCCAGCGCCAGCGGGAACCGGGCGACCACCCCCATCAGCAGCGTCATCAACCCGGCGATCAGGGCGGTCGCGGCGGCGATCGCCGGGATCGCCAGCGCGGCGCCCTCGCCGTCGACCGCGCTACCCAGGATCAACGGGTTGAGCACCACGATGTACGCCATCGTGAAGAAGGTGGCCAGGCCGCCGCGTGCCTCCCGGCCGGGGGTGGAGCCGCGGGCGGTGATTTCGAAGAACCGGTCGAACGCGTTACGTGGGCTGCGGTCCGGAGTCGACCCGGTCGTCTCTGCCGGCACTGTCGCCATGGGTCCTCACAGCTGATCATCAGGTTGACTGGGTTGCGCGCATCGTCTCAGATCAGCTGTTACCAGCGAAGGTCCATCCGGTTACGTCCCGCGACATCGATGGCCGACTCAGCCGCCGTCCGGGTCGACCGGCCCGTCGCGGCGGTCTCGATCAACCGGGACGTACCCTGGTAGGGTGCCCGACTCGCCGCCGATGACCCCGCCGGACGCCCCGACCGGCCCGGTGCGGCTGCCGAGGGCACCCCGACCGGCACCACTGGACCCACCGATGGTGCCGTTCGCCGTCGGCGGGATGATCGCCTGGGCCGTCGCCGGGCTGGTCTGCCTGCTCGCCCGAGACTGGCTGGCCGACACCGGGCGTACCGACTGGCTCTGGACCTGCCTGGCCGGTCTCCTGCTCGGGCTGCCTGGACTCGCGGTGATGCTGCGGCACGACGCCAACCGGCGACAGCGCCACGCCGACCAGGTCAGTCGCCGGCCGGACCCGAACGCACCGTGACCGTCTCGACCTCGCCGTCGTCGTAGACCGTGGGCAGCTCGTCCACCGGGGTCACCGCCGGGCCGGTCAGCGTCTCCGAGTGCGCGCCGCAGCCGTGGTCCACGCTCACCACCCGGCCGTCGTCCGGTGCGTACACGTTGCCGCACACCCCGAACGCCTGCCGCAGCGCCCCAGCCAGCATCAGGTAAAACCCGCAGGCGCCGCAGCGGGCCGTGTCCGGCGCGGCGACCGAGATTGGTGCCTGCGGGCCGTGTTCGCCGTCATACCAGCGCTGCGCGGTGTCGGCGCGGCCCTCACGAGACATCACCCGGCTCCGGCCGAGCCCGAGCTCCCAGGAGACCTCCTCGACGGCCGGGTCGTCCGACTGCAGGTAACCGGGCGCGAGCCGGTCGTCGTCGAACGAGGTCGGCAGCAGGTCACCGACGCCCAGGTCACCGGGCTGCAGCCGGTCGTGCCAGGGCAGCCAACCCGGTGCCAGCAACGCGTCCGGGCCGGGCAGCAGCACCGTCTCACAGACGGTCACCTGCCGGCTGCGGGACACCCGGGTCACGGTGACCGCCCACCGCCAGCCCTGGTACCCGCCAAGATGGCAGTCGAAGAGGTGGGTCACCAGCCGGTCGCCTTCGGCGACTGCCTGCAGGTGCTCGCCGACCTCGGCGGGATCCACCGCGTCGGTCAGCGCGGCGTACGCCACGTCGACGGCTTTGGCGCAGACCGAGTCGAGGCGGGCGGCACGAGCGGTGCTCCTGGTCACCGTCCCATTGTTGCCTACCGGCCGGCACCGCCGACAGGCACTCCCCCGCCGACAGCGACTCGTTGTCGCCAGGCACTCCCCCGCCGACCTGGACCCGCGACCGCGAAAACCGGCACAGCCCGAGACGGGACGGCTGCGGATAGGTGAGGATGGGCGCATGGGGCTGTTTCGCTCGCTCGGGCACACGGCCGGGACCGCCTTCCGCGGCACCCGCGCGGTGCTGCGCGGCACGGCGCACAGCGGTCGCTGGGCCGGACACAAGGTTCTGCAGGTACGCCACCGCGGGGCGGGCGGTGAGCCGGGCATGTCGCGCCTGTTCGACCTGCACGCTGCCTCCTGCGCCGGGGACACCCTGATCACGATCGGGCTCGCCGGGACCATCTTCTTCAGCGCGCCGCTCGGCGAGGCCCGCAGCAGCGTGGCGCTCTACCTGCTGGTGACGATGGTTCCGTTCGCGCTGCTGGCCCCAGTGGTCGGCCCGGTGCTCGACCACTTCCGGCACGGCCGGCGGTACGCGCTGGCCACCACCATGCTCGGCCGGGCCTTCCTGGCCTGGTTGATCGCCGACCACCTGAACGGGTTCGGGCTGTATCCGGCGGCGTTCGGGGTGCTAGCCCTGTCCCGGGCGTACGGCGTCGGCCGCTCCGCCGCCGTGCCCCGGCTGCTGCCGGCCGGGCTTGGGTTGTCCCAGGCCGGGGCCAGGGCCAGCGTCTACGGCACGATCGCCGGAGCGCTGGTCGCACCGCTGGGGCTGGCGGCGTTCTGGTTCGGGCCGCAGTGGCCGCTGCGGGTCGCGTCGGTGATCTTCCTGGTCGGCATGGTGATCGCGCTGCGGCTGCCGCCTCGGGCCGACTCCGAGCCCGCCGAGCGGGTGCCACGGGCGTTCCGGGTGTTCGGGATACGGCGGGGCATTGACCGGCAGCGGATCCTCACCGGGAGCCGGCTGGTGGTCGCCACCCTGGTCGGCAGCGGCACGTTGCGCTGCCTCTACGGCTTCCTGCTGCTCTTCCTCGCCTTCGCGATCAAGGCGGGCGACCTGACCACCGTGGTCGTCGGTCGGCAGCTCGGCGACGAGGGCGCGCTGGGGTTGGTCGGAGCGGCGCTGGCCGCCGGCAGCTTCGCCGCCACCGCGATCGGCAGCCGGATGCGGATCAACCGTCCACTCGCCCTGCAGTCCAGCGGGCTGGTGATCGTGGCCGGTGTCGGCGTACTCGCCACCCTGCAGTTCTCGCTGCTGATGGTGGCGCTGTTCTGTTTCGTCACCGCGATCATCAGCGGCATCGCGAAGCTCGCGGTGGACGCCACCATCCAGGAGCGGCTGCCGGAACGGCTGCGGGCCAGCGCATTCGCCCACTCCGAGACCATTCTGATGCTGTCGTTCGTCGCTGGTGGCGCGTTCGGGCTTATCCCGGTGGACGGCCGGATCGGTGTCGTCGCGGCGGCCGGCTTCGGCATCCTCGCCGCCGCCCGTGCGATGATCGTCGCCGGCCGGCAGCGCAAGGACCGGCTCAACGGCCGGCCGGTCGACGCAGCCGACGACGTCCCAGACACGCCCGAACCTGGCCCGCCCGAACCTGGCCCCGCCGATCCCGGTACGCCCGAAGCCGGCTCACCCGACGACGGCGGCACGGTTGTTCCGCCACGCGCCCGCCGGTCGATCGTCCCGGCCCGGATCCGGCCACGTCCGCGACCCGCCCCGCCGACGCCGGCGGCGCCGGCACCGGTCGGCGCTGGGCAGGGCGGCACCGGTCCGGTCGGTGCCGAGCCGGTCGGCGTCCCGGCCGCCGGCGCACCCGCCGGTCACCGCGACGACGACCGGGCCGACGGCCAAGCCGACGACGATCCGACGCCACCCGGATTCCACATCTACCGCCCGTCGTCGACGCTGCGCCGCGCGGCCGAGGACGATCGACCCGACCGGCCGGACAACGGAAGCTGACCCACGGGCAGGTGACGAGTCGCCGGGCAACGACCCTGCCCGGCGACCGGTAGGTCCAGGAAGGCGCGGTGGGTAGGGTGCGGCAGGTGCGGATTCTGATCGTGACCGCGGTCGAGGCCGAGGCGGTCGCCCTTCGACGCGCAATCGCCCCGGGTGGCGACACGGCGGGCAGCAGCACAGCCGGTAGCGGCACGACGGGCGACGCAGCCGACCGAGCGGTCGATGTCGCGGTGGTCGGGGTCGGTTCGGCGGCCGCCGCCGCCGGGACCACCCGGCAGCTGGCACTCGCGGCGAGCAGCGGACGCCCGTACGACGCGGTGGTCAGCGCGGGGATCGGCGGCGGATTCCCCGGCCGGATCGCCGTCGGGCAGACCGCCGTCGCCACCCGCAGCGTCGCGGCCGACCTCGGCGCCGAATCGCCGGATGGATTCCTGACGATCGACGAACTCGGCTTCGGCACCGCGGTCGCCACCGCCGACGGCGCGCTCACCAACTGGCTGCGAACGGTGCTGCCGGACGCCGTACACGGCGCGGTGTTGACGGTGAACACCGTGACCGGCACCGCGACGACCGCCGGGACGCTCACTGGCCGTTACCCCGACGCGGTGGCTGAGGCCATGGAGGGGTACGGGGTGGCTTGCGCCGCCGAGCTGGCCGGGCTGCCCTTCGCAGAGCTGCGTACCATCTCCAACCCGGTCGGCCCGCGCGACCGGGCCGGCTGGCGGATCCCGTCGGCGCTGGCCGCGCTGACCACGGCGGCCAGCGCGCTGACCAGCCGCAGCGCCGACTACCGTGGCTGACGTGACCCTCCGGCTGGCTTTCTCCCCCTGCCCCAACGACACGTTCGTCTTCCACGCCCTGGTGCACGGGCTGGTGCCGGACGCCCCGCCGGTCGCCGTCCGCTACGCCGACGTGGACGTCACCAACTCCGCCGCCGAACGCGGCGAGTTCGACCTGGTCAAGGTCAGTTTCGCCGCGTTGCCCTGGCTGCTGCCGGACTACCACCTGCTGCCCTGTGGGGGTGCGTTGGGCCGGGGCTGCGGCCCGCTGCTGCTGACCGGCGGTACGGCCGGGGAGGGCCGCTGGGCGGCCGGCGACCTGACCGGGGCGACTGTCGCCGTACCCGGTGCGCGGACCACCGCGTACCTGCTGTTCCGGCTCTGGTCGGCGGGTCGGCCGCCGGCCCGGATCGAGGTCGTGCCGTTCCACGAGATCATGCCCGGCGTCGCCGCCGGCCGGTACGACGCCGGCCTGGTGATCCACGAAGCGCGGTTCACCTACCAGCGGTACGGGCTCACCGCGCTGGTCGACCTCGGAGCGTGGTGGGAGTCGGACACCGGGCTGCCGATCCCGTTGGGCGCGATCCTGGCCCGACGGGGCGTCGTCGACCCGGCGCAGGCTACCGGCTGGGTACGCGAGTCGGTCCGACTGGCCTGGGCCGATCCGGGCGCCTCCCGGGACTACGTGCTGGCCCACGCACAGGAGATGGAGCCGGACGTGGTGGACCGGCACATCGGGCTGTACGTCAACGGATTCACCGCCGACCTCGGTGCCGACGGGTACGCGGCGGTCGCCGCGCTACTGGACCGGGCGGCGGCGCACGGGCTCACCCCACCTACGGCAGGGCTGCTCGCGCCACCGCCCGACGACCAGCTACGGCGGCGGTAGAGAATCGCCCACTGCGATCCGGGGACCGCGACCGTGGGTCAGACCTCCAGTTCGCGGGCGACCGCGTGCACCAGCTGGGCCACGGTCTGCGCCGTCTTGCGGTCCGGGAACCGGCCCCGCCGCAGGTCCGGCTGGACCTTGGCCTCCAGCACCTTGATCATGTCTTCGACCAGTCCGTGCAGCTCCTCCGGCGGTCGCCGACGCAGCTCGGCGACGGACGGCGGGGCCTCCAGCAGCTGTACGCCGAGCGCCTGCGCGCCGCGCCGGCTGTCCACCACCCCGAACTCCACCCGTTGCCCGGACTTGAGGTCGGTGACGCCAGCCGGCAACGCACCCTTGGGCAGGAACACGTCGCCACCCTCGTCACTGGTGACGAATCCGTACCCCTTTCCCGCGTCGTACCATTTCACTCGACCCGTCGGCACCACTGACCTCGACTTCACTCGCAGGATTGACCTCACCAGGCTAGCCGGAGCAGTGCGTCGGCCGCCGCCGGGAATCCGGTCAGGTCGTCAATCACCGCAGCCGCTCCGGTGGACCGCAGCTCAGCCGCCGAACAGGGGCCGGAGGCCACCCCGAGACCCGGGATCCCGGCGGTCCGCGCGGCCACCATGTCCGCCGTGTGGTCACCCACATACAGCTGTACGGCGTACTCGCGCAGGGCGACCGCCTTGCCCTCGGCGAACAGGTCCCCGGCGACCTCGTCCGCCGGCAGCCTCAGATGGTCCAGATGCAGGCGAGCCAGCCGGCCGAGCTTCGAGGTGACCACCACCACCCGCCCACCCCGCTCCCGGACCAGTTCGAGCGCGGCGACCGCCCCGGGCATCGGCAGGGTCGGATCGACCGCGTAGCGGGGGTAGAGCGACCGGAACTGCTCGACCGCGGCATCGACCTGGTTGGCCGGAAACCACTGGCTGATCTCGTGGCGCAGCGGCGGGCCGAGCCGGGACACCGCGACCTCGGCGTCCACCTGCACCCCGGTGAGCTCGGTCAACGCCCGGTAGGTGGCGGCGACCCCCGGCCGCGAGTCGATCAATGTCATGTCCAGGTCGAATCCGACCACCGGCGACATGCGCGAGTCCCTCCCTCGTCACGCCCGCCACGACGGGTGGGTCCGGCCGGCGGGTGGCCGGCCGGGTGGCGGCCGAAGAGTGAGCCTATGCGGGCGACTCCCGAGCCGGCGCATCTGCTCCGGACGGCCGAGGCCACCTGGGGCGTCCGGCGGGCTAGCGTGGAACAACCATGGCCAACACACTCGCCGACCACCTGCGTTCCCGCTCCGACGCGGAGCTGGGTGACCTGCTGCGCCTGCGTCCGGATCTGGTGGTGCCGGCGCCGACCGACATCGCCACGCTGGCCGCCCGGGCCCAGTCGCGGGTATCCGCTGCCCGCGCGCTCGACGACCTCGACGAGTTCACCCTGCGGATCCTTGACGCCGCGCGGCTGTGCCGGGAACCGTCGGCCGGGGCCGGTTCGGCCGACGCCGCCGTCGAACTGGACGCGGTGCTGGCGATGGCCACCGCGCCGGGCAGCGGGGCGACTGCGGCTCAGGTCCGCGCGGCGGTGGACCGGCTGCTGGCCCGTTGCCTGCTGTACGGGTCGGCCGGGCGGTTCCGGGTGGCCGGCGGGGTGGACGAGGCGAGTTCGCCGTACCCGGCGGGGCTGGGCCGGCCCGCCGCCGACCTGGACGACCGGGTGGCGCGACGGTGCGCCGACCCGGCCGCGTTGCGCCGGACGTTGCTCAGCGCCCCGCCGTCGGCCCGGGCGGTGCTCGACCGGCTCGCCGCCGGTCCGCCGCTCGGCACGGTGACTACCGCCGCTGCCGGCCCGGCCGCCGGTACTCAGGCCCGCGAGGCCCCCGCCACTGCTGCCCCGGCCGCCCTGGGTCCAGGCGACGGGGTGAGCCCGGTCCGTTGGCTGGTCGAGGCCGGCCTGCTGGCGGTGGTCACCGACGAGCCGGCGACGGCCGGCAGCCAGGCCGTGGAGTTGCCCCGCGAGGTCGGGCTGTTGCTGCGTCGGGACACCGGGCCGCTCGGCACGCTGCGCCCCGACCCGCCTGCGGCCGGTTCCGCCGAACGCGATCCGAAGGCGGTTGACTCGACCGGTGCCGGGCAGGCGATGGAGCTGGTCCGGCTGGCCGGCGCGCTGCTGGAGGCGTTGGCCGCCGAGCCGGCGCCGCTGCTGCGTACCGGCGGGATCGGGGTGCGGGAGCTGCGCCGGTTGGCCCGCGCAGGTGGGGTCAGCGAGTCGCTGGCCGGGCTGCTGATCGAGATCGGGTACGCCGCCGGGCTGCTCGGTGCCGCCGAACTGCCCGCCACGGCGAGTCGCACCGCCGTCGACCAGCAGATCCTGCCGACCGGCAGCTACGACCAGTGGATCAACGAGCCGGTGGCCCGGCGGTGGGAGCGGCTGGCCGGGGCGTGGCTGGCGATGACCCGGCGGGCCGGGCTGATCGGCCGCCGGGACGACCGGGACCGGCCGATCACCGCCCTGTCGACCGACGTGGAGCGGGCCGGCGCGCCGACGGTTCGCCGTACCGTGCTCGGGGTGCTGGCCGCGCTGCCGCCGGGGGCCGCCCCGACCGCCGACGAAGTGCTCACGCTGCTCGCCTGGCAGGCGCCGCGGCGCAGCCGGGGCCGCGACGAGCTGCACCGCGAGGTCCTCGACGAGGCAGCTCAACTGGGCGTCACCGGGCTGGGCGTGTTGACCGGGTACGGCCGCTCGCTGCTCGCCGGGGAGGGCCGGGACGGTCGGGACATCGCGGCCGACGACGATCCGCTCGGCGTACGGGTTACCGAACGGGAGCATCGAGGTGCGGCGTCGACGGTGGAACGCGCGCTGGACGACCTGCTGCCGTCCCCGGTGGACCACGTCCTGGTGCAGGCCGATCTGACCGTGGTGGTGCCCGGTCCACCGGAGCCGACCCTGGCTGCCGAGTTGGAGCTGGTTGCCGAGTTGGAGTCGACCGGGGCGGCCAGTGTGCACCGGGTCACGCCGGCGAGTGTGCGTCGGGCGTTGGACGCCGGCTACCAGGCGGCCGAGCTGCATGAGTTGTTCGCCCGGCGGTCCCGCACCCCGGTGCCGCAGGGCCTCACCTACCTGATCGACGACTCGGCGCGTACCCATGGCGGGTTGCGCGCTGGATCGGCCGGCGGTTATCTGCGCAGCGACGACGAGGCGTTGCTGGCCACGGTGCTGGCGGACCGCCGGCTGGCTGCCCTGTCGCTGCGTCGGCTGGCGCCGACGGTGCTGGTCAGCGTGGTGCCCGCCGGCCGGATGCTGGAGGCGCTGCGGCAGGCCGGCTACGCCCCGGTGCCGGAGGACGGCACCGGGGCCGCACTGCGCACTGGCCGGCCCCGGGCCCGGCGGGCACCGGTGCGGCATCCGGTGACGTTGCGGTCGGTCGATCCGCTGGCCGCGCCGAAGCTGACCGCCCCCCGGATCAGCGGTCTGGTCGAGCAGCTTCGCCGGGGTGAGGCGGCGGCCCGTGCGGTACGGCGCGCGCCCGGTCCGGTCCGGGCGGCGGCCGGGCAGGCGGTCGACGGGTTGGCCGCGGTGCAGGCGCACTCGCAGGCGCTGGCCGTGCTGCAGCAGGCGGTACGGGACAAGGCGCTGGTCTGGGTGGGCTACGTGGACGCGCACGGTGCCGCCGCTTCCCGGCTGGTCCGTCCGGTGTCGATCGGCGCGGGTTACCTGCGGGCCGAGGACGAGCGGACCGAGACGCTGCACACCTTCGCGTTGCAGCGGGTGACCGCCGCGGTGGTGCACGACTGACTGACCGCGCGGCGGCCTGCCACGGCGGTCGGCCCGGACCGCGCGGCGGCCCCGGTCGGTACGCCCGGAGCCGTCAGCCCGTGGGCCGGCCGTCGTGCCGGTGCCGGCGAGCCGCCTCGATCACCGACACCGTGAGCAGCAGCGCGGATCCGGTGCCGAGTGCCTCACCGACCGAGTCGACGAAGCCCTGACGCAGCACCAGCCAGCCGAACAGGAACCAGCCGACGAGCAGGGTCGACGCGAACGCGTACCAGAACAACGTGGCCCGCGAGACCGACGCCGGGTAGCCCCGGTCGGTCGACCCCGGTCGATCCGCACTGTCGTTGACCGCCATGACCGCCTCCCGGCCCGATCGCTGCCCTTCACTGTCTCCAGACTGGCAGGTCGGGGCCGGATCGGACAGTAACCGGCACCGGCCGACGTGTCCGGTGCCGGCCGGCACCGTCGGGGTCGGGATGCCGGTGCGGGCGGGGACCCGCACCGGCGCCCGCTGCCCTGAGTGGGCGGGATCACCAGGGTTGTCTTCCCGTCACCGGTGTAGGCGGTCACCTCCAGCGGCGACGCCTTGGAGCTCTTGGTCAGCGTCGTGTTCCACGCCTGGGTCACGGTCTGGCCTGCGCCGAACGACCAGGTGTGGGTCCAGCCGTCGATCGGAGCACCGAGGTTGTTGACGGTGACGTTGGCGTCGAATTCGCCGGGCCACTGGGACGACACGGCGTAGTCCACAGAGCACCCGGCTGCTGCGGCGGCGGTTGCGGGCAGGACCACGGTAGCCGCCGAGGCGACCAGGCCACCGGCCGCCGCGAGCAGCGCTGCTCGTTTGTGACACAGGTTGGGATGGCGGCGTCGGCCACGGTGCGGGCTGGGCACCGTGGCCGACGCCTGCAGGGCACCGGCACCGCCGGGCAGCCGCGTCGCACGGCGTGGCCCGGGGACGCTTCACCGAGGTGGCCTCGCCCGGCCCGCGACGCCCGGCGCCCGAGGCCCGGCTCGAAAGGCGGGAACGCTGCTGGCCAGCACACCCGGCTGACTCCCGACAAGGCCGGTGCAAGCAGGTGGGACGCGCCCCGCGCCCCACAGCAGGAGCATAGGTGTTATCGCTAACACCATCAATACATCGAGACAACCAGGTCTATCATTGGCGGATTGTAACGATGTGAATGGGAAGCTGCGGCACCCTCACTGCCGATCGACCCGCCGAGCACCTTCGACCAGCCATCGCTTGTTTGCGATAACAAGGGCACTCGAACCGTTTCGAGAGGTTGCCGGACCGTGGAGCCAGGGCTGGCGGCCGGAGACACGCGTGAGCCCGTCGGAGGATTCGGCGATCCTCCGACGGGCTCACGGTCGGACGGTGGTCAGACCGACCCGGATCCGGTTACCCGGAGCCGGGTCCGTCGGCTCAGGAGGCGCTGTCGTTGCGCTGGCTGAGCAGCCACTTCAAAATGCTGCGGTCCTCGTACGTCGGACCGTAGGCGGCGTGGTAGTCGGGCAGCGAGAACGCGTCGTTGCCGTACTCGGTGTAGCGCACCAGGTCGGCGATCTCCTGCTCGCTCTTGCCCTGCGCCGCGTGCGCTGTCTGCAGCGCGTCGCGGGAGTTGCGCCCCAGCGAGATGTTCAGCAGGTGGTCGTTGACGCCGTGGGTGACGTACACCGGCATCTCCGCCTCAGCCACCGCGGCGGCCTGCTCCTCGTTGATCTGGAACCCACCGGTGATCAGACCGGCGGCGAACAGGTCGGGCCGCTGCTCGAACGCCGCCCAGGCCAGCTGCGATCCGTAGGAGACGGTGGTGGTGTAGATCCGGGTGGAGTCGACGCTGTACTCGTCGACGAACTCGTCGATCAGCTTGATCAGCAGCGCGGCCTCGGCCGCCGCACCGACCCGCTGGTTTTGCGGGGCGAGCACGATCACGTCCTCGTCGCTGCCGGTCCACTTACGCTCCAGCCAGGCCACCGCGGGAATGTCCGCCGCGATCTGTACCCCGGTGTTGCCCCCGTCGAAGCCCATCCCGTGGCCGGGCAGCACGACCATCAGCGGATACCGCCTTGCCGGGTCGTAGTTCTTCGGCAGGTGGTAGTGGTACGGCAGCACCATGCCGCCACTCAGGTACGAGTCGTAGGCGAACTCGTCGACCAACAGGTTCACCGGCTCCTCGGTCATCGCCCGGACCCGGTGCGGGGTGCCCGGTGCGAGCACCGGCCCCAGACCGTTGCCGTTGCCCGGCTTGGCGTGGATCCGCTTGCGCTGGGTCAGCGTGGTCGGCAGATCCGGGTTGACCTTCACCGTGCACAGGAAGGTCGGGCACTTCGAGACGATCACGGTCCAGCCGCCCACATCGGCCGGGTCGAGTTCGATGATCACGTAGCGTCCGGTGACCGACCGCTGGTCGAACCGGGTGTGCGCCCGGCTGTTTGTGTAGACGTTGGTGATGGTCCGATCGGCCATCTTGGTCAGGTCCTCGATCGGGTTGAACCGGAAGTTGTACACGGTGTCCGACACGGTGTACGTGCTCGGGTCGATCGAGTCGGGGTTGACGATCTCGCCGTACTCGACCGCCACGGCGGAGACCCGCTGACCGTACGTGTAGACCTCGGTGATCGGGGTGATGCTCTGGATGCCGGTGGTGATGCCGCCGCCGTCGCCGCCCTGGGCGTTCGCCGCCCCGGCGGTGCTCAGCACCGCGGCTGCGGCGAGCAGGGCAACCGCCTTCTTGCGGAGGGTCATGCGTCCTTCCTTCCCGCGCGAGCGCGTGTGCCCAGCCAGGCCTGCGGGTGGGGGTTCGCAGAGAGGGGGACCGGCAGTCAAGCTGAGCGAGTAGATCGACGCTAAACTGATTTAGCTGAGCATGCTCGTCATGATCGGGCCATGTCAAGATACGTGCCGGAAATCAACTGGACATATGGTTGTTGCTGGTGGGACGGGGGATGCTCGCTCCGAGCCCCGACGGGGAAATATCCGGTCGGAGCCCTCAGTCCAGGCAGTCCCGCAACGCGGCCGTCAGCCGGTTGGCCCGGTCGTCGTCCGCCGCCCCCATCTGGTTCAGCACGTACCCGAACCCGACCCGGTAGCGGTCGTCGGCGAAGCCCAGATGCCCGCCCGCCCCGTCGTGACCGAAGCTGCGGTCGCCGAGCATCGGGCGGATTCGGGGCGACCCGAGCAGGAATCCGGTTCCCCAGCGCTGCCCGGCGTCCGGGCCGCCGAACCGCTGCCGGCCCTGCGAACGCACCACCACCGCGTCGTCCACCGAGGCGGTGGTCAGCAGCGGTGGTCCGGCCACCGGCGCGACGCAGGCGGCGTACAGCCGGGCCAGGCCGGCGGCGGAGCTCACCCCACCGGCCCCGGGGACCTCGGCCGCCTGGACGGCCGGGTCGTTGAAGCTGACCAGGCCGGCGGCGTCCGCCGGGAAGTCGAACGCGCCGCCCATGGTCAACGACCGCTCGCTGACCCGGTCCGGGTAGCTGACCGGGTTGTCCGGCGGAGCCAGCGTCCAGGCGACGCTGTCGCACTCGGCGGCCGGCAGCCCGATCCAGGTCCGCAGGCCGAGCGGCCCGGCCAGGGTGTCGCGGAAGAACTCCCCCACCGGTACGCCGGTGATCCGCCGGATCACTTCGCCGACCAGCCAGCCGTAGGTCAGCGCGTGGTACGTGTACGCCGTGCCCGGCTGCCACAGCGGAGTCTGCTCCTCGATCGCGGCGATCACCGGATCCCAGGCCAGCACCTGTTCCCGGGTCAGGTCACGGTCCAGCGCCGGCAGGCCGGCCCGGTGGGTGAACAGGTCACGGACCACGATGTCGGCCTTGCCGTTGCGACCGAACCCGGGCCAGTAGCGGGTGACCGGGGCGGCCAGGTCCAACCGGCCGGACTGCACCAGCAGATAGGCGCAGACCGCCAGGATGCCCTTGGTGCAGGAGAAGACCACCGCCGGGGTGTCCCGCTGCCAGACCCGGCCGGTACGCGGATCGGCGAGCCCGCCGTACAGGTCGACCACCGGGCGGCCGTCGACGTAGACGGCCAGGCCGGCGCCGACCTCGCCCCGGGTGGCGAAGTTGTCCCGGAACACGTCGGCGACCCGGCCGAAGCCGTCGGCGACGTCGCCATGGACGATCGGATCGTTGGACACGGTCACCCCTTCACCGAGCCCTGCAGCAGGGCCTTGATGAACTGACGCTGGAAGATCAGGAAGACGATCAGCGTCGGGGTGAGGATCAGCAGCGACCCGGCGCACAGCAGCACCTGGTCGGTGCCCCACTGCCCCTGGAAGGCGCCGAGCGCGCCGGCCATGGTCCGCTTGGTGCCGTCGTCGACGAGCACGATGGCCAGCAGGAACTGGTTCCACGTCCAGAGGAACAGCAGGATGGTCAGCGAGGCGATCGCCGGCCGGGCCAGCGGCAGGTGGATCCGCCAGAACAGCTGCCAGGTGCTGCTGCCGTCGACCCGGGCGGCCTCGGACAACTCGGCCGGCACGTTGATGAAGTGGGTCCGCATCCAGAACACGCCGAACGGCATGAAGAGCCCGATCAGCGGCAGGATGATCGCCCACCGGGTGTTCAGCAGACCGAAGTCCTGGATCTGGTAGTAGAGCGGAGTGATCACCGCCTCGAACGGCATGGTCAGGCCGAGCAGGAAGAAGACGAAGACGAACCGGGCGCCGGGGATCTTCAGGTGACCGAGGCCGAAGCCGGCCATGGTGGCGATCACCACGGCGACCGGCACCACCCCGGCGACGATCAGGCCGCTGGACTTGAGCAGCGCGCCCATGTTGGCCACGGTGAAGGCGTCGGCGAAGTTGCCCCACTGCGGGTCGGACGGCCAGGTCAGCCCGGTCGGCACCGTGCCGCGGGGTTGCAGCGCCGCCGACAGCATGCTCACGAACGGCAGCAGGGTGACCAGGACCAGCAGGATCAGGAAGACCCGTCCGGTCACCTGCTCACTGCGACTGAGCCTCATCCCTTCTCCTCCCGGGTCAGACGCTGGATCGGCAGTACGCAGAGCAGCACCAGCGCCATCAGCACGATGGCCAGCGCGGAGGCGAGACCGACCTGCCGCTGGGCGAACGCCAGCCGGTAGATCTCCAGGCCCGGCACGGTGGTCTGGTATCCGGGCCCGCCGCTGGTGGAGATGTAGACGATGTCGAAGCTGGCCAGCGCGGCGATGACGGTCACGGTCAGGCAGACGCCGATCTCGCGGCGCAGGCCGGGCAGGGTGACCGCGACGAATTCCCGGACCGGGCCGGCGCCGTCCATCCGGGCCGCCTCGTACAGGCTCGGATCGATCTTGCCGATGCCGGTGATCAGCAGGATGGTGCACAGGCCGAGGGAGACCCAGGCGCCGATCATGCCGACCGACGGCAGGGCGGTGTCGAAGTCACCGAGCCACGGCCGGGCCAGCCCGCCCAGGCCGACGGCGCGCAACGCCTGGTTGACCACGCCGGACGACGAGAGCAGCCAGCTCCACGCGATGCCGGCGGCGACCAGCGGGATGACCTGCGGGAGAAACAGAATCGTCCGTACGGCGGTGCCGAACAGGCCGGTGGCCATCCGCCGGACCAGGCTGGCCACCAGCAACCCGACCCCGACCGGGACGAAACTGAAGAAGATGATCAGCACGAACGCGTTCCCGATGATCTTCAGCAGGTCGGAGTCGGTGAAGACGGTGAGGTAGTTGTCCAGCCCGGCCCACCGCGCGACGCCGATGCCGTTCCAGTCGTAGAGCGAGTACTGGAAGGTCAGCGTCAACGGGCGGACCACGAAGACCACGTACATCACCAGGGCCGGCACCACCCACAACCAGCCGGACCAGCGGCCCGAACGGGCCCACCGGTTCCGGTGGGCCCGCGCGGGTGACGTGCTGCCGGTAGCGGGCAGCGTCATCGAGACAGTTCCTCTTCGTACTGGGCCTGGACCGCCTGCACGTACCCCTCCGGGGTCTGCTCGCCGACGATCAGCTTCTGCAGCTCCGGGGTGATCGCCGAGGCGAAGATCGAGCCGGTCGCGTTGGCGGTGAAGTCCACCGCGCCGTTCTCCTCGGCCAGCTGCCCGCTGGCGGCGAGGGTCTGGGCGAGGACGGTGCCCTCGGCCGCGGTCGGCACCTCGAGATCGGCCGGGCCGCCGGGGCTGGAGCCACCGACCTGCACCGAGATCTCCCGGGCCTTCTCGTTGGTGTGCACCCAGTTCAGGAAGAAGGCGGCGGCGTCGGGGTTCTTCGCCTTGGCGCCGACCCCGAAGGTGTTCGGGGCGGACATCGCCACGTGCGAGGCGCCCGCGGTCTCCCCCGGGAACAGGAAGAAGCCGACCTCGCCCGGCATGTTGGTGTCCAGGTTGCCGGACTCCCAGTCACCGTTGAACATGAACAGGCCGTTGCCCTCCTGGAACTGGCCCATCATCGCGGTGTAGTCGATGGCGTTGGCGTCCGCCGGGAAGTAGCCGGCCTGGGCCCACTTCTCGATGGTCTGGGTGGCCTTGAGCGCGGCCGGCGTGTCGAAGGTGGCGCCTTCCTTCTGGAAGATCCAGTCGGCGATCTCCTGCGGGTCGCCGTACTGGTTCTGCAGCGCCTGGTGCGGGAAGTTGATTCCGGCGGTGTCCTGGTTGAACTGCATGATCGGCTGGATGCCGGCGTCCTTGGCCGCGGCGAGCAGCTCCTCGAACTCGGCGATGGTCGCCGGCGGCTCGGTCATCCCGACCTGCTCGGCGAGTTCCTTGTTGTAGAACACGCCGGTGACGCTGTAGCCGAGGCCCATGCCGTAGAGCGAGCCGCTGCCCCGGGTGCCGTCGTCGGAGATCCGCAGCTGCTCCAGCTGCGAGGCGGGGAAGCTGTCCCAGCCGTACGCGTCGAAGTAGGGGTCGAGGTTCTTCAGCAGGCCGTCGGAGACCAGGTCGATCATGGTGGGCAGCCGGATGATGTCCGGCGCGTTGTCGCCGGCCAGCACCCGGGGGGCGTTCTCGACGATGACGGTGAACTGGTCCTCGCGCACGTTGAACGTGACGTTCGGGTACTGGTTGCTGAACTCGTCGGCGAGCGCCTTGGCCAGCGGGAAGCCGGTCTCGGCGTACATCTCCAGGGTGATCGGGTCGCTGCCCAGTTCGGTGCTGACCTCGGTGTCACCGCCGTCCTCGGTGACCGGGTCGGCACCCGGGGCCGAGCAGGCGGTGACGGCAAGGGTGGCCGCCATCAGCGGCGCCAGCGCCAGCGCCGGGCGACCGGCGTGGAGCTTCCGCGCATATCTACGCATCTCGGGACTCCTTGAGTTGTCGCCGCCCCGCCGATCCCACGCGGCGCAGCGGTTCGTGATGTTTTCGCCTGCGACGGCTGCGGTGCACCGTCGCGCTGGGGTTCCGCCCGCGAGTGGCCTGGGCGGATAGTCCAGCTAAACTGATTTAGCAGAGCATGCTGCGCGAAGCTCGTTGCTGTCAAGGACCAGTTGGCAACGGTCCGGAAACGGCTCGTTCACAGGTGGCGGGTCAACCCGCCTGCCCCGGACCCGGGGCGGCATCGCATGATGGAGCATGGGCATGACCGGCGGAGGCAGTGCGGTGGACAGTGAACCCTCATCAAGAGGAGCAACGGCGCGAAACCGGGCCACCTTGGCCGATGTCGCCCGCCGAGCCGGCCTGTCCAAGACCGCCGCGTCGATGGTGCTGAACGGACGGGAGGGAACGCGCCTCTCCGTCGAGGCGCACCAGCGGGTCTTCGCCGCCGCCAAAGAACTAGGCTACCGCCCGAACGTCGCCGCACGAAGCCTACGGACCAGGAAAACCGCCACGATTGCCTTCGTATCCGACATCGTGGCAACTACCCGTTTTGCCGGTGGGTTGATCCGGGGGGCGCTGGACGCCGCCCGGGAGCGCGACCACGTACTGCTGATCACCGAGACGCAGGGCGACGCCGAGTTCGAGCGGTACGCGATCGAAGCCATGCTGGACCGGCAGGTCGACGGGGTGATCTACGCCGCGATGGCCACCCGCCGGCTGACCGTGCCGCCGGCCATCCTGGGCGGCCCGGTGGTGCTGCTCAACGCCACCAGCCCGGACAACCTGCCGTGCGTGCTGCCGGACGACGAACTGGCCGGTCGGGCGGTCACCGAAGCCCTGCTCAAGCAGGGCCACCGGCAACGGATCGCGCTGATCGGGCGCAACCGCCTCAAGGAACGCGACCCGGAGGTGTCGCTGGCCGCCGAGGCCAGGCTGCTCGGTATCCGGCACGCTCTGTCGGCCGCCGACGCCACGCTCTACGCCGAGCCGTTCTGCCGGGAGTGGCTGCCCGAGCACGGCTACACCGCGATGCGCACCCTGCTCGCCCGAGCCGTCCCACCCACTGCGGTGATCTGCATGAACGACCGCCTCGCCTTCGGCGCGTACCAGGCGATCGCCGACGCCGGGCTGACCGTGCCCACTGACATCTCGGTCGTCTCGTTCGACGACGACCCGATCGCCACCTGGCTGCGGCCCGGTCTGTTCACGGCGGCGCTGCCGCACGAGCGGATGGGCCAGCGGGCGGTGGAGATCCTGCTCGACGGCGAATCCACCGAGCGGTGCGTGGTGCCGATGCCGCTGCATCGCCGGAAGTCGATCGCCGCACCGGCGGACGGCGGCTGAGCAGCGACGCCGGCCGGCCCCTGGAGGTCCGTCCCAGCACGCCGGGTAGCGACACAGATTTGGCGCTAAACCGATTCACTGCTAGGTTTCCGGCATGCTTCGGCTACCGGATCACTGGGTGTGGGACAGCTGGTACGCACGGGACGACAGCGGCCGCTGGCACGTCTTCTTCCTGCGTGCCTCCCGGGCGTTGGGCGACCCGCACCGACGGCACCACCGCGCCAGCATCGGCCACGCGGTCTCCACCGACCTGCGCAACTGGCGGCTGGTCGCCGACGCGCTGGTCCCGGCGGACGCACCCGCCTGGGACGACCTCGCCACCTGGACCGGCAGCACCGTCCGGGGTCCGGACGGCCGCTGGTACCTCTTCTACACCGGGGTCAGCCGGGCCGAGCAGGGGCTGGTGCAGCGAATCGGCCTGGCCGTCTCGGACGACCTGATGACCTGGCACCGGCACGGCACCGAACCGCTGGTCGAGGCCGACCCGACCTGGTACGAACTGCTCGACCGGGACGCCTGGTACGAACAGGCGTGGCGCGACCCGTGGGTCTTCCCGGATCCGACGGGTGCGGGCTGGCACATGCTGATCACCGCCCGGTCCGCCACCGGGCCGACCGACACCCGGGGCGTGATCGGGCACGCCACCTCGGACGATCTGATCACCTGGCAGGTACGGGCACCACTGTCCGTACCAGCGGGGTTCGGGCACCTGGAGGTCCCGCAGGTGGTGGTGATCGACGGACAGCCGTTGTTGCTGTTCTGCACCAACAACGCCGTGTCGCCGGCCCGGGGCGCGGCCACCGACCAGATCTGGGTGGTGCCCGGCCCCGCCACCACCGGCCCGTGGGACGTCGCCGCCGCCCAGCCGTTCACCCGCCCCGGCCTGTACGCACCGCGCCTCGTACCCGACGCCGACCAGGACGGCTGGCAACTGATCGGCTTCCTGGACCACCTGGACGGGCGGTTCATCGGCGAGATCATCGACCCGGTCCCGGTGCGGTACACCCCCGGCGTCGGGCTCACCCCGGCTCGCTGAGGTGGTGGCCGCCGGCTGCTCGCTGGAGAGTCGCCAGCAGCCGGTGGCCACCACCCGGCCGTCGCACGGGTGCGGACCGCTCGCCCCCGTTGCTCCGCCCGCGTCGCCGCTCCCCGGGCTGCCTCTCCGGCCCGGACGGGTCACGGTGCGGATCGAACGCGTCCGTCGGCACCGGCCAGTGTGACGCTGCCCTGAGCGGGACAGCCGTCGTGGTGTAAGACGCCGCAGCCGCCGCTGAGGTTGCGATATTCACCAGGTACGCAACGATCGTCACTCCGACAGTGGCGTCGGTCACCGGGGCCGCCCGGGGCCGGGCAGTCGCGTGCGAGACTGGTGGGTCGGCCAGAAGGGGGATACCGACAGTGAACAACGGACCACTGATCGTCCAGTCGGACAAGACCTTGCTGCTGGAGATCGACCACCCGGACGCCACCGCGTGCCGGATGGCGATCGCCCCGTTCGCCGAGCTGGAGCGCTCGCCCGAGCACGTACACACGTACCGGCTCACCCCGCTCGGCCTGTGGAACGCCCGCGCCGCCGGGCACGACGCCGAGAGCGTCGTCGACGCGCTGCTGAAGTACTCCCGCTACCCGGTACCGCACGCGCTGCTGGTCGACGTCGCCGACACCATGGACCGGTACGGCCGGCTGCAGCTGGCCAACGACCCCGCGTACGGGCTGGTGCTGCGGACCACCGACCGGGCCGTGCTGACCGAGGTGACCAAGAGCAAGAAGCTCGCCGGCATGTTCGGCGACAAGATCGACGACGACACGGTGGCGGTGCACCCGTCCGAGCGGGGCCGGCTCAAGCAGGGCCTGCTCAAGCTCGGCTGGCCGGCCGAGGACCTGGCCGGCTACGTCGACGGCGAGGCGCACCCGATCGAGCTGGACACCGCCGGCGCCGACGGGCGTCCCGGCTGGTCGCTGCGCTCCTACCAGCAGGAGGCGGTCGAGCAGTTCTGGGCCGGCGGCTCCGGAGTGGTGGTGCTGCCCTGCGGCGCCGGCAAGACGCTGGTCGGTGCGGCCGCGATGGCCGAGGCCAAGGCGACCACCCTGATCCTGGTCACCAACACGGTCGCCGGCCGGCAGTGGAAGCGGGAGCTGGTCGCCCGCACCTCGCTGACCGCCGACGAGATCGGCGAGTACTCCGGCGAGCGCAAGGAGATCCGCCCGGTCACCATCGCCACGTACCAGGTGCTGACCTCGCGCCGCAAGGGCGCCTTCACCCACCTTGACCTGTTCAACGCCCGCGACTGGGGCCTGGTGATCTACGACGAGGTGCATCTGCTGCCGGCGCCGATCTTCCGGTTCACCGCCGATCTGCAGGCCCGCCGCCGGCTCGGCCTGACCGCCACCCTGGTCCGCGAGGACGGCCGGGAAGGCGACGTCTTCTCGCTGATCGGGCCGAAACGCTACGACGCGCCGTGGAAGGACATCGAGGCGCAGGGCTGGATCGCCCCGGCCGAATGCGTCGAGGTGCGGGTCACCCTCACCGACGCGGAACGGATGGGGTACGCGGTCACCGAGACCGAGGAGCGGTACCGGGCGGCGGCCACCGCGCGTACCAAGCTGCCGGTGGTCAAGGCGCTGGTCGACCGGCACCACGGTGACCAGGTGCTGGTCATCGGGGCGTACATCGACCAGCTGCACCAGCTCGGCGAGTTCCTGGGCGCGCCGATCGTGCAGGGCTCCACCACCAACAAGGAGCGGGAACGGCTGTTCGACGCGTTCCGCAACGGTGAGATCCCCACGCTGATCATCTCCAAGGTCGGGAACTTCTCCATCGACCTGCCGGAGGCGGCGGTGGCGATCCAGGTGTCCGGCACGTTCGGCTCCCGGCAGGAGGAGGCACAACGGCTCGGCCGGGTGCTGCGCCCCAAGGCCGACGGCCGGCAGGCGCACTTCTACACCGTGGTTTCCCGGGACACCATCGACACCGAGTACGCCGCGCACCGGCAGCGGTTCCTCGCCGAGCAGGGGTACGCGTACACGATCGTCGACGCCGACGACGTCCTCGGCCCGGCCCTACCCTGACCCTTGTCGGCGGTCCGGGACCGGCGGCCCGACGGTCAGCAGGTCGGCGAGCAGGTCGCCGTACTCGGCGAGCCGGTCCAGCACCTCGGCGGCGGTGAACTGGCGGACGACGCCCGGCTCGCCGGCCGCCGCGGCCTCCACCTCCGGCCAGGTCAGCGGCGCGGAGGCGGCCGGCACCGGGCCGGCCCGCAGCGAGTACGGCGCCACCGTCGTCTTCGCCGCGTGGTTCTGACTCCAGTCGATGAAGACCCGGCCGGGGCGCAGCCGCTTGGCCATCTTCGACGTGATCGTCTTCGGTGAGCGGCGTTCCAGCTCCTCGGCGACCCGCTTCACGTAGCCGGAGACGACGTCGGCCGGCTGCCCGGCCGACACCGGCGCGCCGAGCTGCATGCCCTTGCGGCCGGAGGTCTTCGGGAAGCAGGCGATGCCGTCGTCGGCGAACCGGTCGCGGATCAGCACCGCGACCGCGCAGCACTCCTCGATCCCGGCGGGTGCTCCCGGGTCGAGGTCGACGACCAGCAGGTCCGGGTCTGCGCCGACCCGCCACTGCGGGGTGTGCAGCTCCAACGCGGCCAGATTGGCCAGCCAGACCAGGGTGGGCAGGTCGTCGGCGACCACGAAGTCGAGCTCGTCGCGGCCCCGTGACGACCCGGGGGTCGGCAGCCGCTCGGTACGCACCCAGTCCGGGGTGCTGGCCGGGGCGTTCTTCTCGAAGAAGAACTGGCCGTCGACGCCGTTCGGGTAGCGGATCCGGGTGAGCGCCCGGTCGGCGAGGTGCGGCAGCAGCGCACCGGAGACCCGGGTGTAGTAGTCGATCACCTCGCCCTTGGTGAACCCGGCCGCCGGGTACAGCACCTTGTCCAGGTTGGACAGCTCCAGCGACCGGCCGGCGACGTCCACCCGGATCCGGCGCTCGCCCGCGCCGAGACCGCGGTCAGCCCGCATCGGCGTCCTCCTCGGTGACGTCGGTGGCCGGCACGTCCGGGCGGATCCGCATGAACCGGGGGAACCGCAGCCGCCCGTCCGGGGTCTGCTGGCCGTACCGTACTTCGATCACCACCTCTGGGCGTACCCAGATCGCACCGCGGGCGTCCTCCCGGGGCAGCGCAGCGTCGAACGGCGACATGTCGGTGCGCAGCGGCTCCAACGCGGCCAGCAGGGCCCGCTCGGCAGCCGAGCCGATCCCGCCGCCGACCCGGCCGGTGAGCCGCAGTGCGCCGGTCGCCACTCCGGCCGCGTCCCGCACCGGTACGCCGACCAGCAGCCCACCGATCCGGCGGGCCCCGGGACGCCAGCCACCGACGACGAAGTCCCGGGTCAGCTCGATTTTCACCTTGACCCAGTCGGGGCTGCGGGCACCCGGCCGGTAGATCGCGTCGCGCCGCTTGGCGACCACGCCTTCCAGCCCGTGCTCGGCGGCGGCGGCCCGGGTCGCCGGCCCGTCGGTGAAGCTGGGCGGCACCGCCCACGCCGGCCCGGCCAGCCCGAGCGCTTCGAGGGCGTGCCGCCGGTCGTGGTACGGCCAGCCGGTCAGGTCGGCGCCGCGCAGCCGCAGCAGGTCGAAGATCATGTACGTGGCCGGCGCACCGGCGGCCAGTCGGGCCGCCCGCCCCGGGTCCCGTACGTGCATCCGTTCGGCGAGCAGGGTGAACGACGGCCGGCCGGCGGCGTCGAGCAGCACCATCTCCCCGTCGAGCAGGGCGTCGTCCAGGGCGCGGGGCAGCCCGGACAGCTCCGGGTAGGCGATGGTGATCTCAGCACCGGACCGGGCGTACAGCCGCTGCCCCCCGCCGGATATATCGGCTAAAGCGCGCACGCCGTCCCATTTGAACTCGTACCACCAGCCGGGGCCTGTGGGCAGCTCCCCGGTCGTCGCGAGCATCGGCCGCAGCGGTCCACCCGGCACCCTGCCACTGTAAAACCAGCAACGAAGTGGTCGCGCTCAGTTCTGTCGGATGCGATCCTGGATCAACACCGGGCCGACCTGGCGATCTTGACCTTGGGGAAGGGCGGGACAGGTCGGCGGCCGCCGGTGGTGGCGAAGGGGATCAGCCATGCGCGCGATCTGGAAAGGCGCGGTGTCGTTCGGCCTCGTGTCGATCGGGGTACGCCTGTACTCCGCCACCGAGGAGAAGGACATCCGGTTCCACCAGGTGCACCGGGAGGACGGCGGGCGCATCCGGTACAAGCGGGTCTGCTCGGTCGACGGCGAGGAGGTCAGCTACGACGACATCGCCAAGGGCTACGACCTCGGCGGCGGCGAGATGGTGATCCTCACCGACGAGGACTTCGCCGACCTGCCGTTGAGCACCTCCCGGGCGATCGACGTACTGGAGTTCGTGCCGGCCGACCAGGTCGACCCGATGCTCTACAACAAGGCCTACTACCTGGAGCCGGAAGGTACCGCGACCAAGCCGTACGTGCTGCTGCGTGACGCGCTGGCCGACTCGGACCGGGTGGCGATCGTCAAGGTCGCGATCCGGCAACGCGAGCAGCTGGCCACCTTGCGGGTACGCGACAACGTGCTGGTGCTCAACACGATGCTCTGGCCGGACGAGATCCGCCAGGCATCGTTCGGCTTCCTCGACGACGACATCCAGGTCCGCCCGCCGGAGCTGGCGATGGCCGCCTCGCTGATCGACTCGATGGCCGGCGAGTTCGCTCCGGACGAGTACACCGACGACTACCGGGCGGCACTGCAGGAGGTCATCGACGCCAAGGTGGAGGGCCGGGAGATCGTCGCCCCGGAGGAGGAAGAGGAGGCACCGGCCGCCGCGGTCGACCTGATGGCCGCACTGCGCGCCTCGGTCGAACGGGCCCGGGTGGCGCGCGGGGAAGCCGCTGGCGAAGCTTCGGACGAGGCTGCTGGCAAGGACCGGGAGCCCGCCGAGCCGACCCCGATCACGTCCGCCAAGTCGGCCAAGGCCGCCGCCGCTCCGGCGGCGAAGAAAGCGGCCCCGGCCAGGAAGACAGCCCCGGCGAAGAAGGCAGCGTCCGCGGACCAGAAGAGGACCACCGCCAAGAAGGCCCAGCCGGAGAAGAAGACCGACGCCCGCAAGGCCGCCGCAAAGAGCACCGGTCAGAAAACCGACGGTACGCAGAAGTCAGGTGCCCGCAAGACCGCCGCGAAGAAGACCGCTGACCGCAAATCCGCCTGAACCGCCCAACTCCGGACCCTCCCCGGGGCAGGTACGAGTTTCAGCTTGATGCCACAGGTGCATCAAGATGCACCTGTGGCATCAAGCGTCAGCGGCTCGGGGCGACCCAGAATCGGCAGCCGACCTGGTCCAGATGCGCGGCCACCACCTGCCCGGCGTGCGCGGCGGCCAGCTCGGTGAGCTGCCCGACGATGTCCGGCACGACCGGCGGCGCCAGCTGCTGCGGCACCGGGATCGGCCGCGCCGGGTCGGCCGGCAGCGACTCGACCACCGCCAGCTCCAGGTAGCGCAGGCAGCAGCCGATCGCCTGCGGCACGCTGCGGCTCAACGGCTCGTCCACCGGCTCCAGCTCATCCACCTGCCCCAGCTCATCCACCTGCTCCTTTCCACCGGCCGGGTTCGTCCCGCCGGCCGCAGTGCTGGTCACCGGCAACGCCTCGACGCCCCAGAGCAGGTCGTACACCACCATCGGATCGTCGACGTACGGCCGCATGTCCCGCGCGGTCACCCGCAGCGCCAGACCGAGCCCGACCACCAGCGCAGCGAACGCGTCGAACGCCGGCAGTTCGGCCCAGTCGGTGGCGTGCACCAGCAGGCGGGCACCAGGTCGGCCGGCGGCGGCAGCCCGCAGGTACCGCCGGATCGGGTCCGGCCCGTCGCCGAGCACCGGCACCACCCCGTCGCGCAGCTCCTGCGGGACCACCCGCTCGCCGGTCAGGTCGAGCAGGTCCACCGGCCGTACGCCGAACACCCCGGCCAGCCGGCCCAGCCGGAACCGTTCCGGCAGCCGCGCCACCGGCAGCCCACCCGATGCGATGACGGGCGCACCGGTGGCCGGGCTCGTGGTGCGGCTCGGCCGCCACTCGACGTACGTCGCCCGGTCCCGAAGATTGGTGACGGTGACGACGGCAGCGTCGAACTGCCGGCCGTGGCCACCGCACCGCCGACAGGTCAGCACCGGATGCCGCCAGCCGGTGGCGTGACAGTCCGGGCACGGCACACTGGGGATCGGCTCGCCGAGCCACGGCGGCAGCGGCGGCTGCCAGGTCCGGCGCAGCACCGGTGCCCGTTCGGGGATCGCCGGCCGGGGGCCCGGGATCCGGCACAGCGACGTGTGGTGCCAGCGGCGGTCCCGCCAGATGGCCTGCGCCCCGGCGGTCCACTCCCCCGCGCTGGCCGGTGCCGGCGGCGGCGTACCGCAGTCCTGGACGATGCGGCGCTCCAGCCGATCGACGTCGATCCCGTCGGGCGGCGCCGCCGACCGCAGCGCCGGCAGCAGGAAGTGCGCCGGCGCGGTCAACGACCGTTCGGCCAGCCCGGCCAACGCGTCCGCCACGGCGGTACCGTCGACGGCAGCGGGCAGGCTCGCGGCGTACCCGCGCTGGTCACGGGGCACGGCCGCGCCGGGCGTCTCGAACCTGATGTCCCAGTTGAGATCGGCCGCGAACACCCCCCACCGGGCCTCGAGGACCAGGTCGAGGCAGAGCAGGTCGGCCAGCGCGCACAGCCGGCCCAACGACTCGTCGACGCTGACCGGCGGCTCAGCCACCGTACGCCCGAAGTGGATCGACCAGGCCGGGTGGCCGGGACCGGTGTGCGCCGCCGCGAGCCCGGCGGCCCGCTCGGCGTCCGGATAGCGCAGGTCACGCAGCGTCGACCGGTCGACCTTGACCTGCGCCGCCAGCTCGTCACGCACCGGCCACAGTGGCATCTCCCAGCCGCCGTGCGGTGCCGGCTCCGGCTCGATGTCGCCGGGCATCACGCTGGTGGAGGCGACCGCGCCGGTGTCCAGGTTCGCGACGGTCAGCACCAGTTGGGTACGCGGCCCGGCGGTCATGCGTACATCCGGGTTTGGGCGGACTGCCATTCGCGCAGCGCCAGCTTGATCCGCAGGTTCTCGTCGTCGGTGCGCCGCAGGTCGTCCCGCAGGGCGGTCAGGTCCTCTGCGACGTAGTGCAGGAAGGCGTACACCTCGGCAGGGTCGAGGCCGCGCCGCACTTCGCGGAACCGGCGGTCGCGGACCTGGCCGGGGTGGATCCGGGGCCGCAGC
This sequence comes from Solwaraspora sp. WMMD937, assembly GCF_029581175.1. Classification (NCBI taxonomy): domain Bacteria; kingdom Bacillati; phylum Actinomycetota; class Actinomycetes; order Micromonosporales; family Micromonosporaceae; genus Solwaraspora; species Solwaraspora sp. WMMD937. The sequence goes on along the minus strand of NZ_CP120738.1, from coordinate 1,797,371 downwards.
GGCGGCCGGCGGAACACTCCGGCGTTGCGGGGCCGCCGGTGCTGCGGTGGCTCGACCACCGGGTTTACTCGCCGGCCTGGTCGGTTGAAGATCCGGTGGAGAAGGTTGCGCATCGTCGGGGTTCCCCTTCGGTCAGGAGTACGCCGACAGCCGGTGCCGCCGACGCGATGCCGCGCTGGTGCTGTGCCTGATCTGCTCCCGGTGCTGGTGCGGGCGGGTTTGGCGCTGATCCGCTCGGGTAGGGCGGTCGGGGCGGGCAGGCCGCGCGCCACCACCCCGCCCCGACCAGTGCACGAACACCCCATCGTTGCCACGCGAGGAGCGCCCGCAGGAAGCAACTTATATGAGGAAGCCAAGTAACTCAAGTTCCATTGCTCGTGCACCTTCCTTGTGATCAAATTGGAGTTGCCACGCGAGGAGCCCTCGACAAGCAGGAGCGCCATGCCTGCCAAGCCCGACTACCTGCGGATCGCCGACGAGATCATGGCGGACATCCGCGCAGGCAAGTACGCACCCGGCGACAAGCTGCCGTCGATCGCCGAGTTTTGCAAGATCTACACGGTCAGCCCGTCCACCATGCAACTGGTGCACATTCGACTCGAAGCCCTTGAGGTGATCCGCCGACACCAAGGCAAGGGCATCTTCGTCACCGATCCGGCGACGTGGATGCGCAAGCCGTAGGCCCCTCTCCCGGTCACCGGTGACCTGTTATCTGCGTCTCGTCAGGGCATCGTCGGGCGATGATCCACTGCTCTTCATCGAGTCGACATACCGACGCCTGCCAGAAGGCGCGCATCCGATCACCGCGCTCGGACTACAACCAAGACCGCCGCCCTCGTCAGACCCGCACGGCCAACTCAGGCTTACCTACCCGGCTTCTCTTTCACTCTCAGTGACCACCAATGCCAGGACGGGCGGTCAACATCGGACCTTCGCGTCGAGGTGAGGCTGACGCACGTTACTCCGCGGTTTGACGTGCGTCAGCCTCACCTCGACATAAGCGGAGTGGGCACCACTCTGCACCGTTGACGGTCAGTGACGCGGAGTCCCGTCAGATAGGGAGCAAATACCGCGTAAGCCACGTTCCCGACGCTCGGGGCAGGCACCGGGCGGCCATACCCAGCGCGCCGTCACACCCGTTGTACATTGACAGTCACTGATGTAACGATGAGGGTGCCTACAGTGGCCTGGGCCGGCGGACAACTGTGGGACCGTCCGTCCTGCCGGCCCAGCTGGGTCGGCACGGGTTCCTGGGATCAAGGGAGACCAGCCCCCATGTCGTTGTCGTCCACCCCACCGACGCGTCACCGTACCGATGAAGTGCCCCGCAGCCGCCGACGGACCTCGTGGTGGCGGGCCGCGTGGTGGCGGGCCGCGGCCGGCGTCGCCGCCGCGATACTTCTCGCCACCAGCGGTACGACGGCGGCCAGCGCCCCGGCACACGCGGCCGGCACGACCGCCGGGGCCGCCACCAGTGCCGGATGCCTGACGGTGACAATCGAGAGCAGCTACTGGAACAACGGCCCGGACAGCGGTGGCGTCTTCCGCGACATCACCATCACCAACACCTGCGCCACGGCGGTCACCGGCTGGAAACTGGTTTTGACGCTGCCGGCCGGCGAAACGGTCCAGCAGGGCTGGAACGCCAACTGGACCCTGGACGGCAAAACCCTCACTGCCACCCCGACGACGTGGAACAACGTCATCGCCGCCGGCAGATCGGTCGAGATCGGATACGTCGGTGCCTGGACCGGCGACCGACCGCAGGATCCGGGCTGCACCATCAACGGCGACCCGTGCGACGGCAACCAACCCGGGCCGGGGCCGGCACCCGAGGTGACGCTGACCAGTCCGGTCGACAACAGCTACCTGGTGTCAGTCTGCGCCATCCGGATGACCGCCGACGCCAGCACCAAGACCGGGACGATCGAACGGGTCGAGTTCCACATCAACGACCAGCTCGTCGGCAGCGACACGACGGCCCCGTACGGCATCGACGTTCCACCCGACCACCCGGCGCTGCGCGACGGCGACACCAGTGACGGCTTCCCACGGCACACCGCCTTCGCTCGGGTCGTCACCGTCTCACCGGCGGACACCGCCGACTCGGCGACGATCACCTTCAGCCAGGCCGCGCCGCCACCGGCGCTGATGGTGATCGCCTGTCCGTCGCAGGTGGAGGTGCCGGCCGGTGGCTCAGCGACCATGACGTTCGTGACCGTCTGCGCCGCCACCCCGGCGCTGCACCTGACGGTGACCGGCGACCCCGGAGTCAGCGTCACCCCGACGGTCACCCGGCCCGGCAGCACGGAACACCCGGTCACCATCACCGCCGCACCGGGCAGCGCCGGAGCCGTAGCCCAGGTCAGGGCGACGGCCGACACCGGCTCGTGTCTGCCTGCCACAGCAACGGTCACCGTCGGCCCGCCCGGGTGACGGCTCGGAACCACCCTGGCCGGTGTGCGGCACGCTGGTGAGGTGACCCGCCACCGCGCTGCCCCGCCCCGGGTGGTGGCCGTGATCGGCTACCCGGACGCCGAGTTGCTGGATATCGCCTGCCTGACGACGACGTTCGACTATGCCAACCGGGGCGCGGACCCGCCGTACGAGCTGGTGGTCGCCGCCCCGGCGGGGCGACCGATCAGCTGCCAGTCCGGGTTGACGCTGCACGCCCAGGCTGCGCTCGAACGGCTTCACGGCCCGCTCGACTCGGTCATCGTGTCGGGAGGGGAGGGGCATCTCGCCGCCTCCGGGGACACCCGGCTGGTCGCCCACGTACGGCGGCTGGCCCGGGAGTCCCGCCGGGTCGCCTCGGTCTGCACCGGCGCGTCGGTGCTGGCCGCCGCCGGGCTGCTGGACGGGCGGCGGGCCACCACCCACTGGATGTACGCCGACCAGCTCTCCGCCCGCCACCCCGCCGTACGGGTGGACGCCCGTCCGCTGTGGATCCGCGACGGCGTGGTGACCACGGCGGCCGGTGTCACCAGCGCCCTCGATCTCGCTCTGGCCTTCGTCGAGGAGGACCACGGCGCGGAGCTGGCCCGCCACGTCGCCCGCGCACTGGTCACCTACCTGCAACGACCGGCCAACCAGGCCCAGGTCAGCATGTTCCTGGCCGCCCCGGTCCCCGAGCACAGCCTGGTCCGCGACCTGGTCTGGGCGATCCGGGACGCGCCCCACGCCGACCTGAGCGTGCCGGCGCTCGCCGCCCGGGCGGCGGTCAGCGAACGTCACCTCACCCGGCTGTTCGTCGCCCACCTGGGGCAGAACCCGGCCAGCTTCGTCCGAGGCGTACGGACCGAGGCGGCGGCCCACCTGCTGGTCACCAGCCGGCTACCGCTGGCCGCGATCGCCGCCCGGTGCGGGCTTCGGCTCCACCGACGCGCTGCGCCAGTCCTTCATGGACCGGTACGGCATCACCCCGTCCGGTTACCGGGCCGCGTACCGCAGCAGCCGCACCGGTGCGGCGGACGACCTGGCCGGATCCGCCGGATCACCTGGGTCACCTGGGTCACCTGGGTCAGCCGGAAACGGTGCCGGTGGCGGCGAGGGCCAGGAAGCCGAGTCCTAACGGGACATCCAGCAGTACGCAGAACTCGGCCAGCAACCGGGGCACCACCTCGTCACGCCGGTGGTGGATGACGTCCCAGACGCCGTGCGCGGCCAACGCCAGCCCGGCCAGCACCATCCCGACCGCCGGAACGACCAGCACCGCGGTGACCGCGAGCCCCCCGTAGCCGAGCAGCGCAACCGTCTGCGCGGTGAGCGGCGCCCTCGGCACACCGCCGACCAGGCCACCGGCCACCAGCACCACCGCGACTAAGCCGAGGCCGGCCCACCACGGCAGGCCGGTCAGCTTACTCGCCGCGACCACCCCCGAGCCGGCGCCGAGTCCTACCCAGGCCATCCAGCGCCGCCGGGTCGCGGCGGCGGTGAGTTGACATCCTCTCCGCCCTGAAGAAGGACGGAGATTCCTCCACGCTGCGCGTGGAACACGCAGCGTCCGGGTGGGTCACCGCTTCACTGCGCGCCGCCGGGACAAGTCCCGGTCTTACGTGCGCTCGACGGTCGTTGAAGTCCGCCTGTCCGGCGGCCTTGATGTTGATGGCGGCGTTGATGTCCCGGTCGTGGTGACTGCCGCACGGGCAGTCCCACTCCCGGACGTTCAACGCGATCTTCTCGTTGATCCGGCCGCAGTCGCAGCACATCCGGGTGGACGGGAGCCACCGGTCCACCCGGGCGAACGCGCGCCCGTACCGCTCCGCCTTGTACTCCAGCATGCCGGTGAAGGCGGCCCAGCCCGCATCGTGCACGGACTTCGCCAGCCGAGTCCGGCCGAGACCAACAACGCACAGGTCCTCGACGTACACCGCTTGGTTCTCGCGGATGATCGCCGTGGACAGCTTGTGCTGCCAGTCCCGCCGGGTGTCGGCTACCCGCGCGTGAGCGCGGGCCACCTCGATCACGGCTTTCCTGCGGCGGTTGCTGCCCCTCTGCTTGCGTGAGAGTGCCTGCTGCAACCGCTTGAGCTTGCGGGCCGCGCGGCGCAGGAACTTCGGTGCGGTCACCTTCGTGCCGTCGGACATGACCGCGAAGTGGGTCAGGCCCAGATCGATGCCGATCTCGGAGTCGACCGGCGGCAGCGTCTCGTCCTCGCCGATCTGCACGACGAACGAGGCGAAGTACCGGCCTGCTGTGTCCTTGATCACGGTGACCGAGGTGGGATCCGACGGCAGGCCGCGCGACCAGCGCACCGCAACGTCGCCGATCTTCGGCAGCCGTAGGCGGCCGTTGTCACGGACCTTGAACCGAGAGTTCTTCGTGAACCGGATCGCCTGCCGGTTGTCCTTACGGGACCGGTACCGGGGTGGGGCGACCTTGCGGCCCCGGCGTTTGCCGGACAGCGAGTTGAGGAAGTTGCGGTACGCGGTGTTCAGATCGGCGAGGGCCTGCTGCAACACCACGGCCGACACCTCACCCAGCCAGGCCCGGTCCTCGCTGGCCTTGGCCGCTGTGATGACCAACTTCGACAGGTCGCCGTCGGAGATGTACTTCTCGCCCGCCTCGCGGGCCTGCTGACGCAGCCTGAGTCCGTCGTTGAAAACCACCCGGGCGCACCCGAACGCCTGCGCCAGCGCGGTGCGCTGGGCGGCGTCCGGGGTGATCCGGTAGTTGTAACGGAGCTGCACGGCCATCACTGTATCATGTTGGTTTATGGTCGAACTTCGAGGCATCCGCACCGGCAGGCACTGCACTTTCGCGATGCATGTCCACTTGGTTTTCGTGACGAAGTTCCGGCACAACGTGTTCGCCGACCGGCACCTGACCCGGATGGAGGCGATCATGCGAGACGTGTGCGCCGACTTCGAGGCCGAACTGGTCGAGTTCAACGGCGGCCACAACCACGTCCACCTGCTGGTCAACTTCCCGCCCAAGGTCGCCGTGGCCAGGCTGGTCAACAGCCTCAAAGGGGTCTCCTCGCGCCGCCTCCGGCAGGAGTTCCCCGACCTGGCACGCCACCACTACTACCGGGCCAACAAACTCTGGTCCGGCTCGTACTTCGCCGGGTCTGTCGGCGGCGCACCGTTGATCGTCATCAAGCAGTACATCGAGCAGCAGAACCGTCCCGGTTAAGGCACTGCTCGGGCCCGGCGGCCCTCCCAGCGCGGGCCTTCACCCCCGGCCTGAACGCCGGAGCACTGGCCCGCATTCCGGTAGCAGAGCACGGCGACACCGAGCACGACCGCCAGGACTTCACGCCCGGCCCCGGCCACCAGGACCAGCACGGCACACCCCAGGCCGAGCGCGCTCGGCCAGCGGTGCAGCAGATTCGAGGTCATACCGATGACGGTGCCGGGGCCGGCGGCGGATGACGAGGCCCCGGTCGCGGCCTGTCCGGATTCCCGGGCATCCTGTCCGTTGAACCCGCAGTGCCGCGAGACCGGAGCCCCGCAGGGCCGCAGTGCTGCCGTCGGGGCCTATCCGGCGTCGGCCGAGGTGCTGGCGCCGTCCAGGAACGGGTAGTCGGTGTAGCCGTGGGCGTCACCGCCGTACACCGTCGCCTGGTCGACCTCGTTGAGCGGAGCCTGCTCACGCCAGCGGCGTACCAGGTCGGGGTTGGCGATGAACGGCCGACCGACCGCGACGGCCGCCGCTCTCCCGCCACGTACCAGGGTCTGCGCGGTTTCCCGGTCGGTGACCGTCGCGAACCCGGTGTTGACCACGACCGGGCCGCCGAACCGGGCCGACAGGTCCGCGAGCAGCGGATCGGCCGGGTCGATCGACAGGTGCAGGAAGGCCAGGCCGAGCGGGGCGATCGCGTCGACCAGCGCCCGGTAGGTGGCGGCGGTCTCGGCCGGATCGTCCTCGACCAGCCCGTTGGCGCCGTTGGCCGGGGAGAGCCGCAGCCCGACCCGTTCCGGGCCGATCTCCTGGGCGACGGCGGTGACCGTCTCGGCGACGAACCGGGCACGGGCGGCCGGCGAACCGCCGTACCCGTCGGTGCGCTGATTGGTCGGCGGGGCGAGAAACTGGTGCAACAGGTAGCCGTTGGCGCCGTGCAGCTCGACCCCGTCGAGGCCGGCGTCGACGGCCGACCGCGCCGCCTGCCGGAACTCGTCGACCACCTGCGGAAGCTCGTCGGTGGTCAGGGCTCGGGGCGTCGGGTACGGCTGCCTACCGGTGGCCGTGATCATGGCGCCGTCGGCGGTGACGGCGCTCGGCGCGACGGTCTCCAGCCCGTGCTTGTTGTCCGGGTGGGCGATCCGGCCGGCGTGCATCAGCTGGGCGACGATCCGCCCGTCGGCGGCGTGCACCGCGTCGGCGATCCGCCGCCAGCCGTCGACCTGCTCGGGTGTGTGCAGGCCGGGGGTGTTCGGGTAGCCCTGCCCGACGGCGCTGGGCTGCACCCCCTCGGTGATGATCAGGCCGGCGGTGGCCCGCTGCTGGTAGTAGGTGGCGGCGTGCTCGTTGGGTACCCCGTCGGGCTGCGCCCGGTTGCGGGTCATGGGTGCCATGAAGACCCGGTTGGGCAGGTTCCACTTGCCGATGGTCACCGGCTCGAACAGCTCAGGCATGGTCAGGTCTCCCCAGGAGGTGGTGAATGGTCAGAAGGCGTACGGGCGTCAGAAGGCGTACGGGCCGAATCGGCCCCAGGCGACGACGGCGGCCATCGCCAGGAGGACCAGGTTGGGCAGAATCGCCGGGTACTCCTTGCGCCGGGCGTGCACGATCGCGGCGCCGATCATCATCGCGACCAGGCCGAGGGCGGCCAGCGGCACGAACACCGGGGCGATCCCGGTGACCGCCGGCAGGATCAGGCCGATCGCGGCAAGGATCTCCAGCGCGCCGATGGTCCGCACCAGACCCATCGGGAAGTCGGCGGCGAAGCCCATGCCCTTCTCGACAAGCTTCTCCCTCGACTGGCTGACCTTCATCAGCCCCGCGCCGAGAAACGCTGCGGCGAGCAGTCCGGCGAGCACCCAAAGAACGATGTTCATATCTGTCTCCGATGTCGGATCGCTTTAAGCTTGAAGCGAGGCTAGTCCGCGATGACTTCAAGCGTCAAGTGACGCAGCTCTCGTGATCACTTGACGCTTGAAGCTAGACTCGACGACATGGCCACCCCGACCGAGCAGCCCAACTGGCTCGACAAGGAGGAACTGGAGACCTGGTTCGCCCTCGTCGGCGTACTGGCCAGGCTGCCGGCGGCGCTCGACCGGCAGCTGCAGCGCGACGCCGGGATCAGCCACTTCGAGTACCAGGTGATGGCCGCACTGTCCGAGACGCCCGAGCGCACCATGCGGATGAGCCGGCTCGCCATGATCGCCGACGGGTCGTTGTCGCGGCTGTCGCAGGTGGTCACCCGGCTGGAGAAACGCGGCTGGGTCAGCCGTACGCCGGACCCGACCGACGGCCGCTACACCCTTGCGACGCTGACCGACGACGGCTGGGACAAGCTGGTCGCCACGGCACCCGGGCACGTCGCCGAGGTGCGTCGACTCGTCTTCGACCCGATGACGAAGGCCCAGTGCCGGCAGCTGCGCGACATTGGCCGACGCATCACCACCACCATCGACCCCGACGACTCCTGCCTGCGCTGAGCGCGGCGGCCTGCGCACCCTGTGCCGGTACGCAGGCCGCGCTCAACGAACGGTCACCCGATCGGGCCACCCGCCATTCCAGCCATCCGGGCGATCATCGTCGCGTCGGCGGCTCCCGCGTACACCCGGATTTCGTCGACGACGCCGGTGAGGTACTGGCCGAAGCTCCCGTTGTGCAACGCCCGGCCCACCTGCAGGCCGCCGTTCGCCCGCCAGCCGGCCGTGTACGCGGCAGTGCCAGTCGCGGAGAGTCGGCCGTCGACGTAGAGTCTCACCTCCTGGCGCGCCGAGTCGTAGACCACCGCCAGGTGCTGGCCGAAGTAATCCCATTCCGGGTACGTCGAGTTGTCCTGAATGACCGTCGACGCCGGGTCGGTGGTGTCCTGGTGTGGCAGGACCAGCTCCCAGCGATTCGACGCGGCGTTGCAGCGGATGACGAACCCGCTGGCCGTCGTACCAGCCTGGGACAGCACCGCCTGATCGGTGTCACCGCAGGTTGGGCCCGGCAGCCGCACCCGTACGCCGACCGTGAAACTGCGGTCGGTCACCGCGACCGGCCCGTCGGTCTGAGCCCAGTCGTCGACGCCGTCGAGCGCCAGATGCCCATCAGCTACCAGCGGCGGCTCAGCGAACGGGTCCTCGTCCATATCCGGGGCGTACAGGTGCGAATCGCCGTACAACCGCAGGTCCGCACCGCCGCCGTACTCCGGGCTGTTGCCGTCGGTGACCTCGTCCAGCGGCCAGTAGCCGAACGAGGTCGGCGGCCGAGCCGACAGGTCCCGCACCTCGCGGGACACCAGTACGCGGTCGAAGACCGCGACGTCGGCCAAGTCTCCGGCCCAGCCCGCGGTGTAGCCGCTGCCGCTGACGGCACGACCGATCTGCACCGCACCCTGCGACGCCCACACCGACTGACGCAGCGCCACCGGCTGTTCGTCGCCGTGTACGTACAGCGTCATCGTGGTGAGCTCCGGGTCGTACGCGGCCGCCAGGTGGGTCCACTCGCCGAGAGCGACCGGCGCGGTGCTGGTCACCGACCACACCGCCGGTGAAGGCGAGTCCGATGCGGCGATCTCGAACGCCCAACGGCCACTGTCTGCGTCGAAGCCGAGGGTGAAGCCGGGCGCGTCGGTGCCGTCCTGGCTGACCGCGACCCGGTCGACCGAGTTGTCGGTCAACCGCACCCAGGCGCTGGCTCCGAACCCGGTCGACGTGTCGATCAGGCCGGAACTGCTGGTAGCCAGGTAGCTGGTAGCCGCGTCGCCGGTGAGTTGGGCCGCCCGGCCGAGTTGGCACTGCGCGCCCAGGTCAGCGCACTCCGACCCGGGAACGCCGAACGTGACGCCGCTGCCGGCGGCCACCGGGTGGTTGCCGCGCGCGTCCGCCGCCGAAGTGGCACCGGCCGCGTCGTCGAGCGGCCACTCGCCAGCAGCGAGCCGGGTCGGTACGGAGAAAAGGCAGTATGCGATCGGCGAACGTCCTCCGTCGGCGTCGACCGCCTGCACGGTGACTGAGGTCGTCCGGTCCTGCACCGGCATCCAGCGCAGCGACACCGGCGCACCGATGCTCGCGGGCACCAGGACGTTGTCCGGCAAGGGGTTGGTGTTGAAGCCGTACAGGTACTTGACGACCTGGGGGGACGGCGAGTGGAAGGTGAAGGTGCCGTACACACCGATCGACCCACGGTGCTGGTTGTCCTCGGCGCAGGCGCTGGTGTGTTCGTCGGCGTCGAGCGGCAGGTACTCCGGCGAGTCGATGTCCGGCGCGATCGGCGCGACGACGTTGCTCGACGTCGCAGTTTCGTGCCCGGTCGGTCCGGCCACCGCCGGAGCGGCGGCCACGGTGTGTACGCCGAGCACCAACGCGATCAGCACTGCCACCCGCCGCAGCCCGCGCACGGATCCACGATTATCCACTGTCATCTACTACTCCCCCTTGCCAGGCACTGAATACGCGCGATAATCATGCTTCTATGAAAGAACGATTAGTGTCGATGCATGGCACCAGAGCTAATCGACTTGCATCTTCCGCATACAGCGGCACGAGAGCCATCGCACTACCCAAACTTCCACGGACAGCCCAAACGCCCACAAGCGAATAGAATCATCCCGCGACGAGGCAGCAACGACAGTCTGCGGTCTTAACCAAGGCGACCAGACAGACCAACCAATGTCCACATCCTGACCTCAACCAGCAACAATGAGCTCACTTTCTCCACCTGGAACTTCCAAGCCAGATGATTCACTCGAACGATGCATTCGGACAACAAATGACAGACAGGCAACGAAGCCTTCTCCAAGGTCGGACGACAAGAGCACCGGAATTACTCTACCGGCACGATCTTCGATCCTCAAAAAATCTAGGATAATTTGTCGATCATTATTATTGGCACAACTCAGGGTCAACGACGAGTACACTGACTTTAGTTTCACCCCCACTACACCATAGAAGAGTGCGCGCGTCGTTACACCACTACCCTCTCCTCTAATCTCCAACTCAGAATGACTGACGCTATATCGCCACGGTCGAAACTTACCATCCAACACAACAGGAAGTTCCGCATAGCGAGCCAATTCGCTAGCCAAATGGATTCGCCACCTTTTCGCCATTCCGATAGAATGTTGTGCGCGACACCGCAGACTTGCTATTTTTGACGAGATTCAGCTCCCAGGCCGTGGAGTGCCCATCGAAAATTGGGTCGACTTCCTTTCCGCGCACAGCAAAGGCCACTGGATCGTCGATCCCATCAAGATTGAAGTGAATCTTGGTTTTTCTGTCTTTCACATATCCCTTCAGCTCCGATACCCAGTTCTCGCCGCGAGACGGCCAGTCATGGTATGACTTCGCGCCTACCGAGTCGGCAAACTCATGCAAGGCCATCGGATTACCATCAACTTCACTCATCCCCAGAGCAATGCTGCAATTATGAACAAGGATCGCCGTTTTGCCGGCCACCACATGATACGTGTGGATGCCGGCGACGGTGAGGTTGTGGACCGTACGGGTTTCGGACCACTGACGTACGGCGGTGACCTGGACCCATGTACCGGCGGAGGTCTGCAGCCACTGCCCAGCCGCCAACTCGGCTGCGTCGCGCCACTCACCCATCTCCGGCACCCAGAACGGATGACCGTCCGTCGCGACCAACACCCCCAAGGCCCCACTCCGGTCACCGTCGACATCGACGGTTATCTCGACCAGATCCTTTCGCCCCTGCCCGACAATGGTGGCCACAACCGCCTTCGCCGCCGACTCGCCAGACTCCGGATCGGACGCCACCACCAGATCGCCGACGACGATATCCTCGATCGGCTTCGACGAACCATCCGCGAGCAGCACCAACGTGCCCGGCACGAAGCTATTCGAGGTAAGACAATTTCCCAGGTCGTCGAGCTTTTTTCGGCTTCTGAGGAAGGTGCCGACGGCGTCCTTCAACTTGCCGCCCAGGTTCCACAACCGCTCCCCGAGCGCCTTCAGCCTCATCGGCTTCAAGCCGTAACGGGCCAACAACTTCCCTGCGGCGCCACCAACCGCCGTCAACACCACGTTCAACGCCGTCATCGCACAAGCGCCCATGTCGCCGTTGATGAAACAGTCAACCGCGTCGGTGATCCCCAACTCGTCCATTAAAATCTGGCCGAGCTCCTTCGCCACCGCCACCACGACCTGCTTTGCGTCCTCCACATCCCGACGCGCCTGCGCCACCTCCGGCGGCACCGTCGACGCCGGCGGCGGCCGGGGCACCACCGTCCAACGGTTCGACGACATCGAGTACACCAACTGCTCACCGCGCTTCTTCCAGTACGCGTCCTCCTCCGCACCACCACCCGTCGCCAACGGGCGCAACCCATCCGGATCCGTAAACGACACCGGCGAATTGTTCGCATACGCGTACCCGTGCATTTGCTGCGGATCACTCACATCGATGATCGGATCCACCGAAATGAACCGACCAGTCTGCGGGTCATACTCCCGCGCACCCAGATGCGTCAACCCCGTCGACGCGTCCTGCGTACCACCGACGAAGCCCTTCTCACCCAACCACTGACCAACCCCCGGCTGGGTGCCGCGCGGCGTGCCGAACGGCGCCATCCGCCGATGCGTGATCTGCCCCGTCGCCCCGTCCACTGCGGCCTGCCCGGAACCGTGATGGTCCGCAGCCTGCACCTGCACACCCGCGACCGTCCGCACTACCGTCAACTGACCGCCGACCGGGTAGTAGCGCGTCCCATCGACCACCGAGTTGGAGCGGTTCAGCTTCAACTCCATGTTCGGCAGATACACCGTGATCGAATCCGGATCCTTCCGGACCAACCGACCGCCATCGGCGTCGTAGACGAAACTGGTGGTCTCCCCGTCCTCGGTGACCGACTCCAGCCGACCCTCGGCGTTCCAGACCAGGTCCTGCTCCTCGCCGACCCGGACCCGCTTCGTCGTGTTGCCCGCTGCGTCGTACTCGTACGAGTACAACCGATCACCAGCCGAGGTCTCCTCGACCACCTGCGACAACGTGTGCGGCTGCGCCTGACCCGGCTGCGGATACGAATACGTCCGCTCGACCTCGTCGGCCCCACCCGCAGCGTGGATCGTCTCACTCAGCCGGTTACCAGCCAGGTCGTAGCTGTAGGAGTGGTGGTACGGCGCCGGCCCGCCCATCCCGCTGGTGCCCGGCCCACCCGCACACGGATCACTCGCCGTAGTCGCCGTGCTCCACGCCCGCGTCATCCGCCGCAAGTAGTCGTACTGGAAACACTGGATGTCCCGCACACCGGAGCCCGGCCGGTCAGCGATCGACAGCACATTACCGGCGTCGTCGTACTCGTAGTGCTGGTCGATGTCGCTGGTCGGCATTGCCGGGTTGTCACCCTCAATCGGCTGCCGGCGCAGCATCGATCGGATCAGCCGATTGGTGCCCTCCTCGTAGGTGTAGGCACCTTCGACCTTACGGCTACCGGCGCTGACCTGCGCCGACTGAAGCTCACCGGTCGACGTGTAGGTAGCGTCGCTGAGATATGACTCGTCACCAGTAATCCTTGTGACCCGCTGCAGGCTGTCGTAGGTGTAACTGACACCTTCGACCGACAGACCGCCCCCCTTTGGGAATGTCGTACCCTTAACAGTGCCGTCGTCGTTGTAAACGGTGAGGAATTTGTAGAATCCGCCGAGCTCCGCATCCGTGTCGCCTGCGGGAATGCTGTATCGCACTTCGGTCGCTCGATAGTGGGCATCTCGAGCAACGTAGACGGTGTGATACTTGTGGCCGCCGTCTACGATGCGGGTGGCGAAGTAAAGCTGTCCCTTGGCGACGGTGTCGTATCCCCACTCCGCAAGCTTCGTACCGGTCTCGACCGAGCCCTGGTAGGTGCCGGTCTTTCGGCCGAGCACGTCGTAGGTGTGGCTGACAGTGACGCCCCGACCGTCCGTGGTGGAGGTCAACTGGTCGTAGTCGTTGTAGGTGAAGGTGCTGGTTCCGCTGTCCGGGTCGACCGCTTCGGTTTTGCGACCCCGTTGGTCGTACTCGTAGGTCCACACGTTGCCGGCCGGGTCGGTGACGCTGGCCTGCTGACCGGCAGGGGTATAGGTGTACGTGGTGCTGTCGAAGCTGCCACTCGGCCCGGCACCGTGGTACTGCCGTAGCTCGACGACCTGACCACGGGCATCGGTGATGGTGGTCGTCGGGGTGCCGCCCGTCGGCGGGTCGACATGTACCCGGTCGCCACCGTAGGTGGTGACCGTTCGCCACTTCTCGTCCGAGGCGACGAGGGTGATGGTGTCGGTGACCCGGTCCACGCCGTCGTACTGATACACCGTCTGCAGGTCGACATCGCCGTTGACCGTCTTCAGCAGAGTGCCTGACGGGGCACCGGAGGCGTGGAACTTGTCGTTGAACTTCGCCACCTTGCCGGTGGCGGTGTAGAAGGTTTCCGAGACGAGCCGTCCACCATCCGGTCCGGGCACCTGAATCTGCCGGGGGCGGAGGAAGCCGTCGTAAATCGTAAACTCGGCGTTCGATACGCCGTTGACGATTTGCTCCTTCTTCACTGACACAGGCGCGTTGTCCTGGTTCTGGTACGTATACCGGACACTCGGCTCGTTGGGGTTACTCGCCTTGGTCTTGTCCGGTAGCCAGACCCGCACGGTGCGGCCCAGCTTGTCGTACTCGACGTCGGTGCGCTTGCCGTTCCAGTCGATCTGGGTGACCGGCTGTCCCCATGCCGGGTGGTAGTCGGTGGTCGCGATGAACCGGGTGTCGGCGGTGCCGACCCGGATCTGCGGCCCGGTCTCCATCTTGCGGGTGGTCAGACCGTTCGTCTCGGTGTAGGCGATGTTGGTGACCGCGCCGGAGCCGTCCTGCGCCGTCAGCGGCCGGCCGTACATGTCGAAGGTGCCTTCACCGACGGTGACAAAGCTCGGGGCGGAACCGCTGTGGCTGGCGAGCTTCTCGATCCGGGTGGCGTTGCCCTTGGTCGGCGTCGCACCGTATGCCTGGCCGTCGTACGAGGTCCGGTTGTCGGTCAGCAGTTGGGTGGCCAGGTCGGGGTTGGTGACCGAGCAGGCGACCGACACGGTCTCCTCCCGGGCGACCAGGGTCCGTAGCCGCAGGCTGTGGTTGTCGGCGTAGGTGGTCCGGGTGCACTGGTCGTCGGCGGCGGTGCTGACGTCGCCGAAATCTTCGACCTGAGTGACCCGCCCGACCGGGTCGGTGTATCCGCTGGTCGCCGGGTCGTAGGTGGTGATCGACTTCGTTTCCCGCCAGCCGCCGCCAGCCAGCGCGGTGAAGCCCCGACTGACCCGCGGCTTGACGAAGAACGCCCGATCGGTGCCCCACGGCCGGCTGTAGCTGGCGGTCTCGTAACGCCACGGGCTGGTCACCGATTTGCTGCTGACCTGGGAGCCGTTGTAGACGGCGGTCTCGATCTCGAAGCCGGCGAGTTCGTCGTAGTCGGTGTGGGAAGTGCCGACCGAGTCGGTACGGGCGACCGTGCGGGTGCCGCCGGCCGGGTTCTTGTCGCCGTGCATGCCGCGCAGATAGGTGTGCTCGGTGCGGGTGGTGAAGGTCTCGCCGTCGCCGCGCCGGACGCGCACCTTCTCGTAGCCGCGCCACTGGTTCCAGGTCAGCAACTCGGTGTCACCGATGCCGTCCGGATCGGCGTGCCGCCAGGCCGCGTCGCCCAGATACTCGTAGCTGGTCACCATGTCCGGGGCCAGGGCGGTGCCGGGCTCGACGTTCGTGCGGTCCGTTTCGGTGACCGACTCGACGACGTACTTGTGGAACCAGTCGGTGATCGGATTCACCTCGCCGCTCGGCGACCACTTCACCGGGTAGCAGCGGCGGGTGCTGTTGCCGGGGGTCGGCAGCGAGTTGGCCGAGCAGTCCGGCGACTTGTAGGTGACATCGACCTGACCGCCGGAGTCGGTGTAGACGGTAGTCAGTCGAGGCCGGATCAGTGGGGCGACGTTGTCGCCAGGGATGTCGATCCGGTTGGGCAGCTGCAGCGGGCCCAACTCGACCGAGGGCACGGTCAGCGGGTCGCCGCCACCGTAGCGGCCCTGGTGGTCGATCTTGTGCAGCCACAGCGACCGGCTGCCGTCGGCGTTGTTGGTGAACAGGTGGGTCAGGTTCCACGAGTCGACCGGCGTCCATCCGCTGGTGGTGCGGATCTCGGTGGTGATCTGGCCGACTCGCTTGCGGGTCCAGAAGCTGGGTGACGACTGACCGGCTGTGCAGTGGGTTCCGGCAGCGCAGTTGCGGTCCCACGGCACGTCCGGCCAGGAGTTGGCCGTGCTGTTGTTCAACTGACCCGGCGCGCAGGTGATACTGCCGCTCGGGATGCACCGTTCGGCGTCGGTGAACACCACCCGGGCCGGTGCCGGGGTGGAGTAGACCGCGTTGTGCCGCTGGCCGTAGTCGATCCGCTTGAGCCAACCACCCCGGTGGTATGCGGTGCCGTTGACGGTGGTCTGCGCCCGCAGCGCGTAGTGGTTCGTCTCCCGCTCGTAGAAGTACGAGGTGACGTTGCCGTGCCGGTCCTTGACGTAGTCGAGGTTCCACCGCCAGGCCTGGTGGCACCAGGCGTTCGCCAGTGTCGAGTTGTAGCAGGGTTCGCCGCTGTCGTCGCCGAAGACCGGCACCGTCCACACCGAGTTGGTTTCGGCGTTTCCGGACGCCCATCCGGGCAGCCGGTTCAGCCCGAAGTAGTGCTCGGTGCCGTCGATCGTGGTGACCTTCCAGAACTCGCGGTCGTTGTCACCATTGACGGCGCCGTCGACCGTCCCGCTGTACCGCTCGATCTTCGACCCGTCGTCGTTGGCGAACCGCCAGGTGCTGCCGGTCCGCACCAGCGTGCTGGACCGCCCGTTGAGCATCAGTACGGCGTTGTCGTGCGCCCAGCACAGGTCGCCCATGCCGTCGCGGCCGTCGTCGAGGCAGGTGTTGTAGCGGCGTTCGACGTACCCGGGGTCGTAGCTGAAGCCCTCGCCCAGCCAGGAGCCCTGGTTGTTGGTGGTCGCAGTCCGCCCGTCGGTGGCCTGCGAGTTGTAGCCGAGCACCACCGACGGGGTCAGCCCGCCCGGCACCGGCGGCACCCGCATCGGGTACGACCAGTTGAACGCACCCGATGACGGTGACACGTTCCACTTCGACGACGGCGCGAACTCGGTCGTGCCGAAGCTGCCCTGCGCCGAAGCCTCCGAAGCGACCATTGCGAACAGCGCCGAGCCGGCACCGACGTCGATCGTGGCGGTAAGGGTGTCGGTTCCCGCGTTGTTGACCGCCGGTACCGGCTCCGGCGCACACGCCGACGCGTCCGGCGTGGTCAACGCGCAGTCGGGCAACCGGACCAGCCGCAGTCGGGCACCGAAATCGCCGCCGTACGCATCGGCGATCCCGGCGTAGCTCAACGCCACCCGGACGGTGCCGGCACCGGTCTCGCCGGCAGCCCGCCCGATCCGGGTGACCGGTCCGTCGACCTTCGCTTTCGTCGACACCGCGCGGTCGAGGGTCTGCACCCGCACTCTGCTCGGCGGCGCGGTGCCGGCCGCACGGCCCGCCCCACTGGTCGGGCTGGCCACCGGCGTCGCCGGCACCTCCACCGTCCCGGCCGCCGGCCAGGCAACCTCCGGTGCGGTACGCAGCGCCGCCTGCACCACCGGGTTCGGCTCACGGGGCGGCACCGGAGCCGCCGGGCGGTCCGGAGCCGGTTCGTCATGTTGCTGGACCGGGGGTGCCGCGGAGGACGGCTCGGCTTGGGCCGGGCTCTCCACCCCCTGCAGCAGCCCGGCTGCGACGACGACCGCCGTCGCCCAGGTGACAGCGGCGGTCAGCCGTCGACGGCGGTCCGGGGTCGTAGCCAGAATCCGGGAACTCATCACCACTCCAAGGGGGGAAGGAGGCGAAGCGGACGGGAAATCGGCGATTCACAGGTACGGATTCGGCTCAGGAAGGACAAGCCGCTGAATCGACCCGTCGTCAGCGACCCCGGTATAGGCGCGTACCTCGTCGACGACACCGCCGAGGTACTGGCCGAAGGCGCCGTTGTGCAGCGCCCGGCCCACCTGCAGCGGTCCGCCCGCCCGCCAGCCGGCGGTGTAGGTGGCGGCGGCGGTCACAGCGACCTCGCCGTTGATGTAGAGCCGCACCTCGTTGCGGAATGCGTCGTAGACCACCGCCAGGTGCTGGCCGTGCTGGTCTGCGCTCGGCAGCAGATCGACGTCGAAGACCACCGTGGCCTGCGGGTCGTTGGTATCGCTGTGCGGTAGCACCAACTCCCAGCGGTTGGCGCTGCCACAGCGGATCACGAATCCGCTCGCGACGGTGCCCGCCTGGGAGAGCACCGCCTGGTCCCGGTCGCCACAGGTCGGGCTGGGCAACCGGACCCGGGCGGCGACGGTGAAGCTGCCGTCGGTCACCGCCACCGGCGCGTCGGTGCGGGCCCGGCCGTCGACCCCGTCGAGCACCAGATGTCCGCCGCCGACCAGCGGCAACTCGACGAACGGATCCTCGTCGACGTCCGGTGCGTACAGGTGGGCACCGCCTTCCAACAGCAGCTCCTGGCCGTTTTCGTCGTAGGCGGGGCTGCGGTCGCCGGAGACGTCGTCCAGCGGCCAGTAGGCGAGGCGAATCGGCCGCAGTGTGGACAGTTCGCTGACCTCCCGGTGCACCAGCACCCGGTCGTAGACGGCGATGTCGGCCAGCTCACCGGCCCAGCCGGCGGTGTGGCCGCTGCGGGCGTACGCCCGACCGATCTGCACCGCGCCCCGGGACTTCCACGCCGACCGACGCTGCACCGTCGGCTGGACGTCTCCGTTGACGTACAGCGTCATCGTTTTGAGCTCCGGGTCGTACGCGGCCGCCAGATGAGTCCATTCGTCGCGAATCGCCGGAGCGGTGCTGGTCACCGCCCAGCCGCCCAGCGACAGCACGTCCGTCGACGGGATCGCGAACTCCCACTTGCCGGTGGCGGCGTCGAAGCCGAGGGTGAAGCCGGGCTCGCCGCTGCCGTCCTGGCTGACCGCGACCCGGTCGGTGGTGTCGTCGGTGAGCCGCACCCAGGCGCTGGCTCCGAACCCGGTCGATGTGTCGACCAGCGCCGAGCTGGTGGTGGCCAGGTAGCTGTCGGCGGCGTCGCCGGTGAACTGGATTGCCCGGTCGAACTGGCACTCGGAGCCGGAGTCACCGCAGCCCGGCCCGGACACTCCGAACGTCACCCCGGCTCCGGCGACCGCCGGATGGTTGCCCCGGGCGTCCTCGGCCGACGCGGCACCGGCTGCCTCGCCGAGCCCCCATTCGCCTGCCGCCAGCCGGGTCGGCACGGAGAACACGCAGGTGGCGATCGCCGACCGCAGGCCGGACTGGTCGACCGCCTGCACCGTGACGCTAGTCAATCTGTCATCGACCGGCATCCAGCGCAGTGACACCGGGCCGCCAGGGCTGGCCGGCACCAGTTCGTTGTCCGGCAACGGGTTGGTGTTGAACCCGTACAGGTAGCGGACGGTGTCGGTGGAGATTGAGTCGAAAATGAAGGTGCCGTAGATGCCGACCCCGCCCCGGTGCTGGTCGTCCTCGACGCAGGCGCTGGTGTGCTCACCGGCGTCGAGTGGCAGATACTCCGGAGAGTCGATGTCCGGCGCGGCCGGCGCGGTGGAGTCGTAGACGAACTGGCAGGCGGTCTGAGTGCTGCCTTCCCAGCTCCACGGCCCCCAGACCTCCGAGTCGCCGGCCCGGACCTCCCAGGTGATCGGCGTGTTCTGCGGGATGCTCGATGGCAGGGTGTACTGGAAGCGGGAACCGCTGGCCTTCCACCCGGTGGTGACGTAGTTGTTGACCCGGGTGCCGGCCGAGTCGTACCAGTAGTAGAGGATCTGGCCCCGGACATCCTCGGTGTGCGACGAGCTGTGGTCCGGGTCGCGTAGCACCATGAACAGCGTCGGCGGGGTGTCCACGTACGGTCGGTTGGTGCCGGTGACGCACTGGCCACCGGGCGACATGGTCAACTCGGACTGCTTCGGTTGGCTCGGTGTCCGGTTGTAGTGCACGGCCAGGAGCGCGTTTCCGCAGAACCGCTTGAACGCCGTCTGGTCGTTCTCGTCCGTGGCGGCGAGCCCGAACGTGGTCGTCGACCAGCCCTTGGTCACAGCTTCCCGCACCGCCGCGGTGGCGGTGAAGCCGACGTTCTGGTTCGTCGAGGTGCAGGAGTCCTTCTTCGCGGTCGGTGCCTTCGTCTGCAGCAGGACGCCGAGCGCCGGTTTGTTGTTCCAGTTCGTGCCGGAACTGATGCCGGACGACGCCCGGTACAACGAGACGTTCCTCGGGGTCGAGTTGTACGTGTGGGTCATCGTCACCCGGAACTCCGCGCTCAGGATGGTCCGCCCCGCGTACGGCGTGGGCAACGCGTAGTAGATCCGCTTCTTCCCGACCTTGTTGCACTGCCCGGAGTCGACCGGGCAGTCGCCGACGCCTTCGGTGCCGGAGAACTTGTGGTACGACATGTGCGGGTAGCCGCTGGCAACCATCGCCCAGTCGCTCCTGCGGGTGTCCTGCCAGACCGGGTCGATGTAGACCGGCCAGCGGGTGTCGGGATCGGTGAGCATCGCCTGGTCGGGCAGCAGGGTGAGGGTGTCGCCGTCGATCCGCCAGCCGATCGGCGCCTGGCTGGCACCCGGCGGGGCGGACTCGGTGGCGTCGACAGCGGTCACGTCTCCGGCGTCGGAAGCGGTCCGGCCCGGCGTCGCGGCGTCGGTGCCGGCGGGGTCGTCACCCGAGTCCCACATCGCCGGTGCGGCGGCCTCCAGCACCGGCGCGCCGGACACCGCGTCGACGGCGGCCAGCCCACCTTCGAGGCCGTCCTGCACGGTCAGCCCGGCGGTGGCCAGGCCGAACTCCAGCTCGGCCAGTTCTGGATGCTGTGCCGCCTCCGGGGTCTTGACCACGAGTACGTGGGAGAAGCCGGTGACCTCGACATCGACCACCAGGTCCACGTCGGGCAGCACCTCGGCGTAGATGGCCTGGTCACCGTCGACCGTCGGCTCCGGCAGGGCACCGGGCCAGTCGAGGGTCATACTGCGGCCGGCGCGCTCCACCCGTACCAGGGGGGTGTCGCCACCACCGGAGAGCCGCAGCCCGAGGGTGGCGGCCCGGGGGCCGATGCTGCCGTCGGCGGCGGTGACCAGGGTCGGGTCGGTCGGCACCCATTGGCCGTCGCGGACCACCCGGAACGGCTGGGCGTGCTGCACCGAAGTCAGCGTGCCGTCCGGGTTGGCGAACGTCTGGGTGCTCTCACCCTGCAGGGCACCGATTTCGACCCGCTCTCCAATCTCGACGGCGTGGGCGAACGCCTCGGCTTCTGTCTGCCGGACCGGCTCCGCGCCGTCCACGGCCGTTGCCGGTGCCGGTTCGTCCGACTCCGCCGCCGGTTCGGGGACGGCCTGCTCCGTCCGGTCCGGGGCCGCCGTCGCCGGGCTGGCCACCACCGCGTACGCGGTCAGCAGCCCGGCCAGGCCGAGGCTCAGCCCGAGTCGGCGTCGGCCACTGAACTTCGTGTTGCCACCGATCATGTCGCGGTCCTCCCCCGTCACGCCGTTCCACCTGTCGATGGCCATCAGTCGACCGCCGTCCCGAAGGCGACCGCTCCGGCGGGGAAGCCGTCTTCACCGGCCCGCCAGACGTGCTCGGGCGTCGCCGACCCGGCGGCCAGCGTCGACCAGGGGATGGCGTAGACCGCCTGGTCGGAGTACGGGCTGGCAACGTACAGATGGGTCTGGTTGCCGGCGATCGCCAGGCCGAGTAGTTCCTGCGCGGCGGGTGCCCCGGGCAGGGCACCGGACACCCGTTCCACGGTCGCGTAGCCGGTGATCGGGTCCACGGCCGCACCGAACACCCGGATCACTCCGGCGTCGGAGGCTGACCCGGTGTCCTCACCGGGGGCGCCGACCGCCAGCAGCAGATTCTGCGCGGTCGCGGCCGATCCGGGTGCCAGGTTGACGAGGTGGACCCGCTCACCGAAGTAGTCGCCCTCCTCGTCGCCGCTGGGTACGCCGACGATGTGCTGGGCGAGGACCGGCAGTTCGGTGAATCCGCTGTCGGTGACGTGGAACCGCTGTACGACGCCGGTGTCGGCGATGCCGGCGGCACCGTACTCCTCACCGGGAGCGCCGACGGCGAGGAACGAGTCGGTCCCGCTGGCGGGCGCACCGGCCGCACGGTAGTCGACCATGGACAGTGACTTGCCGAAGGTGTCGTTCGCGGTCGAGGTGCCCCACACGCCGGCCCGGTCCTGGTCGATCGCGCCGACCGGGGTGGGGAGGCCGGACGTGTACTGGTGGCGGAAGACGTTGACCGCGCCGGCGAAGACCTCGGCGCCGATCGCCTCACCCGGCGAGCCGATGGCGAAGTGATGGCTCGACGCGGCCAGCGCATAGCCGGTCCTGTCGTCGTTCTCCAGCGCGCCGACCACACCGTTGCCGCCCTGGCTGAGCAGAATGTTCCCGGTGCCTCGCAGGTAGTGCACCACGCCGGTGTCGACTGCGGTGCCGACGTCCTCACCGGGCGCGCCAATCAGCAGAAACGGCTCACCGACCACGGTGTGCCCGGCGGCGAGGGAGAACCCGAACCAGTCGCCGGCCTCGGTTGTCTCCGGGAATTCCGACTGACTCTGGTACAGCATGATCGACGACGGGCCACCGGCGAGCCCGTCCGTGGAGCCGAGCAGCAGGTACACCAGGCCGCCGTCGACCTGGCCGCCGAGATCGTCGTACGGTACCCCGACGGCGAGGTCGGTGCAGCCGTCGTTGTTCACGTCGTAACTGGCCAACGCCGCACCGAACTGGTCGCCGGCCGCAGCGATCCCGGACCCCTGGATGTTGTTCTCGTGCAGGGTGTCGACGGTGCCGCTGCCGCCGTAGCGCACGTGCACCTGGCCGGCCTCGGCCTGCCCAGCGACGGTGGCTCCCGGGTCGGCGATCGCCGCGTCGGTGACTCCGTCGCCGTCGTAGTCGTTGACGACCCCACCGACGCAGCCTTCCGCTGGTGGCGCGGTCACGTAGACGGTCATCTCGCAGAAGTCGGACCAGACGGCGCTGCCGCTGACGCCGTCGTCGGCCCGCACCCGCCACTGGTAGCGGCCGCCGTCGAGGAACGCGCCGGCCGGCACGGTGACGCTCGCGGTTGCACCGGAGGCGACGGTGCCGACCGTCTGGCCGCCGAGCGGCGCCGAGGCACCGACCGCCCACCATTCGAACTCGACCGACATCGCGGTGCCGTCGTCGTCGGCGACGCTGGCCTGCAGCTGCGGGGTCAAGGTGTTGACCAGTGGCCGGTTGGTGCCGGTGACGCAGGCGGTGGTCGGCACCGTCGACCGGGCGGTCACCGTCGGCCACGAGTTGTACGTGACGACGGCGTACGGCACCTGCGAGGAAGTGGAGGTGTCCCGGGAGCGGAACTGCTTGAAGGTGGCGGTGTCGGCCTCGTCGGTGGCCCGGATGCCCATGTGTGCCTGACTAGCCCCGGCGGTCGCGGCCCGCTGGAAGAACCCGGTGCCGCTGATCGTGGACCAGCCGTCGTCGCAGCTGGAGTCGTAGCCCTTGGTCATGGTGGAGCTGGCTTCGTGGTGCAGCCACTGCGGCTGGTTGGTCCACCGGGTGGCGGTGCTGGCCGCGCCGGTGGACCAGATCTCCCATGCCTTCGGGGTGCAGGTGTGCGACCACCAGTTCCAGAAGTGGACGGTCGCCGAGTTGATCTGCTTGCCGGCGAGCACCGCCGCATCCCAGGTGACGAACGACCGGGTGATCGTCGGTGGACTGGTGGCAAGCAGCCCGATCTGCAGGTCGTTGGTGCCGCTCTGGTTCGTGGTGACGCTTTCCCGGACGTACGCGTCGAAGGTGGTGGACAGTGGGTCGACCGTCGGGTCGAGGGTGACCGGGTAGACGGTGTCGGGCGAGTCCAGCCAATCGGTGGCGGGGCGCAGCACCAGGTCGATGCCGTCGGCGCGGGCGGTGACCGTGGTGCCGATCGGTGCGGTGCGGGCCGGTGTGCCGGCCGGGGTGGTCTGCGCGTCCCACATAGCGGGTGCCGGGACGGTGGCGATGGGGTCACCGTCGGCACCGGTCAGGGTGATGCCACCGAGTTCGTCGTGGCGGTGCCCGGCGATGCCCGGTCCGCTCAGCGTGAGGGGGATCTCGCGGACCCGGTCGGCAGCGTCACGGTCGTGCACAGTGAGCAGTTGCTCGAAGCCGGTCCGGGTGGCCCGCACCACCAGGTCCACATCGGGCAGCACGTCGGGGTAGGTGGCGACGGGTCCGTCGAGCCGCGGCTCCGGCAGTGCGCCGGTCCAGCTCATCGCGACTCGGGCGGCGTCGTGGCCGACGGCGGCCAGCTCGTGGGTGCCAGCCGGGCGGGCACCGGAGATCCGCAGGTCGTTCGGGTGTGCGGCGGGCGCGATGCTGCCGTCGGCGGCCCGGCTCAGCCGCAGGTCGACCGGCAGCCAGGCACCGTCGCGGCGAACTCGGACGACGTCGGCGGCGATCCGTGCCTCGAGGTGGCCGTCCGGACGGGCCCACACCTCGGTGGTCTCCGAGGTCTGCCCGTCGATGCGGACCGGCTTACCGCTGTTCCGGGCGGCCTGCAGTGCCTGCCCCTGCGCCGTGGTGGGTGCGGCGAGCAGGGTATCTGACCGCACTGGATCCTCGGCGCTGACTGTGGCCGCCACAGCCAGCAGTACCGCCGCAGCGGTCAGCGCTGCGGTCCATCGTGGCGCATCTCCGGACGCGCGCCATCGACCCACGGCCATGCGGTCCTCCCCCGTGCGAGACCCTCAAGCTGAGTGGTCTGTGACGCTACGGGGTCGATTCCTGACTGTCAATGAAAGTCGATGGGGTAGCGGCGCGACGCAGCGACCAGCAGCTAAAGTCCACGATAGACGTATGTAGTCGGATCGTCGTCGCTTGGACCGTAGTCTTCGAAGTCCATGTTGGCCAGTGTCAGGTTGCCGTGCACGCTCAGCACCGTCTCAGGGAGCAGCCGAAACGGTTGATCGCGGGTCGGCTCCACGAACCCGTCGTCGTCCTCGTCACCCTCGTCCGGAGCGTCGTCCTCGTCGTCCGGGACCTTGACGGCGAGCAGCGGCTGCTCGCCGCGCATGGTCACAGCATCGGCGACGAAGAACACCGCCGGGCTGTCGTCCGCCGCGAACGCCGCCAGGACCTCCTCGACAGTGGCGCCGTCGAAGGCCGGGTCGTCGACGACCGCCGCCGCAGGGAGGTCGGTGGAACGTACCGGGTCGTTGTTCAGCCGACGCAGAACCTGCTGCCAGGCCGCCTCATCGGAGAAGTCAGTCCGCACCACGCACGGCTCGAACTCGAGGTCATCGGTCCGGACGATCAGCGGACGGGTAGGCATCTCGGTTGGCTCCTTCGGATCGGCGGCGACACCGGGCCCCACGCCGCAGAGACGTGAGCCGGATCGGCGGCATCGTAGCGGAATCGGTCCGATCGGTCGGGCATGCGCGTCACCCCCACACCACGCTTCGCAAGTGGACGTACGGACGGCCGTCCGGGTCGTCGTCGACCTGCGCGTGGACCTCGTAGACCTCGGCGATCCGGGCCGGTGTGAGCACCTGTGCCGGGGAGCCGGCGGCCACCACCCTGCCGCCGTTCAGCAGCACGATCCGATCGCAGAACCGCGCCGCCAGATTGATGTCGTGCAGGGCTGCTATCACCGTCGGCGGGCCGGCCGCCAGCCGTTCCAGCAGGTCCAGCTGGTAGCGGACGTCCAGGTGGTTGGTCGGCTCGTCGAGCAGCAGCACCTGCGGTTGCTGCAGCAGCGCACGGGCGATGTCGACCCGCTGCCGCTCCCCGCCGGACAGCGTCGACCAGCGCCGGTCGGCGAAGCCGGCCAACCCGGCGTCGACCAGTGCCTGCTCGGCGGCGGCGACGTCAGCGGCCGAGCCGGCCGCCAGCAGCGGCCGATGCGGGATCCGGGCCAGCAGCAGCACGTCCAGCACCGACATGTCCGCGTCGGAGGCGTGATGCTGGGTGACCACGGCGAGCCGCCGGGCCAGCACCCGGCGCGGCATGGACCGGGTGTCGACCCCGTCGAGCAGCACCCGGCCGGAGTCGGGTCGCTGCAGGCCGGCGAGCACCCGCAGCAGGCTGGACTTGCCGGAGCCGTTCGGGCCGAGCAGCCCGACCAGGGTGCCGTCGGGCGCGTCGAGGGTGACGTCGGCGAGCAGCGGCTTTCCGCGTACCGCCCAGGTGATCCTCTCAGCCCGTAGTCTCATGCCGGCGCCTGCCGGCGGCGGATGAGCAGCGCGAACGCGGGCACCCCGAGCAGCGCGGTGACCACCCCGACCGGCACCTCCTGCGGCGCGAACACGGTCCGGGCGGCGGTGTCCGCCCAGATCAGGAAGGTGGCACCGATGACGGCGCAGGTGGGCAGCAGGATCCGGTGCCGGGAACCGACCAGGTACCGGGCGGCGTGTGGCACGGTCAGCCCGACGAAGCCGATCGCGCCGCTCGCCGCGACCAGCACCGCGGCCAGCAACGCGGTGGTGGCGAACAGCAGCGCCCGCACGATGACCGGGGAGAATCCCAGCGACTGGGCGACGTCGGTGCCGAACGCGAACGCGTCCAGCGCCGGGGTGGCCGCCCAGCAGATCAGCAGCGCCCCGGCGGCCACGGCTGCGGCCAGCGCCACCGTCGACCAGCCGGCCATGGTCAGCGAACCGAGCAGCCAGAAGGTGACCCCCCGGGTCTGCTGCGGTGACGCGGCGGAGACCACGATCAGGCTGGTGACGGCGGCGAACAGCTGGCCGACGGCGACCCCGGCGAGCAGAATCCGGGACGGTTCGGTCCACCGTCGACCGGCCAGGGCCAGGGTGGCGAGGAACGCGGCGACCGCACCGGCGAACGCGCCACCGGTGAGCGCACCGGCGCCGACGCCGAGCCCGAGGACCAGCACCGACACCGCGCCGGTCGAGGCACCGGCGGAGATGCCCAGCAGGTACGGGTCGGCGAGCGGGTTGCGGGTCAACGCCTGCAGCACCGCGCCGCAGACCGCCAGGCCGCCGCCGACCAGCCCGGCGAGCAGCACCCGGGGCGTACGCAGGTTCCACACGATGCTGTCGGCCAGTGCGGGCAGCGGCTCCAGCGGCAGCCCGAGGTGTACGCCGTGGGTGCGGAACACGTCGGTGACGGTCAGATCGGCGGTGCCGATGGTGGTCGCGGCCGCGACGCTCAGGGTCAGGACGGCCAGGGCGAGGACGAACACCGGTGTCCGGGTGGTCGGCGGTGTCCGCCAGGGGGTGCGGGTCATCGTCGGGCGAACACCACGTGGTCGTCGAGGTACTGCCAGACCGTGCCGACCTCGGTGAACCCGGCGGTACGCAGCGCGGCGAGGTGGAACTCCAGTGGCGCGTCGGGCGGCTTCGGACGGTCGCCGAACCGCCGTTGCCGTTCGGCGACCAGCGCGGCGAGGGCCGGTACCCGGGCCGCTTCGGTGTGCCAGTCCTGGTAGCGCAGCGCCCCGGCGGCGAAGCCGGCCTGCTGGGTGCGTTCGTCGTGCCGCTGTGCGACCGCCGCCAGCGTCGGATGCTCCGGCCCGAAGTGCAGGTGGTCGGCGTTGAGCAGGATGCCGCCGGGACGCAGCAGCCCGGCGGCGGCGGTGTAGACGGCGAGCAGTTGTGTCGGGGTGAGCCAGTGCAGGGCGGTGGAGCTGAGCACCGCGTCGACCTGGTCGACGCCGAGCCGGTCGGTCCAGTCGTCGGCGACCAGGTCGACGTCGCGTACGTCGATCCGGTCGCCGTGACCGGCGAGTGCCCCGGCGGCGATGCGCAGCAGAACCGGGTCGTAGTCGACGGCGACGCACCGGGCCCGGGGCAGCGCGGCGAGCACCCGGTCGGAGATCGCTCCGGGCCCGCAGGCCAGGTCGAGCACGGTGATCGGCCGGTCACCGAGGTGCAGGCTGAGCAGGTCGAGCAGCACCTGGAAGCGGTTTTCCCGGTAGGCGACGTACGCGGACTGCTGGGTGTCCCACAGGTCGAGCAGCCGCCGCGCCTCGGCGGGGTCGAGCGGCGGCGCGGTGGTCGGGTCGGGTGCGGGTTCGGTGGTCAGGTCGGTCACTGGTTCAGCTCCTTGAGACCGGCGGCGACCGCTTCGACGGCGGTGACGCTGCGTACGGACGGGTCCATCGACGAACCGGGGACGGTGATGAACCGGCCGGCCTTGACGGCGTCGAGTGCGGCGGTGGTCGGGTTGCTCCGCATGAAGTCGATCTTCGACTGGGCGCTGTCGCCGTCTCCGCCGCGGGTCAGGTCGGCGAGGACGATCACGTCGGGGTTGCGGGCGGCGATCTCCTCCCAGTTGCCGGCCGGCCAGGTCTGCTCGGCGTCGCCGTAGGCGTTGGTCACCCCAAGTTCGGCGCTGATGGCGGCGGGCACGCCGCCGGCTCCGGCGACGTACGGGGTGGCGGTGCCGGAGTAGTACCAGAGCAGGTCGGTGCCGGCCGGGGCGTCGGCGGTCGCGGTCGCGGTCGCGGCGGCCAGCCGGTCACGCTGGTCGACGACGACCTGCTCGCCCCGCTCGGCGACGCCGAAGATGGTGGCGATCTCGTTGATCTCGGCGAAGATGCCGTCGAAGTGGAACTCGGTCTCGCCGGTAGCCGGGTCCTCGCAGGCGAACCGGGACAGGTAGGCGGGGACGTCCAGGGCCGCGAGGTCCGCGCGCGGGCCGGCGGCGTCCGGGCCGTACGCGGAGGTGAAGGTGGAGTAGACGAAGTCGGGTGCGGCGTCGAGGACGGCCTCGCGGTTGGGGTAGAGGTCGGCGAGTACCGGCACGTCGGCGTAGTCGGCGGCCAGTTCGGGCAGCACCGGGTCGGTCTGGTAGCTGGTGCCGATCATGTGGTCGGCCAGCCCGAGGCTGAGCATGATCTCGGTGGCGTTCTGTTCCATGGTGAGGGCACGGCGCGGCGGTTCGGTCACGGTCAGCGTGGTGCCGCAGTTGGTGATCTCGACGGCACCGGCTTCCGGGGGCGCAGCGGCCTCGGCATCGACATCGGGGCTGGCGGTGGCACAGCCGGACAAGCCGACCGTCAGCACCACCGCCAGCCCAGCGGAAACGGTAACGATTTTCATGTCGGCAAGCTAGCACGGCTCCGCCGCAGGTCAAGCAGGGGGTACTGGCTCCGAGCGCACCGACGGCGCTGAGTTGTGAGTCAGGAGCCTGGGACGAACCGGACCCGGAACAGCGCCGGCCAGTACTTGCCGGTGATCAGGAACTCGTCGGTGCCGGGCACCGCCGCGATGCCGTTGAGCACGTCCGCCCCGGCCCGCTCCGCACCGGCCAGCAGCCCACCGGCGTCGACCTCGGCGACCACCTGCCCGCTCGCCGGGTCGATCCGGACGATCTCGTCGGTCCGCCAGACGTTCGCCCAGACATGGCCGTCGACGCATTCCAGCTCGTTGATGTCGCGTACCGGCGTACCGGCGCGGGTCACCGTGACCGACCCGATCTGGTCGAAGGTGGCCGGATCGCGATAGGTGAGCCGGTCGGTGCCGTCGCTCATCACCAGCCGGTCCGCCGCGTCGTCGTGGCAGATGCCCCAGCCCTCGCCGTCGTAGGTCACCTCGCGCAGCACGTCGAGGGTTTCCCGGTCGCGCTCGTACGCGACACCCTCCCGCCAGGTGATCTGCCAGATTCGCGACTCGAGCACGGTGATGCCCTCGCCGAAGACGGTGTCCGGCAGACTCACCCGACGCCGTACCGTGCCGCTGGCCGGGTCGACGACCCGCAACTCGGACTCGCCGTACTGGCCGGTGCCCTCATACAGGTCCGAACCGACCAGCTCCAGCCCCTGGGTGAACGCCACGGTGTCGTGCGGGTAGCGGGCCAGCACCTCCACCCGCAACTGTTCGACGGGCACGACCGCCGCGGACCGCCCGTCGACGAGCGGTACCGTCGCCGGCCCGGCGGACCGCGACCCGGCGTACGCCGCGGCGGCGGCCACTGTGACGGCGGCCAGCAGCACCACCACGGCCCGTCGCCGACCCAGCACGCCGCCCACCTCCGCTCCGCTCACGGCTGCACCCCCGCGCACGGCTCCGGTCCGCCGTCGGGTCGTCGACAAGTGTCGCGCACCGGCGGCCGGGTGTCCCGCACCCGGCGGACGGGCCGGGACGCCCGAGCCGGCCAGCGTGTGTCGATCACGACCCGGCCGGGGTCACCTCGACCACGATCTTCGATCGGGGATGCTCCTCGACCGAGTACCGCACCGCCTCGGCCGCGCGGTCCAACGGAAACGTCCGCTCCACCGGGAGGACCATCCGGCCGGCCTCGATCAGCTCGGTCAGCTCCCGCAGCGGCTGCTGCCCCGGCCTGGCCAGGAACCCGGTCACCCGTTGACTGACGAACGGCGCCCAGACCTTCGACCGCAGCAGCCGGCCCACCGGGCCGAACCAGCGGCTACCCGTACCGCCACACAGGACCAACGTCCCGCGCGGGGTCAACGCCCGGCAGCAGTCGGTCAGCCGGTGCCGACCTGCCACGTCGAAG
Source organism: Solwaraspora sp. WMMD937 (assembly GCF_029581175.1). NCBI lineage: Bacteria > Bacillati > Actinomycetota > Actinomycetes > Micromonosporales > Micromonosporaceae > Solwaraspora > Solwaraspora sp. WMMD937. The sequence goes on along the minus strand of NZ_CP120738.1, from coordinate 1,767,231 downwards.
ATCAGATCCCACTGCCGACCCGACCGGGTGAAGTCCTCGCGGGTGTAGTCGATCACGTCGTCCGCGCCGAGTGAGCGCACCAGGTCGACGTTGCGGTCCCGGCAGACCCCGGTGACCTCGGCACCGAGCGCCTTGGCGAGCTGCACCGCGAAGGTGCCGACCCCGCCGGAGGCCCCGTTGACCAGCACCCGTTGACCGGGCTGGAGCCGGCCGTGGTCCCGCAACCCCTGCCAGGCGGTGACCCCGGCGAGCGGCACCGTCGCCGCCTGCACCGGGGTGACGTTCCCCGGGGTACGCCAGGCCCGGTCGGCGGGGACGGCGGCATACTCGGCGAAGCTGCCGCTGTCGATCTCGGCGTACACCCGGTCGCCGGGGCGGAAGTCGGAGACCGCCGCACCGACCGCGACGACCTCGCCGGCGACGTCGCGCCCGCGCACCTTCGCCCGGGGGCCGGACAGGCCGAAGGCCAACCGGGCGAGGTACGGCTCACCGGTGACGAACACCCGGTCGGCGTAGTTGATCGAGGCGGCCTGTACCCGTACCAACAGCTCCTTGTCCGTGATGGACGGACACGGCAGCTGCTGCACGGTCAGCACCTCGGCGGACCCGTAGCGGTCCTGGACGATCGCCCGCATGGTGTCGGTGACCGGGGTGGTCCGACCGGCGCTCATTCGACGGTCCGCAGAATCTGCTCGATGGCGCTGGTCCGGGTCCGCAGCTCGGCCAGGTCGGCCGCGACCCGCTGCTGCGTGTCGACCGAGTTCTCAGCGAGTTGCTCGTAGCGGCGGACAAGCTGACGCATCGCCTCCTCCTGGCTGGCGAGCAGCTTCGTCTTGCGGAACTCGTGCAGAGAGGCGACGACCACCACGATCAGGAACACGCCGAGGGTCAGTACGCCGAGGATGAACACGACATCTGGCCAGGTGTTGCCGCCCTCGGCGGCGAAGACGTACATCAGGACTTCTCCTTACGCGCGGGGCCCGCTGCCGACGGGTCCGGTCCGGTGAGGGTGGTCGCCGCCGCCGCCAGCGTCGACGGGGTCAGGTGCAGGGTGAAATCGGCAACCTCGTAGTACTTCATGGCTTTTCCGTCCTCGGACAGCTCGAGACTCCCGACGATCAGGCCGGCGGCTTCCAGCCGCTGCAGGTGCATGTGCAACAGCGGACGACTGATGCCGATCTCGCGGGAGAGGTGACTGACGTAGTCCCGACCGGCGGCGAGCCGGCCGAGGATCCGCAGCCGCAGCGGGTTGGCCAGCGCCGCCAGCTTCTCGACCAGATCGTCACCGGAGGGCGTGGCCGATGTCATCGCTCTCCTTCATGTGTCATGTTTATCTGACAGGTGAAAGCGTAACAGGTCGGGACCACCCCGCCAACGGACGCTGAGCGATCGCAGTCGTCCGGCCACGCGAACGTCGGTGCCCGGCTGGCCTAAGGTTGACCCATGGCCAGCATCTCCTGGGCGGATTCGTACCTCGGGCAGCTACGGGCGCTGGCCGGCGACCGTACCCTGATGTTCGTCGGTGCCCGCTGTGTGGTCCGCGACCCCGACGACCGGGTCCTGCTGATCCGGCGGTCGGACAACGGGCTGTGGGCGCTACCGGCCGGCGCGATGGAGCTCGGCGAGTCGATCGCCGGCTGCGCCGCCCGGGAGGTCTACGAGGAGACCGGGCTGCGGGCCGCCGGGGTCACCCCGTTCGCCATGCACACCGGGGCCGACTACACCTTCACCAACATGTTCGACGACACGTACCAGCTCTTCGTGGTCTGCTTCCGGGTCGACGGCTTCGCCGGCGAGCTGCTGACCGTCACCGACGAGACCACCGACGCCGGGTTCTTCGCGCACGCCGAGATGCCGGCCCCGTTGGCCGGCACCGTCGGCGAGACCCTCACCGATCTGGCCGCCTTCGAGCACTCCGGCCAGCTGGTGTTGAAGTAGACCCGGACGCCTGCGGGCTATCCGGCGAGGTCGGCGGAGGTGGTCTGCGACTCGACCTCGCCGCGCAGCTCCCGGTCCGGCAGCACCAACGTGATCAGCACGGCGACAACCGCGACCATGCCGGTCACCAGGAACACCGTGTGCAGCGACTCCACGAAGGCGTACTGGATGGCGTCCCGGACCGGGTCGGGCAGCGCCAGGATCACCGCCGGCTGGTCGATCGAGATCTCCGCGCCGCCGGCGGCGGCGATGTCGGCGGCCTGCTCCGGCGGCAGCTGGGCGATCGCGGCGGGCATCCGGTCGGCCAGCTCACCGGTCAGCCGGGCGTTGAGCACCGCGCCGAGGATCGCGACCCCGAACGAGCCGCCGAGCGTCCGGAAAAAGGTCACCGTGGAGGTGCCGGCACCCAGGTCGCGCAGCGGGATCGCGTTCTGCACGGCGAGCACCAGCGACTGCATGGACAGCCCGAGCCCGACGCCGACCGCCACCATCACCAGGAACGCCTGCCAGAGCGGGCTGGTCACCTCCAGCTGAGTGAAGAGCAGACCACCGGCGACCAGCGCCCCCGAGCCGGCCACCGGGAACCACTTGTACCGGCCGTACCGGGTCATCGCTCGCCCGGCGGCCACCGAGGTGACGATGATGCCGGCCATCATCGGCAGCATCAGCAGACCACTGGCCGTCGGTGAGGCGCCCTTGACGATCTGCAGGTAGAGCGGGATGAAGATGATCGAGCCGAACATGGCCAGACCGAGCACGAAGCCGGCGGCGTTGGCTAGCGCGAAGGTCGGTTCCCGGAACAGCCTCAGCGGCAGGATCGGCTCGGCGACCCGGGACTCCTGGACGAGGAAGATCGCGGCGAGGACCGCACCGACGGCGAACAGTCCGATGATCACCGGGGAGCCCCAGGCGTACTCGCCGCCACCCCAGCTCAGCGCCAGCAGGATGGCGCTGACCCCGGCCACCAGCAGGGTCGCGCCGAGCCAGTCGATCGCGTGGTCCCGCCGCCGGAACGGGATCAGCCGCATCACGTACCAGCAGATGACCATCGCGATGATCGCCAGCGGCACGTTGAGGTAGAAGATCCAGCGCCAGTTCGTCTCCGCGAAGTAGCCGCCGGCCAGCGGCCCGGCCACCGACGCCAGGCCGAAGACGGCACCGAACAGGCCCTGGTAGCGCCCGCGGTCACGGGGCGACACCACGTCCGAGATGATGGTGAACGCAAGGGTCATCAGACCGCCTGCGCCGAGCCCCTGCAGGCCCCGGGTGACGATCAGCTGGGTCATGTTCTGCGACATGCCGGCCAGCAACGAGCCCAGCAGGAACATCCCGATCGCGAACAGGAACACCGGTCGGCGGCCGATCAGGTCGGCGGTCTTGCCGTACAGCGGCGTCGACGCGGTGGACGCCAGCAGGTACGCGGTGACCACCCACGAGTAGTGGTTGATCCCGCCCAGCTCGCCGACGATGGTGGGCAGCGCCACCCCGACGATGGTCTGGTCGAGCGCGGCCAGCAGCATCCCGGTCATCAGGCTGGCCAGCAGCAGCAGGATCTGCCGGCGACTGAGCGCTGGCGCGACCCGCTCCTCGGTGGTCGTCATTGTGGTGTTTCCCCTTCCCCCCGCGGACAGCGATCCGCCGGATCCGTCCCCCCGTAGCGGGCGGTGATCGTCTCGTTGAGCCGGGTCAGCAGCCGCCCGAACTCGCTCATCTCGGCCGGGGACCAGTCGGCCAGCAGGTCCCGCATCGCGCCCACCCAGATCGCCCGGTTGCGGGTGTAGACCTGCACGCCGAGCTCGGTCGCCGCGATCACGCTGGCCCGCCGGTCGGTGGGATCCGGCGTACGGGTGGCCAGGCCGGCCGCCTCCAGCGCGGCGACCTGGCGGCTCACCGTGGACAGGTCCAGGCCGAGGCCGTCGGCGAGCACGCTGAGCCGGGCCGGCCGGTCGCCGGCGATCCGCACCAGCAGGGTGTACGCCGCCCGCTCCAGCGGCGGGTCGAACCGCAGCCGTTGGTAGAACATGTGCACCGACCGGTGGAAGACGCCGAACTGCTTGCCGAGGGCGATGAGCTCCGCGTCGGGACCGGTCGGCGGGTCGGTGTGCACCGCCGACCTCACCCCATCCGATAGTTGCTTGCTACAAGCATTCTGCCATGCCGGAGCGGAAAGCCAACCGATTTATCTGTGATCCCCGACATGTACCGACCCGCACGTTTGACCGCGCCCGTCCCGGGCACCCGCTGCCCCATGCGGCCCTCGTCCAACGACCAGCGGCACCGCACCGGGCCGGCCGGCCCTGCCGGACCGCCCGGCGGCGCCGATCCCACCTTCCTCGTCGACCTCGTCGACCAGTGGTCCGGCCGCCCCGTCCTGGTCGTCGGGGACGCGATGCTCGACGAATGGCGGTTCGCCACCTCCACCCGGCTCTGCCGGGAGGCACCCGCCCCGGTGCTCACCCTGGACCGGCGCCAGATCGCCGCCGGCGGTGCCGCGAACACCGCGGTCAACCTCGCCGCGCTCGGCGCCCGCCCGCTGCTGGTCGCCCCGATCGGCGTCGACCCGGTCGGCGACCAGGTGGCCCGCTGCCTGCACCGGGCCGGCGTGCAGGACCGGATGGTCGCCCAGCCGGGCACCCGTACCCCGGCGAAACGTCGGCTGCTCGCCGCCGACCAGATCCTGCTCCGCGAGGACGACGGCGGGCCGACCGGCCCGCTCCCGGCCGAACAGGTCGAACGGCTGCTCGCCGCGCTCGTCGCCAGCACCGAGGAGATCCGGCTCGGCCCCGCCGAGCCGGATGTCGACGGCACCGGGGCGAATCCCGACGTGGTCCGGCCCGACCTGGTCATCTGCGACTACGGGCTCGGCGCGCTGCCCGACCGGATCCGCCGATGGCTGATCCGGCACCGGGACCGGTACGGCACCGTGGCCCTCGACGCCCACGACCTCACCCGGTGGTCCGGGCTGCGACCGACCCTGATCACGCCCAGCATCGCCGAGGCCGCACCGGTCGTCGGCGAACCCACGCCGGACCGCGACCGCGTCGCCGCCGCCCGGCGGCTGCTGCCCCGGCTGCACGCCGCAACCGGGGCGGACCTGGTGGCGGTGACCCTGGACACCGACGGCTCAGTCGTCGGCGACCGCAGCGGCGCCACGCACCACTGCCGTACCGGGCCGGTCGCGGCCAGCCGGGCGGTCGGCGCCGGCGACACCTACCTGGCCGCTCTCACCCTGTCGGTGGTCGCCGGCGCCACCCTGCCGGTCGCCGCCGAGCTGGCCCAGCTCGCCGCCGCGCTGACCGTGCGCGACTGCGGCACCTGTATCTGCCACCGCGACGCGCTGACCGCCGCGCTGACCGAGGCGTTCCCGGCCTCGGCATCGGGCGGCGGCCGGCGGGTCGCCAGCTCGGCGCTGACCCCGGCCGCCGGCACCGACCCGGCCGACCTCGTCGAGCAGGTACGCGTACAGCGTGCCGCCGGAGCCCGGATCGTCTTCACCAACGGCTGCTTCGACGTGCTGCACCGCGGTCACGTCGGCTACCTGGCGGAGGCCGCCGCCCTCGGCGACCTGCTGATCGTCGCCGTCAACTCGGACCACAGCGTGCGGCGGCTGAAAGGGCCGGACCGGCCGGTCAACCCGGTCGAGGACCGGGTCGCCGTGCTCGCCGCGCTGACCAGCGTCGACCACGTGGTGGTCTTCGAGGAGGACTCCCCGGCCGGGCTGATCGAGCGGATCCGGCCGGACGTCTACGTCAAGGGCGGCGACTACCCGCCGGACATGGTGCCCGAAGCGCCGCTGGTCCGCCAGCTCGGCGGGGCGGTGCACATCCTCGGCTACGTCGCGGACCGGTCCACCACGGCGGTCATCGAACGGATCCGGTCGGCGGCCGCCCCGACCAACCCGGCCAGCGGGCAGGCCGGCCCACCCGAAGCGCACCCGGAACCCCAGGCACACCCGGAAGGAGCCCGATGAGCCGACCGCTGCCGCCCGGGGACCCGGTCGAGTTCCGCCGCAACCGGCTGCTCGACGTACTCGTCCCGACCCGCAACCGAGCCGCCGAGCTGGCCGCCACGCTCGCCGGGCTCGCCGCGCAAGATGCCCCCGACGGGTTCGGGGTGGTGGTCAGCGACCAGTCCGACGGCGGCCCGGCGTGGGCCGACCCGGCCGCCGCCACCATGGTGCGGGCGCTGCGGCACACCGGTCACCCGGTGCTGCTCACCCGGCGGCTGCCCCGGCGCGGGCTGGCCGAGCACCGGGCGTACCTGCTCAGTCTCTCCACCGCCCGGCTGGTGCTGATGCTCGACGACGACGTCTGGCTCGCCCCCGGCACGATCGACCGACTGGTCACCGCGATCGCCGAACTGCGTTGTGGCTTCGTCGGCAACGCCGTACACGGATTGTCCTACCTGGATGACGTGCGGCCGCAGGACCACGACGGGTACGTCGAATGGGACGGCCGGCCGGAGCCGGAACGGATCCGCCCCGGTACGCCGCAGTGGTCGCGCGCCCGGCTGCACTCGGCCGCCAACCTGCTGCACGTCACCGAACGGCTCCAGCTGGGCGAGGGCCAGTGGCGGGCGTACCGGGTGTCCTGGATCGGCGGGTGCGTGCTGTTCGACCGGGCCAAGCTGGTCGCCGCCGGCGGTTTCGACTTCTGGCGTCGGATGCCGGTCGACCACCAGGGCGAGGACGTCGCCGCCCAGCTGGCGGTGCTCAGCCGCTACGGCGGTGCCGGCATCGTGCCCAGCGGCGCGTTCCACCTGGAATCGCCGACCACGGTCACCGACCGGCGGGTCGAATGCTGGCAGCTGCTGCTCGACGAGGAGGACGCCGCCGGGTACGCCCCGGCGGCGGCCGACAGCGGGGTGCGGCATCAGCGGCAGGAGGTCGGACCGTGACGGTACGGCTGGCCCGCCCGACCACCACGATCTGGCAGCTGGACGTGGCGGTGCTGCGTACGCTCGTCGAACTGCTGCCCGACGGCGAGGCGGCGCTGCTGGTCGACGCGCTGCCACCGCTGCTGGCGATGGCGGCCCGTCCGGACCCGGACCACCGCCCGGACCCGGAGCACCAGCCGGAGCGGTTCGACGCCGCCGAGCTGGTCCGGCGGGTCCGCCGCCGGACCGCCCGGTACGACGCCGACGACCGGACGGTTCGCGACGGGGTGCGGTCCGCGTTGGACCGCGTCGTGGGCTACTGCCCGGCCGGGGTGCTGTACCGGGTGCAGCTACCGTTGCCCGACGACGTCCGGAAGTTGTTCCCCCCGCCGGTCCAGGTGCACGCCGCCGGTGCCGGCTGACTCCCCCCAGCCGCCGGGCGCCGCAGGGGCCAGCTCCAGCACCGCGTCGACCACCTCGGCGACCGGCACGTCGGTCACGAACGACTCCCGATGGCCGCAGTCGCGCCCGTCGCCCCGGGCCGGGAAGCCGACCGTACTGACGTCCATCCCGCACACCGGGCAGTGGATGGTGAACGCGGCCAGCGGGCGGTGCCGGCCGCGTACCGGCGGGGCGCCGTTGAGCAGGTTGCCGATCCAGTAGATGCCGACCGTCGGCGCGCCGACCGCGGCCGCCAGGTGCAACGGGCCGGTGTCGTTGGCGACCAGCACCGCGCAGCCGGCCAGCAGCCCGGCCAGCCCACCCAGGCTCAACTCGTCCACCACGGTCCGCACCGGCCGGGCAGTCGCCGCGCTGACCTCGGCGACCACGTCCCGCTCCGGCCCGGTGCCGGTCACCAGCACCTCGAAACCACGGTCGGTGAGCGCGTCGGCGACCGCCGCGAACCGGTCCGCGGGCCACCGCCGGCGCGGGTCGCTGGCGCCCGGGTGCAGCACCACCCGGGGTTGCCGGGCCGGGCCGAGCACCCGGTCCGCCTCGGCCCGGTCGGCACCGGTCACCGGCACCGTGGGCTGCAGCGTCACCGGTTCGGCGCCGACCAGCCCGGCCACCTCCAGGTAGCGGAACACCTCGGGCTGGTAGTAGACGTACCGGATCCAGCGGTCCAGCGGCGGCGCGTCGGCCGCCCGCAATCCGGCGGTGACCCGCGCGCCCAGCGCCGCGACCAGCGGATTGCTGTTGCGGCCGCCGCCGTGCAACTGCACCGCAAGGTCGAACGACTCACGCCGGGCCCGGTCCAGGAACTGGGTCATCGTGACCGGCTCGTCGTCGGGCTGCGCCGCCCGGATACCGTCCGCGGCCGGCACCACCAGCACCCGGTCCACCGGGCCCGGCCGGTCGGCCACCGGCCGGGCATCAAGCCAGCGGGCATGCCAGGGCGCGCCGAGCAGCACCAGCTCCGCCTGCGGGTACGCGGCCCGCAACGCGGTCAACGCCGGTACGGCGAAAATGAAGTCACCGAGCGCGTTGGCGCGCAGCACCGCGATCCGGTGCACGTCCGGCACCAGCCGGTCACCGGCAGCGTCGACGGTCAGGCCCAGCGTGGCCGGCCGGGCCGGTTCGGCGTCCAGGTCCGGCGTGGCCGGCCGGGCCGGTTCGGCGGTCATCGGGCGGTGCTGGCCTGCTGCCGCTGCATGTCCGCCTCACCCGCGTACGGATGGTGCATCTCCCGGTCGGCGGCCGGATCGATCTCTTCGGCGACGGTCCCGGCGCCGTCCGTGGTGATCCGGACCTGTTCGGCCCGCCCGGACCGGGCAGCGGCCGAACCGGCGGTCGGCTGCTGGTGCTGCGGCCGGCCCACGGTGATCGACCGGCGGCCACCCGGCTCGGCCCGGGGCATCGTGACGGTGAGCAGCCCGTGGTCCATCACCGCGTCCATCCGGTGCACGTCCACCCCGCTGGGCAGGCGCAGCCGGTACTCGAAGCCGCGCTCGGTCGAACCGGTGTCCGCCAGCCCGTTGTCGACGTTGACCTCCTGCTCGGACCGGCCCCGCAGGCACAGGTCCGCGCCGTCGATCTCCACCGCCACCTCTTCCGGCGCGACGCCGGGCAGCCGGGCGACCACCCGCCAGCCGTCGTCGGTGTCCAGCAGCTCGACCTCGGGTACGTCGGCGTCGCCGCCGAAGACCCGGCCCAGCTCCGACCAGAGCGACTGCAGACTGCCGATCGGATCCCAGCCGCGTTCCTGCATCTGGTCGCGGGGTTGGCTCATCGGACACCTCCCGTACGGTTCGGCCGGGCGGGAGGGTGGACCCGCCCGGTCAGTGGGGCAGCATCCCCGGCGCGTACCCCCGGATCGGGGCGGCAAACCCGGTGCGGTGCCGGCGCTCGACGGCGGGGCCGGACCCGGGGTGGGTTAGGGTCGTTGCCGTGGCGGAACTCGATGTCATCACCGAGCGGTCGGATCCGGCCGTCCAGCGGATCATCGACGTCACCAAGCATTCGCGATCCGTCGTGCGGACCGTGCTGATCGAGGACGCCGAGCCGCTGGTCCAGGCGATCCACGCCGGGCTGGAGTTCATCGAGGTCTACGGGGCGCAGACCAGCCCGCTGCCCGGCGAGGTGGTCACCGCATGCCGGCGGGAAGGAATCCCGGTCCGCCTGGTCGCGGCCCCGATCATGAACGACCTGTTCCGAACCGACAAGAAGCCCAAGGCGTTCGGGATAGCCCGGGTCCCGAGACCGTGGAGCTTCGACGAGTTGTCCCGTACGACCGGCGACCTCGTCGTCCTGGACGGGGTGAAGATCGTCGGCAACATCGGGGCCATCGTGCGGACGTCGTTCGCGCTCGGCGCCGGTGGCATCGTGCTGGTGGACAGCGACCTGACCACCATCGCGGACCGGCGGCTGATCAGAGCCAGCCGGGGCTACGTCTTCTCGCTGCCGATCGTGCTCGCGTCGCGGGCCGAGGCGACCGGCTACTTCCGGCGTACCGGCATCCCGCTGGTCGCATTCGACGCCGACGGCGATCTCGCGGTCAGCGATCTACGCGACGCGGACGAGCAGCTCGCCCTGCTGCTGGGTAGCGAGAAGACCGGTACGTCGCGCTCCTTCGAGAGCATCTCCCGCCATTCGGTGTCGATTCCCATCGACCCGGCCGCGGAGTCGCTGAACGTCTCCGTCTGTGCGGGCATCGCACTGTACGAGCGTTACCACTGGAACCTCGCCGACCGGCGGCGCCCGCCACAGGCCACCGCACCGAACCCGCAGCAGCCCGCCAAGCGCCGCGCCAGAAGGCCTGCGTCGTCGTCCGGCGGGCCGGGCCGCCGCCGCTGAGCCACACGGCGTCGCCTGCCCTACGGCGGCGGATAGAACATGCCCTGTGCGGTCACCGACGGACTGGCCGCCGACTCGTTGCCGGCGGCGTCGACGGCGACCACCGTGTACGTGTGCCAGGTCGCCCCGCCCACCGCCAGCGTCAACTGAGTCCCGTCGGTCGCGCCGACGACGGTCGCGCCCTCGTACACCCGGTAGCTGACGGCGGGCTCGCCTCCGGTGGAGGCAGACCACACCAGGGTGAGCTGAGCGTCGGTGGGCCAGTTGCCGGGGGCGTTGCCGGTCACCTCGAGCGACGCCGGTGCCGCCGGCCGGGCGGCAGGACCGGGCGCGGTGGTGACCCGCGCCTGGGCGGAGCGTGGGGTCTCGCCGCAGGACTGGGGGAGGGTCGCGCTGACCCGGTAGATGTGCCGGGACGCGGACGGCAGCCCGGAGATGACCGTCTCCGGGTAGCGGGAGGTGGCGACAGCCGTGTCACCGTCCCAGACGGTGTACGAGGTGGCGGTGGCGTCGAAGGTCCAGTTCAGCCGCACCGACGACGGGGAGAGCGCGGTCGCCGCCAGCCCGACCGGCCGGGGCGGGCTGCCCAGGCAGGTCTCGGTACTGGCTGACACCGCTGGGCTGTGCGCCGACTCGTTGCCGGCGGAATCGAGCGCGGCGATGGTGAAGCGGTGCCAGGTGGCGTGGAAGAGCCGCTGGATGGTGGCCGTGGTGCCGACGCTGACGGCGACCCGGGTGCCGCCCTCGTGGACCGCGTACCGGTCCGGCGGCGGTCCGGCCGGCGCGGTCCAGGCCAGGCTGATCGTGGTGTCGGTGCGCCCGGTGACGGTGAGGCCGGTAGGCGGGCCGTGCCGCGCGGGATCACCGGCGGCAGTCGTGGCCCTGGTCGAGCCGACCGGTTCGGTGGATCCGGGACCGCACTGGTTGTGCCGGTAGAGCTGGATCTGGTGATCGGTGGCAGGTGCCAGACCGCCGACCCGGGCGCTGGTCAGCGACGTCCAGCCCAGGCTGACGCCGTCCACCCGCAGTTCCAGTTCGCCGCCGAGCGGGTGCCGGGGCCAGGAGAGCGAGACCGCCGACGCGGTGACGGCGGTGACGGTGATCGGCAGGGTCGGGGTCGGCAGACACTCCGGGTTGACCCCGGAGAGCCAGGAGCGGCCGGTCACCGGGTCGGTCGGCGCCGACTCCCGCCCGTGCCGGTCGACGGCGGTGACGGCGTACGCGTGCGACGACCCGAAGGGCACGTTCATCGTCGTCGACGTGGTGCTGGTGCGGGCGACCACTTCTCCGCCCTCGTACACCCGGAAGGAGTGGACCCGTGGCCCGGTGGGCGGTTGCTGCCAGGTCAGGCTGATCGCGACGCCGTTGGTGCTGGCCCAGAGCGCGGTCGGGGTCGTCGGGCCGGCCGGTCCGTCGTGCCGCGCGGCGGCGGGGGACGCGCCGAGCAGGACGGCGGCGACGAGTGCGACGTTGGTCAGCGCGGCGGCGCCGCGCCAGTGGGATGGGGTACGCACGGCTGTCCCTCCGTTGGACACCGATCGGTTATCGACTTCAATCGATCCCACCTAGAGAACCGGCGCATCGACGCCATGTCAAGCGCGGGCCGACCGCACCGTGGGCATCGCTGCGCTCATCGCCGCCCATCTCGCCCGCACCCCGCAGACCGACCAGGTGCCGTGCGATGAGCGACGGCCCTACGGAAGGTTGAGAGGCCGCCGCACTCCCACCCTGAACTAAACAGCTAAGTGGACAGAGGGCCCGGTCCCTCAAAAAGACCCTTATGTCATGACAAAAATGAACCAGTTCTTGTTTGAGTTGCAGGCTTGAGATATTCAGATGGTGATAGAGAACTACCGATCATGACTTCTATTTGGATTACTGACTGGGGACCGGCAACGCAGAACAAAAGATGATCTGGCACCACCCAGACGTGAACCGGTTTCTCACAAAGAAGTTCACGCATGACCGACACCCGATGGACCGCAGCAAGATTCAGGCCCACACCAAGGGATCGCGCTCTTCGTTGATCAAGGCGCATTTTGGTGAAGGCCAGAGGACCCGCAAGGCTAGCTGTTTCATCTGTTGGAAAGTGCGCCTCCACCGCACCCCCTGCGTTCAACACGATTGGTCACCCCTCGGCGGTGACCAACTGAACGACCTGCGATGGAGAGAACGTGAACATATCCCACCAGTACGACAGCGCCCTGTCCCCGCCTGCGCCAGAGCCCTGCTCCATTGCCATGGTTCGCGCCGCCGCACGGATCGTGACGTATCCGATCCTGATCATCGCCATGATCACGGTCAGCGTGATCGCGCTGCGGCACGGGTGGAATCTGGGTGCCGTCAACTTCGCCTTTCTGATCGGTACGCTCGCCTATCTCGCAATGCTTGAGCGTCTGATCCCGTACGAACCTACCTGGCACCCGAGCCTACGTGAGTGGCGCTGGTACGGGATCTATTTCCTGCTTACTCTACTCGGCGGCGGGCTGGCACAGCTGCCGATCATGGCTGTCGTCGGGGCGGTCGCCGCGCCCCAGGGGTGGCTCCCCCTGTGGGTGGAGATGCCGTTCGCGCTGCTGCTCGGTTCGCTGGCCAGCTATGTGATGCACCGGCTCGGGCACACCAACGCCTGGCTGTGGCGACTCCACGGGGTACACCACGTGCCTGACAAGGTCAATGTCGGCAACAACGGCGTCAACCACATCCTCGACATCGTGCTCGCTCAGGGTGTGGTGCAGTTGACGCTCGCCTTCGCCGGTTTCTCCGAGCCGGCCGTCTTCGTCATCGGGCTGCTTGTCATCGTGCAGGGCTACTTCATCCACGCCAACATCGACGTACGCATCGGTTGGCTGAACTATGTCTTCACCAGTCCAGAGCAGCATCGTCTGCATCACAGCACGGACCTTGCCGAGGCAGGTAACTTCGGCTCCGATCTGTCGATCTGGGATCAGCTTTTCGGCACCTTCACATGGCGTTCGGATCGCCGCCCGGTAGCGGTCGGGCTGCACAATCCGACATCATTCCCACCGACCGGCGACGTCGTCGCCAGTCTGTTGCACCCATGGCGCGCCCGCGCCGGTGCCAGAGGTCCACGTCGCTGACAACCAAGCGCATTCCTCAGCTCGTCCGTACCGCGACTCAGAAGGACTTGACAATGATGTACTCCCGCGCGGCCGGGGCACAAGTGCAGGATCCGGCAAATGCCGGCGGCTCGGAAAAGATCGCCATCATCGGCATCGGCTGCCGTATGCCCGGTGGCGCCTCGGACTACCGGACGTTCTGGCAAAACGTCGTCAACGGTCGGGATTGCATTACCGAAACGCCATCGGACCGCTACGACGTCGCCACCCTCGGCAGCGGGGACAGGACCAAACCGGGGCGACTGGTCGGTGGCCGGGGCGGCTACATCGACGGAGTGGCCGAATTCGACCCGGCCTTCTTCGGCATCAGCCCTCGGGAGGCCGAGCACATGGATCCGCAGCAGCGCAAGCTGCTGGAGGTCAGCTGGGATGCGCTGGAGGACGGCGGACAGAAGCCGACGGAGCTGGCCGGACGGGACGTCGGGGTGTTCATCGGCGCGTTCACCTTGGACTACAAGATCCTGCAGTTCGCGGACCTGAGCTTCGAGACCCTGGCGGCGCACACCGCGACCGGAACCATGATGACGATGGTGTCGAACCGCATCTCGTACTGCTTCGACTTCCGCGGCCCCAGCGTGTCGATCGACACCGCGTGTAGTTCCTCCCTGGTAGCCGTACACCTGGCCCGGCAGAGCCTGCTGCGCGGGGAGATCGACCTCGCGCTCGCCGGCGGGACACTACTGCACCTGACCCCGCAGTACACCATCGCCGAGACGAAGGGGGGCTTCCTCTCCGCGGAGGGCCGCTCACGCCCCTTCGACGCGTCGGCCAACGGGTACGTCCGCGCCGAGGGCGTCGGGGCGGTCGCGCTGAAACGCCTGTCGGACGCGCTGGCGGACGGTGATCCGATCCACGCGGTGATCATCGGCAGTGGCGTCAATCAGGACGGCCGGACCAATGGCATCACCGTGCCGAACGCCGACGCTCAGGCCATCCTCATCGAGCGGGTGTGCGCCGAGGCCGGGATCGCCCCTGGCAGCCTGCAGTACGTGGAGGCGCACGGCACCTCCACCCCGGTCGGTGACCCTGTCGAGGCCAGGGCGCTGGGCCGGGTGCTGACGATCGGCCGCCGGCCCGGGGAGACCTGCTACATCGGGTCGGTGAAGACGAACATCGGGCACACCGAGTCCGCTGCCGGCGTCGCCGGCCTGATCAAGACCGCGATGTCCGTGAAGCACCGCACCATCGCCCCGCAGATCAACTTCGATCAGGTCAACCCCGAGATCGATCTGTCGTCCCTGCCGTTCGAGATCCCTACCGCGCCCACGCCGTGGCCGCGGCACCAGGGGCCGGCCCGTGCCGGGGTCAACTCCTTCGGCTTCGGCGGCACCAATGCGCATGTGCTGCTCGAGGAGCCACCGCAACGGCCGGACGTGGTCGCGCCCTCGGCCGGCCCTCCGGCGTACACGATCCTTCCCCTGACCGCCCGCGACCCCGACGTGCTGCCGGCTCTCGCCGAAGGCATCCGCAGGGAGTTGGCCGGGGCCGACGGACACGATGCCGTCGCGCTGGCCGATCTCGGCTACACGCTGGCCCGCCGCCGCCAGCACCACGAACACCGTGTGTCTATCGTGTACCCGAGCCGGACTCCGACGCACTCGGACCGGGCCTCGCTGGACGCGGCGTTGGCCGCCTATCTACGCGGTGATCCGCATCCACACGTGTTCGTCGACCAGCGGCGCGACACCCACGAGCGTGCGCTGGTGTGGGTGTTCACCGGCATGGGTCCCCAGTGGTGGGCGATGGGTCGCCAACTGTACGCCGACGAGCCGGTGTACCGGGACGCGATCGACCGCTGCGACCGGGCGATCCGGCGGATCACCGGCTGGTCGTTGATCAACGAGCTGAACGCCGACGAGATCGACTCGCGCATGGCCGAGACCTGGCTCGCGCAACCGGCCAACTTCGCGGTCCAGGTCGGCCTGGCAGCTCTGTGGCGCAGCTACGGCGTGCGGCCCGACGCGATCGTCGGACACAGCACCGGTGAGGTGGCGGCCTTCTACGAGGCCGGTGTCTACTCCCTCGACGAGGCGGTCAGGATCGTCGTACACCGCAGCCGGCTGCAGCAGAAGCTCGTCGGGACCGGCACCATGCTCGCGGTCGGGCTCACCGAAGCCGCGGCCGAACGCCGGATCCGACCGTACGGCGACCGGGTCTCCGTGGCCGCGGTCAACAGCCCCGCAGCGGTGACCCTCGCCGGTGACGAGACCGCCCTCGCCGCCCTCGCCGCCGACCTCACCGCGGAACGGACCTTCGCCAAACTCGTCGCCGTACGCGTGCCGTACCACAGCGCCGCCATGGACATGATCAAGGACGAGTTGCTCGACTCACTGCACGGCCTCGCCCCGCGCCCCGCCCGGGTGCCCGTCTACCTCACCGGACAGGACGGCGTGGCGCAGGGCCCCGAACTCGACGCCGGCTACTGGTGGCGCAACGTCCGCGACAGCGTACGGTTCCGGGGCGCGGTCAATCGGCTCATCGACGACGGGTACCGGCTCTTTCTCGAGATCGGCCCGCACCCGGTACTCAGCCACTCCATCCAGGAATGTCTCGCCAGCAGGGACGTGCATGGTCGTACCCTGCCGTCGATCCGGCGGGGCGCAGACGAACCGCAGCGCGTGGTCATGACCCTCGCCGCCCTGCACAGCCTCGGTGTGGAGATCGCCTGGGACGTCCTGCACCCGGTCGGGGCCCCGGTGCCGCTCCCCCGGTACCCGTTCCGACGCGACCGCTACTGGGTGGAGCCGCGCTCGGTCGCGCAGATCCGGCTCGGACACCGGGACCACCCGCTACTCGGCCGCCGGTTGTCCAACGCCGAGCCCACCTGGGAGGTGAAGCTCGACACCGAGGACATGCCGTACCTCGACGACCACCGCATCCAGGGAAACGCCGTGTTCCCAGCCGCGGGCTACCTCGAGATGGCGGCGCAGGCGGTCAACGCGCTCACCGGCGGCGGCGGGGCGACCCTGGCCGGCATCGAACTGCGCAGGGCCCTGTTCCTGTCCGCCGGTGAGTCCCGGACCGTGCAGCTGTCGGTGACCGCCGAATCCGGCGAGTTCACCGTGGCTTCGATCACCGGCGACGCCGCCGACCACCCTGTGCATGCCAGCGGGATCCTGCTCGCCGGCCAACCCGGCCGGCACGTTCCCCGGTTGGCCGCCGACACGGTACGGCAGCGCCTGGCACACCACCGCGACGGCGTGCGGTGCTACGCCGACCTCGCCGCCCTCGGCTACCACTACGGCCCGGCCTTCCAGGGCATCGAACAGGTGTGGATCGGCCCGGACGAGGCACTGGCCCGGATCCGGCTCCCCGCCGCACTCGACGGCTCCGCCGACGGCTACCACGTCCACCCGGTGCTGCTCGACGCCTGCTTCCAGACCCTGCTGACCCCGCAACTGCTCGACGCCGCGGGTCCGGGCGAGGAACACACCGGCATCCGGCTGCCGTTGTCGATCGCGGAGGTACGCCTCGACCCCGTCGGTGATCAGGCGCTGTGGGCGCACGCGACGATTGTGCGGCGCGACGCCGACGGATTGACCGGCGACATCGCGGTCTACGCCGACGACGGCACCCCGGTGGGCCGTATCGGCGGCTTCCGCGCCACAGACGTGGAGAAGACCACCGCCGCTGTCGGGGTCGGCACGATCGACAGCTGGCTCGCCGAACTCCAGTGGATCCGGCGGGAACCCCTGACCGACCCTGCGGCGCAACCCACCGCCGCCGATCGCCCCGGTGACCGGTGGCTGGTCTTCGCCGACCGGGCCGGCCTGGCCGAGGAGCTGGCCGATCTGGTGTCGATCCGCGGCGGCCAATGCCACCTCGTACGGCCCGGACCTGGCTACCACCTCGACCACGATGGCGCGGGCTCGACGGTGCGACCGGGCCGCGCCGACGAACTGCACCGCCTCCTCACCGAGTTGCGCGCGGCCGGCTCCGGACCGTTCCACAACGTGGTGCACCTGTGGGGCCTGGACCTGCCGCCGCTTGACCGCGCCGCCATCGACGACTTCGCCGAGCACACCAGCCTCGGCGTCTACTCCCTGGTCGCGCTCGCCCAGGCACTGCTGGCCCAGGGAACCGACGGTCGGCTGCACGTCGTCGCCAGAGGCGCCCAGGCAGTGCAGGCAGCGGATCCGGTTGCGCCGATGGCCGCCCCGGCCTGGGGCGTCTGCCGAGTGCTGCGCCACCAGGAGGGGATCAACCACCCGGGCAAGTTGATCGACCTCGACCCGGCCGGCGGCCGGGATCGGGCCGGACGGCGGGCGGAGGCGGCGGCCCTGCTACGGGAGCTGGCCGTCGACGACGAGGACGAGATCGCCCTGCGCGGCGACCACCGGTACACCAGCCGACTACGCCCGGCCGGCGGGCTGACCCGCCCGCTGCCGCTGCGCCTGCGCGCCGACGGCACCTACCTGGTGACCGGCGCGTTCGGCGCGCTGGGCCGGCTGCTGTGCCGCACCCTGGTACGCCGGGGTGCCCGCCGGCTCATCCTCCTCGGGCGCAGCCCGGTGCCGGCCCGGCAGCGGTGGGGCGAGCCTGGCTGGGACGGCGCGGTCCGCGACCGGATCGACTTTCTCATGGAGCTGGAGAAGCTTGGCTGTCAACCGATCCTGGCCCGGCTCGACGTCGCTGACGAAGCCGCGCTGACCGGCTGGCTGGCCGATCACCGCGCCAGCCAGGCACCGCCGATCCGCGGCGTGTTCCACCTCGCCGGCCAGGTCCGCGACACGCTGCTCCCCGAGATGGACCGGGCGGCGTTCGACACCGCGTACGCGCCGAAGGTGCTCGGCGCCTATCTGCTGCACCGCCACCTGAGCGACGAGCCGCTGGAGCACTTCGTGCTGTTCGCCTCGATCGCCTCGCTGCTCACCACCGCCGGGCAGAGCAACTACGCGGCCGGCAACGCCTTCCTGGACGCGCTGGCGCAGCATCGCCGCGCCACCGGACTGCCGGCGCTGAGCCTGGACTGGGGGCCGTGGGCCACCGGAATGATCGAGGAACTCGGCCTGGTCCACCACTACCGGCACAGCCGCGGGATGAGTTCGCTGTCGCCGGCCGCGGGCATGGCGGTGCTCGAACGGGTGATCGGTCAGGACCGGGCCCAGCTGCTGGTGGCCACCATCGTGGACTGGCCAACCTTCCTGTCCTGGTACACCTCCTTACCCCCGTTGGTGGCCGACCTCGCGGCGACGGCCGCGCAGCCGCCGGACGCTGGCGGCGACACCTTCCTGGACGTGTTCCGCGACGCGGACGGTGACCAGCGGCACCAGCTGCTCCGCGAGCGGTTCACCGCGGTGGTGGCGGCCGTGCTCAGGGTTCCCCCGGAACGGGTGGACCCGGCATCCAGCATCGCCGCGCTGGGACTGGACTCGCTGCTCGCCATGGAGCTGCGCGCCCGCATCGCGGCCGAGATCCACGTCGCCCTGCCGGTGGTGGCGCTACTCAGCGGCGCACCGGTCGCCGACCTTGTCGAGCAGGCGTACGAGGAGCTCGTCGACCTGCTCGCCGCGGACGCCGCCACCGTCGGCGCCGACGTCGAGGTGTACAGCGACGAGCAATGCTATCCGTTGACCCAGAACCAGAAGGCGCTGTGGTTCCTCAAGCAGCTCAACCCCGACGGCTACGCCTACAACATCGGCGGCGCGGTCGAGGTGCGGGTCGAACTGGACGCGGAGCTGATGTTCGAGGCCGTCCGGGCCCTCATCGCGCGCCATCCCAGCCTGCGGGCGAACTTCCTGCTCGAACAGGGCCAGTCGGACCGGGGCCGGGCCGGCCACCGCCAGCCGGTACAACGGATCCACCCGGAGATCCGGGCGGACGTCGCCCTGTTCGACGTGCGCGACCGGGCGTGGACCGACGTCTACCAGATGATCATCCAGGAATACCGCCGCCCGTACGACCTCGAGCGCGACCCGCTGGTGCGCTTCCGGCTGTTCCGGCTCGGCCCACAGCGGTGGGTCATCATGAAGGCCGTCCACCACATCATCTCGGACGCCATCTCCACCTTCACCTTCATCGAAGAACTGCTCGCCGTCTACGAAGGGCTGCGCCGGGGCGCACCCGCGCAGCTGCCGCCGGTGTCCGCCCGCTACCTGGACTTCCTCAACTGGCAGAACAGGTTCCTCGGCAGCCCGCAGGCGCGTAGGTCGCTGGACTACTGGCGTTCGCACCTGCCAGCCGAGGTGCCGACGCTGAACCTGCCGACCGACAAACCACGTCCGGCGGTGCAGACCAACAACGGAGCCTCGGAGTTCTTCACCCTGGATCCGGACCTCACCGCACGGGTACACGCGACGGCCCGAGACCACAACGCGACCGTGTTCATGGTGCTGCTGTGCGCCTACTTCGTCCTGCTGCACCGCTACTCAGGGCAGGACGACGTCACCGTGGGCAGCCCGGTGACCGGGCGGACCGAGGAGGAGTTCGGTTCGACCTACGGGTACTTCGTCAACCCCCTACCGCTGCACGCCGACCTGTCCGGCGATCCGTCGATCGCCGACCTGCTCAACCAGGTACGCACGACGGTGCTCAACGGGCTGGACAACCAGGACTACCCGTTCGTGCTGCTGGTGGAGCAGCTGGGCCTGCACCACGATCCCAGCCGGTCGGCGGTCTTCCAGACGATGTTCATCCTGCTCACCCACAAGGTGGCGACTGAGAAGTACGGCTACCGGCTGGAGTACATCGAACTTCCGGAGGAGGAAGGGCAGTTCGACCTGACGCTGTCGGTCTACGAGGACGAGGCCGACCACCAGTTCCACTGCGTCCTCAAGTACAACACCGACCTGTTCCTGCCCGAGACCGTACGACGGATCGCCCGGCACTACGTCCAGCTGCTCGACACGATGAGCCGGTCGGCGCCCGAGCAGCCGGTCCGACAGCTCGAGCTGCTCGACGCGGACGAACGCGAACGTCTCCTCGACGACTGGAGTGGCGCCCGGCAGCAGGTCGCGCACGACGTCCCGGTCCACGAGCTGGTGTCCAGGGTCGCCGCGCGGCAGCCGGACGCCGTCGCCGTCGTGGCGCCGGCGGGTCCCAGCGGCGCGGCCGGCGGATCCGCCGACACTCGCCGGCTGGACTACGCCACCCTGGAACGGCGGTCGCGGCAACTCGCGCACCAGCTGCGCCGCCTCGGCGTACGGGACGGCGCGGTGGTCGCCCTCTGCCTGGACAAGTCTCCCGAGCTGATCACCGCGGTGCTCGCGGTACTCCGGGCCGGCGGTGCCTATCTGCCGCTCGACGCCGGCTACCCGGCTGATCGGCTGGCGTACATGCTGCGCAACGCCGAGGCCACCCTGGTGCTCGCCGACGGCGCGGCCCACGACAGCATCAGCTGCATGGTCGGCGGGTCCGGCCAGGTGCTGGACCTGCACTCGCTGCTGCGGGCGGCCGGAAACGAGCCCGACGCCGCCCTCGACGTACGCATCGGACTGGACGACCCGGCCTACGTCATCTACACCTCCGGCTCGACCGGTCTGCCGAAGGCCGTCCAGGTCACCCACCGCAACCTGGCTGCGGTGTACGGCGGCTGGCGACAGGAGTACCGCCTCGACGAGGTGCGGGTACACCTGCAGATGGCCAGCTTCGCGTTCGACGTGTTCGCCGGCGACCTCGTCCGCGCGCTCTGCTCCGGCGGCACCCTGGTCCTGGTCGACCGCGATCTGTTGTTCAACACCGACCGGCTGTACCGCACGATGGTCAGCGAACGCGTCGACTGCGGCGAGTTCGTCCCCGCCGTCGCCCGCGGGCTGGTCACCTACTGTGCACGGGAGGGGCGCCGGCTGGATTTCATGCGCCTGCTGATCGTCGGCTCCGACATCTGGACCGTCGAGGAGTACCAACGGCTGCGCGCGCTCGGCGGCCCGCGCACCCGGGTGGTCAACTCGTACGGTCTGAGCGAAGCGACCATCGACAGCACCTATTTCGAGGGCTCGCCGGCCGCCCTCGATCCCGGCCACGTCGTGCCAATCGGACGGCCGTTCCCGAACAGCGCCGTCTACCTGCTCGACGAGCAGGGCGGGCTGGTGCCGCCCGGCGTGCCCGGCGAGTTGTGGGTCGGTGGCCACGGCGTAGCGACCGGCTATGTCGGCGACGCCGAACAGACCGCGCAGCGCTTCGTCACCCGGACGTTGAGCCGTCGGCCGGGTGCCCTGCCGGTGCGGCTGTACCGCACCGGAGACCTCGCCCGCTGGGCGGCCGACGGCGTCCTGCACCTGTTGGGCCGGGCGGACACCCAGGTCAAGGTACGCGGACATCGAGTCGAGACCGGTGAAGTCGAGTCCCTGCTGAAGGCGCTGCCCGCCGTGGCGGAGGCGGTGGTCGTGGTCCGCCCGGACGCCGGTGGCGAAGCCGTCCTGTGTGCGTACTACGTGCCGGCCGACGGTGCGGAGCTGGACCGGCGGGAACTGCGCAGCCACCTCGCCGGCCAGCTGCCCACGTTCATGATCCCGGCGTACCTCGGCCAGCTGTCGGCGCTGCCGCTGACCCCCAACGGCAAGGTCGACGTGGCGGCCCTCCCACCGCCTGGTCCAGACCCCGAACAGGGGCGGTACGACCCGCCGGTGACGCTGTACGAGACCCGGATGGCCGAGCACTGGCGGGCGCTGCTCAACATCGACGAGATCGGACTTCGGCAGGACTTCTTCGAGGTGGGAGGAAGCTCGATCAAACTCGTCGAGCTGATCAACAGCCTGCAGACCGAGTTCAACATAGAGATCCCGGTCAGCCGTCTCTTCCAGATCACCACCCTGCACGGCATGGCGAAGACTGTGGAGCACATCGTCACCGGGCGGCTCAGCGGCGGGCAGCCGTACCTGACGTTCAACCCGGCGAACCGGCCCGCGCTGTTCTGCTTCCCGCCGGCCGGCGGGCACGGGCTGATCTACCGGCAGTTCGTCATGCATCTGCCCGAGTACCACGCCGTGGGGTTCAACCACATTTCCGGTGACGACAAGGTCGCCCAGTATGCGGACCTGGTCGACGAGCTACAGCCGGACGGCGGCTGCCGGCTGCTCGGTTATTCGCTCGGCGGCAACCTCGCCTTCGAGGTGGCGAAGGAGCTCGAGCGCCGGGGCCGGACAGTGCGGCACGTAATCATCGTCGACTCGTACCGCATCGGCGCGGAGTTCGAGTTCGGCCCGGAACAGTTCGCGGCGTTCGAGCGGGAACTCGCCGAGCACCTGCGCCGGCACACCGGTTCGGAGATCGTCGCCCAGGAGACCCGGGAGCAGGCCGGCGAGTACATCGAGTTCTGCGCCCGTACCCCGAACCTGGGGTCCGTCGCGGCACCGGTGACGGTGATCAGCGACCAGGACCGGATGGAGTTCTACGCGGCGGGTGCGCGCGGCAGCTGGGCTGGCGCGTCACGCTGCCGCGACGGCCTGCTCGCCGGGTTCGGCGCGCACGCCGAGATGTTCGACCAGGAGTACGCCTCCCGCAACGCCGGCCTGGTCCGTGCCGTCCTGGCGGGTTCCGGTGCCGAACCCGGCACCGGAGAACGCCCCGCGCCCGCCATGAACCCCGACCCGTCGCTCGCCCCAGTTGACTGACCATCGAGGAGGCACCGACCATGCCAGAGTCGAAACCCGCCCGGGAAACGATGATCATCATCGGTGGTGGCCTGGGTGGTCTCGCCACCGGCTGCTACGCGCAGATGAACGGCTACCGCACCCACACCTTCGAGATGCACGAGTTGCCGGGCGGCTGCTGCACAGCCTGGGACCAGGGTGAGTTCACCTTCGACTGGTGCGTGAGCTGGCTGCTCGGTAGCGGGCCCGGCAACGACATGCACCAGATCTGGCTCGAACTCGGTGCGCTGCAGGGCAAGGAGATGCGCGACTTCGAGACGTTCAACATCGTCCGTGGCCGGGACGGGCGGACCGTCTACTTCTACTCCGACCCTGACCGGTTGCAGGAGCACCTGCTGTGGCACTCGCCCGCCGACGCGCGGCTCATCCGCGACTTCTGCGCCGGGATACGCACCTTCAAGAAGCTGCTCAACGCCTACCCGTTCCTCAAGCCGGTCGGCCTGATGCGGCCGTGGGAACGGTGGCGGATGCTCGCCGCCTTCCTGCCGCACTTCAACACCATCCGCAGGTCGATCACGACACTGATGACCGACTATTCCGCCAGATTCAAGGATCCGCTGCTGCGGGAGGCGTTCAACTTCATCCTGTACGAGCGACATGCGAGCTTTCCGGTGCTGCCCTTCTACTTTCAACTCGCGGCGCACGCCGGGCGCACCGCCGGCGTGCCGGAGGGGGGTTCACTCGGGCTGGCCCGCTCGATCGAGCAGCGCTACCTGCGGCTCGGCGGCAAGGTCACGTACAACGCGAAGGTCGACGAGGTGCTGGTCGAGAACGACCGGGCGGTCGGGGTCCGACTCAGCGACGGACGTGAGCACCGCGCCGACATCGTCGTCGCCACCTGCGACGGGCACACGACGGTCACCAAGCTGCTGAACGGCCGCTACCTCAACGAGACCTACCGTCGCCTGTACACCGAGACCATCGACGAGCCAGGCCAGGTCTACCCCGGGTACGTCAGTGCGTTCTTCGGCCTCGACCGGCCGTATCCGGACGCAGACCCGTGCACCACTCACCTGCTGTCGCCCGAGGAGGCGACGGGCCTGGTCGGCATCGGCGAGCACCCCAGCGTCAACGTACAGTTCCGCAGCCGGCACTACCCCGAGCTCTCCCCGGCGGAAACCTCGGTCGTGTTCGTCACCTTCTTCTCCGACACCGGAGCCTGGCGGCAACTGGTGGCGGGACCGGAGCAGGCGAGCCGGGTCCGCAAGGGCGAACTGCTGCACACCCTGCGGGTGCGCCGTGGCCGCACCTACTACGCCGCGAAGCGACAGGTGCGCACCGCCCTGCTCGGCCTGCTGGACCAGCGTTACCCCGGGCTCGCGGACTCGGTCGTGGCGCACGACATCGCGACGCCGCTGACACAGATCCGCTACACCGCCAACCACGACGGCTCGATCGCCGGCTGGCAACCGTTCGTCGACGGCGGCGAAACGATGGAGAAGGAGCTGGAAAAGCACGGCCCAGTGCTCCCTGGGCTGGAGAATTTCTATCTGGCCGGTGTCTGGACCACGATCGGCGGGCTCATCCGGGCCGCTGCCAGCGGCCGACATGTCGTGCAGTTCATCTGCCGCGACGACGGTCGGCCCTTCACCGCCGACATCGACGACACAGCGCCGCCGCCCACGCAGGTGACGGTGCCCGTGCCGGCCACACCCTCGCTGGCCTTCCCCGCTGAGGGACACCCGTCCGTTCTCACCCGGCAAGGAGCCTGACTTGAAGATTGCAAAGTGGGTCGTACGCGAGCACGTCGACGGCGTCCCCGACACCGACCGGATCTACGAGAAGGTGACCGAGGAGGCACCGGTAGCGCTCGGCGACGACGAGATGCTGTTTCAGACGCGGTACGTCTCGGTCGATCCGTACCTGCACGGGCTCGCCCTGGAGACGCCGGTCGGGCAGCACATGATCGCAGACTCGATCATGGAGGTGGTGGAGGCCGGACCGGACGCCCGCTTCCAGGTGGGAGACCTGGTCCAGGGCTATGGCGGTTGGCGTAGCCACGTCGTCGGCACCGGCGGCGAGGTGCTGTGGCAGGGTGAGTCGTTCCCGATGGTCTTTCCCGCCTACCGCAAGCTGAATCCGCAGCACTACGACGACGTGCTGCCGGTGGCGACGGCGCTGGGAATCATGGGAGGGCCGGGCATCACCGCGTGGGGCACGCTGACGCATTTCCTGACGGTCCGCCCTGGTGACACGCTGGTGATCAGCGGCGCCTCGGGGGCCGTCGGGACCCTGGTCGGGCAGCTCGCCAAGCGGGCCGGTGCGCGGCTGGTGGGGACTACCGCGTCCGCGGAGAAGGTCCCGTTCCTCACCGAACTCGGCTTCGACGCCGTCGTCGAGTACCGACACGGTGACGAGCCGGGCCGGGTACGGGAGGCGCTGGTCAAAGCCGCCCCGGACGGCATCGACAGCTACTTCGACAACCTCGGTGGCACGGTCACCGACGTGGTCTTCACCATGCTGAACGTGCACAGCCGGGTCGCGGTCTGCTGGCAGTGGGCCACCCAGGTGGGCCGCGAACAGACCGGGCTACGTCTCCTACCGATGATCATGTACCCCCGTGCGACCATCCGGGGCATCTTCGCACACGAGTGGTTCACCGAGGAGAACCTGTCGAGGATGCGCGACGAACTCGGCGGCATGGTCCGTCGCGGGGAACTGACCTACCAGCAGACCGTCCACCACGGATTCGACGAGATCCCGAACGCGTACCACAGTCTCTACCATGACCGGGGCGGTAACCGGGGTAAGGTCCTGGTCGCCGTTTGACATCCTCGCCGCCCTGAACTAAACGGCGGCGATTCCAGCCACGCCGCGCGTGACACGCGCAGCGTTCTGGTGGGTTACCGTTTCACCGCGCGGTGCCGGGACGGGTCCCGGTCCTACCCGCGCTCCACGGTCGTTGAATTTGGTGGCAGCCACGTGGGAATCACGCCGCCATGGCCTGACGAGTTGGTCGTGGGGCCGGGACAGGACCGGCCCCACGGTTGGCCCGCGTCCAGTCCTGCAGGTCGGGTCGGCTGATTCGCCCCGACCGCTGGATGATCTTCGCGAGGCCATGTCCTCGACCGGTGAAGACCGTCCGGACGAGGTCCTGGTAGCCCTTGCGGTCGGTCACCAGCGGCGTCTCCCGACGATCGATCGTAGACAGTCCACCGTCCACCGAGGGCACCGGCCGAAAAGCTCGCGCCGGCACCCGTGAGTGCAACTCGAAGTCGTACCAGGGCCACCAGCTGCCCGCACCGACGGCACCACCGCGCCAGCTCGCAGTCAGCAGCGTCGCGCCGCCGACACCCGCCCGGCGGCGGGCCACCTCCCACTGCACCAGCAGCACAGCCGCGTGCCAGTGGTCGGCGGCGAGCAGGGTCCGGATGATGGAGGTAGTCATGTGGAAGGGGGACGTCTCGACGATCACGTGGGGGGTTCTGGGGAAGCCGGAAGCGCAGGATGTCGGCGCAGACCACGGTGACGTTCTCTGGGGTCTGTCGGCCCAACCGCTTGGCGCTTGGGGTCGATCTCCACGGCGGTTACTTTCCTGTCCTGCCGGCTCAGCGGAAGGGTGAGGGCGCCGTCGCCGGCTCCGATCTCTACGATCGGGCCCTCGGTCCGGGCGACGAGGTCGGTCAGATCGGTGATCAGCGAGCGGTCCACCAGGAAGTTCTGGCCGAACTCGTGTCGTCCGACGTGCTCGTGGTAAGGCGTGTGCGTGCTCCGCGTTCATCGTTTCGGAGCCGGTCGGCTGGAAATACCGCACCGGCGGTGATCCGTTGCGCGGCGGAGCTCAAAAGAGCGATAGTCCGCCGCTATGCGCGGCGGGACCTGATGAAACACACAACACCCATCTCCGACACTAGACCCGACTCTGCGGAAGACGTGGGCCCGGACGCGGCTCAAACGCCGGGCACGTCGGTTTTTTCACATTTGTCGCCCGCGCCGCCGCCGATCTCCGTCAGCGGAGAAAACCGCGTCGTACCCCCCACCCGTCAGCGATGTCAATCTCCATCTGGTTCAACCGCGCGGTCACGGCCTGGTCGAATCCGTCCAGGAAGTACTCGTCGTCCGCCTGGGGGGTAACCGTCGCGCCGCTGGTCACGAAGGACTCCGTCACCTCGGTGAGGGTGGTGCCTGGCCCCACCGTGCCGATGCGGTAGCGGTCCGCCCCGGCCAGGCCAGGGAAGCCCGCCTCCCGATAGAGGTAGACGTCCCCCAGCAGATCCACCTGCACCGACACCTGGGGGTGCGCGGTGGGCCGCATGGTCTCCGGCCGGATTCGGACCAGTTGTACGTCGGCGCCCATCATCAGGCTGTGCAGGGCGTAGCCGTAGTCGACATGCAACGTCGGGGTACGCTGCGCCGCCTTCTCCCGGAACCGGTTCAACTCGTCCTGGAGTTCGGCACGCTCGTCCGGGGAGAGTTTCCCGTCCGGCCGGCCACTGTAGTCCTCGCGTAGGTTGATGTAGTCCAGTGGGCGGTCCGGCGCCGCCTCGTTGAGTTCGACGATGAAGTCGACCAGCGCGCTCAACCGCCCGGCGCGACCGGGCAGGACGATGTAGCTGAGCCCGAGGCGGATCGGCGCCTGCCGCTCGGCGCGCAACTGCTGGAACCGCACGAGGTTGTCCCGGACCCGGCTGAACGAGCCCTGCTTACCGGTGGTGGCCTGGTACTCCTCGTCGGTCAGCCCGTACAGCGACGTCCGGACGGCGTGCAGGTCCCACAGGCCCTGCTCGCCCTTGAGCTTCTGCTCGGTCAGCGCGAAGGAGTTGGTGTAGAGGACGATCCGGAAACCCCGCCCGGCTGCCCGGCTGACCAGGGCACCGAGTCCGGGATTGGTGAGCGGTTCCAGGCCACCGGAGACGTACATAGCGTCGCGGTTGCCGGCGGGAACTTCGTCGATGACAGCCGCGAACATCTCGTTTCCGCCGGCCAGCGAGGATGCCTGGTACCGGGCACCGGTGACCCGGACGCAGAAGTGGCAGCGGAACATGCAGGTAGGCCCGGGGTATAGACCGACAAGATGCGGGAACGTCGGCTTTCTGGCGAGCACGGCGTCGAAGACACCCGCCCTTTCCAGGCTCAACACGGTGTTCGTCCAGTAGCGGCCCGAGGGGCCGTTCTCGACGGCGGACCGCAGCGCCGGGATCCGGGTGAACAGTTCCAGCAACCGCTCGAAGCCGGCCCGGTCCACGCCGAGTTCGTGGCGCGCCTGTTCGAGCGGCACGAAGGGCGAGTTCCCGTAGACACGCGCCAGTGCCGCCAACCGGTGAGCGACCGGGCCGATCTCAGCCGGCGGCACGAGCCCGGTGCCCGTCACCTCCTCGTGCAGTGCCTGCGCTACCGCCGTCAGATCGCTGCCAGGTATCGCGGAGTTCGTCACGGACATCTCTACCGTCATGGGCCCTCCCCCACGTTCATCCGGTACCGGTCGGTCAGCCGGCCGGCACCACGCCCTCGGACTGCTGGTGCCACCGGGCGGTCAGTTCGGATCCCCGGGTGGCCGCCAACCGCACGATGTTGCACACCCTGCGGATGTCCTCACGGGAGATCATGGATCCGGTCGGCAGCGCCACGACCCTCGCCGAGAGGCGCTCGGTATGCGGCAGGTGCAGCACCTCCTGCCGGGACCGGTACGGTTCGATCTGGTGGCACGGCGGGGAGAAGTAGCGCTGCGCGACGACATTCTCCGCCCGCAGCAGTTCGACGAGCAGGTCCCGGGGGAGCCCGGTGATCTCCTCGTCGATCTCGACGATCACGTACTGATAGTTGTGCCGCTCATCGGGATCGATGTCGATCACGCTGAGGCCGGGTACCCGGGCCAGCTCGCTGCGGTACTGCTCGTAGTTGTCCCGGTTGTGGCGGGCCACCTCGGGGAACGCGTCGAGCGAGGTGAGCCCCATGGCGGCGGACGCCTCGCTCATCTTGGCGTTGGTGCCGCCGGCCGGGCTGGGGGTCCGCAGGTTGAAGCCGAAGTTCGCCAGGCTGCGGATCCGATCGGCCAGGTCGTCGTCGTCGGTGACGATCGCCCCGCCCTCGAAGGCGTTGACCACCTTGGTCGCGTGGAAGCTGAACACCTCCGCATCGCCGAAGCTTCCCAGCGGTCGCCCCTGCGAGGTGCAGCCGATGGCGTGGGCGGCGTCGAAGAACAGCCGCAGGCCGGTGTCGGCGGCCAACTTCTCCAGCGCGTCCACGTCACAGGGGCGCCCCCACAGGTGGACGCCGAAGATCCCCGACGTGCGGGGGGTCACGGCGGCGGCCACCGCCGCCGGGTCGATACCCCCGGTACGCGGATCGATGTCGCAGAAGACCGGCTCCAGGCCGAGCCACCGGACCGCATGCGCGGTTGCGGCGAAGGTCAGTGACGGCATGATCGCCTCGCCGGTCAGCTCCGCCGCGTGCACGAGCAGTTGCAGGGCCACCGTCGCGTTGCAGGTGGCCACGCAGTTACGGACCCCGGCCAGGTCGGCCACCCGCTCCTCGAACTCCCGCGCCAGCGGCCCGTTGTTGGTCAGCCACTGGTTGTCCAACGCCCAGGACAGGCGGTCGAAGAACCGCGCCCGTTCGATCCGGTTGGGTCGCCCGACGTGGATCTGCTGGAGGAAGCTGGCGTGCCCTCCGAAGAGCGCCAGGTCCCCGAGATCGCGCTTCATGGTCCTGCCTCCTCCCGCGGTTCACGGCTGCGTCCGGCCCCGGGCGCCCCCGGACCCGGCTCAGGTCCTGGCGTACTCGCCCAGAGCGACTGACCCCAGCCACGCAACCGGGGCGGCATGTACTGCATCTGGGCCAGAGCCACCTGCGCCTTGCCCTCGCGGGACGTGGCGTGCTGAGCGAAGACGTCGAGGATCAGCGCGGTGCGGTCCACCACCTTCGCGTCGACGACCAATTCCAGGCGTACCGACTGGGCGGGACGGAGACCCGAGGTAGGTCCCCGGGTCCGGCCGGTCGCGGCGCTGGATCACCCCGTCGAGCACCATCGCTCCCGCCGTCTCAGCCAACGCCGCCAGTTCGGCCAGGGACCGTTCGGCCTCGTCGAGCGTGCCGGCAATCCGGACCCCGACCAGCACCACCCGTTCCAGCCGGACCTGCCGGTACTCGACCTCGGTGACGTCGGTCGTCTCGGTGGACAGGCCGGCGACCCGCCGCAGCGCGGCCCGGTCGTCCCGGTCGAGTTGCGCGCCGTCGATGTCCTCGGCGCCCGGCCGGACATCGGCGTTGTCCATCAGGGCGTCAGCCCTAGCCGAGTACCGAGGACGGTGCGCTGCGGAGGTCATCGGGCTCCTTAGCAGGTCGGTGGGGCGGCGGGTCGCGGGTAGGACCCGACGGGGCTGGAACCCGGGGGGGGCAGGACCGGCGCCTGCCGCACATCACGACGATTGCCGATCTCCTAGAAAGGCTTCCGCAGAGTGGCGCGGGATGCGAGGTTCGCCGGTCACACATTTCGCTGCAGTCCGGGCTGTGAGGTGTGGTGGCGTCACCGGGTGCCGGGACCGCAATCGACCGACACTCTCGGATGCACACCCAACTACGTTCGGTACGCAACCACCATCGATGGTCAAGTGTGGTTCCAACGCACCTGGGCAAGATCGGGCCACCGGGCGATCGTGGGACGAGGGCCGGGCCCTGGCCGTGATCAGCGCATCGCCCCACCAGCAGCCGGAGGAGAGTGCCGATGCCCGACGTCCAGGAGAAGAGCCGAACGCGACGGGCCGATCTGGACACGGTGTCCAGGGCGTGCGGCACCCTGCTGGCCTCGCTGCCCCGCGCCGACCAGCGACGCAAGGGCGAGATGTACGTCCGGGGCCTGCTGACCTCACCCGGTCGCAAGACCATGCGCAACCTGGCCACCAGCACCGACGATCCGGCGGCGGCGCAGAGCCTGCACCACTTCATCAGTTGCTCCACCTGGGACTGGACGGTCGTCCGCGCCTCCCTCGCCCGCCATCTGGACCGGCTGCTGTCGCCCCGGGCCTGGGTGGTGCGGTCGATGCTGGTGCCGAAGACCGGCCGGCACTCGGTCGGAGTGGAACGTCGGTACGCGCCGGCGCTCGGCGAGACGGTGAACAGCCAGCAGAGCTACGGGCTCTGGCTCGCCTCGGAGACGGCCGCCGCGCCGATCAACTGGCAACTCTCCATCAGCAAAGGGTGGCTCCAGGACAACCGGACCCGGATCCGCGCCACCGTCCCTGCGGACGAGGACGGCACGGCCGGCGACGGAGCGGCGGTCCAGGCAGTGCTGAAGGCCGCGGCCTGGGGCATCGAGCCGCGTCCGGTGGTGATGGACGCGCGGTACTCGGCGCTGCCCCCGCTGGTGGAGGCGTTCACCGCAGCGGGGTTGCCGTTCCTGCTGCGGGTCAGCGGGGGCTGCACCCTGCTGGCCGCCGGGGTCGGCCAGGGCAAGACCCGGGTCTCGGCGGCCTCCGCCGAACACCTGCTCGGCCTGGCGCGGGGCCAGCGCCGCCCGGTGGAGTGGATCGACCCGGCCAGCCCCGGGGCCCGGCGCACCAGCCTGGTGGCGCCCTTGCAGGTGTACTGGCCGGGTACGCCGGACGCCCGCCCGCCCGGCTCGTACGCCGGATCCGCCGCCGGGTCGATCCGGACGACCGCACTCGGGCTACCGCTGACGCTGCTCGGCACGTGGCAGACGTACGAGCGCGGGGTACGGCAGGTGTGGCTGACCAACATGACCGGCGCCGGGTACGGCCCGCTGCTGCGGCTGAGTCGGCTCACCCGCCGGGTCGAGACCGATTTCTCCGACATCAGCCTCGACGTCGGGGTGCAGGACTTCGAGGGTCGGTCGTACCCGGGCTGGCACCGGCACGTGACCCTCGCGTCCGTGGCGCACGCCCTGCGGATGCTGGGGCGCCAGGAGGCGTCGGTAGGCCCGGCCGGCGGCCCGGGTGCCGCCCACCGGGCCGGAAGTGGGGCCTAGTCGTCGCGTTCCGCGCAGAGCAGGTCCCGGACCCGGTGCAGGCGCAGGGCGAGCTGCATGTCGAGGGCCCGGTCCGGTCTCTGCCAGTCGTCGCCGAGGAGCTGGGCGATGCGGTCCAGCCTTCGGGAGACGGTGTTCGGGTGGACGTGCAGCATCTCCGCCGCGCGGGTTCGGCTGCCGCCCGAGTCGAAGTAGATCTCTAGGGTCTCGGCGAGGTTGGCGAACCGCCGGGCGTCGTAGTCGAGCACCGGCCCGAGGACCCGGACGACGAAGCCGGGGACGTCGCGGCCGTCGGCCACCAGCAGCCCGAGGAAGCCCAAGTCCCGCGAGCAGGCCGCCCGTCCCGTCGCGTCCAGCGCGACCAGGGCGTCGACGCACCGGGCCGCCTCCTGGTAGGTACCTCTGACCGCGTCGGCGGTCCGCACCGGGCCGGCCCCGCCGGCGGTGACCGGCAGGCCGAGCATCCCGCCCAGTTCGCGGGAGACGTCCCGGGCCCGGGCTCCCGGGTCTTCCCCGGGCAGCAGCAGCACCGCGTGTCCGTCGCGCATCGCCTTCATACCGTCCAGCCCGTGCGCGACGGAGACCGCCCGTTCGACCACGCCGGGCGGGGCGGTGCCCTCGGGCCGGGCGACCACCACCACGTACGGCCGGTCCAGCTCGAACCGGGTCCGGCGGCCACGTTTGCCGTCCCGGTCCAGTTCCGGCCAGGGACCCAGCAGATCCTCCAGCAGCCGGTCGCCCGGACGACCCCGGATTCCGGCGGTCTGGGTCAGCAGCAGTGCGACGGACTGGGCGACAGCCGGCAGGATCGCCACCCGCTCGACGTCGAACGTCTCGTCGGGGTGGAACAGCACACAGCCGAGGTCGTCGGCGCCGGCGGTCACCGGCACCACCCAGGAGCCGGTGCTCAGCCGGGCGGGCCGGCCGGTGGTGCGGGCGCCGAGCCGGGCGCGGGACACTTCCCGCTCGTCGGGTGCAGGGAGGCCACCGACCACGACCAGCGCGACGCCGGCCCGGTCGCGGACCTGCAACGCCCCACCCAGCCGACGTACCGCGCTGGCGGCCAGGGCGTCCAGTCCGCCGCTGTCGAGGACAAGCTGGACCAGTTCGGGTTGCAGGCCGCTCACCTCCCGGACCGCGCTCAGCTCGGCGCGGGCCTGGGCGGCCTCCTGCTGGGCCTGCTTGAGGTCGGCCAAGGTGTCGCAGAGCACGCTGATCCGGTTCACGGCGGTCGCCGCGAGGTCGGCGAGCAGGCGCAGGGCGGCCACCTCGTCCGGGGCGAAGTGCCGGATCTGCCGGTGGCCGACGTGCAGGTCCCCGAGGTGCTGGCCGTCCACCCACAGGGCCACCGACAGGACGGCGTGCAGCCCCTCCGCGCGGATCAGGCCGTCGGTGACCGGGTGACGTTCGAGCCGCTCGTCGGTGAGGTGGTCGGCCGTCCAGGAGATCGGCTCACCGCCGCCGACGGGGACGAGCAGGCCGCGACGGCGGGGCAGCCGGAAGCCGTCGTTCAGTGTGGTTGCCGCGCCGACGGCCGAGGCGATGTAGGAGTCGCCGGTCACCTTGTCGACCAGGCTGACGAACGCCACGTCGATGGCGAGCAACAGTTGCGCCCGCCGGACGACCAGGTGCAGACCGGCCTCCAGATTCGGGGCCCCGGCGAGGTCCCGGGCGGTGTCGACGAGGGCGGCCAGTTCGGCTCCGCGCCGGCACCGCCGGCCGACGGTCTCCCGCAGCTCCAGGGCAAGCCGCTTGACCGTCACTATCCGGTCGAGCGCGGCCCGGTCCACGCCGTCGCGCTGCGCCTGCTGCACCAGCTCCTCGTAGCGTAGGACGGGCGCCTCCCGGGCCAGGAGTTCGAAGAACTGGAGTTCGTGGTCTCGCGACGGAGAACCGGAGCCAGTCATGCGTCCCACCACCTCGCACACAACGCCTACGGACATGGGCCAGGAATCCGGGAATCTCCGTTTACGGCCGTCGATACATCTAGCGTATCCCGCGCGGACCGCAACCGATCCCGCATGATCCTTTGTCGACGCTCCGGCGTGCACGGATCGCACTGTGCCCTGCCGCACCCGCGCAGAGCTGGTTTTTCGCCGTCGCAACCGGGCGCTCAGACCAGCCGGTCCGGCCCGTGCGAGTCTGCAGACACCTCCTGACTCTCCTGTCTGTCGCCAACCGTCGTGAGAGGTCTCACTCCGGCACGCGGAACCGGTTGATCTCGGGTAGGTGGCGCTCCCGCAGCTCGGCGTTCCGCACCCCGAGCCCGGACCGTGGCGCGAGTGCCAGGACGCCCACCTTGCCCTGGTGGAGGTTGTGGTGTATTTCGTACACCGCCTGGCCGGCCTCCTCCATCGGGTAGCAGCGGGACAGCGTCGGGTGGATCTTCCCCTTCACGACCAGCCGGTTGGCCTCCCACGCCTCCCGGTAGTTGGCGAAGTGGGTACCGATGATTCGCTTCAGGGACATCCACAGGTACCGGTTGTCGTAGACGTGCTCGAAGCCACTCGTCGAGGCGCAGGTGACCACGGTGCCGCCCTTGCGGGTGACGTAGACCGAGGCGCCGAAGGTCTCCCGGCCGGGATGCTCGAAGGCGATGTCGACGTCCTCGCCGCCGGTCAGCTCCCGGATCTGCCGGCCGAACCGCTTCCACTCCCGGGGGTTCTGGGTGTGCTCGTCGGACCAGAAGCGGTAGTCCTCGGCGACCCGGTCGATGATGGCCTCTGCGCCCATCCGGCGGCAGATCTCGGCTTTCTGCGGACTGGAGACCACGCAGACCGGGTTGGCCCCGCCAGCCAGCGCGAGCTGGGTGGCGTGCGCTCCGAGACCGCCGGTGGCGCCCCAGATGAGGACGTTGTCGCCCTGCTTCATCCGGGCCCCGTTGCCGGAGACGAGCTGCCGGTAGGCGGTGGAGTTGACCAGCCCCAGCGAGGCGGCCTCCTCCCAGGTCAGGTGAGCCGGCTTGGGCATCAGCTGGTTGGCCTTGACCAGCGCGATCTCGGCGAGCCCGCCGAAGTTGGTCTCGAAACCCCAGATGCGCTGCTCCGGGTCGAGCATGGTGTCGCTGTGGCCGTCGGCGGACTCCAGCTCCACCGAGAGGCAGTGCGCGACGACCTCGTCGCCCGGCCGCCAGCGGTTCACCCCCGGTCCGACGCGTAGCACCACGCCGGCCAGGTCCGAGCCGAGGACGTGGTACGGCAGGTCGTGTCGCCGGGCCAGCTCGGACAGGCGACCGTACCGTTCCAGGAAACCGAAGGTGGCCAACGGTTCGAAGATCGACGACCAGACGGTGTTGTAGTTGACCGAGCTGGCCAGCACCGCGACGAGGGCCTCCCCGGGACCGAGTCCGGGGACAGGCACCTCCTCCACGTGCATCGACTTGCGCGGATCCTTCTCCCGGCGGGAAAGGCCCGCGAACATCTCCGTCTCGTCCTTGTGCACGGTCACTGCCCGGTACGAGGACGGCAACGGCAGGGCGGCCAGCTCCCGCGCGTCCGGCTCCGGAGCGAGGATCGCGTCGAGGATGCGGTTCATTTCGGTGGTTTCTCGCACCTGTGTCTCCAGGAGTCGGGTGGGCGGGAAGGGGTCAGGTCACGTTCCGGCGTCCGGGGCCCAGCCCGGGGCCGGGCCGGGCGGTCAGGGGTGGACGCCGACGAAGAGCCCCCGGCCGGACGGGCCGGGTGTCAGGTACTCCGTGGTGAAGCCGGACCGCGCGAAGGCGCGCTCGTAGTCGGCCCGCTCGAATAGGGTGATCAGATGGCTCTCGTCGAAGTGCCGGATCCCACCGTCGGCGCTGGCCACCAGGTAGTGCACGGTGATCCGGGTGGTGCCGCCCTCACGCACCGAGTGGGAAACGCGGGAGATGGTGCGGCCGTCGACCTCCAGCAGGCTCGCGCCCACGTACCCGGGCGTGAACGTCTCCGGGAACCACCACGGCTCGAGGATCACCACACCCCCGGGGGACAGATGCGCGGCGAACCGGGCCAGCGTCGCGTCCAGCTCGGCTGTTGTCCCCAAGTGGCCCACCGAGCTGAACATGCAGGTGATGACGTCGTAGCGATGCCCCAGGTCGAAGGTACGCATGTCCCCGAGGTGCAGGGCCGCGCCGGGGTTGCGCTGCTGGGCGATGCTCAGCATGTCCGGGGCCAGCTCGACGCCGCCCACGTCGTCGAAGAGCCCGGCGAGGTGCCGCAAGTGCAGGCCGGTACCGCAGGCCACGTCCAGCAACGTCCGGGCACCTGGCCGACGGGCCCTGGCCAACGCCGTCAGCTCCTCCGCCTCTGCCGCGTAGTCCTTGCCTTTCCCCTGATACACCAGGTCGTAGACCTCGGCGATAGCGTCCGCGTACATCATGGATCGTGTCAGCCCTTCCACAAGTGGTCGGTGGCAGTGCCGGCCGGACGGCCGGACCGGTGCGCTGCGATGAGGGACTCCAGGATCCGGACCACCTCGGCCGGCGACGGTGCGGCAAGCAGCTCGTCGCGTTGCCGACGGGCAGCGGCCGTGATCGACGGATCGCCGAGGACCCGGGCCACGGCGGCACGCAGGGAGTCGGCGGTCAGCTCCTCCGGCCGGATGGCGATGCCCGCCCCGAGCCGTTCCGCCTGCTGTGCCTTGAGCGGGGCGTCCCACAACGACGGGATCATGATCTGCGGGACGCCGTAGAGCGTCGCCGCCGACCAGGTGCCCGCGCCACCGTGGTGGATGATCACGGCGCAGCTCGGCAGTAGCACGTCGAGTGGCACGAAGTCGCAGATCCGGACGTTGTCCGGAAGGTCGCCGAGGTGGTTGCGCTGGGCGTCGCTCAGCGTAGCCACGACCTCCACGTCCAGGTCGCCGAGGGCGCCGAGCAGCTCCTGGAAGGAGACCGCGTCCTTGCCGTACGTCTCCCGGCTCGACACCCCCAGGGTCAGGCAGACCCGGGGCCGCTCGGCCTTGGCCACCCACTCGGGCACCACCGACGGACTGTTGTACGGCACGTACCGCATGGCCACCCGGCGGCCGGGGACGGGCAGGCGGGTGCTCCCCGGTGTGGGGTCGACGGTCCACTCGCCGGTGACCAGGGTCTCCACCTCGTCCTCGCCGATCTGGCAGCCGTACCGGTGCAGCGTCCAGCGCAGCCATTCGGCCATCGGGTCCTCGCGCTGCTCGGCCGGCAGCCCCGCCAGCGCCTCGGTGAACAGCCGCCGGGAGTTGCCCACCACGTCGGGCCCCCAGAGCAGCCGGGCGTGCACCGCCCCGACGACCCGGGCCGCGAGCGGCCCGGCGTAGGTGAACGGCTCCCAGAGCACCAGGTCCGGCTGCCAGGAGCGGGCCAGCGCGACCATGTCATCCATGGTGGAGTCGCCGTTGAGCGGGGCGAAGCACAGCGCCGTGAGCATCGTCTGCTGGCCGAGAAGGTACTCCCAGGTCAGCACCTCGGGCCGGGTCTCGGTGAAGTCCAGGCCCCGCTGGTACGGCACCAGGTCGCCACCGATCTCGGTGAGCAGGTCGATGATCGCCTGGTCGTCGCCGACCGGGACGGCGGTCAGCCCGGACGTCACGATGGTGTCGGTGAGCGAGGGCTGGCTCGCCACCCGGACCTCGTGGCCGGCCGCACGCAGCGCCCAGGCAAGCGGTACCAGGCTGTAGTAGTGGGTGTTGTGCGCAAAGGACGTGATCAAAACACGCATCAGCTGGCCTCTTTCGTCGCCGGGCGGTCATCGGACTCAGGGGTACCGCCGTCCCGGGTGACCGGGAGCCGGGCGTGGCCGAGCAGGACGGGCGAGCGTCGCCACCGGACCCCGCGCCCGGCCGGCCGCAGCGTGGGTGCCGCCTCGGCCAGGGTCCGCAGGGCGGTCGTGACGACGAGCCGGATCAGCTCCCCCGCCCCGGCCAGGTGCGGCACCCCGACGAGTCCGAGCGCCGGGGCCGCCGGGCGGGTCAGGTCGAAGCCGTCCCGACCGGGGTCGCCCGCCGCGAGCACCGCCCGGTTCGCGGCTGCGACCAGCACGACCAGGTGACCGTCCGCCGGGACGAGCTGCCCGACGACGGTGACGTCCTCCAGCGCGACCCGGCTCTCCAGACGCACCGGAGGGAACCAGCGCAGGGTCTCCTCGACGGCGATGGCGGCCAGATCGGGGTCGGCGCGGAGCAGGGCCCACTGCGCGGGTCGGTCCAGCAGTGCCCGGACCGCGTTGCAGAGCAGGGTCGTCGCCGGTTCGGCGGTGCCGACCGCCAGGGCAAGCCCGGCGGTCACCCGGTCGTCGGCCCGCACGTCAGTGGCCGGGCCGGCTGCGGACGCGCCCTGGGTCGCCGCGGACGCCTCGGCGAGCAGGCCGGCCAGTTCGGCGGTGGCGGCCGCCATGGCCAGGGCGTGCGCCACGGTCTGCGGGCAGAGCCGGCTGTCCAGGGTCCGGCCGGCGGCGGCCAGGGTCTGCTCGAACCGGCCCTGCCGACCGGCCGGCACCCCGAGCAGGTCGGCCAGGACCGACGCGGTCAGTCGGCGGGCCAGGGTGGCGAGGTCCACGTCGGTCCCGGCCCCGTCGAGCAGGGTCAGGGTGCTCTTCTCGACCCGGATCCGCAGCCCTGCGGCGTCGGTGCGCAGGACCGGGCCGCCGAGCCTGGTGAGCGCGTCGAGTCGCCGCCGCGTCTCCGGCCCGTAGTCCAGCGCGGTACCGGCCAGCGGCAGGGTCTGCTCGGCGGGGCGGTGCCCCGACCGGTTCAGCCAGCCGAACCGGTCGTCGGTCAGCACCTCGCCGGCCACCGCGGCGTCCCCGGTCACCCAGGTGTCAAGGTGGTCGCTGCGGAACAGCGGCCCGTGCGCGACCACCTGTTGCTCGTACCGGGTCGGGTCGTCGGTCTCCGCCCGCAGGATCAGCGCGTACGGGTCGCCGTGGTTGCCGGCGAACCACTGCGCCGCGCGGGTCAGTTGCAGCCGGCGAGCCCAGGTCGCGGGGTCTCCGTCAATGAGGGCTGTGGTCATCTGCGTTTCCTCCTGCTGTCGTCGGGTCAGCGGGGACGGACCGGACCGGACGGGTCACGGCACGCGGGTCGGGCACACCTCGTCGAGCCACGTGTGCACGGTCGCGGCGGTGACCACCGCGTGTTCGGTCATCATCGAGAAGTGGGTGCCGGGCACCTCGGTGCTGGTGTGCGCGCCGGCCCAGTGCGAGCGCCAGTCCTGCCTGGCGTCGTCCGGCCAGGTGCTCATCGGCTCGCCGGCGTACAAATGCAGCACGGGTGCCCGGGTCGGCCGGGGCGCCCAGTCCAGGAGCATCCGGTGGTACGCGCCCATGGCGGTCAACCGGGTGTCGTCGACCGGCAGGACGGACCGTTCGGTGGCCCAGGCCAGCATCTCCTCACGCCACATCCCCATCGCCCCGGGGGCGGCGGGGGTGTAGATGTCCATCAGCACCAGGGCCACCGGCCCGCTGCACTGGGCCTCCAGGTGCAACGCCAGCGCGTGTGCCATGTTCGCCCCGGCGGAGTGGCCCACCAGGACGAAGGGTCTCCCGGCGGCGTACGCCCGGACGGCGTCGGCCTGGGCGTCGAGCAGAGCGTCCAGCCCGGCGGGCAACGGCTCGCCGGGCAGGAAGCCGGTCTGCGGCAGCACAGCGACGTCGCGCTGGCCGGCCAATGCCGCGGCGAAGGCCGTGAACTCCCGGGGGCCGGACGCCACGGCGGTGCCCGCGCAGCAGATCAGCAGAGGGCCGCCCGCCCCGGTAGCGAGC
Organism: Solwaraspora sp. WMMD937; assembly: GCF_029581175.1. NCBI lineage: Bacteria > Bacillati > Actinomycetota > Actinomycetes > Micromonosporales > Micromonosporaceae > Solwaraspora > Solwaraspora sp. WMMD937. The sequence goes on along the minus strand of NZ_CP120738.1, from coordinate 1,727,759 downwards.
GGCACCGGCGTCGGCTGCCGCCCGTCCAACTCAGCCGGGCCGGTGAAGAGGGGACGGAAGGTGGCGACGGCGCCGAGGACCGTCACCGCTTCGCCGGCCCGACCGTCGCCGACCGCCCGCCGGTACATGCCGACCAGGGCGCTCTCAGCCGCCGACGGGGCCGCTGCGCCGGCCACGTCCGAGCCCAACCGGTGCAGATGCGCGGCGAGGGCGTCGGGGGTGCCGTGGTCGAAGACCACGGCACCCGGCAGATCCAGCCCGGTGGCCGCAGCGAGCCGGCGGCGCAGGTGCACGGCGGCCAGAGAATCGACACCGAGGGCGGCGAACTCCGCGTCGGCCGGGACGTCGTCGGTGCCGTCGTGCCCCAGCACCTCGGCCGCCTCGGCGCGGACCAGGGCCAGCAGGGCGGCCCGGTCGGCGGTCGCCGGCAGGCGCCGCGGCAGGTCGGCGGGTGCCGGGTCGGCCGGGCCGGGCTCCCCGGCCGGCAGATCAGCCAACAGCGGGGCGGGTCGGGCGGCGGCGAACCCGGCGGCGAACCGGGCCCAGTCCGTGTCGGAAACGGTCACCCCGGTCTCGTCGGCGTCCAGGATCCGCCCGAGTGCGGTGAGCGCGGCCTCCGGGGCCATCGCGCGCACGCCCCGCCGGCGCAGGTACTCCTCCCCCGCGCCCTCGCCCATCCCGGCCCCGCCCCAGACGCCCCAGGAGACGGAGGTGGCGGGCAGCCCGGCGGCGCGGCGGCGCGCGGCGAGCGCGTCGAGGGCGGCGTTGGCTGCCGCGTACGCGCACTGCCCGCCGCTGCCCCATACCCCGGCGGCGGACGCGAAGGTGACGAAGGCGTTCAGGTCGCCGGTGAGGTCGTGCAGGTGCAGCGCCCCGGCGACCTTTCCGGCGAAGACCTCGGCGAACGACTCCGCGCTGGTCTCGCACAGTGGTGACACCTGCGGCACGCCCGCCGCGTGGAAGACTGCGGTGAGCGGCGCGTCGGCAGGCAGATCGGCGAGCAGGCCGGCCACCGCGGCCCGGTCGGCGACGTCGCAGGCGACCACGGTCACCGAGGCGCCGAGCGCGGTCAGTTCCGCCCGCAACGCGGCGGCACCGGGGGCGTCGTCGCCCTGGCGGCTGGTGAGCACGAGGTGCGCCGCCCCGGCGCGCGCCAGCCAGCGGGCGGTGTGCGCGCCGAGCGCCCCGGTGCCGCCGGTCACCAACACCGTGCCGCGTGGACGCCAGGACCGCGCGGCCGCCGGCGGCAGGGCGGGGACCAGCCGGCGGGCGTACGCGACGCCGTCCCGGACCGCTACCTGGTCCTCCGCGCCGGTCAGGGCGGCCCGGAGCCGGTCCCAGTCCTGGTCGTCCGGCTCGGCCGGCAGATCCACCAGGCCGCCCCAGAGCCGGGGCAGTTCCAGCGCGGCGACCCGGCCGAAGCCCCAGAGCTGGGCCCCGGCGACTGACGGACCCTCGCCGGCCGTCACGGTGACCGACTGCCGGGTCACACACCACAGTGGCGCGGGTACCGCCCGGTCGGCCAGGGCCTGGGTGAGGAACAGGGTCGCCAGCACCCCGCTGGGCACCGCGACGAACCGGGGATGCGGCCGGTCGTCGTCGCCCAGCAGGCTGAGCACACCGTCCGGACGGGTGCCGCCGACGGCGTCAGCCAGCAGCGCGGCGAGGGTGTCCCGGTCGACGTCGGAGGCGTCCACAGTCACCGGGGTCACCGTGGCACCGGCGCGCCGCAGGGCTGCCTCGGCCGCGCCGGGCAGCGACGGGCGGCCCGGGTGGGTGGGCGCCAGGAGGATCCAGTGCCCGCTCCGCGAACCGCGGCCGGCGGCCGGCGGCGGCAGAGGCCGCCAGTCGATCCGGTACCGCCAGTCGTCGACGCGCGGGGCCGGCGGGGCGGGCGGGGACACCCAGTACCGCCGGTGCTGGAAGGCGTACGTGGGCAGCTCGACCCGGCGGGCGCCGGTGCCGGCGAAGAGCCGGGACCAGTCCAGTTCGGTGCCGCCCGCGTACGCGGTGGCGAGCGCGGTCAGCAGGGTGGCCGCCTCCGGCCGGCCGGGGCGCAGCAGCGGTACCAGCACCGGCTCCCGCCCGGTGTCGGTGTCGGTGAGGCTCTCCTCGGCCAGCCCACACAGCACCCCGTCGGGGCCGAGTTCGACGAAGGTGGCGACACCCCGGTCCCGGGCCGCGTGCACCCCGTCACGGAACCGGACGGGCCGGCGGACGTGCCGGACCCAGTACTCGGGGTCGCGCAGCTCCTCGGCGGTGGCGAACCGACCGGTCACGTTCGACACCACCGGGATACGCGGGGGGTGGTAGGTGAGGCCCCGCGCCACCTGCCGGAACGGCTCCAGCATCGGATCCATCAGGGGCGAGTGGAACGCGTGGCTGACGGTGAGGCGCTTCGCCTTGTGGCCGAGGGCGGCGCAGCGCTCAGCGACGGCCAGCACGATCTCCTCGTCGCCGGAGAGGACGACCGCGCGAGGCCCGTTTACCGCAGCCACCGCGGCCCGGTCCCCAAGCCCGGCCAGCAGCGGCGCGACCTCGGCCTCGGTGGCCCGGACCGCCACCATCGCGCCGCCTGGCGGCAGCTCGCCCATCAGCCGCCCGCGCGCCGCGACCAGCGCGCACGCGTCGTCGACGGCGAGCACCCCGGCAACGTGGGCAGCGGCCAGTTCGCCCACCGAATGGCCGAGCAGCGCGTCGGGGCGCACTCCCCAGCCGTCGAGCAGCCGGAACAGCGCCACCTCGACGGCGAAGAGGGCGGCCTGCGCGTACCGGGTGCCGTCCAGCAGCCGGGCGTCGGCCGAGTCCGGCTCGGCGAAGAGCACCCGCAGAAGGGGACGGTCGAGGTACCGGTCCAGCCCGGCGACGAGCTGGTCCAGGGCGGCGGCGAAGGCCGGGTAGGCCCGGTACAGCTCCCGCGCCGCACCCACCCGCTGGCTGCCCTGCCCGGTGAAGAGGAAGGCGGTCCCGCTATCGCGCCGTACCGTGTCCCGGACCAGGCCGGGTGCGGGGCCGCCGGCGGCCAGCGCGTCGAGGGCGTGGCGCAGGCCGTTCCCGTCGGGTGCCAGCAGCACCGCCCGGTGGGCCAGGGCGGCCCGGGTGGTGGCCAGGGAGAACCCGACGTCCAGTGGGTCCGGTTCGGTGGCCGCAGCCAGGTGCGCACGCAGGCGATCGGCCTGGGCGCGCAGCGCGGCTTCGGTGCGGGCGGAGAGCACCCATGGCATCAGCGGCATGGCCGTCGGAGGGGCCGCCCCGGCGGGCGGGGCCGGGGCGGCGGTGGAGGGTGTGGGCGGCTGCTCGACGATCACGTGGGCGTTGGTGCCGCTGACGCCGAACGCGGAGATCGCGGCCCGTCGGGGCGCCCCGGACACCGCCGGCCAGGGCACCGCCCCGGTCGCCAGCCGGACTGCCCCGGTAGACCAGTCGACCAGCGGGGTCGGCACCTCGGCATGCAGGGTGGGTGGGATCGTCCCGGCCCGCATCGCCATCAGCATCTTGATCAGTCCGCCGACGCCGGCCGCCGCCTGAGCGTGGCCGATGTTGGACTTCAGTGAGCCGAGCCAGAGCGGCCGGTCCTGGTCCCGGTCGGCGCCGTAGGTGGCGAGCAGGGCCTGCGCCTCGATCGGGTCGCCGAGCCGGGTACCGGTGCCATGCGCCTCAACCACGTCGACCTGGTCGGAACCGAGCCGGGCGTCGGCCAGGGCCAGCCGGATGACCCGCTGCTGGGCCGGGCCGCTCGGGGCGGTCAGCCCGTTGCTGGCACCGTCCTGGTTGACCGCCGAGCCCCGAATCAGCCCCAGCACCCACCGGCCGTCACGGACGGCGTCGGAGAGGCGTTGCAGAACCAGGACGCCGACGCCCTCCGCCCAGCCGGTGCCGTCCGCGCCCGCGCCGAAGGCCTTGCAGCGGCCGTCGGCCGCCAGGCCCCGCTGCCGGGAGAACTCGACGAAGGCCGCCGGGTCCGGCATCACGGCCACCCCACCAGCCAGCGCCAGCCCACACTCCCCCCGGCGCAGCGCCTGCACCGCCAGGTGCACCGCGACCAGCGAGGACGAGCAGGCCGTTTCGACGGTCAGCGCCGGGCCCTCCAGCCCGAGTACGTACGAGATCCGTCCGGACAGGACGGCGTCCGCGCCGCCGGTCAGCCGGAAGCCCGCCGACCCCTCGGGCACCTGCGACGGGTCGGTCGCGTACCCCTGGTGGGCGGCGCCGACGTACACCCCGGTCCGAGAGCCGCGCAGGCTCCGCGGATCCGTCCCGGCGCGCTCCAGCGCCTCCCAGGACACCTCCAGCAGCAGCCGCTGCTGCGGGTCCATCACGATCGCCTCGTGCGGGGAGATCCCGAAGAAGGCGGCGTCGAAGTCGCCCGCCCCGGTCAGGAACCCGCCCTGCCGGCAGTAGGTGGTGTGCGGCGACTCGGGATCCGGGTCGAACACCGCGTCAACGTCCCAGCCCCGGTCGGCGGGGAAATCACCGATCGCGTCGGTGCCCGACGCGACCAGCCGCCACAGGTCCTCGGGGGAGGCCACCCCGCCCGGGTAGCGGCAGGCCATCCCCAGCACGGCGACGGGCTCGTGGAGCGCTGCGAGCAGTTCCCGGTGTTGTCGGCGCAGCCGCTCGGTCTCCTTGACGGAGGTCCGCAGCGCCTCGATCACCTTGTCGGGGGGCATGGCCATGGGTGGGCTCCTTGAGAAAGGGGTCGGGCGGGTCAGGAGCCGGCGCTGTCCAGCGCCATCCGCACCAGTTCCTCCGAGTCGAGGTCGTCGATCTCGTCGGTGACCGGGTCCGGCCGGGACGCCACCGCGTCGTCGCGCAGCCCAGCCAGCGCGAGCAGGCCGTCCAGCAGCCCGGCGTCACGCAGTCGGGCCAGCGGCAGGGTGGCCAACGCCCGCCGGACCTCGGCCTCACCGGGTTCGCCGCCGGTTGGCGCGGGCGCCACCAGCCCGTCCAGATGCCCGGCGACCGCCGCCGCGGTGGGGTGGTCGAAGACCAGCGTCGCAGGCAGCGGCACACCGACTGCGGCCTTGAGCCGCTTGGCCAGGTCGACGGCGGTCAGCGAGTCGAAGCCGATCTCCCGGAACGCGGCGTCCGGGCCGACGTGCTCCGGGCCGGGGTGCCCGAGGACGGCGGCGACGTGCCGGCGGACGAGGTCGAGCAGAATCCGGTGGCGTTCCTGCGGGGCCGCCGCGGCGAGCCGCTGCGCCAGGTCGTTGTCGGCGGGTGCCGCCCCCGGCGACACGGCGGCGGCCAGCGCGGCACCGACCTCCGGCAGGTCGCCGATCAGCGCGCTGGGTCGGAACGCGGTGAACCCGGCGGTGAACAGGGCCCAGTCCACATCGGCGACGGCGACGAAGGTCTCGTCCCGGTCCAGGGCCGCCAGCAGGGCGTCCACGCCCCGCTCGGGCGGCATCGGCCGCAGGCCCCGGCGGCTGAGGTAGTCCCCGGCGGCGCCATCCCCCATGCCGCCCGCGCCCCACAGGCCCCAGGCGACAGAGGTGGCGACGTGGCCCTCGGCGCGACGCCGTTCGGCGAGCGCGTCCAGGGCCGCGTTGGCCGCCCCGTACGCGCTCTGCCCGCTGCTGCCCCACACGCCCGCGTTCGAGGAGTACAGGACAAAAGCGTCCAGGTCGTACCGCCGGGTGAGCTCGTCGAGGTGCCGGGCCCCGGCGACCTTCCCGGCGAACACCTCGGCGACCTCGGGCAGACCGGTCTCGTCGATCGGCACCGAGTGCGCGACGCCCGCCGTGTGGAACACAGCGGTCAGCGGCGGGTCGGCGGGCAGGCCGGCGAGCAGCTCCGCCACGGCGGCCCGGTCCGCGACGTCGCAGGCGGCCACGGTCACCTCGACGCCCAGCGCACGCAACTCCTTGACCAGGTCGGACGTGCCCGGGGCGTTTGACCCGCGCCGGCTGGTCAGCACGAGGTGCGCGGCCCCTTCGGCGGCCAGCCGGCGGGCCACGTGCGCGCCGAGCGCGCCGGTGCCGCCGGTGACCAGGACGGTGCCCCGGGGACGGTACGCGCGCTTCTGTGGCAGCGTGGGCGCGCGCCGCAGCCGACGGCCGTAGGCGACCGCGCCACGCAGCGCGACCTGGTCTTCCGCGCCGGTCAGCAGGTCGACCAGCAGGTCCCAGACCGGCCCGTCCGCTGCGGTGGGCAGGTCGACAAGTCCGCCCCACGACCGGGGCAGTTCGAGCGCGGCGACGCGGCCGAACCCCCAGACCTGCGCCTGGTGGTCGTCGGCGGTCTCGGTCGGCGCGACGGCGACCGCGCCCCGGGTGACGGTCCACAGCCGGGCCGCGGGCAGGGCATCAGCGACGGCCTGGGTGAGCAGCAAGGTCGCGATGGTGGCGACGGCGACGGCCGGGTGCTCGGGGTGCGGACGACGGTCGGTGCCGAGCAGGGACAGCACGCCCTCGGTGTCCGGGCCGGCGGCGGTGGTGAGCAGCGCGGCGAGGGCGGCCCGGTCGGCGGTGACCGGATCGACGCTCAGGTGCCGCACCTGCGCGCCCCGCGCGGTGAGCGCCGCCGTGGCCGCCTCGACCGGCTCCGCCGGCTGGTCCCCGGCCGTGACCAGCAGCCACCGTCCGGTCAGCGGGCCACCGGTGTGCGCCAGCCGCTTCCAGCCGACCCGGTACCGCCAGCCGTCCACTGTCGTCGCGGCGGCGGCCGGAGCGACGGGCTCCAGCCAGTAGCGCTGCCGCTGGAAGGCGTAGGTGGGCAGGTCCACGGCGGTGCGGGCGGTACCGGCCAGGGCCCGGGACCAGTCCACGGCCACCCCCTGGGTGAACGCTTCGGCCGCCGAGGTCAGGAACCGGGCCAGGCCGCCCGCGTCCCGGCGCAGCGACCCGACGGCCACCACCCGGACGCCGGCCGCGTCCGCGATCTGCTGGATGCCGGGAACGAGGACGGCGTGCGCGGCGGCCTCCACGAAGGTGCGGTGCCCGGCGTCGAGCAGTAGCCCGACGGTCTCCGCGAAGCGGACCTGACCGCGGAGGTTCCGGTACCAGTACCCGGCGTCCAGGGCGGTGGTGTCGATCCGGGCGGCATCCACCGTGGAGTAGAAGGGGATCTGCGCCGGGCGGGCGGCCACCGGGCCGAGGGCGGTGAGCAGGTCGTCGCGCAGCCGCTCGACGTGCGCCGAGTGGGAGGCGTAGTCCACCGGGATCCGCCGGACCCGGACCTGCTCCGCCTCGTACGCCGCGACCAGGGTGGTGACCGCGTCGGCGTACCCGGAGACCACGGTGGACTGCGGCCCGTTGACGGCGGCCACGTCGAGCCGCCCCGCCCAGTCAGCCAGCCGAGGCGCGACCTGGTCGGCCGGAAGCTGGACCGAGGCCATGCCACCAGGGCCGGAGAGCACCCGGCCGATGACCTGGGACCGCAGCGCGACCACCCGGGCGGCGTCGGCCAGGGTCAACGCGCCGCACACCACGGCGGCGGCGATCTCGCCCTGGGAGTGGCCGACCACCGCGTCCGGCTCGACGCCGAGCGAGCGCCACAGCTCGGCCAGGGACACCATCACCGCCCAGGAAACCGGCTGGAGCACGTCGACGCGCTCCAGCGGCGGGCTGCCGGCAGCGCCCCGGACCACGTCGCCGAGCTTCCAGGCGGTGTACGCCGCCAGCGCCTGCTCGCAGCGGGCCATCGACTCGGCGAAGACCGGCGCCTCGTCGAGCAGGTCGGCGGCCATGCCGGCCCAGTGCGTGCCCTGGCCGGGGAAGACGAAGACGGTCCGCCCGGTCGACGCGGCGAGACCGGTCGTCACGGTGGGGCCGGGTTCGCCCGTGGCCAGCAGATCCAGCGCGTCGAGCGCCGGTTGCAGGTCGGTGGCCGTCACCACCGCCCGGTGGTCGAAGACGGACCGGGTGGTGGCCAGTGCGAGGCCGGTGGCGGCCAGGTCGGGGGCCGGGGTGGCCGCCAGGGTGTCGCGCAACCGCCGGGCCTGCCCGGCCAGCGCCGCCGCCGACCGGGCGGAGAGCACCAGCGGCACCACCGGCGGCGGGCTGCCGGTCGTGGCGGTCGGATCGGCAGACCCGGGGGCCTGTTCCAGCACCACGTGGGCGTTGGTGCCGCTGACCCCGAAGGAGGAGACCCCGGCGCGGCGCGGCCGGTCCGTCTGCGGCCACGGCCTCGCCTCGCGCAGCAGGGCAAGCTGACCGGTCGACCAGTCGACCTCGGTGGTCGGGGTGTCCACGTGCAGGGTCGGCGGCAGGATCCCGTGCCGCATCGCCAGCACTGTCTTGATCACCCCACCAACTCCGGCGGCGGCCTGGGCGTGGCCGATGTTCGACTTCAGCGAGCCGAGCCAGAGTGGCCGGTCGGCGGGCCGGCCGGCACCGTAGACGGCCATCAGGGCCCGCGCCTCGATCGGGTCGCCGAGCCGGGTACCCGTGCCGTGGGCCTCGATCACGTCGACGTCCGCCGCCGGCACCTGGGCGTCGACCAGCGCCTGCCGCAACACCCGTTCCTGGGCCGGGCCGCTGGGCGCGGTGAGCCCGTTGCTGGCCCCGTCCTGATTGACCGCTGTGCCGGTGACCAGGGCCAGCACCCGGCGCCCGTGCCGGACAGCGTCGGAGAGCCGCTCCACGACCAGCATGCCGACTCCCTCGGCCGGGCCGAACCCGTCCGCCGCGTCGGCGAACGCCTTGCAGCGGCCGTCTGGGGCCAGCCCTCGTTGCCGGGAGAACTGTACGAACACCGCCGGGTCGGCCAGCACCGTGGCCCCGCCGGCCAGCACCAGGTCGCACTCCCCCTGCCGCAGCGCCCGTACCGCCAGGTGGAGGGCCACCAGCGACGACGAGCAGGCGGTGTCCACGGTGACCGCCGGGCCCTCCAGGCCCAGAAGGTACGAGATGCGCCCGGAGGTGAAGCTGACCACGCCGCCGGTCAGCAGGTGCCCCTCCAGTTCTGCCGAGGGTTGCCCGGCCAGGTCGGTGTAGCCGTCGTTCCAGGCCCCGACGAACACTCCGGTACGGCTGCCCCGCAGCAGGTCAGGGGGGATACCGGCCCGCTCCAGTGCTTCCCAGGAGGTCTCCAGCAGCAGCCGCTGTTGCGGATCCATGGTCAGCGCCTCGCGGGGCGAGGTGCCGAAGAAGGCAGCGTCGAAGTCACCGACCCCGTCGAGGAAGCCACCCTCCCGGCAGTACGTACGCCCCGCGGCCGCCGGGTCCGGATCGTACAGTGCGTGGCCGTCCCAGCCATGGTCGTCGGGAAACGGGGAGATCGCATCCGTACCCGAGGCCACCAACTCCCACAGCTCCTCCGGGGAGCTGACCCCGCCCGGGTAGCGGCAGGCCATGCCGACAATCGCGATCGGCTCGTGCGCCCGCGACTCGACCGCGCGCAGCCGGTCGGAGACCCGGGTGAGTTCGGTGGTGGTCCACTTCAGGTACTCGCGGAGCTTCTGCTCGTCCGACATGCCCAAACCCATCCTTGTCCGTCGGTTCCGTCCGTCTCGTCGCCGTCCCGAGCGCCGGTCAGGAGGTGCGGAACCGCTCATCGATGAACGCGAAGATGTCGTCGTCGGCGGCGGACTCCAGCATCTCGGCCGCCTCGGCGCCGTCGGGTTCGGCCGCGTCGTCCCGGATGGCACCCCACCGGCCGGACAGCGCCGCGAGCCGGACGCCGATCTCCCGCCGCACCAGGTCGTCAAGCTCGTCGAGGATGGCCCCGTCGGTGCCGGCCAGGGCGGCCTCCAGCCGGCTCAACTCGGCCAGCAACGGCACCTGCGCCGTGGCCGGCTCGGGTGCGAGGGCGGCGAGCAGGTGCGCGGCGAGAGCGTCCGGGGTGGGGTGGTCGAAGACCAGCGTCGCCGGCAGACGCAGCCCGGACGCGGTGGCGAGCCGGTTGCGCAGTTCCACCGCCGTCAGGGAGTCGAAGCCGATCTCCCGGAAGGCACGGTCGGCGTCGACGGCCTGCGGATCGGTGTGCCCGAGGACGGCTGCGGCGTGCCCTCGGACGCTCTCCAGCACCACGTCCCGCTGCTCGTCGGCGGTCAACCCGGCGAGCCGGTCGGCGAGGGTGCGCTCCCCGTCGCCGCGGGCCACGGCACCGGTCGCGCTGCCGGTCGCCGCGCTCGGCACCAGGTCGGTCAGGAACGCCGGGACGGGGCCGGCGGCCCGTAGCGCGCCGACGGTGAGCCGGATCGGGACCTGGAGCGCCTCGTCCACCCGCTGCGCGGCGTCGAACAGGGCCAGGCCCTGGTCGACGTTGAGCGGCAGCACGCCGCCCCGGGCCATCCGGCGGCGCATCCCCTCCTGGTCGAGGTGCCCGGCCATCCGACTGCTGTCCGCCCACAGGCCCCAGGCCAGCGACACCGCCGGGAGTCCCTGCGCACGCCGGTACTGGGCGAACGCGTCGACGAACCCGTTGGCTGCCGCGTAGTTGCCCTGACCTGGGCTGCCGAACAGGGCCGCCGCCGAGGAGAACAGCACGAACGCGGACAGGTCCCGATCCCTGGTCAGCTCGTGCAGGTTGATCACCGCATCGGCCTTGGGCCGCAGCACGGCGTCCACCTGCCCGGGGGTCAGCGCGGTCATGGTGGCGTCGTCGAGGGCACCGGCGGTGTGCACGACGGCGGTGAGCGGGTAGGCGGCCGGGATGCCGTCGAGCAGGCGGCGCAGCGCCTCCCGGTCGGCGACGTCGCAGGTGACGACGACGGCCGACGCGCCGGCCGTAGCCAGCTCCTCGACGAGCGCGGACGCGCCCTCGCCGGCAGGTCCACCCCGGCTGGCCAGTACCAGGTGCCGGACCCCGTGCCGGGCGACCAGGTGCCGAGCGACGGCGCTGCCGAGCGCCCCGGTGCCGCCGGTGATCAGCACCGTGCCGTACGGGTCGAACGCGGGCGGCATGGTCAGCACCACCTTGCCGACGTGCCGGGCCTGGCTGATCAGGCGGAACGCGTCCCGGGACCGACGCACGTCCCGGACGGTCAGCGGCAGTGGCCGCAGCACGCCCGCGTCGAAGAGCGCCATCAGCTCCCCGAGCAGCTGCCCGACCAGCTCCGGCCCGGCCTGCACGAGGTCGAACGCCCGGTAGTCGACGCCCGGGTGCCCGGTGGCGATCCGTTCGGGGTCACGGATGTCGGCCTTGCCCAGCTCCAGGAAGTGACCGCCGCGCGGCAGCAGCCGCAGGGAGGCGTCCACGAACTCCCCAGCGAGGGAGTTCAGCACCACGTCCACGCCCCGCCCGCCGGTGGCCGCCAGGACCTGGTCGGCGAAGTCGAGGCTGCGTGAGTCGGCGATGTGCGCGTCGTCGAGGCCGAGGTCACGCAGGACCTCCCACTTGCCCCGGCTGGCCGTGGCGTAGACCTCCACGCCCAGCTGCCGAGCGAGTTGGAGGGTCGCCATGCCGACCCCGCCAGCGCCGGCATGCACCAGCAGCGACTGTCCGGGGCGGATCCCGGCGAGCCGGGTGAGCACGTAGTAGGCGGTGAGGAACACGGCCGGCACGGACGCGGCCTCGGCGAACGACCAGCCGGCCGGTACCGGTGCGACCATCCGGGCGTCGGCCACGGCCACCGGGCCGAACCCACCGGTCCACATGCCCAGCACCCGGTCGCCGGGGGCGATCCCAGTCACGTCCGGCGCGACCTCGGTGATCACCCCGGCGCCCTCCGCGCCCAGCACCGGGTTGCCCGGGTAGAGGCCGAGGGCGATGAGGGTGTCCCGGAAGTTGACCCCGGCGGCGCGGACCGCGACCCGGACGTGGCCGGCCGGCAACGGCGCCTCGGCGTCCGGGGCCGGCACCAGCGCCAGGCCGTCCAGGGTGCCCCGCCCACCGGCGGCGAGCCGCCAGGCGACGTCGGTCGGGGGCGTCAGCGGGCCGTCGGGCCGGGACCGGGGCCGGGTCAACCGGGGCACGTACGCCGTTCCGGCGCGCACCGCCACCTGCGGTTCCCCGGTGCACAGCGCGGCCGGCAGGGCCTGCGCGGCGGCCGGGTCGGCGTCCACGTCCACGTCGACGAGGACGAACCGGTCCGGTTCCTCGGACTGGGCGGACCGCACCAGCCCCCACACGGCGGCGGGGACCGGATTGACCTGCTCGGGTCCGTAGCCGACCGACACGGCCCCGGTGGTGACGAACGCCAGGGTGGCCGCGCCCAGCCGGCCGTCGACCGCGAGCCACGACCGGGTCAGCTCCAGGGCCCGGAGCACGACCGCGCGGACCGCGTCCGGCCCGACCGGCGCCCCGGCGGCGACCGGCACGGCGACAACGTCGGGCACCGCAGCGCCCTCAGCCACCGCCGCCACCAGGGCGGCCAGATCCGGGTACGGGTCGCAGACCGTACCGGCCCGGGCCAGCCCTCCGGTCAGCCCGTGGTCGTCGCCACCGACGACCGCCCAGCGCTGGACCGGTACGGCGGTCAGGGCCGGCCGGGCGGCCCAGGTCACCTGGTACAGCACGCCGTCCCCGGTGCCGGAAGCACCCGAGGTGAGCGCCGCCACCGGGACCGGACGCACCAGCAGCGAGTCGACCGCCACCACCGTGCGGTCCTGCTCGTCGGCGCAGATGATCCGCACCGCGTCGTCGCCTGCCGGGCTGACCGTGACCCGCAGCTGGTCGGCGGCACCACCGGACGACGACACGCCGCGCAGCGCAAACGGCATCCGCAGCTGCCCGTCCTCGGGAAAGAACGCGCCTAGGCTCATCACCTGGAACGCCGCGTCGAGCAGCGCGGGGTGGATCCCGAAGCGGGGCTGCCCGGCCTGCGGGGTGGGCAGGGCCACCTCGGCGTACACGGTGTCGCCGGCCCGCCAGGCGGCCCGTACCCCCCGGAACAGCGGCCCGTACTGGTAGCCCCGGTCGGCGAAGCGGTCGTACATGTCCGCCACGTCGACGGGTTCCGCGTCGGCCGACGGCCAGGTCGGCTCCGGCGTACCGTCGTCGGCGGGGTCGGCCGGGCCGAGGGTGCCCTGGGCGTGCCGGGTCCACGCGGTGTCCGGTTCCGCCCCGTCGACGCGGGAGTGGACGGTGAGCTGCCGCCGTCCGTCCGCGTCCGCCTGGCCGACCACCAGCCGGACCTGCACCGCCCCGTCGTCGGCCAGCACCAGCGGCGCGTCCAGGGTGAGCTCCTCGATCCGCTCGGCCCCGTTGCGCCGTCCCGCCCAGAGAGCCAGCTCGGCGTAGGCGGCGCCGGGCAGGATCGCCGTGCCCAGCAGGGTGTGCTCGGTAAGCCACGGGTGGCTGCGGGGACCGAGCCGGGCCGAGTACACCTGACCGCCCTGGTCGGGCAACTCGACGGCGCCGCCGAGCAGCGGATGGTCGGTGCCGCTGAGACCGACGGAGGCGAGGTTCCCGGCCACGGCCGGTGCCTGGTACCAGTACCGTTCCCGTTGGAACGGGTACGTCGGCAAGTCGACCCGGCGAGAGTCGGTGCCGAAGAGCACCGCAGCGTCGATCTCGACGCCGTGCGCATGGGCGAGGCCGAGCGCGACCCCGAAGCCCCGGGCACCGCCCTTGCCGCGCCGCAGCGTCCCCAGCGCCGCCACCGTGGCGTCGACGTCCGCCGCCGTACCCTGCACCGAAACCGCGAGCATCGGATGTGGGCTGGGCTCCAGGAACGCCCGGTGCCCCTCGGCGAGCATTGCCCTGGTGGCCTGCTCGAACTCCACCGGATCACGCATGTTGCGGTACCAGTAGTCGGCGTCGAGCTGCGCGGTGTCCAGCAGCCCGCCGGTGACGGTGGAGAAGAACGGGATCTGCGAGCTACGCGGCGACACCGGGGCGAGGACCGCCATTAGATGGTCCTTGAGCACGTCCACCTGCGCGGAGTGCCCGGCCGTGTCCACCCCGGGGATGGCCCGCGCGTGCACCTCCTCGGCGGTCAGCTCCTCGACGAGGTCGGCGAGCGCGTCGGGGTAGCCGCTGACCGCGGCCGTCCCGGGACTGTTGACGGCCGCGACTGAGAGCCGGTCGCCGAAGCGGGCCAGTCGGGCGCGGAGCTGGTCGACCGGCAGCGACACGGCCACCATTCCGCCCTGGCCGGCCAGCCGCAGCCACGCCTGGCTGCGCAGCGCGACGATCCGCGCGGCGTCGTCGAGGGTGAGGCCACCGGCCACGTAGGCCGCCGCGATCTCGCCCTGGGAGTGGCCGACCACGGCGGCGGGGTGCACGCCCAGCGCCCGCCAGGCCGCGGCCAGCGACACCATCATCGTGAACAGCACCGGCTGGACCACGTCCACCCGGCTCAATGACGGTGCGGCCGGTTCGCACCGGAGCACGTCCAGCACCGACCAGTCGAGGTACGCTCGCAGCGCCGTGTCGCACTCCTCGGCGCTGGCCCGGAACGCCGGGGAGCGGTCCAGCAGCTCGTCGGCCATCTCGGCCCACTGCGAGCCCTGCCCCGGGAAGACGAACGCGACCCCGCCCTCGGTGGCGGCCCGGCCCCGCAGCAGCGACGGGTGCTCCTCGCCCCGGGCCAACGCGGCGAGGGCGTCGAGCGCCTCGGCCCGGCTCTCCCCGACGACGACGGCCCGGTGCTCGAAGTGCGCCCGGCTACCGGCCAGGGTGTACCCGACCTCGGCGATGTCCAGGTCTGGTGCCTCGATCAGCCGGGCCCGCAGCCGGCCGGCCTGCGCACCGAGCGCGGTGGTGCTCCGTGCCGACAGGAACAGCGGGACGGTGACCTCGTCGGAGGGGTGGTCGTGCAACTCGTGCACGGTGGGCGGGGCCTGCTCGACGATCACGTGGGCGTTGGTGCCGCTGATACCGAAGGAGGAGACCGCCGCCCGGCGTGGCTCGTCGCCCGCCGGCCACGGCACCGCCTCGGTCAGCAGGGACACCGAGCCGGAGGCCCAATCCACCTTGGGGGTCGGCAGGTCCACATGCAGGGTGCGGGGCAACGTGTCGTGGCGCAGCGCCAGGATCACCTTCAGCACCCCGGCGACACCGGCGGCCGCCTGGGTGTGGCCGATATTCGACTTCAGCGACCCGAGCCACAGCGGCCGGTCCGCCGGCCGCCCCTGCCCGTACGTCGCCAGCAGCGCCTGCGCCTCGATGGGGTCGCCCAGGGCGGTGCCGGTACCGTGTGCCTCCACGGCGTCGACCTGGTCGGCGCGCAGGCCCGCGTCGGCCAGCGCCTGCCGGATGACCGCTTGCTGGGCGGTGCCGTTCGGGGCGGTGAGGCCGTTGCTGGCGCCGTCCTGGTTGACCGCCGTGCCCCGGATGACGGCGAGGACCTCCTGACCGTCCCGGCGCGCGTCGGAGAGCCGTCGCACCACCATCATGGCGGCGCCCTCGCTGAGCCCCACGCCGTCGGCCGCGGCGGCGAACGCCTTGGACCGGCCGTCCGGTGACATGGCCCGCTGCCGGGAGAACTCCACCAACATGTCCGGCGTGGACATCACGGTGGCCCCGCCGACCAGGGCCAGGCCGCACTCGCCCCGACACAGCGCCTGGACGGCCAGGTGCAGGGCGACCAGCGAGGCGGAGCAGGCGGTGTCGACGGTTACCGCTGGGCCCTCCAGGCCGAACACGTAGGAGAGCCGGCCGGACATCACGCTGGCCGAGTTGCCGGTGCCGAGATAGCCGTCGAAGTCGTCCGCGCCGCCGCGCAGCAGCGGCATGTAGTGCTGGCCGTTGGTGCCCACGAAGACTCCGGTCCGGGTACCCCGCAACGTGGTCGGGTCGAGGCCGGCCCGTTCCAGGGACTCCCAGGTAGTCTCCAGCAGCAGTCGCTGCTGCGGGTCCATGGCCAGCGCCTCACGGGGGGAGATCCCGAAAAAGGCGGCGTCGAAGTCCGGCGCGTCGTGCAGAAAGCCGCTCTCCCGGACGTAGGTGCGGCCGGGTGCGGCCGGGTCCGGGTCGTACAGCCCGTCGACGTCCCAGCCCCGGTTGGTGGGGAACGTCGAAATGGCGTCCCTGCCCTTGTCCAGCAGTTCCCACAGCTCCTCCGGGGAGGTGACACCGCCGGGGAACCGACAGGCCATCCCGATCACCGCGACCGGCTCGTCGTCGCCCACCGTCGACGGGGCGACCGGCAGGTCGCCAGCGGTGGGGTCCGCCGGGCCGTCGCCGGCCGCCGGGCCGAGTAGTTCGGTACGCAGGAACGCGGCCAACGCGCGGGAGCTCGGATGGTCGAACACGACCGAGGCCGGCAGGGCGAGTCCGGTGGCGGCGTTGAGCCGGTTACGCAGTTCGACCGCCCCCACGGAGGTGAAGCCCAGCTCCCGGAACGCCCGGCCCGGGTCGACGTCCTCGGTCCCGTCATGGCCGAGGACGACCGAGACGTGGGCCTGGACCATCCGCAGCAGCGCACGGTGCTGGTCGGCCACGGGCCGGCCGCGCAGGGATCGGGCCAGGTCGGAGCCGGCGTCGTCGGCAGGGGCGTGGTCGGCGTCGCGGAACGCGCCCGTCCCGGGCAACTCGTCGAAGAGCGTGCTCGGCCGCGCAGCCGTGTACGAGGCGACGAAGCGGGCCCAGTCCACGTCAGCCACGGTGACGTGGCCCTCGCCCAGGACCACGGCCCGCGCCAGCGCATCGAGCGCGGCCCCTGGCTCCAGGGGAGTGAGCCCGGTACGACGCAGCAGGTCGAGGTCGGGGCCGACCCCGTCGACGGGCTCCGGGTGCGCCCACGGTGCCCAGGCGACCGCCGTCCCGGGCAACCCCCGGGCCCGCCGGGCTTCGGCGAGCGCGTCCAGCAGGGCGGTCCCGGCCGCGTAGCCGGCGTGCCCGGCACCGCCCCAGGTGCCGGTGACCGAGGAGCAGACGACGAAGGCGTCCAGATCCAGATCCAGTTCCGTCACGAGGGCGTCGAGGTGGTCGGCGGTCGTGGTCTTGGCTGCGACGGCGGCGGCGAGATCCATGCGGCTGGTGTCGGTCAGGGCGGCGGCCGCGACGGGCGGCGGGGCCACCACGACCGCGCGGGGCCGGTGGGCGGCGAGCAGGGCGGCGAGCGCGGCGCGGTCGGTCGGGTCGCAGTCGACCAGGGTCACCCGGTCGGCGGGCAGGTCGGTGCTGGACGCGTCGGCCGGGCCGGCGAGCACCACGTGCGCCGCGCCACCGTCGAAGAGACGACGGACCAGGGGTAGGGTGACCGGCCCGGGCTCGCCGACGACCAGTGCGGTGTCCCGGAGCTGCCAGTCGCCGGTGGCGGGCCGGGCGTGGACGAGGCGTCGGCCGTGCAGCCCGGAGACCCGGACGGCGACCTGGTCCTCGCCGCCCGTGCCGGCCAGCGCGGCGGCCAGGTGAGGGTAGGCGCGGGGGTCGGGGCTGGCTGGCAGGTCGACCAGGCCACCCCAGCGGTCGGGCAGCTCCAGTGCGGCGACCCGGCCGAGTCCCCACACCGGGGCCTGCCCGGCGTCCGGCGAATCGCCTGGGAAGACGGCCACTGCGCCCCGGGTGACCGCCCAGAGACGGGCTGGCGTGTCGGTGTCGGCCAGGGCCTGGATCAGGGCGAGCGTGGCGGTCAGGCCGAGCAGCGCAGCGTCCGGCTCGTCGCCGCCGGCGTGGGCCAACAGGGAGACCACGCCGGTCAGGCCGGCCGGGTCCGTCGCGGTGGCGGCGGTCAGGTGCTCGGCGAGGCGGACCCGGTCGGTCGCCGGGTCGACGGTCAGCAGGTCCACGGTGGCGCCCCGGGCGGTCAGGGCCTGCCGGACGCTGTCGGTCGTCTCGTCACCGCCCTGCGCCTCGGGCGCCACCAGCAGCCAGCGTCCGGTGAGCCACCGAGGACTACCGGCCGGAAGCGGCTTCCAGGTGATCCGGTACCGCCAGCCCGTCGTCGGGTCGGTGTCACCGCCGACAGCGGTAACCGGCCTGGGAGCCTCGGCCCAGTAGTGGCGTCGCTGAAACGGATACGTAGGCAAATCAACCACCCGACCCCCAACACCAGCAAACACCGCACCCCAATCCACATCAACCCCACCAACAAAAGCCTCCGCTACCGAAACCAAAAACCGATCCAACCCACCATCATCACGCCGCAACGACCCCACCACCACAACCGGACCCCCACCACCCACCACCCCAACAGTCTCCTCCACACCCGGCACCAACACCGGATGCGCACTACACTCCACAAACCCCGAAAACCCATCCCCCACCAAACGCCCCACAGTCTCACCAAACAACACCCGCTGCCGCAAATTCCGATACCAATACCCCCCATCCAAACCAACACCATCCACCACACCAGCCTCCACCGTCGAATAAAACGGCACCTCCCCCCGACGCGGAACCACCCCCGCCAACACCTCCAACAACTCAGCCTCAACAGCCTCCACCCGCACCGAATGCGACGCATAATCCACCGGAATCCTCCGCGCCCGAACCCCCTCCCCCTCACACCACGCCACAAAATCCACCACCGCACCCACATCCCCCGAAACAACAGTCCCCGACGGACCATTCACCGCCGCCACACCCAACCCACCCCCAAACCCCACAAGCCTCGACTCCACCTCCGCCACCGGCAACGCAACAGACGCCATCGCACCCGGACCCGCCAAAACCCGACCAATCACCCGAGACCGCTCCGCCACCACCCGCGCACCATCAGACAAACTCAACACACCAGCCACCACCGCCGCCGCAATCTCACCCTGCGAATGACCCACCACCGCCGACGGCACCACACCCACCGACCGCCACAACCGCGCCAACGACACCATCACCGCCCACGACACCGGCTGCACCACATCAACCCGACCAAACACATCCACCCCACCACCACGCACCACCTCCACCAAATCCCAATCCACAAACTCCGACAACACCCCCGCACACTCCACCATCGACTCAGCAAACACCGACGACTCATCCATCAACCGCGCACCCATACCCACCCACTGCGCCCCCTGACCCGGAAACACAAACACCACCCGACCCCCCGACAACCCACCCGACCCCCCAGACACCACACCACCCACACCAAAATCACCCGACGCCACAGCCGCCAACCCACGATCCACAACCACAGAATCAGCACCAAAAACCACCGCCCGACGCTCAAACACCGACCGCGTCGACACCAACGACCACCCAACATCCACCAACCGCGCACCCCCCAAAACACCCCGAAGACGATCAGCCTGCGCCCGCAACGCCACCTCCGACCTACCCGACAACACCACCGGAACCACCGGAAGCTCCCGCACCACCACCGAATCACCGACACCACCAACAGAAACAGACTCCTCCACCACAGGAGCCTCCTCCAAAATCAAATGAGCATTCGTACCACTAACCCCGAACGCAGAAACCCCAGCCCGACGCGGCCGACCAGTCACCGGCCAATCACGCCGCTCCGACAACAACTCCACCGACCCCGACGACCAATCCACAAACGGCGACGGCTCATCCACATGCAACGTCGCCGGCAACACCCCCGCCCGCAACGCCAACACCATCTTCATCACACCAGCAACACCCGCGGCCGCCTGCGTATGACCCACATTCGACTTCAACGACCCCAACCACAACGGACCACCCGAACGACCACGCCCATAAGTCGCCAACAACGCCTCAGCCTCAATCGGATCCCCCAACCGAGTCCCCGTACCATGCGCCTCCACCACATCAACCTCATCAGCCGCCACACCCGCCACCGCCAACGCATCACGAATCACCCGCTGCTGCGCAACCCCCGACGGCGCCGTCAAACCATTCGACGCCCCATCCTGATTAACCGCAGAACCCCGCACCACCGCCAACACCCGATGACCACGCTCCCGCGCCACCGACAACCGCTCCAACACCACAACACCAGCACCCTCAGCCCAACCCGTACCATCCGCACCACCCCCAAAAGCACGACACCGCCCATCAACCGACAACCCACCCTGCCGCGAAAACTCCACAAACAAACCCGGCCCCGCAATAACCGTCACCCCACCCGCCAACGCCACATCACACTCACCCAACCGCAACCCCTGACACGCCAAATGCAACGCCACCAACGACGACGAACACGCCGTATCAACAGAAACCGCAGGACCCTCCAACCCGAAAGCATAGGACACCCGACCCGACACCACACTCGGCGTCGTCCCCGTCAACAAAAACCCCTCAAACCCGCCACTCCCCTCCGACAACCGAGGCCCGTACTCCTGCCCCATCACCCCCACATACACACCAGTCCGCGACCCCCGCAAACCCGCCGGATCAATACCCGCATGCTCCAACGCCTCCCACGACGTCTCCAACAACAACCGCTGCTGCGGATCCATCGCCAACGCCTCACGAGGAGAAATCCCAAAAAACTCGGCGTCGAAAAACCCCGCGTCATACACAAAACCCCCCTCACGCACATACGACTTCCCCGCCACCCCCCGCACCGGATCAAACAGCGACTCCACATCCCAACCCCGATCCACCGGAAAACCAGAAACCGCATCCCCACCCGACACCACCAAATCCCACAAACCAGCCGGAGACACCACACCACCCGGCAACCGACAACCCATCCCCACAATCACCACCGGATCATCATTCGCAACAGCAGCGGACTCGTACTGCCGGATCCGCTCGCGGGCCTCATGGAGGTCGCCCATCGCGCGGCGCAGGTATTCGCGGAGCTTCTCTTCGTTGGTGACGGGCACGGTGCTCCCCCTGTGGTCCGGTGTCGTCGTGGGGTCGGGCGTTGGGTCGGTCGGCGCTACGACAGCCGGAAGTCGCTGTCGAGCAGGTCGAACAGTTCCTCGTCGGAGGCGGTCCGCAACCGGTCGGAGACCTCGGCTCTGGAGCCGTCGTCGGGGTCGGGGGGGCCGGCGGTGCCACCGACCTCCGCGAGCAGGGCACGGAGCAGATCGGTGGCGCGGGTGCGGTCCGTGTCGTCCCGCACCGCCGCCGCGATCCCGGTGCGGAGCTGGTCCAGCGACGCCAGGACGCCGGCGGCGTCGGTCGGCACCCGGTCGCCAGAGGACCGGCGGTCGAGTTCGGTTCCCAGGTAGGCGGCGAGTGCGGCGGGGGTCGGGTGGTCGAAGACGATGGCGGCGGGCAGGCGGAGGCCCGTCGCCGCGCTGAGCCGGTTGCGCAGGTCCACGGCGGTGAGCGAATCGAAACCCGCGTCCCGGAAGGACCGTTTCGCACTCAACATCGTCACCCCGGCGTGGCCGAGTACGGCTGCTGCCTCGGCACGGACCAGATCGGTGAGGATCGCCGCGCGCTCGGCTGCCGACCTGCCCGCCAGTTGCGCGGTGATGGTGGCCTCGGCCGGCTGCTCCGGCGTACCGGGTCTCGGTCGTGCCCGGGTCGGGCCGGTCAGGACGGCGGGCACCGCGCCGACCGGACCGTCCGCGCGCAGCACCGCCGGGTCGAGGCGGACCGGGTAGAAGACCGCCCCGGGGCGGACGCAGGCGGCGTCGAGGAGCACCAGCGCGTCCTCGACGCCGAGTGGCACGAGCCCGGACCGACGCAGGCGGGCGAGGTCCGCGCGGCCCAGGCCGGCGGCCATCCCGCCGTCCAGCGGCCCCCAGGCGAGCGAGGTCGCGGGCAGCCCACGGCCCCGCCGCCAGTCGGCGAAGGCGTCGAGAAAGGCGTTGGCGGCGGCATACCCGGCCTGGCCGGCGCTGCCGATGGTGCCGGCCACGGACGAGAACAGCACGAAGGCGGTGAGGTCGGAGTCGTGAGTGAGGTCGTGGAGGTTGATTGCCGCGTCCGTCTTGGCGCGGAGCACCGCCGCGACCCGGTCCCCGGTCTGAGCGGTCAGCGCACCGTCATCGGCGATACCCGCGGTGTGCACCACGGCGGTGAGTGGATGCCCGGGCGGGATCTCGGCCAGCAGCCGGGCCAGGGCGTCGCGGTCGGCGACGTCGCAGGCGGCGACCCGGACGGAGGCGCCCAGGGCCACCAGGTCCCGGGTCAGGTCGGCCGCACCGGGGGCGTCCGGCCCGCGCCGGCTGACCAGCAGCAGGTGCCGTACCCCGTGCCGGCGGGCCAGGTGCCGGGCCATGGCCCCACCGAGCAGCCCGGTCCCCCCGGTGACGAGCACCGTGCCGGTGCCCGACCAGGGCGCCACAGCATCGTCGGCGGCCGGTGCCCGGACGAGACCCGGGACGGTGGCCGTCCCGGCGCGCAGGGCGAGTTGCGGTTCGGCCATTCGCACCGCCCCCGGCAGGGTACGCAGCGAGTCCGGGTGGTCGTCGACGTCGACGAGGAGGAACCGTTGCGGGTGCTCGGTCTGGGCGACCCGCAGCAGCCCCCAGACCCCGGCGGCGGTGGGATCCGTGACACCGGTGCCGGCCTGAGCCGCACCGGTGGTCAGCACGACCAGCTGGTAGCCGGTGAACCGGTCCTCGGCGAGCCACCGCTGGACGAGGTCGAGCGCCTGCCGGGTGGCCCGGTCCACACCGACGGCCGTCACCTCACCGGCCGGCACGCCGTCGGCCGGGCCGGTAGTGACGACGACGTGGGTTGGTTCCGGGCCGTCGGCCAGGGCGGCGACCAGCGCGTCCAGGTCCGGGTATGCCTGCGTGGGCGCCTCAGCCGACAGGGCGGCGAGCAGCGCCGGATGATCGGGGCCGACGAGGGCGAACCGGACCTCCCCGGTCGGCGGAGCGGACGGCACGGCCGCCCAGTCCAGCCGGTACAGCGGCGCCTGGCTGGTGACGGCGGCGGCGATCCGGTCGGCAGGTACCCGGCGCAGGGCCAGGGAGGCGGCGGTGAGCACCGGAACACCGGTGCCGTCGGCGGCGGTGACGCTGACCGACTCGGGACCGGCCGGGGCGATCCGGAGCCGGAGTTGGTCGGTCCCGGTGGCGGAAAGCCGGACGTCGGTCCAGGCGAACGGCAGCATCCCGTGCGCGCCATCGGGGAACTGGTCGCCGAGGACGATCGCGTGCAGGGCGGCGTCCAGCAGCGCCGGATGGATCCGATAGCGGACCGCCTCTGGGGCGTACTCCTCGGGAAGCCGGACCTCGGCGAACGTCTCGTCGCCGCGTTGCCAGGCGGCGCGCAGCCCTCGGAACGCGGGGCCGTACCCGATGCCCGCATCGGCGAACCGCTCGTACTCGCCCTCAACCTCCACGGGCTGCGCCCCCTCGGGGGGCCAGACGCCGGCGAGGTCAGTGGCCGGCCCGGCCCCGCCGGCGGGCGGCTCCTCGGTGGTGTCGGTCACCCGGCCGGTGGCGTGCCGGGTCCACTCTGGTCCGGCGACGGCCGGCCTGGAGTGGACCTGGACGGTCCGGGTGCCGTCCGGGTGCGGGCCACTCAGCACGACCCGCAACCGGACGCCTTCGTCCTCGGGGACCACCAACGGCGCTTCGAAGGTCAGCTCCGCCACTCGGCCGCAGCCGGCGGCGGCACCCACCTCGTGCAGGATCTCCAGCAGGGCGGCGCCCGGCAACACCGTGCGCCCCCACACGCTGTGATCGGCGAGCCACGGGTGGGTGCGGACGGAGAGCAGGCCGGTCCAGACCGTGCCGGTGCCGTCGGGCAGGTCCACCGCGACGGCGAGCAGCGGGTGCCCGGCCAAGTCGAGCCCCACGGTGGTGAGGTCGGGTGTGCCGGGGCGCGGGTCTAGCCAGTAGCGGGTCCGCTGGAACGGGTAGGTGGGCAGGTCGGTGCTGCGTGGTCCGTCGCCGAGTGCCGCGACCGGGTCGACCGAAAGGCCGTAGACGTGGGCGGTGGCCAGCGCCTCCCCGACGGCGATGTCGTCGTCGCGGTCCCGGCGGAGGAAGGGCAGGAACAGCAGGGGCCGGTCGGTCCCGGCGGGGTCCGAGGACTCGGCCAGGCAGTCCCGCGCCATCGCCGTGAGCACGCCGTCCGGACCGAGTTCGACGAAAGTGTCGATGCCTTCGGCGCGGAGCCGGCGTACGCCGTCGAGGAAGCGCACCGGGTCGCGGGCGTGCCGGACCCAGTACTCCGGGGTCCGCAGGTCGCCGCCGGTCACCGGCGCGCCCGTCACGGTGCCGACAACGGGGATAGTCGGTTCCCGGTAGTCGAGGTCCCAAATGGTCTTCTCGAACTGCGCGAGCATCCCGTCCATCCGGGGGGAGTGGAAGGCGTGGCTGACCCGCAGCCGCGTGGCCCGGCGACCCCGCTCGCGCCACCAGGCGACCTGTTCCTCGACAGCGCCCTCGTCGCCCGCGACGAGGATGGCCTGCGGCCCGTTGACCGCAGCGATGGCAAGTTCGTGTCCGCGTCCGGCGAGTAGCGGGGCGACCTCGGACTCGGTGGCCTCGACCGCGGCCATCGCGCCGCCGGCGGGCAGGCCCGCCATGAGCCGGCCGCGTGCGGTCACCAGCAGGGCGGCGCCGGCCAGGGTGAGCACGCCCGCGACGTGCGCCGCGCTGATCTCCCCCACCGAGTGCCCCAGCAGGGCGTCTGGGCGCAGCCCCCAGCTCGTGACAAGCCGGAACAGCGCCACTTCCAGGGCGAACAGCGCCGGCTGGGTGTATGCGGTGTCGTCCAGCAGGGCCGCCGCGTCGCTGCCCGGCTCGGCGAACATGACGTCCCGTAGTGGCCGGTCCAGGTGCCGGTCTACTTCGGTGAGCACCTCGTCGAGCGCCTGCGCGAAGGTGGGGTGCCGGGCGTACAGGTCCCGCCCCGCCCCCGGCCGCTGGCTGCCCTGGCCGGTGAAGAGAACGGCGACGCGGCGTTCCGGGATGGCCCGACCGGTGACCAGCCCGGCGGCGCTGCGGCCGGTGGCGACAGCCCTCAGCCCGTCGAGCAGGGTGGCGGTGTCGGGCCCGAGCACTGCGGCCCGGTACGGGAACGCTGTGCGGGTTCGGGCGAGCGCGCGGGCGACGGCGTCGGCGGAATCGGGCCGGCCGGTCAGGTGGCTGTGCAGCCGCCGGGCCTGCTCGCGCAGGGCCGCCTCGTCGCGGCCGGACAGGACCCAGGCGGGTACCCCGGCGGCCGGGGGCGACGCGGCGGTGGGTTCCGCCCCCGGCCGGCCGGGGGCAGCTTCCAGGATGGCGTGGGCGTTGGTGCCACTGGCGCCGAACGACGAGACGCCGGCCCGCCGGGGGAGGTCGTCGACCGCGGGCCACGGTCGGCTCTCGGTCAGCAGTCGGACCGCGCCGGAGGACCAGTCCACCCTGGTCGAGGGCCGGTCGACGTGCAGGGTCCGAGGCAACCGGCCGTGGTGCATCGCCAGCACCGTCTTAATCACACCGGAGACCCCGGCGGCGGCCTGGGTGTGGCCGACGTTGGACTTCAGCGACCCGAGCCACAGCGGCCGGTCCGCCGGCCGCCCCTGCCCGTACGTCGCCAGCAGCGCCTGCGCCTCGATTGGGTCACCGAGCCGGGTGCCGGTACCGTGCGCCTCCACCGCGTCCACCTCGTCGGCGGCCAGCCCCGCGTCGGCCAGCGCCTGCCGGATGACCGCCTGCTGGGCGGTACCGTTCGGGGCGGTCAGGCCGTTGCTCGCCCCGTCCTGGTTGACCGCCGTGCCCCGGACGACGGCCAGTACCCGGTGCCCGTTACGGACCGCGGCCGAGAGCCGTTCCAGCAGCAGCATCCCGACGCCCTCGCCAAAGCCGGTGCCGTCCGCCGCATCCGAAAACGCCTTGCAGCGGCCGTCCATGGCCAGTCCACGCTGGCGGGAGAAGTCGACGAACATCGTCGGGGTGGCGAGCACCG
The DNA here is from genome assembly GCF_029581175.1 of Solwaraspora sp. WMMD937. Lineage (NCBI taxonomy): Bacteria > Bacillati > Actinomycetota > Actinomycetes > Micromonosporales > Micromonosporaceae > Solwaraspora > Solwaraspora sp. WMMD937. The sequence continues at coordinate 1,702,238 of NZ_CP120738.1, read as the reverse complement.
TCGCCCCGCCCGCCAGGGCCAGGTCACACTCGCCGGACCGCAGGGCCCGCACCGCCAGGTGCAGCGCCACCAGCGACGACGAGCAGGCCGTGTCGACCGTGACCGCCGGCCCCTGCAACCCCAGGGTGTACGCGATCCGACCGGAGGCGACACTGCCCGCGCTGCCGTTGACCAGGTAGCCCTCCAGGTCGTGCGGGACCTCGGCGAGCCGGGTGCCGTAGTCGTCGTACATCACCCCGACGTAGGTCCCGGTGCGGGTGCCGCGGACCTCGCCGGGTGCGATGCCCGCCCGTTCGAGGACCTCCCACGCGGTCTCCAGCAGCAGCCGCTGCTGCGGGTCCATGGCCAGGGCCTCGCGCGGTGAGATGGCGAAGAACTCCGGGTCGAAGTCGGCGCAGTCGTGGAGGAAGCCACCCTCGCGGGCGTAGCTGGTGCCGGTGGCGTCCGGGTCGGGGTCGTAGAGCTTCTCCATGTCCCAGCCCCGGTCGTCGGGGAAGCCCGAGATGGCGTCGGTCCCGCCGTCGACCAGCCGCCAGAGTTCCTCGGGGGTCTGCACCCCGCCCGGCAACCGGCAGCTCATCCCGACGATGGCGATGGGCTCACGCGCGCCGTCCTCCAGCTCGCGTAGCCGTCGCCGCGTGCCGGCCAGCTCGGCGGTGACGCGCTTGAGGTACTCACGAATCCGGTCCTCGTTGGCGGCCATCTGCCGGTTGTCTCCTCGGTCGGAGTTCACAACTGCTCCTCGATGAAGGCGAACAGCTCGTCGTCGTCGGTCGCCGAGGCCAGCCGCTCGGCGACCGTTGTATCCGCCAGCCCGTCCTCCGCCGGCCGGGACCGGGGCCCGCCGACCAGGGCGAGCATCTCCTCCAGTCGACGGCGGACGATGTTCCGGCGGATGTCGTCGGTCTTCATCCCACCGAGCGCGGCGGCCAGGGTGTCGAGCCCGGTCAGCGCTGTCGCGCCCGCGTCGGCCACCCCGTCGGCGGCGAGTTCGTCAGCCAGGTGCTCAGCCACGGCCTGCGGGTCCGGGTGGTCGAACACCAGGCTCGGGGCCAGCCGCAGGCCGGTCGCGGTGCTCAGCCGGTTACGCAGTTCGACGGCGGTCAACGAATCGAACCCGATCTCCCGGAATGGTCGTCTCGGGTCCGCCCCCGCGGCCCCCGCGTCAAGGGCGAGCACTCCCGCCACGTGGGTGCGGACCAGGTCCAGCAACTCCCGGATCCGGGCCGGGGTGTCCTGCCCGGCCAGGCGCCTCCGCAGGTGGTCCGCCTGCTCCGCGGGGGCGGTGGCCGGCGCGGATGCCCTGCCCGCGCCCCCCGATGTGGTGGCCCGCCGGATCGGTGCCGGCGGGACCAGGCCGCGTAGCAGCGCCGGAACCGCGTCCGGTCCGCTGGCGACCTGCTCCCGCCGCAACGCCGCGAGGTCCAGACGCGCGGGTACGAGCAGGGCTTCGTGCCGGGCCCGGTCGAGCGCCCGGTCGAAAAGCAGGAGCCCCTCCTCGGCGGTCATCGGCGCGATGCCGGAGCGGCGCATCCGCCGCAGGTCGTTCTCACCGAGGTGGCCCGTCATGTCGCTGGCTGGTCCCCACAGGCCCCAGGCGAGGGCGGCGCCGGGCCGCCCCTGGGCCTGCCGGTGCTGCGCCAGGGCGTCCAGAAAGGTGTTCGCCGCCGCGTAGTTCGCCTGACCGGGGCGGCCCAGGATGCCCGCCGCCCCGGAGAACAGGACGAACGCAACCAGGGGCAGTCCTGCGGTCAACTCGTGCAGGTTCAGCGCGGCGTCGACCTTCGGCCGCAGCACCGCGTCGATCCGGTCGGGGGTCAGCGCCTGGAGCGCCCCGTCGTCGAGGACGCCGGCCACGTGCACCACGGCGGTCAGCGGGTGCGCGGTGGGGATGCACTGTAGGACATCGGCCAGGGCCGCGCGGTCGGCGGCATCACAGGCGACCAGCGACACGTGCGCGCCGAGCCCGGTCAGCTCCTCGGTCAGCCGGTCGGCTCCGGCGGCGCCGGGTCCGCTGCGGCTGACCAGCAGCAGCCGACGTACCCCGTGCCCGGTCACCAGATGCCGGGCGAGCAGGCCGCCGAGGGTGCCGGTGGCGCCAGTCACCAGGACGGTGCCGGCTGGGTCGAGCCCGCCCGTCAGCGGGTCGGCGGGCACCGGTTCCGCGCGCAGCGGCTCGATCTCGGGCACCCGGATCTCGCCGGCCCGAACCACGAGCTGCGGCGCGTCCACGGTGAGCGCCGACGGGACCATGGAGATGGAGGTGTCGTCGGCGTCGACGTCGAGCAGGACGAACCGGTCCGGGTGTTCGGACTGGGCCGACCGCACCATGCCCCAGAGTCCGGCGTGAACGAGGTCCGGCACGTCCTCGTCGGTGCCGGCAGCCACGGCCCGTTCAGTGAGCATGACGAGTTTCGCCGCTGCGAACCGCTCGTCGGCCAGCCAACCCTGGAGCAGCTCCAGCCCGGCCCGGGCCTCCGCCCGGACCGCCTCGGCGACGTGGGCGGGTTCGGTGGAGTAGGAGTCCATGCGGAAGTCGGCAAGGACGACGCTGGGAGCTTCCGCGCCCGCGTCCAGGGCCGCCCGTAGGGAGGCCAGGTCGGCGTGGATGTCGATGGCGGCGACCGGCCAGCCGTACCGCGCGGCGGCACCGATCACCTCGGCGCCGTGCGGGCCGACGACCGCCCACCGCCGCTGCTGCGGCGCGGCCACGGCGGTCCTTCGCCGCCAGCCCACCCGGTACAGCGGCAGGGTAGGGGTCGTACCGGCGACGCCGAGGCGTTCCCGGGCGAGCGGCAGCAGGACGAGCGCGTCGAGCGAGAGGACGGGGGCCCCGGCAAGGTCCACCGCCTGCATCGACACCGCTGCCTCGCCGGCCCGGCCGAGGCGGACCCGCAGCGTGTCGGCGCCGGTAGTGTGCAGGGTGACGCCCTGCCAGGCGAACGGGAGCAGCACACTGCCGTCCGGGACGTCGACGAGTCCGCCAGCCAGCCACGGTTGCAGGGCCGCGTCGAGCAGCGCGGGGTGCACCCCGAACCGGGTGGCCTCGGCGGCGACCCGGGATGGCAGGCGCACCTCGGCGAAGACCTCACCGTCGCGCCGCCAGACGTTCTGGAGTCCGGCGAAGACCTCGCCGTACTCGTAACCCAGCGTGGCGAACCGCTCGTAGAGGGCGTCCACGTCGACGGGTTCGGTGCCGGCGGGGGGCCAGGTCTCGGTGTGCCACGAGGTCGCCGGGACGGATCGCGGCCCGGTGGTCAGGACACCGACCGCGTGGCGGGTCCAGGCGGCCTCGTCGGCTGCGGACTCGGCACGGGAGAAGACCTTCACCGGCCGGTGGCCGGATCCCTCGGCCGGTTCGTCCACCAGCACCTGGAGCCGTACACCGCCGGTGGGCGGCACCATCAGCGGCGCCTCCAGACGCAGCTCCTCGACACCGGTGCAGCCGGCCACCTCGGCGGCGTGCAGCGTCAGTTCCATGAAGGCCGTACCGGGCACCAGGACGGTGCCGGAGACGGCGTGGTCGGCGAGCCAGGCGTGCGAAGCGAGCGAGAGCCGGCCGGCGAGCAGGAGACTCCGGGTGCCGCCGACCGGCAACGCGCCGCCGAGCAGCGGGTGGTCCTCCCACTCCATGCCGAACCTGGCCGCGGCGGCGGTCCCGACGCCTGCCGGAGAGGTGTGCGCCCAGTAGTGGCGTCGCTGAAACGGATACGTAGGCAAATCAACCACCCGACCCCCAACACCAGCAAACACCGCACCCCAATCCACATCAACCCCACCAACAAAAGCCTCCGCCACCGAAACCAAAAACCGATCCAACCCACCATCATCACGCCGCAACGACCCCACCACCACAACCGGACCCCCACCACCCACCACCCCAACAGTCTCCTCCACACCCGGCACCAACACCGGATGCGCACTACACTCCACAAACCCCGAAAACCCATCCCCCACCAAACGCCCCACAGTCTCACCAAACAACACCCGCTGCCGCAAATTCCGATACCAATACCCCCCATCCAAACCAACACCATCCACCACACCAGCCTCCACCGTCGAATAAAACGGCACCTCCCCCCGACGCGGAACCACCCCCGCCAACACCTCCAACAACTCAGCCTCAACAGCCTCCACCCGCACCGAATGCGACGCATAATCCACCGGAATCCTCCGCGCCCGAACCCCCTCCCCCTCACACCACGCCACAAAATCCACCACCGCACCCACATCCCCCGAAACAACAGTCCCCGACGGACCATTCACCGCCGCCACACCCAACCCACCCCCAAACCCCACAAGCCTCGACTCCACCTCCGCCACCGGCAACGCAACAGACGCCATCGCACCCGGACCCGCCAAAACCCGACCAATCACCCGAGACCGCTCCGCCACCACCCGCGCACCATCAGACAAACTCAACACACCAGCCACCACCGCCGCCGCAATCTCACCCTGCGAATGACCCACCACCGCCGACGGCACCACACCCACCGACCGCCACAACCGCGCCAACGACACCATCACCGCCCACGACACCGGCTGCACCACATCAACCCGACCAAACACATCCACCCCACCACCACGCACCACCTCCACCAAATCCCAATCCACAAACTCCGACAACACCCCCGCACACTCCACCATCGACTCAGCAAACACCGACGACTCATCCATCAACCGCGCACCCATACCCACCCACTGCGCCCCCTGACCCGGAAACACAAACACCACCCGACCCCCCGACAACCCACCCGACCCCCCAGACACCACACCACCCACACCAAAATCACCCGACGCCACAGCCGCCAACCCACGATCCACAACCACAGAATCAGCACCAAAAACCACCGCCCGACGCTCGAACACCGACCGCGTCGACACCAACGACCACCCAACATCCACCAACCGCGCACCCCCCAAAACACCCCGAAGACGATCAGCCTGCGCCCGCAACGCCACCTCCGACCTACCCGACAACACCACCGGAACCACCGGAAGCTCCCGCACCACCACCGAATCACCGACACCACCAACAGAAACAGACTCCTCCACCACAGGAGCCTCCTCCAAAATCAAATGAGCATTCGTACCACTAACCCCGAACGCAGAAACCCCAGCCCGACGCGGCCGACCAGTCACCGGCCAATCACGCCGCTCCGACAACAACTCCACCGACCCCGACGACCAATCCACAAACGGCGACGGCTCATCCACATGCAACGTCGCCGGCAACACCCCCGCCCGCAACGCCAACACCATCTTCATCACACCAGCAACACCCGCGGCCGCCTGCGTATGACCCACATTCGACTTCAACGACCCCAACCACAACGGACCACCCGAACGACCACGCCCATAAGTCGCCAACAACGCCTCAGCCTCAATCGGATCCCCCAACCGAGTCCCCGTACCATGCGCCTCCACCACATCAACCTCATCAGCCGCCACACCCGCCACCGCCAACGCATCACGAATCACCCGCTGCTGCGCAACCCCCGACGGCGCCGTCAAACCATTCGACGCCCCATCCTGATTAACCGCAGAACCCCGCACCACCGCCAACACCCGATGACCACGCTCCCGCGCCACCGACAACCGCTCCAACACCACAACACCAGCACCCTCAGCCCAACCCGTACCATCCGCACCACCCCCAAAAGCACGACACCGCCCATCAACCGACAACCCACCCTGCCGCGAAAACTCCACAAACAAACCCGGCCCCGCAATAACCGTCACCCCACCCGCCAACGCCACATCACACTCACCCAACCGCAACCCCTGACACGCCAAATGCAACGCCACCAACGACGACGAACACGCCGTATCAACAGAAACCGCAGGACCCTCCAACCCGAAAGCATAGGACACCCGACCGGAAGCGACACTGACCGACTTTCCGGTGAGCAGATACCCCTCGAACTCATGAGGCGCTTCGTGGAGGCGGGCAGCGTACTCCTGGTGAGTGAGCCCGGAATAGACACCGGTGCGACTGCCCCGCAATCCCTCCGGGTCGATGCCGGCGCGCTCCAGTGCCTCCCAGGACGTCTCCAGCAGCAGACGCTGCTGGGGATCCATGGCCAAGGCCTCGCGGGGGGAGATCCCGAAGAACTCGGCGTCGAAGAACGCCGCGTCGTACAAGAACCCTCCGTCGCGCACGTACGATTTGCCCGCCGCGCCGGGGGTAGGGTCGAAGAAGGAATCGACGTCCCAGCCCCGGTCATCGGGGGCGGGACCGATGACGTCGGCCATGTTCAGCAGCAGTTCCCAGAGCTTCTCGGGGGTGTCCGCCCCGCCGGGGTAGCGGCAGGCCATGCCGACGATCGCGATCGGTTCGTCGACCCGCGCGAGCCCGGTCGCCATCGGGACAACGGGTTCGGGGGTGGCGCCGGTGAGGGCCTCCTCCACGAACGAGGCCAGGGCCGATGGGCTCGGGTGGTCGAAGACGACGGTGGACGGCAGGGTGAGCCCGGTCGTCGTGTTCAAGCGGTTGCGCAGTTCCAGCGCGGTGAGCGAGTCGAACCCCGCAGCCTTGAAGGCCCGGCCGGGGGTGACCGCCTCCACGGTGTCATGGCCGAGGACGGCCGCCGCTTCCCTGCGCACCAGTTGCAGCAGGACCTGCTGCCGTTCCGACTCGGACATGCCCACCACGCGCTGCGCCAGGCCGGAGGTCTCCGCTGCGGCGTCGGCCCGGCGGGCGTCGAGCGCGCTCCTGGCCTCGGGAACACCGTCGAAGAGCCGGCCCGGCCGCAGGTCGGCGAGTCGGGGGGCGAAGTCCGCCCAGTCGACATCGGCGACGGTCACGCAGACGTCGTCGCGGTCGAGGGCCCGCTGGAGGGCGCGGATGCCGCCGTCCGGGTCCATGGCGGTGATGCCGCGTCGGTTCAGGTTCCGCTCCCCGACCCCCTCAGCCATGCCGCCGCCAGCCCACAGCCCCCACGCGATGGCGGTGGCGGGGAGGCCGGCGGCGCGGCGCTGCTCGGCGAGTACGTCCAGAGACGCGTTGGCTGCGGCGTAGGCCGCCTGGCCGCCGTTGCCCCAGACCCCGGTGATGGACGAGAAGAGGACGAAGGCATCGAGGTCCCGGTGTCGGGTGAGTTCGTCGAGGAGCAGTGCGGCGTCCGCCTTCGGACGGAACACCGCCTCGACCTGGGCGAGGGTGAGGGTCTCCAGCACACCGTCGTGGAGGGCGCCGGCGGTGTGAAAGACGGCGGTCGGCGGGTGAGCCTCCAGGAGGGTGGCGAGCGCGGCGCGGTCGGACACGTCACACGCGACGATGGTCACCGCCGCGCCTAGCGCCAGCAGATCCGCTTCCAACTCGACCGCACCGGGGGACTGGGCACCTCGCCGGCTGATGAGGACCAGGTGCTCGGCACCGGTGCGGGCGAGCCAGCGCGCCACCTGCGCGCCCAATGCCCCCGTACCGCCGGTGACCAGGACCGTGCCACGGGGGCGCCACTCCCGGCGAGGCGTATCCGAGGCGCGCGTCACCCGTCGCCCGTAGACCCCGGAGTCGCGTACCGCGATCTGGTCCTCGCCCTCTCCTCCGGCCACCGCGCTGGCCAGGTGGTCCAGGGCCCGGGAGTCCGGTTCCTGCGGCAGGTCGACCAGACCACCCCAGCGGTCGGGCAGCTCCAGTGCGGCCACCTGGCCGAGCGCCCACACCTGCGCGCCGGCTGCGTCGGGCACCTCCCGAGACGTCACGCCGACCGCCGCCTGGGTCACGGTCCACAGCGGCACGTCGAGGCCCGCGTCACCGGCGGCCTGCACCAATGCCAGCGAGGCGGCTACGCCCCGCGCGATGGACGGGTGGTCGGGATGGGTGCCGGGTACCAGTCCGAGCAGGGACACGACGCCTGCCAGGGTGGTCGCGCCGTCGCCCATGGCGGCGAGCAGGTCGGCGAGGCGGGTACGGCTGCCGAGCGGATCCAGGCTCAGCAGCTCGACCTCGGCACCCCGACGGGAGAGTGCCGCGGTGATGTCGGCGGGCAGAGCCGACTCGGCCGTCGCGGGGTCGGCCACCAGCAGCCAGCGTCCGGTGAGCCACCGAGGACTACCGACCGGAAGCGGCTTCCAGGTGATCCGGTACCGCCAGCCCGTCGTCGGGTCGGTGTCACCGCCGACAGCGGTAACCGGCCTGGGAGCCTCGGCCCAGTAGTGGCGTCGCTGAAACGGATACGTAGGCAAATCAACCACCCGACCCCCAACACCAGCAAACACCGCACCCCAATCCACATCAACCCCACCAACAAAAGCCTCCGCCACCGAAACCAAAAACCGATCCAACCCACCATCATCACGCCGCAACGACCCCACCACCACAACCGGACCCCCACCACCCACCACCCCAACAGTCTCCTCCACACCCGGCACCAACACCGGATGCGCACTACACTCCACAAACCCCGAAAACCCATCCCCCACCAAACGCCCCACAGTCTCACCAAACAACACCCGCTGCCGCAAATTCCGATACCAATACCCCCCATCCAAACCAACACCATCCACCACACCAGCCTCCACCGTCGAATAAAACGGCACCTCCCCCCGACGCGGAACCACCCCCGCCAACACCTCCAACAACTCAGCCTCAACAGCCTCCACCCGCACCGAATGCGACGCATAATCCACCGGAATCCTCCGCGCCCGAACCCCCTCCCCCTCACACCACGCCACAAAATCCACCACCGCACCCACATCCCCCGAAACAACAGTCCCCGACGGACCATTCACCGCCGCCACACCCAACCCACCCCCAAACCCCACAAGCCTCGACTCCACCTCCGCCACCGGCAACGCAACAGACGCCATCGCACCCGGACCCGCCAAAACCCGACCAATCACCCGAGACCGCTCCGCCACCACCCGCGCACCATCAGACAAACTCAACACACCAGCCACCACCGCCGCCGCAATCTCACCCTGCGAATGACCCACCACCGCCGACGGCACCACACCCACCGACCGCCACAACCGCGCCAACGACACCATCACCGCCCACGACACCGGCTGCACCACATCAACCCGACCAAACACATCCACCCCACCACCACGCACCACCTCCACCAAATCCCAATCCACAAACTCCGACAACACCCCCGCACACTCCACCATCGACTCAGCAAACACCGACGACTCATCCATCAACCGCGCACCCATACCCACCCACTGCGCCCCCTGACCCGGAAACACAAACACCACCCGACCCCCCGACAACCCACCCGACCCCCCAGACACCACACCACCCACACCAAAATCACCCGACGCCACAGCCGCCAACCCACGATCCACAACCACAGAATCAGCACCAAAAACCACCGCCCGACGCTCAAACACCGACCGCGTCGACACCAACGACCACCCAACATCCACCAACCGCGCACCCCCCAAAACACCCCGAAGACGATCAGCCTGCGCCCGCAACGCCACCTCCGACCTACCCGACAACACCACCGGAACCACCGGAAGCTCCCGCACCACCACCGAATCACCGACACCACCAACAGAAACAGACTCCTCCACCACAGGAGCCTCCTCCAAAATCAAATGAGCATTCGTACCACTAACCCCGAACGCAGAAACCCCAGCCCGACGCGGCCGACCAGTCACCGGCCAATCACGCCGCTCCGACAACAACTCCACCGACCCCGACGACCAATCCACAAACGGCGACGGCTCATCCACATGCAACGTCGCCGGCAACACCCCCGCCCGCAACGCCAACACCATCTTCATCACACCAGCAACACCCGCGGCCGCCTGCGTATGACCCACATTCGACTTCAACGACCCCAACCACAACGGACCACCCGAACGACCACGCCCATAAGTCGCCAACAACGCCTCAGCCTCAATCGGATCCCCCAACCGAGTCCCCGTACCATGCGCCTCCACCACATCAACCTCATCAGCCGCCACACCCGCCACCGCCAACGCATCACGAATCACCCGCTGCTGCGCAACCCCCGACGGCGCCGTCAAACCATTCGACGCCCCATCCTGATTAACCGCAGAACCCCGCACCACCGCCAACACCCGATGACCACGCTCCCGCGCCACCGACAACCGCTCCAACACCACAACACCAGCACCCTCAGCCCAACCCGTACCATCCGCACCACCCCCAAAAGCACGACACCGCCCATCAACCGACAACCCACCCTGCCGCGAAAACTCCACAAACAAACCCGGCCCCGCAATAACCGTCACCCCACCCGCCAACGCCACATCACACTCACCCAACCGCAACCCCTGACACGCCAAATGCAACGCCACCAACGACGACGAACACGCCGTATCAACAGAAACCGCAGGACCCTCCAACCCGAAAGCATAGGACACCCGACCCGACACCACACTCGGCGTCGTCCCCGTCAACAAAAACCCCTCAAACCCGCCACTCCCCTCCGACAACCGAGGCCCGTACTCCTGCCCCATCACCCCCACATACACACCAGTCCGCGACCCCCGCAAACCCGCCGGATCAATACCCGCATGCTCCAACGCCTCCCACGACGTCTCCAACAACAACCGCTGCTGCGGATCCATCGCCAACGCCTCACGAGGAGAAATCCCAAAAAACTCGGCGTCGAAAAACCCCGCGTCATACACAAAACCCCCCTCACGCACATACGACTTCCCCGCCACCCCCCGCACCGGATCAAACAGCGACTCCACATCCCAACCCCGATCCACCGGAAAACCAGAAACCGCATCCCCACCCGACACCACCAAATCCCACAAACCAGCCGGAGACACCACACCACCCGGCAACCGACAACCCATCCCCACAATCACCACCGGATCATCATCCGCAACAGCCGTGCGAGCGGCAGGAGGATGACTGTCCTGGGTAGTCGATCGACCGAGAATTTCGTCGCGAAGGTGACGGGCGGCGGCCAACGGGGTGGGGTGGCTGTAGACGAGGGTGGTCGGCACCCGCTTGCCGGTGCCGAGTCGCAGGTGGTTGCAGAGTTCGACGGCGGTGATGGACTCGAAGCCCTGCTCCTTGAAGGTCCGCTCCGGATCGACTGCCTCGGCGGAGTCGAGGCCCAGCACGACGGCGGCGCTCGCCCGGACGACGGTCAGCAGCCGGTTCAGTTGCTCGGTGTCGGACAGCGTCAGTAGTTCCGCGCGAAGTCCTGGCGCGCCGACTTCCGGGGCAAGCTCCGGCTCTGCCTGGTCGTCGACCAGGACCGGTGAGGTGGCCCCGTCCGTCCGCGGCGCCCAGTGGTGGCGTCGTTGAAACGGATACGTAGGCAAATCAACCACCCGACCCCCAACACCAGCAAACACCGCACCCCAATCCACATCAACCCCACCAACAAAAGCCTCCGCCACCGAAACCAAAAACCGATCCAACCCACCATCATCACGCCGCAACGACCCCACCACCACAACCGGACCCCCACCACCCACCACCCCAACAGTCTCCTCCACACCCGGCACCAACACCGGATGCGCACTACACTCCACAAACCCCGAAAACCCATCCCCCACCAAACGCCCCACAGTCTCACCAAACAACACCCGCTGCCGCAAATTCCGATACCAATACCCCCCATCCAAACCAACACCATCCACCACACCAGCCTCCACCGTCGAATAAAACGGCACCTCCCCCCGACGCGGAACCACCCCCGCCAACACCTCCAACAACTCAGCCTCAACAGCCTCCACCCGCACCGAATGCGACGCATAATCCACCGGAATCCTCCGCGCCCGAACCCCCTCCCCCTCACACCACGCCACAAAATCCACCACCGCACCCACATCCCCCGAAACAACAGTCCCCGACGGACCATTCACCGCCGCCACACCCAACCCACCCCCAAACCCCACAAGCCTCGACTCCACCTCCGCCACCGGCAACGCAACAGACGCCATCGCACCCGGACCCGCCAAAACCCGACCAATCACCCGAGACCGCTCCGCCACCACCCGCGCACCATCAGACAAACTCAACACACCAGCCACCACCGCCGCCGCAATCTCACCCTGCGAATGACCCACCACCGCCGACGGCACCACACCCACCGACCGCCACAACCGCGCCAACGACACCATCACCGCCCACGACACCGGCTGCACCACATCAACCCGACCAAACACATCCACCCCACCACCACGCACCACCTCCACCAAATCCCAATCCACAAACTCCGACAACACCCCCGCACACTCCACCATCGACTCAGCAAACACCGACGACTCATCCATCAACCGCGCACCCATACCCACCCACTGCGCCCCCTGACCCGGAAACACAAACACCACCCGCCCCCCCGACAACCCACCCGACCCCCCAGACACCACACCACCCACACCAAAATCACCCGACGCCACAGCCGCCAACCCACGATCCACAACCACAGAATCAGCACCAAAAACCACCGCCCGACGCTCAAACACCGACCGCGTCGACACCAACGACCACCCAACATCCACCAACCGCGCACCCCCCAAAACACCCCGAAGACGATCAGCCTGCGCCCGCAACGCCACCTCCGACCTACCCGACAACACCACCGGAACCACCGGAAGCTCCCGCACCACCACCGAATCACCGACACCACCAACAGAAACAGACTCCTCCACCACAGGAGCCTCCTCCAAAATCAAATGAGCATTCGTACCGCCCATTCCGAAGGAACTGACTCCGGCGAGGCGTGGCAGGCCGGCCTCGCGTCCCGGCCACCGCTGGAGGTCCGTCTGCACCCGCAGGTTGAGGTCGTCGAGCGGGATGTCCGGGTTCGGCGTCTGGAAGTTGAGGCTCGGGGGCAGCATTCCCTCCCGCACGGCGAGCACCGCCTTGAGCAGGCCGGCGATGCCGGCGGCCCCCTCAAGATGGCCGATGTTGGTCTTGACCGATCCGACGGCGAGTCTGGTGTCGGGGGTACGGGCCGCGCCGAGTACCGCCCCGAGGGCGGCCGCCTCTACGGGGTCGCCGGCCTTCGTTCCGGTGCCGTGAAGTTCGACGTAGGCGATCTGCTCCGGCGCGACCATGGCCCGCTCGTACGCCCGACGCAGCAGCGCTTCCTGGGCCGCCCGGTCGGGGTGGGTAAGGCTCGGGCCACCACCGTCGTTGTTGACGGCGCCGCCACGGATCACACAGTGCACCCGGTCGCCGTCGTCGATCGCCTGGTCGAAGGGCTTGAGGACGAGCGCTACGCCGCCCTCACCACGGACATAGCCGTTGGCGCGGGCGTCGAAGGTGAAGCACCGTCCGTCGGGAGACAGTGCGCCCATCAGCGCCATGCCGACGCTGCTCTCCTCGGCCAGGACGAGGCTCACGCCGCCGACGAGCGCGACCGTGCTCTCGCCCCGGCGCAGGCTCTCGCACGCGAGGTGGACGGCGACCAGGGACGACGACTGCGCGGAGTCGACGGTGAGGCTGGGCCCGCGCAGGCCGAGCAGGTACGACAGGCGGTTCGCGGTGAGGCTGCGGTGCAGGCCGGTGGCAGTGTGGCCGTTGATCGCAGCGCCGGAGCGGTGCAGCAGGGTGGCGTAGTCGTCGGCGGCGATGCCGACGAAGACACCGGTGTCGGTGCCTTTGAGGTCGGCGGGCCGGATCCGGGCATGCTCCAGTGCCTCCCAGCCGAGTTCGAGCATCAGGCGCTGCTGCGGGTCCACCGCGGCAGCCTGCCGCGGGGACATCCCGAAGAATGTGTCGTCGAACTCCGCCTTACCCTCCACCACGGCCCGCCAACTGCCGTCGGGTTGGCGTTCGACCGCACTCCGACCGGTACGTAGCAGTTCCCAGAATTCCTCGATGCCGGGCGCGCCGGGCAGCCGGCACGCCATTCCGACCACGGCAATATCGCTGGTGTGCAGCACGCTGCTCTTCACGGTCATGAGGTCTCCTGGGTCGAGAAGAACGCGCTCGGGAGACTCACCGACGATCCGAAAAACGGCTCTGGCGCGCTGCGCGTCCGCGCGCGGCTCGATCATTCTCCCGGCGAGAATACGTAAAGATGGTGGCCGACAGGGTGGCATCACCAGCCCGCGTCTAGATTGGGCCGTGGCGGATCATCCGATGCTTACTCGGCCCCTCATCCGAACTGGTCGTGGAGCTGGATCACCACCTCACCGGTAGGGCCACGAGGCTCCGTACCATCATCCCCCGGTGCCATTCGAGTTCGTTCTCCTTGACCGCTAGGCGAAGGTTGGGAAGTCGTCTGACCAGAGCTCCGATGGTGGCCTGGATCTCCAGTCGGGCGAGGCTGGCACCAATGCAGAAATGCGGGCCGTGTCCAAACGCGATGTGCGCATTGGGTTCGCGGTCGAGGACGACGTCGGCGGCGTCCGGGAAGGCGTCATCGTCGAGGTTGGCGGAGGTCAAGGAGAAGATCACGGCGTCACCGGCACGGATGGTGGCCCCGTTGAGTTCCATGTCCTCGGTGGCGATGCGGGTGGGCCCCACTGTGGCCCACATCGGAGCGACGCGGAGCAGCTCCTCGACGGCTGTCGGGATCAGCTCGGGCCGGGCGCACAGGGTCTCGTACCGGGTCCGGTCGCGCAGCAGGACGAACAGGTGCGAGGCGATCTGGCTGGCGGTTGTCTCATGGCCGCCGACAAGGAGGCCGCCGGTGAGCATGATCAGCTCTTCCTCGCTGAGCCGGTCGCCATCGTCGCGGGCCTCGATCAGTGCACCGATGAGGTCGTCGGTACGGTTGGCGCGGCGGTGCGCGAGTAGGCCGCCGAGGTACGCCACGAACTCCTGGACGGCCTGTTCGACCTCGTCGTCCGAGTAGCGGGTGCTGGACATCAGGGCATCGCTGAAGGCCCGGAAGATGGGCTGCTCCTCGGTGGCGACCCCCATCATCTCGCAGATGATCGTGACCGGGACGGGGAGGGCGATCTGGCGTACGAGGTCCGCTGGCGGGCCGGTCTCGATCACGTCGGCGACGAGTCGGTCGGCGATCTCGGCGACCCGGGGGGCGATGTCCCGGACGCGTTTCGGGGTGAACGCGGTGGCGACGAGGCGGCGCAGCCGGGCGTGCGCCTCGGGGGGCATACCCATCAGCCCGTCCGCCTCCTGAATTCGGGGGGAGGCGCGGGGCACGTCCCGGCCGGCGCCGGCGGCGATGCTGAGCCGCGGGTCGGAGAGCGCCTTCTTGGCGTCGGCGTGCCGGGTGACCAGCCAGGCGTCCCCACCGCCGTAGGGCATGCGGACGCGGGCGACCGGCTCCTTTGAGCGCAGGTCCCCGTAGGTCGGGTCGACGGTGAGGTCGGCGCGGTCGCTGAAGGGGTAGAGCCGTAAGGATCCGGCTGTTACGGGACACTTCATGGCTGCTTCTCCTCCAGAAAGGGGCCGTCCTGTACCGATCTTGACAAGTTCCCTCCCTGAGAGCCCGCCCTTTCCCGACAGCCCGCCCTTCCCCGATTCACCCAACATGAGCCAGCGACACGCTGTCACGAAATCACAGAGGACTATGTCAGGTCCCGTAATTTAACTAACCGAACCGCCTGTGACAATCGCTACATTCGATCTCCTTCGGGCGCACTCTCAGCGTTGGAGACGGCACTATGTCAAGTCCAGCCTTGCGGCTGCGGGCACCGGGCCGTAACTTTCAATGCCACGGAACGGTTCTCGGCATGCCCCCCCCCGACAGCTCGGCCCGGTGCACGGTTCGACGCCAGCACATCGACCGCAACGGCACACATTGCAGGCTATCTTCCGCCGTAGCTGGTTTCGATTCGTTTTCGCGCCTACCAACGTCCCGAAAAGAGTCGCCATAACCGGCACACCTACCGATCCCGGCAACCGCTACTGTCAGCCCGTCGAATTCTGGCAAGGTTGAGTTCCTCCCCACCCTAAAAGACGGAAATCCCCTCGGTCGCCCTCGGGGTTTCCTGTTTCGTCGACGACCGCCCGTCCGAGAGGAGGACTCCCGTTGATGTCTGACACCGCCTCCACAGGCGATCACGGAGAGTCTTCCCAGGGCGCCGCATGCGGAGCACAGCCGGGTCGACGGGAACCAGCGGTCCACGACCACCAGGTCTCGGCCGTACCAGTCGGCCTTGTCCGCCAGCATGGTCCGGAACTGCCGCAGCGCCTACTGCAACGGCACCGACGAGACCTCGGTGAGGAAGGCGAACTCGTCGGTCGCCTCGGTGCGGACAGCCAACGCCATGTGGTAGATCGGCCGGACACAACCGAACGTCCGGGCAAGCTCGGCCGCCTACCCCAGGGTGGTGTAGAGGCGGTACCGGAACGCCCACTTCACGGTCCCGGGAACAGTCCACAATCTCGCAATCCGGTCGGGAAACCTGGGGTGGCGTGTGGATGGACGCCGATCCGCCCTGGCGGCAGATCGGCCTTCCCTGTCCTGCTCCGCAAGAGTTCCGTTTCCTCCCCGACCTGACGGCCGACGTATCCACGGAAGGGCTCCGATGACGCAGACGGACAACGCAGCCGCGCCACCGCTCGACATGCCCAAGGGCGCGGACGCCCAGGGGCTGCTGGACTGGTTCGCCTACATGCGGGAGCACCGTCCCGTCTCCTGGGACGAGACCCGGCAGGCCTGGCACGTGTTCAACTACCGGGACTACCTGACCGTCACCGCCAGCCCGCTGATCTTCTCCTCGGACTTCAGCCCGGTCTTCCCGGTTCCGCCGGAGCTGGCCCTGCTCATGGGGCCAGGCACCATCGGCGGCATCGACCCGCCCCGACACGGTCCGATGCGTAAACTGGTGAGCCAGGCGTTCACCCCCCGGCGGATCGCCCAGATGGAGGCGCGGATCGAGATGATCACCGCCGACATCCTCGAGCAGGTTCGCGGCCAGGAGCGGATCGACATCGCCGCCGACCTCGCGTACCCGCTGCCGGTGGCGGTCATCGCCGACATGCTGGGCATCCCGAACGAGGACCACGAAAAGTTCCGCGAGTGGGTCGACATCATCCTCAGCAACGAGGGCCTGGAGTACCCGAACCTTCCGGACGACTTCACCGAGACGGTCGGCCCGGCCATCGCGGAGTGGTCGGAGTTCCTCTACGCCCAGATCGCCGAGAAGCGGGCCCGGCCGCAGGACGACCTGATGAGCGGGCTGCTGGCGGTAGAGGTCGAGGGCCGCAAGCTGACCGACGAGGAGATGGTCAACATCGTGGCGCTCCTGCTGACCGCCGGGCACATCTCCAGCGCCACGCTGCTCAGCAACCTCTTCCTGGTACTGGAGGAGCACCCGGAGGCGCTGGCGGCCGTCCGCGCCGACCGCAGCCTTGTCCCCGGTGTGGTCGAGGAGACCCTTCGCTGGCGATCCCCCTTCAACTGCATCTTCCGGCTGCTCGCCGAGGACACCGAGATCTTCGGCCAGCCGATGCGCAAGGGGCAGATGGTGATCGCCTGGATCGCCTCCGCGAACCGCGACACCGAGGTGTTCACGGACCCGGACCTCTTCGATATCCGGCGCGAGTCGAACAAGCACCTGGCCTTCGGTTACGGCATCCACCACTGCCTGGGCGCGTTCCTGGCCCGACAGGAGGCCAGGGTCTTCCTCAACCACGTCCTCGACGAGTTCAGCGAGTTCACCATCGACCACGACGAGGTCGAGTTCTACGACCCGGACCAGCTCACCGCGCGGCACCTGCCTGTCCAGGTGGTCCGCGGCTGATCGCCGTCGGCCCGCTGACCTGCCCGACCCCACGCACGGAACCCGAGGTGACAGTGGAGGTTCCCTTCCTCGACCTGGTTGCGGCCAACGACGAGGTACGGGCCGACCTGGACGCGGCGTACGCGCGGGTGTCCGCGTCGGGCCGCTACCTGCTCGGTCCGGAGCTGGCGGCGTTCGAGACGGAGTTCGCGGCGTACTGCACGGCGCGGCACTGCGTCGGGGTGGGCAGCGGGCTGGACGCGCTGGTGCTGGCCCTGCGGGCGCTCGGCGTCGGGCCGGGAGACGAGGTGATCGTGCCGGCGCACACGTTCATCGCGACGTGGCTGGCGGTGTCGGCCACCGGTGCCCGCCCGGTGCCGGTGGAGCCGGGCGGGTCCAGTTTCGGCATCTGCCCGGAGCGGTTGGCGGACGCGCTCACCCCGCAGATCAAGGCGGTGCTCGTCGTACATCTCTACGGGCACCCTGTCGACCTGAACGCGGTGCGGGCGGTCGCCGACCGGTACGGCGTACCGGTGGTGGAGGACGCGGCGCAGGCCCACGCCGCCACCTACCGGGGGCGGCCGATCGGTGCCGGCGGGGTGGTCGCGTTCAGCTTCTACCCAGCGAAGAACCTCGGCGCGCTGGGCGACGGCGGCGCCGTGGTCACCGACGATGCGCAGCTCGCCGAGCGGGTCCGGCTGTTGCGCAACTACGGCTCCGCACGCAAGTACGAACACCAGGTACAGGGCGGCAACTCGCGGCTGGACGAGTTCCAGGCGGCGGTACTGCGGGCCAAGCTGCCGTACCTGGACGAGTGGACCGCGCGACGGGACCGGGTGGCCCGGCGGTACGCGGAGGCGCTGAGTGAGGTGCCCGATCTCGTCCTGCCCACCGTCGCGCCCTGGGCCACGTCCGCGTGGCACCTGTACGTGATCCGGACCCGGCATCGTGAGCTGTTGCGGGGTCGGCTGGCCGAGGCCGGGGTGGAGACGCTGGTGCACTACCCGACCCCGGTGCACCGGTCCGGCGCGTACCGGGACACCGAGACGGTCCGCCGGGCCGGCCCGTTACCACTCAGTGAACGCCTCGCCGAAGAGGTCCTAAGCCTACCCATCGGCCCCCACCTGTCCGGCGAGAGCGTCGAGATGGTGGTCTCCGTGGTCCGCGCCGCCCTGACCGACGTGGCGGCGCAGGTCGGGGCCGCATCGTCCCGGTCGGTGCGCCGGGCCGCCCCCACCAGGTCACCGACCACCTGAGCACCGCGTCATCGAGGAAATCGAGGAGCGTCCACCTTCATGTCCCGGGCCGCCGATTCACCCGAGCTCTGGCTGCGTCGTTACCAGCCGGACAACGACCCCGCCGTACGGCTGTTCTGCTTCCCGCACGCTGGCGGCGCAGCCAGCGCGTACCTGCCGTTCGCGCGCCGGCTGCCGGCCACGGTGGACGTGGCGGCGGTCCAGTATCCGGGCCGGCAGGACCGCCGGGACGAGCCCTTCGTCGACTCCATCGACGCCCTCGTGGAGCGGCTGCTGCCCATCCTGCTCGCCGCGGCGGACCGGCCGATCGCCTTCTTCGGACACAGCATGGGCGCCACGGTCGCCTTCGAGGTCGGTCGGCGGCTCCCACCCGCCGCCGCCGACCGGCTGGTCCACCTCTTCGCCTCCGGCCGGCGCAGCCCGGCCACCCCCCGCCACGACCGGTACTACCACGCAGACGACGAGCTGATCGCGGAGATCCGCCGGCTGGAGGGCACCGACTCCAGCCTGTTGGCCGACGAGGAACTGCTGCAGATGGTCCTCCCGGCGATTCGCAACGACTATCGAGCGGCGGCGACCTACGACTACCGCACCGGGCCACTGCTGCGCTGCCCGGTCACCGTGCTCACCGGCGACAGCGACCCTAACGTCACGGCCGAGGAGGCGGCGGCGTGGGCCGAGGTGACGACGGCAACGACGGTGGTCCACACCTACTCCGGCGGGCATTTCTACCTCAACGGCCAGATCGACGCGGTCTGCGGGCGGGTCACCGCCGTGCTCAAGGCGCTGACCCCGGCGCGGACCGGCGGCGTCGGCGGCTGAGGTACTCCTCCCGCCCGGCCGTCACACCCGCGTGGAGCCGGTCGCCGACCCGAACGTCGGTCAACTGGGCGCAGAGGGTGTCGGCGTCCACCGGGCCCGCCGGGACGCACGCGGTGAACCGCAACGGGTCGGCGGGGCGCGGAACCGGCTCCTCCCGGAGGCGGCGCAGCCGTTCGTTGGCGTTGCGGGCCTTGCTGAACGCCGCCGCACCCTTGCGGGAGATGGACCGGAGCATCTCGCCGGCCCGCTCCGCGAGGTTGGTCTGCCGGTCGACCTCGGCCAGCCAGTCCGCATACGCGCGCTCCCAGGCGGCCCGGGAGGTGGCCTTTCCCCGCAGGTAGTTGGCGTAGCCGTCCCCGTACCGGCGCGGCGGCCAGGGTGGCCGCGAGGGCGAGCCGGGACCGTTCCCCGCCGGAGAGGGTGTCGACCGCCCGGTCCCGGTCGAGGTCGGGCAGGCCGAGGCCGTGCAGTGCTGCGTCCACCCGGGCGGCGGCCGCGTAGCCGCCCCGGGCTTCGAACTCGGTGAGCAGCGTGCCGGAGCAGGGTCGACTTGCCCGACCCGTCCTCGCCGATGACACCGACCCGCTCCCCCAGCTTGACGGTGAGCGACACCCGATCCAGGACGACCCGTTCGGGGTAGCGCTTGGTGACCTCGTCAAGGACGAGTTGCGAGTCGGGTGACGACGGGCAAGTCCGCACGAGGGAACTCCTGCTTCGGGCTGGGCCGAACAGCCTCAGTCAACCACGCGGCCGTCCGCCACGCGTCGTGGAAGGCTCTGCCGCGCGGTCGCGGCCACCGCGTCCCTGGAAACCTGACCGGCGAAGAGATGCCCTGACCAGCAGGCCTGCTGGTCAGGGCATCTGTTGGAGCCGCCTGACGGAATCGAACCGTCGACCTACGCATTACGAGTGCGTCGCTCTGCCGACTGAGCTAAGGCGGCAACGATCAACCAGTGTACGGCACCGGGCGGAGATCACGCCGGGCGGCCGAGAGGCACCGACGGGACAGCCGAGGGCCGGCCACGGGTGACAGGCGTCGATGACCGACAGTAGGCTCCGGACGTGTGACGGACGAACCGAGCACGCCAGCCCCAGCCGCCGGCCCAGCCGGCGCCAACCCGGCCGGCACCGGGCCGGTCGATCCGGCCCCACCCGCCGCCGAGCATCACCGGCCCCGGTCGCTGGACCCGAGGGAGCTCGGCTTCACCCCCCGACCCCCGGTGCCCTGGCTGGCCCCGATGCTGCTGCTCAGCACCGGCCTGCGCACCCTGCTGGCGACGCTGTTCGGCGCGTACCTCGACAAGCGGGAACTGCAGGGCGCGCTCCCCGGCGACGTGCACCACCACGACGCCGTCGACGGGGAGCTGTGGATCGACTACGTGGCCGACCTCGGTGACGGCTTCCCGGCGACCTACTCGCTGGCGTACCTGCTGGCGCAGCCGGAGCTGGACGTCGACGGCGCCGGCCGGCTGCGCCGCGGCGACCTGCTGGTGATGGGCGGCGACCAGGTCTACCCGGCGGCCAGCGGCGAGGCGTACGAGGACCGGAGCAAGGGGCCGTACCAGGCAGCCTTCCCGAAGCCGCCGGCCGGGCAGCCGCGACCGACGCTGTACGCCATCCCCGGTAACCATGACTGGTACGACGGGCTCACCGCGTTCCTGCGGCTGTTCGCCCGTCGGCGCGACGCCACCATCGGCGGCTGGCGGACCGAGCAGAAACGGTCGTACTTCGCCACCCGGCTGCCGAACGACTGGTGGCTGTTCGCCATCGACGAGCAGTTCGGCGCGTACCTGGACGACCCGCAGTTGATCTACTTCGAGAAGGCGTCCGAGCAGCTCAAGCCGGGTGACCGGGTGATCCTGGCGGTGCCGGAACCGACCTGGGTCAAGGCGGTCGGCGACCCGCATGCCTACGACGCGGTCGACTACTTCCTGCGTACGGTGATCAAGCCGACCGGTGCCCGGGTGCCGCTGATGGTCTCCGGCGACCAGCACCACTACGCCCGGTACGCCAACCCGGACCGGCAGTTGATCACCTGTGGCGGCGGCGGCGCCTACCTGTCGGCGACGCACAAGCTGCCCGAGCGGATCACCGTACCGCCGGTCGACACCCTTTCCCGCAACGCCAGCCCGCAACTCGACTACGAGCTGGCCGGCCGCTACCCGGAGGCGGCCCGGTCCCGCCGCTACAGCTGGGGGATCTTCCACCGGCTGCCGCGCCGCAACCCGGGCTTCGCCACCCTGCTCGGCACCCTGCAGACGCTGCTGATGCTGGCCGTCGCCGGGGTCATCGTCTCCTGGGCCGATCCCGACAACCAGCGACTGTTCAGCATCCCGCTGGTCGCGATGGTGGTGCTCACCCTCGCCGCGTCGGTGGTCTTCGCCAAGCCGCCGAGCGCCAGCGGTGTCCGACATTCCCGGCACTGGCTGCTCGGGCTCGGCCACGGTGTCGCGCACATCGCGCTGGCCTGGGTCGGTGCGCTGATCTGGCTGGAGCTACCGTTCGTCGACTGGCCCTGGCCATTGCCGGTGGTCGCCGCCGCGGTCGTCTACGGCCCGGTCGCCGGGCTGGTCGCGAGCCAGTTGACCGCCGGTTACCTGGTGCTGGCCGGCGCGTTCGACGTCAACCTCAACGAGCTGTTCGCCGGGCAGGGCATCGAGGACTCGAAGTGCTTCATCCGGATGCGGATCGCCGCCGACGGGTCGCTGACCCTCTACCCGGTGGCCGTCGACCGGGTGTGCCAGCGCTGGCGGGCCGACCCGCAGGCCCCGCCGCACGCCCCGTGGATCGTGCCGGAGCAGCCGCTGGCCACCCGACTGGCCGAGGAACCGATCACCATCCGCTGAGCCGGCGACGTCCGGTGAGCCGCGAGGTCAGCCGTACGCCTGGTCGTGGGCGCGGCGCGGACCGCAGACGTCGGCCAGGGCGCACCGTTTCACCGCCCCGTCGGAGATCTGCCGTACGGTGACCGACTCGCTCGGCGGATGCCGCGACACCACCTTGGCCGGCCCGTCCGGGGTCTCGACCCGCTGACCCGAGGTGGGGTAGTTGCCGCTGTCCGCGTACAGCGGATGCTCGTACTTGAGGCAGCACATCAGCCGGCCGCAGGCGCCGGAGATGCGCAGCGGGTTGAGCGGCAGATCCTGGTCCTTGGCCATCCGGATGGTCACCGGCTCGAAGTCGGTGAGGAAGGTGGCGCAACACAGGTCCCGGCCGCAGGAGCCGATTCCGCCCTGCACCCGGGCCGAGTCGCGGGCCGACAACTGCCGCAGCTCCACCCGGCAGTGCAGGGTCGCACCGAGGTCACGCACCAGCGACCGGAAGTCGACCCGGTGCGGTGCGGTGAAGTAGATGGTGGCCCGGGCGCTGTTCAGCGACCCCGGCTCCAGTACGTGGTCGACGGCGACCACCTTCATCGGCAGCCCATGCTCGCGGATCAGCCGCTTCGCCGCGACCTTCGCCTCCGCCTTGCGTTTGCGTTGCACCTCGTCGCGGTGCAGGTCCTGCTCGGTGGCCAGCCCGGCCAGCCGGGGAAACCCGTCGGTGGGATCGTCGACCCACTGCGGGGCCCAGACGCACTCGGCGACCTCGGTGCCGTCGTCGGTGGGCACCAGCACCTTGTCGCCGACCGCCGGTCGCAGATCACCGGGGTCGAGGTAGAAGAGGCGCCCGTACCGGTTGAAGCTGACCGCGCAGAGCATCCCCATGGCCCTACCCTACGTCGACCTTCCGGCATCGAGAAGGCAGCCGGCGGCAGCCGATCCGTCGGATGGGCCGGCTGAACGGGTGAATGTGCCGGGCGGCCCGCAACCTGTCCGGGTCGGCCGCGTTCCCTCCGGTATCAAGAGCCTGCGGGGGGTGCAGGGAAAGGCCACGGCGTCGCAGCCGGAGCAACAGGCGAAAAGCCGTGCTCCTGAGCGCGGCGCCGTTGCCTGTTCCGGGTCAGTAGCGCAGCCGGATCGTCCCGTCTGATCCAACACCCGGGCTGGCGACATCGGCAGGCCGGGACCCGCCGGCCGGCGCCAACCGGGGCCGCCAGCGCTCCAGCAGGTCCTCGCCCCGCTCGGTGATCTCCAGGATCGCGGTCAGCACCGCCGCCGCGATCGTGGCGGCGGCGTCGGCCGCCACCGACCCCGACGGTCCGACCTGCCCAACCGCGGACCACCCTGGGCCGGCGTCGGCGGCGGTCCGTACGGTGACCGCCTCGGCCGAGCCCAGCGCCTCGGCCAGCACTGCGGCCAGCCCGGCCCGGCTCAGCGCTGCCCAGCCGGCGACCGCCTCGGCATACCCGGCGGTGGCCGTCAACCGCCCGGCCAGGCTGTCCGGGTCGGCAGCGCCACCGCCACCACCACCGCCGGTCAGCCGGGTGGCGAGGGTACGGCGTGCCGCGTCGTACGCCTGGGCCGCCGGTCCGGACCAGTCGAGCCGGCCGGCCAGAACGTCGACCGCTTCGGCGTACCCGTCCAGTTGCGGGCGGAGCGCGGCGCCGGCGGCGGCCAGCGGCTCCGGGCGCACCGCGACGAACGCGTCCACCGCGTCACCGGGCAACGCCCGTACCTGGCACAGCAGCGGCCAGACCGGATGCCCCGGGGGCGCGCCGTTGCCGACGAGCAGCACGTCCACCCTGGCCAGCAGATCCCGGGCCGGGGCGGCGACCCGGTCCAGCACGTCCATCAGCTGCCCTCCGTCGACTGCCGGCGGCGGGCCGTCAGGTCGACGTCCCGGTACGCGCCGACCACGGACCGCAACCCGGCTGCGGTGTCAGCGAGCCGCCGGCCGGCGTCGTCCGCTTCAGCCGCCCGCTGCGCCACCGCGTCCCGCCACTGCCGGCCCAGCGCGGCGGTGAGCGCGCCCAACCGGCCGGCCGCCGCCGCCTGCGGCCCGCCGACGGCGGCGCCGCGTAACCCACGGTCGGTGGCGTCGCGCAGCCCGGTCAGTTGGCTCGCGGTGCCAGCCAGCTGGTCGGCGCAGCGCGTCAGCTCGGCGGCGATCAGCTGCACGGTGGTGTCCATGTCAGACCTCCCGCAGCGACGGGTGGGCGCTGAACGTCTCGGCCCACAGTTTCTCGCGCGCCCAGCGGGCGGCGTCGGCGGCCGCCGCCACCGTGGACCGCACCGCGCCGGCCAGTTCGGTGTTGCTCCGGGTGTGCAGTGGACCGAGAATCCGCACGTCGGTCACGGTGCCGGCGGCGTTGACCACGATCTCGACGGACCCGTCCGGCGAGCGCACCGTCACCTCGACGGCGTGCACCGCCTTGTCGAACTCGACCTGCCGGGCCTCGATCTGGCGGTACCGCTCGACCGCGTTCTCGATCCACGCCTCGTCGATCTGCCGTACCACGGGGTCCTCACCATCGTCGGCAAGCGGGCACAAACCGGTCTGCACCCTACGTACGGATGGGGCTGCGCTACGGCACCGAACCGTACCGGCAGTGACCTAGCCGCGCCAGAGGCTGAGCATCATCGCTTCGACGGCGATCCGTGGCTTGACGTTACCGGTGATCGCTTCTCGGCAGCTCAGCACTGCTTCCAGCCGGCGCAGCGCCGACTCCGCTGTCCACTTTTCGGCAGCTGCGCCGGTGAGCCCGGCGATGTCGGTGTGCACCGGGGCCACCGGAGCCCGCAGCGCGGAAACCAGTACGTCCCGGTAGAAGCCGGCCAGATCGACCAGCGCCCGGTCCAACGCGTCCCGCTGCGCCCGGGTGGCCCGGGACTTCTGCCGCCGCTCCAGCTCCTTGATCTGCCCGGCGGTCCCCCGGGCAGCGCCGGCGGCGCCGCGCCCGGTACCGCCGGCACCCAGCGCGGTCTGCAGCGCCGTACGCTCCGCCGCGTCGATCTCGGCGACCGCCGCCTCGGCCTCCGCCTCGGCGGCGGCGATCAACGCCGACGCGGCGTCGAAGCAGGCTCCGACCGTGGTCAGCCGGCGCGGCACCGCCAGAACGGCGTCCCGGCGCTCCCGCGCCTGCTGGTCCTGGGCCAGCCGGCGGGCCCGGCCGACGTGCCCCTGCGCGGCCGCCGCCGCCCAGGTGGCGGTCTCCGCCGGTACGCCGTCCCGCTCGGCCAGCACCTGGGCGACCGCCTCGGCCGGCGGCTGCCGCAGGCTGACCACCCGGCAGCGGGACCGGATGGTCACCGAGATGTCGTCCGGGTGGGTGGACGGCGTGCAGAGCAGGAACACCGTCCTGGGCGGCGGTTCCTCGATCGCCTTGAGCAGCGCGTTGCCGGCCGCCTCGGTGAGCCGGTCGGCGTCCTCGATCACCAGCACCTGCCAGCGTCCGGCCGACGGGGTACTGGCCGCCCGCAGCACCAGCGCGCGCATCTCGCCGACGCTGATCGACAGGCCGTCCGGCACGACGAACCGGACGTCGGCGTGGGTACCGGCCCGGGTGGTGTGGCAGCCGGCGCACCTGCCGCAGCCCTGCCCGTGCAGGCACTGCAGCGCGGCGGCCAGCGCGCGGGCGGCCACCGACCGCCCGGATCCGGGTGGCCCGGTGAAGATCCAGGCGTGGGTCATCGCCCCGGCCGACGGCGGCGGGTCGCCGTCACCGGCGGCGAGCAGCTCGCCGGCTGCCGCTGCGGCCCGGCGCAGGGTCTGCACGGCCTCGTCCTGGCCGACCAGGTCGGCGAAGACGTCAGCGGGCATGCTCGTGGTCGTCACGTCGGTCGCGGTCGTCACGTCGGTCGCCCCGCTTCGGCGTCGGCTTTCGGCTCGGCGTCGGCTTTCGGCTCGGCGTCGGCTTTCGGCTCGGCGTCGGCTTTCGGCTGGGTGACGGCGACGGGTGCCGCCGGGTCGGCCCGGCCGGTCAGCACCTCGACCCGGTCGAGCACCGCGCCGCGTACCTCGTCGACGCCCCGGGTGGCGTCCAACACCAGGTAGCGTTTCGGCTCGGCGGCGGCCAGGTCGAGGAACGCGTACCGGACCCGTTCGTGGAACGCCAGCGACTCGCTCTCCAGCCGGTCGGCACCGGCCCCGCGCCGCTGCGCCCGGTCCAGGCCGGCCCGTGGCTCGATGTCCAGCAGCACGACCAGGTCGGGTTTGAGGCCGCCGGTGGCCCAGGAGGAGAGCCAGGAGACCTCGTCGACCGGCAGGGTCCGTCCGGCACCCTGGTACGCCAGCGACGAGTCGACGTAGCGGTCGCTGACCACCACCGCGCCCCGGGCCAGCGCCGGCCGGACCACGGTCGCCACGTGGTGGGCCCGGTCGGCGGCGTACAGCAGGGCCTCCGCGCGGGGCGACGGCGCGTCCGGGCCGCCGTCGAGCACCAGCCGGCGGATCTTCTCGCCGAGGCCGCTGGCCCCCGGTTCGCGGGTCACCACCACTTCCCGGCCCCGCTCGCGCAGCGCCTGCGCCAACGCTGTCACCTGTGTCGACTTGCCGGCGCCCTCGCCGCCTTCGAAGACGACGAAGACCCCGTTGGCGGTGAACGGCTCCGCCGACGTCAACGGCCGCCCCCTGATCGACCCCCACAGGTCGGCCAGGACCGGAACGCCCGGTTTGTCATCCATCTGGCGGAAGGCGCTGAGCCCGGCGAAGATGCCGAACACCCCGGCGAGCAGCAGCAACAACCGGGTCGAGGAGAACGAGACGCCCAGGTTGGCGATCTGCAGCTGGCGGGAGCCGCCCACGCCGACCAGCACGCTGCTGACCGAGATTGCCAGCATCAGCACCACCCGGGTGCCGGTCTGCACCACGGCGAAGACCCGGCCCCGGACGTCGTCGGCGATCTCCCCGCCGAGCAGGGTGATCCCGGCCAGGAACGCCATCCCGGCCGCCGCTCCGACCAGGACCGCGCCGAGGATGGCCATGGACAGATGGATGGACAGAGCGAGGATCAGCACCGAGCCGCTGGCCAGCACGATGCTGAGCCCGAACCAGCGCCGCCGGGACAGGTCGCGCACCACCGTCGGGCCGAGCCCGATCCCGGCGCCCAGACCGACGAAGATCGCCGCGAAGAGCAGGTAGAACGCGGCGTCACCGGCGCTCAGCGAGGCGGTGAAGAATTTCGCGGTGCCGATCACGATGCCGCCACCGGCGAACGCGCCGAAGATGCCCAGCACCAGGCCGCGGACCAGCGGGGTCTGGCCGATGAACCGCCATCCCTCGACGAACTGCCGGATAAGGCTCTGATCGGCGTGCCCGGCGGCGCCGGCCCGCCCGCTGATCTCCTTGATGCCGTAGAAGACCACGATCGCGGTGGCCAGTCGGGAGGCGGCGTTGAAGAACAGCGCCAGCTGCGCCGGCTCCGCCCAGGATGGCAGATCGGTCACCGTCGCCGCCCGGACGGCGGCGTCGAGGACGGCCAGGCTGATCGCGGCGAGCACCGGGGTGAGCCCGTACGTGGCGATCAGGGTGAGCTGGTTGGCGATCTCCAGCCGGGCCTTGGGGATCAGGTTGGGGACCGCCGCCTCCTTCGCCGGGATCCAGATCAACGTGACCGTCTCGATCAGGAAGATCGCGATTGCCGCCCAGGCGACCGTGAGTGCGCCGCTCGCTCCGAACATCGGCAGCAGCGGGATGGAGGCGAACAGCACGAACCGGAGCAGGTCGCAGATGACCATCGTGTAGCGGCGGTCGAACCGGTCGGCGAGCACCCCGGCGACCGGGCCGAGGACCAACGCCGGCAGCAGCCGTACGGCGATGACACCGCCGAACGCCGCGCCCTGCGCCGCACCGCCGGAGACCTGCCCGGCCGCGAAGATCGAGGTGGCGAGCAGGCCCAGCCAGTCGCTGAACGAGGCGACCCCGAGCACGATCCACAGCCGCCGGAACGGACGGATACGCAGCACCGAACGCAGCGCCGGCAGACCGGACAGGTCGACCGGGGCGGCTGCCTGATCGGTCGGCGGTGTGTCGGGCGCACCACCGCGCTGCGACCTGGTGGCGTTGTCGTCGATGACCGTTCCTCCCCGTCGGCCCGGCGGCGGGGCCCCGGTCACACTCTAATCCCGGCGCTCACCCGGGTCGGTCACGGTCACCGTCGCGGTCACGGTCACCGGCCGCGGCGGGGTCGACGTGGCGGTGCAGGTATTCGCGGATCAGCGCCTTCGCTTCGCGCAGTACGCTCTCATCGCCCTCGGCGGTACGCCGGAACGCCAGCTTGATCAGCGCGTCGGCAGCCTCCACCGCGATCTGCAGCGCGAACCGCAGCCGGGGTTCGTCCGGGATGCCGAACCGCCCCACGAGTACCTTGGCCAGCTCACTGGCGATCACCGCGTTGTTGTCCCTGCTCTCGTCCAGCAGCCGTACGTCGACCACGTCGCCGAAGTGCAGGGTGCGAAATCCGGGCACCGTCCGGTGCATGCAGATGTACTCGTCGATGCCGGCGGCAACACCGTCCCACCAGTGGTCGAACTCGCCGCCGGTGAACCGTTCGTTGAGCCGCTGCACGTACGCCTCGATGTTGCGCAGCGTCAGCGCCTGCACGATCGCCCGCTTGTCCGGGAAGAACTGATAGACGGAACCGATGGCCACCTCGGCTCTTTCGGCGAGCAGGGTCGTCGTCAGACCCTCGTAGCCAACCTCGTCCACGATCTCGGCGCACGCGTCGAGCATGCGCTGGACCCGGGCGAGACTGCGCCCCTGGACCGGCACCCGCCGCAGCGGGCCACTGGTGACGGCTGGTGTCGACACTCGTCCCACTCCTTCCGAGAAAGATCCCCCGCGCGTCGGAACCACCGTCGGCAGCAGTGAGATCAAAAACGTTACTCGGATTAACGAGCGAAACGGATATCGGTATTCACCTGTCCCAGATCATCCTGACCATGAAGATCATTTACGAAGATCATTCATGACAATCTGGCCGGCGGCGGACCACCGCCGGCCAGGAGCACGGCCAGGAGTCATCTGCCCGGCGTGCGGTCTGCGGCGCGGTCAGGAGTCGTCGGACTGGTCTGCGGCCCGGCTGGCGGTGGCCTTCTTCGGCGCCGCCTTCTTGGCCGCGGTCTTCTTCGCACCGGTCGCCTTGGCGGTGGTCGCCTTGGCCGCGGTCTTCTTCGCACCGGCGTTCTTGGCGGTGGTCTTCTTCGCCGGCGCTTTCTTCGCCGCCTTCTTACGCGGCGCCGGGCCCTTCGCCCGCTTTTCGGCCAACATCTCCGATGCCTGCTCGATCGTCAACGACTCGGGCGTCTGGCCACGCCGCAGCGAGGCGTTGCTCTCGCCGTCGGTGACGTACGGGCCGAACCGGCCGTCCTTGATCACCAACGGGCGTTCGGTGAGCGGATCCGCGCCCATCTCCCGCAACGGCGGCGCGGCGGCCCGCCGCTGCCGGGTCTTCGGCGCGGCGAGCAACGTCAGCGCCTCGTCCAGCGAGACGGTGAACAGCTGTTCCTCGGACTCCAGCGACCGGAACTCGTCGCCCTTCTTGACGTACGGGCCGTACCGGCCGGCGGCGGCGAGCACCTCGGCACCGTCCGGTGCCACCCCGACCACCCGGGGCAGCGACAGCAGCCGCAGCGCCTCGGCGATGCTCAGCGTCTCCGGTGACTGGGAGCGCAGCAATGAGGAGCGGCGCTCGCCACTGGCGACGTACGGGCCGAACCGGCCGGACTTGAGCACGATCGGCTCGCCGGTCTCCGGGTGTTCGCCGAGCTTGCGCTCGCCACCACCGCCGAGGAACAGTTCGTTGATCTTCTCCGGGGTCAACTCGTCCGGCGCGATCCCCTCCGGCAGCGAAACGCGGTCCCCGCCGGCTCCGGCTGCCGCCCCGTCCGCCTCGTCGCCGCCACCGGCCGCCGGCTCGGCACCGCCGGCAGCGCCCGCTGTGGGCGCGGCCGCTGAGCCATCACCGGTCGCCCCGGCCGCCGCATGGTCGGCACCCTCCGTGTCGGGCAGGAACCGCTGCAGGTACGGACCGTAGCGGCCGACCCGGACGACGACCTGACGGCCCTCGTCGTCGACACCGAGCGGGATCGAATTGACGCTGCGGGCGTCGATCTCGGCGAGCTTCTCGGTGACCAGCCGCTTGAGACCACCGGAGCGGGCGACCGACTCGTCCCCCGCGGTGTCACTGCCGAAGTAGAACGAGGTAAGGAAGTCCACTGCCTGGTGGTCGCCGGACGCGATCTCGTCCAGCTCGTTCTCCATGCTGGCGGTGAAGTTGTAGTCGACCAATCGCGGATAGTGCCGCTCCAGCAGCCCGATCACCGCGAAGGCCAGGAACGACGGGATGAGCGCCTGGCCGCGTTTGGCCACGTACCCCCGGTCCTGGATGGTCTGCATGATCGACGCGTAGGTGGACGGGCGCCCGATGCCCAGCTCCTCCAACGCCTTGACCAGGGAAGCCTCGGTGTAGCGGGCCGGCGGCTGGGTGCTGTGCCCGACCGCCGCCAGCTCCCGCGCGGTGAGCGGCTGGTCCCTGGTCAGGTTGGGCAGCCGGCGCTCGGCGTCCTCCGCCTCGGCCGACTCGTCGTCGGAGGACTCGACGTAGGCGCGCAGGAAGCCCGGGTCGGTGATCGTCTTGCCGGTCGCACCGAAGTCGCAATCCTCGCCAGCGGTCGAGACGGCCCGGATCCGTACCGAAACGCTGGAACCCACCGCGTCGGTCATCTGGGACGCGATGGTCCGCCGCCAGATCAGCTCGTAGAGCTTGAACTCCTCGGCGGACAGTTCGTTGGCCAACTCCCCGGGGGTGCGGAACTGGTCACCGGCGGGGCGGATGGCCTCGTGCGCCTCCTGGGCGTTCTTCACCTTGCCGGTGTACCGGCGCGGCTCCGGTGGAACGAAACGGTCGCCGTACAGCTCGGCGACCTGGCTGCGGGCGGCGGCGATCGCCGTTTCCGACAGGTTGACCGAGTCGGTCCGCATGTAGGTGATGTAGCCGTTCTCGTACAGCCGCTGCGCCGTGCGCATCGTCTGCTGCGACGAGAACCGCAGCTTACGGGCCGCTTCCTGCTGCAGGGTGGAGGTGATGAACGGGGCGTACGGCCGCCGGCGGTACGGCTTCTCCTCGACCCGGGTGACGGTGAACGGCCGACCGTCGAGCCGGGCCGCCAGGCCCCGCGCCCCGTCGCCGTCCAGGTGCACCACCGACGCCTCCGGGCGGACCCGTCCGGTGCTCGGCTCAAAATCCTTGCCGGTGGCGATCCGGTCGCCGCCGAGCGCGATCAGGTTGGCGGTGAACGAGCGGGGTCCGTCGGCGTCGGCCGCCGGCTGGCCGGTCACCGCCAGGGTGGCCTGGATGTCCCAATACTCGGCGGTACGGAACGCCATCCGCTGCCGCTCGCGCTCCACCACGATCCGGGTGGCCACCGACTGCACCCGGCCGGCGGACAGCCGGGGCATCACCTTCTTCCACAGCACCGGCGAGACCTCGTAGCCGTACAGCCGGTCCAGGATCCGCCGCGCCTCCTGGGCGTCGACCAGGTTGCGGTCGATCTCCCGCGGGTTGGCCACCGCGGCCCGGATGGCTGCCCGGGTGATCTCGTGGAAGACCATCCGGCGCACCGGCACCTTGGGCTTGAGGGTCTCCACCAGGTGCCAGGCGATTGCTTCGCCCTCGCGGTCCTCGTCCGTGGCGAGCAGGACCTCGTCGACCTCCTTGGCCAGCTTGGTCAACTTGGCGATCTGCTGCTTACGGTCGGCCGAGACGACGTACAGCGCGGCGAAGCCGTTGTCGACGTCGACGCCGAGCCGTGCCCACGGCTCCTTCTTGTAGCGGGCCGGCACGTCGGCGGCGTTGCGCGGCAGGTCCCGGACATGCCCGAGGCTCGCCTCGACGACGTACCCCGGGCCCAGGTAGCCCGAGATCGTCTTGGCCTTCGCCGGCGACTCGACGATGACCAGACGGCTGGTTGAGGTGTTGCTCGGCACGTCTCTCCTGACCTCGACCCACTCGGACCGCCCGGCGACAGGCGGCGGCCCGGATCGACCGGCGCCCGCCACGACAAGCGGGCGGGCGACGGTCACGATGTCCAACGTAACGCGAACCCGGGGCCGGTGGAGCACACGCACCCAAGCCTTCGGCCCGATTTGCGTCGGTCGTCCGGTTGGTTCACCGCAGCCGGTCCGCAGCCCACCCGATGCTGAACCAGCTCGTTCCTACCGCACCAACGGCGACACGGTACACCCACGGGCCGGCGTGACGTGGCGCACCGCACCGCAGCAGCCGCTGGCGTCGGTCGATGTTCCGGCTGTTCTGTCAGCGATCAGACAGCGATCGTGTCGTCACGCCCAGCCGTCCTCGGGGGCGGCGGCGGGCCGGTCGCCGAGCAGCTCGGCCAGTCTGGTCAGCCGGCGTCGGCCCACGATCCGGTACGCCGGACCGCCGGACCGGGCATCGAGCAGCACCGCCGGCAGCCCGATCGCGGCGAGCGCGGCACCCACCTGGGGCCAGTTGTCCGCGTCCGACTCGGCCAACCGCAACCGGTAGCCGAGCGGGTCCTTGGCGCCGGCCGCCGCCGCCCACAGGCGCAGCCGCTGACCGGCCAGGTGGAAACCGGTCGGCGGCCGCTTGACCAGCCGATCGTCCTCGCCACGCACCGGCCCGGCCTCCGGCAGGTCGGCGTCCGGTTGGTCCGGCGCCGGCGGATGCAGCCAGGCCGCGCCCAGCCGGGCCAGCACCGCCGTGTACGCCGTCCGCACCGTCAGCCGGCCGTCCGGCAGCTGACGCCAACTCGGCGCCAGCCCACGCCGCCGGAACTCAGCAACCAGCACGTGCACCCGCCAGGCCGGCTCGACGTCCACCGACACCCGCACCGTGCCGCCCATCCGGCTGATCCGGCCCGGACCGGCGAGCAGACCCGCCAGGTCGCCCGGCGTCGGATCCGCCGCCGCCACGCCGAACAGCGACAACTGCCGGGCCGTCGGGGCGCCGGCGGAGGAGTCGGTCGGCGGCGTCAGCGACACTCCGGGACCTCGTCGAAGGCCCGATTGAGCTCCGCGGAATCCAGTGAGCTGGTGTCCAGCGCGCTGCGCTGGTAGTCGTCGGTGAGGGTGGCGAGCACCGCCTCGACCCCGTCGTAGAAGCTGTCCGCCGGTCCGGTGGCGTCCAGCCCGGCGATGCCCTCCTCGGCCTTGCCGTACGCGTCGCGCACCGCGCCGAGCGAGTCGGCGAACCCGCTGGCCACCTGCTCACCCTGGTCCGCGTCGGGCACCCCGGCCTCCACCACCCGGACCCGGGCGGTCTCGGTCGCGGCGGCCGCGCCGGACAGCAGCCGGACCAGGTTCTCCTGCGCCTGCGCCGGCGTCGTCTGCGCGGTCATCTGCTGCTGGGTACTGCTGGTCAGATTGCTGATCTCCGCCCGCCACGGACGCAGCGCGGTGCACACCTCGGCCGCCCAGACGACCGGGCTGGGCCCTCCACCGCAGCCCGACAGCGTCAACGCCACGGCAGTGAGCACCACTGCGATCCGGGCAGTGGACACCACGCGGCGCGCTCCCATGCTGTGCAGCGTACGCACCGGTGACGACAGCCGTACGGCCCGCCGCCGGTCGGCGGTACGTCGAAGCCGGTGGCTCCACCCGGTCCACCGGGATCGGGCGGAGCCACCGGTCGGTCAGACGCTCACCCGCTCCGATTCGGACCCGGTGCTGCCGCCACCGGCCGGACCGCCGTCGATGTTCTCCCCCATCGCCATCGGCTTGCGCTTGGTGAACACCACGGCGGCCACCACGACCAGGGTCGCCAGCACGGCGATGGCGATGCGCAGCGGGTCGTTCTGGTCGGTGCCCACGCCCCACATGATCACCGCGGGGGCGATCAGCAGCGCCACCAGGTTCATCACCTTGAGCAGCGGGTTGATCGCCGGGCCGGCGGTGTCCTTGAACGGGTCGCCGACGGTGTCGCCGATGACCGTGGCGGCGTGCGCCTCGGAACCCTTGCCGCCGTGCGCGCCGTCCTCCACCAGCTTCTTGGCGTTGTCCCAGGCACCGCCCGAGTTGGCCAGGAAGACCGCCATCAGCACACCGGTGCCGATCGCGCCGGCCAGGTACGCGGCGAGTGCACCGGCACCGAGGCCGAAACCGACCGCGATCGGCGCCAGCACCGCCAGCAGACCCGGGGTGAGCAGCTCCCGCTGGGCGTCGCGGGTGCAGATGTCGACCACCTTGCCGTACTCCGGCCGTTGGGTCCGCTCCATGATCCCTGGGTTGTCGCGGAACTGGCGGCGGACCTCCAGCACAACGGCGCCGGCCGAGCGGGACACCGCGTTGATGGCCAGCCCGGAGAAGAGGAAGACCACCGCGGCACCGATGATCAGTCCGACCAGGTTGCCCGGGTTGGCGACGTTGAGCGAGTCGGCCAGGTAACCGGGCACGTCGTCGATCCCGGCGTCGTTCAGCGCGATGCTGACCGTGTCGGTGTAGGAGCCGAACAGCGCCGTCGCGGCGAGCACGGCGGTGGCGATCGCGATGCCCTTGGTGATCGCCTTGGTGGTGTTGCCGACCGCGTCCAGCTCGGTGAGGGTACGGGCACCGGCCTCGTCGATGTCACCGGACATCTCGGCGATGCCCTGCGCGTTGTCGGAGATCGGGCCGAAGGTGTCCATCGCCACGATCACGCCGACCGTGGTGAGCAGGCCGGTGCCGGCCAGCGCCACGGCGAACAGCGACAGGGTGATGGAGCCGCCGCCGAGCAGGAACGCCCCGAACACACCCGCCCCGACCAGCAGCGCCGAGTAGACCGCCGACTCCAGGCCGACGCTGATGCCGGCCAGGATGACGGTGGCCGCGCCGGTCTGCGAACTCTTGCCGATGTCCTGCACCGGGCGGCGGTGCACCTCGGTGAAGTAGCCGGTGAGCAGCTGGATCGCGGCGGCCAGCACGATACCGATGAGTACCGCGCCGATGGCCAGGCCGGCCGGGGACAGCAGCAGGTCGGTCCCGTCGTCGACGCCGAGCTGCGTACGCCAGTCGTCGCCGAGCATCTCGGTCCAACTGCTCGGCAGGTAGAGGAAGGCAGCGACGGCGACCAGCACCGCGGCCAGCACCGCCGAGGTGAAGAACGCCCGGTTGATCGCCACCATGCCGTTGCGGTCCGACGGACGCAGCCGGGTGATCAGTACGCCGAACAGCGCGATCACCGCACCGATGGTGGAGACGATCAGCGGGAAGACCAGGCCTTCCTCGCCGAACGCGGCCCGGCCCAGGATCAGCGCGGCGACCAGGGTCACCGCGTACGACTCGAACAGGTCGGCGGCCATGCCGGCGCAGTCACCGACGTTGTCGCCCACGTTGTCGGCGATGGTCGCCGGGTTACGGGCGTCGTCCTCCGGGATGCCCTGCTCGACCTTGCCGACCAGGTCGGCACCGACGTCGGCGGCCTTGGTGAAGATGCCGCCGCCGACCCGCATGAACATGGCCAGCAGGGCCGCACCGAAGCCGAAGCCCTCCAGCACGGTCGGCGCGTCGACCCGGTAGAGGACGACCACCAGGGCCGCGCCGAACAGGCCGAGGCCCACCGTGAGGAAGCCGACCACGCCGCCGGTCCGGAAGGCGATCTTCATCGCGTTCTCCCGGCCACCGGCGCCGGTGCCGGCCGCCGCGGCGACCCGCAGGTTCGCCCGGGTGGCCAGCGCCATCCCGGCGCCGCCGATGAACGCGCTGAACACCGCGCCCACCACGAAAAAGACGGATCGACCGACCTTCACCATCGTCTCGCTGCCCTGTGTCTCGTGCACAGGGAGCAGGAAGAGCAGTATGACGGCGAGTACGACGAACACGCCGAGGGTTTTGAACTGGCGGAACAGGTACGCCGACGCGCCTTCCTGCACGGCGCCGGCGATCTCCTGCATGTTCGTGGTGCCCTTACCGGTCGCCAGCACCGCCCGTACCAGGGCGGCGGCGAAACCCAGCGCCACCAGCGCGATGACCGCGGCGATGACGACGTACGTCAGGTGTGTGCCGGTAAGGGACAGCCCGCCGCCTTCGGCGGCCAAGGTGGTCCCGGACATCAGTGTCCTCCTGTACCGAACGCTCGCCCCGGTCGGTGGACGAACCGGCGGGGCGACTCCACGCGGGGAGCAACGAGGTCTGCTGGCACCCACAGGTTTGTGGGGCCAGGACAGTTGGTGATAACCCGCGTACTCTAGCCGGACCGGGTAAGGCAGGTCACACCGTCCACCCACCGAGTTGTGGATCATTCCTGCAGGCGGAACGGACAGATGTGACGATGGAGGTTGATCTTCAGCTGGTGTGCCGGGCCGACGCGGGTCTCACCGGCCGACCGGCCAGACCATCCGCACCTCGGTTCCGACACCTTCGTCGACCGGCCGCACCTGGAGGTCTTCCACGAAACCGGCCAGCAGGGCGAAACCGACACCGACCGTCAGGGCCTCGTCGGTCAACGACTCGTCGGCCAGCTCGTCGGGCGGCAGCGCGCTCAGACCGAGCCCGGCTTCGATCGGAGCCCGGTCGATCACCCGTACGGTGTAGGTCTCCTCATCGGACATCTCCACCTGAACCAGGTCGGCCAGCCCGTACTGGCGATGCAGGGCGACGGCCCTGGTGCAGGCCTCGCCGATCGCCAGCCGGACCTCGTCGAGCAGCTCCTCGGCGACTCCGGCCCGGCGGGCGACGGCGACGCCGACCAGGCGGGCGGTGCGCACGTGCACCGGCGCCGGGGAGAACGAGAGGCGGACGGTGGCCATCACGCCGTCGGCGCTGCGCCAGCTGAGCCATCCGGTTCCCCACCGGTGGCGGCCTGTACGGTCGGAAAGATCGGGAAGACCTGGTCCAGCGCGGTGATCCGGAAGATCTTCAGCAGGGACTCCTTGTCGCAGACCAGCCCGAAGGTGCCGCCAGCCGGGCGGAGTCGCTTCAGCGCGCCGACCAGCACGCCGAGCCCGGTGGAGTCGAGGAAGTCGACCCGGTGGAGATCAACGACGATCTTGTGGTTGCCGGCGTCGATCAGCTCAATCAACCGCTCCCGCAGCCGGGGAGCGGTATAGACGTCCACTTCGCCGCCGACCTCCAGCACCGTGTACTCGCCAACGGTGCGAGTCGACAGCGACAGCTCCATCGGTCCCCTCCTCGGCTGCGATGCACGCCTATGGCATCTAACCACCGCGCGGCGCGGTTGCGCCGCGCGACTCCGCACGGTCGATGATCTCCCTGCATCCCACAGACCTACCCCGGGATGCCAGCGTCGGCGCCCCGGTGCGAGAGTGCAGACGTGACCTCACCCGCCACCGTAACGCCCGGACCGGGTCCGGACCCGGCGGGGTTGCTGCGTCGGTGGGGCGCCGCCGGGGAGGTGCCGCGCCAGACCAGCACCGCACCAGCGGGCCGGACGGCGCCCGGGCAGCAGGCAACGCCGGCTAGGCCGACCGCTGGACCGGACCCGACTCCGTACCCGGCTGCGGTCACCCATGTCGAGCGGTTGCCGGTGCGCCCCGGTGCCACCGCGCCGTGGCCCGACTGGGTGCCCGCCGACCTGCGGGACGTGTTGACCGCACGCGGGGTCCACCAGCCTTGGCGGCACCAGGCGTACGCAGCCGATTTGGCCTACTCCGGCCGGCACGTCATCGTCGCCACCGGCACCGGGTCCGGCAAGTCGCTGGCGTACCTGCTGCCGGCGTTGGCGAAGCTGCTGGCCGACCCTCGGGCCACTGTGCTGTACCTGGCGCCGACGAAGGCACTCGCCGCCGACCAGTTGCGCGCCGTCGCCGAGCTGGGACTCGACGGGGTACGGCCGGCCTGCTACGACGGCGACACTCCGCAGTCGGAGCGAGCCTGGATCCGGCAGCACGCCCGCTTTGTGCTGACGAATCCGGACATGCTGCACCGAGGTATCCTGCCCCGGCACGGGGCCTGGTCAAACTTCCTCCGCCGGCTGACCTACGTCATCGTCGACGAGTGCCACAGCTACCGGGGCGTGTTCGGCTCGCACGTGGCCCACGTACTGCGTCGACTGCGTCGCCAGACCGAGCGGTACCAGCGGGTCCGGCCCGGCGCCGGGTCCAGCGGCCGGCCCACCCTCGGGTCCGGAGCCCGACCCGGCACCGGGTCCGGCACGCCGGTGTTCATCCTGGCCTCGGCGACCTCGGGAGAGCCGGCGCGGGCGGGCAGCCAGCTGACCGGGCTGCCGGTGGAGCCGGTCACCGAGGACAGCGCGCCGCGTGGGGCGGTGACCTTCGCCCTGTGGGAGCCACCGCTGCTGCCCGGTGCCCGCGCCGACACCGACGACCTCACCCCGGTACGCCGGTCGGCGCTGCGGGAAAGCGCCGACCTGCTCGCCGACGCGGTCGCCGCCGGGGTACGCACGCTCGCGTTCGTCCGGTCCCGGCGCGGGGCCGAGGTGGTGGCCAGCAACGCGCGCCGGGCGCTCGACGAGGTGGCTCCCGGGCTCGGTGACCGGGTGGCGGCGTACCGGGCCGGTTTCCTGGCCGAGGAGCGACGGGCGTTGGAGCGCGCACTCACCTCCGGCGAACTGCTCGGGCTGGCCTCGACGAACGCACTCGAGCTCGGGGTGGATCTGGTCGGCCTCGACGCGGTGCTGATCTGCGGGTACCCCGGCACCCGGGCGTCGCTGTGGCAGCAGGCCGGCCGGGCCGGACGCGCCGGACGCGAGGCGCTGGCGGTGCTGATCGCCCGGGACGACCCGCTCGACACGTACCTGGTGCACCATCCGGAGGCGGTCTTCGGCCGGCCGGTGGAGGCGACGGTGCTCGACCCGACCAATCCGTACGTGCTCGGGCCGCAACTGTGCTGCGCAGCCGCCGAGGGTGCGCTGACCTCGGCCGACATCGAACTGTTCGGCGGCGCGTCGGTCAAGCAGACGCTGGACGACCTGGTCGCCGCCGGGCTGCTGCGGCGACGCCCCACCGGCTGGTACTGGACCGCCGC
Source organism: Solwaraspora sp. WMMD937 (assembly GCF_029581175.1). Taxonomy (NCBI): domain Bacteria; kingdom Bacillati; phylum Actinomycetota; class Actinomycetes; order Micromonosporales; family Micromonosporaceae; genus Solwaraspora; species Solwaraspora sp. WMMD937. Next base: position 1,662,786 of record NZ_CP120738.1, on the reverse strand, counting down.
CGGCCGTCCCGAGGTCGACCTGCGCGGCGAGGGCGGCGCCCCGGTCGACGTCGTGGAGACGTCGACCGGTCGGCTGCTCGGCACGGTCGACCCCGGCTCGTCGCACTTCCTCATCCATCCGGGCGCGGTCTACCTGCACCAGGGCGTGTCGTACGTGGTGGACGACCTCGACCTGGACGGGGCGTGCGCGCTGGTGCACGCCGAGGAGCCGGACTGGTCCACCCACGCCCGGGAAATCACCTCGCTGTCGGTGGCGGCGGTACGCGAGTACCGCGATGCCGGCCCGGTCGGCCTGTTCGTCGGCGACGTCGACGTGACCAGCCAGGTCGTCTCCTACCAGCGGCGCCGGATCGGGTCGGGCGAGGTGCTGGACACCCGACCGCTGGACCTGCCGGCCCGACAGTTGCGCACCGTCGCCGTGTGGTTCACCGTCTCGCCGGCCGCGCTCGCCGCCGCCGGGGTCGAGCCGGCAGACGTGCCCGGCGCGCTGCACGCCGCCGAGCACGCGGCGATCGGCCTGCTGCCGTTGATCGCCACCTGCGACCGGTGGGACATTGGTGGGCTCTCCACCGCCGCGCACGCCGACACCGAGGCGCCGACGGTGTTCGTCTACGACGGCCACCCAGGGGGAGCCGGGTTCGCCGAACGCGCCTACCAGGCGGCCCGGACCTGGTTGGGGGCCACCCGCGATCTGATCGCCGCGTGTGGCTGCGAGACCGGCTGCCCGTCCTGCGTGCAGTCGCCGAAGTGCGGCAACGGCAACAACCCGCTGGGCAAGGCCGACGCGGTCCGGGTGCTCGACGTGGTGCTGGCCAGCCTGCCGGAAAGTCCTGACTGATCCGGCACCGGACCATGTGCGATCTACTGGCATGAATTTCTCCTGATCTGGATAGATTAGACGTTGGGAGCGCTTCCAGCACGCCACCGGAGGAGAACGCCGTGGCCGACACCGTGGCCGACACCGTCGAACTGCTCTACTCGATCGACCCGCAGAACCTCACCGTCGACCAGCAGATCGCCCTGGCCCAGGCGTACGCGGCCCTGGCCCAGGCGGAACGCCTCGAACTGATCCAGCAGCGGCTCTACAACATCCACCAGGTGATTTCCCGCTGGGCCATGCACGCCACCACCGCCGACGGCCCGACCCGCTGACCAGGGGTCGGCCCGCGCGTCGGCGCCCTCCCACGGGTCGGCCCGCAGCGGACCGGCCCGGGCGGTCGCACTCACCGGCCGACCGACGCCGGTGGCCGGAAGCGGCGTCACCTCGACGGTGACCACCACCTCCATCCCGTCGACGGAGCAGGCACGCAACCGCCCGCCGTTGCGTCCGGCCACCTCGGCCGCCCGCTCGCAGACCACGCCCTGGCCGGCGAACACCCGGGCGGCACCGGCGAGCGCGGCCAGGTCTGCGGCCACCGAGGCCTGCTGCCGGGCGAGCCGGACCGCACCGATCAGCGCGCCGGCCATCCCGGCGGCGACCAGCGTCAACCCGACAGCGAGCAGCCACAGGCTGGCGCTACCGCGCTGCCCGACGTCGGCCCCGGGCCGGCGTGGGCGGCCTGGGTCACGCAGCCCACGCAGCCCACGCTGGCATCGTCGGCCGGTCACCGGTGACGCTCCGGCGGCGGTCCCGCGCCGGAACCGCCATCGACGGCACCGCCGGTAACGGAACCGCTGCTGCCGGCGTTTCCAGTCGCGCCGGCAGCAGTCCCGGTGACGCCGGGCTCAACCGCGGCGGTCACGGACGCGGTGACCGACGCCGGCCCGAGCCGGGCGCCCAACGCCCGCAGCGGTGCCCGGACCGTGACGGTGACCAGGTCACCGTCGACAACCACGGAGACCTCGGCTCCCGGTGGCCCGGCCAGGGCTGCCGCGTCACGGTCGCCCCGGGCGGTGGCCAGCGCGACCGACCGTGCCATGTCGAGACACTCGGACTTGGTGACCACGGCGCTGACGGCGGACAGCCCGACCGCCAGCAGCAGGACCAGCGCCGGCAGACCGGCGGCCAACTCGGCGGTGAACGAGCCCCGGTCACCGCCGGCCTGCCGGCGCGGCCTCACCCGAGCGCCCGATCGATGACCGAGGCGAGGGCGGCCTGCACACCCTCGCTGGTCAACACCTTGAGCAGGATCCCGGCGAAGGCGACGGCGGCCAGGGTGCCGACGGCGTACTCGGCGGTGTTCATCCCCGCGTCGTCGCGCAACCGGCCGACCAGGTGGCCGCGCCACCGGCCGACCGCCCGCCGTCCGGACACCGTCGTCGCTGTCGTCGGCACCGCCGCGTCGGGCGGAACCTTCGTCGACCGCATGATGACTCCTTTCCTCAGAGGACGTCGCCGAGGACGGCGACGATCACCGGCACCAGACCGGCGAGAATGAAGGCGGGCAGGAAACACAGCCCGAGGGGAAGCACGATCAGCACCCCGGCGCGGCGGGCCGCCGCCTCGGCCGCTGCCGAGCGACCGGCCCGCAGATCGTCGGCGAGCCTGGTCGCCGCGCCGGCGAGGGCGGCGCCGCTGGCCGCGGAGCGGATCGCGGCAGCGGCCAGGCGCTCGCCGCCCGGGACCGCGTCGACATGCCGCCATGCCTCGGCCGGCTCGGCACCGAGCCGCAGCGCCCGGGCCACCCGACTCAGCCCGGAACCAAGCGGCCCGGCCAGCGCGTCGGCCACCGCGATCACCGCCTGATCCACCGGTGCCCCGGCGCGCAGCGCCGCCGCCAGCAGATCGGCGGCCAGCGGCAGGTCGGCTGCCGCACGTAGCCGCCGACGGCGTACCGACGGTGGCTCGATCCGGCGCAGTGACCGGTCGACACCGACAGCGGCCGCAACGGCCAGCGGCACGGAGAGCCAATTGCCACCGATCACCAGCACCGCCAGGCCGGACAGCACCGCGACCGGCCGGACGAGCCGCGACAGGTCGGACTCCGGTGGCTGACTGTCACTAAGCCGGGCGAGCCGGCGACGGGCGGCGAGCGCCGTGACCGGGCGGACCGCGGGCGGCAGCATCGCGCGGGTGCCGGTCATCAGCGGGTCGCCTCCGGTGCCCGGTTCAGCCGCTCGGTCCAGGCCAGCCCAGCCACTTGCAGGGCCACCGCGGCAAGCGCGCAGGTCGCGCCGATCGGGGTCCGCAACAGCACTGCCAACGGGTCCACCCCGATGCTGTAGCCGAGGGCCAGGCCGCCGACGGGCAGCGCGGCCAGCAGCCAGGCGGTCATCTGCGCACCGGCGGCCTGCGCACCGGCCGCCTCCCGCGACCGGTCCAGTGCACGGGCGTCGGCTTCGATCCGTTCGATCAAGTCGGCCAGTGGCGCGCCGGTGCGCTCCGCCAGCCGTACGGCGGCGGTCGACAAGCCGGCGAGCCGGGTCGCGGCGGTGCCCGTCGTTGGGCCCGGGTCCGGCAACGTCGCCGGCTGCGGGAACGTCTTCGGCCGCGCCGGCAGTCCGGCCCGCAGGTCGGCGGCGTGGGCGGCCAGTGCGTCCAACTGCCGTACCCGCTGGTCTCGCCGGGCCTTCGCGGCGGCACGGTTCGCCGCCGTCCGCAGGCCGAGCCCCAGGTACGCGGCGGTGATCGCCGCCGCCACCGGCCCGGCCGACCAGCCGGCGACGAGCCCGCCGGTGCCGGCGACTGCCACCAGCGCCCGGCGTGGATGCCGGCGCGCGGCGTTGCCGAGCCACAGCACCCGGGACCGCAGCGCCCGGGACCGCAGCCGGACGCTGAACCGGACGGTGGCCGGTGTCGGCGAGTCCGGACCGCCGCTGGACCGGACCGGGGTCGGACCGGTCACGGCCAGCAGCCGACGGCGGTGTCCCCACGGGCGGCGCAGCCGCATCGGCCAACGCCGGCGGGACGTGCCGGGTAGCCGGCTCATCGCGGCCCCCGGCTGTCGAGCACCGCCGGCACCGGTACGCCGCGTTCGATGAGCAGCCTGGCCAGGGCCGGGCCGGCCTGCTGTGGGCCGGCCCCGCGCCGCCAGGCCGGGGTGACCGTGATCAGCCGCTCCGGCCCGTGCGGGGTGAGCAGACAGATCGCGTCGACGAATCGCCGCCCGGCGAACCGGCGCAGCTGGACGACCACCTGGATGGCGGCCGCGATCTGTGCATGCAATGCGGCGCGGGGCAACCCACCGAGCAGTCCCAACGCCTCCAGCCGGGCCGGCACGTCGCTGGCCGCGTTCGCGTGCAGGGTGCCGGCGCCGCCGTCGTGGCCGGTGTTGAGCGCGGCCAGCAGGTCGACCACCTCGGCGCCCCGGCATTCGCCGACGACGAGCCGGTCCGGCCGCATCCGCAACGCCTGCCGGACCAACGCACCGAGCCCGACCGACCCGACCCCCTCGACGTTGGCCGTCCGTGCCTGCAACGTCACCACGTGCGGATGCTCCGGCCGCAGCTCGGCCGCGTCCTCCACCATCACGATCCGCTCGTCGGCCGGCACCAGCCCGAGCAACGTGTTCAACAAGGTCGTCTTGCCCGACCCCGTGCCGCCCGTGATCAGGTACGCCAACCGCCCCGCCACCACCGCCCGCAGCAACTCCGCCACCGGGCCGTCAACCATGCCGTTGCCCGCCAGCTCGGCCAGCTGGAACGGACGCTGCCGGAAGGTCCGCAACGACAGGTACGGCCCCGTCGCCGCCACCGGCGGCAACACCGCGTGCAACCGGGTACCGTCCGGCAACCGGGCATCGACGTACGGGCAACCGTCATCGAGCCGACGCCCGCAGGCCGCCGCCAACCGCTGCGCCAACCGACGCACCTCGTCCACGGAACCGACGCCCACCGCCGCCCGCTCCAGCCCGGCGCCCCGGTCCACCCACACCTGGGTGCCGTTCACCAGGACGTCGGTCACCCGCGCGTCGGCCAGCAACGGTGCCAACGGCCCGGCCCCGGCCAACTCACCGTGCACCCGGTCGGCCAGCCGCAACAGCCCGGCGTCACCCCGCAACGCCGCCCCCGGCTCGGCCCGCACCGCACCGACCACCGACGCCGGCGTCACCGCCGTGCCGTCCGCGATGAACCGCTCCCGCACGCGGGCCGCCACCACCGCCTCGTCGACACCCGTGCCACCCGGCCACCCGGCCGGCGCGACGAAACCGCCCGTATGGGCCGACCCGGCCGTCATGCCGCCGCCACCGAACGATCGACCAGCCCCGCCACGTCACGCCGTGGTCTTGCCTCGGCGGTGACGAGCGGCGGGCAGGTGCGGCGAATCGTGACGGGGTACAGCGGCGGCATCTGAGCCCTCCTACGGCTCGGGGAGCGATGCCGAAACTGTGGACGCTGACGCGGCGTCCACGCCTGGACGATCAGGCAGGCTGTGGACAACCGACCTGCCTGTGGATAACTCCTCCCGGCCGGAGGTGATCTGCTACGGCGGCCGCGTAGGCAATGAACCGGCAGGGTCAGATCGAGCGGCGTGGCCAGCGCTTGCGGGGGCGCGGCTCCTCCTCACGGTGATGACGCTTGTGCTCGTGCACGCGGTCCTCCCACGCCTGCTGGTCGTCGTCGGCGGGATCGAACGGGTACCAGCGGTGCGAACCGTCCTCGAAGTGCATGTCCTCGTCACCGGGCCGGATGACCGACATCAGCGCCACCATCCCATGAATCGCCGGTACAGGTAGCCGCTGCGGCTGTCGGCCAGGTCGATCATCGCGTCGAGAAGGCACGTCGCCATGTAGACCGACACCGACACCGTCGCCCCCGCGTACTCCGCGAGCAGTTCCTGACGGCGGGTGTGACAGGGCCACGGATCCGCGCATCCCGCGCAGGTCCACGCCGGCTGGATCGGGGTGTGGAAGCTCACGCGCCCTCCCCTGGCCAGTGACCCCGGTTGATCGGTATCCGGTGCCGCGCCCGGCAGGGCAGCGCCGACCCGCACCGACAGACCTGCTGCCACTTGCTCCAGGACCACACCGGCCGGTGTCGCCGGGCCAGTGTCCGTGCGACTGCGACGACGTACGCCTCGTAGCTGACGCGCTGGGTCATCCGCCCCTGCTTGAGTGAGGGGATGTGACGGCCGGGCCTATCGGTCATCCGAGCGCCACACCCAGCAACCATGGTTCCTGAATGCAATATTACATTTCAGATGAAACATTTGACGATATCTCATCTATTGAGGCTTATTCAGCAGGGCCCCGCTAGCCCACAGTGGACCCCCCTCGATAAACGAGACGGCCCGCCCTCCCATAGGATGGAGTTACCACACAACAACCAAAGAAAAGCGGACCGCCGAACATGTATCATACCACCGGCTTCACGACCGATCAGATCCGCGACCTCTGCGTGCTGGTCCGCACCGAATGCCGGAACCTGGGCATGGAACCGTGGCCACCGATCCTCGGCCTCTACCGCGCCCTCGTGGTCACGTTGACCTACATGCGGCGCAACCGCGTCCAAGCGGAGATCGCCGAGGCGCACGGTGTCTCCCAGTCGACGATCTCCCGGGCGGTCACCGGCATCACCCCGGTCCTCGACCGCGTGCTGGCGGGGTTCGCGCCGACCGCCGACGAGCTCGACCCGACCGTCCAGTACATCGTCGACGGCACTCTGTTCCCCTGCTGGTCATGGCGCACGGACCGCTGTCTGTACTCCGGCAAGCACAAGACCACGGGCATGAGCGTCCAGGTCGCCTGCACCCTCGACGGCGCGCTCGCCTGGGTCTCCGATCCTGTCACCGGCAACCACCACGACTCGTACGCGATCAACGACACCGGTGTTCTCGCCAGCCTGAACCCTGGAGACTGGATCGGCGACAAAGGATACGTCGGCAACGGCATGATCACTCCGTACAAGAAGCCCAAGGGCGGCGAGCTCACAGAGTGGCAGAAGGAATACAACAGGCAGGTCAACAAGATCCGCTGGGTCGTCGAACAGGTCATCGCGAACCTGAAGACCTGGAGAATCCTGCACACCGACTACCGCAGACCGCTCGCGACCTTCACAGAAACGATCTCCTGTGCCATCGGGCTGCATTTCTACAGGATCGCCTGTGAATAAACCTCATTGATGTTTCATTGCTGAGTGTGGTCGATGGGTGCTACATATCGAGTGGGAATGTCGCCCGGTGTGTAGTCACGGAGAGGAGAATCCAGTGACGACCGACACCGGCTCGACCGTCCCGAGGCGACAGCTCGGCAGGCATCTACGGCAGCTCCGCGAGGAGGCTCGCGTGACCGTGAAGGCTGCGGCCAGCGCACTGGAATGGTCCACGCCGAAGATCTGGCGCATCGAAACCGGTGCCACGTCGATGCGATCCCTCGACGTCGAAGCCATGTGAAAGGTCTACGGAGCGTCACCAGAAATCACCGAGGCGTTGATGGGTCTCGCCAAGGAGACCAGGGCCCGTGGCTGGTGGCACTCGTACGGCGACGCCATCCCCGAGTGGTTCGAGCTGCACGTCGGCCTTGAGTAAGGCGCCACCCGGCTGCACAAGTACGAGGCGCACCTGGTCCCCGGCCTTCTGCAGACCAAGGCGTACGCGACCCGGGTATACGAGGCCGGACGCCCCGACATGAAGCGCGAGGACATCGACCGAGGGGTTGCCTTGCGGCTCGACCGTCAGGCACTGCTGACCCGAGCCACCCCACCCGCGCCGCAGGTCGACATCATCCTCGACGAGGCTGTGCTCCGGCGCGACATCAACGCCGAGCAGCTCAACCTGATCGTCACCGTCAGCCGCCAGCCCAATGTCTCCGTCCGGGTGGTGCCGTTCAGCGCAGGCCTGCACCGCGCCACGTTGGCGAACGGCGCGTTCACCATCCTGGATTTCGACGGCTCCGACGAACCGACGATCATCTACGCCGACGGACTGACCGGCGCCCTCTACCTCGACAAGCCCGCCGAGGCGGCGGCGTACGAAGAGGTCTGGTCAGCCGTCGAGTCCACGGCACTCAGCGAGGCGCAGTCTCGCAAACTCATCGCATCGATCGCGGAGGAACTGTCTTGACCGAACTCGCGTGGAAGAAGAGCACCCGCAGCAACGCCGGCGGGGACTGTGTCGAGGTCGCCAGCCCCAGCCGAGCAGTCCTGGTCCGTGACAGCAAGGACCAGGCCGGACCGGTGCTGTCGTTCACCGCCGATACCTGGACCGGCTTCGTTCAGGGGATCAAGATCGGCCAGTTCGACCACGGCTGACCCCGATGAACGTCTGCCCCTGATCCCACGACCGGACCAGGGGCAGACCCCGGTGTCAGCTCACCCCCACGGCCGTACGACGACCCACGATCTTGTCCCCGACCCGGACAGAGCCCGCCTGGTTCTTGACGGACAGTGCTCCGCATGTGCATCTCCTGCCTTGACTAAGCAGCATCTGGGAGGGAGGACGGTCCCGCGTGCCGCTGCGGCATTCGGGCCTTGTCCCGGTGCAGGGCTGCGACAGCCGCGCAGATGAAGATGGGGTCGAGGCCCTTGCGGATTCGCCGACGACCAGCCGGTCCGGCCGCAGTTCGACCGCTGACATCGATGCAGCTAATCGCAGCGAGCCCTTGGGTTCAGGGGGTCGTCGAGCATCGGCTAGTGGTTCAGGTCTCGAACCTAAGGTTGACGCACGTCACCCTCCACGCATCAACGTGCACGAAGTAGTCACACACCACGGAGCCAAGCGGTCCGGCGTCGACTCGCGATCGGTAGCACGGAGGGAATGGCGCCTCTGGCTCATCCCCGGACTCGCCGACGTGGTGCCCCATTTCAAGACGTGCTCGGGGCACAGCGGCCGGATTGTTGGCAAGTTGCGTTAGCCACGCAGCAAACGACTGCCGAAGGTGCGACGGGAGGCCGTCGAGGTCGCCGAGTCGGTCGACGAAACCTTCGAGTTCCCAGCGGCTACCGGCTGCCACGGCCAGCGACCTTGGCGAGGAGCGCGTCAAGGTCGTCTGGTTCGGCTGGTGGGCTTGCCGCCTGGACACGGCGAATCTCTGCGGCAGTCTGCCGCAGGCGTTCCAGGCTGTCGTGCTCGACCGGTTCCAAGGCGCCGTCACCGGTGAAGAAGGCCCGCATCATCGCATGGTTGATGGCCTGCCCAGCCATGGTGTTCTGCCACGGCGGTTCGGCGCGGGCCAAACGGTCGAGGTCGCCGGTGGTGGTTTTGCCGTAGCGGGTGGCGACGGCCAGGACGACGTTGAGCAGCCAGTCGTCCAGAACCCCGGGGGTATGGGGTTGGTGCTGGTCGACGAAGTCCTCGACAGCCGCACCATTCGTCGAGGCGAGGATCCGGTTGGGGAACGCGGGCTTGCCGGTGTAGGCAAGGTGGTGGCCTTGGACGTAGTACAGCAGCCAGTGCAGTTTGGTGCCGTCGACTTGGGGCAGGTGCACGCGTAGTGCTGCGGCGGCCTGGTTTGCGGTGACAGCCATCGGGCCAACGTATCGGCTGGTCATCGATGGTTCGACCCGGTGAGTGTGTCGGATTTCAGATGGGGCGTGGGCATGGAGCAGCGTCATGGGTGGCCTCCCGCTTCGCGCCAGCACTGACCACCAAGAGTATCGACACGACTACTTCTCGCGTGTCGGGTGGGCGACAGCTCAACACACCTGCCGTTCAAACGCCGCCAAGCATCCTGACGTCTGACGTAGCCCTGTCATCTCATCGAGCCCTTGCCACACATGACGGCGGGGCCAGATCACCAGCCGGCTGCGTAGACACCCGCACCACCTGGCCACCCGGCCGGCCCGTTGGATCAGCCCTTACGGGCCGAACCCGCTGTCACGACGCTGCCGCCGTACGGTCGACCAGGCCGGCGACGACCCGCTGACACAGCTCCGCCAACGGGCCCCGGCCCGACGAACCTGGAGCGTCGCCGCGCTCCAGCCCTCGGCTGACCCGTGGCTCAGGTTGCAGCACCCCGGTCACCGGCAGCCCCAGGGTCCGCCCGATCTCCCGGGCCCGCAGCCGGCCCGGAGCCGGACCGCGCACGACCAGCGACAGGTCGGTGCAGTGCCGCTGGATGTCGGCGATCACCCGGGCGGTCGCCGCGGTCGCCCGCAACTCGGCCGGGACCAGTACGAGGACTCGGTCGGTGGCGTGCATCGCGGCGATCGCGGCGTCGTCGGGCCGCCGGGGCAGGTCGACGACGACCACGTCGCGCTCCCGCCGGGCCGCGTCGAGCGCGGCGGTCATCGTGGCGGCGGGCAGGGGCAACGGTTCGCCCCGGTCCCAGGAGAGCAGTCCGAGGTCGCCCCGGCAGGGCAGCGCACCGGCCAGTGCCGACGGGTCGATCCGGCCGTCGCTGTCGGCAAGCGCCGGCCAGCGCAACCCGTCGATTTGCTCCCAGCCGAGGACCAGATCGAGGCCGCCACCGAGCGGGTCGGCGTCGACCAGCAGGCTACGCAGCCCGAGCCGGGCGGCGGTGACCGACAGGGCACCGGCCAGCACGCTGGCGCCGGCCCCGCCCCGGCCGCCGATCACCCCGATGACAGCTGCGGCTGGTTTGTCGGTGCCGCCGTTGTCGGTGAGGCGGTCGACCAGCCACGGCTCCGCCGCCGGCAGGATCGCGACGTGCTCGGCGCCGAGCAGTTCGGCGACCTGCCATGGCTGGTCCTGGTCGGCCCGGCCGACCAGGACCAGCCGGGGTCGGCGGGGCATTCTGGCCCGCAGGTAGGCGTCCGCCTGGTCGGCACCGACCAGGACGAGCGGGGCGGCGGCCTGCCGGGACCGGGCGGCGGCTGGGTCGGCCGCCAGGTCGACGTCGGTGCCGGCGAGCGCCGCAAGGCGCAGCAGGTCGTCGAGCAGCCGTTCGTCTGCGGTGACGACCAGTGGCAGCCGACGGGGTACGGCGATGCTGGTGCGCGGCGGCATCCGGACCTCCTGCGGTCGGTGAGGGATGCCGCAACTGTGGGTGCCGACCCGGTGCCGGCGTGCCCTCGGCGGGGCTGCCTGTGGACAACGGGACTGGCTGTGGACAACGTCGGCGCCGGTCAGCTGATCTGTTAAGGGACGCGGACCGGGGGCGGAACGCGCCAGGAGTCGGAACACGCCGGGAATAGCGACGACCCCCGCCGGGGGGAGACGGGGGTCGCCTGGGGTTCGGCTCCGGGGGGGTCGAGCCGAACCCGCTCAGCGGTCACGGGGGGTGCAACCGCCGAGTGTCTTCCGGATGAAGCCTGGGACGGGAAAGATAACTGTGTCATGACAAGCATGCCTGAGCAGACCGCCACCCGTCGAGTGGCGTTTTCACCGGAGTCGCACCGCTGACGGCTCGGGACGCAGGCTGGGCCATTCAGCTTCCTGATCGTTGGATCAGATCCCGGGGGATCCCCGTCGCCGGCCGGCGACGGAGCACCGGCCGTCGCCGGCGTCCCGCTCCGGCTAGACTGCACCGTCGTGGGCCGCAGCGCCGCTTTTTTTGATCTCGACAAGACTGTCATCGCCAAGTCCAGCGCCTTGGCGTTCGGCCGGCCGTTCTACCGCGACGGGCTGATCACCAGGCGAGACGTGGTCAAGTCCGCGTACGCCCAGCTGATGTTCCGGCTCGGCGGCTCCGACGAACAGACCATGGCCCGCACCCGCGACTACCTGGCCGCGCTGTGCAAGGGCTGGCAGGTGGAGCAGGTCCGGCAGATCGTCGCGGAGACGTTGCACGAGCTGATCAACCCGTACGTCTACGCCGAGGCGGCGGCGCTGATCGAGGAGCACCAGAACGCCGGGCGGGACGTGGTGCTGGTCTCCGCGTCGGGCGAGGAGATGGTACGCCCGATCGGCGAACTACTCGGCGTCACCGACGTGATCGCCACCCGGATGGCTGTGGAGAACGGCCGGTACAGCGGAGAGATCGAGTTCTACGCGGCTGGGGCGGCCAAGGTCACCGGCGTCACCGAGCTCGCTGAGCAGCGCGGATACGACCTCGCCGAGTGCTACGCCTATTCCGACTCGGTGACCGACGTACCGATGCTCGAATGCGTCGGGCACCCGACGGTGGTCAACCCGGACCGCCAGCTCCGCAAGCTCGCCACCGAGCAGGGCTGGCCGGTCCTCGCCTTCCGCCACCCGATCCCGCTCGGCCGCAGGTTGCGGGAGCGGCCGGCGGTCCCGGTGGCGGCCGCCGCGTTGAGCGTCGGGGTCGGGGTCGCGATCGGCATCGCCTGGTACGGCCGGCACCGTCGGACAAAGACGGCCTCGGCCTGACCGCGCAGCTGCCAAGCAAGATCAGGTGAGCGTGATGGACCTCTCAAGCGACCGGTGAGGTCCATGACGCTCACCTGATCTTGGTCTAGGATGCACGGCCGACCCGACAGGCTCGCACCAGCGCCCCGGCCAGTAGCGGCTCAGGCGTTGGCCAGCACTTCGTCGGCGACCCGGGTCAGCTCCTGCGCGCCCAGCTCGACCGCGGTCAGATAGTGCCGCAGCCAGGAGCGGACGCCGTCCGGCGTACCTGTCGCGAAGGCGCCCGCTGAACCCACGTACTCGGGTTGCCGTTCGCGGTGGCCGACCTCGACGGCGAGCAGGCCACGCGGGTCCGTGCCGGCCGCGACCAGGGTGAGCCGTGCGGCGGCCCGGGCCACCACGCCGCCCGGCCCGGCGAACGGCCGCAGCGCGAGCAGCTCCGCGTGCACCACGGCGGCCAACAGCAGCGCCGGCACCGAGGTACCGCCGCCGACCAGTGCGGATATCCCGTCCAGCCGCAGCGTCACATCCGGCCCCGGCGCCACGCCTGACTGCGGTGTCACGTCAGGCCGAGCGACCGGACGACCCAGCTGGTCGGCCGGCACCAGCCCGCGCGCGGCGAGCACGTGCAACCGGGCCAGCACCTGACGGGGGGCACGGGGCCAGCGGTCGGCCAGTGTGGGAACGGCCTCGGCCACCCGCAGCGCCCCCTGCACCACCGGATCGGTGACCGTCCCGGCGCGTACGTCGGCAACCGGATGATCGTGCCCGTCCAACGCGGCACTGGCGACTGCCGAGCGGAGGCTGATCTCGGCCGCCACCGACCCGCCGTGCCGACGCAGCGCCCGGTGCCGCAACGCGGCGTCGACCTGCTCGCGGGCGCGGTCCAGCGCGGGTGCCACGTCGGCGAGGTCGAGCAGCGGGGCCAGCGGGTCGGTCTCGGTCACCAACGACACGGTACAAGCTTGGCCAGCTGAACCGCCCGCCGCGCCGGTGTGGCCGCTCGGCGCGTGATGGGTACCCGGGTATCCGCCAAGTCTCGTGCCGGCGGGACGGCGACACTAACCTCGGAGCAAGTCAAGCGACGTGTGAGGAGCCCCACGCATGAGCGAAACGCTGGAGAACCTACTTCAGGAGAATCGCCGGTTCGAGCCGCCCGCCGAGCTGGCCGGGGCGGCCAACGTCACCGCGGCCGCGTACGACGAGGCAGCCGCCGACCGGCTCGGCTTCTGGGCGGACCAGGCCCGCCGGCTGCACTGGGCCAAGGAGTGGGACCAGGTGCTGGACTGGTCGAACCCGCCGTTCGCCAAGTGGTTCGTCGGCGGTCAGCTCAACGTTGCGTACAACTGTCTGGACCGGCACGTCGCCGCCGGGGCCGGTGACCGGGTCGCCATCCACTGGGAGGGTGAGCCGGGCGACACCCGCACCATCACCTACGCCGACCTGCACCGGATGACCTGCCAGGCGGCGAACGCGCTGACCGAACTCGGTGTGACGGCGGGTGACCGGGTGGCGATCTACCTGCCGATGATCCCGGAGGCCGCGGTCGCGATGCTGGCCTGCGCCCGGATCGGTGCGACGCACAACGTCGTGTTCGGCGGCTTCTCGGTCGACGCGCTCTCCGGCCGGGTGCAGGACGCCAGCGCCAAGGTGATCATCACCGCCGACGGCGGCTACCGGCGCGGCAAGCCCTCGGCCCTGAAGCCGACCGTCGACGAGGCGGTGGCCCAGTGCCCGTCGGTGGAGCACGTCCTGGTGGTCCGGCGAACCGGCGAGGAGGTCACCTGGACCGGCAAGGACCACTGGTGGCACGAGACGGTGGAGAATGCGAGCACCGAACACGAGGCGCAGCCATTCGACGCCGAGCAGCCGCTGTTCATCCTCTACACCAGCGGCACCACAGCCAAGCCGAAGGGCATCCTGCACACCACCGGCGGCTACCTCACCCAGGCGTCGTACACCCATCACGCGGTCTTCGACCTCAAGCCGGAGACCGACGTCTACTGGTGCACCGCCGACATCGGCTGGGTCACCGGGCACTCCTACATCGTGTACGGTCCGCTGTCCAACGGCGCCACCCAGCTGATGTACGAGGGCACCCCGGACACCCCGCACAAGGGCCGGTTCTGGGAGCTCGTGCAGAAGTACAAGGTGAGCATCCTCTACACCGCGCCGACGCTGATCCGCACCATGATGAAGTGGGGCGAGGACATCCCAACCAGGTACGACCTCAGTTCGCTGCGGCTGCTCGGCAGCGTCGGAGAGCCGATCAACCCGGAGGCCTGGATGTGGTACCGGGAACACATCGGCGGGGGGCGGTGTCCGATCGTGGACACCTGGTGGCAGACCGAGACAGGCTCGATCATGATCTCGCCGTTGCCCGGGGTGACCGCCACCAAGCCGGGCAGCGCGATGACCCCGCTGCCCGGGATCAGCGCCGACGTGGTCGACGACCAGGCCGAGTCGGTGCCCGACGGCGGCGGCGGTTACCTGGTGCTGCGCGAGCCGTGGCCGTCGATGCTGCGCACCATCTGGGGCGACGACCAGCGGTTCATCGACACCTACTGGTCCCGGTTCGACAAGATGTACTTCGCCGGTGACGGGGCCAAGAAGGACGCCGACGGGCACGTCTGGCTGCTCGGCCGGGTGGACGACGTGATGCTGGTCTCCGGGCACAACATCTCCACCACCGAGGTGGAGTCGGCGCTGGTGTCGCACCCGTCGGTGGCGGAGGCCGCCGTGGTCGGTGCCACCGACCCGACGACCGGTCAGGCCATCGTCGCGTTCACCATCCCGCGCGGCAGCGCGGAGATCGCGGGTGAGGCCGGCGAGGCGCTGATCCAGGAGCTGCGCAACCATGTGGCGCGTACGCTCGGGCCGATCGCCAAGCCCCGCCAGATCATGCTGGTGCCGGAGCTGCCGAAGACCCGATCCGGCAAGATCATGCGCCGGTTGCTGCGGGACGTCGCTGAGAACCGGTCGCTCGGCGACGTGACCACGCTGCAGGACTCCACCGTGATGGAGCTGATCTCCTCCGGCATGCAGGGCGGCAAGTCCGACGACGGCTGACGTCCGCCGACGGCGGTGGCGCGGTCCCGGCGTGCCGCTGGCTGTGGACGACTCGAGGCCGGCCCGGTCGCTTCGGCGGCTGGGCCGGCCACTTTTCACGCCGTGATCGTTGTGACATATCAGGGCGATCCAGCCGGGAGCGTGAAACAAATCGACGCATCGACCTTCACAGGGGTTCCCTCGGGTGACTAGGTTCACGGTGGCCCCAACAACGGTGGCCACATCATCCGGACATCGTGCCGCCCTCACCCAAGTGGCGGCGTTGATTCCCCCGAACCGGAGGTATCCAGGTGCGCAAAGTCATGGTGGGGATGCTCACCGTGTCGCTCGCCTCGGGCATGGGCTTTGCTCTACCCGCGACGGCGATGGCCGCACCATCGGTGGACACACCGGTGGCGGCTCCTTCCCGGGCCGAAACCCCGAGCCTCGACGACCTGCCCAACCCGCTCGGCGAGAAGCGTCGTGAGCTGCGCGAACGAGCAGTGAGCGAAGTGGTCAGTGGCCGGCTCACCCCGGAACGGCGCGGTGCGAGCACCGTCGCGAAGGTCGGTGAGACGCCGGGCACCGGCGTCGCCGGCCGGGCCGCCCGTGGCGGCGCCGGGTCCGGCAAGGACCAGTACGTCGAGCTGGAGCGGGAGACCACCGACCGGATCTTCGTGATCCTGGCGGAGTTCGGCAACGAACGGCACCCCAGCTACCCGGACGTGGACAGCAACCCGAACTGGGACGGCCCGGCCCGGTTCGACGGACCGCTGCACAACGAGATTCCCGCGCCGGACCGGACGGTCGACAACACCACCATCTGGCAGGCCGACTACTCCCCCGAGCACTACCGGGAGCTGTACTTCGGCGCGGGTGAAGGCGTCGAGTCGGTCAAGACCTACTACGAGACCCAGTCCTCCGGGCGGTACAGCGTCGAGGGCACCGTCACCGACTGGGTCAAGGTCCGCTACAACGAGGCCCGGTACGGCCGCGACCTGTGCGGCGGCAACGTCTGCAGCAACGTCTGGCAGTTGCTGCGCGATGCCGCCAACCAGTGGGTCGCCGACCAGCAGGCACTCGGCCGCACCGACGAGGAGATCGCCGCCGAGCTGCGCGAGTTCGACAAGTGGGACCGGTACGACTACGACGGCGACGGCGACTTCAACGAGGCCGACGGCTACATCGACCACTTTCAGATCGTGCACGCCGGTGGCGACCAGGCCGACCGTGACCCGTGGCAGGGTGAG
Source organism: Solwaraspora sp. WMMD937 (assembly GCF_029581175.1). Taxonomy (NCBI): domain Bacteria; kingdom Bacillati; phylum Actinomycetota; class Actinomycetes; order Micromonosporales; family Micromonosporaceae; genus Solwaraspora; species Solwaraspora sp. WMMD937. The sequence goes on along the minus strand of NZ_CP120738.1, from coordinate 1,646,400 downwards.
GACGCGATCTGGAGCCACCGCTGGTACGCCTTTGCCACCGACATCGGGCTGACCGGCCCGGCGCAGAACCCGGCCGGTGGCACCCAGATCGGCGACAGCGGGCTGTGGATCGGCGACTACACCATCCAACCGGAGAACGGCGGACTGAGCGTCTTCGTCCACGAGTACGGCCACGACCTGGGCCTGCCGGACGACTACGACACCTCCGGCGGCGGTGACAACAACAACGAACACTGGACGCTCATGGCGCAGAGCCGCCTCGGTGCCGCCACCGACGGCGGGATCGGCGAGCGCCCCGGTGACCTCGGCGCATGGAACAAACTCCAGCTGGGCTGGCTGGACTACGAAGTGGTGGTGGCCGGGCAGAAACGCACCCTGCACCTGGGTCCACAGGAGTACAACACCAAGCGGGCCCAGGCGGTCGTCGTCGTGCTGCCGAAGAAGGAGGTCACCACCGAGCTCGGCGAGCCGTACGCCGGTGAGATGCAGTACTTCTCCGGCAACGAGGACGACATGAGCAACACGATGACCCGTGAGTTCGACCTCGCCGGTGCCTCGACCGCCGCACTGTCGATGAAGGCGCGTTACGACATCGAGGACGACTACGACTACCTGTACTTCCAGGCGTCCGCCGACGGTGGGGCGAGCTGGACCTCGCTCGAAGGTACCGTCAACGGTGTCCCGTACGGCACCGATGGCAGCGGCACCCCGGCGATCGACAGCTCGACCGGTGGCCAGTGGGTCGACATCAACGTGCCGCTGGACGCGTACGCCGGGGACGCCGTACTGGTCCGGCTGCTCTACCGCACCGATGGCGCGGTGGCGTACGGCGGCTTCTTCGGTGACGAGATGACCGTGACCGCCGACGGCTCGCCGATCTTCACTGACGGCGCCGAGGGCGACGGCGGTTGGGCGCTCGACGGTTGGACCACGGTCGGGGCCAGCGTGACCGCTGACTACGACAACTACTACATCGCCGGGCACCGCTCATACGTCTCGTACGACCGCTATCTGCAGACCGGCCCGTACTACTTCGGGTACGCCGACACCAAGCCCGACATGGTGGACCACTACGCATACCAGGAGGGTCTGCTGATTTCGTACTGGGACACCTCCCAGGTCGACAACAACACGAACGTGCACCCGGGTGAGGGGCGCAACCTGTACATCGACTCGCGTCCGCGGCCGATGTACAACCTGACCGGCGCGCCGTGGCGGGCCCGGGTCCAGGTGTACGACGCGCCGTTCAGCCTCAAGAAGGCCGACGGGTTCACCCTGCACATCAACGGCGAACCGCACTGGGTACGCGGCCAGGCGGCGCAGCCGCTGTTCGACGACACCCGGAAGTACTACTACGAGGAACTGCCCAACCACGGAGTGAAGCTGCCCGCGGTCGGCGTGAAGATCCGGGTGGTGTCGGTGGACGGCACCACGATGAAGATCCGGATTTCCTGATCCGGCGGTGACGCGGTCCCGGCCGGCCGGTGGAACTCCGGCCGGCCGGGCGGCGTCCAACCGGCATGGCAGTACCGACGCTGATCCGACAGTCAGCCTGCCGGTCAGTCGCCGTCATGCTGACCGGCGTGGTGCTGATCGCCGTCGCCGGTTGCGGCGGCGGCCCCACGCCAGGAGCACCGATGCCGCCGACCCCGGACGCCGCGCAGGGCGGATCCGACGAGTCGGATGCCCCGCAGCGCGGATCCAACGGACCGGCGACACCGACACCGACACCGACCGAAACACCGGGTCTGTCCCGGACCGACCCGCCGACGCTGCCCCGACCCGGGACACCCCCGAAGACCCCGTCCGACCTGATTTCCGGCGACTGGCTGGTCGGCACGGTGACCCGGGGTGGCACCGGACCCTGCTACGGGCTGGTCACCGACGACGGGACCGAACACGCGCTGTACGGCGGCGACGGCACCACACTCACCCAGCACACCCGGATCCGGGCGAAGGTGGCTCCGCTGCGGATCCGGATCCGTTGCGGGCCGGGCCAGCACTGGCAGCTGATCCGGGCGGAGGTCATCCGGTGACGGCGTCGGCCAGCTCCAGCCAATGGTAGTCGTGCTGGCACGGCGGGCCGGCGGCCAGCCCCAGCCGGCGGGCGTCCAGGTCGATCAGCACCGAGTAGACCGTTTCCGCCTGGTCCGCCGGCGCGTCCCGCTCGTCGAGATGCCGACAGATCGCCAACGGCAGGCCCAAATGATCATGAAATACGTCGGCCAGGTCGGCCAGGCTCAACGGCGCACCGGCCGCCCGTTCGACCAGCAGCCGCCGGGCCCGCGCCGCCCGGAACATCGACGAGCCGCCGAGGTTCTTCGTCGTGTCCCGTACCGGCAGGGCCGTCTCCAGGTGGTTCGCGTGGGTGAGCACCCCGTCCACCGGGTGGGTCCACCCGACGTCACCGGGGACCACCTCCAGGTCGAGCAGTTCCCCGCCGGCCGGGCCGGCCTGGCCGAGCAGTAGGTTGATCGACGCGTTCCGGGGGGTACGGCAGGCCACCCGGGTCGCCTGCCCGAGGCTGCCGGCCTCCAGCACGGCGCGCAGCAGCACGTGGTACGGCACGCCGGGCGGACGGCCCGGCGCCAGCCCGTCCCGGTCGCTGCCGAGCATGTTGATGCAGACTCCCAGCCCTGCCGAGTTCAGCCCGGCCTTGGCGAGCATGCCCGCCTCGGTGAGGGTGAGCACGGTCAGTCCTCGCTCGTCCGTGGTCCGCAGCAGCACCATGGTGTCCCGCTGATCGGGATGCCAGTCCCAGTTCTGGCCGAGCAGCAGGTGGCCGTCGGCGGTCCGGGAGCCGAGCACCCCGGCCGCCGTACAGCCGCCGGCCGACCCGTCCGGACCGGCGTCGCGGCCGGGGCCGGGATCGGTGGGTTCCAGCTCCGTGGGGCCGCTGGGCGGCGGGTCGGCCGCCGTCCGCCCGGTGCCGTACAGCAGTTCGGTACGGGCGTTCAGCGCGTAGACCTCGTCGACGTGCACCCCGGCTCCGCCGGCCACCGCGTCGAGCGCCTCGACGATCCTCGGGTGATCGGCCCGGCTGGCATTGCGGAAGGTCCCGCCGGCGATCCGGACCGCCGACCTGCTCAACCCGGCCTCGTCGCGAAACCGCCGCAGGTAGTGCTCGATGTTGCGGGCGATCACCGATGCCGCCGCCGCACCGTAGCCGGCGCCGTACTCGGCCGGCGGCCCGGCGACGCTGATCAACGGGACGGGTGGCGGTTGGGGGTTGCCCGGCGCGGGTCCGGCAGCATCGTCGGCCATCCGGCAACCGTATCGCCGCCCGACCGGGTCCCGCCGCCAGCGGCGGAAGTCCGCCACCCCCGGTGGACCACCCTGAGCCCACGCCGGTGATCGCCCTGAACCAACCTCTATTGTTTGCCCAGGCCGGATACGGTGGTGCGGGGCCGGCCTACGCTGTCGCCATGGGAGAACGTGGCAGTACAGCGGGCCCGGTCGACGAGTCCTGTGTGCTCATCAAGGGCCCCTGGGAGCACCGGTACGTCGGTGCCAACGGTAGCCGGTTCCACGTGGTCGAGGCCGGCACCGGCCCGCTGGTCCTTTTCCTGCACGGCTTTCCCGAGTTCTGGTGGGCCTGGCACGAGGTGCTGCCGGCGGTGGCCGACGCCGGTTACCGTGCCGTCGCGGTCGACATGCGCGGTTTCGGCGCGAGCGACAAGCCGCCGCGCGGGTACGACGGATACACGCTGGCCGCCGACGTCACCGGCATGATCAGGGCGCTCGGCGAGCGTTCGGCGATCATCGTCGGCGCCGGCTTCGGCGGCATGATCGGGTGGACCGCCGCCGCGTTCCACCCGAGGATGGTGCGCCGGCTGATCGTCATCGGGGCCGCCCACCCGCTGCGGCTACGCTCGGCGATCTTCACCGACCCGCGTGGGCAGGCCGCCGCCTCCACCCCGTCGCTGCGCTTCCAGCTGCCCCGCTACGAACACGTGCTGACCCGTGACGACGCGGCGATGGTCGGTGGGTTCCTCCGCCAGTGGGGTGGGCCGGCGTGGACGGGTGGAGCCCGGTTCACCGAGTACGAGCAGCTGTGCCGGACCGCGATGCGGATCCCGCAGGCGTCGTTCTGCGCGCTGGAGGGATACCGCTGGGCGTTCCGGTCGCTGCTGCGGCTGCACGGCTACCGCTTCGTCAAGCTGTTGCAGGAGCCGCTGGTGACACCGACCTTGCAGCTGCACGGAGCGTTGGACCCGGCAGTGCTGCCCCGGACGGCGCAAGGCTCCGGGCGGTACGTGATCGCCCCGTACGAGTGGCGGTTACTGGACGAGGTGGGTCACTTCCCGCACGTCGAGTCGCCGGAGGTGGTGCTCGGCGAGGTACTGCGCTGGGCCAAGAGCTGATCCGCCAGCCGGGTCAGACCCGGTGCTCGCGCAGCTCGGTCACCTCGTTGGCCGCCGCCCAGCCCTGGTAGACGCCGAAGTCGAACTCCTCCAGCCCGAGCGACTGGGCGACCGGTGCCCGACCGCCGGTGTACTCGACCCGCAGCCAGCCGTCGTGCTTGGCGAGCACGACGAATGGCTGGCCGTGCCAGGTGCAGGTGGTACGGACGTACGCCAAGTCGTCGACCTCGGACATCGGCACCACCCGGACGTACCGGCCGGAGCGGATCTCGATGAAGCCTTCGCCCTCCGTCGGCTGATAGATCCGCACCTCGTCGCCGGCCGGGCTGGCATCGTACTCCTGCCCCTGCCAGCGGGCGACGTAGCCGTCGCGCATCACTCCTCCTTGACCTGCTGCCAGGCGGTCTCGTCGGCGTCCAGCCGGGCGACGAGCGTCCCGGTGCCGTCCGCGCCGAGCCGCCACAGCTGCGAGCCGTGCGGCAGCCGGATCCCGTCGACCTTGAATTCGGCCACGACGTCGCTGCTCTCCCCCGGGGCGAAGCCGTTGCCACGGAACGGCGGGCGCTCGATCACCCAGCCTTCCATCGCCCGCATAGCGTTCTCGTTCTGACCGCCGTAGGGGATCCGGTAGAGGCTCGGCCGGTAGGCCGGCCACCGCAGTACGAAGATCTCCTCTGCGTCCGGGGCGAACGGTGACCCGGCGTAGCCGAGCCCGAGTGCCGCGTACAGCTTGGCTGGGGTGTCCAGGTGGGCGACCTCGGCGGCGCGGTGCACGAACCCTGACACCCGGTCGTAGCCACGGTCCAGGTAGTAGCCGACCTGGCTGGCGGCCACGGTCTTCTGCATCGTGGTCGGCTGCCCCGGGACGTCCGGCCCGCTGGACACAGCCGGCTTCGGCGCCGCCGACGCGCCGGGTTGGGGTTCGGCCGGCTGTTCGACGTCGGCTTCCTCGTCTCCCAGCCCGACTTCGGCCGCCCAGCTGGCCAGGCCGACGATCTCGGTACCGGGCAGCTTCGCGCCGACCGGGGTGCCGGGGTTGATGACGAACGACCACTGCGGGTCCGGCCAGCGGCGGATCAGCTGGACGAACTTCACTTCGACGGTCTCGACCGGGGTGTCGAAGTGATCGGCGATCCGCTCCGGCGAGGTGAACACCACGACGAACGTGCCGTCGGCGGCGGTCTCGGTCCGCCAGGTGAAGCCCTCGTCGCCGGGTCTGGACCCGGCCACGGACGATTCGGAGACGGGCAGCAGCACCTTGGCGAGCAGGAGGGTGGACAGGAACGAGTTGCTGCCACCGCCGCCCGCCGCCGCGACCAGGTCCCGCTCCACGTCGTTGGCCGGCTCGAAGGCCGGACCGGACGCGGGCCCGGACGGCGGCTCGGTGGCCGACCCGACGACCGGGCCGCCGGCCGCACCGCGCTGTTCCGCCGCTGGTGCCGGGTCTTCGGTGGGCGGCGCGGGAGTCGGCACCCGGCGGGGCAGGCCGCCGGCCGACAGCCCGGCGGTCGCACCGGCCGGGGATCGGGTCGAACCGTACGGTGGGGGCGAGCCGGGCGACACCGGACGGGCGGTCGGCGGCGTCGGGTCGGCGGCCGCGTTGCCCGGGTGCGGCCACTGACCTTCCGGAGCCGGAGCGGTCGGCGCCGGAGCGGCCGGAGCCGGAGCGGCCGGAGCCGGTGGTGGGCTGACAGCGGCGGTGGCTTCGGCGGCGTACCGGGTGGGATGGCCGGCCGGACCGGGGACGGTGGCGGTCGCGCGGGCTCGGGCGGCGGCATCGGCGCGGCCCTCGGAGTGGCCGCCACGATTCGGCAGTCGCGCGTCTCCGCGGGCCAGCTGAGCGACGAACCAGGCCGGCAGCCAGCCTTCGATCGGCAGACCCGGGTTGACCGCCAGCCACCACTCCAGGTTCGGCCAGGTGGCGGCCAGCTCGGCGAACGTCACCCGACGGGCGGAACTGCCGCTGTCACCAAGGCAGGCGTGCAGCGTGACCGGCGAAGTGAACGCGAGAACGTGGGTCCGCCCGTTCGTCGTCCAGGTGCCCCATCCCATCGGGGCCTGGCCGGCCAGGGCCTGAGCCGAAACCGGGAGCAGCAACTCGGTGCCGGCAAGTAGTTGGAAGTAGAGCTCCTGGTCCTGACGGAGCAGGGCGTCACGCATCGCGGCCTCAATCTCGGTGGCCGGTTGCCAATCGGTCACGGCCGACCCCCCTTTCCACCGGACAGGCCACACGCGTCCGGTACAACCTACAAGGTGGTGCCACGATCACAACGGCCGGCGGACGCCTTGCAGATCAACTAATGTGAGAAAACACTTCGCGTAGTCGAGGGAACACCGTTCGGCTCATCGGAACAGGTCGGCGTTGCGCCGTTCGGTGCTCAGATAGTCGGCGGCCGACTCGTCGACCGCGACCTTGATCTCCCGCAGCAGAGCCTGGAGATTCTGCGCCGCGCCGCGCCACCGGGCCTGCCGTTGCTCGTACGCCTGACGGGCTGCACCCTCCCAGGTCGCTACCAGTGGCGCAGCCTCCCGTTCCACCTGGTGCAACTGCGACCCCAGAGTACGCAGCGCCTGCCCGATGTCGGCGCTGGCCTGTTGCAGCGCTCGGAAATCCACCACCAGCTCGCCGTCGGCCACCCGGTCACCTCCTCCGTGTCATGCCATCGTGCCGCCCACCAGGCAGCGCCCGGAGCAGCTGGCCGCCAAGTCGTGCCCCGGAGCAGCTGGCCGCCAGGCCGTGCCGAAGCGACCGGCCGTCAGGCTGCAGTGCGGCTCAGAGCGGCAGCTCGATCCGTCGCCCCGCCCGGGTCACCCGGTCCGCCGCCGCAGCGTCAGTCGCCTGGTACTGCGTCCCGGCGGTACGGATCGCTCCGGCCGTCTCGCGCAATGCCCGGTGCAACACCGCCTGCTCCCTGGCCCACCCGGCTGTGACCTGCTCGAAGGATCGGCCACCGGCGCCACGCCAGGCGTGCTGAAGCACCTCCAGACGCTGCAGCAGACCGCGCAGCATCGCGTCGAGCTCCTCGTCGACCTGGTCGAAACGGCTGGCCGCCCGCTGCATGATCGCCAACTCGGCTTGCGTCTGCGACACGCTGTGCCCCTCTCGGTCCCGGTCCAAGCCGGGTGCCTACCACCCCGGTGCCTACCGGCCGACGCCTCCCGCGCCGGACGGTGGCCAGTCACCTCCGCCGCGACGGCGGTGAACGTCACCTCGCCGACCGTAGTCGGGTCGACCCGCCGCCGCAGCCCCACCTCGTCCGCTGTGGATAACGGCTCGGTTGCGGTGGCACCGGCGAAGGGACGTCGACGGCGCAGCTGCGGGACCGATGGGCCACGGCCGGCGGTCGGCATGGCAGGATTCCCGGATGGGTTTCCTCAAAAGCCTCCTCATCCGCCTGGGTAGTACGGCGTTGGCATTCTGGCTGGCCACCCTGATCATTCCGGGCATCACGTTGCAGACCGACGCGTTCGGCGAGGCGGTCGTCACGCTGCTGCTCGTGTCGGTCATCTTCGGCGTGGTGAACGCGGTGCTGCAGCCGATCGTCAAGACCGTCGGGTGTGGCCTGTACCTGCTGACCCTTGGGCTGATCGCGGTGGTCGTCAACGGACTGCTGTTCCTGTTGACCGGATTCATCGCCGGACAGCTCGACCTACCGTTCGAGGTGGATGGTTTCTGGCCGGCCGCCGTGCTCGGGGCGCTGCTGGTCGGGGTGGTCACCTGGCTGCTGGGTCTGATCCTGGACCGGGACTGACCGGCCAACCAGTCCGGGCCGGAACCGACCGGCAACCGACCAGGTCAACCGACCTGGTATGCCAGGATCGCCGCGCCGTCGGAACGAACCAGTTCGAGCCGTTCCAACTGGTCGTGCTCGAACCGGGTCGCCCCGGTGAAGACGATCTCGGCTCCGGGACTGACCGCCCACGAGCCGACCTGCTGCTTGGCCCCGTTCCGGTCGTAGGCGACCAGCTCGAAATCCATCGGTCGGCCGTCCGGGTTGGTCGGCTCCCACCAGCAGCGCATGGTGACCTCGGTGCCGTTGACCGCCGCCTGCAGACCCACCTCGGCGTGAATCGGCAACTGCGAGGCCACCGGCTGCATCGCGACGAACTGGGAGCCGGGCGTGGTCTCCGGCGTACCGCCGGCTCCCACCCAGCCGACCCCGAAGCCGACCACGATCGCGAGACCGGCGGCGGCCAGCGCCGCCCCGGCGGTCTGCCACCGGCGCATCCGCCGGCCCCGGCGGCGGGCCCGGCCAGCCGCGTCGACCAGGGACGCCAACCGGGGCTCGGTCGACGGCGGGTCGCTGATCTGCTCGAAGCCGGCCGGATCCAGCCGGCCGAGCAGTCCGGGCAGCACCGCGATGTCGGAGACCGCCTGCCGGCAGCTCGGGCAGCCGGCGAGGTGATGCTCGTACGCCGCTCGCTCCGCAGGCGACAGGGCACCCAGGACGTACGCGCCGTCGTCATGCGCGTAGTCACACCTCACTGGGTCACCCCCATCTCCTCCAGCACCAGCCGCAACGAGCGCAGTGCGTAATGTGTCCGTGACTTCACGGTACCTGGCGGAACACCGAGCCTGGCCGCCGCCTCGGATACCGAACGCCCCCGGTAGAAGCACTCGATCAGCACCTCCCGGTGTGGTTGGGAGAGCCGGCCGAGGGCTTCGGCGACGGTCCACGCCTCCACGGCACGGTCCGCCTCGTCCACCGCTGGAGGTGGTTCCGGCAGTTCGTCGGTGACCACCTCACCGACCCGGACACTGCGTCGCCGCCAGGCGTCGATCGCGAGGTTGCGGGCCGTGGTGAACAGCCAGGCCCGGACGGATCCGCGCTCCGGGTCCAGCGACTCGGGATGTCGCCAGGCCCGCAGCAGCGTCTCCTGGACCAGGTCCTCGGCTCGCTGCCGGTCGCCACCGGCCAGCCGCAGCGCATGGGCGAAGAGCGCGTCACCATGCTCTTCGTGCAACGCGCGCATCAGTTGTGAATCCTGGTCGGTCAAGAGGCGCCCTTCCCTTCCGCCTCATGACACGTAGTCACCGGCCGGACGGTTCAAGGTCTTGGAGAAACTGTTCAGCTGCCCGGATGCTCCGGGCCGGTCATCGCCTCGGCGACCGCCCGGGCGGCGGTGAGCAGCTTCGCGCGGACCACCCGGGCCGAGGTCATCATCTCGGCCGCCGGCAACGCGCAGGCGATCGCCACCCGCCGCTCGACGTCCTTGTCCGTGTTGACCATCACCGCGGCGCAGGCGAGGCCCTGCCGGTACTGGCCGATCTCCAGGTACATACCGCGCCGGTCGCCAACCGCGAGATCGGCTTCGAAGCCCTCAATGGTGGTGATCGTGGCCGAGGTGAACGGCCGCATGCCGAACTCTTTGAGGTAGCGGAACCGCTGGTCGGGGGTGAGAGTGGCGAGCAGCGCCTTGCCCAGTGCGGTGGCGTGTGCCCCCTCGTCGAACCCGGGCACCAGGTCTTCCAGGTACGGCGAGCGCAGCCCGTCGGCCGATGCGGTGACCGCTACCTGGGACCCGACGAAGCGACCGAGGTAGTGGCTGTAGCCGGTCTCCGCCGCTGCGCGGCGCAGCGCCTCACCAACCGCCGGTGGGCCGCGGAACGCGGCAACCAGCTCGCGGTAGCGGTCCGCCACCTCGAGGCCGACGATGTAGGTGCCGTCCTCGCGACGGATCACGTAGCCCTCGTACGCCAGGGTGCGCACCAGGTGGTAGGTGGTCGCCACGGTCAGCTCGCAGCGCCGGGCAATCTGTTTGACGGTCAGTCCGCGCGGGGCACGTCCGACCGCTTCGAGCACACGCAGTGCCCGTGAAACGCTCCGGATGAGGTCCGAAGGTTCCGCCAAGGGGTCGCGCACAACCACCTCCGCCGCCGGGGACTTACACCATATGAAAAGACAGCCGCCTGTGGAATGCCCTTTCGAATCAGGGGCACCAGGTGGCGACTATCGGTGTGGCGCCCGACACGTACGGTTCATGCTATTGGCTAACGCAACATCATCGCAAATGGCGGTGCCGTTCGTCGCCCCGTACCGTCGCCGGCCAGCGGGAATCCGCCCCGGGAAACCGGACCGGACCAGGACCGGACCTCGGCCACCCGGCTAGTTCGTCCGGTCGGCGATGAAGTCGCACAGCGACTGCATCGCCTGCCGGGCCGGGCCGGGTGGCAGCGGCGCGAGCCGGGACCGGGCGTCCTCGGCGTAGCCGCGCACCGTCTCCCGGGCCCGCTTCAGCGCCGGTGACTCGCGTAGCAGACCCAGCGCCTCGGCGTGCAGGTCGTCGTCGGTGACCGGCCCGGCGGCCAGGATCTCCCGCAACCGTCGGGAGGCGGCGTCGCCGTCGTCCGAGCCGAGCGCGTAGAGCACTGGAAGCGTATGGACCCCTTCGCGAAGGTCGGTGCCGGGTGTCTTGCCCGACTGGGCGGAGTCCGACGCGATGTCGAGCAGATCGTCGGATAGCTGGAACGCCACCCCGATGGTCTCGCCGTACCCGGCCAATGCCTCGACGTGCTCCGCTGGCGCGCCACCGAACATCCCGCCGAACCGTGCGGACGTCGCGATCAACGACCCGGTCTTGTCCCCGATCACCTGCAGGTAGTGGTCGACCGAAGGCTCGCCGCCATGCGGGCCGACCGTCTCGGCGATCTGGCCGTGCACCAGCCGGGCGAACGTGCGGGCCTGCAGCCGTACCGCCTCGATACCGAGGTCTGCGGCGAGGTCGGCGGCCCGGGCGAACAGGTAGTCCCCGACCAGGATCGCCACCGAGTTGGTCCACCGCGAGTTGGCGCTCGGTGCACCGCGACGCACCGGCGCCTCATCCATCACGTCGTCGTGGTAGAGCGTCGCCAGGTGAGTCAGCTCCATCACCACGGCCGCCGGCACCACCAGCCGCGCCGCCGGGTCGCCGAAGTGCGCACCGAGCGCCACCAGCAGCGGACGGAACCGTTTGCCGCCGGCCTCGACCAGATGGCGGGCCGCCTCGGTGACGAACGGGTCGGCGCTGAACACGCTGCCCCGCAGCTCGGCCTCGACGTCGGCCAGGATCCCGGCGATGGACGCCTGCAGCTGCGGGTCGACGATGTCGATCCCGATCGAGGTCACCGCTCCCGCACCGGACGCGAAGGAGCTGCCGTCAGCCGTCCTCACCACACCCCCAACCATGCCACAGCGGCGGTGGCGGCCCAGGTTGGGGGCGGGTGAGGTGGTTCATCGGACAAACTCGGCGGCGTTGCTGGTCAGATCCAGCAGCGCGCCCGGCGCGACCCCGAGCAGCAGCGTAGCCAGTACACCGATCATCAGCGCCGCCGAGGTCAGCGCACCGGGGATGACCACCGTCGGGGTGGCGTCGCTCGGCTCGCTCAGCCACATCATCACCACCACCCGCAGGTACGGGAAGGCGAGGATCATGCTGGTCACCACCCCGGCGATCACCAGCCAGATCTGGCCGTCCCCGACCGCCGCCCCGAAGACTGCGAACTTGCTGGTGAAACCGCTGGTCAACGGGATGCCGGCGAACGCCAGGAGGATGAAGGTGAAGATGCCGGCGAACATCGGCGAGCGCCGGCCCAGCCCCGCCCAGCGGGACAGGTGGGTGGCCTCGCCGTCGGCGTCGCGGACCAGGGTGACCACCGCGAACGCGGCGAGCACGATGAAGCCGTACGCCACCAGGTAGAACATCGTGCTGGCCAGGCCCTCGGCGGACAGCGACAGCACGCCGACCAGCAGGTAACCGGCGTTGGCCACCGACGAGTACGCCAGCAGCCGCTTGATGTCGGTCTGGGTGACCGCCAGGATCGCCCCGACCAGCATGGTCAGGATGGCGACCGTGCCGAGCACCGGGGTGAAGTCCCAGGCGGCCCCGTAGAAGGCCACGTGCAGCACCCGCAGCAGCGCGCCGAACGCGGCGACCTTGGTGCAGGCGGCCATGAAGCCGGTCACCGGCGTCGGTGCCCCCTGGTAGACGTCCGGGGCCCAGACGTGGAACGGGGCGGCGGTCGCCTTGAACAGCAGGCCGACCGAGATCAGCGCGATGCCGGCGAACAACAGCACCGGGCTGGACTGCGAGGTCTCCACCGCCGCCCGGATGGTGGCGAAGTCCACCCCGGGCCCGGTCGGGCTGTCCACCCCAGAGGTGAAACCGTAGGTCAGCGCCAGCCCGAACAGGAAGAACGCCGACGAGTAGGCGCCCAGCATGAAGTACTTGAGGGCCGCCTCCTGGCTGAGCAGCCGCCGCCGCCGGGCCAGCGCGCAGAGCAGGTACAGCGGAAGCGAGAACGCCTCCAGGGCGATGAACATGGTCAGCAGGTCGTTGGCCGCGACGAACAGCAGCATGCCGGCGAGGGCGAACAACGCCAACGGGTAGACCTCGGTGGCGCCGGACCGGCCGGCCGCCTGTTTGCGGTCCTCGGCCGAGTTGACCACGATCGCCGCCTGGGCGACGAAGGCGCCGCCGGTCTCCAACGACCGCTCACCGATCAGCAGCATCGCCATCACGCCGAGCACCAGGATCGCGCCCTGCAGGAACAGCGTCGGGCCGTCGACGGCGATCGCCTCGCCGGCGGTCACCGTCCGGGTACTGCCCTGCAGGACCACCGCGACCAGCGCGCCGACCATGCTGGCCAGGGCCAGCACCAGCTGCACCGGGTTGCGCAGTGAGCGGGGCACGAACGCCTCGACGAGGACGCCGATCATCGCCGCGCCGAACAGGATCAGCATCGGCGAGATCGCCGCGTAGTCGATCGCGGGGGATGAGAACTCGCTCACCGGGCCGCCTCCTGGATTACGCCCTCGGTCGGGGCGGGGTCGGACGTGCCGACGTCATCGAACAACGTCGCCTCGATGGCCGGGTTGATGACGTCGGTCAACGGCTTCGGGTAGAAGCCGAACAGCAGGATCAGGGCGATCAGCGGGGCCACCACGACCTTCTCCCGCAGGGTGATGTCCCGCTTCATGCCGTCGACCGTGGACAGCGCCGGGTTCAACGTGCCCTGGGTGGTGCGCTGCACCATCCACAGCACGTACGCCGCAGCCAGAATGATGCCGAGGGTGGCGATCACCGCGACCGGTTTGTTCACCGAGAAGGTGCCGATCAGCACGAGGAACTCGGAGATGAACGGGGCGGTGCCGGGCAGCGCCAGCGACGCCAGACCGGCGAAGAAGAACACCCCGGCGAGCACCGGGACCATCTTGCCGGCCCCGCCGAAGTCGCTGATCAACGCGGAGCCGCGGCGGGCCACGAACATCCCGACGACCAGGAAGAGCAGGCCGGTGGCGAGCCCGTGGTTGACCATGTAGAGCACCGCGCCGGTGCCGGCCTGGGTGGTGAACGCGAAGATGCCGACCCCGATGAAGCCGAAGTGCGAGATCGAGGTGTACGACACCAGCCGCTTCAGGTCGTTCTGACCGACCGCCAGCAGGGCCGCGTAGATGATGCCGATCACGGCCAGAGCCAGCGCCCACGGGGCGAACCACTGCGACGCCTCCGGGAACAGCCCCAGACAGTAACGCAGGATGCCGAACGTACCGACCTTGTCCATCACGCCGACCAGCAGCGCGGCCGAGCCGGCCGGCGCGGCACCACCGGCGTCCGGCAGCCAGGTGTGGAACGGGAAGAACGGCGCCTTGATCGCGAACGCCACGAAGAAGCCGAGGAACAGCCAGCGTTCCACGCCGGTGGACATGTCGATCTCGCTGAGCGCCTGCCAGTCGAAGGTCTGCCCGCCGACCACCCACAGCCCGATCACCGCGGCCAGCATGAACAGGCCGCCGACCAGCGAGTAGAGGAAGAACTTCACCGCCGCGTACTGCCGCTGGTGGCCGCCGTAGCTGCCGATCAGGAAGTACATCGGCACCAGCATGACCTCGAAGAACACGTAGAACAGGAAGATGTCGGCGGCGGCGAAGACGCCGATCATCGTGCCTTCGAGCAGCAGCAACAGGCCGAAGTAGACCGGCACCGACCGCTTCGACGCCTCCGCGTCGTGCCAGGAGGCGAGGATCACCAACGGCACCAGCACCGCGATCAGCATCAGCATGACCAGCGCGATGCCGTCGGCCGCGAAGGTGAAGTTGACCCCCCAGTTGGGGATCCACGGGTAGGACTCACGGAACTGGAACCGGTCGCCGCCGACGGTGAAGGCGAACCACATCACCAGTGACAGCACCAGTACCGCCGCCGACCAGCCGAGCGCCAGCCACTTGGCCAGCTCCCCCTGGCGGCGCGGGACGAGCGCCACCACGAGCGCGCCGACCAGCGGCGCCACGGTCAGCACCGAGAGGAACGGAAAGTCGTTCACGCCAGCCATCCCATCTGCAGGGCGAGGAACGCCGCGACCACCACGAAGGCACCGGCGAGCACGGACATCGCGTACGAGCGCACGAATCCGGTCTGCAGCCGCCGCAGCCGCCCGGAGCTGCCACCGATCACGGCGGCGAGGCCGTTGACCAGGCCGTCGACTCCCCGGTTGTCGAGGAAGACCAGCGCCCGGGTGAGGAAGACGCCCGGCTTTTCGAACACCACCCGGTTGACCGCGTCGGTGTAGAGGTTGTGCCGGGCGGCGGTGACCAGCACCCCGGCCGGCTGCTCCTGCTCGGCGGTGCCGTTGCGGAACAGCAGCCAGCCGAGCAGCGCGCCGAGCACGGTGATCACCAGCGCCAGGATGGTGACCACTCCGTGCGACAGCACCGCCTCGTGGTGGCCCTCCTCGGTGCCCAGCACCGGGGTCAGCCACTCGGGCACCGAGGTGGACATCAACCAGCCGGCGGCGACCGACCCGACCGCCAGCAGGACCAGCGGCACCCACATCAGCGCCGGCGACTCGTGCGGGTGGTCGATGTCTTCGGTCCACCGCTTCGGGCCGTGGAAGGTGAGGATGAACAGCCGGGTCATGTAGAAGGCGGTCAGCCCGGCACCGAGCAGGGCGGCCCCGCCGAACAGCCAGGCGGTCCAGCCCTCCCGCTCGAAGGCGGCCGCGATGATCGGTTCCTTGGAGAAGTAGCCGGACAACGGCCAGATGCCGATGATCGCCAGCCAGGCCAACCCGAAGGTCGCCCAGGTGATCTTCATGTGCCGCCACAGGCCGCCGAACCGCCGGATGTCGGTCTGGTCCTTCATCCCGTGCATCACCGAGCCGGCACCGAGGAACAGCCCGGCCTTGAAGAAGCCGTGCGCCAGCAGGTGCACGATCGCCAGCGCGTACGCGCCGCCGCCCAGCCCGACCCCGAGGAACATGTAGCCGATCTGGGAGACCGTCGACCAGGCCAGCACCCGCTTGATGTCGTCCTTGGCGCAGCCGATGACCGCGCCGATCAGCAGGGTGAGCGCGCCGACGCTGACCACCACGGTCTGCAGCGTCGGGTTGGCCGAGAAGATCGGGTTGGACCGGGCGATCAGGTAGACGCCGGCGGTGACCATCGTCGCCGCGTGGATCAGCGCCGAGACCGGGGTCGGGCCCTCCATCGCGTCCGGCAACCACGCCTGCAGCGGGAACTGACCGGACTTGCCGGTGGCGCCGAGCAGCAGCAACAGGCCCATCGCCAGGATGGTGCCGGAGGCCAGCGCCCCGGCACCGGTGAACACCGCCTCGAACTGGGTGGTCCCGAGCGTGGCGAACATCAGGAAGATCGCCAGCACCAGGCCGGCGTCGCCGACCCGGTTCATCAGGAACGCCTTCTTGCCGGCGGTCGCCGCGGCCGGCAGGTGGTACCAGAACGAGATCAGCAGGTACGACGCCAGACCGACGCCCTCCCAGCCGAGGAAGAGCATCACGTAGTTGTTGCCCAGTACCAGCACCAGCATCGCGGCGACGAACAGGTTGAAGTACGCGAAGAAGCGCCGTCGTCCCGGGTCGTGCGACATGTACTCGACCGCGTACACGTGGATCAGGAAACCCACGCCGGTGATCAGCAGCACGAAGACCGCCGACAGCGGGTCGAACAGCAGCCCGAAGTCCACCGACAGGCCACCGACCTCGATGAACTCCCACAGGCTCAGCTCGACCGCCCGGTTGTCCAAACCGCGTAGCTGGAAGAAGTAGGTCAGGCCGAGGACGAAGGCCGCTCCGACGGCGACCACCCCGAGCCAGTGTCCCCACTTGTCGGCGCGCTTGCCGAGCAGCAGCAGGATCGCCGCGCTGGCCAGCGGGATGGCCACCAGCAGCCACACGCTACTCAGCAGCCCCGTGGCCTGGGCGTACTCCACAGTCGATTCCACGCGTGGGCCCCTTTAGTACTTCAGCAGGTTGGCGTCGTCGACGCTCGCCGAGCGTCGAGTCCGGAAGATGGTCATGATGATGGCGAGCCCCACGACCACCTCGGCTGCCGCCACGACCATCACGAAGAAGGCGATGATCTGGCCGTTGAGGTCACCGTTGATCCGGCTGAACGTGACCAGCGCCAGGTTCGCGGAGTTGAGCATCAGCTCGATGCACATGAACAGCACGATCGCGTTGCGGCGGACCAGCACGCCGACCGCGCCGATGGTGAACAGCACCGCCGACAGGATCAGGTAGTTGTCCGGAGTCATTTGTCAGTCCCCTTCGGGGCGGCCTCGCTGGGCGAGAGTTCGCGCGTCGGCAGGATCGCCGGGATGCTCCGGTCGGTGAGCGTGCCGTCCGGCAGCCGGCCGGGGGTGGCCACCGAGGTGGAGGTGGCGTAGACACCCGGACCCGGCTTCGGGCCGGGGTAGTTGCCGGGGGCGAACCGGGCCCGCATCATCTCCGGTTGGCCGCGTCGCTGCTCCTTGCGCTTCTCGATGTGCGCCAGGATCAGCGCGCCGATCGCGGCGGTGGTCAGCAGGGCGGCGGTCACCTCGAACGCGACCAGGTACCGGCCGAACAGCAGGGCGGCGATGCCCTGCACGTTGCCGTCCGCGTTGGCCTGCTGCAGACCGACCGCCTGCACCCCGCCGAGGCCCCGGTACAGCCCGGTGCCGACCAGCGCGGCGAAGCCGACGCCGAGGGCGACCGCGGCGATCCGCTGCCCGCGCAGCGTCTCGATCAGCGAGTCGGAGGCGTCCCGGCCGACCAGCATCAGCACGAACAGGAAGAGCATCATGATCGCGCCGGTGTAGACGATGATCTGCACCAGGCCGATGAACGGCCCGCCCTGCACGACGTAGAACACGCCGAGGCAGAGCATGGTCAGCACCAGCCAGAGCGCGGAGTGCACCGCGTTGCGGGCCCACACCATGCCGATCGCGCCGAGCAGCGCGAGCGGAGCCAGGATCCAGAAGGTCACCGCCTCCCCGGTGGAGACCTCCGCTGCGAGCTCGGTCATGGCTTGCCCTCTCCCGTCGTCCCCGAGCCGTCCTGGGTGCCCTGCTCCGACCAGGGCGCCCGTTCGGCACCCGCCGAGGTGCCCGGATTGGTCAGCGCGCCGACGTAGTAGTCCTTCTCGCTGTCGCCCAACCGCATCGGGTGCGGCGGCTGCTCCATCCCAGGCAGCAGCGGCGCCAGCAGCTGCTCCTTGGTGAAGATCAGGTCCTGCCGGGAGTCGCGGGCCAACTCGTACTCGTTGCTCATGGTCAACGACCGGGTCGGACAGGCCTCGATGCACAGCCCGCAGAAGATGCACCGGGCGTAGTTGATCTGGTACGTGCTGGCGTACCGCTCACCCGGGGAGAACCGCTGTTCCTCGGTGTTGTCGCCGCCCTCGACGTAGATCGCGTCCGCCGGGCAGGCCCAGGCGCACAGCTCACAGCCGATGCACTTCTCCAGCCCGTCCGGGTGCCGGTTGAGGATGTGCCGGCCGTGGTAGCGCGGCGCGGACACCGGCGGCTTGAACGGGTAGTCGGTGGTGACCACCTTGCGGAACATGTGGGAGAAGGTGACCCCGAAGCCCTTGAACGTTCCCGTGATCGCGCCCACGTCACACCTCCTTGTCGTCGGTGGCGGGACCGACCTGGGCCGGCTCCCGTTCGGCTACCGCCCGCTTGGCCCGTGGGCTGGGCGGGACCTGCAGGTCCATCGGGGGCAGCGGGAAGCTGCCCGGTGGCCGTGAGTCGACCTGCTCCTGCAGGGTCGGCGCCGGCCGCTCCTTGCGCGTCGGCCAGAAGATCACCACGGCGAGCAGGATGGCGACCGGGATACCGATCGCGATCAGCCGGTCGTTGCGCTCCCAGCCGCTGGTCACCCGGATCCCGCCGAGGGCCAGGATCCAGGCCAGGTTGATCGGCAGCAGCACCTTCCAGCCGAACCGCATGAACTGGTCGTAGCGCAGCCGGGGCAGGGTGCCGCGGAGCCAGACGAAGACGAAGATCAGCGCGATCACCTTGCCCATGAACCAGAGCATCGGCCACCAGCCGCTGTTCGCCCCGTCCCAGATGCTGATCGGCCAGGGGGCCCGCCAGCCGCCGAGGAACAGTGTCACCGTCACCGCCGACATGGTCACCATGGCGACGTACTCGGAGAGCATGAACAACGCGAACTTCAGCGAGCTGTACTCGGTCATGTACCCGGCGACCAGCTCGGACTCCGCCTCGGGCAGATCGAACGGCGCCCGGTTGGTCTCCGCCACCGCAGCGATGAAGAAGATGATGAAGCTGGGCAGCAGCAGGATCGCGTACCAGCCCGGGGCGTACAGGTCGAACCCACCGATCGAGGTGAACAGGTCACCGCCGGACTGGGCGGCGACGATTCCGCTGGTCGACATGGTGCCGGCGGTCATGAAGACGCCGACCACCGACAACCCGAGCGCGATCTCGTACGAGATCACCTGCGCCGTCGAGCGCAGGCCACCGAGCAGCGGGTACGTCGACCCGGACGCCCAGCCGCCGAGCACCAGCCCGTACACACCCATCGACGAGCAGGCCAGCAGCACCAGCACCGCCACCGGCACGTCGGTGACCTGCAGCGGGGTCCGGGTGCCGAAGATGCTCACCATCGGGCCGAACGGGATGACCGACAGCGCGGTGACCGCGCAGATCACCGAGATGGTCGGGGCGAAGAAGTAGACCACCTTGTCCGACGCCTTGGGGAGGATGTCCTCCTTGAAGGCCATCTTCAGCCCGTCGGCCAGGGTCTGCAGCAGGCCGAACGGGCCGGCCTGGTTGGGGCCGGGGCGGACCTGCATCCGGCCGACCACCCGCCGCTCGAACCAGACCCCGAGCAGGGTGCCCAGCAGCCCGAAGACAAAGGCGAAGACCACCTTGATCAGGATCAGCCACCAGGGGTCCAGCCCGAAGTCGGACAGCGTCGGTTCCTGTGCCAGTGGGTTCACCGCAGACCCCCTAGGTTCGGGTTCGTCGCGCCGTTGTGGCTGATCCGCCCGTTGCCGTCCGAGCCGCTAGCCGTGCCGTCCGAGCCGGTGACGGCGCTGACCTTGACCAGTGCGCCGGAGACCGCGCCGAGGTTGCGGCGCACCGTCGAACCGGGCGAGTTCGTCGGTAGCCAGACCACCCCGTCGGGCAGCAGATCGGTGACCGCCGCCGGCAGGGTGACCGCGCCCCGGTCGGTGCCGACGGTGACCGGATCCCCGTCGGCCACCCCGAGCGCTCCGGCCAGTGACTTGGCCAGCCGGACCACCGGCGGCCGTGCGGTGCCACCCAGGTAGGGATCACCGTCGGTGAGGGTGCCGAGGTCGATCAGGTGGTGCCAGGTGGCCAGCACCGCCTCGCCGGCACCCGGGCGGGCCGGTGCCGTCGGGTCGACCAGCGGCAGCCCGGGACGCTGCGCCTTGGTGGCCGGCAGCGCGCCGAGCTCCCGGCGGATCAGGTTCACCTCGCCGGTGCCGAGCGCGACACCGAGCTGGGCGGCGAGCGCGTCGAGCACCCGGGAGTCGGCCATCGCGGTGGTGTTCAGCACCGCCTCGAAGGTACGCAGCCGGCCCTCCCAGTCGAGGTAGCTGCCGGCCTTTTCCACCGCCGGCGCCACCGGCAGGACCACGTCCGCGCGGCGGGTCACCGCGCTGTGCCGGATCTCCAGGCTGACCAGGAACGGCACCGCGTCGAGGGCCTGCTCGGCGAGCCGCGGGTCGGCCAGATCGGCTGGGTCGACCCCGGCGACGACCAGCGCGCCGATCTTGCCGGCGGCGGTCGCCGCGACGATCGCGTCGACGTCGCGGCCAGGCTCGGACGGAATGGTCCCGGCACCGATGTCCCAGGCCCCGGTCAGCTCCGCCCGCGCGGCCGCGTCGGCGACCGGACGGCCGCCGGGCAGCAGGTTCGGCAGGCAGCCGGCGTCGACCGCGCCCCGGTCGCCGGCCCGCCGCGGCACCCAGGCCAGCTTCGCGCCGGCCCGCTCGGCGACCGCGCCGGCGGTCGACAACCCACCGGGTACGGTGGCCAGCCGCTCGCCGACGAGCAGGATCGCGCCGGACCGGCCGAGCGCCTCGGTGACCGCGCGGTCCTCGGTGAGCAGCCGCGCCTCGTCGCCGGGCACGGTCGGCACCAACGTGGCGCCCAGCTTCTCCAGGCCCCGGCTCAGGTACGGGGCCAGGGCGATCACCCGCAGCCCCTTCTTGGTGTACGCCTTGCGTAGCCGCAGGAAGAGGATCGGGCACTCCTCCTCCGGCTCCAGCCCGGCGATCACCACCACCGGGGCCCGCTCGATGTCGGCGTAGGTGACGTCGGAGTTGCCGGCCACCCGGGCGGCCAGGAAATCGGCCTCCTCGGTGGAGCCGGCGGCACCGGTGACCGGTCGGGCCCGGAAGTCGATGTCGTTGGTGCGCAGCGCCACCCGGGCGAACTTGGCGTACGCGTAGGCGTCCTCGACGGTGAGCCGACCGCCGGTGAGCACCCCGACGCCGTATGCCCCGTCGCGGGCGTTGCGCAGCCCGTCGGCGGCGACCGCAAGGGCCTCGCTCCAGGACGCCTCGCGCAGCTCACCGGTGCCGGCGTCGCGGACCAGCGGGGTGGTGAGCCGGTTGGTGGCGGTGGCGTAGCGGAACCCCCACCGGCCCTTGTCGCAGTTCCACTCCTCGTTGACCGCCGGGTCGTCGCCGGCCAGCCGGCGCATCACCTTGCCGCGCCGGTGGTCGGTACGCTGCGCGCAGCCGGCCGAGCAGTGCTCACAGACGCTCGGCGAGGAGACCAGGTCGAACGGGCGGGCCCGGAACCGGTACTGGGCACCGGTGAGCGCGCCGACCGGGCAGATCTGCACCGTGTTGCCGGAGAAGTAGGAGTTGAACGGCACGTCGCCGTCGCCTTCACCGTCCGGCGTCGGTTCGGCGCCGAACGCCTCGTCCCGGTAGACGTTGATCTGCTCGCCGGAGGAGCGGTCCATCAGGTCGATGAATGCGTCGCCGGCGATCTCCTCGGAGAACCGGGTGCAGCGCTGGCAGAGCACGCAGCGCTCGCGGTCCAGCAGCACCTGGGTGGAGATCTCGACGGGCTTCGGGTACTCCCGCTTGTGCTCGTGGAAGCGGGAGTCCGGCCGGCCGGTGGACATCGCCTGGTTCTGCAGCGGGCACTCGCCACCCTTGTCGCACATCGGGCAGTCGAGCGGGTGGTTGACCAGCAGCAGCTCCATGATCCCCTGCTGGGCCTTCTTGGCCACCTCGGAGGTGAGCTGGGTGCGGACCACCATGCCGTCGGCGACGGTCTGGGTGCAGGAGGCGACCGGTTTAC
Source organism: Solwaraspora sp. WMMD937 (assembly GCF_029581175.1). Lineage (NCBI taxonomy): Bacteria > Bacillati > Actinomycetota > Actinomycetes > Micromonosporales > Micromonosporaceae > Solwaraspora > Solwaraspora sp. WMMD937. The sequence continues at coordinate 1,624,468 of NZ_CP120738.1, read as the reverse complement.
GCTGCCCCTCCACGTCGACCAGGCACTGCCGGCAGGCGCCGGCCGGGGCGAGCAGCGGGTGATCGCAGAACCGGGGGATCTCGATGCCCAGCTTCTCGGCCACCCGGATCAACAGTGCGCCCTTGGGCGCGGTGACCTCGACACCGTCGATGGTCAACGTCACCGTCTCGGTGGTCTTGGCTACCTCTGCCATTAGTGCGCACCTACCAATGCTTTCTCCGACAGCTTCGGTGCCGTGCGGCCCTCGATGTAGTCGAGGTAGTCCTGCTTGAAGTACTTCAGCGAGGACGTCACCGAGCTGGTCGCGCCGTCGCCGAGGCCGCAGAACGAGCGGCCGAGGATGTTGTCGCAGGTGTCGAGCAGGGTGTCCAGGTCCTCGTGGGTGCCCTGACCGGCGAGGATCCGCCGGAAGACCCGCACCATCCAGTAGTTGCCCTCCCGGCACGGGGTGCACTTGCCGCACGACTCGTGGTGGTAGAACTCCAGCCACCGGTAGGTGGCGTACACCGGACAGTCCTGGTCGGAGAAGATCTGGGTGGCGGTGGTGCCGAGGATCGAGCCGGCGCCGGCCACCCCTTCGAAATCCAGCGGTACGTCCAGGTGCTCGGCGGTGAGCAGCGGGGTCGACGAACCGCCGGGCGTCCAGAACCGCAGCTCGTGACCGGGCTGCATCCCGCCGGCCAGCTCAATCAGCTCGCGCAGGGTGATGCCCATCGAGCACTCGTACTGCCCCGGGTTGGCGATCCGGCCGGACAGCGAGTAGATCATCGGGCCGGACGACTTCTCCGTACCCATGCTCTTCCACCAGGCGGCGCCACCGAGCACGATGTACGGCACGCTGGAGATGGTGCCGACGTTGTTGACCACGGTCGGGCAGGCGTACAGGCCGTGGGTGGCCGGGAACGGCGGACGCAGCCGGGGCTGGCCACGGAACCCTTCGAGGGAGTCCAGCAGTGCCGTCTCCTCGCCGCAGATGTAGGCACCCGCCCCGCTGTGCACCACCAGGTCCAGGTCGAACCCGGAGCCGAGGATGTCCTTGCCGAGGTAGCCGGCCCGGTATGCCTCGTCGACCGCGTTGCGCAGCCGGCGGGCGGCGTGCACCGCCTCACCCCGGATGTAGATGTAGGCGCGGCTGGCCCGGATCGCGTACGAGGCGATGATGACGCCTTCGACCAGCGAGTGCGGGTCGTACATCATCAGCGGCAGGTCCTTGCAGGTGCCCGGCTCGCCCTCGTCGGCGTTGACCACCAGGTAGTGCGGCTTGCCGTCGCCCTGTGGGATGAACCCCCACTTGAGGCCGGTGGGGAAGCCGGCCCCGCCCCGGCCGCGCAGCCCGGAGTCCTTGATCAGCTTGATCAGGTCGTCCGGGTGCACCGGGTCGGCGTCGCGGCCCCGGCCGTCCGGCGTACCGGTCAGCACCTTGCGCAGCGCGGCGTAGCCGTCTAGCTGCTGGTAGACGTCGATCTTCCAGGCGTCCGGTGACAACCAACGCTTGGTCAGCACCGGGGTCAGCTTCTGCAGGGTTTCCGGTCGCGGCTGGGTCATCGGGTGCCCTCCTCGCTGCGCGCGTCCCGCAGCGACCCGCGCTGTGGCTGCGAGTTGTCGCCGGCCGGCTTGGCGTCACCGGCGGGCGGGTTGGCGGCGGCGCCGGCCGACTCGGCGGCCTCGGCGTCGCTGTCCGGCTCGGCCCGGTCGGTCGGCACGGTGGTGCCGGGGGCATCCGGGGCCGGGGTCTTCGCGTCCGGGGCGCGGGTCTCGGCGGCCCGGATCTCCGGCGACTTGGCCTGCGGTGCCTTGACGTCCGGGGCGGTGCTGCCGGTCGCCGCCGGTGCCGGCCGGCTGGGTGCCGGGGCGGGGGTGTCGCCGCTGATCGGTGTGTTCGGGTCGAAGCCGGCGACCGAGACGCCGTGCTGCTGGGCCAGCCGCAGGCCGCGCAGCGTGGCATCGCCGGCCGGTCCGTCGGCGACCGCGCCCTCGCGGGTGTCGGAGAAGCCGGCCAGCTGCAGCGACATCTCCTTCAGCGTGCACAGCCGGGCACCCCGGGTGGGTGCCGGGCGGCCGCCGGCGCGCAACTCCTCGACAACGCCGAGCGCGACGTCCGGGTCGACCTTGTCGAAGAAGTCGTAGTTGACCGTCATCACCGGGCCGTAGTCGCAGGCGGCCAGGCACTCGGCGTGCTCCAGGGTGATGGTGCCGTCGGCGGTGGTCTCCTCGTGCCCGACACCGAGGTGCTCGCTGAGCGCGTCGTAGACCCGCTGGCCGCCGAGTACGTCGCACATGGTGTTGGTGCAGACGCTGACGAGCCAGTCACCGGTGGGCCGGCGCTTGTACATGGTGTAGAAGGTGGCGACTGCGCTGACCTGGGCCTTGTTGATGCCCAGCGCTTCGGCGCAGAACTCGACGCCGGCCGGCGAGACGTAGCCCTCCTCGGACTGCACCAGGTGCAGCAGTGGCAGCAGTGCCGACCGGGAGCGGTCCGCCGGGTAGCGGGCGATGATCTCCCGGGCCCGGTCGTGCGTTTCCTGACTGAAGCCCATCAGCGGTCACACCCACCCATCACGGGGTCCAACGAGGCGCCCCCGGCGATCACGTCGGCGAGCAGCCCGCCTTCGGCCATGGCCGGGATCGCCTGGAGGTTGACGAAGCTCGGTTCGCGGTAGTGCACCCGGTACGGCCTGGTGCCGCCGTCGGAGACGGCGTGCACGCCCAACTCGCCGCGGGGCGACTCGATGCCGACGTACACCTGGCCGGGCGGCACCCGGAAGCCCTCGGTCACCAGCTTGAAGTGATGGATCAGCGACTCCATCGACTGGCCCATGATCTTGGCGACGTGCTCCAGCGAGTTGCCCATGCCGTCCACGCCGATGGCCAACTGCGCCGGCCAGGCGATCTTCTTGTCGGCGACCATGATCGGACCGGGCTTCAGCCGGTCCAACGCCTGCTCGATGATCTTCAGCGACTCGCGCATCTCGGCCATCCGGACCAGGTAACGGCCCCAGACGTCGGCGGTCGGCGTGGTCGGCACGTCGAACTCGTAGTCCTCGTAGCCGCAGTACGGCATGGTCTTGCGCAGGTCCCAGGCCAGCCCGGCGGAGCGGAGCACCGGCCCGGTGACGCCCAGCGCGAGGCAGCCGGTGACGTCGAGCACCGCGACGTTCTGCGTCCGCTCCAGCCAGATCGGCTGCCCGGAGAGCAGGTCCTCGTACTCCTTGAGCCGCTTCGGCATCACCTTGAGGAATTCGCGGATCTTGGCGATCGCCTCGTCCGGCACGTCCTGGGCGACCCCGCCGGGCCGCACGTAGGCCATGTTCATCCGGAGCCCGGAGACCAGTTCGAAGATCTCCAGGATGTACTCGCGCTCCCGGAAGCAGTACAGCATGATCGAGATCGCGCCGAGCTCCAGGCCGGTGGTGCCCAGCCAGATCAGGTGCGAGGAGATCCGGTTGAGCTCCATCATCAGCACCCGGATGGTGTTCGCCCGCTCGGTGACGTCGTCGGTGATCCCGAGCAGCTTCTCCACCGCCAGGCTGTACGCCGTCTCGTTGAAGATCGGCGCCAGGTAGTCCATCCGGGTGACGAACGTGGTGCCCTGCACCCAGTTGCGGTACTCGAGGTTCTTCTCGATCCCGGTGTGCAGGTAGCCGACGACCGTCCGAGCCTCCCGGACGGTCTCCCCCTCCAGCTCCAGCACCAGGCGCAGCACCCCGTGGGTGGACGGGTGCTGCGGCCCCATGTTGACGATGATCCGCTCGTCGGTGAGCGGGTCCGTACCGCCGACCACGGTGTCCCAGTCGCCACCGGTGACGGTGAAGACCTTGCCCTCGTCGGTCTCGCGTTCGGTTGCGTATCCGGCCGTCATTGGTAGCTCCTCCGCTTGTCCGGCGGTGGGATCTCGGCACCCTTGTACTCCACCGGGACACCGCCCAGCGGGTAGTCCTTGCGCTGCGGGTGGCCCTCCCAGTCGTCCGGCATCAGGATCCGGGTCAGCGCCGGGTGGCCGTCGAAGATCACCCCGAACATGTCGTACGTCTCCCGTTCCTGCCAGTCGGCGGTCGGGTAGACGGCGGTGACGCTCGGCAGGTGCGGATCCTCGGCGGTGACCGCCGCCTCCAGCCGGACCCGGCGCCGGTAGGTCATCGAGGTCAGCTGGTAGACGACGTGCAGCCGACGCTCGTCGGCACCCAGGTAGTCCGCCCCGGACACCGAGGAGCAGAGTTCGAAGCGCAGCGCCTCGTCGTCGCGCATCACCCGACAGACCTCGGCAATCCGCTCCGGCTTGATGTGCAGGGTCAGCTCACCCCGGTCGACCACGACCTTTTCGATCGCGTCGGCGAAGGCCGGGTACGCCTCCTCGAGGGCGTCGCACACCTCGTCGAAGTAGCCGCCGTACGGCCGTTCGCTGCCGGCCACGCTGGACCGGCGGCGGACCAGGCCGCCGAAGCCGGACGTGTCGCCGGAGCCCTGGATGCCGAACATTCCCCGGCCGGCCCCGCTGGCCGGCGGGAACTCGGCCGGCGCGCCGCTGGTCGCCCCGACCGGCGGGGCGGCGGCGGGTACGCCACCGCCCGGCTGCTCACTGGGCGCGTTGGTGGGCCCGGTCACTGGATCGTCCTTTCGCTGGTCGACGCGGGAATCACTTCAGCCGCTCCCGGGCGTGCAGGTGGTTCTGGGCCTTCATCCAGTTCTCGATCCGCAGCTGCTCCTCGCGGCCCTCCCGGACGGCCTGCTCCCACTCGGCCCGGCGGGCCTTGTCGGAGCGGTACGACGATGGCATCGCCCCGGGCGCGACCACCGGCACGTCACCGCGGGCCCGGCGGGCCTCCAGCATCCTGCGGCCGTTCGGGCCGAGCGGCTCGTGGCCGATCTTCTCCCGCAGCTTGAGGACCGCGTCGATGAGCATCTCCGGGCGGGGCGGGCAGCCGGGCAGGTACATGTCGACCGGCACCACGTGGTCCACGCCCTGCACGATGGCGTAGTTGTTGAACATGCCGCCGCTGGAGGCACAGACCCCCATCGACAACACCCAGCGGGGCTCGGCCATCTGGTCGTAGATCTGCCGCAGCACCGGGGCCATCTTCTGACTGACCCGGCCGGCGACGATCATCAGGTCCGCCTGCCGCGGCGAGGCCCGGAACACCTCCATGCCCCAGCGACCCATGTCGTAGTGCGGGGCACCGGCCGCCATCATTTCGATCGCGCAGCAGGCCAGTCCGAAGGTCGCCCCCCAGACGGAGGTCTTGCGGGACCAGTTGACCAGCTTCTCCACCGAGGTGAGCAGTACGCCGGCGGGGAGTTTCTCCTCGATTCCCATGGTTCCTCCGTCAGTCCCAGTCGAGCCCGCCGCGCCGCCACTCGTACACGTAGGCGACCGAGACGGCGACGATGAACAGCGAGACCGCGACGTAGCCGAACGCGCCGAGCGGGTCCAGCGAGACCGCCCACGGGATCAGGAAGATGATCTCGATGTCGAAGATGATGAACATCATCGCGGTCAGATAGAACTTGATCGGGATCCGACCGCCGCCGACCGGCTCCGGGCTGGGCTCGATCCCACACTCGTACGCTTCGAGCTTGGCCCGGTTGTAGCGCAGCGGCCCGGCCAGCCGGGCGGCCGCCACCGAGAACAGCGCGAAGGCCGAGGCGAGGGCGAACACCCCGACGATGGGTATGTAAGGCGAGAGCGACATGGGCTTCTCCTGCTCGTCCTTCCCTGCCCGCGGTCAGTTTCAGCGATCTGTGATGTCTCCCGCCGGGACCGGGCGTCGTTGCCCCATCCTGGCGACTACTGCGGTGGGCCGACGGCCCGGGGGTGATGCCGGCGGCGTCACACGGCCGGAGCCACCTTGGTCATCGCGTTGATCATCCGGTCCATCGCGTCCCCGCCACGCGGATCGGTCAGGTTCGCCAGCAGCTTCAGCACGAACCGCATCAGTGTCGGATGCGGCATGCCGTGCTTGGTAGCGATTCGCATGATTTGTGGGTTGCCGATCATCTTCACGAAGATGTTCCCGAGCCGGTAGTAGCCGCCGTAGCGGGCCTTCAGCTCGTTCGGGTAGTGCGCCAGCGCCCGCTCCCGGTCGGCGCCGGCCGGCCGGGCCAACGCCTGCACCGCCACCTCGGCGGCCAGCTCACCGGACTCCATCGCGTACGCGATGCCTTCGCCGTTGAACGGGTTGACCATACCGCCGGAGTCACCGACCAGCAGAACTCCCCGGGTGTAGTGCGGGACCCGGTTAAAGCCCATCGGCAGGGCCGCGCCGAGGGTCGGGCCGTCGGCGTTGGCCTCGTCGGCCAGCCCCCAGTCCGGTGGCGTGCTGCCCAGCCAGTCGGTCAGCATCCGCCGGTAGTTGGTCTTGCCGAAGGCGCTGGACGAGTTGAGCACGCCCAGGCCGACGTTGACCCGGCCGTCGCCCATGCCGAAGATCCAGCCGTAGCCGGGCAGCAGCTTTTCGCCGCCCTCCCGGCTGCGCAGCTCCAGCCAGGACTCCAGGTACTCGTCCCGGTGCCGCGCCGGCGACCGGTAGTACCGTCGGACCGCGACCCCGATCGGCCGGTCCTCGCGCTTGGCCAGCCCCATGGCGAGCGGGAACCGGCCGGACACCCCGTCCGCGGCGACGATCAACGGGGCATGGAAGGTGGCCGGCTGCTTGTCCGGGCCGACCTCGGCGGTCACGCCGACCGCCCGCCCGGTGGCGTCCAGTACCGGAGCCACCACGTTGGTGCCGGTGTGCAGCACCGCTCCCGCCTCGACCGCCTGTCGGGCCAGCAGGTCGTCGAAGTCCAGTCGGGTCCGGACCAGGCCGTAGTTGGGGAAGCTGGCCAGGTCCGGCCAGTCGAGCTCGAGCCGGATGCCGCCGCCGATCACCCGCAGGCCGCGGTTGCGCAGCCAGCCGGCCTCGGGCGAGGTGTCGACACCCAACTTGATCAACTGCTTGACGGCACGGGGCGTGAGCCCGTCACCACAGACCTTCTCCCGGGGAAAGGTGGTCTTCTCCAGCAGGAGCACCCGTACGCCGTGCCGGGCGAGGTGGAAGGCGGTCGCGGAACCGCCGGGGCCCGCCCCGACGACGATCACATCGGCTTCGGTCTCGCTCACAGCCACCTCCCGTTCGCCTCTCAGTCGCTCGTGAAATGCTTCACAAGCCGTCTCGCAGGTGAGTCTAGAACCGTTAACAGGGCGGCAATCGGTTAGGCGACCCTAACCCTGCGAGGTAGCGACCTCGGCGGGTGACCGACGACCCGAAATCACCCATTGACGGACACCGAGGAGTGACCGCCCGTCGCCCGAACACCCGGATCCGACGTACGGCCGCACGGCGCTACTTTCCGGTGGCACGGCGCTACCGCCGGGTGGCGCGGTGCAGCGCCACGATCCCACCGGTGAGATTGCGCCACTGCGCCGACCGCCACCCCGCCGCCGCGATCCGCCCGGCGAGCGCCGCCTGGTCCGGCCACTGCCGGATGGACTCGGCCAGATAGACGTACGCATCCGGGTTGCTCGCCACCGCACGGGCCACCGCCGGCAACGACCGCATCAGATAGGACAGGTAGAGCGTCCGGAAGGCGGGACTGGTCGGCTGACTGAACTCGCACACCACCAGCCGCCCGCCGGGCCGGGTCACCCGGGCCAACTCGGCCAGCGCGGCGTCGGTGTCGACCACGTTGCGCAGCGCGAACGAGATGGTCACCGCGTCGAAGCTGGCGTCCCGGAACGGCAACGCCAGGGCGTCCCCGGCGAGCAGTGGCACCTGTGGACGGGCCCGGCGGCCGGCCCGCAGCATGCCGAGCGAGATGTCCGAACCGACGGCCCACACCCCGCCCCGGCCGAGTTCGGCGGTGGAGACCCCGGTGCCGGCGCCGACGTCGAGCACCCGGTCGCCGGGAAGCAGGTCGAGCGCCGCCCGGGTGGCGCGGCGCCACCGTCGGTCCTGGCCGAAGGAGATCACCGTGTTGGTCAGGTCGTACCGGCCGGCCACGCCGTCGAACATCGCGGCGACCTCGGCCGGCTGCTTGTCCAGGCCGGCGCGGACCGGCGGCGGGATGTCAGTCACGCCCGACCACTTTGCCAGTCGCCCGTCCCGACCTGCGGCGCGGGGCCGGCGGCAAGGGTGACCGAGGCCACATACAGTACGGGCGAGGTGGGTTGAACCACCTCGCCCGTACTGCCGTGCGTTATGTAGACGGCCCCCTCGGACCGCTGGAGTACGGCTCCGGCGACCACCGCCATCAGGGGACGTGACCTGCGACGACCAAGGGGACGGCGTCGCGGCGCGGGCGGCTGCCGGAACGTTGTTGACGAGGACGTTAGCGGCCGACGGCAAGCTTCGCGCCCCTCGTGATCAACACGTTATGGCCCCTTGGCCTAAGGTTCGCGCCAACTCGCCGCATCGACAGCGCTGCCCGCCACGACCGGCCGACCACCGGCCCACCCGCCAGCCGAGAAGGGCTGACTGGTCGGCCTCACCAGCCACCCGATCGGACGAATCCGGGCCGGTCAGTGCACGTCCGGTCAGTCAACGCGCGTCGACCAGCGGCAAATCGCGGCGGGCCCCGCCATTGGGCAACGCGATCGACGAGAAGTGCGACACCACCCGCTCGTCGGTCGGGTCGTCCGCCGGATCACGGTGCACAGCGAGGTGGTGGTACTCGGTGTCCCGCTGGGCGGGGATCCGGCCCGCCGAACGGATCATCCAGATCAGCTCGTGCAGGTTCGACCGGTGCCGGGCACCGGCTGAGGAGATCACGTTCTCCTCCAGCATGATCGAACCGAGATCGTCGACCCCCATGTGCAGCGCCAACTGCCCGACGTCCTTGCCGGTGGTCAGCCAGGACGCCTGCAGATGCGCCACCTGGTCGAAAAAGAGCCGGGAGACCGCGATCATCCGTAGATACTCCAGGGTCGTCGCCTGGGTGCGGCCCTTGAGATGGTTGTTCTCCGGCTGATAGGTCCAGGGAATGAACGCCCGGAAACCACCGGTGGAGTCCTGGACGTCCCGAATCATCCGCAGATGCTCGATCCGCTCCGCGTTGGTCTCCCCGGTGCCCATCATCATCGTGGCGGTCGACTCGATGCCGTGCCGGTGCGCCAGCTCCATGACCTCCAGCCAGCGCGCCCCGGACTCCTTGAGGGGGGCGATCGCCCGACGGGGTCGGTCCGGCAGCATCTCGGCGCCAGCGCCGGCGATCGAGTCCAGCCCGGCGGCCTTGATCCGGGTGATCGCCTCGTCCAGCGAGACGTCGGACACCTTCGCCATGTGCAGGATCTCGCTCGGCCCGATCGAGTGGATCACCAACCGGGGGTACGCCGCCTTGACCGCGCCGAACAGCTGCTCGTAGTACTCCACCCCGAAATCGGGATGGTGGCCACCCTGGAGCATCACCTGGGTAGCGCCCAGCTCGACCGCCTCGCCGCAGCGACGCAGAATCTCCTCGATTGGGTGGGCCCAGCCCTCGGCGTGCTTGGGCGCCCGGTAGAAAGCGCAGAAACGACACGCGGTGACGCAGACGTTGGTGTAATTGATGTTGCGATCGATCAGATACGTCACGACGTTGTCCGGGTACCGGCGACGGCGCACCGCGTCCGCGGCCTCGCCGAGGGCGTGGAACGGCGCTTCGGTGTAGATCAGCAGCGCCTCCTCGGCGGAGATCCGCCCACCGTCGGCGCCACGCTGCAGGATGCTGTCGATCTCCCGGCTGGTAGTCACGCATGAAGCGTACTGCCATGTCGAGGGAGGGGCAGAGCGACCGGATGACGCCACTGCGCCGCCACCTGCCCCTGGTGATCCTGCTCGCCGCCGGTTTCGGACTGCGGATCGCCTACCTGGTCGCGTATCAGCCGGCGTTCTGGTTCCACGGCGACAGCGGCGAGTACCTGCTGATGCTGCAGCAGCCGCTGGAGCCGCACCCGAACCGGCCGATCGGCTACGTGCTGCTGCTGTCCGCGCTACAGCAGATCCGGACGCTCGCCGCCGTCGCAGCCGTGCAACACCTGCTCGGCCTGCTGCTCGCCGTCGGCCTGTACGCCCTGCTGCTGCGCCGGGGCGTGGTCCGCTGGCTGGCCACCCTGGCCGCCGTACCGCTGATCTTCGACTCCCTGGTCCTCACCATGGGGCACTACCTGCTGCCCGACCTGATGTTCATGGTGCTGTTCGCCGCCGCCGTCGGGGCGCTGCTCTGGTCGCCCCGCCCCGGTCCGGTGGCGGCCGTCGCGTCTGGCGGGCTGATCGCCGTCGCCTGGGTGACCAAACCCACCGCGCTGCCGGTGGCCGTGCTGCTCGCCGGCTATCTGGTGGTACGTCGGGTCGGCTGGCGGCCGGTGCTGGGCTACCTGCTCGCCTTCGGCGTGCCGTACGTCATGGTGATGGTCTGGATCGGCGACCGGCAGAGCGTCTACAGCGCGCAGAGCGGCACCGCCCTGTACGGCCGGGCCGCGATGATCGCCGACTGCGACCGCATCGAGCTGACCGACGAGGAGCGAATCGCCTGCCCCGACCAGCCGCCCGACCAGCGCTGGGACCGGGCCGACGCGTTCTTCTGGCGGCGGCCGGCCCGACTCGGCGACTGGGTGTACACCTCGGAGGGCGCCCAGGTGCTGACCAGCTTCTCCCGGTCGGTGATCAGCCAGCAGCCCGGCGACTACCTCGCGACGGTCGGCCGGGAGAGCGCGGCACACTTCGTCCCCGGTCTGTACCTCGGGCCGATGAACGAGTGCCTGCGGCAGCGGCTGGTGCCGCCGGTCCGGTTCCGCTCCGCCGACGTACGCGTCGAGCAGAGCTGTCCGCCAGCCCAGGCGTCCACCGGATACCAGGCAGCGGTCGCCGAGCCGGTCGTCGCGGACCCGGCCACCCCGCTGACCCGGGCACTGCACCAGTACGGCAGCTGGACCCGGGGCATCCCGGTGGTGATGTCGTTGGCGGTGCTGCTGACCGTCGCGGCGCTGGCCGCCGGACGGCGGGTCGCCGGCTGGATCCGGCTCGACACCGTACTGCTGGTGGTCGCCGGCCCAGGGTTGGCCGTGTTCACCGTGGCGATCGGCATGTACGAGCCCCGGTACGCGTTGCCGGCCCTGCCGCTGGCTGCTGCGGCAGCGGCCCTGGCCGCCCAGGGGCTGATCCATCGTCGACCGCTGGCCGGTGCTCCCGCTGTCGGCGGTTCGGCCAAGCAGAGCGGAACGATCGATTGACCGGCCGACTCGCAACTCGTATGGGCCAGGCCGCATAACGTGAACAAACCCGAGAATGAGTCACGAAGAGCATTCAGAAATGCGATCGCAACGCAGATGAACTCACGTTTGTCATGTGATTCACAGGCGATGATGCATCTAGCGCTTTGTCGCCGACGCAACTACTCTTGGCTGCGGCCGAACCAGGCACCGCCCGGTCACCGCCTTCGGCCGGCATCACAACAGCCAGTCGGGTCTCCGTCTCCCATACATCAACCGGACCCCCGTCCGAACGTGCCGCCGAATACCGATCTCGGCGAACCCTCGTGCGCAAAATCCCCCTATCCGCCCGCAGTCAAGGAGACAACGTCATGTCAGGTGATTCCCTGCCGCGGACCGGCGCGAACCTTGCGGTCACCCTCGGTGGTGTGGCCGGTCTCGGGCAGCTCAGCCTGCCACTGCCACTCATGATGGCAGTCACCGCAGCAGTCATGATCATCATCGGAGCGGTTCTCATCCGGTTGTCGTTCCGTCGAGGTCGCTCCGCCGCCCATCGATGACCGCGGCCCTCGTCAGGGGCCGGATCCTCACCGCCGCAGCATTCCTTCTGGCGGCAGTTGCGGTATGGGCGGCCCACCACGCGTTTGCAGCAATCGGTTTACTCAGCGCAGGCAACGGGCATCAGTTCGCGGCGATCTACATCCTGATGTACGGACTGCTGGTGTGGCAGCTGGGATTTGCCTACCTCAACCAGCCCTACCAGGTTGGCCCGGCCAGACAGCGGCTCCTCGACACGCTGGACGTGGCCGCGTTGGTCCCCGCGTACAACGAGGACCCCGCCGCGCTGCGCGCATGCCTCGAGTCCATGATCGGTCAACGACGACGGCCGCAGACGATCGTCGTGGTGGATGACGGCTCCACCACCGGCGACGTCGGGTACGCCGAGACCCGCATCTGGTTTCAGCGGGCAGCCAGCGACAGTGGCATCCGGCCGGTATGGCTGCGCCAGGACAATGCCGGCAAGAGACACGCGCAGGCGGCCGGGGTCGGCCAGGCGCCGGACGCGGATGTGTACTGGACGGTCGACTCGGACACGATCAGCGACCCGGAAACACTCAACGAGCTACTCAAACCCCTCGCTGATCAGACGGTGCAGTCCGTCGCCGGGATCGTGATGGCAGCCAATGTTCACGCGTCGTTCCTGACCCGGTTCACCGACCTGTGGTTCGTCACCGGCCAGCTGACCGATCGGTCCAGCCTGTCGGTGTTCGGCGCGGTCTGGGTCAACTCGGGGCCCATCGCCGTCTACCGAGGCCAGGTGATCCGCGACAATCTGGACAGCTATCTGCATGAAAGGTTCGCAGGACGTCGGGTGCCGTTCAGCGACGACTCGATGCTGACCCTGTTCGCCATGCTGCGCGGCCGAACCGTGCAACAGCCCAGCGCGTTCGCCTTCGCGCTGATGCCGGAGCAGACCGGCCACTTCATGCGGATGTTCATCCGCTGGATGCGCGGATCGTTCATCCGGTCACTGTGGCGGATGCGATACCTGCCGTTGCGGTCGTGGGCGTACTGGCTACACCTGATTCGATGGGCGACGACGCTACTGTCCACCGCACTGTTCCTGACCATCGCGGTGGTACAACCGATCCGGGAGCCCTCGCTGGCCGCGTTACCCTGGCTCATCTGTGTGCCAATGGCGATCGGCTACGCACAGTGCCTCCGCTACCTGGCGATCCGCCGGTCCGACCAGTCGGCGGCGTACCAGTTGGGGACTTGGACGCTCGCCCCGGTCGCAGTGCTCTGGGCGATGCTGGTACTGCGCGCCGCCCGGTGGTACGGCGTGGTCACCTGCTGGAAGACCGGATGGGGCACCCGAAAGACGGTCGAGGTCACGTTGAGCGCACCGTCGATTCCCGAGCAGCGGACCGCCCACGTCGAGCAGCCCTCCGAAGCCAGTGCCAAGGTGGTCTCCTGACGCTAGCCTGCATCCATGCGACGGGTGTCGGTCATGGGGGCACCAGGCTCAGGTAAGTCCACTCTGGCCGCCGAGTTGGCCGTACGGCTCGGTGTGCCGCACATCGAGTTGGACGCCCTGTTCCACCAGCAGGACTGGCAGCCGACGCCGACGCCGCAGTTCCGGGAACGGGTGGCGGCCGCAGTCTCCGGCGACGGCTGGGTGGTGGACGGCAACTACTCGACGGTGCGCGACCTGATCTGGCAGCGGACCGAAACGGTGATCTGGTTCGACCTGCCGCGCCGGCAGGTGATGCAGCAGATCGTCCGACGTACGGTGCGCCGTGCGGCGCGCCGGGTGGAGCTGTGGAACGGCAACCGGGAACGCTGGTCGAACGTGTTCAGCCTCGATCCGGCAGAGTCGATCATTGTCTGGGCCTGGCAACAGCACGCCCGTTACCGGAGCCGCCTCCAGGCCGCTTCGGCCGACCCCCAGTGGCGCCGTCTGCGGTTCGTCCGGCTCACCTCCCACCAGCAGGCCCGCCAACTGCTCGACCAGCTCGGTCGACGATCATCCCCGTGACTCACGCCAGGCGTCGTAGTCGACAGTCAGGCGTCGTAGTCGACGGTGAGCGTCGGCGTGGTGGGCGTCGACTGGCAGGTAAGCACGTAACCGGCCGCCAGCTCGTCCGGCTCCAGGGCATAGTTGCGGGCCATCGTCACCGCGCCGTCGACGATCTTCGCCCGGCAGGTGGAGCAGACCCCGCCCTTGCAGGCGTACGGTAGCTCGGCCCGGACTCGTAGGGCCGCGTCGAGCACCCGCTCCTCCGGCCGCGTCCGCACCGTCGACGCCCGGCCGTCGAGCAGTACGGTCACCTCGGTGCCGGCCGGATCGGTGCCTGGTGCCGCGTCGACATCGGTGACCGCGTCGGCGCCGGCCGGCCGCGCGTCCCCGGCGTGAAAGAGTTCGCTGTGTACGGCCTCGTCCGGCACGCCCCGCTCGGCGAGCACCTGCCGGGCCGTCATCACCAGCGCGTACGGTCCGCAGAGGAACCATTCGTCCACCTGGTGTCCCGGCACCACGGTGTCCAGCAACCGGCCGAACCGGGCGGCGTCGATCCGCCCGGTGAGCAGCTCCGCGTCCTGCGTCTCGCGGGACAGCACGTGCACCACCTGCAGCCGGTCCGGGTACCGGTCCTTCAGGTCGGCGATCTCGTCGGCGAACATCACGGTGTGCGCGGACCGGTTGCCGAAGACGAGCGTGAACCGGCTGCCCGGCTCGGTGGCCAACCCGGTGGCGAGCAGGGACAACACCGGGGTGATGCCGGAGCCGGCGGCCAGCGCGCCGTAGTACCGGCTGCGGCCCGGCTCGAACCCGGTGGTGAAATGCCCGAGCGGCGGCATCACCTCAACGGTGGTCCCGGCGGCAAGTTGGCGCACCGCGTACCCGGAGAAGGCGCCACCGGCGACGTGCCGCACGCCGATTCGCAGCCGGCCGTGGTCGGCGAGCTCCGCCGGGGTCGAGCAGATGGAGTACGAGCGGCGGACCTCCGGGCCGCCGGCCGGGTCGACCAGCCGTACGGTCAAGTGCTGTCCGGCCTGGAACCGGTACGCGTCGCGCAGCTCGGGTGGTACGGCGAAGGTGACCGCCACGGCGTCGGCGGTGAGCTGGTCGACATCGGCGACCGGGAGTGGATGGAACACCGGGCGTCGGCGCGCCGGTCGGCTGATCGTCACCGCCATCAGAACGCCTTCATCTGCTCGAACGGCTCGGTGCAGTCCTGGCACCGCCACAGCGCCTTGCAGGCCGTGGCACCGAATCGGCTCAGCTGCTCGGTGCGCGGTGAGCCGCAGGCCGGGCAGCGTACGGCCAACGGGACGGGTACTGGACCGGTGGTGGCTGACGCAGGTGGGGCGATCCCGGCGGCGGCGAGCTTGTGCCGGCCCGCCTCGGTGATCCAGTCGGTGCTCCACGCGGGCGCCAGTTCGGTGACGACCACGACGTCGGTGAAGCCGGACCGGTGCAGCGCCGCCCGGATCTCGGCCCGGATCAGCTCCATCGCCGGGCACCCGCTGTAAGTGGGAGTGACCGTCACCCTGACCGCGCCGGTGGCCTCGGTGACCTCGACGGCACGGAGGATGCCGAGCTCGGCGATGGTGAGTACGCGGATCTCCGGGTCGACGACGGCTTCGACCGCCGCCCGGGCTGCCGACCCGACCCCGCCAGCGGCCGAGCTGTCGACACCGGCAACCGGGCTGGCCTCGCCAGCGGCTGCCGGGCGGCCGGTCACCATCGCGCACCCGGGTGGGCCCGGTGCACCACCTGCATCTCGGCCAGCAGGTACGACAGATGTTCGGTGTGCCGGCCCAGCCGACCGCCGCCGGGCCGCCAGCCGCCACCAGGCGCGGCCAGGGTCGCTTCGGCAAGGATGGGACCGACCGTGGCGAGCCAGTCGGACCGCAGGTCAGCCAGGTCGCTGCCGGGCACCGGGGCGACCAGCTCATAGGTGTACGGCCAGAGTTCGTCGACCGCGTACTGCATGCGGCGGTGCGACTCCTCGGTGCCGTCGCCGAGCCGCAGGGTCCACAGCCGCGCGTGGTCGAGATGGTAGGTGGACTCCTTGGCCGCCTTGCCGGCGATCGCGGCGAGCCGCTGGTCGGCGCCGGCACTCAGCACGGCGTAGAGCCGGACCTGGTACGCGGCGAGGAACAGCAGCTTGCCGATGGTCATCGCGTAGTCGTCGTCCGGCAGCTCCACCAGCAGGCAGTTGCGAAACTCCTGGTCGGAGCGGAGAAAGGCCAGGGTGTCCTCGGTGACCGGCCGGTCGGCCGGCGCGGCCGGCACCGCATCGGGGGTGGGCTGCTCGGCGGCGTACGACAGCAGCAGCCGGGCCACGCCGAGCTGGTCGAGCGCGATGTTGGTGAGGGCGACGTCCTCCTCCAGTTCGGGGGCGCGGGCGCACCAGGCGGCGAGCCGTTGGGCGGTGATCAACGCGTCGTCGGCCCAGCAGAGCAACTGGTCGGGGGGTGTCGTGGTCACAGGTGCCGCGCTCCGTCCGGCACCTGGTAGAACGTCGGGTGCCGGTAGACCTTGTCGGCCGCCGGGTCGAAGAACGCGTCCTTCTCGTCGGGGCTGGACGCGGTGATCGACTCCGCCGGTACCACCCAGATGGAGACGCCTTCCTGCCGGCGGGTGTACAGGTCGCGGGCGTGCCGCAGGGCGAGCGTCGCGTCCGGCGCGTGCAGGCTGCCGACGTGGGTGTGGGCAAGCCCGCGCCGGGACCTGATGAAGACCTCCCACAGCGGGGTGGGCGGGGTCCGGACCGGTTCGCCGCTCATCCGGCACCCGCTCCGACCGGCGGAGCGCCCACTCCCGCCGTCGCGACGCCGGCTTTCCGCCGGCCGGCCTGCTTCTCCGCGTACGCCCGGGACGCCTCGCGGACCCAGCCGCCGGCGGCGTGCGCGGCCCGCCGGTGGGCGAGTCGCTGCCGGTTGCACGGCCCGTCGCCACGGATCACCCGGAGCAGCTCGTCGTAGTCCGGGGGAGTGAAGTCGTACGCCTGACGCTGCTCGTTCCACCGTAGGCCGGAATCGGGCAGGGTGAGCCCGAGCGGACCGACCTGCTGGACGCACATGTCAACGAAGCGTTGGCGCAGGTCGTCGTTGGAGAACCGCTTGATTTTCCAGCGCATCGACTGCTCCGAATGGGTCGAGTCGGCGTCCGGCGGCCCGAACATCGCCAGCGACGGGTACCACCAGCGGTCCACCGCGTCCTGGGCCATCTGACGTTGGGCCGGTGTGCCGTGCGCGAGGGTGTGCAGGATCTCGTAGCCCTGCCGCTGGTGGAACGACTCCTCCTTGCAGATGCGGATCATGGCGCGGGCGTACGGGCCGTACGAGCAGCGGCACAGCGGGACCTGGTTGATGATCGCCGCGCCGTCCACCAACCAGCCGATCGCGCCGACGTCCGCCCAGCTCAGCGTGGGGTAGTTGAAGATGGAGCTGTACTTCTGCCGGCCGGCGAGCAGCAAATCGACCAACTCTTCCCGACTGACGCCGAGGGTTTCAGCCGCGGCGTACAGGTACAGCCCGTGGCCGGCCTCGTCCTGGACCTTTGCCAGCAGGATCGCCTTGCGGTGCAGGCTGGGTGCCCGGGTCAGCCAGTTGCCCTCAGGCTGCATGCCAATGATCTCGGAGTGCGCGTGTTGCGCGATCTGCCGGATCAGTGTGCGCCGGTAGCCGTCCGGCATCCAGTCGCGCGGCTCGATCTTCTGGTCGGCGTCGATCATCTCGATGAAGTCCCGGTCGGGATCGCCCGGTTTGCCGGGGCAGGTCGGATCGTCGGCGGCGCGTGGACCGGGGATCCGGCCGCGCAGCGCCGCGTCGCGCAGGGCAGCTTCAGCGGCCTCGACCTCGTCGAGAATCCCGCTGCGGGCGCCACTCACCGTCTGGGCGTCGTCACCGTCCACCGACATAGTGTTACAAGAAACCCCGGTCGCAGCCAAGCCCTGTAACAGCACTCAAAAATCTTCACTGCCAGGGATCGGTCCAGCACAGCGAGTGCCCAGACGCGCCGAAGCGAACGTGACTTTTATCCACTTATCATCATGAAAATACTCAGCTATTCGGACTAATCATCTGTATTCATCACTCATCTCCAGGATCTCCGGCGCGCGAGGGCTGGCACTCCAAGATTCGCCCCGTAAACTGCCCAATGGCGCGGCGGTGTCGAGGCGCGCACCGGCCCACCTGACCCACATCTGTCGGAGAAACCCGCACTTCAAGGAACACCCGGTACGAGGACCTTCCCTCGCCGACGTAACCCGCCCGAGCACCGACGAGCTGAAACCACCGATTCACTCCCCGGAGCCGCCTTCCATGAGTTCACGCGTGACACTCACTGTCGTGCTGGCAGCCCTGGTGGTCGGTGCCGTCCTGGTGATCCCCACCGCCTCGGCCCGGTTCGTCGGCGGAACCGGGCCGGACGCCAACCGGTCCGCCGTCGAGCTGATCGATCCGACCCTCGCCATGGCCGAGTCCCCCGAGCCGCCGGCCGTTCCGACGTTGCGGGCCGTACCGGTTTCGGTCCCGGTCGACGGTTTCATGACCTGGGCGCTGCTGGACCGCGACAGTGGCGAGATCGGCGGCTCGGCCAACATGACCGAGACCAGCTCCACCGAATCGATGATCAAAATCTGGATCGTCGCGGACTACCTACGGCAGCTCGATGACGCCGAGCCTGATTCGACGATCCTGCAGCAGGCCAGCCTGGCCATCCGTGATAGCGACGACCGGGCCACGGACCTGCTGTTCTACAGGGCCGGCGGCGAAGACGTGATCACCCGGATGATCAAGATGTGCGGCCTGCAGCAGACCCGGATGGTCGTGCCGCCGGAGGAGGACAACGTCTGGTGGAGCTACACCCAGATGTCCGCCCGCGATGCCGTGCTGATGGGCGAGTGCGTCAAGAACGGCACCGCCGCCGGCCCGCTGTGGACGGACTGGGTGCTCGACGAGATGTCTCAGGTGCGGGGCGGGATCGCCGCGTCCGAGCAGGAACCCACCTCCGGCGGTGGCCGCTGGGGCATCATCGATGGACTACCGGAGAGCCTGTTGCGGGAGTCGCCGGTCGGCATCAAGAACGGCTGGACGCTGATCTGGGCGGACGGCATGTGGCATCTCAACTGCCTGGCCGTGCACGACGACTGGGTCCTCGCGGTGATGACTCGTTACCCGGGCCCTTACGGCCTCGAGTACGGAGCGGGCATCTGCCGTGAGGTGGCCCGGCAACTGGTCACCCCACACGCTGGTGCCGCCATCCAGCCTCCCGCCGTACTGCCGCCCTCCGCGACACCGACCAGCTGAGATGCCACCCACCTCCTGGTTTCCGAGCGGCCGACCACTCCGGCTCCTGGCCCGCCGACCGAGCGGCGTGGCCCGCCACGCCCGAGCCGGGTGGCGTACGCCGTTGATCGCGCTCGGCGTAGTCGCACTGGCAGCCGCTGGTATCGCCGGACCGCGGCTGGTTCCCGACGCCCCGTTGGCCGCCGCCGACGAACAGCCGGCCGACCAGCGGTCCCGCTGGCGTCAGCCGACGGTCGGCCCGAGCGAGAGCCCGGCCCCGGAGCCCGACCCGACGCTGTCGCCACTGGGCGTCGCACCGGTGACGGTATCGCTGGACGCCGTCGACGGCTGGTGGTCGTGGGCGATGCTCGACCAACGCACCGGCGAGATCCACGGATCGGCCAATCTGGCCGAGACCAGTACCACGGCGTCGCTGATCAAGGCGTGGATCGCCGCCGACTACCTGCGTACCTCGGCCGAGGCTGGCCGGTCACCGAACGACTTCCGGATGCGGCAGCTCGAGATCATGATCAGGGACAGCGACAACCAGGTCGCTGAGGAGCTGTGGCAGGAGATCGGCCGAACCGCGGCGACCGAGCGGATGATCCGGATCTGCGGGCTCACCGACAGCCGCAGCTCGACCGAGAACCGGTGGAGCACCACCCGGCTCTCCCCCCGCGACGTGGCCCGGCTCGGAGCGTGCATCACCGACGGCCGGGCGGCCGGCGCCGAGTGGACCGACTGGCTGCTGGCCGAGATGCGCAGCGTACGCAGTCCCGGCGACTTCGGGGTGATCGAGGCATTCCCGGCAGCCGAAGCTGCTCGAATCGCCATCAAGAACGGCTGGGTCATCCGCGACGCCGATCGGGAGTGGCACGTCAACTGCCTGGCGATCGGCGACGGATGGACCATCGGGGTGATGACCCGGTTCCCGGCCGACCGGCCATTCGCGTACGGCGGGCAGATCTGCCGTGAGGTGGCCGAGCAGTTGCGGGCAGCGGCGACCGCCTCGACCGGCGGCTGAGCCGAGGAGTGCGCCGGTCAGGGCAGGAAGAACTCGGGGCCCGCCGGTGGCAGCGCCGGGGCGGCACCCGACCGGGCCGCCCGCCGGGCGAACTCCCGCAGCCCGGCCACCTGCCGGTCGCCGAGCGAAAAGTCCAACGCCCGGAAGTACGACGCCAAGGTCGGCGCGTCGAACGGCTCCCACCGAGCGGCGGACCGCGCCACCTCGTCGAGCTCGGCGAGGCAGAGGTCACGCGATCGCAGGAACGCCTGGTGGACCTCCTTGACCTGGCCGGGGTGGGCGGCGGCGAAGTCCCGGCGGACCGCCCAGACGGCGAAGACCATCGGCAGCCCGGTCCAGTCCCGCCACGCCTGCCCCAGGTCGATGACGGCCAGACCGCGCTCCGGCGCCTCGTGGTGGGCCCGCAACGCGACGTCGCCGATCAGCACAGCGGCGTCAGCCTCCAGCAGCATCTGGGTGACGTCCGGCGGGCAGGTGAAGTAGTCCGGTTCGACGCCGTACCGCTCGGCCAGCAGCATCCGGGCCAGCAGCACGCCGGTCCGCGAGGTGGAGCCCAGCGCCACCGGCCGGCCGGACAGTTCGCCAAGTGGCCGGGTGGCGACGACGTTCACCGACAGCACCGGCCCGTCGCTGCCGACCGCGATGTCCGGCAGCAGCAGGAACTGGTCGGCGTGCCGCAGGTACTCGACCAACGAGATCGGGCCGATGTCCAGCTCGCCGGCGACCAGGGCGGCACCGAGCCGCTCCGGGGAGTCCTTGTGCAGGTCGACGTCGAGCAGCGCGCCGGAGCGCATCAGCCCCCAGTAGATGGGCAGGCAGTTCAGGAACTGGATGTGCCCGACCCGTGGGCGGCGCAGCCCGCCGCCCTCGCCCCCGTCACCGTGACTCATGATCTCCACGGTAGCCGTCGAGCGGTCGCCACGCCCGGCGGCGGCCCGGCCTGTGGCGCACCCCGCACCCTCCCCGGGCACCTGTCGAGCAGATCGCTCCGGCAACCCTGTCGCGTCGGCATCGCGGGGAAATCTGGTTGACCCGCGACGGGCCAGGGGTAAAGTCGATGTCCGCTTGACGGCCGCGGTGAGTCGCACCGCAGCGGACGTCCCCCGCGCCGGGCACCGGCCGAACCGGGTCCGGACACGCGAGCGAGCACGCCGGCGATCCTAGCCAGGAGTCAGCATGCCCGCACCCGACCTCGACCACCCCGCGCCCGACCGCCACCCCGCACCCGATCTGGACGGCGAACTCGCCGCCGAACGGGCCCATCTGACCGCGTCCCGCGCCGCGCTCGCCCGGATGCGCGACCGGGCCGAAGCCCTGTTCAGCACCGGCGACCGGGTCGCCGGGGACGCGTACACCGCCGAGACCCTGGGCCGGCACCTGGCCCGCCGGGTCGCCGAGCTGGCCGACAACCCGGACACGCCGCTGTTCTTCGGCCGGCTCGACGTCGACATCGATCCCGACCTCGACGACGACATCGACGACCTCGTGCCAGGCCATGAGCCCGATCCGGGCGGGCTGCGGATCAGTCGGCACCACATCGGCCGCAGGCATGTCGCCGACGACATCGGCGAGCCACTGGTCCTCGACTGGCGGGCGCCGATCAGCCGGGCCTTTTACCAGGCCAGTGTCCGCGACCCGCAGCGGGTACTGGTCCGCCGCCGGTTCGGCTTCGCCGGCGGCGAACTCACCAGCTTCGAGGACGAACACCTCGACCGGGGCGAGGAGCTCGGCACCGCTTCCCGCATCCTGACCACCGAGATCGAGCGGCCCCGGGTCGGCCCGATGCGGGACATCGTCGCCACCATCCAGCCCGAACAGGACGAGCTGGTCCGGGCCGCGCTGGCCGAGTCGATCTGCGTACAGGGCGCGCCCGGCACCGGCAAGACCGCGGTCGGCCTGCACCGGGCCGCCTACCTGCTGTACGCGCACCGGGAACGGTTGCGCAAGGCCGGAGTGCTGATCGTCGGGCCGAACCAGGTGTTCCTGTCCTACATCGCCAACGTGCTGCCCGCCCTCGGTGAGGTCGAGGTGGCCCAGTGCACGGTCGCCGACCTGATCGACTCGGTGCCGGTACGGGCCGAGGACACCCCGGCCGCCGCCGCGCTCAAACACGACCCCAGGATGGCGCAGGTGCTGCGCCGCGCGGTCGAGGCGTACCTCGGCGAACCGGACGAGTCGATCGTGGTGCCGGACGGCTCCTACCGCTGGCGGATCGGCGTCGAGGCGTTGCACCGCATCGTGCGGACGGTCCGCGAGGAGGAACCGCCGTACCGGATCGGTCGGGAACGGGTACAGGCCCGGATCGTCGCGCTGCTGCAACGCCAAGCCGAGACCCGGCGCGCCGAATCACCGGGCGACGCCTGGCTGCGGCGGATGACCCGGGTGGCACCGGTACGCACCCTGCTGGACCGGGTCTGGCCGGCGCTCACCCCGACCGGGGTGGTGTCCACGCTGCTCACCGATCCGCAGCGGCTGGCGACGGCCGC
Source organism: Solwaraspora sp. WMMD937 (assembly GCF_029581175.1). Classification (NCBI taxonomy): domain Bacteria; kingdom Bacillati; phylum Actinomycetota; class Actinomycetes; order Micromonosporales; family Micromonosporaceae; genus Solwaraspora; species Solwaraspora sp. WMMD937. The sequence goes on along the minus strand of NZ_CP120738.1, from coordinate 1,601,997 downwards.
CACCGGGCTGCTCGACGAGGCCGAACAGGCGGCGCTGCTGCGGCCACCGGCCAGGTCGGTCCGCACCACCAGGTGGACCGAGGCCGACCTGGTGCTGATCGACGAGGTCGCCGGGCTGCTCGACCGGCCCACCGGGTACGGACACGTGGTGATCGACGAGGCGCAGGACCTGTCGCCGATGCAGTGCCGGGCGATCGCCCGGCGCAGCGAACACGGCTCGGTCACCCTGCTCGGCGACCTGGCGCAGGGCACCGCCCCGTGGGCGGCCACCGACTGGCACCGCACGCTGACCCACCTCGGTCGGCCCGACGCCCCGGTGGTGCCGCTGACGGTCGGCTTCCGGGTGCCGGCGGTGGTGGTCGAGCTGGCCAACCGGCTGCTGCCGGCGCTCGAAGTGGACGTACCACCGGCGGTGTCGCTGCGTCGGGACGGGTCGCTGTCGCTGCGTACGGTCGACGATCTGACCGGTGCCACGGTGGCCGAGGTACGCGCGGCGCTGAACCACGACGGCTCGGTCGGGGTGATCGCCGTCGAGTCCGCGGTGACCGGCCTGCGCGACGCGCTGACCGCAGCCGGTGTCGAGGTCACCGGAGCCGCTGGCGACCCCGGGATCCGGGTGTCGGTGGTCGCCGCGACCGAGGTGAAAGGGCTGGAGTACGACCACGTGGTGGTGGTCGAGCCGGCCGGTATCGTCGCGGCCGAGCCGCGTGGGCTGCACCGGCTGTACGTGGTGCTGACCCGGGCAGTGTCCCGGTTGACGGTGCTGCACGTCGAACCGTTGCCCCCCGCGCTGACCGACCACGCCCGGACCGACCACCGGCATTAGCAGAACCGATCGGCGGCACTAGCAGAACGGCGCGCGCCACACCGCCCGCCCCCTCCAGGTTGGCCCGGCGGCAGCTGGGAAACAATCGCCAGGTGAGCGATGGAGGGACGGCCGGGCAGGACCGCGCCGGTGGCGGCGGCCGGCGGCTACTCGGTTTCCTGCTCGCTGTGCTCGCGGTCGCCGTGGTGCCGTTGACCGCCGAGGTGCTGCGGCACCGGCTGCCGGACCGGCTACCGATGCACTGGAACACGGCCGATGTCGTCGACGCGACCAGTTCGCTGACGAACAGCGTGACCGGCTACACGATCGGCGCGGCCGCCGGGGCGGTGCTCGCCGCAGTCGGGGTGCTGCCGCTCGGGCTACGGTGGCAGCTGCGGCGGTGGCTGATCACCATCGGCGCGGCGGTCGCCGGCTTCGTTGCCGGGATCTGGCTGACCACCGTGGCACTTTCGGTCGATGTACTGGACCCGACCCGGGCGCCGGCTCCGAGCTGGCACATTCCCGCGCTGATGGTCGGGGTGACGGGTTGGACGGTGCTCGCGTACGCGGCGTGCGGTCAGCCGCCGGCCCGGCCGGCGGCTGACGGCCGACCCGCCGCCGAGCTGCCCCGGGTGCCGCTGCCGGCCGACGGTGCGGGATGGACCGAGCAGACATCGGTGTCCCGCACCGGGCTGTGGATCCTGGTCCCGTTGCTGCTGCTCGCCGGGGTCCTGGCGGTCTGGATCAACGTCTGGGTGGCCAGCCCGGTGTTGCTCACCGTGGCGTTGGTGATGCTGCTGCTGGTCAACCGGCTGACCATCGACCGACAAGGCATCCACATCGGATTCGGTCCGTTCGGGTGGCCGCGGATCAGCGTACCGGCGCGGGAGGTCGTCGGGGCCGTCCAGACGACGGTACGGGTGTCCGAATGGGGCGGCTGGGGCTACCGCTACCACCCCGACACGCGTGGACGTGGATTGATCACCCGATCCGGTCCGGGCATCCGGGTGCAGCTGTCCGGTGGGCGCTATCTCGTGCTGACCACCCGGGAGCCGCAGACCGCAGCCGGTCTGGTGAACACCATCGCCGACCTCGCCGACCGCTGATTCCGGTCCCGGAGGCTCACAGGCCGGTCGGCCAGCCACTCGACGACTGACCGGACGGGTTGAACACGGTGTGCAGCTCCGCCGCCACCCGGTCCTGAGCCGCCTCCGCCACGTCCAGCACCGCGCCCATCCCGAAGAACTCGTGCGGTACGCCGTCGTAGTGGATGTGCTCGACCGGCACCCCGGCCGCCCGCAGCCGCTGCACGAACGCCTGCCCCTGGTCGCGCAGCGGATCCCGTTCCACGGTCAGCACCACCGCCGGCGGCAGGCCGGCGAGCCGTTGCACCGGCAGGTCGAGCAACGCCACCCGAGGGTCGTCGAGCATCTCCGGCCGGGGGAAGGCGTGCCGGGCGAACCAGCTCAGCATCGGGCGGTTCAGCGGTGCCGCGTCGGCGGCGTCCACTCCGGAGCCGTCGTCGACCGTCACCCTGGTCACCGGGTAGATCAGCACCTGCAGCAGTGGCAGCCGCTGACCGGCGTCGCGCAACTGCAGACAGGTGGCCACCGCCATGTTGCCGCCGGCGGCCTCACCGGCGATGGCGATCCGCCCCGGGTCACCGCCGATCTCCCCGGCGTTGTCCAGCAGCCAGCGGGTCGCGGCGAGCACGTCGTCGTGGGCGGCCGGGAACGGATGCTCAGGGGCGTGCCGGTAGTCCACCGCCACCACCAGACACCGTTCCTTGTTGCACAGCGCGCGGGGGGTGGCGTCGTAGGTGTCCAGGCTGCCGACCACCCAGCCACCCGCGTACAGGTAGATCAGCACCGGCAGGCCGCCGGCCGGTGACGCCGACGTCGGCCGGTAGACCCGCAGGGTCAGCTCCCCGCCGGGACCGTCGATGGCGAAGTCGAAGACCGAGTCGACCGGCTCCCGTTCCGCCAGATCTCCCCGGTCGGTACGGATCCGGGCCACCGCGTCGGACAGGGTCGGCTGGCGCCGCGCCTCGACCGGATCGAGGATCTCCGTGGGTCGGGGGCCGAGCGCGGCGAATGCGTCCAGCAGCGCCTGCGACTGCGGTTCCAGCAGCCCGGACGCGTCGGTGGCGAACCAGCCACGCCGCCCCGAGGTCCGGTCGCGGAGCCGGTCGACCAGCGCGGCCGGGCCGCCCAGCAGCCGGCTGCTGCGGGAGGTGTTCGGTGTCTGCGGGTGCGGATGGGTGGGTGCACGGTACTTCGCGGCGGTGAACTGCGCCCCGAGTTCGGCCATCCGCTGCGGACCGACCGCGGCCCGCAGCGCCGGCAACAGCACCCCTTCCTGGTCGGCGGCCTGCCGGCGGACGTCGGCGATCAGATGGTTGAGCGCTTCTTCGAAGTCCAGGTTCCCGGGTCTGGACCGGTCGACCTCGGCCGCCGCCTCCTTGATCCGCTGACGGGTGTCCCGCCCCCGCTGGACCAGCTCCGCCACCGCCCCGACGGACAACCGGTCGGTCACCGCCGGCTCGTCGAAGACCGGGTCGAGGATCTGTTCCTCGGCCGCCAGGTGCATGGAGATCCGGTAGACCACCTGGTCGGCCAGAATCCGCCGGTCGCCCTGGCCGGTTTCCAGCCGCCGGAAAAGCTGGTCCAGCAGGACGTGATCGTCGTTGATCGCCCGGTCGATGTCGCCCGGCAACACCTCGATCACCCGTACCATCGTTCTCCCCCGCTGTCCCGCGTCCCGGCCGGTGTCCGGCACCCCGCCTGGCTTCGGTCGGTGACGTCAGCCCGGTGCGCGGTTACCCTCGGCGCGGGCCATGATTCCGCGTGCCGGGCGATTGCTTCGGCGAATCTCCCCCGACCGTCGTCGACCGGGTGCCAGGATTCGGTCAGCAGGGTCCACCCAGCCGATCAGCAGGAGGAGATCCGCCATGTCCGTCGCCGCGGCCGGGGTGCCCGCCTGGGTCGACCTCGGTACCTCCGACCTGCCCGGTGCGATCCGGTTCTACGGCGAACTGTTCGGCTGGTCCGCGCAGCCGCCCGACGGCCCGGACGCCGAGGGTTACACCCTGTTCAGCAAGGACGACAAACTGGTCGCCGGGGCCGGCTCGGTGTCCACCGGCGGGCAGCCGCCGACCTGGACCACGTACATCGGCACGCTGGACGCCCAGGCGAGCGCCAAGCTCGTCGAGTCGGCCGGCGGCACCGTGCTGATGCCGCCGTTCGACGTGCTCGACCGGGGTAGGGCGGCGGTCTTCACCGACCCGGCCGGGGCCAGCTTCGCCGTCTGGCAGCCGCTGTCCATGGCCGGCGCGGAGCTGGCGAACGTGCCCGGCTCACTGTGCTGGAACGAGCTGACCACCCGCGACCCGGAGGGCGCGAAGGAGTTCTACGGCGCGGTCTTCGACTGGGAGTGCCGGGACACCCCGTTCCCGCCGATCATGTACACCGAATGGCTGGTCGAACAGCAGCCCGTCGCCGGGATGATGCCGATGGTCGGCGACGACTGGCCGGCGGACCTGCCGGCCCACTGGATGGTGTATTTCGCGGTGAACGACTGCGACGCCACCGCCGCGCACGCCGCCGCGCTCGGCGGCACCGTCTCAGTCCCGCCCACCGACCTGCCGCACGGCCGGTTCGCCGTGCTCAACGACCCGCAGGGGGCCTTCTTCTCGGTGATCCGGATCGCCGGCGACTGACGAATCTGGTCGGGGAACGTCCCGGTCGCGGACCGGGACGACCAGCGGGCCGTGTGCGCCTGGCAGCACCCGCACCCGGGCCCGGTAGTACCGGGCCAGGTTCTCCTCGGTGAGCACCTCGGCCGGCGGGCCGGCGGCGACCGTCCGGCCGGCGGCGAGCAGCACCAGCCGGTCGGCGTACTCGCCGGCCACCGACAGGTCGTGCATGGTGGCCAGCACGGTCAGCCCACGGTCCCGGCGCAGCTCGTCGACCAGCTCCAGCACCTCCTGCTGATGGCCGATGTCCAGGGCGCTGGTCGGCTCGTCGAGCAGCAGCAGCGGGGCGCCCTGGGCCAGCGCCCGGGCCAGCAGCACCCGCTGACGTTCACCACCGGACAGCGTGGCCAGCCGCCGGTGCGCGAACCCGGTCAGGTCGAGCCGGGCCAGCACGTCGTCGACCACCGCCAGGTCGGCCGCCGACTCCCGGCCCAGCAGCGGGACGTACGGGGTACGGCCGAGCAGCACGTAGTCGGCGACGGCGATCCCGGCCGGCACCACCGGCGACTGTACGACGGTGGCGACCAGCCGGGCCCGGTCCCGGCGGCCGAGCCGGGTGATCGGCGTACCGAACAGCTCCAGGCTGCCGTCGACCGGTTGCAGCCCGCCGACCGCCCGCAGCAGGGTCGACTTGCCGGCCCCGTTCGGCCCGATCACCGCCACCCACTCACCGGCGACCGCGGTCAGGTCGACACCGTCCAGCACCGGCGCGCCGCCGAGGCGTACCCGCAGGTCACGGCCGACCACCGGGGTGCTCCCAGCCGCCGCCGGCCCGGTCTCGGGCGCGGACCCGGGCGCGGGCGCGGTCACAGCGCCACCGTCCGGCGGGTGGTACGCAGCACCAGCACGAAGAACGGGGCGCCGAAGAAGGCGGTGACCACACCGATCGGGATCTCGGCCGGCGCGGTCACGGTCCGGGCCACCACGTCGGTGACGGTCAGGAACGCGCCGCCGAGCAGCATCGACAGCGGCAGGATCACCCGGTAGCTGCTGCCTGCTACCAGTCGGACCAGGTGCGGCACGATCAACCCGACGAAGCCGATCAGCCCGGACACCGACACCGCCGCGGCGGTGCCCAGCGACGCGGCGGCGAGCAGCAGGTATCGGGACCGCTGCGGGTGCAGGCCGAGGCTGGCCGCCTCCTCGTCACCGACCGACAGCACGTCCAGCTCGCGGCGGTGCGCCAACACCACCACGGCGGCGATCACCGCGTACGGCAGGACCAGCCGGACCTCGTGCCAGCCGTCGGTGGCCAGCCGACCCAGCAGCCACGAGTACACCTCCCGGATGGTGTCGACGTGGCGTTGCAGCAGGTAGGTCTGCCCGGCGGCGAGGAACGCCGACACCGCCACCCCGGCCAGGATCAGCGCCGCGGTGGACCGGTCCGGCCCGGCCGCGCCCGTACCGAGCAGGTAGGTCAGCGCGACCGCCCCGACCGCACCGACGAACGCGGCCAGCGGCACCGTCACCGGCAGCCCGGTCAGCACCCCGGTGCCGGAGCGCAGCGCGATGACCGCAGTCACCGCCAGCCCGGCCCCGGCGGCGACGCCGAGCAGGTGCGGGTCGGCCAGCGGGTTGCGGAACACCCCCTGGTAGCAGCCACCGGCCAGGGCCAGCATGCCGCCGACCAGCAGCGCCAGCACCACCCGGGGCAGCCGCAGCTGGGTGACGATCGCCACCTGCCGGTCGTTGAGTCCACTGTCCACCTCGACGCCGGGCAGCAGGTTGAGCAGTTCGGCGGCGACCGCCAGCGGCGGCAGACTGGCCGGGCCGAACGCCAGCCCGGCCAGGGCTGCCAGCATGACGGCGGCCAGCGCGCCGGCGAACCAGCCGGCGGTCAGCCCGGGCCGCCGCCGGACCGGCGTACGGAGCACGTCAGGACGCCGCCGCCGCGTCGACCGCGTCGACGATCGCCCGGACCAGGTCGACCACCCGGGGACCCCAGCGGGAGGCGACGTCGTCGTCGAGCTCGACCACCTGGCCGGCCTGTACGGCGGTGATGGTGGACCAGCCGGCCCGCTGCGCCACCGTCTGCGCGTTCTGCTGGCAGCACCTGGTGTCGGCCAGGAAGATCAGGTCCGGGTCGGCATCGATCAGCGCCTCGGCGGACAGCTGCGGGTAGCCACCGGCCTCCCCGGACGGGTCCGCCGGGTCGGCCACGTTGGTCAGCCCGACCATGGTGAACAGCGAGCCGACGAAGGTTTCGCTGGTCACCGTGTAGAGGGTCGGGTCGAGCTCGTAGTAGTAGCTGAGCGGCTCGGCCGGCTGCGCCACGTCGGAGACCAGCTTGTCGATGTCGGACCGCATGGTGCCGACCAGGTCGGCCGCCGCCTCCGGGTGCCCGGTGAGGGCGCCAAGTTCGGTGATCTGGCGGTACGTATCGTCCAGAGTGACCGCCGCCCCGGCCTGGTAGACCGGGATCGACAGTCGGGTCAGCCCGGCCACCACCTCGTTGGTGTCGCCGGAGAGCACCACCAGGTCGGGTTCGTAGCCGGCGATCGCCTCGACGTTCGGGGTGAACCCGGACAGCTCGGTGGTCGGCACCTCGGCCGGGTGGTTGGAGTTGTCGTCGACGGCGGCCACCTGGTCGCCGGCGCCGATCGCGAAGAGCATCTCGGTCGCGGTCGGCGACAGTGCGACGATCCGCTCCGGGCGTACCTCCAGGGTCAGGTCACCGACGGTGACCGGGTAGCTGGCGGCGATCTCCGGGCTGACGCCGGGCTGCGCGTCGTCGGGCCCGCCGGAGCCGTCGCCGGCCTGGCCGCATCCGGTCAGGGCGAGCGTCGCGGCGGTGGCGACCGCGGCGGTACGCAGCAACGCTGCCCGCAGCGGAAGGGGTCTGCTCATCTGGTCCTCCTGTCGGTCGAGGGCTGGTGCTTCGCCGACAGGTCGGGGTGATGACGCCGGCCCCGGCCAGGTGGCGAGGCGCCCTTCCTCGAGAGCGCGGTTCGCGACCACGCCGCAGGCGACCTGGCTAGCCCCCGGCTGTCGGCCGGGGCATCACAGTTGCGGGACAGCGCCGGGTTCGCACCGGCTTCGCTGCGGGGCGGTCAGTAGCACGGTAACTTACCGGCGCCGGCCGGTAGACATCGCGACAGCGCAGGGCTGCCGTACGGTGATGTTCACCGCACGGCAGCCCTGCGTGCCGTCAGTAGCCGGCAGCCCTGCCCGACGTCAGGACCTGGTGATCCGGACGTCGTCGATGGCCGCCTCGACCAGGCTGGCGGTGGAGGCGTCCGCTGCCTCGACCAGGATCCGCACCGTCTGACCCGCGTACGGGGTCAGGTTGTAGCTGCTGGTCGACCAGGACCCGTACCGGTTGCTCCCCGCGCCGGACTGGTTCAACAGCGTCGTCGTGCCGCCACTGTGCACCACGCTGATCCGCAGGTAGTCGGCCGACGACGAGTTGTTCAGGTGGGCCAGGTACCAGGCGAGCGACAAGGTGAGGGTGCCGCTCGACGGCAACGCGACAGCCGGGGAGCGGGCGCTGGTAGCCCCGCTGTCGATGTCGTACGAGCCGGCCGAGGAGCCGGCCAGCCGACCGGTGACCAGGCTGTTGCTGCCCTGGTAGGCGGTCAGCTGCAGGGCCCCGCCGGAGCTGGTGGCCTGCGCGACGCCGCGCTCCCACTGCCCGGTGGTGGCGGTGTCGGTGCCGCTCGGGTCGGTCGTCCAGCCGGTCGCGGACTCGAAGTCGTCCGCCCAGACGGTGCTGCCCGGCGGGTCGACCGGACCGCCGCCGCAGTACTGCGACTCCTTGCCGATCACCCGGTACGGGCAGTCGGCGTACTCGCTGAGCAGCAGCACCGCTTCCCGGTTGCGGGCGGTCTGGGTGGGGATCACCTCGTCGGGCGGGTAGAAGCCGCCGCCGCTGGACGATCCGGGGTACAGCTCGAAGGTGTACGCCCAGATGCCGTGCACGCCCCACATCCAGTCGATGCTGCTGCCGTCGGTGATGTAGAGGTCGGACGACTGTTCCGGGGTGTAGCCGTTGGTCGCCGCCATCTGCGTACCGAGGGTGGCGAAGGTGTTGTACTGGTCGGTGGTCATCCCGGACGGGGTGTTGGCTGTGGTCCAACCGAACGGCCAGAGCACCAGCTCCGAGTAGCTGTGGAAGTCGATGTTGGCCTTGATCTGCTGCTCACCGCCGACGACCCGGCTGTTGACGAAGTCACGCAGCGCCTGGGTCTCCGGGGCGGAGAAGGCGTACGGGCCTCGGTAGGTCGACGACGACGGGGAGCCGGAGGATCCGCCGCAGCAGCCCCACAGGTAGTCCCAGTTGCGGTTCAGGTCGGTGCCGACGGCGAGCGCACCGCTGTTCGGCTGCCGGTTTTTGCGCCAGGACCGGTACGAGCCGGTGGCGATGTCGTACTCGCTGCCGTCCGGGTTGACGGTCGGCACGATCCAGATCTCGCGGGTATTGACGATGTTGGTGATCCGCGAGTCGCTGCCGTAGCCGTCGGTGAACAGGTTCAGCAGGTAGATCGCCATCTCGACGGTGAGGTGCTCGCGGGCGTGCTGCTGTGAGTTGAACAGGATCTCCGGCTCGTCCTCGTCGGTGCCGACGTTGTCGGAGATCTTGACCGCCATCAGGTCGCGGCCCTCGTACGAGGTCCCGATGCTGATCTTCCGGGCGATGTTCGAGTGGCTGGAGACTACCTGGTTGACCACCGTGGTCAGCTCTGCGTAGTTGTGGTACGCCGAGTCGGACGGCGGGAAGTCCAACGTGGTGACGTCGCCGGATGCGTCGGTCCTGGTGGGTGCCCGCACCGCTTCGACCTCGAAGCCGAGCGCCTGGATCGCGCTGACTTCGGCCCGGGTCGCGGTGATGTTGAGGATGCCATGCTCGATGTAGTCGATCGCGGCGCCGGTCCCGGCCACCGCGTCGCGGTCGGCGAAGGTACGCGGTCCGAGGACCCGGTACGGGCCGGCGATCGACTCCCGGTCGGAACCGCTGGGCTTGGGATCGGCCGACACCGGGCCGGTCACGACGGCGAACAGGCCGACGACGGTCGCGATCAGCAGGACGGTGGTCCTGCGCCACGAGCCGGCGTTGGCAGTTGGTGCGCGGAATCGCATATAGACCTCCTGGGGGTGGGGAGGACTCCGCTGGTGAGCACAACTGCACCACCTGTCACATGGTCATATCAATATCTTTCGCGATCAATTCCATGCCAAGCTGATCATCACACGGCATCGATACTTCTCGTACCGGACACCATGCGGGGAGGGACAGTCCTGTCCGTGGCGGATCTCAGCCACTACGGACTCCTCGATCCACTGCGCCGCGAGCACCAGGCGGACACGGCCGTCCGCGACCGACGGCGCAACCCTCAACTCATGATCAGGTGAGCGCTATGAACGTCTCGTCGCGGTTGTGAGGTCCACAGCGCTCACCTGATCATGAATCCCGCCCGCCGGAGCGCCGGACGCCCGCCGGTAAACCGGGTGAACTGTAGGGTCGGGCGCCGTGGCAGGTCTCAGGTGGCGGGTACGGTCGGCGGGTCTGGCCGCCGCCGGCGGGTTCCTCGCCGTGGCACTCGGCATCCGGGTACTGGCCGGCGGGGACGGTGTGCTGGACAGTTCCGGTGCGCTGCAGCAGTACTCCGGTACCGCCCTGTACGCGTCGATGGTCTACGCCGGGGTGTTCGTCCTGGCACCGGGTGCCGGGCCGATCGTGGCCGGGGCGGGTGCCGTCGCCTTCTGCTGGCTCGTCGAGTTCCTGCAGCTGACCGGCGTACCGGCGGAGCTGTCCGAGCGCAGTCTGCTGGCACGGCTGGTCCTTGGTGTCCATTTCGACCCCACCGACCTGGCCTGGTACGTGGTGGGCGTACTGCCGTTGGTGCTGCTGCACGCGGGCGTCGACCGTTGGCGGCTGCGCCACCGGGACCGGCAGCCGGCTGGCGCCGGTGCCGGTCCCGGGTGTGGCCGGTGAGTCACGGTGTGGCCGGGCGGCCCAGGGCCGCCTGGACGATCCGGATCGCCTCCGCTGGGTCTATGCCGCTCCGGGCGATGATCGTCGCGTAGTCGCGGGCGGCGCGGTGGGCCTGTTCGAGGGCCTGGTCGCCGGCGGCTGTGACGAACGATCCGGCCCGCCCACGGGTCTCGATCAGCCCGGCCTCCTCCAGCTCCCGGTACGCCCGACCGACGGTGTTCACGGCCAGGCCGAGGTCGGCGGCGAGCCGGCGGACCGTCGGCAGCCGGGTGCCGACGGCCAGCGACCGGTCCTGGATCTGCCGGGCGAGCTGGGCCCGCAGCTGCTCGTACGGCGGCGTCGGCGAGGCGGCGTCGATGACGATCATCGGACGATCATGGCCTGCCGTGCGGTCGCCCCGACAGCCATGGTCCGGGTCTGGACCAGACCGAACGCGACGACACCGGCCACGACGAGTCCGATAGCGACTGCGTTCCACCAGCCCAGCGACTCCCCGTACAGGAAGATGGCCGGCAGCATCCAGACCAGGCTGGGGGTGACGAGGGCGCGCGCGTCCTCGACCCGCATGACGACGTCTGCCGTGAGCGACGCCTCGTCCTCGGCGACGGCCGGGCTGGTCAGCACCTGACGCAGCTGCATGACCATGCCGGCTCCGGCACCGGCGAGCCCGATCAACACGACGGCGGCCCCGGCCCGCAGCACCGGGTCGGAAACCGGCAGTACGCTCACCGCGAGCACCAGCGCGCCGGTGTAGGCGGCGACCGTGAAGACGGCGTACGGCCGGCCGAGCACCGCCGGCCAGCCGAACCCGACCGGATGGGCCACCCGCCGGGGCAGTTGCGCGCCGGCTCGCCGGTCGACGCGGCGGACCCATTGACGGAGCAGCCACTGCGCCACCAGCATGCCGGCCACCAGCGCGGTGAGCACCAGCAACGGCAGCCAGGAGTACGCCGTGTCGGTGACCCGGCCCGTCGCGTGGGTGAGTGCCGCGCCGATCAGGAACCCGGCCAGCAGGATGTCGCCGACGAGCTTGGCCCGCCGTCGCACGGCCAGCCGGGTCGCCAGCAGCGGCGTCGGCTCGGCCTCGGTCAGACCGTGCCGGTCCAGCCACTGCCTGGTCTCGCTGTGCTCTGTCTGGCGCATCGCCACCACCTCCATAGTCGCAAGCTTTGTCTCACAACCATGAGTCATAACATGCGACAAAGTCAAGTCAGTCAGGCGATGACCTCGTCCCCGCCCTGCGCTGGAACCCAGAGGAGGGGAGGAAACCCTCGCAGCCCTGAAACACAACCGCTAGTATTACGTAGTACAAGTAATACGTGACATATGGAGGCACGGTGAAGCTGAACAGCAAGGGTCAGGTGACCATCCCTGCGCCGCTGCGCGCCAAACACGGCCTGCATGAAGGCGACGAGATCGAGGTTGTCGAGGAGGGCGGCGCGCTGCGGATCGTGCGGGTCGACGGTGCCCTCTCCAGAGGACAACGGCTTGTGCGGCATCTACGCGGGCAGGGCACCGCACGCGAGACGGAGGGCATGACCACGGACCAGCTCATGGAGTTGCTCCGTGGCGAGTGAACGGCTTCGCGCAGTGCCCCAGAGGCATTCGGACGGGACCGTCACCCTGGTCGACTCCAACGTCCTGCTCGACATCCTCACCGAGGATCCGACGTGGTCACAGTGGTCGGGTTCAGCGCTCGCCGCCTCCCGCGACGCAGGCGTGCTCGTGATCAACCCGATCGTGTACGCCGAGATCTCGGTACGGTTCGACCGCATCGAGGATCTGGACGAGGTCGTCCCGGCATCGGATTTTCTCCGCGAACTACTGCCTTACCCTGCGGGTTTCCTGGCGGGGAAGGCATATGTCAAGTACCGCAGGCAAGGTGGCACCAGGAGCTCGCCGATCGCCGACTTCTACATCGGCGCCCATGCGGCAGTATGCGGCTATCAGCTCCTCACCCGGGACTCCGCCCGGTACCGCAGCTACTTCCCCAGGCTGGCCGTGGTCGCCCCCGACTCGTCGCAGGCATAGCCGAGGTCTGCGGCGCCCAAGCCTTCCCATGGGCCAACCACGATGGCATCATGAAATCGTTACACGTCGATCTTGTGATGCCTGGAGACAGGCGAAGATCGGCGAGTGCCCCGACCCCATGGGAGGATGTATGCGAAGACTGACCACACTGCTGGTGGCGTTCATGATCGCCATGGCCGGCATGTTCGCGACCACCGCCGCCCCAGCCTCGGCGGACTACCCGGACCCGCCGGGCGGCACCCTGCGTAACGTCTACAGCAGCCTGAGCTTCTGTCAGTCGTACGGCAACTACGGGGTCCAGAACGACCTGTGGAGCTCGTACCTCTGCCAGTACCGCGCGTACGGCAACCCGCCCACCGTCTACTACTTCTTCTGGACGTTCGAGTAGCAGGTGGCTCCTGGGGAGGCTCCACCGTAGGGCTACGGTCTGCTTCCAGCAACGCCCTCACCCACGTCAACCGGGCGTGTGAGACGGGGGCCGGCGAGCGGGGTCGAAGACGCGGGCCATCATCAGGGCGGCCCGGCGCCGACTCACGAATCGGCTCACGAGCACGCCGAGCCGGTTGCCACCGCCGTCGACGACGATCGGGCCCGGATCCCGGAGCTCAAGGTGGCGCAGCGCGGTCGCGACGACGTCCTCTGCGGCCCGCAGCTTCCCTGCGGTCAGCACCGCCGCGTCCGGACCCATCCCGGCCGTGAAATCGGTGCCGGTGGCTCCGGGTGCGACAGCGAACACCGTCAGGCCGGTGCCACGCAGCTCCGTCCATAGTGATTCAGTGAAGCTGAGCATGAACGCCTTTGCGGCGCTGTAGACGGCCATCCGGGGAGTCGGGAAGTACGCGGACACGCTGGCAAGGTTGATGATGAAGCCGTTGCCGGCACCCGTCAGCTGCGGCATGAAGGCCGCTGTCAGCGCGACCGGTGCCATCACGTCAACGGCGACCTCGGCGGTCGACTGACTCGGATCCACATCGGCAAACAGGGCGAAAGAGCCGATCGCGGCATTGTTGATCAGGCTTGTCACCTCGACGCCCCGGTCGGCGACCACTCGGCGGATCTCGGACGGCGCAGCGGGACTGGACAGGTCCGTGGGGACGACCTCGATTCGTACATCAGCAGTGCGGCGCAGTTCGTCCGCGATCGACGCCAACCGGTCGGCGCGCCGCGCGACCAGCACGAGGTTCGCGCCGCGCCCGGCCAGCGCCCTGGCGAAGGCGGCACCGATCCCGGAGCTCGCCCCGGTGAGCAGAACGGTCTGTGAGCGGTAGTCGACAGGCATACGACCAGCCAACGTTCTGCCGGCGGCCGTGTCCAAGACCTGTTTCGCACCCCGTCGTGCAACAGGCGCATGACGATCGGGACCCAGGGTCAGCCAACGAGGAGCCGCTCAGCAGAGCGGACGAACTCCGCGACCAACGGGTTGCCGTCCCCGGCGCGGGTGACCACGGCGACCTGGCAGGGCTCGACCTCGTGGATGGCAACGGTGACCAGGTCCGGACGTAGGCTGAACCGCCGGTCATTGGCCGGGACGACGGCGATGGCGCTGCCGTCGGCGATGGCTTCGAGCTTGTCGTCGTAGGTGTCGGCCAGCGTGGGACCGAGCTGGGCGGGACCGCCGTCCGGGCGGGGTTCGAGCCGCCAGAAGCCGGTCCAGTCGGCACCCATGCCGGTGCAGCCGACCAGCGGTTCCGCGGCGATGTCCGCGGCGGTCACCGACTCCTTGCCGGCCAGCCGGTGCGCGGCGGGCACGACCAGGACCCGGGGTTCGTCGTAGAGGACAGCCACGTCGAGGTCGTCGGCCGGAACCGGCAGCGGCGTACGGATGACCAGGGCGTCGGCCTGCCGGCGCAGCAGTGCGTCGGCATCCCGGGTGTCGAGGTGGCGGGTGCGGACGTGGGCGTCGGGAAACCGGTGGCGCAGTTCGCGTACGGCGGGGGTGACGATCAGATCATCGACGTACCCGATGGTGATGGTGCGCTCCGGTGCCGCCGCCCGCGCGGCGAGCACCGCCTGTTCAGCACCGTGCAGTAGCTGCTCGGCGCGGGGCAGGAACGCCGAACCGGCGGCGGTGAGCCGGCTGCCCTGGCTGGTGCGTTCCAGCAGGCGTACGCCGAGAGCATCCTCCAGCCGCTGGATCTGTCGGCTCAGCGACGGCTGCGCGACCCGGAGCTGCTCAGCGGCGCGCGCGAAGTTCAGCTGCTCGGCGACCACGGTGAAGTACCGGACCAGCCGCAGGTCCAGATCCGGAAGCATGCCAACAGCCTAGTCGTCATGCAGTTCCTGCATAGCGACGTGCGCAGCAGATTGGTGGAGCGCTCAGCCCGCTGGTCCGCGACGCCATCGGCCGCTCCGGCGGCGGTGGGATGCGCCGTCGAGGCGATTGCGGGCAATGGTGAACAGCTCGCCGACCTCGGTCGGCAGTCGTCCGGAGGTCTCCCGGTGCAGGTGCCGACGGGCCGCCGTCGGGAGACCGGTGAGCAGGGCGTCGTCCAGCCCGGTGACCAGGCAGAGCCCGGCTAGCCGGGCCTCCAGGTCGGGCAACGGCTCGCCGCGCTGCAGCCGTACGGTCAGCCGGGCCCACGCCCACGCGGCCCGGTTCGGGTCGACCGGCACATGGCGCACGGCGGTGGTCAGCAGACGGCGTACCGTCCGGGGCCGCACCACACCCGCCGCGACCAGCCGCCGAGCGCGTCCACCGGCACGTGCCGCGCCACCGGCCAGAGCCGGCCGTCGCGCACCCGCAGTGCCCCGGCGTCGACCAGGTCCACCAGCAGCGCGGCGGCCAGACCGAACCCGACCGCCCGGTCCGGCAGCCGCGGCCGACCGGTCACCGCGTCCTGCGCCAGCAGGAAGAACTCGTCGGCCAGCAACGGTCTCCGCAGGTGCACCGCCGGCAACGGCAGCGTCGCAGCTGCGACGGCGGCGGCCCCGACTCCAGCCCTGGCCGTGGCCCCGGCGCGGTCAACCATCGTGGCTCCCTTCGCGGTCATTGGCCGACGGCCTACGCCGGCATCCGGGCCTGGAACTGCCGCGACTGCCAGTCCCGCAGCGCCTGCTTTATCCGTACGTTCTCGTCGCGGGTCATCGCCAGCTCGGCCCGCACCGTGGCCAGCTCGTCGGCGACCAGGTGCAGGAAGGCGCGTACCTCGGCCGGGTCGAGACCGCGCCGGGTGCGCTCCAGGAACTGACGGTCGCGGACCAGCCCGGGGCTGATCGACGGCCGGACCGCAGCGCGGTAGTGGCGGGCACCGGCGTTGCGGGTGTGCGGCCGGGACTGCCGCCGGGTACGCCGGGGGAACAGGACGAGGTGGAGAAGCCTGCGCACGGTGGAACCGCCTTTCGCATTTCGACTGAATCGCTGTCAGGGTGTTTCTGATCAGGAGCGAGATTCGGGGGTACGGCCGTCGCGCTCGAGGACGCCGGGCCGCCGCAAGGCGTGTTTGAACACCGACAGCAGCATCATCTAGCCGGCGCGGGGGCCGCTGACGAAGGTGCCCATCACCGCGATCATGGTCACGTGCGGAATGTCGTGACCGTGCCGCAGATGAGATACCCGGATCGCCACCGGGCCGTTGCCGAATGCCCAGTCTTCGGCGCGCAGCCGCAACACGTCGCCGACCTTGATCAACGGTTCACCGGACAATTTCGCACCACCCTCCGCCGCTGCCGCTCCGGCCGTCGTCGCTGCTCTCCGGTGGGTGCGGGAACTCCGGCGGCGACAGGCCGGCGACGGTGAGCACGGTCCGGATCCGCCGGGCCTGTGGCACGTCGCGCCGGTCGAGGATCGCCAGGGCCATGGTGAACGGTGCGCAGAACGCCACCGATCCGCACGTCGGGCATTCGCCGATCCGCCTCGGTAGATGCTTCTCGGCGGTCTCCCTTGCGTGCCGCAACACCGGGTCGTCGTCCGGGTCCGCCCCGGCGGCCACCACCTTATTGATCATCGAATCCCTCCCGATTTTTCTGCTGTCAGCAGATCCACCCTGGACCCGCAGCGCCAGCAGTGGAAGGATTCCCACCAACAGAACCCGGAGGCTTATTCAGCAGGGCCCCGATAGCCCACAGTGGACCCCCCGATAAACGAGACGGCCCGCCCTCCCATAGGATGGAGTTACCACACAACAACCAAAGAAAAGCGGACCGCCGAACATGTATCATACCACCGGCTTCACGACCGATCAGATCCGCGACCTCTGCGTGCTGGTCCGCACCGAATGCCGGAACCTGGGCATGGAACCGTGGCCACCGATCCTCGGCCTCTACCGCGCCCTCGTGGTCACGTTGACCTACATGCGGCGCAACCGCGTCCAAGCGGAGATCGCCGAGGCGCACGGTGTCTCCCAGTCGACGATCTCCCGGGCGGTCACCGGCATCACCCCGGTCCTCGACCGCGTGCTGGCGGGGTTCGCGCCGACCGCCGACGAGCTCGACCCGACCGTCCAGTACATCGTCGACGGCACTCTGTTCCCCTGCTGGTCATGGCGCACGGACCGCTGTCTGTACTCTGGCAAGCACAAGACCACGGGCATGAGCGTCCAGGTCGCCTGCACCCTCGACGGCGCGCTCGCCTGGGTCTCCGATCCTGTCACCGGCAACCACCACGACTCGTACGCGATCAACGACACCGGTGTTCTCGCCAGCCTGAACCCTGGAGACTGGATCGGCGACAAAGGATACGTCGGCAACGGCATGATCACTCCGTACAAGAAGCCCAAGGGCGGCGAGCTCACAGAGTGGCAGAAGGAATACAACAGGCAGGTCAACAAGATCCGCTGGGTCGTCGAACAGGTCATCGCGAACCTGAAGACCTGGAGAATCCTGCACACCGACTACCGCAGACCGCTCGCGACCTTCACAGAAACGATCTCCTGTGCCATCGGGCTGCATTTCTACAGGATCGCCTGTGAATAGACCTCCCGTTCCGAAACTTCGATCTTGAATCGGGAAGGACCGGTAATTCGTGAGCAGCAACGGGGTTCCTCGCACTCTCAAGTTCCTCCGTACGCTCAACGGAGGCATGACCCAGGAGCAGTTGGCGCAGCGGCTGAGCGTCTCCACCTCGCTTATCGCCAAGTTCGAGACGGCCCGGCAGATCCCCCTGCCGGACACCGCCGAGCAGATCGACGATGTCTTCGGCAGCGGCACCCTGGTGCAGGAGACCGCCGAGGACGCCCGCAACGCCGTCCCGCCGGACTGGTTCCAGCCGTGGCCGGAGTACGAGGCCCAGGCCGAGATGCTGCGCGGGTACGAGTCGACCTACGTCCCCGGGCTGTTGCAGACCGAGGCGTACGCCCGCGCGGTGCTCGCCGTTGGCATGCTTGCGCCGGAGGTGGCCGAGCAGCGGCTGGCCCATCGGCTCGCCCGCCAGGTGACCGTCTTCGACCGCCGGACGCCGCCGGTCACCTCGTTCATCGTCGACGAGGCGGCGCTGCGCCGGGGCGACCCGGTGATGATGAAGGAGCAGTTGCTGCACCTGGTGGAGATGTCGCGGCGCGACCGGGTGCTGCTGCACGTGGTGCCGCTCGACGCCGGACTCTACGCCGGCCAGCTGGGCAACTTCGCGCTGGCCACACTGCCGGACGGGGCGACGGTGGCCTATGCGGAGAACCCGGTGGACGGCCGCACCTACGAGGAGCCGGCGAAGGTCGGCATCTTCGTCAACGCATGGGAGGCGATACGCTCAGTGGCACTGCCCCGGGACGCGTCCCGGGACCTGATCGCGAGAATGGCAGAGGAGCTATGACCGAGCCAGCGTGGCGCACCGCCAGCCGCAGCAACAGCAACGGCGGCAACTGTGTCGAGGTCGCCGACAACTTGCCGGGCCGGGTGCTGGTCCGCGACAGCAAAAACCGCACCGGCGGCACCCTCACCTTTACCCCCACCGCCTGGTCCACCTTCATCACCCAGGCCACCGCCACCCACCACCACTGACCACCCGACACAACGCTGCGGCCCCGTCCTGCGCACCTACGCCGGGTCAATGGCAGGTCCGCAGCGACGGGACATTTCCCTCCCGGCTGGTCACCCGGGCCAGTCGCCTGATCGCGAGGATCGGCAGGCAGCTATGACCCAGCCAGCGTGGCGCACCGCCAGCCGCAGCAACAGCAACGGCGGCGAATGCGTCGAAGTCGCCGACAACCTGCCCGGCCAGGTACTGGTCCGCGACAGCAAGAACCGCACCAGCGGCACCCTCACCTTCACCCCCACCGCTTGGTCCACCTTCATCACCCAGGTCAGCACCGCCGGCCATTGACCACCCCGACACCGGCCTGCTTGGAGGAGGACGCGTAGCCGGCGCGCATCGGCGCCGACCTATCCGCCGGATGCATCCGCTACTCGACGTGCAGGGCGTCGGCCCTCAGCACGTCCGAGCGGCCGCACTCGCCGCCGAGATTCCGTACAACCCCGACGGGCGGCCGGCCGAGCCTCCTGGCACGCATCAGCTGTTTCCGGATCGGGCGGGCACCAGCGCGCGCTCATGCCGAGAAGCGCGCACCTCGGTCCGTCGACTCTCGGTCCGCCGTCGAGTGGAGGGCTCAGGCACGTTACTCGCCCGAATAACGTGTCTGAGCCCTCCACTCGAAGCAATGTCGCCGATCGCGGCGTCCGAATCTGAACCTGCCGCCACGGGCCGCCCCGGCGGTTGAAGGTGTCGGGGCGGTACAGCGAGATCCGCTCATGCCGCGAAGCCGCATCCTGCGCCACATCTGGCCGCGAGGTGCTCCTGAGCATGAGGTGCTGCTTATGATCGATATCATGCGTGCGTGGCGAGGGTCCTGGTGACGGGTATGTCGGACCGTCGAGCCTCGTCTGCGACGCGGCGCCACGACCGAGCTCGATGGGCGTCGTGACGTGTCCGAGCTGGCCGACACCCTTGAGAAGCTTGTGAGGGCAACGAACTGATCTGCCGCGATTGAGTCGTCGCGATGCGTGCGCCCTCGGTGGGGCATGCAGCAGGTCGAGCGCCGTCCGGTCGGTCGGAGGCGGGCGCTGCGTCGGCGATCAACCTGTCGCTTCGCTCATGCCGCCGATCAGGCGTCACTTTGCGTGTACATGGCCAAAGTGTCGAGTGCGTTCGGCGGTTACCGACGTCAGCACCTCGGCGCGATGACGACGGCACCGATCCAGGGCGCGTGCACGGGGTAGAGTTTCGCGTCGTGGTAGTAGGGCTCGATCAACATGCTGAGGATGGCCGCCGTATTGGCCAGGAAGCGATGCGGCGGCTACGGCTCAGATCCGTCTGTGCGGTCGACCCCGGGCTGACCGACTCGGAACTCGACCGGATCGAGCAAGAATTCGGGTTCCGTTTCGCCGTTGACCATCGAGCCTTTCTGTCCGCAGGACTACCGGTGAACACCCGCCCCGAGCCGCGCGAGCCGGGCGTGATCTACACACACCCGAAGCCGTGGCCGGACTGGCGTAACGGGGACCGTGACAAGCTGCGCAGCCTGCTGTACTGGCCCTGCGAAGGGGTGCTGTTCGACGTCGAGAACAACGGCTTCTGGCACAACAGCTGGGGTTCAAGGCCAAGCGGCACCGCATCGGCATTGGCGACAGCGACGCGCTCGCTGGCGCAGGTTCCGAAGATGGTACCGGTGTATGGGCACCGGTATCTCCCTGGTGAGTCCGGGGCCTTCGGCCACCCGGTGCTTTCGATGTGGCAGACCGACATCATCTACTACGGGTTGCATCTGGCAGACTACGTCGACCGGGAGTTCGGTAACGTTGGCGTAGGCAAAACTCCGTGGGAGCCGAAGGCAAGCGTCGAGTTCTGGCGCGATCTAGTCTGTTGAGCCGTAGGCTTCCCGTCGTCTCGTTCGCCGGGGAATCCCCAAACCAGAGCAGGTGTGCGGCGAGCAAGGCGGCGGCGATTCCGCTGCGGAGGGGCTGTCTCTACCGCCCATGACTGTATGCGCACATCTTCCGCGATCCGAGCATCACGATGCGTCACAACGATCGGTGTGCGCTCATGCCGATGAGCGGATGTTGAACCGCATCAAGTCCTCGTGGCCTCAGAGGTGAGCCAACCGTGCAACGTCGTGGCCAGTTGTACGGGCTGGTCAAGCTGGACCAGGTGACCTGCCCCATCGATCAGCTCGAGTTGAGCGCCCGGGATGAGTTCTGTCAGTAGGTGAGCACGGTCGACAGGTATCCACGTGTCGTTCTTGCCCCACACCACCAGAACGGGCAGGTCCAGACGCGGGTAGAGACCCTGAATCTCGTCCGTATAGGTCTGGTCCGCCTGGGCGATCTGTCGGTAGAACGCGGCTTGCCCGTCGGTGTCCAGCCAGGGAGAAACGAGGTCCTGCATCTGGCTAGGCGTCAGGCCCATGTGACTGGCTCCTGCGATGTAGGCCCGGAGCGCTCCTTCGTGGACGGCCTTTGGCAACGCGCTGAAAGCTTCGGCGTTGTCGCGTACGAGCCGGAAGAAGTCCGACCCCCAGGGAGCCAGCGCCACCACGTCGACGAGCGCCAACGACGCGAACGAACAGCCGTGCAAGAGAAGGGCCCTCAACGCGACGGCGCCGCCGTAGTCGTGAGCTACGACATGTGGGGACGGCAGCTCCCAATGCGAGACGAGGTCAGCCAGTAACTCACCCTGGACGTCCAGAGACACCCGGTGATCTGGAAACTTTGAGGACTGCCCGTAACCGGGCATATCCCACAGGTGAACCGTGAACTGGGCGCTCAGAGCCTCGGCGTAGGGGCCCCACAACTGCGAGGACCACGGCGTCCCATGGCAGAACACGACGTCGGGCCCAGAACCCGTCCGACACCATCGGACCTCACGTCCGCGCCACTCGAACTCTTCCGTCAGATGCACCCGGCCAACATTGCCAGACGATCGCCCTTCCCTGAACATCCGCACATGCCGCGAGCCACGCGTCACGGAAAGCTGACCGGCTCGGACGTACGCCGACTCCCGCGCCGAGCACCACGTCCTGCTCGACCAGGATTTCGACGGCGTACTCGCCGGGTGACACGGTCTGGGCGGACGCTTAGTGGGTGACTTCGCCAGCGGGGAAGCCCTCTGGCGGTTCGGCGGCCACCAGTCGACCGCTGCCCCAGCCGTCGTTCCGGTCGGAAGTGCGGCGGCCGGGATGTCCGGCCCGATCCGATCATGCCCCACCGATCGCCGTCGAGCCCGGCGTGCGTCGGGCTGTCACGCCCCGGCACGTTTGTCGAGTGGAGGGTCCGGGCACGTCATCCCCGATGAATTACGTGCCTGGACCCTCCACTCGACGCGTACCGACAGGCGCGGGAAGAGGCGATGCACACGCTGCCCCGTAGCGCCCGAACAACTCGGCCCCCTTCACCGCCACTGGGCTGCCGGCGTCGAGGCTCAGCAGACAAAGTTGGACGGCGACCAGCTGGACATCGTCCCCACCGGTCAGAGTTTGCGGGCGACCAGCATGCCCAGCGGCGGCCGGTCCGGCGCCGGCGCAGTCTGCTCGACGGTCACCAGGACCTGGAAACCGGCTCCGGTCAGCAACCGCGCCACCTCAGCCGGCCGCTGCCGGTGGAAGCTCAGGTCGATCCGCTTACCCTCGAACTCGTCCCGGTGCCGAACGTGGTCGCCGATCTGGAAGGCCAACATCAGGTAGCCGCCCGGCACCAGCACCCGATGGAACTCGGCGAACGCCTGCGGCCGCCGCTGCCACGGCAGATGGATGATCGAGAAGAAGGCGAGCAACCCGCCGAGCCCACCGTCGGGCAGATCCAGATCGAGCATCGAGCCGACCTCGAACCGCAGCCCCGGGTACGCCCGGCGGGCATGGTCGATCATGCCTGGGGACAGGTCGACACCGAACGCGTCCAGCCCGTGCCCGGCCAAGAGCACGGTGACCCGGCCCGGCCCGCAGCCGACATCGGCGACCGCCGTGTTACCTGTCGAACGCACCAGCTCGGCGAACATGCCCAGCATGGCCCGGTCCAGCGGTGACTCGTCCAGCTCCGACTTCACCGCCTCGGCGTACTCGCCGACGATCGCGTCGTAGGAGTCACGGGTGGTGGTCAGGAAGTCGGCGTCGGACACCCGCAGCACGTTACCCGTTCTCATCCTTCTCCCATGATGGCGTGATCTGATCAGCGGACATGGGCAACACATCGGCGCGCATCCTGGTCGTCGACGACCAGCCGAACATCGTCGACATGCTGGTCACCGTGCTCACCTTCCACGGCTTCGCCGTCGACTCCGCGACCACGGTGGCGCAGGCGGAGCAGCTCGCCGAGTCGGGTCGACCGGACCTCGTCGTACTCGACGTGATGCTGCCCGACGGCGACGGCTTCGACCTGTGCCGGCGGCTACGGCAACGCGGCCACCGGTTCGGCATCGTCTTCCTGACCGCCCGCGACGCCCGCCGCGACCTGGTCTCCGGGCTAACCCTCGGCGGTGACGACTACCTGACCAAGCCGTTCGCGGTGGAGGAACTGCTGGCCCGGGTACGGGCGGTGCTGCGCCGGGTCGGCTCCGGTCCCGCCGGGCGCGACGGTCCCGCCGGCCGGGACGGCCCCGCCGGGCCGGGCGATCCGGCTGGTACGGCCGGCCGGGCCGGCTCCGTGCTGCGCTACGCCGACCTGGAGCTGGACGAGGACACCCTGCTGGTGTCCCGGGCCGGCGCACCGGTGCAGTTGTCGCCGACCGAGTTCAAACTGCTGCGCTACCTGATGCTCAACTCCGGTCGGGTACTGTCCCGCAGTCAGATCCTGGAGGCGGTGTGGCGCTACGACTTCGGTGGTGAGTCGAACGTCGTCGACACCTACATCGGCTACCTGCGCCGCAAACTGGACCCGCTCGGTGAGCCGCTGATCGTCACCCACCGCGGCTTCGGCTACGCGCTGCGTACCGCCGTGCAGGGGTGAGCCGTGCTGCCGCGCAGTCGCACCCGGCGGGCACCGCGCAGTCGCACCCGGCGGGCACCGCGCTGGTCGCTGCGCGGGTCGCTGATCGCCGCCACCGTGGCGCTCACCTGCGCCGCGCTGCTGATCACCGGCGTGGTCAGCGCGGTCGCGATGCGCCAGCAGCTGATGAACCGCACCGACGAACAGCTCACCACCGCCGCCGCGCTGGTCGCCAGCGGCAGCCGGCAGATCGCCCGGGTCGGCGAGCGGGACCTGCGGGACCAGACGGTACGCGCGGTGATCGGCCCCACCGAGTTTCTGGTGGAGTTCCGCACCGGTGACGGCGAGCTGACCCGGTTCGCGTCGACCGCGCCGGTGCCGGCGACCCCGCTGCTGGACGCCGCACCGGCCCCGCCGCCCGGCGGGCGGTCCCCGCTGACCAGCATCACCACGCCGGAAGGGGGGTACCGGGTGGTGACCGTCGACGCCGGCCCCGGCGTGGTGCTGCTGGGGCTGCCGCTGGCCCCGGTCCGGGAGACCGTGGCGCGGCTGCTCGGCATCGAGGTGCTGGTGTCGGTGGCGGTCGCCGTACTGCTGGCGTTTCTGGCCCGGATGCTGATCGTGGCCCGGATGCGGCCGTTGGACGACATCGCGCGGACCGCCGACGCGATCGCCGGTGGGCAGCTGGACCGCCGGGTGCCGATAACCGACGACCCCCGACGGGTACGGCGTACCGAAGCGGGCCGGCTGACCCTGGCGGTCAACGGCATGCTGGACCGGATCCTCGCCGCGTTGGCCGTGCGGGAGCGATCCGAACAGCGGATGCGGTCGTTCGTCGCGGACGCGTCGCATGAGCTGCGCACCCCGCTGACCGTGATCCGCGGCTACACCCAGCTGTTACGCGGCGACATGGTCGACGAGCAGCGCCGGCCGGACGTGCTGCGCCGGCTCGACGAGGAGGCAGCCCGGATGTCCAAGATGGTGTCCGACCTGCTGTTTCTGGCCCGGTTGGACGCCGAGCCGCAGCTGCGGGACGAGCCGGTCGACATCGCCGTGCTGGCTCGCGACGCGGTCGCCGACGCGCTCGCTGTCGAGCCGCAACGGGTGATCGCGTTGGACTCGCCGCCGCATCTGCTCGTCGCCGGTGACCCGGACGCGTTACGGCGGGTGCTGGCGAACCTGCTGGCCAACGTACGGGCGCACACGCCGGTCGAGGCGAACGCCGAGGTGTCGGTGCACGCCGACGCCGGGTTGGTGCGGGTGGCGGTGTCGGACACCGGACCGGGGCTGACGCCGAGGGCCGCCGAGCGAATCTTCGACCGCTTCTACCGGGCGGACGCGGCGGGCGGCGCAGCCGAGGGCAGCGGGCTCGGGCTGGCGATCGTCGCCGGCACGGTACGGGCTCTCGGCGGCGAGGTCGGTGTCGGCACCACTCCCGGCGGCGGGACCACCATCTGGTTCACCGTCCCCACCGGACCGGCGCCCAACGGGAGTGTCGCGGTGACGTCGACGGGCACAACGGGTACGGTCTCCGGCCGTGGCGACGAAACCGGCGAACCAGGCCGCCGCGCGGGCGGCGGCGATTGAGGCCGACGCGGAGAAGTATCCGGACGAGCGGGCCGAACTCCTGCTGGAAGCGGCCGAGGCGTGGCGGGCGGCCGGCCAACTCGACCGGGCACGCAAGCTGCTCGCCGAGCTGATCGCGGCGGGCGGCGTGGACGGCTGCTACGCCCGGTGCGACCTGGTCGGGATCGAGTTCGAGGCTGGGGCGGACAGCGAGGCGTACGAGGAGCTGGCCCGGCTCGCCCGCGACCCCGACCTCAGTGAGGGACAGTGCACTCTCGTCGCCGAGTTGCTGGCCGAACGCGGTGACCTGCCGGCGGCGCTGGTCTGGTACGACCGGGCCGTCGCTCGCCTGACGGCGGACGATCTCGAGGCGCTGCGCGGGCCGAACGGCTGGATGCAGATGTCGTCGGTGCTGGTCCGGGGCCGCCGCGAGGTCCGGCGCCGGCTCGGGTTGCCGGCCGACGCCACCGACGAGATAGCTCCGGCGGCACCGGCGCAGCGGATGGCCGAATCGACCGGACTGCCGACGACCCTGGACGAGGCGCGTGAGCACTTCGAGTCGGGTCGGAAGCCTGACCAGTTGCGGCTGCTGGTGTTTCAGCGCGCCGAGCGGGCCGAGGCCCGCCGCCGGTGGCCCGACGCGTACGTCGACCCTGACGAGGCGTACTTCCCGGCGGCGGAGCGTCGCTGGCGCGGCCTGGCCGAAAGCGGGGTGCCGGCCATCCGCGTGGTGCCAGCCACGGTTGCCGGGTTGTCGGAGTTCGCCGAGCGGATCGGTGAGTCGCCGCTCGACTCGGCGGTGAAGACCCGGTACGCCCAGCTGGTCGCCGACCAGGACACGATTGTCTGGCCACCGGCACGCAACGATCCGTGCTGGTGCGGGTCGGGCACCAAGTACAAGAAGTGCTGCGGCCGAGCAGGCCTGGGCTCGTGACGCCGTAGTCCGACCCGGCCTCGTCGCTGCAGCTACGACTCGACCACCGTACCTACGCCCGAGCCGCTGCCGGAAACGACAGGGACTCAGTTCATAACGGGTTCTCATCGAACTCACGTCCGGCTTGCACCACAGCCGGGTGTGATCGGGGCATGCGCATCTGGAGACCTCGCAACCGGCGGGGATGGCTGCTGCTCACCGCGGCGCTGCTGATCCCCGGGAGTCTGGTCGTCGCGGACCGGATCGCCGCCGGGGTGGTCGGCGGCCGGCTCGCCGACGCCGCCGGCTGTGTCCTCGGGCTGGCCGAGCCGCCGCAGGTCGACGTACACGGCTTCCCGTTCGTGACGCAGGCGTTGGCGGGCCGGTTCGCCGGTCTCACCGTCACCGCCGACGGCGTCGGCCAGAGCGAACTGCCGATCGCCGGGGTCACCGCCGAGGTGTCCGACGTCGAGATCGACGGCGACCTGGCGGCGGCCGGTGCCGGCTCCGCCGGGTCGGGCCCGGTCGAGATCCGGATCGGTCGGCTGTACGCCGCGCTCACGGTCGACCTCACGCGACTGGACGCGCTGGCCGGCAACCGGGCCGACGGCGGGGCCGAGGACCGGTCCGACAGCGAGGCCGCGGACTCCGGCGGCGGCCTGTTCGCCGGGGCCGACGTGCGGATTCGCGGCAGCGACAACGGCCAGCTGATCGTCGACGTGACGGCGACGGTCTTCGGCCAGGCCGTGCCGGTGACCGTGTACGCCGTACCCGTGCTCGACGGCCGGATGTTGCGGATCGAGCCGGTGGAGGTCGAGGTGTTCGGGCTGCGCCGCTCCGCCGACCAGCTGGCCGGTGCCGTCGGCGCCGGTGCCCTCGGCGAACGCCGGATCGAACGGGAACTGCCCGAGCTGCCGGCCGGGCTGGCGTACCAGGGGCTGACCGCGACCGCCGACGGGCTGCGCCTGGAGATCACCGGCGAGTCCGTCGCCGTCGGCGGCGACGAGTTGCGACCCGCCGGGCGGGCGACGCCGTCAGGGACCGACAAGTGCGGGGAGTCAGCGTGAACACGGTGCAGACCGGTGCCGTCCACCTGATCGCCGGCTTCGGCCGGCCGGCCGGCGGGGACACCCAGACGGACACCCAGCGCGACGGGCTGCTACCGGCCGGCGAAGCGGGTCGACCACTCGACGCAGGAGCAGGGCTGCCGTTCAGCACCGGCGGTAACCCACCGTAGTATGCCGGGTGGACCAGATCACGGGGGGTGCGGTGGCTGGGCGGCTGGCAAACCGACTGGGAACGGCCCGCGAGGAGGCGTTCGTCGGCCGTACTGCCGAACTGGACGCCTTCCGGGCCGCACTGGCCGGCACGCACGACGGATGTCCGGTGTGGTTCGTGCACGGCCCCGGCGGTATCGGCAAGTCCATGTTGCTGCGTCGGTTCGCCGCCCTCGCCCGCGACGCCGGCCGGATCGTCGTCCAGGTCGACGGTGCCGGCATCGACCCGTCCCCGGCCGGATTCACCGCAGCCGCCTACGCCGCGCTCAGCGGTGCGCCGGCCGTCCTGCTCGTCGACACGTTCGAACGCTGCCAGGGCCTGGAAGGCTGGCTGCGGGACCGGTTCCTGCCGCGCATCCCGGACGGCGTCGTCGTGGTGGTCGCCGGCCGGCAGGCACCGGACTGCGAGTGGCAGGCCGACCTCGGCTGGTCCGGCGTACTGCGGGTGGAGAGCCTCGGCGGTCTGCCGCCGGACGCGGCCACCGAACTGCTGGACCGGCGCGGCGTACCGCGTGAGCTCTGGGACGCGGTGCTGCGCTTCGCCGGCGGCCATCCGCTCGCGCTCAACCTCTCCGCCGCGGTCGCCGTCGGTGACCGGCGGGCCGCCGCCACCTGGACACCGACCCCGGACGTCGTCGCAACCCTGCTGCACCACCTGGTCGGCGAGGTGCCGTCGGCGCAGCATCGGCTCGCGCTGGAGACCTGCTCACACGCGCTGACCACCACCGAGGACCTGCTGCGTTCGGTGGTCGGTGAGGCGGCGGCGGAGCTGTTCGCCTGGCTGCGCCGGCTACCGTTCGTCCAAAGTGACCGTGATGGGGTCGTCCCGCACGACGTGGTGCGCAGTGTGCTGGACGCGGATCTGCGCTGGCGGGACCCGCACGGCTACCAGGTGATGCACGCCCGGGTGGCGGCCCACCTGCTGCACCGGGCACGGGCCGCCAGCGGCGACGCCGTCCTACCGGCGGTCCGCTCGCTGTACCACATCCTGCAGGACACCGCCGTGATGGCGCCGTTCGCGCTGCGCCACGGCGGCGGCGCGGTCTACCCGGACCAGATGGCACCCGGCGACCACGCCACCCTGCGACGGATCGTGCGGGAATCCGGCGACGGGACCGACGATCTGGTCGGCTTCTGGCTGGACCGCCAACCGGAGGCGTTCGACGTCTACCGGCGCTCGCACGACGGGGCCGTCGCCGGGTTCCAGGTGACGCTGCGGCTGACCGGTCCGGATCCGGACGAGGTCGCCGCCGACCCGGTGGTCGCGGCGGTGTGGCGGCATGCCGCAGCCGCGCAGCCACGGGCCGGCGAACACATCCTGCTCACCCGGTTCAGCTACCCGCTGGCGGCGCGGCGGCGCTCCGCAGTCCGGGATCTGATGCACGTCCGGACCCTGCAGTGGTGGATTCGGTCGCAGCGGCTCGCCTGGTCGTTCCTCACGCTTGCCGACGAGGCGGTCGGAGTGGCCGAGTTCATCGACCACCAGCCGGTCCGGCCCCGGCCGGTGGTGGACGGCCGGGCGTACGACCTGTACGCGCACGACTGGCGGGCGGTCCCGGTGGACGTGTGGGCGGCCCGGGTGACCGCGTGGCCGCTGACCGCTGCGCCGGCCCGGTCCTCGACCGGCGCGAGCACCGCCGTCGCGACCCCGGTCCACACGGTGCTGTCCCGGCCCGACTTCGACGCGGCGGTCCGGTCGGCGCTGCGGCGGCTGCACGACGGGTCGGCACTGCGGGCCAACCCGTTGACCCGCAGCCGGCTGGTGGTCGACCCCGGGGGTGGCTCCGCCGCCGATCAGTCGAGCGTCCGGGACCCGGTGGACACGCTGCGGACGCTGCTGACCGACGCGGCGGAGTCGCTGCGGCATGACCCCCGCGACGCCAAGCTGTACCGGGTGCTGTCCGCCACCTACCTCGCCGGGCCGACCACCCAGGAGGCGGCGGCGGACCGGCTCGGCCTACCGACCAGCACGTACAAGCGGCATCTGCGGGCCGCCATCGACCGGGTCTGTGAGCTGTTGTGGCGCCGGGAGTCGTGACCCGACCGTCGCTCAACTTGAGTCAGCCGTGCAGTTCGCGGTGCCACAGGGCATCGCTGATCCGGTCCAACGCCCGGGTCAGATGCCGCCGGTAGGTGCTGAACGGCAGGCCGAGCCGGTCCGCCGCCGCCTCCTGCGTCGGGGTGCCGTGCACGAACGTGGTGACCAGCACCCGGTGTGACCGGGTGTCGTCGCGCAGGCCGTCGAGCGCGGCACCGAGTACGCCGCGCAGCGCGTCGACCGGGTCGCCGTCCGGGCGGTCGGCGACCAGCCGGGTACGGACCAGCGGGTTGGCGGCGAGCGCGTCGGGGCGGCGCCAGGCCCGCATCGCGGACCGGACCGCCGCGTCGAACTCGGGGCGGGACAACACCAGCAGGTCGGCGCCGGGCCGGGCGGTACGCGGCTGCAGCCCGTACAACAGTTGCCGCTGGTTGTGGTCGAGCCAGTGCATCAGCGGCGTGACCCGCCAGTCGTGGAAGAACAGATGATACGGGCGTCCGCCGACCTGCGGCACCGTCTCGACGGGATGGTCGTCGAAGTACGCCAGGTGCGGCCCCCAGAACTCAGCGTCGTGCAGTACCAGGTAGTGCAGGGCCAGCCCTTTGTCATGCAGGTAGTGGGCCAGCATCCGCATCTGGATCATGTCGGTCACCGGCGACGGTCGCTGGTAGGACGGGGGATGCACCATGAATCGAGCCAGACCGATGTGTTCGCCGCCGCGCAGTGGGGCGCTGGCCCGGCAGTGCCGCCAGGCGGTGTCGACGACCGGATCGGCTTCCAGCTCGGCCGGCTGCGGGTCGTCCAGGTCCAGCCAGATCATGAAGCCCACCACCTCGCCGGTGCCGGAGCTGCGGTAGACGTGGCAGCCCTCGGGCTGGCGGTCCAGCCAGAAGCCGACCAGCGCGGCGGACTCCGGGCCTTCGGCCTCGCCAGCGAGGTCCAGCACCGTCGGCCGGTCCGCCGGCTGGTACGGATCCTCGTAGACCTCGCCCTCGCCGGCAAAGGTGAAGTAGCGGCGGATCTCCTGCGCGTGCCGTTGCAGGTACATCATTGCGCCGACCGCCGGCAGCACCGCCGGCCCGGTGGCGGCCAACGCCTGCTCGAGCAGGTAGGCGTGCAACCGCCGGTGCATCGTCTCGTAGCCCTGCGGGTCACGCCAACGCAGGTCGTCGTTGAGCGCGTCGCGGACCACGTCGTGCGGGCGCAGGCCGCGGGTGTCGGACTCGATGAACGGCAACTCACGCAGCCAGGCGAAGATCGGCCCGGGGTCGCGGTCCAGGGCCGCCCGCAGCAGTCCTTCGGTGGTCGTCTGGGCGTGCGCGCAAATCTCCAGCGCCTGCCGGTGCAGCGGCGACGGCGTCTCCCCGATAAGCTGGGTGAGCAGGGTCTCCACCACGTTCAGGCTGGGCCGCCAGGCGGCGGTGGCGGCGTCGTGGGTGACCGCGACCTCGGCTGCGAGCCGCAGCGCCAGCGGGTGACCGCCGGCGAACGACAACACCGACGGATGCAGATCCGGCGGTACGCCCCGGCGGTTGAGCAGCGCGACCGCATGCTCCCGGGACAGGTTGCCCATCGGGATCACTTTCAGCAGGTCACGCCAGGCCGGATCGGCCCGCCACTGCGGCCCGGGGCCGCCCCGGCCGGCCAGCACCACCAGGACGGACTCCGGCAGTCGGGGCAGAAACCGGTCCCGCAGCCAGTCCTCCAGCCCTTGGCAGTG
Source organism: Solwaraspora sp. WMMD937 (assembly GCF_029581175.1). Classification (NCBI taxonomy): domain Bacteria; kingdom Bacillati; phylum Actinomycetota; class Actinomycetes; order Micromonosporales; family Micromonosporaceae; genus Solwaraspora; species Solwaraspora sp. WMMD937. The sequence continues at coordinate 1,571,119 of NZ_CP120738.1, read as the reverse complement.
CTCGAAGGAGTCAACCAGCAGCACCGCCGTGTCGTCGGCCAGCGCGTCGCCGGCGGCGAGCTCGAAGCGGGCCGGTGACGGACTGACCGCCCGGCCGTCCACATGCACCACGCGTCGCCCGGCGGCGGCCGCCTCGTCACTGAAGTACCGCAGCAGGGTGGACTTGCCGATGCCGCCCGGCCCGTGCAGGTAGAGCACTCCGAGCGGCTCGGGGGCGCGCTCCAACGCCTGCCGCAGCAGAGCGAGCTCGGCGGCCCGGCCGACGAAGTGGTGCTCCCGGGTCTGCCGCAGCCGTCGGTCCAGACTGGTGGTCGCTTGCCCACATCCGGCCATCACAAATCGATATCTTAGTGAAGCCGGTACGCCAGCGGCCTCCCCGGCCCGGCAGCCGGGATGGGACCACCAGTCGTCCCGGGGCGGGATCGGCAGGTCAGCGTGACTGCAGGGTGTCCAGTGCGACGGCCATGGCGATCACCAGGCGGCGGTCCAGTTGCGGGTGGTGGATGTCGACCTGGTAGTTGTCCCGCAGGCTCCACTTGCGTACCACGGAGAAGGCCGGTTGGCCGTCGATGGTGAAGTCGAAGTGGTACGGCAGCCAGGGGGGCAGGTCGCCGATCCGGCGCAGCACGGCGACCACCATGTTGCGCTCCGCGCCGGTCGCCATGCCGAGGCCGGGCTGCTCCAGGTGCCAGGTGGAGCGCAGCAGCGACCGGGTGAAGTCCTTGCGGAACAGTCCGATCGGGTGGCCGGCGGCGTCCGTCACGTCGTAGGTCGCCCCGAGGTCGATCACCTGCCGGGCCTTGAAGCCGAGTACGGGCTGCTGACGCTGGTCGTCGGCGTAGAAAGTGACCTGTTCACGGAAGGCCAGCCGCTTCTGCTGGGCGAAGGCGAGCAGCGGCCCGGGTGCGCCGTCCGGGCCGACGGCGCGGACCTCGTACTGATTGACGACTGGCCGGATGCGTTGCCGTACGTGCATCTGTCGCAGCGTCTGCAGTTGCTGCTGGTCCATTGGTCGGTGGCTCTCTTCCGTCGGGGGTGTGCGGCCGTGCGCCGCCGGCACGGTGGGCGGCCGTGCGCCACCGGATCGAGAGTTTGCCATGGATATCCGGTACGACACTCACCGGCATCACCGACCACATATCCTTCAGTAGCCTCCACGCTACGTTCCGTCAGCCCCTGCGGCAGGCCGACAACAAAGGATTTGGACGTATGTGGCCTATTCGGCAAAAGGCTTCCGCTGCCACCCAACCATCCAACTCTCCCGATGACCGCGAGGCGCTGCCCGAACTCGCCGACGCGGACTGGATGCACCACGCCCGCGGGTTCGCCGAGACCAGCTTCTGGACGGTCGCCCGCCGGCTGCCCGGAATCCTCGCCGAGGCGGTCAAATTGGCCTGGTCGGTGAGCCCACGCGACACGGTCGCCGCGATCGGGCTGAACGTCGTGGCCGGGGTGATGACCACCTTCGGGCTGCTGGCCACCAGCAGCGTACTGCGGGAACTGTTCGCCTCCGGGCCGACGCCGGACCGGATCCGCGCGGCCGCTCCAGCGCTCGCCGTCGCCGCGCTCGCCGTAGCGGCCCGGGGCGGGCTGACCATCGCCGCCGGCTGGGCCCAGGCCCGGCTGATGCCACAGGTCACCTACCGGGCCGAGCTACGGCTGTTCGAGGCCACCACGTCGGTGGAGCTGGCCGCCTTCGACGACGCCGGCTTCGCCGAGGAGATGGACCGGGCCCGCGACCGGGGCACCGTCGAAGCGGCGTCCATTGTCGATGACGCGGTGAACCTCACCACCGGGGTCGTCGGGGTGGCCGCCACCGCCGCAGCGGTCACCGTCATCGAGCCGCTGCTGCTGCCGTGTCTGCTGCTGGCGGCGGTACCGGCCGCCGTCACCGCCATTCGGATCGCCCGCCGCGAGTACCTCGCGTTGCTGGCCCGGATCACCCGCCGGCGACGGATGTGGATGTTGGCCCACCTGATGGCCAACCGGCACACCGCTGCGGAAATCCGCACCTACCAGATGCGGGACTTCCTGCTCGGCGAGTACCACCGCACGATGACCACCGAGACCCGGGCCCAGCTGCGACTGGTCCGGGCACAGACCGGCACCCGGGTCGTCGGCGGCGCGTTCAGCGGCACCGCCACCTTCGTCGTCTACGCCGTACTCGGCGGTCTGCTCCTGGTCGGCATGATCCCGCTGGCCGCCGCCGCCACCGCGATGATCGCGCTCCAGGCCGCCCGGGCCAACCTCAACACCGCCATCCACGCCACCAATTCGCTGTACGAGGACGCCCTGTACTACCGCGACTACCGCGACTTCCTGGCCCGCGCCGACCGGCAGGTGCCGCCGGCCGGCGGCCGGCGGATCGGCGGGTACGACGAGATCGAGCTGGACGGCGTCAGCCTGAGCTACCCGGACACCGACCGGCCGGCGGTCGACGGAGTCAGCCTGACCCTGCGTCGGGGTGAGGTGATCGCGCTGGTCGGCGAGAACGGCTCTGGAAAGTCGTCGCTGGCCAAGCTGATCGCCGGGCTGTACCGGCCGAGCAGCGGCACCATCCGCTGGGACGGCGTCGACATCGACGAGATCGACCCGCAGCGGCTCGCCGGCCAGGTCGCGGTGGTGAGCCAGGACTGGTGGCGGTTCCCGTTCACCGCCGGGCAGAACATCACTATCGGCCGACCGGACCTCGACCGGTCAGGGTACGGTCAGCCGGACCAGCACCGGGCGGAGCGCGACCGGGTACGGCCGTCCATGGTGGATGCGGCGACCGCCGCCACCGCCCACGACATGATCGAGAGCCTGCCCCGGGGGTATCGGACTCTGCTCGACCGCAACTTCCGGGAGGGTCACGACCTCTCCGGTGGCCAGTGGCAGCGGCTGGTCGCCGCCCGTGGCATCTACCGCGACGCGCCGCTGCTGATCTGCGACGAACCGTCCGCCGCGCTGGACGCCCGCGCCGAACACGCCTTGTTTCAGCAGCTCAAACGCCGACCCGACCGGACTGTCGTGCTGATCACCCACCGGCTGGCGAACGTCCGTCAGGCCGACCGGATCTACGTGCTGCGGTCGGGTCGGCTGGTCGAGGCCGGTACGCACGACGAACTGCTCGCCGCCGACGGGCTGTACCGGGAACTGTTCGAACTGCAGGCGAGCGGGTACGCCGACACGCCGGTCGGATAATCAATCGGTGACCGCCACCACCGGACCCACCGCCCCGGCCACGCCGCCAGCCATGCCCTCTGCCGCCACCTCGGCCGCGCCGCCGACCCGGGCTCCGGCAGCGGTGCTGGAGGCGGTCCTGGAACGGATCACCTACGCCAACGAGGAGACCGGCTACACCATCGCGCGGGTCGCCACCGAGCGGTCCGGCACCGACCTGCTGACCGTGGTCGGCTCGCTGCTCGGCGTACAGCCCGGGGAGAGCGTCCGGCTGGTCGGCCGGTGGGGGTCGCACCCGAAGTACGGCCGACAGTTCGAGGTCCACTCGTACACCACGGTGCTGCCGGCCACCGTGCAGGGCATCGAACGCTACCTCGGCTCCGGCCTAATCAAGGGAATCGGGCCGAAGATGGCCGGCCGGATCGTCGCCCACTTCGGCGCCGACACGCTACGGGTCGTCGAGGAAGAGGCTGGCCGGCTGGTCGAAGTCCCCGGTCTCGGGCCGAAACGGACCTCGCTGATCGCCAAGGCGTGGATCGAGCAACAGGCGATCAAGGAAGTGATGATTTTCCTGCAGGGGGTCGGGGTCACCACCTCACTCGCCGTACGGATCTACAAGAAGTACGGCGACGGGTCGATCTCGATCGTCCGCAACGAGCCGTACCGGCTGGCCGCCGACGTCTGGGGCATCGGGTTCAAGACCGCCGACACCATCGCCCAGGCGGTCGGCATCCCGCACGACAGCCCGGAACGGATCAAGGCCGGCATCCAGTACACCCTCTCCGAGGCCGCCGACAACGGCCACTGCTACCTGCCGGAGCCCAACCTGTGTACGGACGCCGCCGGCATCCTCGGCGTCGCCGTCGAACTGGTCCGCGACGCGCTCACCGCGCTGGTCGCCGAGGAAGGCGTGGTACGCGAGGCGGTGCCGAACCCGACCAGCGAGGGCGGCACCATCCCGGCCGTCTACCTGGTGCCGTTCCACCGCGCCGAATGCTCACTGGCCGGCAGCCTGCTGCGGCTGCTGCAGCACCGCGCCGACCGGTTGTCGGCGTTCGCCGACGTCGACTGGGGCCGGGCGCTGGCCTGGCTGCGCGCCGGCACCGGCGCCGACCTCGCCCCCGAACAGGAGCAGGCAGTACGCCTGGCGCTGACCTCGAAGGTCGCGGTGCTCACCGGCGGCCCCGGCTGCGGCAAGTCGTTCACCGTCAAGTCGATCATCACGCTGGCCGCTGCCAAAGGCGCCAAGATCGTGCTCGCCGCGCCGACCGGCCGAGCGGCGAAACGGATGACCGAGCTCACCGGCCACCCGGCCGCCACCGTGCACCGGCTGCTGCAGCTGCGGCCCGGCGGCGATCCGACGTACGACCGGGACAACCCGATCGACGCGGACCTGATCGTCGTCGACGAGGCCTCGATGCTCGACCTGATCCTGGCCAACAAGCTGGTCAAGGCGGTGGCGCCCGGTGCCCACCTGCTGCTGGTCGGCGACGTCGACCAGTTGCCGTCGGTCGGTGCCGGCGAGGTGCTGCGCGACGTGCTCGCCGCCCCGGCCGTACCGCAGGTACGGCTGACCCGGATCTTCCGGCAGGCCCAGGAGTCCGGGGTGGTGGTCAACGCGCACCGGATCAACGCCGGCGAGCAGCCGCGCACCGACGGCATGGCCGACTTCTTCCTGTTCGCCGCCGACGACCCGGAGGCGGTCGCCGGCCTGGTGGTGGACATCGTCGCCCGGCGGATCCCGCGCAAGTTCCGGGTGCCGGCCCGCGACATCCAGGTGCTCGCGCCGATGCACCGAGGGCCGGCCGGCGCCGGCAACCTCAACACCGCCCTGCAGGAGGCGCTCGCCCCGCCGCGCGACGACCGGCCGGAGCGGCGGCACGGCGCCCGGGTGTTCCGGATCAACGACAAGGTCATCCAGATCCGCAACAACTACGACAAGGGCACCGCCGGAGTCTTCAACGGCACCATCGGGGTGGTCACCGCGGTCAGCACCGAGGAGCGCAAGCTGACCGTGCGCACCGACGAGGACGAGGACATCGAATACGAGTTCGACGAACTGGACGAGCTGCAGCACGCGTACGCGATCACCGTGCACCGTTCACAGGGCAGCGAGTATCCGGCGGTGGTCATCCCGGTGACGATGAGCTCGTACACGCTGCTGCAGCGCAACCTGCTCTACACGGCGGTGACCCGGGCGAAGAAGCTCGTCGTGCTGGTCGGCTCCCGCAAGGCGATCGCAATCGCGGTCCGGACCGCCGGGGCCGGCCGCCGGCACACCGCACTCACCCACCGCCTGGCACCCGACGACTGACCCATGATGATCAATATCATGTACGGGTTGGGTCAATGCGCACCTGCCGGCCAGGATGAGGATCTTGGTGTCGAGCAGGCCGTGTATCTCAGCCCGCTACGAACGCGCCAGCCTCATCGTCATCTCGAACAAGCCCTTGGGCCGCTGGGCGCTGGTCAAACTTCGACCGTCGCCAGAGCCAATTTCACATGTCGTCGACACGGTTGCTGGCTCGAATTCGTCCGCTGCATGATCCGGTCAGTTCCACTTCACTTGTCCCGGCTGCACGGCGCGATGTTCGGTCGCTGACGCTGAGCACATCGGTGGGCTCTGCAGCATGTGCACGGCCGGTCAGGTCTGGCAGTCGTTGTCGGTTGGTGACCGGCAGACCGTGGACGCGGCCCCTGAGTCGCGGCCCGATCGCGGTGCTCCTAGCCATGCGGGAGCTGACTCCGGCGATCCGGCTACCCCATGCGGCTGACCTGCTTGCCTTCCGTCCACGAGAGGGCGATCAAGCCAAGGCCTCGCCGCCGGTGTAGGCGCGTCCTCACCAACGGCACTGTCTGCCATACTCCGCCCACTTCGAGGTGAGGATGACGCACGTTAAAACGCATGAATAACGTGCGTAATCCTCACCTCGACGCAGCCACCTTCCGGGCTCGCTAGAGCCGGAGAGCGATCTACACCGAAGGACAGCTCCCGAGAGAGCTGCGACACGAGGGCCTGATCACCGTGATCCAGGGCAGCGGCATGCCTCAATGAAGGGCAGGCCCCGAGAGAGCTGCGACAGAATACCGATTCTACCCCTCCTGACCTGCGGCGGAGCGAGCGGTCCGCGAAGGGTCCGCCCGGAGAGAGCACGACGACAGCCCAAACGCCACCGACGTCCACTCTCGAACCATACTTGAGCTGCGTAAACAGCTCCGCGAAGGGTCCGCGCTCACGGACGTCATGACGGAGCCTTCGCAGCGCAGAGCGGACCGACCAACCCGGCCGGCGATCAGGCGGCCCTGACTCACCGCGTCCGGCGCGCGATGCAGGAGCGCCGACCCTGCTGAGGCGGGGTCGGCGCTCGTTGGCTGTCCGCCGGGGTAGGCGTCAAGCGATCAGTGGTGCTGCTTGGCCAGTTCGACGAACGAGTGCCACGCGGACGGCGCGAAGGTCAGGGTGCCACCGTCGCGGTTCTTGGTGTCCCGGACCAGGACCCGGCCGGGCAGGTTGTCGGCCACTTCGACGCAGTTGTTCTGTCCGTTGCTCCGGCTTGACGTGAACCAACGAGCCGCTGAAACATCGCCAGTGATCATTTGCCCATCTCCTTCATCGCGTCCCTGATTGCCTGCCTCGATGCCTGTTCATCGAGCGAGGCGTCCCAGATGTTGGTGAATGCTGCCTCGTACCGGTCGATCTCATGCGGCTTGTCCAGGAACAGCGCCCCGGTGAAACCGTCGACGTAGACTGTGGGTGGTTCGGTGGCCTGGCCGTTGCCGTTGGTGGGGAACTCCAACACGACGAACGAACCCGACATGATGCCGGCGTGTGTCCCGACCGCGAAGGGCAGCACCCGCAGTGCCACGTTCGGCATCTCGCTCACGGCGATCAGCCGTTCCAGCTGGGCGCTCATGACCTCCTGCCCGCCCACCGGCCGACGGAGGATCGACTCGTTGAGCACCACCCTCAGCTCCGGTGCCGCGACCGGTCTGGTGAGCAGCGCCTGCCGGGCGATGCGAAGCTTAACCCGTCGGGCGATCTCGTCCGGCTCCGTGCCGGGGTTGTCGGCCTCGATCAGCGTACGGGCGTAGTCTGCGGTTTGCAGTAGTCCTGGCACGAGCTCAGCTTCGTACCACCGCAAGTGACTGCAGGACTCCTCCAGGCCAATGTAAACGTCGAATCCTTCGTTGATGACGTCGGTGTACGACAGCCACCAGCCCTTGCTCTTGGTCTCCTTGGCGAGAGCCATGAGCGATGTCGTCGTCTCGGCCAACGCGCCGTAGACACGGCACATCTGCTCGACGTCGAGCGATCGCATGGACGTCTGCCCGGTCTCGATCCGCCAGATCTTCGCTTCGCTCCACTCCAGAGCATCGGCAGCAGCTCTGACCGTGAACCGGGCCTGCATCCGGAGATCACGCAGGCAGCGACCCAGTTGCCGTCTCGGCACCGTTGACCCTGTCGGTCCTTCCGCCATGTCTCGTCCTCCGCTCCTCGCCTCACGGCGAGGCGATCCTGTCACTCACGATGAAAGCACCCGTACGCCTGTTTTGCAATGCATGCTTCGCTCTCTATGACCGACTTATGGGTACCCTAAATGAAGTCTTGCAGATCGATACACGCAGTGCTCTACTCGTCTTCGATACCCGGGCATGCCGCACCGCCCAGCAGCCGGCGAGTGGTCGCCCGAGCAGGCACATGTCGTCGGTCCCGCTCGACTCGAAGAGGGCTCCATGGTGAAGCCGCTGATGTACGGCTACCTGCGGGTGGACCGCGACACCCTCGACGGCGACATCCGGCAGATGGAACTCGCCCTCAAGTTCTGGGCCGAGCACGAGGGCTACTGCCTCGCAGGGCTCTTCCATGAGTACGACAGCGCACTGAACCGCCCCGCCCTCACCGCACTGATCGAAGAGACCCGCCGCTCCAACGCCCGGCGCGTGATCACGCCCAGCCTTGCGCACCTCTCCACGCACCCGGTGGTCCAGCACCACCTTCTCAACGCGCTGGAAGACACCGGCGTCCAGGTCCACACCCTGCAGGAGAACTGAACCCATGAAACTGCCGCTGTACGGCTACATCCGCCTACTGCCGCCGCACGCCAACACCAGCAACGCCATCGTGGACCAAGCCGAGCGACGCATGCAGCAGTTCGCCGACAGCCACGACTACGAGCTGACCGCCGTCTTCATCGAACGCGCGACCAGCCGAGCCGCGTTCGACCACCTCATGCATGACCTCCTCGTCGAGGACGCCCACCACATCATCGTCCCCGCCCACGAAACCCTCTCCGCACACCACAGCCACCTCTTCGACGACCTGATCGAGGAACTTCACGCGGCAGACGCGCTCATCTTCGACCTCGAAGCCATCGACACCTGCGACAGGAGAATGCGGCCATGCTAGGAATCGGGGCGGCTATCGGCGCAGCGCTACTCGGCTTCTGCGCCGGGTTGTGGTCGTTCAAGATCAAATCCAGGTGGTGCCCAGACTGCGGGCGTACGACCTACCCGATAGCGGATCGGCGTGACGGGTAACCGACTACTCGCCACGCCCGAGCCGAAACCCGGCGACGTCCTGATCATCGGCCGGCAAGCCAGCGTCCAGTTCGCCGACGACCGCGCCATCCGACTCCGGGTCATCGCCGTCGACCGCAAGTGGACCTACGACGGGTGGATTTGGCTGGCCGGATACGTGATCGACCGGTACGGCAACGCCGCCGAACGGCGGGAGATATTCGTCCAGCGCCACGGACTCTACCGACTGCCCCGGCACACAGAAACCCGACCATCGACCAACTGATCAAGGGAGAGAAATGATCACCGAGATGATCCGTGACTGGTGGCTACGCTGGCTCGACTGGCGCTCCGGCCGGCCGACGGCCTCCCAGCGGCTGCACCACCTGCGCCGCGAGTCGCGGCGACAACGGCAGACGACATCGGCCCGCCACCGCCGACTCGACAGCAACCGGGGACACCACTGGACCACACAGGCGACCGAACTGGTCCCGACCCTGCGCCCGTTGATGACCTACGGCCAGCAACTCGGCTACCGCCTACCGCCCACCACCACATGGTGATGCCGCCAGTGGCGATCGGGCGATCGGCGTACGCCAGCGGTACGTCTGCCGGCGGTGGTTATCTGCCGGCAGACGTACGGCTGGCCCGACCGCCGCGACCACTGCCCTGCGCCGGCACCTGCGGCGGACTCGCCGGCCCCGGCGTCTGGCCGACCGACCCGCGTTGCCGGCCCGCCGGGCGCCAGGTACGGCCGTTGGCGTAGACGATCCGGAACCCCAGGTACGCCGCCAGCGGCGCCCAGTGCGACGAGCCCATCCGCAGCTCGGCGGCGTTGTTGTAGACCCCGTTGGCGAGCACGTCGAGCAGCACCGTCTCGAACGCCGCCGACTCCACCCAGTCGACCTCCCGGGTGTAGCCGCAGATCAGCGAGGCCCCGGTGGTGGCGAGGAACTCGCGCATCCGGGCGTCGGAGGCGCGGAGCACGGAACAGCTGCCGAAGTACAGCCGCTTGCCGGCGCACCGGCCGGCCATCTGCTCGGCCACGTCGTCCAGGTCGACGTGGTGCCGCTCGGTCAGGCACAGTTTGGTCGGCTCGCCGTGCATGGCGAAGAAGCCGACCCGGTAGTCGGCGTACTGGCGCAGCAGCCAGCGGTCCAGGAAGTAGGCCAGCTCGTCGGGGGTGGCGGCGTCGCGGTGGATGAACCGGATCCGGCTGAGCCGTTCCAGCAGCTCCAGGGTCGGCAGCACCGAGCCGCGCTCGTTCAGGTCGCGATGCCACTGCCCCTCGATGCAGAAGACGCCACCGCGCGCCACGTCGCCTCCCACCGTCGGATCGCCCGCCGGACCGCCCAGGCCAGCAGCCAGCCCGGACCACCGAGGTCCGCAGCCGGCCCGGCCGCCCGATCGGCAGCCCGGCCGGGCCCGCCGCCCGCCTGTCGGTCCGGTCAGTGACCATACCGCCGGTCAGGCCGGCGGTGTCACCTCGGACCGGGGCACCGCGAGACGGACCACCCCGGCGTCGACCGCCGCCAACTGTTCGACGCTGGCGTAGCCGACGCCGCCCGCCAGCGCCGCCGGCTCCGTCGTGCTGATCTTGATGAAGCCGGTACGCAGCAGCCGGGCCGCCACGTCGGGCGCGGTGGCTGGCTCGTCGCCCACCTGCGGGTGGGGCACCTCGTCGCCGATCGCGTCCTGCGGATCGACCGCGCCTTCTACCGTCACCGCGTTCGGATCCGCCGGACGGACCAGGGCGACGGTGCCGATCTCCTCACCCCGTGCGTCGACCACCGGCATGCCGGTGGTGATCCGGTCTGTCACAGATGCGTCAGCCGCGTTCATGGACGTCCGGTTCCCCGTGTCGGCGTGCGACAAACCGTCCGTCGGAGACCTCGCGCCAGGCGCCGGGGCCGTCGATCAGGCGACGGACCGCGTCGTACGCGGACTCCTCGGTGTCGTACTCGGTGAACCGTGACCTGCCCTCGGCGCCGCCGACGCGGGCCTCGACGAACCACCGGTCGGCGTCGGCGCGGAGGAACACGTCCCGCCGGGCCAGCCGCCCCCAACTGCCGTTCCACCAGTGTTTACGCTGCTCCACCCGACGGACCCTATCGAACATTTGTTCGAGTGGGTACGGCGGTGGTGGGTGGCCACCGGATCGGGCGACCGACCCGGGTACGGCGGTCAGTCCGTCTCCGGCCGCTGGTAGCAGGTGCCGCAGGTGGGGTCGTCACAGCGGGGCCGGACAAGGGTGGCCACCGCCCGCCCGCCAGCGGGTTGGGCGGTCGGCCGACCGAGGTCGGCGACGGGTCGGGTAGGGGTTGCGCAGTCCTGGGACGTGATCCCGGCTAGCTGCTCCATGTGTCAAGTGTCACGCAGATCACGTCCCGCCGCCGCCATTTTTCAACTGCTGGGAGTGATAGGGCAACTACGGAGAGGTCTCCGAAGTCAGCGGTCGGTGCGACGGGTCACCAGCGCGTCCCGGATCTCGGTGAGCAACTTGATCTCCTCGCTCGGCGCGGCCGGCGGCGGCTCCTCGCCCCGACGCCGACGCTCCGCGAGCCGGTTCATCGGCATGACGACCAGGAAGTACAGCGCGGCGGCGGTGAGCACGAAGGTGATCACCGCGTTTACGAAGGCCGGCCAGTCGAAGACCACGCCACGGTACTCAAACCCGGCACCGCCGATGCCCTCCTCGCCGGTCAGCAGCACGGACAGCAGCCTGATGAACGGCTCCAGGAACGACTTGGTCAACTGGGTCACCACGGCGGTGAACGCCGCTCCGATGACGATGCCGACCGCGAGGTCGACAACGTTCCCGCGCAGGATGAAATTCTTGAAGCCGTTGATCATGAGGGGCACTCCCGGCAGCTGAGCGGAATAATCGGTCGACAACCTACCGCGACGATCTGCCCGCCCCGCCAGCGCACGCCCCGCCGCCCGGCCCCGGCAGCGCGGTGGAATGCCTGGTGACCGGCTGTCGTTGTGCATGGTCCGCCCCCGCACCGCACGACCACCTGGAACGGCGATCCCCCCGGCACGGAGAGGTGGACCCCCCATGAACACGATCATCACCGGTACGCTCCGCGACAAGCTGCGTAACACCGCCCTCGGCATCGCCGGGTTGGCCCTGGCCGGCGGCGCGATCGCCGCCCCCGCTCTGGCCGCCCAGCACACCCCCGGCGTCCAGGCCGCCACCCCGGACACCGCCGTCACCACCAGTGACACCGGCGCCACCAGCGACCGCGTCGACACCGACAAGCTGACCCCGCACGGCGTGCAGGGCGAACAGTCCCGCATCACCCTGTCCGGCGAGCAGACCGACAACGTCAAGGGCATCATCGCCGCCACGAAGAAGGCCGGCATGGACGAGCGGGCCGCCGTGGTCGCCATCGCCACCGCCCTGCAGGAGTCCAAGCTGGAGAACCTCGGCCACCTCGGTGACCGCAACGACCACGACTCGCAGGGCCTGTTCCAGCAGCGCCCGTCGTCGGGCTGGGGCACCGTCGAGCAGATCACCGACGTCGAGTACTCCACCACCGCGTTCCTGAACGGGCTCAGGGCCGTCGACGGCTGGCAGGACATGCCGCTGACCGAGGCCGCCCAGACCGTCCAGGTGTCGGCGTTCCCGTTCCACTACGCCCAGTGGGAGACCCAGGCCGCCGAACTGGTCGCCCAGCACTGGAACAGCTGACCCACCGCACCATCCGCAGCAGCGCGCCGCAGCGCAGCACTACCGCGCAACGCCGCTGGTCAGCACGAGGGCCGGGCCCCGCCCCCCCGGGGCCCGGCCCTCGTTGCGTGAGCGTCACGGGCCGGTCTTGCGCAAGCGGTCTCGGGTCAGTCGGTGCCGAGGTAGACGGCCGCCTCCCGGGCCGCCCGATCCGGGTCCCCGTCGCGGATCGCCGCGACCAGGCGGGCGTGGTCGACGTGCCGGTCCGGGTGCAGGTCCGGGCCGACCGCCTCAGCGACGGTGGCCCGCATCGCCGCGCCGATCGAGTCGTACAACTCGGCCAGCATCACGTTGTGTGCGGCGGCCATGATCGCCCGGTGCAGCGTCAGGTCCGCGTCGACGAACCGGGCCAGGTCGCCCCCGCGCCAGGCCGCCTCGCGGTCGGCCAGCGCCGCGTCCAGTGAAGCCACATCCGCCGGGGTACGTCGCTGCGCCGCGAGCCGGGCCGCCTCGACCTCGAACGCCCGGCGGACCTCCACGGTCTCCCGCCACTCGGCGGTGGCGCAGCGGCGGGCCACCGCGCCGGCCAACTCGTCAGTGGAGATCACGTAGGTGCCGGAGCCCTGTCGGCACTCCAGGACGCCGGCGTGCACCAACGCGCGTACCGCCTCCCGGACCGTGTTGCGCCCAACGCCGAGCGCCTCGGCCAGCCGTGGCTCGGTCGGGATCCGGGTGCCGAGCGGCCAGTCGCCGGCGGCGATCTGCTCGCGCAGCGAGTCGATCGCCTGCCGGACCAGAGTCTGCCGGGACCTGCGGGAAGTGCCGGACCGGCCGGCGGGTACCGGCGGGGAAGCTGCCGAGGGTGTCATCGGTTACATCACCCGACCATAAATCATCCCATGATTTTAGGATGGTCGACATGACTCCGCCAACCGCCCTCACCGGCCGCCCGGCTACCCGGACCGCACCGGGGTCGACCGTGCCGAGGCCGGCCTCATCCGGGCCGGGCGCACCAGGGCGGACCCGGCCGGCGCAGGCCACTGCGCCGGCCGGGACGGCGACCGGCGGGGCCGGCCGGCGCGGCACGGTCGTGGTGCTGATCGCGATGATCCTCGTCGCGCTCAACCTGCGGCTGGCGATCACCAGCCTCGGCCCGCTGCTGGACGAGGTTCGTACCGGCCTGGCGCTGTCCGGCCTGCTGGCCGGCGTGGTGACCATGCTGCCGGCGTTGGCCTTCGCCTCGGTCGGCGCGTTCACCCCCTGGCTGGTCCGCCGGTTCTCGCCACCACGGCTGCTGGTGGCCTCGATGGCGGCGCTCGCCACCGGTCAACTGCTCCGGGTCACCACCAGCTCTGCCTGGCTGTTCGTGGCGACCAGCGCCTTGGCCCTGGCCGGGATCGCGGTGGCGAACGTGCTGCTGCCGATGCTGGTCCGGCAGTACTTCCCGCATCGGGCCGGCCTGGTCACCGGTGCGTACATGATGTCCTTGACGATCGGCGCGTCGGTGTCGGCCGGCACCGCGGTCCCGATCGCCCACGCGGCCGGCAGTTGGCGGGCCGGACTCGGCTTCTGGGCGCTGATCGCAGTCGCCGCCGCGGCGTTCTGGGTGCCGGTCGCCTGGCGGGACCGACGACGCCCGGCGGCGACGATCGTCGGTGCGACAAAGCGGGGCGCCGGTCTGCGGCCGCTGGCGGGGCCGGGCGCGACAGCGGTGATTCGACCGGGCCGGACCCGGCTCGGTTGGCTGATGGCCGGCTTCTTCGGCGCGCAGTCGTTCGGCGCGTACGCGCAGATGGGTTGGCTGGCGCAGGTCTTCCGCGACGCCGGTTTCCGACCGGAGACCGCCGGGCTGCTGCTGGCCGGGGTCACTGCGGTCGCTGTGCCGATCGCGCTGCTGATGCCGACGCTGGCCACCCGGATGTCGAGTCTGCGGCCGCTTGTGCTCGGTACCTCCGTGGCGTCCGCACTCAGCTACGCGGGGCTGCTCTGGCTGCCGTACGAGGGTGCCCTGGCGTGGATGGTGCTGCTCGCGCTCGGCCAGGGCACCTTCCCGCTGGCGCTGGCAATGATCGGGCTCCGGGCCCGGACCGGGGCCGGCGTCGTGTCGTTGTCGGCGTTCACCCAGAGCACCGGTTACCTGATCGCCGCACTCGGCCCGCTCACGGTGGGTCTGCTCTACGAGCAGACCGGCGGCTGGTTGGTGCCGATCGGTCTGCTCGGTGTGGCGCTACTGGTGCAGACCGGTACGGGTTGGGCGATCGCCCGACCCCGCTGGATCGAGGACGAGGCGGGCACCGCCGCAATCAGTCGGCCGGAGCCGGCTGGGGGGCCGAGACCGCTTCGTCGACGGTCGGGAAGGTCTGCAGGACCTCGACCAGGCCGCTGACCTCCAGGATGCGCAGCACCCCGCGCTGCGGTGCGGCGAGCCGGACGACGCCGCCGGCCTCGTCGCACCCGTTCTTCGCCCGGACGAAGACCGACAGACCGGTGGAGTCGCAGAACGACACGTCGGCCAGATCGAAGACCAGCCGACTGCGACCTTTGTCCAGTAGATCCGTTATCTGGTCCTGGAGCTGGGGTGCGGTGGCCATGTCCAACTCACCACCGACCGACACGACGACGATGTCGCCACGCTGCTCCGTCTGCACCGTCAGGGACATTCGAGACCTCCAGCCATTCCGCTCGAACGGTACTCCACTTGCTGTCGTCCGCGCAGGACCGGGAGTTCGTTGCCCCTGTCACCATAATCCCCCAGGCCGGTCGGCGACCCGCCGCGGCCGGCGTCATCGCGGCGACGGCGGGTCGCACCCGGCTGGCCGGGTCAGCCGGCCAGCCCCACCCGGTCCAGGATCCAGGCCGTGACGAAGGCCTCCTCGTGCCAGGCGTCGTAGCGCCCGCTCGGGCCACCGTGACCGGCACCCATCTCCGTCTTCAGCAGGTACGACCCGCCGGGGGCGACCGCGCGCAGTTTCGCCACCCACTTCGCCGGCTCGTGGTAGAAGACCCGGGTGTCGTTGAGGCTGGTCACGGCCAGGATCGGCGGGTAATCGACCGCGGCGACGTTCTCGTACGGGGTGTACGAGCGCATGTACGCGTACACGTCGGGGTCCTCCAGGGGGTTGCCCCATTCCTCCCATTCGGTGACCGTCAACGGCAGCGTCGGGTCGAGGATCGTGTTCAGCGCGTCCACGAACGGCACCTGCGCCACGATGCCGCCGAACGCGTCCGGGGCGAGGTTGACCACCGCGCCCATCAGCAGCCCACCGGCCGAGCCGCCCCGGGCGATCAGCCGGTCCGGGGTGGTCCAGCCCGCCTTCACCAGGTGTCGGGCGCAGGCCACGAAGTCGGTGAACGAGTTCTTCTTGGCCATCATCTTGCCGTCGTCGTACCAACGTCGGCCCAGCTCACCGCCGCCTCGCACGTGCGCGACAGCGAACACCACGCCACGGTCCAGCAGCGACAGCCGGGGCACCGAGAACCAGGGGTCCATGCTGATTTCGTACGACCCGTACCCGTAGATCACGCACGGCGCGGAACCGTCCCGGGGAGTCCCGGCGCGGCACACCACCGAGATCGGCACCCGGGTGCCGTCATCAGCGACCGCCCACTCCCGGTGCTGCTCGTAGCCGGCGGGGTCGTAGCCGCCGAGCACCGGCTTGCGCTTGCGCAGCGCCAGGTCACGGGTGACCAGGTCATAGTCGTAGATGGAGTCGGGGGTGATCAGCGAGGTGTACCGGATCCGCAGGCTGGTGGTGGTGTACTCGGGGTTGGCGTCCAGCCCGACGCTGTAGATCGGTTCGGGGAACTCGATGTCGAAGGTGTCGGTACTGCCGACCGGGAGCACCCGCAGCCCGGTCAGTCCGTCAGTACGCAGCGACACCACCAGGTGGTTGGCGAACGCGTCCACCGATTCGAGCCGGGTGCCGGGGGTGTGCCCGATCAGCGGAACCCAGTCGCCGGGGGCGTCCACAGAGGTGTACGCGAGGGCGAAGTCCTCCGCGCCGTCGTTGTGCAGGATCAGGAACCGGTGCCCATGGTGCTCGACCGAGTAGTCCACCCCCTGCCGGCGCGGGGCGATGACCACCGGCTCGGCGGTCGGGTCGGTGGCCGGCAGTGCCCGTACCTCGCTGGTGGTCTTGCTGTGCGCGTCGATCAGGATGAACCGCTCGGAGCGGGTCAGCTCGACGCCGACCCAGAACCGCTCGTCGTCCTCCTGGTGGACGATGACGTCGCGGTCCGCGCCGGTGCCGATCTGGTGGCGCCAGACCCGGTACGGCCGCCACGCGTCGTCCACGGTCAGGTAGAACAGCGCGCTGCCGTCGGCCGACCAGGCGGTGCCGTAGAAGGTCGACGGCACCTCGTCGGGCAGCACCTCGCCGGTGGCCAGGTCCTTGATCCGCAGGGTGAAGCGCTCGTCGCCGGAGAAGTCGGTGGAGTACGCCAGCCAGCGGCCGTCCGGGCTGACGTCGAAGGTGCCCATCGCGAAGAAGTCGTGCCCCTCGGCGAGGGCGTTGCCGTCGAGCAGGATCTCCTCGCCGTCGATCGACACGCCGTCGACAGTGGCCGGCGGGGCCGAATCGCCGGGCCGGACGGCAAGCCGGCAGTGGATGCCGTACTGCTGGCCTTCGACAGTTCGGGTGTAGTACCAGTAGTCGCCCTTGCGGGTCGGTACCGACAGGTCGGTCTCCTGGGTACGCCGCTTCGTCTCGCCGAACAGTGTTTCGCGCAGCGCGGCGAGGTGTGCCGTGGCACCCTCGGTGTAGGCGTTCTCCGCCTGCAGGTAGGCGATCGTGTCCGGGTCGTCCTTGGCGGCGAGCCAGGCGTAGTCGTCGACGACCGTGTCGCCGTGGTGGACGCGCTCGGTCGGGACACGCTTGGCGGTCGGCGGAACCGGTGTCTGGGTCGTCACCCGGCCACGGTACCGCCCGGAGCGGGCCGCCCGGTCGCGGCGGCACACCGCACGGCCATCCGGATCGATTAGAACACGTGTACGATCAGCGCGGGGGGTGACTCGACGGTGATTCAGGACGTGGCCGCTCGACTGGCTGAGATCTGTGGTGCCGCGCACGTGCGCGACGCCGGGCCGAACGACGAGGTGGCGGCCGCCGCTCCGCGTTGGGTGGCGGCACCGGGCACGGCCTCGGCGACCGCCGAGGTGCTGCGCCTGTGCGCCGACCGGGATCTGACCCTGATCCCCCGCGGCTCCGGCAGCAAACTGGACTGGTGGACTCCACCATCCCAGGTGGACATCGTGCTGGACACCTCCCGGCTGGCCGGCGTCTGGCACCGCCCGCCAGGATCACGCACCGTCCGGGTCGGCGCGGGCACCCCGCTGCACACCGCGCAGCAGGCCGTCGGCCGGGCCGGCTGGCGGATGCCGCTGGACCCGCCCTCCGCGTCGGCGACGGTCGGCGGGATCGTCGCCACCGACGAGACCGGACCATTGAGCCACCGGCACGGTCCGCCGTGCCGGCACGTGACCGGGGTCGACTACGTCGACGCCGCCGGGCGGCTGGTCCGGGCGGCGGAGACCGACGACGCCGGTGACGAACTGCCCCAGCTGCTCTGCGGTTCGCAGGGGGCCCTGGCGGTGCTGGTCGCCGCGACGGTCCGGCTGCAGCCGGTGCCGGCCGACCGACGCTGGGTGCGACGTACCGTGCACACCCCGCTGGAGGTACGCGACCTGGTCGGCGAGCTGACCGTCGACGGGCTGCACCCGGTGGCGGTCGAGCTGGACCTGCCGGCACACGCCGCGGGCACCGTCCGGCCGTCCCAGGTGCCGCCCGGCGGGCAGCTCGCGGTGCTGTTCGAGGGCGAGCCGGGTCTGAACCGGCAACGCGCCGGCCGGGCGGCGGCGCTGCTCGGCGGGGACGCCGTCGACACCGCCCGACCGCCGGTCTGGTGGCGGCGTTACCCGTTCACCGCCACCGATATCGCCCTACGGCTCGACGTACCGGCCGCGCACCTGCACGCCGCGATCTACGCGGTGCGCGACGCGGTCGGCGCACCCATCGGTGTTCGCGGTTCGGTCGGCACCGGCCTGGTGCACGCCGTACTTCCCGGGTCGACCACGCCGGAGCGGGTCGCCGAGACCCTGGCGACGGTCCGGTCGGTGCTGCTGGCGCGCAGCGGCAGCTGCGTGGTGCTGACCGCGCCCGCCGAGGTCCGACAGGCCGTCGACATCTGGGGCCACCGGCCGGGCCTGCCCCGGCTACTTGAGCTCAAGCAACGGTTCGACCCGCAGCACCGGCTGGCGCCCGGCCGGTTCACCGGCGGGTCGTGACCGGGTCACCCGGTCAGTCGGTCACGCGCTGGTCTGGGTGGGCGGCGAAGGCCGGCCGGGCCGGCCTTCGCCGCCGGCTCGTTACGTATCACCAGGATCGCGATGTCGTCGCGAGGTGCCTCGACCGAGAAGTCCAGCGTCGTGGTACGCAGCCGGGCCGCCACCACGTCGGCGGAGAAGCCGGCCAGCGGTGCCGCCGCGCGGCGCAGCCGCTCGGCGCCGAACAGCTCCCGCCCGTTGCGCCGCTCGGTGATCCCGTCGGTGTAGAAGACCAGCGAGTCGCCGGGTGCCAGGCTGAGGTCCACCGACGGTGCGACGATCTCCTCCAGCAGCCCGAGCGCCGTGCCGCCGGCACCGACGAACCGGGCCTGCCCGTACCCGCTGATCAGCACCGGCCGGTCGTGGCCGGCCAGGTGCAGCCGGACGTCCAGCTGTTGGTCGGCGGTCACCGTCACGGCGGCCATCGCGAGCGTGCAGTAGCGGCCACCGCCCCGTTCGACGAGCGTGTCGTTGAGCCGGGCCAGCACCTCCGGCAACGCCTTGCCGTCGCGTACCAGCACCCGGATGACGTCCCGGACCAGCCCGGTGACGGTGGCAGCCTGCACCCCTTTGCCGGACACGTCGCCGACCACCACCAGCCAGCGGCCCTCCGACAGCGGCACCACGTCGTAGAAGTCCCCGCCGACCTCGACCGCGTCGCCGCTGGGCACATACTCGGCGGCCAGCCCGATCCCGCCGATGGTGGGCAGTCCCGGCGGCAGCAGTGACTGTTGCAGGGTGTGTGCGACCCGTCGGCGCTCCTGATGGATTCGGGCGTTGTCGATGGCCAGCGCGGCCCGCCGGGCCACGTCCTCCAGGACCGACACCTCGTCCGGGTCGTGCCGGTGCCGCTGGTGCCGGCCGACCGCGAGGGTGCCGAGCCGCTGGCCCCGGGCCACCAGCGGTACGGCGAAGCCCTCCATCGGCGCGCCGAGCGGCACCTGTGATCCGCTGCGCGACGCCTCCCGCAGCCGGGCCAGCACCGAGTCAGGGCCGGACTCGCGCAGCGCGGCGTGCAGTGTGGGCAGGACTGTTTCGTCGGCGTGGCTCGCGGCGGCCAACTGCAGCTGGCCCCACTCGTCCGCGGTGTGCACCGCGCACCACCGGCCGAGCCGGGGTACCACCAGCTGCGGGATCAACGCCATTGTCAGGTCGACGTCGAGTGATTGGGCGAGCAGTTCACTCGCTTCGGCCAGGAAGGTCAGCCAGGTTTGCCGGCGCAGGTCGGCGCGGCGCAGCCGGTCGTTCTCCAGGTGCAGCGAGAGCCGTTCGGCGACGAGCGCGGCCAGCGGCCGGGCGTAGTCCGACGGTGCGGCGTCGAGTTCGAGTTCCCCGGAGTACGGCCGGTGCACGGTCAGCGGTACGCGCAGCAGTTCACCGGAGCGTGGCTGCCGGCCGTACCGCGCCAGGATCTGGACCCCGTTGCCGTCGCCACGGTCCAGCCGGACGGTGCCACCGGCCGCGCCGACCAGGTCCGCGACCCGGGCGAGCAGGCTGCCGGCCAGGTCCGCGAGCGGATCGTCGGCATGCGGTTCCGGCCCGGCCTGCATCAGCGCGGCGAGTGTCCCGGCGCTGGGCGCGGCCGGCGGCCGGGTGTGGTGATCATCGTCGGCGGCGGGTGCCGGCCGGGTGCCGGCCGGCCACGGCGGGAACCAGTCGTCCGGTGCCGGTGGGGTGCCGTGCCGGTCGAGCCGGAACCAGACCCCCTTGCCGGTCCGCAGGTGGGTGGTGCCCCACCGACTGGCGAAGTGGTCGACGAGGAGCAGGCCCCGGCCCCGCTCGGACACCTCGGAGATGTTCTGCCGCTCGTTGCGGGGCAGCGCGGCGACGTTCTCGATCGGGCCGGCGGCGAAGTCGGTGACCGTGACGGTCAGCCCGACCGGGTCGGCCACCACCTCGATGATCAGCTCGGTGCCGGCGTGTACGACCGCGTTGGTGGACAGCTCGGTGGTGAGCAGTAGCGCCTCGTTGATCAGTTCATCCAGGGCGGCTTCGGAAAGCACCGATCTGACTACCGCACGTGCGGTGGCCGGGGTCCGTCGGTCGGCCGGCAGACGAACCCGCCGGACATGCTCACTCCCGGTGCCGGTGGCGGAACGCTCGGCCCTAGCTGTCACCTGCCGGTTCCTCCGATCCCCTGACCGATTGGTGCGGGCATGCGCCTCGCATCTGCCACGGTAGTCGAGCAATGATGAGGTCAGCCCACTCCCAGAGCTGAGCGAGGAGTTATGACCAGCGCGAAACAGCTGTCCTCCGACCAACGGCCGGCGATCGACGAGACCGCGCTGCTGACCGAGCTCGCCGAGGCACTGCGCCGGGTGGGGCAGGGGGATCTGAAGGTACGGCTGCCCCGCCGGGTCGGGGTGGCCGGCGAGGTTGCCGACGCCTTCAACGAGGTGGTCTCGCTGCAGGAACGGCAGCACCTGGACCTGCGCCGGATCAGTCGAATCGTCGGCCGGGACGGCCGGCTCAGCGAACGCCTCGACGAGGAGGGCTTCGGTGGTGCCTGGGCGGACAACCACCAGGCGATCAACGCGCTGATCGACGACCTGGGTCGACCGACCACCGAGATCGCCCGGGTGATCCGGGCGGTCGCCGAAGGTGACCTGTCCCAGCACATGGAGCTGGAGATCGACGGACAGCCGCTGCGCGGCGAGTTCCTGCGGATCGGCCGGACGGTGAACACGATGGTCGGCCAGCTGTCGTCGTTCGCCGACGAGGTCACCCGGGTCGCCCGCGAGGTGGGCACCGAGGGCAAGCTGGGTGGCCAGGCGCGGGTCAAGGGGGTCTCCGGCACCTGGAAGGACCTGACCGACAACGTCAACTCGATGGCCTCCAACCTGACCCACCAGGTCCGGTCGATCTCCCAGGTGGCCACCGCGATGTCGCGGGGCGACCTGTCGCAGAAGATCACCGTGTCGGCCAAGGGTGAGGTCGCCGAGCTCGCCGACACGATCAACATGCTGACCGACACGCTGCGGTTGTTCGCCGAGCAGGTCACCCGGGTCGCCCGCGAAGTCGGTACGGAGGGCAAGCTGGGCGGGCAGGCCCAGGTGCCGAACGTGGCCGGCACCTGGAAGGACCTGACCGACAGCGTCAACTCGATGGCGTCGAACCTGACCGCCCAGGTCCGCAACATCGCCCAGGTCTCCACGGCGGTCGCCAAGGGCGACCTGTCCCAGAAGATCACCGTCGCCGCGCAGGGCGAGATCCTCGAACTGAAGTCGACGGTCAACACGATGGTGGATCAGCTGTCGTGGTTCGCCGACGAGGTCACCCGGGTCGCCCGCGAGGTCGGTATCGAAGGCAAGTTGGGTGGTCAGGCCCAGGTCCGAGGGCTCTCCGGGACGTGGCGTGACCTCACGCAGAACGTGAACCAGCTGGCCGGCAACCTGACCAGTCAGGTCCGTAACATCTCCCAGGTCTCCACGGCGGTCGCCAAGGGCGACCTCTCCCAGAAGATCACCGTCGACGCACGCGGCGAGATCCTCGAACTCAAGTCGACCGTCAACACCATGGTCGACCAACTGTCGCTGTTCGCCGACGAGGTCACCCGGGTCGCCCGCGAAGTCGGCACCGAAGGCAAACTCGGCGGCCAGGCACAGGTCAAGGGCGTCTCCGGCACCTGGCGCGACCTCACCGACAACGTCAACTCGATGGCCTCCAACCTCACCAGCCAGGTCCGCAACATCGCCTCGGTCACCACCGCGGTCGCCAAGGGCGACCTCTCCCAGAAGATCACCGTCGACGCACGCGGCGAAATCCTTGAACTCAAATCGACCGTCAACACCATGGTCGACCAGCTGTCCTCGTTCGCCGACGAAGTCACCCGGGTCGCCCGCGAAGTCGGCACCGAAGGCAAACTCGGCGGCCAGGCACAGGTGCGCGGGGTGGCCGGGACGTGGCGGGACCTGACCGACAACGTCAACTCGATGGCGTCGAACCTGACCGCCCAGGTACGGAACATCGCCCAGGTCTCCACGGCGGTTGCCAAGGGCGACCTCTCCCAGAAGATCACCGTCGACGCACAGGGCGAAATCCTCGAACTCAAATCGACCGTCAACACCATGGTCGACCAGCTCTCATCCTTCGCCGACGAAGTCACCCGGGTCGCCCGCGAAGTCGGCACCGAAGGCAAACTCGGCGGCCAGGCACAGGTCAAGGGCGTCTCCGGCACCTGGCGCGACCTCACCGACAACGTCAACTCGATGGCCTCCAACCTCACCAGCCAGGTCCGCAACATCGCCTCGGTCACCACCGCGGTCGCCAAGGGCGACCTCTCCCAGAAGATCACCGTCGACGCACAGGGCGAAATCCTCGAACTCAAATCGACCGTCAACACCATGGTCGACCAGCTCTCATCCTTCGCCGACGAAGTCACCCGGGTCGCCCGCGAAGTCGGCACCGAGGGGGAGCTCGGCGGTCAGGCACAGGTCAAGGGCGTCTCCGGCACCTGGCGCGACCTCACCGAGAACGTCAACCAGCTGGCGTCCACCCTGACCACCCAGCTGCGGGCGATCGCGCAGGTCTCCACCTCGGTGACCCGTGGCGACATGACCCAGCACATCACGGTTCAGGCGCAGGGCGAGGTCGCCGAGCTGAAGGACAACATCAACCAGATGATCGTCACCCTGCGGGACACCACCAAGAAGAACGCCGAGCAGGGCTGGCTGGACTCGAACCTGGCGCGGATCGGTGGTCTGCTGCAGGGGCAGCGGGACCTCGGCGAGGTCTGTCGCATGATCATGAATGAGGTGACGCCGCTGGTCGACGCGCAGCTCGGCGCGTTCTTCCTCGCCGACGCCGACGACGGGGTGACCCGCCTCGGGCTCACCGCCGCGTACGGCTACGTGGCCCGGGACCACAAGATCATTTTTGGTCCGGGTGAAGGGCTGGTCGGCCAGGCCGCTGTCTCCCGCCGGACCATCCGGGTCGGCGCCGGCGCCACCGGCGCGCTCACCCTGCGCTCCGGTCTGCTCAGCATCCCGCCCCGGGACCACGTGGTGCTGCCGGTGCTGTTCGAAGGCGAAATGCTCGGAGTGATCGAGTTCGCCTCCGTCGCCGCCTTCTCCGAGCTGCACCTGGCGTTCCTGGAGCGGCTGGTCGCCACGATCGGCATCGCGGTCAACACCATCCAGGCCAACAAGCGCACCGAGGAGCTGCTCGCCCAGTCGCAGCGGCTGGCCAACGAGATGCAGGCCCAGTCGGCCGAGCTGCAGCGCACCAACGCCGAACTGGAGGACAAGGCCCGGCTGCTGTCCGAGCAGAAGGGCAACATCGAGACCAAGAACCGGGAGATCGAACTGGCCCGGATCGGCCTGGAGGAGAAGGCCCAGCAGCTGTCCCGGGCCTCGGCGTACAAGTCGGAGTTCCTGGCCAACATGAGCCACGAGCTGCGTACCCCGCTGAACTCGCTGCTCCTGCTGGCCCGGCTGCTGGCCGACAACCCGGACGACAACCTCACCGGCAAGCAGATCGAGTTCGCCAAGACCATCCACAGTGCCGGCTCCGATCTGCTGTCACTCATCGACGACATCCTCGACCTGTCGAAGATCGAGGCCGGCCGGATGGACGTGCAGCCGGCCGAGGTGCCGTTCGGCGAGATCCGGTCGTACGTCGAGCAGGCGTTCGCGCCGCAGGTCGACGAGAAAGGGCTGGAACTACGCGTCGAGGTGGCGCCGGACCTGCCGCCGGCGGTCGTCACCGACGCGCAGCGGCTGCAGCAGATCCTGCGCAACCTGCTGTCCAACGCGGTGAAGTTCACCGACGCCGGGTCGGTGACGCTGCAGATCGCCCCCGCCCCGCCGGACCTGACCTTCGAACAACCCGCACTGTCCACCGCCGACCAGGTGGTCGCCTTCACGGTGATCGACACCGGAATCGGCATCTCCGACGACAAGCTCTCGCTGATCTTCGAGGCGTTCCAGCAGGCGGACGGAACGACCAGCAGGCGGTACGGCGGCACCGGCCTCGGCCTGTCGATCAGTCGCGACCTGGCCCGGCTGATCGGCGGTGCAATCTCTGTCTCGTCGGTGCCGGGCGAAGGATCCACCTTCACGCTGTACGTTCCCGACGTGCTCAACACCGACGCGGTGCTGCCGCCAGCACCGTTGCCGGCCGCGGCGCCGATCCGCACCGCGCTGCCACCGCTGACCCGGCCGATCGAGGTGGACCGCCCCGAACCGCCGACCACCCGGCGGCTGGACGGGGCCACCGTACTGATCATCGACGACGACGTCCGCAACGTCTTCGCGTTGACCAGCGCGTTGGAGCTGCACGGGATGACCGTGATCTACGCGGACAACGGGGTCGACGGCGTACGTAAACTCGCCGAACGCCCCGAAGTGAACATCGTGCTGATGGACGCGATGATGCCGGACCAGGACGGTTACGAGACGACCCGGATCATCCGCCGCAACGAACGCTTCGCGGACCTGCCGGTTGTCTTCCTGACCGCGAAGGCGATGCCGGGTGACCGGGAGTCCGCGCTGCAGGCCGGGGCGACGGATTACATCACCAAACCGGTGGACCTGGATGAACTGATCACCCTGATGGTGACCTGGATCAACGCGGCTGAGGAGTTGAACTCGTGACTGCCGGATCGGCGAAGGTACTACTGGTGGACGACCGGCGGGACAACCTGCTCGCTCTGGAGGCGATCCTGCAGGGGATGCCGGTGCAGGCCGTCGCGGTGGAGAGCGGCGAGGACGCGCTGAAGAAGCTGCTGGTGGACGACTTCGCGGTGATCCTGCTGGACGCCCAGATGCCGGAGATGGACGGATTTGAGACGGCCAACCACATCAAGCGTCGCGAACGCACCCGGCACGTACCGATCCTGTTCCTGACCGCTGCGGACCGCGACGCCCAACTCGCCCTGCGCGGGTACGCCGCCGGCGCGGTCGACTACCTGATCAAGCCCTTCGACCCATGGGTGCTGCGGGCCAAGGTCAGCGTCTTCGTCGACCTCTGGATGAAGAACCGCCAACTCGCCACCCAGGCGGACCTGGTCCGGCAGCGGGACGAACAGGTACGGCAACTGCGTGCGGCGATCGACCGGGCAACCGCCCGGCTGCGCGACGGCGAGGTGAACCCGGCCGAGGTCGCCGACGAGTTGGAGACGGCCCGCTGGGGCGGCGACGGCCGGGTCGGCTGACCGCAGCGGCCGAGTTGGCCGGCCCGGGTCAGCCGGCGCCGTTGCGGATGGTGAGCGCCGACCGCAGCCCGGTGATGTTCAACACCCGGTGCAGGAACTCGCCGACGTTGGTGAGCAGCAGCAGACTCTGCGCGTGGCTGGCCTTGCGGGTGAGCACCACCAGGGTGCCCAGCCCCTGCGAGTCGCAGAAGGTGACACCGGCCATGTCCAGCACGATCCGGGCCGGCGCGTCACCGAGCAGATCGTTGACGGTAGTGGACAGCTGGGCGGCGGTGAGCATGTCGATCTCACCGACGAGGCGTAGCACAGCCTCGTCGGGAGTGCGCCGCAACGCGATCGACAACTCCGCCCGCTCCACCCGGCCAGCGTATCGCGACAGCGCGAACCCGGCCCTGGTACGGCGGTCGCCGCAACCCGGGCGTTGGGCAGGGTCGGATGTGCGGTCGCCTGGTGACGCTGCCACAATGGCAGGGCCGTGACTGCCACCGAAACTGCCGGCGCCCGCCCGTACCCGGCGCACGCGCCCGCATCCCAGGCCCTGTTCGACCGCGCCACCGGGATCATCCCTGGCGGGGTCAACTCGCCCGTGCGCGCCTTCAGGGCGGTCGGCGGGACCCCCAGGTTCATGGTCCGGGGGTCCGGCCCGTGGCTGTTCGACGCCGACGACCGCCGCTACCTCGACCTGGTCTGCTCCTGGGGACCGCTGATCCTCGGCCACGCCCACCCCGAGGTGGTCGCCGCGCTCAGCGCAGCCGCCGCGCACGGCACCAGCTTCGGTACGCCGACGCCCGGCGAGGTGGAGCTGGCCGCCGAGATCGTCGACCGTACCCCGGTGGAGCAGATCCGGCTGGTCAACTCCGGCACCGAGGCGACGATGTCGGCGATCCGGCTGGCCCGGGGGCACACCGGTCGACCCCGGATCGTCAAGTTCGCCGGCTGCTACCACGGCCACGTCGACGCACTGCTCGCCGCCGCCGGCAGCGGGGTGGCCACCCTCGGGCTGCCCGACTCGCCCGGGGTGACCGGTGCCGCCGCAAGCGAGACGATCGTGCTGCCGTACAACGACGTGGCGGCGGTGGAGGCGACCTTCGCCGAACACGGCGACCAGATCGCCGCGATCATCACCGAAGCGGCCGCCGGCAACATGGGTGTGGTGCCGCCGGCCCCCGGCTTCAACGCCGCGCTGGCCCGGATCGCCCACGCGCACGGCGCGCTACTGATCGTCGACGAGGTGATGACCGGGTTCCGGGTGGCCCGGGGCGGCTGGGCCGAGCTGGAGCCGGTCGACGCCGACCTCTACACGTACGGCAAGGTGATGGGTGGCGGCCTGCCGGCCGCCGCGTTCGGTGGCCGGGCCGAGATCATGCGGCAGCTGGCCCCGGCCGGCCCGGTCTACCAGGCCGGCACGCTCTCCGGGAACCCGCTGGCCTGCGCCGCCGGGCTGGCCACGCTCCGGCTGGCCGACACCGACCTGTACCGGCAGCTCGCCGACACCGCGACCCGGGTCGCCGAGCTGGCCACCGGGGCGCTCACCGCCGCCGGGGTGCCGCACCGGCTCTCCACCGCCGGCACCATGTTCTCGATCTTCTTCACCGACGCCGAGGTCACCGACTACGCTGGCGCCCGCCGGCAGGACGTCGACGCGTACCGGGCCTTCTTCCACGCGATGCTCGCGCACGGCGTCTACCTGCCCCCCAGCGCGTTCGAGGCATGGTTCGTCTCGGCGGCGATCGACGACGCCGCCCTGGAGCAGCTCGCGGCGGCGCTGCCGTCCGCCGCCGCCGCCGCCGCTGCGGCGGCGGCGGCGGCGGCGGACGGCACGCTGCGGGCACCGACGCTGGGGGACAACGGATGAAACGGACGGTCGTCCACGTACTGCGACACGGCGAGGTCCACAACCCGGAGAAGATCCTGTACGGCCGACTGCCCGGTTTCCGCCTCTCCGAACTCGGTGTGCAGATGGCGAAGGCGGCCAGCCAGGCCCTCGCCGACCGGGACGTGGTGCACGTGGTCGCCAGTCCGTTGGAACGCGCCCAGGAGACCGCCGAGCCGATCGCGGCCCAGTTCCGTCTGCCGGTCTCGGTCGACGAACGGCTGATCGAGTCAGCCAACTGGTTCGAGGGCCGGCGCGTCTCCCCCGGCGACGGGTCGTTCCGCGACCCGCGCAACTGGTGGGTGCTGCGCGATCCGGTCACCCCGTCGTGGGGCGAGGCATACACGGCGATCGCCGAGCGGATGTTCGCTGCGGTGCACGCCGCCCGGGTCGCCGCCGAGGGCCATGAGGCAGTCTGCGTCTCCCACCAGCTGCCGATCTGGACGCTGCGCCGCTACCTGGAACGCAAGCGGCTCTGGCACGACCCGCGCCGCCGGCAGTGCGGCCTGGCCAGCCTGACCGCGATCCACTTCGAGGACGCGAAGGTGGTCGGCATTGGCTACTCCGAGCCGGCCGCCCACCTGATCGCCATGTCGCCGTCGGCGCGGACGGCCAAGGGCGCCTGAGATGCGGTCGGCACGTCGTGGGCTGATCGCGCCGGGCCGCCGGTCTGGAGCCGGGCTCGCCCGGTCTGCCGTCCTTCTCGCCGGTACGCTGGCCGCCGCGCTCGCCCTGACCGGCTGCGCGGCCAGCGACTGGGCGACCGACTGCGAGACCGATCAGCGAGGCGTGATCCGGTGCACCGGTGACGACCGGCCGGCAGCGCCGGAGCTGGACGCCGAGCTGCTCGACGGCTCCGCGTTCGATCCGGCGGCGTACCGGGGCCAGGTCCTGGTGGTCAACTTCTGGGGCTCCTGGTGCCCGCCCTGCCGGGCCGAGGCCGCCGACCTGGAGGCCACCTACCAGGCGACCCGGGACCGGGGGGTGCGGTTCCTCGGCATCAACGTCCGCGACGAACGGGACAAGGCACGCGCCTTCGAGGCGGGCCGGGTGACGTACCCGAGCCTGTTCGACCCGGCCAGCCGGCTCGCCCTGGACTTCAACATCCCGCCGAACAGCATCCCCGCGACGATGATCATCGACCGGAGCGGCCGGATCGCCACCGTCGTACGCGCCGAGATCCGTCAGGACGACCTGCAGCCGCTGGTCGAACAGGTCGCCGCCGAGGCGACCGGCGACGATGCCGAGGCGTCCGGCACCGGCACCGAGCCGGATCCGGCCGATGGGTGAGACGTTCGCCGAGATCGCCCGGGGCGGTCCGGTACTGCTGGCTCTCGGCCTGGCCGCGCTGGCCGGACTGGTCAGTTTCCTCTCCCCGTGCATCCTGCCGCTCGCCCCCGGCTACCTGTCGTACGTCACCGGACTGGCCGGCTCCGATCTCGACGCCGCCGGTGGCCGCAGCGGCAGCGGTGGCGGCGCGGGTGCCGGCAGTTCCTTCGGCGGCCGGCACGGCCGGGTGCTGGCCGGGACCCTGCTGTTCATCAGCGGGTTCACTGTGGTCTTCACCCTCACCGCGATCCTGATGGCCAGCGTCGGCCGCCACCTGTTCGTCTACCAGCGGCCGGTGGAGATCGGCGTCGGGCTGCTGATCATCCTGTTCGGGCTCGCCTTCCTCGGTCTGGTACCCGGCCTGCAACGCGAGGTGCGGGTACGCCGGCTGCCGGAGGCCGGCCTGGTCGGCGCCCCGGTGTTCGGCGCGGTATTCGCGCTGTCCTGGACGCCGTGCGTCGGCCCCACCCTCGGTGCGGTGATGGGGATGGCGACGGTCAGCGGCCAGACCGACCGGGCGGTGGCGCTCGCCGTGGCGTACTGCCTCGGACTCGGTCTGCCGTTCGTCGTCTTCGGCCTGGCGTTCCGCCGGCTGCTCGGCGTGTTCACGGTGATCCGGCGCAACAGTCGCTGGGTCACCCGGGTCGGCGGGGCGATGCTGATCCTGGTCGGGGCGGCGCTGGTCACCGGTGCCTGGACCGACTTCGTCATCTGGTTCCAGGCCACCGTCGGGGCCGGCGAGGTCGGCATCTGATGTCCCGGCCGAATCCGGCGCTGGCTCTGCTGCGCAACTCGTGGCGGCAGCTGACCAGCATGCGGACCGCGCTGATTCTGCTCTTCCTGTTGGCGGTGGCGGCGATCCCCGGTTCGCTGCTGCCGCAACGCGACGTCAACATCGAAAACGTCAACGCGTACTTCGCGGCGAACCCGCGGCTGGCCCCGGCGCTCGACCGGCTCGGCATGTTCGACGTGTTCGCCTCGACCTGGTTCGCGGCGATCTACCTGCTGCTGTTCACCTCACTGGTCGGCTGCATCGTGCCTCGGCTGCGCGAGCACATCCGTGCGCTACGGGCCGCGCCACCGGCCGCGCCGCGCCGGCTGGACCGGCTGCCGCAACATGCCCGCTGGGCCACCGCCGGCGACGCCGCGACCGGCGACGCACCCACCGCCGCGCGGTACGCGATCGCCGCCGAGCTGCGCCGCCGTCGCTGGCGGGTCACCGTCACCGAGGACAGCGTCGCCGCCGAGAAAGGCCACCTGAAGGAGACCGGCAACCTGGTCTTCCACCTGTCGCTGATCGGCGTCCTGCTCGGGGTCGCCGTGGGCAGCTGGTTCGGCTGGAACGGCAACCGGCTGCTGGTCGCCGGGCCGGACACCGCGTTCTGCAACACCGTGCAGCAGTACGACGAGTACCGGCTCGGCCCGCGGATCTCCGACCGCGACCTGCCCCGGTTCTGCCTGGAGCTGACCAACTTCACCGCCGCCTTCCTGGACACCGGACAGCCGGCCAGTTACTCCGCCGAGGTGCGGGTCGACGCCGACGGCGGTGCCGCCCGGACCGAGACGTTCTCGGTGAACTCCCCGCTGCGCCTTGACGGCGCCAACATCTACCTGCTCGGGCACGGCTACGTGCCGGTGCTGCGCTACACCGACCGCTACGGGCAGGCGCAGACCGTCTCCGCGCCGTTCCTGGCCGTCGACGGGATGCTGACCAGCGAAGGGGTCGCCAGCTTCCCGGACGCCAACGTCGACCCGGCGAACGGCGAACGTGATCCGCAGCTCCAGGTGGCCTTCGAAGGGCTCTTCCTGCCGTCCGCCCCGCAGCAGCCGCCGTATGTCCGCTCCACCCACCCGGAGCTGCGCGACCCGGCGGTGATGCTGTGGGCGTACCGGGGCAACCTTGGGCTGGACGCCGGTATCCCCGGCTCGGTCTACCAGATCGACCAGCGGCAGGTGGAGGCCGGCAGGCTGCTGCCGGTCGGTGACCCGCAGCTGCTGCGGGTCGGCGAGGCCATGACCCTGGACGACGGCACCACCATCGAATTTCTCGACATCTCGCAGTACGTGACCCTGTCGGTCCGGCACGATCCCGGCAGTGGCCTGCTGCTGGCCAGCTCGGCGGCGTTGCTGCTCGGGCTGATGCCGGCACTGTTCGGCCGACGACGCCGGCTGTGGTTCCGGGTCACACCGGCCGGCCCCGACGCAGCTGCAACGACACCCGGTAGTAGCTTGGTCGAGGCCGGTGGGCTGCCGCGCACCGACCATCCCGGGTTCGGCGACGAGTTCCGGGAGCTCATCCGGGCGCTCGGCGGCGACGCCGGGCCACGGGAAGGACGGCACTGATGTCAGCACTGTCGGATCAACTCCTGGTGGTGGCGATCTTCGCGTACCTGCTCGCGATGATCTGCCACGCGGTCGAAGCCGGGTTCGGCACCCGGCGTACCGCCGCCGCATCGGTGCCCGACCGCGAACTCGCCGCCGTCGCGGCTGCCGGGACCGGCGGCGGGCCCGCGCAGCCGGCGCCCGGATCCGACCTGACCGGTCCGGCCAGCTACAAGACCACGGGTACGGGCAGCGAGCGGACCGGCTGGCCGGCGGTCGGACTCGCCGGCTGGTTCGCCGTCGGCGCCACCGTGCTGGGTGCCCTGTTCCACCTGGCCTGCCTGGTCACCCGAGGGGTCGCCGCCGAGCGGCTGCCGTGGGGCAACATGTACGAGTACGTGCTGGCGATCACCTTCGTCGGGGTGGCCGCCTGGCTGGTGCTGGTCTACCGCCGGCCGTCGCTGCGGCTGCTCGGCCTGTTCGTCGCGCTCGTCATGGTGGCCCTGCTCGGCTTGGCCGGCCTGGTGTTCTACACCCCGATCACGCCGCTGGTGCCGGCCCTGCAGTCCTACTGGTACAGCATCCACGTCTCGACGATCATGGCGTCCTCCGGTCTGCTGCTGCTCGGCTCGGTCCCGGCCGCCATGTTCCTGCTCCGGTCCGGCTACGAGCAGGGCCGGCGTGGCTTCCCCTACCTGCTCGCCAAGCGGGTCCCGGCCGCCGCCTCGCTGGAACGGCTCACCTTCGGGCTGCACGCGATCGGCTTCCCGGTGTTCACCTTCGCGGTGATCGCCGGGGCGATCTGGGCGGAACACGCCTGGAGCCGGGCCTGGGCCTGGGACCCGAAGGAGACCTGGGCGTTCATCTCCTGGGTGATCTACGCCGGCTACCTGCACGCCCGGGCGACCCCGAGCGTGCGGCGGACCACGGTCACCTGGATCGCGATCCTCGGCTTCCTCACCATGCTGATGAACCTGTTCGGGGTCAACTACTTCTTCGAAAGCCTGCACTCGTACGCGTGACGCCCGACCGGGGCGGGCCGCATCCGCCGGGATCTCTCCGACCTCTGCGACCCGCCCCGGGTCAGCGAACTGGTGTCGCGTTACTTCGACGAACCGGTCTCGTCGTCGCCGGTGACCAGCACGACCCGCTTGCGCCGGCCGAGCAGGAGGACCACCACGCCGGCGATCAGGATCGCGGCGCCACCCGCCGCGACCAGCCCGGCCTTGGCCCCGGTGACCGGCAGTCCGCCGCCGGCACCGGACCCGCCGCCTGACCCACCGCCGGTGCCCGGCTGCTCGCCGGTCGGGTTGATCAGCACCAGCGCCTCGTTGTTGTCCAGGTTCCGGTCGTACCACGGCTCCGGCGAGCCGTCCCAGTCACTGATCTCGACCAGGCCTTCGGCGTCCGGAATCACTTCGTTGATCAGCAACGTGAAGGTGTGCTCGAACTCCTCGCCCGACCGGGAGATCCAGTCCGGGCTACCGCACACGTACCATGATTCGCCCGGCCCGGCACCGCTTGGGAAGCCGTTCTCGTCGAGCGTGTAGCACCCCTCCGGCACCTCGGTGACCTCAGTGCCCTCCGGGGTGTGGAAGGCGAAGTGGACCGCCGGGTCACCGCTGCGCCGGGTCACCGTCCCGGGCCCCAGGTTGGCGGCGCCGAGAGTGACCTGGACGGTGTCGCCGACCACGCCCTCGGCAGTGGCGCCGACCGCGGCCATGTCCGCCTGGTTGTCGACCTCGACCGACACGTAACCGATGTTGTCCAGCTCGTCGAGGTCAGCGGCGGCCCGGCCCATCGCCGGACCGCCGGTCGTCACGGCGCCGAGCGTCCGGCCACTTCCCCGGGTCAGTCCGGCCCGGGCGGACAGGCTGACCTCGCCACCAGGCAGCACCGTGTAGTCGGCGGACTCGCGCAGCGCGGTCTCGGTCGGGGTGACTTCGAAGCCGCCGACGATCTCGAAGCCTTCTCCCGGTGCGAGTTCGAGGTCGATGTCACACACTGCGTAGCTGTCGTCCGGGAAGGTCGTGTACGAGCAGTTGTCGTACCGGGTGAGCTCCATCGCCGTACCACTGAAGATCAACTGCAGTCCGTCGGTCGGCTGGTTGCCGGCGTTGTAGCCGTCGATCGGCACCGCGACCGTCTCACCGGGGGCCACCAGTCCGAGGTCCTCGCCGCCGCTGGTGACCACCAGATCAGGGCCGTCGCCGAGAGTGATCCTTGCCGAACCGGGGTTGTCGCGGGCGTTGGCCGCAGAAGCCGTCCAGCTGATCTGCCCGCTGTCGCCGACGTCGGCGCCGCTCGCGGCGGCGAGTCCGATCGGCATCACGAAGGATCCGTACGGGCCGGCGTCGAACAGGTCCAACTCGCAGGTGACGGTGCCAACGTCGGCGGTGCATCGCGACGGGAACTCGACGTCGACGACCCCGGCCAGCCCGGAGACGTCGACAGTGACCAGCGGGTCGACGATCCCGTCAGACAGGTAGATCTGCGCCGGTACGTACTTGCCGGGGGAACCGGGGCCGCCGATGGTGACGTCGTTGAGCCAGAACTCCAGGTAGCCATCCTCGCTCTGGGCTGACGCGGCGGTCGGCAGGGCGACGAGCAGCGCGCCGGCGGCCACCAGTGAAACCCCCAGGCAGGCCGAGAGATGCCGCCGGGATCCGTCGAAGACCATGGGTGTCCTTATGGGAAGTGAGAGGGACGCACGATCCTAAGCGGGCCGACCGGCAGCACGCCGCCCCGCAAGGCCAAGACGGGATGAACCGGACGCGGCGCGAATCACCGCCCCGGGTGGTGGCACCGGCCGCCAGGTAGGCCAGACTTGGCGGTATGGCGGCTCCAGGTTTCCCGTACCAGGATCTGAAGGACTTCGTCGCGGCGCTGGAGACGGCCGGTGAGCTGCGGCGGGTCGACGTACCGGTGGATCCGACGCTGGAGATCAGCGAGGTCGTCACCCGGACCGTGCGGGCCGGCGGGCCGGCGCTGCTGTTCGACCGGCCCACCCGGGGCGAGATGCCGGTGGCGATCAACCTGTTCGGCACCGAGAAGCGCACCGCGATGGCGCTCGGCGTCGAGAACCTGAACGAGATCGGCGACCGGATCGGGGCGATGATCAAGCCCGACCTGCCGGTCGGCTGGTCCGGCATCCGCGACGGACTCGGCAAGGTCATGCAGCTCACCTCGCTGCCCCCGCGCAAGGTCAAGACCGCGCCCTGCCAGGAGGTCGTCTACACCGGTGCGGACGTCGACCTGAACCGGCTGCCCGGGCTGCAGGTCTGGCCCGGCGACGGCGGGATCTTCCACAACTACGGGCTGACCCACACCAAGCACCCGGAGACCGGCAAGCGCAACCTGGGCCTGTACCGGCTGCAGCAGCACTCGCCCACCACGCTCGGGATGCACTGGCAGATCCACAAGGACTCCACCGCCCACCACGCAGTCGCCGAACGGCGCGGCGAGCGGCTTCCGGTTGCGGTGGCGATCGGCTGCGACCCGGTGGTCAGCTACTCGGCGTCGGCACCGCTGCCCGGCGACATCGACGAGTACCTGTTCGCCGGGTTCCTGCGCGGCCAGCGGGTCGAGATGGTCGACTGCAAGACCGTACCGTTGCAGGTGCCGGCGCACGCCCAGATCGTGCTGGAGGGCTATCTGGAGCCGGGCGAGCGGCTGCCGGAGGGCCCGTTCGGCGACCACACCGGCTTCTACACCCCGGTCGAACCGTTCCCGGTGCTGCACATCGAATGCATGACCACGCAGCGCGACCCGCTCTACCACTCGATCATCACCTCGAAGCCGCCCCAGGAGGACCACGGGCTCGGCAAGGCCACCGAACGGATCTTCCTGCCGCTGCTGCGGATGCTGATCCCGGACATCGTCGACTACGACCTGCCGGCCGCCGGGGTGTTCCACAACTGCGTGATCGTGTCGATCCGCAAGCGCTACCCGAAGCACGCCCAGAAGATCATGTCGGCGATCTGGGGCGCCCACCTGCTGTCGCTGTCGAAGCTGATCGTCGTGGTCGACGACGACTGCGACGTGCACGACTACCACGAGGTGGCGTTCCGCGCCTTCGGCAACGTCGACTACGCCCGCGACCTGCTGCTCACCGAAGGCCCGGTGGACCACCTCGACCACTCGTCGTACCAGCAGTTCTGGGGCGGCAAGGCCGGCGTGGACGCGACCCGCAAGCTGCCCACCGAGGGCTACACCCGGGGCTGGCCGCAGGAGATGACGATGTCTCCGGAGATCGTCTCGCTGGTGGACAAGCGGTGGCGGGAGTACGGGATCTCGTGAGCGCCGCAGCCACCGCCGGACCGGCCGGCGCGCCCGCCGCCCCGGTCGGCAGGATCCGAGCCTTCCTACGGCTCGTCGCGATCGAACACTCGGTCTTCGCGCTGCCGTTCGCGTACCTGTCCGCGCTGACCGTGATGGCCCGCCTCGACGGTGGCGTCCGCTGGCTCGACCTGCTGCTGATCACCGTGGCGATGGTCGGTGCCCGGACGTTCGCCATGGCCGCGAACCGGATCATCGACCGGCACGTCGACGCGCGCAATCCGCGTACCGCCGGTCGGGAACTGGTGACCGGGGCGGTCAGCGTCCGGACGGCCTGGACCGGCGCGGTGGTCGCGCTGGTGGTCTTCCTCGGCGCCGCCGCCGCGCTGAACCCGCTCTGCCTGGCGCTCGCCCCGCTGGCGGCGGTCCCGCTGGTGGTCTACCCGTACGCCAAGCGGTTCACCGACTGGCCGCACGCGGTGCTCGGGCTGGCCCAGCTGGTCGGCCCGGTCGGTGCCTGGCTGGCGGTCACCGGCACCTTCGACGGAGCCGGGCCGGCGATCCTGCTCGGCGCGGCGGTCGGGCTGTGGATCGGCGGCTTCGACCTGATCTACGCCTGTCAGGACGCCGAGGTCGACCGGGAAATCGGGGTACGCAGCGTACCCGCCCGGTACGGTCGACGTTTCGCGCTGCACGCCTCGACGGTGGCGCACCTGGTGACGTTCGCCCTGTTCGGGTGGTTCGGCGTGCTGGTCGGCTTCGGCTGGCCGTGGTGGATCGGGTTGGCGTTGACCGCGGTGGCGTTCGGCTACCAGCATCTGGTGGTGACGCCGACCGACCTGTCCCGGGTCAACCGGGCGTTCTTCACCGCCAACGGCTTCGTCGGCATCGCGTTGTTCGCGTTCGCCCTGGTCGATCTGGTGGTACGGCTCGGCCTGCGTTGACCGTTGACCGCCCCGGCCGGGTCAGCGCCGCTGCTGGTAGCGGGCGCTCTCGAACGACCAGTCGATGGTGCCGCGGACGGCGTATCCGACCCCGGCCAGCAGGCCGCGCGCCGCCCGGTCGTGGTCCGGCCCGAACGACGGCACCTCGGCTTGGCGTGCGCCGAACGCCGCCATCTCGGCCCGCCACCGGTGCGCGACGATGACCAGCGCGTCGCCGATCGGCACCCGCCGCGTCTCGGCGACCGCCACCACCAGGTTGTGACCGCCGGCGGTGGTCAGGTCGCGAGGCAGTGAGAAGAAGTCGTTGTACCAGGAGAGCAGGTCGTTGCCGGCGACAAGGACATCGCGCACCCGGGGGTGGTGGAAGACGGCGTCCGGCACCGGGTCGCCGGTCGCGTACTCGATCAGGGTGTACGCCACGTGCGCCGCCGAGGTGGCTCGGCGCAACTCGACGTACTCGTCCGGGCCGGGGCGGTAACCGGCCGCTTTGTTCGCCGCCTCGCGTACCGCTCCGTCGAGGTGCTCCGCCACCGCCTCGACGAACCGTCGGTGCCACCAGTCGGGCATCGACTGGCGCACGGTCTGCCACGGACCGGCGAGCATCCGGCGCAGCGGCCCGGCCATGACCGGGTGACTGCCCGGCGCCGGGTCACTGCGCAGCACCGCCAGCACTTCGTCGGCGAGTTGGCGCAACCTCCCCTCCTGCGGATCCGCGACCCCGTCGAACTCGTCGTCGAGCAGGAAGAACCAGGCGAACATGGCGGCTACCACACGCAGCCGGCCGATCGGCGCACCCGGATAGAGCCGGGCGGCGTACCGGCCGATTCGGGCCCCGGCGAGCCGACGGTGGGTGGCGGTGCCCGGTGGCAGGCCGCACCGCTGCAGCCAGCCGGGCAGCCAGGCGTCGGCCTGCGCCGCGTACGGGGACAGCACGGTGGGCAGCGGGCACGCGGCGCGCAACTCCACGAGCAGTTCGCCGAGCAGTTCGGCGGCCGGCCCGTCGAGGTAGGCAGAGCCGTACGGGATGTCGCGGCGGTGTGGCGACGGGGTGAATTTGCGGGAGTCCATGGGCTGCCTGCGAAGTTGCTGCCAATGTGTCCGTAAGGCGGGTCGTCTTACCCTATGGGGTGACCGGGCACCGGCGACAGCCCGCGACCAGCCACGCGAACAGGGATTTCGATGAGAAGACCATGGGTGATCGGCGTCTCCGGGGCGTCCGGTACGCCGTACCCGGCCGCGGTGCTCCGCGCGCTGCTCGACGCCGGCCATCCGGTCGACCTGGTGGTGTCCCGCGCGGCCCGGCTCACCCTGCTCGACGAGACAGGCGCGCCGCTGCGGGACAGTCACTGGCACGCCGACCTGGCCCGCTGGCTCGGCCGTGGGCTGGACGACGCGGACGTACGGTTCTGGCCGGCGGGTGATCTCGCCGCCGGGCCGAGCAGTGGCTCGTACCAGGTACGCGGGATGGTGGTCGTACCGGCCAGCACGGCCGCCTGTGCCGGCATCGCCATCGGGCTGTCGAAGGATCTGCTGCAGCGGGCCGCCGAGGTGAACCTCAAGGAACGCCGGCCGGTCGTGCTGGTCCCCCGGGAGACCCCGGTGACCCGCAGTCACCTGGAGCACCTGCTCGCCCTGCACGATGCGGGGGCGGTGGTGCTGCCGGCCAGTCCGGGCTTCTACGGTGCGGGTGCCGGGGCCACCGCCGCCCAGCTGGTCGACTTCGTCGCCGGCAAGGTGCTGGACGCGCTCGGCGTACCGCACGATCTGTTCCGGCGGTGGTCCGGCGAGTTGGGCGCGGACCGGCCGTGACCACCGGCTCAGTACCGCCGGTGTCAGTACGGCCCGGCCGCTCCTGATCCGTTTTCGGTGTGCCGGGGCCGGGTGGTCTCCGCGCTTTCCGCCTGCATCTCCTCCAGCACGCCTTCGCCTTCGAGTAGCGCACGCACCTCGGACTCCCGAAACCGGCGATGGCCTCCGGGAGTTCGGATACTGCCGATCCGGCCGGCCGCTGCCCATCGTGTGACGGTCTTCGGGTCGACACGGAACAGCGCGGCCACCTCGCCCGGCGTCAGCAGACGATCTCCAGTGTCCACGGTCCCCTCCTCGCGTCCACGACGGCTCTGGCGTGGCCAGTCAGCCCCCCGATGGACCGTGTGCCAGATGCCGTAGTGCCAGACGTACGGCCATTAGAGCACCGGCCGACCGCCGTGTCCGGGAAATGAGGAAAGCTACCCGACTGGGCAGTTAACCGGTAGGATTTGCGCCCTATGTTGTAATTTACCCCAGCTCGTCGACCAGCGGGCCACCCGGGCGCGCGACAGGCACTAGGGTCTACATCCCGTGGACGCCATCGACCTCCGGCTCGTCGACCTGCTGCGCGGCAACGCCCGGTTCTCCTACGCCGAACTCGCCCGCCAGGTCGGACTCTCCGCACCCGCCGTACACGAACGGATCGGCAAGCTCGAAACCTCCGGCGTGCTGCGCGGCTACCGGGCCGACGTACAGCCGGAATCGGTCGGCCTCGGCGTCACCGCCCTGATCGGACTGGTCGAAGATTCAGGTGCTGACACCGAGGCGGTGCTCGACGCGCTGCGCGACATGCCGGAAATCGAGTCCTGCTACTTCATGGCCGGCACCGAGTCGTTCCTCTGCCTCGCCCGGGTCGGCACCATCGCCGAGCTGGAACAGCTCATCATGCGGCTGAATCGGACACCGGGCATCGCCAACACCCGGACCAGCGTCACGCTGTCCACCAAATGGGAGAACCGGCCCCGCCCCCTGACCGGGTGATACGGCGAGGTCACTTGTTACCGTCTGCGAGTGAATCAACTGGACCGGTACGACGACGCCGGCCGGGCCTGGGTGACCGACGCGATCGCCAAGGTCGAGGCGGACGCCAACCGGTCCGCCGACACCCACCTGTTGCCGTTCCCACTCCCCCCGTCCTGGGGCATCGACCTCTACCTCAAGGACGAGTCGGTGCACCCTACCGGCTCGCTCAAGCACCGGCTGGCCCGCTCGTTGTTCCTCTACGGCCTGTGCAACGGGTGGATCGGGCCGCGGACCACGATCGTCGAGGCGTCGTCCGGCTCCACCGCCATCTCCGAGGCGTACTTCGCCCGCATGCTCGGCCTGCCGTTCGTCGCGGTGATGCCCGCCGGCACCTCGGCGGAGAAGATCGCCCAGATCGAGTTCCACGGTGCCCGCTCCCACCTGGTCCGCGACCCGGCCGCGGTAGTGATCGAGGCACGGTGGCTCGCCGAAGACCTTGGCGGGCACTTCATGGACCAGTTCACCTACGCCGAACGGGCCACCGACTGGCGGGGCAACAACAACATCGCCGAGTCGATCTTCGCCCAGCTGGCGCTGGAACGGCACCCGGTCCCGCACTGGATCGTGGTCGGTGCCGGCACCGGCGGCACCAGCGCCACCATCGGCCGGTACGTCCGCTACCAGCGGCACCGCACCAAGATCTGCGTCGTCGACCCGGAGAACTCCGCCTTCTACCCGGCATGGTGCAGCGGTGACTGGTCGACCTCGACCGGCCGGGGGTCGGTGATCGAGGGGATCGGTCGGCCGACCGTCGAAGCGTCCTTCCAGCCGTCCGTGGTGGACCGGATGATCCAGGTCCCGGACGCCGCCTCACTGGCCGCCATGCGCATCGCCAGCGAACTGCTGGGTCGGCGGGTCGGCGGATCGACCGGCACCAACCTGTGGGGCGCGTTCGCGCTGATCGCACAGATGCGGGCCGCCGGCGAGCAGGGCTCGGTGGTGACGCTGCTGTGCGACAGCGGCGAACGGTACGCCGCCAGCTACTACTCGGCCGACTGGCTGACCCGGCACGGGATCGATCTGGCACCGTACCGGGCCGTGGCCGAACAGTTCCTGCGTACCGGCGAATGGCCGACCGACGTGCGTTGATCGGGATCAGGCGCGCTGCGCCAGCCCCGGGTAGTGCAGCACGAACCCGTCCGGATCCACCATCACATCGGCAGTGAAGCTGTCGCTGCGGTACCGGACCCGGTCAGCGTCGAGCACCGTGTAGGTCTGCTCCATCGGTATCACCTCCAGGCTCGGCACCCGGACCCAGGCCGCGACCAGCCGGTGCTCCTGCCCGACCGGCTGCTCCGACAACCGCAACCGGCGGATCGGCAGGGTGTTGAACAGCGGCGCCCCGCCCAGATCGACGTCGAACGCCGCGTCGAGCCGGCCCGGTTCCTCGGTGCCTGGCAGGCCGACCGGGCTGCGCCCGGCCGACCGCAGAGCACGGTCCAGGTCACCCTGTTCGGCGGTGCTCACCCGCCACCGGCCGAGCGCCCGTTCCATCCGTACGGTCCGCAGCCAGCCGGCACCCTCGACGGTGACGGTGAGCCGGACGGCGGCCCACTGCTCGTCGGTGGCGAGCTCGTAGTGGCAGCTGTACGGCAGTGGCGCCGCCGCCACCGCCACCCCGCGAGCGGTCAGCCCGCGCTGGTCGTCGAAGAGGACCTGATCGGCACCGCCGGTGTCCGTCCGCGTCCAGACGATCGATTTCGGCAACGTCGGCATGTTCCCGACCGTACCGGCCCGACGAGCCGCCGCGGAGCGGGTCGCCGGCGCCGGCCACGCACGCGCGTCAGTAGCTGCGGCTCGGCCGCCGATCGGTGAAGCGCCGGTCACCACCGCCGCGCCGCCGGTCACCACCCGCCCGGTCGGCGCCACCGCGGCCGGCGCGGTCGGCACCACCCCGCGCACCCCGCTCGCCGTCGCCCCGGAAGCGGTCAGCCCCGTCGGATCGGGAGCGGTCGCCCCGCCCCCGGAAGCGGTCGGTGCGGTCCGGCCGGAACCGGTCCCCCCGCGCGCGGGACTGCCGGGGCGGCTCCGGCTCGTTCACGATCGGTACGCCGCTCGGCTCGGTTGCTCCGGTCAGCTCGGACAGCGCGGCGTCGCCGCGGCGTACCCGGGTCTGGGCCGGCTCCACCCCGGCCTTCTCCAGCATGGCCAGGGTGCTGCGCCGCTGTTTCGGCAGCACCAGGGTGGCGACCGCGCCGGACTCGCCGGCCCGCGCGGTCCGCCCCGCCCGGTGCAGGTAGTCCTTGGGGTCCTTCGGCGGGTCGACGTGCACCACCAGCGAGACCCCGTCCACGTGGATACCTCGGGCGGCCACGTCCGTGGCAACCAGGACGTTCGTCCGCCCTTCCTTGAACTCGGCGAGGGTACGGGTGCGTACCCGCTGGGTCTTGCCGCCGTGCAGGGCACCGGCCCGCACCCCGACCGACGCCAGCTGGTCCACCAGCCGATCCACGCCCAGCTGGGTACGGGCGAACATCATGGTCCGCCCGGAACGGGCGGCGATCGAAGCAGCCACGGCGAACTTGTCGCTCGGCGGGATCAGCAGCAGATGATGGTCCATGGTGGTCACGGCGGCGGTGGCCGGCGCGGTGGAATGGGTGACCGGGTCGGTCATGAACCGCTGGACCAGTGTGTCGACGTCGTTGTCCAAGGTGGCCGAGAAGAGCAGCCGCTGAGCATCCGCCGGAGTCTTGGCCAACAGCTCGGTGACCTCCGGCAGGAAGCCCATGTCGGCCATCTGGTCCGCCTCGTCCAGGACGGTGATCTCGATGTCGTCCAGCTGGCAGACGCCGCGCTGGATCAAGTCACCGAGCCGCCCCGGCGTGGCCACGATGATCTCCACACCGCGACGCAGCGAATCGATCTGCCGGTCGTACGGGACGCCGCCGACCGCTGTCTTGAGGAAGACCCCGACCGCCCGGCCCAGCGGGAACAACGCGTCGTTGACCTGCATCGCCAGCTCGCGGGTGGGGACCAGGATCAGTGCCCGGGGCCGCAGTGGGCGGGCTCGGCGGCCGTCGGCGATCCGAGCCAGCAACGGCAGGCCGAACGCCAGGGTCTTGCCGGAGCCGGTCTGGCCCCGGCCGAGCACGTCCCGGCCGGCCAACGCGTCGGGCACGGTGGCGCGCTGGATCTCGAACGGAGTGGTGATGCCCTCCCGGGCGAGCGTCCGGACCAGTTGCCGGGGCAACCCGAGCGCCGCGAAGTCAGGCTCGGCGGCAACCGGCCCGGCGGCCGTGGCCACGACGACCGGCTCGGCGGTCTGGCTGGTCGCCGGCTCCGCCGGCAGGTCGGCGGCTTCGGGCACGGTGTCGAGAACGGAGGGGAACGTGCTGGGATCAGCGAAGGTGGTCAAGAAAACCTCTCAGAGCGGGGCGGATCTTCGCGAATGGCCCGTTCCGGTGTGCACCGTTGAATCGCCCGCAAGATCGCCCATGAGCACGCGGTAGCGCGCCGGGTTGATGATCGAGTGACAAGTGTACGGGTTTGCCGCGCTGCTGCCACCTGACCCGTCCGACCGGTGGGCCGACTCACCCAGCCGATCCGGCGTCAACCGCCCAGCAGCCCGTCGAAGATGTCGGTGAAGGTGTTACCCACGGCGAGCACCGCGACGATGCCGATCACCACCATCACGGCCAGACCGACCACCATGGCCAGCACCACCTTGGTGGTGCTGCGGTCCTCCCGCTCGGGCAGATCCGCCCAGCCCTGGGCCAGGATGTGGCCGGTCAGCGAGCCGGAGTTCTCCACGGCGGGGTTGAAGACCACGCCGCCGGGTGCGCCGGACATCCCGCCGGGTGCCCCCATCGGCAGACCCATCGTCGGATCGGCCGCTGGCCGGTTGGCCGCACCGGGTTGGGAAGGTACGCCGGGAGCACCGGCCGGGCCGGGTCCGGGCGTGTCGCTGTCGGGCCGACGGGCCCCGTACACCCGCCCGGCCGCCGGGGCCGGGGTGCTGCGTGCCCACTGCCCGTAGGCCGGCGAAGGCTCCGGCGGCACGACCGGCTCCGGCGGCACGACCGGCTCCGGCGGCGCCGGCGGCTGGTGCCAGGGCGTCGGCGGTGACTCGCGCCACGACGTCGGTGGAACCGCCGGTGGGATCGTGTAGCCGCCGGCCGCCTGGGTCATCTGGTACGCGGTCCCGGCTGGCGGCGGGACCGGCGGCGGCGGAGTCGGGCCCGGTGGATTCGGACCCGGGCCCGGCGGGTACGGGCCCGGCACCGGATCGGGTGAGGTCGGCCGTGGCGGCAACGGCGGAGCCGGGGCCGGGGCGGGTTCCGGCTCGGGTGCGGTCGGCCCGGACGGCGGTTCCGCAGGTGCGGGTGGCTGTACCGGGTCGGGGGGTAGGGCCGGACCGCTGGGCGAGGGCTCCTCGGTACGACGCGCACCGTAGATCCGGGTCCCGCCGGTCGGCATCCGGAGCGCCCCGACGTCGCTGGCGGAGACCCGTTGCGCTCCGGCCACCGTGGCGCGGGCACGGGCCGACGCGGCCTCCCCGCTGGCCGCCGGAGGCGACGACATCGCGGCGGGTTGCTCGCTCGCGGCGGCTGCGGACGCCGACGCAGCATGGTCGACCGACGGCTGGTCAGATGTGGCCGACGGCTGGTCGGTTGTGGCCGGCGGCTGCCAGGGCAAGGCGAACGCCGACCATGCGGAAGCCGGCGAGGCGGAAGCGGACGGCCCGGCCGCTGG
Organism: Solwaraspora sp. WMMD937; assembly: GCF_029581175.1. NCBI lineage: Bacteria > Bacillati > Actinomycetota > Actinomycetes > Micromonosporales > Micromonosporaceae > Solwaraspora > Solwaraspora sp. WMMD937. Next base: position 1,527,022 of record NZ_CP120738.1, on the reverse strand, counting down.
CGAGATCGGAGCCGACGGCTCGGCCGACGACGGGGAAGACGTACCAGGCACGACCGGGACGTCGGCACTGGAGCCGGTGCCGACCGACGATGCCCACAGCGCCCCCGCCGGTGGCGGCGGCGGCGGACTGAACGGAGCCGGCAACTCCTCTGCCGGTGGCGGCGCCGATCCGGACCGGTCGACCTGGTCGGGCACCCGCCGCTGACCACCGTCGACCTGGTCCACCGACGACCAGGGCCGAGCTTCGTCCATCACTGCCTCCCGTGCCAGCTCACCGGAACACCTCCGGCCGGTGAGGAGTCCGCCGGTTTACCGTGCCATACCGATGCACCTCGGCACAGCCGGAGTATCGGCGTACCGACCGTGGCCGTCTGTCCGGTCCTGGGCGCAACGGTCCGACCGGAGGACGTACGGTCACCCTTCCAGCGGGCCTGCGCTCGGGGTGCCGGTCGACGTCGCCGACGCGCTCGGGCCGGCCGATGCGGAACTCGACTCGCTCGGGGTACTGGTCGGCGTCCCGGAGCCGCTCGCGTCCGGATCCGGGGTCCCGGAGCCGGGGTCGGTCGGCGATGGGCTCGGATCACTCGGCGTCGGCATCGGACCGGGCGTGGACGGGCTGGTCGACGGCGACGGGGAAGGCGACGGCGAATCCGTCGGGTCCGGGGACGGCGAGTCGGACGGATCGGGCGACGGCGAATCCGTGGGGTCCGGCGACGGTGTGGGCGTCGGAGTCGGTGTGGGCGTAGGCGTCGGAGTCGGTGTGGGTGTGGGTGTGGGTGTGGGTGTGGGCGTCGGAGTCGGTGTGGGCGTAGGCGTCGGTGCGACCTCGCGGATGACCCGGGTCGCCGCGTAGAACCGGGACCACCAGACGGTGGAAACTTTGACCACGTCTCCGGTGGTCGGCGCGTGCACCATCTTGCCGTTACCGACGTACATCCCGACATGGTGCACCGTCGTCCAGCTGGACCCGGAGGCGAAAAAGATCAGGTCACCGGGTAGCAGTGCCGACCGGTCCACCTTGTTGTGCCGGGTCGCGTAGTACTGGTCCTTGGCCACCCGGGGCAGGCTGAAGTAGTCGGCGCCGGGCGACCGGTACGCCGCCCACATCAGGCCGGAACAGTCGTAGCGGTGCGGCCCCTCGGCCCCCCACAGGTACGGCTTGCCGAGCTGCTTGAGGGCGAACTCCAGGGCGGCGACGGCACGGGGATGGGCGGCGGCACCGTCGATCCCGTCGATGCCCTGTCCGATTTCCTGCTCGGCGGCCTCCCGCTGGCGTTCGATCGCCACCAGCTGCTCGGTGTTCTGCTCTTTCAGCGCGAGCAGCGCGGTCTCCCGCTGCTTGAAGGTGCCCTCGGTGCTGCCGAACTCGCTGCGCAACGCGTCGACCAGGGCCAGCGCCGCCGTGTACGTCTGGTACGCCTCCTGCTCGGCGGCTGCGGCGAGCGAGACGTCCCGGTTGGCGGCGTCGGTGCCGACGCCAGGCTGCTGGCCCCGCTGCAGCCGGGATAGGGCACCGAGTCCGTGCAGGTCACCGCGGTACTCGCCGGGCGGCATCGCGGCGGCGTCCTTCAACGCGTAAGACGCCGCGCTGTCCGCGTCCCGCTGCGCCTCGATCAGCGCGGTTCGCGCCTCGCGCAGCGACTGCTCGGCGGCGGCCAGCGCGGTCTCCGCCGCGGTCCGCTCCTGTTCGAGCTCGAGCAGCTGCTGACCGAGCAGCGCGACCTCGGTCTCACCGGCGTAGATCTGCGCGGCGAGCGGGCCCTCCACCGGGGTGGGGGTGATGGCCGGCGCGTTGGTCGTCGGGCCGGTGCCGGGCAGCTGCAGGCCGCCGGCGGGCACCGGCCGACTGCCGGTGTCCGGCACGGTCGCCGGCTGGGCGTACACCGGGGAGGCGAGGGCGACTGCGGTGACGGCACCGAGCAGGCCGGCCCACAGGGCCGGGCTCAGCCGGACCGGAACGGCACCGACCATCACGAACCGGCGTTGCCGTCGTGCTCCGTCGCGCCGCTGGCCCACTGCCGCGCCCCTGCTTCTTCGTGCCATGCCTGCCCGCTCGCTCCCGTACGGCGCGTTTGTCCGGTGCTGATGCGCCGGAACCGAGTCGCGTCGCCTGGTGTCGCCCGTCCCACATCGGTCTTACCGCACGGGGCTGCTGATGTCGATGATTCGTGAGGTAACGAGAAGCTGAGAGGTTGGCGACCCGGGCATGACGCAGGTCGCTCTGCCGCCGGGCGACGAGCCGACCGGCGGTCCTGAGACGTACGCTCGAACGCGGATCACGGCTGATGGTCGTCGACGGCGGGTCGTCGGCGTGGCCGGCCGGGAAGGGGCATGGCGGACGTGGACGCTGGTCGCAAGCGTGAGCTCGAGGAGAAGGTGTACGCCGGGGAGCGGCTGGACTACACCGACGGGGTGGACCTGTACGCCAGCGACGACCTCGCCTGGCTGGGCCGGCTGGCGCACCACCGGCGGACCGAGCTCAACGGCGACCGGGTCATGTTCAACGTCAACCGGCACCTGAATCTGACCAACGTGTGCAGCGCCTCCTGCGCGTACTGCTCGTTCCAGCGCAAGCCGGGCGAGAAGGACGCGTACACGATGCGCATCGACGAGGCCGTCCGTAAGGCCAAGGAGATGGAGGACGAGCAGCTCACCGAGCTGCACATCGTCAACGGCCTGCACCCGACCCTGCCCTGGCGGTACTACCCGAAGGTGCTGCGCGAGCTCAAGGCTGCGCTGCCGAACGTCAAGCTCAAGGCGTTCACCGCGACCGAGGTGCAGTGGTTCGAAAAGATCAGCGGGCTGCCGGCGGACGAGATCCTCGACGAGCTGATGGACGCCGGTCTGGAGTCGCTGACCGGTGGCGGCGCGGAAATCTTCGACTGGGAGGTCCGCCAGCACATCGTCGACCACGCCTGTCACTGGGAGGACTGGTCACGGATTCACCGGCTGGCGCACAGCAAGGGGCTACGGACGCCGTCGACGATGCTCTACGGCCACATCGAGGAGCCCCGGCACCGGGTGGACCACGTGCTGCGGCTGCGCGAGTTGCAGGACGAGACCGGCGGTTTCACCGTCTTCATCCCGCTGCGCTACCAGCACGACTTCGTCGACTCGGCGGACGGCAAGATCCGTAACCGGATCCAGGAGCGCACCACGATGGCGGCACCGGCCGAGTCGTTGAAGACCTTCGCGGTGTCCCGGCTGCTGTTCGACAACGTGCCGCACGTCAAGTGTTTCTGGGTGATGCACGGGCTGTCCGTGGCGCAGTTGTCGCTCAACTTCGGTGTCGACGACCTGGACGGGTCGGTGGTCGAGTACAAGATCACCCACGACGCGGACTCCTACGGCACGCCGAACACCATGCACCGCGAGGACCTGCTGCACCTGATCTGGGACGCCGGCTTCCAGCCGGTTGAGCGGGACACCCGCTACCAGGTGGTACGCGAGTACGACCGGCCGCCGGCGCTGGCCGACCGGCGGGCCGAGCCACAGCAGATCTGGGCCTGACACAGCCGGTCCGGCAAGGCCCGGAGGCAGCCGCACCGGCCTGCCCCGGCGGCAGGTGTGGATCGACCCGGCGTGGGTAGGACGCTGCGGTGAGTCAGCCGCGCGGCATGCTGCCCCGCCTCCGTGGCGTGTGGGGCAGTTTCTGGGCGGTACCGGCGGCGATCGCCACCGGCGCGGTGCTCGGCGCGATTCTGCTCACCGCCCTGGACCTGCGGCTGCGACTGCCGCTGGACGGCTTCCTGCCGAGCGGACCGGAGGGCGCGAGATCGCTGCTGTCGTCGGTGATCACCGCGATGATCTCGTTCACCGCGCTGGTCTTCTCCATCACGGTGGTCGCGGTGCAGCTGGCTTCCAGCCAGTACTCACCCCGGGTGCTGCGGACGTTCCTGCGCGACCGGGTCAGCCAGGCCACCCTGGGCACATTCGTCGCGACGTTCCTGTTCGCGATGGTGGTCCTCGCCGCGCTACCGGGCCGTTCCGAGGCCCGGCTGCCGGCGCTGTCGCTGGCCGTGTCGATGGCCCTGGTGCTGGGCAGCACCGGGATGTTCATCTACTACCTGCACCACATGACCGCGCTGATGCGGGTCTCGCACATGATCGCGGCGATCGGGGTGCAGAGCAGGCACAGCATCGACCGGTGGGCGGCCCGGCCGACCGATCCGACCGGTTCCCCGGACGGCCCGATCGTCGACGTGCTGGCCGCACCGGATACCGGGGTGGTCGTCGAAGTCGAGGTCGGTCTGCTGGCGCGGCTCGCCCGCCGGCACGGCTGCGCCTTCACGGTCGAGCGGATCCCCGGTGACTTCGTCGTGGCCGGCATGCCGCTGGTCGCCGTACACGCCGTCGGTGACACCCCGCCAGGCCCGGTCGACGCGAAGCTGGTCGGGCAGGCCGTCGAGGTGGGCGTCGAACGGATCTCCGGCCAGGACGTGGGCTTCGGGCTACGGCAGCTCGCCGACATCGCCGAACGGGCGCTCTCCCCCGGCATCAACGACGCCACCACCGCCGTCCGCGCCCTGCAGGAGGCGCACGACCTGCTACGCCGACTGGCCGACCGGCCGGACCGACCGAGGATCGTCCAGGACGACGACGGGACGGTCCGGGTCCACGTCCGCCGGCAGTCGTTCGCCAGCCACCTCGCCACCTCGATCACCGACGTCCGACGGGCCGCCGCGGACCAGCCGAGGGTCATTGAGCTGATCGACAGCATTCTCGCCGACCTGACCACGACGGCCCGGCCCGAGCACCGGCCGGACATCCAGCGGTGCCAGACGGCCTCACCGGTCGCCGGCACTCCGGGACGTCGTTGAGTACCAGCGGCGACCGGCGGTGGCGGTCACCCCGTGCACCAGGGTGCTGGCCGCGATCACCAGCGACCCGGCCGTCCACAGCCGGGAATCCGTCGCCCCCTCGGCGTAGCTGTACGTCAGGTAGAACAGCGCGGACACGCCGATCGGGCCGAACCAGCCGAGAAACACGGTGTCCCGCCACGGCATGCCCAGCGCCGGCCGCAGGGCCAGCACCACCGGCAGCCGGCGCAGCAGCAGCACGGCCACCGGGAACGCCACGACGGGCCAGCCGAGCTCCAGCCACTGCCGCCACGGGACCACCAGACCCAGCAGGAAGAACACCGGAAGGACGAGGTACCGGGTGAGCGCGTCGTCGAGTTGCTGCTCGGACGCCCGGGACCGGCGGCCGATCATCCGGTTGTAGGCCAGGCCGGTGACGAACACGGCGAGGATCGCGTCGGTTCCGGCGACCCGGGCGACCCCCAGGGCGGCCACGCCGAGAACCACGGCGAAGACCAGCAGCGAGCCCTGGTCGACCTGCTCCCGCGCCTCGGCTGCCCGTACCGCCCAACCGGCCAGGTAGCCGACCGCCACACCGACCAGGACCGCCCCGCCGACGCCCCAGGCCGCCTCGGCCACCTGCTGCCCGGCCGGGCGGGCGGCGGCTGCGATCAACGCCAGCGCGACCAGCAGGTACGCGAGCCCGTCGTTGATCCCGGACTCACCGCTGATCACCTGACGCAGCCGGGCCGGCAGTGCCCGTTCGGCTGGTGTCCCGGACACGACGCTCGACGCCAGCACCGGGTCGGTCGGGGTCAGGCAGACCCCGAGCAGCACCGCCAGGGCGATCGGTAGGCCGAGCAGCAGCCAGGCCAGTCCGGCGCTGACCACTGCCATCCCGACCATGCCCAGGGTCAGCAGCACCCCGACCGGGCGGGTCACCGTCAGGTACCCGGTGGCGGGGAACCGCAGCGCGACGGCCATCAGCGACACGGCCAGCAGGATCCGGCTGGCCTCGCGGAGCAGGTCGGTGGTGTCGGGGCGGGCCGGGTCGATCAGCCCGGACACCGGGCCGACCAGGACGCCGAGCAGCAGCGCGAGCAGCGGTTCGCTGACCGGCGCGCGGCGGATGGCGCTCGACCAGAAGGCCAGCAGTACGGCGAGCACGCCGACCAGCGCGTAGCTCAGGTGCAGCGGATGCATCCGGACACCTTCACCGCAGCGGCCGGCGGTTCAAACCTGGCAGCGCCGACCCTCGGTGCCCCGTGCCATCGGGGGTCGGCAGTCACCTGGGCCGGTTATCCGGATGCCGGCCCGGCAAACCTGGTCCGGGGGCGGCACAAGCCCAGGCGTACCCTCGTGGGGTCATGACGGAATCGAAGAGCGACAGTCTCCCGCGCCGGGACGCCGCAGGTCGGGTCGTCGCGTTGCCGGATCTGCTCGGCGTGGTCGGCGCCGGACTGGTGATCGGACTGGTCGTGCTGCTGCTGTTCGACGGCGTGTTCACGCTGATCGGCGACGGCCGACTCGGCCAGTCGAACGGCTGGCTGGCGGTGATCCTGCCGGCGTGGCTGTTCGCCGACGACTTCCGGGCGTGGGCCGGCGGCTCCGCCCGGTTCGTCGCCGCTGCCGTCGCGACCGGGGTCGGGGTCGCCTCCGGGCTGCTCGCCGCCGGGATAGCGGCCGAGCTGCCGGCGACGGCCGGCGGCGGGATCGGGGCGGCGGTCTTCGCCCTGGTGTACGCGGCGGTCTGGTTCCATGGCGTCCGGTGGCTGGACGGCCAGTGAGGAGAGGCATGAGCCCTGCGGTGAAGTACACGCTCGGCCGGATCGGGCTGTTCGTGGTCGTCGTGCTGGCCCTCTGGCCGATCGACCTCAACATTTTTCTGAAGCTCATGATCGCGGTCATTTTCTCGGCCGCGTTGTCGTGGTTCCTGATGCGCGGTTGGCGGGACGAGATGGCGCAGCAGATCGCCGAGTCCGCCGAGCGCCGCCGCTCCGAGAAGGAACGGCTGCGGTCCGCGCTGGCCGGCGAGGGCCAGACCGACGGTACGGTCGGCAAGTCCGGTACGGTCGGCAAGTCCCAGGAGGATTCCTAGCATTCGCCCACCGGCCCCGCTCGATCTGGTACTGCGTGGGTCACTCGAAGCAGACCCTCAACCAGCGGTGACCGTACGGCCGGCCGACCCCAGCCCGGGGCCGGCCGGTACCACGCGGCAGTCCTGCCCTAGCCGGGCAGTTGTGCCTCGATCGCGGCGACCACCGCGTCGTCGGTCGGCTCGACCCGGGGCCGGAACCGGCCGACCACCCGACCGTCCGGCGCAATCAGGAACTTCTCGAAGTTCCACTGGATGTCACCGGCGGCACCGTCGGCGTCGGCGGTGCCGGTCAGCTCGGCGTAGACCGGGTGTCGGCCGGGCCCGTTGACCTCGACCTTGGCGAACATCGGGAACGTCACACCGTACGTCGCCGAGCAGAACTCCTGGATCTCCTCGGCGCTGCCCGGCTCCTGGCCACCGAACTGGTTGCACGGGAAGCCGACCACCGAGAAGCCCCGGTCGGCGTACCGCTCGTGCAGCTGTTCCAGGCCGGCGTACTGCGGGGTCAGCCCGCACTTCGACGCCACGTTGACCACCAGCAGGGCCTTGCCGGCGAAGTCCCCCAGCGAGCCGGGCTGCCCGGCCAGGGTGGTGAGTGGAATGTCGTAGATCCCCACGTCTCGATCCTCTCTCCCGCCCAGTGCGGTCGCACCGGCCGGCCGTCGTACAGGTAGGCGACGTTTCCGTGATCGGCCGCCGCGAGTGCACACCGCACCCGCCTGCCAACATAAGCTGCGGCAGCCGTCCGACCGCCTCGGGGCAGACGAGTAGAGCGGGTGCCTTCGGCCGCCGGGTCGAGCTCGTCGAAGGAGAGATCTGGCCAGCGGTAATCGTTTCGTGGCGCGGCGACACCACCGGTCAACTGCTGGCGCTGCTGCCGAGATCCGGGGTCCGGGTGACGACTGCGACCCTGCCGACCGGGGAGTCGCTTCCCGATCCAGGACCTCAACGTCAAGGCCAGGCTCTACGGTCGGGCCGGTTACCCCCGTGTACTGGGTGGTCACCCAGAAGGCGATCTACGAGCACACCGCGTCTCGGCTGACCGCCCCATTCCTTTCCCACCTGGTGCCACCGGTACCAGCACCGCGGTTCGGTCGGTCAGCCGCGCCGCCACTTCTGGTTGGCACCGCCGTGGCACTCGTAGATGATCAGCCGAGCACCGTCGGCGGTGTTCCAGTCGACCACGTCGACGCACTTGTTGGCCTGCGGGTTGACCAGGTCACCGGCGCCGGAGAGCACCCACTGCTGGGCCGGGTTGCCGCTGCAGTTCGCGAGCTGCACCACGGCACCGTTGGCGGTCGAGCCCCAGGCGACGTCCATGCAGAGGCCGAACGCCCGGATGGTGCCGTCGCCGGGGAAGGTCCAGTTCTGCGCGTTGGTGCCGTTGCACCGGTACAGCTGCAGGTACTGGCCGTCGACTCCGTTGGAGTTCGGCACGTCGAGACACTTGTCGGCGAGCCCGATGATCCGGCTGGTCTGGCCGCCGCCGGTGGTGGTGGTCAACGACAGCCCGTAGCGGGACAGGATCTCGTTGACCGGCTGGTAGACGGTGGTGCCGCCGGAGCTGCAGTTGCCACCGGCGCCGGAGGTGATGCCCTGTGCCTGGGTGCCGGCGATGAACGAGCCGCCGGAGTCACCGGGCTGCGCGCAGGCGCTGCTGGAGACCAGTCCGTAGACGAGCTGACCCGAGTAGTTGACGGTGACGTTCTTGGCGGTGATGATGCCGCACCGCCAGCCGGTGGTCCGGCCGGACCGGCAGACGGCGGCCCCGACGGCCGCTTCCTGCGAGCCGGTGACGTTGGCCGTGCCGCCGCCGTAGTTGTTCACCCAGGGCCGGGGCACCCAGTTGGCGTTGGTCTGCACCCAGGCGAGGTCGTCGCCGGGGAACGACGACCCCCGGAAGGTGCCCTGCGCGACCCCGCTGCCGGCGGTGGAGGCCCCGACGCCGCCGCAGTGGCCGGCGGTGACGAATCCACCGGCGACGGCGAAGCCGACCGAGCAGAGCACGCTGTTGTTGATCACGTACTGGTCGCCGCCCCGGATGTCGTACACCGGGCGGTAGGCGTCGTCGCTGCGTACCACTGAGGTGGCGGCGCTGGGCAGCCCGGCGGCGCGGGCGAAGCCGGTGGCCGCCGCGACGTCGGCGGCCACGATGGTCACCGTGTTGGTGACCGGGTCGACATACCAGGAGTGCACGGCGTCACCGGCGCTGGCGGCCCGGCGGTCGAGTCCGGCGGCGAGCCGGTCGAGCTCGGCGAGGCTGTGGGTGACGGTCCGGGGTTCGGCCCCGGCCGCGCGGACCCGGGCGGCCTGCGCCGGGTCGGTCACCCCGACGACGACGGTACGGCCGTCGGCAGCGACCCAGGTGCCGGCGTACGCGTCGGCCAGTTCGGTGCGCAGGCGGTGTTCGATCGGTACGGCGGCGGCCTCGACGGCGAGCCGGGTGGCCAGCTGGTCCGGGGTGAGGTCGAGATCCCGGCGCAGCGCGGCGAGCTGGCCGGCGGGCAGCGCGTCGAAATCGGCGGCTGCTGCAGAGTCGGCCGGATCGGTGGTGGTAGTCGGGTCGGCGGCCTCGGCGGTGGTGGCCGGTGCGGTCGTGGCGGGGGCGGGGCCGGGGCTGCCGGCGGTTGGCGCGGCGGCGGCCGGCGGCGGTACGGCGAGCAGGCTGGCGCCAAGGGTCAGGCCCAGCAGCGCACCCAGCTTGCGGTTCATCTGCATACCTCCGGGAGGTCGATGTGAGCAAGTCGCGAGAGCGCTCTCAAATAGGAAAGTTTACTAATTGACAACCTTCTGTCAATATCCACAGAGGTCGACCCGGCCCTGGCGCCTACACCGAGGTGCTGGCGATCGGTCTGCTCGTCGCCTACGCCGTGGTCAGCGGGCTGCCGACGCCACGTTGGGCGACGGCAGGGTTGAGTGGCCGGCGCGGTGTTCGTCCCAGGTCATCCAGTACGGCCCACGCCGGGCCGGCGTCGCTGTGATGCGCCATTGGTCCAGCGGCGTGCACCCGGGCAACCACGGCCGGGCACGCGCTACACCCTGCCGGGCACCCCGTGCTGCGCCGGCCCGACTCCGGTCGTCGCGGTCAGCCTCGCGGTCGTCGACGCACTCGGGAACGCGCTAGCCAGCTGGGAATATCCGCCGGTGAGGTGTACGGAGCCGAGGGCACAGATCCTCCTCCCCGGCAAGTGGATCACCGACGCCACCATGTGAGGCTGAGATACCTTATCCGCCGGTCGAAAGGTATCTCAGCCTCACATGATCTTGGTGATCCCGGCTTCGTGTGTGTAGGGGGCGGGGCCGGTCAGGGTGAGCCGTGCGGGAGGACCCGGTAGCCGAGTTGCTGGCCGTAGGTCATCAACGGGCGCAGGGTCGGGACGAGTTCGGTGGCCTGCGTGGACCAGTGGTGTCCCCGGTTGCCGCCGAGTCGGCGGTTACTGTCGAGTCGGCGGTGGCGGGCCGGTGTCGTCTGCCGTTGTCGCCGCAGGTGGTGCAGCCGCCGGGAGGCCGTGGACCGGCCGGAGCGCCGGTCGAGCCAGCGCAGCCACCAGTCACGGATCATCTCGATGATCATTTCTCGCCCTTGATCATTTGGTCGATGGTCAAGTTTCTGCGCGCCGGGGCAGTCGGTAGAGTCCGTGGCGCTGGACGAATATCTCCCGCCGTTCGGCGGCGTTGCCGTACCGGTCGATCACGTATCCGGCCAGCCAGCCCGCAGTCCGGGCACCACCTGGACTTGACCTTGAACGACCACAGCCAGGCGTAGAAACCGAGCAGCGCCGCGCTGAACAACGCTCCCACTCCATCATCGACATCCCCTCGGAGACCTCTACGCTGAAGGTGAGGATGTGCGCAGATGCGCCAAGGTCTTCGACGACCTGCGAGCATCTGCCCTGTCACCCGCAGCATCGGCCGAGATGATCAAGGACCTCCGGGATAGGGAGACACCATGAAGGCACTCGACAACCAGTGGCGCACGAGCAGCCGCAGCGGCGGCAACGGTGCCTGCGTGGAGGCGCGGTACGTCGACCAGGCCGCCCAGGTGCGTGACAGCAAGGACCAGGCTGGGCCGGTGCTGTCCTTCACCCCTACCCAGTGGACCGGCTTCGTCCAGGACATCAGGACCGGCAGGTTCGAAGCCTGACACCCGTCCGACCGCTGGCCCGACAAGCGAATGCCAGCGGTGCTGCTCCGTCGATGTCTGCCTGGAGCTTTTGTGAGCGATCCGACCGCTGGCAGAGGGTCGAGTTGGATTCACCCGGTGCGTCGCGGACCGGTTCTCCTGACCGCCGCAGCCGGATGCGCCGTGATCCACGTCGTCGGCGTCCTGACGGACAGTCCGGTCTGGCGCTACACCGAGGTGCTGGCGATCGGTCTGCTCGTCGCCTATGCCGTGGTCAGCGGGCTGCCGACGCCACGTTGGGCGGTGCCGGCGGCGCTCGCCGTACTGATGCTGGACGCCGTCCGAACGATGCCTGCCGACCGGGCCGAGGGTCGTGGCTGGCAGGTGCTGCGGCCGGATACCTCCGGCGTCGACCGGCTCGCGGGCGCCGAGGCGGGCCTCGCCATCTGCTGGGCGTCGCTGACCGCGGTGGCGATACTGCTCGCGGTGTGGCACCGCCACCCCCGGCGGCGCCGGACAACGGTCGCCACAGCACTGGCAGCCGCGGTGATCACCGGGTACACGGTGATCCGGATCTCTGCCATCTGGCTGATCTTGGCGGCGGACCACCGTGACCATCCGACCGGGGCGGACCTGGCCGGCTCGGTGATCGCCGTGAGCCTGGCGGTGCTGCCGCCGTTGGGGCTCGGGTTGGCCGCGCTGGCGCTCGCCACGGCGCTGGCCGGGCACCGCCGGTGGCTCGCCTCGGCCGGGGCGGCGCTGCTCGCCGTCACCGCGCTGCCCCATGTGGACGCGGCCATCCGAGCCGTGCCGCTGCCCCTGTACGTGGGCGACCCGCTCGCCTGGTCCGCCGCGTACGCCATCGCGTCCACGCCGTCGACGCCGTACCCGGTCACGGCGCTCATCACGCTGCTGGAACTGACCGCGTACCTGCTGCTCGTCACGGGCTTGACCAATCTCCACCCGCCGACACCCACTGCCCGGACCGAGGCAGACCAGTCGCGGCGGTGAACCCCCGGGGTCGCTGCCGCACTCGCTGACCAACTGCCGGACGACGGCGCCTATCCTCAGTAAACGATAACCGTTATCATCACCATGCCGGTTGCCGAGCGAGGAGGCGTCGATGGCGCATGTGTTGCTGGTGGAAAGCTGGGTCGGAGCGATGGCGCATCTGCTGCCCAGGGCCGTGCTGGAGGCCGGGCACCGGTTCTCCTTCCTGACCCGCGACCTGCACCACTACCTGCGCAGCGCGCCAGCCGGGGGCGCGCATCCGTTGCTCGCCGCGCACAACGTGCTGACCGCCGAGACCAACGACCTGTCCAAACTGCTGGAGCACACGGAACAGCTGCACCGGGCGCTGCGCTTCGACGGCGTACTCACCTCCTGCGACTACTACCTCGACACCGCCGCCCAGCTGGCCGCCCACCTGGGACTGCCCGGCGCGGACCCAGCGGCGGTGCGCCGGGCGTACCGCAAGGACCTCGCCCGGGCGGCGATGGACGCCGCCGACGTGCCGCAACCCCGGTACGCGCTCGCGCAGAGCTGGTCCGACGTCGCGCAGGCCGCCCGGGAGCTGGGCTTCCCGCTGGTGGTCAAACCGGTCGACCTCTGCGCCGGCATGTACGTGCGCGAAGTCGCCGACGAGGCCGGGCTACGGGCGGCGTTCGACGCCCTCACCGGGTTCCCGGTCAACGCCAGACGCCAGCCCCGGGTGCCGACGGTGCTGCTGGAGGAGCTGCTGTCCGGCCCGGAGGTGAGCGTGGAGACGGTCACCGTGGACGGACACACGACGGTCGTCGGGGTGACCGACAAGAGCCTCGGCGGTGCCTCGGGGTTCGTCGAGACCGGACACATGTTCCCGGCGTCGCTCGACCCGGCGACCACCAGCCGGGCCGGTGAGGTGGCGGTGGCCGCGCTGGCGGCGGTCGGGCTGGACCGCGGGGTCGCCCACACCGAGCTGCGGTTGACCCCGGCCGGGCCCCGGGTGGTCGAGGTCAACCCCCGGCCGGCCGGCAACCAGATCACCGAGCTGGTGCGCCGGGTCACCGGCATCGACCTGCCCATGGTGTACGCGCAACTGGCGCTCGGAGAGACCGCCGACCTCACACCCGCCGACACCGGCGTACGCAGCGCGGCGATCGCATTCGTGCTGCCGCCGCGCCCCGGTGTCGTCGCCCGGATCGACGGAACCGGGGCCTGGGAAACCGACCCACGGGTCGTCGACTGGTCGGTGAAACCCGCCGGCCACCGGGCCGGTGACAGCGGCAGCAACAACGACTACCTGGGCCACGTCATGGTGGTCGACACGGCCGGGGCCGGCGCGCGGACCGTCGCCGACGGCCTGGCCGCGCAGGTACGGGTCGGGTACGTCGACGACGGCGGCGGCACCGACCGGCACCGGTCCGCCGCCGCGCCGGCCGGAGCGGCGGTATGACGGCGTCCACCGACAGCACCACGGCGTCGTCCGTGTCGCCGGACCAGCCGGCGTCGTCCGTGTCGCCGGCCCGGCCGGCGTACCGGTCCCTCGCCGCGCTGATCGACGCGGTACGGGCCGGACGGCACGGCGTGGACCCGACCCGCTGCCAGGTCAGTGTGGGGTTCGTGACCAGGCAGGGCGCGCGGCACGCGAATCGGCTGCGCAGCTACCGCAATCAGGTGCTGAGTCTGCGGGTCGACACGGCGGTAGGCTCCTGCGCGGTCGAACCCGGCGAGCTGCCCGACGAGGTCGTCTACGACTGTGTCGGCGCCACGGTCGCCGACCTGCTCGCCCATCCGTTGCTGCCGGTGCGGGTGGCCGCGCTCGACGCGTACCTGATGGCGCAGCACCCGCACGCCGAGGCGGCCGACACGGTGGTCACCGTGCCCGCCGGCAGCTCGCTGGCCAAGTCGCAGACCCGGGCCGCCGCCGTGGTCGACCTGCTGCCGCCGACCAGCGGCCCGGTCCTGGTCGTCGGGGTGGTGAACTCGCTGCTGGCCCGGCTCCGGGCCGACGGCCGACGGTATCTGCCGTGCGACCTGGCCGGCGGCCACACCGAATGGGACGAGCCGTGCCTGCCCGACGCGGCGGCGCTGCTGGACCGCTGCGACGCGATCCTCGCCTCGGGAATGACGCTCGGCAACGGCACCTTCGAGCCGCTGCTGACCCACGCCGCCGCCGAGGGCAAGCCGTTCGTGGCGTTCGCGCAGACCGGCAGCGCGGTGCTGCCGTGGTTCCGCGGAGCCGGGCTGACGGCGGTGTCGGCCGAGCCGTACCCGTTCTTCTGGCTCGACGGCGGCCCGACGGCCCTCTACCGGTACGGGGTGTCCGGGTGAGCGCGCCGCAGCTGCTGAACCTGGTGGGGCACACCCCGCTGATCTACGTCGACGCGCCGCTGCCGCACCCGCACGGCGGCTTCTGGGCCAAGGTCGAGTCCGTCGCGCCGGGCGGGATGAAGGCCCGCGCGGCGGTGGCGATGCTGGCCGGCGCGCGGCGGCGCGGCGAACTCCGCGACGGCGCACCGGTGGTGGAGTCGACCAGCGGCACCCTCGGCATCGGGCTGGTGTTCGCCGGGCAGGCCCTCGGCCACCCGGTGGTGCTGGTCGTCGACCGGGAGCTGGAGCCGTCGATGCGGGCGCTGCTGCGCGCGTACGGAGCCCGGCTGGAGGTGGTCGAGCAGCCCCACCCGACAGGTGGCTGGCAGCAGGCCCGCCGGGAACGGCTGACGCAGGTGCTGGCGACGCTGCCCGGCGCGTACTGGCCGGACCAGTACCACAACCCCGACAACGTCGCCGGGTACGCGAGCCTCGGTGACGAGATCGCCGCCCAGGTCGACGCCGTCGACGTGCTGGTGTGCAGCGTCGGCACCGGCGGGCACAGCGCCGGGCTGGCCCGGACGCTGCGCCGGCACTGGCAGCAGCTGCGGCTGATCGGCGTGGACACCATCGGCTCGACGATCTTCGGCCAGCCGGCCCGGCGGCGGGTGATGCGCGGGCTGGGCAGCAGCATCTATCCGGACAACGTGGACTATCCGGCGTTCGACGAGGTGCACTGGCTGGGCCCGGCGGAGGCGGTGGACACCTGCCGCCGGCTGGCCCGGACGGCGTTCGTCACCGGCGGATGGTCCACCGGCGCGGTCGCCAGGGTCGCCGCCTGGGTGGCCCGCACCCAGCCGGACACCCGGGTGCTGGCGGTCTTCCCCGACGGCCCGCACCGCTACCTCGACTCCATCTTCGACGACGGCTGGTGCGGCCGGCACGGGCTGCTCGGCCCCACCCCCGGCCATCCGGTCGAGATACCGCACCCCGGTGCGGTGGAGGTCACCCGGTGGAGCCGCTGCCGGGTGGTCGGCGATCCGGTACGCCACGAGCGGGTGCCGGCATGAAACTGTCCTGGCACCCGTACCGACTGGTGCTGCGCGAACCGCTGCGGATCTCCCGGTCGGTGATGGCGCACCGCGAAGCGGTCCAGCTGACCGTCACCCACGACGGGCTCGCCGGCCACGGCGAGGTCGTCACCAGCGGCTACTACGGACTCGACCGGGCCGCGATCGAACGTACCTGTGCCGGCTGGACCGGCCGGCTCGCCGGCTGTTCGGATCCGGCGGCGCTGCGCGACGAGCTGAACACGTTCGACGGACCCGCCGGGGTGCTCGCGGCGCTGGACACCGCCGTACACGACCTGCTCGGCCAGGCCCGGGGGCTGCCGGTGCACCGACTGCTGGCAGCGCCGGCGCCGACGCCGGTCGCCACGGCGTACACGATCGGGCTGGTGCCGGTCGCGGACGCGGCGGCGACCGCGCGTCGGCTGGTCGCCGCCGGGTTCGCGGTGCTGAAGGTGAAGGCCGGTGACGACGCCGACGTGGCCCGGGTGGCGGCGGTACGCGCGGAGGCGCCGACGGCCCGGCTGCTGCTCGACCCCAACGGCGGCTGGTCCGCCGAGCAGGCGGTTCGGCGGCTCGACGCGCTCACCCCGTACCGGATCGACGCCGTCGAGCAGCCGATCCCGCCGGGACGGCCCGACCTGCTGGCCCGGGTGGCCGCCCGCACCGCGATCCCGGTCGTCGCCGACGAGGACGCCGAGCGCCTCGCCGACCTGGACCGGCTCACCGGCGCGGTCGCCGGGGTGAACGTCAAGCTGGCCAAGTGCGGTGGGATCGCCGCCGCCACCCGGATCGTCGAGGCGGCCAGGGAACGCGGCCTGGACATCATGCTCGGCTGCCTGGTCGCCAGCACGCTCGGCGTCGCACCGGCCGTGCATCTGGCCGGCCTCGCCCGCTGGGTCGACCTGGACGGGCACCTGCTGATCGCCGATGACCCGTGGACCGGGATCGGCGGCCACGACGGCGTGCTGCGCCTGGCGGACACCCCCGGCCTCGGCGTGACGGAGGCGGTGCGGTGAGGGCGACCTGGACGACGCTGACCAGCTTTCCACCGGCGATCCGGCTGCTGGTGGTCAATCAGCTCGGGGTCAACGTCGGCTTCTACATGCTGCTGCCCTACCTGGCCGGTTACCTGCGCGACGACATCGGCCTGTCGGCCACCCTGGTCGGCCTGGTCCTCGGGGTACGCAACCTGAGCCAGCAGGGACTGTTCCTGGTCGGCGGATCGGCCGCCGACCGGCTCGGCGCACGTGGCGTGATCATCGCGGGCTGCGGGCTGCGGGCGGTCGGCTTCGCGGTGTTCGCGGTCGGCGGGTCGCTGCCCGCACTGCTGGCCGCCTCGGTGCTGACCGGGCTGGCCGGGGCGCTGTTCAACCCGGCGGTACGCGCCTACCTCGCCGAGGCCGCCCCCGAGCGCCGGGCCGAGGCTTTCGCCCTGTTCAACGTCTTCGCCAGCGCCGGTGCGCTGCTCGGGCCGCTGCTCGGCAGCGCGCTGCTGCTGGTCGACTTCCGGGCCGCCGCGATCGGCGCGACGGTGGTGTTCGCCGCGCTGACCGTGGCGCAACTG
The DNA here is from genome assembly GCF_029581175.1 of Solwaraspora sp. WMMD937. Classification (NCBI taxonomy): domain Bacteria; kingdom Bacillati; phylum Actinomycetota; class Actinomycetes; order Micromonosporales; family Micromonosporaceae; genus Solwaraspora; species Solwaraspora sp. WMMD937. Next base: position 1,510,077 of record NZ_CP120738.1, on the reverse strand, counting down.
CTGGTGCTGCCACCGCACCCGGTGACCCGCAGCGGGCAGAGCGTCGGCCGGGACTGGCGGGAGGCGCTGACCGACGGTCGGTTCCTGGCGTTCACGGTGGCGTTGAGTGCGCTGTTCGCCCTGCAGACCCAGCTGTACCTGGTGCTACCGGTGCAGGCCGAGGCCGCCGCCGGCACCGCGCTGGCGGTGGCGGCACTCTTCGTCGTGTCCACGGTGGTCACTCTCGTCTGGCAGGTGCGGTTGACCGGCTGGCTGCGCCAGCGGGGCAGCCGTGGGGTGTCCATCGCGGCCGGGTTGGCGGTGGCCGGTCTCGGATTCCTGCTGCCGCTGCTGCCGGTGACCGGCCCGCCTCCGGTGCGGGCGCTGCCGACGCTGGTCGCCGCGCTGGCGCTGGCGGTCGGGGTGATGATGGCGCAGCCGTTCGTCCTGGAACTGGTGCCCGGCTTCGCCCGCGACGGGCTGACCGGCACCTACTTCGGCGTGTTCTACCTGGCCTCCGGGGTTGTGGCGGCGCTGGCCACCACCGCCGTCGGCCGGTTCATGCAGACCGGTGGCCAGCCGGACGGGGCGGCGCAGGGCGTACCCGCCGGAGCGTGGCTGCTCTGCGCCGGGCTGGGCCTGGCCTGCGGCGCCGCTGTGTGGGCGCTGCACCGCCGGGGCCTGCTCGCCCCACGTACGGTGCCGACCACCGCCGGAAAGGCGGCCCGGTGAGCCGGCCGGTGGTCGGGAGCGGGCCGGTGGTGTCGGGCGGCAACCTGCTCACCGACAACCCGCAGCTGTACGAGGCCCAGTTTCCCGACCCGGAGCACCGGGCGGCCAGGTTCGTGGCCGACCTGGTCGACCGGTTCGCGCCCGGCCCGCCCGGCCGGCGGCTGCTCGACCTCGGCTGCGGCACCGGCCGCGACGCCGGGTACCTCGCCGACGCCGGCTTCGACGTCACCGGGTTGGACCTGTCCCCCCGGATGCTGGCCTACGCCCGCCGCCGCCACCAGCGGGTCCGGTTCGTCGAAGGTGACCTGCGTACGTTCGACCTCGACCTGCGCTTCGACGTGGTCACCTGCCTGGACAGTGCGCTGCTGTACTGCCACCACAACGCCGACCTGACCGCCGCGCTGGCCAACTGCCGACGGCAGCTGGCCCCCGGCGGGCTGCTCATCGCCGAGATGCGCAACGGCGCGTACTTCCTCGGCAACACCGACCTGGTCGACGGGCCCAGCATCCGGTCGGTGCGCTGGCAGGGCGTCACCTACACGTCCCGTACCACCTTGTGGATCGACGCCGCGGCGCAGCTGCTGCGCCGCCGTCGGATGTGGACCTGGCCGGGTGCGGAGCAGGAACTCGTGCAGAACTCCGCATGGCGGCTGCTCTTCCCGCAGGAGCTGCGCCATCTGCTGGAGGGCGCCGGGTTCGACGTCCTCGCCCTGTTCGACGCCCCCGGCCCGCGTACCGAACCGCCCTGGCGTCCCGGCGCCGAGCTGGCGACCGGCCTACGCGGCGACCGCCTGCACCTGGTCGCCCGCCGCCGCGACGACGCGGCCTGAAATCCCCGCTGAAACCCCTTGGAAGGAAGAACTGACATGTCGACTGTTGCCCGACTACGCCGCCGAACATTGCTCGGCGGCGGTGCCGCCGTGACCGCCGCGCTCCTCGCCGGCTGCGGCGCCGACACCCCCGCTGATTCCGACACCGGCGTCAACGGCGGCACGCCGAAGCGGGGTGGCCGGCTGCGGGTCGCGTTCGCCGGTGGCGGCGCCACCGAGAACCTCGACCCGCACCTGGCGAACCTGTTCAACGAGGCGTCCCGGGCCAAAGCGATCTTCGACAAGCTCGCCGACTACGGCCCGGACGTGTCGATCCAGCCCCGGCTCGCGCTGAGTTGGGAGCCCAACGCCGACCTCACCCGCTGGCGGGTGCCGTTGCGGGAGGCGACCTTCCACGACGGCCGGCCGGTGCGGGCCGCCGACGTACTGGCCAGCTACGCCCGGATCACCGACCCGGACCGGGCGTTCCGCGCCAAGGCCAGCCTGTCCCTGATCGATCTGCGGGCCAGCCGGGCCGTCGACGACCGTACGGTCGAGTTCGCGCTGACCCGTCCGTTCGCCGAGTTCGGCAACGTGCTCGCCGCATTCGGCGCGTACATCGTGCCGGAGGGCAGCGAGTCGTTCGACCGGCCGATCGGCTCCGGGCCGTTCACGTTCAGCAGCTTCACCCCCGGCACGTCGCTGCTGCTGGCCCGGTACCCGGACTACTGGGACGGCGCCGCGCACCTCGACGAGCTGGAGTACGTGATCGCCAACGAGGAGTCGGCGCGGGTCAACGCCCTGCTCGCCGGGCAGGTCGACTACGCGCACGACATCAGCCCCACCACGGCCCGCAGCTACGCCGCCGACGACCGGATCGCCATCACCCGGATGGCCAACAGCGGCCTGCAGGGCTTCACCATGAAGCTGGACCGGCCCCCGTTCGACAACCGTGACCTACGGGAGGCGATGTTCCTGCTCACCGACCGGCAGCAGCTGGTCGAGACGGTCCTGTCCGGATCCGGGCAGGTCGGCAACGACCTGTTCGGCAAGGGCTACCAGTACTACGCCGACGACATCCCGCAGCGCGAGCCCGACCTCGACCGGGCCCGGGCGCTCATCGACCGGGCCGGCGCAAGCGGCCTGCGGATCCCGCTGGACACCGCGCCGGTGGCCGCCGGGTTCGTCGAGGCGGCCAGTGTCTTCGCCGACCAGGCCCGCGCGGTCGGGCTGAACGTCGAACCGGTGCAACGCAACAAGGACACGTACTGGCGAGAGGTGCTCGACAATGGAGTGATGGCCTGCTTCCGCTCCGGTGCCATGCCGATCGAGACCCACATCTCGCAGCGGTTGCTGAGCACCTCGACGACGAACGCCACCAAGTGGACGCGGCCCGAGTTCGACGACCTCTACGCCACCGCCGTCTCCACCGCCGACGAAGCGGGCCGGCGGCAGGCGTACGGCGAGATGCAGCGGATGCTGCACGCCGAGGGCGGGCTGCTGGTGTGGGGCTTCGCCGACTTCCTCGTCGCCACCGCGCCCCGGGTCGGCGGCGTGTCCGCCGAGGCCCCCGCCAACACCCTCGACTGGGCCCGGTTCGACAAGGTGTGGCTGGCTTGAGCCTGACCCGCTACACGGTTCGGCGGCTGCTGCTCGGCGTCGGGCAGGTCGCCGGCATCACCACCATCGTGTTCGTGCTCACCGAGGCGCTGCCCGGCGACGCGGCGGTGGTGATCGCCGGTGACCAGCCCGACCCGGAGCGGATCGCGCTGATCCGCGAACAGCTCGACCTTGACCAGCCACCGTGGCAGCGGTACCTCGACTGGCTCACCGGGCTGCTGCACGGAGACTTCGGCGAATCGCTGATCTCCCAACGGCCGGTCCTGGACATGATCGTCGGCAGCGCCGCCGCGACCGTACTGCTGGCCGCCGTGACGCTGCTCGTCCTCGTCCCGATCGCGATCGGCCTCGGCATGCTCGCCGCCCGGCGCGAAGGCGGCCGGCTCGACCGCGCCATCAGCGCCGTCGCCGTCGGTCTCTACGCGGTACCGGAGTTCGCCCTGGCCATCCTGCTGGTCGCGGTTTTCGGCGTACGGCTGGGCTGGTTTCCGCCGACCGCCGTCGGCACCGGCCCCAACCTGCTCGCCCAGCCGGCCGTGCTGGTCCTGCCGCTGCTGGTGCTGCTGGCCCGACCGATCTGCTCACTCAGCCGGCTGACCCGCGCCGGCATGGTCGACGCGCTGCGCTCCGAGTACGTCGCCCACGCCCGCCGCCTCGGCCTCGGTGCCCGTCGCCGGTGGCTGGCCCACGCACTGCCCACCGCCGCCGCGCCGGTCGTGCAGCAACTCGCCCGCACCACCGACTGGCTGCTCGGCGGCGTCATCGTCGTCGAGGCGGTCTTCGTCATCCCCGGTCTGGGTACCGCCCTGGTCGACGCGGTCGCCGCCCGGGACGTCCCCACCGTCCAAGGGCTGTGCGTGATCGTGGCGGTCACCACCGTGGTCGTCAACCTGGCCGCCGACCTGGTCGCGTTCCGGCTCGCCCCGCGTGCGGCAGGTGCCCGATGACCGGCCGGGCTCCGATGATCAGCCGGGTTCGGCGGACCGGCCGGGTTCCGCGCCTGGTCACCGGGGTCGTCCTGCTCGCCGTACCGCTGCTGCTCGCTCTCGCCGGTCCGGCCCTGGTCGATCTGGCCCTGGTCGGCAACGGCGCGGACCGGACCCGGCCGTTCGACCAGGCAGGGCTGCTCGGCACCGACTTCGTCGGCCGGGACGTCACCGGGCAGCTCCTGCTCGGCGGCCGGTCCGTCGTCGCGGTCGCCGCCGCCGCGACCGCCCTGGCCTACCTGATCGGCGTACCCGTCGGTTTGTTCGCCGCGCTCACCCGCCGGCGCTGGCTCGACGAGGTGCTGATGCGCCCGCTGGACCTGCTCCTCGCCGTCCCGTCGCTGCTGCTGCTCATCCTGCTCGCCGCCACCGCACCCCAGGGGCCGGTGACGCTGGTGGTAATCGTCGCCGTCATCGCCCTGCCGGAGATCGCCCGGATCACCCGCGCCGCGGCCCTGCCGCTGGCCCACGGACCCGCGATGGAAGCGATGCGGCTCTACCGGGAGACGTGGTGGCGGCGGGCGGTCGGGTACGTCGCCCGGGGTATCCGCCGGGTCCTGCTGGCCGACGCCGGGATCCGGTTCATCGGCGCCGTCTACCTCGTCGCCACCGCCAGTTTCCTGGGCATCGGCGTCGCCCCGGACGCCGCCGACTGGGCCGTCATGGTCGACCGCAACCGCGCCGGGATCTTCCTGCAGCCGTGGGCGGTGGTGGTGCCCGCCGCGCTGCTCGTCGCGCTCGCCGTCGGGGTCAACCTGGTCACCGATCAGCTGCTGGCCACCCGGCCGGAGGTCACGAAGTGATCCGGGTCGACGGGCTGTGCGCCGACGCCGGTGGACAGCGGCTGCTGCGCGACGTGTCGTTCACCGTGGCGGCCGGCGACATCCTCGCCGTCGTCGGCCCGTCCGGCAGCGGCAAGACCACGCTCGGGCGGGCGCTGCTCGGCGAAGCCGGACCCGGCGTCGGGCTTACCGGCGACGTCGAGATCCATGGTCGCCCGGTCAGCCCAGAGACACCGCCGGCCGGCGGCACCGTCGGCTACATTCCGCAGCAGCCGGCGGCGGCGCTGACCCCGGTACGCCGGATCGGCCCGGTGCTGCGCGAGATCGCCCGCCGGCACACCCCGACGCCGTCGCGTCGGACACGGCGCGCCGCCACCCGGCAGGCGGTCCGGGCGGTACTGGCCCGGGTCGGCCTGCCGGACGACCGCGACCTGCTGCGGCGCTACCCGCACCAGCTCTCCGGCGGCCAGCAGCAGCGGCTGGTCATCGCGCACGCCCTGCTGGCCGGTGCCCGCGTCCTGGTCGCCGACGAACCGACCACCGGGCAGGACAGCCTCAACCGCCGCGACGTCGCCGCCGAACTACGCCGTCTCGCCGGCTCCGGCGTCGCGGTCGTCCTGCTCACCCACGACCTGCACCTGGTACGGGCGGTCGCCGATGGCGTCCTCATGCTCGACCGGGGCACCGTCGTCGCCTCCGGTCCACCGGACGCGGTCCTTCCTGACACCCCAGCTCGGCCAGCGCGGACCCCCGCCGCTGACCCGCCGGGCGGTGTCGGTCAGCTGCTGCGGGTCGCCGGGCTCACCGCAGCGCACCACGGCAGCACCGTCCTGCACGACATCGACATGGTCATCGGCCCCGGACAGCGCCTCGCCCTGGTCGGCCGCTCCGGCAGCGGCAAGACCACCGTCGCCCGCTGCCTGGCCGGCCTGCACCCACCGAGCGGCGGCAGTATCGAACTCGACGGCCGCCGGCTCGCCGGCTCGATCGACCGCCGGCAGCGGGGCGACCTCACCACCGTGCAGTACGTCTTCCAGGATCCGCGGGCCAGTTTCCAGCCGTCCGCCGCCCTGCTCGACCAGGTCGCCCGCCCCGCCGTACGGCTGCACCGCCAACCGACCGTCGACGCGCTGCGGACCGCCCACGACCTGCTGCGTCAGGTCGGGATCGACGATGCTCTCGCCGCCCGCCGCCCCGACCAGCTCTCCGGCGGTGAACTGCAACGCGCCGCTCTGGCCCGCGCCCTGGTGGCCCGACCCCGGCTGCTGGTCTGCGACGAGATCACGTCCGGTCTCGACCGCGTCAACCAGGACCGGATCCTCGACCTGCTCGACGAAGTGTGCCGCACCCACCGGCTCGCGCTGCTGGTCATCACGCACGACCCGGACGTGGTCGACCGCCTCGCCGACCACGTCACCGTGCTCGAACACGGCCGGGTCGTGGAACACGGTCCCGCCGCCACCGTGCTGCGCGCCGGCCGGCAGCCGCTGACCCGCGCCCTGCTCGACCCTGACCTGCCGCGACCGCGCGACTCCGACCTGCCGCGACATCTGCCGCGACCCGCAACCACGTCCAGCACCGGAGAGATGAGCACCACGTGAACGACCAGAACATCGGTCCGTACGACATCCGTACCGCCACGCCGCAGCACCTCGACGGTGCCCGCAGCGTCATGCTCGACACCTTCTACCAGGTGTTCGGCTACGGCTATCAGCCGCGGTGGCACGCCGACGTCATCGACCTCGCCGGCACCTACCTACGGCCTGATCGGCATGCGCTGTTCGTCGCGGTCAAGGGCGACGAGGTGGTCGCCACCACCGCCGTCCGCGCCGCCGCGCCGAACAGCCCGCCGCATCCCCGCTGGCTGGTCGACCGCTACCCGGCGGCGAGCACCGCCCAGCTGTTCCGGGTCTACGTACGCCCGGAACACCGCCGCAACGGGCTGGCCCGCGCACTGGTCCGACGGGCCGTCGCGTTCGCCGCCGGGCACCCCGGCTACCGGGCGGTCTACCTGCACACCGACACCGGGGTCCCCGGGGCGGAGGCGTTCTGGCGGAGCGTGGCCGAGGTGGTGCACGACCCCCGCGACGGCAGCCCGCACGCCTCCCGGGTGGTGCACTTCGAGATACCGATCCCCGTCAAAACCCGGCGCGTCCCGGTGGCAGCGGGTTCGGCAGGTCGGAGCCGATGGTCGCGGTCACCATGCTAGGAGAGAGCCCGTCTGCAAAGGTCACCGTGCTCGGGGCTGCGGCGCGGCCAGGAAGTTCGGGTAGGTGAGAACCTTGGTGTAGTTGGCGAACCGGCGAGGACCGGAGTCTCCTGGACGATCACGTTGTCCCGGAACGAGTAGCCATGCCGAGGACCGGTTCTCCTGTGCTGCGGGCGAGTGCGTCGGGCAGGGTCTTCGAGGCGGCGCCGGTGAGCAGCTGTTGCTTGGCCGAGGCGTACGGCGCGCTCAGCAACTCGATCTCAATGTTCGGGTTCTGCGCGGTGAACTCGTCGATGATCCGGTCGAACTTTGCCGACTGGTCCGACGCACCGTCGTCCACACCACACGCCGCGACGAACGCGACTGTCGTCGCGGTCACCGCCCCGCACCGACCGCGCCGTCGACCAGCGGCTCAGCCTGCAGGAGAAGGAGAAGATCGCGGCACTGGCCGCGGCGTTGGTTGAGGACAGCTCGACCATCATGATCAACAGAGGGACGACGACCCTGGCGGTCGCCCGCAACCTGGGCCAGCACCGCGACCTCACCGTGGCGGCGAACAATCTGCTGGTGCCCGGGGCGCTGCCACCCACCGCCATCGGCGTCGGTGCGGTCGATGCGGAGGCCGGTCGCACGACTCCTCGAAGTTCGGCCGCCGACTCTTCGCCCAGGTCTCCGAGCTAAGCAGCGCGGACTACCTGATCACCGACACCCTGCCGCCCGCCGAACTACGGGAGGCGCTGGCCGCGAGCGATGTGAAGGTCGTCACCCCGCCGGCCCCACCACGACAGAGAGAGGCCCGCAACGCGGTCTGCCGGACACGATCTCCACTCACCACCAGGGGTGCCCTACTGGAGCTCGGCCTGGCCGTCGAACCGCCGCCCCAGTTGCGTCGTCACCCCGCCGTTGCGGAAGAATTACCCCATGACCGAGGATTGGGAGCTCCCTTCAGGCTCCAAGCTAGACACCGCTGTTCCGCACTCGGCGCGGATATGGAACTACTGGCTCGGCGGCAAGGATCACTTCGCGGTAGACCGGGCCGCCGGCGATGAGGTCATCGCCCACATCCCGGACATCCCCATCGGAGCCAAGTCCGAGCGCGCGTTCCTCCAGCGGGTGGTCAGGTTCCTCGTCGGGGACGCCGGCATCCGCCAGTTCCTCGACGTCGGCACCGGGCTGCCCACGGCGGACAACACCCACGAGGTCGCGCAGTCCCTGGACCCGCGCTGCCGGGTGGTCTACATCGACAACGACCCGCTCGTCATGGCACACGCGCGTGCGCTGCTGGCCAGCACGCCGGAAGGCAGTTGCGACTACGTCGAAGCCGATTTGCGGCAGCCGGACGCGATCCTCGCGTCCGCGCGGCGGACGCTCGACTTCTCGCAGCCGATCGGGCTCATGCTCCTCGGCGTCGTCAACCACATCATGGACGACGACGTGGCGTACGGCTCCGTCGCACAACTGGTGCAGGCGATGCCCGCCGGCAGCCACCTGGTGCTCACCCACTCCACGGCGGAGATCCACGGCGAGCCGATGCTGCGCGTGATGCGGGAAACCACCGAACGCGGCGGCACGCCGATCCGCGCCAGGACCAAGGTGGAGCTCGAACGCTTCTTCGACGGGTTGGACCTGCTGGAACCCGGCGTCGTCACCTGCTCACGCTGGCGCCCGGACCCGGAGTCCGACGAGCCCGAGGTCTACCTGTTCGGCGGTGTCGGCCGCATCGGCTGAGCTGGCCGCGTTGCTCCTGGCACTTCCGCATACGCAGGGCCGTGCACACCCTTCCGCCCGGATTCTTGCCCGAATCCGGACAGCGACACGCAGTATCGGCAGGCCAGCGCGGCCGCCACTCACTGTCGTCGCCTGATCGGCAGCCGCTCGGGGGGGAATCAGACGGGTCAGAACATGCCGTTGTCGTTTGCGGAGGTGCTGGGGACGACCTGCAGAACGTCCCAGTGTTCGACGATCTTGCCGTCTTCGTCGAGGCGGAAGATGTCGATGCCGGCGTAGTCGTGGTCGCCGGGCCAGGTCTGGTGGCAGTGAAGTACGACGTGGTCGGCTTCGGCGATGGCTCGCACGAACCGGACGTGTTTGCCGGGGTGCTCCGCTGCCATCCGTTCGAAGTAGTCGATGAAGGCTTGTTTGCCGTCGCCGACGTGCGGGTTGTGCTGGATGTAGGTCGCGCCGGCGTACCGCTCGAGGGCTTCGGCGGGTCGGCACTGGTTGAACATCAGGTCGTAGAACGCCTTGACGCTGTCCTTGTTGCCCCGCAACTGCTCGTCGGTCGGCATTTCGGCTCCTGTGGTGGTCATTGGCGGTGCCGTCGGTCCACGTCCGGCCGGAGACCGGGTGGCGACCTGCGCGGTCGGGGCACTTCATCGGCCACCACCATTGTCCCTGGCTCACCGGCTCCTGCACGTCGAGACCGGAGCGCTCCTTCGGCGCTGCGTTGTCGCAGGTAGGGCTTGAGGGCGTCGAGCATGCTGTCCCAGACGGTGCCGTTCGGGCCGAGGAGATGGGGGCATCGGCGTAGCGGCGCACAATCTTCGGGTCCAGACCGAGCCGCCGGGCGATCGTGTAGACACCGAGGAACACCAGCGATGCCCGCACTGGGGAAGTACGCCGACGAGCTGCGTGAGCGCGCGACCCGGTTGGCGGTCGACGCCCGCCGGGACGCGGCGTCCGCGCGGTGGGCTCGATCCGGCGGATCGCCGACCAACTCGGCGTGCATCCCGAGGCGTTGCGGGTCTGGGTGAAGCCGGCGCAGCCTCAATACAAGCGACCGCCCAACTGCGCGCCACGATCCGGACGCAGGAGAGACAGCCCGCCATCGGCCGCTGGTACACCGACGATCAGCACCTGCGACATGAACCGTCTGGACCATCGCGGGCATGGTCGCCATCGTGGTCGGAGGGCTGCCGTACCCTAGTTGCGTCGGTCTGGAGCGCGTTGCCGCTGGTCCGTCCCCTCCAGACCGCTCGCCGAACCCGCTCACACTGCCGTCGGCGGCTGTACGGGTGCCGGACCGGACCCTGCCCGCCCCGCGCGCCTCCGATGCACGGGGCCCGGCCGGCACGGCGTCGGCGACCCGTCCTCACCCGATGACCACCGGTACCGCAGGCGTGGACCGGCCGAGCGGTACCTGGGCGACGCCAAGGACTGTTCCGCTGCCGGTCTTGGCCTTCCAGGCCCGCGTATCCACCCCTGACTATCCGCAGGCGCGCTGACCCGCTGCGGCCCGCCGTGCCGACCCGCCGGCCTCCCCTCTGCGGCCGGTGAATTCCCTCCACCTGATGTCACCGGAAGGACCACCCCTGCCATGACCAGCTCCGACCACCAATTCGCCGACCGCCCCGGCCCGGACAGCGAGCAGCCCGACGACACCGTCTGGACCGCCGACCGTATTCGCGCCCTCGGCCCGGTCACCGACATCACCACCGGGGCGCGGATCTTCGGCCTGTCCCGCGCCGCCGCCTACGAACTCGCCGCACGCGACCAGTTCCCGGTCGCCGTGCTGCGCTTCGACAGCCAGTGAGCTGGTTGATACAGGCGGGTGGATCCCCGCCTTTACCGGTCAGTTCGTGATCGAGAGGGCAACGGCGGGGCAGTTGTGCACGGCGTTCTCGATGTCCGCCGTCACCGCCGCGGGCGGCGTGCCGCCACGGAAGATCACCAGGCCATCCTCCTCGTCCTGATCGAACACCTCGGGTGCCATCGCCAGGCACTGGCCCGAGCCCAGGCAGCGCTCCCGGTCGATGGCCACGGGGCCGGTCCCGGCCGGCGCGCTCACCAGGTCACCTTCAGTTCCTCGATGCCCCACACCAGGTGCCGGTACTTGAACGGCAACTCCTCGAACGGGGTGACCAGCTTGAGCCCCGGCAGCCGCCGCAGCACGGTGTCGAGGGCTACCTGCATCTCCACCCGCGCCAGGTTCTGCCCCATGCACTGGTGGATGCCGTGGCTGAAGGCGAGGTGGTTGCGGGCGTTCCGGTGGATATCGAACTTGTGCGGCTCGGGGAAGATCTCGCCGTCACGGGCGATGGTGTTGAGCACCAGCAGCATGCTCTCCCCCTCACGGACCAGCTCGTCGCCAACCTGCAGGTCGGCCATCGCGATCCGGGACACGGCGATGGCGACGCTGAAGTAGCGCAGGAACTCCTCGACCGCCGAGGGCATCAACGAGGGGTCGGACCGCAGCTCCACGGCGATCTCCGGCCGCTCCAGCATGGTCGCGGTGGCGAGCGTGAGGGTGTTGGCGGTCGTCTCGTGCCCGCCCACCAGCAGCAGCAGGCCCAGGGCGACCAGCGCTTCGTGGTCGAAGGCCTGCGCCTCGCGGTTGCTGACGATCAGCCGGCTCAGCAGGTCGTCGCCGGGACGGCGGCCCTTCTCCTGGATGAGCTGCTCGAAGTACGCCAGCAGGTCGTCGATCGCCTGCTTCTGGTCGGCGACGGTCACGTCGCGCCGCAGCTGCAGCGCGGTGCGCTCCTGGAAGTAGTCGTGGTCGGCGAACGGCACGCCGAGCATCTCGCAGATGACTGCCGACGGGACCTTCATCGCGAAGTTGCTGCTGAAGTCGGCGCCCGGGCCTGCGGCGATGAGCTGGTCGAGGTGGAAGTCGACGAGCTGCTGGATGCGGGGACGCATCGCCTGCGCCTGCCGCACGGTGAACTCGCTGATCAGCAGGCGCCGCCGCTCGGTGTGCAGGGGCGGGTCGTCACCCAGCAGGATGTACGTCCACCGGGCCACCTGGGCGACGACCGCGTCCGGGTTCGGCACCGGATACGGGAAGTTCGGGTGCTTGCGATCGACGCTGACGCGGGGCTCGGTCAGGATCTGGCGGGCCAGCGTGTGCCCAGTGACCAGCCAAGTCGGCCGGCCCGACGGCAGCAGCACCTTGGCGATGGGCTTCTCCGCCTGGATCGCGAGATAGTCGGCGGGCGGGAGCAGCGGGTCGGCGGGATCCCGCAACTTCGGGTATGTGGGCAGAGGCGGGCTGGACACGGGACATACTCCTGACTGCGGCGTCGCGGAGGGCGCCAGCGGTTGTGGTTCGGTCGCCGTGGCCGGATCGCCGGGCCACGGGCTTCGGTCGTACAGCCGTGCTTTGCCTTGTCTCGATGGCCCGCGAGGGCGAGCTCTGCTCCCGCTCGGCCGTCGTGGGTTGAATCCGCGCCCTGGAGTGGCGCAGGATGGGCGGCGCCATCACCGAGGTGACCACAGCGATGAGGACGACCACCGGGTACCTGGCCACGGACGACACCCCGGGCCGCAGACCGGCGGTGGCGACCACGACCACGCCGCGCGCGTTCATGCCGGCGCCCAGCGCGACGCTCTCCCAGCGGCCAAGCTGGTGCGGGCCCCGAGATAGGCGCCGGCGAACCTGTCGGCGATCGCCATGGTGACGAGCGCGACCGCAGCGGCCGGGACCGAGCAGGGTGTACGGTGCGAGGGCGGGCAGCGGGCTACTCACCGCCGCCGCCGAGGGCCGGGCGCGAGGGTCTATCTGTCAGAAGACGTGTCAAGAGCGATCCCCGCATACCGTTGTGGATGGTTTGATGCGTCCGCGGCCCTCACGATGATCCTGACTGCCCTGACGGCGCGCAAGACTCGGCCGGTCCTGCGGCCACGGTCCGAATACGGCTCCTGAGCTGGCCTTTCGTCGTCAGTGCCGGCGTGCCGATGGGCGCGCGGTTGCCCGCTCGTGGGTCCGGTAATCGCCTGATGGGACTCGCCGTACCGACGCCGACCGGGCAAGGGGGACCGCGTCGACCAGGGTGGATTGGTCCCGACCGACTTGTTTCCTGTGTGGACTGTCTCAACGCGGGCAGGGAAGAGGGCATGTGTGACGGCCATCCGCGCGGCGAGCGATCTGCCGATGTCAGCGCTTGCATCGAGCGCGTGGGACAGAGGTCCGGCCCGGAGACGTGATCTCAGCAAGGATTTGGTAGGTGTCGGTATTCGAAGTGGGTGAGGTGGAGGCGGCGTGGATGATGTTGCCGATCTGTCGTGGGCTGGCTGCGGTGTGTCGAAGTATCCGCCAGCCCGGTGAGGATCATGAAGCCGCGTTCTCCGGTGGTTGCCGCGTCAGATTGAGACGGTTTGGTCCTGCTGGGTTGGCTGGTTGATCTAGGCCTGGTCGGGCGGTCTCGGTGCGCGTGGGCGGCGGTTGAACCGTTCAGCGTGAGCGGCGTGGGCGGCGTCGAGGGCGCGTTGGCGGTGCTCACGGACCTGCTCGGTGGTGCTGTAGCGCACCGACGCCGGGGTGCGTCAGCCGATCCCGGAATGCCGATATTCATGATCTTAGGCGGTGGAGAACATGTCCCAAAAAGCTGTCGCGTCAGCGAGGAACCCGAGCCTGGCCGGGAAGTCCGGCACATATTTCATCGCCTTTGAACTACGCCTCGAAATACGTGCTGTCATTCGACGTGCGGGGTCGGGAATGCGACCGGAGGACACCGGAGGCCGACGAGCATCTCCGGCACCAGATTCGACACAATTGCGCCGCCACGGCGGCGTGGATGACGTAACACCGGCACAGACATCCTTGACAGGCCCCTTCACCGCGGTGATGTCCCGAACCACACCCGACCAGGCCGGGTGGCGACCGGCTCAGGACGTACCCGGGCGGGTGGGTCGCCAGCCGGCGCCGCTCGGCTCTGCCCGGCCACACCCGCAATCTGGTACATCGTGGACACGGAGCAGTGGCAGCGGCCCGTGTCACGTTCCCGCGCCCACGCCTGAGGAATCGCCAGCGTGAGATGCGCGCCCCCGGCGGAGTCCATCAGCATGACACGAAGTGCGTTGTTCTTTGAGGCGAACCGACAGCTTCAGCCCGATAAGTGTCAATCGACAATTCTTCATGTCTGCCGAGTCGGCCGGAGGTACGGTATTCGTGTCCTTCGTCCGCATTCTCAGGAGGGTCGATCACGTGCATTTCCGGCTTCTTGGTCATCTTGAGGTCGTCAACCGCGAGACCAGCCTGGCGCTCGGCGGGATCCGCTCCCGGGCGACGCTCGGCTACCTTCTGCTCAACCACAACTCGTTGATCCCGGTCAGCCGGCTGATGAAGGCGCTGTGGCCCAGTGGCACCCCGGCCACCGGTCGCAAGATGCTGCACAACGCCATCTCCCACCTGCGCGGTGTCATCGGCATGAACAGCATGACGGCCGGGGCGCCGGTGCTGCTCACCCACGCGCCCGGCTACTTCCTGCGCGTGCAGCCCGAGTCGGTGGACATGATCTGTTTTGAGCAGCAGGTGGAGGCCGCCCGGGATGATCTCGCCGCGGGGAGGTGGGAGCAGGCAGCCGGCACTCTGCGCGACGCGCTCACCCTCTGGCGCGGGCCCGCCCTGGTGGACCTGGTCGAGGCGGGGGTGAACTGGACCGAGCTGACCGCCTTGGAGAACGTCCGCCTGACGGCGATCGAGTGTCTCGTCGAGGCCGATCTGTCGATGGGCCGGCACGCCCAGGTGATCAGCGAGCTGGAGACCCAGTTGCAGACCGGTCCGCTGCGGGAACGGATGGCCGGGCAGCTGATGCGGGCGCTCTACCACTGCGGCCGACAGTCCGACGCGCTCGCGATCTACCAGCGCACTCGGACCGCGCTCATCGAGGAGTTCGGCCTGGATCCCAGCCCGGAGCTACAGCAGCTGGAACGCGCCATCCTCAATCACGACCTGACCCCGGGCGCGCCGGCGACCCCGGACACCGAGCCGATCATCCTGAAGGAGCCGGCACCGCCGCCGCCCGTTCCACCGCCGCCGGCCTTGGTGCCACCGCCGGCCGTTCCAGGTGCGCCGGACGCCCCGGACGACCCAGCGGGCCGGTCTCCCCGGGCCGGGGATGCCCCCGAGATCAAGCAGATCAGTGTGGTGCTGGTCCGCGCCCTCGAGGAGACGGCTCAGTCGCCGGACCCGGCCCCGGGGGCGTTGACGCACGAGCACATCACCCAGGTGGTCGAGGCCGAGGCTGCGCGGTGCGGCGGCACGATGGCCGGCATGCTGGGATCACTGTGGATGGTTGTCTTCGGGGTGCCCGCCACCGGGGAGTTCGACGCCTGGTACGCGACGCGCACCGCCCGGGCCATCAGTGACCGTCTCGCCTGGCAGTCGCCGGACGGCGGCGACCGGGTCGGCACGGTGGTCGTCGCCACCGGCAAAGCCCTCATCCGGCCGCTGGAGGGGGCACTGCCTGCGGTCACCGGGGCGGCGTTCGACCGGGCCATGGCCCAGCTCATCGCGGCGCGCCCCGGCGAAGTGTCGATCTGCAAGCAGACAACCGCCGCGAGCCGGGCCACCGAGCGCCGTACCCTGCCGCTGCGGGACACGCCGTCCGGCGCAGCCGCCGAGCCGTTCGTCGGGCGCGACCACGACATGCGAATCCTCCAGCACTCCTGGTCCCAGGCACGCCGGCTCAACCGCCCGCACCTGACCACCGTTCTCGGGTCCGCCGGGATGGGCAAGACCCGGCTGCTTGCCGAGTTCATCGCCCGCGTCTCGGCGGCGGACCCGGCGGCCGAGTGCCTGGTCGGCAGCTGCGACCCGACTGCGCCGGATGGCACCGGGCTCGAGGCGCTGGGCGATGTCGTCAAGGCGTGCTGCGGGATCGCCCCGGACGAGGACGAGTCCCGCACCCGAGCCGGACTGGCCTCGGCAGTCGCCGGACTGCCCGGGCTGAGCCAGCCGGACCGGGTGCTGGGACACCTCTGCGACCTGGTGACCGGCACGACGGACAGTGGCAGGGACGCCGTCGCCGCGTGGTGCTCCTTCCTGGAGGCGGCCACGGCCGGGCACCCGACCGTGCTCATCGTGGAGGACGTGCACCGCGCCGCCGACTCCGTCCTCGACCTCGTCGACAGGCTCGCCGGATCGACCGGGCCGGCAAGCCTGCTCACCATCGTCACCGCCCGTCCGGAGGCGTTGCTCAACCGGCGGCCCGGCTGGGGCGGCGGCAAGCGGTATGCCAGCACCACGGTCCTGCAAGCGCTGGACGACTGCGACATCCGGGACCTGGCCGCTGCTCGCCTGGGCCACCGCAGTCGGGGCGTTGCGCCCGCGTCGGTCGACGCGGTGGTCGCCAAGGCCGGCGGGAACCCCCTGTTCGGGCTCGAACTGGCCGGTATGCTGGCCCATGCTCCGGATCGGCCCGCCGGCACAGTACGGCAGGCGACCGGCAGCACCTCGTTGTCACTCCGGCTGCCCCCCGCCGTGCGTACCGTGCTGGACGCGCAGATCGACGCGTTGCCGCCGGTGGCCAGGACCGTCCTGCTCGACGCGGTGGTCCTCGGTGCGGCCTTCTCAGAGGACGCCGTCGCCGCGCTCGGCTCCGTCAGCGCCGCGGACGCGAAGCACGGTGTGCAGCACCTTGAGAACCTCGATCTGCTGGTCCGCACCGGCCGGGTGTCGGCGTCCGGCCGGCCGGAGTACGAGTTCCGGATCAGCGCGCTGCGCGACGCCGCGTACGAGCGGCATGTGCCTGCCGTACGCGAGCAGAAGCAACGGATCGCAGCCGAGTGGCTGTGCCGGCTGCTGGAGCTGGACGAGCCGGCCTATCAGCGCTGACAGCGAAGCGGCGGGGCCGGTCGGCCCCGCCGCTCACTAAGCGGCGGCGACGACCAGCTCGGCGCGGACCAGGCGCTTGAGCAGCTGCTGCTGTGCCGCGGTGAGCTGACCCTCGAGCTTGCGTATGGTCACGCCCGCCTCGAGGTAACCGAGCAGCTCGGCCGTGCCCTCCCGGGCCAGGCCGCGGATCTCGACGTCGCCGGCGCCGTCGGCGAAGCCGATGCGGTGCGCCGGGACCGGCCGGGCGACCGGCGAGTCGATGACGTCACGGTTGGCGACCGGGTCGGCCCAGTAGGTGGCAATCCCGGCCTTGGTCGACTCGTCCAGCTCGTCGTCGAAGGGCGGCGGGGGGAGGTGGCCCTTGAAGCCCGGCACGTCGAGCCCGACCGTCTCCCGCACGGCCACGCCCGGCGCCAGCGACAGCGTGGCGTCGGGATCGATCGGGGCGGGCTCGGCGCGATCGTTCGCCCGGGTGAACGGCCCTTCGCCGCGCATCGGCGCGCCCGTGATCAACTGCATGAGGTTGGGCGTGACCGAGGTGTTGAGCAGCACGTCGAACGTCCGCTCCTGGATGTCCAGGTCCGGGCCGCTGCCACGGTGCCGCCAGTAGACGCTCTCCGGGTCCTGCTTGCCCAGCGCGTGGTACCACTGGTCGATCGAGAGCGCGAAGGTCTCGGCCATTCCGTGCCAGCCCTCGTCGTAGTCGCGCCACAGGTCGCGGCGGCTCTGCTCGTCGAGCTCGCCGGAGAGGGTGTGCTCCAGCAGCATCGCGGCGTTCACCGCCTGGTTCGTAGCGAACGCGACGCCGGAGGAGAACAGCGGGTCGACGAAGTAGGCCGAGTCACCGACGAGCAGCCAGCGGTCGTCGTAGTCGGAGAAATGGCCGTTGATCATCGAGTAGTTCGTCGCTGTGAGCATCTTGTCGTCGATCGGCTCGGCGTTGCCGATCAGGTCCTTGAGGTACGGCACCTGGCGCACCGTCTCGATGAACGTCTGCTGGTCGGTGAAGTCAGAGCCCTTCTGCTTGAGGATCTCCGGGATGGTCACGATGCCGATCGAGTGGGTGAGCTTGCGTTCCCCGTCGATGACTTTCGGCACCGGGATGTACCAGCACCAGCCGTTCTGGAAGGCGAAGCAGCCGATCGGCGACTGGTTCTTCTCCCGGAAGATGTTCCAGTCGCCGGGCAGGTCCTGCACCGGCTCACCGCCGAGGAAATGCTGCCAGATGGCGATGTTGCGGTAGCTCGACAGCCACTCGCGCTTCTGTCTGGCGGCAATGCTGTTGCGCCGGCCCGAGGCGTCGACGAAGTACTTCGATCGCACCACCGTGCCGTCCTTGAGGGTGACCGTGCATCCGTCGGCGTCCGACTCGAACTGCCCGACCGACGTCTGCTCGAACACGTCCACGCCGCTGTCTGCCGCGTGATCGAGCAGGATCTCGTCGAACTCGGCCCGGTTGACGTGCATGGCGAAGCGCGGCACACCGTCGCCCAGGTAGTTGCGGTGGTCGAAGAAGGCGACCATCGGGACCTCGCCCCAGTTGAACACACCGCCGTACTTCTTCACCCAGCACTTGCTGGCCAGGACCTTCTCCAGCGCGCCGCTCTGCTCGATCGCCGGAATCATCTGGTGGGCGAACGACTCACCGATGTGCTCGCGGGGCATCTCCTCCTTCTCGAAGATCGCCACGCGCAGCGTCGTCCGCCGGGCCAGCAGCGCTCCGAGCGTCGAGCCGGCCGGACCACCACCCATGATCACGACGTCGTACTCGGAGCCGACTTCTCTACCCATGTTCTGACCTCCTGAGATGGCTGACGACGCTGTCGGGCCCGGCGTCCACGACAGGTCGACGCCAAGGTAGGAGCGCCTGCGCACCGACGCAGTGGTGGCATTCCGGGCTGCGCCCATCGCCTGGTAACCGCGCGAGCCCGGGCACCACGGCGGCGCGGAAGGGTTACCGGGCAGTGGGCCGGCGGTGGTCTGCGACCCATAGGAGGGCTGGGGAGCACGGTCCTAGCGTCGCCGCAGCGGGAGTCCCGGGACCCCGCCGGAGAGGGGCGAGTCCACATGCACGCTGTCCACAACGTCGTCCTGCCCAGCGTGGTCCGCGGCACGGGCCCAGGGCTGGTGCTCGTGCACGGCGCCGGGGCAACCGGGGACAGCACGTACGGGCGGCTGATCAGTGGCCTGGCCGCCGGCCACGGGGTCGTGGCGCCGGACTACTCCAAGCTCACCACAGGCGCCACGGTCGACATCGACGCCCTTGCCGACTGGCACGTCGAAGCGGCACTGCGTGCCGGGCACGAGCGGTTCGCCATGGCCGGGCACTCGCTGGGCAGCATGATCGCCACGCGGGCCGCCGTGCGCCACCCGGACCGGGTGACCGCGCTCGTGCTCACCTCCGCCTTCGCCCGGGCCCCCGCGTCCACCCGGCTCAAACTGCGGGTCTGGCGTGGCCTGCTCGACGGTGGCCGAGGGTTGCTGGCGCGCTACCTGATGTCGTTGATGCTCAGCGACCGCTACCTCGACGCCATGTCCGAGGACCAGATCGACGGCTTCGCCGAGCTCGTTGCCCTCACCACCGGTGCCGGCAGCGCCGAGCAGATCGAGCTGGCGCTCCGCCTCGATGTGCGCGCCGACCTGGCCAGGATCAGCGTGCCGACGCTGGTGATCGCCACCAGCGACGACCACCTGGTGCCGGCCGCGGTCTCCGGCGAACTGATCGACCACCTGAGCGCCGCCGTCTCCGCGACCCTGCCATGCGGGCACCTGCCCGCCCTGGAGTGCCCGCAGGAGTGGCAGCGACTGATCGAAGACTTCCTTACGGCGGTCAACTCGGACGGAGCGGCCCAGTGACGCACACCCCGAACATCACCTCGGCGGGCCACGGCCCGATCGCCGTCGTCGGCCTGTCCTGCCGGCTGCCCGGCGCCGACAGCCCCGACGCCTTCTGGCGCCGGCTCACCGGTGGCCGGACGACCATCACCGAGGTTCCCGTCGACCGCTGGGACGCCTCCGCCGACCCGACCGGTGCACGCTGGGGGTCCTTCCTCGACCGGGTCGACGAGTTCGATCCGGGCTTCTTCGGCGTCTCTCCCCGCGAGGCGGCCGCGATCGACCCGCAGCAGCGGCTGGCGCTCGAGCTCAGCTGGGAGGCGCTCGAGCACGCGGGCGTTGTGCCCGCCGCCGTCGCCGGGAGCCGGGCCGGGGTGTACCTGGCCGCCATGCACGACGACTACGCGCTCCTGACCCATCTGAACCACGGTGACGAGCCCAGTCGGCACACGTTCACCGGGGTGCAGCGCAGCCTGCTCGCCAACCGCATCTCCTATCTCCTGCGCGCGCACGGCCCGAGTCTGACCGTCGATACCGGACAGTCGTCGTCGTTGGTCGCTGTCCACCTGGCGGTGGAGAGCCTGCGCTCGGGCGAGACCGACCTCGCGATCGCCGGAGGTGTCAACCTGATCCTCGCCCCGGAGAGCTCCCGGGCGGCGGAACGCTTCGGCGCGCTGTCGCCCGACGGCCGCTGCCGGACCTTCGACGCCGCTGCCAACGGTTTCGTCCGCGGTGAGGGCGGTGGCGTGGTCGTCCTGAAGCGCCACCAGGACGCCCAGGCCGCCGGGGACACCGTCCTCGCTCTGATCCGTGGCACCGCGGTCAACAACGACGGGGGCGGCGACGGGCTCACCGCACCGTCGCAGGCGGCCCAGCGCGAGGTCCTGAGGCTGGCGCACGAGCGCTCCGCCACGCCCGCGACCGGCATCGGCTACATCGAGCTGCACGGCACCGGCACCCCGGTCGGCGACCCTGTCGAGGCCGCCGCGCTGGGCGCCGTCCTCGGCGCCGCACGTCCCGGCTCGCCGCTGCCGGTCGGCTCGGCCAAGACCGTGGTCGGGCACCTGGAGGGGGCGGCCGGCGTCATCGGACTCGTCAAGGTCGTCCTGGCGCTGCGGCACCGGGAACTGCCCCCGAGCCTGGGATTCGAGACGCCGCACCCGGACATCCCGCTCGACGACCTGAACCTGCGGGTCGTCACCGAGACGGAACCGTGGCCGCACACCGGTTCCCCCCGCACGGCGGGCGTCAGCGCGTTCGGCATGGGCGGCACCAACTGCCACGTCGTGCTTTCCGAGCCCGGCACCGAACCAGCCACCCCCCAGGAGGCACAGCCCGGGACGCTGCCGTTCGCGATCTCCGGACGTACGCCGGCCGCCCTGCGGGCCCAGGCAGCCAGGCTGCGCGAGTACCTCACCCCGGACAGCGACCTCGCCGGCGTGAGCCACTCGCTGGCCGCCACCCGGGCGGGCTTCGAGCAGCGCGCGATGGTGCTCGCCGACGACCACGACTCACTGCTGCGCGGGCTGGACGCCCTCGCCGCCGGTCGGCGGTCCGGCTCCGTCGTCCGGGGAACCACCGGTGCGGCCGGTCCCCTGGCCGTGCTCTTCTCCGGGCAGGGCAGCCAGCGCGCTGCCGCCGGGCGGGACTTGGCGGCGCGGTTCCCGGTCTTCGCCGACGCCCTGGCCGAGGTCTGCGCCGGCTTCGACCCACTGCTGCCCCAGCCGTTGCGGGACGTGCTCGACGCCGACCCCGGCACCCCGCTCGCCGCAGAGCTCGACCGCACCCGGTACACCCAGCCCGCGCTGTTCGCCGTCGAGGTCGCGCTGTTCCGGCTGCTCGAGAGCTTCGGCGCCGAGCCCGGCTTCCTGGCCGGGCACTCGATCGGCGAGCTGTCCGCCGCGTACGCCGCCGGGGTCCTGTCCCTCGCCGACGCCTGCCGCCTGGTCGCCGCGCGCGGGCGGCTCATGCAGGAGCTGCCCGAGGGCGGCGCGATGATCGCTGTCCGGGCCGCCGAGGCCGACGTGCTGCCGATCGTCGAGAGGCACGAGGACACGATCGCTGTGGCCGCCGTCAACGGGCCGGACTCCGTCGTGCTCTCCGGTGACGAGGACGTCGTGCGGGCCGTGGCCGGTGACCTCGCCGCACGCGGGCACAAGACCAAGCGGCTGCGGGTCAGCCACGCCTTCCACTCCCCGCGCATGGAACCGATGCTGGCCGCGTTCCGTGACGTCGTGGCGGGCCTCACCTTCCACGAGCCGCGCATCCCGGTGATCAGCGATCTCACCGGCGCGGTGGCCACCGCCGCCGAACTGGCGGACCCCGAGTACTGGGTGCGCCAGGTCCGGCACGCCGTCCGTTTCCACGACGTCGTACGGACCCTCGCCGAGGCCGGCTGCACCATGTTCCTGGAGCTGGGACCCGACGCGGTGCTCAGTCAGCTCGTCCGCGACAGCGTGCCCGGCGCCGTCGTCGCGCCGGCGCTGCGATCGGGGCGCCCGGAGCTGCGGACCTTCCTGGCCGCGCTGGCCGAACTGCACGTCCGCGGCCGGGACGTGGACTGGCGGCCGGTGACCGGCGTGCGGCGGGTGCCCCTGCCCACGTACGCCTTCCAGCGCAAGCGGTACTGGCTCACCGCCCGGGACACCCCCCGCCGGGTGGAACCGAGCGCCGCGCCGCGTCCGCAGCCCGTGGCGCAACCGGTTGTGCAAGCCGATCCAGAGGACCTGCTGCAGCTGGTGTGCGAGCACGCCGCTGCCGTGCTGGGCGCCGACAGCCCCGGCGACGTCGGGCCCGACGCGACGTTCCACGACCTCGGACTCGACTCGCTGATGGCGGTCGAGCTGCGCGACGCGCTCGCCGCCACCACGGGCCGACCCCTGAACCGGACCGCCCTGTTCGACCACCCGACCCCGCGCGCCGTCGCGACCCATCTCGCCGGAGCCCAGGCGTCCTCCGAGGTCTCGTCCGAGGCGGCGCCGGGCGAGCCGATCGCCGTGGTCGCCATGAGCTGCCGGCTACCCGGTGGCGTCACATCGCCCGAGCAGTTCTGGGAGCTGCTGCAGGACGGTCGTGACGCGATCACCGGCTTCCCCACCGACCGGGGCTGGGACCTCGACGCGCTCTACCACCCGGAGCCGGGCACGGCCGGGTGCACGTACACCCGGGCCGGCGGGTTCCTCGACGCCGCCGGCTTCGACGCGGCCTTCTTCGGCATCTCGCCCCGCGAGGCGACCGCCATGGACCCGCAGCAGCGACTGCTCGCGGAGACCGCCTGGGAGGCGCTGGAAAGCGGCGGCATCCACCCCGACGGGTTGCGTGGCAGCCGCACCGGGGTGTTCGTCGGCGTGACCGCGCAGGAGTACGGCCCCCGCCTGGCCGAGGCGCCCGAGGGTGTGGAGGGGCACACCCTGACCGGGACGGGCGTCAGCGTCGCCTCCGGTCGCATCGCCTACCTGTTCGGGCTGCAGGGCCCGGCGGTCACCGTCGACACGGCCTGCTCCTCGTCGCTCGTGGCGCTGCACCTCGCCGTGCAGTCGCTGCGCCAGGGCGAGTGCTCGCTTGCCTTCGCGGGCGGCGCCGCCGTCATGTCGAGTCCTGGCATGTTCGTCGAGTTCGCGCAGCAGCGCGGGCTGGCGCCGGACGGCCGGTGCAAGTCCTTTGGCGCCGCGGCCGACGGCACCGGCTGGTCCGAGGGTGTCGGCATGCTCGTGCTGGAACGGCTCTCCGACGCGCGGGCGCAGGGCCACCGGGTCCTGGCGGTGGTACGCGGCACCGCGGTCAACTCCGACGGCGCCAGCAACGGCCTGACCGCCCCGAACGGCGTGGCCCAGCAGCAGGTGATCCGGCAGGCCCTCGCCGCGGCGGGGCTGGGCGCGGCCGACGTGGACGCGGTCGAGGCCCACGGCACCGGGACCCGGCTCGGCGACCCGATCGAGGCCACCGCCCTGCAGGCCGCCTACGGCGTCGCCCGCACCGCCGAGCGGCCCCTGCTGCTCGGCTCGGTCAAGTCGAACATCGGCCACACCCAGGCAGCTGCCGGCGTGGTCGGCGTCATCAAGATGGTGCTCGCCATGAACCACGGCGTGCTCCCGCCGACGCTGCACGCCGAGGAGCCAAGCCCCGAGGTCGACTGGAGCTCCGGCACCCTGCGCCTGCTGACCCGGGAGGCCCCGTGGCCCGCGGCCGGTCGCCCGGCCCGCGCGGCGGTGTCGTCGTTCGGGATCAGCGGCACCAATGCCCACGCGATCCTGGAGGCCGGCCCGGCCGAGCCGGTCGCCCCGGCGGCCCCGGCCGGTCCGCAGGCGTGGGTGCTGTCCGGACGATCCGGACAGGCGGTGGCCGACCAGTCCGCCCGGCTGGCCGCGCACGTGGAGCGGCATCCCGCGACGAGCCTCGCCGACATCGGACGGACCCTCGCCGGCCGGGTCACCTTCGAGCACCGCGCCGCCGTGATCGCCAGCGACCCCGGTGGTTTCCGCACCGGTCTGCACGCTCTGGCCGCCGGCCGCTCTGCCCCGGATGTGGTGACCGGGCGGGCGACGCCGGGCGGCCTGGCCTATCTCTTCACCGGCCAGGGCAGCCAGCGGGCCGGGATGGGCGACGAGTTGCGCGCCACCTACCCGGTGTTCGCCGCCGCCCACGACGAGGTCCGAGCGGCCCTCGACCCCCACCTCGACGTGGCGCTGCGCGACGTCGGCGCCGACCTGCTCGGCCGGACCCGGTACGCCCAGGCCGCCCTCTTCGCCCACGAGGTGGCCCTGTTCCGGCTTCTGGAGCACTGGGGTGTGCGCCCCGGCCACCTGCTCGGCCACTCCATCGGGGAGGTCGCTGCGGCCCACGTCGCCGGAGTCCTCTCCCTCCCCGACGCGGCCGCCCTGGTCGGTGCCCGCGGCCGGTTGATGCAGTCGGCCACCGCCGGTGGTGCGATGGTCGCCGTCCAGGCCTCCGCCGAGGAGATCGCCGGCGACCTCGCCGGGCACGAAGGGCTGGTGTCGCTGGCCGCGATCAACGGTCCCGAGGCGGTCGTCGTCTCCGGTGACGCGGACGCCGCTGACCGGATCGCCGCCCGCTGGCGGGAACGGGGCCGCAAGGTCTCCCGGCTGAAGGTCAGCCACGCGTTCCACTCGCCGCACATGGACTCCGTCCTGGCCGAGTTCGACGCGGTCCTGCGCACCCTGACCTTCCACCCGCCGGCCATCCCGATCGTGTCCAACCTGACGGGAACCGTCGCCGGCGCCGAGGAACTGGCGGCACCGGACTACTGGACGCGGCACGTGCGGGAACCCGTACGGTTCCTCGACGGCGTCCGCCGGCTCGAAGCGGCAGGGGTCGGCGTCTACCTCGAACTCGGACCCGACGCCACGCTCACCGGCCTGGCCCAGGCGTGCCTGACCGGCAGCGACGGCGACGCAACCCTGATCGCGCTGAACCGCGCCGACCGCGGCGAGTCCGTCACCGTCACCGCCGCCCTGGCGACCGCCCACATCGCCGGCGTCCCGGTCGACTGGGCCACCGTGTTCGCCGGTGCCCGCCACACCGAGCTGCCCACCTACGCCTTCCAGCATCGCCGCTACTGGCTCGACACGCCGTCCGGCACCGGCGACCCCACCGGGTTCGGGCAGGGCGCCTCCGAGCACCCACTGCTCGGCGCCGTCCTGGGGCTGGCCGGCACCGGCACGACCGTCTTCACCGGCCGGCTAGGGCTGCGCACCCACCCGTGGCTGGCGGGGCACGTGATCGCCGGTACGCCCGTCCTGCCCGGCACCGCGTTCGCCGAACTGGCCGTCCGCGCCGGTGACGAGACCGGCTGTCCCGAGGTCACCGAGCTGACTGTGCAGACGCCGCTGACGATCCCGGCCGAGGGCAGCGTCCGGTTACAGATCGTCACAGGGGTGCCGGACCAGCGCGACGGCAGCCGCGCCGTGGAGATCTGGTCGGCCGCCGACGGGGGCGACGACTGGACCTGCCACGCCGTCGGCGCACTGGCGCCGGCTGCCACGCCGACGCCCGACCCGGTCAGCGGATGGCCCGGCACCGGCGCCGTGCCCGAGGATCTGTACGACCGGCTCGCCACCCTCGGGTACGGCTACGACGGGTCGTTCCG
This sequence comes from Solwaraspora sp. WMMD937, assembly GCF_029581175.1. NCBI lineage: Bacteria > Bacillati > Actinomycetota > Actinomycetes > Micromonosporales > Micromonosporaceae > Solwaraspora > Solwaraspora sp. WMMD937. The sequence continues at coordinate 1,484,463 of NZ_CP120738.1, read as the reverse complement.
GGCCCTGGCCGGGCTCCGGGGGGCCGGTGACGACCTGTTCGCCGACGTGCAGCTGCCCCCGGACGCGCACGACGACGCTGCCCGGTTCGGCCTGCACCCCGCGTTGCTCGACGCCGTCCTGCACCCCCTCGTCCTGCGCCGGGCCGGTGCCGACGGTCAGCTCTGGCTGCCGTTCGCGTGGAGCGGGATGACGCTGCACGCCGCCGGGGCCACCGCTCTGCGGGCCCGTTGGACCCCGACCGGACCGGACACGTACGCCCTGCTCGCGGTGGACGGAGCCGGCAACCCGGTGGTGACGGTGGAGTCGCTGCTGCTGCGGCCCGCCCCGGCCGGCGTGTCGGTCACCTCCGGATCGGGCCGGCATCCCTCGTTGCGGCAGATGGCGTTCGTACCCGTGCCGTTGCCGGCCGGCCCGCACGAGCGGCGCGACGAGGTCGTCACCGCCGAGCCGGGCACCGTGCAGCAGACCACCGTCGCGGCCCTGCACCGGATCCAGCAGTGGCTGGCCGGGGACACGGCGGACACCCGACTCGTGTTCCGGACCTCGGGGGCCGTGGCCGCTGAGGGGGGCCAGGGACCGGACCTCGCCGCCGCCGCGCTGTGGGGTCTCGTCCGCAGCGCGCAGACCGAGCACCCGGACCGGTTCGTGCTCGTGGACGCCGACGACGCCTCACTGCCCGTACTGGACGCGGCACTGGCCACAGGGGAACCGCAACTCGTGCTGCGCGACGGGCTGGCCACCGCGCCGCGCCTGGTCGCCGCCCCCGCCGTCACGAGCGAGGTCACCGGCTTCACGCCCGGCGGGACGGTGCTGATCACCGGCGGCACGGGCGCGCTGGGCGCGTTGTTCGCCCGGCACCTCGTGACCGCCCACGGCGTACGGCACCTGCTGCTGACCAGCCGTAGCGGGCCTGCGGCCCCGGGTGCCGACGCGCTCGCCGCCGAACTGCGGGAACTCGGCGCCGACGTCCGCATCGCCGCCTGTGACGTGGCGGACGGGGCCCAGGTCGCGGCCCTCGTGGCCGCGATCCCCGCGGACCACCCGCTGAACGGGGTCGTCCACGCGGCGGGCGTGCTGGCCGACGCCACCGTGGAGAACCTCACCCCCGCCGGGCTCGACGCCGTGCTGCGGGCCAAGGCGACGTCGGCGTGGAACCTGCACGAGGCCACCGCCGGCACCGGCCTTGCGGTGTTCGTGCTGTTCTCCTCGATCGCCGGCATCATCGGCAACGCGGGCCAGGGCAACTATGCGGCAGCGAACCGCTACCTCGACGCGCTCGCCCAGCACCGGCACTCGAAGGGACTCCCCGCCACCTCGCTCGCGTGGGGCCTGTGGTCGCTCGGTACCGGCATGGCCGGGTCGCTCGCCCCCGCCGAGCTGGCCCGCTGGACCCGGCTGGGAATCACGGCGATGCCCGCCGCCACCGGGCTGGAGCTGTTCGACGCCGCCCTGCGCTCGCCCGAGCCGGTGCTGGTGCCCGCCACTGTCGAACCGGCCGCCGCCCAGGCACTCCCCGGCGAGCTGCGCGATCTCGTCCGCGCCCCGCGCCGGCGTGCGGCCGCCGCCACCTCCGAGGGCTCCTCCTGGATCCAGCGGACGGCCGCTCTGCCGGTCCCCGAGCGCGAACGCGAGGTGCTTGCACTGGTCCGCGGCGCGGTCGCGCTCGTCCTGGGCCTCGACGGCCCCGGCGCCGCCGACCCCGAGCACACCTTCCGCGAGCTCGGCTTCGATTCGATGACCGGCGTGGAGCTGCGCAACCGCCTGTACGCGGCCACCGGCGAACGGCTGCCCACCACGCTCGTCTTCGACTACCCGACGCCGGCCGGCGTGGCCGGGTATCTGCTCGGCCGGATGTCCGTCGCGCAACCGCAGGTCGTCGCGGAACTGCCGGCCCCGGCCGACGACCCCATCGTGATCGTCGGCATGGCCTGTGCCTATCCCGGCGGCGTACGCAGCCCCGACGACCTCTGGCGGCTGGTCGACGAGGGCGTGGACGCGATCGGCGAGTTCCCCGGCGACCGCGGCTGGGACGTCGACGATCTGTACGACCCCGACCCCGAGCGGACCGGCAAGTCTTTGACCCGCGAGGGCGGCTTCCTCTACGACGCCGCCGACTTCGACCCGGAGTTCTTCGGCATCTCACCGCGGGAGGCGCTGGCGATCGACCCGCAGCAGCGGCTGCTGCTGGAGACCGCGTGGGAGGCGATGGAACACGCCGGGATCGACCCCCAGGACCTGCGTGGCAGCCGGACCGGGGTGTTCACCGGCCTGATGTACCACGACTACGCCTCCCGGATGCCGGTCGCGCCGGACGGGTTCGAGGGCTATCTGCTCACCGGGAACACGGGCAGTGTCGCGTCCGGGCGGGTGTCCTACACGTACGGTTTCGAGGGCCCGGCCGTCACGGTGGACACCGCGTGCTCCTCGTCGCTGGTGTCGTTGCACCTGGCCGCGCAGGCGCTGCGTGCCGGGGAGTGCTCCGTCGCACTGGCCGGCGGGGTGACGGTCATGTCCACACCGCACACGTTCGTGGAGTTCAGCCGGCAGCGCGGGTTGTCCCCGGACGGGCGGTGCCGGGCGTACTCCGACGACGCCGCCGGCACGGGGTGGGGCGAGGGCGCCGGCATGCTCGTGCTGGAACGGCTCTCCGACGCCCGCCGCCACGGCCGTCGCATCCTCGCGGTCGTACGGGGCAGCGCGGTCAATCAGGACGGCGCGTCCAACGGGCTGACCGCCCCGAACGGTCCGTCCCAGGAACGGGTCATCCGGCAGGCGCTGGCCGTCGCAGGGCTCAGCCCGGCCGACGTGGACGCGGTCGAGGGACACGGCACCGGCACCCGGCTGGGCGACCCGATCGAGGCCGGTGCGCTGCTGGCCACGTACGGACAGGAGCGCTCCGGGGACCAGCCGCTGTGGCTCGGCTCGCTGAAGTCCAACATCGGCCACACACAGGCCGCGGCCGGCGTCGGCGGCGTGATCAAGATGGTGCTCGCCATGCGCCACGGCCGGTTGCCGCGCACGTTGCACGCGGGGCAGCCGTCGACCCGCGTCGACTGGGAGTCCGGGGCTGTCGCGCTGCTCACCGAGGCAGTCGAGTGGCCCGGGACGGGCCGCGCACGCCGGGCGGCAGTGTCGTCGTTCGGGATCAGCGGCACCAACGCGCACGTGATCCTGGAAGCGCCCGACCCGGCGCCACCGGCCGGCGAACCGGTGGACGAGCCGGCCGGTGTGCTGCCGTTCGTGCTCTCCGGCCGCACCGCCGCGGCCCGCCGGGACCGGGCCCGCCAGCTCCTCGACGTCGTCGGCGATCCGCGGATCCCGCTCACGGGCATCGGCCGCGCCCTCGCCGGGCGGGCGCGGTTCGACAGCCGGGCGGTCGTGCTCGCCGGTGACCGGGCCGGGCTCCGCGAGGGCCTGGCCGCGCTGGCCGTCGGGGAGCCCGCCGACGACGTCATCAACGGTACGGCCGGCGCCAGCGCCGGCGGCGCGGTGTTCGTCTTCCCCGGCCAGGGCTCGCAATGGGTCGGCATGGCCGTGGACCTGCTCGCCACCGCCCCCGTCTTCGCCGCCCGGATGGCCGAGTGCGCCGAGGCGCTGGAGCGCCACGTCGACTGGTCGCTGCTCGCCGTGCTGCGTGACGAGCCCGGGTGTGCCGACATCGGCCGCGTAGACGTCGTCCAGCCCGTGCTGTTCGCGATGATGGTCAGCCTCGCCGCCCAGTGGCGCTCCTACGGCGTCGAGCCGGCCGCGGTGATCGGGCACTCCCAGGGGGAGATCGCCGCGGCCTGCGTGGCGGGCGCGCTCTCGCTCGACGACGCCGCGCGCGTGGTGGCCCTGCGCAGCAAGGCACTCGTACCGCTGGCCGGCGGTGGCGGCATGGTGTCCGTGCCGCTACCGCTGGACCAGGTCGAAGCGAGGATCGCCGGGTTCGGCGGCCGCGTGTCCGTCGCCGCGGTGAACGGGCCGGCGTCGATCGTCGTCGCCGGCGAGAACACGGCCCTCGACGAACTGATCGCCGGCTGTACGGCCGACGACGTGCGGGCCCGCCGCGTACCGGTGGACTACGCGTCGCACTCGGCGCAGATGGATCAGCTCGAGGAGCACCTGCTCACCGATCTGGCCCCGATCACGCCGCAGCGCCCGGAGATCCCGTTCTACTCCACGGTCACCGTCGCGGCTGTGGACGAGGACGCCCTCGCTGCGGGTGCCTTCAGCGCCGCGTACTGGCACCGGAACCTGCGGCAGACCGTGCAGTTCGACCCGGCCATGCGGCTCCTGCTGGAGCACGGCCACCGGATCTTCGTCGAGAGCAGCGCCCACCCGGTGCTCACGGTGGGTATGCAGAGCGTCGCCGAGGCCGCGGGTCTGGCCGGCGAGACCGTGGTCACCGGCACGTTGCGTCGTGACCAGGGCTCCCTCACCCGGCTGCTCGGCTCGGTGGCCGAGGCGTACGCCGGCGGTCTGCGCGTCGACTGGTCCACTGCCTTCGCCCCCACAGTCCCGGTCGCCGAACTGCCGACGTACCCGTTCCAGCGCAGCCGCTTCTGGCTGGAGCCGAGCGCGGCTGTCTCGCTCGCGGGGTCGGGGCTCACCGGACTGGACCATCCACTGCTGCTCGGCGCGGTCACCGTGGCCGAGGGGGACACCGTGCTGTTCACCGGCTCGCTGTCGGTGAAGGCGCAGCCGTGGCTGACCGACCACCGGGTCGGCGACTCGATCGTGCTGCCGGGCGCGGCCTTCGTCGAGCTTGCGATCCGCGCCGCCGACCATGTCGGCGCGGCCGTGCTGGAGGACCTGACCCTGCAGGCACCGCTCTTCGTGCCGGAGTCCGGCTCGGTGCGCTTCCAACTCGCGGTGGCCGGCGCCGCCGACGACTCCGGACGCCGGTCTGTCACCGTGCATTCGCAGCCGGGTGACGACCAGCCGTGGATCCGGCACGCCTCCGGCACGATCGGCTCCGGACCGAGGGCTTCTGTGCCGGCCCTGCGCTGGCCGCCGCCTGGCGAGCGGATGGACCTGACCGGCGCATACGACCGGCTGGCCGCCCACGGGCTGGGCTACGGCCCGCTGTTCCAAGGGCTGCGCGCGTGCTGGCGCCACGGCGACGACACCTACGCCGAGGTGCGGCTGGACGCCGAACCCGGCGGGTTCGGCATCGTCCCGGCGTTGCTGGACGCGGCGTTGCATCCGCTCGCCCTGGCCGGCGCCACCGAACCGGGCACGGTCTCGCTGCCGTTCTCGTGGCGGGGCGTGCGGTTGCACGCCACCGGGGCGACCACCCTGCGGGTACGGCTCGCCGTACGCGGTGACACCACGGCGCTGACCATGACCGACGCCACCGGTCTGCCGGTCCTCGACGCCGAGGCGCTGACGCTGCGCCCCGTCCGGCTCGACCAGTTCGTCCCGGCCGGGGCCCGGCTCCCGCTCTACCAGGTCGGCTGGGCACCCGTGACCCCCCGCGACGACGGCCCGGACGTCGTCGTCGTCGACGACCTCACCGCGCTGCCCGGCGGGACGGTGCCCGGCGTCGTCGCCGTGGCGGTCGTCGTCTCCTCCGACCCGCTGACCGGCGTTCACGACCGCACCGCGGCCACCGTCGCCCTGATGCGGGCCTGGCTCAGCGACGCCCGGTTCGCCGACGCCCGCCTGATGCTCGTGACCCGCGCGGCGACGGCCCCCGGTCCCGGGGATGTCCCGGACCCGGCGGCTGCGGCCGTCTGGGGTCTCGTCCGGTCGGCGCAGTCCGAGCATCCTGGCCGGTTCCTCGTGCTCGATCTCGCCCCGGACGCCGTGCTCGACACCGACATGGTGGCGGCGGCAGCGGCCTGCGGCGAACCCCAGCTCGCGCTGCGCGGGGAGACGCTGACCGCACCGCGGCTCGCCGTCGCGGGCGGCGCCGCGGAACCGGCCGCGTCCTGGGACCCCGCCGGGACTGTCCTGGTCACCGGCGGCACCGGCCTGCTCGGCTCGCAGATCGCCCGGCATCTGGTGGCCCGGTACGGCGTCCGGCGTCTCGTGCTCGCCGGCCGCCGTGGCCCCGCAGCGCAGGGTGCCGCCGAGTTGCACGCTGAACTTACCGCGGCCGGCGCCCACGTCACCCTCGCGGCGTGCGATGCCGCCGACCGCGAGGCCCTGCGGGTCCTGCTGGCCGACATCCCCGCGGAGCATCCGCTGACGGCGGTCGTGCACACGGCGGGTGTACTCGACGATCACACCGTCGAGCGGCTCGAACCGGCGCACCTGACCGCGGTGCTGCGCCCCAAGGCCGACGCCGCATGGCACCTGCACGAGCTGACCCGAGACCTCGGGCTCAGCCGCTTCGTGCTGTTCTCGTCGCTCGCCGGCACCGTCGGGACGCCCGGCCAGGCCAACTACGCCGCCGCGAACGCCTTCCTCGACGCCCTCGCCCAGGCCCGTCGCGCCGCCGGGCTGCCCGCGACCGCCCTCGCCTGGGGTCTGTGGTCGCAGGGCAGCGCAATGACCGGGCACCTCGACAAGACGGCCCTGACCCGGATGGCGGGGGCGGGCATCGCCGGAATCGACCTCGACCAGGGGCTGGCCCTGTTCGACGCCGCGCTGCAGGCCGGCGAGCCGGTCACCGTGCCGGCCCGGCTCAACCTGGCCTCGCTGCGGGCCCTGTCCGCCGCCGGCACCCTGCCACCGATCTACGAGCAGCTGGTCCCGGGCGTACGGCGGGCCGCCGCGGTGGCCGGGGAACCCGGACGGTTCGCCGGGCTGGCGGTGGAGGACCTCGGCCGGGAAGTGCCCGACCTCGTCCGGCGCGCGGTCGCCGCGGTCCTCGGTTACGCGACGCCGGACACCCTCGACACCCGGCGCGCGTTCCACGAGCTCGGCTTCGACTCCCTCGCCGCCATCGACGTACGCAACCGTCTGAACGCGGCCACCGGGCTGAGCCTGCCCGCGACCACCGTGTTCGACCATCCCACCGTGCAGGAGCTGACCGCCCACCTCCTCGACGTGCTCGGCGGCCCTGCGGATGCCGGTGACAGGGCGGCCGCCGTGGAGGTGTCGGCCGGTGACCCCATCGCGATCGTGGCGATGAGCTGCCGTTATCCCGGTGGCGTGGCCTCCCCGGAGGATCTGTGGCGACTGGTGGACGAGGGTGTGGACGCGATCGGCCCGTTCCCGACGGACCGGGGGTGGGACGTCGACGGCCTGTACGACCCCGACCCGGACCACCCCGGCACCTCCTACACCCGGACGGGTGGCTTCCTGCACGACGCGGCCCTGTTCGACCCCGGCTTCTTCGGCATGAGCCCACACGAGGCGACCGCCACCGATCCGCAGCACCGGCTGCTGCTGGAGACCGCGTGGGAGGCGTTCGAGCGGGCCGGCATCGACCCGGGCACGCTGCACGGCACCGACACCGGCGTCTTCGCCGGGCTGATGCTGCACGACTACGAACGGGCACCCGGCTCGGCACCGGAGAACCTCGAGGGACAACTGGCCGTCGGCAGCGCCCCGAGCGTCGCCTCCGGCCGCGTCTCGTACGCGTTCGGCCTCCAGGGTCCGGCCGTGACGGTGGATACCGCGTGTTCGTCGTCGTTGGTGGCGTTGCATCTTGCTGTGCAGTCGTTGCGGCAGGGTGAGTGTTCGCTGGCCCTGGCCGGGGGTGTGACCGTGATGGCCACCGCCAACCTGTTTGTGGAGTTCAGCCGGCAGCGTGGGTTGTCCCCGGACGGGCGGTGCCGGGCGTTCGCCGACGACGCGGACGGCACCGGCTGGGGTGAGGGGGTGGGCTGGCTGCTGCTGGAGCGGTTGTCCGACGCGCAGCGTCTGGGGCATCGGGTGTTGGCGGTGGTGCGGGGTTCGGCGGTGAATCAGGACGGGGCGTCGAACGGGTTGACGGCGCCGAACGGTCCGGCGCAGCAGCGGGTGATTCGGCGGGCGTTGGCGTCGGCGGGGTTGTCGGGTGCTGATGTGGACGTGGTGGAGGCGCACGGTACGGGGACGCGGTTGGGTGATCCGATCGAGGCGCAGGCGTTGCTGGCGACGTACGGGCAGGGTCGTGATCGTCCGTTGTGGCTGGGTTCGTTGAAGTCGAACATCGGGCATACGCAGGCTGCGGCGGGGGTCGCCGGGGTGATCAAGATGGTGTTGGCCATGCAGCACGGTGTCATGCCCCGCACCCTGCACGTCGATGTGCCGACGTCCGAGGTGGACTGGTCAGCCGGTTCGGTCTCCCTGCTCGCCGCCGCGCGGCCCTGGCCCCAGGGCGACGAGCCCCGCCGGGCAGCGGTGTCCTCGTTCGGTATCAGCGGCACGAACGCGCACGTGGTTCTGGAGCAGGGTGCGCCGGTCGGGGTGGGGTCGGATCTGGTGCTTCCGGCGGTGCCTTGGTTGGTGTCGGGTCGTAGTCCGCAGGCGGTTCGGGAGCAGGCTGTCCGGTTGTTGTCGGTGTCGGCGTCGGCGGAGGATGTGGGGTTTTCGTTGGCGTGCAGGCCGGCTTTCGAGCATCGTGCGGTGGTCGTCGGGCGGGAGCAGGTGCTGGCCGGGTTCGATGTGGAGTCGGTGTCGCCGGGTTCGTTGGCGGTGATGTTCACGGGTCAGGGTGCGCAGCGTGTGGGTATGGGTGCCGAATTGTATGGGCGGTATCCGGTGTTTGCTGCTTCTTTTGATGAGGTTCGGGCTTTGTTGCCGGTGGACGTTGACGGTGACATGTCGTTGACGGGGGTGGCGCAGCCAGCGTTGTTCGCGTTCGAGGTGGCGTTGTTCCGGTTGGTGGAGTCGTGGGGGGTGCGGCCTGCTTTCGTGGGCGGGCACTCGGTGGGTGAGATCGCGGCTGCGCATGTGGCGGGTGTGTTGTCTCTGGTGGATGCGTGTCGTTTGGTGCGGGCGCGGGCGGAGTTGATGCAGGCGTTGCCGGTCGGTGGGGTGATGGTGGCCGTTGCCGCGTCGGAGGACGTGGTGCGGCCGTTGTTGTCGGGCGTGGTGGACATCGCCGCGGTCAATGGTGCCGAGTCGGTTGTGGTGTCGGGTGCTGTTGACGATGTGGATGCCGTGGTGGCGCGGTTGGGTGGGGTGCGGACGCGCCGGTTGGAGGTGTCGCATGCGTTCCATTCGCCGTTGATGGATCCGATGTTGGATGATTTCGCGGCGGTGGTGGACGGGTTGTCGTTCGGTGTGCCGCGGATTCCTCTGGTTCGTGATGTTTCTGGGTCGGGTTACTGGGTTCGGCATGTGCGCGAGTGCGTGCGTTTCGCTGATGATGTGTCGGTGTTGGCAGGGTCGGGTGTGTCGACGTTTCTGGAGTTGGGTCCGGATGCGGTGTTGTCGGCCATGGGTGAGGGACAGTGGGTTGCCGCTCAGCGTCGTGGCCACGGCGAGGCGGTGGCTCTGGCCGAGGCGATGGGCCGGTTGTGGGCACGTGGGGTCGAGGTGGACTGGGCGTCGTACTTCGCCGGGGCGCAGCGGGTGGACCTGCCGACCTACGCGTTCCAGCACGAGCGTTTCTGGCTGACCCCGCAGCCGGCGTCGCGGGCCGACACCGAGTTCTGGGACCTGGTCGACCGGTCGGCCGTCGAGGAGTTCTCCACCGAGGACACCGAACGCGTCACGCTGCAAGACGCCCTCCCGGTGCTCGCCCGATGGCGACAGCGCCGGCAGGCACACACCGACGAGCTGCTCTACCACGTCACCTGGAGGCCCGTCCCCGAACCCGCCGCCCGGCTCTCCGGCACCTGGCTCATCCTGGCGCCGGGCCAGGTGACACCACAGATCCAGCGGTGCCTCGACGCGGTGCCGGACCACCTGCCGCTGACGGTCGACGTCCACGACCGGGAGCAGGCCGCCGAAGCCCTGCGCGAGGTGGCGGGAAAGCCCTACGCCGGTGTCCTCTCGCTGCTGGCCCTCGGTGCGGCCGACGCGCTCGCCGACGCCACGACGCTCGCCACCGTCATACAGGCGCTCGGTGACGCCGCCCTCTCGGCGCCCCTGTGGTGCGTCACCAGCGGCGCCTGCGGGCCCGACGAGATCACGGCACCCCGGCAGGCCATGCTCTGGGGACTCGGCCGGGTCGCCGCCGTGGAGCACCCCGACCGCTGGGGTGGCCTCATCGACGTTCCCGCCACCCTGAGCACCGACGGATGGCGCCGCTTCGCCGTTGCTCTCGGTGGCCGCGAGGACCAGGTCGCGGTCCGCGACTCCGGCACGTACGGCCGCCGCTTCGTGCCCGCCACCGGCGCCGGCCAAAGTTGGCGGCCCCGTGGAACGGTCCTGGTCACCGGGGGCACCGGCGCGCTCGGCGTACACGTCGCCCGGTGGCTCGCCGAGCAGGGCGTCGATCGGTTGATCCTGACCAGCAGGCGCGGCGATCAGTCGCCCGGCGCCGCCGATCTCGTGGCGGAGCTGTCGGCGCTGGGTGCCACCACCACGATCGCCCGCGCGGACGCCGCCGACCCGGGTGCCATGCGGGATCTGCTCACCGGCGTCCCGCTGACCGCGGTGGTCCATGTCGCGGGCGTCCTCGACGACGGCCTGATCGACACGTTGACGCCCGACCGGTTGGCCGCAGTGACCCGGGCCAAGGCCGACGCCGTCGAGGTGCTGCATGAGCTGACCCGTGACCGCGACCTGGACGCCTTCGTCGTCTTCTCCTCGATCGCCGGAGTGGTCGGCGCCGAAGGTCAGGGCAACTACGCCGCCGCCAACGCCGCCGTGGACGCGTTGATCGACACCTACCGGGCGGCGGGCATGCCCGCTGCGGCCGTCGCATGGGGCCCGTGGGCGGGTGACGGCATGGCGCACGGCGAGGTCGGCCGGCAGCTCGGCGAGCGCGGGCTGGTCCCGATCGAACCCGCCGTCGCCTTGGCGGTGCTCGGCCGGGCCCTCGACCGGGGCGCGCACACCGTGGCTCGGGTCGCCTGGGACCGGTTCCGGCCGGCGTTCGGCGCGACGCGGCTCTTCGACGACGTCCCCGAGGCCGCGGCCCTCGCCGGCCCTCCCACCGGCGGTGGCCTCGCCGCGCGCCTGACCAGGCTGCCGCGCGCCGAGGCGGAGCAGTTCGTCGCCGAGCTCGTCCGCACCGAGGTCGCCGCCGTGCTCGGCCACACGGACGCGGTCTCGGTGGACCTCGACCAGGCGTTCCGGGACCTCGGCTTCGACTCGCTGACCGCCGTGCAGCTGCGTAACCGGTTGAGCCGGGCGACCGGGCTGGCCCTGCCCACCACGCTGGCCTTCGACCACCCCACTCCCGCCCTGCTCGCCGCCCATCTGCGGCGCGAGCTGACGGGGGAACCCGTGGATCCCGGCGCCGACGCCGTCGTCGCGGCCGTGGCCGACGACCCGATCGTCATCGTCGGGATGGCCTGCCGCTTCCCGGGCGGCGTGCAATCGCCGGAGGACCTGTGGGACCTCGTGGCCGGCGAGGTCGACGCGATCGGCCCGTTCCCGACGGACCGGGGGTGGGACGTCGACGGCCTGTACGACCCCGACCCGGACCACCCCGGCACGACGACCGTCCGGGAGGGTGGCTTCCTGACCGGTGCGGGCGACTTCGACGCGGCGTTCTTCGGGATCTCGCCGCGCGAGGCGACCGCCATGGATCCGCAGCAACGGCTGCTGCTGGAGACCGGATGGGAAGCGATGCAGCGCGCCGGCCTCGACCCCGCGTCGCTGCGCGGCAGCCAGGCCGGGGTGTTCGTCGGCAGCAACGGCCAGGATTACGCCACGCTGGCGCAAGCGGCAAGCGACGAGTACGCGGGATTCGGCGCAACCGGTGCCACCGCCAGCGTCATGTCCGGTCGCATCGCCTACACGTTCGGGTTCGAGGGTCCGGCCGTGACGGTGGATACCGCGTGTTCGTCGTCGTTGGTGGCGTTGCATCTTGCTGTGCAGTCGTTGCGGCAGGGTGAGTGTTCGCTGGCCCTGGCCGGGGGTGTGACCGTGATGGCCACCGCCAACCTGTTTGTGGAGTTCAGCCGGCAGCGTGGGTTGTCCCCGGACGGGCGGTGCCGGGCGTTCGCCGACGACGCGGACGGCACCGGCTGGGGTGAGGGGGTGGGCTGGCTGCTGCTGGAGCGGTTGTCCGACGCGCAGCGTCTGGGGCATCGGGTGTTGGCGGTGGTGCGGGGTTCGGCGGTGAATCAGGACGGGGCGTCGAACGGGTTGACGGCGCCGAACGGTCCGGCGCAGCAGCGGGTGATTCGGCGGGCGTTGGCGTCGGCGGGGTTGTCGGGTGCTGATGTGGACGTGGTGGAGGCGCACGGTACGGGGACGCGGTTGGGTGATCCGATCGAGGCGCAGGCGTTGCTGGCGACGTACGGGCAGGGTCGTGATCGTCCGTTGTGGCTGGGTTCGTTGAAGTCGAACATCGGGCATACGCAGGCTGCGGCGGGGGTCGCCGGGGTGATCAAGATGGTGTTGGCCATGCAGCACGGTGTCATGCCCCGCACCCTGCACGTCGATGTGCCGACGTCCGAGGTGGACTGGTCAGCCGGTTCGGTCTCCCTGCTCGCCGCCGCGCGGCCCTGGCCCCAGGGCGACGAGCCCCGCCGGGCAGCGGTGTCCTCGTTCGGTATCAGCGGCACGAACGCGCACGTGGTTCTGGAGCAGGGTGCGCCGGTCGGGGTGGGGTCGGATCTGGTGCTTCCGGCGGTGCCTTGGTTGGTGTCGGGTCGTAGTCCGCAGGCGGTTCGGGAGCAGGCTGTCCGGTTGTTGTCGGTGTCGGCGTCGGCGGAGGATGTGGGGTTTTCGTTGGCGTGCAGGCCGGCTTTCGAGCATCGTGCGGTGGTCGTCGGGCGGGAGCAGGTGCTGGCCGGGTTCGATGTGGAGTCGGTGTCGCCGGGTTCGTTGGCGGTGATGTTCACGGGTCAGGGTGCGCAGCGTGTGGGTATGGGTGCCGAATTGTATGGGCGGTATCCGGTGTTTGCTGCTTCTTTTGATGAGGTTCGGGCTTTGTTGCCGGTGGACGTTGACGGTGACATGTCGTTGACGGGGGTGGCGCAGCCAGCGTTGTTCGCGTTCGAGGTGGCGTTGTTCCGGTTGGTGGAGTCGTGGGGGGTGCGGCCTGCTTTCGTGGGCGGGCACTCGGTGGGTGAGATCGCGGCTGCGCATGTGGCGGGTGTGTTGTCTCTGGTGGATGCGTGTCGTTTGGTGCGGGCGCGGGCGGAGTTGATGCAGGCGTTGCCGGTCGGTGGGGTGATGGTGGCCGTTGCCGCGTCGGAGGACGTGGTGCGGCCGTTGTTGTCGGGCGTGGTGGACATCGCCGCGGTCAATGGTGCCGAGTCGGTTGTGGTGTCGGGTGCTGTTGACGATGTGGATGCCGTGGTGGCGCGGTTGGGTGGGGTGCGGACGCGCCGGTTGGAGGTGTCGCATGCGTTCCATTCGCCGTTGATGGATCCGATGTTGGATGATTTCGCGGCGGTGGTGGACGGGTTGTCGTTCGGTGTGCCGCGGATTCCTCTGGTTCGTGATGTTTCTGGGTCGGGTTACTGGGTTCGGCATGTGCGCGAGTGCGTGCGTTTCGCTGATGATGTGTCGGTGTTGGCAGGGTCGGGTGTGTCGACGTTTCTGGAGTTGGGTCCGGATGCGGTGTTGTCGGCCATGGGTGAGGGACAGTGGGTTGCCGCTCAGCGTCGTGGCCACGGCGAGGCGGTGGCTCTGGCCGAGGCGATGGGCCGGTTGTGGGCACGTGGGGTCGAGGTGGACTGGGCGTCGTACTTCGCCGGGGCGCAGCGGGTGGACCTGCCGACCTACGCGTTCCAGCACGAGCGTTTCTGGCTGACCCCGCAGCCGGCGTCGCGGGCCGACACCGAGTTCTGGGACCTGGTCGACCGGTCGGCCGTCGAGGAGTTCTCCACCGAGGACACCGAACGCGTCACGCTGCAAGACGCCCTCCCGGTGCTCGCCCGATGGCGACAGCGCCGGCAGGCACACACCGACGAGCTGCTCTACCACGTCACCTGGAGGCCCGTCCCCGAACCCGCCGCCCGGCTCTCCGGCACCTGGCTCATCCTGGCGCCAACCGTCGCCGACGTGCCAGAGGACTGCCTGAAGGCTCTCGCCGTCGCGGGTGCCCAGCCTGTCACCGTCACCGGTGACGACCTGCCCGGCGCCGCGACGGACGCGGCCGGTGTGCTGGCCCTGCCACCTCTGGACCCCGCCACCCTCGCGGCCACGGTCCGGACGCTCGGCGCGGCCGGGATCCGTGCGCCGCTCTGGGTCCTCACCCGGGACGCCACGGGCCAGGACGGGCCGCCCGCGGCCGGGCAGGCCGCGGTATGGGGCCTGGGCCGGGTCGCCGCCCTCGAGCACCCGGACCGTTGGGGCGGGCTCATCGACCTGCCCGAGACCACGGCCACCCCGGCGTGGGCCCGGGTCGCGGCCGCGCTCGGCGGCGCCGAGGACCAGGTCGCCGTACGCGCGACCGGTCTCGTCGCCCGCCGGATCGTGCCCGCCCCGGCCCGGCCCGGCAAGCCGTGGGAGCCCACCGGCACCGTCCTCATCACCGGCGGCACCGGGGCGCTGGGTGGTCACGTCGCCCGTGCGCTGGCCGCCGCGGGAGACGCCCACCTGTTGCTGGTCAGCCGGCGTGGCATCGACGCTCCCGGCGCCCGCGAGCTGGCCGCCGACCTGACCGCAACCGGCACCGCGGTCACCGTGGCCGCCTGTGACATCGCCGACCGGGACGCGCTGACGGGCCTGCTCGCCACGCTGCCGGCCGACCGCCCACTGACGGCTGTGCTGCACGCTGCCGGGACGTTGCACGACGCCACTGTGGAGACGGTCACCGCCGAGCAGGTACGCGACGTGCTGCGCCCGAAGGTGGACGCGTACGCCGCCCTGCGGGACGTGACCCGCGGCCACGACCTGACCGCGTTCGTAGCGTTCTCCTCGCTCGCGGGCGTGGTCGGTCAGCCGGGCCAGGGCGTGTACGCGGCGGCGAACGCGGCCCTGGACGCCATGGCACAGGCTTACCGGGCCGAAGGGGTGCCGGCGCTGTCCGTTGCCTGGGGCCCCTGGATCGACGGCGGCATGGCGGCGGCGCACGCCGAACGGCTGCGCCACCAGGGCATCACGCCGTTGCAGACCGGCCCCGCACTCGCGGCGCTGTGGCAGGCGATCGCCCAGGACGAGGCCACCGTGACCATCGCCGACCTCGACTGGCAACGGTTCGCCGCGGCGCGCGGCGTCACTCCGTCGATCGCGGCCCTCGTCCCGGCCGCGCCGCTCGCCGCAGTCCCCGATCCCGCGCTGCCGGAACGGCTGGCCGCGGCGCCGGAGACCGACCGCGACCGCATGCTGGTGCGGCACGTCCAGGAGGAAGCCGCCGCTCTGCTCGGCCACGCCGACCCGGCGGTCGTCACTGCGGGCGCCGCGTTCCGCGACCTGGGCTTCGACTCGCTCAGCGCCGTCCAGCTGCGCAACCGGCTCGCCGCCGCCACCGGGCTCGACCTGCCCACCGGGCTGGTGTTCGACCATCCCACCCCGGCGGCGCTGGGCGCGTTCCTACGGGCCCGGCTGGCGCCGGCGGACGTGGACGCCGGCCCGCTGGCCACCCTGGACCGGTTGACGGAGGACCTCTTCCGTGACGGTCCGGCCGGTCTCGACCCGGCGCTCCGCGACCAGCTCTCCGGGCGGCTCGAGGCCGTGCTGACCCGGCTCCGCGCGCAGTCCCCCGGCTTCGACGAGACCTTGCTGGACTCCGCCGACGACGACGAGATCTTCCGGATCATCGACGAGGACCTCGGGCTGTCCTGATCGCACCCCGTCCGATCAGCCGGGGGAGACGCCGATTACCTCGGGATGGCCCGGGCCGTGGACATCCGGAACTGTGTCGGCCCGGGTCCGGCTGGTTGGCTCGCAAACGCAAACGCAGACCCAGACAGTCGCCGAGCGGTTGAGGAGACACGGACCATGAGTGGTGAGCTCACCGAGGCGCGGACGCTGCCGGGTGCCGGCAGCAACCCGCTGCGCAGCTTGATGGATCACGGTATCCGGGCTGACCCCTACCCCCTGCTCGGCGAGCTGCGTGAGGCGGGACCCACCGCCGTCGAGAACGGATCCGTCGTGCTCTTCGGCGAGTACGAGCACTGCTCACAGATCCTGCGACACCGCGACATGGGCAGCGACACCTCCGAGGCACCGTCCATCAAGGGCTTCGTGGTCAACGACGCGGAACGGGCGGCCAGCTCCATCTTCTTCATGGACCAGCCCGGGCACGGCCGCCAGCGCAAGCTCGTGTCGAAGTCGTTCACCCCCCGGATCGTGAAGAGCTTCGGACCGCAGATCACCCGCATCGTGGACGGTCTGTTCGAGGAGTTCCAGGACCGGGGCGAGCTCGACGTGGTCGCCGATCTCGCCTACCCGGTGTCCATCGGCATCATCTGCGACCTGTTCGGTATCCCGGACGACGAGCGCGACATGCTCAAGGAATGGTCCGACGACCTGGCGCTCTCGACCGAGCTGCCCACGCTGGGCGCGGCCATCGGCGTGCTGAACGTCTTCAACCGCGACGAGATCAACCGGTTCGGCAGCGTCGCCATGGCCGCGCACGCCTACTTCGCCGACCTGATCCACCGCCGCCGCAAGAACCCCGGTGACGACCTGGTGTCGAGCCTGCTGGCCACCGAGAGCAACGGCGAACGGCTCACCCGCTTCGAGGTGACCAGCGTGCTGGCCACCCTCTTCGTGGCGGCCCACGAGTCGACCACCAACCTCATCTCCGGCGGCATCCTGGCGCTGCTGCGCAACCAGGACCAGATGACCATGCTGCGGGAGGACCCGGGCGTGATCACGAACATGGTCGACGAGGCGCTGCGCTACGACCCGCCGGTGCACCTGGCCGCCCGGATGGCCCGGGCCCGCACCACCGTCGGCGGGTACGACCTCGATCCCGGCACCATCGTGGTGGTGCTCATGGCCGCCGGCAATCGCGACCCCCGCGCGTACGAGAACCCCGACGTGTTCGACGTCCACCGAAAGATCAAGAACGTGTCGCTGGCCTTCGGGGCGGGCGCCCACTTCTGCATCGGGTCCGGCCTGGCCAAACTCGAGGCCGAGATCGCCATCTCCGCCTTCGCGCAGCGGCTCAGGAACCCCGAGGTCGACGAGAGTTCGCTGGAGTACCGGCGGCACATCGTCGTCCGCGGCCTGGAGCACATGAAGGTCTCCTTCCAGCCCTGACCCGGCGGCCCGCCGGCCCCACCCGCTCAGCAACGATCGGAGGCAGACCGTGCCGGAGAACCTGGAGGACAAGCTCCGCGGTTACCTGAAGAAGGTGACGGCGGACCTGGGCCGAGCCCGGGAGCAGGTGCAGGAACTCCGGGACGCGGCCGCCGAGCCGGTCGCGATCATCGGCATGTCCTGCCGGCTTCCCGGCGGCGTCACCGGGCCCGCCGGGCTGTGGCAGCTCGTGGCCGAGGGCGTCGACGCGATCGCCCCGGCCCCGGCCGACCGTGCCTGGGCCCCGTCCGACCTGGGCGGTGCCGCCCCGATCGGTGGCTTCCTCGCCGACGCCGGCGGATTCGACGCGGCCTTCTTCGGCATGTCACCGCGGGAGGCCCTGGCCACCGACCCCCAGCAGCGCCTGCTGCTCGAGACGGCCTGGGAGGCGATGGAGGACGCACGCATCGACCCGGAGTCGCTGCGGGGCAGCCCGACGGCGGTGTTCGCGGGTACCAACGGTCAGGACCACGGCGCCGGACTGCCCTCGTCCGCGTTCGCCGGCTTCGGTTCCACGGCCACCAGCGCCAGCGTGCTGTCCGGCCGGATCTCGTACACCTTCGGTTTCCAGGGCCCCGGCGTCACCGTCGACACGGCCTGCTCGTCCTCGCTGGTGGCGCTGCACCTGGCCGTGCAGTCGCTACGGCAGGGTGAGAGCACCCTCGCCCTCGCCGGCGGCGTCACCGTCATGACGACGCCCGAGCTGTTCGTCGAGTTCACCAGGCAGGGCGGCCTCTCCGGCGACGGGCGCTGCCGGTCGTTCGGCGCCGAGGCCGACGGCACCGGCTGGGGCGAGGGGGTGGGCTGGCTGCTGCTGGAACGGCTGTCGGACGCCCGTCGCCACGGCCGCCGCATCCTCGCGGTGGTGCGGGGCTCCGCGGTCAACCAGGACGGCGCCTCCAACGGGCTGACCGCCCCGAACGGCCAGGCGCAGCAACGAGTCATCCGGCAGGCGCTGCACAACGCCCGGCTCACCCCTCGCGACATCGACGCCGTCGAGGCGCACGGGACAGGTACCCGGCTGGGCGACCCGATCGAGGCCGAGGCGCTGCTGGCCACGTACGGACAGGACCGCGAACAACCGCTGTGGCTCGGTTCGGTCAAGTCCAACATCGGTCACACCCAGGCCGCTGCGGGGGTGGCCGGCGTCATCAAGATGGTGCAGGCGATCCGACACGGGCTGCTGCCCCGTACGTTGCACGCGGAGCAGCCGGCACCGGGCGTGCGCTGGGGCTCCGGCCGCGTCAGCCTGCTGACCGACGCGGTCGGGTGGCCGGCCACCCGATCGCCCCGCCGGGCCGCCGTCTCGTCGTTCGGCATCAGCGGCACCAACGCCCACGTGATCCTCGAACAGTTCCCCGGCGCCGAACCGGCGAACGACGGCGCGGCGCCGGCGACGATCCCGTGGCCGCTGTCGGCCCGGTCCGAGGCGGCCCTGCGCGCCCAGGCCGGCCGGCTCGCCACACACCCCGGCGCCCCCGCCGGCATCGGCCGCGCCCTCGCCGTCCGCAGCGTGCTCGACCACCGCGCGGTGGTCGTCGGCGACGGCCCCGACGAGTTGCGGCACGAGCTCTCCCGCCTGGCCGCCGGCAGACGTCCCGTCGCGAGAACGGTTGCCGGCTCCCTCGCGGTGATGTTCACGGGTCAGGGTGCGCAGCGTGTGGGTATGGGTGCCGAATTGTATGGGCGGTATCCGGTGTTTGCTGCTTCTTTTGATGAGGTTCGGGCTTTGTTGCCGGTGGACGTTGACGGTGACATGTCGTTGACGGGGGTGGCGCAGCCAGCGTTGTTCGCGTTCGAGGTGGCGTTGTTCCGGTTGGTGGAGTCGTGGGGGGTGCGGCCTGCTTTCGTGGGCGGGCACTCGGTGGGTGAGATCGCGGCTGCGCATGTGGCGGGTGTGTTGTCTCTGGTGGATGCGTGTCGTTTGGTGCGGGCGCGGGCGGAGTTGATGCAGGCGTTGCCGGTCGGTGGGGTGATGGTGGCCGTTGCCGCGTCGGAGGACGTGGTGCGGCCGTTGTTGTCGGGCGTGGTGGACATCGCCGCGGTCAATGGTGCCGAGTCGGTTGTGGTGTCGGGTGCTGTTGACGATGTGGATGCCGTGGTGGCGCGGTTGGGTGGGGTGCGGACGCGCCGGTTGGAGGTGTCGCATGCGTTCCATTCGCCGTTGATGGATCCGATGTTGGATGATTTCGCGGCGGTGGTGGACGGGTTGTCGTTCGGTGTGCCGCGGATTCCTCTGGTTCGTGATGTTTCTGGGTCGGGTTACTGGGTTCGGCATGTGCGCGAGTGCGTGCGTTTCGCTGATGATGTGTCGGTGTTGGCAGGGTCGGGTGTGTCGACGTTTCTGGAGTTGGGTCCGGATGCGGTGTTGTCGGCCATGGGTGAGGGACAGTGGGTTGCCGCTCAGCGTCGTGGCCACGGCGAGTCCGCCACCTTGCTGACCGCGGTCGGCGAGATCTGGGTCCGGGGCGCCGATGTCGACTGGGCCGCCCTCTTCCCCGGTGCCGTGCCGGAGGACCTGCCCACCTATGCCTTCCAGCACGAGCGCTACTGGCTCACAGGCACCGCGGCCGACGCTACCGCGATCGGTCTGATCGACTCCGGGCATCCGCTGCTCTCCGGCGAGAGCAGCGTCGCGGACACCGGCACGGCCCTGCTCACCGGCGCCCTGTCCCTGCCGGCGCAGCCCTGGCTCGCCGACCACGTGGTCGGCGGTGCGCCGATCCTGCCCGGGACGGCCCTGCTGGATCTCGCGCTGCACGCCGGCCACCGGCTCGGCCTGCCCGGCGTCGAGGAACTCACCCTGCACGCGCCCCTGCCGCTCGGCGACCGGGCCGTCGCCCTGCAGGTCACCGCCGGCCCGGCCCTTGACGGCGGCCGGCGCCCCGTCGCGGTCCACTCCCGCCCGGCCGGCCCCGACACGACCCTGGACTCTCCCGACTGGACCTGCCACGCGACCGGCGTCCTCACCCGCGTCGCCGCCGCGCCGCACGGCGCCGATCTCGCCGACTGGCCACCGCGAGACGTCGTCCCCGTCCCCGTCGACTACGACCGGCTGATCAGCCACGGGTACGGCTACGGCCCCGCGTTCCAGGGCCTGCGCAGCGTGTGGCGCCGCGACAAGGAGATCTTTGCCGAGGTCACACTCCCCGTCGACGCCGGCGCCTTCGGGCTGCACCCGGCCCTGCTCGACGCGGCGCTGCACGCGGTCATCGCGAGTGCCGCAGCCGAGAACTCGCCCCCGGTGACCAAGGTGCCCTTCTCCTGGAGCGGCGTCCACCTCGCCGCCGTGGGTGCCACTTCCCTGCGCGTCCGCCTCACCCTCGACAGCGAGGACACCATGGCGGTCCTCGCCGCCGACGACACCGGCAAGCTCGTCCTGGCCGCACGTTCGCTCGTTTCCCGTACGGTTGCCGCTGCCCCGGCCGTTTCCGGCCCTCCCGACGACCTCTTCCGCACCGGCTGGCAGCCATTGCCGCTGGGCACCCCGGACACCACACCGTGGCCACAGCTGTCCACCATGGAGGATAGTGTGCCACCCATCGTCCGGCTCGACGTTCCGCGGCCACCCCTGGCGGTGCTGGACGCCGTCCACGCGGTCACCGGTGAGGTGCTCACAGCCGTGCAGGGCTTCCTGACCGACGACCGGTTCGAGTCCAGCCGCCTGGTCGTGGTGACCCGCAACGCGCACGCCCCGGAAACCGAGACGGACGTGGTGTCAGCCGCCGTCTGGGGCATGCTGCGCTCGGCCCAGACGGAGAACCCCGGCCGGCTGCTCCTGGCCGATCTCGACGAGGACCCCCGTTCCGCCGTCGCACTCACCGCCGCCGTCCCCGCCGCCGTGGCCGCCGACGAGGACCAGCTCAGCCTGCGCGCCGGCGAGGCGAGCGTGCCCCGACTCCAGCGGACCAACCGCAGTGAGCTGTTGGAGCTGCCTGCAGGTGGTGGTTGGCGGTTGGCGGTGGGGGTGCCGGGGGTGTTGGAGGGGTTGGTGGTGGAGCCGGTGGGGGTGGCTCCGTTGGGTGTGGGTGAGGTACGGGTGGGGGTGCGTGCGGCGGGGGTGAATTTTCGTGATGTGTTGATGGTGTTGGGGATGTATCCGGGTGAGCCGAGTTTGGGTAGTGAGGGTGCGGGTGTGGTGTTGGAGGTGGGTCCGGGGGTATCGGGGTTCGCGGTTGGTGATCGGGTGGCGGGGCTTTTTGGTGAGGGTTTCTCGTCGGTGGTGGTGGTTGATTGCCGGGGGTTGGTGCGGGTTCCGGATGGGTGGTCGTTTGAGCAGGCCGCCGCGGTGCCGGTGGCGTTTTTGACGGCGTGGTACGGGTTGGTGGATTTGGCGGGGTTGCGTCGTGGTCAGTCGGTGTTGATTCATGCTGCTGCTGGTGGTGTGGGTATGGCGGCTGTTCAGGTGGCGCGTTTGGTGGGTGCG
The DNA here is from genome assembly GCF_029581175.1 of Solwaraspora sp. WMMD937. Taxonomy (NCBI): domain Bacteria; kingdom Bacillati; phylum Actinomycetota; class Actinomycetes; order Micromonosporales; family Micromonosporaceae; genus Solwaraspora; species Solwaraspora sp. WMMD937. Next base: position 1,462,852 of record NZ_CP120738.1, on the reverse strand, counting down.
GAGGTGTATGCGACGGCGAGTCCGTCGAAGTGGGGTCGGGTTGAGGCGTTGGGGGTGCCGCGGGATCGGTTGGCGTCGTCGCGGTCGTTGGAGTTCGCGGATCGGTTTCCGGTTGTTGATGTGGTGTTGAATTCGTTGACGGGTGAGTTCGTTGATGCGTCTTTGGGGTTGTTGAGGCCGAGTGGTCAGTTTTTGGAGATGGGTGTGGCTGATGTGCGGGATTCGGTGCCGGGGGTGGTTTATCGGCCGTTTCAGTTGTTGGAGGCCGGGCGGGAGCGGTTGGGTGGTTTGTTGGGGCGGTTGATGGGTTTGTTCGCGTCGGGGGTGTTGAGTGTGCCGCCGGTGCGTGTCTTTGATGTGCGGCGTGCGGTGGAGGCGTTGCGGTTCATGTCGCAGGCGCGTCATGTGGGCAAGGTGGTGTTGCGGGTGCCGCGGGGGTTGGATCCGGGGGGGACGGTGTTGGTGACGGGTGCTTCGGGGTTGTTGGGTGGTGTTGCGGCGGAGCATGTGGTGCGTCGTGGCGCGCGGCGGGTGGTGCTGGTGAGCCGGCGGGCGGCGCCGGTGGAGTTGGTGGAGCGGTTGGTGGCGGCGGGTGCGTCGGTGACGGTGGCGCAATGTGATGTGGCTGATCGTGGTGGGTTGGCTGAGGTGATCGCGGGGGTGCCGGTGGAGCATCCGTTGACCGCGGTGGTGCACACCGCCGGCGCCCTCGACGACGCCCCCTTCACCGCCCTCACCCCGGCCCGCGTCCACGATGTCCTGTCCGCCAAGGCCGCCGGCGCCTGGAACTTGCACGAGCTCACCGCCGACGCCGATCTGGCCTACTTCGCGATGTACTCCTCAGCCGCCGGTGCCCTCGGCTCGGCGGGGCAGGCCGCCTACAACGCCGGCAACACGTTCACCGACGCGCTCGCCGGCCTGCGCCATCACCGAGGGCTGCCCGGCACGGCGCTGGCCTGGGGACCCTGGGCCGCCACCGGGGGCATGACCGAGCGGCTCAGCGACGCCGACCGCGCCCGCCAGGAACGCACCGGCGCCCGGCCCATCACCGAGTCCGACGGGCACGCGCTGCTCTCCGCAGCGCTCGACCGGGACGAGCCCGTCGTGGTGCCCATCCGGCTCGACACCGCCCGGCTCGCCGCCGCGCCCGACGTCCCCGCACTGCTGCGCGGGCTCGTCCGCCAGCGCCGCCCCAGCGCCACCACCCCGGACACCGATGCCGGGCAGACACTGACCCGGCGCCTGCGCGACCTGCCGCCCGCCGAGGCTGCTCACATCGCCCTCGAGCTGGTCCGGGAGCAGGCCGCCCTCGTGCTCGGGCACACCTCCGCCGCCTCCATCCCGCCCGGCGACGCCTTCCGGGACCTGGGCTTCGACTCGCTGACCGCCGTCGAGCTGCGCAACCGGCTCAAGGTGGCCACCGGCCTCACCCTCCCGGCGACCGTGGTCTTCGACCACCCGACCGCCGAGGCACTGAGCCGGTTCGTGCTCGACCGGCTCACCCCCGACCGTCCCGCCCCAGGAACGGACGTGCTCGCGGAGCTGGACCGGCTGGAGGCGACGCTGGCCGCCGCGCCGCCCGACAGCGAAGTGGACGGCCGGCTCGTCCGCCGACTACGGAGAATCATCGACGAGCGCTCCCGGACAGCCGCCCCGGCCGCCGGTGACCCGGCCGGATCCCGGCACTTCGCCGACGCGCTCGAGTCCGCCGACGCGGAGGACGTTCTCAAGCTCATCGACGCCCGGCTGGGCCGCGGCTCCCGTTCCTGATTCCCCTCACGCTCGCCTTCCGCTCGCAGAGAATGGTAGGAGATCCATGCCTGACGACAAGACGCTGCTCGACTATCTGAAGTGGGTCAGCGCGGATCTGCACGACACCCAGGAGCGCCTGCGCGAGCTCGAGCAGGCTCAGCGGGAGCCGATCGCCATCGTCGGGATGTCCTGCCGGTTCCCGGGCGGGGTCGACTCGCCCGACGAACTGTGGCGGCTGGTCGAGGCCGGCAGCGACGCCATCACCGGCTTCCCCACGGACCGCGGCTGGGACCTCGACACGGTCGCCGGCTCAATCGCCGTGCACGAGGGCGGGTTCCTCGCCGGCGCCGACCGGTTCGACACCGGCTTCTTCGGCATCAGCCCGCGCGAGGCCACCGCGATGGACCCACAGCAGCGGCTGCTGCTGGAAGGCGCGTGGGAGGTTCTGGAGACGGCCGGCATCGACCCCCGCTCGCTGCGCGGCACGCGTACCGGGGTCTTCGTCGGCAGCAACAACCAGGACCACGTCATCGTGCTGTCCGGGACCGACGCCGACATGGCCGGGCAGGGCCTGACCGGCGCCACCGCCAGCGTGCTCAGTGGACGGGTCTCCTACTTCCTCGGTCTCGAAGGGCCGGCGCTGACCGTCGACACCGCCTGCTCCTCCTCCCTGGTCTCGCTGCACCTGGCGGTGCAGTCGCTGCGGCGCGGCGAGTGCACGATGGCGCTCGCCGGCGGCGTCGCGCTGATGGCCACTCCGGCGATGTTCCTCGAGTCGAGCGGGCAGGGCGCCCTGGCGTCCGACGGACGCTGCAAGGCGTACGCCGAGGGCGCCGACGGCACCGGCTGGGGCGAGGGCGTCGGCTGGGTGCTCGTGCAGCGACTTTCCGACGCCGTCCGCGAGGGACGGGAGATCTTCGCCGTCGTGGCCGGCACGGCCGTCAACCAGGACGGCGCCTCCAACGGCCTGACCGCCCCGAGCGGCGTCGCCCAGCAACGCGTCATCCGGGCCGCCCTCGACGACGCCGGGCTGAACGCCGCCGACATCGACGCCGTCGAGGGACACGGTACCGGCACCGCGCTGGGCGACCCGATCGAGGCGGGTGCGCTGCTCGAGACGTACGGCCGGGAACACACCGCGGAGCGGCCGCTGTGGCTCGGCTCGCTCAAGTCGAACATCGGCCACACGCAGGCCGCCGCCGGGGTCGGCGGCATCATCAAGATGGTCCAGGCAATCCGGCACGGGCTGCTGCCCGGCACGCTGCACGCCGGGCAGCGCACCAGCCGGGTCGAATGGGAGCGGGGCGGTCTCGCTCTACTGACCGAACCCACCCCGTGGCCACAGACCGGTGCCCCGCGTCGCGCCGGCGTCTCCTCCTTCGGGGTCAGCGGCACGAACGCCCACGTGATCCTCGAGCAGGCGCCCCCCAGGGACGAGACCGGACCGGAGGTCACCCGGACGCTCGGGCTGCTGCCGTGGGTGCTCTCCGGCCACAGCCAGGAAGCCCTGCGCGGACAGGCCAGCCGCCTGCTCGCCCATGCCGAGGAGCATCCGCGGCTGTCCGCGCTGGACATCGCCTACTCGCTGGCGACCACGCGCGGCCGGCTCGAACACCGGGCTGTCGTGCTCGGCTCCGACCGGGCCGCTCTGATGCAGGGCCTGGCCGACCTGGCCGCGGGCGAGCCCTCCGCCGCGGTCGTCCAGGGTGCCGCCCACTTCGGTGACAAGGTCGTCTTCGTCTTCCCGGGCTACGGCTCCCAGTGGCGCGGCATGGCGCTTGAGCTGCTCGAGCAGGAGCCGGTCTTCCGCGACGAGTTCCTGGCCTGCGAGGCGGCGTTCCTGCCGTGGCTGGGCTGGTCGCCGTTGGCGGCGCTGCGCGGGGATCCCGGTGCGCCGGACCTGGACGAGTTCGAGACCACCCAGGTGCTGCTCTTCGCCGTGATGGTGGCCCTGGCCGCGCTGTGGCGCTCGTACGGACTCGAACCGTCCGGCGTCATCGGTCACAGCCAGGGCGAGATCGCCGCCGCGTACGTGGCCGGTGCCGTCTCCCGCGACGACGCCGTCCGCTACGTCGCCGGCCGCGCCCGCTTCATGCACCAGCACCTGGACGGCCGGGGCGGCATGGTCGCCGTCCAGCTCAGCGCCGACGAACTGGGTGAACGCCTCGCACCGTACGGCGACCGCCTCGCCCTCGCCACGATCAACGGTCCCCACGCGGTGGTCATGTCCGGGGAGGTCGCCGCCCTCGACGAGCTGGCCGGGCAGCTGGCCGCCGAGGGCGTCCGCGTCCGCAGGCTCACCCTGAACGTCGCCGCCCACTCCGCCCAGCTCGACCCGCACCGTGCCGGGATCGAGGAGATGATCGCCACCCTGCGACCCGTCACCAGCGACGTGCCGTTCTTCTCGACCGTCACCGGCGACCGGATGGACACCGCCGGGCTCGACGCCGGGCACTGGTACCGCAACCTGCGCCAGACCGTCCGGTTCGAACAGGCCGTGCGGGCCGCGCTCGCCCAGGGCTACCGGCTGATGCTGGAGGTCAGCGCGCACCCGGTCGTGGCGATGGCGGTCCAGGACATCATCGACGACACCGGCGCCACCGCCGTCCCGCTCGCCACCCTGCGCCGTGGCGATGGCGGGCGCGACCGGTTCCTGCTGGCCCTGGCCCAGGCGCACGTGCAGGGCGCCCCGGTCGACCTCGGCGTGGTGTTCGAGGGCACCGGCGCGCGACGGGTGCCCCTGCCGACGTACGCCTTCCAGCACGAGCGGTTCCGCCTCGAACCCGGGTCCACGAGCGGCGACGCGTCCTCGCTCGGGCTCACGCCGCTGGATCATCCGCTGCTCACCGCAGCGATCGCGCTGCCGGAGCCGGACGGGCTGCTGCTGACCGGGCGGCTCTCCCGCCGTACGCATCCGTGGCTGGCCGACCACGTCGTGCTGGGTGCCGCGCTGCTCCCCGGCACCGCCCACCTTGAGCTGGCGTTCCGGGCCGGCGATCAGGCCGGCTGCGACACCGTGGAGGAACTGACCCTGCAGACGCCGCTGACGCTGCCCGAGCACGACGGCGTCGCGGTGCAGGTCTTCGTCGGCGGCCCTCAGGACGACGGCCGACGCTCCGTGGCGGTCTGGTCCCGCCCCGACATCCCCGGCGCGGTGGCCGGCGGCGACGAGTGGACCTGCCACGCCACCGGACTGCTCGGGCACGCCGCAGCCACCCCCACCGACGAGCTGACGTCGTGGCCCCCGGCCGCTGCGACCGCGGTGGACACCGACGGCCTCTACGGGCGGTTCACCGCCGCCGGATACGGCTACGGGCCCTCCTTCCAAGGGCTGCGGGCAGTGTGGTCGCACGGCACCGACATCTACGCCGAGGTCGCCCTGCCCGAGGACATCGCGGCCGACGCCGGACGCTTCGGGTTGCACCCCGCCCTGCTCGACGCCGCGTTCCACGCCCTGATCGCCGCCCGTCCCCAGGAGGGCGGCGCCATGCGGATGCTGTTCTCGTGGACGGGTGTCCGGCTGCTGGGCGCCGGTGCGTCCGCGCTGCGGATCCGGTTGCGCCCGCGCTCCGACGGCTCGATCGCGTTGCTGGCCACCGACGTGGCCGGTGAGCCCGTGGCGACCGTGGACGCCCTGGTGATGCGGGAGGTGACCGAGGCGGGCCTGGCCCCGGATCCCGCCAGCGAGCTGTTCGGGGTGCGAATGCGGCCGCTGGCCGTACCCGGGGAAGCCGGTGACGAGCCGGTCACCTGGACCGATCCGGCGGCGCTGGTGGACTCCCTCACCGGGCCGGCCGCCGGGTACGCCGTCTTCGCCGCGCCGACGCTCGACGGCACCGGCGCCGAGGACGCCGCCCAGGTCACCGAGCAGCTGCGGACGCTGCTCGGCTCCTGGCTGGCGAACCCGCGTGCCGAGTCGACGACGCTGGTCATCCGCACCCGTGACGCCCGGGCCGAGCTGCCCGATCCGGTCCAGGCGGCCGGACGCGGCGTGGTCCGGTCCTTTCAGGCCGCCCACCCGGGCCGCATCCTGCTGCTGGACACCGGCTCCGCCGACGAGCCGATCGCCGCGGTCATCGCCGCCGCCCTCGCGGCCGGGGAGGACGACGTCGCCTGCCACGCCGGGACCGCCACGGTTCCCCGGCTTGCCCGCGTCCCGGCGGGTGCCGCGGACGCGCCGTGGTCCGGCACCGTGCTGGTCACCGGCGACGCCGGCACCCGCGCCGCCGAGGTCGCGCGGCACGTGGCGGCCCGGGGCGCGAAACGCGTGGTGTTGGCCGGCACATCGGACCAGGACCAGCCCGGCGTCGAGGTCGTGGTCTGCGACCTCACCGACCAAGACGCGCTCGCCGCCCTCGTCGCCGCCGTGGCGCCCGATGCCGTCGTGCACGCCGCCGACTCCATCGCCACGGCCGGGGCACTGGACCGGGCGACCAGCGGCTCGGCGCTGACCGCCTTCGTGCTGTTCTCCACCGTCGACGGTGTGCTCGGCGCCCCCGGGCGTGCCGAGCGCAGCGCCGCGAGTGCATTCATCGACGCGCTCGCACAACGACGACGGGCTTCCGGACTGCGTGGACAGTCGATCGCCTGGGGCCGGTGGACCTCCACCGCCCAGGGCCTGGCCCTGTTCGACGCCGCCGTCGCCGTGGACGAGCCCGTCGTGGTGCCGTTCCGCGTCCGGGTCCGGGGCGCCGTGCCGCCGCTGCTGCGCGGCCTTGTGCAGACACCCCTGCGGCGTACGGTCGACGCCGTCGCCCAGTCGTCGTCCGCGCTGGCCCAGCGGCTCAACGGGCTCGACCCGGCCGATCGCGCCCGGGTGCTCCTCGACCTGGTGCGCGCCGAGGCGGCCGCGGTGCTCGGCTTCGCCGACACCCGGGCGGTCCCGGTCACCCGGGCCTTCCGCGACATCGGCTTCGCCTCGATGAGCGCGGTGGAGCTGCGTAACCGGCTCAAAGCGGTCACCGGCCTGCCCCTGGCGACCACCGTCGTCTTCGACCACCCCTCCGCCGCCGCGCTGGGCGCGCACCTGGGCACGCTGCTGCTCGGCGACGCGGGCCCGGACACCGTACGGCCGGTCGCTGCCCGTGCCGTCGACGAGCCCATCGCCGTCATCGGCATGTCTTGCCGCTTTCCAGGGGACGTGCGGTCGCCGGAGGAGCTGTGGCGGCTGGTCGCCGACGGCGTCGACGCCACCGGCGACCTCCCGGGGGACCGCGGCTGGAACGTGGACTCGTTCTACGACCCCGCTCGCGGGCTGCCCGGGCGCTCGTACGTCCGCCGCGGCGGTTTCGTCCGCGACGCCGACCGCTTCGACGCGGGCTTCTTCGGCATCAACCCCCGGGAAGCCCTGGCCATGGACCCGCAGCAGCGGCTGCTGCTGGAGACGGCGTGGGAGGGCCTGGAGCACGCCGGTCTCGACCCGGCCGGACTGCGCGGCAGTGACACCGGAGTGTTCGTCGGCAGCAACGGTCAGGACCACGCCCTGCTGCTGTCCGGCGCGGCCGGCGACCTGTCCGGCTACCGGCTCACCGGCACCAGTGCCAGCATCATGTCCGGCCGGGTCTCCTACGAGCTCGGCTTCGAGGGCCCGGCGCTGACCGTCGACACTGCCTGCTCCTCGTCGCTGGTCTCGCTGCACCTGGCCGCGGAGGCGCTGCGCGGCGGGGAGTGTTCGCTCGCCCTGGCCGGCGGCTGCTCGATCATCTGCACGCCCACCCAGTTCATTGAGTTCAGCATGCAGAACGCGCTCTCGCCGGACGGCCGGTCGCGGGCCTTCGCCGCCGGCAGCAACGGGTTCGGCCTCGCCGAGGGCGTGGGCTGGCTGGTGCTGGAACGGCTGTCCGACGCCCAGCGCCACGGCCACCGGGTGCTGGCCGTGATCCGGGGCAGCGCGGTCAACCAGGACGGCGCCTCGAACGGCCTGACCGCCCCCAACGGTCCCTCCCAGGAACGGGTCATCCGGCAGGCGCTGGCCGTCTCGGGCCTGGCCCCGGCCGACGTGGACGCCGTCGAGGCCCACGGCACGGGCACCCCGCTCGGCGACCCGATCGAGGCCGGCGCGCTGCTCAACACGTACGGCAGGGACCGCACCGGCCCCCCGCTCCTGCTCGGCTCGCTCAAGAGCAACTTCGGGCATGCCCAGGCCGCGGCGGGTGTCGGTGGCGTCATCAAGTCGGTCATGGCGCTGCGGGCCGGGGTGCTGCCGCCCACCCTGCACGCGGACGAGCCGACCCCCGAGGTGGACTGGTCGTCGGGCGGCGTCGAGCTGCTGACCGAGCGCAGGGACTGGCCGCGTAGCGACCGGCCGCGGCGCGTCGGCGTGTCCGGCTTCGGTATCAGCGGCACCAACGCCCACGTGATCCTCGAAGAGGCACCCGGCACGCCCGCCGAGGAGCCGGCCACCCCGCCCGGGGACCTGCCGGTGGTGTGGACGCTGTCCGGCCGTACCAGGGAGGCGCTGCGGGCCCAGGCCTCCCGGCTCCACGCCTTCGCCGAGGAGCACCCGGAGCTGGCCCCGCGGGACATCGGGCGCTCGCTCGTGGAGAGCCGGGCGGTCTTCGACCACCGGGCGGCGGTGGTCGCCCGGACCCGCGCCGAGCTGCTGCTGGGGCTGCGTGCCCTTGCCGACGGCGAGTCCGCAGCCGGTCTCGTCGAGGGACGCGCCGTCAGTGGCGGCGGCGTGGTCTTCGTCTTCCCGGGGCAGGGCTCGCAGTGGGCCGGGATGGCCGCCGAGCTGCTCGACAGCTCCGAGGTCTTCGCCGCAGAGTTCATGGCGTGCTCGCTGGCGCTGTCGGAGTGGATCGACTGGTCACCGGTGGATGTGCTGCGCGGTACCGACGACACCATGCTCGGCCGCGTCGACGTTGTGCAGCCCACGCTGTGGGCGGTGATGGTGTCGCTGGCCGCGCTGTGGCGCTCGTACGGGGTCGAACCGGCCGCCGTGGTCGGGCACAGCCAGGGCGAGATCGCCGCCGCCTGCGCGATCGGGGCACTCTCCCGCGACGACGCGGCCAAGGTCGTGGCCCTGCGCAGCCGCGCCCTCACGCGGCTCGCCGGCCTCGGCGGCATGATGTCGGTGCAGCTGGGCCGGGCGGAGCTCGAGCCGCGGATGCTGCCGTGGGCCGGCCGCATCTCGGTCGCCGCGATCAACAGTCCCCGGACCGTGGTCGTCTCCGGCGAGGTCGAGGCGCTGCACGAGTTGCGCGCCGTGCTCGTGGGCGACGGGGTCACCGCCCGGCTGATCCCCGTCGACTACGCCGCCCACTCCGCCCAGGTCGATCAGATCCGCGACGAGCTCGCCGGCCTGCTCGCCACGGTGCAGTCCACCGCCGCGAGCATCCCGTTCTTCTCCTGCGTCGAGGGCGACGAGCGCTCGACCGGCGACCTCGACGCCGTCTACTGGCACCGCAACCTGCGCGAGACCGTGCTCTTCGAGGACTCGGTCAAGGCAGCCCTGGCCTGCGGGCACCGGCTGGTGCTCGAGGCCAGCCCGCACCCGGTGCTGGTGATGGCGGTGCAGGATCTCCTCGACGAAGGCAACGTCGAGGCCCACAGCTGGGGCACGCTGCGGCGCTCCGAGGGCGGCCTGGACCGCTTTCTGCTCTCCCTGGCACAGGCCCACGTCAACGGCGCGGAGGTCGACTTCGGACCGCTGTACGCCGGCGCCCGGCTGGTCGCCCTGCCCACGTACGCCTTCCAGGGCGAGCGCTTCTGGATCGAGGCCGCCGCCCCGGCCGGTGACGTGTCCTCACTGGGCCTCGTCGCCACCGGCCATCCCATGCTCGCCGCGGAGGTCCCGTTGCCCGACAGCGGCGGACTGCTGCTGACCGGCCGGCTCAGCGTCCACGACCAGACCTGGCTCGGCGACCACGTGGTGTCCGGCATGACGATCGTTCCGGGTACGGCCTTCATGGAGATCGCCTTCCGGGCCGCCGAACGGGTCGGCTGTCCCCGCGTCGAGGAACTGGCCGTCCAGGCGCCGCTGCTGCTCGACCCGGACGTCCCCACCGCCCTGCAGGTGGTGATCGGCGCGCCGCTCGACACCGGGCAGCGCCAGCTCACCGTCCACGCCCGTCCCGAGCCCACCGGCGACGGCCTCGACGAGGACTGGACCCTGCACGCGACCTGCTGGCTGGCCACCGCGACCCCCGCCGCTCCCGATCCGTCCGACCTGCTGACCTGGCCGCCGCGCGACACGGTGCCCTTCGCCGCCGAGGAGTGCTACCGGCAGCTGGTCGTCGCCGGGTACGCCTTCGGACCGACGTTCCAGGGGCTGCGCGAGGTGCACGTCCGTGGCAAAGAGGTCTTCGCCCTGGTCTCCGTCCCGCCGGCGGGACGCGCCGACGCCGCCGTGTTCGGACTGCACCCGGCCCTGTTCGACGCGATGTTCCACTCGCTGATCTCCGCCCGGCCGCAGGGCAGTGACGAGGTGCTGCGGCTGCCGTTCACGTGGACCGGGGTGCAGCTGCATGCCGAGGGCGCCGTGACGATGCGGGTCAAGATGACGCTCACCAGTGCCGACTCGCTGACGCTGGTCGCCGTCGACGAAGCGGGCAACCTCGTCGTCTCCGCCGACGCCCTGCTGCTGCGTGAGGTCTCCGGGGAGGCCACCCCGGCTGCCTCCGGCCGCCGGCACCGGTCCCTGTTCCGGCTCGACTGGGTGCCGCTGCCCCTGGGCAGCTCCGTCCCGGGTGACAGCCAGTGGGCGGTGCTCGGTGACTCGCCGGTCACCGTCTCGCTGACCCGCCACGACAGCTCGGTGCGGCGGCACGACGACTGGTCCTCGCTGGCCTCCGCCGACCGGGTGCCCGACCTCGTGGTGCTGCCGGTCGACACGCTCGGGGGCGCCTTCGAGGGCACCGACGTGCCCGGGGCCGCCCGCCGGCTGCTGACCCGGGTGAGCGGGCTGGTGCAGGACTGGCTGGCGGAGGAGCGGTTCGCCGGTTCACTGCTGCTGGTGGTGACCCGGGAGGCCGTACCGGTCGGGGACGGGGAACCGCTCGACATCGTCCAGTCGCCGCTGTGGGGGCTGCTGCGCTCGGCCCAGTCCGAGAACGCGGACCGGCTGCTGCTGGTCGACATCGACGACGACGACACGTCGCTGGAGGTGCTGCCGCGCGCGGTGGCCGCCGCCGTGGCGGCCGAGGAGTACCAGGCCGCCGTCCGCTCCGGGGAGGTGTCCGTGCCGCGGCTCGGTCTCGTGCCGGCGACCGGGTCCGAGCGGTCCGGTGACCTGAACCCCGACGGCACCGTGCTGATCACCGGCGCGTCGGGTCTGCTCGCCGGTCACGTGGCCCGGCACCTCGCGGCGCGAGGCGTGCGCCATCTGCTGCTGCTCAGCCGCCGGGGTGAGCAGGCCCGCACCACCGCACCGCTGGTCGCCGAGCTCGCCGCCCTGGGTGCCCGGGCCACCGTCGCCGCCTGTGACGCCGCGGACCGGGCGGCGCTGGCCGCGGTCCTGGCCGCGATCCCCGGCGAGCATCCGCTGACCGGGGTGGTGCACGCGGCCGGGGTGCTGCGGGACGGCACCGTCGCCGGCCTCACCCCGGAGCAGCTCGACACCGTACTGCGCCCGAAAATCGACTCGGCCTGGAACCTGCACGAGCTCACCGCCGGCACCGATCTGGCGATGTTCGCGATGTTCTCGTCGGCCGCAGGAACCCTCGGCGGCAGCGGGCAAGGAGCGTACGCCGCAGCGAACGTCTTCCTCGACAGCCTGGCCGTCCGTCGGCGCAGCCTCGGGCTGCCCGCCACGTCACTGGCCTGGGGCGCCTGGGAGGCCAGCGCCGACCCGCACAACGTCGGCATGGCCGGTCACCTGGCGAGTGCCGACGCCGGTCGGGCACGCCGCGGCGGCCTCCTGCCCGTCACCTTCGAGCAGGGCATGGCGCTGTTCGACACGGCGGCCACGCTCGACGAGGCGTTCGTGCTCCCTATGCGGATGGACCTGGCCGGCGTACGAGCCTCCGGCTCCCCGGTTCCGCCGCTGCTGCGGGCCCTCGTCAAGGCTCCGGCGCGGCGGACCGCCGACGCCGCGCCGGCCTCGCCGTCCTCCCTGCGCGACCGGCTCGGTGAGCTCCTCGGCGAGAACCGGGAACGGTACGCCGTCGACCTCGTCCGCGGGCAGGCCGCCGCGGTGCTCGGGCACGTCTCCGCCCAGCTCGTGCCCACCGACGAGGCGTTCCGTGACCTGGGCTTCGACTCACTGACCGCGGTCGAGCTGCGCAACCGGCTCAAGACCACCACCGGTCTGACACTGCCGGCCACCCTCGTGTTCGACCACCCCACCCCGCGCGCGCTGGCCCGGTTCCTGCTGACCGAGCTGGTGCCGGAGGCGTCCGGGCCGGTGCTGCCCGCCCAGGCCGAACTCGACCGGCTCGAGGCCGCGCTGGCGGCTGTCCCCGCCGGGCCGCCCGCGGCGGGTGACGACGCGGTGGCCGAGCGGCTGCGCCGGATCCTGTCCGACTGGCTGCGCAACCGGCCGGCGGCCGATCCCGCGACCGAGCCGGAGACGGGCACCGACCTCGGGACCGCCACGACCGACGAGATCTTCGCCTACATCGACAACGAGCTGGGACGTAGCCGGGCGTGACCGCCCGGCCGCCGCTTCCCCGCACTCTGGCCGCCGTCCGGACGAAGGAATGAGGGCAGATGACGAACGAAGACAAGCTGGTCGACTACCTGCGCTGGGTGACGGCCGACCTCAAGGAGGCCCGGGAGCAGCTGCGGGTCGTCGAGCAGCGCGAGAACGAGCCGCTCGCGATCGTCGGTATGTCCTGCCGGCTGCCCGGCGGGGTCAGCACCCCGGAGCAGCTGTGGCAGCTCGTCGACGAGGGCGTGGACGCGATCTCCCGCTTCCCGGCCGACCGCGGATGGGACATCGACGACGTGTTCGATCCGGAACCGGGCCGGCCCGGCAAGTCGTACGTCCGCGAAGGGGGCTTCCTCGACGCCCCGGGCGACTTCGACGCCGCCTTCTTCGGAATGAGCCCGAAGGAAGCCGTCGCCACCGATCCGCAGCAGCGGCTGCTGCTGGAGACCGCCTGGGAGGCGCTGGAGCGCGCCGGGCTCGACCCGCATTCGCTGCGGGGCAGCCAGACCGGCGTCTTCGTCGGCAACAACGGCCAGGACCACGTCATCGGGCTCTCCCGGGCTCCGGCCGAGCTGTCCGGCTACACCGTCAGCGGCGCGACGGCCAGCATCCTGTCCGGGCGGGTGTCGTACACGTTCGGCTTCGAGGGCCCCTCGCTGGCCGTGGACACCGCCTGCTCGTCGTCGCTGGTCGCGCTGCACGTCGCCGCGCAGGCGCTGCGGGGCGGCGAGTGCTCGCTCGCGCTGGTCGGCGGCATCACGGTGATGACCACCCCGACGCTGTACATCGGCTTCAGCCAGCAGCGCGGACTGTCGGCCGAGGCGCGGTGCAAGGCGTTCTCCGACGATGCCGACGGCACGTCAATGGCGGAGGGGGTGGGCTGGCTGGTGGTCGAGCGGCTCTCCGACGCCCAGCGTCTCGGCCACCGGGTGCTCGCCGTCGTCCGGGGCAGCGCGGTCAACCAGGACGGCGCGTCCAACGGCATGACCGCCCCCAGCGGCCCCGCCCAGCAGCGGGTGCTCAGCCGGGCGCTGGCCAACGCCGGCCTCGCCGCGTCCCAGGTCGACCTGGTCGAGGCGCACGGCACCGGCACCGCGCTCGGCGACCCGATCGAGGCGCAGGCGCTGCTGGCCGTCTACGGCAAGGACCGGCCGGCGGGACGGCCGCTGCGGCTGGGCTCGCTCAAGTCGAACATCGGTCACACCCAGGCGGCCGCCGGGATCGCTGGGGTCATCAAGACGGTGTACGCCATCGGGCGCGGCGTACTGCCGAAGACCTTGCACGTCAAGGAGCCGTCCACCCGCGTCGACTGGAGCGCCGGCGACGTCGAGCTGCTGACCGAGGCGAAGGCCTGGCCCGAGACCGGACAGCCGCGCCGGGCCGGGGTGTCCTCGTTCGGCGCGAGCGGCACGAACGCGCATGTCGTCCTGGAGCAGGCACCGCCCCTCGAAGCCGGGTCCGAGGCCGTCACCGGCAAGCCCCTGCCGGTGGTGCCGTGGGTGCTGTCGGCCAGGTCGGTAAAGGCGCTGCGCGCTCAGTCGGACCGTCTGCTGGCGCACGTGACGGACCGTCCGGAGCTGTCCCCGCAGGATGTGGGGTTCTCGCTGGCGCGGACCCGGGCGGTCTTCGAGCACCGCGGTGTGGTGCTGGGAGCCGACCGTGACGAGCTGCTGCGCGGACTGGCCGGTCTGGCCGCCGGGGAGCCGGCGGCGGGTGTGGCGACCGGACGGGCCTGCGGCGGACTGGGTGTCCTGTTCACCGGGCAGGGCGCTCAGCGTACGGGCATGGGCCGCGAGCTGTACGAGACGTTCCCGGTCTTCGCCGCCGCCTTCGACGCGGGTTGTGCGCACCTGCGGCCGGGGCTGAAGGACGTCGTCTTCACCGGTGGCGGCGAGCTGTCCGAGACCGGTTGGGCGCAGCCCGCGTTGTTCGCGTTCGAGGTGGCGCTGTTCCGCCTGGTCGAGTCCTGGGGCGTACGCCCGGATGTGCTCGGCGGTCACTCCGTGGGCGAGATAGCCGCCGCCCATGTGGCGGGCGTGTGGTCGCTCGAGGACGCCGCCCGGCTTGTCTCGGCCCGCGCGCACCTGATGCAGGCGTTGCCGGCCGGCGGGGCGATGGCCGCCGTGGCGGCTACCGAGGACGAGGTACGCGCGGCCGTCGCCGCTCACCCGCACCTGGACATCGCGGCGGTGAACGGGCCCGCTTCGGTCGTGGTGGCCGGCGCCGCGGACGCGGTCCGGGCGGCGGCCGAGGGACTGGCCGCCCAGGGGTACAAGACCAAGGCGCTGCGGGTGAGTCACGCCTTCCACTCGTCGCTGATGGAGCCGATGCTGGCGGCATTCGGGGACGTGCTGCGCTCCCTGACGTTCCACCAGCCACGGATCCCCGTGCTGTCCCTGCTCAGCGCCACGGTCGGCGACCCGGCGGTGGCCACGGCGGACTACTGGGTGCGGCACGCTCGCGAGGCGGTCCGGTTCGCCGACGGGATCCGGGCCGCGCAGGAGGCCGGCTGCACCACGTTCCTGGAGCTGGGCCCGGACGCGGTGCTGGCGGGGATGGGCCGTGAGAGCCTGCCGGACGCCGCGTGGATCCCGTCCGTACGGGCGACCCGCCCCGAGGCCCTCGCGGTGCTCGACGCGGCCGCCCGGGTCGCTGTCCGCGGGGCGGCCATCGACTGGGCGGCCCTGCTGCCGGGCGGCCGCACGGTCGACCTGCCCACCTACGCCTTTGAGCACGAGCGCTTCTGGCTCGAGTACGACGCACAGCCCCGGGTTCCGGCGTCCTCGGCCCGGCGCTACCGGGTCGGGTGGACGCCGGTTTCCGACCCGGGTACTCCGGTGCTGCTCGCGGGCACCTGGCTGGTCGTCGTGCCGGCCGCTCTCACAGCGGAGCGGGACAGCTGGGCCCGTACGGTGATCGAAGGCCTCGCCGCGACCGGCGCCCGGACCGAGCTCCTGACGATCCCGCCCGGCTCCGCACGCGCCGATCTGGCGTCTCTGCTGACCACGGCCGGGGACGCGGCCGGCGTGCTCAGCCTGCTGGCCCTCGCCGATCCCGGGGACGCCACGGCACCCGCCGGTCTCGCCCTCACCATGGCCCTCGTGCAGGCGCTGGGCGACACCGGCCGCGACGCGCCGCTGTGGTGCGTGACCCGGGAGGCCGTGCACACCGCCGCCGACGAGGACCAGGCGATGATCTGGGGCCTCGGCCGGGTGGCCGCCCTCGAGTACTCCGGGCGCTGGGGTGGACTCGCCGACCTGCCCGCCCTGCTCAGCCCTGCCGCAGGCCGGCGCCTGGCCGCCGTCCTCGCCGGCGCGACCGGGGAGGACCAGGTCGCCGTCCGCTCCGACGGCCTGTACGCGCGGCGCCTGATCGCCGTGCCCGAGCCGCCCGCCCCGGACACCGGCGTCTGGGAGCCCGCCGGAACCGTGCTCATCACCGGGGGCACCGGCGGTCTCGGGGCCCACGTCGCCCGCTGGCTCGCCGGCCGCGGCGCCCGGGACCTGCTGCTAACCAGCCGCTCGGGGCCGGCCGCGCCGGGCGCGGCCGAGCTGGTCGCCGAGCTGGCGGCGCTCGGCGCCACGGCCACCGTCGCCGCCTGCGACGTCGCCGATGCGGAGGCCCTCGCCGCCCTGCTGGCCACCGTTCCGGCCGACCGGCCTCTAGGAGCCGTCTTCCACGCCGCCGGCCGCATCGAGACGACGGCCTTCGACGCGACGACCCCCGACCTGCTCGCCGAGGTGCTGGCCGGCAAGGTGGCCGGCGCCCGCAACCTGAACGCCATGGCCGGCGCCGTCGACCGCTTCGTGCTGTTCTCGTCCGTCGCGGGGGTGTGGGGAAGCGGCGGGCACGCCGCGTACGCCGCGGCCAACGCCTACCTCGACGCCCTGGCCGAGCGGCGTCGGGCGGCCGGCCTGCCCGCCCTCGCGATCGCCTGGGGCCCCTGGGCCGACGGCGGTATGAGCGCCGGGCCGGACACCGTCCGGGAGGCGGCCCGGCACGGCCTGCCGGTGATGCCGACGACCGACGCGCTCGGCAACCTGCGCGCGGCTCTGGACTCCGGTCTGCCGTGCGTGACCGTTGCCGACGTGACGTGGGACCGGTTCGCGCCGCTGTTCACCAGCACCCGGCCGAGCCGCCTCTTCGAGCCCGTGACCGGGCCGGCGGACGCCGAACCGGACGACCACGCCGGCCCCTGGCTGGACAGGCTGCGGGGCCGCAGTGGACCGGATCGCGAGGCCGAACTGCTCGCCCTGGTGCGGCACGAGGTGGCACTCACCCTCGGCCACCCCGACGACCGTGCCGTCGAGACCGATCAGGCCTTTCGCGACCTCGGCTTCGACTCGATGGCGGCCGTGGAGCTGCGCGACCGGATCACCGCCGGCACCGGGCTGTCCCTGGCCAGCAGCCTCGTCTTCGACCACCCGACGGTCCACGCGCTGGCCGGCCATCTCGCCGGCGAGCTCGGCCAGTACGGCGGCGACCCGGTCGCCGCCGTACTGGCGCACCTGAACGTGCTGGAGGCGGCGGTGGCCGGGCTGGCCGGCGGCGACGACGTCCGGGAGGCCGTCGAGCCGCGGTTGCACGCCCTTCTCGCCCGGCTGGCCCGCCCGGCCGGGCACCCGGCGGAGGCGGTGGCCGACCACCTCCGTGCCGCGAGCGTCGAGGACCTCTACGCCTTCGTCGACGAGCAGTTCGGCCGATGACCCCGCACCCTCCGCCGGCCGCACCCACGCCTGCCTCTCTGATTGGCGGTAACTCACCGATGCCCGAGAACCAGAAGCTCGTCGAGTACTTCAAGCGCGTCACGGCCGACCTCTACGAAACCCGCGAGCGGCTGCGCGAGGCCGAGGACCGCGGCACCGAGCCGATCGCGGTCATCGGCATGGCATGCCGCTTCCCCGGGGGCGTCCGGTCGCCCGAGGACCTGTGGCAGCTGGTGGCCGACGGTGTCGATGCCGTGTCCCCGTTCCCGGCCGACCGCGGCTGGGACGTCGATGCCCTCTATGATCCCGACCCCGAGCAGACCGGCACGGCGTACGTCCGCGAGGGTGGCTTCCTCACCGGGGCCGACGCCTTCGACCCGGTCTTCTTCGGGATCAGCCCTCGCGAGGCAACCGCGATGGACCCGCAGCACCGCCTGCTGCTGACCACCGGCTGGGAGGCGCTCGAACGGGCCGGCATCGACCCGGCCGGGCTGCGCGGCAGCCGTACGGGCGTCTTCGCGGGCGTCACCCACAACGACTACATCTCCCGGCTCGGAACGGCCCCCGAAGGGTACGAGGGCCAGCTGCTCACCGGCGGAGCGGTGAGCGTGGCGGCCGGCCGGGTGTCGTACACGTTCGGCTTCGAGGGCCCGGCGGTCGCGGTCGACACGGCGTGCTCCTCCTCGCTGGTGTCGGTGCACCTGGCCGCCCAGTCGCTGCGCTCCGGGGAGAGCACGCTGGCCCTGGCCGGTGGCGTGACCGTGATGGCCACTCCATCCACCTTCACCGAGTTCAGCCGGCAGCGCGGGCTGGCGGCGGACGGCCGGTGCAAGCCGTTCGACGAGTCGGCCGACGGTACGGCGATGGGCGAGGGCGCGGGGTGGCTGGTGCTCGAACGGCTCTCCGACGCGCACCGCCACGGCCACAAGGTGCTCGCGGTGGTCCGTGGCTCGGCGATCAACCAGGACGGCGCCTCCAACGGGCTGACCGCCCCGAGCGGCCCGTCGCAGCGGCGGCTCATCCGCCGGGCGCTGGCCGGCGCGGGACTCGCCGCCCATCAGGTCGACGTGGTCGAGGCGCACGGCACCGGCACCGCGCTCGGCGACCCGATCGAGGCGCAGGCCGTCCTGGCGACGTACGGCCAGAACCGGCGGCGACCCCTGTGGCTCGGCTCCGTGAAGTCCAACATCGGGCACGCGCAGGCGGCTGCCGGAGTAGCCGGGCTCATCAAGATGGTCATGTCGATGCGCCACGGGGTGCTGCCCCGGACCCTGCACCTGGACACCCCGACCAGCCACGTCGACTGGTCCGCAGGCTCGGTGGAGCTGCTGCGGGAGACGCAGCCGTGGCCGGTGACCGGTGAACCGCGCCGCGCCGGTGTCTCGGCCTTCGGGGCGAGCGGGACGAACGCCCACGTGATCCTGGAGCAGGCACCCGAACCGGCCGCGCCGGACGCCGCTGCACCGCCGCCGTCGGCGGCGGTGCCGGTGGTGCCGTGGGTGCTGTCGGCCAGGTCGGAGACGGCGTTGCAGGAACAGGCGCGGCGGCTGCTGACCCACGTGACGGCTCACCCGGAGCTGTCCCCGGCCGACATCGGCTTCTCGCTGGTCAACGGGCGGGCCGCCTTCGAGCACCGGGGTGTGGTCCTGGGCGGGAGCCGGGACGAGCTGCTGCGTGGCGTGGCCGCGCTGGCCGCTGGGGAATCCACGCCGGGGGTCGTGGCCGGACGTGCTTGCGGGGGACTGGCCGTGCTCTTCCCCGGGCAGGGCGCCCAGCGCGCCGGGATGGGCCGCGAGCTGTACGAGGCGTTTCCCGTGTTCGCCGGGGCCTTCGACTCGGCGTGTGAGTTGCTGCGCCCGGGACTGAAGGACGTCGTCTTCGACGCGGGCGCCGAACTCGCCGAGACCGGGTGGGCGCAGCCGGCGTTGTTCGCCTTCGAGGTCGCGCTGTTCCGGCTGGTCGAGTCGTGGGGGGTGCGCCCCGACCTGGTCGGTGGCCACTCCGTGGGCGAGATCGCCGCCGCGCACGTGGCGGGGATGCTGTCACTGCCGGACGCCGCCCAGCTGGTGAGCGCGCGAGCCGGGCTGATGCAGGCGCTGCCGCCCGGCGGCGTGATGGTGGCGGTCGCCGCCCCGGAGGACGAGGTGCGGGCGGAACTCGCCGGACACGCCGACGTGGACATCGCCGCCGTGAACGGGCCCGCCGCGGTGGTGCTGGCCGGTGCGGCGGAGGCGGTGGAGAAGATCGCCGGGGTACTCGCGGGGCGTGGGTACAAGACCAGGGCGCTGACGGTCAGTCACGCGTTCCACTCGCCGTTGATGGAGCCGATGCTCGACGGGTTCGCCGAGGTGTTGCGTTCGCTGACGTTCGCCGAGCCGACGATCGGCCTGGTGTCGATGCTCAGCGGCACGGTAGGAGATGCGTCGATGGCGTCCCCGGAGTACTGGGTGCGGCACGCCCGGGCGGCGGTCCGGTTCGCCGACGGCATCCGGGCCGCCGCCGACGCGGGCTGCGCGACCTTCCTCGAGCTGGGAGCGGATGCGGTGCTCACCGGGATGGGGCACGAGAGCCTGCCGGAGGCGGACTGGATCGCGTCCGTCCGTGTCAACCGGCCGGAGGTCCGCACGGTGCTGGACGCGGCCGCCCGGGTGGCCGTCCGGGGCGTCGCGGTCGACTGGGCGTCCTGGCTGCCCGGCGCGCGCGTGGTCGACCTTCCCACCTACGCCTTCCAGGAGGAACGCTTCTGGCTCACCGATCCGAACCCGCGCCAGGACGCTGCGGCCCTCGGCCTGCTGGCGACCGGGCACCCGCTGGTCACCGGGGAGATCGCGGTTCCCGGCTCGGGCAGCGTCCTGCTCACCGGACGGATCTCCCGGCACAGTCACCCCTGGGTGGCCGACCACAGCGTCGCGGGCGCCGTCCTGGTGCCCGGCACGGCCCTGCTGGAGCTGGCCTTCCGTGCCGGCGAGGCGGCCGGGTGCGACCGGATCGAGGATCTCACCTTCCAGGCACCGCTGATCCTGCCCGAGACCGGAGGAGTGCTGCTGCAGGTCGTGGTCGGTGCTGCGGACGACGACGGCGCCCGGGAGCTGACCGTCCACTCGCGTCCTGAGTCGGCCGAGGAGGCCCTCGAGGACGAGTGGACCAGCCACGCGAACGGGCTCCTCGCCCCGGCGCCGGTCCCCGCCCCGGACGTCGCGCCCAACCCGTGGCCGCCCTCCGGCGTCGAGCCGCTGACCGTCGACGACCTCTACCCCCGGCTCGCCGCCGGCGGCTACCGCTACGGCCCGGCGTTCCAGGGCCTGACCGCGGCGTGGCAGCACGGCGACGACGTGTACGCCGAGGTCGTCCTGCCCCCGTCGGTGGCCGGGGACGCGGGTCGCTTCGGCATCCATCCGGCCCTGCTCGATGCGGCCCTGCACGGGATGCTCGCCCCCGCCGGCCGGGTGGAGGAGGGCTCCCCGGCCCGGCTTCCGTTCGCGTGGACGGGTGTGCGCCTGCACGCGGCCGGTGTCACCGCCGTCCGGGCGAAGCTGACCACAGTGTCCGCCGACTCGGTGGCTGTGCGGCTGTACGACGCCGAGGGCGGCCCCGTGCTGACAGCCGAGTCGATCGTCTCTCGCGAGGTGGCCGTCGATCAGCTGACGGCGGCGCGCACCCGCGGCCACCACCGGTCGCTCCTCCGCCCGGAGTGGGCACCGTTCCCGGTCTCCGGCGCCCGGGCCGGTGAGGGACGCTGGGCCTCGCTGGGCGACACCCCGGTCACCCGCGCGCTGTCCGCCTCCGGCACCCCGATCCGCCCGTTGCCGGACTGGCAGGCAGTGGTCGGTTTCGTCGCGGGCGGGGCCACGGCTCCCGACATCATCGTGTACGCCCTCGACGGCGTGGCCGCCCCGGGAGACACCATCGGCGCGCAGGTCCGGTCGGTGACCACCGAGGTGCTCGACATCGTGCAGTCGTGGCTGGCCGACGAGCGTCTCGCCGCGACCCGCCTGGTCGTGGTGACCCGCAACGGCGTCGCGGTGGACCGCATCGAACTGCCCGACCTGGCGTACGCCCCGGTGTGGGGCCTGCTGCGCTCGGCGCAGTCGGAGAACCCGGACCGGCTGCTGCTCGTGGACGTCGACGACACCGCGGAGTCTGCCTCGGTGCTCTCGGCGGTGGTCACCGCGGCCCTGGCGGCGGGGGAGCCGCAGGTCGCCGTCCGCGCCGGCCAGGCGACCGTCGCCCGGCTCGGCCGCACTCCGCTCGGCGAGATGCTCGAGCTGCCTGCAGGTGGTGGTTGGCGGTTGGCGGTGGGGGTGCCGGGGGTGTTGGAGGGGTTGGTGGTGGAGCCGGTGGGGGTGGCTCCGTTGGGTGTGGGTGAGGTACGGGTGGGGGTGCGTGCGGCGGGGGTGAATTTTCGTGATGTGTTGATGGTGTTGGGGATGTATCCGGGTGAGCCGAGTTTGGGTAGTGAGGGTGCGGGTGTGGTGTTGGAGGTGGGTCCGGGGGTATCGGGGTTCGCGGTTGGTGATCGGGTGGCGGGGCTTTTTGGTGAGGGTTTCTCGTCGGTGGTGGTGGTTGATTGCCGGGGGTTGGTGCGGGTTCCGGATGGGTGGTCGTTTGAGCAGGCCGCCGCGGTGCCGGTGGCGTTTTTGACGGCGTGGTACGGGTTGGTGGATTTGGCGGGGTTGCGTCGTGGTCAGTCGGTGTTGATTCATGCTGCTGCTGGTGGTGTGGGTATGGCGGCTGTTCAGGTGGCGCGTTTGGTGGGTGCGGAGGTGTATGCGACGGCGAGTCCGTCGAAGTGGGGTCGGGTTGAGGCGTTGGGGGTGCCGCGGGATCGGTTGGCGTCGTCGCGGTCGTTGGAGTTCGCGGATCGGTTTCCGGTTGTTGATGTGGTGTTGAATTCGTTGACGGGTGAGTTCGTTGATGCGTCTTTGGGGTTGTTGAGGCCGAGTGGTCAGTTTTTGGAGATGGGTGTGGCTGATGTGCGGGATTCGGTGCCGGGGGTGGTTTATCGGCCGTTTCAGTTGTTGGAGGCCGGGCGGGAGCGGTTGGGTGGTTTGTTGGGGCGGTTGATGGGTTTGTTCGCGTCGGGGGTGTTGAGTGTGCCGCCGGTGCGTGTCTTTGATGTGCGGCGTGCGGTGGAGGCGTTGCGGTTCATGTCGCAGGCGCGTCATGTGGGCAAGGTGGTGTTGCGGGTGCCGCGGGGGTTGGATCCGGGGGGGACGGTGTTGGTGACGGGTGCTTCGGGGTTGTTGGGTGGTGTTGCGGCGGAGCATGTGGTGCGTCGTGGCGCGCGGCGGGTGGTGCTGGTGAGCCGGCGGGCGGCGCCGGTGGAGTTGGTGGAGCGGTTGGTGGCGGCGGGTGCGTCGGTGACGGTGGCGCAATGTGATGTGGCTGATCGTGGTGGGTTGGCTGAGGTGATCGCGGGGGTGCCGGTGGAGCATCCGTTGACCGCGGTGGTACACACCGCCGGCGCCCTCGACGACGGCGTGATCGGGTCGCTCACGCCGGGACGGATCGACACCGCCCTGCGCTCCAAGGTGGACGGCACCTGGAACTTGCACGAGCTCACCGCCGACGCCGATCTGGCCTACTTCGCGATGTACTCCTCAGCCGCCGGCGTGCTGGGCACGCCCGGCCAGGGCGGGTACAACGCGGCCAACACGTTCGAGGACGCCTTCGCCGCCTGGCGCCGCGCGCAAGGCCTGCCGGCGACGTCACTGGCCTGGGGCATGTGGGAGCAGGCCAGCGCGATGTCCGGGAACCTCGGCGCGGCCGACCGGTCCCGGATGAGCCAGGGTGGCATCAGCCCGCTCAAGACCGAGGAGGGCATGGCGCTGTTCGACGCGGCACTGGCCGCCGACGAGCCGGTCGCGGTGCCCCTCACCTTGAACCCGGCGGCCACCCGCCGGGGCGACGGCAGCGTTCCCGCGCTGCTGCGCGGCCTGGTCCGGACCCGGACCCGGCGGGCGGCCGGCGGTCCCGCCCGCGCGGCCGAGGTGGCCGGCACCGCCGCCGCCCTGCTGACCCGGTTGTCCGGGCAGAGCGTCGAGGAGCGTGAGGGCACGCTCGTCGAGGTGCTGCGTGCGCAGGTGGCCACCGTGCTCGGCTACTCCTCGGCCGACCTCGTCCCGCTCGACGGCACCTTCCGGGACCTGGGCTTCGACTCGCTGACCGCGGTCGAACTGCGCAACCGGATCGACTCGTCGACCGGTACCCGGCTCATGGTGACCACGGTCTTCGACTACCCCACTGTCAACGAGCTGGCCGGACACCTGGCCGAGGAGATCGCCGTACCCGAGCCGGACGCCCCCGTGGCGGTGGAACCCCCGGCGCAGCAGGCGAGCCCCGCCGACGACATCGTGGCCTCGCTCTACGCCGAGGCCGTGGCCACCGGGCGCGGCGAGGAGGCGGTCACCATGCTGTCGTCCGCCGCACGGCTGATGCCACGCTTCACCGACCGTGAGTCGGCCGGGCAGCCCAGGACCACGTCGCTCGCTGAGGGTGCCGCCCGGCCCGCCCTCGCCTGCATCGTGCCCCCGATCGCGCCGATGATCGACACGGCGTACGCCCTGTTCGCCGAGGGCCTGCCGGAACCTCGCGAGGTGAGCGCGGTCCGGCCGCTGGGCTTCGCCGCGCGGGAGCCTCTGCCGGCCGACCTGCCGAGCCTGTTCCGCGTCTACGGCGACGTGCTGCTGGAGGAAGCCGGCATCGACCCGGTGGCGGTCGTCGGGCACTCGTCCGGCGGCTGGATCGCGTACGGCGTCGCCGCGTACCTGTGCGACATCGGTCGTCCGCCCGCGGCGCTGATCATGTTGGACACGTACTGGCCGGGAGAGTTCGTGATCGACGTGCAGCGCGACTTCATGCGCGCGCAGGCCAGGCGGCACGAGTTGATGCCCTCGGGCGGCGCCCCGCTCGGCCATCAGCTCATCGCGATGGGCGGCTACCTGAGCATGTTCGACGGCTGGAAGCCGCAGCCGATCGAGGTGCCGAGCCTGCTCATCCGGGCGGCCGAGTACATGACCGGCGCCGCCAAGCCCGACGAGGTCCTGCGAGCCAACGACGGCACTGTCCGGAATGTCACCAGCGTGCCCGGCAACCACTTCACCATGATGTCGAAGTTCCCGGAGAAGACGGCGACCACAGTGCACACGTGGCTCGAGGATGTGCTCTGAGCCGGCGGTCGCCGATTACCCGCCGATGAGCGCGCCGTGGCGCCGTGACCTGTTCGCGGCGCCACGGCCCTGCGTAGCTTCGCCGCATCGTCGCCCGCCAGACAGGATCGAGCCGCCATGCCTGAGACCCCGGTACTGCCTCCGACCGACGTGCCGCCGCCCGAGCAGCTGCGCGCCCTCGATTTCCTGCTCGGGCACACCAGGTGCGTGGGCGAGACCCCGGCCGACGGATCGGCGCCGACGGTCATGCACATGTACGGCGAGCCGACCCTGGGCGGGCACTACCTCAACGTCGATGTGGCGTGGCCGGGCACCATGTCCGGCCGCTGGATCTTCGGCTGGAACCCGCTCGACGGGCTCATCAACATCTACTACGTCGCCGACTCCGGCACCCAGGGCACGGCGGCGTCGGCGGGCTGGCAGAACGGAGAGCTCACCGTCACGGGCTCCTACTCGGTGGTCGAGGTGGGCGGACGCCGTACGGTCCGGGACGTGTTCCGCCTGGTCGATGACGGCCACTTCACCATCACCTCGTTCGTGCGCTCACCGGACGACGACCGCTGGGTCCCGCTCGATGTCTACGACTGCCGCCGCGTCTGATCCCGAAACGATGAACCTGACAGGAGACCTTCGGTGACCATCGGTCGAACCCTGCCGGAGCAGGTCTACAGCCCCGATTTCACCCGCGATCCGTACGCGGTTTTCGCCCAGCTGCGCGAACAGGCTCCGGTCTGCCGCGTGACCACCCACCGGGGCATGAACGCCTGGCTGGTGACCCGCCACGCCGACGTGCGCGCGTTGCTGGCCGACAGCCGGCTGGCCAAGGACGGCAACCGCATCGGCGAGCTGATGCCCCGGCACAGCAGGCTCACCGGCGCCGTCACGGGCTTCCCGCCGGGCCTCACCACCAACATGGTCAACAGCGATCCGCCGGACCACACCCGGCTGCGGCACCTGGTCGGCCGGGAGTTCACCGGGCACCGGGTGGAAAGCCTGCGTCCGCGGATCGAGGACATCGTCGACGAACTGCTCGACGATGTCGCCGCCGGAGGGGACACGGCGGACCTGGCCGAGACGCTGTCGCGGCGCCTGCCGATCGCGGTCATCGGTGAGCTGCTGGGCGTGCCCGAGGCCGACCGGGTGGAGTTCTTCCGCTGGGCCGACACCCTGTACGGCGGCACGGCGTCGCCGGAGGAGCTCGGCCAGGCCTACAACTCGATCGTCGACTACCTCGGCCGGCTTTGCGACGCCAAGCGCGACGTGCCCGCCGAAGACCTGCTCACCGCGCTCGTCCAGGTCAGCGCCGACGAGGACCGGCTGTCGCGCGAGGAACTCGTGTCGATGGCGTTGCTGCTGCTGGTGGCCGGGCACGAGACGACCAGCAAGCAGATCAGCAACGGGGTGCTGGCCCTACTGCTCAACCCGGAGCAGTGGGAGCTGTTGAAGGCCCAGCCCGCGCTCACCGCCGGCGCGGTCGAGGAGCTGCTGCGGTTCGAGGGGCCGAGCCTCTCCGCCAGCCTTCGCTTCACCACCGAGCCGGTGGAGGTGGCCGGCGTGGTCATCCCCGAGGGCGAGTTCGTCCTCCTGTCGCTGGCCTCGGGCAATCGCGACCCTGAGAAGTTCCCCGACCCCGACCGGCTGGACATCACCCGCTCGACGCAGGGCAACCTGGCGATGGGCCACGGCATCCACCACTGTGTCGGCGCCGCGCTCGCCAGGCTCGAGTTGGAGATCGTCCTCGGCCGTCTGGTGTCCCGGTTCCCGCAGCTGAAGCTGTCCATCGCGCCCGGCGACCTCGACTGGCTGGTGAACTCCTTCTTCCGCGCCCCCCTGCACCTACCAGTGTCGCTCACGGGCTGACCGCCGCCGGTCACACCGCTGTCCAGGACCCTCAACCCCGTCGGTCGATCCGATGTGGCGTCGCGACCCGGTCGCAGCGCCACCGACCGGCGTAGCTCCGCCGCCCCGGCGGCACAACAGACAAGAGGCTGACTTGGAAACCCCCGAAGATGTGACCACCACGGAGCAGACCCTCACCGAGCGGCTCGTCGCCGGGGACGAGCAGATCCGGCGGGCCCAGGTCAGTGCCGAGGTCTCGGCCGCGATGCGGGTGCCGGGCCTGTCGCAGGCCCAGATCGTGGCCGCCGGCTTCACGGGGTACGCCGACCGTCCCGCCCTGGGCGAACGTGCCCGCGAAGCCGTCACCGACCCGGTCACCAGGCGCACCACCCACCGGTTGCTGCCGCGCTTCGACACCATCACCTACGGCGAGCTGTGGTCGCGGGTGCTCGCGACCGCCGCCGGCTGGTCACACGACCCGGACGCCCCGCTGCGCCCTGGCGCCTTCGTCGTCTCGGTCGGCTTCCCCGGCGCCGACCTCGCGACAGTCGAGCTCGCGGTCCTGCACACCGGCGCGGTCAGCGTGCCGCTGCAGGTGAGCTCCTCGGCCGAGCAGTTGCGCCCGATCCTCGACGAGGCCGCCCCGCTCATCGTGGCCACGAGCGTCGACCGGGTCGCCGTGGTGACCGCGGCGGTGGCGGGCAGCACGTCCGTACGCCGGATCCTGGTCCTCGACCACGACGCCGCGATCGACGACCACCGGGAGGCCGTGGCCGCAGCGCGATCGGCGCTCACCGGCAGCCTGATCGTCGTCCACACGCTCGCCGAGATGATCGATCGCGGGCGCAATCTGCCCGCCCCGGAGCCGTACGCGGCACCGGAGGGAGAGGACCCCCTGTCGCTGCTGATCTACACCTCGGGCAGCACCGGCACGCCCAAGGGCGCCATGTTCCCGGAGAGCATGACCCGCGCCAACTGGGTGCGTTTCGACCCCAAGCCGACAGACATGGCGGTCATCCGGCTCCACTACATGCCACTGAGCCATAACGTCGGCCGTATCGTGCTGTTCGAGGCGCTCGCCGTGGGCGGCACCGCCTATTTCACCGCGCGTAGCGACCTGTCCACTTTCCTGGAGGACGCCGCCCTTGTCCGCCCCACCGACCTGTTCCTCATCCCGCGACTGTGCGACATGCTCGCCCAGCGCTACGACAGCGAACAGGCCCGCCGCGGCGTCACGCCCGCCGACTCAGACGGCGTTCAGCGGATTCTCACCCACCTGCGCGAGGTCGTCCTCGGTGGCCGGGTGACCCGCGCGATGTCGCTGTCCGCCCCGCTGAGCCCGCAGCTGCGCCGGTTCGTGGAGTCCTGCCTCGGCTTCGCGGTGCACGACGTCTTCGGGTCGACCGAGGCCGGCGGGCTGCTCGTCAACGGCCGGGTGCTGCGCCCGCCGGTGCTCGACTACCGCCTGGTCGACGTCCCCGACCTCGGCTACTTCACCACCGACCGCCCCTATCCCCGCGGCGAGTTGCTGGTGAGGACGGCGACCATCATCCCCGGCTACTACAAGCGCCCTGAGCTCAACGCCACCCTGTTCACCGAGGACGGCTTCTACCGCACCGGCGACATCATGGCCGAGTACGGTCCCGACCACCTCGGCTACCTCGACCGCACCAAGAGCGTGCTGAAGCTGTCGCAGGGGGAGTTCGTGGCCGTGTCCCGGGTGGAGGAGTTGTTCGCGGCCGACCCGCTGATCCGGCAGATCTACGTCTACGGCAACAGCGCACGGCCGTACCTGCTCGCCGTGGTCGTACCCACCGATAGAGCGTTGGAGTCCTTGTTGGACGAGCGGGCGCTCACGACAGCGCTCGGCCAGGCGCTGCAGCGGATCGGGCAGGAGCACGGGCTGCACGCGTACGAGGTTCCGCGTGACTTTCTCGTGGAGACGACTCCGTTCAGCACTGCCAACGGGCTGCTCTCCGACATCCGCAAGCCATTGCGCCCGAAACTCAAGGCCCACTACGGCCCCCGCCTCGAAGCGCTCTACACGGAACTCGCCGAACGCGAGGCAGAGCGGATCCACGCCCTGCGCGACGCCGGCCCCGGGCAACCCGTGCTGCCCGCCCTGCGTGAGGCCGCCCGGGCGCTCCTCGGCCGCCCCGCGGCGGCGCTCGCCCCGGACGCCCGCTTCGTCGACCTGGGCGGCGACTCCCTGTCGGCCCTCGCCCTGTCCCAACTGCTGAGCGACATCTTCGAGGTCCCCGTCCCGGTCGGCATCCTGATCAGCGCCACAGGCACGCTGAGTTCCGTGGCGGCCTGGATCGAGGCCGAGCGCGCCGCTGCCGGATCAGACACCGGCCGGGCGACGTTCGCCTCCGTGCACGGCCCGAGCGCGACCCGCGTACGCGCCGACGATCTGACCCTCGACAAGTTCCTCGGTGTGGCAATCCGCGCTGCGGCGCCCTCGCTCCCCCGGGCGTCGTCGTCCGACCCGGATGTGGTGCTGCTGATGGGTGCGACCGGCTACCTGGGCCGGTTCCTGGCCCTCGAGTGGCTGGACCGGCTCTCCCGTACGGGCGGCACGCTCGTCTGCCTGGTGCGCGCCGCCGACGACGCCGAGGCCGCGCGGCGCCTCGAGCGGGTCTTCGACTCCGGCGACCCCGAGCTGCTCGAGCGCTTCCGCTCACTGACCGGGCATCTGCGCGTGCTGGCCGGCGACGTAGCCGAACCCGGGCTCGGTCTGCCCTGTGCGGCGTGGCAGGAACTCGCCGAGACAGTGGACCTGATCGTGCACGCCGCAGCCCTGGTCAACCACATTCTCCCGTACGAGCAGCTGTTCGGGCCCAACGTGGCGGGCACGGCGGAGCTCGTACGCCTCGCTGTCAGCGAACGGGTGAAGGGCATCGCTTATCTCTCCACCGTGGCCGTCATCGCGTCGCAGACCTCGGCCCCCGACGAGGACGCAGACATCCGGCTGGCCAGTCCGGAGCGGGTCCTCGACGACAGCTACGCGAACGGCTACGCGGCAAGCAAGTGGGCCGGCGAGGTGCTCCTGCGGCGCGCCCACGAGGAATGCGGCGTGCCGGTCAGCGTCTTCCGCTCGGACATCATCCTGGCCCACTCCCGGTACGCCGGGCAGCTCAACGTCCCGGACATGTTCACCCGCCTGCTGCTGAGCATCCTGGCGACCGGCATCGCCCCAGCGTCGTTCTACCGCACCGGCCCCGACGGCGAACGCCGGCCCGCGCACTACGACGGCCTGCCGGTCGACTTCACCGCAGCGGCGGTCACCGCCCTGGGCGTCACCGGGGAGTACCGCACCTTCAACGTGCTCAACCCGCACGAGGACGGCATCGGGCTGGACACCTTCGTGGACTGGCTCATCGCTGCCGGCCATCCGGTGCAGCGCATCGCGGACCACGACGAGTGGCTGATTCGCTTCGCCGCGGCCATGCGTGGACTGCCCGAACGCCAGCGCCGGCACTCGGTCCTGCCGCTGCTGCACGCGTACGCCGAGCCCACCCCGCCGATCCCCGGAGTCGGACTGCCGACCAACAGGTTCCGCGCTGCCGTCGAGGCCGCCAAGGTGGGCCCCGGCAACGACATCCCGCACCTCGACGCGGCCCTCATCACCAAGCACGCCGACGACCTGCAGCGGCTCGGCCTGCTCTGACCGCCGGCCCGGACGGCGAGAAGCGTGGGTGCCATGCTTGAAGTCCGTACCGTGCGGTGGTGACGGACGGTATCGCCACAGAGCTTGCAGCACTACCACCGGGCCAACGAACTCTGGTCGGGCTCGTACTTCGCGGGCTCCGTCGGCGGCGCGCCACCGAACAACGTGAAGCAGTACATCGAGCAGCAGAACCGTCCGGTTCAGAGCACTGCTCGGACCCTGGCGGCCCTCCCAGCGCGGGCCTCACCCCCAGCCTGAAGGCCGGAGCACTGGCCCGCATTCCGGTAGCAACCGGTGGTCGACCCCTGAGTCCCTCACCAACGACCAGCCTCGATCGGGCTCGGCGAACGCGGCTCCGCAGAACCGGCCCGCCCGACAAGATCACAGTCTGGTCGTGAACCTCGGGGCAGGGTCGGTTCGTCATGTTGATGAAGCCTGCTGGCGGGCACGGACGATGCGGGCCGATCAAGGTTCGGCGACGGAAGCAGAGATGACGACATGCAGATGGACCGAACACAGGCATCGGGTTCGGCGGCGCTCCGCTGGCTCCGCGACACGGTCGCCATCGTCGGCGATGCCGAGGGTGGGACGATCGCGGAACTGGCCCGGTCGATCCCTCCGGTCGCCGGCGTTGTAACGGTCGTTGGGCAGCTCAGCGGACCGGCGGACTGGCGAGCGGTTACCGAGTCGCTCCCGATCGCGGTTCCCCCGCGCACCTCGGCGATGCTGGCTGTCGCCGGCGCCGGCTCAGCGGCGGTCGGCGTGGCGGGCCCGGCCCCGGCGGCGGTGGTCGCCGAACAGCTCGGGTCCGAGGTGCTGGCCCCGGCCGGTAGGCTACTCCTGGTTCCCGGTGCTGCACTGTTCGCCGCCGAAGGGTTCCGACGGTTCCGCCCGGGGGCAGCGCCGGTTCCCGCCGGGCGGCGGCACCCGGCGCCCGCCTGGGAGGCCACCATAGATTCTCTCTCGGCGGGCGGCAGCCACGGTCTGACCCGGGTCGCGATCCCGGCTGGCCTGTGGGTCTATCCGCAGCGACCGGATACGACCGCACCGGGACCGGACGATCTGGCCTACGCCATCCCGGTCGATGTGGAGCGGCCGGTCCTGCTGGTCGGGCGCCCCGGTCACCCGACACCTGATGTGGACGAGGTGGCGGCAGTGGTCGACGCCCTCCCGGTCGAGCTCCGTACCCGCCTGATCGTCGTGCCCTACGGCCCCGGAGCGATGGTCTGCCGAGAGCTGACCCGGACACTGTGTGACCGCTGGCGCGGCACCGTCACGATGGCTACCGGTCTGCCGACGCTGGACACGGCTGGCCGGACGGTGGCGATCGCTGTCGACGCCGAACCGGCACGCTGCTGGCCGCAACCCGTCCGCCAGATTGTCTTCCCGCCGTCCGGGGTGCCTCGGGTGATAGGGCCGGTCGAGGCGCTCGCCAGCCTGGCCTCTGCTGGATCCGCTCCGGCCGAGACCACCATCTACCGGTGGAACGAGCGATGGGTGGTCGAGGCCGTACAGTGCGGGTTGTGGGTCCGCCCGCCGTTCGCCGGCCGACACGGTCCGGTGGTGCGTGACCGACCGTGGAATCCGGGCAGACTGGAAGTCTTCGTCGGAGTGCCCGGCAACCCGCCAGGCGACGACGTCCGGTCGGTGATACACGAACTGTTGGCCCGGCTGCCTGCCGCGGCTCGTCGGCGGGTCGTCATCTCCCCGGTGGAGGTGGCGAGAGACCTGGGGCTGGGCCTCGCACCGAGTAACGACGCGCCCGACATCGTGCTCGTCAACGACGGAACTGAACCGCCCGAGTGGTGGCGGGCCGATCCGCGGCTGTTCTCCGTACTGGTTGGCTCCGCTGCCGGTGACCAGGTGGTGACCCAGGCCGGTGAGGTAGGACCGGGCGAGCTCGGCGAGATCGTCGCGACGCACGATGGATGGGCCGGGCGGCCGATCCTGTTGCTGTCGGCTGATCCGGTGCCACGCGAGTTCTGCCAACGGCTGTCCGACCAGCTCCAGGCAGCGGTGGTCAACGGCGGCCCGCCCAACGGTGACTGGTCAGCAGTCCTGCCCCGGCGGATCGGGCGGGACGAGCCGAGATCGGTTCAGCTCACCGGCGCGTTTCCGTTTTCGGACGACGACCTGACGGCACTGGTCGAGGTGCCGCTGGGAGAATCGGCTCGGGCGGGCCGACCGGCGGACTTCGGTATCCGGTCGACGCTGGACCTACGAGTCAAGCGGGATGCTGCCGGCGAGGTGCATCACCGGGACGCAATGCCGTCGACCACCACGCCCATGCCCGACCCGGTACTCGTGGTCGGTCGGGGCCCGGACGCCGACCGACCGTTCCGATTGTTCGACATCCCGGCCGGAGTGTGGTTCGTAGCCACCGCGGTCGCGACGCAACGGCCGGGATGGGCGCACAGTGGCGTCCGGATCAGGCTGGACGTCGAGCAGATCGACCAGGTGAACCTTCAGTTGCTCGCCAACTACCTCGGTGCCGAGGTCATGGTGCCTGCTGACCGGCTCCACGACCATCCAGGCGGAGACACCGCAGGCATGTGGCATACGCGATCCCGCTCGCCAGCAGCGCACCGCAGTGATCCGGCGCGGGCGTACGCCGACCTACCACAGGCCGAGCATCCGGACGTCACGGCCGGCATCCGGTACGCAGTCGCCCTGCGCGGCCTACCAGATCGTGCGGTACCTGCGGGTCCGCCGGTCGTGTCGAATCCGCCGGTCGTGTCGAATCCGCCCGTCGCGCGCGCCCTGCTCGAACGGCCGGCACCGGTCTCTCGGCCCGCCGCGCGTGGCGAACAGGCGTGGGCCCCTGTCGAGGCGCCGGGCGACCGAGTCGGTCCGGCGCCCGGCGGTCCGCTCGTCAACCGTCTCCACCAGCGAGCAGATGACGCCGGTCTAGCCGACCCTGAGACTGACGACGTCACCGAGCCGTCGGCTCATCCGACATCTGAGGTGGTCCCCGCCGGGGTGGCCCCGACGGAAGTCGGGGCTGGGGAACCAGACGAAGTCGAGTCCGGGCCGGCGGCGGCCATCACCGAGCGGGACGCCGGGACGCCCGAGTCGCTGGTGACCCCGGGCCCGACGCGGCAGAAGCCGGTCACCGACCGGCCGCCGGCTCTGATCCCTGTGCCGGTACCGGCACTGTCCGCTCCCACGGTACCGCTCCGGGTTTCGGCACCCGCCGAACAGCCGGCCACACTGCACACCCGGCGGCATGTGCGGGCTGGTCTCGTGGCGGCGGCATTCGTCGCGATCGTGGCGCTAGCCAGCGGTGCTGCGACGCAGATGCTGGATGCCGACGACGCGGTGGCCGAGCCACCCCCGTCGGACCTTCAGGTGACGACCGCACTGGCACCGACACTGGCGGCCATGCCCGGGGCCGACAGCGTCGAATCGGCTACCCCGCCGGTCACCCCGGTCGGGTCCACCCCGGCCGCCGCGCCGTCGACGGTTGCAGTCGGCCGGACAGAACCGGCACCGGGGCCGACGACCGCCGGCCCGCCGGCTCCGGACCGGACCAGCGCCCCGGCACCGGCCCCGGTCCGGACGACCGCCCCTGCCACGCCGGTCAGCGGGCGGACGAACTCGGGCGGTCGCAATCTGGCCCTCGGTGCCTCGGCGACCGCATCCAGCATCGAGGGCACGAACTGGGCGGCGAAGCTCGCCGTCGACGGCGACGGGAGCACCCGGTGGAGCAGCGCGTGGCAGGACCCGCAGTGGATCAAAGTTGATCTCGGTGAAAACTGGGTCGTTACCGAGGTACGCCTGTCCTGGGAGTCCGCTCACGCGTCGGCCTACCGTGTGGAGTTGTCCCGCGACGGGGTGAACTGGACGACGGTGTTCAGCACCAGCAACGGGACGGGCGGCAGCCTGGTCGTCGATGTGCCGTCGCTCGTTGCCCGCTATGTACGCATGTACGGCACCTCCAGATCGGGCACCTACGGGTACTCGTTGTACGAGTTGGAAGTACGTTGACGCCGAGGGGTTCGTGCGCCGCCGCCTGCGGCGGTGCACGAAGCCCAAGCACGGGAACGGATCTGGAACCGGCATGACGCGCGTTTGGTACTTGGACTGCGACGCCCGACGACGAGCGGTACCCGGAGCTGCTGAAGGACCGAGGCCAGCGGACAAGACGTGCGCCGACGGTGCGGCCGTGATGTCGCCGATCACGCGCAACCGCAGCTCGGTAGTGGACGAACTTCTAAATGAAGCCGCCCGGAATGGCCGGGTTGCAATCGGCGGCGAGCATGCTCACCCGGCCCGGCCTTCCCCCGCACTGCGTACCACCCTGCAGTCCGGGCTGCAGCCGTCAACGCCGACACGGTCGTGGGCGCCTGGGGTGTTCGCCGGGTGCTCCCCGCATAACGGACCATATCCGGCAAGTCTGGCCGGGTAGAGGGTGGACCAAAGATTGATTGAGAACTATTTTCCCTGTTCACACAGTGGGCCGCCTGGGACTCGAACCCAGAACCTAAGGATTAAAAGTCCTCAGCTCTGCCGATTGAGCTAACGGCCCGTCAAGGGCCAACCCTACTCTGCCTGGCCGTGGCCTCTGCATCCGCCCGTCTGCTGCCCGGGTCTCGGCCGGTCAGGCGGCCTTTGTGCGTCGGCGGCGGGCAACCAGCGCGGCCGCCGCCGCCTTGTCCGATCGACCTGGAGCTCGACGATGACGGAGGTGCAGCTGGTGCTGGTGGAGTGGCCGAGGCGTTTCCTAGACGTCGGTGAGGTCGGGGTCAACCCAACTGCAAAACGGGCGAAGCTGATGGGTGAAGCGGAGCTACCGCTGGAGCGCGTCCGTTTCAATCCCCGCCGACTGCTCGGGCTGCGTCTGGCGGCGACGGCGCTTGAGGATCATGTCCCGCACAGTACGGCGCAGGTCCGGTGGGATCAGCCAGATCTGGGCGAACGTGAGGTAGTCCAACGTACCCGGCTGCCCGTGCCGGCGCGCCTCACGCAACAGTGTCGCGAAGATCTTGCCACTGCGGGTCGGTGCCGCCATCGAGCTGATCACGCTCATTGTGAGCGCGGCGTACGCGCGGGGCGTCATCAGCGGACGGCTGCGCCGCAGCCACTCGAACTGTGCCTGCCACGGCGAGTCCAGGCTGATCCGTGGCCGGTTCTCATCCTGATGCCAGATGACCAGCGGCTCGTCGGCGAAGGTGAGCGCGACGTCGTCGTGACTCAGCGCGCGCAGCGACCAGTCGAGCTCCTGCATCCGGGGCACCGTCGGATCGAACGGCACCCGGCGGAACAGCTCGGTCGGCGCCATGATCGTCGACGTCTGGATGAAACCGTCGCCGTGGAACAATCCGCGCCGGACGGTGAAGTACTCGCTCGGCGGCTCACCCGGATCCGGTAGCCGCCGGGGAATCACGAACTCGGCCCGTGGGGTCCGGTTGACCAGCCGGCTGGCGACGATCGGCAGCGGCGCGGACGCCTTGCGGGCCACGTCGAGCTGGGCGGCGATCTTGTGCGGCAGCCATTCGTCGTCGTCGTCGAGCAGCGCCACCCAGGGTGCGCGGGCCTGTCGTACCCCCGCGTTGCGGGCCGCCGGCGCGCCGCCGCTGGCCGACAGCTCGACCACCCGCAGCCGGGCGTCGGCGACCGCGTCGAGCGCGGACCGGGTCGCCGCATCGGGCCCGTCAACCACGACGATCACCTCGATGTCCTCGACACTCTGCGCTAAGGCGCTGTGAGCGGCGCGGGTCACGAGGTCCGGGCGGTTGCGGGTCGGGATGACCACGCTGACGGCTGGGGTATCGGACATCACGCCTGACGATGGCGACCGTGAGCGACCATTGGGTGAAATCTGGGTAGTCATCATCCGTACGGGTCGGGAACACCCTCGGCGACCGGACGACGCACCGGCACCGACCCGGCATCGCGTCCCGGCGCCCGGCTTGTCGAGGCCCGAGGAGTGGACCGGGCCGGCACCGCCCCCTGGCTAGACTCCGGCCGCAGCCTGTGGAGGGAGCGGAGTGACCAAGGTTCTGTTCATCGCGGCGTGGGGACGCAGCGGCACCACCATCTTGGACAACATTCTGAACTCGTACGAGTCGGTCTTCACCGTCGGTGAACTCACCTACCTCTGGCTCCGCGGGCTGCAGCAGCGCCGGCCGTGCGGCTGCGGCGTCCCGGTCACCGAATGCCCGCTCTGGCAGGAGATCCTCCGCGCCGCGTACGGGGACGACCCGCCGTCGGCCACCGAGGTGTACGCGCTGCAGCGGCGCGCGCTGCGGGTCCGCCACACGCCCACCCTCCTACGCACCCGGCCCGCCCCCGACGTCGAGCGCTACCGACGGCTGATGGCCTCGCTCTACCGTGCCGTCGCGGACGTCACCGGGGCCACGTTGATCGTCGACTCGTCCAAGTCGCCCGCCGACGCCGCGATGTTGTCGGGCGTCGCCGGGGTGCAGCCGTACCTGCTGCACGTGGTGCGCGACCCACGGGCGGTGGCGTACTCCTGGTCCCGGACGACCTCCCACCACGATGCCTCGACCCCCGGCCTGACCCACCACCACAGCCCGGCCGAGAGCAGCCGGCTGTGGCTCGGCTGGAACCTGCTGATCGAGCGGACCGCCCGTGCCTTTCCCGGCCGGCACCGACGGCTGCGGTACGAGGATTTCATGGTCGAGCCCCGGGACACCGTCGAAGGTCTGCTCCGCTTCGTCGGCCTGCCGGAGGAGATCGTGTCACCGCCGGCCGGCGGGCCGTTCGTCGACCGGCGTACCGTGCGGTTGCGCCCCAACCACACGGTCTCCGGCAACCCGAGCCGGTTCCGTACCGGCGAGGTGTCGCTGAAGTTGGACGATCGCTGGATCGACCAGCAAGCCCGGGGCCAGCGGCTGATCTCGACCACGGTGTCGATGCCGTTGCTGCCCCGCTACCGCTACCCGCTGTGGCCGGCTCTGCGCCGCACCGCCGACCCGGCCCACTGAGCACGGACCCGCCGGCCCGCCATCCAGGCAACCACCACCGTCGCCTTGGCCAGCGACCGTACGCCTGCCACCTCGACCGTCGTCGGCACCAGCGCGGCAGATGTCCGGCGACGCCGGGACGGCCGGGGCATGCCGTTCGCCAGGTCGGCCACCTCGAACCGGGTGAGATCCACGACGCCGACCTCCTCGGCGGGCACGTCGCGGTGCCCGTACACCGAGGTCACCGCGTCGAACAGCGGCTCGTCGGCGGACCGCACCCAGCGCGCCCGCCCGAGCGCCGCGGTCCGCCACAGCCGTACGCCGGCCTCCCGCACCGGGTCCGCTCCGGGCTCGCCGACGCCGACCCGGACCACACCGGCCTGGTGGCGGTCGGCGACGTCGATCAGCCGGCGCAGGGCGTCCGGTGCCAGGCCGTACGCGGCCGGCAGGTCCAGCAGGTACGGCGCGGGAAAGACGCTGGCGGGCCGCTCGGCGGCCAGCCGGACCCGGGGTTCACCCCGGTAGGTCGCGGTGATCAGTCGCAGGTCGCGCAGCGGGTCGGTGAGCACCCGTATCCGCGCGTCGTCGAGCTGGTCCCACGGGCCGACCAGGGTGACCCGGATGTCGTGTTCGGTGCCGCGCAGCACCGAGTCGACGGCCGCCCGTACCCGTTCCAGCGGCTGGTCACCGATTTCCGTCACCACCTCGACGAGCGGGACCGACCAGGATGTCCCGCCCACCTTGCGCCAGCTGCGTGGGTACGGGATCCGGTCGGCGAAGAACGGGCGGTTCCAACGGGCGATTTCTTTGCGGGCGCGCATCACGTGGGTCCGCCCCAGATGCCAGCTCCGCGCGGCCGGCTCCGGCACGAACACGGCACCCGCCTGGGCCAGCCGGTAGCCGAACTCGGTGTCCTCGCCCAGCCGCAGCTGCGCGTCGAACCCGCCGGCCCGCTGGTACAGCTCGCGGCGCAACGCGGCGGTCGCGCCGACGTGGATCTTGAACGCATGATGGTCGGCGATGCGCAGCTGGTCGGTCTGGTTGACGTACCGCTCGACGTAGCTGTGCGGCTCACCTGGGTCGCCACCGAACAGGTCCGTTGCCGCGCCGCGAGCCAGCGTCCGCGCGACTGTCTCCACCGAAGGCCACCGCCCGTCGCCGTCCGGGTCGACGAAGCGCTTGTAACCGAGGGTGACCGCGTACGGCAGCACATGCTGCCAGCGGACCTGGGCCGCCACATGCTCGGGGAAGGCGATCATGTCGGCGTCCAGCCAGTGCAGGATCTCGCCGGTGCTGTGCGCGACGCCGCAGCGCAGGGCGGCGGCCCGTCCCCAACCGGCCTCGCCGTCGGCGCCGACCCGGACGATCTTCGTCCGCGCCGGCCGGACCTCGGGCAGGGTCAACGGCGGGTCCGAGCCGTCGTCGGCCACGACGACCTCGAGCAGGTCCGCCGGGTACGTCTGCCGGCTCAACGACGCCAGGGTCAGATCCAACGTGGGCTGGCAGTTGTAGGCCGGGATGACGACGCTCACCGTCATCGTGGGCCGCCAGCTGTCCAGATCGGGTACGGCCACCGACGACCAGTCGTTGCGGACGACCCGTGGGACACCGCCCGCCGGCTGCCCGACTGCCCCGGAACCGGTTCCGTCCGCCGTGGTTGATCCGTCTGCCTGCGCCACGGGCAGAAGTTAGCAGGGGAAGGTGACCACCGGACGACACGCACCGCACGTACGGCCGGCGGGGTGTCGCGCCGGCTTCAGCTGAACTGCGTACGCGGCCGTTGCTGGGCGACGCCGTCGACGTACAGGTCGACCTTTTCGCTGTAGAAGCAGGCCAGACCGGCGATCTTCTGGCTCTCCGGCAGCGGCGCGCGGTAGATCCAGACCAGGTCGTCGTACGTCCGCTCGCCGAGCCGCACCGACCAGTACTCGGCGGTACCCTTGTACGGGCAGTGGGTGCGGGTCTGCGACGGCATCAGCAGGTCCCGCCGCAGGTCGGTCAGGGGCAGGTAGTAGCGCGGCGGCAGCCCGGTCTCGAACAGGATCCGGGGAGAGCCGGAATCGGCCAGCGTCACCCCGTCGAGCTCCACCCGCACCCGCCGGCTGCTGGCCAGGATGTCTACCCGGGTGTACGGATCACGCGGGTGCGTGTAGACCAGCTCATCCTCCTCCAGCCAGTCGTCCATCGCCGCCCAGTCCAGCCGTACCGCGTCGCGTAGCTGCGGCAACGGTGAGTCGGGGTAGCGGCGGGCGGCTCCGGCGGCGGTCCGGCCGTCCCCGGTGACCACGTCGAGGATCTCGGCGGTGCCCCGGCTCGGCGACCGCTCGGTGGCACCGGTCACGACGAGTGACGCGCGGACGTCCGCCGCCGGCAGGTAGTAGGTCGGATAGTAGGGCTTCTCCCAGACCAGGAGCGGGGCGGTCGTGTCGGCCACCACCTCACCGTGCAGGTACACCCGGACCCGTTTCTGGCCCGGTTCCACCCGGACCGCGCCACGCCGGCCCGGGGCCGGGCCGGCGTGGGACGTCTCGTCTCCGCTGTCGGGTCCGTTCACCCCGGAATCGTCCATACCACCGGCAACGATCATCGGGGGGTGGTTGTTTCCCGCTGGCGGAGTCCGGGCTGGGCTCCCGCAGGTCAGGGCTGAAGATCGTCGCAGATGTTGTGCGCGCTGCCGACGGTGAAGCGCAGCGTCCGGTACCCCGACTTGCTGACATCCACGGTGTAGATGCCGTTCGGGACGTACATGCCCCTCGGATAGTTGCCCTTTCCTCCGTGCATGCCCAGCAGGATCGGGCCCCAGACCCGCCAGGTCACGTTGTTGGAGTAGGAGCCGCCCGGCCGGATGTTCAGCACCGAGGTGCCGCTGATGTCCACCTCGACCGACTCCCCGGTAGACGTGTTGGTGATCCGGTAGATGAGCGCTCCGGTGTAGATCTCCCGCTTTGACGAGCCGTCCGGGTACGTGGCCAGCACCATCTTGACCACCCGGTCCAGCACGGGCTCGCCGCGGATCGGGAAGTCACAGGTGATGCCGGCTTCCTGCTCGAAGGGAGCCGATGGCACCGGCACCCAGTCGTCATCGCCCGAAGGTGGACGACCGTTGTCGAGGGCCGCCGATGCGGGTACGGCGGCGAGGAGCACGGCGGTGGCCGTGGCCACTGCGAGGTAAGTGAATCGACGCATGGACCGAGTCTCGAGGGCGGCCCTCACCATCGACTCACCACGATCTTGCCGAACGTGGGCCAGGAGGTCAGGTCGCCGCCGGGTGGCCGCAGGTGGCCTGACTGCAGAACCGACGACGGCCACGCTGGTCGAGGAACAACCAGCCGCAGTGCGGGCCGGGGCAGGCGCACACGGTCGACCGGCGCGGGTCGGCGAGCAGTTCGCCGGCGCTGCGGGCCGCGGCGTGCAGCGGCGCGCTCAGCCCGGCCCGACGGGACGGGTGCCAGCTGCCCAGCCCGTCCGTTCCCCGACGGAACACCGCGTCCCGGGCGGCGTCCTCCACGTACCGGGCGACGGCGGCGAAGGCGCGCGGATCCGCCGGGTCGGTGAGGCAGACGTAGAGCCGCTCGCGCAGCTGGCGGGCCTCGTCCAGCACCGTCGCGGCACCGACCGGATCCTGCGCGGCGGCGGCGAGCAGGCCGGTGACGACGCTGTCGTCGAGCAGATCCTGATGGCCGGCCCAGACAGCGAGCGACGAGTAGCTGCGCAGCCACTCCGCGCCGGGGATCCGCTCACCTCCCCAGCCGGCGTACGTGTTGCAGAACTCCAGCGCTGGATGGCCGCCCACGCTCCACGGCAGCCAGTGGTCGCGGACCCGGACCGCGTACACCGGGGCCGCCGGCCGTTCGAGGCGCGGGTCGCCGACGAGGATTCGCTGGTACACGGTTTCCAGGTCGGGGCCGGGCTCGACGCCGAGTTCGCCGATCAGGGTCTTGCGGGCGCGGTCGTACAGGCGCAGCGCGTCGGCCTGCCGGGCGGACCGGTACAGGGCGGTCATCACGCTCGCGACCAGCGCCTCCCGGCCCGGATGCTGCTCGGCCAGGTCGGTGAGCTCGCGGACCACGCGCTCGTGGTGGCCCATGTCGAGCAGCGACCGCGCGCACGTCTCGGCGACGCTGAGCCGCAGCTCCCGCAACGGTTCGCCGAGCCGTTGCCGCAGCGGCTCGTCGACCAGGTCGGCGAGGATCGGCCCGCGCCACAGGGCCAGGGCGGCACCGCCGAGAAGGACCCGCTCGGCCGGGTCGGTGGTGCCGGCGACCTCCCGGGCCAGGTCGGTGAAGCGGGTCGCGTCGACCTGCCCGGCCGGCACCGCGTAGCCACCACCCTTCGTGGTGATTCGCACCCCGTACGGCGACAGGGCGGCCCGCAGCCGCCCGACGTACGTGTGCACGGCACCGCGGGCGTTCGGCGGCGGTGCACCGTCCCACAGCAGGTCGGTCAGCCGATCGGTGGCGACCGGACGACCGGCTGCCAGCAGCAGGATGGCGAGCAGCAGGCGTTCCTGCCGGCGCCGGCCCACCGATACCGGCCGACCGTCCCGTACCACTTCGAAATTCCCGAGCAGCCTGAACTCCATACTGGAAGGACGCCCCGGCCGGCCGGCTTCGATGTCAACCGCACCGACGGGTTTCACCTCGCGGTACCGTCGGCGACGTGACCGGATTCGCGGCGGTGGTGCTGGCCGGTGGTGCGGCCCGACGGATGGGCGGCGTCGACAAACCGGACGTACCGGTGGGTGGGGTGGCCATGCGGGACCGGGTGCTGGCCGCCGTCGCGGGCGCCGACCCGCGCGTCGTCGTCGGCCCGCTGGCCGACCCGCCGCCGGGTGTCCTGGCGGTACGCGAGGAGCCGCCCGGGGCCGGTCCGGTCGCCGCCACCGCCGCCGGCCTCGCCGCGCTCACCGCCCCGGCCGCGTTCGCCGAGCCGACCGGTCTGGTCGCCGAGCCGGCCAGTCTGGTCGCGCTGCTCGCCGGCGACCTTCCGCTGCTCACCGCCGACGCGGTGGACCTGTTGACGCGGACCGTACGGGCGGGTGGTGTCGACGGGGCGCTCTACGTCGACGCCACCGGTCGGCGGCAACTGCTCTGCGGTGTGTGGCGTACCGAGCGGCTGCGTGCGGCGGTGGCCCGGCTCGCCGCGCAGTGCGGCGGCGGCCTCGTCGGGGCGTCGATGCGGGCGCTGTTCGGTGGCCTGTCCGTCGCCGAGGTGACCTGGTCCGGCACCGGCGCGGCGCCGTGGTTCGATTGCGACACCGACCAGGACGTCCGGCAGGCACGGGAGTGGGTGCGATGAGCGACACGATGACGAGCTGGGTGGCGTCAGCCGCCGCCGAACTCGGGCTCGACCCCGGCGAGGTGCCGGTGCCGGTGGTGCTGGACCTGGCCCGCGACGTGGCGCACAACGTGCTGCGACCGGGTGCGCCGGTCACCGCGTACCTGTTGGGGTTGGCCGTCGGCCGTGGCGCCGATCCGGTAGAGGCCGGTGCCCGGTTGGCCGCCCTGGCCCGTGCCTACGGTGACGGCGAGGTCAGGCCGGCTCCAGGCGGATGACGATCTGCTTGGACGTCGGGGTGTTCGACCCGGCGGCGGTGGAGTCCAGCGGCACCAGCACGTTCGCTTCCGGGAAGTACGCGGCCGCGCAGCCGCGCGCCGTCGGGTAACTCACCACCCGGAAGGCGCTGGCCCGGCGCTCGACCTGATCCGACCACTCCGACACCAGGTCGACCTGGTCGCCGTCAGTGAAGCCGAGCGCGGTCAGATCGTCCGGGTGGACGAAGACCACCCGGCGCCCGCCCCGAATGCCGCGGTAGCGGTCGTCGAGCCCGTAGATCGTGGTGTTGTACTGGTCGTGGCTGCGCATGGTCTGCAGCAGCAGCCGGCCCGGCGGCACCTCGATCACGGTCAACGGGCTGACCGTGAACGCGGCCTTGCCGGACGCGGTGGCGAAGGTCCGCCGGTCCCGGGGCGGATGCGGCAGCACGAATCCGTCCGGCTCGGCGACCCGGCGTTCGAAGTCGGCGAAGCCCGGTACGACGTCGGCGATGGTCGCCCGGATCGCCCGGTAGTCGCCCTGGTACGCCTCCCACGGCACCGGCGAGTCGGGCAGTGTGGCGCGGGCCAGCCGGGCGACGATCGCCACCTCGGAGAGCAGTTGGTCGGAGGCGGGGGCGAGCCGACCCCGGGAGGCGTGCACCGCCGACATCGAGTCCTCGACGGTGACGAACTGGTCGCCGGCGGCCTGCCGGTCCCGTTCGGTGCGGCCCAGGCAGGGCAGGATCAGCGAGGTCGCGCCGGGCACGGTGTGCGAGCGGTTCAGTTTGGTCGACACGTGCACAGTCAACGCGCACGACGCCAGGGCGGCGACCGTCACGTCGGTGTCCGGGCTGGCGGCGGCGAAGTTGCC
This sequence comes from Solwaraspora sp. WMMD937, assembly GCF_029581175.1. Taxonomy (NCBI): domain Bacteria; kingdom Bacillati; phylum Actinomycetota; class Actinomycetes; order Micromonosporales; family Micromonosporaceae; genus Solwaraspora; species Solwaraspora sp. WMMD937. Next base: position 1,419,788 of record NZ_CP120738.1, on the reverse strand, counting down.
GCCGAGGGCCATGAAGGCACGTACCTCGCCGTCGCGCATCGCCCGGATCGCGCCGACCGTGTCCAGTCCGGTCGCGGTCGGCATCGGTACGCCGAGTCGCCGGCCGAGCGCCGGCAGCCAGGCCGGCGGCTCGTGCCAGATGCCCATGGTGCGGTCACCCTGCACGTTGGAGTGTCCGCGCACCGGGCAGAGGCCGGCCCCCGGCTTGCCGATCATGCCGCGCAGCAGTTGCACGTTGACGATCTCGCGGATGGCGTCGACCGAGTCCTGCCGCTGGGTCAGCCCCATCGCCCAGCAGACGATGGTCGCGTCGGAGGCGGCGAACAGCTTCGCCACCTCGACGATCTGGGCCCGGTCCAGCCCGGTGGCGGCGGTCACCGCCGACCAGTCGAGCCCGGCGCAAGCCGCGCGGTACTCGGCGTACCCGCTGGTGTGGGTGTCGACGAAGTCGGTGTCGACCGCGTCGTCGGCGACCAGCAGCGCGCCGATCGCCTGGAACAGCGCCAGGTCGCCACCGATACGGATCTGCAGGAAGTGGTCGGCCAGCGGGGTGCCGGCCCCGACCAGGCCGCCGGGGCGTTGCGGATTTCGGAACCGCATCAGCCCGGCTTCGGGCAGTGGGTTGACGGCGACGATGGTGGCGCCGTCCCGTTTGGCCCGCTCCAGCGCGGACAGCATCCGGGGGTGGTTGGTGCCCGGGTTCTGCCCGACTACGAGGATCAGTTTCGCCCGGTGCAGGTCGTCCAGGGTCACCGAGCCCTTGCCGATGCCGATGGTGCTGAGCAGCGCCACCCCGGACGACTCGTGGCACATGTTGGAGCAGTCCGGCAGGTTGTTGGTGCCCAGTGACCGGGCGAACAGCTGGTACAGGAACGCGGCCTCGTTGGAGGTGCGGCCGGAGGTGTAGAACGCGGCCCGGTCCGGGGTGTCCATGGCCCGCAGCTCGTCGGCAACCAGCTGGAACGCGTCGTCCCAGCTGATCGGGGTGTAGTGATCGGCACCCGGTCGGCGCACCACCGGGTGGGTGAGCCGGCCCTGCTGGCCGAGCCAGTGGTCGGAGCGGGTGGCCAGCTCGCTGATCGGGTGCTCGGCGAAGAATTCCGGGGTGACCCGGCGCAGGGTCGCCTCCTCGGCGACCGCCTTGGCGCCGTTTTCGCAGAACTCGGCGTGCGCGCGGCGCTGCGCGGCCGGCTCCGGCCAGGCGCAGCCGGGGCAGTCGAAGCCGCCGGCCTGGTTGACCCGCGCCAGGGTGAGCGCGGTACGGCGTACACCCATCTGGGCGACGCCGGCGCGCAGCGCATGGGTGACGCCCGGCAGTCCGGCCGCGCTGGTCGCCGGCCGGCCGACCCGCAGGTCGCGGTCGCCGGCGTCGTCTCGGGGGGCGGAACGTGCCATGCTGTCACCTTCTCACGTGCTGCGATCCGCCGGCTACGTCGAGAAGGCGCAGGCCAGCGGCGGTACGGCGAGTTGCGATCGGCCAGTGCCGGTTATCCGACGGCAACCGGGGCTAGCCGGTGTGGTGGCTCATCTGGGTAGGGTGTGCGCACAACGGGACTGAGTTGATCATCGTGGGGGAGCAGGTGCCGGCATCAGGGGATCAGGCGTCCGGGAGTCAACCGGCGGCGCACGAGCCGCTCCTGCTCGACGAGCCGAGCACGGCCGACCTGCGGGAGAAGGTGACCCAGGCGTGGCGGGACTTCGCCGCCGCGCTGGCCGCCATGCTGCCGACGCTGCCGGCCGGTGCACAGGTGGAGCTCACGCTCGATCCGACAGCGTCCGGCACCGGCGACGCGATCTACTCGGTGGATGTCTCGATCGGCCTGCAGGACCGGTTGACCGCGTCGGCGGTGAGCAACGCCACACTGCCGCCGGACTACCGGATGGACCGCGACGCCGTCGCCGAACTGGTCGCGCTCGGCTGGTCGCCGCCCGGGGTGGTGCCGGGTTGCGGTGACAACTTCGGGCTGGCCACGACGACCACCGACGTCGCCCGGCTGGCCTCGGTGATCACCCACACGCTGCGCCAGGTCTACGGTGCCCCGCATCCGGCCTTCGTCGTCTACTCGGTGGGCGACGACAGCGACTCGCCGATCGAGGTCGAGCCGCTCGGCACCGCCCGACCGGCGTCGTCCCTCGGTGACCATTTCGGGCTGCCGACCGGCGACCCGGTGCCCGGGGACGGTGACGACGGTCCGGGTGACGCGCTGCCGCTCGACGATCGGGTCCGTACGGTGGTCGCGACGATGATGCGCAGCACCCCGGAGCACCTGCACGTGGACGCGGACGGCGACATCGGGATCCGGGCCGGCTCGGCGATGGTTTTCGTCCGGATCCGGGACAATCCACCGCTGGTGGACGTCTTCTCACCGGTGCTGACCGAAGTGGAGCCGACCGAGCAGTTGTACGTGAAGCTGTCCGAGTTGACCAACCGGATGCCGATCGGTCGGCTGTACTGCACCAACGACACGGTGTGGGCGTCCGTACCGGTGTTCGGCCGCAACTTCCAGCCCACTCATCTGATGCTCGCGGTGCAGGTGATGACCGGTCTCGCCGACGAGTTGGACGACCGGTTGCACGGCGAGTTCGGTGGCAAGCGGTTCTTCGGCGACGGGGACAAGCCGTCCCGGGGCGACACCGGGGATCACCGCACCGGCATGTACCTCTGACCTGACCGGGCACTTGCCGGACAGGTCAGAGGGTCGGGCACGGGCCGGTCAGGCCGGTGGGTCGGGGACGGCGACCGGCGGTGGTGCGTCGACCAGCCGGGAAAGCACGATCATGCTCTTCGTGGCGGTGACGAACGACTCGGCCCGCAGCCGTTCGAGGGCCTGTTCCAGGTGCGCGATGTCGGCTGCCCGCAGGTGCACCAGGGCGTCTGCCTCGCCGCTGACCGTGTACGCCCCGACCACCTCCGGGTGCTGGCGGGTGGCCGCCGCGATCTGGGCCGGTGTGGTCCGCCCGGTGCAGAACAGTTCGATGAACGCCTCGGTGGTCCAGCCGACGGCGGACGGGTCGACGACGGCGGTGAAGCCGCGGATCACCCCGGCCGCCCGCAGCCGGTCGACCCGGCGTTTGACCGCCGGGGCGGACAACGACACCCGGGCGCCGATGTCCGCGTAGGACGAGCGGGCGTCGGCCACCAGCGACGCAATGATTCGCTGATCCACGGCGTCGATCTGCAACGTCTAGCCCTTCAGGCGCAACGATCAAGACTTCTTATTGTGTGACAGCATACCTACTCTTGGTTCCCGTGACCCACGTGCGCGCTGCCGCCGGGCAGCCCCGGACGTACCTGATGTGTCCGCCGGAGCACTTCGCCGTCGAGTACGCAATCAATCCGTGGATGAACCCGCAGTTGCCGGTGGATACCGAACTCGCCGTCAAACAATGGGAAGGGCTGCGCGAGACGCTGACCGGTATCGGGCACCAGGTCCGGCTGCTGCCGGCCCGCGCCGACCTGCCCGACATGGTGTACGCCGCGAACGGTGCATTTTCCGTCGACCGCACCGTCTTCGGTGCCCGGTTCACCTATCCGCAGCGGGCCGCGGAGGCCATCGCACATCGGGAGTTCTACGAGGAACTCGGCTGGCGGTACGTGCGGCCCACCGAGACCAACGAGGGCGAAGGCGACTTCACCTACCTCCCGGGGGCCTACGGCGGCACGATCCTCGCCGGCTACGGGTTCCGTACCGACCCGGACGCGCACCGCCGGCTCCAGGAGACGCTGAGCCGGCCGGTCGTGTCGTTGCGCCTGGTCGACCCGCACTTCTACCACCTGGACACCGCGCTGGCCGCCCTCGACGACGAGACTGTCGCCTACTACCCGCAGGCGTTCTCCCCCGCGTCACAACGGGTACTCCGGCAGTTGTTCCCCGGCGCGGTGATCGCCGACCGGTCCGACGCGCTGGCCTTCGGGCTGAACTTGATCAGCGACGGCCGACATGTGGTGGTCAACAGCGAGGCGACCGGGATGGCCGGCAAGCTGGCCGCCGCCGGCTACCAGCCGCTGCTGGTCGAGTTCACCGAGCTGCACAAGGGCGGCGGCAGCGTGAAGTGCTGCGTCGCCGAACTGCGCGGCTGACCACGGCACCGGGCCAGCCCGGCGCGTGCCTGGCCCAGCGTGGCGTGGCGCTCAGCCCAGCGTGGCGAGCTCGGTGATCAGCACGTTCGACAGCACCGGACCGTCGCGCAGCACCTCACGCAGATACCACTTCTGCTGCGGCGTACGCGGCTGGTTGAACTGCCACAGCCCACGCGGGCTGTCGATCTGACCCACCCGACCGAGCGCCAGGTTCAGCTCCTGGGACGAGACACCCGGTCCGGCGGACCGGATCGCCTTGTCCAGTACCTGAGCCGCGTCGTAGGACGACATCGCGTACGTTGTCGGCGACGCCCCGTACCGCTTGCGGTAACCGGTAGCGAACTGCAGGTTAGCCGAATTGTCCAGGTCAGCCGAGTAGTTGAGAGCGGTGACGATGCCACTTGCCTCCTCGCCCAACTGGTCGATGACGTTGCCCTCGGTGAGGAAACCCGGACCGTAGATCGGACCTTCGAAGCCGGCGTCGCGCAGTTGCCGGATGAACTCGACAGCCGCCGAGCCGGTGAAGTGGCAGTAGACCGCCTCCGGATCCCGGAAGATCACCTCCTGGATCGGCTCGGTGAAGGTGTCCCGACCCGGATTAGGGGTGGCGTTGGCCCAGATGACCGCCCCGGAGATCCGGTCGTCGCTGGCGCCGAAGCCTTCCCGGAACCCCTGCACCACGTCGCGGCCGGCGGGCTGGTCGGCGGCGACGATCGCCACCTCGCCGTTGGCGGACACCTCTTGGGCCAGGTAGCCGCCGAGGGCGAGGCCGGGCTCGTCGGCGACGTACGAGGTGCGCCAGATGTAGACGACGCTCTGCAGGCTGCGTGGCGAGGCGTTCGAGCCGATCAACGGCACCCGGGCCTCTTCCACGGCGTCCCGGATGGCGAGCATCACCGCGGAGTTGGCCACCCCGGTGAGCGCCAGCACCTGCTGCTGGAGCAGCGAGTCGACCGCCGCCCGCCCGGACTCGGGGGTCTCCCCCTCGTCGGCGATCACCAGGTCGACCGGGCGGCCACCCAGCCGCTGCTGGTGGGTGTCCAGGTAGAGCTGGAAGCCGTTGAGCATCTCGTCGCCGATCGGCTTGTAACCGCCGGTCTGCGGGACGATCAGGCCGATGCGTACCGGCCGGTCGCTGACCAGGCCGTCGTCTTCGCTCGAGTCGTCACCCGCGCCGACGCTGCAGGCACTGGCCAGCCCGGTGGCGCCGAGCGCGGCCAGCAGCTTCAGGGCTTGCCGGCGGTCGATGTGCGGCACAGGGGTGGTCCTCTCCCATGGGTACGACGGTCGGTCGCGCAGGTGGAGTGCGCCGACGGTGGCGAGCTGGTCGACGGTCCACTCGGCGTTCTACCCGCTCGACTGCGTCCAGTCAATGCTAGGTGATCTGCCGGTTCACGCCGCCGACGGGCAGGCAGCGTGACCGGGGACCGACGGGCGGCGTGATCGGGGGACCGGCGAGCGGCCGGCCCTGGTGCTGCGTCAAGATGGAGCCTATGACCGAGACGTCAGGCTCCCCGGAAGAGACCAACGAGTCCGGCCCGGCGGCTGGCCGGCCCGGCGCGGTGGTGGTGGTCGGCCCGGACGGGCGACCGGTCGGCACGGTGAACGCCGGCGGTGCCGGCACCGGTGCCCCCGGCGACGCCAGCGGGGCCACCGGTGCCGGCGACGAGCCGGTCGACCCGGAAGACCCGTCGCAGTTGATCGAGCAGCCGGCCAAGGTGATGCGGATCGGCAGCATGATCAAACAGTTGCTGGAGGAGGTCCGCGCCGCCCCGCTCGACGAGGCGAGCCGGCAGCGGCTGCGCGAGATTCACCAGCGTTCCATCACCGAGCTGGAGGACGGCCTGGCACCGGAGCTGCGCGAGGAGCTGGCCCGGATCTCGCTGCCGTTCGAGGACGGCGCCACCCCGAGTGAGAGTGAACTGCGGGTCGCCCAGGCCCAGTTGGTCGGCTGGCTGGAAGGGCTGTTCCACGGCATCCAGGCGGCGCTGATGGCCCAGCAGATGGCGGCGCGGCTGCAGCTGGAGCAGATGCGTTCCGGCGGGCGGCCGGCACTGCCGGTCGGCCCTGGTGGGATGATCCCCGGCATGCCGGGGCAGCCGGGCCAGGCCGGTCAGCCGGGCGAGGGCGGCGGCACCCGCACCGGCCAGTACCTCTGACTCTGCGCCAGCAACTGCTCCAGGTAGGCAGCCACCCCGTCGTCGGCGTTTGACGCCGTCACCGCGTCCGCGATGTCCTGCACCGTCGGGTGGGCGTTCGCCACCGCGACCGCCTGCCCGGCCCAGGTCAGCATCGGGACGTCGTTCGGCATGTCGCCGAAGGCGACCACGTCGGCGGCACCGATCTGCCAACGGGCGCAGAGCCAGGCCAGCCCGGCCGCCTTGGTGACCCCGGCAGCCGATATCTCCACCAACCCGGACTTCGACGAGTGGGTGGCCTCGGCCAGCCCGGCGAGCGCTCCGGCGACGATCCGGACGAACACTTCCGGGTCGTCGGTGAAGCTGCTGCGGGCCAGCAGTTTCACCGCCGGCGCGGTGAGCAGCTCCGCCGAGTCGGTGACCTGCCGGGCAGTGGGGTGATCGCTGTTCCAGTGCGCCGGCCAGTCGGTGCCGTGCCGCATCAACCGGCCATCATCCACCTCGACGGCGAAGACCACGTCCGGGACTTCGGCGCGCAGTCGCCGGGCGACCTCGGCCATGATCTCCGGGGCGAGCGGGTCGGCGCGCAGCACGGTGTCGGTACGCGGCTCGTAGACCACGGCCCCGTTGGCACAGACCGCCGGCACCGGGGCCTGTAGCTGTTCGTAGACGGCCGGCAGCCAGCGCACCGGCCGGCCGGTGACCAGCACCACCTGCCCGCCGCGCAGCTGGAACTCGTCGAGCGCGGCGGCGGTCCGGGCACTGAGCGACTTATCGGGCCGCAGCAGTGTCCCGTCGAGGTCGGTGGCGACCAGACGTGGATGCACTTCCATCTCCGGACAGTAGCCGGTCGAGGTAAATCGCTACGCCGTCATCATCATTACGCAGTGTAACCTCATCGGCGGCGCGGCGTACTGTCGGGTGGGCGTTCGACACCGCCACCCGCGACCACCCAGCCCAGGCGAACATCGGCAGGTCGTTGGGCATGTCGCCGAAGACCAGCACGTCCGCCGGGTCGACGCCGAGCGACTCGGCGACGACCGCCAGACCGCTGGCCTTGTCGACGCCGGGCGGACAGATCTCGATGAAGCCCAGCCCGGCCTGGGTGACCGTCGCCAGCGTCGGTGGGACGATCTGCACCGCGGCGGCGAGCAGCGCGTCCACGTCGTGCGACGGCGTCCGGGCGAACGCCTTGATCACGTCGGTGGCCAGGCACTGCTCCCGGGTACGGGCCTCGAACCGCTCCGGGTAGCGCCACTGCGGGTCGAAGTCGCCCCACAGCGGCGCCTCGTGCTCGTCGGACGCTTCGACCATCACGATCAACGGACCCACTGCCGCCTCCAACTCGGTGATCAGCTGGGCCAGCACGTCGGCGGGCAGCCGCTCGTCGCGCAGCACCCGTACGCCGGTCGGGTCGCTCTGGTCGACCACCCGCCCGCCGCCGGCCATCACCAGATAGTCGGCGGCTCGGATGTCGTTGCGGGTCAATTCGATCAGCCGGGGTCCGCGGCCGGTCGCCCCGACGACCGGGATGCCGAGGTCGCGGGCACGGTCGAGCACCTCATGGGTGTACGCGGAGACGGTCTCGTCGCTGCGGACCAGAGTGCCGTCGAGGTCGGTCGCGATCAACTTGGGTAGACCGGGGCGCGGCATGCTGTCCTCCTTGATCCCCCCATGGTCGACGGGTCAGCAACCGTACCTCGCGTACCGTGACCTGACCATGACTTCCGTGCAAAGACCGCGTGCACACTGACCGGGCGCCAAATCCGCCGGCCACCCGGTCACCCGGTCACCGTCGACGATCCACCGGAACACGCAAGGGTGCCGCTGATCACCCGGCGAGTGGAGGGCTGGGGTACGTAGTTCCGCAAGAATTACGTACCCCAGCCCTCCACTCGATGTCACTCAGCCGGGGTCCGGCGGCCGCCAGAGCCAGCGCAGCGCATCCGGCAGCAGTACCCCAGGGTGGTTCGGGTGGTGCCCGCCGTCGCCGAGCACCAGCCGGAAGTCGTACCCCGCTTCCGCCAGCGCGGCCGCAATACGCAGGTTGCTGGCGAACCAGTTGTCATCCGATTCGTTCCAGTTGATGTCCCGGTGTCCGGCCTGCAGGAAGATCCGCAACGGCTTGCCTAGGGTGTCCCTGATGAGCTGCGGATAAAGGTTGCCAGTTGGCATCTGGACGAAGCTGGACAGGCAGCAGAGCACCCGGCGGAACCTGTCCGGGCTCAGCCAGGCGACAGTGAAGGCGCAGTTGCCGCCGCTGCTGATGCCGCAGAGCCCCCACTGATCCGGGTCATCGGTGATCGAAAAACGCTCTGTCACCTGCGGGATGATCTCGTTCAACATCGCCGGCCGGGTCCAGGTTCCACCAGCCGTCCTGGAACACCAGCAGGGCGGCAGGGCGGGATGGGTCGTAATGCGCCGGCAGGTGCACCCAGAACTTGCGCACCTACCCGGGTAGACGGCGCTGTCCGTCCAGTCGAACTCGATGGTCCGGCCGGCCGGGACACCAGGTAGGCGTAGCGAGTCGGGGCCGTGCAGGTACCTGACGTCGGACTGGTCGACCGGCAACTGCCGGAACGGCACGTCCACCCGCATCGTCCGTACCCCCAGTTGCGCCGCCGCGCCGGGAGCGGTCAGGCGGTGGCCTGGGGTTCGAGGACGTCGCGGCCGCCGAGGTAGGGCTGCAGCGCCTTCGGTACCCGTACCGAGCCGTCCGGCTGCTGGTGGTTCTCCAGGATCGGGATCAGCCACCGGGTCGTCGCCAGGGTGCCGTTGAGGGTGGCCACCGGCTGGGTACGGCCGTCAGCGTCGCGGTAGCGGATGTTCAGCCGGCGGGCCTGGAAGGTGGTGCAGTTCGACGTCGACGTCACCTCGCGGTAGCGGCCCTGCGACGGCACCCACGCCTCGCAGTCGTACTTGCGGGCCGCGCTGGTGCCGAGGTCGCCGGCGGCGACGTCAATCACCCGGTACGGGATCTCGACCTTGGCCAGCATCTCCTCCTCCCAGGCGAGCAGCCGCAGATGCTCGTCGTGGGCCTGCTCCGGCGGGCAGAAGGAGAACATCTCCACCTTGTCGAACTGGTGCACCCGCAGGATGCCGCGCACGTCCCGGCCGTACGACCCGGCTTCCCGCCGGAAGCACGACGACCAGCCGGCGTAGCGCACCGGCCCGTCGAGGGTCAGGATCTCGTTCGAGTGGTACGCCGCCAGCGGCACCTCGCTGGTGCCGACCAGGTACAGGTCGTCGGCTTCCAGCCGGTAAATCTCGCTGGCGTGCTCGCCGAGGAAGCCGGTGCCTTCCATCGACTCCGGCTTGACCAGCACCGGGGTGATCGTCGGGGTGAGGCCGTACTCGACGGCCTGGGCGATGGCCAGCTGCAGCAGACCGAGCTGCAGGAGCGCGCCGACGCCGGTCAGGTAGTAGAAGCGGCTGCCGGAGACCTTCGCGCCGCGCTCGACGTCGATCGCGCCGAGCGCCTCGCCGAGCGCCAGGTGGTCGCGGGGATTGTCGATGTCGGGGCGCTCGCCGACCTCCCGTAGGACGACGTAGTCGTCCTCGCCGCCGGCCGGCGCACCCGCCTCGATCAGGTTGGGGAAGGCCAACTGCGCCCGGCGCAGCGTCTGCTCGGCCTCGGTGGCGGCGGCTTCGGCCGCCTTCACCTGGGCCGACAACTCCTTGGTACGGGCGAGCAGCTCAACCTTCTCGGCCGGTTCCGCCCGGGGCAGTCGCTTGCCGAGCTGCTTCTGCTCGGCGCGCAGCGCCTCGAAGGCCTGCACCGCCGCGCGGCGGGTCTCGTCGGCGGCAATCAGATCGTCCACCCGGGACTCGGACTCGCCGCGGGCACGCTGGCTGGCACGGAAGAGGTCCGGGTCGTCACGGAGCAGTCGGAGATCGATCACGGGATTCAACGATACCGGCCCACCGCGTCGACCCGCGCGCAGGTTTTCGGCCGGCTCACCAGCGGGGCGTCTGGTGCGGCGGGTTGTCCGGCCGGACGAACGGGGCGGTCGGCCCGACCGTCAGATCGGCGGGCGCACCCCCGCCCGGTTCCGCAGCGGTGTCCTGTGGCCGACTCCACGGCAGGTCGGTCGGGGCGGGCGCCGGATCGTCGGTCGTCGGCTGCCCGCTTTCCTCAGGCACCCGACCAGGGTCGACGCCGCCGTCGATGGCGATACCGCCACTCCCAGTGATGCCGCCACGACCGGCCGTGGTCCGCCCGGCCAGGTACAGCGCCAGCAGCAGCGCGCCGACGCCGACCAGGCCGGCGGTCACCGCAGTACCACGGCTGACCAGCACCTCCATCTCGGTGGGAACCTGCAGCGACGACCTGATCAGCTCGTCGCTGTTCAGCATCACCGTGACCAGCAGCGCGACCAGCCCGGCGCCGATCGTCAGCCCGGCGATCCGGGTGTCGGGGCGGTTGCGGTGGGAGCCGAACAGCGTCAGGGCCGCACAGACCAGCAACGCCAGCAGGCCGAGCAGGTACCCGGTGCCGAAAGTGCCGAGGTCGGCGAGCCGCACAGCGGCGGCGTAGGGACTGCCGGTTCCGACGTCGACCCCGGGGATCTCGAACGCCAGCCACTCACCGCCGAGCGAACCGGCAGCGGCGAGCACCCCGACGGCGGCGAGCAGCAGGCTCGGCAGGTTGCCGCGGCCAGCCGGGCCGAACCGGGTACCGGCAGCGGCGCGGGCCCGCTCGACGGTCGAGGCGGTGGCTGCGGTCGCGCCGGACAGCCGCTCACCGATGGCGGTCCACCTGCCGGGGCCGGGGCCGGGGCTCGGTCCGGACCCAGGACCTGGGCCGTCGGCCGGCGGGGTGGCGTCGCCGCCGAGCTCGATCACGGCCGGCTGGTCGGCCGGCGGGCGGGGCAGGGCGGGTTCCGCGCTGCGGCGGCCGTCGTCGGGCATCGGGTCCTAGCCTCCTCGGTGACCTTGCACGGGCATCGTCGCGTCGGGCATCGAGGTGAGCTAGCGTCATGCCCATGCCTATCCGTACCGCATCTGCCCGCTGGCAGGGCAATCTGACCGAGGGTTCTGGCACTATCCGCACCGGGAAGGGCGGGTACGAAGGGAACTACTCGTTCCGGTCCCGCTTCGAGGAGGGCGAGGGCACCAACCCCGAGGAGCTGATCGGCGCCGCCCACGCTGGCTGCTTCTCGATGGCGTTCTCGAAGGGTCTGGCGGACGCCGGGTTCACCCCGACGTCGGTGCAGACCACCGCAAGTGTGCACCTGGACAAGACGGACGCCGGGATGACCGTCACCCGGATCGACCTGGAGACGGTGGGCGAGGTGCCCGGCGTCGACCCGGAGACCTTTCAGAAGCTGGCCGAGGCGGCGAAGGCGAACTGCCCGATCTCCCGCCTGCTGTCGCCGGGTGCCGAGATCACTCTGAACGCCAGCCTCTCCGTCTGACCGCCCGCCCACGACTCCACCCTGACGATCCTGGGCTTGTCCGGCACCGTCGGACGATTTCGCGTTTTGCCGATACCTGGACAAGCCCGGGATCGATACCAGAGCAAGCCCGGTGATCGATACCCTTGCAGGCCCGGAAACGCCTCGGGGAGCCGGTGGTGCGGCAGAATGGACCGATGCCGGTCGACATGAGCCGCGAGCGCTTCGAGGAGCTGGTCGGGGAGGCGCTGGACGAGGTCCCGGCGGAGCTGCTGCGGCTGATGAGCAACGTGGTGATCCTGGTCGAGGACGAGACCCCGCCGGGCGAGCCGGAGCTGCTCGGTCTGTACGAGGGACACGCGCTCACCAGTCGGGGCTGGGACTACGCTGGCGTACTCCCGGACCGGATTCTCATTTTCCGGCACCCGATCCTGCGGATCTGCGCGACCGAGGCCGACGTGGTCGACGAGATCGCGATCACCGTGGTGCACGAGATCGCCCATCATTTCGGCATCGACGACGAACGGCTGCACGACCTGGGCTGGGGTTGACCCAGGATGGTCCGGCCGGGCGATGACGTGCGGTTGCGCGGGTTACCTACCCTTCGGTCGATCAACCTGACCAGGAGGAACCCATGCGCAGTGCCCTGTTCTCCGCCGATCACCTGGAGAAGGAGTCCGCCCAGCCCGGGTTGCGGCTGCAGAACTCCAAGCTGCTGAAGATCGAGCTCAACGGCGAAGCGATGGCCCGGACCGGTTCGATGGTCGCCTACCAGGGCCACGTGCAGTTCCAGGCGCTCGGCTCCGGCGGTCTCGGCAACTTCATCAAGCAGAAGCTCACCGGCGAAGGCGTACCGCTGATGAAGCTGACCGGCCAGGGTGACGTGTTCCTCGCCAACGAGGCCGCTGACGTGCACCTGATCGACCTGGAGCCGGGCGACGCGCTGTCCATCAACGGCTCCAGCGTGCTGGCCTTCGACTCCACGCTGCAGTACGACATCCGGATGGTTCAGGGGATGGGCTTCGCCTCCTCCGCAGGGCTGTTCAACTGTGTCTTCACCGGGCAGGGCCGGCTCGCCATCACCACCAAGGGCACTCCGGTCGTGCTCTCCGTCGACCAGCCGACCTACGTCGACCCGCAGGCCGCCGTCTGCTGGTCGGCCAGCCTGCAGACCGGCTACCACCGGGCCGAGCAGCTGGGCATCGGTACGCTGCTGGGCCGGCGAACCGGGGAGGCGTTCACGATGAGCTTCGCCGGTCAGGGCTTCGTGATCGTGCAGCCGTCCGAGGAGCCGCCGGTGCGCGGCGCCGGCCAGATCCCCCAGTAGCCCGGCCGACGCGCGGGACGCGCCGGTGACTGACCCCGCTGGCGGTGTCCGCTCGGCTCAGTCCAGTTGGCCGGCGCGGATCCGGGCCAGCCAGGCGGCTGCCTGCGCATACTCGTCGTCGTGCCGGCCGGCCGGCCCACCCGTGGTGCGGCCGCCGGCCGCCGGCGGCCAGTCGTGTCGCGGGTAGGAGCCGAGGAACCGTACGTCGGCGCAGACCCGGCGGAGCCCGCGCAGCGCGTCGCCGAGCCGGTCGTCGGCGACGTGCCCGGAGCAGTCCAGGAAGAAGGCGTACCGGCCGAGTGCCTCCCCGGTCGGCCGGGACTCGATCCGGGTGAGATTGACCTCCCGGACGGCCAGCTCCATCAGCACCGCGAGCAGGGCGCCGACCCGGTCGTGGGCGATGTAGACCGCCAGGGTGGTGATGTCGTCGCCGGTCGGGGCCGGCGGCGGTCCGGGGCGCCGGACCAGGACGAACCGGGTCACCGCGTCGGCGTGGTCGGCGATCTTGTCGGCCAGCACGGTCAGTCGGTGGCCGCTGGCACCGATCGGCGCGCAGATCGCCGCGTCGTACTCACCGGCCGCCGCGCCGACGGCCGCCGCGCCGTTTGACAGTACGTCGACCACGGCGGCGTTAGGCACCTGCCGACGCAGCCAGGACCGGCACTGGGTGGACGCCTGCGGGTGGGCGGCGACGGTGCGGATCTGCTCCAGCGTCGTGCCGGCGGGTGCGGCCAGCACGAAGTCGACCGGCAGCACCACCTCCTGGGTGATCACGAGCGGCTGGCCGTTGGTCAACTCGTCGAAGGTGACGCCGACCGCTCCGCCGACCGAGTTCTCCAGCGGCACCAGGGCCGCGTCGACGCTGCCGGCCCGGACCGCGTCGAGCGCCTCCGGCACGCTGCGCGCCGCGACCCGCTCGCCCTGTCGAGCCGCCGGAATGGTCAGCAGAGCCTGCTCGGCGAAGGTGCCCTCGGGGCCGAGGAAGGCGAATCGGGTCGGCGCGGGGACGGACATGCCGGCCAGCTTACGGAGTGCTGGGTGGGATCGGCACCGACTCGCAGGCGAGGGTACGGATCCCGGCCGGCGCGCCGACCCGGACCGGGATGACGCAGACGTCCGTACCGGCGGTGACCAACGTGAACGAGGTCGGCGACCCTTCGGTGACCACCTGCAACGGCTCCCTGGACGGGATCTGCACCACGGTGTACTGCCAACTGCCGGCGCAGCGGGGTGCCACCGGCACACTGACCTGGACGCCGGCCGGTAGCAGCCCGTCGGTGCGGCGCAGCAGCGCCACCACCTGGGCGGCGGATGGCCGCCCGGCGCAGTCGACGGCGACGGCGACCGGGAAGCCATCGGCCGTCGGGGAGCTGCTCGGGGTGGCCGACGGCGGGTTGGACGGCTTCGGTGTGGAGGTACCGGACGGTACGGTCGGCGACGGCGTGCCGGTCGGTGCCGGCACCGCGTCCGCCGTCGGTGCGCCGATCCCGGGCGGCCGACCGCAGCCGGCGACCATCGATACGCCGACGAGTGCCGCGCTGATCAGCAGCAGTCCGCAGCCGGCGCGCCGGCTGGGGTGCCGGCTGCCAACCCAGGACCGTCGACGTGCGGACAGCACCAACTCATGGTACGGCTGCGCCGGCGACCCGGTGGCCGCTGCCGGTCAGCGTAGCCAGAGCTTCGGACAGTCGGACGGTCGGCACCAGCAGATAGTCTGTGTCGAAGGTCGAGAATGCCACGATGTTGACCCGGGCTTCAGCCAGCGGACCGGCGAGCGACGCGAGGACCCCGGTCAGCGCGAGGTCCAGCGGCCCGACCACCCGCAAGCAGCGCCACGGCGTCTCGACTTTGGCACCGGGCGGCACCCGGTCGGTGCGGCAGATCACCGACACCTCGTCCTCGGTCCAGGTCACCGAGACGACCCCGGCGGTGGGGCCGGCCAGGTATTCGGCTGGCAGCGAGGACCCGGCCGGTAGGCGGCAGACGGCGTACTCCGCTGGCAGCAGGTCCAGGTCGAGCATGAGGGCAGCGTACGGCAGAGGCGTCGACCGGCGGGCCGGTCATCCGGCCGAGTACGCGGTGGTGATCGGTGCGAAGAAGGTCAGCGACCCGGTCACCTTCTTGCCGATCCACACCGGGGTGGCGATCGCGTCCACCGTGCCGTCGCCCTGGGCGGTGGCCGCGGCGCTGTCGACTCGCAGCAGGCCGCGGGCGAGCCGCCCGGAGCTGAGCGCGAGCAGCGGCGGGATCTTGTCGATCTCGGTCTCGTCGAGCTCGCCGCGTTGCGCGGTGAAGTCGACCAGCCGCAGGCCGGCCAGCAGCGGCCGGCCTTCGACCTGGCCGGGTTCGCCGAGACCCAGCAGGTCGCAGCAGGACCGGGAGATCGCGGCGACGGTCAGATCCTGGCGCAGGACGAGACACGGCTCCAGTGCGGTAGCGGCGGTGGCCACCCACAGCTGGAAGTTGTCCACGCGCATCGGCTCGATCGGCTCGCGGGCCTGGGGGACCAGCGGTTCCGAGATCGAGAGCTCGACGTGCGCCACCCGCGCCTCCCCTGACTCAACCGGACAACAGCAACGCTATCCGGTCTCTGCCGGGTCCGTCGACTGATGCCGAGCAGGCTCCGGATCGGACAGACCGGGGTGAACGGGTGCAGTCGTCACAAGCTGGTCGGCAGCGGGACGTACGCCGTAGTGAGGTCGTCAGCGCCTTCGTCCCGAAGGCTACCGCCGGCTGGTCGGCTTGTCAGCGGCTGAACGGCCGGCCCCGTACCACCGGTAGTCGGTCGCCGAGCGGTACGGAGCGTTCAGCCAGGTCTCCGGGTGCCGGGCCACCTGGTACAGCTTCTCGGCGGTGGCCGAACTGATCCGGGTGCCCCCGGCGATGAGCAGCCGGTCCAGCTCCCGATGGGTGGTGACCATGCACTCCTTGGGCAGCCCGTACACGCTGATCACCCCGGAACCGACGAAGGTGAGCACCGGGGCGACCGGGATGGTGTGCCCGACCGCGGCGGACATCGCCTTGCTCGCCCGCTTGGCGTCCCGGCGGGCCTCGGCGACGTACGTCGGTCGCTTGCCGTTGATCTGCACCACGTCACCGGCGACCAGGACCCGGCTGCGGCCGTGGTCGACGACGGTGACCGCGAAGAGCCCGCTGGGCCCGATGGCCAGGAACCCGGCACGTTCCTCACGGCCGGCGGTCTCCAGCCCGAGCACCCGATCCGGGCTGTCGGTACGCGGCCAGTTCACCACGTGCCAGGACGGGCCGAGCTGGTCCAGGCGGTTCAGCGCGCGGGCGCCGGCCGCCTCGATCCGCTTGGCGCCGCGCTCGGCCCGACGGCGTCGGGCCCACTCCATCGGCGACGGCCGGATCGCCTCCAGCGTGCCAGGTGGGGACTCCTCCATGGCCCGTTCGTCCGCTCGGTGGGGCAGCGCCCGTTGGGCGGGCAGCACGCGGCGCTCATGGAAGACAGTCATCACGACCTCCGGCAAAGGTCCCCTGGACGATGGACTACCAACTACCGTACGTGGCGACACCGGTACTGAAGCAAGACGCCAGGCCGGAGTGAGTAGGGATGAATGCCCTATTCACCCCACGACTCTTTCAACAGATGGTGCCAAACGACTGCCATAGGCTGCGAGTGTGACGCACTACGTCGACAGTGAGGTAGGCCACCTCCGGGTGGTCATGCTGCACCGTCCGGGCAGCGAACTGGCCCGGCTGACCCCCCGCAACAGCGGGGCCCTGCTCTTCGACGCGATCCCCTGGGTCGCCGGCGCCCAGGCCGAACACGACGCGTTCGCCGCAGTGTTGCGCGAGCGCGGCGTCGAGGTGCTCTACCTGGAACAACTGCTCGCCGAGACGCTCGCCGCCACCCCGGCCCGCGCCGAGGCCGTGGCGACGGTACTGGCCGGCCGCCGGTTGGGCGAGACCCTGCGCGACCGGGTCGCCGAGCAGCTCGCCTACCTCGACCCGGCCGGGCTGGCCCGGGTGCTCGTCGCCGGCCTGGCACGTGGCGAACTGCCCCGCCGCGACGACCGGCCGGCCGGTCTGGTGCATGCCCTGCTGCGCGAGCACGACTTCATCATCGACCCGCTGCCCAATCTGCTGTTCACTCGCGATTCATCGGTCTGGATCCGCGACCGGGTCGCGGTGACCAGCCTGGCGATGCGCGCCCGCCGCCGGGAGGGCCGGCTCACCGACCTGATCTACCGGCACCACCCCCGGTTCGCCGGGACCGAGCTGATCCACCGGCCGGACCAGGAACACGTCGAAGGCGGCGACGTGCTGCTGCTCGCCCCTGGCGTACTGGCCGTCGGCGTCGGCGAACGGACCACACCCGCCGGGGTGGAGCGGCTGGCCCGGCGGGTGCTCGGCGACGGGCTGGCCCACACCGTCCTGGTGGTGCCGATCACCCAACGGCGGGCGACCATGCACCTGGACACCATCTGCACGCTGGTCGACGTGGACGCGGTGCTGATGTACCCGCCGATGGCTGAGGAGCTCGCCGCGTACACGGTGATCCGTACCGCCTCGGGCGACCTGCAGGTCGCCGGACCCGCGCCGTTCCTGCGGGCCGCCGCCGACGCGATGGACATCGACCGGCTCCGGCTGGTCGGCACCGGGCTGGACCCGGTCACCGCGGAGCGGGAGCAGTGGGACGACGGAAACAACACTCTGGCGCTGGCCCCGGGGGTGTGTGTGGCGTACGAGCGGAACACGGCGACCAACACACAGCTGCGCCGGGCCGGGATCGAGGTGGTGACGATCCCCGGCGCCGAGCTCGGGTCCGGCCGGGGCGGCCCACGGTGCATGTCGGCACCGCTGGTCCGCGATCCGCTCCGGCCCGACTGACCGGCTGCCGGGTCAGCGCAGCGTGAGCTGCCGGCCCAGCAGGCCCTGCCGGGACCGGCGGGCGGCGGCGTCGAGCGGATCGGTGACGCTGGCCGCCGCCGCGAGCCGCTCGGCGAACTCGGCCAACGGCTGCTCCCACTCGGCGGCCTCCGGCCCGGACGGCAGGTCCCACACCGGCACCAGCAGCCCGTGGGCCCGGAACATCCCGGCGAACCGGGTCTGCGGCCCCATCGGCAGGTCACCGGCGGCGCTCAGCCGGGCCAGCGTGTCCAGCGTCCGGTCCTCGTCACCGGGCAGCACCCAGCGCACGTGCGCCCGTTCCCCCACCCGGCACCAGTACGCGGCGGGTGCCGCCGCCATCCGGGTCGTCGGATAGATGGACGCGTCGGCCCGCTCCAGGGAGGCCTGCACCGCCGGGTTGGCGGCCGCTTCGGGCTCCACCCAGAACGCGAAGCTGTCGTGCACCTGGACCGTCAGCGCCCCGTCGGCGAGCACGTCCTGCAGCCGAGGGCCGGGGCCGGGCAGCGGCGGCACCGGCACCGTGCCGCCCGGTTCGGTCTCCAGCGCGGCCAGCAACGCCGCCGCCAGGTCGCGGGAGACGTCCCCGGACTGGGCGTGCCGCTGAAGCCCGATCATGATCTGGCCGTCGGCTCGGACTACGGCCGGGGCCGCCATCGGCAGTACGGTGGACAGCGTCACCGTCCGGTCGGCGTACTTGCCGGCCAGCTCGGGTTCGAGGGTCAGCGGCGCGGTGGCCGCCGGGACGAGTTCGCGCAGCGCGACCCAGTCCGGCTCGTCGGCCAGCCCGGCGAACGGCCGGGGCACGAATACGTCGCGGATCTTCTCCCGCTTGCCGCCGCTGGCGGCCCGGTCCTGCTTTCGGCGCTTGCCCACGGCCAGACAGCCTAGAGGAACCGGCCCGCCGCCGAGGGATCCGCCCGGGTCCAGGTGGGGCGCGACCCGGTTCCGGCTCGGCTCAGCCCGGATCCGGCTCGCCGATCTCGGCCCAGACGCAGCGGCCGGAGCCGACGGGTTCCACCCCCCACCGGCGAGCCAGGGCGGCGACGATGCCCAGGCCGCGGCCGTTGGGCGCGTCCGACGGGGCGGTCCGGACCTGCGGCACGTCCCCGGACCCGCCGTCGGTCACCCGCAGCAGGACCGTGCGGCTGTGCCGGCGCGGGGTCAGCTGCCAGGTCACCCGGATCATCCCGTCCGGCAGCGGCCGGGCGTGCCGTACGGCGTTGCCGACCAGTTCGGCCACGACCGTCATCACGTCGGACAGGAGATCGGGGCGGATCCGGTCGGCCAACGTCCGGGCGAGCTGGTGACGGGCGGACCGGGCGCCGCTGGCATGGTGCGGTACCAGCACGCTCCATGCCCGTCCCGCCAGTGCCGAGGTCACGCCGCCTCCTCTCAGCTGCGGGGCAGCCGCACCTCGGCGACCGTACCCCCGCCGTCACGGGGCCGCAGGGACACCCAACCGTGCTGGCGCTCGACGATCTGTCGGACCAGGTACAGGCCGAGTCCGGCACCGGGGTAACGGCGCTGGTCGCCCGATTCGCCCTGCCAGAACCGGTCGAACGCTCGTTCCACGTGTTCCGGACGTACCCCGATGCCGCGATCACTAATCCGCAAGGCCACCGAGCGTTCGTCGGCGATGGCGGTGACCTCGATCGGGCTGCCCGACGGCGAGTACTTGTCGGCGTTGGTGGCAAGTTCGGTGAGTACGGTGGTCAGGCTCGCCCGGTCTCCGACCGCTTTCGGCAGGTCGTCTGGCAGCTCGACGGTGAGCCGCTGACGCAGTCCGGCGGGCAGATTCTCGACCGCGGCCCGTAGCGTCTCGACCAGATCGAACGGGGCGGACGGCGCGCCGACTGCCGGTCCCGAGTCGTTGGCGGCGGAGAGTAGCCGGTCGACCAGTCGGGCCAGTTCGGTGGCCCGCTGCCCCAGCACCCGGGCGGCCTCCCGTCGGTCCCGGTCGGTCAACGACTCCCAGTGGTCGCTGAGAGTCTCCGCGTACCCTTTGATCACGGTGACCGGGGTGCGCAGCTCGTGGCTGGTGACCGCGATGAACAGGTCGACGTCGTGGTCGCGGTGGTGCTGGTCGGTGATGTCCCGGAAGGTGACCACCCGGGAGGCGACGAAGCCCGGTAGCTCCCCGGAGGTGATCCGCAGCCACCGGCCGTCCGGCAGCTGATGGTCCACGACCTGTCCGGGGGGTGGCACCGGGAACGGGATCGGTCGGTGCAGCCGGTCCTGTGCGGTGCTGCCGGTGAGTCGCTCAGCCGCCGGGTTCCACAGCCGTACGCAGGACTCGTCGTCGACGATGGCCAGTCCGTCGGCGAGCGCGGCGACCACCGGCCCGTCGCCGTGCACCGGCAGCCCGGTCTGGTCGCCGTACAGGTGGGCGATGCAGGACGCCAGGTAGGCGATCAGCGTGTGATGGTCAGGGCCGGCGCTGCGGTCCGGATCCGGGTAGTAGGCGTGCAGGCTGCCGATCAGCACCCCGCCGATCTCGGCGCGTGCGATCAGCATCCGGTGCAGGCCTCGGCCGGCGATCTGGTCGGCCACGGCAGCGGTGAGCGCCGTCACCGGGAACTCGACGGTCCGCGGTCCGGTGAGCAGCCGGGCGGTGGCGGGGTCTGCGAGGTCGACGGGTCGGCCGACCGACCATTCGGCGGCGCCGGTGGCGGCGATGATCCGTCCCCTGCGTGGCCCGTACTCGGCGAACGAGGTCCCGGCGGCGCCGAGTGCACGCTGCGCGAGCCGCAGCAGGTGGTGCAGGATCGGCAGCCCCGACTCACCGCTGTTGATCATGTCGAGGACGACGGTGTGTCCAGCGATCAGACTCGGATAGTCGGGGCGTTCCGGCATGCTTCGAGTCTGCCCGGTGCCGGCGATTTTGGGCAGTGCCGGGCCGCCGGCGCCGGGCCACCGATCAGAGGACCCGGGGCGGTTCGCCGGACTCGCTCACCATCGCCCGGGAGTGCGCCGCCCAGTCCTGCATTCCGCCGGCGAGGTTACGGACGTTGTCCCAGCCGTGCTGGTTGAGGTAGGCGACGACCTGCCCGGACCGGCCGCCGGACCGGCACACCACCACCACGTCGCCCTCCTTCGGGACGTCGGCCAACCGGTGCGGGATCTCCATCATCGGCAGGTGGTGGGCGCCCGGCGCGTGCCCGGCGGCCCATTCCTCGGGCTCGCGCACGTCGAGCAGGTACGCGTCGGCGGAGACGTCGGGGACGTCGACGGTGGGGATCGGTGATCCGTGCATGCCGAACAGCCTATGGGACAGCCGGCTTCCGGCTATTCCTGGCCGGCCAGCACCGTCGGGTTGGCGAGGATGAACTCGGCGAGATTGTCGTTCTTGACCGCCTGGAACATGTCCTGGCTGAGCGGATCGATGTTCTCCCGGCCGGCGCTGTTGCCGTTGAAACTGCCGCCGTTGGTCCGCAGCATGACCAGGTCGTTGGCGGCCACCCCACGCAGGGTGAAGACGAAGTCCGGCAGCGGCACCTTGCCGGTGTCCAGCACGAACGCCTTGCCGGCCGCGTCGATCAGCTCGTTGAGCTTGAGCGGGTTGGTCATCACCCCGTTGGCCATCGCCTTCTTGGCCATGGCCTTGATCAGCTTCTGCTGGTTCTTCTGCCGGTCGTAGTCGCCGTTGTCCAGCCCGTACCGCTGCCGGGAGAAGTCCAGCGCCTCCCAGCCCTGCATCTCGCGGCAGCCCTTCTTGTGCACGACCTGCTGCTTCTCCCCGCTGACCTTGGCAGCGTCGGAGTTCCACATCGGCTGGCCGTCGACCAGGGTCATGTGGATCGACGGGGTGTCCTCGTCGACGCAGAGCCGGACGCTGCCGAGGCTGTCGATGACCGACTTGAAGCCGCTGAAGTTGATGATCGCGGCGCCGTCGAAGCTGACCCCGGTGAGGTTCTTAATCGTCTCCGCCATCAACTGGGCGCCACCGTCGTGCCCGGCGCCGTTCTGCGCGCCGTGGAAGAACGCCTCGGTCGCCTTGCCGACCCCACCCGGCCACCCGCTCTTGTCGAACGGCGGGATCTCGACCTCGGTGTCCCGGGGGACGGAGATCAGGTACGCCTGGTCGTGGGTGGCGGGAATGTGCAGGATGATGATCGTGTCGGCCCGGGTGTCCGACTCTGCCCAGCTGCCCCGGTGGTCGATGCCGAGCAGCAACATGTCGATCGGGCCCTCGAGGCTGTCACCGCCCTCGGCGTCGGTCTTGCCGGCGACGCCGAGCAGGTTCGACTGCTCGATCCCACTGGTCGCCTGGGCGATCAGCCACTTGCTGCCGACGATCGTGGTGCCGCTGAGCATCATCAGCAGTGCGCCCAGCACGACCATGGTGCGGGCCCAGATCGGGTCCTTGCGGCGGGGACGCCGGCCGGAGCCGCTGCGGCCGGAGCCCGGACCCGACCGGCCACTCGACCGACGCCCGGCCGCGCCACGGGTGGCGAGCGGGTTCCCCGACTCGGTCGACGTCGAACGTCGGCGGGTCTGAACCGGCATGCCTGCTCCTGGGGGGCGTGACAATAGGGCGAGCCCACTGTACGGAAACTTGGTCGATTTATCGACCCTGCTCGGGTTTCAAATTTGTGTCGGATTGGCCAGTCACCGACCGACCACCAACGATGCCCACTCAGTAACCGACCCGGAGCAGTCAGTCGCTGGCACCCGGGCTGGGCGTGACATTGGCCTGGACCCAGGCGGTCATCTGATCGGCCGCCATCGCCTGGTACATCGACAATGCCTGCTCCCGGTCGGAGACGACCACCGATTCGCCGTTGATCGTCTCGCTGCCGTTGTGCGGGCTGGTCAGGAAGTGCAGGTTCTCCCCCCGTAGCTTGCGGAACTGCAGTGCCATGTCGACCAGGGAGAAGCCCTGGTCGACCGTTACCGCCTGGGTCGTCGCCTTGAGAAACGCATTCAGTTTGACCGGGTTCGACAGTGTGCCCGAACTCACAGCCTTGTCCATCAGTGCGCGCAGGAACTCCTGCTGGTGACGCATACGCGCGAAGTCACCGTCCGGAAACTGTTTGCGTTGGCGGACCCAGTCCAGCGCCTCGGCGCCGTTCATGTGATTGACGCCCGCACTGAACTGCCGGTACGGCTTGTGGATCGACGTCGTGTCCTGCTCGACGGTCAGGTCGACCCCACCGAGCGCGTCTGTGACCTCGACGAAACCAGCGAAGTCGATCGACATCACGTGATTGATCCGCACGTCGGTGAAACACTCCACGGTCCGTACCGCCAGCGGCATGCCGCCCCAGGCGAACGCGGCGTTGATCTTGGCCCGCTCGCCGGTCTCGCAGGCCGCAGCGGCGTCCGACGGAATCGGCACGTACAGGTCACGCGGGATCGACACCAGATAGGCGCGGTCGTGTGACGACGGAATGTGCATCACGATGATCGTGTCCGCCCGCCACTTGCCGGCCTGGTCGACCGGGGCGTCCGGATCCCGTGAGTCGGTGCCGATCAGCAGGATGTTCAGCGCGCCGTCCACCGCAGCCGGCGGCCGCCCCTGCGTGATCTGCGAGAACGGATCGGTCCGCCCCAGGTCCTGGTCCAGCCCACGGGCGTACGCCCAGAGCCCACCGCTGGCGAGCAGGGCCAGCACCACCAGCGCCACCCCGCCGACCAGGGCGATGCGCCCCCAGCGGGGCCGCGGCCGGCGTGGCGGGCCACCGCCCTGAACGCCGGCACGACCGCCGTACTGGTTGCCGGCACGACCGCCGACCGGCACCTGCGCCCGGCCGGTCGAGGACCCGTACGCGGCGCCGGCCGGAGCGGTCGTCCGGCCGGGGACGGCCCGGCCAGCGTGGCGGCTGCTGGCTGACCGGTCACCGTGCTGATTGCTGGCTGACATGCCTCCAGCGTACGTACCGGGCGCTCGCCCGCCGACGACTCGACTGCCGGACCGACGCCGCCGATCAGCCGAGTCGCTGGCGGAAGTAGGCGATGGTGCGGCGCAGCCCGTCCTGCGGGTCCACCGTCGGTTGGTAGCCGAGCCTGGTGCGGGCCAGGGTCAGGTCCGGACGGCGCATCTCCGGGTCGTCCGAGGAGCGGGCGACCAGGTTGATCGTCGACGAGCTGCCCACCAGCTGGACGATCTGCTCGGCCAGCTCCCGCATGGTCAGCTCATGCTCGGTGCCGCAGTTGATCGGCCCGGTCTCGGTGGAGTCGAGCAGCGCGACGATCCCGGTCACCAGGTCCGCCACGTAGCAGATCGACCTGGTCTGCGTGCCGGTACCGTGCACGGTGATCGGCTCGCCGCGCAGCGCCTGGCTGATGAAGGTGGGGATGGCCCGGCCGTCGTCCGGCCGCATCCGGGGCCCGTACGTGTTGAAGATCCGCACGATGCCGGCGTCCAGGCCGCGGTACCGGTGGTACGCCATCGTCGCCGATTCGGCGAACCGCTTGGCCTCGTCGTAGACGCTGCGCACCCCGATCGGGTTCACGTTGCCCCAGTAGGTCTCCGGTTGCGGGTGCACCAACGGGTCGCCGTACGCCTCTGAGGTCGACGCCATGATGAACCGGGCCCGGTCGGCGACCGCCCGGTCCAGCAGATGCAACGTGGCGAGGGAGCCGACCCGCAGGATCTCGATCGGCAGGGTCGCGAAGTCCGTCGGGCTGGCCGGCGAGGCGAGATGCATGATCGCGTCGAACCGCTGACGCACCGCCGGGTGATGATCCGGCAACCCGTCCGAAATATCCGCCTCGACGAGGGTGAACCGGGGTTCGTCGGTGAGGTGGGCGACGTTCTCCTTGGAGCCGGTGACGAAGTTGTCCACCGCCACCACCGCACAACCACGCCCGACCAACCGGTCGACGAGGTGGCTTCCGACGAAACCGGCACCTCCGGTGACCAGCACTCGATGGCCGTCGCCGAATCGGGGAACAGGCAGCATGCCCCCGAGCCTAGTGGTAGTGCCCCGGCCGGGCAGCGGTTGCCACCCGGGTCGGGCCGGTGTGCGCTAGGGACGCTGCGGAACGTGCCCGGACCGAGCTACCGGCCGCGCGGCTCGCCGAGCTCCCGGTACCGGCCGCGATAGTGGATCAGCGGCCCGGCGTCGCCTTCGTCGCCGACCGTGACCGTCTCGACGGTCGCCTCCACCAGCATCGCCCATCCGTACGGTCGGGCGTCGTCGAGCCGGCAGCCCGCCCACCCACTCGCCCCCGCGAGGACCGGGCCGTACCCGGTGGGCTGCCACTCCGCTGCCTTGAACGGTCCGCCCGGTGCCGGCATCAGCCCGGCGAACCGGTCCGCGAGCTGTCGGTGCGCCGGGCTCAGCGGAACCATCGCGAACCTGCCCGACTCGCGGAGCACCTCCCACAGCTGCGACTCCTCGTCGAGCAGCCCGAGAAGTCGAGGCGGGTCGCCCTCGGCCAGCACCGTCGACGACACGGTCAGTCCGGCGAGCGGAGCCGACCCACCACCGGCCGTCCACAGCGTCACCGGTGCGGCCAGCCGGCCCCGTAGCCGCCGCGCGGGCGAACGGTCCTCGTTCGCCGTGGCGAACGGGTCGCGATAGTGGATCTCGGCACCGGGCTCGGGATGATTCACGTGAAACATTGTGACCCAGTCGGGAGTCACCGGCGCGGCGTCACCGTGGCGAGCAGCTCCGGCATCCGTCGTTCCAGCAGGTCACCGGTGATGTACAGGCCGAGGGCCACCGCACCCAGGCCGTATCCGACGCCGACCGGCAGGGCAAACCAGTACCAGACCTCGCCGAGCAGCGCGGTGGCCAGCACGATCGGCACCGCGGCCGCCGCCGACGCGACCATCGCCACCAGCGCCAGCATGCTCTTCGCCACGCCGGCACCGCTGTTCAGCGCGAACGGGTTCGACGTCTCCGGCAGCGAGTAGGCACCGACAACCGAGACGATCAGATTGACCGCCAACCCGGCACCGTACGCGGCGAACAGCGTCCCGGCGGCGACCGGGATCCAGCCAGGTTCACGCAGGAACAACCCGAGGCCGGCCGAGATCACCACCAGCAGCGGCACGATGTACACGGAGAACCCGACCACCCGGGCGCGCAGCTCCAGCCGCCCCGGCACGCCGGCGATCACGTTCGCCGCGTACGCGCTGCCGTCGAATCCGAACTGGTTGGCCAGGGTCACGGCGGCGAGCGCACCGACGAAGAGCATCGAGATACTGACGCTGGTCGCCGACGCGGTCGGTCCGGCGCCCACTGAACCGTCCGGGTCGTAGGTGAAGGCGCTGAAACCGCCGACGTTGATCAACGCCGGGATGAACACCCCGACCACGGCGACGGTGATCAGGTTGGCCCGTCGCCGCATGTCCCGCCACCAGTAGCGCACCTCCCGGGCGACCAGTGCGCCGTACCGGTCGCGGGGGGTCCGGGCGAGCAGCCGGGGGAACAGCTGACTCACCGGGGTACCGGACGCAGCGGCCACCGCCCTGGCCGGGCCGCCGCTCGCGGTGCCGACCATCGCCGACTCCAGCGACCTCGACCACCACCGGTACAGGCCGGCCAGGGTGGCGGCGGTGACCGCCAGCTTGATCGGCACCGCCCAGAGCCGTCCGTCGACCACGTCGGACCCCATCGTGTACGGGGCGGCCAGCGGAGTCCAGCCGAGAATTCCCGCCACCTCAGCCAACTGGTCCCAGTCGGCGTTGCCCAGTCCACCGATGACCAGCAGTTGCAGCGGGCCGAGCAACGCGGCCAGCACGGCGAGCAGCACCGCGGCCAGGTCACGCACCCGGCGTGACCGCAGCATGCCGGCGAACGCGCTGGTTATCGCCCGGCTGCCCAGGACGCAGAGCAGCAGACCGGCGGCGACCCCGACCAGTTGGACGGTGCCGGCCAGCGGGCCGCCGAGCAGCGCCGCGCTGAGCACCAGCCCCAGGGTGGCCAGCCCGGTGGCGATCGACGGCACGCCGATCAGTCCGGTGACCAGCAGCCCGGTGACCATGGTCCGCCGACGCAGCGGAAGCAACGCGAACCGGGCCGGGTCGAGCGTCTCGTCCACCCCGAAGAAGGCCAGCGGCAGCAGCAGCCAGCCGAGCACCAGCAGGGTGCCGCCGAACCCGGCGGCCAGCAACATGCCCTGTTCGCTGTCGACGAACCCCGGCGCGGCGAGGATCAGAAAACCGTTGCCGGCGAACCACAGCCCGGCGATGATCCCGCCGATGAACAGTGCGATCCGCCAGCCCTGGCCACGCAGGTTGTTGCCCATCACCCGCAGCTTGAGGTGGACGAAGTGCCGGGCCCGCACCGGACGTCGGCCGGCGGTGGCGGGCATGTCGGTGGCGGGCACGTCGGCGGTCGGCCCGGTCACAGCCATGCCAGTTCCTCGCCGGTGGCCGTGCGACCGCCGACGACGTCGACGAAGACCTCTTCCAGTGACCGCCCGGCCCGGACCTCGTCCAACGTGCCGACCTTCTTGATGACTCCGTCGGCGAGGATCGCCACGTGGCTGCAGAGCCGCTCGACCACGGCCATCACGTGGCTGGAGAAGATCACCGTGCCGCCGCCGACGACGTACCGCTGCAGGATGTCGCGGATCAGCGCGGCGGAGACCGGGTCGACCGCCTCGAACGGCTCGTCGAGCACCAGCAGCCGGGGTCCGTGCAGCAGCGCACAGGCCAGCCCGATCTTCTTCTTCATGCCCGCCGAATAGTCGACCACCAGGGTGCGTCCGGCGTCGTCGAGCGCCAGCACGTCGAGCAGTTCGCCGGCCCGCTGGTCGACCACCGCCGGGTCCATCCCGCGCAGCAGACCGTGGTACGCGAGCAGCTCGGCACCGGTGAGCCGGTCGAACAGCCGCACCCCGTCCGGCAGTACGCCGAGCAGTTGCTTCGCCCGCACCGGGTCGGCCCAGACATCGTGGCCGAGGACGTGGGCGTGACCGGCGTCCGGCCGTAGCAGCCCGACCGCCATCGACAGCGTGGTGGTCTTGCCGGCACCGTTCGGGCCGAGCAGTCCGTAGAAGGAGCCGACCGGGACGTCCAGCTCGACCCCGGCGACCGCGACCTTGTCGTCGAATCGTTTGGCCAGGCCACGCAGGACGAGCGCCTGCCCGCCGGGCTGGGCAGCATCTGTCATGGTCCGACGGTAACCAGCGGGACCTCGGATACGCTCCCGCTGAGGGACGATCCGGCTCTCATACCCGGGCACGACGGCGACACCGATCCGACCGACCTCGCCGCGGGCACGTCACGGCAGCCGAAGGCATCTCACGGGCGCAGACTCTCCGGCGCGTGCAGTCGCAGCATGAGGGCGTTCACCTGACCCGGCAACCGCCGCCGGGTGACCACCGACACCAGCATCATCACCGCGAACGCCAGCGGCACCGTCCAGGCCGCCGGCTGCGCGACCAGGACCGCCGGCCAGCCGGTCAGTGGCGGACCCAGCACGGTCCACAGCACCGCGCCGACGGCGGCGCCGCCACCGGCGACGATGCCGGCGGCGGCACCGGCGTCGGTCAGGCCACGCCACCAGATGCCCAGCACCAGCAGCGGGCAGAAGCTCGACGCGGCCACCGCGAACGCCAGCCCGACGACCTGGGAGACGTCCAGGCCCGAGACGTTCAACGCGAGGACCATCGGCACCGCCCCGGCGACCAGGGTCGCCAGCCGGAACCCGCGTACCGAGTTGCGCCGCAGCACGTCGGTCGAGACCGCCCCGGCGACGCTGGTCAGCAACCCGGACGAGGTGGACAGGAAGGCGGCGAACGCCCCGGCGGCTACCAGCGCGGCGAGCAGTTGCCCGAGCAGTCCGCCGCCGAGCGCCGCCTCCGGCAGCAGCACCACGACCGCGTCCGAGCGTCCGGTCATCAGCAGCTGCGGTGTGTACACCCGGCCGAGCACCCCGTACAGGGTGGGGAAGAGGTAGAACAGGCCGACCAGGGCGAGCACCACCAGCGTGGTGCGGCGGGCGGCGGCACCGTCGGGGTTGGTGTAGAACCGCACGAGTACGTGCGGCAGCCCCATCGTGCCGAGGAAGGTCGCCAGGATCAGCGAGTAGGTGGCGAACAGCCCCTGGTCGCCCCGGTCCGGGTCACCGGGCAGCAGCCAGGCGGCTCCCCGGTCGGCTTCGGCCCCGGACACCTCGGGGACCCGGTCCCCGGCGGCGAAGGTCAACTCGGTGCCCGGGATCACCTGCTCGGTCCGGCCGTCGGCGTAGTTGAGCGTCGCGGACCGCTCGACCACCACGGTGGTCGCCTGGGTGAAGGTCAGCCCGTCCGGTGGGCTGACCGGCGGCCGCCCGTCGGACTGCCACTGCATGGCCAGGAAGACCGCCGGTACGGCGAGCGCGGTCAACTTGAGCCAGTACTGGAACGCCTGCACGAAGGTGACCGCCCGCATACCGCCGAGCGCCACGTTGGCGGTGACCACCCCGCCGACCAGCAGCGCTCCCAGCGGATACGGCGCGCCGGTGACCGTAGCCAGGGTCAGCCCGGCGCCCTGCAGCTGGGGCAGCAGGTAGAACCAGCCGATGAAGATCACGAAGACGGTGGCGAGCCGGCGCAGCCGCCGGGAGCTGAGCCGGATCTCGCAGAAGTCCGGCAGGGTGAACGCCCCGGACCGGCGCAGCGGGGCCGCGACGAACAGCAGCAGGGCCAGGTAGCCGGCGGCGAAGCCGACCGGGTACCAGAGCACGTCGACGCCGTACTTGAGGATCAGGCCGGCGATGCCGAGGAACGATGCGGCAGACAGGTACTCGCCGCTGATCGCCGCCGCGTTCCAGGACGGGCTGACGGTACGCGAGGCGACCAGGAAGTCGGACGTGGTCCGGGCCAGCTTCAGCCCGTAGAAGCCGATCGCGACGGTCACCAGGGTGACCACGACCAGCGCAGGGATCACGTACGGGTTGGTCATCGGCGCCGCTCAGCGCTCCGGCCGGCGGACCAGCGCGACGAAGTCCTGTTCGTTGCGTTCGGCGAGGTGGACGTAGGTCAGGCCGACCGCGACCAGGAACGGAAACGCGGCCACCCCGAGTAGCAGCCACGGCAGGTTGACGCCGACGATCTTGATCTCCGCGACGCCCGGGGCGATCGCGAACAGCATCGGCAGCGACCCGAGGCCGACCACGACCACCACCGCCAGCCGCATCGCCAACGCCAACTGTGCCCGGACCAGGCCGCGTACCAGTGCCTCGCCGATCTGGGTCTGCTCGGCCAGGTCGGTACGCAGCCGGTCGGCGTCCCCACGCCGGCCGACCTCGCCCAGCACGACCCGCACCCGCCGGGGTGGCGGGTCGGCGGGCGCGGGCGCCGCAGCGGGCCCGGTGCCGTCGTGTTCGGCCATGCCGGCAGTCTCACGGCCCGTCGCGGAAAGTCAAGAGCGAGCGCCGGCGTGGGCGTGATCCGTTACGCGTCATCCCACAGCGAAGCGCCCAACCGCAGGAGGCGATTGGGCGCTGCTGAAGCCCGGCGAGAGGCTTTGTGGCCAGGGGCGGGGTCGAACCGCCGACCTTCCGATTTTCAGTCGGACGCTCGTACCAACTGAGCTACCTGGCCGGGCACTGGGGTCATGATACCCATCCGGCGACCTCAGCAGCCGGACCGGTTGCCATGGGCCCCGGAACGCACAACGCCGCGCGTGGGAAACGCACGGCGATCGGCGTTGCGCGGTCCTGACGGGACTTGAACCCGCGACCTCCGCCTTGACAGGGCGGCGAGCACTCCGACTGCTCCACAGGACCTCGGTGTTGCTCCGGCCGGTCGGTCGGCCGGTGGTGCCCCCAACGGGATTCGAACCCGTGCTACCGCCTTGAAAGGGCGGCGTCCTGGGCCGCTAGACGATGAGGGCGGCCCCGTCATCATCGCACATCACGACTCCGACGGTAGTGCTCCCATCCGGCCCCGCCGGAAGCTTGCGAAAGCATACGTGACGAGTATGCCCCGGACCAAACCAGATCGGCGAACCGGACGGATCAGGGGGAAAGGCTAGCACCGAGCAGGGTGATGCCGTACCGCTGCCTCAGCTCCTGGACCACGACCGGCAGCGCGGCGACGGTGGCCGACCGGTCGCCACCACCGTCATGCAGCAGAATGATCGACCCGAGCCGGACCTCGGTGGTGACCTGCGCCACCAGCTCATCCTTGGTGGGCTTGC
Organism: Solwaraspora sp. WMMD937; assembly: GCF_029581175.1. Classification (NCBI taxonomy): domain Bacteria; kingdom Bacillati; phylum Actinomycetota; class Actinomycetes; order Micromonosporales; family Micromonosporaceae; genus Solwaraspora; species Solwaraspora sp. WMMD937. Next base: position 1,388,887 of record NZ_CP120738.1, on the reverse strand, counting down.
GCCAGTCCTGCGGGTCGACGTCCCAGTCCAGCGGGACCATTCCCAGCTCCTCGACCACGGTGACCACCTTCGGCGTCCACAGGCCGCCGGGGTGCCGGAAGTGCTCGATCGGCACTCCGGGCACCACCTTCTGGATCTCCTTGTTGGTCCGCAGCAGGTCGGCCCGGATCTCGTCGGTCGACTGCGACCCGAGGTCGAGCTCGTGGCTCCAGGTGTGGTTGCACAGGGCGTGTCCCTCCCGGACCATCCTGACGACCAGCGCCGGGTACCGCCGCACCTGGGCACCGACGACGCAGAAGGTTGCCCGCGCCCCGGCCGCCCGCAGTTCGTCGAGGATCAGCGGCGTCCACCTCGGATGTGGCCCGTCGTCGAAGGTCAACGCCACCTGCCGACCACCGGTACGCCGATGCAGCAGGCTCTCGTCGACGGCGGGCCGGGCGGACGCCCCGGGTGAGCCGCCGGTCACGGCGGCCGAGGGCCGCTGGTCGGCGGGGTCGTCCGTCGACGCCGGCACCGGGTCGCGAGGGCCGGGTGAGGGCACCGGTTCGGGGGTGGGAGCAGCGCGCTCCGGTGCGGAACCGAGAGCGGCGGTGGCCGGTACCTGCGCCGGTGTCTGCCGGGCACCACGCAGCGCGGCGATGCTTTCGCTGCCGACCAGCAGCGCGAACACCGCCAGGCCTGCCGCGACCATGGCACGTTTCGACACGGTGCGTTTCGACATGTCGACTCCGGGCGAGGGGGTGGACGGAGATCGAGCGAAGCACACGTTAGTCGATCAATCCGCACAACTCGACCCCGCACATCGGACACCAGCACTGCCGACCATCGGCGGTGACGGGCCGTACCGCCGACAGCTACGGTAAGTGCTGTTGGCCGACCGACCGGTCGGCGGACCGGCAGAGCGTGAATGCGTCTGTCAGGTCGGCGCAGTGCCGTACCCCGTCCGGCAGCTCGGGGACCGGCCAGCCCGGCCCGACCGCGAGGACCAGCACCGGACGGTGCCGTCCGGAGCGGGCCGCAGTCAACTGCCCGAGGTCCGCGGTCGCCAAGGTGTGCGACCAGAGCACCACGGCGGCCGGACCCGTCCGGTCGACGGCGGCGACCAGCGCGGTCACCGGTACCCGGGCACCGAGCAACCGGGCGACCACGCCGGCCTCGACGAGTGCGGCGGCCAGCGCCTCCAACGGCAGGGTGTGCTGCTCGTCGTCGGTGCAGGCAAGCAGCACACCGGAACCAGCGCCGGCAAGCGGGCCCGAAGAATCACCCGGCAGGGCCGCCGGGACCGGACCGGTCACCGACGCCGGACCGGTCACCGACGCGAACGCGGCGGAGACGCACCGGGACAGCAGATGCTCCACCTCGATGAAGCCGGCGGTGGCCGCGTACCGGTCACCGACGCCGGCCAGCACCGGGCGGACCACCCGGTCCCAGGTGGCGATCACCCCGTCGGTACGCAGCCCACGCTCGATGATCTCCCGCATCGCCAGGTCGTCCAGGCGTACGGCGGCCCGGGCCAGACCCCGGGCGGCCGGGCCGGCGGTGCCGACGGCGATGGTGTGCCCGCCGCCGGCCCGGCCCTGCCCGGGGCCGGCGGGGGCGGGTGGAGCCGCGTTGCCGCGTGCCCATCGCGCCGCCTCGGCCGGGGACACGCCTTCGGCGGTGAGCCGACGCATCACCTCCAGCCGGGCCAGATCCTCCCGGCTGTACCGGCGATGGTGCCCCTTGACGTGCCGGGTCGGGCCGAGCCCGTACCGCTGGTGCCAGGTGCGCAGCGTGGTCACCGCCACGCCGAGCCGGCGTGCCACGCTGCCCGCGCTCAGCGCGTCATCGCTCACCTGGCCGCTCCGCAGCCCCGCCGTGCCGCTCCGCGTTCACACCGTTCCGCTCCGCGTTCACGTCATGGTCCCGCCGGCCCGACGCGACAGCTGGTCGACGACGCCGGCCAGCCACGGGGCGTAGGCGTACGGGTCATCGGTCAGGCCGGCCCGCAGCTCATCCGGCGGCATCCAGCGCAGCTGCGCGATCTCCGCCGGATCGGGCCGCAGCGGGGTGGCCGGGTCGAGATCACCCAGCAGTACGTGGTCGTACTCGTACTCGGTCCGGCCGGTGACCGGGTCGGTGGCCTGGTAGGTGTGCACGCCGAGCTCGGTCAACGGCACCGGCGCGACGCCCACCTCCTCGCCGAGCCGGCGGTTGGCCGCCTCGGTCACCGATTCGCCGGGCAGCGGATGGCCGCAGCAGGTGTTGGCCCAGCGCAGCGGGAACCGGGTCTTCACCGCGGCCCGCTGTTGCAGCAGCAGCCGGCCGGCCGGGTCGACCAGGATCACCGAGAAGGCCCGGTGCAGCTGGCCCGGCGGCTGGTGTGCGGCGGCGACGGTGGCCGATCCGACCGGTCGCCCGGCCGGGTCGACCAACTCGACCAGATGGCTCTCCCGCGACGTCCCGGTCATCGGGCACCCCCCGCACCGGTGATCCGACCGGCGGCCAACTTGCCGGAGATCAGCACCATCGGCACGCCGACCCCCGGCTGGGTGCCGGAGCCGACGAAGACCACGTTCTCCAGGGTGGGATGCAGGTTGCCGGGTCGGAACGGGCCGGTCTGGAACAGGGTGTGCGCGGCGGCGAACGGTGTCCCGGCGGCCATTCCGGCGTCGGCCCAGTCGGCCGGGGTGATCATTTCGCGGACCTCGATCCCGTCGGCCAGGCCCCGGTAGCCGCGCTCGGCCAGGGTGGCGATCAGCTCGTCGGCGTACCGCTGCGGCAGGTCGCCGCGCCAGTCCAGCCGCCCGCTGTCCAGGTTGGGCACCGGAGCGAGGACGTAGTAGGTGTGCCCGCCGGGCGGGGCCACCGACGGGTCGGTCCGGCTCGGGTTGGTGACCAGCAGCGAGGGGTCGCTCATCAGCTCTCCCCGGCGGATGACCTCGTCGAAGGTGCCCTTCCACAGCCGACCGAAGTGGACGTTGTGGTGGGCGATCTGCTGGTAGCCCTGCCGGGCGCCGAGGTGCAGCACCACGCAGGACGGCGAGTAGCGCAGCCGCCGGCGGCGGGCCGGTGGCAGCAGTTCGGCGTAGGCGACGGGTAGGTCGGGGTTGAGCACCACGACGTCGGCGGGAATCCGGTCACCGGCGGCGGTGAGCACCGCGCGCGCCCGACCACCGGTGGTCTCCACCCGGGTGACCGTGGTGTCGTAGCGGATCTGCACGCCGTGCTTCTCGGCGGCGCCGGCCAGCGCCCGGGGTACGGCGTGCATCCCGCCCCGGGGGAACGACACCCCGGCCACCGAGTCCAGGTAGGCGATGACGGTGTAGATGGCCAGCGCGTCGTGCGGGGCCAGGCCGGCGTACATCGCCTGGAACGAGAAGATCCGCTGGGTACGGGGGTCGGTGAAGAACTGCTCGATCTTGGTCTGCATCCGCCGGAACGCCCCGGCGGCCAGCAGCCGCAGCAGGTTGCCGGTGAGCAGGTCCGGCGGGCTGTCCAGGTTGCGGTCGATGAAGTCGGCCCGCTCCAGCTGCCACAGCCGCCGCGCGTAGTCGACGAAGCGCAGGTAGCCGTCGGCTTCGCGGGGGCCGCAGACCCGGGCCACCTCGGCCGCCATCCGGGCGGTGTCGGTGACGACGTCTAGTGTGGACCCATCCGGGTAGTACGCCCGGTAGGCCGGGTCGAGCGGGATCAGCTCCAACCAGTCGGAGAGCTCCTCGCCGACCGCGCCGAGCGCCTCGGCGATCAGCTCGGGCATGGTCAGCACGGTCGGCCCGGTGTCGAACTCGTAGCCGTCGAGTGCCAGCCGCCCGGCCCGTCCACCCGGCACCGACTCGCGTTCCAGCAGGGTGACCTGCCGGCCGGCACCGGCCAGGTGCAGGGCACAGGCCAGCCCGCCGAGCCCGGCACCGACCACGACGACGCGTTCGGTCGCCCCGGTCACGGTACGCATGCCGCGACCACCTCCTTCTGAACGATGCTCACATCATGCCTGCCGAGTGGTGGCGGTCACCGCCAGGCCGGTGAGCGCGCGACGGGCGGCCGGGTCGATCGGGGCGTCGGCCAGTGCGTCGACCGCCTCCCGTACCCGTTGCTCGATCAGCTGTTCCACCTGGTCGGCGGCGCCGGTCTCGACGACGATCTCGATCAGCCGCTGCACCCGTCGATCGGCATTCCGACCGGACTGCCGGTCGGTGGCGGACGGCGGCCGGTTGAGTTCGGCGCGTTGCGCCTCGGTGGCCAGCTCGCGGGCGATCAGCAGCAGCACCGTCGGCTTGCCGGTCCGCAGGTCGTCGCCGGCCGGTTTGCCGGTGGTGGCCGGGTCACCCAAGACGCCGAGCAGGTCGTCGCGCAGTTGGAACGCCTCGCCGACGTTGGTGCCGTAGCGCCGGTAGGCCTCGTGGATCGCCGGGTCGGCGCCGGGTCCGGCCAGGGCCGCACCGAGGTGCAGCGGCCGCAGCACGGTGTAGCTGGCGGTCTTGTGCCGGGCCACCCGCAGCGCCCGGTCGACCGACCAGGTGTCGGCCTCGGTCTCGCCGAGGACGTCCAGGTACTGCCCGGCGATCGTCTCGACCCGCATCTGGTCGTAGCGGCGCCGCACGTCCAGCAGGGTCCGGGGTGGCACGCCGGCCTGGCCGAGCAGCCGGTCGGCCCAGACCAGGCAGAGGTCACCGACCAGTACGGCGGCACCGTCGCCGAATCGGTCGGGGTCGCCGTCGCGGCCGGCCGACCGGTGCTGCCCGGCCAGCCGGCGGTGGGCGGTGGGGCGGCCGCGACGGGTCGCAGAGCCGTCCATCACATCGTCGTGCACCAGCGCGAACGCGTGCAGCAGCTCCAGCGCGGCCAGCGCCGGCAACACCGGGGCCAGCGGCGCGTCCGGGCCGACCACCCCGCGCCAGCCCCAGTGGGCGAAGACCGGCCGCAGCCGCTTGCCGCCAGCGAGCACGGTGTCCCGGGCGACCTGCGCGAACGGGCGCAGCGCCGGATCGATGCGGTCGAGCGCGTCGATCTCGACGGAGAGGAAGTCGATCAACGTGTCGTCGACAGCCGCGGTCAGAAGGTCACGGCGGCGGGGCGGGGGCGAGCCGGGGATGGCCGACCCTGCCGGCTCGTCGACCGACGCGCTGCGGTCGGTGCCGGCAACTGTGTGATTGGCCACGCGAACGAGCGTACCCTAGGGTCTGAAGTTGCGTCGATTCTTGCGTCGATAGCCGAGGAGGCCCGGTGAACGTCGATCTGCCCGCTGCCTACGCGAACTGCCGTGACCTGCACCGACGACACGGGCGCACCTACTATCTCGCGACCCGGCTGCTGCCGCAGTGGAAACGCCGGCATGTTCACGCTTTATACGGATTCACCCGGTACGCGGATGAGATCGTCGACCGCACCGACCAGCTGCCGCTTGCCGACCGGGCAGCCGCACTCGACCATTGGGGGCAACGGTTCCTCGCCGGGCTGCACGGTGCCCCGGTCGACGATCCGCTGCTGCCCGCCGTACTGCACACCATCGCGGTGTTCGACCTGGACAAGGCGGACTTCACCGCGTTCCTGCGCAGCATGGCGATGGACCTGACCCTCACCTCGTACCCGCGCTACACCGACCTGCTCGACTACATGGAGGGCTCGGCGGCGGTGATCGGCACCATGATGCTGCCGATCCTGGGCAGCACCGACCGGGCCGCCGCCCGGGAACCGGCCCGACAGCTCGGCTTCGCCTTCCAGCTCACCAACTTCATCCGCGACGTCGCCGAGGACCTGGACCGTGGCCGTACCTACCTGCCGGACGAGGACCTGACGCGGTTCGGGGTGGCCCGGGCAGACCTGGTCGACGCCGCCCGACGCCGCCAGGCGACCCCGCCGATCATCGAGCTGATCCGGTACGAGGTCGGCCGCGCCCGGGGCCACTACGCGGCGGCCGCCCCCGGCGTCACCCTGCTCGAACCCGCCTCGCAGGCCTGCATCCGCACCGCGTACGCGCTGTACGGCGGCATCCTCGACGAGATCGCCGCGCAGGGCTACGACGTGTTCCGTCGCCGGGCCACCGTTCCCAACCGTCGCCGGGCCGCTGTGGCGCTGCGGTCCCTGCTCACCCCGGCCGGCACCCCGGTCACCCTGCCCGGTCCGGTCGACGTCACCGCCCCGCCGACACCGACACCGACACCGACACAGTCGACACCGCCGCCGACCTCGCCCGCGCCCGCGCCAGCGCCAGCGCCAGCGCCCGAGCCTGAGCCGACCGTTCCCTCACCGACCGCACCGTAGCGCCGTGCGTACCGCTGTCGTGCTGTTCACCCGCGACCTGCGGGTGAACGACCAGCCGGCGCTGGCCACCGCCTGCGCCACCGCCGAACAGGTGGTGCCGCTGTTCGTCCTCGACCCACGGTTGGCCGGCCGGTCGGCCAATCGCGACCGGTTCCTGCGCCAGAGCCTCGCCGACCTGCGGGCGACCCTGCGTAGGCTCGGCGGCGACCTGCTGATCCGCCGCGGCGACCCGGTGGCCGAGACAGTTCGGCTGGCCCGTGAGGTCGACGCCGACGGCGTCGCCGTCTCCGCCGACGTCAGCCACTACGCCCGGGACCGGCAGCGGCGGCTGTCCGACGAATGCGAGCGGCACCGGATCGCGTTCCGCGCGTTTCCCGGGCTGACCGTCGTCGACCCGGGCGCGCTGACCCCGACCAACGGCGACCACTACAAGGTCTTCACGCCGTACTTCCGGGCCTGGGCCGGCGCCGACTGGCGCACCGCCTACGCCGCTCCGGAGCGGATCCGGCTACCCGGCGGTCCCGGCGTCGGACGGCTGCCAGCTGTGCCGGACGGAGAGTCGCCGCAGGCTGCAGCCGGGGGCGAGACCGCCGGGCGGCGCCGGCTGCGCGACTGGCTGGGCGACCTCGACCGGTACGGCGACAGCCGCCTCGACCGGTACGGCGACAGCCACGATGACCTGGCTGGCGACGCCACCTCGCGGCTCAGCCCCTACCTGCGGTTCGGCTGTCTGTCGCCGCTGGAGGTCGCCACCGCCGCCGGGGACCGCGCCGGTCCGTTCGTCCGGCAACTGTGCTGGCGGGACTTCCACTACCAGGTCGCGAACGCCTTCCCCGACCTGGCGACCACCGCGTACCGGCGCGGGGCCGCCGAGCAGTGGCGCTACGACGCCGACGCCCTCGACGCCTGGCAGACCGGGCACACCGGGGTGCCGATCGTCGACGCCGGCATGCGGCAGCTGCGGGCGCAAGGCTGGATGCACAACCGCGCCCGGCTGATCACCGCCGGGTACCTCACCAAGGAGCTCGGCCTGGACTGGCGGGACGGCCTCAGCTGGTTCGGCCGCTGGCTGCTCGACGGCGACCTGCCGAACAACTCCGGCAACTGGCAGTGGGTCGCCGGTACCGGCAACGACACCCGTCCGTACCGGGGTTTCAACCCGCTGCGCCAGGCGCACCGCTTCGACCCGGCCGGCGAGTACGTTCGGCGCTGGGTGCCGGAGCTGGCCAGCGTTGCCGGGGCGGCGGTGCATGAGCCGTGGCGGTTGCCGCTCGCCGTCCGCGCCGGCCTGGACTACCCGCCGCCGCTGTCGGACCGCTGAGTCGGCGTCCGGTCAGCGGGCCGCCCGGTCGGCGGGCCGCCGACGGTGGTGACATGCTGGCCGGATGAGTGAGCCGCAACAGGTGGACGTCGTCGTCGTCGGGTTGGGCGTGGCCGGTGAGGAGGTCGCCGGCCGGCTCAGCCAGGCCGGGCTGGACGTGGTCGGTGTGGAGCGCCGGTTGGTCGGCGGCGAGTGCCCGTACTGGGGCTGCGTACCGAGCAAGATGATGATCCGGGCGGCGAACGCGCTCGCTGAGGGCCGCCGGATCGACGGCCTGGCCGGCACCGCCGACATCCGTCCGGACTGGACGCCGGTGGCCCGACGGATCCGCGACGAGGCCACCGCCGACTGGTCGGACACGGCCGCCGTCGACCGGCTCACCGGCAAAGGGGTACGGGTGCTGCACGGTGCCGCCCGGCTCACCGGACCCGGGCGGGTCGACGTCGACGGGCAGGTGTTCAGCGCCCGCCGGGGCGTGGTGCTCGCCACCGGCACCGTGCCGGTGGTGCCGCCGATCGACGGACTGTCCGGCACGCCGTACTGGACCAACAAGGAAGCGATCGAGGTCACCGAGCTGCCTGAGTCGCTGGTCGTGCTCGGCGGCGGCGCGATCGGGCTGGAGCTGGCCCAGGTGTTCGCCCGGTTCGGCGTACGGGTGACCATCGTCGAGCCCAGTGAGCGGCTGCTGTCCCGGGAGGAGCCGGAGTCGTCGGCGCTGGCCGCCCGCGCCCTCGGTGACGACGGGATCCGGCTGCGGCTCGGCAGCCGCGCCGAGTGGGTCGAGCACCGCGACGACACCTTCGCCGTACACCTGTCGCAGGGCGGCCCGGAGAGCGGGCAGCGGCTGCTGGTCGCCACCGGTCGGCGCAGCGACCTCGGTGGACTCGGCCTCGACACCGTCGGACTGGACCCGGCGGCCCGGCACCTGCCGGTCGACGAGCGGATGCGGGTCGCCGACGAACGGATGCCGGTCACCGACGGGCTGTGGGCGGTCGGTGACGTCGCCGGCCACGGTGCCTTCACCCACCTGGCCATGTACCAGGCGGACGTGGCGGTGCGCGACATCCTCGACCAGGGCGGGCCGGCGGCCGAGTACCGGGCGGTCCCCCGGGTCACCTTCACCGACCCGGAGATCGGCGCGGTCGGCCTGACCGAACGCCAGGCCCGCGAGCAGGGCCTGAACGTCGCGGTGGCGGTGACCGACGTCGCCGAGTCGTCGCGTGGCTGGATCCACGGGCCGGGTAACGACGGCTTCATCAAGCTGGTCGCCGACGCCGACCGGGGATTGCTGGTCGGGGCGACCTCGGCGGGACCGACCGGCGGCGAGGTGCTCGGCGCGCTCGCCGTGGCGGTGCACGGTGAGGTGCCGTTGACCAGCCTGCGGCACATGATCTACGCGTACCCGACGGTGCACCGCGCCATCCAGTCCGCCGTACAGCAGCTCACCTGACCGGTAGCGGCCCGCCTCCATACTCGTTCTGGACGGACTCGGTCAGGCAAGCAATGATGTCCATCCATGAGACGCTTCCCGGACGGCTTCCTTTTCGGTGTCGCCACCTCCGGTCACCAGACCGAGGGTGACAACACCAGCAGCGACACCTGGTTCCTGGAGAACGTCGCGCCGACGGTCTTCGCCGAGCGGTCCGGCCGGGCCTGCAACAGCTGGCAGCTGTGGCGGACGGACCTCGACCTGGTGCAGGCGATGGGGCTGGGTGCCTTCCGGTTCTCCGTGGAGTGGGCCCGGGTCGAGCCAGAGGAGGGCAGCTTCTCCACCGAGACGTTGGACCACTACGCGGCGATCGTCGACAGCTGCTCGCGGCGGGGCCTGGCCGCGGTGGTGACGCTCAACCACATGACCTGCCCGCACTGGTTCGCCGTACGCGGCGGCTGGCTGGACCCGGCCGCTCCCGAGCTGTTCGCCCGCTACTGCGACCAGGTGATGCGCCACTTCGGTGACCGGATCACCATGGCCGTCACCCTCAACGAGCCGAACCTGCCGCAGTTGCTGTCCTGGGCGGACGTGCCGGAGTCGGCGCGGGAGTTGGAGCGGGCCACCCTGGAGGCGGCCGGCGCCGCGGCCGGGGTGCCCCGCTACCGGGTCAGCAACATCATGCTGCCGGAGGAGTTCGACGCGATGCGCGACGGCATGACGGCCGGTCATCTCGCCGCCCGTACGGCGATCAAGGCCAGCCGGCCCGACCTGCCGGTGGGGCTGTCCATCGCCATCGTCGACGACCGGGTGACCGGCGACGACGCCACGCTGCGCGACCGCAAGCGCGCCGAGCTGTACGACCGCTGGCTGCGGCTGGCCAGCGCCGACGACTTCATCGGCATCCAGAACTACGAGAGTGCCGTCTACGACGCGGACCGGATGTTGCCGCCGCCGCCCGGGGCCACCCTGCACCAACTGGGCTCGGCAATCGACCCGACGTCACTCGGCGGTGCCGTGCGGTACGCGTACCAGGTCAGCGGGGTGCCGGTCCTCGTGACCGAGCACGGTGTCGGTGTCGACGACGACGCCCTGCGGGCGGCCTTCATCGAGCCGTCGCTGGCCGGCCTGCTCGACGCGATCGACGACGGCGTCCCGGTGCTCGGCTACTGCCACTGGACGCTGCTGGACAACTTCGAGTGGGCAGCCGGCTACCGTTTCCACTTCGGCCTGCACATCGTCGACCGGGAGACGTTCGCGCGGACCCCGAAGCCGAGCACCGCCCGGTACGCCGCCGTCGCGACCAGCCGCGCCCTGCCCTGATCATCCCGCACCCTCCACTCATCATCCGGCGGTACCCCGCCGGTCAGCTCACCCGGTGCGGCGGCAGCCGGTAGCCGAGTTGCTGGCCGTAGGTCATCAGTGGACGCAGCGTCGGGACCAGGACGGTAGCCTCCGCCGACCAGTGGCGTCCCCGGTTTCCGTCGAGTCGACGGTGCCGGGCCGTCGTACGGCCGCGTTGGTGTTGTCCGTGCCGTTCGCGGCGCAGGTATTCGAGTCGCCTGGACGCCGTCGACCGGCCGGAGCGCCAGTCGAGCCAGCGCAGCCACCAGTCACGTACCATCTCGGTGATCATCTTTTCTCTCCTTGATCAATTGCTATGTCGACTGCCGTTTGGCCAGTCGGTAGAGTCCGTCGCGTTGCACGAATATCTCCCGCCGCTCGGCTGCGTACCCGCGTTCGTCTATGACGTAGCCGGTGAGCCAGACCCAGCCGTCGTAGGTCGGTTTCCGGTCCACCGAGATGACCCGAAATCGAATTCTCCGGTCGCCGGCGAACTGCATGCTCGCTTCCCGGCCGATCAACAGCACGTCCCCTGGTTTCGGCTCCGGCGTCCGCAGCAGCCGGCTACCCATCGGGCCTTCCATCGCCGCGTGGCCGTTGGACACCGTCGGCGCCCCGCTCCATCGGCCAGGTAGCGCGCCCGCAGCTGGGGCACCATCTGGATTTGACTTTGAACGACCACAGCCCGGCGCAGAAGCCGAGCAGCGCCGCCCCGACGAGCGCCCCCACCTCCACCGTCGCCCCCTCACTCGTCGAGTCAATCTCCCGTCGTGATCCACCCTGGACTCCTGCCCGAACATAGGGCAACATGAAAATCGCAGAGATAAAGATGAGCCCGAGTTATTGGAGGTTATAAACATGACTGAACTGCCTGTAGAGCTTCGACGGCTCCGGCTGTCCCAGCGCATGAACCAGACCCAGTTGGCCAAAGCGGCAGGCGTGTCGAAGTCGCTCATTGCCAGCTTCGAGACCGGTCGGCTGGTGCCCAAGGAGGACACCGCGAAGGATCTCGACAAGTTACTGAACTCCGGTGACCAGCTCCAGCAGCTGTCGAGAGAGGGCAGAGAGGACCGCCAACCTTGGCTGCGCTCCTGGGTCGACCACGAGCGACGCGCGGTGCTGCTGCGGGCCTGGGAGCCGACCCTGGTTCCTGGGCTGCTGCAGACCGAGGCGTACATGCGGCAGGTCTTCACGGGCGTGCCGTCCAACCGGGGCCGGCTCGAGGAGGTGATCGCGACCCGTCAGGAGCGGCAACGCGCGGTGCTGGACCGCGATCCCCCGGTGGACCTGGTGGTCCTGGTCGAGGAGACGGCGTTGCGTCGTGGTCCGCGCGAGGTGATGAAGGACCAGCTTGCCCACCTGGTCGACCTCGGGCACCGGCCAACCATCCGGATCCGTGCGGTCCCCGAGTCGGCCGGCCTCCACGCTGGCCTCAGCGGACCTCTGGCGCTGGCCACCATGAGCGACGGGAGGCGGGTCGGCTATCTGGACGATCTGCTGCGAGGACGCCTCGCCACCACCGCTGGTGACGTACTCGAACTGGAACTAATCTGGGAGGCAGTCAACGAGTTGGCGCTGTCCGCCGACCAGACCCGAGACCTGATGTTAAGGATGATCCAGTGATCAATGAACCAGCATGGCGGAAGTCGTCGCGGTCGAACGGTGCATCCGGCAACTGCGTCGAGGTGGCCGACAACCTGCCCGGCCGGGTGCTGGTCCGGGACACCAAGGACCGCGACGGCGGCACCCTGGCCTTCGGCCCGTCCGCCTGGCGCTCCTTCGTCGAGCTGGCCAAGCACCACCACTGACCAGCCGCGCCTACCCCTCCTCCGCCGACAACGTGTAGCAAGCGCCGGCCCTGGTCTCAGGGGATGGAGCCGTCCCGCACGCCCGCCGGACCGCCGGACCGCCGGACCGCCGGCGTAGCGTGACCGCAAATCGCGCATCTCGGTCCATCGAGTCTCGGTCCCGAGTCTCGGTGCGCCGTCGAGTGGAGGGCTCAGGCACATTATTCGCGCGAGTAACGTGCCTGAGCCCTCCACTCGAAGCAGCGTCGCCGATCGCGGGCGTCCGGATCTGAACCTGCCGCCACGCGCTGCTCCGGCGGTCGACGGTGGCGGGGCGGTACAGCGAGATCCGCTCACGCCGCGAACCGATCGTCCCAACGGGTGATGGCGGTGCCAGCTGCCGGCTCCGGACGCGCCGAGATCAGCACAGCTGATCATCCCAATGTTCGTACAGGTGCCCCGCTGGCAATCGTTTGCGCGACCCGACCACAGCCCACGCCGATGGTGCTGTCGTTTCTCGCTGCCGACCACCAAACCGCGATGCGCAACTCGGCGCGGCGTCTTCGCGTTGAGGTTAGGTAAGCCGGTTCATGGCAGCCCGGATCTTCAGCCATGACGGGTCGCTGTCTGATGCGTCGGTGACCGTTTGCAGATCGCTGGGCTGCCAGATCCGGCTTCCATCGGTGAGGTCAAGTTGGTTCATGTCGATGACCGAAGCCTCAGAGGTGCCGGCAAGGAACTCGGTTACTGCGGCGGTTGATGCCTCGGCTGGGCCGGCCCGTCCCCCCGACAGCACCAGAAGCGTGCCGTCGCGGCCGGCAACGATCAACTCGCCTGTAGCGGCAGCCGCCAGGGCCGTCACCATCGACCCGGGCAGCGCTTCATACTCGGCCGCCCGTTTCCCGTCGATCTCGAACTCGATGACGGCACCCTCCGGCGTACCGATCCAGAGAACACCCGGAGCTGGCCCGAACGCGACGTTGTGGCGCGACCAGGCGCGCATATTGTCCACCCGCTCCTGCGGGTACGGGTACCCCGGACTTGGGTCCCCGAGTGTCAGGCCGAGAACGCGACGCAGCGAAGGAAACTCGAACACCTCCAGCGATTCTTCGTAGGCGTTGCCCCGCACTACGAAATACCGCCCATCCGGGCTGAAGATAGGTGTCTCGTATCCGTCGCAGTCGAGGACCAACACCCGCCGCAATGGCCGCAGCACCGGCTCATCCCGAGAGAAGAGCACCAGCGTGGCACCCTGCTCGCTTTGTAGAGTGGCTAAGAGGCCACCGCCCGGATACGCCGCGACTCCGGTGTCCCAGCGCGGGCCGACTGCGGTTGCGCCGGAGGCGAGGTCGAGCGCGATGGAGGACTCCCAGCCGTTCTCTCCGCCGCTGGGCGACAACCAGAGCGTCTGACCGTCCGGACCGAATGCCACTTCCCGTTGGTACTCAGTCGACGGAACGCCATCGATTGTGGTGATGCCCAAAGGAGTCCAGCAGGCCGTACTGTTACCGTCCGCTACGATCAGCTGCGGCTCGTCCGGATGCCAGGCGGCGGAGGGTGTCCGCTTGCGCCGGGCATAGTCGGGGGCGTCGTAGACGGCCGAATCTGCACCGACACCGCCAACCTCACGCAACTGCCCGACCGTGTACTCCCAGATCCGGATCGCCGGGCGTTCGGTCTCCCAACCGGCTATCAACGGCAGCCTGGGATGGCAGAGCAACCGTTCGAGCGTTGGTACGGACCGCATCTGCGCCAAGATTTCCACCGGCGCATCGTACCGGTGAGAATCGCTCATGGACGGGCCACCGGGCCAGCGGATATGACCTTGAACTCGCCGATCTGCCGCTGCTGTCTGGATCTGCTGCGGACCGGGCGTTCAGGGGATCCGAGGGGGTCCAGCTACACCGTTACCGGGAACTGTGGTAGACGACGCCATCGAGTTCGTCGTCGGCGTAGGCGGCCGAGTTGGTGAGGTGTCCGTCGTACGGTCCCACCTTGGTCACTGTGGCACCGTCGCGGAACACGATCTGCAGGCCGTGCTCAGGTTCCCAGGCACACTCGCCCCCGATCGAGACATAGACGCGGCGATCGTCGTAGGGGTCGCGCACGACGATCGGCTCGTTGCCAAGCTGGACATGGGCCAGGACCTCGTCGGGGCCGCTGATCTCAACGTGCCACTCGTCGTCGCCGGCGGCCAGGAGGTCATCCGCGACATCGCGGTAGTAGGCGTAGATTGACGGCGCAGCCACCGCCAACGCCAATCGGTCGAGCGCGAGGAAGTTGCGAATCGCGGCGTGGAAGTCCTCCTGCGCCGGGTCGTCGTCGTAGCCGTCGACCCGGATGCGGCAAGGCCCACCGCCCAACACCGGCACCGGTATCGGCGCACTGCGATACCAGCCCGGCTCGGCGGTCTTCGTCACCGTACCGAGATGGGGAATCTGCACACCACCACCGTAGTCCTCGCGGTGAGGCAGCCTCTGATGAAGCATCCGCATCTGCCGCCGTCGGGCGTCACACCGAGTCGCAGGCGGCAATCGAGGCACGACCTTGCCGATGTAGTGGGCGGGGTGTCGAGTCGTCGCAGGACGACGACGGCCACCTCCGCGAACGGTTTGCGGACGTGCCCCTCCCGCGCCCCCTGGCATCCTCCCTTTGATGACCACGATACGCGCGCATCGGATCAGTCGAGCGTGATGCGAACAGCGTCGTGGGGTATCCAGGGGCTCGCGTCCGAAGTCCAGCCCTGGTCGTCCTGCTCCACGGCCTCGATGAACTCAGCCGGCGGTCGGTAGGAGTGGGCAGTGACGTAATGCCAGATGAGCGACGGTGCAGCGAACATCGCGCCTGGCCGTGATGGCACCCTGATCTCGGTGTGTCCCAACCAGACTCTGCCGCTCGGATGCTCCACGGAAACCATCGAGTCCCCCGGACGATTCGGGCAGAAGGGGCACCGGTGGAATCCGCGCACCGCGTTGATACGTGGAGCCACGATGATGTCGAGCAGCGTGTTCGCGAACCGGTCTGGCGTGGGTCCCACCTCGAACAGGTGCGAGGCATCGAGCCACCCGGTTGATCCGGTCGTATCCGGGCCGAAACTGTAGCCATTCCCGTTCCAGCTCGACGGTGTCGACCTCGCTATAGCTGTAGGTGGTCAAGTCGTCGAAGTAGGCCACCTGGCATTCGTACCAGATCGGCTGGTCGTTGCTCGCCTGCGAGCATCCGTTCCTGCCGGGGTCGTGCCCGACCGTCTATCGCGGTTGTGGACCGCGTACACGGCTGAGCAGGTGCTCGGTGTAGACCAGCGCCACGCTCAGGGCCACCGGCACAGCAAGGCTCCACGCCGCGTCAATGCATGGCAAGCCAAACTTGTCATTGACAAGATGCCCGCTCTGGACGATATCTTGTCATTGACAAGATATGGAGGTACGCGATGGCTCCCCTGATCGCCCTCATCGGCAGCTGGCTGGTCCTGCGCATGGCTGGACTGCTCGGCATCGACGCGCTCGACGGCTGGCAGCCGGCGCTGCGTGGCGGACTGGCCCTCATGTTTGTGCTGACCGGTGTGGCCCACTTCAGTGCGAAGCGGCGCGACTCGCTCATCGCGATGGTGCCACCTCGGCTGCCCCGGGCACCGCTGCTGGTCACCATCACCGGGGTTCTGGAGCTGGTCGGAGCCGTCGGCCTAGCGTTCCCGTCGACCGCCCCGGTCGCGGCGATCTGTCTCGCGCTCCTCCTCCTGGCGATGTTCCCAGCCAACGTGTCGGGGGCGCGGCGTCAGCTGAAGATTGCCGATCGGCCGGTCACGCCCCTGGTTCCGCGCACGCTACTGCAGGTGCTCTTCGTCGCCTCCTGCGTCGCCGCCGCACTCTGACCAGCGGATGGCCACTTTCGACGGGCTGCATGTCTGCTTGATCAGCGGGCGCGGCCCGGACACGACTCGCTACGCTGGCCTGGTGACCGCGGCCGATGAGATCGCCAGTAGCCGGTACGTCAGCCTGACCACCTACCGCAAGGACGGCGCCCCGGTGGCCACACCGGTCTGGCACGTACCGCACGGTGGCGAACTCTGGATCGTGACCGAAGCGGGCTCGGGCAAGGTCAAGCGGATCCGGAACAACCCGCACGTTCGGGTGCAGCCGTGTTCCTTACACGGGGCGGTGGCACCGGACGCGCCGAGTGTGACGGGAACGGCCCGGCTGCTGGACGGCGACGGGACGGCGCGGGCCCGCAAGCTACTGGCCCGCCGGTACTTCATGGCACGGGCAGGGAACTGGTTCGCTCGCCTGCTCCGGGTACGCCGCCCCCCAATGGTCGGCATCATCGTGTCGTTCTGATCGACCCGACTTTCCGACCCGTGACCAAGCCTAGCCAGCTGCGGAGCTGTCGCCGCCCGTGCAGGCCAGCCAACCGGAGGCCGTCACGATCCCTGGTTGGACCTCCCATGCCGGCCGACGCCACACATGCCGAGAAGCGCGCACCTCGGTCCGTCGAGTCTCGGTCCGCCGTCGAGTGGAGGGCTCAGGCACGTTATTCGCGCGAATAACGTGCCTGAGCCCTCCACTCGAAGCAGCGTCGCCGATCGCGGCGTCCGGATCTGAACCT
Source organism: Solwaraspora sp. WMMD937 (assembly GCF_029581175.1). Classification (NCBI taxonomy): domain Bacteria; kingdom Bacillati; phylum Actinomycetota; class Actinomycetes; order Micromonosporales; family Micromonosporaceae; genus Solwaraspora; species Solwaraspora sp. WMMD937. The sequence continues at coordinate 1,372,161 of NZ_CP120738.1, read as the reverse complement.
GCCGCCACGCGCCGCTTCGGTGGTTGCAGGTGTCGGGGCGGTACAGCGAGATCCGCTCATGCCGCCGAGCGGGCGCTACGTACGTAGACACAGGCCTACGGTTGCTGGTTGACGATTCGGCGCACCGCAGCTGCGGCGATACCTCTGTCAGGTGGTAGCTTCCGGCGGTATGACGCGGGCGATCGGACGCAGTTTATCCATATGCCCCGAGGTCGACCGGATGCTCACCGCTCATGTCCAGCGCACGTCCGGGGCCACGATGTCCGCGACCGTCAACGCCGCACTGGCCGACTACCTGGAGGCTTCGGCGCTGAAGGCGTACCGGCGATGGGACGCCGAAGCCGACGAGGGTGAGCGGGCAGCCCTGGATGAGTTTGCCGCCCACCATGACGAGTCCTGCTCCCCTGGATGAGGTGGGGAGCACAACTCTCGCGGCATTGACAACCGCTGTCCGCAGCTACTTCGACGCGACGGACCGCGTTCCGTAGAGCTCCAACTTGGCCCGGCATGTGCAAGACCGTCGAGGTTTGGTGGTGGGTCAGGCGGGAACGTCGGGACGATGCGGGCACTGTTGATGAAGATCGAGCAGGCGACCGGGCTGGACCGGATCGGCGACCGGCTGCAGCAGAGCGTCCAGCGGCGGATCAGCAACGAACGGGTCCGCGACCTGCTGCACGGGGTGTGGCTGGGGCATCCGCTGCACCCGGTGCTGATCCAGGTGCCGATGGGTGCCTGGCTGAGCGCCGCCGTACTCGACATGCTGCCCGGCCAGCGACGGGCCGCGACCACCCTGGTCGGCGTCGGCACCGCCGCCGCGCTGCCGGCGGCGGTCACCGGGGCGAACGACTGGGCGAGCCTGTCCCGCGAGCAGCGCCGGGTCGGCCTGGTGCACGCGATCGCCAACACCGTCGGCCTGGCCTGCTACACCGGATCGCTGGTCGCCCGGCTGCGCGGCCGCCACCAGACCGGCCGTACGCTCGGATTCCTCGGCCTCGCCGCGGTCGGTGCCGGCGGCTTCCTCGGCGGTCATCTCGCCTACAAGCAGGCCGCCGGGGTCAACCACGCGGTGCCCGAGCTGCACCGGATCTCCGCCGGCTGGCACCCGATCGCCGAGTTCGCCAACCTGCCCGAATCGGGCATGATCAGCCGGCAGGTGGACGACGTACCGGTGCTGGTCTACCGGCACGGCGAGGACGTCACGGTGCTGCTGGCCCACTGCGCCCACCAGAACGGACCCCTCGACCAGGGTGAGGTGATCAGCGCGGACGGCCACGCCTGCGTGGTCTGCCCGTGGCACGGCAGCGCGTTCCGGCTGACCGACGGCACCGTCGCCCACGGCCCGGCCGCCACCGATCAGCAGGTGCTGCGCAGCCGGGTGGTGGCCGGCGTCGTGCAGGCCCAACTGCCCTGATCCGACAGTGCCACGGCAGCCGGCAACCGTACGGTGAACTTCGCACCGGCACCGGGGTGGCCGGCGGCCTCGATGGTGCCACGGTGCGCGGTCACCACCTCGCGTAGCAGCGCCAGGCCCAGGCCGATGTGCAGCCGGTCCGCCCCGGCTCCGCGATGGAACCGGTCGAAGATGCGCTCGTCGGGGTCGAAGCCCTCGCCGGTGTCCGCCACGGTCAGTTCGATCGTGTCGCCGACGGCGGCACGGCAGACGACGACGTCGATCCGCCCGCCCGGTCGGGAATGCCGCAACGCGTTGGTCAGCAGTTCGGACACCACCCTGCGCAGCGCCGAGGAGACCCCGGCCACCGGCAGCGGACCATCCGACCGGTCCAGGGCGATGACCACGCCGTACTCCTGTGCCCGGTCGCTCTCGGCGAGGACCGCGTTCTCGACGACGGCTGCCAGGTCGACCGGCACGTCCGACACCCGGTCGGCCGGGGCGGCGCCGAGCCGGGCGGACAGCAGCAGGTCGTCGACCACCTCACCGAGCTGCCGGGTGGTGCCGACCAGCCGGTCCAGGTCGGCGGCGTAGTCAGAGGGAATGTTGCCGTTGCCGTTGCCGGTACGGGCCCGGCGGGCGAGCACCTGCGCCCTGGTATGTACCTGGGCGATGGGCGTACGCAGCTCGTGGCTGGCGTCGGCGATGAACCGCCGCTGACGCACGAGTGCCTCGGCGAGTGGCGCGACCGTGAGCCAGCCGACGACCATCCCGCTGGCCAACGCGGCCAGCAGCCCGATCCCCTCGGTGATGGACAGGGCCAGGAGCAGCTGGCGACGGTCGGCGAGGTGGTAACGGGCGTCGAAGACTGCCTGGATGGTGTCGTCGCCACGGGGCTGGGTGAGGACGAAGTAGACGGTTCCGTTGCGCTCGATCCTGGTCACCTGCTCGATTCCGGTCGCGGCGACCGTCTCCATCACCTGACGTAGCGGGAATCCGGCCGGCGCGGGGACTCCTGCGGTCTGCGGCGCGAGGGCCGCCGCGTCCTGCGGCTCGCCGCCGCCGCGCAGGAACAACCAGGTGCAGCCCGGCGGGCCGGACGGGTCGCCGCGGCTGGCGGTGTACCGCAACTCCCGGTCGATCTGCTTCTCCTGCCCGTGCACGAGCATGCCGTAGGCGATCCCGCCGACCAGGGTGACCAGCGCGGTGACCGCGAGGCCGACCAGCGCGCCGACGCGCAGCCTGGCCCGCGCAATGACCTTGCGTTCGGCGGCGGCCCAGGAGGTGCCGAACGGCTCGGCCGACGATCGGGGCATCAGAGCTCACCGAGCCGGTAGCCAAGGCCGTGGACGGTTCGGATCACCGATCGACCGAGCTTGCGACGCAGGTAGTAGACGTACGTGTCGACGATAGAGGTGGCGTGGGCGTCCTCGAAGACCTGCCGACGCAGCCCGGACCGGGAGTGCACCCTTGTCGGCGCGGTGGCGATAACCCGGAGCAGGTCGAACTCCCGCAGCGACAGCGCGACCCGGGACCCGTCGGGCAGCACCACGTCACGCAGCCCGAGGTCGAGCCAACCGGCGCCGACGCGAACCGTCTCGGCCGTGTGCAGGCTCCGCCGGCACAGTGCTCGCAGCCGGGCCGCCAGCTCGTCCAGTTCGAACGGTTTCACCAGATAGTCGTCGGCGCCCGCGTCGAGGCCGGCGACCCGGTCGTCGACCGTGCCGAGCGCGGTCAGGATCAACGCACGGGCCTGCACCGCACGCGATCGCAGCCGGGCTAGCAGGTGCAGCCCGTCGATCGCGGGTAGCATGCGGTCGATGACCATGACGTCGTACGGTCGGGTCAGCCCCAGGTGCAGTCCGCGTTGTCCGTCATGAGCTGCGTCGACCCGGTAGCCTTCGTCGGCGAGCGTCTCGCTCAGCAGGCTCGCGAGGTCCGCGTCGTCCTCGATCAGGAGCAGGCGGTGTGCCGGTGGCGCCGCCACACTTGCCGTCATCACCCGTTGAGAATCGCACACCCGGACCCGGTTACCCCATAGACATTTGTCTATTCCTAGTAATCTCGACATGCGCCGGCACGGCCATGCCGCCACATGTCGCACAGCGTCAGTGGACGGCCCGCTCGAAGTAGTCGGCGCACAGTCGCAGCCGTCGCGCGTGGATCACCATCACGCTACCGAGGACCAGCTGGACCAGGCTGCGCCGAACGTCGGCCCACCGGTCCCCGGTGCGCATCAACCACATCCGCAGCCGCCCCGGAACCCCGACCGCCGCCGATCCAGCCGTGACCCCCGCCGGCCCAGCGTCGGTCGCCGGGTCGGCCGGGATGAGGAAACACGGACCCCGGCTCGGCAACGACCGGTCGTGACGTACCGAGGAGGCCAATGCGTACCGGCGCAGCACCTCACGGGTCACGGCGCGCATCATCACCGGCGCGACGCCGCGCGCCGGACAGGCACGGTTCGCGGTGACGCCGAACGGCACGAAGTGCGCCTCCCGCCGGGACACCCGCAACCAGCGGTCCGGATCGAATTCGTCATCGGCAGCCGGTCCGGTGCGCTGGTAGGCGAGATAGTTGAACAGCAGCACCGAGCCGGCCGGCAGGGTGGTATCGGCGTCCACCTCGATCGGTGCCGAGGTGATCCGGTGCGCCACGCCGAACAGCGGATGCACCCGCAACGCCTCGTCGATGACCCGGTCGAGCAGCCGATCGGCGTCGGCCGGCGGCCCGTCCAGCGCCCGGCGCACCGCGAGCTGCGTCGGCGGATGCTGGGCGATGGCCAGGAGCAGATGCGCCATCGCCTCGGACATCTGCACCACCGCCGTGTTGAAGAACGCACCCTGCAGCCACCAGGCGGTCTCCTGCGCGGTGAACGGCTCCGGCAACACGACCGGAGCGGTGCCCGCGTCGACCCGGGCCCGCAGGTAGCGGGTCAGCCGGTCGCGCCGGTCCATGTGCCGCAGCCCGCAGCACTTCAACGCAGTCACCACGTCGTCGGCGTTCGCGACGATCAGCGCCCGGGCGTCCGGCGAGCACGCCTCACCGAAGACCAGCTCGTAGTAGACCTCGGCCCAGACCGGCAGCATCATGTCCCGCAGCCGCACCCGGCTGACCCGGTCGGTAGGCAGCCGGTCCAACTGCCGGCGGGCGGCGGCCGCAGCCAACTCCGCCGACCGTTGCTGCGGCACCGCCAACACCCGCCGGGTGGTACGGGCGACCGCAAGGTACCGCTCACCTGGTTCCAGGTGCTCCTGGTGCATGTGCGGGCCCGGGGCCAGCCAGTACCAGAACAGGTCAGACAGCCCGGCGCCGCGACTGCGACCGTCCGCCGCCGGATTCGCGTACACCCGCTCGAAGTGTTCCGCGCCGACCAGCGGGCCGGGCACCGGGATCCCCTCGGTGCCGTTGACCCGGGCGAACACCCACTGCCGCAGGCCGATCACCGCCGGCGGAAGCCACCGGGGCAGCGTCCACAGCAGCACCGCCGCCGCAGCGACCAGCAGCACTGGTACGGCGAGCCCGGTCACCGCCGTACCCCCCGGTTGATCAAGTCCGGAGTGACCTCAGCCGGGCGAGCCGCCCCGGCCAGCGCCAACGTCCGGTCCAGGTCGGCCCGCAGCAGCTCCAGCACCTGCCGCACACCGGCTTCACCGGCGGCGGCCAGACCCCACAGGACCGGCCGGCCGATGCCGACCGCGACGGCGCCCAACGCCAGCGCGGTGAGTACGTCGGTGCCGCGCCGTACCCCGCCGTCGAGCAGCACCGGCAGGCGACCCGCCACCGCGTCGACGACGGCGGGCAGTGCGTCGAGGCTGGCCGGTACGCCGTCGAGCTGCCGGCCGCCGTGGTTGGACACCAGCACCGCGTCGGCGCCGTGTTCGACCGCCAGTGCGGCGTCGGCGGGATGCAGAACTCCTTTGAGTACGATGGGCAGCCGGGTCGTTGCCCGCAGCCACTCGATCCGCTGCCAGTCCAGCCCGGCGTCCATCTCGATCGACCGGACCTCCCCGGTCGCCGGATCGCGCATGTTCTCGCAGCACAACCCGTCCGGCAGGTCCAGGAAGCCGTTGCGCAGGTCCCGTTCCCGCCGGCCGAACACCGGCGAGTCGACGGTGACCACCAGGGCACCGCAGCCCGCCGCCTCCGCGCGCCGGATCAGCGACTCGGTGAACGCCAGGTCCGGCTGCGGGTAGAGCTGGAACCACAGCTTCGGCCGAGGCGTCGCCGCAGCCGCGATCTTCTCCACCGCGGTGGTGGCGGCCATGCTCACCACCATGATCGTGCCGGCCGCCGCAGTAGCGCGGGCGGAGCCCACCTCACCGTCCGGATGGGCGAGCCGGTGGAACGCCGTCGGCGCCACCAGCACCGGCATCGAGACCGTCTCGCCGAACAGCTCCGTGCGCAGGTCGCGGTCACCGACACCGCGCAGCACCCGGGGCAGTACGCGGTAGGCGTCGAAGGCGGCCTCGTTGTCCCGTACCGTCCGTTCGTCGCCGGCACCGCCAGCGAAGAAGTCGTCGTGTGCCGGGTCGAGCCGGCGACCGGCCGCCGCCCGCAGATCGGCCAGGTTCACCGGGGCAGGGCCGCTGGCCAGGGCGTACCCGTTCATCGGCGCACGGCGACCGGGTGACGGGACGGATGGTGACCCTGCACCCGGCCGCGTATCGCCGCAGTGACCTCGATGTGCACTGCGGCAGCCACGCGCCGTAGGTTGGCCGGGTGCAAGGAGCCAGTCAGATCGAAAACATCGATCCTGGTCGCCTTATGGCTGATCACCTCCCTGACCGTAGCCACAGATTCTCAGAACGGTCTCAGCCCGACCGTCCGGTGTGGTGCCACAGTCCGGGATCCGGCCTCCCGTAACAGAATCCGGATCTGAGTAATTTCTGATTTCGAGCCGCTAGCATCGCCGCATGCCGGCCGCGTCCATCAAGGAGCTCGTCGACCATGCCAGCAACTGAGCCGGGCACCCCGCCTGCAGCGTACCCACGGCAGATCCTGGACCTGCTGGCAGCCGCCGCCGACCGGACAGTGTTCGAGTACGGCGCGCGCGAGGTCACCGGCGCCGAGCTGCTGGACGCCGTCGGGCGGATCAGCACCGGTCTGCGGGCGGCGGGAATCGGGCCGGGCGACGGGGTGGCGATGACGCTCGGCGTCTCACCGGAGGCGTTCGCCGCCATGATCGCCGCCCAGGTGGTCGGCGCCCGGGTCTCCGGGGTGCGATCGGGTCTGACCCCCAAGCAGTTGCGTCACGTCCTCACCGGTGCCGGTACCGCTACCACGCCGGCCAACCGGGCGGTGGTGGTCGACCGGTCGACGGCGACCGGCGAACTGCAGCTCGCAGCCGACGGGCTCGACCTACTCGCCGTCGGCGACCTGCTCGCCGGACCACCGTCGGCGACCGCGCTGGACTGCGCCGGCCGTCCGGCCGACGCCGGGCGCATCGTCTACACCAGCGGCAGCACCGGCGACCCGAAAGGCTGCGTCGAGACGTACGCCGGGCTCGGCGCGGGATGGGCGGCCTACCCCGACCGATGGCCGACAGCCATCCGCGACCTGGCCACGAAGCTGGACCGCTTCCTGGTCTTCGGATCGCTGAGCAGCCAGGTGATGATGGAGTACACCGTGCTGACCCTGGCCGCCGGTGGTATCAACGTGATCGCCGAACCCACCGGCGGGCCGGAGCCGTTCCTGCCGTCCGCGATCACCCGGCTGCGGGCGACCGCCAGCGTGGCCGCCGTGCCCCGACTGCACCAGCTGGTCACCGGCCAGCGCACCGACCCGGTCGACCTCAGCGCCTTGCGTGCCCTGCTGGTCTCCGGGTCACCACTGGAACCCGGCCGGCTAACGCAGGCCGAGGCGGTGCTGGGGCCGATCGTCTACAACGGGTACGGCCAGACCGAAGCCGGCCTGATCTCGATTCTGACCCCGGCCGAGACGGCCGGGGCACCGGCCCGGCTGGCCAGCGTCGGCCGTCCCGCCGAGATGGTGCAGACGCAGATCCGGGACGGTTCCGGCAACCCGGTACCGGACGGAGGTGAGGGCGAGCTGTTCGTCCGTAGCCCCGGCCAGGGCACCGGCTACTGGGGCGACCCGGTCGAGACGGCGGACGTCTTCGCCGACGGTTGGGTACGGACCCGCGATCTCGCCCGCTTCGACGCCGACGGCTACCTGTACCTGCTCGGCCGGATCCGGGACGTGATCATCGTGCACGCCGACGTCCGGTACGCCGGCCCGATCGAACGGGTCCTGGCCAGCCATCCCGGCGTGGCCGAGGCGTACGTGGTCGGGATACCCGACGAGCAGAGCGGGGAGGCTGTGCACGCGTTCGTCGTGCCGACCAGCGCCGCGCGGCCGGACCCGGCCGAGCTGGGCGAGCTGGTGGCCGACCGGCTCGGCCAGGCCAGCCGGCCCCGTACCGTCACCTTCATCGACGTGGTGCCGGTCGGGCCGAGCGGTAAGCCGGACAAGCGGCAGCTCCGGCCGGGCGGCGGCTGAGCAGCCGGACACCGGCGCGGTCGCGGCGGTGCCGCCCGAGTCAGCCCCGGTCGCGACGGTACGGGCTCAGGTCAGCCCCGGTCGCGGCGGTGTCGACCGGTCTCGCCGGACGTTCCGGCGGTGCGCCGCTTCAACCCGAGCATGGTGCCGATCTGCGCGCCGACGATGCTCGCTGCGGTGATCACCGCAGTCACCGCGAGTGGACGGTTCAGGTTCTGCTCCGGGCCGGAGCGGCCGGCGGAGACGCCGCCGCCGAGGTTGCCGGTGGCGTCGTTGTCCACCTGCCAGGCGGGGCGGTCGGCATCTGACGGTACATCGACCGGCGGCGGGGTCTGTGGAGCCGCCGGCTGCTCCGGCGTCGGCGTGGGCTGTTCCGGCGTGGGCGTCACCGCCGGGGTGACGACCGTGCCGGTGGCGTGCGGCCGTACACCGGTGTCCGTCGCCTCGGCCGGCAACCGCAGCAGCTGGCCGGCCCGGATCCGGTCCGGATCGTTGATCTCGTTGAGGTCGGCCAGCTCCCGGTAGTCACTGAACCCGCCGAGGTAGCGGTCGGCGATGTGGCCGAGGTAGTCGCCCTTGGCGACCCGGTACACGGCCGGCTCCGCCGCCTCGTCCGGCTGGTCCGTCGGTGCTGTGTCGCCGCCTTCCGGGCCGGTGGGGGCTGCGGCGAGCGTGTGCAACGCCGCTGGCGAGACCAGCGGGGCCGGCGAGCCAACTGCGGCCGGTGCCGGCGCGGCGGACCGCCCGCTGGCACCGACGAGCTGGTTCGGTGTCGCCTGCTGGCCGGCGGGCGCGGCAAGCTTAGGGGCGCTGCCGAACCCGGTGCCCACCACCGCCGCCGCCGAGGTCGCCTCGACCGGCCCCGGTGCGGCGAACGCCGCCGCCGGACCGGCGACCAGGATCAACGAGATCGATCCGACCAGTGCGGCGGCGACGCGCTGCTGCCGGCCCATGCCGGGCAGTCTCGGTGTCGGCCGGCGCAGCAGTCGGGCCGGTACCTCCACCAGCACCGACAGCAGGAACGTCGCCCAACCCAACCAGCCGGCAACCGCCAACACCCGGATGAACAACTGTCCGTCGTCGCGGCTGGTCAGCGCGGTGCCGATCTCGTCGATGCCGGGCAGGTGGTCGGGCAGCGGGTTGCCGGCGAACGCGATCAGCGCGACCGGTGCGCCGGCGAGCAGGATCAACAGGACGGCCAGCGCACCCAGGCCGGTGAGGACCTGCCCGAGCCGCCGGACGGGGGAAACGCGGGTCGCGCGCATTGTGCCGCTCCTCTCGAGGGGTCAGCTTCCCGTCACGGGTCGGTCCGGAGCACGGCGGTGGCCTGCCCGGTCACCGGGATCCCCGGCGGGAAACCGAAGAGGCTGAGCATGGTGGTCTCGTAGGTCATGTCGACGGTCACCGTCATCTGCTGCTGATCGGGGGCGACCTCGACCGTGTACCCGGTCACCCCGGGCAGGTCGTCGAAGTAGTGGTCGACTGCGGCGGTGGCCGCCGGGACGTCGATGAACTGGCCCTCCCCGCTGACCGCCAGACCGATGTCGATCTGCTGCCCGCCGGTGCGGGCCGCCTCAGCGGCCAGGTTGTCCGCCCGTTGCTTGGTGCGGTACTTGCCGGCGGCGTCCACGGTGATCCCGAGGACGGTGGCCACGGCGAGGAAGGCCACGGCGAGGAAGACACTCACCCGCCCCGCGTCGCGGTGATCGTACGCACCGCCGTCGACGCCCGGCTGCTGGCGGCTTCCGCCCGGCCGCTGGCGGCTCATCCCCGCCCCCGGTAGCGGTCCAGCGGGGAACGGAAGTCGGCGCTGAGCAGCCGGTCCTGCGCCACCCAGGGCAGCCCCAGGTCGCCGAACTGGACCGTGCAGCTCACCCGGACGTGGATCAGCGCGGTGGTGCTGCCGGGCGCGGTGGCGAACGCATTGGTCAGGGTGTCCACCCCGTTCGGGGCGAAGTCGGCGGCCGGTTCCCCGGTGCAGGCGATGCCCTCCCAGTCGAGGCGCTGCTGCGCGGCGTACTCGGCGTTGGTCTGCGCCTCGGCCACGGACCGGGAGATGGAGGCGGCGCGGGCGGCGTCGTGCGCCGCCGCGTCCAGGGCGTTGCGGGCCAGCACGGTCCGCCCGGTCACCCAGGCGACGACGACCAGCAGCAGGAACGCCGGGGTCAGGATGGCCACCTCCACCGAGACGGATCCCCGGTCGCGGCCCCGTTCGGAGCCCTGGCCGGAACCCGCATGGCGTCGCCGCACGATCAGCCTCCCGCGACCTGCTCGAACCGCTCGATCTCGCCGTTGGCGGTCTCGCTGACGGTGAACGTCACGCCCGGCACCAGCGACAGTGCCTTACCGCTGACGGTGTACGACACGTACCGCCCGTCCGGGCCGACCGACGGCGCCGGCAGCGGGTCCGGGTCGAGCCAGTCACCGGCGTCGGCGAGGAACGCGGCAGCGCGTTGCGCACCCACCCCGGTGTCGGCGTTGCCGCTGCCCAACGCGTCGTAGCCGCGTTCGGCGGTGACCGCCTGCTGGGCTGCGCTCAACGCCACGGTACGGGCCAGGAACAGCGCGGCGACCTGGATCGAGGCGAACAGCAGCAGCAGGATCGCCGGCAGCAGGATCGCCAACTCGACCGGCGCCGCGCCCCGGTCCCGGGCGGGCCGGGCCACCGGGGTGCCGGCGGGCCGGACCACCGGGGTGGGGATGGTCCGGCCCGCGGCGGGCTCGGCGGGAACCTCGGTGGCCCGGCCGGCGAAGTGACGGCACATGTCGCCGATCAATCGCCGCCGCCCGGGAAGTTGCCCGAATCCGGCAGGTCGCTCGACGGGTCCGGGTTGGCGTTCATGAAGTCGAACGCCAGGTTCGACGCCCAGGCGAGGACGGCGATCGCGACGAGCGCCAGGCCGACGATGATCACCGCGGTGGGGACCGGGCTGTCGCCCCTGTCCCGTTCGTCGGCGCCGCGCAGTTCGCCGATCCGGTCGGCCACCGCGAGGTAGAGGCGGGTGAATATCTGCATCGTGACGGGTCCTTTCGGGGGTCTGGCCGATGGCCGCCGGGCGGTCATATCCGGGCCAGGAAGGGATAGAGGACGAATCCGATCAGGACGAAAACCAGGAACGCTCCCGGGATGTCGAGCCGGCCGGTGACCGCCTCCGCCCGAGCCAGGTTGTCGGTCCTGATCTGGTCGCGCAACGAGTCGGCGCGGCTCCGCAACGTCTCGTGCACCTGGGCACCTTCGGTGCCCGACGACTGCATGATCGATCCGACGTCACCGAGCTCCGGTACGCCGATCTGGTCGGACAGGTCGCGCAACTCGTCCCAGGGCGAATGCATCTGCAGCTGGGCCAGCCGCAGCGCCTCCCGGATCCGTTCGAAGACCCACCCGTCACACACCTTTGCCGCCCGTTCCAACGCCTGCACCGGCCCGTGCGCGGCGGACAGCTGCAACGCGACGAGGTCCAGATAGGTGCAGACCGCCCGGCTGAACTCCCGCCGGGCCTGCCGGGCCTTGCTGACCACGTCCTGGTGGGCGATCAGCGCGGCCGCCGCCGCCAGCACCAGGCTGGCGGCCACCGGTACGGCGACCGGCAGGTCGATGCCGACCACACCGAGCGCCATGCCCAGCACCGGTGGCGCGACCAGCCCGATCAACGCCGACAGCAGCAGCGACAGGGCGTACTGCTCCGGGGTCCGGCCGAGCAGGGCGAGTTCCTTGTGCGGTGGCCGCAGCCACCGGACCACGCCGGTCAGCCAGGCCAGATCGCTGTCTACGGCGACCACACCCGGCCGGCCCTGGGTGTGGTGCAGCCGGCGCAGCGCCGGCCCGAGCGCCGGCGTGGCCGGGCTGGTCTCCCGCAGCAGCAGGAAGACCCCGAGGCCGACCAGCGCTCCGCTGACCACCGCGACGGTCAACTGCCAGTTGAGGATCATGACAGCACCTCATCCGGATCCGGGGCGGCGAGGAACCGGGCCGGTCGGGGCGGAATGCTCATCTGCCGCACCCAGACGAGCAGCGCAACGAACAGGCCGCCCAGCGCGACCATGACCAGTTGGCCGGTCGGCGTGCCGTACGGCGCCATGTAGTCCGGGTTGACCAGCCCGTACCCGAGGACCAGCAGGGTCATCACGGTGAGGAACCGCACCGCGAACCGGGGCTGGGTGCGTTTGGCCTCCACCTCGCGGCGAGTGGCGACCTCGGCGGCGGCCGCGTTCGCGATCGACCCCAGGACGTCACCGAGCCGCTCGCCCCGGTCGGTGAGGTGCAGGATCAACGCCGCCACGACCTGGTCGCAGACCGGGTCGCCGATCTCGTCGGCGAACGCCAGCAGCGCGGTCCGGCCCAGCCAGCCGGCCTGTAGCCGGGACGCCAGATCCCGTACCTCCGGGTTGATCTGCTCAGGAGCGGTGCTGACCGTGCCGATGATTGCCTGCTGCAGGCCCTGGCCGGTGCCGGAGACATCCTTGAGTCGGCGGGTCCACTCGCCGACGGCTTCGATCCGGGCGATCGCCCGCCGCTCCGCCTTGCCGACGCTGAACAGCCACGGCGCCCCCGGCACGGCGACCGCGACCAGGATGCCGGCCACCGGCAGGCCGGTGACCAGGAAGGCGAACGCGCCGACCAGCCCGGCGGCGACCAGCAGCGCCTGATGCTGGCGCTGCTCGCGGCGGCTGGCGCCGGAGCCCAGCCAGAGCCGACGCACCAGCAGCCCGGCGCGCGACGGCGGCCCGGGTGGCCGGCTGGTGCCGATCAGCGCGACGACGGCGAGGACCAGGCCACCGATGCAGGCCGCGCCAGCGACCACCGCGATGACTTCGATGTTGGCAGGCAGGTTCACCGCTGCCCCCGCAGGACGGTGTGCCGTGGCCGACGCCAGGCACCGACTCCGGCCTCGATGTAGCGGGACAACGTCCGGGCGTCGTAGCCGACCCGCAGCAGCTGCTCCCGGATTCGTTCCGGCAGGTGCCGGGGGACCGCCCGGCCGTCCGCCCCGGGACCGAAGACGGTGGTGGTGGCGATCCGACCGCCCTCACCGACCCCGATCACCTCCTCGACGTGCGAGACGAACCGGTGTTTACGTCCGCCGATGCCGGTCTCGTCCTCGACGGTGACGTAGACGATCAGGTCGAGGGCGTTGCCGGCCATCCGGCGGGCCTGGTCGACGGTCATCTCCCGGCCGTGCGACAGGGCCAGCTCGACGATCCGCTCGCCGACCCCCGACGGGGTACGGGCGTGGATGGTGCACATCGAGCCACGGCTGGTCGTCATCGCCTGCAGCATCGGCACGATCTCCCGGGACCGGACCTCACCGACGACGATCCGCAGTACACCCATCCGCAGCGAGACCGGGATCAGGTCGGCGATGCTCACCTCACCGGCCGGACGGCCGTCGAAACCGCGTTCGCCGTGACCCTCGCGGGCCTCGAAGCTCATCACCGCCCGGTGCCGATCGGTACGCCGGGCCGGCAGCAGTTCCCGGCTCTCCTCCAGCAGCACGTACGGCTCGTCGGGTGGGATCTCGTCCATCAGCGCCCGTACCACGGTCGTCTTGCCGGCCCCGGCCAGCCCGGCGACCATGATGTTCAGCCCGGCCCGCATCGACGCCCGCAGGAAGTCGCGGACCAGCACGTCGATCATCTCGTCCAGGTCGGGTCGGCCGCCGGCCACGTCGTCGAGGCTGATGTCCAGGGTGTTGTGCTTGCGGATCACCGCGTACGGGCGGTGGCTGACCAGGTAGACGGCGGCCAGCCGGCTGCCGTCGGGCAGTTGCAGGTCCAGCGTCGGCTTCGAGGTGGACAGCGACCGTTCGGTGGCCCCGGCCCGTCGGGCGGCCGCCTGCAGGATCTCCACCAGTTCGTCGTCGCTGTCGGCGATCGGGGCGTGCCAGTCCACCTGCCCGTTGCGCCGGGTGATCCGCACCTGGTCACAGCCGAGGATGTGAACCTCTTCGATGGTGTCGTCGACCAGCAGGGTCTGCAGCCGGCCGAGCCCGACGAGTTCGGCGGTGACCTGGTCGAGCAGCACCCGTTCCTCGTACGCGGTCAGCGGGGTGCCGGCCCGGCGGACCTGGTCGGCGTACTCGGCGACGACCGCGACGGCGAGCCGGGCCCGCTCGACGTCCTCCTCGTCGATGGTGAACTCGCGACCCCGCTGCCAGCGGGTGAGCCGGGTGCTGAGCTCCCGGCGCAGCTCGCGGACCAGCGCGAAGTCGGTACGCGGCCGGGCCAGCGCACCGGTGCCGGTGGTGTCGGAGGTGGCCGGTGGCGTGGTGGCTGGAGCCAGCGCGGTCGGCGGCGGAGCGACGGGGCGCGAGGCGACGGGTGGCGGAGCGACGGGGCGCGAGGCGACGGGTGGCGGAGCCGTCGGCGGCGGGGTCACCTGGGGCAGCGCGGTCGGCGGCAGGGTGGCCGGGGCGGCACCGGGCTGGATGCCGGGCCGGGGTGCGCCCGTGGGCCGGGCGGTGGGCGGCGCGCTGACCGGGACGACCAGCGGCCAACTGTGCCGCGCGCTGTGGCCGTGCTGCGCGGGACGCAGCGGCACGCCGCTGTGCCGCGTCGCGGCGGGCGGTACGGCTTCGCCGGGGGCGGCTTCGCCCGGAATGCCGTTCGGACCGAGTGGCGGGGTGATCGAGGTGAGCGGGTCCGGCCGGTCCCGGGCCGGCCGCTGCGGCCGGCCGGCGGTGTTGTCGGACTCGTCGCGGGGATCGCTCAGAACTGGCTCAAATCGCATTCGGCACCCCTTCCGGCGTTGCCCACCGCAGCCGGGCCTGCCGTCGCTCGATCAGCGAACGGACCGGGACCTCCAACGCGCCGGCCGCCCGCAGCAGCGGCCGGTTGAGCTTGACCGTGCCGCCGTGGCTGAGCACCTCGGCGGTACGGGGGTCGGCCGGCAACCGGGAGATCACCGGCAACTGCAGGGCCCTGCTGATCTCGGCGCGGCTGTGGCCGTCACCGACCAGCAGCAGCCGCAGTGAACCGGGCGGCACCCGGTGCTCGGCGAAGTCCCGCTCGATCGTGGTCACCGCCGCGCGGGCGCTGGACAGGTCGGGCAGGTGCGCGGCCGCCACCACCAGGACGACGGTCGCCGCCCGCAGGATCGGCCACGGTGGATTAGCGACGTAGAGCCGACCACAGTCGACGATCACGTCGTACGGTGGACGGCCGCGTTCCAGGCCGACGAAGAAGTCGGCGAACCGTTGCCAAAGAGGGGTGACGCTGCCGATCTGCGTCGGGTCGACCACGCCGGGCAGCAGCAGCCGCTCCCGACGGGGGGCGTCCAGGTCGACCAACTGGCTCCAGAAGGCCTCCTCCAGGTTGCCGTCGCGCAACTCGCTGACCGCCAGTTCCCCGATCCCCCGCCGGCCCTCCAGGGCACCGCCGAGGTAGCCGGCCATCAACGTCCCGCCGGCCGGATCGCACTCGGCGAGCACCACCCGGTGATGCCAGGAGAGCGTGCAGGCGAGTGCACTGGTGGTGACGCCGGGGGAACCCTTGGCGGAGACGAGCGCGACGATGGCCATCCGTCAGGCCGCCGGGGCCAGCACGACCGCGATCCTGTCCTCGGCGGCGAGCACCACCACCGCCGGCACGTCCCGTGCGGCGAGTGCCAGGTAGGCGATGACCCCGCTGCGGTCGTCGGCGGCCACGTCGATCACGGTCGCGTCGAACCGGGTGACCGCGTTCTCGCTGGCGTTACGCGTCGGCGTGCCGACGAGGATCAGCTTGTCGCCAGGGTTCAGCTGCCGGGCCGGCACCTGGTCGGCCCGCAGCCCGATGGCGATCTGCTGCTGGTCCGGCCCGATCATCGGCTCGTTGGTCAGCTGCGCCGGGGTGAGCAGACTGCCGGGCACCAGGGCGACCGCGGCCCGCAGCCCGACGACCTGGTCGAGCTGGCTGGCCGGCACCGGCTTGATCGCCTGCCCACCGGCCACCTGCACGGTCACCAGGTCGTCGGCGGACAGCACCGCACCGACCGACACGTCCCGGGCGACGGCCAGGTAGGAACCGGTGGCCCGGACCGAGGTGACCGCGAAGGCGGACCCGAGCCCGCCGAGGGCGATCAGCAGCACCGCCAGCCCGAGCAGGCCGGGCCGGACCCGCCGCTGCCGGACGATCTTCGGCGGGGTGACCGGCGCGTCGACGCCGCTCTGGCCGGTACGTGTCGTCGCCACGGTCATCGCCGTACCACCTGCAGTTCGTCGATCTCGATCTCGATGGGGTCGCTGCTGACCTGCGGGCTGGCGAAGATGTCCTGCTCGACCCCGTTGATGAACCAGGTGACGTCCCAACTGACCGTTGCGGTGATCCGGTAGTTGCCCGGCGTCGGGTAGCCGTTGTCGTAGCCGCAGCCGGGGTTCCAGGGGTTGTCGGCCGCCGGGTCGTACGCGTCGAAGACCTCGGCCCGTTCGCAGCTGAAGCTGTCGCCGTTGCCCATGTTGAAGGTGATCTCGTCGACTTCGGCGACCACCCGGACGCTGACGTCGCGGTCCGCCTCGTCCTCATCAAGCGGCCCCCAGACGGCGTCGGACTCCTCGGACCACACCCAGACCGGCAGACCGACCAGGCCGGGCTTGTCCGGGTCGGGCGCGGTGTGGATGACCGGAGGTACGAACTGGATCCGGGCGTACGCGCGGCGGCGCAGCTCGTACGGGTCCGGTGGCGCCTCGTAGCCCGGCGGCGGGTCGGTGAGCCACACCGTGATCCGGTTGACCACACCGGCGGCGCAGCTGCGCTGGTACGCGGTTTGGCCGGGCTCTCCGTCCGGCGGTTGCGGCTCGGCTCGCATGTAGTAGCACCCGTCGTCCCGGTTGAACCAGCCGAGGATCTCGTCGTAGCAGGGCAGCTCGACGCCGTCGCGGTAGCAGGGCTCGGCTCCGCCGTCCCCACCGCCGCCGTCGCCGGGTCCGCCACCGCCGTCGTGACCGGGGCCGCCGGGGTTGCCCGGCCCCTCGACCCAGCCGTCGCATTCGGGTTGGGTGACCGCGCAGCCGCCGCCGGATGACTGGGCGGCAGCCGGCCCGGCGGCGGTCAGCCCGGCAGCGGTCAGCAGGGCGATGAGGACCAGCCCGGCGAACCGGGGACGGTTGGTGGCAGCGGCCCCGGTCAGCATGGCTGGTCCCGGTGCGAGAAGCCGCCGCTGATCAGCCAGCGACCGTCGTCGTAGCGGGTCGCGGTGGCGGTGGCCAGGTAGCGACTCACCTCGGTGCCGGGAACGACCGTGTCGGTGTCGTCGGCGTAGACCATCCGGTAATTCGTGGCGTCCAGGCAGTCCTGGATAACCACGGTTACCGGGACCGAATCCAGATTCACCTCGGTCACCGTCGGTTCGGAGATTAGCGAGCCGGTCCGCATCGCGCCGTGCTCCTTCGCGTCTCGAATGCTCAGCCGGACCTGCGCCAGGAGCGGATCCGCCAGATACTTCTTCAACTCGGGGTGGTGGGGGTCGGCCGCGTGTTCGGCCTTCTCGGCGGCGGCGAGGTAGCCGTTGTACGCGGCGAGCGCGGCTTCGGCGGCCTCGGCGGCGGCCGGGTCGTCGGTCGCCGCCGGTACGCGCAGTGGTGGCAGGGTGGCGGACTGCTCGCTGGCGCAGCCGGCGAGTGCGGCAGCCGCGAGCACCGACGCGGCCAGCATCACCGCTGGCCAGGGGCGCTGACTTGGCCTCACGTCCGTCCTCCTCGGTGCCCGCCGGGCCGGCCAGGGTGGCGCAGGGCGACAAGCACTATTGCCAACATCGATGTGTTGGGTGTTGCCGTACTGTCCGCTGGAATGATCCAGTGCTGCCTCCGGCTGGTCCGGCCAGGTGTCGACCGACGCATTTCCGCCGGTCGGTCGGATGTTTCCCGGCGGTAGTGCATCGCTCAAGGGGGGAGCATAGGCTGACGCCCGCGACAGCAACAGGGGCAATTCAGAACAATACTCAGGGTTACGATCTTCGAGTCCGGTCCCGGCGGAGGGTGGTGCGATGCCCGGTCATTCCGATCACCGCACTAAGACGCGTCGGAGTACGTCTGTCAAGTGGGCAGCGGTGATCGAAAACCGACACTCGTCATCGCGAATTGCCAGCCTGGGCCGGATTCTGTCCCATTTGGAAGTCGACGGTCGGCGCGACCACTGTCAGCCGGCGAGCCGACCACGGTGCGCGTCGGAACCGGTCGACCGGACCCCGCCAGGCCGACCGACACCGAAAGTAAGCGATCATGAAAACACGGAACGTGACCGACGTCGCGGACGCCGGGAGAGGGCGCAGGGATGATCACCGGTAACGAGCGCCCGATCGGGACCGGGCCGGCACCGGCCCCCGCCGGGCGACAGCCTGGCCAGGCCGGCAGGCTGCTCGGCGTACTGCTGGTGCTGCCCGTGCTGCGCCGGGCCGTCGCCGTTCACTCGGTGGCACCCGGCGAACCGTGGCGGACCGGCTGTCCACGGTGCGGCGCGCCGCTAGGCGCGGCCGGCCCGGCGGGGTCACTGTCTCCCATGGCGTCGCTGTCCCCACTGGCCAGATGCGGCGGCTGCGGCACCCGGGTCGGCCCGCCACCGTTCGCCGTCGAGGTGGTCGCCGTCGCGGCGCTGGCAGCG
Source organism: Solwaraspora sp. WMMD937 (assembly GCF_029581175.1). Classification (NCBI taxonomy): domain Bacteria; kingdom Bacillati; phylum Actinomycetota; class Actinomycetes; order Micromonosporales; family Micromonosporaceae; genus Solwaraspora; species Solwaraspora sp. WMMD937. The sequence continues at coordinate 1,353,698 of NZ_CP120738.1, read as the reverse complement.
TTGGTCTCCGCCGGCCTTCCCTGGCCGGTCCTTCTGGCGCTGATCTGGTGGGCGGCCTGGATGGTCCCGCTGGTCTTCGTCGATCTCGCGGTGCACCGGCTGCCGGACCGACTCACCTACCCGGCCGCCGCCGGGACCTGGGCGCTGTTCGGTGCGGCGGTGCTGCTGGGTGAGCCGTCAACGGCCTGGCTGCGGGCGGTCATCGCCGGTACGGGCGTCGCGGCGCTGTTCGCCGCCACCACCCTGGCGTTCGGCGCCAGAGGGTTCGGGCTGGGCGATGCCAAACTGGCGCTCAGTGTCTGCGCGGTGCTCGGCTGGTTCGGATGGCCGATCGTGCTGCTCGGGCTGCTGGTCGCCTTCGTCGGCTCGGGCGGCGTGGCGGTGGTCCTGCTGGTCGCCCGGCGGATCCGGTGGACCCAGCAACTGCCGTTCGGGCCGTTCCTGGTGCTCGGAGCCGTCGTCGGGGTACTGCTGGCCGGTCGACTGCCGGCGGCCTGAGCGTCCGTCGCCCCCAGATGCGTCACAGATGCCTCGGAAGCACCCGGGCTCCGTGTCGTGCCGACGGGTTTCAGAGGCGGCGGATCACCAGCCCTGGCTTGACGTCCGAGGCATCCGACAGGTGCGCGATGTCCTCCGGGTCGCTGGTGAAGACGATCGCGCCGCAGGCAAGCGCGATGGTGACCACGCTGGCGTCGACCACGTCACGCGTACCGGCCTTCCCGCACAACACCCCGGCCGATTTGGCCAGTTCCAGACCGACTGGAACGATTTCGCAGCTGCTCAGGAACCGTCCGAGCTGGACCTGCCGGCGGGCATCTCGCCAGGCCTGGCCGACCACGACGGAAGGGACGAGCAGACGTCGCCCTTCCTCGACGGCCAGATGGTGTATCGCCCAGATCCGTCGGTCATTGCTGCCGATAGCCAGCAGCACCCCTGTGTCGTAGACGTAGGGGATGGTCACGCGGCGGCCCGGCCGGGCGCGCTGAGCGCCTGGGCGTCGGCGGCAGCCATCTCCGCACGTGCCGCAGCAATCTCTTCTACGGTGAACGCACCGTGCTCGGCCTGCCAGTCGGCGACCAGCCGCCGCCCGACCCGCCGCCGGAGCTCACTTTCCGCAGCGCTCGCCACCAGCCGCGACAAGGGGACGCCATCCTCGCGAGCAGCCTCGCCGAGCGCCTCGACCAGTTCCTCGGGGAGGGTCACAGTCACCTTCTTCGCCGCCACACATACACCATACAGCGATATGGCGGCGCCTGAGGCGAGTGCTGCCGCCCTCCCGACCGGTTCGCCACCTGCGAACCGGGGCAGGATGGGGTGCATGGGCAGGGCGAACGAGCGACGCAGCGTGCTGCGGATCGACGTCGGCGGCGGGCCGACCCGGCGGGTCCGTCGGATGGACACCGTCGCCGGGGAGGAGCCGCTGGAGATCCGGGTCGGCCCGGCCGGTGCGGCGCGGCGTCCCCCGCTGGCCGTCACCATGCGTACGCCGGGAAACGATATCGACCTCGCGATCGGCTTCCTGCTGACCGAGGGTCTGATCGGGGCCGCCGAGGACGTGGTGACCGCCCAGCTGTGCGCCGGCACCGACACACCGAACACGTACAACGTGGTTGACGTGACGCTCGCCGGGCATGTTCCGCCGCCGCAGACCGACCCGTCCCGCAACTTCTACACCACCAGCTCATGTGGGGTCTGCGGGAAGGCGAGCATCGACGCCGTCCGCACCCGGTCCCGGTTCGACGTGGCTGCCGACCGGGCCACGTTCAGCCCGCAGACCCTGGTCGGCCTGCCGGACCAGCTGCGCGCCGCCCAGCAGGGCTTCGACCGCACCGGTGGGCTGCACGCCGCCGGCCTGTTCACTGCCGATGGGCAACTCCGAGCGGTACGCGAGGACGTCGGCCGGCACAACGCCGTCGACAAGCTGATCGGCTGGGCGGCCCGAGAGGACCTGCTGCCGCTGCGCGGTCATCTGCTGCTGGTCTCCGGGCGGGCCAGCTTCGAGCTCACCCAGAAGGCGTGGATGGCCGGCATCCCGGTGCTCGCGGCGATCTCCGCGCCGAGCAGCCTGGCGGTCGCCCTCGCCGAAGAAGCGGGGATGACCCTGGTCGGGTTCCTACGCGGATCGACGATGAACGTCTACGCGGGCACCGACCGCCTCACCGACTGACCCGGACGTGCCCGACGCTGCCGTTCGCCGTACGGCTCGCCGGACTCCGCGTGCCCGATAAGTTCACGTCTGTCGCCGGTTCTCCTGGATCCAGCGCTCGACGTCCGACTTCAGCCCACACCGGACCCATTGCGAGGGCTGTGGTCGTTCAAGGTCAAATCCAGCTGGTGCCCGGAATGCCGGCGTACGACGTCAGCAACTCGGCTACCGGGTCATCCGGCACGGCTCACCCGCGGCGTCAGCGATCCGCGAAGCCGGGGAGCAGAGGATCTGTGTCGTCGGCTCCGTACACCTCACTTGCGGACGTACCCGGACGTGTACTGCGACCGCACGGCCAACGGCGCGCACTCGTGACGCGCGCCGCGTACCCCCGCAAGATCCCTGCCGTGTCTATGCTCGGCCCTGAACAGCGCAGACAGCCTCAGATCGGAGACGGGGACATGCAGGTCGCCGAAGTCCTGGAGGTGCTCGAAGCACTGTTCCAGACCAGCAAGCACCCGGACATCACCGACGTCCGTCGGTACGGGCAGGACACCGAGCCCGGCGGCAATTCGCCAGCCGGGGTACGGGTCTACTACTCGACGGGATCGACCGGGATGCTGTGGGCGGCCGTCGGCAAGCCCGCACCGGCACCGGCGTCGTTGCCGGCCGAGATGCCCGCACCTCGCGAGCGGGCGCGCCGCACGCTCGCGTTCGCCGTACAACTTCTGGACTTCGCCCGACCCGAGGAGTTCACCTCATGGGAGCCGTGCGCCTTCACCGGGGTGCACAGCTCCCCGTCCGGGGTGAAGATCACCTGCCGGGACGGCAGCGCCGTCCACCTCCGGGCGACCGCCACCACCGGGCCGGGCGGCATCGCAGGTGAGCCGAACGAGGACCCGCACCCGGACTACCAGATTCCCGAAGGAGTCCGTTCATGGCGTCAGGAGGTAGGTGCTCGGTCTGCGGTCAGCAGGTGACCACCGCCCCCCGGCCAGGCCGCACCGCCGCACCAGAGCCCGGGAAGCCGAACCAGATGCGCCGGACCGGGGCAGCCCACGTCCTGACCCCGGTGCAACCCCGGAAGACCCCGGGACGAGCCCGGGGTCTTTCCGCGACGCGCCCGCGCGGGGCGGGTTCACGGGCGGCGGCGGCCGGCGGGGCGGGCCCGGTCGAGCCGCTCGCCGTCGGGTCGACGGCGCGGGCGGGTGTCCGACCGGCCCTTACGTCCGCTGCGGTCCGGCTTGGGCCACGGACCAAGTGCCGCCGGTGGGATGCCGCGGACCAGGACGTCGTCCATCAGTTTGGCCATCGAGTAGCCGGGTTCGACGTCGAGCGCCCGGTCGAGGGCGACCCGGGCCAGGGCTCCGTTGCCGGCCCGCCAGGCGGCGAAGGCCAGCAGGCTGGCCGGCCCGGCGGCGAGCTCCGGCTCGGCCCGGCGGGCGATGTCCTGCCAGAAGGTGACCTGCCACAGCTCGTCGGTGACCCGCTCCCAGGCGTAGTCGCGCACCTCCAGGTCGGTCAGCAGCAGACTGAGCCAGGCGATGTCCTCGTCGGTCGGGGCGATGCCCCGGCCCTGCCGTTCCAGCAGCATCCGTACCGTCTTCTCCCCGGCCCGGCGCAGGGTGCGGGCACCGAGCAGGTCGGCTGGCGGGGCGTGGTCGACCAGCGCGGAGCGGCGGGTCCGGGCACGTTCGGTGGCGGCCCGCATCGCTGCGCGGGCCGGGCCGGTGACCGGTTCCACCTGGCGACGCAGCGCGGCCCGGTCGGGCAGGGCGACCTGCCCGGCGACGGTGGCCGCGACCGCGACCGGGTTGATCTCGGCGTCGAACCGGTGGCCCTCCGGCGGGCAGCAGGTCGGATCGTCGCAGAAGGAGGACCAGTAGCGACCGTCGGCCACCCGCAGCGCGTCGAGCAGCACGGTGCCCTGGCGGCGCAGCGCGTCGGTGGTGTCCCGCAGGACCGGGTCGACGGTGTCGGCCGGACCGTAGCCGAGCACGACGGCGGCGCTGACCTGCTGACGATCGACGATAGCGGTCAGCTGGGCGGTTGCCGCCGCGCGGACGTCGGCCGGGACCGTGGCGTCGGGCAGATCGGCGCGGGCGGCGATGACGACCGTGTGGTCGCGCATCCCGACTACCACCACGCTGTCGGCGGGGTGGAAGCCGATCAGGTAGGGCACGGCGGCGATCAGGTCGGCCGGCTCGCGGACGGTGAGCGCGGCGCCCTGGGCCGTCCCGGCAGCCGGGTCAGCAGCCGGATCAGCAGCCGGGTCGGGAACGGAATCGGGGGTGGGTACCGGTTCGGTAGGTGTCATGCCGGAAACTGTCGCGCCGGACGGTGACCGGTTGTGGCCGTCCCGACCCGACCTGTGGACGACACGCCAGGTTATCCACAGGCACGCAGAGTAGTTTCCCTGGTGACGGCGTTTCTGCTCACCACTGGTTGCGCCACTGGGCTGGACGGCAAGCGGCGCGGGTTACCGTGCCGCCATGGATCTGGCGTACCTGCGGGCCCACCCGGAACACCTGCCGACCTTCCTCACCCATCAGCGGATCCGGGAAACGCCGGTCTCCGGTGGGTCGATCTGCGCGGCGAGCCGGCTCACCCTCGACGACGGCAACTCGGTGTTCGCCAAGTCCTGGCCGGAGCGGTCCGCCAGGCCGCTGCCGGACGGCCTGTTCGTCGCCGAGGCGGCCGGGTTGCGTTGGCTGGCCGCCGCCGGCGGGGCACCGGTGCCGGAGGTGCTGGTGGCGCTGCCGCAACTGCTGGCCCTGGAGTGGGTCGAGCCGGGCGAGCCGGACCCAACCGCCGCCGAGCGGTTCGGCCGGGAGCTGGCGATCACCCATCGGGCCGGCGCAACCGGGTTCGGGGCGGACTGGCCGGGGTTCGTCGGCGCGCTGCCGCAGGACAACGAACTAACGACCGACCGACCCTGGTCGACCTGGTTCGGGCAGCGCCGGCTGCTGCCGTACCTGCGGATGTCGGTCGACAACGGCGCGCTCACCGCCGCCGAGACCGGCCTGGTCGAGCAGGTGGTCGACAACATCGACGGGTACGGCGGCGACGAGCCGCCCGCTCGGATCCACGGCGACCTGTGGCCCGGCAACCTGCTCTGGGGCGCGGACGGGCGCTGCCGGCTGGTCGACCCGGCGGCGCACGGCGGGCACCGGGAGACCGACCTGGCGCAGCTGGCGCTGTTCGGCGGTGCCCCGCACCTGGACCGGATCCTCGACGCCTACCAGGAGCAGTGGCCGCTGGCCGACGGATGGGGGGCCCGGGTGCCGGTGCACCAACTGCATCTGCTGCTGGTGCACACCGCTCTGTTCGGGGCGGCGTACCGCTCGGCCGTCGCGGACGCGGCCCGCGCCGCACTGCGGTCCTGACGCACCGGCGCGCTACGGTCGGCGCATGGCATCGAGCGCACGGCCCGCCGACGGCCGGCTCACCGATCGGTACGGGCGGGTCGCCACCGACCTCCGGGTGTCCCTGACCGACCGGTGCAACCTGCGCTGCTCCTACTGCATGCCGCCGGAAGGTCTGCCCTGGCTGCCCAGCCCGGACATCCTGACCGACGACGAGGTGACCCGGCTGATCAGGGTCGCGGTGTGCCAGCTCGGGGTGACCGAGGTGCGGTTCACCGGCGGCGAGCCGCTGCTGCGCCCCGGGCTGACCCGGATCGTCGCCGCTGCTGCGGCGCTGCGGCCCCGACCGGTGCTGTCGTTGACCACCAACGGGATCGGTCTGGACCGCTTGGCGCCCGGCCTGCAGGCCGCCGGCCTGGACCGGGTGAACGTGTCGTTGGACACCCTCGACCCGCAGCGGTTCGCCCAGTTGGCGTACCGCCGGCGGCTGCCCGACGTGCTCGCCGGGCTGGCCGGCGCGGCGGCGGCCGGGCTGACCCCGGTCAAGATCAACGCGGTGCTGCTGCGCGGGGTCAACGACGACGAGGCCCCGGCGCTGCTGCGGTACGCCCTGAGCCGCGGCTACGAGCTGCGCTTCATCGAGCAGATGCCGCTGGACGCGCAGCAGTCCTGGGACCGCGACCGGATGGTCACCGCCGCCGAGATCCTCGACCGGCTGCGGGCCGAGTTCACCCTGCTGCCGGATCCCGCCGAACGGGGCGCCGCACCGGCCGAGACCTGGCTGGTGGCCGGCGCCGAGCGGTCGGACGGCAGCCCGGCCAAGGTCGGGGTGATCGGCACGGTGACCCGGCCGTTCTGCGGTGACTGTGACCGGACCCGGCTCACCGCCGACGGGCAGGTACGCGACTGCCTGTTCGCCCGGAAGGAGTCGGACCTGCGTGGCGCGTTGCGGTCCGGGGCCGACGACGACGAGTTGGCCCGGCGGTGGCGGCGGGCGATGGCCGGGAAGCTGGCCGGGCACGGCATCGACGATCCGGCGTTCCTGCAGCCGGCCCGACCGATGTCGGCGATAGGCGGCTGACCGTGGGCGACCCGACACGGGATGGAGCCGAGCAATCGGTGACGGTGCGTTACTTCGCCGGGGCGCGGGCGGCGGCCGGGCGGACCACCGAGTCCGTTCCGGCCGGGCTGGACCGGGCCGGGCTGGTGATCGAGCTGACCGGTCGGCACGGCGACCGGCTGGGTCGGGTGCTGGCGGCGGCGAGCTTCCTGGTCGACGGCGTCGTCTGGCATGATCGTCACACACCGTTGCCGGCCGATGCCACGGTCGACGTGCTGCCACCGTTCGCCGGCGGCTGAGGAGGACCGCGTCCGTGCTCGCCGTACTCGGGTTCGTCGCAACGCTGACCCTGATCACCGGCCTGATCCACGGTTACCTGTGGTGGCGGCTGGTCCGGGACACCACCCGGCCGGGGCGGTGGCGACGGGCCGGCACGCTGCTGGCCGTCGGGTTGGCGGTCCTGGTGCCGGTGACGATGGTGAGCACCCGGTCCGCCGGGATGTCCTGGCTGGCCTGGCCCGGCTACGTCTGGCTGGCGGTGATGTTCTACCTGCTGGTCGTCCTGCTGGTGCTGGAGCCGCCGATGCTGGTGGCCCGGCTGGTCGGCCGGGCCCGCAGCCGCCAACTGAGCAGGGTGGGCACGGTGCCGGTGACCGTACCGGCCGAGACGTCCGCCCCGCCGCCGGCCGAGCTGCCCGGCGGCCGGCCGGCCGACGACTCGGTGCCCGACCCCGGCCGACGGCTGTTGCTCGCCCGCAGTGCCGCGATCTTCGCCGGGCTGACCGCGACCGGCGTCACCGGATACGGCATCCGGACCGCCCTCGGCCCGCCCCGGCTGGACCGGGTGCAGGTGCCGATCGCCCGGCTGCCCCGGGCCATGGACGGCCTGCGTATCGCCACCGTCTCGGACATCCACATCGGCCCGCTGACCGGGCCGGCGCACACCGCCCGGATCGTCGAGCTGATCAACAGCCTGGACGCCGACCTGGTCGCGGTCGTCGGCGACCTGGTCGACGGCACCGTCTCCGAGCTCGGCGGCACCGCCGCCCCGCTGGCCGATCTGCGCGCCCGCTACGGCAGCTTCTTCGTCACCGGCAACCACGAGTACTACTCCGGCGTCGAGGAATGGGTCGCCGAGGTGGACCGGCTCGGCCTGCGGGTGCTGGTCAACGAACGCCGGGAGATCGTCACCCCGGGCGGGGTGCTCGACCTGGCCGGGGTGAACGATCCGACCGCGGAGACCGCGCGGCCGGCCGGGCAGACCGCCGCCGGGTCCGGGCCACTGGCCGGCCCGGACTACGACCGGGCGCTCGGCGACCGGGACCCGGACCGCCCGGTGGTGCTGCTCGCCCACCAGCCGGTGCAGGCCCACGAAGCCGCCCGCTACGGCGTCGACCTGCAACTGTCCGGGCACACCCATGGCGGTCAGATCGCCCCGTTCAACCTGGCGGTACGGCTGGTGCAACCGGTCGTCTCCGGCCTCGCCACGGTCGACGGCACCCAGGTCTACGTCACCAACGGCGCCGGGTTCTGGGGTCCGCCGGTGCGGGTCGGCGCGCCGCCACAGGTCTCCCTGGTCGAGCTGCGCAGCGAATAGGAGCGCAACGAGTCAGCCGGCGGCGAGTGAGAGTCACGTCTCGCGGGTTTCCGCGCGTGGCGACACGCCGGGCGGCCCGGTCACGTGACAGGATGCGGCGTGCCCCCGTACCGCGCCGTGCCCTCTCCCGGCTCCGCCACGGGACCCGGGCCCTTCATCGCCGACCTGCACATCCACTCCCGGTACTCGCGTGCCTGCAGCCGGGACCTGAACATGTCGAACCTGGCCTGGTGGGCCCGGCGCAAGGGCGTCAGCCTGCTCGGCACCGGTGACTTCACCCACCCGGCGTGGTTCGAGCATCTGCGGGAGTCGCTGCGCCCGGCCGAGCCGGGGCTGTTCCGGCTCAGCCCGGAGGCCGAGCGGGACGTCGCCCGCCGGCTGCCGCCCCGGCTGGCCAGCGAGTCCGAGACCAACCCGGTGCGGTACATGCTCAGCGTCGAGATCTCGACGATCTACAAGCGCGGGGACCGGACCCGCAAGGTGCACCACCTGATCTACCTGCCGGACCTGGATGCGGTGGCCCGGTTCAACACGGCGCTGGGCCGGATCGGCAACCTCGGCTCCGACGGCCGGCCGATTCTCGGGCTGGACTCCCGCGACCTGCTGGAGATCACCCTGGAGGCGAGCGCGGACGGCTACCTGGTGCCGGCGCACATCTGGACGCCGTGGTTCTCCGCGCTCGGCTCCAAGTCCGGCTTCGACGCGATCGCCGACTGCTACGCCGACCTGGCCGGGCACATCTTCGCCGTCGAGACCGGGCTGTCGTCGGATCCGGCGATGAACTGGCGGGTGTCCAGCCTCGACGGCTACCAACTGGTTTCGAACTCCGACGCGCATTCGCCGCCGGCGTTGGCCCGGGAGGCCACCGTGCTGGACAGCCCGCTCGACTACTACGCGGTACGTGAGGCGCTGCGCACCGGCGACGGGCTGGTCGGCACCATCGAGTTCTTCCCCGAGGAGGGCAAGTACCACGCCGACGGGCACCGCAACTGCGGCGTCAGCTGGGCCCCGGAGCAAACCCGACAGGCTGCCGGTCGCTGCCCGCAGTGCGGCAAGCCGCTCACCGTCGGGGTGCTCAGCCGGGTCGAGGATCTCGCCGACCGGCCGGACGGGCACCGGCCGGCCAACGCCAAGCAGGTCACCCACCTGGTGGCGCTGCCGGAGATCGTCGGTGAGATCAACCAGGTCGGCGCCCGGTCGAAGACCGTCGAGGGTCAGGTGGTCAACCTGGTCGCCGCGCTCGGCCCCGAACTGGACATCCTGACCAAGGTGCCGGTGGACGACATCCGGCGGGCCGGCGGCGAACTGCTCGGTGAGGCGATCACCCGGCTGCGTCGCGGCGAGGTCCGCCGGGTGCCGGGCTACGACGGAGAGTACGGGGTGATCACCCTGTTCGCGCCCGGTGAGCTGGTCACCGGTGGTGGTGCCGGTCAGCCGGAGGCGCTGTTCGACGTACCCGTGCCGGCGCAGCGCCCGGCCGACGGGCCGATGGCCGCCGACGAACCGGCACCGGCCGGTGTCCGACGCGGCGGACAGTCCAGGGCCGGGACCGGACAGTCCAAGGCCGGGGCCGGCCGGTCCGGTTCCGGTGGGCGGCCGACGCGGCCGGGCCGGGCCGGGCGGTCCGGGCAGGAGCCGGCGGCACCGCCGATCCCGCCGCCACCGACGCCGTCGCCGCACGAGCCGTTCGAGCCGATGCTGGCCGGCATGGAGGAGGTCGGCACCGGGCTGCTGGACCGACTCGACGCGATGCAGCGGGTCGCCGCGTCCGCGCCGGGCGGGCCGCTGCTGATCGTCGCCGGGCCGGGCACCGGCAAGACCCGGACGCTCACCCACCGGATCGCGTACCTGTGCGCCGAGCTGAACGTCTTTCCGGAGCGCTGCCTGGCGATCACCTTCACCCGCCGGGCCGCCGAGGAGCTTCGCCACCGGCTCGACGGACTACTCGGCCCGGTGGCCGAGGACGTCACCGTGGCCACTTTCCACTCGCTGGGGTTGACGATCCTGCGGGAGAACCCGAAGGCGGCCGGGTTGCCGGCGACGTTGCGCATCGCCGACGACACCGAGCGGGAGCGGGCCCGCGCCGAGTCCGGCGAGGACGATGCCACGTACGCCAAGCTGTTGCGCGCGGCCGGCCTGGTCGATCTGGACGAGCTGGTCACCCTGCCGCTGCGGCTGCTGCGCGAGGACCAGAAGCTGGTGGCCCGCTACCGGGACCGCTGGCGGTGGATCTTCGTCGACGAGTACCAGGACGTCGATGCCGACCAGTACGAGCTGCTGCGGCTACTCAGCCCGGCGGACGGCAACCTGTGCGCGATCGGCGACCCGGACCAGGCAATCTACTCGTTCCGGGGGGCGGACGTCCGCTACTTCCTGCGCTTCTCCGAGGATTTCGTCGACGCCCGGCTGGTCCGGCTGGCCCGCAACTACCGGTCGGCGGCCCCGATCCTGGCCGCCGCGGTGCAGGCCATCGCGCCCGGCTCGCTGGTCCGCGGCCGGCGGCTGGAGCCGGCCCGACTCGATCCGCAGGCGCCGCTGATCGGGCTCTACCCGGCTGGCACGGCCGCCGACGAGGCGACGTTCGTGGTGCGTACGGTCGACGAACTTGTCGGCGGAATCTCGCACCGATCGCTGGATTCCGGGCGGATCGACGGGCAGACGTCCTCGGTGTCGTTCTCCGACATCGCCGTGCTGTACCGCACCGACGCGCAGGCCGGCCCGATCATGGACGCACTGACCCGGGCCGGTGTCCCGGTGCAGAAGCGGTCGCACAACCGGCTGCGGGACCGGCCGGGGGTGACGGCGATCGCCCGCGAGCTACGGCACGCCGGTGGCGGGCTGGACGGTTCGCTGGCCGCCCGGGTCCGGCTCGCTGGGCAGGTGCTGGCCGACCGGCTCACCACGCCGACGCTGGACGTGCCGGCCGGTCCGCAGCTGTCGCCGGCGGACATCTGGTCCGCGGTGGAGCTGCTCACCCCGTTGGCCCGCCGCTGCGGCGACGACCTGCCGATGCTGCTGTCCCAGTTGGAGACCGGCGCCGAGGTGGACGCGCTGGACCCACGGGCCGAAGCGGTGACCCTGCTCACCCTGCACGCGGCGAAGGGCCTGGAGTTTCCGGTGGTCTTCCTGGTCGGCTGTGAGGACGGCCTGCTACCGCTGCGCTTCCCCGGTACTACGCCGACCGACGACGACGTGGCCGAGGAGCGGCGGCTGTTCTTCGTCGGCCTGACCCGGGCCCAGGACCGGCTCTACCTCTCGCACGCCCGCCGCCGGGTCCGGCACGGCAGCGAGCGGGAGACCCGGCCGACGCCGTTCCTGGACGCGATCGACGCGGGGCTGTTCGACCGGCTCGGCGACGAAGGGCCGCGCCGCCCCAAGGACCGCCAGCTGCGCCTGCTGTAGGGGCTGGTCGGACCGCCACCGGCCCGGTCACTCGCGACCGCCGGACCTGGTGCAGCGTCGGACCATCATGCGGTTGGCCGGCGGTTGGCGCGCTTCGGGGAGGTGAGCGGCTGGGGTGCTCACGCTACGGTGACGTCTGTCATCGCCGACCCGAGCGGACAGCCGGGGCCGGAACCGCCGCGCAGGAGGACAGGAAATGTCGCAATACGGACCGCCCGGCGGGCCGTACCCGGGTGAGCAGCCAGACCGGTGGCCCGAGCATCGGCAGCCGTCGGAGCCGTACCGGGAGCCGTCCGACCCCTGGGGCGGACCGCCCGGTCCCTGGGGTGACGCACCTACCGAGGCACCGGGCCAGCAGTGGCCCGGCGGTGCGCAGCCGGATTGGTCGACCGGGCAGCCTCCGCCCGCCGGTCCCGACTGGCAGGGGTACGGGCAGCACACGTCGGCCGGCGACCAGAACTGGCAGTCGCCGGATCAACCGGCCCAGGGCTGGGCCGGTGCCGATGATCAGACGTGGCAGCAGTCGGGCGGTGACCAGCCGTGGCAGCAGCCGGGCGGGGGCCAGCAGCCGTACTCCGACGGCAGCCAGCAGCACCCGGCCGCGACACCAGCGTGGGAGCCGGCGGCGGAGCCACGCCGGTCCGGGCGCGGTGGGCTGAGCGGCGGGCTACTCGCCGTGTTGATCGGTTTGACGGTGCTGCTCTGCGGGGGCGGCGCGGCCGGCATCTATGTTCTGACCCGCGACGAGACGCCGGACACCGGGGCGGAGTTGACGGCACCGACTACCGAGCCGGACGAGGCGCCGTCCACGGCCCCGTCGGAGCAGCCCGAGCCGACGGCCGAGGTCGACCAGCCGAGCCCCACTCCGACACCGACCTCGTCGAACGACGCGCGGTTCGTCGACGTAGGGCAGTGTGTCCGCAACGAGGCCGAGGCAGCGGAGGAGACGCCGGTCCTGACGATCACGGATTGTGACTCCGGCGCGTACGAAGTGCTCGCCCGCTTCGATGGTGTGACCGACGGCGAAGAGGACGCCAAGACCAAGTGCGCGGCCGTCGAGGGCTACACCAACTGGTATTTCTTCAACAGTCAGCTCGACGCCCTGGATTTCGTGCTCTGTCTCAGGCAGCGGTGAACTGACCGGTGAGGCTGCCGCCGGATGGCAGCCGTTGGTTACCGTTCCGGTAGCACAATTGATCCGCTGGACCCCTGCCCGGCGGGTGAGATTCGTGCCAGGCGGGCAGCGTTCCGCCTGATCCAGCGACGACGCTAGGGAGATCATGTCCAGCTACGGTCCGCCGGGCTACCCCGGTCCGGGACAGCCCGACGACCCCGCCGGTCAGTCCGGTTACCCGCCTCCGGGCTCTGGTTACCCGCCTCCGGGCTCCGGTGCCCCTGATCCGACCACGCCCTACTCCTCGCCGTACCAGCCCGGCGGCTACCCACCGCCGACTTCCGGTGGCGGCGCCTACCCGCCACCGCCGGCCTCGGGTGGCGGCGCCTACCCGCCACCGCCGGCCTCGGGTGGCGGTGGCTACCCGCCACCGCCCGGATCGGGTGGTGGCTTCCCACCGCCACCGCCACCGCCACCGGGTTGGGGTCCGCCGCCCGGGATGCCCGGTGGCCCACCGCCGAAGAAGTCGCGCACCGGGCTCATCATCGGGCTGGTGATCGGCGCGGTGGTGTTACTGCTGCTGCTCTGCGGCTGCGGTGTGATCGGGTTGTTCGCGTTGACCGACAGCAGCACCTCGACCGCCAGCGAGGAATTGCCGACGGTCGACGTTTCGACCGGCACGCCCGACGATCAGCAGGGCGAGGACTCCAGTTCGCTGCCGCCGCCCGACAGCAGTCTCGACCTAATCGTGGTCGGTGACTGTGTGGTCAACGACGGTTCCGACGAGGACGCGGTGCTGCGCAAGGTCGCCTGCGATCCGGGCACCTTCGAGGTGCTGGCCCGCATTCCGCTGACCACCGACACGGAACGCTGTGACGATCCGATCTTCGGCCACCCGGACACCGACACCACCTACACGCACGACACCGGTGAGCAGCTGCTCAACTATGTGCTCTGCATGAAGGAGCTCTGACTGGGAACCGCTTTCGACCGATGACTAGGGCTCTCTAGCGTGACAGCTAGAGAGCCCTAGTCACTGCTCGACGGTCCGACAAGGGCTCGGCGAGCGGCTCGGCCGAGGTGTCGGCGGACGACGGCCGACACGATCGGGACCTATACCCGGTTCTAGCCCAGACGCTAGACGGCCCGATACGGTGCCAGACATGGATCCGATCCGGAATCCGTACGCCCCCGGCGCCGGCCAACGCCCGCCCGAGTTGGCCGGCCGCGGCCGCGAGCTGGACGTCTTCGACGTGGTCCTGGAACGCGTCGCCCGAGGCCGTCCGGAGCGCAGCCTGATGCTCACCGGACTGCGCGGGGTGGGCAAGACCGTCCTGCTCAACGCGCTCCGGTCGCAGGCCATCGCCCGGCTCTGGGGCACCGGCAAGATCGAGGCCCGGCCGGACCAGTCGCTGCGCCGCCCGGTTGCCGCCGCACTACACATGGCGGTACGCGAGCTCGCCCCCCGGCACCGGGCACCCGAGCGGATCGACGACTTTCTCGGCGTACTGAAGGCCTTCGCGCTGCGCGCCAACCCGCCGGCGGCCGGCGGACGTGGCAACGCCCGGCCTCGGCTGCGCGACCGCTGGCAGCCGGGCATCGACGTGCCGGCGGCGACCGGGCGGGCCGACTCCGGCGACATCGAGATCGACCTCGTGGAGCTGTTCACCGACGCCGCCGCGGTGGCCACCGACGTCGGCACCGGAATCGCGCTTTTCATCGACGAGATGCAGGACGTCGACGCGACCGACGTCTCCGCGCTCTGTGCGGCCTGTCACGAGTTGTCGCAGCTCGGCGGGCCGCTGATCGTCGTCGGAGCCGGGCTGCCGCACCTGCCGGCGGTGCTCTCCGCCGCCAAGTCCTACTCCGAACGGCTGTTCCGCTACCAGCGGATCGACCGGTTGGACCGGGTCGCCGCCGACCAGGCGCTCACCGCGCCGGCCGCCCGCGAGCAGGTCGAGTACGAGGCGAAGGCGCTCGACCTGCTCTACGACAAGTCCGGCGGGTACCCGTACTTCGTACAGGCATACGGCAAGGCCACCTGGGACCATGCTCCGCGCTCGCCGATCACCGCCGCCGACGTGCGGGTCGCCGCGCCGGAGGCGGAAGCGGAACTCGCGGTCGGGTTCTTCGGGTCCCGGTTCGAACGGGCCACCCCGGCGGAGCGCGAGTACATGCGGGCGATGGCGGTGCTCGCCTCGGCGACCCCGGGGGGCGGCCCGGCACCAACTGTCGAGGGATACCACGACGAAACGAGCGGTGGGCCACTGGACCCGGCGACGGCGGACATCGACCCGGCGGTGCCGACCGCCGAGATCGCCCGGTCCCTCGGCCGGAAACCGGCCAGCTTGTCGCCGGCCCGGGATGCCCTGATCAAGAAGGGGCTGATTTACTCGGGCGAGCGTGGCACGGTCGCGTTCACCGTGCCGCACTTCGGCCGGTACCTGCGCACCCAACCCGGTTGACCACGCCCGGAGCGGCCCGGCAACCTCGCCGCGGGATGCGACAGCTCACCGGTTTGCCGGGTAACAGACCGCCCAACCGGGTATGACAAGGAGCATGAGACCCGTACGCACCACTGCCCGCGCTCTGCTCAGCGGCATCTTCATCGTCAGCGGCGCCCGAGCGGTGGCCAGCCCCGCGCAGTACGCCGACCGGGCGAAGACGGTCACCGACCGGGTCGCTCCGATGATCGAACGGGCCGCGCCCCGACTGCCGACCGACACCGAGAGCCTGGTCCGGCTGCACGGGGCCACCCAGCTCACCGGTGGCCTGCTGTTGGCGACCGGTCGACTGACCCGGCCGGCCGCAGCGGTGCTGGCGGCCTCGCTGGTGCCCACCACGGTGGCCGGTCATCCATTCTGGTCGGCGACGGAACCGACCGAACGACAACTCCATCAGGTGCACTTTCTCAAGAATCTGGGCCTTCTGGGCGGGCTGCTGCTCGCTGCTGCGGATACTGAGGGTCGGCCGGGTCTACGCTGGCGGACCAGCCGGGCCATCCGGCAGAGCCGACGCTCGGTGCGGCGGAGCCGACGGTCGGTGCGGCGGGCGGTGCACTCGGCGCGTCGGGACGCCCGGATCGCGGTCCGGTCCGCCGCCACCGCCCGGCGACTGCCCGGCTGACCAGTAGATCCGGCCGAACGACGACCTGAACGATGGGCGGTAGATATCGGACTTCAGTGCGTAGTGGGCACCGAAAACCACGAAAGAGATAGAACACAGCACACAGCGTTAACGCGGTGGAAATATCGCGAACTAGTGTGGGATCGGACACGGTAGGGTAACGCGCCCGCCTCCGGACGCCGTTGCGTTCTAGGCTCGGACGGGCACTGAGCAGACTCTGCATTCAACGACCGGGGGTGGGTAGATCATGGTGACGGACGTCCGATCCCGGGTCCGTCGTCTCGCCCCACTGGGTCGGCGTCGCCTCGCGCCACTGAGCCGCCTGGTTCGCGACGTCGAGCGCGGCACGCTCGTGCGGCTCGGCCTCGTCGCGCTGGCCTGCTACGCCGCCTGGTACGCAATCGGCATGTTCGGCCGACCGTACAACTTCTTCGACATGCGCATCTACCACGGTGCGATCATGTGGTGGGCCAACGGCGGCGACCTGTACGCATTCATCGCACCGGAAACCACCCTGGGCTTCACCTATCCACCATTCGCCGGCCTCACCATGCTGCCGATGGCGGTGGTTCCGATGATCACCGCCGGCTGGCTCAACGTCGCATTCGGTATCGCCGCCCTCACCGTCGTGCTGGCGGTGCTACTCGGCCCGATCGCTGACCGCTGCGGCTGGCCGCGCTGGTTCACCGTCGGTCTCGCGGTGCCCCTCGCGGTGGCCATCGAACCGTCCCGGGAAACCCTCGGGTACGGGCAGGTGAACCTGCTGCTGTTCGGCCTGATCATCGCCGACCTGGTCGCGTTGCGCTGGCGCGCCGCGCCCACGCCGCACCGGCTGGTCGCCGCCGGCCCACTGCGGCGGATCTTCTTCAGCGGCATCTGGGCCGGCGCCGGCATCGGTCTGGCCAGCTCGATCAAGCTGACTCCCGCCCTGTTCATCGTCTACCTGCTGATCACCAAGCAGTGGCGGGCGGCCACCACCGCGATCGGCACCGCCGCCGCGGTCACTGTCGGCGCGATGATCGTCGCCGCCGACGAGTCGGCCGCCTACTTCACCTCGGTGCTGTGGGACACCGGCCGGGTCGGGGTGTCGGACATGACCCCGAACCAGTCGCTGGCCGGCCTGCTGGCCCGGCTCTACGACTCGATGGAGACCCCCGGCCTGCTCTGGATCTCGTTCGCCCTGCTACTGCTGGCGCTCGGGCTGTCCCGGGCCGCTCACGCCCACGCGGACGGCGACGAGTTGACCGCGTTCACCCTGATCGGCCTCACCGCCAACGTGATCAGCCCGATCAGCTGGTCGCACCACCTGGTCTTCGTGATCCCGGCGATCATCGTGCTGGCCGACGCGGCGCTGCGGCGACGCAGCGCCAGCAAGGGGCTGATCTCGCGGCGCACCTACCCGCCCACTGGTGCCGGTATCAGCGGCGTGGCCGGGCTACGGACCCCGATCTGGTTCCCCGCCCTCACCGGGATGCGGCACGCCACCGCCGCAATCGCGCTCTACCTGCTCTTCCTGGTGTCGCCGATCTGGCCCTACGAACACCAGTTGCCACAGGTCTCGCACTACCATGACGGCCTGTTCGGCGTACTGATGGAGAACTCACTCGCCCTGGCGCTGATCGCGCTCGTCGCGGCGCTGCCCTGGCGGCCCGGAGCCGAGCCGGCGTTCTACACCGACCCGCGACCGCAGATCCGGCACCGCCAACCGGCTGCTCCGACCGGCACCGGGCTTCCTAACGCCCGAACCGGCACCGGGCAGCCCGACGCCCGAACCTCCGGTCAGGTCAGGGGCAGTTGACCCACTCCTCGGTGCCGTCGGCGAAAATCTGCCGCTTCCAGATCGGCAGCCGGGCCTTCGCCTCGTCGACGAGCCGGGCGCAGGCGGCGAAGGCCGCCGCCCGGTGCGCGGTGCTGACCGCCGCCACCAGGGCCACCTCACCGATGGCAAGCGGCCCCAGCCGGTGCGACACGGCGACGGCGTGCACCGCCGGATCGGCAGCCACCTCGTCGGCGACCTCCCGCAGCACGTCCTCGGCGCTGGGATGGCCCTCGTACTCCAGGCTGAGCACCGACCGGCCGTGGTCGTGATCGCGGACCACGCCCTGAAAGGACACCACCGCGCCGGCCCGTGGGTCGGCGACCGCCGCCTCGTGGGCGGCCAGGTCGAGCGGTTGCGAGGTCACCGACACCAGAACGACAGGTCGGGTGGTTGGAACGGTCACGGCAGACGCTCCCCGGGCAGCAGCGGCAACGGTACGACGGGCACCTCGTCGTCGGGGCGGCCGTCGCCGCCCGGCGGAATCACCGCGAAGCCGGCGGCGGCGGCCAGTCCGCGCAGCATCGCCGACCCGACGTGCCGCAGCGGGTACGCGGCGCAATTCACCGGATCGATCCGTACCAGGGCGAGGTGGGTGAAAGCACCACGGCCCGGCACCGCCGCCCCCAGCCGGTGCCGGGACAGGGTCGGCAGCGGCCTGCCCTGCAACCCGGCGAGCAGCGGCGCGACCAGTGACACCAGGGCGACGATCGCGGACTGCGGGTTGCCGGGCAGCCCGGCGACGAACCGGTCCCGCCCGTCGGCACCGGTCACCCGGGCTACCAGCATCGGGAACCCGGGTCGGACCGCGACCGTGTTGACCACGTACTCGGCACCGAGCTCGGCCAGCGCCGGATGCAGGTGGTCCACCGGACCGTGCATGGTGCCGCCCGTGGTGCAGACCAGATCGGCGCCGGCCAGCGCCGAGCGCAGCCCGTCGACGTGTGCGGCGAGGGTGTCGGCAACCGGCCCGGTCACCTCCTCGGCAGGCAGTTCGCAGCCGTACCGGCGCAGCCACCCGGGCACCGCCGGACCGAGCGCGTCGCGCACCCGGCCGTGGCCGGGTGGCCCGGTGGTCAGCAGTTCGTCGCCGAAGACCAGCAGGCCGGCCCGGATCCGCTGATACACCGGCAGGTCGTCGTAGCCGCAGGAGGCGGCGAGGCCGATCACCCCGGGGTCGACCGGCGTACCGGCTGCCAGCAGTTCCTCGCCGGCCGACGCCTCCTCGCCGGGCGAGCGCCACTCCGGCTGCGGCCGCAGCTCGCCGCGTACCAGCCCGGTGTCGTCTCGCGTCGACTCCTCGATGCGCAACACACTGGTGGCCCCGGCAGGGACCATCGCGCCGGTGGCGATCTGCACCGCGGTGCCGTCGTCGGACAACTCCGGCGGCACTCCGCCAGCCAGCACCCGGCCCACTACCCGCCACGGGGGACCGCCGCGCACCGCCCAACCGTCGACACTGGCGGTGCGGAAGGCCGGCAGGTCGGTCAGGGTGGTCAGCGGCGCGGCGAGGGTGGTCCCGTCGGCCTGCGGCAACGGCAGCCGGACCGGCGGGCGGCGCGCGGCCAGGCCGGCGGCGTGCACCAGGGCGCGGGCCTGCCCCCAGTCGACGGGTGGGTGCCCGGCGGCCGGGGCAGCCCTGCCGGTCGTCGGTTCGGCGCTCACCGACCGAGCCTATCCGCCGGCCGGGTGCGGCCGGGGTGCGGTGGTGTCAGGCGCGGGGGTGGTCGCCGCCGGCCAGCTGGTCGAGCGCGTGGCGCAGGATCGGCCCGAGCACGGCCAGGCCGTCGCGGGCACCGCCGGTGGAGCCAGGCAGGTTGACGATCAACGTACGACCGGCCACCCCGGCGATACCCCGGGACAGCGCAGCGGTCGGCACCGCCGACCGGCTGACCGCCCGGATCGCCTCGGCGATCCCCGGGATTTCGTAGTCGAGCACCGAGCGGGTCGCCTCCGGGGTGCGGTCGGTAGGGGTGATCCCGGTACCGCCGCTGGTGACGACCAGCTGGACCGCGTCGGCCACTGCCCGGCGCAGTGCCTGCGTGACCGGTTCGCCGTCGGCGACCACCAACGGGTCGTCGACCCGGCAGCCGAGGTCCTGCAGGCCGGACACCAGCAGCGGACCGCTGGTGTCGGAGTAGACACCGGCGGCGGCGCGGTTGGAGGCGACCACCACCCGGGCGTACGGGTTCACGACCGGTCCGCCGGACGCTGCCAGTCGCCGGTCTTGCCGCCTTCCTTGGACAGCACCCGAACGTCGTCCAGCGACGCTGCCGGGTCGACCGCCTTGATCATGTCGATCAGGGTCAGCCCGGCGGTGGCGACCGAGGTGAGGGCCTCCATCTCGACCCCGGTCCGGTCAGCGGTCCGCACCGTGGCGGTGATCTCGATGGAATCCGCAGTCAGCGCCAGGTCGACGACCACACCGTGCAGCGCGATCGGATGACACAGCGGGACCAGGTCGGGGGTGCGCTTGGCACCCATGATGCCGGCGATCCGGGCGACGGCCAGTGCGTCGCCCTTGGGCAGGCCGTCGCGGCGCAGCAACTCGACGACCTCGCCGGTGGTACGCAGTCGTCCCGCTGCCACGGCACGGCGGGCGGTCGGCGGCTTGGCGGTGACGTCCACCATCCGCGCAGCGCCCGCTTCATCGACATGGGTCAGGTTCGGTACCTCGGTCACCTGAACGAGCCTATCGAGCAAACCAGTCGGCCCTGGCTCGACCGCCACGGTTGGCGGCAGAGTTGGCATCAGGCTGGCCGTACCGGCGACCTGCCGGCCCGGATGTCACCTTCCACTTCTCCACCGACCCGCACTTCCCGGATCACCTTCGCGGATACCTACTACAGCCCCAAATCGTGCACGCCTAAGGAATCCATAAGGTTATGAGCGAACCTGTTCGAATGCATTCCGTCGGCGATCAATAACCAACGGTGACAAACCGCCGCCATCTTCACTAATCATGCGCATATGGACATTTATCCGTATGCAAGTGGCATATCGCAACTCTATGGTTCTCCTGTCAGCAAGAGCCGGCAGCACCAACTGCCCAATCGAGTGGAGGGGAAGACCATGCGCAGCAACGAATGGTACTGATACTGTCGTCTACCGATGACGAGCAGTAGTTCTGCGGGCCACGCAGCGCAACAAGATCAGGAACGGGTGTGACCCGCACGGTTCGACGCGACAACGAGACCGATCGGCAGCTGGTGCTGCTCGTCGGTCTCGTCGCCGTTTGTGCCGTGGCCGTCGGCGTCTCGTCGCTCTACCTCGTCGCCGGGTCGCTGGTCAGCACTGCCGACGAACTGGCGCTCGTCGCCGCCTTGGTCTTCCTCGCCGCGGTCGGGGTCACCGTCAAATGGTTCGTCCGTATCCGGTCGACGGCCCACGCCATCGCCTGGAGTGAAGTCGCCATCCTGGTCGGACTCGCGGTGGCACCCGCCACCCTGGTGGTGCTCTGCACCGGCCTGGGTGTCGGCCTCGCGATGATCGTGCAACGGATGGCCCGGATAAAGGCGACTTTCGCCGTCGCGAAGAACATGCTCGTCGCCGCCGCCGCTGGTGCCGTCCTGCACACGCTGAACTGGGATCCGGAGCTGGCGATCTACAGCACGGCGTTCTTCGGGCCACTCCTCACCGCCTATGTCGTAGCGGTCGTGCTCGACGAGGTACTCACCATCCCGGTCATCGCCCGCGCCACCGGAACCAGGCTATGTGCCATTTTTCGGCACAATCTCGGAGTTAGAATCTCCAGCGCGGTGATCCGGTTCCCGCTGATCGTCGCCATCCTGCTGATCCTCAAGGCGGACCAGTGGCTGCTGGTGACGATCCCACCCGTAGTGCTCTGCATCCACCTGGCCTACGCCGGACATGCCAGGGCCCGCGACGACCAGCAGGCCTGGCAGCGGCTCGCCCGGGCCACCGACGCGCTCAACGTCGTCGACCTCGACGCGGTGCTGTCCATCGCGGTGGTGCAGGCAGCCGACCTGTTCTCCACCGACCGGGTCGAGGTCGAGCTCAACGAACCTGCCCGGCTGGTCCAGGGCAACAGCGACGGTGTGCAGTACGACGGCCCCACCGGCAGCGCCCCCACCCCGCACATGCGGACCGTGATCGCCGTACCGCTCGCCGGCCCGGGCAGCACCCTCAGCGTAGGCACCCTGCGGCTCTGCCTGACCGGCCCGGTCAAGTTCTCCGACCGGGAGCACTACACGCTGCGTACCTTCGCGTCCGCACTGTGCACGGCAGTCCGCAACGCCTCGCTCTACCGGCAGCTGAACCAGGACGCCGAACGGCACGCCCGCGAGGCCGCACAGGACGAACTGACCGGGCTGGCGAACCGGCGCCGGCTGATGGAGCACGGCTCCGAACTGCTCGGCCGACGGCGCACCCGCGGGATCACCGCGCTGCTCCTCGTCGACCTCAACCACTTCAAGGAGATCAACGACACGCTCGGCCACGGCGCCGGCGACAAGGTGCTGATCCAGGTCGCCCGGCGACTGTCCGCGAACGTGCAGCCTGGTGATCTGGTGGCCCGGCTCGGCGGCGACGAATTCGCCGTACTGCTGACCACGCTGCCGGCTCCCGCGATCGCCGCGCACCGCGCGGACGCGCTACTCACCGCGATCTGTGCACCGATGGAACTCGACGGCATGCGGATAAACGTCGAGGCCAGTGGCGGCATCGCCGTCGCACCGGGCAGCGGCGGAATGGCCGAACTGCTGCGCCGCGCCGATGTGGCGATGTACCAGGCGAAGCGATCCGGCGGCCGGACCGCCGTCTACGCCCGCAGCCGGGACACCGCCGACGTCGGTCGGCTGGCGCTCGGCGGAGACCTGCGTCGGGCAGTCGCCCAGCACGAGTTCAACGTCGACTTCCAACCGATCGTCGACCTCGGCACCGGGGAGGTGATCGCCGCCGAGGCGCTCGCCCGCTGGCAGCACCCCGACCGGGGGCGTCTCGACCCGAAGCGCTTCCTGGAGACCGTCGAACGCTCCGGTCTGCTCCCCGCCTTCGCCGACGCGGTCCTGGAGCAGTCCCTGATCGCCGCCGCCACCTGGCACGAAGCCGGCTTCGTGCTGCCGGTCGCGGTCAACCTGTCCCCGCGCAGCCTGCTCGACCGGCGGTTCCCCGGTGCCGTACTGGCCCGGTTGCAGGCCCACGACGTCCCGCCCGACCGGCTCATCATGGAGCTGACCGAGACCCTCACCCTCAGCCAGCTCGAAGTGGTCGACCAGGTGCTCGGCCAGCTGCGCGACGCCGGAGTACGGCTCGCTATGGACGAGTTCGGCACCGGCTACTCGTCGCTGTCCATGCTGTCCCGGGTCCCGGTGCACGAGCTCAAGATCGCGCGTTCGTTCGTGATGAGCATGGAGACCTCCTCCGAATCGGCCGCCGTCATCCGGTCGACCGTCGACCTCGGCCGCAGCCTCGGCCTGGCCGTCGTCGCCGAGGGCGTGGAGAGCGAGCCACAGCGCCGCGCGTTGTGGACGATCGGCTGCACCGCCGGGCAGGGACACCTGTTCGCCCGGCCGATGCCGGCCCACCGGCTGCTCACCGCGCTGCAGTGCGGATCCGGCGGCCGACCCGGCAGCCTGGCCAGTCCACTGCACGACGAAGGCGCCGTCGTCCGCATCGACCAGACCCGCCGGGCCGGCCAACGGCACCGGAACGAGAAGGTACCGCACCTACCAGCCTGACCGTTCTGTCAGACTTGCCGGCGTGACCGTCACGGCGGCCGGGCCCGCAGCTCGCCAGCGCCGCCCGGCTGGCCCGGCCCGGCGGTGGCGGGCCGTCGCCACCCGCCGCTGGGTGCAACTGGACCGGAGCGCCGACGGCCTCGTCGGCGATCTGGCCCTCTATCTGCTCTCCGCAGTCTTCGCGGCGGTCACCGCGGTCGCCTCCACGCTCGCCCCGCACCGAGCCTGGGGGGCCGTCGCGGTTGTCGGCTACGCGGCCGCCGCCCTCGTGGTGGTCGGCCAACTCGTCGTCCGACGCGCGGCGGCCCGCCAGCGGCTGACCGGCGGCGTCGCCCGCGCGTGGCTGACCGGAGTCACCTGGGCGGCGGTGGTCGCGGTGCCCCTGGTCCTGCAGGCCGAGCAGCGGGCCGATGGCCGCACCGACCGGGCCCAGGAAGAGGTGGTCGTGGTCGACGACGGCGGTGCCTCCCGGCTGCTCGCCGACGGCAGCCCGTACCTGTCCGAACAGCAGATCGCGGAGCTGCCGGCGGACGAACGGCTACTCGGGTACCTGCCGTACCAGCCCGGCATGGCGATCTTCGGACTGCCCCGGGCGCTGGCCGGCACCGGTTGGTGGACCGACGCCCGGGTCTGGTTCGCCGTCGCCACCCTCGCCGCCCTGGCCGCGGCCCTCACTCTGGCGCGCCGTCGGGCCGGCCCGGCCGGCGATCGGGTACTCGTGCGCGCCGCTCAGCTCAGCACCGTACTGCCGATCGCCGCGCTGGCCATGAGCACCGGCGGCGATGATCTGCCGGTGCTGGCCCTCGCCCTGCTCGCCCTGGTGCTCTGCGCCGGCGGCCGGTACGCGGCAGCCGGGACGGCCATCGGCGCGGCCGCCGCGCTCAAGCTTTTCGCCTGGCCGGTCCTGCTGGTGCTGCTCTGCCACGCCGCCACCCGTGGTCGACGGGCCATGGGCCGGGTCGCGGCCGGTGGGATCACTCTGCCGCTGCTCGCCCTGCTGCCGGTGGCAGTGGTCGACCACGCCGCGCTGATCCACAACGTGCTCGGCTTCCCACTCGGTGCCGGCATGGTCTCCAGCCCGGCGGCCTCGCCGCTGCCCGGCATGCTGATCGCCACCTGGATGCCCGGCGGGCGGATCGTCGCCGGCGGGTTGCTGCTGCTCGCCGGATTCGCCATCGCGGTACGGCTGGTCCGCCGGCCGCCGCAGACCGCCGCCACCGCGGCCCTGATCTGCGGCCTCGGCCTGCTGGCCGCGACGCTGCTGCTGCCGTCGACCCGGTTCGGCTACCTGCTCTACCCGGTCGCCCTGTTCAGCTGGGTCCCTGTGCTCCGGGTCGCCGAAGTGCCGGCGCAGGCGTTCGCGCCGGACCGTGACGGGCTGGTGCCGGCGTACGGGCCCGACCGGTGATGCCCCGGGGGTCGGCGGCACCGACGGTCCTCGCCGCAGTGGCTGTCGGCGGCGCAGCCGGAGCGGCCGCCCGCTACGGCATCGCCGCCAGCTGGCCGGGCTCGGCCGAGGATGGGCTGCCCTGGCCGACCCTGGTCACCAATGTCGTCGGATGTGCGTTGATCGGTGTCCTGATGCGGGTGGTCACCGCCGTGCCCCACCCGCACCGGTTGCTCCGGCCGTTCCTCGGTGCCGGCGTACTCGGCGGCTTCACCACCTTCTCGGTCCAGACCCTGGAGGTCGCCGACCTGCTCGCCGCCGGACGGCCCTGGCTGGCCGGCGGCTACGCGCTCGGCACCCTGGTGGGCGCACTG
Source organism: Solwaraspora sp. WMMD937 (assembly GCF_029581175.1). Classification (NCBI taxonomy): domain Bacteria; kingdom Bacillati; phylum Actinomycetota; class Actinomycetes; order Micromonosporales; family Micromonosporaceae; genus Solwaraspora; species Solwaraspora sp. WMMD937. The sequence continues at coordinate 1,328,612 of NZ_CP120738.1, read as the reverse complement.
GTCGCGGTCTGGCTCGGCGGCTCGGCGGCCCGGCCGACCGCCGACCGGCTCGCGCGGCGGGTCCGGTGACCCGCCCCGTTCATCCGAAACATTCGGGAGGTACGGGATGAGTCTGCTCCTGGTGATGTGTGGCGGGGCGGTCGGCGCGCTGGTTCGCTACCTCACCGACCGTGTCGTGGTGGGACTCGGTCAGCCCAGTTTCTGGGGCACCTTCCTGGTCAACCTGGCCGGGGCCGTGCTGATCGGCGTACTCGCCGGTGCCGGACTGGCCGGTGCCGGCTGGCTGGCCCGGCTACTCGCCACCGGCCTCTGCGGCGCGCTGACCACGTACTCGACCTTCGCCTACGAGGTGGTCCAGCTGGCCGGCGGCTCCGCGCGGGATCGCTGGACGGCCGCCGGCTACGCCACCGGCACCCTGCTGGCTGGATTCGCCGCGCTGCTGGTCGGCCGCCTGGCCGGCGACGCCCTGGCAGGGTGACCGCGACCGTCGATGCGGAAAGGCGACGGCGACCGTCGGTGTGGAATCCGCCGACCGGGCGGCGGGCGGGCGGGAAACGGCGTACACCTTGAGGACATGGAGATGGAATACCGGGACCGCCGCGACGCCGGGGAGCAGTTGGCCGGGCAGTTGGCGCAGCTGCGGGGGCGACCGGGCGTCGTCGTCCTCGGTCTGTTGCGGGGCGGGGCACCGGTCGCGGCGGTGGTCGCCGACCAGCTCGACGTGGCGTACGACGTGCTGGTCATCCGCAAACTCGGTCTGCCGTCGGCGGCCGAGGTCGCCTTCGGCGCGATCGGGCCGGGCGGGGTGCGGGTGCTGAACCCGGAGATCGCCGACCAGCTCGCTCCGGGACAGATTGCCCGAATCACCACTGCGGAGACCACCGAGTTGCGCCGCCGCGAGCGGCTGTTCCGGGGCGACCGGCCGCCGCTGGACCTGCGCGGCCGGACCGCCGTTCTGGTCGACGACGGGCTGGCCACCGGCGCGTCGGCCCGGGCGGCGGTCACGGTGAGTCGAAGCCTCGGTGCGGACCGAGTGGTGCTGGCGGTGCCGGTCGGCTCGGCCGAGGCGATCGGCACGCTTCAAGACGTGGTCGACGAGGTCGTCTGCCCGCTGCGGCCAACTGACTTTCGCGCCGTCGGTTGTTACTACCAGGATTTCCACCAGGTGTCCGACGACGAGGTCACCGCGTTGCCGGTCGGCAGGTGAGGATCCCAGCCGGTACCGTCGAGTCATGCAGATGAACTGTCCCAAGTGTCACGGCGCCATGCGGCAGTACGAGCGCAGTGGGATCACCGTCGACCAGTGCACCGAGTGTCGCGGCATTTTTCTGGACCGGGGCGAGTTGGAGCGCCTGCTGGACGCGGAGGCAGCCTGGAACGGTGGTGCCGGCGGCCAGCAGCCCGGTCAACCGCCCCGCCCGGCACCGGGCCCGGCCGGCGGCTACCCGCCGCCTCCGCCGCCCCCGCCGACGCACCACCAGCCCGGCTACCCGCCGCCGGCCCCGGCCTACCCGCCAGCTCCCGCCTACGGGCACCACGGCTACCACGGGCACTACCGGCACAAGCGGCAGAAGAGCTTCCTCAACCAGCTGTTCGACTGAGCCTGTGCCCCCGGCGGTCCGGAACTCTGCGCTGGTCCGGGCCGCCGCACTGGTCCGGGCCCCCGCACTGGTCCGGGCCGCCGCGTCGCCGGGATCGGGCGGCCGTCCCGGCATGGTGACTCAGATCGCCATGTCGACGAACCGGGATAGGTGCAGTTGCGCGGCGACGGTCACCGTGTCGGTCGGCCCGTTCCGGTGCTTCGCGACGATGAAGTCCGCCTCGCCCGCCCGAGGCGACTCCTTGTCGTAGTAGTCATCTCGGTGCAACAGAATGACCACGTCCGCGTCCTGCTCGATCGACCCTGACTCGCGCAAATCGGACAATTGCGGCCGTTTGTCGGTACGCTGCTCAGGGCCACGGTTCAGCTGGCTGACCGCGATCACCGGGCACTCGACCTCCTTGGCCAGCAGCTTGAGCCCACGGGACAGGTCCGCGACCTCCTGCTGACGGCTCTCGGTGCGTTTCGGTGAGGTCATCAGCTGCAGGTAGTCGACGACGATCATCTTCAGGTCGTGCCGCTGCCGTAGCCGCCGCGCCTTGGCTCTGATCTCCATCAGGTTCATGTTCGGCGTGTCGTCGACGAAGAGCGGCGCCTCACTGATCTCGCCCATCCGCCGGGCCAGCTTCGTCCAGTCGTCGTCGGAGAGCTGGCCGGAGCGCAGGACATGCAACGGCACCTTCGCCTCGGCGGAGAGCAGCCGCATGACGATCTCCACCTTGCTCATCTCCAGCGAGAAGATCGCGCTGGCGTGACCGGCCCTGATCGCCGCGTTGCGGGCGAAGTCCATTGACGCGGTCGAGTTGTGCGTCGGGATCATCGTCCGGCCGGCGAGATACAGGTGGTCGGCGTTGTCCACGGTGACGCAGCGCACCGGCACGCTGCGGACCGGTCGGACCGAGGTGATTCGTCGCTGCTGCTCGTCGTCGGTCTGGATGGTCACCGTGTAGACGGTTGATGGCGAGGTCATTCGGCCCTGGACGGTGGCCGCTGACACCGTGCAGTGCAGACCGAGGCTCGCCACCAACTCGCGTACCGCCTCGACCATCAGACGCGAAGTGGTCCGGTACTCGTCCAGCCCGCCCGGGTTGCGGGTGCCGGCGGTGTCCAACAGACCGGTCAGCAGCGCCCTCCGCTGCCGCTCGGAACTCCGCAGGTACGCGTCGGGGATCCGCCGGTCGTCCTGGCGGTGGTCGGCAGCCGGGTCACCACCGGCAAGATCAACCCCCAACTGGTACGGCGGCACCGGCAGGTCGTCGCGGTCGGGCAGCGCCAGGGCACGGCAGTTCGCGACGGTGACCTCGGAATGCTCCGCCGGTGACCGGTCGAGCAGGTCCAGGATCTCCTCGGTGGTCAGTACCTGGGTGGCCCGTGCAGGTGCGGACTGGGTCGGTCGTGGCCGGGACCGGCCGGCCAGGGCCGGATCGGCCGAGACCGGTGCCGGGGTGACGGTGGCCAGCGCTGCGGCGGCCGCTGCCGGTACCGGCACGGCGGGCCGGTGCGTCACCTGCCAGAGATGGTCAGCGTCGGCGACGATGGCCGAGCCGTCGCAGAACTCGACCTGGTAGGACCGTCCGCCGAGCAGGACGGCAGAGGTGCCGACGACCGTGGTGGGTCGACCGGCGGCGTCAAGTAGTCGGTCACCGACCGCGACCTCACCCATGGTGGTCCAGCCGGTCGGGGTGGGCAGCGGGGTGTCCAGCGCCAGCGCCTTGCCGAGGCCGGGCCGGCCGGCGACGATGATCAACTGCCCGGGGTGCAGCCCGTTGAGCAACCGGTCCAGGTCGGTGAACCCGGTGGGCACCCCGGTCATCATGCCGGCCTGGGCACCGACCGCCTCGATCTCGTCGAGGGTCGGCTGCAGCATGTCGGCCAGGACCGCGAAGTCCTCGCTCACCCGCCGTTCCGTGACGTCGTACACCGCCTGCTGGGCGAGGTCGACGACGTCGTCGATGTCCCGGCCGCCGCCGGCGGCGGAACCGTACCCGAGCTGCACGATCTTGGTGCCGGCCTCGACGATGCGGCGCAGCACCGCGCGCTCGGCCACGATCCTGGCGTAGTAGGAGGCGTTGGCCGCGGTGGGCACGCTCGCGATCAGGGTGTGCAGGTACGGCGCGCCGCCGATCCGGCCCAGGTCACCTGAGTTGGCGAGCGCGGCGGAGACGGTGATCGCGTCCGCTGGCTCGCCTCGCCCGTACAGGTCCAGCACCGCGTCGAAGACCGTGGCGTGGATCGGGCGGTAGAAGTCGTTTGGTTTGAGGATCTCCACGACGTCGGCGATGGCGTCCTTGGAGAGCAGCATTCCGCCGAGGACGCACTGCTCAGCGGCGACGTCCTGGGGTGGCGTGCGGTCAAAGGGCTCACCGCCGGTGGGTGGACCGGGTGGCTTGGCCGGCGGGCCGGGTGGACCGGACGGGCGGGTCGGTGGCCGAGGCTCGGTCTGCAGGTCGTCCGTGATGGACATCCGGGCACCCCCCTTCACTACATCACTGCCGCGAGTCAACTGCGCGGGTACGACATCGTCTGCTCGTGCGTCGTCGACGACCTGCGGTCGGGCCCACCAGGGACCGGGCGACCGGGGGACGTCGCATCGGCGTGGGAGGGCTCCGGGAAACGATACGGACTTGCGGCGGCATGCCCAAACACGGCGGTGGATGAACCTCTGGACAAGCTGTGGACAGGGGGGCACAGGCTGTGCACAACCTTGTGCACAGCCTGTGGAAAACTTGCCGCCAACTCGAGGAGAGGCCCGCTGAGCTGGGACTTTGCGATCCACAGCCGGTGGACAAAAATCTGCACCGGGCTGCCCACCTGGCTACCGGCTACTATCGGGCGGGAACTGATTCGCCGGCCCAGCCGATCACGGCTCGATAGCGAAGGGGCGAGGCTCCGGCGGTGGACTACCGGGACTGGGAGTACGGCGACCGCCCTCCACGCGAGCGGCGGTCGGCTGCCCGGTGGCCCGACGACGCCGATGCCGACCCGGCACCACGCTCTCGTCGGTCACGGCGCTACGACCCGGCCGAGGATGACGCGGCGCCCCGCGGCCGACGCCGCTACGAGGACCGACGTGGCCGCGACGAGGACCAGCGCGACGGTGCCCGGCACCAGGCAGACCGGGGCAGCCCGGCGTCGGGCCGGTGGGCGCTGCCCGCCGGCCCGACGCCGCCATCGGGTGAGCCGGTCCACCGGGACTCGCCGGCTAGCCGGGCCGGGCGGCACCGCGACGAATCGTGGCAGATTCCCGAACAGCCGGTACGGAACCGCCGGTCCCGTGGCCGTCCGGCGCTGCCAGCGGCCGGGCCCGAGATGGACGCCCCCGCCTGGGACCGGCCCCGGCGGGCACCGGGCCGGCGCCGCGCGGCCGAGGACCCGATCTCCGGCGGTCCGATCTCGGGCAGCCCGTTGTCCCGGAACCCGATCTCCGGCAGCCCGGTGTCCGGCGATCCAGCGGGCTGGCGGCGTGAATTGCCCGATAGCCGTTCCAGGCCGGTGTCGGGTGCCGGTCCGCTCGACCCGGGCGGTCCAGCCACTACGCCACCCGCTAGCTGGTCGACCACGCCGGCGCGGTGGTCGGCGTCGCCCAGTGATCCAGGTGAACCCGGTGACCTGGAGGGGTACGGCGGTCGCAGTCGTCGGTCGTCCCGACGTACCGGTCCGCCGTCCGACTCCGACCGTCCCGGCCGCCGACGGCGCGACCGCGACGACATCCGGCGTCGCCTCGACGACGACCACGCGGCGCAGTGGCTACGCGACGACGAGCCCACCAGCGGGTGGTCCGGTGGATCGGACCACACCGGCGAGTGGTCGAGGCGTTCCGACCCCACCAGCGGATGGTCCAGCGCGACTGACCACACCAGCGAGTGGTCCCGGGGTACCGACTACACCAGCGAATGGTCCCGGGCCAGCGAGCGCACCGGCGGGTGGTCGCGGGAGGCGGACCAGGTTGGGCGATGGGACCGGCCCGCCCGTCGCGAGATCGAACCGCCCCGGCGCGAGTTCACCGACGAGACCGGCACCTGGCCGCGTACCGCGTCCTCGCCACGGGCGATCGGTGCCGGCCCGGCGCAGCCGCCCAGCGGCCGGGCCGGGGAGCTCAGCCGCGGGGCGTACCGCCCGAAACCGGTCGACAGTTGGCGCGAGATCGGCGACCAGACCGATCAGTGGCACCGGGGCGACGACCCGGAAAGCTGGCCGGTCGGTAGCCGCACCGGGGCGCGAAAAAGACGCGCGGCCGAGGTCGGCGACGTCGACGCCGATATCCTTCCGCCGGTCGATCCGTGGCCACAGGTCGAGCCGGGCCGGGAAGGTACCTTCTGGTCGGGGACCCGCCTGGCGGCAGACGACCCCAGGTGGGTGGAGACGCCGGCTTCGGCACCCCGGTCACCGATCGCCCTGCCGAGTGCGCCCCGCTCCCGGGTGCTGCCCGAGCAACGACCACGGCCGAGGTACGAACCGCCGTCGCAGCGTCGGCTGACGTACCGGATCGACGACGAACTGATCGACGCCGACCAGGGCGGCTACTTGTCGTCGCTGCTGTACACGGCTGCCTGGTACGCCCTGCCGGTGGTGGCGTTTCTGATCTGGAGCCTCACCCTGGACGGCACCCCGGCGACCACCGACTGCGTCCTCGGGGTGGACGGCGACTGCCTCTCCGCTCGGGCGCAGGCGATCAACTCGCTGCTGGCCGCCGCGCCGGACTTCGCGTACGCGCTGATGATCTCGCTGGTCCTGGCGGTGTCGATCAGGTGGGTCAGCGGCACGTGGCGCGCCTCGAGTGTCGGCCTGGCGTCGGCAGTGATCGGCGGCGGCATGTCGACCGTGCTCGCCAGCGCAATCACCGGCCAGCCGATCGGTTGACGCCGGACCTACCGGGCGGCCCCGGATCCCCGACTGTTCGTGCTGTTCGTCGCGGGTGCCGTGCTCCTAGGATCGACCAGTGTTCAGCCGCAGCCGAAGGATCAACCCGACCGTGGCCGGGCCGCTTCTCGCCGGGCTGGTGACCGGGCTGGTGACCGGGTGCGGCGCGGCCGGCGACGGCTCGGCGGTCGGTGACGGTCCTCCTCTCACCAGTGCGCAGCCTGGGGCGTCGTCCGCTACCACCGCGCCGGCCACTGTCCCGTCGGACGGCACACCACCACCGTCCGGCGCGGCCGGGCTGGGCGCGGCCCCGGTGTCGCCGGAGGCTCCCGACCGGACGACGGCGGCCGGTCCGGCGGCCGGCAACCCGGATGGACGAGCTCAGGTGCCGGCGCGGGCCCGCGCGGTGGACACCAGCCGGCCGACCCGCACGATCGGCGACGGTACGCCGGCCAGTTGCACCTCCCAGGCGGTCGTCGCGGCGGTCGCAGCCGGCGGGATCATCACCTTCGCCTGCGGGCCGGAACCGGTGGTGATCACGATGGACCGGACGGCGAAGGTACGTAACGCGGCCAACCGGCAGGTGGTGCTGGACGGCGGCGGGCTGGTCACTCTCAGCGGTGCCGGGCAACGACGAATTCTGTACATGAACACCTGCGACCAGGCGCAGGGCTGGACGACCTCGCACTGCAATGATCAGGACCATCCCGAACTGGTCGTACAGAACCTGACCTTTGCCGATGGCGATTCCACCGGTGAGCAGGTCGACGGTGGCGGCGGCGGCGCGATTTTCGTCCGGGGCGGCCAGTTCCGGGTGGTCAACTCCCGATTCTTCGGTAACCGGTGCGACCCGACCGGACCGGATCTCGGGGGCGCGGCGATTCGGGTGCTGGACCAGTGGCAGGACCAGCCGGTGTACGTGGTGCAGAGCACCTTCGGCGGGGCACCCGGCGACGGCGGAGTGTGTGCGAACGGCGGTGCGTTGAGCAGCATCGGTGTCTCGTGGATCGTGCTGAACAGCGTACTGACGCACAACTCGGCAACCGGCAACGGTGCGAATCCAGCCAAGCCCGGCACCCCGGGCGGCGGCAGCGGTGGGGCGATCTACGCCGACGGCAACCGGTTCACCGTCTCGATCGCCGGCACCGTCATCGCCGACAACGAGGCGCGGGAGGGTGGCGGAGCCATCTTCTTCGTCAGCAACGACCGGTCCGGCACCCTCGAACTGACCGATTCGGTGCTGCGCCGCAACACCAGTCACGGCTTCGCAACCGCCGGCTACCCGGGCATCTTCTACCTCGGGTCCGGGGATCCGGTCGTCGTCTCCAGCATTCTGCGCTGAGCATGGTCAGGGGCCACACCGTCTGGTGTGGCCCCTGAGCCGGATGTCTCGCTCGCTGTGGCTGCCGGAAGCTACCTGGCCTGCAGCACACTGAGGTCGAACTTGGCGGTGACGTCCGGGTGCAGCTTGACCTTCACCGGGTAGGTGCCGACCGACTTGATGTGGCCGGGCAGTTCCAGCCGCCGCCGGTCCAGGGCCGGACCGCCAGCGGTACGGACGGCGTCGACGACCTCGGCCGGGGTGACCGAGCCGAACAGTCGACCGCCTTCGCCGGCCCGAGCGGTCAGGGTGACCTTCAGGCTCTCCAGCTGACCCTTGACCTCGTTGGCGTGCCCGAGGTCGCGGATCTCCCGGGCGGAACGGGCCCGCTTGATCGAGGTGACCTGCTTCTCGGCACCCTTGGTCCAGGAGATCGCGAACCCTTGGGGCAGCAGGTAGTTACGGCCGTAGCCGTCCTTCACCTCGACGATGTCCCCGGGGGAACCGAGCCCAGACACCTCCTGCGTGAGGATGATCTTCATATCGGTGCCTCCGCTCAGCGGGCCGTCGTGGTGTACGGCAGGAGCGCCATCTCGCGGGCGTTCTTGACCGCGCGGGCGATCTGTCGCTGCTGCTGGGAGGTCACCCCAGTCACCCGCCGGGCACGGATCTTGCCCCGGTCGGAGATGAACTTGCGCAGCAGCGCGGTGTCCTTGTAGTCGATGTAGGTGATCCCGTCCTTGTCGAGCGGGTTCACCTTCTTCTTCGGCTTGCGAAGTGCCGCAGCCTTGGCCATTGCTCGTGCTCCTGGTTTGCGATCGCGGGCGTTGGAAGCCATATCAGAATGGAGGTTCCTCGTCGAAGTTCCCGCCGCCCGAACGGGCGGACGAGGCGGCCGGCGCGGCCGGCGCGGCCGTGGCCCATGGGTCGTCGAAGCCGCCCTGGTTGCCACCGCCGCCGGAGCCGCCGAAGCCGCCGCCGGATCGGGACATCTTCTGCACCTTCGCCGTGGCGTACCGCAGCGACGGGCCGATCTCGTCGACCTCCAACTCGATGACGGTCCGCTTCTCGCCCTCACGGGTTTCGTACGACCGCTGCCGCAGCCGACCCGAGACGATCACCCGGGCACCCCGCTGGAGCGACTCGGCGACGTGCTCCGCCGCCTGGCGCCACACCGTGCAGGACAGGAAGAGCGGCTCGCCGTCCTTCCACTCGCCGGAAGCTCGGTCCATGTACCGGGGGGTCGAGGCCACCCGGAACTTGGCGACCGCTGCTCCCGACGGGGTAAAGCGCAACTCAGGGTCATCGGTCAGGTTGCCGATGACCGTGATGGTGGTATCTCCTGCCATGACCATCTCCTCGCGCACTCAGTCGACGTCCTCGTCATCAGGCTGCCAGAGCCGTGTGACAGGACCGACGAGGGCTGTCGGGCGGACCGGTGGGACGCGGTCAGCGCGTCTCCGGCCGAATGACCTTGGTACGCAGCACCGACTCGTTGAGTCGCAGCTGGCGGTCCAGCTCAGCGACAGCATCCGGGGTGGCCTGCAGGTCGATGACCGCGTAGATGCCTTCCGCCTTCTTGTTGATTTCGAAGGAGAGGCGGCGGCGGCCCCAGACGTCGAGCTTCTCGACCGAGCCTTCGGCGGTGCGGATCACGTTGAGGTACGTGTCGAGCGAGGGCGCGACCGTGCGCTCCTCGAGGCTGGGGTCGAGGATGACCATGATCTCGTAATGACGCAAGACGTACTCACCTCCTGTGGGCTGACGGCCACGGTCCTTCCGTGGCAGGAGGTCCAGCGTCGTGACGCCGACGACCAGTCAGGCAACTGACGTCGGCGCAACCGAACAAGGATAGCCGGCTGCGGGCACGAGCCGCGGGGCGCCCCCTGTCCGCATTCTTTGGGTGGGACCTGGGGAGGAACGACCACACCGACGAGGTTGGACGTGAGGCGCCCCGCGGAGCCTGTGCCGTTGTGCGCTGGTCAGGGCAGGTGTTTGAACTTCTGCCCGTGTTGCACAACTATAACCCTTATTGCTGCTACAGACACGCCAATCACAGCAATTAACGCAAGGAGCGCTAATAGTCCGATTGGATGATCTTGTCCGGTCAGACCGGCGAGCCAGGGGGCCGCCACGCCCTCCGTGAGCGACAGTTCGATCGGCACGTCCTCTCCCAGCACGAACGGTGGCGCCGGTCCCGGCACGAAGACGAGGACGAAGACCTCGGTGTCTCCGCCGATCGGCGGAGACACCGAGCCGGTTCTCTACCCGGAGCAACGACCGCGACCGGCGACGGTGACGCGGCCGGCTCGCCGGGCGGCCGGCCCACGTCCACCGGCACGAACCGGTGGTCGCACGAACCGCCGGTGTCCGGATCGTCAGGCTTGCCACGTAGGCTCGGCCCATGCGTATCGGAGCACACGTCGACCCCAGCGACCCGCTCACCGCAGCCGCCGACCGACGGGCAGACGCGGTCCAGTTCTTCCTCTCCGACCCGCAGGGCTGGAAGGCCCCGCAGCCACGCACCGACGCGGATCAGCTGACCAGCTCGGACGTGGACCGGTACGTGCATGCTCCGTACGTGATCAACGTCGCCACCTCGAACAACCGGATCCGGATTCCGAGTCGCAAGCTCCTGCTGAGCCATGCCACCGGCGCCCGCCAGGTGGGGGCGAAGGGTCTGATCGTGCACGGCGGCCACGTCAGCCGGGGCGACGACGCAGCGGTGGGTTTCGACAACTGGCGCAAGGCCTTCGCCTACGCACAGGACCAGGGCGGATTCCCGGTGCCGGTGCTGATCGAGAACACCGCAGGCGGCGAGAACGCCTGCGCCCGACGGTTCGACGCGCTGGCCCGACTGTGGGACACGATCGGCGAGTTCGGGCCGGGTTTCTGTCTGGACACCTGCCACGCCCACGCCGCAGGTGAGGAGCTGCTCGGCATCGTCGACCGGGTCAAGGCGATCACCGGCCGGATCGACCTGATCCACGCCAACGGGTCCAAGGACGCCTTCGACAGCAGCCGGGACCGCCACGAGAACCTCCAGGCCGGCATGATCGACCCGGAACTCATCGTCGCGGTGATCCGATCCGCCGACGCACCGGTCATCGTCGAGACTCCCGGTGGCACCGACGGCCAGGCGGCGGACATCGCCTTCCTGCGAGATCGGCTGGGGCAGCAGGATACGGCCCGATGACCGGCAAACGAGCAGCCGCCGACGGCGACCGGGCTGGCACGGCCGACCCGGTCCGCCCCGACCCGGCATCGACCAACGGCACCGAACAGCAGCTCGACGAGACGACGGTGGGCCGGCCGGAGGCCGAGCTGGTCACGACCGACGACCCGCCGCAGAGCAAGGCCGAGCCGACCGACGACCCGCCGGAGACCAGGGCCGAGCCGACCGACGACCCGTTCACCGCGTTCGGTCCGGCGCCGGAGCGCCGGCCGGGTCGGCTGGTGCGGGCCCGGCGGGCCGTCGTCCGGGTACTGATCCACGAATGGAGCCTGGCCACGGTCGCGGCGCTCGTCGTCGCGGTGGCGATGACCTGGCCCACGCTGCGCTACCCGCTCTACACGATCCCGCAGGACACCTGGGATCCGACCTTGCAGGCCTGGCAGATGGCCTGGTCCGGGCATATTCTGCTGACCGACCCGACCCAGCTGTGGCAGTCGAACACCTTCTACCCGCAGTCGTGGAGTTTCGCCTTCTCCGACACCCTGCTCGGCTACGCGCCCGCCGGCATGATCGGAGACGGGCCGGTGGCGGCGGTCCTGCGCTACAACATCATCTTCGTGCTGGCCCACGCCCTGGCGGCGCTCGGCGCGTACGCACTGATCCGCCAGCTCGGCACCGGGCGGACCGCGGCAGCCGTCGGTGCGGCCGGCTACGCGTACGCGCCGTGGCTGCTGTCCCAGGCCGGGCACCTGCACATCGTCTCCAACGGCGGCATCCCATTGGCGCTGGCCATGCTGGCCCGGGGACACGGCTGGTCGCTGCGGTACGGCTACCGACCGCAGCGGCGCAGCGTCAGCTGGGCGCTGGCCGGCTGGCTCACCGCAGCCTGGCAGATCAGCCTCGGATTCGGTATCGGACTGCCGTTCATCTACATCCTGGCGGTCATCTGCCTGGTCTCGCTGGCCATGTACCTGGTCCGGCGCACCTGGTTCTGGCCGCAGCGAAAGCCGTTCGGAGCCGTACTGCTGCTCACCGACCTGGCCGGCGGCGCGCTGTTCACCGCCGTCGGGGTGCTGCTGGCGATCCCGTACTTCCGGGTCGCCGAACTGCACCCGAACGCCGCTCGGACCATGGCCGACCTGGCCGCGTACTCGCCGCCGGTGTCCGGGTTCTTCACCGCGCCGGCGGAGTCGCTGATCTGGGGCGACCGGCACGCCGATGCCCGCGCGGCACTGCCCTGGCACCCGGAGATGACCCTGTTGCCCGGCTTCGTGCTGTACGCGCTGGCGCTCGCCGGGCTGGTGTTGTCCATCTGGACCTGGCGGCAACGGCTGTTGCTGCTCGCCGGGGTGCTGCTCACCGGGATCCTAGCGATGGGCAGCAGCTTCTTCGGCGGCACCTACAGCTACGGTCTGCTCTTCGAATACGTACCCGGCTGGGACGGAATCCGCACACCGGGCCGGATGATGTTGTGGACCACGCTGCTGCTGGCGATCCTTGCCGCCGGCGCGGTGGCGGCGTTCGTCGGCCGAGTCGACGACATCGCCCGGCAACGGGTCACCGAACGGCCCGGCGCGCTGCTGCGGCTGGCTACCCTGCTGCCCCTGCTGCTGGTCCTGGTGGAGGGGCTGAACGTCACCCCGCACCCGGAGGTGCCCGAGCAGCCGCAGATCATGCGGGTCGACGACGGTCCGATCCTGGTGCTGCCCAGCAGCCAGAATCTCGACCAGCACGTGATGCTCTGGTCGACGACCCGGTTCCAGCCGGTGGTGAACGGCGGCAGCGGCTTCACTCCGGACCAGTTGGCCGAGGTACGGGAGATCACCCGGACGTTCCCCGATCAGTCCAGCATCGGGTACCTGCGGGAGTTGGGCGTGCGTACCGTGGTGCTCCGGCGTGACGAGGTGCCCGGTACGCCGTGGCAGACCACCATCGACCTACCGGTTGACGGGCTCGGCATCGACCGGGTCGACATCGGCGACACCGTCGTCTACCGACTGTGATCCTCCGGCGGCCGGCCTGGGTTCGCGTTCGTCGTTGAACCAGCGGCGGACCTTGGTCACCCAGCCGGCGTCCGGCGCGCCGTCGAAGACGCCGCCGTCCGGGTCGTCGGAGTAGTTGCGGCGCACCACGTCCCGCTCCGGGTGGAGAATGTCGCGGATCACGAACACGCACAGCGCCACCACCGTGCCGAGCCGCAGCGTGGCGGCCAGCACGAAGACCCCGTCGGGAATGACCTGACTGCCGGTCGCGGTGCCGAGCAGCTGCCCGTAGAAAGCAAGGAAGTACCCGACCTCGGCGGCCTGCCAAGCGAGGAAGGCACCCCAGCGCGGCCGGGCCAGCACGATCAACGGCAACAGCCACAGGGTGAACTGCTGTGACCAGACCTTGCTGAAGATGAGGAACGCGGCGACCACCAGGAAGGCCAACGCGGCCAGCCGGGGTCGACGCGGCGCGAGCACGGCCAACGCGCCGACACCGAGGCAGGCCAGCCCGAACAGTACGTACGACAGGGTGTTCAGCGTCGGAATGTTGTCGCCGAGCCACTGGAACGGACCCTGACTACCGGACGCACCGCCGGCCCACTTGCCGTCCAGGTAGCGCCCGATGTACCACAGCGTTCCCCAGTCGATCGGCCGTTCGGAGTTGAGTTCGAAGAACCGCCGCCACCCGTCGTGGGCGAAGAGGTAGACCGGCAGGTTGACCGCGACCACGGTGCCGACCGCCGCGACGATCGCGGTGACGATGGCCCGGATCCGGCCCGACCGCAGGCCGAGGACGAGGATCGGTCCGAGCAGGAACAGCGGCCACATCTTGGCGGCACCGCCGATGCCGAGCAGGACGCCGGCGAGCAGCGGACGCTGCCGAACCCAGGCGAACAGGCCGAACATCGCGAACCCGATCGGCAGCATGTCCCAGTTGACGGTGGCGGTCAGCACCAGCGCAGGGGCGAGGGCGAACATCGCGGCGTCCCACGGCCGGCGGCGGCGCAGGGCGAGGATCGCCGCCACGGCGGCCACCCCCAGCGCGCAGAGCACCAGGGCGTTGGCGTTGTAGAACCACATCGCCTGGTTGAGCTCGGGTCGGTCTGTGCCGAGCGCGTGCACCGGCAGCCCGATCGCCCCCATGAAGTAGCCGGTCACCACCGGGTACTCGACGGGATGGTCGAGGTAGGGGACCTTGCCTTCGTTGAGCCCTTCGGCGTAGTAAAGGGCGAGTACGTCGGTGTAGCAGAACCGGGTGTACTGGATGTTGTCCTGCCAGGCGCCGTCCATGCAGGGCGACTTCTGCACCCAGTGCGCCGCAAGGCTGAGGCAGATCAGCGCGAGGACGATCCGGGCGGCGGTCCAGAACCGGCCGGGCCGGCCGCCGGGCTGGTCCTGGCCGGCGGCGTGCCGGCCGAGCGGGCCGCCGATCGCTTCGGACAGGCCACGGACGAACCGGTCAGCGCGCGACGGGTGGTCGACGGGTGGCCGCTCGACCGTTTCGCCCTCCGCTGCGGTGGCCGGTCCAGGTTGCTCGGCCCGCTCAACTCCATCGATACCGTTCGGCCGCTGCACGCTCATGAACAGGCATCCTGCCGTACTCGACCTGCTTTCGTCTGCCCAGGACCGGCATGTCGAGTTCACCGATGTACCGCGCCGGCCGGTGACCAGGTCAGTTGACCTGGTCACCGGCCGGCGCGATGGTTGGTGATCTACGTCCGTCGATCAGCGTGTCGGCGGCGGCAGCGTCGGCGGCACCGTGGTGCCGCCAGCACCACCGCCGAAGTCGAACCCGATGCCGCCGTCGCCACCCTGGTCGTCACCGTCGTTCGGGTCAACCCCGTTACCAGGAGTTCTGGTGGGGTTACCGGCGCCGTCGTCGCCCTGGTCGCCGTCGTTGTTCCCGTCGTTGTTCCCGCCGCCCGGGCAGAACAGGTCGCCCAGCGGACCATCGCAGATTCCGCCGCGGCCCGGCCGTTGCGGGTCCGGCGGCGGCGGGGCGGGAGACTTGCCATTGCCGGCGTCGACGCTGCCGATCTCCCGGGCAGCCGGGAACTGTTCGACGTCCATCCCCTTGTGTGCCTCGTTCATGAAGCGCTGCCAGATGATGGCGGGCAGTCCGCTACCACCGATCTTGTTGTTGTTCTTGTCGCGGATCGCCTTGCGGTCTCCGACGTTGCCGACCCACACCGCCGTCGCGATCTGCGGGGTGTAGCCGACCATCCAAGCATCGCCGTTCTCGCCGCTGGACTCGTTGAGCTCCCAGGTGCCGGTCTTGCCAGCGACCGGACGCCCGCCGTTGAGGTCCCTGTTGATGTTGCTCGGGATCTGGGTCAGCACGTCGGTCAGGTCCGCCACGACCTCCTGCCGGATCCGCTGCTCCGGCTTGAGCTGCTCGCCTCCGGCCGTCACCCATTCACCGCTGACCAGGTTCTTCTTCTCGACCGATATCACGAAGTGGGCCTTGTTGTAGACCCCACGGTTGGCCAGCGTCGCCACCCCGTTGGCGTGGTCGAGCACCGTCACCGGGTACTGCCCGTACCCGACCACGTTGAAGAACGGCGACGGAGCAACCTCCTTCGGGTCGGCCGTGGTCAGGTCGTACGGCTTGTTGTCGGCGGTGTTCCACATGGTGGCGACGCCGGCCGCCTTGGCCATGCCGACCACCTTGTCGGCGCCGATCTGCTCGGTGACGTGGTAGAAGGGCACGTTGTAGGACTGGACGGTGGAGAAGTCCAGCGAGCACCACTCGCCACAGCTTGCGTTCCGGCCGGCGTTCTGCACCTGAATCTCGGTGCCCTCGACCTTGAACGGCTTGGCCGTCCAGTGCGAGTCGACCGAGATGTCGTTGTCCAGGGCGGCGGCCAACGTGTAGATCTTGAACGTCGAGCCGGGCGAGTGGCCGCCGGTCCACTGGCCGTTCTCGTAGTTGCGGCCGGCGTAGTCGTGCCCGGTGCCGTTGTCGCCGCCGAAGTAGGCGAGCACCCGGCCGGTCTCCGGATCGATCGCGACCATCGCCGCCATCAGATTCTCCGGCTGGCCCTCCATGGCCGACCCCTTGACCTTACGCCAAATCGCCTTCTCCGCGGCGTCCTGCATCTTCGCGTCGATCGTCGTGACGACCCGGTAGCCGCCCTGCCGCAGCTCCTGCGAGCAGGTGTCCGGCGTGCAGATGCCCATCTGCACCATCTCGTCGCGAACGTAGTTGATGACGTTGCCCTCGGGGGTGTTGATCCCGCAGTCGATGATGCAGCTGTTCGGGTCGACCTCCCGGATCTCCGGGTACTCGGTCGGTCGCTCGGCCTCGGGCAGCCAACCCATCTCGACCATGCCACCGATCACGTACTCCCAGCGGACCTTGGCCTCGGCCTCGTTGACTGCCGGGTCGTAGCCCTGGTGCCCGGTGGTCGCGTCCGGCTCCGGCTGCTTGATCACTGCCGCGATCACCGCGCCCTCGGCGACCGACAGGTCGGCGACCGACTTGCCGAAGTACTGCTGCGCGGCGGCCTCGATGCCGTAGGCGCCGCGGCCGAAGTAGATGGTGTTGAGGTAGAAGCCCATGATCTCGGACTTGTCGTACCGGTCGGTGAGCTTCGAGGCCAGCACCGCCTCGCGGACCTTGCGGGCGTAGGAGACCTCCTGCAGGTCCATCGCGTTTCGCGCGTACTGCTGGGTGATCGTCGAGGCACCCTGCCGGGTGCCGCCGGTGAAGTTGTTCCAGGCCGCCCGGGCGATACCGACGTAGTCGACGCCGGAGTGCTCGTAGAACTTACGGTCCTCGGCGGAGGCCACCGCCCGCTGCACGTGCTCAGGGATCTGGTCGACCGTGACGAACACCCGGTTGAACTCGCCCAGCTTGGCGATCCGGGTGGTGCCGTCGCTGGCGTACATCGTGCTGGCCAGCGGCAGCGGCAGCTCCTCGGGCAGGGTCACCGTCGTCGAGTAGTAGGTGCCGCCGACGACCGCACCACCGGTGAGCATGATCAGGACAGCGAACGACGCGATCAGCAGGTTGATCCGCCGACGTTGCTTGGCCCGTTTCGCCGCGGCAGGGTCGCCGCCGCGACCGCCCCGGCCACGGCGTCCCGGCCCGGACGGGCCGTCGGGTCCGCCGGGACCGCCCGGTCCGCCGGGACCGCCGCCGAACCCACCGGCCGGCGAGACCGGTCGTACGCTGGCCCGCCCGACGGTCGCCCGGCCGACTCCGGCCCGGCCGGCGGCACCACCGACCGGGGCACCACCGCTGACCGGAGCCCGGCCACCGACCGAGGCCCGACCGGCTGGGCCGCCGCCGACCGATGCGCTACCCACCGACGCTCGTCCGGCGGAGGCGCCGCTGACCGGGGCCCGGCCACCGACCGAGGCCCGACCGGTGCCGGGGCTGGCTGGTCCGCGGAAGGTTTCTCCGCCGTGCCAACCCGCTTCGGAGTCGCCCCGCGCGGAGTGGCCGCGGGCCGGCCCGGCGTCGTCCGCCCCGGCCCATTGGTAGTCATCCGGCTCGGATCCGTATCCGCCACCGCTGCCTGGACTGTAGGCACGCCCGTGGGCGGAGTTGGGGTCGCCGTACGAGTTCATGTGTCACACCCTGCCGGTTGCGGTGGTGCGCTCCAGCGCCACCACCGGTCTGCCGTGAGTTGGCCCACTACCGGTGCCGGAGCGACACCAGCAGCCGAAAGCCACTTCATCAGAAATATCGTGACTTGTCCGGTTAACCAGAAACGTTGCCCTGCCTACTCTCTGGTGCCTACGCAGCGACCGGGCAATCAGGTTCACCGTTGGGCCTCTCGCCTTCGTTTGGTCATCGATGGACGGCCGCCGCCGGACACGGCGACGGCGTCGTCCGCCTCGCCGTCACCGCCGACGCCTAGGCCATCCCGGCCGAGAAGATACTGCTCCACCAGGTGGTTCCAGTTGCAGACGCGACACACCTCGACGACGTACACCTGGAACTCACGCAGCGTCATCGCCAGCAACGACAACTCGGCCCGGTTTCGGGCCTGTCCGGCGGACTGCTTCAGCTCATCGCCATAGATGTAGTGCACATGGGTCAGGTTCTCGCGGCGACAGATCGGGCAGCTCTCGTCGGTCGGCTCGCCGTGGAACCGGGCAGCACTCTTCAGGTAGGGCGAGGCATCGCAGACCTCGTGGCTGCTCACCCGGCCGGAGAACACCTCGCGCAGCACGGCTCGCCGCTGAAGCGAGTAGTCGACGACCTGACGCTGCGAACGCATGGCCACGAGCGTACGCGGTCTCGGCTGACCTTGGCGACTACGGTCACGATCAGTAGCCGACCGTACGCAAGGAACCATTTGCCCGGTGTCCGGTTTCCGTCTACCGTGTCGATGTATCGGCGCGATACATCGAGTCGACGATGCCGGGCAGATCACGAGGTAGGAGGGGCAGCGTGCTCGAACTCGCCATCCTCGGCCTGCTTCAGGAGTCCCCTATGCACGGTTACGAGCTCCGCAAGGAGCTCGCCGCCAAACTCGGGGCGATCCGCGCCGCGATCAGCTACGGCTCGCTCTACCCCACCCTGCGCAGGCTGCAGGCCAACGGCCTGATCGCCGAAGCCGACGACCCCACGACCGCCGACGCGGAGATCCCGGCACTGACCAGCCGCCGCGGCCGGGTCGTCTACACCATCACCGCCGAAGGCAAGGAACGGTTCGCCGACCTGATCGCCCAGACCGGTCCGGAGACCTACGAGGACACCGGGTTCGGCGTGCACTTCGCCTTCTTCTCCCGGACCGACCGGGCCACCCGGCTGCGAATCCTGGAGGGGCGGCGGCGCAAGATCGAGGAGCGCCGGGAAGGGCTCCGCGAGGTGCTCGGTCGAGCCGCGGAACGGCTCGACGCGTACACCCTCGAACTCCAGCGGCACGGACTCGACGCCTGCGAACGCGAGGTCCGGTGGCTGGAGGAGCTGATCGCCAGCGAGCGGTCCGGCCGGGCCCCACGCACCGGCCACCCCGATCCCATGAAGTTCGAACCCGCAGAGAACGATCCGCCCCCGCCTGGACAGACCAGGGAGGCTCCGCCGGGACAGCCCGGAGACGAGCCGGAGCGGCCGTGAAAAACAAGAAGGAGGCAAACGCGATGGGCTCCGTCCGCGTCGCCATCGTCGGTGTCGGAAACTGCGCCTCGTCCCTGGTCCAGGGCGTGGAGTACTACCGCAACGCCGACCCCAACGACCGCGTTCCGGGTCTCATGCACGTCACCTTCGGCGACTACCACGTCTCGGACGTGGAGTTCGTCGCGGCGTTCGACGTGGACGCCAAGAAGGTCGGCATGGACCTCGCCGAGGCGATCAACGCCAGCGAGAACAACACCATCACCTTCTGCGACGTACCGCCCACCGGGGTGCTGGTGCAGCGTGGCCCCACCCTCGACGGGGTAGGCGAGTACTACCAGGAGGTCATCCAGGAATCCGACCAGCAGCCGGTCGACATCGCCCAGGCGCTGCGCGACGCGCGCGCTGAGGTGGTCGTCTGCTACCTGCCGGTCGGCTCCGAGCAGGCCGCCCGACACTACGCGCAGGCCGCCATCGACGCCGGTTGCGCCTTCGTCAACGCCCTGCCGGTGTTCATCGCCTCGGACCCGGTCTGGGCGCAGAAGTTCACCGACGCCGGGCTGCCGATCGTCGGCGACGACATCAAGAGCCAGGTCGGCGCAACCATCGTGCACCGGGCCCTGGCCAAGCTGTTCGAGGACCGGGGCGTCGAGCTGCTGCGCACGTACCAGCTGAACTTCGGCGGCAACATGGACTTCATGAACATGCTGGAGCGCACCCGACTGGTCTCCAAGAAGATCTCGAAGACCCAGTCGGTGACCTCCCAGGTGCCGCACGAGATGGCCAAGAGCGACGTGCACATCGGCCCGTCCGACCACGTGCCGTGGCTCGACGACCGCAAGTGGGCGTACATCCGGCTGGAGGGCCGCTCGTTCGGTGACACCCCGCTGAACGCCGAACTCAAGCTTGAGGTCTGGGACTCACCCAACTCCGCCGGCGTGATCATCGACGCGCTGCGCGCCGCGAAGATCGCCCTCGACCGGGGCGTCGGCGGCCCGGTCCTGTCGGCCTCGTCCTACTTCATGAAGTCGCCGCCGGAGCAGTACGCCGACCACGACGCCCGCCAGGCGGTCGAGGACTTCATCGTCAACAAGATCGAGCGCTGATCCCCGGCCGTTCGCCGGCCGATCGGCACCTCGCATCGCCGGGCGGTCCCGCTGCAGCGGGACCGCCCGGAGCCGTTCAGGTCCATGCCTGGCGCAGCGCCACCGCCGCCTCCAGCTCCAGCAGGTGCCGTTTGCGGGGCAGCCCGCCACCGAAGCCGACCAGCTTGCCGCCGGCCCCGACGATCCGGTGGCAGGGCACGATCACCGGGATCGGGTTGCGGTTGCAGGCCACCCCGACCGCCCGCGCCGCCTGCGGGTCGCCCACCGCCGCAGCGACCGCACCGTAGGTTTCGGTCTGTCCGTACGGGATGTCGGTCATCCGCCGCCACACGGCCCGCTCGAACTCCGTGCCCCGCCGCACCGACAGCGGCACCGTGAAATCGGTGGACGCACCGGCGAAGTAGCCGCGCAGTTGGTCGAGCGCCGCGCACAGCACCGGGTCCGTCGGCGCGGTGTCGACCACCTCGTCGGTACGCCCGAACAGCACCCGGCACACGCCGACGTCGTCAGCCGCCACCGACAGCTCACCGATCGGTGAGTCCAGCACCGCCCATCGCATCCGCCGATTGTCCGCCGGTCGGCTGACTGGCCGGGTCACCGGGTGCGGGCGGCACCGCAGCCGACATGAACAGGGCCACCTCGTCGGCGTACGGCGGCGGGTAGCGGGTGGTGTCGATGCCGGTCAGGGCGAAGCCGAGCCGGCGGTACGCGCGTACCGCCGCGACGTTGACGTTCTGGGTCTCCAACCAGATCTCCCGGGCGGCGTTCTCCCGGGCGGTGACCTGTGCGATGCCGATCAGCTCCCGGGCCACCCCGCGCCGACGGTACGTCGGGGCCACGTGCAGCTCGTTGACCACCTGCCGCCCGTTCCACCGCTGGTAGGTGGTCGCCATGAAGCCGGCCGGCTGGTCGCCGTCGATCGCGAGCGCGTACAGGTCCCACAGCCGACCGCCCTCGGTGACTCCTTCGGTCAGGTCGTACCGTTTGCGCACCGGCGGCGACACCGGAACCTCCCGCAGCCTGAACCCGTCGGCACCGCCCACGACCTGCAGTACGGCGGTAGCGGTGAAGCCGGTGTCGAGCCGGCGGAGCAGGTCGATCTCGAAACTCCCGAGTACGGTCCTGATCCGGATCTCCACCGATGCATGGTCGCATGCAAACTATCCGCACCCCGGGACGTCTGCACTCAGTGGAGGTGCTTCGTGGGCCGGACTGAGGATCAGGACTTCACCGCGTTCGTCGCCGCACGCGGTGCGTCACTGCTCCGGATCGCGTACGCGCTGACCGGGGACCGGCACGCCGCCGAGGACCTGGTCCAGTCGGCGCTGGCCAAGGCGTACGCCCGGTGGGGCTTGATCCGCGGCGCCGCCGAGCCGTACGTACATCGGGTGCTCTACCACGAGCAGGTGTCCCGGTGGCGGTGGAGCGGTCGACGCCCGGAAGTCATGTACGCCAGCGTGCCGGACCGGCCGGTGACCGGGCCGGACGAGCACACCGCGCTGCGGATGATGCTGCGCGACGCGCTGCGTCAGCTTCCGCCTCGACAGCGCGCGGTGCTGGTGCTGCGCTATCTGGAGGATCTGAGCGTGGAGCAGACGGCGCAGATCTTGGGCTGCCGGACCGGGACCGTCGCGAGTCAGGCGAGTCGGGCGCTGGAGCGGTTGCGCAAGCTGGTGCCCGATTTCGCGGAGTTGACAGACCAGTCGGAGGCGCTGCGATGAGGCAGACGGAAGCCGAACGGCTGCTCCGCACGGTAGTGCGCGACCTCGCCGACGAGGTCGACGTCGGAGGCTGGGCGCCGGTCGGACCGACCGGGGAGCCGACCGGCAGGATCGCGGCAGCGGCGATCCGCCGTGGGCGTTGGCTGCGCCGTCGACGGCGGGCGGCGGTCGCACTGGCCGCGGTGGCGGCGGTGGCCGCAGTGGCGGTGCCGTACCAGTTGCTCGGCCGCTCCGGCGACGCGCTGGTCCCGCCGGCGGGCCCGCTGCACGCGACGCCGACCCCCGCCTCACCGGGCCCGGCCGAGGTGCCGGTCGTCGAGCTGAGCGCCGCCAACTGGGCCGACGCCCCGGTCGAACTGGCCGACGGCTGGGTGGTGATCGGCGCGATTTCGCAATCATGGTCTGCTCCGGCGACCGGCCCGGACCCGTCGATCGTGCTGAACCGGCCGGCCGGCCGGTATCGGGAGATCCCGCTGCCCGCGCCGGCCTATCCCGCGCCGACCGGTGCGATGCTGGCGATCAGCGACGACAACCGGCCGTTCGAGATCGGGTTGCTCGAGGCGACCCCCGACGCACAGGTGCGGTGGGTCCGTACCGGGCAGCGCATCCTGACGCCGCAGTGGTCGCCGGACGGCCGGCGGTTGCTATTGACCGTCCTGGACAAGGAGAGCGCCGAAACCAGGTTGACCATCGTCGACGCCGACAGCGGTACCGTCGTGAGCTGGCCGGTCGACACCGACCGAGCGTTCTACTGCACCGACTACTGCGAGTTCACCTGGTCGCCGGACGGTCGGGAGGTGGCGCTGAGCCAGACGGATCCGGTCGGCCCGCGCTCGGAATCGGTCCGCCACCCCCGGCGTGGGATCCAGTTTTTCTCGGCGCGCGACGGATCCGCAACTCGGTTCGTGCCGGTTCGAGGGGACGTCGCCTGGCCGTGGTCGTGGTCGCCAGACGGCAGTCAGGTCGTCGTCCAGGGTCAACAGAGTGCCCAACTGGTCGACGTGGCCACTGGGGAGGTGCGCTCCGAGCTGCCGACCAGCCGGGTCTACTGGACCAGCGACGACCGACTGTTGTACGTGGACTCGGCCGCCGCCATGGTCGTGGCCATCGGACCGGACGGCACCCCGCACACCCGCTACCGCCTCCCGGAGCGGCTGGCCGGTCGAGAGCTGTTCCTCGCCCCTGGCTGATGCCCTGCACCCTGGCTGGACAGGCAGGTTGCCTAACCGGGCTACCGTTGCGGAATGTGGACACGGGGACGTTGGTCTTCCTCATCATCGGTGGTCTGGGCGTGGTGGTGCTCGCCGTCGGGCTGCTCGGCGGCGAGTTCCTGCATCTCGGTGACGTCAGTGCCGACGGGCCGGTGTCGGTCGAGGTGGTCGCCGGATTCGCCGGAGCGTTCGGGTTCGCCGCGGCGATCGCCAACGAGTTGCTGGGTGCCGGCGACGCCGGCGCGGGCGGACCGCTGGGTGCCGGTGCCGGTCTGACGGTCGCGGCCGCTGCGATCGGCGTCGCCGCCGCGCTGCCGGCCGGCTGGCTGACGATGCGGCTGTCCCGGGCCGCCCGGAACATGCCGACGGACGGCACCCCGACCCGCGACCACCTGGTCGGCACGCTCGGCGTGGTGATCACCCCGATCCACCCCGGCGGGTACGGCGAGATCCGGGTCCGGCTCGGCGGGCAGCCGGTGAAGCTGAGTGCCCGCGCCGACCTGCCGATCCCGCTCGGTGCCCAGGTCTTCGTGGTGGAAGCAGTCAGCGACACCAGTGTCGTCGTCGAGCAGACCCCCACGATCCAGTGACGTCGAACCCCACCTCATCTTTCTAAGGAACCCGCATGACCCCACTGCTCATCGCGATCATCGGTGCTGCGGCACTGGTGCTCGTACTCATCCTCTTCGTGCTCTCCCGGATCAAGGTCGCCGGCTCCAACGAGGCGTTCATCGTCACCGGCCGCAAGGGGCGCACCACTCAGGCCCTCGACGGCACCCGGTCCACTGACATGTCCGGGCAGAAGGTGGTGATGGGCGCTTCGGTGTTCGTCCTGCCGGTGGTGCAGAAACTGCAGGTGCTCGACCTGTCCAGCCGCCGGATCCATGTCGAGATCGCTGGCGCGGTCAGCAAACAGGGCATCCGGGCCAACCTGCAGGGCGTTGCGATCGTCAAGATCGGCGGTACGGAGGGCGCGATCCGCGCGGCGGCGCAGCGCTTCCTGCACCAGCAGGACGAGATCGAGGACTTCACCCGCGAGGTGCTCGCCGGCGCGTTGCGGTCGATCGTCGGCCGGCTGACCATCGAGGAGATCATCCGGGACCGGGCGGCCTTCGCCAGCGCGGTCGCCGAGGAGGCCGAGCATTCGATGACCAACCAGGGTCTGGTGCTCGACACCTTCCAACTGCAGGACATCATCGCCGAAGGCTCCTACCTGCAGGACCTCGGTCGGCCGGAGGCCGCCCGAGTGCTCAAGGACGCCGCGATCGCCGAGGCACGGGCCCGGCAGGCCGCTGAGCAGGAGCGGCTACTCGCCGAGGAGGCGATCGCCGAGGCCAACCGGAACCTGTCGCTGAAGCAGGCGTCCATCCAGGCCGAGATCGACGCGGCGAAAGCCAGGTCGGCGGCGGCCGGACCACTCGCCCAGGCCGAGCGGGACCAGGCCATCCTCTCCGAGCAGCAGAAGGTCGCCGAACGCAACGCCGAGCTGAAGGAACGCCAGCTCGACACCGAGGTCCGCAAGCCGGCCGACGCCGCCCGCTACCGGGTCGAGCAGGAGGCCGAGGCGGCTCGCAGCGCCGCCGTACTGGCTGCCGACGCCGAACGGCAGGCGACGATCGCCGGCGCGCAGGCCTCCGCCGAGCAGGCCCGGCTCACCGGTGAGGGCGAGCGGGCCCGGCGGGCCGCGCTGGCTGAGGCGAACGCCATCGAAGGCGCCAAGGAGGGCGAGGCCGAGCAGCGGCGGCGCAGCGCGATCGCCGACGCCGTCGAACGGGAAGGCACCGCGGAGGCGTCCGCGATCCTGGCCCGCGGTGAGGCGGAAGCTCAGGCGATGGCCCGCAAGGCCGAGGCGTTCGCCGCGTACGGCGAGGCCGCCGTGCTGGACCTGCTGGTCAAGGTGCTGCCGCAGGTGGTCGAGGCGGCGAGTGCCCCGATGGGCTCGATCGACAAGATGACGGTGATCTCCACCGACGGGGCCTCGTCGCTGGCCAAGTCGGTGGCCAGCAACGTGGCGCAGGGTCTGCAGCTCGGCAACGACCTGACCGGGATCGACCTCGCGGGCATGCTGGCCAGACTGGGCGGCGGTGCCGAGCCGGCCAACGGCGCGCGCCCTGAGCGCAGGCCACTGACCGGTTCCGCGAGCGACACCGGCGCGGACCAGGGCTGACCGGTCTTCGCCACCGACGGGCCCGGGAGTCGTCCCGGGCCCGTGGTGTGGGTGCCGACGGTCAGCGCTTGGACATCTCTGCGGTGTAGAGCGTCGTGCGCTGCGTCATGGTGTCGCCGTCGCACTGGTAGCTGGCCGGGTCGAACTCGACGACCAGGGTCTGGCTCTCCGAGCCGACACCCGGGGCGCTCAACGTGACCGTGCCGTCCGCGTCGACGTCGCTGAAGGAGACCGTGCCGTCGAGGGCACGGAAGCGGTAGGTGACCTGCCCGCTGATGGTGAGGGTGACGACGGTCCCAGCTACGAATCCTTCGAAGGTGGTGCTGTCGCCGTAGTCGGTGGTGCCCGATCCGTCCTCGCGCAACTCGACACGGGCACCGGGGCCGACGCCGCTGAACCTGGTCTTGCCGAACGGCTCTTCCAGCGCGATGTCCTCCTCGTATGAGTCCACCTGCCAGGTGCCGACCACGCAGGGGTCGACCAGCGGCGGCGAGGCTTCCCTCGGAGTCGGCAAGGCACTGGAAGTCGCGGACGCGCTGGGGGTCGGGGAGACACTCGGATCGGCCGTGACCCGGTTGCCGTCGCCAGTGCCGCGGACCGCGATCACCACGCCGATCGCCGCCACCAGCACGACGAACGTCGCGCCGAGGGCCACCAGCGGGACCAGGTAGGACCGACCCCGGTCGGGCGGCTGCGGCGCCATCGGGTAGCCCGGATAGCTCGGCGCGCCGCTGCCCGGGTAGCCGGGCGGCGCACTGCCGGGGTAGCTGGGTCCCCCGCTGCCGGGGTAGACCGGTGCCGGTGGCTGCTGCGGCGGGTGTCCGGGGTAGCCGGCCTGGCTGGACGGAACACCGCGGAACGTGCCGCACTGGAGGCAGTAGCCGGCCTGGTTGACGGACACACCGCCGCAGACCGCACACGGCTGCATCTGGGCCCTCCCGGTTGATCAGCTGTCGGTGGCGCGCGACCGCCAGCAAGATCGCTGCACCGTCCGTCCTGCGACGGTAGTCGAGCGGCACAACGCCCGGTAACCACCGGTTCGGGCGCGACAGGTGGCTAACCGGCGTCGGACAGGATCCCTTCGTCCCGTGCCCACCGGAGCAACTCCGCCTCGGCCTCGTCGCGGTCCAGCGGGCCGCGCTCCAGCCGGACCTCCTTGAGATGCCGCCAGGCCCGGCCGACGACCGGCCCCGGCGGTACGCCGAGCAGCTCCATGATCGCGTTGCCGTCCAGGTCCGGCCGGACCCGGGCCAGATCCTCCTCCGCCTGGATCCGGGCGATCCGCTCCTCCAGCGCGTCGTAGTCGGCGGCCAGCGCGGCGGCCTTGCGCCGGTTGCGGGTGGTGCAGTCGGACCGGGTCAGTTTGTGCAGTCGGGGCAGCAGATCTTCGGCGTCGGTGACGTAGCGGCGGACCGCCGAGTCGGTCCACTCCCCCCGGCCGTACCCGTAGAACCGCAGGTGCAGGCCGACCAGCTTGGCCACCTGGGTGGTGACCTCCTTGGGGTAGCGCAGCGCCTTCATCCGGTGCCGGGTCATCCGGGCACCGACCACCTCGTGGTGGTGGAAGCTGACCCGGCCGTCCGACCCGACCGCCTTGGTCGCCGGCTTACCGACGTCGTGCATCAGCGCCGCCATCCGCAGGACGAAGTCGCAGCCGTCGCTTTCCAGCCGGACGGCGTTGCTCACCACGGTCAGCGTGTGTTCGTACACGTCCTTGTGCTGGGCGTGCTCGTCGATCTCCAGCCGCAGCCCGGACAGCTCGGGCAGGAACCGGTCGGCCAGCCCGGAGTCGACCAGCAGCCGTAACCCGGCGACCGGGTCGGCACCGCACAGCAGCTTGCTGAACTCGTCCCGGATCCGCTCGGCGGTGATCCGGTCCAGGTCGGCCGCCATGGCGGCCATCGCCGCGCGGACGTCCGGATGCACGGCGAACCTCAGCTGCGCGGCGAACCGGGCGGCCCGCAGCATCCGCAGCGGGTCGTCGCCGAACGAGTCCTGCGGCGTCCCCGGGGTTCGGATGATCTTCGCGGCCAGATCGCTGACCCCGCCGTACGGATCGGTGAACCGGTGCTCGGGCAGGCTGACCGCCATCGCGTTGATGGTGAAGTCGCGCCGCCGCAGGTCGTCGGCGAGACTGGTGCCGTAGGCGACCACCGGGTTACGGGTCACCCCGTCGTAGGCTTCCGCCCGGTAGGTGGTGATCTCCAGGGTCATCCCACCCCGCCGCGCGCCGATGGTGCCGAATTCGCGGCCGGTCTCCCAGATCGCCTCCGCCCAGCCTTTGAGCACCCCCAACGTCTGGTCCGGGTGCGCGTCGGTGCAGAAGTCCAGGTCGCTGCCGAGTCGGCCGAGCAGCGCGTCGCGGACCGAGCCGCCGACCAGGTGCAGCTCGTGGCCGGCGGCGGCGAACCGGTTGCCGAGTTCGTCGGCGACCGGGGAGACCCGGAGCAGTTCGGCGACGGCGTTGCGTTGCACGGCGGTCAGGTCACCCGGGGTCGCCGCAGTGCGGTCGGACCCGACGGCGGCACGAGCATCGGTGGCGCGAGGCGCGGAGGTTTCGGACATGGGATCGCCAGAGTAGTCGCTGTGGCCGTCGCCGCCCCCGCCGGGCAGGATGAGTCACCGTGCCGATTCCCGAACCGTTGGCCAGCCTGACCACCGATCCGACCTTCTGGGCGGCGTACCTGCCGCCGGTGGACGGACCCGCACCGGCCCACCACGCGCAGACCCGGGTGGTGCTGCCGGTCGCCGACGGCTACGGCCTGGTGCTGGAGATCGACCTCGGGTACGGCGAGTGCCTGCTCGGCCTGCGCCAGCCGGGAGCGACCGAGCCGCTGCCGCTGGCCCGGCTGGATCCGGGCCGGCCGTACGCGGCGGTGCTGCGCTGGGCGGAGCTGGACCTGATCGGCCAGTTGCTCGCCCTGGACGATCCGGCGTGGCCGCATCCCGGTCTGCTGGTGGCGCTGCTGCACCGGTACGCACCACCGGCCGGTGACCCGCCGGAGGCGGACCGGGCAGCCACCATGCTGGCCACCGCGCTGCGCGCACTACGCCGCGACGAGCCGTCGGGAACCGACGACCCGGCAACACCTGATGGCCCGGCGACCACTGGCGACGGCCCGACGGGTGGCACCGGTGGCACCGATACGGCGGCCAGGGCGACGACGGATCCGGTGCAGCCGCCACTGGAGCTGTTCGCCGACCCGTCCTGGTGGCCGGCACCGGCCACGGTCGACCCTCGGATCCTCGACGACGAGTCGGTGGCCCGGCAGGTGCGCGACCATCTCGACCACGGCGCCCGGACACACTGGCGGTACGCCGTCGGCTGGGGGTGGGTGGCCGCCGGGCAGCCGGACGGCCCCGGCGCACCGGCCCGCGTCCTCGGTGCCGAGTCGTTCCCGTTCGACGAGGTCACCGAGTTGGTACGCCGGGCGGCGGCCCGGCACCGCCGGCTGCTCGACACTCCGTGGCGTACCCCGGCCGTGGCCGAACTGGCCCGGCGGGCCCGCGACACCGGCGACCTGGCGGTGGTGCCGGTGCTCGGTCGGACGCTGGCCGACGCCGGCTGCGACCATCCGACGCTGCTGGACGCGCTGACCGAGCCGGTGGTGCCGGCCGAGGCCGCCTGGGTGGTCGACGCGCTGTCGGGCATCGTCCCGGCCGAAGACGACGGCCGATAGGCTCGAGCCTGCGTCCGGCGCGGCGGTTCCGGCGTACCGGCGGGGTGGAGGTCCGATGAGTAGCGGGTTGTACCGGAGCACGAACGCCGACCCCGGTCGGGGCGGCCCGGAGCCGGACGGCGCCACGCTGATCTCCGTCGGACCGGGCGGCCAGCCGGTGGTGGAGTCGACCGCGCCACCATCCGAGCCGCCGGCGGCCGGGCCGGATTCGGCGGTGCAGGAGCCGCAGGAGGGCGGCAGCGCCGCCACCAACAGCGCGGTCATGGCGCTGGGCAGCCTGGTCAGCCGAGGCACCGGCTTTCTGCGGACCCTGGTGCTGGCGGCAGCGCTCGGCGGATCGCTGGTCGGCAACGCCTACACCACGGCGCAGATCTTCCCCGGCATGGTGTACGAGTTCCTGCTCGGCGGGATCCTGACCAGCGTCCTGGTGCCGGTGCTGGTGCGGCGACGCAAGTCGGACCCGGACCGCGGTCAGGCGTACGCGCAGCGGCTGCTGTCGCTGGCGGTGCTGGCGTTGGCCGTCGCCACCCTGGTCGCGATGGCCGCGGCGCCGCTGCTGACGCTGCTCTACTCCAGTGACCGCACCACGGAGGAGTTCCGTGACCTGGTCACTCTGCTGTCGTACCTGATGCTGCCGATGATCTTCTTCACCGGGTTGTCGGCGCTGGTCAGTGCATTGTTGAACACCCGGGGGCACTTCGCGGCGCCGATGTGGGCGCCGATCCTCAACAACCTGGTGGTGATCGCCACCCTGGGCACGTACATCGCGATCTTCGGTGCTCGGGTCATCGAACCGGGCGAGATGACCCCCAACCGGATCGTGCTGCTCGGCGGCGGCACCCTGCTCGGCGTGGTGGTGCAGGCCGCCGGCCTGGTCCCGGCGCTGCGCAAGGTCGGTTTCCGGTGGCGCTGGCGGTTCGACTTCCGCCAATTGGGCCTCGCCGAACTGGGTCGGCTCGGGGTCTGGATGTTCTGCTACGTGGCGGTCAGCCAACTCGGCCTGGTAGTGGTGTTCAACCTGCTGAACCGGGCGGGCGACGAGGACGAAGCCGGCCCGCTGATCTACAACAACGTGTTCCTGCTGTTGATGATGGCGCACGGCATCATCGCCGTCTCGGTGATCACCGCGCTGATGCCGCGGATGAGCTCGGCCGCTGCCGACGGCCGCTACTCGGACATGGCCGTCGACCTGGCGCGCGGCACCCGGACGGTGACGGCGGTACTCGCGCCGATCGCCGTCTGCTACGCGGTGCTGGCCACCCCGGTTTCCTTTTCTCTGTTCCGGTACGGCGCGTTCGACACCGAAGCCGCCGACGCCACCGCCGTGGTGCTGCTGGCGGCGGCGGTCGCCCTGGTGCCGTTCGCGGTCAGTCAGCTGTTCACCTTCGGCTTCTACGCCCTGCCGGACACCCGCACCCCAGCGTTGATCAACATCCCGGTGGTGGCGCTCCGGATTCTCGTCCAGATCGGGCTGTTCGTCGCCCTGTCGGTGCAGTTCGCGGCGGCCGGCCTGATGATCGGCAACGGGGTCTCGTACCTGGCGGCGGCGGTGCTGTCGGCCTGGTTGCTGCGCCGCCGGGTCGGTCGGATCGGGTTCGGCGGCATCATGGTCACCTTCGGCAAGGTGGCGCTGGCGGCCGGCGGTGCCGCCCTGGCCGGATGGCTCGTTGTCACGTTGCTGCCCGGTGGTGACACGCCGAGTCAGCCGTTGGCGATCCTGCAACTCGTGGTCGGCGGTGCCGCCGTCGGGCTGGTCTACCTCGGGTTGGCGGTGGTCCTGCGAATCCGCGAGATCGTCGACGTATTGACGATGGTGCGCCGTCGCCTCGGCCGCTGACCGTTGAGATCAGCCTGTGGACTGACCTGTGGATAACCGGGTTGGACACGCTTGACACCAGGTCAGCGCCTGTGGATAACTCAGAACCAGGATCCTCGTTACGGGCGGTGTCGGAGTGTCGGTGGCCCCGGTCACGTGGGCGGTCGGGTGGGCGGTCTTGGTTCGCTGTCGCGGCGGGCTGGGAGCGGCACCCGGGCGGTACAACGTATATTTGCGATGGAGGTTATGCGTCCGGCCGTACGGGCCGGGTGGCGTTGACCGGATCCGGTCGGCGCGGATCCGCCCGTCGGCAGGTCGATCCCCGGTCGGCATTGCGGGAGCTGCGGGAAGCTGACATGTTGGTGGTGCCGCAACGCAGGTAAGGTCGTTCTGGACAGATTCGTGCGACACCGGGTCGTGAACGGTGACGTTCCACCGCTGCGGGGCCGGCCGGTGCCGGCAGCACGACGACCAGCACGGCAAGAGCGACCAGTAGACGATCGGACAACCGGCAGAACACCGGACGACCAGCACCAGGGTTCGACCGAGACGATCCACAGGGAGGACGGGTGACCCAGGTCGGCGAAGGCCAGGAGGCGGACGAGGCCAGTCCGCCGATGATGGCCTTCGATGCACCCTCCGCCGGCGAGGTCCTCGCCGAGCGATACCAGCTGGCTCAGCACGTCAACAACGACAGTGCGGGTCGGCAGGTCTGGCGTGGGGTCGACGTGGTGCTGCGCCGTCCGGTCGCGGTGGTGCTGCGCTACCCCGGTGGCGATTCCGCCATGGAGATGCTGCAGGCCGCGGTCCGGGCCAGTCGGGTCATCCACTCCAACCTGGTCGGCGTCTACGACGCCATCGACGAGGGGCAGCGGGCCTACGTGGTCCGCGAGTGGGTGGAGGGCGACTCGCTGCGCGAGGTGATCGCCGCCGCCGGTCCGTTGGACGCGGCCCGGGCCACCATGATCGCTCACTCGGTCGCCTCCGCCATCGCTGCGGTGCACGCCACCGGCATGGTGCACGGCAACATTCACCCCGGCACGGTGATGATCGGCCACGACGGCCGGGTGGTGCTGGCCGACGCACGGGCCGACAGCTCCGACACCTACGAAACCGACATCCGGGCGATCGGTGGAGTGCTCTACTTCGCGATGACCGGCCACTGGCCACAGCACGAGGCCGGCAGCACGACGCTGCCGGACGCGGTCCGGGATGCGACCGGGGCGGTCGCCGCCCCCCGTCAGGTGCGCTCCGGTGTTCCGGCGTACCTCGACGACCTGACCATGGATCTGCTCGACCCGCGACTCGCGCTGCCCTCCTCGGAGGTGCTCGCCGCCGAGCTGGGTCGGCTCGACGCCAGCACCGAGGAGCACTACCTCGACAGCGTCGGACCGCTGCGGTTCTCGGCGGCCGACGACGACGAGCCGACCGGCACCCCACTCGCTTCCCGCCGCAAGATCGCCGCCGGTGTCGCCGGTCTGCTGGTCATCGCGGTGACCGGGCTGTACTTCGGGATCAGCGCGCTCGGCAACGACGGTGCCGGCGAGGACGGTCGGTCCACGCCGCCCGAGACCCAGGTGACCTCGACCCCGGGTCCCACCGAGACCAGTGCCCCGGCCCAGCCCCAGCCGATCGCCCTCTCCGGCGACCAGGTCCGCATCGTCGACGCCGACGGTGCCCGCGACGAACTCGACGGGGCGGAGGCCGCCGTCGACGGCGACACCAACACCGGCTGGGAGACCGACGCTTACGAGCGCAACCCCAACTTCGGCAACCTGAAGCGGGGCATGGGGGTGCTGATCGACCTGCAGGAGCCCCGGGCGGTGACCAGCGTCAAGGTCGAGCTGTCCGCGGCCGGTGCCACCGCCGAGCTACTGGCCGGTCCGAACGACCCGGGAGCGACCCGGGAAGGCGACGACGAGATCCTCGAGACGTTCACCGACCGGATCGGGGCCCGGTTCGAGAACGCCGACGGAGCGACCCTTACCTTCAGCGGATTCTCGCCCGACGAGACGTACCAGTACCTCCTGGTGTGGATCACCAAACTGCCTCCGATCGGCAACGACAAGTACCAGATCGGCGTTCAGGAGATCACGGTCGAGGGGCCATGACCGGACGCCGGGCCGACCTCGGCGACGAGGAACTGCTCCGGGCACACGTCGACGGCGACCCGGAGGCGTTCGGCGAGTTGGTACGGCGGCACCAGGACCGGCTCTGGGCCGTTGCCCTGCGGACGCTCAGCGACCGCGAGGAGGCCGCCGACGCGCTACAGGACGCGCTGCTGTCGGCACACCGCGCGGCCGCCCGGTTCCGGGGCGACGCTGCGGTCACCACCTGGCTGCACCGCATCGTGGTCAACGCGTGCCTGGACCGGGTACGCCGCCGCAAGTCCCACCCCACGGTCCCGCTGCCCGACGGTGGCCGCGACGACGGCGTACGCGGCACCGAGCCGGCGGCACCCCCGGTCGATCACGACACCGCCCTGGTCGTCCGCCAGGCCCTGGCCGAGCTGCCGGCGGAACAGCGGGCCGCGTTGATCCTGGTCGACGTGCAGGGCTACCCGGTCGCCGACGCGGCGGTAATGCTCGGCGTCGCCGAGGGCACGGTGAAGAGCCGCTGCGCCAGGGGGCGGACCCGGCTGGCCGGGCTTCTCGGGCATCTGCGACCACAGCGGGCGAACACGCAGGTGGCACCACCACGCGCCCAGGTGTCGTCGCTCACCCCACGGAACCCGCAGCGGCTCGACGACGTCCCATCAGGGTCCGCACGTGGCGACGGTGGCAAGGAGGAACGGTGACCGCCGACCGGTTCCAGGAGGTCGATCGAGAGCTGCTCGCCGACTATGTCGGTGGGGCGCTCGACGGCACCCCGGACGAGGTCACCGTGGCCCGGCTGATCGTGGATCGACCGTCCTGGCGGGCTGCCCACGACGAGCTGGTCGAGGCCACCCAGCTGGTCCAGACGATGCTCGCCGAGTGGGGCAGCGTCGTCGAGCCGATCCCACCCGACGTCGCCGACCGGGTGCATGCCGCCCTGGCCGCCGAGCCGCTACCGCAGCCGACCCCGGACCCGGCGACCAGCCCGGATCTGGCCACCGTCGCGGCACCGGTGCCGCTGGCGGCGGCCCGCACGCGGCGGGACCGTCGCCGCCGCTGGCAGCGGTACGCCGCTCCGATCACCGTCGCGGCGGCCGCCGTGGCGTTCGCCGGCCTCGGGGTCGGCCAGCTGCTCGGTGCCGGGTCCGCCGACGACGCGAGCACCTCGGCGGGTAGCCGGTCGGACGATGCTGGCAGCGCTGAGAGCCAGAGCGCCGAGACCCGGCAGGAGGGCCAGCCGGGCACGATGATGGACACCTCCGCACCTCGGCGACTGGCCAGCGGCACCGACTACCAGCGGGCGACGATCGTGCCGATGTTCGAGGCCGTGGGGCGGACCGGCGTCGACGGGGGGCAACCGGCGGCCGGCGAGGACACCGTACTGCAGGAGTCGCCCGCCTCGACGGCGCTGGCCAGACTGGCCGACCCGGCCGCGTTGGCCGACTGCGTGGCCGCGGTGACCGCCGAGCACGGCAACGGCGTGCTCGGCGTCGATCTGGTGGACTTCGCGGCGTTCGAAGGTGAACCGGCGCTGGTCCTCTCGTTCAGCGACAGCTTCGGTGCCAGCTGGATCTGGGTGAGCGGCACCGGCTGCGGTACGCCTGCGGCCGGCGCGGACACCAGGTACTCGGCACAGGTAGGGTGACCCTGCCGGTCGCGTGACGTGGGACACGCGGCACCGGAGCGGGATTACTCCCCAGCTCCGAGGCGTTGTCGTCAACGGTCGCCGTTGCGCAGAAATCAGACTTTGGGAGTCGGCAGTGGACGAGGTCCGCAACCTGATCATCATCGGCTCGGGGCCGGCCGGTTACACCGCTGCGGTGTACGCCGCACGCGCCAACCTGCGCCCACTCGTCATCGAGGGGGTGCAGTCCGGCGGGGCGCTGATGACCACCACCGAGGTGGAGAACTTCCCGGGCTTCCCGGACGGCATCATGGGTCCGGAGCTGATGGACTCGATCCGCAAGCAGGCCGAGCGCTTCGGTGCCGAGTTCGTCACCGACGACGTGACGCGGGTCGAGTTGGCCGACACCGGCACCCCGGGCGCCACCGAGGCCAGCACGGTGTACGTGGGCGAAACCGGCTACCGGGCCAAGGCGATCATCCTGGCCACCGGCTCCGCGTGGCGTCCCCTGAACGTCCCCGGCGAGCAGGAGTTCCTCGGCCACGGGGTGTCCTCCTGCGCAACCTGTGACGGCTTCTTCTTCCGGGGGCAGCACGTCGTGGTGGTCGGCGGTGGCGACTCGGCGATGGAGGAGGCCACCTTCCTCACCCGGTTCGCCGAATCGGTGACCATCGTGCACCGCCGCGACGAGTTCCGGGCCAGCCAGATCATGGCGGCCCGCGCGCTCGGCAACGACAAGATCCGGGTCGAGTGGAACAGTGTCGTCGAGGAGATTCTCGGCGCCGACGGTAAGGTCTCCGGAATCCGGTTGCGCAACACGCACACCGGCGAGTCCCGGACACTCGACGTCACCGGGGTCTTCGTCGCGATCGGTCACGACCCACGGAGCGAAATGTTCCGCGGCCAGGTGGAGCTCGACGAGAACGGCTACGTGCTGGTCGACTCGCCGAGCACCCGAACCAGCGTGCCGGGCGTGTTCGCCGCCGGTGACCTGGTCGACCACACCTACCAGCAGGCGATCACCGCTGCCGGCAGCGGTTGCGCGGCGGCGCTCGACGCCGAGCGTTACCTCGCCACACTCGAAGAGGTCTGACCGCCGGCGCACCGGCGGTCGAGGAGGAGGATTTTCCCGTGGGAGCTACCCGAGCGGTGACCGAGGCCAGCTTCGCCACCGACGTACTGATGTCCGACAAGCCGGTGCTGGTGGACTTCTGGGCCGAGTGGTGCCAGCCGTGCCGCAAGGTCGCACCGCTGCTCGAGGAGATCGCCACCGAGATGGGTGACAAGGTGTCGATCGTCAAACTGAACATCGACGAGAACCCGGAGATCGCCCGCCGGTACCGGGTGATGTCGGTTCCCACGCTCACCGTGTTCAAGGCCGGTGAGCCGGTGCAGTCGGTGGCCGGCGCCCGGCCCAAGGGCGACCTGGTCAAGCTGATCGAGTCGGCCTTCTGAACCCCAGCGGGGCTGCCCCGCGCGGCACGGCGGACCGGCCGGTCCCACCCGACAAGGTGGGACCGGCCGGTCCGTTTCCAGGCTGCTGGCGGCGCCGTTACAGGGCTGCTGGATGCTCGGTTCCCGGGCTGATCGTCCGGACACCGGGCGCTCCCCGTACGGTCCGCTTCGCCGTAACCCGGGTACGGGCGCCTGCCGGCCGGGTTACGCTCCGGATCGTCCGCGCCTGCAGGGGGGAGGTCCACGTCCCGTGCGCCCGATCCGCCGTGACGATCAGGGTCCCGCCGTCGCCGAGATCCGCTCCATCCTGGTCAACCTGGAGCTGCTCGAGCCAACCTCGGGGGCCGACGTGTTCGACGCCCGCACCGAGCACGCCGTACGCGCCTTCCAGCAGCTCCGTGGACTGAGCATCGACGGCCGGGTAGGCGCGGAGACCTGGCGGGCGTTGGACGCCGCCCGTTGGCGGCTCGGCGACCGGGCGCTCTACCACTCGATACCGCAGCCGCTGGTCGGCGAGGACGTCCGGGCGCTGCAGGAACGGCTGCTGGAGATGGGCTACGACGTGGGCCGCGCCGACGGCGTGTACGGCGGGCGCACCGCCCGCTCGGTCACCCAGTTCCAGCGGGAGGTGGGA
This sequence comes from Solwaraspora sp. WMMD937, assembly GCF_029581175.1. Classification (NCBI taxonomy): domain Bacteria; kingdom Bacillati; phylum Actinomycetota; class Actinomycetes; order Micromonosporales; family Micromonosporaceae; genus Solwaraspora; species Solwaraspora sp. WMMD937. Next base: position 1,292,091 of record NZ_CP120738.1, on the reverse strand, counting down.
CTGACCGCCGACGGCAGCTGCGGGCCGTACACCATGCACGCGATGCGCAGGTTGGGCCGCAAGGTGGTCGGCGGACGCCCGCAGTGGCTGCGGGAAGCAGACGCGTTCCGCGAGTCCGGCCCCAACCTGATGGGCAAGACGATCGTCGTCGACCCTGGTCACGGGGGACCCGATCCCGGCGTGGTGGTCATCGACAGCGGCCGGCGCTGGTCTGAGGCGGAGCTGGCGTACGACCTCGCCGCCCGGTTGGAGGGGCGGCTGGCGGCAGCCGGGATGCGGGTGCATCTCACCCGGGGTCCGGCCACCACCTCGGTGCTCAGCGACCCGGCGCGGACCCGGCTGGCCAACGACGTCGGCGCGGACCTGTTCATCTCCCTGCACGTGGACGGGCATGCCAACCCGGCCGCCGACGGGGTGGCAACCTACCACTACGGCACCGGCAACGGGGTCACGTCGACGGTCGGCGAGCGGCTGGCCGGGCTGGTACAGCGGGAGATCGCGGTACGTACCGGCCTGCGCGACTGCCGGGTCCACGCGAAGAGCTGGGAGTTGCTACGGCTGACCCGGATGCCGGCGGTACGGGTGGACGTGGGTTATCTGACCTGCTCGGCCGACCGGGCCCGGCTGATCCGGCCCGGGTTTCGCGACCAGGTGGCAGAGGCGCTGGTCGCGGCGGTGCAGCGGATGTACTACCCGGTGGAGCTGGACGTGCCGACCGGGTCGATCGACGTACACACGCTGCGGGCGGTGGTCGACGCGACGACGGAGGCCTGAACCACGTCAGTCAGTTCGTCGCCGCGCGGGTGGCCGGGCGCAGCAGGCTCTCCGGAGTCATCGAGCCGAGCAGCTTCTCCAGGGCGTACTCGACGTCCGACTTCCACGACAACGCGGTCCGCAACTCCAGCCGTAGCCGGGGGAACCGGGGGTGCTGCCGGACCGTCTTGAAGCCGACCGACAGGTAGAAGTCGGCTGGGGCAAGACAGCCCCGACCGGCCGTCTCCTCCGGATCGGCGGTGGCGTCGCCGAACGCCTCGATCGCCTTGATGCCCCGCTTGGTGAGATCCCGGGCCACGCCCTGCACCAGCATTCGCCCGAGGCCACCGCCGGCGAACGGCTGCACCACGTGCGCCGTGGTCAGCAGTACCGCATCGGCGGAGACCGGGGACGTCGGGAACGCCATCGACCTCGGTAGGTAGGCCGGCGGCGCGTACATCACGAAGCCGGCCGGCATGCCGTCGACGTAGGCGAGCTTGCCGCAGGAACCCCACTCCAGGAGAGTCTGGGAGACCCACGCCTCCTTTTCCAGCGCCGGGTCGCCGGAGGTCCGGGCGCGGTCGGCCGCCACCGGATCGAGCTCCCAGAAGACACACCGCCGGCAGGATCTGGGCAGCTCCTCCAGCGTGTCCAGCGTCAGACTGACCAGACGTCGCGACATTGGCGATCCCCCACCACCGAACCGGTCAAGCGTTGAAACCCGCCGAGCTTCACCACGCGCCGTCTCCTGTCCCCAACGAGCGATCGTACGCCGCAACCTCGCGTCAGGGGAGAGGTCGGGCGTCCGGTCGCTGTCTTCGCAGGCCAATCCGGGTTCGCTGGTCCGACATGTGGTCGGTGTGGTAATGCCCAAGCCGGACGGCGACACGCCGGACTACCATCAGACGATCAGTGCGTGTCGCGGCCCGACCCGGCACCACCGGTGCGACGCGTTTCGAGGGTGAGGTCATGACCGGCACGACGCTCGACGACTACACCGACCGCTATGCCCGCCGGGTCCGGGGGATGACCGCCTCGGAGATCCGGGCGCTGTTCGCCGTCGCCAGTCGGCCGGAGGTGGTGTCGCTTGCCGGCGGAGCCCCGTACGTCGCCGCGCTGCCGCTGGACGCGGTCGGCGAGATGCTCGGTCGCCTCGCCGCCGAGACCGGCACCTCGACCCTGCAGTACGGCATCGGCCAGGGCACCCTCGACCTGCGGGAACGGATCTGCGAAGTGATGTCGCTGTCCGGGATCGACGTCTCGTCCGGGGCTTCCCCTGAGGACGTGGTGGTGACCGTCGGCGGGCAGCAGGCCCTCGATCTGGTCGCCCGGCTCTTCCTGGACCCGGGCGACGTGGTCCTCGCCGAGGGCCCCACCTATGTCGGCGCCCTCGGCGTGTTCCAGGCGGCGCAGGCCCAGGTGGTGCACGTGCCGATGGACGCCGACGGGCTGATCCCCGAGGCGCTGGAGCAGGCGATCACCGAGGTGGCCCGGTCCGGCCGACGGGCGAAGTTCCTCTACACCATCCCGACGTTTCAGAACCCGGCTGGCGTGACGCTGACCGACGAGCGCCGCGACCGGGTACTCGACATCTGCGAACGCGCCGGCCTGCTGGTCGTCGAGGACGACCCGTACGGCCAGCTGAGCTTCGACGGCGAAGCGCCGGTGCCGCTGCGGGCTCGACGCCGGCACGGCGTCTTCTACCTGAGCACCTTCTCCAAGACCTTTGCGCCAGGGCTGCGGGTCGGTTGGATTCTCGCTCCGCACGCGGTACGCGAGAAGCTGGTCATCGCCAGTGAGGCGCAGATCCTCTGCCCCAGTGCCTACGCCCAGGCCGCGGTCGCCACCTACCTGGCCACCATGCCGTGGCGGGAGCAGCTCAAGACGTACCGGGAGGTCTACCGGGAGCGGCGGGACGCACTGCTGTCCGCGCTGACCGACCTGATGCCGGCCGGGACGACCTGGACCCGACCGAGCGGCGGCCTGTTCGTCTGGGCGTCGCTGCCGGACGGGTTGGACGCCAAAGCCATGGTTCCCCGGGCCATCGCCGCCCGGGTGGCCTACGTTCCCGGCACCGGCTTCTACGCTGACGGCTCCGGGGCCGGCAACATGCGGCTCAACTTTTCCTACCCCCCGCCGGAGCGGATCCGGGAAGGCGTCCGGCGGCTGGCCGGCGTGATGGAGCGGGAGTCGGCGATGCGCGAGGTCTTCGGACCGGTCGCCGGCGGATCCGGCCGACGCCAGCGCCCCGGCGCGGACGCGCCCGGGCCTGACTTGGCATGATTCGGGCATGAGCCCAGCGCTGGACCCCACCGCAACCGAATCCTCGTCGTCGTCCGCCGCCCCGGATCTGCGCGTGCTCGTTCTCGCCGGCGGGTTGTCGTACGAGCGGGACGTCTCGCTGAAGTCCGGTCGCCGGGTGCTGGACGCGCTCCGCTCGGTCGGCGTCGAGGCTGGGATGCGCGACGCCGACGTCTCGCTGATTCCAGCGCTGCGCTCCGACCCGCCGGACGCGGTGGTCATCGCGCTGCACGGGGCGACCGGTGAGGACGGCTCGCTGCGCGGCGTACTGGATCTCTGCGGCGTGCCGTACATCGGCTGCGACGCCCGCGCCGCCCGCCTGGCCTGGGACAAGCCGTCGGCCAAGGCGGTGCTGCGCGAGGCGGGCATCCCGACCCCGGACTGGGTCGCGCTGCCCCACGACCGATTCTCCGAACTGGGTGCGGTCGCCGTGCTGGAGCGGATCGTCGAACGGCTCGGCCTGCCGCTGATGGTCAAGCCTGCGCAGGGCGGCTCCGGGCTTGGCGCGGCAGTGGTACGCGAGGCGGCGGAACTCTCCGCAGCGATGGTCGGCTGCTTCGCGTACGACTCGACGGCGTTGGTCGAGCGGTATGTCACCGGGATGGACGTCGCCGTATCGGTCGTCGACCGAGGCGCCGGCCCGGAGGCGCTACCGGCCGTCGAGATCGTGCCACGCAACGGTGTCTACGACTACGCTGCCCGCTACACCGCCGGACTGACGACGTGGCACGCGCCGGCCCGGCTGGACGAGCCGGCTGCCGAGCAGGTGGCGGCGACCGCCGTCGCCGCTCACCGGGCACTCGGGCTGCGGGACCTCTCCCGCGTCGACATGATCGTCGACCCCGACGGCCGGCCGCACGTCCTGGAGGTCAACGTCTCACCCGGGATGACCGAGACCTCGCTCTTGCCGCTGGCGGTCCAGGCTGGCGGACTGGACCTCGGTGAACTGCTCGCCACGCTGGTGGTCCGAGCCGCAGGCCGACCGGACGACCCGGCGAGCTGATCACCGGGCGCTGCCGGTCGGCGACGTCGCCGAATCGCTCGCAGCCGGCACTTCGGGCCCGTCCTGGTCCGTAGCGCCTTCCAGGTCCGGGTCGTCGTCCTTTTTCGCCTCAGTACCGGCATCTGTCGCGGCGCTGTCGTCGGCGGGGGCAGCGGCATCCGCAACGTCGGCCGGGTCGGCAGCAAGTGGTTCACCCTGCTGGGTCGTAGCAACGTCGCTGGCGAGTTCGCCGAGATCAGCAGCTGGTTCGATGCTCTCCATCGGCACCACGAGCTCAGCCACGGCTGGCCCTGCACCATCGATCTCATCGAAGTCGTCGACGCTGACCGGATGGCTCGCCTGTTCGGTGAGGTTCGACGGTGCCCGCCACTGAATACGCGGCGGCTCAGCGAGCTGACGACCGCCGAACTCCGCCAGCCACGCGGCGACCAGCGCCAGGTTCTCCCGCCAGCGTGACTCGGAGATCGGCGGCAGGATGCTGTCCCACAGGGAGAGGAACGTGCCACGGAGCTGCAGCTGCCCGTACGGCCGAGCCAGGAACCACAGGTGCAGGTGCGCCGAGCCGTCCCCCCACCGGTTCACGTGGACCCGGGCCACGCCGTCGAGCGACCGGATCGCCCGCTCGAGCCGGACGGTCATCACGCCGAGTTCGGCCGCGAGCAGGTTCGGCAGATCGCCGAGGTCGAAGTGGGACCGGGACTCCAGGATGAGGACCATCGGTAGCCCGGTCGGGCGGTCCATCGCGCGGACCCGCCAGCGTTCGCTGACCCAGATGTACGCGTCGTCCGGGGCGGAACAGGACGAGCACTCCGCCGTGCCCTCACCCTTGCGAGGCGGTTCGACGTCAACCGGGTCGTCGAGTCGCTTGACCCGCAGGTCGCCCTCGAAGGGGAAGGATGGCCATCGCGCGAAGTCGGGAACCGAGGCAGGGGTGTCTGGCACGACGCTGACCCTAACCGAGTCTGCGCCGCCTGTCGTTCCCCGTTTCGGCCGGCCCGCGACTCTCATCCGGAGGGACGGCCGGTCTCTGGTCGGCAGCCGACCACGGTCCGCCGTCCCGGTTTTCCACAGGAGTTATCCACAGGGCGACAGCCCGGTCTACCCGCTGTTTCACGTGAAACGAGGCACCCTGTGGAAAACGCCTGTGGAAAACGCCCGGCCCCGTACCGGATCGATCCCGGGGACACCCGGGACCCGTCCGGTCGGCGGCGGATGCGCCTTGGTGCCTCCGGTGGCCCGGTCTTCTCAACGAACCATCGGCCGAGTGGTAACCGGGCTCGGCGGACCGTTTGGCGCCGCCCGGAACAGCCGTAGTCGGCTCCCGGGGCAGTCGGGCGAGACCGTCGTTCAGTTCCACGTGGAACATCGCCACCGGGGCGCCTCCTCCGGGCAGCTACCGGCCGGGTAGCGGCCCCCACCGGCCCACCGTTTCACGTGAAACGACCCGCGTGATCGCCTCCGCCCGGCCGACTGGCGAGAAGCGGGTGCCGACCCCCGGGTGGACTGCCGGCGAGGGTGCACGGCCGGCAGTGGCGGGGGCCGGGGCGTTGTGGCGGCGCGGGCAGGGGCCACAGGAAGAAGGGCTGGTGTTTCACGTGAAACACCAGCCCTTGCGGGGACATGCCATCTGCCGGGTCGACGGACCGGCCCCGGGCAGATCAGTCGACGTCGCCCGAGGCGTCGTCCCCGTCGCCCACTCCGATGATCCCGACGATCCGTTCCAGGTCGTCGACCGTGGCGAACTCAATCGTGATCTTGCCCTTGCTCCGCCCGATGTCGACCTTGACCCGGGTGTCGAATCGGTCAGACAGGCGATCGGCGAGATCGGTGAGGGCCGGGGCATGGGCCTTCGGGCGACGCTGCGGACTGGCCGTACGCTTCGCTGAGTCCTCGGTCCCGGCGAGCGCCACCAGTTCCTCGGTGGCCCGGACCGAGAGCCCTTCGGCGACGATGCGCAGCGCCAGGGCGTCCTGGGCGTCGGGATCGTCGAGGCTCAGCAGCGCCCGGGCGTGACCGGCCGACAGCACGCCGGCGGCCACCCTCCGCTGCACCTGAGCCGGCAGATTCAACAGCCGGATCGTGTTGGAGATCTGCGGCCGGCTCCGGCCGATGCGCCTGGCGAGTTCTTCGTGGGTCGCCCCGAACTCGTCGAGCAACTGCTGGTACGCGGCCGCCTCCTCGAGCGGGTTGAGGTTGGCCCGGTGGATGTTCTCCAGCAGCGCGTCCCGGAGCATCGCGTCGTCCCTGGTGTCCCGGACGATCGCGGGGATGGACTCCCGGCCGATCGCCTGCGCGGCACGCCAGCGGCGTTCCCCCATCACCAGCTCGTACTGCTCACCGTCGTCCAGCTGTCGTACGACGATCGGCTGCAGGAACCCGACCTGCTCGATGGAGACCTTCAGCTCCTCGAGCGCCTCGTCGTCGAAGACCTGGCGAGGCTGCTTCGGGTTCGGGATGATCGCGGCGACCGGCAGCTCGGCGAACCGGGCACCGGGCACCGGCGACAGGTCGGCGGGCGGCGCCACGGCCGGTTCCGTCGCGACGGCGGCAGCGGTCCCGACGCTGCCGGAGACGGCCGCAGTGGCCGGGGACGGAGTCACCGGAGCCGGGGCCGGCTGTGCGACACCGGACTGGACCGGAGCGGTGGTGGGGATGAGGGCACCGAGCCCGCGCCCGAGCCCGCCCTTCGGACGGTTCTTCATGCCCTGCCTCCCGCTCCAACCACCGTGTCAGACATTGCGACTGAGCCGAGCGACACCGCGCTCGGCGATTTCCTGGGCCGCCTCGAAGTAGCTTGTCGCACCCCGCGATCCGGGATCGTAGGTCATCACCGACTGGCCGTAGCTCGGTGCCTCCGACACCCGGACGTTGCGGGGGATGACCGACTGGAGCACCTTGTCCCCGAAGTGGTTCCGCACATCCTGCTCGACGGCGTCGGCCAGCCGGGTCCGGCGGTCGTACATGGTGAGCAGGATGGTGGAGACGTCCAGGGTCGGGTTGAGATGCTGCCGGACCAGGTTGATGTTGTTGATCAACTGGTTGAGTCCTTCCAGCGCGTAGTACTCGCACTGGATCGGGATCAGCACCTCCTGTGCGGCGACCAGCGCGTTGACCGTCAGCAGACCCAACGACGGTGGGCAGTCGATGAACACGTAGTCCAGCTCGACCGGGTACGCCGTGATGGCCCGCGACAGCCGCGACTCCCGGGCCACGACGGAGACCAGCTCGATCTCGGCCCCGGCCAGATCGATCGTCGCGGGAACGCACCAGAGGTCGGGTATCCCCTCGACCGGCTGCGCCACCTCGGTCAGCGGCACGTTGTCGATCAGGCAGTCGTAGACGTCCGGTACGCCTGCGTGGTGCGGGACGTTGAGTCCCGTCGAGGCGTTCCCCTGGGGGTCGAGGTCGACGACCATCACCCGGTTCCCGTGCAGCGCCAGCGCTACCGCGAGGTTCACCGTGGTGGTCGTTTTACCGACGCCCCCCTTCTGGTTGGCCACGCACATCACCCGGGTCCGGTCCGGCCGGGGCATGGTCACCTCGCCGCTGGGGTTCAGAATCTGCACGGCGCGCAAAGCCTCCATTGCCAAGGGGGGATCATCCTCTTCCCGATTCGGTGTTTCACGTGAAACGTACGGCTCGTCGGCGGCCGGGGAGGTCGGGTCGGGCGCCGGTTGCTCCGGCGTCGGGGGTACGGCGCCGACCGACGTGTCCGCTACGAGCGGCACGCCGGCCCGGGTCGGGACGCCCGGCGTTGTGGGCGGCTGAGGTGCCCCACTGACCGGCACCGCCCCGCCCTCCGGCCCACCCGGGTGGTACGCCGTTTCACGTGAAACCAACGTGGGGTCGCCGACACCGTGGCGCTCGCCGGCCAACCGCGGATCCTCGTAACTACCGTTGTCATGCACCGTGTCATCCCTGCCCGCGTTGGATGGATCGGCACCGCCAGCGCTCACGACCGCGCTTCGGGCGTGGCGTGCGGACCGGCATGGGGCGGCAGGAGTCGTGCAACTACGCGTTGCCGCCCGGTCCAGACTATCGACGCGCGGTCAGCCTACGGGGATCAGGGCCGGTGTGGCCACGGCTGACTGTCCGACGTGCGCAGCCTGCACGTCGCACAGCACCCCCGCCGTCAGGATGGGTTCGGCGGTCATCCCCGGGTTCGCCGCGACGACCGCGGCCGTCCCCGGTCGCCGCGCTCCGAGCGGCGTCGGCCACCCGCCCCGGGCACCGGAGCGGACCGCTCAATCTCCACCACGGTGGTCGGCGGGTCGAGCCATCGTTCGCCGCAGCGACGCAGCACCGGATCACCGCCACCAGACCTGATCACAGCCGCCCGGTGTTCGGTGATCTCCGCCCCGGCCGAGTCGCCCTTCATGGCGAGCAGCCGCCCACCGGGCTCGACCAGTGGTAGACACCAGCCAGCCAGCCGGTCGAGTGGGGCCACCGCTCGAGCGGTGACCACCGGCGCCGCTCCGTCGGGAAAATCCCGGCGGAGTTCCTCGGCCCGGCCACGCAGCACGTCGACCCGGGCGGTGAGGCCAAGCACCGACACCGCCTCGACGAGAAACGCGGTGCGCCGGGCCAACGGCTCAACCAGGATGACGCTGAGGTCCGGCCGCGCCACGGCCAGGACCAGCCCGGGTAGACCGGCTCCGGATCCGACGTCCAGCACCGTCGCTCCGTCGGGGACGAGTTCACCGAGGACCGCGCAGTTCAGCAGGTGCCGCTCCCAGAGCCGGGGTACCTCGCGCGGCCCGATGAGTCCACGCAGCAGTCCTTCCGAGGCCAGCAGGCCGGCGTACCGGACCGCTAGCCGCAGTTGCTCGGCACCGAAGATCTCACGGGCGGACTCGGGGGGCGACGCCAGCGTGGCCGGTCCTGACGGAACGGGCGCTCCCGACGGAACCGGCCCGGACGGGTTCCCGTCCGGGCCGGTAGCCACCCGATCAGTCTGCTCGGGCAAATCGGTCATGGTGCTCAGTCGGCCGGGCGGACGACGATGCGCCGGGTCGGTTCGACACCCTCGGACTCGCTCAGCACGCCGTCGAGTGCATTCACCACGTCGTGTACGCACTTGCGCTCGAAGGCGGACATCGGCTCCAGCCGCACCGGCTCGCCGTACTCCTTGACCTTCTCCACCGCGTTCTTCGCCACCGCGGCCAACTCCTTGCGTCGGTTGTTCCGGTAACCGCCGACGTCCAGCAGTAGCCGGCTGGGCGATCCGGTCTGCCGGAAGACCGCAAGCCTGGTCAGCTCCTGGAGCGCCTCCAGGGTCGCACCCCGCTGCCCGACCAGGGCACTGAGCTGCCCGCCGACCACCTCCACCACGGGACGGCCGCCGGAGACCAGCTCGTCGATGTCGCCGTCGTAGTCGAGGATGTCCAGCAGTCCCTCGACGTAGTCGGCGGCAATTTCGCTCTGCTGGAACAGGTCGTTGTCGGTGGCGGCGGAAGCCTGCGCTGACGCGCCCTTGCCGGCCGCGTCCTCGTCAGCCTCGTCGGTGCCCGCGTCGTCGGCGTCGCCGGGACGGTCGTCGGCGCGGTCGGCGGCCGAGGCCGGGACAATCTCCTCGTCGACAGACGGGTCGGCACTGGGCAGGCTGGTATCGGTCACGGTGTCATCTCCGTACTCGCTCGGCGGAACCGGTCGGTCCGCTGGTTACCGAGGACCGGCGGACGGGCGCCGTGCCCTCGGGAGGTCTACGTTGCCGCCGTTGCGGCTGTGCGGGACGCCCCGCCGGCCACCGGGAACGCCCGCCAGCAGGAGCCGGCCGCCGGGACGGCTGCCCGGTCAACCCGGACGCTTCGCCGGCCGCCGCTTCTTCGGGTTGACCGGCTTGGCACCAGGCTTGGGCTTGAGACCCTCGCGGACCGGGGCCGGCTCCGGGGCGGCGGCCTCGGCACCGTTGCCGCGTCGGGCGAAGACACCGGCCGACTTGGGCTTGGCGTCGGTCGTGCCGGGCTTGCGTGACTGACCGCCACCGGACTTCGCCGCCGGCCGACCGGCCGGTTTCGAGGTCGAGGTCGATTTCGCAGCCGGCCTCCCCTTGCCGGCCGGCATCGGCGGGGGCGGGAACTTGCGCAGTACCCACTGCTGCTGGCCAAGCGTGACCATGTTGTTCACCACCCAGTAGATGATGACGCCGATCGGGAAGATCGCGCCGGAGATGAGCAGCGAGGCCGGGATGCCGTAGAGCATCAGCCGCTGGATCATCTTCTGCTGCGGGTCCTCCGCCCAGCCGGTCTTGAGGATCATCTGTCGGCTGGTCAGGTAGGTGGTCACGATCATGACGACCACCAGGATCCCGGCGATCACCTTGACCGTGGTGCCGCTGGCACCCATCGCCGCCAGCTCGTCGGCCGTCGAGCCGAACCGCCCGGCGATCGGCGCGGTGAACAGGCTGGCCCGGGAGGCCTCGTAGAACTGGTCCGCGGTCCAGCCGTACAGGTCGACGTTGCGGGTCTGCTCAGGGTTCAGCCGGCGCAGGATGTGGAACAGGCCGAGGAAGACCGGGATCTGCAGGAACATCGGAAGGCAGCCCATCAGCGGGTTGGCCTTCTCCTTCCGGTACAGCTCCATCATTTCCTTCTGGAGCGTCTCCCGGTCACCCTTGTGCTTCTCCTGCAGCTCCTTGACCTTCGGCTGCAGCGCCTGCATTGCCCGCTGTGACTTGATCTGCTTGACGAAGACCGGGAACAGGATCACCCGGACCGTGACCACCAGGAAGATGATGGCCAGGATCCACGACCAGTTGGTGCCGAGCACCTCGGTCGACGGCACACCGATCCGGTCCCAGGCCGAGTGCCAGAACAGGAGGATCCACGAGATGGCCCAGTAGATCCAGTCGAGACTCAATTCGGGGCTCCAGTCGCATCGGCACGGCGGCCGCCCGGCATCGGTACCGGGTCATATCCACCGGGGTGGAAGGGATGACAGCGCAGCAGGCGCCAACCCGCCAACAGCACCCCCCGAAGTGCTCCGCGCCGGGCGATCGCCTCCTGGGCGTACGCACTGCACGACGGGTAGAACCGACAGCGGGCCGGCAGTGCCGGGCTTATCCAACGACGGTACGCGACGATCGCACCTGTCAGCAGGCGGCCACCCGGTGTCGCGGGGCGAGGTAGATCGTCGGAGGCGGTCATCAAGCGTCCCCCGCCCTGGCCCGGGTCCGGCCTCCGGTGCGCGGCACGCCGGACGGGTGATCACCGGAGGTGCCGCGGGAACGGCGGTCGGCGGCGCGGACCGCGGCGGACAACGCGGCGTCAAGGTCGACGGCCAGCCCTGCCGAGGAGGCTCCTGCGGCCGGCGGGAGGGCCCGGACGACCAGCAGGGCACCGCCCGGTAACGCTGCCAGCCGGGACCGGACAAGGTGTCGCAGCCGACGACGCACCCGGTTGCGGATGACCGCGTTGCCGACCGCCTTGGAGACGATGAAGCCGGCCCGGGCACCGGAGCCACCGATCGGCCCCGGTCGGTCGCCCGGCACCGCAGACGGCAGCAACAGGTGTACGACGAGCGAGCCACGGCCGGCCCGCCGACCCATGCGTACGACCTCGGTGAAGTCGGCACGATTCCGTACGCGCTCAGCGGCGGCCAGCATGGCGGTTAGATCTCCACGACGCCCGCGAAGACCATCAGGCGGACAGGCGGGCGCGGCCCTTGGCGCGGCGGGTGGAGAGGATGGCACGGCCGGCACGCGTACGCATCCGCAGCCGGAAGCCGTGGGTCTTGGCACGCCGGCGGTTGTTCGGCTGGAAGGTGCGCTTGCTCACGTCAGACTCTCCGTCAGGTGTGGCTCCTGGCCGGCGGCCCGGAGTCAGATGATCAGACCGGCTGTCGGTCAGGCCGGCGGTTGGTCAGATCCGGCCGTTGGTCGGGCCGGCGGTTGGTCAGAACTGACGGTTCGGAACCGACGGTTCGGAACCGACGGTGCAGAACCGGCGGTGCAGATCTGATCCGGCCCGTTGGTCAGGCCGACGGTGCAGGTCTGCGCCGGTGCGTCGTGAGGGCACAACGCACCCGACTAGCTTATCAGAGGGGACCAGCGCCGACGGCTGGCCCGCCGCCGGCCACCTCCGGTGATCGGGCCGTGGAGCAACGCGGCCAGTGCCGCTACACGGTTTTCGCCGGAACCGACAACGGGGACCGGCGACCGCCGGTTGAACGGTTGTGGACAACGCTGTTAGCGTGCCCGATTGCCGGTCAAGCATCAGGCAGCACCTGGCACCGCTTCATCGGTACGAACCAGGCAGCCGGGCCGGTCGCCCGCGACGGTGATCGACACCGGGCGCCGAGCCGGCAGGGGGCAGGTTCGGCGGACGACGGGGAGCCGCGGTCAGCAGTACACACAGGTTGTGGATAACTTGTGGATGACGGTCAGTTCAGCGGCCCGCAGCATGGCTCGTCGTACCTGTTCGAGAGCGGGACCGATCCCGACCGGCGGCCGACACAGAGACAGTGCCGGCGGCCGGGTACTCGGATGCGATGGGGGTGGCGCTACGGTGGCCGAGACGATAGACCTCGGCGCGGTCTGGTTGGCGACCACGGACGAGCTGGCGGACGAGATCGTCTCCGCTCAGCAGCGGGCCTATCTGCGGCTCACCCGGCTGCGCGCCATCGTCGAGGACACCGCGCTGTTGTCCGTACCCGACGCGTTCACCCGCGACGTCATCGAATCGCGACTGCGCCCGGCGATCACCGAGGCGCTGTCGCGGCGGCTCGGTCGACCGATCCAGGTGGCGGTCACCGTCCGTCCGCCGGAGGACGGTCAGGGTCGACCGGTCGGCACGGTGTACGGCACCGCGACCGTCGAGACCCGGCTGCACCACCCGGACGAGCCCGACCCACGGCTGGGTCCGCCCCCGCCCGGACCGGACCACCGCGACACCGACAACCACCGCTGGGACCGCGAGGGCATTGCCGCACCCGAGGCGCCGGAGCCGATCAGCGGCGTGCCGGACACGCCCGACGGACCCCGTGAGCCGGAGCACCGCGTCGGCGTACCCGAGGCATTGGACGGCGCCACCAGCCGGCTGCCGGTGGTGCCAGCGGCCCGGACCGGCGACCAGGGCGCGCTCTTCGGTGACGACTACGCCGCGGGACCGTCAGGTCCGCAACGGATCGACCACGACCTCGAACCGCCGGCGCAGCAACGCCCGGCCCGGCCGCCGACCGACTACCGCCCACCGGACCAACGGTACGGCGGCGGCGGCGGCGTCGGCGTCGGCGTCGGCGACAGCCTGCCGACCAGCCCGCCCGACAGCGGCCCGGGGCGGGGTGGGCTGGACCACCGCGGCACCGGCCGGGACGACCGCCGGCTGACCGGACCGGGGGTGGACACCGGTGGAAACCGGCTCAACCCGAAGTACATGTTCGAGACGTTCGTCATCGGCTCATCGAACCGGTTCGCGCACGCCGCGTCGGTCGCGGTGGCCGAGTCACCGGCGAAGGCGTACAACCCGCTGTTCATCTACGGCAGCTCGGGGTTGGGCAAGACCCACCTGCTGCATGCCATCGGTCACTACGCCACCACCCTCGGACACGCCCGGTCGGTGCGGTACGTGTCGACCGAAGAGTTCACCAACGACTTCATCAACTCGCTGCGTGACGACAAGACCAGCGCCTTCCAGCGCCGCTACCGTGACGTGGACATCCTCCTGATCGACGACATCCAGTTCCTGGAGAACCGGGAGCGGACCCAGGAGGAGTTCTTCCACACCTTCAACACGCTGCACAACGCGAACAAGCAGATCGTGATCACCTCGGACCGGTCGCCCAAACAGCTGGCCACCCTCGAGGATCGGCTGCGGACCCGCTTCGAGTGGGGCCTGCTCGCCGACATCCAGCCGCCCGACCTGGAGACCCGGATCGCCATCCTGCAGAAGAAGGCGGCCCAGGAGCGCCTGTACGCGCCCCCGGACGTGCTGGAGTTCATCGCGTCCCGGATCGCCAACTCGATCCGGGAGCTGGAGGGCGCGTTGATCCGGGTCACCGCGTTCGCCAGCCTCACCCGGTCACCGGTCGAGTTGAGCCTGGCGGAGGAGGTCCTGCGGGACTTCATCCCGGACGGAGCCGGCCCGGAGATCACCGCCGACCAGATCATGGTGGCCACCGCCGACTACTTCGGGGTCAGCCTGGAGGACCTGCGCGGTCACTCACGTTCCCGGGTGCTGGTCAACGCCCGCCAGGTCGCCATGTACCTGTGTCGCGAGCTGACCGATCTGTCGCTGCCCCGGATCGGACAGGCGTTCGGTGGCCGGGACCACACCACGGTAATGCACGCCGACCGCAAGATCCGGCAGCAGATGGCGGAACGCAGGTCCCTCTACAACCAGATCGCCGAGCTGACCAACCGGATCAAGCAGATCGCCTGACGCCCCGCCGCCCCGCCACCGGGGCCGCCCGCCGGTTGATCCGGCGGATCACGCACAGGTTCATCCACAGGTTTTCCACCGCAGCCGCCGCCGGACGGTGGATGACAGCTGCATCCTGCCCGCCCAGTTGTCCACAGCCTGTGGACAACCATTGGGGAAACCGCTGTGGACAATCACTGTCAGTCACAGCTTGTCCACAGGCCAGCCACCGCCTGTGGGGATCCTGTTGAAGGTTCTGGGGACGACGGACCGGCATGGCGCCGGCACCTTGTCCACAGCTGGGGACGAACCCTCGGGATAACCGGTGGACAACCGGTGGATAACTCGGCACGGCTGTGGGCAGCGGGGCAGCCTGTGGATGACGACCCCGGTTGTACCCAGCCCTCTCCACAGGTAATCCACCGCCATCGAACCCATCTGACCTGCGTAAACGCGAGATGTCCACAGAGTGCACAGCCCCGATGAAGACGATGAGATCTATCTTCTAGACAACAAAAACCAATCACCGGCGTTGGGGATAGGTGTGGATGCAGCCGACCTGCCGCACCTGCCGGTCCGGTCGACCGGCAGAAGTCCGGGGCCGGACGCACGGGCCCGGCGGTCTGGCCTATCGTTCGGTGAGGTCCGTCGACCGATGACGGTCGAGCCGCCCAGGGACCGCCTCGGGTCCGGCACCACCGAAGATCGTTCGACCGAGTCGACGCGGAGGCACGGCATGAAGTGCGGAGGCATGGGATGAAGTTCCGGGTGGAGCGCGATGCGCTCGCCGACGCGGTGGCCTGGACGGCCAAGAGCCTGCCGAACCGGCCGTCGGTGCCGGTGCTGGCCGGCGCGATGCTCCGGGTCACCGACGGTTCCCTGCAGGTCTCGGGGTTCGACTACGAGGTTTCCAGCCAGGTGACCGTCGACGTGCAGGGCGATGCCGACGGCTCGGCCCTGGTCTCCGGTCGGCTGCTCGCCGAGATCACCAAGTCGCTTCCGGCCAAGCCGGTCGACATCGCGGCGGTCGGTGCGCATCTGGAGCTGGTCTGCGGCAGCGCCCGGTTCACCCTGCCGACCATGCCGGTGGAGGACTATCCGACCCTGCCCGAGATGCCGGCCAGCGCCGGCCGGGTCGACGCCCCGACGTTCGCCGCCGCGGTCGCCCAGGTCGCGGTGGCCGCTGGCCGCGACGAGACGCTGCCGATGATGACCGGGGTCCGGGTCGAGCTGGAGGGCAGCCGGCTCGCCATGCTCGCCACCGACCGGTACCGGCTGGCCATCCGGGAGATCGACTGGCAGCCGGACGATCCGGAGATCAGCCTGAACGCACTGGTGCCCGCCCGTACCCTGGCCGACACGGCCAAGACGCTCGGTCCGATCGGCGGCGAGGTCACCATCGCGTTGGCGCACGGTGGGGCCGGCGAAGGCATGATCGGATTCGCCGGCGGCACCCGCCGGACCACCAGCCGGCTGCTGGACGGTGCCAACTACCCGCCGGTCCGGTCGCTCTTCCCGAGCAGCCACAACGCCGAGGCCCGGGTGGCCGTGAGCACTCTCGTCGAGGTGGTACGCCGGGTCGCCCTGGTCGCCGAGCGCACCACCCCGGTGCTGCTCAGTTTCAGCGCGGACGGGCTCGTGGTGGAGGCCGGCAACACCGAGGAGGCGCGGGCCAGCGAGGCGATGGAGGCCGCGTTCACCGGTGAGCCGCTGACCATCGGGTTCAACCCGCAGTACCTGATCGACGGCCTGCAGAACCTCGGCTCGGCCACGGCGGTGTTCACCTTCGTCGACGCGTTCAAGCCAGCGGTGATCTCGCCGGCCGGCGAGGACGATCAGATCATCCCCGGCTACCGCTATCTGATCATGCCCATCCGGGTAACCCGGTAACACCGGGACACCCGGTGGGCGACGATCGGGCAGCGACGAAGGGGGCACACCGTGCAGTTGGGCATCATCGGCCTGGGCCGGATGGGCGGCAACATGCGGGACCGGCTACGCGACGCCGGTCACCAGGCGTACGGCTATGACCGGGATCCGGCGGTCAGCGACGTGGCCAGCCTCGCCGAGCTGGTCGACCGGCTCGCCGCCCCGCGGGCCGTCTGGATGATGGTCCCGGCCCAGGTCACATCGTCGGTCGTCGATGAGCTGTGCGGCCTGCTCGACGCCGGCGATCTGGTGATCGACGGCGGCAACTCGCGGTTCAGCGACGACGGGCCGCGCGCGGCCCGGCTGGCCGAGCACGGCGTCGGCTACCTCGACGTCGGGGTGTCCGGCGGGGTGTGGGGCCGGCAGGCTGGGTACGGGCTGATGGTCGGCGGCGACGCCGAGCACGTACAGCGGATGATGCCGATCTTCGAGGCGCTGAAGCCGCCGACGGAGCACGGCTTCGTGCACGCCGGCCCGGTCGGCGCCGGACACTACGCGAAGATGGTGCACAACGGCGTGGAGTACGCGTTGATGCACGCCTACGCCGAGGGCTACGAGCTGATGCTGCAGAGTGAGCTGATCACCGACGTCCCCGGGGTGATCAAGTCTTGGCGGGACGGCACCGTGGTCCGGTCCTGGCTGCTGGATCTGCTGGACGCCGCGCTCGACGAGGACCCGCAACTGGCTGCGCTGCGCGGGTACGCCGAGGACACCGGCGAAGGGCGCTGGACGGTCGACGAGGCGATCCGGCTCGGGGTGCCGTTGAACGTGATCGCGGCGTCGCTGTTCGCCCGGTTCACCTCGCGGCAGGACGACTCTCCGGCGATGAAGGCGGTCGCCGCCCTGCGCAACCAGTTCGGCGGGCACGCCGTGCAGTCCAGCCCCTGACCTCCGTGTACGTCCGCCGTCTCGAACTGATCGACTTCCGCTCGTACCAGCGGGTCGAGCTCACCTTCGAACCGGGTGGCAGCGTGCTGGTCGGGCCGAACGGGGTCGGCAAGACCAACCTCGTCGAGGCGCTCGGCTACCTGGCGACGCTGGGTAGTCACCGGGTCGCCACCGACGCGCCGCTGGTCCGGGTCGGCGCCGATTCGGCGATCATCCGCTGCCTGGTCGTGCACGACCAACGGGAGCTGTTGGTCGAACTGGAGATCGTTCCGGGTCGGGCCAACCGGGCCAGGCTGGGTCGGTCGCCGGCCCGCCGGGCGCGGGAGGTGATCGGTGCGCTGCGGCTGGTGCTGTTCGCCCCCGAGGATCTGGAGATCGTCCGGGGCGACCCGGCCGAACGCCGCCGCTACCTGGACGAGCTGCTGGTCACCCGGCTGCCCCGGTTCGCCGGCGTGCGGGCCGACTACGACCGGGTGGTCAGGCAGCGCAACGCGTTGCTGCGCAGCGCGTACCTCGCCCGCAAGACCGGTGGTGACCGGGGCGGTGATCTGAGCACGCTGGACGTCTGGGACGCCCATCTGGCCCGGCACGGAGCCGAGCTGCTCGCCGGCCGGTTGGAGCTGGTCACCGCACTGGCCCCGCACGTGGCCAAGGCGTATGACGCGGTGGCGGCCACCAGCGCGGCGGCCGGCGTCAGCTACCGGCCGTCGATCGATCTGCCGGACAGCGGAGCGGTGCAGCAGCTGGCGGCGGACCGGTCCGTGCTGGAGTCAGCGCTGCTGGCCGCGCTGAGCGACGCCCGCCGCAGTGAGGTCGACCGTGGCGTCACCCTGGTCGGCCCGCACCGCGACGACCTGCATCTGACGATCGGCAGCCTGCCGGTGAAGGGGTACGCCAGCCACGGCGAATCCTGGTCCTGCGCGCTGGCGCTGCGGCTGGCCGCGTACGACCTGCTCCGCGCGGAAGGCATCGAGCCGGTCCTGGTCCTCGACGACGTGTTCGCCGAACTGGACAGCGGCCGCCGGGAACGGCTCGCCGAGCTGGTCGCCGGGGCCAGCCAACTGCTGGTGACCTGTGCGGTGGCCGAGGACGTCCCGGTAGCGTTGCGCGGGGCACGCTTCGAGGTCAGCCGTGGGGAGGTACGCCATGTCGGATGAGCCGCAGCACGGTGAGCCGGCGCAGGCTGCCGACCAGCCACCGATCCTGCCACCGCCGTCCACCGGCCCGCAGCTGGCCAGGGCGGTGCTTGACGCGGCCCGCGCCCGTCGGGAGGCAAATCGGCCCCGCCGCCGGACCGGTGGCGGCAGCGACACGGGCGGAGCCGGGTCGGGCGGCCGACGACTGCGCGGCTACTCTGGTCCGGGGCCTGACCCCCGCGATCCCCAGCTGTTCGGCGACGTGCTGGCCCGGCTGGTCAAGGCGCGCGGCTGGCAACGGCCGGCTGCCGAGGCGACCGTCTTCGGTGCCTGGGAACGGGTGGTCGGGCCGGAGGTGGCCAAGCACAGCCGCCCGGTCAAGTTGGAGAACGGCGAGTTGACGGTCGAGGCGGAGTCGACCGCGTGGGCGACCCAGCTACGTCTGCTCGCCCGATCACTGCTGCGCCAGATCGCCGCTGAGGTCGGGCACAACGTGGTGACGAAACTGCACATCCACGGCCCGGCCGCGCCGTCCTGGTCGAAGGGTCCGCGGCGGGTCCGCGGTCGTGGCCCGCGGGACACGTACGGTTGATCCCCACCCGGCCGGTCCGCTCCCTGGCCGACGCCGGCCGCCCGGAAGTCGCCGGCCGCCCAGGATCAGGCTTCCGCGTCGGCGTAGACGGCGAAGCCGCGGTCGGCGCAGCGGCGGTAGAAGCGGGACAGCACCGCCAGCTCCGACCGGGGGAAGCTCCACTGCGGCGCGTCACCGGCGTCGTCGCGGAGCGCGTCGAGCCGGCTGTCCAGCCAGCGCAGCTGCTGTTCGGCGAGCCGGGCCCCGGCGAGGGCGTCGCGCAGCACCGCCCCGACCGTGTCGAAGGTGACGGTGTCGCCGTACCGGTCGTGGCCGTCGACGAACCGCTCCAGGCCGCCGGCGATCCAGGCACAGCCGTCCGGGTCGATCACCGGGTCCTCGTCCTCGGCGGCCGCCTCGGTGGCGTACAGCACTCCGGTCAGCCCCAGCAGCAGGTCCACCAGCTCGGTGTAGGCGGTGGCCCGGACACTGCCGGTCTTCGCGATGTAACCGGCGAGCGCGGCGGTCGGCGCCGCGACGTCGGCCTGCTCCGCCAGCTTGTCGAAGTCGACGAACTCGGCCGGTGCGACCGGTTCGTAGAACTCGCCGACCCGTGGCCATTGCACCGCGACGTTGTCCAGCCCCATCGCAAGCGTCACCCTTCTCCAGCTGGTGGCCCGGGTCGGGTGCGCATCCGCGATGCTGCTGCCCGGTGCGAGCCTGTGCGGTAGCGGCACTGTAGCGGCATCCGGGTAGTCGTTTCATCTTCAGGTGGCCCAGCGGGCCGCCGCACCGACGGTGCGGTGCCCCGTGGCCGACCGATGATGGATCTGGTGCGTGTGGGGGTGGTCGCGGTGGGTGGGGTGCGGCCGGCTACGAACCTCTCAGCCGCTTTACGGGGGTGCCGCGTCCCGGTTATGTCGGCTCGGCACAGTAGGATCGGAGACAGAGACGAGGGAGACCCGCGCGGCGCGACGATCCGGAGCCCGCCCGGCAGGATCACCGACGAGGTGACCACCGGCAGCCGTGATCGCCGGACCGTACGGGGCCCAGCCGTTCGTGATCCGCGGGTCCGCTGCGGCGTACGGCGCGTTTCGCCACCCGTCGGCGATCCACCCGGAAGATGCGGGTTGTCGGCCATGGTGCCGGTTCGCGTCCGTCCGCCGTCGGAAGATCCGCCGAACCCCGCGTCCCTGTGCCGTCGCGGCCCAGGTGTGCGAGAAAGTGGCTGAGGGTGTCAGCGGAGAACAACCAGGAGTACGGCGCCGAGTCGATCACCGTGCTGGAGGGCCTTGAGGCGGTCCGCAAGCGACCGGGCATGTACATCGGTTCGACCGGTGAGCGCGGCCTGCACCACCTGGTCTGGGAGGTCGTGGACAACGCGGTCGACGAGGCGCTGGCCGGGCACTGCGACACCATCGAGGTGGTGCTGCTCGCCGACGGCGGGGTGCGGGTCACCGACAACGGCCGCGGTTTTCCGGTGGACCTGCATCCGAAGCTGAAGAAGCCGGGTGTCGAGGTCGCCCTGACCGTGCTGCACGCCGGCGGCAAGTTCGACGGCAAGGCGTACGCGGTCTCCGGTGGCCTGCACGGGGTCGGTGTCTCGGTGGTCAACGCGCTCTCCGTGAAGATGGAGGTCGAGATCCACAAGGACGGCCACGTCTGGCGGCAGCAGTACGCCAACTCGAAGCCGACGCCGCTGGACAAGGGCGAGACGACGAACCGGACCGGGTCCGCGGTCGCCTTCTGGCCGGATCCGTCGATCTTCGAGACCACCGAGTACGCGTTCGAGACGATCTACCGCCGCCTGCAGGAGATGGCCTTCCTCAACCGTGGGCTGACCATTCAGCTGCGCGACGAGCGGGTGGCCGACGACGACGGAAAGCACCGCGAGGTCACTTTCTGCTACAAGGGTGGTATTTCGGACTTCGTCCGCCATCTCAACGCCTCGAAGAACCCGATCCACAAGAGCGTGGTCGAGTTCGGCGCGGAGGAGGAGGGCATGTCGGTCGAGATCGCCATGCAGTGGAACGAATCGTACGGCGAGTCGGTCTACACCTTCGCCAACACCATCAACACCCACGAGGGCGGCACGCACGAGGAGGGCTTCCGGTCCGCGTTGACCAGCGTGGTCAACAAGTACGCCATGGACAAGAAGCTACTCAAGGGTGACGAGAAGCTCTCCGGCGAGGACATCCGGGAAGGGCTCGCCGCGATCATCTCGGTCAAGCTGGCCAACCCGCAGTTCGAGGGCCAGACCAAGACCAAGCTGGGCAACACCCCGGTGAAGAGCTTCGTGCAGCGGGTCTGCAACGAGTGGCTGGTCGACTGGCTGGACCGCAACCCGGCCGAAGGCAAGATGATCATCACGAAGGCCACCCAGGCGGCCCGCGCCCGGATCGCCGCCCAGCAGGCCCGCAAGCTGGCCCGGCGCAAGTCGTTGCTGGAGTCCGGGTCGATGCCGGGCAAGCTGGCCGACTGCCAGTCCACCGACCCGCGCGAGTCGGAGGTCTTCATCGTCGAGGGCGACTCGGCCGGCGGCTCGGCCAAGCAGGGGCGGGATCCGCGTACTCAGGCGATCCTGCCGATCCGGGGCAAGATCCTCAACGTGGAGAAGGCCCGGATCGACCGGGTGCTGAAGAACAACGAGGTCCAGGCGTTGATCACCGCGCTGGGCACCGGCATCCACGACGACTTCGACATCGACAAGCTGCGCTACCACAAGATCGTGTTGATGGCCGACGCGGACGTGGACGGCCAGCACATCCAGACGCTGCTGCTGACCCTGCTGTTCCGGTTCATGCGTCCGCTGGTCGAGCTGGGCCACGTCTACCTCGCCGCCCCGCCGCTGTACAAGATCAAGTGGAACCGGAAGGGCGACGACGCGCAGTACGCGTACTCCGACCGGGAACGCGACGGACTGATCGTGCTGCGCCAGCAGAAGAAGCCGAACGCCAAGCCGGACGACATCCAGCGCTTCAAGGGCCTGGGCGAGATGAACTACCCCGAGCTGTGGGAGACGACGATGAACCCGGCGACGCGTACGCTGCGTCAGGTGACTCTGGACGACGCCGCAACCGCCGACGAGCTGTTCAGCGTTCTGATGGGTGAGGACGTCGAGGCGAGGCGCTCCTTCATCCAGCGCAACGCCAAGGACGTCCGCTTCCTGGACATCTAGCGCCCCGCGCGGCCGGGCGACCCCGAACCGGGGCCGACCCGGCCGCGTCATCAGCAACTTCGCCAGCTTCCACAGCCGTTGTCCAGCACGGTACGACGGTTTAAAGGTTGATAAGGGTTAACTGTGACGGATACTCCCGAGTCCTTCGGCAGCGAGCCGGATCCCGTGGCAGCCGCCGCGGCGGCGGTCGCCCGGCACGACCGCATCGAGCCGGTCGGGCTGGAAGTCGAGATGCAGCGTTCGTACCTCGACTATGCGATGAGCGTGATCGTCGGGCGGGCGCTGCCGGACGTACGGGACGGGCTCAAGCCCGTACACCGCAAGATCCTCTACGCCATGTTCGACTCGGGCTACCGGCCGGACCGGGGCTACGTCAAGTGCTCCCGGGTCGTCGGCGACGTGATGGGTCAGTTCCACCCGCACGGCGACTCGGCCATCTACGACGCGCTGGTCCGGATGGCGCAGCCCTGGTCGCTGCGGTACCCGCTGGTCGACGGCAACGGCAACTTCGGCTCCCCGGGCAACGATCCGGCAGCCGCGATGCGCTACACAGAGTGCAAGCTCGACCCGCTGGCGATGGAGATGCTGCGGGACATCGACGAGGACACCGTCGACTTCCAGGACAACTACGACGGGCGGGCCAAGGAACCGGTGATCCTGCCGGCCCGGATCCCCAACCTGCTGATCAACGGCTCCGAGGGCATCGCGGTCGGCATGGCCACCAAGATCCCGCCGCACAACCTGCGGGAGATCGCGGCGGCGGTGCAGTGGTGCCTGGAGAACCCGGAGGTCGACGAGGCCACCACGCTCGACGCGCTGATCGATATCGTCAAGGGCCCGGACTTCCCGACCGCCGGTCTGATCGTCGGCACCACCCCGATCCAGGACGCCTACCGCACTGGTCGCGGGTCGATCCGGATGCGCGCCGTGGTCGAGGTCGAGGAGGACAAGAAGGGCCGGACGTCGCTGGTCGTCACCGAGCTGCCGTACCAGGTCAACCCGGACAACCTTGCCGAGCGAGTCGCCGAGCTGATCAAGGAAGGCAAGATCGGCGGGATCGCCGACATCCGCGACGAGTCCTCCGGGCGTACCGGCATGCGGCTGGTGCTGGTGCTCAAGCGCGACGCCGTCGCCAAGGTGGTTCTCAACAACCTCTACAAGCACACCCAGCTGCAGGAGACGTTCGGCGCCAACATGCTGGCCCTGGTTGACGGGGTGCCGCGCACGCTGAACCTGGCGCAGTTCATCCGGTTCTACGTCGAGCACCAGATCGACGTGATCCGGCGGCGCACCGCGTACCGGCTGCGCAAGGCCGAGGAGCGGGCGCACATCCTGCGCGGTCTGGTCAAGGCGCTGGACATGCTCGACGAGGTGATCGCCCTGATCCGGCGGTCGCCGACGGTCGAGGACTCCCGGCAGGGCCTGATGCGGCTGCTCGACGTCGACGAGATCCAGGCCACCGCGATCCTGGACATGCAGCTGCGCCGGCTGGCGGCCCTCGAACGGCAGAAGATCATCGACGAGCTCGCCCGGATCGAGCTGGAAATCACCGACCTCAAGGACATTCTGGCCAAGCCCGAGCGGCAGCGGCGGATCGTCTCGGAGGAGCTCGGCGAAATTGTCGCCAAGTGGGGCGACGAGCGGCGGACGAAGATCGTGCCGTTCGACGGCGAGGTCTCGATGGAGGACCTGATCGCCCGCGAGGACGTGGTGGTCACCATCACCCGCACCGGGTACGCCAAGCGGACCAAGGTCGACCTCTACCGCTCGCAGCGCCGGGGCGGCAAGGGCGTCAGCGGTGCGACGCTGCGCCAGGACGACATTGTCAGCCACTTCTTCATCGCGTCCACCCATGACTGGATGCTGTTCTTCACCAACAAGGGCCGGGTCTACCGGGCGAAGGCGTACGAGTTGCCGGAGGCGTCGCGTACCGCCCGGGGCCAGCACGTGGCCAACCTGCTGGCCTTCCAGCCGGACGAACACATCGCCCAGGTCATCCGGATCCCGAACTACCAGGTGGCGCCCTACCTGGTGCTGGCGACCCGCAACGGCCTGGTGAAGAAGACCCGGCTGGAGGAGTTCGACTCGAACCGCTCCGGTGGCATCATCGGCATCAACCTGCGGGACGCCGACGAACTGGTCGGAGCGGCTCTCGCCGGCGGGGCCGACGACCTGCTGCTGGTCTCCAAGAACGCCCAGGCGATCCGGTTCACCGCGACCGACGAGGCGCTGCGTCCGATGGGGCGGGCTACGTCGGGGGTGATCGGGATGCGGTTCACCGATACCGACGAGCTGCTCGCCATGGCGGTCGTCCGGGAGGGGATGGACCTGGATGTTTTGGTCGCCACCAACGGCGGGTACGCGAAACGTACTCCGATCGAGGAGTATCCGGTGCAGGGCCGGGGAGGCAAGGGCGTGCTGACTGCAAAGATCACCGAGCGCCGTGGTGGTCTTGTCGGCGCGGTCGTCATCAGTCCGGACGACGAGCTCTTCGCGATCACCAGCAACGGTGGCGTGATCCGGACTCCGGTGAAGCCTGTACGACGTACCCGGGACCGGAACACAATGGGGGTCAAGCTCATGGACCTCCCAGAAGGCGTGACCATCGTGGCCATTGCTCGCAATGCCGACGAGCCTGACGAACAGGACTAGTTGATGACGGAGACCCAGGCGAAGTCGGGGGGAACAGGATCCTCGGCGGCTCCGGTCGACGAGGAATCCGCCGCCGGAGGCACATCAACGGCCACCGGCCGCGCCGCCGTCGGCCGGGCCAGCGTGCCCGGTGATTCGCCGTCGCCCAAGTTCACCCGGGCGCCAGGGATGCCTCCCCCGCCCGACAGACCCGCCGACGACCCAGCCGGTGGCACCGGCGACTCCGTCGACGGTTCGACCCGCGCCGGCGGCACCGGCGACAGCGCCACTCAGCTCGGCGGCATCTCCGCCTCTTCCGGAAGGTCGGCACCTCCTGTGACGTCGGCACCTCCTGTTTCATCCGCTCCGCCGGCCAGCTCCGGCAGCGGATTCACCGGTGGAGCGCTCGGCGCCACTGCGGCAAGTGGCACCCGACCGGGTGGTGGGCTCGGACCCACCGGGCAGTTCGGCACCATCGGCGGCACGGCCCGGGTGGGAACGGCCACCCCCGGCTCGCGGACTGGGCTGGGTTCGCCGACCGTACGCACGATCGCCGGTGCCGGTGCCGGTGCCGGTGCCGGTGCCGGCGTAGGCGCGGCGCGAGTCGGCCCGGACGGTGCCCGGACCGCGCGACCCGGGGTCAGCTCGGCTGCCTCGCGAGGGCCGCGCCGTGCTCGCCTGAACCTGAAGCGGATCGACCCCTGGTCGGTCATGAAGTTCTCGTTCGCGGTCTCGCTGGTGCTGTTCATCGTTGTGATCGTCGCGACCTCGGTGCTCTACCTGGCGCTCGACGCGATGGGCGTGTTCCAGAGTGTCAACGCCAGCCTCGGTGACCTGATCGGCACCGGAGCCGGGGACGGTCCGAGCCTGCGGATCACCGCCCAGGGCGTGATCGGCACGGCGGCGCTGTTCGGGCTGATCAACGTGGTGCTCTACACCGCGCTGGCGACGCTCGGCGCGTTCATCTACAACGTCTGCGCCGACCTGGTCGGCGGGATCGAACTGACCCTGGCCGAGCGGGACTGACCTGGCTCACGCAGGGAAGTGGAGGACGGCCGGGCGGGTCGATACCCATTGGCCCCGGCCGTCCGCGATCCGGTAGTCTCCCATGGTCCGGCGCTCCGTTCGCCGGATGCCGGTGGCTTTCGCCCCGAGTTGGGGTGTAGGGCACGGGTGCGGTAACCTTGCTCGTCGCGTACGGGGCTATAGCTCAGTCGGTTAGAGCGCAGAGCTGATAACTCTGAGGTCGCTGGTTCGATTCCAGCTAGCCCCACTCCACGACAGTCGAGCGTAAGGGGACACGCCCTATGGTCAAGAAGCTCCTCATCATCGCCGGGGTCATCGGTGTGGCCGCGCTGATCGCCAAGAAGGTCAAGGAGACCAGCGACGAGCGTGCCCTCTGGCACGAGGCGACCACCGCTCCTGACCTTCGCTGATCCGACTCCGGTCCTCCGACCTCGGTCGGCACCGTTGGCGCGGGACCGCTCGGGGCCATAGCTCAACTGGCAGAGCACTGCCTTTGCAAGGCAGGGGTTAGGGGTTCGAGTCCCCTTGGCTCCACCGACCGCACCATTGTGCGAACCGGTGGTTGTTCCTCGTGAGTGCCCTCGCCCGGGTCGGGCGGGGGCATCGTCGTGTCGGTGGGGATCTTGAACACGGGTATGACTCCCTGGTCGGTGAGTTGGACTTCAGCGATGAGGGTCTCGATGGCGGCTTTGCGTTCGGTGTCGCTGCCGCTGGTCATGATCGTGGTGAGGTAGTCGCGGTTCGTGGTGATGGTGCCGGGTGCCGGTGGGGCGGGTTGGGCGGTGAGTTCGGCGAGTTCGGCGTGCCGGGTGTGGAGTTGGGCCAGTCGTTGGCGGAGTTCGCGGATGCGGGGTCCGGCGGTGGCGTCGTCCATGGTGCCGTTCTCGAAGGCGGTGTGATACCTGGAGATGCTGGCTTCGGTGGTGGTGATCTGGTTGGCGAGGGCGGTGAGTTCGGCGCTGCGGTCGTCGGTGGTGGTGTGGCGTTGGGTGTGGGCGCGTTCGATCATGGCGACGAGGACGGGTTCGGCGGTGGTGTAGAAGTCGTAGAGGGCTTGCAGGACGGCGTTGTCGAGGTCGTCGGCGGGGAGCCTCGGCGCGTCGCAGGTGGCGTGTTTGCCGTAGCGGGTGCGGGTGAAGCAGGTGTAGTAGCGGTAGCGGCGGGTGCGTCCGTTGGCGGACGTGCCGATGTAGCGATGTCCGCAGCGGGGGCATGTGAGTAGGCCGGTGAGGTAGTAGTCCGAGTCGGACATGGCTCGCTGGGTTTGGGCGTCGCCGCGGGCTGCGGCGATGTCCTGGGCGCGTTGGAAGGTGTCGCGGTCGATGAGGGGGTCGTGGGCGTCGGGGACGTAGACGTCGCGGTAGGCGATGTCTCCGACGTAGGCGGGGTTGTCCAGGATTCGGTTGATGGTGTGTCCGGACCATTTCTTGCCGGTCCGGTTGGGGACGCCGCGTTCGTTGAGGGTGGTGGCGATGGCGCGGGTGCCGACGCGGTCGCGGGTGTAGAGGCGGAAGATGTCGCGGAGGATGGGTGCCTCGTCGGGGTGTGGGACGAGGCGGTGGTCGGGGTTGACGAGGTAGCCGTAGGGGCGGGTGCCGCCGGCCCATTTTCCTTTGCTGGCTTTCGCTGTCATGCCGCTTTTCACTCGGTCGATGATGATGTTGCGTTCGAATTCGGCGAATACGGCGAGGAGTTGGAGCATCATGCGGCCGAAGGGTCCGCCGGTGTCGATGGGTTCGGTGGCGGAGGAGAAGCGGACGTTTGATGCTTCGAGGATGGTGACGAGGTCGAGGAGGTCGGTGACGCTGCGGCTGAATCGGTCGAGTCGGTAGACGAGTAGGACGTCGTAGAGGCCGGCTTTGGCGGCGTGGAGTGCTTTTTTGAGTCCGGGGCGTTCGGTGGTGGCGCCGGAGGCGTCGTCTTCGTATTCGGCGACGATGGTCCAGCCGGGCTGGGAGGTGACGTATTTTTCGAGGGCTGCGCGTTGGGCGTCGAGGGAGAAGGGTTGGTGTTCGTCGTCTGTGGAGCGGCGGATGTAGATGCTGACGCGGCTTGGTCCGGTAGGCCGCTGGGTTGCGTCGGCGTGGCGGGCGGGCCGGCCGCGTCGTTTGGGTGGGGCGAGGGGTGGGGTTGTCATGCAGTGGTGTCCTTCGAGGTTGCGGGGTGTGCCCGGTGGCGGTCGGGGGTGGCCGCCACCGGTCGGGCTACGGGAAGAGGTGGGGGTGGTCGTCGATGAAGTGGTTGAGTAGGACGGCGAGTGCTTCGGCGGCGTTGTCGAGGTCGGTGGCGGTCATGGGTACGGTGTCGATCCGCGCGACCCGTAGGGGAATGCTGGGTTCCTTTCCGTGTGTGCGGATTGTTTCCGCACCGCCGTTGTTGGCGGCGGTACCGGGATGTGGTTCGTCAGGATAGCTCCGGACGTTGTTTTCGTGGTGGGGCGCGTGGGCCACGGTCCTCCGAAAAGCGTGTGACGCTGCTGGGGTCGGAGTCCTTCGTTCATGCGTTTCCTTCCTACGCGGATTTGTGCGGTCGATCCGGTTGATGCGGTCGATCCGGTTGATGGCGGCTGGCCGGTTTCTGTTTCGCTGGGTCGCGGACGGTACCTCCGCGATCTGTCAACGGGAGGGTTTGGATCTGTCAGCGACTCACGGGCAACTCACGGCGGTATCCTGTGAGCCGCTGACAGATCCTGAAGCTTGCCGTCACCGCGATAGCGGAGGTACGGTCCGCGACTTCCCGCCGTCAAGGGCTGGTGCTCCCGCTGTGGTCGGGGGCTGCGGCTGGGTTGTCGGTGCGTGGCCTGGTCCCGCGTCCGTGCACCGCGTACGGGCGGCGTGACCGGTCGGTGGTTGGCGGCGCGTGCGGTTCAGACAGGCTGTCCCGAGTCGCTGTCGGGTAGTGCGAGGTTGGCCAGGCGCAGCGGCGGCAGAGGGGCTCGGTGTAGCCGCCACACCGGCTCCGCTGGGTTCATGCCGGTGGTTTCGCGGTGCACGGCGGTGGCTACCGGGTAGCGGACCCTGGCGGTGGTGAGTTCCTGATGCAGGTGCCGCTCGCGTAGCGGCGACGGTAGCCAGAACAGCACCGGCCAGAACCGTCCGGTGACGTCGGCGAGGTCGTGGTAGCCGTGGATCTTGTCGACGAGGCGGGACAGGGGCCGTTCGGTGCCGAGGTCGTACTCGAGGAAGAAGGGGATCCGCTGGCCGTCTTCGACCCAGATGCCGTGCCCGTCGGGCCGTGACCTGGGGGTGTAGGCGAAGGCGGAGACGTCGTCGCCGGGTTCGGCGAAGGCGCCGGTCTGCTGGCAACGCGCGGCCGGCCACCACCGCGTCAGTGCGGTGCCGGGGTGGGTGCGGGCGTGTCCGGCGAGGTCGGTGAAGAAGCCGTTCACGCCGAGCAGGTGGGGCAGGTTCGCCCGGCGGGTGAGATGCCAGCGGCGTTTACGGGCGCGGTCCTTGCGGGGCAGTTCCTCGCCGCGTTGCGCGGCGACGACTTCCACGCCGAGTTGGGCCAGGACGTAGTGGTAGGGGTAGGAACCGCCGTCGGGTCTCTGCGGCCGGAACCGGTCCACCACCTCCAACTGCTGGGTGAGGGCGCGGAGGCGTTCCTGGGCGTAGTCGACCGACGGGAACAGGGCGTGGGCGATCTGGAAGGAGGTGAGGACTCCGTGGTCGGCGAGCCAGCCGAGCAGGATGAGGTCACGGGTGGTGAGTTGGGACTGGACCCGCAGCACCGGATCAGCCATCCCTCACCGCCTTTCCCGGGGGGAGAGACCCGTGGAGAGGGTCAGTCGCAGCGTTCGAGTGAGTCTGGACAGCGGCGCTGGCCTGCGGTGTGAGACGACGGTGGGGGTCCGTTGGGGGCCCGGGTGAAGCGGGACGTGAAGCAGGAGACCCGGCGGGACCGGCAACGGGAGGTCAAGCCGGGATCTGTCAGCGTGGGACGTGGAGGATGCGGCAGCCGCCAGCGGCGGCGAGGGTGGATGCGTGGACAGGGTGTACTCCAAGGTGAAAAGGGGGTTCATCTGCGGCATGGACGGGACAGCGTGGTGGGCGTCGTGACGGTGGGCAGGCGTATCCGCGCCGGGTGACGCCCGGCCGGGCGGATCTCGAGACGCGGAGCTCAGGTGCCACTGTGGAGGTGTCAACGAACAAGCCCGCCCCGCACGAGGCAGACCAGGATTCGAGCAGCAAAAGCCGCGGCAACCTGACAGAAAGGTTGCCGTCGATGCGAAGAACAACAGGGATTGGCGGCGGAGCGGGGCACAGCCTGAGCGGTGCCGACAGTCCTCACGGCAGTGTCAGGGCCGCGCGGTGCGCGTCGGCCAGGCTCGCCACGACAGCCGCGAACAGCTTGCTGTGGGCGGGCGGCTAACTCGCCGGCGTGAAGTCCTTCATCAGCGGTCCTCCCATCACTCCGCGCCCCTTGACCCTGGCCCACGCGGGCCACGAACGACGACAGGCGCCACCACACGAGGTGCCGCCCGCGACATGACATGGCCGAAACAACCCGGCCGCGCAGGGAACGCCCATCCAGTACGCCCCGGCAACCCACCCCAGGTCAATCAACTTAAGATAACAATCAGGTAACACGACTTGACTTCAATCCAGACTTGTGCTTCTGAGTCCTGTCGCGTGCGTCTGAGTCCGCCTGCGTCCACACGAGGAGGCGGATGTTTGTGCCTCACTCCCGGAGCTGCCGGGCAATACGATCGACGCTTACCTCTGGTGAAACGGGATCGCCGGCGAGCAACCGCGGCATGAGTAGTTCACGCAACGTCCGCGTGGCCTGGATGACGTCCTCGTGCGCGCGGATCTTCGTGTCAATGGCCTTGGCGACCTCCACCACGCTCCGCTGAACCACTGCAGGCGGCAGCGCGAGTGGCATAGACCGGATCTTGGCGGCGTTGATCGTCGGTAGCACTCCGCGCTGGGTGTGCTCGGCAAGCCACTCCTGCACCGCCGGGTGAGTGAAGTAGCACGCTAGGTAATCGGCAGAAATGTCCTGGGTCGCGCGGATGCGGATGCAGGAGCCGCCGAGCAGCCAGCGCTCCTGTCGCTCGGTGACCACTGCGTGCCGAGTCGTTACGCCGATGCGCACGAGCAGGATGTCGCCCGAGCATAGTTCGTACCGTCGCCGTAGTCGTTCAGCGGTCTCCTCGCCCACGCTCTTGCTCGGGCGGGGGCTGATCCCCTCGGGACCGATGTCGCTGGCCCTCACGACCGGGACACCTTCGATCACGTACGCGGAGGCCTTCAACGTGGTGCCGGACGGGCCCGGCTGCACATCGCAGCACTCTTCAAGGCGCTTAATCTGCCAGTTGTCCGGAACGGAACCAATCAGCGTGTTCACGTCACCAACTTTGCGAGGCATCGGTCGAGGGTCAGGTCGGCGATCCTGGCCGCGTCGTCCAGCCGGGCCAGATCAGCCCTCAGCGCTCGAAGCTGCGGCGGGGTCTGCGGAGCGGGCCCGACTCGCCCGCGCTGATTCAGATAGGTGACGGGCTGCAGATCGTAAACGTGCTCCTGGATCTCCGCCACGGTTGCTGTGGTGGCGGCGAACTCGTCAGTCGAACTTGGGAACGCAACTGTCCCGTTCACCCATCCGTGGAATGCATCGAGGACTAAATGGCAGCCGCGTTCCGTTAACACGCGGTGGGTAGGGCTGATCCGGCGGGCCGCCGCTCGGGCGTCGATGAAGAGGATCTCGCTGCTGGCATTGTTGCTGGGGTGGGCCAAGATCCACACCGTCACCGGGACCGTGGTCTCGCGGAACAGGTGACTGGGCAGCGCGACAATGCAGCGAACGGCTCCGCGCTCGACCATTGCCTTCCTGATTTCCCGCTCTCGTGCGGTGCGTGCAGACGTGGCACTGTAGGGCATGACCACGGCGGCCCGGCCGTCGGGGACAAGCGCCTCGACGGCGGTCTGCAGCCAGGCCCAGGTGACGTTGTGCGCCGACGGCTCGCCGTAGGGCCAAGGCCGCAGCGAGCGCGATGCGGGACGGCTCCAGTTCCTCATTCCAAAGGGCGGGTTGAGCAGCACGACATCGAATAGACCCGGGTCGGCGTCAATCTCCGCAGGGTATGACGGCGGCCCGTCGCCGAGGTCGACCTGCATGCGATGGATTGCGGCGTTCATCATGGCGAGGCTCCAGGTCCTGACAGTCGCAGCACGGCCAGTGAGGGTGACCGGCGAACCGGATCTGGTGACGCGCGACATGTACTTCCCTGCGGCCACCAACAGGTTTCCCGGCCCGCAGCATGGGTCGTGGATGCGGCTACCGGGCGCGGGATCAAGCATTCGTACCATCAGGCCTGCCAGCTCGGTGGGGATCAGGTACTCGTCTGGGCTGCTGTGCCGGTACTTGGCGAATCTGTCGAGCAGGTACTCGAACACCTGAGCGGCGGGTGCCCGGTCTGTGGAAAGTATGCGGACGATCTCGACGAGTTGATGGCGCGCGTAGACGGTGGCTGGAACGTCCCGAACGACTCGTGTGGCAGCCATCATGCGCTCCGGCTGCCGATGCCAAGCCTGCATGACGATCTCATGGATCGTCTCGACGGAAGCCCTCGAGGTCGCCGACCAGCCGACAGGAGAGGTCTCTCGCAGGCACAGCAGGGACAGAACGACAGCCTCAAAGACCGCAGGCACCTCGCTCTTGCGCAGCAGCCGCTCCAGCGGTGCCCACAACCTCTCATCGAGTGGGTCCTCCACCTGCATGCCGGTCGTATCGCTGACAGCGGGCGGGGCCGGGATTCCCACTGCGGAGCGGAACCGATCCCCATAGGTCACTCCCTGGTGTTCGCGCTTCCGTAACGAGGGGCGCGGTATGTGACGGCTATCGAGCCACGCTGCCACCTCCGAAGCCGGATAGCCCTCTCGCGATCCGCGCCGAACAAGCTGAGGGAAGTCCGGGTGCCTGCGCATCCAGTTGCTCACTGCCTGGGCGGCGACGCCCGCCGCGCGAGCCACTTCTCCCCTGTTCATCAGCGGCTCCGGCGTAGACATGGTCACCGCCTTTCTCGGCTGGGGGCCAAGGAACTGCCCCTCGGACGGACCTGCCCCCGCACTGCGCGGATCAGCTGCGTGAGGTGACGGGTTCGCCGCTCGCTCATGATCACCCAGCCGACGAACAGCATCGGTAGCAGGATCGCGCCCAGAATGTACGGATTTGGAAGGTCGCCAATCGCCTGCACCAGCCTCGCCGCCATGCCAACTCCTCTTCGCTGCACTGTTGTCCGCACTCGAAGCCTGAGGCAACGGGCCGACCAACGCGATAGCGTATCGACGATACGCGCTGTTTTGTTTCATCGCCGACTGGAGTTGAGTGACACACGGGCAGCATGCAGTCGGATCGGGATGGACTCCGAGCTGGTCGGCGATCAACCGGATCGCCCCTACCGCACTGGCCGGATCCCGGCGGGCCTCGACCACCAACCGGGTCGCAGGCTCATGCAGCTCATCGGGGTACTTCTTCGGCGCGGGCATCGCTGGTGTTCCTCCCAGGTTTCGATGTCTCCATCAAACCCGGTGCGGGACAACGAGCAGGGGATCGGTGTAGCCGGATATCGGTGAAGGTATGCGGAGGTAGTTCGGTAGCCTGCTATCCGTGACCAGTTCCGATATCCGTGTGCGCTTCGCGCCTTCCCCGACGGGCATGTTCCACGTCGGTAATGCCCGGTCTGTCCTGTTCAACTGGGTGCTGGCCCGACAGTCGGGCGGGACGATGGTGCTGCGGATCGAGGACACGGACGCGGCGCGGAACCGTCCGGAGTGGGTCCAGGGCATCCTGGACGCGATGGAGTGGCTCGGCATCGGTCCGAGTGAGTACGAGGGCCCGCTGTTCCAGTCCGACTATGCCCAGCACCACCGCGAGGCCATCGACCGGCTGCTCGCCGCTGGGCGCGCGTACTACTGCGACTGCGCCCGGGATCAGGTCATCGCCCGGACGGGCAGCGAGCACAAGGGTTACGACGGCTTCTGCGGGGACCGTGGTCTGCCTGCTGGGGAAGGTCGCGCGTTGCGGTTCCGTACGCCGGACGACGGCTCGACCGTGATCGTCGACCTGGTGCGTGGCAAGCCGACCTTCGACAACGCGCTGATCGAGGACTTCGTGATCGCCCGTGGCGACGGGTCGCCGGTGTTCCTGCTGGCGAACGTGGTCGACGACATGATCATGGGCGTCACCCATGTGATCCGGGCTGAGGAGCACCTGCCGAACGCGCCGAAGCAGCAGCTGCTGTGGGAGGCGTTGGGCGCCGAGCCTCCGGTGTGGGTGCACGCGCCGATCCTGGTCAACGAGAAGCGGCAGAAGCTGTCCAAGCGTCGGGACCGGGTGGCCCTGGAGGACTTCCGTGCCGAGGGCTACCTGGCCGAGGCGATGCGTAACTATCTGATGTTGCTCGGCTGGGCACCGTCGGGTGATCGGGAGATCCTGCCGTGGGACGACATCGTGGCGGAGTTCCGGCTGGAGGACGTCAACCCGTCGCCGGCGTTCTTCGACGTGAAGAAGCTCCGCGCCTTCAACGGGGACTACATCCGGGCGCTGTCGGTGGAGGCGTTCATCGAGGCGTGTCAGCCGTGGCTGAGCGGCGACACCGCGCCGTGGCGGCCGGAAGCGTACGACGCCACCGCGTTCGCCGCTGTCGCCGAGTTGGCGCAGACCCGGATCGCGCTGCTGTCGGAGATCGTGCCGATGGTCGATTTCCTGTTCCTCGATGAGCCGGTCGCCGATGAGGCGGCGTGGGCGAAGGCGATGAAGGTCGATGCCCCGGCGCTGCTGGCCGCGGTGGTCGAGGCGTACGGGACGTGCGAGTGGCGGGCCGAGGTGCTCAAGTCGACGCTGGAAATTGTCGGGGCTGAGCGGGGGCTCAAGCTGGGTAAGGCGCAGGCACCGGTCCGGGTCGCGGTAACCGGCCGCACCGTCGGGCTGCCGTTGTTCGAGTCGATCGAGATCCTCGGACGTGAGCGAACCTTGGCTCGCCTGCGAGCCGCACTCGACCGCCTGAGCTGAACCCTTCTTCTGTGACCGGCGGATCGATCCCGCCGGTTCCTTTGGTCGTCGATCGATCCGCTCCCCGAGTCCTTCCCGGATGACCTGTCACCCTGTCGGAGGCGGGTCGGAGCATGATTGGCGTACCTGATGAGTCTTGAGAAACTGCTGGCCGACCGGCTGGCGCAGGCGTTTGCGGCAGTGGCCGGCGGGCCGGTCGATCCGGTCGTGCGGCGGTCGCAACACGCCGACTTCCAATCCGACGCCGCCCTGCCCCTGGCCCGTCGGCTCGGCCGCCCGCCACGGGACATCGCCACCGACGTCGTCGGCAGAGCGGAGCTGGCGGACCTGTGCACGGTCGTCGAGGTCTCCGGACCAGGGTTTATCAACCTGACGGTCGCCGACCCGGCCCTCGGCACACTGCTGTCGACGATGGCCGCCGACACCCGGCTCGGCGTCGCACCCAGCGTCAACCCGCAGACAGTGATCGTCGACTACTCGGCGCCAAACGTGGCCAAGGAGATGCACGTGGGGCATCTGCGGTCGACGGTGATCGGTGACGCCGCCGTACGGCTGCTGGACTGGCTCGGGCACCGGGTGATCAAGGCCAACCACCTGGGCGACTGGGGCACACCGTTCGGGATGCTGATCGAGCATCTGCTCGACCTGGGCGAGTCGGAGGCCGCCCACGAGCTGTCCGTCGGTGACCTGGACTCGTTCTACAAGGCGGCCAGGGTCAAGTTCGACGCCGACGACGCGTTCAAGCAACGGGCCCGGCTGCGGGTGGTCGCTCTGCAGAGCGGTGACGAGCAGACCCTGCGGCTGTGGCGGATGCTCGTGGCCGAGTCGGAGAAGTACTTCCTCACCGTCTACGACCAGCTCGGCGTCCTGCTCACTGACAAGGACTTCTACGGCGAGAGCTACTACAACGACATGCTCGCCCCGGTGACCGACGAACTGGACCGGCTCGGGCTGTTACGCGACAGCGGCGACGCCGCCTGCGTCTTCCCGGACGGCTTCACCGGCCGCGACGGGCAGCCGTTGCCGATCATCGTGCGTAAACGCGACGGCGGATACGGCTACGGCGCCACCGACCTCGCGGCGATCCGCCACCGGACCCGCGACCTCGGCGCGACCCGGCTGCTCTACGTCGTGGGCCTACCGCAACGGCAACACTTCGAGATGGTGTACGCGGTCGCCCGGCAGGCTGGCTGGCTGCACCCGCCGGCCGTGGCGGAACACATCGGCTTCGGCTCGATCCTCGGCTCGGACGGCAAAATGCTGCGCAGCCGCGCCGGTGGCTCAATCAAACTCGTCGGCCTGCTCGACGAGGCGGTGACCCGGGCCGCCGAGCTGGCCCGGCAGAAGAACCCCGACCTGCCCGACGCGGCTATCGCCGAGGTCGCCCGCGCGGTCGGGATCGGTGCCATCAAGTACGCCGACCTGTCCACCGACCGGATCAAGGACTACGTCTTCGACTGGCAACGGATGCTGTCCCTTGACGGCAACACCGCCCCGTACCTGCAGTACGCCCACGCCCGGATCCGGTCCATCTTCCGCCGCGCCGGAATCGAGCAACCCACCGGTACGCCGATCTTGGTCTCGCATCCGGCCGAACACGCCCTCGCCCTCGAACTGGCCAACTTCGGTGCTGTCGTCACCGGCGTCGAACAGACCCTGGAGTTCCACCGGCTCGCCGGCTACCTGCACACCCTCGCCACCACCTTTAGCGGCTTCTACGAACACTGCCCGGTCCTACGCGCCGAAGACGAAGTACGCGACAGCCGGCTCGCCCTGTGCGACCTGACCGCCCGAGTCCTGCGCCAGGGTCTGCACCTACTGGGCATCGCCACCCCGGACCGCATGTAGCAGCGATCGCGTCTCCTACGCCGCCCGGGGGCTCGGGAGGCAGGTGGTCGGCTGCGTGTCGAATGGCGGTGCGAGGTTGCCGAAATTGGTGCCGAGAACCTCGTCGCTGATTCGGAAGACCTCGGGTGCCAGGGGCCCGACCCGGCCACCGCCCGGCAGCCGGGCGGTGGCAAGGGTCGCGGTCAGCAGCCAACCGCGCGGGGACGGGGTGACAACGAGAGCCCCATCGGCTCCGCTCGGATCGGAAACCAGCCGGTCGCCATCCCAGCGGACCGACGCCTCCTGAGTGGCCCTCTCGTCGGCCCTTGTTGCGGCGCCGAAGATCGTGCAGGTGGCGCCGGCGGCGAAGATCTCCGCCACCAACTGTTCGACGACGCTGGTGCCAGGCTCGATCCCGTCCCTCGCGAGGAGGTTGACCGCGTGCAGCAGGACTCGACGTGCGGAGGGCGCCGCTTCCATAGCGGAGGTAAGCCGGGCGTTGAGGTCGGTGGGGAGGAAGCCGCTGGCGGTGAGGATGCCATCGACGGAGAAGCCGCCCCGGTAGCCGAGACGTTCGCGTAGACCGGCCCCGATCCGTTCGGTCTGGGCGACGAGGTCGGCGGTGTCCCCGAGGGTGGGAACGGCACCAGCGCAGAGGAAGGTCCCCTGTCCAGGCCGAGGAAGTGTCACGAGTTCCATGGGCGGGAACGGGATGACCCTGGTGGCGAGGGTCAGCCCGTGCAGGCGGACGGGGACGCCTTCGAGCAGCGGCATCAGCCGGACTCGCCAGGCTCCGGGCTTGGCGGTGGGAATGGTTGCCGGTGGCGGACCATCGCGCCACCACCAGATACCGTCGCCGCCGGCCGACGGGCCGGCGCCGACGGGCTGGCAGGAGCAGACGACTCCGGTGCCTTGGTCGACGATCGCCCCCAGCGTGGCGAGGTCAGCGGTGCCGTCGCTGATGACCGACGGTGCTCGGGGAAAGCCGGCAACATCCCAGAGCGTGTCGACGACGGTCTTGTCTTCGAAGAGCCGCCACGCGGGCTGTCTGACGCCGATCCGTCTACGGACGCCGGCATGCGGCGGATCGAGCGGGTCGGGCAGGACGAGCGTTGCGGCGTTGTCGGGGTCGAAGGCGTCTGCCGGCCCGGCGAGCCAGCCGGAGCCGTCGAGCCCGCCGATGGCGTGGTGCTGCCAGGCGAGGTGGCTGGATGCGCCGGGCAGTGCGTGGCGGCGGGTCTCGGGTGGCGCGTCGTCCAGGGCGAGGGCGAGGCACCGGGCTGGGCCGAGCAGATCCTGCCAGGCTGCCGCGTCGTCGGCGCGTCCGCAGACAACGATGACCTTGCCGTCGGGTAGCAGCTGGTTGATCGGTAGTGCGGGCCTGGTCATCGGCGTCGCCGCCATGGTCGGTCTGTTCGGTGCAGGATCAGGTTCGCTGGTGTCTCGTGGACCAGCTCGTAGGTGTCGGAGCCGAGATGGCGGTGGATGGTGCGGCGGTGCCGGTCGGGGTGGTCGTCGTCGAACTCGACAATGACGATGGATGGCCGGTGACGGGTGTGGTCGAAGGAGTTCCAGACGTCGAGTTCGGTGCCTTCGACGTCGATGCTGAGCAGGTCGATTTGGTCGATGCACCACTGGCCGAGGAGGTCTTCCAGGGTGCGGCACGCGACGAGGATCTCTTGGTAGTCCGTACCGCGCCGCTGCAGACCTGACCAGGATGGTTTGTGGGCGTACATGCCGAATGGCCAGAGGCCGGGGGTGGCGGACACGGCGCACGTGTCCACGGCGCAGCAGCGGCATCGGAGCCGTGGGTGGTTGCGGGGGTCGGCATCCACGCAGAGTCCGCGCCAGCCGCGGTTCTCGAAGTAGAGGCTGTTGCTGCCGCGTACGCCGTCGCCAGCGCCGATGTCGACGAAGACGCCGTGCGTCGGGAGGTGGTAGTGCTCGGCGAGCCAGCGGTCCTCGCCCCATTGGGAGTGGTACGGCGCG
Organism: Solwaraspora sp. WMMD937; assembly: GCF_029581175.1. Classification (NCBI taxonomy): domain Bacteria; kingdom Bacillati; phylum Actinomycetota; class Actinomycetes; order Micromonosporales; family Micromonosporaceae; genus Solwaraspora; species Solwaraspora sp. WMMD937. The sequence continues at coordinate 1,253,492 of NZ_CP120738.1, read as the reverse complement.
GGTTGGGTGTAGGGCAGCATGTCGTCACCCCCGCCACCGCTGGATCAGGTCCCGCTCGCGGGCGTGGTCGAGCCAGCGCTGTGACCAGCCGCGCCGCAGCGCCTGCCAGCCGAGTGCGTCGGTGATGCTGTCGGGAAGGGGCCGGAGGGTGAGGCCGGCGTCGGTGGCGCGGCTGTTGTTGACCGACATGAGCGCCAGTTCAGGGCTGCTGGCGGGTAGCCACAGTGGGATTTCGGTCCATGGTTGTAGGCGGTGGGTGAGGGCGAACTCCTCGCCGACCCGGCAGGGGGTGACGGCGCGGCCGGCGCGGGTCAGGACCGTGTCCACCAGGGTCCGGGCGTCGGTTCGGGCACCAGCGACGTTGACGACGCCGGTGAGTTGCTGGTCGACGGCGTCGCGCAGAAAGCGGGCAACGTCAGTGGCGTCGATGAGTTGGATGACCTGGCGGTCATCCATCGGGACCAAGACGTCGCCGCCGCGCAGGGCGCGTTCCAGCCAGTAGGCGAGGCGGTCGCTGTCGTCGTACCGGCCGATGACCAAGCCGAGGCGGGCGATCAGCAAGGGTCCGTTGATCCGGTCGAGGCGACGCCGGACGTATCGCTCGCAGCGCAGTTTGCGGGTGGCGGATGCGCGTACCGGGTGGGAGGCGTCAGCTGGGATCGTGGCTGCCCGTTCGGTCAAACCGTGTCGGCTGGGTGCTCTGCGATACACCCCGCAGGTGGAGAGCAAGGTGTATTGACCGACGTTGCCGAGTAGGGGCAGCACGGGGCTCAGGTCGTCGACGTCGCGGGCGCTGGTGTCGATGACCGCGTCCCACGGTTCGGCGAGGACGGCGGCGGCTTCGACAGTTGGCGCGCGTCGGTCGGTCAGGACGTGGCGGGCGATGCCGGCGAAGGGTGACGGGGAGCGGCCCCGGTAGAGCACGGTGACGTCGTCTCCGCGTCGGAGGCATTCCTCCACGATGTGCCGGCCGACGAATCGGGTGCCGCCGAGCACGAGGATCTTCATCGCGGCTCCCCGTTGTCCGGGTGGGCGGGGCTGTAGCCGAGCACGAGCAGTCGACGTGGGTGGCCGGAGGTGTTGGGTCCGCTGGCGTGGACCAAGGCGGCATCCCAGATCAACACCGAGCCGGGTTCGGCGACCAGGGTCAGGGCTGCCTCGTCGGGTGCGGCGGTGTCGGGTACGACAGGTCCCTGATTGGCGGTCGGGATCATCGTGGTGGTGTGGCGGTGGCTGCCGGGCCAGACCCGCAGCGCGCCGGCCGTTTCGGTGCAGGGGTCGAGGCAGACGGCGACGGTGAGCACTCGCGGGTAGCCGCGGGTCGCGTAGTAGGCAGCGTCGGTGTGCTTGCGGACCTCTTCACCGAGTACCGGAAGCGTCGCCCATCCGGCGGTGATGTCGACGGTCTGCTTGTACATGAGCTTGTTGTCCATCAGCTTCGGTGGCGCGCCGAGCAGGTCGGCGACGACACCACGCAACGCGAGGCTGTCCGCCATCGCCGTGGCGGCTGGGGACAGGTCGACCACCGGTTTGACCTTGAGGACGTACGGCACGCCGCTGGCGAGACGCCACCAGGTGACGCGTGGGTCGAGTGTCCTGCTGGCGACCATCCGGGCAAGCCGGTCCCGCAGGAGCGTGTCGGCCTCGACGCGAAGCTTCTGGATAGTGGCGGGCGGGACCAGGTCCGGCAGGACGAGGTAACCGTGGGAGGCGAACCGGTCGATCTGCTGTGCGGAGACCGCTGGCGCGATCGGAGAGGCCATCAGGCGCCGCCTTTCGTGGCGATCGGGACGAGGAAGTCGCGGCTGGGTTTGGTCCAGTGCGGTGAGGTCTGCTCTGCCGGCATGGTGTGCGGGTAGGCGGTCCATCTCACGAAGTGCCGGTCGAGGACCGCACGGCGAGCCGGGCCGATCGAGGTGCCGCTGTGGAAGAAGCTGAACCGGCCGCCCGGGCGGAGGCAGCGCATCGCGACGTGGGCGACGAACTCGGCGAAGTCGGAGTCGGCATGTCCGTCCGGCGGCCAGGTGTCGTACATGATGGCGTCGAAGGCGTCGGCTGGCAGTGTCACCAGCTGCCACGGGTCGACGAGCACCCGCACCGGCACGTCGAAGGCGTCGACCACCCGTGTTCGCGCCATCAGCGCGACCTCTGGGTGAGGTTCGATCGCCGTGAACGAACCGACCTCACGTTCCAGAAGCTGGGTGGCGAACACGCCGAGGCCGAGCCCGACCTCCAACACATTAGGGCGGGTGAAACCCTCGGTGAGGCGGGTGACGTGCTCGCGCATCAGGTCTGCCTCGGCGAAGAACATCACGTACTGCGAGCCGATGCGTAGGCCTTCCGCGTCGATCACCGCAGACTGGGCGCGGAGAGCGGCGAGGTGCATCATGTGCGCATCGGACAGTGCCTTCGTGGTCATAGCGGGACTCCGTTGCGGAACCGGGCCAGCGGTTCGGCGGCGAGGAACCGTGAGGCGAAGGTGGCAGCCCCGGCGACGGTGCGCCGCACCGCCTCTTCGATCTCGGCCACGGTCGCGGCGTCGACCTCGCGGTCCACTGAAACCAGGACGTGTGCCGGATCGTCGAGCTGGCCGCCGTTGCGGGCGGCGATGGTGACCTCGGCGTACACGGAGGTTTCGGCCAGCACCCGCTCGGCGGCCTCGGCAGCGAGCGCGGTGTAGATCTTGCCGGCATGGTGAACCGCGTTCTTGCCGGCAGGTGCCTCGCCGCTCGCCGGGCGCAGCGGCTCAATGGCGCCGCTGTACCGGTTGCCTCGCCCGACCGCACCGCAGTCGCCCTTGCCCAGTGAAGTGCCGAACGGCGCCAGGTAGCCGCGGCCCGGCACATCCTTCGTGTTGAGATGCAGCGACAGGCCGGTCACGGTCCGGGACCGGGGATCCTGGTCGAGCAGAGACTTCAACTCGGCGGAGACGGTGCTCTGCGCCTCGGCGAGTGCTGTGCGGTATGTCGTCCAGGAGCCGACCAGTTCGGGATGGAACGGCACAGCGGCCGTGACCTCCAGTGCCGACCCGATCCGGACCACCATGACCTTCACATCGGTACCGGCGCCCGGCACGACCTGCCGGAATCCCTCGCTGGTGAGCCGTCGTTCCAGCCGTATCGCAAGATCGGCGGCGAGTCCGCGTCGGCCGGTGCCGACGCAGACGACGGTGTCGTTGGCGACGGACTCGGTCGCGAGCACGGCGTTGATGTCCAATGCCTCGTCAGGGCGGTAGAACCTCGGGTCGTGGTCGACGGCGGTGCCGCGCGTGTTGTTGATGTGCAGGCGTAGGTGTTCGAGGATGCGGTAGTCGCCGAGTGCGGTCGGGAGGATGTCGAGGACGACTGCCCGAAAGATGTCCTCGACGGGCACCTGCGTGTCACCGACCTGATCGGTGATCTTGCCGAAGAGGTAGCAGTCGGCTGGCTTGAGGATGTCGAAGCCGCCGAAGCGGACGTCGGCTGCGGCACCGACGAGGTTGACCTTGTCGACCCAGTGGTTGGGGATGGCTCCGAACTCGCGCAGGCACCAGGATGAGTAACGCTGAGAAAAGGCGTCGGCGACCAGGTCGGCGAGGCTGTCCGGGTGGCCGACGCCCTTGCGTTCGGCGACGTCGAACGGCTGGTCGTCCGGGTCGACGCAGGCGTGACGAATCGAGATCTGCATGGGAACGCCCTTCGTGGTCAGCGGTCGTCCGAGTCGACGCCCAACTCGGGGCGGACCGGAGGATCGACGAGGTAGGACAGGCACTGCGACAGGACCAGCACCCGCTTGGCGGGGCACGGCTCGTTGACGTCGGCAGGCCGGAAGGTGCCGTCGTAGAGATTCCCGTAGCCGGTAGGCACCGAAGCGCACCGGCGAACGTCACCGGTGACGGTGACCTTGAACGAGGTGACACCGGCGGTGCACGCCTGGCCTCGGAAGGAGAGCATCCCGTCGAGGTAGGGCCGGTTGAAGACGTACTCGCCGGAGTTCGCCAGCACCAACGCCTTCTGCTCGTCGGTGTAGCCCTCCGGGTAGCGGATGCCCTCGTGTACGCCCTTGAATACCTTGGCTCGGATGTGGTCCACGCCCAGCTCACGCAACCGATCCAGGTCGGCGGCGAACCGACCGAGCAGCGGCGGATACAGCACGTACAGGGCGGTCACGTCGAACCCGCCGCGTCGCAGGATCAGGTAGTTGCGGGCGTAGGCGTCGAGTTCCAGCCCGCGCAGTTCGCGTTCGGGCTGGTGGATCGCGGCGACGATCTTCGCCACCCGGCCGGCCGGGACACGGTCGGCGAATTCCGCAATGTCGTCGGAGGCGAGGTTGGTGTTGATGCTGATGAAGTGGTTGTCGGCCAGCCCTCGGCACAGTTCGACGAAGCCGGGGAACATGAACGGCTCGCCGCCGGACATGTGCACCAGGCAGACCTTGCCCAGCTCGTCGAAGCGACGGACCACCAGGTCCGGGGTCGGCTCGTCGAGGTGCTTGCGGTTGAGCACGAACCGGATCTGTGGGTGGCAGTACTCGCAGAAGAAGTTGCAGCGGTTCGTCAGGTGCCAGTCGAACTCCCAGTCCCATGGAGGTTTGGTCTGGGTCATCGCCGAAGTGCGCATCAGGTCCTCCGCTCGCCCGTCGAGGTGTTCACCCGCCGGCGCAGCCCTTCTCGGCGGTACGCCGGCGGGGACGCATCCAGCAGACCGCGAACCGGTACCGCCGAGGCAGGGGATGAACGCGTCAAGAGCGTCAACTTGCATTGGCCACAGCGGACACATGATCTGGCGGCTTCGCGGTACCGTCGGTTGACCCCTGCGGAGGAGCCGATGGGATCGTCACCCGAGCGCACCAACCAAGCCCTCGCCGCGCACATGGCCGAAGCCGGCCTCACCCCGCGCACTCTCGCTCGCGAGATCAACCGGCTGTTCGGACCCGGCACACTCGCCGAAACCGCGCCCTACCACTGGCGCGACGCCGGCGGCATCCCACGCCCGCCACTACCGGCACTGACCGCCTACGTCATCTCCCGCCGCCTCGGCCGCATCGTGACCGCAGGGGACCTTTGGCACGGGCAGCCCGCCGCCACAGATGGCACGCTGGTGATGGCGGCCAGCATCGGCATGAACGGATCGTGGAACCTCGCGAGCACCATGCTGGTCGCAGAGGACTGGCTGTTGGGAGGACTGGTGGACAGGCGAATGTTCCTCGCAGTCTCCGGGGCCGCCCTTGCCCAGGCAGTAAACATCTACCTCGACGTGCACCTCCCGACCGGCGGGGCCACGCTCCCGACCGCGACACCGGACGACCCACTCGTCGAACAGATCGAAGCCAGCGTGCCGCGCCTGCAACTACTCGACGACGAACGCGGCGGCGCGGCCGGCCTCGGCTACGTCGGCGCCCAGGTCCGCGCGGTCCTGCTCGTACTCCGCGACGGTGGCCACACCGACGCCACGAGCCGCCGGCTCCTGGTCGCCCTCGCCGACCTCGCCCAACTCGCCGGCTGGAAGGCGTTCGACGCCGGACAGCAAGGGCTTGCCCAGCGGTACTACTTCACCGGCCTGCGTGCCGCGCACGACGCTGGATACCGATCCATGGAAGCGCACATCCTCGCCGACCTGTCATTCCAGGCCGCCTCACTCGGCGACACCGACGACGGCCTACGCCTCGGCAATGCCGCCCGCCGGATCTCCGACCGGTCCGCCGCGACCGTCCAGGCGTCCGTGCTGTCCCGCCTCGCGTACGCCCACGCCGCCGCCGGACGCGTCGACCAGTGCGAACGCACCTGGGCCGAGTCCCACGACCAGCTCGCGAAACGGCATCCCGACCGCGACCCAGAATGGATGTACTACCTCACCCCGAACCACCTCGACTGCCAGGCCGGCTACGCCATGATCCTCGCCGGACGACAAGTAGTGGCCAGCGGGAGAGGAACCGACGGGCGAGCCCTGCTCCGCAAAGGCGAAACGCTCCTGCGCACCGGCGCCTACGCTCGCCGACCAGACGTCCCCTACCAGCGACGCGCCCTCTACGAAGGAGCCTGGCTCGCCCTCGGCTACACCGCCCACGGCAAGCTCGACGACGCCTGCGCAGTAACCCGGATGGCCCTACCCCGGCTCGAACAGGTCCGCTCACCCCGCAGTACCGCACTGCTCACCACACTCGCGCAGGAACTCCGCCGACGGAAGCGGAACCACAGCGTCGCCGACCTGCTCCCCGACCTTGAGAACGCGCTCGCGCGCCAACCCGCCTGACACTACGGTCAAACGATGGCCCGCACCGATCTCGACGCCCTAGTCATCGGTGCCGGTGTATCCGGCCTAACCACCGCCATCTGCCTCGCCGAAGCCGGACTACGGGTCAAGATCTGGGCAGCCGAGCCACCCGAGCAAACCACTTCGTACGCCGCCGGCGCAATGTGGGGCCCCTACCTCGTCGAACCCGTCGACCGGGTCCGCGTCTGGAGCGCCCAGACACTGGAGACACTGCGACAACTCGCCACAGACCCGATGACCGGGGTACGGCTTGTCTCCGGCATCGAGGCGTCCCGCAAGCCCGTCGAACCGCCGGAGTGGGGCAACCAGCTCGACGGGTTCCGGATGTGCAAGCCGAGCGAGCTACCGGACGGATTCGCCACCGGATGGCGATACACCGCGCCGCTGGTCGACATGCCGGTCTACCTTGGCTACCTGCTACAGCGGCTGGAGGCAGCGGGTGGGGAGATCGCCCTCCGCCGGATCGGCTCCTTCGACGAGCCCGTTCAGGTCGCTCCGCTGATCGTCAATTGCACCGGGATGGGCGCCCGTGACCTCGTGCCCGACCCAGAACTCGCTTCGATCCGAGGCCAACTCGTCGTCGTCGAGAATCCCGGCATCACCGAGTTTTTCTCTGAAGACACCGCGCTCTCACCGGATCTGCTGCACTTCTACCCGCAGGGCGAGACCCTGGTCCTCGGCGGCACCGCTCAACCTGGCGACTGGAGCCGAGAACCAGATCCGGACATCGCCGCCGCGATCATCGCCCGCTGCGCCGATGTCGAACCGCGCCTCCGCAACGCCCAGGTCATCGAGCACCGGGTCGGCCTACGCCCCACCCGGGCCTACGTCCGCGTCGAAGAGCAGCAGCTCAACGGGAGTCGGGTGATCCACAACTACGGCCACGGCGGAGCCGGCTTCACCCTTTCCTGGGGCTGTGCCTTCGAGATCGCACGTCAAATCTGATTGGTCTGATACGGGCTTGCTTCTGGGAGCCCACCCGTTGGCAACGGTCTCCGTCTGGCGGATGACCAGGTCGACGGCGGCATACCCGTGGCCCGGCGGGTAGCCGGAGCGGGCCGGCAATCGGCGGCTGATGTGGATGTGGATGTGGTAAGCAGCCTGGCGCGTACCCGAACTACGACGAGGGACGTCGAAACCCCGCGCACCGTCGGGAGATCGATACCCAGGTCGCCTAAGCCGTGAACGCCGTCGCCGTCCGGCCGGCGTGCAGCGGAACCAGTACGTGTGACTTGACTCGACCAGGATCGAAAATCCTGCTTTGTCTGCTTTACGTGTTCATTCATAGATGATGCTGCGCATCTTGTCACGTGTACGCTGTAGTTATCTACAGCACATCCGCTTGGAGGACTGAGCTATGGCGCTGTCGTACAAGTACATGGCGGTGGGGAACGGGTTGCGAACGGATCACCCGATTCCGGATCTGCCGTTCGTTGACGACTCCCACCTGCCGCTGGACGACCCGGACGCGATCGAAGCGATCGGCCGCAAGCCCGGCGTCAACGGAACCTGGGGCCGTACAGATCCATGCAAGGACGGCGGCTGGGTCGCCTTCACAACCGACGTCCTGCGACCGGATCTGGGCTGGGTGGTGCGCTGGCACCCCGAGCACGGCCGGTCGGTGGTGCTCTATCGCGACGAGGACGTGGTGAGCGCGTACATGTCCTACGAGGACGAGGCGCTGCTGTTCCGCGCCGGCGGCTACTGGTGGGACGGCACAACGTGGTACCGGCCGTCGCAGGTGTTCGACCGAGCTCGGGAGATCTACGTCAACCGGCCAGTCCCGGCCGCGTTGACGATCAGTGCCGCTGACCTGCCACAGGGCGACCCCGGGAAGGGCGCAGCGTGGGCGATCACTGATCTCGACCCCGACACGATGACGCCCGTCGCCTCGCGCCGCTGGCGTGACGACCTTGCGCTATGGGCGCTGCGGCACGGGTCAGGGCGGCACTTGGCAGGCTGCGTCGTTCACCTCACCGCTCCGGAACTCGCGGCGGACCAGCTCCTCGGCGTGGCCGAGCTCGCCGAGATCGCCGGGATCGGCGCCAGCACTCTGCGCGCTTACCAGACCCGAGGCGAGAGCGACGTGCCGCTGGCGCAGGCCACCGTCGGTGGGCGCAGCATGTGGTCCCGACCGGTCGCCGAGGACTGGGCCGAAACCCGCCGCCGCTCCCGCGACGGCGTCGCCCGCACCATGGCCGACCACGATCATGAGAACTTGTCGGTCGGTGTGGCCCGGCTGTGGGACTACTTCACCAACGCCTTTGCCATCGACCTGTGGGACCGAGACAGAAACCGCAAGAGGTTCGCGCTGCGCTGGCGTACCAAGGCTGCGGTGCGCGACGTCGCTCACGACGTCGCCTGGACTGCTGCCGCCAGCCTCGACCGGATCGTCCCCCTCGGCGATCTCGGAGCGACGATCCGCGCCGCCGTGTTGTTCGAGCTCGCCGAATGGCAGCGCACGGTGCTAAACGAGAAGGTGAGTTATCCGATCAATCATGCGATTGCTCGGATGCTCGACTGGTTGATCCAGCACGAGCCTGAGCAGGCCCGGGCCGTCGTCGCGGAGATCGTTGGCGAGGCCGAGCGTGGCCTGGGTATCCCGCCCGAGATTACCGGCTCCTCCCTGCGCCAGGCTCTCGCGCTGGACGGAAAACTGTCTGGCGAGAACGCCTACGCCGAGTTCCTGAACCTCGTCCTACCGCCGGACAGCCGACCGGTGTAGACAGAACGAACGGTTCACTGCCGGCGATCACCCGCCGTGCGGTAGTCCTCGGCAGCGCCGCAGCTGCTGTCACCGAACTGACGCCGTCGGCGCCGGCGAGCGCGCGAAGCGGCGCGCTCGCCGAGGCAGGCCTGGCCCGACTGCGCAAGGCAGCGCAACGTGAGACCGGACCCGTGGTTGACGCCCTGGACCTCCTCGTCCTCACCTGAGCAGCAACAAAATCTCGAGAAGATCACAGATAGTCGTGGCATCTACGCACGGGATGCCCTCGGCGAGTATCCGAACGTCCACGCTTCACCCTTCTCGTGTTCGCGATGCCAGCAGTCGGCGGACATGCCGTTCCGACACACCGGCGTCCCTCGCGATGTCCGCCAGACTGGCGTCCGGACGCTCCGTTCGTAGCCGGACCACCCTTTCGGTCGTTCGTTCGACATCCTCGCGCCTCCGTGACCGTGGCGGCCTGCGGAGCCGGACCTGCCTGTCCTCATTGCGGATCTGATCCGGATCGGGACGCAACCCCGAACCGCGGGCCACCAGCCTCACTTCAGGAATGTCCCGTGAATCGGTCGAACCGAGATTGTCCCCAGGCTCCTCCTCGGCCTCCACCCTTCGCAGTGACGCGTGAACGACCGGCCGGGCGCGGGAGAGCATCTCCACCACAAGCAGCAGCGCCACCGCCGGCCACGCCGCGACGATCCGGGCACCCAGGGTCGGTTGTGCGGCGGCGATGTTCGCCGCAACGCTGGCGGCCACACCGGCCACGAACGCGATTCGGACCGACCAACGGACAGGCCTGCCGGCTCGCCTATCGTCGACCATCACGGTGGAGGCCACAATGAGCATGCCGTCAACGGAGATCGGCAATACGTAGGCAACCTCGGGACGCTCGCCGAATTTCAAGGCCACCGCGACCATATGGCTCCACGACGACCAGGCGGCGATCCCGGCCACGGCCACCGTGCTCACGTCGCGGGCGATCCGGGTCGGCGTCACCGGACCACCCCCGGACCGAGCCGATGTTCGATGGCCCGGACCTCAACAGGGTCCACTGCCGAACGTCCACCGATGTCCAGCCGCGTCTGGACATCGGCCCACCGCCGCCACCGGCGGACCACCTCGTCGACCTCCAAGCCAGTCGCCTCGGCGATGTCCACCGGGTCCGCCCCGGCCCGCAGAGCGGCGTGGATCATCAAAGGCTGCCAACTCGTCCACCGGGACACCACCGCTGCGGACAACGCCAGCTCCGCAAGGACGTCATCGCGACCAGATCCCGGCGTCCAGGCGACAGCATGGCCATGAAGATTGAGAAGGAGCTCGAACGGGTTGATCTCTTGGGCGTCAACGAACCGCACCGGCAGTTCGGCCCGGCGAGCCGGAGTCATCGGGCACCGCCCGACGTCCGTGAGCTGGGTAAAGTCAGCGGCAGCGGGTCACCGGCGATGGTCGTCGGTTGGTTCGCATGGTGGTGCCTCCGGCCCACTCACGTGATCCGATCTCGCCTTCGCGGCCTCCGCAGATGTCACGACCGGGAGGCACGCCCTACCGGCACGTTGTCGCACCGGATCGCATACGGACAGCAGAGGCACCACCCGCTGATCGATACGGCGGCGCTTACAGAACTCTTAACCACCGCCTGGAAGGCTGAGCCCGACAGCAACGATCGGGAGTGGCGACATGCGGGTACTGGTGGCGGACGACGAGCGCCTGCTGGCGGACACCGTCGCTGAAGGGCTGCGGCGCCTTTCGATAGCGGTGGACGTCTGCTACGACGGCGACGGCGCGCTGGACCGGGTCGGCGTGAACCGTTACGACGTCGCCGTACTGGACCGGGACATGCCCGGACATAGTGGCGACGAGGTGTGCCGCAGCATCGCGGCGTCCGGTGCGGGCACCAGGGTGCTGCTGCTCACTGCCGCTGCCGGCATCCGGGACCGGGTGGAGGGCCTCGGGTTGGGTGCTGACGACTACCTCACCAAACCATTCGCCTTCGCCGAGCTGGTCGCCCGGGTGCAGGCGCTGGGTCGGCGCTCCGCTCCGGCCGTTCCGCCGGTGCTCGAGGCACACGGTCTGGTGCTGGATGTGGCTCGACACACGGTCGAGCGGGACGGCCGGCCGGTCAGCCTCAGCCCGAAGGAATTCGCTGTGCTGCATGTGCTGATGCGAGCCGAGGGCCGGGTGGTCAACGCAGAGGAGCTGCTGGAGCAGGCTTGGGACGAATTCGCCGACCCGTTCACCAACGCCGTCCGGGTCACCGTGATGACGCTGCGCCGCAAGCTCGGTGATCCTCAGATCATTCACACCGTGCCCCGCGCCGGATACCACATTGGCGGGGCCAAGTGAGCCCGCGATGGCGCATCGTGGTGGTCGGCGTACTCGCCCTGCTGGCCGGGTACGCGTTGCCCGCTATGTCGGTACTGCTCTTCAGCGAGCTGCGGTCGGGTGCCGGCGGGCTCTGCCGGACGGGTCTGCCCGGGGTGGGACTGGTGTGCCAGCCAGCACGGGAACTCGTCTTCCTGGCCGTCCCGCTGACCGGGCTGGGGATTCTCCTGCTCTGGGTCGGCGGGATCTGGGGCGCTGCTCGATGGTGCTTGCGTCCGGTGCGTGACCTTGCCGGACCGATTGCGCAGGTAGGGCCGCAGAACCTCGGTCACCGGCTGCGGCCGCGAGGCAGTGACGAGCTGGCCCGCTTGGCTCAGGCTATCGACGAGATGATGGAGCGTATCGCCGCTGGCTACGAGGGGCAGAGGCGGTTCGCGGCGAACGCGTCCCACGAACTGCGTACGCCGCTGGCTGTGCAGCGGACGCTGATTGAAGTCGGAATGGCCCGGTCGCTGACCGAGGAGCAATTGGAGCTACTCACCAGGCAACTGTTGCAAACTAACGAACGTAACGAGCGGCTGATCGAGGGGTTGCTCGCGCTCAGTGAAAGCGAGCAGGGACTGCGTTCGCGTACGCCGCAACAACTGGACGAGATCGTCGCCGGGGTACTTGCCTCGTACCAGGACCGGATCACCGAGGCTGGGGTGACGGTACAGCTTCACCTGGAGCCGCGGACGGTGCTGGGTGAGCAGGCGTTGCTGGAACGCCTCGTCACGAATCTCGTGGAAAACGCGATCAAGTACAACCGACCGGGTGGCAGTCTCACCGTGACCGTCGGCCGCAGCCCGGCGCTGACAGTGGTCAACACAGGTCAGCTGGTGCCGGCCGAGGCCGTGGCCGGGCTCTTCGAACCGTTCCGCCGACTGGCCAGGGACCGGACCAACCACAGCAGCGGAGCCGGCCTCGGGCTGGCCATCGCCCGCTCGATCACTCAGGTCCACGATGGTCTGATCGCTGCTCGCCCGGGTGAGGACGGCGGACTACGGGTGGAGGTCGAACTGCCGACCGCGCCCTGACCCGGCTGATCTGCCGGCACAGAAACACCATCCCCTGCTTGTGACCGGGGCCGCGTACGGCGGCGTCCCGACCTTCGGCGTGCCTGTCAAACCGGACCAGCATGCCCAGACGGACAGGAGTGATCATGACGACCCGGGTACCCGTCGCGACGCAAAGATCTGCCAGCCGGGCCGCAAGTGGCGCGAGCCAGCCCGGTCTCAGCCCGGCTGGTCCCGGCCCGGCTAGTCCCAGGCTGGCCTGGGTAGATGTCGCCAAAGGCGGCTGCATCCTGCTGGTCCTGCTCTGGCACGTGATTATGAAGGACTACCTTCAGACCGACTGGCGGCTCGACGTACCGGTGCTCGGTGTCTGGGGAACGTTTGGTGAGCTGCTCATACCGATGCGGATGCCGCTGTTCTTCACCATCTCGGGGATGCTCGCAGCGACGGCGGTGCAGCGCCCTTGGCGGACAGTCGCTCGGCCGCGTGCTATCCGCTTCCTCTACCTGTACGGGGTCTGGCTGACCATCCACACGCTTCTACTCGCTCTGACCCCGAACTTCACCACCGATCGAGCGAGTGACTTCGGGGATCTGCTGGCGCAGCTGACGGTCACTCCGTCCAACCTCTGGTACCTGCACGCGTTGGCGCTGTACTTCGTACTGGCGAAGACACTGCGGCGGGTTCACCCCGCGGTCCTGCTGGTCGCCGCGGGCTCGTTGAGCGCCATCGCCGCAGCGGGCCTGATCGACACCCCTGGGAACCGGGGTGGTCTCTACCAGAATCTGGTGTTTTTTCTGGCCGGTCTGCATCTGCATCGCTACGTCCGACGGTGGGCCGACGCGATCACCGCCCGACGGTTGCTGCTGACGGCGGGGGTGTACGCCGCGGTACTGGCTGCCGTGGCGGTGACCGGTGCCGCTGAGCTGTTCGGTGTGGCGCTGCTGGTGTCCGGCTGCGCGGTGCTGTTCGGGATCGCCGTAGCCGTCCGGCTCGCCCGTTGGCCTGCGGTCGGCGAGCCGCTGGCCGTCGTCGGCCGTCAGACGTTGCCGATCTACGTGATTCACATGCCGGTGCTGGCGCTGCTGCATCGACTAGTCGCCGAGCCGATTGCCAACTTGGACGGCCCGAGCCGTCTCGCGCTCGCCTTCGGCTACCCGTTTTCGTTCACCGTCGCAGTGCTCGTGATCAGCCTCGGCCTGCACAGGTTGCTGTTGATGGTGCGAGCGACCTGGCTGTTCGACCTACCGGGGCGACTCCGTCGGCTGCCTGGCGCGGCCAGACACCGCTCGGCACCGACAACGACCGACTGACGTCGCCCGACGTCAGCCGACCCGGCCGTCCGGGTCGACGCTATTCAGTTGATTTGCCTGGAGGAGACGACATGTCCCTTTCCGAACCGCCCGAAGCTGTAGCGGCGCGGGTCGATGTGCTGGCGGCAGCCCGATGGCTCGCCGGTCGGGTGCTTCGCACTCCGGTGCTGCGGGCACCGGCCATCGATCGACTGGCCGGTGCCCGGGTGCTGCTCAAGGCCGAGAACCTGCAGGCCGGTGGCTCATACAAGATGCGTGGCGGGCTGCTGGCGGCAGGTCGGTTGGCGGCGGCGGGGCACCGCGGCGTCGTCGCCCAGAGCACCGGTAATCACGCGGTGGCGACTGCGCTGGCGGCTCAGCGGTTCGGGCTGGCCGCCACGGTAGTGCTACCGGTCGACGCGACGCTGACGAAAGTGGCCCGGGCGCGCGCGGCGGGTGCCGCGGTGTTGCTGGCCGGCACGACGGTCGAGGAGCGACTGGCCGTTGCGCGGCAGGTCAGTGACGAGACCGGCCACCCCATCGTCGATGCGTACGACCACCCGGACGTCGTCGCCGGGCAGGGCACCGCCAGCCTCGAACTGATTGAGGAGGCTGAGCGGGCCGGTACTCCGCTGGACACACTCGTGCTGCCGGTCGGCGGGGGCGGCGGCGTGGCCGGTGCCTGCCTGGCTGCGGCCGGTCGGCCGATCAAGGTGTACGGCGTGGAGCCGTGTGGTGCCGACTCGCTTGCCCGCAGCCTGGCTGCCGGTCACCCCGTCGCGGTAGAACCAGCGCCGACGATCGCCGACGGCCTGCGCCCGTCCTGCGTGGGTGAGCTGCCCTTCGCGATCCTGCGCACCCGTCTGAGCGGGGCGGCGCAGGTGGACGACGACGAGATCGCAGCGGCGTTCCGGCTGCTCCTGCTGGAACTGAAGGTCCTGGTCGAACCATCCGGGGCGGCCGGTCTGGCCGGTGTGTTGCGGCTCGCTACCGAAGGAACGTCGCGCTCGCTGGCGTCCGAGGGGGCACCTGAACCGTCCACTGAGCATGCAGATGACGGTCGGCGACGCACGGTCGGCGTGGTGCTGACCGGCGGAAACGTGACCGCGGAGCTGGTTGCCGAGTTGACGGCAGCCGCCCGACCCGAGCAAAGGATGGCAATGGTATGAGTACCCCTGTTCGTATCGGGGTCCTGTTCGGTGGCCCGTCGGCCGAGCATGATGTCTCGTGCGCCTCGGCACTGGGTGTGGTCCGAGCTCTGGTCGACGGCGGATACCACGCCGTCGCTATCGGGATCACCCGCAATCGTGGTCTGCGCCTCGTCCCGGAAGCGGTGTTGTCCCAACTGGTCGGCGGCACGACCGCCGGGCGGGCCATCGATGAC
The DNA here is from genome assembly GCF_029581175.1 of Solwaraspora sp. WMMD937. Lineage (NCBI taxonomy): Bacteria > Bacillati > Actinomycetota > Actinomycetes > Micromonosporales > Micromonosporaceae > Solwaraspora > Solwaraspora sp. WMMD937. The sequence goes on along the minus strand of NZ_CP120738.1, from coordinate 1,238,466 downwards.
CGGCTGACAGTGACCGGTCCGGCCGTGGAACTGCGGCCCGGGGTCCGCCCACACACGGCGGTGGTGACCGCGCTGGAGGCACCCAGCCGGTCCTCCGTCGAACTGGATGTGATCTTCCCGGTCCTACATGGCCCGTTCGGGGAGGACGGGGTGGTGCAAGGGCTGCTCGAATCCGTCGGTGTGCCGTACGTCGGGTGCGGCATCCTCGCCTCCGCGGTCGCGATGGACAAGGTGGCGATGAAGCGAGCCTTGCGGGCCGAAGGGTTGCCCGTCACCCCATATGTCTCGTTCGACGCCGCTGCCTACCGGGCCATGAAGGACGCGGAGAAGCTGGTGCTTGGGCTGCGTCGGCCGCTCTTCGTGAAGCCGGCCCGGATGGGTTCCTCGATCGGCATCTCGCGGGTGTCCGACGGTGATGACCTCACGACGGCAATTGACGAGGCGCTGCGCCACGACTCGCTGGTCGTGGTGGAACAGGGCGTGTCTGGCCGGGAGCTGGAGTGCGGGGTGCTCGGTGGTAGCTGCCCGGAGTCGTCGACGGTCGGCGAGGTCCGGGTGACCGGTGGCTGGTTCGACTACCGGCAGAAGTACCTCGGCGACACCGATCCCATGATCGTTCCGGCTCCGTTGCCTCCGAAGGTGATCGAGCGTGTCCGGGACCTGTCGGTGCGGGCGTTCGCCGCGATCGGTGGCTGGGGTCTGGCCCGGGTCGACTTCCTGTACGACGAGGCAGCCGACGAGCTGTACGTCAATGAGCTGAACACGATGCCGGGTTTCACCGCGCATTCGATGTTTCCGAAGGTGTGGGCGGCGGCCGGGGTCGGCTACGGGGAGATCCTGGACCGGCTGGTCGCCCTGGCCTTTGCCCGGCACGCGGACGGGCCGCAGCACGTGGGCCGACTTGACGCAGGAGGCGGACGGTGATTCTCCTGTCTGATGCGCGCGTCGCGGCGGTGCCCGGTGCCGACGATGGCGAGCCGCTGGTCGACCTGCGCGAGTTGCCCGAGTTGCGGTTGGACGGGCGGGCGGCCGAACCGACCGGCGGGTACGCCCGGTTACGCGAGTCGGTGGTGGAGCGGTTACTGATGGCGCAGCGGACCCTGCCGGACGGTCTGCGCCTACTGATCGTCGAGGGGTACCGGCCCTACCAGGCACAGCTGGAGATCTTCACCAGCTACCGGGAGGACCTGCGGCGGCATCATCCGGACTGGCCGCCGGAGCGCCTCCACCGGGAGACCACGAAATTCGTGTCGCCGGTGGAAGTGGCTCCGCACCTGACGGGTGGGGCGGTGGACCTTACGCTGTGCACCACAGCCGGCGTCGAGCTGGACATGGGCACCGCGGTGGACGCTACCCCGCAGGCCAGCGATGACGCCTGCTTCACGGCCGCGCCGTCGATCGGTGCTACCGCTCGGCGGCATCGGCAGATCATGGCGACTGCGCTGCACGGGGCCGGCCTGGTCAACTATCCCACCGAATGGTGGCATTGGTCGTACGGCGACCGTTACTGGGCGTTGCTGACGGCTGCGCCGCAGACTCGTTACGGTCCGGTCCGGTTGCCGACGGAACCTGAGTAGTAGTAGTAGCAGGCTGACCCGCGCGCGGTACCTGCTCCGCGAGGGACGTCACGGCGCTATGTTATTCACTGCCGAGGCGTCCCGACTGTGGTCGTCTGGCGTCTCGGTACTGTGACAGCCCTGGTCACCGGTTTCTGGCGGCATCCGAGGAGCGCCCGTGCATCTGGAGGACTTGACAGGTCGGCATGTCGCCGTCTGGGGTACTGGCCGGGAGGCGATCGCCGCCGCCGAGGCCATCGCCCCGTACGGTCCCGCACGGATGATCGCGGTACAGGACCGGACGACCTTCCTCGCCACCGGTTGGGACGGCCGGCTCGCCGAGATCGCGCCGCTGTACGAGGGCGAGGCGGCCCACGACCAGCTCCGCTCGATCGACGTGATCGTCCGGTCGCCGATCATCGGCCAGACGCATCCCTGGATCGTGGAGCACCGAGCGCGGGGCGGTGTGGTGACCGGCGGTACCGCTCTGTGGATGGCCGACCACGCCACGCGTACTGTCGGGGTCACCGGTAGCAAGGGCAAGAGCACGACGACGACGCTGATCCACCAGATGTTGGCGGCGGTCGGTCGGCAGGCCACCCTCGGCGGCAACATCGGAGTGGCGGCGCTCGCCCTGCCCGAGTCGGAGCGGTACGTGCTGGAACTGAGCGTCTACCAGTGTGCCGACCTCGAGGACTCGCCCCGGGTGGTCGCGTTGACTTCGCTGTTCCAGGAGCATCTCGACTGGTCGGGCAGCGAGAGTGGCTACTACCGCGACAAGCTCAACGTGGCGATGCACGGCGCCGAGGTGGTCGTCTACAACGGCCAGGACGAGCGGCTGGCCGCCGAGCTGCACCAGCTGGGTGCCGGTCTCGAGCTGCCGCTGGTCGCTGGGAACCGGCCGGACTCGTTCCATGTGGCCGAGCATCCCGACGGCCGGCGCTGGATTTTCCTGGCCGGCGAGCCGCTGTTCCCACGCGACCTGTTCGCGCCGGTCGGGCGGCACAACGAGGGCAACCTCTGCGTGGCGCTGGCCGCGGTGCAGGGGGAAGGCGTCGACTGCCTGACCCACCGCGACGACCTGGCCCGCGCCGTCGGGGAGTACGCGCCACTGACGTACCGGATGACCGAACTGCCCGACCCGTCCGGGCTCACTTTTGTGGACGACTCACTGTCGACCATTCCGCAGTCGGCGATGTACGCGATCGAGGCATACGCGGACCGCCCGCTGACCGTGATCGTCGGCGGAAGTCTGGACCGGGCGGTGGACTACACCCCGCTGCGGGACTACCTGGAGCAGCGCAAGATCACGGCGACGTTGATCGGCCTGCCGGACAACGGTGACGTGATCCTCGACCTGCTGCGCGACCTGCCGGGCATCACTACATTGTCCACCGGCGATCTGGTGCACGCCGTGCGGTTGAGCCGCGAGGTCACCCCGGCGGGCGGCGTGGTGCTGCTGTCCCCCGCAGCACCCAGCTACGGACGGTACGACAACTGGGAACACAAGTCGCGGGTGTTCCGCGAGGCGATTCAGTTCACGGCGGCGTAGAGCAGTTGCATGGAGCGGATCGCCGAGCGGACCTCCTGCAGCACCTCGAACGTGTCGGCGGGCTGCACCCACCGGCTGGTCGCGGTCGCGAACCCGATCGTCTCGATCGTGGCGCCGTAGCCGAGGCCGAGCACCCGCACCGCGTCACAGTGCTGGAAAGGCACGAACATGTCGGTCGTGACCAGCAGCAGCCGGGCGTCGCGGGCGGCTCCGGGCAGGAACTCGGCCCACCCGACGAACGTGTCGGCCGTGTTGGCGCGCATCCCCGGCCGGGTCGACGGCGCGGCGAGTACCGACACCGGAGGCCGAACGTCGACGTGCTCCCGTACCCACCAGCCGTCGCCGTCCCGGCAACTGGTTGGTTCACCGAGACCGAACTCGCGGCGTAGCGATTCCGCCACCGCGTCGCCTTCGGTGGGACACGGCCGCAGCCCCAACTCGCGGGTTGTCTCGGCCTGACCCACGAGCGGCCGGGTGCTGCCCAGCCCGGCCACGGCCGACACTCCGATCCCATCCCGCAGGACCGTCGTAGCGGCCAGGTGGGCCCGGGCCAGCATGGTACGGACTCCGCCGCCGAGGACGAGGACGTGGTCGTACCGGCGCTCCGCCGGCGTCGCGCAGTCGGCCAGGCCGAGTGCGGCGGTGGTCCGCCTGATCAGCGCGTCGAGTTCCGGCTCGAATTCCTCGCCGACCGCCTGGTGCCGTTCCTTCCCTTTGCGGTAGTCCCATCGGCTGGAGAAACGCGCGGCGTCGGCGAGCCGGTCGCCGAGCGGGGCGGCAGCCGGCAGCCGGAACCCGAACGCGGCCAGCAGGGCGGTCATCGCGGCCGAGCCCAGCCACCCGGCGATTCCCTCGGCCACACTGGCCCGGTCGCCGCCCGACCGGCACGACGGCAGCGGCGCGCGGGCGAAGTCGCTGGTCATCGTACGGCTGCGGGCGCGGAGGCAGCCTGGTACAGCCGCATCATGGACAGCAGCCCGGAGCGGATCTCCTGCAGGTAGCGGTCCGGGCTGGTGGCGCCGGGCGCGAGCGGCACGCTCACCGCGCCAGGGTCGAAGCCGATGGTGTCGATTCCGCAGCCGTACCGCAGCGCCAGCATGCGCAGGGCGTCGGCGTGTTGAAACGGCACGTAGATCGGGGAGGTGACCACCAGGATCCGGTCGGTGGCGCGTAGGTCGACCCGCTGGGCCCAGAACTCGTAGGTGTCCGGGGTGTTGGCCCGGCGGGTGGCCGGTTCACTGGACGGTGCGGCGAGCACCCGGACCGCCGTACCGGCCGGTGACCGGTAGGTGCGCACCGACCAGGAGCTGTGGTCGACCGGGCCGTCCGACGACTCGCGCCGCCCGGGTCCGTCGAGGCGGAACGCGGCCCGCACCCCGGCGTCCATCGCGTCCACCTCGTACCCGCTGTCCGCGAGTTCGGGCAGTTCCCGTTCCGCCGTGGTCAGCGGCCGGAAACTACCCAGCGCGGCCAGTTCGGCAACGGCGACCGCACCCTGATCGATCAGCCGTGCGGCGTACTCGGTGCGCTGCAGGCAGGCCCGGCCCAGGCCGCCGAGGACGAGCAGATGGTCGTACTCCCGGTGGGTCGGCATCCGCGGCTCGACCAGTTGGAGAGCGGTTGCCGCGTCGGTCACCAACTGCGCGGTCGCCCGATCGAAGTGGGGGGGTCTGACCTGGTCGCGTTCCACCCCGGCGGCCTTCTTCCGAAAATCCCAGTGCTCACCGGAGAAGCCGTTCAACCAGGTCAGCAGCGGGCCGACGGCGGTGGCCGGCAGGGTGCCGCCGAACCTGTCGACGAGTGCCCGTACCGGCTCAGCGGACACCCAGGTCTCGATCTCGGCGGCGACCGTATCCGGCTGGAAGTTCGGCTCGCAGGCGGGAAGTGGGACGGGTGCGAAGCCGGACATGAATCCTCCACGCGGCATCGGGCGAGGCGCTCGGTCGCCACCGATGATAGGTGTCCCAGGGCGGTGCCCGGCCGTTGCCGAATCGCCGCGTTCGGAAAGTGGACGCCGTGGACGTCGACCGGCGGCCGAGCCGGTTCGGCCGCTCGCCGGTCCGTCAGTAGACGTTGAACATAGACGTCACCTGGGAGGTCGGCGGTCCATGACCGAGATCGATGTTCTCCGAGAACTCTGCTCAGGCGTCCGTCGGAAGAGGATCCCCGTCGACGAGGCGTTGGTCGCCCGGATCGAGCATGACGTGGCGGCGTACCGCGACCGCCTGCGCGTCGCGCCCACCCAGTCGCCGCCGGCGGAGCTGAGGACCGCTCTGCGGCTGACCGGCTGGTTGATCTACGAGACGTCGCTGATGCTGCTGTGGAACGTTCCAGCCGAGATCGATGGGCTGTCGGAGCAGGCACGGCGGGCGGCTGAGGCTGACGCGATGCTGATCATGCGGCTCGCTACCGCCGCCAGATCGCTGCCGTGGCCGGAGTTCGCGCCCCGTGCCCTGGGCGCCATCCGCGCCCTGGCGCTGGTCAGGTCGAAGTGGAACGACTATGACGGCGCATGGCTGCTGCACGAGGAAGTACGGACCAAGCATCGGTCGTACCGGGACAGCCTCGGCGCCGACCCGGCGGATGCGCGCCTGGTCCTCGACCTCGACGAAGTCCTGCTGCAACTGGCTCTTGCCGAGACCGGCACCGCCTGCCGCACCGCTGAACAGACAATCGGCCGTTGGCTCGAGAACTGGGGCGGCGCGGACGTGGCGACCGAGCGGCGGGAGGCCGACCGCTGGGTGCCCCGGATGTTCCGGCAGCTCTCCGACGGTGCCGAGGTCGGGAGGCGGGCGTTGGACATCGCCGACCGGATCTACCAGGAGTACGGCTTCGTGGAGACGATCACTGAGGACCGGCTCATTCTGCGTACCGGGTTCCGCAACCCGGCGATCATGACGTGCCGGGCGTTGCTGCTGATGTACTCGCTCTGTCCGGCGATGCAGCGTCTCGGCATGCGTCCGCGCGGCTACGACACCTGGCCGGACCTCATGTCCTCGCTACGCCAGCGGTTCCACGAGACACTGGCGTACCTGGTCCGCCCGGCCAGTCAGGCCGACGGCACCCTCGCCCCGCTGCTCGACGACCACGCCCGCACGATCGTGCAGTTCTGCCTGCACTTGGCGCTGTTGACCGCTTCGGAGACGCTCGACGAGCCGCTGGTCGTGGATGACACGCTGACGCTGCACCGGCTCGACGACGACGCCGCCCGGGCCATGTCGCGCTGGCTGGCGGAACCGGCCGGCGGCGACGGCAGGGTACGCGGCGACGCGAGCGTCGTCGGCTCCGCGTCGATGCCCCATTTTGTCCGCTCGGTCGAGGCGTGCCGGGACGACGCCGGCGCAACCGCCAACTATCAACAGTGGCGGCGGGAATGGACCGTGCTCGACCGGTACGGCCCGGACCGCTGGACCAGCGTCGAGGCGCTGCTGGACCGGGATCCGGACGGCGGGATCTGGTGAACCGGCTTGCCCTGCTGATCGGCTCCGACCATGGCGGCCTGCGTGGTGTGCGGCACGATCTCGCGGCGATGACGCAGGCTCTGCGGGCACGCGGGTTCGACGTACGTGAGTGCCCACCGGCAGCGGCGACGCGGGCCGGGATCATCGCCGCGTACGAAGGGATCATCGCCGACGCCGGGCCGGGCGACGCGGTCGTCGTCTACTACTCCGGCCACGGCGGCTCGACCGCGCCACCACGAACCGAGCCACCAAAGACCGAGCCATCACGAACCGGACCTTCCCGAACCGGGCCGTCGTTGCCGGCCGATCTGCAGTACATCGTGCCGACCGACTACGACCAGTCGACCGCCGACGACTTCCGGGGCGTGACCGCCGCAGAGCTGTCCGTCCTGCAGTCCCGGCTGGTCGCGGTGACCCGCAACGTCACGGTGATCCTCGACTGCTGCCACTCCGGGCTGATGTCCCGCGACGTGAACCTGCGGCTGCGGGCGCTGCGCGGACCGGCACCGTACGCCTGGGTCCGCGCCCACCTCGACCGGATCCAGCTGCGTACCGACCTGCTGCCCGTCGAGAGCAACCCGCACGCGGTCCGCATCGTGGCCTGCGCACCCGGTCAGCGCGCGTTCGAGCGTCCGGGCGACGACGGGCGCTGGCGTGGCGTCCTCACCACGCAGCTGTGCCGGGCCCTCGTCGAGGCCGGCGACGCACCGGTGACCTGGTCCGGGCTGCTCGACCAGATCCGCTACCGAGTGACCGGGCTGATGTTCGAGCAGCGTCCCGAGGCGGAGGGACCGGCCGACCGGTTGCTGTTCAGCACCGAGCGCGCGGACCTGCTGAACTCCCTGCCGGTGACGCCGCTGGACGTGCCCGGCCGGGTCCGGCTGGACGCCGCCGCCCTGCTGCGGGTTCAGCACGGCGACGAGTTCCTGATCATGCCGCCAGGTCGGGCGGCCGACGACCGGGCGCACCGGGTCGGCGATCTGACGATCGACCACGTGGCGCAGACGTCGGTCGCGGGCACGGTGAGCTTCGCCGCCGACTGGTCGGCGGTGCCGGCGGGGGCGCGGGCGGTACGCACCAGGGTGACCGCGCCGCAGATCACGATCCGGGTGCCGACCGGCGACCCGCGCGGCGAGCAGGTGCTGGCGGTGCTGGAGTCGACGGTGCTGGCCCGCCCGGCCCGGCGCGGCGTCGAGTGGACGGCCGAGATCCGGTTCGACGACTCCGGCTCGGTGGTGCTCCGCGACCGGATCGGGCCGCTGCATCCGCCGTACCCGGATGACGCCGGGGGGTACGCCGACCTCGCCCGTGCGGTGCTGGTCCACGCCCAGGCGACCCAGCTGCGGCGACTGATCGGTGACCCGTCCTACCCGCTGGGCACCGAGGTCACGGTGGACTGGGGCCTGGTGGTGGACGGTGCCGAGCACCCGCCGCCGCCCGCCGGTCGGCCGCTGACCCCGGCCAGCCGGATCTACGTGACCGTCCACAACCGGGGTGACCTGCCGGTGTACGTGTCGATGCTGGACATCGGGCTGTCCGGACGGGTCTCGCTGCTGATGCGGGGCACCCCGAGTGGCCGTCTGCTACCGCCACACAGCGTCTACACGTACGGCCGTGACGACGTTCGGCGGGAGCTGACCGGGGTGGGACTTGCCTGGCCGGCCGGGCTCGACCCGGCACATGCCCGGACCGACACGATCCTGGTGGTGATCAGCTCCGCGCCGCAGAGCCTCGCCGCGCTGGAGCAGCCCGAGATCGTCCAGACCCGGGCGCCCGACCGCGGTCACCCCGGACCCGTCAGCGGTTCCCGGCTGCGGGACCTGATCGACCAGATAGCCACCGGCGGCTCCCGCGAGATCGATCCGAATTGGCCGGACGGGGTGCGGTACGAGATCCACGGCATCGACTTCGAGATGACACCGGACTGTGGAGGAGCGCCCACGATGATGACCCCGCAGGAGCTGCGCGACCTGTGCACCGCGCTGCGAGCCAGGAAGCGCCGCACCGACAGCGAGCTGGTCGACCGGATCGAGGCGGACGTCCAGGCGTACCGCGACATCCTGGCCGCCCGGGCGACCCAGCTGCCGCCCGCCGAGCTGGCCGAGCGGCTCCCACTGATGGGCTGGCTGATCTACGAGACGAGTTGGGACTGCGTCCAGCGGATCCGGGCGTCGTTCGACAGCGACGTCACCGCGCCGGATGTCCGACAACGCAGCGAGGCGGAGTTCGCCCTGGTCCGACGGATCACGGACGGTGCCCGTGGACTCCCGTGGCCGGAGTTCGCCCCACGGGCTCTCGGCGCGCTGCGCGCCCTCGCCCTGGCCGAGTCCAAGCGGGACACGGAGCGCGGCTACGACGTGGCCTGGACGCTGCACGCCGAGGCACAGGAGAAATACGCGGAGTTCCGCGGAAGTCTCGGCACCGGCGAGGACACCCGACCGTTACGGCTCCAGCTGGACGAGGTGTTCCTCCAGCTGGCGCTCGCCGAGACCGGCACGGCCTGCCGCACCGCCGAGCGGGTGATCGCCCGTTGGTCGGATCCGTCCGACGAGCCGGCGGCCTCGGGCCGGTCACCCGCCGAGGAGCGGCGGTGGATCCAGCGAATGTTCCGCGAGCTGACCGACGGCGTCGCCGTCGGGGAGCGGGCGATCGACACGGCCTACCAGATCGAAGCCGAGTTCGGGTTCGCCGACCAGGTCGACGAGCACCGGCTCACCCGGCAGACCGCGTTGCAGAATCCGGGGATCATGACGGCCCGGGCGGCGTCGCTGCTGCTGGCGATCCGGCCGGCGATGCAGCGCTGCGGCCGTAGCCAGCCACCAGACTTCGACTCCTGGGAGCTGTGGGAGAAGGACCTGCTGAACCGTTTCACCCGGGCGTACGCGGCCATCGAGAAGGACGTGCCAGGCGAATCGAAGATGGACGAAGGCTTCCAGCGGCAGCTGGTGCACGTCCGACTCAACCTGGCGCTGCTCAAACCCGGGTTCGACCTTCCGTCACGGCGGACCGACGGCCCGGCCTGTCTCGCACTCAACCCGCTCGACGACGCAGCCGTGGAGGCCATGTCCGGCTGGCTCGGCGGCCCGAGCGGGTCCGGTCGCGAACGGGCGCTCGGCGCGGCGACCATGCCGATGTTCATCTGGTCGTTGATCCGGTGTCGGGGACTGGGGCCGGCCGACCAGGGCTATCAGACCTGGCGGATCCGGTGGTTCTCGCTGGATCAGCACGCCAAGGAGCCGGGTCGCCTCGACCGGGTGCGTTGGGCGCTGGAGCAGGCCAGACGGCTGGCGGACGACGAGGACAGCTGAGAAACGTTCATCGCACGTACGCGCTGAGCAGCGCCCAGCCGGACTCCGGGGTGCCCGCCCGGACCTCGGCCAGTTGGGCGTCGCGCAGCGCGACGTCGATGGAGACCGGTTCGGGGGACCGGGCGGCGCGCACCATCGCGGCGGCGATCCGGCCGGTGCCGGCGTCGTCGACGCTGTCGATCCCGGCCACCACGCACCGGGCACCCCCGGTCAGCAGCGCCATCACCAGGCTCAGCGGCTCGGCGCGTTGCTCGTTGCGGACCAGTCCGACGTGGCACGACGCCATCAGGACCGACTCCGGCCAGCGCAGCCCCAGTGCCCGGGCCGCCGACAGCCGCTCGCCGGGCAGGGCCAGATACTGGCCGAAGCCCTGGCCGCCGCCGTGCGCGGCGATGTGCAGGAACTGCCAGCGGCCGCGCTGTCGCAACGCGTCCGCGAACCGGCCGCCGTACGGGGTCGGGACACCATCGTCCAGGTCACAGCTGCTGAGCGCGACGCCGACGGTGTCCCGGGGCAGACCCCACGCCGCCCGCTCCTGTGCGATGTCGAGATCGGAGAGGCGATCTCCGCCGATCTCCACCGGCTCGTCCGAGCCGACCAGGCGGACCAGAGCGGCGCCGGAGACCGGCGGCGGAAGCTCACCGGACAGGCAGGTGAGCACCGGGCTCTGCGAAATGACGGCGCGTTCGACCAGCCGGGTGCCGGGGCCGGTCCACAGTGCGGCCCACGGGACGAGGCTCAGCCACGAGTGCGCCGAGATCAGCAGCTGAGCGGGCGCCTCGACGGTGCAGCCGGGCAGGATCTCCTCGGTCAACCGTGGCGGCAGGACCTTGTCGGCCAGTGCCCACAAGTCGAGCAGCCCGTCGTCGCGCAGACCCGCCACCGGCGGGTCGACGACGTCCCGGCCGCCGGTCAGCTGGCCGACCCGGGCGTGCTCGAACAGGACCCGGAAATCGTCGCCCGGATCGAACCGGTCGAAAGTCATCCGGCCACCCGGCTCGATGAGCGTGCGGAAGAACGCCGGGACCGCCAGATTGTCGGTCAGCTCGACATAGTCGAGGGCGTGCCGCGGCCCGATCTCGCGGACGACTTCGTCCAGGTCGGTGGGCGGCGGGAACACGGTGTCGGCGAGCATCGGCGAGACGGCGTCCTCAAGGTCCCTTCGCAGTCCGTCCAGCTGCGTCTGGCGGCTGGCGACCGTGCTGGTCATGACACCGGGGACGGGGTTCTCGACATCGAGGATCTGGGTCAACAAGTTGTTGATCAGCGGGTTGTCGTCGAAGGTCAGCCCGTCGCGGACCCGCGCGGCGAAACCCGTCGACTTCGCGGACAGCGCCGCCCGGAGCCCGAGCCCGGCGGCCCGTGCGTTCTCCATCCGGTGGGCCAGCAGGCAGACATCGGCGTAGACCCGCTGGAACGCCTCGGCCAGTGGGGCCGGGGAGCGGGCGATGACCCGCCAGCGCGCCCGGACCCGCTCGGCCGCGGCCAGCGCACACAACGCCAGGTCCACCGCTCGGTCGGGGTCACCACCGGTGTGGACGAGATGCTCGGCGGCGGCGAGTAGCAGCGACAGTTCGCGTACGCCCTGGTGGTCCACCCCGTCGTGGTCGCTGACGTCGGCGGTGTCACGGCCGGTGTCGACCAGCTCGATGGCGGCGGTGAAGCACTCACCGGCCCGGTCGCTTTCGGGATCGGCGTGCCAGGAGACCAACGCCTCGATGAACTCGAACCGGTGGTGGGTCGAGAACGCATTGGCCCGGTCACCTGCCCAGTACGGGCGCAGCTCCCTCAGCTGGCGTAGGAACGGCCGGAGATCGCCCTGCTCGATATGGGTCGCGCCAAGTTCGAACTGGTAGTGCGCGATGTGTGGCTCGGCGCCGGTGCCGTACAGGTCCTGTGGTGACCGGCGGGCCAGGTCGCGGGCGGCCTGGAGGTGGCCGCCCAGTCGCAGGTCGCGGGCGGCGTGGTAGCGGTTGAACGCGCCCAGGGTCAGGTCCCGGTCGAGCGGGCGCAGACCGGGTCGGGTCTGGTTCTCCTTGAGCAGGCGCAGCGACCGGGCGTGCATGCCGACCGCGCTGTACGGGCTGTTCAGCGCGGTGCCGGCCAGCGCGCAGTACCGGACGAGAACTGCGGCATGATCCCAGGCCTGTGCCCGCTCCGCCCAGCCGGCGTCCCCGGTCGCCAGCTTGATGTGCCTGCTCAGCGCGAGGTCGAACAGGGTGCTGCCGTCGACCCCGGTCAGCGCCTCCGGCTCGCGCATCCGGACGATTCCCACGGCAGTGTCGGCGGCGGCGGCGAGGGTCAGCAGGTCGTCACGTCGCATGATTCGCCGCACCGCGACGTCGTGTCCTTCGAGGTCACGCATTGGTGACGACCTTTGCCAGGTTCCGCAGCGCCAGGTAGTCGTGGCAGCCCACCACACGGGTGGCCGACTGCTGCGCCTGGGCGATGAGGCGGTCCTTCGAACGCTCGCCGTCGGTGTGGCAGTCGGGACTGGCCCAGATCAGCACCTTGGCCAGAGCCGCGAGCCGCTGGACCTGCCGGATCAGCGGTGCCATCTCGGCGTGTTCGAGCCCGTCCGAGCCGAAGACCACGATCGCCGAGCGGACGACGTCGGTGCCACCCCAGCGTCGCAGGAAACCGTTCAGCGCGTCGCCGAGCGTCGTGCCGCCGGACCAGCCGGTCTGCACCCGTCCGGCGGCGGGCAACGCGTCCCGGGGGCGGAGCCCGCGCATCGACCGGGTCAGGCGGGTGTGGTCGGTGCCGACAGCGAAGATCTCGGTGGTACGCGGACTCGCGGCCAGCGCGGCTGCCGCGAACCGCAGCAGCATGTCACTGTACGGGCTCATCGACGCGCTGACGTCGACGAGCAGGAGCAGCCGGCGGGTGCGTACCGCCGGGCGGCGGTGGCGCAGCCGTACCAGTTCGCCGCCGGTGCGCAGCATGAGCCGCATCGTCCGGGCCGGATCGGTCGGGCCGGTCCGGGCCGAGCGGCGGTGCATCGTGCGCCGGGTCGGCATCGGCCGCAGCAGGTCGACCCAGGTCGCAACCTCCCGCAGCTCATCCTCGGTCAAGTCGTCGAAGTCACGGCTGGCCAGCCGACTGGCGTTGCCGGCCCCGCCGCCAGCAGCCCGCGGCGACGGTACGTCGGCCCGCTGCGGTGCCGGTACGTCGGCCCGCTGCGGCGACGGTGCGTCGGCGCCCGGCCGGCCGTCGGTGCGGTGGGACTGGGCTGGGACCAGCGCCGATCCGGTGCGGCCGAAGTCGTCCGGCGGGGTGCCGAACCAATCGCGGTACACCATGTCGAAGACGGGTACGTCGGACCGGTCGCGGCACAGAGCCACCCGCAGCGGCCAGTAGGGTTGCGCGTCGGCGGCGATCCCCCAGTGCCCCAGCGCCTCGGCGGCGGCGACGACCCGGTCGACGCTGACGGTCAACCCGGCGGTTCGCAGCGCTTCGGCGAACCGGACCAGGAGGGCCAGCGGGTCGCCCGTCATCGGTCGTGCCGTCGACGTGCCAGCACCCGACGTACCTGCGCTTCGTCGTCGTGGTGCTTGACCAGGGTGCAGATCGCCGCGTCCGCTGCCGGGTCGTCCGGCGTGGCGGCGCCGAGCCGGTGTACTGCCCGCGCGTAGTCGATCGTCTCGGCCAGGCTGGGCTGCTTGGCCAGGTCCAGCCGACGGAGCTGGGCCATGATCTCGGTGATGGCGATGGCCAGGTCCGGCGCGAGTCCTGCGACGTGCCGGTGGAGGATACGAGCCTCCAGCTCGGGACCGGGATGGTCGATCCAGTGGTAGAAGCAGCGCCGTTTGATGGCGTCGTGCGGCTCCCGGGTGCGGTTGGAGGTGAGGACCACGAACGGCGCGACCTCCGCGCGGACCGTCCCCAGCTCCGGGATGGTGACCTCGTACTTGTCCAGCACCTGGAGCAGCAGGGCCTCGAAGTCCTCCTCGGCCCGGTCGACCTCGTCGATGAGCAGCACCGCCGGTCCGTTCCGCAACGCCCGCAGGATCGGTCGCGCGACCAGGTACTTCTCGTCCCACAGCTCGGGCAGCCGGTCGGTGTGGTCACCGGTCCCGGCCGCGCGCAGCGCCAGCATCTGGGCCGCGAAGTTCCAGTCGTAGAGGACCTGGCTCGCGTCCAGACCCGGATAACACTGAACTCGTTCGATCGGTCTATCGAGGACGGTAGCCATCGCCTCGGCGAACGCGGTCTTCCCGACCCCCGGCGCGCCTTCCAGCAGCAGCGGCCGATTCCCGTGAAGGGCGAGGAAGGCGGCGGCCGCCAATCCGGTGCCGGCCAGGTAACCGGCGCGTTGGTCCAACTGCGCGACGAGATGCGTAGCGTCTCCGAACCTCATGCGGCCCCCATCTAAACGCAGCCGAGTTCTGTCGATGTCCAACACTGACGGACGGGGCCGGCGTCGGTGCCGCCTGCGGCAGCCGGTTCACGAACGGGTCAGCCGACGACGACCGGGTTGATCGACGACTACCAGTTGGCGGTCCAGCTCAGCGCCTGAGCCGTGCGGCCCAACGACGATCTTGGGGCGGGACAACTGTGCCCACCGCGCTCGACCGCGCGGTGGGCACAGTTGTGCGGTGTGGGAGTTGTTGTCCGTCAGCGCTCGCGGTTCGGGTAGCGGCGACGTTGGGTCAGGTGGACGAGAATCACTCCGCCGACGATCAGCACCAGGCCGACGACCAGGAAGTTCATCGTGTTGGCACCGGTCAGTGCCAGCGGACTGGCTGAGTCGTCAGCGTCCGCTTCGTTTGCGAGGTTGTCCACGGCTGGTGCATTGATTCCACCGGCGGCGGCAGTCGGGCTCGGGTCCGCGCTTGGCTGTGCGGTCGGCTCTGGGGTCGGGTCGGCTTCCTTCTGCTCTTCGGCAGCGGTCTCGGTCGGCTCCGGCGTGGGCTCGGCGTCCTGCGTCGGCGGTGCCGGATCGTCGGTGATCTCCGCCTCGGGGCTGGCCGGCGCTGGTGTCTCCTCGGCGGGCGGCTCGTCGGCGGGCGGTTCGTTGGCGGGTGGTTCCTCGGCGGGCGGTTCGTCGGCGGGCGGTTCGTTGGCGGGCGGTTCGTCGGCGGGCGGTTCGTCGGCCGGTGGTTCCTCAGCGGGCGGTTCCTCCGCTCCGCCGGCTCGGACCTCGATACGGACGGCGTCGATTGCCGGGGTCTGGTTGGCCCGCTGCATCATCGGGATCCGGTGCGATCCGTCACCGGCCCACGATGCGCACTGGGCGATTCCCTCCTGAGGCAGCCCGGGCACCTGGATGGTGACCACATCCGGCTCGGCACCGCCGCCACCGTCCTCGGTCGCGACGAAGAAGGCCGGCACCGGCTCCGGGTCGAGTGCCTCGGTGGTGCTGGTCAGCATTCGGCAGGCGGTGTGGAAGTGGCCGCGGGTCAGCCCGTCACCGGTCAGCAGCGCGGACTCCACGTAGTACCCGCCCTGAGCCGCCGGCAGGAAGCGGTCCCGGACCAGGTTGCGGGTGCTGACCCGTAGTTGGAACGGTTCGCCGACGCCGACCGATTCCGGCGACTCGGTGATCAGCAGCGTCGGGTTCTGCTCCGCCGCACCGACCTCGCCGAACGCCGTCGAGACGCAGCGGCTGCCCACCTGGAAACCGTCGTGCGGGTCCAACGAACTGTCGTCACATCCGGTACCGAGCACATCGAGTCCGTTGACCTGCTCGCTGGCCTTGCGATCCGTTCCAGCACTGGAGATCTGGCTGACAGCGATCAGGACCCCGAAGGCGGACAGGGTCGCGACCGCGATGACGGCGCGGCGCGCCCGTCCGCCCTTCGCGGGTCTGGCGGCGCGTCTGTGAGCCGGTTGTCCCATGTGCACACCTTCCGAATGCTCACCGTGCTGTGATGTCTGTATTAGGCTCGGGCACGACGGTGCCGGCGGGGGTTTGCCGGGAGCGGACGACTGGTCGTCCCGGGCCATACGCACACGTTAGGGAGCGGTTCAATCAAGAATCAACTTCAGCGCCAGAAATGATGATTTCTTGAGCCGCAAGTAAAGAAAACTTATGGCAACGACCTTGAACGCTCGACATCAGCCGTTCGGCTGATGTCGATGTGGTGACTGTCGGTAGTGGCCGGATGTCACCGGCGTTCGTCGTGCAGCAGCTTCTTCTGCACCTTACCCATCGCGTTGCGTGGCAGGTCGTCCACGATGCGCACCTCGCGTGGTCGCTTGTGGGTGGAGAGTTCGGTGGCCACGAAGTCGATCAGCGACTGCGGGGACACGCCCTCGGCCACCACGTACGCGACGACCCGTTGCCCGAGGTCGGCGTCGGGTGCGCCGATGACCGCCGCCTCGCGTACCGCCGGATGGGTCAGCAGCACGTTCTCCACCTCGCCGGCACCGATCCGGTAACCACCGCTCTTGATCAGGTCGGTCGAGGCACGGCCGACGATTCGGTGCCAGCCGGCCCGGTCGATTGCCGCGACGTCGCCGGTGCGGAACCAGCCGTCCGGGGTGAAGTCGCCGCGCCCGGCGGCGCCGAGGTAACCGTCGAACACCATCGGGCCGCGAACCTGCAGTTCGCCGATGGTCTCGCCGTCCGCCGGCAACCGCTCGCCGTCCTCACTGGCCAGCCGGGTGTGTACGCCGGCGAGCGGCGTACCGACCCAGCCGGGTCGCCGCTCGCCGTCGGCGCGGCTGCTGACCGTGATCAAGGTTTCGGTCATTCCGTACCGTTCGACCGGTGCCTGCCCGGTGAGCTCGGCCAGGGTGTGAAAGACCGGGGCGGGCAGGGCCGCCGAACCGGAGACGAGGAGCCGGGCGGCGCGCAACGCCCGGGCGGAGGGCCGGTCGGCGCAGATCCGGGACCAGATCGTCGGTACGCCGAAGTACAGCGTGCCACCGGCGGCGGCGTACGCCCCAGGGGTGGGCCGGCCGGTGTGCACCAGCCGGCAGCCGACGCGTAGTGCGCCGATGACGCCGAGCACCAGACCGTGTACGTGAAACAGCGGCAGGCCGTGGACCAGGGTGTCGTCCGGCGTCCACGCCCAGGCCTCGGCGAGGGCGTCGAGGTCGGCGGCGATGTTGGCGCTGGTCACCGGTACACCCTTCGGTGCGCCGGTGGTGCCGCTGGTGTAGAGGATCAGCGCGGGGGCGTCGGACCCGACGGTCCGGCGCTGGCCGGGCCCGCCCTGGTCGGAGCCGTCCTGGTCGGAGCCGATCCCGACCGGCCTCGTCGGGTTGGGGCCAAGCAGCAGTTGAGCGCCGGAGTCGCGCAGGATGTGACCGCGTTCGACCGGGCCGGCGTCCGGCGGTACGGGGACCAGCGTGGTGCCGGCCAGCAGGCAACCGGTGAGCGCGACGACCGTGTCGAGGCTGGCGGTGGCGTCGACCGCGACGGTGTCGGCGCCGGCGATCTGCCTGGCGACGGCGGTCGCGGCTTCGAGCAGGTCGTCGCCGGACATCGACTGGTCGCCGACGGTGACCGCCGCCGGCCGGCCGGTCAGTCGCGTGGGGTTCAGCAACGCCATCTTCCCGACTCTCCTCCTGCCGGTGAGCGGACCGGCTCCGGACCATTGTCGGCTCTGTGGTTGCCCGGCGCTGAACCACGGTGGCCCGGAGTCTGCCGACGCTGGATCGAGCTGGCCGGCCCCCTCCTCCGCCCCGGCGGGCAAGCCAAACAAGCGGTTGACCAAAAGGATGACTACGCTCGACGTACCGGGCGAGATCATCTTTTTTCAGATCGGTCCGGGCCTGATGCTCGGCCTGTTCGACGCGGACGCCTTCGGCCGGGACATCGACCCGGCTGCGGCGGTTCAGACCCGGCCGGGCGGCTTCACGCTGGCGCACAACGTGCCGACGCCGGACGACGTCGACCGGGTGCTGACCGAGGCACAGACGGCCGGCGGGACGATCCTCAAGCCGGGCCAGCCGGCTGACTTCGGCGGCTACCACGGGCACTTCGCCGACCCGAACGGCACGGTCTGGGAGGTCGCCTGTAACCCGGGCTGGCGGGTCGAGCCGGATGGCACCGTCGTGCTCGGCCCGGTCACCCCGGACAGCCCGGTCAACCAGATCAGCTAGCCAGGCCGACCAGGCCGACCGGGTCGGCCTGGTTCGCTCGTTCCCTCCGTTGTCGACGGGCTCTCTTCTGACTGCTACCGGTCAGCTCTGAAACACGCCGTCTGATTCCTGCCACAAATGTTCGTCGCTAGGTCCGGAAAATCACATGGCTTGTATTTCGGATGTATTTCGCGATGCTATGAGATAAATGAGACGTGAAATCTCTGCTTCTCTGTGGTGCTCCCTGCTCACATGACGTCGAAGCGTTTGGTGAAGTTGGATCCAATGATTCTGGTCCACATCTACCCAGCTCAAGCGGCGGGTTTTGGGAGTGTCCGTGATCAGTCATTCCACTTCCATTGTGATCAATGAAAATCTGCCAATACGCTGCTAGCGCCCAGATGGGTACCAAGACAAGGGAGGGTCTCTTGAAATCCACACTGCGCTGGTCGGCGATGGCCGGCCTGGCACTCGCGCTGGTCGTCACCGGCGCGCCGGCCGCCCAGGCGGAGTCGTCGCCGTTCAAGTCGGACGGCAACACGAGCGCCATCGCCCGCACTCTCGACGGCCGGGCGATCACCAACGCCAAGATCGCGAAGGAGGTCACCGACTTCTGGACCGAGGAGCGGATGGCATCGGCGGTCGACCTGACCTTCGCGAGGTCGGCGAAGGGTGCCGAATCGACGATCGCCGACGCCAAGCCCAACGGGCCGGCGGGTGCGGTGGCGCCGGTCGCGCCGAGCCTCGGCAACCGCGGTGACGTCGGACTGATGCTCAACGAGTCGCAGGCCGTCGGCAAGGTCTACTTCACCACCCCCACCGGGGGTACCGCCTCCTGCTCGGCCAGCACCGTCGCCAGCGGCAAGCGTCGGCTGGTCATGACCGCCGGGCACTGCGTCCACCAGGGCCCTGGCGGACAGTGGTACAGCAACTGGCAGTTCGTCCCGCGGTACCGCAACGGCTCGCGCCCGTTCGGCACGTTCGTGGCGTCCAGCCTCAACACCCGTACCGCCTGGATCAACAGCGGCAGCTACGCCGAGGACATGGGCATCGCCATCATGAACAACGGCGGCATCTACGGTGCCAAGGTCGTCGACACGGTCGGTGGCCACGGGCTGCGCTGGAACTACAGCTACAGCGTCTATGTCACCGCTCTCGGTTACCCGTCCAACCTGGGTGGCGGCGAGAGTCAGTACTACTGCCAGGGAACCACGTGGAACCCCGGCGGCCAGCAGATCCGGATGTACTGCAACATGACCTACGGTTCCAGCGGCGGACCTTGGCTGCAGGAATACAACGACTCGACCGGCTACGGGTACATCAACAGCGTGGTAAGCCACGGTGACAACCCGGGCAACGGTCAGTTCGACGGCCCGTACTTCGACAACGACATCAAGAGCCTGTACGACTTCGCCGAAGGTATCTCTCCGGCCTGATCCGTCCGTTCACCTGATACGTACCGTTCAGAGGTAGCCTCGGCCGATATGGCCGGGGCTACCCCCCGCTGTGGACGCCTCGTCGAGGTGAGGCTGAGATACCTCACGTGTCGGTTTCAGGGTGCGTACGCCTCACCTCGGTGACACTTGGGCCGCCGTTGGGTCGCTGTGTGAGGCTGAATGCGACCGATGATCGCTCCCGTTCGCCGCTGCTGAGGTCTTCATGCGACGTCGAAACAGCGAGTATCGTCCCACGTCGCGGTGGAGGGCTCGCCGAGGTGCGTCACGGGCGGTCGGCAGACTGGCCGGCCTTTCGGGCTGGGGAGGCGTCGTATCCGGCGGCTCGGCAGTGGTGGCGATCATCCTGATCGCCCTTGGCGGGCACCGTTCTGCCCGTAAGTAAGCAACCCGGTGAACTGGAGTGGATCAACCGGGTGGCGTGGTCGACTCGGATGATCGGGTCGGGAATGCACCAGATGACGGGACTTACCGTGCGTACCCGGCCAGTGATTGAATCGACGGACTGTCAGTGGTGCCGGGCCGGGGAGCAGTGGTGGACGTCTTCGATGTACGCGACAAGCTCATCGAGGACTACAAGGAGTTCACGTCCAGCTTCGTCGACCCCCGCGACCCGAAGATCGCCGAACACATCGCGGAGTTGACCGCCCAGGGCTACCAGTGGCCGGCACCGTTCCTGTCGCTCAACCCCAACTTCGCCTCCGGCGGCAGGGTCGACGAGCTGGTCCAGCAGGGCCTGCTGCACCCCGACAACGAGCGGATCTTCCGGATCAAGCGCCAGCCGGACGACCCGGGGGCGCGGCCGCTGCGGCTGCACCAGCACCAGCGGGAAGCGATCGAGATCGCCCGGGACCGGCACAGCTACGTGCTGACTACCGGCACCGGTTCCGGCAAGAGCCTGTCGTACATCGTGCCGATCGTCGACCGGGTGCTGCGGGCCAAGGCCGACGGCACCTACCGGCCCGGGGTGAAGGCGATCATCGTCTATCCGATGAACGCGCTGGCCAACAGCCAGCTCAACGAGCTGACGAAGTTTCTCAGCTGGGGCCCGCCGGGCGGGACCCCGCCGGTGCGGTTCGCCCGCTACACCGGGCAGGAGAACACCGATGAGCGGCGGCGGATCCTCGCTGACCCGCCGGACATCCTGCTCACCAACTACGTGATGTTGGAGCTGGTGCTGACCCGGCACGCCGAACGCGGCCCGTTGACCCGGGCCGCCCGTGGCCTGTGGTTCCTGGTCCTCGACGAGCTGCACACCTATCGCGGCCGGCAGGGTGCCGACGTGGCGTTCCTGGTCCGCCGGGCCCGGGACGCCTTCGCCGCGCCGCAGGTGCAGTGCGTCGGCACCTCGGCGACGATGGCCTCCGACACCACCGGCGCAGACCAGCGGATCAAGGTGGCCGAGGTGGCGAGCCGGCTGTTCGGCACCACCGTCGAACCCGGCCACGTGATCGTCGAGACGCTGGAGCGGGCCACCAGCGCACCGGCCACCAGCGCACCGGCCACCAGCGCACCGGTCGGCGGCGCTCCGGCCACCGGAGCGCCGGCAGGCACCGGCGCGGACCCCGCCGGTCTGCGTGACCGGGTCCTGCGGTGGGCCGCCGTCGAGCCGCCACAGCCGGACGTCGACGGATTACGTACCGATCCGTTGGCGGCGTGGGTCGAGGGCGCGTTCGGGGTGGAGCCCGACCCGGTCACCGGCCGGCCGGTGCGGCTGCGCCGGCCCCGGACGGTCCCGCAGGCCGCGGACCTGCTCGCCGAGCTGACCGGGGTGCCGGGCCGGGAGTGCGCCACCGCGATCGAGGCGGTGCTGGCCGCCGGTGCGGGGCTCGACGACCCGGGGACCGGGCGGCCGTTCTTCGCGTTCCGGCTGCACCAGTTTCTGTCCAAGGGCGACAACGTCTACACCACGATCGAGCCGCCGTCGGTGCGGCATGTGACCAGCCGCTACCAGGCGCTCTCCCCGACCAGCACGGTCGACCAGTCGAAGGCGCTGGTGCCGTTGGCCTTCTGCCGCGAATGCGGCCAGGACTATCTGATCGTCCGGCGCGCCGACCACGGCTTCGAGGCGGGCAGCGAGGTGGAGTCGGCCACCGGTGACGCCGGCTACCTCTACATCAGCGACGACCAGCCGTGGCCGGCGGATCTCGACACCGTGCTCAGCGACGCCCGGCTGCCGTACTCGTGGACGCTGCTGGCCGACGACGGCCGCACCATCGTGGCCCCGACGAAGGAACGCCACCTGCCGGAGCTGGTGCATCTCGACCCGATGGGCACCGAGCAGGCACCGGGGCAGGGGGTGCCGGCGGCCTGGATCTCGTCGCCGTTCCGGTTCTGCCTGCGCTGCCAGGTGTCCTACGAACGGCAGCGGGGCAAGGACTTCGCCCAGCTGGCGAAGCTGTCCGTGGAGGGCCGCAGCTCGGCGTTGTCGGTGGTCGGGGCGAGCGTGGTACGCGCGTTGCGGGCCGCCCCGCAGCTGCCGGCGGAGGCCCGCAAGCTGCTCGCCTTCGTCGACAACCGGCAGGACGCCTCGCTGCAGGCCGGGCACTTCAACGATTTCGTCCAGGTGGTGCAGCTGCGCGGCGCGCTGTACCGGGCGGTGGCGGCGGCCCCGGACGGGTTGACCCACGAGCGGGTGGCGCAGCAGGTCACCGAGGCGTTGCGGCTGGAGTTGGGGCAGTTTGCCCGGACCCCGGAGGTGCGGTACGGCAAGGACGAGATCTGGCGGGCGCTGCGCGAGGTGGTGAACTACCGGCTCTACCTCGATCTGGAACGCGGCTGGCGGGTCACCATGCCGAACCTGGAGCAGACCGGCCTGCTGCGGATCGGCTACCGCTACCTCGACGAGGTAGCCGTCGACGAGGAGATCTGGTCGCGCAGCCACCATCTGCTGCGCGACGACAAACCGGAACGCCGCCATGACGTGGCCTCGACGCTGCTGGACGAGCTGCGCCGCAACCTGGCGATCGACGTACGGTGCCTGACCCAGGACGGTTTCGACGAGATCGACCGGCTGTCCCGCCAGCAGCTGGCCGAGCCGTGGAAGCTGGGTGAACGGGAGCGGGCGGTCGTCGCCGGGGTCGCCTACCCGAAGCCGAGCGGCAAGGGCGAGCGGCGCAAACTGCTGCACTTGTCCGGCCGGGGCGCGTTCGGCAAGTACCTGATCCGCCAGTACGGCAAGGACGGCTGCACAGTCGCCGACGCGCAGGACATGATCCGCGACCTGCTGGCGGTGCTGGCCGAGGCGACCCTGGTCATCGAGGTGCCACCGGAGGGCGACGACCTGGTCAGCGGCTACCGGCTGAAGTCGGACGCGCTGATCTGGCAGGCCGGGGACGGCACGGTGGGCGCGGAGGACCGGGTCCGCAAGGTGCTCTCCGGTGAGGCCGGTGCCCGGGTCAACACCTTTTTCCGGGACCTGTACCGGGACACCTCGCATCTGCTGGCCGGGCTGCAGGCGAAGGAACACACCGCCCAGGTGGAGGCGGCGGACCGGCAGAAGCGGGAGAAGCAGTTCCAGGAAGCGGCGCTGCCGCTGCTGTTCTGCTCGCCGACGATGGAGCTGGGCGTCGACATCAAGGACCTCAACGCGGTGGCGATGCGCAACGTGCCGCCGACGCCGGCCAACTACGCCCAGCGGGCCGGGCGGGCCGGCCGGTCCGGGCAGCCGGCGCTGGTGGTCACCTACTGCTCGACGGGCAACGCACACGACCAGTTCTATTTCCGACGCCCGCAGCTGATGGTCGGCGGTGCGGTGCAGGCGCCCCGGCTCGATCTGGCCAACGAGGATCTGGTGCGGTCGCACGTGCAGGCGATCTGGCTGGCCGAGACCGGGGCCGAGCTGCCCAGTTCGCTGGTGCGGCTGTTGGAGACCGGCGGGGAGGCGCCGTCGCTGCGGATTTCGCCGGAGTTCGTCCGCAAGCTGCGCGACGACGACGCCCGTAAGCGGGCGCTGGCCCGTGCGGAAGCCGTCCTGGCCGGCGACGTCGACGGGGCGTCCGGCGGGACCCCAGGCGGGGCGCTTGCCGGGGCTCCCTGGTGGCGGGACCGCTGGGTCGCCGACACGGTGGAGCAGGCGTACGACGAGTTCGACGCGGCGTTGGGCCGCTGGCGGCAGCTCTACCAGGCGGCGCTGCGTGAGTACGAGGTGCAGAACCGCCGGGCGGTGGACACAAACGTGACCGGCAAGGCCCGGGACGAGGCGAGCCGGCGGGCCAACGACGCCCGGGTGCAGCTGAACCTGCTGGCCAACGAGGACTCCGACGAACCGCAGACCGACTTCTACACGTTCCGCTACCTGGCGTCGGAGGGTTTCCTGCCCGGCTACTCGTTCCCCCGGCTGCCGCTGGCCGCGTACGTGCCGGGCCTGGCCGGCGGACGCAAGGGCGACTACATCCACCGGCCCCGGTTCATCGGGATCAGCGAGTTCGGCCCCGGTGCGTTGATCTACCACGAGGGTGCCCGCTACCTGGTGCGCGGCGTGCAGCTGCATCAGGTGGCGTCGAACGCCGACGGGGTGTTGACCTCGTCGGCGCGGCGGTGCGCCGAGTGCGGGCATCTGCACGACGACGAGGTTGGCTGGGACGTGTGTGTGAACTGCGGGCAGGGGCTGGGGGCGACGGACACCAATCTGCTGCGCCTGTACACGGTCCGCACGCAGCGGCGGGAGCGGATCTCGTCGGACGAGGAGGAGCGGCGTCGGTCGCTGTTCGAGATCGAGACGTCGTACCGCTTCCATGATCATGGTCGGCGGCCGGGCCGGTTGACGGCGGCGGTGACCACCGCCGACGGCAGCCCGCTGGCCGAGCTGGTCTACGGCGACGCGGCGACGGTGCGGCGGGCCAATCTGGGGTTGCGTCGCCGCAAGGAGGCCAGCGTCCGGGGCTTCTTCCTGGATCCGGCGACCGGTGACTGGCTGTCCGAGCGTAAGGCGACGGAGAAGAACCGGGCCGACGACGAGGAGCTGACCTCGGACGAGGCGGCGATCACGGCGATCGACAAGGTGGCCGCGCCGGAGCGGGTGATCCCGTACGTGCAGGACCGGCGCAACATCCTGGTGCTGCGGCTGGCCGAGCGGGTGCCCGACGACATGGCGGTGACCCTGCTGTACGCGGTGGAACGCGGCATCGAGGCGCATTTCCAGCTGGAGGATTCGGAGCTGACCGGTGAGCTGCTGCCGGATCCGGATGACCGTGGCCGGATGCTGTTCATCGAGAGCGCCGAGGGCGGGGCGGGGGTGCTGCGTCGGCTGGTCGAGGAGCCGCACGCGGTCGCCCGGGTGGCGGCGAAGGCGTTGGAGATCGCGCACTTCGACCCGACCGGGGTCGATGTGGACCAGCCGGATGCCGGTGCCGACCACTGTGTCCAGGGCTGCTACGACTGTCTGTTGTCGTACTCGAATCAGGGGTTTCACCGGCGGATCAACCGGCACCTGGTGGCGCAGTTGTTGGTGTCGTTCGCGGCGGCGACGGCCGAGCGGCTGGCGGCCGGCCAGCCGCCGGGCGGCGACTGCCCACCAGTGGGCAGCGACGGGGCGGCTGGTGCCGGTAGCGTCGACGGGCCGGTCGCCGAGTTCGTGGCCTGGCTGGCGCGCGAGTCGTACCGGGGGCCGGATCCGGTGGCGGATCCGGTGGCGGGGGCCCGGCCGGATCTGACCTACCGGCAGCAGCGGGCGGTGGTCTTCGTCGATGAGCCGGGCGTGCAGCCGGGTGCCGGGCGGGACGTGGACGCCGAAGAAAGTGTGATCGACGCCGGCTGGACCCCGATCCGGGTGACCGCCGGTGACTGGCAGAGCGTGGTGGGTCGGTATCCCGGCGTGTTCGGGCGGCGGCAGGGAGGCAGTGCGTGACGGTGGCGGCGCAGCGGTTCGAGCCGGGGACGTTGGTCACGGCGCGGGGCCGGGAGTGGGTGGTGCTGCCCGAGTCGGAGCCGGAGGTGCTGGTGCTGCGTCCGCTCGGCGGGGCGGACGACGAACGCGCGGCGGTACTGCCGGATGTCGAGGAGGTCCGGTCGGCGACGTTCGCGTACCCGGATCCGACCGATGCCGGCAACGCCAGCCGGGCCGGCCTGCTGCGGACGGCGCTGCGGATCGGGTTCCGCTCCTCCGGCGGGCCGTTCCGGTCGTTGGGCGCGGTGGCGGTGGAGCCCCGGCCGTACCAGCTGGTGCCGCTGCTGATGGCGTTGCGTCAGGACCCGGTGCGGATGCTGATCGCCGATGACGTCGGTATCGGCAAGACCGTCGAAAGTGGGTTGATCGCGGCCGAGCTGCTGGCCCAGGGCGACGCGGACGGGTTGGCGGTGCTGTGCAGCCCGGCGTTGGCCGAGCAGTGGCAGCGGGAGTTGGCGGCCAAGTTCGGCATCGCCGCCGAGCTGGTGCTG
Source organism: Solwaraspora sp. WMMD937 (assembly GCF_029581175.1). NCBI lineage: Bacteria > Bacillati > Actinomycetota > Actinomycetes > Micromonosporales > Micromonosporaceae > Solwaraspora > Solwaraspora sp. WMMD937. Next base: position 1,212,723 of record NZ_CP120738.1, on the reverse strand, counting down.
CCGGGCACCGTACGCCGGTTGCAGGCGTCGCTGGTCGGCTCGACCGATTCGGTGTTCGACCGCTACCGGCACGTGGTGGTCTCCACTGATTTCATCAAGCGGCCGGAGCTGCGCGAGCAGTTCGTCCGCGGCTGCCCCAACCTGGTCATCGTCGACGAGGCGCACGGCTGCGTGCCGGACGACGACCGCCGGGCCGGCAAGTCCCGGATGTTGCGCTACGAGTTGGTACGCCGGTTGGCCGCCGACCCGGCCCGGCAGTTGATCCTGGTGACGGCGACGCCGCACAGCGGCAAGGACACCGGGTTCCGCAACCTGCTGGGGCTGCTGGATCCGGAGCTGGCCACAGTAGACCTTAACCAGGTTGCGGGTCGGGAACGGCTGGCCCGGCATTTCGTGCAGCGCCGCCGCGCCGACATCCGGGGCTTCCTGGAGGACACCCCGTTCCCGGAGGACCGGCACACCACCGAGCGCGCCTACCGGCTGTCCGGCGAGTACCGCGACCTGTTCGACGACGTGGTGGCGTACGCCCGGCAGGTGGTGCGGGATCCGCTCGGCGGGCAGGTGCGCCAGCGGGTGCGGTACTGGTCGGCGTTGGCGTTGCTGCGGGCGTTGGCGTCGTCGCCGGCCGCGGCGGCGGCGACGCTGCGGACCCGGGCGGCGAACGCCGACGCCGACAGCGCCGAGGACGCGGACACTCTGGGCAGGGCGGCGGTGCTGGATCTGCCCGACGACGAGACCCAGGAGTCGGCCGACGCGACCCCGGGCGCGGACCCAGGAGCGGACGGTGGCGGCGGCAGTGCCGAGCAGCGCCGGCTGCGCGAGTTCGCCCGGCGCGCCGAGGCGCTGGCCGGGGCCGGCGACGCCAAACTGACCTTGCTGGTCAAGGAGGTCAAGACGCTGCTCGGCGACGGGTTCAACCCGGTGGTGTTCTGTCGCTACATCGACACCGCTGAGTACGTCGCGCAGCGGCTGGAGGCGGCGTTGGGCCGCAACTTCGCGGTCGGCTGCGTCACCGGGGCGTTGCCGCCGGAGGAGCGGGCGGCCCGGATCGCCGAGTTGACCGCCGACACCAGCCGTCGCCCGGTGCTGGTCGCCACCGACTGCCTGTCCGAGGGGGTCAACCTGCAGGAACGGTTCCAGGCGGTGGTGCACTACGACCTGGCCTGGAACCCGACCCGGCACGAGCAGCGGGAGGGCCGGGTCGACCGGTTCGGCCAGGTCGCCCCGACGGTACGCGCGGTGATGATCTACGGCGCGGACAACCGGATCGACGAGATCGTGCTGAAGGTGCTGCTGCGCAAGCACAACCGGATCCGCGAGACGTTGGGCATCTCGGTGCCGGTGCCGGACGCCAGCGACGACGTCCTGCAGACGATCGCCCACGAGCTGCTGGTGGCGCCGGAGCAGCCGGAGCAGTTGACCATCGACGCGCTGGCCGCCGGCCCGCGTGAGGAGCTGCACCGGCAGTGGGACTCGGCGGCCGAGCGGGAGAAGGAGTCGCGCACCAAGTACGCCCAGCGGGCGATCAAACCGGCCGAGGTGGCCGACGAGTTGGCCGAGATCCGGGCCAGTCTGGGCACTCCGGCCGAGGTGGCCGAGTTCGCGGCGACCGCGCTGGCCGCGTTCGGTGCCGACGTGGTCGAGCGGCCGTACGGGTTCGACGCCGACCTGGCCGGGCTGCCCGGCCAGGTCACCGACGCCTTCCCACCCCGGCCGACGAAGGCGGGGCAGGGCAAGGCCGGGGTGTTGCAGCTGCGCCGTGAGCTGCCGACGCCGCCGGGCGCGGCACATCTGGACCGGACCGACCCGTACGTGTCGGCGCTGGCCCGGCAGGTGTTGGAGTCGGCGCTGAATCCGTCGCTGCCGGCGGACAAGCTGTCGGCGGAGAAGCGGCCGGCGCGGCGGGCCGGGGTGATGCGTACCGCCGCCGTGTCGAAACGCACGACGCTGCTGCTGGTGCGGTTCCGGCTGCATCTGACGTTGCCGGCCGGCGCGGCGGCGGGCGGTGAGCCGCGCCCGATGGTCGCCGAGGAGGCGCGGGTGCTGGCGTTCCGGGGTGCCCCGCAGGCGGCCGAGTGGCTGACCGAGGAGGAGACGGCGGCGCTGCTGTCGGCGACGCCGACCGGCAACGTGCTGCCGGACACGGCGGCACCGCTGCTGGCCCGGGTCGTCGGCCAGCTCGACGCGGTCACCGACCATCTGTCGGCGACCGCCGACGAGCTCGCCGACCGGTTGCGGGCCGCGCATCTGCGGGTCCGGGAGGCGGTCGGGCAGCGGGTCCGCCGACAGGTCACGGTGACCGCGCAGAAACCGGCCGACGTGCTCGGCGTCTACCTCTACCTTCCCGAAGGGCAGCAGTGATGAGCGGCGCGGTGGTCTATCCGGCGGTACGGGTCGACGGCGGCCTGCTGCCCGGCGGTCTGCTGCAGCGCATCGGCCACGGCGACCGGGAGCTGCCGGGGATGGACCCGGCCGCGTACGGCCTGCAGTCGGGTGAGTCGGTGCGCCGCTACGCCAACCGGTCGTTCGCCTATCTGCAGGAGGTGTGGCGGGACTTCAGCCGGCAGCGGGAGCGGGCCGGCGACGGGGCACCGGCCCGGCTGACCCGGGAACGCTGGCTGCTGGTGCTGCTGCGGGAGCTGGGTTTCGACCCGTTGACGCCGGTGACCGGTGGGATCGCCGTCGACGAGTTGACGTTCCCGGTGTCGCACCGGTGGGACGCCGTACCGGTGCATCTGCTCGGCTGGGGGGTAGACCTGGACCGGCGGACGGCGCGGGTGCGCGGCGCGGCCGGTGCCGCCCCGCATTCGATGGTGCAGCAGCTGCTGAACCGCAGCGACCGGCACCTGTGGGCGGTGCTGTCGAACGGGCAGAAGCTGCGGCTGCTGCGGGATTCGACGACGCTGGTCGGTTCGGCGTCGATCGAGTTCGACCTGGAGGCGATTTTCGACGGGGAGCTGTTCGCCGATTTCGTGCTGCTGTACCGGCTGGCGCACGCGTCCCGGATGCGTCCGGCCGATCCGGCGGCCGGGCCGGTGTCGTGTGTGCTGGAGCAGTGGCGGGCGGCCGGCGCCAAGCAGGGCGAACGCGCGTTGGAGCAGCTGCGCGACGGGGTGGAACGGGCGCTGGAGATCCTCGGCACCGGTTTGCTGACCCATCCGGAGAACGCCGCGCTGCGCGGCCAGGTCGCCGACGCGACGCTGCGCCTGGAGGACGTGAAACGGTCGCTGCTGCGGGTGATCTACCGGCTGTTGTTCTGGTTCGTCGCCGAGGACCGGGATTCGCTGCTGGACCCGCAGGCGGACGCGGCGACCCGGCGACGCTACGCGACGTTCTTCTCGGCGGCCCGGCTGCGGGACCTGGCGGTGCGGCGGCGGCATTCCCGCCACGGCGACCTGTGGGAGGCGGTCCGCCTGGTCTTCGACTCGCTGGGCCGGGAGGCGGGCCAGCCCCGACTGGGTCTGCCGGGCATCGGCGGGCTGTTCGAGCCTGGCCCGCTGGACCGGCCGTTGGCGGCGGCGAAGCTGTCGAACCGGCATCTGCTGGAGGCGATGGAGGCGCTGGCGGTGCTGCCGCAGCGGCGCGGCGGCGGCCGGCAGCGGGTCGACTTCCGGCACCTGGGCGCGGAGGAGCTGGGCAGCGTCTACGAGTCGCTGCTGGAGCTGCGGCCCCGCTGGGACGCGTCGGCGTGGCGGTTCGGCACGGAACGGCTGGCCGGCAACGAACGTAAGACCACCGGCTCCTACTACACCCCGTCGCCGCTGGTGGAGTCGCTGCTGGACTCGGCGCTGGATCCGCTGATCGACGAGGCGTGCGACCGGCCGACCCCGCCGGAGCGGGTGGCGGCGCTGCTGGAGTTGACGGTCTGCGACCCGGCGTGTGGGTCGGGGCATTTCCTGATCGCGGCGGCCCGGCGGATCGCGAAGCGGGTCGCCGCGGAGGAGACCGATGAGTTGGAGCCGACGCCGCTGGCGGTCCGCTCGGCGCTGCGCCGGGTGATCGGCCGTTGCATCTACGGCGTCGACGTCAACGAGATGGCCGCCGAGTTGGCGAAGGTGTCGCTGTGGCTGGAGGCGATGGAGCCGGGCCGGCCGCTGGGCTACCTGGACGCCAACATCCGGGTCGGCAACTCCCTGCTCGGGGTGACGCCCCGGCTGCTGGCCGACGGCATCCCGGACACGGCGTTCACCGCGTTGACCGGCGACGACAGGAAGGTCGCCACCGCGTTGAAGAAGCAGAACGCGGTGGAGGCCGGCGGCCAGACGGAGCTGTTGTGGAGCGGCGGCGTCCAGGTCGGCAACGCCACGCTCGCCGAGGAGGCCGCCCAGATCACCCGGGCCGAGCCGGGGTCGCTGGCCGACGTGCACGTGCAGGCCAAGCGGGCGCAGGTCCTGGAGCAGGAGCGCCGTCACGCCCGGCTGGTCGCGGACGCCTGGTGCGCCGCGTTCGTGCAGCCAAAAACCCCAGATTCCCGGGGTACGGCGATCACGCAGGCGGTGTTGGAGCGGCTCGGCAAGGGTGAGGCGTCGCTGGAGTTGGCCGCGGTCGAGGAGCAGGTGGAGCGGCTGCACCGGCAGTTCCGCTTCTTCCACTGGCACATCGAGTTCCCGCACATCTTCCGGGTGCCCGACCACGGCCCGGTCAACGACGCCACCGGCTGGCAGGGCGGCTTCTCCTGCGTCCTCGGCAACCCCCCGTGGGAGAAAATCGAGTTCAAAGAGCAGGAGTTCTTCGCGGCACCAGCGCCACACATCGCGAACGCGGCCCACGCCTCGGCGCGGAAGAAGGCGATCGCCGCACTGGAGCACGCCGAAGAGCCCTCGTATCAGTCGCTGTACCGGGACTACCTGAACGCTGTCCGCGAAGTCGAGGCGATCAGCCACATGATCCGCAGCTCCGGACGCTATCCACTGACCGGCCAGGGCCGGCTCAACACCTACGCGATGTTCGCGGAGTCATCTCGCATCATCCTTGCACCTGCCGGTCAGCTCGGCATGATCGTGCCGACCGGGATCGCCACCGATGCGACCACCCAGGACTTCTTCAAGGACCTGGTGCGTCGGCGGAGTCTGGTGTCGTTGTTCGACTTCGAAAACGAGGACCGGGTTTTCCAGGGGGTCGATCATCGGGTCCGGTTTTCGTTGTTGACGGTGGCGGGTGTGCGGCGGTCGGTCGATCGGGTGTCGTTGGTGTTTCGGGTGCGGCAGGTGGATCAGATCGCGCGGCGGGCGTATGTGTTGACGCCGGAGGAGATCAGCTTGTTGAACCCGAACACGGGGACGTGTCCGGTGTTTCTATCTCGGCGGGATGCAGAGATCACGTTGGGGATTTACCGGCGGGTTCCGGTCCTGTGGCACGAGGCCAAAGTGGGCGGCAACCCGTGGGGTGTCTCGTTCAGTCAAGGCCTGTTCAACATGGCCACGGACTCGGGGCTTTTCCGAACGAGGGAGGTCTTGGAGCCAGACGGCTGGACGTTGGAGGGCAACCACTTCGTCAGAGGCGACGATCGGATGCTGCCGTTGTACGAGGCGAAGATGGCGCACTTCTACGACCACCGGTTGGGCACGTATGAGGGTGCGACGCAGGCGCAGTTGAACGTCGGGACGCTGCCCCGCTTCACCGACGCCGATCATGACGATCCGGCGCGGCTGCCACTGCCACGCTATTGGGTGTCGAAGCAGGTGGTGGACGAGCGGCTGGCCGGGCGCTGGTCGCACGACTGGCTGCTGGGTTGGCGCGACATCGCCCGCAGCACCGACGAGCGCACCCTGATCCCAGCCGCGCTTCCGCGCGTTGCCGCAGGAGACAAATTGCTGCTGGCCATGCCGTCCAAAAGCGCTGTTTGTCTGCAGGCAAATATGAGTGCCTTCGTTGCTGATTATGTGGTGCGTCAGAAATTTGCCGGTACTTCGCTGAAGTACTATTTAATGAAACAGATTGCGCTGCTGCCGCCGAGTGAATATGAGAACCGAACTCCTTGGTTGCGCGATGACATCGAGTTGAGGAAGTGGATAGGCGCCCGTGTTTTAGAGTTGACATATTCGGCTCACGACATGTCAAGCTATGCTGCGGACCTGGGTGACGACGGGTTGCCTTTCCGATGGAATCTGGGTCGACGGGAGCTGATCCGAGCCGAGTTGGACGCTGCCTATTTCCATCTGTACGGGGTGGACCGGGATGACGTCGACTACATCATGGAGACCTTCAAGGTTGTCCGGGAGAAGGACGAGAGGGCACACGGCGAGTACCGCACGAAGCGCCTGATCCTGGAGCGCTACGACGCCATGGCCGATGCCGTCCGCACCAGTACGCCGTACCAAACCCCGCTAGACCCCCCACCTGGCCAAGGCCCGCGCCACTCCGCATAGGGAGCCAATCACTGATGAAGCTGGGCCGCTGTGCAACGGTCGGATGCGGGGACTTGGTCTGCTGACGCGCCAAAGGTTTCCCTTGCCGATTTTTCCAGTGCAGTAAATAAGAAATCTACTTAAGGTCTTGTTCGTTAGCATTAGACGTCTAATGATTCCCACTGGACGTCGGTCGGAGTGGCGTTGGGATTGACGAATTCATCCCAATCCACACCGGCTGGGCGACTGTCCGTAGCGACCAACTGGCGGACGAGCGCGATAGCCCGACCAGGCGTGATCCGCGTCTCGGAGGGATCATAGCCGGTGGGCTGGCCGCCATAGCTGAACTCGATCTCACAACCCCAGGGCTCAATACCAGGCTCGACCGCGTACCCTCCGTCTGGCTCGCCAAAGTAGAGCACGAACGACCGGTGCGCATGACCTACCCCGACTTGGACGCCACCGTCCGGCCTGCCGTCGCGGTACCGAAAAACATCGACCACGCAGGGCTGCCCGGCCTCGTGTAGTGGACCAAGCACGTCGTCGATCTGCGAGGGGTCGGTCACGACGGCGTGGCCCGTCCCCAGCCAGGTAACCTCGTATGTCGTCACGTGACTGTTCCTTCCCCGGTGCCGATATAGGTCTTCCAGAGTCGGGCCTGGCCATCCGCACTCGCGAGATAGACCGTTAGACGAGAGTTTACGGGTAGGAGGGCCGGCAGGACCGCGTTGCAGCCGTACGGCCCAGGGCAAGGCGGCTGGCTGACGACCAGGACCGCCTCCGTTGGTGCGCCCGCGCGACGCATGACAGCTGCAGCGTGGCCCTCGACATGCTCGACCGCCGACTTCAACCGCGGCCACTGGTTGATCTTGTCATCGCGCCGTAGACCCGGCGCGCCCGCGCCCGGACCTTGTCGTCCGCTCCAGATCGGCTTGCTTCGGGTACGCCCATCGGGAAGTGCGAGGACACCGGCGGTCTTGCCACCGCCGGGCATGAGCGCGTAAACGGCGCTTGCGACGTCGTGCACCCAGGTGGGCACAGCATCCGGGCGAAGGTACTCGGGCTGCCGTAGCGTGCGACCGCTGCTCTCGGCGGATAGCGGGAATCCCAGCACCGTTGTGGAGAAGTGCGCGAGGCTTTCGGTCGTTTGGATGACGAGGGAAGCGCCATGATCGACCCGAACCGAGCAGCGGACCAGCTCCGCGATCGCCTGCGAGGGGCCCGCATCATCAGTGCCGCGCGTAGCGGCGGCCATCTGCCAATGTGCCCGCTCGATCTTTGAGCGAGCGGTGTACAGCTCACCGATGGCCACGTTGAGATCAGCGACTCGGGCTCGCACGATCGCGGCGACGTCAGTAAGGATGCTCATGACCTTCACCCATCGAACAGACGCTCACGGTCTGGCGGCCTACTCGCGCTGTGGGAGGATGAGGACGTCGTAGGTGGGGGAGTTGTCCCAGTTGGGGCGGAGCTGGGCGACGGTGCGCCAGCCCCAGGAGGCGTACGCTGCCTGCGCCGGGGCGTTCTTCGGGTCGGCGAGCAGGGTTGCCCGGGACTCTTGCCGGTTGCCGAGCAGCGCGTCGTGCAGCGCGCGGGCGATGCCCTGTCGCCGCCACGACTCGCGGACCATGAGTTCGCTGATCGCGAAGGTGCGCTGCCCGTCTTCCTCGGTGAAGCCATCCGGTACGGGCGTGAGTAGCCCGGCCCACCAGCGGTCCGATGAGAGCGGGAAGCCGTAGGCGTAGCCGACGAGTTCGTTGCCGACTGTGCCGGTGACGAGCTTCCAGCCGGGCAGTGTCATATGCCCGTTGATCTGCCGGCGGTAGCGGTCCTCGCCGTGGAACGCGTCGGCCGGCTCGTCGTAGATCTCGATGTAGACGGCGACCAGGTCGTCGAGGATTACCTTTGCCTGGTCAGCGTCGTAGACGTCGAGCTTGAGACCGTCGACCGCCATCAAGTCGCCTTCCTTTGAATCCAGTCTCTAGTGGGCTAGGCCGCGAGAACCGCCAGTGGGTGGCTGTTGGTCCGCTGCCCCATGATCTCGCCGATGGTCGTGCTCTCCGAGATTCCCAGATCGACGAGAGAACGCGCGTCTTCGTCGAGTTCTTCGCTGTTGGTGAAGTGGAAGGTCCAGATGAAATTGTCTGCCACGCTGCAGACAATTACTGCAGCGTCCCCGGAGGGGTGGAGTTGCGCCGCCAGCTCGCTGAGCGTGTCGGAAGCGACCGCGCTGATGAAAAGAACTTCGCCCGTTCGGGTGCGGGGCGAACTAAGGAGGTCGTACCGCTGTCGCTCATCCGTCAGTGCTGCCCGGAGGCGGTTGGCAGTCGCCGCACGGTCCTTGCGATAAGGATCCTGAGCCACTCGAATGACGTAGTCGGCATCGGTTGAGTCGTAGATCTCCTCAACGTGGGTCCGGAGGTGCGCAGAAAAATCGACTCCGGCAAAGCGGAGGATTTCGGGTAGATCCTCGCGAAGTTGTAGAAAGCTGTCGTGACCGCCCGCCAGCCCGGGAATCTGAGGGCTGTAGATGATCCAGTCTTCCTCGTCGGTCTGTGGAGAAACCACAATCAGGTCGAGAACGGTCTCAGGCATCCTTCAACACCTCTCTCGCCTCGTCCAGCGACAGCCTTCCTGCTGGCTCGGCCGTCAGGCGACCTTGGCGGCGTCGTACGCCTCGATGAAGTCACGAGCCGCCGGCACATGGGGAGCCGTCCGCCCGAGGTCGGCACGCAGGGCCGCCAGTCGCTTCCGGGTTCGACGGGATTCAATCGAGGCCACGGCCGGCACGACGTCGTTCGCGACTCTGCCGGCTTCGACGTAATCGCCCTGCTGGTACAGGGCATCTGCGACGTCAACCCTGGTAAGGACGAGGTTCCGTCGAAAGAGGGGATCGGGATCCACGAGACCTTCAGCGAAGAGGCTGGATGCACGGTCTGGTCGGTTGAGGGCGAGATGACCGGCGCCCTCGATGCCAGTCATCTCCAACGTGTTGACGAACTGAAGGTATGGCGGGTCGTCGAGTGCCGTCCCTCGGTCGAACTGGGTCTTGGCCTTGACCAGCTCGCGTCCGAAGCCGGATGCATCGCCCGCCTTGGCGTAGGCCAACGTCGCGCGCAGGTGCAGGAGGGTCTTTAGACGGGGCGTAGCCCAGGGCGCGGCGATCCGCTGGGCAGCGTCAGCGAAGCGCAACGCCTCCGATGGATTGGCATCCCGTACCAGCATCGAGAGTTGTTGGAGGGCACGCACCTCAAGCCGGGGGTCGTCGCGGAGCCGGGCGCGGACGAAGGCTTCGTGTAGGAAGTGGCGGGACTCCTGACGGCGTTCGGCGTCGAGGGCGAGCCAGCCGGTCTGGACCTCCAGGTCACCGAGGCAGTCCTGCAGGGCCTCGCCGACCTGGCGGCTGTAGCTCGTCTCGCGCTCCCAGCGGGTGAGTCGGCGGTGCATGGCGATAGCGACGTCGCACAGGCTGTCACCGCCGACCGCCGCGTCGGCACGGCGGAAGGCCAGGATCGTCTCGGAGACCTGCTGCATGTGCTCCATGCCGAGGTGCTGCGGCACCTGCGGCGATGTGATCCAGTCGCGCAGTGGTGTGGCGATGCCGAGGCCGGCGAGAGCGGTGTTGATCGTGAAAGCGCGGCGGTCCACAAGATCACCTCCATCGGTATCCCCAAATGCCACCGTACCGCCGGAATCGGTGCTGTCCAGAGCGAGATTCGTCGGCTCATCAGCGAGCAACGCATCGAGCTGATCAATTGGCAGGTCAAGGGCTTCGGCGAGTCGTGCCCGTACCGCTGGGTGTGGGTCTGTGTCACCGCGCTCCCAGCGGGCGATCGTCGTGCGATCGACCTGTAGGAGCCTGGCCAGTCCTTCCTGGCTGAAGCCTGCCGTCCTGCGCTGCCTGACCAGGCCCTGTCGCCGTGCCGTCACCTGGACGCCCTCCCGTCGCGTCGGACCAATGTCCACGGTGCACGTAGTACACACAGATCTACAAGATCAAAGCAATGGGCTGTGGATAACTCTTGCGATCGACTTACCGTGGAAATTCCACGGCGATGCGGGTAGGTTAACGCACACCTGTTTGTGCAGGTCAGCGAGCGATGCAACAGAAATGCATCAGAAGTGCCGCAGAAATGCATCTGCCGGCGGGCCGCGTGCATCCGGCATCGTGGTGGCACGGCCCGGGGCGGGTGCCCGGCAACGCGGCTCCCAGGTCTGCAAACTCGGTTGGCGTGATCCCGCCCGCCCCGGCGCCTCTCCACGATTCTCTCCCACCAGGAGGCACAACGTGTTCAGGCGCAACGCGGCGACCGTACGGCGCCGGCTGACGGCGGCGACCGGCGGCGACTACCAGAGCAACAGCGGACGCAACGGCGTACGGCGATCGCGGCTGACCGGGCCGGCGGTGCGTGCCATGCGGTTCCTGCCGCGCCGCTGGCGCGGCGGCCTCGACCCCGACGAGGTGTACGGCTACCTGGAACGGGTCGCCGACGAGGTCGACGAGCTGCGCCGTGAGCTGCGGATGGCCTGGACCGAAGCCGACCGGGTGCGCAACGCGCTGCGCGAATGGCAGACCGAGCAGTTCGAGGCCCGGTTCGACCCGCAGCGGCAGGCCAACGGCCGGCACCACTATTACGCGGGTGCGCGGTGAGCAGCGGGCCGTCCGTCGGGGAGGCGGTGCCGGTCCGCGAGGACCTCGTCGCCGTCTACCGGGACGTGCTGGCCGCCCACACCGACTCGCCGACGCTCAAGGTCTGCGTGTCCTGCCTGCGGAGCCGCTGCGACGACTGGCTCTGGGCGTACGAGCGGCTCGCCGCCGCTGGCCGGCTCCCCGACGGAGTCACCGACGACGGACCCGTACTTCCTCTTCTCGACGAGGAGGAGTAGCCCCATGAGCTTGTACGACGGCGCGAAGTACCCCGGCATCCTGCTGCGCGACGGGCCGGCCGGGCAGCGGGCGGCGCTGGCCGGCGGCCCCGACGTGTGGGAGGTCATCGCCGCGCGGCACGCGCTCAAGGCCGAAGCCCCGGAGCTGGACGGCGACGAGCTGGTCACCGAGATGATGGCCAGCACCGGGCTGGCCCGGCACAGCGTCGACGTCGCGCTGCGCTACTACGCCGACCACCGGGCCGAGATCGACGAATGGATCGCCGCCAACGAGGCAGCCGCCGAGCAGGGCGAACTGCTGTGGCGAGCCGAACAGGCCCGACGAAGCGTCAGATGAGTCGGCCGGTCTCAACCGGCAGCGCCGTCGCCGTTCATCGGCTCCAGACAGTCACGCAGCATCTGCCAGCCTGCCGCGTCGTCGGCCGAGCCGGTGTGCGAGCGGCTAGATTAGGTACTTAGCACCTGTCTGTCCGTAGATTACCGATATGCCATGCTGGCAGCTTGACTGCTAGCTCCTCGCCTGGGGCTACACGCTCACATGATCAGGTGCAGACTTCGCAACGCGGTCGCCGTACCAGCCTAGGACCAGTATCGTTGAGAGGTTAGGTGCTAGGTGTTGCCGGGTACTTTGGTACCAAGGTACTGTAGGTCACAGGAAGGGGGCCTCATGGCTGCAACGTCCGCTCCCATCAAGGTTGACGTCGGTACTGACCAGCTCATCTCTCACGCCGCCCACTTTCTGGGCATGGCCAAGAAAGACATCGTCGACGCTGCTGTGCGCGAGTACATCGAGGCGCATCGTAGCGAGATCAACGAGGGCGTTCGCGCTGCTCTTAGCCATCTTGACGGTTCGTCCAGGTCCGCTGTCTCACTCCTTACCGGGGTGCCTGCCGATCGGCTTGACGAGTACGGTGGCATGCCTGACGGGCGCTGAGCCCGTCTGGATTTGGGCGGGTTTGGGCTCTAAACTCATCGAATGAGCGGTGAGGCCAAGCCCGTCCGACCAACGCGCGTCTGTATGACGAATCTTGATCTTCGAGTTCCACCTATCACCGAATCGCTCAGTGAGCATGATCATGATCTGATAGTAGAGGCTCAGCGCTTACCGGAAGCACATGCTGCTGGAGGTGTTGAAAGGGTCGTTACTCTGAAGGACCGCGTGTGGTTCAAAGTCAAGACGGGTCGTTGGCGCGGTGTTGCCACTCGCTTGTTGGAAGCAGACCACGCAGATGCGGGACCACAGGTTCGCGCTGCTCCATGGTGGATGGGAGCCGCCGGATTTAGACGCGAGGGCGATCCGGCCGACTTCTATGAAGCCCTTGCTGGAGCTGTTAAGCGCGAGGGCGGATCATCCGAAAAGTGGCTACCTGCAGACTGGGACTGGAAACGCCTCGAACTAGAACATGCCGCAGCATGGGAGGCGGAAATACGTAGGATCGTATGTGACCTAATTGCTCGATCTCTCCGGAGTGGCCACGTTTATCAGGCAGAGTTCCACAACTACAGCGTGAGGGCCTGGGCCAGGGCTAACGATGGCGAGACCTACCTGGTTATAGGTGCTGAAAACGTCGCCGATCCGAAGGTGTTCGCGGTAATCATAAACGCGATTCCTGATGTTGATCTCAGCAGCTGGATGCCAGAGCCAAACGGTGTGGTTGGGTTGAATCCTGGTCCCGGTGAAATAATCTGGTCAACTATTTTGCCACCAGCTGTCGCTGCACGGCTCCTCGACGGATATCCCGGAGACTGAGCTGCGGCGCTATACGGCTCCATCAGCTACGGCACCGCCCGGACGCCGGTCGCCTACGGGGCGGTAGATGCCATGGGCGAGCCGGTCAAGCTCTCCGGCACGAGCCATGCTGGCCAGCCTGACTGCGGTGATCCCGAGATGCGCGGCCTGTGCTGTGCTGATCATGCCCCACTGGTCGCTGGCGACGCCGGCCAGAGCTGTCGAATTTGTCCGGTTCACCACCGCTCCCTGCTGCAAAATTTTGCTGCCTTCTGCAATATCAGTCGTACAGGCAAGTTTTGCAGTAGCTGAGCCGAATGTTGCAGCCCTCGCGGTGGCTGTGCCGCCATGTTCACGCCTGAGCTAACCTGGATGTTACTAACATCGGTGTTACTAACATGGGAGTTAGCGTGGCGAGCTTCGTTGGGCGTACCCGGGAACTCGGCACCCTCGCTGCCGAGCTGGACCGCATCGCCTCGGCCCGGGACGACCGGCCCGGCCGCTGCCTGCTCATCCGAGGGCGGCGGCGGGTCGGCAAGTCCCGCCTGGTCGAGCGGTTCGTCGACGACGCGCAGGTGCCGTACCTCTACTTCACCGCCGCCGGTGCCGGCACCGCCACCGAACTGCGGCAACTCGTCGCCGACGCGGCCGAATCCACCCTGCCCGGCCGGGACCTGATCGCCGCCGCCAACCCGTCGGACTGGGACGCCGCGTTCCGGCTGCTGGCAGCGGCGCTGCCCGACGACACTCCCAGCGTCGTCGTCCTCGATGAAGTGCCCTATCTGATGGATCCCGAGCAGCAGTTCGAAGGCGTCCTGCAGCGGGCCTGGGACCGGCTGCTGTCCCGCAAGCCGGTGCTGCTCGTCCTCATCGGCTCCGACCTGGCGATGATGGAGGCGCTCAACGACTACCGTCGGCCGTTCCACCAGCGTGGCCGCGAGATGGTGCTCGGCCCGCTCAACCCGGCCGACCTCGCCACCATGCTCGACCTGCCACCCGCCGACGCGATCGACGCCGCCCTGATCACCGGTGGACTGCCGCTGGTCGCCGCCGAATGGCCGCCCGGCGCCAGCGTCTGGGACTTCCTCGGCGCGGCACTGGCCGACCCGACATCGGCGCTGCTGGTCTCCGCGGAACGGTCACTCGCCGCCGAGTTCCCCGCCCAGCTCCAGGCCCGCAAGGTGCTGACCGCGATCGGCTCCGGCGAGCGGACGTTCACCAACATCGCCCGTACGGCCGGCGAAATGTCGGCTACGTCGCTGCAACGATCCCTGGAAACCCTGCAGGCCAAGCGGCTCGTCACCGGTGAACTACCGCTGTCCACCCGCCCGTCGAAGGACCGCCGCTACCGGATCGTCGACCCGTACCTGCGCTTCTGGCTGCGGTTTCTCGCCCCCGCGATGCCGGAGATCGAACGCGGCCGGGGTGACCTGACCCTGACCCGCATCCGGACGAGCTTTCCGAGCTGGCGGGGCCGGGCCGTCGAGCCACTGATCCGCGACGCGCTCGCCCGGCTGCTGCCCGACGACTCGCTGCCGGCGGCACCCGCCATCGGCGCGTACTGGACCAGATCCAACGACGTCGAGATCGACATCGTCGGTGCCGACCGGGCACCGATCGCCCGCGAGTTGTACTTCGTCGGCTCGATCAAATGGCACGACCAGTCGCCGTTCGACGGGCACGACCTGTCCGCGCTGTTCCGGCACCGGGCATCGCTGACCGACGAGCCGGTGCCGACCGTCGCCGTCTCCCGCAGCGGCGCGTCCTGCCGTGGCCTCGACGTGCTCTACCAGCCCACCGACCTACTTGCCGCCCGGCAGGACCGGTAGCACGCGGTGATCTGTCGGCTACTCGACAGCGAAAGATTGCTGATCGTGACTGAATGATCGCCACATGTAGACGCGGGGGCTCGGCCTGGGGAGGGCGAGCATGGCGCTGGCGCACTCGGCGGTCAACCTGGTCGGCAGCCTGCTGCCCGGCGGCGTCCTGGGCCGCATCCGCGACGGCGACCCGACCGTGCCCGGCATCGACGCCCGCTCATACCACCTGACCGCCGGCGAATCCGTCCGCCGGATCGCCAACCGCGACTTCGGCTACCTGCGCGACGAATTCAACCGGTACGCCGACCAGCAGGCCGGCACCGGCAGCCGCCGCACCCGGCGGCGCGCCGCCGACGACTGGCGGCACACCCTGCTGCGTACCCTCGACTTCGACGGCATCGAACGCCTACCCGGCGGCATCGTCGTCGACGAACAGCCGTTCCCGGTCAGCCACCGATGGCAGCAGGCCCTGCCGGTGCACCTGGCCCCCTGGGGTGCCGACCTCGACCGGCGGGCCGCCGGAGTGCCGCGCGGCACCCGCTCCCCGTCCGACGCGGCACCACACGTCATGGTGCAACGGCTGCTCAACCAGAGCGACCAGCACCTGTGGGCGGTGCTGTGCAACGGGCCGCAGCTGCGACTACTGCGCGACTCCACCAACCTCGCCGGCAGCGCGTACCTCGAATTCGACCTGGCGGCGATCTTCCAGGGCGAACTGTTCGCCGACTTCCTGCTGTTCTACCGGATCGCCCACGCCAGCCGGTTCGAGATCAGCGACCCGCAGGCCGGCGCCGCCTCCTGCCCGCTGGAAAAGTGGCGCATCCACGGTGCGGAGCAGGGCGAACGCGCCCTCACCAGCCTGCGGTACGGCGTTCACGAAGCGTTGGAAACCCTCGGACAGGGCTTCCTCAGCCACCCGCACAACCGGCAACTGCGCGACGACGTCGCCGCCGGCCGGCTGACCCTGGCCGACCTGAAACGCTCCCTGCTGCGGCTCGTCTACAAGCTGATCTTCTGGATGGTCGTCGAGGACCGCGGCGTCCTGCTCGACCCGCACGCCAGCCGGGCCGCCCGCGACCGCTACGACACCTACTTCTCCTCCCGCCGGTTGCGCCGCCTCGCCGACACCCGCCGCCACTCCTGGCACGGCGACCTGTGGCAGAGCACCGCCCTGGTGTTCCAGCTGCTCGGCTCGGAAACCGGCGGCCAGGTGATCGGCCTGCCCGCCCTCGGTGGCGTCTTCGAAACCAGCGAACTCGACCTGCCGCTGCGCCGCGCCCTGCTCGCCAACTCGGCACTGCTCACCGCCGTAACCCAGCTCAGCGTCCTGACCGGCCGGCGGGCCGACCGCCGGCAGTGGGTCGACTGGGCGCGGCTCGGCGCGGATGAACTCGGCAGCGTGTACGAGGCACTGCTGGAGCTGCACCCCTGCTGGGACGCCCACACCGGCAGGTTCTGCTTCGTCAAGGTCAAGGGCAGCGACCGGAAGAAGACCGGCGCCTACTACACCCCGCCGTCCCTCGTCGACGAACTCCTCGACTCCACGTTGGAGCCGCTGCTCGACGAGGCCTGCGACGCCGACACCCCCGCCGAACGCGTCGCCGCCCTCGAACGCATTACCGTCTGCGACCCGGCCTGCGGATCCGGGCACTTCCTCATCGGCGCGGCCCGCCGCATCGCCCGCCGCATCGCCATCGAGGAAACCGACGACCTGGAACCCCACCCCGACGCCGTCCAGGCCGCGATGCGCAAGGTCACCACCCGCTGCCTGTACGGCGTCGACAGCAACGAAATGGCCGTCGAACTGGCCAAACTCTCCCTCTGGCTGGAAGCGGTCGAACCCGGCAAACCCCTCGGCTACCTCGACGCGCACCTGCGGGTCGGCAACTCGCTGCTCGGTGCCACCCCGGCACAACTCGCCGCCGGCATCCCCGACGCCGCGTACACCGCCCTCGACGGCGACAACCGAGCCGTCGTCACCGCCCTACGCCGGGAAAACGCTAGCCAGTCGCCCGGTGTCCGGCCACTGACCACCGGCAGCGCCGGGAACCTCGACCTCGCCGCCGAAGCCGCCGCCATCGCCCACCTGGCACCCTGCGAAACCCTTGCCGACGTGCACATCCAAGCCCAGCGGGACCGCACCCTCGACCCGCACCGGCGCCGACTGCGGCAGATCGCCGACGCCTGGTGCGCCGCGTTCGTCGCCCCGAAGATCCCCAGGAACCGGGCGTACGGCCTCACCAACGCGATGCTGGCCCGCATCGCCACCGACGAGCGCAGCGACGACGTCGAGCGCGCCCGGCAGCTCGTCGAGACGATGGTCCGGCAGTACAGCTTCTTCCACTGGCACATCGAGTTCCCGCACATCTTCGAAGTCCCCGCCGACGGGGTCCACGCCGACAGGGCCGGTCTCGACCCGGCCACCGGCTGGCGCGGCGGCTTCAGCTGCGTACTGACCAACCCGCCCTGGGAGCGGGTCAAACTCCAGGAGCAGGAGTTCTTCGACGGCCAGCACGAAGCGGTCGCCGGTGCGCCGAACGCCGCTGCCCGCAAGAAGCTGATCGCCGCACTCGCCGACAGCGAGCAGCCCGCCGAGCGTGACCTGCACCTAAGCTGGACGAAGGCGCTACGCACCGCCAGCGGGATCAGCCACCTGCTGCGCACCGCCGGCCGGCACCGGCTCACCGGCCGCGGCGACATCAACACGTACGCCGTCTTCGCCGAAACCAGCCGGACGCTGCTCGCCCCGCGCGGCCAGCTCGGCATGATCGTCCCGACCGGGATCGCCACCGACGCGACCACCCAGGACTTCTTCAAGGACCTTGTCCGTCGTCGGAGTCTGGTGTCACTGTTCGACTTCGAGAACGAGGACCGGGTCTTCTCGGAGGTGCATCACTCGTTCCGGTTCGTTCTGTTGACGGTGGCGGGTGTGCGGCGGCCGGTTGATCGGGTGTCGTTGGTGTTCCGGGTGCGGCAGGTGGATCAGATCGCGCGGCGGGCGTACGTGTTGTCGCCGGAGGAGATTAGCTTGTTGAACCCCAACACGGGGACGTGTCCGGTGTTTCTGTCCCGGCGGGACGCGGAGATCACGTTGGGGATCTACCGGCGGGTGCCGGTGTTGTGGCGGGACGACGCTCCGGACGGTAACCCGTGGGATGTGTCGTTCCTGCGAATGTTCGACATGGCCAACGACTCGGGGTTGTTCCGTGGCTACGACGACCTGGTCCAGGATGGCTGGGCGTTGGAGGGCAACCACTTCGTTCGGGGTGGTGAGCGGATGGTGCCGTTGTACGAGGCGAAGATGGTCCACTTCTACGACCACCGGCTCGGTACATACGAAGGGGCGACGCAGTCGCAGCTTAACGTCGGGACGCTACCCCGGTTCACCGACGCCGATCACGAAGATCCGGCGCGGTTGCCGCTGCCACGCTACTGGGTGTCGAAACAGACGGTGGACGAGCGGCTGGCCGGGCGCTGGCGGCACGACTGGCTGCTGGGTTGGCGCGACATCGCCCGCAGCACCGACGAACGCACCCTGATCTCGACCGTTATCCCGTTCGCGGCCGTCGGGGACACCTACCTGCTCGCGATGCCCAGCATCGTTTCGGCTGGACTGCAGGCCAACATGAGTTCGTTCGTCTTGGACTACGTGGTGCGCCAGAAGGCATCCGGGACTCACCTGAAGTACTACGTCATGAAGCAGCTACCTGTCCTCGCGCCCGACGGCTACCGTGACGGTGGCCGGCTGGCCTCTTGCCTCGGATCGTTGGATTCGTGGATCGCTGACCGCGTTGTCGAGTTGGCCTACACCGCTGACGATCTGGCCGGTTATGCCGAGAGCCTCGGCTGCGACGGCCCGCCGTTCCGGTGGGATCCGCAGCGACGTGAACTCATCCGCGCCGAACTCGACGCCGCCTACTTCCACCTGTACGGGGTGGACCGTGACGACGTCGACTACATCATGGAGACCTTCAAGGTCGTCCGGGACACGGACGAGAACGCGCACGGCGAGTACCGCACCAAACGCCTGATCCTGGAGCGCTACGACGCGATGGCCGCTGCCATCCGCAGCGGTACGCCGTACCGTTGCCCACTCGACCCGCCCCCTGGGCGTGGCCGGCGGTCCGATCAGACTGTGGAGACGAGGCGCTGACGGTAGGCCTGAAGCTGGTCACCGTCGCGGGTGTGCCAGCACGGCCCGAGCTCCCAGCCGAGCCGTTCGTAGAAGCCGGTCGCTCCGGCCGACCCGACCGGGGTAACCAGCTCCGCCTCCGCCGCCCCGGCGCGCCGGGCGTCCGCAACGAACCGGCGGACAAGCTCCGCCCCGATGCCACTGCCCCGCCACTTCGGTTGCACCGCCACCGCGACCATCACCGCGACCTGCGGATTCTCGGACGGCGCGTCCGCCGGGGTCGGCTGGCCGGACCGGCGCTGCGCGATCTGCCGGGCCCACGGTCCAACCCGGGAGGACAGCTGGCGGGCCAACCATGGACGGCGGACCACCGCACCTACGCCGGAAACTGACAGTGCGGCCAGCGCCCGCCGGTCGGCGAACAGCGCCGCCATGTGGGCGGCCTGGTCGGTGGTACCCAGCAGGAATCCGACAACGTCGTTGTCGGGTGTCGTCGGGTCGGTGACCACGTAGCCGACGCCGTGCCGCGAGTCCAGGTAGGTGCGGTGCCAGCGACGAACGAATCCGGGCCCGAGTGACGGAAACAGCCCGACCGGTAGGAACTCCACATGCGTACGGGCCGTGGTCGCCAGGTCGGCGTGCTCGGCTGGCCGCACGAGGGCTCCGCTGCTACGCGACCCCGTCACCGGAGTGCGGGACCGCGTCAGAGTGTTGGCGCTGCCCATCATGGCCTACGAGTACCCGCCGTCAGGGTGGTCATGCGAGGGCTGGACCTGCCGCCCGACGGGGTCAGGCCCGCAGGTCGAGAAGCAGGGCGCGGTGGTCGGAGACTTCCGGCTGACGCACGATCTCGAAGCGTTCGACGGCGGCGACGTCGGAGACGAGCAGATAGCTCGCGTGCCGGACCGGCTTCGGATAATGCGACGTACGGGTGTCCGCCGCGCCGACCAGCTCAGTCAGACCGATACCGCCCAGCACGTCGAACGTCTCGCTGTCGGGCAGCACGTTGAAATCCCCGCACACCACCACCAGATCGTCCGGGTCGCGTACCCGCTGAACCAGCTCGGCCAGCCGTACCGCCTGGGCCCGGCGCGCCGGGGTGTCCGCCTTGCCGACCAGGTCGCGCAGCCCGTGCACCTGCACCACCCACACCCGCCGGCCGTCCGTGCGCCCGACGACGCCGACGGCGAGCGCCACCCGTGGACGGTCCGCGACGGTCCACTCGCCATGGGCGACAAACTCCCCGTGTACGAAGGCCGAGTCGACACCGACGACAGGCAGCCGTTCGGCGACCATCGTCGCCACGCCGAAGTCCTGCCGGTGCCGGGCACCCGTCGCGTCGGTCACCGGCCCGGAGTCACTGGTCAGGAAGAACCCCTGGTGGCGGGGCAGTACGGCGCGGACATCGTCGAACAGGTTCGCGCGCTGCGGCAGGGCGCGGTCGCCATCGTCGAAGCGGGTCCACCCGGTCAGACCAGGCGTCCGGGTCACCTCCTGCAGACAGACGACGCCCGCCGGGCAGTCGGCCAGCCAGGGCAGCAGCCCGTCGGCCAGCGCCCCACCCCAGGCGTTCACACTCACGATCCGCATCGTCCCCCCGGACCCCATGGGATCACGGGATTCCGCTCTCCGACATCCGAGTTTCGAGTCGGTGGCTCGTTGGTCGTAGGCTGCGAGGTCACCTGAGATCAAGGAAGGGTGACGCTCGTGGCTGACGGTGTGCGGTACGGGCTGCTGGTGCGTACCTGCCTGGAAGTGCTCCGCGACAGCGGGCAGCGGCTGCATGGCAGGGACGTGCTCGACCAAGTCGCGGAGCGGATCGATCTCAACGAGGCCGAGATGCGACCGCACCGCAACGGTTCACCGGCCTGGGCGGTCGCGGCCCGCTTCTACGCCGGCGACGCTGCCACCATCGGCTGGCTGATCAAACGGGACGCGCTGTGGTGGATCACCGACGACGGTTTGGCCGCCCTAGACATGTTTCCCGACCCGGACACCCTCTTGAGTGAGATCAACAAGCGATACAACGGCATCGTCCGAGATCGAAAGGCCGCACGGAAGAAGTACGACGACCGGCTCGAGAAGATCACCAGCACCCTGGAGCTCGTACCGGCCGGCTCCTGGACGGCGTACGACGATCTGGCCGAGCTGGTCGACGGCACGCCGGACGACATCGCCCACCTACTGGCCGACACCTACGTCGACAACGCGCACCGCGTACTCGACGCTTCCGGGCGGGTTCCCGACGCCAGGCACCAGCATGCCCGGCTACGCGGTAGCGACCTGGCGGCCCGGCTCAGCGAGGAAGGTGTCGAGTTCGTCGACGGTCGGGCGAACGCCGAACAGCGGATCACCGCTGACTTCCTCGCCGAGCGACTCGCCGAGACCGCCACCCTCGCGGCTGAACCCGTCGCGCGGCGGGCCTGGCTGGTCCGGGGCAGCAACGTCGACGGCGCCGACCTGGTGCCGCAGTGGCTAGCCGAAGGTTGGGTGTCGCTGGCCGCCTCCCAACTGCCGCAACTCGGCCCCGGCATCGACGAGCAGCAGCTGACCCAGGCCGTCGCCGACGCCTACCGGCACAAGAGCTATTCGGTACGGGAGAAGCTGACCGGCGAGTTCAACGCCTTCCTGCGGCTGATGCGGGACGGGGACTTCGTGGCGACCGCGCACCACGGCGACGTACACCTCGGATTGGTCACCGGCCCGCCCAGCTTCACCGGCGCCGGGGAGCTGCCGTCCCACCTGCGCCGGCCGGTGCGCTGGCTGGAGCTCGACCCGCCGGTGGACCTGTCGGCGCTGCCCGCCGCCCTGTCCAACCTGTTGCAGAGCCAGGACGACGTGGTCGACCTGACCGACGGGCTGGCCGCGCTGGAACACCTCGCTGCGCCGCTGCTGCGCGAACCGGCGCCGACCGCGGCACCGGCCACCCCCGCGACGCCGCCGCCAGGTCCGGTGGCGACCCCGACCCCGACCCCGCCGCCGGCGGCCGAAGCGCGACTCGGTGACGTCCCCGCCGACCTGGCCGACACGCTGCTGCTCGACCTCGACTGGCTGCGGGAGCTGCGGGAGCTGCTGACCAGGCGGCGGCAGATCATCCTGTACGGCCCACCCGGGACCGGCAAGACGTACGTCGCCCGCGCCCTCGCCGCCCGGCTCACCGAACCCCACGCGGTACGGCTGATCCAGTTCCACCCGTCGTACACCTACGAGGACTTCTTCGAAGGATTCCGGCCCGAGGCCGGCGACGACGGCACCCTGCGATTCAAACTCACCTCCGGACCGCTGCGCCGGCTCGCCGACGCCGCCCGGGAACACCCGTCCACGGCGTACGTGCTGATCATCGACGAAATCAACCGGGGGAACCTGGCGAAGGTCTTCGGGGAGCTGTACTTCCTGCTCGAATACCGTGACCAGCCGATCGCGCTGCAGTACTCGGCGAAGGACTTCACCCTGCCGGCCAACCTCTACCTGATCGGCACCATGAACACCGCCGACCGGTCGATCGCCCAGATCGACGCCGCGATGCGCCGCCGCTTCGCGTTCGTCGAGATGCACCCCGACCGGCCGCCGGTGGCCGGCCTGCTGCATCGCTGGCTCACCGCCCGCGACCTGCCCACCGAGGCCGCCGACCTGCTCGACGCGCTCAACGCCCGGCTCGCCGACGCCGACTACGCCGTCGGGCCGACGTACCTGCTGGACGAGGCCGACCACCGCGACCCGGACGGCCTCGACCGGGTCTGGCGCCATGACATCCTGCCGCTGCTCGCCGACCACCACTACGCCGACGACCTGGACGTACCCGACCGGTACGGGCTCGACGCGCTGCGGACCGCCCTGGCTGATCGGCAGCCCTCACCGTGATCCGGGCGATCCAGCTGCGGGAGGCCGGTCCGGCGCTGAACGTGGCACTGACCGGCGAGCAGGCCCGGCAGCTGGCGGCGGCCCGCGCGGGCCGGCAACCGGTCGTCGAGGTACGCCCGGGCCCGTCAGCCGGGCGTTGGCTGCTGCGCGCCACCCGGCTCGTCGGCGCCGCCCGCATCGGCGACCTCGATGTGTACGTCGCGCCGAAGGTGCCGGTAGCGCGGCTGTTGTTCCTGTTCGGCTACGCGCGGAACCCGCACCGGTGGCAGCCGGCGAGCCTGCCGGTGGGTGCCAGCGACGAGCTGGCTCCGGCGCTCGCCGAGGCGCTGTGTCGGCAGGTCGACCGGGCGATCCGGGGCGGGCTGCGACACGGCTACCAGGAGGTCGACGCCGCATCGACGGTTTTGCGCGGGCGGATGATGCCGGCCCGGCAGTTGACCCGTCGGCTCGGCCAGCCGCTGCCGCTGGAAGTCCGCTACGACGAGTTCACCGCCGACACGCCGGAGAACCGCATCCTGGTCAGCGCGGTCGAACGGATGCTGCGCGTTCCCGGCGTGGTGCCGTCGGTACGTCGCAGGCTCGGCCAGCTGGCTGAGCGGTTCCCCGGTGTCACTCGGCTGCGTCCCGGCGCCCCGGTGCCGATCTGGCGTCCGGGCCGCAGCAACGCCCAGCTGCACACCGCCCTGTGGCTGGCCGAGCTGGTCCTCGCCGGATCGTCGCTCGACGCCCGCGTCGGTGACCGGGCCGCGAACGGCCTGCTGCTCGACATGGCGCGGGTCTTCGAGTCGTTCGTCGCCGCCGCGCTGCGGGCCGTGCTGCCCGCCGGCCAGCTGCGCACCCAGACGGCCGGTCACCTCGACGAGGCCGGCCTGATCGGAATCCGCCCCGATCTGACCTGGTGGGACGAGGGCCGGGTAGCTGCGGTGGCCGACACCAAGTACAAGACCCGGACGCCCGTCGACGACTTGTATCAGATGCTGGCCTACTGCGTCGCGTACAGTCTGGACACCGGTCATCTCATCTACGCCGGGGAGGGCGGTCCGACCGCGCACGTGGTCCGCCGGACCGGGATCCGGCTCGTCTGCCACCGGATCGACCTGGACGGGTCCACTGGCGACCTGCTGGAGCAGGTACGGCGGGTCGGTGCCGGGATGACGCTGGGCCGACGCCCGGGACGCGGGTCGATAGAGTCAGCGGCGTGAACGCGGCGTACCTGGTGGTGCTCGGTGAGCGGGCAGCGATCCGCTGGGTGCTGGAGCAGCAGCGGATGGCGTTCCCGGCGACCCCGCGGGCTGAGGTGGCCGCGTTGGCCGCCGGCGACCAGCTGCTGCTGTACGCGACCCGGGGCGCCTGGCACAACCCGACCCGGGACCGGGGCCGGGTGATCGGTACGGCGACCGCGACCAGCGCGGTCCGCGCCTTCGGCGAGCCGGTCGAGATCGCCGGGATGCGGTTCGTCTCCGGCTGTACCTTGGACGTCGACGGGGTGGTGCCGTACCCGGGCGGGGTGGAGTTGCAGCCGCTGGTGCACCAGTTGGCGGCGTTCCCGAAGCCGCATGCGTGGAGCATCTACCTGCGCCGCCCGCTGCTGCGGCTCGCCGCCGCCGACGTCGAGTTGCTGGCCGGCGCGCTCCGGCCGATGCTGGCTGCCCGGCCGGCGGCGCTGTCGACCTATCCGACGCAGCCGAGCTGAGGCGCGGGCTGACGCCCGCCCTCTCGAGCGGCTGCCAGCCGCCCTTGTCGATCTTGTCGCGACAACAGCGCCGATGCCGGGTTTGCGGCTGACATCGCCTACTTAACGGCAAAGATGACAACGAGTCGTTGTTACGCCCAGGTAGGGCGGTAATAATTCGGCCTGTGGGCATAGCTTCATTTGCGGGACGATTATCCTCAAGTTCGGATTGAACGAGCCGCTGGTTCCTCCCGGGCTAACTTGAAGTATTGACATGCTTGCGCTCCGGTTGGGGCGCTGTTAGCCTTCTGTCCGTGGCCCGGTCAGGGGCCGGTAGGTCGATCTATTTCACCTGAGTTACGCCCGCCAAGACAGTCTCAATCAACCACCCCTTGGGACGTTCATGTCGACGATGTGGCCGAAGTGATGACCGCTGCCTCAACCGCTGATTCAACGCCGACTGATGGAGATCGTAAGAGGGATTTCCGGCTGTACTGGATAGCCGGGGCCGTCGACCAACTCGGGTCGCAGACCTCCGGCATCGTCTTTCCGCTGGTCACCCTCGCGATAACCGGTTCGCCCGCCGCCGCCGGTCTGGTGGGCGCGCTGGCCCTGGCCGGTCGACTTGTCGCCGCGCCTGCGGCCGGCGTACTGGCCGACCGGTTGCCCCGCAAGCGGATGATGGTGGCGTCACTACTGCTGGCCGCCGCCACGATGGCGGTGCTCTTCGTCACGGTCGCCAGCGGTACGGCGACCCTGGTGGTGCTCGCTGCCGCTGCCTTCGTCGAAGGGCTGGCTCAGAGCGGCTACGAGGCGGCCGGCGCGGGCTCGATCCGTCGGGTGCTGCCGGCTGACGACAAGAAGGCGCTGTCCCGGCTGGAGGCGCGCAATCATGCCGTACAGATCGTCGGTCCGGTTTTCGGTGGTGCACTCTACCAGATAGGCCGGTGGGTGCCATTCCTGGTGGACGCTGTGTCATATGTGGTGTCCGCATTCCTGGTCGGTGCGATCCGCACCGATCTCACCCCGGACCGTGTCGAACGCACATCGTTCCTCACTGATCTGCGGGACGGCTTGCGCTTCGTGTGGCGGCAGCCGTTTCTACGATTCGTGACCATCTGGGCTGCCGGGATCAATTTCACCTTCGGCGCACTCATCTACTACGCGATTCTGACCGCCGGGCAGCAGGGCGCGGCCGCGTCGTCGATCGGCCTGGTGCTGACCGTGGCCAGCGTAGGCGGGTTGACCGGCGCGTTGTTGGCGCCCGCCGTGTTCAGCCGGGTCCGGCCGATGACCGTCATCGTCGTCGCCTCCTGGGCGATGGTCGCCCTGGTCGCGGCCATGTCGCAGGCCCGGCAGACCTGGACGTACGGCCTGCTCTTCGGCCTGGTCTTCCTGCTCAGCCCGTTGCTCGGGGTCATCTTCCAGTCGCGGGTCATCGCATTGACGCCGGACGAGCTGCAGGGCCGGGTCGGCACCGTGATGGGCACCGCCGGCGAGGTGCTGCAGACCCCGGCGCCGCTGCTCGCCGGCCTGCTCGTCGCCTGGTACAGCCCGACCGCCGTCGCGCTGATCTTCGCCGCCGCACTGGCCGGGCTGGCCGTCTACACGACGGTCAACCTGCGCCAACTGCGCGCCGGGGCGGAGGACCCACCAGACGACGCGACGTCGACCGAACCCGACGCGACGTCGACCGGATCCGTGGCAGAGGAGGCACGCCGATGAGCCGTGAATACCGACTGTTCTACCCGGCACTTCCAGCGGTCGCCGAGCACGCGCCGCACCGGGTGGTCTACGTCGGCGACGCCGACGGTCGGTGCCAGATCCTGGCTTGGGACCGCCGGACCGACACGGTCACCCAGCTGACCGACCGGGCGACCGGAACGATCCGGGCCGCGTTGGACCCGGACGGCGAGACGGTGTGGTGGTTCGACGACGACCTCGCCGGGGTGGGTGTCTGGCGTACCCGCGACTTCCCGAACAGCGCCACTGACCAGGTCACCTCGCCGGTCTCGGCTCCGGCGCTGCCCGGGGTGACGCCGGCGCGGCACGCCGGGATCGCGATGGCCGACGACGGAACCGCCCTGGTCGGGCTCGCCGACGACGACGGCCTGACCCTGCACCGGCGCGACCCGCACGGACGAATCACCGAGGTCACCCGGACCGCCGGGTACGCGTACCTGGTCGACCTGGACCCGACCGGTGAGCTGGCAGCGGTCGGCACCGACCCGGCCGCCGCGGACGCCGTGACCGTGGTCGGCCGCGACGGGGCCACGGTCGGGGTGGTGTCCGGCCAGCCGGATCGGCGGGTCTGGGCGCTCGGCTTCGCCCCCGGCGGCGGTCAACCCCGGCTGCTGCTCGTGCTGGAGCAGGACGACCGGTACTTCCCGGCGACCTGGACCCGGACCGACGGACTACAGCCGCACAGCTGGTGCTGGTTCGACACCGAGATCACCGCGAGCTGGTACCCGGACGGCCGGCGGATCCTGATTCGTCAGGATCGGCACGCCCATACGATCCTGCACGAGGCCGACCTGACGGTGCGGGCCAGTGCGGTGCTGCCGACTCCGCCGGGCAGTGTGCTGGACGCGGCGGTCTGGCCGGACGGCGACGTCGTCTACATCTGGACCGACTCGCTGACCCCGCCGCAGCTACGGTCGGGCCGTGACGTCCGGCTGCCGGACAGTGGCGCCGGTCCGGACCCGGCGGCGTCCGCCACGGTCGACGACTACCAGCGGCAGGAGCTGTGGGTGCCGGGGCCGGGCGGGCCGATCCACGTGCTGCTGACCACACCGAACGACGACCGGCGTACCCGTCCCGCCGTTTTCCTGGTCCACGGCGGACCGTCGCAGCACGCGCGGGACGCGTACGACCCGCTGGTGGAGATCCTGGCCAGCACCGGCTGCGCGGTGGTGCGGGCCAACTACCGGGGGTCCAGCGGCTACGGCTCCGCCTGGCGTAACGACTTCAGCTCCGGCGTCGGGCTGACCCAGGTCGCCGATCTGGCGGCGGTCCGCGAGCATCTGGTGACCGAGGGGTTGATCGAGGCGGGACGGGCCGCCCTGTGGGGCACCTCGTGGGGTGGCTATCTGACCCTGCTCGCCCTCGGTGTGCAGCCACGGCTGTGGCGTCTCGGGGTGGCGATCAGCCCGATCGCCGACTACGCCGCAGCGTTCCATGCGGCGTCCCCGGCGGTCCAAGCGCTCGACGTGATGCTGTTCGGCGGCACCCCGGAGCAGGTTCCCGAGGCGTACGCCCGGTCGTCGCCGGCCAGCTACGTCGACCAGGTCACCGCGCCGGTGCTGCTCGCCGTCTCCAGCGACGACGTGCGTTGCCCGCCGGCTCCGGTGGAGCGGTACGCCGGCCTGCTGGCCGCCCGCCGCGTTCCGCATCAGCTGGTCCGCCGCCGGGCCGGGCACGACGACTTCGACGCCCGCAGCCATCTGTCGCTGATGCAGACCGTGCTGCTGTTCATGCAGCGGCACTTCGACGGCGTGCAGGAGGAGGGTACGGCGGTCGCGCTCGCCATGGCGCGGCCAGTGGCCTGACCCTGTTCCCCGCACGTTGGCAGGTTCGGTCCGATCGGGAGAGGAGGTGAACGGCATGCGGAAGAACGTTGTCGAGAACGACCCGATCAACGGCAACCGCGACCAGCTTCGCAGCGCGAACGTCACGGTCACGGTCTCGGTCAAGATCAAGTTCTGATCCGGGTCGTACGGGGTGGAGGCGGGCGGGTCGCGCCCTGGCCGGCATCGCCTGACCGCCTCCATCCCATCGCCGTGGCCGTCGCCACCCCACCGGGTCCTGACCGCCTCCGTACCTCCGGCACACCTGTCCACCTCCGACACCCGCGCTGACCGGGATCGTCGGTAGCGGCTCGCATAGAAGGGAAGGGCACATGCGGATCCTGCTGGTCAACATGCCGTGGTCATCGATCGATGTCCCGTCGCTGGCACTGGGCATCCTCACCAACAGCGTCCGCCAGAAGATGCCGGACGCCGAGGTCGAGGTGATGCACGCCAACCTCGATTTCGTCGACTGGGTGGTCGACCGACGTGAGTTCGGCCTCGGCGACTACTACTACTATTCGCTGTTCACCTACTTCTCCGGCTGCGGTGACTGGGTCTTCTCCTCCGCCCTCTACGACGACCCTGAATGGCGGGTCAGCGAGTTCACCCGCGTCGTCCAGGGCCAGATGTCCGAACGCGACCTGAGCCGCAACATGGACCTGCACCGGGCCGCGCCGGAGTTCATCGACGAGATCGCCGCCCGGATCGTCGACCGGGCACCAGACCTCGTCGGATTCACCTCGACGTTCCAGCAGAACACCGCAGCGCTGGCGACTGCCCGGGCGGTGAAGAAACTCGACCCCCGGATCCGTACCGCCCTCGGTGGGGCGAACTGCGACGGCGAGCAGGGCGCGGCGCTGCACCGCAACTTCTCCTTCATCGACTTCGTGGTACGCGGCGAAGGCGAAGCGGCTTTTCCCCGGCTGCTCACCGCGCTGGCGGCCGCGCCAGCGGACAACCAGGGCGACTTTTCCAGCATCGAGGGCCTGTGCTGGGCCACCCCGGACGGCCGACACGTGGCCAACCCGATGAGCACCGCACCACTGCCGCCGGCTGAGATCGTCAGCCCGGACTACACCGGCTACTTCGAGCGGCTGGCCCGCTCCAAGGCGAACAACTGGGTCGAACCCCGGCTGGTGGTGGAAGGCGCCCGCGGCTGCTGGTGGGGCGAGAAGCACCACTGCACCTTCTGCGGGCTCAACGGCTCGTTCATGCAGTTCCGCAGCAAGCATCCCGGCCGGTTCTACGACGAGATCATCGGGCTGGTCGAGCGCCACCAGGTGCTGGACATGTTCGTCGTCGACAACATCCTCGACATGAGCTACGTCAACTCGCTGCTGCCCCGGCTGGCCGAATCCGACTACGACCTGCGGCTGCAGTACGAGATCAAGTCGAACATGCGCGGCCCGCAGGTGCAGGCCCTGGCCGACGCCGGCCTGGTCAGCGTCCAGCCAGGCATCGAGAACCTGAACAGCCGGGTGCTGAAGATCATGGACAAGGGGGTGACCGGCTGCCTCAACGTGCGGATGCTGCGCGACGCGGAGACCAGCGGCATCACCATCGCCTGGAACTACCTGTACGGCTTCCCCGGCGAGACCGACGCCGACTACCAGTCGATCATCGACCAGATGCCGGCCCTGCACCACCTCTGCCCACCCGACGGCAGCACCCGGATCGCCATCGAACGGTTCAGCCCGTACTTCGTCAAGCCGGAACTCGGCTTCACCGACCTGCGGCCGGCCGCCCAGTACCGGCTCATCTACGACCTGCCCGAGTCGGAGCTGATGGACCTGGCGTACATCTTCGACACCCCGACCCAGGGCATCGACGAGGACCTCGCCGAGACGCTCGACCGGGCCGTCACCGGCTGGCAGCACGAGTACGCCCGCAGCCGGCTGACCCACCACGACCTCGGCACCGAGATCGTGCTGGTCAGCGAGCGGCGGCAGTTCGACTGGCACGTGCTGCGGTTGACGGATCCGACCGAGGTCGCCGCCTTCCGGCAGCTGGACCAGCCGCACAGCGTCGCCTCACTGGCCCGGCGGATCTCCGCGTCGGAGGAGGCGGTGGCCACGCTGCTCGCCCGCTGGAGCGACCTCGGCCTGCTGTTCAGCGACGCCGACCAGTTCATTCAGATCGCACCGCAGGCGATGAACCAGGACCTGCTCCGCATCGACCACCTGCACCAGGAGCGGGCCGCCGCGCAGGCGGAAGCCGCGTCAACGGATCCGGCCACGTCCGCCGGGCACCCCACGCCCGAGCCCGCGCTCACCGCCGTCTGACAGGAGCACCGCGTTGATCAGCACCGACATCGAGGCACCGCCGACCGGGCCGGTCGTGGTCCGACTGCACCGGGACCACGATCCGGCGGTCGCCGACATTCCCGGCATCGACCTGGGCACGGCCGAGTTCACCGGGCTCGCCGCCGACACCGTCGCGGACTGGCTCGACCGGGGGGTACGCAAGGTGGCGCTGCCCGGCGTCGTCGACCTCACCGCCGCCGGCTCGGTGGCGGCGGCCGACGCGGTCCGCCGGCTCGTCCTGGTCCGCGAGTTGACCAGCTACGCCATCGAGGTGGACTGGTCGATACGGCTGCCGGGCGGCGACGGCGACCTGTGGCGGGTGTACGGGCATCTGCGTCCGCCAGCGACGGTCGAGATCGTCGGCGCAGCCGGCTCCGTTGACGCGGCTGGCTCCGCCGGCGCCGACCCTGAATCCGACCCGGGTACGGTGGCCGCTGCCGCTTGGCGGGACGCGTTCTACTTCGACAAGTGCACCTACCGGCGTGGCCCCGGCTTCGTCCAGGTCCGGGATCGGCGGGCTGGTCGGCTCAACCTGCTGACCATCGACGACCCGGCGTACCTGGCGGTGCTGGAGCAGCTGCTCGACGGTGCCGAGATGACCACTGTCGACCTGGACATCGCCCGCGAGTTCGGCGAGGAAGGGCTGGTCACGAAGGTGGGCGACCGGCTGGTCTGGTTGCCGCACCGGCTGCGCCGCTGGCCGCTGCCGTCGATGGTGGTGTGACCTCGTCGCCCATCGCCTCCGCCGGGACGCCGGTCCAGCGGGAGTACGCGCTGTCCACGAAGTACGCCTCGCCCGGATCCCAGGTGTGCCCGGTGGGCCGCCGATGGTAGAGGTAGCCGAGCGGATGGGTGCGGTAGATGGTGGCGCCCTCCGCCCGGAGCCGCTCGATCAGCCCGAGGTCGACCGAGCGGGGCACCGGGCGCCAGCCGCCCACAGCCTCCAGATCGCTCTTGGCGAGCAGCATCGTGCCACCGGCGACCACTCCGCCGTACGCCTCCGGGATGCCGGACCGTCGGCGGAGGGTGACGCCCTGATCGTCCAGGTGGACGAACTCGGCACCCTTGCCGACCAGGGTGGCCCCGGAGTAGTGCCGGGCCAGCACCAGATCCCAGACGTGTTCGACGCCGTAGCTGTCGTCGTCGTCGAACTTGGTGATCAGGGTGCCACGGGCGCGCCGGGTGGCCGCTGCGAGCCCGGCGCCGAAGTCGACCGACTCCGGCAGGTGCAGCACCTCGAACGGGCGGCCCGCGTCGGACAACGCCCGGCGGGCCGACTCCGGCAACTCGATGCCGTGCAGTCCCAGGATGATCTCCATCTCCGGATAGGTCTGCGTGATGATCGCGGCCAGCGCGGTGGTGACCAGCTCCGGCCGTCGGGTGATCAGGACCGCGCTGACCGATGGCGGCCGACCGAGTGCCGGCAGCCCGCCGTCGGCGAGGCCGGGCAGCCGCAACCCTGCGGCGTGGCCGCGCATCGCGGCCCGGCGCTGCCGTACGCTGCGCGCCTCGACGGTCAACGACCCGTCCGGCCCGGCTGATCCGTCCGGCCCGGCTGATCCGGGCGGCTGTCCGGTGACGAGCACGCGTAACTGCGGGTCGAGCAGGTCGGCCACGGCGGGCGGCAGGACCGGGGCGTGCACGAGCACCCCGGTCGCGGCGAGCTGCACCAGCAGCCCGGCGGTCTGCTCGGGATGTTCACCGGGCACCAGCCGACAGTGCACCGCGCGGACCCGCCGCAGCGCGGCCAGCGCCGCAGCGTCCAGCCCGGGGCCGGTCAGTGACCCGTACCGGGACGATCCACTGACCGGTCCGCGGAACCTGCTGGCCCCGGACCGGTCGGCGCGGGCGAACTCCAGAGAGATCTCTGCCGCCTCCGGCCGGTACGCGGCAGCCAGCCGGCCACGCGGGTTGATCCGTTCGGCGTCGATCAGCACGAGCCGCTCGCCAGCGGGCGTCGTGACCGCGTGCCCGGCGCCGGCCAACCGGACACCGTACGCCGCACCGCGCTCGCCCTGCGGGCCGGTGGCATCCCGGCCGGGATCCTGCGGGCCGCTGACGTCCCGGCCGTCGAGCACCAGGTCGTGGGCGCGGATCTCGTCGCGCTCCGGCAGCGGTCCGGCGGTCAGCACGGTCGCCCCCGCCGGCAGGTACGCCGGCGGGGGACCAAGCGCGGTGACACCGGTGGTGCCGGGGGAGGGCATCGGCCGAGACCCGTCCAATGCGCGCAGCGCCGCCCGTACCGCCGACCGCAGCGGCACCGGGGCGGCGAGCGCCAGCCGGACGGTGGCCGCGCCTCGGCGCAGCCTGGGCAGCCCGACCCGGTGCCGACGCAGCTGCGGCAAGGTGCCGACGTTGCCGGACCAGCCAAGCCCCGGGTACCGCCACCAGACGACGACCACGGTGGCAGCGCGTACCGGCTGACCGGCCGACGGGTGGTGGGGCAGGTCGCGTAGCCGGTCCACGGTGCCGGCTACCACCAACGCGCGCCGGATACCGGGTATCCGCAGCACCCGCAACCCCACCGCGCGGCCGAGGCGTTCGGCGGGGTGGGGTGCCGGTAGTCCGGTGAGGCGCCAGGTGATCCGGCTACCGGCCGGCGCGGAGGCGTCGGAGCCGGCGTCGCGCCTCACCTGATCGCCCCCTCCTCGGCTTCGTCGTCGACCGCACCATCCCGGGCGGGTACGGTGCCGGGCCGCGCCGCCGCTGACGGCGGTGTCCGACCGGCTGTGGTCGGCCGCCCACCGGCTCCAGCAGCTCCACTGGTCCGGTCGGCCCGGCCGAGCAACCGTTTGCGCAGTGACCAGATGGCCATCAGCGTTCGATAGAGAGAATAGGCGTTCGCCGCGACGAGTCGGTGCTTGACCGTCTCGTTGCCGTTGCCCGGCACCGGGTACCCGCCGGCCGGCCGGTACCGGTGGTAGAGCTCACAGACGCGCCGGAAGTAGCGCCGCCGGTGGGACCTGGGGACCCGGTGCTGGTGTCCGAGCACCTGCAGGCAGTGCCAGATCATCCGACCGAAAATCAACGGGCGTACGCCGGCGGCCCGGCCCGGGTGGGCGTCAAGGTAGGTGAAGACCCGCTGCCACTGGTCGAAGACGTCGAAGTGCCGGTCGCTGACCGTCCGGGTGATCGCGCCGTCGTAATGCTGTCGGTACGCGTAGCAGTCGCGATCCAGCACGGCGATCCGGTCCATGGCGACCAGCAGCGGGATCACGAACGAGACGTCTTCGTACCAGCCGGACTGGAAGGTGATCCCGGTGTCCATCAGCCGGTCCCGCTTGATGATCTTGTTGCAGGCGATCCACAGCACGTCGAGCAGCCCCGGCTCGTCGGCGAAGCGGAAGACCTCCGGAAGCTGGCGGCCCGGGGCGATGCCGGTGACCGGATGTTCCTCAGCCCGGCCGTCGGGATAGACCCGGGAGTACCCGGTGATCAAGATGTCCGGGTCGGTGTGCTCGAGCCGGTCGGCGACCGCGTCCAGCGAGCCGTCCGGCAACCAGTCGTCGCTGTCCACGCACCATACGTAGCGACCGCTGGCATGGGCGATACCCGCGTTGCGGGCGGCGCCTAGCCCGCTGTTGCGGTCCAGGGTGACCACGGTGATCTCGGGGTGTCGCTGTGCGTAGCTGGCCAGAATGGCGCTGGACCCGTCATCAGAGGCGTCGTCCACCGCCACGATCTCCACACCCGCCCGACGCTGCGTCAGGACCGAGTCGAGGCACGCTGCGAGGTACTTCTCGACCCGGAACACCGGGATGATCAAGCTCAGCAGTGCCATCGGTGCAGCGCGCCTTCCACGTACGTCGGTGCGTCGGTCCGGCGGCGGGGGGCAACCGTCGGTCCGACATCGTCCGTCGGGTAGGGGAAGGGGGCCCTGGCAAAAGGCTAACAGCTGGTGACCAGATGGCGAACGTCCGGGACTTTCCGCCCCATGTCACCGATCGTCGCCCATGCGACGTCTATCTCAGCAGGGGTCGGACACCGGCAGGTCCACACCGGGGAGGGTGCCCAGGCATGGGAGTGCAGCGTGTACGGCGCGGCTGAGATCATCCTGCCCGGACATGTGGCGGGCAGGCCGCGACCCGCCGTCGACCAGGCGGTATCCGCGTCAACGTTCCTGGACGGGTCGAGGACGGCGGACCGGGCTCCGTCCGGGGCGGTGGAGGAGGAGTTCGCCGCGTTCGCCTCGGCCGCCGCGCCACGGTTGCGCCGCACCGCCTACCTGATGTGCCGCGACTGGCATCTGGCCCAGGATTTCACCCAGACGGCACTGGCCAAGATGTACGCCGCGTGGCAGCGGGTGTCCCGGTTCGACAATCTGGAGGCGTACAGCCGCAAGGTGCTGCTACGGGTGGTGCTCGACCACCGCCGCCGGCTGAGCGCCCGGGAGCTGCCGATCGCCAGCCCTGGTGAGGACGGGGATCCGGCCCGGTCCGCCCGGCCCGATCTGCGGGTCACCATGATCGACGCGCTCGGCTGTCTGCCGCCCCGCGACCGGGCGATCGTGGTGCTGCGCTACTGGGAGGACCAGAGCGTCGAGACCGTCGCCGAGACGCTCGGCGTCTCGGTGTCGGTGGTCAAGACGCAGAGCCGGCGTTCCCTGGCTAGGCTGCGGGAACTGCTCGGCGACAGCCGCGCCGACCTGCTGGCCGAGGACCCCTGACCGGCCGCCGGCCAGTCGACGCCAGTCGACGTCAGCGATCGGTCGGTATCAGCGGGTCGGTATCAGCGGGCGGCCAGGCGGCGCAGCCGTTGGCGGCCCTGGCGGGCCACTCGGACCCCGCGCCGCGCCGCGCGTCCGGCCTGGTAGCGGGCCATCCGGCTCCACCTTGCCGGTGTCGCGGCGGCGGTGACCAGCGGGTCCGAGACCACCAGACGCAGCCCACGGCGGCCGGGTGCGACCCACACGGCACGCCCCCGGGCGGTCAGCGTCGCCCGGGTGCCGGGCGCGCCCGGTGCCGGCGGGAGCACCAGTTCGGCACCGTCGTCGCGGGCGACGATCCGCAGCGCGTACCGGCCGCGGGGCAGCGTGGCCAGCGGTACGTCGACCCGCCAACGAAGCCGGCCGCCGCTGCCGTCAGCCACCGTCAGCGGCAGCCGCAACCGGGTGTCGCCGATCTCCAGTACCAGGTCGTCCCGCTGGTCGCCGGGCGCGCCGCCGGGGCCGGGCAGGCCGCACCACCCGGTCAACCGGACCACCTCGTCGCCGGCCGGGCCACCACGACGGACGTGGTGCACACCGACGGTCGGCGCGGGTACCCGCAGCAGGTCACGGTAGCGGTCCCAGCGCGGATGGTCGAGGTAGAGCTGTCCACCGCACAGCCGTACCGGGCCGGCGTGCCGGGGCTGGCGTACTCCGTCCGGGTCCTGCTCGTAAAGGGCCACCGCGCGTAGCCCGGCGTGCGGGTTCCGGCTGAACTCGGCGGCGACCGGCACCGGTACGTCGGCCAGCAGCGCCGCCATCCGGCGGGTGAAATCGGTCAGCTGCCCGTCGTCGAGGGCGTCGGCGGCCCGCCCGGCGTAGTGCAGCTGCATGTACGCGACCCACCGCCCGATCGCCCCGGCCACCTCGGGCGCGACGTCGGAGCTACCGGCGACCAGCCGCTCGATGATGTTCAGATGCTGCATGATCTTCACCGGCCGGAACCGGCCCTCCATGATTGACGAGCCGTTGCCGCGTTGCCGGTAGAGGTAGACCAGTCGCGGGCTGAGCGCGGTCAGCGGGGAGCGGACCAGCAGCGGGACGGTGAACAGGACATCCTCGAACGCGCTGCCCTCGGTGAACTCGGCCCCGACCTGGTCGACCAGGTCGCGGGCGAACACCTTGTTGCAGGCCGACGGGTTGCCGATCAGCAGCGGCGCCTCGGCGACGGACCCGATGGTGCGGGCCGGCCCGACGATCTCCGCCCGCCAGGGCGGGCTGGGCCGGGGCGGGAAGCCGTGCATGTCGCCGACCGCCACCGGCGCCCCGGCCCGCTCGGC
Organism: Solwaraspora sp. WMMD937; assembly: GCF_029581175.1. Lineage (NCBI taxonomy): Bacteria > Bacillati > Actinomycetota > Actinomycetes > Micromonosporales > Micromonosporaceae > Solwaraspora > Solwaraspora sp. WMMD937. Next base: position 1,176,418 of record NZ_CP120738.1, on the reverse strand, counting down.
GATGTCGACCAGGTGGTCCAGCCCGCCGTCGGGGTAGAGGTCGTCGGAGTCCAGGAAGCCCAGGTAGTTGCCGGTGGCCAGGCGTACCCCATGGTTGCGAGCGGCACCGAGACCGGCGTTGTCCTGCCGGACGTATCTGACCCCCGGCGCCCGCCGGGCGTAGTCGCGGGCGATTTCGCTCGACGAGTCGGTGGAGCCGTCGTCGATGATGACTACCTCGAGCTCGGTCCTTCGCGGCTGACGGTCGATCGACGCCAGGGCCGCGCCGAGCCAGGCCTCGGTGTTGTAGACGGGTACGACGACGCTCGCCCTCGGGGCAGCCACGATCACCTCTCGGCGGGTTGTCCGACGATGCCGTGCCGCTCCCGGCGGCGGGCCGGGTAGGCGGTGGCAGCGGCGGTCAATCTACCGCGCCCGGGTGACCGGTGCCCCTCGGCACGGCTCACCGGCCGTCGGGTGCATGATGGCGGACGTGCTGGGGAAACTGCAGACTGAACCGGTCCGGGGCCGACTCGACCTGGTGGCCCCGCCGGTGGCGGCCGCCGTTGAGCAGTGGTCGGCCGAGGTGCCGGTCGACGTGGATGACGTGGTGGTGGCGTCGATCGATCCCGAACTCGCCGACACGGCGGCCTTCTGCGCCGCGTACGGGGTAGCGCTCGACGCGTCGGCCAATTGCGTGGTGATCGCCGGCAAGCGGGGTGGTGTCGTCCGGTACGCCGCCTGCATGGTGCTGGCCACCACCCGGGCGGACGTCAACGGGACGGTCCGTCGGCTGCTCGACGCCCGTAAGGCGAGCTTTGCTCCGATGGCCGACGCGGTGCAGACGACCGGGATGGAGTACGGCGGGATCACCCCGATCGGGCTGCCGCCGGAGTGGCCCATCCTGGTCGACGCGCGGGTGGTGGCGGTGCCGCACGTGGTGATCGGTTCCGGGGTGCGGGGCAGCAAGATCGTGCTTCCCGGTCCGGCGCTGGGGGTACTGCCCAACGCACGGGTCGTCGACGGGCTCGCGCTCCCAGCCGGCACCTGACCGGGCTCGCGCTCCCAGCCGGCACCTGGCGGGGCTCCGCCGGGGGTGAGACTCGGCGTCGGTGACGGTACGGTGATCGGCGGGCGTCGGGTCAGCGTGGACACCGGAGAATCAGTCGGCGGCATCTCGGTGACTGAACGGTCGTTCAATTCGGCTCGACACACGGTTAGGCTGGCCAGGTGACGGTAGATCAGCAGGCGGCAACGACGGACGGGGCGGACCCGGGCGCGCCACGGCGACGCTCACGTCGCGACGAGATTCTCCAGATCGCGGTCGGGCTCTTCGCGGCCCGCGGCTACCACGGCGTGTCGATGGACGACATCGGTGCCGCCGCAGGGGTCACCGGTCCCGCTCTTTACCACCACTTCGCCGGCAAGGAGGCGATGCTCGCCGCCGCGCTCATCCCGGTGAGCGAGGAGCTGCTCGACGGCGGCCGCGCCCGGGTCGCGGCGCGGCCCGGCGAAGCCACCGCCGCGCTCGCCTCACTGATCGAGTTCCACGTCGAGTTCGCCCTGGCCAACCCGGCGGTCATCGCCCTGCACCTGCACGAGCTCGACCGGTTGCCGGAGGAGCCGCGTCGGCGGATCCGGCGGCTGCAGCGGCTCTACGTCGAGGAGTGGGTGGCGGTGCTCACCGCGCTGCGGCACGATCTCGACGCGGCCGAGGCCCGGGTGCTGGCGCACGCCGCGTTCGGCCTGATGAACTCCACCCCCTTCCTCGGCGGCGAGGTCGACCGGGAACGACGGGCCACGCTGCTGCGAGCCGCCACGCTCGCCGCCCTGCACGGCTGAGCAGCACCCCGGGCCCATCCCCGCGCCCGGCAGCGGGCGCCGCACCCCGCGAGGAGAGGCATGATCGAGTCGTTGCTGGTGGCCAACCGGGGCGAGATCGCCCGGCGGATCATCCGAACCGCCCGACGGTTGGGGGTCCGGACCGTCGCCGTGCACTCCGAGGCCGACGCCGGTATGCCCTTCGTCACCGAGGCCGACCAGGCGATCTGCGTCGGGCCCGCGCAGCCGGCGCAGAGCTACCGCGACACCGGAGCGATCCTGGCCGCCGCCAGGAGCAGTGGCGCGCAGGCGATCCACCCCGGCTACGGGTTCCTGTCGGAGAACGCCGACTTCGCTCGCGCGGTCGAGTCCGCCGGCCTGACCTGGGTCGGGCCCGGTGGTGACGCGATCGAGGCGATGGGCGACAAGATCAACGCGCGGAACCTGATGTCCGCCGCCGGGGTCCCGGTGGCCGCCGGCAGCACCGAGCCCGCCGAGACCGTCGAGGCCGCACTCGACGCCGCCGCGACCATCGGCTACCCGGTGATGGTCAAGGCCGCTGCCGGCGGCGGCGGGATGGGCATGGGCGTCGCGGCCGACGACGCCGCGCTGCGGACCGAGTTCGACAAGGTCCGGGCGTTCGCCGCGCGCATGTTCGGCGACGGGTCCGTGCTGATCGAGCGCTACTTCCCCCGGGTACGCCACGTGGAGGTGCAGATCCTGGGCTGGCGTACGGCCGACGGCACCGACCGGGTCGTCGCCCTCGGCGAGCGGGAGTGTTCGGTGCAGCGGCGCAACCAGAAACTCGCCGAGGAGTCGCCGTCGCCAGCGGTGACCGACGAGATCCGGGCCGGGTTGCTCGCCGCCGCCGTACGGGCCGGGGAGGCGGTCGGCTACCGCAACGCCGGCACGGTCGAATGTCTGCTCGACCCGACCACCGGCGAGTTCTTCTTCCTGGAGATGAACACCCGGCTGCAGGTCGAACACCCGGTCACCGAGCTGGTCTACGGCGTCGACCTGGTCGAGGAGCAGCTGCGGGTGGCCGCCGGGCTGGAGCCGACGTTCGACCCGGCCACCCTCGCGCCGCGCGGGCACGCGATCGAGCTGCGGATCAACGCCGAGGACCCAAAACGCTTCCTGCCCGGACCGGGCGCGATCACCGCCTGGTCGGAGCCGACCGGCGACGGGGTCCGGGTCGATTCCGGGTACGCCGCCGGCACCACCGTCACGCCGTTCTACGACTCGCTGATGGCCAAGCTGATCGTCTCCGGCGCCGACCGGGCCGAGGCGATCACCCGGGCCCGGGCCGCGGTCGCCGGGTTCGAGGTGGCCGGGCCGAAGTGCAACCTGCCGTTCTTCGCCGAGCTGCTGGAGCACCCGGAGTTCGTCTCCGGCGACTACGACACCGGCATCGTCGGCCGGATGCGGGCGCGGTGACCTTCACCGGATCCCATTGAGTGGACGGCACGGGCGCGGGATGCTGGACTGATGGCAGCGACGCCCCTTCCCGAGTCCGTGTCGATCCGCGAGGTCGGGCCGCGTGACGGCCTGCAGAACGAGCAGCCGATCCCGACCGAGGGCAAGGTCCGCCTGCTGGACGCGCTGTCCGGCACCGGCGTACGCCGGATCGAGGCGGTCTCGTTCGTCCATCCGAAAGCGATCCCGCAGATGGCCGACGCCGACGAGGTGTGGCAGCGGGCCCGGCGGGTGGCCGGGGTGCGCTACTCGGCGCTGGTGCCGAACCTGCGAGGTGCCCGCCGGGCACTCGACGCCGACTTCTCCGAGATCGAAGTGGTGGTGTCGGCCAGCGACACGCACAACCGGCGCAACGTCAACCGGGGCACCGCCGAGTCGTTGGACGACATCGCCGAGCTGATTGCGCTGCTGCACGCCGCCGGGGCGCACGTCGAGGTGATCGTGGCGACGAGCTTCGGCTGCCCGTACGAAGGGGACGTCGACCCGCACCGGGTGGCCGGCATCGTCGACCGGGTGGTGGCCGACGGCGCGGACCGGGTGGCGTTCGGCGACACCACCGGGATGGCCACCCCACGCCGGGTCCGCGAGCTGGTCACGGCGGTGCGTGACCGGCAGGCGGCCGTACCGGTGCTGCTGCACTTCCACGACACCCGGGGTACGGCGTTGGCGAACCTGCTGGCCGCGCTGGAGCTGGGGGTCACCGAGTTCGACGCCAGCGTCGGCGGGCTGGGCGGCTGCCCGTACGCGCCCGGGGCCAGCGGCAACGTGGCCACCGAGGAGGTGGTGCACATGTTGCACGACATGGGCGTCGAGACCGGGATCGACCTGGATGCCCTGCTGGCCGCCGCCGAACTGGCCGAGGAACTGGTCGGCCGGCAACTTCCGTCCGGGGTGCTGCGCGCCGGCCCCCGTACCCGGCTCACCCCGACCAGCTGACCCGCTGGCGGGGGGTCGCGAGGGCGACCGCCGTACGGTAGCCTAACGATCGTTTAGTACGGGCTGCGGCGAGGGGGCGGCGTGACACTGAACGGTGAGGCGCTGGATCGGCTCGACAAGCGGATTCGGGCCGGCGGTGCGGAGAAGTACCATGCGGCCAACGCCGCCCGGGGCAAGATGTTCGCCCGGGAACGGGTCGACCGGCTGGTCGACGCGGGCTCCTTCGTGGAGGACGGCCGGTACGCCAACGCCCTCGCCGACGGGCTGCCCGCCGACGGCGTGATCACCGGCACCGCCACCATCGACGGCCGCCAGGTCTGCCTGATGGCCAACGATTCCACGGTCAAGGCCGGCTCGTGGGGCGCCCGTACCGTCGAGAAGATCATCCGGATCATCGAGCGGGCGTACGACGCCGGCCTGCCGATGGTCTACCTGGTCGACTCCGCCGGGGCCCGGATCACCGACCAGGTCGACCTGTTCCCCGGCCGGCGCGGTGCCGGCAAGATCTTCTGGAACCAGGTCCGGGCCTCCGGGGCGGTCCCGCAGGTCTGCGCCCTGTTCGGGCCGTCGGCCGCCGGCGGTGCCTACATTCCGGCGTTCTGCGACGTGGTGGCGATGGTCGAGGGCAACGCCAGTATGTACCTCGGCTCGGACCGGATGGTCGAGATGGTCACCGGTGAGAAGACCACGCTGGAGGCGATGGGCGGTGCCCGGGTGCACTGCGCCGAGTCCGGCGTCGGGCACTTCCTGTGTAAGACCGAGGACGACGCGCTCGACGTGGTCCGCCGCTACCTGTCCTACCTGCCGGGCAACTGGCGGCAGCCGCCACCGGCGACGGCGGCCGGCGATCCGCCGGCCGGGGTCGACCTGGCCGCGCTGGTGCCGGCGAGCGAACGGCAGGCGTTCGACATGCGCCGGTTCGTCAAGGGACTGGTCGATGAGGGCAGCTTCCTGGAAATCCAGGCGTTGTGGGCCCGCGAGCTGACCGTCGGCTTCGGCCGGCTGGCCGGCCAGGTGGTCGGCGTGGTCGCCAACAACTCGATGTTCAAGGGTGGGGTGCTGTTCGTCGACTCCGCCGACAAGGCGACCAGGTTCGTGCAGCTGTGCGACGCGTTCAACGTACCGCTGCTGTTCCTGGCCGACGTGCCCGGCTTCATGGTCGGCAGCGCCGTGGAGAAACAGGGCATCATCCGGCACGGCGCGAAGATGATCAGCGCGATCTCGGAGGCCACCGTACCCAAGATCTGCGTCGTGGTCCGCAAGGCGTACGGTGCCGGGCTCTACGCGATGGCCGGCCCCGGATTCGAGCCGGACGCCACCCTGGCCCTGCCCACCGCGAAGATCGCGGTGATGGGCGCGGAGGCTGCGGTCAACGCGGTCTACGCCAACAAGATCGCGGCGATCGACGATCCCGACGAGCGGGCCGGCTTCGTCGCCGCCCGCCGCGCCGAGTACGAGCGCGACATCGATCTGACCCGGCTCGCCAGCGAACTCGTCGTCGACGACATCGTCCGGCCCGAACAGTTGCGTGCCGAACTGGTCCGGCGGTACGCGGCGGCCGCCGGCCGGGACCGGCAGTTCTCCCACCGCAGGCACGGCGTCACCCCGGTCTAGCGGCACCGCGGGTGCGGCGACCGGTGCCAGTGACAGCCGACCGGGCTGCGAGTCCTCCAGAAAGGATCTGAGCATGGACTTCAGGCTGACCGACGAGCAGGAGGCGCTGCGGGAGAGCGTCCGCGAGTTCGCCCGCGAGGCGATCGCGCCGGTGATAGGTGACTACTACCAGCGGCACGCCTTCCCGTACGACATCGTCCGCCAGATGGGCAAGATGGGGCTGTTCGGGTTGCCGTTTCCGGAGGAGTACGGCGGGATGGGCGGCGACTACTTCGCGCTCTGCCTGGTGCTGGAGGAGCTGGCCCGGGTCGATTCCAGTGTGGCCATCACGCTGGAGGCGGCGGTCTCGCTCGGTGCGATGCCGATCTACCGGTTCGGCACCCCGGAGCAGCGCGAGCGGTGGCTGCCGGAGTTGGTCAGCGGGGTGGCGTTGGCCGGTTTCGGGCTGACCGAGCCGGGATTCGGGTCCGACGCCGGGGGGACGGCCACCCGGGCGGTGCGCGACGGCGACCATTGGGTGATCAACGGTTCGAAGGCGTTCATCACCAACTCGGGTACCGACATCACCTCACTGGTGACGGTCACTGCGGTGACCGGGACCAGACCGGACGGGTCGAAGGAACTGTCCACCATCATCGTGCCGGCCGGGACGCCGGGGTTCACCGTCGCGCCCGGCTACTCGAAGGTCGGCTGGTGTGCCTCGGACACCCACGAGTTGACGTTCGACGATTGCCGGGTTCCGGCCGATAATCTGCTGGGTGAGCGGGGTCGGGGGTTCGCGCAATTCCTCCAGATTCTTGACGAGGGGCGGATCGCGATAGCCGCCCTCGCGGTCGGCCTCGCGCAGGGGTGTGTCGACGAGTCCGTCCGGTACGCGGGTCAGCGCCGCGCATTCGGCCAGCTCATCGGCGGGTACCAGGCGATTCAATTCAAGATCGCGGACATGGAGGTACGGGCGCACACCGCCCGGCTGGCCTACTACGACGCGGCCGCCCGGATGCTCGCCGGTGACCAGTTCAAACGTCAGGCCGCGGTGGCGAAGTTGCACGCCAGCGAGTGCGCCGTGCAGAACGCCCGGGAGGCGACCCAGATCCACGGTGGTTACGGCTTCATGAACGAGTTCCCGGTCGCGCGATTCTGGCGCGACGCGAAGATTCTCGAGATCGGCGAGGGCACCTCGGAGATCCAGCGAATGATCATCGCTCGTGATCTTGGGCTGGCCGACGCTTGATGAGCTTGTAAGGGTGCCCGGAGGGCACCGCACCTCACCGGTTGTGTCGGAAATCCGTTCCTTTCGGGTCGTGAGCCGGACGGAAAGCTGACCCGGGCACCCTGCAATGCGTACCCTCTCCTGCCATGAGTCCGGATCATGCTCCTGACCAGAGCAGGGTCGGGTTCGACGAACTACTCCGCAGCCGTCGGCTGGCCGTCGGCCTGACCCAGGCGGAGCTCGCCGCGGTGGCCGGGGTCGGCGTGCGTACCGTCCGGGACCTGGAGCGGGCCCGTACGGCCCGGCCGCAGCGGACCACGGTCGATCTGCTCGTCGCCGCGCTCGGCCTGACCGGCGAGGACCGGACGGAGTTTCATGCGGCGGCGCGGGGCCGCCCGGCCGAGCCGCGTGCGACGATTCCGCGCCAGCTGACTCCGGCACTCGCCACCGCAGCGTTATCGGCCGGGTCGCGCGGCGAGGCTGCCGGCGACATCGAGACATTGGTCGGGCCCGGCCGTAGCCGGGGTGTCCCACTGCCCGGCGAACTGATCGGCCGCGACTGTGACGTGGCCGACCTGGCCGGCCTGCTGACTGCGGGACCCGGTGCCGGGGCAGGGCTGGTCAGCCTGGTCGGACTGGCCGGAGTCGGCAAGACCAGCCTGGCGCTCGCGGTCGCCGCCGAGGTGACCGACCGGTATCCGGGCGGCACCGGTGGCATCGTCGTCACCGAAGGTTCCACTGTCAGTGACGTACTGACCGCCTCCGCCACCGTCTTCGGCGTCGGGCGGGTCAACGATTTGGCGGCCCGGCTCGCCGACGGCCCGGCACTGCTGCTGGTCGACGCGGTGGAACGGGCGCCGGTGGCGATAGCCGATGCGCTGCACTGGCTGACCCGTACCGCGCCGTCGCTGCAGGTAGTGGCGACCGGCCGGCACCCGGTCGGGCTCCCCGGTGAACGGGTCTGGCCGGTCACGCCGCTTGAGGTGCCGCCGGCCGACACCGAGACCGACCTGGCCACGGTCGCTGGCTACCCGGCGGCGCGGCTCTTCCTGGCCCGGCTCCGGCAGGTACGCCGGGAACCGGTGCACCCGGGCGAAGTCGGCGCGCTGGTCGGGCTCGTCCGGCGGCTCGGCGGGCTGCCGCTGGCCATCGAGCTGGCCGCCGCCCGAGGGCGGGCGCTCGACCTGAACGAGATCTTCAACCGGTACGGCGACCGGCTGCTCGATCTGGCGGTGCCACCACCCAGCAGGGAAGCCGTGGCGGTAACCCTGCGCGACGCGGTCGCGGCCAGCTACGCGCTGCTCACCCCCGCCGAGCGGCGCGGCGTACGTCGGCTCTCGGCGTTCCGCAACCGGTGGTCGGTCGAGCTGGCCGAGGGGATGCTCGCCGAGGATCCGATCCAGCCGGATGTCGGCCAACTCGACATCGGCCAACCCGACATCGGCCAGTCGGATCACGACGGTCGGGTCGACCCGGTGCCGTTCCTCGACCGGCTCATGTCGTTGGGGCTGCTCGGTGCCCGGGGCGCGGGTCCGTACCGGTTCCGGCTGATCGACGTGGTGCGGGATCTGGCCACCGAGCGGGCCGCCGCACACGGCGAACTTTCGGCGATCCGGCGTCGGCACGCCGTGCTGTTCGCGCGGCTCGCCGAACGGGCGGCGGTCGACCTGGCCGGGCCGAAGCTGGTCACCGTCGTCAGTCGGCTCGACGAGGTGGCCAGTGACCTGTGGGCCGCGCTCGCCCACTCGGCCAACGACGACCCGCACACCGCACTGCGCCTGGCCGCCGCCCTGCCCCGGTGGTGGCGGTTCCGGGGACGCGACGTGGCCGGACGGCGCTGGCTGCGCCGGCTGCTCGACGACCCGCGGTCGGCCGACGCGGACCCGGCGATCCGGGCCTGGGCCCAGATCGGCGTGGCTCAGCTCGCGCTGGAGCACGACGCCGGTCCGCAGGAACTTCCGGCGGTCCGGTCGGCGCTGGCCAGCTTCATCGAGCTCGGGGAGACGTCGGGTGAGCTGGCCGCGCGTACCGTGCTCAGTTCTGCCTGCCTGGCCGCCGGTCGGTTCGACGAGGCGCGGGCGCACTCCGAGGCGGTGCTTGCCCTGGCTGGCCGGATCGGCCGGGTCCGGGAGATGACGCTCGCCCAGCACGCGTTGGCCCGGCACGAGATCCGTTCGGGTGACCTGCGGGCCGCCCGGCGGCGGCTGGCGGCGGTCGACCGGCTCGCGGCCAGGTCCGGCGAGGACCGGTTGCGGCTGCTGGCCCGGGCGAACCTGGCCGAGGTAGCCAGGCTCGAGGGCCGGTACGCGCGGGCAGCCGACCTGGGACGCCGGGTGCTGGCGGCGTTGACCGCCGTCGGGGATCCGAGTCACCGGCGGCAGGTGTTGGGCATCGTCGGGCTGGCGCTGGCCCAGGACGGCCGCCTCGCGGAAGCGGCCGACGCCCTGACCGAGCTCCGTGGCCAGGTGATGCCGGTGGAGGTGGTGGACCGGCCTGGTCACCCTGCCGACCAGGCCGGGCCGGGCGACGATCCCCGGTGCGCGTTGATCGAGGCGACTCTCGCGGCGCGGCGCGGGGAACGGGAGCTGGCGTTGGAGTGGTACGCCGTGGCGGCCCGTTCGCTGGGCAACGGCCCGGAGCCGCGGGACGCGGTGGAGGCGATGGTGGGGCTGGTGGTGCACGCCGAGACGGCGGTGTCGCGAACCGCGGCCCGGGACCGGTTGGCGGCGGCCTGCCACAGTGCCGGGATCACGCTGCTGCCCCGGGAACGGGACGCGGTGGGCCAGGGATGAATCAGGCCAAGACGCGGACGTCCGGCGGGGCCATCACTGGCCACCCGCCGGACGTCGACACGCCCCCCGGGTTGGCGCGGAATCGCCCCCCGGCCTGGACCAGATGTCCTGGCCTTCGCGCCGCACCCCCCGTTACGCTCCCGGTCGCCAGTACGCTATCCGGCCCATCCGAGCTGTTTGCGGCTTTCACGGCCTTATGTCGTTGATAGAGGGTGCTTTCTGCCGGTCCTTCTGCCGGTGCCGGCGTCGGTCAACGGGCCGGCGCGGTCGCTTCGTCACTGCCGGCGGTCGCCTGCGGATGCACCGCGTCACGAAGGCGCCGGAGGGTGTCGAGCAGCGTCGTCAACTCCGCAGGCTCGAACTGACCGGTGAACCACTGCCCGATCAGCTGTAGATGACCGGGGAGGGTGTCGTCGAGGCGTTGCTGACCGGCCCGGGTGAGCACCGCGTACGAGCTCCGCCGGTCGGACGGGCAGGCGCGCCGGCAGACCAGCCCGTCGCGCACCATCCGGTCGACCACCCGGGTCGCGCCACTGGTGGACAGCGCAGCCTGAGCGGCCAGGTCGGTCATCCGCAGTTGGTGACCTGCGGAACGGCGCAGCCGCATCAGCACCTCGAACTCAACCGTCGACAGGCCGTGCTCCTCGAACTGCGCCGCGAAGCGGGCCGCGAGCCCGGTGTGGACTTCGAAGAGGAGGCCGATCGCGGTGATCCGGGGATCGTCGGCGAGGTTCTCGGTCACCAGGTCATCGTAGCAGTACTTGACATGAGGAATATTGCCTAGTCTATTGTTGCTGTCGCACATGTTCCCCCTTCAATCGGATGTCCCGCGAGAGGCAGCAGCCATGAGCACCGACCAGACCACCCGCGAGTGGAACGGCATCACCATCCCCACCGCCGGCACCTACGAACTCGACCAGGCCCACCGGCGGGTCGGGTTCGTCGCCCGCCACATGATGGTCAGCAAGGTCCGAGGTGAGTTCACCGACGCCACCGCCACCATCACCGTCGCCGAGGACCCGCTGCAGTCGTCGGTCACCGCGGTGCTGCAGGCGGCCAGCATCAACACCGGGCAGGCCGACCGGGACGCCCACCTGCGAAGCGGCGACTTCCTCGACGTCGAGAAGTTCACCACCATCGAGTTCCGCAGCACCGGGATCGTCTCGCACAGCGGCAACGAGTTCGTGCTCGCCGGTGACCTGACGGTCAAGGACGTGACCCGGCCGGTGGAGCTCGCCGTCGAGTTCGAGGGCGCCGGCCGCAGCCCGTTCGGCCAGGACATCTTCGGCTTCACCGCCAGCACCGAGATCGACCGTGAGGAGTTCGGCCTGACCTGGAACGTCGCCCTGGAGACCGGCGGCGTGCTGGTCGGCAAGAAGGTCAAGATCGAGATCGAGGGCGAGGCCATCCGTCAGGGGTGAATCCTGGCGCCCGTACCCGGCGTGACACAGCGGCACCCCGGCCACCTCCTCGGTGACCGGGGTGCCGCTGTCTGTAGTAACCCCAGTAGAAGACGCCCGTCGGATGTGAAAAGGTGAAACCGAGCGCTTCGGTCCGCTCACTTTGGGGCGATCAACGCCTGTCCCGGCTGGGGGAGCCGACGACAGCTGCGGTCGAGCAGGGTTGCACCACCACACAGTCGGAACGGTTCTGCCGCGCCGCTCGGCCAGCGAGCGTGGCGGCGGTCGTTCAGGGCGCGCCGGGGAGGGCATTATGGGCAGGGATGTCGGTTCACGCGCGTCGTTCAGTCGGGAGGATCGCGTACGTTACCGGCAAAAAGTTCGCCGCTGCCTCGACGTCTTCGCGCTGATGCTCGACGACTTCAAGTTCGACGCCGACCGGCCGACGACCGGGCTGGAGATCGAGCTGAACCTGGTGGATCCGTACGCGGAGCCCGCGATGCGCAACGCGGAGATCCTGGCCAACCTCGCGGACCCCACCTTCCAGACCGAACTGGGGCAGTTCAACCTCGAACTCAACGCGCGCCCGCGGCTGATCGAGGCCGACGGATTCGCCGACTACGAAGCCGACCTGCAGGCCAGCCTGGCCCGCGCCGGTGACCGGGCGGCGAAGGCCGAGGCGGCCATCATCCTGATCGGCATCCTGCCCACCCTCACCCCACAGCACCTGGTGCTGAACAACATCTCCACCAACGGGCGTTATCGGGTGCTCAACGAGCAGATCGTCGCCGCCCGCGGGGAGGACATCCGGCTGGACATCCGGGGCGTGGAGCGGCTGCAGGCGTACACCGACTCGATCGCCCCGGAGGCCGGCTGCACCAGTGTGCAGTTCCATCTGCAGGTCTCCCCGGACAACTTCGCCAACTACTGGAACGCGTCCCAGGCCATCGCGGCGGTCCAGGTGGCGCTCGGGGCCAACGCACCGTACTTCTACAGCAAACAGCTCTGGGCGGAGACCCGCATCGTGCTGTTCGAGCAGGCCACCGACACCCGGCCGGACGAGCTGAAGGCGCAGGGCGTAAGGCCTCGGGTGTGGTTCGGTGAACGGTGGATCACGTCGATCTTCGACCTCTTCGAGGAGAACGTGCGGTACTTCCCGCCATTGCTGCCGATCTGCGCCGACGAGGACCCGGTCGAGGTGTTGCAGGCCGGCGGCGTGCCCGAGCTCAGCGAGCTACGGCTGCACAACGGCACCGTCTACCGGTGGAACCGGCCGGTGTACGACATCATGCACGGTCGACCGCACCTGCGGGTGGAGAACCGGGTGCTGCCCGCCGGGCCGACCGTCGTTGACATGCTCGCCAACGCCGCCTTCTACTTCGGCCTGGCCAGGGAGCTCGCCGAGGCGGACCGCCCGGTGTGGAGCCAGCTGAGCTTCGGCGCGGCCGAGGAGAACTTCCACCAGGCGGCGCGGCGCGGGATCGCCGCACAGATGCACTGGCCGCAGCTCGGCGAGATCCCGGTCACCGATCTGGTGTTGGACGTCCTGCTCCCCAAGGCGTACGCCGGTCTGGACCGGTTCGGGGTCTCGCCACAGCAGCGCGACCGGCTGCTCGGCATCATCGAACAACGCTGTCGGTTGAGACGCAACGGCGCGGTCTGGCAGACCGAGTCGGTCTGGCGGGCCGAGCGGGAGCAGGGCCTGGCCCGACCCGACGCGCTGCACCAGATGCTGCAGCGCTACGCCGAACTGCAACGCAGCAACGAACCGGTGCACACCTGGCCGGTTGACTGAATCGCGTTGTTCAGCTGCCGTCGGGGGTGGTCGGCGCGGGCCGGCCCCCGCCGGTGACCGAAGCCGTGCCCCGGGCCGGCGGGTCGGCCACCTGGCCACTGGTCGGCTGCTCCGGCACCGGCGCGTCGCGGCCTTCAGCGGAGCCGGTTGCGTCGTCCCGTCCGTCGGCGGACCCGCCGGTGGCCGGGGCATCGGTGGCCGAAGCGCCGTCGTGGTCGCGGTCGGTGCCGCTGGCGGGCTGCCGGCGGGACATCTCCAGCCGCTGCGCGATCGCGGTGACCAGCACCGACCCGGCCAGGCCGGCGATCACCGCGTACGGGGCGAGCAGATGCGCCGAGAGTTGCTCCGCCCGCGGCCCCACCAGCCGGGGGGCGGCCAGGAAGTACGCGGCGGCGATCAGCACCGGGCCGACGCCGCCGGAGATCGCGGCGCCCACCCGGCGCCGGGCGTCGCGGGCGGCCGGCCAGGCGGAGACCGCACCGATGATGAACGCCGAACCCAGCGACAGCGCCGCCCCGGGCAGGTAGATGTTGCGGAACCAGTACTGTTCGCTGTCCGCGGTGATCTGCCAGACGCCGAGTTGGGCGCTGGTCAGCCCGGTGCCGGAGACCACCGAGTCGATCACGGCGACCACCGCCAGCAGCCAGAGCCAGCCGACAGTGGCGATGGCGTTCGCCGCCGCCGCCCGGGAGGCGACCGCCCAGATCGCCATCAGCAGTCCGACGACCGCGCCCACCATCGCGTACCCGGCGGCGATGGTCTGTGGGGAGAAGGTGTCGGCCCGGGTCGCACTGCGTGCGGGTACGGCGATCAGGGCGACTGTGAGCATCCCGCCGATCGCGGCCGCTGCGGCGAGGGCGAGTCGCCACAGGCTTGCGGTCAGCAGGCTGTCCGGCGTTCGATCCGGATCGGCGCCGGCCGACAGCTCCGAATTGGGAGGTGACGGCGCGAGCCGGTCCGCGACGACGGCACCGATCACCACTGAGGTCGCCGTGATCCACGTCGCCCAGGCGAGGCTGGCGACCCAGGAAGCCTCTCCTCCGCCGTCGACTGACGGTAACCAGGCAACTATGCCGAGGCCGTAGCCCAGACCGAGCTGCGCGGCACCTGCGCCCGCAGCGATGCCGGTCGCCGTCGCGACCGATCTTCCCCAGCCTCGTACGGCCATGCCGGGCACTGTAGCGGTAGTGGCGAACTCCGGCGACTCGTGGGCGTGGGGCGCGCTGTCCGGCGGCCGGGTCGATATCTTGAGCCCTACGGAAAGTCACGCCCGGTGGTACGGAGAGGACGAGTCATGGCCGACAGACCGAGGGATCCTGCGCAGGACGGCTCGGCGGGGCGTGACGCCGGGGACTACACCAGCCAGCTGCCCCGGCCGGTCGACCCCTGGGCGACCAGGGCCGGTGGGTCAGGTGACCAGGCCGGCGAGTCGACCGGTGGGGCCGACCAGCCGCCCGGTCGGCCCGGCACACCGGGTGGCGACCCGGGAGCGACGGTCGCCGACCGGGGCGGGCACCTCGGCTCGACCGCACCCGACCTTCCGGCGGGTTCCGCCGCCGGCGGTGCCCGTGAGCCGGCGTGGTCCGGCCGGGCCGGGGTGCCGGTGCGCCCGGCGACGGGTGGCGGCGGTACCGGCGACTGGCCGGGACCGGGCGGTACGGAGGGCGGCGGCCGGCCGTGGTGGCTGCCGATCCTGATCGGTGTCTTGGTGCTGCTGCTGGTCGCGTTGGTCGGCCTGGTGATCTGGTGGGCCAGCACGCTGGACGACTCCACGGATCCGGGCGGGCCGACGCCGACGGCGGTGCCGACCGCGACGGTGCCGACCGCGCAGCCGGAGACGGAGCAGCCCGAGCCGACCGAGGAGCAGCCGGAGCCGACCGAGGAGCAGACCAGTGAGGCGCCGCTGGTGGTCGTACCGACGCTTACCGGGCTGCCACTGGCGGACGCCCGTGCCGAGCTCGACGAGCGCGACCTGGTCTACCGGCTGGAACAGCGCGGCTCAGACCAGCCTGCCGGCACGGTGCTCGAGACCGATCCGCCGGCCGGGACGGAGGTGCCGCCCGGCACCGAGATCCTGTTGGTGATCGCCGCGACCAACACCGAGCCGACGGGTCCGGCTGAACCGACCGGGGCGGCCGAGCCGACCGGGGAGCCGGGCGACGCAGACGAGGATTGAGCCGGGGTCAGCTGGCCCGCGCCGACATCACCGTCGAAGCCGGCCGCCGGGCGGCTGCCCGACCCGGCCGGTCGGCCACCACCCGGAGCTGGCGTAGGCCGTCGATCTGGACGAAGATGGAGCGTCGGTCGACGGCATCGCCGCTGGCGTTGAGCTCGTAGCCGTCCAGCCAGACCCAACCATGGTAGGTCGGCCAGTCGTGGACCCGGATCACCCGGAAGAGGAGCGGCTCGAGGAACTGCACGCTTGCCGCACGGGTCACGTGGAGGACGTCTCCTGAGCGGGGTAGTAGCACCGCTACTCCTGTTCCGAGCTGCCGTTGTCCGATTGCTGCCAGGCATGCGGATCCGCACCGGGCACTGTCGGATGTTCCACCGGTTGCCGGTGGTCAGACGGGCACGGCGTTGCCGGTGTCCGGGCAGCAGGCACCGTCGCGGTACGGCGCAACCGCGGCGGATACGATCTTGGATGAACGCTGAGTGACCTGTGGCCTACGCAAAGAGTGCACCACCGTCGCCCTCGATGCAAGTTGCAAAGTGGTTTTGGCGTTATGCGAAAATCACTCGGTCGATTGCTGCTTGAAGTCCTACATGTACGGGCGGCAGACTGAACAGGCTTTCTTTCCGCGTCGGCTTTCCTCCCCGTCCACGCACGACCGCTCGCGACGTCACCCCGTCGCCCCTCAACCGCGTGCGCGGGGCCGGCCGACTGCCCCTGCACCCCTGACCGGAGGTGACCGGTGACCGAGCGTCGAAGCCCAACCGTCCGTCGCCGCCGTCTCGGCGCCGAACTGCGCCGGCGGCGGGAAGCCGCGAAAGTCACGATCGATGCGGTGGCCGAACGACTGGAGTGCTCCGCCTCCAAGGTTTCCCGGATCGAGACGGGACACACCACCGCGACTCCGCGGGACGTTCGCGACATGCTGGGGATCTACGGCGTGACCGGTGTCGAGGCCGAGGAGCTGGTGCAGATCGCCCGGGAGGCTCGGCAGAAGGGCTGGTGGCATCCGTACTCCACGGTGCTCACCGGCGCGTACGTCGGCTTCGAGGCGGCGGCCCGGTCGGTCCGGGCGTACGAGCAGCAGGTGGTTCCCGGTCTGCTGCAGACCGCCGATTACGCCCAGGCGATGATCCGCTCGGCCCGGCCCGACATCACCGACGAAGAAGTTGCCCACCGCGTCCATGTCCGACTGAAGCGTCAGTCGTTACTGACTCAGGAAGATCAGATCGATGTATGGGCGGTGCTCGATGAGGCGGTGTTGAGTCGGCCGGTCGGCGGCGACGCGGTGATGCGCGCCCAACTGCACCGCCTTGTCGAGGCGGCGGATCTGCCGAACGTGACCCTGCAGGTCCTTCCGTTCGAGGTGGGGGCACACGCGGGGATGGACGGGACGTTCACCATCCTCGACTTTCCGGAGCCCAGCGACGCGGACGTCGTCTACGCGGAGAACGCCACCGGTGGGCTCTTCCTGGAGAAGACCGAAGAACTACGCAAATACCTATTTATCTTCGATCACATACGCGCGGCGGCACTCACTCCCGAGGAGTCCGTCGCGATGATCGCTAAACGCGCGAAGGAGCCATTGTGGACATCGAGGTCAAGGGGCTTCGGGTAGACCTGACCCGTGCGGCCTGGCGAAAGAGCTCGCGTAGCGGGCCGAACTGCGACAACTGCGTGGAGATCGCGTTCGTCGACCAGGCCATCGCGGTTCGCGACTCGAAGAACCCGACCGGGCCGGTCCTGATCTTCACCTCCGACGAGTGGGACGCCTTCCTCGGCGGTGCCCGAGACGGCGAATTCGACCTGGACTGACCAACGGTTGGGCCCCGGGCACGTCCCGGGGCTCAACCGTGCCCAACCTCGACCGTCCCCCGGCGTGGCCGCTGGGCCAGCCCAGCTCAGCCTCTGGGTAGCCGCCCGACCAAAGCATGCTCAGCGAGCGCGCTGTGCCGCAGTGCATGTCGCACCCCGATGGCGACCAGCAGGATCACCGCCACCGTCAGCACCAGCCCGTCGGCGACCGCCCCCAACCCTGGCACGCCACCGAAGTACCGCGCCGCCACCGCCACCAGCGCCAGCGCCGTCACCTGCACCGGCAACGCCACCAACGGGTGCGCCGCGCGGGCCAGCAGCCCTGGCGGACTCGGCGCGGCGGGCGCGGTGACGAACGCCGCCGATCCGCCGTACAGCCGCCGCAGGCGCGGCAGGGTCACCACCGCGACCGCCGCCGCCGGGACGGCGACCAGCAGTACCTGGGCGCTGGCCGCCCCGCCACCGATCAACCCGGCGATCCCGCCCAGACCGGCCAGCACGAACGCGGTCAGCCAGCCGACCCGGCGCCGTAGCGTTGCGGGGCTGCCCGCCGACGGCAGCGACTCGGCGATCACGGCGGCGGCGAGCCAGCCACCAGTCAACGCCAACCAGCAGACCAGAGCGATGTCCATGCACCGAATCCTGCCGGTCGGTCGATGTCGGCACCTCCGGGTGCAGCCCTGGTCGACCCCCAACGGTCACCCGTAAGGGCGCCGGCAGGTTGAGGCGTCCGCTGGCTACTACAGCGTCCGTACGTGGAAGCCACCGTCGACGTCGAGCACCTGGCCGGTGCTGAACGGCAGCAGGTCGGTGGCGACCGCCACCACCGCCCGCCCGACGTCGTCCGGCTGGCCCCACCGCCGGATCGGCGTCAGACCCTGGTTGAGAATCAGATCGTCGTACTTCGCCTGGACCGGACCGGTCATGTCGGTGGCGATGATGCCGGGCCGGATCTCGTAGACGTTGATGCCGTGCTCAGCGAGGCGGGCGGCGTACAACTTGGTGGTCATCGCCAGTCCGGCCTTGGCCACGCAGTAGTCGCCCCGGTTGACGCTCGCCGTGTAGGCGCTGATCGACGAGACGATGACGATCTTCGGCGCGGTGACGGTGCCGGCCGCCACCATGTCGATCATGGCTCGGCTGACCTGCTGGGTCAGAAAGAAGGGACCCTTCAGATTGATGTCGATCAGCCGGTCGAAGGACTCCTCCGTCGCGTCGAGCAGGTCCGCCCGCACGTCTGGGGCCACACCGGCGTTGTTGACCAGCAGATCGATCCGGCCGAAGGTCGCGACGGTCTGATCGACCAGCCGTTGCCGGTCCGCGCCGACCGACACATCCGCGCCGACCAGTAGCGCCCGCCGGCCGGCCGCCTCGATCTGCTCGCCGGCCTGCTGGGCCGCCGTCGCGTTCCGGGCGTAGTTGACCACGACGTCGTACCCGGCGGCGGCGAGCGACAGCACGATCCCGCGCCCGATCCCCCGGGAACCGCCGGTGACGATGGCGACCCGCGCGGAGGCGGTCACCGCCCGCCCCCGACGGTGCCCGCGCTGTCGGCGCTGCCCGTGCCGTCGGTGGCGTCGGCGTCGGCCGGGCCGAAGAACGTGTAGTACGGCTCGTCGCGGGCCACCCGCTGCAGGTAGAGCGCCAGTTCGCGGGCGTGGTAGTCGCCCCACATGCTCGACTCGCCGTGCGGCACCCGGCTGCCGGCCGGCACGTGGTCCCAGCCGTTCGGTCGGTGGTAGATCGAGTGCAGGATCAGTCCCTGGTGGCGGGTGTCGGTGCTCAGGTACGGCTCGTCGAACAGGGTGCCGGCCACGGTCAGCCCGGCCTGCCAGTAGCGGCGACCGGCGTCGGGCTGCCCGGCACCGGTCAGGTAGCGGCCGAGTCGCAGCAGCCCCTGTGCGCCGATGCAGGCGGCCGACGAATCGACCGGCTCATGATCGTTGTACGGGTCCGCCGGGCGATCCAGGTAGTCGCCGAGATCGGCCAGGCCGGGCGCTCCGGTGTCCCAGTACGGGATGCCGTCGGTCGGCGTGTGTTCGAGGTAGAAGTCGCAGGTGGCGGTGGCGGCCCGCAGCAGCGTCGCGGTCACCTCGGCCCGCCCGCCGTACGGTTCGAGGTCGCTGTCCGGCAGCACCGCCAGGTATTCGAGCTGCTCCGGGAAGCCGAGCATCGCCCAGGCCAGCCCGCGCGTCCAGGTGGTGAACGGCGAGTAGCCCTGCTGGGTGCTGGGGCAGCGGAACCGGCCGTCGTTGACGTTGAAGATCGACTCGTGGGCGGTGCGGCCCCGGATGTCGTAGCTGTCCCGGCCGTCGCCGTAGAAGACGTTGTACCGGGCGGTGTTGGTGGCATGCTCGATGAGCCGGCCGAGCAGCGAGATCCGCTCGTCCTGTTCACCCATGAGTACGTGGCCGAGCAGGTGGGACACGGCCAGCGCCCGGCAGGAGCGGATGGTGTCGACGAACAGCGACTGCGGCCCGTTGAACGAGTAGATGTAGCCGGTGCCGTCGGCGGTGTCCCGCCAGCGGGCCGCCTGCACCGCCCCGGTCAGCTTCAACGCCAGCTCGTAGAAGTCCCGTTCGGCCCGGTCGTGCGGGAGCCGTCCTTCGGCCATCAGCCGCCACAGGTTGCCGTACGTGCTGACGTTGTTGAAGCCGTGGTCGTGCACGCCGATGTGGCTGACGTGGCTGGCCATCACAGCGACGGTCAACTCGCGGGCGGAGTCCAGAAACCGCTGCTCGCCGGTGGCGTCGAACTGCAACAGGGCCGAACCGTACTGGAAGCCCTGGGTCCACTCGGTCCAGCCGCGCGCGGCGTACCGGCCGTCGACGGTGAAGACCGGCGACGCCGACCCGGGTGGGCAGGTCTTCTCGATCGAGTCGATCTTGTGGGCGGAGGCTTCCCAGAGGCGGTCGATCCTGGGTTGCAGGCTGGCCGGGGTCAGCGCGTCGTCGATCCGAATCATCGGGTCAGCATAGGAAAGCGCTTGCCTAGGCGGAAGACCTTGGCCGTGGCGGAAGACCAGGCCGCCGAACCCGCGTCCCGCTACGCGACGAGTTCGACCCGGCAGTACGCGCTCGCCGCGCGGGCGAGTTTGCCGTCGGCGGTCACCAGCGTCAGTGCGCGGCGTTCCGCGAGGGCGACGTAGGGGGCGTCGTACGCGCTGATGTTCGCCTTGACCTGCCACATGCGGGTGAGCAGGTCGTCGATCGGGACGGTGTCGACGCCGAGGCGGCTGATCCGGTCGACCGCCCGCGCCGCCGTCTCATTGGTGATCTTTCCGCCGAGGGCGAGCCCTCGCATGACGGAGAAGACCTCGACCTTCCAGTGTTCCGGTGCCGCCCACTCGGGGTCTCGGCCCAGGACGGCGCGGGCCTTGCGGCCACGGTCGTCGCTGTAGACGAGCACGCTCGCGAGGACCGAGGCGTCGACGACGATCACGCGACGTCTCGCCCGGATGGCGCGGAGTCCGGGAAATCCCGTTCAGCGCGGGAACGGGCTAGCAGGTCGGCGGCGTCCGGCGCGGTCGGTCCGGCTCCGCTGCTGCCGCCGTCGAGTTCGTCGCTGAGCTCGGCGAGGAGCTGCCGGTTGCGGCAGAAGTCGGCCTGACGGTTGAGGACTGCCAGCAGGTACGCCTGCAGTGACTGGCCGCGCTCGCGGGCCTGCTGGGCCAGGAGGTCCCGCACTTCTTCGGGTACGTCGCGGATGGTGAGCACCACAGTCATGACTTCATTCTGACTGCATCGTGATCGCAGAATCAAGTCACCTTCGGGATTGGCTGGTGGACTGCGAACCCGATCTCGCGCTCGCGCATAGAGATAGCTGAGAGGATGCAGGCAGGAAGGAAGGATCATCGTGAACCTATCGCCACCGCTGGGCTCCGGGTGAGGGGCATTGCGGCGGAGTCGACCAATGATGCTGTGATCATCGTGGCGTCGCTCGACGACCCCGATCGATTCGCGCAGGTGTACGAGAAGCACGCCGGGATGTTGTACGGCTATGCCTACCGACGGGTGGGCCGGGAGATTGCCGAGGACGTCGTCGCGGACGCGTTCGTGGCAGCGTTCCGCGCCCGGCACACCTACGACCCTGGCTACCCGAACGCGTTTCCGTGGCTGCTCGCGATCGTGCACCGTGAGTTGGCCCGACATTACCGCGCCGAGAGCGCCCGGTACCGAGCGTATCTGCGGGTGAAGCCCGACAGTGGCGAAGAGGCGTTGGCGGATCGGGTGGCAGCCGCAGCGTCTGCCCAGGCGTGGCGAGGACCGCTGGCCACGGCGCTCGCCCGGCTCGGCCGCAAGGAGCGGGACGTGCTTCTCCTGGTTGCCTGGGGAGACCTGAGCTACGAGGAGGTCGCTCGAGTCCTGCAAATCCCGATCGGCACGGTCCGATCACGATTGAACCGGGCACGCCGCAGGATGCGGGACGTGTTGGAGAGCGATCCGGCCCGGAGCACTTTGACAGGTACTGAGCTTGAGGAACGATGGTGGAAGAAATGGAGCAGGGCGTGAGTGAGATGGATCGACTCAAGGAACTCGGCGCCGACTTGGCTCCGGACGCCGGGGACGCACCGACAGCCTGGCGCGATCGCATCCTCGATGGACCCAGCGCGGAAACAGGAGTGCCGCGCGGCGGCACGGCATGGCCCGGCCGGCGGTTGAACCTCGGCCTGGCAGGAGCGGCATTAGCTGCCGTTCTCGTGTTCGCCACCGCAGTCGTAGGAGGCGGGTGGCCGGTAGGTGGATCAGCGCCCCCGTCGGGCGCGGCCGAGGCTTCTTCCATCCTGCGTACCGCTGCCTTGGTGGCTCACGAAGCGGACCTCCCCGTCCCGGCAGCTGGACAGTTCGTGTTCACCGAGACGGTGGCGAGCCCGATCAACCAGGCGCAGCAGCCGGACGGTGGCTTCACCATTAGCAACGGGCCGCGGGTATTGCGGCAGATCTGGCTTTCGGCAGACGGTGCTCAGGACGGATTGATCCGGGACAGGGCGTACCAGCAGGACCAGGCCGAGCCAAACGACCTAGTGCTGCCGGCCTGCTCACCGAATCGTTCCGGTCCAGCCGCCGATCCGACGAGTGACCAGCCGTGTGTGCTGCAGCGGGGGTACGACGCGGAGATGCCGGACAGCCCAGCAGCGGTGCTCGACTGGCTCCGAGCTGATGTGTCTTCGGTGGGGGAAGCGCAGTCAGAGCTGCAGGTCACGTCCTCTGCCTCCCCAGATGGCCGAGCAACTGATGCGCTCGTCTTCCAGCGGGCCGGTGAGTTGCTGGTCGGTGGTAGGTACCTCACCTCACCTCAGCGAAGCGCTTTGTTCGACGCGTTGGCCTCGCTGCCAGGCGTGACCGTCCGACAGCAGGCACAAGACCTTGCCAACCGGGATGGGGTAGCGGTGGGCATGCCCGAAGGGACGACGCTCATTTTCGATGCGACGTCGTTCGTGTTTCTCGGCACCACCAACAGCGCCCTGCTACGCCAGGTCATCGTGAACGACGCAGGTAGGTCGCCGGCCTGACTGAGGCACGAACCATAATCGACGTTGTTACCATTCTGTTATCCGATCGCACTCTGTCACTCCTTCGGCTAACTCGGGTTAGATCTCCCCTGCTAGCCCTGGCATCAGGCGGTCGTCCTACAAGCACTCTCTGTCATGTCGATCATGGAAGGCGAGCATGGCGCACCGCAATCCGCTCAAAAAACCTCTGTGCATCGGTAGATGCCGATACAATCGGCTGTGGGTCGACCGCCGTGGATCGACCTACGGGTGCCTGTCGCGATTGGTTTTAGCTTGCTAGGAAACAGCTTGCGTCACCCGTTCCAGTGTGTACGGAGCAGGGGGAGTCCAGATCTTGGTGAACCAACGTATTGGACGCACGCTCTTGACATTTGTGACTGTGTCGATGGTTATCCTGACCTCAGCGGCCTCACCAGTGCAGGCTAAGAGTCTTCCAGCAACGCCTCAACACTCGATGGCACTCCAGTCTCTGCTGGACTATTATCCAGGATCTATCGCTATCGACGAGAACACGGTCCGAGCGGCACCCGGCGTGCTCGTCACACTGCCTGCCGATCATCCGCGGGATAAGCGCTTCGCCAACACCACCGCAGCTGAAATGCCGACCGTCACTAAGCGCATCGCTCCACCCGCACCGTCCGCAGTTCATGTAGCCAAGAACGCCGAGCCAATTTCGCCCGCCGCAGATGACTATTTCTACGGCTGCTACTATGAATATCTTTGTCTTTATACAGAACCAAATTTGCATCCTAGTAGTGCGATCATTTCTTTTTATTACTGCCAGTTCAAGGATCTTGGTGCCATTCCATTCCCTGGGGGTGGGTACTGGAACGATCGAATCTCATCCTGGGTGAACAATCAAACACCAAATACTGCTAGCCATTTCTACAACTGGAACGGCGTCAACCAATGGACCCTCCTGTTTAGCTCCTATGCGTTCGAGTACAATACTGGAATGGGTCCATACGATAACATTCTCGATGCCGTCCGCGTTTGTTAGTGGCTCTTGAGGATCGGCTCTGATATTTAGCTCGCTGGCTTTGCCGGTGGCGATGGGGTGAATCGCGGTCTGGCTGCGCTCTCTTCGCCACCGGCAGTTTGCGATAGTTTGTAACGAACCCGGCAATATGTCTTTACCAGGACGGTTAGTATCTGCCGGCTAGATTTGCAGTTCCCGTTTTCAATCGACGGGGGGATGTAGGGGCTCGGCTCAGTTGCGGCCGCATGAAGTCTCCCACGGGGTGCGTGCTTCGGCCGGCGTACTCATGAAATGTCATCAGGTTGCCGTGGGGTGGGTGCGGTCGGGGTGGATGCGGACGGTAGCCGGGGTGCCGGGGTGGGTGGCGGCTTGGTGGCGTACCTCAGTGATGAAGCTGGTGGTGTCGGGAGCTGGGCCGGCGGTCGCGGGCCGGTGGGGGACGGACATGGGCTTCTCGGGGTCGGTGGGGATGGTCGCGCGGAGTGCGCCGTGCAGGTAGCGATTGCACAGGGCGACGGCTTCGGGCAGGGCGGCGCTGGTGGGGACCGGGTCGACGGTCGGCGGGGTGGCCGGGTCGGCGACCTGGACCGACCAGGTGTGGCCCTGCATCAGCTCCGGTCGGCCGATGCTGTCGCGGTGGTCGACGACGGTGATGTCGAGGGCGAGGCCGAGTCCGGTGACGAGTCGGGCCAGCTGGTCGAGGGTGGGGCCGGGCCAGTCGGTGGCGCGGGCGATGACGCGGGCGCCGTCGTGGGCGGCGGCGGCTTCGGCGAGGTACGCGGCGAGCGGGTCGCGGCCGTGGTGGATCTGGCTGACCCCGTTGCGCAGGTGCTGGTCGATGACGTGTTCGCCGTCGATGTCGGTCAGGTCGGTGGGCTGTACGCCGAACTCGGCGGCGAGGGAGCCGATCCGGTAGTGCTCGGGCAGTTGCCACACGCTGGTGCCGGACGCCTGGTCGGTGTGGGCGAGGGCAGGTGGGGTGCCGTCGTCGTCGGGTCGCCAGTTGCGGTGCACGGTGTGGCCCCGTAGGTCGGTGACGGTGACGACGGCACCATGTCGGACCCGGCGGGTGCCGTAGCAGTCGGTGCAGTAAGGCGGATCCGCCGCATTGGTGCATTGTGGGCAGGGGCGGGTGGGGATCGGCTCGCCCCAGTATCTCGGAGCCGGCGGCTGCCAGCCGCGCCGGAACCTGCCGCCGCCCTCGCCCGGCTCGGTGTCGTCGGGTCGCAGGCTGGTGTGCCACCAGTGCCGGTTACGCCAGATCGCCTGCGCGCCGCCGTGCTGCTCGGCGTCGGCGATCATGCGTCGTTCGAGTTGGTCGAGGTCGTGGCCGCCGGGGTGACCGTCGAGCCCGACCGGCACCGGGTGCGGGGTGAGGGCAGCCTCGGTGAGGTAGTGGGCGGGCAGGTTCCAGTCGGCCACGGCCAGCCCGGACGCGGCCCGTTCCGGGCTGATTGCGGCGATCGCCGCCGGCAGGTCGGCTACCCAGCGGTGCGGGTAGTCAGGCACTTTCCCGCCGGCGAGTTCGTACCGGATGTCCCAGCTCAGCCCGCTCGGGGTCGACGCTGGTCGGGCTTCGAGGACTAGGTCGACGTGGAGTTGGTTGGCGAGCGCGCACAGCCGGCCGAGCAGCCGGGCCGGGTCGCCCGGTGGCGGCGGTTCGCTGCTGCGGCCGACCAGGACCAGCCACGGCGCGGTGAGCCGGTTGGCGAGCGCAGACGCCTCACACCGGTGGCGGTCCCGCTCCGGTGCACCGGGCTGCCACTGGATCGGCAGGGTCAGCCCGGACGACGGGAGCCGGCCGGGTTCGTCGGGGAAGTCCGGGTCGCGCAGCGTCGCGGCAGCCACGCCGGCACGCTGGGCGAGGTCGGTGACGATCGGTGCGTACGGCAGCCACCAGGTGCCGTTTGGGGTCGGCAGCGGCGTGAACGAGCCGGGGACGAGGCTGGTCGAGGCCACCGCCCCGGTGTCGAGGTTGGCGACGGTGACGACGAGCTGCGCCCGCCGCCGCTCGGACCCGAACCCGACGACGCGGACCGGGCTGGCCGGCACTCCGTTGACCCCGGTCACCCCGTCACCCCCGTCCCTGCCTGGAACTGTTGGAACTGCTGCGACTGCCAGTCCCGCAACGCCTGCTTGACCCGTACGTTCTCGTCCTGGGTGGCGCGCAGCTCGGTTCGCAGGGCGGTCAGCTCGTCGGCGACCAGGTGCAGGAACGTGCGTACCTCGGTGGGGTCACAGCCGCGCCGGGTCCGGTCGCCGAACCGACGCTCGCGGACCAGGCCGGGACTGATCGACGGCCGCACCGCCCGCCCGTACAGGTGACCGACGTTGTTCGGTGCCCGCCGCACCGGCCGGCGCTGGCCGGCCGCAGCGTCGATCGGCCGCTGGTTGTGGCGCGCGATCTCGGCGAGCAACCGCCGATTGCGCCGGCTCCGCACCGGCAGTCGACGGAACAGGTCAAAGAACCTACGCACAGCAGGAACCACCTTCCAAGAGTCGGAAACCTTCAGGGGTACGGGTCGAGAGGGCGCGGCTGACGTCGCAGTTGTGCCGCCGCCCTGGTCAGCGGTGTCGGCGCGGGCGCGGTGCCCAGCGGAGACCGTCACGCTGGACGAAGATCTCCCGCCGTTCGCGGGCTTCACCGTCCGGCGCCAACACGTACCCGGACAACCAGACCCAGTCCTGATACGTCCACCGTTTGTCCACTGTCGTCACCCGGAACCGGAAACCTCGCCCAGCCGCGAACTGCACACTCGCCCGGCCGTCGATGATCAGCTCATCGCCGGGCCGGGGGGCCGCCGGCGACCGGTCGGCCGGCACGCTACCGATCAGCCGCGGGCTGCGTCGTCCGACCGCAGTCGGGACACCAGCGAGACTTGACCTTGAAACTGAACAGCCCTGCGAAGAACCCGAGCAGGACTCCGCACGACAGTGCGGCAAACGCCACCATGATCAACCCTTTCGATTGGGCTGGGGCGACGAATGGGACGCCGCCGTGTTGAGCGCCAGCGCACTTGGCGCTACGCCGGATCTTCCGTGCCTTCTGGCTGACAACCGGATGTCGATAGGGCAACGATCTCACTCGATCTTGATGGGCGGCAGGTGTCACTGCGGTGACAGGTCAAAGTCCCCTGCCATATCACCCCTGTGTGGTGGATACTCGAAGTCATGAGGGATGAGCTAGGGGAAGACTCCCGGCCGGCGTGGGCGCAGCGGCTTCGCTCGGAGCGGACTGCCCGGGGGTGGTCCCAAAGTGACGCGGTACGGGCACTCAGGGCACACGCAGCCGAACCGTTGCCTTCCGACAGCACCCTGTTGCGCAACTGGAAGCGCTGGGAAGCCGGTAGATCCGAGCCCGATCCTTTTTACAAGACGCTGATCGCCAAGACCTACGGCACTGTCACGGCGGCGTTCTTCCCTCGCCAGGGTGGGGCGCATGTCGAAGCGGACTTGCTGGCGGACAGTGGCCTGGAAACCCTCGAAATTCTCTCCCGCATCCGCGCTTCAGATGTCTCGGAATCCTTACTTGACGCGCTCCGGATTACCGCCGACCGGCTCTGCTGTGAGTATCCATACGCCCCTCCGGATCAGCTCTACGTGGAGGGGAAGGCGTGGCTTCGACGCATTACAGGGCTCATGGACCGCCGGTTGACGCTCGCGCAACACCGAGAGGTCCTGTCGCTTGCTGGTCTGGTTGCCCTGCTCATCGGGTGTATCGAATACGATCTGGGGCTGCGGCGAGAAGCGGAAGGCACCCGTAAGGCGGCGTTGACCCTCGGTGAAGAGGCGGGCGACGCTGCAATTATCGGATGGGCGTACGAGATGCGCGCGTGGTACGCGCTGACGCAGGGCGACTACCGGGGAGCGATTGCCGCTGCTGACACGGGGGTAGCGAAGGCCCCCAGCCAGAGTGTTGCTGTGCAGCTGGCAGCACAGCAGGCCAAGGCATGGGCACGTCTCGGAGACCGCAGGCAAGTGGAGACGGCACTTGATCGAGGCCGGTCACTCCTGGAATCGCTGCCCTACCCGGAGGATACCGACCACCATTTTGTCGTTGATCCGTCGAAGTTCGACTTCTACGCGATGGACTGCTATCGGTTGGCCCGAGAAGACCAGCTTGCCGGGATGTATGCCCGTGAAGTCATGCGGTCTTCCACTGATCCGGACGGCACCGAACGGAAGCCCATGCGGAACGCCGAGGCACGCTTGACGCTAGGTGTGGTCGCCGCGCGCAGCGGAGAGATCGAGGAAGCGGTGGCCTACGGCCGCGAAGCGCTGTCCGGCGACCGCAGGTCTTTACCGTCACTGCTCATGTGCTCCCGTGAGCTAGGGCAGCTGTTGCACGAGCGGTACCCGAACCACCCTGAGGCGCTGGCCTTCCTGGACGAACTGCGAGTCCTAAGCACCCCAGCAGGGACTCGGTAGTTCAGGCAACGTCTGGTGTGGGTGATGATGCCGGTCGGCCATGCCGTGGCAACTACCCGCAGCGGCGTCGAACCAGGGGATGCGTGATGCCCTCAGCACCAGCCGATTACCGACGGATCGCAGACGAACTGACCGCGAAGATCAAGAGCGGCGAGCTACCGCCGGGCACGAAGCTACCCAGCACCGCCCAGCTTGCCGACCTGTACGACGTCAGCCCGGCGACCGTGTACCGTGCCGTCTCACTCCTGCACGACCGAGACCTCGTCGTCGGACATTCCGGTCGTGGCGTCTACGTAGCGGAGAAATAGCTACGGTCCTACGCTCAACTCCCCGGCACAGAACGTCAGCGTCTCCAGGCGCAAGCCGCCCTGCGGCTGCTGCGCGACTGTTGCGTGGTCAACGGCCACCAGGGCAGGGCGCGTCCGTCGCTGACTAAGCTATGAAGATGTAGCAACTGCCGCCGGCCAGGTGGCGCAGACCTGCGGTGCCTGCACACCGAGGCGCGGACCATATGGGACGGACGTAGCGATGGGTAGGCGTTCGGGTGACGGTGATTGCTGACACTCTGTTGTATGAGCATGACCAATAGACGCGCCAGTCTTACCTGGTAGAGCAACGTCAAGTAGCCGGGCAAGCGCTTCAGTACTGACAGACATGCCCACACCCGATGTCACAGGTACGAAGGTTGGGATGCGCCGGCACATGAAGCTACAATGATTCAGCTTGGCGGAAGGCCGACCAGCTTTGATGGACGGCCGAACTCCAGCGGTAGATCTCCGAAAGGCTGACGCTATGACCTGGCCCGGATCACTAGAACATCGGCCGCTACTTGTGGCGGCAAATCAGCTCGTCGATGAATTGCAGGGCCTTCGGGGACGGCTCCGACACCAGAACGACACCCAACACATGCAGCATACCGACTGCGCAGACCGTGTTCGAAACCTGGGCATGTATCTGCAAGCGGCACTACTTCAGGCGCAGAGCAATGCGTACCTGTCTGCCTTCGCGACCTTGCGTACAGCGCTGGAACACATGCTCGTGGACCACCTTGTATTTTCGGGTGCCCGTTACATTCGTGTCATCAGGGGTGTGGATGATGCGACCTGGTCAGAATGGCAGCGGAAGCGTGCTGCCGCTGAAGAATTTACCGACGTCATCGATTGGGTCCGTAAGAAAACCGATGTCGAGATCACCACCGAGGGCCTTCGGTCTGCACCGGACGACGGTGGACAGTCCTACATTATCAGCCCGCACTACTTCTTGCTTCGCGAGTATCAGCCATATCTGGGCCCCGCCAGCGCGCAGGCTGAGTTCGATGACGGCATTGGCGACCTCGCGGATGACCGTAAGTTCGCCAAAGAGAACGACCACCTCTACCGGACGTATTTGAGCTGGTCCAGCATCAAGAAGAATCTGCTGTCAAACGACTTCGTTGACGAGAAGACGATCACGATGATCGAGGTCCATTACCGCTTCCTGAGTTCCTTCGTTCATCCGATAGCGGACGTTACAGAGATTGTTTACGGGCGCAACAATTCTAGTGTACCGTCCTATGATCACTACAGCAGTGAGCTGGTTCTCCTCTATGTCATCGTAATCGCCGTCGAGGAGCTGAACCACTTTCACGAGATGGCCCAAAGGTACCCCGTTGTGGGTATCGCAGGCTGGTCGTCGACGATGGATCTATGTCGGAGCGCATGGCAACTAGCCTCCCATCTTTGGTTCCCGGGGCACCGGCCGCATCGATACGACTACATTCAGGAGGCGAACACAAGGGCCTTCCGGCTGCTGCAGGAGGATTCAAGCGGTGAAGTCCAGCGCGAAGATCCGATGTCCATACCTGAAGATGAAGTCCGATACTATCGCGACCCAATGCGGCGGCTGGTCGCGCTCCACGGAAGCTTCTCGGAGATTATGAGCGGCTACTCCTACATTTCTCCATGGCCTCGTCCGGACGCGCGATTCCGGTAATACTCAGCCTTCCTGTGGCTGCGCTAGGTAGCCGTGGCGCATGGTCAACTAAAAAAGATAATCATGTATGAACTGCGTCGTCAGAGTATTCTCGAGGAGTGTGTAGTTGGGCACCGACGAGACGTGGCCTTTTCGCATCGATTATTTAGCGAGGCACGAGGATGCTGAATGGCCTGGTCATCTCGCTTGTTCGGCCTTATCGCCAGCGTCCAGCGCTGCCGTGACTGTTCCGGGTGGCTCCGGATGTACCTCGACGTCTACTGTGGCTGGGTCTATCTCGAGCAGCAACGCGATCGCCTCGCGAGCCATGGTGGCGACTTGGTCGAGTCGGCTGGCCTGGGTGTGGACGCCTTTGAGTTCGGGCACGCTGACGGCCCACCAGCTGCCGACCCGCCGGCAGGACACGGAGTAAGTCGTCATTTCACCAGTCCTCCCCGAGTTGGTCATCGAGATCACTCATGATGCCTCGTCCATACGTCCCGTGGCACATGTGTCGGCCAGCGGCAACTCAGCTCGGCGCACGCGGACAGGGAACCCGGAGCCGGGGCAGGGTGAGTGGGGTCAGACGGCGAAGGTGGCGGGGCGGTCGGTGGCTGCCGGCGGCGGGGTAGCTTGCCACATGCCGAGCTTCTGTGCGCCCAGCCGGCTCAGGTACGCCGGGTTGAGGATCACGTACCGGCGCCACAGCCGTTTCGGCTCCAGCCCGAGCCGCCACAGCCACTCCAAGCCGTACCGCTGCATCCAGGACGGCGGCTTGCGCAGCAGGCCGGCGTGGTAGTCAAAGGCCGCGCCGACCGCCATCAGCGGCATGTCCAGCAGCGGGCGCATCGCGTACGCGAAGACCTCCTGACGCGGGCAGCCCAGCCCGACCAGCACCAGCCGGGCACCAGAAGCCCGGATCCGGTCCGCAATCTCCACCTCTTCGCCCGGCTGGACGGCGCGGAACTTCGACGGCTCGACGCCGGCGAACTTCAACGCCGGGAACATCTGCTCCAGCTTCGGCACCAGCCGGTCCAGCGTTTCCTCGGTGGATCCGTACAGGTAGACCGGCAGCCCTTCGTCGGCGCAGCGCTGCAGCACCCGCAGGGTCAGTGTCGGCCCGTAGACGCGGTCGGTAAGACCTGCGCCGTGCAGCAGGTTGAGTCCCCAGCGCACCGGTTGGCCGTCCGGGGTGACCAAGTCGAACGAGTTGAGCCGGGCGTTGTGCGCCGGGTCGAGCACCCCGGTCATCACCCCGTGCACCGCCAAGGCGGTCATCGCCAGCGGCCGACGCTCCCGGGCGGCGGCGAGGATCCGCTCACTCGCGGCCTCGTAGTCGACGGCGTCGACCAGTACGCCGAGGACGTTGCGCTTGCCCTGGTCGATCATTTTCCGGGCACCCACTTGTCGACGTTGGCCTGGTAGATCTCCTGCAGGATCATCGGCACGTCGTAGACCTGCTTCCAGCCAGGGTAGTCCCGCTGGAAAGCGGCGTTCGAGCCGATCCACCACTGGTGGTCGCCGACCCGGTTCGCCTCCTGGTACTCGGTGATCATCTTTTCGCCGGTGATCTGCTCGGCCAGCGCGAACGCCTCCAGGTGCGAGCAGTTGGAGTGCCGGCCGCCGCCGAGGTTGTAGACGGCTGCCGGGCGTGGGTCGCGGAAGAACGCCTCGAAGGCGGAGACCACGTCGTGGCTGTGGATGGCGTCGCGGACCATTTTGCCGCCGTACCCGAAGATCTTGTAGGTGCGTCGCTCCATGTTGCAGCGCATCAGGTAGCCGAGGAAGCCGTGCAGCTCGGTCGCCGAGTGCGCCGGGCCGGTGAGGGTGCCGCCCCGGAAGCAGGCGGTACGGATGCCGAAGTAGCGGCCGTACTCCTGCACCATGATGTCGGCGGCGACCTTCGACGCGCCGAACACCGAGTGCAGGCAGGCGTCGATCGACATGTCCTCGGTGATCCCACCGGCGTACGGGTGGTCCGGGGCGATTTCCCAGCGGGTCTCCTGCTCGATCAGCGGCAGGCTGTTGGGCCGGTCGCCGTACACCTTGTTGGTGGAGCAGTGGATCACCGGTGCTTCCGGGCAGTGTTCCCGGACGTTCTGCAGGACGTTGAGGGTGCCGCCGGCGTTGACGTCGAAGTCGGTGAACGGGTCGCGCACCGCCCAGTCGTGCGACGGCTGCGCGGCGGTGTGGATCACCACGGCGATGTCCCGGCCGTACCGCCGGAACAGGCCCGCCAGGGCGTCGCGGTCGCGGATGTCGACCGCCTGATGGGTGTACGCCGCACCGAGGTCACGCCGCAGCGTCTCGACGTTCCAGGCGGTGGACGCCTCGGGGCCGAAGAACTCGCGGCGCATGTCGTTGTCGATGCCCACCACGTCCAGGCCGAGTCCGGCGAAGTGCCGGGCCGCCTCCGATCCGATCAGACCGCCGGAACCGGTAACCAACGCGACGCTCACACGACACTCCTGAGCTGGGGGGTGGAGTAAACGGTCAACAGGATATCCGGGCGATATGTGAAGAAGGCCCCGCCGTCGGGCGGAGCCTTCTCAATCGTTGCTAGCTGGTGCAGGCGGCTGATGCCGCCCGACCTGCTGGTGGGGAAGGGGGGAGTTGAACCCCCACGCCCTTTCGGGCACACGGACCTGAACCGTGCGCGTCTGCCATTCCGCCACTTCCCCGGATGCTGTCCGGGACAGTCGGTAGAAGACTAACCCGGCCGGTCCTTCCCGATCCCGGTGGGGGTGTCGGTCGGGGCCACCCGCTGGCAGGTGCCGAGACATACTACGCTGTCCCTGGTCGCCCCGAGCCAAATATCGCCCGCGACGCCTGGCGAAGAGTAGCACGGGGCGGGTCGGTCGTTCGGGACAGGCCGGGAGCGGTGGTCGATCGGCGTGCGGGTGGCACGGGCGACGGCCGGATACCATCATGTCCTCGGAACCCGAGGAGGAGCCGGTGAGCGTGCTGCAACGCTTCGAGAAGCGTCTGGAAGGCCTAGTCGAAGGGGCCTTCGCCAAGGTGTTCAAGGGTGTCGTGCACCCGGTGGAGATCCTCAACGCGATGCAGCGGGAGGCTGAGGCCCACAAGGCGATCCTGGCTGGCGGGCGCACGCTGGTGCCCAACCGCTACGTGATCGATCTCTCGCCGTACGACCACAGCCGGCTGGCTCCGTACGCCGCTGCCCTGGCCCAGGAGCTCGCCCAGTCGCAGGCGGAGTTCATCGGCGAGCAGGCCTGGACGGTCTACGGCGACGTGATCGTCGAGATCGAGCGGGGCGACGGGCTCGACACCGGGATGTTCCGGGTGACCGCCGAAGTCTTCACCGGCGGCGACGTCGCGCCGGTGCAGCAGCCCGGGTACGACATGCCCGGCGGTGGTCAGGGCGGCTATCCGCCGTACGACCAGCAGGGCGGGGGGTACGGTCAACCGCCGCACTCGCCGGCCGGCGCCCGCAACGTACGGCTGGTCTCGGGTGACGGGCGGACCTATCCGCTGCAGATGGGTTCGACCGTGATCGGCCGGGGTGACCAGGCCAATCTGCGACTGCCGGACGTGGGGATCTCCCGCCGACACGCCCGGCTCGACTTCGACGGTGCTCAAGTGGTGCTGACCGATCTGGGGTCGACCAACGGGACCATGGTCAACGGGCAGCGGGTCTCCGCAGTGGCCCTGAACCCCGGTGACATGATCCAGCTCGGGACGACCACGCTCACGTTCCGAGTGGATGGCTAACCTTGCCCGAATTCGTCGTTGCCGTCGCCCGGGTCGGCTTCATCGTCCTGCTGTGGATCTTCGTGTTCACGGTGGTGGGGGTGATCCGCCGGGATCTGTTTGCCGGTGCCCGCTCCAGCCGCCTCGTCGCGGCTCCGCGCGGGGTCAGCAGCAGTACGGCACCGGCCCGGCCGGCCAAGGTCAAACGGGGGCGGGCCGCTCATCAGCTCGTAGTGACCGCTGGCCAACTGGCCGGGACCAAAATTACCTTGGGTGAGTCTCCGATCACGATAGGTCGGGCAGAGGACTCCACCCTGGTCATCACCGATGACTACGCGTCGGCGCGACACGCCCGGCTGATGCCCCGGGACGGCCAGTGGTTCATCGAAGACGCGGGTTCCACTAACGGGACCTACCTGGACCGCGCTAAGGTCACCGGACCTACCCCCGTACCCCTCGCCGTGCCGATCCGAATCGGCCGCACATCTCTTGAGTTACGGCCATGACTCTGACCCTGCGCTATGCCGCCCACAGTGACCGCGGACTGATCCGTGACGGAAACCAGGACTCCGTCTACGCCGGGCCGCGGCTGCTCGCCGTGGCCGACGGCATGGGCGGGATGGCCGCCGGTGACGTCGCCAGCAACCTCGTCATCGGGGCACTGGCCCCGCTCGACGAGGACGTTCCCGGCGACGCCATGGTCGACGCCCTACGCGGCGCCGTCGGCCTGGCCAACCAGCACCTACGGGACACCGTCGACGCCAACCCCCATCTGGAGGGGATGGGCACCACGCTGACCGCGACGCTCTTCTCCGGCAGCAAGATCGGCATGGTGCACATCGGCGACTCCCGGGCGTACCTGCTGCGCAACGGGGAGTTCGCGCAGATCACCAAGGACGACACCTACGTCCAGATGCTGGTCGACGAGGGCCGGATCAGCGCCGAGGAGGCCAGCAGCCACCCCCAGCGGTCGCTGCTGACCCGGGCGCTGGACGGTCGGGACATCGACCCGGAGTACTCGGTACGCCAGGTCGTCGCGGGCGACCGCTACCTGATCTGCAGCGACGGGCTGTCCGGCGTGGTCAGCCCGGACACCATCGCCGAGACGCTGCGCGAGTACACCGATCCGGGCAAGTGCGTCGAGCGCCTGGTCCAGCTGGCGCTGCGCGGCGGCGGCCCGGACAACATCACCGTCGTCGTGGCCGACGCCACCGACCAGAGCATCCACGAGCAGGCACCGATCGTCGGCGGTGCCGCCGCTCGGGACCGCGGCATGGCGACCGCCGCCGACGACTCCACCCCGGCCGCCCGGGCCTCCGCACTGTCCGCGCCACGGGCCGCCGTGCCGGAGCCGGCCGACGCCGCCGCTGCCGCCCCGGACGACGACCCGCAACGCCCCCGCCGCCGGCCACTGCGCGCGGCGATCGTGCTGGTCGTGCTGGTCGGCATCCTCGGCGGCGGGGTCTGGGCCGGCTGGGCCTACACCCAACGGCAGTACTACGTCGGCGCCACCGGCGAGGGCCAGCTGGCGATCTTCCAGGGAATGCCGGGCGAGGTGGCCGGCGTCAGCCTCTCCACCGTGCACCAGACCAGCGACCTCGCCCTGGACGACCTGACCTCCGTCGCCCAGGACCGGGTCAAGCGCGGCATCCACGCCGGCAGCGAAGCCGAGGCGCAGCGGCACCTGCTGGAACTCACCCGGGACGACCCGGGCAACCCCAACCTGAAGCCGATCTGCCCGCCGTCGCCCTCCCCGACCCCGTCGCCGACGCTGTCCCCGTCACCGGAAGCCGACGTGACCGGATCGCCCGATGCGACGCCCGAGGGCCTCGTCTCCGGATCACCGGCCGGCCCGGCGAACAGCCCGTCACCGGGCGGCACGCCGAGCCCGTCCGGTGCCCCGGAGAGCTCCCCGGACGCCCCACCGGTCGAGCCGGTCCCGCCGGTGACCAACCCGGCCGGTTGCCGGACGGTCGGCTGAGCCGGCGAGCGAGGTGAAGGAAATCCAGTGACCGCTTCAGTCGGACCCGCCCCGCCGGCCAGCACCGGTGAGATGCCGCGGATCCGCCCCATCAGGACGCGGCGGAACGCCGAACTCGGCCTGTTGGCCCTCGCGCTCGCCGTGGTCGCGCTCTACTCGGCTGCGGCCGAAGCAGCCGTGCTCGGCACCATCCGGCCCGGCTTCTGGGTGCCGACCGCCGTGGTCGGCGCGGTCTTCGTCGGCCTGCACCTGGTCATCCGGTTCTTCGCCCCGCACGCCGACCCGGCCCTGCTGCCGGCGGTGGCCCTGCTCAACGGCATCGGCGTCGGTTTCCTGCGCCGCTACGACCTGGCCCAGGTAGCCGCCGCCGAACGGATCGACTACCCGATCTTCGCCGGCACCGGCGGGCGGCAACTGGCCTGGACCCTGGCCGCCGTGGTGCTCGCCGCCGGGTTGCTCGTCCTGGTCCGCGACCATCAGGTCGTCGCCCGGTACGCGTACACCCTCGGCCTGGCCGGGATCGTGCTGGTGATGATCCCGGCGGTGCTGCCGGCGCGGTACTCCGAGGTCAACGGCGCCAAGCTGTGGATCATGATCGGCGGCTTCTCCATCCAGCCCGGCGAGTTCGCCAAGCTGGCCCTGCTGTCCTTCTTCGCGTACTACCTGGTCCGCAAGCGTGAGGTGCTGTCGCTGGCCAGCCGGCGGGTGCTCGGCATCGACTTCCCCCGGGGGCGCGACCTCGGCCCGGTGCTGGTGGTCTGGCTGCTCAGCGTCCTGGTCCTGGTCTTCCAGAAGGACCTCGGGACGTCGCTGCTCTACTTCGGCATGTTCGTGGTGACGCTGTACGTCGCCACCGAACGGGTCAGCTGGCTGATCATCGGTCTGCTGCTGTTCTTCGGCGGGGCGTTCCTGGCGTACCACCTGGGCAGCATCGTCGGCGGCCCGTTCGCCAACTTCTACCAGCGGGCCAACATCTGGCTCGACCCGTTCTCCGACCCGTACGCCGACGGCTACCAACTGGTCCAGGGCCTGCTCGGGCTCGGCACCGGTGGGCTGTTCGGCGCCGGACCCGGCGGTGGCCAGCCGCTGAAGGTGCCGGAGGTGCACAACGACTTCATCTTCGCCGGCCTCGGCGAGGAGATCGGCCTGTTCGGGCTCTCCGCGCTGCTTGTCGTCTACCTGCTGGTCGCCGAGCGCGGGCTGCGGGCCGGCCTGGCGGTACGCGACTCGTTCGGCAAGCTGCTCGCCGGCGGCCTGGCGTTCACCCTCTCCCTGCAGGTCTTCGTGATTGTCGGCGGGATCAGCGGGTTGATCCCGCTGACCGGTCAGACCACCCCGTTCCTGTCCGCCGGCGGCTCGTCGCTGATGGCGAACTGGCTGCTGGTGGCGATGCTGCTGCGGATCTCCGACGCCGGCCGCCGGCCGGTGGTGGGGGCCGAGCCCCGGCCGCCCGGTACGCCGACCGGACCACCTGCCCAGTTGCACGGCGCGCCGACGGAGGTGATCCGCCGATGAACGCTCCACTGCGCCGGGTCGGCGTGGTCATCATGGTGCTGTTCGGCCTGCTCTTCGTCAACCTCAACTGGGTCCAGGGCTACAAGGCCGAGGAGTACCGCACTAGCGACTACAACGGCCGGGTGCAGGTCGCCGAGTACGACCGGCAACGCGGCAACATCGAAGCCGGCGCCCGTGCCCTGGCCACCAGCACGCCGACCGACGGCGAGCTGCAGTACCTGCGGACCTACCCGGACAACGAGCTCTACGCGCACGTGATCGGCTACAAGCCGGTCAACCTGGCCGCCACGGGCGTGGAGAAGGCCGAGAACGAGTTCCTCGCCGGCACCAGCGACCAACTCTTCGCCGACCGGGTCCGGGACCTGTTCACCGGCGAGGAGACCGGCGGCGGGAACGTGTTGCTCACCATCAACCGGCGGGCGCAGGAGACCGCGTACCGGCAGTTGCTGGACAACCGGGTGGGCGTCGACGTGGGCGCGGCGGTGGCGCTCAATCCGCGTACCGGCGCGGTGCAGGCCCTGGTGTCACTACCCAGCTTCGATCCGAACCCGCTGGCCAGCCACGACACCGGGGCGGCCCAGGATGCCTTCAACGAGCTGGACAGCGACCCGAACCGTCCGCTGAACAACCGGGCCCTCGGCGAGGTGCTGCCGCCCGGTTCCACCTTCAAGGTCGTCGTCGCGGCGGCGGCCCTGGAGAACGGCACCACCGTCGAGACGCCGATCTCCGCCGGCCCGGTCTACCGGCATCCCGACTCCGGCACCGACATCCGCAACGCCGTCGACTCCATCTGCCCACAGGACGAGGTCACCCTGATCACCGCCCTGACCGACTCCTGCAACACCGGCTTCGCCAAGCTGGGCGTGGAGCTCGGCGCCGAGACGGTCAAGGCAAAGGCACGCGACTTCGGCTTCGAGGACGAGGAGCTGGTCGTCGGCCGGACCAGCGGCGACGACGGCCTGCCGGTCGCGGCCAGCCGGACCGGCGACATCGCCAACCCGGACGGCAGCGAGGACGGCGCGGCGCTGGCCCAGTCGTCGATCGGCCAGAACAACGTCCGGATGACCCCGCTGGAAGGCGCGATGATCGCGGCGGCGGTGGCCAACGGCGGCAGCCAGATGCGTCCGTACGTGATCCAGCAGCTGCTGCATGCCGACCGGACCAGCAGCTACTACACCGCGGACCCGCGGGAGCTGCGCCAGTCGGTGAGCGGGTCGGTCGCCGCCGACCTGCAGGAGATGATGGTCAGCGTGGTGCGCAACGGCACCGGCCGCAACGCCCGGATCGACGGGTACACCGTCGGCGGCAAGACCGGCACCGCGCAGGCCGGCGAGGGCGACGACGACCACGGATGGTTCATCGGCTTCGTCACGTCCGAGGACGGTGAACCGATTTCGGCGGTCTGCGTACTGCTGGAAGGTGCCGGCAGCGGCGGCAGCGCGGAGGCGGCCCGGATTTCCGGCCAGATCATGCGGGCCCTCGTCGCCGAACGTGAGGGGCGATGAGATGCTGAGCTCCGGAGTCCTGCTCGGCGGCCGCTACCGGCTCGACGAGCGCATCGCCAGCGGCGGGATGGGCGACGTGTGGCGCGGCACCGACGAGGTGCTCGGCCGTACCGTCGCAGTCAAGAGCCTGCTTCCCGCGCTGCTCGAGGAGCCCGGCTTCGCTGAGCGGTTCCGCGGCGAGGCCCGCACCATGGCCACCATCAACCATCCCGGC
Source organism: Solwaraspora sp. WMMD937 (assembly GCF_029581175.1). Lineage (NCBI taxonomy): Bacteria > Bacillati > Actinomycetota > Actinomycetes > Micromonosporales > Micromonosporaceae > Solwaraspora > Solwaraspora sp. WMMD937. The sequence goes on along the minus strand of NZ_CP120738.1, from coordinate 1,137,612 downwards.
GTGGTCGACGTCTACGACTACGGCAGCGACAAGCACATCGCCTTCCTGGTGATGGAGTACGTCGAGGGCGACGCGCTGTCGCGCACCCTGTCCCGGGTCGGGCGGCTCACCCCGGCCCGCACCATGGCGCTGGTCGCCCAGGCCGCCGACGCGCTGCACGCGGCCCACGAGAAGGGCATCGTGCACCGCGACGTCAAGCCGGGCAACCTGCTGGTACGACCCAACGGCACGCTGGTGCTGACCGACTTCGGCATTGCGCGCTCAGAGATCGTCGGCCAGTTGACCGCCGCCGGCTCGGTGCTCGGCACCGCCTCGTACATCTCCCCCGAGCAGGCGTCCGGCGCGGTCGCGACACCGGCTTCCGACGTGTACGCGCTCGGCGTGGTCGCCTACCAGTGCCTGTCCGGTCGGCGGCCGTTTGAGGGCGACAATCCGCTGGAAATCGCCATGAAGCACGTGCGGGAGGTGCCGCGCGCGCTGCCGTCGGACATCCCACCCGTGGTCCGCAGCTTCGTCGAGCGCGCGCTCGCCAAGGATCCGGCGGCGCGCTGGCAGAGCGCCGCCACGATGGCCGCCGTCTCCCGGCAGGCCGCCACCACTCTCGCCGGCCAGACCCGGCCACCGGCCGGCCCGCCCCGGCCACCACACGCTCAGCAGCACCCGGGCCAGCAACATCCTGGCCAGCAACATCCTGGCCAGCAGCACCCCGGCCAGCACCCGGCCGCGCCCCGGCCCACGTCGGCAGCGCCGGTTTCGCCGATGGCGTCCGGCCCCGCACCCATGTCCCCCGGGCCGATGTCTCCGGGGCCGATGCACCCCGGCTCGGTGCCGCCCAATCCGGTGCCGCCCGGTCAGCGGCCGCCGCCGGGGCAGCCGATGCCCGGACCACCCGGCTACCTGCCCGCCACCACGCCGATGATGCCGGGCGGGTATCCGGCCGGCTACCATCACCCCGCCACCCCGACGCGGCAGCCCCTTCCCGCGTCGGGTCGTCCACCCAACCCGTACGGCTACAACCGGCCACCAGCCCCGCCCCAGCGGTCCGGTGGCCTGCACCGGCAAGTGTTCACCGTCCTGGCGATCATCCTCGGAGCGTTGATCGTGCTGCTCTGCACCGGGCTGGTCGCTTACCGGATCATCGACAGCGCCAGCAGTTCGACCGCTCTGGGGCAACCCGTGGTGCGATTGGTTACGGCTGAGAACCAGATGGCAGCCGGACACGTCGAAACCAGCGTGGGACCCGTACCGTCGATGGAAGCACCCGACTTGGTCCGACCCGATGACGACCAGACGAGCGAAGGACGACAAGGACGATGACCGCGCAGGCCCGCCTGCTAGGCGGCAGGTACCAGGTCGGCGAGTTGCTCGGCTACGGCGGTATGGCCGAGGTTCACCGCGGCCGTGACCTGCGGCTCGGCCGTGACGTCGCAATCAAGATGCTGCGCACCGACCTGGCCCGGGACCGGACCTTCCAGGAACGGTTCCGGCGCGAGGCGCAGAACTCCGCGTCGCTCAACCACCCGGCGATCGTCGCGGTCTACGACACCGGCGAGGAGTACGCCGCCACCGGCGAGCCGCTGCCGTTCATCGTCATGGAGTTCGTCAACGGCCGCACCCTCAAGGAGGTGCTCGCCGCCGAGGGCCGGCTGCACCCGCGTCGGGCCCTGGAGTACTGCGCCGACGTCTGCGCCGCCCTGGAGTTCAGCCACCGGCACGGCATCATCCACCGGGACATCAAGCCCGGCAACGTCATGCTCACCCAGACCGACCAGGTCAAGGTGATGGACTTCGGCATCGCCCGCGCGCTGGCCAGCGGCGCGACCACGATGACCCAGACCTCGGCGGTGATCGGCACCGCGCAGTACCTCTCCCCGGAGCAGGCCCGGGGCGAGTCGGTGGACGCCCGATCCGACGTCTACGCAGCCGGCTGTGTGCTGTTCGAGCTGCTCTGCGGCCATCCGCCGTTCGTCGGGGACAGCCCGGTCAGCGTCGCCTACCAGCACGTCCGGGAGGACCCGCGGGCGCCGAGCGAGATCAACCGGGACGTCACCCCGGCGATCGACGCGATCGTGTTGAAGGCGCTTGCCAAGAACCCGGTCAACCGCTACCAGAGCGCCGGCGAGATGCGTGCCGACCTGCTGCGCGCCGCCTCCGGCCGGCCGGTGCTGGCCACCCCGGTGCTGCGCGACGACGAAACCGCGGCGATGGGCGCCACCGGGCGTACCGGCTCGACCCAGCGGATCCCCGGCGGCCTCGGCGGCCCGCCGCCGAGGCGGACCTCGCCGGCGGTCATCGCCGGCCTCAGCGCGCTGGGCGTCTTCGCGGTGATCGCCCTGGCCACCGGGCTGATCTGGATGAACTCCGGCCCCGACGAGCCGGTCACCGTCGATCTGCCCAACCTGGTCAACGAGCCGATCGAGCAGGCCCAGCTGACCCTCACCGACCTGCAGCTGACAGCGGACGTCACCCCTCGCGACGACGCGAACTGTACGGTCAACACCGTCATCGAGCAGTCACCGGAGCCGGGCGCCGTCGAGCGGGGCTCCGAGGTGGCCCTCGTCGTCTGCTCCGGCCCGGGCAAGGTCCAGGTGCCCGACGTGAAGGGCTTCACCCGCAGCGCCGCCGAGCAGCAGCTCACCGACCTCGAGCTGATCGCCGTCTTCGAGGAGGTGGACAGCTCGGCTGCGAAGGACCAGGTGGTCGAGGTGCCCAGCGCCGGCGAGTTGGTGGAGGTGGGCAGCGAGGTCGAGGTGCACGTCTCGCTCAACAATCTGCGGAACGTACCGAACGTCGTCGGCTACACCGAAGCCCAGGCCGTAGCGCGGCTGGAGAACGCCGGCTTCGACCCGCGGGTGATCGACGGGGAGGAAGTCGACCCGGCCGATGCCGGCATCGTCACCAGCCAGAGTCCGAACAACGGCGAGCACCGGGTCAACTCCCGGGTGGAGATCGTCGTCTCCCAGCCCCGGCAGGAGGTGGAGCCGTCGCCGGACCCGACCGGCAGCCCGTCGCCGACCGGCTCACCCCCGACGACCAGCCCGCCACCGGGCGACGGTGACGGCGAGGGCGGTGGCGGTGGCTCCAGCACCCCAGGCAGCGGAGTGAGCGGCCTGCTGCCCACCGCGCCCGTCTCCCGGCTGTTCGACTGAGTCGCGGTCCTAGTCCTAGCGGCCGGGCCGGCGCTCAGGCCGACACGAACGCGGCCCGCCGCCGGGTCTCCACCTCGGCGGCGAGTCGCGGTGCCCGCTGCCGGGCCTGCGGCAGACCGCACCCGGCCAGCCAGTTCGCCAGCATCAGATGGCCGCCCTCGGTGAGCACCGACTCGGGGTGGAACTGCACACCCTCGACCGGCAGGCTCCGGTGCCGCATCGCCATCACCACCCCGGACGCGGTCCGCCCGGTGACCCCGATCTCGGCCGGCAGACTGTCCTCGCGTACCGCCAGTGAGTGGTAGCGGGTGGCGGTGAACGGGTCTGGCAGCCCGGCCAGCACCCCGACGCCCCGATGCTCGACCAGCGAGGTCTTGCCGTGCAGCAGCTCGGGAGCACGTTCGACGACCCCACCGAACGCGGCACCGATCGCCTGGTGGCCGAGGCAGACGCCGAGGATCGGCAGCTGTCCGGCGTACCGCTCGATGACCTCCAGACAGATGCCGGCGCTGTCCGGCGCACCCGGCCCGGGGGAGAGCAGCACACCGGCCGCGCCGAGCCGGCCGACCTCGTCGACGGAGATCTCGTCGTTGCGCCGAACGTCGCAGTCGGCACCCAGCTGGCCGAGGTACTGCACCAGGTTGAACACGAACGAGTCGTAGTTGTCGATCACCAGTACGCGCACGCGGACACCTGACTCTAGTCGCCGTTCTCATCGGGTACGGGGTTGTTCGTCTCGGTGTCGTACGGCAGCTCGTAGTCGTCGGCGCCGCCACTGTCCGGGTCGCCGCCGTCGCCGTCGGTGCCGCCAGCCGGACCACCGTCACCGGGGTCGGTACCGGTGCCGCCGCCGTCCTCGGTCACCTGGACGTCGTCGAACGGCAGCAGCGGCTCCGCCCACGGGAAGACCACGTACCAGAGCAGGACGACCGTCAGCCCGGCGAGCAGCGCCGAACCGATCAGCTTGCCGGGCGTGCCGAACGGGAGCTTGCGCCAGATCCAGGCGTACATGGCTCAGCCGCCGAGTTCCGCCGGTCGGCCATCGGCCTTGGGCTGGCTGCGGACCAGCGCCGCGTGCACGATCAGCCGCTGGTAGTTGTCGAACTTCGGGTGGCAGGTGGTCAGGGTCAGCATCGCCTCGGTCGGCTGCGCCCGGCGGTCGCCGGGTACGGCGGCGACCACTTCGGTCTGGTTGGGCAGCACGATGTGGTTGCGAGTGACCGCGTACACGTGCCAGGTGTCCCGGTCCTCGACGACGATCGTGTCGCCGTCGTCCAGCTCGTCCAGCCGCCAGAAGGTGGCCCGGTTGCGGTGCCCGGCCACCGAGAAGTTGCCGACCTCCCCGGGGCCGGCGCTGTCCGGGTAGTGACCCGGTGCGTACCGGATGTCGTCCTGGCCGACGCCCTCGACGACGATCCAGTTCTTGTCCAGCTTCGGGATGTAGAGCCCGGCGACCGGGGTGCCCTGCACCTGGATGGTGGGGGACGCCTCGGGCTCGGGCGTGGGGCCGTCGCTGACGACCGGCTCGGGCACTTCGGCCCACTGCTGGGCGAGCTGTTCGCTGAGCTCGTCCTGGTGGGCGTTGACAATGACCGACTTGCCCCAGATCTCGTAGCCGGCGAAGAGCAGCACCACCATGCCGAAGGTGATCAGCAGCTCGCCGGTGACCCGGGCGGTGGTGCGCAGCGCGGTCCAGATGGTGGGTCGGGTCAGTTCGGAGTACACGCTCTTGTAACCGCTGTCGGTGCGCTCCGGTCGCAGCTTCACCACCCGCTCACCGCGCCGGGGGGCGGCACCGTTGCGCTCGCCGGGACCAAGGTCCCGCCCGCTGCCGGCCGGTGACTCGCCGTTCGGCGGCGGCTGGTAGCTGCTGATCACGACCGGCAGCACCGTGGTGGACGCGGCCGGCTCGGCCGGGTAGGCGGGGATGACGGCCGTGCGGGCAGCATCGTCGCGCTCCGGCGGCCGGGGGCGCTGGTACTGGGCCAGTTGCTGGGGCGAGTAGCCGGGCGGGTGCTGATGCGCCGGGGGTGTCGGGCCCGGGGCCGTTGCCGGGTCCGGCCCGGTGAAGCGCGGAAGCACCGTGGTCGAGTCGTCGGTGTGGTATGTGCGGTGCCGGCCCGAGTCGTGCGGTTGGTCGGGATGGCCGGGTGCCTCTGGATGGCCGGGCACCCCGGGCCGGGTCATCGCGCCGACTCCGCAACGGTGGTGTGCCGCAGCGCTGCCGAGCCGTCGAACGCCGGCACGGTCAGCTCGGCTTCGACCGTCTCCTGGTAGCCCAGCTGGAAGTGGGTCACGGCGTCCCTGAACAACTGCACCCCTTCGGAGTCGGCCAGCGCCTGCTGCAGGGCGCTGGGGTCACCGATCGCGGCGATCCGAAATGGGGGCGAGTAGACCCCGCCGTGCAACAACAGCGTGTTCCCGACACAGCGTACCGCGCTGGTCGCCAACACCCGTACATTCATGATTGACATCGCCTCGGCGCCGCCGGCCCACAGTGCGTTGACCACTGCCTGTACGTCGCTCTGGTGCACCACCAGGTCGTCGTTGCTGGCACCGTCCGGCAGGTCGGTCAGCCGCGGCGCGTCGTCGAGTTCGATGATGACGCCCGGGCCGGCCAGCGCGGTGAAGCCGGCCGCCGCCCGGTTCGCGTCGATCCGGGCCTGCTGCCGGGCGATCGGCTCGTCCGACCCGGCGACCAGCTCCGTCTGCTGGTCGACCTGGTCGCGCAGTTGGGCGGCTCGTTCCTCGGCGGCGGCCAACTGGGTACGTCGGTCGTCGATCAGCTGCGCGAGTTGTGGTCGACGGTCCTCCCGCAGGCTGGTGCCGCTGGCGGTGGTGGCGGTCGTGGTGAACAGCAGGCCGGCGAGCAGTGCGATCAGCGGTACGCCGGCGGACCAGCCGGGCTGCTCCGCGCCGCGCCGGCGACGCAGCAGCCCGCGAACGGCGCGCCGGACCACGTCCCGCCAGGACGCGCTGCCGGAGGTGTACTCCACCTCGGCCCCCTTTCCGCCTGCCAGCCATCGACAAGTGTCCGCATGATGGACCACCTGGGCGGTCTATCGCACCTGGTGGACCTGGTTGTGCCCAAATGTCGCTGCTGCCGTGCTGCGGCCCGTGGCCGGATCGCGGCAACTTGACTACGCTAGCTCCTGAACATTATTGGCCATGGACCGTCGCCGCTGCGTCCGGTTGCCGGGCCGGATGATAGCCACCAGGAGAGCGTCGTGCCCAAGTCGCAGGTTCGCAAGAAGAAGGTCTACACCCCGCCGACCGACGTCCGCCCGACCCAGACGGCTGCCACCCGCAAGCCGAGTCCGGTCTGGCTGCCGATCAGCGCCGTCTCGTTGATCGTCTTCGGCATCGGCTGGCTGGTCGTCTACTACCTGTCGGAGACCGCCTACCCGGTCGCCTCCTGGGGCTACTGGAACCTGGCGATCGGGTTCGGTGCCATGGTGAGTTCGCTGATCCTGCTCTCCCGCTGGCGCTGACCCGTTCACAGTCGGTCCGCAGTCGGCCCACCAGCGCCGCCACGGTCGGTCGGTGTCCACGAGGATGCCGGCCGACCTGCTGTTATGTCGGGGGCCGGGCGGCGGCGCGGCGGCGACGCTGCCATAGGGTGGCGAGTACCGGGCGCCGGTCCGGTGCGACGCTCGTCACATTACCCATGGGTAACCTGGCGGTAGGCTGAAGCTCCGTGGCCGGCCTTCCGGTCACTCTGCCGCTCGTCCGCAGCACACCGAAGGGCCAACGAATGGGTACGGTCCAGATCGTCACCACGGTGGTCGCCGCCATCGTCACCGCCGTCGCGGTGGTGCTCGCCGGCCGGGCGGTCTGGCAGTTCGTCTCGATCATCCGACTCGGCAAGGCCGACCCGCACCGCACCGGTGACCCGGCCACCCGGGCGAAGGTGATGCTGAGCGAGACCCTCGGCCACACCCGGATGCTCAAATGGAGCGTCGTCGGGGCGGCCCACTGGTTCGTCATGGTCGCCTTCATCGTGCTCTCCATCCTCGTGCTGGAGGCGTACTTCGAGGTGGTCGACGCCGGCGGCGGCATTCCGGTGATCGGCGGTTGGCTGCTGTACGGGCTGGTCACCGAGCTCATCTCGATCCTCGGCATGCTGGGTATCGGCGTGCTCATCGGGATCCGGTTGGCGAACCGGCCGACCCGGACCGGTGGCCGGTCACGGTTCACCGGCTCGACGATGTGGCAGGGCTACTTCGTCGAAGCCGTCGTGCTCGCCGTACTGATCTGCGGGTTCCTCATCCGCGGCTTCCGGGTGGCCACCGACCACTTCGACTTCCCGGTCTGGGCCACCCCGGTGAGCCACGCGCTCGGGGCCGTCCTGCCCGGCTCCGAGTCGGCGATCAGCATCACCGCCCTGATCAAGATCCTCATCTCGATGACCTGGTTGATCGTCATCGCGCTGACACTGACCATGGGAGTGGCCTGGCACCGGTTCGCCGCCTTCTTCAACATCTACTTCAAGCGGGACCCCGGCCGGCCCAACTCCGGCCTCGGCGCGCTGCGGCCGATGATGAGCGACGGCAAGCCGCTCGACTTCGAAGAGGCCGACCCGGAGTCCGATCAGTTCGGCGTCGCCCAGGTCGAACAGTTCAGCTGGAAGGGCCTGCTCGACTTCACCACCTGTACGGAGTGTGGCCGCTGCCAGTCGCAGTGCCCGGCCTGGAACACCGGCAAGCCGCTGTCGCCGAAGCTGCTCGTGCTGTCGCTGCGCGACCACGCCTACGCCAAGGCGCCGTACCTGCTCGCCGGCGGCGGCAAGGACCTCACCGGCGAGGAGAAGGGCACGGCCGAACAACTCGCCAAGGTCGACGCCCTGGCGCTGGCCGAGGCCGACCGCCCGCTGATCGGCGGTGCCGACGACGGCGGCGTCATCGACCCGGACGTGCTCTGGTCGTGCACCACCTGCGGGGCCTGCGTGGAGCAGTGCCCGGTGGACATCGAACACGTCGACCACATCGTCGACATGCGCCGCTACCAGGTGCTGATCGAGTCGAGCTTCCCCAGCGAGGCCGGCGTGATGCTGCGCAACCTGGAGAACAAGGGCAACCCGTGGGGTGCTCCGCCGAACACCCGGGAGGACTGGACCAAAGGTCTCGACTTCGAGGTTCCCCGAGTCGGCGAGGTGGACGACTTCGAGTACCTGTTCTGGGTCGGCTGCGCCGGCGCGTTCGAGGACCGGGCCAAGAAGACCACCCGCGCGGTGGCGACCCTGCTGCACGAAGCCGGCGTCGACTTCGCCATCCTCGGCGAGGGCGAGACCTGCACCGGCGACCCGGCCCGCCGGATCGGCAACGAGTTCGTCTTCCAGATGCTGGCCCAGCAGAACGTCGAGACCCTCAACGAGGCGTTCGGCGACCGGGAGCCGGCGAGACGCAAGATCGTCGCGACCTGCCCGCACTGCTTCAACACCCTCGGCAACGAGTACGGCCAGCTCGGCGGCCACTTCGACGTCGTCCATCACACCCAGCTGCTGGCCCACCTGGTCGCCGCCGGCAAGCTCACCCCGGTCACCCCGGTCGACGGTGGGTTGACCTACCACGACCCGTGCTACCTGGGCCGGCACAACCGGGTGTTCAGCCCGCCCCGGGAAGTGCTCGGTGCCGCGTTGACCGCAGGTGCCGGGGCGGGCGGCGACGCGGCCCAGCTGCGGGAGATGCCACGCAACTCCGAACGCTCGTTCTGCTGCGGTGCCGGCGGGGCGAGGATGTGGATGGAGGAGCGGATCGGCAAACGGGTCAACGTCGACCGGGTCGAGGAGGCGCTCTCCACCGGTGCCCAGACCATCGCGGTCGGTTGCCCGTTCTGCTACACCATGCTCGGCGACGGGGTCACCGGCAAGCAGTCCAGCGGCGCGGCGGACGAGAACGTCGAGGTCGTCGATGTGGCGACGGTGCTGCTCAGGTCGGTCAAGCCGGCGGTAGCATCGTCGGCGTCATCGTCGGCCGAGGAGTAGGGAGAAGCGGGTGCTGGGTTGGGCCCGCGAGTTCCTCGCCCAGCCCTGGCCGTTCCTCACCCTCGCGGTGCTGGCCGGCGTGAGCCTGCTGGTGCACCGGCCGCTCGCCGTACGGCTCGGCTGGGCGCGCTGGCCGACGCTCGGGATGCTTCTCAGCGCTGCCGCGATCGCCGCGCTCACCCTGCCACCGGCACCGACCGGGTCCGGTGTACCGCTCGCCCCCGGGGTCTCCGTTTCCGGCCCGGACGGCCAGGTCTTCGCCGCGTGCCTCCGGTCGCTCACCGATCCGGCGGTGCTGTGGTCCGGGCTGGTCACCGTCGACTCGCTCGGCGAACGGGTCGGCAACGTGGCGATGTTCGTACCACTGGCGTTCTGCACGGTGCTGGCGGTCCGCCGGCCGGCGCTGGCCACCGGGCTGCTCCTGCTGGCCCCAGTCGTCGTCGAAGTAGGCCAGGCCGTGCTCGGCGTCGGCCGTGAGTGTGTCGGCTACGACTGGGTCAACAACGCGACCGGGGCGCTGATCGGGGCGGTCGGCGGCGGCGTGGTCCGGTTGCTGTGGCGGCGGTTCGCGCCGTCACCTACCAAGGTCAGCTAGCTGCCAGTCGCGACATCGGTAGCGGCGAAGACGCTGCGGGCGACCGTCGCCCGGTACCCGGCGACGACGTCGGTGGTCGCAGCGATCGGCCAGGCTGCCGGCCCGAGCACTGCGGGCGGCCGGCGCCGCGCGTCCAAGGGCTGTGCAACAGCGACGTTCGGTACGTCGAGTGCGTTCAGCAGGCAGGCCAACGCGGCGGTACGTGGTCCGACCGGTCCGGCGCCGCGCTCGGCGGCGGCCAGCCGTCGCCGGGTCTCCGTCTCGGCGGGCGGTTCGCCGCCGTCCGGCGGAGCGAATTTGGGCCGGGGCAGCACCCAGAGCACCCGGTCCCGTTCCCGGCGGAGCACCCCCGAGACGACCAGCCCGTTGAGTACCTCGTCGACTACACCGTGGGACAGATCGACCACCCAGTCGCGGGTCGCGCGGCCAGGCTCGGCCTGAATCCTGGTCCGGACCTGGTCGAGCAACTCCCGACCGTGGCCTCGACCCCGGGCATCGCCGGGTGCGTACCCGCCGGCGGGATCGTCGTCGGTCAGCACCCGGCCGTCTGCGTCAATCGCAATCTGGCCGCCGACGGCGAGGTCGCACAACACCGCCCCGGCGACGGCGTAGTCGAGCTCTGGGGAAGCGACGGTCGCGGTCCCGGAATCGTCATAGCTGAGCAGGACCAGCTCCTCCGCGAGGCTGAGCGATTCCATGTCATCATGCTAACCGCCCAGACCGGTGACCGCAGGAGAAGCGGTTGCTTCGGGGAAGCAGAGGCGGCAGGCGGTCTTGAACGAACACCGCGCTTTCCAATAAGGTGATGCACCGACCGCTGCGGATGTCGGCCTCCGTACCCCCGCCCGTGAGGCCCCAGCGATCGAACCATTGAAGGAGTCGCTGCCAATGGCACGTGCGCTCGTAAACTCGCACATCCATCGTCACAGTGGGTCCCGAAATCGATGCGGAGAGCATCGGCCTTTACGGCTCTTGCGGCGTAGTGCGATCACCCTGTTGCTCGCCGTAATTGCGTTGGTCATCCCGGCTGTTCCGGCCCACGCCGAGCCGACGCTGGCTGAGATCGAAGCCGAGTTGGACGCCCAGTGGCTGAAACTGGAACCGGTCATCGAGCAGTACAACAAGGTGCACAGCGAGCTCAAGGCCAACGAGAAGAAGGCGGCTGCGCTCGACGAGAAGATCCGCCCGCTGTCGCTGCAGGCCAACCTGGCGGCGGACGAGATCGGTGAGGTGGCCAACCGCTATTACCGGACCGGGCCGTCGAGCGAGCTGAACGCCCTCCTCCGGACCGGATCACCGACCAGCCTGGCGGATCAGCTCGTGGTGCTGGACCGGATCTCCAAGCGTCGGCAGGAAAAGATCACCGCCGTTCTGGAGACCCGCGACCGCTATCTCGCTGAACGGCAGACGCTGGACGAGTTGATCACGAAGCAGCAGGCACAGGACAAGACGCTCGCCGAGCAGCGCAAGACCATCGACGCCGAGATCAAGCGCCTGGAACGGGCGCGAAACGCCGCGTACCAGTCCACCGGCTACACCGGCGGATCCGGTGCCTCCGGCCCGTGCCCGGCGGTGTCGGTCGGCGGAGCCGCCGGAACTGCGGTCCGCACCGCGTGCGCACAGCTCGGTAAGCCGTACGTCTGGGGTGCCACCGGGCCGAACGCCTTCGACTGTTCCGGCCTGACCCAGTACGCCTGGGCAAGTGCCGGTGTCAGCCTCACGCATTACACCGGAACTCAGTGGAATCAGGGCAGTTCGGTCAGCCGCGCCAACGCCAAGCCCGGCGATCTCGTATTCTTCTTCAGTGATCTGCATCACGTGGGGATCTACATCGGTAATGGCCTGATGGTGCACGCTCCCCGCGCGGGTCAGCCTGTGCAGATGGAGAACATCGACAACATGCCGCTCGCCGGTTTCAAGCGGGTCGGCTGATCGCAGCAGGTCAGCCAGCCCGCCGAGGCAATCTGAGTGGCGCGCGTTGGTCGGCCGAACGTACGGGCGGACCGGTATGAACGGGCCGGTCCGCCCGGCAGAATTCGAACGCTTGAACGATGGCAGCCTATGCACGATACGCAATCGTCTGCGTACTCAATGAGATAGTCCATGTTTTCGCTTGCGTAGCGAGAACACCGCTCTCTACCCTTGGGGATCGTCGAGTCGGGAGGACGTCAACCAACCGGGTTGACCTCGGCCTGACACCGCCTAATCGCCGTCTGACGGCGAGCCGGGGACCCACGGCACTCTCGGGGTGAATCCGCAGGCCACCTGCGGTAGGGCGTCTCCTTTCCGCCCGAACCCGTCAGCTAACCCGGTAGGCGGTCTGGGGAGAAGGAGTCCGGTGGCTACGAGCGCCCCTCGGCGATACCTCCGGTGGTCCGGCCGCGACCATCGGCGAAAACCGCCGCACGACCCTGGCCGAATACTCACCACGTTGATCGCCGCCACCACCGGCGTCGGTCTGCTGCTGGTCGCGGCGCCGGCGCAGGCGCAGCCCACCGTCGCCGAGATCGAGTCGCAGATCGACGAGGTCTGGGCCGAGCTCGAACCGACGATCGAACGGCACAACGCCGTACGGCAAGACCTCGCCGCCAAGAAGAAGCAGGCGGACGAACTGCAGAAGAAGATCAAGCCGCTGCAGATCCAGATCGACCTGGCGATGGACCGGGTCAGCGAGTTCGCCGCCCGGTCGTACAAGGGTGGTAGTCCGTCGGTCTTCAACGCGATCCTGACCAACGGCAAGCCGACCCACCTCGCCGACCAGCTCGAGCTGCTGGACCAGTTCGCCCGGCGGCAGGCCCGCGACGTGCAGGCTGTCGTCGACCTCAAGAACGAGTACGCCGCGAAGAAGGCTCCGCTGGACGATTTGATCATCGAGCTGACCAGCACCGAGGCTCAGCTGGCGGCGAAGGCCAAGGAGATCGACGCCGAGGTTGACCGGTTGCAGGACCTGCGCCTGGAGGCGTACGGCTCGACCAACACCCTCGGCTCGCTGCGTCCCGCGCCCTGCCCGGCGACCTACCCCGGCGGTGCGGCCGGCAAGGCGGTCACCTTCGCCTGTGCGCAGATCGGCAAGCCGTACGTGTGGGGTTCAGCGGGACCGGGCAGCTACGACTGTTCGGGTCTCACCCTGGCCGCCTGGGGGCAGGCGGGTGTCTCACTGCCACACAACGCGGCCCGGCAGCGTCAGGTGACCGCCAATGTGAGCCGGGACCAGCTGCGCCCCGGTGACCTCATCTTCTACTACAGCGGGCTCTCCCACGTCGGCATGTACGTGGGTGACGGCTGGATCGTGCACGCCTCCCAGGCGGGCGAACCGGTGCAGATGCGCAAGATCGGTTCGAGTGTGCACAGTTACGGCAGGCCCGGCTAGACCTCACTCCTCCCCATGGCCTGGCGCGTGTCGCTGATCCCCCCGTCAAGCGGCAGCACCGGCCACCGGAAAGGCGCCCTCCCATGTCTCCCCCCGGCTTGGGAGGGCGCCTTTCGCCTCCCCGTCGCCGGTGCGCCGGCTCTCCGACAGCCCAGCCGGTTCAGCTGGTCGGCCAGGTGCGCCACCGCTGCCAGGACCGGCTCGGAGTGGGCCCACGCTGGCCCTGGTACCGGGATCCGTAGACCGCCGACCCGTACGGATGCTCCGACGGCGACGAGAGCCGGAAGATGCACAACTGCCCGATCCTCATCCCGGGCCAGAGCTTGATCGGCAGGTTCGCCACGTTGGACAACTCCAGCGTCACGTGGCCGGAGAAGCCGGGGTCGATGAAGCCGGCGGTGGAGTGGGTCAACAGGCCCAGCCGACCCAGGCTCGACTTGCCCTCCAGCCGGGCGGCCAGGCCGTCGCCGAGCGAGACGACCTCGAGCGTGGAGGCAAGGACGAACTCACCGGGGTGCAGGACGAACGGGTCGCCGCTGGGCACCTCGACCTGGGACGTCAGATCGTCCTGCCGGGTGGCCGGGTCGATGTGGGTGTACAGGTGGTTGTTGAAGACCCGGAAATACCGGTCGAGCCGGACATCGATGCTCGACGGCTGGATGAGCGAGGATTCGAACGGCTCGAGGGAGAGGCCGCCGGACTTGGTCTCCGCGACGATGTCCCGGTCGGAGAGGAGCATCGTCACACGATAGCGACCGTGCGGCCGGTGTGACCGTGCGGTCGGTGTCCTGGCCGGAACGTACCCGGATCGGCGTGGCCGGGCGATCCCACTATCTCTTCGTACACATGTTCGATAGAATCACCGCATGGCAACCTGGTCCGAGTTCGCAGCCGACGAGCCCCGCCTGGCCACGGCGATCCGACTCCTCATGCAGCAGTACGGTCCCGGCCTCGGCTACCTCGCCACCGTCCGAGCCGACGGTGGTCCCCGGGTGCACCCGGTCTCCCCGGTGATCACCGACAGTGGGTTGTTCTGCTTCATCATCGACTCGCCGAAGCGGCGTGACCTGGAGCGGGACGGTCGGTACGCGCTGCACTCGTTCCCGCCGGAGGAGAGTGACGACGAGGCGTACCTGGCAGGTCGGGCGCATCCGGTCACCGATCCGGCCAAGGTGGGTCGGCTCGCCAGCGATCTCGGGGCCGTGCCGCACGTCGACTGGCGGCTGTTCGAGTTCACCGTCGACGTGGCGATGGTGGCGCAACGCGCTGGCAGCACCGGCCACTACGCGGCGGCGGCGCCACGGCAACCAGCCGTCCAGGTCTGGCTCGACCCGACCAGTGGCAGCGTTTCCCACCCGGTGCCGGCCCCGGTCGCCTGCTGATCCGCCGCATGGCACCGGCCGACGCCTCGACGCCCTACCCGTTGACGGTCGGTCGACGGGCGCCGAGCCGTTACCCCATGCTGTGCTCGGTCGGCGGCCGGGCCTGTTGCGCAGCGACCGGGCGGACCGGGTAGAGTGGGGCCGCTCGCGGGTGTAGTTCAATGGCAGAACATCAGCTTCCCAAGCTGACAGTGCGGGTTCGATTCCCGTCACCCGCTCCACACCGAAAGCCCTGGTCAGGATGCGAATCCCAACCAGGGCTTTCGTCGTATGAGCGCGGGGATCGCCGGCAGCTTCCTACTTTCGCGGGTACGCGGCCTGCAGCACTTCGCGAAGCAACTCGCTGGGGCTGCGATTGGTTAGCTCTGCCACCTTTACGATCATCTCGTAGGTTTGGTCATCAATCCAACTGCCCGAGCTGCCCGCCTCGGAACCCATGCTGCGTCGGCGGACGTGATGCCGCAGGTACATCTTGATGCACCTGCGGCATCAAGCTGAACAGGTAACCCCTGGACCGAGGAGGTTGCACTGCGTGCAACGACCGCCGCGTGTCATCACCGACCTTGCGGTGTGGACGACGTCGGGCCGATACCCAGCAGCGCCAGCGCGGCGACCCGGCTTTCGATCACCTGGATCCGGTCGGCCCGTTCCGTCGGGGACCAGTGGGCCCGCTGGTTGGTCACCTGCCCGGGCCACTTCCGGTAAAGCAACCCCGGCTCGTCGATGAAGTGACCGTCGCTGACCGTGCTCGCGGCGAGGAGCAGCCCGGTGTCCTCGGAGGCGGGCAGCGCCAGCCAGCCGCCCAGGGCCAGCAGCAGGTCCGTACGGATGCACAGCGTCGCCGGGTGCACCGGCAGCCGGTAGGCGTCCTCCTGCCAGCACCGGTGGACCGTACCGGCGGGCAACCGGCCGCCCGGTGGATCGGTGGCCATCCGTACCGTGCGGTGGTCGCTCAGCAGATCGAGCGCCGCCGCCGTCGTCCAGCCGACCGTCGGGTCGGCGGTGAGGACCGCGATGTCGCGGGCCAGCGCGTCAGAGGTCAGCCGGTCGTCGGCGTCGAGCACCTTGACCAGCGGCCCGTCGGCGCGGGACAGCGCCATGGTGCGGGTGACGCCGGGGCCACCGGGGCGGTTGTGGCCGACGCTGATCCGGCGGTCCTGAGACAGCGCGGCGGCGACCTCACCGGTCTGCCCGTCCTCCTGCACCAGCCAGCGCCACTGCCAACCAGGCGGCATCCGCTGCGCCCGCAGCGAGGCGTACGCGTCGGCGAGGTACGGGATGCTCGCGGGATGGACAGGAGTGACCACCGAGATGGTCTGCGGGGGCCGGCGCATCGCTCCGACTCTACTATGGGTCGTTCATCGTTGACCCAGCGTTGTGTCGCCCCGGTCTCTGGTACGAATGTTCCATGTCGGAACCGAAGGATTTGCCGGCTGTGGATGCCGACCACGCCCGACCTCGAGGGGTGGACGACGCCACGGTCGCGGCGCTCGGCGAGTTGAGCAAGGCACTGGAGACGGTGCACCGGGCTCGTGGCCACCTCTACTCGATGCACCAGTTGATCGGCGGCGCGGACGCGACCCTGGACCGGGTCGTCCAGCTGCTGCGCGGGGCCGGCCACCGGCACATGGCTGACCGGGTCGAGACGGAGCTGATCGGTCGCAACGTCCTGCCGGGCCGCTGGACATTCCAGATCGTCGAGGAGTTCGACGACGGCTACTACGCGACCTTCCAGGCGGTCGAGCGGGCAGCCCGGGAGGCGCTGGTGGGCGGCCGCCGGCACATCCACGAGGCAGAGATGAAGCAGGCCCGGCGTACCGTCGGCCGACCGGGACACGAGGCGACGCCGTAACGGCCCGACGCCGTAGCCGATAGCGACCCCGGCGGCTCAGAGGTCCTCGCTGTGAATCAGGCTGCGGATCCGGAGTTCGTCGACGACGGGGGGCGGACAGTCGGCGACGATCACCGCGCTGCCGACGACGAGCGCCCCGCGAGCTGCGGCGAGCTGCGCCATGGCCCGCAGCTGCGCGCCGCTGCTGACCCAGTCGTCGACGAGCAGGACCCGGTCGCCTGGGCCGAGGTGCCGGTCACGGACACCCAGCCGCAGCGTGCGGCCCCGGTAGTCGGGCGCCGTCGTGGTCCAGGTGGTCGCGTCCGCGATTGCCCGCTGCGGATCCTCCTTGTACGCGGGTACGACGCCAACGCCGAGCGCTGTCGCCACCAGCGGGCCGACGAGCAGCCCGGTGACCTGCGGGGTCATCACCGTGCTCGGTCGGTCCGCGTCGGCCAGATCGGCGCTGGCCAGACCGGCGAGGGCGGGGCCGATCCCGGCGAGAATCCGGGGGTGTCGCCACCACCCGGACAGGTCGCTCACCAGATGGCTGCTGGCCGGGCCGGGGTCGTGCCAGACGAAGGTGTCGATCAGCAGCCGCCGGAGTTCAAGCGGGTCCGGCGCGTCGCCGGTTGCGGCCGGGCGCGGCAGGTTGCCGGTTGCGGCCGCGCGGGACCGGTGCGGGCGAGCGGCTGCGGCGTCGGTCACCGGCCGAGTATGCCGGGATGGTCATGGCCGCGCGCCATCGCAACCCGCGTCCCCCGACTCAGAACGGGGGCCAGACCGGTGGCCAGGTGGTGGAGAGCGCCAGACGCTGCTCTGCACGACCTGACCGCACCTGTGGTGCGTCGTACTACGCCAGGCTCGTGCCGCTTTCGCGAAGATTGCGGCTCTTGACCTGGGTCACCTCCAGGTCCGCTACGAGATTCTCGGCGACTGACCGCGACACTGAGTTGCCGCTCAGTGTCGAGTTGCTGGTCAGCAGCGTGATGTGCCATTTCCAGGTTTGCCCACAGGTTGAGCAACCGCTCGCCGCCCGCCCGGGGGATAGCCAGGGTGCCAAGGTTGTCCAATACTCCGGGTGGCCATATCCGGATCAGACGACAGGCCAACTCCGTTGGGCCACCGCCACCGATGAGTCATGCTGTTTCGCGTACCCATGCACATCATCCCGATGGGCGGCCGCCGCCCACTCAGCGCTGGTTCCCGCGTCGGCCTCGGCGCGGCCCTCGTGCTGCTCGCGCTCGTCTCCGTGGTGGAGATCGCGGACGGGTCCGGTGTCAACTACGTCGGTCTGGTCGCCGCTGCCCCGTTCCTCGCGGCGGCCTTCGCGACGTGGCGGGTGGTGCTCTCCACCGGGGTGCTGGCCACCCTGGTCGGTGGCATCTTCGCACTGACCGGTCAGATGCTCTCGCTGGCGACCGCGGTGAACGTGGTCGGTATCGCGCTGGCCACCGGGCTGGCGGCGGCGGTGGCGGTGATCCGGGAACGGCAGGCACAGCAGATCGCCGAGCTTTCGCGACTGGCGTCGGTGGCCCAGCAGGCGGTGTTGCGTCCGCTCGGACCGCAGGTCGGCACGCTCGCCGTGGCGGGACGCTACATCTCCGCCACCGCCGCCGCTGACATCGGCGGTGACCTGTATGAGGCGCTCGACACGCCGTACGGCGTACGCATGATCATCGGAGATGTACGGGGCAAAGGCCTGGACGCGGTCCGACTAGCCAGCATCGTCCTGGGTTCGTACCGACACGTCGCCTATGAGCGGGCCGACCTGCGGGCCATCGTGGCCGACCTGGACCGGGCGGTGGCGCGCAGCGTGGGCGACGAGGATTTCGTCACCGCCGCCCTGGTCGAGGAGCGCGGTGGAACGCTGACCATCGTCAACTGCGGGCATCCGGCGCCGCTGCTGCTGCGCCGAGGCGAGGTGATCCCGCTGGAACCGCCGGCTCCGGCGCCGCCGCTCGGGTTCATGCCGGTGGTACGTCCCCGGGTCGAACGTCTCGAGCCGGGTGACCGGTTGCTGCTGTTCACCGACGGACTGGGCGAGGCACGTCGGGACGGTGCCTTTTTCCCCACTGCGGACCGGGCCTGGCGGCTGCTGGGTCACGGAACCGTCGGTGACGGCCTGGCATCGCTGGAGACGGCGTTGGTCGAGTGGGTGTACGGGCGGCTCGACGACGACATCGCCCTGGTCCTGATGGAGTACTCGGGCTCCGGGGTGGTGCCCGCTCCGTCCGTGCCGAGTTGGGAAGTCGGCGCGCCCGGCGGCTGACCGGCCGGAGTGTCCGACGGGGCGGAGCGCCGACGGCAGGTGGCGCCGAGGCCCCGGGCGGGTCAGACCGGCTGGGCGATCGCGAACAGGAAGCTGGTGCCGCCGAGGGCCCGGTGCCGGCCGACGTAGCGACGGCTGGCAATCGGTTCGACCAGTGCGTTGAGCAGGCGGGTGACGGACATCTGTGCCTCCTGATGACAACTGCGGCGCTTCTTGGGTTTTGCCCAATTTTTGCCTCTTGCACCGGGCAAAACGACTGTATACCGGACAAGTGACGACTGATGGGCCGTCAGCTGCCCCGTTGCTGTCCTCGGTTTGCCAGACGGCGCGCTTGTCGTTGGCTACCCGGGAGTAATACAGTGGTGGTTACTGACCAGTAACAGCTGTCCGGAAGCGGGGCCACCACGCGATGACCCACTACAAGAGCAACCTTCGGGACCTCGAGTTCAACCTGTTCGAGGTTTTCGGCGCCGACCGCACCTTCGGCCAGGCACCCTACGCCGACCTGGATGTCGACACCGCCCGGAGCATCCTCAGCGAGGTCGAGCGGCTGGCCCGCGAGGAGCTCGCACCCAGCTTCGTGCCGGGCGACCGCAACCCGCCGGTCTTCGACCCGGCCACCCACTCGGTGACCTTGCCGCCCGAGTTCCGCCGTTCGTTCGAGGCCTTCATGCAGGCCGAGTTCTGGCGGCTGGACCTGCCGGAGGAGCTCGGCGGCACCAACGCGCCACGGGCGTTGTGGTGGTCGCTGGCCGACCTGGTGCTCGGCTCCAACGCGCCGGTCTGGATGTACGCCTCCGGGCCGTCCTTCGCGCACACCCTCTACGTCGAGGGCACGCCGGAGCAGAAGGAGTGGGCCAAACTCTTCGTCGAGCGGCAGTGGGCGTCGACGATGGTGCTGACCGAGCCGGACGCCGGCTCCGACGTGGGTGCCGGGCGCACCCGGGCGATTCCGCAGCCGGACGGCTCGTACCACATCGAGGGCGTCAAACGCTTCATCACCAGCGGCGAGCACGACCTCAGCGAGAACATCATCCACTACGTCCTGGCCCGCCCGGTCGGCGTCGAGGGCGCCGGTGGTCCGGGCACCAAAGGGCTGTCGCTGTTCGTCGTGCCCAAGTACCACTTCGACGGGGCAACCGGTGAGCTGGGCGAGCGTAACGGCGTCTTCGCCACGAACGTCGAGCACAAGATGGGCCTGAAGGTCTCCACGACCTGCGAGCTCACCTTCGGTGAGCACGGCGTGCCGGCCAAGGGATGGCTGCTCGGCGACGTGCACGACGGCATCCGGCAGATGTTCCTGATCATCGAGTACGCCCGGATGCTGGTCGGCACGAAGGCGATCGCCACCCTCTCCACCGGCTACCTGAACGCCCTCGAGTACGCCAAGAACCGGGTCCAGGGCGCCGATCTGCTGCAGATGACCGACAAGGCGGCACCGCGGGTGACCATCACCCACCACCCCGACGTCCGTCGGTCGCTCATGCTGCAGAAGTCGTACGCCGAGGGCCTGCGTGCGTTGGTCTGCTACACGGCCAGCTGGCAGGACAAGATCAACGTAGCCCGGGCGGCCGGCGACGAGGAGACCGTTCAGCTCGCCAAGCGGGTCAACGACCTGCTGCTGCCCCTGGTCAAGGGGTGTGGCTCGGAACGGGCGTACGAACTGCTCGGCCACGAGTCGCTGCAGACCTTCGGCGGCTCCGGCTTCCTGCAGGACTACCCGCTGGAGCAGTACGTCCGGGATTCCAAGATCGACACCCTGTACGAGGGAACCACTGCGATCCAGAGCCTCGACCTGTTCTTCCGCAAGATCGTCCGGGACAACGGCCAGTCGCTGATGGCGGTCGCCGGCGAGATTCAGGCCTTCATCGCCGCCGAGGGCGGAAACGGCCAGCTCAAGGAGGAGCGCGCCGCGCTCGGCCGGGCGCTCGGCGAGGTGCAGAACATCCTCGGCGTGATGACCGGTTGGCTCGGTGAGGTGCAGAGCGGCGAGCCGCGCTCGCTGTACAAGGTCGGCCTGAGCAGTCGGCGACTGCTGCTGGCGCTCGGCGACGTGGTGATCGCCTGGCTGCTGCAGCGCCAAGCCGAGGTCGCCCTTACCGCGTTGGGCGGCGACGGGATCTCCGACGCCGACCAGAGCTTCTACCAGGGCAAGGTGGCCGCCGCCCGGTTCTTCGCCAGCGAGGTGCTGCCCCGGATCGGTGCCGATCGTCGAATCATCGCCGGAACCGGACTTGACCTGATGGACCTACCCGAGGACGCCTTCTGAGCAGACGACAGGAGGTTCCGCCGCCACCGTTTCGGGCCCTCCCCGGCGGGTAGATCAGCAGGCGACCGCACAACTTGTAGCCACCGCACAAGGAGTGCACGCATGGGTATCGGCAGTGGAATCTTCCTCATCGCAATAGGCGCCATCCTGGCGTACGCCGTCCGGGCCGACGTCTGGTGGCTGGACGTGCGGGCCGTTGGCTGGGTGCTGATCCTGGCCGGGTTGGCGATCCTGCTCACCGTGCTCTGGTTCTGGAACGATCGCCGCCGCCGGGCCCGGACGGTCATCGTCGAGGAGAACAAGCTGGCCCATCCGGCGCAGATGGTGCCGCCGCCAGCCGAACCGCCGCAGCCGCCCAACTGACCATATCGCCAGCCTGACTGGCCATGTCGGTCGAGCTGACTCGGGGCCGCGCGGTCAGCTGGTTCGGCCCGCCCGGGCGGTGTACGTGTGGGTCGCAGGAGCCCTCTGCGGCCCACCCGCCGTCCAGTCGCCGGTGAACTCGTGAACGGCGATCCCACAGGTCCGCAGCCCGCTGTCGCTGGCACCGACCGGGTCGAGCAGCGCTGAGGCGTAGGAGACCGTCGGGTTGTGCCCGACAATCAGCACCCGGGACACCGAGTCGTCCAGTTGCCGCACCAGGCCGAGCAGGTCGACCGCGGTCCCGCCGTACAACCGGGGTTCGAAGCGGGCGGGTGCCGGCGGACCCGCCGCCGACACCTCCTGCCAGGTCTGCCGGGTACGCCGGGCTGGCGAGCAGAGCACCAGCTGAGGCCAGAGCTGGTGTTCAGCCAGCCACTGCCCGGCGTGTGCCGCGTCCGAGTGCCCGCGCGGGGTGAGCCCGCGTTGCTCGTCTGCCATCTGTTCGGGCTGCTCCGCCTTCGCGTGCCGGAGCAGCACGATGCTGCGTCGGGTCATCGGTTCAGCTTGCCTGATTGAGCTCGCAAACGTCTGGGTACATCCGTGCCCGCCGCTACCTCACAAGCGGCATCCGGCCGGCACGACGGTGCCGGCAACAGCCAAGGAGGTACGAAGTGGGTATCGGCGGAAGCATCTTCCTCATCGCCCTGGGCGCCATCCTGGCCTTCGCGGTCGAGGCCGAACTGGGCTTTCTCGACCTGACCACGGTCGGCTGGGTGTTGATGGTGGCCGGCGTGTTCGGGCTGGCCCTGACGTTGTGGTTCTGGCAGAGCCGCCGCCGTACGGTGGTGTCCCGGACCGCGCAGGACGAGCCGGCACCGGCTGCCCCGGTCGAGTCGGACCGGGTTGTGGAGGAGCAGTACCGGGAGGTGCGTCGCCCGGGCGGCCCGGTGCGGCGGTGATCCGGACCCCGAGCAGACCGCCACCCCCCGACGGATCAGGATCTGCCCCTGACGAAACAGGATCTCCGACGATCCCGAACACCGGGCGGTCCCCGCCGGGGTGGTGGCGGGTCAGGCGTAGAGCGCGAAGTAGATCGCGATGTGATGGCACAGCGCGGCGACGAGGGTACAGGCGTGGAAGAACTCGTGGTGGCCGAAGACGGTGGGCCACGGGTTGGGGCGGCGCAGCGCATAGAATATCGCCCCGACGCTGTAGATTGCGCCGCCGACGATCAGCAGGACCAGCGCGGTGACCCCACCGTGCTGCAGGATGTCGGGTAGTACCACCACCGCGACCCAGCCGAGGGCGATGTAGAGCGGGGCGCCGGCCCAGCGCGGCAGATGCGGCCAGATCAGCTTCATCGCCACCCCGGCCAGCGCACCGACCCAGACCACGGTGAGCAGGGTGGCGGCGCTGCGCCCGGGCAGCAGAAGCAGGCAGAACGGTGTGTAGGTGCCGGCGATGAAGACGAAGATCATCGAATGGTCGAGGCGGCGCATGATCTGGTACGCCCGTTCCGACCAGACCCGGCGGTGGTAGAGCGCGCTGGTGCCGAACAGGCCGCACACCGTCAGGCTGTAGACGACGCAGCTGACCAGCGCGGTCCAGCCGGGTCGGGTGGCGGCCAGTGCACAGAGCACAATGCCGCTGACCAGGGCCACGAAGAATGCGTACGTGTGCAGCCAGCCGCGCATCCGGGGTTTGCCGATGTCGACCGGCTTGAGGCGAAGGGGCGCTTCGGTGGTCACCAGACAAGGTTACGGCACCGTAGGTTACCCGCTGGTAGTGAATCGCCTCACGTCCGCCTGACGTCCAGCTGACGCCCGGCGGCCGACAATGGACCCATGCGGATCCACCCCGTCGGCCGGCACGCGCTACTGCTCGAATGGGCGGCGCCGGCTGGCACCGTGCTACCCGGAGACAGCGAACTCGGGGGCAGCGCACGCGGCCCCGTCGACGCTTGGCGCGCCGAGCTGAGCCGGCGCCGTGAACTTGGCGAACTGCGGGTAGCCGAGATCGTCCCCGGAGCCCGGACCATCCTGCTCGACGGCCTGCCGGACCCCGCACTGACCGCCAGCCAACTGGCCGGCTGGCAACCGGCGGCGGCCGAGGCCGTCGACGACACCGGACGGTGGATCACCGTACCGGTCCGGTTCGACGGTCCCGACCTGATCGACGTCGCCGGGCAGTGGGAGGTCGACGTCGCCGACGTCGTGGACCGGCTGACCCGGACCGAATTCACCGTGGCGTTCTGCGGCTTCGCGCCCGGCTTCGGATACCTGACCGGCCTGCCCAGGCGATGGCGCGTGTCCCGCCGAGCCACGCCCCGCCCCGCCGTCCCGGCCGGCTCGGTGGCCCTGGCCGGCGAATATGCCGGCATCTACCCGACCGCGTCGCCCGGCGGCTGGCAGTTGGTCGGGCGTACCGACCTGGTGCTGTTCGACCTGGACCGGGAGCCGCCCGCGACGTTGACCCCCGGCACCCGGGTCCGGTTGACCGCCACGGGGCCGACCACCGCACCCGCGCCGGTCGCGCCGCAGGCACCGGCCGGAACCGGGGCGGACCGATGATCGAGGTGATCCGGGCCGGCGCGCTCACCACCGTGCAGGACCGCGGCCGGTACGGCTGGGCGCACCTGGGCGTACCTCGGGCCGGTGCGCTCGACCAGCCGGCGTTGGCGCTGGCCAACCGGCTGGTCGGCAACCCCCCCGACGCCGCCGGTCTGGAGGTCACCCTGACCGGCTGCACGCTTCGGTTGCGCACCGGCGGCTGGGTCGCGCTCGCCGGGGCACCGGCAACGGTCCGGATCGCCGGCCGGTCCGGTGGCTTCCTCACCCCAACACCGGTGCCGCCGGACGCCGTGGTCGAGGTCGGCCCGGCCCGGTACGGCGTCCGCAGCTATCTCGCGATCGCCGGCGGGATCGCCGTACCGGCGGTGCTCGGTAGCCGGTCCACCGACACACTCGCCGGCATCGGACCGCCGACCGTACGCGACGGCGATCTGCTGCCGGTCGGCACCGCACCGCCGCCAGCGGCGCTGAGCCGGGCCGCGGCCGACGCGGTGCCCTGGTCCGCGCCGGTCGTTCCGGTCCGGCTCGCCGTCCGGCTCGGGCCACGGGCGGACTGGTTCACCGAAGAGGCGGTCCAGCGGCTGCTCACCACCGGGTACGAGGTCAGCCCGTTGAGCAACCGGATCGGTGTCCGACTGACCGGCGCGTCGCTCACCCGGTCCGTCCGCGACGAACTCCCCAGCGAAGGGCTGGTGCTCGGCGCGGTCCAGGTCCCCGCCGACGGCCAGCCACTGGTCTTCCTCGCCGACCATCCGACCACCGGCGGATACCCGGTGGTCGGTGTCGTCGACGACGTCACCCCGCTGGCCCAGGCACGGCCCGGTACTACTGTGCGGTTCCATGGATCTCAACGCGGACCTCGGTGAGGGCTTTGGCGTCTGGCGTCTCGGCGACGACGAGGCGTTGCTGGACGTGGTGACCTCCGCGAACGTCGCCTGCGGTTTCCACGCCGGCGACCCGGTGACGATGCGCCGGATCTGCGCGGCCGCCGCCGCGCGGGCCGTCGCCGTCGGAGCCCAGGTCGGCTACCGCGACCTGGCCGGCTTCGGGCGGCGACGGATCGACTACCGTTTTGACGAGTTGCGCGACGACGTGCTCTACCAGATCGCCGCGCTGGACGGCTTCTGCCGGGTGGCCGGGACCCGGGTTCGCTACGTCAAGCCGCACGGCGCGCTGTACAACACGGCCTGCGTGGACGAGACACAGGCCGCCGCCGTCGTCGCTGCGGTGGCCGACTACGACCCCGCGCTGCCGGTACTCTGCCTGCCGGGCTCGGTCCTTGGACAGCTCGCCACCGGTGCCGGGCTGCGGGCCGTCGCCGAGGGTTTCGCCGACCGTGGCTATCTGCCCGACGGTAGGCTGGTGCCCCGATCGGATCCGGGCGCGCTGCTCGGCGACCCCGACAGGGTCGTCGGGCAGGCGGTGTCCCTGGCCCGGCGGCACAGTGTCACCGCGACCGACGGCAGCATCGTCGCCTGCCCGGTCGAGTCGATCTGCCTGCACGGTGACACTCCCGGCGCGGTCGGGTTGGCCGGACGGATCCGCGCTGCACTACGCGCGGACGGTCAACGCCTCGCCGCCTTCGTCTGACCGCCGGCCCGGCAGCGGTAGCGGTAGCGGTCAGTGTGCGTCGACTCCGCGCAGGATCAGCGGCAACCGACCCGCACCGGCCGGATCGATCCGTACCGGCACTCCCCAGTCCTGCCGGGTCAGGTGGCAGGCGGCGTGCTCGGCGTCCGCGTCGCATGTCGCCGCCTGGGCGACCACCTGCAACACGCCAACGGCCACCGCCGGGTCGATGACCAGTCGCCGGGTCAGCCCGGTGTCGCTGCCTGCCCCGTCGAGCAGCAGCTCCGGTGGGTCGGCCGAGACCTCCAGCCGGGTCGCCGGACCGAAACTGGCATCCAGCTTCTGACCGGGCGCCGGAGTGAACACCACCTCGAGCGACAGTGCACCGGGCGCGATCAGCGTCGGCGGACGCTCGGCGCGGCGCCGGGCACCGACGACCGTGGCGCCGGCCGCCGACAGGGCACCCGGGGCCAGCCGGGTGAGCCGGTGCGCCGCCGACTCCACCACCCATACGGTGCCGTCCGCAGTCACCAGCACGTCACTCGGCTCGGCCAGACCGTCGGTCACCGTGGACACCCGGTCGGTGGCCGGGTCGTAGCGACGGACCGCGCCGTTGTAGGTGTCCGCCACCAGCACCGAGCCGTCCGCCAGTGCGCACACTCCGAGCGGATGCTGCAGCAGCGCATCGGTCGCTGCCCCGTCGACCTGGCCGAAGTCGAACAGGCCCTGCCCAACGACGGTACGCAGCTCGCCGTCGGCGAGCCGGCGCAGCGCACTGGTCTCGCTGTCGGCGATCCACAGCTGGTGGCCGTCGACACTGGCGGCGAGGCCGGACGGCTGGGCCAGCCAGACGTCCGGGATCGGGCCGTCACGCAGCGACTCCACGGTGGTGCCGGCGTACATGCCCGCGGTGCGGGTCACCGGGTCGAACCACCAGAGCTGGTGGATACCGGCCATGGCGACGATCACCTTGCCGTCGTACCAGGCCAGGTCCCAGGGCGAGGAGAGGTCGACGGCGTGGGCGTCGTGCGGGTGGTAGTCCACCGTCGAGCGCCACTGGCGGCCGGAGCCGGCGACCGTGCGTACCTCCCCGGTGGCGTACTCCAGGCCACGCAGCAGATGGTTGACGGTGTCCGCGACCACGATGTCGTACCCGGCCACGGCGGCGACGTCGGCCGGTAGCCGGAGCAGCCCCTGCGGTTCGTTGAACGTCGCGGACCGGGCGGACCCGTCGGCACCGCCGCGCTCGCCGACGCCGATCCGGCGACGGACGGTCTCGCCGTCCGGTTCGAGCTCCACCAGCTGGTGCCGGGCCGAGTCGGAGACCAGCAGGGCACCGTCGTCGAGCGCCACCGCCTTGCCGGGGAAGCGCAGGGTGGTGTCGGTCGGCGTCGGCGGCAGGTACGGGCCGTCGCCTCGGTGCAGCGTGCCCTTCGCCTCGTGCGTCCGGATCAGCTGGTCGATCTCCCTGGCCAGACCGTCGGCGTGTCCCTCGCCGGCCATGGTGGCGACGACGTAGCCCTCCGGGTCGACCAGTACCAGGGTCGGCCAGGCTCGAGCGGCGTACTGCTGCCACATGTCCAGCTCCGGGTCGTCGAGTACCGGGTGGCTCACCCCGTACCGTTCCACGGCGGCCGCCACCGCCGCCGGATCCCGTTCGTGGGCGAACTTCGGCGAGTGCACCCCGATCACCACCAGGACCTCGGCGTACTTCTCCTCCAGCGGCCGCAGCTCGTCAAGCACGTGCAGACAGTTGACGCAGCAGAAGGTCCAGAAATCCAGCAGGACGATCCGCCCACGCAGCTCCCGTAGGCTGAGTTCCCGGCCGCCGGTGTTCAGCCACTGTCGACCGTTGAGCTCTGGTGCCCGGACGCGGGGTGCGGTCACTCGGTGGCTTCCTCGCCAGTGTCGGCACTACTCTGCGGGTCCGGTTCGGTTGCTGCGCTCTGCAGGCAGAGGACCTGGGCCCGGCCCGAGTCCGCCGGGATCTCGATGTGCGGGGCGGTCGGGTCGTCGCACTGGTCGAGCTGGTCGACCTTGGCGATGATCTGATACGCGCCCGGCTCAGCGCAGTCGGCCGGTGCGGCGGTGTTGCCCGACTGCTTCACACAGTCGCCGACGGCCGGGTTGAACGGCTGCTCCCCGGGCCGGGTGATGAGCCAGACCAGTGACATCGGAATTCCCACCAGCAGCACGGCGGCGACGAAGACCGCGACGAGTACCCGTCCGTTGCGGACCTGGGGGGCCGGCTCCGGCTTGGCCTCGTCGGCTGCTGGTTCGGCCGCATCCGGCCGGAACGCGTCAAACCGGTTCTGCTCCGGATCGGGCGGCCCCCACTGGCCGGCCGGCGGGGCGCCGTCGACAGCCGGTGTCGCTCCTGGCTGGCCGGGGCCGGCCGGGTGCTGCCGGCCGGCCAGGTCCGGGTGGTTCCAGTGGCCCGCCCCGGGGTTGCCGGAGTCGACGAGATCACCGTACGGCGGCGCACCGGCTGGTCGGTAGCCCTGCGCCGACTCCGGCGGTGAGCTGGGCTGGATGTGCGCCCCGGCGCTCAGGTGCGGCAGCGCGAGCGCAGCAGCGTCGGGGCCGGCGCCGTCCGGTGCCCCGTCCGGCGTCGGCCGGGCACCGAAGGGAGGTGCGACCTGTCCGGGTCGGCGCGGCGTCAGCGGAGGCAGCCCGGGGTTGTGCTCCGGCATGGGGACCGGTGAGCCGGGTGGTGCGAACGGAACGCCGTTCTGGCCGGGTGGCTGGGGCCGCTGGCCGAACGGTTCGGGGTGCTGCTCGGCGGCCGGTGCGGCACCACTGACCGGCCGGCCGTAGACGCGGGGCTGGGCCGGTGCCCGACCGGCGGGCAGCGCGGCCGGATCCGTCGGCGGGGCGACCCGACTGGTGCTGGGCACGGCTGCGGTGGCGGTCACTGCTCGGCCGGTGCTGCCGGCTGTCGCGGCCGCTGGGCGGTGCTGCTCGACCCCGGGACCAGCCGGTGTGGACGGCCCGGCGGCCGTTGCCGGGCGGTCGGCGGCCGGCTCCGGGCCGCTGGCTTCGCCGCCGGGTTGCCCGGAGCCGGGGAAGCCTGGGTGGGCGTCGGCCAGTGCCGGATCGGGGTACGGACCACGTTGTTGCGGTACGTGCGGGGTCTGCTGCTGCGGGTGCGGGGTCTGCTGCTGCGGTACGTGCGGAGCCTGCATCGGATCGGCCGGCATCGGAGCGCCGCCAAGCGCGGCGGCCAGCGACGCACCGGGCACCCGCGTCTCCTGGGGCGGTAGCGGCGTGGGGCCGGACGGGGAGAACGGTAGCGCCCCGCCGGGCTGTGGCGACTCCGCCGGTGGACCCGGAGCGAATCGCGGTGGTTCCGGCTGCTCGGGTTGCTGTTGCGCTTCCGGTCGGCGGAACGGCTCGGGTTGCTGTTGCGGCTCCGGCTGACGCTGCGGTAGTTCCCCGAACCCTGCGGCGGCCGGCGGCACGGCGGGGGGTTGCGGCGCGGGAGCCGGCGGCGCGGGCCGCTCCGGGTCGGTCCGCCAGGCTTGCTGGGGAGACCAGGGCTCGGCCGGCGGAATGCTGGGCGCCGCAATACCGGGCGGGGCTGGGTAGGGCGGCGGCGCCGGGTAGCCGGCACCGCCCGGCTGGTCGCCGAATCCGGTTCGCCAACCGCCACCGGCCGGTGCCCACTGCTCGGGTTGGTGTCCGGCGCCGGGGTCGCCGGGATCGGCTGCCGCGCCGCGTTGCGGCTGGCTGCTGCCGTATGGCGCGGGTCCGCCGACACCCGCCTCCTCCGGCTCCTGGCCGGGATGCTGCGTGCCCTCGGACGTCATGTGCGCCTCCTCCATGACATGTCAGCCGCGCCGGTGCCGCCGACCTGGCTGGTCGGTCGACCAGGGACACCGGTGGACCGGCCGGGCGGGCTCACCCGACCTGCGGCGGCTCTGCTGCCACCGTGGCCGGGCGGGCCCGGCTGGCTCTCTGCACTACCAGCCTGGGTGTGCCGGCTGGTCGTCCGGCGGCTGCCGACCGGTTCTGGTCTCCAGCGCGCCGGATCGACCCGACGGCGACCGAGCCCACCGTACCGGGCCATCCCGCAAGGGAGGAATCCTGGTGCCGTCGAAGTGGCGGAGGTGTCGCGGGACAGCGGACCGTGACGGCGGTCCGTTCAGCTGTGGTAGCGCTGTGCAATGGCGCGGATCTCGTCGCGGACGGCGGCCGAGTCGGTGGAGCGCAGCGCCCGCTCCAGGGCCCGGGTCCGTCGGCTGGCTTCCCGGTGGCGGCGGATGCGATCGATCATGGACATGGTGCTCTCTCCTGTGGATCTCTTGTCGACCGCTTCGGCGGTCGCCTCAAGTGAAGCGCACCGACCCCCTAGGTTGCCAATGATTCTTAGGTGAGAGCCGCCACTCGCCTAAGAATCTGTGATCTGATCGAGCTTGGTCCGATGATGATTAGGGCAACAACGGAGAACGGCGTCGCCACCAGTGACGGTGGCGACGCCGTTCGTAGTCGCGTCGGGTGTCGGCGGTCAGGTCCAGGCGAGCAGTGCCGCCTCCGGGTCGGTCAGGAACGCTCCGACGTCGCGAAGGAAGGCGGAGCCGAGTTCGCCGTCGATGATCCGGTGGTCGAACGACAGCGCCAGGGTCGCTACCTGGCGTATCCGAATCTTCTCCTTGTGTACCCAGGGTGCCTTGCGGATCGTGCCGATCGCGAGAATCGCCGACTCGCCCGGCGGGAGGATCGGAGTGCCACTGTCCACTCCGAACACGCCGACGTTGGTCACGGTCATCGTGCCGCCGGCCATGTCGGCCGGTGCGGTCCGCCCCGCCTTCGCGGTCCGCACCAGATCGGCCATCGCCTCGGCGAGTTCCCGCGTGGTCAGCCGCCCAGCGTCCTTGATGTTCGGAACGATCAGGCCCCGCTCGGTCGCCGCCGCGATGCCGAGATTCACGTACTCCTTAACCACGATTTCGTCGCCGGCCCAGGTGGAGTTCACCAACGGGTGCCGGCGGGCCGCCAGCAGCATCGCCCGGGCCACCATCAGCAACGGCGAGACCCTGATCCCCTGCCAGTCGGGCTGGCTCCGGATCCGGTCCAGTGCCTTCACCGATCTGGTCAGGTCGACGGTGAGGAACTCGGTGACGTGCGGCGCGGTGAACGCCGACGCGACCATGTTCTCCGCAGTCAACTTGCGTACCCCTTTGACCGGAATCCGCTGTTCGCGGTCGGGGCCGGGCAGCAGTGCGGCGGACTCGTTCTGTGCCGACCCGTCCTGCGTCGATCCGGCCTGCTCGTTGGCCCGGAGTACATCGTCGCGGGTGACCGAGCCGAGCGGACCGCTGCCGCGCAGCCCGGCCAGGTCGACGCCAAGGTCCCGGGCGAGTTTGCGTACCGGCGGCTTGGCCAGCGCCTTCGTCGCCGGTCCGGCTGGTCCTGGTCCGGCTGGTGCCGGTTCGGCCTGGGCCGGCTGGGCCGTCAGCGGGCCGGTCGACACCGGCATCGGTTCAGCGGGCTGGGCCAGTTCGCCCGCTGCGCGGCGCGGCCGGCGCTTGGCCGCGGTGGTCCGCGGGCCGTAGCCGACCAGCACGGCGGTCCGACCACCGGGGGCCGGCCCGCCGATCATGCCCGGCTCGATCGCACCGCCGGGGGGCGGGATCTCCGGCTGTGGCGGTTCGGGTCGGGACGGTGCCGGCACCGGGCCGGTCGGTTCAGCGGCGGGGCCGGCGGCCGGCTCGGTGTCGATCGCGATGATCGCTGTGCCGACTTCGACCGTGGCGCCTTCCGGGTGGAAGATGGTCTGCACCCGCCCGCCCCATTTGGCGGGGATCTCCACCGCGGCCTTCGCGGTCTCCACCTCGACGATCGGCTGGTTCAGCTCGATGACGTCGCCGACCTTGACGAGCCACTTGAGGATTTCTCCCTCGGTGAGACCTTCGCCGAGGTCGGGCAGGTCGAACTGCTTGATCCGAGACATCGGCGCTCACCAACCGAACACGCGGTCGACGGCGTCGAGTACCCGGTCCAGGTCCGGCAGGTACTCCTCCTCCAGACGGGCAGCCGGGTACGGCGTGTTGAAGCCGCCCACCCGCAGGACCGGCGCTTCCAGGCAGTAGAAGCACTCCTCGGTGATCCGGGCGGCGATCTCGGCACCGAGACCGAGGTTCGTCGGCGCCTCGTGCACCACCACGCAACGGCCGGTCCGCCGGACCGACTCGTACGTGCCGGCCAGGTCCAGCGGGGACAGCGACCGTAGGTCGATCACCTCGAGTTCGCGGCCCTCCTCGGCGGCGGCGGTCGCCGCGTCCAGCGCGGTGCGCACCATCGGCCCGTACGCCAGAACCGTCGCGTCGCTGCCGGGCCGCACGGTGCGG
Organism: Solwaraspora sp. WMMD937; assembly: GCF_029581175.1. Classification (NCBI taxonomy): domain Bacteria; kingdom Bacillati; phylum Actinomycetota; class Actinomycetes; order Micromonosporales; family Micromonosporaceae; genus Solwaraspora; species Solwaraspora sp. WMMD937. The sequence goes on along the minus strand of NZ_CP120738.1, from coordinate 1,105,909 downwards.
GCGGCATGCAGCGGGTACGCCGTACCCGGCGGTGCCTCAAGCTCGACCGGCGCCTTTTCCCAGTACCGCCGCTTCGGCTCCAGGAAGATGATCGGGTCGTCGGAGAACACCGCCTGCTGGATCATCGTGTAGGCGTCCTGCGGGTTGGAGCAGGCGACGACCTTCAGCCCGGCGGTGTGCGAGAAGTACGCCTCAGGCGACTCGGAGTGGTGCTCCACCGCACCGATACCGCCGCCGAACGGGATCCGGATCACGATCGGCAGCTTCACCTTGCCCTGCGACCGGTAGTGCATCTTGGCCACCTGGGACACGATCTGGTCGTACGCCGGGTAGACGAAGCCGTCGAACTGAATCTCGCAGATCGGACGGAAGCCGCGGATGGCCAGGCCGACGGCGGTGCCGATGATTCCGGACTCGGCCAGCGGGGTGTCGATCACCCGGTCCTCGCCGAAGTCCTTCTGCAGGCCGTCGGTGATCCGGAAGACGCCGCCGAGCTTGCCCACGTCCTCGCCCATCAGCACGACCTTGCTGTCGCTGTCCAGCGCCCTGCGTAGCCCGGCGTTGAGCGCCTTGCCGAGAGTGAGTGTCTCAGCCATCAGTGCGACCCTCCCTCGAACGATGCCAGGTACCGCTCGAACTGGGCCCGCTCGGTGTCGAGCAGCGGCGAGCCGTGCGCGTACACGTGATCGAAGAGCGCGCCGGGCTGCGGGTCGGGCATGCTCAGCACCCGCTCCCGCAGGTGCACCGCGTCCCGCTTGGCCTGCGCGTCGACCTCGGCGAAGAAGTCGGCATCGGCGATCTGCTGCTTCTCCAGGAAGGCGCGGACCCGGGCGATCGGGTCCTTGGCCTGCCACGCCTCCACCTCGCTGGCGATCCGGTACCGGGTCGGGTCGTCGGAGGTGGTGTGCGCCCCCATCCGGTACGTGTACGCCTCGATCAGCGTCGGACCCTGCCCGTGCCGGGCGTTGTCCAGCGCGGTCCGGGTCACCGCGTAGCTGGCCAGCACGTCGTTGCCGTCCACCCGGACGCCCGGGAAGCCGAAGCCGGACGACCGCTGGTAGAGCGGGATCCTGGTCTGTCGTTCGAGGGGTTCGGAGATCGCGTACTGGTTGTTCTGACAGAAGAAGACGATCGGCGCGTTGAAGACGCTGGACCAGACGAAGGCTTCGTTGACATCACCCTGCGCGGACGCCCCGTCACCGAAGTACGCGATGACCGCCTCGCCGTCGTCGCCGCCGACCTTGCCGTCCATGGTGATGCCCATGGCGTAGCCGGTGGCGTGCAGCGTCTGGGCACCGATCACGATCGTGTACATGTTGAACTTGAACTCGTTCGGATCCCAGCCACCCTGGTCGACCCCGCGGAACAACCCCAGCGGCATGATCGGGTCGATGCCGCGGCAGTAGAGCACACCGTGTTCGCGGTAGGTGGGAAACGCCATGTCCTGAGCGCGCAGCGCCCGTCCGGAACCGACCTGCGCGGCCTCCTGACCGAGCAGGCTCGCCCAGATGCCCAGCTCGCCCTGGCGCTGCAGAGCGGTCGCCTCGGCATCGAGTTTCCGCACCACGACGAGGTCCCGGTAGAGGGCACGGTACTCGGCGTCGGTGAAGTCGACCGTGTACTGCGTGCCGTCGGGGCCGGTCACCCGGTCGATCCGTTCGCCGTCCGGAGTCAGTAGTTGCACCAACTCCGGATCGGCGGCGTTCCTGTTGACGCGCCGTCGAGCTGCGGCCGGTCTGGCACGGGCCGCTGTCCCGCGCTCACCTTTCGCCATCCGTCTCTCCCATCGTTCGTGCGTGGCAGCGGGGGTGTCCCGACCGCGCAGCTCGTCCTGCTGCCGGCTGCTGCCGGTGCAGGTCCTCTCGCCGCGCCTGGCCCGGGTCAGGGTTGCCGCGCGGCACGGGCCGGGTTCTGGCTGGACCCGGTCCGGGAGGGACGTCATCGAGTCGTGCCCGCCGCGGTGGAGGCGGAGGCAGCGGCTGCGGTGCCGTCCGGTCCATATTCGCATTGGAGGTGAGGGGTGTCATAGGTCGGTCCGGTCGTGCAGGTGCGATGTCCGCGTTGCGCGGAACTTGTAACCTCGCACTGCGTTCGGCCGAGTGTGACTCATCCGTCCGGTTCTGATAACACGATGTATTGAACTGGAAAACTTTCTGTCACTGCTTCACGATGTATCCAGAGCCGGTGATCTGTGGGACCGTGGATCGACCGGAGGCCATACCGATGAGGAGACGAGCCGTGCTGCTGCCGCAGGATCGCGTGGCCCGGCCCAACGGGGTGGACGGACCTGCCCGGCGGTTCGCGTTGATCGTGGCGTTGCTGGTGCTGACCGCCTCGTTACCGCTGCTTGCGACGCTCGGCGCGGGTTCGGCGACGGTGGCCGGAGGTGGCCCGGCCACGGTGCTGCCGCTGATCGGTCAGCCGGGCGGCGGACCGATCGTCGTGCAGCCGCTGCCGCACCCGACCCCGTCCGGACCGGTCCAGCCGACCGGCGGGGACGGCACGGAGCAGGACGCGTCGGCGGACCGTCGTGCCGGCGGCCGGGATGGACCCTCCACCGGCACGAAGCGCGACAGCGGGAGCGGATTGTCGGATCGTGACCGGCCGGCCCCGGGCGCACCGGCGGACTCCGATGGCCCAGCACCGACGACCCCCAGCGATCCTGGGTCCGAACAGCCACCATCCGACACTCCGGACGTCTCGCCGGACCCTGACGACCCGCCGCCCGTCACCGACGTCGACCCCGACATCGACCCGGAGCCCGATCCGACGCCTACACCGTCGCCGAATCCAGACGTGGATCCGGACATCGACCCGGACATCGACCCGGACATCGACCCGGACATCGACCCGGACATCGACCCGTCCCCGGATCCCGGTCCGACGCCGACCCCGGACCCCGATGTGGATCCGGACATCGACCCGTCGCCGGATCCCGGTCCGACGCCGACCCCGGACCCCGATGTGGATCCGGGTCCGACGCCGGTCCCGTCCTGCAGTCCGCACCGATCGGACGCGGCGTGACAGGGTAGACCCGTCAGGATCCGCCCTGCTCGTCGGCGAGTCGTTGCCGGTTGGCCTCGATCCAGGCGTCGAGCGCCTGCGGATCGTTGAGGTCGACACCCTCGGCAAGGAGTTGAGCGACTGCGGCCGTGGCCGGGCTGCGGCGCTCCCCGGTGGTGTAGAGGCGGACGAACTCCGGCACCATCTCGGCGATCGCGGCGTCCGTCTGGCTGAACGCCGCCGCCGGTAGACCGCGCTGGCGGCCGGCGTACGCGGACCAGCCGCGGACCACTCCGGGCAGCATGGCCGCGTCGTCGATGTCCAGCACCGCCCGGCGGTGCACCCAGTCCAGCAGGAACATGCCGGCCACCGCCGGGCTCCAGCGCATCGGGTCGGGGTCGAGCAGGCTCGCCGAGTGATCGAGCACCAGGCTCAGGCAGAAGTGCAGCGAGGCAAGGTCGGCGTCGCCGGCCGCGTCCAACCCGAACCGCTTGGCCTCGGCAGACGCGAGGAACTCCCGTACCAGAACGGTCCGCCGGTCGGCGGGCAGTGGATCGTCCGGTGCCGGCGCCACGGTCCGCTGCGGCGCGGGCAGTACGGCGAGCCGCGCGCCGACCAACGCCCGGTCGGTGGCGAGCGACCCCTCGCCGGGCAACTCGCCCAGGCCGTCGGTGATCGCCAGGTGCCGGCTCACCTCACCGCGCAGCACCCGGGGATCCTCTTCGCGGAACCAGGTCAGCTCGTCGTTGGCACACATCTGCCGGACCTGACCGAGGACCCGCTCGGCCGGACCACCGACGAAGACGTCCTTGGCGATGCCGATGTTGTGGTCGACCAGCGCCACCATCGCGTGCTCGGGGCCGCCGAGCTCGTCGTCGTAGGCGAAGGTGGCCAGGTACGAGGTCTGGTCGCCGTACACGTCGCCGTAGGCGTAGCTGCCGGTCAGCCGGACCCGGCCCAACCGGTCCGACCAGGGCGGCGCGGTCTTGCCGACCTTCACCGCGGCGGCGCCAGCCGCCTCCGGCACCAGCCGGGCGAAGACGGTACGGATGGTGGTCGCGGCGGCGGCGCGCCGGCGGGTGGTGGCGGCGAGAAAGCCGCCGACGAACTCCCGGACCGCGTCGGCGCGGTCCGTCTCCGCCACAGCGTACACGCTGCCGAGCAGGGCGGCGCCGAGCATCTCCGCGTCGAGGGCACACTCCAACTTGGTCACGTCACGGGCGGCGGCGAGCACCGCTTCGTAGGGGGTTTCAGGCGTGGCCATGAATCGACCCTACGCCGTGCTGCGGCGGCTGGCATCACCTGTGCGTCACATGTCGGGCACGCCGGGCGGGCGGACTCCGGCCCTGTCCAGCCTGCCCTGCCGATGGGCCGCGTCGGAAGACGGGACGAGGTCGTCAGCGGTGGGACGACCGGGCACGGTCCAACGCGTCTCGGGCGTCGGCGTGCGCCTGCATGACCGCCCGGACCGGGGCGACGACCAGCCGGCGGGCAGTCTCGGCCACCACGTCGTACAGCCGGTCCTCGGCCCGTCTGCGGACCCGCCGGGCCGCCCACCCGGTCACCGGCCGGATCAGCAGACTGAGCAGGATCCCGCCGAGCAGGCCGCCGAGCAGCATCGCGGTCGGCACCGGCAGGACACCGACCGTCGGATAGTCGAGGGCCGGCAGACCCAGCGTACGGATGATGAAGCCGACCAGCAGCCAGCCGAGCCCGGCGGCCGCCGTAGCGGTGACCGCCCACTGCACCGCGCCGACCAACCGCCACCACATCGGCTGCCGGCCCAGGCCCAGATCGGCGCTGCCGATCGCCCGGTCGAGAGCGTCCGGCAGCTCGGCCCGTTGCGACCGGGCGGCGGCGGTGACCGCCGCCGACCAGGGCGTCGGCAGCCGACTGCCGGCCTGCTCGGCGAGACCACGTACGGCCAGGTCGACCGCGGCGCGCTGTGCGGCACTCGGCGCCGGCAACGAGGTGACCGGCACCGGTCCACCAGCCCCGGCCAGTGACGGCGGCCCCGGTCGATCGGGCGCGGTCACCGGCGCTGGCTGGTCGGCCGGGTCGCTCCCGCCGGCCCGGCGGGAGCCGAGCAGGTGCAGCCGTAGCAGCGGATCCGGGCGCAGCCTGCGCCAGGCCCGGGTGAGCGGCCAGCCGGTCGCGGCCCCGGCCCGGTGCCGGTACGCCGAGTCGACGGCGTCGATCACGCTCGGCACCCCGGCCGCCGCCGCCAGCGCCAGGCTGAGCCGGCGCACCGTGCCACGGTTGATCTCCTCCTCGGCGTGTTCGCCGGCCGGGCCGACCAGCTCCGCCAGGCCGTCGGTGACCGAATCCAGGTCACCGGAGAGTCGCCGAAGCGCCGCCTGCCGCTCGGCCACCGTGCCTTCCAACAGCCGGCGCAGCTCGGTCATCGCGGCCGGCACCAGCGCCGAGGTGGCCAGCAGCGGGACTCCGTCGAGCCCGTCGGCGTCGAGCAGCCGGCGCAGGTCGGCGAGCAGCCGGGGCAGCTCGGCCCGGTCCAGCCGGTCGGCGTGGTTGAGCACCACCACGGTGACGTCCCGGTTGCGATGGAACTCCCGCAGATAGCTGCGGTGGATCACCCGGTCGGCGTACTTCTGCGGGTCGACCACCCAGATCACCAGGTCGACCAGGCCGAGTAGCCGGTCGACCTCCAGCCGGTGTCCGTACTCGACCGAATCGAAGTCGGGCAGGTCGAGCAGGACCAGACCGTGCAGCCCGGCCTCGTCGGTGCCGTCCAGGGCGCTCTCCCGGACGAACCGGTGCCGGGGCAGGACCCCGACCCAGTCCAACAGCCCGCTCGCCCCGTCGACCGCCCCCCAACCGCACGCGTGCGCGTACCCGGTGGTGGGGCGGCGCACGCCGACCGGAGAGAGGTCCCGCCCGGCCAGCGCGTTGAAGATGCTGGACTTGCCACTACCGGTGGCGCCGGCCAGCGCCACGACGGTGTGCTCCCGGGACAGCGCCAGCCGGGCTCCGGCCCGCTCGACCAGGGTGCGGGCGGCTCCGAGCCGGTCGTCGGGAATCCGACCGTCGGCGGCGCGCAGGAACTGCCCGAGCGCGTCGAGCCGGTCGACCAGCAGGTCGGCGTCCACCCGTGAGTCTCCTCGGACCAGGTGTCGGACCCGGTCGACGAAGCCGGTCACGCGACCGCTCCCGGCAGCGGTCCGGTCGCGCCGGGCAGGGTGTCCGGCAACCGGTACGGCACACCGCCGCTCAACCCGGCTGCCGCCCGGGCCTGCTCGACCTCGACGGCTGCGGCGCGCAGCCGGTCGCCGGGCGCGGTGGCCGTGGCGTCGACGGCCTGCGGCGGGACACCGGCCGCTTCGATCAGCCGCAGATAGCGGCCGGCCTCCTCGTCGAGCAGTGCCCGGATGCGGCGCAGCAGACCCTCCCGGGACCGGTTGGCGAGGTTGCGGATCGCCTGGTCGCCGAAGATCGCCTCGAGCACCTTCTGGGCGGCGACGGTGGTGCCGCCGGCGGCGGCGACCTCCAGCCCGGTCGGGATGAAGGCGGTCGAGGCGAAGACGGCGATCATGACGGCGAGCCCGGTGGCGTTCACCGCGTACGCGGCGGTGCGGGCGACGAACCGCTTGTCGCCGGCCTCGGCCCGGACCAGTTCGAGCACGTCGCGTTGCCAGTCGCGGACCAGTCGCTCGGCGCGTTCCGGCAGGTCGGCGCAGGGCCGGGCGAGGTCCGGGGTGAGTAGCGCGGCGCCGGCCGGGTGGGTCCGCCAGGCGAGGTGCGCGGCGTCGGCGGCCTCGGTCGCCGCACCCTTGATCAGGGTGACCAGTTGTGACTCGATCGCGGTCCGCAGCTGGTTGGCGGGTGCCGGCCGCCCGGTGACGGCGCTGAGTACCCGGTCGCGAAGCCGCCCCACCCTGGCCTCCAGTGAACGGAACAGTTCGCCGGTGCCGACGAAGTCCTGCCAGCGGCCGAGTACCTCGCCGCGGAGCAGCCGGCCGTCCTGCACCGCCTGCTCGGCGTTGCGACTCGCGCTGCGGTACGCGGCGCGGACCCGGTCGGTCAGGGTGCGGGCCGCGTCGAGCTGGTCGTCGGCGGCGGAGGCCAGCCCTTCGACGGTCGGCGCCAGCGCGCTCAGCGCCCCGTCCAGGGACTGCCGGATCACCGCGGCGCGGGCGGCGGCGTCCCCGGCGAGCCGGCCGAACCATTCGCGCAGCGGCGCGGCGACGATCTCCGGCAGCAGCCCCTGGCCGCCGACCACCGTCTCCGGCACCACGAAGATCGGTACGTCGCCGAGGTCGTGGTCGGCGAGCATCTCCCGCAGGTGCGCGGTGATCTCGTCGACCGCCTCGGTCGGCACCCGGTCCAGGGCGAGCGCGACCATGGTCCCGCGCAGCTGCGCGGTCTGCAGCAGCTGCCAGGGGACCGCGTCGGCGTACCGGGCGGCGGTGGTGACGAACAGCCACAGGTCGGCGGCGGCGAGCAGTTGGACGGCGAGCGCCCGGTTGGCGTCGACCACCGAGTCGATGTCCGGCGCGTCGAGGAAGGCCAGCCCGGGGGGTAGCGCCGGCGCGGCGACGAGCTGCAGCGCGTCCGGGGCGTCGGTGGGGCCGGCGGTGCGGGTCAGACCGGGCAGCAGCTCGCCCTGCCGGAACCAGCTGGCGTCCGCCGGGTGGCTGACCAGCACCGGGGACCGGGTGGTGGGCCGCAGTACGCCGGTGGCGCTGACCCGGGCCCGGACCATGCTGTTGACCAGGGTCGACTTGCCCGCACCGGTGGAGCCGCCGACCACCACCAGCAGCGGTGCGTCGAGTCGGGCGAGCCGGGGCAGTAGATAGTCGTCCAACTGGGCGATCAGGCCGGCACCAACCTCGCGGCCCTCCTCGGCTGAGGGCAGCACGAGGGGGTACGCCATCGCCGCGATTGCGGAGCGTAGTCGTCTGAGCGCAGCGGGAAGTTCGGGTGCGCCGGGGTTGGGCGCGGCCGGTCCGCCCTGCGTGGTCACGGGTAAAGCGTGCCTGATCAATGCATGCCAGACAACCTGAACCGGCCCGGCGTGGCTGCTGATGACACTGTGTGCAACGGGGTTGGAGAGGGTATCGGTGCTGGTGGGGGCATGAGTTGCGCGACTCCGACTCAACCTGACTTGACGGTGGCTGCGATCGTGGCAGTATTGAGCCAAGTCCACTCAACTTGTGGTGGGTGTACGGCGGGGCGGTGCCCCGGCACCTGCTCTACGAACGAAGCGAGGAAGCGACCATGGCACGTGCGGTCGGTATCGACCTGGGCACGACGAACTCCTGCGTCAGTGTGCTGGAGGGTGGTGAGCCTACCGTCATCGCCAACGCGGAAGGCTCCCGGACCACTCCTTCCATCGTCGCGTTCGCCCGCAACGGTGAGGTGCTCGTCGGCGAGGTCGCCAAGCGGCAGGCGGTGACCAACCCGGACCGGACGATCCGGTCGGTCAAGCGGGAGATCGGCACCAACTGGACTGTCGACATCGACGGCAAGAAGTACACGCCGCAGGAGATCTCCGCCCGTACCCTGATGAAGCTCAAGCGGGACGCCGAGGCCTACCTCGGTGAGCGGATCACCGACGCGGTGATCACCGTCCCGGCGTACTTCAACGACGCGCAGCGTCAGGCCACCAAGGAAGCTGGCGAGATCGCCGGGTTCAACGTGCTGCGGATTGTCAACGAGCCGACCGCGGCGGCCCTGGCGTACGGCCTGGACAAGGGCTCCAAGGAGCAGACCGTCCTGGTCTTCGACCTCGGTGGCGGCACCTTCGACGTCTCGCTGCTGGAGCTCGGCGAGGGCGTGATCGAGGTCAAGTCGACCAGTGGTGACAACCTGCTCGGTGGTGACGACTGGGACCAGCGGATCATCGACCACCTGGTGAAGACGTTCCGTGGCCAGCACGGCGTGGACCTGGCCCAGGACAAGATGGCGATGCAGCGGCTGCGGGAAGCTGCGGAGAAGGCCAAGATCGAGCTGTCCGCCGCCACCACGACCAGCATCAACCTGCCGTACATCACCGCCGGCCCGGCCGGGTCGGACGGTGCCCCGTCGGCGCCGCTGCACCTGGACGTCACGCTGACCCGCGCCGAGTTCCAGCGGATGACCCAGGACCTGCTGGACCGCTGCAAGGGCCCGTTCGAGCAGGCGATCAAGGACGCCAGCGTCAAGTTGGCCGACGTCGACCACGTCATTCTGGTCGGCGGGTCCACCCGGATGCCGGCCGTTTCCGACCTGGTCAAGCAGTTGACCGGCCGGGAGCCGAACAAGGGCGTCAACCCGGACGAGGTGGTCGCGGTCGGTGCCGCGCTGCAGGCCGGTGTGCTCAAGGGCGAGGTCAAGGACGTCCTACTGCTCGACGTGACCCCGCTGAGCCTGGGCATCGAGACCAAGGGCGGCATCTTCACCAAGCTGATCGAGCGCAACACCACCATCCCGACCAAGCGTTCCGAGGTGTTCACCACGGCTGACGACAACCAGCCGTCGGTGCTCATCCAGGTCTTCCAGGGTGAGCGGGACATCGCCGCGTACAACAAGAAGCTCGGCACCTTCGAGTTGACCGGGCTTCCGCCGGCGCCGCGGGGCGTGCCGCAGGTCGAGGTCGCCTTCGACATCGACGCGAACGGCATCGTCCACGTCAACGCCAAGGACCTGGGCACCGGCAAGGAGCAGTCGATGACGATCACCGGCGGCTCGGCGCTGCCGAAGGACGACATCGAGCGGATGATGCGCGACGCGCAGGACCACGCCGACGAGGACAAGCGGCGTCGCGAGGAGGCGGAGACCCGCAACCTGGCTGAGCAGCTGCAGTGGCAGACCGAGAAGTTCCTCGCCGAGAGTGGTGACAAGCTGCCGTCGGACTCCCGCGACCAGATGAACGACGCGCTGGGCGAACTGCGTGGCGCGTTGGCCGGCAGCGACATCGAGGCGATCAAGTCCGCGCACGAGAAGCTTGCCCAGGTTTCCCAGCAGGCCGGCTCGCAGCTCTACGCCCAGCAGGCCGAGCAGCCGGGTCAGCCGGGCGGTGCCGGCGGCCCCGGCGAGGCCGGACCGGGCACCGCCGGACCGGGCGCCGCTGGGGCGTCCGCGTCGGGTGGTGCCGCCGGCGGGCCGGACGACGTGGTCGACGCGGAGATCATCGAGGACGACAAGAAGTGAGTCTTCGTCGAGGCCGAGGACCAGCGATGATCTTCCCTCGAACTGCCGCACGGAGCGAGGTAGCCACATGACGGAGAAGTCACGGGCCGCTGATCCGGCCGGCACCGGCCCGCCGAGGCGCCGCTCGGCACCGGTCGAGCAGGCGGACGGTGAGATCACCGAGCGCCTGGTGATCCGGGACAAACGCCGGATCGACCCGACCGGGACGCGGCCCCGGACCGCGCGGCACGCGGCGGCCGAGCCGACGGGTGCGGCACCCCCCACCGACCATCGTCCGACCGGGCGGCACGCCCGGTCGGGCACGGAGGAGGAGCCAGTGAGCGGGAAAGCCGACGACAGGTCCGCTGACGGGTCGGCCGCCAGCGACACCGGAAAGGACGAGCCGACCCGATCCGCGACCGAAAGCCGGTCCGCGACGAGCACCGGGTCCGCGACCGGCGGCGGGTCCGGCGCCGACCGGGCAGTTCAGCCCGACTCGTCGGACACCGCCGTCGTCGACGAGCCGGTGGTCGGCGAGGTAGTGGAGCAGGCGCCGGAGCCGGACGCCGAGGAGGCGCCCGGGGGCGCGGCCGGTTCGGGTCCGCTCGGCGCCGAGCTGGAGGCGCTTCGCTCCGATCTCGACGAACGCACCCGCGACCTTCAGCGGGTGACCGCCGAGTACGCCAACTATCGCAAGCGGGTCGAGCGGGACAAAGGGGTCGCCGCAGAGCAGGCCACCGGTGCGGTTCTCGCCGCGCTGCTGCCGATCCTGGACGACCTGGACCGGGCGCGGGAGCACGGCGACCTGGTCGGCCCGTTCGGTGCCGTGGCCGAGCAACTCGGCGCGGCGCTGGGCAAGTTCGGGCTCACCGCGTTCGGTGAGAAGGGCGACCCGTTCGATCCCACCCAGCACGAGGCGGTCGCCCACCTGACCTCCGCCGAGGTCACCGAACCCACCTGCGTCGATGTGATGCGGCGGGGCTACCTGCTCGGGGACCGGCTGCTGCGGGCGGCACTGGTCGCTGTCGCAGACCCGGAATGACCGCCGCCGGTGGTCCACCGGCGTACATCACGGCCGGCGGCGGGACGCGGAGTGCGTCCCGCCGCCGGCACCGCGGTACCGGCCGCCGCGCGTGGGTCGGGCCCGCAGTGGACGGCCGGTCGTCCACCTGCACCAGGGCGGTCAGGGTCGGGGTCCGGTGACGGACAGGAGGAGGACAGGGTGAGTTCCAAGGACTGGCTGGAGAAGGACTTCTACGCCGTGCTGGGGGTGCCCAAGACAGCCTCCGCCGACGAGATCAAGAAGGCGTACCGCAAGCTGGCCCGCGAGTTGCATCCCGACCACAATCCCGGCAACTCGGCCTTCGAGGAGCGGTTCAAGGCGGTGTCGGAGGCGTACAACGTGCTCGCCGACGATCGGCGGCGCAAGGAGTACGACGAGATGCGCTCGCTGTTCGGTTCGGGTGCGTTCCGCCGGGGGGCGCGTGGCGGCGGGCCGGGCTTCGACCCGGCCGACCTGTTCGGTGGCTTCGCCGGGGCTGGTGGTGCCGGGGACCGTCGGTTCGGTGGGGCCGGGTTCTCCGACATTTTCAGCTCGATCTTCTCCGGCGGCGGGGCCGGGGCCGGGATGCGTACCCGTGGACCGGCCCGGGGCCGCGACGTCGAGGCCGAGGTGGTGCTGGACTTCGGCGCCGCCGTACGCGGCACGACGTTGCCGCTGAGCCTGCGGGCACCCGGGGTGTGCGACACCTGCCACGGCAACGGTGCCAAGCCGGGCTCGGTGCCGAGGACCTGCCCGACCTGTGCCGGGTCCGGGCTGACCACCCGCAACCAGGGGTCGTTCAGCTTCTCCGAGCCGTGCCGTGACTGCCAGGGGGTGGGCACGATCGTCGACGAGAAGTGCCCGGAATGTCATGGCTCCGGCGGGGTGACCAAGACCCGGACGCTGAACGTCCGTTTCCCACCCGGCGTGGCGGACGGTCAGCGGATCCGGCTGGCCGGGCGGGGCGAGCCGGGCGACCGGGGCGGCCCGGCCGGTGACCTGTTCGTGCTGGTCAAGGTCCGCAACGACGAGCTGTTCGGGCGGGCCGGCGACGATCTCACGTTGACCGTGCCGATCACCTACGCCGAGGCGGTGCTCGGCACCGACCTGCGGGTCCCGACCATGGACGGGGCGGTGACCTTGCGGGTGCAACCAGGTACGCCTAGTGGGCGTACCTTGCGGGCGCGTGGCAAGGGCGTGCCCCGCCGGGACGGCACCGCCGGCGATCTTCTGGTGACCGTCGAAGTCGTCGTTCCGGCTACCGTGGACGAGTCGGCACAGGCCGCCCTGCGGACCTTCGCGGAGCACACCCCCGCTGCCGACCGGGAACGTCTCGCCGCCCGGCTGCGTCGCAACGAGGAGCAGGCCGCCGGGTCGCGGCGAGGGACAGACGGGAGGTGAGTGAGGGGTGGACGAGGAGCTGCTGATCACGTTCGAGGCCGCCTCCGACGCCAAGGTTCTGATCATCTCGGTGGCGGCGCGGATGGCCGGCATGCATCCGCAGACGCTGCGCCAGTACGACCGGCTGGGCCTGGTGCAGGCCGGCCGGGCGGCTGGCGGCGGCCGCCGGTACAGCGTCCGGGACGTGGTGCTGCTGCGCGAGGTCCAGCGGCTCAGCCAGGACGACGGCGTCAACCTGGCCGGCATCAAGCGGATCATCGGGCTGGAGCAGCTCGTCGGCGACCTGCAGCAGCAGGTTGACGGGTTGCGCGCCGAGCTGGCCGAGGCGTACCAGCGGATCGCCGAGCTGGAGTCGGTCGGCCCGTACCCGCGACGTGACCTGGTCCCGACCAGCCGCACCTCGACCGCCCTGGTGGTGTGGCGGCCGCAGCGCCGGGACCGGCCGGCCCGCCCAGGTTCCGAGCAGACCGGCTAGCCGGCCCTGCGGACCGGCCACCAGGCGCGGTGACTGAGCAGGCTCAGCAGCGTAGTCCATCGGCAGGCCGAACAGCACGGCGAAGAGCAGCATCGGCACCACGGACATGATCGGTACCGGGCGGTCGACACGATCAGCCACAGTCCCCACCTCCGCTGGAAGACCACCACCAGTACGCCGTACGCGGTGCCGATGGACAGCAGCGCCAGCACGGCGGCCTTGACCGCGATCAGCGGTGCCCGGAACATCGCCACCAGCAGCAACCCGGCGAGGATGTCAATTCCGGCACCAAGGAGGAGGTCCTCTTCGCGGACAACACCGAGCGGCTGCGCCTGGCCCAGGCCGAGATCCGGCTTCGGCACCCCGGCGAAAACCCGGCCGACGTGCTGCTGCGTACCGCCCAACGGATCTTCGCCACCAGCACCTTTTCCGACCAGCTGTTCGCCCGGCTGGTACCGGTCCGGGTCCGGATGATCCTGGCCAGCCCGGCGCTGCAGGGCTACGCGCTCCGGCTGCTGCTCAGCGGACAGACCGAGCTGGCCCGAGGGCTGCACGAATCCTTCCCGGACGAGCTCGACGAGGTCACCGCCGCCGCGATGGTGGGATCGTTCGTCGGCGCGCTGGTCGCGGTGATGATGCAACTCCTCACCGAGCTGCCCGAGCCGGAGCGGGCGATCCTGGTCGACCAGGACCAGCTGCTGGCCAGCCTGCAGCGGGCGATGCAGGTCGCGGTCGCGGGACTCGCGGATGCTAGCTCAGCCGGCGGGACTTGCGGACCAGGCCGCCCTCGCACCAGTCGTGATAGTCGAACAGCTGCGGCTTGGCCAGCAGCACCCGGGTGTTGTGCGCCCAGACCGACATCAGCTCGTCGCCGTCCTGCTCGGCCTGCTCGACCAGCTTGCGCAGCCGCCGTTTCGGGTGGGCGCGGAAGTTGGTCCGGATGCCGTCCGCCGCGTAGATGTAGAGGCAGTGCAGCGCGAACCGGCGGGCCGGACAGGTCGGATCCATCGCCAGGTCGAACAGCGTGGTGATCAGCCGGTCACCGGAGACGAGCAGGTCCCAGTCCTGCGGCATCGACTGCAGCGGGACCGAGTCCGGCTGGTACGCCCAGGCGCGCAGCTCGGCGGGCGCTGGGTCCACCGGGTTGGCGAAGCCGCGGAACGCCGACTCTTGCACGCTCAACGGGGACCCTCCCGTTCGCGGCCGACAGGGCACAACCGGCCCTGGGCCTACCACTAGCTACTGCCGCGCCACGGTAGCGTGTCGGAGGGTGATCGGGGAAGTCCCTGGTAATGCCTTTCACGAAGCCGGTACGTGTTGGTCCGCTCCCGTCAGGTGATCTCCGCTGGCCGCGAGGGGTGCGGGCCGCCCCCGCAGCCGATGCTTGAACCAGCGGGAATCCGGAATCCGGGCCAGCACCGGTCCGGTTACCACCGTGATCAGCACGTACGCGGTGGCCAACGGCGCGAGCGCCGGCTCGATGCCGGAGCTGGCGACCGCAAGGCCGGCGATCACGATGGAGAACTCCCCACGCGGCATCAGCGCAAGCCCGGCCCGCCACCGACCGGGAGCGGCGATGCCGGCCCGCTTGGCGGCCAGGTAGCCGGTCAGCACCTTGGTGCCCATCGTCACCACCGCCAGGCCGAGGGCCGGTAGCAGCACCGGCGGGATGTCCCGGGGGTCGGTCACCAGCCCGAAGAAGACGAAGAAGACCGCGGCGAACACGTCCCGCAGCGGGGTGAGCAGTTCGGTGGCGCTGTGCGCCACCGGCCCGGACAGCGCGATGCCGACCAGGAACGCGCCGACCGCCGCGGAGACCTGCAGTTCGGCGGCGATCCCGGCGACCAGCAGGGTCAATCCGAGTACGCCGAGCAGCAGCGCCTCCGGGTCGCGTACCGACAGCAGAGCGGAGATCCGGTGGCCGAACCGGACCGCGACCAGCAGCACGACGGTGACCGTGGTGACCGCTACCGCTACCGCGACGCTGCCGGCGGCGAGCCCGGCGCCGATCAGCACCGCGCTGAGCACCGGCAGGTAGAACGCCATCGCCAGGTCCTCGACGACCAGGATCGACAGGATGACCGGCGTCTCCCGGTTACCCAGCCGGCCCAGGTCGCCGAGCATCTTGGCGATCACGCCGGACGACGAGATCCAGGTGATCCCGCCGAGCACCACGGCGGCGGTCGGCCCCCAGCCGAGCAGCAGGGCGAACGCGACTCCCGGCAGCGCGTTGAGCAGCGCGTCGATCAGGCCCGCCGGTGCCGCCCGGCGCAGGTTGCCGATCAGCTCGCTCGCCGAGTACTCCAGCCCGAGCATCACCAGCAGCAGCACCACGCCGATCTCCGCCCCGACGGCGAAGAAGTCCTGGATGTCGTGCAGCGGGAGCAGGCCGCCGTGACCGAACAGCAGCCCGGCGAGCAGGTAGAGCGGGATCGGCGACAGCCCGTAGCGCCGGGACAGGCGGCTGAGCAGACCGAGGAGCAGCAGCAGCGCGCCGAGTTCGATCAGCAGCAGTGCGCTGTCGTGCATGGCCGGGTCAGCCGGCCGGGTCGTCGTTGGCGAGGATGCCGCCGACGCCGTCCAGCCCCGACCTGGTGCCGACGACCACCACCACGTCGCCGGCGGCGAACCGGAACTCCGGCCCGGGAGAGGCCAGCACCTCCCGGTTGCGCAGCACCGCCACGATCGACGCCCCGGTACGGGTCCGCGTCTTGGTGTCGCCGAGGGTACGGCCGACGAACGGCGAGCCGGCCGAGATCGGCACCTGCTCGGTGAGCAGCCCGGCGGCCTGGTCGCGCAGCCCGGCGAGCTGGCTCAGCATCAGCGACGCGCCGAGGATGTCGGCGAGCGCCTCCGCCTCGTCGTCGGTCAGCGGGATGTCGGCGTCACAGGCATCCGGGTCGTCCCGGTCGTAGAGGACGAGGTCCCGACGCCCTGACCGGTGACTCACCACACCGATCCGTCGGCCTGACTCGGTCATCAGGTCGTGGCGTACTCCGATGCCGGGCAGGTCGATCTGTTCCACACGTGCGCGCACACCGTCCACGCTACGCCGTCGCGGGCCGACCGGCCGCGCCGGTTCCGGTCAGACTGAGGGAACAGGTGCGTGAGCGACGGGAGGCGGCAGATGCGAGATCGGGTACGCAGGCCCGCGACGACGGTCGGCCGGCGGGCTCTCCTGCTGTCGGCACTGCTGTTGCCGGCCGTACTGGTGCTGGCGGGTTGTTCGATCGGCGACATCCGGCGTACCCCGCCGCAGCGGACGGTCGCCTCGGCCGACCCGACGGCGCCGGCCGGCGGGCCCGGCGCCGTCGAGGTGCGCCCGATGCGGGTGCCGGCCGGCTACGATGCCCCGTTCATCGGGTTCGACGACGCCGACCACGGGTACGCCTTCTATCACGGATGCAACGCCCGGGCGTCCGTCGGGGTTGCGTCGGGTTGCCCGTCGCTGCTCTACGCGACCGCCGACGGCGGCCGGTCCTGGCAGCACCGGGAGCACCCGGACCCGGCGGCGGCGGAGCATTCGATGCTGGTCGGCTACGGCAGCCTGGTGCTGGCCGCCGACGCAACCTGGTACCGGTCGGTCGACGGGGGTGTGACCTTCACCCGGGGTGACAGCCCGGACGGGTCGATGCCGCCCGAGTTCGCCAGTTGGGACGGGCCGTACCAGGTGTGTTGCCAGACCGATCCCGTGCCGCGGGTCGTCGAGGTGACCGAGCAGGGGACGGTCCCGTTGGCGCCGCAGCCGCCGATCCCGGTGGTGCAGACCGTCGGCCACATCGGCGACAAGCTGACCGTCGCCGGGCTGCATGACGGCCGGCTGCACGTGGCGTTCGGCGCGCCGGTGGCGACCGACGATGACGGCGGCGGTGGGCCCGGGGTGCGCTGGCTGTGGCGGACCGACGCGGTCACCGGAGCGGATCCGGAGCGGATCCGTCGGTTCATCGTAGAGACGACGCCGTCGGGCGGTTACTGGCTGATCGGCGAGCCGGTGCCCCTGCCGGGTGAGTTTCCGCTCGTCTGGCGGGCCGATTGGGGTCGGCTGGAGCCGGTGCCGGTTCACGACCCGCCGCCGGACGTGATGTCGGTGCTGCCGGACGGTGGCCGGTTGCTGGTCACCACCCGTACCGGTGTCTGGTCGCTCGGCTCCGATGGCCGATTCGAGCCGATCGACTGGCCGGTGCATGGTGCGTACCTCACCCGGCTGCGGGACGGGACGGTGCAGGCGGTCCGACCGGACGGAGCGGTGCTGCTCAACGTGCGGCGGCCGTCGGGTGCCGGGTGGGTGGAGATTTCCTGGGAACCATACGGCCGGTAGCCCGGTGCACGTCGGGCTTCGGCGGTCGGCTCGTCGATCGGAGTTGAGTGGAATAGACTCAAGTCTGGTGGTGTCCTTACCCGTGGACCACCTGCCGTACAGGGGAGCACATGAACGCCGAACGTTTGACCACCAAGAGTCGTGAAGTCATCACCGCCGCGGTCGCCATCGCAAACCAGCGGGGCCACGCCACGGTCGAACCGTGGCATCTGCTGCTCTCCCTGCTGGACACCGGCGGCTCGACCGCCGCCGGCCTGCTACGGGCCGTCGGCGCCAACCCGGTGGAGATCCGCCGTTCCGCCGTACGGACCGTGGAGAACCTGCCCGCCGCGCGCGGCTCCAGCGTCGCCGAGCCGAGCCTGTCCCGCGAGTTCGCCAACGCGATCGGCGCGGCCGAGCAGATCGCCCGTCCACTCGGCGACGAGTACACCTCCACCGAGCACCTGTTGGCCGGCCTGGCCCGGGTCGGCGGGGCCGTCGCCGGGCTGCTCAAGGATGCCGGAGCCACCGAGGAGAACCTGGTCGCCGCGTTCCCGTCGGTGCGCGGCGGGGACCGCCGGGTCACCACCGCCGACCCGGAACAGACCTACCAGGCCCTGGAGAAGTACGGCGTCGACCTGACCGCCAGCGCCCGGGACGGCAAGATCGACCCGGTGATCGGCCGTGACGCCGAGATCCGCCGGGTGATCCAGGTGCTGTCCCGGCGTACCAAGAACAACCCGGTGCTGATCGGCGAACCCGGCGTCGGCAAGACCGCGATCGTCGAAGGGCTCGCCCAGCGGATCGTCGCCGGCGACGTACCCGAGTCGCTGCGCGACAAGCGGCTGGTGTCGCTCGACCTCGGCGCGATGGTCGCCGGTGCGCAGTACCGGGGCCAGTTCGAGGAGCGGCTCAAGTCCGTCCTGGAGGAGATCAAGAGCTCCGACGGCCAGGTGATCACCTTCCTCGACGAGCTGCACACCGTGGTCGGCGCCGGCAAGGGCGAAGGCTCGATGGACGCCGGCAACATGCTCAAGCCGATGCTGGCCCGCGGCGAGCTGCGGATGGTCGGCGCGACCACCCTCGACGAGTACCGCGAGCACATCGAGAAGGACCCGGCGTTGGAGCGCCGGTTCCAGCCGGTGCTGGTCGGCGAGCCGACCGTCGAGGACACCATCGGGATCCTGCGCGGGCTCAAGGAACGCTACGAGGTGCACCACGGCGTACGGATCACCGACGCCGCGCTGGTCGCCGCCGCCGGCCTGTCCGACCGCTACATCACCGACCGGTTCCTGCCGGACAAGGCGATCGACCTGGTCGACGAGTCCGCCTCCCGGCTGCGGATGGAGATCGACTCCCGGCCGGTCGAGGTCGACGAGATCGAGCGGGCCGTGCGCCGGCTGGAGATCGAGGAGATGGCGCTGGCCAAGGAGCCCGACCCCGGCTCGGCGCAGCGGCTGGAGCGGCTACGCCGGGAGCTGGCCGACAAGCGCGAGCAGTTGACCGCGCTCAGCGACCGCTGGCAGCTGGAGAAGGGGCACATCACCCGGATATCCACCGCCCGCGAGGAGCTGGAACGCCTCGGCGGCGAGGCCGAGCGGGCCGAACGCGACGGCGAGCTGGAGCGCGCCGCCGAGCTGCGGTACGGCCGGATCCCGGCGCTGCAGGGCGAGCTGGCCCGCGCCGAGACCGAGCTGGCCGCGCTGCAGGCCGACGGCGCGATGCTCAAGGAGGAGATCGGCGCGGACGACATCGCTGCCGTCGTCGCCGCCTGGACCGGCATCCCGGCCGGCCGGCTGATGGAGGGCGAGACCGCCAAGCTGCTGCGGATGGAGTCCTCGCTGGGTGCCCGGGTGGTCGGTCAGCCCGCCGCCGTCGCCGCCGTCTCCGACGCGGTCCGCCGGGCCCGGGCCGGGGTCGCCGACCCGGACCGGCCGACCGGCAGCTTCCTCTTCCTCGGCCCGACCGGCGTCGGCAAGACCGAGCTGGGCAAGGCGCTGGCCGAGTTCCTCTTCGACGACGAGCGGGCCATGGTCCGCATCGACATGAGCGAGTACGCCGAGAAGCACTCCGTGGCCCGGCTGGTCGGTGCCCCGCCCGGCTACGTCGGGTACGAGGAGGGCGGTCAGTTGACCGAGGCGGTACGCCGCCGGCCGTACTCGGTGATTCTGCTCGACGAGGTGGAAAAGGCTCACCCGGACGTCTTCGACGTGCTGCTGCAGGTGCTCGACGACGGTCGGCTCACCGACGGGCAGGGCCGTACGGTCGACTTCCGCAACGCGATCTTGATCCTCACCTCCAACCTCGGCTCGACGCTGGTCAACGACCTGACGTTGACCGAGGAGCAGCGCCGCGACGCGGTGCTGGCCGTGGTCCGGGCGCACTTCAAGCCGGAGTTCCTCAACCGGCTGGACGACATCGTGGTCTTCGCTATGCTCAGCGGCGCGGAGCTGCGGTCGATCGTGGACATTCAGCTGGACCGGATGCGCCGGCGGTTGGCCGACCGGCGGCTGACCCTGGACGTCGACGACACTGCCCGCAGCTGGCTGGCCGAGCACGGCTACGACCCGATCTACGGAGCCCGGCCGCTGCGTCGACTGGTCCAGTCGGCGATCGGCGACCAGTTGGCCAAGGCGCTGCTCGCCGGCGAGATTCGTGACGGCGACACCGTCCGGGTGCAGCTCGCCGACGACAAGGAAGGGCTGGCGGTGCAGGCCGGCTGACCAGCATCGATGTGTATCGGTGAGTGCCGTCGATTGCTCTGCTCGACGGCGAGGCCGGGTTCGGCGACGAAACGCGAGGTCGACGCGGCGTCCGTTTGCCCCGTGTCACTGGCGGGGTACCGCTACGGTGATCTTCCGAAGCTTCGGGAAGGAGAGCCGTGTCGGATCCGAATCCGGCCGCGCCACCGGTCAGGGCGCGGCCGAGCACCGTCACCATTTCGAGTTACCTGCTGTTCCTGATCGCCGCGCTGCAGGTCGTCGGCCTGATCGTCGCGCTGTCGGTGATGGGCACGATGCAACAGGTCTACGAGGACGCCTACGCCGACACCGACATGGAGGCCATCAGCAGCCTCACGACGATCTCCCTGATCGCCGGCGCGATCTTCGGCCTGCTGATCGCCGCCGGCCTGGTGGTGCTGGCTCTGCTGAACAACCGGGGCAAGAACCCGTCCCGGATCGTCACCTGGGTGCTCGGTGGCATCTTCCTCTGCTGCTCCGGGGGCGGGCTCGCGCTCGGCGCGGCCGGCAGCGCGTTGCCCACCGGCCCGACCAGCACCGACCCGAACATGCCGGACCCGGCGCAGGTGCAACGGGATCTGGAGGCCGCGCTGCCCGGCTGGTACGAGCCGGCCAACCTGTTGCTCGGCGTCGTGACCGTGCTGGCGCTGCTGGCCGCGCTGATTCTGCTGGCGCTGCCGCCGTCGAACGACTTCTTCCGTAAGCCCGCCGTCGCCTGGGAGCCGCCGGTGCCGGGCGGCGGGTACGGCGTGCCGCCGATGCCGGGCGGCGCCTACCCGAGCTACCCCGCCGCTCCCGGCACACCGCCGGCCGCCGGCCCACCACCGCCGGCCACCCCGCCCGGCCCACCGCCGGCACCAGGTGCGCCGCCGGCTGCCGGACCGTCGGAGAATCCGCCGGGCAACCCCCCGCCGCCGACCAGCTGACGGTCGGTCGATCACGGGTCGGTCCGCCCCGGGCGGACCGACCCGCCGGTCCGGGGAGACCCGGTCCTCGTAGGAGGTGACAACGTGGGGGACAAGCCTGCCCTGCGTACCGCACTGGTCACCGGGGCCACTGCCGGCCTCGGTGCCAGCTTCGCCCGTCGGCTCGCCGGCGACGGGTACCGGCTGGTGCTGGTCGCCCGTGACCGGCAGCGGCTCACCACGCTCGCTGACGAACTGGCCGACCGGCACGGCGTGACCGTCGAGGTGCTCGACGCCGACCTGGCTACTGACGGTGGAGTGACCGTCGTGGCCGACCGGCTGCGGTCCGTCGACGCACCGGTCGACCTGCTGGTCAACAACGCGGGCATCGGTCTGAACCGGTCGTTCCGGCGCACCGACGAGGCGGACGAGCTGCGGCTGCTGCGGCTCAATGTGGAGGCGGTGCTGCGGTTGACGCATGCCGTCCTGCCCGGCATGGTGCAACGCCGACAGGGCAGAGTGATTAATGTCTCGTCGGTGGCGGGCTTTGGTCCGTTAGCAGCTGGTTCGACCTATTCGGCGAGCAAGGCCTGGGTGACGAACTTCAGTGAGTCGATCGACATGTCGGTCCGCCACCTCGGGGTGCGGGTGATGGCGTTGTGCCCGGGTTACGTCCGCACCGAGTTCCACGAACGCGCCGGTATCCGGACCTCCGGCTCGCCGACCTGGCTGTGGCTGCGGGCCGACGACGTGGTCTCCGATGGTCTGCGGGACCTGGCCAGGGGGCGGGCGGTGAGTGTCCCGGACTGGCGCTACAAGGCGCTCGCCACTGTGGTGCGTCACGCTCCGCATGGACTGCTCCGGTTGGCGGCCGGGCGTCCGAAGGTTGGCGAGTGAGCCGAAGAGCGTATCAGCGGGTACGTCGCTGCGCTGTTCGCCGCGTTGACCAGGGGTTTCGTGGTGTATGACCAGGTAGCGAGGTGGATGGTGGATATCGGCGAGTTGCCGGGCCGGCGGATGGGGACCCAGTGACGGGCAGTACTCTTTGTGACATGGGGAACCTCGACGACCTGCGCAAATTCATCACTGACCTGGCCGTGGTGCACGGCAGGGTGGTGTTGTCGTCAGGTCGCGAGGCTGACTGGTACGTCGACCTGCGGCGGGTGACGCTGCACCACGCCGCCGCACCGCTGGTGGGACGGGTGCTGCTCGATCTCACCGCAGACTGGGAGTACGACGCGGTTGGTGGCCTGACGTTGGGAGCGGACCCGGTGGCTCTGTCCATGTTGCACGCCGCTGCGGCGGAGCAACGGCGACTGGACGCCTTCGTGGTGCGCAAGGCTGGCAAGACGCACGGACTCCAGCGACGGATCGAAGGGCCGGACGTGGCCGGCCGGCGGGTGCTGGCAGTGGAGGACACCTCGACGACCGGCGGAAGCGTACTGACCGCTGTCGAGGCGTTACAGGAGGCAGGAGCTGAGGTGGTCGGCGTGGCGGTGATCGTCGATCGTGGGGCCGGTGACGCGGTTCGGGCAGCCGGACTGGCCTATCGGGCCGCCTGTACGTTGGCTGACCTCGGCCTTCCGGCCTAAAAGTTTGCCGATTCGGATCTGCTGATATGCAGGCGGATCGATGCTGTTTGGTGGAAGGATGGGTTTCGTGGGAACTGCGTTGGCTGAAATGACCATGCCTCAAATCTCGCCGCTTGCCGGCGAGCCGATCGAACGCGCGGACGCGGAGCGACTCGCTGGAGTCCTCAAGGCGCTCGCCGACCCGGCCCGACTCAGGCTGCTCAGCCTGATCCAGTCGGCGCCGGAAGGCGAGGCCTGCGTCTGCGACCTCACCGCTCCGCTGGGGCTCTCCCAGCCGACGGTGAGCCACCACCTGCGTATCCTCACCGAGGCCGGCTTGCTGGAGCGGGAGAAGCGCGGAGTGTGGGCTTACTACCGGCTGGTGCCGACCGCGATCGCCACGATCGCGGATCTGCTGACCCCGCCGCGTAAGCGCGCCACCAAGAAGGCACGCTGACCTGACGGCACCTTGCCTGGTCGACTCGCGGAGGCGGAGCTGCCAGGCAAGGTGCCCAAGGTTTACGGAGGTCGCCGCGTGACGTACATCGCTGGCGATCTGCGGGACCAGCTCGCCCACGTCGGGTCCGACGTGGTGCGCGCCGGTCTCGTCGTGGGCTCCGGTGGCAACCTTTCCGCCCGCCTGCCGGGCGGCGATGAATGCTGGGTAACGGCGTCCGGCACCTGGCTGGACCGGCTCGGCCCGGCATCGTTCGCCCGGGTGCGGATCGCGGACGGCTGCACCCTGCCCGACGAACCGCAGGTCCGGCCGACCAGTGAGCTGGCGCTGCACCTGGCGGTCTACCGTGCCCGCCCCGACGTCCGCGCCATCGTGCACCTGCACCCGCAGAGCATGCTGCTGCTGGACGCGCTCGGCGTACCGATCCGGCTGGTCACCACCGACCACGCCTTCTACCTGCGGCGCGTCGTCACCGTGCCGTTCGCGCCGCCCGGCGGACAGCGACTCGCCCGAGCCGCCGCCGACGCGGCCGCTGACGGCACCAACTGCCTGATCCTGTCCCGGCACGGCTGCTCCGTACTGGCCGGATCGGTGGAGCTCGCCCACAAACGGGCGGTCAACCTGGAAGAGGCCGCCCGGCTCACCTACCGGGCACTGGCCGTCGGTCGGCTCGACGAGCTGACGCCGCTGCCGGCCGACTACCTCGACCAGTTGCCGGACGCGGAGCACGGCACCGTCTGAACCCCTGGCACGGCATCGGCCACACCCGGCCCGGCCGGCCGGGCTCAGTGGTGGGTCGGCAGCTGCGGCGACTCCTCCTGGGTGACATCTACCGCCGCGCGGCGCAGCCGACGCTGCTCCAGAACCACCATCGCGGTGACGATGGCGACCCCCAGCACCAGCAGCAACACCACCGACAGCACGTTGCTGCCAGGGGCGAGCAGCCCGCGCTCCTCGGTCTGCCACGGCCACAGCGCCCGCAGGCTGCCGACAATCACTCCGGTCATCACCGCCAGGGTCACCCGCCGGTGGTGCTCCAACAGGTACTGCAGCAGCTTCACGAACAGCGTCAACCCGACGAGCATGCCGACGGCGAAGACCGCCAGGTAGCCGACGTCGCGGTCGTTGACCGCCTCGATGGTCGGCTCGTAGAGCCCGACGGTCAGCAGCAGGAACGACCCGGACACGCCCGGCAGCACCAGCGCGCAGACCGCGACCGCCGCGGCCAGCAGCACCACCACCGGGTTCGGGTCGATGCTGGCCGACGGCAGACCGGTCAGCACGAACGCCGCGACCCCGGCGGCGACCACCGCGAACACGTCCCGGCCGCGCCACGGCCGGCCGATCATCGAAACCGGCACCAGCACCGAGGCCAGCACCAGGCCGAAGAACAACCCTCGGGTCTGCTCCGGGTGCTCCTCCAGCATCGGCTCCAGCAGCCGGGCGGCGAGCAGCAGACCGGGCAGCATGCCCAGCGCCAGCGGGATGATCACTCCCCAGTGCACCTGCCGGAACTGCTCCCGGCTGCGTGCCCAGCCCTGCCTACGGGGCACGTCGGTGACCGCGTACCGGACCGCGCTGATCAGGTGCCCGGCCGAGGCGATGAGCCGCTCGTACACGCCGGTGACCAGGGCGATGGTCCCACCGCTGACTCCCGGGACGGCCTCTGCCACCCCGATCGCCGCCCCCCGGAACACATGGCCGACACGTTCGCGCACTGACATTTGCAGAACCATACCGGGCCAGTGTTCACAGTCGGGGGTCGACCGGTTCGGACTCGCAGGCGAGCACCGCGAAGACCAACTCGTGTCGGCGCCACAGCGGTGCGCCGGCGGCCAGCAGATCCAGCGCCGCGAGACCGAGACCGTGCTCGCGCAACGCCATCGACCGCTTGCGGCCCAACGACCGGCGGCGCAGCTCGGCCAGCCGCTCCGGTTCGGTGTACTCCGGACCGTAGATGATCCGCAGATACTCCCGGCCCCGGCATTTGACGCCGGGCTGCAGCAGCCGGCCGGTGCCGCTGCGGGCGGTCAGTCCGGCGTACGGCTTGACCACCATGCCCTCACCGCCGGCCGCCGTCAGCTCCGACCACCAGTCGGTGGCGTCGGCCACCGCCGCGTCGTCGGCCAGGTCGACCACCCGCCGTCGGGTGGTGGTGAACAGCTGCGGATCGGCCGTCACCAGCGCGTCCGCGCACTCCAGGTGCCAGCCGTGGTCCCGGTCGGCGTACGAGCGGCCGTCGCCGGCCAGCACCGCGAACGGTGCCAGCGTCACCGCCTCCGGGTCACCGACGTACGCCCGGTAGGCGCCGGCGTACCGGGCGACGTCGCCGGCCCGGCGGGCCAGCCGCTCACGCAGCTGCCCGACCGGCAGGCCCCGACCGGCGGCGGCGTCGAGCAGGTCCAACGCGGCGGGCAGCGCGGCCCGGCCGGCGGCGGCGACGCTGGCGTACTGGTCGCGGATCAGCCCGAGCGCCTTCGCCGACCAGGGCAGCAGCTCGCAGTCGAGCAGCAGCCAACCGGCCGACCCGGAGCCGGTGGCCAGCCGCTGCCACAGCCCGGCGGCTTCGGCCGCAGTCCGGATCCGGGACAGCAACGCGTCGGTCCGCTCACCGGAGGTGAAGAACGGCCGCCCGGTGCGGGTGTGGACCACCCCGCCGCCGTGGCCGAACAGCGGGTCGCCCGCCGGGTCGCGGCAGACCAGCACCACCGCCCGGGATCCCATGTGCTTTTCCTGGCAGACCACCCGGTCGACACCGGCGGCCCGGTAGTCCGCGAACGCCTCCGCAGGATGCTCAAGGAAGCCGTCCCGGGTCGACGTCGAGCAGGGAGCCATGGTCGGCGGTAGCCAGACCAGCCACCGGGGATCCACCGCGAAACGACTCATCACCTCCAACGCGGCGGCCGCGTTCTCGGCCGGGACCGTCGTGGTCCCGTAGCCGTAGTCGATGTGCCGGCGGCCGGTGACGTCACGCAGGTCCAGCACGTCGTCGGGGCGGTCGGTGACCGGCCCGCCGATGTCGGCGGCACCCGGCTCGGCCGTCAGCGGCCGCATCGGCGGGTAGTACTCGCGGTCGGCCGGTACCGAGACGAGCTCCCGCGACGGGTAGCGCAGCGCGGTCAGCTGGCCGCCGAAGACGCAACCGGTGTCGACGCAGATGGTGTTGTTCACCCACTCCGGGCGGGGTGTCGGGGTGTGCCCGTAGACCACGGTGGCGGCGCCCCGGTAGTCGCGCGCCCACGGGTAGCGCACCGGCAGGCCGTACTCGTCGGTCTCGCCGGTCGTCTCCCCGTACAGCGCGAAGCTGCGCACCCGGCCGGAAGCCCGGCCCTGGTATTCGGCCTTGAGCCCGGCGTGCGCCACCACCAGCGCGCCCCCGTCGAGCCGGTAGTGGCTGACCAGGCCGTCGATGAACCTGACGACCTCGTCGGTGAACCCGGCCGGTTCGGCGGCCAGCTGCTCCAGGGTCTCGGCCAGCCCGTGCGCCACGGTCACCTGGCGGCCCCGCAGTTTGCGTAGCAGCTTCTGCTCGTGGTTGCCGGGCACGCAGAGCGCGGTGCCGGCCCGCACCATCCCCATCACCAGGCGCAGCACCCCGGGCGAGTCCGGGCCGCGGTCGACCAGATCACCGACGAAGACCGCGGTACGCCCCTGCGGGTGCCGGGCGCCGATCGGTCGGCCGGCGTCGTCGCGGTCGAGCGCCCAACCCAGCTTCGTCAGCAGCGCCTCCAGTTCGGCGCGGCAGCCGTGCACGTCACCGATGATGTCGAACGGCCCGGTGAGCTCCCGCCGGTCGTTGTACAGCCGGGTCAGCCGGATCTCGGCGGCGTCGATCTCGTCGGTGCCGCGCAGCACGAACACGTGCCGAAAGCCTTCCCGGGCCAGCCGGCCGACCGAGCGGCGCAGGTCACGCTGCATCCGGGTGATCACGTGCCGGCCGAAGGTGCGGTCGGCCCGGCCCTGGGTCCGTTCCCAGCAGGTCTGCTCGGGCACGT
This sequence comes from Solwaraspora sp. WMMD937, assembly GCF_029581175.1. Taxonomy (NCBI): domain Bacteria; kingdom Bacillati; phylum Actinomycetota; class Actinomycetes; order Micromonosporales; family Micromonosporaceae; genus Solwaraspora; species Solwaraspora sp. WMMD937. The sequence goes on along the minus strand of NZ_CP120738.1, from coordinate 1,078,894 downwards.
CGAGCACCACCGCGACCGGCAGTACGTCGTGTTCCCGGGCGACGGCGACGAGCCCGGCCCGGGCGTGCTCCTGCAGGTTGGTGGCGTCGACCACGGTGAGCCGGCTGGCGCGCAGCCGCTTGCCGGCGACGTAGTGCAGCGCGTCGAAGGCGTCCGCCGACGCCGACTGGTCGTTCTCGTCGTCGGCGACCATCGCCCGGAAGGTGTCCGAGGAGAGCACCTGGGTGGCGGCGAAGTGCCGGCGGGCGAAGGTCGACTTGCCGGAGCCGGAGACACCGACCAGGGCGATCAGGGCGAGTTCGGGGATCTCCAGTACGGTCACCGGGCACCCCCGGCGCCCGCGCCGTTCGGGCCGGTGCTGTCCGGGCCGGCGTCGTCGCGGGTGAAGACCGCCAGTTGGGTCGGTGGCCCCACGTCCGGATCGACCTGGCCGACCGGCCGGAACCCGACCCGGTAGCCGTACGCCGCGGCGACCCGGCCGGCCCAGTCGGCGAACTCGGCGCGGGTCCACTCGAACCGGTGGTCCGGGTGCCGCAGCGCGCCCGCGGCGAGGCCTTCGTAGCGCACGTTGTACTCCACGTTCGGGGTGGTCACCAGCACGGTGCCGGGGCGGGCGTGGCCGAAGACCGCTTCGGCCATGGCCGGCAGCCGGGGCGGGTCGAGATGCTCGACAACTTCCATCAGTACGGCGGCGTCGTAGCCGCGCAGCCGGTCGTCGCGATAGGTCAGCGCCGACTGCCACAGCCGGATCCGCTGCTGCTGGCGCACCGGGAGCCGGTCCAGTCGCAGCCGCCGGGCGGCCAGCTCCAGCGCCCGGGCCGACACGTCGGTGCCGACGATCTCGGTGAACCGGGGCTGGGCGAGCAGTTCGGTCAGCAGCGCACCGCCGCCGCAGCCCAGGTCGAGCACCCGGGTGGCACCGGCCTCGGCCAGCGCGGTGAGCACAGCGGCCCGGCGGGTCGCGGCCAGCGGTCGCGGCCGGACCGCCGCCGGCAGCCACGCGTCCTCGTCGGCACCCGGGTCGGCGTCGGCGAGCCGCAGCTCGGCGGCCCGAGCCTCGGCGAGCCGGTCCTCGGCGCGCCGGGCGAGCACCCGGCGGTGGGCCAGGTAGCGCCGGGTGATCAACCGGCGTTCCGGGTGCCCGGCCAGCCAGCCCTCCCCGGCCCGGATCAGCTTGTCCAACTCGTCCGGGGCGATCCAGTAGTGCTTGGCGTCATCGAGCACCGGCAGCAGCACGTACAGGTGGTTGAGCGCGTCGGCGACCCGCAGCGTGCCGGTCAGGGTGAGGTCGACGTAGCGGCTGTCCCCCCATTGCGGGTAGCGCTCGTCCAGTGGGATGGGCCGGGCGGTCACCGTCCAGCCGAGCGGGGTGAACAGGCGCTCGGCGAGGGCGGCGCCGCCCCGGCAGCGCAGCACCGGCACCCGGATGGTCAACGGCAGGGCGGTGCCGGGCAGCTCGGGGCGGTCCCGGCTCTCCCCGCGCAGCGCGGACCGGAACACCTTGGCGAGGGCGGCGGCGAGCAGGCTGGACGCGGCGTACGGCCGGTCGTTGACGTACTGGCCGAGGGTGAAGCTCTCCGGCATCGCGGCCGTGCGCCGGCCACGGCGTGGGCCGCCGGCGGCGAGGCGTGCCGGGTCGACGTCGAGCAGCAGCGCGGCGGTGCAGCGCTGCTCGGTGGCCTCCGGGTAGAACACGTGCGCGGTGCCGGTGGGTACGTCGAACGACTGCATCCGGTCCGGATGTTTGACCAGCAGGTAGCCGAGGTCGGTGGCGGGCCGGTGGGTCGTCGTCACGGTCATCAGCACCCGGGTGATGGTGCCAGCCGGCCGCCACCGGTCGACACCGGTTATCGCGGTTGCCCGGTGGCCGTCGCGCCGTCGTCAGCGGTAGCCGTCGTCGTCATCGAGGTCGACGATGCGGGACTGCTCGACCGCGTCCCAGTCGTCGACCTCCAGACCGCGGTGTACCTCGGGCTGCTGCTCGACCGGGTTGGCCACGACCGACTGCTCGACCGCGTCGTCGGCGGGTGCCTCCGGGTCACGTTCCTCGGGAGCGAGGTGGTCCCCTGGGGCGATGTCCTCGTCCGGGTAGGTCATGTCGCCCTCCGTCCGTCCGTGCAGGTGCTTCCACCACGGTACGGGTCAACCGGGGTGCCCGCTGACCTCTGTCCAAGACAGGAAGCTTGTCCCCTTTCGTGGCGCGGTGGTTTACTCCGGATGGCAGGATGGCGGTATGGGATTCCTGATCAGGCTCGCGGTCAATGCGGTCGCCCTGTGGATCACCACGCTGATCGTGTCCGGCATCGACGTCACCGGTGACACCGCGACCAGCAACGCGCTGACCCTGGTCATCGTGGCGCTGATCTTCGGACTGGTCAACGCGGTCCTCAAACCGGTCATCAAGGTTGTCGGCTGTGTCTTCTATCTCCTCACCCTCGGTCTGTTCGCCCTGGTCGTCAACGCCCTGCTCTTCCTGCTGACCGACTGGCTGGCGCAGCAACTGGACCTGCCGTTCGTCATCGACGGGTTCTGGCCGGCATTCTGGGGAGCGATCGTGATGGCCGTCGTCGGCTGGCTGATCAGCCTGGTCATCCCCGACAAGTACGACCGTCGCTGACCGTGCCCACAGACAGGGCCGATGTCGCCGGGGCGGTGCCGCTGCGGGATACTGCCTAGCGGAGGACAGCGCGGTCCAGCGCAGTGAGCTGAGCATGGAATCCGGCCCGTCGACGGGCCGAACCGGTACAAAGGAGCGTTCGAGATGCCCATCGCCTCTCCCGAGGTCTACGCCGAGATGCTTGACCGCGCCAAGGCCGGCGCGTTCGCGTACCCCGCCATCAACGTCACGTCCTCGCAGACCCTCAACGCCGCGCTGCAGGGCTTCGCCGAGGCGGAGAGCGACGGCATCATCCAGGTCTCCACCGGTGGTGCCGAGTACCTCTCCGGCCCGACCGTCAAGGACATGGTCAGCGGCTCGCTGGCCTTCGCCGCCTTCGCCGAGGAGGTGGCCAAGAAGTACCCGGTCAACATCGCGCTGCACACCGACCACTGCCCGAAGGGCAAGCTCGACGGCTTCGTCCGTCCGCTGCTGGCCGCCTCCAAGGAGCGGGTCGCCGCCGGCGGCTCGCCGCTGTTCCAGTCGCACATGTGGGACGGCTCCGCCGTACCGCTGAAGGAGAACCTGGAGATCGCCACCGAGCTGCTGGCCGAGGCCGCCGCCGCCAAGGTCGTGCTCGAGATCGAGGTCGGCGTCGTCGGCGGCGAGGAGGACGGTGTCGTCGGCGCCATCGACGAGAAGCTGTACACCACCGTCGAGGACGGGCTGGCCATGGTCGAGGCGCTCGGCCTCGGCGAGAAGGGCCGCTACATGGCGGCGCTCACCTTCGGCAACGTGCACGGCGTCTACAAGCCGGGCAACGTCAAGCTGCGGCCGGAGATCCTCAAGGAGATCCAGGACGCGGTCGGCGCCAAGTACGGCAAGGAGAAGCCGCTCAGCCTGGTCTTCCACGGCGGCTCCGGCTCGCTGCTGGAGGAGATCCGGGCCGCGCTGGACTACGGCGTGGTGAAGATGAACATCGACACCGACACCCAGTACGCCTTCACCCGCCCGGTCGTCACCCACATGTTCACCAAGTACGACGGGGTGCTGAAGATCGACGGCGAGGTCGGCGACAAGAAGTCGTACGACCCCCGGGCCTGGGGCAAGGCGGCCGAGGCCGGGATGGCCAAGCGGGTCGTCGACGCCTGCGAGCACCTGCGCTCCACCGGCACCACGCTGGCCAAGTAACACCCACCGAACCACTCGCCGCGCGGCCGGTCCCGTACCCCGGGGCCGGCCGCGCGTCGCTGCCGGACGAACTACACCGGTAGGATCTACCGATTCAGAGTGGTCCGCTGCGGAGGTCGGTCGTGCTCGGCATCGATGGGTACGAGCCACAGTGGTGTCACGACGCCGCGACGCTCGCCGCCGCCCACCGGGCCCGGTTCTCCCGCATCATCGGACGTCCGCTGGTCGACACCTGGCTGATGTGGGACCTCGACCTGGACACCTGGTACGCCAACGGTCCGGTCATCCTCGGCTTCGGTGACGTCAACGTCGAGGTCACCCACCGCAAGTTCGACGAGTGCGCGATCACCTGGAACCAGGTCGACATGTCCATGCCGCTGGACCTGCCCGGCCTGCGGCTGGACTGGCACAGCGACCGGCACCCGGCACCCCTGCCGGCGCGGGGCCGGCCGCTGCGGGCGGTCAACGTGATCGAGCGGATCATGCCGTCGCACTGGCGTCCGCACGTGCTGCACGCCGTCGAGTTCCTCTTCGACGGGGCCCGGTTGGCGGTCCAGAACGCCCTCGACGAGAACGGCCTGTCCGCCGAGCCCGACGTCGAGCTGCCGATCGTCGCCTGGCGCCGCCGCCCCGTCGCTTGACCCCGTCGCCGCCGGCACCGACTAGCGCTAGCCATCCCGCGAGCGCTAGCCATCCCGGCGTCCGTCGCGGGGCCCGAACACTCGCAGAGCCTCCAGGTCCGACGCTTTCGATCGCAGGTAGTAGTCGGCCCAGGCCGCAGCGTCCGGGTAGCCCGACTCGGCAACCACCCGGGCACAGGCGGCATCGACGTCGAAGCTGGTCCGCCGCAGGGTCACCCCACCGGCGGCGTCCAGCAGCGCCCAGAACGCGCCCGGACCGCCGTACGGCATGCCGATGCTGCCCGGGTTGACCACCGTACGGCGATCGACCAGCCGGACGAACGGCATGTGAGTGTGCCCGCAAACGATCGTGCGCATCGTGTCGCCCAGCCCAGCGAACACCTCGGCCCAGCGGGCTGGTCGGCTGTCCACCAGGACCACCTCCTCGTCGTCGCGGGGAGTGGCGTGACAGAACAGAGTCAGTCCGCGTACCGGCAGATCGAGGGTGACCGTCAGCGGCAGCGTCGCGAGCCGGTCGACCTGTTCGGGACGCAGCTCGGCGGCGGCCCACGGTGCCACAGGGTCAGGGATGGTCTGCATTCCACCCTGCCGTGCGGTGACCAGTTCGCGGTCGGCGTTGCCACGTACCCACACGGCTCGCTCACCGAGGGCGTCGAGAGCGTCGAGGGTCTCGACCGGCTGCGGTCCGGCAGCCAGGTCACCGGTGAGCACGATCTGGTCGGCCGAGCGGACGTCGGGTTCCGCGAGCACCGCCTCCAGCGCCGGAAGTACGCCGTGGATGTCGGACAGCACCGCGATCTGCATCCGCCCAGCATCGCCGCACCGGCGGGCGATGTCGATGGTCTACTCGCTCGGCTGACACCGGGCTTGACCCGGACCTTGGGGCCGACCACAGCATGACCCTTGCCGGTCGACAACGGCCGGCACGAGGAGGGCACGATGCGGCTGCTCACCATCGGCGCGTTCGCCCGCGCCGCCGGGCTGACGGTCAAGGCGTTGCGGATCTACGCCGACACGGGGCTGCTCCGGCCGGCGGCCGTCGACCCGGAGTCCGGCTACCGGTACTACCGGCCGGAGCAGTTGGAGCTGGCCCGGTTGCGGCATGGCGGGATGCCGCTGCGCCGTGTTCGGCAGGTCTGCGTGCACTGGCCGGACGACCCGGTGGCGGTCGCCGGGGAGATCGCCCGCTGGTGGTCGGCCACCCAGGCCGAGACGGCGGCCAGGGAACAACTCGTGACCAGCCTCGTCGCGGAACTCCAGACGAGGGGAGCGACGATGACCGACCGACCGGCAAGCTCAGACCGACCGGCAGGCTTCGATCTGCGCAGTGCGGCCCGTACCGACATCGGCCGGGTGCGGACCAGTAACGAGGACCGGGCGTACGCCGGACGCCGACTGCTCGCGGTCGCCGACGGTGCCGCCGGGCCGGGCGGGTCCGAGGCGAGTGCAGCGGTGATCAAGGCGCTCGCGCAGCTCGACACCGCGCCGCAGGATGTGCCGGATACGGCCCCGGTTGACCCGCGACGACAGCTACGTGCAGGCGCTGGTGGACGCCGGCCGGCTCGACCCGGCGCTGGCGCTGGCACACCGGCGGCGGGCGCTGCTCACCCAGGCGCTGGACGGCACCGGGACGGCGAAACCGGCGTACGCGACGCATCGGCTCGTCGCGTACGACCGGTATCTGCTCTGCTCCGACGGGGTCTGGGCGGTAGTGCCCGACGACGACCTCGTCGCCGCCGTCGGCGCCGGGCTCGACCCGGCCGAGACAGTACGCGCGGTGATCGACCTGGCGTACCGGGCAGGCGCCCCGGACAACGTCGCCTGCCTCGTCGCCGACGTCGTACCCTGAGCCGACGGTCAGCTCGACCGGGTGACCTGGTGCGGTACGACCGGCGGCAGCGCGTCGGCGGTGAGCAGCGCGACCGCCTCGTGCACGTCGTCGGTGAGCCGGATCAGCGGGGACAGGTCGCCGGCCGGGGACAGCGCCAGCAGCGGCGCCAGCATCGCCTCGACCGGCAGGGTCTGGGTCCAGAAGGCGCGGTCCAGGAAGACGTACGGGCCGCTGGCCCCGTCGGTGCCGTAGAACGTCTTCGTGGCCGCCTGGAAGACCTCCTGCACGGTGCCGGCGCGGCCCGGCGCGAACACGATCCCGCCCCGGGCCAGCCGCAGGATGGTGTCCTCCCGGACCGCGTTGCAGAAGTACTTGGCGATCCGGCCGGCGAACAGGTTAGCCGGCTCGTGCCCGTACAGCCAGGTGGGGACGGCGAGCCCGCCGGCCCGCGCCCAGCCGGAGCCGGCGTCGTCGGTCACCGCCGCGTCGACCGGGTACCGGTCGCGGACGGCCAGCGCGGCGGCGGTGTACGGCTGCTGGTCGGCGTAGTCCGGCGCGCCGGCCAGCAGGTCGATGGCGTCGGTCAGCTCCTCGGCGTCGCGGCTGCTCAGGTACGCGCCGAGGTTCGCCGCCTCCATCACGCCCGGTCCGCCGCCGGTGACCACCAGCCGGCCGGCCCGGGCCAGCTCCCAGCCGAGCGTGGCAGCCAGCCGGTACGCGGAGGTGCCGCGCGGCACCGCGTGCCCGCCCATCACCCCGATCACCGAGGCCGGCCCGTACCGGTCGATCCAGGTCCGGGTGGCGTCGGTGAGCGCGTTGTCGATGCCGTGGTCGTGCAGCCGCTGGGCCAGCGCCTCGCGGATCTGCGGCTGGGCGCCGCCGTGCCGGCGGAAATGCCGGTAGACCAGGTTGTCGTACATCCCGTCGGCGCCGTGCTCGGCGAACCCGGCGGCCAGGTCGGCCGGGGTGTACAGCCGGGGCGGGTGACTCGGGTACGGCAGCCCGGCGAACGGCGGGACCACGTGCGCGCCCCGGCGCACCAGCTCCGCTTCCGCCGCCGCCGACGGGAACGAACAGCCCAGGAACAACGTGTCGGTGAGGTCGATGTCGGTCAGGTCGGGCACCGGCGGTACGTCGAACTGCAGTCCCTGCACGGTCAGCCCGGCCAGGCTGCCGGCGCGCAGATGATGGTCGAGCTCGGCGCGGGACTCCACCTCGTGCGGGGTGGAGTCGTAGTCGCCGGACAGCGCTGCGGGAGGTGGCGTGGGCATCCGGCCATTTTTCCGTACCGCCGCAACCGGCGTGGCATGGCGCAGCGAAGCCCGGTGGTACGGCGAAGCCTGCGGTCGTGCAGCGAAGCCCGGTGGCACGAGGCCACCGGGCTTCCCAAACCGGTTCCTGGGGAGGCTCCGGACCTCTATTTCTAGTCGAGTACCGGCATCGGCACACCCGCCGCACGCGTGACGAAGGACTCATCCGTTCAGACACCATGTCGCTGCGAATACAGGTTGAATGGGCAAAATGCAGAACCTGTTGCCCGAACCGCCGGCCACCACGCTGCCCGGCGACGAGCAGGCCGAGGCGGCTCTTGCCGAGGCTGCCCAGGTGGACACCGAGGAGGCGTACGCCGCTGCCGCCGGACGCCACCCCACCTACAGTCGGGCCTGGGCGGTGCTCGCCCAGCGTGCGTTCACCAAGGGGGAGGTCGTCGCCGCGTACGCCTACGCCCGCACCGGCTACCACCGGGGCCTGGACCAGCTGCGTCGCAGCGGCTGGAAGGGGCACGGCCCGGTGCCCTGGTCGCACCGGCCGAACCAGGGTTTCCTGGCCTGCCTGCACCTGCTGTCCCGGGCGGCCGGGGAGATCGGGGAGAGCGACGAGGCCGCCCGGTGCGCGCAGTTCCTGCGGGACTGCGACCCGGCCGCCGGGGACGCTCTCGCCAGCAGTTGACGGCTCAGAGCCCTTCGGCCACCGCCGAGGCGATCTTCAGCCACGCCTGCCGGAACGTCGCGGACAACTGCCCGTACCGGATCGGTTCCCCGCTGTCGATGATCCGCTCGTACGGTGCCAGCAGCACTGTACGGGTGCGGGCGGCGAAGTGCCGGTGGATCGGTGCCAGGTCGATCTCCCGGCGGGACGGCGGCATGGAGATGACGGTGACCGCTTGGCGGACCAGCCGCTGCCGGCCGGTCTGCTCCAGGTGGTCGAGCATTCGGGCGGCCGGCTCGGCGGAGTCGTTGCGGGCCGACATGGTCACCACGAGCTGGTCGGTGGCGTCGATCGCCGCCTGCCAGTTCTGTGCCCGGACGTTGTTCCCGGTGTCCACGAAGATCAACTTGTAGAACCGGCTGACCACCTCACGGATCTCGGCGAACGCGGCGGCGGTCAGCATCTCGCCGGCGGTGGCCGACTCGTCCGAGGCGAGCACGTCGAACATGCCTTCGCCCTGCGCCCGCACGTACTGCGACAGGTCGCCGACCCGGCCGTGTGACCCCTGGAACAGGCGCAGGTCGCGCAGCATGTCCCGGACCGTACGGGAGTGGAAGTCCTGCTGGGCGCGCATGCCGAGAGTGCCCTGGGTTTCGTTGTTGTCCCAGGCCAGCACGTAACCGCCGCGCTTCTGCCCGAACGTCATGGCCAGCATCAGGATGGCGACGGTCTTGCCGGCACCGCCCTTCGGGTTGACCACGGTGACCTGGCGCAGCCCACCGAAGTTGCGGCGCACCATTTCGACGTCCCGCCGGATCTCCTGCTCGTGCTGCCCCGGTGGCAGCTTGACCAGGCCCAGCGTGGTCCGGTTGAGCGCGGCCCGGACCCCCATCGTGGCGACCGGGTTGGCCGGTTTCGCCGCCCGACGCAGGGCGAACTCCTCGGCGGTCGGCACGAACGAGTCGGGTGTCCAGCCCGCCGGCAGCTGGCTGCCGCTGGCCGGCGGGCCTGTCTGCTGGTGCGCCGGCGCGGCCGGCTGCTGCCCGGGATCCTGGCCTGCGGGACCCCGTTGGGTGGGACCCTGCTGCACCGCGCCGAGCACCCCGGGCGGCACCGGGTAGCCCGAGTCGAACATTGCCGACCGAGGCGGCGGCACCGGAGCGTCTGGCCCCGGCGAGCCCGGCCCTGGAGTGTCCGGCCCGGGAGACGATGGCATCCGGTGCACCCCGGGGGCTTCCTGGTACGGCTGTCGGGGCAGTTCGGTCACGCCCGGACTCACCTGCTGGTACGCCGGTGCCGCTGGCGGTGGCGGTGACCAGGCCCCGCCGTCCGTCGGAGTCCAGTCGTCCCAGCCGGGCGTCTCGTCCCAGCCGGGCGTCGCCGTGGGCGCCGACACAGCAGGCGATGTCGCCGTCGGGCCGGCGGCCGGCGGGGCCCACGGGTCGGCGGGCTGGCCCGGCATGGGCTCCGTCGCCTCTTCCTGAGGCTCGCTCGGTCGGCCGGGACCGGTCGGCGGCAGCGGGGGCGGCGTCGGCGTCTGACCGGGTGGTGGGGCGGGCCGGCTGGGACCGGGATGTGGCTGGCGGGGGTGGGTCGGGCCGGGCCGAGGCGGCGTCGGGTGCGGCCGGCCGGCAGCCTCCGACGTGGGCGTGGCCGCGTCCGCCGGCGGTACGGGCTGCTCCGCCGGCGGTACGGGCTGCTCCGTGAGCGGTGCGGGCGCCTCCGCCAGCGGTACGGGCTGCTCCGGTGACCGCCGGGGAGCGGGCGGCACAGCGCCGGACGGACCAGCATCGCCGCTGGTGCCAGCGGCACCGGTCGAGCGGCTGGTCGATCTGCTGGGGGGCTGCGCCCACGGCGACGCGGGCGAATGCGGCAGTTCTGGATCACGGTCGGCGGGTAACCGACCGTTGCCGGCCGTCCTGCCGTTACCGGGCCGGACCTCGGCTCCGGACGTCACCGCAGGAATGACCGGTACGGCGATGGTCTGATCGCTGCGGGGAGTTGCCACTACTTCGTCCGGCGGCCAGAACGGCTCCTCCACCTGACCTCCGTCGGTGCCGGTCGACCGCCCCGGATCGGTGTTGTCGTGCACTGCGTACCTCCCCCTCGCCCCCCGTGGACAACCCGAGGATGTGCAGGTCAGTCGCTACTTAGCGTCGCATACCAGGTCAGTATGTGTACACGGCCCAGGCGCCTGGTTCCACCCACCAGGAGCGTTTCCGGGTCAAGCCGCCCGCCACGCCGTCGTCCAGGAACGGCAGTTCGCCGTCGCGCGGGGTGACCGCGGTCGCGCGACCACGGGCCCGGCGGATTTCGATGCGTACCCGCTCGCCGCGCCACCACGACCTGGTTTTCACCGGTACCGCCACCGCCACCTCCAGCACCCCGTCCGCCGGGTCCGCCCGGGTCACCAGCTCCACCTCCGCCAGCCGGGCGTACCCGTCGGCGTTCGCCACCACGCAGGCCAACAGCGGGTCGTCGCCCGCGCTCAGCACGGCGTCATCGACCTCGATCCGTCCGCGCCAGGGTAGCGGGTGATCGTGCTCGTCGGCGGCGCCCAGCAGCGCGCCGTCCAGGGTCACCGAGCCATTGTCGGTCCGCAGCAGGTCCAGCCGCCGCTGCCGGCCGCCGAGGACCGCGGCGGCGACCGCGGCCGGCTCCCGGGGCAGGCCGAGCCGGCCGGCCAGGTCGGCCGGCGGGGCGTCGTCTGCCGGGGTACCGGTTGCCGTGGACCGCCGGGTGTCGGCAGAACCGCCTGGCTCGAGTGGCAGCACCCCGATCGCCGGCAGGTCCGGCAGGGTCCGGGAGTCGGCCAGGTCGGCGGGTCGCCGGCTCGGCGGCGGCGCGTAGCGGCGTACCATCCGGCGCAGCACCGCCCGCAGCTGCCCGTCGGCGGCCGTGGCGACGATCAGCCGGGTCTCGCCGTCGTCGTCGGGCCAGGTCAGACCGTCCGGCCGGGCCGGGCCGTCCAGTCGGGCGAGGACGTCGTCGATCTCCCGGTCCGACCGCGCCGTCACCGTCTCGACCCGGGCGCCGGCGGCGACCAGCGCGTCCCGGCAGGTCAGCACCGGCACCCGGACCGGTTCGGCGCAGTCGGGCTTCGCCCGGGTGAGTGCCGTGCCACAGCTGATACCGCAGCCGCCGTCGCAGCCCGCGTCCGGCTGGCTGCCGAGTGTCAGCAGCACCACGTCGTACACCGTCGCCGCCTTCCGCCGATCTCTGCGGCCACGTCCACCAGCTTCGTGACCCTTGTTAGCCTGACTCCTCGGGCTTGCCACGCGGTCGCCACCTGGCACCCGAGCCCCATGGAGGCGGGTTACACAAGATGCCAGCGATCGTGCTGCTCGGCGCGCAATGGGGTGACGAGGGCAAGGGCAAGGTTACCGACCTGCTTGGCGAGCGGGTCCACTACGTGGTGCGGTTCTCCGGCGGCAACAACGCCGGGCACACCGTGATCACGCCGGACGGGCAGAAGTACGCCCTGCACCTGATGCCGTCCGGTGCGCTCTCCCCGAACGCGATGATCATCATCGGTAACGGGGTGGTGGTCGACCCGAAGGTCCTGCTGACCGAGATCGACGGCCTCGCCGAACGCGGCGTGGACGTCTCCCGGCTGCGGATCTCCGGTGACGCGCACCTGATCATGCCGCACCACCGGGCGCTGGACAGGGTGGTCGAGCGCTACCTCGGATCGTCGCGGATCGGCACCACCGGGCGCGGCATCGGGCCGGCGTACGGCGACAAGGTGGCCCGGATGGGCATCCGGGTGCAGGACCTGCTCGACCCCGGCATCCTGCGCAAGAAGCTGGAGCTGGCGCTGCGGGAGAAGAACCAGATCCTGTTCAAGGTCTACAACCGCAAGGCGCTCGACCTGGACGCGGTGGTCGAGGAGTACCTGGCGTACGCGCAGCGGCTGCGTCCGCACATCGCCGAGACCCGGGCGATCCTCTGGGACGCCCTCGACCGGGGCGACACGGTGCTGCTGGAGGGCGCGCAGGCCACCATGCTCGACATGGACCACGGCACCTACCCGTTCGTGACCTCGTCCAACCCCACGTCGGGCGGTGCCTGCGTGGGCACCGGCATCCCGCCGACCGCGATCACCAAGGTGATCGGGGTGACCAAGGCGTACACCACCCGGGTCGGCTCCGGGCCGTTCCCGACCGAGCTGTTCGACGCCGCCGGTGACCATCTGCGCAAGATCGGTGCCGAGTACGGCACCACCACCGGTCGGGAGCGCCGCTGCGGCTGGTTCGACGCGGTCGTCGGCCGGTACGCCGTACGGCTCAACGGCATCACCGACCTGGTCGTCACCAAGCTCGACGTGCTGACCGGGCTGGCGAAGGTGCCGATCTGCGTCGGCTACGAGATCGACGGCGAGCGGTTCGACGACATGCCGATGACCCAGACCGGCTTCCACCACGCCACGCCGATCTACGAGGAGCACGACGGCTGGTGGGAGGACATCACCGCGGCCCGCACCGAGGCGGAGCTGCCGGTCAACGCCCGGCGCTACATCGCCCGGATCGAGGAGCTGTGCCGGGCCCGGGTCAGCGTGGTCGGCGTCGGTCCCGGCCGGGAGGAGAACGTGGTACGCCACGAGCTGCTCTGAGCCGTACCGTCGGCTCTGAGCGGTACCCGTGCCCCCGGCACGCAGATCCTCAGAGAATCCTCAGATCTCCGCCAAGCGTGGTGGAGTCTGCCTGCTTCATGATCGAACCGGACCCGAACGTCCGCCGGTTGCCACCAGCGCCGGCGGCGGGGCACCCTTCCCGGTATTCGATTGATAGTAACTGATAGCAGGGAGTAAGGCAGTGAGCCGGCTGTACGGCGATCCCAATCGCGTGCGAGACGCGATGGAGGCCACCCCCACCCCGACCCCTCCGACCGGCATCCCCCCGATGACCCTGGCGCGCTGGACCCTGTGGGGTGTGCTGGCTGCCAACCTGTTGATCCTCGAAGTGGCCTTCTTCGCGTACGGCCAGGGCAAGCACCCGGTGCTGACCGTCGCCAAGTTCTTCGGCCTGCACGCCGCCATGATCATGATGCTGCAGCTGACCCTGGTGGCCCGGATTCCCTGGCTGGACCGGCGGCTCGGGATGGACCGGCTCACCGCCTGGCACCGGTGGATCGGTTTCGGTCTGTTCTGGACCGTGATGCTGCACGCGGTGTTCGTGATCGCCGGCTACGCCACCCTGTACGACATGGGCTTCGGCGAGACGTTCCTGAGCCTGGCCGGGGTGACCGCCTCGCTGCTCGGGATGATCGCCGCCGGCATCATGATCGTCGTGGTCGGGGCCTCCATCCGGTACGCCCGACGCCGCCTGCCGTACGAGGCCTGGCACAGCCTGCACGTGCTGATCTACCTCGCCCTGCTGGCCGGCCTGGTGCACCAGTTCATGGAGACCACCACCTTCGACTCGGCCCCGGCCAACATCTACTGGTGGACACTGTGGGCACTGGTGATCGGGTCGCTGATCGTCAACCGGGCGATCGTCCCGCTGTGGCGCAACGCGTACCACCAGTTCCGGGTCGCCGCCGTGGTGCCCGAGGCCGACAACGTGACCTCGGTGTACGTCACCGGCCGGCATCTGGACCGGCTGCCGTCGCGCGCCGGGCAGTTCTGCATCTGGCGGTTCCCCGGTCACAACCGCTGGTGGCAGGCGAACCCGTTCTCGCTGTCGGCGGCGCCCGACGGACGTTCCCTGCGGCTGACCGCGAAGGCCGCCGGCAAGACCAGCGCCGGGCTACGGCACCTGAAGGTCGGCAACCGGGTCTTCATCGAGGGGCCGTACGGCGCATTCACCAACCTGCACCGCAAACTGGACAAGACCCTGCTGGTCGCCGGTGGCGTCGGGGTCACCCCGATCCGGGCGCTGCTGGAGGAGTCGGGCGGTTCGACGGTGGTGCTCTACCGGGCGGCCAAGGAGACCGACGCGGTGCTCCTCGGCGAACTGCAGGGGCTGGCCGCCGCGCAGGGTGCGCAGCTGCACCTGCTGACCGGGCGCACCGGGTCCGGGTCGCCGCCGAACCGGCCGTTCGACCCGGAGAACCTGCTCGCCCGGGTGCCGGACATCACCGAACGCGAGGTGTTCGTCTGCGGGCCGCCGGCGATGACCACCGCCGTCGTCGACAGCGTCCGGGCCATCGGCGTGCCGAACGCCCAGATCCACGCCGAACGCTTCGGTTTGGGCTGAACCCTGAGGGGTTTGGGCTGAACCCTGGGGCTCAGCCCTTCCTCAGAGAATCCTCAGATTTCCATCACGCGCCGTGTCCGGTCGCGGCCCGATGATCGTAGGACCCGTCGACGGGTCGGCGGGTTCGACCCGGAAGGGCGAAACAAGGGTGAGCGACAGCGACGGCACCAACGCGATCGTGATCGGGGCGGGGATCGCCGGTCTGGTCACCGCCCGGGTGCTGAGCGACCACGTCGATCGGGTGACGGTCCTGGAACGGGACCGGCTGCCCGACGACGCGGTGCCACGCCGGGGCGTCCCGCAGGGCCGCCACGGCCACCTGCTGCTGGCGGCCGGGCGGCGGCTCCTCGACGGCTGGTTCCCCGGGCTGACCGGGGAACTGGCCGCCGCCGGTGCCGTCCCACTGCACGGCGCCGACCTGGTGTGGCATCAGGGCGGCGGCTACCGGGCCCGTCCCGACCTCGGCTTCCTCGCCATGTCGGCGAGTCGGCCGCTGCTGGAGGACGCGGTCCGTCGGTGCCTGCTGCGCCAGCGGCACAACGTCACCGTCGTCGACCGGACCGCGGTCGACGGCCTGGTCGTCGCGACCGGCCGGACTGCCGGCGCCCGGATGCTCGGCGCCAGCATCGACAGTGCCCGGGTCACCGGGGTCCGGGTGGACGGCGTCGAGCACCGGGCCGACCTGGTCGTCGCCTGCGCCGGGCGCAACACCCGCTTCCTGGACCAGCTGGCCGAGCTGGGCTTCCCGGCGCCGGAGGTCGCGGCGGTACGGGTCGACGCGGCGTACGCGTCGCAACTGGTCCGGCGGGGCCCGGACGACCTCGACGGTGCCCTCGCGGTCGTGGTCGACGACTCGGGCGGCGGCCACCGGACCGGCACCATGGTGCCGGTGGAAGGCGACCGCTGGCTGATCACCATCGGCTCCCGGCACGGGGAGGTGCCGCCGAGTGACCCGGCCGAGTTCGAGACCTTCGCCCGGGAGCTCCCGTCACCCACCATCGCCGACGTGCTGACCAAGGCCGAAGCGCTCAGCCCGGTGCTGACCCACCGGATCGCCACCGATCAGCGCCGACAGGTGGAACGGCTGCGCCGTACCCCGGCCGGATTCCTGGTCCTGGGCGACGCGATCTGCAGCCTCAACCCGATCCACGCGCAAGGTGTGACCTCCGCCGCCCTGCAGGCTCGGGCGTTGGACCGGGCGCTGCGGCGGTACGGGCCGACCTCGCCACGGCTGGCCGGTGCCTTCTACCGTCGGGCCGGCCGGGCGGTCGACGCACTGTGGCGTACCGCCGTCGGAGCCGACTTCGCCGATCCCCGGACCACGGGCCACCGGCCGGTCGGTACCGGTCTGGTCAACCGGTACCGGAACCTGGTGTCCCGGGCCTGTCACACGTCGCCGGTGGTGGCCCGGCAGGCGCTGCTGGTGCAGCATCTGCTGGCCCGGCCGGTGTCGTTGGCGACTCCGGCGATGATGCTGCGGGTGCTGCTGGCCGTCCGACATCGGCCGGGCCGGCCACCGGAGAGCACGCTCTCCGGCGACCGGCCCGGCCGCAGTCCGACCACTGGCGGCGGCCGCCGGTCGGGATCAGCGGCGACGGCCAACCGGGCCGATCAGTAGATCGTCACGTCGTAGTCGTCGACCGCCTCGCGCACCGGCTGGTAGAAGGTCGTGCCGCCGGTCCGGCAGTTGCCGCTGCCGCCCGAGGTGAGGCCCAGCGCGGTCGACCCGGAGTAGAGCGGGCCGCCGGAGTCGCCCGGCTCGGCGCAGACGTTGGTCCGGATCAGACCGCGGACGACCCCGCTGCCCAGGTAGCGGACCCGGGCGTTGAGCGCGGTGACCGTACCGCTGTGGGTGCCGGTGGTCGAACCGGTGCGGGTCACCGACTGCCCGACGAAGGCGTCGCCGACGCTGAACCCACCGGGGTGGCTCTGCGCCGGGTTGTCGTAGCGGACCAGCGCGTAGTCGTCACCGGGGAAGCTGTAGTCGATGGTCGGGCCGATCAGGTTGGTCTGCGCGGAGTTGCTGTACCAGGTGCTGACCACTTCACCGCAGTGCCCGGCGGTGAGGAAGTAGTAGGTGCTGCCGCGCACGGCGTTGAACCCGAGCGAGCACCGGCCGCCGCTGCCGTAGATCGGGTCGCCGGACGAGACCAGCCGGGTGAAGACACCGGACGTACGCTCGACCCGGATCGCGCTGGCCTTGCCGCGTGCGGCCAGCCGGATCTTGGCGATCTCGGCGCGGGAGACGCTGCTGTCGGCGGTCACCACGACGCGACCGGAGGCGCTGTCGACGTGCCAGGCGATCCCTTCGACGCCGGAGGCTTCCACCAGGTCGCTGACCTGGGCTAGTTCGCTGGCGGTGTAGACGACCGGGGCGGCTGCCCCGGCGGATGGCAGGGCGAGCGCGCCGGCGGTGACTACGCCGACGGCGACGGCGAGCAGCCGGGTGGCCCGACTGGTCGTGTGGCTGAGCCGCACTGTTCCCTCCTGAATGGGACTGGGGATCTCAGGCTTACTGGATATTGACAGTTTTGTTGTGTGTCGATGCTGATGCAAGCGCTAACATGGCAAAATTACTTAGACAATAGCAAATATGAAAAACAATCCTGGCAGTTGTCTGACTTGGCGGCGTCCCGCTTTGGTCAGAAGGTGGTCCGGTCGGGGTCGGCGATTCGGTCCAGCACGGTCGTCCTGGTGGTACGCAGCGCCAATGGCCAGCCGACGGCTGCCTCACCGCTGTCCGGCCAGCGGATGTCCGCGCGGTCCTGGGGGCGGGCGTTTGGCACGGGAGGGCGGCATCGGGCGATCATGTCGCCCTCTGGTCTGGTGTCCAATGAATGTCTGACACTGACCGTCTCCTGCTTGAACTTGCGACCATTCCGCAACCGTGGACCCTGGTAACGTCTCGGGTCGACGCAGATCGATCTTCATCGATCATGATGTTCCTTGTGTCGATCCAGTTCTTCCTCGAGAGGATCACGGATGTCCCGTCCCGCCCGCCTCACCCGGCGCGCCCTCGTCGCCGCGGTCACCGGCGCCCTCGTCGCCACCCTCACGCCCGGCACCCCGGTTTCGGCCGCCGACCGACCCTTCATCTACCAGCTGACCCCCGGCACCGCGCAGTGGCGCGCGCTGAGCAGCCACCAGGAGATGGTCGACGCCGTACAGATGCCGGACAAGACCGCCGCCGCCTTGCGGACCCCGCTGCTCGTCGACGCCGTCCTGGCGTACCCGTTGCTGCCCGACGCCCTGGCCTTCAACAGCGTCCAACAAGGCTTCGAGACCGTCACCGCCCGCTTCACCGGACTGCAGGAACTGCTCCGCCGCCCCGACGCCGGCCAGGAACTGCTCAAGCGCTACCGGACCACGGATGTCGCGGCCCGTAGCGGCGAGTCCCTCGCCGACGCCGGCGACCGAGCCCTGGCCGCGTGGAAACTGGAGACCATCCTCGCCCAGCCGCAGGTGCTGGCCACCCTGACCACGGCGCAGTCCACGGAGTTGCTGCACGTCGGGCTCGCCGTACACCGAGCCAAGCAAACTGACGCCAAGACGTACGGCGAGGCCGGCCTGGAGCCGACGGCGGTGCTGCTGGGCCGCGCGCTCGCCACCCGGGAAGGCTGGGACTGGTCCCGCTCGGAACTGCTGCGGGAAGGGGTGCAACTGCGGCCGGGCGCGGTGGAGACCACCGTCGCGGCCGTACGGGCACACCTGGCCGACCCCAGCGTCGCGCACCCGGTCAGCGACGGCGTCGGGACGCTGGACTACGCCAGCACCGTCTACACCCCCAACGGCTCGGCGGTCTCGGTGATCACCATGACGTACGAGCTGACCAGCGCCCAGATCACCAGCGCCAACAACTACGTGGCGACCAACTATCCATCGGCCACCCGGGAACGCAACGCGTCGCGCAAGTACAACTGCCACTCGTACGCCTGGTACAGCACCTCGAGCGCGAACGACCGGTGGATGAACACCCCCGGGGACGACCGTTACTGGCTCGATGGCAGCTACACCCGCTGGCACCCGCCGTACATCTGGTTCTCCAACATGAAGCTGTCGTACGCCAGTGACGACCACTCCGGCATCTGGGTCGGCACCGGCAACTACGTCCGGTCAAAGTGGGGCCAGCTCGGCCTGATGTACCACTACTGGAACTACTCCCCGTACAGCAGCGCCACCACCAACTCGTACTTCCCGTCCTGACCGATCGTCGACCTGACCGACTCCTTTGCCCAGCAGCGTGCCTGGCGGGAACGGATCCCGCCAGGCACGTGGTGCATGCCGGCCAACCAGCAGCCGGCCGCTGCCTACTCGTAGCGCAGCGACTCGACCGGATCGGCCCGGGCCGCTCGCGACGCCGGCAGCGTGCCGGCCAGGAACGCGATCGCCATCACCAGCATGACGATCATCGCGATGGAGGCCGGCTCGAAGGCGATCAGCGTGAGCCCTGGCAGATCCGACAGGAAGCCGTCGGCCAGTACGCCGCTGATCGCCGTACCGGCCACGATCGCCAGCACCGCACCGATCGCGCTGCCAAGGAAACCGATGACCGTGGCCTCCAGGCTGAACAGGCCGAACACCTTGCCGGAGCCCATGCCCATCGCCTTCATCAAGCCGATCTCGCGGGTGCGCTCCTGCACCGACATGAACAGGGTGTTGACGATCCCGAAGCTCGCCGCCAGCAGCGCGATCACCGCGAAGGCGTTGAGCACCCAGACGATGCCGTCGATGACGGTCCGGAACGCCCCGAGTTGGTCGGCGACCGTGCTCCCGGTGTAGCCGGCGTCGGCCAGTCGATCCTTCAGCGCGTCGATCTGCTCGTCGGTGGCGGCGGGGTCGAACCAGATGCTCGCCTGGGCGTACCGCTGCGCCTCGGCGGCGGGCAGGCCGGTGGTCTGCGCGTCGAACAGCGCGTCGGTCAGCGCGTCGTTGGGCACGATGCTGGCTCCGGCCGGGGTCGCCAGGGTCTCCTCGGCCACCCCGACGATCGTCGCCTCGATCACCTGCCGGGTGCGCTCGGCGTCGGTGACCGCGATCGAGACGGTCTCGCCGAGCGCAGCCGCCTCGTCGGCGAAGCCGAGGGGTTCGACGTACGACGTCGGGAGTGCGAGCTGCGGCTGGGCGGACGAGTTGTCCGGCTCGGCCCCGACCGCCAGCGGCGTCTGCTGCCCGGCGACCAGCCCGCCGACGTCGACGACGTAGCGCGTGCCGTCGCCGACCTGGATGTAGTCGGCGCTGATCGACCTGGTCGGCGCGACGTCGAGCACCCCGTCGATCCCGGCCAGGGTGTCCAGATCGGCCGGGGTGAGGGCGACGACCGTCTGCCCGGGTGGGCCGGGCCGCCCACTCGACACCGTGTCCGGGTCGTACTCGGCCGGTCCGGTGTCGGTGGCACCGAACCCGTCGCCCTGCTCTGCGGTCTTCACGACCGTCATGACGTCAGAGGCGCCGATCGCGGTCACCGTGTCGTCGATGTACGCGTTGATGCCGGTGCCCAGCCCACTGGTCAGGGTCAGGGTGAACGCGCCGATGAAGATCGCCAGGATCGTCAGCAGCGTACGGGTCTTGGACCGGAAGGTGTTCGCGGTGGCCGAACCGACCAGGTCGGAGATCTTCATGCCGGCACCGCCGTCGAGTCGCTGACCAGCTGACCGTCCCGGACAAGGATGCGGCGGTCGCAGCGCGCCGCTAGCTCCTCGTCGTGGGTGACGACGATCAAGGTGATGCCGTGCTGGCGGTTGAGGCCGAAGAGGATGTCCTCCACCACCGAGCCGGTCGCGGAGTCGAGGTTGCCGGTGGGTTCGTCGGCGAAGATGATCCGCGGATTGTTCACCAGCGCCCGCGCGATCACCACGCGTTGTTTCTGCCCGCCGGAAAGATTCGCAGCCTTGTTCTTCGCCTTGTCAACCAGCTCCAGTTGCTCCAAGGCGGACATGCCGCGCCGTCTGCGCTCGGTGCGCCCCACGCCGGCGATCTTCATCGGAAGCATGACGTTGTCGAGCACCGAGATGTTCGGGGTGAGGAAGAACTGCTGGAAGACGAACCCGAAGGTCTTGTTGCGGGTCTCGTTGAGCCGGCTGCCCCGCAGCGTACGGGTATCGACGCCGCCGAGCATGATCGAGCCCGACGTCGGTGCGTCCAGCAGCGCGAGAATGTGCATGAGGGTCGACTTGCCCGACCCGCTCTTGCCGAGGATGGCGACACTCTCGCCCTCCCGGATGTCGAAGTTCACTCCCTTCAGCGCGTCAAAACTACTCGCGCCGCGACCGTACGTTCTGCGTACGTCGACGGCCGAAATGATGGGGCTCTCCACAGGACTCCTCAATTCCGGATCAGGCCACGTTTCTGTGGGTGTCTCCATCGTTGCCGGTGGTCAGGGCCCGCCGCGTCACCCTGCTGCGGGCACCCACGTACCGCGTACGTGGTAGGCGGATTGCCGCGGCAGGGTGACTCCACTCGCCACGGCGACCGGCACACTGGGGCCATGACGAGCCCGGCCGGCGGAGTTCGGGGACCGAGATACCGCCGCTCACGCGTGCCGGCGTGGGCCGGCGACCTGATCGTCGCCGGTCTCATCGTTCCGGCGGCTTTCCTCCCGTACGATGTGCCGGTTTTCCGGTCGAACGGGCCCGCCGTGACCGCTCTGGTGATAGTGCCGGCCGTACTGCTGCCGGCCCGGCGGCGCTGGCCGGTCCCGGTACTCGCCGGCTGCGTGGCGATCTACGGCGTCGCGGCCTCCGCCGGCACGCTCGCTCCGGGCGTCGTGATCGCGTCGTCGGCCGCTGTGTTCCACGTCGCGAACCGGATGGACCGGCGCACGACGTTCGCCGTGACAAGCGTCGCCGTCGTGGCCACGGCTGTGCTGAGTCTGCTGGCGGCGATCCAGAGCGTGGCCGATCCACGGGCACTCCAGTTCTCCGTGACGATCGCGTTCGCGGCCGCCGCCGGCGACGCCACCCGGTCCCGGCGGGAGTACCTGCTGGCCATCATCGAACGCGCCGAACGCGCCGAACAGACCCGCGAATCGGAGGCCCGTCGACGGGTGACCGAGGAGCGGCTGCGAATCGCCCGTGACCTGCACGACGTCGTCGCCCACCAGATCTCGGTGATCAGCCTCAACGCCGGGGTGGCCTCGTCGGCGCTGCAGACCCGCCCTGACCGGGCCCAGCAGGCCCTCGGCGCCATCCGGGGCGCGGCCCGGACCGTGCTCACCGAGATCGGCGACCTGCTGCGGGTGCTGCGGACTGAGGACGACGACCCGGTCAACGGGGCGGCGACCGCCCCGCAGCCGGGTCTGCACCGGCTCGACCAGCTGGTCGCGGGATTCACCGGGGCCGGCCTCAACGTTTCGCTGCGTACCGAAGGGGACCTGTCGGTGGTCGGCGGCGCGGTCGACGTGGTCGCATACCGGGTCGTCCAGGAAGGTCTCACCAACGCCCACAAGCACGGCGCCGAGCACCGCGCCCACGTCCTGATCGAGGTCGACGCTGATCGGATCCGCGTGGTGGTCACGAACCCGGTGTCCGGTCGGTCTTCCGACGACCGGCCCGAGGTGCCCGTGCCCGTGCCCAGTAGCGGGCACGGACTGGTCGGCCTGCGGGAACGGGTCGCCTCGGTCCGCGGCGTCGTCGAAACGGGCCTGTCCCCGGGCGGCTACCGGCTCGTCGCCACCCTGCCGCTGCCCAAGGAGGATCCCCGGTGACCAGCGTGCTCGTCGTCGACGACCAGCCACTGATCCGGCAGGCCGTGACCGACATCCTGAATGACCACGACGAGATCAGCGTCGTCGGCGAAGCCGTCAACGGTACGCAGGCCGTCGGGCTCGCCGGGTCGCTGCGTCCTGACGTCGTACTGATGGACATCCGGATGCCGCAACTCGACGGCATCGGCGCGACGGCGGCCATCTGCGCCGACCCGGCGCTGGCCGGCACCCGGGTGCTGATCCTCACCACGTTCGAGGAGGACGAGTACCTGGTGGCGGCGCTGCGGGCCGGTGCCAGCGGCTTCATCGGCAAGGGTGCGGAGCCGGAGGAGATCGTCCGGGCGGTCCGCGCGGTGCACGCCGGTGAGGCGCTGCTGTCGCCGGCCGCGACCCGCAGCCTCATCGAGCGGTACGTGCTGCCAGGTCCCGCTCCGGCCACGGTGGGCCGGCCGAATCCGGCCAGCGAGGCGCTCGACCAGTTGACCGACCGGGAACGCGAGGTGCTGCTGCTGGTCGCCCGCGGCCGGTCGAACCAGCAGATCGCCCGGGACCTGGTGATCTCGCCGCACACGGCGAAGACCCACGTCAACCGGATCATGACCAAGCTGTACGCGCACGACCGCGCCCAGTTGGTCATCCTCGCGTACGAGAGCGGCCTGCTGACCCCCGGCCTGACCTGAGTGCCGAGGTGTCTGTCGGAGATCTTGCACCGTGCTGCCCGGGTCCGCCTTGTGATCCGTGGACTGGCCCGCCTACCGTATCGATATGTCCCGATCATTGTTGTTGATGGGGCGGGGGTGCCTGCCGAGCGGGGTACGGGCCGCCGTGGTCGTGGCGGCCGGCACGGCGCTGTCGTTGCTCGCGGTCGCTCCGGTGCGGGCCGCCGACATGGTCCCCCAGGCCTGCCCGATCGAGGAGACCTACGAGGTCTGGTCGCCACAGAAGGTCTGGATCTCCACCGACACCGCGAGCGACTGGCAGACCGGTCCCGGGTCCATCGACTTCACCGGTAGCGGCACGATCGACATCTCGGTCACCACGTCGGCGAGCTTTTCGGTCTCGGCCGGTGCGCTCGTCGCGTCGGCTGAGACCACCTTCGGCGTCGACCTCACCGTCGGTTCGAGCCACACGACCAGCTGGAGCCATTCGATCCCGCTGTCGTCGGGGGTGACGTCCCGCCTGGTACGGACGAAAGAAGGCCGGCTGTTCGGCTTCAGGAAGCATCGGCTCAACACCAACTGCACGGTGACCACGTCGGCTGACGCGGTGGCGTACGCCCCACTCGCGTCACACAGTTCGAACTACTACTGCTGGAAGCGGGACGACTACCCGGCGACGGCCTGGTGGTATCCGAACCCGCAGGGCGGGTGTTAACAAGGGGTGACGTGGGGAGACGTGGGTAGGCTGCCTACCGCCCTGGGCCTCGCTGTGGTCCTGGCGTTCGGCGTCGTCGGGTGCACCGGCGGCTCGGACGACCCGGATACCGGGGCGCCCAGGCAGTCGTCGTCCGCAGGCCTGGCCGACGACGACCATCGAGGTGCCGCCCTCGAATGGGCCGGTCGCGGCAGCCAGCACAGCTCACAGCTGGAGGTCAGCCAGAGCCGCTACGACGGCCTGGTCGTCTTCCGGAACGTGACAGGCTCTCCGGTCCAGCTGATCTCCGTCGAGATGGCGGCAGGTGATTCGACGGTCGTCAGCGTGGACCGGGTCGGCCTGGTGGCGCTGGCGCCGGACCAGGCCGACGGCGTCGGCTTCACCGACCGGTTCCCACCCGTTTTCGCACCTGATCTGACCGCCGTCGACCCGGCTTCGGCCAAGCTGCTGCCGAGCGATGCCAGCCGGGAACGCTACTCGGCCGTATTCAAGATCACGGCCGTCCGGCCCGGCCTGTGGGAGGCCCCACCCGTCACGGTGACCTACCGGTCGACCGGGGGCGTTCGCTCGATCGACTTCCCGCACCGGCTCTCTGTCTGCGTCGAGCCCGCCTCGACGGCCGAGTGTTGAGGCGGGCTCGACGGGCGGTCCCCACCGTGAGTCCGTTGAGCAGGGCTGTGTGGCGGAGGGTTCAAGGGGTTGGTCAGTGGGCGGGCCGGGCGTCGAGGAACGGGCTGGGCGCACCGGCGTAGGAGACGTAGAGCGAGTCCCGGGCGCGGGTGCAGGCGACGAAGAGCAGGCAGCGTTCCCGTTGCAGGTCGTGCCGGTGCGCGGTGGGGTCGTCGTCGGCTGCGGTGATCGTCGATCGGGCCGGCATGGTGTCGGCGTCGACGCCGATCGCCGCGACGCAGCGGAACTCGAGCCCTTTCATCGCGTGCATGGTGCCGACCCGTACCGCGTTGGTCTTGCTGGCGGTGGGGGTGCTGACCGGGATGCCGGCGGTGCCGAGCCGGTCGCGGGCGGCGCGGGCCAGGTGGCCGTTGCGTGCGGCGACGGCGATCGCGTGCGGTTCGACTCCGTCGTCGATCCAGCGGCGTACCTGGTCGACGAGCTGGTCGTGCTCGGCGTCGCGGTCGGGGTGCCCGGCGATCCGTGGCCGCCGGCCGTGCATCGGCGAGCGGTAGCCGGTCAGGTTGTCCGGCTGGTCGTCGAGTCCGGTCGGGTCGACCCCGGTGAGCAGCCGCACCGACCAGGCGAGGATCTCCTGGGTGGTGCGGTAGTTGATGGTCAGTTTCCGGCTGCGCCCCCGGATCCCGACGCCGAGGCTGCCCAGCGACACGTGGTTGTCGTAGATGCGCTGGTGCGGGTCGGCGACGATGAACAGGTCGTCGGGGCCGGCGGCGACGGCGGCCCGCAGCAGTCGCCACTGCGCCGGGTGCAGGTCCTGGCCTTCGTCGACGATGACGTGCCGGTACGGGCGGTCCGGCCGTTCGGCGAGGATCTTCGCCGCCTGGTCGGCCAGCTGCAGGTGGGTGTGCTGGTCCTGTTGCCGCAGCGCGTCGGTGACCTGCCGGATCGCTTCCCAGACGGCGAGCCGCTGGTCGGCGCGCAGCGGTGCGCCCCGGCCGTGCCGGCGGGCGGCGAGGTAGCCGGCCGGCTCGGTGATGCCCTGGGCCAGGATCACCTGTTCCCATTCGCGTTGCAGGAAGGTGGCGCTGTGCTGCCCGCCGGTGGCGTCGGCGGCCTGTTCCCACAGCGGTCGGGTGACGGTCCTGGCGTCGGCGATGACCGGTTGGCGGCCGAGGGTTTCGGTGACGATCCGGTAGGCGAGCCGGTCGACGTTCAGCACGTCGATCCGGTCCCGTATCGGCGCATCGTCGGTGAGCAGGCCGAGTTGCCGGTCGAGGGCGTCGGCGAGGTTGCGGGTGAAGGTGGTCAGCAGCAGCCGGTCCGGGCCGCCGGTGATCCGGGTGGCGAGGAACACCGCCCGGTGCAGGGCGGTCACCGTCTTGCCGGTGCCGGCACCGCCGGTGACCAGCGCTGGTCCGGCGTACGACGGGCGGTGGGCGATCTCCCGTTGGGTCGGGTGCAGGAAGACCCGCCAGGCGTCGAACGGGTGGGCGAGGATGCTGGCCAGCTCGGCGGGGCCGGAGACCAGGTGGAAGCGGTCCGGGGTGCGGGCGGCGGCGGCGGCCAGGTCGTCCGGGTCGACCGGCTCGGCGGGTGCGCTGGTCGGCAGGTGTGCGCTGACCTCGTCCCAGACCTGCTCCGGGGTGTATCCGGCGGCGAGGCCGGTGAGTGCGTCGTACTGGGCGGCGGGTAGCAGGTTCGCCAGGGCTTCCAGGTGCGCTTCGGTGGTGAGCAGCCGGACCAGGGGGAGGATGTCGGCGTCGACGCCGAGTCGGATCAGGTCGGCGTCGTTGACCCGGCTGAACAGCATGCTCGGATTGGCCCTGGCGGCCTGCTGCAGGGCTGGCTCGATGCTGTCGAGGGCCTGCTGGTTGCGGACCTCGAGGACGCCGAGGGCCTGGTTGACGGTGAACCGCCGGCTGGTGGCGTACTCGATGGCGTCGTCATGGGGCAGGACGGTGAGCAGCAGGAACTCGTCGCCGCTGGTCGGGGCGAGCACGACGCCCCGGTAGAACTGGGTGATCCGGATGGTGCGGATGCGGGAGTCCTTGGCGTTGGCGAGTTTCTCCAGGTGGATGCCGGCGTGGGTGTGTGCCGCGAACTTGTCGATCACGGCGGAAACCGATTTCTGGACGGGTTTCTGCAGCTTGGCATAGTCGGCCAGGAAGTCCTTGGCGATTCCGAGCTTGGCCACTGTCGTAACCCCTGTCGACTGTGTGGACGAATTGCACTAGCCTGCACGCCTGCGTTCGCGGAGAGCCCATGCTACGCAACAGTTCCGAGCGCGGAGAACGACGAAAGGTGCAGAGTGGAGGCACGTACGTATGGAATGGGCCGTTCGGACATCTCGCACCAAACTATCGACGATGGTCAGCGTGGTGGATCTGCTGTCCCAACCCTGACGGACCAGTCGGCGGCGCCCGCCGAAGGCCAACTGGTGACGGTGCGAAACCGCAGGTGGGTGGCGGCACAGGTGGTCCGCGGCGAGGTCGCCAGCGCCGACCCGCAGGTGTTCACCGGGCAGGCGCCGCACCTGGTGCAGCTGATCAGCGTCGAGGACGACGCCCGCGACGAGGAGTTGCGGGTGGTCTGGGAGTTGGAGCCCGGTCGGGCGGTGCACGACTCCACCGTCCTGCCCGGTCCGGGTGACGGGTTCGACGACCCGGCCCAACTGGACGCATTCCTCGACGCGGTCCGTTGGGGCGCGATTGCCTCCGCCGACCGTACGGCGTTGCAGGCCCCGTTCCGGTCCGGCGTGGAAATCGAGGACTACCAGCTTGACCCGGTGGTGCGGGCGTTGGCGATGCCACGGACCAACTTATTGATCGCCGATGATGTCGGTCTGGGTAAGACAATCGAATCCGGCCTGGTCATGCAGGAGTTGATGTTGCGGCACCGGGCCCGGACGATGGTGATCGTCTGCCCGGCCGGACTGACCCGGCAGTGGCGCGACGAAATGCGCGACAAGTTCGGCCTCGAATTCCGCATCGTCGACAGCGCACTGCTGCGTGACCTGCGACGCAGCCGAGGCCTGTACGCGAACCCGTGGACCCACTACCCCCGGTTGATCGTCAGCATCGACTGGCTCAAACGCGACCGCCCGCTGCGGCTGCTCCGCGAGGTGCTGCCGACCGCCCCCCGCTACCCGCGCGCCATCGACCTGCTCGTGGTCGACGAGATCCACACCTGCGCGCCGGCCGGCCGGGGCCGCTACGCCACCGACTCCCAGCGGACCAGGGCGATCCGGATCCTCGCCCCGCACTGCGAGCACCGGCTGTTCCTGTCGGCGACCCCGCACAACGGCTACCTGGAGTCGTTCACCGCGCTGCTGGAGCTGCTCGACGACCAGCGCTTCGCCCGAGGCGTGAAACCGACCGACGAGCAGCTGGCCCGGGTGATGGTCCGCCGGCTCAAGAGCGACCTGCCGCCGAGGTGGGACGGCAGCCCACGGTTCCCGGCGCGCCGCCTCGACTACCTTGAGGTCGACTACCCGGCCGCCGAACGGCACGCCCACGAGCTGCTGTCCCGCTACGCCGCCAGCCGCCGCGCCGCCGCCGCTGACCGGGCCGGGCAGCTCGCCGCCGACTTCGTCACCACGCTGCTCAAACGCCGGCTCTTCTCGTCACCGAAGGCGTTCGCCGAAACCGTCGACACCCACCTGGCCACGATGTCCGCCCGCACCCCGGGCGGGTCCGGCAACCCCACACCCGTCCGGGACAAGGCCGACAAGGTGCTGCGGCCGGCGATCGACCGGCTCGACGAGACCGCCGAGGACGACGAGGCGTACGGCGAGGTCGAAACCGACGCCCTGACCGCCGTACGCCGCTGGGCGCCGCCGCTGTCCACCGAGGAGAAGGCGCTGCTCACCGAGCTGCGGACCTGGGCCCGGTCGGCGCAGCACCAGCCGGACGCCAAGGTCACCGCGCTGCGGGCCTGGCTGGACCCGATCGTGCGGCCGGGCGGCGACTGGTCCGACGAACGGGTCATCATCTTCACCGAGTACCGCGACACCCAACGCTGGCTGCACGAACGGCTGGTCACCGCCGGCTACCCGGCGGAACGGATCGCGTTGCTGTTCGGCGGCCAGGACCCGCAGGACCGCGAACACGTCAAGAACGTGTTCACCGAGGACCCGGCCCTGGACCCGGTACGGGTGCTGCTGGCCACCGACGCCGCCAGCGAAGGCATCAACCTGCAGCGCCACTGCCACCGGCTGCTGCACTGGGAGATCCCGTGGAACCCCAACCGGCTGGAGCAGCGCAACGGCCGCATCGACCGGCACGGTCAACGGGCCGCCGAGGTGCAGGTGCTGCACTTCGTCCCGGCCGGCTGGCAGCACGCCGACTACACCGACGGGTCCCTTGAGGACGAGCTGGCGTTCCTGCGGCTGGCTGTGGAGAAGGTCGAGGCGATCCGCACCGACCTGGGCAGCGCCGGTGAGGTCATCGCCACCCAGGTCGAGCAGAAAATGACCGGCAAGCGTACGGACTGGCGGGCCACCGACGCCGAGATCGGCCGGCGGGCCAGCCGTGCCCGGCTACGGTACGAGCGTGACCTGGCCCGTGAACTGCAGCGGCTCACCGAGAAGCTGCATGCCAGCCGTACCCAGCTGAACCTGACCCCGGCCACGGTGGAGCGGGTGGTCCGCACGGCGCTGCGGCTGGCGCACCGCCGCGACCTGATCGCGGCCCCGACCCCGGCGGACGCCACCGGCACCTGGTTCCGGCTGCCGGAGCTGCCGGGCGCGTGGGCGACGGCCCGCACCGACGGGCTGCTGCATCCGGTCACCGGCCGGGAAAGGCCGGTCACCTTCGACCCGGACGCCGCGAAGGGCCGCACCGACGTGGTGCTGCTGCACCTCGGGCACCGGCTGGTCGGCATGTGCCTGCGGCTGCTGCGCGCCGAACTGTGGTCGCGGACCGGCACCGGGAAGCGGCTGCACCGGGTCACCGCCCGGATCGTCCCCGGCGACCTGCTGCGCAGCCCGGCGCTGATCGCCCACGGCCGGGTGGTGATCACCGGCACGGAAGGCACCCGACTGCACGAGGAGATCATCACCGCGGGCGGGCCGATCGTCGCCGGCAAACTGACCCGCGCCCGCCAGGAGGAGCTGGACGCGCTACTCGCCGCCGCCACCGACGAGACACCGGCGGAGCCGATGCTGGGCCAGCTCGTCGAGCTGTGGCCGACGCTGTCCGAGCCGCTCAGCCGGGCCCTCGCCGTCCGCGCCGACCAGCGCAAACGCAGCCTGTACAGCCTGCTGGAGCAGCGCTGCGCCGAGGAGGTCACCGCGATCGGGGCGGTGCTCGACGAGCTGGCGGCCAACATCCGGGCCCGCCTCGACGACACGCCGTCCTGGGAACAGCCGTCGCTGTTCGAGCTGGAACGCGAACAACTGCACGCCGACCGGGACGCCCTGCGGAACCGGCTGCGCGACATCCCGGCGCAGCGGCAGCGGGAGACCGACGCGCTGCGCCGCCGCTACGCCGACCCGACCGCCCGCTGGTTCCCCGCCGCCGTCACCTGCCTGGTGCCCGCCTGGATCGCCCGAGGTGCCCGCTGATGCCGTCCACCCGAAGCACCGCCACCGCAGTCACTGCCGGCCGTCGCCCGTACCGGCCGGCTCCGCAACGTGCCGACGAGCAGCACGCCGAATGGCTCGGCCTGCTCGGCACGGACGGGCCGTTCCTGACCGTGCCGGTGCTGACCGTCGCCCTGCCCGACGGCCTGGACACCGTGCCCGACGAGGTCCGCCAGCGGATCCGCCAAGGCTGGGGTGAGATCCTCGACGCCCCGCCGGACCTGCTCGCCCCGGCCTGGGTGGAGCTGATCCTGACCGAGCTGCTGCGCTACCCGGCCAGCGCCCGTGGCGACGGCACCGCGCTGCCGTCGGAGATCCTCGCCGGCGCCGACCGGCGTCGCCGTCGACCCGACTGGATCATGTACGGGCCGGAGCCCGGCGGCGGCCGGGCCGCCCGGCTGCACGTCTACCACCTGCCGGCTGACACCCCGCTGACCAGGCCCGACGGCGACCGGCCGGCACCCACCGAGCAGGCCGCACAGCTGTGCCGCGACACCCGCACCCCGGTGGCGCTGCTCACCAACGGCCAGCACTGGGCGCTGGTGCACGCCCGCCCCGGCACCGCCACCGGAGTCGCCGTCTTCGACGCCGACCTGTGGTTGGAGGAGCCGCTGCTGCTGCGGGCGTTCGCCACCCTGCTGGCGGCGACCCGGGTGCTGCCGCCGGCCGCCAACCCGGACGGCACCGCGTCGACCAGCCTCGCCGGGTTGTTCGTCCGCAGCGCCGACGCCCTCACCCAGGTCACCACCACCCTCGGTGACCAGGTCCGCCGGGCGGTGGAGCTGTTCGTCGGCGAGCTGGCCCGGCTGGACCGCGAATCCGGCGGGGAACTGCTGCGCGACGTCGCCGACCGGGAGATCTACCGGGGCGCGCTGACGGTGCTGATGCGGCTGGTCTTCCTGCTGTACGCCGAGGAGCAGCGGCTGCTGCCGCTCGGTGACCCGCTCTACCAGGAGGCGTACGCGGCGACCACGCTGCACGCCCAGCTGAGCCTGGCGCGGGACCTGCACAGCGAGGAGGTGACCGACCGGCGGGCGGCGGCCTGGCCCCGGCTGCTGGCCCTGTTCGCGGCGGTGCACGGCGGCTGCACCCACCCGGACCTGATGATCCCGGCGCACGGCGGGTCGCTGTTCGACCCGGCCCGGTTCGGCTGGCTGCACCGGGCGGCGGTCACCGACCGGGTGATCCTGGAGATCCTGGACGCACTGCTGGTGCTGCGCCACCGGGGCAAGGCCGCCGAGCAGCTCAGCTACTCCAGCCTCGGGGTGGAGCAGATCGGCCACGTCTACGAAGGACTGCTCGACTTCTCCTGCCTGCGGGTGGATCAGCCGCACGTCGGGCTGGTCGGCAAACTGGAGCCGGAGCTGCCGCTGACCGAGCTGGTCGAGCGGGCCGCGCTCGGTGAGCCGGAGTTCCGCGACTGGCTGGTGAAACGCTGCGGGCTGACCGCCGGCCAGGTAGGCAGGGCGCTGGCCCGCACACCCCGGCCGGACGAGGTGGCGGCGCTGCACGCCGCCTGCGACAACAACGCCGACCTGGCCGAGCGGGCCCGCCCGTACTGGGGGCTGCTCCGCACCGACCTGCGCGGCCTGCCGACGGTCTTCCCGGCCGGGTCGGTGCTGTTCACCCAGGTCGGCGACCGGCGCGCCACCGGCACCCACTACACGCCGAAGGAGCTGGCCGAGGAGGTCGTCCGGCACACCCTGGCGCCGCTGTGCTTCGCGCCCGGCCCGGCGCAGGGCGTCGCCGAGGAAGGCGTGTGGCGGGCGAAGAGCGCGGAGGAGCTGCTGCGCCTGAAGGTGCTGGACCCGGCGATGGGTTCCGGCGCGTTCCTGGTGGCCGCCTGCCGCTACCTGGCCGAGGTGGTGGTGCGGGCCTGGCAGCGCGACAAGCTGCCGGCCGAGCTGGCCGACCTGCCGGCCGACGGGCGCACCGAGGAGGATCTGCGGCTGGTTGCCCGCCGGATGGTCGCCGCCCGCTGCCTGTACGGGGTGGACCGCGACGACATGGCCGTCGAGTTGGCGAAGCTGTCGCTGTGGCTGGTCACCCTGGCCAAGGGGCGACCGTTCGGCTTCCTCGACCATGCGCTGCGCTGTGGTGACTCGCTGGTCGGCATCACCTCGCTGGACCAGCTGACCGCCTTCCACCTGGACCCGGAGCAGGGCCGTTCGCTGCACGCCCGGCTCTACGGCTCGGTCACCGACCGGCTGCACGAACTGGTCGCCGAGATGACCGAGCTGCGGGAGCAGATCGAGGCGACCGTGGTGCAGGACACCCGCGACGCCGCCGACAAGGCGGCGAAGCTGGGCCTGATCGAGCAGATGGGGGACGGGCTGCGGCTGGCCGCCGACGCCGTCGTGGGCGCGGCGCTGTCCACCGCCGTACGGGCACAGCGCCGCCCGTGGGATCCGGCCGACGACCCCGACGACGATCCCGAGTACAGGTACGACGACCGGCTGTCGGCGATCAGCGATCAGGTGTACGCGGTGCTGCACGACCAGGCGTCGGCGGAGCAGACCCGGCAGTTGACCGACACGATCAGCGGCTGGCTGCGCGGCAGCCGAACCGCCCCGATCCGCCCCCTGCACTGGCCGTTGGAGTTCCCCGAAGTCATCAACCGCGCCGGCTTCGATGCCGTCATCGCCAACCCACCGTTCGTAGGCGGGCAGCGGCTGACCGGGTCGATCGGCGTCGACCTTCGCGAGTATCTGGTGGAGCGGGTCGGCCGGGGTCGACGTGGCAGTGCCGACCTGTGCTCGTACTTCCTGCTGCGCAAACTGGCGGTGACCGGGAAGGGCCGGGTCGGGCTGATCGCCACGAACACGATCGCCCAGGGCGACACCCGCGAGGTCGGCCTGGACCAGGCAATCGACATGGGTTGGACGATCTACCGGGCGAACAAGTCGCAGCCGTGGCCGGGCACCGCCTCGCTGGAGGTGTCGCTGCTCTGGGTGGGGCACGCCGGCAGCGGTGAGGAGCGCATCCTCGACGGCCGCAAGGTGCGGGGCATCACTCCGTCGCTCGACGCCGAGTCCCGAGTGACCGGCAACCCGCACCGCCTCGCCGCCAACGCCGGCCAGTCGTTCCAGGGCTCGAACATCCTGGGCAAAGGATTTCTGCTGGAGCCGGATCAGGCACAGGCGCTGATCGCCAAGGACCCGCGTAACAAGGATGTCCTCTTCCCTTACCTCAACGGTGAAGACCTGAACACCAGTCCGGACTGCTCGGCGACCCGCTGGGTCATCAACTTCCACGACTGGCCCATCGAACGTGCCCAGCAGTACCCAGACTGCTTCGCCATCGTCGAACGCGAAGTCAAACCATTCCGCGAAACCAACAACCGCGCTGTCTACCGTAAGTACTGGTGGCAGTACGCCGAGAAAAGACCAGCCATGCAGGCGGCCATCGAAGGATTCGACCGCGTCCTCGCCATCGCACGTGTCAGTCGGACGGGACGTCCTGCGCTGGTCACCACGGATCAAGTTCTAAACGAAAAGATCGTCGTATTTGCATCCGATCGTCCGGGTCTGCTGACCCTTTTGAGTTCGGATATTCATGTGGAGTGGGCCTGGAGATACTCGGCCACTCTTAAGTCGGACCTGCAATACACGCCTTCCGACTGCTTCGAGACGTATCCGCAGCCGGAGTTGACGGAACGGATGGATCGGGTTGGCGAGGAGCTGGACTCGTACCGGCGGTCGGTGATGTTGGGGCGGGGGTTGGGGCTGACGAAGCTCTACAACCTGGTCCACGACGAAGGGGTGACCAGCGCGGACGTTCGGCGGTTGCGGCAAATCCACGTCGAGATCGACGAGGCGGTTGCCGAGGCGTACGGCTGGTCCAAGCTGTGGCTCAACCACGGCTTCCACGAGACGCGGCAGGGCACCCGCTATACGATCGACCCAACGGTGCAGGTTGAGATCCTTGACCGCTTGCTGGAGCTCAACCACAAGCGCTACGACGAAGAAAACCGCAAGGGCCTGCACTCCGGCGCACGCCGCACACCACGCAAGTCGACCAAGTCGGTCCCGCAACCGCGAAAGCCACAGGAGCCGGAGCCGCTGCTCCCTGCCTTCGACGACGCTCTGTTCCCCCGCCCCGACGCCCTCTTCTAGCGGATCCTGATCCGCCGCTAGCCGACCTCGGGAGCCAGCGGGACGGTGGCGGAGGGTCCGCCGGTGGCAATGAACTCGGCCAGCCACTGGCGGACCTCGCTCAGCGGGATCTCAGCGCTGGCGGGGACGACGTGTTCGTTTCCCATGTAGTCGTAAACGGCATCGCCGCTGCGGCTTGTGTCTCCTATTGAGTAGAAGCCACCGCTGCGGTCAGTGTATGAGATGAATCCTCGGTCGTGGCTGATCCCGGCTTCGATTATAGGCAAGCCGGATGCCCCTAAAATGTTTGCCTGAACAACGGCGGGGACTTGCCGACCTGCTGTGACGGTCAGCACGTGCTCGATCAGCTTGTCAAGGCTGGCCAGGTTGTCCACGATGATTGCCGGATCGCCGGGACCGAAGTCGTTCTCCGGGACCTGGTCGAACCAGACTTCTAGCGCCACCATGGGCTGGCACCTCCTGTATAAGTCTTGCGGAAGTCCGGAGCGTGCACGGTGATGGAGCTGCCTTCCGGGAGGAGGATCGGTAGCATTCCATCGCAGCCGAGTCGACCTCTGCAGGGTACGTTGTTGAGGACCAAATCAAGATGGCGGATGCTGCGGTCTCGCATCTGCATGGCAACCTTCATTTCGACGTCCCCGGTGCGCTGCGGGAGTCGGGGGATGCCCTCGTCGCGCAGGCAACTGTCCACGCGCTCTTGGTCCCCATCTTTGCCGCTGATGGCCTGGTGGACAACACCCGTATCCGGGTCGATCCACCGCCCATGTGTCTTTGTCCGGTCCCTGGTTCGACCGCACCCGGGAGGTCGCTCCTTAACCGCTCGACTTGATCGGGAAGTAGACGTCCGCCGGCTGCTACGGACGAGGTGGCGTCGTAGGGGCCAGACCCATCCGAAGGGGCTGCTGTCGGCTCGCCGACGATTCTACGGGTGTAGTCCAGCAGGTCTCGACCTGCGGCTGTGGTGAGTTCGGCAGCCTCTTGCAGGCGTTGAACAGCCGCTGCGGCAGCAGCAACGGCCTGGCTGGCAGCCGGATTACTCGCCCCACGGGTCAGTTGGCTGAGTTGTCCTTGCTGCTGATGGATGGCTGTTCCGGCGGCTGCGACGGTCTTGACGACGCGGGCCAGCGCAGACCGGGTCGCGTCTAGCGATCTGGCGACATCTCCTGCCGACGTGATTCCCGGACCTCCGTTCGGAGCGGTCGAAGCCTCCAGTAAACATGAAACCGGAACACATCTGGGGCGCTGTCTGAGATCGTTCGATCCGGATACCTCGATGGTACGGTGTCGTGTGCTTGTTTGTGTTGCATAGAGGGTGACGATTAGTGGATCACAAGGGCAAGGGTGGAGATGCCTGATGCGTGAAGTCCTCGGCGGTGACCCAGGTGAAGTGCTGACGCTCGACGACTACTGGTCCGACTTCTACGAGCACTTCTGGCGGATAGAGTCGGTCGGCTTCTGGAAGCTGGAGCGGCAGCAGTTCTTCAAGGAGCCCGGCAACAAGAGCTGGGAGGCCTTCGTCGACGGTCGGTGGGATGAGTCGCTTCGGCTGATCGACGAGCAGCGCGACGACTTCGCCGACTACTACGGTCGGATCGCGCGACAAGGCTTCGTCAACCGGCGGGTGCGAGTCGTCGAGAAGCCGATCATCCCGTACCTGCAATGGGAGCTGCACCTGCTCCGGCTCCGCCACGACTACGGCGGCCTGACCAACGTCGTCGGTCCGGAGCAGGTCGCTCCGTACGAGAACGGGGGTCCGCTGCCGGAGATCTACACGCTCGGTCTCGACGTGATGTACGAGGCGGTCTACGACGACACGGGTGTGCTCGCCGCCGCTCGTCGCTTCACCGACCCGGACCTGATCGCCCGGTGCCAAGGTCTCATCGAAGGGCTGTACCAGCAAGGCGAGCCGTTGGACACGTTCTTTGATCGGGAAGTGGCCACACTGGAGCCGCCTACGGGAACATGAGACATGTTCCAGGGCGGCGCGGCGTCGGACGACCCGGATCCCCGACACGTCAACCGGACCGACCTTTCCGGCAGCGCGGACCTGGTGCAGGCCCGTGACGTGCACGGTGGCGTACATTTTCATGGCGGCGACCCGGCACCCGGTCCGCCGCCACGGCAACTACCCGGCGGGGTCGCCGGCTTCCTCAACCGCAACCGCGAGCTGCTGGCGCTCGACCGCCTGCTGACTGACGCCCACCAAACCGCACCTGCGGTGACCTTGTTCGTCGTCGCCGGCACGGCTGGGGTCGGCAAGACATCGCTCGCTGTTCGCTGGGCGCATCGGGTCAAGGCGCGCTACCCGGACGGGCAGCTCTATGTGAACCTGCGCGGATATGACCGCGGGCTGCCGGTCGATCCAGCGGAGGCCCTGGACCGCTTCCTCCGGTCGCTTGGCGTACCACCTGCTGCGATCCCGGCAGACCTGGACGAGCGGGCAGCGGTGTATCGGTCCCGCCTCGCCGACCGGCGGATCCTCGTCGTGCTGGACAACGCCGCATCGGTTGGTCAGGTTCGGCCGCTGTTGCCCGGAACGGACACCTGCTCGGTCATCGTCACCAGCCGGAGCAGACTCTCCGCACTGGTGGCCAGGGACGGTGGCCAACGCCTAACGCTCGACATCCTGCCGGAACACGACGCCATCGAGCTGCTGCGGACTGTCATGGACGGCTATCGCCAGGGGGACAGTGAGGAGGAGCTGGCCGAGCTGGCACGGCTGTGTGCGCGGCTACCGCTGGCGCTGCGGATCGCCGGCGAACGAGCGGCCAGCCGGCCCTTCATGACACTGCACGAACTGATCCAGGACCTGCACGACGAGTCAGCGCTCTGGGACACGCTCACTGCCGACGACGGTGACGAGTCCGACGCGGTCCGGACGGTGTTCGCCTGGTCGTACCGTGCGTTGACCGAGGAAGCGGCGCGACTGTTCCGGTTGCTGGGGCTGCATCCCGGCCCGGATTTCAGTGCGGCGGCGGCGGTCGCACTGTCCGGCACCCCGGCACGCCGGATCCGGCACCTGCTCGATCAACTCGTTGGCGCCCACCTACTGGAGCACGTCGGGCTGGACCGGTACCAACTGCATGATTTGCTCCGCGCGTACGCGATCGATCAGGTGCGCCAGCACGAGTCGGACGACGAACGCCAAAGGGCGCGGCTGCGCGTGCTCCGCTGGTACCTGCACAGCGCCGACGCTGCGGTGACGGCGATGCTCCCGTTCAACCAGACGGTGCCGCTGGACCCGCCCGGTGGCATCGAGGCGATGGCGTTCAGCGCATCGACGACCGCAGCCGAATGGTTCGAGACTGAGCGGCACAACCTGGTCGCGGCGACCCGCCTCGCCAGCGAGTGCGGCGCACACCAGGTCGCTTGGCATCTGGCGGCGGTGCTACGCGGCGTCTACATGCATCAGAACGCGTTCGACGAGTGGTCGACTACTGCGCGGATCGGGCTGGCGTCAGCCCGGTCGGTCGGTGACCGGCGCGGGGAAGCCGAAACCCTGGAAAGTCTCGGCAAGGCACACTTCCAGGCTCGCCAGCTCGACGAGGCGGCCGAGTGCCACCAGGCAGCCCTTGCGATCCGTCGCGAGATCGGTGATGAGTTCGGCACCGCGGTCTCGATCAACGCGCTCGGCCTGCTGGGGCTGCGGCATCGCCGGCTGACCGACTCGGTCCGCTTCTTCTCCGAAGCCCTGGAGATCGTCACCCGACTCGGCAACCGGCGCTGGCGGGCGCTCGTGCTGAGCAATCTGGGCGAGACACGGTACGAGATGCTGCGGTTGCCGGAGGCCGCCGAATTGCTCCGGGAAGCCCTCGCTGAGCTACGGGACCTCGGCGACCTTGGCCAGGAAGGTAACGCATTGTTCTTCCTCAGCATGGCCGAGCGGGAGATGGGTGACGTGGCCAACGCCGAGGCCAACATTGAGACTGCGGTCGCGATCGCCGAGGAGGCGAACAACTCGCTGTGGCTGGGCCACTGGCTGGTCGAGCTGGCCCGGGTGCGGCGGGCCATCGGTGACCCTGCCGCCGCCGTCGACATCCTGCACCGCGCTGCTGCGCTGCAACGACGGATCGGTGACCGTAGCCGGGAAGCGACCGCGCTCGACGCTGTCGGCGAGGCGTATCAGGATCTTGGCAGGTCGGCGGAGGCAGTGGACTTCCACCGCCAGGCCGCCGGAGTGCACCGCCGGCTCGGCGACTCCTGGCAAACTGCCGTCGCACTGCACAACCTGGCGACTGCCCTTGCTGCGACTGGCCGCGAAGCAGAAGCCCTGCCAGTACGGCAGGAGGCCTTCACCCTGCTCAGCCGCTTCGATGACGCCCGCACAGCCGACTTTCGCGAGCGGATCGAGCGGGCAGTGACGTGATGAATGGAGAGCGGACCTGAGTTGATGATCGAATGCGCCCCATCTGTGCTACATGCCAAGCATGAAGCAGTTGCCTGATGAATCCACCCTGGAGTACTAGCCGATATCACACGCCTTCGCGGTTCCACACCGTTGCCTGGAGGTTGAAGCCTCCCTCGACTACCTCGGTCACCCTGAAGACAACGATGCGGCCGGGCAGTGATCCGTTCCAGGTCAGCAGGCAATACCAGCTACCCACCTGGGGATTATTGATATACTGCGAATCCTGTCCCGCCGGGCTGCGCGCGGTCAACTCGTAGCACTGCTGCGGCGACGGCTCGCCCTCGTTGCCCCACTCCACCAACTTGCCGCTGTTATACGTTCGCATATCGCTGCCGTCGCGCGAGGTTTTGAGATCGCCACCGAATCCCGCGCGGCCGGGCGGTGGTAGGTAGTCGAAGTCGATGCCGCCCGGAAACCGAAGCTGGATCGGGTCGCTCCATCGCTCCTTCCATTCGTATACGATTACGGGAGGTTCACCAGTCGGGATCTGCGAGGAAGGGGCTATCGAGTCCACAGGTGCCGTGGTGGCGGGTCGATCGGCCCCTGGCTGCGAGGTGGAATGGCTGGGTGAACCCTGTCCTGTTGGAGGCGGATAGGTCGAGGTTGGTAGCGGACGGTTCGGGCTGATGATGCGGTCGATCGCTGCCCCGGTGACCCCGGCGATGACAACGAGAAGCAAGGTCAGCAACGTGGCAAAAATTGCCTGGCGGTCACGCCACACCTTGCTGAGGGACCAAGACGTTGCGGCAAGCCCGACCAATCCGAGGACGACAACGGCCCATGCACCGATGCTCGTTAGCCACTGCGCGACGCCAGCTGCCGCGCCAATTACGGTTGCAATGGCGGAAACCAGTGCAAGCCGTCCTTGCTGCCTTGCGCGCTCGTCGGTTGCCTGCACGGATCAGAACCTCCATGTCGGCTTGCATCTCACAATCGGCGCATCGGTTCGATACCGACTCGAAGTCGACCGAGTGGTCCGGTCCTGGGCGCTTTGCAGCCCAGTCCTGCGCCTGCACTCATCGTACCTGACTTGGCCATTCGGCGTGTACAACGATCATCGCCGCTGTGATGCGGATAGTTCGTTCAAACGCCCTGGTCAGAGGTTGAGTACCTGCAAGAGATCGACTTGTCGGATTGACGACTTATCGTTGTCTCTCTGGGTGATGCTGATGCGCGACTCGCGGGTGAAACGCTGTTTCAAGGGTCCGGAATTCAGACATATGAGATGTTGGTACCTGTTCTGGCAAGATTCGACGGTAGGTGTGTCTACATCAAATCTGAGGTGACTTAACCCGGGCAAAACATATCTTGTGCGCCAGGATGTACTGGCGCTGCTCAGCTAGCCCGAGGGCGCCCGCGTAGTCGGCTGTGACGAGTGGATCGAGCGGGCGGTGACGCCGTGAGCGGAGAGCCAACGTCGGCCGATGATCGGATACGCCGCATCTGCGCGACGCGCTGAGCGTGCTTTAGATGGAGCGCATCCGACCATGGAGTCCGGTGGGGCAGCCCAGCCTTGCAGAGGTCAGGGCTGGGTGGGGGTGTGCTTGAGGCCGGTGACGAAGCTGGTCCAGGTGGTGGCGTCGAAGGCGAGAGCCGGGCCGGTGCGGTCCTTGGTGTCGCGTACGTCCACCTGGCCGCCAGCGAAGCGGACCTCGACGCAGGCGGCGTTGTTGGAGCTGCGCGATGACGTGAACCAGTCCCGGTCAGGGGTGCCGACCTGCGGGGTCATCCCATCTCCTTGGCTATCTGGCGGATCAGCGAGAGTGAGTCCTGCGAGCTTAACGCGCGTTCCTCAGCCTCAGCGAAGGTCATCGTGTAGTCGGCTACGCGAGCGGACTGGTCGATGATGTCGCTGGAGGTCAGGACTTCCTGCCAGACCAGGTCAGGCAGCCGGGGCGATGGGAACGAGAGGATCTGGAACGGCCCGCCGAGCGCGGGGTGTGCTCCTGCGGTGAACGGCACGACCCTGATTCGGATCTGATCCGGATGCGAGGACACCAGCTCGGCCAGGTGGTTGAGCTGGTTGTGCATGACCGCTGGACCGCCGATCTGCTGACGGAGGACTGCCTCGCTGATGACGGTGCTCACGTTCAAGGGGTTGAGACCGGTCAACCGAGCCTGCCGTGCCATGCGCGCCTTCACTCGCCTGGTCATCTCGGTCAGCCGGACGTAGGTGTTGCCGCCGCGGATCACGGCACGGGCGTAGTCCTCGGTCTGGAGCAGCCCGTGGAGTAGCTCGTTGTCGTAGCTGCGGACGTGATCCGCGCCGGCCTCGTAGCCGAGGAAGCGGAGGAAGTCAGCGGGGAAGAGTTGAGAGTACTGGTGCCACCAGGCGCGACGGGTCGCTCCCACCCGCAGCTCTTCCAGCTCGGCTGCGTCCTCCGGGTCGATCTCGTAGATCTCAATGAGTTGAGCCAGTCGACCGGCTGGCAGTTTGACCCGGCCGGCTTCTACACCCGAGATGTACGCCTGGGCGATGCCGGTCGCCTTGCCGGAAGCAACCGCTGTCATGCCCAACTCCTCACGGCGCACGCGCAGCCTGATGCCGAGTTCCCATGCCTGCACCGTGGGCGAGACGTCTGCGCCGTCGGTTGCTTCTTGGCCCGTCGGTGACTGGATCATGTTCCTCACTCCTTACAGGACCGGATAGCAGGGTGAGCCTACTTCAGGAAGTCGCCACAGACTAGGGGGTTGATATAACAAACGACTTCCCTGATGCTAGTCACGGTCGGCAGTCCCGCCGCAAACGAGGAGGTTCCCGTGTACCGATTCGGAAAGTTGATCTACCAGCAGGAGGAAGGCGAGCGGTACGGGTTCTCGCTGTGCCGCATCGACAACGCCGGCACGCGTGACCAGACGTACGACCTGCTCGGCGTCATCCGGGTCGCCGTCGACCCACGTCAGCCGGAGAAGCTGGGGGAGAACCTGCGTGGCTGGGCGGTCGCGACCCTCGCGGCCGGCGGCCACGGGTTCGGCTGCTACCACGCCGCCTTCAGCACCCTCGACGAGGACGACCAGCCCGAGAGCGACCTTGGCAACCTCGACATCAACTGGTCCGGCTCGGAAGTCCTCGTGCCCGCCGCCGAGTAGCCGTGTTCACCGAAGCGGCAGCGGCCCGGCTGCTCCGCGTACCGCCGTCGACCCTGCGCCGCTGGCTGGCCGTCACCGACGGCCGCCAGCGGCGGTCCGACCCGTCCGGCAGCCGAGCCGGCCCGCCCAGGCGGCGGGTGCTCGACTGGGCCGAGTTCGTCGAAGCCGCCTACCTGCGGGAACACCGACAGGCGCATCGTGCGCCGATGAGCGGACTGCCGATCTTCCTCGCGTTGCTCCGGGACCACTTCGGCGTGCCGCACCCGATCGCTGACCGGCGCGCCTTCACCGATGGACGCGCTCTCGTCCGGGATGCCCAGGCCGCAGCCGGCCTGCATCCGCGCTGGTGGCTGGTCACGACCACCGGCAACAGGCTGACGCTGACCCCGCCGGCTGCGGCCTTCCACCGACGCATCGGCTGGGCCGGCAACTCCGCGGCCAGTTACCGACCCGACCCCGACCCGGACTCGCCGGTACGCGTCCGGCCCGACGTCCGCTTCGGCCGGCCCGCCATCGGCGGAGTGAGCACCGAGGCCATCGCCGGACAGCACGCGGCAGGCACCGACCCCGAGACGATCGCCGAGATGTATGCCCTGACCCCGAGTGACGTTGCCTGGGCGTTGGCCTACGAGTCCGGCACCCGGCCCAGCCGTTGACTGAATTTGAGAGGTCCGATGCCAGACCCGGTGCTGTGTCAGGCCGAGACACTGTTTTCGGTCACGACCGGCTCTACTGCTGAGCTGATCGCAGCCACTGCCGACGAGATCGCCGGGTGGCGGGCGGACGGGATCGGCGTACACACCTTCTCAGACGACAGCTACCCGGCCCAGTTGCGCGGCATCAAGGAGGCGCCTCCGCTGCTGTTTACCCGTGGCCAGCTCTGGGCCAACGACCCTTCCATAGCCGTCATCGGCAGCCGCAAGGCGTCAGCGCGTGGACTGAGCATCGCGCGATCGGTAGCCGAGTCGCTGATCAACCGGGGAGTGACGGTCGCCAGCGGGTTGGCTCACGGCATCGACACCGCCGCCCACACCGCAGCCCTCGCCGCTGGTGGCCGGACCGTCGCGGTCATCGGCACCGGCATCCGCAACTACTATCCGTCGGCCAACCGGCGGCTGCAGGACCACATCGCCGAAGTCGGCCTGGTGGTCAGCCAGTTCTGGCCCGACGCCGGCCCCACCAGGCAGAGCTTTCCGATGCGCAACGCGGTGATGAGCGGGTACGCGGCGGCGACCCTCGTCGTCGAAGCCAGCGAGACCAGCGGCGCCCGCATCCAGGCTCGCCTTGCCCTCGGGCACGGCCGGCCGGTGATCTTGACCAGCCACGCCATGCAAAGCAAATGGGCGCAAGCCCTCGCCACCAAGCCGGGCGTCCACGTCGTACGCGGCACAGCAGAGCTGATCGAAGCCGTCGACGGCATCCTCAACCGACTGCCCGCCGAAACCGGCGGGAGGGCGCTACGACTCCGCGAGCGCAAGCCACGTGGTAACGATGGCAATGACCAAGAACCAGCCGCCGACCCATCCGGTGACCAGCCCTCGCTTGAACATTCGATTGCCGCGTTCGGACCAGACGAAGACGAGGCCGACGTTCAACAGGAGCACATGTACGACAGCGTAGGTGCACAACACCCCGTAGAAGACGCCGAACCGGTCCCCGGCATCCAGGTTCGCGTTGGGATCTGACGGGCCGAGCTTCGTAACCGGGATCGCGAGGGCTGCGACGGCCAGTGCGTGACCCAGCGTGGCAACGCCAAAGCCGCCAGCCAACGGCCACCAGCCCTTGCTGCGGACTGCCTGGGTTGCGCTGCTCGGATCCGCCACCCGCACTCCGCTTCGACGCTGCGTCAACCTGCCGACAGAGATCCTATGGGGTCAGCCCCAGCGAAAGCGTTCGCTGATCGAGCGCGTGACGCTGGTGATGGTATGCAGCATGGCGAACTCGCCGCCACCGGTCAGGCAGTCGGGGGAGACGTCGGGCAGGTCGAGGTCGCTGGTCGACGGGTTGGCGTAGCCGCCACCGCCGACGACCCGGCTGCCGATCGCGATCGGCTCCCGGCCCGGCACGTCGACCCCGGCGACCTGCCCGCCGTCCCGCCACACCTTCGTGTCGGGCGGCCAGACGGCGACGTTGCGCATCCCGTCCGGCCCGGTCGTCGCGTCCGGTTCGAGGACGAAGCAGTCCGCGTCGGCGAGGTGGCGCAGGTACCCGTCGATCTGCGCGTCGTCGCCGCCGCGCCGGACGTCGTGGACGAGCAGCGCCGGGTCCGACTCGGCCATGGAGACCGGCGGACCCGACGTACAGCCGAAGCACACTGCGGCGGACAGGGCAGCGAGGAACACCCGAGCGGTCCGGCTACACCGGAGGCAGCTTTCCCGCCCGGTCATGTCGTCGCGGGTTGCGTCGAACCGGAGACGAGGTCACGCCAGCGGGTGATCGTCGCTTTGTACAGTGCCGGCATGTGCAGGTCGGGCACCTCGTCGTAGCTGAACACACCGAGTTCCTTGTGCTCGTCGGTGTAGGTCAACTTCTCGGCGCCGGTGTAGACCGCACCGAAGCTGACGATGAACACGTGCCGGAGCGGGGTGATCTCGTACACCCACGAGTCGATGATCTGTACGCCGGTGATGGTCAGGCCCAGCTCCTCGGCTACCTCTCGGCAGACGCCCTGCTCCGGGGATTCGCCGACCTCCAGCTTGCCGCCGGGTAGCTCCCACTCGTCGCGCTCGTTCTTCAGCAGCGGCACCCGACCGCGGTGGTCGACGACCAGCTTCACCGAGATCGGCAACTGGTACTCGAAGTAGCCCGGGTTGCGTTCGACGAGGTACGGCGGCCGGTCGGACATGGCAGGTGCTCCCATCTGTACTGCCTCAGCCCGCGCAGATCAGGACGGCGGCGACGTCGTCGGCGCGTTTGAAACGGTCACCGCCGACGGCCGGGTCGCTCTCCGTCT
The DNA here is from genome assembly GCF_029581175.1 of Solwaraspora sp. WMMD937. Taxonomy (NCBI): domain Bacteria; kingdom Bacillati; phylum Actinomycetota; class Actinomycetes; order Micromonosporales; family Micromonosporaceae; genus Solwaraspora; species Solwaraspora sp. WMMD937. Next base: position 1,034,656 of record NZ_CP120738.1, on the reverse strand, counting down.
GCCGGATCAACTTCTCCAGGTACGCCACCCCACGCTCCCGGGCCTCGGCGACGACCTCGGACCACCCGGCGAAGAGCTGGTAATCGGTGACCAGCCGGGCGAACCCGTCCGTGCAGAGCAGGATGTGGCCGGTCCCTGCCCAGTCCGCGGTGATCCGGTGCGGGACGAGGCGGCGTTGCGGGTGGCCGGAGAAGACCGACTCGACGTCACCGGAGGTCATGGTGTGCCGGCGTCGCTGCTGCATGGCGGCGACGACCATCGCCGGGTCGGTCTCGCGGGCCCGCACCGCCGCCGCCTCTCGCCCGTCGAAGTAGCTGGTGGCGAGGACGCGGGTGGTGTCACCGTCGATGACAGCGGTGGCGTCGCCGATGCGGGTCAGCTCGAAGCCGTGGCCCCGGTCGACGCAGAGACCGATCGAGCAGGCCGGCGGCATCCGGTCCGACGGGAAGCCGTACGCGTCCTGCCGCCACTGCACCTCGACGGCGATCCGCTCCAACAGATCGGTGGCACCGTCGATCACCCAGGCCAGCGAACCTGCGTGGCCCACTCGGTCCTCGTTCGACCTGGCCCCGCCGGCTGTGGCGACCGAATCCCGGATCTTCATCTTGATCATCCGTCCTGTGGCGTCGCCGCTCTCCTGCAGCATTGTCGAGCCAAACGATGATCGACAAGGGTGATAGTCGATGTACGGCGAGTCGATCAACAGGGCTGCCGGATCGTCGACCGGACAAAAGACCGTAGCGGCGGGAGCCGTACTCTGCCGTCGGCTGTACGCCTGTCGATCCTGCACTGCCTGATCGGACCTTACATCGGTCGGTGGGCGTCAATAGCGTCGTAGTTCAAGATGGATGGTCAACTGGCCCTCGTCAGCCTGACTGCCCTGCGGCGCAAGTTCGGGAGGAAGCATGACCGGGCGCACGATCGGAGACTGGTATGCCGACGCCGAGGGTAGGCATTGGGATGTTCCTGGTTACGACTGGGAGAACGATGACAAGCCTGACCAGACTCCTGATTCGTGGATAGACCGCCTGCCGCCACAGACTCAGCGAGTCCCTCCGGCAAGGTCGGGTTCGCCCCGCAAACCAGGTCCGTCCCGGCGGCGGGCTACGACGGGCTCGACCGCCTCGGCGGCCGACAGGCGTGTGGCTCCGGCCAGTGCGCCGGTCTTGAAGGAGGCGGCTCGGCTGCTCCGGTCGCAGCTGCCTGGCGCCAAGGCCAAGACCATCGCGCGCAAGCTGCGGGAGAAGGGCTGGCTGAATGCCACCACCGCCCAGGTGCAAGCAGTCGTCGGCGACCCGGTGCCGCAAACAGGTAAGAAGAACCGAGCGGAACCCGCTCGACAGCCGGCAAAGAAGCTGAGCCCTGTGGCCCGTACACGGCAAAGTCCGAGCCGAGGGGCGACACCGACTCGCAAGGCCAGCCGGACAAGCCCTCAGTCAACGAAGTACGGCAAGGACTTTTCGCAGTTCATCGCGGCGGTGCGGGATGCCCGCCAGCCGGAGGGTAGCGGCCAGGTGCGGAAAACGGCAGAGGTGGTCCGCATCCTCCGAGTCAATGGTTGGCCGCAGGCTTCCAAGGAAGATGTCTCGAAGGCGCTCACCCTGGCCTCGTCGCAGGATGCATCAGCGCGTCGCCGGCCGGCGAAGTCCTCTCAGCCGGCACGTGGCCGCAGTAAGCCGCAACCGGAGCAGAAAATGGTCCGTCCTGATGTCTGTGCAGCCTGTGGCATTGTGCCCAGTCCGCTGGGGCAGTGTCGATGCTCATGACTCCCTCGCACGAGGGGCCGATCGCATGAGGACGGTGTCGTGGGGAGCCGTTACGGTGGCGGGCATGGGTGAGGCGGGCGTACTCGGCAGACCAGACGCGGGCGTGATCCGCGACGAGCTGCAGGCGCTGGTCCTGGCCGACCTGCTCGGGCCGCTCGACGGGCCGGACGAGGAGTTCGGCACCCAGGAGAGCCCGCTCGACCGCTACCTGCTCGGCCGGCTCGCCCCCAACGGCCAAGCCGTCGAGCCCGACACCCAGGACGAGCTCTCCGACGCCAGCGCACCGGACATCATGGAGGGCCAGCCGGAGCCGAGCGCGCCCAACGTGCCCAGCCTCGCCCCGTCTGCGCTCGGCTTCACCGCCACCGTGGACGGTGCCGCCACCGCGCTGCGGGTCACCGGCGGCTGGGGTCGCTACGACCGGGCCACCTCGCAGCGCGAGGAACACGCCGGCCGGGTCTGGCAGCGCCAGAGCCACGGCGGCACCATCATCGTCGTACTCGCCGAAGGCCCGCTGCCGCCGCAGGCCCCCGACCCGGACCAACCCGACATCGTGGTACGCGGCCGGGCCCGCCGCCGCGACGGCCGCTGGCTGATCTCCCTGTTCCTGGAGAACCGGCAGCGGCCCGGCGCGCGGCGCGACGCCAGCTCCTGGATCTTCCAGGTGGAGCTGTCCGCCACCGGCGACGGCGACCAGCCGGTCTTCTGGCCCCGACCCGAGCAGATCACCGGCGGCGACGCCTCCGACCAGGCCGAACGCCGCCGGCTCGCGATGGCCTACCGCTTCCACCCCGAGTACGCCGTCGGCCACGGCACCGCCGTGCGGGCCGACCCGGCAGCCGCCGGTGACCCCGCGCTGCGCGCCCACCGGATCCGCACCTGCCCGGTGCCCGTACACGAACTGCCGTTCACCGACGTGCCGACCGCCGACACCGACCCCGATCTGCCGGAGCTGGCCGCCGTCGAGCTCGACATGAAACGCCTCGCCGAGCTGGCCGCCACCCCGCCGGCCGCCCCGGCCAGAGGCACGGCACGCGGTCCGGCCGGTGATCCGCTGCTGGCGGCGCTGACCCCGCTCGTCGACGGCTACCGGGCCTGGATCGCCGGCAACGAAGCCGCCGCCGACCAGCCGCACCGCTGGCTCACCGAACACCGGCAGCAGGTCACCGAGGCGCTGCGCGACGCCCGCCGGGCCGCCGACCGGATCGCCGCCGGCATCGGCCTGCTCGCCACCGACCCGGCCGCCCGCCGCGCCTTCGGCTTCGCCAACCAGGCGATGTACCTGCAGCGGGTGCACACCAGGGTCGCCGACGCCCGTCGCGAACACCCCGGCCTCGGGCTCGCGGCGGCGACCGCCGCCGCCGACCAGCCCGTCAACCACCGCTGGCGGCCGTTCCAGCTCGCCTTCCTGCTGATCAATCTGCCGGCGCTGGCCGACCCCCGGCACGCCGAACGCACCGAGGACCCGCAGCGGGCCGTCGCCGACCTGCTGTGGTTCCCCACCGGTGGCGGCAAGACCGAGGCGTACCTCGGGTTGACCGCCTTCACCATCGCGATCCGCCGGCTGCAACCCGCCCACGGCGGACTGGTCGCCGCCGGCGGCCTCGCCGTGCTGATGCGCTACACGCTGCGGCTGCTCACCATCCAACAGTTCGAGCGGGCCGCCACCCTGATCTGCGCCGCCGAGACGCTGCGCCTGGCCGACGAAACCACCTGGGGCGACACGCCGATCCGGATCGGACTGTGGGTCGGCGGCAAGGTCACCCCCAACCACACCGACCAGGCCCGGCAGTGGCAGCAGCAGCAGCGTGGCCGGCGCGGCGCCGCCACCCGGGGCCACGGCTCACCGCACCAGCTGACCAGCTGCCCGTGGTGCGGCAGCCGGATCGAACCCGGCCGGGACATCGTGATCGACCCGACGTACCGCCGGACCCTGGTCCGCTGCCCCGACGTCGAATGCCCGTTCAGCGACCTCGCCGGCTTCGGCCGGCCCGACGACCAGCGCGGGCTGCCGGTGCTCGTCGTCGACGAGGAGATCTACCGGCACCCGCCGGCCCTGCTGATCGCCACCGTCGACAAGTTCGCCCAACTGGCCTGGAAAGGCGCGACAGCAGCGTTGTTCGGGCAGGTCAGCCGGCGCTGCGAACGGCACGGCTACGTCACCGAAGACCTGGAACACGCCGACTGGGAAGCGACGTACCACCGGGCCGCCGGCACCGCCGGGCCGGCCAGCATCGTCGACTGCCCCCGGCTGCGACCCCCCGACCTGATCATCCAGGACGAGCTGCACCTGATCTCCGGTCCGCTCGGCTCCCTCGTCGGCCTCTACGAGACCGCCGTCGACCGGCTCGCCACCTGGCAGCCGGTGACCGGTCACTCGACCCGGCCCAAGGTGATCGCCTCCACCGCGACCGTCCGCCGCGCCCACCAGCAGATCGGCGCACTGTTCCACCGCTCGACCAGCGTCTTCCCACCGCCCGGCCTGGACGCCGCCGACAGCTTCTTCGCCCGCCAGCGCGACCCCGACCAGCGTCCCGGCCGGCGCTACATCGGCATCTGCGCCCACGGCACCCGGATCAAGTCGGCCCTGATCCGGGTGTACGTGTCGGTCCTCGGTGCCGCCCAGAAACTGCACGAACGCTACGGCCGCAACGACGTCACCGACCCGTACATGACCCTGGTCGGCTACTTCAACAGCCTGCGCGACCTCGGCGGCATGCGACGCCTCGTCGAAGACGACGTCACCACCCGACTCGCCCGCGCCGACGAACGCGGCCTGGCCCGCCGCTACGACCCGCTGCTGGAGGAGCTGACCTCCCGGATGCCCTCCGACGCGATCCGGCCACTGCTGGACCGGCTCGCCGTCCGGTTCACCGGCGGGCGCGGCAAAGCCGGCCCGCGCCCGATCGACGTGCTCCTCGCCACCAGCATGATCTCCGTCGGGGTCGACGTGTCCCGGCTCGGCGTGATGGTCGTCGCCAACCAGCCCAAGTCGGCCGCCGAGTACATCCAGGCCACCAGCCGGGTCGGCCGCGCCGCCCCCGGCATCGTCTTCACCGTCTACAACTGGGCCCGCCCCCGCGACCTGTCACACTACGAACGCTTCGACCACTTCCACGCCACCGTCTACCGGCAGGTCGAAGCGCTGTCGGTCACCCCGTTCGCCGAACGGGCCATCGACCGCGGATTGACCGGGGTGCTGGTCGCCCTGATCCGCAACCTGGAACGCACCTACAACGGCAACCTGAGCGCCCAGCACTTCGACCGCTACGGCCCCCTCGCCGACCACGTGGTGCGTTTCCTCGCCCGGCGCAGCGACGTCGCCGCCGACAACGCCGTACGGCTACGCGTCGAGGACGAGCTGGAAGCGCGGCTCGACGCGTGGGCGCGGGAACGGGCCATGCCCGCCCGGCGGCTCGCGTACGACAAACCACGCCGCAGCGACGACACCGCCGGGCTGCTGCACCGCCCCGAGGAGGGCCGCTGGCGGCAGACCACCTGCCCCACCTCGCTGCGCGACGTCGAACCCGGCGTACAGCTGCAGCTGCAGCTCGCCGGGGCCGCCATGGCGGAACCACCGCCACCGTTCGTGCCCCGCGTCGATCCGGCGACCGGCACCGGGGCCGCTGCCGGTGGGGCCGCTGGCGGAGCCGACGGGCCGGAGGCGCTGGCGTGAGCGAACCACAGCTACGGCAACTGCGGGTCGGCGCGCTGCGCCCCAACCAGCTGCTGCACACCTACGGCATAGGCTCCGTCGCCGACCTGCCCAGCCTGTCGGTGATGCCGCTCGGCCTCGACCACTGGGAGCTGGCCCGCGCCACCGTCATCACCGAGGACCGGCTGCTCGCCGCGATGCGCGCCAAACTCGGTCACCAGGTGCAGGCGCTGCGGCTGCCGCCGCACCTGCCGGAAACCTCCGACCCGTACGCCGAATGGGCCCGCATCGGGGTGCCGGTCGCGTTGTTCCCCGCCTGGTTGCGTTGCTCCGACACCCGGTGCAACCAACTCGCCCCAGTCGAGTCGGGTCTGTTCGAGCTGGTCTCGGCGCCGACGCCGGACAAGGTCCGCTACGTGCACACCTGCCGCGGCAACGGCGGCGGCCGACCCACCGCCGTACCGGCCCGGTTCGTGCTGGCCTGCGGCAACGGCCACCTCGACGACTTCCCCTGGTCGTACTTCGCGCACCGGGGCAGCGACCCCGGTGCCGGGCACCCGCTGCAACTGTCCGAACGCGGCAGCACCGGCGAGACCACCAACATCTTCGTCACCTGCGGCCAGTGCGAGGCGGCGCGGCCCATCTCGGACGCGATCGGGGCGCTCGCCGACCGCAACCTGCCCGCCTGCCGGGGCCGCCACCCGCACCTGGGCAGCTACGAACCGTGCGACGCGCCGCCGCGCACCCTGGCGCTCGGCGCCACCAACAGCTGGTTCGCCATGCAGGCGGCGGTGTTCAGCGTGCCGAAGGCCGAACACCCGGTGGACCACCTGGTCGCCGAATTCTGGCCGACGCTGAGCGTGCTCGCCCCGCTGCCAGCGCAGACCGGGACGATGATCCTGCCCACCCAGACCTGCTGGCCCGAGCTGCAACCGCACGGAGTGGACAAGGTGTGGGCGGCGATCCAGCGGCGGCACGAAGCCGGCGACGCCCCCGGCGGCGGTGACTGGGACAATCTCGACCTGCACCTGCCCGAGTGGCGCGCGTTCACCGCCAGCGTCGGCGCGGCACTGCCGGACTTCACCACCCGGCCGGAGCCGGTCCCGGCCGGGCACCGGGACTGGCTGAGCCAGGTGGTGCTGGTGCCCCGGCTGCGTCGGGTCGCCGCACTGTACGGCTTCACCCGCATCGACGCCCCCGAACGGGACGTGCTCGACACCCCCGACCAGTGCCGCGCACCGCTGTCCGCCGAGCCGCCCACCTGGGTGCCGTGCGCCGAAACCCGCGGTGAAGGCATCTTCCTGCGGTTCGCCGAGGAACGCATTGTCGCCTGGGAGCACGACCCCGCGGTCAAAGCCCGCGAACACCTGCTGATCCGGGCCCACGACAAGTGGCGGGCGCAGCGTCAACTACCCCCCGGAGGCTGGCCCGGCCTGCGCTACCTGCTGCTGCACACCCTCGCGCACACCCTGATCCGGGAGCTGGCGCTGGAATGCGGCTACAGCGCCTCCGGCATCGGCGAGCGGGTGTACGCGCGTGCCGGCGACTCGCCGATGGCCGGGGTGCTGCTCTACACCGCCGCCCCGGACAGTGAAGGCACCCTCGGTGGCCTGGTCACCCTCGGCCGGGCCGACCGGCTCGGCCCACTCATCGACCGCGCGTTGCACGGTGCCCGGCTGTGCAGCTCCGACCCGCTCTGCGCCGAACACGACCCGACGGTGCACGGCCGGCTCGCCGGAGCCGCCTGCCATGCCTGCCTGTACGCCGCCGAAACGTCCTGCGAAGGCGGCAACCACTACCTGGACCGGTCGTTGCTGGTCGACACCCTCGCCGACAACGAGTGCGGCTTCTTCCGGTGACCGGCTGCCAGCGGTGAACCCGTCCGAGGCCATGGCGCAGACCGTCGCCGAGCTGGCCGCCGAGCTGCCGGCCGGACACGTCGCCGCGTGGGCCGGCGTCCTGGCGTCGGTCGCCCGGCCGGACGCCACTGTGGAAGCCGCGTTGACCGACGCCCGACCGGGGTACGCGGTCGCCGGTCACGCCCGGCGGCTGGTCACCGCCTGGCGGACCCACGCCCCCGGCCTGCCCGGCCCGGCCGTCGCGCTCGCTCTGCGCAGCGCCGCCCACCTGCAGCGACGGGCCGAGGCACGGCGTACCGAACTGGTGGTCAGCGGGCCGAGTAGCCCGGCTGTCGCGGTTCGGCTGACCCGGTCGGTGGTGGTCGAGTTGATCCGGCAGGCCCGCCGGTCGCTGCTGATGGTCAGTTTCGCCGCGTACGGCGTCGCCGAGGTCGTCGCCGAGGTGTCCGCCGCCGCCGATCGCGGCGTCCGGGTCGACCTGGTGTCCGAGAGCGGCGCCGCCGACGGCGGACCGCTGCGTGGGGTGACCGGAGCCGACGTCTTCGCCGGCCTCGGTGACCGGGTCACCTGCTGGCACTGGCCGGTGGCGGCGCGGCGACAGTCCAGCCGGTCACTTCCGGCCCTGCACGCCAAGGTGATCGCCGCCGACACCGACGTCGCGCTGGTCAGCAGCGCCAACCTGACCGACCGGGCGCTGTCGGACAACCTGGAAGTCGGGGTCGTGGTGCGGGACCCGGACGCGGTACGGCGACTCGTCGACCACTTCGCCGCGCTGACGGACCCGCGCGCCGGAGTCCTGCGGCGACTCTGACCGGTAGGTCGCGGCCCCACAAGGCACCCCGGCCCGGGGGTGTCCGCCAGCGGACACCCCCGGGCCGGAAGGCGGGGCAGGGATCAGCTGGCGGTGGCCGGCCGGTCGTCGGCGAGCTCGCGGCGGGTCTCGAAGCGGGTCGGCGCGGCGGCGCGGCGGGCCGGGTCGGAGCAGAGCTCAGCGATCTGGGCCTCGGTCATCGGGCCGCCCCGGGACCGGGTGACGCCCAGGTGGTCGGGGACCTCGACGGTCGCCTCGAAGTCCCAGATGTACCACTCCTTGCGGCCCCAGGCCTTATTCTTCAGCTTGATCTCGATCGTGCCCTGGGCGGTCTGCAGCTTGGGGCTGCGGTCCAGCGCGGCCCAGCCCGACGGGCCGGCGTTGAGCGACGTGGTCCGGGAGACCGTCGACTCCCAGTTCCACTGCCGGCCGATGCTCTGGCTGATGCTCGTCGACACGTTGCTCAGCGCGCTGGAGCCGAAGGTGGTCGCGGGCACCTTGGCGGTCATGCTGATCGACCCACCGGTGGTGTCGGACCATTCGACCGACAGGCTGTTGTCGTACGGGGTGCAGTTGAAGTGCGAGGCGACCTCGTGGAAGCCGGCGGTGGTCTCGGTCACCGGCGTTCCCGAAACGAACTGGCAGGACACGGCCCGGCTGTCGCAGTGCTCGAAAAGCTCCGCGCGGGACGGTCCGTCCCAGAACCTGACCGAGCTGTACTGGTTGTCGGCGGGCACCCGCGCGAGCTGGTCGTTCGAGTACCACATGTGGGGGGTGCCGGACTGGTTGGTGTTGACGTAGTAGTTGCTGGCGCAGTCGGTGACGTTCTTGTACGAGCTGATCACGTCGCTCCAGCCGGCGCCGGCGCCGGCAAGGTTGTTGAAGTAGAAGTACTTGCCGCCACTGCAGGTGCCGGATTGCGAGATCATGCTCAGCGAGCCGCCCAAGAAGTTGGGGTCCCGGTACGCGATCCCGAGCACCACCTGGGCGGCTGCGGCCCTACCCGCGGCCATGGCGCGGGTGGCGGTCTCGCCGGCGGCGGCGATCCGCTCGGTGGTCGCCGCGTCGAGTCGGCTGCCGTCGCGCGGGGCGTCGGTCACCGCGCCGTCGGTCGCCACCTTCATCGCGGTCTGGAAGTCGCGGTAGCAGGCCAGCTCGTCGGTCGACTCGTAGAGCAGGCAGTCGGCCATCTCCGCGGTGGGCACGGTGGAGGAGGCGGCGGCCGGGGTGCTCACGGCGAGCATCGGACCCAGCATCAGTACGGACAGGACGGTCGCGGTGCGGGCGTGTCGGAACATCCGACGGCGTTGCAGGAATGTCATAGCACCAAGCCTTGCAGCGCTGAACCGCGCAGACTTGGTGGCGATCGAAGGATTCACTGAGGAAAATGTGAGGAAGGATTGCGGTCGGTGACCCGTGCGGTGGATTTATGTGATCACTGCAACGCCAATTCTGACCGGAACGCTACACCATTTCTGTCGGGTCTCAAACAGTCCGACTGTGAGAGGTGCCGCTGACCTGCGCATCCGGGCCCAGACCAGTCGGAGCTCAAGATCGTCCGCCGAGGGGTGGGCGCGGACCGGGCGGTACGCTCAGCCGATGGCCGGCGACACCTACCGCTTCGGCGAGTACGAACTGGACATGGCCCGCTACCAGCTGCGGCGATCCGGTGAGCCGGTCCACGTGGAGCCCCGGGCACTCGACCTCCTGCAGTACCTCATCGAACACCGGGACCGGGTGGTGTCGAAGAACGAGCTGCTCGACAAGGTGTGGGGCGACCGTTTCGTCAGCGAGGCGGCGCTGACCACCGGGCTGCGTACCGCCCGGATCGCCGTCGGTGACACCGGCCGTCACCAACGGCTGATCCGAACCGTGCACCGGCGGGGCTACCAGTTCGCGGCGTCGGTGACGGTGACCCGGGCCGGTGACCCGGCCGACCCTGGGCCGGAGCCCGCCGCGTACCCGACCCGACCGGCACCGGCCCGGTCGGTCGTCGCTGGGGAGACCGGCGGTGCGGACCGCCAGGTCGTCCGGTTCTGCCGAGCCGACGACGGCACCCGGATCGCCTACGCCACCGTCGGATCCGGTCCGCCGCTGCTCAAGGCGGCCAACTGGATGACCCATCTCGATCTGGAATGGACCACCCCGGTGTGGTCGCACTGGCTCAACGGGCTCGCCCGGGACCGGCAGTTGGTCCGCTACGACGAGCGGGGGTGCGGGCTGTCCGACTGGGATGTGCCGAGCTTCTCCTTTGACGACTGGGTCGACGACCTGGACACCGTGGTCGAGGCGGTGGGGCTGGACCGGTTTCCGCTGCTCGGCGTCTCCCAGGGCGGTGCGGTGGCGGTCGCCTACGCCGTCCGCCGACCGGAGCGGGTCAGTCGGCTGATTCTTGCCGGCGCGTACGCCCGGGGCCGCCAGGTCCGGGCCCGCAGCCAGGCCGAGCAGGACGAGGCGGCCCTCGACCTGAACCTGGCCCGGGTCGGCTGGGCGCATCAGGATCCGAGTTTCCTCGGCGTCTTCGCTTCCCAGTTTCTGCCCGAGGGCACCCCGGAGGAGTTGGAGGAGTTCATCGGCTTCCAACGGCGGACCACCTCGGCGGCCAACGGGGTCCGGTTCCTGGAGGAGTTCGCCCGGATCGACGTCTCGGACATCGCCCACCGGGTGCAGTGTCCGACGCTGATCCTGCACTGCCGCGACGACATGCGGGTGCCGACCTCGCAGGCCAGCGAGCTGGCCACCCTGATTCCGGACAGTCAACTGGTGCTGCTGGACAGCCGTAACCATCTGCTCACCGCGTCCGAGCCGGCCTGGCCGGAGTTCCTGGCCCAGATCGACGCCTTCCTGACCGATTGACCAGCGGAGAGCCAGCATGAGGATCCTTGTCGTGGGCGGGTCCGGCCTGATCGGTACGCACGTCGTCGACCTGCTGCGCGAGCGCGGCCACGCGGTGACCACGGTGGCGCGGACCGCCCGTACCGGGGTCGACCACGTGCTCGACGTCGAGACCGCCTCGGTCGACGACCTGCGGCCGCTGCTCGCCGGCCACGACGGCGTCGTGTACGGCACCCGGGTCGACGAGCAGCGGGTGCTCCCCGCGCCGATCCATCGCGTGCTGCGCAGTGAACTCGTCGATCCCGTGGCGCGGATGTTCACCGCTGCCCGGCACGCCGGCCTGACCCGTGGGGTCCTGCTCGGCTCCTACTACACCTACCACGACCGGCTTCGTCCCGAGTGGCGGCTCGGCGAGCGGCACGCGTACATCCGGTGCCGGCTGGAACAGGCCCGGCAGGTGCGGACGGCGGCCGGAACCGACCTGCCGGTCACCGTGCTGGAGCTGCCGTTCGTCTTCGGTCGAGCCGGTGACCGGCTACCGAACTGGGCCGGTCCACTGGACCGGTGGGCACGGTCGGCGGCGCCGCTGCTGGTCCCGGTCGGCGGAACCGCCGCGGCCTCGGCCGGCAGCGTCGCCGTCGCGGCGGTCGACGCGATCGAGGGAGCGTACGGCGGGGACGTTCCGGTCGCCGACGCCAACCTGACCTGGGTCGAGATGCTCGGGCGGATCGCCGATGCGGTGGGCCGGCCACGCCCGGTCCGGCGGCTGCCCGCCGGTGCGGTCCGCGTGGCCCTGCGGGCCGGCGGCGCACTGCAGGCGCTCGCCCGCAGGGAATCTGGGCTCAACCCCGCTCACCTGGCCGACCTGCTCCTCGCCGAGCTGTTCATCGAGCCGCTGACCGGCCGGTCGCTCGAACCGTCGTTGCAGGAGACCTTCCGCGCGTCACCTGCCGGCAGGTGAGCGGGTCACTCCGCCGGCTGCAGGGGTTCGCAGGCGGCCAGCGCCGCGGCGACGGTCGGATCCGAGGAGTCCAGGTCGTCGGCCCACTCGACGTCGTTCTCCGCCAGGCAGTTGCGGTACGCGACGATGCCGCTGGCGTCCGCCCCGTTCTCGGTGCCGCCGCCGGGTCCACGGGCCGGTAGCTCGGACTGACACGCCTCCTGCGCCGCCGCCCAGGTGTCGTCGTCGACGTCGTCAGGTCGGAGCATGTCGCCGAATCCGCCGCCCATCCTGCCGCCGCCCGGTCCCGCACCGCCTGGCCCGCCGGACGGGAACCCCGACGGCGCGCCGGACGGCAACCCCGACGGCCGGTCGCCGGGCTGCCCCGACGGCATCCCGTTCGGGGCACCACGTCGGAAACCTCCTCCGGCCTCGGGAACCTCCACGCCGTCGACCCCGTTGTCCCGCAGGCAGTCCACGTACTCCGCCATGGCTCCGGCGCCAGCTGCCGCGGTTTCGCTGTCCGAGTCCGGGTCGGACGCTCCACAGGCGGCAAGTAGCAGCAGGCAGACGCCTCCGGCAGTGCCCCACATCGAACGACTGAGCGCAACGTGCACGATCATGCCCTCCCCATCAGATGGCCTGCGACGGACGTCGCCGGTGCGGGCGTCAGCAGAGCTGACGAACCTCCGCGTCACGTCAGGGTTTGCTGTGACGGCGCTGGGGATGGCGACCAACGCGGGGAGGGCACCGGCGAACCGTCGGTTCACAGGAAACGCCGAGCTGTCACCGAGCCGGTCCTGAGCCGGTGCCGGAACACTTCCCGGTCATGAGACTCGGCTCCATCAGGGCGCTGGTCAGCCGGCTGCCCGCGAGCCGGTGGCTTGTCGCCGTGGCGGCCGGTGCGACGCTGATCCCGGCGGGTGTCGTCGCCTACGCGGTCGCCGTCCCGACGAGCACCGACGACGCCGTACCCGTAGCCATGACGCAGGTGGACAGAGGGACGGTCACCGTGGCGATCGCCGCGGCCGGCTCGGTCGCACCGGCCGAGGACCGCCAACTCGGCTTCGCGGTTGCCGGCACGGTGACCAGGCTGGACGTACGGCTCGGGCAGGACGTCGCCGCCGGTGACGTGCTCGCCGCCGTCGACGACAGCAACGCGGCGGCAGCTGTCGAACAGGCTGAAGAGGCGCTGACGGCAGCGCGGGAAGCCCTCGCCGAGGCGCAGGCGGACGCCCGCACGGACGGGACGGACACCGACGTGAGCACCGGGTGCACGACGACCGCGCTGGCGGCCTGGACCGCTTCCGACCCCTCCACCAGCCCGACGCCGGAGGCGACTAGGTCGGCCACCCCGGACCCGTCCCCTACTGTCGGCACCACCACCTCGCCGGCACCTTCGCCCACCGCGTCCGTACCGGCGGAATCGCCCACCCCGACCCCACCGGCCACGCCGGCGAACTCGCCGGCCGCGCCCACCGGCGACCCCGGGGACCGGGCCGACGGTTCCGACAGCGGTTGCGGTAGGGCGGCGGACGGGCGCTCCAGCGGAGACCCGGTGCTGCGGGCCCGGCAGCAGGTCACCGCGGCGCAGCTACGACTCGCCGCCGCCGAGGACGATCTCGCCGGTACGGTGATCAGCGCTCCAGTCGACGGCAAGGTGCTCGGTGTCTCCGGCACCGTCGGCAGCACGGTACGAGCCGGTGACACCTTCATCGAACTCGGCGCGGTCGCCCAGATGCAGGTGACCGCGAGTTTTCCCGAGGCCGACGCCGCGCGGTTGTCGGTCGGCCAGCCGGCCGTCGTCACCCTGGCCACCCGGCCGGGCGAGGAGTTCCCCGCCCACCTCGGTCAGGTCGACCCGGTGGGCAGCGTCGACGGCCAGCTGGTGCGCTACGGCGTGATCGTCGACTTCGACGACGTCCCGGCCGGCCTGCTGGTCGGTCAGAGCGCCGGGGTACGGGTCGTCGTTGACGAGGTGACCGACGTGGTACGAGTCCCGGTCACCGCGGTGAGCCGCAGCAGCGTCGGCGGCGAGGACATCGTCGTCGTGCGGGACGGATCCGGCGTTGAGCAGCAGCGGGTGGTGACCGTCGGCGTCCGTGGCGACCAGTACGTCGAGGTCATCGACGGCCTGGCGGTCGGCGACGAAGTGGTGGATGGGTGATGCGATCCGCCGGTCGGCTCTCAGCCGCCACCGAGCCCGCTCCGAGTCCGCGTCGAGGAAGTCACCAGAAGCTGTCCGCCATGCCTGTGCGTCGCCTCGCCGGCCTTCGCCGGCCGTTGATCCTCAATGCGATTCTTGTCCTGGCCGTACTCGGCCTGCTCGGCTGGACGTACCACACAGTGGTCGGGCCGGACAACACCGCTGTCGCCGCCGGCTCGGCGGCAACCGCGACCGTCGTCGTCGAGCAGGCCACGGTCACGGCGACGGTCACCGCCTCCGGTTCGGTACGCAGTGCGAAGACGGCGGTCGCTGACTTCGTCACCGGCGGCACGGTCACGGAGATCCTGGTGTCCGTCGGGCAGCAGGTCGACGAGGGCGCGGTCCTCGCCCGGGTCGACGACACGGTGGCCCAGCGGGAACTGGACGCCGCGCGGGCCAACCTCGACGCCGCGCAGGACGCCCTCGACACCGCCGAGGTCGCTGGCGTGTCGACGGCTGACGCCGTCGCCGCGGTGACCGAGGCGGAACTCGCGGTCGACGAGGCGCAGGCGGCCGTCGACGGCACGACGTTGACAGCCCCGGTGGCCGGTACGGTCGTCGCGGTCAACGGCAGCGTCGGCGCGTCGACCGGAGGCGGCACCGGGTCGTCGTCGGCGGGTGGCGGCACCGGGTCGTCGTCGGCGGGTGGCGGCACCGGGTCGTCCTCGTCGTCGGGTGCCAGTGGGTTCGTGGATCTGGCCGACCTGACCCAGTTGGAGGTGACCGCCTCGGTGTCGGAAACCGATGCGACGCGGCTCGAGACCGGTCAGCCGGCGACCGTACGGTGGAACGCGCTGCCGGACACCGAGGCCACCGCGAGCATCGGGGTCATCGACCCGAACGCGGCCACCACCAACGGCGTGGTGAGCTATCCGATCACCCTCGACCTGGACTCGCTGCCCGAAGGCGTCCGGCCTGGACAGACCGTGGAAGTGACGGTGGTTGTCGGCGAGGCGGTGGACGTGCTGACCGTCAGCCCGGCCGCGCTGACCGGCACCGGCACCCGGCAGTCGGTCACCGTGCTGGTCGACGGCGCACAGGTCAGCCGTACCGTCGAGGTCGGCCTGCAGGGCGACGACGCGGTGGAGATCATCTCCGGGCTGGCCGTCGGCGAACAGGTGGTGGTCGTCATCCCCACCGAGTCGGAGAGCGGGTCCGGCGGCTTCCCCGGTGGCGGCGGGTTGACCGGCGGTGGCGGCTTCCCCGGCGGGGGCGGACCGGGTGCCGGTGGCTTCTCCGGTGGCGGCAGGCCGGGGGGTGGCCGGTGAGCCCGGTTCTGGACGTACGGGACGTGACCAAGGTGTACGGCGTCGGTGAGTCGGCGGTCGCCGCTCTGCGGGGCGTGTCGCTGCAGGTCGACCGGGGTGAGTTCATCGCCGTGATGGGCTCGTCCGGCTCCGGCAAGTCGACGCTGATGAACATCCTCGGCTGTCTGGACGTGCCCAGCACCGGCCGCTACCTGATCGACGGGGTGGACGTCAGCCAACTCACCGAGCGGCAGCTGGCCATGGTCCGTAACCGCCGGATCGGCTTCGTCTTCCAGTCGTTCAACCTGATCCCGCGGACCACCGCCGTGGCGAACGTCGAGCTGCCGCTGGCGTACGCCGGGGTCCGTCCGACCGTGCGACGCCGGCGGGCGCTGGCCGCGCTCGACCTGGTCGGGCTGGCCGGACGGGCTGGGCATCTGCCGAACCAGCTCTCCGGCGGCCAGCAGCAGCGGGTCGCGGTCGCCCGCGCGTTGGTGACCGAACCGGCGCTGGTGCTGGCGGACGAACCGACCGGAAACCTGGACAGCGCGTCCACCGAGGAGGTGCTGACCATCTTCGACCAGCTCAACGCCGACGGCCGCACCATCATGCTGATCACCCATGAACCGGAGGTCGCTGACCGGACCCGCCGGCTGCTACGGGTCCGCGACGGGCGGATCGTCTCCGACGACCGACGCCACGGTGCCGGTCAGCCGGGTGCGGGCAGACCGTACCGGGAGGTCGCCCAGTGGGGCCCGTAGAGATTGTCCGCTCCGGGCTGCGCGGCATCGGCGCGAACAAGCTGCGTTCGGCGTTGACCACACTCGGCATCCTGATCGGCGTGGCCGCGGTGATCCTGCTCGTCGCCGTGGGCAACGGGTCGGCGCAGACGGTCAACGAGCGGATCGAGGCGCTCGGCACCAACACGATCACCGTGTCGGCGTCCAGCGGTGGCGGCGCCGGGCTGACCGTCGCGGTCGCCGAGGCGCTGCACGATCCGGTGCTCGCCCCGGACGTCCGTTCGGTGTCGCCGGTGGTCAGCACCTCGGCGACCCTCACCTACGGCGACGCCGACCACTCCGTCGGGCAGTTCGTCGGCAGCTACCCGAGCTACCTGGCGGCGTCGAACACGCCGGTCGGCGAGGGGGTCACCTTCACCGAGGCCGATGTCGCGCAGGGCCGCCGGGTGGCGCTCGTCGGGCAGACCGTGGTCGACGAGCTATTCGCCGGAGCGGATCCGCTGGGCAGTCAGATGATGGTCGACGGCACCCTGTTCACCGTGGTCGGCGTGCTCGCCGAGAAGACCTCCACCGGCGGTCTGCAGGACGCCAACGACCTGGTGGTGGCGCCGTTGACCGCGGTGCGCCAGACATTGACCGGGTACGGGTCGATCAACTCGGTGCTGGTGGAGGCGGCTGGGCCGGACCGGGTCGACGCCGCGCAGGCACAGGTCAGCGCGATCCTGGACCGCAAGCTGGCCACGGACGGCGCTGCCGGCTCCGGCGGCGTCTCCGGCGGTTCCTCGTACCGGATTCAGAACGCGGCACAGCTGCTGGAGACGCAGGCGTCGACGGCGGAGACGTTCACTGTGCTGCTCGGCGCGGTCGCGGCGATCAGCCTGCTGGTCGGCGGGATCGGCATCACCAACATCATGCTGGTGACGGTGACCGAACGGACCCGCGAGATCGGTGTCCGCAAGGCGCTCGGCGCCCCACCCGGCACCATCATGGCCCAGTTTCTTGTCGAGGCGACGCTGCTCAGCGCGATCGGCGGCGGGGCGGGGGTCGCGGTCGCGGTGATCGGCAGCCGGTTCACCATCGTCGGGGTGGAGCCGGTGATCGTGCCGAGTTCGGTGCTGCTGGCGCTGGGCGTGTCGGTGGCGATCGGCCTCTTCTTCGGCAGCGTCCCGGCCCGCCGGGCGGCGAATCTGCGACCCATCGACGCCCTGCGGTACGAGTAGGTGACCGACTGATGACAACGGGTGGAGATGACGTGCGCGACGACGACACCGAATGGCTGGCCGCGGCGACGCCTCGGCCGTGGACGAACCGGCTCACTCCGTGGCTGGTTGCCGTGCTGCTGTTGGTCGCCGGGTTCGCCGTCGGCGTGGCGGTGCCGTCCAACGACGACACTGGCGCGGGTGCCGGGCCCGGACTGCGCGGATCCGGCGCCGGGCAGTTTCAGCCGGGGGCGGGGCAGTTGCAGCGGGGCGGCGCGGCCGACGCGACGGGTGCGGAAGGGGGCGGCCCGCAACCGGCAGCGGTCGGCACGGTCAAGCTGGTCGACGGCGACACGGTGTACGTGGAGACCGAGGCCGGGGAGGTGGTGATTGTGCGCACCGATGGCGGGACGGCCGTTCGGGTGCCTGGTGACCTCGACGGGTTGGCCGTCGGCGTGCCGGTGTCGGTGGCCGGCGAAACCGCGACGGACGGCACCGTCAGCGCCGAGTCGATCGTCGCCGGTGACTGACAGCTGACGCTGATCACATCCAGATCGACAAGATCAACAGTAGTTGGCAACATTGATGTGACGTCGGCAACACGATAGCGCAACGTCGATTTCCCACTCTTGGGCAATGGGCGACCACGGCAGTCCCGACCTGGTCGGGAACGTGCCGACCCACTGCCCGTACTGCTCGCTGCAGTGCGGCGTACGGATGCGGCCGGCGCCGCCCCGACCGCCCGTCATCGAGCCGGCGGACTTCCCCACCAACCGGGGCGGCCTGTGCGCCAAGGGCTGGAGCGCGCCGGAACTGCTCGACCACCCCGACCGGCTGCTCACCCCGCTGGTGCGCGCCGACCCGGCCGACCGGCGCAGCCCGCTGCGCCCGGCCAGTTGGGACGAGGCCCTCGACCGGATCACCGCCGCTGTACAGACCAGCCAGCACCGGTACGGCGCGGCCAGCGTCGGCCTGTTCGGCGGCGGCGGGCTGACCAACGAGAAGGCGTACCAGCTCGGCAAGTTCGCCCGGGTCGGGCTGCGCACCCCGCACATCGACTACAACGGCCGGTTCTGCATGTCGTCGGCGGCCACCGCCGGCAACCGGGCCTTCGGCATCGACCGGGGCCTGCCGTTTCCGCTGGCCGACATCGCCGACGCCCGCGCGGTGCTGGTCGTCGGCGGCAACCCGGCCGACACCATGCCGCCGGCGATGCAGTACTTCGACGCCGGCCGGGCCGCCGGCGCGGTCCACATCGTCGCCGACCCGCGCCGCTCGGCGACCGCCCGGGGCGCCGGCATCCACCTGCCGGTGGCGCCCGGCACCGACCTGGCCCTGGCCAACGGGCTGCTGCACATCGCCATCCGGGCCGGCCACGTCGACCAGGCGTACGTGCGGGACCGCACCACCGGGTTCGACGCGGTCCGCACCGCCGTCGCCGGCTACTGGCCGGATCGGGTGGAGCGGATCACCGGTGTGTCCGAGGAGTTGCTGCAGCGTACGGTGCACGCGCTGGCCACCGCGCCGACCGCGATGATCCTCACCGCCCGCGGTGCAGAGCAGCACAGCAGCGGTACCGACACCGCCCAGGCGTACATCAACCTCGCCCTCGCCCTCGGCCTGCCCGGCCGGCCCGGCAGCGGCTACGGCACCATCACCGGGCAGGGCAACGGCCAGGGCGGCCGGGAACACGGCCAGAAGGCCGACCAGCTGCCCGGCTACCGGCGCCTCGACGACCCGGCCGCCCGCGCCCACGTCGCCGCCGTGTGGGGCGTCGACCCGGCCGACCTGCCCGGCCCGGGGGTCTCCGCCACCGAGATGATCGACCGGATCGGTACCCCCGGCGGGGTGCGCACCATGCTGGTGTTCGCCTCGAACATCCTGGTCTCCGCGCCCGACCGGGACCGGGTCGCCGACCGGCTGGCCGCGCTGGACTTCCTCGCGGTGTCGGACATCTTCCGGTCCGAGACGGCCGCCGTCGCCGACGTGGTGCTGCCCACCGCCCAGTGGGCGGAGGAGGAGGGCACCATGACCAACCTGGAGGGTCGGGTGCTGCGCCGCCGCCGGGTGCTGCCACCACCGGACGGGGTACGCGACGACCTGAGCGTGCTGGCCGCGCTCGCCGACCGGCTCGGCCGGGGCAAACACTTCTCCACCGACCCGCAGACCGTCTACGACGAGCTGCGCCGGGCCAGCGCCGGCGGGATCGCCGACTACGCCGGCATCAGCTACCAGCGGATCGAGGCCGAGGACGGGGTGTTCTGGCCGTGCCCGGCCGACGGCCATCCGGGTACGCCGCGACTGTTCACCGAACGGTTCGCCACCGCCGACGGGCGGGCCCGGTTCATCCGCGTGGAGCACCGTGACCCGGCCGAACTGCCCGACCGCAGCTACCCGTACCTGCTCACCACCGGCCGGATCATGGGCCAGTACCAGAGCGGCAACCAGACCCGCCGCTCGCCGTCGCTGGCCAGCACCGCCAGCGATCCGAAGGCCGAGATCCACCCCGACCTGGCCCGCCGGCTCGGCATCGGCACCGCCGACCTGGTCGAGTTGACCACCCGGCGGGGTCGGGCGGTGTTCCGGGCGTACCTGACCGAGCACATCCGGCCGGACACCGTCTTCGTGCCGTTCCACTGGGGCGGCACGGCCAGCGCCAACGCCCTGACCGATCCGACGTTGGACCGGTATTCCCGGATGCCGGCGTTCAAGGTCTGCGCGGTGGCGGTCCGCCGCCTCGCCGGACCCGACGGAGCCGGCCGGGCCACCGCCGGCCCGGACGAAGCCGGCCGGAGCAGCGCCGCCCCGGACGATCCCGCCATGTGACGAAGGGACCCATGATGCAGTCGACCCCACGTTTCCTGCAAGGAGTGTTCGCGTTCGACGGCAAAGGGTTGGACACGCCGCTGCCGCTGGACGGCACCCTGCGCTACACGGTGCCGGACGGGCAGGTCGCGCAGACCGTCTACTTCCGGGGCGGCAACAGCTGCGGTGAGCTGGTCTACGTCCTGCTGCTGCGCGACGGCGACCCGATGCGCTACTTCCCGATCGGTGCCCGCGACGCGGTGCACGTGCCGTTGCGGGTGGTCGAGGACCTGGTCGCCGGCACCGTGGTGGAGCTGCAACTCGCCGCGCCGGCCGGCGTCACCGGCACCGTCGTGCTCGATCTCGGTCTGGTGGAGGTGTGAGGTGACGCAGCGACGACCGCGGCTGGTGGTGGTCGGCAACGGCATGGCCGGTGCCCGTACCGTCGAGGAGATCATCGACCGGGTCGGCCCGGACCGGTACGACATCACCATGTTCGGCGCCGAACCGTACGGCAACTACAACCGGATCCTGCTGTCCAACGTGCTCTCCGGCGCCGAGGAAGAGGACGGCATCTTCCTCAACAGCCTGCCCTGGTACCAGGAGAACGGCATCGCCCTGCGGGCCGGGGTGGAGGTGACCCGGATCGACCGGTTCGCCAAGGTCGTCCACGCCGTCGACGGCACCCTTACTCCGTACGACAAGTTGGTCATCGCCACCGGCAGCGTGCCGTTCGTGCCGCCGATCGACGGCGCCCACCACCCACGACGCGGCTTCCACCAGGGCGTATTCACCTTCCGCACGCTCGACGACACCCGGGCGATGATCCGCTACGCCCGCGACCACGAGCGGGCGGTGGTGATCGGCGGCGGCCTGCTCGGCCTGGAAGCCGCCCGCGGCCTGCAGCAGTACGGCGTGTCGGTGACCCTGCTGCACGCCGCCGGGCACCTGATGAACGCCCAGCTCGACGCAACCGGCGGGGACATCCTGCGGCGCAGCGTCGAACGGCTCGGCATCGACGTGGTCACCAAAGCCCGCACCGAACGGATCCTCGGCCGCGACGCCGTCGAAGGGGTCCGGCTCGCCGACGGGCGCACGTTCGCCGCCGACATGGTGGTGATCGCTGCGGGGATCCGGCCCAACACCACCCTCGCGCAGGTCAGCGGCCTGCCGGTGGAGCGGGGAATCGTCGTCGACGACCAGCTGCGGGTGCTCGACGAGCCGGACATCTACGCGGTCGGTGAGTGCGTGCAGCACCGAGGGCAGACGTACGGCCTGGTCGCGCCGCTGTGGGACCAGGCGAAGGTGCTCGCCGGCCAGCTCACCGGCACCGACCCGACGGCGGCGTACCACGGCTCGCGGACCGCGACCAAGCTGAAGGTCGCCGGGGTCGACGTGGCCGCCATGGGGGTGACCGCGCCGGAACGCGACGACGACGAGTTCGTGGTCTTCGCCGAACCCCGGCGCGGCGTCTACAAGAGCGTGGTGGTCCGCGACGACCGGCTGATCGGTGCCACCCTGGTCGGCGACGTCGGCAAGGTCGGCTTCCTGATGCAGGCGTTCGACCGGGGTTCGCCGCTACCGGAGGAGCGGGTCCGGCTGCTGTTCGACCTCGGCGGGCCGCCGGCCGAGGTGTCCGCCGCCGAACTCGACGACGACGCCCAGGTGTGCAACTGCAACGGGGTCAGCAAGGGCACGCTGGTCGCCACCGTCGCCGGCGGGGTCCGCACGGTGACCGGGGTGATGGACGCCACCCGGGCCGGCAAGGGCTGCGGCTCGTGCAAGAGCCTGGTTGGCCAGATCGTCGAGTGGGCGGCCGGCGGCGAGGTCGCGGAGGACCCGGCCGCCAACTGGTACGTGCCCGGGGTGCCGATGGACAAGCCGACCCTGATGGCCGAGATCCGCGCCCGCGGGCTGCGCAGCGTGTCGGCCGTCTTCGACGCGCTCGCCGACGGCCGCGAGGACGCCAGGAGCAAGATGGGGCTGGTGTCGCTGCTGCGGATGATGTGGGGCGACGAGTACGTCGACGAGCGCGGCGCCCGGTTCATCAACGACCGGGTGCATGCCAACATCCAACGCGACGGCACCTTCTCGGTGGTGCCGCAGATGAAAGGCGGCTGCACCACTCCGGCCCAGCTGCGTCGGATCGCCGATGTGGCGGAGAAGCACCAGGTGCCGTTGGTCAAGCTGACCGGTGGGCAGCGCATCGACCTGCTCGGCATCCGCAAGGAGGACCTGCCGCAGGTGTGGGCCGACCTGGACATGCCGTCCGGGTACGCGTACGGCAAGAGTTTCCGGACCGTGAAGACCTGCGTGGGCAGCGAATTCTGCCGGTTCGGCCTGGGTGACTCGACCGCGCTCGGCATCGCGATCGAGGAACGGTTCCAGGGGCTGGAGGCGCCGGGCAAGCTCAAGCTGGCGGTCACCGGGTGCCCGCGCAACTGCGCCGAGGCGTACGTCAAGGACCTCGGGGTGGTCGCGATCGAGGGCGGCCGTTGGGAGATCTACGTCGGCGGCGCGGCCGGTGCCCATGTCCGCAAGGGCGACCTGCTGGCCACCGTCGACACGCCGGCTGAGGTGATGACGCTGACCGGCCGGTTCCTGCAGTACTACCGGGAGAACGCGAACTGGCTGGAACGCACTTACGCGTTCGTGCCCCGGGTCGGCGTCGACCGGCTGCGGGAGCTGATCGTCGACGACGTCGACGGGCTCGGCCCCGGACTCGACGAACGGATGGCGGCGGCGGTGGCCGGCTACCGGGATCCGTGGCGGGAACGGGACGCCCCGGCGACCCCGGGCCAGTTCCGGACCGCGTTGCCGCTGGTGCCGCTGCCGGCGGTACCGGTCCGCGCCGAGAGCAGCCGGTCGTGACCGCAGCGAACGGCGGCCGGCCGACCGACGGTGAGCCAGCCGTGACCGCCGTCGACGACGGCCGGCTGGTCGAGCACCGGATCGGACCCGGCGACGACATCCCACCCGGCGAGGGCCGGGCCTACCCGGTCGCAGGTGACCTGGTGGCGGTGTTCCGGCTGACGTCGGGGCAGTTGCGGGCGGTGTCGGCGGTCTGCCCGCACGCCGGCGGTCCGCTCGCCGACGGGCTGATCGACGCCGAGGTGGTTGTCTGCCCGCTGCACCAGCACGTCTTCGAGTTGGCGACCGGATGCTCGCGCACCGGGCAGCCGGCACTGCGCAGCTATCCGGTCCGGCAGGACCCAGCCGGCACGGTGTGGGTCTCGGTGCCGGCGACACGGGTCTCGGCACCGCCCGCCGGTGGCGGCGGCGAAGACGGCGACGCCCGGTAGATCTCACAACGTCGGGGCCGGACCGGTGCGAACCACGACCACGCCCCGACATCACCGTCTTCCACGCCAGGAAACATTCGGTTCATAACCTGATTCCCCAATGCCACCCCGGCCGATGCCGATCATCGCCGATCCGCAAACGTCGCTCGGCAGCATCTCGATCGCCACCCTACGGCACCCGATGGCTAAGGAGCCAACCTGATGGCCAACGAGACAGTCAACGCGGAGACCATCGAGACCCGCCCCCCGGAGAACCGGAAACGGTGGATCGCCCATTGGGAGCCGGAGGACCCCACCTTCTGGCGTACGGTGGGCCGGCCGGTGGCCCGGCGCAACCTCATCTTCTCCATCTTCGCCGAACACATCGGCTTCTCGGTGTGGCTGCTCTGGAGCATCGTGGTGGTGCGGCTGAGCAGCGCCGGATGGGACCTCAGCGTCAGCCAGACGCTCTGGCTGACCGCCGTACCGAGCGGTGTCGGGGCGTTCCTGCGGCTGCCCTACACCTTCGCGGTGCCGATCTTCGGCGGCCGCAACTGGACGGTCGTCTCCGCCCTGCTGCTGATCATCCCGTGCGCCGGTCTCGCCTGGGCGGTCAACAATCCGGAAATCGGGTACGGCACCCTTCTGGTGATCGCCGCGACAGCCGGATTCGGCGGCGGAAACTTTGCATCCAGCATGGCCAACATTTCGTTCTTCTACCCGGAACGGGAAAAAGGCTGGGCGCTCGGCCTGAACGCCGCCGGCGGCAACATCGGCGTCGCGGTGGTGCAGTTCCTGGTGCCGAAGGTGATCGTGCTCGGCGGTGGGCTGGCGTTGTCCCGGGCCGGTCTGATGTACATCCCGCTGGCGGTCATCGCGGCGGTCTGCGCCTACCTCTACATGGACAACCTGGCCGAGGCGAAGGCGGACGTCGAACCGGTCTGGTCGTCGCTGCGCCACCCCGACACCTGGATCATGTCGCTGCTCTACATCGGTACGTTCGGCTCGTTCATCGGCTACTCGGCGGCGTTCCCGACCCTGCTGAACGCGGTGTTCGACCGGGCGGACATCGCGCTCGGCTGGGCGTTCCTCGGCGCCGGGATCGGCTCGGTCGCCCGGCCGCTCGGCGGCCGGCTGTCCGACCGGATGGGCGGCGCCCGGGTGACCGCGGCCAGCTTCGTCGTCCTCGCCGCCGGTGCCTACGCGGCCCTGTGGGCGGTGCAGCAGCAGAACCTGGGCGTCTTCTTCGTCAGCTTCATGGTGCTGTTCGTCGCCACCGGCGTCGGCAACGGGTCGACGTACCGGATGATCTCGAAGATCTTCCGGGTGAAGGGTGAGGACCGGGGCGGCTCTGCGGAGACGATGCTGCGGATGCGCCGGGAGGCGGCCGGCGCGCTCGGCATCATCTCGTCGGTCGGCGCATTCGGCGGCTTCCTGGTGCCGATCTGCTATGCCTGGGCCAAGTCGACATACGGCAACATCGAGCCGGCGCTGCGCTTCTACGTCGTGCTGTTCGTGGTGATGCTGGCCGTCACCTGGTTCGCCTATCTGCGGCGGGGTTCCCGGATGGCGCAGGCCGGCGTCTAGGATCGGCCGTTGTGCGCGTACTTCTCATCGGCAGCGGCGGACGCGAGCACGCGCTCGCGTCCAGCCTGGCCGTCGACCCCGCCGTCGACCAGTTGATCGCAGCTCCGGGCAATCCGGGCATCGCGGCGGAGGCCGAGCTGCGCCCGGTCACCGCCACCGACCCGCAGGCGGTCGCCGCCCTCGCCGTCGAGGCGGCGGCCGACCTGGTCGTGGTCGGCCCGGAGGCACCGCTGGTCGCCGGGGTCGCCGACGCGGTACGCGCAAAGGGCATCGCCTGCTTCGGGCCGTCCGGCGCGGCCGCCGTCCTGGAAGGTTCGAAGAGCTTCGCCAAGGACGTGATGGCCGCTGCCGGCGTGCCGACCGCCCGCGCCGTGACCTGCCGGAGCGCCGACGAGGTGGCCGCCGCGCTGGACGCGTTCGGCACCCCGTACGTGGTGAAGAACGACGGGCTGGCCGCCGGCAAGGGGGTGGTGGTGACCGACGACCGGGCCGCCGCCCTCGGCCACGCCGACTCCTGCGGGCAGGTGGTGGTCGAGGAGTACCTGGCCGGGCCGGAGGTGTCGCTGTTCGTCGTCACCGACGGCACAGCGGCGGTGCCGCTGCTGCCGGCCCAGGACTTCAAGCGGGTCGGCGTCGGCGACACCGGCCCCAACACCGGCGGCATGGGTGCGTACGCGCCGCTGCCGTGGGCACCGTCGGACCTGGTCGACCAGGTGATGGCCGAGGTGGTGCACCCGACACTGGCCGAGATGCGCCACCGGGGCACCCCGTTCGCCGGGCTGCTCTACGTCGGGCTGGCGGTCACCGCCGCCGGCCCCCGGGTGATCGAGTTCAACGCCCGGTTCGGCGACCCGGAGACCCAGGTGGTGCTGGCGCTGCTGGAGACCCCGCTGGCCGGCCTGCTGTACGCGGCGGCGACCGGTACGCTCGCCGACCACCCGCCGCTGCGTTGGCGGGACGGGGCAGCGGTGACCGTGGTCCTCGCGTCGGCCGGTTACCCGGCGGCGGCCCGCACCGGCGACGTGATCACCGGTGCCGGGCAGGCCGGGATCAGCCACGCCGGCACCGCCCGCGACGCCACGGGGCGGTTGGTCTCGGCCGGTGGTCGGGTGCTCAGCGCCACCGGCGTCGGTGCCGACCTGGCCGGCGCGCGGGACGCCGCGTACCGGCTGCTGGCCGGGGTCGACCTGCCCGGTGGGCACTTCCGGGCGGACATCGCCCTGGCCGCCGCCGAAGGCCGGATCACCCTGCCCTGACCCGGGTGCCGGATCACCCCGTGCCGGCCGGATAGCGGCCCGCTCGGCGGGTACGCCCCGGCGCATGGGGACGAGCTACCAGGACGTGCTGGACAGCCTGAACGAGCTGGACTTTCCCGCCGACAAGGAACAGATCGTCGCGGAGGCGCGGCGGGTCGGCGCCAGCCCCGGCGTGGTACGCGCGTTGCGCGGCCTGCCGCCGGTCGAGTACGCCAACCGTACGGAGGCGGCCCGCTCGGCGCACATCGACGCCGCGCCGGAGCAGGACCCGGCCCAGCGGGCGGCGCGGGCGCGGTTCCGGGACCATCAGCGGGTGGCGCAGCATCTGCGCCAGCCGTGAGTGCCGGGGTTCACCAAGTCCGGGCCGGGGGTCAGCTGCCCGAGGGCCGGGGCAGGTCCCGGGTGACAACCTTGCCGGCGGCGTTGCGCGGCAGCGCCGACAGGAAGATCACATGCCGGGGGACGGCGAACCGGGCGCGGTAGCGGCGCACGTACTCCCGGACCGCCTCGGCGTCGAGCGTCTCCTCCGGGTGCAGCACCAGGTACGCGGCGAGCCGCTGGCCGTACTCCGCGTCGGGCAGGCCGACCACCGCGGCCTCGCGTACCTGCGGTAGCTGGGCCAGCAGGTCGGCGACGTCGGACGGGAAGACGTTCTCCCCGCCGGAGACGATCATGTCGTCGGCCCGGCCGCCGACGAAGAGCAGCCCGTCGGCGTCGACGTGGCCGAGGTCGCCGGTGCCGAGCAGCCCGTGCCGGCGTTCGGCCGTGCCGTCGTCGCTGGTGGTGTAGCCGTCGAAGAGCAGCTCGTTGCCGACGAAGATCTGCCCGACCTGCCCGGTCGGCACCGGTTCGCCGTTCGGCCCGAGCACCGCCAGCCGGGTGCCGTACGGCGGCCGGCCGGCGGTGTTCGGTGCCCGGCGCAGGTCGGCCGGGGTGGCGATGGCCGCCCAGGAGACCTCGGTCGACCCGTACAGGTTGTAGAGCACGTCGCCGTACCGGTCCATGAACCGGGTGGCGATGCCGCCGCCGAGCGCCGATCCGCTGACCGCGACCACCCGCAGCCCGGTCGGCTGCTGCCGAGACTCCGGTACGTCGTGCAGGAGCCGTTGCAGCATCACCGGCACGGCGAACAACGCGGTGCAGTCGTGCCGGTCGACGGCGGCCAGCGCGGCTACCGGCTCGAATCGTCGGTGCAGCACCACCGTGGCCCGCAGCGCGAACGCGATCTGCAGGGCGGCGTACCCCCAGGTGTGGAAGACCGGCGTCGCGATCATGATCCGGTCGTGGACCCGCAGCGGGATCCGGTCGATGATCGACGCCAGCGGTCCGAACCCGGTCGGGGTCCGTCGCCGGGCGCCCTTCGGGGTGCCGGTGGTGCCGGAGGTGAGCACGATGGTGCGGCCGTCGCGGCGCGGCGGCTCCAGCCGGGTGTCCGTCGGCGCGTCGCGCTGCAGTTGCGCGACCCGGGTCTCGTCGACCCGGATCACTGCGGTGTCGACCTCGACGACCTGTTCGCCGAACTCGCGGTCGTGCAGCAGAACCCGCAGCCGCAGCTCATCGGCGACGGCGGCGAGCTGCGGCCCGGCCAGCCCGGTGTGCAGCAGTACGGTGTCCGCGCCGAGTAGTCCGGCGGCGACCATCGCGGCCACCATGTCGGGGTGGTTGCGGCAGAGCAGGCCGATCCGGTCCCCGGCGGAGACGTCCAGCGCGGTACGCAGCGCGCCCGCCAACCGCTCGGCGCGGTCCAGCAGCTCCCGGTAGGTCAGCTGTCGTCCGCCGTCGTCGATGAGCGCGACCCGGCGCGGATCGCGGGCGGCGGCCTGGCGCAGTTCGCCGACGAGGGTGAACCCCCAGCGACGCAGTGCGGCGAGTTGGGCGACGGTCCGCACCGGCGAGCCGGGGGTGAGCACCCCGCGTCGGGTCAGCGTGGAAATCAGGAACGGCAGGTCCACCGGCACACACCCCCAGCTGCGGGCGTGACCGGTCGGAGGGATGGTCGACCCCGCTGATACAGGACACGTATCAGGCGGGGTTACGGATCGGTGGTCAGCTCTTGGGGATGTCGAACAGGTTGGGGATCTGGGCGGCAAGTCCGAGATCGCCCTTAGCCTTGAGTTTGCCGGTCATGAACATCATCATCGGGTTCGCCGTGCCGGCGACGACCTTGAGGAAGTCGACCGGTCCGAGGGTCAGGCTCAGCCGCGGTTCGCGCTCGGCGGCCGGGGATACCACGCAGGTGCCGTTGTCGACGACGATCTCGTAGGTGTCGGTGCCGCCGTCCGGTCGGCCGGTGATGTTCCAGTGGATCACCGCGCTGGTGGCGCCGGCCTTCTCCGGACGGAACAGCACGGGCATCCGGTTGAACACCTCGTCGAGGACCTTGCCGCGCAGGTCGCCCTGCATCACCTCGGCGATCTTGGAATCCGGGGTGGTCTTGACCAGCTTGCTGAACTCCTTGGCGTCGATGGACGCGAAGTTGGCCGGGTCGAACTCGGTCATCGCATACCCCTCCAGATCGGAACGTCGGGCCTACCTTAGCGTAATGTTACGCGTCGGTAGGTTCGGTCGGTGGGGCCTGACGCGACCCCAGCCGCTGCGGGGGCCCGACCACCCGTAGAGTCGGGCGTGCTCAGTCCTCGCCTCGGTAGACGCAGCCGGAGGTGCAGGTTTCCCGGACCGTAACCGCTGACAACGGCAACTGACCGGCAAGTCGCTGCCAGATCCATCGGGCCAGCACTTCGCTCGTCGGGTTCTCCAGCCCGGCGATCTCGTTGAGATAGTGGTGGTCGAGTTGCTCTCGGACCGGTGCGAACGCCTGCTTGAGGTCACCGAAGTCGATCACCCAACCGGTTCGCGCTCCGACCTGGCCACTGACGTGCACGGTGACCCGGTACGAGTGTCCGTGCAGGCGGGCGCACTTGTGGCCTTCGGGTACGTAAGGCAGCCGGTGTGCGGCCTCGAAGGTGAACTCCCGAAAGATCTCCATCAGGCAATCCCAATGTATTTGTGAGTCTGTAAACTCAGACGCCACTGCGGATTCTCTAGGCAGTACCGCACCGCAGCCGCAGTATTGGCGACTCGATCCGGCCCGTCCATCGGCTGCAGCAGAAAATGGCCGAAGTCGAGGTGCTCGAAGCGAGCCGGGTCGGCCTCCGGCTGGGGAAAGACGAGCTTCAGGTCGTCACCCCGGGTGAGTACCACATTCGCGCCGGCCTTGGGACTGACACAGATCCAGTCGATGCCCGCAGGTGCGGGCAGAGTGCCGTTGGTCTCGACCGCGACCTCGAAGCCTGCTTCGTGCAGGGCGGTCACGGCCGCCTCGTCCAGCTGCAACAAGGGTTCGCCGCCGGTGCACACCACATACCGTCGGCTGCGGGGGTGCGCCCGCCCTCGCCAAGCCTCGGCGACGGCGGTGGCCAGCTCGGCGGCGGACGAGAACCGCCCGCCCCCGGTGCCGTCCGTGCCGACGAAGTCGGTATCGCAGAATTGGCAGATCGCACGATGTCGATCGCGTTCCCGCCCGGTCCAGAGGTTGCAACTAGTGAATCGGCAAAATACTGCGGGGCGACCGGCATGCGTACCCTCGCCCTGAAGCGTGTAAAAAATCTCCTTGACCCGGTACACGCCGATCATCCGTCGCCGGAGATGGCAGGATCGATCATGCCGAGCTCGGCGAAACCGCGTTGACGGAGCAGGCAGGAGTCGCAGCTGCCGCAGGCCCTGTCGTCGATCGGGTCGTAGCAGCTGTGAGTCCAGGCGAAGTCGACCCCCAGCTCCAGGCCCCGCTGGATGATCGCGGCCTTGGTCAGCCGGATCAGCGGGGTGTGGATGCGCAACCGCTGTTGCCCCTCGACGCCGGCCTTGGTGGCAAGATTGGCCATCGCCTCGTACGCAGCGATGTACTCAGGGCGGCAGTCCGGGTAGCCGCTGTAGTCCAGTGCGTTGACCCCGATGAATATGTCCGACGCGTTCAGGGTCTCCGCCCAGGCCAGCGCGAACGATAGGAAGATCGTGTTGCGTGCCGGTACGTAAGTGACCGGGATGGTGTCGTCCATCTCGTCGGGGTTGGTACGGTGCGGTACCGCGAGCGCGTCGTCGGTCAGTGCGGACCCGCCGAAGGCCCGCAGATCGATGTCGGCGACGATGTGTTGGGCCGCGCCGAGCGCCTTCGTCACGCGGGCGGCGGCGTCAAGTTCGACAGTGTGTCGCTGCCCGTACCGAAAACTGAGCGTGTGGGCCCGGTAGCCCTCGTGTATCGCGATCGCGAGCGCCGTCGTGGAGTCGAGGCCGCCGCTGAGCAGCACCACAGCATTCCGCGTCCCTGTCGGCAGGTGCTCCGTCACCTTCCACCCCCGTCCATCGGCACAGGTCTAGCCAGCTGGCAAGCATACCCAGCGTGCCGCCGGAGCCTCGCTCAGGGCCGGCGTTCCGGCCGGGAGCGGAGTCCTCGTATCAGTCCATTCGAGTGGGGTGTTGTTCCGTTGGTGACCAGGGGAATACCCGTTCCTTGCGGGCGGGGAGGAAGCCAAGCGTTGTGGGCGTTCAGACAGGCCCTTCATCAGGCGGCCGTGGCTCAGCGCCGGTAGGTGCTCGACGCTGCCAGCGCGATGCCGCCCCGGACGTTGAAGTCAACCGTGACCTTGAGAAAGACGGGGTCGAGTGCGGCTACCAGATCATCCCGCATCCTCGTGGCCAGGTGCTCGTGGAAGATGCCTTCATCCCGGAAGGTCTCCAGGTAGAGCTTGAGGCTTTTGGTTTCCACACCCCGGTCACCCGGACGGTAGTCGATCCGGATGGTCGCCCAGTCCGGCTGCCCCGTGATGGGGCAGCGGCAGGTGAACTCCCGGCAGTCGATCGTGATTTCCTGCGAGCTGTCCGTGATCGGAAAGGTGTCGAGTGTCCCGTCAGGCTTGGCCTGCGCCTGCCCGAGCTTAGTCAGCGCCATGGACCGATCATAGGCTCTGCCGTAATGTGTCCATCTTGTCCCTGGTCCCGGCCGCTGCGTGCGGCATGCCCGGTACGTCCACTCGCTGCTGGTGACCCGGGAAGCCGCCCGCACCCGAGGTCATGATCTTGCTAGTTTCGAAGCCGGGTGGCAGCGTCACGTACCGTGGTGCTGCATGGAGATGGAGGCTGCTTGACCCTTCGGTGCCGGTTGCGGAAACAAGCCTCACACCACCACGAGAGGCGTTGGCTGAAGACCGTCGTCCTGAGCGTGGTTGGAAAGCGCACGGCCGGGATCGCGTCAGGTACGGACGGGGAAGGTCGGAGGTGATTCTCGGGATGAACCTGGGGGAAATTTGCCCACTTCCCCGGTCCGCTCTGGGCGGTGGAGATCCTGAGGAGGGGTGGTGCCAGGATTCCGGGCATTCCCAACGCGGTCGGCCGGGTGGCGCAGACCGCCTTCGTGCACTATGGATCAAGCAATGACGCAATCTGCGGGCGACAGCCGAGTCGACGAGATCGAGCAGGCCATCGTGAAGAGTCGGCGCTACCAGACGGTGGCTTCAGCCACCGTGCGACGTCTGGCCGGAGCAGCTCTCGTCGCGGCTCGCGGCGATGTTCCCGATGCGGTGAAACGCACCAAGCGCGGGCTACATGAGATTTACGGTGCGTTTCTACCGCCCAAGCCGCCCAACTATGCAGCGTTACTCAGGCAGATCGAATCTGCCGTTGACACCGGAGACGACGAAGCGGTACAGGCGGCCCTCCGACGTGCGATGACGGTGCATCTATCCACCCGGGAGCGGCTGCCACACCTGACGGGGTTCTACCAAGAAGTCTTCCGTGAACTGCCCGAGCCGAGTACGGTGCGTGATTTAGCCTGCGGCCTCAGCCCGCTGGCTGTGCCGTGGATGGGCCTACCCGAGCAGGCCGTGTACGTCGCGTCCGACATCGACGCCCGCCTGATCGACTTCGTGGGTTCCGTGCTGACGAGA
Organism: Solwaraspora sp. WMMD937; assembly: GCF_029581175.1. Taxonomy (NCBI): domain Bacteria; kingdom Bacillati; phylum Actinomycetota; class Actinomycetes; order Micromonosporales; family Micromonosporaceae; genus Solwaraspora; species Solwaraspora sp. WMMD937. The sequence continues at coordinate 1,002,530 of NZ_CP120738.1, read as the reverse complement.
TTGGGTGTAAAACACCGGGTGGGGGTGGCTGACATCCTTGAGGATCGCGCTCGCGAGCCGATCGATGTCACACTGCTGCTGAAGACGTTGCCCTGCCTGGAAACTCAGCGCAGGGGATCCGGTTGGGAAGCGATCGACCTCGTCAACTCGCCGATCATCGTGGCTACCTTTCCGACCAGATCTCTCGGTCAGCGGTCGAAAGGGATGTTCCAGACCTATTCGCGGAACTTTGAGTCGCAGGTCCGGGAGCGGTCATACAGCTTTCGGCAACTGGAAATTGGCAACGAGCTGGTCTACATCATTCAGAAGTAGCTTTCGCTGAGCCTTCAGAAGAACTGGAACGAGCGGAGTCGCGGCTCAGGGAGGACTGAGACCACCTGGTCTCACCCCTTGTGGATCGCTATCAGCTCCTCCGACGCCAGGCTGGCCCGTGAAATGCGCCAACCCCGATCGCGGGCCAGCTCGGCGAGCTCCTCGACATGTCGAGACACGAAGACCGCAGCTCGACCGTTCATGGCCCGGGTGGGGAACGAAACCACCACGTCGCGGCAGTCCAGTCGGTCGATGAGCGCCTGCCCGGCACCAGTACGGCGTCCCTCCATGCAGTGGTACGTCTTGAGCAGTAGCGCCAGGTCGGCGCTCACCTGCCGGCCGTCGGCGAGCACATCCTCGTGCTGCACCTCGCAGTCCGGGTAGGCTCGCGCCAGAAATGCGTTACCCAACCCTACGAACGACGCGTTGAAGTCGTAGCCGACGTACCGGGCCTCGCTGAGCTGCCTCAACCAGGGCAGGGTGAACGGGTTCAGCGCGCACGCGAGGTCCGCCACCGTCCGTGGCGGCGGTACCAGTCCGAACAGGACGGGGTAGAAGTCGTCGAGGTCGGGCAGACGCTCGGCGGTGGAGAAGTGGCCGCCCAGTATCTGCCGGCACCAGTCCCGCCGGCCTTGGGGATCGTCGAGATCGGCTCGGTCGACCGCCCGTCGTAGCGCCGGTGGCCGGGCGGTGAGCAGATGCAACGCAGCCACTTTGTGCAACCGGGCCCGGACCCGCCGTTCCAGCTCGGCCGGGTCGCCGGTGCCCCGCCCTTCCCGCCGTACCAGGTCGACAATGGTCTCCGGGTGGATGTCGCGGTATTTGGCGGCCGAGGTGATCCGGGCGATCACCTTGTGGACGGCGGGAGGTTCGGCGGTTCGTGCTGGGGACGCGGTGATGCCCGGCGGGTGGGCACCTGCTGGTCGCAGCCTGGCCAGTGGTTGGTCGTGGTCCGGCGCCTGGTCCGGTGGAGGTGCGGTCACCGGCCGGTCATCCCTGCCCGCCCGGCTCGGGTGCGGCGGATCCGGCAAGCTGGCCGGACCGGATCATCTCCAGCAGGCGGGTGTAGAAGCGAAGATTGTGCAGGGTGGCGAGCCGGTCCGCCAGTCCGTCCTTCACCCGGAACAGGTGGTGCAGATAGCTGCGGCTGTACCGCTGGCAGGTCGGACAGTCGCAGGTCGGGCAGATCGGCTGGTCCTTGCGGGAATTCTCCTCGTCGAGGATGTAGATGTTCTGGTAGAAGCTCCGATCCGGAGTGAGCTGCCGGCTGGCGATATCAGGTTTGAACGCGTAAAGGCGGCCATGCCGGGCATCCCGGGTCGGGATCGTGCAGTCGAAGATCCATCGAGTGTCGAGTTCGCAGAGGGAGACCAGATGCTCGGGCCGGCCGACTCCGAGGGCGAACAGCGGCGCGTCGGGTGGAGTGATCCGGGCGAGCAGGGCGAACATGTCGCGCTCCAACTCGCCAGCGGAGTTCAGCGGCCAGCCGCCGAATCCGAACCCCTGCGCCCCCGACTCGACGAGGGCGTCGACGCAGCGTTGGCGCAGCGTCGGATCGGTACCGCCCTGGACCACCCCGACCAACAGGGGCGGCTCCGATGTCCGGCGCTGCCGACACTGGAGGTCGTACGCCTGTCGGGCCTGCCGGAACCAGCGGATCGTGCGCTCGGTGGAAGCGAGCTGCTGAGCCGGGGAGTCCTCCGGGCCGGTACAGTCATCGAGGGCGATCACCACGTCGGATCGGAGGCCGAACTGCCATTCGATGACCTTCTCGGGGGTGAGCACGATCTTCTTCGTGTCCGGCGACTCTTGGAAAGTCACCCCGTTCGATCGAATTGACCCGACTTGTCCCCGTTTGCGGATCAGGGAGAGGATCTGAAACCCGCCGGAATCTGAGACGATCACACCGTCCCAGGCCATGAAGTGGTGTAGCCCGCCGGCCCGTCGGACGGCCTGGAGCCCGGGGCGCTGCGCCAGGTGCATGGCGTTCACCATCACCGCCTGGATTCCCACTGTTGCCAGATCACGGCTGTCGACCGCGCGGACCGAGGCCCGTGTGCCGTCGGGCAGGAAGGTCGGCAGAACGATCGAACCGTGCCCGGTTTCCAGCTGGTGCCCGGCCTGCAATCGGTGCCCAGCGGGAGCGGCAGGGTCTGCGGAGATCATCAGGTCGCAGCTCCTCGACGGCGGCAGACGGCTTCCCCACGATACGCGACCCGCCGGACGCCATCTCGGCCGCCACCTGGACGGGCGGCGGACTGGTAGGTCTTGACCGGGCTGTCCTTGCCGGACCGGCATATGTCCTTCTCGGACATGAACGTGCAGGGGCTCGAACGCTACCACTGTCCGGCGGCATTTTCCTGGCCGGCCCTACGGTGAATCCTGCTGGACAGCATTTCCTTATGGTCCGATCATAAACTGGCGTCCCGGTCGTCGGATGGCAGCCGGGCTCAACCGACTCCATCACCCTGATGCGCATTTACTCTGGTCGGCCAACACAAGGGTGACCATTGGCCGTGGAGCATCTACTCGGTCGGCGGCTGATACGAAAGTGCCTGCGGCGGGCGGACGTCGCCGATCCGTCGCGTCCCGGGGCCGAGTAGTCCGCCGGCGGCGAACCGCAGGGCGGCGCCAACCAGGATCGCCAGAAGGCCGCTGACAACGAGCGGACCCAGCGTGCGCCCAGTGACCGGAAGGCCGTCATCCGAGGTGCCGTCGCCCGGTTCGTCGCTCACCGGCGGTCCTTCCCCGACGTACCGGAATGCGATCTCGTTGGAGGTGCCGACCGGGGTGCGGACGGAGATCGTCGTCTCGCCGGCCTCGCAGGCTGGGGTCGGGAAGGTCAACACGTTGAACGCGCCACTGACCATGACGACCTCCGGCCCGAGCGTCTGGCCGCAGATTGTCACCCGGGTCTGCCCGGGAACGAAGCCAGTACCGCTTACCGTCGCCGTGGTGCCGCCGGCGGCGGTTCCTTCACCGGGGTTCACCGAGTCGATCCAGGGCGTGGCAGCGCTGCGATACGTGGAGTCGGTGAGCGTGTCGACGCCCGTAGGTCCTGCTGCTTCCGGGTCGGCCGGCTGTGCTGGCCGCGCGCACGCCACCTCGGCGACGGTCACCGTGCCGGCCGAAACCGTGACCGAGCCATCGGCCGTGTCGCCGGTGATCTCGAAGGTCGCCGTGGCGGCGGTGACGGCGGTGACGCGGGTGCCGAGCTCGCGGATCTCGGTTCCGGTGACGCTCGCGGTCAGCCGTGCGCCGGTCAGCCCGGTAACCGGCAGCGGCCGGCTCGACGTGATCGGTGACCCTTCGACAGGCAGGCTGACGGCTGCACCGAACACGGTCAGCCCGTCGAGCGCCGTCTCCACCGCCGCCCGCCGGTCCGCTCCACAGCTCACCGAGGCGGAAGCTTCGGTCACCGTCAGCGCGGGTACGCCGAGAACACTGACGGCCAGGTCGCTGACCGTGCCGGACCCGGTGCTGTGGTACGGCCATCTGGTGACGGACACCTCCTCGACCGTCCCGCTGGCTGATACACCGACGGCCGTCGGCAGGACGACCTCGATCGCGGGTCCGCTGTCGGTGCCGGGCTTCGGCGGGGCGGTGGCGCTGCCGACGACGGCGTCCGCGTCGATCACGGTGGTGCCGAGAATGTCTGCGGCGAGGTCGAACCGGACGCCGACGGCGTGCCCGTCACCTTCCGTTGCCGTGACGGGCCCGGACACGGACAGGCTGGCGAGCGCTCCGGCCAGGGCTGCGACGGTGAGCATGGATGTATTGCGGCGTGTGGTGGTACGCACAGTTCCTCGTCTCGGACTTCGGCATCACACCGCGCCAGGTGGGGATACGACTCGCACTGGCGGGCAGGAGCAGGAGTGGTGTGGCCGGAAGAATTCGGCAACGACAGGCTGAACGAGAGAAAATGCGACCAGTTACGCAATTATCGCTAGATTGGCCAGATCGGTCAGATCGCGACCGACTGCCAGGGTGCTGGTGCAGCTACGGAGCACGAGGAACGCCGAGAGGGTCAGCGGTCCGCGGGTGCTCGCCGGCTGCCCGGCGGTGCCGGCAGGTCGGCATGTCAGACTGCCGTACGTGACATCGCGTCCGCAGATTCCCAACGTGCTCGCCGCCCGGTACGCCTCCGTCGAGCTCGCCGATCTCTGGTCCCCGCAGGAGAAGATCCGGCTGGAGCGCAGGCTCTGGCTCGCCGTCCTGCGCGCCCAGCGCGACCTCGGCATCGCGGTGCCGGACGGGGTGATCGACGCGTACGAGCGGGTCGTCGACCAGGTCGACCTGGTCGCCATCGCCGAGCGCGAGCGGGTCACCCGGCACGACGTCAAGGCCCGGATCGAGGAGTTCAGCGCGCTCGCCGGTTACGAGCACATCCACAAGGGGATGACTTCCCGGGACCTGACTGAGAACGTCGAACAGCTGCAGATCCGGGCATCGCTGGAACTGATCCGCGACCGGGTCGTCAGCACGCTGGCCCGGCTGGCCCGGCTCGCCGTCGAGCACACCGATCTGGTCCTCGTCGGCCGCTCACACAACGTCGCCGCCCAGGCCACCACGCTGGGCAAGCGGTTCGCGTCGGCGGCCGAGGAACTGCTCATCGCGTACGAACGGTTGACCGACCTGATCGACCGCTACCCGCTGCGCGGCGTCAAGGGGCCGGTCGGCACCGCCGCCGACCAGCTGGACCTCTTCGACGGTGACGCCGCCAAGGTCGCCGAGCTGGAGCGCCGGGTCGCCGGTCACCTCGGCTTCCGGCGGGTGCTGGACAGCGTCGGCCAGGTCTACCCCCGATCCCTCGACCTGGACGTGCTCTCCGCCCTGGCCCAGGTCGCCGCCGCCCCGTCCTCGCTGGCCACCACCATCCGGCTGATGGTCGGCCACGAGCTGGTCACCGAGGGCTTTCGGCCCGGGCAGGTCGGCTCCAGCGCCATGCCGCACAAGATGAACACCCGCTCCAGCGAGCGGGTGAACGGGCTGGCCGTGGTGATCCGGGGCTACCTGTCGATGGTGGGCGAGCTCGCTGGCGACCAGTGGAACGAGGGCGACGTCTCGTGCTCGGTGGTACGTCGGGTGGCGCTGCCGGACGCGTTCTTCGCCGCCGACGGGCTGTTCCAGACCTTCCTCACCGTGCTTGACGAGTTCGGCGCGTACCCGGCGGTGGTCGCCCGGGAACTCGACCGCTATCTGCCCTTCCTGGCCACCACCCGGATTCTCGTCGCGGCGGTGCGTGGCGGCGTCGGCCGGGAGACAGCGCACGAGGTGATCAAGGAGCACGCGGTCGCGGTGGCGCTGGCCATGCGGGAGCAGGGTGCCGCCGACAACGACCTGTTCGACCGGCTCGCCGCCGACGGGCGGCTCGGGTTGAGCCGGGACGAGATCGCCCTGGTGGTCGCCGACCGGGCTGGCTTCGTCGGCGCCGCGCCGTCGCAGGTGCGGGCGGTGGCGGACCGGGTGGCCGCGGTGGTCGCCGACCACCCGGTGGCCGCCGCCTACCAACCGGCCCCGATCCTGTAGAGCTAGCTGCTGCCGGCCCCGATTCGGTGGACCTATCTGCCGCCGGAGCCGGCCGAGCCGCTGGTGTCGTTGCCGGCGCTGGCGTCGGAGTGACTCGCGTCGACCTTGGACTGCTTCGAGTCGTCGCCGGCGTCGGGCCGGAGCTGCAGCACCACGGCGGCCGTCCCGTACGCGCAGAGCTCCATGTGGGTGCTGCCCACCTGCCGGGTGTCGAACCGCATTCCGATGACGGCGTTCGCGCCCTTCTTCTTGGCGGCATCGCCCAGCTTGCCGATGATCTCGGTCCGGTACTTGGTGAGGCTGGCCGGTCCGCCCGGGTCGGACTTGCCGCCCCGCAGCGCCTTGACGCCTTCCTTGAAGGGGTTGATCGAGCGGACCACCGAGGTGACCACCTCACCCAGCACGATCCGGATCTCGTATCCCGGTAGATCGTTCGTCGTCACGATCAGCACGGAACCGATGCTATGAGTGATGGTGTGCCCTGCTCGCGGGCATTGGTGGGGCCTGCGCCATCCGTCAAACGGCACAGCGCGGCCACTTGGTACCTCAGCGGAGCCCGCGCCAGCTAACGGTCAGCGGACACCCGCTGGGCAGGCACTAGTCAACTGCCGGGAATAGAGGATCCACGGCCGCGGAGCGACGGCCCTCCTCGCCAACGAAACGGCAGTTCATCCGTTTCTTGGCTGGTTGGGGCTACTGGGCGGTTCTTGGGCACTCCTGCCAGGATTGCCGCCGTGTCCGACTACGACTACGCGTACCGCGGGCTCTCCCGCCTCCAGGGAGATGCAGGCCGGCTGACCATGCTGCTGGAGACATCCGGCGGGGTGACCCCCGAGGGCCCGGTGACGCATCCGCAGCTGTTCACAGGTTTCCTTACCGCCCCCGTCGCTGCCGCGACCGCGTTCCTCGTCGTCGCCGACGTGGCGGCGACGCGTTACTACCGGCCACAGCTCGCCGCCTCGCTGGACCCGGTGGTCACGGCCAACGGCGACCGGCTGCGGATCGAGTCCTTCTCCGGATGCTGCGGGGTCTACGCCCGCCTCGACATCCTCGACGACGGCCTGGACGGCGAGGTGATCCGGCACGGCACCACCAACGTCGACGTCAACTCGGATTTCCGCCGAGCGCTCAACCGGGTCGGTGCTGCCACGCCGCTGCACCTGCTCGTCGGGGCGGACGAGGTTGCCGTCACGACGCTCGACGGGCGGTACGTGGAAAAGCAGGTACCCCTGCCGTCGCGGTGGGTGCGCGGCTTCGCCGAGGCGCAGGTGCTGGCCACCGGGCTGAGCCTGCGGGCGGAGGTGTCGCCGGCGGACGCGGAGGCGGTCCTGCGGGCAGCGCCACGCCCTACCACCCGGTCAGTCATCGGCACCACGCACTGGGTGAGCGTGACCGGCCGCGGCCTGCGCCCGGCCACCCGCCCCGGACCGGGCACGATCGGCCTGCCCGGCGTCGAGCGGCTGACCACGCTGTGGCCGGTCCTACCGTACGCGGACGCCGTCCGGATCTACGCCCCAGCCGACGGGACCCTCGGGCCCGTCGCGTGGGAGGCACGGCTGCCGGGGATGCGGCTGACCTTGATGCTCTCGCCGGCGGCGGCACGGGGCTTCTCCGGCGAGGGCGGGGTGCTCGACGATCTGGCCACTTCGACGGCGACCGAGGACGCCGCCCTGGTGTCCGCGCTGCTGGCCTGGGACCCGACGATCGATGTCGACCAGCTGGCCCGGATGGCGGACCTGCCGTCACACCGGGTCCGGGCAGCCCTGACCACCCTGGGCACGGCAGGTCAGGTCGGCTATGACCTCGCCGAGCAGTCGCACTTCCACCGCGACCTGCCGTACCGGCCGCAGCAGGTCGAAAGGTTCAATCCGCGGCTGCGGGCAGCGCGCAAGCTGGTCGCAGCCGGTGCCGTCACGATCGCCGACGGGTTGGCGACCGTCGGTACGGGCAAGGAGATCCACACCGTACGGTTCGGTGCCGCCGGCTGGGTGAGCTGCACCTGCCTCTGGTGGGCGAAGTACCAGGGCGGACGGGGGCCGTGCAAGCACGTGCTCGCCGCCCGTATCACCACGAACTCGATGTGAGGCTACAGTGGACATGATGGACCGGATCGTCGCTGGTGACGTGGCCGGGGTGGGCCGGGCGATGAGAAAGCTCACCTCGGCGCAGCGCGCCGGACATGCCGAGACGCTTGCCGAGTTCCGGACGGCACTGCTGTGTCACAAGTGGGAGGAACTGCCTCAGCCGGAGCGGTTCGCGCGCCTCGCCGCCGAATTCGCCGCGCAACCCGACCCCAGCACAGCCGGAAAATGGCTCACCCGGATGGAGAACCACTACTGCCAGAAGGCTGACATCAGTTGGGAGGACGACAAGAACAAGACCGCTGGGCCGCACCGGTGGGTGGTCGAGGTGGTCGACCACTGGACGGCCGAGCAGCAGACCGAGCTGGTCGCCGCGATCGACAGTGCAAGGAAACTCTTCCCGCTTGCCGACTACCTGATCCGGCGCACCGGCTGCCCCCCGCCGACCTCCCGCTCGTTCCTGCTCAACTGGCTCTCAGCCCGATGGTACGGCGGGGACCCGGATCTGGTCCCCAACCCGCCCGGCATGACATTCGGAGAACGGGTGCGAAACGATCCGCTCGCCCCGATCCTGTTGCCTATCGCCCGAACGAACCCAGACAGATATATGTCGGACTCTGCACAGGCCGAACTCATCGAGGCTGGCCTGATCAGCGGCGACTACGTCGTCGACCTCGTCTTCCGCCGAGTGGACTGGGGCCATCTCTGCTCGCCGCGAGGGGACAAGGCGCTGGTGCGGTTGATCGCTGATGATCCGCGGTGGCGTGCCCTGGCGGCGGAGTACTGGTCGACGAGGCTGCAGGGGTGGTTGGAGCGGGTCCGGCAGACGAGCGAACGCAGGGAGCTGCGGAGCTGCCTCGAGATGATCAACGACCTACCCCCCGCCTTGGCGCAACATGCCGCAGTGGGCCGCGACTATCTCACCTTTCTGGACCTGTGGGTTCCGGTGGCCGAGTACGCCCGGGTCCGCCTCGCCGAGCTTGACGAGGCCGGCCTGATCGAGCCGGAGCTGGTCACCGAAACGACCCGACGACTCCTTCGCCGAGCGGACAAGAAGCTCATCCGGGCGCACCTGACGTGGCTCGACCGGACAGCGCGACGAGACCCGGCACGAGCCGGCCAGCTGGTGCGATCGGCAGCTCTGGCGTTCGGACATCCGGACATCGCTGTGCAGGAGCAGGCGCTCAAGGTGGTCGCCCGGCATCTGGATACCGCGTCGGCGGCGGAGCACGCCGGTGCCGACGAGCCGATCCGGACTGCCCTTGCGGCAGCGGCGGCCCGGCTGACGCCCGCACTGTTGGCGCAGGCCGCTGACCTGTTCGGACCGGTGGCGCGGTGCGACGAGCCGTACGTCGAGACGCTGCCGCTGGTCGAGGCACCCGCCGCAGTGCCCGAACCGCTCGGCACGCCCGCCGAGGTCGCCGAACAGGTGGCGGCCGTGCTGGCCGGCAGTCAGGACATCGTGGTGTTCGAGCAGGCGCTCGACGGACTCGTCCGCCACTCGGCCCGCAACCGGGCCGGGCTCGCCGCGGCGCTGGTCCCCGTCGTACGGCGGGTACCGGGACGGCCGAGTGACTGCACACCCGAACACCTGTGGGTCGTCGTCCAGGCGGTGACCGGAGCGGTGCCGGACGACGACTGGCTCGTTGCGCGCTGCTGCTGTTGCCGCGGCGAGCTCTCGCCCCCAGGTCAGCTGCTCGCCGCACGTATTCGGGAGGTCGCCGGGGCGGTACGCGCCGGTGACCTTCCGTACCTGCTGGCGGTCCCGACCGACGCCACCGGAGCCCTCGACGCGGCGGTACTCGTGGAGCGCCTGACGGGGTATGCCGAGCGTGGCATCGCCGCGCGATCGGCCGATCTGGGTCAGGCCCTGCTGCGGGTCATTCCCACCACCGACGAGCGGATCATCGATGCGGCCGACAGGCTGCCGGGCGACGCCGGTCGCCGCCTGTCCAGCTGGCTACGGGCCGGCGGCTACCCGCATCAGCCGTCGACACCGGACGACTGGGAAAAAATCAGTGCCTACAACATCGTGCACAACTTGATCGACCTGCCCGCGGCCGTGACCGATCTACAGCTACCGGCCGACGCCGAGCGGCTCTTCCGCACCGGCACGAGGTGGGACCGGCAGTGCCGCAACCAGTTGGCGGCCTGGGTGGCCACGTTGCCGCACCACCGGGACAGGGTGGCGAACTGCTACTACGACTACAGCGCTCGTGAGCCCTACACGGAGCGGGACAGGCGGGCCTGGATGCGTCTGCTTCCGCAACTGGCCGAGTCGGGCGGCCCGGCCGATTTCGCCCTGCATCTCAGACTCGCGCTGGCCATGGACGCCGACCGTCCTCGGGAACGCGCGGCGGCGATTGACGCGATCCTGGTCCTGGCTGCCCGCGGTGACCTCAACGGCGAACTGCTCGGCCGGCAGATCGTGAAGCTTGGTCCCGAGGGGTATTCGTTTGTGACTCTCAGCCGGGCAGTCGAGACTCTGAGGGAGATGGCCGCTACCGGTGCGTACGCCACGGTGTGGTCGGTGTGTCGAGGCGCGCTCCCCAACCTGCTCGAAGGCGAACCGGTGGCGCGGGGGGTAGGGAAGTTGCTGACCCTTGCGGTGGAGTGCGTGCTGCGGTGCGGGGCGAGCGGCGAGATTCCGCAGGTGACCACCGTGGCGGCGCGTCGTGGGTCGAGCGAGCTGGTCAAGAGCGCCCGAGCGCTGGTGGCGGCGCTCGCCGGCACCAGCCGGTAGCGACCGGATGCCGCACAGCCGGTTGGAGCAGGGCGGCGCGGACTCCGTGGTCAGTCCACGGGGTCCGCGCCGTCGCGCGCCAGAACCAGTCGGTCCCAGACCAGGTTCAGCTCGGATCAGACGCCGGTCACCGACCGGATCCAGGACCGGTTGTACGCGACACTGCCGTAGTTCTGGATGTTGACGCCGTTGGCGGTCGACGCCACCCCGACCTGCTGGCCGTTGTAGAACTGCGGGCCGCCGGAGTCGCCCCGCCAGGCGTTGCCGTTGATCCGGGTGCTGCGGATCGCCCGGCCGCCGTACGCGTCGCTGACGCTGGTGCTGGTCACCTGGACCGAGGCGGTCTTCAGCTGGGTCGACGCGCCGCAGCCGCTGTAGCAGGTCATGCCCCAGCCGTAGATGCTGTTGGTCGAGCCGACCGGCGGGTAGCTGCTGGACAGCGTCACGTAGCTGGTGCTGACCGGGCTGGAGAAGTAGAGCAGCGCCAGGTCGTAGCGGCCGTACGCGGAGCTGATCGTACGGGTGACGCCGCCGGAGGAGCGGTAGACGCTGCCGATCCGGACCGACATCGAGCCGCCGACACAGTGCCGTGCGGTGAGTACCCAGTTGGCGGCGATGATCGTGCCGGAACAGGTGAACGAGCCGTTGCTGAAGACCGCAGCAGCCCACGGGGCGGACGACACCGTCCCGCCGCCAATGATCTCTTCCGGTGCGGCCGTCGCCGCGGTCGGCGTGGCCAGCAGGCCGATCAGGGTGGTGGCGACTGCTGCCGCAGCCAGGCGAACACGCATGGGTGGGGCTCCTTCCGAGGGGCGACCCGGGGTACGGGTGGTGAGCCACGCCGCCGGACCTGTCATCCGGCGGCAGAGTGTTGCAGCGCCCGTCCGACGGTCGTCATCGGGCGTTTGACGAATGACGTTAAGCGCTTCGACGGTCATCTACAAGAATCAAATCGAAGTCATACGATGCATTGATGTCCCGCGGTGGCGTCCCGCGCCCCTCGAGGTCCCGCGCTGCGTCCGGTGGCGGTCGCCAACGGGGTGCGGCAGGCCGTCCGTGGCTGCCCGGTCCGCCCAGTGACCCGGTCCGTCGGCGGTGGCGAATGTCGTCGTTACCGGTTCGTGGCTGATTTGTGGCCCGATCACCGATTCGGCTCTTCGACCGCCGGTGCGTCGTACCCGGTGCCACCAGGTAGGCTGAGGGGTGCGCGGCCCGTTCGAGGCCGGCACCCCCAACGCGTACACGGTCAGGAGTGCCACGTGGCTCGCGTCGTCGTCGACGTCATGCTCAAGCCGGAAATTCTCGATCCTCAGGGTCAGGCTGTCGCGAACGCGCTGCCGAGGCTCGGTGTCAGCGACGTCTCGGCGGTGCGCATCGGCCGGCGGATCGAGATCGAGTTTGCCGGCGAGCCCGACCTGGATCGGGCTCGTGAGATCGCGGACAAGCTGCTGGCCAACCCGGTCATCGAGGACTACCAGGTCCGGCTGGCTGAGCAGCCTGAGACAGCCGGTGATCCGTCATGAGCGCCCGGATCGGGGTGGTCACCTTCCCAGGCTCGCTCGACGACGGCGACGCCGCCCGCGCGGTGCGGCTCGCCGGTGGGGAGCCGGTCCGGCTGTGGCACGGCGACGCCGATCTGCGCGGCGTCGAGGCGGTGGTGCTGCCCGGTGGCTTCTCGTACGGCGACTATCTGCGCTGCGGAGCCATCGCCCGGTTCGCCCCGGTCATGCAGTCGATCGTCGCCGCCGCCGGTGACGGCCTACCGGTGCTCGGCATCTGCAACGGCTTCCAGATCCTTTGCGAGGCCCACCTGCTGCCCGGCGCGCTCACCCGCAACCAGCACCTGCACTTCCGCAACCGGGACCAGATGCTCCGCATCGAGACCGCCGGGACCGCGTTCACCAACGCGTTCTCCCCGAAACAGGAAGTCCTCGTCCCGCTCAAGAGCGGCGAAGGCTGCTACGTGGCCGACCAACAGACCCTCGACGAGTTGGAGTCGACCGGCCGGGTGGTGGCCCGCTACGTCGGCGGCAACCCCAACGGTTCGCTGCGGGACATCGCTGGCATCACCAACCCCGCCGGCAACGTCGTCGGGCTGATGCCCCACCCGGAACACGCCGTCGAGGACCTGACCGGCCCGTCCCGGGACGGACTGGGCTTTTTCACCTCCATCCTCAAGTACCTCGCGGGAGTGCCGGCATGACCACCCAGTCGGAGGCGGCGGCCGCCGTCGGCCCGGCAGCGACCGACCTCGCCGTACCGGTCGACCGGTACGCCGGTGGCCCGGACACCGTCGAACGCGCCACCGACACCCCTGGCGAGCTGCAGCCGTACACCGAGCTGGGGCTGCGCGACGACGAGTACGAGCGGATCCAGCAGATCCTCGGCCGCCGGCCGACCCAGTCCGAGCTCGCCATGTACTCGATCATGTGGAGCGAACACTGCTCCTACAAGTCGAGCAAGGTGCACCTGCGGCAGTTCAGCGAGAAGGCCCCGGCCAGTGAGCTGATGCTCGCCGGCATCGGGGAGAACGCCGGCGTCATCCGGGTCTCCGACACCCTTGCCGTCACCTTCAAGGTCGAGTCGCACAACCACCCCAGCTTCGTCGAGCCGTACCAGGGGGCGGCCACCGGCGTCGGCGGCATCGTCCGGGACATCCTCGCCATGGGCGCCCGCCCGGTCGCGGTGATGGACCCGTTGCGGTTCGGCGCCGCCGATCACCCGGACACGGCCCGGGTGCTGCCCGGCGTCGTCGCCGGGGTCGGCGGTTACGGCAACTGCCTGGGCCTGCCCAACATCGGCGGCGAGGTCGTGTTCGACCCCTGCTATCAGGGGAACCCGCTGGTCAACGCGCTCTGCCTCGGCGTACTGCCGGTGGACCGGCTGCAGAACAAGGCCGCCGCCGGCGCCGGCAACGTCGTGGTGCTGATGGGTGCCAAGACCGGTCGGGACGGCATCGGCGGGGTGTCGGTGCTGGCCAGCGCCACCTTCGACGACGCCAGCCAGCAGCGTCGCCCGTCGGTGCAGGTCGGCGATCCGTTCATGGAGAAGCTGCTGATCGAGTCGTGCCTGGAGCTGTACGACGCCGGGCTGGTCGTCGGCATCCAGGACCTCGGCGGTGCCGGCCTGACCTGCGCGCTCACCGAGACCGCCGCCGCTGCCGGCACCGGTATGCGGGTCTGGCTGGAGCGGGTCCCGCTGCGTGAGCCTTCGATGGAGCCGCACGAGATCCTGGCCAGCGAGTCACAGGAACGGATGCTGCTGATCGTCGAGCCGGCGCAGCTCGACGCGGTGCTCGCCACCGCGGAGAAGTGGGGCGTGCTGGCCACCGCGATCGGTGAGGTCACCCCGGCCGAGCCGGACGGTCGCCCCGGGCGGCTGGTGATCAGCTGGCGTGACCACGTGGTGGTCGACGTACCGCCGGGGTCGCTGGCCGACGACGGCCCGGTCTACGCCCGGCCGATGCGTGAGCCGGCTGACCTGATCCTGCTGCAGGCCGACCGGGCGGAGACGCTGCCCCGCCCCGGCACCCCGGACGAGCTGCGGGAAACCCTGCTGCGGATGATCGCCTCGCCGAACCTGTGCGACCGCAGTTGGGTGACCGAGCAGTACGACCGGTATGTGCTGGGCAACACCGTGCTGGCCCAGCCCGAGGACGCCGGGGTGATCCGGATCGACGAGCAGAGCGGCCTCGGTGTCGCCCTGTCGGTCGACGGCAACGGCCGGTACGCCCGGCTCGACCCGTACCAGGGGGCGAAGCTCGCTCTTGCCGAGTCGTACCGCAACGTGGCGGTGACCGGTGCCCGTCCGGTGGCGGTCACCAACTGCCTCAACTTCGGCTCCCCCGAGGACCCGAGCGTGATGTGGCAGTTCGCCGAGGCGGTCCGCGGCCTCGCCGACGGTTGCGCCGAGCTCGGTATCCCGGTGACCGGCGGCAACGTCAGCTTCTACAACCAGACCGGTGCCGCCGCGATCCACCCCACCCCGGTGGTCGGTGTGCTCGGGGTGCTCGACGACGTGGCGCAGCGCGTTCCGATGGGCTTCGTCCCGCCGTCACACAGCGACGGTGACCTGATCATGCTGCTCGGCGAGACCGAGCTGGAACTCTCCGGATCCGAGTGGGCCTGGGTCACCCACCGGCACCTCGGCGGTACGCCGCCCAAGGTCGACCTGGACCGGGAGCGGGTGCTGGCCACAGTGATCGGTGCGGCGGCCCGGGTGGGGCACATCACCTCGGCCCACGACCTCTCCGACGGCGGGCTCGCCCAGGCACTGGTCGAGGCGTGCCTGCGCCGGTCGATCGGGGCGCGGATCGCGTTGCCGCCGGAGTTCACCGACGGCTCGATGCCGTTCGTGTTCCTGTTCAGCGAGTCGGCGGGGCGGGCCATGGTCGCCGTGCCGCGCGGGCACGAAAAGGCGTTCACCGCGCTCTGCGTGGAGCACGGACTGCCCTGGACCATGATCGGAGTGACCGACCCGGCGGCCCGGCTGCTGGAGGTCCGCGACCAGTTCAGCGTCGGCTTGGACGAGCTGCGGGGTGCCCACACCGGTACCCTGCCGGCGCTGTTCAGCGCGGTGGGGCCGCGTAACGTGCCGGCAGACCCGCAGGATCCGGACGCCGTCGGGGTGCTGGCCAGCGACGCGGTCGCGATTGACGCCCCGGCCGGTACGCCGGAGCAGACCACGGCGACGGTGGACGTCGACCCGGACAGCGACGAAGCCGAAGCGGTGACCGAGCCTGCTGCGGTGACCGAGCGGGAAACGGAAGCAGTCACCGAGAGCGAGGCGGTAGCCGAGGACGCGGCAGACAGCGGCGGTGTAGCGGCGGCCGAGGAAACGGTGGCCGGCGACGCGACCGCCGGCGACGCGACCGCCGACGACGCGGCTCAGCCGGTGGACCGCCCCGACCCGTCCCCCGGTAAGCCGAAGAACCAGAGCCGACCGGGCGGTCGGCAGGCTGACTGACCGACGAGATGGGTCGGACCCGTTCGGGTCCGACCCATCTCGTCGATGTGGCCTCGAGTGGCCGTCAGTCGTCGAGCCAGTCGAGGGAACGTCGCTCACCCCGGTTGCCTGCCTGCGGCGTGGCACCGTGCCGAGGTTGGTCGCCAGGGGGCTGCTCGGCGCCGTACGGCTGCTGGTCGTAGGGCTGCTGTCCGTACGGCATCTGCTGGTCGTAGCCGCCCCGTTGGTCCCGTTGGTCCGGGACGCGGCGGTCGTCGTAGCCGCCGCCGGCAGGCGGGTAGCCGCCACCTTGGTCGTAGCCGCCACCGGTTGAGGGGCCGTACCCGCCCGGTTCCCGGCCGGACTCGTAGCCCGCCGACCCGCCGGGGGCGTAGCCCGCCGACCCGTAGCCCTGGTCGGAGCCGTATCCACTGCCCCGGTCGTCACCGTAGCCACCGCTCGGGTAGCCCGCATCGGGGTAACCGCCGGCCTGGGGTGGGCTTTCTCCGTAGCTTCCGCCGTAACCGGCACTTGCGCCGTAACCGTCGCCGCCCGGCCCGTAGCCGGGGCTGCCGCCCCGGTAGCCGGGCTGCGGCGGTTCCGGACCACGCGGTGGCGGCGGCACCTCGCCACGCCCCTGATCCGGGCCAGGGTAACCAGCGGATTCGTACGGTGGGCCGGACTGCCCGTAGCTGCCCGGCTCGTAGCGCCCGGTCGGCTCGTCGTAACGGTCGGTGCTGTACCCGCCAGCGGGGGAGTCCGCTCCGTATCTGGCGCCGGAGTAGCCCGCGCCGCCGACGTCGCCGTAGCCTCGGCCGCCGCGGTAGCCGTCGGCCTCGTCGGCTGGCGGCCGACCGGCAGGCTCGCCGTACTGACCAGGTACCGGCGGGGTGCCGTAGGTGCCGGGTGCCCCGGACGACGGGGCGTTGCCGCCATATGGACCACCGGACGACGGGGCACCGCCGTACGGGCCGCCCGACGAGGGCGGGGTGCCGTAGGCGCCGGGCGCCCCGGACGACGGGGCGTTGCCGCCGTACTGACTGCCGCCGTAGGTGCCGCCCGGGCGGGCCCCACCGCCCGGCTGGTCGGCGCCGGGAACCGCGCCGTACACGCTGGTGGCACCGGCGGGGCCGGAGCCGTAGCCGGGTTGGGTCGGCGGTCCGCCCCAGCCCGGGCGCTGGTCCGCGCCGTACCGTTGCTCGGGCCCGGCCGGCGGGTTCGGGCCGGGGGGCGGCGGAGCACCGTACGGGTCGGGGAACTCGTCCTTGATGGGTGGCATTTGGTGCAGCATCGTTGGCGCGTCCGACAGCGACGGCCGGGTCACCATCGTGGCGTCAGAGACCGGCCCGGGCGGCATCGGCGGCATCGCCACCCGGGTCGCGTCGTCGGCACCGTGGTAGACGCCGCGACTGCCCGGCGCGGCGGTCCGCCCGCCAGCTGGGTCGTCGTCGGCCGGCTCCGGGTCGTCGTCGACGTCGCCGTCCTTGCGCCGCACCAACAGCAGCACGATGGCCCCGACACCGAGCGCGACCAGCAGGCCGCCCATGATGATCAGCAGCCAGGAGCCCATCCCCCCGCCGCTGCTCTCGTTCGCCAGGTTCTGGGTGTCGACCGGTGGGGCGTCGGTGGCCGCGCCGCTCGGCGTCGCCTCGGCGGTCGCCGACGGGGTCGCCTCCGGGGTGGCCGACGGGGTCGGCTCCACGTTCGACTTCAGGGTGATCCGGTCGACGGTGATCGACTGCCCCGCGGCGGCGGTGACAACCTTCACATCGCTGTCGTCGTACTCGTCGGCGGTCGCCGCGATCCGGATGTCGCCGGGGACGATGGGGCGGTCGTTGCTAGAGGTGAACCGGTAGTTGCCGTTGCCGTTGGTGGTGGTGTCGTAGCTGTTGCTCTGCGAGTCGCTCATCACGACCACGGCGCCTTCGATAGGTTCACCGGTGGAGACGTCGGTGACCTTGCCGGCGACCTCCTTGACCCGGGGCGCCTCCTGCGGGCCGCGGACCGAGACGTCGCGCTGGACCCGGCCGTTCTCTCCGTCGACCACGGCGACGATCTCCACCCGGCCGTTGCGGTTCTGGTTGGTCCCGACGTTGCCGGCGATCAGCTCGACCGTGTATTCCTTGCTCGCGCCCCGCTCGATCGTGTCGGTGAAGTCGCACTGACCTTCGCACCGCAGCTCGTTGATGTTCGCGGCGACCCGGATGTTGAAGGACGTCCCGCCCTCCACCTCTTCGCCCGCCGGGTTGTTGTTGACAATCTTGAACACGAGGGTGGCCCGGCCACCGGAGCTGAGGTTGGCGTTGGAGAGGCTGGTGATGGTGACTGTGGGTGCAGCGGCGGCCGCTGGCGCGGCGGGCAGGCCGACTAGTGTGACGGCAGCCAGCGCTGCGACAACACCGGCCCGCGAAAGCCAGGCTCGTAGGTGTGTTGTCACGTCCACCGCCTTCCGGTTTGATCCTTCCCCCGCACCAGGATTCGGGCAGGGGTCACCCGTGACGAGTACACCGTCGGCAACTATGCCTTGCCGGGACGGATGTGCGCGACCCAGGGGCGGGGGCAACTGGTACCGGAGCTAGTCGTATCGTCCCGATGTGTCCTCTCCGTACAGTAAGTCCACTGCGGTCGCCGCCGTGCGGGACGCCCTGGCGGCCGGTGCCGTCCCCGCCCGTGTGCAGCTACGCGATGCGGTCCGCCTGCTGTTGGCGGCGCTGGTCGAGCGGGCGCCGGGCCGATCGGTGGAGGTCCGTGTCCCACCTTACGGTGCAATTCAGTGTGTAGCCGGGCCGCGACACACCCGTGGCACCCCCGCGAACGTGGTGGAGATCGACCCGGCGAGCTGGGTGCTGCTGGCGACCGGCGATCTCGACTGGGCCTCGGCCGTGGCGAACGGTCTAATCTCCGCGAGTGGCCCGAGGTCCGATATTTCGCGATACCTGCCGCTGTGAGCCGGGTCGGCGATTCGCCCGCCCGGCTGCGGCGGTCACCCGCCCGGTGTGGGGCCAAATGGAGCACTCTGGGCCAACCGGAACCTCGCGTACACTGTTCGGCGACGGTAGTCCGGTGACACCCCGCGCTGAGGCGTGCAGGCCACCTGCAGGCCAGGCGTCAGTGCAGACCAGTACGAGGGAGCGGCAGGTGCCTCGAGGCGACGGCCGGTTGAGTCACGATCTTGATCCCCAACGACCCGGTCCGCAGGACGCCTGTGGCGTGTTCGGGGTGTGGGCACCGGGGGAAGAGGTTGCGAAGCTCAGCTACTTCGGTCTCTACGCCCTGCAACACCGGGGCCAGGAAGCCGCCGGGATCGCGGTGAGTGACGGCTCCGGCGTGGTGGTCTACAAGGATCTCGGTCTGGTGGCCCAGGTCTTCGACGAGCCGACCCTGGCCAGCCTGCGCGGCCACCTCGCCATCGGGCACGCCCGCTACTCCACCACCGGTGGCTCGACCTGGGAAAATGCCCAGCCGACGATCAAGGCGACCAGCGCCGGCACGACGATCGCCCTGGCGCACAACGGCAACCTGGTCAACACCGCGCAGCTCGCCCGCGAGGTGGTCGACCGAGGGCTGTCCGGTGACGGCTCGACCTCGGACACCGCCCTGGTCACCAGCCTGCTGGCCAGCCGCCCGGACCTGTCGGTCGAGGCCGCGGCGCTGGAGGTGCTGCCGACCCTGCGCGGCGCGTTCAGCTTCGTCTTCATGGACGAGACCACGCTGTACGCGGCCCGCGACCCGCACGGCGTCCGGCCCTTGGTGCTCGGCCGGCTGGAGCGAGGCTGGGTGGTCGCCAGCGAGACCGCCGCGCTGGACATCGTCGGCGCCACGGTGGTCCGCGAGGTGGAGCCGGGCGAGCTGATCGCCATCGACGAGCACGGGCTCCGGTCGGCCCGGTTCGCCCCGCCGGAGCCGAAGGGCTGCCTGTTCGAGTACGTGTACATCGCCCGCCCGGACACCACCATCGCCGGGCGCAACGTGCACGCCGCCCGGGTGCAGATCGGCCGCCGACTGGCCCGGGAGCACCCGGTCGAGGCGGACCTGGTGATCCCGGTGCCGGAGTCGGGCACGCCGGCCGCGATCGGCTACGCCGAGCAGTCCGGCATCACCTACGGCGCCGGCCTGATGAAGAACTCGTACGTCGGCCGGACGTTCATCCAGCCCTCTCAGACGCTGCGCCAGCTCGGCATCCGGTTGAAGCTCAACCCGCTGCGCGAGAACGTCCGCGGCAAGCGCCTGGTGGTGGTCGACGATTCGATCGTGCGGGGCAACACCCAGCGGGCGATTGTGCGGATGCTGCGCGAGGCGGGTGCTCTGGAGGTGCACGTACGCATCTCGTCACCGCCGGTGAGCTGGCCGTGCTTCTACGGCATCGACTTCGCCACCCGGGCTGAACTGCTGGCCAACGGGCTGGACACTGAGGGTATACGCCGGTCCATCGGTGCGGATACTCTCGGTTATGTCTCGCTTGCTGGTCTGATAGCGGCAACCGAGCAGCCGAAGACACGATTGTGTCGGGCATGTTTCGATGGGGAGTACCCGATCGAGTTGCCAGCTGGCAATCTGATCGGCAAGCACGTGCTCGAAGGTGTGGACCGCCGGGTCGCTGGCGGGGTCGGCCATCCGGGGGACATCACCGAGCAGGACTATCAGGCCGGTGGCGACCGGACCGGCCCGGGCGCTCAACGGTTCGCTGTCAGCACTGGCGGCCCCGAGGCCCTGCACCGCCCGTAGCACCGGCCGGACCGGCCTCGGTCGTCCGACCTGCAGCCCGAGTCGAGCGATCCTCGACAGCTACCCGACGCGGCCCCGCCGCGAGAAGCACAAAGGGGAGAACCGTGACGCACGTGACTGAGCGCGGCAGCGCGGACGTCGGCCCGACCGCCGACGACTCCGGCGCCCGGACGGTCAACCGCCAGCCGTGGACGGCCAGCGCCGGCCGGTCCGGCCGCAAACGCACGGTGACGTACGCGGACGCCGGCGTCTCCATCCACGCCGGTGAGCGCGCCGTCGAGCTGCTCAAGTCGAAGGTGCACAAAACCACCCGGCCCGAGGTGATGGGCGACATCGGTGGCTTCGCCGGGCTCTTCCGGCTCGACGTGCAGAAGTACCGGCACCCGATCCTGGCCTCGTCGACCGACGGGGTGGGCACCAAGCTGGTCATCGCCCAGCAGATGAACATCCACGACACGGTCGGCATCGACCTGGTCGCGATGGTGGTCGACGACCTGGTTGCCTGCGGGGCGGAGCCGCTGTTCCTGCTCGACTACATCGCCTGCGGCGAGGTCGTGCCGGACAAGGTCGCCGAGATCGGCGCCGGCATCTCCGACGGCTGCCGATACGCCGGCTGCGCGCTGCTCGGCGGCGAGACCGCCGAACACCCCGGGGTGCTGCGGCCGGACGAGTACGACGTCTCCGCGACCGGCGTCGGCGTGGTCGAGGAGAGCGAGATCCTCGGCCGGGACCGCGTCGAGGTGGGCGACGTGGTGATCGCGATGCGGTCCTCCGGTCTGCACTCCAACGGCTACTCGCTGGTCCGCCACGTGCTGCTCGGCGCCGGTCGGATGCGGCTGGACACGGTGGTCGAGGATTTCGGCCGGCAACGGACCTTGGGCGAGGAGCTGCTCACCCCGACCAAGATCTACGCTCGGGACTGCCTGAAACTGATCGAGGAGTGCGAGGTCCGGGCCCTGGCCCACGTGACCGGCGGTGGCATCCCCGGAAATCTGGTACGTATCCTTCCCGAGCACGTCGACGCGCTGGTCAACCGCGCCACCTGGAAGCCGCAGCCGATCTTCGACCTGGTGCAGGCGAAGGGGCGGATCGAGGACAACGAGATGGAGTCGACGTTCAACATGGGCGTCGGCATGTTCGCCATCGTCTCCGCCCAGGACGCCGACCGGGCGCTCGCCTGCCTGACCGGCAGCGGCATCGACGCCTGGCAGGCCGGCGACATCATCGAGGGCACCGGCACCGTACAGATGGTCGGCCACCACACCCGGGGCTGACAGCGGGCCGCTGCCGCGCTACCTTGGCGGGCCGTCGCCGCCGCGCTCCGGCGGGCCGTACCGCCGATTCACCTCGGCAGACCCCGACACCTAGCCTGAAACGACATCCGTCACAGGCAGGAGGATGGGGATGAGCAGGGCCGAAACCCGGCAGGACCCGGCCGGTGGGGGGCGGTCGGCCCCCACCGGCATGCGCGGCGTGGCGACCGTCCCGAGCTACGTCGTCATGCAACCCACTACGCTGTGCAACCTGGACTGCAGCTACTGCTATCTGCCGTTGCGGGCGGCCAACCGACGGATGCCGGTCCCCGTGGCCGCCGCCGTCGCCCGACCGGTGAACATCTGGGCCGCGCGGCAGGGACGCCGGTTCTCCGTGGTCTGGCACGGCGGTGAGCCGTTGGCCGCCGGGCGGGACCACCTCGCGGCGCTGATCAGCCCGTTCAGCGCCGACGTGGAGCACCACGTGCAGACCAACGCGACCTTGATCGACGACCCCTGGTGCGAGTTCTTCCGCGAACACCGGATCCGGGTCAGCGTCAGCGTCGACGGCCCGCGGGCGCGTAACGACAGCCGGCACACCCGGGGTGGTCGGCCCGCGTACGACCAGATCCGGAGCGGTGTCGAAGCGCTACGCCGGCACGGGATCGAGTTCTCGGCGCTCTGCGTGGTCAGCGACCCGAGCCCCGGCCTGGCCACCGAGTTGTACCGGTTCTTCCTCGACCTCGGCTGTGACGTGCTGGGTGTCAACATCGAGGAGACGGAGGGCGTGAACGTCCGGTCGAACCGCTGGCCGGACCGGGCCGTCGCCGGCTTCTGGTCGGAACTGGTTGGAGCCTGGCGGCAGGCACCGCAGATCCATCTACGCGAGGTGGAATGGTCGCTGCGGTACGCGGCAGCCGTACTGGACGGCGCGGCCGACGAGGTACTGCCCCGCCAGCTCGACCCGATCCCCACCATCGGGTACGACGGGTCGGTGGTGCTGCTCTCGCCGGAGCTGGCCGGCTTCTCCGATCCGCGGTACGGGGACTTCACCAGCGGAAACGTGTTGGCCAGCGGGCTGGCCGAGATCCTCGCCACGCCGGAACGGACACCCTGGGTCACCGAGTTCGTGGCGGGCGTCGAGGCGTGCCGGACCACCTGCCCGTACTTCGGGTTCTGCGGAGGTGGTCACGCTGCCAACCGTTACTTCGAACACGGGCGTTTTGATGGTACGGAGACCAACCACTGCCGTAACAGCAAGATCCATCTACTGGAGGGAGTGTTGGCCCATGCCAGAGACCAGCCGGCAACGGCCTGAACCGGTCCGTGCAGCCCCGGGAGCCACCGTCGCCGGGGCAGGCGACGATCAGGTGGCGGACCGGGTGTACGCCGTCCGGGACGGTCTGGAACTGCTGCTCGCCGAAGCGGAACAGGCCCGGCGGCGTCGCGCCGAGGCAGCCGGTGCCGACGGCGCGGTCTGCGCCTGGAACCACTTCGAGAACATCCCGACCTTTTACAACTGGAACAACCGCCCCCGTTGACCGCTCCGACCAGCCGCGTACCTGGCGCCCTGCCCTGCCCCCGTCCCCGGGCAGGGCGGCACCTATCAGTCGCCCGCCTGGCGCGACGGACATCCGGTGGTGCCTACCCCGAACGGGGTACGCACCACCGGATGGTGGCATTCCGACACACGTACGGCGACCAGCCGGGCCGGAGTCCTCGTCGACATGAATCAGCACGCGGACACTGACCGCGTGCTCTGATCAGTCGGACCCTCAGCGGGACGATGAGGGTGTCCAGTTACCCCGGTCGTCGTCGGCTGGGTCGTCCTCGTCATCGTCGTCGAGGTACGGATCGTACTCGTCGTCGAAATCACGGTCCGACTTGCCGCTGCCGGCGAGCTCTCGCTGCAAGGCGGCGAGGTCGGTGTTCGGGGAGTGGTATTTCAGCTCCCTGGCCACCTTTGTCTGCTTGGCCTTAGCACGGCCGCGCCCCATGGCTCGACCCCCTCGCACAGAATTCGGGGCAGCCCGAAGGCGGGCCCCGATGACGTCAGGCATCTCTCGTGGCTCTTACGGTACATGGGCGGACCCAGGTTCGGCACCTCGGGTTGCATCGGGTCGCTCCCGCGCGTCATCGGCGGCCGACATCGTCAGGGGCAGCGGCGGGGTCCGTCACGGGCAGCGGCGGGGTAAGGAGCCGGATCCCCGCCGCTCGTGACCCGTACGGGTGATTCTCCACACGTCCGGTGACGGCCACCCCCGGGGGACCGGCGGGTCAGCGCCCGGGACGGCTGCGCTCGGACTGGCGGCTCACCGGAGATGGATCGCGCGCAGCCGACCGACCTCGGCCATCCGGCGTTCGGCGAGCCGGTCGGCCGCCACCGCCGGGGGCACGCCTTCCCGGTCGGCGCTGCGCAGGATCTCCCGGGTGGTCTGGTAGATACCGGTCGCCCGGGCCTTGGCCCGGTCGAAGTCGAACCCGTACCGGCCGTCGGCCGACGGTGTGGCGGCCCCGGTCACCTCGTCGGCCACCTGGATCACCCCGCCGGCGTTGACCACGTAGTCCGGGGCGTAGAGGATGCCCCGTTCGGCGAGCAGCTTCTCGACACCGGGGTGGGCCAACTGGTTGTTGGCGGCCCCGGCGACGATCTCGGCCCGCAGCGCCGCAACGGTGTCGTCGTCGAGCGCCCCACCGAGCGCGCACGGCGCGTAGACGTCGATCTCCTGGCGGATCAGCACGTCGGTGTCGTCCACCAGGTCGACCTGCGGGTAGGTGCTCCGGGCCCAGTCCACCGCCCGTTCGCTGACGTCGGTGGCCACCACCGCGGCCCCGTCGTCGAGCAGGTGACCGGTCAGGTAGCGGCCCACCTTGCCGAGTCCGGCGATGCCGACCCGCCGGCCGGCGAGGCTGGTCGAGCCCCAGCGGTGCTCGGCGGCGGCGCGCATGCCCTGGAACACCCCCCAGGCGGTGAGCTCGGAGGAGTCACCGGCCCCGCCCTGCGCACGACTACGCCCGGTGGCGAACCGGGTCTCCCGGGCCACGACGTCCATGTCCGGCACGTAGGTGCCGACATCACAGGCGGTGTAGTAGCGCCCGCCGAGCGATTCGACGAACCGGCCGTACGCGCGCAGCAGCGGCTCGGTCTTGAGCTGCTCCGGGTCGCCCCAGATGACTGCTTTGCCGCCACCGAGGTCCAGTCCGGCCATCGCGTTCTTGTAGGCCATCCCCCGGGACAGCTCCAGCACGTCGTGCAGGGCGTCGGCCTCGGAGGCGTACGGGTAGAACCGGGTGCCGCCGAGCGCCGGCCCGAGCGCGGTCGAGTAGATGGCTATGATCGCTCGCAGCCCGGTCGGCTGGTCCTGGCAGAAGATGACCTGTTCGTGCCCGGTGGCGGTGCCGGGGCCGGCGGTGGTGGTGAAGACGCCCATGTCTGCTCCTGAGACGGTGTCGGCACCCTCGTGAGGTGCGTCCGGTGCGCCGGGCCGGTGGGCCCTGCTGGCTCCGAGCCTAGTATCGGCCGCAGCGCGACGGACCAGCCCGCTGCGGGGGTGTTTGCCCCCGGCAGGGGCGGTGTCGTGCGGTTTCGTGGGAGGATCGCGCCGTGCCGTCCCTCTTCGCTTCCTTCGCCTCATACCTGCGGGTGTACGAGCCGCTGGCCGCGTTCGACCGCGAGCGACAGGTCTACTGGCGCCGATACGTGCGGGAAGGCCGCGCGGTGGGCCCGCTGGAGGGGCCGGGCCGGCAGCGGACGGCGGTGATCGAGGCGCTCGGCGCGGGCTGGACCCGGCTGCCCGACCTGCCGGATGAGGCGTACGTGCTGGAGTCGGACGACACGCTGCTGGTCTGCCCGTGGAACCTGCGGGTGCGGGTAGCGGAGGCGGCGTTGAGCGCGCGCGACGGTGTCCCGTCGGTGTTGGCCGACGCGTTCGTCCCGCCGGTACTGGCCGGTCAGGCCAGGGCGGTGATCGACGACTGGCGCAGCGGTGCCCGGGTCTTGGAGCACGGGGTGCCGCGGGTGCACGAGCAGGCCGCTACCTGGGGGGTGCCGTTGCGGTGGTTCGTCTTCGTGGACCTGGCCGAGCGTGACCTGATCGTCACTGGCGCGCGCCGGGCGCTGCGCTATCGGACCGAGATCTCCAAGGCCCGTCGCCGGGCGTCGCGCGGACTGTCGGTGTTGCGCAAGTCGGTGGGGGATGCGCCGATCACCGAGGCGGTGGAGGAGAGCGCCCGGTGGCTCGAGGAGTTCCATCCCCGGTCGGTGGTGGAGCTTGACTACGGTGGGTTGGTGCGGCTGCTGCCGGACGAGACGCTGGAGGCCGACGATTCGCCGGGTCTGGTGAGCGCCGGGCTGGCGGCGCTCGGCCGAGGCGACGCCGAGGCGGCCGGCGAGGCGTACGAGAAGCTGGTTGCCCGGTGGCGTGCCGTTCAGCTACTGGAGCGCTGCAACTAGTAGTCGATCAAAAGGACGAATCGGGTTCAATCACCGGGTATTAGGCGCAGATTCTGCCGCGAATCCTGAATAAGATTCGTAATCACCCGTTCACGACCGGTGATCAAGAGTCCGATTATGGTATGTTCTGTCACAAAAAAGGGATAAAAATCGGTCATTGCTCATCCGTCCATCCAAGGACGTTCGGCCGTTCGGCCCATGTCGGACATCGGGGACTAGCCGGACCATGGGAGACGCGTCGGCCGGCGGGACCCCGGCCGATGTCTATAGCACTGTGGAGGAGTGACTGATGGCATCGCGTACGCACGAACCAGAGCCGTTGCTCACGCCGGCCGAGGTGGCGTCGATGTTCCGAGTCGACCCGAAAACCGTCACCCGGTGGGCGAAGGCCGGCAAGCTCAGCGCCATACGGACGTTGGGTGGCCACCGCCGATACCGGGAGTCGGAAGTACGTGCCCTGCTGCAGGGGCAGATTCCCCAGCAGCGGCAGGGTGATTGACTGGCCTCTCCAAGTGGCTGACATCGGCTACGCCAAGGGGCGGTGATCCCGGCTCGTCCGGGTCACCGCCCCTTGTTTCATGAACGTCGACGTGCTGCACTGCGTCGACGGCGGCCCGGCGGATCTCCGCCGGGCCGCCGTCGACACGATGCGTACCGTACTCAGCTCGCCGGCGGGTGCCCGCCGTCGCCGTCGACCACCTCGTCCGGGGTGCCGTCCTCGTCCAGATCGACCATGGTGATGTCCACCTTGCCGTCCCCGTCGGTGTCGAACTGGTACATGTCGGCCTTGCCGTCCCCGTCGGTGTCCACCACCCAGACGTCGGTCTGCCCGTCGTTGTTGGTGTCGGCCTTGAGCAGATCGACGCGATCGTCACCGCGCGTCTCCACCGACTCCTGTGCCTCGGTCATCCCAGGTCCCTTCATCGCTCAGTCACAACAGCTGCGGATGTCGACAGTAGGGTGCCATCCGGCCGGCCGCGACCCGGGCGCGACCCGGCCTCACCTCGTCGCGTACGGGTTGGCCGTCGGATGCAGGTAGGTCACCGTCTCGGGCACGCCGTCCTGGTCGGCGTCGCGCAGCGTCTGGTCCGCCCGACCGTCGTAGTCGGTGTCCTGGACCCAGGTGTCCGTCCGTCCGTCGTGATCGGTGTCGGCCGCCACCTGGTCGATCAGGCCGTCACCGTCGGTGTCGGTGGCGACGACGTCGATCCAGCCGTCGCCGTTGGTGTCCGCACTGACCTCGTCGACCAGCCCGTCGCCGTCGAAGTCGCGCAGCATCCTCTCCAGCCGACCGTCCCCGTCGCCGTCGACGTACGCGGCCTCCGCCAGACCGTCGCCGTCGCCGTCGTGCAGGACCACGTCGGCGAGGCCGTCCCCGTCCCGGTCGACCAGCACGTCGGTGGAGCCGTCAAGATTGTGCTGGACGATCGTGTAGGACCCGCCGTCGCCGTACGGCTCGTAGCCGGCATCGTCGTGGCCCGGGTCGCCGCTCGGGCCCAGTCCCTGTTCCGCTTCGACCGCCTCGTCACCGAGGGCCGGATCGACCCACTCACTCATCCTGCCGCCTCTTCCGCAGATCGTCCTGGCTGCTGACAAGGGAAACCGTACGCAGCGGTGACCTGCCTGTGATCCCGAGAAAGTGCCAGCTGGGCGGACCGCCCGGCGGGGGCCCGGCGACCCGCCGGCCCGGTCTGCTGCCGGCCGGGTCTTACTCGGCGATCGGCAGCCCGGCCGCAGCCAGCGACTTGATCACCTCGGCCGACTCGGCGAAGCCGATGATCAGGACTGCGTCCGCGCCGAACGCCTTGATCTCCTGGGCTTCGCTGTCGAAGTTCACCGGCGGCGCGTCCGCTCCGGCCGGCGGGTCGTAGCCGAGCAGCTTGAGCCGGTCCGGTCCGACCCCGGCCCGGTCCAGTTCCGCCCGGACGTTCTCCTGCAGGCCCTCTCCGTACGAGTCCCTGCGGGCCACCAGAGCGATCCGCTGCGACCCGTCCCGTAGGATCACGTCGGCGAGCGCCCGCCCCTGCAGCAGGTCCGACGGCGCGGTACGGAAGTACAGCCCCTGGTCGTCGACCTCGCTCAGCCCGGCGTCGGTGTTGCTGGGCGAGAACAGGATCAGCCCGGCGGCTGCCACGTCCGGCAGCACCTCGCGAGAGATGCCGGACGCACCGGCACCGATGATGACGTGTACCCCTTCGTCGACGTGCCCGGCGACTGTCCGGCGGGCCACATCCGGGTTGGTCCCGTCGTCGCCGTCGAACCACTCGACCGGCTCACCGAGCACCCCGCCGGACTCGTTGATCTCCCGGACCGCGAGCGCCGCGCCGGCCGCCAACGGCGGGTACGCCAACGCCAGGTCGCCGGTGCGCGGCAGCAGGCCGCCCAGCTTCAGCGGTGCCTCGGCGCGGGTGGCGAAGGTCTCCGGCTCGGCCGGTGGCGGCGCGGCCGTTGTGGTCGTCGACTCGTCACCGGCGCCGACGAACTCGGTCTTGCCGTCGTTGATCTGGCCGTCGCCGTCGAAGTGCAGGGTGGCGTAGCTGGCGGTGGACGGCTCCCCGACGTCGGTGAAGCCACCCCGTTTCAGGGAGACCCCCCGGTAGGCGATGTCCGTCCCGTCCCGGGCCAGCTCCAGGCACACCGCGACGACGTCGCACTGCTCACCGCCGGTGGTCACCCCGTTGATCTGGGCGGCGATGTCGGTCGGGTCGGTGCTGCCGGCCAACTGGGTGGCGAGCGCGCTGATCACTACCGCGTCGTACGCCTCGCCGGCGTACAGGAAGTCGTTGAGTTGCCGGTCGACCGTGCGCAGCCTGCTGATGAAGTCGTCCGACAGCGGGGTGAGCGGGCTGGTGCCCTTCATCCCGGACAGCAGCGTGGTCTGCCCCTCGAACTCTGCCCCGAACGAGTTGCTCATGTTGCCGTCGGTGCCGTACAGCCGCACCGGGTTGACCTGGGACTCCTCGGTGGCCGCCGGTTCGGCGCAGCCCGCCGCGCCGACCAGCATGATTGCGCAGAACGCCAGGGCGGCGGTGCGGGAGCCGCGTGACACGAGCATGGGGACGTCCTCCATCGGCCGAAGGTCCGCAGGGCACCTTAGCGCCTCCTCGGCTGGAACGCGACGTCAGCCGGCCCGCCGGTGACGGCGACCCCGCCGGCGCCTTGACCTCGCCGCCTACCCTTCGGCTCATGACCGACCGACGCGATGGGTCCGACGAGGCGTTCACCGACGCTGCGGAGATCCTGCGCTCCGCCCTGGCCGGTGACAGCGACGGCGTAGCGGATGTCTTCGACGCGGTGGTGGACCGCAGCGGGGTCACCGGGGCGTACGACGTCGCGTGGTGCCTGGCCGCGACGATGGTCGGCGACGACGTACCGGCTGGCGGCTGGGCCCTCGACTTTCCCGGCATCGACGAGGCGGGCTATGACGCGCGGTGGGTGGCCAGGTTCATCAGCGCGTACGCCAACTCGGACGACTCGACCGGGGAGGCGCTGTTCGGCGCCGCGCTGGCCGACGGGCAGCTGCCGGAGTGCCTGCTCACACTGGCCGGGTCGGCGGTCGCCACGCTGCGTCGCCGCCGGGCCGCCTAATGGGAGCCCGGTTGGCCGTCGGTCACCTGCTCCAGTCGTGTTTGGCCGCCCGGACCAGCTTGTCCTTCAGCTCCCGGGTGTGTCGGCGGGAGACCGGCAGCTCGGTGCCGTCGATCACCACCACGTACCCGGAGTTGGCCAGCCGCAGCTCGGTGATCAGCCGGAGCTGGACCAGGAACGACCGGTGGATGCGGACGAAGCCGGCGTCGGCCCAGCGTTCGCCGAGGGTGGCCAGCGGCACCCGGACCAGGTGCGAGCCGTCGGCCGTGTGCAGCCGGGCGTAGTCGCCCTGCGCCTCCACCCAGCGCACCGCCGACCGGGGCAGCATCCGGGTGGTCCCGGCCAGCTCCACCGGGATCGCCGGGTCCTCCTCGTTGCGGGCGATCGCCGCCGGATGGGTCGGTACCACCCGGGCGGTCAGCACCCGGCGGACCGACTCGGCCAGCCGCTCCGCGCGTACCGGCTTGCGGACGTAGTCGGTGACACCGAGGTCGAAGGCGTCGACCGCGGCGTCGTCGTACGCGGTGACGAAGACGATCGCCGGTGGCCGGGCGAACCGGCGCAGCACCCGGGCCAGCTCCATGCCGTCCAGCCCGGGCATCCGGATGTCGAGGAAGACGGCGTCGACGTCGGTGTCGCGCAGCACCCGCAGCGCATCGGTGGCGTCGGCGGCGGTGTGCAGCCGGGCCACCCGGGGGTCGGCCCGCAGCAGGTACGCCAGTTCGTCGAGGGCGGGGGGTTCGTCGTCCACCGCGAGTACCCGCAGGAACGGGGTCACGACAGCACCTCCCACCGGCCGGTCGCGCCCGCCCCCGGCCGTACGTCGGGGTGGAACTTCGGCACCCGCATGCTCACCTTCGTACCCGCTCCCACCGCCGTCTCCACCACCAGCCCGAACTCGTCGCCGAAGACCGAGCGCAGCCGTTCGTCGACGTTCGACAGGCCGACGTGCTGGCCGGCGTCGTCGGCCGGGTCGGCGCCGCGACGTACCGGGTCGGCGCCGGCGGTCAGCACCGCCGGGTCCATCCCCACCCCGTCGTCCTCGACGGTGATGTGGCACTCGGTCCCGGCGTCGCGCGCCTCGATGCTGACCGTGCCGAGCCCAGGCTTGCGGGACAGCCCGTGCCGTACCGCATTCTCCACCAGTGGCTGCAGGCAGAGGAAGGGCAGATGGACCGGCAGCACCTCCGGGGCGATCTGCAGCCGGACCTGGAGCCGTTCGCCGAACCGGGCCCGTTCGATGGTCAGGTAGCGGTCGATCGACCGCAGCTCCTCGGCCAGCGTGGTGAACTCGCCGTGCGCCCGGAACGAGTAGCGGGTGAACTCAGCGAACTCCAGGATCAGATCCCGTGCCCGTTCCGGGTCGGTGCGGACGAACGACGCGATCGCGGTCAGCGCGTTGTAGATGAAGTGCGGGCTGATCTGCGCCCGCAGTGCCCGAACCTCGGCCCTGGCCAGCCGTTCCCGCGACGAGTCCAGCTCGGCCAGCGCCAGTTGGCTGCCGGCCCACCGGGCGGTCTCCAGGGTCGCCTGCACCAGCCCCGGTGCCGGATCGTCGTCGACCACCGCGACCAGCGCGACGGTGGCGCCGCCGTCGGGCCCGGTGAGCGGGGCGACGACGGCCCCACGCACCAGACAGTCGGGTCGGTCACAGGGCAGGTCCCGGGCGGTCAGCACGAGGGACCGGCCGGCGTCGAACGCCCGCCGGGCGGCGGCGGTGAACTGGTCGGCGTGGTGCTGGCCGCGGCCGTCGAACGCGAGCACCGCCTCGCTGCCGGTCAGCGCCGCGCCCGGGGCGCCGACCAGTGCCCGCAGGTGCCGGACGGCCTTGGCCGCGTCGGCCGCGCCCAGCCCGTTGCGCAGCGGTTCGGCGGCCAGACCGGCGGTGTGCAGGACCTGGTACGTCGCCCGCTGCGTCGCGGTGGCGATCCCGCGCCGGGCGCGCAGCCGGACGACCGCGTACACCGCGGCGGCCAGCGCGGTCACCAGAGCCAGGACCGCCAGTGGTGCGGATAGGTTTGCCGCCACGGACAGATCTTGTCCGCTACCGGCGGTGCTGCCAAGCGGAAGGCGACGATCGGTCGGTCAGCGGTCGGCTGCCCGCTTTCGACGGACTTTCTGTCATCCGTCGGCATCCGGGATCGGTCAGTAGGCACCCTTGCGGGCCAGCACGACGCCGATGGTGCGCCACAGGATGCTCAGGTCGTAGGTCAGCGACCAGTTGTCGACGTAGTAGAGGTCCAGCCGGACCGCTTCGTCCCAGGACAGGTCGGACCGGCCGGAGACCTGCCACAGCCCGGTCATCCCGGGCCGGACCAGCAGCCGCCGCCGGACGTCGCCGAGGAAGTCACCGTCGTCGGCGGGCAGCGGCCGCGGCCCGACCAGCGACATCTCGCCCTTGAGCACGTTGATCAGCTGGGGCAGCTCGTCGATCGAGCTGGCCCGCAGGAAGCGGCCGATCGGGAAGACCCGCGGATCGTTGCGGATCTTGAACAGCATGCCGTCGGTCTCGTTCTGGTCGACCAGGGAGGCGAGCCGCTCCTCGGCGTCGACGTACATGGTCCGGAACTTCCAGACCCGAAACACCCGGCCCTCGTGGCCGACCCGGGGCTGCCGGAAGAAGACCGGGCCCCGGTCGGAGAACCGGATCGCGACCGCCACCGCCAGGAACAGCGGTGCCAGCATGATCAGACCCAGCCCGGCGGCCACCCGGTCCAGCAGGTTCTTGGCCAGCCAGCCCAGCCCGGACAGGGTGGGCTCCTCGACGTGCAGCAGCGGCAGACCTTCGATCGGCCGGATGTGCACCCGTGGACCGGCGATGTCGGTCAGCTGCGGTGCGACCACCAGGTCGATCCCGCTGCCCTCCAGCTGCCAGGCGAGCCGGCGCAGCTCGCCCGGCTCGGAGCTGGCCGAGCCGCAGACCGCGATGGTGTCCGCGCCGACCTCCCGGACCAGCGCGAGGACGTTGCGGCCGGCGTACACCGGCACCGGGGTCTCGAGGCCCCGGGCCGCCGCGTAGCCGTCGGTAAGGTGGATGGCGACCGGCATCAGCCCGGCGGCGGGACTGCGGGTCACCGCCGTGAAGACCTCCAGGGTCTCCGGCAGGGTGCCGACCAGCACCATCCGGTGCGTGGCCTGCCCGATCCGCCGACGCAGTACGTGCAGGGCGTACCGGGCGAGGAAGCGGAACATCAGGATGAACGCCAGCGCGCCGACCAGCGCGGTGGCCACCGAGAGCCGGGACAGGTCGGTCTTGGTGGCGAAGGCGAGGAACGAGACGCTGGCGGCGACCGTCACCCCACCGCGCAGCACCCGCTTGAACTCGTCGGTCCCGAGCCCGAGGTAGCGCCGGTCGTAGGCGCCGGTGCCCCAGAGCACCACCACCCAGCCGAGCGGCAGCAGCAGGTAGGTGACGGTGTGGAACCAGGTGGCGTCCACATCGGCGTCGGAGAACCCGGAGGTGGCCTTCTCGAACAGCGAGATCGACAGGTAGCTGGCCAGGACCGCCGCCGCGAAGTCCAGCGCGAGCAGGATCGCGGTGTACGGACGGTGCCAGCGCGACGCGCGACGGCGTGCCCGAGCCCAGGCGGACCGGGGTACGCCGTTGGTCGGTGTCGGCGTCGGCGGTTGGATCTCGAAGCTGTCGACGTGGCGCACCCTGTTGCTCCGGCTGGTGTTGGTTACCGGGCGCTGGAGGCTTGTCGTCACCTCACCCACGTCCTCCCGCGTGACACGTGCCGCCCACTCTCCGTGAAGGCTTGGCTCGCCCACCAGCTCAGTCTCTCACGGTGCCCGTACACGGACGGTAACCCGAAAGACTTTACGCCCCCCGGCCGAACGGTGGGGACCGGCGGTTCCGGTGGCGTTGAAGCATTGGGACCGGGCCACTATACCGATGGATCGGCTCCGCGGAAGTCTCCGTTGTGGTGCAGATCGCCGTGGCGCGGGACGTACGGGCTTCTGCGCCCCATTTGGTCACCTAACGCACAAGACGGGACAACCGTCGGTCAGCGAGTGGGCGGCCGCCGGTCTGGCAGGTGGGGCAGTACTGCAGGCTCGAATCTGCAAAAGAGACTTCTTTCACCTGATCGCCACAAACGGGGCAGGGTAGGCCGGTTCGACCGTGCACCCGCATCCCCGAGCGCTTCTCGCCCTTCAGCTCGGCCGCCCGCTGACCCACCGACCGGTCCACCGCGTCGGTCAGCACCCGCCGCGCCGCCTCGTACAACCCCGCCAGCTGATCGTCGGTGAGGCGGTTCGTCAACGCGAACGGCGACAACCGCGCGGTGTGCAGGATCTCGTCCGAGTACGCGTTGCCGATGCCGGCCAGCACCTCCTGCTCGGTCAGCACCCCCTTGACCTGCCCCCGCCGACCGCGCAGCCGCTCCGCGAAGGTGTCCGGGTCCACCGCGAGCGCGTCCGGACCCAGCCGGGCCACCCCGGGCACCTGCGCCGGATCGGTCACCAGGTACGCGGCCAGCTTCTTCTGCGTACCGGCCTCGGTCAGGTCGAATCCCGAGCCGTCGTCGAGGCGGACCCGTACGGCGATCGGCCCCTTGCCCGGCTTCAACGGCGCGGCCGAGGCAAACGACTCCCGGTAGTGCAGCCAGCCGGCCCGCGCCAGATGCACCACCAGGTGGAGGGCGCCGTCCAGTTCGATGTCGAGGAACTTGCCGTGCCGGCCGGCGTCGGTCACCGCCGCGCCGGCGACCGCCGACGGCGGCGGATCGTACGTCTTGAGCGCGTTGATCGCCGACACCTCGACACGCTCGACCCGGCGGCCGACCGCGCGCTGGCGCAGGTAGGCCGCGAGCGCCTGTACCTCCGGCAACTCGGGCACCCTCAGACGGTAGCGTCTGACGACGTCGAGCAGGAGGGTTGACCGGGTGAGAGTCGTCGTGGCGCACAACCGATACCGGCAGGCCCAGCCGTCCGGCGAGAACGTCATCGTCGACAGCGAGATCGACCAGTTGGCCGCAGCCGGTGTCGAGGTGATCCCGTTCCTGCGCAGCTCCGACGACATCCCGGCGCTGCCGGCCACCGGCAAGGCGCTGCTGCCGATCTCGCCCAGCTACGCCCCGGCCGCCCAACGTGACCTGGACCGGCTGCTCACCGAGCACCGACCGGACGTGCTGCACCTGCACAACCCGTACCCGCTGATCTCGCCCTGGGCGATCCGCACCGCGCACCGGCACCGGGTGCCGGTGGTGCACACCGTGCACAACTACCGGCAGGTCTGCTCGGCCGGGCTGTACTTCCGCGACGGTCGGATCTGCACCGACTGCCGGGGCCGGGCGATCGGCCTGCCCGGCGTGGTGCACCGCTGCTACCGCGGCTCCCGGGCGCAGAGCGCGGTGATGGCGGCGACCCTGGCCCTGCACCGGCCCACCTGGCGGTCGGTCGACCGGTTCATCGCGCTCACCTCGGCGGTCGCCGGGCACCTGCGGGACTACGGCGTCCCCGACGAGCGGATCGTGGTCAAGCCGAACGCGATCGCCGATCCCGGCCCGCCAGCACCGCTCGGCGACGGTTTCCTCTTCTTGGGCCGGCTCACTCCGGAGAAGGGCATCGGGCTGCTGCTCGACGCCTGGCAGCGGCACCCGGACGGGGCGCTCGGCACACTGCGGATCGGCGGCGACGGCGAGCTGCGGCCGCTGGTTGCCTCGGCCGCCGCGGGCCGCACCGACATCGACTTCCTCGGCCCGCTGGACAGATCAGCGGTACGCGACGCGCTGCGCACCAGCGCCGTGGTGCTGGCCGTCTCCACCTGGCACGACGTCCTGCCGACCGTGGTGATCGAGGCGTTGGCCAGCGGCCGGCCGGTGCTCGGCACCGCACTCGGCGGCATCCCGTACCTGGTCGGCGCCGACACTGGCACCGCTGGCACCGGCACCGCTGGCACCGGGGCTGCTGGCCCCGCCGGCTGGGTGGTACCGCCGGAGGCCGCCGCACTCTCCGCCGCCCTGCCGGTCGCCCGTGACGGCGCCGCCGCACTGGCCGGCGTCGCCCGCACCCGCTACGAGACCACCTTCCACCCCGACGTGGTGATGAAGCAGCACCTGGCCGTCTACGACGCGGTCGCCACCAGGATCAGTTGACCGCCACCAAGATCAGTTGACGAAAAACCGGCCGACACGCCGGTGCCATCCCGAATTTCCATCATGTGATCTTCAGGCCCGCGAGGGTGATCTTCCGGCCCGTGAGGGTCGGTCAGCGCAGGGCGGCGCGGGCCGAGAAGGTGATGCTGGCCAGCAGGAAGCCGCCGTTGACCACAGTGAACGCGGCGATCAGCCAGACCGTCAGCGCCGGAGCGGCGATCAGCACCAGCCCGGCGACGAAGATCACCGCGCCGTAGTCGCGGATCAGCTTCACCAGCCGTACGGGCAGCGAGGTCGAGGTGACCATGCTGGCTGCGTTCGGGCCGGCCTGCATCACCGAGGTCACCAGGTTCACCATCCAGGTGCCGGCGAACGCCGCGAGCAGCCACACCGGGGTCTCCGGCAGCTGCGCCACCGCCACCGCGGACAGCGCCGTGACCAGCGCGATCTGCGCGGCAACGTCGCAGAGCACGTCAACCCGGGCACCGGCCGCGCTGGTCTGCCCGGTTACCCGGGCCAACTGCCCGTCGGCGCAGTCCAGCGCGTACGCGATCTGCCAGCCGACCAGCGCGACCAGCCCGATCAGCCAGGCCGGGACGGAGCCGTCGGCCACCGCGTCGGCGGTCGCGATCACCACCACCGACGCGGCCAACCCGAGCAGCAGGTTCGTCACGGTCAGCACGGTCGGTGCCAGCCGCAGCCGGGCGGCGGCGTACGCGAACACCGCCCCCAGCCGCTGGCTGACCGCCTCGCTGAACAGCCCACCCCCTCTGTTCGCCTGAAAGAAGGCTTTCAGGAACGGGGTAGACACTGTTTGTTCACCTTGCGGGCATGCTGAGGGCACCGAGGTATTCTGCCAGCCGCTCCCGGACGGCATCCGCACCGAGGTGCAGGTGTTCCAGGACGGTGTACCGGTCCGGCCGGGTGTGCGGGGCGTGCAGCACGGCGGCGACGAAGTCGTCGTCGGTCAGCCCCAGGTCAGCGGGGCGTACCGGCAGCCCGTGCCGGCGCAGTGCCGCCGCCAACTGCCCGAACCGCAGCTGGTCCCCACGCAGGAAGGTGCAGAACAGCGCGCCCAGCCCGACCTGCTCGCCGTGCGAACCGGCACCGGGGTGCAGCAGATCGAGGGCGTGCGAGATCTCGTGGCAGCCGCCACTGGCCGGCCGGCTCGACCCGCACACCGCCATCGCGATCCCGCCCAGGATCAACGCCTCGGCGAGGGTGGTCAGGAACGCGTCGTCGCCGAGCCCGCCCGGATGGCTGATCAGCGCCTCCGCCCCGGTGCGGGCCAGCGTCACGGCGAGACCGTCGATCGGCTCGTCGCGGACCGCGTGTGCCAACTCCCAGTCGGCGACCGCGCTGAGGTTGCTCAACGCGTCGCCGATGCCGGCCCGGGTCTGCCGGTCCGGGCCGTCGGAGACGAAGTCCAGATCGACCACGATCGCCAGCGGGATGTGCACGCCGTACGACCCACGTCCGCCGTCGTGGTCCAGCGACGCCACCGGGGAGGCGATCCCGTCGTTGGCCAGGCTGGTCGCCACGCTAACCATCGGTACGGCGTACCGGGAGGCGGCGTACTTGGCGGTGTCGATGGTCTTGCCGCCGCCGATGCCGACGACCGCGTCGTAGGAACGTTGCCGCAGCTTCTCGCCCAGATCGTGGGCGGCGTCCAGAGTGCCGCCGGCGACGGTGAAGACGTCGGCCCGGCCGAGCCCGGGAGCGATCAGCTCGGCGATCCGCTCGCCCTGGCCGGGGCCGACCACCACGGCGACCTCGCCGCCGGCGGAGATCCGGCGGTCGGCGAGCAGCGTCCCCAGGCCGGCGACGGCACCCCGACGCACGTCGATGGCGAGCGGGGTGTGCACGGTACGGGCTAGTAGCGGCATGCGATGTCCCGAGCCTTGATCAGGTCGTCGTGGTTGTCCACCTCGACCCAGTCGACGTCGCCGATCGGCGCCGCCCGTACCTCGCCGCCACGGTCGGCGTACTCCTGGTAGCCGTCCTCGTAGTAGAGGTTGGGGTCGCGTCGCCAGGTCGCCTCCAGCGCCTCGGCGAGCCCGGCGGCGGCCGACGCCTCGATCAGCGTCGCGCCGATGTACTCGCCGTGCGCCTGCGCCGGATCCATCAGCTTGGTGATCCGGGTCAGCTGCCCGGCGTCGTCGAAGACGACCTTCATCTCCTCGTCGGCGAGCTTCTTGACCGTGTCGACCGCGAGCAGGATGCCCGGTCCGCGTCCGGCCAGCAGCGTCTGCTCGACGCTGGCCGGGTGCACGGTGTCGCCGTTGACCAGCAGCGCACCGGCGGCGAAGTGCTCCCGCGCCAGCCACAGCGAGTACGCGTTGTTCCATTCCTCGGCGCGGTCGTTGTCGACCAGGGTCAGTTTCACGCCGTGCCGGTCCTGCAGGTCGACCTGCCGGGTCCGGACCGCGTCCGCGGCGTAGCCGACGACGACGACCACGTCGGTGAGCCCGGCGGCGGCGAGGTTGCGCAGCCCGATGTCCAGGATCGTGGTCTCCCCGTCGACCGGTACCA
Organism: Solwaraspora sp. WMMD937; assembly: GCF_029581175.1. NCBI lineage: Bacteria > Bacillati > Actinomycetota > Actinomycetes > Micromonosporales > Micromonosporaceae > Solwaraspora > Solwaraspora sp. WMMD937. The sequence goes on along the minus strand of NZ_CP120738.1, from coordinate 964,272 downwards.
GCGCTTTCGGCAGAGTGTCGGTGTACGGCCGCAGCCGCCGTCCCGCTCCGGCAGCGAGCACGAGACCGATCATCAGACGGTCCTCCTGGTGAGGGGTGGGTGGGGTACCGGTGGAGGATAGCGGCATCAGCCGGGTAGCGCGGCGAGGTCGGCGAGCAGCGCCAACCGCTGCTCCGGCTCCAGCGACTGGTACGGGCCGGCGGCCCGGCGGTCGGTCTCCTGCTCGATGGCCAGCCGGGCCGGGCCGGGCGGCAGGTCGACGATGCTGCGGGCGGTGTGCCCGGCGGCGGTCCAGGCGGCGGCGTGCGCGTCGGCCCGGTGGTAGCGCAGCACGGTGAGCCGGTCGAGCAGCAGCACCCCGGCCGGGGTGCCCTCCGGCTCGTACGGCGGGGCGACCGCGCGGAACGCGTCCTGCCCGCCTGCCGCCAGCCCGTCGGTGTCCTGCCCGCCGGTGTCACTACCGGCCAGCGCGGCGGACAGCAGCCGGCCGGTCAGTTCGACCAGCCGGACCAGCCGGGCCGCGTGTCCGGCACCCCAGATCTGCCCGGTGACCGCGGCGTGCAGCGCATACAGGTCGGTGAGGAAGGCGGCGCCGCGTTCGGTGGCCCGCAGCGTCCCGTCCGGATGGCGTACCAGCATCCCGTACGCGACCTGCTTGTCCAGCACCCGCTGGCAGCTCGCCGGGTCCTGGTAGCGGGTGACGGCGGCGAACCCGGCGGCGTCGACCAGGCCGTTCGGCGCGGCCAGCCGGGTCCGCAGGTCGACGAGGTAGCCGACGGCGGCCGGACCGCCGTACCGCTGACGCAGCTCGGCCCCGGCGGTGTCGGCGGCGGCCATCGCGGCCCGGTGCACCCGGTCGACGACGGGGGCGGTGAGCGCCGCGCACCGGTGACCGGGCAGCCACAGCTGGTCGCCGGCGCTCACAGGCCCAGGGAACGCAGTACGGCGAAGCCGTTCTCGGCGATCCGCCGGATCAGCCCGTCGTTGATGTGAGCCGATTCGTCGAGCACGTCGAGCGCGTCGGCGGCGAGCCAGCGGAACTCGGTGTGCTTGCCGGCTTCGAGCTGTGGATTGGCCAGGTCGCCGTCGACCCGTACCAGATAGTCGAGCTCGACCCGGGCGATGCCGTCGTTGCCGACGTAGGTGTACTCGCCGACCTCGGCGAGGATGTGGGAGACGGTCCACCCGGTCTCCTCGTGTACCTCCCGGTGCAGGGCTTCGATCGGCGTCTCGCCGGCTTCGAGGTGGCCGCCGGCGATGTCCCAGGTGTCGGGGAACAGCCGACGCTGCGGCGAGCGGCGCTGGAAGAAGATCCGGCCGTCGTCGTCGACGATCAGCGCCGCGACGCAGCGCAGCGGTTCGCTGGCTGCCGCACGGTCGGGGGGTGGGGCGGACACGCCTGTGACCCTAGCGAGCACCCCGGGGGAAGAACCAGGACCAGCATGTGTGCTGGCGCACCGGCCGACGGTGATCGGCCGGGCAGGTCGTACGCTGGCACCCATGAGCGCCGAGCAGCTGATCTCGTTCGCCCGTGGGGCGCCCTCGCTGGACATCGTCGACATCGACGGGCTGAAGGCCGCCGCCGGCCGGGCCTTCGACGCGGACCCGGCCGGGGTGACCGCCTACGGCACCTCCGTCGGCTACGTTCCGTTGCGCCGCTGGATCGCCGACAAGCATCGGGTCGCGCCGGAGCAGGTGCTGGTGACCAACGGGTCGCTGCAGGCCGACGCGTTTCTCTTCGACCACCTGGTGAAGCCGGGCGACGCGGTGGTGGTGGAGCGGCCGACGTACGACCGGACACTGCTCAACCTGCGCCAGCTCGGTGCCGAGGTGCACCCGGTGACGCTGCAGCCGGACGGGCTGGACACCGACGAGCTGCGCAAGCTGCTGGAGTCCGGGGTGCGGCCGCGGCTGGCGCACGTCATCCCGAACTACCAGAACCCGGCCGGGGTGACGCTGTCGCTGCCGAAGCGGCGGGCGTTGCTGGAGCTCGCGGCCGAGTTCGGGTTCACCATCTTCGAGGACGACCCGTACGCCGACATCCGGTTCCGCGGCGAGGCGCTGCCGTCGATGCTCGCGCTGGACACTGCCGGCGTGGTGGTGCACGCCTCCAGCTTCACCAAGACGGTCTGCCCGGGCGTGCGGGTCGGCTACCTGGTCGGCGAGGCCACTCTGATCAAGGAGATCGCGGCGCGCGCCACGAACCTGTACATCTCGCCGGGCATGGTGGCCCAGGCGATCGTGCACCAGTTCTGCGTCTCCGGTGACCTGGACCGGTCGATCACCACGGTGCGCACCGCGCTGGCCGAGCGCGCCCGGGTGCTGGCCGAGTCGTTGCGCAAGCACATCCCGGGGGTACGGTTCACCGAGCCGGACGGCGGGTACTTCCTCTGGGTCGACCTACCTGACGACGTGGCGGTGGACGCGCTGGTGCCGGCGGCCGCGCAGCGCGGTGTCGCGGTGGTCAAGGGCAGTGACTTCCTGCTCGACGGCGGCGAACACGCGCTGCGGTTGGCGTACTCGGCGGTCACCGTCGACCAGATCGACGAAGGCGTCCGCCGGTTGGCGGCCGCGATCGACGAGGTACGCGCGGGGTAGCCGGTTGGCGTCTCTGCCGGCTTCGGCCGGCCGGGTGCCGGGGAGCCGGAGTGCCGGGAAGGAGACGGGCGGATGGCGGACCAGGACCGTGGGCAGCAGCGGTGGCCGGACGGCGGGAGCAGCCGGGCGTTGTCGCGGGCCTGGACGGCCCCGGTCCGGGCGGTCAGCCGGATGCTCACCTCGACCGAGACCCCGCTCGCGCCGGACCCGTCGCCGGTTGAGGAACGCAGTGGGGTGGTCGACTGCGCGCTCTACATCGACGGCATCCGCCAGCCGGGCTCGTGGCAGCATCCCGAGGCGCTGGCGACCGCCCGCCGGGAGCGCAACGCGTTCGTCTGGCTGGGGCTGCACGAGCCGAGCCTGGCCGAGATGGCCGGCATCGCCGACACCTACGGGCTGCACGAGCTGGCCGTGGAGGACGCGGTCAAGGCCGAGCAGCGACCGAAGCTGGAGCAGTTCGGCGAGGTCAACTTCCTGGTGCTGCGGACCGCCCGGTACGTCGACCACGAGAAGCTGACCGGCGACTCGGAGGTGGTGGAGACCGGCCAGGTGATGCTGTTCATCGGGCAGGGTTTTGTGATCAGCGTGCGGCACGGCGACGCCTGCCGGCTGGCGCCGGTGCGGGCCGACCTGGAACGCAACCGGGACCTGATGGTGCAGGGGCCGTGGGCGGTGGCGTACGCGATCACCGACCGGGTGGTGGACCTCTACCTGGAGGTGGTGGACCGGGTGGAGACCGACCTGGACACCGTCGAGGCGGACGTCTTCTCGCCCGAGGCCAGTGACAAGGTGCACGAGATCTACCAGCTGAAGCGGGAGCTGGTGGAGTTCAAACGCACCGTCGCGCCGCTGCAGCGGCCGATGATGACCCTGACCGCCGAGATCAACGAGGACGTGCCGGCCGAAATCCGCCGCTACTTCCGGGACGTGCAGGACCACCTCAGCCGGGTGGTGGAGCAGGTCAACGCGTACGACGACCTGCTGAACTCGATTTTGCAGGCCCGGCTGGCGCAGGTGACCGTGGCGCAGAACAACGACATGCGCAAGATCGCCGCCTGGGCCGGTATCGCCGCGGTGTGGACCGCGTTGGCCGGCATCTACGGGATGAACTTCGAGTTCATGCCGGAGACCGGTTGGGAGTTCGGCTACCCGGTCGTGCTCGCCCTGATGCTGAGCATCTCACTGGTGCTGTACCGGTCGTTCCGGCGCAACGGTTGGCTCTGACAACCGCCAACCGTGCGCCGGTCCGACCGCCGGTGCTCAGGCGCGCCCGTTGTGGGCGGTCGTCGTCGGGTCGCTGTCCATCGCCGAGATCGGGTCGCCGTGCGGCTTGCCGCCGTCGGCCGGCTTCGGCGTGACCGACTCGTGGGTGGCACTGCCGGCCGCCCGCATCGTGTCCAGCGCCTGACCCGGGTCGTACTCCTCCCACTGGGCGGCCTGGCGACGCCGTACCGCGATGGTGCCGATCGCGGCTCCCGCCGCGAGCACGCCGACGATCATCGGCCAGCGGCGGCGGCTGTGCTTGGCACGCTTCGACGGGGTGAGCTTCGCCTTCATCGCCGGCATCGCGGTCCGTCTCGCTACCTTCATGTTTTTCATGTTCTTCGTCTTCGCCTTCCTGGTTGCCCGGCGGGCCTGGCGGGCGCCGTCGGCGGCGGCCACCGCCAGTGGTGCCAGCGTGGCCATGGTCGCGGTCATGCCCTGGGACGCGGAGCCGCGTACCCGGTCGGCGGTGGGCGCCACCGCGTCCCGGGCGGCGTGGATCCGGGGTCCGACGGTGGCCCCCACGCCCCCGGCCGCGTGCGTCGCTGCCTGCATGAAATGATCTAGGCTCTCGCCGAGCTCCACTCGGACGAGGTCCCGCCGCCTGGCGCGCCTGGAGATCCTCAACACCGCTGCCTACCTCCTGTGCCGTCGTTACGCCGTCATCCTCCACCTTCGGGTGCCTCCGTGTGACCGGATCGGGCACATGGGAGGATCCGCATGGAACTGACCAACAACTGAGGAGTACCCGTGGCTGAGGCTGTCTACGCCACCTTGCACACCAATCACGGACCGATCCGGTTGGAGCTGTTCGCCAACCACGCACCGAAGACGGTCCGCAACTTCGTCGAGCTCGCCGAGGGCACTCGCGAGTACACCGACCCGCGTACCGGTCAGCCGGGCAGCGGTCCGTACTTCGACGGCACCATCTCGCACCGTGTGATCAGCGGGTTCATGATCCAGATGGGCGACCCGACCGGCACCGGTCGGGGCGGTCCGGGCTACACGTTCGCCGACGAGTTCCACCCGGAGCTGCGCTTCGACCGTCCGTACCTGCTGGCGATGGCGAACGCCGGACCGGGCACCAACGGTTCGCAGTTCTTCATCACGGTCAGCGCGACCACCCACCTGAACAACCGGCACACGATCTTCGGTCAGGTGGCGGACCAGGACTCGGCGAAGGTCGTCGACTCGATCGCGAACACGCCGACCAACCCGGCGGACCGTCCGCTCAGCGACGTGGTGATCAACCGCGTGGAGATCGAGCGGGTCGGCTGAAGCCGACCGGTTACGAGGCGGCCGCCGCGAAACTCGCCGGGTAACCTTGGCGCTCATGAACGAGCACCGGGTTGCCGGCTCTCGGCACGGGCCGCCGGCTCCGGCGCGGGTCGTCGTCCCCGGCGCGGTGAGGTGGCGTGCAGTGAGGTGGCGTGATGAGTGATCCGGCCCCGACGGTGCCGGTCTGCTACCGGCACACGTCCCGGGAGACCTGGGTCAGGTGCGCCCGGTGCGAGCGGCCGATCTGCCCCGACTGCATGCGGGACGCGGCGGTCGGGCACCAGTGCCCGGAGTGCGTCGCCGAAGGGCGACGGACCCAACGGTCGGCGCGCACTGCCTTCGGTGGCAGTGCCGCCGGCCAACAGGGCACCGTCACCAAGGTCCTGATCGGCATCAACGCGGTCGTCGCCCTGATCGGGGTGGCGATCTCCGGCGGCGGCTCGCTGCTCGGTGCCGGGCTCTTCTCGGCCGCCGGGCGGCTGCACGCGTTCGGCGGGGTCATCGGCCCGGACGTCACCGTCCGGGCCAACGGCACCGTCCTCGCCGGGGCGCTGCCCGGGTACGGCGACGTCTTCGTCGGCATCGACGGCGGCGGCGTCTACCGGCTGATCACCGCGATGTTCATCCACTACGGGCTGCTGCACCTGCTGTTCAACATGTGGGCACTGTGGGTGCTCGGCCGCAACCTGGAGGCGGTGCTCGGGCCGGCCCGGTTCCTCGCGCTGTATCTGATCGCCGGGCTCGGCGGCAACGTCGCGGCCTACCTGGTCGACCCGGGTGCGCTGTCCGCCGGCGCGTCCACCGCGGTCTTCGGCTTGTTCGCCGCGTTCTTCATCGTGCTGCGCCGGCTGAAGCGGGACACCTCAGCGGTGGTCGGCATCCTGGTGATCAACTTGATCCTGACCTTCACCGTGTCCAGCCTGTCGATCGCCGGTCACCTCGGCGGTCTGATCACCGGCGGGTTGATCGGGGTGATCCTGGCCTACGCTCCGCGTACCAACCGCACCGTCGTGCAGGCGGTCGGTGCCGGTGCCGTGCTGCTCTTCCTGATCCTGGTCACGGTGGCCCGGATAGCCCTGGTGCACGCCGGCTGACGGTCCGGGCGCGGCCGGGCGCAGGTTCCGCGGCGCCGCCCGCTGCAGCGCCGCCGCGACGTCGTCCGGCGAGGCGCCACCCAACTCGTTGCCGCCGATCAGGTGCAGCGAGTCGCCCGCGTCGATCTCCAACAACTCGCTGCGGATGCCCCGGTGGCCCCGGCGGTCCACGCTGATCGACTCGATCCGGTCCCAGGCGATGGTGTGCCGGCGGCGAAACCGGTTACGACGCCGACCCCGTCCGGCCCGGCGGTCAGCCGTACCGGCACCACCAGGTCGCGGACCGCCCAGCCGACCAGACCGGTGGCGGCAAGCAGCGCGAGGACCAGCCGGACCGGATCCCCGTCGCCGAGGAACAGGCCGGCGGCGCCGATCAGTACGGCGACCGCGATCTTGCCGGCCGGGACCTTGCCGGCGACCCGCCAGGTCAGCTCCAGGGGTTCGCTGTGCACCGGTCAAGGATGGCTGTGCACCGGCAGAGGATGCCAGTCGCGCGGGTCGCGGCGTACGATTCGGGGAACGATAGTTACCCGGGAGTAGGTAGGCATGAGGGACGCGGTCATCGTCGGAGCGGTCCGGACCCCGATCGGGCGACGCAAGGGTGCCCTGGCATCGGTGCACCCGGTTGAACTGTCCAGCCACGTGCTGCGGGCGCTCGCCGAGCGGACCGGTCTCGATCCGGCCGACGTCGATGACGTCGTCTGGGGCTGTGTGTTCCAGGCGGGCGACCAGAGCTGGAACATCGGGCGCAACGCCGTACTCGCGGCCGGCTGGCCGGAGTCGGTGCCCGGCACCACCGTCGACCGGCAGTGCGGGTCCAGCCAGCAGGCGCTGCACTTCGCGGCAGCCACGGTGATCGCCGGCCAGGCCGACCTGGTGGTGGCCGGCGGCGTCGAGTCGATGACCCGGGTGCCGATGGGGGCCAGCACCGGTGCCGGACGGCCGTTCGGCGACCAGGTGCGGGACCGGTACCGGGGGGTCGACGGCGTGGTCGCGGACGATCCCGTCCCGTTCAACCAGGGGGTCGGTGCCGAACTGATCGCGCGGCGCTGGGGGTTGTCGCGCACCGCGTTGGACGAGTTCGCGCTGACCAGCCACCAGCGGGCGGCGGCCGCCCAGGACGCCGGCGAGTTCGACGCCGAGATCGCGCCGGTGCCGGTCACCGACGCCGCCGGGCCCGACGCCGACAAGTTCGGTGCCGACGAGGGCATCCGCCGGGACACCTCACTGGCGAAGCTCGGTGAGCTGGCCACCCCGTTCCGGGCCGACGGGGTGGTGACCGCAGGCTCCGCGTCACAGATCTCCGACGGCGCGGCGGCGCTCGCGGTGACCACCTCGGAGTGGGCCCGGGCACACGGCGTACGGCCGTTGGCCCGGGTGCACACCGCCGTGGTGGCCGGTGACGATCCGGTGATGATGCTGACCGCCCCGATCCCGGCGACGGCGAAGGCGTTGCGCCGGTCCGGGCTCGACCTGACCGACATCGGGGCGTACGAGGTCAACGAGGCGTTCGCGCCGGTTCCGCTCGCCTGGCTGGCCGAGACCGGTGCGGACCCGGCCCGGCTGAACCCGCGTGGCGGCGCGATCGCGCTGGGCCATCCACTCGGGGCCAGCGGCGCCCGGATCATGACCACGATGCTGCACCACATGCGCTCCAACGGCATCCGGTACGGGCTGCAGACGATGTGTGAGGGCGGCGGGATGGCCAACGCGACCATCGTGGAAATTCTGTAGCTGAAATTTCGCCGTTACCCCGAGTCATTGAGCGTTGACGTGTCGTTAACACGACATGGACGTCTTCTCCCGCACGTTCCTGCCGGCGGCGGCAGAGACCGCCGTCCCGATCTCGACCACCAGCCGGCACATGCCGGTGTTCCGCCGCTGTGTCTCGCCCAACGAACGCACCGTGCTCGTCACCCGGTGCCAACGCCCCGACCAGTCGATGCAGGGTGACTACCTGCTCCTGTTGACCCGGCGGCGACTGGTGGTGACCCAGGAGACACTGCTGTGGCGCCGGCTGCGGCTGCACCTCAACAGCGAACTGCGTCACCTCGACCACGTCACCTGGACCACCGATCCGCGGGCCGGCATCGTCGAGCTCGCGGTCACCGCCGTCGACGGCATCCGGGAACGGTTCCTCATCAAGGCCGGCGACCCGGCCCGGGCCAGCCACATCGAAGCCCTGTTCGGCTACGCGTTCCTGGCCCGCCCGTTGGACGCCCGCAGCGGTGCCGCCGCCTGACTGGCGGTGCCCGGCCGCCGGCATGCGGCGTAGTCGTAACGGCCGGCGACCAGCCGGTCACGGACCGGCGATCGGCGACTGGATCGACCCGGAACAAGCCGAGCACTTCAACCACACCTCGCGGGTGCGGCCACTGATCAGGGCGAAGGTGAAGGCCTTACCGGCGCCGAGGCATTTCGGGCAGATCGGCGGCCGCCGTCTCCTCGGTCCCGGCAGGTCATCTTTCTCGCCCATGGGGCGAGATTACCGCCCACCATTACTCCGAGTGGAAGTCGACCACCGCCGAAAATCTTTCGGCGACCTGGGGGTGCACCTGCGGCTCGCCGGGCCGGTACGCCTCTACGGGTTGGGCTAGTCTAGGTCCACTGCCACCGTACGCATTCGGAGACCACCGTGAAGCTCTCGATCCTCATGCCGGTCTACAACGAGGAGGCGCGGGTCGGCGATGCCCTCAAACAGGCGCTCGCTGTCGACTATCCGTGCGAGATCGAGTTCCTGGTCGTCGACGACGGCAGCCGGGACGGCACCGGTGCGATCCTGGAGAGCGTCGACGACGCACGGCTGCGGGTGATCACCCATCCGCGTAACGCCGGCAAGGGCGCGGCGATCAAGACCGCAGTGGATTCCGCCGAGGGTGACTACATGGTGATCCTCGACGCGGACCTGGAGTACGACCCGCAGGACATCCCGAAGCTGCTCGAGCCGGTGCTGGACGGTCGGGCCACGGTGGTCTACGGCAATCGGACCTTCGGCAGCCACAGCGCCTACAGCTTCTGGTATGTGATGGGCAACAAGGCCGTGACCACGGCGGCGAATGTGATGTTCAACTCCTACATCGGCGACCTGGAGACCTGCTTCAAGCTGCTGCCGCTGTCGTTGTACCGCTCACTCGACGTGCGCTCGCGCGGGTTCGGCATGGAGGCGGAGGTCACCGGCAAGCTGCTGCGTCGCCGGATCCGCCCGTACGAGGTGCCGATCTCCTACCGGGCCCGGGGCCGTGAGGAAGGCAAGAAGATCACCTGGAAGGACGGGGTCGAGGCACTGTGGATCCTGGGTCGGGAGCGGACCCGGCGCCAGGGGCGTGCCGTCCCCGGCGCCTGAGCCCCGCCGTCTCCCGCCCCGCCGTCTCTCTGGTAAACCGCTGACGAATGCCGGTCAGCCGGTGACGAACCGGGTGACCGAGCGCCGCAGCCCGGCCGGGTCCAGCCCGTGCCAGCGGTCGTGGTCCGCCGCACTGCCGTACCGATGCAGGTCGTCCCGGCCGACCCCCAACGACAGCAGCCGGTGCGGCCGGTCCGCCAGCGCCGCGCCGACCAGGTGACTCGACGTGCCGGCCAGGTACGGCTCGACCAGCACCACCACCGGGTCGACATAGTCGACGAGCGTCCGTAGGCCGGTGACGTCGAACGGGCGCGGCGTGTTCGTGTACGCCACCGTCACGTCCAACCCGGCGACCGCGTCCAGCGTCGCATCGAGCATCGGGCCGACCGCGACGACCACCGGGGCTCCCCCGCTGCCCCGACGCACCGTCACCAGTCGACCCGACACCCCGTCACCATGTGCGCTGTGGTTACCGCGCGCGGCCAGCCGCAGGTAAACGGCGTCGTCGTGACCGGCCGCCGCCCGCAGCAACGGCCCGACCTCGTCCGGATGGCCCGGTACGTGCACCGTCCACGACCCGGCCGTGTCCAGCAGCGCCACGTCACCAGGGGACATGTGGGTGCGGCCCTCCGCCGCCGCGTCGTACGACCCGCCGATGCTGACCAGCACCGCGCCGACGCCCTGGTGGTCGAGGTCGAGCTTGATCTGCTCGTACGCCCGGTCGACCAGGAACGGCGCGTAGGAGTGGGCGATGGCCCGCAGCCCGGTCAACGCCAGCCCGCCGGCCACGCCGATCATCAACTGTTCGCGGATGCCGACGTTGAGCACCCGGTCGGGGTGCCGGCGGGCGGCCGGGGCGAACGCGTCGGCCGAGATGTCGGCCAGCACCAACGCGGTACGCGGATCGTCGTCCAGCAGGCCGGTGGTGGCGCGGGTGAAGGCGTCACGCATGGCCGTTCTCCTTGCTACCCGAGGTGGTGTACTCGCCCGGCTCCGACGCGGCGTACTTGGCCGGGGTCCGGGCGACCACCAGGTGCGGGTGTACCCCGTCGTGTCCGGTCAACGCGTCGGTCAGTGCCTCGTGGTCGCGGCCGTCGACGATCGTCGTGGTCCAGCCGTTGACGCTGAACCGGCTGGCCAACCCGCCGGGCCAGCCGTGGGTGGCCGAGTCGTTGTCGACGACGATCGCGGTCAGCTCGGCGAGCTGCCGGCTGCCGGCGTACGCGATCGCCTCGTGGTTCGACCCCTCGTCGAGCTCGGCGTCGCCGACCAGGACGTAGACCCGGGCTCCGCCGACCCGACCGGCCCGACCGACCCCGCCAGCCCCGCCGGCCCGATTGGCCCCGCTGGCCTGGTCGGTCAGGCCCTGGGCGCGCAGACCGAGCAGCATGCCGACGCCGAGGCCGAGCCCGTGCCCGAGGGAGCCGGAGCCGATCTCCACCCCGGGCACCAGCAGCCGGTCCGGGTGGTGACCGAGCGGGCTGTCCGGCCCGGCCAGGTCGTCGAGCCAGGCGTCGGGGATGAACCCCTTAGCGGCGAGTACGGCGTAGTAGGCGGCCGGCCCGTGCCCCTTGGACAGCAGGAACCGGTCGCGGTCGGCGGCGTCGACGGTCTGCGGACTGATCCGCAGAATCCGGTCGTAGAGGACCCAGAGGACGTCCAACGTCGAGTTGGCGCTGGGCTCATGCTTCTCGTCGCCGGTGATCCGGCGCAGCAGCGGCGGAAGGGCCGCGTACCCGGTGTCGGTGGGCGGCTGATGCGGCGGTGCGACCGGGCTGGCTACGAAGGCTGACATGGCCCTACCCTGCAAGTTGAAGTTGACTTCAACTCAAGGGTGTTGTGATGCAGCGGACACTGACCATCGGCGATCTGGCCGCCCGGTCCGGGGTGGCACCGTCCGCCCTGCGGTACTACGAACGGATCGGGCTGGTCCGGAGCGGTCGTACCGGCGGAAACCAACGCCGGTACGACCGCTCCGAGCTGCGCCGGGTCGCGTTCATCCGGATCGCCCAGCAGATCGGGGTGCCGCTGGACGAGATCCGCCAGGCGCTGGACGAGCTGCCCGAGTCGCGTACCCCGACGAAGGCCGACTGGGCGCGGCTGTCCCAGCGCTGGCAGGCCCGGCTCGACGAGCGGATCGCGCTGCTCACCCGGCTGCGCGACGACCTGACCGGGTGCATCGGCTGCGGCTGCCTGTCGCTGCGGTCGTGCACGCTGTACAACCCGGCGGACCGGCTGGCCGCCACCGGCCCCGGCCCGCGCATCCTGCTCGATGGTGGCTAGCTTTCCCGGCGGCGGCTGGCTTGCGGCTAGCTTTCCCCGGCCACCAGCAGCACCTTGCCCAGATGGTCGCTGCCCTCGACGATCCGATGCGCCTGCGTTGCCTGCGCCATCGGCATCCGGCGGTCGATGACCGGGCGGATCGCACCCGAGGCGACCAGCGGCCAGACCTGGTCGTGCACCCGGCGGACGATCTCCGCCTTTTCGGCGGGCGGCCGGGACCGCAACGTGGTCGCGAAGATCGTGGCCCGCTTGGTCAGCAGCGCACCCAGGTTCAGCTCGGCGGTGCGGCCGCCCTGCAACCCGATGATCGTCAACCGGCCGCCGGTGGCCAGCGTCCGGACGTTGCGCTCCAGGTAGGCGCCGCCGATGATGTCGAGGATCACGTCCACCCCGCCGTCACCGTCGCCGGTCAACTCGCGGGCGCGGGCGACGAAATCCTCCGTGGAGTAGTCGATCGTATGGTGGGCGCCGAGCGCCCGCAGCTGTTCGTGCTTGGCCGCGCGGGCGGTGGTCAGCACGGTCGCGCCGAGTGCCGCACCGAGCTGGATGGCGAAGGTGCCGATCCCGCTGCCGCCGCCGTGCACCAGCAGCGACTCGCCGGCCCGCAGCCCGGCCAGCTTGACCACGTTCGACCAGACGGTGCAGGCCACCTCGGGCAGCGCGGCGGCGTCGACCAGGCTCAGCCCGGCCGGCACCGGCAGCAGCTGCCCGGCGGGCACGGCGACCCGCTCGGCGTACCCGCCGCCGGCCAGCAGCGCGCACACCTGGTCGCCGACCTTGTGGTGGGAGACGTCCGCGCCGACCGCGCTGATCACCCCGGAGCATTCCAATCCGAGGTACGGCGACGCGCCCGGCGGCGGTGGGTAGTGTCCCTGCCGTTGCAGCAGGTCGGCCCGGTTGACGGCGGTCGCGGCGACGTCGACGATCACCTCGTCCGGGCACGGGGTGGGGTCGGGCACCTCGGCCCGGACCAGGGCGTCGGGTCCGCCGGGCTGCGGCACGGTGATCGCGTACATGGGATAAGTCTTACCGGGTCGGCCCGTGTGCCGCCCGGCGAACCCGGCTGGTGAATCCTGATGGCACCCTCGGCTACCGCCGCGTTAACCTGCGGCGCGGAGTGCCGTCGGACGTCCGTGGCACACTAGGGCACAGTGACGCGGTGGCCGACCGTCCCCGGCCCGCCGCACCGGGAGGGCTCGCCTAGTGGCCGATGGCGCTGGTCTTGAAAACCGGTAAGGCAGCAATGTCTTCGTGGGTTCGAATCCCACGCCCTCCGCTCCAGCAAGCAAGTGTCCGTCCGGGGCGAGACCGTATACGATCGGACCGCCAGGCAACTACTGAGAGTTGTTCCAGCGGTCGTCCTCAGCTGGCGGGACGGGTCGGTCCGTAACGTCGGGCGGTAGTGGGCGGGCCAAGGCCAGTTCCCGCCGGGGCGAATCGGCAGACCGGAGCAGACGCGCGGCCAGGCTTCCCGGTCGGTGGGCTGGGCGGCACGGTTACCGCGAACTTTACTGACCGGCCGACCTGACGGCGCCGGCCGCCCGGCTTCCCGTCCACGTCGAACAGCTGAGTGCCCGGCGCGGGCGTGTTCGCCGTTTAGTCGGATGGACCACTCGTCCGATCGGACCAACTACGCGCACCGAGTCCGCCTGGCGGAACGGGGCATTGAGCTGCCCCGACAGTCGCGACGTATGTTTCGCCAACATTTCATGTAACACAGGTCGCACCAGGGGGTCATGGTGACGCAAACGGCGCACGATCGGCGTTTCTTCGTCGGCACTGACATCGGTGGCACTTTCACCGATCTCGTCGTGCTTGAGGACGGCGCGCCGCCCCGGCTGTTCAAATCACCGACGACGCTTCCCGACAGGTCCGGCGGCGTGCTCGCCGCACTGGAACTGGCGGCCGAGGCGTACGGCCTTGAGCTGTCGGAATTCACCCGGCGTATCGATCACTTCGCCCATGGCACTACGGCAGCGACCAACGCGCTCATCGAACGCAAGGGTGCGCCGACCGCGTTGCTGACCACGCGCGGCTTCGCGGACACGCTGTTGATCCAGCGAAGCATGACCTCCTGGGTGGGGCTAGGCGCGGCGACCGGGCACTACAGTCGCCGCCGGAACCCGGAGCCGATCGTGCCCCGGGCCGGCATCGTCGAGGTCACCGAACGAGTCGACTCGGCGGGCCGCGAGGTGGTGCCGATCGATTTGACTGAGGTTCGCGCGGCTCTGGTCGAGATGCGCGATGGCGACACCGAGGTCGGGGCATTGGCGGTCAGCCTGCTCTGGTCGTTCGTCAACCCGGCGCACGAACGCGCGCTGGCCGAGTTGATCAAACAGGAGTGGCCGACGGCGTACGTGACGTTGTCGCATCAGGTGGCCCCGGTGATCGGCGAGTACGAGCGGACCGCCACCACGGTGATCAACTCCTACCTCGGTCCGGTTATCCGGGACTACGTGAACCTGCTGCAGACGCGGCTGCGGGAGGCCGGCTTCACCGGCGAGTTGTCGATCATGGATTCAGGCGGCGGCGTGATGCGGGCCGGCGACGCGGCCGCCCGAGCCGCGTCAATGCTCACCTCCGGCCCGGCCGGCGGGGTGCTCGCCTCCGTGGCGCTCGCCCGCCGGCTCGGTCATCGCAACGTGATCACCAGCGACATGGGCGGGACGAGCTTTGACGTCGGCCTCATTGTCAACGGCGAACCGCTGGTGGAGCGAACCAGCGAGGTTGGCAACTATCACCTGGCACTGCCCCGGATCAAGGTCCAGGCGATTGGTGCGGGCGGCGGTTCGATCGCGTGGGTGGACGAAGTGGGTGCCCTGGTCGTCGGTCCGGAGAGCGCCGGGTCGGTGCCCGGCCCCGCATGCTACGGCCGCGGCGGCGAGCGGCCCACCGTCACCGATGCCGACGTGGTGCTTGGGATCATCGATCCGGACCACTTCCTTGGCGGCCGGATGAAGCTGGACCGCCCCGCCGCGGAGGAGGCCATCCGCCGGTACGTTGCGGAGCCGCTGGGCATGTCAGTCACCGATGCCGCCGCCGGCATCCGGCAGGTCGCGGACAACCAGATGGCAGACCTGTTGCGCAAGGTCACCGTCGAGCAGGGCCATGACCCGCGCGACTTCGTGATCTACGCGTACGGTGGTGCCGGCCCGACCCACGCCTACGCGTATGCCGACGCTGCCGGCATCGGCACTCTGGTGGTGCCCCCGACGGCGACGGTCCACTCCGCGTTCGGGACGGTCATCTCCGATCGTTACCGGGCAGTACAGACCACCGACCCGCAGCGTACGCCGCCCGGCGCCGATGACCCGGCGGCCCATTTGGACAGCGACCGCATCGCGGCGACCTTCGCGACACTCATCGACCGCTGCCACGCCGACCTCGACCGTGATTCGCGAGCCACCTTCACACGCATCGTCTACCTCAAGTTCCGCCGGCAGACCCAGGAACTTCCGGTGGTCGTGCCGGAAGGCCGGCTCGACGGGCAGGTGGCTCGGCGCCTGGTCGATGACTTCCTGGCCAGCTACGAACGAATCTACGGCGCGGGCACCGCGTTGCGCAGCGCCGGGCTTGAGCTGCTCACCCTACGGGTGGAGGGGCGGGTCCGGTTGACCGAGCTGGCTGCGGCGGCACCGCGGCGGGGCGGAACGCTCGCCGCGGCGGTGCTCGGACAGCGTTCGGTGCACTTTCCGGAGACCGGGCTGGTGCCGGCCACCGTCTACCGCGGGGAGTCGGTCGGGCCGGGCCTCTCACTGCCCGGCCCGGCAGTCCTGGAATTCGCCGGCACCACCGTGGTCGTTGGCCCTCGCCAACAGGCCGATGTCGACGACGACGCCAACCTGGTGATCACCGCTCGGGAGGATTCATGACCACCGCCAGCTCCACCGGACCCGCCGGCCACTCCACCGCCGGACGGGACGTGGACCCTGTCACCTTCGAGGTGATCCGGCACCGGCTGCTGGCCATCACCGACGAACAGGGCGCCGTCCTGTCCGCCATCTCCGGCTCGCCCCACGTCACCGAGGCCAGCGACTACAACGTCGGGCTCTACCTGCCGGACGGCTCGGTAGCCGCGATGGGCCGTACCATTCTGCTGCACTCCGCGTCGATGGCCGCGATCACTCGGCACGTGATCGCCGATTGCGGCGACGATCCCGGCATCGCGGCCGGCGACATGTTCATCGTGAACGACCCCTGGAAGGGCGCCGTTCACGCTCCTGACCTCGGCATCGTCGCCCCGATCTTCTACGAGGGCGAACTGCTTGCCTGGAGTGGCGCGATGTGCCACATGGTCGACGTGGGCGCCATGCAGCCTGGTGGGTTCTGCTCCGCGGCGACCGAGTCGTTCCAGGAGGGCCTGCAGCTTCCGCCGACGAAGCTGATCGACGGTGGTCGGACCCGCACCGACGTGTGGAACATCGTTCTGGCACACACCCGGATGGCGAGCACCGCGAACCTGGACCTTCGCGGCCTTGTCGCAGCCAACCACACCGCCGTACGGGCGATGACCGAGCTGGCTGATCGGTACGGCGCCGCGACGGTCCGTGAGGTCATGTCAGGCCTTATCGAGCTCTCCGAGACCCGGCTGCGCAACCGGCTCCGTGAACTGCCGGACGCCACCGTCCGGTCCCGGGCCTACCTGGACAACGACGGCGGACTCGCGGCCAGCAAGGTCGACGCGGTCTACGACGTGGACTTGGTGCTCACCAAGCAGGGCGATCGGCTGCACTTCGACTACTCCGGCTCGTCACCCCAGGCAACCGGGTACATCAACTGCACTCGGTCCGGCCTGATGGCTGGAGTCGCTGCGGCGCTGCTACCGACCCTGGCCTTTGACTCGCCCTGGAACGAGGGGTTGTTCCACCCGGTCGAGGTGTACGCACCGGAAGGGCTGATCATCAACGCCCGTCGACCCGCGCCGGTGAGCGGTGGCGTGCTGGAGGCCGCCTGGCTGGTGGAAATGACAGCGGTGGAGTGCCTGTCCCGGCTGGCGGCCTGCTCCGACGACCTGATCGGTGAGGCTCAGGCCGCGCCGGCCGGCGGACCCGATCAGTTCGTACTGACCGGCACCAACTCGCACGGCGAGCATTTCACCCACGTGATCCTCGACTGCCTCGCCACCGGTGGCGGTGCGTACGCGCATCGGGACGGGGTCTGGACCCAGGGGCAGCACAACATCGAGCGGCAGCGGATCGCCAACGCCGAAACCGTGGAGTTGGACATGCCGTTGCTGTACCTGTGGCGGGGCTTGGTGACCGACTCGGGTGGGGCCGGCCGGCACCGCGGCGGGCAGAGTATCGGGGCACACTACGCCGTGCACGGCAGCGACGACGTCAGCGCCGTCTGCTCCGGGCACGGCTGGTTGGCGCCGAACTCCACCGGGCTGTTCGGCGGCTACCCGTCCGGCCCGAACGGTCGGCGCCTGGTCCGCGATAGCGACCTGCCGGAGCGACTGGCCGGCGGGGAGATTCCGGACCCGGCGACACTCACCGGTGAGCGGCCGCCGATGCGGGGCCGGGCTGGGAAGTTCCGGCTCGGCGCGGCGGCGACGCTCAGCTATACCCACCAGGCCGGAGGTGGTTGGGGAGACCCGCTGGAGCGCCCGATCGAGGCACTGCGGGTGGACCTACGGCAAAGGGCTGTCAGCCCGGAGGCAGCCGTCCGACTCTACGGTGCGGTGCTCGGCGCGGACGGCGAACTCGACGCAGCAGCGACCGCAGATCGCCGGAGCCGGCTGCGTGCCGAGCGCCGGGCCTGGCCGGCGGCCGAGGCGTTGCCTGCACAACCAGCAGCCGCCGGCCGGCGCCGGCTGGGTCCGATCGGTGACCGGTTGGAGCGGATCGAGGTCGACGGGGCGCGCTACGTAGCCTGCCACTGCGGCACCGTGCTGGCTCCGTTGGGCCAGTCGTGGCGTCGCCGGGCAGCCTGCCTGGTGAGTACCGACGTGTTCCAGTTCAGCCCGGCCACCCGGCTCGCCGAGGAGTTGGAGATCCGGCAGTACGCCTGTCCCGGTTGCGGACTGCTGCACGCCACTGACGTGAGCCGGCGCGACGCCGACCTCGCCACCGACATCACCTTCGCCGATCACGCGCGGGCCTCGGCGGAGGTGCGCTGATGGGGACCGTGGCGTACGCGGCGGCGACTTCGCATGTCGGCGCGATCATCAAGAACCCGTTGGGAGGCGCAGACCGGTCACGGGCGTTGCACGATGCGTGGCGCCGGATGGACGAAGCCATCGGTCGGGCCGATCTGACAGCGATGATCGTGGTAGGCACCGATCACTACGAGACCTTCGGGCTCGACAACTACCCGACGTACTGCCTCGGCCTGGCCGACCGGTACGAGGGTTGGGGCGAGTTCGGCACTCCGGACGGCACCTTCCCGGGCGCGCCCGGGGTCGCCCAGGCGCTGCTGGCCGGGTTGGTGGAGCGCGGCTTTGACTCCGCCCGCTCGCACACCATGCGGCTGGACCACAGCTTCACGGTGCCGTTGACCAAGCTGCCGAACGCGGCGCGCGCCGGAGTCGTTCCGCTCTTCCTCAACTGCAACACGCCGCCGCTGCCGTCGCTGCGGCGTTGCCTGGAGTTGGGCAGGGCGATCGGTGCGGCCGTCGCGACGTTGCCCGCCGACACCAGGGTCGGGGTACTGGGCACCGGCGGCATCTCACACTGGGTTGGCCTACCTCGGTTCGGTGAGATCAACGAGGAGTTCGACCGGGACTTCGTGTCGTGCCTGCGGGACGGTCGTCTGGAGCCGATCCTCGCACTCTCAGACGAGGAGATCCTGGAAACGGCCGGCAATGGGGCACTGGAGATTCGGACCTGGCTGGTGGCCGTCGGCGCGACAGCTGGCGCGGGGGAGCCCGCGCCGGGAACGCTGCTGGCGTACGCGCCGATGGCCGAGTGGGCGATCGGCGCCGGGATCATGGAGTTCGTGCGATGAGCCTCGTGGAACTCAACCGGCTGGCCTGGGACCTGGAACACAAGTCCGGTTTGCTGGCCCGGGTTCGGGACGGCCTCCTCGACGGCTACGCGCTCGACGAGGAGGAGGCCCGCGCGGTGCGCGACCGGGACTCCTGGAAGCTGCTGGCCCAGGGGATGAATCCGGTGGCGCTGCGGAATCTGATGGTGATGCTGGGCGTCCCGCACGCCCAGATGTACCCGCCTCGGGACACCCCGTGACCGCCCCGCTGCTGTCGCTGCGTGGCGTGAGCAAGTCCTTCGGGGGCGCTCGCGCTCTGATCGACATAGATCTGGACCTGCACGCCGGCGAGGTCCACGCCCTGCTGGGGATGAACGGCGCCGGCAAGTCGACTCTCGTGGAGATCGTTTCCGCGTCGCTGACGCCGGATGCAGGAACCCTGTCCGTGGCCGGCGAACCGGCCGGCCCTCTCACTCCACGGCGGGCCCGGCAGATCGGCATCACCACCGTGCACCAGCGCCGGTCCCTGGTTCCGTCGCTTTCCGTTGCCGAGAACCTGCTGCTCGGCCGGCTGCCGCGTCGAGGCCCGTGGGTGCGCTGGGACGAGACGCGGCGGACGGCCCGCGCGGCACTTGACGACATCGGGGTACGGATCGATGTCACCGCCCCGGTCCGGACACTCCCTGCGGCCCAACAGGTGCTGGTGGAGATCGCCCGGGAGGTGCACGCCGGCGGCAGGGTGCTGATCCTCGACGAGCCGACCGCCGCCCTCGGTGGCGGCGACGCGGCCCATGTCCACGACCTGGTCCGCACCCTCAGCCAGCGGGGGGTCGGCATCGTCTACGTCTCGCATCACCTGGACGAGGTGCTTGCCCTCGCCAACTCGATAACCGTGCTGCGCGACGGCCGCCGGGTCACCACCGTGCCGGCTGAGGGCACCACCGTTTCGGATCTGGTGACCGCGATGACCGGCGGCAAGGCCGACATCGGCCAACGCCGGCCGGCCGTCGAGCCCGGGCCGGTGGTGCTGGACCTGGCCGGCATCAGCACCGGCGACAGGCTGCGTGAACTCAGCCTTCAGGTCCGCGCCGGTGAGGTGGTCGGCGTACTCGGTCCAGCCGGTGATGGTCAGTCCCAGCTTTTCGGCCTGCTGTCAGGCACCCGTCGCCCACGCACCGGAAGCATCGTGGTGGACGGCCAGCCGGTACGGCCGGGCAGCGTACGTGACGCGCTGCGGCACGGCATCCGGTGCGTCACCGGGGACCGGCTTGCCCTGGGCCTGATTCCCGAGCTTTCCGTGGACGAGAACGTCACGCTGGCCAGACGGGCGCTGTCTGGCCGGCCGTTCGTGCGCTGGCCGGCGCTGCACGCCATGGCCGCCGAGGCCCGCGACCGCTACCGGGTCGTCAGCATCGCCGCCGACCCGCCGGTCCGGGCACTTTCCGGTGGCAATCAGCAGAAGGTGCTTCTGGCCAAGTGGCTGCCGACGGGCGGGCGGGTCTGTCTGCTGGAAGAACCGACGAACGGGGTCGACGTCGCGGCCAAGGCCGAGATCCATGAACTCGTGGAGGGTCTGGCCGCGGATGGAACAGCGCTTCTGCTGACCTCCTCCGACGTCGACGAGGTGCTGCGGCTGGCGGATCGGGTGGTGGTGATCCGGGGCGGCTCGGTGGTGGCCGAGTGTGCCGTGGCGCAGACCAGCAGGGACGAACTGGTGACCATGACGGCCGGAGGGACAGTGGGATGACAACGTCGGTGCTCAACAAACGGACCCGGCTCGCGGTGCCGGGCGGGTTGACCCACCACGCCGGACTGATCGGCCTGCTGATCGTTCTGGCGATATTCACGGCGACCCAGTCGGACGCCTTCCTGACGGGGCCGAACCTGCTGAACGTCGTCCGGCAGATCTCCGTGGTGGCCGTGCTCGCCGCGAGCCTCACCCTGCTGATGACGGCCGGCGGTATCGACTTCTCCCTGGCCAGTCTCGCCGGAGTCAGCGCCGGGGTGCTCGCCCGGCTTCTCGAGGCCGGCGTGTCAGAGCTGACGGCGGTGGCGCTCACGGTCGGCGTGGGCATCACTGTCGGGCTGCTCAACGGCGCGATCATCACCGCCTCGGGAGTAGCGCCGTTCGTGGTCACGCTCGGCACCGCGACGGCGTTGGAGGGGGTCGCGCTCCTGGTCATCCGCGGGCAGAGCATCTCGATCGGGCAGAACCTGTCCGGCCTCGGCTTCGGCGAGGTGGTGGGCATTCCGGTGTTGTCGCTGATCGCGCTCGCAGTCTGCGTCGGGGTGGGGCTGGTGATGCGTTACACCACGATCGGCCGGCACGCGTTCGCGATCGGCGGGAACGAGGCCGCCGCACGGCTTTCCGGCATCCCGGTGACCGGTGTGAAGCTGGCCCTCTACGGACTCAACGGGGCGCTCGCCGCCATCGGCGGCACGATGCTGCTGGCCAGGCTGGGAGCGGCCAGTCCGGGCACCGCCGGGCTGCACCTGGAACTGACCGTGGTCGCCGCCGTGGTGATCGGTGGAACGGCGCTGGCCGGTGGCAGCGGCACGATCATCGGCACCGTCCTCGGCGTGATCCTGCTCGGGGTGGTAGCCAACGCGCTGAATCTTCTCCAGATCGACTCCTACTACCAGCAGGTCTCCGTCGGCGCCGTGCTGCTCGTCGCGGCTGTCGCCAATCAGGTACGTCGCCGGCACAGCGGCTGATCTGGTGCCGTTGCCCGGCCGTAGACCGTTCTCCCGTACGACCACACTAGTCCGTCTTTGAGAGGTTGACCGCTATGAAAAGGAAGAACCGATTCTTTATCGGGGTCGCCGTCGCCGCCCTGACGGTGTCGGCCTCGGCCGGCTGCGGGAACGACGACGCAACCGTCGACTCCGGTGGCCAGGAGGGATACCGGATCGGCTTCGTGAACGGCAATACGATCCAGTTCCACACTTGCCTGGAGAAGTCGGTACGGGCGCAGGCCGAGGCGAAGGGCGTGGAGCTGCTGGTCGCCAACTCCGCCGGTGACCCCGCCAAGGAAATTTCCAACGTGGAGGACATGATCATCAAGCAGGTCGACGCGATCATCGTGCAGACCGTCAACATCGATGCTCAGCAGGGCGACGTCGACCGAGCCAACCGCGCCGACGTCCCGATCTTCCTGACCTCCGTGGCGGCTGTCGATCCCAACAAGATTCTCGGCGCGGCCACCACCGACGTGGAACACGCCGGCGCCCTGCTCGGCCAGTGGGTGGCCGAGGACGGTGGCCAGGAACCGGCAGAGATCGCGATCATCGGCGGCGCCCCTGGCGCCTCGGCCGACCTGATGAACAAGGGGTTCAAGGCAGCCCTCGGGGACGGTCAGCAGGTGGTCTTCGAGCAGCCGGCGCTGTGGCAGCGGGCCAAGGCGCAGGAGGTCGCGGAGAACCTGCTGCAGGGCAACCCCGGCATCAAGTACCTCTTCGTTCACAACGAGGACATGGCGTTCGGCGCGCTCTCCGCGCTACGAGCCGCCAACCGCGACGACATCAAGATCGTCACGATCAACGGCACCGACGACGGCCTTGCAGCAATCCGGGACGGCCAGATCTCCGCGACGATCAGCCAGCCGCCGCGCCTGATCGGCGAGATGGCCATCGATGCCGTTGTGTCCCTGCTCGACGCCGAGAACGGTGGTTCCGGCCCGACCGCCCCCAAGGTGCAACAGATTCCCGACCAGCTCATCACAGCGAGCAACGTGGATCAGGCACCGCAGTACTGCCTGTAGTCCGAGCCCGGTGACGGAAGGCTTTCTGATGATCGACCTCGATGAGGACCCGGACCGTCGGCGGGGCGTGCGCTCGGTGGCGCGGGCGCTGGACATCCTGACCGCGTTCAGTACCGCCCACCCGAGGTTGCACCTGTCCCAGCTTGCGGAGGCCGCCGGGCTGCCGCGCCCGAGCGCCCACCGGATCGCGGTCACGCTCGTCGAACGGGGCTTCCTCCGGCAGGACCCGGACGGTGCGTACCTGCTCGGCATCCGGTTGCTCGAACTGGGCAACCAGGTCTCGGAGAGTTCTGCCCTGACCCACCTGACCCAGCCGGCAGCCGACGAGCTAGCTCGGATCACCGGCGAGACCGTCCTGGTGGCCGAGGTCGACTGGTCGGACTGCACGTTGATCATCACGGGCAAGCGCCCGGCGGCCCACCCGCTGGCCGTGTCCTCCCCAGTCGGACGGCGCTCGGTGCTCGGCGGCGGATGCATCGGCAAGGCGGCTCTGTCCGGGCTGCCACCCGAGCGGGTCGCCGAGATCGTGCCCCGGCTACGACTGACCCGGCGCACCCCACGGGCGATCGTCGACCATCAGGAGCTCTGCGCCGAGGTCGAGGTGAGCCGCGCCCGGGGCTACGCGATCGAGTCCGGCGAGTATCTGGTCGGCGTGGCCGGGGTCGCCGTACCGGTGACGGTCGACGGCCGGGTCGCGGGGGCGCTCGCCGTCATCGGCCCCGCGTCCCGGTTCCTGCGGCGCCAACTCGACCGGACCGGGCAACTGGTCCGGCAACAACTCACCTCCGCGTCCCCGGGCGAACGGCGTCCGGTGGCAACCGCCGTCGAACCGGAAGGATGGGAACACCTGTGAGTCCCAACGAGACACCCGGTTGGGTCACCTTTCCCAGCGGGACCGACCAGATCCAGGGCTACCTGGCCCTGCCCGAACCGCGCGCCGACCGGCTCCCGCCGGTCGTGCTGATGGCGCACGAGAACCTCGGCGTCACCGAGCACCGGCAGGACGTCACCCGCCGCTACGCGGCGCAAGGGTTCGCCTGCCTGACCGTGAACATGTTCAGCCGCGTCGGTGGTCGACCCCCACAGGACTACACCACTGTGGAGGAGCGACGTGCCAAGGCGTTTCTGGCGGCGACCGACGAGCAGGCCGTACCCGACTTCGAGGCTGCGCTCGACTACCTCGCCGGGCGCGGCGACGTGGACACCTTTCGGGCCGCTGCCGTCGGCTTCTGCCTCGGCGGCGGGACGGTACTGGTCTGGGCGACCCGGACGGACCGGCTGCGGTGCGTCGTGCCGCTCTACGGCCTGCCGGTGCTGCCACCGGAGTACTCCCCGACCGGGCGACCACGCTCCCGGATCGAGGCCGCCGAGTCGGTCCGCTGCCCGGTTCAGGCCCACTACGGGGAGGCGGACCAGTTCATCCCGCTCGACGAGGTCCGCCAACTCAAGCAGGCGTTGGCCCGCAGCGGCCAGTCCACCGAGCTGCACCTGCATCCGGACGCCGGGCACGCGTATCACGACGACACCCATCCCAACTACCACTCCAAGGCGGCCCAGGAAACCGACCGGCTCACGTTCGACTTCCTGCACGCGCACCTCGACCGGTGAGGCGCCGGCCGTGATGACGCTCTGGACCGAACTGCTCGGCGCCGAGGTGCGCTGGGTCGACGCGGGCGGTGTGCGCACCCGAACAGTGACCCAGGGCGACGGCCCGCCGGTGCTTCTCCTGCACGGCCGGGGCGGGCACCTGGAGACCTGGTCGCGCACCCTGCCGGCGCTGTCCCGACGGCGCCGGGTGATCGCGGCCGACCTGATCGGCCACGGACTGACCGCCGCACCGCCCGGCGAGTACTCCGTCGACCGGCTGCTCGGCCACGTCGTGGACCTGCTCGACGCGCTCCGGCTGCCCCGTGTCGACCTGGTGGGACAGTCACTCGGCGGCTGGGTAGCGGCCCTGCTCGCGATCACCCGACCGGAGCGGGTCGACCGGCTGGTCCTGGTCGAACCGGCTGGGCTGCAGTCCGAGCAGGAACGGCTCGACGACCCGAGGGTACGCGCGGCGTACGAGCGCGGCGGTCGGGCCTTCGCCGAGGCGAGCGGAGACAACGTCCGGACCCGGCTGACCGGCCTGTTGGCCGACCCCGACCTGGTCACCGACGAACTCGTCGAGGTCCGGCGCCGGCTCTACGCTCCCGACGCCGCGCGGGCGGTCCACCAGTCCGTCCGCCGCGCCGACAACAGTTGTTGGCTGCTCACCCCCGAGCAGCTGACCAACGTCGCGTCACCGGTGCTACTGGTGCACGGCGAGTCCGGCCATCTCCCGACCACCGTGCTGCGCGCGGCCGTCGCCGCGCTTCCCCGAGCCCGGTTGCGAACCGTGCCCGGCGCCCGGCAGTGGCCGCACTACGAACGTCCGGACCTGGTAAACCCCGAGATCGAGAAGTTCCTTGAGGAGAACGATGACATTCTGGCTTGACGCGCTCGGCGCGGAGGTGCGGTTCCGGGACGCGGGCGGCTGGCGTACCCGATCGATCGAAGCCGGTGATGGTGAGCCGGTCATCATGATGGGCGGCCTGACCGGGCACGCCGAGGGCTTCATCCGCAACGTGCTGCCGTTGGCAGAGCGCGGCCTGCGGGTGTACGCGATCGACTGCCTGGGGCACGGGCTCACCGCACGACCCACCGATGTCACATACCACACGCCGGTGTTCGTGGACCACCTGCTGCGGTTCCTCGACGCGATCGGCGCGCCCCGGGCGCACCTGGTCGGCCAGTCACTCGGGGGATGGGTCGCGATGTGGGCGGCCCTGCACCACCCGGACCGGGTGGGCCGGGTGGTCTCCGTCACCGGCGCTGGCCTGCTGCTCGACGACGAGGAGAGCCGCCGGGAGAGCGAGCGGGTGCACCAGCGGGTCGGCGACGTGACCCGGCGTGCCGCCCAGGCTCCAACGCTGGACAGCGTGCGGAAGCGGCTGGAGTGGCTGATGCACGACCCGTCGACCGTCACCGACGAACTGGTGCAGACAAGGTACCGGTACTACACGTTGCCCGGGGGTCAGGAGGCGATGGCGAAGCTGATCGCCGAGCAGCCCGGTGAGGAGAACCGGCGCTACCTGTTACGCGAATCCGACCTGCGACAGATCTCGCACGAGACTCTGGTGCTCTGGAGCGAGCACAATCCGACCACGCCCGCCACGGTCGGGGAACGGGCCAGCAAGCTCCTGCCGGCCGGGTCGTTCGCCCTGATCGAGGCCGCCGGTCACTGGCCGATGTTCGAACAGCCGGCGGCGTTCAATCGGGTCGTCGGTGACTTCCTGGCCCGGCCGTGACGCGGCCCGTTGCGGCACCGGCGGAACAGGTCGCCCAGGGCTGCCGGGTGCTCGCCGCCAACGGTCATTCGGATCTGGTGTGGGGCCACCTTTCCCTGCGCGACCCGACCGGCGCCGGGATCTGGATGAAGGCGGCCGGGTACGGCTTCGAGGAGGTCGACGCGGACGGGGTGCTCCTGCTCGACTCCGCCGGAACCGTGCTGCCGTTCCCGCAAGCGGGGTCGCGGGCTGCGGGCCGGCGGCACCTCGAGTATCCGATCCACACTCAGATCCTGTCCCGACGGTCTGATGTAAACGCTGTCGTGCACAGCCACGGCGAGGCGGCCGTCACCTTCGCCGCCACCGGCCACCCGCTACGCCCGCTGGCACACGAAGGCACCCTGTTCAGTCCGCCAGACGTCGCCCGGTTCACCACAACCGGCGACCTGATCCGAACCCCGGAGCAGGGCGCGGCGGTGGCCGAGGCGCTAGGTGACCGCAACGCCCTCCTGCTGCGCCATCACGGGCTGGTCACCGTGGGGGTCGATGTCCCGACCGCGGTGCTGACGGCGGTGTTCCTGGAGAAGGCCTGCCGGATGCAGCTCGCCGCCATGGCCACCGGCGCCGAGTTCACCTGGTCGGACGACGCGGAGGCGCGCGCCAAGCGGGACCGCTGCTACGGCCCTCGCCAACTCGCCGACGCCTGGGCCTACCTCGTGCGAACCCTGCCCGGGTGACCTCATGACCGCCATCGGACCTGTCAGCCGGCCTCAGCGCCGGCCTCTCACATCCGCGAGGAGTCCTGTCGTGTCGCAGCACCCACCCCACCTGCGCGACCGGGCCGCAGCCCGGTTGCGTCGTGCGGCATACGAACGCATTCCCTGCCAGCCCGTCCGCGACCTGCTCGGACCGGACGATGTCGATGCTGCCTACGCGGTGCAGGCGACGAACACCCGGCACGCCTGCGAGCTCGGTCGCCACCGGATCGGGCGCAAGGTCGGACTGACCTCGTCGGCAGTGCGACGGCAACTCGGAGTGCATCAGCCGGATCTCGGCACGCTCCTCGACGACGCCCTGGTCCCGTCCGCTGGTCGGGTCGATTCGGGCCGGCTGCTGCAGCCCCGGATCGAGGCCGAGGTGGCCTTCGTGCTCGGCCGTGACCTCGACGCCGTGACGGCCGACGTAGAGCAGGTCCGGGACGCTGTGGAGTACGCGGTCGCCGCGCTCGAGATATGCGACAGCCGGATCGCCGGCTGGGACATCTCGATCACGGACACCGTCGCCGACAACGCATCGGCCGGGCTGTTCGTGCTCGGCCCGGATCGGGTCGGCATCTCCGACTTGGATCTGGCGGCGGTGACGATGACCATGCATCGCAACGGAACGCAGGTCGCCAGCGGGTCCGGCGCGGACTGTCTAGACGATCCGCTCAACGCCCTGCGGTGGTTGGCGAACGCGGCCCTGACCTACGGCGAACCGCTCCGGGCCGGAGAAATCGTCCTCAGCGGGGCGCTCGGTCCCATGGTCCCGGTCGCCGCCGGCGACGAGGTCGCCGCCACCATCTCCGCGGTCGGTTCGGTGACTGTCTCGATCGGGTCCGCCGAGGAGGTCCACACCCATGGCTGAGGCGCTCACGTCCACCGCTGGCAGGTCCGACGACCGGCCGGCCGCGAAGGCGGCGGTGATCGGTTCGGGCAACATAGGCACCGACCTGATGATCAAAGTACTGCGGCAGTCGGCCGTGCTGCGAATGGGTGTCCTGGTCGGCATCGACCCCGACTCCGACGGGCTGGCCCGGGCCCGCCGGCTCGGAGTCCCGGTCACTTCGGACGGGGTGCGAGGGCTGCTGGCCCGGGACGACTTCGACGAGATCGAGGTCGTCTTTGACGCCACCTCGGCCCGGGCACACCGCGACAACGCCGCCGCACTGCGGCACACCGGAGTACGCATGGTCGACCTCACGCCCGCCGCGATCGGTCCGTACGTCGTGCCCTCTGTCAACCTCGACGCCAACCTGGCGGCACCGAACCTGAACATGGTCACCTGCGGCGGCCAGGCGACGATCCCGGTTGTCGCGGCGGTCGGGAGTGTCGCCCCGGTGCGTTATGCCGAGATCGTCGCCTCGATCGCCTCCCGGTCGGCCGGTCCCGGCACCCGGGCGAACATCGATGAGTTCACCGAGACCACGGCCCGGGCGATCGAGCAGGTCGGTGGCGCGGACCGGGGCAAGGCGATCATCGTCCTGAATCCAGCCGAGCCACCGTTGCTGATGCGGGACACGGTGCTTTGTCTGGTCGACGACTGCGACCCGCCGCTAGTGGAGGCCGCGGTTACCGAGATGGTCGCTCGGGTGGCTACCTACGTACCCGGCTACCGGCTCAAACAGCGGGTCCAGTTCGATCGGATCAGGGCTGGCGACCCGCGCGCCCACCTGGCGCCATCGGCGAGGAACCTGGCCTGGCAGGTCTCCGTGTTTCTGGAAGTCGAGGGCGCCGCGCACTACCTGCCCGCGTACGCCGGCAATCTCGACATCATGACGTCGGCCGCACTACGGGTCGGTGAGTGTCTGGTTCGGACGGAAGGGGCGGCATGACCGATCGGCTCTACATCCAGGACGTTACGCTACGGGATGGCATGCATGCGATCCGCCACCAGTACACCCTGGCGCAGGTCCGGACCATCGCGGCCGCGCTGGACGCGGCCGGGGTGGACGCTATCGAGGTGTCACACGGCGACGGTCTCGCCGGTGGCAGCCTCACCTACGGCCCCGGCGCACACTCCGACCTGGAGTGGATAGCCGAGGTCGCGCAGGTGGTCCGACGGGCCCGGCTGACCACCCTGCTGCTGCCCGGCATCGGCACCGTCGACGATCTGCGCCGCGCCCGGGAGCTTGGGGTCGCCTCCGTCCGAGTCGCCACCCACTGCACCGAGGCCGACATCGCCGCACAGCACATCGAGGCCGCCCGGGAACTCGGTATGGATGTGGCCGGGTTCCTGATGATGTCGCACCTGGCGGAGCCCGCCGAACTCGCGGCGCAGGCTCGGCTGATGGAGTCGTACGGCGCACACTGCGTCTATGTCACCGACTCGGGCGGTCGGCTCACGATGACCGGAGTGCGGGACCGGATCCGGGCGTACCGGGACGTGCTCGACCCGCGTACCGGCATCGGCATCCACGCCCATCACAACCTCGGTCTCGGTGTGGCGAACTCTGTAGTCGCGGTGGAGGAGGGCGCCGTACGGGTGGACGCGTCGTTGGCCGGTCAGGGTGCCGGCGCCGGCAACTGCCCGATCGAGGCGTTCGTGGCGGTGGCCGAACTCACCGGGTGGGCCTCCGGCTGCGACCTGTTCGCACTGATGGACGCCGCCGACGACCTGGTCCGGCCACTGCAGGACCGGCCGGTCCGCGTCGACCGGGAGACCCTCAGCCTCGGCTACGCGGGCGTGTACTCAAGCTTCCTCCGGCACGCCGAGCGGGCCGCGGCCGCCCACGGGGTCGACACCCGCGAGATCCTGGTCGAGGTGGGCCGGCGCGGCCTGGTCGGCGGCCAGGAGGACATGATCGTCGATATCGCCCTGGACCTGGCAGCCGGCCGGTGACCCGGCGCAGCCGACGGTGGAGACGACAACGGTGATCGAGACGCGCGAGACTCCTTGCAAGGTGCAGCGGATCGACGGCCCGAACCAGCCAGGGTAGGACGAAGGTGAGAATCGCCGGTTTCACCGGCGCGAAGGCGCTGACCTACCGGGTGACCGCCACCGACGGGTGCAGACCGGGCGGACGGCCTACGGGATCACCCAGATCCGGGCCCACAGCCAGTACACCAGCGACACCAGCGACATGATCGCGACGAAGGCCAGCGGCACCGCGATCAACGCTGTCAGGATCGGAAACCGGCGGTGCAGCCGTTGCCGCTGCTGCCAGCGCCACCAGGCCCGGCGGACTGTTCGTCCGCCGGGCAGGCGCAGCGCGGCGAGTTTCGCCCGCTGCCGCCAGGTGGCCCGGACCGGCTCCGGGTCGCGGATCCAGTCCGGCAGGGTGACCGGCTGCCGGCCACGCCGGGGCTGACCTACCTCGTCGGTACGCGGACCGGCAGCGCTGCGGTCGCCGGACATGTCGGCCATGGCTTCCTCGCTGATCGAAGGGTGTTGGCGTCGGCCATGCCGAACCACGGCCTGATGGTGACAGCGGTACGCCAGTTTGTCGTGATCATTTCGCCTGGTCAGGACGCCCAGACGAGACAGAAGGGGTGGCCGGCGGGGTCGGCGTAGACGCGCCAGCCGGGGCCGGCACCGTCGAGGCGGGTGGCACCGATGGCGAGGGCGGCCCGTTCGGCGGTGTCCACGTCCTGGACCTGCACGTCGAGGTGGATCTGCTGCGGGTACGCCGGGTCCGGCCAGAGGGGCGCGGCGTACCGCTCGACCTGCTGAAACAGGACGGGCTGCGCACCCTGTTCGCCGATCATGGCGATGCCGTCCCCCTCGTAGGAAACCGGTTTGCCGAGCAGTCCCGCGTAGAAGTGGCTCAACTCCTTGGCGTCGGGGCAGTCGAGCATGACGCCCGCCAGGGTGGTCCGCGGCTCGTCAGCTTTCAGACACAGGCAGAACGGGTGGCCGGCCGGGTCGGCGAGGGTGTGCCACCGTTCGTTGCGTTGCAACAGGCTGGCACCGAGCTGCTGGGCGCGTTCCGCCGCCGCGTCGATGTCCGACACCTGGAAGTCGAGGTGGGCCTGCTGCGGTCGGTCCTGGCCGGGCCAGTCCGGCGGTACGTGGTCGACGGCCTGTTGCAGCCCGATCCGCCAGCCGTCGTCGGTGACGAGGGTGATCCAGTCATCGTCATCGTCGCCGGTGGGCCGGCGTTGCCAGCCGGCGAGCTGTTCGTAGAAGGTGGCCAGGCGGTCGATGTCCGGTGCGTCGATCGCCACGGCCCGCAGTGAGCCGACCGCCTGCCGGTCTGGTTCGGTGGTCATGGCCCGATCCTGCCGACCCCGGTGCCGGCCCGCCACCGGAATTCGGCGTCGGCGGTCGTTCAGGCCGCAACGCAGGTAGCAAATCTGAAAAACCCTCACAGAAACAACAGTGGACAGTGATACCTATACTCGCCGGCCGTGGATCTGTCATGGACGTTGGGGTCGGCTGGTGGGTGCGGGTGGAGGCGGTGCGGGCGTTGGCGGTGGGTGGGTCGTTGACGCCGGTGGTGGTGGAGGCGTTGACCTCGCTTGTCATGGACGCCGGGGTGGATCCGTCGGTGCGGGCGGGGGCGGTGGATGCTCTGCGGCAGGCGTCACCTACGGAGGACGTCATCGCCAGGTTGGTGTCCCTATTCGCCGACGAAGAACAACGCTTGCGAGCCGCAGCTGGACGTACTCTGATTGCGCTTGCTCGCAGGCATTCCGCCAGCGCCGATTCGATCGTCGCAACTCTTGCCGCCGTCTGTAGTCAGTTCAGCGGCCATGATCAGGACACCAAAGACCGACCGGGAGTGGACGAGGCTTACCACGCGCTCCGTTCGCTAGTTGGCGATCCTGCCCCAGCATTGCCGTAACGCTGCATCGGCGCGTCTAGGACAGAGCCCAGACGGTCCTGCCACTGGGCAAGATCGGGCCGCCCCTACGTCAATCTTCCTGCTGGGTCGGGCGGTGGGTGCGGATCCACTCGGCGACCTCGTCGCGGTCCCAGATCCGCATCCGGCCGGAGGCGACGAGTGCGACTGGTGCCGGGAAGCTCGCCCGGTTGGTGATCTCGGTGGCGCGGGTGCGCGATACGCCACCGAGCATCTCGGCGACGTCGGACAGCGCGACCAGCTTCACAAGGTCAAGCTATGCACCTTGCCTCCGTGAACATTGCCAGTTGCAAGGTTGACGGTGCGCACGTTGCAGGGGATGCTGATGAGGCGAAACCGCCGGTGCCTTTCGTGGGTGTGCCGGCAGGGCGCCGCCGTGGGCTTGATCGATTGCGTGGCACGAAAACGATCTTGAAAGGGAGAGAGCAGTGATCGTCGAGATGATTCGTGAGCTGGTGGTGCGGTGGCGGGAGTGGCGGGACGGGCGGTCGGCGGCGTCGAAGCGCCTGGCCCGGCTCGACCAGGAGCGGGCGGCGGCCAGGCAGCGGCGGTTGGCGGGCAACCGTGGGCACCGCTGGTCGTCCGAGCCGACGATGCTCACTCCGACGCTGCGTCCGCTGATGACCTACGGCCAGATGGTCGGCTACCGCGTACCGGCCGGGTTGTGATTCTGGTGGACGACGGTGCGAGCGAGTCGGGTCCGAACGACGCCGACGACGCCGACGACGCCTACTCCACCCGCGAGTGCGAGACCGATGAAGCGGCCGAGGTGGCTCTCACGCTGCGGTGGAGTTTCGAGGACCTGAAGGCTGAGCACGGTGAGGCCGGTGCCCGCCGGATCCTCGCCGAGGTCCTTGCCCGGTGGCAGGCCAACGGCGGTGAGCCCGTGTCGCTCGACGACGCGTGACTGCTTGGAATCGTCATTCTTCGAGAGGGACGGATCGATGTGGGATATCGGGGCGCTGTTCAGCGCGGCGCTGCTGGGCTTCTGCGCCGGGCTGTGGTCGTTCAAGGTCAAGTCGCGGTGGTGTCCGGACTGCGGGCGTACGACGTATCCGTTGGCGGATCGGCGTGGCGGGTAGTCGGCTGCTCCGTGCGTCCGAGCCGAGACCGGGTGACGTCCTGGTCGTCGGCGGTGAGGCCAGTGTGCAGTTCGCTGGTGGGCGCAGACTGAGGTTCCGGGTCATCTCCGTCGACCCCAGGCCGACGTACGAGGGCTGGCTCTGGGTCACGGGTTACGTGATCGACAATTCCGGTGATGCCGCCGAGCGGCGGGAGATATTCGTGCAACGTGATGGACTCTATCGTCTGCCCCGGCACGACGGGTCGTAGCCCTGTCCGGCGGCCGGGGCGGACGGTGGTCAGGCGGCGCGGTTGTAGACCGTGATCGTCAGGTTGATCGAGCTGAATACGGTATATCCCATCCGGACGTCTTCGCGGTTGAACCACACCGAGGCGAAGCGGTCTTCGTTGGTGATTGCGCAGGCGTACCTGGTCTCGGGCAGGTCCTCGTCAAGCGTCAGTTGGTACTGCGCCGTCGCCCGCTGGCAGAGCTCCGGGCCGTCACCTGCGGCTTCCCGTAGCTCGGCGTTGTTGATCGCTTCGAGGCCGATGGTGCTGAACCGAAGATCGGCCCGGCCGGTCTCGTCGTAGCCCGCGACGTCCCAGTCTGGCGCGAGTGAGTCGAGGTCGATCTCCGTTCTCGCAGAGAGGGGGACGACGGTTTCTGCCCGGTGCACCGTCACCGATGTGCCGCCGGTCGCGGGATCCGGCCCGGCGGTGGTTGGCGACGAACCCGACGAACTGCTCCCGGTCGGGCCCGGTGCCGGCGCGGCGACGTCCGGTGCCGCGACGTCCGGTGTGGCGCCCGGACGCACCGACCAGCCGAAGACGCCGGCCCCGACCAGCGCCAACGCCAGCGCACCGGTGAAACCAAAGCGAGGGCCGCCGGCCGTACGCCATCTGAAAGCGAGCGCGACCCCGCCGACGAGCAGGCTGCCCGCGATGAGCCGCAGCCCAGCGGTGGGGTGCTCGGTGAAGAAGGACGCGACACCGGCGATCGACCCGGCGACGGCTGCCGCCTGAATGAGACGGTCGACCCAGTTGATCTTTTGCCGGGGCGTGGACGGATCTGTGCGCGGCGGCGGTGGATCCACGGTGGCCGACACAGCCCCAGGGTAGCAATCAGTCTCGACAGATTGGCGCATACGGATTCACAACATTCCTGTCGTGAGGGTACTGAAACACGCGGTCCTGCCGGCCCAGTGACCATCTCCCGTTGTCCTTGCTCCGGTGACTCTTAACGAACTCTCATCAAGTTCTCGTCAGGCTTCCACCCGCCTGGGGTGAGATCTGTCGGTCGAGATCGAAGCTGAGCAGGTCGTTTGTGTGAGCTGCTTCACCTTCTGACCGATCGGTCAGGATTTCTGGGCTGGCTCCGGCATCCTTGGTCCCGGCAGGTAACCAGAGGGAAGGAGGTGGGCAAGGTGACGCAGGCGGGCCGGGGCGGCGTAGCGCGGCCCGAGCTACGCGAACAGATCCTCGACGTGGCCGCCCAACGCTTCGCGGCGGTCGGCTTCCGGGGCGCCTCCCTTCAGGACATCGCCGCCGAGGTGGGCTGCGCCAAGGCGTCCCTGCTCTACCACTTCGACAGCAAGGACGCGATCCTCGCCGCCCTGATGAACCCGGCGGTCGCCAGCCTGGCCCAACTCGACCAGCAACTGGCCGGACTCGACGACGAGACCGCCCGCCGTACGGCGATCGACGGCTTCATCGAACTCTGCCTGCGCTACCAGCGGCAGATCGCGGTGCTCTACGCCGAGATCCCGCAGATGCTGCACCAGCCCGCCTTCTGCGACCTGGAGCAGATGATCGACCGGCTGCTCGACGCCCTCACCGGTCGGTCCGGGCGCCTGGAGGACCGGTTCGCCGCCCTGGTGGTGCTGGCCGGGGTCGCCGCCGCCAGCTCCAAACACCTCGACCTCGACGCCGACCGGCTCCGCCCGCTGCTGGGCCAGGTGATCGACCGGACCCTCGGCGAACCGGGCCAGACGCGCAACCGAGACCTGACGCCAGCTGAGGATCCGAAGCCCGGCGCCAGCTGAAACCCGAAGTTCCGAAACGACCGACACGACAGAGGATGCCGCATGGCCACCCTGCTATACCGGCTCGGCCGGACCGCTTTTCGTAAACGACACCTGGTCGTTTCGATCTGGTTGATCGCCCTGGTCGGTCTCGGTGCCGCCGCGCTCGCCTTCCGCGGGCCGACCGCCAGCGACTTCAACATCCCCGGCACCGAATCCCAGGAGGCGTTGGAGCTGCTCCAGGAGCAGTTCCCGGAGGCCAGCGGGGCCGGCGGCACGATCGTGATCGCCGCGCCGGAGGGCGAGCAGCTCACCACCCCCGAAGGCCAGGCCGCCGTCCTGCAGGTGGTCGGCGAAGCCAACCAGATCCCCGGTGTGATCGCCGCGCTCGACCCGTTCCAGACCGGCAGCGTGTCGCCCGACGGCCGGTTCGCCCTGGTCAACGTCCAGTTCGCCGTGCCTAACGACGAGGTCAGCGACGAATCGCGCCGAGCGTACGAAGCGGTCGGTGGCCCGGCCCGCGACGCCGGCTTCCGGGTGGCCCACGGCGGCGAGGTGATGAGCACCGAGCCGCACGTCGGCTCCCAGGAGGCAATCGGCGTGGCGATCGCCCTGGTCGTCCTGATCATCACCTTCGGTTCGCTGGTCGCCGCCGGGATGACGATGCTGAACGCGCTGATCGGCGTCGGCGCCGGAATGGCCGGCCTGTTCGTGCTGAGTGGCGTCATCAACCTCACCTCCACGGCCCCGGTGCTGGCGCTGATGCTCGGCTTGGCCGTCGGCATCGACTACTCGCTGTTCATCACCTCCCGGCACCGGCAGCACCTGCTCGAAGGCCTGGAGCCGGAGGAGGCGGCCGCCCGCGCCGTCGCCACCGCCGGCTCTGCGGTGGTGTTCGCCGGTGCCACCGTGGTCATCGCCCTCGCCGGTCTGTCCGTCGTCGGCATCCCGTTCCTGACCGTGATGGGTCTGGCCGCCGCCGGCACGGTCAGCGTCGCCGTCCTGGTCGCGATCACCCTGCAGCCGGCGCTGCTCGGCTACGCCGGTCGCCGGGTGCTGCCACGGGGCAAGCGGGCCGTCGACCCGGCCGAGGCGCCGACCAGCCACGAGAACCAGGAGTCCTTCGGGTTCCGCTGGGCCCGACTGATGGTGAAGCTGCGGATCCCGGTGATCGTGCTCGGCGTGGCCGGCCTCGGTGCTCTGGCGATCCCCGCCGCCGACATGCGGATCTCCCTTCCCGACGCCAGCACCGCCCCGCTGGGCAGCAGCGAGCGGACCGCGTACGACCTGACCACCGAAGGGTTCGGGCCCGGCTTCAACGGCCGACTGATCATGGTGGTATCCGGTGACTCGGTGGAGGCCACCACCGCCGCCGCCGGTCAGATCACCGGTACGGTGCAGAGCCTCGACGGCGTACTGGCGGTCGCACCGCCGCAGCCCAGCCGCGACGGGCAGACCGCGATCCTGGCAGTCATCCCGGCGACCGGCCCCACCGAAGCCGCGACCGAGGAGCTCGTCGAGCGGATCCGTGAGGAAATCGCCGTACTCGGGCTGGCCCCGGACGACGACGGCCCTGCCACGGTCGCGTTGACCGGCGTCACCGCCGTCGGCATCGATGTCTCCGACAAACTCGCCGACGCGATGCCGGTCTACCTGCTGCTGGTCGTCGGGTTGTCGATCCTGCTGCTGATGCTGGTGTTCCGGTCGATCCTGGTGCCGGTGAAGGCCGCCGCCGGCTTCCTGCTGACCGTCGGTGCGGCATTCGGCATCACCGTCGCGGTCTTCCAGTGGGGCTGGCTCGCCGACCTGGTCGGCCTGGACACCCCGGGCCCGCTGGTCAGCTTCCTGCCGATCCTGCTGATCGGCATCCTGTTCGGCCTGGCCATGGACTACGAGGTGTTCCTGGTCTCCCGGATGCGGGAGGACTTCGTGCACGGTGACACGGCCGTGCAGGCCACCGTCAACGGGATGGGGCACGGTGCCCGGGTGGTCACCGCTGCCGCGCTGATCATGATTTCGGTCTTCGGTGGCTTCATCCTGGTCGACGACCCGGTGATCAAGTCAATGGGCTTCGCGCTGGCGATCGGCGTGCTGATCGACGCGTTCGTGGTACGGATGACCATCGTGCCGGCGGTGATGTCGCTGCTCGGCCGGGCCGCCTGGTGGCTGCCGGGCTTCCTCAGCCGGATCATGCCCAACGTGGACATCGAAGGTGAGCAGCTGCGGGCCAGGCTGGCCGCGCAGCGCGGCGCCGAGCTGGTCGGCAGTGGAGCCAACCAGTCCTGACCCGATTTCACCCGGCATCGGTGCGCTGGGCTGCGTACCGGTGCCGGGTGCGGCAGGATGCCAGGCATGAACCTGGACCGACCGATCGCACCTGATCCGTACGACCTGCTTCCGCCGGTCGACTCGTTCGCGTTGACCAGCACCGACCTCGCCGACGGCGGGCTGCTGCCGACGGCGCACGTCTTCACCGGAGCCGGCGGTGCGAACCTCTCCCCGCAACTGTCCTGGTCGGGCTTTCCGGCATCGACCAAGGGGTTCGTGGTGACCTGTTTCGACCCGGACGCGCCCACCGGTAGCGGGTTCTGGCACTGGCTGCTGGTCAACCTGCCGGCGTCGGTGACCGAGCTGGCGCAGGGTGCCGGCGGTGACCCGGAGAAGGCGGCGCCGGGCGCGTTCGGCGTACGCAACGACTTCGGTAACCCCGGCTACGACGGCGCCGCACCGCCGGCCGGTGACCGGCCGCACCGGTACATCTTCGCGGTGCACGCCCTCGACGTCGAAGGGCTCGATCTCGGCCCGACGGCGACCCCGGCGTACGTCGGCTTCAACCTGGCCTTCCACACCCTCGCCCGGGCGAGGCTGACGGCCACCTACCAGCAGCCGGCCTGACCACCACCCCCCGCGTGGCCGGGTCGACCGGCCGCGCGGCGCGGGGTCACGGGCGGATGCAGCAGCCGGGGCAGATCTTCGGGTCGGGCAGGGTGAACGCCAGACAGCAGGTGCGTCGCTGCACGGTGACCGCCCCGTCCTCGCCGGGCACCAGCTCGATCAGGTCGCCGATGTCGAGCGCGTCGAGCAGCGTGCCGATCGTCTCGGTGGACGAGCCGGGCAGCGCGTCGGCCGCCTGCAGCACCGCGTAGGCGATGCCGGAGGAGAGGGAGCCGAGCAGCGTGCGCGGGCCGAGCTTCACCCGGCTGTGGATCGTGTCCAGCAGCGGGCTCATGTGCTGGTCGAGCAGGGAGATCCGCAGGACCCGCAGCAGCTCGGCCTCGTCGGCAACGACCAGCACCTCGGGCAGCCCGGCCGCCGCGATCGGGTCGTGCGGCAGCACCGCCACCGGGATCCCGGTGCGCAGGCCCACGTCGACCAGCGGGCCGTCGTCGTCCATCCGCAGCAGTACGTCGTCGGCGCGCATCAGCGGCACCCGGCGGGCCGATGCCCAGCCGAGCGCGACCGGCAGTGCCACCCAGTAGCTGTACGCCTTCCAGGCGAGGGCGGCTGCGGCGTGCCGCTTCGCCTGCCAGCGCCGGGCGGCCGAGTCGAGCAGCCGGGGCAGGTGGTCGCCGTGGATCAGCTCGGTCGCGGGCAGCCAGCCGGTCTGGTTGTCGACGAGCAGACCAGCGTGCAGGCCGGGCAGGTCGTCGGTGCCGAACGCGGTGCGCAGCGTGGTGGTGATCGGGGCCAGCGGCGCGGCAGCGCGGGCCCGGGGGTCTATGACGGCGGTCACGATGAGCAACCATTGGTCGGTGCGGTGACAACCGGGCAGGTCACGGTGGCAACCGAGAAGGAGGTGGCGCTCCCGTGGTCAACCGGGTCGCACGTGCCTCGCCGCAACGTTCTCACCTTTCGATCCTTCCGACAGCTGCCGATGGTTCACCCTAGCTTGCTAAGGCTAGGCTAACCAGAGTATCGGCGAAACTATCAGCCGGGGTGGTGACACTCCGTGGCGGTGGGTGATGGGCGAATCTCGCAGAGTGCTCTGATCCGTGCTGTCAAGTGCTCTGTCGGCAACGCGCCAAATCCGACCGGGCGTCCTAGTCGGAAAGCAGACTGTGGATCCGGCCTGAGGGGACGCCTTGCAATGACCAGCTCGCCCATCGACCGCGCCGCGGACACCTTCGCGGCCGAGCTCGCCCAGTGGCGTCTGGACCGGGCGATGACCAAGAAGCAGCTGGCTGCCCGGATGGGCTTCGACCCGTCGTACATCAGCCACGTCGAAGGCCGCCGGCACCGCCCCACCGAGGACTTCGCCCGCCGGGCCGAAGCGGTGCTCGGCGCCGGCGGCGCGATCTGGCAGCGCTACCAGGAGTACGACGAACTGCGGCACAGCCGTACCAGCACCCCGCCGCGCGACCCGCCGGTGCCCGAACAGTGGATGCCGCCCGGCACCGGCCTCATCGTCGAGCAGGAGGTGGCCACCCTCGCCTACCGGGACGGCTACTACCACTGCACGATCCGGCGGGCCCTCTACAACGCCGGCACCGACCCGGTCACCCGCTACCTGGTCCGGGTCGCCGTCGACCGGTATCCCGACGACCCGGACCGGTCCAACCGGCACCACCGGGAACACCCGCTCACCTTCGTCGAGCTGGACCTGCACGCCTTCTGCGGCACCCCCGGGCACCAGGAGCCGATGCAGTGGCGCAAGAAGCACGACCGGGACGCCTTCAAAGAGGTCTGGCTGCTCTTCGAGAACTCCGACGGCCGGTTCCCGCTGTACCCGGGGCAACGCACCAGCATCGAGTACACCTACCGGGTCGGCCAGGAGAAGTGGGGACAGTGGTTCCAACGCGCAGTCCGGCTGCCCACCCGGCAGCTCACCGTACGGCTGGATTTCCCGGAAGCGCTCGACCCCCAGGTCTGGGGGGTCGAGACGTCCCTGTCGGCGGAGGACGCCCCGCTGCGAACGCCGGTGCGCCGGCATCGGGTGAACGGCCGGTCGGTGCTGGAGTGGTCGACCGACGCGCCGCTGCTCAACGCCCGGTACCGGCTGGAGTGGCGGTTCCGGTCCGGGCCGCCGACGCACGGCGGCGGTCAGGTCGGGTCACCGGCCGGGACCGGGACCGGGACCCGGCCGGAGCCGCGGGCCAGTGAACGGATGCGGGCCATCGGGATCGTGCAGCGGGGCGCCGAGATGCTCCGGCAGCAGGTGCAGCCGTTCGAGCTGCCGGCCGACGAGGCGGTGGCGTTGGACACCGTCGCCCGGCTGCGGGCCATGCTGGCCCGGCTCGACGAGCTGCACCCGTTCGGCAAGGGGGTGGGCCTGGCCGCACCGCAGATCGGGCTGCCCTGGGCCGCTGCCCTGGTCCGGCCGCCGGAACCGGGAGCCGAGGCGCTGGTGCTGCTCAATCCGCGGGTCGTCGACGCCTCGGTGGAGACTGACGACCAGTACGAGGGTTGCCTGTCCTACTTCGACGTGCGTGGGTTGGTGCCGCGTCCGCTGCGGATCGACGTCGAACACTCCCGGTTCGACGGCGGCCGGGTGATCACGTCCTTCGACCGGGCGATGGCCCGGCTGGTCGCGCACGAGATCGACCACCTGGAGGGCCGGCTGTACGTCGATCGGATGGCACCGGGGACCAGCCTGGTGCCGGTCGAGGAGTACCGGGACAGCGGCCGGCCCTGGGTGTACTGACCGGGCAAAGCGGTCACACCTCGCCGAAGCTGTCGTAGCGGATGTGCTCGGCCGGGACGTCGAGCTCGGCCAGCCGACGCAGACTGGACCGGACCATGCCGGCCGACCCGGCGACGAAGAAGTCGTGCTCGTACCACGGGCCGTAGCGGGCCAGCACGTCGGCGACCTCGCCGTGCTCCCCGGTCCAGCCCGGGT
Organism: Solwaraspora sp. WMMD937; assembly: GCF_029581175.1. NCBI lineage: Bacteria > Bacillati > Actinomycetota > Actinomycetes > Micromonosporales > Micromonosporaceae > Solwaraspora > Solwaraspora sp. WMMD937. The sequence goes on along the minus strand of NZ_CP120738.1, from coordinate 923,938 downwards.
CGTCCGAGCAGCACGGCACCACGTTCAGCCAGGGGTAGGCGGCGCAGAGCTGGCTCAGCTCGGCCAGGTCGTACAGGTCGTCGCGGGTCCGTCCGCCCAGGTAGACGTGCACCCAGCGGCTGCGGTTGTACCGGGTCAGCTCGTCGATCAGGGCCTTGACCGGAGCGAAACCGACTCCGCCGGCCAGGCAGACGATGTCCCGTGGCGAGTCCCGGTCCAGCACCATGGAGCCCATCGGGGCGGCGACCCGCAGCAGATCACCGGGGCGGACCCGGCGGACCAGCGCGCTGGACACCCAGCCAGCAGCGGCCGCCCGGACGTGGAACTCCAGTGTGTTGTCCGCCCGGGGCGCGTTCGCGATCGAGTAGCTGCGCCACAGCCTCGGCAGATAGCGCGGCACCTCGACACTCACGTACTGCCCCGCCTGGTACTCCAGTCGGTACTGCAGCGGCCGGCAGGTCAGCACGGCGACGTCGGTGCCCCGGCGTTCGTGGTCGAGCACCTCAGCGTGCCAGAACGCCGGGTTCGGGTCGCTTTCGGCACCGACGACCAGGTTGGTGGTGAGCAGTTCCAGCGCAGTGCCCCAGGCCTCGTCGTACTCGAAGCTCCACCGGTCACCGGCGACGGTACGTAGCGCTTCCAGCAGCATGCCGCCGAACGCGGCGTAGTCCGCAGCTTGCACATGGAACTTGCGGTGGGCCCGCCCGAGTGACTGCAGGTAGTCGGTGAACTGCTCCGGGTCGTCGATCGAGCCGACGGCAGAGACGATAGCCTCGATCAGACAGCGCCGCTGGGTGTCCATCTGCACCGGGAAGAGCTGGCGAAGATCCGGCCGGTCCAGGAACAGTCGGGCGTAGAAGTAGCCCGCCACCTGGTCGTGCTCCTCCTCGACGAGCACCCAGCTCTCCTTCAACAGTTGCGCGAGATCGCTCATCGAGGCCTTCCCGTCACCGTGCCGCCACTGACTCCGTATCGCTGAGTTTCAGGGTGAGCACTCTTCGTAGCGGGTCGACGTACCCGATGTGCGACATTGCCGTGCCGTACCCGCTCGGGCACAGTGGTCCGGTGACGGTCGACCTCGCCGGTACGCCACCACCGGCCAGCGGCAACCCGGACGCCCACCGGGCGGCCCCGCTGCCACCGCGCCTGCTGCGCGCCGAGGTGCTCCTGGTCCTGGGCGTGTCGCTCGGCCAGTCCGCCATCTACGCCCTGGTCACCATCACCGCGCGACTGACCGCCGACCGGCCGCTGGGCCAGCAGACCGCCACCATGAACGCCTCCCAGTCGGCCCGACCCTGGCTCGACCTGACGTACCAGCTGCTCGGGATCATCTTCGCCCTCGTGCCGGTCCTGCTGGCGGTCCACCTGCTCAGCCGGGACCGGGCCGACGCCCGCGCCCGGCTCGGGCTCGACGCCCGGTCACCGCTGCGCGATCTGGCCTGGGGCGCTGCCCTGGCCGCCGCGATCGGGCTGCCCGGACTCGGGCTGTTCTGGGTCGCCGCGCTGCTCGGGCTCAACGCCAGCCTGGTCCCGGCCGCGCTACCACAGCTGTGGTGGACGGTCCCGGTGCTGATCCTGGCCGCCGCGCAGAACGCCATCCTGGAAGAGGTGATCGTGGTCGGCTACCTGATGACCCGGCTGCGGCAACTCGGCTGGCGGATCGGCGCGGTCATCGCCACCAGCTGCCTGCTGCGCGGCACCTACCACCTCTACCAGGGCTTCGGAGCTTTCGTCGGCAACGTGATCATGGGTGTGGTGCTGTCGCTGTTCTTCCTGCGTACCCGCCGGGTGATGCCGTTGATCATCGCGCACACGCTGCTGGACGTCTTCGCGTTCGTCGGCTACGCGCTGCTGCCCCGTGACTGGTTCAGCTGGCTGTGACCGGCGCAGCCGGCGTGACCGGCCGGTAGTGCGCGCTGGCCCGCGCGGCCAGCCGCTCCAGCAGCAACGTGTCGCCCGACCAGGCGACCAGCGCCCGCCCGCCGGGCAGGAACCGGGCCGGCAACCGCAGCAGCGCCCACCCGCCGTCGGCCAACCGGCTCACCGCCTCGGTGAACCGCTGCGCGCCGCCGAGCAGCCGCAACGCCGGATCCTCGGCGTCGTCGGCCCTCGGCCGGCCCGCCGCGTCCAGCGCCGCGCGGGCCGCCGCGACGTCCGGCTGCATACCGGTCAGGGCCAGCAGCTCCGCCGCCCGGTCCCGGTCGGTCGGATCATGCCGGTACGCGGCCGCCACGTGCAGCGTGACAGCGGCCTGCGTCCAGCCGAGCGTCACCAGCTCCAGGGCCGGGCCGAGCAGCCCGCCGGCGGTGGCGACCGCCGCGCCGGCCCCGGCGAGCCGGGTGAACCGGCGAGCCGCCAGCCGGGCCAGGGCGTCGTCGCTGGCCGCCGGGTAGTCGTCGCGCAGCCGGGCCGCCCAGTCCCGCGCCGCCGGCCCGATCCGCTCCACCGCGGCCAGGGCGAGCAGTTCCGGCGCGTACGCCGGACGCGCCAACAGGTGTCGCAGCGTACCGCCGGGGACCGGATCCGGCGGGGGCGTGCCGGCCGGATCCGGCGCCGGCGCGGCTTTCGTCGCGGTGGTCTTCTTCGTCGGCGCGGTCTTCTTGGCGGCGGTCTTTCTTGGCGTGGTCTTCCTCGCCGCAGGCTTCTCCGCCGCCGTGGGCTCCGCTGCCGGAGTCGCCTTCTTCGCGGCGGCTTTCTTCGCGGCGGTCTTCTTCGCCGGCGTGGCCTTCTTTGCGGGGCTCTCGGCGCTGCCGGCTGCGCTCGACGGTGGCTGGAACAACACGGGAGCGATGGCGGCGGGCGGCGTGACGCCAACCTTCGGTGTCCTGGCCCGTGGGGCGCGGGACCGCCTCGGCTCAGCGTCAGGCGATTGCTCCTCCATGCTCAGGCAGCCTAGCCCGAACCCGCCCGCAACACCCGCCTCGCCGGTTCCGCAGGTCCCGGCTGACGGGGTTTGTGCCGGTAACGCCCGGGTACCCGGGCCCGGTGGCCAGATATGCCGCGGACATCACCGCGCTGGCGCGACCGTTGGTCGACGCCGACGACCTCGACCCGCTGATCGACCGGACCGCCGACGCGAGGGTCGTGATGCTCGGCGAGGCGAGCCACGGTACGCACGAGTTCTACGGTTGGCGGGCGGCCGTCACCCGCCGCCTGATCACCGAGCACGGCTTCTCCTTCGTCGCCGTCGAAGGGGACTGGCCGGACTGCGACCGGGTCGACCGCAGCGTCCGGGGTCGATTCGACGCCCCCCGCGACCCGCGCGACGCGCTGACCACCTTCGAACGCTGGCCGACCTGGATGTGGGCCAACGACGAGGTGGTCGACTTCTGCCGCTGGCTGCGCCGGCACAACGACTCGGTAAGCGAATCCGCCCGGGTCGGCTTCCACGGGCTCGACGTCTACTCGCTGTGGGAGTCGCTCCGCGAGATCCTCGTCTACCTGCGGGAACATCGACCGGACCAGGTGCCGGCGGCGCTCGACGCGTACCGCTGCTTCGAACCGTACGGCGAGGACCCGCAGGACTACGCGACCGCCCTGCGGCTGGTGCCCGCCGGCTGCGAGGCGGAGGTGATCGACCTGCTGGTCCGGCTGCGGCGCGACGCCGCCACCGACGGGGCCGGCAGCTTCGGTGCCTGGCAGAACGCCGAAGTGGTGGCCGGCGCCGAACGCTACTACCGGGCGCTGGTGTCCGGTGGCCGGCTGTCCTGGAACGTCCGGGACCGGCACATGGACGACACCCTCGCCCGGCTGCTCGACCGGGCCGGCCCGGACGCCCGCGCGGTGGTGTGGGCGCACAACACGCACGTCGGCGACGCCCGGGCCACCGACATGGCCGAACTCGGCGAGGTCAACATCGGGCAGCTGGCCCGCGAGCGGTACGGCCTGGACCAAGTGGTCCTGGTCGGCTTCGGCACCTACCGGGGAACGGTGGTGGCCGGTGACACCTGGGGAGCGCCGATGCGGCTGATGCCCGTACCGCCGGCCCGGCCGGGGTCGCTGGAAGCGATCCTTTCCGTCGCGGCCCCGACCGAGTCGTTGTTCGTCTTCCCCACCGACGGCAGACCGGATCTGCTCACCGACGAACTGGACCACCGGGCGATCGGGGTGGTCTACCAGCCGAACATGGAACGGCGCGGCAACTACGTGCCGACCGTGCTCGGCGACCGCTACGACGCGTTCCTCTGGTTCGACCACAGCCGCGGGGTGCGCCCGCTGCGGACCCCGCACGTCGAGCTGCGCGAACCGGAGACCTTCCCGTCCGGCGTCTGAGCGTCCCCCGGTCGACGCCACGCCGACGTCTGAGCATCACTCGGTACGCAGCCCGTCGGCGCGCATCAGCCGCCACAGCGCCGGCAGACCGGCGGCGGCGACCAGCAGCACGACACCGGCACCCGCCGCGCTGGCCCCGGCCACCGTCCACCAGCTGACCACGAGGTCGCGGCCGACCATGCCCAGCAGCACCGCACCGAGCCCGACCCCGGCGGCCACCGCCAGGACCAGCCCGAGCAGTACGGGCACCAGATGCTGCCAGACGACCGCCCAGCCGAGCGCCCGCCGGGGTGCACCGATCGCGTCCAACATGGCCAGCAGCCGGCGCCGCTCGCGCAGCTGCTCCAGCATGGTGACCAGCATACTGGCGGCGATCAGCAGCAGCGTGACGACGATGCCGACGGCGAGTCCACGGCGGACGCTGGCAAACTGCCAGGTCTCCGTCGTCGCAGACAAGGTGGACAGCAGGTCCATCGGCCCGGCGGTGGCGAGAATGTTGCGGACGTGCTCGACCGCATCCGGCTCGCCGGGATTGACTTGCAGGTTGGCCATGGTCGGCAGCCGGCCGAGCGCGTCGACGTCGATCGCGCCCGGCGTGGCGAAGATCCCGAACCGACCGATCCCGTACGGATCGACGCGCGACTGCGCCGGTCGGGCGTCGACGGGAATCGTCCACTCGTACCCACCAGGCGCGAGCTGCACCCGCTCGCCGGCCCGGATCGGTTCGACCGATGTCTCCACCAGCCGACCCTGCTCGTCGACGGTCACGGATCGCAGGTACTCGGGAGGCGGTGCGGCGTGTCCCGGTAGGTCACTTGACGGGAGCTATTCGCTCAGTGAATAGTTGGCCGGGTGTCCACCGTCCACGTTCTCCTCGGGCTGCTCTCCCGTGGTCCCCGGCACGGCTACGAGCTGAAGCGGGACCACGACCAGCGGCTGCCACGCGCAAAACCAATCGCTTTCGGCCAGGTCTACGCCACCCTCGGCCGGATGCACCGCGACGGCCTCGTCGAGCAGGCGCAGCGCGATCGCGCCGCCGGCCCCGACCGCACCTCGTACGCGCTCACCGACGCTGGCCGGACCGCCCTCGACGGTTGGCTCGACGCGATCGAGGCACCCGCCCCGTACATCACCAGCGCGCTGCTCGCCAAGGTCGTCGTCGCGCTGTTGATCGACGACCCCGGGCGGGCCCGGCGCTACCTGGCCGCCCAGCGTGCGGCACACGCCGCACGGATCCGGGAGCTCACCCGGACCAAGACCGCGCCGGACGTCACCCTCGGCGAGATCGTCGCCGCCGACTACGCGATCAACCACCTCGACGCCGACCTGCGCTGGCTGGACACCACCGTAGGCCGCGTCGCAGACCTGCACCGGGAGGTACGCCAGTGAACAGTCCTTTGCTCGCCGGCCGAGGAGTCGTCCGCTCGTACGGCGCCACCCCCGCGTTGCGCGGCGTCACCCTCGACGTCGCCGAAGGTGAAATCGTCGCGGTCACCGGGCCGAGCGGGTGCGGCAAGTCCACCCTGCTGCACTGCCTCGCCGGCATCCTGCGTCCGGACGCCGGTGAGATCCACTACCGCGACCAGCGCATCGACCTGCTCTCCGAGTCAGCCCGCGCGGTGCTGCGGCGTACCGAACTCGGGGTGCTGTTCCAGTTCGGTCAGCTCGTCCCCGAGTTGACCGCAACGGAGAACGCCGCGCTTCCGCTGCTACTCGCCGGCACGGGGCGGCGAGCGGCCCGGACTGCGGCGCTCACCTGGCTGGACCGGCTCGGCGTCGCCGACCAGGCCGACACCGTACCCGGCGAGATGTCCGGCGGACAGCAGCAGCGGTGTGCGCTGGCCCGCGCGATGATCACCGAGCCTCGGGTGCTGTTCGCCGACGAACCCACCGGCGCATTGGACAGCCTTACCGGCGAGCAGGTCCTCGGCCAGCTGGTCCGGGTCGCCCGCGAGCAGCGGACCTCCGTCCTGCTCGTCACCCACGACCCCCGGGTCGCCGGGTACGCCGACCGGGAGATCATGCTGCGCGACGGCGAGATCGACCCGGCCGGTCTCGGCCCGGTCGTCGCGCGGGCGGCCCGGTCATGATCCGCCCGACCACCCTGCTGCGGCTCGGCCTCGTCGGCACCCGCACCGACACGGTACGGATCGCTTTCACCGCCGCCGCCGCGCTGCTTGCCACCGTCACCTTCCTGGCCGCAGCCACGGTCATCGCCGTACCGACCGTCCCGGACGGCAGATCCGACCGGTCCCCGCAGTACGGCCCGGCGCTGATCGCCGAGGCCGGGCTGCGACCGGGGGTCGCCATTGCCCTGTTCCTACTGGCGATCCCGGTCCTCGCCCTCGCCGCGCAGTGCGCCCGACTCGGTGCGCCCGCCCGTGACCAGCGACTCGCCACCATCCGGCTGGCCGGCGGCACCCCCGGCCAGGTCCGGGCGCTGGCCGCCACCGAAACCGGGCTGGCCGGTGCGCTCGGCTCCCTCGCCGGGCTGGCCGTGTACCTGGCCGGCCGGCGACTGCTGCACCGCCCGGACGAGCACGGCCTGCTGCCACTGCCCACCGACGTGCTGCCCCCGGTCTGGTCGCTGAGCCTGATCGTGGCCGGCATCCCGCTGCTCGCAACCGCAGTCGCCGCCGTACTGCTGCGTACGGTCGTCGTGTCGCCGCTCGGCGTACAGCGCAGGCGCAGGCAAGGGCGGCCCGGGTGGTGGCCCGGCCTGCTCATCCTCGGCGGCCTGGTGGTGACCTTCCTGTTCCGGCCGCTCGTCGACTGGGCTGCCGGCCGGGAAGCCCCACTGTGGGGCGTCGCGGTCATCGCATTCACCGGGGCGCTGACCATCGCGATCGGCGTCGCCACCGGTACGGGCTGGATCTCGTACGCATGCGGGCGGATCCTGCGGCGAGTGGCCCGCCGCCCCGCGACCCTGCTCGCCGCCCGGCGGCTGACCGCCGACCCGTGGCACGGCGCACGGACCTTCGCCGGGCTGCTGGTCTGCGTCCTGTTCGGCGCCGGCACCGCCGGTTTCAGCGCCTACCTGACGGCCGAGTTCGGCAGCTGGGACCGGGTCCACCGGATCCTCGCCGAACAGAGCGGCCAGCCGTACGGCCCGAGTGACAACAGCTTCTACTTCAACGCGGTCACCCTGGTGCACATCGCGGTCCTGGTAGGCCTGGCGATCGCCGCCACCGGTCTGGCCGTCGCGGTCGTCGAAGGCATCGTGGAGCGCCGCCGCGCCAATGCGGCACTCGTCGCCACCGGCGTACCCCGCGCGGTGCTGGCCCGCTCCGTCCTGGTGCAGACCCTCGCCCCGCTGCTCCCGGCGACCCTGGTAGCGCTGACGGCCGGCGCGATGATGGCCCGGGCGCTCGGTACGGAGGTCTCCTCCGGCCCGCGTTCGACCACGTTCTGCGACCCGGTGGACGCCTGTCGCACCCCGCAAGACTGGACGGAACACGGCCGGACGATCGAGCATCCGGGCATCACCGTGCCGGTGCCGGTGCCGCTCGACGACCTGGCGCTGCTCGGCGCTGGCGCGATGCTGGCCGCCCTGGCCACGGTCGGCGTCGGACTGCTGTTCCTGCGTAGAGCCACCGACCTGACGGAACTCCGGCAGACCTGACGGATCTCTGGATCTGACCGGCTACGGCGCGGCCGGCCCGGTCAGCCTGATCAGGGTCGGCCGACCGGGCCGAGCAGCGCCGACTCCATCGACGTCGGATGCAGCATCACCCACTGCAGCCGGCCCTGACTGACCAGGCCGACCATCTCCGGATGGATCCGGGTCAACCAGCTCTGCGCCTCGGTGAATCCCAACGCCGACGCCACCAGCGCCGCCTCGGCGGCGGTCAACCGCTGCAGCACCACCAGGTCGCTGCGGACCAGCGGATCGAGATCCCAACTGCCCATGTCGTTGCGGACCACCATCGTCGTCCGCCACGGCACCCCCACCTCCGACGTACCGCCCATCGCCGGGCCGACGTCCACCGCCAGCAGCTGGGGATGCGCCGGTGACGGCGGCGGTGGCGGCTGGGCGCCGGGCGGCAGGAACGACGCCGACTCCTGACCCAGACCACACTGGTGCAGAAACCCCCGCCAGTCCGGCTCGCGGGCCGTCTGGATGAACAGGTACGCGCCGAGCGCCATCGCCCGCAGCGCCAACAGCTGCGCGCAGCGCAGCCCGCCGACCAGCAGCAACCGGGTCGGCTCCGGGCGGAACAGCCGTACCGCGACCGGCCCGCCCTGCCGGTTGCGCCCGACGACCATGCCGTCGCCGCCGGCCCGCAACCGTACGTCGCCGAGTGCCTCCGGACCCGCGGTGTGCAGGCCGGTCGGCGGGACGATCGACAACGGACCCGTCACGGCAGGAACCCCCCGAGCGGCAAGGTGGCGGCCAGCCCACGGACATGCTCACCGTCGATCCGCTCGGTGAGCCCGCCGCGTTCGCGTACCGCCTCGGTCAGGGCATGGTCGCCGACGGCCAGCGTCGTCACGTCGGCGGCGGTGAGCCGGACCGCGGCCGACACCGTCACGTCCCCGGCGGCGGTCTCGGTCGGATGCCCCGGCTCCCGGGCGACGGCGACCGACACCACCGTGTCGACCATCGGCAACTGCCGCAACACGTCGTCCAGCTGCCACGGCAGCTCCGGCCAGCGCAGCAGCCGGCGGCAGACCTGCGGCACCTCGCCGCTCCACCACGCCTGCCAGGTCTCCTCGCCGGCGACCCGGTTGCTGGCGGTGCCGTAGACGTTGCCGCCGTCCGGCCGGCTGGGCAGCTGCGCCAGATAGCCGACGGCGGTCAGCAGATCGTCGCCGCCCAGCAGCCGGGCCGGCACCCGGTCCTGCTTCAGCTGGCGCTGGACCCGCCGGACCGACGACACCAGCGCTGGTGCCAGCTCCCGATCGGTGTAACCGTCCGGTGTACGCATCACCTGGAGCACCAGCCAGGCCCGCCGGCGGGCCGGCACGTCACCGCCGGTCAGCTCCCGGTAGGAGCGCTCCACCAGCCCTCGGCCGGTGTGCGCGCGGGGGGCCGCCGCGACCTGGACGATCAGCTGCACCGAGGTCGGCGGGGCGGCCGGATCCGCCGCCGGCAGCAGCGCCGCCGGGGACGGCAGACTCAGCGCGGAGCCGACGAACAGCGAACCGTCGGCAGGGTCGAGCTCCAGGACGGCGCAGACGCCACCCCGGTGACTGATCGTCGCCATCGTCCGGCCGCTGACCGTGACATCGTCCACTATCGCGGTCGGCTCCACGAACCGCAGCAGGCCCGCCGCCCGGTTGCCGCCACCAGCCGGCAGCCGCCGGGGCCGCAGCCGGTACCGCAACCACACCGCCATCCACTGGTAGAGCCACCGCCCGCGCAGCCGGACCACCGTCGGTGCCAGCAGCAGCGCCAGCGCCGCCGCCGACACCAGCGCCACGACCGGCCCCCGCTGGTACGCGGCGAGCAAAACCGTCGCCGCCAGCTGCCAGTAGACCAGCTGCCCGATAGCGAACGGGCCGGTGCCGGGGCGGACCCGCCGGGGCCGGATCCGGCTGCCTGACGCCGCTGCCGGGGTCGACGCCGCAGCTGTCGACCCGGTGACTCCGGAGATCGTGTCCGCCGTCGGCCCACCCGACCCAGACGCGGCCGGTGGCACCGGCACGGCAGCCCGCGCCGCCGCAGCCGACCGGCCCGCGACCTGCCCGGTCGACAGTCCGGCAGCGCGGACGGTCGGCAGCTCCGAGGTGGGGGCCGAACCGGCCACGCCCACGGTCGGCGGTGCGGCTGCGGGTGGCGGTGCCGGCGCGGGCATCGGCGCGGCGTCACGTTGTCGGGGCGGTGCCCACTGCTGCCAGCCCGCCGGTGCGCCCGGCGACTGGTCGGCGGACGGGCCGGGGTCGGTCGTCATCGCTCAGCGTCCGGTCGCCGTACGGACGTCGGCCTCAGTCACCGTCCGTAGCTCGTCCAGGCTGGGCCGCTGGCCGGACTGGCGCAGCCGCTGCGCCTGCGCCTTGCGCACCCCCTCGAAGAGCTTGCGCGCCTCGCGGGCGTTGCCGAAGCTTTCGTCCTGCGGCACCGCCGAGAAGTGTCCGAGCAGGACCTCCGGCACTGCGGCGGCGAGCAGATACTCGTCGTTCGCCGCCATCCGCTCGACGATCACCACCAGCTGCTCCGGGGTGTAGTTGCCGAACTCGATCGTCCTGGCGAACCGGGACGCCAGGCCCGGGTTGGCGTCGAGGAACTGCCGCATCTCCCCGGTGTAGCCGGCGGCGATCACCGCGATCTCGTCCCGGTGATCCTCCATCAGCTTGACCAGGGTGTCGATCGCCTCCTGACCGAAGTCCCCGCCACTGCCGAACGACCGGGACAGGGTGTACGCCTCGTCGACGAAGAGCACCCCGCCTCTGGCCTGCTCGAACACGGCGGCCGTCTTCTCCGCCGTGTGGCCCAGGTACTGCCCGACCAGGTCGCGCCGGGACACCTCACGGAACGGCCCGCCGGACAGCACCCCCAGCGCGGCCAGCAGTTCACCGTAGATGCGGGCCACCGTCGTCTTACCGGTGCCCGGCGCGCCCGCGAAGATCAGATGGTGGCTGACCGCGCTGACCGGCAGGCCCGCGCCGCGCCGCCACTCGTTAACCTGGATCTCGTCGATCAGCCCACGCACCTCAGCCTTGACCGACTCCAGGCCGACCATCGCGTCGAGCTCGGCCAGCAACTCCTCGGTACGGGCGGTGTCCGGCCCGCCGGCCGACGCGGCGGCGGCCGCCCCGAACACCGCACGCCGGCTCGCCGTACCGGTGACGATGGTCGGCTCGGCACCGTCGGCGATGTCGAACGCCGGGGTCGCCGTGTTCTCGGTGCTGCACTGCTCTACACTACCCGCACAGCCACGACCGAAGGAGACCGCCGGCCCGCGGGTGTCGCGGATCCGGCAGCGCCGCAGCGTCGGCGCGCTCTGGTGGGCGACCGCGACCCCGGCCCCGCCGGTCCGGGAGATCTCACACGTCTCCAACACCGGACGGCCGTGCTGGTAGACGTAGACGCCCCGGTTACCGCAGCCGGTGATCGTCGACGCCCGGATGGTGGGCGCGGCCCCGATCCGCACGATCACGCCGTCCTCGGCGAGGTCGGTGAACTCGCAACCGTCGACGTCGCCGTCTGAATCCTCGACCACCAGGCCGTGCCGCGCCCCGGTGACCGTGCACCGGGTCAGCATGAAACTGGACCGGTTGCCGATCACGACGCCGGCCCCGAACCCGGCCCGCAGTTGGCAGCCGGTCATGGTCAGCTGGGCTCGGTCGGCCGCCACCGCTGGCGCGTCGCCGGCCAGCAGCACCAGGTCACGCAGTTCGAGGGTGCCGCCGTTGGCGGACACAGTCGGGTAATGGCCGGCTGAGGCGTCCACGGTCACCGACCCGGCACCCTGTGCGGCGACCACAGTGATCTGTCGATCGTTGATGAACAACGCCTCGTAGTAGGTGCCGGGGGCGACGGCCACCACCGACCCGTCGGACGCTGCCGCGAGCGCGTCACCGATCGACGGATAGGCGCCTGGCTGGTCCGGACTGACCGAGAGGGTGCGCGTCATCGCTCCGGGCTTCGTACACGGTGGGACAGGGGATTCCGACGATATCGCAGCACCACCAGACAGGGTGTCCGGTGAACGACCGCGTCGCCGCGCGGGCCTGTCGTTGGCAGCAGCGACCGGCACCGGTTGTCTACGCTCTACGGCGGGATCCCAGGGCCCCGACCGGCCCCGGCAGGCTTCGGACCGGACGGCGAGAAGGAGAGCGTGATGGCGGTACGCATGCTGCCGTTGACGGCAGCCGCTCTGCTGGTCGACGGCGAGGTCCACACCCACACCTCGGTGCGCGGCGACCATCTCCCACAGCTGCACCCGCTGGTCCGGCGGATCCTGGACGAACTTCCGGTCAGCCAGCGGGAACGCTCCGTCGGCCGGTGCGCCGAGCCGGTGCTGATCTCCGACCGGCTGTACGCCGTACAGCAGGGCCAGCCCGGCACCGAACTGTCGCCAGCTGCGGCCCGCGCGGCGCTGTGGGGTGCCCGGATCCGGGTCACCCTGATCCGCGAGCCGGACGATCCGGCCCACGGCGCGGCGGTAACCCCGTGCCGGTCCTGCCGCCAACTGCTCGACTGGTTCGGGATGGAGACGCTTTGATGCCCGGCGACGACCGGTTCCCGCCGGAGGTGCTCACCGCCCTGACCGTGGCCGGCTGGCAGCCGGGGCGACGTGACGAGCAGCTCGGCCGCGACTGGGCCCTGCGGGTCGCCGGGCACGTCGGCCCCGACGGGCGGCAGCACACCGTGGTCGGTCCCGCGATCGAGGCGTACGCCGAGTTCGGCGGCCTGTACGTCGAACCGGACGGCCCTGGCGAGGCGGTCGCGCCGAGCACGGTCCACCTTGATCCGTTGCGCGCCGTACACACCGTCGCCACCCTCGCCGTACTCGCCGACACGCTGGGCGTGCCGGTCAGCCCGCTCGGCGTCGAAGCGGACGGCACCGGCATCCTGGCCATCGACGCCCGGCAGCGGGTGTTCGTGCTGGACCATGGCGGCGACTGGTTCATCGGCCGGACGGTCGAGCAGGCCGTCACCGTGCTGATACTCGGTCAGCGGCCGCACCGGCTCGCCGAGGACGGCAGCTGGTGACCGCCGGCCCGGAGCCAGGGCCGCAGCCGCTGTCCGAGTTCGCCTCGGCGGGGTGGCGGCCGGCCACCGCAGCCGAGGCGGGCATGGCCGCCGCCGCCGACCTGGCGGGCTACCTGGCGGCGCTCGGCACCGGGCCGCTGCTGCTGCCGGTGTCGGCCGAGACCGCCGCCGGTCAGGCACCGTTCGCCTGGCCCACCGTCGAACACGACGGCGCTCCACACGTGCTGGCCTTCACCTCGCCGCAGGCCATCGCCGCCGGACTACCGGGCGAGTCGGTACGGTACGTGACGGTCACCCTGGCCGAGGTGGCCGCCACGATCCCCGATGACAGCTGGTGGCTGGCGGTCGACCCGGGACTGCCGATCGCCGACCGGATCACCGCCGGGCAGCTGCGGGAGCTGACTGCGGCACCCGATGCCGGCGACATCGCGCAGGCGCTGCGCGCCGCCGTCGCGGCCGAGGACCCGGACGCGGTGATGGCCGCCCTGCTACGGGTCGAGTTCACCGTACCGCTGCAGCCGGACGCCGACCCCGACGCCGCCGCGACCGACCTGGCCGACCCCCGGTTCCCCTGGTGGTGTCTGCCCGACGAGGCGGGACAACCGTCGGTGCCGGTCTTCACCTCCCCGGCGATGCTGGCTGTGGTGTTCGACGTGCCGCCGCCGTCGGTCGTCGCCTCCAGCGTGCGACTCTTTGCGAACTGGCCGGACCCGCGCTGGCAGCTCGCCGTCGACCCGGGCACAGCGTCAGCGGTGAGCCTGCCCGGGGAGGCGGTCCGGCAGGTCAGCCGGTGGCTCGACGAGCTGCGCCGGACCGTGACCGAGACGGACCAGGCCGACGTGGCCCAGACGGATCCGACCGAGGCGGACCAGGCCGAGGCTGTCGGGGCAGATCCGGACGTTCCGGTCCGGATGCAGCTGGTCGTCCCGCACCGCCACCTGCACGCGTACGTGGCGGACGGCTACGACCGGATGGCCGGCCCGGTGCACCGCTGGCACGGCCCCGGCCGGGACACCCCCGATCGGCTGTACGCCCGGTTGGGCCTGCTCGGGCCGGAGCCGCCGTTCACCGCCGCCGACGAGTGGGTTCCGGTCGTACGGTGGGAACCCGGCCCGGACACCCCGGTGACCTGGCTCGACGAGCGGCCGCGGCAGCGCGCACTGGCCGTGCCGGACGGAGCCGAGCTGCACGTGCTGCACCAGGACGGCAGGGACGAGCTGCTGGCCCGGTTCGACCGGGGCAGCCGACGTTGGCTGCCGGTGGATCCGCCACCGGCCGCGACCACCGGTTGACCGGCGACTACCGCTCGGCCAGCCAGCGCCGCGCGGGCGGGGTGGCCAGCAGGATCACCGCCAGACCGGCCAGCGCGCCGACGACCATCGGTATCAGCATCGTCGGGTGGTATTCGACCTTGCCGAACAGCAGCAGGTTGCCCAGCACGACGAGGAGCAGCCCGGCGGTGAACCCGGCCGGGGCCCGCAGCATGTTCGGTCCGCCGACCCAGACGATCCGCATGCCGGCCAGGGTCATGAAGACCAGCAGCAGGCAGAGGCCGAGGATTGCGAACGCGATGATCCACAGTAGGAACTTCGCATCACCTTCGGCCCGGTAGGTCACGACCAGGAATGCGAGACCCGCGACCAGCCAGAGGGCAGCGGTGGGGATGGTCAGCAGTACGGCGGCGACGACGACAGGTGGCCGCCGCCGGCCGGCGGCGGGGGTGGCGGTAGCCGGACCGGGCGCGTTCACCGGCTCGGCGGACGCCATACCGAATCGTCCTCGGCGGTCGGCGGCTCGCCCCCGGTCGGCTGATCGGGCCCGGCCTGGGCCACCGGTGCCGGCACCGGTGCACCGACGTCGGCCGCCGGTGGTGGGCCGTCCCGAACGCCCGCCGGACGTCTCGCCCGGCGCCGCAGCCACCGGATCAGCAGCACGACACCGGTGACCAGTGTGCCGAGGATGGTGAAGAAGATCAGCATGCCGATCAGTTCGTCGAGCCCGAACTCGTAGCCCGGCTCGGGCGGCAGGTAGGCGACCGGGTCGCTGGCGCTCGGCGACGGCCGTGGGCTGGCCCGGTCGTCCGGCTCGGTGGTGAGCGCGGCGTGGATGTCCAGGATGCCCCAGCCGAAGTCGAGGTCCTTGCCGGGCGGCCCGGCGTCGTACGCCGTACCGACCAGGCGTTGGAACAGTCTGCCCTGGTCTTCGTCCGGATACCGTGCCTTGAGCAGCGCGAACGCCCCCGACACCAACGCGGTGGCTCCACTAGAGCCACTACCAACCGAGTACTGCCCGTCTGGTCCAGCCTGCATCAGGTCGACACCCGGCGCAGCTAGATGTGTCTGCTCCGCTTGGATGGAAAAGTCGCTCGTCGAGTTGTTGGGCCCACTTCCGGTGACGGCGATGGTCCACTCACTGCGGGCCGGCTGGCCGATCAGCACGTCGAGGCGGTTGCCGATCCCGGCGACGACGATGACCCCGCGCCGGTACGCGTTCTCGACGGCCTGCTCCAGCGCCGGGTCGGAGGATCCGGCGAGCGACACGTTGATGATGTCGGCACCGCTGTTGACCGCCCAGTTGATCCCGGTCGCGAGGTTTCGGGGTGGGATGATGTCGGTGGTCGGGCTGCTGATTGCGACCGGCAGGATCTTGGCCTTCGGCGCCACCCCGAGCACCCCGTCACGGCCGCCGGGCCCGTGCCCGTGCCCGGCGATCAGCGACGCCACCCCGGTGCCGTGGTTGCGTCGGTCGACGTGGCCCTTGCTGTCGCGGTCGTACATGTCCGCGCCGGCGAGGACGTTGTCCCGCAGGTCGGGGTGGGAGGCGTCGACGCCGGTGTCGACGACCGCGACGGTCACCCCCTCGCCCTGGGTGATCCGGTGCACCTCGGCCAGCCGCATCGCCTCGACGTGCCAGGACTGGTCCCGGATCTCGTCGGCCTGCGCCGGCCCGGCGGGCAGCGGGACCGTGCCGAGCAGCCCGATCAGCCCGGCTGCCACCAGGCCGATCGACCGCCGGGAAGCACGCATGGGCGGAGCACACCTCTCCGTTGGGTAGTCGCCGGGCGACCCGGCGCTGTGCCCGGATGATACTGCGTCGGGTGCTTCGTCCGGCTCAGCTCGGCCGTCTGCCGGCCTCATCGCTGGCCCAGGCTCCGGCCCTGCTGCTGCGGCGGCTTCTCGTCGGGGGTGTCGATGGTGCCGGGAGCCGCCGGGTCGGTCTGCCACAGCTCGTCGTCACCGTCGCCGTACTCCCAGGTCTGCTGCCGGTCGTCGGTCCTGCGGCTGGTGCGACCGGTGCCACCGGCTGGGCCGGCACCCCGTTGCCCGCCCAGCACCGGACCCGGGCCCTTGGCAGCACCGCCGGGCTTCGTCGGCCCGGCCCGGCCGGACAGCCGTGGAGCAGCCGGGGCCGGCCGACCGGCGGAGCCGGGTGCGGCCGGCTGCGGTAGCCGGGCAGCGCCGGCAGTCGGGGCGGCGGGGCGGCTGCGTGGGCCCCCCAGGCTGGGCGGTGGGGCGGCCGGCCGGCCAGTGCCGCCGCCGGCCGGGCGGCCGCCAGCGCTGCCCGGCAACTGTGGCGCCGCCGGTGGGGTGGGTCGGACCGGGGGGCGGCCGGTCGGCCCCGGCGGCCGGGAGCCACCCGGCGTCGGTCCGGTGCTGCCGGGCAGCGACGGGCGCTGCGGTGCCGGACGTCGGCCGGCCGGGTTGTTCGGCGGCGGACCACCGGCCCCGGGCAGCGCCGGCCGGGGCGGACCGGGCGGCCGGAGCGGAGGATTCGGGCGGCTCGCACCTGGCGGCAGTGCTCCGGGTCGGCTGACCCCCGGTGCCCCCGGTCGTGGCCCGGGGGTGACGCCGGGTGGCACTACCGCCGGTGGCGGGCTCGGCGCCGGGCCGGCACCGGTCTGCGGGAGGTTGGGCACCGGGGGAGGCGCGGTCGGCGGGGCGACGGTGCCCCCGGCCAGGTGCAGCCCGTCCGGCACCGCCAGCGGTGGCGTGGGTGACGGCGTGCTCCGGTCCAGCCCGGGAGCGGTGGGCGGCTCGCTACGCCCCGCGAACTCCGGCCGGGGCGGTGCGCCCGGCGCACCACCCGGCGGGCCAGCAATAGGGCCAGAGGGTATACCCGTAGGCGTAACGGACTGGTAGACCACCGCTGCGTCGGTCGGGCCCCGGAAGGTGCTGCCCCGGGTGATGTGGCTCAGGTACACGTCGATGTACATGTCGGCCAACGGCTTGATGATGTCCCGGGCGCGCTCGAAGTAGTCGTTCATCACGTCTTTGCGGGTCCGGCCGGTGGTGCCCGGAATCCAGTCGTACGTGTCGGACCACTGCAGGCCGTTGTCCGGGTCGGCCGCCTCCACGGTGTACTGCTCCCAGAGGACGCGGAACTCCTGCTGGGTCGACTCGATCTTGCCGGCCAGCTGCTCCAGGCCACGGCGGTTACTGTCGGCGGCCTCCTTCCACTCGTCGAGCGAGTAGAGGGTGGCGCCCACCCGTTGCATGAAGTACTCACCGGCCGGTGACTGCCACTTGGCAGCCAGCGCCGTCGCGTACCGCTGCAGGTTGGTGCGGGTGCTGTCGAGCAGCACGCCGATCCGGTGCCACATGTCGGCGACGGCGATCACCCGCTCGTCGCTCTCATTCTGGATCCAACCCCACATCGTCTCGATGTTGGTCGTCTCCTTGTCCCAGACGGTGGGTTCGTAGCGCTGATTCGGATCCGAGTAGTCGTGGACGACGTAGTCGTTCACGGCGTTCACGTACGGGATCGACACCGGCTGCCAGCCGAAGTACTCGTCGGACATCCCCGCTCCTCGACGTCGCTATGCGCGCTGCTCAGTGCTCGGCCGACGGGCTGTCGAGCTCATCGTCGTGCATGTCCTCGTCGTCGGCGCGGATGTCGTAGGCACCGTCGCCCTCACCGATCGTCTCGGCCTCGTACAGCGACAGGTCCCGGTCGGCCGCCTCGGGGGCGTAGGAGGAAGTTTCCTCGTCCGGATCGACCACCAGACTCGGATCCTCGACGCCGCTCTCCGGATCCTGCCAGTGGCCTTCCAGGGTCTCCTGCCCGTCGAGCGCCGCGAAGGCGTTGAAGATGGTCATCTGGTCGGCCGCGACCAGGGCGTCGCCGTCGAGGTACTCGGCGGAGATCGACTTGGCGGCGGTCGCCAGTGCGGCGAGGCCCTTGGCCACCTCGCCGAGCAGCAGGGTGGCCGCCTCACGGTTCTCGTCGTGTCGGCCCTGGAAGAACCGGCCCTCGGACATCCCCGACCCGCCGAACGGTACCGGGATGGTGAGCATGTGGTTGATGCCGCTCGCCAGGCTCGGCTGGAAGTTGAGCCGCAGCTCGTCCATCACGCACTGGGCGAAGTCGTCGAGCTGCTCGATGTCGACGTCGATCGTCTCGTTGACCAGCCAGCTGTCGTCCGCCATGATCCCTCCCCCGGGGCCCTCACGCGTATATCGGTATCCACAAAACTATCGCGTCACCGCAATTGTCGTGGACCGAGAGTCACGATGTGGACGGTAGATGTAGCAACTGGACGAGCCGGGTGCCTTCCCGCCTGGTGACCAGCCAGCCCCGCCCCGGCGGCAGCGGACCGGGCCGGACGTTGCCGAGCAGCACCCCCTCGTCGCGGCTGCCGGACATCACCAGGCCCGGCGAGCTGAGCTCGCGCAGTCGCATCAGGATCGGCTCGTACAGTGCCCGGCTGGCGCCGCCACTGCGCCGGGCGATCACCAGGTGCAGCCCGATGTCGCGGGCCTGCGGCAGGAACTCCAGCAGCGGCAGCAGCGGGTTGCCGCCGCCACCGGCGATGAGGTCGTAGTCGTCGACCAGGATGTACAGGTCGGGGCCGCGCCACCAGCTGCGGGCACGTAGCTGCTCCGGGGTCACGTCCGCCGGGGGCAGCCGGTCACGCATCACGTTGACCACCTCGGTCAGCATGCCGGCGGTGACGTCCGCCGAGGTGCCGTACCCGATCTGGTGTTTCTCGCTGATGTCGCCGAGCAGGCTGCGCCGGTAGTCGACGACGATGAGCCGGGCCTGGGTCAGGTCGTTGCGGTCGGTGACGCCCCGGGCCAGCGCCCGCAGGAAGCTGCTCTTGCCGGACTCGCCGTCGCCGAACACGATGAAGTGCGGATCGGTGCTCAGGTCCAGGTGCACCGGCTGCAGGTCGACCTCGGCGATGCCGATCGGCACGCCGGGGCGTCCGGTGTCCGGCACCGAGTCGTACGGCACCACGGCCGGCAGCAGCCGCACCGGTGGCGCACCCGGGCCCTGCCAGGCGGCGGCGACGTCGGCGACGAACCGCCGGGCACCGTCGGTGAGGGTGCCGGCGTCGGCGTCGCCGTCGGTGCGTGGCAGGGCGGCGAGGAACTGCATGCCGTCCGGGTTGATGCCCCGGCCGGGCGACTTGTCCGGCACGTTCATCGCCGCCCGCCGGTCCAGGTTGGAGTCGCTGGCGTCGGCGAGGCGCAGCTCCAGCCGGGTGCCGAAGACGTCGCGGACCGCCGGTCGCAGGTCCATCCACCGGCCGGCGCTGACCACCAGGTGTACGCCGAACGACAGCCCCCGGTTGGCGATGTCGTTGATCGCCGGCTCCAGGTCCTCGAACTCGGCGCGTACCGCCGCCCAGCCGTCGATCACCAGGAACACATCGCCGAACGGGTCGTCGGTGTGCCCGCCGTGCCGCCGCTCCCGCCGGTAGGTGGCCATCGAGTCGATCCGGTTCTCGGCGAACCGGCGTTCCCGTTGGGCCATCAGCAGCCGCAGCTCGGCGATGGTCCGGCGGACCTGCCCGGCGTCCAGCCGGGTGGCGACCCCGCCGACCTGCGGCAGGTCACGCAGCGCGGTGAGCGCGCCGCTGCCCAGGTCGAGGCAGTAGATCTGCACCTCGCGGGGGGTGTGAGTGAGGGCGAGCGATGACACGACCGTACGCAGCAGGGTGCTCTTGCCGCTCTGCGGGCCGCCGACGATGACGGTGTGCCCGGCGGAGCCGCCGAGCTCCAGCCAGAGCACGTCGCGGCGCTGCTCGAACGGCTTGTCGATCAGGCCGACGGCGGCCCGCAGCTCGCCCTGCAGGGTCGGGCTGGCGGCGGTGATGCCGCGTTCGGGGTCGGCGACCAGCGGCGAGAGTAGCTGGTCGAGGGTCATCGGGTCGCCGAGCGGCGGCAGCCACACCTGGTGGGCCGGTCTACCTCGGCCGGTGAGTCGGCTGACGAGGATGTCGAGCAGGCTCTCGCCGGTAGCGGTGTCGGCCGGTCCGGGCTCGGGCTGGCGGGCGTCGGCCGGCAGCCGGGGTGCGACGTACTGGGTGGTGTATTCCTGGACCCGGTCGTCGCCGTCGCCGGCGGCGACCGCCTCGGCGGTCTTGCTGCGGTACGTGCCGGAGACGTACGCGGCCCGGAACCGTACCAGCGGTTCGGTGCCGAACCGCAGGTAGCCGTGGCCGGGGGAGCGGGGCAGTTCGTACGCGTCGGTGGCGCCGAGCACCACCCGGCTCTCCATCGCGGAGAAGGTCCGCAGGCCGATCCGGTACGACAGGTGGGTGTCCAGCCCGCGCAGCCGCCCCTCCTCCAGCCGCTGCGAGGCGAGCAGCAGATGCACACTCAACGACCGGCCGACCCGACCGATCTGGACGAACATGTCGATGAAGTCCGGTTTGGCGGTCAGCAGTTCGGAGAATTCGTCACAGATGATCAGCAGCGCCGGCATCGGCTCCAGCGGCGCCCCGGCCGCCCTGACCTTCTCGTAGTCGCGCTGCGATGCGTAGTTGCCGGCCGAGCGGAGCAGCTCCTGCCGGCGGACCAGCTCGCCGTTGATCGCGTCGGTCATCCGGTCGACCAGCGGCAGCTCGTCGGAGAGGTTGGTGATCACCGCGCTGGTGTGCGGCAGCTTGTCCAGCCGGGTGAACGTTGCCCCGCCCTTGAAGTCGATCAGCACGAAGTTGAGCGTCTCCGACGAGTGGGTGGCGGCGAGCGCCAGCACCAGGGTGCGTAGCAGCTCCGACTTGCCGGAGCCGGTGGCGCCGATCAGCAGGCCGTGCGGGCCCATGCCGTCCTGCGCGGACTCCTTGAGGTCCAGCTCGACGGGGGTGCCGTCCGGGGTCAGCCCGAGCGGCACCCGCAGCCGGTCCCGGTTCGGCCGGGGCGTCCACGCCCGGTCCACGTCGAACTCGTACGGGTCACCCAGGTCGAGCAGGTCGGCCAGGTCCTGCTCCAGGTGCAGCGGCTGCTCGCCACGGGACGCGGCGGACAGTCGCAGCGGCGCCAGCTCCATCGCCAACGCCTCCGCCTCGGCGATCGTGCAGGTGTCGGCGGTGCCGATCTGCGCCCGGCCGTCCAGGGTGACACTGGCCATCGACCCGTCGGCGGCGACATCGAGCACCAGCCGGGCCCGGTCGAGCACCCGGGGCGGTGGCTCGGACAGGTCGACGATGGTCACCCCCTCCACACCGCCGTCGGTCATCAGGTGATCGGAGCCGGCCGGGTCACCGCCGTCGAGCACCACCAGCAGGTGCGGGCCGGAGGTGGTGGCGGAGCCGCCGCCGGCCAGGTTGAACCGGGGGCGGTTGGCGAGCACGTCGTCGAGCATCGCTTCCAACCCGGTCACCGTCGACGACACCAGCCGCAGCGCGCCGGTCGCATCGGTGCGGGTCGGGTGCAGCGCGTGCGGCAGCCACTTGACCCACTCCCAGTGCTCCCGCCGGGTCGGGGCCGGGCAGATCGCCACCAGCATGTCGTCCGGCGCGTGGAACGCGGTGGCCTGGGCGATCACCGCCCTGACCAGGGCGCGGGCCGCGTCGGGGTCGCCACGCAGGTGCACCCGGGTGAAGCCGCGCAGCGCCATGTCCACCGGCAACTGGGGAACAGTGGCGTAGCTGGTCAGGAACCGGCGCAGCGCCAACGCGCACATCGGCTCCAGTTTCTCCAGCGCGGTCGGCGGCGGTGGGACCAGCGGCGTCGCCAGCTCCTGCGGCCCGAGACCCACCCGTACGGTGGCGAAGTCGGGATCGCCACGGCGACGTTCCCACAGCCGGGGACCGACCGGCACCGACCACAGCGTCTGCGGGTCCGGGTGCCGGTAGAACGCGGCCTCCCGCTGCTGGCGTACGGTCCGCAGCACCCGGCGACGCTGCCGCGACAGATGCGCCAGGTACTCGCGCCGCCGCTGCGCCATCTCCTGCCGGCTCGGCCCACCCGCCTGATTGGACAGCTGGGTGGCGAGCATGCCGAGCGCGGAGAGGCCGAACAGGCCACCGGCGACGTAGCTGAGCGTCGAACCGCCCCGGCCCGCGTACATCAACGCCATCGCGACCGAGCCGGCCAGCATCGGCAGCAGCATCATCAGCTGCCCCCAGGACCGGCCCGTCGGCGCCGGCAGCTCGGGTGGCGCGTCGAGCAGGACCTCGCCGGACGGGTACTCCGGCCCGGGCCGGCGGGCCGGGCGCTGTATCACCACCGTACCCACGGATCGATCCTCCCCGTCGTCGTCACATCCGGAAGCCGGGTCGCTACCGGCACCGGTGGCACCGGCACATGGTAGGTAGCCTTCTCGAGTCAGGACAGCCCGTGCGGCTTGATGAGGAGTCAGCAGTGGTCACCCAGGCCGGAACCGGACTCGCCCGGATCGCTGTCGTGGCACCGACCCGGCGCATCGACCTCGCCCTGCCCGAACACCTGCCGCTGGTCGGGCTGCTCCCGGCGGTGCTGCGGCAGGCCGACGAGAACCCCTCCGACGGTACGGCCGACGGCGGCTGGGCGCTGCGGCGTACCAACGGATCCACCCTGGACCTCAACCGTACGCTCGCCGCGCAGCAGGTCCGCGACGGTGAGACGCTGCATCTGCTGCCCCGCCGCACCGAGTGGCCGGAGCTGGCCTATGACGACCTGATGGAGGCGATCGCCGCCGGTGCCCGTCGGCGCGGGCTGCCCTGGACGCCGGCCGCCACCCGGCTGACCGGGCTGCTGACCGGGGCCGTTCTGCTGCTGCTCGCCCTGGTCGCGGTGGTGACCGCCGGTGGCACCGGGGTGGGCACCGGGGCGGCCCTGCTCGGCACCGCAGCCGTCCTCGTCGCGGTCGGCGTGCTGCTGTCCCGGGCGATGGCCGACTCGCTGGCCGGCGCGGCGCTCGCCGCCCTGGCCCTGCCGTACGCGTTCGTCGGCGGCGCGGTGTCGCTGGCCGGCGGCGAACCGGTCACCGAGCTGGGGGCACCGCATCTGCTGGTCGGTTCGGCGGTGCTGACCCTGACCGGGGTGCTCGGTGTGCTGGGCGTCGGGGACGCCGGCCGGGTCTTCGTGGCGGCGATCTTCGCCGGGGTCAGCGGGACGACCGGGGCGGTGCTGGCCGTCGGGCCACTGGACGGGCCGCGCGCCGCGGCGGTGCTGGTGGCTGCGGTGACCCTGCTGCTGCCGGCGCTGCCGCTGATCTCGGTACGGGCCGGCAAACTGCCGATGCCGGCGCTGCCGCGTACCGCCGAGGACCTGGTTCGCGACGACCCGCAGCCGGACCGGGCGGAGATCTACCGGGCGACGGCCCGCGCCGACGAGGTGCTGACCGGCCTGATGTTCGGTACGGCCGTGGTCGCTGCCGCCGGGTCGGCGGTGCTGACCTTGTCGGCGACGGTCGGCGCGGTACTGCTGGTCGCGGTGGTGACGGCCGGTCAGCTGCTGCGGGCCCGGCTGGTCTCGACCATCCGGCACCGGGTGCCGCTGCTGGCCGGCGGCCTGGCCGGCGTCGGTCTGCTGACCCTGATCGGTACGGGTGGGATGGCGGCCGGTACCCGGCTGGCCCTGCTGCCGGTGGTGCTGCTGGTGGTGGCGCTGGTGCTGGCGGCCGGGATGGTCTACAGCCGGCGCCCGCCGACGCCCCGGCTGGCCCGGCTCGGCGACGGGCTGGACGTGGTGCTGCAGTTGGCGGTGGTGCCGGTGGCCTGCGCCGTACTCGGCCTGTACGGCTTCATGCGGGCGATCAACGGCTGACGGTTCCGGCTGGTCAGCCGGCTGTAGTGCCAGATGTTCCGGCTGGTCAGTCGGCCGGCCCGGCGAGCTGCTCCGGGCGCAGCGGTGGGAACGGGCCGCCCCGGACCAGCCGGCTCAGCGCCGTGTCGACGTCGTCGGCGACGTACTGGTAGCCGGCCCAGTGCAGCAGCATGACCCGGCCGGCGGCGTCGACGACCAGCTCGGCGGGGCCGTCCGAGTTGCCGCCGAGCGGGAACACCGGATGGCCGTACTCGTCGGCGAAGACCCGGGCCTCCTCGGTGACCAGGCCGCTGCGTACCGGGTGGACGAAGGTCGGGAAGCCGGCGTCGGCGGTGCCGTCCGAGCCGAACTGGGCGATGGTCAGCCCGCCGAACTCGGTCAGCGCCGCGCGGGCGGCCGGCGTCATGACCAGCCCGTCGAGTTCACCCGCCCATCGGGCGGCCCACTGGTCGACCATCGCGGAGACGTTCCGGCCGGGGAACCAGCCGGCGGTCTCCAGCACCGGCCGGACGTCCGGCGGGAACCGGCGGTCGGCGGCCCGGGCGGCGGCGTACCGCTCGGCGACGACCGTCACCGGGACCGGCGGCCACTGGCTGACCTCGCCGGACTCCCGGTCGATGACGACCCGCGGCGACCCGGAGCCGGCCGGCGGCCCGGCCGTCCGACTTCCCGCGTCGTCGGTGGGGATCAGCCAGGCGACGTATCCGTGCTCGAACTCGTGCAGGCCGATCCGTTCGTCGGCGCCGGCGCCGTGCTCGGTCGCCCATTGGCGGGCCAGGTCCAGCGCCTCGTCGCGACCGAGCATCGATGCTTCCTTCCGGGCTGCAGGCGAGACCCCAAAGTACGCCGTCGTCACCGGACCCTATGGTAGGCAGCACGCCGAGTGGTGGTGCAGCCGCGCGGCGCTGACGGGTGGAAGGAAGCCAGGCATGCCGTCGCGGCGCGACCAGGTCCAGTCGTACCAGTTCTTCGTGCAGCGGATGACGTCCGCGCTGGTGGCCAGGGACCCGGATCCGGCGGTCGCACCGTTCCAGCGGCTCGGCGGCGCGGGCCTCGGTGGGATCATGTTGGCGGTGCTGTGCCTCGGCGCGGTCGGGGTGTTCGGCTTCATCATCCCCGGTGGAGCAACCAGCTGGCAGGACGGCGCCTCGGTGATCCTGGAGAAGGAAACCGGCACCAGGTACCTCTACCGCGAGGGTCACCTGCACCCGGTGGTCAACTACGCCTCGGCGCTGCTGGCGCTGGAGTCCTTCGCCCCGGTGACCGACGTGTCACGCAACTCCCTGGCCGGTACGCCGCGTGGCGCTCGGATCGGCATCCCGGACGCACCGGACGCGCTGCCCGACGCGAAGCGGATCCTGACCGGCGGGTGGACACTGTGCTCCCAGGCCGTCCGGGACGAGTCCGGTGAGCTGGTGACCACCACGGTGCTGACCGTCGGCCGGCCGCCGGTCGGTGGCCGGCCCACCGGCGACGGGGCGCTGCTGGTCCGCGACGCCGACACCGGGCACCTGCAGTTGATCTGGCGGGACCAGCGACACGAAGTGGTCGACGAGGACATCGTCCTGGAAGGTCTGGCGCTGCGGTCCGAGCCCGTTGTGCTGGTCGGCGGGGCCTGGCTGAACGCGTTGCCGGCCGGGGAGCCGATCGGCAGCCGGCCGGTGCCCGGCCGCGGCGAGCCGTCGACCGCACTGCCGGACGCGGTCACCGGCTCGATCTACGTGGTCGAGAACCAGACCGGCGACCGGCAGTACTACCTTGCCGAACGGGACCGGCTGGCACCGCTGACCGAGTTGCAGGCCGAGGTGCTGCTCGCCGATCCGGGCACCCGGGACGCGTACGATGGCGAGCCGCCGACCGCGCGGCCGGTCGCCGCCGCTACCGTGGTCGGCGCGCCCCGGGCGGCCGAGTCCGGGGAGACCGGCGCCCGGTCGCCGCAGCGCCGGCCGGACATCCTGCGGCTGACCGATGGCCGGCAGAGCGTTTGCGCCGGCTATCCGCCCGGCAGCCACCAGCCGCAGGTGCTGGTCGACGCGCAGGTCGAGCCGCCGACGCAGGCGATCGTCACCCCGGCGCGTACCGCCGACGGCGTACCGCTGGCGGACCGGGTGGTGATCGAGCCCGGTCACGGCGCGTTGGTCGAGTCGATGCCCGCCCCGGACGCCCCGGCCGGCACCCTGACCCTGGTGACCGACCTTGGCATCCGCTATCCGCTGGCGGACCGGGCGGTCGCCGCGATGCTCGGCTACCCCGAGGTGGAGCCGGTGCGGCTACCCGCCAGCCTGGTGGTACGGCTGCCGGGCGGGCCGGCGCTGGACCCGGCGGCAGCCCGACGGCCAGCTTGAACGACTACTGTGGATCAGTGAAAGTCGGCCAGGTGGCGTCGGTCGATCGGTATCGGTCTGGCGCCACTGGACACAAGGAACTACCGTTTCCGATGACAGATGGTGCGTCGGCGCACCATGCGGCACCGCCCCTCGGATTGCGGGGCATCCCACCAGAGGACGGGGTGAAGATCACCATGACCGGGATGAACACCAATACCGGGCTGATGGTTCAGACCGAGAAGGACGTCGATGACGTCGCGAACCGGCTGACCGGCAACCTGAACCAGTTGATGGACCAGCTCATGCCGCTCTACGACCAGTGGAAGGGTATCGGTGCCGGCTCGTTCCAGCAGGTGCGTCAGGCGTTCGACGAGGACATGGCGCGGCTGAACCTGGCGTTGCGGTCGATCGCCGAGGCGGTCGGTTCGGCCGGTAAGGACTACGAAGTCAGCGACGAAGAGATCAAATCCGAGATGGATTCGGCGGGGGCGACCGCCGGCCAGATCACTGCGGCGCTGAAGCTCTGACCGGAGGGATCGAGATGGACATCCGCTACGATTTCGCCGCGCTGAACAACGCCGCCGACAATTGCGGCACCGCGGCCAAGAACATGATTCAAGAGCTCGACGGCCTCAAGACCGGCATCCAGCCGCTGGTGGCAACCTGGGAGGGTGACGCGCAGACCGCGTACCTGACCCGGCAGGCGGAGTGGGAGTCTGCCGCCAACGACCTCAAGGACCTGCTCAACCGGATCGAAAAGGCGCTGCGCGAAGCGGCCGTACGGATGCAGGCACGCGAGGCAGCCAACCGGGCCAAGTTCGAGTAGACCGACTCGGTCACCGACCGGCCGGTCCGGGCACCACGAAGTACGCCTCCTGCGGATCGGTGCGCGTACCGCCTTGTGACGCCGCGCCGCTGCGGTCGACCATCCGCCGGGTCGGCTGCCAGCGGCGGCGTCGGCCACCCGGCAGCGCCGCCACGGCCACCGCGACCAGCAGGATCAGCAACGCCGTACCGGCGGCCACCGCCACGGCAATCTCGGTCAGCCGCTGCCAGCGAGCCGCCCGCTGCGCCGCTGCGGCATCCGGCACGACCGTCGGCAGCGCTGGCGCGGCGACCGGCTCGCCCGCCGTCAACCGCTCGGTCACCGCCCGGTACGGGTTCACCACCCCGTGGCCGTAGCCCGCCGACCGGCCGCCGGGTGCCGGATCCGCCGTCGCCGTCAGCCGCCGGGCCACGTCGGCCGCCGACAGCTCCGGCTCGGCGGCCCGCAGCAGCGCCGCCGTCGCGCTCACCACCGGGACGGCGTAGCTGGTGCCGGCGACCACCGCGTGTCCAGACACCCGGCTCGCCGCCACCACCGCCCCACCCGGCGCCACCAGGTCCACGTAGTCACCTACCTGGGAGTCCGCCAGCCGTACGCCGTTCTCGTCAATGGCCCCGACACCGATCACCCCGTCGAACGCCGCCGGGTACGGCGTCGGATCCGGCGACGCGCCCTGCTGGTGGCTGTTGCCGGCTGCGGCCACCAGCACCACGTCGGCCCGGACGGCGCGCTCGACCGCGGCCCGTACCGCCGGGTCCGCGCGGTACATGATCAGCGACATGTTGATCACCTTCGCACCGCTGGCCACAGCGAGGTCGATCGCCTCGGCCAACCGGTCCGCCGGTGAGGCAGAGCCGTCCTGCCGCGCCTGGATCCGCTCGGTGACCCGGATCGGCACGATCGTCACCCCCGGGGCGATGCCGTGGAAGCCGACGCCGTCCACCCTGGTGGCGGCGATCAGGCTGGCCACGGCGGTGCCGTGTGAGGCGCAGTCCACCGTGCCGTCGGCCTCGACACCGGTCAGGTCGGCGCCGGCAGCCACCTGACCGGACAGTTGCGGGTGGTCGTCGTCGACCCCGGAGTCGATCACCGCGACCCGTACCCCCGACCCGTCGGTCACCGGCCAGCTGCGCTCGGGCGCCAACCAGCGCTGATGCCAGGAGATCTGAGGGATCACCGGGCCGGGGTCGGCCGGGTTGCGGCAACTGCCCGGGGCGGCGGAGGCCGGCGCCGCCGCGACAACCGGCAGGACGATCGGCGTGACGGCCAGCAGTACGCCCAGCGTGACGGCCAGCAGCAGGGTCGGTGACCGCATCAGCTGACCTCCAGACCTCCCGTACCGTCCGGCATCTTAACGAGCGGCGGCGACCAGCGGGCTCGTGTGGCTGGCACACATTCAGTATCGTCGTCATGACGCCTCACCGTCGGTGCCCGGCAGCGCCCGGTGTGACGCGGCGACGGGGAGGGACACGATGGACGTGCACGGCCTGCGTGCCCGTGCCGACGAGTTGATGGCACAGTTCGACCGGATGCGGTCCGGCGTCGGTGACCTGCAACAGCAACTGCGGGCGGTCTCGGCCACCGTCACCTCCGACGACGGGCTCGTCACCGTTACGGTCGGGCCGAGAGGGCAGGTCACCAAGGTGGAGTTCGACCCGCGGATCTACCGCCGGCCGAACGCCGCGCAGCTGTCCACCACGGTCACCGAGACCATCCGGGCCGCCACCGCCCAGGCGATGGCCGAAGTGGAGCGGATCTGCCGGCCGCTGGTGCCCGACGAGCAGTTCCAGGCACACATGGACTTCGACCTCGAAGGCATCTTCCGCCAGCTCGACACCGACCTGCCCGGGGGTGACCGGAAATGACCGAGCCGCAGCAGACCTTCCTCAACCCGGATCTGGCCCGCCCGGCCGGCAACACGCTCGGCGCGGCGGCCGAGACACTGGCCGCCGAGTGGTCCCGCGTCACCGGCACCATCCGGGCGCTCAACGAGGCCCGACCGTGGGGCGACGACGAGGCCGGCCGGACGTTCAACGAGCACTACCTGGACGGCGGTGACGAGGCCCCGGCGAAGGTGACCCTGGACGCCGGTGACGATCTCATCGCCGCGTTCGCCGACACCGGGCTCCGGATCGTCTCCTCGGTCGACGGCACGGTCGACGACGACGGCGCGGTCGGCGACAGCTTCGGCGGCGGCAGGTAGCCCGGTCGCTGTCGGAGGGCCAACGACGTGGCGATCATCAATCCCCGGGAGTGGTTCGGCGAGTACGGGTGGGTCTGGGACGCCATCACCTGGGTGAGCGCCGGCGAGGCGTGGCCGACCGGTGACGAGGACCAGATGCGCGAGCTCGCCGCCGCCTGGCGTGAGCTCGCTGAGGTGGTACGGGTCGCACTGGCCGACGCCGACCCGGCCGCGCTGCGGGTCATCGAGAGCTGGGGGGGCGACGCGGGTGCCGAGTTCGCCAACTTCTGGCAGCAGGTCGGGGTCGGCCCCAACACCGGGCTGCCGGTCCTGCAGAAGGCCGCCGCCGCCTTCGCGAACGGCTGTGACACCGCGGCCAGCGAGATCGAGTACGCCAAGCTGACGATCCTCATCGCGGTGGCCATCACGGTGATCGCGGTGTTCGTGGCGTTGCTGATGGCCTGGCTGGGCGGCGTCTCCGCGGGTGCCATCCCCGGCATCCTCGCCGCCGGCCGGCAGGCGGTCACCGTCGCGTTCCGTCGATTGCTGGCCCAGCTCGGCCGGCAGATGCTCACCCAGGCCGGGATGCGGGCCGCGTTGCAGAGCTCGGCCCGGATCGCCACCACGCACGTCACCCGCGCCGGTGCCCAGCGGCTCGGCACCCAGTTGGGCATCGAGCTGGCTCAGGAGATCGGCGAAGAGCTAATCATCGACATCGGTGCCCAGGCGTTCCAGGTCGCCCAGGGCAACCGCGACAACTGGGACGGCCGGCGGACCCTCACCGCCGGGGTCGGCGGCGCGTTCGGCGGCATGCTCGGTTTCGGCGGCAACCGGCTGCTGCGTAACACGGTCGCACCCCGGGTGCCGGTGTCGTTCCGGCCGCCGGCAATGAACTTCCGGGGCGCTGGCGTCGTCCGCTGGGGCGGCCGGTCGGTCACCGCCGGCATGCAGAACGCGGTGATCTCCCCGGCGGCCAGCGTTGCCGCGAACCTCGCCGTCAACCAGCAGTGGACCAACCCCGGCTGGCAGGGGGCGCTCGGTGGATTCACCAGCGGTGCCGGTCGGGGCGGTGCCACCATGGCGGCGTCGTCCGCCGGCGGCGCGGCCGCCGGCTGGGCCAACCGGCTGGGTGGTGTCGCGCCGCCGACCGGCGTGCCCGGCACCGTCGACCTGGCCGGCATTGCTCAGTTGACGAGCGTGGACGCCGCCGGGCTCGACCTTGGCGCGCTCGGGTCCGACCCGGCCAGCGGTACGGGTACCGCCGTCCCGGCTCCGGTCACGGCTGACCCGACACCGCAGACCGTACCGGATTCCGGGGCCGGCTCCATCTCGCTGGCCCCGACCACGCAGGACGCCCCGACGACCCAGGCGGCCCCGACGGTCGTCGACCAACCCGGCATCCAGCCGACTGTTGGTGCCGAGCCTCCACCGGTGGTCACCTCGGGTCAGCCGTCGGTGGTCGGCGTGGGCGACACCGCCGCCCCGGCGAACGCGCCGTCGACCGACGCGCCGTCGACCGACGCGCCGTCGGGCAGCACCGCCTCGCCGGACATCACGTCGCCGGACATCACCTCGCCGGACGTCACGGCGTCGGACGGCGTAGGGCCGACTCGGGCGGACGACGGGCCGCCGGTACAGGTCGCCGCCGGTGCTCCGGCCGGGGTCGGTACGTCGGCGCAGGCGGCGGCTCCGGCCGTGACCGCCGCCGGCCCGCAGAGCTCCCCGTCCACACCGGGTTCGACGTCCACACCGGCTGCGTCTTCCATAGCGGCTGCGACGTCGACACCCGGGCCGGTCCAGACCGGAGCCCAGACGACTGCCCAGGCAACAGCGGCGTCGACCGCCGGTGGCAACACCACGGCTGCTCCCCAGAGCTCGTCAACCGGCACCACCTCGGCACCGGTCCGGCCACCGGCACCGGTTGCCGGACCTGCCGCCGGACCCTCCGCCGGGTCGGTCAGCTTCGGGCCGGCTGTCGCCGCACCGGCCGCACCGGCCGTACCGGCTCAGCCCGGCCAGGCGGTCGGCATCCCGCCCGGGACCACCACCACGGCGCCGCCGCCGGCCGCGACCACCGGCGGGCCGGACCAGCCGTCCGGCCCGGCGCCCCGGCAACCATCCTCCGGCACCAGCGTCGACCCGCAGACCCTGCAGCGGTCGGCCGGCCCTACCGGCACCGGTACGCACAGTTGGCAGCTGGACCCGGTCCAGTTCGACGGCGATCCGAACAGCACGGACGCCGACCAGGCGCTCATCGACGCGTCCCGGGCCCTGGTCGACGCCGTTACGGGTGCGGTGACCCGGCACCAGCAGCAGGCCACTCCCGGCGAACAGATCTCGATGGGTAAACGGCCGGGCCTGGTCGGCGCGTTGATGACCCGCAGCGGGCAGCTCACCACACACAGCAGCATGACCGCCGACCAGAGCACCGACCCGGCCACCCAGCCGACGCCGCACCCGCTGGTCGAGACAGTGCTCGCCGAGGTCGCTCAGCAGGTCAGCCGGGTCGGCAGCGGGCACGGTCGGTGCGCCGAGGTCGCCCTGGTGTCCGATGCGGTCCACCAGCTGGAACGGCAGTGGCGGGATGCCGGCCGGATCGGCGATTTCGACGCGTACGCCCGATCGGAGCTGGCCGGGGCGCGGATCGTCACCCACCAGTTCCGCCGCGCCCAGGACGTCGACGTGGTGTACGAACGCGGCGACTACCGACCACCCTGCCGGTCGTGCGGGCCGATGTTGGAAATACTCGGCGTCACCCCGGTGGTGGACACCGAACGGATGCCCGGCCCGGCCGTACCGCCGGATTCCGGGGCGCTGGGTGACGGCCGGGCGCTGCCGGAAACCAGACCGACCGGCGACGGGCAGGGTCTGGTGCCGCCGGACCCCGCCGACCAGCAGGCGTTGGCCGACGAGGTGCCGGTCGGGCCGGACGGCCACCCGGCCCGACACCCCGACCCGCGCGGTGGTCGCTGGCCGGAGCTGGTCAACGACGGCGGCCCGGCCAACCCCGGTCGCGGCACCAACTGCGCCGACGTCGGCCTGTCCGTGCTCGCCACCTGGTACGGCGACCCACAGGTCGCGGCGGCGACCGGTGCGTCGGTGACCGCCGAGCCGGACAGCACCCGACGTCAGGAACAGTGGCTGGGTGCGTCCTTCGCGCCTGCCGGCGGCGGGCCGGCCGGCTTGGACGCGGTCGCCGACCAGCTGCGGCGTGCCGGCCCCGGATCCGCCGCACTGATCATCACCAGCTGGACCGCCGCGGCCGGCGGCGGCGCACACACCTGGAACGCCGTCAACCACGACGGACAGATCATCTGGATCGATGCGCAGAGCCGGCAGGTCTCCGACACCGCGCCGATCTACGGCAGCGAGGTCGACGGGGTCTGGTCGATCGTCCTCGACGCCGACGGCAATCCGGTGCCGGCCGACGGCCCGCAGACGACTGCGGTGTCGACGACCGGGGCGACCAGTGAAGCGGCGTACCTGGATGCGATGACCGAACCCGACCGGGCCACGCTGCTCGCCGAGCTGGCCGCCGCCCAGGTCGACGCCGACACGATCCTTGCCGAACTGGGGGCGATCGGCGACCGGCTCAACACCGACCTTGGCCTGGCCGGCACCGACGCGCTGACCCCGCTGGGCAGCGAGTACCGGGTCAAAGGGGCCGAGTCGCTGGCCCGCAAGTTCAGCACCGACTTCGAGCCGAAGGGCTACTCCCTCCCGGAGGCGCTCGCCGAGATCAACGACGTGGTGCGGTTCTCCGTACGGGCACCGGAGACCGACGCGTACGGGCCGGCGGTCGCGGGAGTGCTCGACGCGTTGACCGCCGGCGGCCACCAGGTGACCGACGTCAAGAGCTTCTGGCACCCCGGCAACCGGTTCTTCGGGCTGAACTGCACTCTCGTGTCGCCTACCGGGCGGACGTACGAGGTGCAGTTCCCCACCGCCACCAGCTGGGCGATCGGCAAGCAGACCCACGGCCCGTACGAAGTGATGCGCGACCCGGCGCGGACCCCGGCCGACCGGATGCACGCCTTCCTCGACATCCTCGCCGTCAACAAGGCGCACGACATCGCCGGCCGGATGCCGGGTGGCATGCCAGTGCTGACCGAGCGGTACGGCCCCCCGAAGGACACCAGCTTCGCCAAGTGGATCGGCAAACAGGACCAGGCCGGCCTGCGGCAGGACTACGTCGACTGGCTGGCCGCCGACCCGAGTCGCAGCTTCCGGCAGGAGTTGGCTGCGCGAGGATTGGACCCATCCGACCTGCCCGGATTCGATCCCGATGCGATAGGAAGCACAGATGCCGACCCTGACCTTCCGCTACCACCTGCTGTATCGGACGGACGACCAGACCCAGCCGCCGGTCAACGTGATAGCGGTGGCGGCCGGCACCGGGCCGACGCAGGCGGTGATCTGGGACCGTCCGACGTCGAGGTGGGGCTTCCGACCGGACGTGGCGGCGTC
This sequence comes from Solwaraspora sp. WMMD937, assembly GCF_029581175.1. Lineage (NCBI taxonomy): Bacteria > Bacillati > Actinomycetota > Actinomycetes > Micromonosporales > Micromonosporaceae > Solwaraspora > Solwaraspora sp. WMMD937. The sequence continues at coordinate 890,229 of NZ_CP120738.1, read as the reverse complement.
GATCCTGTACGCCGACCCGGAGCGCCACAGCGTCCGGGCAGTGGACCGGGCGACGGCGGAGTCGGCGACCCATCACTTCACGACGGTCCCGTTGCCGAGCGAGCCGGAGTTGACCCGGATTTGCCAGGAGGCCAGCCGATAACTAGCGGCCCTGCTGCGGATACGACGAGCTATCTCGATCGGCTGTCCGACGCCGAGCGGCAGGAGCTGGAGCATGGCGTGGCGGCTGCGGGGGAGAGCGCGCAGGCGATCCAGGCAACGCTGGACGACGTCCTCGTCGGGCTACGAATGATGGGTGACCTGACCGGTGTGCAGGAACTCAGGCTGCTCGGGACCGAGTATCGGGTCAAGGGTCCGGAGTCGCTGGCCAGAAAATTCGTGACAGAGCACCGCCCTGTTGGCGATGACATACCAGCCGCGCTCGCCGTGATCAACGACGTCGTCCGCTTCTCCGTGCAGAGCCCCGCTGGGCCCGCCTACGGTACCGCGGTCGACCGTGTCCTCAGCGGCCTTGAGTCGGCTCATCATCAAGTGGTGACCGGCAAGGTCTTCTGGCATCTCGGCAACAGATTCTACGGCCTCAACGTCACTCTTCGATCATCTGAGGGTCAGCTGTACGAGATTCAGTTTCCGACCGAGGCGAGCTGGCGAGTCGGAAAAGCGACTCACGGATCGTATGAGGTGCTGCGGGACAGGGACTCTCATTCGACTGATCGCGTCAACGCTTTTCTCGACATTCTCGCGCTGAACAAGGCGGCCGGACTGGCCGACGGGCTACCCGGTGGCCTCGATGTTCTGGCAGACCGGTTCGGGCCGGCGCAGTTCAATGGACTTGCGGCGTGGCTAGGCAAGCTCGACTCAGGTACGGCTCCGGACAACACTGCTCGGCAGGGCTATGGCGAGTGGCTCACTACAACTCAACAGACTCTCGTCGACGTGCTTACGGCTCGGGGACTTGATTACACTGACGTGCCCGGATTCGGGCTGGACCGGAGAGGTGATGTGGGTGGCGGACTTGGAGTTCCAGTACTTCCTGCTGTACCACCCGACACGTCCGTCGGACCACCCGGCGAACGTGATCGCCCTAGCGAACCATCCGGGCCCGACGATGGCGGTGACCTGGGATCGACAGACCGCCAAGTGGAGTTGCCAGCCGGACGTCGCGATAGCAGTGCTGTTCGTGAACCAGGAGCGCAACAACTTTCGAGGAGTGGACCGGGCGACGGCGGAGTCGGTGACGCATCACTTCGCGACGGTCCCGTTGCCGAGCGAAACGGAGTTGACCCGGATCTGCCAGGAGGCCAGCGGGACCTGACGGCTTTTCTCGTCGCAAGCGACCCTTCGTCCGATTCAGTCGGGAATTTAGAGCCGATCCCCTACCTGGACAGCCTTTCGGCTAGCGACCGGGAGCTCCTGGCCACGGCTCTGCTTGCTGCTCACCAAGACGCCGATATCGTACTCGCAGACCTTGTAGAGGCGGCTGCCGAGGCCGGCGCGGAGATTGGACTCGTCGGGCCGGAGATGCTTACGCCAGTAGGTCTCGAGCATCGGGTGAAGCATGCTGAGTCATTGGCGCGGAAGTTCAAGGTAGAATTTGAGCCTATCGGGCTTGATCTGCAAGGGGCGCTCGGCAAGGTCGGTGATCTAGTTCGATTTTCGCTCCTGGCGCCAGAGCGACATTATGGCTCGGCGGTCAATGAGACGTTGGATGGCCTGGTTGGCCGGGGATACGAGGTTCAACAGGTCAAGTCCTACTGGAATCCGGGGAACAGGTTCTATGGGCTGAACAGCGTTCTTGTATCTCCCAGTGGTCGCGTATTCGAGATCCAGTTTCCGACAAAGCGAAGCTGGCTAGTTGGTAAGCAGACCCACGGTTGGTACGAGGTCGTCCGAGATCCTGTTCGGTCGTCCGAGAGCAGGGTTGAAGCGTTTCTGAATATTTTAATAATGAACAAATCGACTGGGCTGTCGTCGCAACTTCCGGTCGGCCTGAAACTGATTTATGAAACTTACGGAAATTCGATCCAAAATGGATTTGCAAAATGGATAAGTGATTCTAGGCGGCGCAACGTTGCCAGTGATTTCGCGATATGGTTGAATGAGCAAGGAATCACCTTTTCGGAGTTTGCTGGCCGTCTCGGTCTCGATCAGGTGGACTTCGTGGGACTTGCCGATCAGATAGCGCAAGGGAGGGTTTCGGCTGACTATGACATTCATCTACTATCTGATGTACCCGCCAGGGGAGCTGGATGGGACTCCGGCGAACGTGCTCGCGCTGGCTCAGGAGCGCGGACCGGTGCAGGCCGTGATCTGGGATCGCCCGACGCAGAGGTGGAACTTCCGTCCGGACGTAGCAGCGGCGTTTCTCTATTCGACGCCGGACCTGGAGCAGACCAGGCTCGTCGATCGGGTGATGGCGGAGTCGGTGACGCATCACTTCACGGCGGTGCCGTTGCCGAGCGAGGCGGAGTTGACCCGGATCTGCCGGGAGGCCAACCCGACCTGACCGGCACCCGGCCGGTGTCCGGTGAGGGCCGCGATACCGGGTCAACGAGCCTGGCGTCGGCGAATGCCGCAGGTGAGTCGATGACGTTGCCGGAGCAGGGAGGGGTGGTCGATGACCGCGGACGAGGCCAGAGCACTGATCAGCAGACTGCTGGGCAGCAGGAACCCGATCGAGATGTATCCGTTCGAGTTCGGCTGGCTGGTCCGGGAGGAGTTGTCGACCCAGGAACGGCAAGCCGGGATGCACATCGGTCAGGGGAGCTTCATCGTGGACCTGACGGGCGTGGTGACCGCCCAGCCGAGCCTGCCGGCGACGGTGGTGGTCGAGGAGTACGCGGCGGAGCGTCGGCAGGGCCCGATCTCGGGTCGGCAGGTGTGGCCGGAGCCGGGCCCGCCACCGGAGTAGCCGACCGGGCCGTACCCGTGGCGGGCGGCGATGCGCCGCTGGCCGGCTCGCGGCCGGTTGGTCCGTTGAATTTGGCGCCGTTGGAGGATGTGGGTTTTCAGGCTGATCTTGAGGCGGTGTTGTGGTCGGGTGGTGGGTTTGTGGTGGGTGCGGATCCGTCGTCGCATCCGTTTGGTGGGTTGGTGAATGATGGTGGTCCGGGGCGGTCGGGTCGTGGCAACAATTGTATGGATTGTTCGTTGGCGGGGTTGTCGACGTTTCTGGGTCGGCCGATGGTGTCGCTACCACGCTGGCCGGACATCCTGCCGGACGGCGCCGTCGACCGGCAGACCGGCGAGGCGGCCGGTGTCGACCGCGCCGAGGAGTGGTTGGGCGGGGAGTGGGTCGGTCCGCCGGCTGATCTGCCCGGTGTGCCGCAGAAGCGGGCGGTGGCGGTCGCCCGTCAGTACGCGCAGTTGCAGGATCGGGTGGCGGCGGCCGGGCCGGGCAGTGCCGCCCTGGTCGTCGCCGACTGGCTCAGTGTGGACGAGCGTACCGGGCAGGTGCAGGTCGACGCCGACGGCAACGCCCTGGCTGACGGCTCGCACGCGTTCCTGATCGTCTACCCGTACGGTGCCGACAGGCCGGTGTGGTGGGATCCGCAGGACGGCCGGACGTGGCCGGTGCCGCCGACACACATCGTCGCCGCCACCCACGCGTTGTGGTCGATGGACGCGCCGGCAGCAGGTGGAGGGACCAACAGTGACTCGGGACGACGCGCAGGAGCTGATCCAGCGGCTGGTCGGGACGCCGAACCGGATGGCTCTGCACGAGTTCGAGTTCGGCTGGCTGGCGCAGGAGATCCTGAGTCCGCAGGAACGTGGCACGGGGATGCGGGTCGGCCTGGGGAGCTACATCATCGACCGGGACGGGACGGTGACGGTGCACGGCAGTCTGCCGGTACCGGTGACGATCGGCCGGTACGCGGCGGAGCGTCGGCAGGGGCGGATCTCGGGTCGGCAGGTGTGGCCGGAGCCGGACTCGCCGGAAACGGAGTAGCTGACGGAGGCTCCGGTGTAGTCGCCGACACCGATGAATTGTCGGGTCCGCGGCCGGTTGGTCCGTTGAATTTGGCGCCGTTGGAGGATGTGGGTTTTCAGGCTGATCTTGAGGCGGTGTTGTGGTCGGGTGGTGGGTTTGTGGTGGGTGCGGATCCGTCGTCGCATCCGTTTGGTGGGTTGGTGAATGATGGTGGTCCGGGGCGGTCGGGTCGTGGCAACAATTGTATGGATTGTTCGTTGGCGGGGTTGTCGACGTTTCTGGGTCGGCCGATGGTGTCGTTGCCGCGCTGGCCGGACCGGGCAGGCGACGGGACGATCGACCGGGTCACGGGTGAGGCCGACGGGATCAGCCGGGCCGAGGAGTGGTTGGGCGGGGAGTGGGTCGGTCCGCCGGCGGACCTTCCGGGGACACCGGCGGACCGGGTGGCGGCGGTCGCCGAGCAGTACGCGCAGCTGCAGCAGCGGGTAGCGGCGGCCGGCCCAGGTAGTGCAGCCCTGGTCGTCGCCGATTGGCTGAGCTTCGACCAGGACACCGGACGGCTGCACCTGGACGCCGACGGAAACGCGCAGGCGGCGGGCTCGCACGCGTTCCTGATCGTCTACCCGCACGGTGCCGACGGGCCGGTGTGGTGGGATCCGCAGTACGGCGGAACCGCGACGCAGCCGCCCGCCGAGTACCTGGCGGCGACGCACACGTTGTGGTCGATGGACGCGCCGACGGCACGGGGAGGGACCAACAGTGACTCGGGACGACGCGCAGGAGCTGATTCAGCGGCTGGTCGGGACGCCGAACCGGATGGCTCTCCACGAGTTCGAGTTCGGCTGGGTGGCGAGGGAGATCCTCTCGGAGACGGAACGCACCCAGGGGCTGGGTCTGGGCCAGGGGAACTGGGTGATAGACCACGACGGGACGGTGACGGCCCACCGGAGCATGCCGCCTTCGATCATCATGCAGGAGTACGCGGCGGCCCGCCGGGCGGGCCGGACGACCGGCCGCCAGGTGTGGCCGCTGACGGACGAGCCGGAGCCGAACCACTAGCCACTGCCGTGCCGGACGGGTCGCTCAGCGCCGCGCCGGACGGACTGGTCAGCGCCGCCGCCGGGACGACCTTCGGCGGTGCGCTGCACGACGCCGACCCGGTCGCGGTCGCGGCGGCGGTACGCGACGCGCTCGACACTGGACTGCTGCCGGCCGGTGCGGTCGCCGACCCGGACGCCGGCACGGTCACCCTCGACACCTCGGCCGGGCCGGTGACCGTCACGCTCGCCGTGACCTCGCTGCCGCCCGACACGACGGTGGCCCCCGTCGCCACCATCGCGACGCACGCCGACGGGGCGACCGTACGGGTGTCCGACCGGGCCTCCACCGACCATGTCCGGCGGGCCGTCGCCGCCGCTCTGGCCGAAGTGGACGCCATCGCCCAGGAGCGGGCCGACGGGTTGCGTACCGATGCGACGACGGCGCTCGCCGAAGGGTCCCGGCCCGAGGGTGACGGGCAGCGGCACCTGACCGCGCGGGACATCGGGCGGCTGGCCGAGCTGCGTACCGTCGCCGACCAGTTGGCGCAGGCCGGCACCGGCCGGCACGCCGACCCGGCCCAGGTGGCCCAGTTGCATGCCGAAGCGGTCGGCCTGCTGATCAGCAGCGGGCTGCTGGAGCCGTACCCGGGGCACCGGGTGCACAGCCTGGTGCCGAACGTGCCGGTGGTCGGGACGGCCGCCACCGACGCCCGGTTCGCTGCCGTCCGTACCCAGTTGGGGCCGGCCTTCGCGGACCTCGCCGGGCTGCTCACGGTCGCCCGCGACCGACCCGGCCTGGCCGACGAGATCCGGATCGTCCAGGCCGACGTACGGGCGGCGGCCCACCAGTGGGCCGCGCAGGCGACCGCCGCCCGCGACCGGGCGGACCTGGCGTTGACCGACCGGGTCGACGCCGCACTCGACGCCGACCCGCAGCACGTCTTCGACCGGCTGGTCATCGGCGGCGGCTGGGCCGCCACGGCCGACTTCGCCACCCTCGACGCGCCGCCGGACACCGGCGACGGCCTGCCGCCGGTGCTGGCCGTGTCGCAGGGCCACGACCCGTGGGCCGACCGCCAGCAGCTGCTGATGGGGCAGGTCCCCACCGAGTTGGAGATCCCCGGTTTGCCGTTCCAGCCGGTGGACTTCGCCGACGAAGGCACCCAGTTCGCCCTCGCCAGCGACTTCGCGGCAGCGGTCGGCGCGGCCCGCGCGTACACCGGGATGCCCAGCTACCAGGGCACCGCGACCGCGATCACCCCCCGCCCGGCCGCCGCCGGTACCGACGCCGCCGCCGGTACCGACGCTGCGGGCGGTTGGCCGGATGGCGCGAACTACCGGGTGACGATCGGCGGGCGCAGTTTCTACGCCGCCACCGTGGACATCGCCGCCGGTCCGGGCCCGGCGCGGGTGCCGGCCGCGCCGGCGTCGACAACCGGCCGGTACGTCGACCCGGCGACCGGCTACCAGGTCGACCGGTCCGGTCCGGTACCGGTGTTCCGGGACCCGACCGGGGTGGCCGTCGACCCGGCGACGCTGCCCGCCCCGGTCCGTACGGTGCTCGGCGGCACCGACACCGACATCCTGACCGGCACGGGTACCAGCCAGGACGACCCGCCGCTGCTGGCTGACACCGCCGGCCGACTCACCGATCCGCTGGTGGTCGATCCGGACAGCGGGTACGCGGTCGACCGGACGTCCGGCACGCCGTACGGGCCGGACGGCTCCCCGGTCCACTCGACGGCGCTGCCGGCCGGCGTCGCGCAGCGGCTCGGCTTCGACGCCGATGGCCGGTTCACCGGCCCTCGGCCAGCTCGTCCCCGGGTCGACTTCGGTGGGCAGAACCTGGCCGACGCGTACCAGCCGGGTGACCGGGTGCTGGTGTTCGGTGCAGGTGCCTCTGGGGCCTGGGACATCGAGCAGGCCGCCGCGTCACCGGCGGCCGCCATCGACTGGTCGGCCCGCGCGGTCGGACTGCCGCCGGCGTCCCGCACCGGTGACCCGGCCCGGGACGCCGAGCTGCAATTTCAGCGCAGCTTTTCCGGCGGCTACAACCGCCGCAACACGTTGCCCGACATCGGCGCGTACGACATGGCCGCCATCGACAGCCGGATCAGCCAGTCGCTGCGCGAGATCGTCGCCGTCCGGCACACCGTGGACGGTACGTTCCTGGTCGAGTTCACTGACGGCACCCGCCAGGAGTACGACCGGGTGGTCCTCTCCATCGGCCAGGCCCCAGAGTACCCGGGCGGGGTCGCCGCCCTCGCCAGCACACTGGAGTTGCGACCGCTGCACGGGCCGGCAACCACCCGTGGCGGCAGCCACGACCTTCTCGGCCTGTCCGACGCCTCCGGCCAGCTGCGGATCCTTGGTGCCGCCGCAGTGGCCCGCCCGCTCATTCTGTCGCTCGGCGAGTTCCGGCAATCGGTGGAGTCCGAGCTGGGCAAACTGGCCGCAGCGCTGCCCGACGACTCACGTGACATTCCGCCAAGCATCCGGTTCCATGCCCAGCGGATCGCCGAGGCCAACCGGAGCTCGCCACCACCCCGGTCACACCTGCCCGAAGTCGACGTACCCACCCCGCCAGGCGATGTCGGGGTCGAGCCAGGGCAGCGGTCCGTGCTCGGCGGTGATCCGCTCGGCGATTTCCGGAACGTAGACGTCGATCGGGTCCTGCCCACCGACGGCGTCGGAGCCGGCACCGTAGGGAACGAGCTTGGCGCGGTTGCGCGCGAAGTAGACGAACCGCAGGTAGGGCAGGACCCGGGGGGCGAGTTCGGCGAACAGTTCGGCACCCACCGGGGTGATGCCGCAGTTGACCAGCCCCAACCAGCGGAGTTGGTGCAGGTACGGGGAGGCCAGCAGGGTGCGCAGTCCGTCGTCGCCGACCGGGTTGTTGTTCAGTCCGAGGCTGGTGAGTCGGGCCAGCAGCGGGCTCGCGGCGATCGGGCCGATCAGGTCCGGACCGACGTCGGTGAGCCAGACGTGGCGGACCGGAACCCGGCGGTAGATCTCCGCGCCGCGGTCGAGGAAGTCGGCCCCCGGCAGCTTGACGAACTCGGCGAATCCGCGCCGGACGAGCCAGTTGGTGACCAGGCCGGCGACGGGCGCGCCGAGTCGGGGAGTCAGCCGGTGGCTGAGTACGGCGGCCCGATCGGACAACTCGTCCCTGACCGGGGTGCCGGCGATGACGGCCAGGTCGCAGGCGATCTCGGCGCGGATCAGCTCGGCGTGGTCGGGGTCGGTGGGTTCGATGGCGTCGGCGTAGCGCAGCCGCAGGTCCATGTCGTCGGGGTCGGCGAGGATGGCGGCGTACAGGGTGTCGCTGACGGCGGGCCGGGCGTCGCTGGCGTCGGACATGACCGCAGCGTATCGACGCCACCCACGACAGCAAGTGGAGTGCCGGGCGATGACGGAGGACGACGCGCAGCAACTGATCGAGCGGCTGGTCGGGACGGCGAATCCGATCGAGCTGCATCCGTTCGAGTTCGGGTGGCTGGCGAAGGAGACACTGTCGACCGAACAGCGGGCGACGGGGGCGCACGTCGGAATGGGCTGCTACATCATCGACCAGTCGGGGACGGTGACGGTGCACAGCAGCCTGCCGATACCGGTGGTCATGAGGCAGTACGCGGCGGCGAGGCGGCAGGGCCGGATCAGCGGGCACCAGATCTGGCCGCGAGTCGCGACGGTGGACCAGCCGATCCCCGGCTGACCCGGATCCGGGCGCTGACGGCCCGCTACACCGCCGCCGACCCACCGACCCGGGTGGCGCTGCGCGCCGAGATCGGCGTACTCGTCGACCAGCTCGGCCTGACCGGCGGCACCCCGCAGGCGTACGCGCGGTGGGCGCAGCTGCCGCCGGACCTGGCGAACCTGCTGCTGCGGCTCACCTCGCCGGCGCTCGCCCCGGAGACCGTCCTGGCTGTGCTCGGCGCGGACCCGGCGACGCTGACCGAGCCGCAACGCGCCCAGCAGCGCGACTACCGGGCCCGGCTGGTCCACAACGGGTACGTTCCGTACGCGCCGCAGCTCACCGAGCAGCTGCACCGGCTCGCCGTCGACGCCGAGCAGGGCCAACGGAGCCTGCCGACGCTGCCGGCCTCCGCCGGTCAGGTGATCGGGCTGCGCGCCGATCAGCTCGCCCAACTGCAGGCCGTCGATCCGGAGCTGGCCGCGCGGATCGCCCGCGACGGGGTGTACGTCGACCTGACCGGCCAGGTCGACATCGGCCCGTACGTGTTGGCGAACGCGCCGCATGTCGACGTTGGCGGCGTACACCCGGGTTTCGACCTGGCGACCGACGCCGGCCGGCGGGCGCTGCTGGCCGAGGACGTCCGCCGGGCGTACGCGACGATCACCGCGACGTACGGGTCGAGCCCGGCGATCACCCAGCTGCTCGGCAGCCACAGCTTCCACTACCTGGCGCAGACCCGCACCATGGTGCTGGTCTCGGACGCTCTGACCCGGGCGATCCTCAACCTGGCGCCGAGCGCGCCGGTCGAGCAAGCGCCGGAAGCAGCACCGCTCGCCGATGGTCCGACCGAGATCCACGTGTACGCCGACCACCCCACCCTGCCGTCCGAGTCGACGCGCAGGTATTCGGTCGGGTACGGGCGACCAGTCGACCCCTACTCGGGTGCTTCAGTGCCACTCTGGCGTGGGATGCCCCGGCGGGAGCAGGTGCAGCAGGGCATTCTTGGTGACTGCGGCATGCTCGCCTCGATCGGCGCGGTCGCCGGGCACAGCCCGCAGACGATCGGTAATTTGTTCCGTCCCAACCCGGACGGCACGGTCGACGTCCTGCTGCACGAAAGCAGCCTCCCTGGCGACCGCACCACCCCGACCGGCCGACGGCTGCGGATCACCGTCACCCCGGATGTGCCGGTCCTCGCCGATCCGCCGCCGAGGGCCGCATACGCCTCGCAACCAGAGGTTGGGGCGGCGTGGGCGAGCATCCTGGAGAAGGCGCTGGCGGCGGTCGACCGGACCTGGACCGAGTCCCGGCAGGTCGCCTGGCAGCAGCAGTGGCAGGGCTGGCAGGGCTGGTCAGACCCGAACCAGGCCGCGCCGCGCGGCTACGCCCGGATGGATCCCGGCAGCACTCCCGATCTGTGGGCGGAGGTGCTGACCCAACTGACCGGCCTGCCGGCCCGGATGGGACGGTTCGACGTATCGCCGGGCAACGAACCCACAGTCGAGGCGATGCTCAGCCGGCTGCTGTCCGACGGCAGTCCGGTCATCGTCAGCACCAAGGGGATCGACGAGTACGGGCTGGGTCCGGACGATGAACTTCCGTTCGACTTGCGAGACGGGCATGCGTACGAGTTGGTGGGTGTGAGCAACGGGCATGTCCAGCTCCGTAATCCGTGGAACAAGTGGCATCCCCAGCCCATGCCGACCCGGGCCTTCTTGGACTGGATGAGTAGGGACTTCGCGCATCTCGACCGGGTCGCACCGACTCAGCCCGGACCGCTGTCTCTCGGGCCACCGAGCAGCATCGAGCACAAGCCGGCCGTCGGGTTGACCGAACCCGTGCCGGTGGCAGCGTCGGCTGGCGGGGTAGCTGCCTCGGTGACGTCAGGGTTCGGCCGGACCGCTGTCGACCGAGACGAGCCGATGATCGTCTACTACGCGATCCGGACGTCGAGCGGGCGATCCGGGGGGATCGTCGTGGTCGTGACCGAAGCAGCCGACCAGCGGATCCTTGTTTACGGTCCGGGTGGCGACGTCTCCGCAGCGTCAGATCTCGGCGTAGTCGCCGGGACAGGCGGCCAGTTGCGGCCTGTGGCCCGGACCGAAGCAGAGCGGATCGCCTCCGCCGAGTTGGGCTTCGTTCTGCCGGACGAAGCATCGCTGAGTGATTCAATAGTCGGCTGACGGACCCGGACAGGAGGAAGCATGGCTGCTTACCGGTCGTCGCTCGATTTGGTAACCATCCCGAACAATGCTGTCGCACCGGTAGGACCGGCAGATGTCGGGGTCCGTCGGCTGGAGCGGCGCGGAACGGTCTGGGTGAGGCTGGACGTGATGGAGCGCGGCCCCGACAGCGCAGAGCATAGCCACCGGTGCGAGTTGGGTGACACCTTCCCCGTTGGCGATGAGACCTGGTACTTCGCTGGGGCGCATTTCGAGAACGCTGGTCGGTGGCGGGTCACGGTGCGGCGGCTGGCGCCGGGTGAGGCACCGCCGGTGGTGGACGAGTCGACGGCGGTGACGGGGTGGCGGCCGGCGCAGCGGCAGCCGTTCGGCCCGCTCGGTGAGGGTCAGTTGCAGGCACTGGAGCAGGCGTTGGGGCGCCCGCTGCCCTGGGCTTACCGGGACTGGCTGTCTCAGACGAACGGTATGCAGCCGGTGGAGCCGCAGTGGGTGCCGGGTGCGCCGTTCACGCTGTTCCCGGGGCGTCCGCTGCTGGGTGTGCACCCGGAGTATCCGTCGTTCGACCTGTTGACCGCCGAGCGGGAGTGGCGGGTCGGGAAGTTGTCGACGGACTTCGTTGTCATCGCGGTCCCGATGGAGGGTCTGCTGCTGCTTCGGCTGAAGGAACCCCGCCCGGGCAGCGTCGGCTTCCTGCCGAAGGACCTGCTGGCCGGCCCGGGTACGGCGGATGCGATCGCCTGGCGGGAGCGACAGGTGATCACTACCAGCATGGGCTGGTCGTTCGGCGACTTCCTTGGCCGGCTCACCCCGCTCGACGCGCCGGGCGTAGCGTGAAGATCACTTGACGAGAATTCGGGCTGGCGTCGGCGTGTCGTCCGAATTTTCGTCAAGTGATCTTGAGGACTCCCGTCCTAGGTGGCGGTGATTGGTCGGTTTTGGGTGACTCCCAGCTTTTATCCGGCATTCACTAGTTTGGTGCTGATCGATTCCCTATCCCTGGCTGGCGATTGAGATCTGTGCATTGACTGCGTGTGGCGAGATCCGTACGATCAGCTGAATACGCCACCACTTTTCCTAGCAAGGGGATGAAGTGAAGAATTCCACTAGCGTCAGGAAAGACACGGCTGTCGCGCCCACGCTGCTCACTCCGAGCCGGGTCGAGAAGATGCTCGCGCGTCGCCAGGCGGTCCAGGTGGTCAAGTTCCGCACGACCTGCACGGACTGCCTGCCCAACTACTAGCGCACCGCCGTCGGGCGCTCGGCGTCGCCGTGCGGTGCGAACGCCGGCGTCGCCGAGCCCGCGAGGAGCACCGTGCCGTGACCTTCCAATTGTCGGCGGACGATGTCCTTAGTGCGTTGAGCGTCTGTTGCGGTGAGCCGCTCGAGGATCCGGCCGAGGCGGTCGCGGCACTGCGCCAAGGACAGCCGTCCCTGACCGCCACCCTGTACTCCGCGTGGGCTGCGGACGGCGTCACCCTCGACCCGGGGATTGCCAACGATCTCGAGTTGGCCACCTCGCGGGTCACGTTCTACCGCACCGTGGCGGCCGAGCTCGCCGCACGCGTCAGCGACCTGACCCCGATCAAAGGGCTGGAGGTAGCCGACCGCTACCCCTCTGGTCGCGGTCGCACCATGAACGATCTCGACTACGTCGCCGGCACCGAGTCCGCTCTGTGGCGAGCAGCAGGTCTGCTCATCGACGATGGCTGGGACCTGCACACCGGCACGTTCGCCTGTTTCAACGACCGTCTGCACATGATGGTGAGTCTGCGGCGCCCGCACGAATCCCGCTTCGTCCTGCCGTACGGGGTGGAGATCGCCACCTGGTGGTCGCTGGGTGACCTGGCCGGTGTGCCACCGCTGACCGCCATGCCGCAACCGTGGCGGGCACCGGCGGTGAAGAACACCCTGATGCTCCTGTTCGAGCGCTTCGAGCAACGCTTCCGGGCCCGGGATCTGATCGACGCCAGCCTGCTGGTGGCCTCGGCCTCCGAGGAAGAGCTGATCACACTCACCCGCGCGCTGACCGCACTCGGGTTGTGGCCGGAGTACGCCGAACTCGTCGCGCTCGTTGCGCGGACGAGCCTGCCACCACTGCCACCGCCGCCCCGGCGCAACCAACTGGACACCCGCGCCCGCCGGGCGATCCGCAGTGCAGCCGTGCTGCGCCGTCCCCTCACTGGCATGGCCCGCCACCTGCAGCGTCGCAACATCAAAGGTGCCTCCGCCCGGATCGAGCAGCGGTCCTGGGCGGCGGCCGCCGAGCGGCTCTCCGCCGGTGCGTCCGTCCGGGCCGGGGTGCTGGCCTTCGGCCTGCCACTGGACGACGCCCCGCGAGGTGACGCCCCCACCGCCACACTGCACGAGCGCGGTCGACTAGCCTGGGTGGACAGCCCGGTCGGCAGGTTCCTGTTGACGATCGGCGACGAGGTCGACGAAGACACCGTGGCGGAGCTGTCCGGCCCGGTGCCCAGTCCGGCGACCACCGGAGCGAACCCGTGACCGCCGCCGCCGAGATCGTCGGGCGGGCGTTGGATGACGACATCCGGGTGCTGACCCGTCACCGGCCGGGTGCCGAGATCACCACCGTGTCGGTGTGGATCCTCGCCGGCTCCCGCGACGAAACCTCACCTGGCACCGCCCACCTGTTCGAACACCTGGTCATGCAGGCGGTGCCGCCCGGCCGGAAGATGCGGGTCATCGACGAGATCGAGTCGTACGGTGGCGAGGGCAACGCGACCACCGCCCGCGACTACGTCGTCCTGTACGCGCGGGTACCGACAGTGGACGCGCTGGCCGTACTGGACCTGCTCGCCGAGGCCGCGACGGCCACCGAGTTCGACCCGGTCCTCGTCGAGGCCGAACGTCGGGTGGTCATCGAGGAGCTGCGCCTGGCTGAAGCCGACCCCACCGACATCGTCCACGACGTGTTCTTCGCCGCCGTGTACGGCGACCACCCGATGGGCCGGCCGGTCGGCGGCAGCCCCGCCGACGCGCTCCGGCTCACCGCCGCCGAGGTCACCGCCTGGTCCCGCCGCCACGTCCGGGCCGGACGAGTCGCCGTCGTGGTCACCGGCGGTGTCACCCCCGCCGCCGTGACCGCTGCGACGGCGCGAAGCGCCCTCGCCGGCCTGTCCGTTACACACCAGAGCGCCCGCGCCGACCGGCCCGCGCTCCCCATCCCGTTGCCGGCAATGGCTCCCGGCGTACGGTCCCGGCGGCTGGATCATCCGCTGCCCGGCGACACCGCGGCCGTGGTGCTCGGCGGACCCGCGTTCTCCTTGGCCGACCCGCGGCTCGCCGCCGCCGAGGTGGTGATGGAACTGTTCGCCGGGGGCAACACGTCCGTCCTCGTCGAGCAACTGCGTACCGATCTGGGGCTGTCCTACGACATCTGGGGCGACCTCAGCGGTTACCACGACACCGGCGTCTGGCGGATCGCGATCACCACCGCTGTCGAGCACCGTGACGAGGTGGCCCGGCTCGCCGTCGACCTCGCACGGTCGGCGGTGGCGGACGGCTGGAGCGACGCCCGCGTGGCGGTGGCCCGCCGACGTGCTGCCGGTCTGGTCCGGCTCGATGCCGAGACTTCCCTCGACGAGACTCTCCTGCTGGGCCGGCACGCTCTGCTGGGCGGCAGCGTCGACTGGTCGGTGGCCGAATACGCCGACCGGATCGCGGCGGCCTCCCCACAGCAGGTCCACGACGCCGCCGTGTCCATGGCGGACCAACTGGTGGTGGCCACCGCTGGCGGGTGAAAGCCCGCAGCGGCCCACCCGGCAGACCAACTACCAATGGAGGGAGGGAAGGGTGAACCGGAACATGAAGTTCGGCCGCAGGCCGCGGGTGAAGAAGAAGACGACAACGACCCGCAAGTGACCATTCCTTGCCGGCCGCGCAACCGCTCGCTGATCCACCGACCGACGGATTGTCCGCGCTCGACCCGGGAAGGAGGCCAGGATGAACCGCCACGCTGTCCACACACGGCGCCCGGTCGTGAAAAAGAAGAAGCGGTGACCTGAAACAGACGACGGGTGCGGCAGCCGGCGGGTCCGGGGCCGCACCCGGCACCATGCCCGGAGCACATCCGGACCAGGCCAGGACCACACCCGACGCCATACCGCCGCGAAGGAGCCTCCGCGTGAGTGAAGCAGTCGACTGGGAGCGTACGGTCTTCATGCTGCTCGCCCCCGATGCCCTCGCCCGCCACCTCGGCGGGCAGATCGTGGACCGGGTGGTCGACCAGGGATTCCAGCCAATGGCGTGGCGGGTGCTGTGGCACCGGCCGGCCAACCTGGACGCGTTCCACGAACGCAACATCACCCAGGTGTGGAAGGCGTACCTCTACCGTCTCGTCGACCAGCTCTTCGACTTCGGCCCGACGGTGGCGCTGCTGGTCCGCGACGTCCGGCCCGATCCGCGACACCCCAGCCACGCCCGGCTGCGCCTGGCCAAAGGGGCGAGCGATCCTGCTGACGCGAGCCCTGGCACGATCCGTGCCGACCTCGGCTCCATAAACGTCATGCTGGCCCTGATGCACAGCTCCGACACCCCTGCCGACTCCCAACGGGAGAGCGCGGTCTTCACCGACGGCCAGTTCGGCGTCGGGTCCGGCGTCGGCGGGCGCGGCGGGTACGACGGCGGCGACCCGGCCGACCTGCGTACCCTGCTCGACCTGCTCAGCCGGAGCGCTCCCGCCGAGCGCCGGGGATATCCGCAGGTCCTGGCCGGTCTGCGCGCCCGGGTCCTCGCCCTGGCCTGGCCAGGGCTGTCCGACTCCGCCCGCCGCGGCGCGGCCGACCTGCTGGCCGGCGACCTCAGCGGTCTCGCCGCCGCTGGGGCCGGCGAGAAGGCCGCCGGGCTGCTGGCCGGCGGGCATCCCCTCGCGCCGATACTGACCGCCGAGTTCACCCCCGACCAGCCCGGCCCCGACCCGGCCCGGGTGCAGGAGCTCCTCGCTGTCCACGGCGCCCGGCTCGACCCGTGGGAACGCCTGGTGCTCGCCACCTCACGCCGGTTTGCGCCGCGCCGGTGACGCCGACGCCGGGATCAGGACGTTTCGCTGTCCAGGGATGAGGACGGTCGTCGACGCGGCGGCCCGCGCCGTGGCCATCAGCTCAGGATCGGTCGAGTGCAGCCAGGCCGTCAGCGGCGTACCGACGCATCCCCGGTCCTGTTTGGCCCGCGCCGCGCCCTGTCCGTAGCCGATCCGGCGGACACCCTGCGCCGAGGCGATCGGGACCGCCCCGTAGAACGCCGTGCCGAAGTACGCGAACCTCGACCGGCGATCGGTGTAGTCGTAGCCGAGGGCCAGGCACTGCCACTCGTCACCGAACGGTGCGAACAGCGCGAACCCGACGACGGCGTCCCCGGCATCGGCGAGGACCACCTGGGCGCGGCCGCCGGCGACATCGTGCAACAGCGATTCCAGCCGGCCGCGCTCGGCCGCCTCGTCGCAGCGGCCCCGGTACTTGCTGACCAACTGGCCGCGTAGTCGGGCCAGCACCGGTACCACCGGGGTGATCGCATCGCCGTGCAGATGACGCAGCCGTACGCCGTTGGCGGTGAGCCGGGCCAGCTCGCGCCCTGCTTCCGCCGCCCGTTTGCGGGGCAGCGACGCCAGGTAGGCGTCGAGACCGCCGTCGCGCACCGGAAGCTCCCAGGTCAGTGACAGTGGCATCGCCACGAACCCGGCTGCGGACAGGGCACCGGTCAACGCCGTCGCCTCCGGTCTGGTGTAGAGGAACGCCACCGTCGAGATGCCGGCGTCCGCGGCCCAACTCAGAATGCCATCGACGGCGACAGCGAGCGCGGCCGGGCTGGTCGCCGCCGGTCCGACGGGGAGGCATTCGTAGCCGGGCAGCATCACCAGCAGGTTCGGCGTCCAGCGGGACGGCTCGGGCGCGGCCCGCCTCGACAACTCGGCCCGCGCGGCCCGTGACGCCTCGGTCAGCGGCAGCGCGGGAGCCGCACTGACCAGTACGTGGTGCAGGTCGAACACTTCACCGGGCCGGGGGACGGGCTGCACGGTGGCGTGCAGGGCCAGGCACGCCCCGTCGCCCTGTTCGACAACGAAGGTGAGCGTACGCCCGCCGAGCCGGCCCGCCATCGCCCGTAGCCAGCCCGGTGTGGTCAGCATCGGCCCGCCGGCGGCCAACCGCTCCCACTGCGGGGCGATGCCCGGATGGACGCGTAGCCGGTAGCTCACAGCCGCATCACGTGGGCGTCGAGCCGGCGGGCGGTCAGCCCGTGCCGACGTTTGAAGATGTCGTTGCTGCGCCCGCCCTCCAGGATCGGGCGGCCCAGCCGCAGCGCCAGCCGGACCGACTCGGCGAACAGCGCCGCGTACGGGCTGGCGTTGCCGTCGACACGGTATTCGACACCGCAGGTCCAGGTGTGGAAACGGCGCTGGTCGGTCAGGCACACCCCGGCCGCGACGAGCGTGCCCCGTTGACGGATGCGGAGCACGTGCGCGGCCGGGCCGAGGGCGGTGACGAACCGGGTGAACGTCTCGGTTGGGTAGAAACCGGCGTTGCCGAAGCGGGCGGCGGTCCGGTCGCACAGCTCGGCGATCTCGACCAGGTCCGCGCCGTCCGGTGTGGTCACATCGCAGACGAAACCGGCGTCCGCCGCTCGGCGTTCGTTGCGGCGCAGGTTGGCCCGGGGCCGGGGAGCCAGTCGGGCAAGGTAGTCCTCGTACGAGGTGAGGCCGGTCAGGTCGGTTGAGTAGCGGTCCACCAGGTGCCGCCCGGTCAGCCCGGCGGCGGTGAGCGCGGCCGCCGTCGGGCCTGACGAGTCCACATTGACCAACCCGTACCAGCGGGCCCCCCAGTCGTCGGCGAGCCGGCGCAGGGTGTCCAGCAGTTCGGTGACCACGTCGGTCCGGGCGACCGCGCCGAGCAGTCGGGTGTCGTAGCAGTGCCAGACGTGGCTGAGCAGCGCGCTGTCCCGCTCGATACCGGGATGCAGGCGGCGGAGCCCGCCGATCGGGTCGGCGAACCGGTGCAGCGCGACCGGTAGGACGGCCACGGGCCGCCCCGATGGCTCCCGTGCCACCAGGTATCCGAGCCGCTCCAGCGGCGCGAGCGGCGCATCGTGGTACGCCGACAGGTAACCGTCCTGATAGAAGACCGGTGTGTCACCGTTGCCGGCGACCGCATCCCACCCGGCCCGCGACGCCGCCCGTGGGTCGTCGTAGTGCTCGACGACGATGGAGCGGATCATCATCGCACTGTACCGGACACCGGCGGGCATCTATGGTTGCACAATGGCGTCAGTCTATTACCACACGAAGGTCGGCACGACCGAGGAATTGGCTGCGACGGCGGGGCAGCCTCTGGTCGACGTGCTACGCCGCAACGGCATCCCGGTCAACTCTGTGTTGAGCTGGCGCGATGGGCAGGTGGTGTCGGAGGACACCACGGTTGTCGGCGCCGACGACATCATCGAAGTCCGGCAGGTCCGGCATTACGATCTGAATGTGATGCGCCGCCCGAAACGGCAGGTCTACGGTGTACCCAACCCGGTCTACACCAAGAGCATCGTTTTCGACGACAAGGGCGCCATCGAGGTCCGGGGGGAGCAGTTCGACGCTCCCGCCTTCATCCAGTACGTCGAGGAAGCCTTCGTCGACAGTGTCCTGTCACGGGAGGTGATGCGCGACGGCGACCACGTGATCGTCGGGCTGTCCGGCGGGCGGGACAGCGTCGCCTATCTGACCCTGCTGGAGCGGACCAGGGACCGGCTGCCGCCACTGAACATGACGGCCGTGACCATCACCGGCCTGCCCGACTGGGAGGAGCCGGCGACGTTCGCCGCCGCCCGTGCCTCCGGCGAACGGCTCGGGATCGAGCAGGTCATCGTGACCGCGGCGGACGTGGAGCGGGTGTTCCGGCTACGCGGCACGTTCGTCGACTCGATGAACGAGATCGTCAGCGACGAGGGCAGCCACCTGACGATGGTCATCGGCCACCAGGTGCTGCGGCGGATGCTGGAGGAGGAGGCACACGCGCGCGGCGCCGGGGTGGTGGCGTTCGGCTTCAACGCCGACGACCTGCTGGCCAGCATGGTGACCTGGATGACCAGCGGATTCCGGATGGGTGGCATCCCGACCCGGCAGATCGGCGGCCTGCGGTACATCTTTCCGCTGTACCGGATCACCAAGAAGGAACTGACGCTCTACCTGGAGCTGGTCGCGCCGGAACTGAACCGGCAGGGCACCCCGGGGCGGTTCACCACCGGGCCCGACGAGCGGTCCCTGGCGTACGGAATGACCGACCATCTGCTCGATTTGTGGCCGGGCATCGACTACTACATGTTCTCCGCGTTCGAGAACATGCAGCGCTACATGTTCCCCTTCATGGAGGCGGCCTGCCGCGTCTGCGGCGGGGTCTACCTGCAGCAGGAAGGTGTCGCCAACGCACCGGACCTCTGCGACGTCTGCGACTTCTTCGCCCGTCGCGAGCTCACCACCGTGTCCTGACCGGCATGCCGCCGACCCCGTGGTACGAGCGCTACTTCACGGCCGACTACTGGACGTTCGCCGACGACGAGTACACGGCCGAACGCACCGCCGCCGAGGTCGCCTACCTGGCGGACGTCCTGGCCACCCACGCCCCCGGCCGGCGGGTGGTCGACCTGGGCTGCGGGGTCGGCCGGCACGCCGTCGGTCTGGCCCGCAAGGGCTTCGACGTCATCGGGGTGGACGTGTCCGGGTACGCGCTGCGGCGGGCCGCGAGCGCCGCCGACGCCGCCGGTGTCACCCTCGACCTGCGCCGGGTGGACCTGCTCGGTGCGCAGCCACCCGGATGGGGGCTGCCCGACGTCGACGCGGTCATCTGCGTGCAGGCGTTCGGCTGGGGAACCGATGCCGACCAGCTCCGACTGCTGCGCGCGGTTCGCCGCCTGCTGCCCGCCGACGGCCTGCTCGTCCTCGACCATTCCAATGTGCTCGCCATCGCCCGGCACTACCGGGACGAGGCCCGCGCGGACATCGGCGGCACCAGGTTCCACTTTCAGCGCCGCTACGACCCGGTCACCGGACGCAGCAGCGGCCGGGTCGACGTCCGCCGGCCGGACGGCACCACCGCCGTCCTGCCTGACGACGTCCGCCTCTACCACCCGACCGAGGTGGCCACCATGCTGACCCGTGCCGGGTTCGCCGTGGCCCGGACCGACGCGGACTTCACCGCAGGTGCCACGCTGACCATGGACACCCGCTACGTCCAGTTCATCGCCAGACCGGCACCGGTGGTGACCTCGGCGCTCGACGGCCACCGCGCGCCGACGCCACCAGGCCCGTCATCGGACCCGCCGCCGACCCCGTCACCTGCCGATGGCTCTACCCGATCTGCCGACGGCCCCGCTCCGGTGCCGCTCGACCTGCGCGCCGCCCCCGACGAGGCCGGGCCGGTCGAACCCGCGCTGGCCGCCGCGTGGGCGTCGCTGCCCGCCGGGCCGGCCGCGATCCAGCGGGCACGCCGCTACGACCTCGCCGACCCGTACGCCGGGCAGCGGCTCGCGCCGATCGTCGCCGCGTACCTGCGCTGGCCGCCGGGCCGGCAGCTGCCGCCGGACCGGGTCACCGCTGGCGCCGGTGCCACCGGCCTGCTGCACGCGCTGGCCCGGCTGGGCGACGGCGGCACCGTCCTGGTCGACCTGGCCGGCCATCCGGAACTGCCCGGCGCCACCGGTGGTCAGGTCCGGGCCACTTCGCTGCGCGACCCGGCGGACGCGGTGGCCGCCGTGACCCACCACCGGCCGGTGCTGACCGTCGTCGACCGGCCCGGCCTGCTCGGCCCGATGTGGACCGGGGACCAGCTGCGCCGGGTCGCGCAGGCCTGCGCAACGGTCGGCAGCGTGCTGGTCGTCGACGAGACGCTCGGTGCCTACCTGCCGCCCGACCGGAGCGCCGCCCCGCTCACCGACGAACTGCCCGGCACCGTCGTCATCCGCAGCATGTCCAAGGGGTTCTGTGCCGGCGGGCTGCGGGTCGGGTACGCCGTCGCCGCCTCGGACCTGGCCGATGTGGTCCGGCAGGTGGCGCCACCGCTGGCGGTCAGCGCACTCGCTCTGGACCTGGCGGCCGCGCTGCTCACCCAGCAAGATCCGCTGGCCGCACTGCGGGACCGGATCGCACAGGTGAAGCCGTACGTCGAGGAGCAGTTGATCGCCGCCGGTCTCACCCCGCTGCCGACCGACCCCCGGCTGCCGTGGCTGGTCCTGCCCGGCGACGATGAGGTACGCCGGATCCTGGCCGCCCGAGGAGTGCTCGCCAAGCAGGTGCCGTCGCTGGCACCCGGTGGCCCACCGGGCGCGCTGCTGCGGCTGTCGGTCCCGCTGTCCGAGGCCCGCCTGGCAGCCTTCACCACCGCGTTCGCAGCCACTTCCACCGCCGCCCCGACGGACCGCCGATGAGACTGCCCCAGCTGGTCGCGGCGGTGCACGACGGCATCGACGTCGACGCTGCCATGGTCGACGTCGCCGAGGTCGCCCGGCACGACCGCTACCAGGCCTCGGCCGGGATCCACGCCGCGGCCGGGTACGTCGCACAGCGGGCGGCGGACGCCGGCCTGCGCGACGTCACCGTGCACACCTTCCCGGCAGACGGGGCCCGGCGGTGGTGGACCTACCAGGCCCCGATGTCGTGGACCCCGGTGCGGGCCAGCCTCCGGCACGGCGGCGAGACGCTGATCGACTACCCGGCACAGCCGTACACCCTCGCGGCGTACTCGGCACCGATCCCCGCCGGCGGCGTCGCCGCACCACTGCTGCGCTGGTCGGCGATGTGCGCCGGCACCGACCCGACCGGCGCGCTCGTGCTGCTGGACGACGTCCGCGTACCGTTTCCGGAATGCGCCCGGCGGGCGGCGGCCGGCGGCGCCGTCGCGGTCGCCGCAGACCCGCTCAGCGCCCGGACCGACCGGCTCGCCGACCAGGTCGGCCGGCTGGAACTGCTGCCCGGCACGGCGTTGGCCGGCTTCAGCCTCACCGCCGCGCAGCTCGCCAGGCTCAGCGCGGCCGCCGACCGGGGCGAGGCGGTCACCGTCGAGGTGGCGGTGGCCGGGTCGACGGCCACCATGCCGGTGGTGACCGGCGTGCTGCCGGGCGACGGCAGCGGCGACGAGTTCCTGCTCTCGGCGCACCTGTGCCACCCCCGGCCCAGCGCCAACGACAACGCCTCCGGCGTCGCCGCGCTGCTCGCGACCGCCCGGCTGCTCGGTGCCCGGCCAGTCGGCGGACCGGATCTGCGTTTCCTGTGGGCACCGGAGTTCGTCGGTGTCGCCGCGTACCTGCACGATCTCGTGGGCGGCGGTGCCGTGGCGCGGCCCAGCCTGGCGGTCAACGTGGACATGGCCGGGCAGGACCCGTACCGCTGCGGCAGCTCGCTGGTGATCGAGCGGGGGCCGGACGACGTACCGTCGTTTCTGCCGGCTCTGGCCGGACGCTGCGCCGAACTGGTGCCGGCACGGGCCCGGTCCTACAGCGGCGCGGTGCCGTGCGATCCGGGGCAGGCGGTCACCGCGCCGTTCTCCGGGGGTTCCGACCACGCGCTCGTCTCGGACGCGCCGACCGGGTGCCCGACGGTGTCCTTCGGGCACTGGCCGGACCGGACCAACCACACCTCCGCCGACACACTCGACATGGTCGACCCGGCTGAGCTGCGTCGCACCGTCACGGTGGCGGCGTCGACCGTGGCGGCGGTACGCGGACGGGCGGACCCGGCGTTGGCCGCCGACGTCGCCGACGCGTGTGCCGGCTGGGCCGCTGGGCACATCCTGGCGGCGCTGCCCGGCCGGCAGCGTCCACCGGCACCGTACCCGTACCGTGACGACGGCAGCCCGGTGCTGGACCCGGCCGGCGACGCCGCGTCGGTCCGGCGGGTGGCCCACCGCAGCGAGATCGTCGGCAGATGTGTCAGCACGCTGACGTACGCCGGGGTGCCGGCCGGGGAGATCGTCCGTACGGCGCGCTGGCTGGCCGACGTGTCCGCCACCGCTGCCGACCGCGCGCTGTGCGCCGAGCCGTCGGCCGACGACGAGGCAGCGGGTACGGTGCTGGCCCGCGCCGCGCTCGGCCCGGTCAATCCCCGGGCGCTCGCCGCCACCGACGCTGACCGCGCCTGGCTCGCCGAACGCCTGGCTGAGGATCGGGGCGGCAGCCACGCCCGCGTACTCACGCTGTTGCGAGCCGTCGACGGTCGGCGTGGCCGCCGCAGCGCGGCCTGGTGGGCGGCGCTGGCCGGCGAACTCCCCATCTCGGTGGCGTTCGCCGACCGGGTCTTCGACATGCTGCACCGGGCCGGCTGGGTCGTCCCGGTGCCCGATCCTGAGGATCTCGACGCGGCTGAGGAGATCGATGCGACCCGTCATCCTGCGTGACCGCAACATGCGGCTGCTCCTTGCCGGTCAGGCGTTCAACATGTTCGGCAGCACGATGATGGTCATCGTGTTGGCGATCTGGATGAAGGACCTCACCGGATCCACCAGCGCCGCCGGCCTGGTATTCCTGCTCATGGCGATCGCCGTGCTGCTGTCGCCGTTGACCGGTCTGCTGGTGGACCGGCTGCCGCGCCGGTGGCTGATGACGGTCAACGACGGGACGATGGCGGTCCTGATCCTGGCACTGCTGACAGTGGATGGCACGGCCGACCTGTGGCTGGTGTACGTCGTCACTTTCCTGTACGGCTGCTCCGGGCAGATCTACCGGGCCTCCCGTGGCGGACTGCTGCACTCGATGCTGCCCGACGACAGCCTCGGCAACGCCAACGGCGTACTCAGCAGCCTCAGTCAGGGGATGCGGGTGATCGGGCCGGTCGTCGGCGCCGCGCTCTACACCACCAGCGGCATCGAGGCGGTCATCCTGGCGGACGCCGCGACGTTCGCTCTGTCCGTCGCGTCGCTGGTGCTGCTGCGCCGGCCCCGGGATCTGGTCCGGCCGGCCGACGCCACGGAGCGCGGCTCGCTGGCGACCGAGGTCGTCGCCGGGGCCCGGCACGTGGCCCGTCATCAGATCATCCGGCGGATCGTCATCGCCAGCGCGGTCGCGTTCGGCGGTGCCGGCATGATCAACGTGGCTCTGTTCTCGCTCGTCAGCGACGGGCTGCAGCGTCCGACCGCCATCATCGGGTTCCTCGGCGGCGTCCAGGGAGCCGGCAGCGTCGTCGCCGGTCTCCTGGTCGGTCCCGCGATGCGCCGCTACGGCGAGTACACCGTCGCCTGCGCCGGCTTCCTGCTCAACGGGGTCGGCCTGGCGGCGGCCAGCACCGCCACCCTGACCGGAGTCGCAGCCGGGGCGGTCCTGGTCGGGTTGGGGTTGCCGCTGATCCTCGTCGCCGAGGTGACCCTGGTGCAGCGGCGCACCTCCGCCGAGCTGCAGGGCCGCGCGATCGTCGCGTCTGAGGCGATCATCAATACGCCGTACGCCGTATGCATCGGCGTCGGCACCCTGGTCGTCGGCACGATCGGCTACCGGCCGATCTACTTCGCGGTCGCCGCAGTCTTCATCCTGGTGGGGGCCGCGCTGCTGCCGTTCCGGGCCCAGACACGGCCGGAGCGGCCGGCTGACGTCTCGCCCGTCGGCACCGCCTCCTAGCGGCACGGCAGTCTTAGCGGCCCCGCCAGATCGCCAGCGGCACCACCGTCTCGTCGGCCGAGTCGGCGCCGTGCTCCCAGCTCAGACTGGGGTCCGGCACGGGGAAGCGCCCGTCCGTGGCGACTGCGATCACCGGGCCTACCCGGTCCCGCAGTGCTTCGTCCGTGGCCACGATCCGGGCCGAGGAGCCGAGCGCCGCAGCGAGTCGGCCGCCAAACTCGCCTTCGTCGCCGGGGGCCGGGTACAGCCACCGGACCCGGCCCGCCCCGCCGGCCGGGAGCAGCCGCCGTGCCGGATCGTCCAGAGCGGCCCAGGCCCGCACCAGGTCCTCGTCCGGGGTGCACCGGACCTGGCCGTGGTCCGAGTGGCCGATGACCGTCCAGCCGGCCTGCGCCCACCGGGCTGCCCGGCTGCCCAGCTCGGCCATGGCCGCCACGGCTCGTTCGTCGTAGCCGTGGCGGTGCAGGTAGTCGTCCAGGTTGACGTAGGTCCACAGGAGCATCGGTTGCCGCCGCCGTACGTCGCCGGCCTGCCCGCCGATCTGCTCGTCGACTTCTTTCATCGCGGCGTCGACCAGCAACGCAGGGTCGCGGGCATGCCGGGCGAGCGTCTCCGACGGTGCAGCCGGGACGACGGTCGCGCCCCGGAGCAGCGCCTGCGCCCATGGGCCGGGCAGGTGGGCGATCTCCCGGGCCACCGCGCGGCACTGCACGCCGTCGCCTGCAGCCCGGTCGAAGATGGTCGGGTGCTCGATCACGAGTCTGGGGTCGCGGCCCGGGTCGGCCGGCCCTTGCGCCAACACCTGGCCGGTGACGGCGTACACCAGAGTGCCACGGCCGGGCACGCGATAGACCATCCCCGGTACGCCGTGCTGCGCCGGCCCGACTCCGGTCATGGCGGTCAGCCACGCAGTCGTCGACGTGCTCGGAAACGTGCTGGCCAACTTGGTCAACTCGGCGGGTTGCCAGCCTGCCGCCAGCGCCGCGTCATATGACAACCCGTCAACGGCAAGCATGATCACCCCACGGCGCGCCCGGGACAGTTCGTCGCAGACGACGTCGGGAATGTCCGCCAAGGAGGTGTACGTGGCCGACGGCACAGACCTTTTCCTCCTCCCCGGCATTGTGGATCACCGACGCCACCGCCACCGCCAGGGTCGACCGGCACTGGGGCGACGAGTTGAAGGTGAGGTACCTTTCCCGCCGGCTGAAAGGTACCTCACCTTCAACTGATCATGGTGATCCCGGCCGGGCGGGCGTGTGACCCCGGCTTGGTGGGTGTCGGGGGCGAGGGCCGGTCAGGGTGAGCCGTGCAGGACGACCCGGTAGCCGAGTTGCTGACCGTAGGTCATCAACGGGCGCAGGGTCGGGACCAGTTCGGTCGCCTCGGTAGACCAGTGGTGTCCCCGGTTGCCGTCGAGTCGGCGGTGACGGGCCGATGTCGTCTGCCGTTGTTGGTGCAGCTCGCGTCGCAGGTGGTGCAGCCGGTGGGAGGCTGTGGACCGGCCGGAGCGCCAGTCGAGCCAGCGTAGCCACCAGTCACGTAGCATTTCGGTGATCATTTCTCTCCCTTGATCAATTGGTCGATGGTCGGGTTTCTGCGCGCCGGGGCAGTCGGTAGAGTCCGTGGCGCTGGACGAATATCTCCCGCCGTTCGGCGGCGTTGCCGTGGCGGTCGATGACGTATCCGGTGAGCCAGATCCAGCCGTCGTAGGTCCATTTGCGGTCGACGGCGATGACCCGGAGTCGGATGGCGCGGTCGTCGGCGAACTGGACACTGGCTTCCCGGCCGATGATCAGCACGTCGCCGGGCTTCGGCTCCGGCGTGGCGAGTAGCCGGCTATTCACCAGGCCGATCCGCTATCGGGTAGGTCGTACGCCCGCAGTCTGGGCACCACCTGGATTTGATCTTGAATGACCACAGCCCGGCGCAGAAGCCGAGCAGTGCCGCGCTGAACAACGCTCCCACTTCCATCATCGACATCCCCCTCAGACTGGGCCGTCGCCGCAATTTTGATCATGAAAAGTCCGTCGTACGAATTCGTTCTCCACCCTGGACTTCCGGGCGCTATCGGAGCAAGATGCCGTGAGGGCCACGGAAAGCAGGCGGCAGCGGCCCGGTAGCCAGTGGACAAAGTCGAGCGAACTGGGGGATGTGAAGACCTATGTCTGCGAGCGAGTATCTGGTATTAGAGCTACGCCGGGTCCGGGAGTCGCTGGGGCTCACTCAGGAGTCGTGGGCGGAGCGCGTCCACTTCTCGGCGAAGCACGTGGGCTCCATCGAGCGCGGTGAGCGGCCGGCGCTGCCGGACTATCTGGCCTCGGTCGACAAGGCGTTCGGCACCGCGTTGATGAAGTTCTACCGGGAGTTCGTCGTCGGCGAGCACACGCCGGTCTGGTTCCGGCCGTTCAGCGACCACGAAGGCAACGCCACGCTGATTCGGGCGTTCCAGCCGCTGCTGATCCCCGGCCTGCTGCAGACCGAGGCGTACGCGGAGGCGGTGCTCTCGGCGTACCGGGTGCCCGACGACGCGGCGGCGATCGCGTTGACCACCCGGATGGGCCGGCAGGCCATCCTGCGGCGGGAGAAGCCCTGCCAGCTCGCCGCCGTCATCGACGAGAGCGTGTTGACCCGGCGGGCGGGCAGCGTCGAGATCATGCGCGAGCAGCTGACCGCCCTGATCGAAGCCTGCCAGCGGCCGAACATTCAGGTGCAGGTCGTGCCGTCGGAAGTGGGCGTCTACCCGGGGATGGAAGGTCCGCTCGTGCTGGCCAACGTCGATGGCCGCACGGTTGGCTTCCTGGACGACCATCTGGACGGCCGGGTGGTGGAGGCCCCGGACCACACGGCGGCCTTGGAGGGGACCTGGGAGACAATCCGGGGGTACGCTCTGCCGCACCACCAGAGCCTTGACCTGATCACGAGGACGGCTGAGAAATGGACCTGAGCACCGCCCCTTGTTGGCGCACCAGCACCTACTCCGAATCCGGCTCCTGCGTTGAGGTGGCCGACAACCTGCCCGGTCAGGTCCTGGTCCGGGACACCAAGGACCGCAGCGGCCCGATGCTGACCTTCGGCCCGTCCGCCTGGCGTTCCTTCGTCGAGCTCGCCAAGCAGCGCTGACGGCCTGACGCCTACCCCGGCGCGACAGCCGGAGAGCGCCGGCCCTGCCTCGGTAGGGTCGGCGCTCCCGCATCGCTCGCCGGGCGCAGCGAGGCTTCCGGGCGACAGTTTCAATTTTGAAATCGCGGTTGACGCAGCAGCTTCTCGGGGCTGTCCTACCTTGAGAGCCTTGGCCTGGCAGGTGGTCGAGAACATCCTGCGGCGCTGGCTCGGTGGGTGGGACTGCGGGGAGGCGGTTGGGTCACCACGAATTACGATGCCGTCATGAACTTCGAGCGGATCACCGTCAATCCCGCTCAGATGGGTGGGGCACCCTGTATCCGTGGGCTGCGCATCCCGGCCTCGACGGTGGTGGCTATGGTCGCGGACGGCATGAGCCCGGACGAGATCGTTTCGGAGCTGCCGGACCTGGCCGTTGATGACGTCTGGGAGGCGCTGCGCTTCGCGGCCGAGGCTGTCCGGGAGCGGGAGCTGCCGTTGCACCGCGCGGCATGAGGTTCCTGTCAGCGGTTGGCGGATTGGACGTTGGGAGCCCACTCGTCGGCGAAGGTCTCCATCTGGCGGATCACCAGGTCGACGGCGGCGCGCTCGTGGTCCGGCGGGTAGTCGTAGCGGGCCAGTAGACGGCGGATGTGGCTGCGCAGCTTGGCGCGCACCGGCTCGCGGGAGAACCAGTCGACGGTGATCGACGACTGGATCGACTTGACCAGCTCACGGGCGATTTCGGCGAGGGTGCCGATCCCCATCAGCTCGGTAGCTGCTTCGTTTTGCGCGACGGCGTCGTAGAAGGCCAGCTCGGCGTGGTTGAGCGGCGGGTCGAACCGCTGGCCGCGCCGGGCGTCCGCAGAGACTTCCTTTGCCAGCTCGACCAGCTCGACGATCAACTGTGCGCTGGTCAGCTGCTGGCGCATGTAGCGGTTCATCAGGTCTTCGAGCATGGCGGAGAAGCGCTCCTGGCGTACCACGTTGTGTTTGGTGACCTCGCGCATCTTCTGCTCGATCAGCCGGCGCAGCGCGGAGACCGCCAGGTGTGGGGTTTCGGAGTCTTGCAGGCGTTGCAGCGCGACCCCGTTGAGGTCGGTGATGTCGAGCTTGCCGAGCCCGGCTTCCTCGTAGATGTCGGTGATGTTGGCGGCGTCGACCACCTGGGCCGCGAGCTGCGCGAGGTAGCGTTCCACCTCGGCCGTGTTGGGCAGCCCTTTCGCTTCCCGGTCGGCAGCCTCCTCCTTGACGATCCAGACCCGGACGTCCCGGAAGAACTTGATGTCATCGCGCAGCCGGTGGATGTCGCCGGCCCGCTCGACAAAGTCACGGCTGGTGGCACAGAGCGTGTAGAAGCGCTCCAGCCGGCCCGCCGAGTCGCGGAACCGCTGGTGCAGCGGCTTGGTGCCGGGCTCGACTGCGTTGCCGGGGGTGCTCGGGTCACGCAGGAAGTTGGCGACCTTGCGCACCGCCCGCACCCAGCGGGTCCGGTCCTTGTCGTTATCGCGGATCTCCCGCCACTTCACCGGGGCCGGGGCCAGCATCGCTTCGATGACGGCAAGCTCGTTGTGCACCTCGCCGATGGCCCGGTCGATTTCCCGGCCGAGGGTCTGGTCTTCCTGGTCGCGCCGGCTGTACTCGGTGAGTGCCTTCCGCAGGTTCTCGGTCAGCGGGGCGTAGCCGACCAGCAGGCCGTCCTGCTTGCCCCGGAAGCGGCGGTTGACCCGGGCCAGGGCCTGCATCAGGTTGGCGCCCCGCATCGGCCGGTCCATGTAGATGGTGTGGATCGGCGGCGCGTCGTAGCCGGTGAGCAGCATCGAATGCACGATGAGCAGCTCCAGCTCATCGTCCGGGTCCTTCGCCCGAGCCTGTACGGTCTTGAGCTGCGACGGGCGCAGGTGATGGGGGCGCAGCAGCTCCTTGTCACTCGGCACCCCATGAAAGACGATCTTCATCTTGCCTTTGTCGACGGCCGGGTCGACCCAGTCGGGCCGTAGCTCCTTGATGGCGTCGAAGACCCGGACGCAGATTTCCCGGGTCGCGCAGACCAGCATCGCCTTGCCCGGCCCGCCGAGCTGCGGCCGCATCAGCTCGCGGCGCTCCTCCCAGTGGTCGACCAGGTCCTTCGCGAGGGTTTCGACCCGGTCCGGGGCGCCGTAGACGGTGTTGAGCGTCGCCACCTTGGCTTCGGCTTTGCGCCGCTCGGCGTCGTCGAGGCTGGCGGTGAGTTTCTCCACCTCTTCGTCGATGCTGTCGGGGTCGATGCCCGGTGGCAGCGACACCGGGATGATCCGCGGCTCGTGGTAGACCCGCACGGTCGCCTCGTCGTCGACGGCACGCTTCAGGTCGTACACGTCGATGTAGTCGCCGAAGATGGCGCGGGTGTTGACCTCGGCGGTGGAGATCGGGGTGCCGGTGAAGGCGATGAACGTCGCGTGCGGCAGCGCGTCGCGCAGGTGCCGGGCGTAGCCGTCGAGGGTGTCGTAGTGGCTGCGGTGCGCCTCGTCGACGATCACCAGGATGTTGCGGCGGTCGGACAGGAGCGGATGTGACCTCCCGGCCTCCCGTTCTTCCTTCGTACGCCCGAACTTCTGCAACGTCGTGAAGATGATGCCGCCGGCGTTGCGGTTGGACAGTTCGTCCCGCAGCGCGGCGCGGGTGCCGGCCTGGATCGGCTCCTGGCCGAGCAGCATCTGGCTCTCCTGGAACGTGCCGAAGAGCTGATCGTCGAGGTCGGTACGGTCGGTGAGCACCACGATCGTCGGGTTCTTCAGGGCCGGGTGCCGGGCGGTCATCGCCGCCGTGCAGACCATCTCCTCCGACTTGCCGGAGCCCTGGGTGTGCCAGACGACGCCCGCCTTCCCATCGCTCTGCGCCGCATGCACGATGCACTCGACGGCGCGGATCACCGCGAAGTGCTGATGCGCCTTGGCGATCCGCTTCGTGTCGGAGGTGAAGTTGACGAACCCGGCAGCCAGCTCCAGGAAGCGCCGCTGGTTGAACAGGCCGTGCAGGGCGACAGACAACGCCTCCGGGCCGTCGTACTCCGGAGAGCTGGTGTCGACCCGCTGGCCCTCGTCGTCGATGTTCCATGGCGCGAAGTGCTCGTAGGCCGTGAACGGTGTGCCGTACTTCGCGGTGATCCCGTCAGAGATCAGGCAGAGCACGGCGTGCCGGAACGCCAGCGGGAACTCCGCGAGGTACGTCTGAAGCTGGGCGTACGCGCCGGGCAGGGTAGCGTCCTCGTCGACGGCGTTCTTCAACTCCACCATGGCGACCGGCAGGCCGTTGACGTAGAGCACGATGTCGAAGCGCCGCCGGTGATCGCCGTCGATGACCAGGACCTGGTTGATCGCCCGGAAGATGTTGCGGCCGGGGTCATGCAGATCAACCAGCCGTACGGTCGGATTGTGCTCGGCACCGAACGAGTCGGTGTAGACGATCGACCGGATGCCGTTGACCAGCCGCTCGTGCGCCGACCGATTCTCGGCGAACGCCTCCCGGGAGGCCACGTCGGTGGCGGCCCGCACCGCGTCGGCGACCGCCCCCTGCGGCAGCGCGGGGTTGAGCAGCTCGATCGCTGCCCGCAGGTCCTCGACCAGCACCAGATCGGCCCAGGACTGCCGCTGCCCCGACCCTGGCGCGAAGTCCTTGCCCGCACCGGCTTCCCAGCCGAGCTCCCCGAGCTGCTCCAGCGCGTGCGACTCCCAGTCCGCCTCGCCCATCCGCCCGTCCCACCCCATTACGCGACCCCTCCCCAGAGTCTCGTTTTGCCTAAACCGCTTCTTCGACGACCTTTTCGGCGTCCTTGACCCGCAACCGCCCCGACATCAACTCTGGCAACAACGTGTCTCTCAACGCCAGCAGTGTTGCGTTTTCCGCTGAGACGGCAGCAGCCTTCTGATGCAGCGGGATAGCTATTTCGGCAAACTTGGCTACCTTGGCGGGACCTGGCATTCGGATGCTCATGGCCTTGAAGTTTTTCCGACTGAGTTCGAGGAACGTTGACCCGTTCGCCAAGCTGCGCATCTCGTCAACGCGGTCTCGCATCTCATGAAACAGCCACATTGCGATAGGTTTGTCGGGTGCTACTACCACAATGAATCCCTGGTTTACGGCCGCAGGGACCTGTGGGATTGCAAACGCTCCGATTGTTGCCCGTGACGTCATGAAAATAGAGCCGGCTGGATAGAGGGGCGATGCGCAGTTGTCAAGGCCCTCGGTCGTGATCTTTCGATTCGTATCAAAAAGATATGGTGACCTGAGTGCAGTCACGTCCGACGGTGTCGTCCAGGCAATGTTTCCGTCCCAGTACTCCGGCGCTTTGGTGCTTGGCGTCCCGCCCCCGCCTACCTGGGCAACAGAGTTGAAGGTTTCCGGCCCAACGGCGACTCCGGCGACTGCCTCGCTGAAGTGAGCGTCGGCGAGCGCCAACGAGCATGTGGCGATGCGGTCGTTGACCGCAATCTTGTCATCCAGTGCGCTTAGCGTATCTGCGATTGATCGCTGAACTGTGAGTGGAGGGACGGCTAAGGACAACTTCTTCGCCGAAGATACGTTGAAGTGCTGCTGAACCGCGCCAACTGTGTGAGCGTCGATGAAGCGCTGCGCTGTTGCATTTATTGCATAACAAAGAAATTGACCGTCAACGTCACTTCCTGGACGTGCGATGACGATATCGGAGCAGTTCATTTCACCAATGCCGTCGGGGATGAGTGCAGTTGCCCCCGGTTCGCCGGTGCGTACGATCGCCAAGTCGCCAGCGAGTAACGCCGACTTGGTCAGTCGTTGATGGAATTCCTTGCTGATGTACTTAACGGACGAGAGGTCTAAAGACCCTCTCCGGATGTTCTGGGAGCGAAGGAAAGGAACTCCGTTCGGTATATACTCGTGAGCCATCGAGCCAACGTGGCCCACGGTAATTCGAGTGCACAACTCTTCCAGCGTCCGTACTGGCCAGTCAGACATCGAGCCTCCCGAGTTGGGTGCGGACGACGGCTTCGAGGCGGGTGGACTCGTCGAAGTGGGCGTACAACTCTTTGGTCAGGCGTTCGATGCGGTCGGCGAGTGGTTCGGCGTCCGGGTCCTCTTCGACCTCGGCCGCCCCGACGTAACGCCCTGGGGTCAGGATGTAGTCGTGGGCGGCTACCTCGTCGACGGTTGCCGAGTAGCAGAAGCCGGGCACGTCCTCGTACTTCTGGTCCTTGGTCTTGGCCGACCTGGTGCCGCGCCAGGCGTGGTAGGTGTCGGCGATCTTGGCGATGTCGTCGTCGGTGAGGACACGCTCGGTGCGGTCGACCATGGTGCCGAGCGCGCGGGCGTCGATGAAAAGGATCTCGCCGCGCCGGTCGGCCAGCGCCTTCGCCCCCTGCGGGGTCTTGTCCTTGGTGAGGAACCACAGGCAGGCGGGGATCGCGGTGGTGCGGAACAGGTTCGGCGGCAGGGCGACCATGCAGGCCACCAGGCCAGCGTCGACCATCGCGCGGCGGATCTCGCCCTCGCCGGACTGCTTCGACGACATCGAGCCGTTCGCCAGGACGATGCCGGCGCTGCCCCGGTCGCCGAGCTTGTAGGCGATGTGCTGCAGCCAGGCGTAGTTGGCGTTGCTCTGCGGCGGCACCCCGTAACGCCACCGCGGGTCGGATTCGCGGCGGGCCCAGTCGCTCATGTTGAACGGCGGGTTGGCCATGATGAAATCGGCCCGCATGTCCGGGTGCTTGTCGTCGGCGAACGTGTCGGCCCACCGGTCACCGGTGCCGACCGGGTCCATGCCGTGGATGGCGAGGTTCATCTTCGACAGCCGCCAGGTGCGCTCGTTCGCCTCCTGGCCGTAGATGGCGATGTCGTGGGTGTGGTCGCGGCCGGCGCGGGCCTCGACGAACTTCTTCGACTGCACGAACATGCCGCCCGAGCCGCAGCACGGGTCGTAGACCCGGCCCTCATAGGGCTCCAACACCTCGACGAGGACCCGGACCACACTCGACGGGGTGTAGAACTCGCCGGCCCGCTTACCTTCGGCTCGGGCGAACCGCTCCAGGAAATACTCGTAGACCTCGCCGAGCACGTCCTGCGCCTTGCGCTCGCCGTGGCCGGTGAAGCGGGCGTCGCTGATCAGGTCGACCAGCTCCTTCAACCGCTTCTGGTCGACGTTGTCCCGGTTGAAGATCTTCGGCAGTACGCCGGTCAACGCCCGGTTCTCCCGCATGATCGCATCCATGGCGTCGTCGAGCAGCTTGCCGACCCCAGACGGCGCGTTTTCCACCAGGTAGTCCCAGCGGGCGTTCTCCGGCACCCAGAAGACGTTTGCGCTGGTGTACTCGTCACGGTCGTCGAGGAAAGCTGCGCGCCGGCTCTCCGGGATGTCGGCCAGGCTCTCCGCGATCTGGTCACGACGCTCGGCGAACGCATCCGACACGTACTTGAGGAAGACCAGGCCGAGGACGAACTCCTTGTACTGCGCGGCGTCCATCGATCCGCGCAGCTTGTCGGCTGCCTTCCACAGAATGTCCTGGATTTGCTTGGTGCTGGACATGCCGGGCAGTTCGCCCTGCCCGGTGGCACGCTTGCGTGGGGGCACTGTGTGTTCCGTTCTCTCGGTCAGAAGTTCGTACCGTACAGAGTCGTCAGGGTGCCGTCGGCGAAGCCGGTCACGGCGAGTTCGCGTACCTCGGCCAAAAGACTTGCCTGCCGCCGCAGGAGGCGTTCACGCTCGGCCAATCGGCGCAGCACGTCATCCAAGCGGGCGATCTCGTCGGCGGCCAGGTCGGGGATCGTGGCGTCGCCCAGCCGTGGGCCGCGCACCGCCCCCGGGCTGCGGGTGGTGTTGCGGGCCGTGCCCAGCAGCGCCGCCAGGACGCGCGGGGTGAGCGGATCGCCGGCGGCGACCCGCAGGCCGGCGGCCGGGTGCTCGATCACCGAGAAGCCGTCGTCGTCCACCATGACCCCGAACCGGGGGGTGGTGGTTACCACCAGATCACCCGGCTCGGTGAGCGCCACCTGCGGATACTCCGCAGCGAGGGTGAGCCGGTCCAGCCACCGGGTCGACGACCCGGCGAGCACCTCCGCCGGGCCGAGCACCCGGTGGTGGCCCCGCCGTCCGATGTGCTCCGGCGACAGCCGGTGCCCGGCGAGCTGACGGACCCGGCGAGCCCTCCGTAGCGCGTCGAGGGACAGCTCCTTCGGCCGGCTGCCGTCACGTTGGGCCGCGCCGGTGACCAGCGGGCCGTGCTCCTCCGCGTACTGGATGAAGGTCTGCTCCTCGTCGGAGAGACGGCGCTCGACCTCGCCGATCAGCGCCGGCCGGTCGGCGGCCAGCCGGGCCCGCAGGGTGACCGACGCCGGACCCGGCAGCCGCAGCGCCGCACCCCGACGCAGGTCGAGGCTCTCCAGCGCGACGATCCGGCCGGTCCGTGGGTCGTGGCCGTCGCTGCGGTAACCCTCGGTACGCCACAGGGTGATGTCCTCGGCGGCGGCGTCGACAGTGCGTTGGTCGAACGTGACACCGCTGAGGTCGGCTAGCAGCAGCCGCCCCTTGACGGTGGGGACCGGATCGCGGGTCAGCACCCACATCGCGGCCGGATAGCCGGGCCGGGCCGGGTAGACGCCGCCGGGCAGCCGTACGACCGCCTCGACCATGCCACTGCTCAACAACGCCGTGCGGCGCATCACCGCCGCCCCGGCCCGCAGCTCGTCGACGAGACTGCTGGCGGGGCCGACGACGATCGCTGTGCGGCCCGGACCGAGCAGATCGGCGATCGCCTCGACGGAGTCGAGGTCGGCGAGCGCGTCGCGGGTCTCGGCGGGCCGGTAGGGGAGCCGGGTGACGATGAGATCCGGGTCGGCGAACTCCTCGCGCAACCCGTCGGCGGTCACGTCGAACTGGAACTCGTCCAGCCGCGCCAGCAGCAACTGCCGGCGCACCAGGCGGACGAGCTCCTCGTCGGCAACGGACGCGACGAGCCGCAGGTGATCGCGGTCCTCGTCGTCGTCGCTCAGGAACGCCGTCAGCAGGTCACCGGTGCCGGCGTTGCCGTCGGCGATGGTGACGGCGCCGTTGCCGCTGCTGCGCGACCTGCCCGGCATGTCGGCGACCTGACGGATCAGCGAGATCAGCTGCGGAGTGAGCGCGTCCGTCGTCAGCTCCGGCCAGCCGAAACGGTTGGCGGAGCCGATCAGGAGCCGGCAGGCGTGCCCGGCGTCGTACGCGCCCTCGATCAGCTGCTCGACCAGCTGGGGCAACTCGGCAGGCTCGGCCGCGTCGGCCAGCTCACGCAGCAGAAACTCGTCGTCGGGGTCGAGGCGGCGGGCCAGCGGCAGCGGGTCGGCGGGCAACTCCCGGCCGGCGAGGTGGCGCAGGCACAGCGCGGCGCTGAGGACAGCAACCATGCGTCGGCCGCCGTGTTGTCGGGCGTACGCCGTCAGCGTGTGCAGCGTCTGCTCGGCGCGCAGCGTCTCCGGGTCGGCGTTGCCGAGCCCGGTGTGCAGCAGCCAGGCGAGGACCGCGTCGGCGGGGAAGAGCGGCTGCTCGTCGCTGCCGGAGACGGGTGCCGGGAAGCCCGGGTGCCGGCGGCGCCAGTTCATGATCGCGGGCTTGCTGACCCGCGCCAGCTGCGCGATTTCGCGCTGCGACATCACCGCCGTCTGCTCCATGGCTTCACCTCCTCGGCTGCGGTGCCAACTGTATGAGTCTCTCATGTTTTGACACGGTGCAATGCTTGTTATCCCGGGATAACAGCCACTTGCACATGCTAAGGCCTCCGGGTGCGGTCTCCTTGATGGACCAACGACATCAGGGGGTCTGATGAACGACACGCTCACGCTCTACCAGGAGCTCGCCGACCGGCTTCAGCAGCGCGAGGTGCCAGACAAGGTGAACGGCCTGGTCCTCGCCGCGTTCCAGGGCGACGAGCCACTCGACGCCGTCGTGCGGGGCGACGCCCTGCCCGTACAGCCCGAAGCGGGGGAGGTCGACGGCGGCCGCCCGCAGGCCTTCCTGGAAGAGATCCGGATCGCCGGCTTCCGCGGCGTCGGCCAGCCCGCCACGGTCGGGCTCGTGCCCAAGACCGGGCTGACCGTGTTCATCGGCCGCAACGGCTCCGGCAAGTCCAGCTTCGCCGAAGCAGTCGAGTTCACGCTCACCGAGGACTCCCTACGCTGGGCGCAGCGACCGCAGGCCTTCCGCGACGGCTGGCGCAACCTGCACCACCACGGCGCACCCGAGATCCGCCTCACGATGCGGCTGGACACCGGCGAACCAGTGACAATCAACCGCACCTGGCCGGCAGGCACCACCGACCTGGCCTCCGCCACCGTCACGACGACCCAGGGCGACGCCGCGATGTCCCCCGGTCAGCTGCCGGAGTGGATCAGCCAGGCCGACCGGTACCGGCCGTTCCTCTCCGCGCGGGACCTCGAACGCGTCATCACCGCCAGGCCCACCGAGCTGTACGACGCCATCGCACCGATCCTCGGCCTCGCCCCGCTGGCCGCCGCCGACGCCCGCCTGCAGCGCGAACGGAAGCTCTACGATGACCGCGCCAAAGCGCTCAAGGCCGACTTCGCCCAGCTCCGTGCCCAGCTCGCACAGGTCGACGACGAACGCGCCCGGGACGCCCTGCTCGCCCTCGGAACGCGGGCCGGGCGGGCCGACCTGACCGGGCTGGGCGCGCTGGCCAGCGACGAGGTCGCCGCCTCGGAAGCGGTAGCCGCCGCCGCAGCCCGGCGGCTCACCGAAGAGAAGCTGCCCGACGGTCGACACATCCTCGTCACCCTGGTCGAGGAGCACTGGGCCGCGAAGGAAGCAGCCGCCACCGACAGCGGCATGGCCCACCGGGCCGCCGAACTGCTGCGCGGCGCCCTGGAGATGCACCGCGACGGCGGCGACCGGCCCTGCCCGGTCTGCCGGCAAGGGACCCTCGACCACGGCTGGCGGCAGGAGGCAGAGTCGGAGGTGGCGCGGCTGGCGGCCGTCGCCGCAGCCGCCAGCGTAGCCCAGGACGAGTACGCGAAGGCTCGCCGTACGGCCGATACGCTGCTCGGCGACGTCCACAAGTGGCTCGACCCGGTCGCCGACGAGCTCGCCGCCCACCTGCCGGCACAGTGCGCCGCGATGCGCGACGCACTGGCCGGGCTCGGCCACGACCCGGCCACCTGGGACGCCCTCGACGCCGCCCATGCCAGCCTCGCGGCGGCCGCGACCGACTGGCTCACCCAGCGGCACGACGCCTGGCGTGAGCCCGGTGCCGCGATCCGCCGCTGGGTCGACGCCGCCACGCTGGTCCGGGCCGAGGCGGCAACCCTCGGGCTGCTCAACAAGGCCCGCGACGAACTCGGCGTGGCCGCCAAGGCGATCCGCGCCGAACGGCTGGGCAGCTACGCCGCGCAGTCGGACCGGGTGTGGCGGCAGCTGCGCCACGAAAGCAACGTCGAGCTGCACCAGCTGCGGATGGACGGCAACAACACCAGCCGCAAGGTCCGTTTCCCGGTCGCCGTCGACGGGGTCGAGACCGACGCGCTGGGGGTGATGAGCCAGGGCGAGTTGCACGCCCTCGGACTGGCGGTGTTTCTGCCCCGGGCCTGCGCCGACGCCAGCCCGTACCGGTTCGTGATCATCGACGACCCAGTGCAGAGCATGGACCCCGCCAAGATCGACGGTCTCGCCGAGGTGCTCCGCGAGGTCGCCCTGACCCGACAGGTCGTCGTGTTCACCCACGACGACCGGCTACCGGAAGCGCTGCGGCGGCTCGACGTCGAGGCCGACATCCGCGAAGTCACCCGCCGCGAAGGCTCCATTGTCGAGGTACGGCGGGCATGCGACCCCGCCGACCGGTACCTCGACGACGCACGCGCAATCGTCAAAGCGGACATCCCGAATGAGGTGAAGGACATCATGGTGGCTGGGTACTGCCGGTCAGCGATCGAGGCGGTCAGCATGGACCGCTACCGGCTCGCACAGCACCGGGCCGGTACGCCGTATCAGCGGATCCAGGAGCGGCTCGGCGACGCGCACGGCGTCAAGGACGTGCTCAGCCTCGGGCTCTTCGGCGGTGTCGTGCCCCGGCAGGACCTGTTCGCGCGCCTCGACCGGGAGTACGGGCGGAAGTCGACCCGGACAGTCAAAGCAGTCGCGGCCGCCGTCCACGGGGCACCGAGCGAGATGTCCATCGGGACGATGGTTGACAACACCACGGCGCTGGTGAGGCGGTTGCGATGAACCAGTCCGTCTACCTCGCCACCGCCGACCGGATGCTGACCAGCGTGATCCGCGGCGCCCGAGGTGCCTGGCCCCGGGCATGTGCCTGGCTGCTGCGGCACGAGCTTGAGGCGGCCATGGACCGTTACTGGGCCCGGGTCTGTCCGACGATCGGCCAGACCCGGGTGCAGCGGCCGAAGCTGCTCCTGCTCGCCCACTACGCCGGGCCACAGCTGGCGGGCCGGGCCAGCTACCTGTGGTGGGCCCTGTCCCGAGCCGGACACCACCACCACTACGAACTCGGCGTCACCGCCGCCGAGCTGACGCGACACCGGGCCGAGCTGCTCGAAATCGTCGCGCTCCTGGACCACTCGGAGCCATCGAAACACGGGAAGCGCAAGTAGGCCAGCGCTCCCGCGTCGGCGTCAGTCCAGCTGGGTCACGACGTTGCCGTCGGCGTCGTAGCCGACGACGGCGGTGATGTCGGAGAGGTCCATCCCGTCGCGCTCACCCCCGTTGCGAGGAAGCCAGACCGCGTAAGCGCCGATCTGGCGATTTCGAGTGGCGGGGAGTTGGTGTACGGCGGCCGTGGCGGTCTGGCCGAACATGGTCACGGATACGCTGGTCACGGCACCGCGTACAGGCCCGACCAGGATAATCTCCCGCTGCTGCGGGTCAAGTGGGGCGACGTACGGCATCGGCTTGGTGGGCAGCAGTGGTGGACCCACAGTGTCAAGAGCCTCCGGTGCCGGATCACAGAAGGCGAACTCGTTTTCCTTGCCCTCCCTGCGCTTACCGTCGACGCGGGCGACGCGCACGCAGAACGCGTCTTCGGCGAGCCAGGCGGCGGTCTCCCAACCCGGTACGCGGGCATCCAACACCACGGGCTGTCCGACGGTCGGGGCCGGCGGGGGCGTCTCAGGGGCGGGAGTAGCGTCAGCGCAGCCTTGCACAGCGAGTAGCCCGGCTACGACGGTCAGGATGATGCGGGCGCGCATGCCGACAGTATTGCGCATGTCTGAGAGATCTCCGGCTCGATGTCCCCGTGGCGGCCGATGACCGCCACGGGGACGTGGTGGGCGATCAGCAGAAGCAGGCGTATGTCCAGCCGATCCGATAGTTCATGTACACGATGGGTGTGCTCCATGGGAGTCGGACAGTGCTGGCGCCCGACGCGCTGCGGCTGTCGTTCTGGCCACCTGTGCTTGCGCCATGCCACTCCACCTTATGGAGTGTTTGGTTCCACGTCACATCCCAGCCGTCGTCGCAGAGCGGCACCTGGTATGAGAGCGAGATGATATGGGACAGGCCGATGGCGAAGCTGGCACAGTTGTTCCCGGATTGGTTGGCCGACGGGGATGCCTCGATGATCTCGGCGCCGCTACCTGACCAGGTAACCTGGCTGTACCCTTTCTGGAGTTCCTTACCACCGCCAAGCACACCGGTACCCCAGCCGTGCGCCGAACCGGAGCCTGCGCCGTACCAAGCATTGAGATCCGACGCGTCCACGTCGTACAGCTTGTAGCAGCCGGACCATTCAAAGTCGGGGTCAGGGTAGGAAGTCTCGCTGTAGACGCAACCGGAACTCACGATCGGCGGCTCGTTCATCGCGATGGAGCTGTTGCCCCGATGCGCCTGCCGCCGGGCTTCGGTCGGGCTGAAGCCGGCGGCAATCGCGTCAGCATAGACGCTGCGACCGGCAGCTGAGTAGGCGGCGGCGTCTGCAGTCGATGATCTGCCAAGGCCATGCGGGTCGATAACCTGCACGGCACGGTCATAGACGTGCCGGCCGTCGGCCGTGGTGATCGAGGCCCCAGGGCCATCGAAGATCACCTTCGCGCCAGCGGACGATACGATAGTGATGCCCTCCGTGTAGCGCAGGCGAACGGCCGAGCCGTCGTACAACGGCTCAGCGGAGATCAGGATCGGGCTCCAGACCTTCTCTCCGACGGCAGGTACAGCCTGTGCTGTTCCCGTCATCAGCATCGGAGCCGCCAAGACGACTGCAGCGACGGCGACGGCCTTGCATTGCATCCTCATCGACAGGTTCCTCCCCTGTAGTGCCTTGAGGGTGTTGCTGAGTACACGTGGCCGCAGGCGGTGCATGCTGCATGGGGCGGAGGCCGATTCTGCAGATGGTGACGCAGCGTCTCGAGGGCTCGCACCGTCTGGCTGGTGACGGTTCCCGGCGCGCACCCCAACGCTCGCGCAGTCTGTTCTACGCTGAGGTCGCGAAAGAAGCGCAGCGTCACGACGGTGCGCTGACGGGAGCCCAGGCGTCGTAACGCGGGCAGCAGTATCGAGCGGTCGTCAACTGAGGTGTGTGAATCCATAGCCTGGACGGCATCCGCCGCCACGGATAAGGGGACCTCGCGCTGCCAGCGCGACCGACGACGTTCGGTCAGGAAACTA
This sequence comes from Solwaraspora sp. WMMD937, assembly GCF_029581175.1. NCBI lineage: Bacteria > Bacillati > Actinomycetota > Actinomycetes > Micromonosporales > Micromonosporaceae > Solwaraspora > Solwaraspora sp. WMMD937. The sequence continues at coordinate 849,077 of NZ_CP120738.1, read as the reverse complement.
CGGACCATGGCGCGCCGGGCGTACGCCCCGAGCTCTGCGCGCCGCTCCAGTCGGTCCCAGCGTTGGTACACGTTCCAGAGCGCCACTTGGACGAGATCGTCGGCTTCGTGCCAGTCGCCGCAGATGTCGTAGGCCTCCCGGCGCAGCCAGCGCCGTATCACCCGGACGAATGCCTCAAACTCCACCACGCTCGCATCACTCGTCATCAGCAATCCCCCGTTCCCGTTGCCGTGATCATTTCGGGTGCAGCATCAGGAGGTCATCAAGGCGTGTATGCCTGTAGACCAAAATTTACCCAGGCAAGGCCAAGTGTACATCAATCAACATAAATGTGGCATCACGCGATCCCCTCGGTTCGGGTGTGCTGTTGCGGCTGGCCTGGAAAGTCGATCAAGTACGCGGACTCAAACTGGTGATCTTCCTGCCCTAGTAGGGCAGCCGTACTTCGTGACTTGATCATGTGAGTCTGGATCGGTAGTGGTACCAGCGGGCGCGGGCTTGATGGCGGCGGCGCCACCAGGACCAGCGGAGATGGTGTTCGAGGCTGTGCCAGGCTCTGGTCGCGAGGTTGTACAACCGTTTGATCTCGACCACGGTCAGCCGGGCGAGTCCGAGGTCGGCCGGTGGTGGTTCGCTGGGGTGGGTGGGTCGGGGTGGTGGCGTGGTCCCGGCCGCGGCGTCGGCGGCGGTGACCGCGCAGACGGCGAGCGCGGCCATGACCAGCACGATGTGCCGCATGATCGGGGTGTGGAGGCGGTTGGAGGAACTGGTCGAACCCGAAGTGGTCCTTGCCGAAGCCGTGGTCCTCCTCGATCGTCCACCGCCGGCCGGTCACCCTCACCAACGCGGTCAGGGTCGCCGGAAGACGCTCCGGTATCCAGCAGTAGAAGTACGCGAGGTCGTCGGGGTCAGCCAGGCTCCGGCGCACGAGCAGGTAGTGGCGGGGGCCGGCGGTGGCGATCCACGCCCACGCGTACCAGCGGTCGCCTTTGGAACCCGGCCCGCAGGACATGGTCTGCCAGGCGGTGTCGGTGGTCAGGGTCGCGGCCGCCGTGTCGGCGCGGATCTTCGTCTTCCAGCCGGGCAGGGTGATCCGGAACGGACACGGCACGCCGAGGCTGTAGCCGATTCCCCGGGTCTCGCAGGTGTCGCGTAGCCGCCGGTCCCGGCCGTAGACGGCGTCGGCGGTGCACCACCGCACGGGTACGCCGGCGTCGAGTGTCTCGGTGAGCAGGTCGGTGGCGAGTCGGGGTTTGGTCGCGAACTCGGTGTCGGCGGGGACGCCGGTGGCGGCGCGGCGGGCGTCGTCGTCGAGGTCGGCGGCGGGGATCCACAGGCGGGAGCCGACCAGGGCGTGGCCGGCGCGGGTGGCGTAGGTGGCGTTGACCAGGTTGACGGCGTTGGTGACCTTTCCCGCGCAGCCCACGTACTGGCGGGTCACGCCGCACGTGCCGGTGCCGGTCTTCTCCACCCCGCTCTCGTCGAAGATCAGCGTGTTGTCGCCGTCCGGGTCGGCCAGGCGTGCCACGGCGAAGTCACGGACCACGCCCATCGCCTTGTCGGTGTCCCAGACCGCGCGTTCGAGTAGCCGTTGCGTCCGGTCGGGGGTGGGGTCCCCGGCGTGTTCGGCGAGGGTCCAGCAGTTCTTGCGGGGCAGGTCGGCGATCAGGCCACGGACGTACTTGCCGGCCTGCCGTCGTGGTTCGACCCGGGCGAAACACGTACCGAGGTCTCCCATCAGCGTGGCGAGGTTCTCCTCGACCCGACCGGCCTCTACCATGGCCGCTGCGGCCACCTCGTGATCCTTCGTTGTCCACACAACACCGGACGATCATGCGGTGGCCGTCTCCGTCGCCGCACATCCTGTCCGTCCACACCCCACCGCACCGGTCAGGTCACGAAGTACGGCTGCCCTACTAGCCTGTGCCGACTTCGGCACAGGCCGGTCCGATGATCGACGACCTGGCGATTCGAAGACTTCGGCGTGCTGATCAGGAACTATGCGTTCCGGACTTCGGCTGCGCAGCAACCGTGCTGGCCTCGCAGGGACAGAGCCGGAGTCGGTTCCGGCCGGCCGGATCACGAGTTGAGGTGTGACGAAGAAGTGCGTAGGTCCTGTTCACGCGTTCTCGCGGCGCGCTGGACGTGGGTGGAGTGGATGTCGGGCCAGCATGCGTAGCTGTTGTAACCCACTGGCGGTCCTACCGGCCGCCACCGTGCAGTTCCTCAACAGCCTCGTTCAGCCGGCGGGCGTTGGCGGGGCTGGCCACCAGGTATGCCGTCTCGTCCAGCGACTCGTCTCTATGCCCCGATCTGGTCACGGTGGCCTCTCGATCGGGCCAGTTTACTGCGGCGGCCAGTTCCTGTTTGCCGGCCTCGACGGCCTGTTCGCCCCGGCTCGCTCGACATGGGCCGCGCGGATGTCGCACCAGCGTCGGTAATTGATCATTGCTACCCCTGGCTGGCGTCGTTTCCCGGTAGGAGGGCGGTGTAGGTGTCGCGGAGGGCGGTGAGACGGTCGCGGCGGAACCGGCCCGGTTCGCGGCGTCGCATCCGCTGCCCGACCTCGCTGGTGACGGTGTCGGGCGGCACCTCGTCGGCGTCGGCCGGGATGAACTTGAGCACCTCGTCGAGCGCGGCGACGGCCCGAGACAGGGCGGCCGCCGCACGCCGCCGCAACGGGTCGGCAGCATCCGGATCAACAGCGCCCGAATCGGCAGCGGCACCCGGGCCGGCGGCAGCAGCGTCGACCGGGGCAGGGGCGGCGGTGGCGAAGTCGGCGGGGACCAGGGCGGCGTACCGGTCGGCGACGGCAAGCCACTCGCCGGGGTCGATGAGTCGCGACGGCTCCGGGCCGCCGTACGAGAAGGTAGCGCCGGCCGGCGGGTGCACCGGCTCGGCGGGCAGCCGGAACAGGAACTCGCGTGCGGTGCCACAGCCGGCGCAGCTGCCCTGGTAGCGGGTGGCCAGGTCGCCATCGGCGAGCGCGACCACCTCGACTTGCGGCTCGAACTGCGTTTCAGCGCAGCCGCACGGATGCAGCTCGACGTAGAGGCGTGCTTCGGCGCTGCTGCGTGCCGCAGGCAGGACGGCGCTCACAACACACCACCGACCGCCGCCGGCACCCCGCCACCAGCACCAGCACCAGCGGCGACACCGACACCAGCATCGGTGGACGGCGTACCGGTCGGAGCGGTGTCGGGCCGGATGCCCGGGTGGACGTGGTACCGCAGCCAGTTGGCCATCAGCCGCCGCGAGGTCGCGACGATCTGCGCCTCACGGGCGTACAGGGTGGCGGTGAAGGCGTCGAGGTCGGCGTCGTCCGGGCCGATCCGGCCTTCGCGTACCAAAGCTCCGCGTCGGCTGCGGGCCAGCGCCGAAATGATGCTCGCGGTGATCTCGGGGTGGGCCTGGATCGTCCGTACGGTCGGGCCGATGGCCAGCGCCTCGTTGCGGTAGACCCGGCTGTACGCCAACTCGACGACCGCCCCCTCGGCGGCGCGCACCGGCACCTGCTCGACCACGTCGACGTGCGAGGTGAACAGGTCGAACTCGTCGGGCAGCCCGGCGAACAACGGGTCGCGCCGGCCGGCCGGGGTGAGCCGTACCGTGTCGATGCCGAACCGGCGGCCGTGCCCGCCGATCGCCGCCCGCCCGCCGACCGACTCGGCGCGGGCCTGATGCGACCAGCAGATGTGCAGCTCGGGTACGCCGGCCGCAGCGGCGGCGCGGAAGAACTCCTTGGTCCGGGTGATCCACGGCAGCTTCTCGTATGCGGAGTGTCCGGATCCGCCGCCGATGACCGCGTCGGCCTCGATGGTGTCGGGCAGTGGCTGACCGTCGGCGACGTCGATGGTGATGATCTGCGCCCGATCCAGTCCGGTGGCGGCGGCGATCCACTGCGGATAGCCGGTGAGGCCGAGGGCGGTCAGTGCGGCGCGTTCCTGGGTGTTGACGAAGAGCAGCCGGATCCGGTCCCGGATTTGGTGGGGCGCGCGCGTGTGGTGGGGCACCTGCCGGAGACTACCGCCCAGGTGGAGATCATCGGCCGATCGGTCGAGGGAAAGCGCTTGCTCGACCCTGTCGGGCGACAGCACATTCACTGATACTGGTCGACGTGGTGACCGAACTGTCGACCGTGGGCCGGCGTACGGTGTCGTTCGTCGCGCCGGATCCGGCGCGCACCGCCCCGATCACCTGGGGCCAGCGGGCACTGTGGATGGCACTCCGGCGGCACGGCACCAGCCAGACCATGTTCGCCCTGAAACGGCACGTCGCCGTGCCCCGCCGGGCACGCTCCGACCCGGAGCGGGTGTACGCGGCGATCGCCGCCCTGATGGTGCGGCACACCGCCTTACGTACCCGGTTGGAGCTGGCCGGCGACGAGCCTCGTCAACTGGTCGCCGACCGCGGCGAGCTGCCGGTGCTGGTGGTGCCGGCCGGATCGGCGGATCCGGTGGCGGTCGCACAGCGGGTCGCCGACGAGCTGGCGGCGGAGCCGTTCGCGCACGCCGACGACTGGCCGCAGCGCGTCGCGGTGGTGACCCGCGACGGCGTACCGCATCAGGTGGTGGTGGTGTTCAGCCACACCACGGTCGACTTCCGGTCGGCCGAGCTGGTGCTGCGCGACCTGCGGCTGCTGCTGGCCCGGGGCCGGATCGACAACGCACCCGGTCTGCAGTCGGCGGACGTCGCCGACCTGGAGCAGCGGGAGAGCCACCGGCGGCGGTCGGCGCGGGCGGCGGCGTACTGGGTGGAGGTGACCCGCCGGCTGTCGCGCGACACCCGGATGCCGCAGCGGGAGCCGGCCATCCCGCGTTTCCGGCGGGGTGTCCTGACCTCGGCGGCGGCGGACACCGCGACCAGGATGCTCGCCGTACGGCATCGGACGACCACCTCGACGGTGCTGCTCGCGGCGGCGGCGCTGGTGGTCGGCGAATGCTCCGGCAACGACCTGGTCGGCATGCACACGATGGTCAACAACCGGATGCTGGACGGCTACCCGGAGGCGATCGCCAAGCTGAACCAGTTGGCCCTGGTGCCGGTCGACCTGAGCGGTGACCGTCGGATGGCGTACCTGCTGCCCCGGGTGTGGCGGGCGGCGCTCGACGGGTACCGGCACGCCTACTACGACCCGCAGACGCTCAGCGACGCGTTCGGCGCGGCCGGCCTGCCGTACGCGACCGGGGTGAACCCGCACTGCTACCTCAACGACATCCGGCTGTCGGCGGACAGCGACCTGTTCGGCCGCGACGTCGACGAGGCGGCGGTACGCGGCGCGTCGGCCGGCACCACGTTCCGGCTCGCCGAGCGGATCGAGCGCTTCACCTGGCGTACCCGGATCGAGATCGTCGACCGCCCGGACGGGTTGGGGCTGGCACTCACCGCCGACACCACCTACTTCTCGACCGACGACATCGAGCGGTTCCTACGGGCGCTGGAGGCCCACCTCATCGACGGCGCGTTCGCGGAATAGTTGACGCAGCAACTATGTTTGGCCGGGTAGTCCGAGGGAATTCCAACCGGCCCTCGCCGCGAGGAGGAGCAGACCATGCAGTTCGGCGTCTTCAGCGTCGGTGACGTCACCGTCGACCCGACCAACGGTCGGGAGCCGACCGAGCGTGAGCGGATCAAGGCCATGGTCGCCATCGCGCTCAAGGCCGAAGAGGTCGGCCTGGACGTCTTCGCCACCGGCGAGCACCACAACCCGCCGTTCGTGCCGTCGTCGCCGACCACCATGCTCGGCTACGTCGCGGCGAAGACCGAGCGGCTGCTGCTGTCCACCGCGACCACGCTGATCACCACCAACGACCCGGTGAAGATCGCCGAGGACTACGCGATGCTGCAGCACCTCGCCGACGGCCGGGTCGACCTGATGATGGGGCGCGGCAACACCGGCCCCGTCTACCCGTGGTTCGGCCAGGACATCCGCAACGGTATCCCGCTGACCATCGAGAACTACGACCTGCTGCGCCGGCTGTGGCGCGAGGACGTCGTCAACTGGCAGGGCAAGTTCCGTACCCCGCTGCAGAGTTTCACCTCGACGCCGCGCCCGCTCGACGGCGTACCGCCGTTCGTCTGGCACGGCTCGATCCGCAGCCCGGAGGTCGCCGAGCAGGCCGCCTACTACGGCGACGGCTTCTTCGCCAACCACATCTTCTGGCCGAAGGAGCACACCCAGCGGATGGTCGGGCTCTACCGGGAGCGCTTCGCCCACTACGGCCACGGCTCCGCCGACCAGGCGATCGTCGGCCTCGGCGGGCAGGTGTTCATGCGCCGCAACTCGCAGGACGCGGTGCGCGAGTTCCGGCCGTACTTCGACAACGCCCCAGTCTACGGGCACGGTCCGTCGTTGGAGGACTTCAGCTCGCAGACGCCGCTGACCGTCGGCAGCCCGCAGCAGGTCATCGACCGTACGCTGACCTTCCGCGAGTACGTCGGCGACTACCAGCGGCAGCTGTTCCTGGTCGATCACGCCGGTCTGCCGTTGAAGACGGTGCTGGAGCAGTTGGACATGCTCGGCGAGGAGGTCGTGCCGGTGCTGCGGCGCGAGTTCGCGGTGGGCCGGCCGGTACACGTGCCGGACGCACCCACCCACGCCTCCCTGGTCGCCGCCGCGGACGGCAGCACAGCAGACAGTACGGCTGACGCGGACTCGGCCGCGCCGGCTTCGGTGTGACGGCGATGACCACGAGCACCGGCCGCCGTCGGCTGGCGGTCGTCACCGCCGGCGTACGGCAGCCGTCGACCAGCCGGCTGCTCGCCGACCAGCTCGCCGCGGCGGTCCGCGACGAGCTGGCCGGCCTCGGCGGGCAGCTGGAGACGACGGTGATCGAGGTACGCGACCACGCCCACGAGGTGGTCGACAACGCGCTGACCGGTTTCCCGGCACCGGCGTTGAAGCAGGCGTTGGACGCGGTGGCGGCCGCCGACGGACTGGTCGCGGTCAGCCCGGTGTTCAACGCCGCGTACAGCGGGCTGTTCAAGGCCTTCTTCGACGTACTGCCGGAGGGTGCGTTGCTCGACAAGCCGGTCCTGGTCGGTGCCACCGGCGGCACCGCCCGGCATTCGCTCACCTTGGAGCACGCCCTGCGGCCGATGTTCGCCTACCTGCGTGCGGTGGTGCTGCCGACCGCCGTCTTCGCCGGCCCCGAGGACTGGGCCGGGGAGAAGGTCGGCGACCAGGCCGCAGACAGCGGTGGCCAGGCCGGGGCGCTACGCGGGCGAATCTCCCGGGCCGGTCGGGAGCTGGCCGCCGAGATGCACCGCCGGGAGCCGGTACGGGTGGCCGACCCGTTCGCGTTGACCACCGACTTCGAGCAGCTGCGGAGTAGTTCGAAGCGCGGGTGAAATCTCGGACGCAATCTGGTCCCGGTGGCGGAATCGGGGTGGCAGACCTCGTGGACTGTCGATAGAGTCCGGCTCCTGTCCCGTCCACAGGAGAATCATGATGCTGAACGCAGCCGGCTGGCGCCGGTTCGGAGCCGGCACCCTGCTCGCCGGTGCCCTCGTCGTTGCCGCGGCCGCTCCGGCCGCCGCCCAGAACCCGGGGCCGGACCTGTTCGTCTCGTTCGACCGGGAGCCGGTCGCCGAGGTGGACAACTCCGGCGTCACCCTCGGCATGTACGTCTACAACTACGGCGATGCGCCGGCGAGCGACGTGACCATCGTCGTCGACGCCACCGGCGTCGACGACGCGGTGCAGCTGGCCGCGGGCTACCACCCCGGCTGCGAAATCGCCGACCGGGTCGTCAGCTGCGCGTACGGTGCCCTCGCCGCCGGATTGACCGATCACATCTACCCGGTGCGGCTGGTCAGCCGGGCCGGTGCCACGCCGGGTGACGCCGGCACCATGACCGTCACCATCAGCTCGGCCGAGCAGGACGCCAACCCGGCCAACAACACCGAGACCATCCCGGTGACCGTACTGGCCTCCGGCCCCGACCTGGTCGCCATGGTCGACGACATCAACAGCGCAGCGGATCCGGTCGGGCCGGGCGACACCGCCCCGCTGTACGCCGCAGTGCTCAACGAGGGTGACAGCACCGCCGACAGCTACACGATCGGGCTGGACCTGCCGACCGGAGTCGGCTTCGTCGACCAGTACACCGACTGTGACTACGTCTCCTACTGGCCGAACGACCCGAAGACGGAGGGGTACGCGTACGGCCCGAGTCGGGTCAGCTGCGCACTGACCATCCCGCTGGCGCCGGGGGAGACCCTGTTCCTCGTCGACGAGCAGGGCGAGTCGCTGTTCGACCTGTACTTCGGCAACAACCTGGCCGGTCCGGGTGAGACGAGTGGGTCGTTCGAGGTGCGGCTCGGCGGTGGCGGCGGGTCGCCGATGCGGGCGTCGACGGCAAGCGGGAAGTCGATCAACGAGGCGCTGGCGAAGGCCCAGTTGTCGGCCGGCCGTTCGGCGGCGGCGCTGCTCGAGGAGATTGACACTGAGGACAACGTCGACTACTTCGCCGTCCACACCAAGCCGAACACGTTCGACATCGCGGTGACGGCCGAGCCGGTGACCGGTGCGCCGGGCGAGACCGTCGACCTGACCTTCACCGTCGTCAACAACGGGCCGTCCGACGGCGGCGGTCCGGGTGTGACCGTCACCGCGCCGTCGGGCACCGTCCTGCTGCCGTCCGACTGGTGCCACACCGAGGGCGAGCCGGGCACCCGGCTGCCCGAGTCGCCGGCGCTGCGGTGCAACTTCGAGAGCCTCTTCCCGGCCACCGCGTCCGGCGGCGGGCGGATCACCCACACCCTCCAACTCAAGATCAAATCAACGCCGGGTACGGACGGGACGATCGTCGCCGAGAGCGTCGGGCCGTCGACCGAGTCCGACCCGTCGAACAACACCGTCGCCATCGTCTTCACCGGCGCGGGCGACGACCCGGACGGTGAACCGGGTGGCGGCGGGGCCGGGGACGGCGACGAACTGCCGATCACCGGCGCGTCGGTCGGAACGGTCGTCGGCGTCGGTGCGGTCGCGGTGGCGCTCGGCGTCGCGCTGCTGCTGACCGTACGGCGGCGGGCAACGGTGACCGTCTGCGCTCCAGAGTGAACACCGCCGGCTTCGGCTGGCGGGTTCCGGGTAGGACGGTCAGCCGACCGACGGCGGGCAGGAGGCCGGATCGTCCGCCAGCGGGAGCCGGCTCTCGCACCTGAGCACGATGCGTCACACCGGTTAGGCCGTCAACCTGTAAGTATGTCTAGCCTTTTCAGGACACTCCGGGTCGCCGCCACCAGCGTGACGTTGGTGGCGGCGATCGCCGTCGTGCCGGCTTCTGCCGCAGCACGACCCAGCCCGTCCGCCGGTCCGTCCGCCGGTGGATCCACGTCGGGCGGCTCGTCCGGCGGCGCTATCGACCGCGCCGAGCTGCAGTCCGTACTCGAGGACGTGCCGGAAGCCGGCGTACCCGGCGTCCTGGCCGCCGTCCGCGACGGCCGGCACGAGTGGCAGGCCGCCGCCGGCCACGCGTACGCCACCAAACCCCGCCCGATGCAGCCGTGGATGCGGCACCGGATCGGCAGCATCACCAAGACGTTCGTCGCCACCACGGTGCTCCTGCTGGTTGACGAAGGCCGGCTCGGGCTCGACGACCCGATCGGGCAGTGGCTGCCCGAGACGGTGCCCGGCGAGGTCGGCGAGCAGGTCACGGTACGGATGCTGCTCAACCACACCAGTGGCATCGGCAACTACACCAACGCCATGATCACCTCGAACGCCGCCATCAGCCAGATGCAGGTCACCACGTACCCGCCGGCGGATCTGGTTGCGACGGGCCTGGCGATGCCGCCGACCAACGCGCCCGGCGCGGCGTTCAGCTACTCCAACACCAACTACATCCTCGCCGGACTGCTGATCGAGGCGGTCACCGGCAACGATCCCGTTGCCGAGGTGCAGCGGCGTGTCCTGCGGCCGCTGCGGCTGACCGGCACCTACTTCCCCGGCGTCGACCCGACGATCCGCGGCCCGCACGGTGGCGCCTACTTCGCGTCGTACGGTGTGCGGGACCTCGGCGAGTTCAACATGAGCTGGGCGTGGACCGCCGGCGAGATGATCGCCACCACCGCCGACCTGAACACGTTCTACCGGGCGCTGCTCGGCGGTGAACTGCTCGACGCGGACACCCTCGACGAGATGCTCACCACGGTCCCGTTCGACCCGTCCGCACCGCAATTCGGCGGCTACGGGCTCGGTATCTACTCGGCGCCGCTGCCGTGCGGCGAGTTCTGGGGGCACGACGGCGCGGTGCTCGGCCACCTGACGATCTCGCTGCACAGCCGGGACGGCGCACGCCAGCTCTCCACCGGCATCAACCTCAGCCACTACGAGGTCGGGTTCCCGGACGCGCACCCGGTCGACATCGCCTGGCAGACACTGCTGCTGACCGCGCTCTGCCCGACCGACGCGTCGGCGAGCCGGTCCACCGGTGCGGCCCAGCTGCCACCCAGCGTCACCCGGCTGCCCGGCAACGCGGGGCCGGTACCGGTCGGATAGCCGTACGGCGACCGCTGGCCGTGGTCCCGGTTGCGCCGTCCGGCGCGCCGGGACCACGCGGCGGCCCTGCACCGCTTCCGCGCTCACTTGCTGACTTCAAGTCAGCGATGCGGCAGGAGGGTCAGTACCTGGGTACGGTCGAGCAACGAGTCCTCGGCAGCGCCTGCGTTCAGCTGGTGGTAGCTGACGACCGGTTCGAGCCGGTCGAAGGTGCAGTGGCCCCTGCCCGGGTCACCCACCAACACCTGCACGCCCCGGTCGGCGAGCCGGCTGAGGAACGGCAGCACCCGGGTGGCGAGTTCGGCGTTGTACAACGCGTCGCCGGCCAGCACCAGGTCCACCTCGGTCACGGTGCCGTCGAGCAGGTCGTCAACGGTGGTGGTGAGCCGGGCGTCGTTGACCACGGCGTTGAGCGCTATCGCCGTCGCGGCGTACGGATCGATGTCGTTGGCGGTGACCGTCGCGCCACCGGCCATCGCCGCCGCGATCGCGACCAGCCCGGAGCCGGAGGCGACATCGAGCACCCGCCGCCCGGCGACCAGGCCGGGGTTGTCGAGCAGGTAGCGGGCCAGTGCCTGGCCGCCGGCCCACGCCGAAGCCCAGTACGGCGGCGGTAGCCGCCGGCCGGCGGCGGCTTCCAACCGGGCCCAGAGCAGGGTCGGATCGTCGGCGAGGAACAGCTGGATCTCCGCCGCGAGCGGCACCCTGGTCAGTCGGAGCTGGTCCGCTCCGCCGCTGTCGGCGCCGGCGGCGTCGTCGAAGAGTTGCCGTTGCAGGGGATCCGGTGCCAGCCCGCCCTGGGACGACGCCGTCGACGGTCGCGTCCCGAGGGACGGGGACAACCTCAGATCACCCGGATGTTGGCCGCCTGCAGGCCCTTCTGGCCCTGCTCGACGTCGAACTCCACCCGCTGGTTCTCTTCGAGGGTACGGAAACCGCTGGACGCGATCGCGGTGAAGTGGGCAAAGACGTCAGCTTCTCCGCTGTCCTGGGTGATGAAGCCGAAACCCTTGTCAGCGTTGAACCACTTCACGGTGCCGATTGCCATGTCTGCTCCTAGCCGGTGACGGGTCCGCGACGTGCGGACCTCTGCTGCCGCACTCATCAATCTCCGTCCGGAGAGACCGGCAGAATCTGCCAATGCCCGGCTGCTGCCGGCTGCGATCAGGCAGACGGCATGAAGAAATCAACTGCAACGCGGCAAACCTAGCATGTCGAGGGGTACGAGTGGCCCGCCTCGCCGGTGCCGGCGGTACACCGCCGGCACCGGCGCCCCCGGACCACCGTCAGCCGGCGGCGGGGACCAGTCCGACGTGGGCGGCGATCCCGGAGGCGCTGGCCGGGAACCGCACCAGCAGGTCGGCCACCGCCGGATCCCCGGCGGCCGGTGGCGCGGCGACTGCGCCACCGACCGGATCGGCGGCGCAGTCCAGCAGGTCCGCCACCGCCACGGCGGCCAACGGGAACTCGGCCAGCAGCTCCGGTGCCGGCCCGGACATCGCGTACCGGGCAGCCTCCGCCGCAGGCGCCGTCCCGCCGCCGGGCATCCCGGTCTGCGTGGCGGTTGGGGCGGCCGCGGCCCAGGGCGGGGTCCAGGAGTCCAGCGCCGGCAGCGAGGCCGGGAAGGTTCGGCCGGCCTCTCGGACCAGGATCGGCACCAACTCGCCGGCCTGCTCGCGCAGCGTGGTGATCAGCATCGGCAGCCAGGGCAGCAGCACCGGGTCGGGCAGCTGACCGAACGCCGCCGACAGCACCTCCACCACGAACGGTGTCAACGTCGGCACCGGCTCCAACGCCTGCACGAACCCGCTCAGGTAGTGCGGGAACGTCCCGACGGTGAGCGGGCTGGCCAGCAGATCGGCGCACCGCTCGCGCAGCTCGGCCAGCGGCAGCTGACCGAGCTGGGACTGCGCCGCCCAGTGCAACGCGATCTTCGCCGGTGCCTCCGGATGAGACTGGCGGACCGCCAGCTCCAGCTGGGTCCGGTCGCAACCCAACGCCATGGCGACGCTCTCCATGGTCATCAGGAAGCCCAGCATCGCCGCCACCTGCCGCAGCCCGGTCTCGTCGTCGACGAACGCGGTCGGCAGCAGGGTGCAGTAATGGGCGTACCCGGTGCTGACGAAGTCCTGGCACCAGGCCGGCAGCTCCGGCTCACCGCTAGTGCGGTAGTACGCCAGCAGCTGCCGGATCCGCTGCAACACCTCCGGTGCCCCGTCGGCGGTGCGTTCGGCGGCGAGTAACTGCACGGCACGGGCGCCAAGCTCGTCGGTGAGCCGCCGGTTCTGCAGGAACAGCAGCGACTCCTCCACCGCGCCGAGGGCGTGCGCCGCCGTGGCCTGGGGATCCCAGGCCGCCCGGCGCAGCCGCTGCTCGAGCACCTGCTCGATGGTCACGCCCTCGTAGCCGAGCTCGATGATCGACCGCTGGTGGCGACCGATCGCGACGTCCCAGCTCTCCTGGACCGACTTTTCGCCGAGCCGCCGCTCGCCCATGATCGGCCGGACCACCTCCGGTGGCAGCAGCCGTCGCAGCATCCACAGCAGATCGGAGCAAGGTCGCAGCTCCGGCTGGCCGTGCAGGTCCAGCAGCGCCCGCTGGACGGTACGCCGCTTCGGGTCCAACCCGATGGGTGCCAGCCGGTCGTAGACGTCCCGGGCCAGCGGCGGCATCGCGTCGTAGCCGACCCGACCGATCCGGTCACCGCCGAACATGATCTCGCAGAGCCGGCGTACGTCGCGCCGGCCCGGCACCACGTCCTTCTCGATGCAGGTGACCGCGGCGTCGGCGAAGTCGTACGGGGTGGGCCGGCGCCGGTTGCGCATCCCGGCCAGCAGCACCGCCGTCTCGAAGATGGCGATCGCGTCGGCGGTGCTGGCCAGGTAGCCGTTGCGCCGGGCCAGCCGGACGATGTCGACCGACCAGCCGCGCAACTCGGCCTCGTCGAGCTCACCGGGCCGGCCCGGGGCGGCCAGGAAGCCGCTGAGTCGGTCGTCACCCGTAGCGTCGGCCGCCGTACCGTCGGTCGCTGGCGGCGCCGCCTTCTTCGGCTTGCGGGCCGAACTCTTGCGCCCACCCTGCTGCCCGGCCAGCCGGTACGGGGTGACCTTGCTGCCGGTCAGCGCCTTGCGCCAGGTGCTGGCGGCGATCGACACCGTGCCGCCGGCCAGCCCGAACTGTGCCTCGATCGCCGAGTGGCTGGACGGGATCAGCCCGTACCGCCACTTGGTGCCGGTCGGCGCGGTGATCTCGAACGGCGCGGTCGACCGGACGCCGAACTGCTCGACCCGGCTGGCGGCGTGGAACGCGCCGCAGACGTACAGGCAGTCGGCCGGGTCGGCACCGTAGGCGGCGAGGTGGTCGCGTATCCGGGTCCACATGTAGCGTTCCCGGTCCTCGTCGCGGTCGAGTCGCGCCGCGTCGCTCGGCCGCAGCCGCCGGAACAGGCTGCCGATCATGACCATGACCTGCCGGTACGTGTCGTGGTCGGCGCCGATCAGCGGCTGCTCGACGTACTGGTCCCACCACTCCGACCAGTGCCGCACCTTGCCGTGGTGCAGCAGGTACGCCTCCAACTCGGCGAACCCGGGGCGCAGGTCGCCGATGCCGACACCGACGGCGTCGCCGTGCAGCGCCTTCTCGTCGTCCTCGCCGGTTGCCTGGCCCTGCTGCTGACTCTGGCCCTGCTGCTGGTCCTGCCGTGCCGGTTCGTCGTCGCCGTCCGCCGGGGCGGCCGGGTCCGTCCGGTCGTCGGACTGCCACTGGAAGACGTGGTCGGTGGAGCGGTCCACCAGCAGCAGCTCCACCCCCGGCGTCTCCAGCGCGTACGCGATCGCCTGGTACTCGGCGGACGCCTCGGTGATCGGCGCGATCACGCTCAACGGACCGGCCCCGGCGGGGAAGCCGTCCAGGTCGCTGGCGAAGGCCTGCAACGCCACCGGCAGCTCGCAGTTGCGGAGCTCGATCAGCAGCGGCTGCAGGTCCTCGCACAGCTCCACATAGATCACCTTGGGCTGTTTGTCGCGCAGCCGGCGGACCATCGCCAGCGCCGACGACGGGGAGTGATGGCAGACCGGAAAGATTTCCAGCTCCTCGCCGAGCGCGTGGTCGACGTCGTCGACCAGGCCGGCGAGGATGTCGGTCAGCGCGTCGGGCGAGTCGGCGAACGCCGTCGCGGCGTCCGCCAACTGCTCCCGCAGCGCCCCGAACCGGCTGTCCGACGGCGCACCCGTGACGGGCTCGCTCATGACGGGCTCGCTCATGACAGGGTCGCGATGCTCTGCCGGCCGCCTTCGAGGAAGGCCGGCCACTCGCCACCGTCGGCCTTGCTGCGCGGCTCGATCACCCCGTGCCAGAACTTGTTCAGGATCGCCAGGTCCTCCGGGCTGCGCCGGGCCAGCGAACCGACCATGGAGCTGGCCAGGGTCTCGGCGCGCAGCGTCCGGTCACCGAAGAACTGGCTGTGCAGGATCGCGTCCTCCAGCACACCGATCTGCTCGGCGGTGGACAGCGCCGACTCCAGCTTCTCGTCGTCGCTGGTCGCCGACGCGGCGGCCTTACGCAGGTCGGCGAAGCTCTGCAGCAACACGTCCAGCAGGGTCGGTGGCACCTCCAGCTCGATCTGGTGGCGACGCAGCAGCTCGGTGGTGCGGAACCGGACGATCTCCGCTTCGCTGCGCCGGTTGGTGATCACCGGGATCCGGACGAAGTTGAACCGTCGCTTGAGCGCCGACGACAGATCGTTGACGCCCCGGTCCCGGCTGTTCGCGGTGGCGATGATGGAGAAACCGGGCTGCGCGAAGACGATGTTGTCCGAGTCCAGTTCGGGAATGGAGACGTACTTCTCGGACAGGATCGAGATCAGCGCGTCCTGCACGTCGCTGGTGGAGCGGGTCAGCTCCTCGAACCGGCCGATGACGCCCTGCTCCATCGCGGTCATGATCGGCGACGGGATCATCGACTGCCGGGACTGGCCCTTGGCGATGACCATCGACACGTTCCACGAGTACTTGATGTGGTCCTCGGTGGTGCCGGCGGTGCCCTGCACCACCAGGGTCGAGTTGCGGCAGATCGCGGCCGCGAGCAGTTCGGCCAGCCAGCTCTTGCCGGTGCCCGGGTCACCGATCAGCAGCAGCCCCCGGTCGGAGGCCAGGGTGACGATGCTGCGTTCGACGAAGCTGCGGTCACCGAACCACTTCTGCGGGACCTCCCGGTCGAGGCCGTCGGCGCGCTCGGAACCGAGGATGAACAGGCGCACCATCTTCGGGCTCAACCGCCACGAGTACGGCTTCGGGCTGTCGTCGATCGATTCGAGCCAGTCGAGCTCCTCGGCGTACTTGATCTCGGCGGGGGCGCGCAGCATCTCTGCGGTCATGGTGCGGTTTCTCCTAGTCGACGGTGCTCGTGTGGGGGAGTGGAAAAGGGGTCAGGTGAGGAAGTTCTTGAGCTCGACGACGAGCTTGCGGACGTGCCCGGACAGCACCGGGGTGCCCTGGTCCTTGAGCCGTTTCCGGAACCACGGGTTGACGCTCTGCTGGCCGCCGCTGGAGACCGAGCCGACCGGGATCAGCCTGGCTCCGCTGCGGTGCACCGCCTGCAGCCCGTCGAAGACCTCCTGCGACTTCCACTCGTAGAAGTCGGAGATCCACACCAGTACCGTGTTGCGCGGGTCGGCGATCTTCGGCCGGGCCAGCTCCAACGCGGCCGTGCCGTCGGTGCCGCCACCGAGCTGGGTGCGCAGCAGCACCTCGAACGGGTCGTGCACCCACGGCGTCAGGTCCAGCGCCCGGGTGTCGTACGCGACCAGATGCACGTCCACCTTGGGCAGCCCGGCGAAGATCGAGGCCAGGATGGTGCAGTTGACCATCGCGTCGACCATCGAGCCGGACTGGTCGACCACGACGATCATGCGGGCCGGGGTGGTCCGCTTCGCGGTCTGCTTGTAGTACAGCCGGTCGACGTAGAGCCGCTCGTCGGCCGGACTCCAGTTCGGCAGGTTCTTCCAGATGGTGCGGTTCAGGTCGAGGTTGCGGAACACCCGCTTCGGCGGGACCGACCGGTCGATGGTGCCGACGCTGGTCTGCTGCACCTGGGTCTTGAGCACCTCGGCGACCTCGTCGACGAACCGGCGGATCAGCGCCTTGGCGTTGGCCAGCGCCACCCCGGACAGGTTCGACTTGTCCCGCAGCAGCTGCTCGATCAGCGACATGCTCGGGGTGAGCTGGCGGGCCAGCGCCGGATCGGCCAGCACTTCGCGCAGCCGCATCCGGCGTACCAGGTCGGCTTCGATGGTGCCGAGCACCCCGTCGCGGCGCCCCGGCGTGGCACCGCAGGCCTGCTGGTACCAGCCGGCGTCGGCCTGCCAGCCGGCCAGCTGACCGGCCGACACGTCACCGCTGCCGGTGGCGAAGACGTTGAGCAGCAGCTTCGACGCCAGCGCCGCCCGGCGTACCTCGTCGGCCCCGACCTGCACCGACGCCTCGCCGGCGCTCTCGTCCTCAGCCGGCGGCACGAGCAGGCCGGGCAGCTCGTCGGCCAGTTCCGGGAACCGCTGCACGACGGTGTCGATGGAGACCGCCGGGTCGAGCAGCGCGGCCGGCAGCCCCAGCTCGTCGACCACCGCCATGCTGGTGCGTTCCAGCGCGGCCTGCTCCTGCCCGTCGAACAGCCGGGCCAGCAGCCGCCAGTAGAGCACCTGGCGCCGGTTCTCGTGATAGTTGATCATCGAATCGGTCATTTGCGCAGCAACCGTCCCGCCCGCTCCCGGAGCATCGCGACGCTGTCGCCGGAGCGGGCCACCGCCTTGGCGACCTTGGGGTCGGTCGGCCCCTGCGCCCAGTCGCCGGTGTGCAGGTCGACCTGCTTGCGCTTCACCGTCGCCTGCATGCCGATCGGCTGCACCGACCAGCCGGGGCCGGCCGCCGCGTCACCGTCCCAGCGCAGCAGTCCGATGCAGGCCGACGACTTGGCCAGCAGCTCGGCGGTGACCGGCCCGCAACCGGGCAGCCGGTCGACGTCGACGGTCACCCGGGTGCCGTCGACCTCGAAGCCGATCCCGGCGTCGTCGGTGACCACGGAGTAGCCCTCCAGCAGCACCGGCTCGGCGATGGCGACCGGGTGCCGGTCCAGCGGCGGTATGGCCGGGGCGAGCGCCTCACCGAGCTGCACCCGGGCGACGGCGAACGGGTCGGTCGGCTCGCCGGGTCGGGCCTGGTCGTCGCGCCAGAGCAGGTCGCCGCCGGGCAGCAGCGGCAGGTCGGTGACGTCCAGGCTGAGCCGGCCGGCCAGGGCGGCGAGCAGCACCGGATGGTCGGCGAGCAGCTGCCACACCACCGGGCCGACGATCGTGTCGACCTTGGCGGCGGACACGTTGACCCGGACCAGCCGGGACCGGTCGGCGTCGCCGGCACCGCCGGCGGCCTCCAGCACCGCGTGCACCTGCAGCTGTACGGCGGTGGCGTGCTCCTGCACGTCGGCGCCGACGATCAGCAGTCGGCCGGATACCGTCTCCGGCGCTGCCGGCCCGCCCTGCGGGCTGGTCAACAGCATGGCGCGGGTCCACAGGTCGGCCCAGCGGCGCGCCGGAATCCGCTCCATGGTGGCCACCGGGCTGGTGTAGCGCAGCTCGTTGGCGAGCCCGTCGAGCAGCACCGCGATCCGGCGTCGGGCCGGGTCGGCGAGCAGCGCGGTCAGTGCCTGCTGGCTGGCCGACACCAGATCGTGGTCGACGTTGCGCCAGCCGGCGAGGGCCAGCTCGGCCAGCCAGGAACGGGCCGCCAACAGTCGTCCGTCGGCCGGGGCGGCGGCCGTGGCCGGTGCCGACCACTGCGCCCGGTCGCGGCCGAGCGTGCCGTCGAGCCGGTCCCGCAGCGCGTCGTGCACCGCGCCCACCACCGCCGTACGGGCGGCGGCCAGCAGCAGCAACTGCTCCTCGCCGACCGAGCCGGCGGTCACCTTGTCGACGGCTTCGGCCGCCGCCGCGCCGAGCGGGGTGGCCGAGACCGCGCCGGCCAGCTCGGCCAGGGCCGCCGTACCCTTCGGGTCGAGTCGGCCGAAGCCGCCGGTCATCGCCTGGTCGAACCGGTCGACCACGGCGAGTGCCTCGGCGACCCCGGCCGGTACGCCGTCGCGCAGGTCGTCGAGCTGTGCCCCGCGCATCAGCGGGCCCCCGCCCCGGCCGGGAACCAGCTCAACTCGGGCAGCGGCTCGACCGCCCCCGGCAGGTCCAGATAGGACAGGTGGTGCAGGAACCGGCTGAACACGGCCGCCGCCGGCGACGCGCCGGCGAGGGTGGTCCGGCCGATCGCCCAGAAGATCTCGCTGCCGTTGGTCACCTCGTCGTTGGTCTCCAGCCGCAGGAAGCGGGCGACCCGGTCGCCGCCGTACTGCACGATGGCCTCGTCGGCGAGCGCGGTCAGGTGGTTGCACGCGTAGTCGCCGCCGCGCAGCCCGCCGCACGGCCGGTTGTTGTTGGTGCTGCAGCTGACCTCGTAGCTGCCGGCGGCGACCGACGACACGTACACCCGCCCGATGTCCGAGCCGCTGGACACGACGCCCTGCAGGCGTCCGTCGGCCATCTCG
Source organism: Solwaraspora sp. WMMD937 (assembly GCF_029581175.1). Lineage (NCBI taxonomy): Bacteria > Bacillati > Actinomycetota > Actinomycetes > Micromonosporales > Micromonosporaceae > Solwaraspora > Solwaraspora sp. WMMD937. Next base: position 829,993 of record NZ_CP120738.1, on the reverse strand, counting down.
ACGAAGGGGACCTTCGCCAGCTTGCGGGGTCGTGCGGTGGGCACCACCCGTACCATGCTTCGCCGCTGCCAGGCGGCGTCGTCCGCGTCCACTGGGTTGCCCTCCAGGGGTGTCGACCGCAGCCGTCGTCAGCCGTCATCTCAGACGGCGGGCTGCGGACCGGTGATCCGTACCCGAGAAGTTGTATCGCCCCGGTGCGACAAACCGGGGTGGCGGGCGGTGACCGGTCCGGATCGTGGTCGGTGGCCGACCGATGCGCTAAACTTCCCTGTCGTACATCAAATAGATGCTGATGGGGAAGAATGGCGAAGTCTTGGCTGTCGGTGGAGGAAGTCGCAGCGCAGCTTGACCTGCACGTGCGTACGGTGCGTAGTTACATCCGGGACGGACGGCTGCCGGCCGTACGGATCGGCAAGCAGTACCGGATCGCACCGGCCGACTTGGACGCGTTCACCGGCCGCCCGGCCGGGGCCGCCGGCTCCGCCGAGCCGGCCGACCCGGTGGTCGAGGTCTCCGCGGTGGTCGACATCGACGGCTTGACGTCCGCCGACGCCGACCGGCTGAGCACCCTGCTGGTCGCCGGGGCGCAGGGCGGCAGCCGGGCATCGGCCGCGCCGCCGCTGCGGCTGCAGACCGGGTACGACCCGGCGCGAGACCGGCTGAAGATCGTCGTCTTCGGTGGCCCGGACGCGGTCGCGGAGATCCTGTCCACGATCGACGCGGTGACGCGCGCGGGCAGCGGAATGTTCCGGACGGACAACAGAGACGGGGTACGCGGTGATGGCTGACGAGATCGTCGAACTGGCCGGCGTACCGGTGCTGGTCTGCGCCGCCGACGGGCCGACAATCGCCAGTGAGCAGGATGCGCTGGATGTGATCGGCCAGACGTTCGCCGGTGCCGAGATCGTCGCGATCCCGGTCACGCGGCTGGATGAACGCTTCTTCGCGCTGCGCAGCGGGCTGGCCGGCGGCATCATGCAGAAGTTCGTCAACTACCGGCTGCGGCTGGTCGTGGTCGGCGACATCACCGGCCACACCGCCGGCAGTACGGCACTGCGTGACCTGGTCGTCGAGTCGAACCGGGGCAACCAGGTCTGGTTCGTCGACGACCTCGACACCCTCGCCGCCCGCCTCACCTGAGCCGGGCGATCGGATGCGCCTGGTCTGACGCATCCTCAGCGTGTCAAGTCGAACAGCCGCTGTGGATCATCAGCAGGCGAGGGTGGCGACTACATGTACTGAGCGGCGGTCTCCTCGACTTCGCGGATGAACTCCTCCAGCTCAACCTCGGTCCACTGTCGGTCTTGCAGCAGTGTGCCGAGCACGGCGATCTGCATCGAGAAGGCGGTCTCCGCATCGATGTCGTCGATCAGGTCCGGCTCGCCGAGGGCTGCCCGGATCATGCCTTCCATCGCCAGGGCAGAGAACTGCTCGCCTTCCTGGTAGCGCTTCCTCGTATCAGCCACGAAGGAGGCAACCCCCCGAAGATCGTCTGACGAGCCGAACCTGCGGTTGACGGCGAGCGCGAACGCCGCTCCGATGGTCTGGCTGCCCCCGGCCCAGCCGATCCGGTTGAGCTCGGTGAGGTGTCGATCAACTGAGCCCCAGTCCTGTCTGGCCATCGCCCGGATGAGGTCACTCAGCTCTTGTCTTGCGACCATTTCTTTCGCAACCTCGCTATCTGCCTGCTGGCTATCTGGCCTGTCCTGTGGATTGCGATACCCGCTACGAGACCGACGACGACCAGATTGCCAACGGCGTCGGCGGCGTCGATGCGGGTCGGTGTGGCGGGGACGATCGATGGAGACGAGGTGCCCGCCGACTGCGTGCCGCCACTACCGGCTGGCGTACGGATCACCTGCGCGACCTTCTCCGCCATCTCGCCCATGGTCTTGGCGCTGTCCTGGACGTCGTCTGACTTGCGGGCAAGCTTACCGAGGAAGCCACCAACGTTGCGCTGTGCCTCGGAGCGCTTGGTGGTGTCGGCGAGGAGTTCATCGCCGGTCGGGCCGGTGAGCGTTGGTTCGGTGGGTGCCGAGCCGGGGGCGATACGGTTGGCGTAGGCGTTGAGGTGGCCGACGGCCTCCATGAGCAGGCGGGCGACCTTTCCGGCCTTGTCTGCGGCGGTCTCCCACTCGGTGGTCGCGTTGGTGACAGCGTGCGCCGATGCGCCAGCGCTCGCGGCGGAGAGGACCTGGTGCGCGTCGGTCATTTCCTGCTGGGCGCGCAGGGCTGTCACTGCGGCCGAGCTGAGGCCGGTGGATGCCCGAGTGAGCTGGGCGATGACCTCGGCGACCGTCCCGGACATTACAAACCCGTGCGGTACGTCTCGACCAGTTCGGTGCCGGCGTCCAGTCGGGCGATCGTCAACTTGATCTCGCGGAGCGCGGACGTGGCCTTGTTCAGGGCGTCGGTCGCCCGTTCGTGGTTGCTGCCCTGGCAGGTGTAGGTCGCCAACTCCAGGGCCTCGCCCGCTGCCGCAGCCGCCTGTTGCAAGGTGTTCCTGCTGCTGCGGGCGCTCTCCAGGCCCCTGCCCAGCTGAGCCTTGACCTCGTCGACGCTCACCGAGCCGGCCTCCCCGGTCGCGGAGCAGCCTCGCCTGAAGGTCGCTCACGTTCGTCAGGTACGTCCGACCATAGTTGACAAGCTACGGACCTGCGACCCTGAGTGACGGGTATCCGTCACCTGCGCCAACAGCCGCTGCGATTCCCGACGCTCGTTGTCAATGTACCGGCCCTGCCGAGGTGGATCCGGCCAAGCGCACCCCGCCGAGTTCGGGCCACGTCCGGCGGCGGGAGTGTCTCGCAAGTGTCAAGATCACGTATGCTCTCATGCCGCGATCCGAGCGTTACAATGCGTAACGAGTGCACAGCGACGATCGCGGGTGGTCGCGCCGATGAGCGGATACTGACCTTTCCCTGCATCGACGGGACCGGGTGGCTAACCGAGTCAGGTGGTGTACTGATCTGCCGCTCCGGTTGGACTAGCGTTCATCACCGGCGGTGACGCACGGTGACATATGGCTACTTCTCCTGTCTCCGCCTCCCGCGTGGTACCGACCGATCAACTGGCATTGCTGCCATCAGTCATATTTCGCGCGTTGGGTGGTGGCCGTCGTAGCGGGCCGGACCGAAGCGCTTCTTAGCCTTGAGGCGGCGACTTTCGAGGCGGATGTCGCGTCGTTGATCGTCGCGCGTCATCTCCAGTCCTTGGATGCTAATCCCGTCGTCGTAGTCCTCGCCGCTGTAGTAGCGAGAGGTGATCTCGTGCTCAGTCTCGCCCAATCTCTCCTCCCATACTGCCAGCCGGGCATGGTCGCTGTCGTACTCGTCGCCGTCAGGTGGGGCGGGCAACCGGGACAGGATGTAGTCGAGCACCTCGGCGTCGCTCTCGGCCTTCACGGCGAGCTGAGTGTCGGTTTCCCTCAAGTCCTTAAGCGCCTTCTCCAGCAAGTCGAGACGCTCGTAGAGTTTCGGGTCGGGCCAGAGGATGGTGCCCTCGCGCCAGTTGAGGTTGGGCATGGAACCGATGGCAGCCACGGTGACCATCAGCAGGCCGAAGACCAGCACGATCATGGGGGTACCCAAGGGCCACTCGGAGAGCAAACCGACGACGCCCACTGCGGCCACGCCGAGGCCGAGCAGGATCAGCAGGACACGGGTGCTGACTGGCAGACGCATCAGCCCAGAGTAGAGGCCATCGGCGCGCTGGTGTTGGCACCTCCATCACCTTCGGTAGCCGCCGACCTTGGCGCGGACAGCCGCGAGGACGCTCGGACGTGCCGATGTCTGGATGTTCGCTCGTCGATTTCGTGGTGTGATGACAGGGCCAGTACCGTGAGGAGGCGTCGTCAGTGTCCGACTATCCGGTTCTCATGCACACCGCCCTGGACGCCACCGACGCCCGGGCCCTCGCTGAGTTCTACCGGGAGTTCCTCGGACTGCAGTACCGCCCTGGTGACGAACCTCCGGCTGACGGGACCACCGATGACGAAGACTGGCTCGTCCTGGTCGACGGCAACGGCAACCGCAAGCTTGCCTTTCAACAGGTGCCTACATTGGCGCGGCCGACGTGGCCGTCACACGACGTTCCGAAGCAGATGCACCTGGATCTCCGCGTACCAACCGTCAACGAGTTGGAGCGACACCGTCGACGAGCCGAGCAGCTCGGAGCCAGCTTGCTTTACGACCGCACCCGGGATTCAGAGGAGCCCCTCTACGTTCTCGCCGACCCGGAGGGACATCCGTTCTGTATCCTCGTCGGCTCGGGGTAGGCCAACGTACGGATCTGCCGCAGTCCGGCTTGGGTGTTATTGAGCCTGACATTACGGAGTGTAGTTGGCGAGGGCGGTGTTCAGTGCGACATGGAGGCTCGTACGGCAGGCGTGGCTGGCATCCTTGGTATGTGACCCGCGCGGTCGGTTCAGTTACGCGACGCTCGGCCTGCTGTCGACCACTGTGGCGTTGTAGCCAGGCGTTCGGCAGCGGGCTGGTGCATCTCGACGTCGCGGAGGGATGCAGCTACCCGTGGCAGCGGGACTTCGCCAACTCGACGAACGCCGACCAGGCTGTCGGCTCGAAGGCCAGGGTCCCGCCGGCGGGGTCTTTGCTGTCGCGTACGAGGACTGTGGCGGGAACGTTGGTGGCGACCTCGACGCATGAACCTGTGCTGTCCGAACGCGTTGACTTGCGGTACTGCGCTGTGGCCAGGACCTCTGGGGAGAGCGCGTCACGTCTACTGGGCACTGGATAGCTCCTTCGCTCTCTGGCTGATCAGGTTCCTGGACGCGGTCTCGTTCAGGGCGCTGCGGTCGATGGCTGCCGCAGCGGCCTCGAATCGGGCGATGTCGGACGGTTTGTGGGTCAGGAGGTGGCCGGTGAAGTTGTCCATGTAGGCCGTCGCCGGCCCGCCTTGCTCTGGGAACGTTATGACCGCGAACGGCCCCGTGTCGATGCCGTAGTGCGCGCCGACGCTGAACGGCACGACCCGGACGGAGACGTTCGGCAGAGCGCCCCGCTCGTTGATCTGCTGCAGTTGGCGGACCATCACGGCTGGTCCACCGATGGTGCGGTGCAGCACGGCCTCGCCGAGTACGACGGTGAAGTCGACGGGATTGTCTGATCTTGTCAGGATTTCCTGTCGGCGTAGCCTGACAGCAACGCGGCGCTCGAACTCGGCATCTGCGGCTTTCGGGCTGTCAGAAGCTGAGATCCGGAGGATCTCCCGCGCGTACTCCTCAGTCTGTAGGAGTCCGTGGACGCGCTCGCCCTCGTAGGCCCAAACCGATTGCGCTGCGGCCTCCAGGCCGATGTACATGTCGAAGCCGGGTGGGAGCACGTCGCGGAACCGTGAGAACCAGCCCTTGACCCTGGTGGCTGCTGCCAGCGCCAGCATCGTTGCCGTGGTCTCATCGTCCGCGCCGAACAACTCGGCCAGGGACTTCACGTCGTGGTCCTTGACCCGCACGCCGGGCAGGCCATTGATGATCCGGTGGGCGGTGGGACGGGCGCGCTCCATGTGCTGCGCGGCCTGCTCGATCGTGATCGGGGTCCCGTCCTTGTTCCGTGCCTGTTTGCGCAGGTTCTGCAGCATCAGCGCCAGGCGCTGACGGGCCACGGCCGCGCCGGCGTCGTCTCCGTCGACTGCCACTGTGGAGCCTCCCCTCGGGTGCATGTCGCCCCCCTGCCAACCGCGTCCGGCAAAAATTTAACACTGCAATCAAACGATCTTGATCGAGCGTAGCCGCCCGCTGCGGCTACCTCTCCGGTCCACCTGGCAAAACTATGAAGTCAAAAATTGAATGTTGCGGTTTTGCGTGATCGATGGTTGACTCTGTGGCGGAACGACCTTCGTGGACGGTTTATCAACTGACCGACTACTGGTTAGCGGGGAGCGGCGAGTTCATGATCGTTTTCCCGCTGCGTATCGCTGAAATCCAAGGTGATCGGGCAGGCTGCGGTAACGGCCCGTCCGGTCGTCCCCAGCCCAATCAGAAGGGTTGATCATGGTGGCGCTTGGTGCCCTGGTTTCCGGAATCCTGCTCGGGTTCTTCGTCGGGTTGTTCAGTTTCAAGGTCAAGTCGCGGTGGTGTCCCGACTGTGGTCGGACGACGGTGCCGGCGGCTGATCGGTAGCGTGCCGGCCGACCGGTCCCCGGCCGATCCCCGGCCCGGTGACGAGTTGATCGTCGATGGTCGGGCGAGTGTGCAGTTCGCGGCCGGGCGGGGTTTCCGGTTCCGGGTGACGACAGTAGACAAGCGCTGGACGTACGACGGCTGGGTCTGGCTCACCGGCTATGTGTTGGCAGCCGACGGTGAAGCCCGTGAACGGCGGGAGATCTTCGTCGAGCGTGACGGTCTCCGCTGGGCGCCCCGCCCGCGCCGGCACCGCTGACCCCGGCGGCGGCACCGCTGCGACGCGAACCGCGCGCCCTCCATCCGTACCTCTGAAGGTTTTCGACTGTGTGAAAGGTGGTTCCTGCTGTGCGTGGATTTCTTGACTTGTTCCGCCGGCCGGTGCGGAGTCGGCGTAACCGGCGGTTGCTCGCCGAGATCGCCCGCCACGACCGGCGGCCGACCGGCGCCGCTGCCGGGCCGCGTCCTCCGGTGCGGCCCGCCCCGAACGCTGCCGGTCACTTGTACGGGCGGCCGGTGCGGCCGTCGATCAGCCCTGGCCTGGTCCGCGAACGCGCGTTCGGCGACCGGACCCGGCGTGGCTGCGACCCGGTCGAGGTGCGGGCGTTTCTGCACCTGGTGGCCGACGAGTTGACCGCGCTGCGCGCCGAGTTGCACTCGACCCGGGAGGAGAACGTGCGGGTCAAGCAGGCGTTGCGGGACTGGCAGTCGGAGCAGTTCGAGCAGTCGCACCGGTTCGGGGCGGGGGTGGCGGCGTGAACGGCGTCGACAAGGTGCCGGCCGGCTCTCTGCACGTGGTCGGGGTCGGCGTGGACCGGCGGCGGGCGCAACGGGTGTTCACCGTGGCGAACCTTGACACCGGGCAGGTGGCGTCGACCAGCCTCGTTCCGGGCTCGTTCACGCCTTTGCCGACGCCGGGTGGGACGTGGTGGTTGCCGTACGCGCCGATCGTCACCGACCTCGCCCAGCGTGCCGGGGTGGCCGCCGCGACGTTGCGTGACCCGGATTTCCCCGACGAGCCGGGTCGGCTGCCGTCGTCGGGGTTGACGCTGCCCCGGCAGTGGCAGCGCGGCATACCCGAGCGGGATCGGCTGCGGTGGGAGGCGGTAGCGCTGGCCGAGCGGCCCGCCGTGCCGTGGCTGGTGCTGATCGGTCGCAGCGTCGAGCCGCCGCCACCGGGCGACCCGGGCCGGCTGCTCGGTCGGCTGTGTGCGCTCGCCGACCAGTTGCACGTCGACCTGGTCCTCGAAGTCCGGCCCAGCTCCATCGGGCGTGGGCTGAGCTGGGACGTCCGGTTCGAGCACGCCGGCGGTGCGGTGCCCGACTACCAGCACCGGTGGATCGCCGACCTGCCGACCGCGCTCGCCGCCATCCCCGCCGAACGGGCGGTGACCGGCCTGACCGTCGCCAACCCGCTGCTGCCCGCCCACTACCTCACCGAGGCTGCCCTCACCGGGCGTGCGGTGCCGGTCGGGTTGGACGGGCACCCCGGCGGCCACGACCTCGACCAGGTCGAACGACGCATGATCGCCGACGCTGAACAGCACGGTGGGGCGCAGGCCATCTGGCGCAACCGGCACTGGTGGCACACCAGCCTGCGACCCGCCGACACCGCCGGCACGTTCGTCCGCGGCTGGGAACCGCCGGCACCGAAACACTGGGGCGAGCCGATCCCCGCCCACCCCTGCACGCGGTGCGCCGACCGGCCCGACCCGCCGTACTGCCTGGACTGCTACGGCACCCGCCAGGTGCGACGCGGCGCGGTGCTCACCGTCACCGACCTGCGTGGCCGGACCGTGCACCGCAACTGGCGACCCGACAGCGACCCGACCGGCGACCCGGAAGCCGCCGTCGGCCCGCAACCGCCCACCCTGGTGCTCACCGACCGGCCGTCCGGCACCACCGTGTGGCAGCTCGACGAGCACTACCAGATCGGCTCGCTCGCGGCGCAGTTCGGCGTGCAGCCGACCGACCTGACCGACATCGACGGCGAACACGTCACCGACCAGCACCTGCGCAACGGTGTCAGCCAGGTCCCCCACACCGGCGGCGACCCGCTCGACGCGTACCTCGGTGAAGTCGGCGCCACCCACGACGGCGCCCGCATCATGGTCCTCGCCACCGGCTGGCCCGGCCCCACCCTCGACGAACTCGCCGCCCTGGTTCGCGGCCTCGGCCTCGCCCTCGACGTCACCGTCATCGACCACCGCAACACCATCGGCCGACCCGAACTGTCCCAGGGCCACTCCTGGTCGGTCCGGGTCGTCGACCCGGCCACACCCCTGGCCGTCGACCCCGTCCCCACCAGCGCCGCCCTGCCCGAAGCCGTCGCGCTGTGCTACCGCTACCTGCACGGCGCACTGCGCGCCACCATCCCCACCGACCCGGAAACGCCGATCCCCGTGCCGCAACAGCCCGCAGCGGCCGGCACCCTCCCCGACACCACAACCTGCATCACCCAGGTACGCCGCCACGCCGCCACCCAACCCGGCCGGCCCGTCACCGTCCGCCTCCACCCCGACGGCACCCACACACGCACCACAGACCACCCGAGGAAAGGTTGATCGCAGCAATAGTTCGTCGGCGGCGTGGTCGAAGGTCGGCTCAGAGCACCGTCGCGCCGACGAACTGCCCGATGGCGAAGGTGACGGCCATGGCCAGGGCACCACCGGCAACGAGTCTGACCACCGCCCGCCCCGCGTTGGCAGAGCCCAGTCTCGCGCTCACCGCACCCGTCACCGCGAGTGTGAGCAGCACGACGGCGAACGTCACGGCCACCCGCGCGTCGGGTGGTGGCAGCAGGATCGCGATCAGCGGCAGCAGTGACCCGAGGGTGAAAGCGACCGCCGAGGCGGCGGCTGCGTGCCAGGGGTTGGTCAGCGAATCCGGGTCGATCCGCAACTCGATGTCGGCGTGCGCGGCGAAGGCGTCCTTCGCGGTCAGTTCCTCCGCTACCAGCCGGGCGGTTCCGACGGTCAGACCCTTCGCGACGTAGAGCGCGGTCAGCTCGTCCAACTCCTGCTCGGGGAACCGTTCGAGCTCGGTGCGCTCCTTCGCCAGCAGCGCCCGTTCGCTGTCACGCTGGCTGCTCACCGACACGTACTCACCCAGGGCCATGGAGACGGCGCCCGCCGCCACCCCCGCGACGCCCGCTGTCAGGACGGGGCCGGTGGCGATGGTCGCGCCGGCCACCCCCACGACGAGACCGGCCGTCGACACGATGCCGTCGTTGGCGCCGAGCACCCCGGCCCGCAGCCAGTTCAACCGGGTGGAGATCCCGTTGCCGTGCGGTTCACCCACGTGAATCGCGCTGGGCCGGCCGGCTCCCGTACCTTCGGCTTTCATTCAGATCACCTGCCTCCGCCACCGTACGGCGGGGCGCTCTGCGACGGCAACGAAGCCAAGCCTGCGCTACCCGTGGAGGCACGGTGCAGAGGATCCTGCTGTCACCACAGTGACTGGGCCGACCGCCTGGGATACCGGCACCGAGTTAGCTCGCCCGAGCATTGGGTACGCCGACGAAATGCGGCGAATCTGGAGTGGGCTGCTGGCCGGTGCCGCCGGCACCAGCGCCCTCAACATGGTCACCTACCTCGACATGGCCGGCCGGGCCCGGCCGGCGAGCAGCACCCCGCAGCGCAGCGTCGGTCGGCTCGCCGAGACACTGCACGTCGACCTCGGCGACGACGAGACCGCCAGCAACCGCCGGGACGGGCTCGGGCCGCTGCTCGGCTACGCGACCGGCCTCGGCGCCGGCGCGCTGTACGCCGTGGCCGGCCCCCGCCGGGCACCGGTCTGGGCGGCAACCGGGCTGCTCGCCATGCTGGCGATGGCCGGCTCGGACGCGCCGATGACCCTGCTCAAGGTCACCGACCCGCGGCAGTGGAGCGCTGCCGACTGGGCGTCGGACATCGTGCCGCACCTGGCGTACGGCCTGGTCGCCGCCGCCGTGCTGCACCGCCTCCGGGCCCGCGACTGACCTGCCCGGCCACCCCTGAACTTCCCGGTCAGAACGTCAGCCCGTGGCCGTACCGGAACAACGGGTCCGGGTCGTCGAACGGGGCGTCCGGCTGCCCGGTGAGTACGGCCCGCTGGCTGGCCGGCAGATCGACCGGCAGCCGGCCGGTCGGTGCCGGCTCCCCGGCGAGTACGTCGACCAGCGCGGTGTCCTCGACGCCGAAGCTGACCAGCAGCGTGCCGACCCGGTCGGCGAGCGGGGTGAGCACCGCCGGCCGGTCCAGGTAGACGTCCACGACGGTCGGCACCGCCGCCGCGACCGCCAGCACCCGGTCCAACGCGCCCGGCGGGAACTCCAGCGGCCCGGCGTGGAAGTACGCCTCCACCGGGCCGGGCCGCCGCTCGTACGGTGCGGCCAGCCGCAGCACCGCCACGTCCGCCTGACCCGGCTCCGACACCACCGTCCACCTGCCCCGCAGCGCGGCACGCAGCGGGCCCTCGGCGTACACCCGCAGGCCGGGGGCGAGCGGCAACCGGGCCGGGCTGTCCGGCGGGGCCTGACGCAGCAGCGTCACGCAGGCCCGTTGGGCGGCCAGCCCGGCGGCGCGGGCCGGCGGTCCACCGACCAGCTGCGCGGCGCGCTCCGGGTCGACGTAGCGGTGCTCGAACAGACCGAGCCGCAGCTTGTCGTGCAGGACGCGGCGGGCCGACTCGTCGATCCGGTCCTCGGTGACCTGGCCGCTGCGGACCAGGTCGACCACCAGGTCGGGGCGGGCCTCGCCGCCGAACTGGTCCACCCCGGCGTGCAGCGCGGCACGCAGCCGCTGCGCCGGTTCCAGGTGTTCGACGCCCCAGGCGCGGGCCGGTCGGCGTTCGCCCCGGAAACAGGCATCGGTCAGTACGCCCCAGTCGGCGCAGATCACCCCGTCGAAGCCGAGCTGCTGGCGCAGCAGGCCGGTCACCACCTCGTGGTTGAAGGCGAACGCCACCGGCGGCAGTTCGGTGCCGACCGGCAGCCCGTAGCCGAGCATCACCTGCGCGGCACCGGCCCGGACGGCCGCCACGAACGGCGCCAGGTGGGCGGCGAGACGACCACCCGGGTAGGCCTGCTCGGCGCCGTACCGGAAATGGGGGTCCTCGCCGGTGCGCACCGGGCCGCCGCCGGGGAAGTGCTTGACCAGCGCGGCGACGCTGTCCGGTCCGAGCGTCGGACCCTGCAACCCGGACAGGTACGCCACCGTCAGCCGGCTGACCAGCTCCGGGTCCTCGCCGAAGGTGCCCAGCACCCGTGGCCAGCGCGGGTCGGTCGCCACGTCGGCCTGCGGGTGCAGCGCGGCCCGGATGCCGACCGCCAGGTACTCCCGCCGTACCGTGTCGGCGTGGCGGCGGACCAGTTCGGGGTCGCCGATGGCGGCCAGGCCCGCCGGCTCCGGCCAGGTCGAGAAGGCACCGGCCAGGGCGGCGGTGTTGGGGTTGGCCGACCGGGCGTGCCGGGGATCGGTGGAGACCGTCACCGGTACGCCGAGCCGGGTCGACGCGGCCAGATCCTGCAGGTGGTTGTGCCAGCGGGCGAGCTCCTCGGCCGACGCGGTACCGACCAGGTTGACGTGGTTGATCCGGCGGCACAGGACGAGGTCCTCGGCGGCGAGCAGGCCGGCGTCCGGGTCGGCCGGCGCGAGGGTGCCGCCCGGACCGATGCCGATCATCGGGTGGAACAGCAGGCCGGCTTTTTCCGCCAGGGTCATCCGGCCCAACAGGTCGTCCGCCTGCTGCTGCGATGGCCGTGATCGGGTGACGGTCGGCTGCTGGGTGGTCACCGGGCCGACGGTAACCGGGTGCGCGCCGTCTGGTAGGCGGTTCGGCCGGTATCCGGGGTGGTTTGTCGGGCCGGCCGGCGGGAAAGGTGCGGGATGCCGCGACGACGGGTGCTCGTGTTCAGCATCCCCAACGAGGGACACCTCAACATTCTCAAACGGCTGATCCGCCGGCACCGGGCCGAGGACAGCTTCCGCCTGGTGCTCGTCGACCGGCAGACCACCGTGCCCCGGCTGGGTGACCTGGCCGGGTCGACCGTCGCTCTGCCGGGTTGCCGCGAGTTCCGCAACACCCCGGCGGACCGGGTGTTCGACCGGGCGTACCGGTTGTTCGGCGAGTGCCTTGCGGTGGCCCGCGCCTACCGCCCCGACCTGGTGCTGTACGACTTCTGCGCGATCGAGGGCGCACTGGTCGCCCGCCGGCTGGGCGTGCCGGCGTGGTGCTCGGTGCCGGGGCTGGTCGGACCGATGACGGACGCCGGATATCTGCGGCACTGCCTGACGGCGTCGGCGAACACGGCGGCACTGGACGCTCTGGACCGGCGGTACGGCGTCACGCTCGACCCGGCCACGGTGGAACTCGTCTCGAACTGTCTGCACCTGCCGGCCGAGCAGAACATCCTCTGGTCGTACCGTGCGGTCACGCCGCCCGACTTCCGGGACAACCGCGCGGCGGTCGGCTACCGCTTCGCCGGCTACCTCTCCGACGGCTGGCCGTCCCGGAACCGGCCGGCCAGCCAGGACGGCCGGGGCACAGGCCGGCAGCGCCGGGGCACCGGACCGGCCCGGTCGGTCGTCTACCTGTCCTTCGGCACCGAGGTGCTGGACAACCTCTGGTACGCCGAGCCGGAACTGGTCGGCGCGCTGCGTCGGTGCGTCGCGGGTCTGGCCCGGCACTGGTCCTCGCCGGAGGTGACGGTGGTGTTCCCGACCCGGGGCCGCCGGATACTCGACCGGTACCCGGCGAACTGGGCGATCCGGCACGCCGTCGACCAGCAGCGGGTGCTCAGCCGGGCCGACGTGTTCGTCACCCACGGCGGCAGCAACAGCTTCCACGAGGCGATCATCGCCGGGGTGCCGATGGTCGTCGTGCCGTTCTTCGGCGATCAACCGCTGGTCGCCCGGCAGGCGGCCCGGCTCGGCATCGGGATCAACCTCGACGCGGGTGCCCGCACCGGGCGGGACGCCGCGTACCGGCTGTTGGATGTCGGCTGCGCCGACCGGATCGCCGCCGCGGTGTGGCGGGTTCTCGACGACCGGCGGTACCGGGCGAGCCTCGCCGGCCTGGACCTGACGGCAGTTGCCGCGTTGCCGCCGACGGACGACGACCGCCCGGTCACCCGCCGGGTGGGTCCGGTGGTCGCGACGCCTCCCCGGTCTGGGACAGCGTCCACGCCGCGTTGATCAGGCCGATGTGCGACAGCCCTTGCGGAAAGTTGCCGATCAGGCCACCGTCGCGGCGGTCCACCTCCTCGGCGAGCAGACCGAGATCGTTCGCGCACGCGGTGGCCGCGTCGAAGACCTGGCGGGCCCGGTCGTGCCGGCCGGCCAGTGCGAGGGCCTCGGCCAGCCAGTAGGAGCAGATCAGAAAGGCTCCTTCGTCGCCGCCGGTCCACCGCTGGACCAGGCCGTCGTGGGTCAGGTCCGCCTCGATGGCGTCGATCGTGGCGACCACCCTGTGGTCGGTGCCGGGCAGGAAACCCATGATCGGCATGATCAGGACGCCGGCGTCGAGATGGTCGGAGCCGAACGCACCGGTGAACGCCTGGCGCCGGTCGCTCCATCCCTGGTCGAGGATCGCCCCGCGGATCTGTTCCCGGGTCCGGCGCCAACGGTCGACGTCACGCTCGGCGTGCAGCGCCGTCGCCAGCCCGACGGCCCGGTCCAGCGCCACCCAGCACATCAGCTTCGAGGTGAGGTAGTGGCGTTCGCCCTCCCGACCCTCCCAGATCCCGGAATCTGGCTGTGACCAGGTGCGGCAGGCCCGTTCGGCAAGGCCACGGAGCAGATGTACGGTGTCCGCCGTTAGTTCGCCGAGCCGGTCGCGCAGGATCCAGGCACCGTGCATCACCTCGCCGAGCACGTCGAGCTGCCGCTGCCGCCAGGCGTCGTTGCCGACCCGTGCCGGCGCCGAACCCCGGTAGCCGCGCAGGTGCTCCAGATCGTGCTCGGTCAGGTCCCGCTCGCCGCCGACCCCGAACATGATCGGCACTGGCTGGTCGGACGGTAGCTCGCCGACCGAGTCGGCGATCCAGTCAAAGAAGCGGTGTGCCTCGTCGGGGCAGGCGGCCACCCACAGTGCCTGCATGGTGAACGCCCCGTCGCGCAGCCAGGCGTACCGGTAGTCCCAGTTCGCGCCGCCGCCGACCTCCTCGGGCAGCGAGGTGGTCGGCGCGGCCACCACCGCACCGGTCGGCTGATAGGTCAGCGCCTGCAGCACCAGCGCGCTGCGCCGTACCTGTTCCTGGTAGAGCCCTTGGTAGCTGTGGTGCTCGTCGGCCCAGGACCGCCAGCCGGCGACCGTGTCGTCGACGCCGCACCGCCGGTCGTCGGCCGGTGGCGCGGTGTCGTCGGCGCGCAGGTGCCGCAGCGCGAACTGTACGGTCTGCCCGGCGGTGCGGGTGAGCCGGCCGCCGATCCGGTCCACCCCGGCGGACAACTCGGCCGGCAGCGGGTCGCCGGTCAGGATCAGCCGGTCACTGCCGCCGACCAGCTCGATCCGCCCGTCGCCGCCGGTCACCACCGGGACGACCCGGCCGTACTCGGGCCGTACCACCAGGTCGACATCGACCTGCACCGTGCCGGAGAGGACGTCGACCCGGCGCAGCAGCACGTGTGGCGAGGCGCTGCCGATGTGGTGGCCGCGTTCGCCGGGGCCGAGGGCCAGCGTGTCGGTCAGCCGCAGCTCGCCGTTGGCAGTCCGGAAGTCGGTCTGCAGCACCATGGTGTCCGCCAGGTAGCGACGGGCGGTGCGGTGCCCGTCGACCGGGGTGATCGACCAGTGCCCGGCGTCGGGGTCGAGCAGCCGGGCGAAGACGCTTGGCGCGTCGAACCGGGCCGGGCACCACCAGTCGACGGAGCCGTCCGCGGACAGCAACGCCGCTCCCTGGCAGTCACTCAGGAGCCCGTAGCTGGCAATGTCGGGCATCGTCACCGGGTACCCGCCCGCCGCAGGTTCATGCCGGCCGTCCGGGGCGGGTACCCGGTGACGGTTCAGTCGGCCGGTTCGGCGCCGAGTCGATCGACCCGGCCGGAGCGCAGGAACACCAGGTAGTGGGTGACCGTGCCGGCCGCCGCGCGGTCGTCGGCGGGTAGGGCCACCCGCTCGTAGCTGAGCAGCCGACCAGTGGCGGTGTCGATCACGGCGGTGTCCCGCACCGGTCGGCCGTCCATCTCGCCGGTCGCGCTGACCGCGACCCCGGACCGGCCGGCGCGGTCCAGCACCGGACCGTGGGTGACCAGCTCGGTGTCGGCGAGGACAGCCAGGGCGGCCGCCCGCTGGGCCGGGGACAGGTCGTGGAACCGGTAGAGGCCGATCACCGCCCGGAGCGCGGCCTGGGGGCCTTCGTGCATCGGCTGCTCCTCGGCGAGCTGGCCGGCCAGCACCGTCCGGTCGGCGGCGGGATCGGGTACGGCGACACCGAGCGCGCCGGGCGGGTACTCGACCACCTCGGCGGGCCGGTCCGGGTTCGCCGGGTCGACCCGGGTCTCCTGCCCGGACCGGTCGGCGGCCCACCACAGTCGCCGGTCGTACGCTCCGCCGTCCTGCCCGGTGGTGGGATCGTCGCGCCACCAGGCCCGTAGCTGTACGTAGGTGTAGCGGCCAGTGGTAGCCGGCTGGTCCGGCACCGGTTGACTCGACGCTGGTTGGTCGAGTGAGTAAACGTGCCGGGCGATCGCCGCCAGCTGGTGGCGGGCCGGGGCGGTGCCCGGGCCGGCGGTCAGTGGCAGTGGCTGTTGCGGGTCGACGAGGACCGGGTCGGTGGCGTCCGGCTTGACCGGGTCCGGTCCGGTCGGGCCGGACGCGTCGTACGAGCGGACTACTTCGACCCCGACGATCAGCAGCGCCACCAGAACAACCGCAGGGACCGCGGCCCGCCACAGCCTGGGCCGCCACGGCTGCTGATGCCACAGCGTGGGCCGCCACAGCCGCCACCGCCAGCGGGTCGATTCCTGCACCGACCGGCGCTGATGCGCAAGGGCTATCAGGTCGGTGACGTCGATATCGGGTGGCGGCGGAATCCGTCCCTGCCTGGGCAGCAGTGCCCGGACAGCCAGCTGCACCAGTTCGTCGCGGCGGAACCCGTCCTCGGCCGGCTCCTGATCCATGGTCAGTCCTTCCCACGTCTGGCCGGGATGCGCCAGGTACGCCGGGTACGCCGGCCCTGCACATCGTCCCGTAGCTTGTGCAACGCGCGGCGGGTCCGGTGCAGCGATCGCCGTACCGCTGCCGGGCTCATCCGCAACATGACGGCGATGTCGGCCGTGCTGACGCCGTAGCTGGTCAGCAGCAGGCACTCCCGGTCCTTGACGCTGAGCCGTCGACCGAGCCGGGCCACGTCCTGCCGCAGGATCCCGGCGCCCAGGTCACCGTCGTTGCTGACCACCAGGGTCAGCGTGGTGGTACGCCGGGTCCGCTGGCTGCGACAGTTCTTGCCCAGGCGTTTCTCGGCCAGTCGTCGGGCCACCCGGTAGAGCCATGCCCTCGGATGCCGGATCTGGTGCCCGTCCGCACGGTGCAGCCATGCCCTGACGAATGTCTCCTGCAGAAGATCTTCGGCGACTCCGGTGTCCTCGAGGCGCTGAAACAGTACCGTCCACAGCAGCGCATGATGCTGACTCAGCTGCTCCCCGAGCCAGGCATCGAGCTCTGCCGCATCTTCTGCATCCACAATGCTCCTCGGTGCTCGTTACGGTGACGTCGTCGCAATCGGAGCTGCCGGGTCCGGCATCCGTCTATAAGAGGCGTCAGCGTGTCAGATCGTGCCCAATGATTTTTGTTGATCATGGTCAATTGTTCCAGCATGTGGAACATGAGAAAGTCGCGCTTTGCGTGGTGGCATTTGCTGGCCGAAAGTTGCAGCTCACTCCGGGTCGGAGAGACGTGACTGCTGTTCATTTATCTACCGAGGTGGATATGGTGATCTCGTTGGTCGATTGGCTATCGTCGGCAGTGTCGTGTTGAGAAGTTCCTGACTGAGCACTGAGGGTGACGGAGGCGTGGTCGGTACGCCCAACCCGCTTCTGGACCGCCACCCGGACCAACTGGAGCCCGCCATGCCGCAACGCATCCGGATCCGTCAGCTAAGCCGGCGGTTGGCACCCGCTCTACTGGCCGTCGCCGTGCTGGCCACCGGACTGCAGCCCGCCGTTGCCGGCCCCACCAACCTCCAGTCACGGGTGGACGCCTACCTGGCAGCCCACCCCGGCGGCACCCGGCTCAATCAGACCGACATCGCCTACTCCGGCGGGGTGTTCATCGTCAGCGTTGCCCGCCCCGCCGAAGCCGGGCCGCTCGCCGGACCGGACTGCCCCGGTGGCTGGTTCTGCTTCTACGACGGCACCAACTACACCTACCCTCGGGGCCGGCTCAGCGACTGCGGATGGCAGGACCTCGGCCGCTGGGGGTGGCGCAACCGGACCGAGTCCGTGCACTACAACCTCAACTACGGCAGCACCACCTTCCTCGACGAGACCGGCCCGACCGACACCAAACTCTTCGTGGTCGACACGGCCCGCCGGACCATGCCCGACGTCTCACCGCACCGCAACCGGGCCGACTACGTCTACCGCACGTGCACCTGACGACACCATTCCGTCACGACCGGACAGTGAACCGGTATCGCCGTAGCGGCGTGCCGGACAGATGTAGGGAAATGTCCATGTCCGATGGTCAGCGGGCCGACCTAGCGTCGAGACGTCCAACGTCCGCTGCCCGCCGGCACCGGCACCGCCCAGCCTGCGACCCGGTCATCCGGTGCGGCCATCCGACAAGGAACCACTGTGTCCCGTACCCTCGCCTCCCGCCTGGCCACGGCGGCGCTCACGCTGGCCGTGACGGCCGGCCTCGGCCTGGCCGCCGCCGGGCCGGCCAGCGCCGTCGCCAACGGCAAGGTCGTCCCCGACGGCAGGTACCAGTTCTCGGTGAAGTTGACGATGACCGGGATCCCGACGGCCGACGGCGGCCGCCGCAACAGCGCCTGCTCCGGAGCCCTCATCGATCCGCAGTGGGTGGTCACCGCCGGGCACTGCTTCCGGACCTTCGACGGCGTACGGGTCGACCGCCCGGTCGCCGACCTGACCACCGCGACGGTCGGCCGGGCGGACCTCACCGGCGACGGCGGCCAGGTCGCCACCGTGATCGCGGTACGCCAGTCGCCCACCAACGACCTGGCGCTGGCAAAGCTGGACCAGCCGGTACGCGGCATAAAGCCGATCGCCTTGGCCCACCGGCCGCCGCGGGTCGGTGCTTTCGTCCGGCTAACCGGATACGGCGCCGACACGTCGGTCGACCCGGTGCCGTCGACCGTGCTGCGCACCGGGCTGTTCGCCGTCACCGAGGTCGCCGACTCGACCATCGGCGTGACCGGTCGGTACCCGCACCCGGACACCAGCGCCTGCGCGTACGACTCCGGTGCTCCGTACTTCGTCGAGCGGGGTCGCCGCGGTCCGGCGCTGGTGTCGGTGGAGAGCTTCGGCCCGGACTGCCCGCACTCCGACGTCGAGACGACGTCGCGGGTCGACAACATCGCCGACTGGATTCGCCAGGCGATCCGGGGCTGATCCCCGTCCCGGTGGTCGACCACCCGACCCGGTGGTCGACCACCGGGACGGCACCGGCTACCGGCCGGGCAGAGTGATGGTCACCCGGGTGCCCGCACCGGAGAGGTCGAGCACCAGCCGGCGGGCCATCCGGTTGATCAGATCGAGCCCGCGTCCCCGATCGGACCCGTCGTGCGAGTGACCCCGCCAATGTCCCCGGTCGGTGACCTCGATCCGGACCTGCTGCCGGTCGAGCAGCATCACCTGCAGTGCGACCGGGCCGCCCGGACGCCCGTGGTAGGCGTGCTCCAACGAGTTGATCAAAGCTTCGTTGCAGGTGGCCAGCAGTGCGTCGGCCTGATCCGGAGTGAGGTCGTTGCCTGCGGACCAGTCCCGCAGTGCCCGGCGCGCGGCGGACAGATCGGCGGGGGAGGTCAGGGTCAGCCGCAGCACCGGGGAGCCGTCCGTGCCGGTGGGCAGCCCGTCCAGATGCACGCAGGCCACCACCGTGTCGTCGGTGATCACCTGGCCGTCGGTCATCGCGTCCAACAGCCGGTCGCACCAGACCTGTGGCTCCGTGCCGGACAACCCCGCGGCGGCCCGGCCGAGCCGGTTCAACCCAGCGTCGATCACCTGACCGCGCCGCTCGACCAGCCCGTCGGAGTACCAGACCAGCATCGCCGAGTCGGGGACCGCGATCTGGGCCTGGGTCCGGGGCTGCGCGGTCAGCCGCAGCGGCAGCGACCGGGCGTCGGTCAGGTACCGGCCGACCCCGCCGGCCACCAGCAGCGGAGGTAGGTGGCCGGCGCAGGCGTAGGTGAGCAGCCGGTCGGTGGGGCTGTACTCGGCGTACCCGACGGTTGCGAAGTCGGCCCCGTCGATCGCCTGGCAGGCGGTGTCCAGCGCCTCCAGCACCTCGACCGGCGACGCACCGGTCTGCGCTACCGAGCGCAGCGACTGCTGCAGCCGGCCCATGGTGATCGCCGACGACAACCCGTGGCCGACGACGTCTCCGACCGCGATACCCACCCGGTTGCCAGGCAGCTCGAACACGTCGTACCAGTCGCCGCCCACGTCGCGGCCGTGCTCCGCCGGCCGGTAGCACACGGCGGCCGTGACGCCCGGCAGGTCCGGCGAGATCTGCGGCAGCAACGCCCGTTGCAACTGGTGCGCGGCGGCGTGCTCGGACTCGTACATGGCTGCCCGGTCGACGGCCTGGCCAGCGAGTTCGGCGAGGGTACGGGCGATCGAAACCACCTCCGGGGTGATCGCGTCGTCCCGACGGAACGCGAACGCCAGCGCACCGAGGCACCGGTCGCCGACCTTGACCGGCACCGCCAGCAGACTGCGGGTGCCGGTCCGAGCGTGGGCGTCGGCGAGTGCGGGGTAACGAGCGTCCAGCGCCGCCCGGGTCGGCAGTTGGACCGGCCGGCCGGTCCGGATCACGTCGACGACCGGCAACCGGTCCGACCCGTCGAGCGGGAACGTGGCGAAGCCTCCGGCGACCTGGTCCGCGAGTGCCGCCGTCGGCCAGCTTCGGACCGAGCCGCCGGCCAGATCGGTGAGCGCGACCGCGCCGTGGTCGGCGACCAGGCCGACGCCCCGGTCGACCAGCACCCGGATCACCTGGTCGGACGTCGCGGAGGTGGCCAGCCCGGCGGTGACGTCCTGCAGCGCCTGCAACCGGCGGCGGGCAGCCACCTCACGACGCGACTCGGCCTGCGCCCGGTCCCGTTGCGCCACCGCGATCGCCAGCGCCCAGGCGCCGAGCACCACCACCGCCAGGTAGATCTGCAGCGACGCCGCCTCCAGCCGGGGCTGCCCGGCCAGCACCGACCACGGCCCGTGCCCGGCGGCGCTGAGCAGGTTCGCGGCGAACGCCATCACGAATCCGGCGGCCCCGACGGTCGCCACCCGGCCCAGGAAGCCGACCGCGAGCAGCACCGGCACCGGCAGATAGGACAGCGGCACCTCCCGGGGCCAGAAACCGATGACGGTCAACGCCCCGGTGCCGGCCAACGCCGTACCGCCCCGGACCAGCTGCCAGGGTCGGACCCGGCCGCGGATCGCGTCTAGGCCGACCAGGGCGGCGCCGAGGGTGAGCACCGCGAGCCCGTCGCCGGCCCAGAACCGGCCCAACGCCGGCCACCAGGCGCCACCGGTGCCGACCGCGCTGGTCGTGGCCCCGATCACCGCGCCGACCAACGGGCCGATGCCCACCGGGTAGAGCAGGAACGCCGCCGCGTCGCGGTACCGGGTCAGGTCGATCCGGCCCGGCCGCAGCCATCGCAGCCCGGCGGCACCGACCAGCGGTTCGGCGACGTTGGTGAGGGCGAAGCCGAGTGCGACCGGCGGGCCGATCCCCTGCCACAGGTCGATGCCGAACTCGGTGAGACCGACGGCACCGAGGATCCACGGCCAGTGTCGGCGGCGGGCCAGCACCAGCGCGCCGAGGGTCACCCCGGCCGGCGGAAAGAACACCGCACCGACAGCCGAAGCGTGGAACAGCAGCCAGGCGCAGCCGGAGCCGAGTGCGTACGCGGCGGCGACGCAGAGCGCGATCAGCGCCGACCGGCCCAGCCGCCCGGTTCGGTGTCGCCAGCGTGCCGGCTCGCCGGCGACCTGTGTCAAAGCTGTCATCCTCCCCGGCCACGCACCAGGAGGACTACCTGGTTGCGCATCAGACGATAATGACAGCGTCGGGTGCCGTACGGCTCACAGGTGCCGTCGGCGCCAGTTGGTCTCCTCGCTCTCCAACGCTTGCTGCTCGGCGAGCTGGCCGCCGCGAAGCGACCGGCGGTGGCTGCCGCCGCGCAGGTTCTCCATCACACTCGCGGCGACGGTGATCAGGCTGAGCAGGGCGAGCGCGGCGAGCGGCGGCATGAACGGGGCCATCGGCAGCAGCGCGGTGATGACCAGGACGGGCAACACGCCGAGCGGGTCCACGGATCGGACCGTCCGCACCTGGAACGCGAGCAGGGCCAGCAGGTAGAGCGCGACGCCGCCGTACAACACCCACAGGTGGACCGGGTCGAGCACCGCCCGGTCCTGGTCGCCGGTGTCACTGGCCAGATGGGCGAGGACCTGCTTGATGCCCAGGGACAGCAGAATGATCCCGAGGACCATCGGGAAGTGCAGCAGGGTGTACGCGTCGCGGGCCAGTCGGAGCCGGGCGGTGCCCCGGGTGCGGTGCAGCACATGGTCGGCCGCGATCGAGCGGGAGTCGAAGTACGACCACCAGAGGGCGCAGATCAGCGCGATGCCGAGGACCACGGCGGTGACCAGGGGAAGCGTCAATGGGGTGCCGGCCAGCAGTTCGGCGCCGAGCCCGATCGAGATGACCGACTCACCGAGTGCGATCAGCACGATCTGGGCGTGTCGTTCCGCCCAGTGGCCGGCCGAGACGACAGCGAGCGCTCCGGTACGGACCACCCCTACGTAGGCGATGGCAACAGCAACGCCCCACAGTGTGACGAACAGGGCTGTCCGGGCACTGCCCGCGTACTGTCGCGGCAGGAGCGCGGCCAGCACCAACAGCCCGCAACTGAGGAACAGGGTCGGTGCGCTGCGCCACCAGATCTCACGCAGCCAGGGATGGTTCCGCGCGGCGTGCCGCAGCGCCACCATCTCCAAGGTCCAGATGATGAAGTAGCAGGCCGGGAACACGAGTTGCCCGGGGATCGACAGTGGCGCGGACGGCGGCGGCACCGCGACGTCGTCTTCGGTGCCGGGCAAGGTCGCGACGGAGACGAAGACCGCCGTCATGATCGCGAAACCGATGATCGGCATGATGCCCTGGTCGGCCCGCAGGTTGTTGCCGAGTACGGCGAACCGCGACCAGGCCAGCCAGAGCGCGGCGAGCAGCAGGATGACGCCCAACAGGATCAGGGCGTCGAGGTCCTCGACGGCCAGCGTGTTCAGGTGGATGAAGGCGAAGACGAAGACCAGGTCGAAGAAGAGCTCCAACCGGGTCACCTTGGCACCGGGCGCCGCCGGCTGGACCCGGGACCGCCCTGCGTCACTCACCCCACCATGATGCTGAGCTGACCGGATCTCATAGCATTTTTCGACCTATTTCATGACGATCGGCGTTCACCTTTCGGGCCGAGACCCCGTTCGGTGCGCAGCACGCCCTGGCGGTCGGCCTGCTCCTGCAGGATCTCGTTGGCGAGCTCGTCGGCACCCGCGTCGTTGGCCGTACCCGAGTTCTCCAGATCCTTACGCAGCCGGGCGCGCTGGTTGTCGTAGCCCTTGCTGCCTGGTCGTTTCCCGGACATCGTGCCTCCTCGTGGTGACCTGTCCGATTCGGGTGACCGGTCGATTCGTGTGACGGTCCGACCGGGCGGGTACCCGGGATCGCCACGGCTATCCGTCGGCCGGTCCCGGGTACCCGACCCGTCACGGCTCCGGGAACTCGACCAGATAGACCGGCGCGCCGACCCGGGTCGTGTCGGCCGCCTCACCGATCCCGTTGACCACGTGGTCGATGGCGCCCGCGCTCAGGTTGACGGTCATGATGTGCCGCAGCCGTACGCCGGGACGGTGCGGCACCTCGAAGCCGTTGCGGGTGCGGATCGACGGGTCGTTCTGGTTGAACACGTACACCCCGCCGCCGTCCAGCTGGTGGTGCCGCACGTGGTCGGCGACCTTGTAGCCGGCCCAGCCGGGGGTGTCGCCGTTCATCCAGTCGGCCTGGCTTGGCGGGTCGTACGGCAGCTCGTTCTGGTACAGGACCGTGGTGCCGTATTCGCCGTTCCAGACCGTGTTGTACCGCTGGAAGTGCTCGACGAACAGTCCGGTCGCGGTCACGTGGTCGCCGTTGACCACGACGCCGTACCGTCCGGTGTTGGTGTGCCAGCGGTCGGTGTCGCCGTTGACGCCTTCGGTGAACCCTTCGACTCCGTGATCGGCCCGCCACACCCAGGTGTGGTCGATCAGCACGTGGTCGCTGTTGATCTGCAGCGCGGTGTCGGTCCGGCCGATGTGCGGGCCGCCGACCCGGAAGTACACGTCCGACAGGGTGACCGGGTTGCGCGGCGTACTCAGGTTGCGGCCGTGTTCGCGGCCGACCCGCAGCAGGACCGGCGACTCGGTTTCCCCGGCGTCGATCGTCACCCCGGCGACCACGACGCCGGGTACGCCGGCGACCTCGAGCGGTACGGCGCCGTCGTGGGCGGTCAGCGTGGCGTGCCCGATGCCCAGCACGACCGTGTCCGGTCGGCGGACCTTGATGCTGCGGGCCACGTCATAGACGCCGGGGGTGAGCAGCAGGTGGCGGCCCCGGGCGAGCTGGCTGTTGATCACGTGCACCGGGTCGGCCGGGGTGGCGACGAAGAAGTCGCGGATCGGCAGCGTACGGCCCGGCGTCAGGCCGGCACCCCAGGAGATGCCGGTGCTGTCACGCTGCACGGCCGGCACCCGGACCTGGTACGCCCC
Organism: Solwaraspora sp. WMMD937; assembly: GCF_029581175.1. Taxonomy (NCBI): domain Bacteria; kingdom Bacillati; phylum Actinomycetota; class Actinomycetes; order Micromonosporales; family Micromonosporaceae; genus Solwaraspora; species Solwaraspora sp. WMMD937. Next base: position 805,891 of record NZ_CP120738.1, on the reverse strand, counting down.
GCGCCGGTCGACGAACAGGTACGGCTTCTCCCGACGCAACGGCGTCGTGTCCAGGGTGGTGTACGGCGGGTCGGGGAACGCTGCGTCGTCCGGTGCTCCGACGACACCGGCGAAGACCTGGTTCCAGACGCCGTTCGACCAGCTGCCGATCTCGCTGTTGCGGGTCAGCCACTGCTGCTGGGAGCCGTTGGTGACGTCGGGCAGCCGGGAGTCGGCGATGAACCCGCCGCTGGCGTACTGTGGCCCGGCGGTGCAGTAGTCCATCAACGACAGGCCGCCGCCGCTGACGTCCACCCGCCGCATCGACACCGCCTGGGACACCGCCCAGAAGTTCGCCGTCGACCGGCACTCGTCCTGCCCGGCCGGGTCGATACGCAGGGACAGGTTGGACAACGTCCGCCAGAAGTTGACCAGGGCGATGCAGTTGCCGGTGCCGCCGTCGGTCAGGCAGCGGTTGTACGCCTCGATCTTGCCGTTGATCACCACGTCGGTGGGGCTGGCGCCGAGGCCGGAGATCTCGGTGTAGTACCCGGCCCTGATCTGCAGCGGTTGGTCGGCGGTGCCGTAGCTGCCGGGTCGGAAGAGGAACGCGTACCGCTGCCGGCCCATCTCGTTGTCGACCTGCCGGGTGTACGCGGCGTCCAGCCGGGCCTGGATCTCGTCGACCGGCGTGCCCGGATGGAAGACCGTGACGTGTGGGCCGAGGTCGGTCCGGTCGGGCCGGTGCGGTGGGCCGGCGGCGGCCGTGGCGCTGGTCAGGCCGGCGGCGGTCGTCACGATCAGGCCGAGCGCGAGGCTGCCGGCGGCCCGTCGGAGCCGGCCGGGGTGTCGTCGGATCATCGGATTCCTTCCGGCCGCGCCGGTGGCGGCTGCCCCCGGGCGCGGCGTGGGGTGGGTCGGTCAGAGGGGCGTGAGAGCGCTCTCTCGATATTGCTCGACGGCACCGACCGGTGCCGTCGGGGAATGATCTGTTTCTACCCGCTGGATCGGTCTTTGGCTATGGGGTGCTGGCCGGTCGCCGGCCGACGACGGTGCCGGATCCGCCACCATACGCATTCCCGGTAGGGGTAAGCTCAGCGGTCGAGTCGGATCGCAACGCGTCGCGAGGGAGAGACAGATGGCGGTCAGCACCTACACCGTGCAGGGGATGACCTGCAGCCACTGCGTCGGTTCGGTTTCCACCGAGATCGGCGGGATCGCCGGGGTCACCGAGGTGGACGTCGACCTGGCCACCGGCCGGGTCACCGTCACCAGCGAACAGCCGGTCAGCGACCAGGCGGTGGCCGCCGCCGTCGAGGAGGCCGGCTACGAGCTGGTCACCGGCTGAGCACCACCGGCCGGAACCGGCGCAGCCGCAGACTGTTGGCGACCACGAACGCCGACGACATCGCCATCGCCGCACCCGCGATCATCGGGTTGAGCAGGCCCGCCGCCGCCAACGGCAGCGCCGCGACGTTGTAGGCGAACGCCCAGAACAGGTTGCCCTGGATCGTCCGTAGGGTGCGGCGGGACAGCCGGACGGCGTCGACGGCGGCGGTCAGGTCGCCCCGTACCAGGGTGAGATCGGCGGCCTCGATGGCGGCGTCGGTGCCGGTCCCCATCGCCAGGCCGAGATCGGCCTGGGCCAGGGCGGCGGCGTCGTTCACTCCGTCACCGACCATCGCGACCACCCGACCGTCAGCCTGCAGCCGCTTGACCGCGTCCACCTTCTCGGCGGGCAACACCCCGGCGATCACCTCGTCGACCCCGACCTCGGCGGCGACCGCCCGGGCGACGGTGGCGTTGTCCCCGGTGAGCAGGACCGGGGTGAGTCCGAGCCGACGCAGCGCGTCGATCGCCGGCCGGCTGGTCGGCTTGACCCGGTCAGCGACGGCCAGCACGCCCCGGGCCTGACCGTCCCAGCCGACCATGACCGCGGTCCGGCCGGCGGCCTCGGCGGCGGTCATTCTGCCGGCCAGGGCCGCGTCCACGGTCAGGCCCTCGTCGGTCAGCAGCGCCGGCCGACCGACCAGCACGGTACGCCCGCCGACGGTGCCGCGTACACCCAGTCCGTGCCGGCCGGCGAAGTCGGTCACCGGCGGTAGCGGCCCGACCCGCTCTGCGGCGGCCCCGGCGACCGCCCGGCCGATCGGGTGCTCCGATCCGGCCTCGACCGCACCGGCCAGCCGGAGCAGTTCGTCGGACTCCGGGTCGGCGCCGTCGACCAGCACGTCGACCAGCGTCATGGTGCCGGTGGTGACCGTGCCGGTCTTGTCCAGCAGCACGGTGTCCACCCGGCGGGTGGACTCCAGCACCTCCGGGCCTCTGATCAGCACGCCGAGCTGGGCGCCGCGTCCGGTGCCGACCAGCAGCGCCGTCGGGGTGGCCAGGCCGAGCGCGCACGGGCAGGCGATGATCAGTACGGCGACCGCGGCGGTGAACGCCACAGTGGCCCCGCCCCCGGTGGCGAGCCAGTAGCCGAGGGTGCCGACGGCGAGCGCGATGACGACCGGCACGAAGACGCCGGAGATTCGGTCGGCCAGCCGTTGCGCCGCCGCCTTGCCGGCCTGCGCCTGCTCCACCAGCCGGGCCATCTGGGCGAGCTGGGTCTCGGCGCCGACCCGGGTGGCCGTCACCACCAGTCGGCCGCCGGCGTTGACGGTGGCGCCGACCACCGGGTCGCCGGGAGCGACCTCGACCGGCACGGACTCGCCGGTGACCATGCTGGCGTCCACCGCCGAGGAGCCCTCGGTCACCACACCGTCGGTGGCGATCTTCTCGCCGGGCCGGACGACGAACCGGTCACCCACCGCGAGCTGGTCGACCGGAATCCGGCTCTCCACGCCGTCGCGCAGCACGGCGGCATCCCGGGCACCCAGCTCGAGCAGGGCCCGCAGCGCCGCGCCGGCCCGGCGCTTGGCCCGGCTCTCGAAGTAGCGGCCGAGCAGGATGAAAACGGTCACCCCGGCGGCGACCTCAAGATAGATGTTGGCGGCGGCCATGCCCCGGTCGACGGACAGGCTGAACGAATGGGTCATGCCGGGGGTGCCGGCGGCGCCGAAGAACAGCGCCCACAGCGACCAGCCGAGGGCGGCGAGGGTCCCCATCGAGACCAGGGTGTCCATGGTCGCCGCGCCGTGCCGCAGATTCGTCCAGGCGGCCCGGTGCAACGGCAGGCCGCCGTAGAGCACCACCGGGACGGTCAGCGCCAGGCTGGCCCACTGCCAGTAGGTGAACTGCCAGGCGGGCACCATCGCCAGGGCCACCACCGGCACGCTCAGCGCCAGTGCGACCCAGAGCCGGGTACGCAGCGAACGGAGGTCGTCGGAGACGCCCGGCCGGGCGTCTTCCGCAGAACTGTCGGAATCCGCTGCGCCGTCGGGGTCCGGCGGGGGAGCGGGCAGCTGGGCGGTGTAGCCGGTACGGCGTACGACGTCGACCAGCTCGTCGGCGGTCACGGTCGGACTCTCGACGGTGACGCTGGCCTTCTCGGTAGCGAAGTTCACCGTCGCGGTCACCCCGTCGATCCGGTTGAGCTTCTTCTCGATCCTTGCCGCACAGGACGAGCAGGTCATTCCACCGATGCTCAGCTCGATCCGGGTCGCCGTCGTGGCTCGGCCCGCTCTGGTGCTGCTCATGCCGTCCTCCTCGCCTGCGGTGATGGCGGGACCCACCATACCCCTAGGGGGTAGATCGTGACGGGTCGGGCAGCGGGTGTGACGAGGTCAACCTCGCTTCATCAGCCGACCGACCGCCGCCATCATCTCGGCAGCCATCTCGTCCGCCCGGCCCTCGGCGGAACCCTCCTGCATACAGTGCCGGGCGTGCCCGTCCAACAGGCCGAGGGCGACCTTGTCCAGAGCTGCCTGGATGGCGGAGATCTGGGTCAGCACGTCGATGCAGTACCGGTCGTCGTCGACCATCCGCTCGATGCCGCGTACCTGTCCCTCGATGCGGCGCAGCCGGGCCTGGAGCTGGTCCTTGGAGGCGGTGTAGCCGCGGGTGGTCTGGCTGGTCATCTCCGTAGGCTAGCAACCCCCAGGGGGTATCTGCGAGAAACGAGCCGGCGGGCAGGTACGGTTACCGGAACATCGTCGGACGTCGGATGTCGGGACGGAGCGGACATTATGCGGGTGCGGTCGATGATCATCAGCCTCGTCGTCGCTGGCTCGGTGGCGTTGGCCGGCTGCGGCACTTCGGCTGACGGGGACGGCACGCCGCCGTCCGGCGGGACCGGTACCAGCACGCCAGCCGGGGACACCGACTCCCAAACCGGTGCAGACACCGACAATGGTGCCGGCACCGACGGTGGCGGTGTCAGCGCCAGCTATGCCTTCACCGCAGACACCCTGGCCGGTGACACCTTCGACGGGCGCAGCCTGGCCGGCAAACCGGCGGTGTTGTGGTTCTGGGCACCGTGGTGTCCCACCTGCCTCGGCCAGGCGGCCCGAGTCAACTCGTTGGCCGCCGACTACGCCGACACCGCGAGCGTGGTCGGCGTGGCCGGGCTCGACGGGGTGCCGGCCATGCACGACTTCGTCGAGCTGGCCGAGCTGTCCGGCTTTCCGCAACTGGCCGACGAACAGGGCGCGGTGTGGCGGCACTTCGAGATCACCGCGCAGAGCACCTTCGTCGTCCTCGACGCCGATGGTGAAGTCGTCGACAAGGGGCATGTCGATGTCGACGCGCTGCCCGGCATGCTCGACCGGCTGATCGCCGGCTAGCCGACCCGCCACCCGATCCGATGACCGACGCACCCCTCGCACTCGCCCTGGCGGCAGGCACCCTCGCCGCGGTCAACCCGTGCGGGTTCGCGCTGCTGCCCGCGTACCTGTCCTTCCTGGTGAGTGGCGACGACGCGGCCGCCACCGGTCGGGGGGCCGCCGTCGGTCGGGCGCTGACCACGACGGCGGCGATGACCGCCGGGTTCGTCGTCGTCTTCGGGGTTTTCGGCCTGGTCGTGGCGCCTGCCGCTGGAGCGGTGCAGCGCCACCTGCCGTGGCTGACCATCGGCATCGGGCTGTTGCTGATCGGGCTCGGCGGGGTGCTGCTGGCCGGCCGGCAGCTGCCCGGCATCGGCATGGTGCCGTCCCGCGCCCCGGCCACCAGCCGGTCACTACTGTCCATGGTGGTGTTCGGGATGGCCTACGCCGCCGCGTCGCTGTCCTGCACGATCGCTCCGTTCCTGGCGATCGTGGCGGCCAGCTTCCGCGCCGGTTCGGTCGCGTCCGGAGTGGCCCTGTTCGTGGCGTACGCCGCCGGCATGGGGCTGACCGTCGCGGTCGCGGCCGTCACCGTCGCGCTGGCCCGCGACGGGCTGCTGCGCCGGGTCCGCCGCGCGGCCCCGCTGCTGTCCCGCGTCGGCGGCGCTTTGCTGGTGGCCGCCGGCGGCTACGTCGCCTGGTACGGCTGGTACGAGATCCGGCTGCTGCGCGGCGGGTCGGGCGGGGACCCGCTGATCGACGGTGCCGGCCTGGTCCAGCGGTGGCTGGCCGCCACGCTCGACCAGGCGGGGGCGGCCGTCCTGGCCACGGTCCTGGTCGTGCTACTGGCCGGTGCCGGCCTGCTCCGGCTGGCCCGGTCCCGTCGTCGGGGCCGCAGGTAGGAGAACACCACGGTCCGGGCGTTGGCCGGCAGCTGCCCGGTCGCTGAACGCACCGCGACCGACAGCAGGTCGACCGTGGTCGGTGCCGGCGACGACAGTTGATCGTCAGGGGCAGCGGACGACCTGGCCTCCGTAGGACAGGCCGCCGCCGAAGCCGAACAGCAGGATCGGCGCGCCGGACGGTATGTCGCCGCGCATCACCAGCTTCGACAACGCGATCGGAATGCTGCCGGCGGAGGTGTTGCCGGACTCGACGACGTCCTCGGCCACGATCGCGTTCGGCGCGCCGATCCGTTCGGCGAGCGACCTGATGATGCGCAGGTTAGCCTGGTGCGGCACGATCGCGGCAAGGTCTGCCGGGGCCACCCCGGCCCGTTCGCAGACCTGCCGGGCGATGGTCGGTAGCACTGTGGTCGCCCACCGGTAGACCGCCTGGCCAGCCTGCTGGAACGTGCCGGCACGACCCTCGATGCGTACCGCGTCGGACATCTCCGGCACCGAGCCCCAGACGACCGGACCGATCCCGGGCTCGTCGGCGCCAGTCAGCACCACGGCTCCCGCGCCGTCGCCGACCAGCACACACGTCGTACGGTCGGTCCAGTCGGCGAAGTCGGACAGCTTCTCCACCCCGACGACGATGGCGTTGCACGCCGCGCCGGCGCGTACTGCGTGGTCGGTCGCGGCCAGCGCGTAGGTGAACCCGGTGCAGGCGACGTTGACGTCGATGACCGCCGGGTGGCTGAGCCCGAGGCGGGCGGCGACCCGGGCGGCCATGTTCGGCGACCGGTCGATGGCGGTGCAGGTGGCAACCGAGACGTAGTCGATGTCGGCGGGGGACAGGCCGCTCTGGGCGAGTGCCTTGCGGGCGGCGTGCGCCGCCATCTCGTCGACGGTCTCGTCCGGCTCGGCGATGTGCCGGGTCTGGATCCCGACCCGGGACTGGATCCATTCGTCGCTGGTGTCGACCATCTTCGACAGGTCGGCGTTGGTGAGGATCCGGCTGGGCTGGTAGTGCCCAACGGAGAGAATGCGTGAGCCAGTCATCGATCTATCTCCCTTGGGCTGCCACGAGTGATGCCAGCGACTGGGCTCGACTATAGTGCCTTTTCGCAGTCCAGCCGGGGTACCGTCAAGAGCTGACTGCTCGCATTGGTTGAGGTGGCCGCTGCTGCGATCTCGATCGAGCGGGCCTGCTCGTCTGGTCCGGACGGAGCTCGGCTACCGACGCGGCGGTGCACGACGGGGTAGATTCCATTGTGGTTAAAGACGGTCGGCTGGTCGCGTAGCCGATCCACCACCCCACCACTCCCGATCGGGGAGCACCTGCGGTCCTGACCGTCCCCCGGGCGCTCCCCGACGTCGCTGCCTGGCGAGGATCTGCCGGACCTACCGTTACCTTTCAGTGTGCTCTAGTGAGCACATGGTCGGTAGTCCCGCCTTGCGGTGGGACGGTCCCGGTCTGACCGGCGGGTGCCGTGCCGGGTTCACGCTTCACGGCCACCTGCCCGCGTACGCGGGTCTTCTGGTCGGCTCCACGTGCTGCCACCGGGCCACTCCCGGCGGTCTCGTACTCAGCGGCCAGGGCGGCCAGGTTACGGGCGGCGTTGTGGTCGCGGTCGATGACCAGGCCGCATGCCGCGCAGTGGTACTCACGCTCGGAGAGGGCCAGCTTGGTTTTCACCGCGCCGCAGCCCGAGCAGGTTTTCGAGGAGGGGTACCAGCGGTCGGCCACGAGCAGCCTGCCGCCGTTCCATCCGGTCTTGTACGCCAGTTGCCGTCGTAGTTCGGCGAATCCGGCGTCGGTGATGTGCCGGGCCAGCCGGCGGTTGGCGAGCATCCCGGCCACGTTGAGGTCTTCGGCCACGACCGTGCCGTGTTCGCGGGTCAGTCGGGTGGTGAGCTTGTGCAGGCCGTCGCGGCGCAGGCGGGCGACCCGGGCGTGTGCCCGTCCGAGACGGGCGGAGGCGCGCTGCCACCGGTTCGACGGACGTCGGCCGGTGCGCCGGTCCGGGCCTTGCCGGCGCGACAGGGTCCGGCCGAGTGTCCGTAGCCGGGACCGCGCGGCGTCGAGGTGTCGGGGGTTCGGTACCAGTTCGCCGGTGGACAGCACCGCGAGATGCCGGATGCCGACGTCCACACCCACCACCGAGTCTGGTCGGGTCGGCCGCCGGACGGCGCGCTCGACTTCGACGGTGAACGCGACGTGCCAGCGTCCGCCGTCGCGGCGCACGGTGGCGGACATGATCCGGGCGGTGCCGGCTTCCACACGGCGGGCGAGTTTGCGTGTGGACTCGTGCACCTTCAGTCGACCCAGTCGGGGCAGCACCACATGTTTGCGGTCCGGCTCGACGCGGATCGCGCCGGTGGTGAACCGCACGCTGGGTGTGGTGCGGTGGCGGGATTTGAACCGGGGAAACCCCACCAGCCGTCCCGCGCGCTTCCCGCCGCGGGAGTCGGCCCAGTTGGTCAACGCGCGGGCCAGGGCGTCCAAGCCGGTGTTGAACGCCTCCTTGGACACCTCCGGCCACCACGGCGCCACATCCCGTTTGGCCGCGTTCCACGCCTTACGCAGCGCGGGCAACGACCACGACCCTGCCGGGGTGAGCCGATCCTCGGGAATGCCGTACGAACGCTCGGCGGCCCGCTGGTCCATGACCGCCTTGACCCGCGCGAGGGCCCAGTTGTGCGCCACCCGCGCCGCTCCGGCGTGCGCGAGCACGTCACGTTCCTGGATCGGGGTGAGATCGAGGGCGAAACGGTACGCCTGGATCGTCTTCACGCCGGGCCGCCCGCCGCGGTGACAGCTTCGACAGCCCGGCGGGCCCGGTCCGCCGCCGCCCGCCGCCCGAGCCGGTACGTGGGAACGGGCAGCGTCCCGGCCGCGTACTGCCGACGAGCGGTGATGTAGGCGATGCCCTGCGACGCCGCCCACTCCTTCAAGTTCACATCGAACACCATAGCAGTCTCAAGAGCACCAAAGATGCCCAGGACGGCAACAGACAACTACCCCTCCGGGTCCTTGCGGACGATCAGCATCGGGTAGCGGGCGAGCCGTGCGCTCCAGCGGGGCAGCCGGTCTTCGACCGCCGCGACTCCGGCCACCATCGCTCGGCCGATCCGCCCGCCGGGCACCACCGTACGGGTGATCTCCGGCGCGAGAACCGACCAGCTCCGAACCTCGATCCGCGCCCGATCCCGCAGCCCGGCCTGCAGCCGGCGATGGTCGACCGGGTGGTAGGGCAACGGTGGGAGGTCCGCCACCGGCCGGGAGTCCAGCCGTAGCTGGCGGGCCAGGTTCTGGAGGCGGGCGAACGTCTGGATGTACACGAGCACGGCGACGCCGCCCGGCCGCAGGACCCGGCAGATCTCTGTGAGCGCCAGCGTCTGTCGCTCCGGAGTAAGGTGGTAGAGCACGTGGGCGCACAGCACCCGGCCGAAGGTGTCCGCCGGAAAGGGCAGCTGGCAGATGTCGGCCTGCAGGTAGCTGGCGGTGTCGCCGAGGGTCTGCCGAGCGCCGCGCAACGCCGCCGCCGCGAAGTCGAGATTGACCCGTGGGCCGCCGCCGTCGACCGGCACCGGCGCTCCACCGCACCCCAGGTCCAGCAGCGGACCGTCGCCTGCCAGCAGCCGGGCGACCCGCTGGTCACGGCGTCGATGATAGCCGTCCATCACCGGCCTGAGATCGACGAACGCCTCCGCGTCCTGATACTGACCGGATGAGCCGCGCTGCCAGCCGTAGGTTTCGTAGAACTGCCGTACCGCCATGTGGTCTTCACGGGTTTGCTCCATCGATCGATGTTGGCGTACCTCCACAGCAGAATCAATCCGCTGTCGGTGTGCGACGGGCCGGGTGAGCGCCGGCGTTTTACGGTCAGGTCGCGGTGCAGGTCAGGCTCGGTGTGGCGTTGCTGCCGTTCCAGGTACCGATGAATCCGAAGGTGGTGCTGGCCCCAGCGCCGAGCAAGCCGTTGAAGGAGACGTTGGCCGCCGTCACCGCCGAGCCACTGGCGTTGATGGTCGCGTTCCAGGACTGGCTGATCGTCTGGCCGTTGGCGAAGGACCAGCTCACCCGCCAACCCCTGATCGCGGACGAGCCGGCGGTGACCCGGACGTCGCCCTGAAAACCGCCTTGCCACTGGCCGACGACCGAGTAGGTCGCCGTACAACCACCGGTGCCCGGCGGCGGGGTGGTCGGGTTCGGCGGCGGCGGCCAGCCGGGGCCGCCGGGTGGCCAGCCGACAAGACCACCGCAGTACTGCCCGGCGGTGACGGTCATCAGCCGGGTGGCGCCGGCAGCGGCTAGGGCGCCGCAGTGGCGCAGTGGCGGCTGCGGCTCGGGTGGCTGCGGCACCACGCGGAGGTGGTGACGATTGCCACCTCCGCACCATCCCTACCCGTCCGCGACGGTAGATTGCCCCCTGCCGTCCGTGCTGTTCGACCTGCACGGCGGGGGATGGTTTCCGAGGCGACGACGCCAGGAAACAACCAGGTCATCTTCTCGGGCCACCGTAATCGTGACGGATCGTGCCGCCGCGACCACCGGGATCGGTGCTGGTCCGCGAATCCCGACCCGAGACCCTGCGCGCTGCCGCGCGCCCTGATCGGAAAAGGCTGTATGTCTGCGTTCTCTCCTGCGGCGCTCCGGCCGCGTCTGTCCCGCCCGTCGTGGTCGTCCCCGAAGGTGTTCCGTACCGAGGTCCTCGCCGGCCTGGTGGTCGCGCTCGCGTTGATCCCGGAGGCGATCTCGTTCTCCATCCTCGCCGGGGTCGACCCACGGGTCGGGCTGTTCGCGTCGTTCACCATGGCGGTGACCATCGCGTTCTGCGGTGGCCGGCCGGCGATGATCTCCGCGGCGACCGGCGCGATCGCGTTGATCGTCGCCCCGTTGGCCCGCGACCACGGGCTCGGCTATCTGCTGGCGGCGGTGATCCTCGGCGGGGTGCTGCAGGTGCTGCTCGCCGTGCTCGGCGTCGCCCGACTGATGCGGTTCGTCCCGCGCAGCGTAATGGTCGGCTTCGTCAACGCCCTGGCGATCCTGATCTTCGCAGCGCAGATGCCCTACCTGATCGGGGTGCCGTGGCTGGTCTACCCGATGGTCGCCGTCGCGCTGGTGATCATTGTCGGGCTGCCCCGGCTGACGAAGGCGGTGCCGGCGCCGCTGGTCGCGATCGTCGTGCTGACCGTCGTCACGGTCGTCGCCGGCTTCGCCGTGCCGACCGTCGGTGACCAGGGCGCCCTGCCGGACAGCCTGCCGATGTTCGTCCTGCCGCAGATCCCGTACACCTGGGCGACCCTGCAGGTGATCGCCCCGTACGCGGTCGGGATCGCGCTGGTCGGGTTGATGGAGTCGTTGATGACCGCCAAGCTGGTCGACGACATCACCGACACCCACTCGAACAAGACCCGCGAATCGTGGGGTCAGGGCGTGGCCAACATCGTCACCGGCTTCTTCGGCGGCATGGGTGGCTGCGCGATGATCGGCCAGACGATGATCAACGTCAAGGTGGCCGGTGCCCGGACCCGGCTGTCGACCTTCCTGGCCGGGGTGTTCCTGCTGATCCTGGTCGTCTCCCTGGGCGACATCGTCGCCCGGATCCCGATGGCCGCCCTGGTCGCCGTAATGATCATCGTCGCGGTGTCGACGTTCGACTGGCACAGCGTCGCCCCCGCCACCCTGAAGCGGATGCCGTGGGGGGAACTCGCGGTGATGATCTCCACCGTCGCCGCAGTGCTGATCACCCACAACCTCGCGATCGGCGTGATCATCGGTGTCCTGGCCGCCATGGTGATCTTCGCCCGCCGGGTCGCACACATGGTGGAGGTCACCAGTGTGCTCGATCCCGACGGCACCACCCGGATCTACTCGGTGCACGGCGAACTCTTCTTCGCCTCCAGCAACGACCTCGTCTACCAGTTCGACTACGCCGGCGACCCGGACCGGGTGATCATTGACATGACGCACGCGCACATCTGGGACGCCTCGTCGGTGGCCGCGCTCGACGCCATCACCACCAAGTACGCCAGCCGTGGCAAGAGCGTCGAGATCATCGAGCTGAACCAGCCCAGCGCCCGGATCCACGGCACCCTCGCCGGGCAGCTCAGGGTCGGCCACTGACACCGGTCAGGCCGGCGGTGGCCCGCCGGCCGCACCGGTGGACGGCCGGCCCGTCGACCAGTCGACCGGCAGCGCGAGCGGGCCGCGCACGATGGTCCCGGCGCGCCACCGTACCCCGTCCGGGTCGGCCAGCCGCAGACCCGGCGCCGCCGCGACCAGCGCGCCGACCACCTCCTGGATCTCCATCGTCGCCAGCCAGGCCCCGAGACAGCGGTGCGGACCGTAGCCGAAGGTGACATGCCGGGCCGTCGGGCGCCGGTCCGGGTCGAAGGTGTCCGCGTCCGGGAACACCCCGTCGTCACGGTTGGCGGAGATGGTCGAGGCGAAAACCGCCTCCCCGGCCCGGACCGTCACCCCACCCAGCTCGACGTCCTCGGTCGCCACCCGGGGCAGCCCGCTGCCGCCGTTGAGCGGCACGAACCGGAGCAGCTCGTCGACCACCGCCGGCACCCGGTCCGGCTCCCGGCCCAGCAACTCCCAGAGATGCCGGTGGCGCAGCAGCAGGTACGCCGAACTGGCCAGCTGGCTGGCCGTGGTCTCGAACCCGGCGGCGAGCAGGGTCACGCCGAACGACACCAGCTCCTGCTCAGTCATCCGGTCGCCGTCGTCGGTCGCCCGGACCAGCATGCTCAGCAGGTCGTCGGTGGCCGACTCACGGCGGTGCGCGATCAGCTCCCGTAGGTAGTCCTCCAGCGCGGCGGCGACCGACCTGAACTCGTCGGCCGGCATCGGCCCGGGCATCAGCAGCGCGTGCGTCCAGGCGCGGAACCGGTCGCGGTCGGCCAGCGGTACGCCGAGCACGTGGCACAGCACGGTCAGCGGCACCGGCAACGCGACCGCCGCGTACAGGTCGCCCGGTGCCGGGCCGGCCAGCAGCGCGTCGATCCGTTCGGCGGCGACCTGCCGGACGTACGGGCGCAGTCGCTCGATGCGCCACTGGGCGAATGCGCTGGCGGCGATGCGTCTCAGCCGGCCGTGCTCGGGTCGGTCCAGGTCCAGGATGGTGGTGGCCACCGGTGGGGCCTCGGTCTGCCGGGGCACGTCGGGACCGCAGGCGGCGGCCCGGCTGAATCTGGGGTCGGCGAGCACCGTGGTCACGTCGGCGTACCGGGTGGCGAGCCAGGCGTCGCCGCCGTACGGCAGCCGGATCCGTGACACCGGGCACTCGGCGCGCAGCCGGGCCAACCGGGGGTCCAGCCCCAGCTCGTCGTAGTCACGGAACGGGTACAGCGGCGGGTCGTGCGGCTGCGGGTCGTGCGGCGCGGAGGCGGTCACGGTCGAACCGCCTCAGACCGCGACGTGCGGCACCGGCCAGTGCCGCATCCGGTAGGGCAGGATCAGCACCGCGTCGCCGGCGGCGCAGGCCAGCCCGGCTTCGACGGCGGCGGCCGCCGCGTCGACGTCGCCCGGCGCCGGCACCCCGGACGGGTCCTCGGCCAGCCGCAGGAACGCGTCGGCACCGTCGGTGATCACCATCCGGCTTGCCTCGACCCCGGGCCGGACATCCTTGACCACCACCATGGCCGGCCCGCGACGGTAGTAGCAGCTGCCGTACCGGTAGGCCAGCCCCCATTCGCCGGCGTAGGCCCGGCTGGCCTGGTCGGTGCCGGCCGACGGCGCGACCAGGTGCACGTGGGTTTCCAGCGGGAACGACGGCCGCCCGCGCAGGGTCCAGCGCAGCCGTACCGCGTGGCTGGTCACCGCGCGCAGGAAACGCAGCTGGGCCAAATCCTGTTCGGGGGAGTCGCCGAAGTCCAGTGGCTCCGGCAGGGTCACCGTCCGCAGCGACCAGGCAGCCAGATCGGTACGGTCGGTGAGCAGCGTCGCCGTACCCATCTCAAGCCACCTTGACCGGTTCGACGGTGGTCGCCAGGGTTATCCAGCGACCGTTCTCCTCGAAGACCAGCCCGGCGTCGTCGAGTTCGGCCAGCCACCGCGCCAGCCGATCGGTCTCCACCGGCAGCCCGGCGGCGGCGAGCCGCCCGGCCAGGGCCCCGACGGTACGGCCGTGTTCCAGCTCGGCGTAGGCGCGGCGCAGCCGGGGGTCGGCGATGCGGTGTTCGCGGTCCGGCCAGCCGACCCGCCGGTCGGCAATCACGATCTCCTCGGCGTCCAGGCCGGTGAGCAGCTGCAGCGCGCTGGCCGGATAGCCGTCGGTCCAGCGTTTGAGTAGCTCGTTCAACGGCTCGGCGTCCTGCTCGGACAGGCCGGCGGGTTCGGTGTCGAACAGGTAGACCAGGTCGGCCAGCTCGTTCTCGGGCAGGTTGTAGACGTGCTGGTAGAGCCGGGCGGCCCGGCGGGTCGGGAAGCCGAGCACCGGATTCTCGAAGTACGGGCTGAAGCGTTCGAGCAGGATTCGCGACGAACCGGCCGGCGGCTGCAGGTGCATCAGCCGGGGGAGCTGACGCAGCACCGAGTCGTAGTCGACGCGGCGTTCGCCGGGGAATCCGTACAGCCAGTTCCACGACACGGTGAGGCCGGCGGACTCGCAGTCGCGCAGAGTCCTTACGTTGTGGACGCCGGAGACGCCCTTGTCCATCAGCTTGAGCACCGGGCTGACCAGCGATTCGATGCCGGGCTGTACGTGGGCCACGCCGGCCGCGCGCAGCGCGTCGATCTCGGTCGGCCGTAGGTTGGACTTGACCTCGTAGTGCAGCCGCAGGTCCCAGCCGAGCGCGGCGACGCGGGGCAGGAACTCGGCGTAGTAGTGGTTGTCGATGATGTTGTCGACCATGATCACGTCGAGGGTCTGGTGCCGGCCGACCAGCTCGGTCATCTCGGCGATCATGCGTTCGGCGGGCTTGGCCCGGAACGTCATCGCGGTGCCGTTGAGCCCGCAGAAGGTGCAGTGGTGCTTCTCGCCCCACCAGCAGCCCCGGGCGCCCTCGAGGACCAGCTTGGGTTCGATGTACTCGCCGACCGGCGATGCGGCGAGCTGGTCGAACCAGTCGTCGAAGTCCGGGGTGGGGATACGTGCCGGGGGCAGCAGCGCGCCCTGCGGGTTGTGCCGTGCGGTGCCGTCGGCCCGGCGCCAGGACAGCCCGGGTACCCGGGTGAGCCGGGCGTCAAGGTTGTCACCAGCGTCGAGCGCGTCGAGCAGCATCGGGAACGCCACCTCGCCTTCCCCGCGTACCACGAAGTCGACGAACGGGAAGTTGCGGTGCAGGGCGATCCCCATCGCGCCGTCGCAGTTGCCACCTCCGAACGCGATCCGTACGCCGGGGTCGAGCTGGCGGATCCGCCGGGCGACCGCGAGGCTCGGCACGTTCTGCATGAACGTGGTGGTGAAGCCGACCAGCCGGGGATCGTTGGCGAGGATCTCGGCGGCGGCCAGCTCGACGAAGTCGGCGGCGTACTGGCGCATCGCGGTCGGGCCGGCGATGCCGGTGCCGTACTCGGCCGCGTAGCGGCGCAGCGTCTCCACGCCGAACTCGGGGTCGTCGTGCAGCACCCCGGCGAAGACCCAGTCACCGAGGCCGTCGAACAGGCCCACCTCGGCGACCTCGGTGTAGTCGGCCGGGCTCAGCTCGCCGTCGCTGCGTTCCATCAGGAACTCGGCCCAGCGCAGGCTCCCGTGGTACGCCGTCGGGGCAGGCCGCCCACTGGCGACGGTCACCGCCTTGAGCAACCCGATCGGCAGTGATGGTGATTCGATGGCCTGCCAGGGCATGGCGACCAGACATACGGACATCGGCCGGGCCTCCAGTTGGTGAGCGCGTCGTACCGAGGTGCGCCGGATGGGGCGGGACCGCCCCATCCGGCCGATCACGTCTTCGGCCCTCCACGCGGTCCTACCCGCGCTTCGCCGGCCGCGGTCACTTCTCGGCCTTCCGAGTCGGGACCAGGTACTTGCAGGTGCCGTGAGCCGGCGTCTTGATGGTGACCTTCTTGATGGTCAAGATCTTCACCTCCCTCCGTCCATGTCGACTCCACCGGCGCTCAGGCGGGCCCGGTGCCGGCGGAGAAACCAGTGCCGCAGCCGGTCGGGCTCGCGGCCGGTCAGATCGGCGAGGGACACCGAGATCTTGTCCAGGTAGGTCAGTCGCATGCCGATCTCATGCCACTGAGACCCGTACTCGCGCCACAGCTCGCGCCCCTCGCCCGTGGCGGACTCGCGGGCCAGGTAGTTCAGGCCGATCGCGACGTGCTGGATCTCGTCGCGGCGTACGTGGTGGTAGAGCAGGCCGAGCGGGTCACCAGCGAACACCTCGCGCAGCAGGATGAACTCGTCGGCGGCGAACCCCTCCAGCATGGTGTGCACCAGCGCCCGGCCCATGTACGGCAACCGGGTCAGCGCCGTGTCCAGCGGCTCCATCAGCTCGGGCGCCTCCGGCTCCGGCTCACCGCCGCCGACCAGCTTCGCGTACTGGTAGAAGGCGTCCGCGTGTCGGGCCTCGTCGGCGGTGGCCAGGGCCAGGCTGAACCGCAGCGGCGCGTCCTCGGTCTGCGCGGCCAGCGTCGCGGCGGCGACCAGCCCGGCCTGCTCGGCGTAGTAGCCGCGCGAGGACATCCGCCAGGCCAGCTCGGCCCGCTCCCAGCCGGGGTCCGCCGGCCCGTCGGCGATGATGTCCGCGGCGCGCCACGGCGTCTTGTCGCGGGTCACGCCGAAGACGCGGTACGCCAACTCGTTGCAATCAAGATCATCGGCATCGATGAGTGCCATTGGCAACTCCCCGGCAGGCTTGCCGCCCAGTGTCGGTCACGGGATTACGACAAGCAGGAGATTCTCGGTGCGCTGATTCGTATGCGGCGGCGAGGATGCGCGCCGTCTGCGGCGCACGATGTGATGAGCATAAATGACATCGCGTCGGAACGGCAAGCATTACCGGGCCGGCCGGTGGTCGGTCCGCGACCAGCGAAACGGGCGAAAGGTATTTACCTCGATCACCGTTACTTCCGATGTCGACCGCAGCTGTGGGAAGGTGACTCGACCGACCGAGCCGAGGAGTGGTGCCCATGCCCGGCCGTCTCGCCACGTCGATCGCGGTGGATCGACCGCTGCGCCCGGCCGTCGCCGCTCAGGCCGCCAGCGTCGTCGGCACCCACGTCGCCGCGCTGGCCCTGCCGACCGTCGCCGTGGTGGCGCTGCACGCCTCGCCGGTGGCAGCGGCCACCCTGTTCGCCCTCGAGTACGGCGCCCAGGCGCTCGCCGCACCGCTGCTCGGGGTGGTCGTCGACCGGGTCGTCGACCGGCGCCGGCTGCTCATGGCCGCCAGCGCCGGAACCGCCGCCGTGGTGCTGGCCGTACCGGTCGCCGCGCTGGCCGGAGTGCTCTCGCTGCCGCTGCTGTACGCCGTGGCCGGCCTGTCCGGCATCCTCGGTGGGCTGGTCACCATCGGCCTGCAGGCCACCGTGCCGCAACTGGTCGAACCGGGCCGGCTGGTGCCGGCGAACGCCGCGCTGGCCGGTGCCCAGTCGGCCGGCCAGATCGCCGGGCCGGCGCTGGCCGGCTGGCTGGTGCAGACCCTCGGCGGGGCGCTGGCGATGTCGGCGAACGCTGCGGCGCAGGCGCTGGCCGCCGCCGGTTTCGCCGCGCTGCGGCCCCGGGCGGGCGGGGCGCCGCCGGTGCCGGAACATCCACTACGGGCGTTGCGCGACGGGGTGGCGGCGCTACGCGGCCGTCCGGAGTTGGTCCGGATCGCGGTCACCGCCGCCGCGCTGAACCTCGGCGGGTCCGCGATCGGCGGTCTCTACGTGCTGTACGCCTACCGGGTCCTCGACCTGTCGCCGTGGGTGCTCGGGTTGACCTTCGCGGTCAACAGCGTCGCCGCCGTCGTCGGCGTGGCCACCGCGCGACGGGTGATCGCCCGGCTCGGCCATCCCCGGGTGGTCCCGGTGTTCGCCCCGCTCGCCGGGGCCGCTCTGATGCTGATCCCGCTGGCCGCCGTCACGCCGTCGGTGCTGACCCTGATCGTCTACGAAATGATCTTCGGGTTCTGCGCCACGGTCTGGCTGATCGCCTCGGTGTCGCTGCAACAGTCCGTGGTCCCCGGCCCGCTGCTGGGCCGGGTGCTCGCGTTGAGCCGGGCGCTTGCGGTGCTGGCGGTGCCGGTCGGATCGCTGCTCGCCGGTGTCGCGGCGCAACTCTGGGGGGTGCTGCCCACCCTGATCTGCTTCGCTGCCGTAGCTTTTCTGGGCACCGTCACCGTCGTTTCCCGGCGGGTGGCCACCCACAACCTGACCACATCCTGACCGGACCCCGACCAATTCCAGTATTGCGACCAGCGTCGATCAGTCACCTATAATTAGCGACATTCAGCAGGTGATCATGATTGCTTCCGATGCGGCCGGTGAATGGTTCTCCGCCGGCGCAGGGACGGGGAACGCCCAGACGATG
Organism: Solwaraspora sp. WMMD937; assembly: GCF_029581175.1. NCBI lineage: Bacteria > Bacillati > Actinomycetota > Actinomycetes > Micromonosporales > Micromonosporaceae > Solwaraspora > Solwaraspora sp. WMMD937. The sequence continues at coordinate 787,855 of NZ_CP120738.1, read as the reverse complement.
GACCTGTCGGACGCGTACCGCGAGATGGTTCGGATCAGGGTCTTCGAGGAGCAGGTTCTGCGGTGCGCCGCCGCCGGCCAGGTACCCGGCTCGGTCCACCCGTACACCGGGCAGGAGGCTGTCGCGGTCGGGGTGCTGGCCGCCCGGCAGCCCGACGAGTGGGTGGTGAGCTTCTACCGGTGTCACGGGCACGCGTTGGCCGCCGGGGTGGCGGCCGCCGGGCTGGCCCGGGAGATCCTCGGCCGGGTCGGCGGGGTCTGCGGCGGCAAGGCCGGGTCGATGCACATCGCCGACCGGTCCCGCTACCTGCTCGGTGCCAGCTCCATTGTGGCCGCACAGCTGCCGATCGCGGCCGGAGCAGCGTTGGCGGAGAAGACCGCCGGCAGCGGCCGGGCGGTCGTCGCGTTCTGCGGTGACGGCGCGTTCGGCGCCGGCGCCGCCTACGAGACGCTCACCGTCGCCGCCGTGCTCGGGTTACCGCTGCTGCTGGTCTGCGAGGAGAACGGCTGGCAGGACCACACCCCGAGCGACCTGGTGCGGCACCGTACCCCCGGTGAGATCGCCCGCGGCCTGGGGCTGGACTGCGACGAGGTCGACGGCAACGACGTGGCCGCGGTGCACCGGGCTGCGGCGGCGGCCCTGGCACACTGCCGGGCCGGCCGCCCGCAGGTCCTCGTCGCCCACACCTACCTGCGGCACTTCCATGCCCAGCTCGGCCCGCAGCCGCCGGGTGAGTACCGTCCGGCCGCCGAACGGGAGCGCTGGCTGGCCCAGGATCCGCTGTCCCGCGTCGAGGCGGCCCTCGCCGGACCCTCCGCCGGGATCCATGAGCAGGCTGCTGCGATCCGCGATCAGGTCACCGAGGAGCTGGCCGAGGTTTTCGCCGACGCGCTGGCCGCCGACCGACCGGATCCGGCGAGCGCGGTCACCGCGGTCACTGCCGCGGCCTGGCCGCCCGGTGCCACCTGGCCGGAGGCCGTCACGGTGCGGGAGCCGGTGGCATGACCCGCCGGCACCCGTCCGTCGGGGCGGTCCGCGGCGCCCTGGCCGACCAGCCCACGATGAGTATGTTCTGCACGTACCAGCAGCCCGACCTCATCGAGCTGTTCGGTGCCGAGCGGATGGTACGGCTGCCGATCGCCGAGAACACCATGCTCGGCATGGCGGTCGGGATGGCGCTGCTCGGCCGCCGGGTGCTGGTCAGCATCGCCCGCGCCGCCTTCCTGTTCACCGCCTTCGACCAGCTGGTCAACGAGGCCACCAAGTGGCGGTACATGTCCGACGGGCAGTTCACCGTACCGGTGGTGGTGCGCGGGCTGACCCAGGGCAGCGAGCAGCTCGGTGCCCAGCACGAACACGCTGCGCACGGCCTGCTCAGCCAGATTCCCGGGCTGGTCGTCGCGGTTCCCGGGTCACCGAACGCCGCCGCCGGGCTGCTGCGCACCGCGCTGGTGCACCCGGATCCGGTGGTGGTGCTGGAATCGCCCCGGCTGTACGCCGCCGACTGGAGTTCGCTGCCCGAGCCGGAGCCGACCGACGCCGCACTGCCGTTCGGCGTCGCCGGCCGCGCCCGCCCCGGCCGCGACCTCACCCTCGTCGGCATCGGCAACACCGTCGCCACCTGCCTGCGAGCCGCCGCCGTCCTTGACCGGGACGGGCTGCACGCCCAGGTGGTCGACCTGCGTACCGCCGCACCGCTGGACCTCGACGGCGTCACCGCCATGGTCCGTGACGCCGGTGGTCAGGTGATCCTGGTCGACGAGGCCCCGGCCGGCGTCAGCGTGATGTCCGCGCTCGGCCTGCATCTGGTGCGGGCCGGTGCGGTCGCGCCGCACCGGCTCGATCTGCTCGCCGGTGCGCCGGTCCCGGCGCCGGTGAGCCCGCCACTGAGCGCCGCCCTGCTGCCGGACCAGGAGCACGTGGTGTCCGCCGCCCGCCGAGGAGCTGCCCGATGATCGACCGGTCCACCTACCACGCCTGGCACGGCATCACCCCGATGGGCGAGTTCCTCGCCGAGTCCGACCCGGACATGTTCCTCGTCGGCGGCGACGGCAGCTACGCCGTCGACCAGGCCGGCCGACGTTACCTCGACGCCCGCTCGTCGATGTGGAACGTCACCCTCGGTTACTCGTGCGAGCCGGTCAAGGCGGCGATGCGCCGCCAGCTCGACGAGTTGCCGTCCGGCACGGTCATGCGCTACGAGCATCCGCCCCGGGTCACCGTGCGGTACGCCGCCGCCCTCGCCGCGACGCTGCCGCCGACCCTGCGGCACATCCGGTTCGGCAACACCGGCAGCCAGATGACCGAGGCGGCCGGCATGCTGTCCCGCTTCCACCGGAGGATGACCGGCGAGACCGGCCGTGATCGGATCATCGCGGTGCACGGCAGCTACCACGGCACCGGGCCGTTGGCCACCGCGCTCACCGGTGAGCAGATCCTGCACGAGTGGTCGGCGCCGCTGGACGACCGCGTGGTGCACGTCGCCGGGGGCGACGGACTGCTCGACGCCGTCGCCGGTGTCGTCGACCGGCTCGACGCGTCGCAGGTGACCGCCGTCATCGTCGAACCGGTGATGGGCAACTATCTGCACGCCGCCAGCGTGGACCAGTTGGCGGCGCTGATCGACTACTGCCGGGCCCGGGACATCCATGTCGTCGCCGACGAGGTGACCACCGGCGCCGGCCGGGCCGCGGCGATGACGGTCAGCGAGCGGCTGCCCAGCCCGCCCGACATGATCGTGCTCGGCAAGGGTCTCAGCGCCGGCTACTTCCCGCTCGCCGCGCTCGCGGTCGCCGATCCGATCTTCGACGCACTCGCCGAGCCGCCGTTCCGGCTCGGCTTCCCGAACGGCAGCACCACCGACGGGCACCCGCTCGGTGCCGCCGCCGGACTCGCCGTCCTGGACATCCTCACCGCCGACGGGTTTCTCGACGGCGTCCGCGACCGTGGCCGGCAGCTGTGCGACATCCTGCGTGACACGCTGGCCGACGATCCACACGTCGGCGACGTACGCGGTGAGGGGCTGCTGCTCGGCCTGGAGCTGCGCTACCGCGACGACGGTACGCCGTGGACGGTGCGCGACGTCTACCGGCTCCGGCTGGCCTGCCGGGACAATAGGCTGCTGACCAGCTACTCCGACGGCGTGATGCCGCTGCTGCCGCCGTTGACCATCAGCACCGACGAGTGCGCAGAACTCGCCGGGATCCTCGGCAAGACGATCACCGCGTACGCCGCCGAGCACCTCGGCGCGCGCTAACCGGCACGGCCCACCATCGCCGCCGTCGCAGTTACCCGGACGGAGTGGCCAACCTGGCTGGGAACGACCATTCGGCCGATGTCCGGGGATCGTCCGGAGAACCGTAGCGCGGTACCGCCGACAAGGTCGCATTATTCGGGGTACGACTGGCAGACGGTGCTGTCGTGCAGTCCTCCACCAGCCTGCCACTGTCCACGTAGGTAATGGTGGCGGTGGCAGGTCCGCCAGCACAACGCCGTGATCCTGGTGGTGCGGCTGACCGTACACCTTCAGGAAAGCGCGTTCATATGACGTATTCCTACAGTGCTCTCATGCGGGGCATTCCCGTCATTGGCAACGGTGTCCCGTGGTCTCGGTAAGATTTGATCGGCATCGATGTATAGTTCACTGGCATGTAGTTGCGGGTCGCTGGTGACCTGCCGGGGCAACGCCGCCTCACCGGAACCGACGATGTCTGGGAGAACAGGACATGAACGAACACCAGGAGAGTTGGCTGCGGATGCGATGGCGGCAGGCAGCCCGAACCGCTGTCGCGATGACGGCCTCCGTCGGGATCACCGTGTTGGCCATCGGGTTCGCGGCGGGCGCAGCAACAGCAGGTGTTGGCTCCGCCGACCGGAACGCGCGGGAGGTGGCGATCGCCGCCGCGCCGGTATCCCAGGTCGCCGCCGGCAATCTGCACACCTGTGTGACCCAGACCGATGGAACCCTGTGGTGCTGGGGCAACAACTTCTACGGTCAACTCGGCGACGGGACCACCACGAACCGGACCGGTCCGGTTCAGATCGGCAGCGCCACCACGTGGGCGGGTATCGACGCCGGTAGCGGCAACACCTGCGGGGTACGCACGGATGGAACGCTCTGGTGCTGGGGCAACAACTCCAGCGGGCAGGTCGGCGACGGCTCGACCACCAAACGGACCAGCCCGGTGCAGGTGGGCACCGCCACCACCTGGGCGAGCGTCAGCATCGGCAGCAACCACACCTGCGCCGTTCGGACCGACGGCACCCTGTGGTGCTGGGGCCTGAACCGTCACGCTCAACTCGGCGTCGGCTTGTCTCCCTACAAGGCGACGACCCCGCTGCAGGTGGGTACGGCGACCACCTGGGCGAGCGTCACGACCGGCTACGCCCACACCTGCGCCGTGCGGACCGACGGGACCCTGTGGTGCTGGGGCAGTAGCTCGGACGGCCAGCTCGGTCTCGGCATCCTGAGCTACCGGGCGACACCGACGCAGGTGGGCACCGCGACGACGTGGGCCGAGGTGACGGCCGGCTACGTACACACCTGCGCGGTCCGCGTCGACGGGACGCTGTGGTGCTGGGGTGAGGACGGGTACGGCCAGCTCGGCGGGGGCGTCGGCTCCCAGACCACCCCGCTGCGGATCGGCACAGCCAGCAACTGGGCAAGCGTGGACGCGAGCCTCGACTCGTCGTGCGCGACCCGTACCGATGGCAGCCTGTGGTGCTGGGGCAAGAATTCGTCCGGGCAGCTCGGCGATGGCACCACTACCCACCGGTCGACCCCGGCACAGGTAGGCACCGCAACCACCTGGACGGACGGCTTCTCCGTCACCTACCACGCCTGCGCCGCACGCACCGACGGCAGCCTGTGGTGCTGGGGTGACAACACGTTCGGGCAGCTCGGTGACGGCACCACCACCCACCGGTCGACCCCGGCACAGGTGGCAATGCCGGGCTGAGCACCGCCGGTTCCGCGCCGAGCCGCAGTCAGAAACCGCCGTACGGGCCGCGCCGCTCAACCTGAGCAGCGCGGCCCGTACCGCCGTAACGGCCTTGCTCGGATTGCCTTACTCATTAAGATAACTGGATGAGCGTATCGACTGACTTCACGGTGGCGATCGCCGGCGCCGGGCTCGCCGGGCTCTGCCTCGCCCAGTACCTGGCGCGCGCCGGCATCGACGTGCACGTCTACGAGCAGGATTCGGGCCCCTTCGTCCGGCGGCAGGGCTACCGAATCATCCTCGACCGGTACGGACTTGAGGCACTGCGCGAGAGCCTGCCCCGCCACCTGTACCGCCTGGCGCTGGCCACCGGCGACGAGCCCGGTGGCCAGTTGCGCTTCACCGACCGCCGGCTGCGGGACGCGTTCACCATCACCTTCAAGGACGAGCCGCACGCGACCCGCCAGGTCGACCGGCTGACCCTGCGGTCAATCCTGCAATCCGGGCTGGACGGGCGCATCCACTACAGCAAGGCCGCCGTCGCGGTGGACAACGGCGACCCGGCAAGGCCAGAGCTGCGGTTCGCCGACGGCGCAACCGCTGCGGCCACCGTCGTCGTGGGCGCCGACGGCGTCGGCTCTGCGCTGCGCAAACAGCTCATCCCGTACGCGGACCCGGCGACCACCCCGATGGTGGGCATCTACGGCCGGTCGCCACTGTGGCAGGGCGACGAGAGCGTCATCCCCGACGCGCTGCGTACCAGCGGGGTTCTGGCCATCGCCGACCGGCCGGGCCGCGCGTTCTTCTTCACCTCCATGCGGTTCGGCGAACGCCCGCCGGAGGCATTCGCCCGCCTGGCACCCGGCAGTTACGCCCCCACCGGCGACGACTACGTCATGTGGGGAGTGCTGCTGCGGCAGGAGGAGGTGCCCGCCGTCGTCCGCGGGGACCTGCGGGCGCTGCGGGATCTGGCCGCCCGGACGAGTGCGGACTTCCACCCGCTCGTCCGGCGGCTGGTCGACACGTCCGAGGTGGATGCCACCGTGCTCAACGTCTTCGCCGCCGGCCGACGCCCGCGCCGGTGGGCGGTGCCCCGGGCGACGATGATGGGCGACGCCGTGCACGTCATGCCGCCGTTCGGCGCTCAGGGTGGCAACACCGCGCTGCGCGACGCCGCCCTGCTCGGCCGCAGACTCGTCCAGGCCCGGGCGAGCGGTACGCCAGTGGAGGAGGCGATCGCCGCCTACCAGGACGAGATGGTGCCGTACGCCTTCCGTGCCGTCGACACGGCCGCCGGGCTGATGCGCCGCCTCACCGGGGGCGCAGCCGCACCGCACTGGGTGCTGACCCGGGTGCTACCTCGGCTGCACCGGGTCACCGTGCCGGAGGCATGATTGCCGGCATGTCTCACGAGCCGGCCCGTGCGGCCGCGATCGCCGACCTGATGCGCGCCGGGCGGGAGACGTCGCGGCTGTCCATGGTGTTCCGGTACGCCATTGCCGAGCGGCTGGGACTTACCGTGAGCGACCTGGAGTGCCTGGACTACCTGGCGGACGTCGGATCCGCCACCGCTGGGCAGGTCGCCGAGCGTACCAACCTCACCACCGGGGCGGTGACCAGCATGCTGCGCCGGCTCCAGCAGGCCGGCTATGTCAGCGCCGAGCGCGATCCGGCCGACCGGCGGCGGGTCATCGTCGCCCTGCGGCCGGAGCGGACGGCCGACCTGGAACGACCGTACGCGCGGTTCGCCGAGCAGACGGGGCGGCTCGTCGACGGCTACAGCGTCGAGGAAATCGGGCTGCTGGTCCGGCACTACGACCGCATCCAGGCGATGTACCACGACGAGCTGGACCGCCTCCGCGACAGCGACACCACGCAGCGGCCCGTCTGAGGCACCGTCGCATCCGGGCAGCGTCGAGCCTGCTTCACACCGCGCCCCGATACCCTTGTGGGGAGGCACCGCAGCGAGGTGGTGATTTCCATGGGAAGGTCCGGTGAGAGCGGTCACCTGTTGGTGGCCACCAACAAGAGGGCGCGGCATGACTACCAGATCCTGCGTACCTACGAGGCGGGGATAGCCCTGGTCGGCACCGAGGTGAAGTCGCTGCGCGCAGGTCGGGTGTCGTTGGTGGACGCCTTCGCGCAGCAAAGGGACGGCGAGATCATGCTGCACGGGCTGCACATCGCCGAGTACGGCTTCGGGAGCTGGACGAACCACCAGCCCCGGCGTACCCGAAAGCTGCTCCTGCGTCGGGTGGAGATCGATCGGATCCTGGACCGCCTCCGGGAGGGCGGCCTGACGCTCGTACCGCTGTCGCTGTACTTCGAGAACGGTTGGGCGAAGGTCGAACTCGGCCTCGCGAAGGGCCTGCGCAGTTTCGACAAGCGGCAGGCCATCGCCGAACGGGAGGCGGACCGGGAGATCGCCCGGGAGTTCAGCCGTCGACTCAAGGGCAGGCCCCGGCACCAGGGCTGACCAACCACGCCGACCGCAGCCAGTGAACATGTCGGTAATCGCCCCGAGCCTCTCGACCTCGGCCCGCCGGCCCGCCGGCCACGTGTCATGGCTGGTGCCTGCAACGACCGCCTTCCGGTAGCGCCTCACCACCTCAGGCCCGGACTGCAGCTAGCTCGGCCCGGTCCAGCTTCCAGGCTGCGGGACTCGTCGGCTGCGGCGTCGCGGCAGCTGCCGGCGACTGAGGCTCCCCGTGCCCGGGGAAACTGGACGGCGGCCTGCTCGTCTCTTTGCGCTCCCAGGCCCACGCCGCCGCGCTCAAAGGATATCGACGTGTCCGTTAGTTATCTTTGAATTTACGTATGTTGTCGGTTATGCGGGCTTGGTCGTACCGTGGTGGACGGCGCATGGACCCCGAGCTTCGGCCCGGGCCCCGCCAGCGGGAAATCTGCAGACACCGATCAATATCGGAGTGTGACAAGGCGCTACTAGGGACATCCCTCGAAGTACATGATCTACCGAGGGGTCCTCGTAGACTGGCCAGGTACGGCGTCGACGGCAGCCGTCGGAGAGAGGTCGTCCGAGCGGAGCCGCAGCATCCTCGCCATCGTTGGAGGAGTGACCCATACGGCCGTCGATTTACGCAAAGTTCATCGATGGTTCGGTATGATCGCCTGTGTTCCACATTGTGTGCATCTAGCTTGCAGCAGGTCCACTCCGACTTACCGGTACCGCCGTCTCGGGCGGGCACGGTGAGTCGGCTTGAGGTAAGGCTGAGAAGGTTGGTGGCCAGAATGGGCATGTCGACCAGGTTCCGCAACCGGGCGTTCATCGGGTTGGCCCTGGGCATGGTCGCGATGGTCACCCTGACGGCCTCTCTGGCACCAAGCCCGGCCGATGCGCGAGAACCACTACCCGGTACGCCGATCACCGACGCGGACGTCCGGCTGCTTACCGACGCGGCAGCCTCATGCCCCACCCTGACCCCGGCTCGGCTGGCCGGTCAGGTGATGGCCGCGTCCCGGTTCTCGGCGACCCCGGTCGAGGCTGTGCAGGCCGTCGGCGGGCAGGGCACTGCTGGGCTGGTGCCGACCGTGTGGCAGAAGTGGGCACCGTGGGACGGGGCCCGGCCGGCTGATCGGCCGGCCAGCATCACCGCGCTCGCCCACCACATGTGCCAGCTGGTCGGCCAGTTGCGGGTGCTCGAACTCGACGGCGACAAGTGGCGGTTGGCGCTGGCGGCGCACCGGCTCGGTGTCGAGCCCGTCGTCGAGGCCGGCGACGTGCCGGTCGGGGCCGTGGAGTACGTCGACACCGTGGAACGGTACGCCACGTGGTACGCCTTGCAGTCGGCCTTCGGCGGAAGCGGGGAAGCAGCGCCCGTGGCGACCGAGCCGGTGGCCGCGCAGCGAGTCACCCAGGCCGCACCGCTGCCGGTGCCGGACGCGTACCTCGAGCTGATCCGGTCCGCCGGCTCCATCTGTCCACAGATGCCCCCCGCACGGGTCGCCGCGCAGCTCATGGCCACTTCCGCATTCGACCCGCAGCGACTCGGCCCGGCCGGCGAACAGGGCATCGCGCAGTTCCTTCCCGAGGTGTGGGTGACCTACGCGCGGCCATCGGCGGAGGCCTCGCCGTGGACCCCTGCCTCGGCGGTGCCGGCCCTCGGGGAGACCATGTGTGCCCTGCTGGAGGCCCTACCCGGCACCGGCCCAGACGACTACCCGCTCGCGTTGGCGTCGTTCCTGCGCGGTGACTCGACGATCCGTTCCCTGGCCGACGTGCCGGGTGGTGAACGGATCCTCGCCCTGACCGATCAGGTGGGCCGCTTCGAGACCGAGTACGCAGAGGACCCACGGCTGGCTCTGCCGGCCAATCCGGCGCCGTCCACCTCCGCGGCGACCAGCCCGACCGTCGTGCCCGAGCGGTCGTCGGAGGCGACCCCTGGCGTGACGGACACTCCGCCGACGGCCCCCCGACCCTCGCCGACGACGAAGCAGCCGAGTACCCCAGGGCTGCCCGACTCCGACCAGCCGCCGGTCATGGCCAGGGACGCTGATGGAACGAACCGCTCGTACGGGCCGTTCTTCATCCGCAACTTCGGCACCGACAAGTGCGTGGACGTTCCGGGGACCGGCCCGGGACCCCGCGACGGGCCCGTGAACCAGGACTTCTGCTACCCGCACACCCCAGACAACCAGGAGTACGCCTTCGTTCCGCGTCGAGTCGACAGCGCCGGTAACCAGCTGTACTGGATTCGTAGCGTCACCTCCCAGTACTGTCTGGACCTGCCTGGCCTGGGCTCGGTCCCGTCGGGGACGCCACTCAACGAAACCGGCTGTTTCGACGACGAGAACCAGTACTGGCGGCTGCAGCCCTCGGTGAAGTCCGGCAACGTCCAGTACTACCGGGTCATCAACACCGCCTCAAATTTGTGCCTGGACGTTCCCGGTGACGCGGTCAGTACGATCGGCCTTCGCCTCGAGGTGTCCATCTGCAGGTCGAACGACGACCATGACTGGGCGCTGATCCGGAAGGTCAACTGGTGACCGGGATCCTGGCCCGAGGCGTGCTGGCCGGGCTGGCGACGCTCGTGGCGGTGACAGCGGCTGCCACGGACGCGGTCACCGACGTCCGAGCCGGGTATGCCGCGCCTACCGATCCACAGGTGGAGCCGTACGTTCTCTACTACACGGTGCCCGCGTTGTACCGGGGCAAGCCGGAGACGCTGTGGACGATCGCTGAGCGGTTCCTCGGCGACGCCGAGCGTGCTGGCGAAATCCTGGCACTCAACGCCGGTCGGCAGCAGCCGGACGGCGGCCGGCTGAGCGATCCCGGGCAACTGAACGAGGGCTGGCACCTCGTGCTGCCCTGGGACGCGATCGGCACCGGACTGCGACACGGGGCACTGCCGACGACAGCGGCTGCGGAACCTGGCGCGACGGCGTCGCCGAAACCGGCTGATTCGCCCAAACCGGCTGATTCGCCCAGGCCGTCCGGATCGCTCAACCGCCCGGCAGGACCGGCCAGCGCTCCGGTGCGGAGCACGGCGCCCCTCGCCGGCCAACCAACGGGTTCCGGCTCCACGGTGTCCGACCACACCGGCTGCCGGCCGGCTGCGGTAGCGGACCCACCGGCCGACTCGAACTGGGGACAGCGGTTGGTCGCGCCGCAGCGGGTGTGGCGGACCGCCACCGGTGCCGGCGTTTCGGTGGCTGTCGTCGATTCGGGTGTCGCAGCGGGTCGGCCGGAACTCGGTGACCGGCTCGGCCGAGGCGTCGACATCGTGTCCGGCAGAGGTCTGGGCGACACCGACTGCGTCGGCTCAGGCACGGCGCTGGCAGGTATCGTCGCAGCCGACGACGGGAGAGCCGGCGACCTGGTCGGGATGGCGCCCAGAGCCGTCGTCATCCCGGTGCGGCTGGTGGACCGGGGCGTCGCGGCGAGCCCACCGGCAGCCGTGACCGCCATCGAGGTCGCGGTGGCCACCGGGGCGAAGGTGATCCTGCTCGGTGTGTCCGTCGATGTCGCTGACCCTTCGGTCCGTTCCGCGATCGACGAAGCGATCGGCTGGGGCGCAGTAGTGGTGGCACCGGCCACAGCCGCCGAACCGGCGATCACCTCCGGGGACGGCCTGCTCCGTGTTGGCGGCCTCGGCCCCGACCAGCGACCGATCGCCGACTACCCGGCCGGCTCGGTGGACCTGCTCGCGCCGGCGGCCGGCATCCGTAGCATCAGCGCGACCGGTACCGGGGCCTACGTCGGCACCGGTCCGGAGTACGCCGCCGCGTTCGTCGCCGGTGCGGCGGCGCTGGTGCGTTCGGCCCATCCCGGACTGTCCGGGGAACAGACTGGCCGGCAGCTTGTCGTGTCCGCCGACCGGCCCGCCGACGACGGCCCGGACAGCGTCGGGCGGCTCGATCCGTACGCGGCGGTCACCGGCCGGCTGGTCGATGAAAGGCTGCCCGTAACTGTCCTCGAGCAGGACGAACGGTCTCAACCGGTTCCCTGGTCGGTGGTGTCGGCGGTCCTCGCCGTGCTCGGGGCGCTGTTTGCCGGCGGTCGGCTCTGGGTCCGCTACCAGGCGGCGCGCAGGCGGCGTCGGCTGGCGCTGGAGCGGGCCGACGACCCGTTCGGCAGCCGTGCCGAGGACGCGGATCAACTGGTGCACGCGCACGGTGGAAAGACGTGAGTACCGGCACCGACGGTGTGCGGCTGGGGTGGAGATGGTGCGACTGAAGGGCCGCCGGGCGGGTGCCGATCCGGACGTCGTCCGGGTGGCGCCCGGCGAACGGGGGGCTGCGCAGAACATCGCGGCCGGCCTGCGGGCAGCCTCGGCTGGGCAGACCGTGCTGGTGGCACCCGGCCGGTACCACGAGGATCTGTTCGTCGACACTGCGGCACGGGTCCGTGCGGAGCAGGGGCCGGGCAGCGTGTCGTTGGCGCCGCGCACCCCGGTGCGCATCACCGCTGCGGCGACGTTGATCGATCTGACGGTGGTCGGTGCCGACCCCGGTGAACCGCTGCTGCGGATCGAGGACGGCAGCGTGGAACTCGTCGGCTGCGACCTGCGTGGCGGCAGGATCGAGGTCATCGGGAACGCCCGCTCGGTGCTGCGCGAATGCCGGCTGACCGGTGCCCGGCTGGCCGGGCTGTATGCCACCGGAAACGCCGCAGTCCTACTCGAACGGTGCGTCGTCACGGACGTCGACGGCATAGGTGTGGTGGCCGGCGAATCGGCGCAGACGACTCTGCGTGACATGTGGATCGACTCCGTCACCGGATCGGGCGTTCGGGCACGTGGCACCGCCCGGATCGAGTTGCTCCGTTGTACGGTCGTCGCGGCTGGACGCAACGGAATCCGGGCCGAAGAGTCGGCGTCGGTCACCGGGTTGGACGTCACCGTGAGTCGCAGCAGTGGAGACTCGGTGTTCACCTTCGGGTCGTCGCGGACGGAGCTGACCGGGTGTCGGTTGATTGACCCCGCCGCCGCAGGCGCGGTCGCCGCCGACCGGTCGCAACTGGTCCTGAACCGCTGCGACGTGGACCGGGCCGGCGCGACCGGAGTGGTGTGCCGGGACGATGCCGAGGTCAGCATCTCCGCCGGATCGGTGCGCGGCTGCGCCGGCAACGGGGTCTTCGTCACCGATCGCGGCACGGTGACACTCACCGACACCCTGCTGGGCGACTCGACGTACAGCGTGCTGCACGTCGGCGGCACCGGCCGACTGACCGCCACAGGTGCCCTGGTGGGGCCATCCGCAGAGCATGGGCTGCACGCCATCGGGGCAGGTAGCGTCGAGTTGACCGGCGGCTGGGTGCGTGGCTGCGGGCTCGCCGGACTGAGCACCGCCGACAGCGCCGGGGTGACGGCCACGGGCACCGTGCTGGCCGGCAACCGCAACGGGGTGGTCGTCGGCTCGGACCGGCCTGTGCGACTGACCGGCTGTGTGGTCGACACCAGCAGCCGGTCCGGCGTTCAGGTCGGCGTCGGTGCCGCCGTGGAGCTGGACGACTGCCGTATCGACCGGGCCGGCACCGCCGGGATCGTCTTCGAGCAGGACAGCGGGGGCACCGTGGAGCGGTGCGCGGTGCGTGACGCCGAAGGCTCCGGCATCGTGGTGTGGACCGGGGCCAGCCCACAGGTAACAGCCACGTCGTGCACGGCGGGCGCGAAGAACGCGTTGTTCGTCGCCGAGGGCGGCGGCGGTCGGTACGTCGACTGCGTCTTCACCGACAGCGCGTATCCGGCGATCCATATCGGGGCCGGGGCGACACCGGCCATCGTGCGCGCCCGGATCCGCGACACCGAGCTCGACGTCGATGTGGACCCACAGGCCCAGCCGGTCTTCGAGGAGATCCGGCTGACCGAAGTGGCCAAATCCTTGTTGCCGCCGACCGCACTGGCCGCCAGCGGTGATCCCGCCGTCCCGGCGGTGGCCGGGGCTCCGGCTGCCGGTGCCGTGCTGGCCGAGGCAGCTCCGACTGAGGCGGCCCGACCTACCGAGGCAGACCTGCCGGATCTGCTGGCCGAGCTGGACGCGTTGGTCGGACTGGACCGGGTCAAGCAGGATGTGCAGGCACAGATCAAACTCATGCAGACGGTACGTCGACGCCGGGAGGCCGGGCTCGCCGCGCCGCCATTGAGCCGGCACCTGGTCTTCGCCGGCAACCCCGGCACCGGCAAGACCACTGTGGCCCGACTCTACGGCCGGCTGCTTGCCGCGTTGGGCATGCTGGAGCGCGGCCACCTCGTCGAGGCCGACCGGACCACGATGGTCGGCGAGTACGTCGGGCACACCGGCCCCCGTACCCAGGCGGTCTTCCGCCGGGCACTCGGCGGAGTCCTCTTCATCGACGAGGCCTACTCGCTGGTTCCACCCGGTCACACCAACGACTTCGGGCAGGAAGCCATCGCCACGCTGGTCAAGCTGATGGAGGATTACCGCGACGACGTGGTGGTGATCGTAGCCGGCTACCCCCTCGAGATGAGCCGCTTCATTGCCTCGAACCCGGGCCTGGCCTCCCGGTTCTCCCGAACTCTGACGTTCGAGGACTACGGGTCCACCGAACTGACCGACATCGTCGAGGCCCAGTGCCGGCAGCACGAGTACCAGCTCGCCGACGACGCGCGGGCCGCCGTCCACGACCTGTTCGCTGCGATAAACCACGGCCACGGGTTCGGCAACGGCCGCGCCGCGCGCCAGATCTTCCAGCGGATGACCGAACACCAGGCGCAGCGGGTGGCCGATCTCACCGACCCGTCGACCGATGACCTGCTGCGACTCACCGCGTCCGACGTGCCGGCCGCCGGTTCGGTGGCCTGATCGGTTTCACGGCCAGAGATGAGGTATCCGATGGAGATCATCGAGGGTGAGCGGCCGACCCACGCCGACCTGGTCACCTGGTACGAGCGGGTACTGGTGCCGCAGAGCCGGCCAGCGCTGCAGCGGTACGCCCGGCGTCTGATGCCAGGCGATCCGCATCGCGCCGAGGATCTGGTCCAGGAAACGCTGCTGCGGGCCTGGCGCAACCTGGCCTCGGTGGCCAGCGCCCGGTCGCCGCAGGCCTGGCTGTCGCGGGTCGCCCACAACCTCAGCGTCGACCAGGCCCGGCGGGTGACGGCTCGCCCTGCCGAGGTCAGCGAGGACGTCACCGCCATGGCCTGGCAGCCGGCGGAGAACCTCTTCGACGCAGCTCTGGACCGGGTCGCGCTGGAGCCGGCGCTACGTAGCCTCTCGGCCGTGCACCGCGAGGCGCTGCTCCTGGTCTACTACCAGGACCGTACGCATCGCGAGGTGGCTGGGGTGCTCGGCGTACCCCCGGGCACGGTGAAGTCACGCACCCACAACGCCACCCGCGAACTGCAACGGGCGTTGAGCCAGCATGGCGTGACCGGCCGCGCCGCTGCCTGACCTGACCCGGCGCGAATGGCACCGGCGACTGGTTCAGACGGCCGATGCCTCCAGGGCCGCCTCGTCGAACTGGACCGGGACCGCTCCTCACGCCTCGGCGTCGCCGGGCAACGGCCCGATCGGCCTGCCCAGGGTGATCCGATCGACTCGGTGCCGGTGCAGCGCGGACAGGCCCTCCTCGAGATAACCGGCCAGGTCGGGGTCGACCGGTGTGTCCACCACTGGCACGAGGCGAAGGCAGGCACGGGGAAAGCGGCTCCCACCGATCCTGCCGGCCAGCAGTGTGCCGAGCTCAGCCAGCAGTGCCGGGCCGGTCGGGACCTGGACGTGCGCCGGGGAGCCGGCCGGTGGCAGCGGTAGCAGATTTGCTCCGGCCCGGTATACGACGACCAGTTCGCCGCCGCCGACGGCAGGCGGGACGACACCCCCGGCGGCACCGCCCATCGACCAGATACGTGCCGCGCGATCGATCGGCCGGAGATCACGCGGCCAGATCGACAGCCACATGTCGTCCCGTTCAACGAGAGTTTCCAGGTCGTCCCTGTCCAACCCACGGTCGTGGTTCACCTCCGCCAGTCGCTGCAACCGCGTCGGATCGACATCGCCGTACCAGTCGGAATTGACGGTCTGTAGCAGCCGTTGCAGCCCAGCTTCTCCGGTGAGGAACCGGCCATCGTCGTAGTGGTAGGCCGCCAGCACCCGGTGCGCTGCCTCCAGTCGCTGCGGTGTCAGCTCGAACACTCCGTACGCGCGGGCCGCCAGGTAACCGGCGGCGAGCAGGTTGTGCCGGGCCGCTCGCTCGCCGCCTGCCCCGGCCGTGACAGGCGCGGCCGCCGCGAGCCGCGTGGCCAGCCCGTCCAGCGCCGCGACCAGGACCGACGGATTCTGCTCGGTCGCTGCGGCGCCGGCCACGTCCAGCAGCCCGGCAACCAGATCATGGCCGGTGAAGCCGAGGCCGGGGCTGGTCGGTTCCGTTGGCGCATAGCCGACCTCGTCCAGCACCGCCTCCGAGCCGAAGGCCGCCACGACAATTCGACGCTCGACGTCGCTGACCGGATGCAGTAGGTCGTCGGTGGCCACCGGCAGTACCTCGGGTCGGGGCTGCGGCCGGTGTACCCGGACGAATCCCGATTCGGTCGTGGCTCCGACGTGGCTGGCCAAGGCGCGGCCGACCCACACCCCGAGAACCCATACCGGCCAAGGGGTCTGCCGGGACGGCAGCCCGATGACCACCGGCGGGTCGTCGTCGCGTACGGCCGGCGACACCTCGGCCGGCCCGATCCACACCCGTTGACCGACCGCCTGCACCTGCCAACCCGATGCCAACTCGTACCGGCCCCAGCCGACGTTGCGCAGCGCGACCACATCGAGATCGAGTACCGGTTGCTGCGGATCGGCGTGCACGGTGTAGTAGCGGGCGCCAGGGCCGAGTGAGGCACGGTGGTCTCGACTGTAGGCCACGAAGTGATGGGCTGCCGCCCCGGTCGGCTCCACCAGGTCGACGTCGAGGGCGAGTACCCGTTCGCCGCCCAACGTACGGGCAAGTTCCACCGCCCGTGGAGCGCTGATCGGCGCGGCCGTCAGCAGCTCCACCATGGTCCCGACGGGTACGTCGTCCCGCAGTTGGCGCAGCAGGTGACCGGCCTGGTCAACGTCGGTGATCTGAACCGCCAGGAGCATGCCCTCCCGTCGCGGTAGCCGGATCGGCGGCTCCATCGACGAGGACGATGGACGGAGGAAGACCCCTGCGGCTCCATCCGGCATGTGGGGGTACCTGTCCGGCGCGGTCAGCGGGACGCTGTCGTACCCGTGCATCGGGGGCAGTTGAGCGGCGGCAGCGCCCCACCGGTGCACCGAGCCCGCCTCCTGAATCCACAGGCTGAGCAAGATCGCCTGAGCCTCGTGCAGCAGGCTCAGATACAGGGCCCGCACGGTGTCCGAGAAGGTCCCGACCTGGCCCCCCGCACGTTGCACGCGTTCACCTAGCCGTCCTCCGGCCCCACTGACCCTCGCCGCCGCCAACCACTGGTTACACCGGGTGATCAGATCCTGATCCTGACCGAGAAGCTTGTAGATCGCCTCTCGGTCAGGGTGGGCCAGCCCGTGTCGCGACAGTAACTCCGCCACGTGTCGCTGCGCCGCGTCGAGATGGCGCGCCGGCCCGTACAGCAGCTGGCGGTGCACCTCCGGATCCTTGATCAGCTCATTCAGCACTCTCGGGTCGCCGGTCTCGGCTACGCGCCACCGGGCGTAGGTCGCCCACTGCACAGAGTGAAATTTCTCGTGCACCAGCGCATCCCGCGAACGGTCGGCATCCAGGTCGTACCGCAGCCGCAACCGCCAGCGCGAGTAATCGAAGGAGGCTCGGGCGTGATGCCCGGCGGGCATCTGCTCCGTCCGTTCAAATCCGCGCGGCCCCGGTGTGTGCAGGAGCCAACTCATCTGGCGATCGAAACGCCGCCAGGCATCCAGTACGGTGCCGAAGTCGTCGTGGACAAGCCGTGCCTGGTCCCGCTCCACCGATCTGGCCACATCAGCGATCAGCGCCGCCGCCCCCAGAGCACGGTTGGTGAAGGCCAGGTGCGTGGTGCCGAGAGAGTCGTTGGCGATTCGGTGGATGTCGTGCAGCGTCGAGTGCACCTCCCCGTCGGTGGGGTCGAGGTGGACCAGCTGGGCATCGGGGTCGACGCTCGTGCCGCGGCCGCCGGCCACCACCGTCCAGTCGGCATCGACAAGGTCCGCGACGTGGCTGTCGAGCGGCATCGGTTGTTGGGCATGTACCACCCGGACCACCCGACCCGCTGAGTCCTCTTCCACCCTGGCCCGGACCTGGATGGTCTGTCCGTGCACCTGAGCCTGGTAAAGGTGGGTGCCGTCGATCACGATGTCGGGTAGGACGCGCGAGCCGGTAGTGACGAGATGCCAGACGAACTCCCGGGCCTTGTCTTCTGCCGACCGCAGCCCGGTTTGCCGCCCCAACCTGTGCAGAGCTTGTGCGACGCGGTCGTCTCCTGCTGAGATCCAGCCGATCCGCTTCGCCTCCTCGTAGAAGTGGACGGCGTCCGAGGGGGCGAAAATCTCGCTACGCGCCCACGGTGCCCAGGTATCCGGCGCCAGGCTCATCAAAGTGGATATCGCCCCGCCTGAACCACCGCCTCGCAGCCTCGTTACCGGCTCGGGGTCTGAGTCCCGCTGGCCTTGCCGGCTCACGGCGACACCGTCGCCGGCTGACTGACGTGTCGGGTCTGTCACCTGCGCCAGCTGGGACTCGCCGGGCGGAGCGATCGGCACAACTGGATCTGAGAAGGGTATGAGATTCTGGACGTGCAGGTCGCCGTCCGTCGCCGTGGGCTGGGAAACGGTGGCGCTGCTGACCTTCCCGGCTGGTTCCTCTGCGGCCGTAGCAGGCTGTTCGAATGCTGTAGGTGGCGATACCTCCTTGCCTGCGGCCGGTGTGTCAGTGCGTACTGTTGCCAGATCGGCGAGCATCTTTTGACGGTCGGGAATTTGTCCCTTGGCGATGATTTCAGCAACGGTCGGATCGGTGCCCTCGGCCTGGATACTCTGCGCCTGAAGTTGCACCCATCGCTCGCGCAGGTCGTCTTGCGGATTGGTGGTGGTGGCGTTTTGTGGGGTGGTGGTTGGTGTTGCGGGTGACGGTGGTCGGGTGGTTGGTGGTGGTGTGGGTTGGGTGGTTTGGGCGTGTGGTGGTGTGGGGTTGGTGGTGGTCTGTGCAGGGGGTGGTGTTGTGGTGGTGGCGTTTTGTGGGGTGGTGGTTGGGGTGGTTGGTGGTGGTGTGGGTTGGGTGGTTTGGGCGTGTGGTGGTGTGGGGTTGGTGGTGGTCTGCGCAGGGGGTGGTGTTGTGGTGTCGGTGGCTGCTGCTGGCGGCAGTGGTGGTGCGGGCGGCTGTGGTGGGTTGTGGAGCGGGAGGAGTGGTCCCTCGTCCTCAGGCCACGAGCCGGGCATCTTGGTGCCGCTCGCGGTTTTTGGCGTCGAACTGGTTTCTCCGGCCAATTCCGTTACTGGTTTCGGCTCGGCCTTCGGCGGAGGGACGACGGGGACTGTGGGGTCGGGCTTCTTGTCTCGCATCAGGTAGATGTCTTCATCGACGTCGATGAGGAGGGTCCCGTGCGGCCCCTTGATAACGAGAGTGGCGTCGTAGCGGTACTGGTGGAAGTTGCGCTTTGCCTCTCTGTTGCGTTCGTTGACTTCGCTCATCTCGGCGGAACCGCCCTGGCCGGACTGGCTGTTGTAAGAGAGGACCTCGCCAATGAAGCCGGCCTTCCTGACAAGTCCGGTGCGGGCTCCGCCCTGTGGGCCGAAACCGATGTCGCCGGCTTGGGAGGTGTCCTGGCTGCTGGAGGTGCTGGACTCATTCTGTTGGTAGCGTCTGCCCTTTTGGAAGTCACTCAGCGGATCGGTGTCGGATCCGTAGTATTCACCGGCGCGGATGTCAATGCCAAGTGTAATGTTGGTGTCGGGGATCACGTACTCGTGTTTGAGGAGCTGGTTGATCCTGGTGCGCAGCATCGATTCGCTGGTGTAGTGAGTGATCAGGTGGTGCAGGGCGCTGCGGCTGTCGACGCCGGGTACCTTCCAGGCCCCGTCGACCGTCAGGTCGGTGCCGGGGCGGAGGCTGGGTCGTGCCGTGGTCAGGGCGGCCCAACGGGCGAACTCACGAGCGGCCGCCTCCATCCGCCACGGGTGCAGGGCGCGGTCCTCGAGGAGTTCGGTATTCGCTCCGGCGGGTCCAAGGCTGGTGTCCTCGGCCCAGCGCGGTGTGGGTCGCGGGGCGGGGGTTGCCGGCTTGGCTGTGGGAGGCGTGGGCTTGGGTCCGCGCCACCCGCTGTTGTCGGTGTTCCTGGGTTGCGTGAAGGATTTGGGGACGATGAGGCGGACCCGGCCACCGGCAATCAGATCATTGTTTTCCCAAGCGAAGGGGGTGTGGTCGTACCAGAATTTTTGGACGGAGTGATTCAGGCCTGGCCGCAGGCCGGCGGCGGCTGTGGTGATGGAGAACAGTATGGCACGGCCAGTGGCGACGATGAGTTCGGCGATTTTGGGTAGTTGGGTGGTGGTGGCGAGTTCGATCATGAAGTTGAGTGGGTGTTCGAACTCGTGGGATTTTTTGGGCGAGGTGCGGAAGATGTCCTTGGTGGCGGACTGGTTGCTGTGTTCGCTGGAGTAGGACTTTCCGTAGCGGCCATGGCCAAGGCCGCCGAGCTCGCCGCGGTTTGCCTCACTGACCACACCGCGGCCGTGGAAGTCGAAAGCTGCGGACCAGCCCCAGCCGGAGCTGCTGCTGCCCTGTGCGTTGTCGCTGGTCTGTCCGCGGAGGGTGAGGCTGACCTGGTCGCGGGGTCGGTCGGATGATGGTATGTGGTCGGTGGTGGCGGCGACGCGAATCCACAGGTACCGGGTGGGGTAAGGACCGGGGATGGGGAACCATCCGTACACGCCTTGCCCAGACAAGGGGAAGTACTGCGCGGTGAGGGCTCGGCTGCGGAAGTTGCTGATCACCGCGCGGCGTAGTGGGCTGGTGGCGTTCTCTCCAGCGGGAATGAGGCCCTGCCCCTCCAGCGCACGGAGGATCGATCTCAGGACGTCGTTGGCCTGTAGCTGTTCGGGGTGACCGACGGCGGGCAGCAGTTTCGGGTCGATCAGCTCAAGGGCTGGCGCGTTGACGGCGGTGCCGCCGACGAGTTCGAGATCCTCGGCGGCGCGGTCGGTGATCAACAGGTCGAGGGCGTGGTGGGCGTTGACGTAGTGGGGTCCGGCTGAGGTGTTCTGGGCGCCGTTCTTGGAGCGGATCGCGGTGATCTCGAAGACCATGCGACCGTTGTAGGAGTGGACGGTGTCGTTGTAGGTGGCGCGGGTGATGTCGGTAGCACCCTTGGTGCTGTTTGTCGACTTGCCGGTGGACACCTCCCACTCGGCGTCGATCCCGCCGCCGAGCCGGCCCTGCTCGAAGGGCTCCTCGGTGTCGACGTTGTAGTTCTGGTAGTGGCCGCCGAAGCCGATCTTGCCCTTGGTGGTGATGTCCCTGCTCCGGGCATCGCCGTGGCTTGAGGCGAACTGCCGGTAGTGTTCGAGTTCGACGCCGTCCTGGTGGCTCTTCTGGTGGTCCAGGCTGTCCTTGAACAGGCGGCCCCGGACGCGGATGAACTGGTCGTATCCGTCGCGGGCGGGTAGTTGTATCTCCCAGCCGTACTCATCGACGATGTCAGGGCTCTGACTGGCGAGCTCGCTCGGGGCGGAGAGGTCCAGGACCTGGTCGGGCCAGTTCATCGGCTCGTTGAACCACGTATCGGGGAGGCCGTTGACCTGCTGGTAGAGCTTCGCGGCGGTGGCGGACAGTTCCGGGATGTGCCGGAAGGCGGGAAAGAGCCCGGCGCTGCCGAGGGTGTCCAAGGGGAGATGGGATGCCTTGCCGCCGGGCTCCCAGGCGCCCCTGGGATCGTCACTGACCTCGGCCCTCCCGTGGTCTCTGAGTGCCTGTTCGCTATAGGTGGCGCCTTCGGGGGGGAGATGTTCGATCGGGACAGCGGTCTGGGTGGTGACTTGCAGGTTCGGGTCGTCCCCGATCAGCCAGGTCTCGCGTGGAGTCGGACGGTCGGGGTCGGTGACCTCACGGATCGCGACCTCGTAGACGGTGCGGTAGCGATGGTCGACGATCTCACCGACGGTCTCGGTGCGGGCGTACTCCTGGACGTTGCGGCTCAGTGATTGTTCGTTGCTCCACCCCGCCTTGGTGGACACCCCGACGCGTGGGGCACTGATTCCGCCCCGGTGCTGCCCGTCGAGGTCGCCGACGCGGAACGAGGGGCCGCTGCCGAGTTCGCCGGTGCCGGTGGTGTCGCCGGACTGGGCGCCAGAAGTGGCGGCCCCGGTCAGCGCACGCGCGTTGACCGTCATCGGGTACCGGGTACGATCCAGCAGGTCGAACTGGTGAGCGGTGGCCAGCACCTCGAACGTGCGTCCGTTGCTGGCGACGCTGAACTTGCGGCCGGCTTGGACCCGGCTCGGGTCGGCCTCCAGCACGGCACGACTGACCCTGATCATGACGTCCCGGCGTGCCTTGGCGCCGATGTCGTCGAGGCCGGTCCGTGCCTTGAGAACGTCGATGACGAGGTTGGCGACCTGTTCGGATCCGGGGAGGTTGCCGGTGATGCCCAGGCCCTGCCCGCGGCGCAGTGCCAGAGCCAGGGGTTCCGGGCCGGTCCCGTCCTTCGGCACGAACGCCTGCCGCGCCTGCGGCGCCCCGTCGATCATTGGCCGCAACGTCGCAGCCACCCGCTCAGCAGACGCCGGCGCCGGTTCGGCGGACCCCCGGATGGGCGGAACCTCGGCTTTGGTGCCGGATTCGGCTACGGTCTTGGTTTGCGTCTTGACGCTGGCTTCGACTTCCGTGGCTGGGGTGAGTACCACTCGGGGCCGTCCTGTGCCGGGGCCTCCGAATCTGGGGGTGAACACAGTGCCAAAGATGCTGCGTTCGAACTGTGCCGCTTCAACAGCGGGCATGGCGATTTCGGCAGTGACCTGGCGGGTGATGGGTGGGATGTTCTTGTCCCCGTGGGTAGTGAGGGTGAAGTCGACGGTGGCCTGGTACCGGGCCTGGTGGGACTTTCTGTTCAGGACGGTGTGGTTCGATGCGGTTTCTCCAACGCCCAACGCGGCGCTGTTTTCGGCAGAGAGCCCAGCGCCGAATTGCAGACCGCCGGTGGTCTGCCCGCCCGAGTCGTCGTCGTCCGGATTGGAGCCGCCCCTGCTTAGTCTGAGCAGACTGCCTCCAGCGGATATGCTGACGTCGCTACTCCCGGACGCCTGGTAATTAATAGTAGAGACCACGCCGAGATCTTCCCGGGTGGTGATGCCCTCCGTAGTTTCCAGGAACTGGATTCCGCGGATGCGGACTGCGGTGGTGATGTATCCGTTGAAGCGGTGGAGGCCGCTGCCTTCGTGAATAGTGTCTGTCTGGTCGCCGTTCGTGAGCAGGTAGCGACTGCGGTTGCGGGTGGTCCGCTCGTTCAGCAGCCGTTCGTGGGCCAGTGCGGCCACCTTTGCGGCGACGTCGGCCGGCAGAGCAGCGCTCAGGGCCTTGTGCCAGTCGGTGATGACCTGGTCAAGGCTGATCGCGTTGAGTGTCTCCCGGGCCTGAGAGACCGGATGCGTGACGGTGGTTCCGGCGGGCGGTTCTACGTCTGCGGTGGTGGTATCGCCGTCCGGGGGTGTGCGAGCGTAGGCGGTTGGTAGGGAGACCCCGAGAAGGTCCGCCTCGCCGGCGACTGGGGACTGTCCCCACTTGACGCCGTTGACGAAGATCTGGAACTCCACACCACTGTTGAAGTTCGTCGACTCGGAGACGAACATCTTCCGGCCGGAGATGGCCGTTGTCTGCTCCGAGGTCTTTCGGGCGATGTCGCTGCCGAAGGCCAGAGATGGCAGCTTCGCCAGCATCCGGGGTGCCTTTTGGGTCGGCAGTGTGAAGGTCAGCTCGGCGGCACCGTCGTGATCCAAACCACTGGAGTGGGAAGTCTCCCTGCCGGTCGCGGTCGAGCCGAACGAGACCACGTACTCGCGTTCCTTGCCTCCGTCGGCATTCGGCGCCTCCTGCGGATTGTGCGGCACCGGACGGATCCAGATCAGTCGATCGCCAGCACTGATCGTGATCCCATGGAACAACGCATTTTCCCACCGCGCGCGATTCTTGTCGATACCAGCCAGATTTTTCGGGTCGGCTTCGAGCAATTCACGAATTGTATCCTTGACTTTTTGTCGAATGCCCTGCTCCTGTCGGGCGTTGCCCAGGTTCAGTTGGTCCGCGGTTCGCATCTGACTCTGCTCACCTGGCTTCTGCGGACCCTGGCCAGGCTTCAATGCTGCAATTTCGACGTCGGCGGTGCGCGTGCGTTGGCCAGTCGGTAGCGCCGCGTCGAGCGCGTCGAGGGTATCGGCGATCTCGTCGGCCGTTCTGCTTCGGACCTGGGCGATCGCCAGTTCACCAAGCGCCCCCTCGGTGAAGTACCACGGCGTCGCGGTCGGCCGGACCTTTGCCGCCTCCTCGGCCTCCTTAGCCTTCTTTGCCGCCTCCTCGGCTGCCTTCCTGGCAGCATCTTCAGCTTCCTGAAGGGCTGTCCGAGCGTCGTGTAGCTCCTGCTCCTTGCTCTCCCACGCGGTGCGCGCCTGCACAGCCTCCTCGGTGCCCTGACCAAGCGCCGCCTCGTGGGTCTGCACAGCCGTGGCAAGCTGGTCGCGTTCCGCCTGACGTTCCACGGCCTGGATACGGTCCTGTTGCTCCTCGCGGCGGTGGGTTACCTCCAGATCGAGGGCCCGCGCGGCCTCCTGCCGCTCGGCCTGCTGGCGGTCGGCCTCCGCAACTTTAGCGAGTTGGTCGGCCTGGTCCAGCTCCCGTCTCACAGCCTCGGCATCGACGTCGGCCTGACCGCGTTCCAGCTCAGCCTGCCTTGCCGCCCGGTCGAACTCGGCCCACCGCTGCTCGGCCTGCCGGAGCCGATCGTCGTCACGTTGCTGCTCGGCGGCCTGCCGGGCTTGGTCCTGCTCGGCCTGGCGTGGAGAGACCGGCGGCGTGGCGTCAGTGCGGGTATCGACAGGAGTTCCCGAGGCGGGGCCGGTGCTGCTCGCCGCCGACTGTCTCTCAGCCCGTGCAGCCTCAGCCCGTGCAGCCTCAGCCCGTGCAGCCTCAGCCCGTGCAGCCTCGGCCCGCGCAGCTGCGCGTTGCGCAGCCCGATCGGCGACTTCGGCGCGTACCGACTCCAACACGGCATCCTCGGCCAACCGCTGCCGCGCTGCCTCCGCGCGCGCTGCCTGTCGCCGCGCCGCCTCCGCGTCCAACACCTGGCGCCGGGCGTTTCGCTGTTCGGCCTCCCGCCGCGCGGCCTCCCGCTCGCCGCGGCGACGATCTGCGGCGCTCCGCGCCTCACGCTCGGCGGCCTCGCGTTGCTCCTGCCGCTGTGCGGCCGATGCCGCAGCTGCGGCATCGGCCGCCGACAGCACCTTGCCACGCTCCTGCTGAACCTGCCGCGCTTCCTCGAGTTTCGCAGAGAGATCGTGGACGTGACTCTCCAGTTTTTGCAGTGCCTCAGCGAAAGACTGCACCTCCGCAGCGAGCTGGTCGTGCCGGGCCTTCGCCTCTGCGACCGCGGGTAGCGGATGTTCCGACTTCAGCTGCTTGCCCGCCGGCGGTACCTGCAACGGCTGCTGCTGAGGTCGAGCCTCGACAGCAGCGGTGGTCTTCCCGGTGGTGGTTCCGACGGTCGCGGTGGTTTCACCAGTTGCAGGCCAGAGAGGGACGAAGTGCTGGTGCTGATGGTGGAGGTAGAAGACCGGACCCTCGTCGCCGCGCAGCGGGTGTGCGGTGGTGCCGTGCTGGGTGGTTTCAAAGACCTGGACGCGGATGCCGAAGTTGTCGATGAGGAGTTGGTTGAGATCGGGGTCGTAGACGTCGAGCATCTGGCCGTTCAGCAGGTCGTCGCGGGCGTTGCTGGAGGCCGGCAGGTTGTCCAGTAGATGGTCATGCAGCTGGTGGGCATTGGTCTGGTGAGGGTTGTGTACGTTGATGAGCTGGGCGAGGGAGTCGAGTAGACACAGGTTGTGATCGCCGCTGGCGGTGCCGAGTACCAGACCGGGCGGTAGAGCCGGATCGGGAGATCCGGCACCCTGCCACTGATAACTGCCGTCGGCTGTGACGACCCAACCCATCGTGGCGGGGGGCGGCTCGGCGATCTGGCCCGTGGCGACGGTCGACAGCGGCGCCGGTGCGCTGCCCGCCGAGCTGGACACCGTCTTGGCCGGGGCGGGCACCGTGGCCTGCTCGGTGACCTGAGGAGGGAGGTCCACGCCGGAGGCCCAGAACTCTTCGGCGGCGTTGCTGGTAAGGGCGTCCGGTGCCGGCCGTGGGGCGGTGGAGCCCGAGAAGTGCGGCGAGAGCACACCAGCGATCTGACCGAGCGCCCTGGGGGTCAGCACGAAACCGTCGACACCGTGCGGGTGGCTGCCCATCAGGTCGCCGTGTTCGGGCTGGTGGGTGTCGCGCAGCAACGCGTTCGGCGGCGCTTTGCTGTCCTTGACGCCGAGGTTGTGCACGATCTCGTGGGCGTACTTGGCCGGCGACGCGTCGGCCGCCCAGGTCTGCTGGGACATCTGCGTGCCGGCCGGAGCGACCGTGATGGAGCCACGCGCCTTGGCCGGGTCATCGACGAAGTCGACGGTCACCCGCATCGGCACGTCCCAGCCCGGCAGGTGGTGCCGGGGTGCGTTGACGTATCGCTGCAACCCTTCGATCGTGCGCGCCTTCACCTCGGCGATCTCTGCCGCCGTGACGCCGGGCGCGGCGTCGAGGTGCAGCTTGAGCGCGAAGTGCATGTCCTGATCGGTGACGCTGAGTCGATAGCCGACACCGACCCGCTCGCCGCTTGCCGGTGGCCGGGTCACCTTCGGCGGCTGGCCGGAGGTGGCGGACGGCTCGAAGCGGAAAGCGTCCTTCAACGGCGTCCACCGCTCGGCGTCCACCTCGATCACCCGGGCCGGGCCGGCGGGTTGGCCGTCGCCGAGCAGATTGCGCGGTGGCATCGTCACCTGCTCGGTGGGCGGAGCGGCAGAGATGTCGTCGGCTGGGCGGCGCGGTGCCGGCAGCTGGAGAACGTCGTCGCCGGCCGCCGGCGTCGGTCGTGCCGGTCCGTCCTGCGGCTTGTCCACCGTCGGAGTCTCCGCTGGCTTCATCGCTGCCGGCCCGTCGACCGGTTTGGCGGCCGTCGAGGGCTCCGCAGGTTTGCCGACCGCCGGTACGTCCGCGCCGGGCGGGTCGGTGCGGGTCGGTGCGGGTACGGACGGGTCGGTCCGCCCGGGGGCGGCGCCAGCGGGACCGGTGTGAGGCGCCGGCAGGTCACGGGGCGGGCTCGGCAGCTGGCCGAGTCGGTGGCCGATCGTCGCGTCATCGGCCCGTGGCCCGGGCATCGGCAGGTCGCCTGTGGCCCCGCCGGGTGCCGGTGGGGCGTCCGCTCCGCGCAGCTGGGCCAACCGGTCACCGAGGGTGGTGTGCCGCGCTGCGGTGTCGTTCCGCAGACTCTGGGACAGACCACCGAGCGCCTCGTCCAGACGGGAGTCGAGTGGACGGAGGTGGTCGGGGGAAGTGAGCGCGGTGTTGATCTGGGTGGCGCTGTCCAGCCGGTGCTCGTCGAGCCGGGCGGCGTATCGGGACAGCACGTGGTCGATGCCGGCCTGATCGTCGCCGACCCGGGCGAGCGCGTCCTGCCAGGACCGGTACTCGTCGGCGGAGAGCGGGCCGCTGCCGCCGCGCAGCTCCGCGACGCGAACCTCGCGCTCCAGGTTTGCGATGCGCGTTTCGTACCTGGCCAGCACTGCCGCGTCGGCGGCCTCGTCTCCGGTCCGGGCGAACTCGGCATCCCATTCGGCCCGTTCGGCCGGCGGCATGCCGAGCATCTCTTCCCGGTGGGCGCGCAGGTCGGCAATCCGGTCGGTCAGGTCATCGAGAGCACCGGGCGGCAGCGTCGGTACGTCGGGCAGGTCCTCGAGCTTGCCCACATTGGTGCCCGGGTCGGTACCGCGTAGCGCGGCAAGTCGGTGGCGCAGTTCCAGTCCGGCGAGGTCCGGGTCCGGCGTGCTGTCCCCGCGCAACGCGTCCAGGCGCTTCTGCAGGTCGTCGACGCTGCCGGGTGGCAACGTGGGGGGCTGCGGAAACTGGGGGAGTGGTACGTCGGGGCCGTCGGAGCCGCGCAGATTGGCGAACCGCAGCTCCAGCTCCAGCTCGGTGCTGCGCGCGTCGGGGGTGCGGTCGCCACGCAGCGCGTCGAGGCGGGCCTGCAACTCGTCGACGTCGCCTCTCGACCCGGCCTCGTCGGGGGTACGGCCCGGCGTCGCATCGGGTCCGACCTGGTCGTGCAGCTTCTGTTCGGCCAGTTTGCCGGCGAGGCTGTTCTCGTAGTCGTTGAGCAGCCGGTGCAGTTCGTCGGTGTGTCCGGCGGCGGTCGCCCGCTCGATGTCGATGGCGTGCTGCAACCAGGTCGACTTGTCCATGTCCAGCTGTGCGGCGCGTTGATGCCCGGCGTCCACATGCGCCCGGTACGAGTCGAGCCGCTGGAACAGGGCCTGTCGGTCGATGCGGTCGTGCAGCGTGTTGAGTGCGCGGGCCCCGTCACCGTGCCGGCCCTGCTCAATCGCGGTACGGACCTCGGCGCTGAGCACCCTCAGCTCTGGCTCGGGCAGGTCGACCCCCCGCGCGTCGGAGATGAGCTCGGTCAACCGTTGGCTGAGCGCCTCCGCGCCGGGGGTGGCCGCCGGATCGGTTCGAGGCACGCTGGGCAGGTCCAGCAGGTTGTCGCCGGTACCCGTACCATCGGGCCTTTCAGCTCGGCCCGGCGTACCCATCTGGTCGAGGGTCTGCGGTCGACCCGCGCTGTCGACCTGCGGTGACGCCGCAGATCCGGCGTCGTCGAGGGATGTCGGACCGATGTTGGTGGGAGTCTCCGCGCGGGCGGCGACCAGCTGGGCTTCCAGGTCGGTGAGGCGTTCGACGGCGGTGGCGCGGGCGGTCGCCTCCACCGGGGAGATCGTGGGGACGTCCGGGAACATCGCCGGGTCGACTGGTCGGGTTTCGGCCGCTGCGCCCGGGCGGAGCTGGCTGAGGCGGTGTTCAAGCTCCAACTGGCGGGCTGCGGGGGAGGGCAGCTCGGTGCCGCGCAACGCGGCCAGCCGACTCTCCAGCTCCGCGATACTGGTGCCGGGCTGGTGAGTCGGGACCGCCGGCAGTTCGGCAAGGTCGGCCGAGGCCGCTGGGCGTAGCTGGGCGAACCGGTGCTCCAGTTCCAGCCCGGCGAGGTCGGTGCGCGGGGCGTCGGGGCCACGCAGGTTCTCCAGCCGGGCCTGCAGCGCCTGCACGGATTCATCCGCCGTCCCGGCTGGGTTGGCCGCTGCCAGGTCGGGCGCGGAGGCCGGTTTGGCCGCCGCGAGGTCTGGTGCGACCGCACCGGTCAGGTGGGCCGGTGGGGTATCGACGGTGCGGGGTACCTCAGGAGCTTCGACCTTGAGCCCGTCTGCGGTCCGGCGCACCAGCGCCTCGGTGACCCGGACGTCCTTCTCGGCGCGGGCCAGGGCCAATGCGTCCCCGGAGACGTTGGCCAGCGCGTGCTGTGCCTTTTTGAGCTGCTCCAGCGCCTGCAGGTGGCTGAGCTGCTGCGGTGACGGGCCACCGGCCTGATCCAGCCGGGGCGGTGCTGGCGTCGAGAGGTCACGACCGAGGCCGGTGGGTACGGTGACCGTTGGCGGTTCCAGTCGGTGCGGGGTGGTGAGCGCCGCCGCACCGGGCTCGTCGAGCAGGTTCAGCGCCTGGTGGACGGTGGTCAGGTCGGCGGCCTTGCCGAGCTGCACCGGGTTAGGTGTGAGCGCGGAGGTGGGCGTCGAGGTGGACATCGGGGTAGGTGTCGGGGTAGGCGCGGACGCGGGTGTGGGCGTGGCCAGGCTGACATCGCCGAACGCCTTCTCCGGCGCGCCGAGGTTGAACGCCACCCCGGTCTCCGAGACCCGGACCGCGCTGACCTCGCCCATGTGCAGGTTGCGCAGCTCGGCGCGACCGAAGTCCGTCAGGCCCTCGACGCCACCGGCAGCCCGGTTCAGCGTGGCGCTGAGGTTGCCGATCTGCATGTTCGGCAAGGTCACCGCGCTCGGCGTGGCCACCGCCGGCATGGTGACCCCGTTCATCCCAGGTACCGGGTTGACGGTCGGCGCATTCAGCCGGGAGACGAGGCCGAGGTCGACCGCGTGCGCCGCGCCGGGGAGATTGGCTGCGGGGATCGGGGTGACCGTACCGGCCGTTCCCGGCACCGGTACGTCCAGGTTCTGTACGCCGCGAAGCCCCGCGAGGTCGTGCAGGCCGAGCGCTCCACGTGCCGCGGACAGGTCGAGACCACGGGCCGAGAAGCTGAGTTGCTGCGCCGCCGGCGCCCCGATCATCGGCTTTTCGATCAGGTCGGGAAGGTGCAGCCCACTCGGACTGAAGTTGATCCCACCGGCTGGGGGCGGCGCGTCGCCGGGCTTGACGACGTGCACCGTGGTGAGGCCGTTGGCGAGCCGGACGCCGCCGCCGAGCGCGGCAAGTCCGTCGAACCGGGTCATCCCGAGCCCGCGACCCAGCACGCCGAGCTTGAACGCCCCGGACACCCCGACAGCGCGGATCTCATGACCGGCCAGGGGCAGGAAGATCCGGAGCCATTGCCAGCCGCCGAACTCACGGGCCATCAGGTTGCCGAACCTGACGGCGTTGGTGGCGATGAACCTGCCCGCGTCGGCCGTCACGCCAGCGAACCGGACCAGAGCCTGCTGCCCGATGTTCCCCATCCTGGTCACCGCTGCCGGGACGGTGACCAGGGTGAACTTTTCCAGGGCCACGAATCCTCGGGCGGCCAGACCGTCGATCGGGCCGACGATCCGGGGAATCATCAGCGCGCCGGCCCTCACCGAGTTTGCAAGGGTGACCCCGATGTCGCCGATGCCGCGCATGGCCCCGCTGAGGCTCAGCGTCGACACCGTTCGCCAGAAGTCGTTGATGCCGGCGCGCGCCATGCTGATGCTGTGCCGGCTGAACTGAGTGATGTTGCGCCAGGCGGAGGTGGCCAGCTTGGTGAGGTCGCCGAGGGCGATCAGCGGTCGGGTGCTGGGACCGAGCAGCCCGAGCAGCCCGAGCGCCAGACCCAGCGCGTTCGTCTTGCCCATGGCGAAATCCAGGGTCGCCTTCACTGCCAACGCGGCGTTCATCGCGAAGGCGATCAGGCCGAGCGGGCCGCCGACGAAGATGGCGACCACGGTGACAATGAGAGTCAGCCAGGTGAAGATCTCCCAGAACACCTCACAGGCCGACTTCGGCGTCACGGGTGACTTGATGTGGCCGGTCGCGTCGAGAATGGCCTGCCGAGCCGTACCCGCTGCGGATTCCACATCCGCGGCGGCGTTCTCCGCGGTGGCCTTGAGAGCCTTGATCCGTTCCTCGTCGTCGCCGGCGCCGGCCGCGTCACGCAGCGCCTGGTCCGCCGTGGCCTGAGCCTCGCGCAGCGCCTCGGCGTACGTGCGGATCGCCGGCCCGGCGGCGGAGAAGGCTGTCCGCACCCCGGCGATGAAGCCGCTCATCTCCTTGCTGATCTGCTCGCGCAGCCAGTCTGCGGTCTTGCCGACGAACGCCCCGTCACCGCTCTGTCGCAGTACCGCGGCGAGTCCGTCGTCGGCGGTCCTGGCGTGGTCGGCCATGATGTCCATGTAGCTGGCGACGCTGCGCAGCACATCCGGATCGCCGGGGGTGGGATCACCCGACAGCGTGAGCGGTGACCAGTCACCAGGCCGTACCCCCACCGGACCCTCCCGCTGCCCCGGACGCCGTCGTCCTGTTCGACGTGGCGCACCCGCGCGGAGGTTCACAAGTGAACCGCTGGCGGCCCCAGCCGCGTCGAATCACACAGACGGCGTACGCCGACGAGCCGGAGGAAGGGGCGCGGGGTGGCCGACCTGGTGCTCGACTACGCGCTGCTGCACAGTCTCGCGGGCAGCCTGCGTGAGTTGAAAAGCAAGATCGAGTTTGATGTGGAGACCGGGTCGCGTCGGGCGGTGGTCACCTCCGACGGGACCGTCGTCGACTCCAGCCAGGTGGGCAACTCGGCCCTGTACGGCACACTGAGCGCCTTCTTCTCTGCCTGCCATTCCCCGTTCAAGGACTCGATGGAGCTGCTTGACGAGCTGGCAAACACCTTCGACAGCATCGCCAAGGCCTACTTCGACCTGGACGCGGACGTCGCTGGCAAGGTGAACCTGGACCGTCTCAAGGCCAGCGTCAACGGCTGGCAGGCCGACACAGCCGCGTACGAGCGGTATCTCGACCTCAAGGACCGGGAGATCACCTTCCAGTACTACGACAAGGACGGGAACCTGGTCGACGGTTCGGTGCCGCTGTGGAGTGGCCCCCCGGTGCCGGAGCCGGGGGATCCGCCCACCTCGATCGACGGCACCGCAGAGGTGGGCAGCAACAAGACCTCGGCGGTGCTGGACGAAGACGGCAACGTCATCTCCGAGACGACCACGGTCACCTCCGGCGACGGACTGACCTATACCGAGACGACCGAGTTCACCTACCGTGACACCGACGGCGACGGGGAGATCGATGTCGTCGACTACACCTCCACCGTCACCCACTCCGACGGCATGGAGGAGAAGATTGTAAAAAAGACCAACGACGACGGTTCGTTCGTGGTGACCTCCACCACCAGCGAGGGCACCACAACCAGTACCGTCACCCCGAAGCCCGACGGTGGATCGCACCAGGTGACCGTCGACCACGAGGGCGAGACCACCACGACCGACATCGTGGTGACCGGACCGGACTCCGGCACCAAGACGGTCGTGGACTCGGATGGCACCAAGAAGTACACCGGCAATCCGAACACCGGGGAGTGGACACTCGTCTCCGAGGAGTCATCCGAGGACGACGACTACATCCCCTTCACCACCGTCACCATGTGACCCAGCCACCCTTGGAGCAATGCCATGCCCAACATCACCGTCGACTTCGGCAAGGTCCAGGCGGTCAACGAACAGCTCAATTCCGCCGTGACGCAGACCGTGCCCCGGCTGGAGGATCTACTCACCGCGGTGTCCCAGTTGCTCACCAGCGACGGTGGCCTGTGGTTGCAGAAGTCCAGCCCCACCCTCAGCGGGCAGTACCAGACCTTCAACACCGAGTTGACCGCGGCGATCGAGAACATCCGCTCCTTCGCGCAGCAGTTCCACAACATCACGGTTCAGCTGAGCACGATGGACGAGCAGATCGCGGCCTCGAGCAGCTCGGCCTGACCGACCGATTGGAGGCATCCGATGGCAGAGGTAAACGTCGATTACGCCCTGGTCAACACCGTCGCCGGGCGGCTGACCACCGAGGGCGCGGAGATCGCCAGCGTGCTGAAGAACCTGCAGGTTAACGTCAGTGAGCTGCTGACCAGCCAGGGCGGCCTCTGGCTGCAGCAGGCCAGCCCGGTGATGGAGTCGCAGTACACCGACTTCACCAACTCGCTGACCAAGGCCGTCAGCAATCTGGAGACCTTCGCGGGGCACTTCTCGATGATCGCAAAGAACCTGAGCGACATGGATCAGGCGCTGTCCCAGCCGCCACCCGCGAGCTGACCCACGTCGCCTCTTGCGGCCCGCGTCGGCCGCGCGGCCCGGTAGCCGTCACCAGCTACCGGGGCCGCGCGGCCCGCGTGGCCCCGGTAGCCGTGCCCAGCGTGGCCCCGGTGACCGTGTCCGAGTCGGGTCAGCGCAGCACGGTGTGCGGAATCGTGACCGTACTCAATGCGCCGGTCGCCGGATCCGGAACGTAGCCGCGACCAGGTCGCCCACCGGAGCGCAGTAGCCCCGGCGGCACCCTGGCTCCGACCAGGTCACCCTCGATGGCCGACTGCGGCGCCAACAGCACGCCCTGCCGTGAGCGACGGGCCTCGGCGATCCAGCCACCCAACGACTGGGTGAGGGTCTCTGCCGTTCCCGCGTACGCCAGACCGAGTGCCCGGTCCCGGCCGGTGCCCACCACCTGGCGCAGTACCGCTTCCACCGGATTGGCGAAACCCAACAGGTCGACGTCGTCGACCAGCACCACCAGCGGGCTGCCCAGCTCATCCAGCGCGGCGGTCACCTGCGCCGGGTCCGGTGCAGGCCCCTCGACCGCCCGCACCCGGTCATGCACCGTCAACCGGCGCAACACCGACTCGCGGGGCGTCAGGATGACCAGCGCGGTGCCCCCGGCCAGTAGCGACACCGCGAGCGTGGCCAGCGTGTTGCTGCGGCCCGAGCCGGGCGGACCGGCGACCAGAAATGTGGCCTGCCGGCCAGCGAAGTCCACATAGCAGGGTGCGGCGGCGTCGCCGCCGATCCCGAGCAGCGCCCGCAGCGGATGCCGCTGCTCAGCCGGGACCTGTGCAAACGCCTCGGCGAAGGTGACTGCGGCGGGCAGGCCGGCCACCGGGAACGGCCGTCGCTGCGCCGGCACCGCGCTGTCGCGGGCGGCGGCCCGAGCCGCGATCCGACGCATCGCCTCGACCTGCGCCGGGCCGGACGGATCCAGGTCCAGCAGGGCGACCTGAATCTCCGCCTGGTCCGCCGAGTGCCAGCCCCGTCCGGGCGGCACCACCTCCGGCACCCGACGGTGACTGACACCGATCACCGAGTAGTCGGTGCGGTCGGCCATCCGCAGCATGATCCGGTGGTCGTTGAGATTCGCCACCCGCCCGGTCAACAGAGACCGCTCCGAGGACATCACGAGATGCAGCCCAGCGGCCGGCCCCTCGCGTAGCAGGCCGAGAAACTGGTCCAGCAGCCGTCCGCCGTCGTGGTCGTTGAGGACGGCAGCCAGCGAGTCCCAGCCGTCCACCAGCAGCATCAGGTGTGCCGGACGCTGCGCTGGCGGCAGCGCCGACCGCAATTCGTCGAGGCCGGCGCAGGAGTGCTGGGCCAGCAACTCGTGTCGGCGGGCAAGCTCGCCCTGCATGCGGCCGAGCAGGCGTTCCAGACGCTCCAGGTCGGCCCGGGGCACCACCGCACCGCAGTGCGGAAACTCGGCCAGCGCCATCATCGATCCGCCGGCCGCGTCGACGGCGTACAGATGCAGGTCCGCGCAGGAAAGCGACCGGGCCAGCGACGCGGCCAGCGTGCGCAGCAACTGCGACCGTCCCGAACGGGAGGCGCCCAGCACGTACAGGTGTCCGAGTGCGGCGAGGTCACAGGCGAGCACCGGCTGGCTCTGCTGCAACGGCAGGTCGGCCAGCGCGTACGGTACCGGCGGCAGACCGGGCCCGGTGCGCGACTCCGGCAGGGTGAGGTCGTCCAGCAGCACGACCGGCGGCAGCGGCGGTAGCCATGGGCTCGGCTGCTGCTCGCAGCCCACCTCCCGGGCGGCGGCTTCGATCGCGTCGACCAGTACGTCGAGGTCGGTGGCGGCCAACTCGTCAGGTGCGGCACCGCCACGGGTCGTCACCACCGGTGGCGGCAGCGCCCGGCCCAGCCGGGACCAGGGCAACTCCGTGCCGTACACCGGAGCGGCCGGCCCGGACTCAGCGGTGTCCGGGCCGGCACCCTGGTACACCGCGCCGACGTACCCGGTCTGAAAGGGCAGGGTGGACCGGTGGGCGAGTCGGGCGAGCGCCCGGCCCGGGGTCGCCGCCGGAATCATCGCGGCGTCCGGTACATCGATGACGTCCGAACTCTCCATCGGATCGGTGACCCGCAGCGCGATGCGCAGGTTGGTGTTGGCGCGAATGTCGGTGGTCACCACACCAGCCGGGCGCTGGGTGGCCAGGATCAGATGGATGCCCAGCGAGCGACCACGCTGCGCGAGGCTGACCAGCCCGGGCACGAAGTCCGGAACCTCCCGGACGAGCGTGGCGAACTCGTCGATGACCAGGACGAGCCGGGGCACCGCCGGCAGCGACGGGTCGCGGCCACGCATCGCCCGGTACTGCACGAGGTCCTTGGCGGCTGCCCGGGCCAGGATCTCCTCGCGGCGGCGCAACTCCGCGCCGAGTGACTCCAATGCCCGGACCACCGACGCGCTGTCCAGGTCGGTGACCATGCCGAGGGTGTGCGGCAGCCGTACACAACTGTGGAACGCGCTACCGCCCTTGTAGTCGATCAGCACGAAGGTCAACTCGTCGGGGCGGTTCACCGCGGCCAGAGATACCACCATGGACTGCAACAGCTCGGACTTGCCTGCGCCGGTGGTGCCGGCGACCAGCGCGTGCGGCCCGTCGCGGACGAGGTCGAGCGCGACCGCTCCGTCGAAACCACTACCGATCACGAAGCTCGTGGAGGCGGGTTGGCGGGACCAACGTGCGGCCAGGTCGGCACCGTCCGGCGGGTCGGCGTCCAGCAGCTCCAGCAGTCGGCTGCGGTCAGGCAACCCGGCCGTCTCGTCCGGGGTGACATCCCGCAGCGGAGCCATCGCCCGGGCCACCCGCTCGCACCACTGGGCGGTGATCACGTCCGGACGTACACCGGTGGCCTCGGGCACGCCGGTCTGCCGTACCGTCAGCCCGTCCACGTCCGCGCGTAACACCGCGGTGCACTCCTCCGGCAGCAGCCGTTCCTCGGCGTCGATGCAGATCGCGAATACCTGCACTGCCGGCCCGTCGGTGAGCACCTGCACCATGCCGGACACGTCGCGCAGCCGGCGGGCGCCGTCGACGACCAGCAGTATGTCCGGCTCGCTGAACAGGACCTGGCCGAGTTGCGAGCCCCGGGCCTTGGTCCGTGCGGCGACCAGCGCCACCAGCTCGGCCACCCGGTTCGCCACGGTCTCCGGGTCGTTGCCGACCAGCGTGTAGGGCCGCCCGGTCTGGACGCCGTCCTCGGCCGGTCGGGTGTGCGGCAGCCAACGCACCCAGCCCCACCGCTCCTCCCCAGCCGGCTCGGTCAGCACGTGAATCCGCAGGTCACGTGGGCTGTGCAGGGCGGCGGCCTGGAGGACGAGCCAGCGTGCCGTCGCATACGTCAGCTCCGCCGCACCGGCCAGACCGATCACCTTCCGGTCGACCAGATCCACGGTGACCGGCGCGTCCGGCACGGTCCAGCGCAGTTGGCGGTCCGTGTCCGCGCGGGCCGGATCCTCCACCTCGATCAGCGATGGCTGATCCAGCGTGCCGACCCGTAGCACGAGATGGTCGGGGTCGC
This sequence comes from Solwaraspora sp. WMMD937, assembly GCF_029581175.1. Lineage (NCBI taxonomy): Bacteria > Bacillati > Actinomycetota > Actinomycetes > Micromonosporales > Micromonosporaceae > Solwaraspora > Solwaraspora sp. WMMD937. The sequence goes on along the minus strand of NZ_CP120738.1, from coordinate 751,316 downwards.
GGCGGCGACGTTCCCACAGCCGACGGCCAGGGCCGACGGCCGTGTACAGAACGGTCGCCGGGTCCGGCGACGCCTCGCACCGGGCCAACCGTTCCTCGGCGACCGCTGCCGTCAACTCCCGCATGATGCGGCTGCGCTTACGAAGGTACTCGGCGAGATCCCTGCGGTACCGCTTACGGCCGCTGCGTCGGTCGGTGTACCAGTTCGACAATGCCAGGATAGGACTGAGCGCCATGATCAGCAGGAAGAAGTACGACCGGAAGAGGAAGACGAACGCCAGCCCCATCACCATCGGGGCGAGGATCATCAACAGCGGGATCGGGCGGCTGTTCGGCTTGATCGGCGGGTTGGGCAGCCGTCGCCGTGCGAAGAGCAGCGGCGGCACGATCCGCGGCGGCCGGTTGAAATCCAGCATCGGCACGTCCACGGCCGGCGTTACCGCGGCATCCGGTGCCGGGCGCGACACCAGCCGTAGCAGGCTGCCGCCCACCGCCAGGTCCACGCCGGTCGGCCAGCGGCGGGATCCATCGCGTCCGGGTCCCGAGGCGTCGGGCTCATCCGGGTGCTCCGGACCGTGTCCGGCCCGGAGATTCGACCCTCGCTGCTCGATGTGACTAGGGTGCCCGGGTGCGGGCATCGGGTCGTTCTGGGCTGGGGGCCGTGGCATCGCCAGACGCGCCCCGGCACCACGGGTGGCCACCCAGGCGCGACCTTGCTCGTCAATCGTGAGCCGAGCGGCGTGGGCGGGCACCCCGCTGCCGCCCGGATCGATCGCGGACCCGGGTGCCGAGCCGATGTCGTGACAGCCCAGGCCGACCGGCCAGACTCGCCCGGCGCTCGGGCCACCGACGCCGTGCACCTCCAGCCAATGGGTCCGAGGGTCGCCCGGCAGGTACCGCACCCCGTTACCGGGTACCGGCGCACCGGCGCCCAGCCGGACTCCGGCGACCAGCCCTGCCTGGCTGACCGTCCAGGTCGGATTCAGCCGCGTGCCGTCGAGATACCAGTCGCTCCGGGAGCCGTCCTGCTCGATGAGTGCGCCCACCTGGGTGGCCGCCTCGACGTCCATCGCGATGTCCCGGTTGGCACCGCCGGAGACGACGGTGAGCAGCAGGCGCATTTATCAGTCTCCAGTCCGGCCGACAGATTCGATACCGGAGTACGCCGTCGGCGGCTGCCCGTCCTGCCCCTGTTCGATCAGGTCATCGTTAGCGGTGGGCGGAGCCGACGGTCTGGACGGTGGGATGGCGGCCGGCGGCCTCGCCGCCGGGACGGGTGGCCGGGGATGCTCAGGCATGGCGGGTTCCGCTGGCGTTGCGGATGCTCCGCCGGTAGGTCCGGGTGGCTCTTCCTCGGCCCAGACGGGCGCAGCTGGGGCGGGGGCCGCAGCTTGGCGGCGGGGCAACAGGCACCGGACAAGTGGCGTGGAGTCCACGTCGAGTAGCAATTCCGGTGCGGTCACCCGGCCGGCCAGGTCGGCCCGTAGCCGCCAACGCGATCCGGGTAGGTAGCCGGCGACCAGGACCAGCAGTCCGGGATCATCGGCGACCAGGTCGGCGAGCCGTGCTGCCGCCTGCGGATCGGGCCGCCGGCAGACCAGGACGGTACGTCCGTCCGGTGTCGGACGGGTCGCGATAGCTGTGAGTGCCTCGGACAGCGGCATCCGGTCGACCCCGACCGCCCCGGCGTCGTAGCCGGATTCCGCCGCGACGATCAGGCGGTGCACGCCGTGCCCGTTGGTCAGCGCGGCCAGCTGGGCGACCAACGCGGACACCAGCCGCTCCGCCGGTAACGGGGCACCGTGTACGGACAGGATTCCGGGGCAGCGCGCGAAGTCCAGCATGACCAGCGTCCTGTCCGTCACTCCTACGGCGATCGGTAGCGAGTCGCTGGCGGCCGGTGCGGAACCGGAGGGCAGCGGACCACGGGCCCGCCAGTGGCGCGGCCCAGTGACCTGCCACGGGGATTCCGCCGCCGGAGACGGCACGTCCGCTCCCGCGCCGGCGAGTCGCACGCTGAGCTGCCCATTGCCCAGCAACACCAGGTATGGCCAGAAATCGTTCCGGCCGCCCAAGGCTGACTGGGCGGATCCGATCCAGGCTCGGGCCAGCGGCACCGGACCCGACCCGGCGAAGCTCCCGGCAACCACTCGTACCCCTCGCCGGAGCCGGACGAAGCCCGCGATCGGCGCCGCCAGATCCCGTGCCGCGCCCCAGATGCCACGCCGGATTCGTTGCCCGGTGCCCCGGATGCCGTACCGGCGGTCGAACCACCGCAGCAGCACTACCAGCAGGATCAACAGCTCCAGCACGGTGAGCACGGTGAGCAACGTTTGCCGATTGGCGTCCAGGAAGCGGCCAAGGTCGCTGAAGGACGGCGTGTTCAACCGTGCTCCTCCTCCGCCAAGCTGGCTCGGGTACGCCGCAACCGAGCCCTGATGCTACCTGTGGGCGGTGGCCGGTCGTGGTGCAGCAACTCGGCGCGAGGCGGGAGAATCCGCAGGTCAAAGCCTGCTGGCAGGGCGTGACCGGCTGATCGATGCAAGCAGATGAAGTTTCTATTAAAACTAGACTGCTGGCATCCGGGCGTCGTCTCATGTGGGAACCTCGATCGTCTTCCGACGCGGTCGAGCTCGTCCCGCTCCCAGGGCTCAGGCAAGGTTGTGGGGTGCCGAAAACCTCATCCCTCCTGGTCAGAGCTTGTTGATCAGCAAGCTTTGGTGCGGTCGGTTCCGGCGCGGATCCAGGCGGCTGAATCGCGACAGTGAGCTGATCTCAGTAAAGGTTTGATTGGTGCGACACGGACGAAGCCGGTGAAGTCGGACAGTGCTGGAGGAGGGCGTGGGGCCCTCGGTAGGTAGTTCTCACCACAAGATCACCCACCGGTGAGGACCCCACGTGATCGCATACGTACCGGCGCCCGTGCCCTGACCTGCTTCCGCCAGGCGCTGATGGTGCTCGTCTGGTTCCGCAAGGGCGAGGACGTCGCGCTGCTCGGCGCCGGCTTCGACATCTCACGGGCGACCGCCTACCGGTACCTTGCCGAGGGCATCACGGTCCTCACCACACAGGCCGAGGATCTCCACACCGCCCTGCGCCGGGTCGCCGACGACGGTTGGTCCCACGTCATTCTCGACTGCGACCGGCTCACCGAGACCACTCTGTCCGTCAAAGGCGAAACGATCGACGCTTGGTACTCCGGGAAGCAGTCACGACTCTGCCGGGGCCCTGGACGCACCGCGAGTAGATGTCGATCACGACGTAACACCGGCACCAAACGCCTTCGCCGAATCCCTTCAAGGCGGTGATGTCCCAGGACCACACCTGCCCGGTCCGGTCGCGATCAGTTCCGGCCGAACTCGGGGCGGATGGGCCGCCAGGCGGCGTCGTTCCCGGCTCTGCCCGGCCGCGCGGGCAATGCGGTAGATCGTGGACACCGAGCAGTGGTAGCGGCCCGCGTCGATCCCTGGCCCAGACCGCCGACACCGACGCGGGACGTCCCGGTCCCACCACCAACCCTCGGGCCGCTCGGCCGTCGCGATCGGTAAACCGCTTGACAAACAGAGGCGCTATCAGCGGTCCGTTGACGCCACCCGACCCGGCGACAACACCTCCCGGATCATCCGAGCGACAGGGGCAGTAAGTCATGCCGGACTGGGCGACCAAGGGTCCCAGCCGGGGACGATCAAAAGGTGACAGGCCACCTGAAGATCACTAAATACCGTGTTCGTCCCAGACTCGAGAGTCGACTACGGGTATCTACCGCGCTACCGGAAATGCGAAGAAGCGCCCCGGCGCCACTCCAGTCGACGTGTTATCTCGCCTCGTGGTAACATAAGCCTTATGTCTTCTTCGTCCCAGGTCGTCGAGGGTCTCCCTGCCCGACGGCCACGACGACCCGTCACGCCGTCGGTCTTCGATCTGTCATTCGACCAGCTTGCTGAACAGCTCGGCGACGAGCAGCGAGCCGCCGACATCTTCGATAAGCTCTACGTGCGGCGTAAAGATCCGGCTGGCGTGCTGAAATCCTGCGGCGGGCAGCTCGACATGCGCGGATCATCGCTGATCGAGAGTAGCCGCACCACGGGGAGTCGTACGATCAAGTTCCTGTTCGAGCTTGTCGACGGGAACTTCATCGAGACCGTGCGCATCCGTCGTCACGACGGCTACACAGCCTGCGTGTCCTCGCAAGCGGGGTGTGCTTTCGGTTGCCAGTTCTGTGCATCGGGACGCAACGGGCTCAAGCGGCATCTGCTTCCCGGTGAGATCGTTCAGCAGATCCTCGCGCTCGGTCCGGGCGTCAACCGCGTCGTGTTCATGGGGATCGGCGAGCCCTTGCACAACTACGACAACGTCATGGCCGCCATTCGGATCCTACGGGAACGGCGGGGGCTTGGGTTCAAGACCAGTGGCATCACCATCTCCACGATCGGTATCCCCAAGTCGCTCAAGCGTCTTCGTGAAGAGCACATCAAGATCAACCTGACTATTTCTCTTCACGCGACGACGCAAGAGTCGCGAAGCATGCTGATTCCCGGTGCGCGTAACCATGACATCGACGAGGTGATCGGCAGTGCGTTGTCCTGGGCGGACCGCCACAATCGCATCGTCACCTTCGTCTACCTTCTGCTCCCCGGCGTCAACGACTCCGACGATGACGTCTCCCGCATGATCGACTACTTCGCTGGCGCGCCGGCTCGGATCAACCTGATGCGGTGGAACCCCGTCCTGGGTGGTCCGACCTTCCGCCGCGTCAGCGACCAGCGACTGAGCACCGTCCGGCACCAACTCGCCTCCGCCGGGGTCAACGTCACCGTTCGTGACACTCAAGGCCAGGACATCGAAGCAGCCTGTGGTCAGCTTCGGCTCCAGCATCTCGCGAACGACACCCCCCGGACGGTTCGGCAGAACGCACCGGGGGTGGCGTCCGCTGAGGACGACGGCGACGCACCTCGTGGTGGGCGGGGCGCCCCCGAGACCTTCATCAGGGTCACCCGGCGGCGCTGAGCGGGCAACCCGCCGTTGTGCCTGCCGAGAATGTCATCCGTGCAGGTCAGGCGGCATGCTCGTACTCGTTGAGGATGCCTGTAGGGTGCCAAGACGGGGTTCCGGTCGTTGACCTGCGGGTTCGTAGATCGGTTTATGCGGCCCGGTGGTACTCGTTGATGACGCCGCCGAGTCGTCGGCGTCGCCGGATAGCGCCCTCGATCGGCATCACGAGGCCCGGTTCACGGTTGGGCGGTACCTGCCCGCGTCCCTGGTGCGGCCGATGGTCGTTGAAGTGTCGGACGTACTCGGTCAGCACTACCCTGGCATGCCGCTGGCCGTAGACCAGGACGTGGTCGGTGCACTCCTGGCGCATGCTGCGGCCCCATCGTTCGACGAAACAGTTCGCCGTCGGGGTACGCGGCGGTGTCTTCACCACCTGCACGCTCTCATCGGCGAGTACGGCATCGAACGACGCGGCGTACTTGGTGTCGCGGTCGCGAATCATGAACCGGAAGTCGCTGGTCCGTTCGCCGAGGTCGGCAAGCAGGTTGCGGGCCTGCTGGGTCACCCACGCCTGGGTCGGGTGGTCGGTCACGCCAAGCAGATGGACCCGTCGGGTGGCGATCTCCATGACGACCAGCACGTACAGACGGCGTAGCCACACAGTGTCGACGTGGAAGAAGTCGGCGGCCAGCAGGCCGGCGGACTGGGTACGCAGGAACCTCCGCCAGGAGGTGTCGGTGTCGCGGGGTGCGGGGCCGAGGTGGCCGTGGGTCAGGATTCGGCGGATGGTCCCGAGGCCGACGCGGTGGCCCAGTCCGAGCAGTTCGCCGTGGATTCTCTTGTGGCCCCAGCGGGGGTTGTCCCGGGCCATCCGGCGGATGAGTTCGCGGATCTCATCGCTGACCGGTGGTCGGCCACCGCGGTGGGGGTAGGTCCAGCGGCGTTGGACCAGCCGCCGGTGCCAGGCCAGCAGCGTCGCCGGAGTCACGATCCGATGCACACGCAACGCGCGGGGCAGAATGCGGGACAGCGCCGACAGGATCGCCCGGTCCGGCCAGGACAACTGCGGTCGGCCGTGGACCTGACGGCGCAGCACCGCGACCTCATGGCGCAGGGCCAGCAGTTCCGCGAGCACGACCTTGTCGCTCCGAGCCGCGTACAGCAGGGCGTCGAACATGCGAACCGTGACCAGATAGATCAGTGGGAACACCATGACCACGACGGTGCCTCGAAATCGCGAATCCGCAGCTCACAGCAGGTGCGACAGGTATTGGCACCGTACAAGCTTCCGCCGCTGCCGGCGCAGGTGCCACCCGAGCTGCTGCACGGCTGATCGCAAACGATGGCCACGGGGTCAGCCCTGCCACTACACCCAGGTGGGCGCTGGTCGGTGAGCAGAAACTCGCGGCGGCACGGACCTGCCGGGGGCGATCGTCGGAGGAAAGTGATCACCGCTCGCTACGTTCCTCTATCGGCAGGTTGACATTAACGGATACCAGCGGCAGCGGGCAGCCTGCCCCCGCACACCAAATCGGGTGACACGGCCGCGCCTCCAGCACCGCGAACCCGGCCGGGGGAGAGCGGCACCTCGCCCACGGAAGCACGTCCTACTATCTCGACTTCGGGTCCGACGCGGGTAACCATGATCAAAACGCTTCGGGACAGGACGGGTCACCGCTGGACGGGCCGGGACGTGAGGGATGCTCGTCGTACGAGCACCATCCGAGCACCCAACCGACCACAAGGGATGGAAATGCGAAGGGGCCTGACTGCCGTTTCGGCAGGTCAGCCCCCTGTTGATCTCGCGCGCCCGAAGGGACTCGAACCCCTAACCTTCTGATCCGTAGTCAGATGCTCTATCCGTTGAGCTACGGGCGCAGGTGCCTGGCAAGCATACACGCCTCGCCGAAGCGCGGAGACTCCGGGATTCGAACCCGGGAGGGGCTTTAAGACCCCAACCGCATTAGCAGTGCGGCGCCATAGACCAGACTAGGCGAAGTCTCCCCGGCGGCCGCTCCAGACCACCGCCGGTCGAGGATACAGGGCACGCCGCGTCCGGGGCAAAGCACCTCCCCGGGCCGCAGCCAACGTCAGTGCGGCGCGACCGATGTCGGCGCCGTCCGGTCGGGAACGGGCAGACGGCCTGGACGTACGACGACCAGGAGCACGATCAGCGCGGCCAGCACGCCTCCGGTGATCACCGTCGCCATCGCGATGCTGCCGGTGCCCAGCAGCCCGACGACCGGCGCGGCGAGTGCGCCGACACCGAACTGCACCGCCCCGAGCATCGCGGATGCGGTTCCGGCAGCTTCCCCGTGGCCGGCCAGGGCCAGCGCGGGAGCGTTCGGTAGCGCGAATCCGGCTGCGGCGAGAACGGCCCACAGCGGGATCAGGACGCCTGGTAGCCCGCCGACGTTCGTTGCCGCGAAGCCGAGCAGGATCAGCCCGCAGACCAGCCCGGCGATCAGTGAGGTCCGCAGGATCTGCTGCGGTGAGTAGCGGCGGAGCAGCCGTACGTTGAGCTGGGTGGCGGTGATCATGCCGACCGCTCCGGCCCCGAACGCGATACCGAACTGTTGCTCGTCGAGACCGTACTGGTCCTGCAGGACGAACGACGAGCCCGCGACGTACGCGAACAGCGAGGCCATCGAGAACCCGGCGACGAGCACCAGGCCGACGAAGATCCGGTCCCGGAACAGGCCTCCGTACACCCGGAGGGTGTCCAGCACCCGGGCCGGACGGCGGCGGTGCGGCGGCAGCGTCTCGGGCAGCCCAAGGGCGGTCACCGCGATCAGGGCGAGCCCCAGTACCGCGAGCGCGGCGAACACCCCTCGCCAGTGCGTCCAGCTGAGCAGCGCGCTGCCGAGGGTCGGCGCGAGGACCGGCGCGACGCCCATGACCAGCAGCAGTCGGGACAGTACGCGGGCGAAGGCGATCCCGCTGAACATGTCCCGGACGACCGCCATCGCGATCACCGCCGCAGCGGCGGCTCCAAAGCCTTGGACGATCCGCAGCGTGCCGAGCACCGCGATGTTCGGTGCCACGGCGCACAGGACCGAGGCGAGCACGTGTAGACCGGTGCCGACCAGCAGCGGTCGGCGTCGACCCCACACGTCCGACAGCGGCCCGATGATCAACTGGCCGATGGCCAGCCCGGCGAGCGTGCCGGTCAGCGTCAATTGGACGCCGGCTGCGGTGGTCTGCAGGTCGTCGCTGATTGCCGGTAGTGCCGGCAGGTACATGTCGATGGTCAACGGGCCGACCGCGATGAGCGTGCCGAGCACCAGGATCAGCCGGATCCGCTGCCATGGGCTGAGCGACTCACCGGGAGTCGGCTCCACGACGGGGACTGGTGCGGACCCGCCGGGCCGTTGGGCGAGCGCTGTCATGGTTCCTCTTCCGCGAGGGCGCGTCGTCTGCGCGCGGTAGGGCGCGGGTCGTCGCGACCCGACTGGTACGCCAGTGCTGCCGCTGTGCAGGCGCGCAGCCAATCTCACAAGCTAGCCGTCGCGCTTGCCATTCCCGTTACGGCGAACGGTGTGGCGCGTCACAGCGGGTGCGAAGAGTGCACTCGTCGGCCCGGATGTCGGCCACTGCACGTGTGGAGGGCCGATGGCGGCGGTGCCCGCGCGGCGGGAGCCGCGCCCACCGGCCCATCCAGGCTTGCCAAGGTCTACCCAGGCTCGCCAAGGTCCACCGGCCACCCCAGGCCAACGCCGGGTGGCGAGCATCCACCCGATCATTGTACTTACTATGACGGACGACAATGCATATTGCGTACGTCATATCTTCGTGGGGCAGGTCGCTCCGTGGGACGCTATCAGAAATAATCGGTCCGAAGTCTTGTCGTGGAAACCGTCGAAGCCTAATCTCTGGCATCACCGATGCGCGACTCGCGTCGCCGGTGCGGCGCCTGCCCGGCGTCGCCGGACAGCAGGTGTCCACCGACGGAACCCCGTCGTGGGACACCGGCCCGACCGGCCCGGAATCCTCCGGGGCAACCCCTTCGGTTAAGGAGCCAGCCTTGCGTATCCGACTCACCCTGGCCATCGCCGCGACCGCGCTGGTCGGCGCGTTCGTGGCCCCGTCCGCCGCGGCTGCGGCACCGCAACAGATCATCGGCGGCGGCACGGTTTCCTCGGCACCATGGGCGGCCGCCGTCTTCCAGAACGGCTCGTTCGCCTGTTCCGGCTCGATCATCGCCTCACGGTGGGTGCTGACCGCGCGGCACTGTCTCGGCGGGTCGATGTCGGTGCGAGTGGGCAGCGTCTACCGCTCCTCGGGCGGCGCGACCAGCACGGTCAGCGCCACGTACGGCCGGTACGATCTCGGCCTGCTCTACCTGAGCTCGGCGGTCTCCACCAGCTACGTCACGTTGGCGTCCAGCAACCCACCGGTCGGCTCGACGAACACCATCTACGGCTGGGGCCGGACCTGCAGCAACTGTGACGCCTCGGCGCAGCTGAAGGCCGCCTCGGTGCGGACCACGACGAACGGCGCGTCCGACGCGTACGGCGGCCCGGCGATCCGCAGCACCGGGGTGAACGGCGTGGCCTGGCGGGGTGACTCCGGCGGTCCGCAGTTCTACAACGGGCAGCAGGTGGGTGTCTGCTCGACCGGCAACGGGTCGACGTACCAGAACTACGCCTCGGTGGCGTCCAGCCGGAGCTGGATCCGGTCGGTGACCGGGGTCTGAGGCTGTGACGACCGGAGCGGCCGACATCGGCCGTTCGGTACGTGGGTGGTCGGTGGGCCTCCCACGTACCGCCTGATCCGCCGGTTCGGCGGCCGCTGCGAGCAGCGGCCGCCGAACCGGCACTGGCCGCCACACCTGTACCGGCTGGCTCCGGCCGGTGATCGACATCGGTGGTTGTTGGTGGAACCTGAGCCTCGTGCCGGCGGCCCGGTAGGTCTCCGCGGCCACGGCGACATCGCCTGGGGCGGCATGCGCCTGCAGCCGAGCGGCTACGTTGATCAAGTCGCCGGTGAGGAATCCGACTCCGCCGTCGACTGCACCCGCGGTGTCGACGGCCGCCGCTCCGGTGGCCACTCCGACCCGGATCCGTACCCGCGCGCTGTCGGGAAAGTCGGTACGGCGGACCGCGTCGGCGAGCTCGAGAGCGGCCCGCACCGCCGGGTACGCGCCGCCATCGCCATGATCGTCGTCGTTGCCGGCGATGCCGAAGACCGCCATCACCGCGTCTCCGATGTACTTTTCCACCACTCCGTCCCACCGTCGAATCACCGTCCGCACCGCGTGGAAGTAGCGCAGCTGCACGTCGCGGACCTCCTCCGGAGTAAGCCGACTGGACAGGGCGGTGAAGCCGACCATGTCGACGAAGAGCACGCTGACCGTGCGGCGGCGGGTCCGGGCGGCTGGAACGGACCAGCCAGAAGGCGGTTTCCGTCGCGTTCCGCAGTTGGCACAGTAACGGTGGGTCGACCTTACGGATGTACGGCAGATCGGGCCGACTGCGTGGGTCGGGCCGGTGGGGCGGCGGTAGTTGCGGCGGAGCGTCCTCATGATCGCCTCCTGCGCGGTGGTGGTGGTGCTTCAGTCCGCTCCCGGGTGGACCTGATCCGGTCCGTGTGGACCGACCTACGGGACGGATGGCTGAAACGTTTGCAGCCCAGCGCAGCCCTAGGATCTGTAGAACGACGTATGTCAGATACTCCCACCCTTTATGTCGGTGATCGGATTGACACAGTCACGCGATGGCAGGTCGCTGGCCCCCAGCTCCGACGAGGTTCCCTTCGTCGGGCGGCAGGCTCAGCTGCAGGTGTTGCACGAGTCGCTACGTAGGGTCGAGCGGGGGAACACGGCCGCTGTCTTCGTCATGGGCGAGAGCGGCATCGGTAAGTCGCGGCTGCTGAGCGCGGCCAGTGACCGGCTCCGTACTGCCGGTGCCCTGGTGCTGTCCGGGGCATGTCTGGACATTGGGGACTCATCACCGCTGCACCCACTTCGGCAGGCTCTGCGGCGTTATCGGCCGGAGGCCGGCCGGGCTGGCATTCTGTCCGGCGCCGCGGCCAACGAGTTGATCTCGGTGCTGGACGGCGAGGCCCGGCACCCGGACGGAGCCGGTGACCTGCTGGAACGGCTCACCCGTGGACTCGGCGCGGTCGCCGCCGGACGGACCCTGGTGCTGGTCATGGACGATCTGCAGTGGGCCGACCTGACCACCCGGCATCTGCTGCTGTACCTCCTCGCCGGGCTGGGTGACGTCCGGCTGCTGCTGCTCGGCGCCGCGCGGACCGAGACGCTGCGGGGCGACGATCCGATCCGCCGCATGCTGCTGGAGTTACGCCGGTCCCGGTCGCGTTCCGGGGCGGTCCACGTGTTGGAGCTGGAGCCCCTGGACCGGACGGAAACCGCCCAACTCGTCGCGGAGCTGCTCGGCGGCGACCCGGAGCCGGACCTGGCCGAGTCGGTGTGGCGGCGCAGCGGTGGGGTGCCGTTCCTCGCCGAGGAGCTGGCCCGGGACGCCCGGGACGGCCGGGACGGCCTGTCGGAGACCCTGAGCGAGATCACCCTGGCCCACGTCGACGCCCTGCCGGCCGACGCCCAGCTCGTGTCACATGCGGTCGCCGCCGGCGTGGAGCCGGTCGCTCACGACCTGCTGGCCCGGGTCGCCCAGCTCGGCGAGGACCGGCTGCTGCAGGCGGTACGCGAGGCGGTCGGCCAGCGGGTGCTGTTGTCCGAGCCGGACGGGTACCGGTTCCGCTACCCGCTGATCCGGGAGGTCCTGGAGCCGCGGCTGCTGCCGGGCGAGCGGGTCCGGTGGCACCGGCGGTACGCCGAGGCGCTCGCCGCCGGCCCCACCGGTGACCTGCAGCACGCCCGGTTGGCGTACCACTGGCGGGAGGCGGGCGAGACCACCCGGGCGTTGCCGGCCGTGGTCGCCGCCGCCGAGGAGGCGGAGCGGCTGTACGGCTTCGCCGAGGCGTTCGAGCACTGGGCCAGCGCGGTCGACCTGGCCAACCAGGTCCCGCCGGCCTGGCTGGTCGAGTTCGACGCGACCATGCTGGGCCGACGCGCGGCGGAGGCAGCGCACCGTAGCGGCGAGCACGAGCGCGCGCTGGCCCTACTGGAGCAGCTGGCCACCAACCTGTTCGGTCCGCCGCCGTCCTGGCTGTACACCCTGCGGGCACGGTACCTGACGGCGGTCGGTCGGCTGGCCGAAGCGGAGCGCGAGTACGACCGGACGCTGGCTGCGGCCGACTCCACCTCCGGCGAGCGGGTCGCCGCCGCCGCGCACTCCGCCGATCTACTGCTGCAACTCTGCCGGTACGCCGACGCCGGCCAGCGGGCACAGGAGGCACTTGACCTGGCTGCCGGGGTGCCCGACTGCGCCTCTGCGATGGTGCTGGCCGGGGTCACCCTCGGCTACAGCCAGGCATACCTCAACGACCCGGCGGCGGGCAAGGAAGCGGTCCGGCAGGCGCGCCGTACCGCCGAGCTGTCCGGCGGTCCGGCGGACGTCGCCGTCGCCGACCTGCAGCTCGCCGAGCTGCTCAGTGGACACCTCAACGAGTTGGAGGAGGGGGTCGCGGTCGCCCGCCACGGTGCGGAACGGGCCGAGCGGGTCGGGTTGGCCCGCACCTACGGCACCCGGTTACTCTCCGCCGCCGCCAACGGGCTGTTCCGGCTCGGCCGGTGGAGTGAGGCCGAGGAGGTGATCACGGCTGCGCTGCGGCATCGGCCGTCCGGGGCCGACGCAGTAGAGCTGCTGCTGGCCCGTTGCCGGATTCATGTGGGGTTCGGCCACCTCGACGGGGCGGAGTCCGACCTGGAGGCGATCGAGACCCTGCTGGCCGCTGGCGGCGGGATGCGGCACATGCTGCCGTTGCTGACGTTGCGCGCCGGGCTGGCCATGTGGCGTGGCCGGCATGCCGAGGCGCGGGAGGCGGTACAGCAGGGCATCGACCTGGCCGAGCGGCACTCGGGTGACGTCTGGTTGCAGGCGCCGCTGGTCTGGCACGGGCTACGGGCCGAGGCGGAGGCCCGGTCCAGCGGGACCCCGATCGATCCGAAGGCGGTGCAGCGCCTGGTCAAGGTGGTCGGTCGGATGGAGCGCAGCAGCAACACGGAGACTGCGGCACCGGTACGCGACGCGGTGATCGGTTACCGGGAGCTCTGCGCCGCGGAGATCAGCCGGATCGACGGCCGGTCGGACCCGATGCTCTGGTCGCGGGCCGCCGAGGTCTGGGAGCGGCGGTGCCATCCGTACCCGGCGGCCTACGCCCGGTTGCGCCAGGCCGAGGCGCTGTACGCGATCCGTACCCGTAACGCGGACGCGACCCGGGCGCTGCAGGCGGCGTACCGGACCGCCCGGCGGCTCGGTGCCCGTCCGTTCACCGAGGAGATCAAGGCCCTGGCCTCCCGTGCCCGGGTGGCGTTGGGCGCGGGTGAGCCGGAACCGATGCCCGAGATGGACAGCCAGGAACGGGTCACCCTGCGGGCCGGTCTGACCAGCCCGCCGACGGTCGGCGAACGGGTGACCCGGGCGTTGGTCAACGACCGCGCGAAGCGGACCTCGATGGTCGGGCGGGCTGGTCAGGTGCTCGCCCCGGGCGGTCCGGACGAGCTCGCGGTGCTCACCGACCGGGAGCGTCAGGTGCTGGAGTTGGTCGCGGAGGGACGGACCAATCGGGCGACGGCCGAGGCGCTGTTCATCAGCGAACGTACGGTCGGTGTGCACGTGTCGAACATCCTCAACAAGCTGCAGGTCAGGACGCGAGTGGAGGCGACTCGGGTGTTCATGCGCAACCAGCCGCGTGCCTGATACCCGACTGTAAACCTGCCAGTCCGGTGCGTAGCGACCGCCGACCGGTCGGTCCACCCCGGCCGGTTGACGTCCCGGCCGGAAAACCGCACACCGGGGCGGCGGATCGGCCAGTGAGACACCCGTCGTTGCGCCGATACCTGCGGGTTGGCAGCGGCTGCCACTGTAGGGACCGACCGTTTCGGTGACGACCGCCCGCCCGGGGGCGAGGGAGCACTGCAGACTGGAGGTGTCCGATGCCAGAACTCCGCTGGGGTCACGTGCACGACCAGATCATGGAGGTCCTCGACCACCGGCCGACCGACGTCGCCGGCGTGGTCGAGGATCTGGCGGCGCTGCAGAAGCTGCTCGAGGCAGCCACGCCGAGTGACAGCGACAATCCGGTGGCCGACTTCAACCATCTCTACTGGGTGATTACCAGCACCATTGACGAGCGGCTGCAGGCCGGTGAGTTCGCCGACCCTGCCTTCCTCACCCTGCTGGACATCGAGTTCGCGGAGCGGTACTTCGCGGCGCTGCGCTGCTGGGGCAACCGGGGCGACACGCCGGCGGCCTGGGAGGTGCTGTTCAGCCGGTTGCGCGACGAGAGCGTACGGTCGTTGCCGTCGGCCGCCGCCGGGGTGAACGCGCACATCAACTACGATCTACCGTTCGCGCTGCTGAGCACCTGGGCCAAGCTCGGGTCGGGCCCGGACAACGACGAGCAGCACCGCGACTACCTCTACATCAATGAGATTTTCTTCGACCGGATCCCGCAGCTGCGGCGCAGCTACCTGAGTAACTGGCAGATCTGCCTCGACCGGCTCAACGGGCAGGTCGACGACTGGTACCAGAACCGGTTGGTGGAGTTCACCCGGGACATCGCCTGGCGGGACGCGGCCCGGATGTGGCCGATGCGGGACAACCCGACGATGTTGGAGAGTGAGCGGTTGCGGATGGACCGGCACACCGCCTTCCTGGGCTGGGCGTTGCTCTCGCCGGTGGGCAGCCTGCTGCAGTGACGCCCGGCCGGGTGCCTGCCGGTCCGCCGCCGGTGGTATCCGCTGTGGGCGGACACCCGTGGTCAGGCGGTCCGGTCGAAGCTGTCCCGGGCCGCGAGCACCGTCGGCATCTCGCGTTCGACCAGCTCGATCAGGCCGACCAGCTTGCCGGCGACGGCGCGGCCGAGCGGGGTGAGGCTGTACTCGACGCGGGGCGGGATGGTGGCCTGGACGTCCCGGACGACCATCCCGTCGCGCTCCAGCGCTTGCAGGGTCTGAGCCAGCATCTTCTCGCTGATGCCGTCGACCCGGCGGCGCAGCGCGTTGAACCGGTAGTTGCCGGCGAACAGAGCAGCCAACGCTAGCGTGCCCCATTTGCCGGTTATGTGGTCTAGGGTGGCTCGTGACGGGCAGTCGCGGGCGAAGACGTCGGTCACCAGGGCGGCCGTCGGGTCGTCGGTCGGCGGGCAGGATTCGCTGTGCGGAGCGGGCGCGGACCGGCTGGCCATGTTCCCAGGGTATCTCCCAGTGATGTGTCGAATGGGCCACAGCACCTACTGATCCGCTTGCGCTTTCGAAAAGTTAGTGCAGGCTGGTGGGTGAGGGCGATCGTGGGGCCGCCCGCAGGGACGTAGGAGTTTCAATGATCGTGTCAAGCCGCGTTTGCGGTGAGCGGTGGTGAGTCATGGAACTCGCGGCCGTCGCGCAGCAGTGCCCAGATGACATCGATCAGCCGGCGGGCCAGGGCGATCAGCGCCTGGGTGTGCAGCTTGCCCTCGGCACGTTTGCGCTGGTAGAACACCCGCGACGGGCCGTCCGGCCTGATCGCGGACAGGGCGGCCATGTAGAACACCCGGCGCAGGCCACGGTGGTAGCGCTTGGGGCGGCGCAGGTTGCCGCGTATCCGGCCGGAGTCGCGGGGTACCGGCGCCAGGCCGGCGTAGGCGGCCAATCGGCCGGCGGTCTCGAACGCGGCGGGCAGGTCGCCGCCGGTGTCGGCGAGCAGCTGGGCCCCGAGGATCGGCCCGAAGCCGGGCACGCTGGTGATCCGCGACGCGTGGGGATGCTCGGCGAACCGATCGGTCAGTTGCTTGTCGAGGTCCTTGATCTCTCGGTCCAGGTCCAGCAGCTGCTCGGCCAGCCGGGCGATCAGCGGTGCGGTGGTGGCCTCGGTGGGCAGCGCGATGGTCTGCGCGGCCGCGGCGGCCAGGGCCTTGTCCACCATGGCCGGGATGCCCTTGGGCCAGGCCCCGCCGGCCAGCAGATGCGCCGTGACACCGTCCGCTCCGGCGTCTCGGATGCTCTGCGGGGTCTGGAACCCGGTCAGCAGGACCAGCGCCGAGCGGGTGGAGTAGTCGAACGACGCCTCCAGGGCCGGGAAGATCGAGGCGAGCAGGGCCCGCAGCCGGTTGATGCCGCGTACCCAGTCGCCCATCAGGTCCTCCCGGCGTGCGGTGAGCACCCGCAGATCGGCAACGACCTGGTCGGGGCTGGTGATCGCGGTCAGGTCGCGACGCAGCCGGGCGGTCTCGGCGATGGTGAACGCGTCCTTGGCATCGCTTTTGCCTTCCCCGGCGAACGCGCCGGCCATCCGGTTGACCAGCCGGCCGGGCACGTACAGCACCCGCGCCTGACCGGCGAGCAGCACCGCCAGCAGCAACCCGGCGGTGCCCGAGGTCATATCCAGAGCCCACCGCACCTGCTCGGCGGCCTTGCCCGCCCGGCCGATCAACGCCTCGATATCGGCCTGGCTGTTGACCAGCCGTTTACTGAACACCACCTTGCCGGTCTCATCGACCGCGCAGGCGTGGTGATGGGTCTTGCCCACATCGATACCGACCCAGATCATCTCGCGGACCTTCACCGGGCCCGTCCTCCCCTCCTACACCTCGACCCCGTGGACGACCCCGCCAGCAGCTCCATAAACAGCGACCCACGCACAGATTTCAATCAGCAGCCGGGGCGTCCAGAACGGCAGGGCGGCCACTCCCACGAGGCCACCTCACGGCAAGCAGTCATCAGCCACACCCTGCGCTCCGGGGATCTGAGGTACCAACCCCAGACGATCAACAACCTTATGGAGCTGACATGATCACTGTCACCGGTGCCGCCGGCCAGCTGGGCCGGTTGGTCGTCGACGAGTTGCTGGACAGCGGACTGCCACCGGCGCAGATCGTCGCCGTCGTACGGAACCCGCAAAAGGCCGGCGACCTCGCCGCGCGCGGCGTACAGGTCCGGCACGGTGACTACGACCAGCCGCAGACCCTCGTGCCGGCCCTGGTCGGGACCCGTAAACTGCTGCTGATCAGCGGCAGCGAGGTCGGCCGGCGAATCGACCAGCACCGCAACGCCGTGGCGGCGGCGAAGGCGGCCGGAGTCGACCTGGTCGCCTACACCAGCATCCTCAACGCGGACACCAGCAGCGTCCCGTTGGCCGCCGAACACCTCGCCACCGAACAGATGATCCGGGACAGCGGCCTGCCGTTCGTGCTGCTGCGCAACGGTTGGTACCTGGAGAACTACACCGGATCGGTGCTGCCGCAGGCGCTCGCCACCGGCAGCGTGCTGGGCGCTGCCGGCTCGGGTCGGGTCGCCGCCGCGACCCGGGCCGACTTCGCCGCCGCCGCCGTCGCGGTGTTGACCGCGCCAGCACCCGCCGGCAGCGCTGACACCGCCGCAACGGCCGGCACCGTCTACGAGCTCGGTGGTGATGAACCCTTCACCCTGGCCGAGCTGGCCGCCGAGATCAGCCGGCACAGTGGACGGGAGGTCGGCTACCAGGATCTTCCGGCCGACGTGTACGCCAAGGCGCTGACCGATGCCGGCGTGCCGGAGGCGTTCGCCAGCATGCTGGCCGCCTCCGACGTCGGGATCTCCCAGGGCGATCTGACCACCGACAGCGGCGACCTCGCCCGACTGATCGGCCGGCCCACCACGTCGCTCGGCGACGCTGTCCGGGCCGCTCTGGCCGGCCTACCGGGCTGATTCGCCGTTCGGCAGTCGGTAGTTGGTGACCAGCAGATCCCAGCTGCCCCGCTTCGCCGACTGCAGGTTGATGTCCCGGCGGGTCGCCATCCGGGCGATCAGGAAATCCGCGCCGAACAGCTCCCGTACGAACGGCGTGTCGCTGTTGGTCAGGGTCAGCCGGACGCCGCGACGGCTGGCCCGTACCATCGCGTCCCGCAGCCGCACGTGATCGGCCGGCCCGAACTGCGCCGAGGTGTACCGCCGGAAGTCCGCCCACCCACCGAGCGGTACGTACGGCGGGTCCAGGTAGACCCAGTCGCCGGCGGTGGCCTCGTCGAGTTGCTCGGCGAAGTCGGCCACCCGCAGCTCGGCGCCGGCCAGCGCCTGCGCGGCGTCCAGCAGCACCCGCCGGTTGTAGTACGGCCGGTCGTAGGCGCCGTACGGTGCGTTGAACTCGCCCCGTCGGTTGACCCGCCACAGCCCACGGAACGCTGTCTTGTTCAGGTAGATCACCCGGACCGCGCGTTCCAGGTCGGAACAGCCCGTCGGCGAGCGGCGGCGGACCGCCGCGAAGTGCTCCGGCGTGTTCGGTTGCTCGTCCAGCAGCCGCATCACCGCTTCGGGGTCGCGGGCGACCTCCCGAAAACAGATGATCAACTCCGGGTTGGCGTCACTGAGCACCGCCCGCCGCGGCGCCAGCTCGAAGAAGACCGCTCCGCTGCCGAGGAACGGTTCCCGGTAGCTGCCGGTGAACGGTGGTGCGGCGGCGACGAGGGCGGCGGCGTACCGGGTCTTCCCGCCCGCCCACTTGAGGAACGACCTACCGTCCGCCCTGGTGGTGGAGCGCGTGGACCTGGCGCCGGCCCGGATCATGGAGCGGATCATACGGGGCGGTGACCCGCCAGGCGTAGTGCGGCGAGGCGAGGAACTCGGCGAGCAGGCTCGCCGAGCCGGGAGCGAACGGCCGGCCG
Organism: Solwaraspora sp. WMMD937; assembly: GCF_029581175.1. NCBI lineage: Bacteria > Bacillati > Actinomycetota > Actinomycetes > Micromonosporales > Micromonosporaceae > Solwaraspora > Solwaraspora sp. WMMD937. Next base: position 732,621 of record NZ_CP120738.1, on the reverse strand, counting down.
TCGCTGATCTGGTCCGGCCGCAGGAACTCCATCGCGGCACCCTCGCCGAGCCGGACGTCGCACTGCCGGGCACGGGTGGAGCCGAAGTAGTAGTGCGCCGTACGCTGTGGGTTCAGCTGCCGGCGGCAGAACAACCGCAACCCGTGCTCGGGTCGTAACCCGGTCTCCTCCGCGAGTTCGCGCAGCGCCGCCTGCTCCGGTGTCTCCCCGGGCTCGCAGTGCCCACCCGGCACGCACCAGGCGTGCGGATGGCTCGGCGCGTTGCCGTCCCGTAGCTGCAGCAGGACGGAGCCCGCCGAATTCACCAGTAGCACCGCGGCGACGTCACCCATCGGTCCAGTGTGCGGCCGAGCCGCCGGTAACGGGGGCGAGCACTGAAAGCTGGTCGGCGTGGCGGTCGATTCCACCCGGATGTGCGAGTCGGGTGGCGATCTCGGCCGGTGCCGGCAGTCTCGACATCAGCTCGGCCGCGTGCGCCACCCCGCTGGCCGGACCGCCTTCGGCCAGCAGCTCGGCGAGCAACCGCGGGGTCACCTCCTCGGGTGCGCAGCCCAGGCCGAGCCGGTGCCGTCGGACCAGGTCGGCGTTGCCGAACTGGTCGCCGCCGTGCGGCAGGACCAGTTGCCGTACCCCGGAACAGATCGCGCCCATCATCGTCCCGGAGCCGCCGTGGTGCACCACGGCGGAGCAGCCGGCGAGCACCTGGTGCAGCGGCAGCCAGCCGGCGGGCCGGACGTTGCCGGGCAGCGGTCCGAGTGCGGCCACGTCGGCGTCCGTGCCGAGGGCCAGCACGAAGTCCGCGTCGGTCTGCCCGGCGGCGTCGATGGTGTGGCGCAGACCGGACAACCCGGCCAGCGCCGGCACCACGGTGCCGAGGGTGATCAGCACCCGGGGGCGCGCGGTGGGTAGCCGGAGCCAGTCCGGCAGCGCACCGCCGGCGTTGTACGGCACGTACCGCATCGACCATCCGTCGCCGTCGCCGATCATCAGCTCGGGCGGCGCCAGGTGCAGGACCACCCGGTCGGGCAGTTCCAGTGGTACGCCGTTGCGCTCGTACGCCGCCGCGAGGTACGGCAGGAACCGGGCGGCCAGCGCTTCTTCGCGGAACAGGTTGATCCCGTGCTCTACGGCGGGCACCCGCAGTGCGCGGGCGGCCAGCAGGCCGGCCGGATGCAGTCGGGAGTGCACCACCAGGTCCGGCCGCCACCAGCGGGCCAACGTCACCGTTCCGTCCGCCATCAGGTCGGAGACCCGTCCGAAGGTCTCCAGCAGCAGCGGGTCGGTACGGCTGCCGGCGGCGGCGATCCGCCGGCCCCGCTCGCGCATCCGGGCGGCAAGTTCAGCGGTGGTGCCGGTGCCGAACACGGCGGCGATCGGGGCGCCGGGGGCGACGTCCACCGCCGGCAGACCGGCCCGGGCCGCGCCGGCCAGTCCTTCGGCGGCGGTGCCGACCAGTACGTCGTGGCCGGCGGCCCGCAATGCCCAGGCGAGCGGCACGGTGGGGAAGAGATGCCCGACTCCGGGCGGGCTGGTGAACAGGACGCGCACCGAGAAACCTTCCGGTTGACACTTTGATCGACAATGGCTAATTTATCGTGATTGATCCGGTTTCGCGAGAGGGAGTTCATCGATGGCTGGGCCGACGGACATCCCGTTCACGCCGGAGCTGCACCTGCGACTGCTACTGAGCATCGACCGTGGGCACAACGTGCAGCGCGCGGTCCGCAGCGCGGTGCGGCCCGGTGACCGGGTGCTCGACGCTGGCACTGGCAGCGGGCTGCTGGCGCTGGTCGCCGCCGACGCGGGCGCCGCCGAGGTGGTCGCGGTGGATCGGCACCATGTCGGCATGGCCGAGCGGATCGCTCGGCACAACGGGGTCGCCGACCGGATCACCTTCGTCGAGTCCGACCTCGCCGATCTCGACCCGGAGGATCTCGGCGGTCGGTTCGACGTACTGCTCGGCATGATCCACACCAACAACCCGTTGCTGGACGAGGAGCGCTCCCGGCTGGTCGTCGAGCTGCGTCGCCGGTTCGGCACGGCCGACTGCCGGGTGCTGCCGGGCGAGGTGCGCTACCTGGCCACCGGCTGCGACCGGCTGGACTGGGACCTGCCGACCGAGCTGGCCGACCTGGCCCAGGCCAGCGAGACGCTGCAGGGGGCGTACGGCTGGGATTTCCAGCCACTGCTGGACGCGGTCCGCGACGGGGTCGCGATGCGTTCCGCCCGGCCGGCCAAGGGGGTCGCCCCGGCCTGGCGGTCGCCGACCCGGTCCGGCGCGCTGCGCTTCCCGCGAAGCGACGTGCGGCTGCTCACCGCCGCCGAGGACTGGGTGACGGTGGACTACCAGGCGTCGTCGTTCGACGGGTTCCCCGACCAGGTGCGGCTCACCACGACCGCCGCCGGGCGGCTGACCGGGGTGATCTGGACCCAGCAGCTGCGGTACGCCGGGGTGCCGCTGTGGACCAGCGAGTCGTACAGCCCGCTGGCCGGCCCGCGCCACGTCGGACCCGGGCTGGATCTGGTCTTCGGCACCGGGGCGACGTGGCGGGCGACCAACGTCCTCAGTCACCACCACCCGACGTAGTCCTCCAGGAACGCGGCCAGGTAGGCCGGTGAGTCGACCAGCCGGGTCAGCCGCGCCGCCTGCACCCGGTGCAGGAAGGCCGCGTCGGCCGTGCCGTACCCGGGGGTGTTCACCAGGTCCATCATCCAGTGCACGAACTCCTGGGCCCGCCAGATGCGGGCCAGCCGGTGCTGCGAGTAGGCGTCCGACCGGCGGTGGTCGCCGACGGTGAACCGCTCGATCAGCCCCAGCGCCAGCTCTTCCGCGTCAGCCAGGGCCAGGTTGAAGCCCTTGCCGCCGACCGGCGGCACGATGTGTGCGGCGTCCCCGGCGAGGAACAGCGACCCGTACCGCATCGGGTCGCAGACCAGGCTGCGCATCCGGACGGTGCCGGTGTCGGTGACCGGCCCGGTGTGCAGCGTCCACGGCTCGTCCAGGGCCAGCCGGATCCGGACCTCCTTCCAGATCCGCTCGTCCGGCCAGTCCGCCCGGGTTTCGTCCCGCCCGCATTGCAGGTAGAACCGGCTTACCGTCGGCGTCCGGCGGACGTGCACGCAAGCCCCGGACTCGTGCAGGGCGTTGATCACGCAGTTGCTGGACGGCGGGGCTTCGGCGAGCACCGACAGCCAGGCGTAGTCGTACTGGTAGTCGGCGCAGCGCAGCGCCCCGGCGGGGACTGCCCGCCGGGCGACGCCGTACTCGCCGTCGCAGCCGGCCACCACGTCGCAGTGCAGCTCGCGGCCGTCGGCGAGCCGGATGCGGGGCTGCCCGGTCAGGTCGTCGATCGCCTCCGCCGCAGTCTCGAACCGCAGGTCACCGCCGTCGGCGAGGTAGGTGTCGACCAGATCGCGGACCAGGAACTGCTGCGGGTAGATGTAGTGGCTGCGGCCGTTGGCCAGCGGCTCGTAGTGGACCGGGTAGCGCCGCCCGCCGAGCCGGAACTCGACCGCGTCCTCGACCGCACCGGTCCGCAGCAGTCCGCCGGCCAGGTCGTGCCGGCGGAGCAGGTCGACCACCCGATGCTCCACGGTGGCACCCCGGGCGCGGTTGGCGACGTACTCGCGGTCCCGACGCTCCAGCACCACACAGTCCACCCCGGCCCGGCGTAGCAGCACCGCCAGCAGCATCCCGGCCGGTCCGGCGCCGATGACGCCGACCTGGGTACGTTCGTTCATCACCGGTCACCGCCGGCCGGCTGGTCGACCTGCCCACCGGCGCCCGCGCCCGGCGTTCCGTCTCCGTGGCCACCCAGGCCGGTGTCCGGTGTCCCGCCGCCTTCGGGCCCACCGGGTGTCCCGCCTCTGTCGGTTCGGTCCCGGTGGCTGCCGTGGAGCGCGAACAGCCGGGCCCGCATCATCTGCCGTACCACCTGCACCCCCGGAGACGTGCTGCGCCCCGCCGACCGGGCGGCCATCCGGAGGCTGGGCAGCACGTCGCCGCCGAACCGGGCGCAGATCAGTTGGTGCGCCTCGTACGCCTCGACGGTGGCTTCGACGAACTCGTCGAAGGCGCTACCCAACCGGGCCGGGCCGATCTTGGATCGCATCGCGCGGACCTCGGTGAACAGCGCCATGAGGTGGGCGTGGTCGCGGGTCTGCAGTCCACTGAAGCCGGCCCGCACCGCTGGCGGTGCCATCGCCGGACGGATCAGTCGCTCGTAGTCGACCGGCGAGAAGTCCGAGGTGAACCGGAAGGCGGCCGCCGAGCTGCGCATGAACGCCGTGGCGACCCGCAGCGCGGCTCGTGCCTCGGCCTCGTCGCCGTCGGCGCTGGCACCGAGGAAGCAGTTCAGCCCGGTGATCGCCCCTTGCATCAGGGTGAAGAAGAACTGGTGACCGATCAGCCACCGGTCGGCGGCGGCGTCGGAGTCACCCGGGTCCGTCCCGTTCGACTGCGGGTGCGGCGGGCGTTGAACGGGCTTGTCCAGAACGCCGATCGGCTGGTTGCCGACGTCGTGGCCCGCGTACCGGTACAGGCTTTCCAGCCCGAGCCAGAGCTGGGCGACATAGCCGTCGCTGAGCTGCGAAAGCCCATTCTCGTTGACGTTCTCCCGAACCGCCAGATGCGCTATTGCCAAGGCGTGGAGAAACGCTGATTCCGGCCTGTGACGGGTACGGCGGATCTGGAAGTAGCGGTCATGCTCCTGGTAGTCGACGGAGGTCGGGTCGGCCAGGCCGCCCGACATCGCGTTGTCGAGCGGCTCCGGGGCCGAGGTTTGGTGGCCGTCGGCGATTGCCGCGCGGAGTCGGTGCCGGTTGGTCGGCAGTAACTCCGGATAGGGTAGACACAGTGCGCCATCAGACACAGGGCAGCCCTTCTGGTGGCTTCCGGGCATGGGTACGGTGTCGCAATACCGCGCCGACGGAGTGGCCCATTCACCGCGCCGCCGGTGATCAAAAATTCTTGGAAATTCTCGCGGCTGCTGTGATGGCTGTCAATCCCTGTGTAGTTTTTCGCCTACTGAGTGGTGACTTTGTGCACGTCAGCGGCGCGATATTGAGTCTGGTGACCGGCGGGGTGGTCGTCGGTCCCCTCCGGCTGGCGGGCGACCGTCAACGGTGCACCCGGTCCAGCATCGGGTCGGTCTCGGCCCGTGGCAGCACGTACGGCGCGGTGATGGTGTCCACTCCGGTGCCACGCGAGCCGGTCGGCCGGTAGGTGACGGTCGCCGCGCCGGCTGAGGCGGTCTCGACGATCCCGGCGCACCAGGTGCCGCCGCGGTAGACCCAGACCGGGTCGGACGGCTGGTAGCGGTCGGTCGGGTAGACGTCCCGGGGATCGCGTTGGTTGGGGTTGAGGATGGGAGCCGGCATGCTCATCGCCCTCCTGTCTCGCTGCGCGCGGTGTGTCTCGTGGCTGCTGCCGTCGGATGACGCCGGAGGCAGCTGACCGGCCCGCAAAGTGGTGACTCTGCGTGCATCGTTGTCTACGCCGCCCCTGGCCTTATCGGGGGTGATGTCGTCGAATGTCCGATTATTCATCACGATGGGTAAACCGCCGGATACAAGTTCACGTGCGCTATCATGCTCGCAATACCTTGCAGGCGCAAGAGCAGATGCACGTGCATTTGACCCTTCCGCGACGAGGCGCGGCCGACCCTGGAGTCCTACGTCTGTTGCGACAATGTCCGATTTGGATTGTATGTATGCATAAGCCGGATAGTGACGTTCCAAGTACCGACCTGCCGACCCTCGCCTGGCGTAAGAGCGGCCGCAGCAACCCCAGCGGCAACTGCGTCGAGCTTGCCCGGCTGCCCGGTGGCAGCGGGATCGCTCTGCGTAACTCCCGCTACCCGGACGGTCCGGCGCTGATCTACACCCGTGCGGAGATCGAGGCGTTCATCCTCGGCGCCCGGGACGGTGACTTCGACGACCTGATTCGCTAGCATCGATCCGGCCGGGGGCCTGCACCGTGTGGCCCGTCCGGACTCTGCTGGTGACGACCGTCTGCACCGCACGGCGGTGTCCACTGGTCGGACCGGTATCGACGGGGCCTTAGGGATCACCCTCAGGTCATGGCATGCTTACTCGCCAAGAGTAGCTGCCATACGACGTGACGGTGTCCGGAGGTCGGTGGGTGACGATGACGGCCCAGCCAGATGGCGGATCGGCGACCGGGCCGACCGTGCTGCGGATGCTGCTCGGCGCGCAGCTGCGGCGGCTCCGGGAGAGCCAGGGAGTGAGCCGGGAGACGGCCGGCTGGCACATCCGCGCCTCCGAATCGAAGATCAGCCGGATGGAGCTCGGCCGGGTCGGCTTCAAGGAACGCGATGTCACCGACCTGCTCACGCTCTACGGAGTGACCGACTCACGGGAACGCACAGCGCTGCTCGGGCTCGCCCGGCAGGCGAACACGCCCGGCTGGTGGCACCGGTACGGCGACATCCTGCCCAGTTGGTTCCAGTCCTACCTGGGGCTGGAAGCGGCCGCGAAGATGATCCGCAGCTACGAGGTCCAGTTCGTACCCGGCCTGCTGCAGACCCGCGACTACGCCCGCGCGGTGGTCCTACTCGGACACGGCCGGGCCCCGGCCGACGAAGTGGAACGCCGGGTCGAGCTGCGGATGGAGCGTCAGGAGCTGCTCCATCGGCCACAGCCACCGAATCTGTGGGCGGTGATCGACGAGGCGGTGCTGCGACGGCCGATCGGTGGTCCCGCCGTGATGCGCGAGCAGATCAACGCCCTGATCGAGGCGACCAAGCTACCGAACGTACGGCTGCAGGTCGTGCCGTTCGACGCCGGCGGGCACGCCGCCGCCGGCGGAGCCTTCACCATCCTGCGCTTCGCCGACCAGGACCTGCCCGACATCATCTACATCGAGCAACTGACCAGCGCGATCTACCTGGACAAGCGGGAGGACGTCGACCACTACGCCGCCGCGATGGAGCGGCTCTGCGTCGAGGCCGACCCACCCGCCTGTACCCAGGACCTGCTCCACCAGATCCTGCGCGACCTGGACTGAGCCGACAGACTGACCCGGTGGCGCGGGCGTGACCGCAGCTGGCCACGCCCGCGACCCCGGACCGGGCTAGCGTCGACCCCGACCGAACACCCGATCGGCCGAGCCGAGCCGGAGGAACACCGTCTCGCCGGTGGCGTCCTGGGCTCCGTCGTTGTCGGTGACCATGTAGACCTGCCGGTTCCCGCCGACGGCGAGCCCTTCCAGCTTCTCCTGCGTCCACCCGTTGCCGGCCTGCAGATCGGGCAGCACGTCGTACGCGAGCCGCTTCGGCAGCACCGGCAGCAGCCCCGGTGCCGGGTCGCCGGTCGGTAGGTCGACCGTGTAGATCCGCTTGACCCGGGCGGCCGGCCCGCTGAGCTTGTCCCGCTCGATCACCGCGAGCCGGCCGTCGCCGACCGAGGCGATCTCGGACAGGCCGATCCAGTCGCCGGCGACATCGGTGCTCTCCAGCCGGTATCCGAACCAGGCCCAGGTGCCGCCGCGTACGTCGTAACGACCGAGCCGGACCACCCCGGCCGGATCGCTGGCCACGCCCCGCTGCAACACCACCCACACCTGCTCCCGGCCTCGCCGGTCGGTGAGCGCGGTCACCCCCTCCAGCCCTTGGCTGCCGAGCCCGGCGGCCACCTCGTCGGGCAGCGACACGACCTGTCGGGTCACCCCCGACCGGTCCAGCCGGACCAGTTGGTTGGCGGCACCGGTCGCTCCCTCCGAGACCAGCCAGAACCCGCCCTGCGGCCGGGCGAACAGGCCTTCGGCGTCGTAGCCGGCCGGCTCCCCGGACGCGTCGCGGACCACCAGATCGTCGATGATGCGCGCCGGGCTGTGCCGGGTGTCGATGGTGTAGATCCGGGTCGGCGAGTAGAGGGCGTCGCTTGCCGCGAACAGTTGGTGTCGCTTGCCGGGGACGGCAGTGAGCGCGCCGAGCCCGCCCCAGCCGATCGGTGCCCGGTCGGGGCCCCGTCCGCTGGTCTGCGACACCAGCGTCGGGAACGACGGGGTGTCCGCACCCAGCCGGTACAGGTTCACCGCGGCGCGTACTCCGGCCTCGGCGTCGTCGACCTCGCTGGAGACCGCCAGCAGGCCGCGGGCCGGGATCGGCAGCAGCCCCTCCGGACCGTTGGTCGTCGCCAGCACCTGACGCAGCACCGGACTGGTCGGCCTGGTCAGGTCGTAGACGGCGACGAAGTTGCTCCGTTCGGAGCCGACGAAGGCGTACCGGGTGCGCCCGAACGTGGCGACCGCGATGCCCTCCGGCTCGGCGCCCTTGTTGTCGGCTCGGTTGTCGTTGTGCAGCCCGTGGCGAACCGCCAGTTGCTCAATGGAGTTGCCGGCGTCCCAGACCACCCGGCCGGTCCGGCTGTCGAAGATCGACCAGCCCCGGGTGCCGCCCTTCCAGTCCCCTTCGTTCGCGGTCGCCAGGTAGCGGTCGTCGATCCAGGCCACCGCGTCCGGTTCCCGGGGCAGGTCGGTGATCGTGCCGGTCAGGTCGATGACCCCGTCGTCGGCGGTGTCGATGCCGGTCACCGTGGCGGTCCCGGCGCCGAACGCCTTGGTGATCCGCCCGCTGCGCAGGTCGACCAGGATCACGCCGTTGTTCTCCTGCAGGGTCACCGCGACCTGGTCACGACCGTTGATCGACACGTACTCCGGCTCCGGGTCGGCCGGGGTGTCCAGCCCGGCGGTGACCAGACCGGGCAGCGCGCTGCCGTCGGCGGCGGTCAGCGACACCGTACGGGTCGACCAGGTTGCCGGGTGGCGCCCGGTCAGGTCGACGATCTGCAGGAACCCGGCCGGCGGCTGCGGCAGGTCGCCTTCGTCGCCGCCGAGCGGGGTGGCCTCCTCGTCCCGTTCGTTCTCGATCGCGATCGCCGCGTAGCGGCCGTTGTCGCTGACCTCGATGGCGTCGGGCTGCCCGCCGAGTGGGATGCTGCGCACCCTGGTACGGGTGGCCAGGTCGACCACGTCGAGTCGGCCGGACGGAGTGGTGTAGCTGGCACTGGTGTTGACGACGATCAGCACGTACCGGCCGACCACCGCGACCGAGGTCGGTTCGTCCTCGGCGTTGCCGAGCGTGGCCAGCGAGAGGGTGCCGAGACCGCGGGGGTTCCGTGGGTCGGTGATGTCGAGGAAGCCGACCCGCCGCCCGGCGGCGTCGGTGTAGATCATCGTCCGGCCGTCCGGACTGACCGTGGAGATCTCCGCGACGGTCTCGGCGCTCGGGTCCTCACCGGCTGGCCGATTGTGGAACACCGGGTACGTCGCGGTGCGGCCGAAAACGGCGGATCCGGGCCAGCCGGGCCTGTCATCGCGGTGACCGGCCGCCGCGCCGCCGGGGGCCATAACGGTCAGCGCGACGGTGGCGCAGAGGACGGCGGCGGTGGCGGCGGTGGTGACCAGCACCGCCGGACTTCTTCGGGTACGCATGTCTGGGCTCCGATATCGTCGAGAAAAGATGCCTTGGCGGGATACGACGGGAGCCGCGACCGGTCGGCGAGATCGGCCGCGGCTCCCGGAGCCCGCACGTCGGGCTCGGATGTTGAGCAGGGGTGGACCGGAGCGGTCAGGTGCCGATGACGCCGCCGTCGACCTTGCGGATGACCACGGTCGCCGACCGGGGTCGGCCGGCCGGGTCGAAGTCGGGCCAGTTGCTCACCGCCCGCGGGTCCTCCGGCGTCGGACTGCCCCAGTACGTCGTGGACTCGCCCGGATGCTGCACGTTGATGAACATGGTCCGCTGGTCCGGGGTGGTGACCACCCCGGTGATCTCCGCGCCGCGCGGGCCGACCAGGAACCGCCGGACCTCCCCGGTACGCGGGTCGGCGGCCAGCATCGCGTTGTTGCCGATGTTGTCGTGGCCCCGGTCCGCGCGGTTCTGCGTCGAGTTCGACACGTCGGTCTGGATCCACAGCCGCCCGTCGCCGTCGAACCAGATCCCGTCCGGCGAGCCGAAGATGTTCGTCTCGTCGAGCTGCACCTGCGGGTCGTACGTCGGGTCACCGGCCAGCATGAACACGTCCCACTCGAAGCTGGTCGCGGTGTTGTCGCGGCCGCGCTCGCGCCACCGGACGATGTGCCCGTACGGGTTCGGGGTACGCGGGTTGACCGCACCGGGCCAGCCGGTGCCGTTGGTCAGGGTCAGGTAGACGTCGTTGTTCTTCGGATTGACCGCCACCCACTCCGGACGGTCCAGCGGGGTGGCGCCGACCGCGTCGGCCGCCTCCCGGGTACGCAGCAGCACATCGGCCTGGTCGTGCCAACCGTTCGCCCTGGTCAACGGCCCCTTGCCGTGCTTCAGTGGCAGCCAGACGCCCTTGCCGTCGTCGTCGAACCGGGCGACGTAGAGCGTGCCGTGGTCCAGCGGGCTGCGGCCCAACGCCCGCTGCATCCGCCACGGACCGTCGCCGACGAACTTGTAGAGGTAGTCACCGTCCTGGTCGTCGCCGCTGTAGACGACGACCCGACCGCGCGACTCCCAGAAGGTGGCACCTTCGTGCTTGAACCGACCGAGGGCGGTCCGCTTCACCGGAGTGGAGCGGGGGTTCATCGGGTCGATCTCCACCAGCCACCCGAAGCGGTTCAGCTCGTTGGGGTTGCGCGCCACGTCGAAGCGCGGGTCGGCCAGGTGCCAGCGGTAGCCGAATCCGGCGGCGTTGACGCCGTACCGGGCCTGCTCCGGCGTCGGCGACCACTGCGGGTCCTCGGTGCCGAAGTAGCCGTTCCAGTTCTCCTCACAGGCCACGTAGGTGCCCCACGGGGTGGCCCCGTGCGAGCAGTTGTTCAACGTACCCATCGGTGGGTTGTTCGAGCGCAGCGCCGGGTGCCGGCCGGACACCGGGCCGGAGAAGGCGACCGGCGTGGTGCCGGTGACCCGACGGTTGAACCGCGAGTCGACGTTGCGCCACCTGCCCCGCGACAGTTCCACCTCCACGACGCTGACCCCGTGGCCGGCGAGTGCCTTGTCGACCTTCTCCTGGGTCATCTCCGCGTCGCCGTCGGGGTAGAGCAGGGTCCGGTCGACGTACTCGTGATTGAGCACCAGCAGGCCTCGGCGGCTGCCCAGCGGGCCGCGACCGAGCGGGAAGAAGTGCATGCCGTCGTGGTGGCTGCCCACCTGCTCGGCCTGTTCGGCGGCGGTGTTCGTGGCGTCTTTGCGCCAGGCCGGTCCCCGGCTGCGCAGCGGGGTGCCCCACGGGATGAGCACGTCGGCGGTGTAGCCCGGCGGGACGGTGATGGCGTCGTCGGTGTTCGGCAGTACCGGGTCGAAGCCGAGTAGTCCGCGCCGGCCGGGCCTGCCCTTGCCGTGCCCGTGGCCGCCGGCGCTGGCCGGCGCGTCGGTGCCGAGTGCGCCGCCGGCCGTGCCGAGGAAGGCCGCGGCGGCGATCACCGTACCGCCGCGGACGATGTCGCGGCGGCCGGCGCGGGCGGCGAGCACCTCACGGAACGGACGGTTGCCGGAGGTGTTCGAGCTGATGTCGTCCGGGTCGCTGTGGACGTGGCTGTCATGGTCGATTGACATGTCGATCCTCGCTCGGTCGGAAGCGGGCCGCCCGGTCCGGTGCCATGTCGTGCGCGACGTCCGGACCGGATCTGCCAGGGCGGTCCGGGCTGGACGGCATCGCTGGCACCGGGACGGTATGCAGCGGACCGGGACCGTCCGCGAACGCGTGTGCGACCTGCCGGCGACGTCGAGATGAACGATCGATGTCCTGACCTGGGGTGTCGCCGAACCGTCCCTTGTCACGAAGGGGTAACGGGACCCGAATGTTTAACGGGTCACCACCGGCCCGTCTGTGCTTCGAAACCCGCGTCTCCTAGATTTACTTGACTCACCCTCTGACCGGAGGAACGCCTACATGCGCCAGCACAGACGCATAGCCACCTGGAAACTCATCACCGCGGTCGTGGGGGCCGGCGCGCTCAGCGTGCCCGGCAGTGCCGCCGCCATGGCTGCACCGGCTGCCGGTGACCCATTCATCAGCGAGATCCACTACGACAACGCCGGCACCGACACCGGCGAGGCGATCGAGATCGAGGCCCCGGCCGAGTTCGACCTGACCGGCTGGCAGATTGTCCTCTACAACGGGAGCAACGGAACCGTATACGACACCCGTACCCTCGCGGGCACCGTCACCGCGGCCGGTGTGGTCGTCGCCGAATACCCCGCCAACGGCATCCAGAACGGGTCCCCGGACGGGGTGGCCCTGGTCGACCCGGCCGGCTCCGTGGTCGAGTTCCTCAGCTACGAAGGCACCCTGACCGCGGCCGGCGGCCCCGCCGACGGCACGACCAGTGTCGACATCGGTGTCGCTGAGGCCTCCGACACCCCGGTCGGGCACTCGTTGCAGAAGGTCGACGGCGACTGGCGGCAGCCGGCGGCGAACAGCTTCGGCGTCCGTAACGGGACCGGCGACCCGGACCCGGACCCCGACCCCGAGCTGGGCTGCGACGTCACGGTGACGAACAGCATCGCCGAGGTGCAGGGCACCGGTGACAGCACGCCGCTGGCCGGCACCGAGGTGACTGTCGAGGGCATCGTCGTCGCCGACCACCGCGTCGGCGGTTACAACGGCGTCTACCTGCAGACCGCCGGCACCGGCGGGTCCCGTACGGCTGCCGCCGGCACCGCCAGCGACGGGATCTTCGTCTACCTGACCAGCAACCCGGCCAACCACCCGGGGGTCGCCATCGGCGACCGGGTACGGGTCACCGGCAACGCCGGTGAGTACTTCGGACTGACCCAGGTGAGCATCGGCGCGCGGACCGACGTGCAGATCTGTGACCGGGACAACCCGCTGCCCACCCCGGTCGCGCTGACCCTGCCGCTGGCCGCCGCCGACCGGGAGTCCGTCGAGTCGATGCTGGTGGCACCGGTCGGCGACTTCGCCGTCGCCGAGGTCTACAACACCAACCGGTACGGCGAGGTCGTACTGACCGCCGGTGACGCCCCGGCGGTCATCCCGACCGACGTGGCGCAGCCGGGCAGCGCCCAGGCCGAGCAGATCGCCGCCGACAACCGGCTCAACCGGATCCTGGTCGACGACGGCCGTACCACCAACCTGGCCGACGCCGGCATCGCCCCGCCGTACGTTTCGCCGGACCAGCCGCTTCGGGTCGGTGACTCGGTCGAGGCGTTCGGGCCGAGCGTGCTGTCGTACGGCTTCGACGAGTGGCGGCTGCAGCCGACCCTGCCGGTCGGTGCGGACACCCCGGCCAGCGAGCGGACCACGTTCAAGGTGACGAACCCGCGTACCGATGCCCCGGCAGCCGTCGGCGGTGACATCCGGGTGGCCAGCTTCAACGTGCTGAACTACTTCGTCCACTTCGGTGGCGACGCGCGTGGTGCGGCCGACGAGGCCGCGCTGGCCAAGCAGGAGGCGAAGATCGTCTCGGCGATCACCGCGCTGGACGCGCACGTGGTCGGACTGCAGGAGATCGAGAACTCGGTGCGGTTCGCGCCGGGCGAGCCGGAGAAGGCACTGATCCGGCTGGTCGGCGCGCTGAACGCCGCCGACGGTGCCGGGACCTGGGACTACGTCCGCTCCCCGGCGGACCTGCCGGGCGCCGCCCAGCAGGACTTCATCAGCAACGCGATCATCTTCAAGCCGGCCGCGGTGACCCCGGTCGGGCCGTCCCGGTCGGTAGACGACGAGAGCGTCTGGTTCAACGCGCGGGAGCCGATCGCGCAGACGTTCACCGCCGACGAACTGACCTTCACCGTGGTGGCCAACCACTTCAAGTCCAAGAGCACCTCGACGCCGCCGACCGGCGACAACGTCGACACCGGTGACGGGCAGGGTGCGTACAACGGTGACCGGACCCGGCAGGCCGCCGCGCTGGCCGACTTCGTCGACGATCTGGTGGCCGACAGTGGCAGCGACGACGTACTGCTGCTGGGCGACTTCAACTCGTACACCCAGGAGGACCCGATGCGGGTCCTCTACGACGCCGACTACGTCAACCTGAACGACACCGGACGCAGCACCTACGTGTTCGCCGGTGAGTCGGGTTCGCTGGACCACGCGCTGGCCTCACCGTCGCTGGCCGACCGGGTCACCGGGGCCGACGTCTGGCAGATCAACGCGGTCGAGTCGTACGCCTTCCAGTACAACGGCTTCCCGACCTTCTTCGACCCGGGCCCGTTCCGGGCCAGCGACCACAACCCGATGGTCATCGGGCTGGACACCGGTGCCGACGGTCCGACCGAGCTGCAGCTGCTGGGGATCAACGACTTCCACGGCCGGCTCGAATCCGTCGGTACCCTCGACGGGCAGCCGGTCGGCGGTGCGGCCCAGGTGGCCGGGCTGGTCGACCAGTACCGGGCGACCAACCCGAACACGGTGTTCGTCTCGGCCGGCGACAACATCGGGGCGTCGACGTTCGTCTCGGCGATCGACGACGACAACCCCACCCTCGACGTGCTCAACGCCGCCGGTCTCGACGTGACGGCGGTCGGCAACCACGAGTTCGACAAGGGCATGGCGGATCTGACCGACCGGGTGATCCCGCGTTCGGACTTCCCGCAGCTGGGCGCCAACGTGTACCGCGACGACGAGCGGGCGCTGCCGGCGTACCACGTGCAGGAGATCGGCGGGATCCGGGTCGGCTACATCGGGGTGGTCACCGAGCAGACCGCGGTGATGGTCAGCCCGGACGGTATCGCCGGGATCACCTTCCGCCCGGCGGCGGCCGAGGCCGACCTGGTCGCCACCCAGCTCAAGGACGGCGACGAGAGCAACGGCGAGGCGGACGTGGTGGTGCTGCTCACCCACGAGGGCGCGGCCACTGAGAACATCGACTCGCCCGAGGCGCTGATGAGCGACCCGGTGTTCGGGCCGTACACCCGGACGGTGCCGGAGATCGACGTCATCTTCAGCGGGCACACCCACCAGCCGTACGCCTTCGAGGTGCCGGTGCCCGGCACCGACGAGACCCGGCCGGTGCTGCAGGCCGAGGACTACGGCAAGAAGCTCGGCCGGGTCGTGCTGCAGGTGGACGTCGAGGCGGGGACGGTCGAGACGGACACGGTCGAGATCGTCGACGTGGTCGGCGCGCCGGTCAACCAGGAGGTCGCCGACATCGTGGCGGCGGCGAAGGCCAACGCCGAGGTGCTCGGCCAGCAGCCGCTGGGCTCGATCACCGCCGACATCACCCGGGCGTACACCAACGGCAACGAGGACCGGGGCAAGGAGTCGGTGCTCGGCAACTTCATCGCCGACGTGCAGCTCGCCGGGACCCGGGAGCCGGGTCGGGGTGGTGCGCAGATCGCCTTCATGAACCCGGGCGGGCTGCGGGCCGACCTGCTGTACGGCGAGGACGGCGTGATCACCTTCGCGGAGGCGTTCTCGACCCAGCCGTTCGCCAACGACATGGTCACCCGGACCTACACGGGTGCTCAGGTCAAGCAGGTGCTGGAGGAGCAGTGGCAGCCGGCCGGGGCGTCGCGTCCGCTGCTGTGGCTCGGCGTGTCGGAGGGCTTCTTCTACACGTACGACCCGACGTTGCCGCAGGGCGAGCGGATCACCTCGATGACCCTCAACGGTCAGCCGGTGTCGCCGACCGGGACCTACCGGGTCACGGTCAACTCGTTCCTGGCCGCGGGTGGCGACAACTTCACCACCCTGGCCGACGGCACGGACACCTCGACCACCGGTGACAACGACCTGACCATGCTGGTGGCGTACTTCGCCGAGAACTCGCCGATCACCGCGGACACCGAGTCGCGGTCGGCGGTCGGCCAGCCCGAGCCGACCTGTGACGTGACGGTCACCGGCACGCACGACGGTGGGCTGATCGTCAAGGCGGAGATGACCTACTGCCTGGAGTCGGCGACGGTCAACGGTCCGGTCACGGTCCGTCCCGGTGCGACGCTGATCGCCACCGACGGTGCGATCAACGGTCCGCTCACCGCGAACCGTCCGACGGCGGTCAGCTTCACCGGTACGAGCGTCTCCGGGCCGCTGGCCCTGCTGCGGGCGACCGGGGCGGTGACGCTGACCGGGGTGACCATCCGGGGCCCGCTGGAGGTGACCGGTGGTGACGGCGGTCTGCGGCTGGACGGCGCTGACATCTCCGGTCCGGTCCGGCTGGTCAACAACAAGCACGACGAGCTGCCGGTGGTCGTCGCGGGGAACACGATCCGCGGCCCGCTGCACTGTCAGGGCAACAGCCCGATGCCGGTCGACGAGGACCGGGTGAACACGGTGCAGGGCCCGGTGTCCGGGCAGTGCGCCCGGCTGTGAGCCGCCCGGTTCGGCACTGAAGGCAGCACCGGGAAACGGTACGGCCCGGCGGACCTTGACTGGTCCGCCGGGCCGTACCCGTCTTTCCGGGGTCCGGCTGCCGCCGCGTGGTCAGACGGTCGCCGGCTCCGGGGCGGGAACGGCGGCCGTACGGCGTCGACTCAACATGGCGTCGAGCGAGTACCGGCCTGGCCCCAGCGCGGCCACCAGCAGGAACGCCCAGCAGAACAGCGCGGCGAGTTCGCCGCCGTTGTTCTGCGGGAGAAGTGCGTCCGGCTGATGGACCACGAAGTAGGCGTACGCCATCGATCCGGAGCAGATGACGGCGGCCACCCGGGTGCCGAGTCCGGTGAGGACCAACAGACCGCCGACGAGCTGGATCAGCGCGGCCCACCAGCCGGGCCAGACGCCGATCTCCAGTGCCTCGCCGGTGCCCCGGAAGCCGCCGAAGATCCCGAAGATCGAGGCGGCACCGCGTAGCGTGAACAGCAGACCGACCACCACGCGGAACAGCGTGGGGACGATCTCCGGCAGGCGGGTGAGTACGGGCATGGGGACTCCTCGTGAACTTGGGAACACTGGTCCCACGGCGCCCGGATCGTATCGACAGAGATGAAACTCAGTCAACGACGTCTCACTTAGTGTCATGATCGACTAGGTGATCCGCTAACCCGGATCGGCGGTCTCCCGGTCTGTCCCCAGCAGGCAGGCGACGTCGCGTAGGCTGGGCGCTTCGAGCAGCTCAACTCCGCCGCGCGGGCCCACGGGCGCCACCGCAGGTCGGAGTCGCGACCCGCCAGACGGAGACCAGCATGCACGAGATCCGGGTGTCGCCACCCGAAGCCGGGCACTGCGTCATCGAAGCCTCCGGCGAGCTGGACATGACCGCAACCGGAGAGCTCAGTGCTGCCGTGCAAGTGGTCGACCGGAGGCAGGCGACCTGGATTATCGTCGACCTGGGAGCCGTCACACTGATCGATTCGAGTGCGGTCAAGGAACTGGTCGACGCGCATCACGCGGCCGCCGGTCAGGGCCAGATCCTGATCGTCCGCAACCCGCAGCCGATCGTCGCCCGGGTGCTGCGGGTGACCGGAGTCGCGCCGCTGCTGGGCATCGCGTCGCAGGACCACGCCGGAACCGTCTACGGTGGTAGACCGGACAACGGGGACCACGGGTGAACACTCTCACCTGGCTGGTGGCGCGTGACTTCGCCAGCGGTGTCACCCGGATCCGGCTGACCGGCGCGTTGACCGACACCGAACTGGTCCGGCTCGCCCCGGTGCTGCGCCGCTGCCTGCTGGAGGAGCCGTTGGCGCTGCTCGTCGAGCTGGACGAGGTGACCGTGGCCAGCCCGATCGGGCTCCGGGTCTTCGCCATCGTGCAGGGCGGCGACGCGAGCCACCGTCCGGTGGTGCACCTGTGTGCCCGACCCGACTCACCCACCGGCCGGCTCGCCCGGCACAGCATCAGCGGTCTGGTGAGTGTGCAGGACAGCGTGATCGACGCCACCAAACTGGTCGAATCAGCACCAAGGTCCCCGTACCGGTGGCACGAATACCTGCCTGCGCACCCGCACTCACCGGGACAGGCTCGCCGGCTGATCGGCGGTGCCTGCCGCTCGTGGCAGCTGACCGCTCTGGTCGACGAGGCGATGGTAATCGGTTCCGAGCTGGTCAGTAACGCGGTCGAACACGCCGGCACCGAGTTGGACGTCACCACCACCCGGCAGGCCGGAGCGATCCGGATCAGCGTCCGCGACCGCGCTGCCGAGCTGCCCCGACCGGCCACCGGGCCCCGGCCCAGGCCGGCACCCGGCCGCGGTCGAGGGCTGGCCATCATCGAGGCGCTCGCCAGCGACTGGGGGTACGCCGGGTTCGCCGACGGCAAGACGGTCTGGGCGGCACTGCGGCTGCCCGACTGACCGGCCGGTGCCTGATTGGTGCCAACGGGTGACGGCCGGGCCGGTGTTAGTCGGGCCTGGCAGCGGGTAACCGACCTCAACGGTCACACCTGTGGAGGTCACCATGACGCAAGCAACCGAGATGCTGGAAACCTATCCGCTCGATCTGGGGCACGTCGACCAGCAGGCACTCGCCGACTGCATCGACGCCTGCTTCGACTGCGCTCAGGCCTGCACCGCCTGCGCTGACGCCTGCCTGAGCGAGGACACGGTTGCCGACCTGGTCAAGTGCATCCGCACCAATCTCGACTGCGCCGACATCTGTGCCACCACCGGCCGGGTGCTCTCCCGGCACACCGGCTACGACGCGAACACCACCCGGGTGATGCTGCAGGCATGCATTCAGGCGTGCCGCTCGTGCGGCGAGGAGTGCCAGGCACACGCCAGCGAGCACGAGCACTGCCAGGTCTGCGCCGAGGCCTGCCGTCGGTGCGAGCAGGCATGCCGGGACCTGATGGCCGCGCTCGGTTGAGCCGGCCCCAGCCCCCGGCGTGGCCCGCCGGGCGGGTGGTCAGATCCGGGCCAGCGCGGTCCGCAGCGGGTCGAGACCGAGTACGCCCAGGTTCAGTGCTGCCTGATGGAACTCCTTGAGGTTGAAGGCGGCACCCTTGCGAACCTGGGCGTCGGCTCGGGCCTGGAGCCAGATCCGCTCCCCGACCTTGTACGCCGCCGCCTGCCCCGGCCAGCCGAGATACCGGTCCAGCTCGAACCGCAGGATCTCGTCCGGCAGTTGGCAGTGCGCCCGCAGGAACTGCCACGCCAGCTCCGGAGTCCACCGCTCGCCGGGATGGAAGTTGAACGAGTTCGGCGGGATGGTCAACTGCAGGTGCAGGCCGATGTCCACGATCACCCGGGCCGCCCGCAGCGCCTGCCCGTCCAGCATGCCGAGCCGGTCACCGGGGTCGGCCAGGTAGCCCAGCTCGTCCATCAGCCGTTCCGCGTACAGCGCCCAGCCCTCGCTGTGCCCGGAACACCAGCAGAGCAGCCGCTGCCAGCGGTTGAGCAGATCGGCACGGACCTGCGTCTGACCGATCTGCAGATGATGTCCGGGCACCCCTTCGTGGTAGACCGTGGTCACCTCCCGCCAGGTCGAGAACTCGGTCAGCCCGTGCGGCACCGCCCACCACATCCGGCCCGGTCGGGAGAAGTCCTCACTCGGCCCGGTGTAGTAGATGCCACCGTCGCTGGTCGGCGCGAGGCAGCACTCGATCCGCCGGATCTGCTGTGGTATGTCGAAATGGGAGCCGTGCAGGTCCCCAATGGCCTTGTCGGCCAACGCCTGCATCCAGTCGCGGAACGCCTCACCACCGGCGATGGTCCGCGCCGGGTCGGCGTCCAGGGCGCGTACCGCGTCGTCGATGCTGGCGCCGTGCCCGGCGATCTCGGCGGCGACCCGGCGCATCTCCTGCTCGATGCGATCCAACTCGAAGAAGCCCCAGGCGTACGTCTCGTCCAGGTCGATCCGCGCGCCCAGAAAGTACTGGGAGGCGAGCTCGTATCGGTCCCGTCCGGCGGCCTCGGTGTCCCGCCCCAACGGGGCCAGCTCGGTACGCAGGAACCGGCCGAACGCGATGGTCGCTGCGGTGGCCGCCGAGGCCGCGCGGCGCAGGTCTGCGGTGAGGGTGGCCGGAGCGGACAGCCGGCCGACCAGGGCGTGGAAGAAGTCGTCCGCTTCCGGGTCGGTCCAGACGTCACACTGGTCGGCGACCTTGAGCATCTGCGCCCGGGGTGCCACGTGCCCGGCCCGGGCCGCGTCCAGCAGGGTGACCCGTACCTGGTCCAGAGCCTGTGGATAATTGTCCAGCCGGGCAGCGATGTTGGCCACCGCATCGGTGCCCTCGGTCGGCATCAGGTCGAAGACCTGGCGCAGATGGTGCAGACCGCTGGTGATGACGCTCAGCTCGCTGGTCTCCTCGCCCGCCTCGTAGCGGGCCAGCTCCAGGCCGAGCCGCTCCGCCATCGCGTCCCGGGCCACCCGCTCGGCCTCCGACTCCGGATCGGCGACATCGAGCTGCCGCAACGTGTCGCGGGTCAGGGCGGCGCGTTCGGCGTACCCGTCCGGCGACAGGTCGTCGAGCTGGTCGTCGTGCCCGTCGACGCCGATGTAGGTGGCTCCGATCGGATTCAGCCGCGCCCACCGCTCGACAAAGCTGTTGCTGATGTCATCCACACGTCCCATGCTGATGACCCTACGCGGCAGGTCTGCGGGGCCGGCGCATCCGAAAGGGGGAACGGGAATGCAGGAACCCGGTTCGGCCGGCCCACCACCCGGTCCCCGGCTCGCCAGTTGGCTGCCCGGCTTCCTGCTGCTCGCCGGCATCTGGGGCACCAGTTTCCTGCTGATCAAGATCGGGGTCGCCGAGCTGCATCCGATCCACGTGACCCTGGCCCGGGTCGCCGCCGGTGCGCTCACCCTGCTGATCGTGTTGCCACTGGTTGGCGACCGGCTGCCCCGGGATCCGTGGCTGTGGCTGCACCAGTGCGTTGTCGCGGCGGTCGGGGTCGCCCTGCCGTTCACCCTCATCGGGTACGGGGAGCAGCGGATCCCGTCGCTGCTCGCCGGCATCTGGAACGCCACCACCCCGCTGATCGCCCTGCCGTTGGCGGCGCTGGTGTTCCGCACCGAGGCGATGACGGCCCGCCGGCTGGCCGGCACCGGGTTGGGCTTCGTCGGCGTGCTGGTGGTGCTCGGGGTCTGGCAGGGCGTCGGCGGGGGACAGTTCGCCGGGCAGTTGATGTGTCTCGGCGCGGCCGCCTGCTACGGCGCGACGATCCCGTACCAGAAGCGGTTCGTCGCCGGCCGGTCGGACAGCGGCGTCGCGCTCGCCGCGACCCAGCTGATCCTGGCCACCGGCCAGTTGGCCGTCGTCGCACCGATCGTCGCCGGGGCCCCGCCGACGCCGACCCGGCTCTCTCCGGCGGTGATCGTGAGCGTGCTGATTCTTGGGGCGGTCGGCACCGGCCTGGCCTTCGTGATCCACATGCGCAACATCCGGCTGGTCGGGGCCAGTACGGCGGCCACCGTCACCTATGTCGTGCCGGTCGTCGCGGTCGCCGCAGGGGTGTCGGTCCTCGGCGAGCGGCTGGTCTGGCACCAGCCGGTCGGGGCGCTGATCGTGCTGGCCGGGGTGGCCCTTGCACAGGGCACCGGGCTGCCCCGACCGGCCCGCTCCGGCCCGCTGCCCGGCGGCACGGTCCCGGACAGCGGCCCGCTGCTGTCCGGCGACCCGCTGCCAGACAGCGGTTCAGTGATGGGCGGCGGCCCAGTCGATCAGCTCCCCGGCCGACCAGGTGTTGACCACCCGGTCGGCATCGACACCGCAGAGCGCGGCCCGCGTGCACCCGAACTGCTGCCAGTCGAGCTGACCCGGCGCGTGGGCGTCGGTGTCGATGGCGAACAGGCAGCCGGTCTCGACCGCTAGCCGGATCAGCCGCTTCGGCGGGTCCTGCCGCTCCGGCCGGGAGTTGATCTCGACGGCCTTGCCGTGTTCGGCGCAGGCGGCAAAGACCGCTTCGGCGTCGAAGTCACTCGGCGGCCGGGACCGCCGTCGGTGGCCGCGGTCGCCGGGTCCGGTCACCCCCGGCGGCCGCGACGTCACCATCCGACCGGTGCAGTGACCGAGGATGTCCAGCCGGGGGTTGGTGACCGCGGTCAGCATCCGCCGGGTCATCCGCGCCCGGTCGTCACGCAGATTGGCGTGCACCGAGCCGACCACCACGTCGAGCCGGTCGAGCAGTTCGTCGGACTGGTCGAGGGAGCCGTCCGGCAGGATGTCCACCTCGATGCCGGTCAGGATCCGGAACCCCTCAGGCAGGGCGGCGTTGAGCGCCGCGACGTGGTCGAGTTGGCGCCGCAGACGGGCGGCAGTCAACCCGCGGGCGACCGTGAGCCGGGGCGAATGATCGGTCAGCACCAGGTACTCGTGGCCCAGCTCGACCGCGGCCAACGCCATCTCCTCGATCGGCGAACCGCCGTCGGACCAGTCCGAGTGGGTGTGGCAGTCGCCGCGCAGCGCGGCGCGCAGTGCCGCCGCCGCCTCGTCCAGGTCGGTGCCCTCGGTAGCCAGCAGCCGGCGCAGATAGACCGGCTCCTCGCCGGCCAGCGACTCGGCCACACACCGGGCAGTCACCTCGCCTACCCCGGCGAGCTCGGTCAACGTGCCGGCATCAGCCCGCTGCGACAACTCGGCGGCGGGCAGTCCGGCCAGTGCCGTGGCGGCGGACCGGAACGCGCGTACCCGGTAGGTCGCCTCGTTGGCCCGCTCCAGCAGAAAAGCGATCCGACGAAGGTCGACGATCGGGTCCCGGGCATTGCTCACACCGGTCACCATAGGCCCTTCGGCGGTACTGTCGCCCGGCCGGAGCCGACTAAGGTCGTCGCATGCGGACCATCGACTGGGTCGACGACGCCATCGAGATCATCGACCAGACCGCGTTGCCCGACCGGACCACCGTACTGCGGCTGTCCACCGTCGAGACGGTGGTCGACGCGATCCGGTCCCTGGCGGTTCGCGGCGCGCCGGCGCTCGGCGTGGCCGGTGCCCTCGGGGTGGCGCTGGCCGCGCGGCTGCACCACGACGAGCCGCAACGACTGGCCGACGCCGTCGAACGGCTGCGTACCGCCCGGCCGACCGCGGTCAACCTCGCCCGGGGCGTCGACCGGGCGGCGGCCCGGCTCGCGGAGAGCCCGTCGGCCGTACTCGCCGAAGCGGTGGCCCTGCGTGACGAGGAGGAGGCGGCGTCGGTGGCGATGGCCCGGCTCGGGGCCGACCTGCTCGGGCAGCTCTGTCCGCCCCGGTGCCGGCTGCTGACCCACTGCAACACCGGTGCGCTGGCCACGGTCACCGGAGGAACCGCGCTCGGGGTCGTCGTCGAACTGCACCGGCGCGGCGGGCTGGAGTCGGTGATCGCCAGTGAGACCCGGCCGCTGCTGCAGGGTGCCCGGCTGACCGCCTGGGAACTCGACCGGGCGGGGGTCGACTTCCGGGTCGCCGTCGACGGGGCCGGGCCGTTCCTGATGGCCCGTGGCCGGGTCGACGCGGTCGTCGTGGGCGCCGACCGGATCTGCGCGAACGGCGATACGATCAACAAGATCGGTACGTACGCCCATGCGCTCGGCGCACGCCGGGCCGGACTGCCGTTCGTGGTGGTCGCTCCCGAATCGACGGTGGATCCGGCGACCGCCACCGGCGCACAGGTCGAGATCGAGGACCGGGGATCCGCCGAGGTGGTCAGCTTCGCCGCTGCCCGGACCACGCCGGCCGGGGCCGGCGCGGTCAACCCCGCCTTCGACGTGACGCCCGCCGACCTGGTGACCGCCGTTGTCACCGACCGCCGGGTGATCCGGCTGGACCGGGGCGAACAAATCTGAGGCGCCGCCGGTAGAAAGCCGGTCCACCGTCGGCCAGCCGGGCCGGGTCAGTCGACCGGCGCCGGCCGGACCGCCGTCACGGTACGTCGGTCCTCGGCCACGGCGGTGATCCAACCGCCGGCCCGCCCCAGCCGCAGCAACGCGTCCGGCCGGGCCGGCAGCTCCAGCGGCCGGCCCGGCTGTGGTGGCCAGCCGCCCCGGGCCGAACTACCCGGGGTCAGCCACGGCACCAGAGCCTGCACCGGGTCTTCCGCGTCCAGCGCCGCCCGGGCCGCAGTCAGGGTGGCGAGCACCTCGTCCAGGGCGGCCCGGACCGCCCCGGCGTTGCCACCGCACATCGCCGCCACCAGCTCCGGCCGGCTGGCTGCGACCCGGGTGCCGTCCCGAAAGGATCCGGCGGCCAACGACCAGGCGAGCGGGTCCGTCACCGCGGTGGCGGCCAGCGCGGTCGCGAGCAGATGTGGTACGTGACTGATCGCCGCGACGGCCCGGTCGTGCTCCTCGGCGGTGGCCGGTACCACCCGGGCGCCCAGCCCGGTCACCGCTGTCGCCACCGTCAGCCAGTCGTCGACCGAGGTCACCGGCGGCTCCAGGCAGAGCACCCAGGCGCAGCCGGTGAACAGTTCCGGATCGGCGGAGGTGAACCCGGAGGTCTCCCGACCGGCCATCGGATGGCCGCCGACGAACCCGGCGGTCCGGTCGTGCTGGCGGTGCAGCCGCCGGTCGACCAGCCGCCGCACCGGCTCCTTGACCGAGGTGACGTCGGTGACCAGCCCGGAGTAGCCGACCGCGGCGATCTCGTCGAGCACCGGACCCACCGCCGGCAGCGGCACCGCCAGCAGCACCAGATCGGCGTCGGCCACCGCGTCCCGTACCGTCGGGGCGACCTGCCAGCGTGCGCCGGGTGCCGCCCGCGCGGCCGCGGTACGTGCGGTGGCCCGGGTCGCGGGATCGGCGTCGTACCCGAAAACCCGGTGCCCGGCGGCGGCGAACGCGCGCAGCGCGGAACCGCCGATAAGCCCCAGCCCGATCACCGCCACTCGCACGCGGTGACTCTGCCACATCGAGCCAGGGCACGATCGGGCAGCCGTCGTCGGTACGCTGACTGGCACGGCGATGGACCGTCACGGCCGCCGCGCCGGCCGCAGGAGGGAGGGACGAGATGCGGGACCGCCCGATCGACTGGCCGTCACCCGCACCGACCAGCCCGCCCGGTTGGCCCGGTGCGCCGGCCGGCTGGCACCCGCCGGTGGCCGGCTGGGGGCCACCGCGCGGCCAGCACCCGTACCCGCCGGGGATGTTTCCGGCCGTGCCCGCGCGGCCACCGGCCCCCTCCCGGCCGACCTACCGGGAGCCGCATCCGGTACGCCGGGGAGCCGTCGCGCTCGGGGCGCTGGCCACCGCGCTGTGGCTGCTGCTGACCGGCCTGATCGGCCAGGACCTGCGCGGGTACGCCCTGTCGACGCTGCTCTGCGGCGCACTCGCCTGGGCCGTCGCGATCCTGCTCGCCCGGGTCGGCGACCGGGGCGTGGCGACCGGCATCGCGCTCGCCATGTCGGCCGGCTGGAGCATCACGACTGTGGCGCTCGCCACACACTGGGCGGCAACCGGCGACTGGCCACTGTGGTGACCGGCGGTGGGCGAATTCCGGGCTTGACGAACGCGGCGACGGTCGGCACGCTCGGCGGCATGGCCAACACCGGGCACCGGCTCGATCCCGAGCGGAATCGGCGCCGACTGCAGATCCTCGCCGAGCTTGCCGGCGCCAAGCTCGGCCGCGAACGGGTCCGGCCCCGTAAGGTCCGAGGGCAGCAGTTGCGCGAGTTGATCGCGGCCCGCCGACTGGTCAACTGACCGAACGCCTCATCTGACCGAACGCCGACGCGCTGTCACGCACCCGTCCCTGCCGGTCAGTGACTGTTCGGGGCGTTGCGGGGTCAACGACCGACCTGAGCCGATACCGTCATTCTGACGACAGAATCGGCGGTCACCGACGGCGGCGGGATGCCGCGCCGCCCGGTGACCGCAGGGACCATTGGGGGGACCGTGCCCTATTTTGCTGCCGCTGCCGTACGCGGCCCGGCCGGTTGGTCCGGCGCCGAGCTCGACCTCGGTGGGGTCGCCGACATCGACGAGGTGGTCGACCGGCTCCGTGAGGTCGACCCCGACGCCGAGGTGTCACTGCTGTTCGTCGAATCGGACGACAGTTACCTGGTGATCCTGCGCCTCGACGAGGGCGAGGATCTGCGAATTTTCAGTTCGGACGCCGCGTTCGCCGAGGAGTCCCGGCTGGGCGCGCTGCTGATCGGCGACATCCGTACCCCGGCCGTCGAGGTGGACCTCGAACCGGTCGTGGTCGGTGCCGGCGGCGGCTCGATGTCCGCCGCCGCTGCCGCGCCGGCCGGTTCCCGCGCCGGCGGGTACCTGGTCGGCGACCCGTTGGACGACTCCGACGACGTCGACGCGTTGGCCGACGAGGAGGACGACGACGATGAGCCGGCCGCCGACCCGGACGCGGAGCCGGTCGGTGACGCCGACCTGCTCGCCGATCTCGGCCTGTCGGCCCGACGGCTGCTGGCACTGTGCGCGCGGGACGGCATGCTGCCGGCCGACGTGACCGCCGAGATCTGCCAGACGGTCGGCTGCGGCGACGAGATCGAGGAGTTGCGCGAGGCATGAGATCGGGCGGGGCGACGGCGTGACCGGACGTGGCGACGGCGTGCCGACGGCCCGGCGGCACCGCGACCCGCTGCACGAGAGCTGGATGCGGCGGGCGTTGTCGGTGGCCGGCGGGCCGACCGCCGGCGCCGGCCCCGTTGGTGTGCCGCCCGGCACGGCAGGGGTACCCGTCGGTGCGGCTGACGTGCCGGGCGGTACGGCTGACGTGCCGGTCGGTGCGGTCGTCTACGACGCGGCCGGCCGCGAACTCGCGGTCGCCCACAACGAACGCGAACTGACCGGCGACCCGACGGCACACGCCGAGATCCTCGCGCTGCGCCGGGCCGCCGCCCGGCTCGGCCGGTGGCGGCTCGAAGGGTGCGCCCTGGTGGTCACTCTGGAACCGTGCACCATGTGCGCTGGCGCGTTGGTGCTGGCCCGGGTCTCGACCGTGGTCTTCGGCGCGTGGGAGCCGAAGACCGGTGCCGTCGGATCGCTGTGGGACGTCGTGCGCGACCGCCGCCTCAACCACCGGCCGATTGTGTACGCCGGGGTGCTGGCCGACGAGTGCGCCGCCGCGCTGCGGGCCTTCTTCCGCTGAGCCGCGTCGCGGGCCTTCTTCCGCTGAGCCGGTCGGCCCGCCGGTATCGCCGGCCGATCTCGGTGGCGTCAGGCGGTCGCGGTGTCCAGCGCGATGCGTACCATCTCGCTGAAGGTCTGCTCCCGGTCGTCCGCGCTCATCTTCTCGCCGGTACGGATGTGGTCGCTCACGGTGAGGATGGTCAACGCGCGGGCCCGGAACCGGGCGGCGATGGTGTACAGCGCCGCCGACTCCATCTCGACCGCCAGCACCCCGTAGTCGGCCAGCGTGTCGTACAGGTCCGGCCGGTCGGTGTAGAACGCGTCGGCGGCCAGGACCGGGCCGACCCGCAGGTCGACACCGTGCCGGTGGGCCGCGTCGACCGCCGTACGCAGCAGGCCGAAGTCCGCCACCGGCGCGTAGTCGACGAGCCCGGCGAAGCGCACCCGGTTCATGTTCGAGTCGGTCGACGAACCGTTGGCTGCGATCACGTCCCGCAGGTGCAGATCCTCGGCCAACGCGCCGCAGGAGCCGACCCGGATCAGCGTCCGCACCCCGTACTCGTTGATCAGCTCGTGGGCGTAGATCGACGCCGACGGCATGCCCATTCCCGACCCCTGCACCGACACCCGCGTCCCGGCGTACCGGCCGGTGAAGCCGAACATGCCGCGCACGTTCGAGTAGCAGGTGGCGTCCTCGAGGAAGTTCTCGGCGATCCACTTGGCGCGCAGCGGGTCTCCGGGCATGAGGACCCGCTCGGCGATGTCGCCGGGCTTGGCTCCGATGTGCGTGCTCATGGCCATGATCCTGCCAGTGCGGCCGGTGCCGCCCGCGTTCGGGCGGCACCGCCGTGACGGTCGGCCGGCGCTTCAGGTAGCCTACTCGGCGGTGGTGTGTCCGAGTGGCCTAAGGAGCACGCCTCGAAAGCGTGTGAGGGTTCACGCCCTCCGCGGGTTCAAATCCCGCCGCCACCGCCACTGAACAGGCGAGACGCCCGGCAGTCCGCAAGGACCTGCCGGGCGTCTCGGCGCACCGGTCCTCACCGGTCGGCGATCAGCTCGACGACGGCGTTGGCGATCCGGTCGATCGCCGCAGAGTCGGCCAGCAGTGCGGCGACCCGCTCGTCCGCGGCCGGTCCACCACCGGGCGGCCGGTCCATCTCCTCGGCACCCGTGCCGGTGTCGAACACCGAGCGGAGTACGGCGACCACCGCGCACCGGGGGTCGGCACCTCGACGTAGCTGTGCCTCGATCGCCGTGACCGCGACCGACGCCAGCTCGGTCAACCGTGCCTCGTCCGCCTCGTCCGGCCTCCTCGGCTGCAGGTGGTCGGTCTCGCGAGCCGGAGCGGTCCCGGTCCGGGCGGCCGGCAGCACCGGGGCGTGCTTGCGGCCGAGTGGCCGTTCGACGAAGTCCGCGTACCACTTCGGACGTCTGCGCATCGCGGCGAGCACCCGGTCGAGGTCGGCCGTCACCTCCCGCTCCCCGCCACCGCAGTGCCCGGTGACGGCGGCCCGGCGGTCTGCCCACGCGGACAGCGGCCACACCCGCACTCCGGCCGTGGCCGGGATCCCCACCCAGACCAGCACCTCGACGGCGAGGGTCAGCAGCCACGGGTCCTGGCCGAGGTCGTGCTTGAGCCATCCGGGCAGCCGGGGCCGCTGCAACGCGCCACGGTCGCCGCGTCGGCGGCGGTGCGCGTCGACGGTGGCCGGGCCGATCCGCCGGGCGATCCACCCCTCCAGGTTGACCACTGGGACCTTGGCGTTGGCCAGCAGGTCGTCGAGGACTGCCTCGACGTCGTCGTGGAACTTGTCCAGGCATTCGGCTTCCAGTCGGTGGACCGACGACGCGCAGGTGTGGTGTCCCCGGGCGAGTTCGATCCGACGGGTCAGCCGCTGGAACACCACCGGCCAGACCAGCGCGTACCCACCCGCGCGGAGCAGCCCACGCTCCGCGTCGGACGCCGCCCTCGCGCGGTCCGCCAGTATGCCCCGTCGGGCGAGGTCCCGGACGTGATCTTCTGCGGCAGTACGCCCGGACGACGCGCCGGCGGCCCGGACAGCCACGCTCGCACTGGCCATCGGTATCTGTCCTTTCCGGTAATCCACCAAATCATCAGAAAGGTGTGAGTGGGAGGGTGATCGGCGACATGCGTACGGGTCGAAAGATATCTGCGGTTCTGTTGACTCAGGAAGCGATCGGAGCCCGTTGCCGTAATAGTGCGTAGTAGCGGGGTCGAATTGTCGCCCGGTGTAGATCTGAGGTGTGTCCCGCCGGATCTATGTATGGGTACTGGTGCGACTACGTAGTTCGCCCAATGGAACGGCCGCCGGGCGCGGCGAAGCTGGCGATGTGCCGGTGCCCGACCCGCACGTCGACCGATCCCATCAGGAGTGCTGCGATGACCACCACACTTCCTTCTCTGCCGGACCACCCCACCCACCGGGCCGAGCCCGCCGACCGGCTGCTCGACCTGGTGCTTCCCGGGCCGGTCGAGCCGACCACCCGGACCCTGCTGACGGCGGCCGCCGCCGGCGACCCGGTACTGCTGCGCGCCCTGGTCCAGCTCGGGCTGGCCCTCGGCGACCTGGTCCGCCGGGACGGACACTGGCGGTGGAGCACCACCGGACCGCGTACCGCCTTGCCGACCGGGTCGTGCGGTACACGGCCGGTTCGGCGTACCGCCGGCCAGCTCGCCGCGATCCGGACCCTGGCCGAGTCGTGGAGCCGGCCGCATCCGGCCGCCGGCTGCACCGTCGCCGACCGGCCGGGGGCGGCCGTGCCGCCAGTGCGAGTGCCCCGGCTGACCGTCCGCGAACAGGAGATCCTGCGCCTGCTCGCGGACGGTCTGACCGCTCGGGCGATCGGTCACCGGCTGCTGCTGTCGCCGCGTACGGTGGCCAAGCACCAGGAGCGGATGTACCGCAAGTTCGGCACCTCCGACCGGCTGACCACCGTGCTGCGGGCGCAGCGGCTGGGCCTGCTCCCGCCGCCGGACGCGCTGGCCGTCACGGGCCGTGGCGACGGGTGAATCAGGACATCTCGCTCGGGCGGGGGTCGAGACCGAGATCCACGACCACGGTCACCGCGGTCCGGCCGTTGAGGTAGACCGTCACCGGCCGGCTGGCCCCGTCCAGCAGCTCCAGCTTGACCACCGAACCGGTTTCCATGGCGGTCTGGATGCCGGCGAGGACCGGGTCGAGGTTCGACTCGGGGATCTCCCACTCGGACCCGTCGACGATCACACGCTTGCGAGCCATGATTTCCACCTTTCAGTCTGTTGTCCGTACCGATATTTCAGCACCGCCGGGGCACCGGGCGTAATTAGATGAATTGCGTACCGGTGACCCGGCGGAGGCGTTGGTCAGTCGACCGTTTCGACCGTGTACGAGAACGAGAAGTCCTGCGCCCGCAGATTCCCCACGGCCGGGTGCCGGCCGACGCCGAATTCCTCGGTCGCCAGCAGGGAGGTGCGGTACAGGCCGATGCTGTCGCCGACCGCGTCCAGCAGCAGCCGGTACGCCAGGTTGACGACCAGGGCACCCGCCCCGATCGCGGCGGCTGCGGCTGCGGCCTGCGGGGCGGCCACGGCCAGCCCGAGCAGGTTTGCCCCGGCGGCCTGGAAGGCCGGGCCGTTGAGTTCGTCGCGCAGCAGGTCGCTCAGTGCCCGGCTGTCCCCGGTGTCCCGGGACACCCAGACCGCCAGGTCCAGGTAGTCCACCGCCGGACCGTGGTAGACGAGCATCCGGTCCAGC
Organism: Solwaraspora sp. WMMD937; assembly: GCF_029581175.1. Lineage (NCBI taxonomy): Bacteria > Bacillati > Actinomycetota > Actinomycetes > Micromonosporales > Micromonosporaceae > Solwaraspora > Solwaraspora sp. WMMD937. The sequence continues at coordinate 702,026 of NZ_CP120738.1, read as the reverse complement.
GGCAGCCGGTCTCCGTCGCGGACGTTGCGGAACCGCGCCGTCTCTGCCCGGTACGGCACCGCCGGGTCGTCGTCGGCGGTGCCGGTGAGCACCACCGCGTCGACCCGGATGTCGGCGCTGCGCAGCGCCCGGTTGCGGTGCACCAGCACCTCGTCCAGCCGGACCGCGACAGTGCGCGCCGCGCCGCTCCGGGCACGGAACAGCAGCCGCGACCGGTCCGGGCGTTCGTCAATCTGGAACCGCACCGACTCGGCCGGCGGCCGCGCCGTCGGGCTCAAGCTGAATTCGATGGTACGCAGCGCGTAGCGCACCTCCGGGGCGAGTTCGTTGGACATTTCCCGCACACCGCCGCTGCCCAGCTGGTCGAGGGCCCGCTCCAGCGGCGACTGGTGGCGGCGTGGGACGCGGCGGCGGAGCTCGGAACGGTCGGCGGTGCGGATGCCGTCCTGTTGGAGCAGCCCGACGTCCTGCGGCTGCGAAGTGGCGATCAGCAGGACCGTCTCCGGCCGCCCGGCCGCCGGCACGATGCCGGCCGGCCAGTTCAGTCGCACACCGCGCAGTACGCCGCTCAGGGCGTCGTACCCCACCAGGTACTCCTTGTCGGGCTCGAGCCGGAACCCGGACGGCGCGAAGTTGGTGAGATTCTCGATCCGGGCGGAGACACCGATGTCGAGCAGCGATACGAAGACCGTCTCGGAGCCGTCGTTGCGCACCCGTACGTACACCTGGTCGCCGTCGTGCACGACCTCGCCGGCGGACCGCATGGGCACCTCGACGCCGTTGACGACCCGGCCCCACTCGAGCGTCAACGGGGTGTCGAGGACGCACCGGGGGTCCTCGCCGAGGGCCCGCAGTCCGGTGGCGCGGGCAACCCGTTCCAGGTCGGTGAGCAGCCGGGCGGCGGTGCCCGGCCCGGCCGGTCGGGGGCTGTGCAGCGGACCGGTCCGGTCGTGGATCTGGTAGTTGCCGGCCCGGTCGGGCCGGACCTCCACGGTGCACGGCTCGTCCGCATCGGCCAGCCGGACCAGGGTGCTGGTCCGGATCGCGGCGACCAGGTCGGCGGCGTCCGGGTCGGTCACCCGGACCGGCAGCGCGGGTGCGGCACTGCGGGTCCGGTACGCCCGGGCCGTCGTCGGCACCTCGGACCAGCCGGTACGCAGGGTGAGCTCGGCCTGTGCCGCCAGCGCCCCGAGCCGGTCGACGACGGCGGTGCCGACGCTGGTCTCCTCGTCGACCGGCAGCTCGGCCGGCATCACGGTGAACTCGTCGTGGAGCTCGACGCCGAGCAGCGGGGCGCCGGGCAGGACCACCCGGCCGTCGGGAGTGGGGGCCACCGGCAGGCCGGCTATCGGGTCCGTCTCCTGGAGTGAGAACAGCAGTCGGCGGGACGGCCCTTCCGCCTCGGGCCGCTGGTTCGACGCCCGGCGCAGCACCTGGCGACGTACCGTCTCCATCAGCGTGAACCAGGTCACCGGAAGGTTCTCGGCGGCGGCCAGTGCCTGGATCAGCGCCTCGGTGAACATCCCGGTGCGCAGCCCGGCGCCGTTGCGGTACTCGTAGGCGGACTGCTCGGGGGCGCAGGCCACCAGCCGCACCGAGTGCGGGTTGCCGGTCACTGCCCGCCGGTCGACCGCGAGCCCGTCCCGGCGCAGCGCTGCCAGGTGCCGGCTGATCTGCTCGTACCGGGTGGTCGACTGCCGGTCCAGGCCTTTGACCCGCAGGTCGGGGTCGCGGGACTGGTGGGCGGCGTGGCAGCAGTCCAAGGCCACCACCACGTTCTGCGTCACCTCGGTCAGCCGGGCCTGCAGCACTGACAGCTCGACCGAGGTGATGCCCAGAAACTCATCCTCAGTGGATGACGAGTAGTCGGTGGGCACGATGAACTGCAGGTCGCCCGGCCGCCGGCCGGGCGTCGGCCGGCTGGCAGGGCCGTCGGCAGCCGGCTCGTCGCTGGCCGGACCCGGTGCGTGTGCGTATCCGCCGTGGCCGCTGTAGTAGAACAGGACAGCATCGTCCGCCGTGCTCTGTCCGATCAGTTCCTCGTAGCCGGCGAGGATGCCGGCACGGGTGGCATCGTCGCCGGTAAGGCAGGAAATGGTGAACCCGCGCCTGCCGAGTGCCGCCGCGATCGTTTCGACATCGTTGTGCACCCCGGTGAGGCCGTTGGTCTGAGAACCGACCAGCAATGCTCTCCGCGTCACCGCTACCCCCTGAAAGGTCGCTCAGCAGATCCGGTGTGGACTTTACGGGTAGGGCACCGGTATCGGCATCACTCAGTGCCTACGATCTTTTGCGTACGGTCACTTTCGGCACGCCCGCCGGCGATCGGATCCGACCTGACAGGACGATCCACCGGTACGTTCGGTGCGACGGCTCCGTACGGAGGTCTATCCGGATTCCCGATCGGAGCAGAGCCGGAGCCGATGAGCCATCGAGGCGGCGGCACTACGGTTGTTGGCCGCCATCTTCTTGAGCAGGTTGGAAACGTGGACACCCGCCGTGCGTTCGGTGATGAACAGTTCGGTGGCGATCTCCCGGTTGGTCCTGCCCAGGCAGAGCAGACACAGCACCTCCAACTCGCGGGCGGTGAGACCGAACGGCCGGGCCGCCGGCCCGGCGGTGTCGGCGGCTGGCTCCGGCAACTCGGGGTCGAGGGTGACCCGGGCGCGACGGGCCATCGCCTCGATCTCGGTACGCAGTGGCCCGGCCGGCAGCGGCTCGGTGGACTGCCAGGCCGACCTGGCGGCCGATCCGGCGCGGGTCAGGTCGCCGGCGGCGAGCGCGGTCTCGGCTTCCCGCCAGTAGGCGTAGCCGGCCGGGTAGGACCGACCGAGCATCGACCAGCCCCGGGCCACCACCGCCCAGGCGTCGGGGTCGGCGGTGCCTCGGGCCCGGGCGAGCTCGGCCAGGCAGAGGTCACGCCACACCCGTACCTGCGAAACCCCGGCCTGGTCGGCCTGCGGGAGATCCAGGCTGTCAACCGGCACCGCCGCCTGGCCGGCCAACCGCTCGGCGTACGCGACAACCGCCGACAACCGGACCGGGTCACGCTCGGGTTGCGTGCGCAGCAGCTCGCACTCGTCGGCGGCGGCCCGCAGTCCGACGGCGTACATCCGGGTGAGCTCCAGGAGGTTGGCCTGGCCCTCCAGCACAGCCAGGCCGGCCCGCACCGCCTCAGCCGCCCCGGTCAGGTCGCCCCGCCACAGGGCGAGCTCCGCCAGACAGGCGTACAGCGGTCCGACGAACCGGGGGTCGGTGGTCGGCCGGTCCACGAGTTGGACGCCGGCCAGCAGATCGGCGGCCGTGTCGAAGGACCCCTGGGCGAGCCGGATCTCGGCCAGGGTCAGCCGAGGGTAGAGGGTGCCCCGCAGCGGCCTGGCCCGCAGCACGTCGTCCAGCACCGCGGCCGCCTCGTCCCATCGGCCCAGCAGTACCAGCGTCGCGGCGGCGTTGTTGGCCAGCACGCCGGCGCCGCGGGCCTGCTCCAGACCGCGTGCGCGGGCCACCTTCAGCCCGTCGAGGGCGACCTGGACCGAGTCGGTGAGCCGCCCCACGTGCTCCAGCGCGACCGCGAGGTTGCCGTACGCCCGGAACAGGTCCTCGAGGTGGTCGACCTCCTCGGCGATCCGCAGTGCCTCGCGTACCTTGGCCATGCCGTCGCTCGGCTGGTCGAGCATGGTCAACGCCATGCCCAGGGTGTTGAGCGCGCGGCCCTCCTCGGCCCGGGCCGGCACCGCCCGGGCCAGCTCGACCGCGTGGGCACCTTCCCTCGCGCCCTCGGCGTACCGGCCCTCGCGTACCTCAGCCATCGCCACAGCGGCCAGTACCCGAGCGCTGACCGCGCTCGGCGGCTGCTCGGCCAGCGCCCGCGCCGCCGCCCGGTAGGTCTGTTGCGATTCGCCGTACTCACCGGCTTCCCAGAGGTAGTTGCCGAGGCGTTCGAGCAGTTCACCCGCGTCGCGGGCGGCGGCCCGGTCCACCTCGGCGATCGCGGCGCGGATCAGTTCCAGCGCCTGCTCGACCCGACCGCCCCACCGGGCGGTGTCGGCGGCGGCGGCCAGTACCCGCCAGCGCGGCTGGCCGGTGCGTCGCTGCGGATCGTCGACGCGCGACCACAGGCTGAGCACCCGCTGGTACTGCTGTTCGGCTTCGCGGAACGCGTGGACCCGTACCGCCATCTCGCCGGCGTGCACGGCGGCGGTCAGCGCCTCCGGTAGTGCTCTGGCCTCGTACCAGTGGTGGGCCAGTTCGGCCGCTGCGGTGAGATCCTCGGCGAGGCTGAACCCCGGGTCCGCGGTGAGGGCGGTGGCGAGCGCGCGGTGCAGCCCGACCCGCTCACCCGGCAGCAGTTCCTGGTAGACCGCCTCGCGCAGCAGGGCATGCCGGAAAACGTACGTGTCGTCGGCGGCGTCGATGGTGAGAACGTGCTGGGCGACGCACTGCCGCAGCGCTTTGATCAGCTGCTGATCGGGCAGGTCGCAGACGGCTGCCAGCAGCCGGTGGCTCACTCGCCGCCCGGCGACCGCTGCGACTCGCAGCACGTCGGCTGCGGCGTCGTCGAGCAGTTCGACCCGGGACAGCATGATCTCGCTCAGAGAGTTGGGCAGTCGGGTGGACGCGGGATCGGTCAACACCCCGGAGACCACCAGTTCCTCGGCGAAGAACGCGTTTCCGTCGGACAGTTCGTAGTACCGGTCCAGCAGCGACCGGTCCACCGGGTCGCCGGTCGACGCGGTCAGGAACCGTTCCAGCTCGGCGCGGGTGAACCGGGCCAGCTCCAGCCGGTGGATCCGGCGGATGAAGTCCGGCTCGGCGAGCAGCGTCCGCAGTGGGTGCCGCCGGTCCAGGTCGTTCGACCGGTAGCTGTGCACCAGCAGGATCCGCTCGTCGGTCTGCGCCCGGGCCAGATAGGAGACCAGGTCCAAGGTGGATGGATCGGCCCAGTGCAGGTCCTCGAAGATCAGCACGGTCGGCGCGTGCGCGCCGAAGTGGTCGAGCATCCGCAGGACCGCGCCGAACACCCGCAGCTGTGCGGTCGACTCGCCGAGGGGCGCGACTCCGGTGAAGTCCGACACCAGCCGGCTCAGTTCGGCGTACGACGGGCCGCCCAGTTCACGTACCCGCTGCTCACCGAGTGCCCGGACGATCCGCCGCAGGGCGTCGATCAACGGGGCGTACGGCACCGCGCCGGTGCCCAGGTTGATGCAGGCGCCGCGGAGGACGGTGCGGCCCGCCGAGCGGGCCTCGGCGGCGAACTCCTCGAGCAGCCGGCTCTTTCCGACGCCCGCCTCACCGCCGACGAAGACCGTCGCGGCGGCACTGCCCGCCGCCTCGGTCAACAGCCCGGTCAGCCGGGCGCGTTCCGCGGCGCGGCCGATGAAAGATCCACCCGCTGCCGGAAACTGCGCAGATGCGTACGCCGTCGCCATGTGTCCATGGTGGCGCGAGTAATGGGGACTGTCAGCCGTCGCCGTGTGTCACATCGTATTCGGTGGCCGATGCTGACTCAGTGGTCACCGGAAAATGCCGGTCCGGTCGGCCGGAAGCGATGGTGTGCCGTTGCGCTGCGTTGTCCAGGTTAACGACAATCGTCGCGGTCGTCCGGCTCCGGAATCGATTCCACGGTACGCCGGCGGTCGTCGACGTACTCGGCCAACCCGTCAAGGTCCGCACCGCCGGTCACAGCGGCCTGCCACGCCGCGCCGAACTCGGCGGCGAGTAATTCGATCATCCGTTGTCGGGTTTCGGCTGGTAGCCCGTCATCGGGCACCGGTCCGCCGGATCGATCGTCGATCATCGAGACCTCCGTCGCGATCGTTGGCCTCGTACTCCGGAATTGATGTGCCCCTCGGACATTGTCAATAGTTCGGATCATATCCGAACCTGACGGACAGTCGACCTTGGCCGTTCAGCGGACGGCCTGACGACAATCAAGATCACCGTAACAAGATCACCGTAGCTGGTCCGAGTCGGGCCGGGCTGCCGTCGCCCGCAGTCGGGGCCACCGTCACCCAGGGCCGGTCGGATCGAACCGCTGCACCCCGGGCGGAAGGTCCGGCCCGTCGGGCAGGACCGGTCCGGCGTCGCCGGCCGCGCGATAGCCGGACCGGACGACGCTGTCGATGAGCACCTGTGCGATCCCGGTGATCGTCCGGGCCGGATCGGAGCCGGGCACCATCAGGTACGACGCCGTCCGTCCCGATCCGGTCGCCGGATGGGCCAGCGACCTGATGATCCGGGGATCCGCCTCGTCGACGCCGCATGCGACGACGCTCGGGCGGGCGCTGGACGAGGTCAGCTCGGCGAACGCCGCCTGCCAGGCGGACCGCAAGTCGGTTGGCCGGCCATCGCTGATGAACCAGACGGTGGGCCGGTGTGTGGTCGCTCCGCTGGCCGCGAACCGCGCCATGTCCGATTCGATCTCGTCCCGTGTGGTCGCGAACGCCGACTCGTAGCAGGTGCCGCCGCGTGCGGTGAGGGGTGGTGCGACCAGCCCGGGAGCCAGCAGATCACCGAGCGGGAGTCGGACCTCCGCGTGGTCGGAGAAGTCGATCAGCCCGAACCGTACCCGGGCCGCGACGACCGGGTGCCGCGCCAGCGCGTCGACGAGCGCCGGCACGATCTCGTTCGCCGCCTCCAACTTGCCGTCCGCCGCCATCGACACCGAGACGTCGACGACCAGATAGAACGGCAGCAGGGTGTTGTCTGACCGGCGCATCGATGGGCTCCTCCGTCCGCCATGCCCCAGGTCTGACGGACGGGTGTGGGCCGAGCTGGACGAAGCTCAGCGCGGACCGTCCGCTGGCTCGTGCGGCTGGCCGTCGGCGGCGATGTCGGACACGATCTGGCAGGTGTCGACGACCGGATCGACGGCCTGTGCCTGGTCGGCCAGCTGGAACAGCAGCGACCGCAGTGCCTCGCGGTCGGTCGGCTGCAGCGGCCCCAGTAGGTGCTTTTCAGCCTGCTCCAGCCGGTCCCGGGTCGCCGACCAGACCTGGTGCCCGTGGTCGGTCGCGACGATGGTCTTGTGCCGGCGGTCGTCCGGGTTGGCCCGTCGCTCGACCAGGCCGGCGTTCTCCAGGTCGTCGATCAGGTAGGTCATCACCGTCTTGTCGATGCCCAGCCGACGGGCCAGCGAGATCTGACTCTGCGGCGTGGCCTCGACCGCCGCCGCCAGCACCTGGTGCCCGCGCGGCCCGCCGGGCAGGTCGTGCAGCACGGCGCTGCTGCTCTTGACGTACGCCCGGAAGACCACGCCCAGCGCCCAGCCGAGATCACCGCCGCCAGCGGTGCGGGCCGGACCCGGGTCCGTGCGTTGACCGGGACGAGGCATACGTCGAGCTTATCGCCGGCTCGTCTGCGTCGAACGACCATCTTCAGGGTCAGAAGAGTCACACTGCCGATCGTCTGCTCAGCAGACTATCTTGTGAGGCATACGCATGACTGCTGTCGCGGGGAGCGGACGACATGGCTGACTACGGACACGACCTGCTGTTCGGCACCTTCATCACCCCGGTCGCCGATCAGGCCGACCGGACCCTGGCGCTCGCCCAGCTGACCGAGGAAGCCGGGCTCGACCTGGTGACCGTGCAGGACCACCCGTACCAGGCCCGGTTCCTGGACACCTGGACCCTGCTGTCGGTGATCGCCGCCCGCACCACCCGGGTCCGGGTCGCGCCGAACGTCGCCAACCTGCCGCTGCGCCAGCCGGCGATGCTGGCCCGCAGCGCGGCCAGCCTCGACCTGCTCAGCGGCGGCCGGGTCGAGCTGGGCCTCGGGGCCGGTGCCTTCTGGGACGCGATCGCGGCGATGGGCGGCGGCCGGCTCACCCCGGCCGAGAGCGTCGAAGCGCTGGCGGAGGGCATCGAGATCATCCGCTCGGTCTGGGACGCCGGCGGCGGCACCGTCAAGGTCGACGGCCGGCATCACCGGGTATGGGGTGTGCATCCAGGTCCGGCGCCGGCCCACCCCATCGGCATCTGGCTGGGCGCGTACAAGAAGCGGATGCTCGGGGTCACCGGTCGACTCGCCGACGGTTGGCTGCCCAGCAGCCCGTACGCGCCGCCGGAGCAGCTACCGGCGATGAACGCGGCCATCGACGCGGCGGCACGGCAGGCGGGGCGGGATCCGGCCGTGGTCCGCCGGCTCTACAACATCAGCGGTACGTTCGGCAGCGGCGACGGATTCCTCACCGGTACGCCGGCCGACTGGGCCGAGCAGCTCGCCGGACTGACCCTGGAGCAGGGCTTCAGCGGCTACCTACTGGCCAGCGACGACCCGGACATGATCCGCCGGTTCGCCGCCGAGGTGGTGCCGGCGGTCCGCGACCTGGTCGCCGCCGGCCGCAGCGCCGCAGCAGCGGGTTCGGTTCCCGCCGCGTCGGCCCCGGCCCCGGCCCCCGCCGCCCCGGCCGCCGGCATCACCCCCACCCCCGACGACGGGGTACGGCTCAGCGCTGAACGCGTCTGGGACGAGTCGACCCGGCCGACCGCCCCGCCACCCGACCCCGGGCTGACCTACAGTCCCGCCCAGCGGGCCGCCGGGCAGCACCTGATCGACGTACACGATCATCTGCGCGAGGAGCTGCGGACCGTGCGCGACCTGATCGACCAGGTCGCAGCCGGCACCATGACCGCCGGCGGTGCCCGGGCGCACATCAACACGATGACCATGCGGCAGAACAACTGGACCCTCGGCGCCTACTGCGAGTCGTACTGCCGGGTGGTGACCACCCACCACACCATCGAGGACATCGGCATGCTGCCGCAGCTGCGCCGCGCCGACCCGGGACTCGCCCCGGTGGTCGACCGGCTGTCGGAGGAACACCACGTCATCCACGACGTGCTGGAACGAGTCGACCGGGCGCTGGTTGCCCTGGTCAGCGAGCCGGACCGGATCGGCGACGTCAAGACCGCCGTCGACCTGCTCACCGATACCCTGCTGTCCCACCTGTCCTACGAGGAACGCGAGCTGGTCGAGCCACTGGCCCGGTTCGGTGTGGGGTGACCAGCACCGGCCGGGCAGGATCTCCGTCATGCGGTTGACCATCGAGCGCGCCGACTTCGCTGACCCGGAGCTCGGCGTCTTCCTGCAGGCACATCTCGACGAACTCGCGCCAACGGCGCCTGCCGAGAGCCGACACGCGCTGGATCTTTCCGGGCTGCGGGCACCGGGCGTCCGCCTGTGGGTCGCCCGGATGAGTGGCGAGCTCGTCGGCACGGGTGCCCTGGCCGAGGTGGAGCCGGCGCACGAGGAGATCAAGAGCATGCGGACGGATCCGCGACGACGCGGCCAGGGCATCGCCGCGCGCGTCCTCGACCACCTCATCGCGGACGCGCGACGACGCGGCATCCGCCGCATCTCGCTGGAGACCGGAAGCATGGACTTCTTCGTCCCGGCGAGGACGTTGTACGCGAAGGCGGGCTTCGTCCCCTGCCCGCCCTTCGGCGCCTACGTCGACGATCCCAACAGCACGTTCATGACCCGCGAGCTGACGTGACCTGAGGCACGACTCATGTCGGCGTCGAGGGCAGTCTGCTGCTCCTACGCCCGGGCCGCGCAGCGGTGCGCCGTGCCCGATCCGCCACCCGGTGTCAGTACGGATCGCGGCCAGCGCCTGTCGCTCGCGTACCAGCCATCTCGTACGCCCGCACGCCACCACGCTACGGCCGGGCGGTGCCGGTGGAACCGGAGCCGGGTGTCTCGTCGACGGCGGAGGAGTCCCTGGCTGACCCGCCGGGCGCGTCGCCCCGCTGACCCTGGGACCGACTCCGCCCACGCTGAGACCAGAACCGAGACGAGAAGCTGCACGAACGCCGCTGCCCGTGTGTATCGGCCAGCGGCATTGTGGCTGCTCGGCGAGCAGCTGTGATCCACAGCGTCTCTTCGACTCGACACGCCGGGGTCTGATCAGCTGGAGTGCTGCAGATCATGGTGCGCGCCGCGGGCTGTCGGAGCGTCGTGAGCGGGCTGATCGGGCGAGGGATAGCTGGCCGATGTCAGCACATGGCCGACCACGCACGTCGGGAATCGTCAAAGCGCTTCTTTTTGAAACGGCCGGTTCTTTTTGATCCAGGCGACGACCTCTTCGCGTGCCCAGATCCGGCCGACGGTGAGCGTATCGAGTGGCTTCGGGAAGTCTGGCCGGTTGACGATGGTCTGGGTGCGCTGACGGCTGATGCCACCCATGAGCGCCTGGATCTCGCCCAAAGCCACCAGTCTCATGTCGCGAACGCTACGCCAAGGTTAGCAACGGCAGCAAGTTGCGCCCGTTGCCACAGTCGACGTGGTAGTAGGTCTGGGCACATTCAGGCTAGCTGCGCTCTGTCGCGACAACCAGCGATGAGGGGATGCGCGCTCGCGTGATTACCTGTCCGGGGCCGATGAAGCGGCGAACTACGAGGAGTCCCGCAGTGTGTGCCTCAAAGCCTGCATGGCTAGCGCACGCATCGGCGATCAACCACGGCGTGTAGCCTCGCTCGAAGGCGTCCACGGCGCCCTTTAGGACGCAGCTTTCAGTAGCAATTCCACAAAAGTATGGCTCTGTCCACCCGTGCTGCTGGAATAATTTCTCGCCCTCCGTGGTGAACGGGCTATAAATGAGTTTGTCGAGTACGATCCCGCGCTCGACGTACGGCGCCAACTCGGGCACTATGTCGGTTTCGGGTGCATCCTGCAGTTTCCGCCAACCAAAGAATCGCTCGAAAGGGCTGCCGGGGTAGTTCAGGTACCGGGTGAAGAGCGTGTCGTTGCCGGCTGCCTGCCAGCGGCGTACCAGGTCGACAACAACAGGAACGACGTGCGCTGACTGTTCGCGTACGAAGCCGTTCTGCATGTCCGTGACTACTAGTACAGGGCGACCTGATGCCATCGGCTCAGCCTTGATCCGTATCGCGGAGGGTTTCGATGGCTTGGTCCAGGGCTGGCATTAGATCGCACGTTCGCAGAATTGCTCGGCGCATTGCCTGATGCTGTCCGGTCTCCCGCAGGCGGGAAACGGTAAGCCGGGAGCGTGCTCCCCGGAGATAGCGCCATCCATGTTCTGGCGGTACCTGCGGATCTCGTCCCTGCTCTACCTGTCGGGCGATCGCGTCGCTGTATGCCCACATCGATTGAATCGCAAGCTCGCAGGCGACCATCTCGGATTCCGTCAGGGAACGCTCGGCTGAGATCGGATGGTATACGACTCCGGACCATGAGGCGTAGCCCACCGAAATCCCAGGTACGCCGAACGATTCGATGCCTACGTGATCGTACGCCTCGGAAAGCAATGACTGCTCGACTAGTTCGGCGTGAGCTAGGTGTTCGTCGTCCATGGCGCGATCGCGGTGCAGCAATGCTCGTGGGGTCGACATGATGCGTAGTGCGGCATCTAATAGCTCCGGTGGCCACGCTGGCTCAGTAACCCAATGAACGCCAAGGATGTAAATCGCTGACTCGTCCTCAGCCGGTGCGATAGGTGCGAGGTAGTCGGTAGCCCATTTGATGTTGTCGCCGTACGATACCTCCCGCCAGGCGGCGAGTGCCGCGATCGTGGACAACTCGACGTGCTCCACAAGGTGAAAGATTGCCGATCCGCACGGCCAGACGTACAGCGTGCAGTCGCCCTCCGGGTGCTCGACCGGAGTCGAAGAGCAGGTGTGCAACTGCTCCTCGGCCGGCGTGCAGCCGGTGGCCTCGCATAGCCGGGCAGCGCCTTCAGCGCCGATGAATGCTGTAAGGAACTTGTGGGATCGCGCCTTGAAGTGCGGCCGATCCTCGGCGCTGCCGGTTAGCTCGCCGAACAGGTCATGGGGCTTTGCGTCGTACGCCAGGCAGTAGAGCTGGCGGTAGATCGAGTCGGTGACTGATACGCGCCCGGTCTCGTGGCGGTACATCGCTTTCTCGATGGCCTCGACCGTCGGCGTCTCACGGATGCCGTGCTGTTGGCCTACGCGGTGCAGCTCGCGCGCTGCGCGTTTGCGGGACTCCCAGCCGACTGCCCTCCGGCGGTTGACCAGCACAAGATTGGGCTTGAACTGCCGAGGGACTTCAGTGGACATGGGCCGTGTCCTTCGTGTCCGTGTGTAGTACCTGCCCGGATCGTCGCCGGCAGGGCAGTCTCATCGATAGGCAAGCAAGATACCGCCGCAGACGGGAGCCGAGGTCAGCGTCAGTCATCAGTACGAGCCTACGCGGTACAGATGGTGCCGAGTCAGCCTTGGAGGCACGACGTCGATGGACGAAGATCGCTGGACCGAGTCGGGTCCGAACGCCGACGACGCCCAGGCTATCCGTGAGTGCGGGACCGATGAAGCGGCCGAGGTGGCTCTCACGCTGCGGTGGAGTTTCGAGGACCTGAAGGCCGAGCACGGTGAGGCCGGCGCCCGACGGATTCTCGCCGAGGTCCTTGCCCGGTGGCAGGCCAACGGCGGCGAGCCGGTGGCGTTCGACGGCCGACGACGCGTGGCCGATCGGAAACGTCTTCCCTTGTGAGAGGAATCCATCGATGTGGGATGTCGGGGCGCTGTTCAGTGCGGCGCTGCTGGGCTTCTGCGCCGGGCTGTGGTCGTTCAGGGTCAAGTCGCGGTGGTGTCCGGACTGCGGGCGTACGACGTATCCGTTGGCGGATCGGCGTGGCGGGTAGTCGGCTGCTCCGCACGCCCGAGCCGAGGCCGGGTGACGTGCTGGTGGTCGGCGGTGAGGCCAGTGTGCAGTTCGCTGGTGAGCGCAGACTGAGGTTCCGGGTCATCTCGGTCGACCCCAGGCCGACGTACGAGGGCTGGGTCTGGGTCACGGGTTACGTGATCGACAGATCCGGCGATGCCGCCGAGCGGCGGGAGATATTCGTGCAACGCCAGGGACTTTTTCGACTGCCCCGGCGCGGAGAACAACCTTGAAGTGGGAGAGAGCAGTGATTGTCGAGATGTTTCGTGAGCTGGTGGTGCGGTGGCGGGAGTGGCGGGACGGGCGGTCGGCGGCGTCGAAGCGGCTGGCCGGGCTGGCCCGGGAGCGTGCGGCGGCCCGGCACCGGAGGTTGGAGGGCAACCGTGGGCATCGCTGGTCGTCGGAGCCGACGATGCTCACTCCGACGCTGCGTCCGCTGATGACCTTCGGTCAGCTGCTCGGCTACCGCGTACCGGCGGGGTCGTGACCTGACCCGGCAGCCGAGTCGGATGCGGTATCCAGGACAACCAGACTCACGCGGCCCCAGCCCGACGGGAGGCGTACAGGTCGGCGAGGAAGTCATCAAACTCATCATCCGACACGAACAGGTCCGGCCGGGCAAGGTCGTCAACCGAGGCGACCGGGCGCACGCCCTGACGGCGCGCCAGCTCCTCAGCAGGCACGTGCTCAGCGGTCGGCCACTCGGGCATCTGTTCGGCGTTGCTCGACATCACGGCTCACCTCCTCGCGGCTCTTGACCATCTCCCATACTCCCGCACAGACCCGAAGGCAGGGTCTCCTGCGACACGGACCGTTCACGGGCTGATCTTGAACGTCGGTGGCTGAGTTCGTCGTGCAGCAGCAGGCAGCGCCCAGACGAAAGAGGTGTACGAACGCCGTTGGCCGGTCCCCCCAGGGACCGGCCAACGGCGTTGTGGCTGCTCAGTGAGCGGAGGATACGAGATTCGAACTCGTGAGGGTGTGAACCCAACACGCTTTCCAAGCGTGCGCCCTAGGCCTCTAGGCGAATCCTCCGCACGACACGATACAGGCTGCGGACGTGGCGGTCAGCACGGGCCGGGGTCGCCGACGGCCGCTCACCGCCCGGGGTACAGTGGGGCCAACCCCTCGTGCGGCGTGCATCTCGTGAACCTCCCCAGGGCCGGAAGGCAGCAAGGATAAGCGAGCTCTGGCGGGTGCACGGGGGGCCCTTTCGTCTCCGGGCCGGCCGGGGTACCCGCACCCCCCTGGGGTGGCGGTCGCCGGCCCGCCCGCGCAGAATGGCTCCCGGCGTGGAACCTGCCTGGTCGAGAGGAGGCGGTGAGGGTGGCACTGGCGCTCTACCGCAAGTACCGGCCGAGGACGTTCGCCGAGGTCATCGGTCAGGAGCACGTCACCGAGCCGCTGTCGCAGGCGTTGCGGACCGGGCGGCTCAACCACGCGTACCTCTTCTCCGGGCCGCGCGGTTGCGGCAAGACCTCCAGTGCCCGGATCCTGGCCCGCTCGCTCAACTGCGAGCAGGGGCCGACGCCGGAGCCGTGCGGCAAGTGCGACTCGTGCCGCGCCCTGGCCGCCGACGGCAGCGGCTCGATTGACGTCATCGAGATCGACGCGGCCAGCCACGGCGGTGTCGACGACGCCCGTGAGCTGCGCGAACGCGCATTTTTCGCCCCGGCCAGCAGTCGGTTCAAGATCTACGTCATCGACGAGGCGCACATGGTCTCGTCGGCCGGCTTCAACGCGCTGCTCAAGCTGGTCGAGGAGCCGCCGGACTACGTCAAGTTCATCTTCGCCACCACCGAGCCGGAGAAGGTCCTCGGCACGATCAAGTCGCGGACCCACCACTACCCGTTCCGGCTGATCCCGCCGGGGGTGCTGCGGCCGTACCTGGAGCAGCTCTGCTCCGCCGAGGGCGTCAAGGTCGATCCGGCGGTCTTCCCGCTGGTGGTGCGGGCCGGCGGCGGTAGCGCCCGGGACAGCCTGTCGGTGCTCGACCAGCTGATCGCCGGTGCCGGCCCGGAGGGGGTCAGCTACCCACGGGCGGTGGCGCTGCTCGGCGTCACCGACAGCGCCCTGCTGGACGAGATGTGTGACGCCCTCGCCGCCGGCGACGGGGCCGCCGCCTACGCGACCGTCGACCGGGTCGCCGAGGCCGGGCACGATCCCCGCCGGTTCGCCTCCGACCTGTTGGAGCGGCTGCGGGACCTGATCGTGCTGCAGCAGGTGCCGGACGCGGTCAGCAAAGGGCTGATCGACGGGCCGCCCGACCAGATCGACCGGATGACCGCCCAGGCCGAGCGGCTCGGCCCGGCGACGCTGTCGCGGTGCGCCGACACGGTGCACAACGGCCTGGTGGAGATGCGCGGCACCACCGCGCCCCGGCTGCTGCTGGAGCTGGTCTGCGCTCGGATGCTGCTGCCCGGGGCCGAGGAGTCGACCGGGGCGCTGCTGCAGCGGATGGAGCGGATGGAGCGTCGGCTGGCAGCCGGCGTACCAGTGGCGGCCGCCGCCGCGTCGACGCCGGTGGCCTCCGCTCCCGCCGCCGTGGCGCCGGCGGTCTCCGCTCCCGCAGTGGCACCGTCCGGACCGCCCGCTGCGCCGCCCGCCGCTGCCGTACCGGCCGCGCCGCCGGCGGTTGAGCGACCACCGGCCGCCGCGCCGTCCGTACCGCCGGAAGCGGTGATGCCCGACCCGGCCGTCGCCGAGCCGCAGCCGGCCCCGGCCGCGCCGGGCGCGCTCGACGCGGCAACCGTCCGGCGGTCCTGGGACCAGATCCTCGCCATGGTCGGCAACCGGAGCAAGCGGGCCGCCGCGGTGGTCCGCGAGGCGACGGTACGCGACGTCGACGGCGACGTGCTGGTGCTGACGTTTCGGCACAGCGTGCACGCCACCATGCTGTCCGCCTCGCCGGACCTGCTGCTCGAAGCCGTCTACGAGACGCTCGGGGTCCGGTGGCAGATCCGCTGCGAAACCGCCGGTGCGGCGTCCGGTCCGGCCCGGGCCAGCGCCGCCCGGTCGGGCCCGGCGTCACCCGCTGCCGGTCCACCTGCCAACGGTCCGGCCACCGCTGGCCCGCCGGCCGCCACCCGGTCGGCGGCGGCCAGCGCCGCCCGCGCGGCGGCTTCGGGCGGCGGGGCTGCCGGCCGGCCGGGTGCGAGTCGCCCCGGTGGTCGCCAGCCGGCCGGCGGCGGTGACGACTCCGACTGGCCCGAACCGGCCCGACCGGGCGGCGGCGACGCCCCGCCGGTGAACGACGGCCCGTCCGGTAGTGGCCCACCGCCGGGTGGCACCCGGCAGGCCGCTGACGGTGCCCGGCCGGGTGGTGGGGGCGCGTCCACCGGCTCTGGGTCGGGACAACGGTCGGCACCGACGCAACAGAACGGCGCGGCGCGGCAGAACGGCCCGGCGTCGCGGTCGGTCGGTCGGCCGGCGACCGCGACGGCTGGCCGACCGGCGTCGTCGGCGGGGGGCGGTGTCTGGGCCGACGGGTCGTCCGCCGAGGAGCCGCCGTACGACCCGGACTACGACGGTCCGGTCCGGTCCGGTGCCGCGTCCGGTCCGCCACCTGGCCCCGTCTATGAGGGCTTCGACCCGGGCGACGAGCCGCTGGACGAAGTGGTGGACGAGCAGACCGCCCGGCAGAGCAGCGAGGAGCAGGCGATGCAGTTGCTGCGTCAGGCGCTCGGTGCGGAGAAGATCGGCGAAATTGATTCGCGGTGACCGCAACCGGTTCGCGGTGACCAGGCGCGCGGCTTCCGTGCCGGGCGCTGCGGAGCCGGCGGGACGGACTAGGCTGGCCACGGTCCGGCCACACTGATCGAAGGAGCGGTGCCGTGCGCCCCGGTGGACAGCCCAACATGCAGCAGATGCTGAAGCAGGCGCAGAAGATGCAGCAGCAGATGGCGACCGCTCAGGCTGAGCTGGCCGAGGCGGAGGTCACCGGTGTGGCCGGCGGAGGGCTGGTCACGGTGACCCTTTCCGGCGTCGGCGAGATCCGGTCAATCAAGATAGACCCCAGTGCGGTGGACCCGGCGGACGTGGAGACGCTGGAGGATCTGGTGCTGGCCGCGGTCCGCAACGGCAACGACGAGGTCCGCAAGCTGACCGAGGAGAAGATGGGCCCGGTCACGGGCGGCCTCGGCGGTCTCGGACTACCCGGGTTCTGAGCCGCCGCAGATGTACGAAGGCGCCATCCAGGACCTGATCGACGAGCTGGGCCGGCTGCCCGGCGTGGGGCCGAAGAGCGCCCAGCGGATCGCGTTCCACATTCTCTCCGCCGATCCGGCGGACGTCACCCGGCTGGCCACCGCGCTGCGCCGGGTCAAGGACCTGGTCAAGTTCTGCACGGTGTGTTTCAACGTGGCCGAGACCGAGCACTGCCGGATCTGCCGCGACCAGCGGCGCAGTGACGACGTGCTGTGTGTGGTCGAGGAGCCGAAGGACGTCGTGGCGATCGAGCGCACCGGTGAGTTCCGGGGGCGCTACCACGTGCTCGGCGGGGCGATCAATCCGCTGGAGGGGGTCGGCCCGGACAACCTGCGGATCCGGGAGCTGATGCTGCGGTTGGGTTCGGGGACGGTCAAGGAACTGATCTTGGCCACCGACCCGAACACCGAGGGCGAGGCGACCGCAACCTATCTCGCGCTGATGGTGAAGCCGATGGGGATCGCGGTGTCCCGGTTGGCCAGTGGCCTGCCGGTCGGCGGCGACCTGGAGTACGCCGACGAGATCACCCTGGGCCGGGCGTTCGAAGGCCGACGTTCGGTCTGACACCGGGTCGGCGAAACACACGAAACATGTAACAACTTGGCATAGCCCAATCTCGGACATATCTGGCCTATCATCGGCGCTGTAGGGTTCGATCGTCGTTGACGGGACAGTTAAGACACGATCCGGTACCAACCGCGTTCCGGCTGGTTTCCGGTCGCGCCGAACGCCGGCTAAGGTCTCGCCATCGGTGACCCCCGTCACTACGTTGTCCGTACCCAAAGGACGAGGTGAAGCACCCATGCGTGCACCCAGGCCGAAGGCCGCCATCGCGGCCGTCGCGGTCGCGGCGCTGGCCCTAGCCGGCTGCGCCGAGAGCGAGCGTGACGACTCCGGCGACTCCAGCGATGCCACCCTGGTCTTCGGCGTAGCCGGCGACCCGAAGGTCCTCGACCCCAGCTTCGCCAGCGACGGCGAATCGCTGCGGGTGGCCCGGCAGATGTTCGAGACCCTGGTCCGTCCCGAAGAGGGCGGTACGGCGATCACACCCGGTCTGGCCGAGAGCTGGACCCCGGACGAGTCCGGTACCGTGTGGACGTTCAAGCTGAAGTCCGGCGTCAAGTTCCACGACGGCACCGACTTCAACGCCGAGGCGGTCTGTGTCAACTTCGACCGCTGGTACAACGCGACCGGCCTGATGCAGAGCCCCGACGTCACCGCCTACTGGCAGGACGTGATGGGCGGCTTCGCCAACAACGAGAGCGAAGACCTGCCGGAGAGCCTGTTCGAGTCGTGCACCGTGGTCGACGACACCACCGTGGACCTGGCGTTCACCCGGGTCTCCAGCAAGATCCCGGCGGCCCTGATGCTGCCGTCGTTCTCCATCCACTCGCCGGCGGCGCTGGAGGAGCACAACGCCAGCGACGTGACCGGCAGCGCCGACGACATCTCCTACCCGGCGTACGCGTTGGAGCACCCCACCGGCACCGGGCCGTTCAAGTTCGACAGCTGGGACATCGCGAACAAGACCCTCACCCTGGTCCGCAACGACGACTACGCCGGTGAGAAGGCGAAGGTCAAGACGTTGATCTTCCGGACCATCTCGGACGAGAACGCCCGCAAGCAGGAGCTGCGCAACGGCGGCATCCAGGGCTACGACCTGGTCGGCCCGGCCGACGTGCAGCCGCTCAAGGACGACGGCTTCAACGTGCTCACCCGCCCGGCGTTCAACGTCCTCTACCTGGCGATGAACCAGCAGGGCAACCCGGCGCTGGCCGATATCCGGGTCCGGCAGGCGATCGCCCACGCGCTGAACCGGCAGGCGCTGGTCGACTCGAAGATGCCACCCGGAGCCGAGGTGGCCACCCAGTTCGTCCCGCCGACCATCGAGGGCTGGAACTCCGACGTCACCACCTACGACTACGACGTGGCGAAGGCCAAGGAACTGCTGGCCGAGGCCGGCCACTCGGACCTGACGCTGCGGTTCCACTACCCGACCGAGGTCACCCGGCCGTACATGCCGAACCCGAAGGACATCTTCGAGCTGCTCGCCGCCGACCTGCGGGAGGCCGGGATCACCGTCGAACCGATCCCGCTGAAGTGGTCGCCGGACTACCTCAACGCCACCACCTCCGGCAACGCGCACGACCTGCACCTGCTCGGCTGGACCGGTGACTACGGCGACGCCTACAACTTCATCGGTACGTTCTTCGACCGGCCGAAGGACGAGTGGGGCTACGACAACCCGGACCTGTTCGCCAAGTTCGTCGAGGCCGACGGCACCGCCGACATCGAGGCCCGCTACGAGCTGTACCGGGACCTGAACGCCGACATCATGGAGTTCCTGCCGGGCGTGCCGGTCTCGCACTCCCCGCCGGCGATCGTCTTCGCTGAGGAAGTGATCGGGGTGCAGGCCAGCCCGCTCACCGACGAGCGGTTCGCCACCGCCGAGTTCACGTCCTGAAATCCACCAGTGAACTAGCGAAGATCCACGAGTGAACTAGCGAACGGAACGAGGGCGGGCGTCAGCCGCCACCCGGGCCACCAGTCCGGGTGGCGGCGGCGCCCGCCCACGCGACCCTCCACACCCCCTGCCGAGGCACCGTGTTCCGCTTCATCGTCCGACGACTGCTCCAACTCGTACCCACGCTGTTCGGTCTCTCCCTGCTGCTGTTCATCTGGCTGCACCGACTGCCCGGCGGCCCGGAGTCCGCGATCCTCGGTGAGCGCGGCACCCCGGAGATGCGCGCCGCGATCCGCCGCAACCTCGGCCTCGACGAGCCGATCCTGATCCAGTACGGCCGGTTCATGAAGCGGCTGCTGCAGCTCGACCTCGGCACCTCGATCTCCACTAAACGTGAGGTCACCACCGAGTTCCTGCAACGCTTCCCAGGCACCGTCGAGCTGACCGCCGCCGCCATGCTGATCGCGATCGGGGTCGGAATCCCGCTCGGCTACCTGGCCGCCCGCCGCCGCGGCACCCTGCTCGACCACGGATCGGTCGCCGGCTCGCTGATCGGCATCTGCGTCCCGGTCTTCTTCCTGGCGTACGTGCTGAAGGCGATCTTCGCGGTGAACCTCGGCTGGTTCCCGTCCAGCGGCCGGCAGGACCCCCGCATCGACGCCACCCGGGTGACCAACTTCTTCGTCCTGGACGGACTGCTGACCCGGGAGTGGGACGCCTCGCTCAACGCGCTGTGGCACCTGGTGCTGCCAGGGTTGGCCCTGGCCAGCATCCCGCTGGCGATCATCGTCCGGATCACCCGGGCCAGTGTGCTGGAAGTGCTCGGCGAGGACTTCGTCCGCACCGCCCAGGCCAAGGGCCTGACCGGCCGGGTGATCCGCCGCCGGCATGTGCTGCGCAACGCGATGCTGCCGGTGGCCACCAGCATCGGCCTGCTCACCGGCGGGCTGCTCTCCGGTGCGGTCCTCACCGAGACCGTGTTCGCCTTCGGCGGCATCGGTGCGTTCGTCGCCGACGCCATCAGCCAGCGCGACTACCCCGTACTGCAGGGTTTCATCCTGATCATCGCGTTGGTCTACGTGCTGGTGAACCTGTTGGTGGACATCTCCTACACCTTCATCGACCCGAGGGTACGGGTCCGGTGAGCGGGCGGTTGGTCGGTACGGGTGGACAGGACTGCGGCGAGCGCGGCCCGCAGCCGCGGACGGAGGCGGCCCGATGAGTGACGTACTGAGCCCGGGGCGGAAGAAGGCGAAGCTGGACCGGCTCGCCGAGCTGTCCGCGGCGCACGACGACGAACGCGGCGTCAGCCTCTGGCAGGAGGCGTTCCGCAGGCTGCGCCGCAACCCGGCGGCGATCGTCGGCACCGTCATACTCGGCGTCTTCCTGCTGGTCGCCCTGGTCGGCCCGTTCCTGGTGCCGTACGACCCGGCGGCGCAGCTGTGGAAGGACGAAATCCGCGAGGCGCAGGCCTTCTACCCGGGGCCGCGTGCGGAGAACTGGTTCGGCGTGGACCACCTCGGCCGCGACGAGTTCAGCCGGATGATCGTCGGCGCCCGGCAGACCCTGCTGGTCGGCGTCGTCGCCACCATGATCGGGCTGTCCGTCGGCACGCTGATCGGTGGCCTGGCCGGTGCCGCCGCCGGCCTCGGCGGACGGTGGGGCCGCTGGGTGGACACCGTGCTGATGCGGATCGTCGACATGCTGCTGGCGCTGCCCAGCCTGCTGCTGGCGATCAGCATCGCGGCGCTGCTCGGGGCCAGCCTGACCACCGTCATGATCGCGGTCGGCATGGTCTCGGTGCCGATCTTCGCCCGGCTGCTGCGCGGCTCGATGCTCGCCCAGTCGAACAGCGACTACGTCCTCGCCGCCACCTCCCTGGGGGTCCGGCGAAGCAAGGTGGCGCTGACGCACATCCTGCCGAACTCACTCGCCCCGGTGATCGTGCAGTCCACGCTCACCCTGGCCACCGCGATCATCGAGGTGGCCGCGCTGTCGTTCCTGGGGCTCGGCAACCCGGACGCGTCGATCCCGGAATGGGGGGTGATGCTGGCCGACGCGCAGCGCTACCTGGACGCCGCGCCCCGGCTCGCGATCCTGCCCGCGCTGGGCATCATCATCACCGCGTTGGGCTTCACCCTGCTGGGCGAGGCGATGCGCGAAGCCCTCGACCCGAAACTGCGGAAGTGAGCCATGGCGCTGCTCGACGTGGATGAACTGGCGGTCACCTTCGCCCGGCGGGGGCAGCGGACCGTGCACGCGGTCGACGGGGTGTCCTTCTCGGTCGACGCCGGTGAGGTGACCGGACTGGTCGGCGAGTCCGGCTGCGGCAAGAGCGTCACCTCGTTGGCGATCATGGGGTTGCTGCCGGCCGGCAAGGGCGTGCGGGTCCAGGGCAAGGCCGCGTTCGACGGCACCGACCTGCTGCAACTCGATCCCCGGGCGATGCGGGACGTACGGGGCCGCGACGTGGCGATGATCTTCCAGGATCCGCTCTCCTCGCTGAACCCGGTGGTGCCGATCGGGGTGCAGGTCACCGAGGTGCTGGTCCGGCACCGGGGGATGCGCGGCGAGGCCGCCCGGCTCGAAGCCGAGCACCTGCTGGACCGAGTCGGCATCCCGGACCCCACCCGCCGGTTGAAGGAGTACCCGCACCAGCTGTCCGGCGGGATGCGGCAGCGGGCGTTGATCGCGATGGCGGTCGCCTGCCAGCCCCGGCTGCTGATCGCCGACGAGCCGACCACCGCGCTGGACGTGACGATCCAGGCGCAGATCCTGGAACTGCTCAAGGACCTGGTACGCGAGTCCGGCACCGCGCTGGTGATGATCACCCACGATCTGGGGGTGGTCGCCGGCATGTGCGACACGATCAACGTGCTGTACGGCGGTCGGGTGGTCGAGACGGCCCGCCGACGTCCACTGTTCGCGGCACCGCGCCACCCGTACACGGTGGGCCTGCTCGGCTCGATCCCCCGGCTCGACGCGGGCCACGGCCAGCGACTGCGACCCATCCCCGGCTCGGTCCGGGACCTGCTGCCCTGGCTGGACGGCTGTGCCTTCGCGCCGCGTTGCGCCCGCCAGGTGGACGCCTGCCTCGGTGCCGCGCCGCAGCTGCGCCGGGAGCCGGACGGGCACGCGTTCCGCTGCGTCAATCCGCCCGAGACCGACGACACGGGGGAGGCCACCGGTGAATGAGCCACTGGTCGAGGTCCGCGACCTCAAGGTGCACTTTCCGATCACCCGGGGCGTCCTGCTGGACCGGGTGGTCGGGCACGTTCGAGCGGTCGACGGGGTTGACCTGCGGATCGCCCGGGGCGAGACGTACGGCCTGGTGGGCGAGTCGGGCTGCGGCAAGTCGACGCTCGGCCGGGCCATCCTGCAGCTGACCCCGCCGACCGGCGGAGAGGTGGTCTTCGACGGAGTGACGTTGAACCGGCTGCCGGCGGCCAAGCTCCGGACCATGCGCCGCCGCTTCCAGATGATCTTCCAGGACCCGATGTCCAGCCTGGACCCGCGGCAGAACGTCGAGTCGATCCTGGTCGAAGGACTGCAGGCGCACGACATCGGTGCCGACCGCACCGAGCGCCGACGAATCGTCGGCGAAGCGCTCGACGCGGTCGGCCTGCCCCGCTGGGCGCTGTCCCGCTACCCGCACGAGTTCTCCGGCGGCCAGCGGCAGCGGATCGGCATCGCCCGCGCGCTGGTCCTCGGCCCTGAGCTGATCGTCGCCGACGAACCGGTCTCCGCCCTGGACGTGTCGATCCAGGCCCAGGTGATCAACCTGCTGGACGAGCTGCAGATCGAACGCGGCCTCACCTACCTGGTGATCGCCCACGACCTGGCGGTGGTCCGCCACATCTCGGACACCATCGGGGTGATGTACCTCGGCGCGCTGGTCGAGGAGGCACCCGGGGACCAGCTCTACCGCGAGCCGCTGCACCCGTACACCCGGGCGTTGCTGTCGGCCGTGCCGGTGCCGGACCCGGAGGTGGAGGACCGCCGGGAGCGGATCCTGCTGGCCGGGGACCTGCCGTCGCCGGCAAACCCGCCGGCCGGCTGCCGGTTCCACACCCGGTGCCCGTGGGCGCAGCCGACCCGCTGCGCCGACGAGCGGCCCGTGCTGCGCGAGATCGGCCCGTCCCGGGTGGCCTGCCACTGGGCCGAGCAGATCGCCGCCGGGTCGCTGCGCCCGCACCGGACGACCCCGGAAGCGGTCGCCCCCGCCGGTGCCGGCACCGCGCCGGCCACCGTCTCCGCCCCGCACGAACCGCTGCCGTAGCCGTCCGCGCCCCCGCGAGCCGCTGCGGTACGGGTTGTCCGCCGTTTCAGCCGTCCGGGCGGTGCAGCAGGCCGACCGCGATGGCGTGTACGGCGTCCAGGCCGGCCGGGTCGGCCAGGTCGGCCCGGCCGCCGGTCACCACGTACCACTCCGCGGCCTCCTTGTACTGCACGCGGAGGGTGACCTGGCCGGCGGCGAACTCGGTGCGCAGCGTCAACTCGCCGGTGATCACACCGACCTCGTCGGTCATCACCCCGCCCGGCCCGGCGACGATGTCCCGGGTGCGGCTCGACTCCACCGGCTCGCCCATGGTCAGCTCCTGTCCTCTCGTCGGCCACCCGTACCACCGTCACCGACCGGCCAGGTGTCACCGACCGGTCGGTGTCACCGACCGGTCGCGGTCACGGACAGGTGGTCAGCATGTCGGCCAGCGCCGCTTTCTCCGGCTCGGTGACCGACAGCTCCCAGTAGTGCTTGACCGTGATCCAGTCCTGGGCGTACTGGCACCAGTAGTCCCGGTTCGGCGGCTTCCACTGCGACGGGTCCTGGTCACCCTTTGCCCGGTTGGTCGACGCGGAAACCGCGATCAGCTGCGGACGGTCCAGGTCGTTGGCGAACTCGCGGCGCTGGTCGTCGTCCCACTCGTCGGCACCGGAGCGCCAGGCGTTGGCCAGCGGGACGATGTGGTCGATGTCGAGGTCGCCGGGGTCGGTGAAGGACTCGCCGTCGAACGCGCTGAGCCACTGCCCGCCGACCACGTTGCAGCCGTCCAGTTCAATCGCCGTGCCGTCGCGTTCCAGCACGGTGTCCCGGACGTCGCAGTTGCTGCCGGCGGAGCTCCAGTGCGGAAAGTGGTCCCGGCTGTAGCCCCGCATCGAGCCGGCGGACGCCACGGTCAGCTGGTCGAGCAACGCGGACGCCTGATCAGCGGAGCCGTCGCCGGAGCCGTCCGCCGACCCGTCGGGCGGCGCGGCGGTGGGGGAGCCGAGGGTGATGTCGACGGACTCGCAGCCGGCGGTCGCGACGAGCGCCAGGGCGGCGGCTACCGCGACCGCCGCCCGGCGCGGGTCGAATCGGATGGTCCAGGGACGCTGTCGAAAAGGGGTTCGCACCTGCTTAGCTTGCGGGTGCCCGGCGGTCAGCGCCAGGCACCCGCCGTCCCGGCGTTTCGCCGGAACCATAGTGGATCTTGGCTCGGTGCCGCCGGCTCAGCCGGCGCGCCGGCTGCGGTTCACCGCACTGGTCACCGCCCGCACCGAGGCGATCACGATGTTCGAGTCCAGTCCGACGCCCCAGACCGTACGGTCGCCGACCTCGCACTCCACGTACGCCGCCGCCTGCGCGTCGCCACCGGCGGAGAGCGCGTGCTCGTGGTAGTCCAGCACCCGCACGCCGACGTTCACCGCCTGCAGCGCGTTGACGTACGCGTCGATCGGGCCGTTGCCCGCCGATTCCAGGGTGCGTCGGACGCCGTCGACCACGACCACCGAGGTCGCCTCCACCTTGCCGTCGACGGTGCTCGTCGCGTACGACTCCAGGGTCACCGCCGGTTCGGTCCGCTGACCTCCGAGGTACTCGTCGGCGAAGATCTCCCACATCCGCTGCGGCTCGATCTCGCCGCCGGAGTCGTCGGTGACCGCCTGCACCACGCCGGAGAACTCGATCTGCAGCCGCCGGGGCAGGTCCAGGTTGTGTTCCTGGCGCATCACGTACGCCACCCCGCCCTTGCCGGACTGCGAGTTGACCCGGATCACCGCCTCGTAGGTGCGCCCCACGTCACGCGGGTCGATCGGCAGGTACGGCACCCCCCACGAGTGGTCGTCGACCTGGACACCGGCCGCGTCGGCGTCGACCGCCAGCGCGTCGAAACCCTTCTTGATGGCATCCTGGTGGGAGCCGGAGAACGCGGTGTAGACCAGGTCCCCGGCGTACGGATGCCGCTCGTGCACCGGAAGCTGGTTGCAGTACTCGACGGCCCGCTTGATCTCGTCGATCTGGCTGAAGTCGATCTGCGGGTCGACACCCTGGCTGAACAGGTTCAGCCCCAGAGTCACCAGGTCGACGTTGCCGGTGCGTTCACCGTTGCCGAACAGGCAGCCCTCGATCCGGTCCGCGCCGGCCAGCAGACCCAGCTCGGCGGCGGCCACCGCGGTGCCCCGGTCGTTGTGCGGATGCAGCGACAGCACGACGCTCTCCCGCTGCGGCAACCGCCGGTGCATCCACTCGATCGAGTCGGCGTACACGTTGGGGGTGGCCATCTCGACAGTCGCCGGCAGGTTGATGATCAGCGGCCGGTCCGGGGTCGGCGCGATCACGTCGATGACCGCGCTGCACACCTCCAGCGCGTAGTCCAGCTCGGTGCCGGTGTACGACTCGGGGGAGTACTCGTAGAAGATGTCGGTGTCCGGGGTGTGGATCTCGGCGTACTTCTGGCACAGCCGCGCCCCGGTGGTGGCGATGTCGGTGATCCCGGCCTTGTCCAGGCCGAAGACCACCCGGCGCTGCAGCACCGACGTCGAGTTGTAGAAGTGCACGATGGCCCGCTTCGCGCCGCGCAGCGACTCGAAGGTCCGGTCGATCAGATGCTCCCGGCACTGGGTCAGCACCTGGATCGTGACGTCGTCGGGGATCAGGTCCTGCTCGATCAGCTGCCGGACGAACTCGAAATCGGTCTGGCTGGCCGCCGGGAAGCCGACCTCGATCTCCTTGTAGCCCATCTGCACCAGCAGCTGGAACATCCGGCGTTTGCGGTCCGGCGACATCGGGTCGATCAGCGCCTGGTTGCCGTCACGCAGGTCGACGGCACACCACCGGGGCGGCTGCTCGATGCGGCGGGTCGGCCACTGCCGGTCGGGTACGTCGACGGCGAACTGCTGGTGGTAGGGCAGATAACGCTGGTACGCCATCCGGCTCGGCTGCTGCCGGGCGATCGGATCGGTGGCGGGCTGGTCGGTGGCGACCGGATCGGTGGCGGGCTGGACGTCGGCGGACTGCCGTGCTGGGCCGGCGGTTGGCTGTGCCATGGTGCGATCTCCTGGTCTGGGAAGGTCCCGCGCTGTCGCGTCCGTCGGCCGGCGCCGGCACCTCGGCCCGGGGCGGCCGGCAGGTCCCGGCGGCGAGCCGGTGACGGTGGCTGCGTCGGTCGCGGTAGGCCGGGTCGGTACGGCGTAGGCGCGGCCCGGTTCGGTCAGCTGGGCGGCGCGCTCGCACAGGTGCGGCGAACGGTGCCGGAGCGGCTGGACAGCGTGGGCGCGGATGGGGTCAAGGCGGCGCGGGTCAACTCCGCGACGAGGTGCCGGCCTCGGGGGCCTCGTCGCGGCAGCGAAGGAGGAGCGCCTGCCACATGACGGCTCTCACCCTACGTGGTGATCGCGGGTTGGCAAAGCCCGGCCGGAAATCTCAGCCGGTGCCGGTCGTGGATCCGCTGCTCGTCGCCGGGGTTCCGGCCGAGCCCGGCGGCACCCCGGCGGTCACCGGGCCCGGCAGCGTGATCGACGGCGGGGCCGCGCCCGGCTGGCCCGCAAGCAGCAGCGTCCCGAGCTCCACCCGTGCGCCGGTGAGGGTGCCGTCCGGGCGGTAGCAGTAGATGCCCACATCCAGCGGAGGCTGCAACGAGGTGGTGGTCGACTCCACGGAGAAGCAGGTGCCATCGACGCCGTCGAGCGGCTCGGTCACCGACACCGCCAGCGGGGCACGCCGGTCGGCCAGCACCGCCCGCCAGTCGGCGAACAGGTGGTGCAGTCGAGGGTCGAGCGCCGGCTCGACCGCTGCGTCCGGGTCGCCCAACCGGGCACAGTACGGCGTCACCGGGTTGGCGGCCGACGGCAGCGCACACCGGAACAGGCCCTCGGCGTTCTGCGCCATCGCGACATCGCCCGTACCGCTCGCGCTACCTGGGGCACCGCCCGGAATGTCCACCCGCCACCCGCCGTCCTCGGCCAGGGTCACCGCCACCGTCCGGTCCGGCCGACCCGGTGTCTGCAACGTGTAGAACGCCGTCATCCGCAGGTCGCTGGCGGCGGCGGCCGCCGCCGCCAACTGCGCCCGCGGCTCGGCCGGCGGGGCGCTACCCGGCGCCGACGGCGAGTGCTCGCCGCTCGGTGTGCCCCGCGGCGATGTCACCGGATCGGTCGAATCGCAGCCCAGCAGGGACAACGTGACGAACGCCACGCAAGCCAGCGCGGCAGGCGACTTTCGCGACGCTACGGCACCCCGGGAACGCATCCGCCCATTCTGCGTACCCGGTCGGGTTTTGCGGCCGGGCGGCCCACGGACACGCTGATTTCCGTCGCCGGCCCGCTGACGACCTGGGGCCTTACGGTCCGACGGCGGGCCGTCGGCGTGTCGCGAACCGGGCCGGGCCGAACGACCGGCCGCCCCCGACGGACACGGGCGGTGACCGCACCCGGCCGGATCGTGGGAACGGCTGTCTGCGCGGGCTCCGGACGCCGGTACCCTGATGCCGGCAGGTTGGCAGCAGCTGGAGGGGAGTGGACCGCCGTGGCACTGGTGGTGCAGAAGTACGGCGGGTCCTCGGTCGCCGACGCCGAACGCATCAAGCGGGTCGCCGAGCGGATCGTCGCGGCCCGCAAGTCCGGCGACGACGTCGTGGTGGTCGTCTCCGCGATGGGCGACACCACCGACGAGCTGCTCGACCTCGCCGGGCAGATCAGTCCGCTGCCGCCCGGCCGGGAGCTGGACATGCTGCTCACCTCCGGCGAGCGGATCTCGATGGCACTGCTCGCCATGGCCATCCACAACCTGGGCTACGAGGCCCGGTCCTACACCGGCTCGCAGGCCGGTGTGCTGACCACCTCGGTGCACGGCCGGGCCCGGATCATCGACGTCACCCCGGGCCGGTTGCAGGGCGCCCTGGACGAGGGCTCGGTGGCGATCGTGGCCGGTTTCCAGGGCGTGTCCCAGGACACCAAGGACATCACCACGCTGGGCCGCGGTGGTTCGGACACCACGGCGGTGGCGCTCGCCGCCGCGCTGCAGGCCGACGTCTGCGAGATCTACACCGACGTCGACGGAGTCTTCACCGCCGACCCCCGGATCGTGCCGAACGCCCGGCACATCAAACAGATCACCTACGAGGAGATGCTGGAGCTGGCCGCCTGCGGGGCGAAGGTGCTGCACCTGCGCAGCGTCGAGTACGCCCGCCGGGCCGGCCTGCCAATCCACGTCCGCTCGTCGTACTCGACCAACACCGGCACCATGGTGACCGGATCGATGGAGGATCTTTCCGTGGAGCAAGCACTCATCACCGGAGTCGCCCACGACCGGAGCGAGGCGAAGATCACCATCGTCGGCGTTCCCGACGAGCCGGGCGCCGCCGCCCGCATCTTCGAGACGGTGGCCAACGCGGAGACCAACATCGACATGATCGTGCAGAACGTGTCGACCGAGGGCACCGGCCGCACCGACGTCTCCTTCACCCTGCCGAAGGCGGACGGCCCGACCGCGATGGCGGCGCTGGGCAAGGAGCAGGAGCGGATCGCCTTCAAGGGCCTGCTCTACGACGACCACGTCGGCAAGGTGTCACTGATCGGTGCCGGGATGCGTTCCCACCCGGGCGTGGCCGCCAACTTCTTCGCCGCCCTCGCCGACGCCGGCGTCAACATCGAGATGATCTCCACCTCGGAGATCCGGGTCTCGGTCGTCTGCCGGGACACCGACCTGGACGCGGCGGTACGCGCGGTGCACGCCGCCTTCGACCTCGGCGGTACGGAGGAGGCGGTGGTCTACGCAGGCACCGGCCGGTGAGCCCCGGTGCCTGACGCCAGGGCACGCCCGCTGCCCACCCTCGCGGTGCTCGGTGCGACCGGAGCCGTCGGTGCCGTCATGTGCGAACTGCTCACCTCACGGGCCAACGTCTGGGGCGAGATCCGGTTGCTGGCCTCACCCCGCTCCGCAGGACGGCTGGTGCGCTGCCGGGGCGAGGAGCTGCCGGTGCACCAGGTCAGCCCGGAAGCCTTCGACGAGGTCGATGTCGTCATGGTGGACGTGCCGGACGACGTGTCCCGGCAGTGGACACCGGTCGCCACCGGGCGCGGCGCGACCGTGGTGGACAACTCGGGTGCGTTCCGGATGGACCCCGGCGTACCGCTGGTCGTGCCGGAGATCAACGCCGAGCAGGTACGTCGCCGGCCGCGCCGGATCGTCTCCAACGCCAACTGCACCGTCCTGGCCATGATCGTCGCGATCGCCCCGCTGCACCGCGAGTACGGCCTGCGCGAGCTGGTGCTGGCCAGCTACCAGTCGGTCTCCGGCGCCGGGCGGTTCGGCGTGGACCTGCTGCACAGCCAACTGACCAGGGCGGCCAGCGACCGTACGCTCGGCTCCCGGCCCGGCGACGTACGCCAGGCGGTGGGCGACGACCTCGGCCCGTTCCCGGCGCCGCTGGCGCTCAACGTGGTGCCGTTCACCGGCGAGCTGGCCGACGCCGGCTGGTCCACCGAGGAGCTGAAACTCCGCGACGAGTCCCGCAAGATCCTCGGCCTGCCGGATCTGAAGGTCTCGTCCACCTGTGTGCGGGTGCCGGTGGTGACCGGACATTCGGTCGCCGTACACGCGGTCTTCGGCAGTGAGGTGACCGCGGACGGTGCCCGCGAGGTGCTGCGCAACGCGCCCGGGGTGATCGTGGTCGACGACCCGGCGAACGCCGAGTTCCCGATGCCGATCGACGCGGTCGGCACCGAACCCTCCTGGGTCGGCCGGATCCGTCGGTCGATGGACGACCCCCGGGCCATCGACTTCTTCGTCACCGGCGACAACCTGCGCAAGGGTTCGGCGCTGAACACCATCCAGATCGCCGAACTGATCGCCCGGGACCTCACCAAGCAGCGCTGACGCATTGGGCCGGCCACTGAGGCAATCGAAAGAGTAACCCGGCCCACGAAGGGGCCGGGCGGTCTGTCTGAAGTATGGCATGGGGCTACACGCCGATGCTCGGAGCCGCCTGCGATCACTCTTCGGTGTCGTGGAGGTCCGGTCGGTGCTGCTTGATCCATTGTTCGACGTCATCGGTACGCCAGATCCGGCCGACGGACAACACCGCCACCGGGTCAGGGAACGACTTCGAGTTGGTGACCTGGTAAGCGCGGGTACGCGAGACGCTGAGCATCTCCTGTACCTCCTGGCTCGCCACCAGCCGAAGCTCTCCCATGCAGCCACGGTAGGAGCATGCGAACTGAACACATGTTCTCTGCGTAGATGTACTCTCCATATGACCCCTAAGCGTGCAGACTCTTTACCTAAGCGGTTCCTGACGTGCCGAAGTCGTGGAGCAGCGGAGCAGGCTGCGGCTCTGTCCGCCACACCTTGACGGTGCATTCTGACGGTGGCGGGTCGGGCGGTGCTGCTTGATTCAGAAGATCGTGCATTTGGTCAGGTTCCCGAAGGGATACTCCCATCACGAAGAAGAGCGACACCGCGCTGATCAAGTTGTTTAGCGAATGAGGGTAGGCGCTGGCCAACGCCACCCAGACGCGCTCGCATGTTCTTTACGGCGGCACGCGCCCGGCCCGACTTGACGCCAGTCATCGCGTCCATGGCCATGTTCCAGTTCGCGGCTGCCTCGCCGAGACGGCCCTGCGCGCACTGCACGTCGCCTAGGTTGGCTAACGTCAGCGTGTGAATACGGCGGTAGACATCTGAGTTTCGAGTCGCAATCGACCGGCGGAGCTGCGTCTCGGCGCCCGACATATCTCCCAGGTCCCGCAGGGCCTGTCCAGCTTGACTAGCAAGCGAGGTTTCCGTGAAACCGCTGGTCCGAATCCACGGCGGCTCCTCGTCCGGTGCAGATTCCGCAAGGCGCTTCTCGGCAGCAGAGATCGCCGTGGAGGTGCGTGTACGGTCACCTGTTGCCGCGTGACCTCGCGCCACGGGGATTGCGAACAGAGCAGTGGCGGCCGGGGTGGAGCTTCCCTTCGACCAGCCGAGAGCGGATTCCGCGAGGTTGAGCGCCTGTTGCCCGTGACCGAGATCAACAGCCTGATGAGCCATCGCACGCAGAGTGAACGCTGCAAGTGCGCGGTCGTCGGCTTCATTCGCGAGCCGCAGTGATTGGACGTAGTACCGCTGAGCTAGGCCGTGCAGGGACGAATCAAATGCTTTCCATCCGGCAAGGTAGGTCATCTCCGCAGCCAGGCTGAACATTGCCCTGCGTGCCGAGCCGGATGAGAACCTGCCGCGCAGATAGTCAGCGACATCTGACGAAAGGTATTGAATGACCGCAAGACGGGCGTGGCCGCCGCCGAACCGCTCGTCAGCTCGGCTGAACACCGCCAGCATGTCTCGCACGGCGTCAATCTCGCTGCGGCCTACCGCGACCCCACCGCCTTGTGCGCGTCGCCCTCGGTCTGCGACATCCTGCCAGGACTCGAAAGGAACCGCGAGCGCAGCCAGCGAGTACAAGGCTTTGAGCGCGAAAGCTCGTCGCTCCAAGTCGGCCCTCCCGATCGTCACGAGGTTGGTGGCGCAGTCGTCCACCCACCAGTCGAGTCCGCCTAGGTCGGCTTCCAGGCTACCGTCCACGTCGAAGCCAAGGTCGGTCGGTGAGACGAGATGACCGAGTCGACGGCTGACCGCTTCGGCGAGGTAGCGAGGGGTTCGACCACTTGGCCGTACCCCTGCGACCCAGTGGCCGACGTGTGACCGATCGCAGGATCGCAGGTCGTCGTTGTGCTCGCAGGCGATGACTCGAACTGCTGCGGCACAGGCATCGTATGACCACCGGCACGCCTTGATCATTTCCCGCAGTTGCTCGTTGCGTTTCCTCTGCTGCCGTGTCATCCGCAGCCTCCCTGGTCGGACCGGCGTTCAACGCGTTCAACGCGTCCAGTGTCCTCACAGACTACCGGAGGCCGCCGACAATCCGTTTACTACAAACAGGTCCTGCCGCACCGGAGTAGAGCGCGGCGATGATCATTGGATGGCGAACGATTGCGCTTCGCGATTCGAACTACTAATCGGCTCATCCATAGATGCGAGTTGTCGATCAGCGTGGCCTCCCCTGGCTGTTGGCTGAGCGTTTGGTGTCGAGTTCACGAGGAGAAGTCATGGAGCAGCGGAGCAGGCGGGGGCGGGTGGTGCCTCGGCAGGGCGTACTCGTCGAGCCGTGGCAGGTCAGGGCGATGCAGTTCGACACCCGGTGGCGTGGGCTGGACCCGGCGGCGGTGTACGCGTACCTGCGCGACGTCGCCGACGAGCTGGACCGGCTGACTCGGCAGGCCGCCGTCGACCGGGCCGAGGCCGACCGGCTACGCGAAGGGCTGCGGCAGTGGCGGCAACGGCACGTCGGCTGCCGGTTCAACGACCCGTCCGCCGGCGTCTACCAGTCGGAGCACCAGCGCCAGACCGGCGGCAACGGAGGCCACTGGTGAGCGACGAACCGCGCTGGACCATCCACCTGCCGACCCGGCTCACCAGCATCGAAGCCGCCGCCCGGTTCGCCGCCGCGCTGCGGGACTCGCTGGCCCACCTCGACGTCGTCGACTTCGCCGGCACCACACTGTCGGCCACCGACCGACCGTCGCTGCGTACCCGGGTATGGGGTGACGTCGACCCCGACCCGGCCGGCGGCCACCCGGTCAGCGACCGCACCGCGCCGGCCGATGACTGACCCCGTCCCCCGCCACGTTGAGATCGACCACCTGACCGCGCTGGTCGACCGGCACCCACCGCGCGCCGACGACTGCGCCTGCGGCGACCCGCTCACCGCCACCGGCCGCTGCTGGCGGGCCGACGTCGCGCTCACCCGGCTGCGCGACCTCGGTGTGCACGTCGCCGCCGTCGACCAGCCGGAGAACGCCGGATGAGCATGCACGTCCCCGTGCGCCCCAGCTGGGTCTGCGCCGGCTGCGGCCACGCCTGGCCGTGCCTCGACAGCCGGCGACAACTCACGATCGAGTACGCCGACGCCCGCGTCTCGCTGTCGGTCTACCTCGCCACCAACATGGTCGAGGCGATGACCGACCTGCCGGCCGGGCACGGCTGCGACCTCTACTGGCGATTTCTCGGCTGGCTGTGATGTCGATTCTGCGCCCCGGCGACGAACCGATGCACTACGACGGCGGCTCACACCGCTGGATCCCACCCGACCCGGACCACGACCAAGCAGCCTGGGACGACCGGGTACGCGAACACCAGAGTGAGCACCGCAGCCGCCCGGACCCACCCCCGCCCCGCTACCGTCTCACCCGGAGAACCGCCGCCAGGTGAGAACTCGGCTACACCAGCCAGGGCGCTCAGACACGCAGTTGGACATGCGAAGGGCCATGTCGATGTGATCGACATGGCCCTTGACCTGGTCGGGGTGGCCGGATTTGAACCGACGACCTCTTCGTCCCGAACGAAGCGCGCTACCAAACTGCGCCACACCCCGAGGTCCGCTGGGCAATACTAGCCCACCGGCCCGGCAGGGCCAATCCGGTATCCCCGGTGCGCCGCCGCCGGCCCACGGGCGGCGCGTCACTGGGCCGCCGGCTGACGCAGGCTGACCTGCGTCGACGTTCGATCAGCGTTCGATCAGCGAGCGATCAGGGTCAGCAGGGTGGCCTCCGGTGGGCAGGCGAACCGGACCGGTGCGGTCGGGTGGGTGCCGAGCCCGGCCGAGACGTGCAGCCACGAGTCGGTGCCCGGCCACCGGTGCAGGCCCTTGGCCATCGACCGGGGCAGGTCGCAGTTGGTGACCAGGGCGCCGACGAACGGCATGCAGACCTGCCCGCCGTGGGTGTGCCCGGCGAGCAGCAGGTCGAGCCCGTCGGCGGCCATCTCGTCCAGGACCCGGGGCTCGGGGGAGTGGGTCAGGCCGAGACTCAGGTCGGCCTCCGGCGACGGCCGGCCGGCGACGGCGGCGTAGTCGTCGCGTTCGATGTGCGGGTCATCGACGCCGGCCGCGTCGATCAGCCGGCCGCCGGCCTTGAACGACGCCCGGCGGTTGTTCAGGTCGTGCCAGCCGGCGCCGACCAGCACCTCGCGCAGCTCCTCGAACGGCAGGTCCGGGCCGGGTCGGTAGTCCCGCTCGGGGAGCAGGTAGCCCAGCGGGTTCTTCCATACCGGGCCGGTGTAGTCGTTGGACCCGAAGACGAACGCGCCGGGCAGGTCCAGCAGCGGCTGCAGGGCCCGCAGCGCGCCCGGCACTGCGTCGGGGTGGGCCAGGTTGTCGCCGGTGACCACGACCAGGTCCGGGTCCAGCCCGGCCAGCGCCGCCACCCAGGCCTGTTTGCGTCGCTGGTCGGGCATCATGTGCATGTCCGACAGGTGCAGGATGCGCAGCGGTTCCGCGTCCGGCGCGAGCACCGGCACGTCGAACCGGCGCAGGGTGAACATGTTGCGCTCGATGAGCGAGGCGTACGCCAGGGTGGCGGCGCCGAGTGCTGCGGTGCCGGCGGCGAGCCGGAATACGGTGCGCTTTCGCATGCCGACCAGGGTAGTTTGGCCACTCATGAGCACCGTGAAGGACCGCCTGACCGCTGACATGCGGGCCGCGTTGAAGGCCCGGGACGAGCTGACCACCTCCACCCTGCGGATGGCGCTGGCCGCGATCGGCAATGCCGAGGTCGCCGGCAAGGCCAAGCGGGAGCTCTCCGACGAGGAGGCGTTGGCCGTGCTGACCAAGGAGGCGAAGAAGCGCCGGGAGGCGGCTGCGGCGTTCGCCGATGCCGGCCGGGTCGACCAGGCAGCCAAGGAGCGGGCCGAGGGCGAGGTGCTGGACCGCTACCTGCCGCGTCAGCTGGACGACGCGGCACTCGCCGAGATCGTCGGCCGAGCGCTGACCGAGGGCGGCTTCACCGGCAAGGCGCAGATGGGCCCGGCGATGAAGGCGGCCCAGGCCGCGGTGGCTGGCCAGGCCGAGGGTGGCCGGGTGGCAGCCGAGGTACGCCGTCAGCTCGGACTGTGAGCGTCGGCTGACGCTGTACGCATGCATGATCCGATGCGCCTCATCTGATACCCGCCCGGCGTGTCGCGTCGATGGGACGCATCTGATCATCAAGTAACGATAGGGGCGGGCACCGATCACCGGTGCCCGCCCCTATCGGTCGTGACCGTTGGTCAGTCGTCCGGGTTTCCCGGGTTACCGGGACGTCCCGGCCCGTTGCCCGGCCCACCGGGACCGTCACCGTCGCCCGGGCTCGGCTGGGCACCCTGGCCGTTGCTGACCCGGATGATCACCACGCCGCCCTTGATGGTGCGGCCGCTCGGGCTGGTGCCGGCGGCGGTGCCGGCCGGGCAGGTGGAGTCGACCGCACCGGAACGGTCCACCTCGACCTCGAATCCGGCACCGGACAGTCGGGACCGCGCGTTGTCGATCGACTGGCACTGCACGCCCGGGATGGAGCGCTGCTCGCCGCGGACCAGTTTGCCGCTCGGTGCCTTGAACTGCTGCTTCTCCTTGCCCTTCATCGCGTCCCGCAGCGTCTCGTAGACCGCCGGGTTGACGATGTCGTGCGACATGGTGGCGTTGGTGTCGGCCCAGTCCGGGTCGGCCAGCACCCCGGCGACGGCGAGCTGTTTGGTGGTCACCACCATGGTGGCGGTCTTCTCGGCGTCGGTGGTGCCGGTCTTGCCGGCCACCGGGTGCCCGACGATGCTGCGCACGCCGTTGGCGGTGCGGCCCCGGCACCGCGACGTCGACGAGTTGTCGCCGACCGGGCAGCGCGCCGCGTCGATCGCGGCGCGGGCCACCTCGGTGGAGACCACCTGCTTGCACTGCGGCTGGGCGATGTCCAGGCTGTTGCCGTCCTGGTCGCGGATCTCCTTCACCGGGATCGGCTTGCAGTACTTGCCGTCGGCGGCGAGGGTGGCGTACGCGTTCGCCATCTCCAGCGGCGTGGTGCTGGACACGCCGAGGGTGAAGGCGCCCCACTGGTTGGCACCCTCCGGATCGGCGGCGAACCGGGCGTCGTTGGAGGCCCGGAAGGTGATGCCGAGGCGCTGCGCCACATCGACGGCGGAGGCCGCGCCGACCCGCTCCTGCAGCGGCACGAAGTACGTGTTGACCGAGGCGCCGAAGGCGCTCCACATGTTGTGTACGCCGTTCATGCTGGAGTTGGCGTTCTTGGGGCAGTACTTGTTGGTGCCCGCGCAGGCGGCCGGGCTGCCCCGTTCGACGATGTACTTCGACTCGTACGGGCTCTTCGCGTTGATCGTGTACTCCAGTGGGTAGCCCTTCTCCAGAGCCGCCACCAGCGGGAAGATCTTGAACGTTGAGCCGAACTGGTAACCGGTGATGTCACCGCCACCGGTCAGCAGCGGGTTCGTGGTGTTCGGGTAGGTGCCCCGGATGCCCTTGTCGGCCTTCTTCGGGTCGCTGGAGAGCTTGTTCTTCGGGTTGTCCGGGTCGTCGAGCTTGTAGTTGCGGTTGACCGCCATGCCGCGCACGTACCCGGTGCCCGGCTCGACCGCCGCCACCATCAGCGCGTGCTTGCTGCCGGTCTTCAACGCGTCCTCGACGGCGTTCTTCGCCGCGTCCTGCGTCTGCAGGTCGAGGCTGGTGACGATGTGGTAGCCGCCGCTCTTGAGTCGCCGCTCCCGGTCGTAGCTGGTGGCGCCGAACGTCTCCTGCTCCATCCACCAGCGGTAGAAGAAGTCGCAGAAGAAGCCCCAGTGGTTCTTGTTGGCGGCGACGCAGCCGTTCGGCGCGCGCTTGCCGTTGACGACCAGCTCGACGGCTTTGGCCTCGTCGGCTTCCTCCTGGGTGATCGCCCCGGTCTTCACCATGTTGTCGATGACGTAGTTGCGCCGGTCGACGGCCTGTGGGTAGCCGCCCGGCGTGGTCGGGTCGAACGCCGTCGGGGCCTTGACCAGGCCGGCGAGCATGGCGGCCTCGTCGATGGTGAGGTCCGCCGGCTGCTTGCTGAAGTAGACCTGGCTGGCTGCGAAGACGCCGTACGCGCCATTGCCGAACGGGGCGATGTTGAGGTAGCGCTCCAGCACCTCGTCCTTGGTCATCTCCTTGGTGAGCTGCATCGCGTACTTCATCTCGCGCAGCTTCCGGGCGTTGGTGTCCTCGGTGGCGGCGATCACGTCTTCGGGGTGGGTCGCCGAGTAGGCGATGGCCAGCCGGACGTACTGCATGGTCAGCGTCGAGGCGCCCTGGGTGGTCTCGCCGGCGCCCTGGTTGGCGACGAAGGCCCGGGCGACGCCCTTGACGTCGACCCCGTTGTGCTCGTAGAAGTTGTGGTCCTCGGCCGCGATGATCGCCGCTCGCATGATCGGCGCGACGTCCTTGATCGGGACGTCGCGGCGGTTCTCGTCGTACATCGCGGCGAGCGTGGTCTTGCCGTCGGCGGCGTACAGGTAGCTGATCTGCGGCGCCCGTTTGACGGTCAGCTCGCTGGGCAGCTTGTCGAAGGTCTCCGCGCCTGCCTTGGCTGCCAGGCCAGACATCGCCACTGCGGGGAACGCGGCAGCGGCGACCACCACGCCGGCCAGCAGCCCGCAGATCAGCAGCGATGCGGCGTTGGTCAGTGGGTTGTGGTCTCGCTTCCGCATCAAGGTCACCCAGTCAGGGTACGTGAGGGACTGAGGAGGTCGCCGTGTGGCGCACCTGTGCATTTCCTGCCGGCTCCGGCCTCGTTGTGCTAAACGCAGAGACCCGTCCGGCGGTTGTGGTCTCCGCCGCCTACTTTCCCCCGGGAAGGTGTGGGTGGCGGGGTTTCCCCGTTTCCGCCTCGGGTACCCCTGCTCGGCAGAGCGCCCGGGAAGGGTGTTGTGTCCGGATAAGCGGATTTCGTCAATAACGTTGCGTAATCACCCAACTACAGAACATGATGGTCCGGCGAGGATCGCACGGCGGCGTGCTGCGGGGGAAAGCAGCGTCAGCCGCCCGGCTTGCCGACTGACTCCACCGGTTGCAAGCGGAAATTGCTAGGGGGGACGTGGAACGATGGGCATGATCGCTGATTGGCCCAGCCTGGCGGCGTGCCAGAGCGGAGACCCGGACGCGTTGTTCGTGCAGGGCGCTGAGCAGAACGTGGCCAAGCGCATCTGCCGGGGTTGCCCGGTCCGGTACGAGTGCCTGGCCGACGCACTCGACAACCGGATCGAATTCGGGGTCTGGGGCGGCATGACCGAGCGGGAACGGCGGGCCCTGCTGCGCCGGCACCCGCAGGTGGCGAGCTGGCGCAAGATGTTCGAAGCAGCCATGCGGGACCGCGAAAAGGTGCTCGTCGCCACCAAGTGATCCGCTGAACCGGGGAGCTGTGCGGGACCAGTTGGAGCCGTGCGGGTCAGGCTCAGCCGGCGACCGCGTGGCCGATCGTCCGTAGCCCGTCGATGTCATGCACGTCGGCGGGCTGCGCGCGGACGGTCGCCACCGGCACCTGCGGGAACGCGTCAGTGAACATCGCCGCGACCCGGCGCTCCCGCGCCGACTGCTGTGCCACCGCGGCGTGCACCCGCAGCACCTCGGCCGTCGCCGGATGCCCGCCGTCGCGGTCCAGCTCCTGCGCGGCGGACAGGCTCCGCTCGGCGGACAACCCGGGTACGGCCGGCTCGTGCACCCGGTTGAGCACCAGCCCGGCCAGCGGCATCCGCTCCGCGCCGAGCCGACCGGCGAAGTACGCCGCCTCCCGTACCGCATCCGGCTCCGGCGCCGCGACCAGCAGGAACGCCGTCTCGTCGGCCTGCAGGACCCGGTACGTCTGCTCGGCCCGCTGCCGGAAACCGCCGAACATCGAGTCCAGCGCCGCCACGAAACCGGACAGGTCACTGAGCAACTGGGCGCCGAGGATCTTCTGCACCGCCCGGGAGAACACCCCGAACGACGCGGTCACCAGGCTGAACATACTTCGACCGCCGGCCCGGGCCGGTGCCAGCAGCAGTCGGAGCATCCGGCCGTCCAGAAAGCGCGCCAACCGGGCCGGTGCGTCCAGGAAATCCAGCGCGGACCGCGACGGCGGCGTGTCGACCACGATCAGATCCCACTCGCCACCGGCGTGCAGCTGGCCCAGCTTCTCCATCGCCATGTACTCCTGCGTACCGGCGAAGGTCGAGCTCATGGCCTGGTAGAAGGGGTTCGCGAAGATCTCGGCGGCCTTGTCGGTGTCGGTGTGCGCGAGCACCACCTCGTCGAAGGTGCGCTTCATGTCCAGCATCATGGCGTGCAACTCGCCGCCGCTGGCCTCCATCTCGATGCCCTTGACCTGCCGGGGAGTGTTGTCCAGCTCGGTCAGGCCCAGTGACTGCGCCAGCCGGCGGGCCGGGTCGATGGTGAGCACCACGGTGCGCCGGCCGTGCCGCTCGGCGGCGCGCAGCGCCAGCGCCGCCGCGGTCGTCGTCTTGCCCACCCCACCGGCACCGCAGCAGACCACGATCCGCACGCCCGGATCGGCCAGGATCCGGTCGACGTCCAGCGGTGGCGCTGCGTGATCAGGAGGCACCTGTCGAGCGTATCGGGGTCGGCCCAGGATTCGCCGATCAAGTCGCTGTGAGGTCGCTTCCAGCAGCTGGCCCGGTGCCGGTCAGCAACGCTGCGGCCAGCCTGTCCAGGCCCTCGCGGGTGACCCCGTCCGGCAGCAGCGGCAGCCGGACGATCGGCCGGCCCAACTCGACCAGGTCGGTCAGCAGCGAGTCCTCCAGCGCGCGCCGGGTGAGGTGCTCCTGTGCCTCGGCCCGCAGGCCGGTCACCGTCTCCCGGTCGGTCGGCAGCCCGGCTGCGGCCAGCCCGCGCCGCAGCTGCGTCTGGCCGACCGGCCCGTCGGCGAGCAACGGCGGCCGGGCCGAGTTGACGATCACGTTGCCCACCGGGATGCCCAGCGCGGTCAGGTCGGCGACCGCGTCGAGGGTCTCCTGCACCGGCATCTCCTCCAACAGGGTCACCACGTGCACCGCGGTGATCGGCGAGCGCAGCAGTACCGCGACGCCCTCGCTCTGCGTCTTGATCGGGCCGACCTTTGCCAGCCGGGCAGCCTCGGCGGTCACGTTCAGGAACCGGCCGATCCGCCCAGTGGGCGGTGCGTCGAGCACCACCGCGTCGTAGACCCGCCGCCGGTCCACCATCCTGGTGGTGGCCTCCTTCACCTTGCCGGTGAGCAGGACGTCGCGCAGCCCGGGAGCGATGGTGGTGGCGAAGTCGATGGCGCCCAGGCGCCGCAGCGCCCGCCCGGCCGCGCCCAGCTTGTAGAACATGTCGAGGTACTCCAGCAACGCCTCCTCCGGATCCACCGCCAGGGCGCGGACCTCGCCTCCGGCGGCCGAGGCGGTGATCCGGCGCTCCTGGTACGGCAGCGGCCCGATGTCGAACAGCTGTGCGATGCCCTGGCGGCCCTCCACCTCGGCGAGCAGGGTGCGCTTGCCCGCGCCGGCCAGGGCGAGCGCCAACGCGGCGGCGACACTGGTCTTGCCGGTCCCGCCCTTGCCGGTCACCACGTGCAACCGGGACGGCCAGCCGGGTACGGCGGCGACAGGTGACTGCTCGGTGACCCCCACGTCCAACCAGACTAGTGCGCGGCGAGGCTCAGTTGACGTCGCAGACGAACCAGCCGGACTTCTGCACCACCACAAAGCTGAGGTCCTGCTCCGCGCTGCGCTCGTCCTCGGTGACCATGCGCACGGTGACCGAGACGACTGCCCGATCTTCGTCCTGCTCATCGACGGTCGGCACGTTCCACTCGAACTGAGGGTTGCGGTACGTCGACGAGTAGCCCTCGATCTCCTCCACCTTCTCGATCAGCGCGGACTCGTCCCGGGCCTCCCGGCAGACCAGGTCGGCTGCGGCCGTGACGTTCCGGTCGGTGTACACCGCCTGAAGGAACTCGTCCACGGCGGCGACCGGTTCGGCCGCGCCGCTACCCGTCTCCAGGTTGTTGATCACCAGGAACGCCGCGATGCCGCCGCCACCGCAGAGCAGCAGCACCACACCGAGCACCACCGAGGTGATCAGCAGACCACGTCGGCGGCCGGCGGCAGCTGCGGCCGGTGCGCCGGGAGTCGGCGGTACGGGCTGGCCGGGGGGTAACGGCTGTCCCGGTGACACCGGCTGGCCGGGCGGCGGTGGTACAGGCTGCCCGGGCGGCGGTGCGGCCTGACCCGGAGCCGGCGGGAACGGCGGACCACCCGGTGCCGCCGCGAACGGTGCGCCGGCCGGCGGCGGGGCGTACGGCGACCGGTCCGGCGGCGGAGCGAACGGCGGTGCGGTGGGACGCTGCCAGGGCGGCGGCGGGATCGACTGTCCCGGCCCTGCCGACTGCCCAGGCCCTGTCGGCTGCGCCTCGGTCGGCTGTGCGTCCGGCGCCGGTGGCTGTGCGTCCGGTGGCTGTGCCTCGCCACTGGGCGGTTGCGTCATCCTCATCCCCAGGTTCAGGTCTCGTCGTCGGCGGACGGTAGCCGCCACCAGACGGTCAGGGTATCTGGCCGACGCACCCGGATCACCGTCCCGGCCGTTGGCCGTAGGCTGTGGCGGTTGGCGAATCAGAGCTAGGAGCCGTAACGAGATGCAGAAGTGGGAGTACGTCACCGTGCCACTGCTGGTGCATGCCACCAAGCAGATCCTCGACAACTGGGGTGAGGACGGCTGGGAACTGGTCACCGTGATCCCCGGTCCCAACCCGGACCAACTGGTGGCGTACCTGAAGCGGCCGAAGTCGTGACCGTCGGCCCGCACGCCCGCCTCACCGAACTGGGGCTGAGCCTGCCGACCGTCGTCCCGCCGGTGGCCGCCTACGTTCCGGCGGTCCGCTCCGGTGAGCACGTCTATGTCTCCGGCCAACTGCCGATGGCCGACGGAGCGCTGCTCGCCGTCGGCAAGGTCGGTGCCGAGGTGACCCCCGAACAGGGCAGGGAACTTGCCGGTCGGTGTGCGCTGAACGCGCTCGCCGCGATCGACGCCCTGGTCGGTCTCGACGCCGTGACCCGGATCGTCAAGGTCACCGGGTTTGTCGCCTCGGCGGCCGGGTTCACCGGCCAGCCCGCCGTGATCAACGGTGCATCCGAGCTGTTCGGCGAGGTCTTCGGCGACGCCGGCCGGCACGCCCGCAGCGCCGTCGGGGTGGCCGAGCTTCCGCTCGGCGCGCCGGTCGAGGTGGAGGTCGTCGTCGAGGTCTCCTGACCGGTCCGTGCCGGCCGGGCGCCGGGCCGGCACCCGAGCGGGCTGAGGAAGTCTCGGCGAAGTCACCGCGCGGCCGTACCATCGCAGCCATGACCGCGCACGTCACCACCCCCGCCGCGGCCCTGGCCAGCGACCTGCCGGGCTGGGTGACCCTGGTGCGGGCACCCAACCCCGGGCCGATGACGCTGGACGGCACCAACACCTGGGTGCTGCGTCGGCCGGGCGAGCGGTACGGCGTCCTCGTCGACCCGGGTCCGGCCGACGCCGGCCACCTCGACCGGCTGGCGGCGCACGGCCCGTACTCGATGATCCTGGTGACCCACGGGCACCCGGACCACGTCGAGGCGGTGCCGGCAGCCGCCGAGCGGTTCCAGGCCCCGGTCCGGGGCCTGACCGTCGACCACCAGGTGCAGGAGCCGGACCGGCTCGGCGACGGGGCCGTGCTGGAAGCGGCCGGGCTGACCGTCACCGTGCTGGCCACCCCCGGCCACACCGCCGACTCGGCCTGCTTCCTGGTCGCCGGGCCGGACGGGCGGCAGGTCGTGCTGACCGGTGACACCATCCTCGGCCGGGGCACCACCGTGGTCGCCTGGCCCGACGGCGACCTCGGCGACTACCTGGCCAGCCTGCGGCGACTTACGGCGTACGACCAGGTCACGGCGCTGCCGGGGCACGGCCCGGCGCTGACCGACTGCGCCGCCGCCGCCCGGTTCTACCTGGCTCACCGGCAGGCCCGGCTGGACCAGGTCCGCCAGGTGGTGGCCCGGGGCGTGACCGAACCGGCGGCCGTCGTCGCCGAGGTGTACGCCACCGTCGACCGGGCGCTGTGGCCGGCCGCCGAGTGGTCGGTCCGGGCGCAGCTCGCCTACCTGCGCGGGCCGACCGACAGCGCGGCAGGTGACCGGGAATCGACACCGGGGCGGACCGGGTTGGACCGGCAGTGACCTGCCCGGTGTGCGGAACCGTCGCGGTACCCGGCGCGCGGTTCTGCCACAACTGCGGCGGCGCGCTGCCGGCGGCCGCCTTCCTGCCGGCCGCCGAACGCCGGGTGGTCACCGTGCTTTTCGGCGATCTGTCCGACTTCACCTCCTGGTCGGAGGATCTCGACCCGGAACGGGTCGGTGCCGTCACCGACCGGGTGCTCGCCGCCCTGGCCGGGGCGGTCAAGACCTTCGGCGGGCACGTCGACAAGCTGACCGGTGACGGGATCATGGCGGTCTTCGGCGCCCCGGTCGCCCACGAGGACGACGCCGAGCGCGCGGTACGGGCCGCGCTGAGCATGCAGCGGGCGGTGCGCCGGGTGCTCGACGACGAGCGGGGCGGCGGCGCCCCGCTCGGCCTGCGGGTCGGCCTGAACACCGGTGACGTGGTCGCCGGCATTCAGGCGGCCATCGAGTACACGGTGATCGGCGACACGGTCAACACCGCCGCGCGGCTCGCCGACGCGGCGGCGGTCGGCGCGGTGTACGCCGGCGCCGGCACCGTCACCGGCACCCGGCACGTCGCCGCCTGGCGGGAGCTGCGCCCGCTGCGGCTGAAGGGCAAACGAGCCCCGGTCGAGGCGTACGAGCTGCTCGGTCTGCACGACGCGCCGGGCACCCGGTCGGGCATCGGCGACCAGGCCCCGTTCGTCGGGCGGGAGGCCGAGATCGGCCGGCTGGCCGGCCGGCTCACCGAGGTGATCGACCACGGCGACCCTCGGGTGCTGGTGCTCACCGCGGAGGCCGGCATCGGCAAGTCCCGGTTCGCCGTCGAGGTCGAGCGGTACGCCGCCGGCTACGACGTCGGCACCGGGCGCTACGCCGCGCCGACCGGCGCACGGGTGCTCTCGGTACGCTGTGCCGCCTTCGGCGAGCGGCGTCGGCTGGCCCCGCTGGCCGACCTGGTGCGGATCGCGGCCGGGCTGCCCCGGGACAGCTCCACCGCGGTCACCCGACCGGTCGTCGAGGAGCGGCTGCGCCGCCTCGGACAACGGCTGGCCCGGGTCAGTCCGGAGCCGCCGCCGCTCTCCGTCGACCTGCTGCTGACCCTGCTCGGGTACGCGGATCCACCGGCCGCCGCGCACCCGTCGTCGGGCCCGGCCGACCTGACCACGGACGCTCCGGTGCTCGACGCGGAGGCGATCCCGAGCGCGGTGGCCGACCTGCTCAGCGCCCTGGCCCGGGAGGCGCCGCTGCTGATCGTGGTCGACG
This sequence comes from Solwaraspora sp. WMMD937, assembly GCF_029581175.1. NCBI lineage: Bacteria > Bacillati > Actinomycetota > Actinomycetes > Micromonosporales > Micromonosporaceae > Solwaraspora > Solwaraspora sp. WMMD937. The sequence continues at coordinate 657,186 of NZ_CP120738.1, read as the reverse complement.
ACCTGCACGACGCCCTGCCGGACACCGTCGAGGTGCTCGGCGAGACGCTGTCCCGGCTCACCGGTCCGGTACTGGTGCTGCTGCTCGGCCGACCCGAGCTGGTGCGTACCGCCGGGGTGCTGACCGGGGTGGCCGACGCCGAGGTGCACCCGTTGCCGCCACTGCGCGGGGCCGACGCGGCCCGGCTGCTCACCTCGTACCTCGGCGGTGGGCGGCTGCCGCAACCCGACGTGGACCGGCTACTGGCCACCGCCCAGGGCAACCCGTTCTACCTGGCCGAGCTGGTCACCCTGCTGATCGAGCGGGGCGCGCTGACCCGGACCGGTCCGTCGGCCGACGCCGACGCCGCCGGCGGCGACAGCGCGGACTGGCGGCTGGCACCCGGGTCGCTGAGCAGCCGGCTGCTCTCCCGGGACCTGGCCGCGGTGCTGGCCGCCCGGATCGACGCGTTGCCGGCCGACGCCCGGTCGGTGCTGCGTGACGCCGCGGTGGTCGGCGACGTGGTGCCGGACGGCACCTTGGAGTCGTTGCGGGACCGGCGGGACGGCCGGCCGGCGGCGGTGGTGGCGGTCGAGCTCGACCGGGCCGTCGAGGAGTTGCTCCAGCGCCGCATGCTGCACCGCACCCGGGTCGGTTTCGCCTTCCCGACCCCGCTGATGCGGGAGGCCGCCTATGCCGGGATCGGCAAGGCCGACCTGGCGGAACGGCACGCGTGTCTGGCCCGGTGGGCAGCCGGGGCCGACGCGCCGGCGGCGGTCGGCACCGGCCCGGCGAGCGGTGGGCCGGGCGGGATGAGCCCGGCGCTGCGGGACGTGTTCGTCGCCGATCACGTCGAACGGGCCGTCGGCCTGGCCGAGGCGGTCGGGCTGCGCCCGGACTCGGCGGCCCGCGCCGTCGGGTTGCTGGGGGTCGCGGCGCTCGGTCGGGCGGCCCGCCGGTCGATCGCGGTCGGTGAACCGGAGCTGGCCGTGGAGTACGCCGAGCGGGCGTCCGCGCTCGGCGGGGACGCGGTGCCGAAGGCCGACCGGCTGGTCTACGCCCGCGCGCTGCTGCAGACCGGGCGGCCGGCCGAGGCGCTGGCCACCGCCGAGAAGGTGCTCGCCAACGCCGGTGAGGACGCCGCCGCCCGGGCCGGTGCCCTGCTGGTGTCCGGTCGGGCCCACCGGGCGGTGGGCGACGCCGCCCGGGCGGTGGCGGTGTGGCGTGAGGCGTTGCAGGTGGCCACCGAGGTCGGGCTGCCCGCCGAGCGGGCGGAGGCGATGCGCCGACTCGGGATGGCCGACTTCCTGGCCGGTCGGCTCAGCCGGGCGAGCAGCCGATTCGCTGCGGCGTACCAGGTGAACCTGGCAGCTGGCGACCGGCGTGGGCAGGCCTGGTCGTTGCAGAGCCTGGCATGGGTGACCACGATGCGCGGCGACTTCGCCGGCGCCGACGCGGTGCTGAACCGGGCGGCGCGGCTGTTCGTCGAGCTGGACGACCCGGTGGGGCGGGCCTGGCTGCGGGGCACCACCGCGTTCGCCCGGCTGCTCTCCGGCCGGTTGGCCGACGCCCGCCGGTTGGCCCGGGTGTTCCTGCCGTTCGGCGAGCGGGTGGGGGAGGCGTGGGCGGTCGGCACGCTCCGGGCGGTCGAGGCGTTCGCCGCGGCCGAGTTGGGTGAGTTGGCCGAGGCGGACCAGTCGGCGCGGCGCGCGTACCGGGATTTCGACAGCGCGGCGGACGACTGGGGTCGGGGCTTCGCGTTGCTGGCGCGGGGGGTGGTGGCGCGCGGGCTCGGCCAGTGGGAACACGCCGCCGATCTGCTCTCCGACGCGCTCGCCCAGGGCGAGCGGATCGATCACCCGTTGCTGATCGGGATGGCCGGGACGCTGCGCGGCTTCGTCGCCCTGGAATGCGGTGACGTGGCCGGTGCCGAGCGGTTGGCGCAGTCGGTGCTGACGTCGGTCGAACCACACAACCCGTTGGCCGCCGTCCAGGTGGCGCCACGGGTGCTGCTCGCCTCGGCGCGGCTGGCAGCGGGTGACCCGCCGACCGCGGTCGGGCTGCTGGCACCGGTCGCGACCGCGATGGACAGCCCGGCGGTGTTGTTCTCCCGGCGTCAGACGTTGGCCCGGTACGCGGCGGCGCTGCTCGCCGACGGGCAGCCGGAGCCGGCGCTGCACTGGGCCCGGCGGGCGTTGGACTCGCCGGCGGAGGACGTCCGCAGTCAGGTCGTCGGGTTCGGTGTGTTGGCCTCCGCGCTCGCCGCCAACGGCGAGCAGGTCGCGGCACGGCAGGCGGCTGACCGGGCGGTCAGTCTCGCGTACGGCACCGAGCAGGTCAGCGAGCGGGCCGCCGCTGACGCGGTCAGGTCTGCTGTGGATGACAGTGGCCTGGTCGGTGGGGTGGATCATGGCGGACCCGGGGATGCCGGCCGGGCGGCGCGCTCGCTAGCCTGACTCCCACTGTGCTCCATCCTGGGCGCACTGTGGCCGGAGGAACCCGATGAAGCTGCCCCGTTCGGTATCCGGATGGACTGTCGCCGTGTTCGGGGCGATGGCCCTGCTGCTGGGCGCGGTCGGCCTGGCTCAGCCCGATGTCCTGCTCGTACTGCTCGGCTTCGACACGCTGCCCACCGGGGAGCGGGCGGCCGGCGACTACACCCGTACGTTCATGGCGGCGTCGTCGATGGCCTCGTTCAACATGGGCGTCTACTACCTGTTGGCGTCGGTCACCGACTGGCGACCGTTCTTTCTGTTCTCGGTGATCTTCCGGCTGGTCACCACGGTGGTCTTCACCGTGGTCGTAGTCGCCGAGGTGGCTCCGGTGCGGTTCGTCGGAGTGGCGGCCTGGGAAGGGCTGGGCGCGGTGGTGACCGGGGTGGCGTTGCTGACCGAACGTCGCCGCCGGGTCGGCGTACCGTCGCCCGGCACCGGCCGGTCGGCTGGCGACAGCTGACCCGGGGGCCCGGGGTCGCCCCGGCTGTCCGGGGTCTTGGGTACCGTTTACCGTGTGAACGACAGACTGCCGAGCGCGCTGCCGTTCCCCACAGTGCCTGGACTGTCAGATTTGTCGGTCTTTGCCAGAGGCGGCTACGCCACCGTCTACCGTGCGGTCCAGGAGTCGGTCGGCCGGGAGGTCGCCGTCAAGGTGGAGAACCGGGCTCTGGACAACGAGCGGGACCAGCGCCGGTTCATGCGGGAGGCGCGTGCCGCCGGGCGGATGTCGTCCCATCCGCATGTGGTGGACCTCTTCGACGTCGGCGTCACCGGGGATCTCCACCCGTACCTGATCATGGAGATGTGCGACGGCTCGTACGCCGACCGGATGCGCACCTCCCCGCTGGACGCCTTCGAGGCCCGTGACGTCGGGGTCAAGATCGCGGACGCGCTCGCCGACGCCCACCATCTCGGCGTCCTGCACCGCGACGTCAAACCGGCCAACATCCTCTACTCCCGGTTCAACGAGCCGGCCCTGGCCGACTTCGGCCTGGCCGTGCTGGTCGAGCACCGCGACGCCTCGGTCACCCTGGAGGTGCTGACCCCGGCGTACGCGCCACCCGAGTCGTTCCAGCACCGTCCGCCGTCGGCCGCCGCCGACGTCTACGCGCTCTGCGCCACCCTGTACGCCATCATGCGCGGCAAGCCGCCACGCTGGGACGACGAGCGCAACCCGAGCCTGGTGGCTCTCCTGGAGATGTTCGACCGGCCGCTGCCGGACCTGCCCGGGGTCAACCCGGCGCTCGTCGACGTACTACGCCAGGGGATGGCGAACGATCCCGCCGCCCGACCTCCGGCGGTCGTGCTGCGGGACATGCTGGCGGCGGTGCCGCTCGGTCAGCACTGGAGCCCGGCCGCCCCGCACCGGCCGCCGTTCTCGATCGCCCCGGTCTCCGGCGGGCCACCGGCCGGGTCGAGTAGCTGGGCCGACCCGACGACCCCGGTGCCGTCCCGGCCGGAGCGCAACGCGTCCTGGAGCGTCCCGGTGCCGCCCCCGCCGGAGCCGGGGCAGGTGCCCGGGCAACGACCCGGCCCGTCGCCATCGGCTGCCAATCCGCCCGGCCCGTCGCCGCCGGCTGCCAATCCGTCCGGCCCGCCGCCGCCGGCTGCCGGCCCGTCGGCCGGCCGGCCGGGCACCTCGCCTGACAACGCGGTCCGTTCCTGGCTGCGGACCCTTGCCGGCGGGCTCGGCCTGCTGGTGCTGCTCGCGATGACCAGCCTGGGCACCTGGATCGTGGCCAAGGGCTCCGGTCCCACCACGTTTCCCCCGATCACCGGAGCCGACCAGCGGACGACCGGTGCGGTGGCCAGTGAGAGCCCTGTCAGCGACCCCACCGGCGGTGGTCCGGCGGGCGCGGCGCTGCCGAACTGCCACCTGACGCTGCGACCGGAGCTGCGCTGTCCGGACGATATCGAATGCTTCAACGGCCGGGTGTCGAACTCTCCGCGTACCCTGACCGCGACCGCCTGCACGGGCCGGCACACCTGGGAGACGTTCGCGGTCGGTGAGCTGCCGACCCGGTTGCGAGCCGCCGACCATGCCGCGATCCGGTCCGACCCGGCTGTCGTCGAGGCCTGCGGGGCGGAGAGCTTCCGGCTGTTCACCCTGCGGATGGACGCCAACGACTGGCAGTACGCGGTGCTGCTTCCGGAACCGGCGGAGCTCGCCGCCGGTGACCACCAGTACCGGTGCCTGGCGGGCAAGGGGCCCGGTCAACTGTTCGGCCCGACCCTGGCCGCCCGGTAACTGACATTGGCGTAAGTCTCGGCTGTCCGACTATCCGGGTGGTTGGCCTGACCTGGCAGTTGCGCAACGGTCGCGGCGCTGAACGGGTTCGGCCGCACGAGTTCACCGTCCGTCGGTACGCCGACCGCGACGCGGCGGTGCAGGCCATCCGACACCGCGAGGTGTACGGCTCGCGCGGTGCAACTCGACGGGGTCAGATCTTGCCGGCAGCCATTACTCTGAGCAGAGCCGGCAATGTGGACGGCTGTCCGAGACGTAACCGATCCTGACTGTCGCAGTCGTGAGGTTTCCATGGCTGACAAATCCACCAGGTTCCGCACATACCTCAACCACCGCACCCGGCAGACGATGACCACAATAGCCGTTGCTTCTACCCTGGTCCTGGTCGCTCTCGTCGCGTGTGAGGACAACCAGCCGCCGGACCGGCCGACCGTGCGGGATCTCCGGGAGGCCTCGACCATCAGCGAGCGGACCGAGTTGCGCATCGGCGTCAATGTTGACATTCCGCTGATGTCATTTCGGCGAAACAACGCGTACCACGGTTTCGACATCGAGATCGCCCGCTACATCGCCGACTCCCTCGGCTTCGGTGACCAAAGCATCAGGTGGGTGCCACTGGACACCGAGGACCGGATCGAGAAGTTGCGCAGCGGCGAGGTCGACATCGTGGTGGCCAGCTTCTCCATCACCGAGGAACGTGAGAAGCGGGTCGGGTTCGCCGGTCCGTACCTGATCACCACACCTGAGGTGCTCGTCGCCACCGAGTACGTCAACGAGATCACCACGATCACCGATTTGAACAGCGAGGAGTACACCGTCTGCGTCGCTGGCGGCTCCACCACCGAGGCGATGCTCAGGGAACGCGGGATCCCGCACCAGCAGGCCGACAACCCGGCCGCCTGTCGGGACGGCATCCTGGCCGGCGAGTTCCAGGCGATGGTCTCCGACGAGACCATCCTCGCCGGACTCCGCTCGGAGAACCCCGACGAACTCGCCATCGTCGACATGCCGTTCGGCGTTGAGGAAGAGCTGGGCATCGGCGTCCCGGTCGAGGATGAAAATCTCCGTGACCTGGTCAGCTACTTCCTGGACAAGAGCTACCAGCGGGACCAGCGGGACGAGGCGAACGCCTGGGAGACGGCGTACAACAACCATCTGGGCCAGTGGCTCGGTGAGGCGAGCCAGCCCCGGCCGGACGGCGCGCCCGACCTGGTGGACCACGACGACAAGAACCGGCGGTGACCGCCGCGGAACGCCCGGTCGACGAGGCGGACCGGCGGAACCGGGCGGCGCAGCAGTTCTGGAGCGTGGTGGTCGGCGCCCCGGCGATCATCTCGGTGCTCCGGCTGGTCGTGGAGGCCGGCGGCGAGTTGCAGACCACCCTGCTGCTGGCCGCCAACGTCAACCCGGTGAACCTGGTCGCTGCCTTTGTCAGCACCGCGAGCCGGGTGGTCTCGGGTGCGATGGTGGCCCTCTTCGCGATCAGCGCGGTGCTGACCGTCAGCGTCGACAACGACCAGCGGCGGTGGGCCCGCCCGAAACCGCCGTTGCTGGTCCGCTGGATGCGGGTGGTGCCCGTCTGGTTCCTGATCGTCACCCTGCTGGTCGCGGTAGTGACCTGGAAAATCCTCTATCTGCCGCTGCTGCTGCCGGCGATCGCGGCCACCGCCCAGCTGCTGACCCGTACGGTGGACGAGCGCCGCACGGCCGGGGACCCGCCGGACGACCGCCGGACGACCCGGCTGACCCTGTTCGCCCTGCTGCTGCTCGGCTACTACGGTCTACTCGCGCCGACCCTGGTCGAGGCCGCGACCACCGGAGAGTGGTTCGTGGTGCTGATCCTGGCCGCGCCGCCGCTGCTGGCCCTCGTGGTGACCGGCCCGGTGTTGCCCGGCACGGTGCACCTGCTGGTCGCGTCCGGTCAGCTCACCGTCATGATCGCGCTGGCCTGGACGTCGTACTCGGTGGCCACCGCGCCGGTGCTGCCCAGCACAGTGACCACCATCGAGGTGCCGGGCGGGGAGACCGAGCACATCCGGGGCAGCGTGATCGCGGTCGACGACGCGAGCGTGGCCATTCTGCAGGAACAGGGCGGCGTCCGGTACGTGCCGACCGACGACGTGGAGGCGCAGGTGCTCTGCCCGAGCGAGGCGGATCTAGCGCGCTACCGCCTCTGGGTGCACGGGTTCCACATCGAGGACTCGCTGCTGCAGGCGTTGGGGCGGGAGGTCCGACCGGTCACCCCGGTGGACGCGGTCTGCCGGGCGACCGCCTCGGTGAGGTGAGCCAACCGTTGCCCCGTCCGGGGCGGATCTGCCGCAGGTCCCCGGGCAGATCCGCCGCCGGGTCACACCCGGGCGCGCCTGGCGAGCCGCTCGGGGTCGAGGATGATGATGCTCTTGCCGTCGAGCCGCAGCCAGCCCCGGGAGGCGAAGTCGGCCAGCGCCTTGTTGACCGTCTCCCGGGAGGCCCCGACCAGCTGGGCGATCTCCTCCTGGGTGAGATCGTGGGTCACCCGCAGCACCCCGCCGTCGCGGGTGCCGAACCGGCCGGCCATCTGCAGCAGATTCTTGGCTACCCGCCCCGGTACATCGGTGAAGATCAGGTCGGCGAGGGCGTCGTTGGTCCGGCGCAGCCGTCGGGCAAGCACCCGCAGCAGCTGCTCGGCGATCTCCGGCCGATTGTTCAGCCAGGGCCGCAGCGCCTGCTTGCGCAGCCGGGCGAGGCGGGTGTCGGTGACGGCGGTCGCGGTGGCGGTACGCGGCCCGGGGTCGAACAGTGACAGCTCGCCGACCATGTCCGACGGGCCCATCACGGCGATCAGGTTCTGCCGCCCGTCGGCCGCCCGTCGGCCGACCTTGATCTTGCCGGTGAGCACGATGTACAGGCTGTCACCCGGCTCACCCTCGTTGAAGACGACCTCGCCCTTGCGGGCCTCGATCGTCTCCATCTCCTTGGCGAGTGCCTCAGCGGCCTCCGGGTCCACGCCCTGGAAGATCCCGCTACGAGCCAGCACCTCGTCCATCGCGCACCTCCGCCTGCGCGGCGTCCGTTCCCCGGCACCCCAGCCGTGACCAGCCGCGCGCAGTCAGTCTAGGTGCACTCCGCCCCTGGCCGGATGCGCACCCTCCGAATCTTGATCCAGGAGCGTAACCCAACAGGGTGGATCCGTCGTTAATATGCGGCACAACGCACGCCGACCGGTCACCGCCGTGCGACCGGCGGACGCCGTATCGTCGACCGGTGTCTCCCGACGTCGCCCGACCATGGTTCACCACCCGCAACGAGGGCGGTCGGACCCTGCCGTACGCCTGCTGGGCGCTCACCGAGCCGCTACTGGCCATCAGCTCCGCCCCGCTCGGCGGCGGGATCGGGCTGCGCTGGTGGGTGATCAACGCGACCGTGCCGATGTCGTACCACCGCGACGACCCCGACACCCACCTCGTCGGTCTGGCCGAGCAGGCGGACCTGCGCGGACCCGGTGTCGGCCTGCTCACCGGGGTGGACGTGCGTCGGATGGTGGCCCGCGACGAGGCCGGCGTGCAGGTGTGGGCGACCGTCGGGCTCGGCACCCCGGTGCTGGCCGCCGCGCCGAGCGCCGCCGGCCCCGCTCAGCCGCCGGCCGGGACGATCAACATCGTGGCGGCGCTTCCGGTACGGCTCGGTGAGGCCGCCCTGGTGAACGCGGTCGCCACCATCACCGAGGCGAAGACCCAGGCGCTGGTCGAGCTCGGACTGCGGGCCACCGGCACGGCGACCGACGCGGTGGTGGTGCTCTGTCCGCCCGACGGGCCGGAGCAGCGGTACGGCGGTCCCCGGTCGACGTGGGGCGCGCGGCTCGCCCGGGTGGCGCACGCGGCGGTACGCGGCGGCACTTCCCGGCATGGTGGCGCGGCGGATTCGCAAGGACGGCAGATCGGACACAGCAACAAACCGGCCGGACGGTTGTCGTCGCCGGGGACCCCCGGCCGGTAGGGTCACGCCAGTGAGTGACGCCCAGCGTGCCGCCCGGGGGCACCGGCGGCAGGAGCCCGCCGCAGGCCGACCCGTCCTGTCGATCGTCGTGCTGACCGCCGTTCTGCTCGGTGCCGTGCTGGTCGGCATCGTCGCGCTCGGCGGGATCGACCGGTCCGGATCCGAACCGCAGTGGCAGTCGGCCGCGTCGCCGGCGGTGGCGTCGCCGACCGCCGCTACGTCGCCGGAGCCGCAGGAAATCTCGATGTCGGCTACCGGCGACATCGTGCTCGGCAACGCCCCCGACCGGCTGCCGCCCGACGACGGTGCCGGCTTCTTCGACTCGGTGACCGAGGCCCTCGCCGCCGACCTGGTGATGGGCAACCTGGAGGAGCCGTTGACGGTCGACACCGGCACCGGCAAGTGCGCCCCGGGCGCCGCCCAGTGCCACCAGTTCCGGGCCCCACCCGAGTACGCGGCTCACCTGCGTGACGCCGGGTTCATGCTGCTCAACCAGGCCAACAACCACGGGTACGACTACGGCGAGGCCGGATACCGCAACACCCAGCAGACGCTGGAGGAGCACGGTATGCGGCACACCGGCGCGCTCGACCAGATCACCGTGCTGGACGTCGAGGGGGTCAGCGTCGCGGTGGCCGGCTTCTCCTCGTACTCCCCGCCGAACAACAGTCTGATCAACCTGGACGCCGCAGCTGAGGTGGTCCGGCGCGCCGACGAGCAGGCCGACCTGGTCGTCGTGCAGGTCCACATGGGTGCCGAGGGAGCGGAGATGACCCGGGTCACCCCGGGCACGGAGCTGTTCGCGGGAGAGAACCGTGGCGATCCGATGGCCTTCGGACGGGCGATGATCGACGCCGGGGCGGACCTGATTGTCGGCCACGGCCCGCACGTGCTGCGCGGCATGGAGTTCTACCAGGGCCGGCTGATCGCGTACAGCCTTGGGAACTTCGCCGGTGGCGGCGGCACGTTGAACAACAACGGCCGGCTGGGTTGGGGCGGGGTGCTGAAGGTGACCCTCGACCCGGACGGCGACTGGGTCGACGGTGAGTTCGTCGCCACCTACATGAACGGCAACGGGCTGCCCGTCGTCGACGAGCAACGCCGCGGGCTCGACCTGGTCCGGGAGCTGAGCGGGTCGGACTTTCCGCAGACCGGCGCCCAGTTCGACGACGACGGCACCATCTCACCACCGTCTGACTGACCCGCCGACGTAGGCTGGCCGGTGTGACACCGCCAGCCCCCCGAGCCGCGACCGCCCCGGCCGGGGCCACCGGAACCGCAGCCACCGGGCCCGTGGCGGCCCGGGCCGTGCGCACCGAGACCGACCTGGGGCGCAAACGTCGTGCCCGGCGGATGGCGCGACTGCTGGCGCAGATCCATCCGGACGCGCACTGCGAGCTCGACCACGACGGTCCGCTGCAGTTGGCGGTCGCCACCATTCTGTCCGCGCAGTGCACCGACAAGCGGGTCAACGAGGTCACCCCGAAGCTGTTCGCCCGCTACCCGACGGCCGCCGACTACGCCGCCGCCGACCGGGCCGAGCTGGAGGAGCTGATCCGGCCGACCGGTTTCTTCCGCAACAAGGCCGGCTCGCTGATCCGGCTCGGTCAGGCATTGACCGAGCGGTACGCGGGCGCGGTACCGCGTCGTCTGCCGCAGCTGGTCGAGCTGCCCGGGATCGGCCGCAAGACCGCGAACGTCATCCTCGGTAACGCGTTCGACGTCCCTGGCATCACCGTCGACACGCACTTTCAACGGCTGGTCCGCCGCTGGGCGTGGACCGATGAGTCCGATCCGGTGAAGATCGAACACGCGGTCGGCGCGTTGATCGAGCGCCGGGACTGGACGATGCTGTCCCACCGGGTGATCTTCCACGGCCGACGCGTCTGCCACGCCCGCAGACCGGCCTGCGGCGCGTGTACGCTCGCCCCGCTCTGCCCGGCGTACGGCACCGGTCCGACCGCTTCGGCCGAGGCGGTGAAGCTGCTCAAGGGCCCCCGCGCGAGGGAGCTGGCCGAGCAGGCCGGAATCCCCGCCGACCTGGTGCCGGCGGCGGCCGTCGCCGCCGAGGTGCCATGAGCGCCGGCCGCTGGCTCAGGCCCGGGCCGTTGTTCGCCGCCGCCCTGGTGCCGTTACTGCTGGTGGCGTCCGGTTGCACCACCGACCCGGGTGCCGGGGCGGGCGATGCTGCCGGAGCGTCCGGAGCGGTCCCGTTCGCCGACTGCGCCGGTCTGACCGCGCCGCCCGCTGCGTCAGCCGTCGCCGCGCCGCAACCGTCGACCGACGTCGGTACGCCGGGCGGCGGCACCCCGTTGCCCGACGTCAGCCTGGCCTGCTTCGCCGACGGGACGGTCATAGACGTCGCAGCGGTACGCGGACCCGCCGTGATCAACTTCTGGGGCTCCTGGTGCCAGCCCTGCCGGGAGGAGCTGCCGGCGCTGCAACGCCTCGCCGACCGTACCGCCGGGCAGCTGCACCTGATCGGCGTCAACACCTACGACGACCGGGACCCTGCCGTCGCCGTCGCGGAGGATCTGGGGCTGCGGTTCCCGAGCCTGGTCGACCGGGACCGCGAGCTGCTGCTGGCGGTCGAGCGGGTCGGCCTGCCGCTGACCCTGTTCGTCGACGCAGACGGGGAGATTCGTCGGACGTACGAGGGCACCGTCGACGACGCCACGCTCGCCGACCTCGTCGAGCGCGAGTTGGGTCTGACGGTGGCCCCGTGACCGATCCACTGCCCTCCGAACCGTTGCCGGCCTGGTGGCAGCCGCTGCTCACCCGGGTGCGCTCCGCCCGTACCGCCGATTTCACCCGGGTGGCGACCCCGGCCCGGGGTGGTCGGCCGAGTGCGGTGCTGGTCCTGCTCGGCGAGCATCGGCCGGGTGAGCCCGACGTGCTGCTGCTGCAGCGGGCCGCGACCATGCGTAACCACGCCGGGCAGCCCGCGTTCCCGGGTGGCGCGGCCGACCCGGGCGACCGGGACGCGCGGGCGACTGCGTTACGGGAGGCCGAGGAGGAGGTCGGGCTGGACCCGGGCAGCGTCACCGTGCTCGCCCAACTGCCCCGGCTGTGGATCCCGGTGAGCGGCTTCGTGGTCACCCCGGTGCTCGGCTGGTGGCATCGGCCACATCCGGTGCATCCCCGACAACCGGAAGAAGTGGCGCATGTCACTCGGTTGCCGGTCGATGAGCTGGTGGACCCGGACAACCGACTCCAGGTACGCCACCCGAGCGGCTGGGTGTCACCAGCCTTCCAGGTGCGCGGCATGCTGGTCTGGGGATTCACCGCCGGGGTGCTGTCCGCGCTGCTGGACATGGCCGGCTGGGCCGGCGCCTGGCCGACGGGTCGGATCATCGACCTGCCGCCCGAGCCGTCGCCCGGCGGCGATCCGTCGGCCGCCGGTCTGCCCGACACGCTCGGTGACCGGTCCGGCGGCGATGCGGCAACTGTGGACGGCTCCGCCGGCCTGCCGGGCTGACCGCCGGCCGCCACGTCCGTCTGCCGGCCGGGCCGCTCGCCGGGTGCCCGTAGTCTTGATGGGTGTCCGCCGTCGACGTCGTGCTGCTGCTGCTCATGTTGGTGTTCGCGATCAGCGGTTACCGCCAGGGATTCCTGATCGGGGTGCTGTCCTTCGCCGGGTTCATCGGCGGCGCGCTGGTCGGTCTGCAGCTCGGGCCGCTGCTGGCTGGACAGTTCGTCGACACTGTGGCCCGGGTCGTGGTGTCACTGGTCGCGGTGTTCGGCCTCGCCGTCCTCGGCCAGGCACTGGCTGGCTGGGCCGGCTCCCGGCTGCGGCACGCCATCACCAGCCCGGTGGGGCGCCGGGCCGACGATCTGGGTGGGGCGGCGATCTCGCTGGTGGCGGTGCTGCTCGTGGCCTGGCTGGTCGCGGTGCCACTGGGCTCCTCCGCGATGCCCGGCCTGGCCGGGGCGGTACGCAACAGCGCCCTGCTCAACGGCATCGACCGGGTGATGCCACCGCAGGCGCAGACATTGTCCAACGCGCTGCGGGACACCGTCGACACCCGCGGCTTCCCGAACGTCTTCGGCGGGCTCACCCCGACCCGGGTCCGCGAGGTGCCGGCCCCGGACCCGGCGCTGGCCGGCTCCGAGGTGGTGGCGAACGCCCAGCGGTCGGTGGTCAAGGTGCTCGGCTCCGCGCCCCGCTGCTCCCGCCGGATCGAAGGCTCCGGGTTCGTCTACGCCGAGGACCGGGTGATGACCAACGCGCACGTGGTCGCCGGTACGCAGACCGTGGCGGTGGAGGTTCTGGGCGAGCGGCACAACGGCCGAGTGGTGGTCTACGACCCGGAGCGGGACCTGGCGGTCATCTACGTGCCGAACCTGCCGGCTCCGGTGATGCCGTTCGCCGACCGTCCGGCCCCGTCCGGTGCCGACGCGATCGTGCTCGGCTTCCCGCTGGACGGGCCGTACGACGCGCAGTCCGCCCGGGTCCGCGACGTCGGACCGATCACCGGCCCGAACATCTATGACGACGGTGAGGTCCTCCGCGAGGTCTACACGATCCGCGCGCTGGTCCGTTCCGGTAATTCCGGGGGGCCGCTGGTCGCGGCCAACGGACTCGTCCTCGGGGTGATCTTCGCGGCGGCGGCGGACGACCCGAACACCGGATTCGCGGTCACCGCCGAGGAGGCGTCGGCGGCGGCGGTTCTGGGAGTACGGAGTACCCGCCGGACCGCCACCGGCGAGTGTGCCTGACGTCGCTGCGGGCAGCCGCCGTCGTCATCCGCATCCGCCGGGCCAGCCAGGTGCCGATTACGGCCGTTACCAGCAGCAGCAGACCACTGCTGAGCAGCCCTTGGCCGCTTTCGCTGCGCTGTCCGCTGATCGGCCCGATCGCCCATCCGGCGCCTTGGTCGCCGGTGTCCTGACCGCCCATCCGGGTCGAGCCGCCGGCCAACGTCGGCGCCGCGGACTCCAGACCGGGAGCCGGGCCGAAGCCGACCACACCTGGGGTCCGGTTGTCGTCGAGCGGATTGCGCGGCACCGCGTCGACCCCGTCGGTCAGCGCGGCTACCGGATCGACCAGGCCGAAGCCGTAGCGGTCGTCCCGGCCCGGCGCGCCCAAATCACGGGCGGTCTCGATGAGCCGGGTGACCACCGTGCCCGCCGACATCTCCGGGAACCGGGACCGGATCAGCGCCGCGGTCGCGGCCACCAGCGGCGCGGCGAAGCTGGTGCCCTGCACCTGCCAGTAGCCGTCCGGTCGGGCACCGATCAGCCCGGTCGCGGGTGCCGCGAGGACCGTCTCCGGCCCGGTGATCGAACCGGCCCACAGTTGCTCGCCACCCCGGTCCATCCCGGCGACGGCGACGACGCCTGGCTCCCGGGCCGGATACCAGACCCGCGATGTGCCGTTGGCCGAAACGTTGCCGGTGCAGGCGACCACGACGACGTCGCTGGCGAACGCGTAGTCCAGCGCGGCGGCCAGCGCCGGGCTGTCGCCGCTGCCGCCCAGCGACAGGTTGATCACCCGGGCCCCGTTGTCGACCGCCCAGCGGACCGCCTTGGCGACGACCAGCGCGTCGTCGTAGCGGTTCTCCTCGTCGAGCACCCGGACCGGCAGAATCCGGGCGTCCGGGGCGAGCCCGAGCACCCCGTCCTCGTCGTCGTCACGGCCGGCGATCAGCGCGGCGACGGTGGTGCCGTGTCCGACCGGGTCGGACCAGCCGTCACCGTCGTCGACGAAGTCGATCCCGGGTAGTACCTGGCCGGCGAGGTCGATGTGGCTGGCGTCTACCCCGGAATCGATCACCGCGACGGTGATCCCGGCGCCAGTGGCGTACTGCCAGGCGGTGGTCGCCGACAACTCCCGCAACTGCCACTGTTCGTCCCGGACCGGGTCGTACCGGACGGGAAGCGCGGCGCTCGCCACCGCTGCGGAACCCGTGCCGGTGCGTTCCGGCTCGGGCCCGGGTGGCGCGGCCGGGCCGCTGACGGCGGTGACCAGCACCAGCGCCGCCCCGACGAGCCAACGGGCGGCGCTGCGTGGATGGCGCGGCAACGACGTCACAATCTGGCCTTCTCACCCCAGCAGACACTTGCTGCACGGAGGTTACCGCGATTCTGCACTGTCAGAAGCAGTCTTGGGGGAAGCCGATAGCCGGTTCGCGCCGCCCGTGGGTCCGGTCGGATCGGCCGCCGGCAGGTACGCCAGTTGCACCAGACGGACGCCGTCCCGACGGGTGACCAGCCGACCCCGGCCGGGCGGCAGCCGCGCCGCGCGGACCCCGCGGACAAGTTGCCCCTCGTCAGGGTCGCCGGAAAGCACCAGACCGGCGGCGGACGACTCGCGCAACTGCTGGACGACGGGCTCGTACAGGGCCCGCCCGGCGCCCCCGACGCGTCGGGCGAGCACCAGGTGTAGACCGACGTCCCTGGCGTGCACCAGATACTCCATCAGCGGCTGGATCGGGTTCACCGACCCGGCCGCGACCAGGTCGTAGTCGTCGACCAGGACGAACAGCTCAGGCCCGGTCCACCAGGATCGGCCGGCCAACTGCGCGGCGGTGACGTCCGGTCCGGGCAGCCGCCGACGCAGATGATCCGCGGCCGAGTCGATCAGGTCGGTGGTGTGCGACGCGTTGCCGCCGTAACCGATCAGGTGGTCGGTGTCCACCGCGCCGAGCAGGCCGCGGCGGTAGTCGACAATGATCAACCGGGCCTGCTCGGGGGCGAACCGACCGGCGACGGTAGTGGCGAGGGCGCGAAGGAAACTCGACTTGCCGGTCTCCGCGTCGCCGAACAGCAGCAGGTGCGGATCCGCGGCGAAGTCGATCGACACTGGCCGCAGGTCCGACTCGGCCAGCCCGATCGGCAGCCGGAGCCCGGCCGTGCTGGTCCGGTCCAATGCGGCGTACGGCAGCAGGTCCGGTAGCAGCCGGATCGGCGGTGCCGCCGGCCCCGCCCAGCCGTCCGCGAACGCCTCGGCCAGGGTGGACACCGAGGCTACGGCGGTGAGGAAGTGCAGGCCGTCGCTGGTGATCCCGCGGCCCGGCGACCCCGGTGGCACGTTGGCCGCCGACCGGTGCGACACCAGCGAATCGATCGGGTCGCCGAGCCGCAGCTCCAGCCGGGAGCCGAACAGATCCCGCAGCGCCGGCCGGAAGTCAGCCCAGCGGGGTGCCGAGGCGACCAGATGCACCCCGTACGACAGGCCCCGGGTGGCCAGGTCGGTGATCGACGGCTCCAGGTCGTCGTACTCGCCGCGCAGGGTGGTCCAGCCGTCGACGACAAGAAAGACGTCACCGTACGGATCGTCCGGCGTACTGCCGGACCCGGTCCCGCGGCGGGCGCGGTACGCGGCCATCGACTCCACCCCGTCCCGGGCGAACCACCGCTCCCGGCTCGCGAGCAGGTCGGTGACCTCGGCGACGGTACGCCTTACCGTCGCCGGATCGGTGCGGACCGTCACCCCGCCGACGTGTGGCAGGTCCCGCAGCCCGGCCAACGCGCCGCCGCCGAAGTCAAGGCAGTACACCTGCACCTCGGCCGGCGAACGGCTCAGCGCCAGGGCGCAGATCAATGTCCGGATCAGCTGGGACTTTCCGCTCTGGGGTGCGCCGACCACCGCGACGTGCCCGGCGGCCCCGTCCAGATCCAACCACAAGGGATCCCGGCGCTGCTCGTACGGCTTGTCGATGGCGGCGACGGCCACCCGCAGCCGCCCCGACCGGTCCGAATCGGCCACGGCCGGACCCCGACCGGGCACCAGCCGCACCGGACCGAGCAGGTCGGCCAGCCGGGGTGGCTCGCCCAGCGGCGGCAGCCAGATCCGGTGCGCCGGTGGACCGTACCGGGCCAGCCGGTCGATGCTCACCTCGAGCAGGCTGGCGTCGACGCCCGACTGCGCTCCTGCCGGTTCCGGCTGGGTGGCGGCCGTTGGCACCGGGTGTGTCCGAAAGCCGTACAGCCTGGGCGTCGGGCGGGGACCACCGACCCGGCGCGGGGCCGGTCGGCGGTACGGCCCGGAGACGTAGGCGGCCCGGAACCGGACCGGTGACCCGGTGCCGTACCGCAGGAAACCGTGGCCCGGCTCGCGGGGCAGGTGGTACGCGTCCGGTACGCCGAGGACCGCCCGCGACTCCAGCGCCGAGAAGGTCCGCAGCCCGATCTGGTACGCCAGATGGGTGTCCAGTCCCCGTAACCGGCCCTCGTCCACTCGTTGTGAGGCGAGCACCAGATGTATCCCCAGAGACCGTCCGACCCGGCCGATCTGCAGGAAGATGTCGATGAAGTCGGGCTTTGCGGTGAGCAGTTCGGTGAACTCGTCGCAGACGATCACCAGTGACGGCAGCGGCGGCAGGGTCTCGTCGGCGGGCTGCACCCGCAGGTAGTCGTGTCGGCTGGTCAGGTTGCCCGCCCGGCGTAGCAGCTGCTGGCGGCGGACCACCTCACCGTGCAGCGCGTCGGCCATCCGGTCCACCAACGGTAGCTCCTGCGCCAGGTTGGTGATCACCGCTGCGGTGTGCGGCAATCGATCCAGCGCGGCGAACGTGGCACCACCCTTGAAGTCGATCAGGACGAGATTCAACGACTCCGGCGGGTGGGTGAGCGCCAACCCGAGGACCAGCGTACGGAGCAGCTCGGACTTGCCGGAGCCGGTGGCGCCGACCACCAGCCCGTGCGGCCCCATGCCATGCAGCGCCGACTCCTTGAGATCGAGCTCGACCGGGTGCCCCTCGGCGGTGACCCCGAACGGGACCCGCAGGTGGCGGTCGACTGAAGGGCTGCGGTCCGGTCCGGCCGTCGTCCACCAGCGGGCACCGGCCCCACCGCTGCCGAAGCCGAGCAGCTGGACCAGGTCCGCCTGGGCCACTGCGGCGGACCGGGCCGGCCCGCTGTTCGGCGCGAGCCGTAACGGGGCGAGCTGCCGGGCGAGGGCCTCCGCTTCGACGACACCCAGCCGGTCGGCCGTTCCGGTGTGAGTGGGCCCGGTGGGCTCACGGACGACCAGCCGACCGGACGGGTCGACCGAGAGCTCCACGGTGACCCGGTCGAGTATCCGTGGTGCCGGTACGCCCACCTGGACCACGGTGACGCCGTTCCCGCACCCGTCGATCGGATCGGTCCCGCCGTCCGCCCCGGTCCCGCCGGTCGGATCGGCGCCGTCGCACACCACCACGACGTGCGCGGGGGACAACGAGTCCAGCAGCCGGGCCAGCTCCACCGCGCTGCCGGCGACCAACCGCAGCGGGCCGGTGGCGTCGGTGCGCTGCGGATGACCAGCGTGCGGCAACCACTTGACCCACTCCCACCGGTCGCGACGGTCGGCCGGCGCGTAGACCGCGATGCGCAGGTCGTCCGGGGCGTGCAGGACGGCCAGCTGGGCCAGCACCGCGCGGACCAGCGCGGCCGGCGCCCCGTCCGGGGCATCGTCGCCGGACCCGCTGGCGTCGAGCGCCGGGTCGGCTGCCGGCAGCTGCTCGGCGCCGGGCCTGTCGGTGTCGTCCGGCCGTCCGACGACGAAGATCCGGGCGACGTCGCGCAGTCCGACCACGATCGGCAACCCAGGTACCACCGAGTACGAGTCGATGAACCGGCGTAACGCCGCAGCGGTGAGCGGCTCGATCTCGTCCACCGGCCGGTCGTCGGCCGGCGGCACGAGCGGGGTGGCGAGTGGGCGCGATCCGACCCCGACCCGTACGGTCGCGAAATCCCGGTCATGCGGTCGGCGCTCCCAGACCCGGCTGCTCGCCGCCGTCGACCACAACCGACCGGGCTCCGGGTACCGGTAGTTCAGCGCCGTTCGTTGCCGGTCCACGGTCCCCCGGACCTGGCTGCGCAGGCCGGCCAACTGCCGTAGGTAGCGACGCCGGGCCAGGTCGGTCGCGGACCGCGCGCCGGTGCCAGGTGTGGAGTTCCAGCTGGTCGCCAAGATGGCCAGCGTCGACACCCCGAACACTGCGGCCGTCAGGTACGGGTAGACCCCGCCGTCGCGGCCCGGCAGCACCGCCATCGCCACCGATCCGCCAGCCATCGGCAGCAGGGCCAGCAGGCGTTGCCAGCGGCCGGAGTCCGGATCGGCGACCTGCGGCGGCGGCGGGATGCGGACCTCCCCGGCCGGGATCTCGGGTGCCGGACGACGCTCGGATCTGGTGAGGACGATGCCCGCCATCGCGTCAGCTAACACCTACGTAGAGTGTTCCGCAATGGATCGGCGAGCAGAGCGCCGAGTCGGTGCGCCGACACCGGCCCGGCCGTTGCGGCGTTGCGGCGTTGCGGAGGGGCGATGAACGTGAGCCTGGCCAGGATCACCGTCTGCGGACCGCGCCGCCGACTGGATCTCGCCCTGCCCGGACACGTGCCGGTCGCCGAACTGCTGCCGGAACTGCTGCGACACAACGGGGACGGGTTGGCCGACGACGGTGAACGGCACGGCGGCTGGGTGCTGCGTCGGGCGGACGGAGTACCGGTGTCCGCCGGGCAGGCGCTGCACCAGCAGGGGATCCACGACGGCGACGTGCTGCATCTGGTGCCCGGACGGACCTACTGGCCGGAGCCGGAGTACGACGACGTCGCCGAGGCGATCGCGGCCGCCGCCCGACAGCAGGGTCGGACCTGGTCGGCCGCGACGACCAGAGGATACGCGCTCGGCGCGGCCGGCCTGTGGCTCGGCGTGGGATGGCTGGTGCTGGTCGGGGCCGGCACCGCAACGGCCGAGCGGGCGTGGGCGGCGGCCCTCGTCGGGGCTGCGGTGCTGGTCGTCGGGGTACTGGCCGGGCGGGCCTGGCGGGACTTGGCGGCCGGCGTCGTGCTCGGGGTCGGCTCGTTGCCGTACGCGTTCGCCGCGGGTCTGCTCGCCGCCGGCGACAGCGGTCCGGTCGGGCTCCGCCCCGAGGACTGGCCGACCGCCGCGGCCATGGCGACCGGGTTGCTGGTGCTGCTGGGCGCGGCGGTGACCGCTGGGGCCGCAGTGGCCGCCGGCGGGCCGATCTTCGTCGCCGTGGCGACCGTGGCCGGGCTCGGCTCGATGGCGGCCGTCGCCGCGTCGACGGTCACCGGGGCGTCCGGCGCGGCGGCCGGACTGCTGGTGGTGGTCGGTTGCGGGGTCGGGTTGCTGCCCCGACTCGCCGTCCGGCTCGGCCAGGTGCCGACGGTCGTCGGGACGGGTGACCTGGTGTCGCGTGCCGTGGTCCGGGCCGAGCGGCTGCTCACCGGGATGCTGATCGGGTACGCCGCCGTCGGCGTCGCGGCCAGCGTGGTGCTGGTGCTGGTCGGCGGGGTGGTCGGGGTGGTGCTGGTCGGCGTCGTCGGGCTGGCGATGTCGCTGCGCTCGCGGACGTTCGTCAGCACCCGGCAGCGGCTGCCGCTACTCGTCGCGGGGACAGCGGCCACGACACTGTGCGTGTTCGGCGTGCTGCCCGCGTACCTACCGGTGTCGACGCCGACGTTGGTCGTAGCTGGGGGCGTGGTCGCGGTGTCCACCGCCGCAGCCGGTGCCCGGTACGCCGGCCGGTCACCGTCGCCGTATCTGGGCCGGGCGGCCGACCTGCTGGAGATCACCGTGCTGATCTGCGTCGTTCCGCTGGCCGGCGCCGTCTTCGGGCTCTACCGGTGGGCGGTCGGGCTGCCCGGCTGAGCAGCCCGACGCCTGACCAGGTCAGTGGGCCGACTCGCCGCGCTCCAAGGCGGCCTCCCGGCGACGGAACGACGCCTGGATCTCCGCCTCCGCCTCGACCCGGCCGACCCAGGTCGCGCCTTCGACCGACTTGCCCGGCTCCAGGTCCTTGTAGACGACGAAGAAGTGCTGGATCTCCAGCCGGTCGAACTCGCCGAGGTGGTGGATGTCTCGCAGGTGCTCCTGACGGGGGTCCTCGTACGGCACGCAGAGCACCTTGTCGTCGGCGCCCTTCTCGTCCTTCATCCGGAACATGCCGATCGCCCGGCACCGGATGAGGCATCCTGGGAAGGTGGGTTCCGGTACGAGCACCAGGGCGTCCAGCGGGTCGTCGTCCTGCCCCAGGGTGCCCTCGATGAAACCGTAGTCGGCTGGATACTGCGTCGAAGTGAACAGGGTGCGGTCCAGCCGGATCCGGCCGGTCGCATGATCGACCTCATACTTGTTCCGGTGACCCTTGGGGATCTCAACCGTAACGTCGAAATCCATACTCACGCTCCCTCGTCGCCCGCGCTGGCTACGGAAATAGAGCGGTACGCCGTCCGGGCGTTGCCCCGCCCGACCGTTTCGGCTCCCGCTCGCTTTGTGAACACAAGTAGTGTCGCCTAGTCCGTTCGTCAGTTGGGAGGTGGGGCCGGTGGGGAGGGAAGACTCACAGTCCGCTGGAGCCGTCGGTGGACCCGATCGGGCTGGCGGAGCGCCCGACCCCGCATCGCAGGGTAGCGGGCCATCTGCGAAAAGTGACCAGGCGGTCCCGTCGGAGGACTCCGCCGCCGCCCCGGCCGGTGTGCGCAATCCGGTTCCACCGGCATCGGACCGGGTCGCCCCGCCGCCGGTCGCCCCGCCGCCGCCCACCGGTACGGCATCTGTTACAGCGACCCCGCCGGTCACCGGGTCGGCGCCTGTGACCGGCCGAGCCACCGTGCCGACCGCGACCGGCGGCACCGACGCTGCTCCGGCCGACGTCTCGACCGGCGGCCACCGGGGACGCGCGTCAGTGCCGGCTCGTGGTACCGCCAGACCGGTACCGCCGGGCGAGTCGGTGCCGGGCGAGCTTGTGTCAGCTGAGCCTGTGCCGGCTGAGCCTGTGTCAGCTGAGCCTGTGCCGGCTGAGCCTGAGCGGGGCGAGTCTGTACCGGCTGAGTCTGTGCCGGCCGAGCCGGCGCCACCGGCCGGCCAGTCGTCACCTGACCGGCAGCGCCGGGCCCGGTTGCTTATCGCCGCCGTCGCCGGTGCCGTCCTGCTGGCCGGCGGAACCTCGATCGCGGTGCTCCAACCAGGGCCGGTTGCCGGCTGGCTCGGCGCCGCCGAGGTGAGCCCTAGCCCGAGCACGTCCACCGAGCCGACGCCCGGCCCGGTGCTGGCCGGGTTGGCCGCGGACGCCCCGGTTCCCACCACAGCCAAGCTGACCGAGACGCTGGACAAGGCGATCAGCCGATCCGGCCTCGGCGACCGGGTGCACGTCTCGGTCCGGGACATGACGACCGGCGCGGTCCTGTACGGTCGCGAACCGGCGGTGCTGACCGTGCCCGCGTCGACCACCAAGCTGGTCACCGCGGCGACGGTGCTGGCCGCGGTCGGGCCGACACACCGGATCCCGACCCGGGTGGTCGCGGGGGCCGCACCCGGCGAGGTGGTGCTTGTCGGCGGCGGTGATCCGACCTTGTCGATCGACGATACCGGGTTCTACCCGGGGGCCGCCCGGCTCGACGTGCTGGCCGCCGCCACCCGTACCGCACTCGGCGACACGGCGCCGACCAAAGTGCTGATCGACAGTTCGCTCTTCTCCGGGCCGGCGTTCGGGCCCGGGTGGGACGACGACATCCCGACCGGCGGGTACGCGGCTGCGATCACCGCGCTGATGGTGGACGGTGCCCGGACCGATCCCGCCGCCGCCAAAGGCTGGGCGCCACGCTCGGCCGCACCGGACCTGGCTGCTGGCCGGGCCTTCGCCCGGGCTCTCGGGCTGCCGGCGGACGCGGTAGACACCACACCGGCCGGCTACACCCGCCAGCTCTCCGGCTCGGCGGCGCAGCCTGTCGGCGGC
The DNA here is from genome assembly GCF_029581175.1 of Solwaraspora sp. WMMD937. Lineage (NCBI taxonomy): Bacteria > Bacillati > Actinomycetota > Actinomycetes > Micromonosporales > Micromonosporaceae > Solwaraspora > Solwaraspora sp. WMMD937. The sequence goes on along the minus strand of NZ_CP120738.1, from coordinate 634,801 downwards.
ACCGACGCGGTCGCCGGCGCACCGACCTCGTCGGTGACCGGACGGTCGGCGACCGGTCAGCCGGCGACCCCCGACCGGTCCTCAGGGGCGAACCCCGACCAGCCGACGGAGGCCGGCCCGGGTGCCGAGCTGGCCCGGGTCGAATCGCCGCCGATGGCCCGGCTGGTCGAGATGATGCTCGCCGACAGTGACAACGTCCTCGCCGAGGCGCTCGCCCGGCAGGTCGCCATCGCCCGGGGCGAACCCGCGTCGTTCGCCGGGGCGGCGGTCGCGATCGACGCCGTACTGGCTGAACTCGGGTTGCCGGCCGACCAGAGCGACCTGTACGACGGCAGCGGCCTGTCCCGCAGCAACCGGGTGACCCCGGGGCTGCTGACCGAGTTGACCGTGCTCGCCGGCAGCGGCGACCATCCCGCGCTGACCGGGCTGTTCTCCGGTCTGCCGGTCGCCGCCTGGTCCGGCACCCTGCAGGGTCGGTATCAGACGGCGGACGCCCCGCAACGGATCGGCGCTGGCGTGGTGCGGGCCAAGACCGGGTCGTTGTCCGGAATCAACGCGTTGGCCGGCACGGTGACCACCGCCGACGGCCGGTTGCTGGCGTTCGCGGTGCTGGCCGACGAGGTGCCGTTGCTCATCGACGCCGCCCAGGCCAGCCTGGACCGGATCGCCGCGACCCTGGCCAGGTGCGGTTGCCGATGACCGGGACATGATCACCAGGGTCGGCGGGCGTCACCCGGGTACGGTGGGTGCATGGCGCAGTTCGTGGACTGGGATCTGGCCGCCGCAACCGCTGGCGCGCTGAGTAAGTCGGGGCCGAAGGCTTCGCTCGACGAAGCGACCGAGGTGGTGAACGACCTTCGCCGGCTCACCGACGAAGCGGCCGGACACGTCGTGGCGTACACCGGTCTGCAGGCCCAGGTCGCGCACCCGCCGGTGCGGGTGGTCGACCGGCGGGACTGGGCCGTCGCCAACATCGCCGGGCTGCGTGACGTGATCACACCGCTGGTCTCCCGGGCGGCCGGGGACCGACAGCCGGGCGCGCTCACCGACGCGATCGGTTCCCGGGTCACCGGGGTGCAGGCCGGCACGGTGCTCGGCTACCTCTCCGGCCGGGTGCTCGGTCAGTACGAGGTGTTCTCCGGCGATCCCGGCCAGTTGCTGCTGGTCGCCCCGAACATCGTCGAAGTGGAGCGCAAGCTGCACGCCGATCCGCGCGACTTCCGACTCTGGGTCTGCCTGCACGAGGTCACCCACCGCACCCAGTTCACCGCCGTGCCGTGGATGCGCGGCCACTTCCTGGGCCAGGTTCAGGCGTTCGTCGACGCCTCACAGGCCGGCGGCGACAACTTCGTCGACCGGGTCCGGCGCGGGGTCGGCACCCTCGCCGAGTCGATCCGCGACCCGCAGAGCCGGGCCAGCGTGCTGGACATCGTGCAGACCCCGGCGCAGCGCGCCGTACTCGACCGGCTGACCGCGCTGATGACCCTGCTGGAAGGGCATGCCGAGTTCGTCATGGACGGGGTCGGGCCGGAGATCATTCCAACCGTGGAGCAGATCCGGGCCGGCTTCAACCGCCGCCGCGAGACCGGCAACCCGTTGGAGAAGGCGATCCGCCGGCTGCTCGGCGTGGACGTCAAGATGCGCCAGTACGCCGAAGGCCGCAAGTTCGTGCACGGTGTGGTGGACCGGGTCGGCATGGCTGGCTTCAACAAGGTCTTCGACTCCCCGTTGACCCTGCCCCGGCTGGAGGAGTTGGGCGATCCGGACGCCTGGGTGGCCCGGGTGCACGGCCCGATCTCCGGTTCACCGCCGACTGTCGCCTGAGTCGCAGGTGCCCAGGCTCGCTCCAGCAGTCGCCGAGCTGCGTGTCGCGGTCCGGCAGGTGCTGCGCGGGCACGCCGGCCGGCTGGTGTTGGTGGCCTGCTCCGGCGGCCCGGACTCGTTGGCCCTGGCGGCCACGGTCGCGTTCGTCGCCCCCCGCTGCGGGGTCCGCGCCGGACTGGTGACCGTCGACCACGGATTGCAGGCCGGGTCCGCTGAGCGGGCCCGGGACGTGGCCGGCTGGGCGGCCCGGGCCGGGTTCGACCCGGTCGAGACCGTCGCCGTCGAGGTCGGTGCCGAAGGCGGCCCGGAGGCGGCGGCGCGCACCGCCCGCTACGCCGCGCTGACCCGGGCGGCCCGCCGGCATCGGGCGGCCGCGGTGCTGCTCGGCCACACCCGCGACGATCAGGCGGAGACGGTGCTGCTGGCGCTGGCCCGGGGTGCCGGTCCGGCCGGCCTGTCCGGGATGCCGCCGGCCCGCCAGGTCGACGGCGTGCCGGTGCTGCGTCCGCTGCTGGACGTGGGGCGGGAGCAGACCCGGGCGGCGTGCGTGGCGCTCGGCCTCACCCCGTGGACCGACCCGCACAACACCGACCCGGCGTACACCCGGGCCCGGGTCCGGGCCGACGTGCTGCCGGCCCTGGTCGACGCGCTCGGTGCCGCGGTGGTGACGAACCTGGCGCGCACCGCCACGCTGGTAGCCGCCGACAACGCCGCGCTCGACGGGCTGGCCGACGCCGCGTCGGCCCAGGCCACCACACCCGGGGGTGGGCTGACGGTTCCGGTCCTGGCCGAGCTGCCGGACGCGGTGCGGACCCGGGTGCTGCACCGCTGGGCGCTGCGGCTCGGCGCGCCGGCCGGAGCCCTGGCGTACCGGCATGTCACCGCCCTCGACGCGCTGGTCATGCGGTGGCGTGGGCAGCGGGCGGTGCACCTGCCGGGCGGTATCGAGGTGCGCCGGGCCGGCGGTGAACTGTCGGCTGGCTCAGCCGACGGCGGCCCGGTCGCGGAATGTGCCACGGTACGCCTGGGGCGTGGCACCGACCCGCCGGCTGAAGTGGTGCCGGAGGGTCGCGGCGTCACCGAAGCCGCACCGCCGGGCCACCGTCTCCACCCCCAGGCTGGTCTCCTCCAGTAGCTGGCGGGCCAGCAGTACCCGCTGGCCGGTGAGCCAGTCGTGCGGCGTGGTGCCGGTCTCGGCGCGGAAGCGGCGGGCGAAGGTACGCGGCGCCATGTGTGCCCGGGCAGCCAGTTCCTCCACGCTGATCGTGGCGTCCAGGTGCTGCTGCATCCAGACCAGTACCGGCTCCAGCGTGGCCGCTGTCGGGCTGTCCGCGATCGGCGTCTCGATGAACTGGGCCTGCCCGCCGTCGCGGTGCGGCGGCACCACCATCCGGCGGGCCAGTCTGGTCGCCAGGGCGGAGCCGTGCTCCTGGCGGACCAGGTGCAGGCATGCGTCGATCCCGGCGGCGGTGCCGGCGCTGGTCAGCACGTTGCCGTCGGCCACGTACAGCGAGTTGCACCGGACCCGGGCGGTCGGGTGGCGGCGGGCCAGCTCGTCGGCGTACCGCCAGTGGGTGGTGCATTCGCGGCCGTCGAGCAGGCCGGCGGCGCCGAGCACGAACGCGCCGGAGCAGACGCTGAGCAGGGTGGCGCCGCGGCGGTCGGCGGCGCGCAAGGCGTCGACCACCGGTGCGGCGACGGCGTCGTGGAAGCTGGCCGCTGGCACGGCGACCAGGTCGGCGTCGGCGACCGGCCGCAGATCGGCGGTGGGTAGCAGCGAGAAGCCGGAGCTGGTGCGGACCGGGCCGCCATCGACCGTGCAGACGTCGAAGCGGTACCCAGGGAAGCCATCCGCGGTGCGGTCCAGCCCGAAGACCTCGCAGACCACCCCGAGCTCGAACGGGGCGACGCCGTCGAGTGCGATCACCGCGACGGTACGGAGCATGCAACGAGTCTAGCCCACCGGTGGCAGGATTTTGATGAACAGTGGCATCTCTGCCGCTGTTCGCTCAGTGGGCCGGCGCGCAGACTGGTGTCGACGTCCGGTGCGCACCGGCGGCACACCCATCGGGACCAGGGTGAACCTCCCGTCAGGACCAGCGTGAAGGTGGCTGCCGCCATGGAACTACTCATCGTCGTATCGATCATCCTGCTGCTCGCCGCCGCCTCGGCGGCCGGCCTCACCCGGGACAGCCGTGACTCGGCCGACTGGCGGCCGAGCCGGGACGGGGACCGCCTGCCCCGGTGACCATCGGCTGGACCCACCGTCACCCATCGGCGCCACGTGGTCATCCGCCGGCCCCGGTGTCGGCCGGCCGGCCGGATGCGGCAGGCTTAGCGCATGGCTGACGGCTCCTGGTACGACGCCGACATCGACCACGTGATCATTTCTGAGGAACAGATCCGCGACAAGACCGCGGAACTCGCCAAGCAGATCGCCACCGACTACGCCGACGTGACGGGTGGGCTGCTGCTGGTCTGCGTGCTCAAGGGCGCGGTCATGTTCATGGCCGACTTCGCCCGTGAGCTCGGCCGGCAGGGCCCTCCCGTGGAGCTGGAGTTCATGGCCGTCTCCTCCTACGGCCAGGGCACCACCTCCTCCGGGGTGGTCCGCATCCTCAAAGATCTGGAGCGGGACATCGCCGGTCGGCATGTGGTGGTGGTCGAGGACATCATCGACTCCGGCCTCACCCTGTCCTGGCTGCTGAAGTACCTGGCGTCCAGGTCGGCGGCGAGCGTGGAGGTGGTCGCGCTGTTCCGCAAGCCGGAGGCGGTCAAGGTGCAGGTCCCGGTGCGGTACGTCGGCTTCGACATCCCCACCGAGTTCGTGGTCGGCTACGGCCTGGACTTCGCCGAGCGGTACCGCGAGCTGCCTTACGTCGGGGTGCTCAAGCCTGAGGTGTACGCCCGCGGCTGACCGCCACTGGTGTGCCAGCCGTCGGGAAACTCCCCGGGACGTCCAGGCCACTCCCAGGAAACAGCGCTACGGTATGCGGTGGCGCGGGTCAGCTGACCGCGCCGACGTGGGACCAGCGGACGGAGCGCGGGTCGACCGGGCTCGCGGACGCGCACCTCGTCACCACGGTGTACCTTCGAATGACCGTGGCGCTCGGTTGGCGCCCCGGAGTGGCTAACCAGACGGTCAGAACGTCGATCAGGAGGGTCCGGGCGCTGCGGCGCTCGACATACGTATGGAACGTACGCGTTTCTTCCGCCGGCCGGTGGTCTGGATCATCCTGGTGATCATCGGTGCGATAGCGCTCAGCTCGTTCTTCACCAACGGCCCCAGCTACCACAAGGTGGACACCTCGGTGGCGCTGGAGCGGCTGGAGCGGGGCGGCATCGACAAGGCGATATTCCAGGACCGGGAGCAGACGCTCCGGCTCGACCTCGCCGAGCCGGAAGAGTTCGGCGACACCGAGACCGACCGGATCGAGGCCCAGTTCCCGTACGAGGTCGGTGACGAGATCTGGACCGACGTGCTGGCCGCCAAGGAGGCCGGCCGGGTCACCGGCCCGGCCGAGGCCGAGGTCTCCTCGGACAGCATCTTCATCACCCTGCTGGTCAACCTGCTGCCGATCGCCATCCTGGTGATCCTGCTGCTGCTGTTCATGTCGCAGATGCAGGGCGGCGGGTCCCGGGTGCTCAACTTCGGCAAGTCCAAGGCGAAGGTGATCACCAAGGACACCCCGAAGACCACCTTCGCCGACGTGGCCGGCTCCGAGGAGGCCGTCGAGGAGCTGCAGGAGATCAAGGACTTCCTGCAGAACCCGGCGAAGTACCAGGCCCTCGGCGCCAAGATCCCCAAGGGCGTGCTGCTGTTCGGTCCGCCCGGCACCGGTAAGACCCTGCTTGCCCGGGCGGTGGCCGGTGAGGCCGGTGTGCCGTTCTACTCGATCTCCGGATCCGACTTCGTCGAGATGTTCGTCGGTGTCGGCGCCAGCCGGGTCCGTGACCTGTTCGAGCAGGCCAAGGCGAACGCCCCGGCGATCGTCTTCGTCGACGAGATCGACGCGGTCGGCCGGCACCGTGGTGCCGGCATGGGTGGTGGCCACGACGAGCGGGAGCAGACCCTCAACCAGTTGCTGGTCGAGATGGACGGCTTCGACACCAAGGGCGGCGTGATCCTGATCGCCGCCACCAACCGGCCCGACATCCTCGACCCGGCGCTGCTGCGCCCCGGCCGGTTCGACCGGCAGATCCCGGTCGACGCCCCGGACATGGAGGGCCGCAAGGCGATCCTGCGGGTGCACGCCCGGGGCAAGCCGTTCGCCCCGGACGTCGACCTGGACGCGGTGGCCCGGCGTACCCCAGGATTCAGCGGTGCCGACCTGGCCAACGTGATCAACGAGGCTGCGCTGCTCACCGCCCGGCAGGACGCCCGGGCGATCACCAACGAGGCCCTGGAGGAGTCGATCGACCGGGTGGTCGCCGGCCCGCAGCGGCGGACCCGGGTGATGGGCGACAAGGAAAAGAAGATCACCGCCTACCACGAGGGCGGTCACGCCCTGGTGGCCTGGGCCCTGCCACACGCCGCCCCGGTGCACAAGGTGACCATCCTGTCCCGGGGTCGGTCGTTGGGCCACACCCTGGTGCTGCCGACCGAGGACAAGTACACCCAGACCCGTGCCGAGATGATCGACACCTTGGCGTACGCCCTCGGTGGCCGAGCCGCCGAGGAACTGGTCTTCCACGAGCCCACCACCGGTGCCGGCAACGACATCGAGAAGGCCAGCGCGTTGGCCCGGGCCATGGTCACCCAGTACGGCATGAGCGCCAAACTCGGCGCCGTCAAGTACGGCACCAACGGCGACGAGCCGTTTCTCGGCCGGACCATGGGCCACGAGCGGGACTACTCCGATTCGATCGCCGCTGAGATCGACAGCGAGGTCCGCGCCCTCATCGAGCTGGCCCACGACGAGGCCTGGGAGATCCTGGTCGAGTACCGCGACGTGCTCGACACCATGGTGCTGGAGCTGATGGAGAAGGAAACCATCTCCCAGTCCGACATGGCCCGGATCTGCGAGCGGGTGGTCAAGCGGCCGCCGATGGCACCCTTCAACGGCTTCGGCAAGCGGCAACCGTCCACCGAGCCGCCGGTGCTGACCCCGGCCGAGAAGGAGGACCTCGGCCGGCAGGCGGTCGCCGACGGGGCACAGGCCGTCTTCGGCGGCGGTATGTCCGCGAACTCGGACGGCACCTCCTGAGCAGCCCGAACCTACCGTCCAGCGCGTCGTCGACCGAACCGGACGACGACGCGCTGGACTATCTCGCCGCCCGACTGATCAACGGCAAACTCAACGGCACGCCGGTCGAACGCTCCGTCGACCTGACCCGGATCGAGCACGCCGTACGGGAGATCCTCATCGCCGTCGGCGAGGACCCGGACCGCGACGGGCTGCGCCAGACGCCGGCCCGGGTCGCCCGGGCGTACGCCGAGCTGCTCGCGGGTCTGCGGGCCGACGCGGCCCAGGTGCTCACCACCACCTTCGAGGCTGACCACGACGAGCTGGTGCTGGTCCGTGACATCGAGGTGATGTCGCTGTGCGAGCACCACATGCTGCCGTTCCGGGGCGTGGCACACATCGGCTACATCCCCGGCACCACCGGCCGGATAACCGGCCTGTCGAAGCTGGCCCGCCTGGTCGAGGTCTACGCCCGACGACTACAGGTCCAGGAGCGGCTTACCGCGCAGATCGCGGACATGCTGATGAGCCGGCTGGAGCCGCGTGGTGTGGTGACCGTGCTGGAGTGCGAACACATGTGCATGGCGATGCGCGGGATCCAGAAGGCCGGCGCCCGCACCATCACCTCGGCCGTCCGCGGTGTGTTCCAACGCGACGCGAAGTCCCGCGCCGAAGCGATGAGCCTGATCATCCACAGCTGACGCCGGCTGTTTCCGGTCTCTCGCCCGGCGGCTCAGGTTCACGCATGGCTGACACCAGTTGCCCGGTTCACCCGAGCAGCGAGATCAGCGCCGCCAGCACCAACGCCAGCACCAGCGGGACTGCGCAGACCAGCGCCCCCAGCAACGGTGTGCGGTCCGGCCGTTGGCCCGGCCCGGCGAACACGAAACCGATCGCCAGCCAACCAAGGCCGAACGCGACCAGCGGCAGGACCAGTCCGCAGCCGAGGGCGTAGCCCACCGGCGCCCGGTCTCCGGCAACCACGAACATGGCCAACTGGATCATCAGTACGATCGCCGCGAACGGCCCGTACACCAGCAGGTTGCGTAGCCACGGCTGGGGACCGCCGGACGGACCCGCTGCGACGGCCAGGTCGCCGTTCGCGGCGTCGATCTGCGCGTGCGCCCGCGCGATCGCCGCCAGCCGAGCCGATGATCCGCCGGTCAGGGAGGCAGGCATCCCCACTGCGGCACCGGCCGAAGCCTCGGCTGATGCACTGACCGCAGCGTGGACCGCGGCTACCTCCGTCGGCACCGGATCGAGCACGTCAGGCGGTACGCCGAACCCGACCAGCTGACGCCGCTGGACAGCGAGGCGGTCGCGCAGCACCGTCAGGTCCACCTGGCGCCGGTCGCCGGCTGGACCGTCCGTCGGTAGCCCCTGGCCGTGGCGCAGCCGGGCCAGCCGCCGGGCGGCCGCCACGTACTCCGCCCACTCGCCTCCGGTGCCTTTCCCTGTCACGCCGCGCCCTCCCCGGTGTCGGCCACGGCGGGTCCCTCCCCGGTGTCGGCCACGGACCGGGCCGGTTGGAACGGTACGAAGACGGTGCGCCGGTCGGTCTGCGCGTCGTACAACAGTCCACGCTGCGGGCGGGGACGCCAGGTCGGCAGCCTGCCGGCGAGCCCGACCGACCCAGCTGGCCTGGTCGGACCGGCCGACCCAGCCGATCCGACCCGCTCGACCTGGTCGGTCACCGGCCGATCGAGCAGGACGATCCCGGCGATCAGATCCGGACTGGGACCTAGGAATGCCAGGAACGGCTCCGGCTGCTCCCAGCCGGAGACCAGGTGGATGCCGCGGGCCGGCCCGGAATCCAACAGGTTGCGCAGGCGGGCGGCGGCCGGCCCGCCGAGTTCGAGAACGTCGGCCGTGGCGATGACCAGGTACGCGGGGCCAGCCGCGTCGCCCAGCGTCCGAAGTACCTCCAGATCCACCACCTCGGTCGGCTGCCGGCCGTCGACTGTTCGGGCGAGCCCGGCCAACTGCTCCCGGTCGTGCTCGCCCATTGACAGCAACAGGATGCGGGCGGTGCCGGGCCGGTGGTGCGCCGCGACGCTGCGCACCACCGTGGCCAGCAGATCCGCGGTGCTGTCCCGGGAGCCGAAGATGGCGAGGTGGCGACCGGGGGCGCGTTCGAACCGGAACTCCGCTGTCCGCCCCGGCAGCTCGACGGCCCGGCCGAACAGCCCGGCCGGGGTGTCCGGCGGGTCGGCCAGCACCCGCTGGTATGTCTCGTCCGATTCGAGTTCCGGCTGGCGGTAGCCGGCGAAGACCTGCGGCGGCCGGGCGTCAGCCGCGCGGCGGGACCACAACCGGCGGCGGAGTCCGGCCAACCCCGGCCGGTCGGTGTACGGGTCCGGGAAGTCGACGGTACGTTCGTGGCCGCGGGTCGCCCCGCGCGGGCCGCCCAGCCCGCCTGCGGTGTTCACCACCGCCCGACCTGCCGGCAGCCCGACCGCGGCGTCGTTGTTCGGCTCCAGGAGCCAGTCACCGCCGGTCAGCACCACCCGGACCGGGAACTGGCTCAGCAGCGACTCCCGCCGCCACCAGCCACCGCCGGTGGACCTGTCGGCCGGATCGGGGCCGGCCCAGCCGCCCGACCCCACCCAGCCGCCCGACCCGTCAGACTCGTCGGGTCCGATGCGCTGCTCCGACCCGGAAGCCGGGCCGGTCCCGGAGTCGGCGATGAGCAGGTGGACTCCGCTGCCGCGCCCGCCCCTGGCGATCCGTTCGAGCAGGTCGAGTGACTCGTCGGCGACCGGTCCGCTCAGGTCCAGCATCGGGGCCGGGTCCTTGAGGACGCAGAGAACGCGGATCGTGCCCGTGGCGGCGGCGAACTCGGCGAATTGGGTCGTCCCATTGCGGGCGGCCAGGAAGGATCGCCGGTCGACCTCCGCCGCCAGCTGACGCAGCACCGACAGCCCGTACTCCGGGTCGGCGTCCACCCCGGCCGACGCGATGTGCGGCAGCCCGGACGGGTCGGTGGCGCCGGGCAGCACGCTGGCGAACGACTCGCCGGGCGACAGATCCACCAGATGTACGGTCACCTCGGCGGGATCGTGCCGAACCGCCAACCCGTACAGAATGGTGGTCAGGAACCTGTCTACCTCGGAGCCGGCCTGGCCGGCCACCAACCAGTGCGGGGTGATGTCGTTGAACCGGAGCAGGACCGGGCGGTGCCCGTCGAACCCCACTGCGGCCATCAGCCCGTCGGCAGCGGATTCGGTGACCGGGCCGTTCACCGGATCGGGCAGCAGGTCGGTCAGCGGTGGACGGGAACCTGCCTCGGCCCGGGTGACGAGTTCCGCGCACACCTGGTCGATCAGCTGCTGAGGCGGTTGCCGGTCCAGATACACCGGCGCGTCGAGCCCGCCGTGGTGGTCACCGCCCGCTCCGGCCGGCAGGTCGCGGAAGGTGTCTCCGGGCGGGTCACCGACCAGGACGTACGGATTCCGTAGCCGCACCATGGTGCTCCGCGGCAGGTCGGCCCGGGCCTGTTCGGTGTCCAGCGGAGGTGGCGGCCAGCCGGCGACGACCAGATGCAGGCCGTGCTCGGGGCCCACCTGGGCAAGCCGGGCGATCCGGTCGAGCACGGCACCGTCGGTGAGTTCGGGCAGCGAGGCGATCATCAGCAGCATGAACCGGCCCCGCCGGTGGTGTCGGGCGACCGCCGGACGGGCCGGCCGGATCCACTGCTCCGCTTCGGCCAGCGCGGCCCGCAGCCCGGTGACGTCGGTGGCGGCCGGACGCAAGACGCCGGCCCCGATCAGCGGCCGGAAGGGGACGAGCACGTCCTCGCCCGCAGTGCCGACGCCATCCACCGTACGCACCGACAGCCGTTGCGGCGGTACGGCGGCCAGCAGGCGGAGCAGCACCGCACGCAGCAGCCCGGCGACCCGCCGGTCGCGGATGTCGCCGTCGAGCGTCAGATGACCGCTGCCGAGGAACGGGACGACCACCGGGAACCGGGCGTCGTCCAGTGGCTGGGCGATGCCGATCCGCAGGTGGCCGACGTGGTCGAGACCGCCCATCGGCATCGCTGGGGTCTGGGCGTCGAGCGGAGCGCCCCACCAACCGGGGGCCAGCCGCGCCGCGAGGCTACGGAGCTGCTCCGCGACCTCGTGCTGATCGGAGCCGGTGGAACGTCGGCCGGCGGCCGCTTCCACCTGACTCAGCGCGGCGACGACGGCTGCCGCCGAGCGGTGCAACGCGGCGGCGCGGCCCAGGTCCCTGCCCATGTCGACCACCTGCCTACCGCTGTACGGCAGCCCGTCCGTGGGCGCCGGTTGAGTTCAGACCTGAGACGGTATCCCAGCCGGTCCGCAACCGGACGCGGGGTGACCGACGTTTCTCGCCTGATCAGTACTCGTCAGGGTGCTTCGCCGGATATGCGACCAATTAGGACTTGGACCGGCTATTCAGTCTCACGTTCGCGGCGGATACTGTCGAGGGGTGGAGCAGACCCGGCCGGCGGCCCCCGTACGCCGCGGACGGGTGCCCCGGCAGCGGACCGCTCCCGGCGTCGGGGCGCCGCCCGTGGTGCCACCCGGCCGTCGGCTACGGCTGGCGTTGGTACTGGCCGCCGGGATCACCGCGCTGCTCTGCCTCGGCGGCGTCAGCGTCGCGTTCGTCCTCTACACGAGCGTCACCACCCCCGACCGGGGCACCCCCGAATCGGCGGTCCGTGGCTACCTCGTGGCCTACCTGTCGGCCCGCGACGACCTCCAGGCCGACGGCTTCACCTGCGCCGACGCGGATTTGTTAGCCGTGCAACGGCTGCGGGAGCAGATCGTCGCCAGCGAGGAACGAGGCAGCGCGGTGATCGTAGGGATCCAGTCGGTCGCGCTGGTGTCCGAGTCGGAGAGCTCAGCGGTGGTGTCGGCGACCGTACGGCAGACGGCTACACTCAACGGCCGGATGTTTGCCACAACTGCCGACTGGCGGTTCCGCGTGGTCGACCAGGGCGGTTGGCGGGTGTGTGGGGCCGAACAGACGAGCTGAGTGCTCGACCGCCTCGGGCTCGCGGGCAAAGGCTGTCGACGTCACTCCACCCAGACCAGATGGACCGGCAGTTCGATTGTCTCCGGCGGCTGGCCCGTCCACACCCACCGGTACCAGGCCAACTCGGTGGCCGCCCGGACACAGATGTCCCCGTCGGCACCGGAGTGCAACTCGGTCACCGCGCGCAGGTCGCGGCGTTCCTGACCGTCGTCCATGTGTACCAGCCGTCGGCCGACCAGCGGCCCCGCGTCGACCACCGGCACCGGAAAACGGGGTGCCGGGGCATCCAGCGACACGAGCCGGGACAGCACGTCGCCCCGCCCCGGGTCGGTCAGGGTGTCGTCCGGCTGCTCGACCCAGACCCGGTCTGCTGGTACCAGGGGGGCGAACACCTCCACCCCCTCCGATTCGGCCCGGTACCACTCCTGTTCCGGCAGCACCGGCACGTAGGTCCGGCTGCGCTGCACGACCTTCTCGTCGCCGCGCAGGTCGCCGCGCCATCCGGTGCCCGGCAGGCCAACCCAGACCCGCCGGCCGCGCAACGTGGCTGCGACGGCGGCTGGCACCAGCACTGTCGGTCGCGGCGGTCGAGGCGCCCAGTCCGGCTGGCCCGCGAACGGGTCCGGCATCGGGTCCCGGGTCAATGCAGCTCCTCCGGTCGGTCAGCCACTCTCACCGAGCGGCGCGCCCCGCTCCCGCATGAACGGCACCGGATCGACGGCTCCGCGGCTGCTGCGGTCTGCGTTGAGGTGGATCTCGAAGTGCAGGTGCGGGCCGGACGAGTTGCCGCTGGAGCCGACCTCGCCGATCACCTGTCCGGCGTCGACCAGGTCGCCTTCGCCGACTTCCGGCCGCTGCACCATGTGACAGTATCTCGTGATCACCTGGTCGGCGTGCAGGATGTCGACGAACCAGCCGCAGCCACCTTTGCTGGGGGAGCCGTCGACGTCGCAGTCGAGGCGGCCGTACTGGTCCGGGTCGCACCGGGAGACGATGACGCGGCCGGCCGAGGCAGCCCGGATCAGAGTGCCCTTCGGCTGGGCGATGTCCACGCCGTTGTGCCCGGGCCGGGAGCTGGTCCGGAAGCCGGACCCGACGTTGCCCGGCACCGGTCGGGTCCATCCCGAGGCGGCGACCTCGCCGTCGGCGGCGCAACGCAGCAGCCCGTCCGGGCCGGCGACCGCGCGGGCCGCGCCGCCGGTAAGGATGTTGACGATCCGGGTCGCCAACGGTTCGTGTTTGGCGTACGCGTCCGGGAAGGCGCTGACCTGCACCCGCTGCGCGGCGTCGGTCAGCGCCATCGTCTCCCAGCCGTCGATGGTGAGTAGCTTCTGGTAGAACTTCTGCGAGGAGTACGCCGGATCCTGTAGCTGTTCCGGGGTGCCCCAGCCCTGGCTGGGTCGCTGCTGGAACAGTCCGACCGAGTCGTGGTCGTTGCGGTCGCCGAGATGCCCCAGGTTCCGCAATGCCGACTCCTGCATGGCGGTGGCCACTGCGATCACCCAGCCGCGTGGTGACACCGACAGCTCCGCGCCGACGTTGATGATCACCGCCGCGTTGGCGACCTGGTCCGGCCCGTACGGCCCGACCCGGGGTGCCTGGTCGGGGTCGACCGGGCCGTCCCGCCCGCAGCCGAAGGTGGCGAACAGCGCCGAGTCCGGCTCGTCGTCGCTGAACAGCACCGCACCGATCCCGCCGGTGCAGCAGAGCAGCACCAGCGTCGCGGTCAGGGCCACGGTCAGGGCGACGTGCCGGGCGGCGCGGGTCCGCATGCCGGGGCTGTCGCTCATGCCCGCACCCAGTCGACGCCGTCAACCAGCCACTGTCCGTCGGGGCCGGTCAACCGTAGCCGCAACGTACCGGAATCCACCTCGATCACCACCTCGACCAGATTCGTCGCGTACGGAATGACCGCCGGTTCACCGGTCAGCCGCTCGGCCGGCACGGACACCGGATCGACGCCGACCAGCTTCTCGGCCAGTTCCTCGGTGGCGTACGGCCGCAGCCCGGCGTGCCACTGCTCGGCGTCGAGGCCGCGATCGAGCCAGGCGGTCGCGAACGCGACGGCGACCGTCGGCGGATCTGCGGCTCCGGGGCTGGTCACCGGGTCAGGTGCGGGTGCCACCGACCGTATTCCGTCGTCACCGGCGGTCGGGTCGATGGTCAATGCCGGTTGTGGTCCGGGTGCACCCAGCAGTGGCCCGCTGGTCCCGTCATCGCGGCCGACGACCTGGCCGACGCCGACCACGCTGACCACGACGACGAGCAGCACGACCGCCAGCCCGACCCGGGACCGGAAGAGGAACCGGGTCAGGAAGGCGATGACGGGACGCATTCCGGGTCACCGAGCTTCGGTACGGATGCGCGGCTTCGGCGCCTCGTCGGGCTTGCGGGTGCTGTCGGGCCGGTAGACGGCGTACTGGTGCTCTTCGGCCGGGACGTCGGGCGCGGTCCACGTCGACGCGCGACGGGGGCGGCTCGATGGTCGGGGCGACCCGGGCTGGGCGGTGGGTTGGGAGCCGTCCTCCCGGCCGTCCGGCCGATCCCTGGCCGGTTCGGTGCCGCCGGCACCACCGGCGGGTTTGTCGCTGCTCGGGTCCTCCAACCGGGCCTCCGGCCGCACCACGGTCTGCTTGACGACGGTTTGGTCCCGTCCGTCCTTGGACTTGACCACGACCTGCTCGGGCTCGCGGGTCTCCCGGGTTTCCCGGAAGTACCGCAGGTGCCACGAACTGCCGCCGCCGTCCCGGCCGCCGAGGTCGGTGATCCGTCGGTACGGACGCAGCAGCAGCCAGCCGACCATGCCGCAGAGCCAGATCAGTACCACCTGCAGCCAGCCCGGCAGGGTGGGGGTGCTCATGATCAGGTCGACTGCGAACAGGTAGACGGCCGCCCCGGTGCCGAAGATCGCGATGTTGAAGACGGCTGCGACGACCGCGTTGCCGAGTCGACGCATCCCCGCGCCGGCCGGCCGGAGCAGACCGATGGTCCCGAGGATCGGCGCGGCGACGACCGCCCAGCGGAACAGCAGGAATCCGAGCAGGACCAGCAGCGACGCGGCGAGGTCGAACATGGCGAACATGGCCGCCGCGAAGATGGCGATCAGGCCGGTGCCGACCCGGTCCATTTCCCGGATGCCCTGCAGATGCTCGTACGCCTCCGGATCCTCGGTCCGAACTTGTTCAGCGACCTTCATCCACTGCTGGTTCTTGGCCTCGATGATCGGCTCCCGCAGCGCCGGGTCGGCTCGGATCTCCTCAATTTCCGACCAGGTGAACGCCTGGGCGTCGTAGAGTGCCGGGCCGTACTTCTTGGCGGTGTCGCTGTCCGCCGAGCCGAGCACGCCGCGCAGCCAGTTCCGGTAGAGCATCGACGACGTGGTCGTGTCGCTGGCCCGGACGGCCGGTGGACGCAGATCCTCACACTGTTGCGGGTCGGGGTACGGGCACTCCTCCGGTGTCACCTCGACGGCACGCGGGCCGACAGCCTCGTGGACCACACCCAGTGTGCTGGTCAGCGCCTCGTCCGCCAGGTTCGCCGAGCGCACCGGCCAGGCGGCGATCGCGGTCACCACCACCATGATCAGGACCGCCCAGCCGGCCGTCGTGATCATGTTGCTCATGTCCGACTGACGTGACCGCCAGATCAGGTACAGGCCCACCACACAGAGGGTGATCAGCCCGAAGACCGTGAACACCTCTTCGTAGATCGCCGTGGTCGCCTGCGCCACCAGCGGATCGGCCCAGGCGTACATGGTCCCCGGGTCCCAGGCCCGTTCCCGGATCGCATTGGACGCCCCGACGATCGCGGTGGCGACCATCATCTCCAGGTTGGCGACCCCGTTGAACACACCGACATCGGCGTTCACCACCGAGGAGGCGCACCCGCCGTTGAGGTCGTACGTCGGGAACCGGTAGCCGGCGTACCCGTAGTTGGTGTAATGGCCGATGGCACCCTCGGAGGTCTCCGGTTGGGTGGCGAACCAACCGCCGAAGCCGGAGTCGGGGGCGCTCGGTGCCGGCGGGTCGAGGCACTGCGCGCGGGCCGAGCTGACGTCCTGCAGCCGGTCCAGACAGGCCCGGAAGTCGGCCTGCCAGGCCTCGACCGGACACAGGTCGGCCGGTGCCTGGGCGGGCAGTTGGGCGACCGGCCCGGCCGGGGCGGCCCGGGCCGGAGTGGCCGCGCCGAGTACCGGCCAGGAGATGCTCGCCACGGCGGCTGTCAGGACGGCGAGCAGGAGCGCGGTGCACCGGGTCGCGGTCCTCGCCACGTCACACCTCCAGGTCGCTGAGCGCGGTCGGCAGACCGGCGGGTGCCGCCTGCGGCGTACCAGGTGTGGTATCCAGATGATCGAGCAGTCCGTCCACGTACGAGACGTCCACCCGGACCTTCTGCACCCGACCGTCCACGTCGCGCATGATGAACTCCCGGAAGCCCAGCCGGCTCGCGGAAGAGCTGTCTACGCTGGACAACGACGCGAGCGTCGCCTCGTAACCGTCGTCCACCGGGACGCGCAGCAGGCGCAGCGCCTCGGCGGCGATCTCCTCGTCCTCGGCGATCCGGCCGACGAAGACGGTGGAGACCAGGTTCTGCACGTCCAGCCCGAGGATGTCCCGTGGGTTCTGCGACGAGACCAGTGCGGCCAGGTTCCACTTGCGGGAGTCACGGGCCAGCCGAACCAGGAAGGACCGGCCGGACCGCCAGCCCTCCATGAAGTGCGCCTCGTCGAGACCGACCAGCTTGCGTGACCCCATCGAACCGCCGTAGCAGCGGCGTACCGCCAGCCGGTGGGCGGTGTGCAGCATCGGCAGCGCCAACGCCTCCTCGGCCGACCAGTACTCGCGTTCGATCTTCAGGTCGGGCAACCGCAGCCCGGCCATGGTGATCACGGTCAGCGCGGCGTCGGCACCGAGCAGGCCCGGCTCCGGTGAGCCGAAGAACAACAGGGCCAGCGGCATCTCGGCGGTGTCCAGCAGCAGGTTGGCCAGCTCACGACCGTCGTCGTCCAGCCCGCTGAGGCAGGCGACGACGTCGTCCAGGGTGGAGGTCTCCTCGGCGGGCACCTGGCGGACCGCGTGCCGCAGCAGGGTGGCAGTCGACGACTCGCGGGCCACCTGCGGCGGCACCAGCATCATGCAGATGTCCTGGACCAGCATCCGGCGTTCGGCCCGGGCGTTCGACACGGAGATTTCGTACTCGCGGTCGCCGGCGGCTCCGGCGGCGAACTCGCCGCGCACCGGTGTCGGGATGAGCGAGTACGGTGCCAGGGTGCCCTGTTCGGAACCGGTCAGGTTGAGCACCCGCGAGTACGGGCGTAGCTCCGGCATGGCGCAGAGCCGGGCCAGCGGCCCGGACGGGTCGAGCAGGGTGACCTGCACGCCGCGCCGGGCGGCCAGGTAGCCGAGGGCGCCGAGCAGGGTCGACTTGCCGCCGCCCGGCTCGGCGACGAAGACGGCGAGCCCGGAACGTTCCCGGACCTCCATCGGGAAGTGCAGGTCGAGGAAGACCGGACGGCGGCAGGTGCCGGCGGTACGCCCGATCAGGTCGCCGCGTCGGTCGCCGACCGTCGACGCGGCCTGCGGCAGCGCGGCGGCCAGCAGGTTGACCGGCATCCGCCGGATATATCCGGTGTTCGCCACCGGCTCCCCAGGGATGAACTCCCGGGCCAGCCAGTCCTGGTTCTTCGGATGCTGCAGCGAGATGCGCATCTCCCGGGAGTACAGCTGGATCAACCGGCGGGCCCGTTCCAGACACTCTTCGCGGGTCCGGCCACCGACGGCAATCCGGTGCCAGCCGTGCGCCCGAGCGGACTCGACCGGCAGGCCGGTGGTCATCTCGTCACCGATGTGCAGGGCCCGCTTGGCGAGCCGTTCCAACTCCGGCGGCGCGTCGATGCCGTGCTCGGCGTAGTCCAGTTGCTGCGAGCGGATCATCCGGAGCCGGTGCTCCAGGTTGCGGAACGAGTCGGCCGGCCCGAGCAGGTCGATCCGGGATGAGATCTCCATCGGCCACGGCAGCCGTTCGTGGAAGTGCATCCACGGCTCGTGCCGCTCCGGGATCTCCAGCGGCTCCATCCGGCCGACTGCCAGCACCGCGACGTGCCGCTCCTCGCCGGTCATCCGGTTGACCAGCTTGAGCGTCGAGCCGTAGGGGGTCCGGTAGCGCTCGACCTGCTCGGTGAGGGCGAGCAGGTCGCCGCGGTCCCAGTTGCCGTCCCGGACCGGCGAGAGCATGGTCGGCGGGTTCATGCAGAGCGCGACCGACCGGTAGAGCAGCCATTCGAGTTCGCCGGCCGTGACCCGTCGACCTCGCATGCCGAAGGCACCCAGCACCTCGTCGAACTGCTCGACCATCCGGCCGAGCCGGCGGCGTTCGCTCTCGGCGACGCCGCGGCCGAACAACCGCAGCACCCGTTCGGACAGTGAGTCGCCGAGTGACCGGCGGGCGAAGGTGATACCCAGGTAGGTCTGCCCCTCAGCGTGGTTGACCGCCATCAGGTGCCGCTGGGCGGCGACCAGGTGGTCGGACCAGGAGACCGCGTCAGAGACGTTGGGCAGGGGGTTGCTGGTCAGCGAGTCGATGGTGCGGGCCCACTCGTCGGCCGGGAAGGGCCGTGTCGTGCGGCGCAGGTGCAGCCGGAATCCGGCCAGGCCGGCGTACTGCTCGGAGATGGCTGACAGCAGCACCTCCCGCTCGGCGTCGGGCCGGAACGCCCAGCGGACCTCGGGCAGCCAGTACCAGGCGGTGACGGTGTTCGGGGTGAAGGTGAGGTGGCCGGCGATCTCGGTGATGGCAAGTTCGGCGGCCGGGTCCCGGTCGGTGAACTTGACCTTCGGAGGGCGGATCGGCACCGGCTTGATCAGCTTGTCCGGCCGGTCGGCCTCGGCGGCCCGACGGCGGGCCCGTTTGCCCTTGCCGTTGACCGGTGCATTGGCCGGCGGCGGCTGGTGCACCGGTGCGGGTGCGGCGCGCTGTTGGGGTGCGGGTGCGGCGTGCTGCTGGGGCGGGGTGTGGTGCGGCATCGCCGGTGGCCGGCGTTGCGCTGGTGTGCCACCTCGCTGCGCTGCCTCGGCCGGGTGTGCCGAGTCGGGCCGGTTCCGAAGGTGTTGCGTGGTCGAATCGGGCCGGCGGGGGGTGGCGGGCGGTGGTGGCAGGTCCGGTGCCGGCGGTGGTGACGGCGGCACTGTGGACGCCGAGGCGACCGGCTGGCCGTCGCGCGGTGCGACCGGTTCGGCTGCCGGGGCCGGTTCGCCGGCGGTACGCGGGGTGGGTGTGGCAGTCCGGCGCTGAACCGGCGGGTCGGGGGGGCCGGACAGCGCCGAGTCGATCGGACCGGCGGGTGGGGTGTTTCCAGCTGACGCGTCGCCGGGAGTTCCTCGCGGATCGTGGCGGGTGGGCGGTCCGATGGCGGCCTGCTGGGCCGGCGGTGCGATCGCGTCGTGTCGGGCGGGCGGTTCGATGGCGTCGTGCCGCGTCGGTGGTGCGATTGCGTCGTGTTGGGCCGGGCGCCGGATCGCCGTCCGTGGCGTGCGGCCCGGATGGTGGCCACCGGCCGGGCCGGCACCTGAAAAAAGGTCCAGGAAGGGTGAGTCGATGTCGGTGTTGTCGCTCATACCGGCTCTGGGAGTGGGCACTGGTGTTGCCGGCGGGGGGGTCCGCGTCGGCCGGCTGCTGCGGGACGCCGCGGGTGCCTGGAAGTAGGCGACCGCGCCGTGGCTGGGGCTGGTGACCAGTTCGGTGTCGGTCGACTCGTCCAACGCGGCGTCGTAGTCGGTCAATCGCTTACCGTTACCGCTGGTGCCGGCCGGCTGGCCGGCCGGGTGGGAGGAGCCCGGCGGGGTTGATCGGCTCATGCCATCGCCTCGCGCCGCCCGCCAGCCGGGTGGGCGGCGGCTGCGGTTCGGTGGTCGGTGCGGGTCATGCCAACTCCTCCCGAATCCGGATATGGCTGGCGACCAGCCGCGGGTCTCGCTGTTCGGTGGCGGGTTCCCTGGTGCGGCGCCAGTCGGTGAGGGCGGTCCGGACCACCATCCGGGCGGGCCGATCCGGGTCGACGTACCGGAAGATGAAGGAGGTGGTGACGATCGCCAGTGCGATCTCCCAGGCGGGGAATAGTTCCACGGTGAAGGTGAACGCCCAGTGGATGAACATGTAGAGCGGTACGAGGAGGATGAAGACCCCGTACTGGGCATATGGCAGGTGGATCGGCAACGTGTAGCCGGGCGGGCCGAGGTAGACCAGCCGGGCGCGGTAGATGTCGTCGTCGGTACGCAGCCGCATCCTGTGCCCCGCGCTCTATTCGAACATCAGGTTGATGAGGTAGTCGCCGACGAAGAAGAGCGTCGCCGCTCCGGCGATGAACGCCAGACCCACGATCGCGATCGCGGAGCTGGTCAGGACCTTGGAGATCTCACCTTTGCTGGCCCGACCGATGAAGATCACGCCCAGCACCGCCAGCAGGATCGGCGCGACCTTGCTGGCAAGGAAGGAGACAACGCCCTCGGTGTTGAAGCCGGTCGGTGCCGGGTCCGGCTCACCGGCCGGCGCGGCCAGTAGCGGCAGCGTGTCGACAACGGAGGCCATGGCGGCGTTGACCGTGTCGACGAGCGTTGTTTCGATCATGGGAACCTCCCCGGTGTGCGGCCGGCGAAGCCGGGGCACTGCAGTTGTCCAGCCTCACGGACGTGTCGGGTCGTGCCGCGAGTTTCGACCCTGCGTCCGGCGATCACCGCGTACGGTGAAGATTTGTGGGCTCTTTGTCCAACTTCAGCCCTTCTCCTCGGCGTTGCCCTCGCTGACCACCAGCAACTGCAAAGCGTACGGGCCACCCCTGTCTGGTACAAGCTGCGTGCAACTCGACCGACAGCGCCGCCGTACCGCCGTTGTCTGGTTCGAGAGTACCCAGCATGCCCTCTGCCGGCCGACACCGAGCCGCGCCGGTACCGTCCTATCCGTGACCGATCTGCTGCGGCCGGCCCGGCCGGTCGTGATGGGCGTTCTCAACGTCACGCCTGACTCCTTTTCCGACGGCGGGCGGTACGCCGACCTCGACGCCGCCGTCGCTCACGGCGTCCGGCTGCACCGCGACGGCGCCGACCTGATCGACGTCGGCGGTGAGTCGACCCGGCCGGGCGCGGTGCGGATCGACGCCGCGACCGAGGCGGCCCGGGTACTTCCGGTCGTCCGGGCGCTCGCCGCCGCCGGCGTACCGATGAGCATCGACACCACCCGGGCGACGGTCGCCGCCGCCGCGCTGGCTGCCGGGGCGGCGGTGGTGAACGACGTCTCCGGCGGTCTGGCGGATCCACGGATGGCCGAGGTCGTCGCCGAGGCCGGCTGCCCGTGGATTCTGATGCACTGGCGCGGGCACTCCGACCGGATGCAGGACCTGGCGCACTACCACGACGTAGTCGGCGAGGTCCGCGCCGAGCTGGCCGCCCGGATCGACGCCGCACTGACCGCCGGGGTGGCCGCCGACCGGCTCGTCGTCGACCCCGGTCTCGGCTTCGCCAAGCGGGCGGAGCACAACTGGCAGCTCACCGTCCGCCTGCCCGAACTGCTCGACCTCGGTTGCCCGTTGCTCTTCGCCGCCAGTCGCAAGTCCTACCTGGGCCAACTGCTCGCCGACCCGGCAGGCCAGCCACGGCCGGTCGACCAACGGGCTGCGGCGACCACCGCCACCAGCCTGTTGGCGGTCGCCGCCGGCGCCTGGGGAGTCCGGGTACACGACGTCCGGGACACCGTCGACGCGCTGGCGGTGTGGCAGGCCAGCGGACGCCCGCGGATCGTCCCGGACGCCGACGAGCTGTCGGGGAGCCGTCGATGACCGACCACCAGCCCGCCGCAGGGCCGTCGCCCGGTCTGGGTGCCGCGCGGCCGTCGACGACCGACCGGATCGTGCTGACCGGGCTACGTGCCCGTGGTCGGCACGGCGTCTACCCGCAGGAACGGGCCACGGGGCAGGACTTCGTCGTCGACGTCGAGCTCACCGTC
Organism: Solwaraspora sp. WMMD937; assembly: GCF_029581175.1. Taxonomy (NCBI): domain Bacteria; kingdom Bacillati; phylum Actinomycetota; class Actinomycetes; order Micromonosporales; family Micromonosporaceae; genus Solwaraspora; species Solwaraspora sp. WMMD937. The sequence continues at coordinate 612,797 of NZ_CP120738.1, read as the reverse complement.
GACCTCGTGCGGGCGGCCGCCTCGGACGACGTCACCGACACCGTGCACTACGGCGAGCTGGCCGACCGGCTGGTCGCGATCGTCAGCGGCGAGCCGGTGAACCTGATCGAGACGCTGGCCGACCGGCTGGCCGTCGAGTGCCTGACCGACCACCGGGTCCGCTCGGTCACGGTGACCGTGCACAAGCCGCAGGCGCCGATTGCGCACCGGTTCACCGACGTCGCGGTCGTGCTGACCCGGAGCCGACCATGACTCGGAGCCGACCGTGACCCGGGCGGTGCTGGCGCTGGGCAGCAACCTCGGTGACCGGTACGGGCGGTTGCGCGCGGCGGTGCGGTCGCTGGACGACGTACTGCTGGTCGTCTCCGGGGTCTACGAGACCCCGCCGTGGGGTGACCCGGCGCAGCCCGACTACCTCAACGCGGTCGCGCTGGTGGCCGACCCGGGCGCCGGGCCGGCCGATTGGCTCGACCGGTGCCGCAGCCTCGAACGGGCCGCCGGCCGGGTGCGTGACCCGGACCGGCCGTACGGGCCCCGCAGCCTGGATGTGGACGTCGTCGCGGTGTGGACCGACGACGACGCCCCGGTGTTCAGCGACGATCCTGAGCTGGTGCTGCCCCACCCCCGGGCGCGGCTGCGGGCGTTCGTGCTGCGACCGTGGATCGACATCCAGCCGTACGGCCAACTGCCCGGCCACGGCTGGCTGACCGACCTGCTCAACCACGATCCGGTCGCCGGGGACCTGCTCGAACTGCGCCCGCGACCGGATCTGCCGCTAGAGTCGACCCAGTGAACGTGCGTCTGTCGATCACCTTGCCGGGGTTGATGCTGCCGTGACCGGACCGGGAGTCAGCCCGCGTGGACGGGAGCCTGACGAGCCGCGGATGGGGCCTACCAGGTTGTCCACCCTGGTGGTGGCGGCGCTGGCCGCCGCGGCGGTCGGCTGGCTGGTGATCAGCAGCTGGTACGTACGAATGCCGGTCCTACCCTGGCTACCCTCCGTGACGTTGGCGGCATTGGCCGTGTTCGAAGGGTACGCGGCGCTGAACACCCGGGCACGGGTCGACCGCCAGCCCGGGCACGATCCGGTGAACCCGCTGCTCGCCGCCCGCTTCGTGGTGCTGGCCAAGGCGTCCTCCCTCGCCGGGGCGATATTCGCCGGCTTTTACGCCGGTCTGGTGCTGTGGCTGTTCATCCAGCCGACCCGGGCGGCGAGCAACGACCTGCCGGCCGCCGGCAGCGGTTTGGTCGCCGCGGTCGCGTTGGTGGCGGCGGCGCTCTGGCTGGAGCGGGCCTGCCGGGTCCCGGACCGCCCGGAGGACTCCGACGCCCCGGATCAGCCGGCCGACTGACCTCTTCCGCTGCCTGACTGACCGCTCCGTCAGGCCGGTCCGCCGGGCCGGTGCCAACCCGGCATCGACCCAATTCTGGCCAGCTCGCCCGGATACGGGGGGTGACGGCCGGACCCGGTCGCGGGTACGGTGCCTGCGACCGGTACGGCTGCCCGGGCCACCGCGCGGACGCCACACGCTGGTCGACTGAGCGACCAGAGGAGACGCGGTATGGCGTACGACGATTCGCCTTATCGCCGGCGGAACGCGAGCACCTCGGATCCGACCGGCCACCGTCAGCCCGGCGACACCCGCTACGGCGACACCCGCTACGGCGACGCGCGGTATCCGGCGGCCGAGCCCGGTCGTCGCGGCCCGGTCGGCTACTCGACGAGCTCCTTCTCCACCGTTGCGGACTTCTCCACCACCGGTGGCTCCACCACCGCGGACTCCGCCGCGACCGGGAACTCGCCCGCTGCCGCGGACCGGCCCACACGTGGCTCCTCTACCACCCGGGCGGCCACCCGGCACAGCCGCCGCCGGATGCCCACCGCGCTCGACGACGTCTTTGACGACCCCTACCACGGCGAACGCGGCCGGGACCGACTCGGCGTGCACCTCGTCTGGGAACTGATCCTGCTGCTGGCGGTCGGTGGGATCGGCTATCTCCTCTACCAGGTCGACCCGGGCCTCACCAGCGCCGGCACCCGCGATCCGTTGCTGGTCTACGCGACCGGGCTCGGTCTGTTCGCGCTCGCTGCCGGGATCACGCTGCGCGCCGGGGCGCCGAACCTGGCCATCGGACCGGTGGCGGTGGCCGCCGCGCTGCACTTCGCCGAGAACGGCGACAACGGCGTGGTGCCGGTGCTGGTCACCGGCATCATCTGGGCGGTGGTGCTCGGCGCGGGGACGGCGCTGCTGGTCACCGGCCTGCAGGTGTCCGGTTGGGCGGGAAGTCTGGTCGCCGCCTGCGTGGCGGTCGTCTTCATCCAGCAGCGGTCCGGCCCGGTCGACCTGCAGGGTGCCTTCGACCCGACCGGCCAGGCGTTCGTGCTCTTCGGCGGCTTCGTCGTGCTGGCGTTGCTCGGTGGCTCCCTCGGCACGATCAAGTCGATCCGGCGGGGGGTCGGGCGGTTCCGCCCGGTTGCCGATCCGGCCGATCGGCGGGGCGGCGTCGCCGCGCTGGTCACCAGTGGTGCTCTGATCCTGTCGATGGTCTTCGCGGTGGTCGGCGGGGTGCTGCTGGCCGCCGTCGGCAACGGCCCGGTCAGCCCCTCGGTGGGGCTGGAGTGGACGGCGGTGGCGATCGGTGCGGCGCTGCTCGGCGGGACCAGCGTATTCGGCCGCCGGGGCGGTGTCTTCGGGTCCGTGTTGGCGGTGATCGGCCTGACCCTCTTCATCAGGTACGCAGAGCTGCGTGACCTCGACATCGCGCTGTACGCCATCGGTGCCGTCGTGGTGGTGGTCGGGCTGGCGGTGACCCGTCTGGTGGAGACGTTCGGCCGGCCACGGTCGACGTCGGCCGACGACACCGACGAGACCCAGGAAGCCGAGCAGACCGCAGGCGAGTCGACTGCCGAACCCGAGCCGGTGTACTACGACGGTCAGCCGGCGGACTGGTCGGAGCCGGCCCGGGCCGAGGCCGGATGGTCGTCCGACCCGCCAACCGGCGGTCAGCAGTCCTGGTCGGCCTCCCTGCCCGCCCAGCCGGCACCGGCCCGGGACCGCTGGGACACCAGCGACAACTGGGGCGCCGACGACCATTGGGGCACCGACAGTCGCTGACCCGCGCCGGCTCGCCTGGCCTGCCACCGGCTTGCCTGACCCGCCGACAAGCCCGCTAGCTGCCGAGCCAGCGACGGGCCGGCGGGTTAGGCTCGTTCACATGACCGAATCGCCGGCCGCGAACCACGCCACGCCGACCTTGGAGGAGCTCGACCGGCTCTCCACCGAGCAGTTGCGGGAGCAGGCGTTCGAGCTGGCCCGGCAGCGCAAGGACCTGGGCTTTTTCTGGTCGATAACGCAGCGGCTGTCCCGGGCCGACGACGCCAGTGAGCTGGACGGCGCGCCGAACTCGATCGGCCCGACCGTCGAGGACGCGGTGGCGCTGTGGCGGGAGTTCACCGGCCACGAGTACGGCGAGTCGGAGCCGTTGCTACGGGCGGCGTTCATCGACTACCTGCTGCGGCCGGGGCAGCGGAGCTGACGCAGGTCAGCCTGCGTCGGGTCAGCTGGCGTCGAGGATCCGGCGTCGGCTCACTACGCCCACCGGCTGATCGGCGTCGTCGACCACCCGGGCGTGCTCCGCGCCGGTGACCAGCAATCGGGCCAGCGCGTCGTAGAGCGAGGTACCCAGAGCGAGGGTGGGAAGCCCGGCCGGATCCGGGTCCGCCGGCTCGTCGTCGAGCAGTTCGCGGCTCACCGGGGTGACCGCGAGCCGGCGGATCGCCCGGTCGGCGCCGACGAACTCGGTCACGAACGGGGTCGCCGGCCCGCCGAGCAGTTCGGCCGGTGCGGCGTACTGCTCCAGCCGGCCGCCTTCGGACAGTACGGCGATCCGGTCGCCCAGCCGTACCGCCTCGTCCAGGTCGTGGGTGACCAGCACGATCGTCTTGCGTACCTCGGCCTGCAGGCGGAGGAACTCCTCCTGCAGCCGGCCACGCGCGATCGGGTCGACCGCGGAGAACGGCTCGTCCATCAGCAGGACGACCGGGTCGGCGGCCAGCGCACGGGCGACGCCGACCCGCTGGCGTTGCCCGCCGGACAGCTCGTGCGGGTAGCGCTTGCCGTACCGGCCCGGTTCCAGCCCGACCAGGTCGAGTAGTTCGTCGGCGCGGCGCCGAATCCGGTCCCGCTGCCAGCCGAGCAGCCGGGGGACCGTGCCGACGTTGGCCCGGATCGTCTGGTGCGGGAAGAGCCCCACGTGCTGGATCACGTACCCGATCCGGCGGCGCAGCAGGACCGGGTCGACCTGGGTGACGTCCTCGTCGCCGAGCATGATCCGCCCGGTCGTCGGCTCGATCAGCCTGTTGATCATCCGGAGCACGGTGGACTTGCCGCAGCCGGACGGGCCGATCAGCACCACCAACTGGCCGGCGGGGATCTCCAGGGAGAGGCTCTGTACGGCGCGTGTCCCGTCCGGGAACTGCTTGCCGATGTCGGTCAAGGTGATCGCCGCCGCGCCGTCGGCGTCGGTGTCCCGCACGGTACCGTCCACCTGTGTCCTTCCACCTGCTCGCCGACCGGGCTGACCCGGGTAACCCGTGGTTCTCCGGTCAGTACGTCCGGGACAACTGGTCGACGATCGTCGCCGCGTTGACCGAACACGTCACCCTGACGGTACAGGCGGTGCTGATCGCCGCGCTGCTGGCGGTGCCGCTGGCGGTGGTCGCGTACTGGTTCCGGTCGCTGACCGGGCCGATCCTCGCCCTCACCGGCGTGCTCTACACCATCCCGTCGCTGGCGCTGCTCGCCTTCGTCGCACCCTACGTGGGCGCGACAAATCCCGCGTCGGTGCTGATCGCCCTGGTGCTGTACGCGTTGCTGCTGGTCGTGCGCAACTCGCTGGCCGGGCTGAGTCAGGTGCCGGCGGCGACCATCGAGGCGGCCGACGGGATGGGGTACGGCCGGTTCGGTCGGCTGCTGCGCATCGAACTGCCGTTGGCGCTGCCCGGCATCATGACCGGCTTGCGGCTGGCCACGGTCTCCACAGTCGCGCTGGTCACCATCGGCTCGCTGATCGGCTATGGCGGCCTCGGTGATCTGATCTTCAGCGGCTTCCGGAACAACTTCTACAAGGCCCAGATCCTCACCGGTACGCTGCTGAGCGTGGCGCTGGCCCTGCTGCTCGACCTGCTCCTGGCAGGTGCCGGTCGGCTGCTGACGCCCTGGGCCCGGCGGGTCGCCCCGTGAGCCTGCGGACCGTGGCGGCGAACCCGGTCGAGCAGGCGGTGACCTGGCTCAACGACCCGCTCAACTGGACCAACCCAGGTGGGGTGCTGGACCGCCTCGGTGAGCACCTGACCATCTCGGCCGCCGCGGTCGCGGTCGGCTGCCTGGTGGCCTGGCCGGTCGGACTGTGGCTCGGGCATACCGGCCGGGGCGGCGGCCTGGTGGTGCTGGTGTCGAACCTGACCCTGGCGGTGCCGACCATCGCCCTGCTGTCCATTCTGCCGTTGACCTTCCTGGGTTTCGGTAAGCCGCCGGTGATCCTGGCGTTGGCGGTGTTCGCCGTTCCGCCGCTGCTGGCCAACGCGTTCACCGGGATCCGGCAGGTCGATCCGCAGGTGCGGGAGGCGGCTCGGGGGATGGGGCTGTCCGGCTGGCAGGTGCTGCGCCGGGTCGAGTTGCCGCTTGCGGTGCCGTACCTCGCGGCCGGGTTCCGGACCGCGGCGGTGCAGGTGGTGGCGACGGCGGCGCTGGCGGCGTTCGTCAACGGCGGAGGTCTCGGGCAGATCATCAGCGCGGGCTTCGGGTTGGGCATCTCGATCGGCGGCGGTCAGATCCTCGCCGGCGGTCTGTTGGTGGCGACCCTGGCGTTGATCACCGAAGGGCTGCTGGCGGTGCTCGAACGGGCGTTCACTCCGCGGCCGCTGCGCCGGACCGGCCGGCGGGCGAACGAGCAGGCCAGCGCGGTCGGCTCGGGTTGAGCACGTCGCTTTCCGTTCGGGCCGGATGACGATCCGGTGACAACCGATCTTCATCTGTTGTCGGACCCTACGGTGAGGATGTTCGGTAGAGGGAACGGGTGACGGCATGCCGGCACGGGCCGGGGCCCCGTCGCGGCTGCCGTGCTGCCCGCAGCACGCTCGCGCGGGCATGTGCCGCGCCCGTCGGACACGCGGCCGGCCCGATGGGGCCGCGCCGGGACACAGGAGGCGGGCAATATGCATGCACGGACACGTATCGCCCTGAGCGCGGTCGGCGCGCTCACCGCGGCGGGTTTCCTCGCCGCATGTGGCGAGGCGGGGTCATCCGGCACCGAGGCGCCGGATGCCGGCGCGTCCGGTGCCGGCTGCGCGCCGGTAGCCGGAGACCAGCTGGTGGTGCTGACCGACGACAAGAAGCTGCAGAACACCGACAACATCGTGCCGGCGGTCAACGCCGACGCGGCATCGCCGCAGGTCATCGCCGCCCTGAACAGGGTGTCGGCCGCGTTGGACACCGAGAAGCTGATCGGGCTCAACCGGGCGGTCGACGTCGACCGTCAGACGCCGCAGGCCGCGGCCGAGGAGTTCGCCGCCGCCGAGGGCCTGACCGACGGTATCGAGACCGGACCGGGCGGTGAGTTGATCGTCGGCGCGGCCAACTTCAGTGAAAGCGAGACCTTGGGCGAGTTGTACCGGATCGTGCTGACGGCGGCGGGCTACGACGTCACCGTGCAGCAGATCGGCAACCGTGAGCTGTACGAGCCGGCGCTGGAGACCGGGGAGATCCAGGTGGTGCCGGAGTACGCGGCCACCATGGCGGACTTCATCAACAACAAGGTCGCGGGGGAGAACGCGCCGGCGATCTCGTCGCCGGACCTGGACGAGACGATGACCGGGCTCCGCGAGGTCGGCGAGCAGGTCGGCATCGTCTTCGGCGAACCGTCTGCGGCACAGGACCAGAACGCGTTCGCGGTGACCAGTGCCTTCGCCGACGAGTACGGCGTTCGGACGCTTTCCGACCTGGCGGAGAAATGCTCCGGTACGGCGACCGTCCTGGGCGGTCCGCCGGAGTGCCCGCAGCGTCCCAAGTGCCAGGAAGGGCTGGTCGAGGTGTACGACTTCCGGGCCGGGGAGTTCAGCTCGCTTGACGCCGGTGGGCCGCAGACCAAGACCGCGTTGACCACCGGCGAGATCAGTGTCGGCTTGGTGTTCTCGTCGGACGGAGCGTTGGCGACCGGCTGATTTCGTGGCTGGCGCGGACTGTCGCCGGCCACCCGGGCTGTGGAGCCTACCTTCTCGGACAGCAGGCGGTACCCGTTCCGTTGATCTGTAGATGTCGGTAGGCTCCACAGCCATGTCCGCTCCCGAGGCCGAAGAGGAGCCGCGCCGCACGGTTCCGCTCAAGTGGCTTACCTGGGGTGGCCTGGGCTTGGCGCCGCTGGCTGCGCTTTTGCTGCTGCTTGGCGACGGCGACGGCTCGTTGCGGCTGGCGATGGTGATCGCTATCGCGTCCGTGGTGTTGATCGGATTGTCAATCACATTGCGTGGCGGCGTGGAAACTATGCGCGCCGACATGGAGGATGCGCTCGTCGAGGAAATGGACGTGCTCCGTGAGGACGTGCGCAACGACATTTCCACCGCCGTCCGAGCGACGCACCGTGCCTTCGGCGAGAAAATGCAGGTGGTTCAGGACGACGTCGAGGCTCTTCGCGGCCAACTGGACGTGGTCCGTACCGAGATCGCCCGCAGTGAACCGGCCCGGGAACAGCCGGGCGGTGACCGCGCCGGCTACGACCGGTTCGATCAGGCTGCTCCGGCGTCCGCCGTACCGGCGGCGGTGCCGGCTTCCGGCCCGACCGGGGCTGCCGGCTACGGCGGCCAGTACAACGGCGGCCAGTACGGCTCCGCAGGTCAGTACGGCTCGGGCGGCCAGGCCGGCCGGGCCTCGGTCCCGGCGGTCAGCGGCACCGTACTGCCCCGCCAGCAGGGCCCGAACGGCGTCGTCCGGCAGCCGGAGACCGTCCAGGTGAGCACCCGGCAGGTTGTCGACCCACGGGCCGACGACGAATCCGCCGGCACGGTGTACGGCGGGACCCGGTACGGCGGCCGGGGCGGCGAGTCCATCGACGGTGAGTGGTCCGCACCGGCGGCCCGTGGGCGGCGTTCCGCCGAGCCGGACGAGGAGTCGTGGACCGAACGTCGGCTGCGCGACCAGCCGGAGGAGCGCTGGTCGTGGAGCGGCGACCGGGACGACAGCGCCGAGCAACGGTACGGCGACCGACCCGTCGACCGGTGGGACGTCGGGCGGGCCGACGGCTTCAGCACCGGGTCGCCGGCCGAGCGGTGGCCGCCGGCCCGCGACGACGACTACCCGCCGGCCCGGTCCGGAGCCGGTGCCCGTAACGGCCGGTTCCCGCAGGACCGGGGCGACCTGCCGGGCCCGGGCGATGACCGGGTCGCGGACGAGCCGCCGTGGCGGGACGCCCGGTGGGACCAGCGGATGGTTGACCCGCCGGACGGCCCGGGGACCAGCGGAACCGGCCGGCGTGCGGCGCTACCGGCGTTGCCGGCCGGCAGCGGCGCCGAGTCGCCCCCGGCCTGGTCGTCGCCGGCCCGCGATCCACGCGACGACGAGCCGGTCCGGCGCAGTCGCCGGTACCGGGACGAGGAGGACGACGTCGGTCGGCGGTTCCGCGACGACGACCCGCCGCGCCGGTACCGCGACGACGACCCGCCCCGTCGGTACCGGGACGAAGAACCCGCGGACCCGGGCCGGCGCTACCGCGACGAAGCGGCCGGCCGGCGCTACCGCGACGACGAACCGCCCCGCCGGTACGCGGAGGAGGGCACCGCCGGCCGCCGGTACCGCGACTACGACGACGAGCCGGGCCGCCGGTACCGCGACTACGACGACGGTGCTCCGGGCCGGCGCTACCGGGACCCGGACGACGGTGGCCGGCGGTACCGTGACGACGACGGCCGCGGCCGCTACCGTGACGATGTCGACTTCCCCGACGACCGCCGCTGGCGGTAGGCCGGCGTCACTTGTCGATGTCACCGACCACGAAGAACATCGAACCGAGGATCGCCACCAGATCCGGCACCAGGCTGCCAGGGATCAGCGTCGCCAACGCCTGCACGTTGGCGTAGGAGGCAGTCCGCAGCTTGAGCCGCCACGGGGTCTTTTCCCCCCGGGAGACGAGATAGTAGCCGTTGACCCCGAGCGGGTTCTCGGTCCACGCGTAGGTGTGGCCCTCGGGTGCCTTGACCACCTTCGGCAGCCGTACGTTGACCGGCCCGCTCTGCCGGTCGACCCGGTCCAGACAGCGGCGGGCCAGGTCGAGTGAGGCGTACACCTGGTCGAGCAGCACCTCGAACCGGGCGTGGCAGTCGCCGGCCCGGCGGGTGACCACCGGCACGTCCAGTTCACCGTAGGCGAGGTACGGCTCGTCGCGGCGCAGGTCCAGGTCCAGGCCGCTGGCCCGGGCGACCGGTCCGGAGGCGCCGAACGCGGCGGCCGTCGCCGCGTCGAGCACCCCGACCCCGACCGTACGGGCGAGGAAGATCTCGTTGCGTCGGATCAGCCGGTCCAGATCGGGCATCCGGGCCTCGACCTGGCCGATCGCCTCCCGGGCCCGGCGGGTCCAGCCGGCCGGCACCTCCTCCTTGAGGCCGCCCACCCGGTTGAACATGTAGTGCATCCGGCCGCCCGAGACCTCCTCCAGCACGGCCTGCAGCGTCTCCCGCTCCCGGAACGAGTAGAACACCGGGGTGAGCGCGCCGATCTCCAGTGGATACGAGCCGAGGAACATCAGGTGGTTGAGCACCCGGTTCAGTTCGGCCAGCGCGGTCCGCAGCCAGGTGGCCCGCTCCGGCACCTCGATGCCCATCATCCGTTCGACGGCGAGCGCCACCCCCAGCTCGTTGGCGAACGCGGACAGCCAGTCGTGCCGGTTGGCCAGCATGATGATCTGCCGGTAGTCGCGAACCTCGAACAGCTTCTCGGCGCCACGGTGCATGTAGCCGATCACCGGCTCGCAGGAGACCACCCGCTCGCCGTCGAGGACCAGCTTGAGCCGGAGTACGCCGTGCGTGGACGGGTGCTGCGGGCCGATGTTGAGCACCATGTCGGCGGTGTCCAGCCCGGCGCCGGTGCCGACGGTCAGCTGGCGGAGTCCGTCGGCCGACCCGGCCGGGGGCGGCGAACCGGTGTCGGTGTCCATGCCGGCCATCGTCGCACGCCGGCTCCCCGCCACACGCCCAGCGGGGATTCGGGTTTCAGACCAGCACGGATTCGGCGTCGACGGCCAGCCCGACGGGTTGGACCAGCCACCAGTGCCCGCCCAGCCCATCCGGGTCGGTGAGTTCGGCGGCCGTGCCGGCGGCGGCCAGCGCTGCCAGATAGCCACGCGGGTCGGTGCCGGCCAGGGCCAGCGGCGGTCGGCGGCCGTGCACCCCGAGTCGGTGCAGCGCGTCCCGCTGCCGGCACAGCAGGTGGCCGGCCCCGCCAGCGGCCGCCGATCCGGCGGCGGCGACCGCGTCGATCGCCACGTGGGCGGTGAGGTCGCAGGAGCCGTCGGGGACCGGGGCCACCGGACGGCCGGCCCGGAAACCGGTCAGGGTGCCGGTGACCGGGCGGTCGGCGTACTGGTGGCCGTAGTCGACTGCCACGGCGACGCCCCTGCGCAGGGTCCGTACCGCCGCGGCCCAGGCCTCGTCGCGGGGGCGACCGATCTCAGCCTGCGCCCCGTCCGGCAGCGGCGGCCACCAGCGGGCCAGCCAGGCGGAGTCGGCGGCGCCGAGTTCCCGGCCGGGGTGCTGCCGGCCGGTCGCCGGGTCGACCAGCAGACAGCGAAGCCGGTCACCGTCGCGGACGGCCAGATCGAGCGGTACGTTGTCCAGCCACTCGGTGGCGACGAGCAGCCCGGCGGTTCCCGTCGGCGGTGCGGCCCGCCATCGGACCGGTTCGGGCAGGCCGGCCGGCCGGGGCGCCGGGTCGACGCCGGTCAACCGGATCCGGTCGGCGAGCGTTCCAGGTGTGTCGGCGAAGGCACCCGGCGGGTCGGTGAGCAGCCGGTGTACGGCGCCGAGCAGCTCACCACCGCCGGCTCCGACGTCGACCAGGTCGACCGGGTCCGGGTGGCCGAGCAGGCTGTCGACCTGACCCAGCAGCCGCAGCACCGCCCGGGCGAACGGCGTACCGGTCTGGGCGCTGGTCGAGAAGTGCGCGGCGGGCACCGGGGTGCTGCCGGTCACATAGAAGCCCTTCGGCCCGTACAGCGCGGTGGAGATGGCCTCCCGCCAGGTCAGCACCGGGCCACCCTAGACCAGCGGGTGAAGGTTTTCACACACCGTTGTTTCCGGCCCGTTGCCCCGGCGCATACTGGCATCGACCGGTACCCCCGTTCGAGGACTGGATCACATCATGAGCGCATCGGCGCGCCCGGCGGCGGCGGACGTTCCCGCCGCCCGGGTTACCGACCCTGCTGTCGGGGTCGTGGGCGCCGGCCGGGTCGGCGCGGTGCTCGCCGCCGCCCTGACCGCCGCCGGCCATCGAATCACCGCGGTCTCCGGCGCCAGCCCGGCCAGCCGGGACCGGATCCGCCGGCTGTTGCCCGGCGTCCAGCCCCGGCCGGCGGCCGACGTCGCCGACGCCGCCGAACTGCTGATCCTCGCGGTGCCCGACGACGTGCTGCCGACCGTGGTGACCGACCTGGTGACGGCCGGCGCGCTGCGGCGCGGCCAGGTCGTGGCACACACCTCGGGGTCACACGGTCTCGCCGTGCTGTCCCCGGCCGCGGCGGTCGGCGCCGCCCCGCTGGCGCTGCACCCGGCGATGACCTTCACCGGCGAGCGCGGCGACCTGGACCGGTTGCCCGGAATCAGCTACGGGGTGACCGCAGACCGGTCGCTGCGGCCGTTGGCCACCCGCCTGGTGGCGGCGTTGGACGGCACCGTCGAGTGGGTCGCCGAGCCGGACCGGGTGCTCTACCACGCCGCCCTGGCACACGGCGCGAACCATCTGGTCACCCTGGTCAACGAGGCCGGCGACCGGCTGCGCGACGCCGGGGTCACCGACCCTGCCCGAGTGCTCGCGCCGCTGCTGCGCGCCGCCCTGGACAACGCCCTGGCGCGCGGCGACGCCGCGCTGACCGGGCCGGTGTCGCGCGGCGACGCCGGCACCGTGGCCCGGCACCTGGACCGGCTGGCCGACACCGCCGCGGAAAGCCTGCCCAGCTATCTGGCGTTGGCCCGGCGTACCGCGGACCGGGCGATCGCCGCCGGCCGGCTGCCGGCCGCCGCCGCGGTGCCGCTGCTCGACGTGCTGGCCGGCCGGGAGCCGGCCGCCACGTCGCGCCGACGTCGGGAGCGGGTCCGATGAGTACGGCGGGTCCGACGAGTGCGATGAACCAGGCCTCGACCGCGCCGATCACCCCGACCGCGCCGGCCGGGCTGCAGGTCGTCTGGACCCGCGCCGAACTCGCCGCGCTGCGCGTCGGCTGGTCCGGCTCGGTGGCGGTGGTGATGACGATGGGCGCCCTGCACGACGGGCACGCCGCCCTGCTGCGTGCGGCGGCGGCCCGCGCCGACCACGTGATCGCCACGATCTTCGTCAACCCGCTGCAGTTCGGGCCGACCGAGGATTTCGACCGGTACCCGCGCACCATCGACGACGACCTGGAGGTGTGCCGGCGGGCCGGGGTCCGGGCGGTCTTCGCGCCGGGCCGGGACGAGATCTACCCGGACGGTGCGCCGCAGGTTCGGATCAACCCCGGGCCGGTGGGGGAGGTCCTGGAGGGGGCGAGCCGCCCGGGCTTCTTCCACGGCGTGCTCACCGTGGTGCTGAAGTTGCTCCAGATCACCCGGCCCGACCTGGCCTTCTTCGGGGAGAAGGACTACCAGCAGCTGACCCTGGTCCGGCGGATGGTGCGCGACCTGGACCTACCGGTGGCCATCGTCGGAGTGCCGACCGTCCGGGAGTCGGACGGGCTGGCCCGGTCCAGCCGCAACCGCTACCTGTCGCCCCGGCAGCGGCAGGTGGCGCTGGGGCTGGCCGGGGCACTGCGGGCCGGCATGGACGCGGCGACGGCGGGCGTCCCCGCCGACGAGGTGCTGGCCGCCGGCCGGGCCGCCTTCGACCGGCACACCGGCGGCGCCGCCGAGCTCGACTACCTGGCGCTGACCGACCCCGAGCTGGGGCCGGCGGTGCCCGGCCCGGCCCGGCTGCTGATCGCCGCCCGGGTCGGTGACACCCGGTTGATCGACAACGCCCCGGTGGAGCTGGCCGGCTCCCGATCGGAAGGATCCTGATGCTGCGCACCATGCTCAAGTCCAAGATCCACCGGGCCACGGTGACCCAGGCCGATCTGCACTACGTCGGCTCGGTCACCATCGACGCCGACCTGCTGGACGCGGCCGACCTGCTGCCCGGCGAACAGGTGGCGATCGTCGACGTGACAAACGGCGCCCGGCTGGAGACGTACGTGATCGAAGGGGCCCGGGGCAGTGGGGTGATCGGCATCAACGGGGCCGCCGCTCACCTGGTGCACCCCGGTGACCTGGTGATCCTGATCGCGTATGGGCAGTTCACCGACGCCGAGGCCCGTGCATACCAGCCCCGGGTGGTGCACGTCGACGCCGCCAACCGGGTGATCCAGCTCGACGCCGACCCGGCCGGGGCACCCGCCGGTGTGGTGGGCGACCCGGTCCGTGGCGACACCGCCGCCGGCTGGCCGGTGGTTGCCGGCAGGCCTTAGCGTGGTGACGGTTGCCGACCGTAAGTCGGGCGGTAACCGTACGGTCACCCGAAGGTGTCGTATGCTCGGCGGTCCGGACCGCCTGCCAGCCAGCCCGTGGGAGGGACTCGATGCGCCGATGGACCGCCGCTGTCGCGGTCGGTGGAGCGCTTGCGCTCGGCCTGACCGGGTGTGGCCTGCCCGCCGGGGTGGACGGTGAGCTGACCAACAGCTGGCAGCCGATCCCCGAGCCGAGCCCGTTCGTGCCGCCGGCCGAGGTCTGCCACCCGGGGGACTTCGCCGAGACCGCCTACCTGTCGTCGTACAGCCCGGTCGACTGCGCGGCCCCGCACCGGGTGGAGACGGTGCACGTCGGCACGTTCGGCGCCGCGGCGGCGGAGGCGACCGCGCCGCCGGCGCAGGGCTCGCCCGAAATCCGCGTCGCGTACGCCGAGTGCGACTCCGCGACCAGCGAGTACGTCGGTGCCGACTGGCGGCTCGGCCGGCTCTGGGTGGGGGTGGCGGTGCCGTCCCCGGCAGCCTGGGAAGGCGGCGCCCGCTGGTTTCGCTGCGACGTCACCGAGGTGACCAACGTCGAGGACAACGGCGGTACGGCGTCGCGCACCGCGAGCCTGCGGGACGCGCTGGCCGAGCCGTCGCCGCTGCACCTGACCTGCTACGCGGTCCGCAACGACGACAACGGCGCGATCGACACCATGCCGGCCGCGGAGTGCGACGAGCCGCACAACGCGGAGTTCGCCGGGGTCTGGCAGGCGCCGGACATCGAGTATCCGACCCGGGACCGGGACTGGGCCCAGTTCCACACCGAGTGCCGCAAGGTGATCGGCCGGTACGCGGACGTACCGCTCGACGGCAACCTGCAGTTCCGTACCGGGGTGATCTCGCTGCCGGGCGGTGCCGCCGAGTGGGCGGCCGGCAACCGGGGCGTCCGCTGCTACCTGTGGCTCGACGAACGCAACGTCGAGCGGTCACTCAAGGACGCCGGCACCGAGGGCCTGCCCATCCAGTACGAGTAGTGGCCGGCCTCGTGACGGCCGCCGCCGGGCGCCCACCCGGGTGCACCGGCACACATCCGTCCGCCCCGGCGGCCCGCCACCGGGGCCGACGCGGTTGACTCTGCCCATGCGACTGCGTATCCCGGACCTGCCCGAGCTGCCCGGCCGGCTCGCCGCGCCGGACCCCGGCTGGGCGGAGACCACCGACGTGGTGGTCGTCGGCTCCGGTATCGCCGGTCTGACTGCCGCGCTCTATCTGCGGGAAGCCGGGCTGCACGTCACCGTCGTGACGAAGGTCAACATCGACGACGGGTCGACCCGGTGGGCACAGGGCGGGATCGCCGCCGTGCTGGACCCGCTGGACACCCCGGCCGCGCACGCGCAGGACACCGAGACGGCCGGGGTGGGGCTCTGCGACCCGGACGCGGTCCGGGTGCTGGTCGAGGAGGGACCGGCCAGGATCCGGGAGCTGATCCGGGTCGGCGCCGAGTTCGACCGGGACGCCGACGGTGTGCTGCTGCTCACCCGGGAGGGCGGTCACCGGGCCAACCGGATCGTGCATGCCGGCGGTGACGCTACCGGCGCCGAGGTGCAGCGGGCGTTGCACGCCGCGGTCCGTCGGGACCCGTGGATCCGGCTGGTCGAGCACGCCCTGGTGGTCGACCTGCTGCGCGCCGCGCCGGCCGCCGACGGGGAGCCGGCCCGGGCCTGCGGGGTCACGCTGCACGTGCTCGGCGAGGGCTCCCCGGACGGGGTGGGCGCGATCCTGGCCCGCGCGGTGGTGCTGGCCACCGGCGGGATGGGGCAGATCTTCGCCACCACCACCAATCCGGCGGTCTCCACCGGCGACGGGGTGGCGCTGGCGTTGCGGGCCGGCGCGGCAGTGGCCGATCTGGAGTTCGTCCAGTTCCATCCGACGGCCCTGGTGGTGCCGGGCGCCGTCGGCGGCAGCGGCCAGCAGCCGCTGGTGTCCGAGGCGCTGCGTGGCGAGGGCGCGCTGCTGCTCGACCCCGACGGCAAGCGGTTCATGCTCGGCCAGCACGAGCTCGCCGAGCTGGCACCACGCGACGTGGTCGCCAAGGGCATCCACCGGGTGATGTCGGCGGTCGACGTCGACCATGTGCAGCTCGACGCCCGGCATCTGGGCGGCGAGTTCCTGGCCCGGCGCTTCCCGACGATCGTGGCGTCCTGCCGGGCCATCGGGATCGACCCCGCCGAGGAGCTGATCCCGGTGGCACCGGCCGCCCACTACGCGTCCGGCGGCGTCCGCACCGATCTGCACGGCCGCACCACCATTGCCGGCCTGTACGCCTGCGGCGAGGTGGCCTGCACCGGGGTGCACGGCGCCAATCGGCTGGCCAGCAACTCGCTGCTGGAGGGCCTGGTCTTCGCCCGGCGGATCGCCCGGGACATCACCCGCGACCTGCCGCCGCAGCTGGAGCCGGCCGGCACCGGCCGGGCGGCTGACCAGGCCGACGGCTGGTTGCTGCCGGAGCGGGCCCGGCGGCCGCTGCAACGGGCGATGAGCCGGGGCGCCGGGGTGCTGCGTTCCGCCACGACGCTCGACGGCACCGCCGCCGAGCTGCGCCGGCTCGCCGGTGGCCGGGGCACGCCGGGCACCGCCGGATGGGAGGCGACTAACCTGGTCACCGTCGCCACCGCGTTGGTGGCGGCGGCGTACGCCCGGCAGGAGACCCGGGGTTGTCACTGGCGTGACGATTTCCCGTCGGCAGCCGAGAGTTGGCTGGGGCATCTGGTCAGCGCGCTCGGCCCGGTCGGGCAGCCCACTCTCACCTGGGAGCCGTCATGCGTAGCGAGGTGACCGTCGCCGCGTCGCTGGCCTGCGGTCTGGATCCGGACGTGGTCCACCGGGTGGTGACGACCGCGTTGGCCGAGGATCTCGGCCCGGACCGGCTGGACGTGACGTCGGCGGCCACCATCGATCCGGGGCAGCTCGGTACCGCCGAACTGGTGGCCCGCTCCGCCGGGGTGGTGGCCGGCCTGCCGCTGGTCGCCGCCGTGTTCGACGCGGTGCCGTCGGCAGGTACGCCGGTCGAGGTGCGGCTGCACCGCTGCGACGGTGACCGGGTACCGGCCGGTACGGTGCTGGCCACGCTGACCGGCCCGGTCCGCACCCTGCTCACCGGCGAGCGGACCGCGCTCAACCTGATCAGCCGGCTCTCCGGGGTGGCCACCCACACCCGGGCCTGGGCGGACGCCCTCGCCGGGTCGAAGGCGACCGTGCTGGACACCCGCAAGACCACCCCCGGGCTGCGGCTGCTGGAGAAGTACGCGGTCCGGGTCGGCGGTGGCGGCAACAAGCGGATGGGTCTGTACGACGTGGCGATGGTCAAGGACAACCACAAGCTGGCCGCTGGCGGGGTGGGCGCCGCGTACCGCCGGGTGCGCGAGGCCTTTCCCGGCGTACCGGTGGAGGTCGAGGTGACCACATTGGCCGAGGCGGTCGAGGCGGTCGAGGCCGGGGCGTCGTTCCTGCTCTGCGACAACATGCCGCCGGAGCTGCTGAGCGCGGTCGTCGCTGAGGTGGGTGACCGGGTCGAGTTGGAGGCCACCGGCGGGTTGACCCTGGCCAATGCGGTCCGGTATGCGCGAACCGGGGTGGACTACCTGTCGGTCGGGGCGTTGACCCACTCCTCGCCGATCATGGACATCGCGTTGGATCTGCGACCGGCCGGTGCTGGCGCGTCGGCCGGTACGGGCGTGTCGGCCGATGCCGGCCGGACTGCCGGTTGACCGTCGAGGGGACGACATGCTGCTGTGCATCGACATCGGTAACACCAATACGGTGCTGGCCACGTTCAACGGGGACAAGCTGGTGCACTCGTGGCGGATCAAGACCGACGCCCGGTCGACCGCCGACGAGCTCGGCCTGAAGTTCCGCGGGCTGCTCGCCGGGGACTCGGTGGAGCTCACCGGGGTGGCCGCCTGCTCGACCGTACCGGCGGCGTTGCGTTCGTTGCGGACGATGCTCGGCCGCTACTACGGCGACATTCCCAGCGTGATCGTGGAGCCAGGGGTGCGCACCGGGGTGCAGTTGGCGATCGACAACCCCAAGGAGGTCGGCTCGGACCGGGTGGTCAACACGCTGGCCGCGCACACCTTGTACGGTGGCCCGTCGATCGTCGTCGATTTTGGCACTACCACCAACTTCGACGTGATCAGCGCCCGGGGTGAGTTCCTTGGCGGGGCGTTCGCTCCCGGCATCGAGATATCCTTCGACGCGTTGTCGGCCCGCGCCGCCCAGCTGCGCAAGGTCGAGCCGACTCGGCCCCGGTCGGTGATCGGTAAGAACACCGTAGAGTGCCTGCAGTCCGGCATGTACTTCGGTTTCGCCGGCCAGGTGGACCGCATCGTGGAGCGGATGGCGGCGGAGTTGGGGCAGCTCAGTGCGGTTATCGCGACGGGCGGACTGGCTCCGGTGGTGATCGGTGAGTGTCGCACCATCACCCACCACGAACCGATGATCACCCTTATCGGCCTGCGGATGGTGTACGAGCGGAACACCTGATCCCCGCCGCGGCCTTGTCAGCTGCGTCA
Organism: Solwaraspora sp. WMMD937; assembly: GCF_029581175.1. Classification (NCBI taxonomy): domain Bacteria; kingdom Bacillati; phylum Actinomycetota; class Actinomycetes; order Micromonosporales; family Micromonosporaceae; genus Solwaraspora; species Solwaraspora sp. WMMD937. The sequence goes on along the minus strand of NZ_CP120738.1, from coordinate 594,507 downwards.
CAGAACCCTGGTTGAGTACGCTCGTGGCCGGACCGTGACCACGAGGTCGCACCGTTGTCCGTACCCCCTGTGTTGAGGATGTCCACCGTGACCGAGCACGTGACCGTTCCCGACGATTCCGCAGCGGATCTGCCCGAGCAGATGCGGGTGCGCCGGGAGAAGCGGGACCGGCTGCTGGCCCAGGGCATGGAGCCCTATCCGGTCGGGTTCCCCCGGACCACCTCGCTGGCGCAGCTGCGGGAGCGCTTCGGTGACCTGCCGACCGACACCGCCACCGGCGAGCAGGCGGCGGTCACCGGCCGGGTGATCTTCGTCCGGAACACCGGTAAGCTCTGTTTCGCCACTCTGCGTGAGGGTGACGGGACCGAGTTGCAGGTGATGCTGTCCCGGGACCGGGTCGGTGCCGAGCGGCTGGAGGACTGGAAGCGGCTGGTCGACATCGGCGACCACGTGGGGGTTGCCGGCGAGGTGATCACCAGCCGTCGGGGTGAGCTCTCGGTGCTCGCCGACTCGTGGCAGATCACCGCCAAGGCGCTGCGTCCGCTGCCGGTGGCGCACAAGCCGCTGAGCGAGGAGGCCCGGGTTCGGCAGCGGTACGTCGATTTGATCGTCCGCCCGGAGGCCCGCCGGACCGTGCGGACCCGGGCGACCGTGCTGCGTACCCTGCGCGACTCGTTCCACCAGCGGGGGTTCACCGAGGTGGAGACGCCGATGCTGCAGGTGCTCCACGGCGGCGCGGCGGCCCGGCCGTTCGTCACGCACAGCAACGCTCTTGATGTTGATCTGTATCTGCGAATCGCTCCCGAGCTATTCCTCAAGCGCTGTGTGGTCGGCGGCATCGACCGGGTGTTCGAAATTAACCGGAACTTCCGCAATGAGGGGGTTGACTCCTCGCACTCGCCCGAGTTCGCCATGTTGGAGACCTACGAGGCGTACGGGGACTACGACACCATGGCACGGCTGACCCAGGATCTGGTACAGGAGTGTGCAAGCGCGATCAGTGGGTCACATGTGGTCACCCACGCCGACGGGTCGGAGTTCGACCTTGGTGGCCAGTGGCGTACGGTGACTCTGTACGGAGTGTTGTCAGAAGCTCTCGGCGAGGAAGTCACAGTACGGACCGACCGAGCGCAGTTGCTGCGTTACGCCGAGAAGTTCGATGTCGCTGTGGACCCGAAGTGGGGTCCGGGCAAGCTGGCGGAGGAACTCTTCGAGGAATTGGTCGTGCCGACTCTGCTCCAGCCGACCTTCGTGCGGGACTACCCGGTGGAGACCAGCCCACTGACCCGGGCGCACCGCGCCGAGCCGGGGCTGGCCGAGAAGTGGGACCTCTATGTGCGCGGGGTCGAGCTGGCGACCGCGTACAGCGAGCTGGTCGACCCGGTGGTGCAGCGGGAGCGGCTGGTGGCTCAGGCGCGGCTGGCCGCCGGCGGTGACCCGGAGGCGATGCGCCTCGACGAGGACTTCCTCCGGGCCATGGAGTACGGAATGCCGCCGGCCGGGGGCATGGGAATGGGAATCGACCGGTTGCTCATGGCCCTGACCGGCCTGGGTATTCGCGAAACCATCCTCTTCCCTCTGGTCCGTCCGGAGTAGTCGGCCAAGTTTTTTTCGGGGAGTTTGCGCGTCCTATTGACGGCTGGCGCATCTTTCGGGCTATTGTGCTCTTGATTGCGGGAGAACGTGCTCGGAAGGACAACGGCCTGTGGCCAAGCAGATCATTCACAAGCTGGTCGACGATCTGGACGGCGGCGACGCCGACGAGACCGTCAAGTTCGCCCTCGACGGCGTCCAGTACGAGATCGACCTCTCGGAGAAGAACGCGGACAAATTGCGGCAGGTTTTCGCTCCGTACGTGGCTGCTGGTACCAAGATCGGCCGCGGTGGCGTGGTCGTAGGTGGTCGGGCCGCGCGCGGTCGGGGCGGTGCCGCCGCCGACCGTGAGCAGAACCGGGCGATCCGGGCCTGGGCGAAGAAGGAAGGCAAGGAGATCTCCGACCGCGGGCGCATCCCGCAGGAGATCGTGGACGAGTACCACGCCAAAGCCGGGCGCTGATCGTCCCAGGTGTGCCGCTACTGATCAGCCCTCGTCGGCCGGTCGGGGCCAGTGACACGAGGTACGGATGTCTCATCCGTACCTCGTGTCCCTTTTTGGGAGTTTGGCGGTTCCGGCACGATCCTGCGGCGATGCTGCCGTGGCCAGAGCGTGGCGGGTTGTCCACAGCCTGTGCGCCGGTTGTCCACAGGCCTGTGGACAACCGGTCGGGCGGTGGCGGTACGGACGGCGCGTCCCGGTGAGCCGACGCCGCGCCCGGTCACCGGACCGAGCGGATTTCGCTCACCGCGTAGCGCCGAAGCCTCGGGGAACAGCCAGCGACCCGGCACAGTTGGGGTAAACGTTGCGGATCGCCCCTGCTCCGGCCCGACACGGCAGGAGCGGAGTCGGCCCACGGCGATAGAGTGATGGCACGAGCTTCCGCCTGGAGGCTCGTGCGCTGGCCCGCCAAGACCACTGGCGCACGGCACGTGAGGAGCACGAGGGCATGTTCGAGCGGTTCACCGACCGAGCGCGACGGGTTGTCGTCCTGGCTCAGGAAGAAGCCCGGATGCTCAACCACAACTACATCGGCACGGAGCACATCCTGCTCGGCCTCATCCACGAGGGTGAGGGCGTGGCGGCGAAGGCCCTGGAGAGCCTGGGCATCTCGCTGGAAGGTGTGCGTCAACAGGTCGAGGAGATCATCGGCCAGGGCCAGCAGGCGCCGAGCGGGCACATCCCGTTCACGCCGCGGGCCAAGAAGGTGTTGGAGCTGTCGCTGCGGGAGGCGCTGCAGCTCGGCCACAACTACATCGGCACGGAGCACATCCTGCTCGGGCTGATCCGTGAGGGTGAGGGCGTCGCCGCCCAGGTGCTGGTGAAGCTCGGCGCCGACCTCAACCGGGTCCGCCAGCAGGTGATCCAGTTGCTGTCGGGCTACCAGGGCAAGGAGCCGGCGGCGGCGGGCGCGGCGGCGGGCGAGGCCGCCCCGTCGACCAGTCTGGTGCTGGACCAGTTCGGTCGTAACCTGACCCAGGCGGCCCGGGAGGGCAAGCTCGACCCGGTGATCGGCCGGGAGAAGGAGATCGAGCGGGTGATGCAGGTGCTCTCCCGCCGTACCAAGAACAACCCGGTGCTGATCGGTGAGCCCGGTGTCGGCAAGACGGCCGTGGTGGAGGGCCTGTCCCAGAAGATCATCAAGGGCGAGGTGCCCGAGACGCTGAAGGACAAGCAGCTCTACACCCTCGACCTCGGTGCGTTGGTCGCTGGCTCCCGCTACCGCGGTGACTTCGAGGAGCGCCTGAAGAAGGTGCTCAAGGAGATCCGCACCCGGGGCGACATCATCCTGTTCATCGACGAGATCCACACCCTGGTCGGCGCGGGCGCGGCCGAGGGCGCGATCGACGCGGCGAGCATCCTCAAGCCGATGCTGGCCCGCGGTGAGCTGCAGACCATCGGGGCGACCACCCTCGACGAGTACCGCAAGCACCTGGAGAAGGACGCCGCGCTGGAGCGCCGGTTCCAGCCGATCCAGGTGGGCGAGCCGTCGCTGGCCCACACCATCGAGATCCTCAAGGGTCTGCGGGACCGGTACGAGGCGCACCACCGGGTGAGCATCACCGACGCCGCCCTGGTCGCCGCCGCGACGCTGGCCGACCGGTACATCTCCGACCGGTTCCTGCCGGACAAGGCGATCGACCTGATCGACGAGGCCGGTGCCCGGATGCGGATTCGGCGGATGACCGCGCCGCCGGACCTGCGTGACTTCGACGAGCGGATCGCCCAGGTGCGTCGCGACAAGGAGTCCGCGATCGACGCGCAGGACTTCGAGCGGGCCGCGCAGCTGCGGGACAAGGAGAAGCAGCTGCTCGGGCAGAAGGCGCAGCGGGAGAAGGAGTGGAAGGCCGGCGACCTCGACGTGGTCAGCGAGGTCGACGACGAGCAGATCGCCGAGGTGCTCGGCAACTGGACCGGAATCCCGGTCTACAAGCTGACCGAGGAGGAGACCTCCCGGCTGCTGCGGATGGAGGACGAGCTGCACAAGCGGGTCGTCGGCCAGTCCGACGCGGTCAAGGCGGTGTCGAAGGCGATCCGGCGGACCCGGGCCGGCCTGAAGGACCCGAAGCGGCCGTCCGGCTCGTTCATCTTCGCCGGCCCGTCCGGTGTCGGTAAGACCGAGCTGTCCAAGGCGCTCGCCGAGTTCCTGTTCGGCAGCGAGGACGCGCTGATCCAGCTGGACATGTCCGAGTTCCACGACCGGTACACGGTGTCCCGACTGGTCGGTGCCCCGCCCGGGTACGTCGGCTACGACGAGGGCGGGCAGCTGACCGAGAAGGTCCGGCGTCGGCCGTTCTCGGTGGTGCTGTTCGACGAGATCGAGAAGGCCCACCCGGACGTGTTCAACACGTTGCTGCAGATCCTGGAGGACGGGCGGCTCACCGATGGTCAGGGTCGGATCGTCGACTTCAAGAACACCGTGATCATCCTGACCACGAACCTGGGCACCCGGGACGTGGCCAAGGCGGTGTCGCTGGGCTTCCAGGCGTCGGAGGACAACGACTCGAACTACGACCGGATGAAGCAGAAGGTCAACGACGAGTTGAAGCAGCACTTCCGGCCGGAGTTCCTCAACCGGATCGACGACACCATCGTGTTCCACCAGCTGAACCCGACCGAGATCCTGTCGATCGTGGACATCATGATCTCCCGGATCGAGACCCAGCTGCGGAACAAGGACATGAGCATGGAGCTCACCGACAACGCCAAGAAGTACCTGGCGAACAAGGGCTTCGACCCGGTGCTGGGGGCCCGGCCGCTGCGCCGGACCATCCAGCGCGACATCGAGGACAACCTGTCGGAGCGGATTCTGTTCAACGAGCTCAAGCCGGGTCAGATCGTGGTCATCGACTGCGAGGGTGACCCGGACGACATCGACAAGTCCAAGCTCGTCTTCCAGGGCGCCGACCGGCCGGTCGCCGTACCGGACGCGGTTCCCGCCGATCTCGGCGGTGCTGCGGCGGCCGGCGCGGACGAGTAATCCCGGCAGCCGACTGAGCAGTGCGGCACCGGCGGCGCGAGCCGCCGGTGCCGCACTGCGTTGGCTGCGTCAGTCGTCAGCCCAGGAAGCCGTCAGCCCTGACCGGCCAGCGTGTACCCGATCGGCGGCGCGCCGTCGTCGGCCACCGGCTCCACCAGGCCGTCCTCGATCAGACTGGCCAGTGCCCGACGGCGCTGCAGATCGTCGCCCCACACCACGTCCAACCGCTGCTGCGGCACCGGCCCGGTCGCCTCCCGCAGCACCGCCAGCAGCAGGCCACGGACCTGCCGGTCGGTGCCGGCGTACCGTTGCGGTCGGCGGCTCGGCCCGCTCGCCGCCGGCCGGCCGGCCACCCGCCACGCGCAGCGGCCGGCCACCGGACACACCCCGCAGCGCGGGGTCCGGGCCACACAGACCACCGCACCCAACTCCATGAACGCGGCGCTGGCCCGGGCTGCCCGGGCCGGCTCGGCCGGCAGCAACGCGGCGGTGGCAACCAGATCGGCCGGGCGGGTCGCCGGCCCGGCGTCGGCCGCCCCGTCGACCGCCCGCGCCACGAACCGTCGGACGTTGGTGTCCACCACCGGATGCCGCTGGCCGTAGGCGAACGCGGCGACCGCCCGGGCGGTGTAGGTGCCGACTCCCGGCAGCGCCAGCAACTCGTCCAGACCGGTCGGCACCTTGCCGTCGTACCGCTCGGTCAGCACCGCGGCGCACTCACGCAGCCGCAACGCGCGACGCGGGTAGCCGAGCCGGTTCCACATCCGGATCGCTTCGGCCGGTGAGTCAGCGGCCAGCGCAGCCGGGTCCGGCCACCGGTCCAGCCAGGCGCGCCACGCCGGCAGTACCCGGACCACCGGGGTCTGCTGCAGCATCACCTCGCTCACCAGGATCGCCCAGGCACCGATCCCCGGCTCCCGCCAGGGCAGGTCACGGGCGTTGTCGTCGAACCATTCGATCGCCGTGTCGGCGAAACTCACGTCACGCATGGCGCCGCCGATCCTGCCATGCCACGTTGCCGGCTCCGCCCCAGGCCGTCCCCGTCCCCGCCCCAGGCCGCCCCTGGACGGGACCCGGGTACCGGGCCGCCCGGTCGGGCCGGCGCCCGGTCGGGCAGACTGCTGGCATGAACGAACTCGCGATCACCGTGATCGGGCGCGACCGGCCCGGCATCGTCGCGGACGTCGCGGAGGTGCTGGCCGGTCTCGGTGCCAACCTGACCGACTCGACGATGACCCGGCTGCGCGGCCACTTCGCGATGACCCTGGTCTGCGCCGGTCCGGCCGAGTCCGCGGTGCAACAGGCACTGCGGCCGCTCACCGCCGACGGCCAACTGCTGGCCACCGTACGGCCGGTTCCGGCGGACGGTCAGCAGCCGGTGGGCGGCGAACCGCACCTGCTCAGCGTGCACGGCGCCGACCGGCTGGGCATCGTCGCGGCGGTGACCCGGGTGGTCGCCGAGGCAGGCGGCAACGTCACCGACCTGACCACCCGGCTCACCGGCCCGCTCTACGTGCTGGTCGCCGAGGTCGAGCTGCCCACCGGTACGGCGGCCGAGGTCGGCCGGCGACTGTCCGAGACGGCCCGGGCACTCGACGTCGAGGTGACCCTCCGGTCGGTCGATTCGGACGTGCTGTGAGCACGGTCAGCCGTACCCTGGCCGACTGGACCGAGACGGCGCTCGGCGTACCGGGGCGGGTGGTTCCGGTGGTCGCCGCGCCCGATCAGGTGCTCAGCCGGGCCGGCGAGCCGGTGGATCCGTGCGCCGCCGGGACGGTCCAGATCGCCGCCGATCTGGTCGCCACGATGCGGGTCGCACCCGGCTGTGTCGGCCTGGCCGCGCCGCAGATCGGGATCAGCGCGCAGGTCTTCGCGGTCGACGTGACCGGGCACCCGAAGACGGTCACCGGGCACGGCACGTTCGTCCTGTGCAATGCCCGGCTGATCGAGGCGACCCGGTGGCGGCCGGGCCGGGAGGGCTGTATGTCGGTGCCGGATCTCACCGGTGACGTCAAACGGGCCACCCGGGTGGTGGTGGAGGCGCAACTGCCCGGCACCGGCGAGCCGGTACGCCTGGTCACCGACGGGTTCGAGGCGCGGGCCGCCCAGCACGAGATCGACCACTGCGCCGGTCTGCTGTTCTTGGACCGGGTGGCCGGGGCGCACGCCGTCTTCCCGCGTAAGACATATCTCTGACCGGGTGCCCCGGGCCTCGGCGCGTCGCGGCCGATCGGTCCGGTCTTGCCGATACGGTGTGCCATCATGCGACTGACGGTTGGCCCGCTGCCACCCGCCATCTACTGGCGGCGGCGTGCCGTCGTGCTCGGAGCGCTGCTGCTCCTGCTGTTCATCGTGGCCTACTCGTGCATCGGCTCCGACCAGACTGGCCGGTCACAGGCCGATCCCACCCCGACCCCGTCCGGTGAGCTGCTCACCCCGACCACCTCGTCCCCGCAGCCGGCGGACGGTGTCGACACCAACGACGGCGACGACCCCGACACCCCTGGCAACGGCGACGCTGGCGACGCAGGTGGTGGCAGCACCGGCGGTGGTACGGGCGACGACGGCACGACCGGCGGTGGGCAGCCCGGCGCCGGCGACCAAGACCTCCCTGGCGGCCCGGCCGGTCCGGCCGCCGGCACCTGCACCGACGACGAGATCCTGCTGACTGCGGCAGCCTCGCAGGCCACCGCCCAGAAGGGCGTCACCCTGGCCTTGCAGTTGCGGGTGCAGAACGTGTCCAGCCGTACGTGCGACCGGGATGTGGGCGCCGACCCGCAAGAGCTGTACCTCAAGCGGGGCGCGGAGCTGATCTGGTCGTCGGACACCTGCGGAGCCGCTCGGGGCACCGACGTGCGCACCTTCGGGCCCGGAACCGCCCGTGACTACCAGGTGGCCTGGAACGGTAGGGCGGCGAGCGAGTGCGCCAACAACGTCGCGGCCGGTGACCATCCGGCTGTCGGCGAGTACCAGCTCTTCGCCCGACTCGGTTCGAAGGTCAGCGAGCCGTTTGTGATCACCATCACCGGCTGACGCCCGGGGTGGGTTCCTCGCGCAGTTACGCCGATTCCGGCACGACGTGGACGTGGCGCTTGCGACGTGGCGCTTCAGACGTAGCGCTCCAGGATCGACGCTTCGGCCAGCCGGGACAGACCTTCCCGTACGCTGCGCGCCCGGGCGTCGCCGACGCCGTCGACGGCCTGCAGGTCCTCCACCGTCGCCCCGAGCAGCCGTTGCAGACTGCCGAAGTGGTTGACCAGCCGGTCCACCACCGACACCGGCAGCCGGGGCACCTTCGCCAGCAGCCGGAAGCCGCGAGGGCTCACCGCCGCGTCGAGCGCCTCGGTGGAGGCGGCGTACCCGATCGCCTTGGCCACCGCGACCAGGTCGATCAGCTCGGTGGCGGTCAGCAGGTCCAACTCGACCAGGGCCTCGTCGAGGGTCCGCGCCTTGCGTACGGTGGGCAGGTAGTCGCGGATCACCAGGGTCCGGTCGGCGTCCACGCCGGCCATCAGCTCGTCGAGCTGCAGCGCCAGCAGCCGGCCGTCGGTGCCCAGCTCGACGACGTACCCGGCGATTTCGTCGGCGATCCGCCGGACCATCTCCAGCCGCTGCACCACCGCGACCGCGTCGCGGACGGTGACCAGATCCTCGATCTCCAGGGCGGAGAGCGTGCCGGACACCTCGTCCAGCCGCAGCTTGTACCGCTCCAGGGTGGCCAACGCCTGGTTGGCCCGGGACAGGATGGCGGCCGAGTCGTCCAGTACGTGCCGCTGACCGTTGACGTAGAGGCTGATGATCCGCATCGACTGGCTGACCGAGATCACCGGGTAGCCGGTCTGTCGGGCGACCCGCTCCGCGGTGCGGTGCCGGGTGCCCGACTCATCGGTCGGAATGGACGGGTCCGGCATCAGATGCACGGCGGCCCGCACGATCCGGGTGCCGTCGCTGGACAGCACCACCGCACCGTCCATCTTGCACAGCTCGCGGACGCGGGTGGAGGAGAACTCGACGTCGAGCGGGAAGCCCCCGGTGCACAGCGAATCGACCTGCTTGTCGTAGCCGAGCACGATCAGCGCGCCGGTCCGGCCGCGCAGGATCCGTTCCAACCCGTCGCGCAGGGCAGTACCGGGCGCCATCAGCGCCAGGTTGGCCCGCAGCGGATCTCCGGTGGCCGCCGGGCTGGTCAGCGCCGAGGTACCGGCGCTGATGGTGCGTGCCGGGGCGCCGACGGCACCGGTGCGCGCCGGCGTACCGACGGCACCGACCCGGCCGGCCGAGCCGGCACTGGTGCCGGCGCTGGCAGTCTTGTTCGCATCGCGGTCGATCGCCACGGGCAACAGTCTACGGACCGCCATGCGGTGGGTGCTCCCGCGGTTACTGCCGTACCGGATCAGCCGGCCGAGGCGCGCGCGGCGGCCTGCAACGCGGCCCGTACGTCGTTGACCTCGGTGATCTGCATGTTCGGCGGCATCGGGTCGGTGCCGGAACCGGCCGTACCGGGCGGTACCAGCGCGTACCGGAAGCCGAGCCGGGCGGCTTCGGCGAGCCGCCGGGCGACCGCGCCGACCCGGCGCACCTCACCGGTGAGCCCGACCTCGCCGATCGCCACCAGCTGCGGGGAGACGGCCAGGTTGAGCCCGCCGGAGGCGACCGCCAGCGCCACCGCGAGGTCGGCGGCCGGCTCCACCACCCGGATGCCGCCGACCGTCGCCGCGAACACTTCCCGGTCGTGCAGGGTGAGCCGCTCCGTACGCCGTTGCAGCACCGCCAGCACCATCGCCAGTCGGGCACCGTCGAGCCCGGACACGGTACGCCGGGGCGAACCGGCGACGGTCGCCCCGATCAGCGCCTGGACCTCGGTGACCAGGGCCCGCCGGCCCTCCATCGCCACCGTGGCGCAGGTGCCGGGGACCGGCTCGGTGTAGCGGGTGAGGAACAGCCCGGACGGGTCGGGCAGGCTGCTGATGCCGCCTTCGTGCATCTCGAAGCAGCCGACCTCGTCGGCCGCGCCGAACCGGTTCTTCATGCCGCGTACCATCCGCAGCGACGAGTGCTTGTCGCCTTCGAAGTGCAGCACCACGTCGACCAGGTGTTCCAGCACCCGGGGGCCGGCGACCTGGCCGTCCTTGGTGACGTGGCCGACCAGCACGGTGGCGATGTTGCGTTCCTTGGCCGCCGCGACCAGCGCGGCGGTGACCGCCCGGACCTGGGTGACGCCACCGGGGATACCGTCCGAACCGGGCATCGAGATGGTCTGCACCGAGTCGAGCACCAGCAGACCGGGCCGGACCGCGTCGAGGTGGCCGAGGACCACCCCGAGGTCGCTCTCCGCCGCCAGGTAGAGCCGTTCGTGCAGCGCGCCGATCCGCTCGGCGCGCAGCCGTACCTGGCTGGTCGACTCCTCGCCGCTGACCACCAGCGACGGACTACCGGCACCGGCGGCCCACTGCTGGGCGACGTCGAGCAGCAGGGTCGACTTGCCGACGCCGGGCTCGCCTGCCAGCAGCACCACCGCGCCGGGCACCAGACCGCCGCCGAGCACCCGGTCGAGTTCGCCGACGCCGGTCGGCCGGGCCTTGGCGGGTGCGGCGCTGATGGTGGCGATCGGCCGGGCCGGTTCGGTCGGCATCCGGGTGCTGACGACTCGGCCGGAGACCACCGGGCCGCTGACCACCGACTCGATCACCGAGCCCCATTCGCCGCATTCCGGGCACCGGCCCACCCACTTGGGTGGTTGGTGCCCGCACGCGTCGCACTCGTACGCGGGCCGGGGCTCACGCGACGAGGCCCGGCTGCGCGGCGCGGCGCTGCCGCGTCCTGTCCCGCCGCCGGCACCCCGGGGGATCGACCGCGAGCTCAGTGCTCTTCCTCGTCGTGCTCGGCGGGCGCCCGGGGAGCCGGGGTGAGCGGCATGTCCACCGGCGCAGCCACCACCAGCGGCGCGCCGCCGGTGCTGAACTCGAAGGCCAGGTTCACCGAATACCCGGCGGCGAGCGGGCCGGCCAGGCCGGTGACCCGCAGCGGTTCGGTGTCGTCGGTGCTGAACAGCGCCCATCCGTTGGCCGGCAGCTGGACGATCGCGTCCCGGCCCGGGTCCGGCTGCGGCACCTCGGCGGTGCCCGGCTCCGGCGACGGGGTCGGCCCGCCGGCCTGCTCGGAGCCGCCGATCACCACCGTCTCGGCCCCGACCACCGTCGCCCGGTCCTCGTCGGTGACCGGGGCGGCGCTGACCCGTACCGTCACCGGGTCGTTGGTGTTGTTGAACAGCCCGACCTCGACCGGCGCGCTGCCGCCGGCCGGGTAGCCCTCCACCCCGGGGTAGGGCACCGAGAGGTCGCGTACCGACACCGCGCCGTCCGGCGACTCGAGGTTGACTCCGTTGATCGCCGTCGCCTTGGTCGCGGTCTCCGCGAGCTGGCCGGCTCCGCAGCCGCTGAGCAGCAGGCCGCTGGCCACGGCAGCGCCGGCGAACAGCACCGCGACTCGGCGGTGTCCCCTGGTCGAGGGCGTCACGTCGGTCCTCCTTGTCACGGCGCGGCGACGAGCCCCGCGCAGGCCGGCTCCAGGGTAGTTGGCGGTGATCCGCGCCCCGCCACGGACCCGATAATCCGTGACCGACGGCGCTCACCCGACCGGGCCGGCCCGACGGCGCTCACCCGACCGGGCCGCTGGCCACCAGCAGCACCACGTCGATCACCGCGACCACCAGCACCGCCCGGAACACGCCGTCCGACCGGCCGGCCCGCCGGGCGGCCCGCCGGGCCGCGTACCAGCCGGTCGGCAGGATGATCGCAGTGCCGGCGACCGCGGCGAGGCCGGCCCACGACGGCGGCCCGGGCGGGCCGACGACCAGCGTCACGGTGGCGGCGAAGAGCAGCCCGGCCGCCGCGAGCGCCGAGCCGGCGGCCCCGAGCCGGTGCGGCAGACCCCGCACGCCGGTGCGGGCGTCGTCGGCCAGATCCGGCAGCACGTTGGCGAAGTGGGCGCCGGCACCGAGCAGTCCGGCGGCGGCGACCAGCCAGACCGGTGGCGCGGGCGCGCCCGGCAGGGCGAGCACGATGAAGGCGGGCAGCGCCCCGAACGAGAACGCGTACGGCAGCACCGACACGGCGGTGGACTTCAACGGCCAGTTGTAGGCCAGCGCGCTGAGCAGCGCGGCGGTGATGCACAGCGCCGCCGCCGGCCCGGTCGGCGCGGCCAGCAGCGGGGTGGCCAGCGCGGCGGCCAGACCGGCGACGCCGACCGTGCGTCGGCTGACCGCACCGGTCGCGACCGGCTTGTCGGCCCGTCCGGCGTGCCGGTCGCGACCGGCGTCCAGCCAGTCGTTGGTCCAGCCGACGGCGAGCTGGGTGGCCGCGACAGTGGCGGCGACCAGCACGATCCCGGCGGGACGGTGACCGACGCCCCAGGCCAGCAGGGCGGTCACGGTGGTGACCGCGACCGCCGGTTCGGGGTGGCTGGCCTTGATCAATGCGGACACGCGACGCGACATATCCGCCAAGTGTGGCCGTTACCGGCTGGTCATGCCACGCTCAGTCAATGCCGGACCTGCCGCCGAACGACCCCCGCCAGTACGACGCGCTGGCCGACGAGTGGTGGCGGCCGGCCGGCGCGTTCGAGATGCTGCACTGGATCGCCGAGGCGCGGGCCCGGCTGATCCCACCGGCGGCCCGGCCGGGGGCGGTGCTGGTCGACATCGGCTGCGGGGCCGGCCTGCTCGCTCCCCATCTGCGCGGCAAGGGCTACCGGCACGTCGGGGTCGACCTGGTCGGGTCGGCGCTGCGGCAGGCGGCCGGGCACGGTGTCGACCCGGTACGCGGTGACGCGGCCGGGCTGCCACTGGCCGACCGGGTGGCCGACGTGGTCTCCGCCGGAGAGCTGCTGGAGCACGTCCCGGACCTGTCCGTGGCGGTCGCCGAGGCGTGCCGGGTGCTGCGGCCGGGTGGGCTGCTGGTGCTGGACACCCTGAACGCCACGTTGGCCAGCCGGCTGATCGCGGTCGAGCTGGGTGAGCGCCTGCCGGTCGCGCCGCGCGGCATCCACGACCCCGCGCTGTTCGTCCGTCCGCAGCGGCTGGTCGCCGAGTGCGCCCGGCACGGCGTACGGCTGGCGGTGCGCGGCCTGAGGCCGAGCGTTTTCAGCCTGATCGATTGGCTGATGCGCGCGCCGTTGCGCCGATCGGCTCCCGACCGGGCACTCTGGAAACCCCGGCGGCGGATGGTGCCGACCTGGTCCACCTCGGTGCTCTACCAAGGCAGGGGGGTCAAGGTGGGCTGAGCGGACGAGCAGGTGGGCAGGTCGACGGCGGAAGGGGCGGCAATGGTTGCGGATGCACTGGCGGCGGCGCGGCGGGTGGTGCCACGATTGGCGGCGCGGGCGGGTGAACACGACCGGGCCGGCACCTTCCCGGTGGCGGACTTCGCCGACCTGCGGCAGGAACAGCTGTTCGGGTTGATGGTCCCGCAGCGGCTGGGCGGGCGGGGCGCCGGTTTCGCCGACTATGCCGAGGTGGCGTACGAGCTGGCCCGGGGCAACGGCGCCACCGCGCTGGTGTTCAACATGCATGCCTCGGTGACCGGCGCGCTGGACGCGGTCGACGACAACCTCGCCGAGGCGATGGGGCTGCCGGACGAGGCGTTGGCGGCCCGGGACCAGCTGCTCGCCGACGCGGCCGCCGGCGCCTGGTACGCGGTGGCGATGAGCGAACGGGGTGCCGGCTCCCGGCTCTCCCAGCTGTCCACCGTCTACCACCAGGTGGACGGCGGATACCAGATCAAGGGGGCCAAGGCGTTCTGTTCCGGGGCCGGTCACGCCTCGGGGTACCTGGTCGCCGCCCGGCACGCCGACGACCAGTCGGTGGTTTCGCAGTTTCTCGTCCCGGCGGACACGCCCGGCCTGCGGGTGGAGCAGAGCTGGGATTCGCTCGGGATGCGGGCCACCTGCTCGCACGACCTGCACCTGGACGTGACCGTCGGCCCGCGGACCCTGCTCGGCGGGGTGGAAGGGCTGGCCCTGGTGGTGGCCCAGCTGATGCCGCACTGGATGGTGGCCAGCTACGCGGCGGTCTACGCCGGGGTGGCGCGGGCGGCGGTGGACGCGGCGGTGGAGCATCTCACCGAGCGGGGGTTGACCCACCTGCCGGCGGTCCGGGCCCGGATCGGTCGGGCGGACGCGGCGGCCGCCGCAGCGTTGCTGACAGTACGGGAGGCGGCCCGCCGGGTGGACGCCGACCCGGGCGACCCGGCGACCAACCAGTGGGTGTGGCGGGCCAAACTGGTCGCCGGCGGCACGGCGGCCGAGGTGGCGTCGTCGATGCTGGAGGCGGCCGGGACCTCGGCGACCCGCCGGGGGCATCCGCTGGAACGGCTCTACCGGGACGCCCGCTGCGGTGCGCTGCATCCGCCGACGTCGGACGTCTGCGCCGACTGGCTCGGTGTGGCGACGATCGGTGGGGACCCGGACCGCGACGGATCGGCACCCCGGTGGTGAGCCGGTCGCCGGAGTCGGCGGCGGGCCGGTCTGAGTCGGCGGCGGGCCGGTCGGCCGCCGCGGTGGTCGGGCTCGGGCTGGCGTTGCCGCCGTCGGCCAGCCAGGACGAGCTGTGGCGGGACTTCTTCGCGGCTCGGTACGACGGCGGCACCCGGGCGCTCGCGGAGCGGATCTTCGCCAATTCCGGGGTACGCACCCGGCAGGCGGCGGTGAGCCCGTTGCTGGAGGACGTCGCGGACTGGCCGACCGAGCGGCGGATGCGCCGCTACCAGATCGAGGCGTTGCCGCTGGGCAAGGAGGCGGTGGACCGGGCGCTGACCCAGGCCGGGCTGACCGCCGCGGAGATCGGTCTGTTCGTGGTCTGCTCGTGCACGGGGTACGCCACGCCCGGCCTGGACATCATTCTGGCCCGGGACGTCGGCATGGCCGCCGACACCCAGCGGCTGTTCGTCGGGCACATGGGCTGCTACGCGGCGCTGCCCGGGTTGGGCGCGGCCGCCGATTTCGTCACCGCCCGGGGCCGGCCGGCGCTGCTGCTCTGCGCCGAGCTGACCAGTCTGCACATCCAGCCGCCGGCCCGCCGGGTGGACACTCAGCAGATCGTGGCGCACGCGTTGTTCTCCGACGCGGCGGCGGCGGTGGTGCTGGTGCCGACCGGCAGGGCCGGCGGGCCGCCGCCGCCCGGCGGCTACGCCGTGCGGGAGGTCGTGTCGGCCACCGACGCCTCCACCGCCGACCACATGACCTGGGAGGTGACCGATCTCGGTTTCCGGATGGGTCTGTCGCCCCGGGTGCCGCAGGTGTTGTCGGTGCACGTACGGGCGCTGGTCGGTGATCTGCTGGCCCGGCACGGACTGACCGTGTCGCAGGTGGACGGTTGGGCGGTGCATCCGGGCGGGCCGCGGATCCTCAACGTGGTGCAGCGGGAGCTGGGGTTGTCCGACGCGGCGATGTCGGCGTCTTGGGAGACGTTGGCGGCGTACGGCAACTGCTCGTCGCCGACCGTACTGCTGATCCTGGACCGGTTGCGGCGGGCGGGGCCGCCGCCGCGTCACGTGGTGATGCTGGCGTTCGGTCCGGGCCTGACGCTCTACGCCGCGCTGCTCGGCCGCTGACCCGCCGCGCGCGGCAGCGGGCTGGGTCAGGGGCCGACCAGCAGGGCCAGGTCGGCCCGGTACGTCTCGACCGAGTCGGCCTGCGGCACCAACCGGATGACTTCGCCGGTCTCGGTGACCAGCAGCGCGGTGGCGGTGCCGGCGGTCGTCGGGACGTCGACGAAGTTGCGGATCCCGGCGGCCGGGTCGGCCAGCAGATGGGTGCCGAGACTGTCGGCGAGCACCGGCGGCAGGGTTCCAGGGCTGGTGGCGCCGCTGGTGACCGCGACGACCGACACCCCGGCCGGGGCGGCGGCGGCCGCCGCGGTGATCTGGTTGGCGCACTCACAGTCCTCGACGAGCAGGATCGCCGCCGGCAGCAACGACCGGACCGGGACCGAGGCGCCGGAGTCGTCGATCAGGTCGAGTGCGGGCAGTGGGCGGTCGGGCAGGGGAGCGGGGGTCGACGGTGTCGGGCTGGCGGTGGGCTGGGGCCGGTCGGACCAGGCGACGGTGAACATGCTGATCATCGCGGCGAGGACCGCCACCAGCATGATGATCAACGGCAGTCGGAGGGCGGCGATCTCGTGTGGCCGGTGCCCGCTGCCGCCGGCCCGGCCGGTGTCGCCGGGGTGGATGCCGAACCGCCGGTGCCAGTGGTCCCGCCGCCGGGTGCGGTGCAGCTCCCGGCGGACCTGCGCCGCTTCCTCGGCGAGTGCCCCGGGATCGTCCGGGATGACGATCGGGCCCCACTCGGGCGGGATCTCGGGTAGGTCGTCAGGCGCCCCGGCGCCGTCCGACCACCCATCACCGTTGTTGCCTGTCCTGCCCACAGCACCCCCAGCCGCTCGCCCACCGGGTCGATCGGGGTCTAGGTATCAGGGTCTCGCAACGAACCTGGTTCCGCCAGTGCCGGGGCGCGGGAAGCGGCCGGACGATATGCTGGAAGTGCCGAAACGCGTCCCATCTGGCACGTCCGACCAGTTAGCTGACTGCTGATCTGGTTGTTACTTAGCGTGTTCAAAACCTACTGGCGGTTGCGTGTCAAGCTCGAGAAAGACCTCTCACAGCCCCTCTGACCTGCGCTTACGGCTCAGACTGTGACGGGACATCGGTGCCTGAGCGTGTTACCCTAGACACAGCGAAAGGGGCTTCGAACCTATGGTTTTCAGTGTCGGCGAGACCGTTGTTTACCCCCACCACGGGGCCGCACTCATCGAGGCAATCGAGACTCGTGTCATCAAGGGCGAGGAGAAGCAGTACCTCGTCCTCAGGGTTGCGCAGGGTGACCTGACGGTGCGAGTTCCCGCCGAGAACGCCGAGATCGTCGGCGTGCGCGAAGTGGTTGGCGAAGAAGGCCTCGGCAAGGTCTTCGATGTCCTCCGCGCCCCGCACACCGAGGAGCCGACCAACTGGTCGCGGCGATACAAGGCCAACCTCGAAAAGCTGGCATCCGGAAATCCACTCAAGGTCGCCGAGGTCGTTCGTGACCTGTGGCGTCGGGAGCGGGAGCGGGGGCTGTCCGCAGGCGAGAAGCGCATGCTCGCCAAGGCCAGGGACATCCTGGTCGGCGAGGTCGCGCTTGCGGAGAAGAGCACCAAGGACGAGGCAGAGACCTTGCTCGACAAGGTGCTCACCGACGCGTAGGCAACTCTCCACCCATAGATAGTCTGTTGCCACCTGCACCGAGGACCGCGACGTGACCGCGCACTTCCAGCAACGCGGTGACGTCGCGGTCCTCGTTCCTGCGGCGGGTTCCGGGGTACGGCTCGGACCCGGCGCACCCAAAGCACTCCGGCCACTCGGCGGCGTACCGCTGCTGGTGCATGCGGTGCGTCGACTGGCCGCCGCCTCCTCGGTCGCGGTGATCGTGGTCGCCGCCCCACCCACCGACGTCGCCGCCGTCCGCGACCTGCTCGCCCCCGCCACGGCCGGGCTGCCGCTGATCGTGGTCCCGGGCGGCGCGCACCGGCAGGCCTCGGTGGCCGCCGCGCTCGCCGCCGTCCCCGCCGGTCCGCGGATCGTCCTGGTGCACGACGCGGCCCGCGCCCTGACCCCACCCGACCTGGTCGACTCGGTCGCCGCCGCGGTCCGGGCCGGCGCCGACGCCGTCATCCCGGTGCTCCCGGTCTTGGACACCATCAAGTCGGTGGACGCAGACGAGACCGTCCTGGCTACCGTCGACCGGTCGACGCTGCGGGCCGTGCAGACC
The DNA here is from genome assembly GCF_029581175.1 of Solwaraspora sp. WMMD937. Lineage (NCBI taxonomy): Bacteria > Bacillati > Actinomycetota > Actinomycetes > Micromonosporales > Micromonosporaceae > Solwaraspora > Solwaraspora sp. WMMD937. The sequence goes on along the minus strand of NZ_CP120738.1, from coordinate 576,634 downwards.
CCGCAGGGGTTCCGGCGTGACGTGCTGGCCGCCGCGCACGCCGACGCGGTCGATCCGCACACCGACGACGCCGGTCTGGTGGAGAAGCTCGGCGTACCGGTGCTCTGCGTGCCCGGTTCGGAGCGGGCTCTCAAGATCACCCGCCCGTTCGACCTGGTGATCGCCGAGCACCTGCTCGCCACCGAACCGGCGACCCGTACCCTGCCTTCATGATCGTCCTTGCCTTGATGGTCGTCCCGTGCGGCACGCCGGCATGATCGTTCCCCGGGTGGGAGTCGGCACCGACGTGCACGCCTTCGCCGCCGACCGGCCCTGCTGGGTCGCCGGCCTGCACTGGCCGGGCGAGACCGGGCTGGCCGGGCACTCCGACGGCGACGTCGCCGCGCACGCCGCCTGCGACGCGCTGTTCTCCGCCGCCGGCCTCGGCGACCTCGGCGCCAACTTCGGTGTCGCCGAACCCCGCTGGGCCGGAGCCGCCGGGGTGGACCTGCTCGCCGAGGCGGCCCGCCGGGTGGTCGCCGCCGGCTTCGTGATCGGCAACGTCTCGATCCAGGTGATCGGTGTACGGCCGAAGATCGGTCCCCGGCGGACCGAGGCACAGCAGGTGCTCGGTGCTGCCGCCGGTGCCCCGGTGACCGTTTCCGGCACCACCACCGACGGGCTCGGGCTGACCGGCCGGGGCGAAGGCCTCGCCGGCCTGGCGGTCGCGCTCGTCTATCCGTCCGGGCCGCCCGGATAGGCTCGACAGGTGTCGAGCGAGTCATCCCCCGAGCCGCCCACCGACGTCGACGGCTACCTGCAGCGCGCCGGGCTGCTGGCCGACCTGGGCCGCTACGACGAGGCCGCCGGTGAGATCGGCTTCGCGGTGGCCCTCGACCCGGACAGCGTCGCCGCCCGGATCATGCTGGCCCGGGTGCATCTCGCCGCCGACCGTCCGGAGCAGGCCCTCGCCGTGATCGACGCGTGGGCGGACGAGCCGCCGAACCCGTGGTCGGCCGAGGCCACGGCGGCGGCCACACCGGCCGACGCCGATGGCGCCGGTGCCGGCGCCGCTGCCCGACCCGGCCCGCCGGACCGGGTCGCCCTGCTGGTGGTACGCGGGCTGGCGCTGATCGATCTGCGGCGGTACGCCGACGCCGCCCGGCTCGCCACCGACCTGCTGGCGACGTATCCGGACGACGCGTACGCCCAGCGCAGCGGAGCGGCGATCCTGGCCGGCTCACGCAACGGCCAGCCGGCGCTCAACGCGGCCTGGCGCGGGGTGGAGCTGGCCCCGCAGGACGCCCAGGCACATCTGGTGCTGGGGCTGGTCGGGGCCCGGCTGGAGCTGTTCGACCTGGCGCACCGGGCCTACGGGGAGGCGCTGCGGCTGGACCCGCTGATCGGTGAGGCGCAGCACGACGTCGGGGTGATCCACCTGGAACAGCGGCGGTACGCCGCCGAGCTGGCGGTGCTCGCCGAACGGGCCACCGCGATGGCACCGCCCCCGCCGCCCGCACCGGCCCGGTCATCCCGGTGGGCTCCGGCACCGCCCGGGTCGGTGCCGATGGACCCCCGGCTGGAGCGGCCGCCGACCGCCGAGGAGGAGCTGCGCCGGCTGGTGCTGATCGGCGCCGGCTACAGCATGATCGCGGCGGTGACGGTGGCCTGCCTGGCCGGCAGCGCGGCGTCGCGCGGCTGGGCGGTGGTCGCCGCGCTCGGTGGATTCGTGCTGGTCTGGGTGCTGGCCCGGCGGGTGCCGGGTCGGATCACCGAGGTGGTGTCGCAGCTGGCGGACCGCCGGCTGACGACGGCGGTGTACGCGGCCGCCGCCGCCCCGGTGCTGATCTTCTGCTACGCGGCGATCGCCACCCCGTGGCTGCTGGTGTCGGCGATCGTCGCGGCCGCCGTTGCCCAGTTCATGGTGCTGCGTTCGGCCACCGCCCGACCACCGGATCAGCGGTAGCGCGCCGAATCAGCGGCTGGACAGGCCGTGCCGTGTCGGCGGTATGGCCGGTCAGCGGGCGTTGCCGGCCCAGGTCCAGGCGTACCCGGTGTCCTCGACGGACAGTGCCGCGTCGCAGAGGTCCAGCGGGCGGAAGGTGTCGACCATGACGGCGAGTTCGTCGAAGTGCTCGGCACCGAGCGCCCGTTCGACCGCGCCCGGCTGCGGCCCGTGGGTGAACCCGGCCGGGTGCAGCGAGATCGAGCCCTGCTCGATGCCGGAGCCGCGCCGCGCCTCGTAGTTGCCGCCGGTGTAGAACAGCATCTCGTCGGAGTCGACGTTGTGGTGGTTGTACGGCACCGGGACCGCCTGCGGGTGGTAGTCGACCTTGCGCGGCACGAACGAGCAGACCACGAAGTTGGGGCCGGCGAACGTCTGGTGCACCGGCGGCGGCTGGTGCAGCCGGCCGGTGATCGGCTCGAAGTCGTAGATGCTGAACGCCCACGGGTAGAGGTGCCCGTCCCAGCCGACCACGTCGAACGGATGGTGGGCGTACACGTGCCGGGTCCAGCCCTGCCGGTGCCGCACGTAGACCTCGACGTCGGTGCCGTCGACCAGCAGTGGTTTGCCCGGCCCGCGGATGTCGCGTTCGCAGTACGGCGCGTGTTCCAGGAACTGGCCGCGTGCCGACAGGTAGCGCTTAGGTGGTCCGATGTGGCCGGTTGCTTCGACGGTGAGCAGCCGCAGCGGCACGTCGTCGACGGGCACGATCCGGTGCACCACCGACGTCGGGATGATCACGTAGTCGCCGGAGGTGACGCCGAGTACCCCGAAACTGGTCTCGACGCGGGCGGCACCGGACTCGACGTACAGGCACTCGTCGCCGGTGGCGTTGCGGTACAGCGGGGACGGCCGGTCGGCGACGACGTACGAGATGCGCACGTCGTCGTTGGCGAGCAGTGGTTGCCGGCCGAGGACGGCGTCGGTGTGCCCGGTGTCCAGTTTGTGGGTACGCAGGTGGCGTGGGGTGAGCGGGTGGTTCGGCAGCCGGCGGTACGCGGCCGGCTGGTACGGCTCGGCGGCGACGATGGCGGTCGGCAGGTGCCGGTGGTAGAGCAGGGACGAGTCGGACGAGAAGCCCTCCTGACCCATCAGCTCCTCGGCGTACAGGGTGCCGTCAGGTTGGCGGAACTGGGTGTGGCGCTTGCGGGGGATCTCGCCAACGCTGCGGTAGTAGGGCATGATTACCCTCCGTATCTCCCCGTTGACCGGCCGGTAGCGTCCGATAATCGGACGCTGTTGTCCGTTAATCGTAGAATCCACTAGGTTCGAAGGCGTGTCAATGCAGGTACCCAGGATCTTCACCGGCCTCGTCGACGACGCCGCGGTCTTCCCGCCGGGCAACGCCGACCTGCCCGACGCGATCACCGCGCACCGCGGCCACCGCACCGCCTGGTACGCCGACCTGGTCGGCCCGTTCCTGCTGCCCGCGTCCGAGATCGGCGCGGCGCGGCGGCTGGTCGGGCCGGGCGACGAGCTGGAGATCGGCCTGATCGGCGACACCGGCGTGGCCGCGCTGCCGGCCGCCGTCGAGGCGCTGCCGACCGACCGGATCCGGCCCCGGCAGGTCGAGGTCGCCGTCGCCAAACGCGGCGAGGACCCGCAACCCGGCCTGCGCGCGCTGCTCACCGCCCTGGCCGGCTGGCCCAAGATCAGCGGGTACGCGGAGGTGCCGCTCACCTGGGGGCTGCTCGCCGCCCTGGACGGCCTCGCCGAGGCGCGGGCCGGCGGCATCGACGTCGCCGCCAAGTTCCGCACCGGCGGACTGGCCGCCGAGCTGTTCCCCACCCCGGTCGAGCTGGCCGCCGTCATCTGCGCCTGCCGCGACCGGGCGCTGCCGTTCAAACTGACCGCCGGCCTGCACCACGCCATCCGCGACACCGACCCGGAGACCGGCTTCACCCACCACGGCTTCCTCAACGTGCTCGCCGCCACGATCATCGCCGCCGAGGGCGCGGAGGTCGCCGAGGTCGCCGAACTGCTCGCCACCACCGACGCCGCCCGGCTGATCGAGCCGGCCCGTACGCGCGGCGGTGCCGACCGGCCGCTCTGGGTAGGTTTCGGGTCGTGCAGCATCACCGACCCGCTGACCGACCTGGTCCGGCTGGGGCTGATCAACGGAGGATTCGCGTGACGACCTGCTGGGTGCCCGGTGCCGACGGCTCACCGTACGGGGTGCAGACCCTGCCGTACGGTGCCTTCCGCCGCGGTGGTGGTGGTGAGCGGCGGCTCGGCGTACGGATCGCCGATTTCGTGCTCGACCTGCGCGGCGCGGAGGACGCCGACCTGATCCTCGCCGGCGGTGCGCTGTGCGAGCCGACCCTCAACGCCTTCCTGGCCCTCGGTCGGGCACAGTGGACGACCGTGCGGCGGCGGATCGTCGAACTGCTCACCGAGCCCGAGCACCGGGCAGCCGTCGAGCCGCTGCTGGTCCCGCTGTCCGAGGTGGATCTGGTGCTGCCGTTCGCGGTCGGCGACTACGTCGACTTCTACTCGTCGGAGCAGCACGCCAGCAACGTCGGGCAGATCTTCCGCCCCGGGCAGCCGCTGCTCACCCCCAACTGGCGGCACCTGCCGATCGGCTACCACGGCCGGGCCGGCACCGTCGTCGTCTCCGGTACGCCGATCGTGCGCCCCAGCGGGCAGCGGCGCAGCACCGACGGCCCGGTCTTCGGCCCGTCCCGCCGGCTCGACATCGAAGCCGAGGTCGGCTTCGTCGTCGGGGTGCCGACCGCGCTCGGCGACCCGGTGCCGACCGACCGGTTCGCTGACCACGTGTTCGGCGTGACCCTGGTCAACGACTGGTCGGCCCGCGACATCCAGGCCTGGGAGTACCAGCCGCTCGGCCCGTTCCTGGGCAAGTCGTTCGCCACCTCGGTCGGCCCGTGGGTGGTGCCGCTGGAAGCCCTCGACCACGCCTGGGTGCCGGCCCCGGCGCAGGACCCACCGGTGTTGCCGTACCTCGCTGAGTCGTCACGGCGCGGCCTGGACCTGTCGATCGTCGTCGAGTGGAACGGCACCCGGGTCAGCGAGCCGCCGTTCGCCGGCATGTACTGGACCCCGGCGCAGCAGTTGGCGCACCTGACCGTCAACGGCGCGTCGCTGCGCACCGGCGACCTCTACGCCTCCGGCACCGTCTCCGGGGCCCGGCGTGACCAGGTCGGCTCGTTCCTGGAGTTGACCTGGGGTGGCACCGAGCCGGTCAAACTGGACGACGGGTCCGAGCGCACCTTCCTCGAAGACGGCGACACCGTCGTCATCACCGCCACCGCCCCCGGCCCGGCCGGCACGACGATCGGCTTCGGCGAGGTCACCGGCACCGTGGTGTCCACTCTGCGCAACCGCTAGGTTGTAACGGTGTTGCGGATCGTCTGGTCGCAAATCATCCGTCGATGGACCCGGTCGGTCGCGCTGCTGGTCGGGCTTCTCGTCGCGGTCACCAGTTTCACGGTGCTCACCGGCACGGCCGAGACGGCACGACTCGACGTCATCGGCACGGTGGAGGCGAACGCCCGCACCGCGTACGACATCCTCGTCCGTCCGGCGGAATCGATTTCCGACCAGGAGACGGCGACCGGGGTCGTTCGCCCCAACTTCCTCACCGAGGCACCCGGCGGCATCAGCCTGGAACAGGTCGACACGATCCGCAGCCTGTCCGGCGTGGAGGTTGCGGCACCGATCGCCCTCATCGGTATGGCCGTCCCGGAGCTTCGTGTCCCGGTGGACCTGTCCGATGTCGTGCCCGAAGGAGAACGATCGGCCTTCCGGCTCACCGTCGACTGGCGCATGGACCGTGGCTTGAGCACGATCGGGCCGGATGAAGCTTACATCTACTTCACTCCGAACCCGGTTGCGCACCGGGACATCGTCAGGGTCACCGACGAGAACCCGTTCGGCAGCTTTCTGGACGAGATCCTTCCGTCCGGCGCGCGGGTCAACATCTGCGGCAAGGCGATCGACATCCAGGCCGGATCGTCGGAGGAATCGTCGTTCACCGAAAGTGTGCAGTGTTACTCCCTGAACGAGGACAGCCGTGAGTACGCCGACCAGGCGTTCCTGCTTGACTGGCGCATTCCGTACGTCCTGGCTGCCATCGACCCAGCGGCCGAGGCAGAGCTGATCGGTCTGGACGACGCGATGGTCTCCGGGAGTTATCTGCCCGACAGCCGGGCTGCGGTGGCCGGGGAGGGCGATGGTTGGACCCGAACGATCCCGGTGATCGCGGCCAGCGACAGCTATGTCGATCAGCAGGCGATCGTGGAAGTCGAGAAACTGCCACGCGATGTCGCGGAACAGTTCATCGGGACGAGGGAGAGCATCACCGCTGCCGACAGTTTCGCCGCCAGCGCCTCCGGGGTCCCGGTCAAATCGATTGAGGTCGACGGCGGTGCTGCTGACGCGTTCCTGCTTCGCGACCTCGGACATACGTTCGGCAACACGGTGGGAGCCTACTGGACAGCTGGACCGGTCGAGTGGGACACCGGGACCGACGGCGCGCTGATCCCCCGGGACCAGGAGGTCGCCAGCGAGGTGTGGCAGGGGTTGTTCGGCGGTCGAATCGGTACCGCGCCGATCGCGGCCGACGACCGGAGTTTTCGTGAGCTGCAACTGCACGGGCTGGCCATAGGTCGACAGGTGACCCATCCCAAGTTCACGTTGACCGGCCGGTTCGATCCGGAGCTGATCGACACCTTCTCGGCCCTGTCCGAGGTGCCACTGGGCGCCTACCAGTCGCCCGGTCTGGAAGGCGCGGACGAGACCTCGCAGCGGCTGCTGGGCGGAGCGCCACTGCTGCCGTCCAGCAACCCGGCCGGCTATCTGCAGCAGCCGCCGCTGCTGCTGACCACCCTGGATTCGGCCGAGTCCTTTTACGGGAGCTTCGACCGGTCTTCCGGGCCGGGGCCGGTGGCGGCGGTCCGGGTGCGGGTCGCCGGCGTGACCGGAATCGACGAGGTGTCCCGGGAACGGGTGCGGGTCGTAGCGGAGCGGATCGCGCAGGAGACCGGCCTGCACGTCGACATCACCGTCGGCTCGTCGCCGACCAAGCGGACCGTGGCGCTACCGGCCGGCGAGTTCGGCCGACCCGACCTGTCACTCACCGAATGGTGGTCGAAGAAGGGCGTCGGGGTGGTGATCAGCGAAGCGGTGGAGCGCAAGTCGCTGATCCTGTTCGTCCTGGTCCTCGTGGTCTGTGCGCTGTTCATCGGCAACTCGTCCGCCGCAGCGGTGCGCGCCCGGCGTACCGAACTCGGCGTACTCGCCTGCCTGGGTTGGCCGCGCCGGTCGTTGTTCGCCGTGATCCTGGGCGAGCTGCTGCTCATCGGGCTGGTCGCCGGTGCCCTCGGTGCAGTGGCGGCGTGGCTGGTCGCCGTTCCGGTCGGTGCCGACGTGTCGTGGTCCCGGGCGGTACTCGCCGTCCCGGCGGCGATCCTGGTGTCCCTTGCCGCCGGCCTGATCCCGGCGGTGCAGGCGTCGCGGGCCGATCCCATGGCAGCGGTCCGGCCACCCGTGGTCGCTGGCCGTCGCGCCCGGCTGTTCCTCGGACTCACCGGCCTCGCGGTGGTCAACCTCCGTCGGGCACCGGGCCGTACGGCGTTGGGCTGCGCCGCGTTGGCCGTCGCGGTGACCGCGCTGACGCTGCTGGTCGCCATCACCTGGGCGTTCCAGGGTGTCCTGGTCGGCAGCCTGCTCGGTGACGCGATCGCCGTCCAGGTGCGTGGGCCGGACCTGGCCGCCGTGGTGGCGATGCTGGTCCTGGCGACGGTCGCGATCGCCGACGTGGTGTTCCTGAACGTACGGGAGAGGGCCGCCGAGTTCGCCGCGCTGCAGGCGACCGGTTGGACACACGTTTCGACAGCCCGCCTGGTTCTCACCGAGGGCGTGCTGCTGGGCCTGCTCGGAGCCGTCCCGGGAGCTGTCCTCGGGCTCGGTCTCGCGGTGCTGCTGGCCGGTGGCGCGCCGGAGGCCAGTCTGGCCCGGCTGCTGCCGGTGGCCGCCATCGTGGCGGGTGTCGGCGTGCTCGCGGCGGCCGTCGCGACCGTCCCACCGATCCAGTCGCTGCGGCGCCACCCGGTGACCCGCCTGCTGGTGGAGGAGTAGACCGATGGCTTCACCCGTCGTTGAACCGGGCAGCTCGAGCCCTGGGAAGAGCCAGCCGATGGTCCGGGTGACCGGCCTGTCGAAGAGCTACCGTACGGAGGCGAGCGAGCCGATCCACGCCTGCCGCGACATCGACTTCGAGATGGACGGCGGGGAGATCGTCGCCGTGATGGGGCCGTCCGGGTCGGGCAAGTCGACGCTGCTGCACCTGATCGGGGCGCTGGACACGCCCGACTCCGGCACGATCGAGGTCGCCGGTGAGTCCGTCACCGGGGTCAAGGGACGCCGGCTGGCGGAGCACCGGCGGCGCATCGGATTCGTTTTTCAGCGGTTCCATCTCCTGCCCACCCTGACCGCCGCGGACAACGTCATCGCGCCGCTGCTGCCGTACAGGGTCGGTTTCGACAAGCGGGCCAGGGCGAAGCAGCTCCTCGGCGCGGTCGGGCTCACCGGCCGGGAGGACTCGTTGCCGTCGAAGTTGTCCGGCGGGCAGCAGCAGCGCGTCGCGATCGCCCGCGCACTGGTCAACGATCCGATGCTGGTGCTGGCCGACGAACCCACCGGCAACCTGGACAGCCAGACCGGAAACGAGATCATCGACCTGCTCTTCGGCCTGCGGGACCGGCTCGGCACCTCGCTGATGATCGCGACCCACGACCCCGGTCTCGCCGCACGCTGTGGCCGCGTCGTCCAGGTCCGCGACGGGCGGATCACCGAGGACACCGGGGCGTGAGCCAGCACCGGCGGGCGTACGCCGGGCGTCGGCCAGGATGGGCGCGGGTCAGGGTGGGGTGAGGCCGGCGTACTGCAGGACGGCGCGGATCCGTCGGGCGGCGGCCGGGTCGCGCCGGTCCAGCACCGCGAGCGCCTCCAGGAACAGTTCGCAGTACGTGCCTCCGCAGTGCCGGCAGCCGCCGGTCCGGTCCGGCATGTGCCGCTCGGCCATCCGCTTGGCGATCTTGGCGACCAGCGCCAGGTCGCCGTCCGGCGGCGGCCCGTCGTCGACCTGGTCCGGCTCGCTGTCGATCCGGTCGTGCCCGCCGTCGCGGGGTGCCGGGGCGACACCGCGCGCCCCGACCAGGTTGAAGCGCGGGTCGGTATCGATGTCGGTCTCGCCGGGCACCCGGCTCGGCAGCGGCGGGCGGCCCGCTGTGGGCCGTCGATTGATCTGTTCCGACGGCTGCGGCCGGCGGGTGAACCGGTCGGGCTTGTCATTGCGGTACGCCATGATTCTCCTCGCGTCAGTATTGCCGTCCGAGAAAGCCGTCTGGGGATTAAACTACTGCGATCACTGGCTGCCGTGGAAATTGCACGCAGGTCGGCGGTGCTGCGGCGTTGGGGTTTACGTCGGCGGAGGTGGCGGCTGCGGGTAGGTCATCGCTCCGCAGTCCGGACACCAGCGACTCTTCACCTTGAAGCTCAGCAGACCGGCGAGAAATCCGATCATGGCGGAGCTCGTCATGGCGATCCCGAAGCCGATCGACGACATCGCTTCACCCTCTCGCGTAAGCGTGGTGAGCTGGTGTTTCTCCGGCGGCGTGGCGGCCGGACGGCTCGGGGGTGCCGTGCCGGCCGCCACGCCTGATTGGGGAGAACGGCGCTGACCGTTCGGATGGTTTGCCGGCCCACCGATCGGTCATGCCGTATTCGTCGACGAAAGGTCAGCGCCGATTTGCGGCGCTTCGATCCCGTTCCCGAACGAAGAAGAGTCTGTCGGTCAATCTGCGCCAACGCAACAGTGTCGGAGCCATGTGGTAGAGATATGGCCAGTCAGTCGAATAGACCTCGGTCGACCGAGAGTTGACCTGCCAGACGCGCATGATCAATCCGCAGGTGATCAATTCCTGGAGGTGGCACCAATGTCCTCGGCCCTGTTGAACTCGTCGGTCCCGCGACGTCAGCTTGGTCGGGAGCTGCGTCGGCTGCGTGAGCGGCTGGCCCGGGTCCCGCAGACCACGGCGGCCCGGGAGCTGGACTGGTCGGCGACCAAGCTGCTGCGGATGGAGCGCGGTGAGGTGCCGATCCGCGCCGAGGACGTGGTGCTGCTCTGTGAGCTGTACGGCGCGGACCTGAAGACCGTCGAGGCGTTGGCCGCGCTGGCCCCGAAGACCAAGGAGAAGGGCTGGTGGCACGACTATGCCAGCATCCCGTCCTGGTTCGAGCTGTTCATCGGTTTGGAGGAGGCCGCCTCCCACCTCCGCGAGTACCACACCAGCCTGGTCTCGGGGACACTGCAGACCCGGGAGTACGCGACCGCGGTCTTTGCCCGCAGCCCGCTGCGCCTGTCGCCGGAGGTCATCGAGCAGCGGGTGGCGGTCCGGTTGCAGCGGGCGCAGTTGCTCACCCGGATGGAGCCGATCCTGCCCCGGTTCGACATCATGATGGACGAGGCCGTGATTCGTCGCCCGGTTGGCTCCGGGGCGATCATGGCAGCCCAGCTGCGTCGCCTGGCCGAGGCGAGTGAGCTGCCGAACGTGTCGATCCGTCTGATCCCGTTCAGCACCGGCATCCACGGTGGATCCTTGACCGGCAGCTTCGTGATGCTGGACTTTCCCGCTGAGCTGGAGCCAACCACCGTCTACGTCGAGGGCATCACCGGTGCCCTCTTCCTGGACCGCCCGGACGAGGCCGAGCGCTATACGATGGCCTTCGATGACTTGACGGCCGCCGCGCTCGGTCAGGCCGCGACACGTGACCTCCTCGCCCGGACCGCAAAGGAGTACGAGTCATGATCGACCTGTCCACCGCCACCTGGCGTAAGAGCAGCCGCTCCAATGATCAGGGCCACTGTGTCGAGGTGGCCGACGCCACCTGGCGTAAGAGCAGCCGTTCCAACGGCCAGGGCGACTGCGTCGAGGTGGCCGACGAGTTGGGCGGGGTGGTCGGCGTGCGGGATTCCAAGGACCCGGCCGGGCCGGTGCTGGTGATCTCCCCGACGAGCTGGTCCGCCTTCATCACCGCCACCAGGACCAGTACCTTCAGCGCCTGACCGCTCGCTACCGGCGACGGCCATCACGATGTGAGGCTGAGATACCTATCGGCAAACGGGATAGGTATCTCAGCCTCACATCGTTGACGCTGTCGCAGGCGTCAGACGGCTGAGCCGAACCCGGCGACGTCCTTGGGGTCGGGGCCGAAACGGTTCGAGCCGGGCGTGCCGTTCTGCACGTAGAACACCAGCAGGACGATCCAGCCGATGATCGGGATCAGCCCGATCAGGATCCACCAGCCGGACCGGTCGGTGTCGTGCAGCCGGCGTACGGCGACCGCCAACGACGGCAGCAACAGCGCCAGGCTGACGAGCAGGCCGATGACGCCGTTCGTGGAGTCCTCGAAGTTGGTGCCCAGCGCGGTGTCGAGGATCGAGGTCACGATGCCGACGAGAACGAACTGCGTCGGTCAACGACATGACGCCTCCAGCGTCTCAAGCGGAGCGATCCGTGACACTCAGGGTAGGAGGCTGTCACAAGTGGATCTTGCTTGCCTGAGCGCACGACGCACTCGAGATCCGGGTTCCTACGAACTACGGCGCTCCAGTTCGCCGAGGACCTCGGCCATCGAGAACGTGTCGCCCGAGGCGAAGTCCTGCCTGGACCGGCAGAGATCCGCGAGGGCTTCGGCGTCGGAGAGCAGTTCCAGCGTTTCCCGCATCGACTCGTACTCGGCCACCGAGATCAGCATGACGTCCGCGTGGCCGTTGTGGGTGATCGTGTAGCGGTCGTGCTGCCGGGAGACCCGATCGGCGAGTTCAGCGATACGAGCCTTGGCCTCAGTGATCGAGATGGTCTCCACGGCAGCCATTCTGGTGGCCGGTCAGAGTTTTGACTATCAGCTACAACCCGCCACGGGTCCGTACTACGAGCGCAGCGCGTTTTTGATCTTCCCGGCGGCTTTGTCCATGCCATGCATCACCTTCTGTGCCGTACCGCTGCTGAGCTGCAGGAGCATGCTGGCGCTCAACGCCTTTTCGACTTCGGACAGGCCCTCCTGCGCCGACCCGCTGAGCCGGGTGGCCGCCGCCTGCATCACCTGCTTGACCTGGCCGTCGCCGGCCTTCTCGGCGCAGTTCGTCAGCGACTGCGCGTTGAGTACGTCGAGTGACAGGGTGGCGAACGCGGCGTTGAGCCCGGCCGTCTCGAAGGTCAGCTCGTCACCGGAGCCGTTCAGCAGGAACGACGAGATGATCTTCTCGTCCATGCCGCCGGTCATCCGGGCGGTCGGGCTGACGTACTTGGGCATGCCGCCCAGCTCGCCGCTCAGCGCCTCCCAGGTCTGCACCCGTTCGGCGGCCGACGTCCTGAGCCGGCCGTACAGTCCCGCCAGGATCGGGTTGGGGGTGCGCCGGGCCAGCATGCCGAACAGGCAGGCCCCCATCAGGTCGTGGGTCGTCCATGCGGAGAGCTGGTCGGCCAGGAACGGGCCGTTCAGGCCGCTGCCGGCGGCGAAGGCGGCGAACTGCTCGTCGTCCACCGCCCGCTCCGGCGTGACCGTCACCATCGGGCCCGGCTTGATCATCGCGCCGGTCTCGGTGCGTACGGCACTGCGCGTCATCGCACGACCTCCTCTCGAACCTTCTCGCGGGCGTACTGCTCGGCCGGGTACGGGCCGTCGGTGATATTGCGGTACTCCCGGCCGTTGCGCTGCGCGTTCTCGTCGATGACCTGCTCGCTCGGGGCGCCCCCGGCGTTGACCGTCGCCATGTGCTTGATGTAGCGCTCCGGCCACTCAGCGACGAAACCGGTGCCGAACGTGGTGATGTCCACCTGTTCGGCGATCACCTCGCGGATGAAGTCCTTGTTCGGCTGGAACTTCGTTGGCTGGGGCATCTCGGCGGGGAGGATCTGCTCCGGCTCCCGGCCGTCGTACCGGCGCAGCAGGTCGGCCGCCGCCTTGAGCTGCTCGATCTCCATCGCCAGGTTCAGCTCCCAGACCTGCTTGATCCGGCGGTCATCCTCGTCCTGGGCGAACGACCAGTACATGTAGCACTCGTTGTACTCGTGGTGGACGAGCTGCTCCAGCCAGCTCTCCGCCGGGTCGAGCATCGACTCGTACTGCGTGACGTGTTCCTCTTCCACCATCGCGATCTCCAGGTAGAGACCCCGGGCGATCGGCTCGACGAACTCCGGCCCCACGTTCATGTAGTAGTTCATCGTCTGCTGCTCGGCGGCCGTGATGGTGATGGCGTGCATCCGTGACAGCGGATCGACGGTGTGCTTGTCGTAGTGCTTGCGGATGTTGTCCTCGGGGTGGCGGTGGTGGTGCGACGTCGGCCGCCCCGGCATGACCTCGGTCAGGTAGTCGACGATCGCCTGCGCCTTCTTGCCCTGGGTCAGCTCGTACAGGTTGGAGTAGCGGTAGAGGTGGTCGAAGTCCTCCAGCAGGCCGAACTTGTAGTTCTGCCGCAGGTACGGGTCGGGCTCGTTGCGGGCGACCCAGGCGGTGATGTCGGTCGCCACCTGCTCGTACCCGAGTACGACCTCCAGCACCGACTCCTGGCCGGGGATCAGCCAGTTGATCGACTTTTGCTGCTGTTGCTCGATGTAGCGCAGGTAGGCGAGCTTCTGCCGGAGGTCGATGTCGTCGACGTGCCGGTTCATCTGGTGGCTGAACGTGATCGCCTCCACCTCGATCCCGTTCATCACGATCACCCGGCACCGGGTGTACGGATCGACCCCGTGCGGCTCGTACGGCTCGACGTTGAGTTCGGACCAGCTTCGTAGCTGTTTCTCCAGCGGGATACCGGCTTCTTCGAGCGGGTTGAAACGCATCGCCTCTCCTCGTGAGGACCATCCGACACATCGCCTGCTGCCTACTGAGCCGGCTACGGAACGAAGGCCGCCGACCCACACAAATCACACCATTTCCTGCGAACTGTCTGCAGCGGAACGGCCGGATGGCGGCGGTCGAACGTCAACGGCGGCCGAACATCGACGGCGGCGGACGGTCAGCTGCCCGGGTTCGCGCCGACCTGGCGGGCGGTGGCGGCGGCAGCGGTCAGCGACTCGTCGACGACGCCGGCCCGCTGCCGTACCGCCGCCAAGGTCTCCTTGACAGTGCCGAGCGCACCGAGCAGCTGGGCCGGGTCGCCGCCCTGCAGCACCCGCGCCACCAGCCCTGCCGCCTCGTCGGCCTTCGCGGCGGCCGCGCCGATGCCGTCGCGGACGGCGCGCAGCTTGTCGCCGGCCCGACCCAGCGTGGCCAGCACCTCCGCCGGTGACGGCTCCCTCGGCACCGGCACCACCGTGGCCGCCACCTCGTCGAGCGTGCCGGTGACCCCGGTCAGCCCGGCCTGCAACTCCTTCAGCGTGTTGCGTACCTGGATCATGCCGGCCACGATGCCGCTGAAGCCGCCGGCCGCCGCCTGACCGGCGACCCGCTCGGCTTCGTGCTGGGCCGCCGCTGCGGCAGTCCGGGCCCGTTCGGCGCCCGCCCGCATCGCCTGCAGATCCTGGCCGACGTTGTCCACCGGTGCTGCCACGACCGCTCTCCTCACCCCGTTTGACCTGCTGTTCCCATGGTGCGGGGTGGTCGGCGGAAAAGCCGGCAGACTAGCCCTCGGCTGCGGTCGTGTCCGCTGCCTGGCCGTGGTACCAGGCGAGCTTCTCACCGAGGCGGGCCCGCCAGCGGTGCAGCTGTTCGATCTGCTGCTCGACCGCGTCCGCGTGCTCGCGCAGCAGCGCGATCCGCTCCGGGATGGTCTGCGGGTCACGGCACAACTCGCCGTAGCGGCGTAGCCGTTCGATCGGCATCCCGGTGTCCCGCAGGCAGCGCAGGAAGTCGAGCATGCCCAGGTCGTCGTCGCTGTAGACGCGGCGCCCGCTGGCGTTGCGGGCGACCGGCGACAGGATGCCCTCCCGTTCGTAGTAGCGCAGCGTGTCGATCGAGAAGCCGGACCGGGCCGCCGCCTCGGCGGGTGAGTAGGCCGTCATGCCGCCGACAGTACCGCTTGACCTGGAGCGCGCTCCAGGTCGCAGGGTGGACCCATGACGTACGAAAACAGCACGCCGGCACCGACCTCGCCGCTGGTCCTGGGCGCGATGATGTTCGGCACCCGGATCGACGAGGAGACCTCCTTCGCCCTGCTCGACCGGTTCGTCGAGCGGGGCGGCGAGTGGATCGACACCGCCGACTGTTACGCATTCTGGGCAAGTCAGGACGGCCGGGGCGGCGACAGCGAACGGGTCATCGGGCGGTGGCTCGCCGCCCGCCCCGGCGTACGGCAGCGGGTGCGCATCGCGACCAAGGTCGGTGCCGAGCCGCTGTGGGCCGGATCGTGGCCGCGGGTGCGGGCCGGGCTGAGCCGCCGCGCCGTCGCCGACGCCTTCGCCGGCAGCCTGGACCGGCTGGGCGTGGACAGCGTCGACCTGCTCTGGCTGCACCAGGAGGACCGGGCCACCCCGATCGAGGAGACCGTCGACACGGTCGCCGGGCTGGTCGCGTCCGGTGCCGTACGTCGGGTCGGCGCGTCCAACCACCCGGCCTGGCGCATCGAGCGGGCCCGCGCCCACGCCGCCGCCACCGGCACCCGGCCGATCGACGCCCTGCAACTCAACGCCACCTACCTACGGGCCCGCCCCGGCACGCTGCCCGAGGGGGTGGAGCATCCGTTCGGCCTGCTCAGCGACGAGCAGCGGGACATCGCGCAGGCGTACCGGATGGAGGTGTGGGCGTACACGCCGCTGCTGACCGGTGCCTACGACGACCCGGCCAAGCCGATCCCGCCGGTGTACGACCATCCCGGCAGTACTCGGCGGCTCGCGGCGCTCGACGACGTCGCCCGGGACAGCGGCGCGACCCGCGGCCAGGTGGTGCTGGCCTGGCTGGTGGCGCAGGGCATCCGCCCGATCCTCGGCGGCAGCAAGCTGTACCAGTTGGAAGCGGCGCTCGACGGCGTCACTCTTGCCCTCACCGACGAGCACCTCGCCCGCCTGGCCGTCGCCGGCTGACAATGCTGACAGGTTCCTGACGGTTGGCCGGAATTCTGGCTTGCATGAGCAGATATCGACAGATGCGTCCGGCGAACCGGCTGGCCGAACCGTTGCTGGCCGCGCTCGCTGTGACGGCGATCGGGCTGTCGGCCGGGTGCGGCGGCGGTGACGGGACCACGAGCGCTGCCGGTGCCCGAGGGTCGGCTGGTGACACCGGCGACAGTGGTGTCGCCTCGATCGTGGGCAGTGCTGGGCCGGACGTCTCGCCATCGCCGCAGGTCGAGCGTCCGTTGATCCGCCCGGACACGTCCGCTGAGGAACAGGAGCGGCTGATGAACCTCTGGCTGCAGTGCTTCGAGGACAACGGGGTGTCGGAGATGGACCGGAAGATGAAAGCGGACACTCCGCAGGTGCGGCAGGTCGCCGAGGACTGCGCACCGCTGGAACCCGAACGGCTGTGGCAGCGTTCCCTGCGCCTCGACCCCGAGTATCCGGACAAGCTGCTGGCCTGGGCGGAATGTCTGCAGGACCGGGGTGTTGACGCGTTCGTCGACGGAGACTTCCTGTCACTCGCCGATGGACTGCCGGCCGGCACCGAGGTCGAGGAGTGCGAAGCGGAGGCGTTCAGCGGGGGCTGACCGGGTCGCAGCGCCGGGCTGGGAGGCGTACGGTGACGTGCGTGCCCCGGCCCGGCTCGCTGGCCACGGTGATGTCACCGCCGTGTGCGCGGGCCAGCTGCCGGGCGATCGGCAGACCCAGCCCACTGCCGCCGGTGCGCCGGCTGCGCGAGGCGTCGGCCCGCCAGAACCGGTCGAACAACTTCGGCAGGTCGGTGGCGGCGATCCCGATCCCGGTGTCGACAACCTCGATGGTCAGCCAGTCGTCGCGTACGGCGCAGTCGACGGTGACCGAACCCCCGGCCGGGGTGTGCCGCACGGCGTTGCCCACCAGGTTGCCGACGAGCTGCCGCAGCCGTACCGCGTCGAGGACGACCTCCGGATCGCCGTGCACCGCCCCGGTCAGGGTGACCCCGGCGGTGGCAGCGGCCCCGCGGTTGGCCTCGACGACCTGGCTGAGTACGTCGCCGACGAAGGTCGGCTCCGGATGCACCGCGAAGGTGCCGTCGTCAGCTGCGGCCAGGTCCCGCAGGTCGTCGATGACATGCTGCAACAGGGTCGCCTCCTCGGTGAGCAGTTCGAGGGTGTGGGTGTCGGCCGGTGCCAGCCCGTCCTGGGCGGCCTCCAGCCAGGCCCGGATGTTGGTCAGCGGCGACCGCAGCTCGTGGGCTACGTCGCTGACCATCGCCCGGCGTTGCCGCTCCAGCTGGTCCCGCCGGCGTGCCAGGTCGTTGAAGGCGGTGGCGAGACTGCCGATCTCGTCCCGGGTGGTGACCGGCACCGGGCGTTGCCTGTCCACCGGCGCACGGGCCGCTGCGGCCAGTGCCCGCAACGGCCGGACCAGCCGCATTCCGACTCCGACGGTGACCGCCACGGTGAGCAGCAGGACCAGTCCGGCGACACCGGCGATCCGCAGCAGATTCCCGGTGGACAGGTTGACGGTCGGCGACCCGGCGTCGGTGGCCGTCGCGTCGGTGACGTACAGCAGCACCGGCGGTGCGACGTACGCCCGGAGCTGGCTGCGGAGGCCTGTCTCGGCGCAGGCGCGGGCGTCGGCCTCGGACGGCGCACCTGGGGAGGCCCGCAGGACCCGGACGTCCAGCGTCGGAGTGACGGTCAGGTCGATGTTGGCCGCCTCGGGCCCGAGACATGCCTCGGTGAGGTCGAGCAGCTCGGCCAGGGGTGCGACCTCGCTGCGGGCCGGCTCGCGCAGCAGCGCCGGTTCCGGGCAGGCCAGCGGCCGGCCACGGTCGATACCGGCGTCGAGGATCGTCACCGTCGCCCGGCCGCCCGGCAGCTCGACGACTTCGGCGGCGAGCCCCGCCCCGTCGACCAGGCAGCTCCGGTGGTCCTCGGCCGCCTTGTGGATGCCGGCGCGTTCGTCGTCGCTCAGCCGGTACGGCCCGACGACCCGGCTGTCGATGCTGGACCCGTGACGGCTGGCGGTGAGCGCCGGGTCGAGGTCGAGCGGGTCGACGATCGCCGACGGGCGGGCGTCGCGCAGCGCCGGCCCGGGTGCCGACTCCGCGACCGGGTCGCGGGTCACCGGGTCGAGCAGCACGATCCGCCGGCCGGTACGCGATGCGAGGTCGTCGACGACCGGCGTGACCGCAGACCAGTCGCGGTGGTCGATCGCGTACGTGATCATCTCGTCGTAGACGCTGACGTCGTCGGCGAGGGACCGACCCTGCTCCTGCTCGATCGCCCGGGTGGTCGACGCCACGGTCAGCCAGGCGGTGGCGACGACCGCGCAGACCGTCACCAGCACCGACGCGCCGAGCAGCCGCAGCATCAGGCTGTGCCGCAGCGGTACCCGCGCGGCCGTGGCCGGGCCTGGGGCCGGGGCCGGGCCTGGGGCCGGACCGCCGGTGGCCGGCTCACCCACCGGCGGGGTCGCGCAGCTTGTAGCCGACGCCGTACACCGTCACCAGGTACGCCGGCCGGCGTACGTCCGGTTCGATCTTGCGGCGCAGGTTGACCAGGTGGGTGTCGATGGCCCGCTCGGTCGAGTCCCGGTCCACGCCCCGGGTGTGCTCCAGCAGCTGGGCCCGGGTGAAGGCGCGTTCCGGCTGCTCGACCATGGCGGCGAGGATCGCGAACTCGCCCGGCGTGCAGTTGACCGGTCGTCCGTCGACGGTGACCTCCCGGCGGACCGGGTCGACGGCGAGTGCACCGACCCGTCGTATCCCGTCGATGGTGCGCGGCACCCGGTCGACCCGGCGCAGCAGCGTCCGGACCCGGGCCATCAGCTCCCGCGGCGAGTACGGCTTCGTCAGGTAGTCGTCCGCACCCAGATCGAGCCCGCGCAGCAGGTCGTCCTCGTCGGCGCGGGCGGTGAGCATCAGCACCAGCAGGTCCGATTCGCGGCGCAGGATCCGGCACACGTTCAGCCCGTCCAGGCCGGGCATCATCACGTCGAGCACCAGCAGCTGCGGCCGGTGCCGGCGGGCCTGGTCGAGCGCGTCGCGCCCGTCGTGGACCACTGTGGTCCGGTGTCCGTCGGACTCGACGTAGCGGCGCAGCACCTCGGCCTGCCGCCGGTCGTCCTCGGCGATCAGCACATGGGCAACCACGGGGCGAACCATACTGCGTGTCAGCGTCGGCGCGGCGGTGGGAAATCGCACCGTACCGGCCTGACAGGTTCCTCACAATTGCCGGCGACGCTGGCCGGCATGGTGTTCTTCCTGCGAACGTTCGCCGGTCGTCGGTGGCGTCGGCCGCTGGCGTACGGCCTGCCGGCCGCGGTCGTGGTGGCCGGGCTGGTGTTGACCGGAACCGTAGCCGGCTGGGGCTGGCCGGGCCGGGGCGCGACGGCCGAGGCGGACGCCGCGACGGCGGATCCGCTCTGGGTGGCGACCACCGAGGTCGTGCGAATGGACATCTCCGACGCCCGGGAGCTGGTCGGCACCCTCGGCTACGGTGCCGCCCGACCGGTGCGGGGCTCCGGCGACGGGGTGCTGACCTGGTTGCCGGAGCAGGGATCCGTCATCGAGCGTGGCGAGCAACTCTACCGTGTGGATGATCAGCCGGTACTGCTGTTCTACGGCGGTACGCCGCTGTTCCGGACCCTCGACCGGCCGAACCTGGTCGGCCGCGACGTGCGGGTGGTCGCCGACAACCTGAAGGCGTTGGGCTACCGGATCGGTTGGCAGCCGCCGGTCGGCGCCGCCGTCGCGGTGCCGGCGGCGGCACCGGCGCCGGACCCCGACGACGCGGCGGGGCCGACGGGGGAGAGCGACGCGGCTGGGTCGACAGTGGAGAGCGACGCGGCGGAGTCGTCGGAGCGGGAGGTGGCACCGACCCCGACCGGCGGTACGGTCACCGTCCGGTCCGGCGACGCCGTTCTCACCCCGGAGCTGATCTCGGCCATCGAACGCTGGCAGCGGGACCGCGACGCGCCGGCCACCGGGGTCGTCCGGGCCGGGGAGGTCGCCGTACTGCGGGGCAAGGTCCGGGTCGGCTCGGTCGCCGCGCTGCCCGGCGACAGTGCCGCGACGGACATCATGTCGGTCACCCCCACCGACAAGGTCATCACGGTACGGGTGGAAGCCGGCGAGGCGACCGGGATGGCGCCCGACGTGTCGGTGACGATCACTCTGCCCGACGGCGCGACCGCCCCCGGCACGGTGACCGCGGTCGGCACCGTCGCCGAGGAGTCAGAAGGTCCGCCGGGGCAGGGTCCGACGGTGGACGTCACCGTCGTGCCCGACGACCCGGCGGTGCTCGGCGGGTTGGAGTCCGCGCCGGTCCGGGTGCAGTTCCGTACCGAGCTGCGGGAGCAGGTCCTCGCGGTGCCGGTCGGTGCGCTGCTCGCGCTCGCCGAGGGCGGGTACGCGGTGCAGCTGACCGACGGTGCTCTGGTCGCCGTCGAGATCGGGCTGTTCACCAGGGGAATGGTCGAGGTCACCGGGGCCGGTCTCGACGCGGGCATGACGGTGGTGACCACGTCGTGAGCGCACCGGTGCTGTCGGTCGTGCGGGCCGGGATGCGCTACCCCGGCGGCGTCGCCGCGCTGGCCGATGTCGACCTCGACATCCACGCCGGGGAGCTGGTCGCCATCGTCGGACCGTCCGGCTCCGGCAAGTCGACCCTGCTCAACATCATGGGCACTTTGGACCGTCCGACCAGCGGTACGGTCCGGCTCGGCGGGCACGACGTGACCACCCTGTCCGACCGGCAGCTGTCGGCGCTGCGTGGGCGCTGGCTCGGCTTCGTGTTCCAGCAGTTCCACCTCACCGACGGGTTGACTGCGGCGGAGAACGTCGCCACCGGGCTGCTGTACGCGGGCGTACCGCGTCGTCGCCGCCGACCGTTGGCCGCCGAGGCGCTGGCCCGGGTCGGTCTCGCGCACCGGGTCGGTCACCTGCCCCGGCAGCTGTCCGGCGGGGAACGCCAGCGGGTCGCGATCGCCCGTGCCCTGGTCAACGGGCCGGCGCTGGTGCTGGCCGACGAGCCGACCGGTGCGTTGGACACCGCCACCGGTCGTGCCGTGCTCGACCTGCTCACCACGCTCAACGCCGACGGCACCACCATCGCGGTGATCACCCATGACCGGGACGTCGCGGCGCGGCTGCCGCGCCGGGTGGAGATCCGCGACGGTCGGCTGGTCGGCGACGTCCGCCAGCAGCCGGTGGCCGTGCCGTGAGCCGGGTGGAATCTCCCCAACTGGTCGGAGCTGCCCCGGTGCAGCTGCCGCGCCCGGTGCGGCTGGCCCCGCTGGACCTGCTCCGAATCGGGCTGGTCGGGATCCGGACCCGCCGACTGCGGGCGGCGCTGTCGGCGCTGGGCATCTCGATCGGTATCGCCACGATGATCGTGGTCACCGGCATCCCGGCGGCCAGTGAACGGGCGTTGCTGGCCGAGCTGTCCGCCCTCGGGGTGAACCTGCTGCAGGCGACGGCCCAGCCTGACGAGGACGGCGTCACCCGGCTGCCGGTGGAGGCCCCGGCGATGGTGGCCCGGATCGGGCCGGTGACCGCGACCAGCGCGGTAGCCAACACCAACACGGTGATCCGCCGTTCCGACTTGATCGACCCACGCGACGGCTCCGGGCTTACGGTGCTGGCCAGCGACGCGAGGTTGCCGGTGACGCTCGACGCGCGGCTGCGGACCGGGCGTTACCTCGACGCCGCCACCGAACGGCTGCCGAGGGTGGTGCTCGGCGCGGTCGCCGCGACCCGGCTGGGTGTGGTCGAGCTGGGCCCGGTGGACTCGCCGACGCAGGTACGCGTCGGCGACGTCTGGTTCACTGTGATCGGCATCCTGGAGCCGCTGCCGTTGGCCCCGGAGATCGACCGGTCGGCCCTGGTGGGGTGGCCGGCGGCCGAGTCCGAGCTGGGTTTCGGTGGGCACCCGACGGTGATCTACCTGCGGGCGTACGAGCCGGCGATCGAGGCGGTGCGGGCGGTGCTGCCGGCGACGATCGACCCGCAGCGGCCCAGCAAGGTGCAGGTGACCAGGCCGTCGGACGCGCTGGCGGCCAAACGTGCCACCGAGAGCAGCTTTGCCTCGCTGTTCCTGGCGCTGGCCGGGGTGGCGCTGCTGGTCGGCGGGATCGGGGTGGCGAACACGATGGTGATCTCGGTGCTGGAACGTCGGTCGGAGATCGGGTTGCGCCGGGCGCTCGGCGCGAGCCGGGGTCAGATCCGGGCGCAGTTCCTCACTGAGTCGGTGGCGTTGTCGCTGCTCGGCGGCCTCGCCGGTACGGCGCTCGGCCTGGCCGCCACCGCCGGCTACGCGGTCGCCAACGGCTGGCCGGTGGTGGTGCCGCCCGGGGCGACCCTCGCCGGGCTGGGTGGGGCGCTGCTGGTCGGTGTCGTCGCCGGCGGCTATCCGGCGTTGCAGGCCGCCCGGCTGCCACCGACCCGGGCCCTGGCCACCGCCTGACCGGTCCGGCGGCGTACCGGCGCGCGGACGGAATCGCCGTCGTTCCACTGGCCCTGCTCGGTCCGTGACCGGTGGTCCAACGTCTGCGGCTGACCCGACGCGGTTGTCCGGTTCGGTAGGGTGCGGGGGGAGGTGCCCGATGGCCGAGCCGGCGAGCAACACCCAGCACCCAGCGGACGCAGCGGACCCTTCGGCGCATCCCGCCGACGGGCCGGCGAACCCCGACGGGCAGCCGTACTCCGACGAGACGCAGCCCGGCGGGCGACGCCCCTGGTGGCGGTCCCGCCCACGCTGGCAGCTGATCACCGCCGGGGTGCTGGCCGGGGTGGTCGTCGTCGCCGCCGTGACGGTCGTCGCCTGGCGGGTGCTGGCCCCGACCGAGGTGGTCACCCCGGCCGGCTACCAGCCGTCCCCGCCGACCGCCGAACCCGGCCCGGTGGCCGAGCTCTCCGCCGCGCCGCTCCTGGTCGACGGACGGTTCCGGGTGTACGCCACCACCCGTCAGGTGCGCGCCGACGGCCCGATCGACATGCGTACCCAGGTCACCCCGGCCTGGTCGTTCCGGCGCTGGCCGGAGCAGCTGACCGGCGTCGTCGCCACCGGCACCACCGTGGTGAGCCGCTGGACGGACGGCGAACTCGTGGCGATCGACGCGGGCAGCGGCAAGGTGGCCTGGCGGTCCGCCGGCCCACAGCCGGCCGACACCGGGTACGCCGGTCGGCGCACCGGGGCGCAGACCGTCTACGCGCCGTCCGGTCTGCACACCGCGGTCAGCGGCACCGACGGCCGGTCGGTGGTGGTGGCGCACGGCGAGTCCCAGCTGGCCGGGTTCGACACGGCGACCGGTCGGGAACTGTGGCGGACCATGCTGCCCGGCCAGGGCGACGCCTGCCGCGACGCCGGCTTCAGCACCACCGGCGGCCGGTTCGCCCTGGTGAACAGCTGCGCGGCACCGCCGACCGTGGAGTTCTACGCCGTCGCGACCGGGCAGTTGACCGCGACCTGGCAGCCGGAGGGGGCCGGTCCGGGGCTGGCCGTGGAGCCGATCGGCTGTGCGGCCGCCCGCTCGACCTGCGGGGCGCTGCGTACCACCGGGGCGGGACAGTCCCGGGGCTGGCTGGTCGACGGCCCGGAGCCGGTGCCGGCGCCGCCGCTCGACCCGGTCGACGCGATGCTGGTCGACGGGATGGCGATTCGGTTGGACACCGCCGGGGACGATGCGGCGGTGGTGGCCGAGGCGGTACGGACCGGCGAGCAGGCGTGGCGGCGGCCGATTCCGTCGGCGGCGGCACCCGGTCCGGGCGGCACCGGGAACCGGTTGCTCGCGGTGCAGCCGGGTCGGGCGCACCTGCTGACCGCCACCCGGGAGTTGATCACCCTGGACGCGGCGACCGGTGCCGAGTTGTCCAGCTTCGTGCTGATCCTGCTGAGTGAGCTGTCGACCGACTGGGCCCCCGGCTACGTCTACGCACAGGACGGCTTCGTGGCCGTCGAACGGCTACGGCTGCCGGTCGACCCGGACGCCGACGACGGCCGCTACTACCGGCTGCAGGAGGCGGTGATCATCGCCCGCACCTAGGTCGCCGACACCCGCAGCCTCAGAGCGCCGCTTCGGCAGCTGCCAGGAACGCGTCGTTCTCAGCCGGCGTACCGATGGTCACCCGGACCCCGTCGCCGGCGAACGGGCGCACGATCACCCCGCGTGACTCGCAGGCCGCGCCGAACGGCACCGCCCGCTCACCCAGTGGCAGCCAGACGAAGTTTGCCTGACTGTCCGGCACGTCCGGCACCAGTTCGCGTACCGCGTCGGTGACCCGGGTCCGCTCGGCGATCACCAGATCGCACCGGCGGCGTACCTCGTCGGCCTGGTCGAGCGCGGCCAGCGCCGCCGCCTGCGCCAGCGCGTTGGTGCCGAACGGGGTGGCCACCTTGCGCACCGCCGCCGCCACCTCGGGATGCGCGACCAGGTAGCCGACCCGCAGCCCGGCCAGCCCCCACGCCTTGGACAACGTGCGCAGCACCACCACGTTCGGCCGGTCGCCGTAGGCGGTCAGGCCGTCGGGTACCTCGGCGTCGGTGACGAACTCCCGGTACGCCTCGTCCAGCACCACCAGTACGTCGTCGGGCACCGCGTCGAGGAACCGGTCCAGCTCGGCCCGGCGAACGCTGGTGCCGGTCGGGTTGTTCGGGTTGCAGACCAGCACCAGCCGGGTCTGCCCGGTGACCGCCGCGGCCATCGCCGGCAGGTCGTGGCCGTGGGTCGCGGTGTTCGGCACCCGCCGGCTGCTCGCCGCCGTGGTCGCCGCGATGATCGGGTACGCCTCGAACGACCGCCACGAGTAGACGACCTCGTCTCCGGGCAGGCAGGTGGCCCGTACCAGATGCTCGCAGAGCGCCACCGACCCGCAGCCGGTGACCACCCGCTCCGCGGCCACCCCGAGTCGTTCGGCGAGCGCTGCCCGCAGCGCCAGTACTCCCATGTCCGGGTAGCGGTGCGTCGACGTCGCAGCCTGCGTCACCGCTTCGACGACGCCGGGCAGTGGCCCGTACGGCACCTCGTTGCTGGCCAGCTTGATCGCCTCCGGCAGGCCGAGCTCCCGGGCCACGTCGACCGGGCTGCGCCCCGGTACGTAACTGGGCAGCGCGTCGAGGTCGGCGCGGGTCAGACCGAGCGAGGGGGGCATCGGGGGGCCTCCTGTCATGCGGAGCTTCCGGGGGTGTCGCGGTCCGCGCCCGGACCGCCGGTCCGGCCACCGCTGGTCCGACCACCGCCGGGGCCGGCGGCGTTCGCCGGTACGCCGGGCGGCAGCTGCACCACGACGGTCTGCGCCGACTTGTCGTGCAGCGCCTGCCGCAGCGGGCGGTCGAACAGCAGGTAGACGCAGTCGATCAGCTGAAGGATGAATCCGACGCAGCAGATCCACAACAGAGTGGGCAGGCCGAGGGTGTTCCACCGCCGGAACGACCGGGCGAAGCCGAGCTGCCCGCCCGGCTCGACCGGCACCACCTTGAGCCGGGCCAGCCGCTTGCCGAGGGTCTGGCCGGTGTTGGCGACCGCCGGCACCTCGTAAGCCCACCAGATCGCCGCCGCCAGCAGGATGATCACCATCTGCAGCCCGGAGGCACGCTCGGTGACCTGCGGG
The DNA here is from genome assembly GCF_029581175.1 of Solwaraspora sp. WMMD937. NCBI lineage: Bacteria > Bacillati > Actinomycetota > Actinomycetes > Micromonosporales > Micromonosporaceae > Solwaraspora > Solwaraspora sp. WMMD937. The sequence continues at coordinate 550,977 of NZ_CP120738.1, read as the reverse complement.
AGTCCCTCGGTGGACCGGTCATCGGCCAGTGACCGCCGCCAGATCTCATTGAACGTCGGCCAGGTCTCCACCACGTACTGCCAGACGAACCAGCCGTTGATGAAGATGTTGAGCAGCAGCACCGCGCCGATGTCGATCAGCCGGGCGGCCAGCCGCGCGCCGAACGACGCCAACGCCATTCCCTGCGGCCGGGGCTCCGGCGGCGGCAACCGGTAGCCCGGCCAACCGGGCGGCGGCGCTGCCGGGTAGCCCGGCGGCGCAGGCGGGTAGCCCTGTGTCGGGTGGCCCGGTGGCGGTGCCGGCCAGCCGGGGTGCGGTGCCGGTTGGCCCGGTGCGATCGGCTGGGCCGGCGGCGGTGGGTGGCATGGCGGTTCCGCCTCGGGCTCGGCCGGTGCCGCCGCCGAGGTGCTGGCCGGTGACGTCGGCCCGCCGACCGTCGGCGGTTGCTCCGCCGGCGGCGGCCCGTCCGGCGGGGTGGCGTCGGCCGGCAACGGCGCACCGATCCACCCGCCGCCATCCCAGTAACGCTGGGTGGTCGGATCTGCGGGGTCCTTGTACCAGCCGGGCGAGATCGACGTCACCGGGCGGACCCTGCGGTGCGGCCGGCCGGCCGGGGCGGACTGTGCATGCTCACCCTGGCACCTTAACGACCGGCCCGGCCGGTACCGCAGCCTGTCGGCCGTTCACCGGCGGCCGACTCAAGCTCAGAGATTGCCCCGGCTCTCCTGCTCCCGTTCGATCGCCTCGAACAGCGCCTTGAAGTTGCCCTTGCCGAAGCCGAGTGACCCGTGCCGTTCGATCAGCTCGAAGAAGACCGTCGGCCGGTCCTGCACCGGCTTGGTGAAGATCTGCAGCAGGTAGCCGTCCTCGTCCCGGTCGACCAGGATCCGGCGCGCCTTCAGCTGCTCGATCGGGGCGCGGACCTCCCCGATGCGGGCCCGCAGCGCCGGGTCGTCGTAGTACGAGTCCGGGGTGTCCAGGAACTCCACCCCGGCGGCCCGCATCGCGTCCACCGACGCCAGGATGTCGTTGGTGGCCAGGGCGATGTGCTGCACCCCGGGCCCGCCGTAGAACTCCAGGTACTCGTCGATCTGCGAGCGGCGGCGGGCCACCGCCGGCTCGTTGAGCGGGAACTTCACCTTGCGGCTGCCGTTGGCGACGACCTTGCTCATCAACGCCGAGTAGTCGGTGGCGATGTCGTCACCGATGAACTCGGCCATGTTGGTGAAGCCCATCACCCGTTGGTAGAACGCCACCCACTCGTCCATCCGGCCCAGCTCGACGTTGCCGACCACATGGTCGACCGCCTGGAAGAACCGCTTCGGCTGCAGGCCGGCGTCGACCAACGGCGTACGGTCGACGATCGGTGGTCGGGCCACGAAGCCGGGCAGGAACGGGCCGTCGTAGCCGGACCGGTCGACCAGGGTGTGCCGGGTGTCGCCGTACGCGGCGATGCTGGCCATCCGTACGGTGCCGGCGCCGTCGGTGAGCTCGGCCGGGGCGGCCAGCCCGGTCGCGCCCTGCGCCAGGGCGTGCGCGTACGCGGCGTCGACGTCCGGTACGGCGAGCGCGATGTCGGCCACCCCGTCGCTGTGCCGGGCGACGTGCGCGGCGGCCGACGCGTCGGCGTGCACCGCCCCACGCAGCACGAACCGGGCTGCGCCGCTGGTCAGCACGTACTCGGCGTGGTCGCGGAAACCCTGCTCCGGGCCCCGGTAGGCGACGCAGGTCATGCCGAACGCGGTGGAGTAGAAGTGCGCCGCCTGTTTGGCGTTGCCGACCAGGAAGGTCAGGTGGTCGACGCCCTGCACCGGGAACGGGTCACGGACCTCGCCGGCAGTGCCGCCGGCCCCGGTGATGTCGACGTCGCGGGATTCGGTCAGATAGGCCATGATCGTCCTCCCTTCGGAGCCGGCCGCGCGGATCGCCATTGGATCGCCATCAAATGGCCGAGGCCGGTAACGGCAGGATGGGCGATTCATCCCGACTGGGCAACTGCCTCGTCGACGGCTGGGCAGGCTGACCACTCGGTAGGGTCGAAGTCCATGGGCACTGAACAGAATGTCCAGCTCGATCAGCTGGACGCTGAGCTGATCGCACTATTGACCACCGAGCCGCGGATCGGGGTGCTGGAATGCTCCCGGCGGCTGCGGGTGGCCCGCGGCACTGTGCAGGCCCGGCTCGACAAGCTGGTCGATCGAGGGGTGATCAACGGCTTCGCTCCGCAGGTGTCACCGGCCGCGATCGGTTTCGTGGTCACGTCGTTCGTCACCCTGGAGATCGGCCAGCGGCACGGACACGAGCCGGTCGCCGCGCATCTACGCGCCATCCCGGAGGTGCTGGAGGCGCACACCATCAGCGGCTCCGGTGATCTGATGTGTCGGATCGTGGCCAGGTCCAACGCCGACCTGCAGCGGGTGCTGGACCAGATCCTGGCGTACGACGGGATCCGCCGGGCGTCGACGATCATCGCCCTGGCCGAGCAGATCCCGTACCGCGTCCTGCCGTTGGTGCAGGCGGCGGCCGACGTCACGAGTCGGCGCTGAGCGCGTCGCCGAGCGCGGACCGCTCGTAGCGGACCTCGCGGCCGATGCGGGACCGCCGCACCAGACCGGCGTCGCGCAGCACCGCGAGCTGCCCGCCGACGGTGCCCACCGCCGCGCCGAGCTGCACGGCCAGCTGGCTGGTGGTGGCCGGCACGGCGAGCGCCCGCAGCACGGCCGCCCGGCCCGGCCCGATCAGCCGGTCCAAGCCGTCGGCGGCCCGGTCGGCGTCCGGCCGGCCGAACAGGCCGGCGACGCCGCGTGCCCGGTAGCCGATCGCGTACGGCCACGGTGGATCGAGGTGCAGGCTCAGCGCGCCGAAGACGGTCGGGACGAGCAGCAGGCCGCGCCCGCCGAGCCGGTGCCGCTCGGCGGCGAAACCGGCGACGGTGATGGTGCCCGGATCCGGATCCCAGCGCAGCCGGGCGTCCAGATCGGCCAGTGCGGAACTCCAGCCGTACGTGGTCAGCCGGCCAGCCCGGTAGACCACGTCGCGTTCCAGGATGGCCCGCAGCCGGGGCCAGTCCGGGGCGATGAGTGCCCGCCAGGCGGCGTCGATCGCCTCGGCGAGCCGGTCGACGACGTCGTCTGCGGCCAGCAGCCGGCCGGCCGACCCGGTAGGTGGGGGCCGGCCGGCCAGGCTGCGGGCGATCTCGTCGCGGGCCCGGTCGAGCGGGGTACGCCGGACCACGGCGAGCTGGTTGGCGAAGGTCAGCCCGACCCCGTCCGGCGGTGGCTGGACGAAGTCGGCGCTGTACCCGCGCGGCCGGTACAGCGCCCGGATCGCCGCGATGCCCGGCTGGGTGCGGCGCAGCGCCGCGTACCGCTCGCGGTGCCGGTGCACCCAGGGCAGCAGTGGTCCGGCGGTCTGGACCCCGGCGAACAATCGCAGCGCGGCCATCGTCTCGCCCAGCGGGGAGATCGCGAACCGGCTGGCCGCGACGTCGGCCGGGCTCACCTCGATCCGCATCCGGCCCCTGTCCACCTTCCGGGCGGGGCGGGCTGGTGCCGCCCGCGACTTTTCGCCCTGCGCCGAAAGGTTACCCCCGGTCGGCGTACCGGCGGCATGCTTCGACGGTGACCACTCCCACCACCACCACCACCACCAGCGCGCCGCCGGCCGACCGGGCCACCTTCCGGGACCTGTTCGCGGTGGGTGAGTTCCGGGCGCTGTTCGCCAGCTTCGGCATCTACATGGTCGGCGAGACGGTGAAGATGCTCGCCCTGTCCGTGTTGGTCTACCAGCGGACGAACTCGCCACTGCTGGCCGCGCTGGCCTACGTCGCCGGCTTCCTGCCCAGCGTGGTCGGCGGGATGTTCCTGTTGGCGTACGCCGACCGCTGGCGGCCCCGGACGGTGATGGTCGGCTACGACCTGGTCCGGGTGGTCACGGTGGCGGTGCTGGCGATCGGGGTGCTGCCGCCGGTCGGCGCGTTGGCGTTGGTGTTCACCGTGGGGCTGGTGTCGCCGGTCGCGGCGGCGGCCCGTACCGCGCTGCTGCCGGATCTGCTGGCCGGCGACCGGTACGTGCTGGGTCGGGCGTTGTTCACCATCACCGCCGGGGCCACCCAGGTCCTCGGGTTCGCCGTCGGCGGCGCGCTGATCGGACTGCTCGGGCCGTACGGCGCGCTCTGGGCCACTGCGGTGACCTGCCTGACGTCGGCGGTGCTGATCCGGTTGGGGCTGTCCGACCGGCCGGCCCGGGTGGTGGGGGCCGCCGCGACCGGTGGCGCGGTGCGCGAGACGTGGCGGGTGAACCGGCGGTTGCTCGCCGACCCACCGGTACGCGGTCTGCTGCTGGCCACCTGGCTACCCGGCGCGCTGCTGGTCGGCGCGGAGGGGGTGGTGGTGCCGTACGCCGGTGGCGAGGGTGCCGCCGGGGTGCTGTTCATGGCCGCAGCCGGCGGGATGCTGCTCGGTGACCTGGTGGTGGGCCGTGGGGTGGCGCCGGCCCGGCGGGAGGCGTTGACCCCGTGGCTGGCGCTGCTGCTCGGGGTGCCGATGCTGGCCTTCGTTGCCGATCTCGGGCTGCTGGTGGCGGCGGTGCTGTTCGGGGCGGCGACGTTCGGGTTCTCGTACCATCTGGGGTTGGCCCGGCGGTTTCTGGACGCGGTGCCGGCGGACCGGCGCGGCCAGGCGTTCGGGTTGTCCCACATGGGGATGATGACCGGGCAGGGGCTGGCCGCCGGGGCGGCCGGGCTGGTCGCCGAGTGGGTCGCGCCGGGGCTGGTGATGGCCGGGTTCGGGGCGCTGTCGCTGGTCGCCACGCTGCTGCTGTGGCGACAACTCCGGGTACCACGCATGAATGTCCCCCGACACGCCTAAAAGCCGCATTTCGGTCGGCCGGCTGTTCTGTTGGTCAGGCCCGGCTACGGTGGCCCGATGGCGAAGGGGAGCGCGCCGTGCGTGAAGTGCTACCTGGCCTTCGCGCTCGTCGTGGTCATCGTGCTCGCCGCCACCGGCGTCTGGAACCCGTTCCCCGGCCTGTGGGACTGGGTCAACCGCAGCCAGCCACTGGCCGACCCGGACGTCACCTGGCAACAGCGGATCGGCGGCACGCCGCGCGGCGTCACCATCACCGAGCGCGCCGTCATCGTCGAGCACCGGCTCACCGTCGAAGGCCGCAGCATCACCTCCGGCAACCAGGTCTGGGAGCACAAGGCCGACTGGGCGGCGGTCGCCGGTGACGGCACCGACCAGGTCGTCGCCACCGGCAAACTGCTCACCGACGGCTACCAGGTGCTCAACCCGGCCACCGGCGCCGTACTGCGCGCCGACGACGCCGCCATCGCCGTCTGGACCTACCGCGACGCGCTGCTCGACGTCCGCTGCGCCAGCCCACGCGACTGCACCCTGACCGCCTGGGACCCGCGCGGCAAAACCCCACGGTGGACCGCCCAGCTGCCCGGGATGGGGTTCGTGCTGTTCGCCGACAACCCGAAACTGGTCACCAGCCGGCCGTTGACCGCCGCCGACGTCGCCGACGACGCCGGTGGCCCGCAGACCATGCCGACCGTGCTCGGCTTCCCGATCGACGGCAGGATCCACGTCGTCGAGACCCGCACCGGGCAGGTCCTGCAGGAGCTGGAGGAGGACCGGCACGAACGGATCGTGGTCTTCGCCGGCCGGGTGTTCAGCCTGGTCGCCACCCCACGCGACGGTGCCTGCTACTACACCGCGCGAGGCGTCGACCCGGTGACCGACCTGCCCGTGTGGCAGCGGACCGGGATCAACCTGCGCACCGCCGACCGGATCGGCTGCGCCCAGCGGGACAACCCGACCGGCGGTGCCAACGTCCTCGCCGGCATCGCCCCCGACATGCGGGAGACCGTGATCGACGCCTACGACGGGCGGGTGCTGTGGACCGGTGCCGCCGGGCAGGAGCTGCGCGCGGTCGACGACCGGTACGCGCTGGCCCGCTCCGCCGACGGTGAGACCCTCCAGGCGTACGTGCTGCCCACCCCGACACCCCGGTGGACCCGCCCGATGCACCCGGACGCGCAGCTGGCCCTCACCCGGCACGCGGCCCTGGTCGTCGACCGCAAACCGGACCGGGTCGTCGCCCTCGACCCGGCCACCGGCACCGAGCTGGTCAACCTGCGTACCTCGGCGGAGGTACTGGCCGTCGGACCGCGCGGCATGGTCATCGGCGACGGCCGGGAGATCGGCTACGTCCGGTTCGCCGGTGCCGCCACCACCCCGCCGGTCGGCGGCCCGGACGACCCCGCCGATCCCGGCGGCCCCGACCCCGGCCCCACCTGCGGCGGCGCCAAGCAGGAGCAGTGCCCGGCCAAGGGCTGACCCACCCGGGGGTTGGGAGCTGCGGCCACCTCTGGCCTAGGCTTGCCGGTCATGAGCAGTGCCGCCCCGTTCTCCCACACCCCGCTGCTACCGACCGGCGACGACCTGACGGAATACCGCCTGATCAGCGACGAAGGCGTCGACGTCGTGCACGGGCCGGGCGGGCGACGGTTCCTCACCATCGAGCCGGCGGTGCTGACCGCGCTGACCGCCGAGGCGATGCATGACATCGCTCACTACCTGCGTCCGGCGCACCTGGCCCAACTGCGGGCGATCCTCGACGACCCGGCCGCGTCACCCAACGACCGGTTCGTCGCCCTCGACCTGCTGCGCAACGCCAACATCGCGGCCGGCGGAGTGCTGCCGATGTGTCAGGACACCGGCACCGCGATCGTGATGGGCAAACGCGGCCGGCACGTGCTCACCGACGGCACCGACGAGCGGGCCATCGCCCGGGGCGTGTACGAGGCGTACACCAAACTGAACCTGCGGTACTCGCAGCTCGCGCCGATCACCATGTGGGAGGAGCGCAACACCGGGACCAACCTGCCGGCCCAGATCGAGCTGTACGCCGAGGACCCGGGCGGTCAGCCGGACGCGTACAAGTTCCTGTTCATGGCCAAGGGCGGCGGCTCGGCCAACAAGTCGTACCTCTACCAGGAGACCAAGGCACTGCTGAACCCGACCCGGATGATGCAGTTCCTGGAGGAGAAGCTGCGGCTGATCGGCACGTCCGCCTGCCCGCCGTACCACCTGGCGATCGTCGTCGGCGGCACGTCGGCTGAGTTCGCGCTCAAGACCGCCAAGTACGCCAGCGCCAAGTACCTGGACAACCTGCCGACCAGCGGCAGCATCGGCGCCCACGGCTTCCGCGACGTCGAGCTGGAGGCGCAGGTGCTCGAACTGACCCGTCAGTTCGGCATCGGCGCGCAGTTCGGCGGGCGGTACTTCTGCCACGACGTACGGGTGGTGCGGCTGCCCCGGCACGGTGCCTCCTGCCCGGTGGCGATCGCCGTCTCCTGCTCCGCCGACCGGCAGGCCGTCGCCAAGATCACCCCGTCCGGGGTGTGGCTGGAGAAGCTGGAGACCGACCCGGCCCGCTTCCTGCCCGACGTCACCGACGAGACCCTCGCCGCCGATCAGTCCGCCGACGCCGACGTGGTCCGCGTCGACCTGAACCGGCCGATGGCCGAGATCCGCGCCGAGTTGTCGAAGTACCCGGTGAAGACCCGGCTGTCGCTGACCGGCCCGCTGGTCGTCGCCCGGGACATCGCCCACGCGAAGATCGCCGAGCGGCTGGACGCCGGTGAGCCGATGCCGCAGTACCTGCGGGACCACGCCGTCTACTACGCCGGCCCGGCGAAGACTCCCGAGGGGTACGCGTCCGGCTCGTTCGGCCCGACCACCGCTGGGCGGATGGACGCGTACGTGGAGAAGTTCCAGGCCGCCGGTGGCTCGCACATCATGCTCGCCAAGGGCAACCGGTCCGCGCAGGTCACCCGCTCCTGCGGTACGCACGGCGGCTTCTACCTCGGCTCGATCGGCGGCCCGGCGGCCCGGCTGGCCCAGGACTGCATCCGGCACGTCGAGGTCCTCGAATACCCGGAGCTGGGCATGGAGGCCATCTGGAAGATCGAGGTGGAGGACTTCCCGGCGTTCATCGTCGTCGACGACAAGGGCAACGACTTCTACGCCGAGGTCACCAAGCCGGTCCTCACCGTCGGCCGCCGCTGACCGCCGAGCCCTGGGTAACGACGGAACCTCATCGATCCTCGAACCTGCCGATTACCTTGCATCATTGTTTTTGAGCGCACGGTAACCCTCCTGGGTGGGGGTGCCGGTTGGGCTTGATGCCACAGGCGCATCTTGATGCACCTGTGGCATCAAGCCTGCGGAGGCATCTTGGGTTCCCCGCCCCAACCCGAGAAACACCAACCCGGAGCAAATCCGAAGCACTCAGCTGCGGTCGAGGGCGTCGTCCGTGCCGGGGTGTTCGGGTCAGCCCCGTCGGTCGAAGGTACGAAGCTCGTAGATGGCGCGGGAACCCTGGCCGTTGTCGCGGTCGGACAACGTCAGGTGCTCGGTCCGGGACCGGCCGGTCCGGTCCACCCGCACTGTCGACCGGGTCAGCCCAGGTACTTCTCCCAGGGGCCGGTGATGGCCAGGGTGAGACCGGGGTCCTGCATGTTGACGAAGAGCACCTTGCCGTCGTCGGTGAAGACCGGCCCGCAGAACTCCGAGTCGTTGAGCTGGTTGCGGGCGATCGCGTAGGTCGGCCCGCCCGGGACCGAGCTGAGCACGTGGGACGCGCCCGAGCCGTCCTCGGCCAGCACCAGGCTGCCCCACGGGGTGACGGTCACGTTGTCCGGCCCGTCGAAGGTCAGATCGCTGTACTTCGGCGGCGTACCCTCCTCCGACGAGGTCTGGTGCGGAAAGTACGTGACCAGCTGGATGGTCTCGGCCCGGTAGTCGTAGAACCAGACCATGCCGTCGTGCGGGGCGGCGTCCGCCGGCAGGTCACCGTCCTCCCAGGCGTACGAGTTGACCACGTACACGCCTCGGTCGGTGCCCCACACACCTTCGAACTTGCGGCCCCGGGTGACCTGACCGTCGGCGAACTGCTCGCGCAGGGGAGTGGTCCGGGCGTCGCGTTCCGGCACCTCGATCCACCGTACGGGGAACGGCCGGCCCAGCTGCGCGGAGGTCAGGTAGGCGACGTCCGGCAGCACCGAGCCGTCGTCCATGATGATCTGCATCGCGGCGAGGGTGCCGGCGTCCGGGGCGAGCCGGGTCAGCACGCCGGGGCCGAGCTTGACGCGGCGCGGCGCGGTCCACCGGTAGAACAGGCCGTTCGGCTCGTCGGCGTCCTCGGACAGGTAGATCTTCGTACGGTCGGCGTCGACCGCCAGCGCCTCGTGCGCGTACCGGCCCAGGCATTTGATCGGTGTCGGGTCGGCGCGGCCGTCGGCCCAGACCTCGAAGACGTAGCCGTGGTCCTTCTGGTACGTGCCGGTGCGGCCGTCCTCGTCCCACTCGTCGCCGGCCCGGTCGTCGGTCTCCTCGCAGGTCAGCCAGGTTCCCCACGGGGTCGGCCCGCCCGCGCAGTTGTCGACGGTGCCGGAGATGGCGACGAACTCGCCGAGGTTGCGCCCCGCCCGGTCGGTCCTGATCACCGTGCAGCCGCCGGCGTCGACCGCGCCCGGGTCGTAGACGGTGCCCGGGACATGCGGTACGCCGAACTCGGCCCCTGGGCCGAGCTCATGGTTCTGGATCAATGTGTACCGGCCGCGTCCGGCGTCGAAGACGGCCATCCCGTCGTGCTCGGCCGGGGTCAGGCCCTGGCCCCGGTCGAGGCGGGTGACGCCGGTGCGGGTGACCACGGTGTACCGGAAACCCTCGGGCAGGGCGAGGATGCCGGCGGGGTCGTCCACCAGCGGCGGGAACGGTACGTGGCCGCCGCCTCTCGGTGGGTGGTTCCGGCCGGGGTGGGCTTGGGCCAGCGACGGAAGGCCCCCGGCGACGGCGAGGCCGACGCCGGCGGCACCGGCGGCACCACCGGCGAGGAAGGTACGACGGGAGGAAGGCACGTCGATCGGGCTCCTGTTCAGCTCGAGGGTGTTGACGTGACGCAACTCCCGCGGACCGACGGCCACCCGTCCGTACGGTGATGAACCGGCGACATCGATGTAAAGAATCGAGGTTGCCGCTGTCGGTGAACCAGGTGCGGGCTCGGCTAGGGTCGGCACCGACGGCGGACTTCGTGCATGTCACCGCGCAGCGGTCGGCCCGGCGGATCCTGGGAAGGCGGCCAAGCTGCGCCGTCGCTGGCGTGCCGCACGGCTACTTGCTTCAAAGTCTCCGAAGACTCTGGAATCTTCGCAAGGCCGTGCCGGGCTCTTGGCTGATTGAGTGAGGCCGGAATACCCGCACTTCGGTACATGGCTGTGCCCCGGGCCGCATGCAGAGCAGAGGCGGACACCGGGGCTTACGTCGTCAAGTGTAGCGGTGCCGGGCGTAAAGGAGTAGTCGTGTCGGAGTCCTGGCAAGATGAGGTGCTCTGGCGATGCCTGTCGAAGGCTCGGTCGGCGCCGTACCTAGCTGCGGCTAGTGGCGACAGCGCCCGCGCTCTTCGTCTCTACGCGTGGAACATGGAGGTCTCAAGCGCCTTCCTTGGGCCACTCCACGTGCTGGAGGTGTGTCTACGCAACGGCGTCGACGACCGCCTGACCGTACTGGCTGGTCGGCCTGACTGGTGGCGTTCAGACATCAAGTTCACATTCGTCGCAGAGCGGATGGTCCAGGATTCGATCAAGAAATGCCGGATCCGGAAGGATGTGACACCGGGGAGCGTGATCGCTGAGTTGCCACTCGGTTTCTGGGTTGGGTTATTTGGCGGCGGTGGCTCCTGCCAGTACGAGACGACGTTATGGCGGCCTGCTCTGCGGAAGGTTTTCCCAGGATATCGAGGATCCCGAAGGGATCTCCACTCTGATCTCGATCACGTCCGCGCGTTCCGCAACCGCGTCACCCAGTTTCTGATCGCGAGGAGTGTGGTATGCCGCATATTGAGGTAGACGAGGAGACCTATCGGAATTTGGCGTTCGCCGCGAGGGTTGCGGGCATAGAGATTGGTGAGGTTGTCACCCGCCTGGTGGCACTGCCTCGGGAGCCGAGCACGCTTGAGCCGGTGGGGGATGAGCCCACTTCGATCCCTGTCTACGCTGACTACGACGGCCACCGGACTCGGGCATGTTTCACTCCGGGACCAGGGCGGGTCGAAATTCTGAGCGGCCCGCTCGCTGGTTCGGTGTACCGCACGCCGAGCGAGGCTGCTCGGGCCGTGGTGAGCGAACGGCGCCCCGGGGTCAACCCACAGCGGAACGGCTGGACCTTCTGGATCGAGACAGCTACCGGGGCACCTATCCAACGGTTGCGCCACGTCAGAAGTTGACGCCCGCTATCCGCCCTCCGGCACCGTCCTGCTGGTGACTGCGGCGGCCGGCGGGCGTCACGGGGGCGGAGTCTGGGGACCCGGTGCGGGCGGATCGGTGGGACGCACGCTGAACAGGTCACCCGGCTGGCAGTGGAGCACGTCGCAGATGGCGGTCAGCGTGGAGAACCGGACCGCTCTGGCCCGGTCGTTCTTCAACACCGACAGGTTGACCACGGTGACTCCGGCCCGGTCGGCGAGTTCAGTGAGGGTCATCCGGCGCTCGGCCAGCAGCCGGTCGAGGTGGCAGACCACCCGGTGACCGGCGGACTGTTCGTCGTCGGTCGGGGCCATCAGACCAGTCCGTCGAGGTCGGCGCGCATCGCCGTGCCCCGGCGCAGGAACTCGGCCGCCGCGCCGAGGCCGAGGCCGAGCAGCAGGACGGCCACCGGCGGGTCGATGACGGCCTGCAGCGTCAATGTCTGGTCCGGCTGCCAGGCGTGCCGGGCGGCGCTGACGAGTGCGAGGTGCCCGGCGGCCTGCAGCGCGGCGGCCAGCGATCCGCCGAGCAGGAGTACGGCGGCCGCCGCGCCGACCCGGCGGGCGTTGCGCGGGTGGAAGGGGTCCGCTGAGCGCAGCGACCGCACCACCCGCCACAGCAGTCCGCCGGCCGTCGCGACGACGGCGGCGAGCAGCAGCGCCGGCCCGAAGATCCAGAGCCGGTCGCCGACGGTCGGCTCGGCCACGGTCAGCAGGGCGGCGTCCTGGGGCGTGAGCGTGAAGCGGCCGGCGGTGGCCTGCGGCCCGAGGTCGGTGGCGGGGTTCACCGTGGCGGGTACGACCAGGTTGTCGGCGATCAGTACGCCGATCGCCGCGCCGGCGGCCAGCAGGGCGCCGAGTGCCACTGCACCTGCCGTGACCGTCTCGAAGGCCCACTGACCGGCCGGAGCGGTACGGGGACGACGCCCCTGCTCGATGTCGTGCCGCACGGCGGCCCTCCCTATCGAAATTCGATATGAAACTGGGTCTAGTATATCGAATCTCGATATGCCGACGGCGGGTCGCCCCGCCACCAGCACGTCGGAGCGACCGCATCCGCCCACCGGAAGGCTGGACCAGCACAATGACCATCCCCGTTCCCGTCCGCTCCGCCGGGGTGTTCCTGGCCGGCGCGCTCATCTGCTTCGTCGGCCCACCGCTGGCCATGGGACTCTTCGCGGCCGACGGGGTGCCGGCGGTGCTGGTCGCGGTCGCCGTCGCCGAACTGGTGTCGGCCGCCGCCCTCATCGCCTGGTGGTTACGCCGCCACGGGCTGCCCCGCCGAAGTCTCGGCCTGACCTCGCGGCACTGGCGGCGGGACATGCTGATCGCGGTGGCCACCGTTCCACCCCGCCTGCTACTGGAGTTCGGGGTGCTGATGCCGGCGGCCGGCGGCGAAGCCAACCCGGAGGTCCAGGAGATCCTGCGCATGTCCGCCGCCGGGCCGGCCGCGTTGGCCGCCACCATCTTCCTGGGGATCGTCGGCGGCGGCATCGCCGAGGAGCTGTACTTCCGCGGGTTCCTGCTCGGGGCGATCCCGCAGCGGTCCGCCCGCCCCCGGGTGGCGCTGTGGGTGGCGGCGGTCGTCTCGGTGGTCCTGTTCGGCGTGCTGCACCTGCCGGCCAGCGCGCTGGCCGGGCTGTCCATCACCGTCGCCGGTCTGGTCTACACCGGGCTGTTCCTGGCCACCCGCCGGCTGACCGCGCCCATGGTGGCCCACGCGCTGTGGAACGCCGCCGCGCTCGGCACGGTCCTGCTCAGCTACGGCTGATCACAGCTGGGTGGCGGTCCGGACGAGCCCGGCGACGGCACGGGAGCGGCTGTCCGGCAGCCAGGCGAGCACGGTGGTGACGTGCGGCGCGTCGGTCAGCGGCACTGCCGTGTGCGCGCTCCACAGCCACGACCGGGACGAGGCGCACAGCACGGCCATGGTGTGCCCGAGGGCGATCAGCTGGGCCAGCTGCGACTGGTCGTGGATCTCCGGCCCGGGTCCGGGTTCGTACGTACCGTCCGGGCGCGGCCAGCGGGCGACCGGCAGCCCCGGCACGTCGCCGATGTCGGCCATGGTCAACGACGTACGGGTGGCGAGCGGATGCCCGGCCGGGAGGATCGCGACCTGCTGCTCGGTCAGCAGATCCTCAGTGTCGAAGCCGGTGAGCGAGTCGAACGGCCGCTGCATCAGGGCGGCGTCGGCGCGGCCGTCGCGCAGCATCCGCGCCTGGTCGCCCATGCCGCACAGCAGCACGTCGATCTCGGCCGCGTCCGGCTCGACGGCGTGCGCGTCGAGCAGCTTCTGCAGCAGTTCGTGGCCCGCGCCGGCCTTGGTGACCAGGGTCAGCCGGTTCGCGCCGGCGGCGGCGCGGCGGGTACGCCGGGCCGCCGCCGCGGTGGCGGCCAGGATGACGCGGGCCTCGTCGAGCAGCACCTGACCTGCGTCGGTGAGTGCCACTCTTCGGCGGTCGCGGTCGAGCAGGGTGACGCCGAGGCGGCGTTCGAGCCGGGCGATCGCCCGGGACAGCGGCGGCTGGGCGATGCCGAGCCGTTCGGCCGCCCGGCTGAAGTGCAGCTCCTCGGCGACCGTGACGAAGTACCGCAGCTCACGGGTCTCCAGCGTCTCCACGCCGACAACGATACGTCGGTGATACCCGCCGGGTATGACAGCGGAACTCAACTGGTGTAACGACGGCGGCTACCGCCGCGCCACCATCGGCGTCATGACCGAAACGAAGGCCACGACCGGAACGAAGACCGCGCTGGTCACCGGCGCGAACAAGGGACTCGGCTACGAGATCGCCGCCGGGCTCGGCGCCAAGGGCTACCGGGTGGCGGTGGGAGCGCGCGACGCCGCCCGCGGCGAAGCGGCCGTCAAGACGCTGTACGCCGCCGGCGTCGACGCGTTCGCCGTACCGCTGGACGTCACCGACGACCGCAGCGTCACCGAGGCCGCGCAGCTGATCGAACGCACCGCTGGAGGACTCGACGTCCTGGTCAACAACGCCGGCATCGCCGGCGAGACCGGGCCGGGGTGGGAGCAGGACCCGACCACGCTCGACCTCGACGTGGTCCGCCAGGTCGTCGACACCAACGTGTACGGCGTGATCCGGGTGACCAACGCGATGCTGCCGCTGCTGCGCCGGTCGCCGTCGCCGCGCATCGTCAACATCTCCAGCAGCGTCGGCTCACTGACCTGGCAGTCCGACCCGGAGATCAACGTCGGCCCGATCATGGCGGCCTACTCGCCGACGAAGACGTACCTCAACGCGGTCACCGTGCACTACGTGCGGCGACTCGCCGGCACCGACATCCTGATCAACACGGCCTGTCCGGGGCTGGTCGCCACCGACTTCACCGGCGGTGTCGGGCGTCCGGTCCAGGAGGCCGCCGCCACCCCGATCCGGCTGGCCACGCTGCCCGACGGCGGCCCGATCGGCACGTTCGTCAACGACGACGGCAGCATCCCCTGGTGAATTCCGACGCGGCGTGGAACGCGGGTGCGAGCGCGCCCGCCGCTGATCATCGGCTCAGCGGCAGCTACGGCCGGCGTTGATGCACCTGGCGATCTTCCTCATCTGCTTCGCTGAGTTGACGTTGATCAAGTCGTTGTGGCCGGAGAACCAACCAGGACTCGCCCGCGACCCAGGTGTAGAAGCGGTCCGCCGGCAGAGCGCCGGGTCGCAGGTCCGCGCCGTCCGGCTGAACCAGTGGACGCGTACGCCGGCGGGTGTCTCGACCGACCTGATGTCGGCCCTGGTCGGGACCTCCAGGTAGACCTCCGTGGCCAGCGTCGGCGGTGTGCCGCTGAGGATCGACAGTACGGCGGGCAGTGCACTCTCGTCGCCGATCAGCAGTTGCCGGTCCACCTGCTCCGGCCGCCGGTACCTGGTGCCGATGTCGAAGATCCCGGCCGGGGTGCCCGGCTCGGCATCGCGTGCCCAGGACGACATGGGTGAGTCGCCGTGCAGGGCGAACTCGATGTCGATCTCGTCGTCGGCGGGTCGGGTGCGCCGGATCGTCAGGTCAGTCCCGCGGGTCGACGACGGGAATCCCCGCGTCCTTCGCCGCAGCCGCCAGCCGGTTGTCGTACGTGGCGAGGCCGGCCAGGTCCGTCCCGAGCACTCGCGCGGTGGCCAGGTGGATCGCGTCCAGCGACCGCAGCATCCGGTCCGGCTCGTCCATCGCCGCGTCGACGACCTCGTCGTCGATGTTTATGTAGTCGAAGGCCAGCAGGAGGGCTCTGGCATCTGGTAGGGCCGCCGGCATGACCCGGCCGACGGCCCTGATCACCTCGATCCGCAGCAACGTGGAACTGACCCACGACGCGCCCGGGTGTTCGTCGTAGAAGGCGGCGAACGCGTGGGAGTGGCTCTCCTCGGCCAGCAACTTGAGCGCGGCGGATGTGTCGATGTAGTAGAGACTCACCAACGTTCCTCGTCGCGTAGCGTGCCGAGGGCGTCCCCGAGTCGGTCGGTGCCGTCCCCGGCCCGCATCCGTGGCCGGAATCCTGGCCGTACCGCCAGACGCGCCCGACCCGCCGTGACCAGGCGGTCCAACACCGGCGTCGGCTCGCGTTCGGCCACCGGCACGATCCGCGCCACCAGTTTTCCGTACTCCGTCACGTCGATCGTCTCGCCGTGTCGCACCCGAGCCAGCACCTCGCTGGTGTTGTGGCGTAGTTCCCGAAGACCAACCGAGTGCTCGCCAGCAGCCGTCATGAACGAAATGTATCACAATTTTGTGACCACATGACCCTGCTGTGTGCGTCGTGGCCCGATCCGGTCTGCGATGATGGCGGGATGTCCCCCGGTACCTCACCGGCCGTCCAGCCGTTCGCGCACCTGCAGGCGCAGAACGTCACCCTGTACCGGGACGTGCTGGACGCCTTCGTCCGGGCGAAACGTCGGTTCACCGTGCATCTGCGGCCGGAGGACGTCCTGGCGGAGATCGGCCCCGGGGCGTCGCTGGAGGCCGTCGCGGCGGCGCTGGCCCAGCTCGCCGAGTGGGGCAACCTGCGGGCCGACCCGGACACCGGACGGGTCACCACCGTGGAAGACTTTCACCGCGCCCGCTACCTCTACCAGTTGAGCGCGCACGGCCACGCCGCCGAGCAGGCCATCGCCACATACGAGGAGGCGATCGGCCGACGCGGCGCCCTGCAGTCGGTGGCGCTGTCCGACATCGCCGACCAGCTGCGCGCCCTGCTGGGCATCGCGACCGAGGCCGCCGCCGGGTCCGCTCCCGACCCGGCGAAGACCCACCTGCTGATGCTGAGCCTGGTCGACCGGTTCACCGGGCTGGCCGACAACGCGCAGGCGTTCATGGCGTCGCTGCGGCGGGCCGTCGACTTCGCCGACGCGGATGTGGCGGCCTTCCTCGCGTACAAGGAACAGCTGATCGCGTACCTCGAACGGTTCATCGCCGATCTCGCCAACCGGGGCGCGGAGATCGCCAACCTGGCCCACCGGATCGAGGCGACCGGGGTACGCCCGCTGCTGGAGATCGTGGCCCGCCGGGAGGCCGTCGACGCCGCACCCGGCGAGGACGCCGACGACCGGGCACTGCATCAGGCGCGGGTGGTCTGGCAGCAACGCTGGGACGGGCTGCGGGACTGGTTCGTCAGCGGCGACGCCAGCCGGCAGTCCCAGGCACGGCTGCTGCGTACCGCCGCCATCGGCGCGATCCGGCAGCTGCTCGGCGCGGTGGCGTCGATCAACGAACGTCGGGCCGGCCGGTCGGACCGGTCGGCCGACTTCCGGTCGCTGGCGCTGTGGTTCGCGCAGGCCCCGGACGACGAGGCCGCGCACCGGCTGTGGCACACCGCGTTCGGCCTGTCGCCGGTGCGGCACCTGACCGTGACGACCGAGACCCTGGCCGCGGTCGAGCAACGACCGGTGCCGGCATCGACGTCGTGGGCCCACGCACCCCGGCTGGAGATCAGCCCCCGACTGCGCAAAACCGGATCATACGAGCGGCGCGGCTCGCCGAGCCGGGTGCTGGACCGATCCGCGCAGCGGCGGCAGTTGGCCGAACGTGCCGAGCGGGAGACGGCCCAGACGGCCCGCGCCCGAGCGGCGTTGGCCACCGACGGGCCCGTCCCACTGTCTCGCCTCGGTGAACTGGACACCGCCGAGTTCCGGCTCTTTCTCCATCTGCTGGGCGACGCGCTGGCGGCCCGGCGGCCGGACGCCACGGAGGTGACCACCACCACTTCCGACGGCACGCTACGGGTACGCCTGGTCCGCGTCGACGGGGCGCCGCCGGTGCGGATCGTCACCGCCGACGGGGTGCTCACCGGGCCGGAACATCTGGTCGACATCACCGACCTGGCTCCGACCGGAGCCGACCTGGTCTCGGCCGGTCTGGTCTCTGCCGGAGCCGACCTCGCGGCGGTCGGGGCGGCCGGGTGAGGGCGCGCGGCCCGGTCGAGGGCGACTCCTCGGGCCGCCTGCAGCGGGCCGCCCGGCTGCTGCTCGCCCGCCCGCTGCTGGTCGCTGGGCTGACCCCGGACGACGAGTTCCGGCTGGTCCGCACGTACGCCGCAGAGCTGCGCGAGTGGTTCGACCGGGAGACCGGGTGGCGGCTGGTCGCCGACGCCCAGACGATCCGGCTGATGAAGCTGACCGCCGACCCACAGGACCAGACCCACCCGGCTCGGGATCCGAAGGCCAGGACCCCGTTCTCCCGGCAACGGTACGTGTTGACCTGCCTCGCCCTGGCCGCGCTGGAACGCGCCGACGGGCAGATCACCCTGGGCCGGCTGGCCGAGGACGTGGTGCTGGCCGCCGCCGATCCGGCGCTGGCCGCCACCGGGTTCACGTTCGCCCTGGACCGGCGGGAACGGCGGGCCGACATGGTGGCGGTGGTCCGGCTGCTGCTGCACTGGGGGGTGCTGCGTCGGGTGGCCGGCCACGAGGACGCCTACCTTGGCACCAGCGGCGACGTGCTCTACGACGTGGACCGGCGGGTGATCGCCGGCCTGCTGGCCAGCAGCCGCGGCCCGTCGATGATCGGTGACGTGGCACCGGACGGCCGGCTGGCGGCGCTGACCGTCGAGGTGGTGCCCGATGTCGAGGATGCCCGCAACCGGGCGCTGCGGCACCGGCTCACCCGGCTGCTGCTCGAACAGCCGGTCGTCTACTACGACGAGCTGACCGAACCCGAGCTGGCCTATCTGACCAGCCAGCGGTACGCCATCCTGAACCGGATCACCCAACTGACCGGGCTGGTCGGCGAGGTACGGGCCGAAGGGGTCGCGATGGTGGACCCGGCCGACGAGCTGACCGACGTCCGGATGCCGGCCGAGGGGATGCAGAGTCACCTGACGCTGTTGCTGGCGGAACGGATCGCGGCGGCCAGCACCAGCGGTGCCGGCGCGGGCGGCGCGGGCGGGCTGCGGGTCAGCGAACTGCACCGGCACACCCGCGAGCTGGCCCGGGCACACCGGTCGTACTGGCGAAAACACGCCACCGACCCGGGCGCCGAGGTCGAGCTGGTCGCCACCGCGTTGGACGCGCTGCGTGCCCTCAAACTCGTCACTGTCGAGCCGGCCGAGGACCCGCTGGTCGTCGCCCGCCCGGCGATCGCCCGTTACGCCCTGGCGGAGCCGACGATCCGGGAGACCCGTCCCGCCGCCCCGAGGAGGTAACCGTCACCGTGACCGCCGTAGTCACCACCGCCGGACCGACGACCATATCGGCCCGGAAGCTGCCGGTGCCGGACCGGGAACGGTGGCAGCCACTGCGGGCCGGGCTGGTGGACATCTTCTACTACGACCAGGAGGAGTTCCACTTCCACGGCGGCAGTCTGCTGCTGCGGGGCAACAACGGCACCGGCAAATCGAAGGTCCTCGCGTTGACCGTACCGTTCCTGTTGGATGGCGAGCTGACACCGTACCGGGTGGAGCCCGACGGGGATCCGCACAAGCGGATGGAGTGGAACCTGCTGCTCGGTGGACGGCACCCGCACCCGGAGCGGACCGGCTACACCTGGCTGGAGTTCGGCCGCCGCGACGCCGACGGCACCGCCCGGTACCTGACCATCGGCTGCGGACTGAAGGCGGTGGCCGGGCGCGGAATCGCCCGGCACTGGTACTTCGTCACCAGCCAACGGGTCGTCGCCGACCTGCAGCTGCTCACCCCCACCGGTACGGCGGCGACCCGGGACCGGCTGCGGGACGCGATCGGCCCGGCGGGGATGCTCTACGACCGGGCCGTCGACTACCGGCGGGCGGTCGACGAGGCACTGTTCGGCCTGGGCGACCGGTACGACGCGCTGGTGTCCCTGCTGATCAAGCTGCGGCAGCCGCAGCTGTCCAAGCGTCCGGACGAGAAGACCCTGTCCCGGGCGCTCGGCGACGCGCTGCCGCCGCTGGACGAGAACCTGATCGCCCAGGTCGCCGAGGCGTTCCGGGGTCTCGACGACGAGCGGGAGACGCTGACCGAGCTGCGCGAGACGAAGAAGGCCGCCGACGACTTCCTCACCCGCTATCGGCAGTACGCGCGGATCGCGGCGAAACGCAAGGCCGCGGTGCTGCGGCAGCAGCACAGCCGGTACGAGCAACTGGGCCGCGAGCTGGGCGACGCGCAGCGGGCGCACGAGCAGGCCGACCGGGCGGTACGCCAGGCCGAGGTCAAACTGGCCGAGCTGGACGCGCGCGCCACCGAGCTGCAGGCGCGCCGACGGGCGCTGGCGGAAAGCCCCGAGGCGCGTAGCGCCGAGCATCTGCGTCGGCTGCGGGAGGCGGCCGATCAGCGGGCGACGTTCGCCGACCAGCAGGCCAAACGCCTGCGTGACGTCGAGGCGGAGGCGGCCCGGACCCGGCGTACCGCCGAGCAGACGGCGCAGGAGCTTCAGTCGGCCCAGCGGGACGAGGCGGCGGCCCGTACCCGGGTGGCCGGCGGTGCGGCGGCGGCGCGGATCGCCGACCGGCACCGTGACCGGGTCCTCGCCGCCCTGCCGGACGACTCCGCCCATGGGCTCGACGAGGCGCGCCGCGCCGCCGGCCAGCTGGTCCAGGATCGGCGGGCCGCGCTGCGTACCCTCGATCGGCTCCGCGCGGCCGCCGAGTCGGCCCGGACCCTCGCAGACCGCGCCCGGGAGGAGGTCGACCGGCTGGCCGCCGAGGTGGCGGCGGCCGACGAGGCGGTCACCGACGCCGAGACCGCCGCCGCCGAACAGGGCGAAACCCTGGTACGGCGCACCGGCGAGTACCTGACCGGGCTGGTCGAGCTGTCGATCGCCGACCCGGAGGCGGTGCTCGGCCGGCTCGACTCCTGGGTGAGCACACTCGACGGGGACAACCCGGCCGCCCGGGAGGTGACCGCCGCCAGCCGGGCAGCCGCCGAGGCGATCGCCCGCGCCGACGCGGCGGTGGAGGCCGAGCAACGGCGGGTCGCCGACCGGGTCGGGGAGATCGACGCCGAGCTGCGTCGGCTGACCGACGGGGCGCACCAGCCGCCACCGGCACCGCACACCCGGTCCCCGCAGCTGCGCCTCGACCGGCCCGGCGCACCACTGTGGCGGGTCGTCGACTTCGTTGAAGGCGTGCCGCCGCAGGTGCGTGCCGGCATCGAGGCGGCGCTGGAAGCCGCCGGGGTGCTCGACGCGTGGATCGACCCGGACGGCACGGTCCGCGACCCGGACAGCGGCGACGCGCTGCTGCGACCAACCGACGAGGTGGCGACGAACCTCGGGACGCTGCTGCGTCCGGCCATCGACGACGCCGACCCGCACGCCGCCGCGCTGACCGGGCCGACCGTCGCCGCCGTCCTCGCCGCGATCGGCCTCGGCGCGGAGTCCGGTGCGGCGACCTGGGTCGACACCGACGGCGGCTTCGGCATCGGCGTCGTCACCGGCCGGTGGACCAAACCGGACGCGGAGCACATCGGCGACGGCGCCCGGGAAGCGGCCCGCCGGGCCCGGATCGCTGCGCTGCGCGCCGAGTCCGACGAACTCGCCGCCGTGTCGGCCGACCTCGCCGAGCAACGCACCAGACTGGACGAACGTCGGCGGGCGGTCGGCCACGAGACCGAGAGTCTCCCCTCCGACCAGCCACTACGCGAGGCGCACACCCTGGTCCGTGGCGCCCACCAGTTGCGCCGGGACACCGCCTGCCGACGTGACGAGGCGGCGGCGAGGCACCGTACGGCGGTCTCGGCGGCGCAGACGGCGCTGGCCGAGGCGACCGAGTTCGCCGACGACGTGGGTCTGCCACACGACGCCGACGGGCTGGCGGAGGTTCGCGACGGGCTGCAGGACTACCAGGTGACGTTGGCCGCCTGGTGGCCCACCCTGACCGGGGTACGCGACGCGACGCGACGCCGCGCCGAGGCGTCCCGCACCTACGAGGAGAAGCAGGAGAAGCTCGAACCGGCCGCGATCGAGTCGGCCGAGGCGGCCGAGGCGGCCCGGCTGGCCCGGGTGGAGTTCGAGACGTTGGACGCGACCGCCGGCGCGACCGTCGCCGACCTGGAACGCCAGCTCCGCGAGGTGGCCGACGCCGAGCAGGAGTGCCAGTGGGAAAGCCGGGAGACCCGGCAGCGCGAACGCGACGCCTGGGGTGCCCGGGGCGACGCCGACGGGCGACGGGACCGGCTGACCGAGGAACTCGACGGGGCCACCGCCACCCGGGACGCCGCCGTCGAAGTGCTGCGGGCCTTCGCCGACACCGGCCTGATCGCCCTGGCCTGCCCCGAGCAGGAACTACCGGACACCCGACAGCCGTGGGCGACGACCCCGGCGGTGGCCGTGGCGCGCGGCGTCGACCGGCTGCTCGCCGACGTCGACGACGGTGACCGCCCCTGGGAACGGATCCAGCACCAGGTCAGCCTGGACATGAAGGTGCTCACCGACAGCCTGTCCCGGCACGGACACCAGGTGCTGCCCGCCGTCCGCGAGGACACCATGATCGTGGAGGTGGTGTTCCAGGGGCACGGCCGCTCCGTCGCGGACCTGTCCGCCGCCCTGGTCACCGAAATCGACGAACGGCAGCGGGTGCTCTCCGCCCACGAGCGGGAGGTGCTGGAGACCCACCTGGTCAACGAGGTCGCCGGAGCGTTGCAGGAGCTGGTCGCCGGCGCCGAGCAGCAGGTTGCGACGATGAACGGCGAGCTGGAGGAGCGGCCCACCTCCACCGGCATGCGGCTGCGGCTGCTGTGGCGGCCCACCCGCGACGCCCCGCCCGGCCTGGCCGAGCTGCGCGCCCGGCAGCTGCGGCAGAGCACCGACGTCTGGAACGACGCCGACCGTCGAGCGATCGGCGCGTTCCTGCAGGAACAGATCAGCCGGGAACGGCTGCGCGACGAGGCGGCGACCTGGCACGAGCAGCTCACCCGGGCGTTGGACTACCGGGCCTGGCACGAGTTCGCAATCCAACGCCACCAGGACGGGCAGTGGCGGCCGGCCACCGGCCCGGCCTCCGGTGGTGAACGGGTGCTGGCCGCCAGCATCCCGCTGTTCGCCGCCGCGTCCTCGTACTACGGGTCGGCGGGCAATGCGCACGCGCCGCGGCTGATCGCCCTCGACGAGGCGTTCGCCGGGGTCGACGACGACTCCCGGGCCAAGTGCCTCGGGCTGCTCGCCACCTTCGACCTGGACGTGGTGATGACCAGCGAGCGGGAGTGGGGTTGCTATCCGCAGGTGCCCGGACTGGGCATCGCGCAGCTGGCCCGGCACGACGGCATCGACGCCGTCCTGGTCACCCCGTGGCGGTGGGACGGGCGGGAACGGCACCGGATGCCTCGGGTCGAGCTGGCGGTACCGCAGCAGCGACCGACCCGCCCGGACGGCGAACCCGACCCGACCCGACCGGACCCAACCGGATCTGACGGCTCGGAGCAGCCCGCTCTGTGGTCCGCCGAGTGACCGGACCGGACGGCGATGTGGTCGGGCCGGATCTCGATGTGGTCGGGCCGGATCTCGATCGGCTGCGCCGGCAGCTCGGCGGGGCCGACACCGAACGGGTCGTGCAGCGGCTCCGCCAGCGGATGGCCCACGGCCGGCCGCTGACCGGCACGATCTCGCTGAGCCAGCCGACACCGGCCGAGCGGCTGGCGGTGCAACGGCTGCTTGGGCGGCCACCCGGCCGGGGCACCTCGCTGACGGTCAACCTCGACGACCTCGACCAGGTGGTCCGCCGCAGCGGCCTGCACCCGGACGGGCTGGCCGCCGCCGTCGAGACCCTCCTCGGGCCGGTGCCGGTGACCGCCGAGGTCCGCGCCGCCGCCGACGCCGCCTGGCGTACCGTGCTGGAGCCGTTGGACCGGCTCGGCCGCCGCGCGCCGCACCTGGCCGACTGGTGCGGCGACCGCACCACGGTCGCGCTGGCCCGCCGACTGTCCGGTACGCCGGACGCGGCGGCCCGGCTCGTCGAGCACCTGGTGGCGGTGCTGGCGGCGTTGCCTGCCGACGGGGCCCCGCTGGCCCGGCTCGCCGCGCAGACCACCGGCGACGCGCATGCCCTCGACGCCGACCGTCCGCTGGCGACTGTCGTGTTGTCGGCGGTGCGGGCCGTCTGGTGGCCCGGCGACGACGAACCGACGTCTCCGGCGCAGCGGCGGCGGGCGCTGTGGGACAGCGCCGGTGTCCTTGTCGACGAACTATCGTCGACCGTACTGACGCTCAACGTCGTGGCGAGTCCGGGCAGCCGGCTGTCCGCCCTGACGGCGCCCGCCGCGACGGCCGGTGAGCCGCTCGTGCTGACCCTGCGCCAACTCGGCCGGGAGCGGTCGACTTTCCCGGCCGGCACCGTCCACGTCTGCGAGAACCCGACGGTGCTGGCCGCGGCGGCCGACCTGCTCGGTCCGGAGTGTCCGCCGCTGGTCTGCGTCAACGGCCAGCCGAGCACGGCGGCGCTGCGGCTGCTGACCGGCCTGACGGCCGGTGGCGCGCGGTTGCGCTACCACGGCGACTTCGACTGGGGCGGGGTACGGATCGCCAACCTGTTGCGCTCCCGGGTGCCGTGGCAGCCGTGGCGCTACGACGCCACCGCGTACCGGGCGGCGGTGGCGGGCGCGGCCGTGGTGGGCGCCGTCTCGGGGACGTTGACCGGCCGGCCGGTCGACGCCGGCTGGGACGCGGAGCTGACCGCTGCGATGAGCCGGCACGGTACGCGGGTCGAGGAGGAGCTGGTCCTCGACACCCTCCTCGCCGACCTGTCCGGTGCCCAGTAGCGCGTGATTTCCTGCCCATAGTCGACTGTCGCACCGGTTGTCCGCTGAACGGACGTGCGAGTGGCCCTACCGGATTGTCTGGCCTAGAGTCTGCGCGTGCCAGCATCCCCCGTGACCCCGCCTGACCGACTGGCCGCGCTACTGGGCACCGTTGGCCCGGCTGGCGCGTTCAGCGCACGTCGTACCGCGTCACCCCATAATCTGAGGCTCGCGGTGCGCGGTGTCGGGCCGATCGCTTTGCCGGCGGCCGCCGAGCAGGCGAAGCAGCTGTGCTCAGTTGGCCGGCCGGCCAGGTTCGGCAAGGGTGAGCAGACGCTGACGGACGCCGGGGTCCGCGACACGTGGGAGATCCCGACGAGCCTCGTCGACATCGACGAACAGCGGTGGCACGAGACGCTCCACCCGATGCTGGACCAGCTCCGGGCCGACCTCGGCCTGCCGCAGGGGTGCGAGCTGGTCGCCGAGCTGCACTCGATGCTGGTGTACGCGCCCGGCCAGTTCTTCGCGCCACATCAGGATTCGGAGAAGGCCGATGCCATGGTCGGCACCCTGGTGGTGACGCTGCCGTCGAAGACGGCCGGCGGCGTGCTGTCGATTGAGCACGCCGGCCGGACCGGGGCCTACGAATCATCACCGGACGAGCTGACCTTCGTCGCGTTCTACGCCGACTGCCGGCACCAGGTGTCGCCGGTGACGGCGGGCCACCGGATCGTGTTGACCTACAACCTGCTGCTCGCCGGTGACCCGGTCGCCTTGGCCGCCGGCTCGCTGGGTCAGGACCTGGTCACCGGACTGGCCGGCTGCCTGGACGATCACTTCGCGGAACCGACCGACGAGCCCGCCCGGCTGGTCTACCTGCTGGACCACGAGTACACCCAGCGGGCGTTGGGCTGGGACCGGCTCAAGGGCGACGACGTCGGCCGTGCCGCAGCGGTGCGGGCGGCCGCGCAGGCAGCCGGTTGTGAGGTCACTCTGGCGTTGGCGGAGCTGCAGGAGACCTGGAGCGCCCTCGACCCCGAGGAATCATGGGGCCGCTGGGGTCGGGGCCGGAGTCGGTACGGCCGGTATCGAAACGACGAGGAACCCAGCGGCGGGAGCGGGTCGGGCGAGTACGAGCTCGAAGAGCTCATCGATTCGTCGATGACCCTCGACTGCTGGCTGGACGAGTCCGGCGAGGTGGTGCCCACATCGCTGCGGATTTCCGACGACGAGGTGTGCGCCACGACGCCCACCGCGAACCTGTCACCCCACTCGTCTGAGTACGAGGGGTACATGGGCAACTACGGCAACACGTTGGACCGGTGGTACCGCCGGGCGGCGATCGTCGTGTGGCCGCGACGGTGGACCTTCGCGATCCGGGCGCAGGCGTCGCCAGGCTGGGCCCTCGACCGGCTCGCCGGTCTGCTGCGCGCCGGGGACGTCGCCGGTGCCCGGAGCAGCGCCGCCACGCTCGCCTCGTTCTGGCGGGTCCCCCCGGCGGCCGCCGGTGAGCTTGTCGCCGGGCGGGCACTGGCGGTCGCCTGGGGGCTCGACGAGCCGGACCTGGCAGCCATGCTGCTCGCGCCGCTGCGGGTGGAGGCGCTGGCACCGGCCGACGCCCCGGTGCTCGCTCGCCTCGCCACCCGCTACGGCGAGTCCTGGACCCGGGAGCGGGTCAACGGCTGGTTCGGCCGGAACTGGCTGTCCCGTTCGTCGCTGTTCGACAAGCAGACCCCGGACTGGCTGGCATCGCTGCCCGCGATGTGCGCGGCGCTGCGTGCCACCCGCGACACCGGGGGTGTGCTGGTCGGCCGGCTGCTGGTGGCCGGCGTCTGGTCCGAGCTGCACGGCCGGGCCGGAGGACTGCTGACCTACCCGGCGGCCCGCGACCGGCGCAGGTACCTCGCGGACCTGGGGCCGCAGATCGCCGTCGTCCTGGCCGGTGCCGCCAGCCTCGGTACGGCGGACCTGGCTGACCCGGCGGTCGAGTTCCTCTGCCGGGACGAGGACGACGTGCTTGCCTGCGCGATGTCGACGCTGCGGGCCGCCCGCGCGACCGCACCGGACCAGGCGGGGCAGCAGGTGGCCGGCATCGACACCCTCGCCGCGCACGTCGCCCGGCGGCTCGAGCGGCAGCTCGCCCGGCCGGCTCGGGCCGCCGACGACTGGTCGGTGGAACTGCCCAAGGGATGCGACTGTGAGCTGTGCGCCACCCTGGTGGCGTTCCTCGGCGATCCGGCGCGCCGCACCTTCGAGTGGCCGCTGGCCGAGCAGCGCCGCCGCCACGTCCACTCCCGCGTCGACCAGGCTGACCTGCCCGTCGACCATCAGACCCGGCGCAGCGGGCGACCGTACACTCTGGTCCTGCGCAAGACCGACGCGCTCTTCGACCGCGAACGCGAGGCCCGCCGCCGCGCCCAGGAAGACCTGGCCTGGCTCTCCCTGGGCCCGGAGGACCTCGGCTGAGCGTTAATCGCGTCGGGGACGTCACGCCTGGAAGTAGTGCCCGTCGTGCAGGTCGGCGATGAGGCCGGGGCGGCTGGGGGACCAGCCCAGGAGTTCCCGGGTGATCGCGGCCGACGTCGGATTGTCCAGTTGGGCGAACGGCCCGAGGAAGCCGAAGTAGTCGTCGGCTTCCTCGGGGCTGATGCTGCGGACCGGCACGTCGAGGTTGCGGGCGATGGCGGCGGCGATCTCTCGGAAGGGGACTCCTTCGTCGGCGGCGGCGTGCAGGCGGGAGCCGGCCGGGGCCTTTTCGAGGGCGAGCCGGTAGAGGTCGGCCGCGTCGAGCGTGTGTACGGCCGGCCACCGGTTTGTGCCTTCGCCGACGTACGCCGCGTACCCGTGCTGCCGGGCGGCGGCGACGAGGACGGTGACGAAACCGTTGCGGTCGAGCGGGCTGTGCACCGTCGGAGCGAGCCGGACGACGCAGGAGCGCACGTCGTGGGAGGCGAGGCCGACCACGAAGTTCTCCGCGTCGACCCGGTAGCCGCTCGGGAGAGCGTCGTGTTCAGTGCCGGGGCGGTCGACGATTCCGCCCATCGCGAGCATGGCTGTGCCGCCCGTGCCGACCAGCGGCTTGCCGGAGCCGCTCAGACCGTCGGCGAGTGCGTGGAGGGCGGCCAGGTCGGCACCGGCGGCGCCGGTCAGGTCGCCGGTGAGCAGGAGGTCGTGACGGAACGCCAGGTGGATGACGCCGTCGGCGGCGTTCGCTTCGGTGCGCAGAACGTCGAGGTCGGACAGGTCGGCGCGACGCGTCCCGGCGCCCAGTTTCTCGATCGCGGCAGCGGATGCTTCGGAGCGGGCCAGGCCGACGACGTCGTGGCCGGCGGAGATCAGGGCCGGCACGACCGCCGAGCCGAGGTGGCCGGAGGCGCCTGTGACGAATACGCGCATGTTGGTGTTCCTTCGTGAGTACCGATGTCGCCTTGTGACATCACCCTACCTTGTGATGTCACCATGCGACATGGCTTGGATCAAGAAGATGTCGTAGTGTGACATCGGATACCATCGCGGCATGGCCCGCTGGCAACCGGACGCACGCGGCCGCCTGGAGGCGGCCGCCTTCGAGCTGTTCCGTGAACGCGGCTTCGAACAGACCACGGTCACCGACATCGCCACCCGCGCCGGCCTCGACAAACGCACCTTCTACCGGCTCTTCGGCGACAAACGCGAGGCGCTGTTCGGCGGCAGCGAGCAACTGGAGGACCTGCTCGTCAAGGCGGTGACCGAGACGGACGCCGCCCCCTTCGAAGCGGTCGTCGCCGCGTTCCGTCAAGTGGCGGAGGAGATCTTCGCCGACCGTCTCGAGCTGGTCCGGGTGCGCCAGACCATCATCGAGAGCAGTCCCGAGCTGCAGGAACGTGAGCTGCGTAAGATGGGCTCGCTGGCGGCCGCGGTCGTTGCCGCGCTGTGCGCCAAGGGCCTTGACCAGACCGCGGCGACCCTGGCCACCGAGTCGGGTGTCACCGTGTTCCGGGTCGCGTACACCCGCTGGGTCGAGCCCGGCAACCGCGACTCGCTCACCGACCTGATCGCCGAGGTCGCCAGCGAACTACAGGCGATCACCTCGCCTGTTCGACGGTAGTTGCCGCGCGGTACGCTGCCGGCTTGACGGCTGTCGCGGGACGACGGTGCGCCCGCCGGGCCAGCGCACAGTGAACCGTCCAGTAAGCTCGGTCGCCCGTTGGCCGTCGGCGCGACGGCCGACGGCCCGGCGTACTCAACTGGGTTCCGGAGGTTCTCATGGCCGACCACGACGCAACGCTGTTCGACCGGCTCGACACCTCGGTGCCGCATCCGGCCCGCCGATACAACTACTGGCTCGGTGGGAAGGACAACTTCGCCGTCGATCGGGCCTCGGCGGACCAGATCGCGGCGGCCTGGCCGAGCGCGCCGATCGCGGCGCGAGAGAACCGCCGCTTCCTCGGCCGGGCGACCCGGTTCCTGGCCGCCGAGGCCGGGATCAGGCAGTTCCTCGACATCGGCACCGGCCTGCCCACCGCAGACAACACGCACGAGATCGCCCAGGCGATCGCGCCGGAGTCGCGGGTGGTGTACGTCGACAACGATCCGATGGTGATGGTGCACGCCAGGGCCCTGCTGACCAGCACCACCCAGGGTAGAACGTCCTACATCGAGGCCGATCTGCGCGAGCCCGGCAAGATCCTCAACCATCCCGACCTGCTCGCCACTCTGGACCTGTCCAAGCCGGTCGGGCTGATGCTCGTCGCGGTACTGCACTTCCTGCCGGGTCGAGGGGCGGCCGCACCGGTCGTCGCCGAGCTTGTCGACGCGCTGCCGCCGGGCAGCTACCTGGTCGTCAGCAATGCGACCAAGGACTTCCTCCCGGCACCGATCGCAGCGGTCTACGACCGGATGCTGGCTGCCGGGCAGACCGACATCTGGCCCCGGGAACGCGCCGAGTTCGCCGCGCTGGTGGAGGGCCTGGACCTCGTACCACCCGGGATCGGGGTGGTGAGCGACTGGCGCGCCGACGAGCCGGACCAGCCACGTCCGGCGGCAGCCGACGTGTCGGTGTACGGTGCGGTCGCCCGAATTCCCTGACCGCCACACCGGGCAGTGCCATCGCCGGAGGCGAGCCGCCCGCAGCACGCCGGAAAGGGCGACCTGGGCGGTAGCGTCGTCCGGGTGGACCTGGACGAGACCGCCGCCCGGCTCGGGGTGCCCGTCGCCGACGTCGAGCGGGTGCACCGGCTCGCCGGTGACCGGCCGTCGGCTCCGCTGCCGGCCAGGGCCGACGCGCCCGCGATCCTGGACCGGCTCGCGGTGCGGCCGGACGACGCCGCCGAAATCATGGCCGGCTGGCCGGATCCCGACTCGCCGCTGTGGACGCCGGAGCTGCGCTGGCTGCTCGACCGGACAATCGCCCTGGTCCGGGCCGACCTCGGCGGCTACGGCTGGCTGGCACCCGGCCCGGAGCTGCCCCGCGACCGGGGACCCGCCTGGCGGCACCTCTACGCGTACGCGTACCTGGCCCTGGTCGACGTCGTCCGGGCGTACCACCGCGCCCACGGCATCGCCGACGCCGTGTCCTGGGCGACCCTCGCGGACCTGGGCCGCAACCTCGCCATCGACCGGCGGATGCGTGGCGAGGGCTGGCCGGTGATGCAGGCCTGGCTGACCCTGCACGTGCGCGGCAGCCTCTACGAGCTGGGCCGGCTGCAGCACCACCGCAGCGACAGCGCCATCGAACTGCACATCCCCGACGCGGGGCCGCTGACCCCGGAGGCGGTCAGCGCGTCACTCGACGCGGCCCGCGCGTTCTTCCCCCGACACTTCCCCGACGAGCGGTACGCGGCGTTCGCCTGCGGGTCGTGGCTGCTCGACCCGCAGCTGCGGGAGTACCTGCCGGCGGACTCGAACATCGTCCGGTTCCAGCGTCGGTTCGAGCTGGAGCCGTACCAGGAGCCGGACGGGCCGGACGCCGACGTCGAGGTGCTGCGGTTCGTGTTCCGCACGCTGACCACGCCGCTCGACGCGCTACCACGCCGTACCGTGCTGCAACGCGCCGTCGTCGACCACCTGACGGCCGGCCGCCACTGGCAGTGGCGCCGCGGCCGATTCCCGATCTGACCACGCCTGCTCTGCGCCCGGCTCGGTAACCGCGACGGCCGAGGCGGAAACGAGGCGGTGACGGCCGACCGGCTGTCTGCTGTCGCCGGATCACCAGGAGCTGGAAACGTAGAACATCTAGTTCTACACTCGTGTCCATGGAGCGCATCGGTGTCCGAGAGCTGAATCAGAACACGAGTCAGGTGTTGGCTCGGGTGAGTGGTGGCGAGACTGTCGAGATCACCGACCGCGGACACCCGATCGCCCGACTCGTCCCGGTAGGCGACGACCGGTCGGTGTTGGCGAAGCTGGTAGCGGCGGGGCGAGCCGTCGCCCCCACCGGCGGCGGCTCTGTGCCGCTTCCCCCGAAGCTCGGTGACGAGGATGTGGACGTGGCCGCCTCGCTTGTCGCGATGCGTGACGAGGAGCGCTGGTGATCTATCTCGATTCAGCTGCCGTCGTCAAGCTGGTTCGGCAGGAGGTGTGCAGCGCCGACCTTGTCTCCTGGCTCAACAAGCACGACGATGTGCCGCTGGTCTCCTCCGCTCTCGTCGAGGTGGAAGTGCCCAGAGCGCTGCGCCGAGCAGCTCCGCAAGCGTTGATCGGCGTGCCGGCTGCCGTCGGACGGCTGTTCCGACTCGAGATCGACAGCACGATTCGGGCGACCGCAGCCGCGTTCGCCGAGCCGACGCTCCGCAGCCTCGACGCCATCCACCTGGCCACCGCCCAGGTGCTGACCAACGAGTCCGGCACGGCACTCACTGCCTTCGTGACCTACGACCGGCGGCTGCTCGACCATGCCAAGGAAGCAGGACTACCCGTAGCAAGCCCCGGCCAGAACTGACCCACGAAGGCGAGGTACCGCCACCACCGTTACCCAGGGTGTACCGACTTTGCCGGGTCCGCCTTCGCCGCCCTGTCTCACGAGGGCTGGGCCGGCTGGCGGAAGGCGTACTCGTGCCGGTCGAAGTCGATGGTCCAGGCGTACCTGCTCAGGAAGGCGTGCGACAGCAGACCGTCGATCCGGACGCCGCCGAACGACGCCCACGGTGCACGTCTACCCGGTGCGGTGGCTACGAACTGCCGCTGCTGCCGCAGCGGGCCGAGTGAGATCGGTGCGTCGGTGTCGAAGTGCGGGCCGGCGGCGCGGGCACGGGGGACTCCCCAGGAGCGGTACCGCCGGGCTGTCGCGTACAGGCAGGCCTGCCGGGGCGGCGATCCGTCGTCGCCCCGGACGACGTACGCGAGCCCGGAGTCGATGAAATAGTTGAGATCCTGGCGGTCGCCGAAACCGCCACGGGCGAACATGTAATGGTCACTCCACAGGTGGAACGGAATGCGTGCGGCCTCGGGCCAAGTGCCGAGCAACGCCTGATGCGTGGCTAACCCGCCGGGGTCGCGACGGGGCGACAGGAGCAGCCGTTCGCCGGGGTAGTCGACGGTGGAGAGAAACCGCTGCAGCACGTTGGTGCCGATGACCACTACATCCTGGCCGCCTTTCAACGTGGGCATCGCCTCGACGGGCACGTTGGTCAGCGTGGCGTCGCCGAGGGCCAGCTCGTGGGCGAGCCCGGTGTAGCTGTCGGCGCGGGTGGTGCCGTGGTAGTGCCGGCCGGTGGCGACGAGCCGGATGCCGAGCGCGTCGGCGCGCGGGGTGCCCATGACGAGGAAAGGTCCGCCGGTGTCGATGACGGCGTTCACCTGGTGGCCGTCGATGGTCGCGGCCACCGCCGGCAGGTACGGCGCCAACGCGTGGTCGGCGAACGGCAGTGTCGTGGTGCGGCCGAGGCTGCTTGTCAGCGGGTGGTCCACTCGCAGCTGAAGGTCCGGCGCTGTCGGTCGTCGCGGCCGTCGCCGGCGCAGGTACGCCGCCGCTTCGGCTGGTCTGTCCAGATGCAGCAGGGCCTGCGCGACGAGCCCGTCCAACCGCCTGAAGCCCAGCGGCCCTGGTCGCAGCGTCGCGTGGTGTGCCAGCGCCTGTTCGTAGCGTCCGCACACGTAGTCGGTGAGGAACAGCAGGTGCGCGCGTTGCCGAGGGCTCACCTGCGTCGCCAGCCGTTCGACCTCGCTGACGTCTCCCCGGGTCCACGCCCGCCACGCGGCGCGGGCGGACCCACTCGGCAGCAGCCCTCGGTGCCGGCTCACCGCTCCTCCTGCGCTGGCGGCGGTTGGCCG
Organism: Solwaraspora sp. WMMD937; assembly: GCF_029581175.1. NCBI lineage: Bacteria > Bacillati > Actinomycetota > Actinomycetes > Micromonosporales > Micromonosporaceae > Solwaraspora > Solwaraspora sp. WMMD937. The sequence continues at coordinate 518,269 of NZ_CP120738.1, read as the reverse complement.
CCGGTGCCGAGGTCGGAAGTTGCGGCGATGATGGTCAGCAGAGGGATGACTGCTCGCGGGGTCAGCTCGTACTCGCCACGGCGGGGCTGGGCGAGCAGGCCGGCCGTCTGCAGGACGCGCAGATGGTGGTAGAGGTGTCCGGTCGAACTTTCGCCGAGCACCTCCTGCAGCTGCGTACGGGTGCGTGGCGCGCCGAGCAGTGCGGCGAGCAGGGCCAGGCGTGCCGGGCTGCCGAGGGATTCGAGCGTGCCGGCGGCGGCTGCCCAGTCGGCGGCGGCGAGATCCTGGACGCGATGCTCCATGACCCACTGGTATTCGCGGCGGCCGAAACCGGCTGCCCCCGCATAGGTGATCGAGCCGGTCTCCGTCGGCTCTCCGGATGCCTCGGCACGCTGCTCACGTAGCCGGTCGAGCAGCCCCAACGCTTCGCTTCCGGCTGCTCGACCGGTGCCTGACCCACCGCCGCCCCGGGCTGCCGCCGTTTCCAACTGCTCGACGCGCCGCTCCAGCGCGGCGATCCGCAGTTCCGTTGAATCCGATGCCACCCGGTCACCCCTGATCGTTGTTCCGGAATTTCGTACTAGCGTACAAAGTCGGCTGCAACGCTGTCAACGACGCCCCCCGCGCGGGCGGTAACCCCGACGGCGGAGGCGGAAACAGACCAGGCATGGACGACGATCGGAGACGATTCGCGGAGCTGTTCCGACGGCACTACGGCGCGGTGATGCGGTACGCGGCCCGCCGGGTCGGCCGGGAACGTGCGCCGGACCTCGTCAGCGAGGCGTTCCTCGTCGCCTGGCGACGCCTGCCGGACGTGCCGGACACCGACCCCCTGCCCTGGCTGTACGCGACGACCCGGCACCTGATCGGCAACGAGATCCGGGGCCGGGACCGGCAGGCGAGGCTGGCGTCCCGGCTGGGCGCGATCGTCGAGACGGTCACGGCCGACCATGCCGATGCCGTGGTCGACCAGGTCCGGGTCCGCCGCGCGCTGGCACAACTGTCCGAAACGGACCAGGAGGCGCTGCGGCTGGCCGCCTGGGAAGGACTCGACGCCACCGCCGCCGCCACCGCCATGGGGTGCAGTCGTACCGCGTACAAGGTGCGGTTGTTCCGGGCCCGGCGGCGGCTGGCGGCCGCGTTGGAACCGGCCCCGACCAGGAGGCCGGCGGACGCCGAGCTCTCCCCGCTGACTCACGAAGGAGGATCATGATGGAAACCGATCGACTGATGCGCGACGCGGATCCAGTCGCTGACTGGCGGGTGGACGCCGAGTCGCCGCAGGCCGCGGCGATGCTGGCCGGCATCCTCGCGCAACCCCGGTCCGACGTCGCGCAACCGTCCGGCATGCCGGCGGTACGGCGACAGCCCGCCGCTGTTCGTCGGGTGCGGCACCGGCGGCTCGCGTTCGGCGGGGCTGCCGCCGCAGCGGTGGCGGTGGCCCTCGCGGCGTCGACGGTCTGGCTCGACGGCCCCGGCGGGGCCACCCCCGCCTACGCGGTAACCGCCAACCCGGACGGCTCGGTAGGACTGATGGTCGACTGGGACCGGCTCAACGACCCGGCCGGTCTTGCCGCCGACCTGCGCCAGGCCGGCGTACCAACCGAGCTGCGTTACGCCAGAGACGCTCAGCCGGTAGCTGTCTGCCTCGATTCGGCAGGGCAACAACGAGCAGACGCAGCTCTCACCAGCAGGAGCCGCAGCGAAAGGACAGCCCTCGCCGATGGGTATCGCATACGGCCAGAACTGTTCCCCGATGGGAGCGTCATGGTCGTCTCCACGTTCTCCGATTCCGCTACGCAAGTGACCTACACGATGCTCTATCTCGCGCCCGCCGATGACACCTCCTGTACATATCTCGGCTCGCGCGTGAGCACCCGATACACCAAACCCGGGATGCGCCCAGAGGAGTGAGCGAGGGCTGTGCGTCGAGGTGAGGCTGACGCACCTCAAAATCGCGTTTGAGGTGCGTCAGCCTCACCTCGATGGCTAGTCTCGGGCGTGCGGGCAACGCCCGTCACGGGCCGAGGAAAGCCAGCGCTACGACCGCGATGTCGTCGCGGCAGCGGAAGGCGCGTTCGCCCGCATACACGACAACTCCATCGATCAGTTCCTTGCCGATGCGGTCACGGAGCCAGTGCAGATGCTTGGTGTCGGTGTCCTCGACGCGATAGGCCAGCTTGCCTTCGACACCCAGCACCCGGCCGTCCGCGTGTCGAGCGTGCAGGTCCACCTCTGCTCTACCAACGCAGGTCGCTTACTCTGCCGAACGCAGGCTCCGCTACCTTCGAGGAGCACGGGAGCTGACAGCGTCGGGTCCGCCGTCAGCGCAATCGTTGCCGGCGGCCGTCGAGCTGGGGAAGAGCGGGAGCTGTCGCCGCTGACAGGCGGTGTCCCGGCCGATCACCAACTCGGCAGTACGGCGGCAACGAGCGATCTGTGTCTGCCCATGAGGTCTCCCCATCGCTCCGTCAGCGTCGCTGGACGGCGGTACGGTGACCTCATGCGGGCTGTCCGGATTGGGCTACCCATCGCCGTGCTGTTCGTGGTCGCCAGCGCGGCTGCGGTCGCCGTACCGCTGGTGCGGGCCAGCATGTCGGCAAGCGAGCCGGATGAGCGGCCTGCTGCGGCTGTCGAGCAGTTCGTGTGTGCCCAGGTGGCGTCCAGCGTCGATGACTACTGCGATCGCATCGCCGAGGATCTCGGCCGGCGTACGCCGGTGACCGACGACGAGCGGGTAGCGGCGCAGCCGCGCCGGCAGGCGTTGCTGGACGACTTCGTCCGCGAGTTCGGCGCGGATTGTCCCGGGCCGTTGGAGCACTGTCGGCTCTCGGCCACCACACCGGAGGCGGTCCGACAGGCGCTGATCGCTGCCGGCTTCAACGACCCGGCGGTACGGCCAGCCAGGTACACCGACCCGGCCCCGGCGGGGACGATCCTGTACGCCGTACCGGTCGGGCGTGCCTGCCTGGTTGGCTACGTCCAGTCGGAAACCGCCGCGCCACCACCCCTCATTGTGGGCCGCCTGTCCGACGACGCCTGTCTGTCGCCGTAACGAGCCACGCTTGACCACCGAACAAGCGGTTCCGGTGGCCGCCGAACCAGGAAGGTGCGGTCTCCACCCGAGGTTGTCGGGCGTACCTGTCGCTGGGATGTCGGCCCAGCAGGCGGAACGACACGTGAGTATCTATCACATTCTTTGCCTGTCAGGATCTGGGCACCTGCGAAAGATCGGTCTCGATAGCGAGCCAAGCATCTGACCATTGTGTCTCTTCGTACGAGGCTCTCGCGCTGGTCGGACGATGAAACCTGGCTGGTGGCATAATGGAGACTTCTGCGATATCGGGCAGTCTTGCCGGGTGACGAGCTTCAGCCAGCAAAGCGATGTGGGTAGTGGACGGAGCCGAAGGGGGCCCGAGAGTCATGGCGGGGCCGAGGCTGCGGCTACCGGTGGATGGTCGCTGACCGATTCGGAATGTAAGCAGATAGCCAGAGCGCACGTCGCGAAGGCAGCTGCTAATTCCCTGAGCCAACGCGAACTCGCCGAGCAGTTGCTTCGACTGCCTGCCCACGGCCTGGTTCGGGTGCAGCGAAATCTGAAGGTGCGTACGGGTGCCTCCATGCAGGTGATCGCTCAGGCGATGCAGACCAGGCTGGTCAAGGAGCCGGAGCAGACCGTCGCTGAGGCGCTGCACGACGCGCTCTCCCCCGCAGTGCATGCGACGGCCGCGACGAGTGCCCTGTCAGAGGGGCAACTCAGCGCGCTGCTCCGTGGTGACCTGACCCGCGTTGACTATCTCGCTGTCGATGGGGTCCAAGCTGTAGCGCGGGACATCCAGATCATCGGACGGACTTCCTTGGTGCGCGCCGTTGCCTGGTCATCGATGGTTAGCAGCGGTCACGCGGGAGCGGTAGCGGCCCTCGCCTGGCTGATCGCGGAGCCTCCAGACTTTTGGAGCGACAGGCATCGTCAGGTCGCCGCCGAAGTCTGGCTTCGCGTTCGTCGGCGATGCCCGATGCTTCCGGAGAATCCCGTTTCGTTGACGCAGCTCACTGAGCTGCTCGCGGCGGTAGATCCTGACGCGGTGTCGACGGTGGCGGAGCAGGAGGATTCCCTGCCGTCGGCGGATCAGCTGCTCGATCTGGTGCAACGCGGCGAGCGGATCGAGGCGGAGGCGGAATCCGTCCGATCGGTCGAGCTCGCGGCTGTCGATCTCGCATTCGCCCGAGGTGTTCCGCCGAGCGACGCGGTGCTCGCCCGCATCGCTGAAGTGGCCGCCGGCATCCGCAACTACCTCGATGAGGCGGTGGCGGTCGTCGACCTGCCTTCAGCTGAGTCACTCGCCGATGTTCGCCAGCAGTTGATCGCTGCGTCGGAGGCGGAGGCCCGCCGTGCTCGGATCACGAGAATCCGCCGACTGACGGAGATTGTCGCGCCCGATTTTGCTGCTGAGCAGGCCGCCCAGGTTGCGGACTTCGCGAACTCGGTCACCGCTGAGACAGACTCGAAAATCCTCGCCGGGCTGGACGCGCTGGTAACCGCAATCGAGGTGGGGCCCGAGGATCTGCAAGGGCGTATGGAGAAGTTGTCGGTCGCGCAGGCCGCGCTGCCACAGCTGGCAATGGCGATGACCTATGCGGCCTCCGGTCTCTTCACGTTCGCCGGCGTCACCGGTGCAGGCAGCCACGACAACCGGGAGACGGCGGACTCTGGCCGGACCGAGGACGGTTCGGACGCCTCGGGGAAGGTCCCCGGCGACGGGCCCCGTACGTCAGGGACGGACGACGTTCCTGATCCGCTTGCGGGGGCTCCCGCCGTCGAGCCGGTGACCCCGACGGCGGCTGCCGAGAACCAGCCCCAGACAGTGGAGCCACCTGTCGCCGAACGCGGTGAAGGGCACATGCTGCAGGACCAGTGGTCGGCCGGGCTCGTTTCCGCCAGCTCGGCACCTCCCGATCTGGACGAGGTGCTGGCCACGCTCGACCTGCGGGCACCGGCACCAGTGTCGATTCCCGGACCGCGTAACGCTGCGGCTTATCACCCCGTGTCGGAAGTGACCGATCGGCCTTCGGGTCCGGAAGCGGTGGGCGAGGTCGACCACGTCGATGCGGATGGACAGTACGCCTCCCTGCTGGGTGACCAGCAGTATGCGTTGGTGTACTGGCTGGTCGTGGCCGAAGGTCAGCCCGCGCCGGTCGCCGCTGCGCATCGGCTCATCGCCCACGCTGCGGCGATCCGGAGCTCCGCTGGGCCGAACGCGGCGGCGTTCGCAGAGACGGTCCAGCTTCTGGACGCGAACTCGCTGGCGGACCGTCCCGACGCGCAGATGCTGGTGTTCGCTGCTTCGGTTCGGGCCGGGCTGCTGTCGCCGACCGCAGGAGCGGCCGGTCCGCTGCGGGAGCTCACGACCAGTGTCGTCAAGGCCGGCCCTGCGGTGGAAGCCCTTGCCGAGGCGTTGTTGGGCGCGATATACAGTGGCGTCTATCTTAACCCTCGTCGTGCCGGGGTGATTGCGGAGGCCGCTGAGGTGGAGGCGGCGCACGAGCAGCTCGCCCGCTCCGCGCTGCACTACATGGACTCTGCTCGGTCGCGGACCATCCGGTACCAGGCTGCCACCGAGCTGTGGCAGTCCTGGATGGCACCATCCGGGTATCTCGGTGCGCCGCTTTCGGTTGTCGCGAGAGGCTCCCACGACAAGGACGACCTCACGTTCGTCCGGGACCGGATCGGTGTCCTACGGTCACGACAGACACTCGATGCGCAGCTGGACCGGGACACCCGGGGCGCGGGGAAGCGGAAGCGCCGTATCGAGGCGCGTGCGAGGGAGAAGCTTCTCGCCTGGACCGGTGAGGTCACCGACCTCCTGGTCGAGTGGGTTGCCGCGACGGAGAATCTCAGCGATCCGGCTGCCCGATCCTGGATGGCGGATCCGATCACAGAGCTGCGGACCAAGGTGAACATGGTCCGGGAAAGTGCCATCGAGCAGTTGCTGGCCGGATCCGGCTCTGGGGACGTGCGCCGAGAGGCTGTGGTGGACGCCTCGGTGGCGATGCTGCGCGAGGCACTGGCGCTGCTCGACGGCTCGGCCAGTCTGAAAGGTGCCGAGCAGCCGTCGGAGCGGCTGTTGAACGGGATGCTGGCGTTGGCTCCTGATCTGCCGCTGGACGCCCGGCTGCAGCCGAGGCGCCAGGTCTCAGTTGTCGACGTCACCGCCGCCTTCGCGCACCTCAACCGAGGAACCGACGGCTGGGAGCAGGCTTTCGAGGCACGCGCCGCCCGTGGCGATCAGGTCGGGGCACAGATTCTCGTCGAGATGCTGCGGCCGTACGACCCGCACTTCGCGCAAGGGTTGACGTCCCGACGCGAGGCAGCGATCGGGCGGTCGACCGAGCGCCTCGACGACGAGATCGCCAGGTTGGTCGCCACGTTGGACTCGGACCGCCGGTTCGGTCGGCTCACCGCCGAGCTGTGGTCCGACCTGTCGGCTCGGGTCCGGGCCTACTCGGCAGGTGTCCGTGCTGCCCGCCAGGACTTCGACGTGATGCTCGACGAACTGCGAAAGCTCGACGAGGAGCGCGCGGCGGAGGTGTCAACGGCGGTCGGAGAGGTCCGACGGTTGCTGGACGAGGTCCCTGACGAGGCCGCGGCCACGCGTATCGCGAGTCGTATCGATGAGGGCGACCTGACGACCGCCCACGAGTATCTCGAAACTGTCCGTCACGGTCGAAGCCTGCCTGGGCCGCATGACGATGTGGATCATCTTGGGTTGTTCTACTCCGGCTTTCTGGCGGCTCTCACCGGTGATCGGGCATCCCGGCGTTCCTCGCCGCTGGTGGAGTTGCGACGGGCGATCGAGGCGGGGCGCAATCCGAGCGAGGGCAGGATAGCTGTTGCGCTGAGTACCGCAGGCATCGACCTGTCGCAGCTCGACCGCCCGCGTAACGCGGCGACCCGGATCGGCCAATGGACGGTGCTCACCGACTCAAAGAACCTGGACGGCAGCAAGGTCGGTGCGGTCAAGTCCGTCCTCGAACAGCTCGGGTTCCTGGCCCGTGATGCGACGGTGCACAACCAGATCTACGACCGGTGGTCCTGGATCTACCTTTCCAGCGTCCGGGCTACCTCGGGGAACGCGCTGATCCCCGCGTTCGGCACCGCGATGAGCCCGTCGGGCGACACGTTGCGGGTGCTCGTGGTCCGCCGGTCGCCGACCCCGCAGGAACTGGTGGAGCTGCTGCGCAACGAACCGCCGGACCACGCGGTCGTCGTGCTGTATCTCGGCATCCTCGATGTCACGGCGAGACGGGATCTGGCGACAGCATTCCGCAGCGGCCGGAAGCTACCGGCCGTCGCGGTGGTCGACGAGGTGGCCTTCGCATACCTGGTGGCCCAGCCGGAGCCGGGCCGGCACATCACGATGGCGATCACCCTCCCGTTCACCTGGGCCACGCCGTTCACGCCGGACGTCGCCGGGCTGGTTCCACAGGAGATGTTCTACGGGCGTACCGACGAACGGGACCGGGTCGTCGACATGATGGGCCCGTGCATCGTGTACGGCGGCCGGCAGTTGGGCAAGTCGGCGCTGCTGAGGGCCGCCGCGCGCGATTTCGAGGACGGTGGAGCGCGGTACGCGATCTACCAGTCGATCTACAAGGTCGGTCAGGCGACCCCGGTCGACGCGGTCTGGACGACGCTGTGGCCACGACTGGCGGACAAGGGGATAGTGCCCCGCGACCTGCCATCCGGTGACATCGCCGAGGAGCTCACCAACCGTGTCTCGGCGTGGATCGGTGGACGGTCGGGTCGACAGCTGCTGCTTCTGCTCGACGAATCGGATTCGTTCCTGGACGCGGACGCCACCGACGGCAAGTTCGCTCACGTCACCCGGTTCAAGGATCTGATGGAGAGCACCGGCCGGGCGGTGAAGGTCGTCTTCGCCGGCCTGCATCAGACGGCCAGGTTCGAGCGGCTGGCGAATCACCCGCTCGCGCACTTCGGGGACCCGGTCTGCGTCGGCCCGCTGGCACCGCAGCCGGCCTACGACCTGCTGACCCGACCGTTGGAGGCGCTGGGCCTGCGGTTCGAGAACCACGACCACGCCTCCCGGGTACTGGCGTTGGCCAACAACCAGCCGGCGTTGATCCAGCTGTTCGGCGCTCAGCTGCTGCGCAACCTGCAGCGGACCCCGGCGTCGGGTGTGCTGCCGCAGGCGGTGACGCTCGACGACATCGAAGCGGTCTGGGCCGACGCCTCGCTGCGGACATCGTTCCGCAAGCGGTTCGACTGGACCTTGAACCTGGATCCGAGGTACAAGGTGATCGCCTACAGCGTCGCCTACCACACCCATGACAACGGTGTCGGCTCCGCGCTCACAGCGGCGCAGCTGCGAGCCGAGTGCGAACACTGGTGGCTGAAGGGCTTCGCGGCACAGGACATGCGGGCCGGCGAGTTCCGTGCTCTGCTCGACGAGTGCGTCGACCTCGGGGTGCTGTCCTACATCAAGGGCAGGTACCGGCTGCGTACCCCGAATCTGCACGACCTGCTGGGCACTCAGGAGGAGGTGGACGAGTTCCTCGCCCAGGCCGACTCGATGCCGCTTCCGGAGAGTTTCGACGCGAGCATGATGCGCCCGCAGTTCGGCAGCGGTGTCACCCGGGGCCCGCTCACCTCCTCGCAGATCGCCGACCTGTTGGCGCCGCGTCGCCAGGTCCGTCTGATCGTCGGTTCCGCGGCGCTGACCGTCGAGCGGTGCGCAAAGGTGCTACAGGAGGAGAAGGAAAAGGCGTACCACTCCGGAAGGCTCGGTACCCATCTGCGGGACGCCACGCCGATGACGTTGCGTCACGCATGCCAGCAGGCCACGCTGAAGTCGGCGGGTGGGCACGCCGTGGTGTACGTCGATGTGAGCGATGCCACGGTCGACGTCGCGCGGGAGACCTGGCGTACCGCACGCGAAATCATCGCCACGCGGACCGGGGGCACGTTGGGGATCGTCCTGATCTCCGGGGTGGCGCAGGCACCGTTGTGGCTGGAGGCGCAGGAGCAGTCCGACATGTCATGCGGGGTCACCGGTCTGCGTCGGTACGGCCGCACCGACCTCCGGTTGTGGCTTACCGACACGACGCTGCCGTTCCAGGACGACGCTACCCGCAACGAACTGTTGGCGGTCACCGGCGGCTGGCCGGTGCGGATCAACAAGGTCGCCGAGGCGTTGACTGAAGACCATGAGCTGCACACCCGGACGGATCCACTCGACCGGGTACGGGCAGAGTTCTCGTCGATCGAGCATGCCGAGGCGTTGGTCGCGGCCAGCGGGGTACGCAGCGACGAGGTGCTGCGACAGGCATGGGAGACGCTGGTCGCGGAGCACTACGACGATCGGATCGACCCGGAGACGATCGCGTGGGCGCTGACCGAGCACGCGGTGAACAGTGAGGTGGACCGGGGCTGCCTCACCGAAGAGTATCTGGCGCAGACCCCGTACAAGGACGCGGCCGGGGTGGTCGAGGTGCTGCGGATTCTCGGCCTGCTCATTCTGGATCCGGCGGACGGTCTGCTGCACCTGGAACCGGTGATGACCGCAGCGACCCGGGCTGTCGGCGGATGAGCCGTACGTCGAAGCAGCTGCTCGACGAACTGATCGGTGAAGCTGCCCGGGTAGCGGTGACCAGTTCCCGCTTCGCGGACCATCAGGCTGACCCGGCGGCCTTCGCGGAGGCAAACCGGGGTCAGCTGCTGCTGCTCATCGTCCGGTACCCGAAGCTGCGAACCGCCCTCGCCGACCAGTACGCGGACCGTCTCGCCGGGGCCGATCCGCTGCTGCGGCAGCTGACCGGGGCTGATCCGGTCGTCGCCAGTGCGGCGGCCGCTGCGTTGGCCGACCGCAAGGTCCTGCTCCCGCAGCCACGGTCGAAGAAGTCGGAGAAGCCGTCATCGACCGCTGACGAACGGCGGATCGCCAGGCTGCGACGCGACATCGAGGAGTCACGTGGGGCCCGTGACCGGGCACGTGGTCAGCGTGACTGGGCGACCCGGGAACGTGACGAGGCCAGGCGACAGCTCGACGCGGCGTTGAGCGACCGGGACGACGCCCTTACGGTCGTCGAGTCGCTACGGGCGCAGCTGTCGATGGCACGCCGGGAGGTAGCGGCGCTGACCGCTGACGTCGCGCATGCCGCCGGTGTCCTGGTAGAGGTGGCCGCGCCGGTCGATGCGACGCCCGCGATCGACGTCGACCCGCGCGAGACGGCGCAAGCCAGGGTGCCGGTTCATCCGCAGGACGCCCGCCTGGTCGCGGCACTTGACGCCGGCAAGGTCGATCGCGAGTCGTTTCTCCAGGTGATGAGGGCGCTGCAAATGCCCTGGCCGCCGCCGTCGCCGCAGTTCAGCGCTGCTACCAGAGACCGCGAACTGACGGTGAAGCCGCTCGGCGGCGGCACCGAGATCGGCGGCTCCTGCCTGCTGGTGGAGGTCGGCGACGTACGTCTGTTGGTCGATGCCGGGATGCGGCCCCGCCAACCGCTCGACCGGTCGGGTCCGCCGCTCATCGGCGAGGTGCGCGGTGGCCGGCTCGACGCCGTCGTGGTCACGCACGCCCATCATGACCACGCGGGCTACGTGCCGGCTCTCGTCGCCGACCATCCTGGCCTGGCTGTCTACTGCACCGCGGACACGGCGGCGTTGCTGCCGACGATGTGGGCGGACTCGGTCCGGGTGTTCGACCGCCGGGTGGCGCGGACGCCACCCGGCGGGCCGGAACTCCCGCTGGCTCCGTACAGCCAGGCGGAGGTCGATCAGGCTCAACGGCGTCTCCGTCCGTTGGGCTTCGGCGCGTCGGCCGAGATCGCCGCCGGGATCACGATCGAACTGTTTCCCGCCGGGCACATCCTCGGCGCCGCCGGGGTGGTGGTCACCGCTGGCGAGAGCAGGCTGACCGTCACCGGTGACGTGTCGAACCAGGCCCAGACCACCGTGCCCGGCCTGATCGTCCCGCAGTCGGCGCAGGGGTGCGGACTTCTGGTCATCGAGTCGACCCACTGCCAGCGCAACACCAACCGGGAAGCGGAGGTGGAGCAGTTCCTGGCGACGGTGCAGGAGACGGTGGCTTCCGGCGGACGGGTGCTGGTGCCGGCGTTCGCGTTGGGCCGGGCACAGGAGGTGGCGTTGACGTTGCGCCGGCGCCTGCCGGACGTACCGGTGCTGCTCGACGGGCTGGCCAAGGAGGTCGCCCGGATCTACGAACAGCAGACCGAGATGCGTCCGGACCCGCTGTACATCTACGGCGACCAGGTGCGGGAGGTACCGGCGACCCAGCGCGGCGAGCTCATCGCGTCATTCCGGCGCGGCGTCATCATCACGACGTCGGGCATGCTCACCGCCGGGCCGGCGGTGCAGTGGGCACGCGCCGTGCTGCCCGACCCGAACGCAGCCCTGCTGTTGGTCGGCTACCAGGACGAGGAGTCGCCGGGAGCGGCGTTGCTGGCGTTGTCGAAGGACAGCCGGGCCGGTTTCGAACTCAACGGCGCCCGGGTCGAGGTCAACGCGCAGGTGTCGAAGGCCGGTCTGTCGGCGCACGCCGACCGCCGCGGCCTGACGTCGATCGTCCGCACCGTCGGCGCGGAGGATGTGATGCTGGTGCACGGGTTCCCAGCTGCCCAGCGGGAGTTCACGGAGCACCTCACCCGGCTGGGTCACCGGGTGGTGAGGACCGGACGGTGGCAGCAGCGACGCTGAGTCGCTCCCGAAGAGCACCGTCGCACGTGGTCCCATACCTCGGGTAGGCGCTGCCACTCGTCCACCAGGACCGGCCCCGGCAGGCGGATCAGGATCGACGGGTCGGCCGTGACGATCTCGCGCTGGGCGGCCAGACTGAGATCGATGACCGATGCGGTTCGTTGCATCGCCGTCGAGGAGCACGGGTGGCGATGTGCGAGGGAACCTCCATGGCTGTCTCGGGCCGATTTGACGACAATGACGGTTCCCTCGTCTGCCCACAGGCCAACCTTGTACAGGCTGATCAATCGGTGTCGCTGGCAGCCAGTACCGCCAGTCGCCGCCGGTCCGGTGACACGACTGCCAGACCGATATCCCAGGCGATACGGTCGAACCACGCGGTGGCACCGGCGAACGAATACCACGAGCAGCGATGTGCCAGTGCTTCGACATCACCGGCCGATGCGCCATTCGCAGCGCCGACCAGCGCCGCGACCGACCGCCACGCCAGCAGCCTTCCGTACGCTCCAAACTCGCCACGGTTGTACGCGCCGCCGGTCGACGCCGCTGCGAACAACTGCCGCCACGCCTGCGGCGGCGAGCATGTGCCGAGCCCCGTCGTCAGGCCCAGGGTGCACTCCAGGTCGACGCTCACCAGCGCATCGCCGACGGCGTCCGGCGGGAGGTCGTCGTCGAACGCGAACGCCTGTGCCTCGATACGGCCGTTGGATCCGGTGGCCCAGTTGTCGACCGCCGCGCTGAGCGCCGCAGCCTCGCCAGACGTGGTCGTCTCCTGCCACCGGGGGACAGGACAGTGCCCGTGCACGGGCTCCGCCGCCATGGCCGGCAGGTCATGGCTGCCCCCGCCGTGGTGGTACCTGGGGCGGCTGGGGTGCCCTTCGATCGGCGTCAACGACAACGGCAGCCAGCCGAGCGGATGTTGGCGCCGGTGCGGCGAGACAACCCACCGGTGATGCACCTCGGCACCGCGCAACACCAGTTCCTGCAGCAGACAGGCCCGCAACTCCTCCGACCCGTCCGCATCGAACACGACGGCCAGGTCTGCGGCGGTATGTGCCGAAGCGAGCAGGGACGCGGCGTACCGGATCTGGCGGCGGTCCTGCACGACGGCGATCAACCGGACGGCCTGGTCGATCGCCCCTGGCGTCAGAGTCAGCAGCCGCAGTGTCCGATCGAAGACGCTGCGGTGCTGCCACGGCACTGTCGTATCGCCCCCGTAGCTGCGCCACACCGCGATGCCGAGGTCCGCGACGAAGCTCGCGTCGCCGGTCCGGAGACGCCTCTCGGCGAGCGCCAGGACTGCCGTCACGTCGCCCAATTCGGCGAGGCCGGCCACCATGCTCCGGGGATCGTCATCCACGCCGAGAACTCTAGCCAGCGTTCACCCGCTGCACCGGACGGGCGATCGGCGTACGGGCGGATCGTTGCTACCGTCGGTCGGTGCGCCAGGACTCGCCGAGGTGGGAGCAGATCAACCCCAGTGGGTACGAGTGGGAGCGGGAGGGCCTGCGGGAGCTGGCCTCGTACCTGCCGGATGTCGACCCGTACCACGTCTGGGCCAACATCGAGTTCGTCGCGTCCGACGGCTCGATCAACGAGGTCGACGCGCTGGTGCTCACCCCCAGCGGGCTGTACGTCGTGGAGCTCAAGCACTGGCAGGGTGAGCTGCACGGCGACGGCGGTCAGTGGGTGCACCGGGCGACGAAGACGTCGCGGCTGATCCCGCGGGACAATCCGACGATCCTGGCCAACCGTAAGGCGAAGCGGCTGGCGAGCCTGATCGACCACTACGCCCGCCAGCAGCGCAAACATGCCCGTACGCCATTCATCGGGGCGGCGGTGTTCCTGCATGCCCGGTCGTTGCGGTCGCAGCTGGATGCGATCGGCCGCCAGCACGTGTACGGCCTGCACGATGCGCCCGAGTCGGGTCTGCCGAGTCTGCGGGAGATGTTGACGGCCCCGCCGCGTAATCCGGCGCATCTGATCGACGAGGTTCGGGGGCAGGAGATCGTCGCCCTGGTCAAGGGGGCGAAGATCCGCCCGTCGGTGGCGGACCGCAAGGTGGGGCAACTGCTGCTGCATCCGCGTCCGTTCGCCGAGGGCGTCGGCTGGCAGGATTTCATCGCCGGGCATGTGATGGACACCGCGCTGCTGCGCCGGGTGCGGTTCTATCTGACCAGTCGGGCCCCGGAGGAGGAGATCCCGGCGATCCGGGGTGCTGCCGAGCGGGAGTTCCGGCTGCTGCAGGGCATCCACCACCCGGGGATCGCCCAGGCGCACGACCTGGTCGATCATCCGCTGGGTCCTGCTTTGATTTTCGACCATCAGCAGCAGTGGGTACGCCTGGACCAGTATCTGGTGGAGCGGGGTGACCGGCTGACGTTGGCGCAGCGGCTGCACCTGCTGGGCGACCTGGCCGAGATCGTCGACTACGCGCATTCGCGCCGGCTGGCGCACCGGGCGCTGCATCCGGGCGCGGTGTACGTCTGCGATCCGGATTCGTCGCGTCCGCAGCTGGTGGTGACGAACTGGCAGACCGGTGGCCGGCTGGCGGACACCCGGTTGACCCGTACCGGTGGTTCGTCGACGGACCCGGGCAGTCTGACGTTGCTGCACGACGACGAGGTGCGGCGCTACCAGGCGCCGGAGGCGGCGATGCCGGGCCGTCCGCCCGGCCACCAGTTGGACGTTTTCGCGCTCGGCGCGGTCGGCTACCGGATCTTCGCCGGTAGCCCGCCGGCGGGCAGCGCCGAGGAGCTGGCGACGGCCGTACGCGACAGTGGGGTGAACCTGGCGGCGGCGGTCGACGGGATGCCGGCGGCGTTGGTTGACGCCGTCTACGACGCGACCCGGGGGGATCCGACGCGCCGGTCGGCGAGTGTCGCCGCGTTCCGGTCCCGCCTGGAGCAGGTGTGGGATGAGCTGACCGCACCGGAGCCGGAGCCGGTGGTCGATCCGCTCGTCGCCCGCAAGGGCGACGTGCTCGACATCGGTTACACCGTGCTGAGCCGCCTGGGTGCCGGTTCGACGGCGCTGGCTCTGCTGGTCAGCGAGCCGGCGGTCGACGGCAAGGACGGCCGGCGGCTGGTGTTGAAGGTGGCCCGCGACGAGCAGCACGCCGCCCGGCTGGCGGTGGAGGCGGAGACGCTGGGCAAGCTGCGGGACCGGCGGGTGGCCGCGTTGGTGCGGGGGCCGATCCCGGTCGGTGGCCGGACGGCGCTGCTGATGGAGAGCGCGGGGGAGCGGACCCTCGCCGAGGAGCTGCACGGCGGCCGGCTGACGCTGGATCTGCTGGAGCGGTACGGCCGGGACCTGCTGGAGATCGTCGTCTACCTCGACGAGGTGGGGATCTGGCACCGGGATCTGAAGCCGGCGAACCTGGCGGCCCGACCGCTGAATGCCAAGGACCGGCAGCCGCATCTGTGCGTTTTCGACTTTTCGCTCTCCGCGACCCCGACGGACCAGCTGACCGCCGGCACCGCCGGCTACCTGGATCCGTTCCTGGGTCCGCCGAAGCGGCTGCGCTACGACCGGGCGGCGGAGCGGTTCGCCGCCGCGGTGACGTTGTTCGAGATGGCGACGGGGTCGCTGCCGGAGTGGGGTGGGGCCAATCCGGCGGCGGTCAGCGACGAGGTGACCCTGGATCCGGCGATGTTTGAGCCGGCGGTCGCGGACCGGCTGGTCGACTTTTTCGGCCGGGCGTTGGCCCGGGAGACGGCCGACCGGTTCGACACGGCCGAGGAGATGCTCGACGCCTGGCGGGACATTTTCCGTAAGGTGCCGGTGGCCGGCGGCGGGCTGGCGTCGCCGGCTGCGGTGTCGGTGGCAAGCCTGGACACCGTGTTGGAGCAGTCGCCGCTGACGGAGCGGGCCCGTTCGGCGGTGCGCAGGCTCGGGTTGGTCACCGTGCGGGATCTGCTCCAGGCCAAACCGGCCAGGTTGGCCACCGCGCAGGGTGTGCCGGACGCGACCCGCAAGGAGATCCTGGCGTACGCCCGGTCGCTGCGCCCGCTGCTGGCGGCCGACCCGGCAGACCGTGTCGGTGCCGCCGACGGGGCGGAACAGGGCCGCGACGGCCAGCAGGCCGCCGGGGTGGCGACGCGGGGCATGGAGACGCTCTGCGCCGCGCTGCTGCCGGCGGATACGGGCCGCACGAGCAAGCGTCGGACGACATTGGCGGTGCTGCTGGGCCAGGAGCCGGCACCGGGCGACGACACCTGGCTGCACTGGCCGACTCAGGGCGAGGTGGCGCGGCGGACCGGCCAGACCCAGCCGCAGATTTCGACCCTGTTGCGCAAGCAGGTGCAGGTCTGGTCGGGCAACGAGGTCGTGTCGGCGGTACGCGACGAGATTGTCGCCCTGGTGGAGAGCCGGGGTGCGGTGATGTCGGCCGCGGAGCTGGCCGACGCGCTGATCGCTACGCACGGCTCGTTCACGTCGGAGCCGAAACGCAGCGCCCAGGCGGTCGGCTTGGTCCGGGCGGCGGTGGAGACGGAGCTGGCCACCGGCGGGGACGCCCGGTTGGCGATCCAGCGGTTCCGTGCCTCGCCGACGGTGCTGGTGGGCCGGGAGCCGGTGGATCCGGCGGCGACGACCACCGCCGCCGACCTGTTGTCGTACGTGGTGGCGCTCGGCGGCCGGGCAACCGAGTTGGTGGAGTCCGATCCGCTGCCGACCCGGCAGGGGGCGGTGGCGGAGCTGGCCGCGGTCCCGCCGCCGCCGACGATGCCGGTGGTGCCGGAGCTGCGGCTGCTGCAGTTGGCGGCCGCCGGCAGCAACGGCCGGGCCGACGTCAACGGGCAGGGCCAGCTCTACCCGGTGGACATGCCGGCCGAGCGGGCGTTGCGGCTGGCCGCTGGCAGCATCGCCGGGCAGCGGCTACGCGAGGACGAGATCATCGGCCGGGTCCGGGCCCGTTTCCCACGCGCGCAGCAGCTGCCGGGCCGGCCGCAGCTCGACACACTGGTCCGCACCGTCGCCGGGCTTGACTGGGATCGCGAGCAGCGGGTGTACGCGCCGCCGGCGCTGCCGTCGGTGTTCAGCGGCACCCGGGGTGCCACGGTCACCGGTGGGTTCGCCGTGCCGCTGTGGCAGGCCGACGAGGTGGCGGCGAAGCTGGCCGGGGCGATCGACCGGCGGGCGTTCCTGGCGGTGCTGACCCCGTTGCGGGAGCTGGCCGCCGCCCGGCGGGAGCTGCTGGCCCGGCTCGGGCTGACCGAGGTGGACGTGACCGGGATCCTGCTGGACCGGCTGCGGGCGCTCGGCTACCCGTGGCAGGCGCTGGTGGCGGCGGATTCCGGTTCGGCCACTGACGCGAACTTCCGCAGCCTGGTGGATCTGGTCCGGCACGAGGTGGTGCCGGCGATTCGGGCGGCGCTGGCCACGGACGCGCCGGTGCTGTTGACCGAGGCGGCGCCGCTGGCCCGGTACGGCCAGGTGGAGCTGTTGGCGGAGTTGGCGGATCTGACCCGACCCCGGCCGGCGGCGCGGCTGCTGCTGGTGCCGGCCCGCAAACCGGATCCGGCGATGTTGGACGGTTACCAGTTGCCGTTGACGTCACCGGCGAGTCAGTCGCTGTGGATTTCGGGGCAATGGCTGAACGCCAGATCTGGTAGGACTATCCACCATGCCCATCCGACGGCTGCTTCTGGAGAACTACCGAGGGTTCCGTAACCGGCAGGAGATCGAGCTGGCACCGATCACCGTGGTGCTCGGCAAGAACAACTCCGGCAAGAGTGCCCTGACCCGTGCGCCGCTGGTGATCGCGACCGGCTTCGACACCACCTCCCCGTCCCCACTGGACCTCGAACGCCTCGGCCCGGACGCGGTCGACGACCTGCGCGAGCTCTACTTCGATCAGCTCGATGTGCGACCGCTGACGTTGGGCGTGACCGTCGACGGTCCGCTGCCGTTCACACTGCGGGTGGATCTGGAGTATTCAGCCAGACTACGCAACGCGGTAGTGGCGGCGCTTCGGGTCGACACAGATGACAGCGCCGACCCGGTCGGCACCGTTGAGTTGGTGTCGAGCCGATTCACCGCCCCGATGCCGGATACCTCGGACATCGACGGCGTCGAGCTGTCGACGCTTCCTGAGCCTTCGGTCGACGGGCTCGACGAGTACGACATCCGCATCACTGGCGGGCCGACCCGGACGAGGCAGGTGCGTTTCGCGGGCCTGCTGCCTGCCGCCGGGCAACTGCCGGACCTGGACGACCTGTTCCGCCAGGTGCGCCCAGGTCTGATCCGATACCTGGGGCCGTACCGGGAGCGGGTGGCCCGTCAGCATCGGATGCCGATCGGCACGCCTGCCGCGCTCGGCACGAAGGGCGAAGGGCTGGCCGGCCTGCTGGCCGACAGCCAGCGCAAGTCGGACGGGCGGCTGCTGGCACAGATCAATGCGCAGCTGCGTGAGATCGTGCCCGGATGGCGACTGGAGGAGGTCGCTGCCGGCCCGCTCTGGTCGACGGTGCTGGTCAGGGACGGTTCCAGGGCGAGGATCAATCTCGCCGACGCCGGCAGCGGGCTCGCCCAGGTGCTGCCGATCCTGGCGCAGTGTGCGATGGACGAGCTGGCAGGAGGCGCCGCCGCGCCGCCGTTGCAGATCATTGAGGAGCCGGAGGCGCACCTGCACCCACGTGTCCACGCTGACCTGGCCGACCTCTACCTGAGGACCGCGCAGCGGACCGGGACCCGGTTTCTGATCGAGACACACAGCGAAACGCTGCTGCTGCGGCTGCGTCGCCGGATCGCCGAGGTCGACAACGACTACGGCCCGGAGACGGTTGCCATCTACGTCGTGGAGCAGCACGACGGCGTCTCGTCGGCACGTCGCATCCCGCTGGACAGTCTCGGCAACCTCGACGACAGCTGGCCGCCGGGCTACTTCTCCCAGGACTACCACGAGGTCCGAGCCCTCGCGGCTGCCCAGTCGGAACGGAACGCCCGTGCTTCTTGACATCGACGAGACGATTCTGGACGGCGCGGACCACCGGCCGGTGATCACGCTGCTCTGCATGGTGGCGGAGAAGCGCCACGACTGGCATCCGACGTTGTCGCAGGCAGCGAGGATGATCGACCTTGTCGAGCGGCTGGCCCGAGCGGGTGTCCGGATGCCGGTGCTCAGCCAGTGGGCAGAGGAGGCGACGGAGGAGGCCGCGTACCCCAGCCCACCGGATGCTCGGCGGACGGTGCGTGTCGGCCTGGCTGACCTGGAGCATCTGGTCGCCGACCTGGACAAGCCGGCGGTGCTGGTGGTGGAGAATCAGCTCGCCGATGGCAGCTTCGTGCAGGACATGGCGGCGGCCCTGGACGACAAGCGGATCGTCGAGGCGCTGCGTCGGATGTGGCTTCGGCTGCACAACGGCGGCGGTAAGGGCCAGATGGCCGAACTCGCCGCCGATGAGGGAAAGAAGTTCGCGATCGTGTCGCCAAGGGTGGCGATCCTGTTCGACGGCGACCGCGACGGCCCTGGCCAGCCGAGCGACAACGAGCCCAGGAAGGCGCAGGCGCACGCGGCCGGCATCCAGAACGTGCACATCCTCGCCTACCGGGCGGCAGAGAACTACGTCCCGCTCGTGGTGTGGGAGTCGCTCTACCCCCGGCATCGGCGCAGGATCAGCCAGCTGCGGGCGATGCCGGCGAATCAGCGTGGCTACCTGAAGAAGGACTCCTACCCCGGTAACGGGCTGCCCAGGCAGCTCACCGTGGCGGGCCGGAAGCTGACCGAGGCGGACTTCGACGAGCTCGGCCCGGACGTCGTCGCCGAACTGCGGCAGATCCTTACGATGATCCACACGATCCTGTAGGACACTAGCGGTATGTCCAGCAGCCGGGGAGACGTCCAGGTCGAACCTATTGCGATGATGCTGGTCGACATGCTGGAGGAGATCGCCGCAGGCCGGATCCGGGTGCCCAGGTTTCAGCGGCCGTTCGTGTGGCGACCCGAGCAGATGCTGGACCTGTTCGACAGCATCGAGCGAGGATGGCCGATCGGCGGCATCACCGTGTGGGAGACCACCGACGAGGTGCCCTCGCTCGACCACCTCGGCGAGGTGCCGGTGCGGATGCCGCCGGCAGGCACACCGGTGTCGTACGTGCTCGACGGGCATCAACGGCTCTCCACGCTGTTCGGGGTGCTGCGTAGGCAGGGCCGACCGCCGCGCGGCGACGATCAGCGGGAGTGGAAGTGGCGGATCTATCGCGATCTGGAGCCGCAGGAGGACAACGAACGCTACCGGCATCATCGGGCGTTCGGCTCCCCGCCGCCCCTTCCTCCTGATTCGTACCTTCCGATGCGCTCCGTCAACAGCACCGTCGACTTTCTCCGCTTCCTGCGGAACCTGGAAGCGCGGGTCAACGACGCCACCCGGATGGATCGGCTGGTCAACGAAGCCGACTGGGTGGCGCAGCGTGTCCGTGCGTACAAGATTCCGTTGGTGCGGGTCCGCGACAGCGACCTGGGGTCGGCCATCGAGGTGTTCGCCCGGATCAACAACCGTGGAGTACGCCTGGAGACACACGAGATCGCCTCCCGGCTGACCGGCCCGGTCCAGGAATCCACAATGGGCGAACAGGTCGACAGCATCGTCGAGTCCGTCGCGAGCACGGGCTTCGGCGAGCTGCCCAGGATGGCGGTGTTCCGGTCGATGCTAGCGATCGCCGGCGAGCCGGACGTCATGAAGCCGCACTGGGAACAGGTGGCGCAGCGGATCCGGACCAGCCAGGTCGACGTGCTGGCGGCCGGGCAGGAGGCGGTGCACAAGGCGGTGGAGCTGCTGCGGGCGGCGGGGCTGCCGCTGGCGGCCCTGTTGCCGTACTCGCATCAGTTGGTGTTGTTGACCTATTTCTTCCACTGTCGGCCGGAGCCGACCGGCAACCAGCGGTTGGAGCTGGAGCGGTGGTTCTGGGTGACGTCGTGGGCGGGGTCGTTCGCGGGTGCCAACTCGACCCGGATCCGGGAGGGCTTAGCGGAGATGAAGGCGTTCGCGTCCGGCGCGACCCCGACCCTGAAACTGGACGTCGGCGCGGTGCAGCCGATGCCGGAGCCGTTCAACCTGAACAGCGCCCGGACTCTGGCATACGTGGCGTGGGAGGCGCACGAGTTCCCGACCCGGCGGGACGCGCTCGGCCAGGAGTTCGACGTGGTGAAACGGTTGGCCGGCGGGGTGCCGCAGGCGTACCGGCAGATCGTGCCCGGCCATTCGACGGCGGCCAACCGGATCATCCTGCCGACCAGCCCGGGGGACAACCCGCTGGGGGTGTTCAAGGAGCTACGAAACGGTCAGCTGGAACGCACGATCAGCCGGGACCATGTGATGGGCTTGCTGGCCAGCCACTGCATCACCGAGCGGGCCTTTATCAAGCTGCTGGCCGGCGACCACGACGGGTTCCTGGAGCTGCGGGCCGAGGTGTTGCAGGAGCGGCTGCGGGCGTTCGCGAAAGGGCTGGGCGTCATGCTCGGGCCGGACATGACCGGGGTGGCCGACAACGACACCGAGCACGACGAGTGAGCTGCCGCTGGTCGGCCTGGTCGTAGCCGACCGGAAGGTGGCGGCTGGCTGCTTCAGGGGCTTGTGTCAGCCTGCCGGGCTGGGGCGATCCTCCTGCCAGGGGTTGCCGCTGTCCTCCTGCTTGGAGAAGCAGAACGGCACCCCCGGGTAGCGCTGGGGGAACGCGCGCTCCGCCTGCTCGGGCTCCGGGGTGCCGACCTCCACGCATGATCCGTCGTGGCGTACGCCGGATTGCACCACCGGCAGGCCCTGCTGCCGCCAGTAATCCTGGTTGCGGAGGATCTGTTGGAACGTCGGCTCCAGGTCTATCGCCGCATGGTCGGCCGGGTGCAGACGCACCCGATGACCCCACGGCATTGACTCGATCGCCGCCTCGAACTCGGCGGAATCCTTGGCCCAGACATCGACCCGATCATCCTGCACATCGATCGCGTGACCTGCGTAGACCTCGGCGAACTCATCTTCGCCGATGCGCCCGACCACCATGGCGATCTGGTTCAGCTCATCCTGATTCGGCCATGCGGACGGCACCGCTGTGATGGTCGGATCGCCAGGTCCCGCCGCAACTGAGTCCGACCCGGTGCCGCCGCACGCGGTGAGGAGCCCGAGCGTGAAGATCGAAGCGGCGAATACTCGGCACGTCCTCATGATTTTCCTCCTTACCGGCACCCGGCGGCGCGGCTGCGGATACCGCATGTTGGCAGGGGCGTGATGCCGGTGCTGGGCCGTAGGATCGCAGCCGTGCTCGACGAACTCGACGAAGACGCGCGACGGCGACTCCAGCAGGCGATGCAGGCGCAGGTGAAACACCTGGTCGACGACCTGCGTAAGCGGCTCGCGGAGCCGGAGTCGCTGTCGCTGCGGGCCGAGCTGCTGCAGGAGTACGAGAAGGCGAAGAAGGCCGAGCGGCTGGCCGGCGCGTTCGAGGTGTGGCTGGAGGACGTGCTCGACCAGGCGGCGGTGGCCTGGGTGCTGGGTTGTGTGTTCGTCCGCTTCTGCGAGGACAACGAGCTGATCGACGGGCTGTGGATCGGCGGGGACGACCCGGCGGCCCCGGCCGAGGCGGGGATGCAGCGGCGGCAGGCGTACCTGATCGAGGCCGAGCATTCGTTGCACAACGACCGGCACTGGCTGCGGGAAGCGTTCCGCTACCTGGGCAGGCTGCGCCCGACGGCGCAGATCTTCGACAAGCACAACCCGGTGTGGCGCTTCGACATCTCCGGCGCGGCCGCGGAGGGGCTGAGCAACTTCTTCCGTACGGGCGAGGGCCGGGTGTCGCTGCGCAGCAAGACCCTGGACACCCGCTTCCTCGGTGACCTCTACCAGGAGCTGTCGACGCACGCGAAGAAGACGTACGCGCTGTTGCAGACCCCGGTGTTCGTCGAGAAGTTCATCCTGGACCGGACCTTCGAGCCGGCGCTGAGCGAGTTCGGCCTGCCCGAGATGAAGGTGATCGACCCGACATGCGGCTCCGGCCATTTCCTGCTCGGCGCGTTCGACCGGCTGGTGCGCGAGTGGCGCAAGCGGGAGCCGACCACCGACATCCGGGCCATCGTCGACCGGGCGCTCGGCCAGGTCACCGGCGTCGACATCAACGCCTTCGCGGTCGCCATCGCCCGCTTCCGGCTGCTGGTCGCCGCGATCAAGCTCGGTAAGTGGCACAAGCTCGAACGCTGCCCCGCCTTCCCCGCCCGCGTCGCCACCGGCGACTCCCTGCTGGAGTGGGGCCGCGCCTCCCGCGCACAGGGCGACCTGCTGGCAGCATTCGAGGGTAGGCCGGTCTTCGCGTACGAGAGCGAAGACGACGAACTGCTAGCCGAGTATCTGGAGGTCGGTCAGTACACGGTGGTGGTTGGCAACCCGCCCTACATCACCGTCGCCGACCCGGCCCGCAACAAGCTCTACCGCAGCATCTACCCGGGCGTCTGTCACAGGCAGTACGCACTGACCGTGCCCTTCGCCAAGCGCTTCTTTGACCTGGCGAAGAAATCCGACGAGTACGGCGAGGGTGCTGGCTACGTCGGCCAGATCACCGGCAACGCCTTCATGAAGCGCGAATTCGGCAAGAAGCTGATCGAGGACTACTTCGCCCACGACGTCGAGCTGAGCGAGGTCATCGACACCTCCGGTGCCTACATCCCCGGCCACGGCACCCCGACCGTGATCCTGATCGGCCGCACCAACGCCCG
This sequence comes from Solwaraspora sp. WMMD937, assembly GCF_029581175.1. Taxonomy (NCBI): domain Bacteria; kingdom Bacillati; phylum Actinomycetota; class Actinomycetes; order Micromonosporales; family Micromonosporaceae; genus Solwaraspora; species Solwaraspora sp. WMMD937. The sequence goes on along the minus strand of NZ_CP120738.1, from coordinate 494,834 downwards.
CCGCCGCCTCCCGGTCGTCCGCGCCGTCCTCGGTGTGCAGGGCGAGCCGACGACCCCGGACAACCCGGCCGACGGCCTCGTCTGGCAGGCGATCGTCGACCAGATCGACGCGCCCGGCTCCGCGTCCCGCTGGGTCACCGTCCAGGATCTCGACCGTTCCCGCCTCCTCAAACACCCCTGGAGCCTCTCCGGCGGCGGTGCAGCAGAACTCGTGCAAGCGTTGGAAGGCTTTTCGGCAGAGGTGCTGCTGGAGTTCGTCGATCCGCCGATTGGTCGTGCGATCCGAGCCGGTGCCGACGAGGTGTTCATGCGACCTGCCGGCAGGACATTGACGACTCGTGCTGACCGTAGGGCTCTGCGGCCGCTGATCGTAGGGGAAGCGGTAAGGGACTGGAAAGCCGAATCCGAAGATCTAATCTGGTATCCCTACAGTGCTGAACTCGGCGAGAAAGGGCTTGAGGAAGAACTCTGGCTTTGGCGAAAGTTGCTTGCAGAGCGGCGCACCTTTGTGGGTAATATGGAGCAAGCCGGTCTTAAGTGGTGGGAGTATCATCAGCGAGGCTTATTCAGCAGGGCCCCGATAGCCCACAGTGGACCCACCCGATAAACGAGACGGCCCACCCTCCCATAGGATGGAGTTACCACACAACAACCAAAGAAAAGCGGACCGCCGAACATGTATCATACCACCGGCTTCACGACCGATCAGATCCGCGACCTCTGCGTGCTGGTCCGCACCGAATGCCGGAACCTGGGCATGGAACCGTGGCCACCGATCCTCGGCCTCTACCGCGCCCTCGTGGTCACGTTGACCTACATGCGGCGCAACCGCGTCCAAGCGGAGATCGCCGAGGCGCACGGCGTCTCCCAGTCGACGATCTCCCGGGCGGTCACCGGCATCACCCCGGTCCTCGACCGCGTGCTGACGGGGTTCGCGCCGACCGCCGACGAGCTCGACCCGACCGCCCAGTACATCGTCGACGGCACTCTGTTCCCCTGCTGGTCATGGCGCACGCACCGCTGTCTGTACTCCGGCAAGCACAAGACCACGGGCATGAGCGTCCAGGTCGCCTGCACCCTCGACGGCGCGCTCGCCTGGATCTCCGATCCCGTCACCGGCAACCACCACGACTCGTACGCGATCAACGACACCGGTGTTCTCGCCAGCCTGAACCCTGGAGACTGGATCGGCGACAAAGGATACGTCGGCAACGGCATGATAACCCCGTACAAGAAGCCCAAGGGCGGCGAGCTCACAGAGTGGCAGAAGGAATACAACAGGCAGGTCAACAAGATCCGCTGGGTCGTCGAACAGGTCATCGCGAACCTGAAGACATGGCGAATCCTGCACACCGACTACCGCAGACCGCTCGCGACCTTCACAGAAACGATCTCCTGTGCCATCGGGCTGCATCTCTACAGGATCGCCTGTGAATAGACCTCAGCATACTCCATCTGCATAACGGATTCCGCTGTCGATTGCGTTTGCGGAGGTGGCCACGCACAACCACCTTGTTTTGGATCGAGGCGGGAAGGTCTTCAAGCAGACGGCACCGGTAATCAAGCTTCCGGAGGGCGCAACGGAGGATGATCACCTCAAGTTGATGGGTGTGCTAAACAGTTCCGTCGCTTGTTTCTGGCTGAAGCAGACCTGCTTCCCTAAGGGGGGTAGCGGCGTAGGCAGGGGTATCCAGCCAGAAGGGTGGATGGAACGGTATGCGCTCAATGCTTCGAACATTGAGCGTTTTCCGTTGCCTGCAGAGTTCCCGTTGAAGCGGGCGCGCGAGCTTGACACGTTGGCGCAGCGGCTGGGCGAGCTGACTCCGGCGGCGGTGGCCGGGTCGGAGGTGCCGACTGTGGAGCGGCTGGCACTGGCGCGTGCCGAGTACGACCTGGTCCGGGCGCGGATGATCGCGCTTCAGGAGGAGCTGGACTGGGAGGTCTACCGGCTCTACGGGCTGATGGATGAGGATCTGACCCATCCGGACCCGCCAGGGCTGAGCCTTGGTGAGCGGGCGTTCGAGATCACGATGGTGCAGCAGAAGGTGGAGACGGCCTGGTTCGTGCGGCACGACTCCGTACCGGTGGACAAGCCCAACCCCGACTGGCCGGCGGATTACCGCGACCTGGTGGAACGACGAATCTCTGCCACGGCCGGAAACCGGCACCTTCAGCTGATCGAGCGTCCGGAGTGCAAGCGTCGCTGGAAGACCGATGGCTGGGCCAAGATGCAGGCGGATGCGTTGCGGGACTGGCTGTTGGAGCGGCTGGAGGCCCCGGAGTTGTGGGGCGGCACGCCGGAGCCGCTGTCGGTGGCGCAGCTAGCCGACCGGGTGGCCGGCGACGCTGACTTCCAGCAGGTGTTGGCGCTGCTGCCGGAGTACGAGGGCATGAGCCTGGTCGTCGCGCTCGACAAGCTGGTCGCCACTGAGCATGTGCCGTTCCTGCCGAAGCAACGCTACAAGCCGTCCGGGCTGCGTAAGCGGGTGTTGTGGGAGCAGACCTGGGAGAAGCAGCGGCGCGAGGACGCCGGGGAGACGGTGGAGATCGACGTGCCCCCGAAGTACACGTCGGCGGACTTCGTCCGGCCGTCGTACGCGAAGGCGCGAGGCAAGCTCGATGTGCCGAAGGAGCGGTTCATCTCGTACCCGGAGATGGGTCGCGACACGGACTCCAGCCTGCTGCTCGGCTGGGCCGGGTGGGACCACCTGGCGCAGGCGCAGGCGCTGGCCACGGTGTACGTGAATCGGCGCAGCCAGGAGGCGTGGGAGGCGCACCGCCTGCTGCCGCTGCTCGCCGGGCTGCTGGAGCTGGAACCGTGGCTACACCAGTGGTACGCCGCCGAACGCCCCGGCTACCCCGGCTCGCCGGCACAGTTCTACACCGACTTCATCGACACCGAGCTGTCCACCCTCAGCTCGGACCGCACCGCACTGTCCCTGCTCCGCGGCCTCCCCGAGTAGGACCCGACATCGTCCGACCCTGTTGGACGGTGTCGGCGTTCGATAGGTTCGGCTTGTAGCGGGAGGGTGATGGAGCGGTAGCCGATGAGCGTTGACGATGTGAAGCGCACGGTCGAGCTGGGCAACGAGGCAGTCCGGCAGGGGGTGCCCGATCCTTGGACAGGCACTCGCTGAGGCTGAGGAAGCGGGTGCCTTGGCGCGGGCCACGATGCATGACAGCACCCATGACGAGGTCGAGAAGGCAAAGGCGAAGCTGGGCTCGTTGGAGCGTGAGGCCGAGTTGGCGGTCCGGCGGTTCGAGGCTGCCGTGCAGAACGCGAACGAGTACGTGGCCAAGCTCTGGTCTGATGTCCGGGACTCCCGGCGATGTGGTGGCGCGGCACTACGGTATTGGGGTTGTTGTCGAGGATCACCAGGTAGGCGTCCGCCGGCAGCCAGCGCAGGTCTTTCAGGTAGTCGGACAGTGCGTTCCAATTCCTAGCCGAAGCGGCTGGCGAAGATTAAGGTCAGGCCTCCGAGCGCACGTTCGCATCGGCGTCGACCTCGAGGTGCCCCTGCAGCCCACCGCTACAGTTTCCTCCCGGGACATCGACCTGCTTCGCGGTAAGAGTCAAGGTCTGGTTGACGATTTGAGTGCCCGTTGCGTCAGCCAAGGTCAGAGTTACTTCGACTGGGCTGGGTGGCAGGTCGGGGATTGAGGCGAAGCCGGCTTTGTTTCCACTGGCCACGGAGCCTGCTGAACAGACTGTGTCCAGTCCGTCTTCGGCGCAGCCGCTGCCGCCAACCGCACCACCCGGGAAGATGGCGACCTGTCGCGTCCGACAGGAGGCGTCCCAACAGGCCATAATCTCTGCCGTCCCTACCTGCTCCGCTACCACCGGAGCAATGCGGAGACCGATCCCGGTTTGGACGCCAACGAGCCGACATGCCTCCCCGGTCGAGGACTTGGTGCAACTCACCAGGGCTCCTAGGATCAGTGCCCCGACAACCAAGTACCTGTGCCTCGCCACGACAACTCCAATCGCGTTAGCGGTCTCCTTCCCGTTTACCAAGCTGCACTTCCTGCATGACGCTCTACTTGATCTTATACTAGTAGGGCTCCGGCGTCGACTATAGGTGTACACGGGGCTATCCTGTATCGATCATTTGTCACGCCTGATCTCTGAGACTGTCGGTCTGCAGTCGTGCCCGTGGGCGGGCGAGCGGGGACGAGATTGATGTCATCCTCGCCAGTGCTGTCGATACCGCAAGTCGACTCTGATGCCGGTGCTGAGCTGCTGATCGGACCGGGTCGCGTAGTTCTGCAGACGTGCTTAGATTCCTGTTATCTCGCCGATTTCGAGGGCTATCTACGGTTTACATGGCGTCGGTCTCGGTCTGATAGGTGGCCAGTGCGGCCGGCATCGGCAGTCCATACTTGTCGCACAGGAAACGGGTTTGGCAGTATCGCTGGGCATCGGCGGCCACGTTGCCGAGGACTGTGGAATTCACCCCGGCACCGATGAGGATGCCCACGATGGGTACGGCCTTGGCGACGTTTTGAACTGGAACCCTGGCACCAGCCGGACCCAAGTGCTGCAGCAACTTCTCAAGGGCGACCACGAGGCGATGGTCCGCACGGAGCTTGGCGGAGAATCTCACGCGTCCCTTCAGAGCGCTGGCCGCTCGTGCGGTGTCGCGCAGCGGCCCGACCTTGGCTGCCTGTGCCATGAAGGACCGGTGCACCAGGCGTTCGATGAAAGCTTGCTCCGAGGGGTCTTTGGCGTCGTAGCCGTAGGAGTACGCGATGCGCGACGCGATCGAGGTGCTCAGGACCTGGATGACGAGGATGTCGGCAGTAATTGCGGCGGGGATCCCTGCTACGGGGACCAGGGCCAGCAAGCCCATGGCACCACCTTCGACCGCGCCGGCGGAACGCCACCTCAGTGTGTTGCGGGTCAGTAGCCGGTCGCAGGCCTTGAGGTCCTGCTGCCGCAGCTCAGTGAAACTGTTCAGCTCTATGCCGCGCTTGCGGGCAATCTTCTCGACGCCCTTCGGGTCGTTGAGCTCCAAGGCCCAGGCGTTGACCAACTCCAGCAGCGCTGCGGCAGCCTCGGCCGCTGGCCGCAGGGCCATGCTGGCAACCGCGTCGCCTCCGCGGCGCACTGGTTCCTTGATCGTCTCCGGTACCGCCCTGGTGGCCCGGCTCGCGGCGTTTCGCGCGACCTCGCCGGAGCGATCGAGTGCAGTGCTCGCCCAGTTCGGTAAACCACGGCGGTTGTTGCGGCGCTGCCAGTGCTCGTTGAGCCTGTCCCACACCTGCTCTTCGTATGCACTCATCGGGGTTGCGCCGTCGGCGAGCGAGTCAGCGACAGTGCTCATCGATGGCCTCCATTCGACTGGGATGACTGGGTCATGATGGCACTGCCGGACGGCAGGCGGCGGTGAGCTTCGGCCGACGACCAGGCCAGGCATACAGTCCACAGACGATCGAGGGTACGTCGCTTGCGCTCAGGGCAGACATCGCCTAAACGGTGGAGGGCCGGAACATCCACCCGCTGAATGCCGCACTCCAGTCGTCTGCCCTCAGCATGGACACAGCTCTCTGTCTCGGGTCAGTGAGGAGCGTCGGGGGTGAGGGTGGAGAGGAAGGACGTCCAGCCGGCGGGGGAGAAGGTGAGTGCCGGGCCGGCGGGGTCTTTGCTGTCGCGTACGAGGACTGTGGCGGGGACGTTGGTGGCGACCTCGACGCACATGGCCTGACCGTTGCTGCGGGTGCTCTTGCGCCAGAACGGCTGCTGCGGATCACCGGGGGTGGTGGTCATCGGTGCTCTCCCTTGCTCCCTGCTCCAGGATCGCCTCGGCCCTCATCCGCAGGAAGGCCAGCGTGTCGGCGGGTGAGAGCGCGGTCGCACGGAGATGGTCGAACGCCAGCCCGTGCATCTCCACATGGTAGTCCTTGTCCAGGTACAGAGCGCCACTCAGATTCTCCTGGTAGACGACCGTCGGGTGGTTGCTGAAGTCGAGCATCGCGAAAGGGCCGCCCATGCCCATGTGGGCACCCTGGCGGAACGGCAGTACCTGGACGGTGATCGACGGACGCTGCGCCATGGTGATCATGTGCTCGAGCTGGGCTGCCATCACCTGCGGGCTGCCGATCGGTCGGTGCAGCACGGCTTCGTCGAAGATGAACCACAGCCTGGGTGGCTTGCGCCGCTCAAGGATTCGCTGGCGGGCGAGGCGCAGCTCGATCCGCTCCTCGATCTTCTCCGGTGGACCCTCCGGAAACTCCGCGCCGATGATGGCGCGGGCATAGTCCGAGGTCTGGAGCAGGCCGTTGACGAGTTGCACGTCGTAGGTGCGGAGCTGAGTCGCCTCGTCCTCGAAGGCGATGTACCCGTCGAGCCCGTGCGGCATGGCGGCGGAGTAGTCGACCCACCAGTTGTACTTCTGGGCGTCGCGGGCGAGTTCGATGAGCCCGACAGCGTCCTTGTCGGGTACGCCGTAGAGGCGCAGCAGCTTCGTGACGTTCCGCGTCGTCACCGAGACCTGGGCGTTCTCGACGCGGGACAACGTCGACTTGCTGATCTTCACCTGTTGGATGACCTGGTCGATTGTCAGACCGGCAGCCTCGCGAAGTGCGCGAAGCTCGGTCGCGAGCCGTCGTCGCTGGACGGTTGGGGTTCCTGCCACAACGGACAGTCTGCGCTATGAGCCCGTCGTTTGACGAGTCCCTGAGCCAACTATTTTTCTACCAGATGCGGTGTTGCAAGATCACGCTTTCCCTGTCAATGTGGGCCAGGTATCGAACGTGGACGGTTGATCAACTGGCCGACTACTGGGTAGCGGGGAACGGCGAGTGCCTTGATCGTTTTCCGCTGCGTTCCGCTGAAATCCCAGGTGATCGGGCAGGCTGCGGTAACGGCCCGCCCGGTCGTCCCCAGCCCAATCAGAAGGGTTGATCATGGTGGCGCTTGGTGCCCTGGTTTCCGGAATCCTGCTCGGGTTCTTCGTCGGGTTGTTCAGTTTCAAGGTCAAGTCGCGGTGGTGTCCCGACTGCGGTCGGACGACGGTGCCGGCGGCTGATCGGTAGCGTGCCGGCCGACCGGTCACCGGCCGATCCCCGCCCCGGCGACGAGTTGATCATCGATGGTCGGGCGAGTGTGCAGTTCGCGGCCGGGCGCGGTTTCCGGTTCCGGGTGACGACAGTAGACAAGCGCTGGACGTACGACGGCTGGGTCTGGCTCACCGGCTATGTGTTGGCAGCCGACGGTGAAGCCCGTGAACGGCGGGAGATCTTCGTCCAGCGCGACGGTCTCCGCTGGGCACCCCGCCCGCACCGGCACCGCTGACCAGGGCAGCGGCAGCGCTACGTGAGCCGCGCGCCCTTTACCCGTACCTCTGAAGGTTTTCGATTGTGTGAAAGGTGGTTCCTGCTGTGCGTAGGTTCTTTGACCTGTTCCGCCGGCGGCCGGTGCGGAGCCGGCGTAACCGGCGGTTGCTCGCCGAGATCGCCCGCCACGACCGGCGCCCGACCGACGCCGCTGCCGGGCAGCGTTCGCCGGTGCGGCCTGCCCCGAACGCTGCCGGTCACTTGTACGGGCGGCCGGTGCGGCCGTCGATCAGCCCCGGACTGGTCCGCGACCGGTCGTTCGGCGACCGGGTTCGGCGTGGCTGCGACCCGGTCGAGGTGCGGGCGTTTCTGCATCTGGTGGCCGACGAGTTGACCGCGCTGCGCGCCGAACTTGGCTCCACCCAGGAGGAGAATGCCCGGCTCAAGCAGGCGTTGCGGGACTGGCAGTCGGAGCAGTTCGAGCAGTCGCACCGGTTCGGGGCGGGGGTGGCGGCGTGAACGGCGTCGACAAGGTGCCGGCCGGCTCGCTGCACGTGGTCGGGGTCGGCGCGGAGCGGCGGCGGGCGCAACGGGTGTTCACCGTGGCGAACCTCGACACCGGGCAGGTGGCCTCGACCAGCCTCGTTCCCGGATCGTTCACGCCGTTGCCGACGCCGGGTGGGACGTGGTGGTTGCCGTACGCGCCGATCGTCACCGACCTCGCTGCCCGCGCGGGCGTTGTCGAGGCGACGTTGCGTGACCCGGACTTCCCCGACGAGCCCGGTCGGCTGCCGTCGTCCGGGTTGACGCTGCCCCGGCAGTGGCAGCCCGGCATCCCGCAGTCCGACCGGCTGCGGTGGGAAGCCGTCGCGCTCACAAACCGGCTGGTGTCGCCGTGGCTGGTGCTGATCGGCCGCAGCGTCGAGCCGCCGCCACCGGGCGACCCGGGCCGGCTGCTCGGTCGGCTGTGTGCGCTCGCCGACCAGCTGCACGTCGACCTGGTCCTCGAAGTCCGGCCCAGCTCCATCGGGCGCGGGCTCAGCTGGGACGTCCGGTTCGAACATGCCGGCGGTGCGGTGCCCGACTACCAGCACCGGTGGATCGCCGACCTGCCGACCGCGCTCGCCGCCATCCCCGCCGAACGGGCCGTCACCGGCCTGACCGTCGCCAACCCGCACCTACCCGCCCACTACCTCACCGAGACTGCCCTCACCACCAATACGGTGCCGGTCGGGTTGGACGGGCACCCCGGCGGCCACGACCTCGACCAGGTCGAACGCCGCATGACCGCCGACGCTGAACAGCACGGCGGCGCGCAGGCCATCTGGCGTAACCGGCACTGGTGGCACACCAGCCTGCGACCCGCCGACACCCCCGGCACGTTCGTCCGCGGCTGGGAACCGCCGGCACCGAAACACCGGGGCGAGCCGATCCCCACCCACCCCTGCACCCGGTGCGCCGACCGGCCGGACCCGCCGTACTGCCTGGACTGTTACGGCACCCGCCAGGTGCGACGCGGCGCGGTGCTCACCGTCACCGACCTGCGTGGCCGGACCGTGCACCGCAACTGGCGACCCGACAGCGACCCGACCGGCGACCCGGAAGCCGCCGTCGGCCCGCAACCGCCCACCCTGGTGCTCACCGACCGGCCGTCCGGCACCACCGTGTGGCAGCTCGACGAGCACTACCAGATCGGCTCGCTCGCGGCGCAGTTCGGCGTGCAGCCGACCGACCTGACCGACATCGACGGCGAACACGTCACCGACCAGCACCTGCGCAACGGTGTCAGCCAGGTCCCCCACACCGGCGGCGACCCGCTCGACGCGTACCTCGGTGAAGTCGGCGCCACCTACGACGGCGCCCGCATCATGGTCCTCGCCACCGGCTGGCCCGGCCCCACCCTCGACGAACTCGCCGCCCTCGTACGCGGCCTCGGCCTCGCCCTCGACATCACCGTCATCGACCACCGCAACACCATCGGCCGACCCGAACTGTCCCAGGGCCACTCCTGGTCCGTCCGGGTCGTCGACCCGGCCACACGCTTGGCCGTCGACCCCGTGCCCACCAGCGCCGCCCTGCCCGAAGCCGTCGCGCTGTGCTACCGCTATCTGCACGGCGCACTGCGCGCCACCATCCCCACCGACCCGACCACGCCGATCCCCGTGCCGCAACAGCCCGCAGCGGCCGGCACCCTCCCCGACACCACAACCTGCATCACCCAGGTACGCCGCCACGCCGCCACCCGGCCCGGCGAACCTGTCACTGTCCGCCTCCACCCCGACGGCACCCACACCCTCACCACAGACCACCCGAGGTAGCCTCTGCCTGACGATGTTGACGGCTCGGGTTGCTGGGCGTTTAGGTGGTGGGCGTGCAGCAACCCAGGGTCGGTGTGGCGGTCTTCGTGCTCAGCGAAGGTCGCTTCCTGATGGGCTTCCGCAAAGGTGCCCACGGGGCCGGCACCTGGTCGCTGCCCGGCGGCCACCTCGAACACGGGGAGAGCTTCGAGCAGACCGCGCGGCGGGAGGTCGAGGAGGAAACCGGCGTCGAGATCACCAACGTACGCTTCGGAGCGGTAACCAACGACGTGTTCGACGCCGCCCGGCACTACGTGACGATCTGGATGATCAGTGACCGCCTACGGGGCAGTCCACAGGTCCGCGAGCCGGACAAGTTTGTCGACCTCCGCTGGATCGCCCCGCCCACGATGCCTGATCCACTCTTCCTCCCCATGCGCAACCTGCTCGACCAGCACGACCTGGCGCAGCTGCTGCCGTGACAATCAGCCGACGAGGGTCGGCATCTCCGACCGGTTTCTTCTGCTTTTCCGGGCGCTCCGTGATGGCATCAGCCGTGGCATGAGCTGTACCTCGACGTGATCCAGATCCTCGCGGATCGTCTGCATGCTGTGCTTCTCGGCCCGTTCCCGTTTGCCGGAGGTGCGCGCGGCCCGGCGGAGTGCTTTGAAGGACACCGCCATCAGCCAACTGGCCGCAGAAGCGCGGCTGATGTGTCTCAGGCTCGCGTCCTGCAGCCGCCGTAGATACTCGGCTAGTATCGGACGGTCGCGTGGTGGCACGTCGCCTAGGATCTGGTCCGCAATCGGGGTGCTGTTGGCAGGTTTGAAGATGGCGAGTGCGATCAACGCATCGGTCAAAGTGTGTCGCCCGGCGACGCTGATATGGGTCTTCACCAGTTTGAGAAGGCGCTCCGCGGCGGGGCTGCGTTGAATCCTCCCGGTTCGTAGGTCGTCGACTAGTCCGTCTCGAATTAGCCACAGCTCGTTGCGAAATTGGCTGTGCGCTAGGCGGGTAAGCTGATAAATTAGCAGGAATGGTGACAGGGCTGCAGAGATCAGCATTATGAAGAATGCCAGCGAGTCAATGTGCATTTTCTTCCTCTTTCTGTCGGCTATTCGCGCTCTCCAGCTCCTTCTCTAGTTTGTCAAGGCGCTCTCTCTGTTGCTTGATCTTCTTCTTCCTCAGGCGACTCTGATTTGCTGTCACGCCAAGAATGGTGGTGGATGCAACGGAGTAGGCAACTGCTATGCTTACTCTTATGTCGGCATTCACGGCTGTTGTCTCGCCGGCGAAGGCGGCGGCGATAGGCTGCACCGCTTGAAGTGGAATCCATGCTACGGCGATGACCGCGATCCACCGCGTGCCGTCGACAATCCCTTGAGTAATCTGGAACTTGTGGCCCTTTCTGCTATCTTCCCTCAGCTGCTTGAGTGCCTGCTCGGCCCGTTCAGCTCGCAGGTTTGATCGATCGATTTGCAGCCGTAGTTTCTCTTTTTCGAGGTCGTCTATCTGCTTCTGTGGGTGTTCGCTGACCTCATCATGATCGTCTTTGTTGCTCTCCCGCATGACTGAGGATCATAAGAGCTTTCGTGTTGTTGATTTTGACGTGCAAAAAACAGCTAATCGGGCAAGCTGGGCTGTTGGGCTCTTCTTCGCATCTCTCCGTTATCTGACTGATGATCATGGGTAACTGCTGGTGGTGATTGATGTGCGGATAGTGTTGATCTTTGCTCGCGGGGTCACATCTGTCGGCTATCTGACTTTTTTGATCAACTCTTGGTTGTCAGGGGTGTGCGTACGGTGATGATACCGCAACGTCAATATCGTGTTCAATCTTAGCGGCGTTGATGAACGTGGATGTAGTGGGAGTTTGCCTACATCGAACTGATTGCACAATCTTCGCCGCGCTACCAGGTATGGCGCGTGCGCTCCATCACGGGACGAGGCGAACTGTGGGCGACGTGTCTGGGCTTGCCGGCGCTTGCCGCCTAGGATCGACGGGCTGAGGCGGTCACGGCTTCACACGTGCTCAACCGGGTGGAGGGGAGCGGGATGACACTGCTGCGGGATCTGATCAACATCCCGACCTCGGTGGGCGACTCCGACTTCGTCGTACGCGCCGCCGCCGGTGCCGACCTGGCCAACTACGTCGTCACCGACCAGCTCCGGGACAGCTTCACCAAGGCACTCGCCAAGGTCGAGCACGCCGTCACCACCGGCCGGTCCCAGGCAACCTTCCTGCACGGCTCCTTCGGCTCCGGCAAGTCACACTTCATGGCCGTACTGCGGGAGATCCTGCACGGCAACCCCGACGCCCGCGCGCTGCGCAACCTCGGCGAGCAGGTGGTCGCCGCCGACAAGTGGCTCACCGGGCGGCGGCTGCTCACCCTCACCTTCCACATGCTCGACGCCCGCTCAGTCGAGCAGGCCGTGCTGGAGGGCTACCTCAACCAGATCACCGCACTGCACCCCGACGCGCCGACGCCCGCCGTACACCGGTCCGACGCGCTGCTGACCGACGCGGCCCGGCTGCGCGCCCGGATGGGTGACGAGGGCCGGGACACGCGTCAACTCGCGGTATCAGTGAGAATTCGTCGTCGGCGTGGGCCGTCGTCGGTGGTGGAAATGCCGAATCGGCGCTCGGCCATCCTGCGGCGGACCGCCCCGGCGGACCGCTCCACCTCGTCGGCAAGTAGCGCGTACCGGTAGCGGCTGTATCGGTACGACAAAGTCAGCAGGCCGAGGACGATGAAGACGATCACCAGAGCAGCTGCGGCCAGCACCGTCCAGGCACCTCGCCGCCCGTCACGCAAGTGCGGGAATGCCGCCACCGCCACTGCTGTGAGTGTCGGCACCGCCCAGCAGAGCAAGGCAACGGCGGTCTTCCGGTGATCTCGCATCCAACGCTGTGGGCTGCGGTCCCGAAGAGTCCGCAGCACTGGAACGACCCTATCCAGCAGGTGCGCAAGAGCTCGATGGAGTTCGACGGAGTCCGCCTGCTCCTCGTCGGCGCCCCTCTCGATGACTTGGCGTAGGGCGCGACGAACCTGGACCGGATCGTCCACAGATACCTCCGCTGGTGGCCACTGCTCATCGAACTTGCGTTGTCGAACGTTTCGAATGGTGACCCAAGCGACCATCACGACCGGGAGCGGCATTCCGAGGAGCCAACCCAGGTAACCCGGCCAGCCGGCGCTCTGAGTCGCGATGTTGATGCCGTACCCGCTCATGGCGCCGACAAGAACGGCGGCGACCGGTTGCTGGACGCTCCTGACGTACTCGTGCTCACCGAGCCGCTGGAGCATCGCGTTCGTCTGCTCAAGTCGCCGCCGTAGCAGGTATGCCATTAGGCTGCTGACCAATAGTGCGGCCATCACCGCCACGGACCACACGGCGGCGGTCAGCAGCACCGGCGGTTCGTCTGCCGGTGGCGTCGCCGACAACGCAAATGAGATCACGTATGCCGATGTTAGGCGTTCTGCTCGACCGGGTCGCCGGTGGCGGCCGCGTCTTCAAGAGCGGTCCGTGGCGAGTACGGTGCCGGCGAGACGTTCTTCGCCCGCTGGCTGGCCGAACGGGCCAAACGGCGCGGCTTCGCCGCCGCCGAAGTGCAGGGCTCAGAGCTGGAAACCCCGCTGCGCCGGGTGGAGACCGTCTACCGCCGGCTCGTCGAGCACCTCAACACCGAACAAGTTCGCCGCCAGCGCGCCACGTCCCGTCCTCGACGGCTGGATCTCCGGGACGTACTCGCCTCCGGCACCGTCAGTGACGCGGGCCGCGACGGGCTCGACCGCGCCGACCAGTTCGCCGACTGGGACCGTCGACCGGCTGCACCGCGTACGCGACGAGCGGTCCTCGCTCGTGCACCCCGGCGCCACCCCCGCCCGGCTGGCCGATCCGGCCGCCGCGTTGGTCGTGCTTCGCACGGGCACCCGGTTCGTGTCGACGCTGGCGGGAGCGAGAACATCGAGTACCAGTGCACCTGGTCACTGCCCGGCGGCCACCTCGAACACGGGGAGAGCTTCTGGATGCCCAGCGACCACCTGCGAGGCGCTCCCCAGGTCCGCCTGCTCGACCACCACGACGTGAACCAACTGCTTGTCCCTTCTGGCCCTGAATAATGCGGTCCTCGCTTTGCGCAAGTTGTGGCAATGCAGGCCAAGCCTGCCTGAGCTGCGCGAACATCAATCGTTCAATTGCTATATTCGCGGCTTGAGTCACGTGGCCGAATCGCGATCGACCAGGACGATACGATGACACTCGCCCCTGACGATTCCGACCGACCCGGGCAAAGCGACTGTTTTGCGGGCCGGGGCGAAGAACTCACTTCGCTTCGCAACGCGGTGGCGGCACTGCGGTCCCGGCGTCAGGTCGTCGTCGAGATCACCGGCGAGCCCGGCATAGGCAAGACCCGGCTGGTCGACGAGGCGTTGTCGCCGTACCGGCGGAGAGGGCTGACCTGGGCCGCCGGTAGCGGTGCCGAGGCCGAGCAACGGGTGCCCTTCCATGTGTTCCGCAACGCGCTCGCCGGCGTGTCGTCCCCAGTCGACGACCGGGACGACGGAGACAGCCACCAGAGCGGCTGGTCGGATCGGCTGGCCGGAGATGCGGACCCGACCGACCAGATCGACCCACGCCGGTTCCGCACCTACCAGAGTCTGGCCCGCCGGCTGGGCCATCACGCCCGGGATGGGCTCGCCCTGGTCCTCGACGACCTGCACTGGGCTGATCCACAGACCTGGGGGCTGATCCGGCACCTGGTCCGCTACCCGGTCGCCGCGCCGCTGCTGCTCGTACTCGTCTACCGGCCCCGGCAGGTGGCGTCCCGGTTGGACCGCGACGGGTCGTCAGCCGTACGCCGGATTCAACTTGGCCCGCTGTCCGTAGCGGAGTCCGCCAGGTTGCTCGACATGCGGCCGGCACCGGCGGAACTCGCCAGGCTACACGCTCAGGCCGGGGGCAACCCGCTGTATCTGCTGGCGCACTCCGGTTGGCTGCGCCGTGGCGGCGGGAACCGAGGGTCGAGGGGCGCCGACCCCGCCGACCCCGCCCGCTCGGGTGTGGCTGCCCCACCCGGTGCCAGCCGCGCGGCCGCCGCGCTGATCCGGATACAGGCCGAGATCGCCGAGCTGCCGGTCGTCGCGGCGACCGTGTTGACCGCCGCAGCAGTGCTCGGTGACCCCTTCGACGGCGACCTGCTGGCCGCAGTGGCCGATCTGCCCCCGCCACAAGTTCAGGCGGCCGTCGTGGAGCTGTCCTGCCGCGATCTGATTCGTCCGGCTGGCGACACGACCGACTTCGCGTTTCGGCACCCGGTGCTGGGATGGTGTGCGTTCGGTCAGGCCGACGCTGGTTGGCGGGTCGCGGCGCACCGCCGGGCCGCCGATGAACTCGCCCGACGGGGGGCTCCGGCCGCGATACGCGCGGCGCATGTGGCGAAGGTGCTGCGCGCGAACCGTGCGCCGGCCCGCCCCGACGAAGTCGAGGTGCTGCTGTCCGCCGCCGAGGCGATCGATGTGGCACCCCGGGACGCGGCGGACTGGTTGCGGCTCGCCACCGATGCCGGCCGACCCGGTCCGACGCAGACAGCCGACCCCGGCACTGCGCGACGACAGCGCCAGATCGCGTTTCTGCGGGCCCGGGCGATCGGACTTGCCGGACAACTCGCCGAAAGTCGGGTGCTGCTGCACGACGTCCTGCACACGGTGCCCCGGTCGGACACGAACCGCGCCGACATGATCGCGTTCAGCAGTAGGGTGGAGTGGCTGCTCGGAAACTACGCCGAAGCCGACGCGTTGCTCAGCCACGAGCTCGACGAGGTGCCGTCCGGCCATGATCCGGGCGAGTTGGCGCGGCTGGCGGCGGCATATGGTTCGGTGGCGATCCTGACCAACCGTACCCGCGCTGCGGTGGCGGTGATCGACACCGTGGCAAGTCTCGTGTCTCCGCAGGCCGAGGAACCGGTGTGGTTGACCATGGCTGCGGTACGCGGGCTCGCCGAGATCCACGACGGGCGGGTCCCCGCCGCCCGCGAGGGACTGGCCAGTGTCACACCGGTGATCGACCGGCTACCCGACACCGATCTGATCGATCATCCGGACTGTCTGGCTGCCACCGGCCTCACCGAGTTGTTCCTGGAACGGCACCGGGACGCGGCCCGGCACTTCGACCGTGGTATCGCCCTGAGCAGCCGGGCCGGGCGCGACGACGCCCTGCCACAGTTCATGCTCGGCCGGTGCCAGGTGGCGATCCACACCGGCGACCTGGCGACCGCGATCCGGTTGGCCCGGGAGTCAGGCGCGGCGGCCGCCCGGATCGGCAGCCGCGACCTGCACTGCATCGCCCTCGGCTTCCAGGCGCAGGCGACCGCGTGGGCCGGGGGACCGCAGGACGGGCCAGACGCGGTCCGGCTGGCTCGGCAGGCCGCACGGGTCGCGTCCGACTCCGGCGGCTGGTACGGCCGTACCGCTGCGGTCTCGCTCGGCACCGCGCTGTACGCCGCCGGCGACCCGCAGGCGTGCATCGACGTGTTGCTGCAAGTCGGCCGCGATCGGCGGCTCTCCGCGCTACAGACATCGATGCGTCCCCGATGGTTCCACCTGCTGACGACTGCGGCGCTGGAGATGCGCGACCTCACCGCCGCCGCGCTCTGGGCGGACCGGACCAGGTCGGCTGCCGACCGGCTCGGCCTCACCGGTCAGGCCGGGTTCGCCGCCGCCGCACTGGGCCAGGTGCTCCTGGCCCGTGGCGAGCCCGGACCAGCCGTCGGGCACCTGGCGGCCGCAGCTGAGTGTTTCCGCCACGCGGAAATGTCCTTGTTCGAAGGGCTGGTATCGGCCTACAGCGTGTCGGCGCACGCCCTGTTGGGACACCCCGAGCAGGCCGCGCGGGCAGGACGGCGGGCCGGGCGGCTCGCCCAGCAGTGCGGCTCGGCCCTGATCGGCAACGTGCTCGACGAACGGGTCGACCGACCGGCGCCGCCGGTCATGGCTGACAGCGGCGGCGGAGCCTCGGTCGAGGCCGGCACGTTGACCCGCCGCGAACAGCAGATCGCCCAGCAGGCGGCGACCGGCGCGACCACCCGTTCCATCGGCCGTACGTTGGGCATCAGCCCCCGTACCGTCGAAGCCCACCTGTCGCGGATCTACCGCAAGCTCGGGTTGCCGTCGCGTGCCAGCCTCGCCGCGTTCGTCGTTCGCGCCGACGACCGTTCCGACGCCCGGACCGCCCCGACGGCGCACCAACCGCGCTGATCCGCAGACGACGGTTGCATCATCTGGTGACACGGTGCGAGCCGGCGCGGCCACGGACCCCGTCAAAATGCCGCTGCCCCGCCCCCGCCTCCGATACTCGAACGAACCGGCGGCATGCCGAGCTGCCCGACGACGCGGAGGAAATCATGCGTCGACACCTGCCGACCCAGCGAGCCGCATTGCTGATCGCCGTGCTCGTCCTGGGCGGATGTGGTGATGCGTCGGCCGAGGGAGTCCCGCTCGGCGCCGCTTCCTCGGCGACCGGACCGGAATCCGGTGGGCTCACCGCCGAACGGGCCGGTGTCGTCCTGAGCGCCTTCGACCAGGCCGACTCGGCCGCGTCGAGCACCGGCGACATCGAAGGGCTGCGCCTGCAGGAAACGAGCCCGGCGCTGGACTTCAGCGTGGCGGCGGTGCGCCGGGCCGCGCACCACCAACGCCAGCAACCGGCGTTCCGGCATGTCAACCCGGGGTTCGCCCTGCCCACCGGCGCCGCCAGTTGTTTTCTCGTCGTGGCGACGCTGCAGTTGTCCGGTGCGGAGCTGGCACCGACCGTCGTCAGTCAGTTCGTCGAATCGGACGGTACCTGGAAACTCAGCCACAACGTGCGGGTGAGCCAGGAAGCGGTGATCGGCGCACGCGGTGTCGGCGGTACCGTCGCGGGGCCCGCCGAACAGCTACTGGACGTCGCCAGCCGGCAGGCGTTGGCCGGCGAGGTGTTCGCCCGTACCATCGGGTCGTCCACCGGCAACCGCGCGCTGGTCGATCCGGGCGCGCTGCTGGATGAGCAGTTCGCCGCCGGCTGGAGTCTCTACCAGCAGCAACTGGCCGGCACCGGGGTCCAGGTGGACCGCGAGTTCACCGGCGCGCAGTGGGGTCCGTGCGCGGCGTCCACCAGCGCCGGTACGGTCACCTTCCTCACCCTGTACGCGACGGACGTTCTCGTACCCGCCCCGGACGGTGCCGCGACCGTCACCCTGCCGCCGGAGAGCTTCGATCTGATCGCGCTAGGCCGCACCGAGCCGGCCAGCGGATCACGCATCGAGGTGTCCAGGGTGGAGACCTTCCTGCTGCTGATCCCCGAGTCGGGGTCCGGGGCGACGGTACTCGGCCTCAACGACACCGCCATCGCGATCGACATCAGCTGACAGCCGGGCTCGGCCCGGTCCGGCGGCATCGTCATCGGCACCCGGCGGCTGAACCTCGTGCCATCGCTCGGTTTGGACGTCACCCCCGGTCGACCATGGTCACATGATTCGCTCGCGCTCGTGACCGGAGGTCCCATGCGGCGTCCCCGCTTCCGACTGGACTACACCCCGGTCCCGCTACCCGACGGACACCTGGTCGTCATCGGTGAGCACCGCAGCCTGCTCATCGACGACCCCGCCGCCAGCGCGCTCGCCACCGCGTTGGACGGTACCCGGCCGCTCGCCGAGATCATCACCGATCTGGCGCCGGCGCACTCGATGGCGGCGCTGGCCAGCGCGCTCGGCCGGCTACGCGACCACGGGCTGCTCACCAGCGGCGCGGTCAGCACCCACCCGGCGGTCGCGGCGGGTTGGGACGCCCGGATGGTCGATCCCGACACCGCCGAGCGGGTGGCCGGTCGCGAGCCGCTTCTCCTGGTCGACGCGGGAACACCGGCCGCCGACGCGCTGTCCGACGCGTTGACGGCGCTGGCTCATCCGCTGTACCGATGTGCCATCGACGACCCGGACATCGCCACCGCGATCAGCACCACCCGCGGGCACCTGGTCGTCGCCCCGGAATCGATGATCGACACCCGGCTCGGCCGGATCAACCAGATCTGCATCGATCAGCGGCGGTCCTGGACACTCGTGCGGCCGCACGGACAGGTGGTGCTCGTCGGCCCCCATCTGGTGCCGGACCGTACCGGTTGCTGGCTCTGTCTCCGGCTGCGCTGGCAGCCCAACGAACAGGTGGAAAACTTTCTGGCCGGGCGGTTCCCGGAGCAGCCGCGGGTGGTCGCCGCCCGGGCCGCGCTGCCAGCGACAGCCTTCACCGCCGCCGGCCTGCTCGCCGCCGAACTACCGGTGCTGGCCCAACATGGCGTCTCGCCTCGGCTCACCGGGCGGATGATGGCGCTGGACACTGTGCAGTTCACGGCCGACAGCCACCACCTGGTTCGTCTTCCGCACTGTCCGGCCTGTGGCGACCCTGATCTGCTGGCCAAGTCCGACCCCCGGATTCCGCTCACGTCGTCGTCGCCCGTCGGCCGCCGGACGGAACGCGGGCTCGACAGGATGCGCGACGTCCCCGTCCCGGAGCTGCTGGCCGTGTTGGACAAGCACGTCAGTCGCTACCTCGGGGTGGTCACCCGGCTGACACCGTTGGCGGAGCCCGGGCAGGGCCCGTTCCATACCTACCTCGCCGGACACAACTTCGCCCAGCCGACCCAGCCGTTGTCACTGCGGCGCAGCCTGCGGGGCAACAGCGGCGGAAAGGGCACCACCGACCCGCAGGCGCGGGTGAGCGCCATCGGTGAGGCGATCGAACGCTACTGCGGGGTGTGGCGCGACGACCGACCGGTGCACCGGGCCAGCTACCGTGACCTCGGCCCGGAGCGGGCCGTACACCTGCGTGATCTGCTGCTTTTCTCGCCGCACCAGTACGCCGGTCGAGACCGGCTCAACGCGACGTCGAGCCATCTGCACCGGATTCCCCGCCCACTGGCCGACGATCAAGAACTGGACTGGACCACCGGCTGGTCACTGACCCGGGACCGCGCCCGTGAGGTGCCGGCCGCGTACTGCTGGTACGGCCACCCGGAACTCGCCGGCCTGCAGGTCTGCTCGGCGGACTCGAACGGATGCGCGGCGGGCGCCAACCGGCTGGAGGCGATCCTGCACGGGTTCTGCGAGCTCGTCGAGCGGGACAGCGTGGCGATCTGGTGGTACCACCGGTCCCGGCTGCCCGGAGTGGACCTCGACTCCTTCGACGACCCCTGGATCGACTCGTTGCGGACGTACTACGCGGACGAACACCGGCGCGAGCTGTGGGTGCTGGACCTCACCGCCGACCTCGCAGTGCCGACGTTCGCGGCGGTCTCCCGGCTCGTCGACGGCGATCCGGAGGACGTCCTGGTCGGTTTCGGCGCGCACCTCGACCCGCACGCCGCGCTGACCAGGGCACTGACTGAGATGAACCAGTTCCTGCCGGCGGCCTTCGCCGGTGTGTCGAACGGAACCCGCTACGGGGTGGACGATCCGGACACACTGCGCTGGTTCACCACGGTGCGCGTCGCCGAGCAGCCCTGGCTGCTGCCCGACCCCGCACAGCAGCCGACCCGGGCCGGTGACCGCCACCCGACGTCCAGCGGCGACCAGACCCAGGACGTACGGCGATGCGTTGATCTCGCAGCCGAGGCGGGACTGGAGGTGATCGTGGTCGACCAGTCCCGGCCCGATCTGGAACTGGCGGTGGTGAAGGTGATCGTTCCCGGGCTGCGCCATTTCTGGCGTCGGCTCGGCGCGGGGCGGCTGTGGCAGGTGCCGCAGACGCTCGGCCGCGCTCCGCGAGCGCTGGACGAGCCCGGCATCAACCCACTCAACGTCTTCTTCTAGCCGTCCGGCCGGGGTGGATAGCCGTGGGCGGTCCGGAAACAGTCAACAGGATCGGAGTGGAGCCGGTGACCAGTCAACCGGGTACGACGCAGCTACAGGAGGCGTACCGGCTGCGCACCGACGCCGACCTGGTCACCGACGAGGACGGGACGTTGCACCTGCAGCAGAGCCGGTTCCGGCTGCCGCTGGTCCGGCTCGGTATCGGGGCCCGCGCGCTGATGCTGCGGTTGGCCGAACACTGGGTCAGCGACCTGGAAGTCCACCGGCTGGTCACCGCGTTGGAGGGAGAACAGCGTACGCTCGCCGCCCAGGTGCTGATCCGCCGGCTGCTGGCCCACTCCTGGCTGTCCCGACGGCTGTATGTTCCGGATCGGCCGATCCTGGACATCATCCCGCAGGGACTCGGCACCGACAGCAAGGCGACGCCAGTGCGTCACACCTCGGGTGAGGCCTACCGGATGTCCCGGTTCGCCACGCTCGCCGCCGTCGACGGTGCGATCCAGGCGTCCACGCCGCTCGGCCGGACGGTGCTGGTGTGCCGTGACCGGCGGTTGGCGTCGGTGGTCGCGACCGCCGCCGGCGACGACGGCGTCGACGTGACGTCAGCGGCCGGACAGCTCGGGCTCGACTGGGCCGCAGCGGGGCGGATCCTCGACGAGATGCTCACCGCACGGGTCCTCGCGGGTACGGCGGACCACGCGGCGGAGAGCACGGCGGCACCGCTGGTCTACTGGGCACCGGAGGAGCTGCGGTTGCACGATCGGTCCCGGCCGGGACGACACGCCCTACCGGTCGGGGGAACCTACCGGCTGCGGGGCCGGCTACCGCCGGAACCTCTGGCTCAGCGATTCCCCACCGCACGGACCGTTGCACTGCCGGTGCCGGACCTCAAACTGATCGCGAAGACCGAGCGGTCGCTCGCCGAGATCGTCGAAACCCGCCGGACGATCCGCCAACACCATCCGGTCACCGCGCTGACCCGCGAACAGCTCGCCGAGTTCCTCTACCGGGTGCAGCGCACCACGGCCGCCGGGACCGTGGGAGGCCAGGAGGTCGGCCGCCGGCCGTACCCCGGTGGCGGCGGCATCCACGAACTCGAAATATATCCACTGGTGCACCACTGCGCGGGCATCGATCCCGGCCTGTACCACTACGACGCCGCGGAACACCGGCTGGAAGCCGTCGCGGCCGGCGGCGCCATCACCGACCGGGTGCTCAACTACGCCCGCGCGGCGGCGGCGATGACCCAGCCGCCCCAGGTGCTGTTCGTCATCACCGCACGGGTGCAGCGCCTGATGTGGAAGTACGAGGGAATGAGCTACGCCATGACGCTCAAGAACGCGGGCGTACTGACCGGGCTGATGTATCTGGTCGCCACCGCCATGCGGCTGGCGCCCTGCGCGCTCGGGGCCGGCGACTCGGCCGCCTTCGCCCAGATGTCCGGGCTGGATCCACTGGTGGAGCCGAACGTGGCCGACTTCGCGCTCGGCGTACCAGCCGACGAGCCGGTGGGGGAGTGAGGAGCTGCGGTGAAGTTCCGTAGACAGGCGCTGCGCCGTCTGGAGGCGCCGGAGCAGCTCGACGAGGTGGTACGGCTGGCGACCGTACCCGGCTGGCTGATGACCGTGGTGTTGGTGATCGTGGTCGGAACGGCCGGGATCTGGGCGGTGGTCACCGAGATTCCCCGGACCGTGGACGCCAACGGCGTACTGATCCACTCCAGCGGCATCTCGGCATTCGACTCCTTCGACAGTGGACAGCTGATCAAGGTGTGGTCGGAACCGCACCAACGGGTGGCCAAGGGCAGCCCGCTGTACAGCTTCCGGGACGACACCGGCGAGATCCGCGTCGCCACCGCCCCCTGGGACGCGTACGTGGTGAGCTGGCTGGTTTCCGAAGGCGAGATGTTGAACCCGGGCGTGCACGTCGCGGACCTGGAGCGGCTCGACGCGCCAGGCGACGCGCTGCAGGCGGTGGTGTACGCGCCGGCGGCGACCGCCCCGCTGCTGCAGCTCGGCACGGAGGTCGAGATCCTCGCCGAAGCCGTACCGCGCAACGTGTTCGGCACCCTACGCGGCCAGGTCACCGCGATCGGTACCTTCCCGGAGACCGAGGCCTCGCTGCGTGCCTTCCTCGGCTCAGGTGCCGATCTGCGGCGGCTGCTCGGCGAGGGCAGCGTCGTACGGGTGACCGTCGCTCTGGCCACGGATCCGTCCGCACCGGGCGGGCTGCGCTGGTCCAAGGCACCCCCGCCGTTTCAGTTGACGTCGGCCAGCCAGGTGCAGGCCCGCTTCACCGTCGCCCAGGAGAACCCGATCGATTGGCTGCTGAGACGTTGACACAGACCACACAGCCGCAAGCCGCGACCGTACCGTCCGTCCAGATCCGGCGGCGCCGGGTCCGGACCCCGACGCTGATCCAGATGGAGGCGGTGGAGTGTGGTGCCGCCGCACTCGGCATCGTCCTCGGCTACTTCGGCAAACACGTGCCGCTGGAGGAGCTCCGGCGCCAGTGCGGGGTGAGCCGGGACGGGTCGACCGCGTCCACGGTGCTCAAGGCGGCCCGGGGCTACGGTTTGACCGCCAAGGGGATGCAGCTGGACCTCCCCGACCTGGCCACCCTGCCGCTGCCGGCGGTCATCTTCTGGCGTTTCGACCATTTCGTCGTCCTGGAGGGCATGGGACGCCGGGTGCAGATCAACGACCCGGCCACCGGGCCCCGGCAGGTCAGCTGGACGGAGTTCGACGAGTCGTTCACCGGGATCGCGCTGACCATGCGACCCGGGCCGGACTTCCGGCGGGGCGGGACGCGGTATCGACTGCTGCCGGCCCTGGCCGCCCGCTGGCGCAGCCCGGGTGCGGTCCTGGCCCAGATCCTGCTGCTGAGCCTGGTGATCGGGCTGGTCGGCCTGACCATTCCGGTGATGGCCCGGGTCTTCGTCGACCGGGTGTTGCTGCAGGGCGACACGGCCGCGTACGCCGGACTGGTCGCGGCACTGGCGGTGGCCACCGCGTTGACGCTGCTCGCGAGCGTACTGCAGCACCGCCTGACGGTACGGGCGGAGACCGCGTTGGCGCTGGCCGGCGCGGCGCGCTTCTTCCGCCACCTGCTCCGGCTGCCGCCGCCCTTCTTCGACCAGCGTCAGGCGGCCGACCTGGCCCAGCGGATCCGCAGCAACGACGTGGTCGCCGACGTGGTGACCCGGCGGGCGGCGACCACCGTGGTGGACACCCTGCTGGTCGGTGCCTACGGGCTCCTGCTCTGCCACTACGACCTGGTGCTCGGCCTGTGCGCGCTGGTGTTCACCGGAGCGAACGTGGCGGTGCTCCGGCACGTCGCCGCCCGCCGGGCCACGGCCGTGGCGAGTCTGCAGTCGGACCGGGGCCGGCTGGTCGCCTCGGTCTACACCACGATCCAGATGATCGAGACGGTCAAGGCCGCCGGCGCGGAGGAACGCAGCTTCCAGCGGTTCGCCTCCCGGCAGGCCGCGGTCGCTTCGAAGCAGCAACAGCTGGGCATCCCGGCGGCACTGCTGTCGGTGCTTCCGCCGCTGCTGGCGACGCTCACCGCCGGGGTGCTGCTCGCGCTCGGCAGTCAACGGGTGATCGAGGGCGCGCTCACCGTCGGCGTGCTGGTGGCGATGCAGGGACTGGTCACCGCGATGAACCGGCCGATCGGGAACCTCACCGCCCTGATGTCACAGTTCGAGGACATGAGCGCGGACCTCAACCGCCTCGGGGACGTGGAGCGCTATCCACTGCCGGTGCGGCCCGCGCCGTCGGGCTCATCGCTGCCGCTGGACGGTCACCTGCGGCTGGAAGCGGTGACCTTCGGCTACAACCCGGTGGCCAAGCCCTTGCTGGACGGGTTCAGCCTTGACCTGGCCCCTGGTGCCCGGGTCGCCCTGGTCGGTCGGTCGGGAAGCGGCAAGTCGACGGTCGGCCGGCTGGTCGCCGGGCTGTACGAGCCGTGGTCGGGTGCGGTCACGGTCGACGGTCGGCGGCCGGGCGCGGTCGACGGCGAGCTCTGGGCGAGCGTCGTGGCCATGGTGGACCAGGACCAGCGGCTGTTCGAGGGCACCGTCCGCGACAACGTGACGATGTGGGATCCGACGGTCTCGGACGCCGAGGTCGTCCAGGCACTACGTGACGCCGAGATGTACCGGGAGATCTCTGCCCGGCCCGGCGGCCTGGCCAGCCGGATCGTCGAAGGCGGGCGGAACTTCTCCGGTGGACAGCGGCAACGATTGGAAATCGCCCGCGCTCTGGTCCGCCGGCCCAGGGTGCTGGTGCTCGACGAGGCGACCAGTCTGCTCGACGCCGAGACCGAACGACTGATCGATCTGAACCTACGCCGACTCGGCGCGACCTGCCTCATCGTCGCACATCGGTTGTCGACGGTCCGCGACGCGGACCTGATCGTCGTGCTCGACGGCGGTCGGGAGGTGGAGCGCGGGTGCCACGAGGAGCTCGTCGCCCGCAACGGTGCCTACGCCCGGCTGGTACGGGATCACTGAGTGGACACCACCCGAGAGGAGGATGGGTTGAGCTCAACCGAGTCTGTCCGTTCCGCAGGGACGATCGGGTACGACGGTGACACCCCCGCCCCCGCATCCTCCACCACCTCATCCACCACCACCGGCGGCGGGCTCAGCCGGTTCGTCGGAGCGCCGGTGGCGGGTAGCCGCCAGCTGGACGGGCAGGTCGCGGCGTACGTGGTGGAAGGCGGTGACGCCGACCTCTTCGCGGTCCGGCGCCGGCTCGGCGGCACGCTGGCCCGTCGAGTGCACGTGGCCAGGATCCCGGACGGCGCGGTGATACCCAGCTCCACGGCGATCGGTGCCTGGCAGCTGACCCTGGTGCCGTTGCCCGGCACCGCGCTGCGCCCACTCGCCGGACGCACGTTCCGGCTGCTGGAACGACACGCTCGGATGACCACCCGGGCCAGCCGCGCATCCGGTACGGCCGGCGAAGCGGCGGTCGAGGCGCTGACCGCCGGTATCGACGCGGCGTTGATGTCGGTGGCGGATGCCACCCGGCGGGGACAGGCTCCCCGCGACGCCGAGGTGCTGCGCTCCGCGACGGTCACCTCCTTGGCCGAAGGCAACTCGCTGACCGGCGTCGCCGGCGTGTGGTGGCTGCGCAGCGCCGGTGGCCACCTGCGCCACAACAGCGGCGGACCATCGGAGGTCGCCGGCGAGCAGGAGGTGCTGCTGCTCGCCGGACGAGATTGGATCACCGCCGAGTCGGCGTGCGCGGTGGAGAGTATCCGCAGTCGCGATCTGCTGGTGCACCGCCAGCTGCGCATCGCCGTGGATCAGCACACCACCCGGTTGCTACGGGTGATGGAAGGGCGGATCGCAGACAGCGACCGGCACCTGTTGCGCGATGTCGCCCAGCGCAAAGAGACCGATGCCGAGGCGGTCGCTTCCTCCGCCCGGCGGGCGATCGGCGTGATCGGTGCCGGCACCCGGTTGATTGGCTGGGACGATCGGGCCCGCAAGGACCTGTTCCAGACGGCGGCCGAGGTGCTGCGGGTCGTCAGCGGCCGGTACGGCGGCGACGTCAGCGAGCCCGCCGACCGCGATCGGATGCCGGCCACCGAGCGTCAGGCCGTACAGCTGGTGGCCCGCCGTTCGGGCCTGCACCTGCGTGAGTTGCGACTCGACGCGCGTTGGTGGCGCCGCGACATGGGGCCGCTGATCGGCTGGCGGTACGACACCGCTGACGAGAAGGGGACGCTGGTGGCCGTACCGCTGGTGTTCCGGCGCGGACGCTATCACCAGGTCGATCCGGAAACCCACGCCGCGGTGGCGGTCTCGGCCGCCATGGCGGCCGATTTCCGCCCGGAGGCGACGTGTGTGCAGCCGCCGATCCCGCCGGCGGCCCGCATGCGTGACCTGCTCCGGCTTGCCTTCGCCGGTGGCGGCGCCGACGCCCGGGCGTTGCTGCTGGCCGCGACCGTCGTGGCGGTCCTGGGTCTGGCCACCCCGGTGGTCACCGGCCTGGTCCTCGGCCGGCTGGCCCGGGAGGGCACCACGCACGGGCTCGGCGGGTTCCTCGTGCTCCTGCTGTCCGGCGCGGTGGTCGGGCTGTTGGCCGGGATCGCCCAGAACCTGCGGCTGCTGCGCCTCGCCGGCCGCGCCGAGTCCGGCGCTCAGCTGGCGGTCTGGGACCGGGTGATGCGCCTGCCGGCCCGGTTCTTCAGCCGCCGCCCCAGCGGCGAGCTGGCCAACGCGCTGCTCGGCGTCTCGTTCGTCGGCGAGTCGCTCAACAGCCTCGTTCCGCAGATCGTCGGGGCGGTGGGCACCGTGACGGCCGCGAGCGTACTGCTGTTCGTCGTCGAACCGACACTCGGGCTGTGGGCGAGCGTCGTCGCGGCCGGGTCCGCGTCGCTCTTCGCCGCGTTCGGCTACCTGATCGTCCGGCGGCAGCGGGTCGCACTGCGAGCCGAGAACGAAACCGCGGCGCTGACCAACCAGTTGCTCGGCGGGATCGTGAAGATCAAACTCGCCAGGGCCGAGGCGCGGGCGTACGCCCGGTGGACCCATCGGGCGGCGACCGCCCGGGCCGGGCTGCAAGGCGTCCGACACGCCCAGGCCGGGATGCTCGCCGTCGCCGCCGTCCTGCCGATCGCCGGCCAGCTGATCCTGTTCGCGGTGCTGGCCGGCCCGCTCGCCGGGCAGGTCGGAATCACCCAGTTCTTCGTCGTCAACATCTGCTTCGCGATGATCCTCGGCGGGCTGCTGGTACTCGCTTCAGCCGGGGTGGAGGTGATCGCGGCGCTACCACGACTCGGCGCGCTACGAGAGATCATTGCGGCGCGGCCGGAGCGGCTGCCGGATCGGGTCGACCCAGGCGAGCTGCGCGGCGAGATCTCGCTGCACGGGGTGAGCTTTGCCTACCAGCCGGACGACCCACCGGTCCTGTCCGACCTCGACCTACGGATCCGTCCGGGTGAGCTGGTCGCGGTGGTAGGTCCCAGCGGGTCCGGCAAGTCGTCGCTGCTGCGGCTGCTGCTCGGCTTCGAACAGCCGGATTCCGGCGTGGTGCTCTACGACGGTCAGGACCTGGCCGACCTCGACACACACGCGGTCCGCCGCCAGTGCGGTGTGGTCCTGCAGGACGGCAAACTGTTCGCCGGCAGCGTGCGGGAGAACATCTGCGGCGCCGGCTCGTACAGCCTGGACGAGGTGTGGGAGGCCGCGCGGATGGCCGGCCTGAACGACGACCTGAACCAGCTTCCGATGGGGCTGAACACGATGGTGCCGTTCGGTGGCGGGACGCTCTCCGCCGGGCAGCGCCAACGGGTGCTGATCGCCAGGGCGCTGGTGCACCGACCCCGGATCGTCTTCTTCGACGAGGCGACCAGCGCGCTGGACAACCGGACCCAGGATCTGGTGACCGAGAGCACCGGTCGGCTGTCCGCGACCCGGGTGGTGATCGCACATCGGCTGTCCACGGTGCGGCAGGCGGACACGATCGTCGTGCTCGACCGGGGACACATCGTGCAGCAGGGCGACTTCGACACGCTGATGGCGGACCCGGCCGGGTTGTTCCACCGGCTCGCCTCCCGACAACTGCTTGCCGTCACCACTCCCGAACAGCAGGAGCACCCCGTACCGATGGCCGGTGTGCTCACACAGGAAGAGATGGGGTAGCAAGGCGGTCGAGCGCGGCCCGCGCGGACGACAGGGCGGCAGGGACCGCCGGGTACGACGCGGTTCAACCGTTGTCGAGGAGCGTCACGTCCTCGATCTGCAGCCCGAGGTCGGACTGCTCGTCGATCAGCGTCGTGACGTGTTCCTCCGCCCGGGTTTCGACCGCGGCCCGGAACGCCTCGGCCAGCAGGCCGATGAGGCCCTGGGTGAGCAGCAGCACGTCGTCGTCGAGCTCGTCCCACGACCGGCCTGCGGAGCGGACCACCCCGGGTGCCAGAGCGACCATCCGGGCGCTCACCGCCGCGAGTAGCTCGTCGGCGATCGGCCGCAGGCTGTCGAGTACCTCGCTGAGCACCTGCAGGGACGGCACGGTGCCCATCCCTACCCGGTGCAGGTCCAGAGCCGAGCGCACCGCACGGGGCCGGATCACCCGGAGCATGCCGTCGGCACCTCGGCCGACCACCTGATGCCGGATCAGCGCGTGAATCAGCGACGGCCGTTCGGCACCGAGGCGCGCGAGCATCACCGTGAGCCCGTCGGTGCCGTTGTCCGCACCCCGTACGCCGAGCATCGCCTCGATGGACACCAGGTTGAACCCCTGCCGCTGCAACGCCTTGATGCTCTCCAGGCGGCGTACGTGTCCATCGTCGTAGCAGGCGACCCGTCCCTTGCGTACCGGCGGGGGGAGCAGTTTGCGCGCCTGGTGCGCCCGGATGTTGCGCGGTGACATGCCGACCTTGTGGGCGAGCTGGTCGACCGAGTACGTGGCCGTCCCCGGTCGGGCGTCCGACGGGTCGGCATCCCTGCGGGCGGACTCGTTGGCAATCTGGTCAACCGACACGTACGCCTCCCAACGTCGACACCAGCAGCCTAGGAACCGGCGCACGGGGGCGACATTCGTAGAACTACGACTGTCGATCAAGGACGATCGCGGCTATCATCACCGCCGTCCAGGCCAGATCCTCGGTTGACACCGGCAGCGACCGCGCGGGCGACTCCGACGGCAGGGCTTCATGACATCGACGGCCACGGCTGTCAATCGGCCAATCCGTCGCGCATCCTGAATTCATACCGGACATTTACCGGCTCATCGGCCGCCGCGATGTGACAGGAGTGGACATGACACCCAAAGACCGTGCGACATTTGTCGCCGCATACAGCAGGCTCGTCGCCGAGGTCTGGGCCGATCCAGAAACCGAAGCCGAGCTCGACACCCGTCCGGCCGAGCTGCTCGCAACATTCGGCCTGACCCTGCCCGACGGCGTGCGGCTCGTCGTCGTCCGCGACGTCGCCGACGCCGAACCGAGCCTCGACACCCAGGTCGACCAATGGTTCAACGCGGAAGTCACTGGCACGTTCACCCTGGTCGTGCCTCGGATATCCGCCGTGGAGACCACGGAGCTCGCCGAGCACGAACTCGACGCCGTGGTCGCCGGTCTGGACGCCAGCTGCGCCTGCTGCTGCCCGTGCTGCTGCACCTGACCAAGGCCGGTGCGAGCAGGCGCGACCACCGTCGTGTGCCGGGCGGTGGGCCGGGCCACCGCGCCACCGATCGGTGTCACGATCGGCCCCCGAATTCCTCGTTTGGTGGCAGGAACAGAAAACCCTTGATTGGTTTCATTAACTGTTCCTAGCGTTAGTCAATCCCCCGACCCCTCGCTCCGGTAAGAAGGGAACACCGACATGCCCCAGGAATTCGACGCCAGGTTCGGCGCCAAGTACTCCGAGCTGGTCACGGCAGTGTGGAGCAGCGACGAAGAGCTGCAGAAGCTGCTGGAAGACCCGACGGCGTACGCGCGGCGGGCCGGCCTGCCGGTCGAGCAGGGCGCCACCGTCATCGTCGACCGCGCTCAGCCATCCACGATGTACACCAAGGACGAGATCATGGCCGACTGGAACAGCGCGCCCGGTCGGCACGTCCTGCACGTGCCCGAGACCCCGCTGATCGACCCGAGCGAGCTCACCGAATCCGAACTCGACGCGGTGGCCGCCGGGCGGGCACCGGAGGACGACAACAACATCAACATCGTCGCGGTCATCTTCATCTAGAACGATCGAGGAGGACCCGATGCCTGCTTCCCCGGAGGCCATCGCCTTCCACGCCGGGACCTACCGGACAGCCACGGTCGCCCAGACCTGGCAGCGGGTAGAACCGATGTGCGGCCGATTCCAGATCACCAGAGTCGCCGACATCACCCGGCTCGACGAGATCGGCCTACCGGTGCACGCCGCCTACCGCCCCGTCGGCCGGACCATGGCGGTCAGCGTCGGCACCGGCGCGACACCGGAGCAATCCCGCGTCTCGGCGGTGATGGAGAGCATCGAGTCCTGGCACGCGGAGAATCCCCGGTTGGAGATCGTGACACGGTCGCCTGCCGGGGACCTCGACCTGTCGTACGAACTACGGTCCCTGCATCTGGCACCGCGTTCACCTCTGACCGATCGCGTGGTGCTGGACTGGGTGGTCGGGCACGGGCTGGTTACCGGCACCCCCGTACTGGTCCCGCTGGCCACGATCCTGCTCGACTTCACCACCCGCCGGGACTGGAACCGCATGCTGTTCACCCCGACCAGCAACGGTCTGGCCAGTGGTAACACCCGCACCGAAGCGACTCTGCACGCGCTGCTCGAACTGATCGAACGCGACTGCATCGCCCCGTACACGACAGCACCGCTGAATCAGCGACGCTACGTCGACCCGTCCACGGCGACCAATCCGCTGACGAAGCGGATCCATCAGGCACTCGACCAGGCCGGCTGCTGGATCGAGGTCTGCGATATCACCAACCGGATCGGGGTGCCCTGCTACGCGAGTTCAATCTGGTCACCGGACCTGCCGATCACCTTCGGCGGCTTCGGCTGCCACGTCGACCCGCAGATCGCCGTCGGCCGGGCGATGTCGGAGGCGGCACAATCCCGGCTGGTCACGGTCTCCGGCGCCCGCGACGACATCGACGCCACCGCCTACCGGCCGGCCACCGCGGCACCGGTACACCCCAGCACGGTGAACCGGCCGCAGGCTCCAGTTCCACCGGCCCCACCGCCACCGGCCCGGGTGTCGGACGTCGTCTCGCGTCTCGGCCATCAGGTACTGGCGGCCACCGGCATCGAACCGTTCTGCGTCGATCTGACCCACGACGACATCGGAATCCCGATCAGCAAGGTCTTCGCGCCCGGCCTGCTGATGTTCGACGAACGGGCGCTGTCGATCCGGCCGGGAGCCACCGATGCGTAAGGACTTCGTGCACCTGGGACCCAGCCTGCCCGTCGACGAGGCTGCCACGCTGCTGCCACAGGCGATCTTCCTGCCACCGGTCGCGCACGGCGACCTGCTGCGGCTCGACGCGCGCCCCGGCGACCGGGTACTGCTCATCGACGGACTGTTCCTGCAGGTCGCCGCAGTGCGTCATCGGGAGATCCTCGAACTGCTGCACCGGGGCGTCGTGGTCGCCGGCAGCAGCAGCATGGGCGCACTACGCGCCGCCGAGCTCCACCCGTACGGCATGCGGGGCGTCGGCGACGTCTTCGCGCTGTACCGAGACCTCGTCGTCACCGGCGACGACGAGGTCGCCGTGGTGCACGGCCCGGCCGAGGACGGTTACCGCGCCTACAGTGAGCCGCTGGTCAACATCCGTCTGGCGCTACGCCGTGCGGTGTCCGGCGCCGCGCTGAACCAGACCGAGGCCGATCTGCTCCTGGACATCGCCCGGGATCTGCCCTTCCGGTCCCGGTCGTACCGGTCGCTCGGCCGTGCCGCCACCAGCCACTCCCCAGTGGCTGGCGCCGCCGCCGACCGGTTGCTGACCTGGCGCCGGCACCACCCGTACGACGCCAAGGCAGCCGACGCCCGCCTGCTGCTGTCGATGGCGGCCTGCGACGCACCGGCGCTGCGCCCCTGGGACGCCGACGACCTGCCCATCGACAACCTGCACACCCGGTTTCTCGACGCCTGGCACGCTCGCAACGCCGGGCGCGACGTGGGCGGGCGGTGGGTCACCGAGCGGGACCTGTTGACCGCGCTGATGCTGCTGCACCCGGACTACCCACGGGCACACCGCGACTCCGTGCTGGCCGGCCTGGCCGACGTGGATCCGGATCATCCGGAGCTGGTGGAGCTCGCCCTGGCCACCGCGGTCGGCCATGGTCTCGACCGGCCCACTGGAGGTTGGCTCACCACCCACGATCAGTCACTTCCGCCGCAGGAAGCGCTGCTCACGATGCTGGTCCGAGCGTTGGGCACCTGTTCGTTCCATTCGCTGGCGGCGTGGATGATCCCGGCACGACTGCACACCGAACCGGTCATGGCGGCCGCGCGCCAAGTGGTGGCGGTCGCGGAACGGCTCAACACCGCGTCGATCCCCACCATCGAGGGTCCCGGTGTCGCGGGCGGGCGGATGCGGTTCCGGACCAACACCATCGATCAGACCTTTGCCCGGTACTGGGGGTGCGACCTGGACGGTCTCGAAGCGGCGGCGTGGGACCGCGGCTTCGTCGATCTGGAGGCGTTCCGGCTGGCCGCCGAGCCGTTCGTGGCGTACCTACGGATGTTCGGCGACCCCGCCCTGCCAGCCGGCGCCGCCCAATTCCCGGTCGCCGCCGGTCCGGCGCCGGCCCGACAGGAGACACCGTGACCAGCACCGTGCGCGCCGCGCTGATCTACCCGCCGTTGACCGATCCGACCTCGGGTTACCACTCGTTGAACTACATCGACTCCTACGCCCGGGCGCAGGGGCACGCGCCAGCGGACATCATCGACGCCAACATCGAGGCATTTCACTACTCGTACAGTCCCGGCGGGTTGGCCTGGCTGGAGCGGGAGCTGTCCGCACCGGGCGGCGGCGGACCCGACGCCTCGGGCTCCGGCGCCGCGTTGAACGGGCTCGGCCGTGCCGCGCTGGACGGGCTCGGCCGTGCCGCCCGGCTCGGTCTCGCCGATCCGGACCCGGACCGGGTCCGCCGCAGCGTACAGGTGTTACAGGACCCGGAGCTGTTCTACGACTACGGCCACTACCAGGACGCGGTGGAAGGAGTCATCGCCTGGATGGACGTACTCGGCACGACCGGCATCCCGGGACAGTTCCGCGCCGGATTCCGGCTGCAGTCGCCGCCGGCACTGTCCATCGGGTCGCTCGCCGCGCTGACCGACCACGACCTGCTCGCTCGGCTCAACCGGCCGTTCCAGCCTTACTACACCGACGTCCTGCTCCCCCGGCTGGCGGCCGGGAACTACCAGGTCATCGGGATCAGCACCACGTACCAGTGGCAGCTGCCGTTCACCCTGTGGCTGGCCCGGCTGATCAAACAGACCTGTCCGGACGCGTTCCTGATCACGGGCGGCACCGAGATCTCCGACCTGTGGAAGTGCGCCACCGACCGGCGGCACGTCTTCGAGATCCTCACCGATTTCGACGCGATCGTCGTGGGCGAGGGCGAAACGGCGTACACCGAGATCCTGGACGCGGTGGCGGTCGGCACCCTGCCGGCGGGGCACCCGAACGTCCGGCTGCATCCGCGGTTCGGGGCGCAGCGGCTGCTGCCGCTGCGTTACGAGCGGCTGGCGCAGATTCCCACCCCGGACTTCTCCGGGCTGCCGTGGGATCTCTACCTCAGCCCCGAGCGGTTCGTCTACTACGCCCCGAGCCGGGGCTGCTACTGGAACAAGTGCACGTTCTGTGACTACGGGCTGAACACCGACGGTCCGACGAGCCCTTGGCGGCAGGACACTGCGGACACGATGGTGCGGGATGTCGCGCAGCTGTCGAAATTCGCGAAGTTCATTTATTTTTCGGTGGACGTGTTGGCTCCTGCGACCATCCTGCGTTTCGCCGAGAAAGTCATCGAACAGGACCTGGACTTCCGCTGGGGAGCCGAAATCAGGTTGGAGAAATACTGGTCCGACCAGCGGTGCGCGACGCTGCGGCGCAGCGGGTGCGTGGCGGTGTCGGTCGGTTTCGAGTCCGGCAACCAACGTGTTCTCGACCTCATCGACAAGGGCACCCGTCCCGCACAGGTACGTCAGACGATGCAGGCGATGGCCGGGGCCGGCATCGGGGTGCAGATGATGGGCTTCACCGGCTTCCCGACCGAAACCAGCGCCGAGGCGCTGGAGAGCATCGATTTCCTGGTCGACAACCGCGACCTGTGGACCTTCGGTGGACTGGGGGAGTTCAAGCTCACCCCGGGAGCGATCATCGCGAAGGACCCGGACCGGTTTGGCATCACCAATGTCCGGTCGCTGCCCGAATCCGACGTGGTACGGGTGCTCGACTACGACGAGCCGATCTCGGCGGCCGCCCGCGACGAGGTGACGGCCGCCAAACGTCAGCTCGATGGCGCCCACTACCAGCGGCCATGGCTGGGCAGCACGGACACTCCCCATTCGTTCTTCTACCACGACCGGTACGGCACTTCCGTCCGCGAGGTGATGGACGCCGAACGCCGACGCCGCCGATCCGACGACGAGCAGTTGTTCATCGCCAACGGCACCTTCGTCGAACCGCCTGAGGACGCGGAGCTGTGGCGGTTGTACCGGCGGATGGTGGCGATGCAACACGGTCTGGGCTCGGACGGCGAGGTGCCACTCAGCCGTCAACTGTTCCGTAGGGCGGACGCGGAAGTCTTCACCCTCAATCGCAGCAGCCGGTTGTTCCTGGACATCTTCGGCGAGCCGGTGACGCTGGCCGCCGCCCAGCAGCGGTCCTGGATGGTGCCGTCGACGGTCGCGGACCGACTCTGGGACACCTTCATCAGTCAGCGGCTGATCCGTCGATACCGGGACCCCGCAGACCGTCCTTCCCAGTGACCGACCGGCGGCTGTCGGCCGGCGCGGGTTTCGCCGCCGCTGATCGGGGCATCCGACCCGGGACGGGACGGACGGGAGAGGTGGCGACATGGCGCGTCGAGACGGTGACACCCGATGGGCCGGCGACGAGGGGCAGGCGTTCGTTGACGACCTGGAGCAGCGGTCGGCGTACCGCCAGGAGATCCTGGACGACGTCGTCGCGCCGCCGAACGACCCGGTCCGGGAGGTGAAGGAGCGCGACCTTGACGACCCGGCCGACGTGCCGATCCCGGCCGAGACGCTGCGCGACGGCGGCCCGACCCGCTCCGGTGGCGGCCTGACCACCACCGGTGGTACCGCCGGCCCGGCCAGCACCCGCCGCGCCACCGGCCCCGGTCGGGCCAAAGAGCCCGGCCGGGGGAAGAAGAGCCGCGGTCGGGGCAAGGTGGCGCCGACCACGACCGGTGACGCCACCAGCGGCGGCATGGGTACGCCGGCCGGCGGCACGACCAGCGACGCCACCACCCGCGAGGGGTAGCCCGCCGCCACCCGCGAGTAACCGCCCTGCGGGGTGCCGCCGGTCGGGGCAGGATGGGAAGGGTGACTGACGAGGGCATCAGCGACGGCGGGATCAGCGAGGACGGCGTCCGGGACAAGGGCTACCGGATCGAACGCGACACGATGGGCGAGGTGCGCGTCCCCGCCGACGCGCTGTGGCGGGCGCAGACCCAACGCGCGGTGCACAACTTCCCGGTCTCCGGCCGTACGCTCGAATCCGCCCAGATCCGCGCGCTCGCCCAGATCAAGGGTGCGGCCGCGCAGGTCAACGCCGACCTCGGGGTGATCCCGGCCGGGATCGCCGAGGCGATCGTCACCGCAGCCGCGCACGTCGCCTCCGGCGGCTACGACGACCAGTTCCCGGTCGACGTGTTCCAGACCGGTTCGGGCACCTCGTCGAACATGAACACCAACGAGGTGCTGGCCACCCTCGCCGCCCGTGAACTGGACCGGCCGGTGCACCCCAACGACCATGTCAACGCCTCGCAGTCCAGCAACGACGTCTTCCCGACCTCGATCCACCTGGCCGCCTCGCATCAGGTGGTGCACGAGCTGATCCCGGCCCTCGACGAGCTGGCGACCGCGCTGGAAGGCAAGGTCGACGAGTTCGCGACCGTGGTCAAGGCCGGGCGTACCCACCTGATGGACGCCACCCCGGTCACCCTCGGCCAGGAGTTCTCCGGCTACGCCGCACAGGTCCGCTACGGCCAGGAACGGCTGCGCTCGATCCTGCCCCGGCTGGCCGAGCTGCCGCTGGGCGGCACCGCCGTCGGCACCGGGGTGAACACCCCGCCCGGCTTCGCCGCCGCCGTCATCGCCAGGCTGGCCGACGCGACCGGGCTGCCGTTGACCGAGGCCCGCAACCACTTCGAGGCCCAGGGCGCCCGCGACGCCCTGGTGGAGACGTCCGGGCAGCTGCGCACCATCGCCGTCGGCCTCTACAAGATCGCCAACGACATCCGGTGGATGGGTTCCGGCCCGCGCGCCGGCCTCGGCGAGCTGCGCATCCCCGACCTGCAACCCGGGTCGTCGATCATGCCGGGCAAGGTCAACCCGGTGGTCTGCGAGTCGGTACGCCAGGTCTGCGCCCAGGTGATCGGCAACGACGCGACGATCGCGTTCGCCGGCAGCCAGGGCGACTTCGAGCTGAACGTGATGCTGCCGGTGATGGGCAGCAACCTGATCGAAGCGGTCCGGCTGCTGGCCGCCGCCAGCCGGCTGCTGGCCCAGCGCTGCGTCGCCGACCTCGCCGCCGACCCGGAGACCTGTCTGGCGTACGCCGAAGGGTCGCCGTCGATCGTCACCCCGCTCAACCGCCACCTCGGCTACGACGAGGCCGCCTCGATCGCCAAGCAGGCGCTCGCCGAGAACAAGTCGATCCGCGCGGTGGTGCTGGAACGCGGCCACGTCGACGCCGGCACGCTGACCGCCGCCGAGCTGGATGCGGCGCTGGACGTTCTGCGGATGACCCGGCCCAGCTGAGTCGGCATACCCTGGTGGGGTGATTACCACCGTGGTGTTCGACGTCGACGAGACCCTCGTCGACCTGCGGCCCGCGGTCACCGGCGCGCTGCAGACCGTCCTCACCGAGCTGCGCCGGCTGACCCCGCGCGCCGCCGAGCTGACCCTCGGCGACATGGCCGACGACTGGGCGGCCGCGTTCGCCGCCGACCCGTCCGCGCCGGTGATGCAGATCCGCCGGGGCGCCCTGGCCCGGTCGCTGGACCGGGTCGGCCTGCCCGAGCAGCTGGACCGGATCACCGCGATCTTCTTCGAGCGCCGGTTCGCGCTCAGCCGGCCGTACGCCGACACGCTGCCCGCCCTGGACCGGCTGCGCCGCCGGTACGCGGTCGGCCTGGCCACCAACGGCAACAGCCGCGCCGACCGGTGCGGGCTGCGCGGCCAGTTCGCCTTCGAGGTGTACGCCCACGTCGACGGCCTGCCGAAAAAGCCGGACCAGCGGTTCTACGACGCCGTACTGACCGCCGCCGGGGTCACCGCCGCCGACCGGGTGGTCTACGTCGGCGACTCGATCCCGCACGACGTGGTCGGCCCCCAGGCGGCCGGGCTGCGGGCCGTCTGGCTGAACCGGCGCGGCGAGTCGTGCCCGCCCGAGGTGCGTCCGGACGCGCAGGTCACCAGTCTGGCGCAGCTGCCCGACGCCCTCGCCGACCTGTTCTGAACGGCCCCGCGCATCCTCGGAGGAAGCGGTCACAGCTCGCTGGCGAGCAGCTGGGACACCGCCTCGGCGGTCGCCTGCACCTGCGCGCCGATCGCCGGCATGTCCAGGGTGCCCATCGTCACCACCCCGACGCTGGCCTCCAGGCCGGGCACGCCGAGCACCGGGGCGGCGACCCCGTACGCGCCGGGCTGCAACTCGCCGCTGCTGGTCACCGGTCCGGGCGTACCGTCACGGCCGGCCAGGATCGCGCGGCCGGCGGCACCGCGACCGACCGGGTGCCGCGACCCGGCCCGGTACGCCACGTGGAACGCCGTCCAGCTCGGCTCGACGACGGTCAGCGCCACCGCCTCCACTCCGTCGGCGACGGTCAGGTGGGCGGTGGCGCCGGAGGACTCGGCGAGCCGGCGCAGCGCCGGCAGCGCGGCATCGGCCAGCAGCGGCTGTGCCCGCCGGGCCAGCTGCAGCAGCCCGGCACCGAGCCGCAACCGGCCGGCGGCGTCGCGGCGCAGCATGCCGTGCGCGGCCAGGGTGGTGGCCAGCCGGTAGACGGCGGCCCGACCGATGCCGAGCCGGCCGGCGGCCTCGGTGACGGTGATCCCGCCGGTCGCCTCGGCGACCAGGCCCAGCAGGCGCAGCCCCCGGTCCAGGGTCTGCGCCGTCTCCGCCCCTCGCGCGTGCACACCGACAGAGTACGGACGGGTGCCAGTCGGTACCCTCGTAGCGTGACGCTCCGCTTGTACGACACCGCGACCCGGTCCGTGCGGGACTTCGTGCCCCGCCAGCCCGGCGAGGTCAGCGTCTACCTGTGTGGCGTCACCGTCCAGTCCGCCCCGCACATCGGTCACCTTCGCTCCGGTGTCAACTACGACGTGCTCCGTCGCTGGCTGACCCACCAGGGGCTGCGGGTCACCTTCATCCGCAACATCACCGACGTCGACGACAAGGTGCTGGACAAGGCAGCCGCCGCCGGTCAGCCGTTCTGGTCGATCGCGTACGCCAACGAACTGTTGCTGGCCGCCGCGTACCGCAGCCTGAACGTGCTGCCGCCGACGTACGAGCCGCGCGCCACCGGGCACATCCCGGAGATGCACCAGCTGATCGAGCGGCTGATCGACCGCGGCCACGCCTACCCGGCCGGTGACGGCAGCGGCGACGTCTACTTCGACGTCGCCTCGTACGCCGACTACGGCGCGCTGTCCGGGCAGCGCCCCGACGCGATGCAGCCGGCCGGCGACGGCGCCGACCGGGCCAAACGCGACCCGCGCGATTTCGCACTCTGGAAGGGCGTCAAGCCGGGGGAGCCCGCCGACGCGGCCTGGCGCTCGCCGTGGGGTCCGGGCCGGCCCGGCTGGCACATCGAGTGCTCGGCGATGTGCTGGCGTTACCTCGGCCCCGAATTCGACATCCACGGCGGCGGGCTGGATCTGACCTTCCCGCACCACGAGAACGAGGTCGCCCAGTCCAGGGCGGCCGGGTTGCCGTTCGCCCGCTACTGGGTGCACCACGGGCTACTCAACCTGGGCGCGGCGAAGATGAGCAAGTCACTGGGCAACGTCATCGACCTCGATCACGTCGCCCGGCTCGGGGTGCGTCCGGTCGAGCTGCGCTACTACCTGACTGCGGCGCACTACCGGTCCCGCATCGACTACTCCGACGACGTCCTACTGGAGAGTTCCACCGCGTACCGGCGGATCGAGGGTTTCGTCCGGCGGGCGGCGGAGCAGGTCGGCGCGGTCGCCGCCACCGGCATGCCGGCGGGGTTCGCCGCCGCGATGGATGACGACCTGAACACGTCGGCCGCGTTCGCCGTGCTGCACGACGAGATCCGCGACGGCAACAACCTGCTGGCCGGCGGTGATGATGACGCGGTCCGGGCCAGCCTGGGCCGGGTCCGCGCCATGCTGGGCGTGCTCGGCCTCGACCCGCTCGACCCGTCGTGGGGCGACGCCGCCCCGCGCGACGAACTGCGTGGCGCGGTCGACGCGCTGATCGCCCTCGCCCTCGACCAGCGGGCGCAGGCCCGCGCCCGCCGCGACTGGGCCGCCGCCGACGCGGTGCGTGACCAGCTCAAGCAGGCCGGCGTCACGGTCGAGGACACCCCGCACGGCCCCCGTTGGACCATTGGAGAGCAGACCTGATGCCCGGCAACTCGCAACGACGTGGCCGGCGGGTCACCCCCAAGAAGGGCACCACCCAGGGCTCCGGCGGCAAGAACCGGTCCGGCCTGGCCGGCAAGGGCCGCACCCTGCCGGCCGACGAACGGCCGTGGCACAAGGGCTACTCCGGCACCGAGAAGCTGCCGAACAAGACCGCCTGGAAGCAGGAGAAGGAACGCCGGGCGGCGGCCGCCGAGGGGCGCGCGCCGAAGATCGGCGTACCCGGGACGAAGGACACCACCTGGGGCGGCGGTGGCCGCAGCCGGGGCGGCCCGGCCACCGGCCGGTTGGCCCGCGGCGGTGCCCGGTCCGGGCCGCGGGTCTCCCCGGGCCGTAAGGCGCACCCGCCGAAGGACGCCCCGGAGCTGCTGGTCGGCCGCAACCCGGTGGTCGAGGCGCTGCGGGCCAACGTTCCGGCCACCGCGCTCTACGTCGCCCAGGGCATCGACGTCGACGACCGGGTCACCGAGCTGGTACGGACCGCCGGTGACCGGGGCATCGCGATCCTGGAGATCACCCGGGCCGAGCTGGACCGGATGACCGGCGGCGTGCTGCACCAGGGCGTCGGGCTGCAGGTACCGGCGTACGCGTACGAGCCGTTCGAGGACCTGCTGGCCGCCGCCGCCGAGCAGCCGGAGCCGCTGCTGGTCGCGCTGGACGGGGTGACCGATCCGCGTAACCTCGGCGCGGTGGTGCGCTCGGCGGCCGCGTTCGGCGCGCACGGCGTGTTCGTGCCGGAGCGGCGGGCCGCCGGGATGACCGCCACCGCGTGGCGGACCAGCGCCGGTGCGGCCGCCCGGACCCCGGTCAGCCAGGTGGTCAACATGACCCGGGCGGTGAAGAAGTGCCAGGCCGAGGGGTTCGTCGTGGTCGGCCTGGACGCCGACGGCGAGACCGACCTGTATGACCTGGAGGCTGCGGTGGGTCCGCTGGTCGTGGTGGTCGGTTCCGAGGGTCGCGGGCTGTCCCGGCTCGTCGGCGAGACCTGCGATCTGCGGGTACGCATCCCGATGCACTCCGACGTCGAGTCGCTCAACGCCAGTGTGGCCGCTGCGGTCACCCTCGCCGAGGTCGCCCGCCGCCGTTTGGTCGGCTGACCGGCCGATCGCTGATCAGCGGGTCAGTCACCCGTAGCATGCCCGGGGTCGGTGTCGGGCGGGTTCGGGGTGCGGTGGAGGAACAGCTGATGACCGGGCAGGACGAGGGCTTCGCCCTCGGTGTCGACCTGGGCACCTCCAACACGGTCGCGGTGCTGCGTTGGCCGGACGGGCGGACCCGACCGCTGCTCTTCGACGGCGTGCCGGTCCTGCCGTCCGGGGTGTTTCTCGGCGACCGGCTGCACGTCGGTCGGGACGCGCAGCGGCTCGCCCAGGCCGACCCGGCCCGGTTCGAGCCGAACCCGAAACGCCGGGTCGACGAGCCGACGGTGCTGCTCGGCGCGCATGACGTGCCCACCGCTGACCTACTGGCCGCGGTGCTCGCGGCGGTGGCCCGGTCGGCGGTGGAGGCGGTCGGCTTCCTGCCGCCGGCGGCGCTGACCTACCCGGCCGGCTGGGGGGCCCGTCGCCGGGAGGTGCTGGCGCACGCGGTGGCCCGTGCCGGCTGGCCGCCGGTCATCCCCGGCGGGCCGGCCACCTCCGGCCCGCCGCCCGTCGGGTCCGGCGCGCCCGCGACCCGGCTGGTGCCGGAGCCGGTCGCCGCGGCCCGCTACTTCGCCGACGTGCTACGCCGACCGGTGCCGGTCGGGCAGGCCCTCGCCGTGTTCGACTTCGGCGGCGGCACCCTCGACATCGCCGTGGTTCGCAACGACGGAGTCGACCCGCACGGGCGGGCCCGGTTCGCGGTGATCGGCTCCGGCGGCCTCACCGAACTCGGCGGTCTCGACCTGGACGCGGCGCTGGTCGAACAGCTCGGCGCGGTGCTCGATCCGCAGGTACGGCAGCAGTTGGCCGCTCCGGCCACCCCGGCGCAGTGGCGCAACCGCCGGCAGTTCTGGGACGACGTACGCGGGGCGAAGGAGATGCTGTCCCGGGCGTCGTCGGCGCCGGTCGCCGTGCCCGGCGTCGACCGGGCGGTACACCTGACCCGTGACGAGTTGGAGCGGGTCGCCACCCCGCTGATCGGCCGTGGCGTACGGGAGACGGCCCGGTTGGTCGCGGCCTGCGGGCTCGGGGTCGACCAGCTTGCCGGACTGTTCCTGGTCGGCGGCTCGTCGCGGGTGCCGCTGGTGGCCCGGATGCTGCACAGCGAGCTGGGGATCGCACCGACCGTGCTGGAGCAGCCGGAACTGCCGGTCGCCGAAGGCGCGCTGGCCGACCTGCCTGCGTCGGCATCCGTTCCGGCCGCGCCGTCCGCCGTCGCGTCACCCGTACCGCCGGTTGCAGCCGCACCATCCCCGGTCTCACCCGCACCGTCCGGCCCGGCGCGGCGGCGGCTGCCGTGGCTGGTCGGCGGCGCCGCCCTGGCCGTGGTCGCGGTGACCGTCGCCAGCGTCGTCTACCTGCTGCGGGATCCGGCCCGGCCGATCGAGTTCCGGGCGTTCAGCCAGGTGGGCAAGGCGATCACGGTGCCCGAGGACGCGGACGCCGACTTCACCCAACTGGTCGACGGCCGGGCGTACGGCGGCTACGTCCGCGACGACGGCCGGCTCGGCGTCGTCGCCGTCGACCCGGCGACCGGCGACGAGCGGTGGGACGAGGCGACGACCGTGCGCGCCGACCGGTGGTTCGGCGTGCGGGCCACCCCGGACGCGGTGATCGCCGTCGCCGACGCCTACAGCAGCGCCACCCGGCCGGTCGCGGTGCTCGACCCGACCGACGGCCGGCAGCTGTGGCACTTCGAGATTCTCGGCGAGGACCAGTTGTTCGTCTTCGACGACGTCCTCGTCTGGTCCGACGTGGATGGTGCCCGGCTGGTCGGGCTGGACCTGCGGGACGGCACCGAACGCTGGGCGCACGACAACCCGGCCGACCAGTACGACGACACCGACACCGCGGTGTACCCGGCGGTGAGCGCCGCCGACCTGACCGGCCCGGCCGGCTTCGACGGCGCCCCCACCACGCCCGACCTGGCCGACGACCGACGGATCGTGCAGCTCACCTCGACCCGGCACGCCCGGGTGTTCGACGCGGGCTCCGGCGAACTGCTCGGCGACCGGTCGAACGTGGCCGCGCCGACCGACCCGGCGCTGGTCTACGCGGGCCGGTTGGTGATCGCGCCGTCGGACAGCAGCGGGTACCGGCTGGCGTCGTACGACCTGTCGACGACCGGCGAGTCGGTCAACCTCTACACCCCGGCCGACGACCAGCGGCGGCTGCAGAGCCTCACCCCGTGCGGCGGCACCCGGATCTGCCTGCTGGAATCGACCGGCTTCGGTTCCGACACCAACGAACTCGTGGTGATCGACCCGGCCGAGGACGGCGTGCAGTGGCGGGTGCCGGCCGCCGACTTCGAGGTGGTCGTGCC
This sequence comes from Solwaraspora sp. WMMD937, assembly GCF_029581175.1. Lineage (NCBI taxonomy): Bacteria > Bacillati > Actinomycetota > Actinomycetes > Micromonosporales > Micromonosporaceae > Solwaraspora > Solwaraspora sp. WMMD937. The sequence goes on along the minus strand of NZ_CP120738.1, from coordinate 451,620 downwards.
GGTCGGCGACCAGATCCTGCTACGCCGTACGACGACTCCCTACCTGTCGCTGCTGCTCGACTCCGACGGCGAGGAACTGCTGCGTCGTGACGGGGTGGCGGTCCGGATCGACCGGGCGAACCTGCTGTGGTTCCTGGACGACCCGGGCAGCTACCCGGAGGACGCCAGCGTCGCCGGCGTACCGGCTGCCGCACCGGCCGACCGGCTCGAACTCGGCGTACTGCAGGGCGTACGTACCGTGGCCTGCTCGTGGGACCGTGCGGTGGTCTTCTGCCCGACGGCCGACGGTTTCGTCACGCACCGGTTCGTCGCCGGTTGAGCCGGCGTAGCACGGCGTGCAGGGCGAACAGGGTGTAGCCGAGCAGGATCGGCGCGAGGATCGGCATGACCAGCACGGTCAGTACGGCGGCGAGACCGACCACCCCGGCGGCGGCCGGCACCGCCAGCGGTCGCCGTTCGGCGATCCGCCAGCTGGCCCGCACCGCCGCCCGCCAGCCGCCGCCGGCCCGGCCGATCTCGACCACGACGAGGCCGGCGAAGCCGGCCACCAGCGCGGCAAGCAGCACGGTGCCGACCAGCAGCACGGTGCCGCCGGGCACCACCTCGGCCGAGATCAGCACGGCGTTGCCGGCGAGCAGGAGTGTGCCGACCACGGCGACCACGGTGGCGACGGCTCCGGGCAGCAGCCCGCGCCAGAATCGCCCGGCCAGGTCCCGCAGGTCCGGCCAGTGGCCGTCGACCGTCCACTGGTGGATCGCGGCGCTGGCGGTGGCCAGCGCCGCGCCGGCGGTCAGTACGGCCGCCGACGCGAGCGCGGTGACGATGCCGAGCAGCGCCAGGTCTGTGGCGGACCGCAGAGTGTCGCGCCAGTCGGCGCGGGCCGGTGCCGGGTTGTCCGGCCACTCTGCGGGAGCCATCGACGTCACCCCTTGAGGCCGCTGGTGTTGATGCCCTGTACCAGCATCTTCTGGAACGCCAGGAAGAAGAGGAAGACCGGCAGCAGCGACAGTACCGACATGGCGAACATCGGGCCGAGCGAGGTCTGCCCGGTGGAGTCGATGAACAGCCGCAGCCCGATCGGCACCGTGTAGCTCTCCACACTCGGCAGGTAGATCAGCTGGGTCAGGAAGTCGTTCCAGGTCCAGATGAACGAGAAGATCGCCGTGGTGACCAGCGCCGGCCGGGCCAGCGGCACGATGACGTACCGGAACACCCCGAACGGCGAACACCCGTCGATCTTGGCCGCGTCGTCCAGCTCCCGGGGGATGCCCCGCATGAACTGCACCATCAGGAAGACGAAGAACGCCTCGGTGGCCAGCAGCTTCGGCACGATCAACGGCAGCGGGGTGTCGATCCAGCCGAACGAGTTGAACATGATGTACTGCGGCACGATCAGCACGTGGCTGGGCAGCAGCAGCGTACCGATCATGATGGCGAACCAGAACCTGCGGGCCCGGAACCGCAGCCGGGCGAAGGCGTACGCCGCCAGCAGGCAGGAGACCGCGTTGGCGACCACGGTCGCCATCGAGATCACCGTGCTGTTCCAGAAGAACCGGCCGAACGAGATGTTGCTCAGGTAGTTCCAGCCGTCCGGGTAGTTCGCCCAGGTCGGGTCCTGCGGGATGACCGACAGGTTGCTGGCCACCTCGGTCGGTGACTTGAGTGACGAGCCCAGCACCCAGATCAGCGGGTAGAGGACCACGACCAGGATGGCGACCAGCACCGCCACCCGGGCGACGCCTCGGGCGGTGCCGCCGGCGGCCCGGCGGCGTGCGGCGCTGCCGCCGTCCGCCGTCGACATCGGAGCAGCTTCGGTAGCCATCAGTCGTTGTCTCCGTCCGAGTAGTGCACCCAGAACCGGCCGGTGCTGAAGAACAGCACCGTGATCAGGCCGATCGCGATCAGGAAGACCCAGGCCAGCGCGGACGCGTATCCCATCTGGAACTCGGTGAAGCCCTTGGTGTAGAGGTACAGCGTGTAGAGCATGGTCGAGTCGACCGGCCCGCCGGTGCCGTTGCTGATCACGAACGCGGCGGTGAAGCCCTGGAATCCGTTGATCGTCTCCAGCACCAGGTTGAAGAAGATCACCGGGGAGAGCATCGGCAGGGTGACGTTGAAGAACTGCCGGATCTTGCCGGCGCCGTCGACCGAGGCCGCCTCGTACAGCTCGGTCGGCACCTGCTTCAGCCCGGCCAGGAAGATCACCATCGGAGCGCCGAACTGCCAGATGGCCAGCACCATCAGGGTCTCCAACGCCCAGTCCGGGTCGTTGACCCACGGCTGTCCGGTGATGCCGAACAGCCCGAGGAAGTCGTTGAACGCGCCGTCGCCGCTGAACATCGCCCGCCAGATCAGCGCCAGCGCGACGCTGCCGCCGAGCAGCGACGGCAGGTAGAACAGGCTGCGGAACAGCCCGACCCCGCGGGTCTCCCGGTTGAGCAGCAGCGCGACGCCGAGAGCGGCGGCCAACTTCAGCGGTACGGCGACGAACGCGAAGATCAGCGTGACCTGCACCGAGTGGCGGAAGGTCTGGTCGTTGACGAACAGGTCCCAGTAGTTCTCGAAGCCGACCCACTCGACGAACTCCCAGGAGGACAGGATGTCGTAGTTGGTGAAGCTGAGGTAGAGCGAGAACAGCATGGGGAAGGCGGTGATTGCCATCAGCCCCAGCAGCCACGGGGACAGGAAGACGTACCCGGCCAACCCTTCGCCGTGCCGCCGGCTGCCGCCCTTGGCGCTGCCCCGCCGCCTGTTCGTGTCCGCCGGGGCAGTGTCGGTACTCGTGGCCGGGACGGGTTTCGTGGTCAGGGCCACGATCTGGCTCCTTTCTCGGATCACGGGTCGTGGTGCCCACGACCCGGATCACGGGTCGTGGTGCCCACGGCTGGCGCCGTGGGCACCACGACCGCGCAACGTCCGGCCCGGACTACTCGAGGGTGGCTTCGGCCTGTCGGAAGAACTCCGCGGCGGCGTCGGCCGGGCTGGCCTGGCCGTAGGTGACGCTCTCGGCGACCGTGGTCAGGGTCGACCGCAGCGGTCCGTGGCCCTGTGGCGGCGGTGCCGGTGCCGGGCCCATCTGCGGGATCAGCGCGTTCTCGAACTCGACCGTCGCGGTCATGTACGGGTCGTCGAGACCCGCCTGGACCGTCTCCCGGTTGTCGATGTTGGATGGCAGGCCCCGGTCGACGCCGAGGATCTGCGCCGCCTCCGGGTCGTTGGCCAGGAAGTTGATGACGTCGGCGACGACCTCCGGGTGCTCGGTGGAGCGCGACCCGGCCCAGTACAGCGACGCCCGCGCCCACTGGCCCTTCGGGTCACCGGGGTAGGCCACCATGCCGAGTTCGCTCTCGGTGGACTTGCCCAGCTCGGAGAGCTGGTTGGACCACATGAACGAGGTGGCGCCCCGGCCGGTCACCACCAGCTGGTCGGAGACGCCGCCGCCGACCGCCTCGTGCACCACGTCGGCCGGCGGGGTGGCCCCGGCCTCCCGGGCGTCCAGCCAGAACTGGAACCACTCGGTGAGGTCGGCCTCGGTGAAGGCGAGCTGCGGCCCGTCGTAGAACTCCTTGCCCTGTGAGCGCAGCCACAGCCAGAGCGCCTTGTAGTCGGAGCTGGGGTCCATCGCGCCCCAGTAACCGTCGCCGGCCGCCTCGGTCACCTGGGTGCCCCAGGCGATGAACTCGTCGTAGGTCCAGCCGGTCTCCGGCTCCGGCAGGCCGAGCTCGGTGATCTTCGTCTTGTCGTACACCAGGGCCGGGGTGTTCTCGCCGGCGGCTACGGCGACCTGCTTGCCGTCGATCTGCCCGTACTGGGTCAGGCTCTCCGGGTGGTTGCTCAGGTCGATGTCGCCGGATTCGACGAACGGGGTGAGATCCAGGGTGACGTTGCGGCCGGCGTACTCGGCCAGGCCGTTGTCGTCGATCTGGAAGATGTCCGGCGCGTTACCGCCGGCCGAGATGGTGGCCAGCTTGTCGTAGTAGCCGGTGAACGCCTGCCAGGTCGGGTTGATGGTGACGTTGGGGTTCTTCTCCTCGTACAGGTCGAGGGCCTGCTCGGTGAGTTCGGCGCGGGACTCGCCGCCCCACCAGAAGAACTCGATGGTGACCGGCGCGTCCGGGTCGCTCGACGCGTCGTCGTCGCCGCAGGCGGCGGCGCCGAGGACCAGCGGCACGACGGCGGTGGCGGCGATGCCGCGCAGCAGGCGGCGCCGGCCGAAGGGGGTACGGTGAGCACGCGTGGCAGGCGTGTTCGCCGTCGGTGATGTTGCGGGGTGCATTGCGCTCACTCCTTGGGGTTAGGAGGCGACATCGGCCGGCGCGGCGGCAGCCGCGTCGCCCGGGTCCGCATGGCTGTGCGGCCCCGGGCCCGTCGAGTCGCGGATGACCAACTCGGTCTGGAGCGTTACCTGGGCGGTGGTGCGACGGTCGTCGCCATGCTGGAGCAGCATGTCGACGGCCGCCCGACCGGCGGCCGCGTTCGGTGTGGCCACCGTCGTCAATTTGGGTCGGGTGAGCCGGCTCAGCGCGATGTCGTCGATGCCGACCACGCTGATGTCCCGGGGCACCGCGACCCCGTGTGCGTCGAGCCCTTCGATCAGGCCGATCGCCATCAGGTCGTTGTAGGCGAGCACGGCGGTCACCTCTGCCCGGCGGACCTGATCCGCCGCGGCGATGCCGCCGCCCTCGGTGGGCGGGTTGGGGCCGATCACGGTCAACGTGACGTCCGCCGAGCGGGCCGCCGAGGTGGCGGTCCGCCGGATCTCCCGGTTGGTCCACGATCCGCGCGGGCCGCCGAGCAGCGCGATCCGCCGGTGGCCGAGGCCGATCAGGTGCTCGACGGCGAGCCGGGCACCCTGGCCGACGTCGATCACCACGTTCGGCAGTCCGGTCACCTGCCGGTTGATCACCACCAGCGGTACGTCCCGGCTGAGCTGCTCGATCAGGCTGTTGCTCATCCGGGGGCTGCACAGCAGCACCCCGTCGACCTGCTTTGCGAGGGCGTGGACCAACTCCTCCTCGACCGCCGGGTCCTCGTTCGTGTCGGTGACGAAGATGTGGTAGTCGCGGTGCCGGGCCTGGCTTTCCGCCGCCTTGATCAGGGGCGGGAAGAACGGGTTGGCGATGTCGGCGACGATCAGCCCGATGTTGTGGGTCCGGCCGGTGATCAGCGCGCGGGCCGCCCGGTTGGGGCGGTAGCCGAGATGCTCCGCGCAGGCCAGCACCCGGCTGCGGGTCTCCGGGTTGACCAGATGCGGTGCCGAGAACGTACGGGACACGGTGGAGATGTGCACTCCGCAGGCCCGTGCGACGTCTCGAATGGTGGCTGGCACGCGTCGTCCTTCATCGATGTGGTCGCCGTCCGGTACGGGCGGCGACCGGTGTGGCTGGGGTCACGTTGGTTCGCCAATTAATGCAAACGGTTGCTCAGGTGTCAACGGTCTTCGATTGCGGATTTGTTGCGGCCGTGGGCATGTCAGGTGTTCGCAACCTCGCGTAACCTCTTAAACCGGGCGAGATGGTCCCCGGGCATTGACGAAGGTGTCCGTCTCATGGCAGCTTCTGCTGCAAACCTTTGCAGCCAACCCGGAGGCGGAGCAGGATGTCCCCAGAACCCGATCGGCGGCTGCGCTACGCGCTCGTCGGCACCGGCGCCCGCGCCGAGATGTTCGTCCGGTCCCTGGTCCTCGACTACCGGGACAGCACCGAACTCGTCGCCTTCGCCGACAGCAACCAGGCCCGGATGGACGCGCACAACGCCTGGCTGGAGGAGCTCGGTCGCGACGCAGTGCCCACCTACCCGGCCAGCGAGTTCGTGACCATGCTGAGCAAGGAACGGGTGGACGTCGTCCTGGTCACCACCGTAGACCGGGTGCACGACGAGTACATCGTCGCCGCCCTGGACGCCGGCTGCGACGTGATCACCGAGAAGCCGATGACCGTGGATGTGCCCCGTTGCCAGCGGATCCTCGACGCGGTGGCACGGACCGGGCGCACCGTACGGGTCGCCTTCAACTACCGGTACAACCCGCTGCACGAACGGGTCCGCCAGGTGCTCGCCGACGGCGAGATCGGCGAGATCGGCTCGGTGCACTTCGAGTGGCTGCTCGACGTGCGCCACGGTGCCGACTACTTCCGCCGCTGGCACCGCGACAAGGCCAACTCCGGCGGCCTGATGGTGCACAAGGCCAGCCACCACTTCGACCTGGTCAACTGGTGGCTGGACGCGGTCCCGGTGCAGGTCTACGCGGCCGGCCGGCTGTTCTTCTACGGCGAGCCCGGCCGCCGCCACGGCTACGCCCGCGACTACGACCGGGCACACGGCGAGGTCGCCGCCGCCGGCGACCCGTTCGCCCTGCAGTTGGCCGCCCACCCCCGGCTGCGCGCGCTCTACCTGGAGGCCGAGGCCGAGGACGGCTACCACCGTGACCAGAACGTCTTCGCCCCCGGCGTGACCATCGAGGACGACATGTCGGTGCTGGCCAGCTACTCCACCGGGGCCACGATGACGTACCACCTCACCGCGTACGCCCCCTGGGAGGGCTACCGGGTGATGTTCAATGGCAGCAGGGGTCGGCTCGAGCTGGAGGTGGTGGAGAGCGACTTCGTCAGCCCGTACGCCGCCGGCGAACTCAAGGGCGCCGCCCTGCACGGCGTCCAGGCGGCGGTGGAGGAGGGCTGGGCCAAGATCACCGTCCGGCCGTTCTGGGAGCAGCCCCGTCAGGTGCCGGTCGCCGGCTACACCCGGTCCGGGCACGGCGGTGCGGACGCCAAGATGACCGCAGTGCTGTTCGGCGGCGAGACCGACCCGATGGGCCGGGCCGCCACCGCCCGTGACGGTGCGCTCGCGCTGCTCACCGGGCTGGCCGCCAACCGGTCCTTCGAGACCGGCCAGCCGGTCCGGGTAGCCGACCTGCTCACCGTCGACTGACCGGCGGTCTGGCCACGGTGTACCGGCCGGCACCACCCACCGCACAGCGACGACCCCGATCCCGTACTCACGAGGAGCCTGCTTCCGTGTCCCCGCAACCCGACCGGTCGGACCAGCTGTTCCCGGCCGAACCCACCCAGCGGGCCATCGCCCGCGAGCTGTACGCGCACGCCCGGGACCTGCCGGTCATCTCGCCGCACGGCCACGTCGACCCGGCGTTGCTCGCCGACGACGAGCCGTTCCCCGACCCGGCGCGGCTGCTCGTCGTGCCGGATCACTACGTCACCCGGATGCTGCTCAGCCAGGGCGTCCCACCCGGCGAACTCGGCGTACCCGTGCGTGCCGGGGTCCGGCCTCGGCCACCGGCCGGCGACGGCGACTACGCCACCGAGGCCGACGGGCGGGCGATCTGGCGTCGGCTGGCCGCCAACTGGCACCTGTTCCGGGGCACCCCGTCGCGGCTGTGGCTGGAGAAGACGTTCGCCGAGGTGTTCGGGGTGACCGTCGGGCTGAGCGCGCAGACCGCCGACGAGGTCTACGACACCATCGCGGCACGGCTGGCCGAACCGGCGTACCGGCCCCGGGCGCTGTTCGAGCGCTTCAACATCGAGGTGCTGGCCACCACCGAGTCACCCCTGGACGACCTCGGCCGGCACGCCAAGCTGGCCGCGGACGGCTGGGGCGGCCCCGGCGGGCGGGTGATCACCACGTTCCGGCCGGACAACGTCGTCGACTTCGAGTTTGACGGCTGGTCCGACAACATCGCCGCCCTCGGGGCGATCACCGGCGCCGACACCGGCACGTACGCCGGCTTCCTCGACGCGCTGCGGTCCCGGCGGCAGGCCTTCATCGCTGCCGGAGCGACCAGCTCCGACCACGGTCACCTGACCGCGCTCACCCTGCGGCTGGACCGGCGCGAGGCCGCCGAACTGTACGACCGGGGGCTGCGCGGCGTCGCCACCGCCGCCGACGCCGAGGCGTTCCGGGCCCACATGCTGGTCGAGTTCGCCCGCATGTCCATCGAGGACGGCATGGTGATGCAGTTGCATCCAGGTTCGGTGCGCAACCACAACAAGTGGCTGTACGCCACCCACGGCCGCGACGTCGGCGGCGACATCCCGCAGGCCACCGAGTACCTGCACGCGCTGACCGCGTTGCTCGACGCGTACGGCAACGACCCCCGGCTACGGATCGTCGTCTACACCCTCGACGAGTACACCTTCACCCGCGAGCTGGCCCCGCTCGCCGGCGGGTACGCCGCCCTCTACCTCGGCGCACCCTGGTGGTTCCTGGACTCCCCGGAGGTGCTGCGCCGGTTCCGGGAAGCGGTCACCGAGACCGCCGGCTTCTACAACACCGCCGGCTTCGTCGACGACACCCGGGCGTTCTGCTCCATCCCGGCGCGCCACGACGTGGCCCGCCGGATCGACGCCGGCTTCCTCGCCCGGCTCGTCGCCGAGCACCGGCTCGGCCTCGACGAGGCGGCCGAGACCATCGTCGACCTGGCGTACCGGCTGCCCAAGCGGGTCTTCAAGATCGGGGAGAAGCTGCGATGACCGTCACCATCACCGGCGTCGACGTGCACGACGTACGGTTCCCGACCGCCGCGGCCGGCGACGGCTCCGACGCGATCAACCGGGGCGACTACTCGGCCACCTACGTCGAGCTGCGCACCGACTCGCCGAACGGACTCTTCGGCGCCGGCTTCACCTTCACCAACGGCCGGGGCAACGAGATCACCTGCGCGGCGGTACGCGCGTTGGCCCACCACGTCACCGGCCGGACCGTCGCCGGCATCGTCGCCGAACCGGTCGCCTTCTGGCGGTCGCTCACCGCCGACGTACAGCTGCGCTGGCTCGGCCCGGAGAAGGGCGTCATCCACATGGCGTCCGGCGCGCTGGTCAACGCCGTCTGGGACCTGCGGGCCAAACTGGAGGGCAAGCCGCTGTGGCGGCTGCTCGCCGAGATGCCGACCGACGAACTCGTCGCCAACATCGACTTCCACCACATCAGCGACGCGATCACCGCCGACGAGGCCGCCGCGATCCTCGACAAAGGGCTGACCGGTCAGGCCGATCGGCTCGCCGAGCTGCAGCGCGACGGCTTCCCGTCGTACACCACCTCGGTCGGCTGGCTCGGCTACCCCGACGACAAGGTCCGGGCGTTGACCCGGGCGGCGTACGCCGACGGCTGGCGGGCGATGAAGATGAAAGTCGGCGGCCCGATCGACGACGACGTCCGCCGCGCCCGGATCATCCGCGCCGAGATCGGCCCGGACGCGCTGCTGATGATGGACGCCAACCAGGTGTGGGACGTCGACGAGGCGATCACCAACATGGCCCGGCTGGTCGAGGTCGACCCGTACTGGATCGAGGAGCCGACGCACGCCGACGACGTGCTCGGCCACGCCCGGATCGCCGCCGCCGTCACCGAACTGTCCGACGGGCGCTGCCGGGTCGCCACCGGCGAGGTCGCCGCCAACCGGGTGATCTTCAAGCAGCTGATGCAGGCCGAGGCGATCCGGGTGTGCCAGATCGACTCCTGCCGGATCGCCGGGGTCAACGAGGTGCTGTCGGTGATCCTGATGGCCGCCAAGTTCGGTGTGCCGATCTGCCCGCACGCCGGCGGCGTCGGCCTCTGCGAGTACGTGCAGCACCTGGCGATCTTCGACTACCTGCGGGTCGGCACCTCGCTGGACGGGCGGATGGTCGAGTACGTCGACCACCTGCACGAGCACTTCGTCGACCCGGTCCGCACCCGGGGCGGCCGCTACCTGGTGCCCGAACAGCCCGGTTACAGCGCCACGATGAAGCCGGCGTCGATCGCCGAGTTCTCCTTCCCGGACGGGCCGGTGTGGCGGTGAACGACGACATCGCGCTGCTCGGCCTGGACACCCTGGGCCGGGTGCCGGCCGACGCCCGACCGGTGGTCCGCCCCGGCGACGTCGGCGCCGGCATCGTCCACCTCGGACTAGGTGCGTTCCACCGGGCCCACCAGGCGGTCTACACCGAGCAGGCGGTCGCCACCGCCGGCGGTGACTGGGGCATCATCGGCGTCGCACCGCGCAACATCGACGTGGTGCGGCGGCTCACCGACCAGGACTGCCTGTTCAGCGTCACCACGCTGTCCGCCGAAGCGGCCAGGACCCGGGTCGTCGGTGCGCTCACCGGGGTCCGGCACGCCGCCAGCGACCCGGCGGCGGTCGTGGCCCTGCTGGCCGACCCGGCGATCCGGGTGGTCACGCTGACCGTCACCGAGAAGGCGTACCAGCTGGACCCGGTCACCGGGCGGCTGCGGCCGGACGAAGCGGTCGCCGCCGACCTGACCACCGACCGGGCGCCGACGACCGTACCGGGCCTGCTGCTACGCGGGCTGGCCGCCCGCGCCGCCGCCGACGCCGGCCCGCTCGCCCTGGTCAGCTGCGACAACCTGCCGTCGAACGGACGCCGGCTTCACGGGCTGGTCACCGAGGCCCTGGCGTACGCGAAGGTGCCCGACGGGACCGCCGACTGGGTGCAGGCCAACGTCACCTTCCCCGGCACCATGGTCGACCGGATCGTGCCGGCCGCCACCGCGCAGACCCTGGCCGCCGCCCGGTCCGCGCTCGGCGTCAGCGACCTGGCGGCGATCGCCGGGGAGCCGTACACGCAGTGGGTGATCGAGGACGACTTCCCCGGCGGCCGGCCGGCCTGGCAGACCGCCGGGGCGGTGCTGACCAGCGACGCCGGCCCGTGGGAGCGGCTCAAGCTGCGCGGGCTCAACGGGGTTCACTCGGCCATCGCCTACCTCGGGGCGCTGGCCGGGCACGACACCATCGCCGAGGCGCTGGCCGGTATCCCCGGCCTGCCCGAGGTGCTGCGCCGGCTGATCGCCGAGGACGTCGCGACCAGCTTCACCCCGCCGGACGGGGTGTCGGTCGTCGGGTACGGCGAGTCGGTGCTGGAGCGGTTCGCCAACCCGGCGATCCGACACCGCACCATCCAGGTGGCGATGGACGGCTCGCAGAAGCTGCCGCAGCGGGTCCTGCACACGATCGCCGACCGGCGGGCGGCCGGCGACCGGCCGTACTGGTCGGCGTTGGTGGTCGCCGCCTGGATGCGGTTCGTCCAGGGGCGGGCCGACGACGGGGCCGAGTTGCCGCTGGCCGACCCACTCGCCGCGCAGATCCGGGCGACGCTGGCCGGGTCCGGGGGCACCCCGGCCGGTGTGGTGGCCGCGCTGCTCGGGCTCACCGAGGTGTTCCCACCCGAGCTGGCGGCCGACCCGGAGGTCCGCGAGATGATCACGACCTGGCTGACCGCGCTGGACCGGCACGGGGTGGTCGGCGCACTGACCGGCGCGGCCGGCTGACCGCGGTCGTCGACAGTTGGAGGTTCCCGACGTGAGGAACACCCCGCCCCGGGTGGCCCTGATCGGTGCCAACGGGCACGGACTGTGGCACCGGCGCCAGATCGCCCCGCTGCACGCCGCCGGCGAACTGCGCCTGGTCGGCCTGGTCGACGTACGGCCGGTCGAGCCGGCCCCCGACGCTCCGGTCCCGGACGGGGTGCAGGTCGAAACCGACCACCGGCGGATACTGGCGGACACCCGGCCGGACGTGGTGGTGATCTGCACGCCGCCGTACACCCATCTGCCGATCGCGCTGGACGCGCTGGCCGCCGGCGCGGACCTGCTGCTGGAGAAGCCGCCGGTGCTGTCGCTGGACGAGCACCGGCGGCTGACCGCGGCGCTGGCCGAGCACGGCCGGGTCTGCCAGGTCGGTTTCCAGGCGCTCGGGTCGGCCGCGCTGGCCAACCTGATCGCGGCAGCCGCCGGCGGTCGGCTCGGCCGGGTCACCGGTATCTCGACGGTCGCTTCCTGGCAGCGCGACGACGCGTACTACCGGCGGTCGCCGTGGGCCGGGCGGCGTACGGTTGACGGCCGCCCGTCGTTGGACGGTGCGCTGGCCAACCCGTTGGCGCATGCCACCATGCAGTGCCTGGCGGTGGCGGCGGCGGTGGATCCCAGCCCGCCGGTGCTGGTCGAGCTGGAACGTTACCGGGTGCGGCCGATCGAGGTGGACGACACCGCGTCGATGCGGGTCACCCTGGATTCGGGGCTGGCGATCGTGGTCGCGGTGACCCTGGCCGGGGAGGAGTTCATCCCCGGTGAGGTGCTGGTGCACGGCACGGCCGGCGCTGCGGTGCTGGAGTATCCGACGGACCGGCTGCGGCTGCCCGGCGAGCGATCGATGCGGCCGGTGCCGGGGCGGACCGGTCTGCTGGAGAACCTGCTGGCGCACCGGCGGGATCCGGTCGGCGTACCGCTGATCGCCCCGCTGGCCCGGACTGAGGCGTTCACCGCGCTGCTGGAGGTGGTGCAGGACGCCCCGGAGCCGTGTCTGCTCGGTCCGGACCGGACGGTCGCGGCCGGGGTGGCCGGAGCGGACCGGGTGCTGACGATCGAGGGCGTGAACGCGGTCGTCCGGCGCGGCGCGGCCGAGCTGGCGCTCTTTTCCGAGCAGGAGGTGCCATGGGCGGTCCGGCCGCACCGGGCCCGGCTGGCGCGGGGGGTGGTGGGCCGCTGACCGGGGTAGCGGAAAACGTACTGCAAATCGACGGCCGCCGCCGGTGTCGCGAAGTCGGACAGATCAGTCGTCCCCTCGGCAAACTGATGCCGGGTAAATAGGTCTCGCCCGAATGCAATGCAAACAATCTGCAAACAACTTGCATTGACACATTTCGTGATGAAATTTATCGTTTGGGTTCAGGAAGATTGCGTCAGTGTTACGTGATCGAGTCCAGACAATAGTTTGCGGAGTGTGGTAATGCGACTGAGGAGATTGACTGCCGCTGTTGCCGGAATCGCGATCGTGGCGGTGCTGCCGGCCCCGGCCGCCGCCGGCCGGGACACCAACTCCGACCGGCTGTCCTGGACGGCCCGGTCGCTGGGCCGGCAGGCGTTGCCGCCGAACGACGGCTGGGCGGCCGCCGGTGCCGGCACCACCGGAGGATCGGCGGCCAGCCAGGACAACGTTCACGTGGTCGACAGCCGAGCCGAGTTGATCGACGCCCTCGGCGGCGACAACGCCACCAACCGGAACAACGACACCCCGAAGATCATCTACATCAAGGGCACGGTCAACGGCTTCGAAGGCCCGGACGGCAACCTGCTGACCTGCGCCGACCTCGCCGACCCCGAGTACGACTTCGACGAGTTCCTGGTCACCTACGACCCGGCCGTCTGGGGATACGAGAACGACCCGAGTGGCCCGCTGGAGGACGCCCGTCGACGGTCGGTCACCAACCAGACCCGGTACACCCAGATCAACGTCGGAGCCAACACCACCATCATCGGGCTGCGCGGAGCCCGGCTGGAGAACCTGACCCTGATGGTGGACAGCGTCCGGAACGTCATCGTCCGCAACGTCGTCTTCGACGACGCGTACGACTGCTTTCCCGCCTGGTCGCCGGATGACGGCGACGCCGGCAACTGGAACTCCCAGTTCGACCTGATGTCGGTGCGTCGCTCGGAGAATGTCTGGGTCGACCACAACACCTTCACCGACGGCGACAACCCGGACAGCGCCCAACCGATCTACTTCGGCCGGCCGCTGCAGGTGCACGACGGAGCGCTCGACATCACCCACACAGCCAGCCTGGTGACCGTGTCCTACAACCGGTTCGACGGCCGGGACAAGGTCATGCTGATCGGCTCGTCGAACACTGTCGGCCCGGACGTCGGCCGACTCAACGTCACCCTGCACCACAACGTCTTCGACGGCAGCCTGCAACGGCTGCCCCGGATCCGGTTCGGTCAGGTCGACGTCTACAACAACCACTACGACCTGTCCGGCGACGATTTCGAGTACGCCGTCGGAGTAGGCGTACAGGGCGCACCGTACCTGGAGAACAACTCGTTCCGGCTGGGCTCCGGGATCGACACCGCCGACCTGCTGCACGACTGGGGCGGCACCGTGCTGACCGAGAAGGGCAGCTGGGTCGGGCAGGGTCACCGGCCGCTGCGCCCGGCCAGCCTGCTCGACGCGTACAACGCGGCGAACGAGCCGGACCTGGGCGACGACGCTGGCTGGACCCCGACCCTGCGGCACGGGGCGGCGCTGCCCACCGCGGTCGTCCCGATCTACACCCGGCTCACCGCGGGCGCCGGCAAGCTCCCGGTCTGACCTGTCGGCAGGCTACCGGTCTGACCGACCAGCCCGGCCGGGTCACAAGCGGGGTGGGCCGGCGAGACGCCCGCCGGCCCACCCCTTTCCCCGCACCGCCACCGGCGCGGTGCCAACCGAAGGAGTGCACGTGCAGCGCAGCACGAGTAGACGCCGTCGTGGCCTGTTGGCCACGCTCGGCGCGAGCGCGGTCGCCGCGACGCTGGTCCTCGCGGCGACCAGCGGCAACGCCCACGCCGCGACGTTGTTCCAGGCCGACTTCGAAAGCGGCGGCACCAGCGGCTGGTCCAAGTCCGGCGGCAGTTGGGAGGTCGTCTCCGACGGCAGCCAGGTGCTGCGGCAGGACAACACCGGCAGCAACCTGGCCCGGTTCTTCGCCGGCAGCACCAGTTGGACCGACTACCAACTGCAGGCCCGGGTCAAGCCGTTGTCGTTCAACGGTTCCGACCGATTCGTCGGCATCGCCTCCCGGGTCACCAGCAACACCAGGATGTACCGGTTGGCGCTGACCAGCAGCAACCGCGCCGAGCTGCAGGTGGTCAACGGCAGCCAGATCACTGTGCTCGGCTCGGCGGCACTGAGCGTGGCCACCGGCACCTGGTACACCCTGCGGATCGAGTCGAGCGGTAGCACCGTCCGCGGCTACGTCGACGGCAGCCAGATCGGCTCCGGCAGCGACGACTCATACGACTCCGGCCGGATAGCCCTGGTCACCGGCTACGCCGGGGCCAGCTACGACGACGTCAGGGTGGACACTCTCGGCTCCGTACCGGAACCGACGACCCCCGCGCCGACCACCGCACCCCCGACCAGCCCGCCCCCGACCACCGCACCCCCGACGAGCCCGCCGCCGACCACCGCGCCGCCGACCAGCCCGCCGCCGTCCGGTGACACCCTGTACGTTGCACCGAACGGTAGCGACAGTGCGTCCGGGACGGTGTCCAACCCGACGACGCTCACCTCGGCGATCACCCGGATCGCCCCCGGCGGCACGATCTACCTGCGTGGCGGCACCTACCGATACTCGCAGACCATCACCATCGCTCAGGGCAACAGCGGTACGTCCAGTGCCCGTAAGAACCTGTACGCCTACCCGGGCGAGACGCCGATCCTGAACTTCTCGGCACAGAGCGAGGACTCGGCCAACCGCGGGCTGGCGATCGGCGGGTCCTACTGGCACGTCTACGGCATCATCGTCGAACGGGCCGGCGACAACGGGATCCTGCTCGCTGGCAACCACAACATCATCGAACGGGTGGTCACCCGGCACAACCGGGACACCGGCCTGCAGCTGTCGCGGCTCATCGCCGGAGCACCGCGCGACCAGTGGCCGTCCAACAACCTGGTGTTGAGCTCGGTGTCGCACGACAATGTCGACTCCGACGGTGAGGACGCCGACGGATTCGCCCCGAAGCTCACCGTCGGTTCCGGCAACGTCTTCCGCTACACCGTGGCGCACAACAATATCGACGACGGCTACGACCTGTACACCAAGAGCGATACCGGGCCGATCGGCGCGGTGACGATCGAGCACTCCCTGGCGTACGACAACGGCACGCTCAGCAACGGTGGTCAGGCCGGCGACGGCGACCGCAACGGCTACAAACTCGGCGGCGAGGACATCGGCGTCAACCACACCATCCGGAGCAACATCGCCTACCGCAACGGCAAGCACGGGTTCACGTACAACCGCAACCTCGGCACGATGACGGTGTCGAACAACGTCAGCATCGGCAACGAGGAACGCAACTTCAACTTCGACGGCGGCAGCTCGGTGTTCCGTGGCAACACGTCGTGTGACAGCGGCTCGAACGACCGGATCATCGGCAACTCAGACAGCTCGAACCAGTTCTGGTCCGGCTCGAACGGCTCCCGGTGCTCGACATACTCGGGCTCGTTTGGCTGGTCGTTCGCCTTGGACGGTCGTCTCGTGGTCACCTTCGGGGGACGGGTCGTTACACCGTGACCGGCTTCGTCCACTGACCAGGACCGTCCACCAGAAAGCGGTGCGGCCGGTCTTCCCGGTAGGGAAGACCGGCCGCACGCGACGAACCAAATGTCGTGACTCGCCAGCCGGGGCGGCGGTCGGTCAGAGCCGTCGGCCGTTGGCGGCGTGGAACGCGTGGTGCTGGCCCGGCCGGGGTCGGACGAACACGGTGTCGTTCATCCGCGGCATGTGCCGGCGGTCGGTCCGCACCACGAACCGCTCCGAACTGCCGTCGAGCGTCGCGTAGCCGTAGACGTTGGCGTCCGAGCCGAGGTCCTCGACCAGCTCGACCGACATCGGCATGCCGCCCTCGGAGGCGCCGACCAGGTCGCAATCCTCGGGACGGAACCCGACGGTGACCTTGTTGCCGCCGCCGTTGGCCTTGGCCGCCTCGACCTGCTCGCGGCTCAGCTCGACGACCAGGTCGGCGAAGACGGCACCCTGCTCGGTCAGCGGGACGGTCTTGATGTTCATGGCGGGGGAGCCCATGAAGCCGGCGACGAAGACGTTCGCCGGTACGTCGTACAGGTTCCGCGGGGTGTCGACCTGCTGCAGCACGCCGTCGAGCAGCACCGCCACCCGGTGGCCCATCGTCATCGCCTCGACCTGGTCGTGGGTGACGTAGACGGTGGTGACCCCCAGCTTGGCCTGCAGCGAGGCGATCTGGGTACGGGTCTGCACCCGCAGCTTCGCGTCGAGGTTCGACAGCGGCTCGTCCATCAGGAAGACCTGCGGCTCCCGGACGATCGCCCGACCCATCGCGACCCGCTGGCGCTGACCACCGGAGAGCGCCTTCGGCTTGCGGTTGAGGTACTCCTCCAGCTGCAGCAGAGCGGCGGCTTCCTTGACCCGGCGGTCGATCTCCGACTTCGAGGTCCGGCGCAGCTTCAGCGCGAAGGCCATGTTCTCGTACACCGTCATGTGCGGGTATAGCGCGTAGTTCTGGAAGACCATCGCGATGTCGCGGGCCTTCGGCGGCAGGTGCGTGACGTCGCGGTCGTCAATGAGGATGCGGCCCTCGTCGACGTCCTCCAAACCGGCGAGCATCCGCAGGCTGGTGGACTTACCGCAACCGGAGGGGCCGACCAGTACGAGGAATTCGCCGTCGCCGATCTCGAGGTCGAGCTTGTTGACAGCGGGTCGCTCGGTGCCCGCGTAGATGCGGGACGCCTGGTCGTAGGTGACCGTAGCCATGGTCAGTGCTTCCTTTCACCGGCAGGAACGTGCCGGACGATCCGAGTGAAGGAGCGACCGGCGCTCTGAGCGCCGGCCCACGCGTACTCGCAGCCGCCAGGGCGACGTGTCGCACGTGTCACGCCACGGTAAACGGGATTTGCCTGGCTGCCAAGACCGGGACGGCCCGCAACTACCTCCGATAACCGACCAAAACGGACACAGGGGTGGGGTATGCCACTGTTTGTCACCCTCGGCCGGAGGTCGACGGCGACCGCCGGAGCGGCGGACACCCGTACGCAGAACGGGAAAGATCGATTGGACAGACCGGCCGATGCAGCGGTATCGCCACGTCAGTGGCTATGCTGACGCTGAACGAAGCGCTGCCCCTGTAGCTCAGTTGGCCAGAGCACTCGCCTTGTAAGCGAGATGTCGCCGGTTCGAGCCCGGCCGGGGGCTCCAGCACCGCCCCGCAGGTCCCGCCGTGTGACGCACGGCGGGACACGGCGAGAGCAACGCTGGTGACGACAGCAGTCCGCTGAGCTTGCCGGTGGCTTGGCGCATCACACGGCTGTCTGCTGGTGGTGCTGCAGGCAGAGGCCCTGCCTGCGACGTCCGGGCAGTACCAGATTCTCCCGCCGCTCGTTACCTCGTACTGCCATTGCTCCAGACCGTCGCCCTGGACCATGCGGCTTCCTGGCTCACCCTTTAGCCGATGCTGTCGGTGTGGCTTGTCCGGATCTGCTGGGCCGTAGGTCAGAGCCTCCCACGCCTGCCACAAGTTACCCGGCGTCCTCGGACACCATCGGCGCAGGTACAGGACCGAGGTCGGAGTCTACCGCGCGGGACAGTTCTTGGGCGAGCGCCGGGTCAGCGTGAATCGCCGCAGTCTGCTGCCATTCGTGAATCATCCACCCGAATGGAGTCCATACATCAAGATCGCTGCATGCTTCAAGGGTCCACATGAACTCCTTGACGAAGGTAATGCGATCTTTTTCGGGAAGGAAGTTGGTCCATGGGAAGGCGTCTACCAAGGCCTCCGTGATCAGCTCCTCGCCGCCAAGCTGGAAGAGATTGCGGAGTAACCGCGTGCTCGTCTCGATCCCCTGACGTGCCTGCTGGGCGCGATCTTCCCGCATGATCACGAAGGGAACGCCGTCCCCTCGGCGCTCCAGCCGAACTTCGCCTGACGACTCGACCGCAGATGCAACATCACGTGGTGCGCGTGCCGAGTCACTCCACTGCATGGTCTGCGTAGAGTCAATGCTGAACTAATTCAGCCCTGGTGCGCAATGCATTGAAAGTGATTTAGCTCACATCGAGCAGTGCCAGACTTGATCTGTCGCGACTGGTGCTGTAATGGCAGCGGCGGCAGCGTCGCTGCTGACTGTAAGGTGCTTCCGCAGAGCTGATGCCACAGGTGCATCCTGATTCGTGTCCGGCATCAAGCTGCACGAGTGCCTCGACCCCATATGTTGGCACCGCATACAGACCCGAGTCCGTCCGGCGACTGCGCCCCGGCCCCGGCTCCGGCCGTCGTGGGGTGGCTCCTGCCCCGGGTAACGGTTCGGTGGTGATTCCATCCCGTCGGTTCCTGTCGGGGGACTCAGTTGTCGCCGCCCACCGTTACGATCGGCCGGCCCCGCGTACAGCGGGTTGCCAGGAAAGCTCCGAGCCGCCTGCCGGTCAGGAGTCACGGGGCCCTCATCAGAAGTAGGTAGAACATGTCTGACCCCTCTCAGCCGCAGTACCCGGGCGCGCCCGCCGGGCAGCCGGTGCCGCCGGCTGGAGCCGCTCCCGGGCCGGCCTACGCCGGCCAGCCCGGCGTTCCGATGGCCCCGCCGCCCAAGAAGTCCAAGGCCGGCCGGATCATCCTGATCGTGATCGCCGCCGTGCTGGTGCTCTGCCTCGGCGGGGCGGCTGTCACCTTCTTCCTCGTCCGGGACACCGTCGGTGAGGTCATCGAAGCGACCCAGACCCGGCTGGTCGCCCCGGACACCCTCGCCGGCCGTGAGCTGAACACCGACCCGACCTTCCAGGGACTCGCCGAGGAGGTGGCCACCGGGCTGGCCGCCGACGTGCCCGAGTCGACCAGCAGCATCGGCGCCTTCTACGGCGACATCGAGCAGGAGAACCTGGTCATGATCGCCGGCGTCTCCGGCGTGATGGCCGACCCCGACCAGGAACTGGCCGACGCCACCGAAGGCGACGCGACGGGCCTCGGGATGACCAACGTCACCGACGTCGACGCCGGTCCAAAGGGCGGGTCGGCGCGGTGCGGCGACGCCGACCTCGAAGGCATCCCCGGCGGGGTCTGCGTCTGGGCGAGCCGCGGCGCGCTGGTGATGTACGTGTTCTACTTCAGCACCGGCGAGGAAGCCGCCGGCTCGCTCGTCGAGATCCGCGACGCGGTCGAGCAGACCAGCTGACGGACAACTGACCGACGTCGGCCCGCCGCACTACCACTACTGCGGCGGGCCGACGTCGGCCGGCGTTGACGGGTGTCGCTCCCGCGCCAACAGCCCGTACCGCCGAATTGTCCGCAGCGGCTCGGTGGCTGCGCCCTCCCGACGCAGGATGTGGTTCGCGGCCAGGATCCCGGTCACCGCTGCCCGTTCCATCAGAGCGCTCGGCAGATCAGTGTCGATCCCGTCGCCGGCCAGGAACAACCCGTCCGCGTCGGTGACCACGCCGGGCCGCCCCGCCGCCGCCCCGGGCGGAAACGCCGGGGCCTGCGCCTCGACCCGCGCCCGTGACTCCAGTACCGGCAGGTCGGCCACCTCCGGCCACAGCGCCGCCAACTCGGCACGCATCCGGTCGGCCAGCACCTCCGCCGGCACCTGCTCCGGGCAGGCGTACGCGTGGAGTTCGAGCACCGCGCCCCGGCTGCGCTGCGCCCACTGCCGCGCCTGACGCTCCAGCCGGTGGTAGAGGGTGACCGAGTCCAGGGTCGGCTGGCGGGAGACGCCGCTGAACACCGGCCGGTCAGGGGCGACATCGCCGCCCAACCAGAGCCGGGCCACCGCGTACGGAGGAGCGTCGACCAGCGAGCCGACCCGCTCGGCCAACGTCGGCGCGGCCTCGGCCAGCCGGGGCGAGTCAGCTAGCAGCGTGCGCAACGCCGGCGGGTCGACGGCCAGCACCACGTACCGGGCGGTGTGCGCGGCTCCGGAGGCGGACCGCACCTGCCACCCGTTGGCCCGCCGGGGGATGACGGTGTGCACCACGTCGCCGGTGACCACCCGGCCACCGTGCCGGCGCAGATGTTCGTGCAGCGGTTGCCAGATCGCGGCGTCGTAGTCCTGCTCCGGTGCGTCGAAGCCGAGCCCTTCTGGACTGCCCAGGAAGTAGAAGTGAAAGTTGGCCACCAGCTCGGCGGCGGACATCTCCCGCTCGTGGTTGAAGAACGAGTGGGAGAAGACCTCGAACAGCATGGCGCGGGCCCGGTCCGGCAGCCGCAGCGAGTCCAGCAGCTCGGCGGCGGACCGCTGGTCGAGCTCGGCGTACGTCCGGTCCGGATGGTAGGCCAGCAGCGGCATCGCCGCCCCACGGTCCATCTCGCGTAGTTCGCGCAGCCGCAGACTCGGGCTGCGCAGCAGCAGCGCGAGCAGGTTCAGCGGCGGTGTGGTCGGCAACCGGCCGAACTCCTCCGGCGGCCACTGCGCCGACCACACCGGATAGCCGTCGACCGGGCGCAGCATGCCGAGTGTCGGGTCGGCCCGGCGCAGGATCGCCCGCCAGTTGTAGTACTGGCGGAAGAACGCGTGGAAACCGTGGTCGACCGGCTGGACCGTACCGTCGGTCAGCGTCTCCGGCCAGGCGGCCAGCCGTCCGCCGAGCTGGGCGGCGCCTTCCAGCACGGTGACCCGTACGCCGCGTTCGGCGAGGACGATCGCCGCGCACATGCCGGCGATGCCGCCGCCGACGACCAGCGCGTCGGTGCCGGCGGCCACCCGGTCGGTGCCGGCCGGATCCGCCCGGACCAGCTCGGACCGTACGCCGAAGAGCCGGCCGACCGTTCGGGACAGTCCCAAGAGTTCGTCCTCCCAATCGCGATGATGGGCCGGGTGCCGGGTCCAGTGTGCCGGTCCGGTCGGGTGGGGAGGCGACTTTGGGGTCACCCCGCGCGTGCCGTCGGTGGCTACCATCCGGACCATGGCTGTCGACCCGTGGCGTGACCGCGCCCGCCGCGCCGTCGGCGGTCGGCTGCGCAGCAACGGCGACAACCAGCCGCACTACGTCGTCTGCGGACACGACCCGCTGGCCTATCGGCTGGTCGGCGAGCTGGTAGCGGCGGCCGCCACAGTCACGGTCATCGTGCCGACCCGGCCCCGACCGGACGGTCCGGACATGCGGTCGATCAAAGGCATCCGGCTGCTGCGGGCCGACCGGCTGACCGAGCAGACGTTCCGCAGCGCCGGGCTGGCCGGCGCGCGCGGCCTGGCGCTGCTCAACCAGGACGACGTCGGCAACATCAACGCCGCGCTGTGCGCCCAGGAGGTCGAGCCAGACCTGCGGGTGGTGATGCGGATGTTCAACACCCGGCTGGGCAGCCGGGTGAAGCGGCTTTTCGTCGACTGCGAGGTGTTGTCCGACGCGTCGATGGCGGCACCCGCCTTTGTCGCGGCCGCCCTCGGGGTGGTGTCGCCGACCCACTTCCGCCACGGCGGCCGGACGCTGCATGTGGCGCAGCGCGAAGAGGTCCGCCCCGAGCACGTCATCTGCGGGCTGGCCGACCTGAGCGACGCCGGCCGCCCCCGGGTGCTGCCGGCCGACCAGCACACCGCCGATCTGGTGTTGGCAGAGGCGGCCGGCAGCCAGCTGGCGCCGGTCCGAGCGGCCCGGCGGATCGTCCGCGCCCGCCAGCGCGCCCGGCTGTGGCGGGATCCGATGAGGGCGTTGCGGTCCTTCGCCACCCGCAAGATCGGGATGGCTACGCTCGGCGTACTGGCGGTGGTGGTGGTCTTCGGCATGCTGCTGTCACGTGCCGAGGGGGTGAGCGTCGTTGAGGCGGTCTACCTGACCGTGGTGATGACGCTCAGCGGAGCCGATCCGGACCTGGGCAAGTCGGCAGCCGTACAGGTGATGCAGGTGGTGCTCAGCCTGGCCGGGCTGGCGTTGATCCCGCTGCTCACCGCCGCCGTGGTGGACGGTCTGGTGAACGCCCGGCTGGCGATCGCCGACCGGCAGGCCCGGCCGGAGCGGGCCGGGCACGTGGTGGTCGTCGGACTCGGCAACGTCGGCACCCGGGTGATGTGGCAGCTGCACGACCTCGGCGTCGAGGTGGTCGGGGTCGACAAGGACCCGGACGCGCGGGGCGTGCCGGTCGCGCGGGAGCTGGACATCCCGTTGATCATCGGCGACGGCTCCCAGGAGGAGACGCTGCGCGCCGCCTCGGTGGCGACCTGCCGGGCGCTGGTGATCGTCTCCACCGACGACGTGACGAACCTGCAGGCGGCGCTGTACGCCCGGGAGATCCACAGCGACGTGCACGTCGTGCTGCGGCTGTTCGACGGCGATTTCGCCAGCCGGATCCAGCGCACCTTCAACATCGGCATATCCCGCAGCGTGTCGTACCTGGCCGCGCCGGCGTTCGCCGCCGCGCTGATGGACCGGGAGGTGATCGCCACCATCCCGGTCGGTCGGCACGTGCTGCTGGTCGCCGAGGTGATCGTCGCCGCCGGGTCGGCGCTGGACGGCGGGTCGCTCGCCGCCGCCGGCGACAATCCGGGCGTACGGGTGATTGCGTTCGCGCAGTTCGGCGAGCCCGGACCGGTCTGGCTGCCGGCGTCGGGTTTCCGGCTGCGGGCCCGGGACCGGATCACCGTGGTGGCCCGCCGGTCCGGGCTGAGTTGGCTGCTCAAGCAGGCCACGGAGCCGGTCGACGAGGCCGAGCCGGCGACCTGAACCGGGTCGGCGATCCGGGCCTACCCGTTGATCCCGGCCGGGCCGGTCAGGCGACCGGCACCTCGGTGCCGAGTACCGCCTGCTCGTCGGGGTAGTGCACCAGCACATCCGCCAGGAACGACTGGACCGCCGGGGCCAGCCCGACGTCCCGGCCGGCCTCCTCGGACAGCCGCCACCGGTGTTCGATGACCTGGGCGAACAGCTCCGACGGCTCGACCTTGCGGCGTAGGTGGGCCGGGACTGCCCGGACCACCGGCTCGAAAACCTCGGTCAGCCAGCGGTGCGCCGCCTGCTGCTCGTCGGTCAGGTCGCTCTCCGCCCGGTGCGCATCGAGGTCGTTGAGCAGCCGGCGGGCCTGGTTCTCCTCGGCGTCGAGGCCGGTCAGCCGCAGCAGCCGCCGACTGTGGTAGCCGGCGTCGACCACCTTTGGCCGGACCAGGTAGGAGCCGCGGTCGACGACCGACATCGCCACCTCGGCGACGTCGAAGCCGAGCTCGTTGAGCCGTCGGATCCGCCGTTCGATGTCGTGCCGGGACTCCCGTTCGATGTGCTGCTCGTAGGTGATCTCATGCCACAGCCGTTCGTAGCGGGCGACGACCTCGTCGGCGACCGTCTCCGGGTCGATCGACTCGTGCAGCAGGCCGGCGGCCTGCAGGTCGAGGGCCTCACCGAAGATGTTCACCCGGGCGATCTCCAGGTCCTCGCCGCGCTGCCCGTTGGACAGGCCCGGCCGCAGTGCGCCGGTCTCGGCGTCGACCAGGTACGCGGCGAACGCACCGGCGTCGCGGCGGAACAGCGTGTTGGACAGCGAGCAGTCACCCCAGAAGAAGCCGGTCAGGTGCATCCTGACGATCAGCGCGGCGAGCGCGTCGAGCAGTCGGGCCAGGGTCTCCGGGCGCAGCTGGTTGGAGAACAGCGCCCGGTACGGCAGCGAGAACTGCAGATGCCGGGTGATCAGCACCGGGTCGAGCGGTTCGCCGTCGGCGTCGGTGCGGTCGGCGACGATCGCCACCGCTTCGACGGCCGGGAAGTCGATGCGCTCCAGGGCGCGCAGCAGGTCGTACTCGCGTTCGGCGACCCGTTCGCCGGTCTCCTTCACGGCGTAGACGGTGCCGGCGAGTTTGACGAACCGGACGACGTGCCGGGAGATGCCCTGCGGCAGCGCCACCAGGTGGTCGGCAGGCCACTGCTCCAGCGGTGTCGACCAGGGCAGGTCGAGCAGCGCCGGGTCCACAAGGGCCGAGGTGATCCGCACGGGATCAAGCATGACGGGTACGACGCCCGGATGCCGCCTGCCGTGGCTCGGCTAACACTGTTGATTTGATCCATATTCAGCGTCTTCGTGGTGGTCCCGCCGTCAAGCTGTCGCCGCCCCGACACGACATCGTCACCGCACCGGTTCGGTAACCTGGCCGGCGTGCCCGAGCCGACCGCCACCTGCCCGTCCGCGCCGCCGGCCGACGCGCCGCGGCGACCCGGGCCGACGCCGGCCGGCTGGTGGTTCGACGCGGTGCTGCTGGCCGCGCTGGCCGGGCTGACCGGGTCGCTCGCCGCCGGGGTGTTCCTCGACACCGACCTGGCGGTACGGGACTGGGTCGACGCGCACCGGCCGCCGGTGGCCTACTGGGTGGCCCGGGTGCTCAACTTCTTCGGCCAGGGCGGCTGGGTGCTGATCCCGGTCTCCACCGTGCTGGCGCTCTGGCTGGCCCGGCGGGTCCGTTCGGTGCGTCCGCTGCTGCCGGTGCTCGGCGCGGTGGTGGCGACCTACCTCAGCGTCGGCGCGATGAAGGTGCTGCTGCCCCGGGGCTACCCGCACGACTTCGACGACCCGTTCCCGGAGCGGCTGTTCACCGAGGCGACCCCGGCGATGGCGTACCCGTCCGGGCACGTGACCAACGCGATCGTCTGGTACGCGGTGATCGCCCTGCTGATCACCGGTCTGCTACGGGCGTACGGCCGGCCGGTCCCGGCCCGGCGGCCGTTCCCCGGCTACCTGGCGCTGCGCTTGCTGCCGGCGGCGGTCCTGTTCTGCAGCACGGTCTACCTCGGCTACCACTGGCTGACCGACTCGGTCGCCGGGCTGCTGCTCGGCTGGCTGCTGCTGCGCCTGCTGCAGCGGGTGCCGTGGGACACCGTACGGCTACCGTGGGTGCGCGGCGGCCTGGACCGCCCCGCCGGGCTCTTCTAACCAGTAAGCCCCCGCTGTTCGGTGCCGCGTCGAGTTGCAGGCTGCACGCCTCACCCGGCCCCTGACTTGCACCGTTGGCGGGCTAGGGACGACGCCGTACGCTCCGGGGTATGTCGGGTCTGTCGCTTCCGCGTGGAGCCCCTGGCCGGACTCGAAGCGGCGACATCTCACTTTACAAGCTCTGCACACTCCGCCCGGCTTAGCCTTGTCTGTCTTTGATCGCCTACGATCGGAGTAGGCACCTTCACCACGGGGCATCGTATTGACCTCTGCTAGCCCACCGATCGGGCACGCAACGGGCACCGCAGAGTCGAAAGTCTTGCTCGTTACTGGCACCGTTCGCCGGTGCGCGTTGGTGTGTATGTCGATGGGTACAACCTCTACTACGGTGGAAGAGGGCTGTGCGGACAGGGAACTCCCGGCTGGCGCTGGCTCGACGTCCGGGCTCTTGCAGAGCGCTTGCTAGCGAACGTACCGAGCTGGGCAGGTGCCCAGGTTCACCGAATCGTTTACTGCACTGCTGTAATCGATGCTGCGAGCAATCCCTCAGGCTTCCGCGATCAAGACATCTACCTCAAGGCCCTCACGGCATCATCGAGCGTCGACCTCATCGAGTACGGCAGCTACGTCTCTCGCGTGAAGTACGCCCCGCTGGCAGTGCAGGCTCAGAGTCGTAGGGCTGGACCCCAGCTCGTAACCTCCCAGTGGCCGATAATGGTTCAGGACGCGCAGGGCAATCCGGTAGAGGATGCGACATTCATGGTGTCGTACGCCCATCGAGAGGAAAAGGGCTCCGATGTCAACGTGGCTTCTCACCTCCTGGTTGACGTCCTCACATCCCAGGTAGACGCAGCCCTCGTACTCTCCAACGACAGTGATCTTAAGTTTCCTGTGTCCTACGCGAGGACAAAGGTCCCTGTCGGCACGATCAACCCATTGCGGAACTACCTGGCAGGGGCGTTGAAGGGACAGCGAGGCGGGGGTGTAGGCGGGCACTGGTGGAGGCAGCTCACAGCTGCGGACTTCCAAACCTGCCAGCTCAGCGACCCGGTCGTCGGCCCCGCCGGGACCTACGTACGCCCGTCCGGCTGGTAAGAGCCCTGTCGCCAGTTTCAGTTGCAGGTCGGACCTGGCTGCGCTAGAGTTCACTACATATACCACCCGGTTCCCCTAGAGGGGCCGGGTTTTCTTTTGGATCGAGGCAGCAGGCGTCTTGGCACCTCCATACCGGTTTCCGGGTAGCCCACTGCGGAGGACGAGCCAAGATCACCGTCTCGGGGCATCCCTCTCTGCACCGCGAGAAGCGATAGGGGGCATCCACCTCTCGGCCACGCCGCGCCCCGGCCGGCGGCCGGCCCACACCACACGTTCGGAACGCTGACAGTCGGCAGCGGCCCGGTTGGTATCCGCTGTCCGCGCCAGCCGCCAGCCGCCGGGCGTGCTGCGCCGGAGCGGAGCGGTAGCGGAGTACAGGCCGCGCGCCCAGGCGGCGGCGCGTGCGGCCCGTTTCGCCAGGGACGCCGTACGCTCCGGGTATGTCGGGGCTGGTGGCGCGAGCGGCTGAGCTTGCCGAGGAACAGTTAGCGGCGGCTTTGCCTCGGCGTTGGCGTCATGTGCAGGCTGTTGCCGGGAAGGCCGGCGAGGTCAGTCACGTCCTGGACCCGACGGACGCTGAGGTTCTCGTCGCTGCTGCGTGGCTGCACGATGTCGGGTACGCCCCCGGGGTGGCCGAAACCGGCCTGCATGCTCTGGACGGCGGGCGGTGGCTACGTCGTGTTGGGGTGTTTGACCGAGTGGCCGCTCTGGTGGCTCATCACTCGTGCGCGCTGTTTGAGGCGGAGGAACGTGGCCTTCGGGACGAGTTGGCCGCTGAGTTCTCGCAGGAACAGTCGCTGACGGCTGATGCCCTCTGGTACGCGGACATGACGACCGGTCCGGACGGTCACGACGTCGCCGTGCTGGACCGTCTGGCGGAGATCGAGCAACGCTACGGCCCGGATCACCTGGTCACCAGGTTCCGGGGACGGGCCAGACCGACACTGCTGGAAGCCGTCGGGCGCACCCTGGATCGGCTCGCGGTGTCCTAACCGATGTACGGCTTCGAGAGTCTCTCGTAGCCGTGATCGATGCGCAGCCGCATGGCATCCAACTGCTGGCGGCTGTCGAAGGGGTCAGCGGGGCAGGGCGGCAACACCGGTAAGAAGCGCAACACCATCGTGGGCGCGGACGGCCGGGCCGTCCTCGCGCAGCGCGTCGAGCACCCGGACTGCGTAGGCGGGGTCCATCCGCTCTGCCACCGTTTCGGGTGTCCACCAGTCGATTTGGCTCGTCTCGTCGGACGTCGAGAGAGTTCCCCCGGTGACCTTGGCGCGGAACATCAGCGCGAGGATGCCACGGGGCATGTTCTTGTAGACGCCGGTGAGCCGAGTCGGCTCGACGACAAGGCCTGTCTCCTCCCAGACCTCGCGGCGTACGCCGTCCAGCACGGATTCCTCAAGCTCGAGCACCCCGCCGGGCGGTTCCCAGTGAGCGTTGTCGCGACGTTGCGTCACCAGCACTCGCCCGGCTGGATCGACGATCACGGCAGCGACGCTGACGGAGTGTCTCGGGCTGCCGGTGGCATCGGTCATGGACGCAGGTTAACATGTTGTCGACACATGTATACCTCGTGGAGTTTACGATGAGCATCCGCAGGATCGACCCTGCCAGTGACCGAGCGGTCTACCGGCAGATCGCGGACCATCTCCGCGAGGCGATCGAGCGGCATGATCTCGCACCGGGCGCACAGCTTCCCTCGGAAAGCGCCCTGGTCAACGACTACGGGGTCAGCAGGGTGACCGCGCGCAGGGCGTTGTCGGTCCTCGTTACTGACGGCCTGGTAGTAGCCGAGCACGGCAAGGGCTGGTTCGTCCGGCGTCGGCCGCCGGTCAAGCGGCTCTCGTCGGACCGGTTTGCCCGGCGGAAGGAAGGCAAAGCGGCTTTCACCGTCGATATGGAGGCGAACCAGCGCAGGTTCAGTGTCGAAGTGCTGCACGTCGGGACTGGTCAAGCACCGACTGAGGTGCTGGATCGGCTAGGGCTCCCACGCGGCAGTGAGGTGGTGGTCCGGCGCCGCCGGTACCTGGCCGAGGGTCAACCCATCGAGTACGCCACGTCCTACATTCCGACGGATATCGGTGCCGGTACACCGATCGCGGAGCCGAACCCTGGTCCTGGCGGAATCTACGCCCGCATGGAGGACCAGGGCTTTGTCTTCGAGCGGTACGACGAGGAGACAACCGCACGGATGCCCACTGAGGAAGAGGCAAGGATTCTCGCGTTGCCCGCCGGGTCGCCGGTTTTGCACCTCGTACGGACGGCGGTGGCATCCGGTAGGCCTGTCGAGGTCTGCGACACGGTGCTGGACAGCGCCGCATTCGTGCTCTTCTACTCTCTTCCGGCTTAACGGTAGAAATTGGACGACGTGCGAGACATCGTTGACCGCCTACGTAGACTCGTGTACACATGTATTTGAGTGCTTGATGCTTCGAGTTGTCGCCCGCAGGGGGTGCGCCCTGAACGGGAGGTCCATTGTGAACCCAACCAACTCGGAAGCCTGATGGTGGAGATCGGCGCGATGGTCGGGGCGGCGCTGCTCGGCTTCTGCGCGGGGCTGTGGTCGTTCCGAGTGAAGTCCAGATGGTGCCCCAGCTGCGGACGTACCACCTGGCCGATGGAGCGAGGCGCCGACGGTGTGGAAAGGCCATGTGGCGACGGATGACCCGGTGAACAACCGGCTGCTCCGGACCCCGGAACCGAGCCCAGGAGATGTGCTGCTGATTGGGCGGGAGGCGAGCGTCCAGTTCGCCGACGACCGCGGCATCCGATTCCGGGTGATCGCGGTGGACCGGAAATGGACGTACGACGGCTGGATCTGGCTCACCGGCTACGTGCTGGACCGCCACGGCAACGCCACCGATCGACGCGAGATCTTCGTCCAGCGTCACGGACTCTACCGATTTCCCAAACGTACCGCGACCTGACTGTTGACCAAGGAGAACAAATTGATCATCGACGTACTGCATGACTGGTGGCTGCGCTGGCTCGACTGGCGTTCCGGCCGGTCCACGGCTTCCCGGCGACTGCGCGCGCTACGGCTGAGGCAGACGACATCCGCCCGGCACCGCCGCCTCGACGGCAACCGGGGACACCACTGGCGATCGGAGACCACCACCCTGCTGCCGACCCTGCGCCCCCTGATGACCTACGGCCAGCAACTCGGCTATCGACTGCCGCCCACCAGCATTCTGACCAGCCGGTGACCGTGGCTCACTGCCAGACGCCGGCGCGCATCACTCGGCGTACCCGCAGGTCGTCGTCGAGCTCGACCAGGTCGGCCCGGTGACCGGGGGCGAGCGCGCCGACCGTGCCGGCCAGGCCGATCGTCGCCGCCGGGGTGGTGGCCGCCATCCGTACGGCGTCGACGATGTCGATGCCGGCGGTGACCGCCCGGCGCAGCGCCGCGTCCATGGTCAGCGTGCTGCCGGCGATCGACCCGTCGCGGGCCAGCCGGGCCACGGAGTCGGACACCGTCACCGCCTGCCCGCCGAGTTCGTACGCGCCGTCGGGCATTCCGGCGGCGGCCATCGCGTCGGTGACCAGCGCGGTCCGACCGGGGCCGCCGACCGACGCGGCGAAGGTGAGGGTGCCGTCGTGCAGGTGCACCCCGTCGGCGATCAGCTCACAGGTCACCCGGTCGTCGCCGAGCAGGGCGAACACCGGGCCGGGTTCGCGGTGGTGTGGTGGCCGCATGCCGTTGAACAGGTGCGTACCGGCGGTGGCTCCGGCGTCGATCGCCGCCCGGGTCTGGTCGTAGCCGGCGTCGGTGTGGCCGATCGCGGCGACCACCCCGGCGTCGACCAGCCGGGCGATCGCGGCCAGCGCGCCGGTCCGTTCCGGGGCCAGGGTGACCATCCGGATCACGCCGTCGCCGAGGTCGAGCAGCCCGGCCAGTTCGTCCGGCCCCGGGTCGCGCAGGTACGCCGGGTTCTGTGCCCCGCACCGCACGACCGACAGGTAGGGGCCCTCGAAGTGCAGTCCGGCGAGGGTGCCGTCGGCGACCAGCGGGGCGAACCGGGTGACGGCGTCGCGCATCAGCTCGACCGGCGAGCTGACCAGGCTGGCCAGCAGGGTGGTGGTGCCGTGGGCCAGGTGGAAGGCGGCGGTCCGCCGGGCCGAGTCGGGGTCGCCGGTGGTGAAGGTGTGTCCGCCGCCGCCGTGGTTGTGGATGTCGACGAAGCCCGGCACGATCCAGCCCGCCGCCGCCGACGCCGACGAGGGTGCCTCGGGCCGTCCGCCGTCCGCCGTCGTCACCTCGGTGATCGTGTCGCCGTCGACCGTCAGGCGGCCGTGGTCGCGTACCCCGTCGGGGGTGACCAGCCGGCCCTCGACCATCATCGGGCGGCCCGCTCGGCAGGCTCGGCGACCCGCTCGATCAGGTCCGACGCGAGCAGCGCGGCACCGAGGCAGCCGGCCTCGTCGCCGAGCGCAGCCCGGACCAGCCGGGGCAGCCGGTGGAAGGTGGCCCGGCGGCGGACGGCGGCGTCCAGTGGGACGAGCAGCTGGTCGCCGGCCTCGGCCAGCCCGCCGCCCAGCACCACCAGTTCGGGGTCGAACATCGCCTGACCGATCAGCAGGCCGTCGGCGAGCGCGTCGACCGCATCGGCCCAGATCCGGCCGGCGGTCGGGTCGCCGGTGGCGGCCAACCGGGCCACCTCGGCGGCACCGTCGGGCCGGTGGCCGGTCTGGTCGGCGTACCGGCTGGTGATCGCCGACGCCGACGCGACCGCCTCCAGGCAGCCGGTCTGCCGGCAGCCGCAGGCCGGCCCGTCGGGGCGGACCACCACGTGGCCGAGTTCGCCGGCCGCGCCGTGCGCGCCGCGGTAGCCGGTGCCGTCGACGACGGCGGCGGCCGCTATGCCGGTGCCGATCGCCACGAACAGCACGTGCCGGCTGCCCTGGCCGGCGCCGATCCGGGCCTCGGCGACCCCGCCGGCCCGTACGTCGTGGCCGAGCGCCGTCGGCAGCCCGACCCGGGCGGCCACCAGGTCACGCAGCGGTACGTCGCGGAAGCCGACGTTGGCCGACCAGACCGCGACGCCGGCCGACTCGTCGACGACCCCGGGTACGGCGACGCCGACCGCGACCGGGGTGAGCCCGTCGGCGCGGGCGGTGTCGGCGAGCTGCCCGGCGAGGTCGCAGATGGTGTCGACGACGGCGGCCGGTCCCCGGGCCGCCGCGGTCGGGCGCCGTTCGGTGTGCCGCACCGCCCGGTCGGTCAGCCCGACCAGGGCGCTCTTGATGCCGGTGCCGCCGACGTCCAACGCGATGACGACCTCGTCGGACGGTCCGGGCGTTGACGGGCCGGCTCCGCCGGGCAGCGTCACGTCAGCACGACCGACCGGGTCAGATGGCGCGGGTTGTCCGGGTCGAGCCCACGGCTTGCTGCGAGAGCCACCGCGAACCGTTGGGCGAGGATCAGGTCGGCCATCGGGTCGAGCGGGCGGCGTCCGGCGGCCCACCGGTCGAGGACGGCGTACACGCCGTTGGTCCGGCTGTGCACGAACGCCGCGCCCGTCGCCGCCACGTCGTCGGCCAGGTGGTCGGGGATCTCGCCGAACGCCCACACCATCCGGCCCGGCCCGGCGATCGCGATCGGCCCGTGCCGGTAGTCCATCGCCGGGTACGCCTCGGACCAGAAGACGGCGGCCTCGCGGCACTTCAGCGCCGCCTCGTGGGCCAGGCCGACGGTCCAGCCCCGGCCGAGGAAGGTGGCCTGGTCGATCAGCGCCGGGTCGATCGGCAGCCGGGCCCGGACGGCGACCTCGGCGTCGGCGGCGATCGCCGCGACGTCCGCGCCGAGGTGGGCCCGCAGCAGCGCCAGCACGCTGGTGGCGAAGCGGGTCTGCACCACGGACCGCTCGTCGGCGTACGGCAGCGCGACGACGTGGCCGGCGAGCTGGGCGGCGGGGGAGCCGGGGTCGCCGACGAGCACCGTTGTGCGCTGCGGGTCGTCGACGGCGGCGAGCAAATCGGTGATCTCGGTGGTGGTGCCGGATCGACTGATCGCGATGATCCGGTCGTAGTGCCGGCCGGCGGGGAACTCGGAGGCCTGGAAGGCGTCGGTCTCACCGTGGCCGGCCCGCTCCCGCAGCCCGGCGTACGCCATCGCCATGAACCAGGAGGTGCCGCAGCCGACCACGGCGACCCGCTCGCCGGTGCGGGGCAGCGCCCGGGCGGGGGTGTCAGCGGCCTGTGCGGCCGCCCGGCGCCAGCACTCCGGCTGGCTGGCGATCTCGGCGTCGACGTAGCTCATCGCGACACTCCTCGCTGACCACAAGCAGCGGTGCTCGTTCGGGCTCGAACTGGCACCTTTTCGCGCGTCATTGTGCGCGTTCTCGTGACCGGGTGGCAACAACCGGGCTGGGGTGATGCCCGATCGCGCAGCCGGTGGTTTTGCCTGGCGGGCGTTTCGCGCATTAGTGTGCAGCAAACTGGTCACGATCTGCGCAGCGAGGCGTGGTAAGCAGCGAGGCGCGGTAGCAGCGAAGCGTGGGAAGGGGCGGCATGGATCGGTACGCACGCTGGAACGCTCTGCTGGAACTGCTCACCGACAGCGGCCGGATCACCGTCGAGGACGCCGCCACCCGCCTCGACGTCTCCCAGGCCACCATTCGCCGCGACTTCGACCAGCTCGCCCAGCAACAGATGATCACCCGCACCCGGGGCGGGGCGGTCGCCAACGGCGTCTCCTACGACCTGCCGCTGCGCTACAAGACCGCCAAGCACTCGGCGGAGAAGCAGCGCATCGGCACGGCCGCCGCCGCACTCGTCGAACCCGGCATGGTCGTCGGGCTCAACGGCGGCACCACCACCACCGAGGTGGCCCGCGCGCTCGCCGTACGCCCGGATCTGAACACCAGCGCGGACGGCGCCCAACTGACCGTGGTCACCAACGCGCTGAACATCGCCAACGAGCTGCTGGTCCGTTCCCGGATGAAGATCGTCGTCGCCGGCGGCGTGGTCCGACCTCAGTCGTTCGAACTGGTCGGACCGCTCGGCGGCGCGCTGCTGCGGGAGGTCACCCTGGACGTCGCGCTGCTCGGTGTCGACGCGATCGACCCGCAGCTCGGGGCCGCCGCCCACCACGAGGGCGAGGCGTCGATGAACGCGCTGATGGTGGCCCGCGCCAAACGGGTGGTGATCATCGCCGACGGTTCGAAGCTGGGCGGACACGCCTTCGCCCGGATCTGCCCGATCGACCGGGTGGAGACCCTGATCACCGACTCCGGCGCCGAGTCCGGCACGGTCGCCGCCTTCCGCGAACTCGGCGTGACGGTGGTCACCGCCTGAGCGGTCGGTCCCGTATGGTGTGTCCGGGTTTCGACGGCGGGCGCGCGGCGGAGGTGGCGGATGACGGCCGTACTGGAGATCTCCGGGCTGCGTAAGACCTACCGCAGCCGTCGACGTGGGATCCGGCATGCCGTCGACGGCTTCGACATGCGGGTCGAGGCCGGCCAGGTGCACGGCTTCCTGGGCCCGAACGGATCCGGCAAGACCACCACACTGCGTACCCTGCTCGGCCTGGTCGCGCCGAGCGGCGGCCGGATGGCGATCCTCGGCCAGCCGGTCCCGCAGCAGCTGCCGGAGGTGATCGGCCGGGTCGGCGCCATCGTGGAGAGTCCACAGTTCTTTCCGCACTTCACCGCCCGGGACACGCTGTCGCTGCTCGCTCAGGCCGGCGGCTTGGCGCCGCACCGGGTGCCGGCGGTGCTGGACCTCGTCGGCCTCGCCGACCGGGCCGGCGAGCGGGTCCGCACCTACTCGCTCGGCATGCGTCAACGGCTGGCCGTCGCGTCGGCGCTGCTCAAGGAACCGGCACTGCTGATCCTCGACGAGCCGGCCAACGGCCTGGACCCGGCTGGCATCCGGGAAATGCGCACCCTGATGCGTGACCTGGTCGCCGCCGGCACCACCGTGGTGCTGTCCAGCCACATTCTCGGCGAGATCCAGCTGATCTGCGACTCGGTGACGATCATCTCGCGGGGCCGCCGGGTCACCGCCGGACCGGTCGCCGAGGTGCTGGCCGCGCACTCCGCCGGCGGTCTGCGGGTGCGCCTGGAGGCCGCCGCCGACCTGCCGGCCGCCGAGACGGCCCTGAGCGCCGTTGACGGCTCACCGGTCACTGTCACCCGGCACGCCGACCATCTGCTGGTGCACGGGGTCGACCAGCCAGCCCGGGTCACCCGTACTCTCGCCGCCGCCGGCCTGTACGTCAGCGAACTGACCCCGGTCACCGCCGACCTGGAAAGTGTCTTCCTTCAGCTGACCTCCGAGGCCGACCGCACCGAGGCCGACCGCACCGAGGCCGACCTGACGGCCGATGCCGACCAGACGGGAGCCGGGCGATGAATCTGTACCGGGCCGAGCTGCGCCGCCTCGGCAAACGGCGCTTCGTCCGCTACCTGGTGGCCGCCGCGCTGCTGCTGCTGGTCGCGATCGCCGTCGGGACGTTCCTCGGCAACCAGAAGATCGGCCCGGCGGCGTACGCCGAAGCCGAACGCACCGCCGAGGCCGAGTACCGGGCCGGGGTCGAATGGGCCGAGCAGTGGCGGGCCGAATGCGAGCGCAGCCAGAGCAGCGGCGCCGATACGAACCGGTTCCCACCGAACTGCGCCGACATCGTGGCACCGACCCGGGACATGTACCCGGCCGAGCCGTACCTGCCGGCGACGTTCACCTACCACAGCGATTTTCCAGCCACCCTGTACGTCTTCGCGACCCTGTCCACCCTGGTCTTCTTCGCAGCCGGGGCGTCGTTCATCGGAGCCGAGTGGACCTCCGGCGCGATGATGAACCTGCTGCTGTGGCGGCCACGCCGGCTCCGTGTCCTGTTCACCAAGCTGGCCGCGCTGCTGACCGGCGTACTGGCGGTGACCGTGCCCGCCGTGCTGATGTGGACGGCGGCGCACTGGGCGACCGCCGTGTGGCGCGGTTCGACCGCCGAGATGACCGCCGATGCCTGGCGGTCCGTCGCGTTGACTGAGCTACGGGTGGTGGTGCTGGTCGTCGCGGCGGCCACGGTCGGCTTCGGGCTGGCCGCGATCGGCCGGCACACCGCGTTGGCGCTCGGCGGCGTCCTCGCCGTACTGGTGCTGGGCCAGTCCGCGATGAGTTTCCTTGCCGACGTGACCGACGCCACCTTCACCGAGGCGTGGGTGCTGCCGGTGTACTGGATCGCCTGGATGGACTCGTCGATCGAGCTGACCAGCTGGCAGGCGTGCGACGGGCAGCCCGGCTGCGTACCGCCGACCACGGAACTGACCTGGCTGCACACCGGCGTGCTGATGGCGGCGGTGGTACTGCTGGTGTTGGTTGTCGCGGCGTGGACCGTGCGCCGGCGTGACGTCAGCTGAGTCGGCCGGGCCAGCTGACGGCGTCGTCGCCGACACACCGCAACGGCGCAAACCGGCGGATGCGTACCCGTGGGGTCGGCGATTACCCTGGTGAGGTGCCGGCTGCTGACGAACCCCGGACCGGACCCGGCGCTGGGCCGGTCCCCCGGACGACGGCCGGCGTTCCCCGGCAACGCAGCGAGCCGGCCGATTTCCGGGGCTCCGACGACGCCGGCACCGAGCCGCTCGACGCCGCCGGCCGCGACGTCGATGGGTCCGACGCCGGCACCGGACCGGGCGGTGCGGACACCGTCAGCGGTACGCCTGCAGCCGGTCCGGCCGCGACCGGGTTGACCGAGCGTGAGCAGCAGATTCTCGATTTCGAACGGCAGTGGTGGAAACACGCCGGTGCCAAGGAACAGTCAATCCGGGACACCTTCGGTCTCTCCGCCACCCGCTACTACCAGCTGCTCAACCAGTTACTGGACAACCCGGTCGCGCTGGCCGTCGAACCGGTGCTGGTGGCCCGGCTCCGCCGGCTGCGGGCGGCCAGGTCGCGGGCCCGGCGCGGCTGAACCGGTCCGCCGGTGGCGGGCCGGTAAGGATCGGCCCGTCGGCCCGTCGGCGCGGGCCGGTCACTTCTCGTACATCTTGAGCCCGTTGCCGAGCGCGATGAACGTCGGTGCCCATTCGCCGACGAAGATGCCCCACCGGTCGGCCCGGTCGACGCCCGCCGCCTCGAACCGCTTGGACAGCACCCAGCTGGTCAGCGAGATCCCGATGCTGACGATGCCGGCGACGTACATGTGTTCGGCCCGCAGGCCCTTTTCGTGCAGTTGACGCAACATCTGTGGTCCCCCCTGTGTCCCGGGCGCCGTTGTCACGTGCGCCGCGCGGCTCGCGATCCTCGACACCCACCTACCGGTCAAGCTACCGTCGGTGACGGACTGGATTCCGAGAGTTGGTGAGAGATGCTCAGGGTGATTCCCGGCCGACTCCGGCGCCGGCGGTGACGAGCCGGTCGTCGGCCCCGCCGGCCGACCTGCCGACGATGCGGGTGGACGCCTGCTCGGTCGCCGCGCCCGGACAATCGGACAACGAGGACCAGATCCTGCAGTACGGAGACCTGGTCGGAGTGCTGGACGGTGCCACCGCTCCCGCCGGCTTCGACACCGGCTGCAGCCACGGGCCGGCCTGGTACGTACGCCGGCTAGCCGCCCGGCTCGGGTTGGCCAGCGCCGCTACGCCGGCCGCGTCGCTGGCCGGGTTGCTCGCCGAGGCGATCCGGGCGGTCCGCGACGACCACGCGGCCACCTGCGACGTGGACCACCCGGGCACCCCGTCGGCCACGGTGTGCCTGCTGCGCCGCTCCGGTGGACACCTGGACTACCTGGTGCTGTGCGACAGTCCACTGGTCTTCGAAGCGGCCGGGCAGGTCGGTGTGGTGGCCGACAACCGGTTGGCCGACACCATGGCCAGGCTGCGCGGACAGCACGATCCGCCGGCCACCGACGACCCGCGGCACCGCTACCACCGGGCCGTACGGTGGCAGCGGCAGTGGATGAACCAGCCGGACGGATACTGGGTGGCCGCCGCCGACCCGGCCGCGGCCGACCGGGCGCTCTGCGGCACCCTGCCACTGACCGGACCGGGCCGGATCACCCGGGCGGCGCTGCTCAGCGACGGGGCGACCCGGGCCGTCGAACGGTTCGAGCTGTACAGCTGGCCGCAGCTCATGGATCTGCTCGCCGAAGCCGGGTCGGCCGAGTTGATCCGCCAGGTACGGGCCGCCGAGACCGCCGAGCCGGATCGGGCGACCGGGCACAAGCGGCACGACGACGCCACGGCGATATTTTGTCTTTTCGATACCCGCTGACTCGGTCTGTCGATGCGTACTGAGCTGGGACAACAGCTGGCGGGCTGGACCGGGGCCGCCAGCCGACGGGTGACCGGTGTCCCGAAGGCCGTTTCGGCAGCGCTGGAACTGAGCAAATATCCGTCCCAGGGGCCGGTAGCTGGGTAGACGGGAGGTGCGGAATGAGTAAGGCAGAGTCGGCACCGGCCTGGGAGACTACCGCCGTGCGGCACGACGTGCGGTTGACCCCGATGAGCGACGACCTGTTGGAGCCGTTGCTCTCCGCCGCCGTGGCTGAAGCCGAGCCGGGTGAGGTGATGCCGCCGGTGCCCGGCCCGGCCGGTTGGACCGCCGCCCGCCGGGACGCCTTTCGCACGTTCTACCGGTCCCACTTCGGCGGCGGGCAGTTCGGGCCCGCCGGCACCATCGTCTACGCGGTCACCGTCGGCGGGGACGTGGTCGGCGGCATCCGGCTCAGCCGGCTCGACACCCCTTCCGTCGTGGAGACCGGCATCTGGCTCGGCCGGTCCGCCCGTGGGCGGGGGGTCGGCTCCGCCGCGCTACGCGCGGTGCTGGACGAAGCGGTCCGGCTCGGTGCCCACCTGGTCATCGCCCGGACCACACCGGCCAACCGGTCGGCGATCAACCTGCTGCGGCGGTGCGGCGCGATCATCGGGGTCGAGCAGGGCCAGGTGCACGCCCGGTTCTGGCTGGACGAGGCGTTCACCACCGACCTGGCCGGCTGATCCGGGCGCGCCGATCCGGGTATACCGGCGCGTCTGGCGCGCAGCGGCACTTCAGGGGCGCGACGCCGTCCCTACCGGGCGGACTGCTGTTCGGCGTACGCGGCCAGCCAGGCCACCTGCGCCGGGTCCAGCGACGGCCGGATCCGGTCCCGGGCCGCCGCGACGTGCGCGGCGGTCACCGATGACGCCTCCAACGACTCCCGCATCGCGGCCAGCGCCGACTCGCGGACCAGCGCGGCGCAGTCCGCCGCCGAGAACCCGTCCAACGACGCGGCGAGCTCGGCCAGCTCCACATCGTCGGCGAGCGGCACCGATTTCGCCGCCGCCTTGAGGATCTCGGTGCGCGCGGCACCGTCCGGCGGCGGTACGTACACCAACCGTTCCAGCCGGCCCGGCCGTAGCAGGGCCGGGTCGACCAGGTCCGGCCGGTTCGTCGCACCGATCACCACGACGTTGCGCAGCGCCTCGACCCCGTCCAGTTCGGTGAGCAGCGCGGCGACCACCCGGTCGGTGGTGCCGCCGTCGGACGCCTGCCCGCGTACCGGGGCCAGGGCGTCCACCTCGTCCAGGAACACCAGGGTCGGCGCTGCCTCGCGGGCCCGACGGAACAGTTCGCGGACCGCCCGTTCGCTCTCTCCGACCCACTTCGACAGCAGCTCGGCGCCCTTGACCGACAGCACGTTCGCCTTGCCGGTGCCGGCCAGCGCGGTCACCAGGAACGTCTTGCCGCAGCCCGGCGGACCGTAGAGCAGCACCCCGCGCGGCGGCTGCACGCCCAACCGGGCGAAGGTGTCCGGGTAGGTCAACGGCCAGAGCACCGACTCGGTCAGCATCTGCTTGACCTCGGCCATGTCGCCGACGTCGTCCAGTGTCACCCGCGCCAGCTCCAGCGTGGACGTCGCCATCGAGGTGGGCCGGACCACCTCCAGCGCGGCCTCGAAGTCGGTGGCGGCCACCATCGGCGTCTCCGCCGACTTCTGCCGCAGCGCCGCCCGTACCCCGGCCTCGCGGGCCAGCGCGGCCAGGTCGGCGGCGACGAACCCGGGGGTACGCCCGGCGACGTCGTCGAGCCGGACGTCGTCCTCCAACGGCATGCCCCGGGTCAGCACGGCCAACTGTTCCCGGCGCATCGCGGCGTCCGGCAGCGGCACCGCGATCTGCACGGCCAGCAGGTCCGGGCCGCGCAGCCCGGGGTCCAGCGCCTCCGGGTGGCTGGTGGTGCAGACCACTGCCGCGCCGGCGGCCACCGTCTCGGCCAGCACCTGCCGGAAAACGGTCGACAACGGACCCGGCTCGTCGCGGGGCGCGACCGCGTCCACGTCGGCGATCAGCAGCACCGCGGCGTCACCACGGCGTACCGACTCGGCGGCCCGCCGCAGCCGCTGCGCCGCCGCGTCGTTGGTGAGCGCGGCGAGCTCCGGCGCCCAGAGCGTCTCCACCCGGGCGTCCAGGTCGGCGGCGACCGCACGGACCAGCGCCGACTTGCCGGACCCGGCCGGTCCGCTGAGCAGTACGCCGAGCGAGACCGTGGTGCCCAGCCGGTCCAGTACCTCCCGATGGTGGAAGCCGAGGTCGAGCAGCTCGGTCAACTCGTGTGCCTGGGCCCGCAGGCCGGGCAGGTCGTCCAGGCTGGGTGCCGGCTCGTCGACGAAGTCCGGTGCCGGTGCCGGCGACACCGGCCCGGCCGGGCGGACCTCCTCCCCGGACGACCCGTGGGTGGCCGGCCCGTGCCGCCAGGCCACCACGGTGTCCATCGTGACCAGCACCGGGTCCCCGGTCCCGGCCGGGCCGGCCGGCTCGGCGTCGGCGACCGTCAGCAGGGTGCTGGTCCAGGCGTACCCGACGACGTTGGCCAGACTGCGCCGGGCCGCCTCCATCAGGCCACGGTGCGCCGAGTCGGAGAAGACGTCCTGCGGCAGCAGCGATACGTCGTCACCGGCGGTGACCACCTTGCCGAGCAGGGCCAGCCGCAGCATCTCCGGGCTGACCACCGCGACGATCTCGACCGGTCCATCCAGGGTCAGCCGGCGGGCGGCGACCTCCGGTGCCGGGGCCACGGTCACCTGACCGCCGTCGCGGACACCGAGGTTGCCCAGGGTCAGGTCGTCGGCGTACAGCAGGGCGCGGCTGGCGCCGGCCTCGGCGTGGGCCGCGACCCCGGCGGTGCTGCGTCGCCCGGTCAGCCGCACCGGCGTGCCGGCGGTGACGCCGAGCGCGGCCAGCACCTCCGGGTGCAGTCGGACGATGCCCCGGCGGGCGTCCAATGCGGCGGGCCGTAGGCTCGCGGTCAAGGTCAGTTCGGGGTCGGCCACCCGCCGAGCCTATCCACTGCCGCGGCTGAGAGGGTTCACAGCTGGCCGGCGGGCGGTGGCCGTACCGTGTGGCACATGCCGACTCCCTTGTCCACGCGGCTGCGTCGGGTCCTGCCCGGGCCGAACCAGCGGCGGCTGACCGGCGGACTGCTCGCGCTCGCCCTGGTCGCCGGCGTGGTCACCTGGGCGGTCTGGCCCGAGTCGGTGCCGTACTCGGTGACCGAGCAGCGGCTCACGGTCCGCTCCGGCCCGGACGGTGACCAGCCGGTCGACCTGGACACCACGTTCTACCTGCCGGAGACGGCCTCGGCGGCCGATCCGGTGCCGGCGGTGCTGCTCGCCCACGGCTTCGGCGGATCCAAGCAGTCGGTGGCTGCCGACGCCGAGGAGCTGGCCACCCTCGGGTACGCGGTGCTGGCGTACTCGGCGCGCGGGTTCGGGGCCAGCGGCGGACAGATCCACTTGAACAGCCCCGACCACGAGGTGCGCGACGCCGCCCGGCTGCTCGACTGGCTGGCGCAGCGCCCCGAGGTACGCACCGACGCCGACGGCGACCCGCAGGTCGGGGTGGTGGGCGGCTCGTACGGTGGCGCGTTGGCGCTGCTGCTGGCCGCTGCCGACGACCGGGTCGACGCGATCGTGCCGATGATCACCTGGAACGACCTGGCCGGTGCGTTCCTGCCGGAGTCGACCGGCGGTGACCCGGTCGACGGGGTGTTCAAGAAGGGCTGGGCCGGGCTGTTCTTCGGCAGCGCCGGGGCTCCCGCCGGCGGGCCGGGGATGCCGGCCGACCCGGCTGGCCCGGGGGCGCCGACCGGCGTCGGCGGGCCGGGGGTGCCGGCGGATCTGGGTGGGCTCGATCCGCAGTGCGGAAGGTTCGCCGCCGACGTGTGCGCCGCGTACCTGCGGATCGCCACCGCCGGCCGGGGGGACCCGGCGGCGGTGGCGTTGCTGCAGCGGTCCAGCCCGGCCCGGGTGCTGGACCGGATCACCGCGCCGACGCTGCTGATCCAGGGCACGGCGGACACGCTGTTCCCGCTGGCCCAGGCCGACGCGAACGCCCGGGGCATCGCTGCGAACGGCACCCCGGTGCGGGTCGCCTGGTTCACGGGCGGTCATGACGGCGGCAGCGGTCCGCTGACCGACCAGGACCGGGTCAAGTTCCTCACCGCGCAGTGGCTGGACCACCACGTCGCCGGGGACGGCGAGGCTCCGGGCGGCAGCTTCACCTGGTCGCGGATCGCCGGCTTCGACGCGATGGACCGGGGACTGGTCGCCACCGGCTACCGGGTCACCGACTACCCCGGCACCGCCGGCACGGCAACGACGACGGTGACCGTCGACGGTTCGCCGCAGCCGATCGTCAACCCGCCGGCCGGTAACCCGGCGGCGGTCTCCTCGCTGCCGATGGCCGGCGGGCTGGCCGGTGCGCTCGGTGGCGTCGCCGGTGGCTTGGTCAGTGAGCTGCCCGGCCAGCACGGACACTTCGACTCGGCGCCGTTGGCCGACCCGGCCGATGTGGTCGGCGCGCCGACGGTGACGGTCCGGGCCGCGTCGCCGACCGGCGAGGCGGTGCTGTTCGTCAAGCTGTACGACGTCGACCCGGACGGCGCGATGAGCCTGCCCGGTGGGCTGGTCGCGCCGGTCCGGCTGACCGGCCTGCCGGCGGACATCGCGCAGGCACAACCGGTCGAGGTGACCCTGCCGGCGATCGTGCACCGGTTCGAGGCCGGCAACCGGCTGCGGATCGTGGTCGCCACCTCGGACCAGGGGTACGCCACCCCGGCCGAACCGACCGTCTACACGGTCGCGGTCGGCGACGGCACCGCGGCCGGGGGCACCGACGGCGCGCCGGTCGTCCTGCCGCAGGTGGCCGGTGAGCCGATCGCCACCTCGGCAGCGCTGTGGCGCTGGGTGCTCGCCGGGCTGGTCGCCGCGATCGTCGTCGGACTGGTCGTGGTCCTCGCCGTGGTGCGGCTCCGGCAGCGGCGCACCGACCACACCGTCGACGCCGCGCACGCGCAGACCCCGCTGGTGGTGCGGGATCTGCGTAAGGAGTACGCCGACGGGTTCGTCGCGGTCGAGCGGGTCGACTTCACCGTCGAACGCGGCCAGGTCGTCGGCCTGCTCGGGCCGAACGGTGCCGGCAAGACCACCACCCTGCGGGTGCTGATGGGGCTGACCCAGCCGACCCGTGGTGAGATCCTGGTCTTCGGTCACCGGCTGGTGCCCGGCGCGCCGGTGCTGTCCCGGATCGGGTCCCTCGTCGAAGGGCCCGGGTTCCTGCCGCACCTGTCCGGCATCGACAACCTGCGGGCGTACTGGCGGGCCACCGGACGCCCGGCGGCCGACGCGCACTTCGACGAGGCCCTGGCGATCGCCGGCCTGGGAGATTCGGTTCACCGCAGGATCCGCAACTACAGCCATGGGATGCGTCAGCGGCTGGCCATCGCCCAGGCCATGCTCGGGCTGCCGGAGCTGCTGGTGCTCGACGAACCGACCGACGGGCTGGACCCGCCGCAGATCGCCGAGATGCGCCGGGTGCTCAAGCGGTACGCCACCGGTGGGCGGGCGGTGCTGGTCTCCAGCCATCTGCTGGCCGAGGTCGAGCAGACCTGTACCCACGCGGTGGTGGTCAACAAGGGCCGGATCGTGGCCGCCGGGCCGGTCGACGACATCGTCGGGGATTCGCCGAGCGTGCAGTTCGACGTCTCGGACGTGACCGCCGCCGAAGCGGTGCTGAAGCGGCTGGCCGGGGTGCGTACCGTCGCCGCCGACAACGGCGGGCTGATCGTCGACGTCGATGGCACGTCGCGCAGCGAGGTGGTCGCGGAGCTGGTCCGGGCCGGGGTGGCGGTGGACCGGGTGGTGCCCCGCCGCCGGCTGGAGGACGCCTTCCTCGCCCTGGTCGGCGAGAACTCACGGGGAAGCGGGGACCGCTGATGGCTACCGTCGAATCACCGGGCGTGCGACAGCCGGACCGGCCGGCAGACCTGTCAGGCGCCGCCGCCGGCTACCGGGCCCGCGCCACCTTGCCGTTCTGGGCCGAGGTACGCCGCCAGGCGGCCCGCCGTCGCACCCAGCTGACCCTGGGCTTCATGGTGCTGCTGCCGTTGATCGTGCTGATCGCCTTCGAGTTCGACGACGGTGACGACGACAACGGCGGCGGCGAGTTCGCCAGCCTGGTCGAGCTGGCCACCACCGGCGGGTTGAACTTCGCCCTGTTCACCATCTTCGTGTCGTCGACGTTCCTGCTGGTGGTGGCGGTGGCGTTGTTCTGTGGCGACACGGTGGCCAGCGAGGCGAGCTGGGGGAGCCTGCGCTATCTGCTGGCCGTGCCGGTGCCCCGGGGCCGGCTGCTGGCGGTGAAGCTGGTCGCCGCGTTGGCGTACTCCGGGTTGTCGATCCTGGTCCTTGCCGCGACCGCGCTGCTGGTCGGCACCCTGCGGTACGGCTGGTCGCCGCTGCGTTCGACGGTGGCTGCCGAGATCCCGGCCGGGGAGGGCACGCTGCGGCTGCTCGGCATCCTCGGCTACCTGGCGGTGGTGCTGCTGATCGTGGCGTCGCTGGCGTTCCTGCTGTCGGTGTCGACCGACGCGGCGCTCGGCGCGGTCGGCGGCGCGGTGCTGCTGTGGATCCTGTCCAGCATCCTGGACCAGATCACCGCGCTGGGCGTGCTGCGGGACTTTCTGCCGACCCATTTCAGCACCGCCTGGCTGGGGCTGCTGTCGACCCCGATGCAGACCGACGACGTGGTACGCGGCTGCGTGTCGGCGTTGGCGTACGCCACGGTCTTCCTGTCGTTGGCGTTCTGGCGGTTCACCCGCAAGGACGTCACGTCCTGACCGTGGCAGGGTTAGGGGGCGGGGCGGGGATGTCCCCCTTGCCGGTCCGGGTGGTGCTCTTCTTACAGTGGTTACATGGCACCGGCGCGATCCCTGCATGAGATCTTCGCTGGGCTGCCCGGCGACGCCGCAGCCCACAGCGACGTCGCTGCCGTGCTCGATGCCAACGGCTACGCGGACCTTTCCCCGGAGTTGCTGGCACAGGCAGTGGTCAGCTTCGCGGACACCGCCCCGGCTGAGGTGGCCGAACATCTGGCCCCGTTCGTCACGGCGCACAGCCAGGTCGGCGGCGACGGCACCGTACCGGACGATCTGGCCTCGCC
This sequence comes from Solwaraspora sp. WMMD937, assembly GCF_029581175.1. Classification (NCBI taxonomy): domain Bacteria; kingdom Bacillati; phylum Actinomycetota; class Actinomycetes; order Micromonosporales; family Micromonosporaceae; genus Solwaraspora; species Solwaraspora sp. WMMD937. Next base: position 406,759 of record NZ_CP120738.1, on the reverse strand, counting down.
GCTCGACCTGCTCGCCACGGCTCCCGCCCCGGCGTTCGACGCTCCGACGCCGGATGATCCGGCGTTCGACCGGCTGGATCTGGACGGTCCGGGGTTCGACGCCGTGCCGCCGGACGGTCCGGGGTTCGACGACCCCGCCGGTTTCGACACCCCCGGGTTCGACACCCCAGCCGGGTTCGACGACCCGGGTTTCGCGGCCGGCCCGGAGATCGACGCGGCGTTCGGTCGCGGCGACGGCCCGACCGTCGACGATCGTGAGTCGGCAACGGTCGACCCGTCCCCGGCCGGCCCGACCGGGGACGACGTCGAACCGGCCAGCCACGACAGCCAACCGGACGCGGCGGATCTCCTGGACGGTCCGCTACCGTCGGGTGACCCGTGGGCGATGCCGTCGATCTCCGAGGGCACCGCCGGGGTGGACGGTGCCGCGGAGATCGACGACCTCGGGGCCGGCTGACCGGTCAGGCGCCGACGATCGCGGTGGCGTGTTCGCGCAGCTGACGCAGCCGGTCCAGCTCAGCGTTCAGATCGCGGAGCCGGCTCTCCCGCTCGGCCTTGGTGCGCTGGGCCGCTTCCGACGCTGCGGACAGCGCCTTGGCGTTCGATCGGGACAGCTCCTCGGCCAGCGCGCTGTAGTGGTCGCGGAGCTGGCGCTGAATCCGGCGCAGGGTGTCCCGGGAGTCCTTGGTCATCACGAAACTGACCTCGTCGCAGTACCGCCGGACGGCGTTCTTCGCCTGGTTCTGCCGGTTGACGCGTTGCCGCTTCTTCTCCTCGCGCAGGCCCTTGCGGCCCATCACCAGCCCGATCCCGATGCCGATCGGGCCGAGCGCGATCCCGGTCAACGAACCGAGCATGACGAACATGAGCGCGCCGCCGTAGGCGCTCTTGAGCGCCACCATCGCCTGCTTGCCCAGCTTCATCTTGGCCAGCTCGATCTTGTGGTCCACCTGTGCGGTGCCGACCAACGGGACCGGGTCGGGGATCGCGACGTGGCGTAGCACCTCGCCGGCGGCCTCCTGGAAGTGCAGGGCCACGTCGTCGCTGAGGTTCATCGCCCGGTCACGCAGCATCATGTAGTTGGCCAGCAGTTCGTTGGACACCCTGGCCTGCAACCAGCGTTCGGTCTCGTCCCAGGCGTCAGCGGGGTCGATCTCCTCGATCGCGGCGTCGGCCTCTTCGAGGATGCGCCGGAGCCGGCTGCGCAGGTCGTAGTCGACGTCGGCGTTGAGGTCGGAGATCCCGTCGCTCAGCGTCTGTTGCCACTTCGCCGCGGCCGCCTTGAGCGACTCGACCCGCTGCTTCACCGCGTTGAGCTCGGCCACCACCGTGGCGGCGGCCTCCGGGTCGGCGAGCGCGGCGTGCTCGGCCTTGAACTGGTTCTCCATCTGCTCGCAGATGCCGACGACCGACGCGGCGGCCTGTGTGGCGACCCGGGTCGCCGCTCCGCCGGCGACCCGCTGCGTCACGAACTTGACCAGATCCGGGAACCCGGACTCGGCGTTGAGTTCCTTGTCGTTGCCGGCGACTGCCCGCAGCCGCAGTGCGGACGACACCGGGATGATCGGCATTTCGACTTCGCGGCGCAGGTGGCCCTCGTCCAGGTCCCGGATCTTCCGCCAGTGTGGATAGAAGTCCGTCTTGGTGATCACGCACACCACCGTCGGGCACACCTCGTGGGCCTGCCGCAGAAAGTCCAGCTCGCTGCGGGTCAACTCCTGGGCGGCGTCGGTGACGAACAGCAGCGCGTCGGCCATTGAGGCGGCGGCCAGGCTGGCTGCAGCGTGGACCGAGCCCAGACCGCCGACTCCCGGGGTGTCGACCATGACGAGGCCGTTCGACAGGATGTTGCGCGGCAGCCGGACCTCCACCCCGGCGATCCCGGGTGGGGTGGCGTCGCCGGTGGCCCGTTCCAGCACCACATCCTGCACCTGGTCGATGGGCAGCGGCTCCCGCCGCGCGGGGTCGTCGCTGAACAGCAGCTGCGCTGACGGCTGCGGTCCGTGCCGGATGTAGGTCGGCAGGACGGTGGCCACGTCGTCGTCGACCGGGCAGATCTTCGTCCCGACCAGCGCGTTGACCAGTGAGCTCTTGCCCTGTTTGAACTCGCCGACGACCACGACGTGCACCACCGGGTCGGACAGGGTGTGCCGGATGGTGGCCAGCCGACCACCGAGGTCGGGGCGCTCGTACGCCTCGCAGGCGCGTACCGCGAGATCGACGATCTGTGTCGCCCGTTGCAGCGTGCCGTCAGCGTCAGGGGGTGTCGTTTTCGCGGTCAACGTCGCTCCTCGATCGAGGTTGGTGTCGGCAGGCGGTGATCAGCAGGCGGTGGTCAGCGGGGAAACGTGCGAGCGCCAACATGGCGTGGCAGGCCCCGGCCGGACCTGCCACGCCATGTTGGCGCTCACCGGGCCGGACGCCGTGCGACGTCCGGTCCGCTCTGTGGTTGTCCGGTCACGCTCCGAGGGTCGGGTCCGCAGTGGTGTCCGCCTCGGCGGTGCTGTTGTTGTTGAACGAGTCGTCGGTGGTGAACGAGTCCTCCGTGTTGAAGGAGTCCTCCTGGTTGAACGAGTCGTCGGTGTTCACCGAGTTGTCGGTCGACTGGTCGTTGAACGAGTCGTTGGTCGACTGGTCGTTGAACGAGTCCTGGGTGCTGGCCGAGTCGCCCCCGGAGGCCAGCGACGAGTCCTCGATCCTCGAGTCGGTGGTGTTCTGCTGGCTGCCGCCCCCGAAGTTGATGTTGATCGGCCCCAGCGCGCCGCCGTCGCCGCCGCTGGCGTTGCCGCCGGTGCCGGCGCCACCGGCACCGCTGCCCCCGGTCGCGGTGCCGCCGGCCCCGCCGGCCCCGCCGTCGCCGCCCTCGCCGTCACCCTCGCCCTTGCCTTCGCCCTTGCCGCGCAGCCCGACACCGACGCCGGCACCGACGCCGGCACCCGTCCCGCCGTCGCCGCCGTTGCCCCCGTCGGCGTCGGCGTCGCCACCGACGCCGCCGGCCCCTCCGGTGCCGCTGGCGTCGCCACCGGCCGCCCCGCTGGTGTCGATGTCGAACTGGGCAGCCTGGTTGTTGTCGCCGACCACGGCCTTGTCGACGTCGTCAGCGACGATCCCGGTGTTGTCGCCCAGCACCGTCCGGTCGACGTCTCCATCGGCGATCACGCCGGAGTTGGTGCCGGTGTTGACCACGCCGTCGATGTCGTCGCCTGCGGTGACGGCGTTGTCGCCGGTGTTGCCGACCACGTCGCCGGACTCGGAGTTGCCGAGGAACGCGCCGTCACCGGTCGCACCGAGCACGTCGCCGCCGCCGGTGCCGACCACCGCGCCGTCGTCGGCGATCACCTTGTCGCCGTCGACGAACTCCAGCGACGAGTTGTCGCCGGTGACGCCGAACGCATCGTCGCCGGCCGCCACCGACCCGCCGGTCGCGGCGACCTGGTCGCCGTCGCCCTGCTGCGCCACCGCCCCGTCGCCGGTGGCCGCGTTGACGTCCCCGTCACCGGTGTTGGCGACGTTGCCGTCCCCGGTCTGGTTGAGGTTCTCGGAGTCGACGTCGATGTCGCCCAGCACCGGACCGTCCACGTCGACGTCCACCGAGTTGTCGATTTCCGTGGAGTTGTCGGTGAAGGTCTGCGAGTTGTCGATGAAGTTCTGGTTGGTGAAGTTCTGCGTCACCTGGGTCACCTGCTGCACGACCTCCGGGGTCGGTACGTTGGCGGCGGCGCCGGCACCGAAGCCCCCACCGGCGCCGCCGCCCCCTCCAGCGAAGCCGCCGCCCCCTCCGGCGCCTCCACCGGCCCCCCCGCCAGCGAAGCCCCCGCCGCTGCCGCCGCCACCGGGCCCGCCGCCGGCGAAGCCGCCGCCCCCTCCGGCGCCCCCACCGGACGGGCTTGCGCTGCTGCCGAACGCCGCGTCGTTGACGATCTGGTCGACGTCGAGCTCGTTGAGCGTCTCTGCCTCGATCCCGTTGGCGGCGAACGCGCCCTCCGGGTCGGCCAGGAACTTGGCGGTCTCCTCTTCGCTGCTGAACACCTTGTCGAACAGCGCCTTGACCTTCTCGACGATCAACGGGGTGACTTCTACCGCGGCCATGATGTCTCCTGAATTCGTGGTTCGTAGGGGTTTTTGGTCCGTCCCGATCGGCCGGACAGGTACAAGACTGCGGGTCGACGCCCGCCCCTCGCATCGGGGCTTCCCCCCTGCCAGGTTCGGGGGTCTAGGGGGGTGCCACCAAGCTCAGGTCAGCTAACCGACAAGTCAGGACTCCTCGGGGAGCAGACTTCGCAGCGTAGCGACCATCTCGGCCCGGGTGGTAACCCCCAATTTGCCGCGGATCCGGGCCACATGGTGCTCGACCGTCTTGGGGGACAGGAAGAGTTGCGTCCCGATCTCCCGGTGGGTCCGGCCGGCCAGCACGAGCCGGGCCACCTCGACCTCCCGGTCCGACAGGCCACCGTGCGAAACCCCTGGCCGCGACTCGTCCGGCACCGGGTCCATCCGGGTCAGTTCCCGGGCCCGTTCCAGGAGCCGGCGGGCAGCCGACGCGTCGGTGGTACGGACCGCTGCCTGACCGATCAGTCTGGACGACTCCCAGGGCAGTTCGGCGGCGGCCAGTTCGGCGGCGTCCGCCAACACCGCCTCCGGGTCGACCTCGCCGGCGAGTACGGCGGCCCACCGGCCGGCGGCCCGGCACTGCGCCTGTTGCCGGAATCCGCCCGGGTCGAGTGAACCCAGCTCGTCGGCCGCTGCCGCAGCCGCCGCCGGCTCCTCACCCACGACCGCGATCTGCAACCGGATCCAGCTCAGCGACACCGTCCACGCCGTCGGTCGACCCAGCTGGTCGATGATGCCGGCCAGGTCGGCCAGGACCGGTGCGATCCGCTGGTGGTGGCGCAGCCGGGCGGCGGCGACCAGCAGTTCCTCGACCACTTCCAGCTGGGACAGGTCCACGGCCCGCCGGGCCAGCACCGGCTCGGCGACGGACCAGGCCGCCCGCAGCTGGCCGATGTCCCCGCTGCGGCGGGCGATCCCGGCGGTGAGGCCGGCGTAGGTCAGCCGTTCCCGGCCGGGCAGCATGGCACCGGACAGCCGGCGCAGTTCGGCGACGGCCGAGTCGTACCGGCCGGTGCGCATCCGGACCCAGGCCAGCAACGTCCGGTGCCGGTCCAGTGCGACGGGACCACCGGCCCCGCTGGTCGACGCCCGCTCCAGCAGATGCTCGGCGGTCGCGGAGTCACCGGCGACCACCGCGACCAGCGCCCCGACCGCGTGCGGCAGATCCGGTACGGCAACCGGGGGCGGTGCCTTTTCGAAGCTTTCGGCGGCCTCGATCAGCAACGGCAGCGCCGCCGCCGGATCCGTCATCGCCAGCGCGGCGTCGGCGAGTCGCCGCACCGGCAGCGGAGCCGATCCGGTCGCCGCCGTCCGCGCGGCGGCCAGCTGACCGGTGACCACCAGGGCCGGTACCGCGAGGACCGGGCCGGGGGCGTCGGCGCCCAGCAACGCCTCCGCCGCTCGAGCGGCGCGGCCGTCGTACGCCGCCGCCGCCCCGGCGACCAGCGCGATCCGGCCGGTGTCGGCCGGTGCCGCAGCTGGCCCGTCCAGGTCGACCGGCACCCCCAGCAGGGTGGCCGCCTCGGCCCGCCCGGCGGCCACGGTGGATGGCTCGGCGCCGGCGTCCAGCGCGTCGTCGTACCAGGTCAGCGCGCTGCCCGGGTCGGTGAACCGCAACCGGTCGCCGGCCTGTCGGTAGACGTCGGCGGCGGTCGGGGTCCGGGCCCGCGCGGCGCGTAGCTGTCCGGCGGCGCGGACTGGGTCGGCACCGGTGGCCAGCAGCGCCGTGGCCACGGTCTCGTGCAGCCGACGGCGCTCCGACGGGGGCAGGTCGAACAGCAACGCCCGGGCGACCGCCGGGATCATCCGTTCTCCGTCGGGGGTGAGCAGTCCCTCGTCGCGCAGCGACCGCATCGTGGCGGCCGCCTCGGCCGGGTCCAGGCCGGTCGCGGCGCAGACCACGTCGTCGGCCAGGTCCAGACCGAGAGCCAGGACCGCGGCCAGTCCGGCGACACCGCGTCCGGCGGTGGCGAATCGACGTTGTAGCCGGGCGACCAGGGCGGGCGGCGTGCCGGCCGGGTCGGCGGCGACCGCGACGGCGACTGCGGCCAGCCCGGCGGAGGCAACCTGGAGTGCGTCCAGCTGTTCCGCTGTGGCCGGTCGGCCGAGGACCTCCTCTGCCAGCTCGGCCAGGGCGGCCGGTGCGAGTGGGCCGAGCTGCTCGACCGGGCCCTGCCGGGAGACCGCCTCGTCCAGGTCGGCGAGTTCCGCAGCGGTGATCGTGGGACGCCGGGCGATCGCCATCGACACCCCGCCGTGAGCAGCCACGGTCAGTGACCGTAAGGTTGCCGGGTCCAGGTGGTGCGCGTCGTCGACCAGGACCAGGGCGTCGTCAGCTCGGGCCTGGTCGAGAAGAACCTGCAGGTCGTCGGTTGTCGCGGGCGTCACGCGTACGGCCGGTCGGCCGGCGGCTGCGGCGATCTCGCCTAGCCGCCGCGATCGCCCGGAACCGTCCACACCCACCACGACAGTCACCGGTGCAGCCCCTCCTTGCCCGCGTCAGTGAGGCAGTGTACGGACGGCTCCGCAGGCCGACGCATGGCCTGACCCCGTTCGCGTGTACCGTGTAGTCTCGGCACGACCTGGGCGCTGAGTGTGCCGTATCCCGTACGTGCGTTCCGCCGGCCGCCGAACGTGCGCTTGGTCAGCTGTGCTGTGCCTCCCGGCTGGGCTGTTCAGCCGGTCAGCAACTCGTTGATCGACAGGGTCGCCCGGGTGGATCCGTGGGCCGGTCCGATACCGATGACCGACTCCGACGAGCGAGACAAACACGACACATCCCCGGCGGACTAGAAAGTAGCGGTGTGACAAATGTGGAGTCCGAGTTGGTCTGTAGCCATATCCGCAGGCTGCGGTCACCGGCGGTGACCAGATGAGTCTGATCGACCGGACCCGCAGCGTGCTCGGCCACGCCGTCGAGGTCTACCGCGGCACCGCGTACGAGCGGCGGCTCAGCGCCGTCCGCGACCGGCTCGACGAGCCACTGCGAGTGGCCATCGCTGGTCGGGTCAAAGCGGGCAAGTCCACCTTGCTCAATGCGCTGGTCGGTGACCGGCTGGCCCCGACCGACGCCGGGGAGTGCACCCGGATAGTCACCTGGTACCAGGACGGACATACCTACCGGGTGCTGGCGACGCCCACCCAGGGCGAGCCACGACAGCTCCGGTTCACCCGCGAGGACGGCGCGATCGATGTCGACCTGGGCGATCTGTCCGTCGACGACGTCGCGCAGCTGGACATCACCTGGCCTTCGCAGGCCCTGCGTAACGTGACGCTCATCGATACCCCCGGTATCGGTTCGCTCTCCGAGCAGACTTCCCGGCGCGCCTGGGACCTGCTCGTCCCGGACGAGGAGGAGACCCCGGCAGACGCGGTCGTCTACCTGATGCGCCACCTGCACTCCAACGACGTCGACTTCCTGCGGGCCTTCCACGACGTGGAGGTGTCCCGGCCCAACCCGGTCAACGCCATCGGCATCCTGTCCCGGGCCGACGAGATCGGCGTCGGCCGCCTCGACGCGATGGCATCCGCGCGGCGAATCGCCGAACGGCTGAGCACCGACGCGAACGTGCGACGTCTGGTGCAGTCGGTCGTCCCGGTTGCCGGTCTGCTCGCCGAGACCGCCGCGACGTTGACCGAAGTGGAGGTCGCGCAACTACGCCGGGTCGCCGAACTGCCGGTGGCCCAGGCCGAACAGCTGCTGCTCTCCGCCGACCGGTTCGTGCAGAACATGCCCGAACTCGGGCTGACCACGATCGAACGGGAAGCACTGCTGGCCCGGCTCGGCATGTTCGGCCTGCGGCTGTCCGTCGCGATGCTGCGCCACAACGGCGCGGCGACCGCCACCGAACTTTCCCAGGAGTTGACCGAGCGCAGCGGGCTCACCCAGTTGCGCGAGGTCCTCGGCTCACTGTTCTTCGAGCGTCGGGACGTGCTCAAGTCCCGGTCGGCGCTGCTGGCACTCGCCGACGTCACCCGGCTCTGTGACCGACCCGGCAGTGAACAGGTAGCCGGCGCGGTCGAGGAGATCATCGCATCGGCGCACCCGTTCAACGAGCTGCGCGTGCTGTCCAGCCTGCGGGCCGGCTGGATCACCGGCAAGCCTGCGGTCGTCGCCGAGCTCGAGCAGGTGATCGGCGGCTCCGGCGCGGCGGCGCATCAACGGCTGCGGCTGCCGGCCGACGCGACCACCGCCGAGGTGACCGAGGGCGCGGTCGAAGCGCTGGGCCGTTGGCAGCGGCGCGCCGAGAGCCCGATGACCCCGTATGAGCTGGCGGTGGCCGCCCGGGTGGCGGTCCGGTCCTGCGAGGGCATCATCGCCGACCAGCGGCGATCCCGGTGACCGGGTGCCTGGCCGGGGTCAGCCGGCCCAGCGGTGCCGCCGGACGGTCGCCTCGTACCACTACCGTTTTCAGCAGTGATCCGACCCTGTGGTGTGCGGCACACCGCCGGTCGGCTACCCAGACCCGGCCATACCTGTCTCCACACACTTCATCGGAGCAACCCTGATGTACGCACTCGGCATTGACCTCGGCACAACGTTCACGGCGGCAGCGATCTGGCGGGAAGGCCGGGTGGAGACCGTCTCACTCGGCGGCCGGAGCTCCGCGATCCCATCCGTGGTGCTGCTACGGCAGGACGAAACGTTCCTCACCGGCGAGGCGGCGCACCGTCGTGGGCTCTCCGAGCCGCAGCGGGTGGCCCGCGAGTTCAAGCGGCGGCTCGGCGACACCACCCCGATCCTGCTGGGCGGCGTACCGCAGTCGGCCGAAGCGTTGATGTCCCGGCTGCTACGGTCGGTGGTGGAGGAGGTGGCCCGCCGAGAGGGTAGCTTCCCTGCGGCGATCTGCGTCTCGCACCCGGCCAACTGGGGGCCGTACAAGCTCGACCTGCTGCGCCAAGCGGTGCGGATGGCCAACCTCGATGTGCCGGTGACCTACACCACCGAGCCCGCCGCCGCAGCGATCAACTATGCCGAGCAGCAGCGGATCGAGCCGGGCTCCATCGTCGCCGTCTACGACCTGGGTGGTGGCACCTTCGACGCGGCGATGCTGCGTAAGACCCCCACCGGCTTCGAGATCATGGGCCAGCCGGAGGGCATCGAACGCCTCGGCGGCATCGACTTCGACGCAGCGGTGTTCAACCATGTCCGGGCAACGCTCGGCGGAAAACTTGAAGAGCTCGACGAGGAGGATCCGGCGGCGATCGCCGCCGTCGCCCGGCTGCGCGACGAGTGCATCCAGGCCAAGGAGGCGCTGTCGTCGGACACCGACACCTCGATCCCGGTGCTGCTGCCCAACATCTCCACCGAGATCCGGCTCACCCGAGCCGAGCTCGAGGCGATGGTCCGCCCGGTACTGCACGGCTCGATCGAGGCGCTGCACCGGGCCGTACGGTCCGCCGGCTGCTCGCCGGAACAGGTGCACTCGGTGCTGCTGGTCGGTGGCTCGTCGCGGATGCCGATCGTCTCCCAGCTGGTCGGCTCCGAGCTGGGCCGGCCGGTGGCGGTCGACGCGCACCCCAAGTACTCGGTCTCGCTCGGCGCCGCCTGGCTGGCCGCCGCGGAGCTGACCGGCCAGACGATGCCGGCCGGGCCCGCCCCGACCCCGACCCCGGCTCCGCCGGCTGCGACGACCGGCACCTACCGGGTGCCGCCGACCGCGCCGGTCCCGTCGACCGCGTCGACCGCACCGGTCTCCGCGGCGGGCTACCGCACGTCGTCGCCGCCGGCTGGCGTCACTGGCGTCGCTTCCGTCGGACGCGGCAGCCCGGACGCCGGCAGCGGCTATCCGTCCCGTACCGAGACGTTCGCTTCGGCGAACTCCATCGGCGCTGAAGACTCCCCGGGGCGCCGCGGTGGGGAGAAGTCGTCGGCGAAGCGGGGCCGAGGGCCGCTGATCGTGGCCGCCGCCGTGTTGGTGGTGCTGCTCACCGGCGGCGGGGTCACCTACGCGCTGACCAGCGGACAGGGCGACGACGGCCGGGAGGTCGCCAGCGGCCTGGACACGCCCGGCCCGGACCAGGACGACGGAGCGGAACAGCCGCAGGGCCAGCAGCCGGAGCAGACCGGCGAGCCGGAGCCGGAAACCCCGGACATTCCGGCCGACGAACAGTGCACTGACGAGATCAAGAGCAACTGGACCTGGGTCTGCCTCACCTCGGCCCGGGTCGCTGGCGGCAAACTGACCGTGGAGTACGAGGCCGAGTTCGGCGGGAACCAGCCGTCCACCAACGGCGGATGGCACCTGCACATCTACGGCAGCGACGGCACCAACCCGCCGGACCACGTGATGGGCAGCCACGTCCCCGACGGCCAGCGGGGATCCTGGTACGTCGAGGACCAGAACCCGTCGGTGGTCTGGACGAACGACCGGGCGTTCATCAACGCGATCGGCGACCAGCCGAAGGTGTGTGCCCGGATCGCGAACTCGGCCCACGAACTGGCGCAGCACGACAACGGCAGCTACACCACCGGCAACTGCGTCAAGATTCACTGGGAGTGACCCGGTAGCCGATCCGGACCGCGCGGGTGTTCCTGTGTGGAAGTGCTGTTAGGCACGGGAACACTCGCCGGGTGGCTGTCCGATGCCGGCGGGTCTGCCGGTGACCCTGGGACCGGGCGCCGGTCAGTCCGACCGGGTCGTGACGCTCGGCCGAGGGCGGTCGCCGTACAGCCGCCCCTCGGTCGCCTTCACCGACGCGACCAGGACGAACGACAGCGTCACCAGCAGCGACCAGGAGCCGAACTTGCCGGCGTGCACGAACGTCCAGACGTGCTGCTGGTCCGGGTAGGTCCAGGCGCCGAGGAACGTGGCGATGTTCTCGGCGACCCACAGGAAGAAGCCGATCAGCACGAACGCCAGAGCCAGTGGCATCCTTAGCCGGGCGTCGCCGACGGTGTAGTGCACCCAGGTCCGGCGGAGCGCGATCAGCAGCAGCACCGCGATCACCCAGCGGGCGTCGGGCAGGACGTGGTGGGTGAAGAAGTTGACGTAGACCGCGAGGGCGAGCCCGGTCACCGCCATCGCCGGGTAGCGGGTCACCCGCAGGTCGAAGCGGCGCCACGCCTGACAGATATAGGAGCCGACCGCCGCGTACATGAAACCGGAGTAGAGCGGCACCCCGGCGACCTTGGTCAGCGCATCCTCCGGGTACGACCAGGAGCCGACCTGCACCTTGAACAGCTCCAGGGCCAGCCCGATCAGGTGGAAGCCGGCGATCACGGCGACCTCACGGCCGGTCTCCCAGCCGATGCGCCACAACCCGATCGTCAGCGCGACCATGCAGATCAGCAGCGCGTCGTAGCGGGGGACCGGCGGCGGGACCACCGATGTCAGCGCCAGACAGGTGAAGACCGCGACCGCGAAGCCGCACGACTTCGCCTCGGTCCAGCCGAACCGCAGCAACAGGACGGCGCGTCGGCGCAGGTCCGCGCGGGCCCCAACGGCCGCCGTCATGCCGGTCACCCCGGAGCCGGGCCGCCTGGACCGGCTCCGGCGCTCGTCAGCGGCGGCCGACCCGGGACAGTCCCGGGTCGGTGTCGTGGTCGTCGATCTCGACCGAACCCAGCTGCATGAACCGCCGCAGCGCGTGTTCGACAGTCGCCCCGGTGTACGCGGCGACGTCGCGCCTGCGCAGCACCGGCCCGACCGGACGGACCGGCCCGACCGGGCGTCGGTGATCCGACTCGATCAGCGCGGATACCTGACTGTGACCCTGTCCCACAGCGACTCCATACCTTCGAGTGTGACCTTTGAGCGTGGTCTGCCCCACACGGCCGGGCCTACCCTACCGTTGCCGTCGGTGATCATCGAATGGTGCACCGGCGGGTCGGATGGGTGGCCGGGACCAGCGCCCACCGGCTGTTACTACGCCTTCACCGCTGCTACATCTTGACTTGTTGCGACAACTCTCCGTGATTACATCGTCTGGTCGGTGGACTTCGACAGTGGCTCAGCTCCGGTAGCGTCGTACCGGTCCGGTGGTCGTCCGATGGGGAGGGTTCAGGCATGAGCTCGGTCGAAGAGGTCAAGGCGGGAGTCGCCCGGTTCGGTGACGAGCTCGGCCAGCAGGTGGGGGCGATCCGGGCGAGTGCGGAGGCGCTGAGCACCAGCGGGGCCGCGCTACGGGCGATCACCAGCGGGTCCAGCCACTCGCAGGTGGCCGAGACGATCGCCAAGGTCGAGCAGGCCAAGCAGAAGCTGGCTGAAGCGGCCGCCCTCGCGCAGAGCGCGATCGAGTCGAGCCGCGGGTACGCGTCGAGCTTCTGACCAGCGGTCGACCGGCTGTCCCGGTTGGTGGTGTGTCTAGGGTTGGCGGCATGGCTGACGATTCGCTTGCCCTGGGCGACCTGCTCACGATCGCGACACAGGCCACCGCACGCGGTGCCGAGCTGATCCGTACCCGTGAGCCCGGACACCTGGCCGGCAAGGGCGACCGGGACTACGCGTCCGAGGTGGATCTCGCTGTCGAACGGGAACTGCGCGCCTTCCTGGCCGACGCCACCCCGCACGTCGGGTTCCTCGGCGAGGAGGAAGGTGTTTCCGGGGTCGGCGACGGGCCCCAGTGGGTGCTGGATCCGGTCGACGGCACGGTCAACTTCGCGCACGGCGTACCGCTGTGCGGGGTGTCGTTGGCCCTGGTCCGGGACCGGCGTCCGGTGGTCGGGGTGATCGAGTTGCCGCTACTGGGCAGCCGGTACACCGCGACCCTCGGCGGCGGCGCGTGGCGCGACGGCCAGCCGATCCGGGTGCGGGGCACGACGCGGCTGCCCGACGCATTGGTCAACCTCGGCGACTTCGCGGTCGGCGACGAAGCTGCGGAGCGTAACGCCGCCCGGCTCGCGCTCACCCAGCGGATGGCCCGGGGCGCGCTGCGGGTGCGGATGCTGGGCTCCGCCGCGATCGACCTGGTCTGGGTGGCCGACGGCCGTACCGATGTGTCGATCGCCCTGTCGAACAAGCCGTGGGACATGGCCGCCGGCACGTTGATCGCCCGCGAGGCAGGCGCCGCCGTCGTCGACATCGACGGTACGCCGCACAGCCTCGACTCGTTCGCGACGATTGCCGCGGCTCCACCGCTGCTCGACGAGGTGCTCGCGCAGGTGCGGGCGGCGGCTGACGACGGCGGGCTCACCTGACGACGACGGGCTCACCGACGGCGGGCTATCCGGTCGACGTTCGGTGGCGGCCGGTGCGGGCTTGCTCACACCCTGGGATCGCCGGGTGCCCGGTCCGACCAGCGCCCGTACACTCGCTGGAAACACAACTTCATACCTCATCCAGAGGGGCAGAGGGACACGGCCCGATGAAGCCCCGGCAACCACCCCCACCCGTCGCGCCGGTCGCAATCGGCCAGCCGGGGCAGGTGCCAATTCCGTCCCCGTCGCACCGCGCGGCGCAGGGAAAGATGAGAGGACAGCCGCCATGACGTCGCTGATCGACGCGAGCACCACCAGCCCTGACTCCGCCCCGGTGAGCACCACCAGCCCGGCCCGTGTCCTGGTCTGTCGCGGCTGTGGTGCCGAGTACCCGCTCGCCGCACAGCACGCCTGTTACGAGTGTTTCGGGCCGCTGGAGGTCGGCTACGACCCGGCGGCCCTCGCCCGCGTCACCCGGGCCGACATCGAGGCGGGCCCGGCCAACATCTGGCGGTACGCCCCGCTGCTGCCCGCCGGCCAGGACCCGGCCACCCGGGTCAGCCTGGATCCCGGCTTCACCCCGCTCGTCCCGGCCGCCGCGCTCGCCGCCGAGCTCGGCATCCGGGCGCCGCTGTGGGTCAAGGACGACAGCGCCAACCCGACCCACTCGTTCAAGGACCGGGTCGTTTCGGTTGCGCTCACCGCCGCCCGTACGCTCGGTTTCTCCCGGTTTGCCTGCGCCTCCACCGGTAACCTGGCCAACTCGGTCGCTGCGCACGCCGCCCGCGCCGGCGTACCGTCGATCGTCTTCATCCCCGGCGACCTGGAGCCCGGCAAGATCGTCACGACCGCGGTGTACGGCGGTGAGCTGGTCGCGATCGAGGGCTCCTACGACGACGTGAACCGGCTGTGCAGCGAACTGGTGGAAACCGACGAGTTCGAGGACACCGCGTTCGTCAACGTCAACGTGCGGCCGTACTACGCGGAGGGGTCCAAGACGCTCGGCTACGAGGTGGCCGAGCAGCTTGGCTGGCGGATCCCCGAGCAGGTGGTGATCCCGATGGCCAGCGGTGAACTGCTCACCAAGGTGGACAAGGCGTTCACCGAGCTGGTCGAGATCGGCCTGGTCGACGCGCCGGCGAACGGCTGGCGGGTGTTCGGCGCTCAGTCCGCCGGCTGCAACCCGATCGCGACCGCGCTGCACCGCGACACCGACCAGATCGTGCCGGTGAAGCCGACCGGGATCGCCAAGTCGCTCAACATCGGTGACCCGGCCGCCGGCCTGTATGCGTTGGAGGCGGTGCGGCGCACCGGTGGCTGGATGGACTACGCCGACGACGACGAGATCCGGGCGGGGATCCGGCTGCTGGCCCGGACCACCGGGGTGTTCGCCGAGACGGCCGGCGGGGTGACCACGGCGGTGCTGAAGAAGCTGGTCGGCAGCGGACGGCTGGACCCGGCCGCCGAGACGGTCGTCTACAACACCGGCGAAGGTCTGAAGACCATCGACGCGGTCGCCGGGCAGGTCGGCCCTACTCATCGGGTGAAACCGTCGTTGCGTTCGGTTCGTGAGGCAGGGCTGCTCGGCTGACCTTCTGAGCAGCGCACCCTCCACTGAATCGGCTGATCGGCCTACGCCGATCAGCCGATGTTCATGTGCGGTCCGTAGTCGGTGTTTTGCCGTAGGTCGAGAAAATTCGCCGGTGGGGTCTTGACGACTGCACTTGCACGGCGCAGGATGCTCCGTGCGGGAGGACGACTCGCCGTAAGGGCCCCGACCGAGCTTGGCAACAATCTCAACCCCGGGTCCCAACGACCGACAGCGCCGGAGGCGCTGTGCGAGCGTCCTCCCGACCAACCTTCCCCGACCGGTAATTCGGTCGCGCAGGGTGGCTTGGCCCCGTCACGCTCGACGGCATGGACATCACCATCACCCCGCTGGATCCGGCCGACGAGGCCGCCTTCGAGCAGGCGTACCAGATCAGGCGGTCGGCCCCCTTCGTCCCGGACATGCCGCCGACACCCCGGCAGTGGTTCGAGGCCCTGCTGCGGCATCAGCGGCACAGCGTACGGTTCGAGGCCGCGTTGGCCAGTGTGGACGGCGCGCCGGTCGGGTTGGTCGCCATGGAGTTCCCGCTGCTCGACAACCTCGACAACGTCGGCGTGGACATCCAGGTGGCCCCCGGGCACCGGCGGCGCGGCATCGGCCGAGCACTGTACGCGTACGCCGTGCGGCGGGCCCGGGAGACCGGCCGCACCCGGATCATGGGGCACTCGGCGGACACCATGCCCGGCGGCGTCGCCCGCGACCCGGCGCCGACCGCCTTCGCCCTCGCCATGGGGGTCAAATCGGCCCTGGTCGAAGCGCGCCGTCGGCTCGAGATCGACACCGTCGACCAGCCGGCGCTCGACGTGATGCTCGCCGAGGACTGGCGCCGCGCCCCCGGCTACGAGGTGCTGACCTGGGTCGGACCCTGCCCTGAGGAGTACCGCGCCGATCTCGCCTACCTGGACGGGCGGATGGTGACCGACTCGCCAATGGGTGACCTGGAGTGGGAGCCGGAAAAGGTCGACGCCGACCGGATCCACGAAGCGGATCTGGCCCGGGAGGCGGCCGGCACCCGCAGCTACCACACGGTGACCCGGCATCTGGACAGCGGCCGGATCGTCGCCTGGAGCAACATCACCCGGCAGGCCGAACCGGACTGGCACGCCTATCAACAGATCACCATCGTCGCCCCGGATCATCGCGGCCACCGGCTGGGCACCATCGTCAAGATCGAGAACCTGCGGTTCACCTTGCGCCACGAACCGGCGCTGCGGGTGATCGACACCTGGAACGCCGACAGCAACCAGCACATGATCGCGATCAACGAGGCGATCGGCTTCCGGGCGGTCGACATCTGGCAGAACTGGCAGCAGACCATCTGAGGCATGATGACGGCATGACGGAGACCCCGCACCCGCTGTACGTCACGCACGCCGACACCCTGGCCCGCGCGCTGACCGCGATCGCCGAACGCGACTACTGGTCGGCCTACCCCGAGTCGCCGAGCCCTCGGATCTACGGCGAGCACGCCGCCGCCGAGGGCGCGGCGGCTTTCCGCGCCTACCTGGGCAAGGATTTCCCCCTCGACCAGCCCACCGCCACCGGCGAACCGATCGCCACCGACGACAGCCCGTTCGGCATCGAACTCGGCGTCCGGTACCCCCGCGCCGACGCCGACCAGATGATCGCCGCCGCCCGGGCCGCGCTGCCCGCCTGGCGTGACGCCGGCCCGCGCAGTCGGGCCGGCGTCTGCCTGGAGATCCTCGCCCGGCTGCACGAGCACAGCTTCGAGCTGGCCAACGCGGTGCAGTTCACCACCGGCCAGGCGTTCGTGATGGCGTTCCAGGCAGGCGGGGCGCACGCGCTGGACCGCGCGCTGGAAGCCGTCGCCTACGCGTACGCCGAGATGACCCGCCACCCGCGGACCGCCGGTTGGGAGAAGCCGACCGGTCGGGGCGAGCCGCTGCGGATGACCAAGACGTTCCATGTGGTGCCGCGCGGCGTCGCCCTGGTGATCGGCTGCCACACCTTCCCGACCTGGAACTCCTACCCGGGGCTGTTCGCCTCCCTGGTCACCGGGAACCCGGTGCTGGTCAAGCCGCACCCGGGCGCGGTGCTGCCGCTGGCGATCACCGTCCGCTACGCCCGCGAGGTGCTCAGCGAGGCCGGCTTCGACCCGAACCTGGTGCAGCTCGCGGCCGAGGCGCCGGGCGAGCGCCTGGCGACCGTCCTCGCCGGCCGCCCCGAGGTGCGGATCATCGACTTCACCGGCTCCACCGAGTACGGCGACTGGTTGGAGGCGAACGCCCGGCACGCCACCGTCTACACCGAGAAGGCCGGTGTCAACACGATCATCGTCGACTCCACGGCGGACTTCGCCGGCATGTGCCGCAACATTGCCTTCTCCTTGTCACTCTACAGCGGACAGATGTGCACCACGCCGCAGAACATCCTGGTGCCGGCCGGCGGCATCGAAACCGATCAGGGGCGCAAGAGCCCGGACGAGGTGGCCGCTGGCATTGCCGCCGCGATCGGCAGACTGACCGGCGACCCGGCGCGGGCGGTCGAGCTCATCGGCGCGATCGTCGACGACGCGGTCCTCGACCGGCTCGCCGCAGCGGCCAAGCTCGGCGAACCGGTGCTGGAGTCGCGGGAGATCAGCCATCCGGCGTACCCGGACGCGGTGGTGCGTACCCCGCTGGTCGTCAAGCTCGACGCGGACGCCGACGACGGCTACGGCCGGGAGTGGTTCGGGCCGGTCACCTTCGTCGTCGCCACGGCGTCCACCGCGCACAGCGTCGAGATATTCCGGCGTACGGTGACAGCCCGCGGTGCGCTGACCGCCGGTGTGTACTCGACCGACCAGCGGGTACTCGCCGACGTGGAGGCCGCCGCGCTGGACGTCGGTGTGCACCTGTCGGCGAACCTCACCGGCGGCGTGTTCGTCAACCAGTCGGCGGCCTTCTCCGACTTCCACGCCAGCGGTGCCAACGCCGCGGCGAACTCGGCGTTGACCGACGGCGCGTACGTCGCCGGCCGGTTCCGGATCGTCCAGTCCCGCCGGCACGTCTGACCCGGCGCGGCACGGGAGCCGGGTCGGCTCCCGTGCCTGCCCGGTGTCGGGTCGGCTTCCGTGCCGGCTTGCGCCGGCCCGCCGGTCACGCCGGCCGGCGCATCTGCAACTCGGTCAGGTCCGGCCGGGTCGGGTGCGGCAGTCGTACGCCGGTGTCGGCGAAGCCGAGCCGCTGGTACGCCCGTATCGCCCGGTCGTTGCCGACCACCACTTCCAGCAGCAGCTCCGGCCGCCCGGCCGCGCGTGACCAGGCGGCGACCGCGTCGACCAGTTCGGCGAGCAGGTTCCGGCCGCGCCAGGCCGGGCTGATGTAGACGGCGAACAGGACGGATACCGACGGGTCGTCCCGCCAGACGTGTGCTCCCGCGTGCGCCACGAACGATGTCGGACCGGTCTCAGCCACGAACTGGGCGATCAGGTCACCGACGGCGGACCGGGCCGCCCGCTCGGCGTACTCGTGCAGCGGGCGGGCCGCCGCGTCGGCGAGCCGTTCGATGAACGCCAGCGGCGAATCGGCGAGCATCTCCAGCCGCAGCGCGCGCATCCGGGCGGCGTCGTCGGCCCGGATCCGCCGGACGGCGGCTACCGGCGGTACGACGTGGTCGGTGTCGGTCCCAGTTCCCATGCCGGCATGCTCGCCCGGCGTGGCCCGGCCGACAACCGGAATCCCGCCTTCGGCCCGGCCCGTACCGGTCACGCCACCAGCCGCCGACGTCATGCCCTCGCCGGCAGCGGGGTCACGCCACCA
This sequence comes from Solwaraspora sp. WMMD937, assembly GCF_029581175.1. Taxonomy (NCBI): domain Bacteria; kingdom Bacillati; phylum Actinomycetota; class Actinomycetes; order Micromonosporales; family Micromonosporaceae; genus Solwaraspora; species Solwaraspora sp. WMMD937. Next base: position 388,140 of record NZ_CP120738.1, on the reverse strand, counting down.
GCAGCAGGGCGGTGCCGAGTTGCCGGCAGTAGTCGACGCCGTGGTCGAGCCCGTGCCGCCCGGGGTAGCGGGCCAGCGCGCCGATCACCCAGGTCTCCCCGATCGCGAGGCAGCTGATGTGCCAGAGCCCGTCCTCGTCGCGCAGCAGCCAGCCGTTCTTGATGGCGATGGTGGCCGCGTACTCGGCGGTGAGCGCGTCCCGTGGGCCGAAGTCGCCCGCACCGCGGACGGCGCGCATCTCGGACAGCAGCCACGGCGTCCACTGCGGCCCGGCCGCCCGCCCGTCGGCGAGGCAGCGCCCCAGCCTGGTCAGATCACGGGCGGAGACGACCGTGTTGCTCCACCGGTCGCGCTCCGGGGCCGAGTCGGTCAGCCCGCAGAGCCGTACCATCCGCTCGATGGACTCCCGGCCACCGACCCGGTCGTAGGTGGCGTCCGCGCCGGGATTGTCGCTGTCCCGGATGATCGACGACAGCTGGGCCAGCTGAGGTGTCCGGAGCATGTGGCCCTGTTCGTCGGCGCGGCGCAGGTCGTCGGCGGCCAGCCACACCTTGATCAACGACATGGTGTCGCTCTGCGCGGTGAAGTTCGGTGACCCGGTGATCAGCCCGGTACGCCGGTTCAGCGCCGCCCAGGAGAAGAATCCGTCGGTCGGTGTCGGTACCGGGCCGGCGCGCAGCAACACGCTGCGCTGCTGGTGGTCGTGGTCCTGGTCGGTGACGGTCCAGCCCGGCTCGCGCGGCGGTGGTTTACCGGCGTCCCCGGGCAGGCCGCCGGTGAACGCCGACAGCACGATGAGTAGCCCGACGGCGGCGGCCGCAGGGTGGCGTTGGCGGACGCGGTCGTGTCGGGGCGCGGTGCGGTCCGACCGTCGGACGGCCCGGCTGCCAGGCGCGCGATGCCGTCCGGACTTCACGTTCTGCGGTGTACGGGACACACGTGGTCAACGAAATGTGGTGCCAGGGAGACTTGACTGGGGGTTGATGTCCCCTTTTGGGATAGTGCGGTGCCGTCAGACCTCGTGTAGCGTGCGATTCCGGCTGCTGTACTCGGGCAACCCGCACGGGAGTCCCGATCGGTGGCTCCGGCCGGCGAACACGCCGGTCAGAGGGCCGGCAGAGGCCCGGCACGACAGAAGTGAGGTAGTGCACCGTGGCGCAGGGCACCGTGAAGTGGTTCAACAGCGAGAAGGGCTACGGTTTCATCGCGGTCGACGGGGGTCAGGACGTCTTCGTCCACTTCTCCGCGATCGAGATGGACGGCTACAAGGCGCTCGACGACGGGCAGCGCGTCGAGTTCGAGATCGCTCAGGGGCAGAAGGGTCCTCAGGCGGAGAGGGTCCGGGTCATCGCATAGTCGACACAGTCTGCGTACCCGCAAGGCGTCGGTTCTCCTCGAGGAGCCGGCGCCTTTCATCGTCTCACCTGATCTTGACCGTGACGGCAGTCTGCGGCCGCGCGGCCCGAAGGAGTACGTCGGGCCGGCAAGTTGCTGTTCGCTTGCACTCGACAGGGGAGAGTGCTAAACAAGGATTGGCACTCGCCAACCGGGAGTGCCAAAGGTCGGGGCGGTGGGGCCACCGCCGTCGTCCCGCTTCGCGGGGTGGCGGAGATGGCCGGTCGTCGCGGGCTATCCGGCCCGGCCGGCGGACGTCACTGTCGTTAGGTAGCGACGTCCGAAGGTGCGTAGAGCAGGCGGCATGGCGGAGCTGACCGGCTCCGGTGCTGCGAGCGTCCAGGAGGACAACGCCGTATGGCCAAGATGATCGCGTTCGACGAAGAGGCGCGCCGCGGTCTCGAGCGGGGCATGAACACCCTCGCCGACGCCGTCAAGGTGACGCTGGGCCCGAAGGGCCGCAACGTCGTGCTCGAAAAGAAGTGGGGCGCTCCCACCATCACCAACGATGGTGTGAGCATCGCCAAGGAGATCGAGCTCGAGGACCCGTACGAGAAGATCGGCGCCGAGCTGGTCAAGGAGGTCGCCAAGAAGACCGACGACGTGGCCGGTGACGGCACGACGACGGCGACCGTCCTGGCCCAGGCCCTGGTCCGCGAGGGCCTGCGCAACGTCGCGGCCGGCGCGAACCCGATGGCCCTGAAGCGGGGCATCGAGGCCGCCGTCGCCAACGTCGCGGAGGAGCTGAGCAAGCTCGCCAAGGACGTGGAGACCAAGGAGCAGATCGCGTCCACCGCGTCGATCTCCGCCGGGGACTCCAGCGTCGGCGAGATCATCGCCGAGGCGATGGACAAGGTCGGCAAGGAAGGCGTCATCACCGTCGAGGAGAGCAACACCTTCGGCCTGGAGCTGGAGCTCACCGAGGGTATGCGCTTCGACAAGGGCTACATCTCGCCCTACTTCTGGACCGACCCGGAGCGGATGGAGGCCGTCCTCGACGACCCCTACATCCTGATCGTCAACAGCAAGATCTCCTCGGTCAAGGACCTGCTCCCGATCCTGGAGAAGATCATGCAGTCGGGCAAGCCGCTGCTGATCATCGCCGAGGACGTCGAGGGCGAGGCGCTGGCCACCCTGATCGTCAACAAGGTGCGCGGCACCTTCAAGTCGGTTGCCGTCAAGGCTCCCGGCTTCGGTGACCGCCGCAAGGCGATGCTGACCGACATCTCGATCCTCACCGGCGGCCAGGTCGTCAGCGAGGAGCTCGGCCTGAAGCTCGACGCGGTGACCATCGACATGCTGGGCCGGGCCCGCAAGGTCCAGGTGACCAAGGACGAGACCACGGTCGTCGACGGTGCCGGCGACGCCGAGCAGATCCAGGGCCGGGTCAACCAGATCCGGGCCGAGATCGAGAAGAGCGACTCCGACTACGACCGCGAGAAGCTGCAGGAGCGGCTGGCCAAGCTGGCCGGTGGCGTCGCGGTGATCAAGGTCGGCGCGGCCACCGAGGTGGAGCTCAAGGAGCGCAAGCACCGCATCGAGGACGCGGTGCGCAACGCCAAGGCAGCCGTCGAGGAGGGCATCGTCCCTGGTGGTGGCGTCGCCCTGGTGCAGGCCGGCAAGACCGCCTTCGACAAGCTCGACCTGGTCGGCGACGAGGCGACCGGCGCGCAGATCGTGAAGATCGCGCTGGACGCCCCGCTGCGGCAGATCGCCGTCAACGCCGGCCTCGAAGGCGGCGTCGTGGTGGAGAAGGTCCGCAACCTGGAGGCCGGCCACGGCCTCAACGCCGCCAACGGCGACTACGTGGACCTGCTGCAGGCGGGCATCATCGACCCGGCCAAGGTGACCCGGTCGGCGCTGCAGAACGCCTCGTCGATCGCGGCGCTGTTCCTGACCACCGAGGCCGTGGTGGCGGACAAGCCGGAGAAGACCCCGGCTCCGGCGGGTGCGCCGGGCGGCGGCGAGATGGACTTCTGAGTCCAGCCACGCCGCAGTAGCGACAAGACCGCAGGGCGGTTACCGGGCAGCTTCCCGGTAACCGCCCTGCGGCGTCTCCGGTCCCGCGCCGATCAGGCGGTGGACCGGGCGGCCTGCACCGCCGCGTACGCGTCGACCAGCCCGGCGCCGGTGAGGTTCGCCGGGTCACCGCAGGTGTCACCGCCCCCGGTGCCGGCCTCGGCGGCGGTCTGCCGCAGGATCCGCGCCGTGCCGTCCAGATCGCCGATCAGCTCCGGTTGCGCCGACCACAGCAGCGCCACCACCCCGGCCACCTGCGGGGTCGCCATCGACGTACCGTCCAGCGCCGCGTACCCGCCGCCCGGCATCGCCGACAGCACGTCGGCGCCCGGCGCCACCAGGTCCGGCTTGACGGTGCCGTCCGGTGCCGGGCCCCGGCTGGAGAAGTCGGTGACCTTCCGGTCGGCGTCCACCGCGCCGACGGTCAGCACATCGGTGTACGGGGCCGGTGGGTCGTCGACCGAGCTGCAGAACGGTCCGGTGTTGCCGGCGGCGGCCACCATCATCAGCCCGGCGGCGGCCAGCGCCTCGGTGGCCGGCCGCAGCGAACCCAGGTCGCAGCCTTCCAGCTCCGGGCAGCCCCAGGAGTTGGTGAGTACGTGCGGGGCGCGCTCCGGTCGGCCGTCGGCGAACGGGTCGCCCCCGGTCGGGAACGGGGCCAGCATGAACTGCAGGCAGTCCAGGTAGCGTGCCGGGTTGCCGAGGTTGCGGTCCAGGTTGACACACCCGACCCAGGACGCGCCCGGCGCGACCCCGATCGAGGTGTCGCCGACGGCCGAGCCGAGCGTGTGGGTGCCGTGCCCGTTGTTGTCGGTCGGGGTACCGGTGCCGTTCCACGGGTCGAACCAGGAGTCGCCGCCGCCCCGGAACCCGTCCGCGAGCGCCGGATGGTCGCCGTCCACCCCGGAGTCCGAGGCGCCGACCACGATGCCGGCGCCGTCGACACCAAGCTCCGTCCAGACCCGTTCGGCACCGACCATGGTGATGTTCCACGGCGGGGTACGCGGAGCGGGCTGGTCGCCCCGTTCGGGCTCGACCGTGGCCGGCAGCGGCCGCAGTTGCTGACTGATCAGCACCCGGTCGACGTCGTCCCGCCGGGTCAGCCATGGCCGCAGCGCCGGCCCGGCGTCCACCTCGATCGCGTTGACCAGGTAGTACGGCGTGTAGGACAGCCCCCACCCGTCCAGATCGTCGCGCAGGTCGGCCTGGCTGGCCTCGGCGGTGTCGACCAGCCGTTGGAAAACCGTACGGACCCGTTCGTCGCGGGCCTCCGGCCCGGTGCCGCGCGGCACGTCGGACAGGTCGGCCTGCTCCCGCAACACCACGAACAGCCGTTCGCCGTGCAGGCCCGGCTGCCCGACGGCGAGGTGCACGGCGGCACCGGCCACCGCCAGCACCACGACGGTGGCCACCGCCACCCACCGCAGTGGTCGACCTGCCAGCCGTGGTGGTCGACCCGCCCGCCGCAGACCGAGACCGAAGCCGAGGCCGACACCCGACGCGAGCGCCAGCGCCAGCCCGACGCCGGCACCGACCGACGCCCAGAACGGCAGGTCACGGCCGATGGCCAGGAGCAGCGAGACCTCTTCCGGGTCGAGCAGGGCCAGCGGTCCGCCGACGGACAGCCCGGCCAGTACGCCGAGCGGCGCGCTGGACCGGTCGGCGGCCCAGCCGATCGCCGCGGCCGCGTACCCGATCGGCGGCAGCACCAGGATGACGGCCAGGTGCCCGCCGGGTTGGCCGATGCCGGCGGCGAGCAGCAGCAGCCCGACCCCGGCGACCGTCCCGCCGAGCAGGATGGTGCGCACCGCCGAGCGCCCCTGCGGGCCGGCGCCGATCGCCGTCCAGAACCGGCGGGGCAGCAGTTCGGCGGCGTACCAGCCGATCGCGGCCGCTGCGGCGACGGCGAGTGCCGTCTCCGCCGCGCCGCCCAGCGCGCCGACCCACCACCAGGGCAGCAGCATGACCAGCCCGGCCGCGACGGCGAGCAGGACAGCCACCATCCGGTCCGCCTTGCCAGACTGAGCGTGAGCTGGCTCAGTGTGAGCTGGCTCGGCCTGAGCTGGCTCAGCCTGAGCTGACTGAAGCTGACCTGGTTCGGCCTCGCTCGGTTCGGCCCGGCGCCGTAGCGCCCGCAGCCCGGCGGCGCCGCCGGCGGCGAGCACGGTGAGCGTGGCCAGGTACAGCTCATGGTGGACGGTGGGTACGGCCCGCAGCAGCCCGAAACCGCCGAGGGCGAACGCGGCGACCAGCCAGGCCCGGCCGGTCGCCCGTACCGCCGGTGACCGGGGCACCAGCGCCAGCAGCATGGTGGGTACGCCGACCAGCAGTGCGTTGCCGAACGCGATCAGCGGCCAGACCACCGCCGGGGTGGGCAGCCCACTGGCCTGCAGGACCTGGTCGGTCAGCCAGCCGCCGGCCTGCGCGAACACCGTCACACCGACCGACCAGATCGCGATCGCCACCGCAGCGACCGTCGGCCACACGCTGGCCGGCGGCGGCCCGGCGGCGGCGGACGGCTGCATCGGGTACGGCGGCTGCATCGGATAGGGCTGACCGGGGTACGGGTAGCCGGGATGACCGGGCGGCTGCGTCATGTCCGCCACCCTAGGCGGCCGGATACGGTGGAGAGGTGCGTGACCCTGCCGTCTCCCGGTACGCCGCCGGCCAACTGTCCGTGACCCGCCGCGCCGCCGATCTGCGCCGCCTCCGTGGCGAGCGGTTCGACGTACTGGTGATCGGGGGTGGGGTGACCGGCGTCGGCGCCGCCCTCGACGCCGCGTCGCGTGGTCTGAAGGTGGCGCTGGTCGAGGCCCGCGACTACGCCGCCGGCACGTCCAGCCGGTCCAGCAAACTGATCCACGGCGGGCTGCGCTATCTGGAGCAGCTCGAGTTCGGGCTGGTGCACGAGGCGTTGACCGAGCGTGGCCTGCTGGCCACCCGGATCGCCCCGCACCTGGTCCGGCCGGTGCCGATCCTGGTTCCACTGCCGCAGGGCGGCGCCAGCGGGCCACGGGCGCTGCCCGGTCGGGTCTGGCGGCGGGCCTACTACGGCACCGGGGTCGCCGCGTACGACGCGTTCGCCGGGGTGTTCGGCGGCGGCCGGGGGATGCCGCTGCACCGGCACCTGTCCCGCGAAGGCGCCCGGCGGATCTTCCCCAGTCTGCGGCCTGACGTCGTCGCCGGCGCCGTGCGCTACTACGACGGTCAGGTCGACGACGCCCGGCTGGTGGTCACCCTGGCGCGGACCGCGGCCAGCCTCGGCGCGGCCGTGGTGACCAGCGCCCGCGCCGTCGGCCTGCTGCGCCAGGCCCGCGAGGTGACCGGGGTGCGGGTCCGCGACATGGAGGCCCGGCCCGGTGACCCGGACGCCGAGTTCGAGGTACGCGCCCGCACCGTGATCGCGGCCACCGGCGTGTGGAGCGACGACGTGTCGCGCATGCTCGGCGACGTCGGGGTCCGGCCCGGCCTGCGGGTACGCGCGTCGAAGGGCGTGCATCTGGTGGTGCCCCGGTCGGCGATCACCGGTGAGGCCGGGCTGATCCTGCGTACCGCCACCTCGGTGCTGTTCGTGCTGCCCTGGGGCGGGCACTGGATCATCGGCACCACGGACACCGACTGGCGGCTCGACCGCGCCCACCCGGCCGCCTCCGAGCGAGACATCGGCTACCTGCTCGACCAGGTGAACACGGTGCTGGACCGGCCGTTGACGCCGCGCGACATCGAAGGGGTGTACGCCGGGCTGCGGCCGCTGCTGTCCGGTGAGGCGGACTCGACGTCGCGGCTGTCCCGGGAGCACGCCGTGGTGGAGCCGATGCTGGGTCTGCTGCTGGTGGCTGGCGGCAAGTACACGACGTACCGGGTGATGGCCGCGGACGTGGTGGACCGGGCAGCGGCCCGGCTCGGGGTGAACCGGCCGTCGCGGACCGCCGACCTGCCGCTGCTCGGTGCCGACGGGTTCGCCGCGATGTGGCGGGACCGCGCCGACGTGGCCCGCCGGCACGGCGTACCGGGTGGGGTGCTGGAGCATCTGCTGGAGCGGTACGGCACCCTCGCGGTGGAGCTGCTGGCGATGCTCGACGACGATCCGCTGCTGGCCAGCCCGGTGCCCGGTGCACCCGAGTACCTGGCCGTCGAGATCGCGTACGCGGCCCGCGCCGAGGGTGCGCTGCACCTCGACGACGCGCTGACCCGGCGGACCCGCATCTCGATCGAGACGCCGCACCGGGGCAACGACTCGGCCGGGCACGCCGCCGAGGTGATGGGCCGGGTGCTCGGCTGGGACGACGCGGTGCGGGACCGCGAGGTGGAGCACTACCGGGCCCGGGTGGCGGCGGAGCTGCAGTCGCAGCGGATGCCGGACGACGCGACCGCCGACGCGGCGCGCCTCGGTGCGGCGGATGTCCGCGGCTTCGCCGCCGACCGGGGCGTGGACTGGCCGTCGGACTCCGACGTCACCGCCGGCTAACATCCGGCTGGCCGGCAGAGCCCGCCGGCCGGCTGCAGGTCAGAGCAGTTTCCCGGGGTTCAGCAGGTTCGTCGGGTCCAGCGCCTGCTTGATGGCGCGGTGCACCCGCATGCCGACCGGGCCGATTTCCTCGGCCAACCAGTCGCGTTTGAGCAGGCCGACGCCGTGCTCGCCGGTGCAGGTGCCGCCCAGGTCCAGCCCGAGTCGCATGATCGCGTCGAAGGCGGCCCGGCCGCGGGTCAGGCTGTCCGGGTCGGCCCGGTCGACCACGATGTTCGGGTGCAGGTTGCCGTCGCCGGCGTGCCCGACGACGCCGATCGGCACGGCGTGTTCGGCGGCGATCGCCTCGACGCCGTCGAGCATCCGGGCCAGCGCCGACCGGGGCACCGCCACGTCGTCGATGATCAGCCCGCCGTTGCCGGCGGGGAAGGTCCGCGCGGCGAGGCGTTCCATCGCCGGGTGAGCCAGGCGGCGGGCCTGCAGCAGGGCGGCGGCCTCGACCGCGTCGCTGGCGGCGTACACCTCGGCTGCGCCGGCGGAGGTGCACACCTGCGCGATCCGGTCCAGGTCGGTGCCGGCGGCGGCGCCGGTGTCGACCGAGGCGAGCAGCAGCGCGGCGGCGTCGGTGCGCAACCCCATCGGCCGGTACGCCTCGATGGCCTGCAGGTGGGTGCGGTCCAGCAGTTCCAGCAGGCTGGGGCTGAGCCCGCCGGAGGCGATGCCGGCGACGGCGGTGCCGGCGGCGGCGGTGGAGTCGAAGACGGCGACCAGGGTGAGCGAGGCGTCGGCGGCCGGCCGCAACGCGACGGTCACCTCGGTGATCACCCCGAGGGTGCCTTCGGAGCCGACGAACAGCCGGGTCAGGTCGTAGCCGGCGACCCCCTTGGCGGTGCGCCGACCGGTGCGCAGCACCTCGCCGCTGGCCAGCACCACTTCGAGCCCGATGACGTACTCGCCGGTGACGCCGTACTTGACGCAGCACATGCCGCCGGCGTTGGTGGCCACGTTGCCGCCGATGGTGGACGACTCCCACGAGCCGGGATCCGGCGGGTAGCGCAGCCCGTGCCGGCTCACCTCGGCGGCCAGGGTGGCGTTGACCACGCCGGGCTGGACGACGGCGGTGCGGTTGACTGGGTCGACGTCGACGATCCGGTCCATCGCGGCGGTGGAGAGCACCACCGCGCCGTCGACCGCGTTCGCCGCGCCGGCCAGCCCGGTCCGCGCCCCCTGCGGCACCACGGGTACGCCGTACCGCGCGGCGACCTTGACGGTGGCGACCACCTCGGCGGGCGTGCGGGGTCGGACCACGACGGCCGGGGTGCCGGCGGCGCACAGGTCGGCCTCGTCGCGCTGGTGGCCGCGCAGCAGGTCGGGGTCGGTGAGCACCGCGGCGTCGGGCAGTGCCGCGCGGAGCGCCTCGATGAGATCGGACATCTTCGCAGGCTAGCCAGCTCGTCGCCGGACCGGCCACCTCGGGCGTGACCGGATGGGCAATACCGCTTTAAGCCGCAAATTGCTCGGTACGCTGCCCGCATGGCCGACGCCGGGAAGCCACCACGTGCGGCGGCGGCACCCCGTCTCACCGGGCTGCTCACGCTGACCCGCAGCCGGGTCGGAACCGAGTTGCGGGAACGGTCGGACCGGGTCCGCGCCAACCTCGTACTCGCCCTGCAGGCCGGCCTGGCGGCGGCGCTCGCCTGGTTCATCGCCCGCCGGGTGATCGGCCACCCGGTGCCCTTCTTCGCCCCGATCGCGGCGGTGATCATCCTCAGCGCCTCGATCGGGCAACGGCTCAAACGCGCCGCCGAACTGGTGGTCGGGGTGGCGGTCGGGATCGCCATCGGCGACCTGATCGTCATCACCATCGGCACCGGCACCTGGCAGTTGCTGCTGATCGTGCCGCTCGCGGTGATGGTCGCCGTCTTTCTGGGCAGCGGTGCGGCCCTGGTCACCCAGGCCGCGTCGTCCGGAGTGCTGGTCGCCACCCTGACGTCGCAGTCGGAAAACCTCTACCCCGACCGGTTCATCGATGCCCTGGTCGGCGGATTGGTCGGGCTGGTGGTGCTGATCCTGCTGCTGCCGCTCAACCCGCTGGTCATCGTGCGCCGGGCCGCCGATCCGGCGCTGGACGTCCTGTCCGACATGCTGATCCTCAGCGGCAAGGCGTTGGCTGGGCGGGACCGCCGCCGGGCCGAGGCCGCATCGAAGCGGCTGCACGATGCGGAGAAGGAGTTGTCCGAGTTCCGGGAGGCGGTCGAGGCGGGACACGAGACGGCGGTCCTGGCGCCGGCGCGCTGGCGGGCCCGCGGCCCACTGGCCCAGTACGCCGAGAGCGCCGAGTACGTCACCCGAGGGCTGCGTAACTCGCGGGTGCTCACCCGGCGGGTGGTCTCCCTGCTGACCGAGGACGAGCCGGTGCCGTCCGCCCTGGCGGAGGCGGTCTGCCACCTCGGCGACGCGGTGCGCATCCTGCGCCACGAACTTGACGCGGGTACCGACCCGGTGCGCACCCGGCGGCGGGCGCTGGACGCCGCCCGGTGCGCCGGTGCGGCGTACGAGGCCGGGGTGGGGTTCAACGGCAGCGTGGTGGTCGCCCAGATCAGGGCTACCGCGAGCGACCTGGTCCGGGCCAGCGGCACCGAAGCGGGCGCGGTCGAGGAGATGGTCAGTGAGGCGTTCGGGCGCGACGGCCCGGAATGACCGGCCGGGCGACACGCTGCCCGCCGTTGGTCGGTGCTGGCTACGCTAGCCCAATGTCCGACACTGTCCCCGGTGGTCCATCCGGCTCCCGCCCTGCGGCGGATTCGACCGATCCGGCCGAACCGGTGGATGCGGTGTCTCTGCCCGAGCCGCCAGCTCCGGAGACGTCGGCGGAGCCGGCAGCTGCGGCGGACCCGCCAACCGCGGCGGAGTCGGTGGACGAAGTCGTGCCGGCCGGTCGGCTGCGCCGTAGCGTCTGGCTGCGCTGGCTGGCGTTGGCCGGCATCGTGGTGCTGATCGCCGGCTGCGGCGTCGCCATCCTGGTCTACCTCGGCACCGCGCTCGGCCCAGTCGCGTTGACCGTCGGCGTCATCGCGGCGGTGCTGCCCGTACCGGTGCTGGTCGCCTGTTTCCTGTGGCTGGACCGGTACGAACCGGAGCCGGTGCGCTACCTCGCCTTCTGCTTCGCCTGGGGGGCGTTCGTCTCCACGTACGCCTCGCTGAACGTGAACAACTTCTCGGCGGATCTGCTCTACAACCTGGGTTACTCGGAAGCGCTGGTGGCGGTGCTGGTGGCGCCGTTCATCGAGGAGCTGACCAAGACCCTCGGCCCGATCCTGCTGCTGCTGACCCGCCGCCGCGAATGGTCCGGCATCACCGACGGGATCGTCTACTGCGGCATGTCCGCGATCGGCTTCGCGATGGTGGAGAACATCCTCTACCTCGGCGGATACGGCTACGCCGCCGGCGCCGAGCAGTACGGCCCGGCGACCGGCGCGCAGAACGTCTTCGCCATCTTCATCGTCCGGATCCTGTTCACCGGCTTCGCCCACCCGCTGTTCACCTCGATGGCCGGTGTCGGTCTCGGGGTGGCCGCGCGCAGCGCCGACCGGCGGATCCGGGTGCTCGCGCCGACCGCCGGGCTGCTGCTGGCGATGATGCTGCACGGGGCCTGGAACCTGATCCCGACGCTGGTCGAGGCGACCGGCCAGACCCTGATCCTGCTGTACGGCTACATCGGCCTGATGGTGCCGATCTTCTTCGGCATGGTCGGCCTGGCGGTGTGGCTGCGCAGCTGGGAAGGGCGGCTGACCGAGCGGGTGCTGCCCGACTACGTCCGGGCCGGCTGGTTCACCCCGCCGGAGGTGGCGGCGTTGGGCAGCCTGGGCCGGCGGCACTCGGCGCGTCGCTGGGCCAGCCGGGTGGCCGGCGAGCCGGGCGTACGGGCGATGCGCGACTTTCAGGCCGCCGCCACCAAGCTGGCGCTGCTGCGCGACGGCCTGCTGCGCGGCCTGGAGAGCAAACCGAAGGAGCTGGCCCGGCACGCCAAGGAGGAGCAGCGGCTGCTGACCGCGCTGGCCGGCTACCGGCAGGCGTTCGTCGGCCGGGACCCGCAGGCGCCGCACGCGCTGTGGAACGGGGCGGACTACCAGATCACCTTCCCGGACGGCAGCCAGCGGCAGGTGCCCGCGCCGGATGAGCCGGTGGTGCCGATCCCGGTGGTGCTCACCGCGCCACCGCCGCCTCCGCCACCGACGTTCGCCGGCTACCCGGGCTGGCCCGGAGCCGGGCCGGGCACCCCGCCCGGTTACGGCCCACCCCCGTTCTCCGGCTACGGCCCCCCGCCCCCCGGTTACGGTCCACCGCCCCCGCCGGGCTATGGCGCTCCGCCTCCGCCTGGGTACGGCGCTCCGCCTCCGCCGGGCTACGGTCCGCCGTCCGGATATCAGTTCCGGCCCGGCTACTACAACCCACCGCCGCCCGGCTACGGCCCGCCCCCGGGCTAACGGGAGGTCAGCAGCGGGTCAACCCGAGCGCCGTCGCCAGCCGGGCGATGCCGGCGACCTGCGGTCCGTGGCGGGCAATCTCGACCACGAGGGTACGGGCGGAAGGCCGGGAGCGGATTTCAGCCGGTGCAACGCGGTCCGCCTCGACCACCCACCGTCCCGCCGCCGTGAAGTCGCCGACGTCGAGGTACGCGCGTGCGGCGTCCACCAGGTACGCCGCCCGGTGTTCGGCGGGCAGCCCGCGCCATGCCTGCTGCCTGCTGGCTGTCTCGTGTCGGCGTACCGCCTGCCCGGCATCGCCCGACTCCACCGCCGCCACGATGTGCGCCAGCTCGACGGCCGCCGGGCTGAAGCTCGCCGTCCGGTAGTCCTGCCCGTCGCCGATCCGCGCGGCGACGCCTTCGGCCTGCCGGAGCAGCTCACCGACACTGTGAGTGTCGCCGCAGCCGGCGGCGGCCAACCCGGCCTGCAGCAGCAACGTCCCGTACACCGCCCGGGAACCCGGTCTCGCCTGCCCATCGGTGGATGCGGCGACCCGGTCGGCGGCGGCGATCGTCGTGATCATCGCCAGCCGGCCTTGGCCCAGCCCGCGCAGCGCCTGCGCGAGCGGCGCCGCCGCCGACCCGGCCAGTAGCGGATCGCTGCCAGCCGTGGCGAGTGCCCGATCGGCGGCCAGCCAGGCCAGCTCCGACTCTCCCACTTTCACGAGCACGAGCGCGGTGACCCGGTACGCCTGCACCAGCAGATCCGTCCCACGTTCTGGTTGCGCGCTGTGCAGTCGCCGTGCGGCGTCCAGCAGCTCCGGCACCGTCCGCAGCAGCCGGGGATGGTCCCCGTGCCGGTACGTCGACCAGGCGTGCTCCACCCGCTGCGACACCTCCCCGGCATCGGGTGCCTGCCCGGCCGGGCCGGTGGCGAACACCTCGTAACGCGCGAGTGCCGCCCGGACCGCGTCGACACCGGCCACCGGGCCGCCGATCTGTGGCTGGCCGGTGTCGCCCAGCAACTCCGTCGGGTCGACCCGCAGCACGTCGGCAACCTGCTGGATCAGCGAGAACCGGTCCAACCGCCGGACCCCGCGCTCGACCTTCTCCACCCAGCTCTTCGACCGGCCGATCCGGTCGGCGAGCACCTGCTGGGTCATCCGCCGCCGGACCCGCCACAGGGCAACCCGACGCCCGACCGCCACACTCACGGTGCACGGCCGGGTGGGCACGGCCACGGCGTACCCACCGGGCACACCGCACAACACCACGACGGACGCACCGGCTCGTGCACCGGCCCACCGCCACCGGCCTGGGGCTTTCTCACCGCAGGTAGTGCCGGCCGGCGTTACCGCCCCGCCGCTCCGCGCGATCGGTCCGGGTCGCCGGCCGCCGGTCCGGTGGCGGCACAGTCCGGTCGGCGTACCGCCGCCGACCCGGCACCGGATACACCACATCGACCGGTATGTCCGCACGCTGAAATCACTTCCCGAACACAGACGTCCCCCTCGACGAGTGTGGAGGGCGGCGACCCGAGGTGGCTCTCCGTGTCGACCCCGGGCCGCCGCCGTAGACGGGCCCGACGCGCGAAAGGGCGATCACGGGTACGGCGTCGGGCCCAGCTGGCAGGTCGCTGATCCACAGGTGATGCGACCTGGTCTTAGCCTGACCGGCGCTCGGCCGACGGTCTACAGTGTCGCCGTCCGCCAGCGCTGGCTACTGTCCGCCGTCACATCGATGGCTGATGGTTCGCGCACAGCTCATCCAACTCGGCCGCCGGCACCCCTACCTCGGCCAGACCTCGGCGTACCCGGTCGACCCGCCACCAGTTCGACGCCGCGACCCGGCCCGAGGCGACCGCCGCCGCGACCTGCGCTATCGACTCGTGCGGGTCAATTGGCAGCGCGGCCTGGCCGAGATCCAACCGGGCCGACGCGATCCGCCGGGGGCGGCTGCCCTCGGCGAGTAGCCGGGCCAGGACATCGCTGGCCTCGGTGGCGGCGGCCGGATCACCGACCCACGCCAAGGTGGTCGCCACGTACGCTCGGGCTTTGCCCGGGTCGTAGCGGTAGTGGTGCTCGGGCCGCTCCGGCTGGCTCAGCGGCGACACCATCCGCTCCAGCTGGGCCAGTCGTTGTCCGGTGGCCGGTCGGTCGCCGAGCAGTGCCAGCGCCCGCCCGGTCTGCGCGGTCGCTTGCAGTTTGGCGCTGCTGCCGGTCGGAGCGATGTTCTGCGCGCCCTCGGCCAGGCCGAGCGCGGTCGCGGGGTCGCCGGCAGTGAGGGCCTCCCACGCGCGCGTTTCCAGGCACCATGCGCGAATTTCAGCGTGCTCGGTGTGGGCGGCCATCTCGCTGGCCGTGTGCAGGTGCCCGGCAGCGGCGCCGTTTCGGCGTAGATCGATCAGCACGGTAGCAGTCAGCAGCGACAGCCATCCTCCGGCGACGAGGATCCGTCGGTGCTGGTCCAGTGTCATTCGGCGGCCGGAGCTGATTAGGGTGGTGACGTAGGTCAGGTGTCGGCGGATGCGTGGCAGGAGGACGTGCGACGTGGTGGTTGGGTAGGCGACGGCAAGCTCGTCAACGGCTGCTTCCAGGCCGGCGAGGGTGCTACTGCTGATGTCCGTGGCCGCGACCCGGCGGGCCAGCTCGACGGAATCGTGTGCCCCGTCGTCGGTGAGCATCGCGGAGAGCACTCCGCCGGATTCGAGTACGTCGTCGAGCCGACCGGCGATCTCAGGCGTCGGTGTCTTGCGACCGGTTTCCAGATCATGCAGGTACGACTTGGCGTAGTGCGCCTTCGCGGCGAGATCACGCAGCGAGAGCCCGGCTTGCTGACGCAACCGGCGCAAGGTCGAAGGCCATCGTGGGTCGATGATGCGGGTCATGCGCGTCACCACCTTGTCTGCTGCCGGGTGGCACCGACCGAAATACTTCCGGCTCTTGCCGCCACACCAGACGTTACTCCGCGTATCCATCACCACACAGGCTCCCTCTCGACATAGAGCGTGGAGGGCGGCGACCCGAGGTGGCTCTCCGTGTCGACCCCGGGCCGCCGCCCAGCGGGCGGGCCCGACGCGCGAAAGGGGCGATCGCGGGATGCGACGTCGGGCCCAGCTGAGCGGACGGCGGGCCGGGCGGTGTTCCGCTGTGTGATGATGCGCGACCCGGCACCGCCGTCCTACGTAGAAGGATGCCGAGTTGATCACTGAGAGTGAATGCATGGGTTGTGCCCGTTGTCCGACAGACCCCAAAACCGGTACTCCCGGTACCGGTTGTGCAGGTCAGGCGGCCTGGCCGTCCATCAACGCGGCGAGCTTCGCCAGCTCCTGGCCCATCGCCCGACGTCGACTGGTGGTGATCATGCGGACGGTGTCGCGGGCGTACCGCTGGTGTCGCAGCCACACTGGAGCGTCGGCGGCCAGCTCGCTGAGCACCGCCGTCGCCTCCGACCAGTCCCGCAGCTCGGCGTGGGCACGGGCGACATCGAGCCGGTGTCGCCGCCACGTCGTCTTCTCGACACCACCACGACGGACGTTGGCCGCCAAGTCGAGCACCCGGCGAGGCTCGCCAGCGACCGCCGCCGCTTCGGCCCGCATCATGTCGACCATGCTCGACCGCATTCCACCGACGATGGTCAGATGATCAGCGCTCACCGGCCGGCTGCCCAGCCGGGCCGCCGCAGCCGCCGCCGCGTCGAGCTGGGCGGCGGCGTCGTCCGGCCGGTTGTCCCGCGCGGAAGCGGCGGCTGCCGCCACCAGCAGCCAGCCCCACACCGCGAGCTCATCCGGTGTGGCGCGGGAGAACCGTGGTTCGACGCTGTCAGCGGTGGCGATCGCCAGCCGCTCCGCGTCGGTCAGCCGGCCCTGGCGCAGCAGCAACCACGACATGCGCTTGACCGTCGTCGCGCTGAGCAGCTCGTCGCCGGCAGATGCGGCAGCGCCCTGGGCGGCGTTCACAGCCTGGTAGGCGAGGTCGACCGCGCGTACCTGGATCAACAGGCTGCTGGTCAGGTCATAGGTGCGGGCTAAGGTCCGGTACGCGGCAGGCCTGTTGGCGTCGTCGGCGTTCTCAGCGGCGTGCCGGGCTCCGGCGATCAGCGGCGGCAGCACGGCCAACGCGGCGGCGTGGTCGCCCCGGTGGTAGGCGCGGTCCGCCTCGGCCAGCCGACCCGGCACGCCCGCCGCCGGCAACGCCGGCACCTCGTCAGCTATGTAGCCGGCCGGGCCACGGGCAGGGATCAACACCCGACGCAGATCGAGCAACGCCAACGGACGATGACCGGGCTCCCGGCGGGCCGCCCCGGTGCTCGCATCGCCGAGCAGAGTCGTCGTCGGCACGCCCAGCGCCCGCGCGATCGCATGCAACGTCGCGATCCGAGGCGTCGTACGCTGATTCGTCTCCAGCTTCCGAATGGTCTCCGTACTCACCCCGGCCGCCGCCGCGAGCTGCTCCTGAGTGAGCGACTGCCGGCGCCTGACCTGCGCGATGTTGTCGCCGATGGTGGCCATCCGTGGTCCCTCCCCGTCAACGGTCTGGACAGCGGCACACCAGCCCGCGATCCCCGGCACACCACCACATCAGACCGTACTCCGCCCACCTGCTGCCATCCAGAATCGCCGATAGTCAGGCAAGCCTGATCAACTTCCTCCTGGTTGCAGTCATGGTCAACTCGCGATGTCAGATCATGGTCATTTCTGGCCGCCGGATCGGTGCCGCCCATATCCTGCTGGCCGTTGTAGAGGGTCTCGCCTTGCTGGCGACCAGTGGTGGTATCGAGACGATCGCCCTACACGGGACAGGGAGGGTGCCGGGTTGAAAGATCCAGCCTCAGTGGCGTCGGCCGGTCGTCTCGGGAACCTGGAAACGCCGGTACGCGGCAGGTCGACGACAACCGTCAGCCAGTTGGTGGAGGTGCACCGACTCGCGGTGGCTGGCCGGGAGGCGGCGATCGCCCGGAACGTCGGGCACCGGGTGGCGATGGGGTGGCTGCGTATGTCCCGGTTTGTCGACGTGGTGACCTTGGCGATAGCGACCTTGGCGCTCGGCGAGGACGCGAGCGCCTTTCACTATCTGGGCTGGGCCCAAAGGGCTACCGGGCAGCCTCGGCAGGCACTGGCCAGTTACGAGCAGGCGCTGCGTCTGTACCGGGAGGCCGGCAACCGTGGCAACGAAGCTGCGTCGCTTAACAACATTGGCGAGGTGTACGACGGGTTGGGGGATCGGCGGCGGGCGTTGGTGTTTTATGGGGAGGCGTTGCCGATTCGGCGGGAGGTGGGTGATCGGGCTGGTGAGGCGGTCACCCGGTACAACATCGCGATGGTTCACCGGGCGGAAGGGGACCTCGACAAGGCGATCGACGAACTCGAAATCGTCGTCGAGCTCGACCGTCAGGTGGAGCATCCGGACCTCGCCTCAGACACCGCCATGTTGGAACAGGTTCGCCAGGAACGAGCCGCAGCGCACGAGTGACCTGACCAGTGGAAAGCGAGTCGGCGCGGGATCGGATGCGGGTGATCTGAGGTGGCGTCGGCGTGTCGAGTTGATGGGGCGCATTGGATCAACGCAGAGCGGCGGTGTCAGGTCAGGCGGTCTGGCCGTCCATCAACGTGGCGAGCTTCGCCAACTCCTGGCCCATCGTCCGACGTCGACTGGTGGTGATCATGCGTACGGTGTCGCGGGCGTACCGCTGGTGCCGCAGCCACACTGGAGCGTCGGCGGCCACCGCGTGCCGCCGCAGCCTCGTGCACGACGTGCCGAGCGGGCAGACTTCCTGGCCAGCCACCGATCTCGATCGCGGTGTGCTCGGTCAGCCGGACTCGGCCTGGTCGAGCAGCTCGCCAAGCTCCCGGTAGCCGTTAAAGAGATCAATCAGCGCCGAGCCGTCGAAGACCCGTGGTGGGCGTAGCCTCACGCCGCTGCCTGCCCCCGTACGCCCCAGATCCGCTCAGCGTCGGCGTCCGCGCGGTCCTGCGCCGCTTCCAACTCCGCAAGCTCATCCGCGCTCAGCGGCAAGGGCGCCGCCTGACCCAGGGCAGCTGCCAAGGGCTGCACCGCCGTCAGCGGCTCAGGAGTGGTCTCATCTGGCGTCACACGCCGATCCTACTATCGGATGCCGCCGCAACGGGCCCCGCCGCTGGCGTGCAGAGACGGCGTGGGCTATTGAGCTACAGGTACAGGCCGGTGGAGTCTTCCTCGACCCGCTGGGCGGCCACCGCGTGCACGTCGCGTTCGCGGAGCAGGACGTAGCCCCGGCCGTGCAGCTCGACCTCGGAGCGGTCCTCCGGGTCGAACAGCACCCGGTCACCGGTGACGATCGAGCGTACGTTCGGTCCGACCCCGACCGTGGTTGCCCAGGACAGTCGCCGGCCCACCGACGCGGTGGCCGGGATCACGATGCCGGCGGTGGAGCGGCGTTCGCCCTCGCCGCCTTCGAGTTTGACCAGCACCCGGTCGTGCAGCAGGCGGATCGGCAAACCGTTGTCGTGTGGTGGGTCGGCGGTCACGACCGAACCGTACCGCGTGGGTGTGCCGGCCGGTCGCGGGTGGGTCGGCCGGATGGTTGCCCGATGCCCGTACGGGGCACATCGGGGAGAGTCCAGGGAGGTAGCGGCAGCAACGACGCACATGTGCCCGCTACCGTGTACGCACCGATACTCGACTCCGGGGGTTCGCTTGAGCCGGCTGCAACAAATGAGAGGGCGGCTACGCCAGGCGTACGAGGCCGGGCGGGAGTCGGTGCGGGCCGCCCGGGAGCGGGAACGGTCCCGCCGGGCCGCCGCGGCCGGTGCCGCCGACGAGCTGACCGGCGCGGGTGCCGACCCGGGCGCGGAGACCCCGCCGCCGGGTGACGGACATCTGTCGACCACGAGCCGCGACGACGCGGACGTGCCGCACGCGCTACGGATCGCCGCAGCCTGGTCGTGGCGGCTGATCGTGATCGGCATCGTCGGTTGGGCCTTGCTGCGGGTCATCGGCAACGTCCGGATCGTCATCATCCCGGTGCTGGTGGCGTTGTTGCTCGCCGCGCTGCTCGCCCCGGCGGTCGGCTGGCTGCTGCGGGCCCATGTGCCCCGCACCCTGGCCACGGCGGTGGTGCTGATCACCGGGCTGGCCGGGGTGGTCGGCACGCTGACCCTGGTGGTCAACGAGTTCATCACCGGCCTGCCCGACCTGAGCGAGAAGGCGGCCAGCGGCATCGGGGAGATTCAGAAGTGGCTGCGCACCGGGCCGCTGAAGCTCGACGACGGCCAGCTCGACCAGTACGTCGAGGCCGGTCAGAACTGGATTACCGAGAACACCCAGACGTTGACCAGCGGCGCGGTCTCCACCGCCGGTACGGTCGTGGAGCTGTTCACCGGTGCGCTGCTGGTGCTGTTCTCGACGTTCTTCTTTCTCCGGGACGGGCAGCGGATCTGGCGGTTCATCGTCGGCATGTTCCCGGTCGCCGCGCGCTGGCGGGTGGACGACGCCGGTAGCGCGGCCTGGACGACCCTGGTCGCCTATGTTCGGGCGACCGTGCTGGTGGCGTTCATTGATGCCGTGGGCATCGGGATCTTCCTGGTGCTGTTCGACATCCCGTTCGCGTTCGCGCTGGCCGCGCTGGTGTTCCTGGGGGCGTTCATCCCGATCGTCGGCGCGACCCTGTCCGGCGCGGTGGCCATCCTGGTGGCCCTGGTGGACAGCGGCTGGGTCACCGCGTTGATCATCCTGGGTGCGGTGATCGCGGTTCAGCAGCTGGAGGGCAACGTCCTGCAGCCGTTGATCATGGGGCGGGCGGTTGCGATCCACCCGCTGGCCGTGGTGCTCGCGGTGACCTCCGGTGTGGTGCTGGCCGGCATCGTCGGCGCGCTGGTCGCCGTACCGCTGATCGCGGTGCTGAACACGGCGGTACGCCGGCTGGCCCGCCGCCGCCACGTCCCGCCGCCGCCACCGCCGGAGTCCGTGGTGATCGGCACCAGCCCACCGTGATCTGAACGCTGCCGGCCGGCGGCCGACCCGCCTGACTCGCGGCGTTCGCGGCGGGTCAGCTGGCGGCGAGTCGACGCAGCGCGCCCTGCACCACCTCGGGCCGGGTGGTGTACCAGAACGGCGGCAGCGAGCGGCGCAGGAACGCACCGTAGCCGCGGGCGGTCTCCAGCCGGGAGTCCAGCACCGCCACGACACCCCGGTCACCGGTGGACCGGATCAGCCGACCGGCGCCCTGCGCCAGGCGTACCGCCGCGACCGGCACGCTGACCGCCGCGAACCCGGAGCCGCCGGCGGCGTCCACGGCGGCGGCGCGGGCGGCGGCCAGCGGTTCGTCCGGCCGGGGGAACGGCAGCCGGTCGATCACCACCAGCTGGCAGGCATCGCCGGGCACGTCGACCCCCTGCCACAGCGACATCACGCCGAACAGGCAGCTCGCCCGGTCCTCCCGGAACCGGCGGACCAGCAGCGGCAACGCCTGCTCGCCCTGCACGTGCACGGTCAGCCCGGTCCGCGCCCGGACCAGCTCCGCCGCCTGCTGCGCGGCCCGCCGGGACGAAAACAACCCGAGGGTACGGCCACCGAGTGTGCCGATCAGCGACAGCAGCTCCTCGCCGGCCTGGGCGGGCAGCCCGGAGACGGTCGGCCGGGGCAGATGCGCGGCGACGTACAGGATGCCCTGTTTGGGGTAGTCGAACGGGGAACCGACGTCGAGTGACCGCCAGCTGAGATCGTCGGCCGTGACCGCCTCGGTCTGCTCGGTGGCCGGGGCGGCGGTCTCCAGACCCAGCGACCGGGCCACCGTGTCGAACCGGCCGCCGAGGGTCAGGGTGGCGGAGGTGGCCACCACGGTCCGCTCCTCGTAGAGGTGGCTGGACAGGGTGCCGGCCACCGACAGCGGTGCCACCACCAGCGCCCGGCGGTTGGCGGCCGGAGCGTCCGGCTTCTCCACCCAGGCGACGTCGTGTTCGGCCTCGTCGAGCAGCCGTTGGGCGGTCGTGGAGAGCTCGTCCAGCACCGACTTGGCCTGCTGTTTGCGCACCGGGTCCGGGTCGTCGGCCTTGATGTCGCCGATCTTGTCCAGCGCGGCCCGGGTCGCCGACTCCAGCAGGGTGCACGCCTCGTGCAGCGCTGGCGGCAGACCGCTGGTCAGCCGCCCGGCCGGGGACTCGCCCAGCCCAACGGCGAGGGCGTCACCGGCCTCGGTGAGCTGCTCGGCGGTCTCCGGCGGCAGCAGCGGCCGGGCCCGCCGGGCGGCCCGGTCGATCACGTCCGGGGTGAGCTCGGCCTGGGCGGCCGAGGAGACCCGGTCGGCCAGCTCGTGGGCCTCGTCGACGATCAGCAGCTTGTGCGGCGGCACGATGTGCCGGCCGGCGAGCATGTCGACGGCGAGCAGGCTGTGGTTGGTGACGACCACGTCGGCTTCGCGGGCCCGGAACCGGGACGCCTCGGCGAAGCACTCTTCGCCGTACGGACAGCGGGCCGCCCCGACGCATTCCCGGGCCGGCATCGACACCTGCCGCCACACCTGGTCGTCGACGCCGGGGTCCAGCTCGTCGCGGTCGCCGGTGTCGGTCTCCATCGCCCAGTCGCGCAACCGTTGCACCTGCTTGCCTAGCCGGTTCGCGGCACCCAACCAGCGGGTGCCGCCGCCGCTGCCACCGTTGCTACCGCCGCTGTCGCCGTTGTCGCCGGCGGCGTCGAACAGGTCCGTCGGCTCCTCCTCGGCCGAGTCCTCCAGCCGGGCCAGGCACAGGTAGTGGTGCCGGCCCTTGAGGACGGCGAAGGTGGGCCGGCGGCGCAGGATCGGCTCGACCGCGTCGGCGAGCCGGGGCAGGTCGTGCTCGACCAGCTGCGATTGCAGCGCCAGGGTGGCGGTGGAGACCACCACCGGGCCGTCGACGGTCAGCGCGGGCGCCAGGTAGGCCAGCGATTTACCGGTGCCGGTGCCGGCCTGCACGAGCAGGTGGTGCCGGCTGCGGATGGCATCGGCGATCGCCGACGTCATCTCCTGCTGGCCGGGCCGAGCCGCACCGCCGGGGACCGCGCCGACCGCAGCGGCGAGCAACTGGGCGGCGCTCGGCCGACCGGTGCCGGAGCGGCCGGCCGGGCGCGGCGGGGCCGCCGGAGCGGACGCGGTGCTGGTGGTCGTCGCAGGGGTCACCCGGTGACAGTACCGATCACCACCGTCGTCCTCGGCGGTCATCCACAGCGTGCCGGCCGGTGTCGCCCGGTGACGCCCGGGTGCTGGCGCCGGCACTGGGGCGTCACCTGCACGTTGCCTTGCGGTGGGCGGCCATCCGTTAAGGTGCGACACATGTCCAGCGATGTCGTACGGGTGGTCTATCGCAAGTACGACGGTTCGGCCCACCGGGACTATCCGGCCCGCCGGTTGACTGAGGACGAGGTCGGCGTGTGGCTCGGCGTGCCCCGGGGCACCGAGTCGATCTATCACGGTCGCCCGTCGGTGGAGCAGATCCCGTTCGTCCTGCTGGTGCCGCGTGAGCAGTGGTGGACCTGCATGTTCAACCCGCCGCCGCGCACCAGTGAGGTCTACTGCGACATCGCCAGCCCGGCCCGCTGGGAGGACGAGTCCACCGTACACCTCATAGATCTTGATCTTGATGTGGTGCGGCGCCGGGCAACCGGCCTCGTGGAGCTGCGCGACGAGGACGAGTTTGCCGAGCACCGGGTGCGGTACGGCTACCCGGAGGACGTGGTGGAGTCGGCCTGGGCCGCCGCCCGCTGGTTGCAGGACGCGCTCGGCGACGGCACCGAGCCGTTCGCCTCGGCCTACCGGAAGTGGCTGGCGCTGGTCTGCTGACCCGGCTGGCTCGCCGGTCGGCTGGTCGGGGAGTGGTCGGCTGGTCGGCCGGGGGCCGGCTGGGCGATGATCGGCTGATGACTGCTGACCTGTACGAGCCACCTGTCCGGGAACTGCTACGGGTCGGCGCCGGCCGGCCGGTCGACCTCTCCGCGATCGACCCGAGGTCGACGCCAGGGCTGCCGGCGCTGTCGGTGACCGGGCCGGACCGCAAGTCGTGGGCCCGCGCCGAGGTCCGCCGCATCGGTGACGAACTGGCCGAGCAGCAGGAGATGCTGCACGCCCAGGCGGTCGCCGGCAGCGCGGCCGGTCGGCGGGTGCTGCTGGTGCTGCAGGCCATGGACTGCGGCGGCAAGGGCGGCGCGGTGAAGCGGGTGGCCGGCGCGATGAACCCGCTCGGCCTGCGGATCCGGGCCTTCGGGCCGCCTACCGAGGAGGAGCTGGCGCACCACTTCCTGTGGCGGATCCGCCGGGCGTTGCCGGACGCCGGCCAGGTCGGGGTGTTCGATCGGTCACACTACGAGGACGTGCTGGTCGTACGGGTCGAGTCGCTGGTGCCGGAGGAGACCTGGCGGGCCCGCTACGACGAGATCAACGAATTCGAGGCCGGGCTGGTCGACGAGGGGTTCGTGCTGATCAAGGTGTTCCTGCACATCTCGTACGCGGAGCAGCGGGAGCGGCTGTTGTCCCGGTTGACCGATCCGACCAAGCACTGGAAGTACCACCCGGGGGATGTGGACGCGCGCAGCAAGTGGCCGGACTACCAGGCCGCGTACACGGAGGCGTTGAGCCGGTGCGCCACGGACGCCGCGCCCTGGTTCGTGGTGCCGGCCGACCGCAAGTGGTACCGGGACTGGGCGCTGGCGCACCTGCTCCGGGAGCACTTCGCGGATCTGGACCTGAGCTACCCGCCAGCTCGTTTCGACCTGCGCAAGGAGCACGCCCGGCTGCTCGCCGGGGACGGACCGAAAGTGAACGGTGGATGAACAAAGACTGACCTGTAGGTGTACAGGGGTGGGCCGCGAGCAGACGCGATTCGCTGTTACCTAGCATTCCCTGCAGAGCGCGCGGGCGTTTCCCGTGGCCAGCCCCTGTTCCCCACCGTCTCCGACGAGGTCTGCGCTGTGAAGTTCTCCTTCCGCCCGGTCGAGGGCGCCTTCTATGAACTGTTCACCAAGGCCGCGCAGAACCTCGTGCGGGGCACCGAGCTGCTCAACGAACTCGCCCTGCCCGGAGTCGACGTCCAGTCGGTCAGTGATCGGCTCACCGAGGTCGAGCATGACAGCGACCAGATCACCCACGACCTCTACAAGAAGATCAACTCGGCGTTCATCACCCCGTTCGACCGGGAGGACATCTACCGGCTGGGCAGCCAGCTCGACGACGTGATGGACCACCTGGAGGCGGTCGGCAACCTGCTCTACCTCTACGGGCTGACCCAGCTGCCGTCGCTGCCCCGGGAGATGCACGAGCTGATCGCGGTGCTCGACCAGCAGGCCCGGGTGACCGCCGATGCGATGCCCCGGCTGCGGGCGATGAAGGACCTCGACGACTACTGGATCGAGTGCAACCGGCTGGAGAACGAGGGCGACCGGGCGTACCGGATGCTGCTGGTCCGGCTCTTCTCCGGCGAGTACGACGCGCTCACCGTGCTGAAGATGAAGGAGGTCGCCGACGAGCTGGAGGCCGCCTGCGACGCCTTCGAGCACGTGGCCAACACAGTCGAGACCATCGCGGTCAAGGAGTCCTGAGCCGGGTGAGCGCCGAACTCATCGCCGTCCTCGCGGTGATCACCGTTGCCATGGTCTTCGACTACACCAACGGGTTCCACGACGCGGCCAACGCCATCGCCACCAGCATCTCCACCCGGGCACTCACCCCACGGGTCGCCCTGATCATGGCCGCGGTCGGCAACTTCATCGGCGCCCACTTCGGCGCCGAGGTGGCCAAGACCGTCGGCAGCGGCCTGGTCGAGCTGCCGGCCGGCGTCTCCAGCCTCGGCATCGTCTTCGCCGGCGTGGTCGGCGCGATCACCTGGAACCTGATCACCTGGTACTTCGGGCTGCCCTCGTCGTCGTCGCACGCGTTGATCGGCGGCCTGGTCGGCGCCACCATCGCCGCCTCCGGCACCGTGCTGTGGGGCGGCATCGCCGGCGACGTGGTGGCACCGATGGTGCTCTCCCCGCTGGTCGGCTTCGCCCTCGGCTTCCTGGTCATGCTCGCCGTGCAGTGGATCTTCCGCAACGGCCAGCCCGGCAAGCTCAACCGGGGCTTCCGGATCGCCCAGTCCATCTCGGCGGCGGCGATGTCGGTCGGGCACGGCATGCAGGACGCCGCGAAGACCATCGGCATCGTGGTGCTGGCGCTGTTCGTCGGCGGGTTCCAGTCCGACGCCGAGACCATCCCGGAATGGGTCTTCTGGACCTCGGCGACCGTGCTGGCGCTGGGCACCTACGCCGGTGGCTGGCGGATCATCCGTACTCTCGGTCGCAAGATCATCGACCTGCGGCCGCCCGAGGGGTTCGCCGCCGAGACCGTCGCCAGCTCGGTGCTCTACTTCAACGCCCTGGTGCTCGGCGCGCCGATCTCCACCACACACACCATCACCTCGGCGATCATGGGCGTCGGGGTGACCAAGCGATTGTCGGCCGTACGGTGGAACGTCGCCGGCAACATCGTCGGTGCCTGGATCCTGACCTTCCCGGCGGCCGGCAGCATCGGCGCGGTGATGTACTTCGTCGTCCGTCCGCTGTTCAGCTGACCTGCTGACCGGTCAGCAGGTCAGCTGCTCGCCGGCACCAGGTCGGCGAGCAGTGCCTCGACCCGGCGGCGGATCTCGTCGCGGATCGGCCGGACCGCCTCGACGCCCTTGCCGGCCGGGTCGGTCAACTGCCAGTCCTCGTACCGCTTGCCGGGGAAGGTCGGGCAGGCGTCGCCGCAGCCCATCGTGACGATCACGTCCGAGGACTCGGCCGTGGCCCAGGCCAGCAGCTTCGGGGTCTGGTCGGTGATGTCGATGCCGACCTCGCGCATCGCCTCGACCGCCGCCGGGTTGACCGTCTCAGCCGGCGCGGAGCCGGCCGAGCGGACCTCGACCGCGTCGCCGCCGAGGTGACGCAGCCAGCCGGCGGCCATCTGGGACCGGCCCGCGTTGTGTACGCAGACGAACAGCACACTGGGCTTGCTCACGGTGTCTCCTTCGAGGGGTGGGTGCGGCGGGTCAGGGGCGGGCGGTCGCCAGGTCGTCGACCTCGTCGGTCGCCGATCCGCCCGGCCGGGCGGGATCTGCCGGCTCGGCGGAATCTGCCGGCCGAGCCGGCTCTGCCGGCACTACGACCTGGTCGGCGGCGCGTCCCGCCCCCGGGTAGAGCGCCAGCAGCAGGGCGACTCCGACGGCGAGACCGACGACCTGGGCGACCAGGAACGCCGGAATCGAGGCGGGCTGGATGCCGGCGAAGGTGTCGGTGAAGCCCCGGCCGATCGTCACCGCCGGGTTGGCGAACGACGTCGACGAGGTGAACCAGTAGGCGGCACCGATGTAGGCACCGACCGCGGCCGGTGCCGCGCCGGCCCGGCCCGACCTGGCCAGCGCGAAGACCAGCAGGACCAGACCGGCGGTGGCGACCACCTCACCGAGCCACAGGTTGCCCGCCGACCGCTCCTTGGTGGACCAGGCCACCGCTGGTAGGGCGAACATCAGGTTGGCCAGGATCGCCCCGGCGACGCCGCCGGTCACCTGCGCGGCGACGTAGCCGGTCAGATCCGGCAGGGTCAGCCCGGTGCGGCTGCGTCGCCCGAGGAACCAGTCGGCGGCCGAGACGACCGGGTTGAAGTGCCCGCCGGAGACGGGGCCGAAGATCAGGATCAGCGCGCCGAGCGCGAAGGCGGTGGCGATCGAATTCTGCAGCAGCTGCAGCCCGACGTCGTCCGGCGACAACGACTGAGCCATCACCCCGGAACCGACCACCGAGGTGACCAGCAGGGCGGTGCCGGCGAACTCGGCCAGCAGCCGTCGCCAGAGTGCGATCGGGTTCACGTGTTCCCCACTTTCTGTAGGTCGTCCAGCAGCCGGCGGACCCGGCGCTCGATCTCGTCGCGGATCGGCCGTACGCCGTCGACGTCCTGCCCGGCCGGGTCGTCCAGCTCCCAGTTCTCGTACCGGGTGCCGGGGAAGACCGGGCAGGCGTCACCGCAGCCCATGGTGACCACCACGTCGGCGGCGCGGACCACCTCGTCGGTCCACGGCTTCGGGTACTCGCCGGAGATGTCGATGCCGCGTTCGGCCATCGCCGCGATCGCCGCCCGGTTGACCTCGTGGCCCGGCTCGCTGCCGCCGGACCAGGCGACCACCGTGTCCCCGGCCAGGTGGGTGAGGAAGCCGAGCGCCATCTGGCTGCGGCCGGCGTTGTGGGTGCAGAGGAAGAGCACCACCGGGCGGCCGTCGGAGTGCCGGCCCTCGACCCGGGCCAGGGCCTGCAGCCGCTGCCGGGCGAACCGCTCGGCGAGCAGCGGCAGATAGTTGGGGATGGTGCTGCCGGTGGCGAACTGGTCGTAGCTGGATGCCAGGAACCGTTCGATGGTCTCGGTGTTGTAGGTGCCGTCGAACTCCCGGGCCAGCCGGGCGGCCGCGGTACGCAGCGCCACCTGCTGGTCGATGGACAGGTCGGGGCGGACGGCGTCGGTGACGTCAGACATGGTCGGCTCCGGGGGACGTGGGGGCGGTGGCCCGGCTGGTGATGACGGGGGCCAGCCGGTGGACCCGGCCGGCGAGTTCGGCGTACGCGGCTTCGAAGGCGGCGTCGGTGTCCACCCGGACCGGGTCCGGCACCGACCAGTGCAGGTCGGGCGCGCCGGCCCCGGTCAGCTCCTCGTGGGCGTTGTCGCAGACTGCGACGACCAGGTCGCCGTCGCCGACGACGGCCGACACGTGTGCGGTGCGGGCCGGGTCGAGGTCGAGGTCGAGCCGGCGGGCCAGCGCCACCGCCCGGGGGTGCACCCGGGTCGCTGGTCGGGTGCCGGCTGAGGCGGCCGGGGTCGGGCCGGTGCGTTGCCAGAGCGCTGCGGCGAGCTGGGAACGGGCCGAGTTGTGGGTGCAGACGAAGACCACCCGCTCGACGTCGGCCAGCGGCGGTGGTGCCAGCCCGGCGAGGACGTCCGGCACCAGTTGCAGGTAGCTGCGGCGGCGGTCACCCTCGGACCGGACGCGGCGCAGCAGGCCTGCTTCCTGCAGGACCTTGACGTGGTGGGCGACCAGGTTGCTCGGCAGCCCGAGCCGTCGACCCAACTCGCCGGGGGCGGCGTCGCCGAGGTGCAGCAGGTCGACCATGGCCAGCCGGGCCGGGTCGCCGAGCGCGGCGTGCACCCGGGCGCGTCGCTCCAGCGGGTGGGCGGGCGTCGGCCCGTCGCCGGCGCGGTGACTTACCTCAGCGTTCATTGACTCAATGATTACTGAGGTAAGTGATGGAGTCAAGCCGGCCGAGGGTTCGGAGCCGGCCGGCAGACCGGGTCAGCCCTCGACCGGAGGATCAGTCGTAGCTGACGCCGATCTGACCGCGGATCGTGTCGAGCAGCTCCATGACCTCGAGAGTCACCGCGTGTGGCACCAGCGGACTCTCCCGCAGACCGGCGGCCAGGCAGCGGTGCACCTCGGCCGCCTCGTACTGGTAGCCGTTGCCGGCCGGCTCGACCACCCGCACCACCTCCGGGTCCCCGGTGCCCCGGCGGAGCGTGAACTCGCTCGGGCAGATGAACGGGTCCGGCAAGGCGATCCGGCCGGTGCTGCCGGTGATCGTCGCCACCACCGGAGTGGCCCCGACGATGCCGCAGGTCAACGCGGCCACCGCGCCCGACTCGTAGCCCAGCAGCACGCCGGTGTTCTGGTCCACGCCCTCCGGGGTGAGTTTCGCCCAGGAGTGCACCGAGTCCGGCCGGCCGAGCACCAGATGCGCCAGGCTTACCGGGTAGATGCCCAGGTCGAGCAGAGCGC
Organism: Solwaraspora sp. WMMD937; assembly: GCF_029581175.1. Lineage (NCBI taxonomy): Bacteria > Bacillati > Actinomycetota > Actinomycetes > Micromonosporales > Micromonosporaceae > Solwaraspora > Solwaraspora sp. WMMD937. The sequence goes on along the minus strand of NZ_CP120738.1, from coordinate 359,013 downwards.
CGCCGCCGAGCGCGCGGTCGCGCATCCGGCTCTCCGGCCCGAACGGCCCGGCCAGGCCGAAGTCGGCGTGCACCGAGACGACCTCACCGATCGCGCCGTCGTCGACCAGCTCACACACCCGGCGTACGGTCGGATTGCACCGCATCCACATGGCCTCCATCAGGAACACGTCCCGGGTCCGGGCGGTCTCCACCAGTTCGGTGCTGCTGGCCAGATCAAGGGTGAACGGCTTCTCGCACAGCACCGCCCGGCCGGCGGCCAGGCAGGTCATGGTCGCGGCGTGGTGCGCCGAGTGCGGTGTCGCCACGTAGACGACGTCGACGTCACCGTCCGCAGCGAGCTCGTCCCACGATCCGTACGCCCGCGGAATGCCGTAGCGGTCGGCGAACGCCTGCGCGCTGGCCACCGAGCGGGAGCCGACCGCGAGCACCTCGGCGTCGGGCAACAACTGCAGGTCTTCGACGAAGCGGGCGGCGATGCCGCCGGTGGCGAGGATTCCCCAACGAGTCATGCCAGGCACGCTAGCCAGCGAGTCCGTGCGCGGCGACGGCGGGGCGTGCTGGCCGGTCTGCCGGGTCACGACCTACGCTCGGCGCGTGCCCACCGACGACGCCGTCGCAGCTTCCGCCGCGCCACCCGATCCAATGCTGTTCGCCGTGCCCGAGGCAATGGTCGAGCACGCCAGCCGGTTCTACGCGGCGGGCCGGGAACCGGTGCGACCACGGGTCGCCGCGACCGTGCTGCTGCTGCGCCCGACAACGGAACCCGGGCCGACAACGGATCCGGGGCCGACGGGGGCGCCCGGCAGCCCCGGGTTCGAGGTCTACCTGATCCGGCGGGTGGCGGCCGTCGCCTTCGGCGGGGTGTACGCGTTCCCCGGCGGCGGGGTGGATCCCTCCGACGCCGTCGGCGAGCTGGACTGGGCCGGGCCGGACCCGGAGCACTGGGCGGCGCGGCTGGGGTGTCCACCGGACCAGGCGCGGGCGGTGGTCTGCGCCGCCGCCCGGGAGGTGTTCGAGGAGTCCGGGGTGCTGCTGGCCGGCCCGGACGAGACCACTGTGGTCGACGCGGTGGACAGTCCGGAGTGGGAGGTCGACCGGCAGGCCCTGCTCGCCCGGACGTTGAGCTTCGCGGAGCTGCTGCGCCGTCGGCGGCTGACCCTGCGGTCGGACCTGCTGGCCGCGTGGAGCAGGTGGATCACCCCGGACTTCGAGCCACGCCGGTTCGACGCCCACTTCTTCGTGGCCCGGCTGCCGGTCGGGCAGGCGACCCGGGACGTGTCCGGTGAGGCGGATGAGACGCTGTGGGTCCGGCCGAGGCTCGCCCTGGACCGGGCGGAGACCGGCGACTGGCAGCTGCTGCCACCCACCCGGGTGACGCTCGACGAGGTCGCCGGCTGCGCCGACCCGGGTGCCGTCTTCGCGGCCGCCGCCAGCCGGGATCCGGCCGTACCGGTCACCCCTCAGCTGTACGTCGATCCGGACGGGACGGTCAGTTTCGCGGTTGTCAAGCCCTGATCCGGATAGATGATCTTGCGTTACCAAGCGGTGATACTTTGGCGCGCACAAACGCGACAGGGTGCCGGGCGGTCCTCGCCCGCCATCGCTACCGGACGGGACAGATGGCTCCACGACCAGGGACCTCAGCCGCGCGGGGTGCGCCGACGGACGCCGACGACCTCGTGCATCTTGCCGTGCCCGCCGAGTACGTCTCGCACATCGCCCGGCTGATCGAGGAGCTCGACCAACGGCCCAGACCGATCCCGAAGCCAGCCCGGCGGGCCCGGTCCACGGCCCGCGCCGCCAAGGAGTGGCCGGTCGAGGAGCTGCGCCGGTTCGCCCAGGGTCGGTCCCGGACGCACCAGACCGTGTTCGCGATCCTCGACCTGCTCGCCGAGCACCCCGGCGAGACCATGTCGGTCGGCGACCTCGCGGCGCGGCTCGGCAGCCCGGTCGACAAGGTGATCGGCGCGCTCGGTGGGCTGACCCGGATCGTCAAGGCGTACCACGACTATCCGAGGTGGGGGCTGCCGTTGCAGCGGATGGCCCGGACCGGTTCGGGCCGCTCCGGTGCGGTCGGCTACCAGCTCCCGGCCGAGCAGGCCCGCCGCTGGCGGCTGGTGCGGCGCGACCGGCCCGAAAGCTGATCACCGACGTAGGCGGCGAAACGCGTCGGCCGAGGTGCGACGTCGGTCACAGTCGAGCGTCGGCTCAGCTCGGACGGCGACCATACAATCCCCGTTCACCTTCTGTTCACCATGCTCCGGTCGGCAGTTTAGCCACGGCTCGTACCGTCCTCGGCGTTCGAGACGGTGAACTCGCCCCCGCGACCCCTGGGCGGCGACTCGCCACCCGACCTCAGAGAGGCAACGCACCGTGAATCGTAAGTCCCTCCGGCTGGCCGCCCTGCCGGTCGCCGTCATGCTTACCCTCGGCGTGGCCGCGTGCGGCGACGACGGTGAAACCGGCACGGATCCCAACGGCGGTTCCGATAACCCGGTCAGCGGCGACCTCGCTGGCGCCGGCGCCTCCTCGCAGGGCGCCGCGATGGAGGCGTGGATCGCCGGATTCACCTCCGTCGCCCCCAACGCGACCGTCACCTACGACCCGATCGGCTCCGGCGGCGGCCGCGAGCAGTTCACCAGCGGCGGTTCCGACTTCGCCGGCTCTGACGCGTACCTCGACGAGGAAGAGGTCGCGGCGGCCCTGGAGACCTGCGGCGAGCAGGGCTTCATCGAGTTCCCCGGCTACATCAGCCCGATCGCCGTGGCGTACAACCTGCCGGGCGTGGAGACGCTGAACCTGTCGCCGTCGGCGATCGCCCAGATCTTCGACAACAAGATCACCAACTGGAACGACCCGGCGCTCGCCGAGCTCAACCCGGACGCCGAACTGCCCGACCTGGCGATCACCGCCGTGCACCGCTCGGACGAGTCCGGCACCACCGAGAACTTCGTCGACTACCTGGCCAAGGCCGCCCCGGCCGACTGGCCGTACGAGGTCTCCGGCGACTGGCCGACCACCGGTGGCGAGGCCGCCGCGCAGACCCAGGGTGTCGCTGCCGCGCTGCGCGGCGGTGAGGGCACCATCGGCTACATCGACGCCTCCCAGGCCACCGACCTCGGCGTCGCCGCGGTCCAGGTCGGCGAGGAGTTCGTCGAGTACTCGGCCGAGGCGGCCGCCGCCGTCGTCGACGCCGCCGAGACCGTCGCCGGTCGCCCCGAGTTCAGCTTCGCCATCGACCTGCCCCGGGACACCACCGAGGCCGGCGTCTACCCGATCGTGCTGGTCTCCTACCAGCTGGCCTGCGTCAACTACGACAGCCAGGAGAAGGTCGACCTGGTCAAGGCGTTCTTCAACCACGTGATCAGCGAGGAGGGCCAGCAGGCCGCCGCCGAGAACGCCGGCTCCGCGCCGATCTCCGCGACGCTGCGCAGCCAGGCACAGCAGGCCATCGACGCGATCACCGTCGCCGGCTGAGTCCAGCACCACGTCCAGCCCCTGCGACCCAGGTCCGGACGGTCACCCGGTGGCCGTCCGGACCTGCGGCGTATCCCCGCACCGCCCGTCACGACACGGCCTGAGGAGGCGTAATCCGTGACAAAGCCCGCCACCGCGCAGAGCGGTACCCCATCGAGTGATCCGCCGCCCGGCGGCGACTCGCCGCGCGGCACGTCGACGGGCGAGCCGCCGAACGCCGAGACCCGTCGCCGGGGCCGGTCCGGCAAACGGATCGGTGACCAGATTTTCTCCGGCACCGCCGTCGGCGCCGGCGTACTCATCCTGGTCACCCTCGCCGCGGTCGCGGCCTTCCTGCTCTACGAGGGACTCCCCGCCCTGGTCGCCGACCCGGAGGACCTGCCCGGCGGTGAAGGCTTCATCGCGTACGTCACCCCGCTGCTGTTCGGCACGGTCCTCGCCGCGGTGATCGCGCTGGTGTTCGCCACCCCACTCGCGATCGGCATCGCGCTGTTCATCTCGCACTACGCGCCGCGCCGGATCGCCGCCGGTCTGGGCTACCTGGTCGACCTGCTGGCCGCCGTACCCAGCGTCGTGTACGGACTGTGGGGCATCTTCTTCCTCGCCCCGAACATCGTTCCGGTCTACCAGTGGCTGGAGGAGTACCTGGGCTTCATCCCGTTCTTCGCCGGCCCCGCGTCGGCCACCGGCCGGACCATGCTGACCGCCGGTCTGGTGCTGGCGGTGATGATCCTGCCGATCATGACCGCGGTCAACCGGGAGGTCTTCCTGCAGACACCCCGGCTGCAGGAGGAAGCCTCCCTGGCGCTCGGTGCCACCCGCTGGGAGATGATCCGGATGACCGTGCTGCCGTTCGGTCGCTCCGGGATCATCAGCGGCAGCATGCTCGGGCTGGGCCGGGCGCTCGGCGAGACCCTCGCGGTCGCGATGGTGCTCTCCGCCTCCGACGTGATCACCATCAACCTGATCGACTCGGTCAACAGCAGCACCATCGCCGCCAACATCGCGTTGGACTTCCCCGAGTCCAGCGGGCTGGCGGTGAACGCGCTGATCGCCACCGGCCTGGTGCTGTTCGCACTGACCTTCGTCGTCAACTTCGCCGCCCGGGCCGTCGTCGCCCGTCGGCGCGACTTCTCGGGAGCGAACGCATGACCACCATCACCCCGCCCCGGGCACCCGCCACGAGCCCGCTGACCAGCGGCGTACTGCCGAATTGGGCACCGTGGGCGGTGGTCAGCGGCAGCCTGTCGGTCGGCCTGGTCGGCGGCCTCAGCCTCGGGCTTGCCATCCCGCTCTCGCTGGCCATCGGCGTACTGCTCGTGATGGTGGCCCTGCCGGCTGTCTCCTGGCAGGTCGAAGGCGGTCGTCGGGCCAAGGACCGGTTCGTCACCGTGCTGGTCAGCCTCGCCTTCACCCTCGCGATGCTGCCGCTGCTGTCGTTGATGATCACCGTCACGCAGAACGGCATCCACCGGTTCGACGGGACCTTTCTCAGCAGCGACATGCGGGGCGTGCTGGGTGAGGGCGGCGGGGCGCTGCACGCCATCGTCGGCACCCTGATGATCACCGGCGCGGCCACCCTCATCTCGGTGCCGGTCGGCGTGATGTGCGCCGTCTACCTGGTCGAGTACGGCAAAGGCCGGCTGGCCCGGTGGGTCACCCTGCTGGTCGACGTGATGACCGGTATCCCGTCCATCGTGGCAGGTCTGTTCGCGTTCGCCTTCTTTGCGATCTTCTTCGGCCCGAGCATCCGGTTCGGCCTCGGTGGTGCCATCGCCCTGTCGGTGCTGATGGTGCCGGTGGTGGTCCGTTCGGTCGAGGAGATGCTCAAGCTGGTGCCGAACGAACTGCGCGAGGCGTCGTACGCGCTCGGCGTGCCGAAGTGGCGCACCGTGTTGCGGGTGGTGCTGCGGACCGCCGCTCCGGGCATCGCCACCGGCGTGACCATCGCCATCGCCCGGGTGATCGGCGAAACCGCCCCGCTGCTGATCATCACCGGCAGCACCACGGCAACCAACTGGAACCTGTTCGACGGCCGGATGTCCTCGCTGCCGATCTTCACCTACTACTCGTACAGCATCCCCGGCGCCCGGCCGGAGTTCGGTGTGGAACGCGCGTGGGCGGCGGCGCTCACCCTGTTCGTCATCGTCATGGGCCTCAACCTGGTGGCCCGGCTGATCTCCCGCTTCTTCTCCCTGCCGACCAGCCGCTGACCGCGGAAAGGACCCCTCAAGTGGCCAAGCGCATCGAAGTCTCCGACCTCGACATCTTCTACGGCAACTTCAAGGCCGTGGAGCAGGTCGACATGACCATCGAGCCGCGTTCCGTGACGGCGCTGATCGGCCCGTCCGGCTGCGGCAAGTCGACCTTCCTCCGCTCGCTGAACCGGATGCACGAAGTGGTGCCCGGCGGTCGGGTGACCGGCAAGGTCGCCATGGACGGCGACGACCTGTACGGCATCGGCGTCGACCCGGTCGCGGTACGGCGGCAGGTCGGCATGGTGTTCCAGCGTCCCAACCCGTTCCCGACGATGTCGATCTACGACAACGTGGCGGCCGGGGTGAAGCTCAACGGCGGTCGGATGCGCAAGGCCGACCTCGACGAACTGGTCGAGCAGACGCTGCGCGGCGCCAACCTGTGGGAGGAGGTCAAGGACCGGCTGGGCCGGCCCGGCTCCAGCCTCTCCGGCGGGCAGCAGCAGCGGCTGTGCATCGCCCGGGCGATCGCCGTCAAGCCGGCGGTGCTGCTGATGGACGAGCCGTGCTCCGCGCTGGACCCGATCTCCACCCTCGCCATCGAGGACCTGATGCACCAGCTGAAGGCCGAGTTCACCATCGTCATCGTCACGCACAACATGCAGCAGGCGGCCCGGGTCAGCGACCGCACCGGCTTTTTCAACATCGCCGGCACCGGCCACCCCGGCAAGCTGATCGAAATGGACGACACGCAGCGGATCTTCAGCAATCCGAAGGTCAAGGCGACCGAGGACTACATCACCGGTCGGTTCGGCTGACCCGCGCGGGCATCAACCGGTCGGCCGGGGCCGGCCGGTCAGCGCCGGCGGTAGGTCACGTCGGCCGACCAGCGCAAGAAGCCGAGCCGGGTGTAGAGCCGTACCGCGGCGGTGTTCGACTCGTCGACGTAGAGCATCGCCCGGTGCAGCCCGGTAGCGGCCAGGTGGCGTAGTCCGGCCAGGGTCAACGCGCGGCCGAGACCGCCGCCGTGCGCGTCCGGGTCGACTCCGAGTACGTAGACCTCGCCGACCGCCGGCCCAGTGTGCACCTTGGTCCAGTGGAAGCCGAGCAGCCGGCCGGCCGGATCCTCGGCGAGCAGGAAACCGGCCGGGTCGAACCACGGCTGCGCGATCCGGGCATGCAGCTGCGGCAACCCCCAGCGGCCCTGCTCGGGGTGGTCGGCGAACGCCTTCGCGTTGAGTGCCACCCAGGCCGCGTCGTCCTGACCCGGCACAAACGATCGCATCCGTACCCCGGTCGGCAGGTCCGGCTCGGGCAGCGGGTCGGCCAGCTTTCGGCGCAGCTGCAACAGCACCCGGTCGCGGACCAGGTCGTGGTCGAGAGCGAGGGCGGCAGCCGACGGATGGTCGCCGTGCGCCCACACGCGCAGCGGGACGGCGGGGTCGACGGCGTCTAGCAGCCCGGTGAGCAGTCGACGACCGTACCCGCGTCGCCGGTGCGTCGGGTGGACCACCAGTTCGGCGACCGGGCCGGCCGGATCGGTCGGGTCGAGGTTCGCGTACCCGATCATCTCGCCGGTCGGGGCGGTCAGCGTGAGGTGCCGGGCGCAGGCCGCGTTCCGCAGTCCGATGACGACCTGCTCCGGCAGCGGGTCGGCGCCGTCGGTGTCGGCAGCGGCCGCAGCCAGCTTCAGTACCTGGTCGACCTGGGTAGGGTCGAGCCGGTCGGACCGCTCGACGGTCGTGATCGTCTGGGTCACCCGCTCAGCCACGTGCCCCACCGTATCTCCCGCCGGGTCCGCCCGTCGCGGCGCGGTGGATCAGCGGGCCGGTGGATCAGCGGGCCGGTGGGTTCGCCGGCGCGGCGGGTTCGCAGGTCAGAGCTGACCGGTGCGCAGGTGCAGCCGGCGGCTGCGCTGGTCGGCGGGTTCGGCCATCGGCGGCAACGCGTCGACCAGGAGACGCTGCCGCAGGTTCGGCAGGATCGAGCGCAGCGCCAGCACCGTACCGGTCCGGTTGCCACCGGCGTCGTGCAGCAGCACGATCGACCCGGGTACGGCCTGCGCGGTCACCGTCGCGGTGATGCTGCCCGCACCGGGCTGGAAGTAGTCGGCCGGGTCGATGGTCCAGTGGATCGAGGTCATGCCCAGTTCCCGCGCCACCTCGACCACGGCGGGAGTCCAGAAGCCACCGGGTTGGCGATAGTAGGAGACGGGGTGGCCGGGGGCGGCGACCCGGATCGCCTCGGAGGTGCGGATCAGATCGGCGCGGATCGCGGCGGTGGGGTAGCCGCCGAGGTCGAAGTCGTGGCTCCACGAGTGGTTGCACAGGGTGTGCCCATCGGCTGCGATGGCCCGGACCAGCTCGGGATAAGCGACCACGTTCCGGCCGACCAGGCAGAAGGTCGCCTTCACCCCGAACTGGCGGAGCACGTCGAGGGTCTGCCGGGTGTGCACGGGGTGCGGGCCGTCGTCGAAGGTGAGGGCGACTGCGGCGCTGCCGCTGGTCCGCCGGGTGCCGTGCGGTCCGCTGCGGTCGGGGGCCAGTGGGGCGTACGCCGGCAGCCGGGCCGCCGGATGGTCGGGGTCCGGCTGCTCAGGGTCCGGTCGGTCCGGGTCCGGCTGTGCGCCGTCCAGCTGGTCCGGATCCGGTGCCCCGGCGGGCGACGACGGCGCCGCCGTGGACCGGGCCGGCGGCGGCATCAGGTCGGGGTCGGGTCCGCTGCGGGTCGGCTCCGGTGCTGGCGCGGGCGTGGGGCCCGGGTCCGCCCGTTCGGCCGGCGCACTGCTGGAACCCAGCAGGTACGCGCTGGTCGCGACGGCCGTCACAGTCACTGCGGCGATGGTCAGCCCACGTAGACCCGCCAGCACCGTCACTGCAGCCCTCCCACCGTCGGTCGGTCGTGTCTGCCCGACGCTAGGAGGCTGCCGCTGGCTGGTTACATGAAACGGTCGATAACCGATATAAACGATCTATTCGGACGAAAGACTGAGGCGCCATCCGGACAGATCCGGATGGCGCCTCAGTTGATGTTTCGGTGTTGCGCCACGGTAGGTGGCAGAATCCGCTAGACCGACAGTCGTCCGGCTGGACCTGCCGGCTACACCGGCAGCGGTGCCGGCTCGGTGTCCGGCAGCGACGAGCGGCTCGGCGGCACCACGAACTTGTAGCCGACCTGGCGCACCGTGCCGATCATCGACTCGTACTCCGAGCCGAGCTTGGCCCGCAGCCGCCGCACGTGCACGTCGACCGTCCGCGTACCGCCGAAGTAGTCGTAGCCCCAGACCTCGCGCAGCAGCTGGTCGCGGGTGAAGACCCGCCCCGGGTGCTGGGCGAGGAACTTGAGCAGCTCGAACTCCTTGTAGGTCAGGTCGAGCGGACGGCCCTTGAGCTTTGCCGCGTAGGTGTCCGGGTCGATGGTCAGCTCGCCGGCCCGGATCAGCCCGCCCGCGCCTGAGGTGGCGTTGGTCAGCCGACCTACCGCCAACCGCAGCCGCGCCTCCACCTCGGCCGGGCCGGCGCTGGCCAGGATGACGTCGTCGACGCCCCAGTCGGCGTTCAGCGCGATCAGGCCGGCCTCGGTGACCACCGCGACCAGCGGGACGCCCAGACCAGTGGCATGCAGCATCCGGCAGGTCGCACGGGCCTCGGACAGCTCCGACCGGGCGTCGACCAGGACCGCGTCCGGGCTCGGCCCGGAAACCAGGGTGCGGACGTCGCGGGGCGCGGTCCGCACCGAGTGGGGGAGCAGGTCGAGTGCGGGCAGTACGGCCGACGGCTCGCCCGCACGGGCCGTTACCAGCAGCAGGATTTCCACACATCACCTCCGTCCTCGCGGCCTGTCCCGGCCGCGCGTGGTGACCGCGGACGCCGGCCACGTGGCCGTCACCGCAGACAGTGGCGTCGAACCCCGGCTTCGCTGACGGGTGGTTAAGCCATGAGCTTAACCGATTAGGTGCCGGAAACAGCGGGGCGGTGAGCTGTTCATCTGTGCAGTCGGCCATAGCGGCCCCGCGCCGTCGCCAGCGGACCACCCGTCGCGTCTGGCACCATCAGGGCGTGCATCCCTCCACGCCATCCGAGGCCGGTCGCGGACAGTGGCCTGACGGTAGCCGGGAGTCGCTGGCCGGGTCACCGCCCGGCGGGCGGCCCGGCGGCATGCGGGGCGGCCCCGGTCGCGCCGTCGTCCCGGGACCGCCGGACCCCGGCCCCCCGGTGCCGGGCCGGGCACCGGCCCCAGGTCGGGCGTCCGCCCCCGGCCGGGCACCCGGTCCCGGTCGGGCGTCCGCGCCGGTACCGGGTCGGGCACCTGCTCCCGGCCCGGCCCCTGGCCGGGCTCCGGCGCCTGCCCCGGGCCACGCGCCCGCTCCCGGTGGTGCGCCCGCTGCGGCCGGCGAGGACGCCGCTCCGTCGGGCGCGACTGACCGGCCGGACCGCACCGGGGAACAGGAGACCGTCAGCAGCCGGTCCACGTCGGCGCCGGTGCCGGTCAGCCGGACCATCTCGCTCACCGTGGCCGGATTCTCCGTGCTGCTGGCCCTGGGGCTGATCTTCGGTGGGCAGACCGCCGGGCCAGGGCTGGCCCGGACCCCGTTCACCATCGTCGTCTTCGGCGTACAACTGCTCTTCGTGATTTCCTGGACGTTGGCGATCCGGCCACCGGCGATGCCGGTCATCGGCGGGGTGAGCCTGCTGGCCGCGGCCGCCGCCGACATCGGAGCGTTGCTGCCGACCGTCGCGTCGCTGGCCCCGGTCGGGTACGCCGCGGCAGGCGGCTTCGTCGTCGCGGTGCTCGCCCAGCTGATCCGGCCGGCAGACCGCACCAGGGTCACCGAGTCGCTCGGTGCCACGTTGCAGATCGTCGTCGGAGTGGTCGCCTTCGCCACCCTGATCGTGCTCAGCCGGCTGCAGCTCGGTGGTACCCAGACCATCGTGGTGGCGCTGGCGGGCACCGGCATCGCCCTGATGACCGCCCGGCTCACCGACGCGGTGGTGGCCCGGCCGCGGCTTGCCCCGCAGGTGCCCCGGGGCGCCACCGGCGTGGTGCTCGGTGCGATGGTCGGCACGCTGGCCAGCGCGGTGCTCGGCATCTACGTGGTCGGCTTCACCCCGGTCACCGCGGCCCTGGTCGGCCTGGTCGCGGCCAGCGCGGCGGTCCTGGTCGATCTGGCCACCGGCTACGCCGAGGCCAGCCGGCAGATGGCCGGGGAACCGCCGACCATGTGGGTGGCCCGCCACATGCAGGGACCGCTCGGCGGGTTCGCCCTCGCCGCGCCGCTGTCCTACGCCCTCGGTGTGCTGATCTTCAACTGAGGCGCCGGGTCGGTCAGGTGAGGCGCCTGGTCGGGCCGGTGCCGGGTGAGCCGTATTCAGGTTGGGTAGATACGGTACGGCGCATTCGTCCGCAGCCGAGGAGGAACCGTGTCGACCTATCCGGCGTACCAGGAGGAACCGGTCCGCCGGTCGCGTCCTCGGCGGCAACCGGGCCGACGAGCGCGCCGGCTGCTGGCTGTCGTCGCGGTGCTGCTGCTCGTTCTGGCGCTGGTCCTGGTCGTCGCCGACCGGGTCGCCGTCGCCTACGCCGAACGGGCGGTCGCTGACCAGGTTCGCCAGCAGGTTGCCGGGCAGAACATCGAATCCTCCGAGCCGGAGGTCTCGATCGGCGGGTTCCCGTTCCTCAGCCAGGTCGCCACCGGCCGCTACCAGTCGGTCTCGATCGTGCTGCGCGACGTGTCGGCGCCGGTCAACGGCAACAGCGTGCGGCTGCCCACCCTCGACGTCGACGCGCGGGGCGTACAGGCGCCGTTGGAGACGCTGCGTACCGGCCAGGGTGAGGTCACCGCAGAGACCGTGCAGGGCACCGCCACGGTCTCCTACGACAGTATCGTCCAGTTGATCGACCAGCCCGGCGTGGAGTTGTCCGAACAGGACGGGCGGCTCGGCGTCACCGCCCCAGTGGACATCCTCGGCCAGCAGGTCACCCTGACCGGTACCGCGGACCTGGAGGTCGCCCAGGGCGAGGTGCTGCTGCGCTTCGACGAACTCACCGCCGAAGGGCTGCCCGGCGACGAGGCGGCCCGCGGGTTCGTCGAGGCCTACGCCCAGCAGTTGTCCATCGCGGTGCCGCTGCCCGCCCTGCCGTTCCAGCTCGACCTGCAGGAGGTGGCGGTGACGCCGGCCGGTCTCGCCGTCACCGCCACTGCCACCGACGTGCCGCTGAGCGCATTCGGCTGATCAGCCTGCTCGGCCGACTGTCTCCGGCGGGGATGGCGTAGGTCTCAACCCGCGAATGTCCCATTGAGTGGTCGGATCGGTGACCGTCCGGAAACAGGCTGGTAAGCTTCGGCCCCATGGGGAAGTTCCTCACCAAGCGGCGCGCGGTCGACCTGTGCCGTGTGGCCACCTGCCTGTGTCGCCCGGTCCTCTGACGGCGGGCTGACCCGGCGGGCTGTCGTCGACCCATTCTGTGGTCGGTGACCAGCGCCGAAGAATTCTCACCATCGCCCGGCAGTGGCGCCGTCGCACGTCCGTAATCCGTCCTCCAGGGTCCCGCACAGGTGCGACAACCTGCGGCATGGACTCGCCACCGATCCGCTTTCCTCCGCACCGGCGGCCCGCCGGGCAAGGGGGAGACCAACCAGGGAGTGATCTGATGAGTCGCGACACCGCACTCGTTTCGGCCGACTGGGCCGAGAAGAACCTCGACGCCCCGGGCGTCGTCTTCGTCGAGGTCGACGAGGACACCTCCGCGTACGACGGCGGGCACATCGCCGGCGCGGTCAAGATCGACTGGAAGACCGACCTGCAGGACCCGGTACGCCGCGACTTCATCAACAAGTCGCAGTTCGAAGCGCTGCTGTCCGAGCGGGGCATCGGCAACGACGACGTCGTGGTGCTCTACGGCGGCAACAACAACTGGTTCGCCGCGTACGCGTACTGGTACTTCAAGCTGTACGGCCACCGCGACGTCAAGCTGCTCGACGGTGGCCGCAAGAAGTGGGAGCTCGACGCCCGACCGCTGACCACCGAGGTGGTCGCCCGCCCGGCCACCCAGTACGTCGCCCAGGAGCCGGACAGCTCCATCCGGGCGTTCCGCGACGAGGTGGTGGCCGCGATCGGCACGCAGAACCTGGTCGACGTCCGCTCGCCCGACGAATTCGCCGGCCGGCTGCTCGCCCCCGCCCACCTGCCGCAGGAGCAGGCGCAGCGGGCCGGGCACATCCCGACCGCGGTCAACGTGCCCTGGTCCAAGGCCGCCAACGAGGACGGCACCTTCAAGTCCGACGACGAGCTGCGCGCCCTGTACGCCGAGGCCGGCCTCGAAGACGGCAAGGACACCATCGCGTACTGCCGGATCGGCGAGCGTTCCTCGCACACCTGGTTCGTGCTCAAGGAGCTGCTCGGCCACTCCAACGTGAAGAACTACGACGGATCCTGGACCGAGTACGGCTCGCTGATCGGCGTGCCGGTGGTGCTCGGCGACGAGCCCGGGAAGGCGTGACGATGACCGCTGCGACCACACCGAACGCCGCGAATGCGGCGGGCTGCGCCGCCCCGGACCAGGCGGCACCGCTGCCGGCCAGCGTCGACTTGGCCAAAGAAACCGTGATCACCGGGACCGTGCGGTCCGCCGACGGCGAAGCCGTGGCCGGCGCGTACGTTCGGCTGCTGGACGCCACCGGCGAGTTCACCGCCGAGGTGGTGACCTCGCCGGCCGGCCAGTTCCGGTTCTTCGCCGCACCGGGCAGCTGGACCCTGCGGGCCCTGTCCCGGCACGGCAACGGTGACACCGCGGTGACCGCCGCCCAGGGAGTCAACGAGGTCTCGGTGACCGTCGGCAGCTGACGCCCGGCCCGACCCCGACGACAGGCCGTCGCCCCGGAAAAAGTTCCGGGGCGACGGCCTGTCTGCTTCGTGACCGACACCGGCGGCGCATTCCCCGCCGTCGGTACTTCCTGTCGCCTCGTGGACAGTGGAAACGGCCGACCGACGGCGTCACCCTGGTCGCTCCGGCGGGTGGCCGCGCCGACAAGTCAACAGCGCCCGACATGACGGTGCAGCAGGACGAACTGACTTGATGACGTCACTCTCTGGTGAATTGGGCGGCCCATCGCCCACAATTTTCCATGGCGGTAGCGGGCGGACGGCGAATCGGATTTCGGTTCATCCGAAGCCTGCGAAAATTGCTCATCCCATGGGGGGAATCATGCGAAAGACTGTCGGTGTCCTGGCTGCGGCGATGCTCGGGCTGGTCACCTCGATGACCGTCGCCGCACCTGCGAGTGCTGCACCCAGCCTGCGGGTGCACAGCGTCCAGTACCACCCGAACGGCGTCAACGACGGCAGCGGAACGTTCGCCAACCGGGAATGGCTGCAACTGGTCAACCGGGGTAAGGAAGCAATCAACCTGCGGGGCTACACGGTGCACAACAAGAACGGCCGGACTTACCGGTTCGGCGACGTCGTCATTCCCGGGAAAGGTGGCCGGGTGTGGCTGCGTTCCGGTGCCGGTGACGACACCGCACGGACCGTCTACTGGAACACGGCTGGTTTCGTGTGGGATGTCGAAGGTGACAAGGCATTCCTGCGGAACCGTAAAGGCCACTCTGTGCACACCTGCTCCTGGTCGTATGTGAAGGGCCGGGACTGGGTGCGATGCCCGGTCAACCCGTGACGATTCCGGGTTGACCGCCGGCGGGTGCCGGGCCAGAGCTGGGCTGGCCCGGCACCCGTTCTCACCATCGGTCAGACACGCCGCCGGACGGTCCGGTCACCCCGGTCAGATCCCACCGAGGCGGGCCGGGCAGGGATCGACCGGTTCGAGCACGCTGTCGACCGTGGTGACGATCCCGGCCGGCAGCCGTTCCTGTCGGGCCTGCGGCACCCAGCCGTCCTTCGCGGTGATGATCTCGTACTGTCCGCGTGGCAGCCAGTACCCGTACCCACCATCGGCGCCGGTGCGCAGTGTGTAGCCGGTGCCCGGATCGGTCAGCGAGTTCAGCCGGATCGTCGCCCCGGCCACCCCGACCTCGACCCCTGCGCAGCTGACCCCGGTGACCGTGCCCTGCACCTTCGCCCAGGACGCCGGCGGCGAGACGTTCATCTGCACGTCCACCTGACCCACCGGGTACGGGGTGTCGGACCGCAGCCCGAGGGTCGCGGCGTACCGGCCGGGCTGGTCCACGCCGGCCTCGGCGGTCGCCGCCAGCGTGACGGTGACCGTCCGGGAGGCACCGGGGGCCAGGGTGAAACTGCCTGGATCGGTGACCAGCCACGGCAGATCGGCCGCGGCGTCGCACAGTTCCAGCCCGGCGAGCACCTCCACCTGTGCCGAACCGACGAACGAGCTCGGTGATCCACCGACCTTGTACGCCCCGCAGGCACCGGCGCCCCGGTACCGGGCGAACTCGGTGTTCGGCAGGTCCCGCCACTCACCGGCGGCCGGGTCGAAGCCGACCGTACGGTTCGTCACCGTGGTGGACGCCCCGGTGACGCCGCCGGCGATCACCAGCAGGCCACCGGCCGCTGCGTACTGCCCGCCCCACAGGTCGAGCGGCAGGTCCGGCAACGGGCTCCAGGCGTCGGTGGCCGGGTCGTAGGCGTACGTCGACCGGTACTCGACGGTGCCGGCACCGCCGGCGCAGTACGCCAGCTCACCGATCCCGCCGCAGGCCAGCCAGGACGCGGCGACCGGATAGTCGGCCCGGGACCGGAACGTGCCGGTGCCGGTGTCGAACGCCAGCACCGTACGCGAGTCGGTGCAGGTGCCGTCGATGCAGCCGCCGATCAGGTAGATCGTGCCGCCGATGACAGCGGACCCGGCCGCGGCCCGTGGCGCGGGGCTGGTCACCCCGGACAGCGTGGCCCACGTCCCGGCAGCCGGGTCGAACACGTCGACGCTCGCCACCGGAGTCCCACCGGCACCCCAACCGCCGAACAGGTACAGCTTGCCGCCGGCTGCGGCGAGCACCGGCTTGCTGCGGGCCGTCGGCAGGTCGGGCAGGGCGCTCCAGGCGTCGGTGACCGGGTCGTAGACCCAGGCGTCCTGTTCGGTGCCGGTGGTGCTGCCGCCGCCGACCGAGTAGACCATGCCGTCGAGCGTGGCGGCCGCGTTGTCGAAGACCGCGGTCGGGTGGTCCGGTGCCCGCGTCCAGGCGTCGGCGGCCGCTCCGGCACCGGCTGCAGCCGACGCGGCGGTGATCCGGGTCGGCGCGGCGCCGGCCGGGGCACCGTACGCCGGGCCCTGCCAGGCCCTGCTGACCCCCTTCACCTTGTGTTCGACCAGCGGGGCCCCGTCACCGGCCAGCA
The DNA here is from genome assembly GCF_029581175.1 of Solwaraspora sp. WMMD937. Classification (NCBI taxonomy): domain Bacteria; kingdom Bacillati; phylum Actinomycetota; class Actinomycetes; order Micromonosporales; family Micromonosporaceae; genus Solwaraspora; species Solwaraspora sp. WMMD937. Next base: position 343,032 of record NZ_CP120738.1, on the reverse strand, counting down.
GGCTGAAGCCACCGTCGCCGGCCAGCATCTCGACTTCGGCCGGTGCGCTGCCGGTGTTGGTCACCGTCACCTTGGCCTTGCGGGTGCTGCCGTACGGCTGATGGGACACGACCGGGCTGGTCGGGCTGATCGTGAGCCGGCCGGCCTTGACCGAGAAGTCGGCCCGGCGGGCCCGGTCGGCGACCACCGTCACCGTCCGGCTCCGCACCTGGTACGGCGCCCGCGTCGCGGTGAACTCCTGCTCGCCGACCAGCGGCGAGAAGAGCTGGTAGAAGCCGTCGGGCAGGGCCGGGTCGTCCGGCGTGGCGGCGGAGACCGCCCGTACCGTCGGGTCGGTGGCGCTGGCCACCGTGACCCCGTTCAGCGCGGCCCCGGTGTTGTGGTCGGTGGTGTTGCCGACCAGCAGGCCACCGGGCAGCGGGGTGCAGCTTCGGTCGACCACCTCGACGTCGTCGACCTGCCACCACCAGGCGTAGCTGCCCTGGAAGCGGAACCGGATCAGCACCTCGTCGGCACCGGCCACCGAGGTCAGCGGGATCTCCTCGGTGCGCGGCCCGCGCCGGCTGGTGGTGTGCCGCCACACGTTGGTCCAGCTGGCGCCGCCGTCGACCGAGACACCGATCTCGGCGCTGTCGCTGAGCCCCACCGCCCGCCAGTCGCTGGCGAACCGCAGGTACGGCGCGTCCGCTCCGGACAGGTCCAGCATCGGGGTGACCAGGTCGGTGTCCTGGACCTCACCGACGCCGAGCGCGTCACTGTCGATGTTGGCGAAGCCGCCGTCGCCACCGGTCAGGTTGCCCCGGGAGCCGATGTCGGAGAACTCCCAACCGCCGCCGTCGGCGCGGTTCACCACCGACCAGCCGTCCGGGGTGTCGGCGGTCGGGAAGCTCTCGGCGAGCAGCGGGTCGCCGAAGCTGGCCACGTATCCGGGTGCGATGCACTCGGCGGTGACCGGCACCGCCAGGTGCACGGTGCGGTCGGTCTCCCCGGCCGGCACCTCCACCCGGGCCGGCTGGTACCCGGCGAGCGTCGCCGTGGCGACCAGCGTCACGGCGGTGCCGCCGGGCACGGTCAGCGTGTAGCGGCCGGACGCCGGGTCGGTGTAGGTGACCGTCTCCGGCCGTCCGTCGACCTCGACCCGGGCGTAGAGCGGCCAGCCGTGGCCGGACGCGTCGGTGACCCGGCCGCTGAGCGTGACCAGGGTGGTGGCGGCCAGGTCGAAGTCCTGCTCGACGGTGCCGTCCTCGGCGACCGTGACCGTGGCGCTGTCCGGCTGGTAGCCGAACGCGCTGGCGGTGACGGTGTACTCACCGGTCGGCAGGGTCAGCGAGTAGCCGCCGTCGGTGCCGGTGGTGACGCTGCGGTCGCCGGCGGCGACGGTGGCCCCGGGCAGCGGGTCGCCGTCGCCGGTGACCACGCCGGTCACCCGGCCGGCGGGTCCGCGCGGGGCGGCCTCGACGGCGGCGTACGCGTCGAGCCGTCCCTCACCGAAGTTGTTGTTGTTGGCGGCGGTGCCGCCACAACTGGTGTCGTCGGTGTCGATCGCGGTGCCGTCCAGCAGGGCCCGGGTGGCGGCGATGTCGCCGTGCAGGGTCGGCGCCGCCGACCAGGCCAGCGCGACGGTGGCGGCGACGTGCGGGGAGGCCATCGAGGTGCCGCTGTACGCCGCGTACCCGCCACCGGGGACGCTGGAGCGGACCGCGGTGCCGGGCGCGGCGATGTTCGGCTTGACCGATCCGTCGACCAGCGAGGCGCCCCGGCTGGACCGGGTGGCGATCCGGTGGTCGGCGTCGTAGTTGCCGGTTGCGTACGCCTGCGGGTAGTCGCCGGGGGAGCTGGCGGTGCCGCAGCCCGGTCCCTCATTGCCGATGGCGAAGGCCGGGAAGATGCCGGCGGCGATCCAGGCGTCGACGGTCTGCCGGTACCACGGGTCGGCCTGTCCGCCGCCCCACGAGTTGTTGACCACGTCGGGGCGCAGCTCCGGCCGGGGGTTCGCGCCCGAGGTGTCGGTCGGGGCGAGCACCCACTGGCCGGCGGCCAGCAGCGACGCGTCGGAGCAGTTGGTGACCTCGCAGCCCTTGGCAGCGATCCAGCGGGCACCGGGTGCCACCCCGGTCTGGTTGTCGCCGCCATCGTCGCCGGTCATGGTGCCGGTGACGTGGGTGCCGTGACCGTTGTTGTCACAGGGGGTCCCGGCCGGGCAGATGCCGGTCGGGTCGAACCAGTTGTAGTCGTGGTCGTAGCCGCCGGCGCCGGCTCCCCGGTAGCTGGCCGCCAGCGCCGGGTGGTCGAACTCGACGCCGCTGTCGATGGTGGCCACGACGATCCCGTCGCCGCTGGTGCCAAATTCGGACCAGACCTGTGGCGCCCGGACGTCGTCGATGTTCCACTCGACGGCGGTGGTGCCGGCGTCGTCGCCGACCGGCGGTACCGGTTCGGCTGGTTCCGGGGTGAGCAGCGGGTAGCTGCGAGCTGGTTCGAGCTGCTGCACCTCGGGCAGGGCGGCGATCCGGTCGGCCAGGTCCCGGTCGCCGGTGACCCGGACCGCGTTGGCGATCCAGTACGCGGTGTAGCCGGCCTTGCGCCCGTCGAGCAGTTTGCGCAGGCTCTGCTGGCTGCGCTGGGCTGTGGTGGTCAACTCGTGGTACACAGCCTCGGCCCGGGCGTCGGCGCGACGGTCACCGGCCGGCATTCGGGCGCTGACGGCATCAACCGCACCGGCCAGGTCGGCGCGGTCCCGCAGGTAGACCATGAAGTCGACGGTGCCGTCCCGGTCCAGTTCGGCGGCGAGTTCGGCACTGATCGGCGCGGTGGCCGACCCGTCGACCGGGCCGGCACCGGGTGCGGCGGTCGCGGCGGCGGGTTGGGCGGTCACCGCGAGCAGGGTGATCAGCCCAGCGGTGAACATCCGGTGCAGCAGCCGGCCCGGGCCGCCGTGGACGCGGCGGCGGGCGGTGCTGCGATCACTATGGTGTCGTCCGGTTCGGCGGCGGGGCAGGTCGACCACGCGGTCCCCCCATGCTCGTAGGCGGTCCGTACTCGCCGGACCGCGGGGTCAGCGGACCGGAAAGCCCGAATCCGCCCAAGTCGCGTGCGGGTAGTGCTCTACGGATAGTTTCCGCACGGCGGCTACGAGTCATGCTTTAGTGGGCGACGTTGGTGATCAATGGGGTCTGTTGGGCAGTTTTCAGGCAGTACCCGGGCAACACGTGGTCGAGCGTCGGGCTGCAGTGGTATCGGTGACTGTCGCTGTTGACTCCGGCGACTAAACGGCGTTGTCTGATGACACGCAGCAACCTGGGGAGGAGTGCGGTGGTCAACGGTGAGGTGCCACTGGTCGTGTGTGTCACCGCTGACGTAGCCGTCCGTGAGCGCGTCGTGAGACGGCTCGACGACTGCGGCACGGTAGTCATCTGTACTGATCTGGCCGAGTTACGGGCGATGCTGTTCCCGCCCGTGCCGGCGGAGGACCCGGAGCCGGCGGCGCCGGTCGTGCTCGGCGACCTCGTCGTCGACGTGCCCGGCCACCTCGTCACCTGGCGGGGTAAGCCGTTGGCGCTGACCCGACTGGAACGGGAGTTGCTGGCCCGGCTGGCCACCCCGCCGGTGGTGGTCTGGACCTACGAACGGCTCTTCGGCTCGGTCTGGGGTGGGGCCTATCTCGGCGACACGGCCATCCTGCATTCGGCCGTGAAACGGCTGCGCCGCAAGTTGCGCGGTGCCGGCGGCGGCCTGGAGATCCAGACCGTACGGGGCGTCGGGTACCGGCTCGCGTCGAGCGCACCGGACAATTTCGGCGCGTCGGCGGCGGGACCGGACCCGGCCGGTTACCGGCGGGACGACCCAGCCCGCGACGACGTGGCCGTTCGCGACGAGCTGGTCCGCGACCAGTTGGTCCACGAGGATGCGGTGCCGAGCGAGCCCGGCTGGGACGGGTCGGATCGGGAGCTGCCGGAGCAGCGGATCGGCCGGCCCGTCGAGGTCGGCTGCTGACCGCTGCCGGGGCGGCCGGGGCGGCCGGGGCGCTGACGGCTGCCGGGCCGGCCGGCTGCCCCGGCCGGTGCCTGGCACGATGGCCGGGTGACTGACGACCCGCCCGCGACCCCGGCCGTCCCGCCGGCACACCCGGCAGCAGCGGTCCCGCCGCCGTCGTCGTCGGGACCGCCATCTGCCAAGGTGCCGTCATCTGCCGCCACGCCGCCGAGCGCCGCTGGTCAGAGCCCGGTGCGTCGGTGGTGGTGGCGGTGGTGGCTGGCGGCCGCCGCAGTGGCCTGGATCGTCCTGCTGCTCGGCCTGGCCGTGCAGTCCCAGCGGGACGACAGCCCGACCGTCCGCGAGCAGCGCGACATCGGGCAGGCCCGCCCGGTCGTAGACCGGGCGGCGATCGACCTGACCGCTGCGGTCGGCGACGCCGGCGTGGTGGTGCTGGCCGAGGAACAGATCAGCGCCGGCTGCCGGATCACGCCGATGCGCCCCGGCGCCGAACTGACCCGGGTGCTCACCGCCTACACGGCGCCCGACTCCGGCCCGGCGTTGCTCGACCGGATCGCCCGCCGGCTCCCGGCCAGCTACGCCGCGATAGCCCGGCACGACGCAACCACCGGCCGGTCGCGGCTCGGTGCCGACGCCGGTGATTTCGTCGCGGTCCGCGGCGAACTGATCCGCGCCGGCGTGGTGCAGTTGTGGATCAGCACCGGCTGCCGACCGGCATCCGACCGGTCCCGGCCCGCACCCGCCGACCCCCGACCGGGCACCACCGCCGCCCCGACCCCGCGCAGCCACGCCGAGTTGCTGACGGGCGCCTTCGGGGTGGCCGACGTACAGGCCGCATCGTCGGTCGAACTGCCCTGTCCCGACGGCGACGGACAGCTCAGCAGCTACGCGCTGACCGCGGTCAGCACAGCGGAGTCCGACGAGTGGGCTTCGATCGGCTTCACCCTGCCGCGCGCCACCGTCGTCTCCGACCAGGCACCGCTGTTCGTCCACCGGTACGGCACCAAGGGCACCGTGGTGCGGCTCGACGGCGACGACGTCTGGGTCGCCGCCACCGACTTCGCCTGCTGATCCCGCCGTCCAACCGCTGATCCGTCGTCGGCTGCCGACCCGGTCAGTAGGGGAAGCCCGGTCAGTAGACGAGTGCCTGGACGCCGTCGGCCATGATCTCCTCGACGAAGACCGCCGCCCCGGCGATCCGTACCCCCGGCAGCACATCGTCCGGGCCGAACCCGCGGCGGGCCGCGCACTGCGTACAGACCGTCACCTGACCACCGCTGGCCAGCACCGCGTCCAGCAGGTCGGGCAGCGGCGCCGAATGCGGCAGGTCGAACTCGGCGGCCCGGCCGGGCAGCCCGAACCACGCCGACTCACCGGTCAGCCAGAGGGAGACCTCGACGCCGGCCGCGGCGGCGGTGCCCGCTACGGTGAACGCCTGGGCGCACCGCTCCGGCTCGTCCGAGCCGGCGGTCGCCTTCACGACGAGAGTGCGAGCCATGCGGCCAGCATAGGATGGCCTTGTCATGGTTACCGAGATCGGGTTCGTCAGCCTGCTGGTGGCAGGCTTCGGCGCGCTCGCCGGTGGCCTGGTCTACCTCGCGGTCCGCATCTGCCGTGGACGCTGGTGAGAAAGCGGAGGATCGATGAGCGCGAGCAGCGCGTCCGGAGCGGGACAGCCGAGCACCGAGGAGAACCCGGTCCGGCCGCCGTGGCTGGACGCCCCGCCGGTCGACCCGTACCCGTTCGAGGAGAGTCACGACCTGCGGGTCGGCCCGAAGCTGCACCCGGCGTTGAACGCGCTGCTGCCGTACATCGGGGTGTGGCGTGGGCGGGGGCGCGGCGGCTACCCGACGATCGAGGACTTCGACTACGCGCAGGAAATCCGGATCAGTCACGACGGCCGGCCGTTCCTGCAGTACGAGTCGCGGGCCTGGCTGCTCGACGAGCAGTCCCGCCCGGTGCGCCCGGCCGGTCGCGAACTCGGCTGGTGGCGGGCGGTGACCGACGCCGATGGCCGGGCCACCGGTGAGCTGGAGGCGACGATGATGACCCCGACCGGAGTGATGGAGCTCTACCTGGGCCGGGTCACCGGGGTGCAGGTCGAGCTGGCCACCGACGCCGTGGTGCGTACCGGTACCGCCAAGGAGGTCACCGGAGGTCACCGGCTGTTCGGCATTGTCGAAGGGGCGCTGCTGTACGCCCAGGAGATGGCCGCGGTCGGTCAGCCGCTTTCCCCGCACCTGTCCGCCCGGCTGATCCGGGTCGGCGGCTGATCCGGGTCGGCTACGGAGACGGGTCGGCCACGGAGACGGGCCGGCCACGGAGACGGCGGCGATAGGATGGCGACGGTGGCTGAATCTTCCCTGGCAGAGATGCTGCGCTCGCGCGGGCTACGGCTGACCGCGCAGCGTCAGCTGATCCTGGAAGCGGTGCACGAGCTGGGACACGCCACCCCGGAGCAGGTGCTCAACGCGGTGCGCGAGGTCGCCGCCGGGGTCAACATCACCACCATCTACCGCACTTTGGAGCTGTTCGAAGAGCTGGGCCTGGTCACCCACACCCACCTGTCGCACGGTTCACCGACGTTCCACTCGGTCGGCGAGGACCAGCATGTCCATCTGGTCTGCCGATCCTGCAAGTCGGTCTCGGAGATGGACCCGGCGCTGGCCGAGCCGCTGATCACCGCGCTCGCCGAACAGCGCGGCTTCCAAGTCGACATCGGCCACATGGCGTTGTTCGGCACCTGCGAGCGGTGCGGAGGAAAACAGTGATCGACGTAGCCGGCGCGGTGGACATCGCCGACGTGGCCACCGGATCCCCCGACGCCGGGGTCGCCGCCCACTACGGCGACCCGATGCGTGAGCAGCGTCGGCTCGCCACCGAGGTCGGCCTCGTCGACCGGAGCAACCGGGGCGTGCTGGCGGTGCCCGGTGCCGAACGGATCGGCTGGCTGCACACCCTGACCACCCAGCACCTGGCGACGCTGCGCGCCGGTCAGGGCACCGAGCTGCTGGTGCTCTCCCCGCACGGCCACGTGGAGCAGCACGCGATGGTCGCCGAGGACGGCACGACCACCTGGCTGGACACCGAGCCACAGATGGTCGGCGAGCTGCTGGCGTACCTGCTGAAAATGCGGTTCTTCACTCAGGTCGACCCGGCGGAGGTGACCGCCGACTGGGCGGTGCTGTCGCTGGTCGGCCCGGCTGCGGTCGACGCGGCGGCGGCGCTGGGCGTGACCGGGCTGGCCGACCCGGACCTGCTGCCGGTGCCCCCGTCGAAGTTCGCCGCCGGGTCGATCCCCGACCGGCCCACCGTGCTCTACCCGGTGGCCGCGCTGCCGACGGACGGGCCGTACCGGGGTGGCTGGGCCCGTCGGGTGCCACTCGGCGTCGATTTGCTGGTACCCCGGGCCGCGACGGCACAGCTGGTGGCCGAGGCGACTGCGGCCGGCGCCGCCCCGGCCGGGCTCTGGGCGTACGAGGCGATGCGGGTCGCCTCGCGTACCCCCCGGGTCGGTCTGGAGACCGACCACCGGGCGATCCCGGCGGAGGTCGATCTGCTCGGACCGGCGGTCCACCTCGACAAGGGCTGCTACCGGGGGCAGGAGACGGTGGCCCGGGTGCACAACCTGGGCCGGCCACCGCGCCGGCTGGTGCTGCTGCACCTCGACGGGGTGGCCAGCGACACCCCGCCGGACGCCGGCACCCCGCTGACCCTGGAGGGCCGGACGGTCGGCTTCGTCGGCACCGCGCTGCGCCACCACGAGCTCGGCATGATCGCTCTGGCGGTGGTGAAACGCAACGTGCCGGACGACGCCGATCTGCGTGCCGGTGAGTTCACCGCCGCGATCGAGCCCTGAGCCGGGATGTCGCAGAGTTGACCAGGTACGCCGGCGGGGTGCCGCTGGTCGAGATGGCCCGCTCCGGCTTCGTGGAGAGCCGGCATCACGGCTCACTGGTGGTGCTGGCCGCCGACGGCGGTCTGCGAGAGCGGTTCGGCGACGTGGAGTCGCCGGTGTTTCCCCGGTCGGCGAACAAGCCGTTGCAGGCGATCGGCATGCTGTGGGCCGGGCTGAGGCTGGCCGATCCAGCCGATCTGGCGGTGGTCTGTGCCAGCCACAGTGGCGAGGACTTCCACCTGGCCCGGGTGGCCGCGCTGCTGCGTACCGCCGGACTCACCGAGGCGGCGCTGCGCTGCCCGCCGGAGCTGCCGGTCGGCGCGGCCGCCGCAGCCGACGTGCTGCGAGCCGGTGGCGGGCCGAGTCGGCTGCAGATGAACTGCTCCGGCAAGCACGCCGGGATGCTGCTGACCTGCCGGGCGGCCGGCTGGCCGGTGGAGGAGTACTGGCATCCGGAGCATCCGTTGCAGGAACGGATCCGGGCCGCCGTCGAGGAGTACGCCGGTGAGCCGGCCGCCGCCGTCGGGGTGGACGGCTGCGGCGCGCCGGTGCTGGCGCTGTCGCTGACTGCGGTGGCGCGGGCGTTCCTGCGCCTGGTACACGGCCTTGCCGGGTCGGTGGAGCGGACCGTGGCGGACGCGATGCGGGCGTACCCGGAGCTGGTGGCCGGCACCGGACGGGCCGACACCCGACTGATGCGGGCCGTGCCCGGGCTGCTGGCCAAGGTCGGTGCGGAGGGTGTGCTGGCGGTGGCGGTCCCCGGCGTCGGGGCGATCGCGGTGAAGATCGACGACGGCGCGCAGCGGGCGACGGTGCCGCCGGTGGTCGCCGCGCTGCGTCGGCTCGGCGTCGGCACTGGCGCCGACGCCGAAGGCCTGGATCTGGTGGCTCTGGCCGAACTCGGTGAGCCGCCGGTGCTCGGTGGCGGCCAGCCGGTCGGCACGCTGCGCGCCCTGTGCCGGCCGTCCTGACGAGACTGGACGTCCTGACGAGACTGGCCGGCGGACGAGTTGGCTATCGCACGGTGATCGGCTATCGCACGGTGTGATCGGCTATCGCGCGGTGTCGGCGAGGAACTCACTCAGCGCGGCGTCGACCGGCCCGGGGCACTCCAGCGGCAGCAGGTGGGCCGCGTCGGGCACGTCCGGCAGCCGCCGGGCGGTCGGGATGCCGGTGCTGATCAGGTCGGCCAGGGCAAGGATGTCCGGCACGTCGAGCGCACCGGCGCCGACCAGCACCGGCACGCCGATCTCACCGAGCCGGCGGGCCGCCGGTGGATCGAGTTCGCGGTGGGTGACGTCGCCGAGCGCGGCTTCGGCGGCGAGCGCCCGACGGTCCATTTCGCGGGCGAAGGCGATCAGCTCCGGGTCGACGTCGGCGGGCTGCCGGTGCGGGCCGACGACCCAGAACCGCACCTCGGCGTCGGCCATCGCGTCCAGATCCTCCGGGTCCACCGCGCCGACCAGGTCGTCCCAGAGCTGTTCGGTGGCGTCGGACCAGTCGTGGCCGCCCAGTGCGGACCCGAACAGGGCGAGGGCGGTGACCCGGTCGGGGTGGGCGAGGGCGACGTCGATGGCGACCGCGCCGCCGAACGAACAGCCGACCAGCGCGGCGCGGGCGACGCCGAGCGCGTCCAGTAGGCCGATCACGTCGTCGTGGTGGGCGAACGCGGTGGCCGGCAGGTCGGACTCGCCGTAGCCGCGCAGATCCATGGCGATCACCCGGTGCCGGTCACGCAGCGCGGCGACCTGCGCCCGCCACATCCGGCGGTCGGCGATGCCGGCGTGGATCAGCAGTACGGGTGGCCCGGTGCCGACGTCGTCGTAGCTGATCGTCGCGTCGCCTACCCGGATCGTCGTCATCGGCGGGCAGCCTAGCGACTCGGGACGGCTGGCCGCCAACGACTTTCCCGGCTGCTCCTGCGACGGTTCTTCCGGGTGACTCCGCTAACTTCCGTTAGCGTTTCGCTAGCAGTTGCAAGCAGATCGGGGCTACCGTCGAGACATGGCCACACCGAAGGACCTGCCTCGCGACATCGGGGGCTTCATCCGGGACCTGCGGCACAACGCCCGCATCTCGCTGCGGCAGCTCGCCGAGCAGGCCGGCGTCAGCAACCCGTACCTGAGCCAGGTGGAGCGCGGCCTGCGCAAACCGAGCGCGGAGGTGCTCCAGCAGTTGGCCAGCGCGCTGCGGGTCTCCACACCGGTGATGTACCTGCGGGCCGGGCTGCTCGACGACAAGGACGGCCAGGGCGTGCTTGCCGCGATCGCTTCGGACCCTGACCTGACCATGGCGCAGAAGCAGTCGCTGAGCCAGATCTACGAGACGTTCCGCCGGGAGAACGCCCGGCACGCCGGACCGGACGCCGACGCGGACGCAGCTACCGCCGCCGAAGCCGCCGAAGAAGTTGAGGAGCAGACCCTGCAGTCGGTCGCCGTCACCGAGGCCGGGGCCGCACCTGGCCCGGCGGGCGAGGACCCGCCGCCGACCGCGCCGACCAGGACCACTTCCCGGCAGAAGACCACCCCCCGGCGTCGTACGCCCCGGGCCGGGGAAACCGAGCAGGCCGCCGCAGCGGCCGAGGAGGAGCAACGATGAGCCAGCCGAAGACCAAGCGGATCCCAGCACCTCTGTACGCCGTCGCAGGCGCCGGTGACCTGGCCTACCAGCAGCTGCGCAAGCTACCGGTGGCCGTCACCCAGCTGACCGGCAAGGCCACCCTCGGCACCGTCGGCCTGCGGGAGAAGGCCGCCCAGGGCACGGCCGAGCTGCGTGAGCGGGCCAACACCGGTGCCGACCTGGAGCGCCTGCGGGCGATCGCGGTGCGCAACCGCGACGCGGTGCTCGCCGGTGCCCAGTCGGCCGGGCAGCGGGCCGTGGCGATCTACGGCACGCTGGTGGCGCACGGCGAGCGGGTCGTCGGCACCGGGGTGGTCCGGGCCGCCGACACCGTCAACGCCGACATGGCGACCACCGAGGCTCCGGCCCAGGTCACCGCGGCACCGGAAGCCGACTCGACCGAGCCGGCCAAGCCCACCCAGGCCAAGGCCGAGTAGTTCCGGCGGGTCCGGGTGATCCGCGGGCCCCGGATGCAGGTGGCACGCATCCGGGGCCCGCGGCATAAGCTTTGGGCATGGACTCTGCCGCGCCGCTGTTCTATGCCGACGTCCGGTACATCCTCAACCTGGCGCTGTTCGTGTTCGCCCTCGTCGTGCAGGCTGTCGCGCTGGTGCACTGCGTCACCCAGAAGGGCGAGGCGTTCCCGGCGATCGGCACCCTGCCGAAAGGCGCGTGGCTGGCCATCCTCGGCGTCTGCCTGCTGCTCACCCTGCTGTTCCAGGTCAGCCTGTTCGGTCTGATCGGGATCGCCGCCGGGCTGATCTACCTGCTCGACGTGCGGGTCGGGCTGCGGGACATCGCCGACGGCCGAGGCTCCTGGTGAGAGATTTTCGTTGGCCACCGCCGCCGGACGGCGGGCCGCGGACCTACGGGCCCGGCCCGTCCGGTCCCCGTACCGGCCGACCCGCGCTGCCTGAGCCGGAGACCGAGGTGATCACCACGCCGCACGGCGTGGAGCTGGAACGGCTGGTCACCGGGTCCGGTGAGCCGACCACCGTCTTCGCCCACGGTATAGCGCACGGGATCGCCACCACCCGGCCGTTGGGCAGCGGAGTCGTCGGGCGCAAGGTGTTCTTCCAGTTCCGGGGGCATGGCCGCTCCGCCGCGCCGGCCGGCCCGTGGGGCTACCCCGACCTGGCCCGGGACCTGCGGGCCGTGGCCGATCTGACCGGTGCCGGCCGGGCGGTCGGGATGAGCCTCGGTGCCGGGGCGTTGGCCCGGTTGCTGACCGACAGCCCGCAGCGGTTCGACCGGGCGGTGTTTTTCCTACCGTCGGCCTTCGACGCGGCCCGGCCGGCCTCGGCCCGCCAGCGGATCGCCGAGCTGGTCACCGCGGTCAACGACAGCGACGTCTCCGGGGTGGCCGAGCTGATCGCGGCGGAGACCCCGGTGCCGGTACGCAACACCCCGGCCGCGTGGGCGTACCTGCGTACCAGGATCGACCAGCTGCTGCGCGACGGCCTCGCAGCCGAACTGGTCGACCTGGCCGACGCACTGCCGGTGCCCGACCCGGCGGCGCTCGCTGCGGTCACCGCCCGGGTCCTGGTGATCGGCTGCGTCGGCGACGACCTGCACCCGGCCGAGACCGCCGAGCGGCTGGCCGCCGCCATCCCGGGCGCCGCCCTGCACGTCTACGACCGCCCCGGTGTGCTCTGGAACCAGCGCACCGATCTGCGGCAGCGGGTCTCCGGCTTTCTCAACGAGCCGGCCTGAGCAGCGGCATGCGCCGTGGCTCCGGCCGTCTCCTGACACGTCGACGACGGTCAACCGCAGCAGCCGCCGGAGGCGGCGGACGGCGTGGTGGACTGGTCGCTGGGCGTCACTGAGCAGACGCCGGTCTCCGGCAGATCCAGCTGTACGTCCCGGGCGGCGGTCCAGTCACCGGCCAGCGCCGCGGTGACCGAGCGGACCTGCTCGTAGCCGGTGGCCAGCAGGAACGTCGGTGCCCGGCCGTAGCTTTTCATGCCGACGACGTAGTACCCCGGCTCCGGCTGGGTGAGCTCGTCCACCCCGTGTGGCGGTACGGTGCCGCAGGAATGCTCGTTCGGGTCGATCAGCGGGGCCAGCCTCCGGGTGCAGCCCAGCGCTGGGTCCAGGTCCAGCCGTAGCTCGTCGGCGATCCGGTGGTCGGGGCGGAAACCGGTGGCCGACACGATCCGGTCGGCGGCCAGCGTCCGGCCGTCGGTCGCGACCAGTTCGGCCTGGCCGCTGGCGGTGACCCGTACGGTGTGCACGCCGAATCCACTGACCAGCTCGACTCGGCCGGAGTCGACCAGCAACCGCAGTCCGGTACCCAACTTGCCGCGGCCAGGCAGAGCGTCGGCGTCGCCGCCGCCGAGAGCCCGGTCGATGGTCGCGCCCCGGGTGACCCAGCTGACCCGGGTGCCCGGCTCCTGAGTAGCCAGCTCGGCGAGGGCCAGCAGGGTGTTGGCGGCGGAGTGGCCGGCACCGACGACGATGGTGTGCCGGCCGGTGTGGTCGGCCCGGTGGGCACCGAGCACGTCCGGCAGAGCGGTGCTGATCAGGTGGGCTGCCTGCGGTTCGCCGTGGGCGGGCAGCCCGTTGACGCCCAGCACGTTCGGCGTACCCCAGGTGCCGGAGGCGTCGATGACGGCACCGGCGCTGAGCTCCGTACCGTCGGCGAGCCGGACCACGAACGGTGCCTGCTCCCGGCCGTCGGTGCGGACCCGGTCGATGCCGGTGCGGCTCAGCGCGACGACCCGCGCGCCGTACCGGATTTGACCGGCCAGGTCGGGCAGCTTGGCCAGGGGTTCGAGGTAGTCGCCGACCAGCTCGGCGCCGGTCGGCAGGTGCTCGGGGTCGGGGGCGGCCCAGCCGGCGGCGTCGAGCAGTCGGCGGGCGGCGGTGTCGACGTTGTAACGCCAGGGGGAGAAGAGCTGAACGTGCCCCCACCTGCCGACCGCCGCGCCGGCACTGCCACCAGCCTCGAGCAGGACCCAGGGCAGGCCGCGTTCGTGCAGGTGGGCGGCGGCGGCCAGGCCGACCGGTCCGGCCCCGATGACGACGGCCGGTTGCTCTTCGTTGATCATGGATCCCTCCGTGCTGGTAGTCTTGATGATCGTCGAATCAGCCATACGATGCCCGCTGTTTCGACGATGGTCAAGTTTGACACTCATCAAATCAGCTGGTTGGGTGATTCCATCTGGTCGGCGGTAACCTGCCACCCGTGGGTGTCACCAGTCACGGCCGTACCGACCGACTCGACCTGCGCGACCCGCCCCTGCGTGAGTGGCAGAGCAAAGGTCGGGCCAACCGCCGGGTACGGCTGCGCCTGGCCGGCTGAGATGATCCGCGCCTTCCTCGACGGTGTCCGGCTGTTCCTGCGCGGCTTCGGCACCTACGCCCGCAACCCGAAGATGGTGCTGCTCGGGTTGATCCCGGCGGTGATCGCCGGGGTGCTGTTCGTGGCCGCGTTCGTCGGCTGGACAGCCGTTGTGGTCGACGTCGCCGGCTGGGTAACCCCATTCGCCGACGACTGGTCGGCGGGCACCCGGGACGCGGTACGCGGTGCGGTCGCCGTCGCGTTGCTGGCCCTCGGCGGGCTGATCGGTGTACTCACCTTCACCGCCGTGACCCTGTTCATCGGAGATCCGTTCTACGAGAAGATTTCCGAATGGGTGGAGGAGCAGCACGGCGGGGTGCCGAACGGGGTCGACGTACCGTGGTGGCGGTCGCTGTGGCACAGCCTGCTCGACTCGGCCCGGCTGATCGCGTTCGGCATCGTCATCGGGATACCGCTGTTCCTCTGCGGGTTCATCCCGATCGTCGGGCAGACCGTGGTGCCGGTGGTCGCCGCCCTGTTCGGCGGCTGGCGGCTCGCACTTGAGCTGGTCGGGTCCGCGTTCTACCGCCGTGGGCTGCGGCTGCCGGACCGGCGGGTGGCACTGCGCACCAACCGGCCGAAGGCGCTCGGCTTCGGGGTGGCGGTCTTCTGCTGCTGCCTGATCCCGTTCGGCGCGGTACTGGTCATGCCGGCGGCGGTGGCCGGCGCGACGCTGCTCGCCCGCCAGTCGCTCGACCAGCCCACCGACGGGCCACCCCAGCTTGCTCCGCCCGCCTAGCGGCTGGCGGCCTGGGCGGCGTTTAGCGGCTGGCGGCCTGGGCGGCGTCGCGGACCTCACCGACCAGCTCCTCGATCACGTCCTCCAACGCGGCCAGGCCGGTCAACCGGCCGTCGGTGTCCACCACCCGGGCCAGGTGCGCGCCCCGCTGCTGCATGATTGTCAGAGTGTCCCGCATCGGCTGGGTGGCCCGGACCGTGACCAGTGGCCGGATCAGCCGGGAGTCGACCGCCCGGTCCCGGTCCTGCGCCGAGGCCCCGAGCACGTCCTTGACGTGCAGGTAGCCGGTGACCTGTGCGGCGCCGTCAACGACCGGGAAGCGGGAGTAGCCGGTGTCGGCGCAGCGCTTCTCCAGCTCGGCCGGCGTGCTGGTGGCGGAGACCGTGACCAGCGAATCCAGCGGAATCGCCACCCGGGCGGTCGGCTGGTCGCTGAACGCCAGCGCCCCGGTCAGCAGCCGGTGCTCGTGCTCGTCGATCAGGCCCTCACGGCGGGACTGGGCGATGAACCCGGAAACCTCCTCCCGGGTGAAGGTGGAGGTCACCTCGTCCTTCGGCTGCACCCGCAGCAGGCGCAGGACGATGTTGGCGAGCTGGTTGAGCAGCCAGATCAGTGGCCGTAGCACGGTGACCACGCCGTACAGCACCGGGCCCAGGACCATCGCGGACCGCTCCGGACCGGCGAGGGCGATGTTCTTCGGCACCATCTCGCCGATCACCATGTGCAGGAAGACCACGATCGCCAGGGCGATGGCGAACGTGATCGGGTGCACCAGCGCGTCCGGCACCCCGGCGGCGGCGAAGGCCGGCTCCATCAGGTGCGCCACGGCCGGCTCGCCGATGGCACCCAGGCCGAGCGAACAGACGGTGATGCCGAGCTGGGCACCGGCCATCATCAGTGACACGGACTCCATGGCCCGCAGCGTGACGCGGGCCAGCCGGGACCCGGCGGCGGCCCGCGGCTCGATCTGTGTCCGGCGGGCCGAGATCAGTGCGAACTCGGCACCGACGAAGAACGCGTTGCCGGCGAGCAGCAGCACTCCGACGAGGATCGCCAACCAGTCACTCATGACGCGGTCTCCTCCGGGTGCCCGGCTGAGTGGCCGTTCCGGCGTCCGTCAGGAGACCCGGCTGCCGCGGTGGCGTCGGCGCGGCGCAGCAGCAGCCGGTCGGCGCGGCGGCCGTCGACCCGGGTCACGGTCAGTTCCACCGGTACGGGCGTGGGTAGTCCGTCCGGGTCCGGGTGTTCGCGGTCGTCGGCGACGACCGTGACGGTGTCACCGACCCGGGGCAGCCGGCCGAGCTCTTCGATGATCACCCCACCGAGGGTGTCGGAGATCCGGCCCTCCGGCAGGTCGAGCCCGGTCAGCCGGGCCGCCTCGTCGGGCCGCAGCAGGCCGGAGAGCTGCCACGAACCGTCGGCGGCGCGCTGGTGTCGGCCGGTCGGCCGGTCCTGCTCGTCGGCGATCTCCCCGACGATCTCCTCGACCAGGTCCTCCAGGGTGACGATGCCGGCGGTGCCGCCGTACTCGTCGACCACCACCGCCATCTGCAGTCCCCGGCTGCGCAGCGTGCCGAGCAGCGGGTCCAGCTCGGCGGTCTCCGGGACCTCGGGCAGCTCGACCATCACCGACCGCACAGGCAGGGTGTCGCGTTCCCCGGTTGGTACGGCGAGGGCGTGCTTGAAATGCACGGCGCCGAGCACCTCGTCGACTCCGGCGCCGGTGACCGGGAAGCGGGCGTGTCCGGTGGCGGCGGCCAGCCGCAGCACCTCGGCCACCGGTGCGTCGGCGGTGACGAACCGTACCCGGGGTCGGGGGGTCATCACGTCGGCGGCGGTCCGTTCGCCGAAGTCGATCGACCGGGAGACCAGCTCGGCGGTCTCCGCGTCCAGGGTGCCTTCCTCGCCGGACCGGCTGACCAGCGAGGCCAGCTCCTGAGGCGTACGGGCGGACGCCAGCTCCTCGGTGGGCTCGATGCCGAACGCCCGCAGGATCCGGTTGGCCGTACCGTTGAGAAACCGGATCAACGGGCCGGTGGCGGCGGTGAAGCCGCGCTGCGCGCCGGCGACCGCCCGGCCGACCCGCAGCGGCTCGGCGATGGCCCAGTTCTTCGGCACCAGCTCGCCGAAGGTCATTTGAAAACCGGTGGCCAGGACCAGCGCCAGCGTCAGCGAGAGCGCGGTGGTCGCGCCGTCCGGCAGGTCAATGAGCCCGAGCGGGCCGCGTAGCAGGGTGGCCAGTGACGGCTCGGCGAGGAAACCGACGACCAGGCTGGTCATGGTGATGCCGAGCTGGGCGCCGGACAGCTGGGTGGACAGCGTCCGCAGGCCGCGCAGCAGGCCCGCCGAGCGGCGGTCACCGGCGGCGGCCTGCCGTTCCACGGTCGCCCGGTCGACCGTCACGAAGGCGAACTCGGCGGCGACGAACACGGCGTTGGCGGCGACCAGCAGCACCGCGACGCCCAGCAGCGCCCACTCCATCACCGCCCGGTCACTCCTTCGACGGTGACGGGGCGGCCGGGACTGGGAGGGTCGCTGGTGGTGGACATGGTCATCAGCATAGACAGGCGGACGCTGCGCCAACCTGCGAGTTCACTGAGAACAGTGGCGAGAAGTATTCATGTAGTTACTTTGCGTACCTGATATCTGCTGTTCAGCAACCTCTCAGGCTGCCCCGCTAGCATCGTCGACAGCCCCGGCTCCAAAATAGACATGCCTGATCATGTTGTGCGGCAACGATCGGCGCGCCCGGGGGCCGCGCCAGCAAACCGCCAGGGAGAGATAGCCACGTGGTCTTCAAACGGATGCTCCGAGCCTTCGGAGTCGGTGGACCGACTGTCGACACCGTCCTGTCCAATGCCAGCACCCGCCCCGGCCTTACCCTGGCCGGTCAGGTCGACATCACCGGCGGCGACCACGAGGTGGAGATCGACCAGATCACCGTCGCGCTGGTCACCCGGGTCGAGATGGAGACCGACGACGAGGAGTACGACGGTACGGTCGAGTTCCATCGGGTGCCGGTCTGCGGCGAGCTGCGTCTTGCCGCCGGGCAGCAACTGTCGCTGCCGTTCGAGATCGACGTGCCGTGGGAGACGCCGGTCACCGACATGTACGGTCAGCGGCTGCCTGGCATGACCATGGGCCTGCGTACCAAGATCTGGGTCCGCGGGGCCATCGACCCCGGTGACCTCGACGACGTGCACGTCTATCCGCTGCCGGTGCAGGAGCGGATCCTGGAGGCGTTCGCTGCGCTCGGGCTGCCGTTCACCGGTGCCGACCTGGAACACGGCCAGCTGGCCGGCCTGCCCCAGACCATGCCGTTCTACCAGGAGATCGAGTACGCGTCGGCACCGCAGTACCCGGGGGTCAGCCAGGTTGAGCTGACGTTCGTCGCCGACCCGTACGGAGTGACCGTGGTCCTGGAGTTCGACAAGAAGTCCGGGTTGTTCACCCCCGGCCACGACGCGTACGGCCACTACCGGATCGAGCACGCGGCCGCCGAGAACATCGACTGGATCAGCCTGGTCGACTCCTGGCTGCGGCAGTCGCTGGAGCAGCGACACGCGCTGCTCGGCGGTCATGGCGGTTACGGCGGCCATCATGGCGGCGGTTACGGCGAGCACGAGGACCGCGGCTCGGGAATGGGTGGCGTGCTCGCCGGTGCGGCCGGCGGCGCCGTTGCCGGTTTCGCCGCCGGCATGGTCGCCGAGGAGATCTTCGACGTCATCGGCGGCGACGACGAGGAAGACGAACCCGAGGAAGAAGAGTCCGAGGAGTAGCCGCCGGCCCGCGTACCCCGAGTCAGTGCTGCAGACAGCCGGACTCGTCGGCTCGGCCCGCCGTGGGCCGGGTCATACCCCACCGAGTAAGGAGAACAAACAGGATGCCGGTCACCGCTGACCTGACCACGCTGGTCGACAAGGCCTACCAGGACAAGTCCCTGGCCGAGATCGTCGCCGCGCCGGTCGCCGCGCTGAAGGGCGTCAGTGAGAGCGACGCCAAGCTGCTCAAGGACGCTTTCGGCATCGTCACCGTCGGCGACCTCGGGCGGAACCCGTACTTTCGGACCGCGCAGGCGCTGGTGAATCTCGGCGGCGAGTAGCCGGAGCGGGCGGCCTCGGCCGAGTCTCCAGCGGCAGGCCTTGCTGGAGCCAGTCTGGACAGTGTCCCGGCGGGGCGGCGGGAAAATTCCCGCCGCCCCGCCGGATTGTTTCGTGAAGATGACGCATCCTCTTGACCTGGATTGTGTGAGCGCTAACACTGTTTGCATCGAAGATGATGACTGCGAAGGGTGTCGGTTATGAGGCGATCGCGATCCACGGTCAACTGGCTGGCGGCGACAACCGCCGCCCTGGTGACTGCGGCCACCACCACCGCCGTGGTCGCCGCCGCCCCGGCTGCTGTCGCGGCTGCTGTCCCGCCCGCCGTCCAGTTCACCAACCCGATCGTCGAACAGCGGGCCGACCCGCACGTGCACCGGCACACCGACGGCTACTACTACTTCGTCGCCACCGTCCCCGAGTACGACCGGATCGTCATGCGCCGGGCCACCACCCTGCAGGGCCTGGCCGCCGCCACCGAGCGGGTGATCTGGCGCAAGCACTCGACCGGCGAGATGGGCGCGCACATCTGGGCACCCGAGCTGCACCACATCGACGGCAAGTGGTACATCCACTTCGCCGCCGGTCGGGCCGAGGACATCTGGGCCATCCGCCCGTACGTGCTGGAGTCCTCTGCCGCCAACCCGCTCGACGGACCGTGGATCGAACGCGGCCAGATCCAGCCCCCGCGCCCCGGCTTCTCACTGGACGCCACCACGTTCGTCCACAACGGAGTGCGCTACCTGGCCTGGGCCGAGTACGCCGGCAGCAACTCCAACATCTACCTGGCGCGGATGGTCAACCCGTGGACGTACACCGGCACCCCGGTCATGATCAGCACACCGACGTACGCCTGGGAGACCCGCGGCTACCGGGTCAACGAAGGCCCGGCGGTGATCATCCGCAACGGCCGGGTCTTCATGACCTACTCGGCCAGCGCCACCGACGCCAACTACGCCGTCGGGCTGCTCACCGCCTCGGCCGGCAGCAACCTGCTGAACGCGTCATCGTGGATCAAGAGCCCCAACCCGGTGCTGGCCAGCAACAGCCGGACCGGCCAGTGGGGGCCCGGCCACAATTCGTTCACCGTCGCCGAGGACGGCAGCGACGTGATCGTCTACCACTCGCGCAACTACGAGCGCTACCTCGGCAACGGCTACGACCCGCTGAACGATCCCAACCGGCGTACCCGGGTGCAGAAGATCTACTGGAACGCCGACGGCACACCGAACTTCGGCGTACCGGTGCCGGACGGTGCCACCCCGGTCCGGCTCAGCGCCCACGACCAGCCGGACCGCTACCTGCGGCACTGGGAGTACCGGGTCCGCCTTGAGGCGAATGTGACGAATTTGGCCGACTCGCAGTTCCGGGTCGTCCCCGGGCTGGCCAACTCGGCCGGCGTCTCGCTGGAGTCGACCAACTTCCCCGGCTACTACCTGCGGCACCGCAACCACGAGATCTGGGTGGAGGCCAACGACGGGTCGAACCTGTTCCGGCAGGACGCCACCTTCATGGCGCGCGCCGGGCTGGCCGACGCCGGCAAACTGTCGCTGGAGTCGGTCAACTTCCCCGGTCAGTACGTCCGCCACCGCGACGGCCTGCTCTACCTGGAAGCCGTACCGGACGCCGCCGGCCGCGCCTCGGCCACCTTCACCGTCAGCTGACCCGACCGCCAACACCCGGCACCGTACGACAGCGCGCCACCAGCTGGGCGTACGGTGCGGGGGTGGCACAAGCGGAGATCTACGTCAGCACGGACGTCGAGGCGGACGGGCCGATCCCCGGCCCGCACTCGATGTTGAGCTTCGCCTCGGCGGCGTACACGGCCGGCAAGGAGCTGGTCGGCACGTTCAGCGCCAACCTGGTCACGCTGCCCGGTGCCAGCGGCGCGCCGCAGACCATGGCGTGGTGGGAGACACAGCCGGAGGCGTGGGCGGCGTGCCGGGCAGACCAGGAGGAGCCGGCGGCGGCGATGGCCCGCTACACCGAATGGCTCGCCCAGCTGCCGGGGCGGCCGGTGTTCATCGGCTACCCGGCGGCGTACGACTTCATGTTCGTCTACTGGTACCTGATCCGCTTCACCGGATCGAGCCCGTTCTCCCACTCGGCACTGGACATCAAGACGTACGCCATGGCGCTGCTGGGCACCGGCTACCGGACGACGTCGAAACGGACCATGCCCCGCGAGTGGTTCGGCGAGCACGACCATGAGCATGTCGCTTTGGACGACGCGATCGAGCAGGGAGCCCTGTTCTGCGCCATGCTCGCCGCCAACCCGGCGACCCGCTGACGCGGCGCGAGCCGGTGTAACTACCGAAGTGTCCCGGCGGGCGCGATCCACTCACTGCGCGGTCCACCAGCCTCGGTGATCAGGTCGAAGTCACGGTCGTAGTGCAGGACTGTCGCGCCGTGCTCAGCCGCTGCTGCGGCGGCGATCAGATCGGCCTGGCTGGCCGCCCGGTGGTACCCGCGTCTGGTCAGCGCTACCTGGATGTCCCGGGCCCGAGTAGCGACTGCCGAGTTGATCGGCAGATCAGTCATGATTTCGGCCCGGCGGGCGCGGATTGCCATCGCGTCCCGGAAGTTGCGAGCGCTGCGACCGTCTTCGAGGTCCAGCGGGAGACAGGTCGCTGCTGCCCCTTCCTGCAGGATCATGACGAGCCGCTTGTTCACTGCCGGTGCGGACATCCGGGCCCAGGCCGAGGTATCGATCAGGTACAGCCCTCGGGGGATGTTCACGCCGCGTCTCGGCCGCTGGTGGGCGTCTTGTCGTCATCGACGATGCCGTCCCAGTCCCGGTCGATGGACATGAGCTCCTGGATCGCAGCCAGTCGGGCCCCGCGTTCGGCGACCAGACGCAGCGCCTCGTGGATCGTCTCCTTCTTGGTGCTGGTCCCGAGTTCACGACGGGCGCGGTCGAGCAACTCCTCGTCCAGGTCGATCACCGTCTTCAACGTCTACCTCCTTGTGAATACTAGATGCTCCCAAATATATATACCTCTACCGGCCTCGGTGCTGATCCCCACGACCATTCCCCGTTCGTCGTCGGCCGGCGCTTCCAGCATGCAGCTGCCGCGCCGGAAGTCGATGTTGATCGAGCCGGCGAACTCGGGTCGAAGGCGGGACCCGGTCGTCTCCGCAGCCGCCAGCGCGGACACCGAGGACGCCGACAGGCTGCGAGTCGCCCCGCCAGATGCTCGGCGATCAGGCAGGTTCGCAACGCGGGTCAGCGATGACTGCGCTGGCGGTGGTGTTCATCAGCCGTGACGCAACGGCTCGCCGCTGTTCACGTGGAAGTGCAGGTGTTTGGAGTCCTGGTATGCGCCGAGGTTTGTAAGGACGCGAGCTGCGCCGTGTTCGGCGGTGACCTGTGCCGCGATATCGCGGACGACGGCCAGCACTTGGTGAACCTCGGAGATGTCGGCGTCGCCCAGGTCCACCAGTGACGGGACATGGCGTTTGGGGACGACTACGATATGGACGGGCCAGAAGGGCCGGGTGTGATGGAAGGCGAGCACGTGGGCGGTCTCGGCCACGACCTGGATCGGGGTCTTGCCGCTGAGCGCCTGTTCGCAGTAGAAGTCGTCGGTCATTGGACCGATGGTAGTGGTGTCCACAGACGAACATGGTTATTCGCGCCGACGACGTCTTTGCCGGTCAGCGGTAGCCGGACGGGGTGGCGGTCGCGGTGTGGTTGCTCTGCCAGCGGCGCAGCGCGTCCTTGATCCGGTCGTTCTGTTCGTACGTGCGGTCGAGCTCGGCGTAGAGGATGCCGAGGTCGTGGGCGACCCGTTCGAGGAACGCGGCGACGTCGCCCGGGTCGAGGCCACGTCCGTGGGCGCGTCGGCTGGCGGGGCGGAAGTGCTGGCTGCGGACCTGCCAGGGCCGGATCGGCCGGTACGCGGTCGGCCGCTGGTTGCGGCCATTCGCGGGTACGCGGTACACGCCGCTGCCGTTCGGCCAGTCACGCGGCGGCAGGGACACCATCCGCCGCCGCTGCCAGCGGACCCGCCACCGTCGCCACAGTTCTCGCATCGCGTTTTCCTCCCCTTGCGTGTCGGGTGTCTGGAAGGGGTGGCCCTGCCGCTTGCCGATCGGCAGGGCCACCCCGCCCCAATCGCCGCAGCCCTCCTTGGCAGTACGGCAACCAGGGCAGTCTTCGATACACGGCGGATCGATCGGATAGGGGCCCGGGGCGCGTGCGTACTCCATCTCGGTGTTACTTGCGGGAACGCGGTGTCGGCCGCGTTTCGGCCACGGACCAGCACCGGAGCGGCCATGGCACGGGGGTTCCTGGCTGTTCCGGTGTTGACGGCCGTGGCCGTGAAATGGTTTTCTCGCACGCGCCCCGGGGGCTCGGTCCTCCGTGGATCTTGCTTTTTCAACTTCCTACCCCTCCACCCTGGACTACCCACCCCATGCGATGGAAGATGTGGGAGTCGGAGGGTTCTCGGAGAGTTCCTACGGATCTGATAAGGGGGCCGATAATGATCGACTTGCAGGAGGCCATCCGTAAGGAGCGGACCGCGCGAGGGCTGTCGCAGGAGCAGCTCGGCGCGCTGGTCGGGGTGAGTGGGTCGTCGATCGGCAGCTACGAGGCGGGGCGGCTCATCCCGGTGCCGGCGATCGCCAAGGCACTCGACGGCGTCTTCGAGACCGGCGACCGGATCCAGCGGCTGGCGGCTCAGGCGCGCGGGCAGTCGATCGCCCCGTTCCTGCGCTCGTGGGCCGAGAACGAGGCGCAGGCGAGCATCCTGCGCTACTTCGAACTCTCCGTCGTGCCGGGGCTGTTGCAGACCGAGGCGTACGCCCGACATGTGCTCACCGACATCGGCCCGGTCGACGATGTCGAGACGTCGCTGGCCAACCGACTGGCCCGGCAGGAGGTCATCACCCGGGCGGAGAGTCCGGCGCACTTCGTCGCGGTGCTGGACCGGTCGGTGCTGCATCGGCAGGTCGGCTCGCCGGA
The DNA here is from genome assembly GCF_029581175.1 of Solwaraspora sp. WMMD937. NCBI lineage: Bacteria > Bacillati > Actinomycetota > Actinomycetes > Micromonosporales > Micromonosporaceae > Solwaraspora > Solwaraspora sp. WMMD937. Next base: position 319,371 of record NZ_CP120738.1, on the reverse strand, counting down.
CGTGATGGTGGAGCAGTTGACCGCGCTCGCCGCCGCCTGTGACCGGCCCAACGTGCGGGTGCACGTCGTGCCGGCGACCGCCGGGGCGTACGCCGGGCTCAACGGTCCGTTCGTGCTGGGCACGGTGCACGACCGGAGAGTGGGCTACCTGGACACCCACTTCGGCGGCGAGCCCATCGACGATCCGCAACGGGTGCGTCGGCTCGAACAGGTGTGGGAAGATGTCCGCAGCCACGCCCTGCCCATCGCGGAGTCCCGTGAGATGATCGAGAAAGCGGCGCTGACATGGAGCTGACCGGCACCCCGCGTTTCCGCAAGTCGACCCGGTCCAACGGTGCCGGCGGCGCGTGTGTCGAGGTCGCCGACAACCTGCCCGGCGCGGTGCTGGTACGCGACAGCAAGGACCAGGCCGGCCCGGTGCTCACCTTCGCCCCCGCCGCCTGGTCCACCTTCGTCACCCACCTCCCCACCACCCACCACTGACTACCAGTCGACCAACTGCCGCTGCACACGCTTACCTGCGTGATCAGTACGCCTGTTCTGACCCGGCCCAAGCCGGTTGGTTGCCTGTCAGGAAGCAGCCTGTTCGGTTGCGAGTAGCCGCGTGATCATACTGGCCGTTGTTGGTGCGCCGGCTCTGCGTAGCGCCGCGACGGTCGACTCGTCGGTAGCGCCTTTGAGTGAGCCGACAGCCGTCCGATGCACGGCGAGCATCTGCGGCTCGTAGTCGACCATAAGCCGACTGAGCAACTGGTCGGGAGTAAGCACCTCGAAGCCGAGAGCTTCGACCAGATGTCCCGGGAAGTCCTTGACGTTCGAGGTACACAAGACGGTTGCCTCAGCGGCGAGTGACGCAGCAATGACGTGGCGGTCGTCGTCGTCGGGCAGCGGCACCTCAGCCAGGATCTGCCAATGTTCCTCGTCCGGTTCCACGTCGGCATAAGGAAAGGCGCGGTTCATCGCAGCGACCAGCCGCTGGGCTGCCGCCTCGTCGAAGCCCTCCAGGTTGGCCATGAGGTGCTCAGCGACCTCGGCGAGGATCTGCGCACTCCAGGCTATGGAGATGATCTCCTGGTCGGCCGCGTAGAGGAGAAAGTCGCGCAGGACCCGAGAGTAGAGCACGTTCGCGTCGGCGAGGACGACCCGGATCAGATCGTTCTCGCCAGTGGTTTCGCTCATCCGGTCAGACCGAGTTCGTTCTGCACGGCAGCCAGCTCGATCATCGCCTCGCGCCTTCGCTCACGCTCTGCCTCAAGGAACGATCTGATCGAGGAGACGCGGATGCGATGGTGGGTACCGACCTTACGGGAGTCCAGCAGTCCCCGGTCAATCAGCTTTCGGACCTGGGGACGTGACATCGCCAGTAGGACTGCGGCCTCGGTCGGGCTGACTTCGGTGTTCGCCGGGGAAACGACGATCTCTTCGCCCCGCGCTCGGGCGTCGACGAGCCTCGACACCAATTCGGCCGTCTCCCTCGACAACGCCACGTTCACCTCGTTGCCAGGTTCGGCCAGGGCGCGATGGAGAGCCTCGGCGTCACGCATCAGCAGGTCTGTCACGGTAACTCCCCTCAGCTGATCCATCTGCTCTAACTGAAACAAGTGTAGGTGGGTGGGCGCTGGTGGCAACCGGCTTCACCCGACGAGGGCTGCTCGGCCTCGATCGCGGTGGGCGGCTACTGAGCCTGAGGCTCGCCGGGACCATCTCAGCTTCCTGTCTCCTGCCACGGGTCGACGACTGTGATGCCGGTGTCGAGGAAGTCGTTGGCGTTGCGGGTGGCGAGGGTCGCTGCCTGGGATCGGCAGATGGCGGCGACCTGGGCGTCGAAGCCGTCGATCGGGTTACCGAGCCTTTCCCGACCGGAGACGATGTCGGCGTACGCGTTGGCGGCGGCCAGGTCGAAAGGGAGGACCTGGCGGGGGAACGCCGCGAAGATCTCGTTGGCGGCCTGGTGGAGTGACTCGCGGCGGCGGCCCTCCGGCAGCCGGGCGATGCCGTAGCGGATCTCGGCAACGGTGACGGTTGTGCTGTCCAGGCCGCCGGCCGGGTTCCGCCGTAGCCACCGAAGAACGGCGGGTGCCGGCTCGGCGCGCATGAGCTCGGAGACGACGTTGGTGTCAAGGGCGATCATTGTGCGGTGAAGTCGGCCGCGCGGGGTCGGGTGGCTCGAGCCGGGATGTTCAGATCGGCGCCGCCGAGCTGCGCGAACCGTTCGGTGAGCGCGCTGAAGAGATCCGGGTGGGTCGGCTCCTCAGTGACGACTGCGGTCAGGATCGCGCGGACCTCCGCCTCCATCGACCGACCGTGCCGAGCTGCGCGGATACGGAGCCTTTCCTTCACAGAATCATCCAGATCCCGGATGCTCAGAGCCGCCGTGCTCCAGATCGCTGCGTCGTCCGTGGTCTGACAGCAATGCTGGCACCGGCTCTGACGACGTGATTACAGTTCCGGGACGACGAACTCAGCGCCACCTCGGCGACGGCGTCGGCGTTGAACGTCATGCCCTCGCCGCTACGAAGCCAGCCCTCGCATACCCGGCCGGACGGCCATTCGACCCGGGCGCGGCCCCAGGACGACCGGCGTGGGCGCTCCCTGGCCCTGTGAGGCAGGGAACCGTGGCGTGGGCGCTCCGGGTCGGGAACGGAAGAAGGCGGCGACCAGGGCGGCGCTCAGCTGGGCGGCGATCCGGCTGCCCGTCGAGCGCGGCTTCGACAACGTGCTGGTCGATGACATCGCGCAGGCCGTCGGGGCGTCCGCGCGTACGTTCAACAACTACTTTTCCAGCGAGGCCGAGGCGATCGCGTCCCGGCACCTCGACCGCAGTCTGCGGCTGGCCGATGGGCTACGAGCCCGCCCAGCCGATGAGGTCGGACCGGTCCGTCGTGGGTGTCCACGGCCTTGGGGCAGACCATGTTGCTCGCCCTCGGGACCTGGGTCGTGTATCGGGCCAACCGCCGAACTGACCGGATTCTTGATCCACGTACCGGAGCCGACATGGCGCCGTCCGTACCGTGGCTGGCGGTCGCGGTCATCGTCGCTGGCCCGGCGGCATCCATTCTGGTCGCGGTCGTCATGTTGACATCCGGGACGTGAACGACGGGTAGCCGGCTGCGTGGTACCGGGCATTGGCTCGTCCGCTGCGCCCTGTCTGATCGCGTTGAGTAACGTCGTATCTGCTCAAAGTCACCTCTTGGGGTCGGGGTGGCGGTTGAGCCTGATGCCACAGGTGCATCAAGATGCACCTGTGGCATCACGTCGTCGGAAGCACCATGAGGTGTCGGGGATTTGTCGGCACGAGGTGCATAGGCGTACTGCTGACCTGCAGAATGGCGTGCGCTCGAGAGGATGCGCCGGCCCACGTCGAGGTGGGCCGGCGCATTTCGTTGCAGTCCTCGGAAATGCGGGTCAGTAACAGAGCAGGGTGACGTTGGCGGTGTAGTAGTAGTCGCTGATTTGGTTCACGTACGAGTTGACGACGAAGCAGTCGATGAAGGGGTTGTAGCCGTCAATCTGCGCCCAGATCTCGGCCTGGTACCTGGCGTTGTACACTGCGCTGCTCGCGCTGCTTCCGCTGCCGTAGCCGTAGTAGTAGCCGACCGCAGCCGTGCTGGCGGACGTGGTGCTGGCCTGGGCGTTGGACGACGACTCGGCGGCGACCGCGGCGGTCCCGGTGGCGGCCATCGCGCCCACGACCATCGCCGCGGTGACGGCGACTCTTGCGAGAGTACGCACGGATGTCCCCTTCCTGTTGCGGATTTGATTTCACGGTAACAGCGGCATTCGTGTTCGGCAATGCCTTGTCGTTATTCGGCTCGCGGCGGCGGGGCTGGGGCGACCTGCGACAACTACGAAAAGTCGAAATTGAATTGCGGTTGACCAGTGGTTTTGTGAACTGCATTCATCTGCATGATCTCGCAAACCGCGCGTACCCAGTCAGGCGAGGGCAGGCGAGGTCAGTCAGGGTCAGAGCGGGACCGGGGCGCGGACCGGGAGCGCACCGGGAGCCGGACCTCAGGCGGAGTCGCGCCGGACGAGTTCGGTGGGCAGCACCACAGCCGGTTCGACGGCCTCGCCGTCGGCCAGCCGCAGCAGCAATCGGGCCAGCGTCCGGCCGATCTCCTGGATCGGCTGGCGGACGGTGGTCAGCGCCGGGTCCAGGTAGCCGGCCATCTCGATGTCGTCGAAGCCGATGATCGCGACGTCGTCGGGCACCCGGCGGCCGGCTTCCCGCAGCGTACGGATGGCACCGTGGGCCATCAGGTCGGAGGCGACGAAGACGGCGTCCAACGCCGGGTCGTCCTCGAGGAGCTGACGCATCGCGACCGCGCCCGACTCGCGGGTGAAGTCGCCGGCGGCGACCAGCGACCGCCCACCGGTCTCCCGGATCACCGTACGGTAGCCGGCCAGCCGGTCCACCCCGGCAATCATGTCCTGTGGGCCGGCGATCGTCGCGACCCGCCGCCGGCCCGTCTCCAGCAGGTAGCGGACCGCCCGCTCGGCGCCGGCCTCGTTCTCCACGTCCACGTACGGCACCCCGGCGCTTACCTGGCCCATCGGTCGGCCGCTGCACACCACCGGCAGGCCGCTGCGGGCCAGGGTGCCGGGCATCGGGTCGACGCCGTGGATCGAGGCGAACATGACTCCGTCGACGTGTCGGCCCAGGGCGTACCGCTCGACCCGGTCGTGGCTGCCGACCGAGCCGGACATCATCAGCACCAGCTGCTTGTCGGCCGCCTCCAGCTCCTGGCTGACGCCGTGGATGATGCCGGGGAAGACCTGGTCGTCGGAGAAGACCCGGGTGGCGGTCTCCGGCAGGATCAGCCCCATCGAGTCGGTGCGCTGGGTGACCAGGCTGCGGGCGGCCAGGTTGGGGACGTACCCCAGCTCCTGGACCGCCCGTCGAACCGCGTCCTGGATCGGTTCGGCGACGGTGGTGGAGCCGTTCACGACGCGTGAGACGGTGGCCCGGGATACGCCGGCCCGTCGGGCCACTGCCTCCAGCGTCGGACGTTCCCTGGCCATGCTCACGCCTGTGCTCCCCGTCTGTGAAATGTCCCACCACCTCGGTAAACGCCAGCGGCTCAGCCGATGCCGTTGCGGCGGATCACCTCTTGGTACCACCGTGCGCTGGCCTTTGGCACCCGCCGCTGGGTCAGGTAGTCCACGTACACGATGCCGAATCGCTTGTCGTAGCCGTACGACCACTCGAAGTTGTCGAGGAGCGACCACACCAGGTAGCCGCGCAGGTCGACCCCGGCGGCGATTGCGGCGTGCGCGGCCCGCAGATGCCCGTCCAGGTAGGCGACCCGGTCGCTGTCGTCGACCCGGTCGCCGGCGGGGTGCAGCTGGTCGGGGAAGGCGGCGCCGTTCTCCGTGATGATCATCGGTACGCCCGGGTAGTCCCGTCCCAGTTTACTCAACAGCGCGGTCAGCCCGGACGGCTGGATCTGCCAGCCCATGTCGGTCAGCGGCGGCTCCGGGGCGATGAACTCGATGCCCTCGGTGCCGGGGAAGGCCCCGCCACCACCGGGCGCGCCGTCGCGGGCGGCCAGGTAGGTGGGGGAGTAGTAGTTGATTCCGAGCAGGTCGATCGGCTCACCGATGATCTTCTCGTCGCCGTCGCGGATGTGGTCCAGACTGGTGAACCGACTGACGTGGTCGAGGATGCGCTGCGGGTAGCCGCCGCGCAGGATCGGGTCGAGGAAGATCCGGTTTTGCAGGTCCTCGACCAGCTCGACCGCCTTGGCGTCGGCTTCGCTGGCCGGGTCGGCGGGGAACGCCGAGGTCGGATTGACCGTGATCCCGACGGTGGACGCGCCGGCGGCGCGCAGCGCCTGGTTGGCCAGCCCGTGGCCGAGCAGCAGGTGGTGCACGGTCTGGAAGGTGGCGGCCGGGTCGGTGCGGCCCGGGGCGTGCACCCCGGCGCCGTAACCGAGGTACGCCGAGCACCACGGCTCGTTGAGCGTGGTCCAGGTCTGGACCCGGTCGCCGAGCCGGGCGTACACGGCCCGCGCGTACTCGGCGAAGGCCTCGGCCGTCTCCCGGTTGGTCCAGCCGCCCCGGTCCTCCAGGGTCTGCGGCAGGTCCCAGTGGTACAGGGTGATGATCGGCTCGATGCCGCGCCCGCGCAGCTCGTCGACGAGCCGGTCGTAGAAGTCCAGCCCGTACGGGTTGACCGGGCCGGTGCCGTCCGGCTGCACGCGCGGCCAGGCGATCGAGAACCGGTAGGTGTGCAGTCCCAGTTCGGCCATCAGCGCCACGTCGTCGCGGTAGCGGTGGTAGTGGTCGCAGGCCACGTCCCCGGTGTGCCCGGCGTGCACCTTGCCCGGCGTACGGCTGAACGTGTCCCAGATCGACGGGCCGCGACCGGCTTCCCGGGCGGCGCCTTCGATCTGGTACGACGCGGTCGCCGCGCCCCAGATGAACGAGTCGGGGAATCGTACGGGCTCGTTGGAGTTCGTCACGCCTTGACAGCACCTTCCATGATGCCGCCGATGATCTGACGGCCGAAAATGATGAACACGATCAGTAGTGGCAGCGTAGCGAGTGCCGTACCGGTGAAGACCTGCGACATGTCGTTGTAGTAGCCGTTCGACAGCGCCCGCAGCGACAGTTGGACGGTCGGGTTCTCCGGGTCGTTGAGCACCGCGTACGGCCAGAGGAAGTCGTTCCACATGGTCATGAAGGTGAGCAGGCCGAGCACGGCGGCGGCGGGGCGCAGCGCCGGCAGCACCACGTTCCAGTAGATCCGTAGCGTGGAGCAGCCGTCGACCCGGGCTGCCTCGATCAGTTCGGTGCTGACCGCCTGGCTGGCGTACTGCCGCATCAGGAACACCCCGAAGCCGGTGACCAGCGCCGGCACGATGACCGCGGCGAGCCGGTCGTTCCAGTCCAGCTGGCTCATCAGCATGTACAGCGGGATGACGCCGAGCTGGGTCGGCACCATCATCGTCGCGATGATCACCAGCAGCAGGGCGTTGGAGCCCTTGAACCGCAGTTTGGCGAAGGCGAACCCGGCCAGCGACGAGAACAGCACCACGGAGAAGGTGACGGTACCGGCGACGATCGCCGAGTTGATCATGCCGGTGAGGAAGTACGCGTCCGGATTGTCGAACAGCCGCTCGATGTTGCCCGGCAGGTTGCCGCCCGGGGTCAGCGGCGGCGGGATCTGCCCCATCGCGTCGCTGGACCGGGTGGCGACCACGAACATCCAGTAGATCGGGAAGATCGACATCAGCCCGGCGACGATCAGCGTCGCGTACGTCAGTTTGCTGGCGCTCCACAGGTGCTGACTGGCTTTCACGGTGCTCACCCCTGCTTCCGGGTGCTGTTGCCGAGCCGGCGGATCACCAGCACGTTGATCAGCGAGATGACGACGATCAGGGCGAACAGCATCCAGGCGATCGCCGAGCCGTAGCCGAAGTTGAAGTGCGGCGCGAACGCGTTCTCGAACATGTACATGGTCATGGTCTGCGACTCGCGCAGCGGCCCACCCCGGATCGGGTTGGGGCCGGAGTTGAACAGCAGCGGCTCGGTGAACAACTGCAGCCCGCCGATGGTGGAGATGATGACGCAGAAGACGATCGTCGGCCGCAGCATCGGCACGGTGATCGACCAGAACTGCCGGGCGGGTCGCGCGCCGTCGATCGCCGCCGACTCGTACAGGTCCTTCGGAATGGACTGCATCGCGGCCAGGAAGATCAGCGCGTTGTAGCCGGTCCACCGCCAGTCGACCATCGTCGAGATCGCCACCCAGGCGCCGAACCGGGTGTTGCGCCAGTCGATGGCGTCGACGCCGACCAGGTCCAGCGCCCAGTTGATCATGCCGAACTCGCGGCTGAACAGCTGGCCGAAGACGATCGCGACGGCCGCCGTCGAGGTGATGTTCGGGATCAGGATGCTCATCCGGAACGAGGTACGGGCCCGCAGTTGCCGGTTCAACAGATGGGCCAACCAGAGCGCCAGCAGCAACTGCGGCACGGTGGAGATGACGAAGATGCCCAGGGTGTTGAGCACCGAGTTCCAGAAGTCGCTGTCGCCGAGCAGCCGGCTGTAGTTGTCGAAGCCGACGAACGGATGCTCGGCGGCGAGCAGGTCCCAGTCGTGCAGCGACACCCAGAAGGTGTAGCCCAGCGGGTAGGCGCCGAAGATCGCGAACAGCACGAAGAACGGCGCGATGTACAGGTACGGGGATGCTTTGGTGTCCAGCCGGGCCAGCCACAGCCGGGGCCGCCGGTGCGGCGGCTCGGGCTGTCGCCGGGCCGGCCGGGTGGCGTCGGCGGCCGGCTGCCCCGGCTCGACCTGCGCCACCCGGCCCGCGGTCACTTCTCGGCCGCCGTCTTGGCGTTGTTCACCGCGTCGGTCCAGCCCTCGTCGGGCGTACGCTGACCCAGCTCGACCGTACGGACGGCGTTCTCCACCTCGGTGCGGACCGCCTGGTTCTTCGGTCCCATGTAGACCGGCTTGAGGTTCTTGGCGCCCTCACCGAAGATCTGCCCGATCGGGGCGTCGTTGAAGTACTCGCTGGTCGCCTCCAGGATCGCCGGGTCGTCGAGCGCCTGCGGCGACGACGGCAGCGGGCCCTTGGCCTTGAACGCCCCGATGTGCCCCTCCGGGCTGGTCAGGAACTTGACCAGCTTGACGGCCTCCTCCTGGTGCTCGCTCTGCGCCGGCACCGCCAGGTGCGATCCGCCCCAGTTGCCGCCGTCACCGGGCACCTTGGCGATGTCCCACTTGCCGGCCGCCTCCGGGCCGGCGTTGCCCTCGATGACCCCGGTCATCCAGGCGGGGCAGGCGATGGTGGCGAACTTGGCCTGCTTGAACGCGGCCACCCACTCGTCGGACCAGGCACCGTACTTGCCGCTCAGATCGGAGTCGATGATGTCCATGGTGATGTCCCAGGCCTGCTTGACGGCCGGGTTGGTGTCGACGACGAGGTTGTCGTCGAGGTCGTAGTAGTGGTAGCCCTCGGCGGCACCGGCGGTCTGCAGCACGATCGTGTTGAATGTCTGGGTCGCCGCGTCCAGGAACGACGCGCCGGTGTCGGCCTCGACGAACTGCTCGCCGACGGAGATGTAGTCCTGCCAGGTCGGCCAGAGCGCGGAGACCTCGTCGCGGTCGGTCGGCAGCCCGGCGGCCTCGAACAGGTCGGTGCGGTAGCACATCGCCATGCCGCCGACGTCGGTGCCGAGCCCGATCAACTGGCTGCCGTCGGCGGTCAGCGCCTGGTCCCACTTCCACGGCATGAAGTTGCCTTCGAGCTCGGCGGCGCCGTGGTCGAGCAGGTTCACGAAGTTCTGCGGGTTGGCCTTGTACTCGATGAGCAGGCCCTCCTCGATGGCGACGACGTCGCCGGCGCCCTTGCCGGCGGCCAGCCACTGGGTCAGCTTGGGGGAGTACTCGTCGAGGTTGGTACCGGTGCCCCGTTCGACGATCTTGATCCCGGGGTTCTCGGCCTCGTACTGCTTGTACAGCTCCTCATAGCCGAACTGGCCGAAGACGTCGACGGTCAGGGTGATGGTGCCGTCGTCGGCGGCTTCGTCGCCGCCGCAGCCGGTAGCTGCGGCGAGCACGGTGACCGCGGCGGCGGTCGCGGTGACCAGCCGGCGGCGTGAATTGGTGCCCATGGATTGACCCCTCTCGGATCCAGGCATGGTGGGGTGCGGAAACTGCGTGTCTGCTGGCTGGCTCCCTGTCGACCCTGGCGACCTGGCCGACTGGCCGGGCGTGGTCGGTGAGAGCGCTCTCACGAGAGTGGGACGTCAATCACTGCCCTGTCAAGAGAGCGTTCTCAGAACGTTGCCGGCGCGTTACCTACCCCAGAGCCGGCGGACTAAAGAGCGGGCAGTGGTCAGCCGACCCGCAGCGAGTCCAGCAGTGCTGCGTCGCCGGAGACGTCCAGCACGTCGAACTGCACCCGACCCCAGAGTGCGAGGAGCAGGTCACTCGCGGTGCCGGTGGCCAGGGTCCGGGTGTGGTGATCATCGGAGTCGAGGATCGTGTCGGTGTCCAGCAGCGCCATACCCTCGCCCCGCAACCGGACGTACCACTCCTGTTCGGCGTCGGTCGCCACCAGATGCGCCACCCCGTACGCTGGCTGGCTCCTGCGCCGCCGGCCCGCCGGCAGCCAGGAGTCCAGCACCTCGCTGATCCCGTCGGCGGCCAGCTTCGCCTCCACCGGCTCCACCCCGGCGATCGCCGTCTGCGCGTCCCAGCGGTGCACCGCGGTCTCGTGCGCCATCCGCCGGACCCAGAAGCTCACCTTCTTGGTCTGCGGCGCCCAGTTCCATGCCGGCATCTCCGGGTCGAGCCCGTCCAGCAGGGTGACCAGCGCGTCGAACTCCTGCTGCCACCAGACGAGCGCCTCGGCCCCGTCGGGTTTGGCAACCAGCGGCGGCCGCTCCTCCCGCGGATCGGCGACACCGCGCGACACGGTCTCCCGCACCCACATGTACACGATGCCGAGATGGTGCACCAGGTCGACGACCGTCCAGTCCGGGCAGGACGGCACCGGCGCGTCCAGCGGCACCTCAGCGACGGCGGCCCGGAACGCCGGACCGTCCGCCCGTAGCGCGCCGAGCCAGAAGTCCTTGGAGCCGTGCAGCCTGCTCATCATGATCCTCCGGGTCGAGCCGACAGCCAGTGGCGTGGCGCGGGTGGAATCCAGCCTAGGGTGAGGGGCGTGCCTGACGTTAGTGCCCACGCGCCATCTGCTGAAGACCCGACGGCCCTTGCGCCGTTGGCACGCTATACCACGCTCGCCCTCGGCGGCCCGGCCGACCGGCTGGTCACCGCGTCCACCGCCGACGAGTTGACCGAGGCGGTCCGTGACGCCGGTCGGCGCGGCGAGCGGATTCTGCTGCTCAGCGGCGGCAGCAACGTGGTCATCGGCGACGACGGCTTCCCCGGCACGGTGATCCTGGTCCGCTCCACCGGTTTCCAGGTGATCGCCGAGGAACCGGCGGCGGTCGGCCATCCGGCCACCGTCACCATCCGGGTCGAGGCCGGCGAGCCGTGGGACGACCTGGTCGCGGCGACCGTCGCCGCCGGCTGGTCCGGGGTGGAATGCCTGTCCGGTATCCCGGGCGCAGCCGGTGCCACCCCGATCCAGAACGTCGGCGCCTACGGTCAGGAGATCGCCGAGACCGTGCAGGCCGTGCACGTGCACGACCGGCTAACCGATGAGCGGTACGCGTTGCCCGCCGCCGACTGCCGGTTCGCCTACCGCGACAGCCTGTTCAAACGCAACGACCGCTACCTGGTGCTGGCGGTGGACTTCCGACTGGCCCGCAGCGAGCTGTCCACCCCGGTGCGCTACGCCGAGCTGGCCCGCAGCCTCGGCGTCGCCGTCGGTGACCGGGTGCCGCTGGCCGACGCCCGTGCCGCCGTGCTGCGGTTACGGGCCGGCAAGGGAATGGTGCTCGACGCCACCGACCCGGACACCCGCTCGGTGGGCTCGTTCTTCACCAACCCGGTGCTGGACGCCGCCGCCGCGCGGCGGTTCCACGCCCGGGTCGCCGTCGCCGGGACGGGTGAGCCGGCGACCTGGCCGGTCGCCGGTGGCGACGCGGTCAAGGTCAGCGCGGCGTGGCTGATCGACAAGGCCGGGTACGGCAAGGGCTACCCGGACGGCGACGCGCCGGTCGCCATCTCCAGCAAGCACACCCTGGCGCTCACCCACCGGGGCGGCGGCAGCACCGCCGCGCTGCTCGACCTGGCCGGCACCATCAGGGACGGGGTCCGCGACCGGTTCGGCGTCGCCCTGCATCCGGAGCCGGTCCTGGTCAACTGCTCCTTCGACTAGCTGACCCGCCGGCCGGATTCGAACGTTGCGCCGCCGGGCGGGGCCACCGCCGACCAGGGCACGGTCAACTCGCCGAGCCGCCACCGCGCCGGTCGGTCCAGCACCGGCCAGCCGCCGTCCCGCAGCGCCGCCACCGTGCGCAGCCAGCGCTGCCGTGGCCCGTACGGCGCATAGCCGGCTGCCGCCCGCCAACTCTCGTCGAGCGCCCGCAGCAGCGCGTGCACCCGCTCGCCCGGTACGTTGCGGTGGATCAGCGCCTTCGGTAGCCGTTCGGCGAGCACCGCCGGCCCGCCACCGGCCGGGCCGGCCAGGGTGGCCAACCGGCCGGCCAGGGTCAGCGAGACCGGCCCGGTGGCGTCGAGCAGCACCCAGGAGCAGACCCGGCCCGGCTCGTCGCAGGTCCCCTCGACCAGCAACCCGCCGGGGGCGAGCGCGGCGCGCATCGTCGCCCACGCCGCCGCGACGTCGGACTCGGCGTACTGGCGCAGCACGTTGAACGCGCGGACCAGCACCGGCCGGAGCCCGGCCAGCTCGAATCCACCCCGGCCGAAGATCAGTTGTGGCGGCGCGGCAGCCGGAGCCGCCGCCGCGACCCGGTCCGGGTCGATCTCCAGGCCGACCACCCGCACGTCCGGTCGCACCGACCGCAGCCGGGTGGCCAGTTCGACGGTGGTCACCGGATGGGCGCCGAAACCGAGGTCGACCACCAGCGGTGGCCGGGCCGCGTCCGTCAGTGCCGGCCCGCAGCGGTACGCGATCCACCGGTCGGCCCGGCGCAGTCGGTTCGGTGCGGTGGTGCCCCGGGTGACCTCGCCGACCGGTCGGGCCGCGTCGGGCGCGCGGGCTCCAACCGGTCGGGCCGCCCGACCCCGGCTCACCCGGGCAGCACCCGGTGCACCTTGTGCTGCGCTGCCTGGGCCAACGGGCGGACCACCAGCCGGTCCACGTTGACGTGCTGCGGCCGGGTGGCGCACCAGGCGACGCAGTCCGCGATGTCGTCGGCGACCAGCGGCTCGGCCACCCCGGCGTAGACCGCGTCGGCCCGTGCGGTGTCCCCGCCAAACCGGTTCACGCTGAACTCATCGGTACGCACCATGCCCGGATCGATCTCGACCACCCGGACCGGCCGGCCGCACAACTCCAGCCGTAGCGTCTCGGTCAGCGCGGTCTGTCCGTGCTTGGCTGCGGTGTAGCCGCCACCGCCCTCGTAGACCACCTGCCCGGCGGTGGAGCCGATCACCACGACGGTGCCGGCCCCGCTGGCGGTCAGCGCCGGTAGCAGAGCCTGGGTGACCCGCAGCGTGCCGAGCACGTTGACCTCGTACATCCACCGCCAGTCGGCCACCGGTGCGGACTCGACCGGGTCCAGCCCGCGCGCCCCGCCGGCGTTGTTCACCAGCAGGGTGACCCGTCCGGGCAGGTCACCCTGCTGGGCCAACCCGCTGACCGCCTGCACCAGCCCGGCCACCGATTCATCGTCGGTGACGTCGCAGGTCACTGCGGTGGCGGCCCCGCCGTTGTCACGAATCGAGTCGACCAGGTCGGCGAGCCGGTCGCCGCGGCGGGCGGCGGCGACCACGTGGAAGCCCTCGGCGGCCAGCCGGCGGGCGGTGGCCGCGCCGATTCCACTGGACGCTCCGGTGACGATGGCGATCGGTGTCATCCAGCCATTGTTGCCGCTCGGCGGGCCCGGGTCGTCGCCGCCGGTCGGTCCCGGGCGTCTCCGTCGGCGAGAGGTGGGTCACCTCCACCCGCTGTAGTGCGGCATGTCGCTGCCAGTACCGGGAAGATGTGACGGGTCGTCCTGGTTGGTGGCGTTGGCTGCGATCAGGCGAGCGGAGGGAGCGACGTGGTGCAGGTGGGTCAGGCCGGGTTGGGTGACAACCCGCCGGCGCGTCCCCGTCGGGTCGCGACACTGTCGGTGCACACCTCTCCGCTGGACTCGCCGGGCACCGGCGACGCCGGCGGCATGAACGTCTACATCGTCGAGGTGTCCCGGCGGCTGGCCGAGGCCGGCGTGGAGGTCGAGATATTCACCCGGGCGACGGCGGGTGGCGTACCGCCGGTGGTGGAGATGGCACCCGGCGTACGGGTGCGGCAGGTGATCTCCGGCCCGCTGGAGCCGCTGCCGAAGGAGGACCTGCCGGCCCAGCTCTGCGCGTTCACCGCCGGAGTGCTGCGGGCAGAGGCCGCCCGGGCACCCGGCTACTACGACCTGATCCACTCACACTACTGGCTCTCCGGGCAGGTCGGGTGGCTGGCAAAGGAGCGCTGGGGGGTGCCGCTGGTGCACACCGCGCACACGCTCGCCAAGGTCAAGAACGCCCAGCTGGCGGCCGGTGACCGGCCGGAGCCGGCCCCCCGGATCATCGGCGAGGAACAGGTGGTCACCGAGGCGGACCGTCTGGTGGCGAACACCACGACCGAGGCCGGCGAGCTGATCGACTGGTACGGCGCCGAGGCGGACCGGGTCTCCGTGGTCGAACCGGGCGTTGACCTGGACCGGTTTCGGCCCGGCCCGCCCGGCCGGGAACAGGCCACCCGGGCGGCCGCCCGACGGCGGTTCGGCCTGCCGGTCCGTGGCCATCTGGTGGCGTTCGCCGGTCGGATCCAGCCGCTGAAGGCGCCGGACGTGCTGCTGCGCGCGGTGGCCGCGCTGCGTCGGCGGGATCCGGGTGCGATCGCCGATCTCACGGTGGTGGTCGCCGGCGGCCCGAGCGGCACCGGTCTGGACCAGCCGGGTGCCCTGATCGACCTGGCCAAGTCGCTGGGAGTCGACGATCTGGTGCGGTTCATGCCGCCGCTGGGCCATGCCGACCTGCCGGCACTGTTCCGGGCCGCCGACCTGGTCGCGGTGCCGTCGTACAACGAATCGTTCGGCCTGGTCGCCCTCGAGGCGCAGGCCTGCGGCACGCCGGTGCTGGCCGCCTCAGTCGGTGGCCTGGTCACCGCGGTCCGCGACGGGCACAGCGGAGTGCTGGTCGACGGGCACCACCCGGACGACTGGGGCCGGGCGATCGGCGATCTGCTTGCCGCTCCGGCGTTGCGGGACCGGCTCGGTCGGGGCGCGGTGGAGCACGCCCGGCAGTTCTCCTGGACACGCACTGCGGCCGGGCTGCTCGACGTTTACGGTGAGGCGGTGCGGGCGTACCGCGCGGCGACCGCCGCCGGGATGTCCCGGGACGCCGACGCCCTGTCGGCGAGCGTGGGCTGACCAGGAGTGCGATGAGCGGACGAGCCGAGGTGGCGGCGCTGATCGAGGCGGTCTGCGCCGATCGCGAGCTGAGCTGGGAACCGACCGGTGACCTGTCGTACGCGGTGACGTTGCCGGGCACCCACAAGCTGAAGACGGTGTGCAATCTGATCGTCGGCGAGCAGGCGCTGCGAGTAGAAGCATTTGTGATGCGGCAGCCCGATGAACGGCGTACCGAGTTGTGGACCTGGCTGCTGCGACGCAATGCCCAGATGTACGGTGTCGCCTTTTCGATCGACGCGGTCGGCGACATCTACCTCACCGGTCGTGTCGGGCTGGCCGGAATCACCGAAGATGAACTGGACCGGATACTCGGCTCGGTGCTCACCTATGCCGACGAGTCGTTCGACGCGATGCTGGAGATTGGCTTCGGTTCGGCGATCCGCCGCGAGTGGGAATGGCGGGTCAAGAGGGGTGAATCTGTGGCGAACCTGCGCGCCTTCGCGCACCTTTTCGACGACAAGACGCCGGAGGATCCAGGTTTGTAGGGAGCCAGCAGGGTACTGCTCGCATGGTGGCGCAACCGTCGCCCACTGCCCCCCCGCAGGGACACTGTCAAAGGGAGTGAGCAGACCATGCCGCAACAGACCAGTACCCGGCGCCGCAGCCCGGCGTCGGACGGACGGTCCAAGGCCGGCCGTAGCTCCACCTCGGCCCGCAGCTCCACCTCGGCCCGCAGCTCCAGCCCGGCCCGCAGCTCCAGCCCGGCCCGCAGCTCCAGCCCGGCCCGCAGCTCCAGCCCGGCCCGCAAGTCCAGCCCGGCCCGCAAGTCCAGCTCGGCGACCATCGGCCGGGCCGGCGGCGCGGTACGGGAGAGCGACCTTGCCGACCTTCGCGTCGACGAATTGCGAGACCAGCTGCGCAAGCGTGGGGTGACCGGCACGTCCAACCTGCGCAAGCCCGATCTGATCAAGTCGTTGGCGCGGGCGATGCGACGGGGTACTCCGGCGCGGGCGAAGCAGGCGTCCCGGCCGAAGGCCGGTTCGCCGACCTCCCAGCGTTCGGCACCGGCCGGCAAGAGCACCGGTGCGGCCGGCAAGAGCACCGGCGCTGCCCGCAAGAGCGCCGGTGCGGCCCGCAAGAGCGCCAGTTCGACGGGGCGGAACACCTCTGGCGCCGGCGGCGGCGGACGGTC
Organism: Solwaraspora sp. WMMD937; assembly: GCF_029581175.1. Classification (NCBI taxonomy): domain Bacteria; kingdom Bacillati; phylum Actinomycetota; class Actinomycetes; order Micromonosporales; family Micromonosporaceae; genus Solwaraspora; species Solwaraspora sp. WMMD937. The sequence goes on along the minus strand of NZ_CP120738.1, from coordinate 303,180 downwards.
CGGCGGGGGCAAGATCCGGTCCGGAGCCAAGTCGTCCAGTTCGCTGAAGTACGCCCAGCGTATCGACGATCCGCAGCAGCATGCCGAACGTGCCGGGCGTAGCCTGGTCACCACCGATCACCGGACGATCCGGCAGTGGGCCGACGCCCGGGGCGGTACACCGGCGACCGTCAGTGCCCCTCGCGATGGCCGGCCCAGCGTGCTGCGGATCGACTTTCCCGGCTACGGCGGCGGCAATCTACGAAAGATCTCCTGGGATGAGTGGTTTGGGACGTTTGATCAGCGTCGGTTGAACTTCATCTACCAGGAACAGCGCACGGACGGTACGCCGAGCAATTTTTTCCGGCTCGAATCCCCCGACCGTGAAGATGCCTGAGCGTGTATTCGCCATCACTCGTCGGTGTTGTCGCGGGCGTAAACCCGTTCGGCACCTCGGATGGTGTGATTGGGCGTACAACCGAATCGCCTTGTCCACCGGAAGTGTCAGGAACTACGGTTGAGTCACGCGCCGAGCCCGGGATTGGCTGGGGGCCGTCGGACCGGTTCGGTCCGAACAACCGGGCTGGGTGCCGGGGGACCGGTGGCATTGGGCCGTTGGGGGACGGCGCCACCCGAAACCGGCGGCGAGGGGGAGCGACGCTTACGGGGGTGAGTGTCGCTCCCCGCCGCCGGCTATCCGTTTCCGCCTGCCCGGCAACTACTGCGGATGATGAGCCGCTGCCAGCGGCTGTTGGGACCCCTCCGGCGTCCGGGCCCGGTCCGGCGTCGCCAGCTGGGACCGGGTCGGCCGGGTCACGGCCGAAGCGGCGGTCCGCAGTTCGGCGGCCCGTCGCTCGCGGGCCGGACCGGCGATCAGCTGACCCACCGCGACCACCCCGCCGATCGCGGCGCAGCCGAGCCACAGCGCGGCGTTTCCCGCGTACTGCCAGACGAAGCCGCCGGTGATCGGCGCGGCGAAGGCGGCGACCGACCAGGACAGCGAGAAAACACCCTGGTAGCGGCCGCGCAGTGCGGCCGGGGTCAGCTCGGCGATCAGCGTCGCGTTCGATGGCGAGTTGAGCATTTCGCCAGCGGTCCAGATCAGCACTGTCACCGCGTACAACCAGGCGACGTCGGCGACGGCGGTCAGGCCGAAGCCGACCCCGACGATCACCGCCGCCAGAGCCAGCACGTGCGAGCGGTTGCGGCCGGTGATCAGCCGGGGGACGAAGAGCTGCCCGATCACGATGAGTACGCCGTTGAGCGCCATCACCGCGCCGAACGTGGTGGGCGACAGCCCGTCGTCGGCCATCGCGATCGGCAACATCGAGCCGTGCTGCATGAACACCATGGCCAGCAGCACGTTCAGCCCGACGAAGCCGAGGAAGACCCGGTCGGTGACGACAACCAGCAACCCGGCCGGTCGGGCCGCGACCACGGCCGCGCCGAGCGGTGCCGCCGCCTGGGTCGCCGGCCGGGTCTCACCGACCTTGACGAAGACCAGCGCGGCGGTGGCCAGGGTGGTGCTCGCGTTCACCGCGAACAGCAGGAAGTAGTCGACCTGCGCGGCGAGTCCGGCGAGCACCGCTGCGAACGCGTACCCCAGGTTGATGGCCCAGTAGTTCAGCGAGAAGGCCCGCAGCCGGTCGGCGGCCGGGACCACGTCGATCATCATCGCCCCGTACGCCGGCCGGGCGCCCTCGTTGAACAGGCCGAGCAGTGCGGCGCCCACCAGGAGCAGCCACCACCGGTCGGCCAACCCGAGGACGATCAGCATGGTGGCAGCGCCCAGGTGCGCGGTGAGCAGCGTCGGGCGTCGCCCCCAGCGGTCGGCGAGCGTCCCGCCGAGCAGGGTGCCGACGGCTCCGCCGGCGCCCCAGGCGCCGAGCACCAGGCCGGCCTGGGAGCCGGTCAGGCCGCGCCCGGCGGTCAGGTAGATGGCCAGGAAGATCACGACGAACGAGCCGAGCCGGTTGATCAGACTGCCGGTCCACAGGTACCAGAAGGCCCGGGGCAGGCCGCTGGTGGTCTGCTGTAGCCATCCCCGCGCACCCGACATCGGCTAGCTACCCCCGTGCAGTAATGAACAGTGCAACACCTGTGCCTTACACGCTAGGCGGCGGGCGGCGTACCGAGCATGCGAATTTCCGCGTGGCGGTCGTCACCCCGGCCGGCCGGTGCCCCGGGCCGGTGAACCTCCGGGCACCGGGTCCGGCAGGATGGACGACATGACTGTGGGGACACTGGTGCTGCTCCGGCACGGCGAGAGCGAGTGGAACGCGAAGAACCTCTTCACCGGTTGGGTCGACGTGGATCTGACCGCCAAGGGCGAGGCCGAGGCGCGGCGTGGCGGTGAGCTGCTGGCGCAGCACAACCTGCTGCCGGACGTCGTGCACACCAGCGTGCTGCGGCGGGCGATCCGGACCAGCGAACTGGCGCTGCACACCGCGGACCGGGGCTGGATCCCGGTGCGCCGGTCGTGGCGGCTCAACGAGCGGCACTACGGTGCGCTGCAGGGCAAGAACAAGAAGCAGACTCTGGAGGAGTACGGCGAGGAGCAGTTCATGCTCTGGCGTCGCTCCTACGACACCCCGCCGCCGCCGATCGCCGACGACGACGACTGGTCGCAGGTCGGCGAGCCGCGGTACCGGGAGCTGCCGCCCGAGCTGATGCCCCGGACGGAATGCCTGGCCGACGTGGTGCGGCGGATGCTGCCGTACTGGTATGACGCGATCGTGCCGGACCTGCTCGCCGGCAAGCAGGTGCTGGTCGCGGCGCACGGCAACTCGCTGCGGGCGCTGGTGAAGCACCTCGACGGGATCTCCGACGAGGCGATCGCCAAGCTGAACATCCCGACCGGTATCCCGCTGCGCTACGACCTCGACGGCGCGCTGCGGCCGGTCAACGTCGGCGGTGACTACCTGGACCCGGACGCCGCCGCTGCCGCGGCCGCCGCGGTCGCCAACCAGGGCCGCTGAGCCGTCGGACCAGGGGTACGGGACGTTGCCCGCCCCGTACCCCTGGCCCCGGCCCGGCCCTGGTGCTCAGTCGTTCGGGTTCACCCCGGTCACGTGGTAGACGACCCGCCGGCCGGCATTGACCGCGTGGTCGGCGTACCGCTCGTAGAACCGGCCCAGCAGCGCGCCGTCGATGGCGGTCTCCGCACCGTACGGCCAGTCCTTGCCCAGCAGCACCCGGAACAGCTTGCGGTGCAGCTCGTCCATCGCGTCGTCGTCGCTGTCGAGCTCGGCGGCGGTCTTCGCGTCCGGGGTACGCAGCACCCCGACCACCTTCGCGATCATGCGGTCGGCGACCTCGGCCATCTCCGAGAACACTCCGCGTAGCTCGGCCGGGACCGCTGGTGACGGGTGTCGCCGCAGGGCGGTCTTGGCCACGTGGTCGGCGAGGTCGCCCATCCGCTCCAACCCGGAGGCCACGTGCAGCGCGGTGATCGCCATCCGCAGGTCGGAGGCGACCGGCGCCTGCCGGGCCAGTAGATCGCTGACCCGTTCCTCCACCGTGCGGTAGAGGGCATCGATCTCGGCATCGTTGACCAGTACCAGCTCGCCGGCTTCGCGGTCGGCGGTGAGCAACGCGCCGGTCGCCCGGCGCAGCGCCGTCTGAGCGGCTTCCGCCATCGATACCAGCAGCTCGCTGATTTCCTGCAGCTCGGCCTGGAACTCCTCGCGCATGGTGGCCTTCCGTCGTCGTGGTGGGAGGTCTCGGTCCTGGTCCCGCCCGGTGTCGCCCACACCGTATGGCGGCTTGCCGGCACCCAGATGAACAGGGGTGAACAGAGTAGGGCGGCAGTATGAACATCTGGCGATTGCGGTGAGATATGTCCTGTTCGGGTGGCTGACCAGGTTAACAATGACCCTACGATCGCCCCGTGGATTGGGCGGTTCTGGCCGGCGGTGCGGCCGTCGGCACTGGCGGCGGGCTCGTCGCCGGTCTGCTCCTGGCGCGAGCCCGGGCACGACAACTGGCATCCGCCCCGGTCGAACACCGGGGCGGGCAGCGTACGTCCAGCAACGGGAGGCCGCAGATCGTCGCGAACGACGCCGCTGCGGCACCCCCGACGACCCCGGACCGCAGCCTCATCGACTCGTTGGCCCGCCGGAGCCTGGACTCGTTGCGGGTCGGCGTGGTGGTGCTCGACGACACCGACGTGCCGGTGCTGGTCAACCCGGCGGCCCGGGCGATGGGCATGCTCCGGGCCGGGCCGACGCCGGGCAGCGTCACCGCGCACCCGATCATCCGTACCCTGGCCGGGCAGGTCCGCCGCACCGGTGTGCGTCGCGAAGTGGAGCTTGACCTGCCCCGGGGCCGCGAAGGTGGCACCCAGGACCCGCTCGGGGTGCATCTGCGGGCCGTCGGCCTGCGCGGCAACCACGTGGCGGTCGAAGCCGCCGACGTCACCGAGTCGCACCGGGTGGCCCGGGTCCGCCGGGACTTCGTCGCCAACGTCAGCCATGAGCTGAAGACCCCGATCGGCGCCCTGCAGCTGCTCGCCGAGGCGTTGCTGGACGCCACCGACCCGGACAGCGCGGTCACCGACCCGACCGAGGACGTGGCCGCCGCCCGCCGGTTCGCCGAACGGATTCAGCACGAGTCGACCCGGCTCGGCCGGCTGGTCAACGAGCTGCTCGAACTCACCCGGCTACAGGGAGCCGAGCCGCTGCCGGCCCCCGATCCGATTGCTGTCGACTGGGTGCTGGCCGAGGTCGTGGACCGGACCCGCACCCCGGCTGCGGCCCGCCGGATCGAAGTGACGGTGACGGGCGAGCGCGGGCTGACCGTGTACGGTCGCGACAGCCAGGTAGCCACCGCGGTGGCGAACCTGGTGGAGAACGCGATCGCCTACTCCGGCGAGGACACCCGGGTCACGGTGACCGCCTCCCGGGCCGACGAATACGTCGACATCGCCGTCGCGGACCAGGGCATCGGCATCGCCCCCGACGAGGTCGACCGGATCTTTGAACGGTTCTACCGGGCCGACCAGGCACGCTCGCGCAGCACCGGCGGCACCGGGCTGGGCCTGGCCATCGTCAAGCACATCGTCACCAACCATGGCGGTCGGGTCGAGGTGTCCAGCACGCTGGGTGGAGGGTCGACGTTCACGCTGCGGCTGCCTGCCAGCCCGCCGGACGCCGCACTGCCGCTACCCGAATCGGTTGAGATCGACACCGGTCCGGCCGCGCACGAGCAGGTCTGAGCGGATCAGGCCGGACACAGGGAAGGAACGACAAGTGGCCCGGGTACTCGTGGTGGAGGACGAGGAGTCCTTCTCCGACGCGCTCTCCTACATGCTGCGTAAAGAGGGGTTCGAGGTGTCGGTGGCGCCAACCGGCACCGACGCGCTCACCGAGTTCGACCGCACCGGAGCGGACATCGTGCTGCTCGACCTGATGCTGCCCGAGATGTCCGGCACCGAGGTCTGCCGTGAACTACGGCAACGCTCCCGGGTACCGATCATCATGGTGACTGCCCGGGACAGCGAGATCGACAAGGTGGTGGGCCTGGAGATCGGCGCCGACGACTACGTCACCAAGCCGTACTCGCCTCGGGAACTGGTCGCCCGGATCCGGGCGGTGCTGCGCAGACAGAGCACCGAGGTGATTGAGCCGTCCACCGCGACGCTGACCGCCGGACCGGTCCGGATGGATGTCGAGCGGCACGTGGTGACCGTCGGCGGGGACTCGGTCCAGCTGCCGCTGAAGGAGTTCGAGCTGCTCGAGCTGCTGCTGCGCAACGCCGGCCGGGTGCTCACCCGGGGGCAGCTGATCGACCGGGTGTGGGGTGCCGACTACGTCGGTGACACCAAGACCCTCGATGTGCACGTCAAGCGGCTGCGTTCCAAGATCGAACCGGAGCCGTCGGCGCCGCGCTTCATCGTCACCGTGCGCGGGCTGGGCTACAAGTTCGAGTCCTGACCAAATGTTGGGGCCGGGGCCGGGGCCGGGGCCGGCGGTCGCGTCGGTGTCACTCCGACCGACGGGCGTTCGGCGTCCGCCGACGCGGCGTGGCCGGGTGCGCTGCCACCAGGCCGCGCCGGGCCCGTGCCGCGCACAGCTCGGCCAGGCGGGCGTACGCCGCCTTGCCGACCAGCGCGGTCAGCTCCGGCTCGTACGACCGGTACATCGGCTCGCCCCCGACGTGCGCTTCCGGCGACGAGGTGCACCACCAGTCCAGGTCGTGCCCACCGGCACCCCAGCCCCGCCGGTCGAACTCGGTCAGCGTGGAGACCAGCACCTTGCTGCCGTCCGGACGCTTGGTCCACTCCTGGTCCCGGCGGATCGGCAACTGCCAGCAGACGTCCGGCTTGTACTCCAGCGGATGCACCCCGTCGCGCAGCGCCTGGGCGTGCAGCGCGCAGCCCCCGCCGCCGGGGAAGTCGGCGTCGTTGTGGAACACGCACGGCCCGTCGGCGCTGCGGGTGGCGGTCCGCCGCGCCGGATTCCTACCGTCGACGGTGTCCATCTCGGTGTAGTTCTTGAACCCGCGCCGGTAGTGCTGCCAGGTCTGCGGGGTGAGCCGCTTCGCAGCCGCCTTGACCCGGTTCTCGTCGTCGCTGTCGGTGAAGAAGGCACCGTGCGAACAGCAGCCGTCCCGGGCCCGCCCGGCGATGATGCCGTGGCAGGACCCACCGAACACACAGGTCCAGCGGGACAGCAACCAGGTCAGGTCGGCCCGGACCAGATGCGCGGCGTCGGCCGGGTCGACGAACTCGATCCACTCACGGGGAAAGTCCAGCTCGACCTCCCGACTGCGGGGGTCGGCCGGGGTCTCGACCAGGATCCGGAGCTCGTCACGGGGTGCCACCCGGCCAGCGTACGCCTGCCACCTGCGGCGGACCGGGCAAGCGGGTCGGTACGCCGGGTTGGCCTAGGGTGATCACATGCGACTGGGTGTGCTCGACGTCGGTTCCAACACCGTGCATCTGCTCGTGGTGGACGCACACCCCGGCGCCCACCCGTGGCCGGCACACTCGGAGAAGTCGCTGCTGCGGCTCGCCGAACAGATCGGACCGGACGGCGCGCTCACCCCGGCCGGGGCGGACGCCCTGGTCGAAGCGGTGGCCGCCGCGCGGGCCGCAGCCGACCACTGGCAGACCAGCGACCTGATCGCGTTCGCCACCTCGGCGGTGCGCGACGCCACCAATTCGGCGGCGGTGCTGGCCCGGGTCCGCGCCGAGACCGGCGTGCACCTGCAGGTGCTCTCCGGCGCCGACGAGGCCCGGATGACCTTCCTCGCGGTCCGCCGCTGGTTCGGCTGGTCCGCCGGCCGGCTGCTGGTGCTGGACATCGGCGGCGGCTCCCTGGAACTGGCCGCCGGGGTCGACGAGGAGCCGCACCTGGCCCAGTCGCTGCCGCTCGGGGCCGGCCGGTTGACCCGGGAACGACTCGGGGTCACCCCGTTCACTGTCAGCCCACCGGCCGCACAGTTCGTCACCGACCTGCGGGAGTACGTCGACGCCCAGGTGCAGACGATGGTTCCGCTGCTGCAGGCGCAGGGCTGGGACCGGGCGGTCGGCACCTCCAAGACGTTCCGCACCCTGGCCCGGCTGACCGGGGCCGCGCCGTCCAGCGCCGGGCTGTGGGCACCCCGGCGGCTGACCCGTACCGGGCTGCGTCAGGTGACCGGGTTCATCCGCCACATCCCGCCCGCCGAGTTGCACGAACTCGAAGGGGTCAGCGCCAGCCGGGGGCATCAGTTGCTGGCGGGGGCGGTGGTGGCCGAGTCGGTCATGCGGCAGTTGGGCATCGAGTCGCTGGACATCTGTCCGTGGGCGCTGCGGGAAGGGGTGATCCTGCGCCGGATGGCACAATTGGAGCTTATCTCTGCCGGTGACCTTGGCGTGGTCACCGATCCGGCAGGTCTGCGCCGGCCGGGCTAGGCTGGGCGACGTGACCTCCGCGGTACCCGTGCTGCTCTCCAGCTCATCGGTGTTTCCCGAGCCGACGGCGGCCGCCTTCGAGCTGGCCGCCGCGCTCGGCTACGACGGCATCGAGGTGATGGTCTGGACCGATGCGGTCAGCCAGGACGCTGGCGCGCTGCGTGGGCTCGCCGCGCACTACGGTGTGCCGGTACTCGCTGTGCATGCCCCCTGCCTGCTGGTCACCCAGCGGGTCTGGAGCTCCGACCCGTGGGAACGACTGCGCCGCTCGGCCGTACTGGCCGAGACGCTCGGCGCGCCGACCGTCGTGGTGCATCCACCGTTCAGCTGGCAACGCGACTACGCCCGTACCTTCGCCGACGGGCTGCGTACCCTGCGCGACGCCCACCCACAGGTGCGGTTCGCGGTGGAGAACATGTTCCCGGTCCGGATGGCCGGCCGTGAGTTCGTCCCGTATCAGCCCGGCTGGGATCCGACCGAGGTCGGCTACGACGCGTACACCCTCGACCTGTCGCACTGCGCCGCGTCGCGGGCCGACGCACTGGCCCTCGCCGCCGCGATGGGCGACCGCCTGGAGCACGTGCACCTCGGCGACGGCAGCGGCCTCGGCCGCGACGAGCATCTGGTCCCCGGCCGGGGCAACCAGCCGTGCGGCGAGCTGCTCAGCTCGCTGGCCGGCAACGGCTTCCGGGGCGCGGTGGCGGTCGAGGTCGCCACCCGCGGCGCCCGCAGCCGTACGGTGCGCGAGGCCGACCTGCGCGAGTCGTTGGCGTTCGCCCGCCGGCACCTGGCCACCATCGACGGCGGCAGCCCCGGCTGGTCGGCGACCGTCGACCAGCCGGCCGGCTGAGCCGGAAAGACTGGCCGGCCGGGCCGGAGGAAACTGGCCGGCTGGAGTCGGGGAAAACCGGTCAACTGACCGGCAGCAGCGGCTTGTCCTCGACGGCGGCGCGCTTGCGGGCCCGGTGCGCGGCCACGTGCGAACGGGTGGCGCAGCGCTCCGAGCAGAACCGCCGGCAGCAGTTCGACGACGTGTCCAGGTAGACGTTGCCGCAGCGGGCGTCAGCGCAGACGCCGAAGCGGGCACTGCCGTACTCGCACAGCCAGACCGACAGCCCCCACACCGCCCCGGCCAGATACTCGGCGCTGACCGAGGCTCCCCGGCCGGTCACGTGCATGTGCCAGTCGTTGGAGTCGTGGCCGGAGATTCGCGGCTGCACCGGAAACGCCGCGAGCAGCGAGTTGAGCTCGGCGACCGCGTCGGCATCGCGCCCGGTGGTGCCGTACTCGAAGACATCCCGCAGGCGTCTAGCGGCCCGCCGGAACACCGTCAGGTCGCGGTCACAGACCTCGTCGCACATCCAGACGTGGTCGCCGTGGAACAGCGCCCTCAGGTCGTCGAGGTCAGCCAACGGGGAGTTGACCAGATCAACTGCGGTCCGCGCGTAGGCGTCGAAGTCCACCTGACAACCGTAGACGATTCAGATCGCCCGGTGGGCGGCCACGTAGTGCGGCAGAAACCGGGCGTACCCGTCGGTTATCAATCCGGAACTCTCCCGCAGCCCGGCGCCGGCCGACTCGCCGGCCACCACCCAGCTGCCCAGCACCAGATGGTTGCCGTCGAACGCCGGCAGCGCCCGGAACTCCTGGTAACACCAGCCTTCGGCACCGTAGTCGCCCGGATTCTCGATCTCACCGCCAGCGGTCACGATCCGTACCGCCGCGCCTTCCCGGCCGAGCAGCGGCTTGGCGACGTACTCCGGCATCCCACGCGGTCCGTCCAGGTACGCCGGCAGCAGGTACGGGTGGTCCGGAAACAGCTCCCAGAGCACCGCCAGCAGCGCCTTGTTCGACAGCAGCAGCTTCCACGCCGGCTCGATCCAGGTGGTCGGGGTGCCCGGTTCGAGCGCCAACCGCCCGTACGGCTCGGCCAGCATCCACTCCCACGGGTAGAGCTTGAAACAGGTGGTGATCGGCTGGTCGGCGGCGTCGACGAAGCGCCGGCCGTCCCAGCCGACGTCCAGCATCGGTAGCAGCTCGGCGGTCAGCCCGGCCTGGCGGGCGGTCTCGGCGAGGTAGCCGGCGGTCATCAGATCCTCGCCGGTCTCCTCCTCGCTCGACCAGGTGACGTGCACCCCCGGGTGGTACATCCCGGCCTTGATCTGCCCCCAGCCCGCCACCAGCCGTTCGTGGAGGCTGTTCCACTGGTCGAGCTGCGGTCGGGTGTCCTCCAGCCAGTACCACTGCACGATCGCGGCTTCGACCAGGGCGGTGGGGGTGTCGGCGTTGTACTCCAGCAGCTTCGGCGGCCAGGAGCCGTCGTACCAGAGGTCGAACCGGCCGTACAGACTCGGTGGCCGCTCGCGCAACGACCGGGCGACGGCGTCGGTGGCCCACGCCGGGATGCCGAAATCGGCGTACCGTCGGTGCGTCACCACGTGCTCGGCCGCCGTCACCGCCATCCGGTGCAGCTCCTCGGTCGCCTCCTCCAGCCGCAGCACTTCCGGTAGGTCGAAGGCGTAGCAGGCGGATTCGTCCCAGTAGGACATCACCGAGCCGTTGGGCAGTTCGGTGTCGGCGTACACCAGACCCTGCTGCCGTACCGTCGCGTCCCAGTCCGGCCGGGGTCGACAGGTTTCGCGCCGCACGCTCAGCCGCCGCAGGAGGCGAGGTGAGTGCCGAATCCGCCTCGGTCGGGCATGGCCGCTGTGGTGTCGGCCGGAGCTTCCGGCGTGGTACGGGCGACGAACGCCCCGGCGCCGCCGGCGGCCATCGCCAGCACCGTCGTGCCGCCGCCGGAGCCGGTACCCATCGACCGGTCGTCGTCGCAGTCGTCGTCCGGGACGAGGTTGCAGCCGGAGAGGGAGAGCGCCAGCGCGGTGAGCGCACCGAGCTGGACACTGGTCGACCGGAGCCGGCGCGGGGAGATCTTGTCCACAGCACTGTTGTAGCTCACCGACGCACGCCCGGCGTCGGTGGACCTCCGCCAGCAGCCGGACCTCGGCTACTGGCCGGGCCGGTCGTGGTCAAGGGCGATACGCTCGCCCTATGCTTCGCTCGGTCATCCTCGCCGCGTCCCGGTCGACCACGATCGAACGGCTGGTCGCCGCTGCCCCGTTCAGCCGTGACGTGGTACGCCGATTCGTCGGCGGCACCACCATCGACGAGGCGTTGACCGCCGCGGCCGAGCTCACCGGTACCGGTCTGGTGATCAGCATCGACCACCTCGGTGAGGACACCACCACCGCCGAGCAGGCCAGCGCGGTGCGGGCGGAGTACCTGGCCCTGCTGGACGCGCTGGACCGGGCCGGTCTCGCCGCCGGCGCCGATGTCAGCGTGAAGCTCTCCGCGCTCGGGCAGCGGTTCGACGAGCCGGCGGCGACCGGGCACGCCCAGGCGATCTGCGCGGCGGCGGCCGCCGTCGGTGGCACCGTCACCCTCGACATGGAGGACCACACCACCACCGACTCGACCCTGGACATTCTGCAGACGCTGCGTGCCGACCATCCATCCACCGGGGCGGTGCTGCAGGCTTACCTGCGGCGTACCGAGACGGACTGCCGGGAGCTGGCCACCGCCGGTTCCCGGGTGCGGCTGTGCAAGGGGGCGTATGCGGAGCCGGAGTCGGTCGCCTACCAGTCGGCGATCGACGTCGACAAGTCCTTCGTGCGGTGCCTCAACATCCTGTTCTCCGGCGCCGGCTACCCGATGCTGGCCACTCACGACCCGCGCCTGATCGCGATCGCCGAGGACCGGGCCCGCTGGTTCGACCGGGCGCCGGAGGAGTTCGAGTTCCAGATGCTGTACGGGGTCCGACCGGCCGAACAGGCCCGGCTCGCGGGGGAGGGCTACACCATGCGGGTCTACCTGCCCTACGGCACCGACTGGTACGGCTACCTGATGCGCCGGCTGGCCGAGCGTCCAGCCAACGTGGCATTTCTCGGCCGGGCGCTGCGCTCCCGCGACTGACGCCGGCACGCTGTGTCGCCGCTCAACCCGGGCTGGACCGGGATGGTTCCGGTCCCCGTATCATTCGCCGGGTGACCGACCGGCAGGACTCCGTACCGACCGATCAGCCGGACCCGGACGGATCGGCGGACCGGCCGGAGTCCGATGGATCGGACGAATCGGACTCGTCTCCGACGGACCAGCCGGAGCGGCCGGATCCTGCGCCGGTCCCGGTGACCCCGCCGCCGGAGCGCCGCTGGTCGCTCTGGCCGGTGCTCGGCATCGTCGCGACGGTGTTGTTCTGCGCCGTGCCGGTGGTCGGCGCGGTGGCGCTGATCGACCGGTTGCCCAGTCCCGAACCGCCGGTGATCGAGCCGACGGTCACCCCGCAGACCGGCCCGCCGGCCAGCCCGGTGCCGGGTGACCCGCCGGCCGCTGCCCAGGCCTGGCTGCGTGCCCAGATCAACGCCCTGCTCGACCAGCAGGCCGCCGCGCTGATCGCCGGCGACGAACGGGGCTTCCTCGCGGTCGCCGAGCCCGGCTCGGCCGCCCACGACGATCTGACCCGTCAGTTCCAGACCCTGCGCGCGATGCAGGTGACGGCGTGGCGTCCGTCGGTCAGTACGCTGCCGGTCGAGTTCGACCCGACCGCCAGCGCCACGCTCACGCCGGCGGCCACCGGGTCGGCCGCGCCGACCGCGACGACGACCACTGCCCCGACGGCCACGGTCACCGCCGCGCCGACGCCGACCGCGACGACGACCACTGCCCCGACGGCGACCGCGACGGTCACCGCAGGCCCGCCACCGACCGGCACCGAATGGCGGCTGCTGGTCAGCTACCAGCACTGCTTCGTGGTGCCCTCCTGCGAGACCAGCGAGGTGGTGGTCGGTCAGCGCTGGAGCACCGAGGGCGGACGGCTGCGCCTCGTAGCGGTCGAGCCGTCGCTGACCCTGCAGGACGGGCCCCGGCCCTGGGAAGTCAGTGAACTGGTCGTCGCGACCGGCAACCGGACCTTGGTGGCGACCACCCCGCAGTACCGGGACCTGCTGCCCGACCTGCTGCGTGACGCCGAGGAGGCGGCGGCGGTCGCGGACCGGTACGCGGTCTCCGGTGCCGCCCCGGACCGGTACCGGGTCTTCTACGCCGGTGCCGACGAATGGGGCAGCTGGTACGGCGGCAACCGTCCGGACTGGACCGCCGGGTACGCGGTGGCGGTCGGCGGCGGACACTACGAGATCGTGCTCAACGGCACCAGTCTGCGCGACGTGGTCCGGCCGGACCTGCTGCGTCACGAGTTGACCCACGCCGCGTCCCTGCCGGACGGCGGGAACCGGGAGCGGGCCGCCTGGTGGCTGATCGAGGGACTCGCGGAGCACGCGGCGGCCGGCGGCCGGCCGGTGGTCCGCTACGAAGGGCTGGACGACGTCCGCCGGCTGGTCCTGGAACAGGACTGGCAGGGGCCGCTGAGCAGCGTCGAGCCGACCGCGGACGCCGAGGACTGGCAGGTAGGTGCCGGGTACGGGGTGGGCTACCTGGCGGTCCGGCACCTGGTCGACCGGTTCGGTGAGGAGCGGACGTTGGCGTTCTTCCGGTCGGTGGTGCACGACGGCGTGGGTCTCGACGAGGCCGCCCGGACGCACTTCGGTGAAGCCTGGGAGGGCCTGCAGGAGGCGTGCGTCGACTACGTCCGGCGGGCGGTCGGCTGAGCTGTCACCCGCCGCCGTCGTGCCGGTAGCTCGTACGGGTGTCGGCCGCCCCGCCGTCGGGATCAAATGACGGAACGGATCGCGCCGGTCACAGTGACCCCGTTACCGTACTGGTAACACGTGCGTTGTCCGTCGCGGCGCGGAAGGGTCCCGCCGGGCGGCACGCGCCGGGGAAATGGGATGGATTGGTGAACCATGGCAGGATCACCACAGTCCGAGGACAGGCTGTCGGAGGTCAAGTTCCTGACCGTCGCCGAGGTGGCGAGGGTGATGCGGGTGTCCAAGATGACCGTCTATCGACTCGTGCACTCCGGTGAGCTCTCCGCGGTACGGGTCGGCCGGTCGTTCCGGGTGCCGGAACACGCGGTGCACGAGTACCTGCGAGGGGCTTTCCGGGAAACCGCCTAGCGGGTATCCGGAGACGCCCGGCACCGACGCGTCCCCCGGCTGGCGCCGGGGCCGCGTTGGTGCTGATGACACGCGCGGGCTAGGCTTGACGCCGGCCGTGCCGACGCATGCGCGGGTGAGTCCGCCCGCCGGCCCGGCCGGTTGTCCAGTTCGGTCCACGCGTCAGCCTCACCGCACGCTGCGCACGGGCCGACCCGAACGTTCGTTGGAAAGGCTTTCGTATGGGCTCGGTGGTCAAGAAGCGCCGCAAGCGTATGGCCAAGAAGAAGCACCGCAAGCTGCTGCGCAAGACCCGCGTCCAGCGTCGACGTCTCGGCAAGTGACCGTGGCCGGGCCCAGGCCCGGCTCAGCAACGCTCCGGTCACCCGCCGGCACTTGGAGGGCCCTATGGTGAGGTCCCCGACCGTGGTGGTAACCGGAACGAGCCGATTCATCGGTGCCCGGGTCGCCGGTCGACTCGCCGCCGACCCCCGGGTCGGCCGGGTCGTCGGGCTGGACACCGCCACACCGGCGCCGGACTTCGCGGATCTGTTGCGCGACGTCGACCAGGTCCGCGCCGACGCTGGTGCGGCCAGTGGCATCATCGCGGACCTCGATGCGTCAGCCGTCGTGCACCTGGCCGTGGTCAGCGGACCGGATCAACAGTACGGCGGCCGCGCCGCGATGAAGGAACAGAACGTCATCGGCACCATGCAGTTGCTCGCCGCCTGCCAGCGGGCGTCTGGTCTGCGTAAGCTGGTGGTGCGTTCGTCGACGGCGGCGTACGGTGCCTCGTTCCGCGATCCGGCGGTCTTCACCGAGGACACCGAGCCCCGTGAGGTGCCGCGCGGCGGGTTCGCCCGCGACATTCTGGACATCGAGGCGTACGTGCGCGGCTTCCGCCGCCGCCGGCCTGACGTCACCGCCACCGTGCTGCGGTTCGCCCCGTTCATCGGCTCGACCGCCGAGACCAGTCTGACCCGCTACTTCGCCCAGCCGCTGGTGCCGACCGTCTTCGGTCGGGACCCCCGGCTGCAGTTCGTGCACGTCGACGACGCGCTTGAGGTGCTGCACCGGGCCGTGGTGGAGGACCGTCCGGGCACGTTCAACGTCGCCGGTCCGGGCGTACTCACCCTCTCCCAGGCGATCCGGCGGGCCGGCCGGGTCGCCGTACCGGTGCTGGAGCCGGGGCTGTCCGGCGCCGCTGGCGTCACCCGGGCCTTCGGTGTCGGGCGCTACGGGTTCGACCAGATAGACCTGTTCGTCCACGGCCGGGTGGTCGACACCTCCCGGTTGATCCGCGAGTTCGGGTTCGAGCCGCGGTCGACGCAGGCCGCCTTCGACGATTTCCTGCGCGCCCACCCGGACCGGGCGCTGCTCGCCCGCGACCGGCTGGCCGCCGCCGAGCAGGCGATCCTGGACGGCATCCGCCGGGTCCGCGCAGCCCACGCCGGCGATCAGCGAGAGCTGGCATGAGCGTGCCGGACCGACCCGGCGACGTCTGGGATCAGCGGGTGGCCGCCGGCCTGGCGTTTCTGCGCCGCCGGTTGACCGGTGAGTACGAGGTGGACGAGTTCGGCTTCGATCCCGATCTCACCGAAGGCGTGTTCCTGCCGGTGCTGCGGGCGCTGTACCGCGAGTGGTTCCGCACCGAGGTGTCCGGGATCGAACACCTGCCGGTGGACGGTGCCGGGCTCGTGGTCGGCAACCACTCCGGCACGGTCGCGCTGGACGCGGCCGTGCTCACCGCGATCCTGCACGACGAGCATCCGCGGCACCGGCACCTGCGGCTGCTCAGCGCCGACCTGGTCTTCCGGCTGCCGTTGCTGTCCGAACTGACCCGTAAGTTCGGCGGTACGGTGGCCTGCAACCCGGACGCCGAGCGGTTGCTCGGTGGTGGGGAACTGGTCGGGGTCTTCCCGGAGGGCTTCAAAGGAGTCGGAAAACCGTACTCGCAGCGCTACAAGCTGCAACGGTTCGGTCGGGGTGGGTTCGTCTCGGCGGCCATCCGGACCGGATCGCCGATCGTTCCGGTGGCGATCGTCGGCGCCGAGGAGACCTACCCGATGCTGGCGAACATCGCCCCGCTCGCCCGGATCCTCGGCCTGCCGTACTTCCCGGTGACGCCGACGTTTCCGTGGCTGGGGCCGCTCGGCCTGGTGCCGTTGCCGAGTAAATGGCTGATCGAGTTCTGCCCGCCGATCCCGACCACCCAGTTCGCCGACCACGCCGATGACCCGTTGGTCGTGTTCAACCTGGCTGATCAGGTGCGGGAGACGATCCAGCAGGCCCTGCACCGGCTGCTGGACCGTCGGCCGGACCCGTTCGGCCGCTGAGCCGGTCAGTCCGTCAAGCTACGCAGATCCAGCACCTGCCAGGAGGCGGCGCTGTCGTCGCCGACCGACCACCACAGCACACCGCCCCGGCAGAGCACCATGCCCACGTCGTCGCTCACCACGATCGCCTCGTCGAGCTGCAGATCGTAAATGATCAACTGCTGCGAGTTGGTCAGTGAGGTGGGTGCCGACGACAGCGACAGCACCTCGAACCGGTCCAGCACGGCGACGTCGATGGTGCTTGCGGTCACCGAGCCGTCGCCGATGCGCCGACGGTCCGTACCGTCCGGGCGCATCAGGTCGATGCGGCCTGGGCCGTCCGCCGCCAGCACCAGCACCCGGCACCAGGTGGGACCGCAGGTGACCAGCTCGGTCGGGCCGGCGGGCACGTCGGTGATCCGGCGTTCGACCACATCACGGATCCGGATCGGGCCGGTCTCGCCGCTGCCGGCGCTGACCATCGTCGGCCACCTGGACAACGCCCAGGCACCCGGATCGGTGCGTACGGTCACCTCGCCGCCGGCCAACGGGACCGACCGCAGTTCGGTCGCCGGTTCGGTCCCGGGTGCCACGGCGACCCAGTACAGACTGCCTTCGTTGATCACCATGTCGTACTGGGAGTTGAAGAAGACCACGTCGCCGGTGTCGGTAGTGAGCCGGCGTGGCTCGGCGTCGTCGACCCAGCCGGCGGCCCACATCTCGGTCCGCCCCCGGCCGTCCTCGTCCGCGACCGACTCGGACCAGGCCAACGTGTCCCCGTTGGCGGTGAACCCACCGAACTGCGGGGTAGCGCCGAGCGGGAGCCGACGCAGTTCCCGTACCGATCCGTCGGCGGCCCGTACGACCAGCCGCAGCGCGGTGCCGTCCGGGCTCGGCGCGGTGCCGACCGAGGTGCCGCCGTCGAGGAACAGCACCGGGCTGTACGCCGGCCCGTCGGCGAGGTTGGCGGGTACCTCGGTGATCTCGGCCGCCGGCCAGACCTCGGCGACGGTACGCAGCCGGCCCGGCTCGTCCGCGCTGGTCGTCGGGCCGGCCTGCGGCAACACGACCAGCAGGACCGCGGCTGCCAGCGCGCCGGCCAGTCCGGCCAGATGCCACGGACGGTGGCGGCGGTGCCGGCCTGGCGGGTGGCTGGGCGCCCCGGTCGACTCGACCGGGCGTGCGGTGACGGTCACACCGATGCCTTCCTGATCCGATGCCGGCGTCGCCGGCCGGGGTGGGCCGGATACCCGGCCCGAGTGAGCCGGATGTCTGCGTCCTGGTCAGCCTGTCACCCGGCGGCGGCGGATGGCCAGGCCGGCCGTCACCGCGCCGGCCAGGAAACCGGCGGCGACCGTCGACGGTACCGCGATCCGCGCCGCCTTGCGACCGGTCCGGAAGTCCCGGACCTGCCAGCCCTGCTCCCGTGCCTGGCGGCGCAGCGCGGTGTCCGGGTTGACCGCGACCGGGTGTCCGACGGCGGTGAGCATCGGCAGGTCGTTGGCGGAGTCGCTGTACGCGCTGCAGCGGGCGAGCTCGAGCCCTTCGACTGCGGCGAGCTGCACGATCGCCTCGGCCTTGGCCGGGCCGTGCATCAGTTCGCCAGCCAGCCGACCGGTGTACGTTCCATCGACTACCTCGGCGACGGTACCGAGCGCACCGGTCAACCCGAGACGCTGGGCGATCACCCGGCCGACCTCGACCGGAGCTGCGCTGACCAGCCACACCCGTTGTCCGGCGTCGAGGTGCACCTGCGCCAGGGCCCGGCTGCCGGGCCAGATCCGAGACGCCATCAACTCGTCGAAGATCTCCTCGGTGAGGCGTTCCACGTCGCTGACCCGCCAACCGGCGACGAACGCCAGGGCCGCTTCCCGGGCGTGTGACATGTCCCCGGCGTGTTCCGCGGCGAGCAGCCGGAACCGCGCCTGCCGCCAGGCGAACTGGGCGAGGTCGGCGGTGGTGAAGTAGTTGCGGGCGGCGAGGCCGCGCGCCAGCCAGTAAATTGACGCGCCACGCAGCATGGTGTTGTCGACGTCGAAGAAGGCCGCTGCCCGTTGGTCCGGGGCCACCGGTGTCGCGGCTGCCAGCCCGGTGGTCGCCCAGCCCGTGGTGTGACCGGCACCGTCCGTACTGATGGTCACCTTGCGGGTGCGGGGCACGCCGGCATCACTCTCCCGTCGGGCGGCGCCACCGGCCCGGTCAGGTCACCGGTCAGCGGCCGGGTTGTCCTTGACCGCCGGGCGCGGGCCCGGCAGATCCGTCTCGGTGGCCTCGCCGACCTGTGGCTCGGCGAGGCTCGGCTGCTGCGGACTGGTCGACGGCCGGTCGTCGAACTCCGGGCCGATCGACGAGTCGGCACCTGCGGCGGGGGCGGGTGCGACGTCAGCGCGGCCCCGGTCGCCCGGCGACTCGACGACGGGCGGCCCGACCAGGCCGCCCGGGACACGGATGCTACCGGCCGGCTCGGCCGATACGCAGCGGGCCGGCAGCGGGCCGAGTTCGTCGCTGTCGCTGGTCGCCGGAGCCGAGCAGGTCAGCTCGTCGCGCAACGCCGTGGTCCGGGCCCGGACCCGGTCGAGGAGGGTGAGTGATTCGCCGACCCTGTCCCGGTTCGCCGCCGACCCGTCGGCGAGTTGCCGCAACGTGGGACGCTGCGTGGACACGAAAGAGTCGATCACGTCCAGTGGGCTCTCGTCACCGCCGAGCGCGGCGGCGGAGGTGAGCAGCCGGACGCCTTCCCGGGTCTGGCCGTCCATGTCGTCCAGCACTGCGCTGAACGCGGTGGGCTCGTCGTACACGATGAGCGCTTCGCCCATCCGTACTTCTGCGAAGCTGAGGAGCAGTTGTCCGCGGGAGGAGTCGGACTGGGCCAGGGCGAGCTGGGCCCGTTCGGTGGATCGTTTCATCCCGTACAGGGTGTCGCCCGGCACCGCCTGCTCGGTGGCGGCGGACATGCCGGAGACGGTGATCGCCCCGAACGCGACGGTGGCGATGATGACCGCGCGGGTCCGGGCCCGGCCCGCGGTCGTCGCCGCGCGGGCCCCCGCCGCCCGACCGGCGAACCAGCGGGACCGGGGCCGTTCGGGCAGGCGGCGGTACGGAGCCGTCGGTGCGCCGGCGCCGATGCCTTCGCGCTCGGCGGTGGCGATCAGCACGGCGCGCAGGTGTGCCCGGTAGTCCGGGTCCACGCCGTTGTCCGGTGATTTCGGCATCTCGGACATTCGGCGCCCGAGTGCCGTGAGCCCGGCCAGCTCGTCGTCCAGCGGATCGCGGACATGGTGCCGCCCTGCGCCCTCGGCGCGGTCGAGAAGTTGTGCGAATCGTTCGGCGCGTCGGCGGAAGAGATTGAGCTTGCTCATCGCGGACACCTCCCTTCGCAGGTCACGGCTTCAGCGGCGGGTGTCGCCACTATCCGGTGCGACCACGGCCAGGGTCGCTGGGGAGGTGACCCGTTGCGGGTCCTGGCACGCTGCCTGATGGCTGGCGAGGTGCTGGCATCATCGGTCGCACCCCAAGAAACGCCTGAGTGGTCAGTTGGGTTACGGGCCGGTGGCGAGATTCATCACTACGCGTGACTGTGGTTGCCTTCTGTCCGGACTCAGTCACGGTTGGAAACCGTCGGGCAGGAGTCGGGCCAGTGCCCGTACCGCCCGGTACTGCAGGGCCTTGATCGCCCCCTCGTTCTTGCCCATCGCCCGGGCGGTCTCGGCGACCGAGAAGCCTTGCAGGAAACGGAGAACGATGCACTCCTGCTGCTCCGGGTTGAGCTGCTTGACGGCGGTCAGCAGGGCGACGTTGGTGATGTGGTCGACGACCGCTGCCTCGGGGCTTCCCTCCGGGCCGCGATCCTCGCGCTCTGCATCCATTACGTCACCCGTAGTAACTTCCAGTCGGTACCGTCCCGACTTGAAGTGGTCCGCGACCAGGTTGCGGGCGATGGTCACCAGCCAGGCCCCGAGGTCCCGGCCCTGCCAGGTGAAGCTGCCGATCCGCTTCAGGGCGCGCAGGAAGGTATCCGAGGTGAGGTCCTCGGCGAGTTGCCGGTTGCCCACCCGGAAATAGACGAACCGGAATACGGTGTCCACGTACCGGTCGTAGATCAGACCGAACGCCTCGGTCTCGCCCGCCTGGGCCCGTTCCACCAGCGCCCAGACCTCGCGGGCGGGATCGGACGGGTCTGGCCGGTCCGGATAGCCGCCTGGTGGTGCGCCGGACCGACTGCCCTGGTCGGGGATGACCGGCAGCACGGTGGTCTCCGCCTCGTTGCCGTCCGGCTGGGTCGGCATGGTCGGCCGGGCCGGGGCGGCCACCGCGCCACCCATCGGCTTGCTGTTGGTGCCGGGCTGGCGTCGGCTCGGCCCTTCGTTGGGCTGGGTGCGTGGCCGGGTCCCTCGGGTGCCGCCGTCGCCGCGCATCGTGATGCTGAGCATCTCGTGCATCGACGCACGTAGCAGCGACAACCCTTCGGCGAGGGCGATCCGGGCGGCAGTCACCTCGCGGCTGGCCGACGGGAGAACGATCTGCGGGGAGTAGACACTCATTGGGCGTCCTCCGTTCGTGCCTGCGGCGACCCGGCGTGTTGCTGGGCCCGGGCACCTGGGTCGGTGAGCTGGGTGCTGATACCGGCGCTGATGCCGGCGCAGTCCGGCAGGTCGGTGGTGAGCGTCATGGACCGGCGAACCCTCCTGAGGTGCTGGTGCGGTGCGACAACGGGCACGGCGGCCTCCTCGGGCTGAGGGGTGGCGACTCACGGCAAAACGGGTGAGTCGACCCAAGGCGATGATAGGGCCAACGTCACCCACGCGTGTGGAGTCCGTTACACAACGACGAAGTATTTCCGCAGGGCGGCGTGCCCATGTCGCACTGGCTGTCCGCTGTCGGTTACCCGACGCTTTGGTTGTCGGGAAGCGGTAAGCTCCCTGGCGTGTCGCACCGCCAGCCCAGAATCACCTTGATCACCCGCCCCGGCTGCCACCTCTGCGACGACGCCCGCGCGGCGATCGCCCGGGTGACGGGGCAGACCGGCGACGAATGGGTTGAGCAGGACGTCACCGCTGACATCGAGCTGGAGCGTGACTACGGCGAACGGCTCCCGGTGGTGCTGCTCGACGGCCGGGAGCACGGGTACTGGCGCGTCGAGGAGCAGCGGCTGCTCGACGATCTGCGCCGACCGGTCGGCTGACCGGCTGACCGGTCGAGTGGCCTGCGGCCGATCGGTCGGCTGACCTGCTGGTCCGGTGACGCCGGTGGCCGGTATCGTGCCGCCGTGGCCCCGCTTGACACCCATCTGGTCTGGGACTGGAACGGCACCCTGCTCAACGACCTGGCGCTGGTCGTCACCTCGACCAACCACGCGATCGCCACCGTCGACGGCCCGGTGCTCACCCCCGAACAACACCGGGTGGCCTTCCGCCGGCCGGTCGCGGACTACTACGCAGACGTTCTCGGCCGGGCGGTCGACGCCGAGGAGTTCGGCCGGCTGGACCAGATCTTCCACGCCGCGTACCGGGCCGGTCTGACCACCTGCGGACTCGCCGAGGACGCCGAACGGGCGCTGCTCAGCTGGTCGGGCAGCCAGTCGCTGCTCTCGATGTGGTTCCATGACGAGCTGGTCCCGTTGGTCGACACGTACGGCCTGACCCGGACCTTCCGGCGCATCGACGGGCTGCGGACGGCGGTCGGCGGCGACCGCAAGGCCGGTCACCTCGACCGGCACCTGACCGCGCTGGGTGTGGACCCGGCCCGAGCCGTGCTGATCGGCGACTCGATCGACGATGCGGACGCCGCCGAGGCGGTCGGTGCAAGTTGCATCCTGTACACCGGCGGCTTCACCGACCCGGACCGGCTCCGGGCCCGTGGCGTGCCGGTCGCGGAGTCCCTCACCGAGGCGGTACGACTGGCGGCCGATCACTGATCCGGTCAGCCTCGCAGGTAGGTCAGTACGGCGAGCACCCGGCGGTGCTGTTCGGTGTCCGGCGCCAGCTGGAGCTTGTTGAAGATGTTGCGGATATGCTTTTCGACGGCCCCGTCGGTGACCACCAGCAGCCGGGCGATGGCGGTGTTCGACCGCCCCTCGGCCATCAGCCCGAGCACCTGCCGTTCCCGCGGGGTGAGCTGGCGCAGTGGGTCGTCGCGGCGGCGCCGGACCAGCAACTGACCGACCACCTCCGGGTCGAGCACCGTGCCCCCGCCGGCCACCCGGGCGACGGCGTCGAGGAACTCGGCGATCGCGGCGACCCGGTCCTTGAGCAGATAGCCGACGGCGCCGGCGCGGTCGGCGAGCAGATCGTCGGCGTACGACACCTCGACGTACTGGGACAGCACCAGCACCGGCGCTCCCGGGACCAGTTCGCGGATCCGCACCGCCGCCCGTAACCCTTCGTCGGTGTGCGTCGGCGGCATGCGTACGTCGACGATCGAGACGTCCGGACGGTGTTCGGTGACCGCCTCGACCAGGGCCGGGCCGTCGCCGACCGCGGCCACCACCCGGTGGCCGTGCTCGCTCAGCAGCCGGACCAGGCCCTCCCGCAGCAGTACGGCGTCGTCGGCGATCACCACTCGCATGGGTGCCATGTCTACCACCTCGGCTCAGCCGGGCAGCTCGGCGCGGATCTCGGTAGGCCCGCCCGGTGGGCTGTGCACCGCGAGAGTGCCGCCGTGCGCCCGCACCCGGTCGGCGAGTCCGGCCAGTCCGTGCCCCTTGGCGAGGTGGGCACCGCCGGTTCCGTCGTCGGCCACCACGATTGTCAACCCGCCGTCGTGGCGGTGTACCCCGACACTGCAGGCGGTTGCCCCGCTGTGCTTGGCGACGTTGGTCAGCGCCTCGGCCACCACGAAGTAGGCACTGCTCTCCACGGCCGGGTCGGGCCGTGTCGCGGCCGTGCCGAGCCGGGGGTCGACCGACAGGTCGACCGGTACCACGCCGCGTCCGGCCAGGGCGGCGAGCGCACTGGGCAACCCCCGGTCGACCAGGATCGGCGGTGCGATGCCACGGGACAGGGCACGTAGCTCGGCCAGCGTCTCCCGGGTCTGGTCCAGCGCCTCGTCCAGGGTACGCCGGGCGGCGTCCGGGTCGGCCGCCAACTGCTCGCGGGCCCGCCCCAGGTCCATCGCGAGCCGGACGAGTCGCTGCTGCGGCCCGTCGTGGATGTCGCGTTCCAGCCGGCGCAGTGCGGTCGCCTCCGCGCTGACCGCGGCCTGCCGCTGCTCCTCCAGGTCGGTGATCCGGTCGCGCATCTGCGCCACCCCGGTGAGCAGGCCGCGGGCGAGGCCGGCTTGCAGCAACGCGCAACCGCGTACCACGATCGGCAGGGTGACCAGGAAGAACAGCCCGATCGCGGTGTACAACGCGATCCGGGTCCCTGACGCGTCGCCGAGGCCGAGCAGCGGCGCCAGGCCGTCCTCCGGGTCGGCGGGCAGTAACCAGTCGTACGTCCAGTAGAGCGAGCCGGCCAGCGCCCCGGCCCACCAGGTGACGGTGACCGGCACGGCGATCAGGGCCACCGGTAGGCGCAGCACACCGAACGCCAGATCGAGCCAGGACTGGGGGTCGGTGAGCGGGGCGAGGATCCGTCGCCAGGTGCCGGCGTCCGGTCCCGGCGTCACGTATCGCGGCTGCACCCGGGCGGCGGCCAGGACCCCGGCCATCCGGTGCCGTTCGAGCTGGGCGAACGCGCGGACGGTGGCCAGCGTGCCGCTGAGCACCGGCAGGCCGACGACGGTGACCACCAGGCCGACGCCGAGTGCGAAACCGACGACGCCGACGACGAAGTTCGCCAACGCGAGCGGCAGGCTGGTGAGTACGTACAGGGAGTCGTTGGCGAGCCGACGCAACGTCGTCTGCCGGCTGGCCGGTGCGAGGGCGGGCGGAATGCCGACTGCGGTCATCAGAGTCCTTCCGGGGAGGAGACGGAACCCCTGCGCAGCAGGGCAGGGAAAGCCGCCGGGACCTGGTGGTCGTGGACCGCTGGATCCCGTCGACCCGAGGGTGCTCCACCTGCGGCGAACTGGCCGACCGGATGCCGTTGGCCGTCCGGTCGTGGACCTGCCGGTGCGGGCAGGCCCACGACCGGGACGTCGACGCGGCCCGCAACATCCTCGCGGAGGGGCTCTCCGTGACTGCCTGTGGAGGCGGCGTGCGACCTCACCGGGAGTCCTCCTCTCGGACAGGGCGGTCGTCGGTGAAACGGGAACCCCCTGGGGCAACCCAGGGAATCCCCGTCCCTTAGGCGGGGAGGAAGTCAAGGCAGTGACGCTAGGTGCCAGGTGGCGGGCCGGTCACTCCTGCCGGCCCGCCGATCGCGGTGGGGTTGTCCCCCCCCCTGTCGGAGCGGCGCGCGGCAAAAAGCCGGAAATTGGTAATAATGGTGCTGCTGTCGCCGGATGAAACCGGTGTGACGGGTAGCGTGGATCCAGTGGCTCGTCCATCACCGTCGATCAAGATCGCGATTTGTGCACGCGTTCACAAGCGCCTACGCTGTAATCCTGACGAGCCCCGATAGCACAACAGGTGACGGCGGTTGCCACAGGGGCACCGGACTGACCGGCCGGGCCGGCGGGTCAATGATCGCATCGCACGGAGACACATGAGTCAGCACCGCCAGCCAGGCGCGTCCGGCCGGGTCGACGCCGTTCCGGCGCTGCCGGACCTCCCTGAGGCGACGGTCGCGCGACTCCCGGAGTATCTCCGTGCCCTGCACACTCTCGCCGACGCCGGTCACGAGACCGTTTCCAGTGAAGGGCTGGCCAGCGCGGCCGGAGTCAACTCCGCCAAGCTGCGCAAGGACCTGTCCCAACTCGGCTCGTACGGTACCCGTGGCGTGGGCTACGACATCGCGTTGCTGATCGAGCAGATCGAGTACGTGCTCGGGCTCACCCATCGGCGGGCCGTCGCGCTCGTCGGGGTCGGCAACCTCGGCCACGCGCTGGCCGGCTACGCCGGCTTCGCCAGCCGGGGGTTCCGCATCGCCGCGCTCTTCGACGCCGACACCGACCGGGTCGGTGAACAGATCAACGGACTGGTGGTCCGGCACATCGACGACCTGCCGGCGGTGGCCGCCGAGGAGTCGATCGCCATCGGGGTGATCGCCACCCCGGCCGCGGCCGCGCAGCAGGTCGCCGACCAGTTGGTGGCCGCCGGAGTCACCAGCATCCTCAACTTCGCGCCGTGCGTACTGGTGGTGCCCGCCGGAGTCGACGTCCGCAAGGTCGACCTGGCGATCGAGTTGCAGATCCTCTCCTTCCACGAGCACCGCAAGTCGGCCTCCGGTCACGACCACGGCGTGCCGGGGCTGACGGCGCTGCCAGGTGGGCTGGGCGGCGGGCCCGCCGCCGCGGCATCCTTTGACGCCGCCGCGGCCAGCTTCGACGCGTCCGGTGCCAGCTTCGACTCGGCCGGCCCGGCGGAGGCGGTCGGCTCATGAACCTTCTCGTCGTCGGCGCGTCCTACCGGACCACGCCGGTCGCCACCCTGGAGCGGTTGGCCGTCGCCCCGACCGACGTGCCCGAGACGCTGCGCCGGCTGCTCGCCCAGCCGTACGTTGACGCCGCCGTCGTGCTCTCCACCTGCAACCGGGTCGAGGTTTACGCGGCGGTCACCGGATTCCACGGCGGTCTCGCCGACATCTGCGGCGTGCTGGGTGACCGGGTCGGCAGCGCCCCCGGCGAGCTGGCCGACCACCTGTACGTGCACTACGGCCAGGCCGCCGTCGAACACACGTTCCGGGTGGCTGCCGGGCTCGACTCGATGGTGGTCGGTGAGGCGCAGATCCTCGGCCAGTTGCGCGACGCCTACCACGTCGCCAACGAGGCCGACGCCACCGGCCGGCTGCTGCACGAGCTCATGCAGCAGGCGCTGCGGGTCGGCAAGCGGGCGCACGCCGAGACCGGGATCGACCGGGCCGGCCAGAGCGTGGTCAGCGCGGCCCTGCGGGTCGGCGGCGAACTGCTGCCCGGTGGGCTGCCCGGCCGGCCGGTGCTGGTCCTCGGCGCGGGCGCGATGGGCGCCCTGGCGGTCGCCACCCTGGCCCGGCTGGGAGTCGAGTCGATCCGGGTGGTCAACCGCCGGGACGACCGGGCGGTCCGGCTGGCCGGTGCGTACGGTGCCACCGCGGTGCCGTACGACCAGTTGCCGGCTGCGCTCAGCCAGGTCGACCTGGTGATCAGCGCCACCGCCTCGGCCGAGCCGGTGCTCACCCGCGACGCCGTCACCGGGGTGCTGGCCGCCCGCCCGGGCGACCGGACCGGTCCGCTGGTCCTGCTCGACCTCGCCGTACCCCGGGACGTGGAGCCGGCCGCCGCAGCGCTGCCCGGCGTCGCGGTGATCGACATCGACGGCCTGGCCGGCGCACTCACCGACGCGCCCGCCGCGACCGACACGGCGGCCGTCACCCGGATCGTCGACACCGAGGTGGAGTCGTTCCTCAGCTGGATGCGCGGCGCGGACGTGGCCCCCACCGTGGCCGCGCTACGCGGCCGCGCCGACGACGTGGTCGGCGCCGAGCTGCGCCGACTCGCGCAGCGTCGGCCTGACCTCACCGACGACCAGCGCGCCGAGGTCGCGCACACCGTGCACCGGGTGGTCCAGCGGCTGCTGCACTCGCCGACCGTACGGGTGCGTCAGCTCGCCGCCGAGCCCGGTGGTGACCAGTACGCCGCGCTGCTGCGCCAACTGTTCGACCTGGAGGTGCCGGGCACCTCCACCGCCGGCGACGTGCCGGACCTGGAGGCCGACCGATGAGTGTGTTGCGCCTGGGCACCCGGGGCAGCGCCCTGGCCACCGCCCAGTCCGGTCGGGTCGCCGCCGCGCTGCGCTCCGCCACCGGCCGCGACGTCGAACTGGTGGAGATCGTCACCGCCGGGGACCGGTCCACCGCGCCGGTCGCCGCGCTCGGCGTCGGCGTGTTCGTATCCGCGCTGCGCGACGCGCTGCTGGCCAAGGAGATCGACTTCGCGGTCCACTCGTACAAGGACCTGCCCACCGCCGGCCAGGCGGAGCTGCTGGTCGCGGCGGTGCCGCCCCGGGAGGATCCGCGTGACGCGTTGATCAGCCGGGACGGCCGGATGCTCGCCGAGCTCGCGCCGGGGGCCACCGTCGGCACCGGGGCACTGCGCCGGATCGCCCAGCTGAACGCCCTCGGCCGTCAGCTCGTGGTCACCCCGATCCGGGGCAACGTCGACACCCGGATCGGCCGGGTGCGCGGCCCGCAGCCCGATCTCGACGCGATCGTGCTGGCCCGGGCCGGCCTGGCCCGGCTCGGCCGGACCGCCGAGATCACCGAGACTCTCGACCCGATGCTGATGCTGCCGGCGCCCGCCCAGGGCGCCCTGGCCGTCGAATGCCGGGCCGACGACACCGACCTGGTCGAGCTGCTCGGCACGCTCGACCATGCACCGACCCGGGCCGCGGTCGCCGCGGAACGGTCGTTGCTCGCGACGCTGGAGGCCGGCTGCAGCGCACCGGTCGCGGCGTACGCGGAAGTCGCCGAGGGGGATGACGGCGACGAGATCTACCTGCGCGGGGCGGTGATCAGCCCGGACGGACTCCGGGAGATCAGACTGTCGCGCACCGGTCCCCCGGCCACCGCCGTCGAGATCGGCGCGGCGCTCGCCGCCGAGCTGCTCGACGCCGGAGCCGACACGATCCTTCCGGGGGCCACGCCCGGCGGTCCGTCCAGGACCGCGGATGGCGACGGCGTGGTACCCCAGCGACCTTCAGCGCCCAATCCGTCCGGCGCGACGACCCAGAACATGGGGAGCATAAATGACCCGCACCCGTAAGCTCGCCGGCCACATCGCGTTCGTGGGCGCCGGCCCCGGCGACCCGGGCCTGCTGACCCGCCGGGCGCACGACGCCCTGGCCGAGGCGGACCAGGTCGTCTACGACCGGGGCGTCCCGGAGACGCTGCTCGCCGCGGTCCGCGCCAGCGCCAAAACGGACACCCAGCTCAGCCCGGCCGAGGGCGCGCCAGGTGACGTGGCAAAGGTGCTGATCTCCGCCGCCCGGTCCGGGCAGGCCGCGGTTCGGTTGGTCTGCGGCGACCCGTTCGGTCACCACGCGGTGGTGACCGAGGTGCAGGCCGTCGCGCGTACCGCAGTGCCGTTCGAGGTGGTCCCCGGGGTCAGCCAGGCCGAAGGGGTGGCCGGCTACGCCGGGGTGCCGCTGCCCGGCATCCGTACGGTGGCCGACGTCGACGACACCGCCTGCCTCGACTTCGAGGCGCTCGCCGCGGCGGTCGGCCGGGGCTCGCTCGCCCTCGCGGTCGACGCCGGGGAGCTCGCCGCGGTCCGCGACGGACTGCTCGCCGCCGGCGTCGACGGTGCCACCTCGGTCGCGGTGACCGGGGACGGGACCGGCGAGACCCAGTACACCACCACCTCGACGGTGGACAGCTTCGTCGCCGCCGCGCTCGGTTTCACCGGTCGGGTGGTGCTCACCCTCGGTGCCGGGGTAGCCGAGCGGGACAAGCTGAGCTGGTGGGAGAACCGGCCGCTGTACGGCTGGAAGGTGCTCGTGCCGCGGACCAAGGAGCAGGCCGGCGTGATGAGCGCCCAGCTGCGCGCCTACGGCGCCATCCCGTGCGAGGTGCCGACCATCGCGGTCGAGCCGCCGCGTACCCCGGCGCAGATGGAGCGGGCGGTCAAGGGCCTGGTCGACGGCCGGTACGCCTGGGTCGTCTTCACCTCGGTCAACGCCGTACGGGCGGTGTGGGAGAAGTTCGCTGAGCACGGACTGGACGCCCGGCACTTCGGCGGGGTCAAGATCGCCTGCATCGGCGAGGCGACCGCGGACGCGGTCCGCGCCTTCGGAATCCAGCCCGAGCTGGTGCCGGCCGGTGAGCAGTCCTCCGAAGGGCTGCTGGCCGAGTTCTCGCCGCACGACGAGATCCTCGACCCGGTGGGCCGGGTGCTGCTGCCCCGGGCGGACATCGCCACCGAGACCCTCGCCGCCGGGCTGACCGAGCGCGGCTGGGAGGTCGACGACGTCACCGCGTACCGGACGGTGCGGGCCGCGCCGCCGCCGGCCGAGATCCGCGACGCGATCAAGTCCGGCGGCTTCGACGCGGTGCTGTTCACCTCCTCGTCCACCGTTCGCAACCTGGTCGGTATCGCCGGCAAGCCGCACGCCCGGACGGTGGTCGCGGTGATCGGCCCGAAGACCGCCGAGACCGCCACCGAGTTCGGCCTGCGGGTGGACGTGCAGCCGGCGCACGCGTCGGTGCCGGAGCTGGTCGAGGCGCTGGCGGGCTATGCGGTCGAGCTGCGGGAGAAGCTGGTGGCGATGCCGGCCAAGCAACGGCGCGGTTCCAAGGTGCAGGGTCCGACGGCGCTGCGGTTCCGCTGAGCCGGCGACCAGTGCGCAGGCTGACCGTTGCGCGGCCACCGAGTCGGCGACCGCCTGAGCCAGGAGACGATGGGCGATGACGTACCCGCAGAGCCGGCCACGCCGGCTGCGCCGCACCGCCGCGGTGCGGCGGCTGGTCGAGGAGACCCGGCTGTCCCCGGCCGAGCTGGTGCTGCCGATGTTCGTCAAGGAAGGGCTCACCGGGCCGCGACCGATCCCGTCGCTGCCCGGTGTGGTCCAGCACAGCCGGGACTCGTTGCGCAAGGCCGCCGCCGAGGCGGTGGCGGCCGGGGTCGGCGGGATCATGCTGTTCGGCGTGCCGCAGCGCCGGGACGCGACCGGTTCCGCCGGTGTCGACCCGGCCGGGGTGCTGAACGTCGCCATCCGGGACGTGGTCGCCGAGGTCGGTGACGCCACCGTGGTGATGAGCGACCTCTGCCTCGACGAGTTCACCTCGCACGGGCACTGTGGCCTGCTCGCCGCCGACGGGACGGTGGACAACGACGCGACGCTCGCCGCGTACGCGCAGCTGGCTGTCGCGCAGGCCGAAGCCGGCGCGGACATGCTCGGCCCGTCCGGGATGATGGACGGCCAGGTCGGGGTGGTGCGCCGGGCGTTGGACGCGGCCGGGTACACCGACACAGCACTGCTCGCGTACGCGGCGAAGTACGCCTCGGCGTTCTACGGGCCGTTCCGCGAGGCGGTGGAGTCGGCGCTGGTCGGTGACCGGCGGACCTACCAGCAGGATCCGGCGAATCTGCGGGAGTCGCTGCGCGAGGTCGAGCTGGATGTCGCCGAGGGCGCCGACCTGGTGATGGTCAAGCCGGCGCTGCCGTACCTGGACGTGATCGCGGCGGTCCGCCAGCGGGTGCACGTCCCGGTCGCCGCCTACCAGGTCTCCGGCGAGTACGCGATGGTCGAGGCTGCCGCCGCGAACGGCTGGATCGACCGGGACCGGGTGATCCTGGAGACGTTGACGTCGATCCGGCGGGCCGGCGCGCAGATCATCCTCACCTACTGGGCGACGGAGGTCGCGAACGCCCTCTGACCGGGGGTGTCGACGGCACCCGCCAGCCCGGGTCGATGGCGCATCCACCGACCCGGGTCGTTCAGCTGCGCACGCCGAGCCGGTGCATCAGGGTCGGGATGTCGGCTCCGTAGTCCCACCAGTCCCGGTCGGGCTGGTAGCCGAGTTCCGCGTTGATCGCGATCAGATCCTCGTCGCCCTCGGCGTTCCAGGTCTGCACCTCGGCCAGCCGCGGCTCGACGGTACGCAGCTCCAGCAGCATCCGTGCCTTGATCGCCCGGTCTATGCCGTGCCCCAGGTGGGCCTGGGCGACGATGGTGTCGTACTGGTCGGCCCGGGTCGGGTGCTGAGCCGGCACCACCACCTCGGTCAGCCCGGCCACCGCGCCGCTGGCCAGGTGCCGGGCCAGCACGATGTACGGCGTCATGCCGCGGCGACGTAGGCAGTCGAGGCTGTCCCGGAGCCGGTCCGGGTCGTAGGAGCTGGGCCGCAGGTCCAGGTCGCCGTCCTCCGGCACGCTCTGCTCGGCCTTGGTCCGGGCGTACGCATCGACCAGGCCCTCCGGCGGCCCGCCCGGGTGAAACTCGATCTGGTACCCGGGGACCGGGTCCTGCGCCGTCTTCTCGATCGCGGTCCAGTCGACCGCCGGCAGTCGGAGCACGCTGCGGATCTCCCGGAACTGGCGGGCGAACCCCAGTGACTCGTAGAAGTCGACGGCGCAGGTGCCCCCGATGACCTCGACACCGACCGAGCTGAACCCCTCGTGGTAGGCGCGGCGTACGGCGAGCGCCAGCAGTTCCCGGCCCAGGCCGTTGCGCCGGGCGTTGGGCCGGACCAGGATCTCGAGCACTCCGATGTCGCCGAGGAGCAGCACGTTGACGTGCCCGTTGACCGGCCCCGGCCGGCCGTCGTCGGTGGTTTCCTCGGCCAGCCAGCAGATCCGTCGGACCCCGGGCATGGTTTCGGTCAGGTACTCCCGCAGGAAGTCCGGCCGCCAGTACGGATCACCTGGCAGGTCAGCCTCGAATACCCGGTTGAGACAGTCCAGCAGAGATGAGATCTCGGCGGACGACGCGGTTCGGGGGTCCCACTCGCGTACCATCACGCGTCTAGCTTGCCGCCAAGTCGCCAGTTGCGAAAGTGGCCGGGCCGGAAATTGTGGCTATCTGATTGCACTAAGTACGGCTACGGACACCGTAGTCGTTGGCGGTGTCGAAGACCGCCTGGGCGTACGGCTGCACGTTGTTGTACGACAGGATCGCGCTCCACCAATCAGAAGCTGTGGACAGATCGCGCCCGTTCCGGCACAAGTAGTTAGCAGCAGCGAGGCTGGCGTCATCAATATCCTGCGGATCGATGACACCGTCGTTGTCCGCGTCCACCGCGAATTCCGCCCAGGTGGTCGGGATGAACTGCATCGGGCCGACCGCCCGGTCGTACACCGGGTCGTTGTCCAACTCGCCGTTGTCGGTGTCGGTGATCCGCTGACGTCCGCCGGCACCGTCCAACGGCAGCCCGGTGATCGGCGGTACGGCGCGGCCGTCGGCGTCCAACCGTGACCCGTTCGCCCGGCCGTGGGCCGACTCGATCATGCCGATCGCGGCCAGCGTGGTCCACGACAGCCGGCAGTCCGGCGTGGTGGTGGCCAGCACCAACTCGGCGTAGCCGTACGCCTCCATCGCCACCACCGGTATGTCGACCCGGCTGGCGGTGCGGGTCGCCCAGGCGGCGAGGACCGTGGCCGGCCGGGTCGGGGCACCCGGGTTCAGCCCGCCGTCGAGCGGGGGATCCGCCGGTGGCTCGAGCAGGTCAGGGTCCGTGGACTCGGGCATCTGCGGTACGGCGGTGGTGCCGAGCGCCGTGGGCGAGGCGGCCGGTTGCCGGTTGCCGGCGGCCGCTGGGACCAGCACCGCACCGGCGGCACCGCTGCCGGCGACCAGAGCGAGCAGGAGCAGCCCGGGCAGGGCCAGCCGCCCGGCCGGCCGGCGACTCCACGCTCCGGCCGCTCGGGCCGCCCGGCGGAGGCCGCGCCGGACCGGTCGCAGCCGAGCCGGGTGCAGCCAGCCGATCCGGGTGCCGAACGGCGCGTCCTCTCGCCGGTGCCGACCGACCCCGGCAAGCGTGGTGGCCGGTGTCGATGCCGGTGCCGGCCCGGGCGGATCGGTCGCCGGTCGCGCCTGCTCGTCCGCGCAGGCCCCGGTCGGCTGGGTGCCGCTGCCAGCGGTCGGCCGGGTGTCGTCGCCGGCGGGTTCGCTGTCGCCGGGTGGTCGGGGCTCGCTGGTCGGTCCGGTGTCGCTGCCTGGTCCGATATCGCCGGTCGACGCGGCGTCGGTCGACCGTACCGGGTCCGGTTCCGGGATGCTCTCCTGCCGCGGCGGCCGGGCAGGCGTCGGCACCGCCGGACGCAACCGATGTGGTGCTGGCGTGCCCGACCCGTCCTCGACCATGCCGTCGAGTATCACCCATCCGGCCGGAAGCGTCAGTTCCCGCCGTACCCTATCCACATGCCCCGGTACGAGTTCCGCTGTCGCGCGTGCGGCGACACCTTCGAGGTCAACCGTCCGATGACCCAGGCCGGCGATCCGGCGTCCTGCCCGCAGGGACATTCCGACACGGTCAAACTGTTGTCCACCGTTGCGATCACCGGCCGTGGTGCCGGGACCTCCGGTGGGCTGCCGGTCATGCCGCCAGCCCCGGCCGGCGGCGGTGGCGGCTGCTGCGGTGGCGGGTGCGGATGCTAGTTGACCCACAGCGCTGACCGGTTCGCGATGAGCTGGGTTGTCTGACTGCGGCAGCATGAACGCGACTTCCCAGCGGGGCGGAGGTTCCACGGGTGTCGGCACCGATCGCACTGCCGAGCGGACTGGTCACCTTCATGTTCACCGACATCGAAGGATCGACGAGGCTGGCCCGACTGCTCGGCCGCGACTACCGCCCGGTGCTCAGCGAACACCGACGGTTGGTTCGGCGCACCTTGTCGGCCAGCGACGGCACGGAGTTGTTCACCGAAGGGGATTCGTTCTTCGTGGCGTTCGCCGACGCGTCCGCCGCACTGGACGCCTGCCGGCGTGCGCAGCGGGCGCTGGCCGCGCACGAGTGGCCGACCCCGGATGTCGCACCCCGGGTGCGGATGGGGCTGCACACCGGGCACGCCGAGCCGGTCGGGGGTGAGTACGCCAGCCCGGAGGTGCACCGCGCGGCGCGGATCGCGGCGGCGGCGCACGGTGGCCAGGTCCTCTGTTCCGCCGCGACCGCCCAGGCCGCCGACCCGTTGCCGGTCGGCGTCTCGCTGCTCGACCTCGGCCTGCACCGGCTGCGCGGGTTCGACGACCGGGAGCGGCTGTTCCAGTTGATCGCCGCCGGGCTGGAGCGCCAGTTCCCCAGGCCGCGTACGGCCGACTCGGCCAGCCACAATCTGCCCAATCAGATCAGCTCCTTTGTCGGTCGCCGGACCGAACGCCAGGAGCTGCGCCAGCTGGTCGCCGAACACCGGCTGGTCACCGTGGTGGGTGCCGGCGGTGCCGGCAAGACCCGGCTGGCGATCGAGGTCGCGGCCGACGCCAGCGGCGGTGCCGCCGCGGAACCACCGGCAGCGGACCCGGCCAGGGCCGGCCACCCGGACGGCGTGTGGTTCGTCGATGTTGCCACGGTGACCGATCCCGGCCTGGTCGCGTTCGCCGTCGCCGCGGTGTTCGGCCTGCGGCCGGAGCCGGGCCGGCCGATCCTGGACACCGTCGTCGAGTATGCGGCCGCCCGCCGGCTGCTGCTGGTGCTCGACACCTGCGACGCCCAGCCGGCGGCGTGTGCCGAGGTGATCGCCCGGCTGCTCGGGGGTGGCCGGCAGGTCCGGGTGCTGACGACCAGCAGGGAGCCGCTGGGGGTGCCCGGCGAGGTGGTGTGGCGGATACCGCCGATGTCGGCCGAACCGGGGCCGGCGGGCGGCCCCAGCGACGCCGTGGCACTGTTGCTGGACCGCACGGCGGCGGCCCGTGGTGGTCACCCGCCGGGTCCGACCGAGACCGCCCAGCTGCACCGGGTGGCGGCCCGGCTGGACGGGTTGCCGCTGGCGATCGAGCTCGCCGCCGCCCGGCTGCGGGTGCTCTCCGTCGGGCAGCTCGTGGACCGCCTCGACGATGTCCTGGGGGTGCTGGACGCGGGGCAGGAGGAGCCGGTCGACGCGCAGCGCCCTGCCGGGCGGCGGCACGGCACGCTACAGGCGACGGTCACCTGGTCCTACCGGACGCTGGCCCCCCGGGCGGCCCGCCTGTTGCGCTGGATGTCGGTCTTTGCCGGACCGATCGATCTGGCCACCGTGGAGTGGCTGCTCGAGGACGATCCGCTGGGGCCGTTGGCGGTGCTGGTCGACAAGTCGATGATCCAGGCCGAGCCGGCGGCCGGCGGCACCAGCTACCGGATGCTCGACCCGATCCGGGCGTACGCGGCACGGCGGCTGGTCGAAGCGGGTGAGGAGCAGGCTGCCCGGGACCGGCACGTGGCCTGGGCCCTGCACGCGTTGCAACGTGCCTACCTGGGCCCGGACGGCAAGCCGGTCACCCTTTCGCTGTACACCCTCGATCCGTTGGCCGACGAGCTGCGGGCCGCGCTGCGGTGGAGCACCACCGGTGGCAGTGCCCGGCGTGGCCTGCAGCTCGCCAGCGGGCTCGACCAGTGGTGGCGCGAACGCGGCCTGGCCCGGGAAGGCCGACTGTGGCTGTTCCGGCTGTACGGGCGGATCGCCGAGACCGGCGAGGCGATTCCCGAGGCGGAGCTGGCGGCCGCGTACCACATGCATTCGCAGCACGCGGGCGCGGACGGCGAGTTCGGCGAGGAGATGCGGTTCTCACACCGGGCGGAGGCCGCCGCCCGACAGGCTGGCGACGCGGGCCTGCTGGCCCGGGTGCTGGCCGGTCGGGGCGCCTCGCTCATCGATCTCGGGCAGTTCGTCGAGGCCGAGCAGGTGTGCCGGCGGGTGATCGACTGGGCAGCGGCGAACGGCGCGGTCGGCGACGCGCTGTTCGCCGTGTACAGCCTGGCCGAGCTGCTCTGCCGGCGAGGGGCGTTGGACGAGGCCGCCGAGGTGCTGGCCACCGCCCGGCCGGCGGAGGCCGCCCGGCCGGCGGAGCGCGGCCGGCGGACCGTGGACATGCTGCTCGGGCTGGTGGCGTTGGGTCGCCGGGACCTGGTCGCCGCGCACGACCATCTGGTGGTGGCGCTGCGCTCCCGGATGCGGTACGGGTTCCACCGACGGGCCTGCGACACGTTGAACGCGATGGCGGTCCGGTGCGCGCTGGGCGGTGACCCGTCGACCGCTGCTCGCCTGTTCGGTGCCGCTCAGGCGACCCGCTCGGCGCTGCGCAGCACGGCCGGCATGTTCGGCGGCTACTGGGCGCAGGAGCAGGCCAAGGTACGGTCGGCGATCGGCGACAGGGCGTTCGACGCCGGGTACGCGCAGGGCAGCCGGATGAGTCTGGTCGAGGCGGCGGCATTGGCGCTCGCCGTTGAGCATCCGGACCTGACGACCGTCGCCCGGTGGCTCGCCGACGAGTCCGCCGGCGCAGTCGGTGACGCCGACCCGCTCGGCGGCCGTGGCGACCGGCGGCCGGCCCGGCCGTGGTGACCGGCGGCCGGCCCGGCCCTGGGAGGGCGGGCCGGCCGATGCGGCACAATGCGGCGCGCGGCGGTGCCGGTCAGTCGGTGCCGGCCAGCCGTGGCCCGGCGGCCTGCAGTTGCCGGGCCCGCTCCAGGTCGGCGGCGGTCACCACCGGAGCGCCGAAGATGCGTACCGCCTGGTAGTACGTCCAGGCCAGGCTCAGGCAGGCTGGCCGGACGAAGCTGCTGTAGCGGGCACACGCCCGCTTGAGGTCCTCGTAGAAGGCGCTGTCCACCCGTGCCTTGTTGGCGGAGAACTGGCCGATCGCCTTGTAGTTGCGGTAGCCGAAGTCGTGCCGGTGGCAGGAGAGCCGGAAGTCGAAGCCGAGCGGGTTGTCCGGGCTGGACGAGCAGTAGTCGGTCGACCAGTCGAACTGATAGGTGGTCCAGGCTCCCTGATTGAGTCGGGCCGAGTTCCAGGCGCTGTAGCTGCTCGCGCTGGTCTGGGTCCAGCTGGACAGCACTGCAGGCTTGTCGGCGGGCACGGCGGCGACCGGGCCGGCCGAGCCGAGGGCGGCGGTGAGGCCGAGCAGTGCGGCGGTGAGCAGGGTGGTCAGGCGTCGGGACATCGCGATACCTCCGGTGGACGGTCCGTGGGTGGCGTCGGCGTGCTTGTTACCGGTGGGTCACAAGCGTGTCCACAGTCTCGCGGTATCAGCTGGAGTCGATCTTTAGTTGGCCTGATTGTTTGTCGACCAGCGTGTAAACAGACGAGACGGCCGGACCGGTCACATCGCCCGGCCGTCTCGGCTGTTCGGCCCTCCCTGTCACCTGGTCCCGGTCGGCCGGCCGGCCTGTGGTCAGCCGACGTCGGTGGTGTCGGCCCGGGGTGCACCGGGCAACGCGGCGACCCGGACCAGAGCGACCACGCGGCCGAGCCCGCCGCCGTCCGTTCCGAGGGACCGTCCGACGATCCACACCCACCGATTGTCGTAATAGACCGACAGATCGGGTCGCATCTGCTCCACCTGGAGTATGAGATTGTGTCCGCCGTACCGCCAGTCGTCCTTGCTGAGTCGTAATACCGTCCCCGGGGCGATGACGGGAATGGCGCTCGGTCGTGGTGGATGCACAGACTGCTCCGAAAACTGGCGGATGGATGGCTCGCTGGGTGAGCATCGACAACACTGCGTCCCGATGCAATGTCTCTAAGCAAGATTTGAGGCGGCGGGATACGACCGGATCGGTCCCGGACGCACCTGGCACAAGGTGTTGTCCAGGCGATCAAGATCAAGCAGCCCGGAACAGCTATGTTGTGGGCGTGTACGGGGACATGAAGGCGGAGGCGGGCCGGCGGTGATTCACTTTCCCGCCGTTCGGCAGGGGCCGCTTCGGGCACTGAGTCTGCGGCTGATGGCGGCGGTCGGACTGGTGCTCGGCGTGGTGGCCGTGGTGTACGCCGACCGCGACGGCTACCGGGACGCCAACGGCGACGGCGTCTCGCTGCTCGACAGCTTCTACTACGCGGTGGTCAGTCTCTCCACCACCGGGTACGGCGACATCGCTCCGGTCACCGAGGCGGCCCGGCTGGTCAACGTCCTGATCATCACGCCCGCCCGAGTGGTCTTCCTGATCATCCTGGTCGGCACCACCCTGGAGGTGCTCACCGAGCAGTACCGGACGAACCTTCGACTGACCCGGTGGAGAAAGAACGTGAAGGACCACGTGATCATCTGCGGCTACGGCACCAAGGGCCGTAGCGCCGTCTCCGCGCTGCTGGAGAACGGCTTCGACAAGCAGCACATCGTCGTCGTGGAGAGCAGCGGGATCGCCTTGCGGCAGGCGACCTCCGCCGGGCTGGTAGCCATCGAAGGATCGGCCACCCGGTCGTCGGTGCTCAACGAGGCGCACGTCAAGCACGCCAAGGCGGTGATCATCGCGACCGACAGCGACGACGCCTCGGTCCTGGTCACGCTGACCGTCCGGCAGTTGACCGCTGGGAAGGTACGGATCATCGCCGCCGCTCGGGAAGCGGAGAACGCGCCGCTGCTGCGGCAGAGCGGCGCGCACCATGTCATCGTCTCGTCCGCCACCGCGGGCCGGCTGCTCGGCCTGTCCACCTCGGCACCGCCGCTGATCGACGTGGTCGAGGATCTGCTCACCCCGGGACAGGGGATGGCGCTGGCGATGCGTTCGGCGAACCGCGACGAGGTGGGCACCTCACCACGACAACTGGCCAACCTGGTGATCGCGCTGATCCGGCGCGGCCGGGTGGTGTCACTCGCCGACCCGGACAGCGTCAAGATCGAGACAGGTGACCTGCTGGTCTATGTCCGCGACGACCGGACCTCGGCCAGCACGCCGTCGATCGGCTGAGATCCGAACCGACTGCCACCGATCAGTTGATCGACCAGGTGTCGCCGCTGCGCAGCAGCCCGGCCAACTGCTCCTCCGGGGTGCCCTCGGCCGCCGCCCGGGCCTGTTCGACCTGGGTCTGGATCAAGCTGTCGTAGCTGGGCCGCGACACGCTGCGGAACACCCCGATGGGCGTGTTGCGAAGATCGGCAGCGGGCAGCCGGGACAGCGCGAACGCGTAGGCGGGCTCGGCGATCGTGGCGTCGTGCACCACGATCTGCTCGGCCGGCACCGACGCGGTCTCGCGGACCTCCAACCCGAAGCCGCCGGGCGGGTGGACCACGCAGAACTGCCCGTCGGCCCCGAACGTGATCGGCTGGCCGTGCTCCAGCCGGATCAGGTAGTCGTCCCGGGTCGCCGGCTCCTTCAACTGCTCGAACGCGCCGTCGTTGAAGATGTTGCAGTTCTGGTAGATCTCCACGAACGCCGAACCCTGGTGCTCGGCGGCGGCGCGCAGCACCGACTGCAGATGCTTACGGTCGGAGTCGATGGTCCGGGCGACGAACGTCGCCTCGGCGCCGAGGGCCAGCGACAGCGGGTTGAACGGCGAGTCGGCCGAGCCGACCGGCGTCGACTTGGTGATCTTCCCCAGCTCCGACGTCGGCGAGTACTGCCCCTTGGTCAGCCCGTAGATCCGGTTGTTGAACAGCAGGATCTTGAGGTTGACATTGCGGCGCAGCGCGTGGATCAGGTGGTTGCCGCCGATCGACAGCGCGTCACCGTCCCCGGTCACCACCCAGACCGACAAATCCGGGCGGGACACCGACAGGCCGGTGGCGATCGCCGGCGCCCGGCCGTGGATGGAGTGCATACCGTACGTGTTCATGTAGTACGGGAAGCGCGACGAGCAGCCGATGCCGGAGACGAAGACGATCCGCTCCCGGGGCATGTTCAGCTCCGGCATGAATGACTGCACCGCGGCGAGGATCGCGTAGTCACCGCACCCGGGGCACCAGCGCACCTCCTGGTCGGACTTGAAGTCCTTGGCGGTGAGCTTGACCGCCACCGGCGTACCGCCGGGGCGTCCGTTGCGGGCGGGCTCAGACATTCTTCACGACCTCTTCCAGCATGGTTTCCAGCTCCGTGGCGGTGAACGGCAGACCACGGACCTGGTTGTAACCGATCGCGTCGACCAGGTAACGGGCCCGGATCACGTGGGCCAGTTGACCGAGGTTCATCTCCGGGATCACCACCCGGTCGTAGTTGCGCAGCACCTCGCCGAGGTTGGCCGGCAGCGGTGCCAGGTGCCGTAGATGCGCCTGGGCGACCGACAGGCCACGCTGGCGCAACGCCCGGCAGGCGGCGCCGATCGGCCCGTACGTCGAGCCCCAGCCGAGCACCAGCGTCCGGGCGTCGCCGTCCGGATCCTCCACCTCGACGTCCGGCACCGGGATCGCGTCGATCCGGGCCTGCCTGGTCCGCACCATGAAGTCGTGGTTCGCCGGGTCGTAGGAGATGTCGCCGGTGCGGTCGGCCTTCTCCAGACCGCCGATGCGGTGCTCCAGGCCGGGGGTGCCGGGGATCGCCCACGGCCGGGCCAGCGTCTGCGGGTCGCGCAGGTACGGCAGGAAGGTCTTGCCGTCGTCGTCGTTGGCCTCGGTGGCGAACTCGACCTGCAGGTCGGGCAGGGAGTCGACCTCGGGCAGCAGCCACGGCTCGGAACCGTTGGCCACGTAGTTGTCGGACAGCAGCAGCACCGGGGTGCGGTAGGTGAGCGCGATCCGGGCCGCCTCGATGGCGGCGTGGAAGCAGTCCGACGGCGAGCGCGGCGCGATCACCGCGACCGGTGCCTCGCCGTGCCGGCCGAACAGCGCCATGTTCAGGTCGGCCTGCTCGGTCTTGGTCGGCATGCCGGTGGACGGCCCGGCCCGCTGCACGTCGACGATCACCAGCGGCAGCTCCAACGCGACGGCGAGCGAGATGGTCTCGCCCTTGAGCGCCACGCCGGGCCCGGAGGTGGTGGTGATGCCGAGGGCGCCGCCGTACGCCGCGCCGAGCGCCGCGCCGACCGCGGCGATCTCGTCCTCGGCCTGCATGGTGACCACACCGAACCGCTTGTGCTTGCTCAACTCGTGCAGGATGTCCGAGGCCGGTGTGATCGGGTAGGCGCCGAGGAAGACCGGCAGCTTGGCCCGGACCCCGGCGGCCACCAGCCCGAGCGACAGTGCCGCGTTGCCGGTGATGTTGCGGTACGTGCCCGGGCGCATCCGGGCCGGGTTGACCTCGTAACGTACCGAGAAGTCCTCGGTGGTCTCGCCGAAGTTCCAGCCGGCCTTGAACGCGGCGATGTTCGCCGCTACCAGGTCCGGACGCTTGGCGAACTTGCGCTCCAGGAACCGGATGGTGGACTCGTACGGCCGGGAGTACATCCAGGAGAGCAGGCCCAGCGCGAACATGTTCTTCGCCCGCTCGGCGTCCTTCTTCGAAACGGACAACTCGGCGAGCGCGCCGATGGTCATCGAGGTCAGCGCCACCGGGTGTACGGCGTAACCGTCGAGCGAGCCGTCGTCCAGTGGGCTGGTGGCGTACCCGACCTTCGCCAGGTTGCGGCGGGTGAACTCGTCGGTGTTGACGATGATGTCCGCGCCGCGCGGCAGGTCACCGAGGTTGGCCTTCAGCGCCGCCGGGTTCATGGCGACCAGGACGTTGGGCGAGTCACCGGGGGTGAGGATGTCGTAGTCGGCGAAGTGCACCTGGAAGCTGGACACCCCGGGCAGGGTGCCGGCGGGAGCCCGGATCTCGGCCGGGAAGTTCGGCAACGTGGAGATGTCGTTGCCGAGCTGTGCGGTCTCCGAGGTGAACCGGTCGCCGGTCAGCTGCATGCCGTCACCGGAGTCGCCAGCGAAACGGATGACCACCCGATCCAGTTGACGGACCTGCTTGGTCACGTGAGCTGACCTCCTCGTTTTCTGCCGGCGGCGTGGATCGCCGGCCGTGCTGGGGCGGTTGCCGGCGGTCCTGCGGCTGTTGCCGGCCGTGGCGCTGCCGTTGCCCGGTGCCACGATGGGGTGTCCGGTAAGGGCGTCCTAACCATGGTGACACTCTCAGCAAAGCCTACGTCGGATCGGGTCGGATACCCGGCTCGGGTCCGCCCGGTGGGACTGGAATCACCCGACGGTCACGGGGCGGCGACGCCGGTCTCCACCGCTCGGCCCACGCCGACCCGACGACCGGACGGTACGCTGCCGGACATGCAGGGCTACCTCGGCTCGTACGCGACGTTGGGGCTGTTGCTGCTGGTCGGCGTCGCCTTCTTCACAGTCGGCTACGGCGCCAACCGGTTGCTGCGGCCGGGTCACCCGGCTGACCCGGTCGGTAAACGGGCCAGCTACGAGTGCGGCCTCGACCCGGTGGGCGGCGACTGGGCCCAGGCGCAGATCCGCTACTACGTGTACGCGTTCCTGTACGTGCTCTTCGCGGTGGAGGCGGTCTTCCTCTTCCCCTGGGCGGTGATCTTCGACCGGCCGGGGTTCGGCCTGGTCACCGTCGCTGAGATGGGCGTCTTCGTGGCCGTCCTGGCG
Source organism: Solwaraspora sp. WMMD937 (assembly GCF_029581175.1). Classification (NCBI taxonomy): domain Bacteria; kingdom Bacillati; phylum Actinomycetota; class Actinomycetes; order Micromonosporales; family Micromonosporaceae; genus Solwaraspora; species Solwaraspora sp. WMMD937. The sequence continues at coordinate 261,051 of NZ_CP120738.1, read as the reverse complement.
CTGGGCATCCTTTACGCCTGGCGCAAGAACGTGCTCCGCTGGACCTGACCGCGACCTGACCTGCACCCGCTACCCGAACCCGGTCAGGCCAACGCCCGGCGGGACACCGCCGGCGGGCGGTCGCCCCGGATCGACGCCACCATGTCCAGCGCCCGCCGGGTCGCCGCCACCTGGTGCGCCCGGAACACCCGGGCACCCAACCAGGCGGAGACCGCCGTCGCCGCCAGGGTGCCCTCCAGCCGCTGGTCGACCGGCAGATCCAGGGTCTCGCCGATGAAGTCCTTGTTCGAGAGGGCGACCAGGACCGGCCAGCCGGTGTCGACCAGTTCGGCGAGCCGCCGGGTGACCTCCAGCGAGTGCCGGGTGTTCTTGCCGAAGTCATGCGCCGGGTCGATCAGGATGCCGTCCGGTCGTACCCCGAGACCGACCGCGCGCTCGGCGAGGCCGGTCACGGTACCCACCACGTCGGCCACCACGTCGTCGAACGCGGCCCGATGCGGTCGGGTGCGCGGCGTGGTGCCGCCGGTGTGCGAGCAGATCAGCCCCGCCCCGGTCGCCGCCGCGACCTCGGCGAGCCGGGGATCCGCACCGGCCCAGGTGTCGTTGAGCAGGTCGGCGCCGGCCGCGACCGCCTCCCTGGCCACCTCGGCCCGCCAGGTGTCAATCGAGATGACCAGGTCCGGGAAGGCGGCCCGGACCGCCGCGATCGTGCCGACCGTACGGTCGATCTCCTCGGCCACGTCGACGGCGGTCCCGGGCCCGGCCTTCACCCCGCCGATGTCGACGATGTCCGCGCCAGCGTCAACCGCGGCGGCGACCGCGTGCAGCGCGGCGTCCGCGGCGAAGGTCGCGCCGCGGTCGAAGAACGAATCGGGCGTACGGTTGACGATCGCCATGACCGCGAGGTCCCCGGGTGCCAGGGACCGTCGGCCGAGCCGCAGCGTACGCCCCATCCGTGCCTCCGTTCCCGTCCGCCTGCCAGGAGGCTAACCGGCTGCGGTACGCCGACTGCCGGCGGTCGCCGGGGCGGGAGAGCCCGCCGCCGACCGACGACGCGCCGCAGGGGGTCGCCCTTGCCGCGCCGGCATGCCACGATTCGGTCATGGATCAGTTTCTCCTCGTTCTGGTCGCCGCGTTGACCGTCGCCGCAGTCGTCTTCGGGGTCACCGTGCTCGTCACCGGCAACGACCCGGGGCTGGTCCCGGTCGAGCCGGACGGGCGGGCGGTCCCGCTGCCCGGCACCCGGCCGTTGCTGGAGCACGACGTCAGCCAGGTCCGGTTCGACACCGCGCTGCGCGGGTACCGGATGGCGCAGGTCGACCAGGCACTGCGCCGGGCGGCGTACGACATCGGGTACAAGGACGAGTTGATCGAGGTGCTGCAGGCCGAGGTGGCCGCGCTGCGGGAGGGGCGTACCGAGGACGCCGACCAGTTGCGGCGGGCCCGGGACGCGGCCCTCGTGCCGGCCGTCGACCTGGCGGGGACTCCGGTGGCCGGCACGTCCGCGACCGAGTCCGGGCCTGCCGACGCGACCGAGTCCGGGCCTGCCGACGGGGCGGAGTCCGGGCCTGTCAACGCGACCGAGTCCGGGCCTGCCGACGGGGCGGAGTCCGCCCCGTCGCCGACGGCCGACGCAGCCGCCGGGCCGGAGGTCCGCCCGGCGGACGGTGCTGCCAGGTGAGAGGTCCAAACGAGGCTGCCGCCGGTACCCCCGGAGCCGGGGAGGTGACCGCGACGGTCATCATCCGGGCCCCAGCGGAGCGGGTCTTCGCCGCCTTCACCGCCTGGGAGCGGCAGTCCGAGTGGATTCCCTTCACCGACGTGAAGGTCGTCTCGGGCGACGGCGGCGAGGGCAGTCTGATCGCGGCGGTCACCGCGGTCGGCCCGGTGGCGTTGCGCGACGAGATGCGGGTCGTCCGGGTCGACGCTCCCTATGAGGTCCGAGTGGTGCACTGCGGCACCCTCCTGCGTGGCCCGGGGGTGCTGCGCTGCACCCAGATGGACAACGACCGCACCCAGGTCGTCTGGCACGAGTGGTTCCACCTGCCCGGCGGCGTCGCGGGCCGGATGGCCTGGCCGTTGCTCTGGCCCGGATCCAAGGTGAGCCTGACCCAGGCGTTGAAGAAGTTCGGCCGGCTGGTCGAGACCGGGGCACTGCCGTGACCGGCCTGAGCGTCGGGGCGGACGGCCTGGCCCGGTGCGGCTGGAGCGCCGGTTCGGCGGACTACCGCCGGTATCACGACCAGGAGTGGGGTCGACCGGTCCGCGACGACGACGCGCTGTACGAACGGTTGACCCTGGAAGCCTTCCAGTCCGGTCTGTCCTGGCTGACGATCCTGCGCAAGCGGGAGGCGTTCCGGGCTGCCTTCGACGGTTTCCGGATCGAGAAGGTCGCCGGGTACGGACCGGCCGACGTCGAGCGGCTGCTCGCCGACGCCGGCATCGTCCGCAACCGGGCCAAGATCGAGGCCGCCGTGTCGAACGCGCGGGCCGTGCTCGATTTGCCCACCGGCCTGTCCGAGCTGCTCTGGCGACACGCCCCGCCGCCCCGGTCCGCCCGGCTCGCCTCGATGGACCAGGTGCCTGCGGTAACCGCCGAGTCGACCGCGCTGGCCCGGGCGCTCAAACGGCACGGCCTCCGGTTCGTCGGACCCACCACCGCGTACGCGTTGATGCAGGCGACCGGGATGGTCGACGACCATGTCGCCGGCTGCCACGTGCCGCCGCCGACGCGGCCCGGTGGTCCGGTCGTGGTCCGGTGATCCGCCGCCCCGCGTCGTGATGAGATAGGAGCATGCGCGAGATCAGCCAGCTCGACGATCAGCCCGCGACGCCCGGCCCGGCCCGGCCCGGCACCGGTGCCTGGGCGGTGGTCATCCCGGCCCAGCGCTACGAGGCGGAGCGGCTGTTCCACCACGACACACTGGAGGTGACCGGCCTCGACGGTGACCCCCGGCCGCCGTACGGCGCGCCAGTGCTGGTCGTCACCGACGGTGACCCCCGGTTCGTCGTCGCGCTCGGCCGGATCGGTGGTGCCGGCGGCGGCGTCGAGGGCGGGGAGACCCGGGCGGCCGAGCCCGAACCGCTGGTGGTGCACTACACCTGCCGGGCCTTTGACGAGCCGGTGCCGGCGGCCGCCCTGCGGCTGACCGGGACGGTGACCCCGGTGGACGTGACCACCTACCGGTCGTTGGCCAGCCGGCTCTCCCCGGCCGGTGATCGTCGTGCCTGGCTGGTCAGCCTCGACCTGCCGATCGAGGCACCGACGGCGGCGGAGGCGGTCCGGCTGTTCTGGTCGTACGTGCGTGAGCTCGGCCCCCGCGAACTGCCGGCCTTCGTCTATCCGAGCGGCAACGAGCTGGCCATGCAGGCGTTCGTGCTCGGTGCCGAGGCAAACCAGGACCCGGAGGAGGACGACTGACGGCTGCGGCCCGGTCAGCGGGCACGCGGCTCCTGGTCAAGCCGTGCCGGCTTCAGTGCCCGTCGAACACCGGCCGCTGCTTGGCGACGAACGCCGCTGTCGCCTGCCGGTGGTCGGTGGTGGCACCACAGATCGACTGGGCCTGCGTCTCCGCAGCCAGCGCGTCGGCCAGCGAACCGGAAGCGCCGACGGACAGCGCCCGCTTGATCGCCCCGTACGCGACGGTCGGCCCGGCCGCCAACCGCTCGGCGAGTTCGTGGGCTACCGGCAGGATCTGCTCGTCGTCGTCGACCAGTTGGTTGAGCAGCCCGATCCGGTGTGCCTCGGCGGCCGGCACCGGCTGTGCCAGCAGCAGCAGTTCGGTCGCCTTCGGGTAGCCGACCAGCCGGGGCAACGCCCACGAGGCGCCGGTGTCCATCGCCAGCCCGACGTTGGCGAACGCCATCAGGAAGCTGGTCCGTGGCCCGCCGATCCGCAGATCGGCCAGCATGGCCAGCGATGCGCCGGCACCGGCCGCCGCGCCCCGGACCGCGGCGACCACCGGCTTGGACAGCCCGGCCAGCCGGGTGGCGATCGGGTTGTAGTGCTCCCGTACGGTGTCCAGCGGCTCAGCCGTCCCGGATTCCAGCGTCTCGACGTGTTCGCGCAGGTCCTGCCCCACGCAGAAGGCCCGTCCGGCGCCGGTCAGCAGCACCGCCCGGCAGCCGGGGTCGGTCTCCACCTCGGCCAGCGCGTCGCGCAGCGCCTCCTTGAGCTCGACGTTCAGCGAGTTGAGCGAATCAGGTCGGTTCAGGGTCAACGTGACGACCGCACCCCGACGGTCGACGATCAGTGCCTCGGTCACCTCGGATGCCCCTTTCGTCTGGCTGGCTGGAGTTTGCGTCGGTGCGGCTCAGCGCGGGCCGCCGTCGCGCTGGCCGAGCTCCAGGCACTTGTCGACGTACCGGTCGGCGGCCGGGCGCAGCCGGGTGGCGTGCCGGTCGAAGAAGGTCGCCGCGCTCGTCCCAGGCCAGCGTTCCGGCAGAAGCGCCGGAGGGAGTTGCGGATCCCGGAACAGAAACCCGCGCCAGGCGTGGACCAACTGGAACCGGGCGGCGTACGCCTCCTCGTCGTCGCTGCGTACGGTCACCTTCGCCAATTTCGGTCGCTGCCCGGCGACGAACCGCTCGTAGGCCTGTCCGATCTCGGTCAGATCCCAGGCGCGGCGGACCAGCGCGGCGGCCCCGGCGGTGCCGGCGGTGTGCGCGGCGGTGAACCGCTCGAAACGTACGCCGGCCTCGGTCAGCATGCCGTCGACCTCGCCAGCGGCCCGGGTCGCCACCCAGGTGCGCTCGTCCAACATTCCGTAGCCGAGATAGCTCAGGTTGGCACACAGCCGTTGCCGGTCCCGCCGACCGCCGGGCGGGTCGAGCACCAGCAGGTCGAACTTGCCGTCCCAGCTGATTCTGCCGGTGCGGTAGATCCGGGCGGCCGCCTCGTCCAGCCGTCGGGCGGCTTTCGGGGTCAACAGATAACCCGGGCCAGCGGCCAGCCGAGACGGTTGCAGCCATCCCTGCCGGACCATCCGGGAGACGGCGGTGCGTACGGCGGGTGGCGCGATCCCGAGCGGGGCCAGCAGCTTGACCAGGGCAGCAACGGGCGCGCGACCACCTCGTGGCCGAAGATGGTCACCGAACAGGTCGAAGAGCGCCGACCGTGCCTGCATGACCGCACATTGTGACAGCCCACTTCAAGATAAGCTAGACGCTGTCACAGCATTGTGGCCTCGGTTTGGGTCCGGCGGTGTTCATCAGGGAAAATCGTTGGTCGGCACCGTGGCAGTGGGATGCGGTGAGACTTACGAGGTGGCTGGGGTGCTCCCCAGCGGCCCTGGGGCAAGTCTGAGGGGAGACAACATGGCGGCGATGAAGCCGCGGACGGGCGACGGTCCGCTGGAGGTCACCAAGGAGGGCCGGGGCATCGTCATGCGGGTTCCGCTGGAGGGCGGGGGTCGACTCGTCGTCGAGATGACACCGGACGAGGCCAACGCGCTCGGTGATGCGCTGAAGGCCGCCGCAGGCTGATCGAGCCGGACCCGGGGGCGACGCTGGCCCACGGGTCGACATAGCGACGGTTGACGAGTCCGCCGACCCGGCCCCCGCCGGGTCGGCGGACTCGGTACGCCGTGGGCAGCACCCAATCCCGTACCTGGAGGTAACCCCGGCGTGTTCGCCATCCGTCTGCTGGCGGAGACCACCGCCGCCGGCACCATCGTCCTGCCCGTCGAGCCGGACCCCGGGTCGGCCGGCGCACGGCTCGGACCAGTGCCCGACCAGTTGGCGCTCGACGGCGACCGCGCGAAGCTCGTCGAGTCGGCCGCCGCGTTGCTGACCCGCACCGGGCACGACGGCAGCGCCGGCGAGACGCAGGTCCTGCACCGGCCCCGGTCCTCGCCGTACCAGGTGATCCTGGTCGGAATCGGCGCGGCAGACGAGGCCGGCTGGCGGACGGCGGGCGCGGCCGTCGGCGGGCTGCTGCGCCGGGCTGCCCAACCGGCTGCCGGGCCGGCCGCTGCCCAACCGGTCGTCGAGCCGTGCCTGGTCGCCGTACCACCGTCGGCGGGCCCGGCGGCGATCCGTGGCTTCGCTGAAGGTTGCTGGCTGGCCGGCTACCGGTTCACCGCGCCGGGCGAGTCCCGCCCGGCCGCAGACACCGACGAGGCGCACGACAGGCTGCCGGTGGTGCTGCTCGCCCATCCGCCCACCGAGGCGGCCGAACAGGCGTTGCGGTACGCCCGGGTGACCGCCGCCGCCACCTGCCTGGCCCGGGACCTGACCAACATGCCGTCCTCGGTCAAGAACCCGGCCTGGTTCGCCGATCAGGTCGCCGCAGCGGCGGCCGACCGACCCGGGCTGACCGTCTCGGTCCGCGGCCCGGCGGAGCTGACCGCCGAGGGGTTCGGCGCGCTGCTGGCGGTCGGCGGCGGTTCGGCGGCCGGTTCCCGCCTGGTGGAGATCGACTGGTCCCCGCCGCGCGCCGGGCGGCACGTGGTGCTCGCCGGCAAGGGCATCACGTTCGACACCGGCGGGATCTCGATCAAGCCGGTGGACGGGATGAAGCTGATGCGCAAGGACATGGGCGGGGCCGCCGCAGTGGTCGCCACCGCCGTCGCTGCCGCCGACCTGGAGCTGCCGGTCCGGCTGACCGTGCTGGTTCCGCTCGCCGAGAACATGGTCAGCGGGGCGGCGTTCCGCCCGGGTGACGTGGTGCGGCACTACGGCGGGCGGACCAGCGAGACCACCAACTCCGACGCCGAGGGCCGGTTGGTGCTGGCCGACGCGATCAGCTACGCGGTCAGCAGGTTCACCCCGGACTATCTGGTCGACCTGGCCACCCTCACCGGGGCTAACGCGATCGCCCTGGGCCGGCGTACCGCCGCGCTGTACAGCGAGGACGACGACCTGGCCGCAGCGCTGCTCGACGCCTCGGCGGCGGCCGGCGAGGGGGCGTGGCGGATGCCGCTGCACGCCGACTACGTCGAGTACCTGGGTAGCGAGATCGCCGACCTGTTCAGTGCCCCGGACCGGGGGGCCGGCTCAGTGGTGGCCGCGCTCTACCTGCGCGAGTTCACCGGGCCGTTGCGCGACCGCTGGGCACACTACGACATGTCCGCCCCGGCCTGGTCCGACGACGAGCACGCCGAGCTGACCCGGGGCGCGACCGGCTGGGGGGTCCGGACGTTGGTGCGCTGGCTGACCGCGCTCGACCCGGCGGCATGACGGCCGGTCGCAGGTCAGCGCCGTACCGCCGCCAGCAGCCCGTCGCCGGCCGGCAGCAGCGCCGGCACCCACTCCTCGGTCTCCCGGATCGACTTGACCAGTTCGCGGATGGCGACCGTATCGGGGTCGCGCGCCGCCGGGTCGCCGATCCGGCCACCGGCAAGCGCGCCGTGTACCGCCAGGATGCCGCCGGGGCGCAGCAGCCGCAGCGCCGCGTCGACGATCGCGCCGAACTCGGCGCTGTCGCCGTCGACGAAGATCATGTCGTACACCGAATCGGCCAGCCGGGGGAGCACGTCGAGCGCCCGGCCGGTGATGATCCGGGTCCGCGACGTCGGGTAGCCGGCCTCGACGAAGATCCGCCGGGCCATCCGCTGGTGCTCGTTCTCCACGTCGATCGTGGTCAGTACCCCGTCGGGGCGCATCCCGCGCAGCAGCCACACGCCGCTCACCCCGGTCCCGGTGCCGATCTCGACGACCGCGCGTGCATTGCCGGCAGCGGCGAGCAGTCGCAGCGTCGCGCCGGCGTCCGGCGAGACCGGGCGCAGCCCGACCTCCTCGGCCAGGCTACGGGCGGTACGCAGCACCAGGTCCTCGGCGGCGTATCCGGTGACGAACTGGAGGGCCTGGGGCGCCGTCCAGGCAGGGGGTCGGGTGACCGGGTGGATGGCGCACCTCCAGCGGGGGGTCGGGCGGCGGTTGCCGGTACGAGCCTAGAGCGCCGCTGGTCGACCGGCTGGGCGGGCACCGGGGCACCCCGCTCTTCGGCGACCACTGAATGTTCTTCGATTATCCGTGCAATCCTGGACGCGGAGCGATGTCGCCGATCGGACCGGTGCCGTCGCGCTGGGGGATGGACTGGGAGGCAACCGTGACCGACGGCGGAGACTGGCGCCAGGCCGACGGGATCGCACCGCCGGGGCACCAGCTGCCGGTCGGCGGGTGGGTCAGGCCGCACGGCCCCGCACCGGCTACGCCGTACCCACCGGTGGCCGGTCCGCCGCCCTATTCGCCGTCGTACGGCGCGTCGGCGCAGCCGTCGCCGTGGTGGTCGGACGCGCTGCGGGATCCCTGGCGTGATCCGTACGCGCCGGCCGCAGTCGTGGTCGACGTCCCGCCGGGTGCCGCCGGAACCGGCGAAGGTCCGGAACCGGTCGTCGAGCCGGAGCCGGCGGTACGCCGTGGGTTCATGCCGTACGTGGTCGTGTCGGTGATCGCCGCGCTGCTCGCCGGAAGCCTCGGCGGTGCCCTGGGGTTCGCCTTTGCGGTCCGAGGCGGCGTGGCCGGTGCCGGGACCGTGCTCGGCGGCGCGCCGGCCAATCCGCCCGGGGGGGTGCAGCGGCCGGCCGACTCGCTGGCCGGGGTGGCCCAACGGGTCCTGCCGAGCGTGGTGACCGTGCAGGTGAGCGGGCCGGGCGGGCAGAGCGTCGGCTCCGGCTTCGTCGCCACCGCCGACGGCTATGTGATCACCAACGACCACGTGGTCGGGGTGGGGGCCGAGGAAGCGATGGTGCTGTTCAACGACGGCTCGACCGCGCGAGCCTCGATCGTCGGCCAGGAGCCGGAATCGGACGTGGCGGTGATCAAGGTCGACCGGACCGGGCTGACGCCGGTCGAGTTCGGCGACTCCGAGGCGATCGCGGTCGGCGATCCGGTGCTTGCCTTCGGCTCGCCGCTCGCGTTGACCAACACGGTCACCTCGGGGATCGTCAGCGCTCTCGACCGCACCATCCAGGCCGGTGAGCCCGGCGGCCAGGTGCGCTACTACGCGGCGATCCAGACCGATGCGGCGGTGAACCAGGGCAACTCGGGCGGTCCGCTGGTGGACGCCGCCGGCCGGGTGATCGGTGTCAACTCGGTGATCAAGTCGCTGGCCGCCGACGAGGAGACGGCCGGCAACATCGGTCTCGCCTTCGCCATCCCGATCAACCACGCGAAGCGGATCACCCAGGAGATCATCGACACCGGAACGGCCCGGCGGACGATCTTCGGTGCTCAGGTGACCGACGCCGCCCGTACCCCCGGTGCCGGTGTCCGGCTCAGTGAGGTGGTCGACGGCGGGCCGGCGGACGCCGCCGGCCTGCGGGCCGGCGACGTGGTGCTGCGAATCGACGGTCGGCCCCTGGACCAGGCGACCGACCTGATCGCGTTGGTGCGCAAGTACGCCCCCGGGTCGGTCGTGACGGTCGACTACCGCCGGGGCAGCGAGGCCAGGTCGGCCTCGGTGACTTTGGCCGCCGACGCCAAGTAACACCCGGTCGGCCCTCCCGGACCGGCTGGTGACGTGCGTACCCTTGCCTTCGACGGCGGCACAGGGAGGCCCGGAGCATGTTCGACAACCTGAACTGGTGGGAGATCGGGCTGCTCCTGCTGCTAGCTTTGTTGATCTTCGGCGACCGGTTGCCGCAGGTCATCTCCGACGGCCTGCGGATGCTGCGCAACCTGCGCAACATGGCCCGCAACGCGACCTCCGACCTCAGCCGCGAACTGGGCACCGACATCCAGCTCGAGGACCTGCACCCCAAGGCGTTCATCCGCAAGCACCTGCTCAGCGAGGAGGACGAGGCCGCGCTGCGCAAGCCGTTGCAGGGCGTCTACGACGACCTGCGATCCGACGTCAGCGGGGTCCGCGACGAGTTGCGTGAGGTCGCCGACGCGGCCGATCTGAAGTCGGCCGCGAAGCCGACGACGGTGACCGGTGGCGCCAGCAGGTCGGCTGTCCCGACCAGCCCGGCAGCCGATACCAGCCCGTCCGCCGTCCCGCCCAAGCCGCTGGACGCCGACGCGACCTGACGGTTGTCAGCCGGACGCCATCTGACGGTCAGCCGGCGGACGGTCGCAGGCCCAAGGGCTTGCCCAGCAGCGACTCACGGCGGACCGCGAGCCGGTCGGCGACCGCGTCGAGCGCCCGGGCCGCCGGGGCCTGTGGATCGGCCAGCACGATCGGGGTGCCGCGGTCACCGGTCTCCCGTACCCGGGTGTCCAGCGGAATCTGGCCGAGCAGCGGCACCTGGGCGCCGACGGTGCGGGTCAGCGACTCGGCGACGGTGCCGCCGCCGCCGCTGCCGAAGATCTCCATCCGCTCCCCGGTGGGCAGCTCCAGCCAGGACATGTTCTCGACCACGCCGACCAGCCGCTGGTGGGTCTGCAGAGCGATGGCACCGGCCCGTTCGGCCACCTCGGCGGCGGCCGCCTGCGGCGTGGTCACCACCAGGATCTCGGCGTTGGGCAGCAGCTGGGCCAGGGAGATCGCCACGTCCCCGGTGCCCGGCGGCAGGTCCAGCAGCAGTACGTCCAGGTCGCCCCAGTAAACGTCGGCGAGGAACTGCTGCAGCGCCCGGTGCAGCATCGGCCCACGCCAGACCACCGCCGCGTTGCCGGCGGTGAACATGCCGATCGAGATGACCTTCACGCCGTGCGACTGCGGCGGCATGATCATTTCCTCGACCCGGGTCGGCCGTCCCTCCGCACCGAGCATCCGGGGCACCGAATGTCCGTAGATGTCGGCGTCGATCACCCCGACCGACAGCCCGCGCGCGGCGAGCGCGGCCGCCAGGTTCACCGTCACGCTGGACTTGCCGACCCCACCCTTGCCGCTGGCTACCGCGTACACCCGGGTGCGGGACCCGGGCTGGGCGAACGGGATGACCGGTTCGGCGCCAGCGGAACCGCCGCGCAGCTGCTCCTGCAGCGACTTGCGCTGCTCCGGGCTCATCACCCCGAAGTCGACATCCACCCCGGTGATGCCGGGCACCCGGGTCACCGCCTCGGTGATGTCGGTGCGAAGTTTGTCCTTCAACGGGCAGCCGGCGACCGTCAGCAGCAACTCGACCCGTACCCGGCCGGCGGCGTCGACCGTCGCGGAGCGCACCATCCCGAGCTCGGTGATGGGGCGGCGGATCTCCGGGTCGTTGACCGTGGCCAGGGCGGCGTTGATGGCATCGTTGACGGTGCTGGTCGGTGCGGACATGCTCGCCATGCTACGTCGCGTGTGCAGGCCACCGCCGCTCACTGTCCGGGCGGCCGCGGTCCCTTCGACGGCAGGTCCGCTCGGCTGTCCGGCAGGTCCGCTCGGCTGTCCGGCGGCTGAGGCCCCTCCACCGGGCGGCGGTCCAGCCGGTGCCGGCGGTACGCCTGCTCGTCGAGCTCCTCGGCCAGCCGGCTCAGCTCCGACCGCAGGAAGTCCCGGGTGGCCACCTCACCGACCGCCACCCGCAGCGACGCGATCTCCCGGGCCAGGTATTCGGTGTCCGCCTTCTGCATCGCGGCCCGCCGCCGGTCCTCATCCAGAGAGAGCCGGTCCCGGTCCGCCTGCCGGTTCTGCGCGAGCAGGATCAGCGGCGCCGCGTACGACGCCTGAACCGACAGCAACAGGGTCAGGAACGTGAAGGTGTACGGGTCGAAGCGCAGACTCACCGGGGCGAGGGTGTTCCAGGCGATCCAGCCGACCACCGCCACGGTCATGTAGACGAGGAACCGGGCGGTACCCATGAACCGGGCGATCGCCTCGGCCCACTGTCCGAACGCCTCCGGGTCGTAGCGGGGCAGCGAAATTCGCCCCGGTTCGCGGGGCTGGTCCAGCCGGCCGGTGCTCCGGCGCAGGTCAGCCATGCCCGTCCCCACCCTCCAGCGGTGTGTCCCGGTCCCGCCAGTCCGGCGGCAGCGAGTGGTCCAGCACGTCGTCCACGGTCACCGCGCCGACCAGCCGGTTCGCCGGGTCGACCACCGGCATCGCGACCAGGTCGTAGGTGGCCATCCGGCGGGTGATCTCCAACAGCGGTGTCTCCGGCTGCAACGGGTCGATACCGCTGTCCACCACTCCGCCGAGCAGCTCCGCCGGCGGCTCCCGCAGCAGCCGCTGGAAGTGCACCACGCCCAGGTACTTACCGGTCGGGGTGGCCATCGGCGCCCGCGCGACGAAGACCTGGGCGGCGATCGCCGGCGGCAGCTGCGGCTCCCGGATCCGGGCCAGCGCCTCGGCGACCGTGGCGTCCGGGGTCAGGATGACCGGCTCGGAGGTCATCACGCTACCGGCGGTCCCCGCCTGGTACTGCAGCAGCTGGCGTACCGAATCGGCCTCGTCCGGCTCCATCAGGTCCAGCAGCACGTCCTGCTCCGGCGGCGGCAACTCGGCCAACAGGTCCGCCGCGTCGTCCGGGTCCATCTCCTCCAGCACGTCGGCGGCGCGTTCCCGGTCCAGGGCGGTCAGGATCGACACCTGGTCGTGTTCGGGCAGCTCCTCCAGCACGTCGGCGAGCCGTTCGTCGTCCAGCGCCGCGGCGATCTCCTGCCGTCGGCTGTCCGGCAGATCCTGCAGAGCGTTCGCCAGGTCCGCCGCGCGCATCTGGTCGAGTACGGAGAGCAGCCCGGCCGTGCCCTGGGTGTCCGGCAGCCCGATCAGCCCGCGTACCCGGTGCCAGTCGAGCTGGTGCAGGTGCCCACGTCGGGTCAGCCGTCCGGTGATCTCCCGGACCGCGACCCGGGTCAACGACCACTCGCCGACCCGGTTCGCCTCCATGGCGACGTCCACCACCGAACCGGGCTGGTCCTCGGGATCGAACCGGACCCGCCGGTCCAGCAGGTCCTCCAGCACCAGCAACTCGTTCGGCCGTTTTTCGAACCGCCGCAGGTTCAAGGTGCCGGTGCTGAGCAGCACCGACTCCGGGTCGATCGCGGTCACCCGGCCCATCGGAAGGAAGATCCGCCGACGCATCGGCATCTCCGCTACCAGTCCGACCACCTGAGGCGGCCGGTTGGTGGTTCGTAGCCGTACCACCGCGTCCCGGACCCGCCCGACCTGGTCGCCGTTGGGGTCGAAGACGGCGAGCCCGGCAAGCCGGGCGACGTACACCCTGGTCGCCGTAGTCACGGCCACAGCGTACGGGCCGTAGGGTTTGTTTCATGTCCAGCCTCGGGTACGAGATCGTCGACGTCTTCACCGACCGGCCGTTCACCGGGAATCCGCTCGCCGTGGTGTTCGGTGCCGATGCGCTGGCCGTCGACCAGATGCAGTCGATCGCGCGGGAGTTCAACCTGTCCGAGACGGTGTTCGTCCTACCGCCCGGCACCCCGGACGCCAGCTACCGGGTGAGGATCTTCACACCGGAGAAGGAACTACCGTTCGCCGGGCATCCGAGTATCGGCGCGGCGGTCACCGCCGGCCGGCGAGGCCTGGTCAAAGCCGGGATGGTGACCCAGCAGTGCGGTGCCGGGTTGCTACCGGTCGAGCTGACCGAGCACGGGTACGCCACACTGCGCGGCGGCGAGCCGACTCTCGGGGCGCCGGTGGACCCGGCCCCGCTGCTGGCCGCGGTCAACCTGACCGCGCAGGACCACTGCGGTCCGGCACCCCGCCGGGCCGGCTGTGGTCTGGAGTTCGACTACCTGTGCGTGAGTCCCGATGCTCTGGCCCGGGCCAGGCTGGACGTGGCGGCCGCGGCCCGGGCCGGCGTCGGGATGGTCAGCGTGCTGACCTGGGCGATGGCCGGCTCCCCGGCGGGGGAGCCGGGGCGGTCGACGGCGCACTGCCGGGTCTTCTGCCCGGGAGCCGGGGTGACCGAGGACCCGGCTACCGGGTCCGCCGCCCTCGGCCTCGGCGTCTGGGCGGTGGGCAGCGGTCTGCTGCCGCCCAACGGCCAGTCACGGTATCTCGTCCGGCAGGGGGCCGAGCTGGGCCGTCCGTCGATGTTGGACTGTACGGTGACCGCGCTGGGCGGCCGGGCGCGGAGCGCCACCGTCGCCGGTCAGGTGGTGCCGATAGCCAGCGGGCAGATCGCCGTACCGCCGTTCGTCGGCTGACCGTCGACCCGGCGTGGCCTGGCGTGCTTCAGCGTCGGCGGACCCGGTGCAGGCGGAACGGAGGACGGGTCGGCCGGGCGACCGTACTGGGGCGAGGCGGCGCAGCGAGCGATCCGTCCGGCAGTGACGAACCGGCCGCCACCGGCGGACCGGCCGGGGTCAGGCGGTACAGCTGGCACTCGTCGGCCCACCGCCGCACCAGGTCGGCCGGGCTGCCCGGGGCGTTCAGCCGTTTGGCGGCCACCTGGGCCGCGATCGACTCCCAGCCGGGGTGGGCCGGCTCGATCAGGGTCACCTCGGCGGGCCAGGTCACGATTTGGCCGCCGTGATCGCCCCGCAGCGTCACCGTCGCCGGTACGCCGGCCGCCAGCCCGGCGGCGGACTGCTCGCCGGTACCGGTCACCACGTGCAGCGAGCCGTCGGCCGGCACGCACCACAGGGCGCGGGCGGGCGCGCCGTCGACCGAGACCCACGCGACTGCGGCCTTCTTGCCGGCTTCGTCGACCAGTGGGGCGGGCCCGCCGGTTTCTGCTGGGTCGGTCATGCCGACCATCCTGCCGTAGTCCCGACGCGGTGTCGCGCCGCAGCCGGCCCGCAGATGACGCCATGGCCTGTCGACGGTCTGTCGCCCGGCCCGTCGACGCGGTCCCGGTGCACGGACCCGGTCGGTGGTCTGTGAGGATCAGGTCCCGTGTCCTCCGGTGCCCACCCCTGCGGTCCGGGCGGCCGGGGTGAGCTGCTCGCCACCGGTGCCACCGCGATCGCCGTACTCGCCGTGTCCACCTCGGCGCCGCTGATCGCCTTCGCCGCCGCGCCCGCCCTCGCCGTCGCCTTCTGGCGCAACGTGCTGGCCACCGGTGCGGTCGCGCCCTTCGTCCTGGCCCGGCGCCGGCCCGAGCTGCGGCTGCTGGCCCGACCGGGCGGCCGTAGCCAGGCCGGCTGGAGCGCGTTGGCCGGTGTCGCCCTCGCCGCGCACTTCGGTACCTGGATGCCGAGCGCACAGCTCACCTCGGTGGCGACCGCCACCGCGCTGGTCGCCACCCAGCCGGTCTGGCAGGGCCTGATCGCCCTGGCTCAGGGCCGGCGACTGCCGCTGATCACCTGGGGCGGGATCGGTCTCGCGGTGCTCGGCGCGGTGCTCGCCACCGGGGCCGACGTCGGGTTCGACGCGCAGGCGGTCCTCGGTGACCTGCTGGCCCTGGCCGGGGCGGTCTTCGCCGCCTGCTACACCGCGCTCGGCGAGCAGGCCAGGCAGACGATCAGCACCACCACGTACACCACGATCTGTTACGGAATCTGCGCCGCCGTGCTGCTCGTGGTCTGCCTGGCCGGCGGGATCCAACTGACCGGATTCCCCGGCTCGGCCTGGTTGGCGGTGCTCGGCCTGGTGGTCGGTGCCCAACTGCTCGGCCATTCGATGTTCAGCTACGCCCTGCACAAGATCCCCGCGACCACGGTCAGCGTGCTCATCCTGCTGGAGGTGCCCGGTGCCGCGCTGATCGCCTGGCTGTGGCTGGGCCAGGTGCCCCGTACCGCCGCGTTGCCCGGGCTCGGGCTGTTGCTGGTCGGCGTCGCGGTGGTCGTACTCGGTGGGACCCGCAGTCGCACGCCGCCGCCGCTGCCGCCGGAGGCCGGTCCACCGGCCTGACCCGGACCTCGTCCGCGCACCGCCCTGCCCGACGGCGCGGCCGCCAAGCTCAGTAGCCGGTCGTGGTGCTGTTGAGCATGGTGATGATGAATCCAAAATAGACCACCATGAACAGCGCCATCAGCAGCCCGAAGCCGACCCCGCACCAACCGATGATCACGCCGGCCTGGGCGAGCCCGTCGCCCTGCTGGCCGGTCCGACGAATCTCCTCGCGGGACCGGCGCCCGAGGTAGACCGCGATCCCACCGAGCAGCGGACAGCTGAACAGGCTGACCAGCGACACGATGAACGACGCGAGTGCCATGCCGTTCGTCGGTTGCGGCGGGGCGTAGCCGTACGGGTACCCGCCGTACTGGGATCCGTCGGCCGGATAGCCCGGCGGCGGGTACTGGACCGGCGGCGAAAGCTCGCCGCGCTGCGGTTGCCAGTCGGCCGGTGTCGGCCCGGCACCGGTCTGCGGGGACTGCGGCGATGGCGGGCGGATCTGGCCGCCGACGTCTGGCTCCTTCACCCGGATCTCCTTCTGTGGGCCCGGCCGCTGCTAGCCCTGGCTGATGCTGGCCGCGATCGCGACCGTGACGAGAACCGCCCCGACCAGCCCGAGGCCAAACGCGATCCAGCCGGTGATCATCCCGGCCAGTGCCATCCCGTCGCCCTGCTCCGGACGACCCTGCTCGGCTGCGGTGCGGATCTGACGCCGGGCGGAGTGCCCGAGCAGCGCGCCGACGATGCCGATCAACCCGGGCACCAGGTAGCCGCAGAGCCCGAGGATGCCGAGGACGCCGAGGACCAGCGCGGCGATCGCCCGGCCGTTCATCGGCATCGGGGCGGGCGGCGGATACGGGTAGCCGGGCGCGGCGTACCCGGCCGGCGGGTAGGCGGGCACCGGATAGCCGGTTGGCGGCTGGCCGGGCACGCCGTACCCGGTTGGCGGCTGGTTGGTCGCCGGGTAGCCCGCCGGCGACTGGTGGCTCGGCCAGGAAGGATCGCTCCAGTTGCCCGGCTGCTGGGGTTGGCTCATCGGCGGTGGTCTCTCTGCGGGGCGGGTTCGCCCGATCAGCGTAGTCGGTACTGGCGAACCGCTCACGGGCAGCGTCGTTGCCCGCGACGGCACCAGCAGGCAGGATCAGCCCATGGTTTCTGACGTACGAGCCGTGGTCGGCAGCGCTGGACAGGACGCCGGCCCACCCCCGTCCCCGGTAGCCACCCTGCACCCCGGTCCGGACCAGCGGCCAACCGCCGTCCCGTCCGGTCCGGACCGGGATGCAACCGATTCGGACCGGACGGCTCCGGACCGTGCGGCCGGGCCGGCACCCGAGCTCGGCACGTTGCGTCTGGACGGCCGGGTCGCACTGGTGACCGGTGCCGGCAGCTCGGACGGGATCGGCTACGCCACGGCCAGAAGGCTCGGCGAGCTCGGTGCCCGGGTGGCGATCGTCTCCACCACCCGGCGGATCCACGAGCGGGCGGCGGAGCTCGGCGCGACCGGGTTCGTCGCGGACCTGACCGACGAGGCCGAGGTCGGCGCGTTGGCGGACGCGGTGTCCGAACAGTTGGGCGACGTGGAGGTGCTGGTCAACAACGCCGGACTGGCCAGTCGGGCCAGCCCGGAGGTGTTGCGGCCGGTGGCCCAGCTCACCTTCGAGGAGTGGCGGGCGGAGATCGACCGCAACCTCACCACCGCGTTCCTGTGCAGCCGGGCCTTCATCGGCGGGATGTCGGAGCGTGGCTGGGGCCGGATCGTCAACCTGGCAGCCACTGCCGGGCCGGTCAACGCACTGCCCACCGAGGCGGGGTACGCGGCCGCGAAGGCCGGCGTGGTCGGGCTCACCCGGGCGCTGGCGATGGAGATGGTGGCCGACGGCGTGACCGTCAACGCGGTCGCACCGGGCACGATCTACACGGCCGCGTCGACGGTCACCGAGCTCAAGCAGGGCATGGGTACGCCGATCGGCCGTCCCGGCACCCCGGACGAGGTGGCCGCCGCCATCGCCTTCTTCTGCTCGCCGGCCGCCTCCTACATCACCGGCCAGATGCTCGTCGTCGACGGGGGCAACAGCGTCCGGGAGGCCGAGTACCGCTGATCGGGTCAGGCGGCCCGGGTGAGGCCACCGAGGGCTCGTTCGACGGCCGTACACCGGTCCTCGACGTAGTCGATGCCGGCTGCGGCGGCGATGTCGCGGGCGACCGGCGAGGCGATCCCGCTCTGCAGCCACACGGCGGGGGCGCCGACCCGCACCGCGGCACGCACCACCTCGACGGCCTCCGGTACCGGCCGGAAGACGTTGACCAGATCGACTGGCACGTCGAGCTCGGCGAGGCTCGGGTAGGTCGGCTGGCCGAAGATCTCGGCGACGTGCGGGTTGACCGGGATGACCCGCCAGCCGTACCGGATGAGCTGCGCCGGCACGCTGTGCGCCGACTTCGCCGGGTCGCGTGACGCGCCGACGACGGCGATGGTCTGCGCGTCGGCCAGAATCTGTTGCGGAGTCCTCACCCGTCGAGCCTAGTTCCCGGTGGCACCGCCCGCCTCGTCGAGCCGCCGGGCGGCACCCGGCCCGGTGGGGGACAGGCCGTGCCGGCGAGCGGTCATCCGCACCCGGCCCACGACCTCCCGCTGGTACGCCTGCGGCAGGTAGGACCCGGAGCGGAACAGCGCCCGGTAACGCGGGACCAGATCGGGGCGGGTCCGGCCGAGCCAGGCTGCGTACCACTCGCGGGCGCCGGGGCGTAGATGCAGCGGCAGTGGGGTGACGCTGACCGCGCCGGCTCTGGCGATCGCACCGACGGTGGCCTCGATCGACTCCGCGTCGTCGGTCAGCCCGGGCAGGATCGGCGCCATCAGCACCCCGACGTCGAAGCCGGCGTCGGTCAACGCGCGGACCGTGTCGAGTCGTCGGGACGGGCTCGGTGCGCCGGGCTCGACCGCCCGCCACAGGGGCTCGTCGACGAATCCGACCGACATGGCCAGGCTGACCCGGGTGACCTGGGCGGCCCGGCGCAGCAGCGGCAGATCGCGCAGGATCAACATGCCCTTGGTGAGGATGGAGAACGGATTGGCGGCGGCACTCAGGGCGTCGATGATCCCGGGCATCAGCCGGTAGCGTCCCTCGGCACGTTGGTAGCAGTCGACGTTGGTGCCCATCGCGATCGGCCCGCCCGACCAGCTGGGCGCGGCCAGCTCCCGGCGGAGCAGCGTCGCGGCGTTGACCTTCACGACGATCTTCGTGTCGAAGTCGTGACCGGCGTCGAGGTCCAGGTAGGTGTGGGTGTTGCGGGCGAAGCAGTACGTGCAGGCGTGGCCGCAGCCGCGGTACGGATTGACCGTCCACTCGAACGGTACGCGGCCGGAGCCGCGTACCCGGTTGATAATCGACCGGGCGTGAATCTCGTAGAAGGTCATCCCGGCGAAGCCGGGCGTGTCGAAGGTTCGCTGCACGGCTTCGGGCAGCGCCAGCGGCAGGGGCGGGGCCGCCGGCGCTGCCTTGGAGGGGACCTGCTGGTCGGGGGGAGCCGACAAGGTGTCCCAACGCATGGCCATCATTCGAACATACGTACGACGCCGGAGCAAGCCGGCGCGCCGGCTAGATCACGCCCGTCCGGGGTGGCCCGGCGCTGTCCCGGCGGACGAGCTCGGCGCCGACTTCCTCGATGAGCGGTGGGTGTGCCCCGCCCGGCGACTGCAGCGCCAGCGTCATCGCCCGGGCGCCCATCTCGGCCAGCGGCAGCCGTACGGTGGTCAGCGCCGGCGTCACATCCCGGGCGACCGGCATGTCGTCGAAGCCGACCACGCTGAACTGGTCGGGCACGACGATGCCGCGGGAGCGCAGCAACGCCAGCACGCCGATCGCCATCGAGTCGTTCAGTGCCGCGATCGCGGTCAATCCGGGCTCGGCGTCCAGCAGGCTGGCCGCGGTCGCGGCGCCACTGGCCCGGTCGAAGTCGGCGTACGCCACCCGCCGCGCCGGCAGCTTCTGGCCGTGTTCGCGGGCGGCCCGACGCAGTCCGGCGAGCCGGTCGGTGGTGGTGGTCAGCACCTTCGGCCCGGCGACGACCCCGAAGTCGGTGTGCCCGAGGGAGTAGAGCTCGGCGCCGAGCAGGTAGCCGCCCATCTCGTTGTCCGGCACCACGGCGTCGCCGGCATGCTCGTGCCGACCGATCACCGCCACCCGTCCGCCGGTGCGCTCGTACACCCGCAGCTTGCCGGCGAGGGTCGCGGTGAACGCCTCGTCGTGGTAGCCGGATCCGGCGAGAACGATCGCCGCCACCTGGTGGGCGCGGAGCAGCTCGACGTACTGCAGCTCCTTGTCCGGGTCCCGGTAGCTGTTGCAGATGATCACCAGCCGGCCGTGTTCGGTCGCCACCCGCTGCAGGCCGCGGGTGATCTCCGCGAAGTAGGGGTCGGACACGTCGTGCACGATGACGCCGATTGCGCTGCGGTGCGACCGGGCCAGCGACTGCGCGTGGGCGTTTGGGACGTACTGCAGCTCCTCGACTGCGGCCAGCACCCGTTCGCGCAGGGCCTCGGTGACCGGCTTGCTGCTGCCGTTGATGATCCGCGAGGCGGTGGCCGGGGACACGCCGGCGCGTTTCGCGACATCGGCCAGTGTGGCCACGACCCGCTCCTTTCCCGGGCTCCCGCAGCGGAGTGGGAGCCGGCCAGGCCGGATGCTCGCGGCATTGCGCGCGGTCCGGAATGCTTGCGGTGAGGATAGCGTGACTAGCCCGTGGTGAGCTGGGAAAGCCCTTGCCGAACGCTGCGGAGAGGCAGTAGCGTACGCCGGAAAGCGCTTACCTCGCCCGCATGCACTACCTCGCTGACCTGCGCCAGACACCCAGGCTCCCGCCAGCACAACTTCCCGTCGACACAACCTCTCGTCAGCACAGCACGCTAGGACAGATTCGCCACCACCACTTCGAAGGAGGCGAGGCATGGCCCGCACCACCATCGGGATCATCCTCAACGGCGTCACCGGTCGGATGGGATACCGGCAGCACCTGGTCCGGTCCCTGCTCGCCATCCGGGACCAGGGTGGACTGTCGCTGGCCGACGGCACCCGGCTGTGGCCGGAACCAGTACTGGTCGGGCGGAACGAGAACAAGCTGCGCGAACTCGCCGACCGGCACGGCCTCACCGAGTGGACCACCGACCTCGCCGCCGCGCTGGCCCGTCCTGACCTGCAGATCTACTTCGACGCGCAGGTCACCGCGCAGCGGGAGAAGTCGTTGCGGCTGGCAATCGAAGCCGGCAAGCACATCTACACCGAGAAGCCCACCGCCGATGATCTGGCTGGTGCGGTCGACCTGGCCCGGCTGGCCGACGCGGCCGGGATCAAGCACGGCGTCGTGCAGGACAAGCTCTTCCTGCCCGGCCTGCGTAAGCTCGATCGGCTGGTCAAGGGCGGCTTTTTCGGCCGTATCCTGTCGGTACGCGGTGAATTCGGGTACTGGGTGTTCGAGGGGGACTGGCAGTCCGCGCAGCGGCCGTCGTGGAACTACCGCGCGGCGGACGGCGGCGGGATCACCGTGGACATGTTCCCGCACTGGCATTACGTACTGGAGCAGATCTTCGGCCGAGTGACCTCGGTGACCGCGCAGGTGGCCACCCACGTCGACCGCCGCTGGGACGAGTCGGGTGAACCGTACGACGCCACGGCGGACGACGCCGCGTACGGCATCTTCGAGATCGACCGGCCGGGGCCCGACGGCGGCCGGATCATCGCCCAGATCAACTCGTCCTGGGCGGTCCGGGTGTACCGCGACGAACTGGTGGAGTTCCAGGTGGACGGCACCGAGGGCAGCGCGGTCGCCGGGTTGCGCAACTGCCGGGTCCAGCACCGCTCGACCACGCCGAAACCAGTGTGGAACCCGGACCTGCCGGTCACCGAGGAGTTCCGTGCGCAATGGCAGACGGTGCCCGACAACGAGGAGTTCGACAACGGGTTCAAGGCGCAGTGGGAGCTTTTCCTGCGGCACGTCGCCGAGGACGCCCCGTACGGCTGGGACCTGTGGGCCGGCGCGCGCGGGGTGCAGCTCGCCGAGCTCGGCCTGCGGTCGGCGCGCGAGGGCCGGCGAATCGAGGTGCCGGAGCTGACCGGTGAGTGATCCGTTCGCCGGGATCGAGGTACCGGCGGCCGGTGTCGGGCCGGCGCCGCACCGGTTCGCGCTCAACGCGGCGACCACCCGACGCTGGCCGATGCCGGAGCTGGTCGCCGGCTGCGTCGCCGCCGGGGTTCGCGGGGTCGGCCTGTGGCGCGAGGAGACCGCCGCGTACGGACTGCGCCGCACCGCCGAACTGTGCCGGAGTGCCGGTCTGCCGGTCACCTCGCTGTGCCGGGGCGGCTTCTTCGGCGCCGACGACTGGTACGACGACAACCGGCGCGCCATCGACGAGGCCGCCGAACTCGGTGCTCCGGTCCTGGTGCTGGTCTCGGGTGGCCAGGACGGCCGAGATCTGGACGGTGCCCGGGCCCGGGTCGGTGACGCGGTGGGCCGGCTGGTTCCGTACGCGTTGCAGGCCGGGGTGACCCTGGCGATCGAACCGTTGCATCCGATGTTCTGCGCCGACCGGTGCGTGGTGTCGACGCTCGGCCAGGCACTGGATCTCGCTGAGCCGTACCCGGCGCAGGCGGTCGGCGTGGTGGTCGACACCTACCACGTGTGGTGGGACGACCAGGTGTGGGCGCAGATCGAGCGGGCCGGTCGGGCCGGTCGGATCGCCTGCTTCCAACTCGCCGACTGGATCACTCCGCTGCCGGCGGGGGTCCTGCTCGGGCGAGGTCTGCCGGGCTCCGGCTGCATCGACCTCGGCAGGTTCGCCACCGCGGTGGACGCGGCCGGCTACACCGGGCCGGTCGAGGTCGAGGTGTTCCACGAGCTGGTGTGGCAGCGACCGGGAGCCCAGGTACTGGCGGCCACGGTCGCGGGCTACCGGTCAGCGGTCGGCGACCGGTAGCCCGCCCTGGCCGGGCACGATCAGTGGTTGTGCGACGCCAGCTGCTTGCGAACATCGTCCATGTCGAGCGCCCTGACCTGCTCGATCAGCGACTCCAACGCGGACTCCGGGAGCGCGCCGGGCTGCGCGAAGACGACGACGCCGTCGCGGATGGCCATGATCGTCGGGATCGACCGGATGTCGAACTTGGCGGCGAGCGCCTGCTGTGCCTCGGTGTCCACCTTGCCGAAGGTGATGTCGGTGTGCTTGTCGGATGAGCGCTCGTAGACGGGAGCGAACCGTACGCAGGGTCCGCACCAACTCGCCCAGAAATCCACCAGGACGATGCCGTCGCCGGACGTCACCTCGTCGAAGTTCTCGGCGGTTAGCTCAGCGGTTGCCATCGATGTCTCCGATCGCCAGATGTGGGGCCGTGATTCCCCGGTCTACCGTGGGAAACCGCTCTGCCTGCTACGGCATTCCCGATCGATACCTTGCGAAACGTGCCAGCTGGCGGTCACTCATAGTGATGGGAGCGTTTCCAGTCGTTTTCGCAGGTGGTGCGCGGTTTCGTCGAGAAGTGGTGGGGTGACTAGGGCAAACGCCCCCGCTGGCGGGTCGGTTGGATCTTCGATCTAACTACGCATCGTGATGTAACAAAACGATAACTGTGACTTCCGTCTCCGCTCCTGCCCTTCCCGAGCCGGGGTGGGTCCGGCAGAATCTCTAGGCATCAGAGCGTGGACGGCGGGTGCCGGGGAGGGCCCCGCCGTTCATTGCGTCCGGGCCCGGAGACGAGGCCGTCCAGCAAGCGTGCGGACCCGCGGCCGGCAGCCAGACGGCGCCCCTGGGCAGTGATGTCCCGCATCCTGGCCCCGGCAACCGGTCCGTAGGCTCTGCAGAGTGTGGAACAGTGGCAGAGCGCGGCGCGGTCGGGTCCGCCGGTCGGTGACGGAGTGAGTGACGACGCCCGGACCGGCGTGGCGCAGATCGGCGTCGGGCCGTGGCCCGGTGACTGGCCCTCGGACCCGCGATACGACCCCGAACTGCTCGCCGCCGGGGACCGCCGCAACGTCGTCGACCGTTACCGGTACTGGCGCCGCGAGTCGATCGTCGCGGACCTCGACCAGCGCCGGCACACGTTTCACGTGGCGATCGAGAACTGGCAGCACGACCTGAACATCGGCACGGTGGTCCGCAACGCGAACGCCTTTCTCGCCGCCGAGGTGCACATCGTCGGGCGGCGTCGGTGGAACCGCCGGGGTGCCATGGTCACCGACCGGTACCAGCACGTCCGCCACCACGCCGACATCGCCGGCCTGCTGGCCTGGGCAGGTGGGCGCCGACTGCCGGTCGTCGGGATCGACAACCTGGCCGGTTCCCGACCGATCGAGACGGTACGGTTGCCGCGCCGCTGCATCCTGCTGTTCGGACAGGAGGGCCCCGGTTTGTCCGACGACGCCCGGGCCGGCTGTGAGCTGCTGTTCTCGATCGCCCAGTACGGTTCCACCCGGTCGATCAACGCCGGGGTGGCGAGCGGCATCGCGATGCACGCGTGGATCCAGGCGCACGCCGGGCCGCCGCCGGACCCCGCCGAGACGCCGGCGGCGACCGGGCGGTGGCCGCGGCGACCGGGCTGAGGCGGCGTGGACGGCCGGTAGTGGTGAACGTCCTGGCCAGGTGGGGCGTACCGACCGCGACAGAGGGAAAGAACGACCGAAAAAGCCGGTTCGCTTGACGGGGGAGCGGCACGGCGAGCAACGTGGGTGGCGTGGGTGTGATGGTGAGCTGTCCTCGTTGCGGAGGCCCGGTACGGCCGCCCGACCTGATGCACACCGAGTCCCGCTGCGACGGTTGCGGGCCGGTGCCCCCGCTGCACGTCGCCGAGCACATCGGGGCTGAGATCGTCGCGAGTGTGGCGCACCGGCTGCTGGCCACCGCCGGGCCGGGCCGGGCCGCGCCGGTGCCACTGTGGGCGATCTGGCCGCTGCTGGCGGGCTGGACGTTGACCGGTGTCGGCTGGGTCGGCGACGACCGCGAGGCGGTCCGGGCGACGGTCACCGCGTTCAGTGGCCCCGCTCCGGTCTCCGGTGGGCCGGCCGATCTGGTGCTGGTGGCCGAGGAACCCGGGGTGGGTCTGGGCACCCGGTTCGCCGGACTGCCCGGCCCGGATCCCGGGCAGCTACTGACCGGGGTGCTCGGTGACCAGCAGACCCCCGGCGGCGGTCCGGGCGGGGGCGGTCCGCACGCCAAGTTGCGGGCTGGCGGACATCCAACTCCCTTGTGGTCGATCCCGGCCGAGCCGGACCGCTGTGCCTACGTCGGCGAGGCGCGCGGCCTGTGGCTGTACGCAGTGGCCTGGCCGGCGAACGCCGGCTACCTGCTGGCCGAGGAGATCGTCCTGCACGACCTGTCCGAGGAGGTGCCGACCGGGATCGTGTACGGCGCGCCGTCGCCGTACCTGCACGGGAAAGCGTGAACACCTTTTCCCACGATCAACTACACCACCGCGGGACGATGGGCTGATATTCTAGTATCGCCGGGACGAGCGTCGCGGCGCGCCACACGGAGGGGGATGGCCCGCAATGGTCAAGAAGGTCCTCACCTGGGGCGGAATCGCGTTCCTGATTTTCTTCGTCGCGTTCCGGCCCGACTCGGCGGCCGACGTGTTCAAGTCGGTGGGCGGCGGCATCGTCGACATTGCGCAGGGGTTCGGCGACTTCTTCACCAGCCTCGTGGCCTAGTCGTCCATGGGCAACCCCTCCGAGCCCCCCGACGCTGACGACGAGGCCGCCCGCCGGCGCCGTCAACGCGACACCGAGCCGATTCCGCAGATCCGCCCGGAGGACGGCCCCCACTTCGGTGCGGGGCCGTCCTACGGGGACGGTCCGGCGTACTCGGATGGCCCCGCGTACGCCAGCAGCGCCGGCTACGGCGGCCGGTCCGGCGGCGGCACCCGCCAGGTGCCCGACGAGCCGATCATCAGCTACTCGCCGCCGGACATCTCCGCCGACGAGCTCGCCGGCCTCCAGGTCGACGCCTCCGGCATGCCGGTGCAGCCACGCCGGGTGCTGCCTCTCGAGGACGAGCCCACCTCGCTGGTCGCGCGGTATCTCTTCCCCACCGAACGCTACCGGGGCGAGTGGAAACGGCACTGGATCCACCTGTCCACCCCACTGCTGATCGGGGTGGTCGCGACCTTCGTCCTCGGCTACCTCTCCGGCTTTCTCGCCGGTCAGGACGTCGGCGGCCTGACCACGGTGGCGGTGCTGCTCTGGCTCGGTGTGCTCGGCTGGGTCGGCTGGAAGATCGCGGACTGGTGGTTCGACCGCTTCATCCTCACCAACAAGCGGGTGATGGTGGTCAACGGCATCGTCACCCGTAACGTGGCGATGATGCCGCTGCTGCGGGTGACCGACATGAAGTACGAGCAGTCACCGCTTGGCCGCTTTCTCAACTACGGCACGTTCATCCTCGAATCGGCCGGCCAGGAGCAGGCGCTGCGCGAGGTCAAGCACCTGCCGAACCCGAACGAGCTCTACCTCCGGGTGGTCGAGGAGATGTACGAGCCGCAAGCTGTCGAGGCACGGTTGAGCAAGGACGAAGCCGCCGCCAAAGCGGAAGACGGAGCGTGACCGCGTCGCGATTGTGTCCTTCCGCCCGGCCCCACCACCGGTCGGTCCGACGCCGACAGTGTCCCGTTCGGCGTACCGTGTCCGGTGACGGGGGAGGTAGCCGATGACGCCCAGCAACTCCGTGGAGGAGGAATTCCGCGAGTTCGTCGCATCCCGCTCCGGGGCGCTGCTGCGTACCGCCTATCTGCTCGCCGGTGACTGGGCGACCGCCGAGGATCTGCTGCAGACCGCGCTGACCAAGACGTACCTGGCCTGGAAGCGGCTCGGCCAGATCGAGGCGGTGGAGCCGTACGCCCGCCGGGTGCTGGTCAACACCGCGACCAGCTGGTGGCGTCGGCGCTGGCACGGTGAACGTCCCACGGAGACGCTGCCGGAACGGGCCGGCCCGGATCTCATCCAACAGCAGCTGGACCGAGACGTGCTCTGGCGCCATGTCAAGGCGTTGCCCGCCCGACAACGTGCGGTGCTGGTGCTGCGCTACTACGAAGACCTCTCCGAGGCCCAGACCGCGGCCCTGTTGAACATCTCACCGGGCACGGTGAAGAGTCAGACCTCCCGGGCGCTCGGCACGCTGCGCAAGCGGCTCGCCGCCGAGGAACCACACCTCGTCCCGGCCACAGTCGCCCCGGTCGCCGCACCCCGCTCGGCCCGGCCCGCCGTGGCGGTGCCGACCACCGCACGCCCGCTGCCGGCACCGACCCAGGCGGCACCGGCGCGATCCACCAGAGTAGTGGTGTAGCGAACCGGTGACTTCCTTCTCCAGGCCGCCCAGTGACGGTTGCTCCGGGCCGCGCAGCGACGGTTGCTCCGGGCCGCCAGGCGACAACCTTCCACCGACACTGCGGCGTCCATCTGTCGTGGCGACCGACGACCTTGAGCGAGCGCTGCGGCAGTGTCTGAGCGACCAGGCCGTCGACCCGCCTGTGGTCGCCGATCTCGCCGACCGTGCGATGCGCCGGGCCCGCCGGACTCGTCGGGCCCGCAACGGAGCTGCTGCGGCGTTCTGTCTCTGCCTGTTCGCCGCTGCCGGCGTCGCTGGTGGCCATCTGCTGCTCGTTGACAGCTCGGAACCACCGGCCCTTGCTGAACCGCTGATGGTGACCAGCGGGGACGTCGCAGCGAGCACCCCGGCAGCTCCGGCTGCCCCGCTGCCGTTCAGTGAGGACCTGCGCAGTCAACCGCTGGCCGCCACCCAGGCGCCCCCGGTCGACCTCGTGTTGGCCGGCGAACTGCGCACCGTCGACGGCCAACGGATGGACCTCGCCCCGGTCGGTGGCGTCGCCCAGGCCAGCCGGTTGACGGACGGTTGGCTCGTCGTTACCGAGACATCGGCCGACGGTGCGGCCGGAGTGTGGTTCGTGGCGCCCGACACCACCCCGCAAGTGGTGCTGACCGGTGTCGACGCGGTCGCGGTCGATCCGGTCGGAACCCGAATCGCCTGGCTGCACGGCGCCGAGCTGGCGGTGGCTTCGGTGATGCACGGCGAGCTGGCCGGCACCAGACGCGGTCGAGCACCGGAGCAGAGCCGGCCGGTCGGCTTCGCCGGCGACGCCGTACTGCTGGAACGCGACGGAGTTGGCGAGCGGCGCCGCGGTTACGGCGTCTGGCGGCCCGGCCAGGCTGAGTCCCGGACCAGCTGGAGTGAGACCGCCAGCGTCGTGTACGGCGTGTTGCCGGACGGGCAGACCGTCGTCGCCCAGGTGCACGACGCGTCCGGCGGTCCCTGCCTGGCCCTGCTGGACGTCGAACAAGACCTCACTGCGGTGAAGACCGCCTGCACGGTGCCGTTGACCGGCGACGGCCGGGGAGCGGTCTCCGCGGACGGCAGGTGGCTGGTGGCCAACGGGGTCGCGGACGCGCGGGTGGCCAGCGAGCCCGAGCTGGCCCTGCTCGTCGACCTGAACCAGGTCTTCGACGACCAGATCGGCGCGGTGCGGGAAGCCGGGCAGCGGCTCGCCGGCAGCACCGTCTGGGTGGATCATGACAGCGTGGTGCACGCTGCCGGGACCGACCAGTTGGTCCAGATCAACGTGGACCGGATCAGCGCCGGCCAGGGTGGTGCGGTGGAGCACATCGCCGTACCAGCCTCGACCGCCGTCGACGCCGAACCGGTGCTGGTCGCCGGTGCCCCGGACCGTCGATGACCGTCGACAGCCGGATCGACCTGCACACCCATTCCACCGCCAGCGACGGCACGGTCGACCCGGCGGACCTGGTCCGGCAGGCCGCCGCCGCAGGTCTCACGGTGCTGGCACTCACCGACCATGACACCACCGCCGGCTGGGCACCGGCGGCTGCGGCCCGCCCGCCCGGGCTCACGCTGATCCGCGGCGCCGAGATCTCCTGCCGGTGGTACGGGACCGGGCCGTCCATCCCGCTGCACCTGCTCGGCTACCTGTTCGATCCGACCTACGGCCCGTTGACCGCCGAGCTGGACCGGGTCCGGGCAGCCCGGACGGTACGCGGCGAGCGCATCGTCGATCAGCTGCGCGCCGACGGCTTCGACATCAGCTGGGACGTGGTGCTCGGCTACGCCGCCGGCGGCTCCGTCGGCCGGCCGCACATCGCCCAGGCCCTGATCCGGGCCGGCCTGGTCGCCGACACCGACGAGGCGTTCCGGCCGGAATGGCTCGGCCGGCGTTACCGGCTGCCCAAGGACGACCTCGACGTCTTCACCGCCGTCCGGCTGGTCCACGAGGCAGGCGGGGTCACGGTCTTCGCCCACCCGGCCGCGACCAAGCGAGGGAGGACCGTGCCGGACAGCATGATCGCCGACCTGGCTGCGGCCGGGCTGACCGGCCTGGAGGCCGACCACGCCGATCACCGGCCGGACCAGCGGGCACACGTACGCCGGCTCGCCGGTGAGCTCGGGCTGGTCGCAACCGGTTCCTCCGACTACCACGGCAGCCACAAGAGGGTCCGGCTGGGCGAGTACACCACCGCCCCGGCAGCGTACGAACGGCTGGTCGCGGCGGCACACGGCGTACCACCGATCTGACCCCGACCAGGACCCCGGTCCGGACCCGTCCGGGCCGGCGATCCATCGGTCACTAGGTTGACCTGGTGGACTTCAAGCTGTTCGGCGAGGTCTTCGTGACCCTGCTGGTGATCACCGATCCGCCCGGCATGGTGCCGATCTTCCTCGCACTCACCGGAGCGTTGCCGGTCCGGGAACGCCGTCGGGCCGCCTGGCAAGCGGTGGCGCTGGCCCTCGGCGTGATCGTGGTCTTCGCGGTCGCCGGGCAGACGCTGCTCGCCTACCTGCACATCGAGTTGCCGGCGCTGCAGGCCGCGGGCGGACTGTTGCTCATCCTGGTGGCGCTGGAACTGCTCACCGGCAAGGCCGACGACCCGGGCCAGCAGGCGACGTCCAACATCGCGTTGGTCCCGCTGGGCACCCCGCTGCTGGCTGGTCCGGGTGCGATCGTGGCGACCATGCTGTTCGTGCAGCGTGCCGAGACCGTCGCCGACCATCTGGCGATCGCGCTCGGCATCGTCGCGGTGATGGTGGTGGTCTGGCTGACGTTGCGGTTCTCCGGCGGCATCGTCAAGGTGCTCCGGCCGGGCGGCATCGAGGTGCTGACCCGGATCGCCGGCCTGCTGCTCGCCGCGATCGCCGTCCAGCTGATCGCCGACGCCGTCGCCGCCTTTGTCCGCTCCTATGTGGCCGCCGGCTGACCGTCGGCGGTCCCGTGGCAGGATCGGGGACGTGTCCCGACCTTCCTCCCCGTCGGGCCGGCGGCCCTCCGGCGCCGCCCGTCCGGCCAAGGGTGCCCGTCCAGCCCAGGCCGAGCAGCTCGGTTTCGACGGTATGCCCGAGCGGCTCTTCGTCTGTACGCCGAGCAAGCTGGCCGCGTTCGCGGACTGTCCCCGTCGCTACCGCTACAGCTACGTCGACCGGCCGGCGCCGCCCAAGGGCCCGCCGTGGGCGCACAACTCACTCGGCGCCAGCGTGCACACCGCGCTGCGGGCCTGGTTCGCCCGCCCGGTGGAGCAGCGCCGCCCAGAGGCGGCGGCAGCCCTGCTCAAGGGCACCTGGGTGCGTGACGGGTACCGCGACGAGGAGCAGGAACGCGCCGCGTACCGGCAGGCCCTGCAGTGGCTGGAGGCGTACCTGGACCAGCTCGACCCGACCGTCGAGCCGCTCGGTGTCGAACGGGTGGTGGCGGCGAAGACGTCGGTGCTGGCCTTCAACGGTCGGGCCGACCGGATCGACGCCCGGACCGGCCCGGACGGTCCGGAGGCGGTGATCGTCGACTACAAGACCGGCCGGGCGGGGCTGACGTCCGACGACGCGCGTGGCTCGCAGGCGCTCGCGCTCTACGCGTACGCCGCGCAGCGGGTCTTCCGCCGGCCCTGCCGGCAGGTGGAGCTGCACCATCTGCCGACCGGTACGGTGAGCTCCTTCGAACACAGCAGCGAGTCGCTGGACCGGCAGGTCACCCGGGCGGAGGCGACGGCCCGGGACATCACCGGTGCGGAGCGGGCCGTCGCCGACGGCGCAGACCCGGACGAGGCGTTTCCGGCGTCGCCGGGCACGCTCTGCGGCTGGTGCGACTACCGGCGGGTGTGCCCGGCCGGCGACGGCTACCCGGAGCAGCAGCAGTGGGCCGCCGTCGAGCGGCTGCTCACGGCACCACCGCAGCCGCGTACGCCGCAGGAGTGACCGGGGCGGTGGCCCGTTCTGCCCGGTCGCGCGCGGCGGCGCGAATCGGTCCCTCCACCAGGTTGCGCGGCACCGCCCGCAACGCCAACCGCAGGCCCCGGGCGGCGACCGCCGCGCAGCGGTCGGTGGTCGGCAGGCCAAGGCCGCCGTACATGCGCCGGGCCCAGGCCGGCAGCAGGCCGATCGCGGTGGCCGCTACACCCAGGTACGCCAGCCGGGGCGGGCCGAAACCCAACCCGAGCCGCCACGGCAGACTGAGCTGACCGGGTACCGGCGGGGCGGTGAGGAACAGCGCGGTGTCGGCCGCCTCGCGGGTCATCCGCAGGTCCGGTCGGACCGCCCGGTAGTACGCGTCGACATCGGCCGCGCTGCCGGGGACGCTGTCCGGGTCGAGCCCGACCAGTGCCGCGCTGCGCCGCTGCTCGGCGTAGTAGCGGTCCACCTCGGCCGGGGTCAGCCGCAGGCCGGCGCGGGTGGCGGTGTCCAGGAACGACTCGACCTCGGCGACGTGTACCCAGCGCAGCAGGTCGGGCTCGTCGACGCGGAACTCGGTGCCGGTGGACGGGTCGGTGGCCCGCAGGCGGGCGTGCAGCCGGCGGATCCGGGCGGCGGCGGCGTCCGCCTCGGCGGTGGTGCCCCAGACCGTGGTCGCAACGTAGGTGGACGTGCGCGTCAGCCGGCCGAACGGGTCGCTTCGGTAACTCGAGTTCTGCACCACCCCGGCGATCGCCCTCGGGTGCAGCGCCTGCAGGTACAGGCTGCGTAGCCCGGCGACGACGAGAATCGGCTCGTCGTGCACCCGCCAGGTGACCGATCCGGGCCCGAACAGCCCGAGGTCGTCCTCGGCAGTCACCCGGCGGCCCTCGCCTGACAGTCGGGACACGACCCCCAGAAGGTGACTTCCGCCTCGTCGATCACGAATCCGTGATCGACGGTCGGCTCCAGGCATGGCGCGGCGCCGACCGCGCAGTCGACGTCGGCGACCACGCCGCACTCGCGGCAGACCACGTGATGGTGGTTGTCCCCTGTGCGTCGCTCGTAGCGGGCCGCGCCACCGGCCGGCTCGATTCGCCGGGCCAGACCGGCTTCGGCGAAGACGTTCAGCACGTCGTAGACCGCCTGGGTGGAGACCGAGTCGATGCGGCTGCGCACCTGGCGGGCAATTTCGTCCACGCCGAGATGCCCGCCTTGCGCGAGCACGTCGAGGACGGCGAGCCGTGGCCGGGTGACCCGCAGACCCCGGCTGCGCAACTCCTCCTCGGCCGGCATCTGTCCATCGAAACACGCAGGTGGGCGCGGTACAAGATAGAACCATGGGCATCGTGGCGGTGGCCACAGCGGGTTCGGGTGGTTGCCGCGCGGTGCGTCTGTGCCGGGTCCGCCGGTCGGAACGTCAGCCGGGAGCAGGCGGTCAGAACACCAGTCGGGAGCAGAGCAGACAAGTCAGGATGATCATGACAGCAGCGGCGATCATGCCGACGCCGTAGGTGACCGTACGGGCGTTGCGCTCCGCACCGTCGAGCGCCGCCAGGTCCTGCGGCGGCAGCGTGCCGGGCGGAGCCGGATTGACCACCACCGGCGGACGCCAGCTGGGCGGCGGCGGACTGCCGACCGGTGGCCCGCTGTAGCCGACCGGCCCGGCACCGGCCGACCCGTCCGGTCCGGTCGACTCATCAGGGATCCCCGGACCGCTCGCCCGTGGCGGCCCGGAGACACCGCCGGGAGCGTCCGGGTCCGGGCGCCGCCAGTACGCGTCGTCGCCCGCGCCGTCATCTGTGGTCACGACAGACGACGCTATCAATTCACCGGCCCGCTCCGACGGCTCGGCCAGCGCGGTGCCGGGCTCCGGCGGCTCACCGGCCGGGGCGCTAACCTGGTGGGGTGCGAACAACGGATGAGCGGTGACCGGCCGCACCGTGCCGGACGGCCGTGGTGACGACGATCGTCTCGTCGACCTGAGCGACGACGACGCGCCGCTGCTGCCCGAGCAGACCAGCGACGACACCGACCTGGGCTGGGGCGAGCGGACCACCAGCTCGGACGACGCCTGGCTGTTGGCCGAGCGTCCACCGCACTGGAGCTGACGAGTCGCTCTGCCCGCCGTCGGTCCGGGTCAGCTGTTCGTCGATCCCGCTGCGGCAGGTGCCTTGGTCGAGCCGCTGGACGTCGAGGTGCCGCCGGAACTGTTCGACGAGCTGCCACCGCTGTCGGTCTTGCCGCCGCTGTCGGTCTTGCCGCTGGAGGACGCCGCGGCGTCCTTCTTCTCCGCGGGCTTGTCCGACGAAGGCGCAGAGGAACCGTTGGTCGAGCCGCCGCCCTGGCCGCTGCGCGAGTCGGTCCGGTAGAAGCCGGAGCCCTTGAAGACGATGCCCACCGAGTTGAACACCTTGCGAAGTCGCCCGGTGCACGACGGGCAGTCGCGCAGCGGCTCGTCGGTGAACGACTGCACCGCCTCGAGCTGGTGTCCGCACGCGGTGCAGGCGTACTGGTACGTAGGCACGGTCTCCTCCGACACTGGCTAGGCCGATCTGGCACTCAACCCATTCGAGTGCCAATGATCCGCCATCGGACCCCACTACGTCCAGCGGGAAGCGGCAGAGCTCACCGTGCGGGAGTGAACCAGCGCACCTCCGACGGGGTGATCACCGCTGACACCGGTCGGTCGTGCGGCTCGGCCGGGACCTGCGGCAGCAGCTCGCCGTCGTGCAGCAGGGCGACCACCGGTACGCCACCGGGCACCCGGGCGAGCGCCCGGTCGTAGGAGCCGCCACCACGACCCAGCCGTACGCCGTGGTGGTCGACGGCGAGGGCCGGCACCACGACGAGCTCGACGTCGGCCACCGCCGCGCGGCCCAGCCGGGGACCGGCCGGTTGACGCAGTCCAGCGGTGCCGGTCCGGTCGGAGGTGCCGGTCCGGTCGGAGGTGCCGGTCCGGTCGGAGGTGCCGGCCTGACCCGACGTACCGGTCGGGTCCGGCCCGTCGAACCGGGCCCAGTCGAGGTCCCGGTCGGGCAGCAGGACCGGCAGCAGCACCCGGTCTGGTCCGCCGACCGCCTCGGCGAGCAGGCCGGCGAGCCCCGATCCACCAGGTTCGTTGCCGATCGGTAGGTACCCGGCGACCTGCGCCGGCCTGACCAGATCGATCAGCTGACGTACGGTGGCCCTGACCCGGCTACCGGCCAGGGTGAGCTGACCGGACGTCAGCTTGCGCCGCTGGGCGAGAATGTCAGCACGGAGTCTGTCCTTGATCGATGGACAGGCGTTCGCTCCATCGGGAAAATCCGACACTCAACACTCCTGGTGGCAACCGCTGCGGAATATCTGGCTTGTGTCAGCATCGCACCATCAGGTGCAGAATCCTCTGGGGGAAGCGTGACCCTGCGCGGACGGTTGACCACCGCTTTCCTCACGGTCGTGCTCGGGCCGGTCCTGCTCGGGGCGTTCTTCGTCGGCGCGACCGTCGCGGCGGTCGGGCAGAGCCGGTCCACCGAGCGCCTCGACCTGGCCACCGCCAGCGTCGGCACTTCGGTCAACGCGCTGTGCAGCCAGCTGGAGGCCGCTGCGGGCGCGATGGCTCTGCTACTGCCCGATCCGGCCCGGCTGGCCGTTGCCGCAGACCAGGCGGTATCTCGCGGCCTCGCCTCCGCAGTCCAGGTGACCGGCCCGGACGGTGCGTCGATCGTGGCCACCGCCGACCCGCCGTCGGCGCCCTGGGTCGACTGTGCGAGTGGGCAGAACGACAACGGTGGAAGTGGTAGCACCGGTAGTGGACACTCGTGGCAGGCGCCATCGGCGGACACCGGCGCCGGGTCGCCGGATGGCACCGGGTCGGCGACGGTACCCGCGCCGGACGGCACCGGCGGCAGCGGGGCGATGCCGACCCTCGCGGCCTTCGCCGAGGTCCGGGACGAGAGCGGTGCCCTCGTCGGTCAGGTGTCAGCGGTCAAGCTGCTGGACGCCGACCTCGTCGCCCGGCTCGCCGCGTCGACCGGCGTGGGCATCACCCTGCTCGCCGACACCGACCGGGCCACGGTGGTGCACAGCACCGAGCCGTCCGAGGTGCGGGGCAACGTGGTGGCCACCGCCGGCCGGCTCGCCGACGGCGGGACCAGCTGGACCGACGGCGGCCGGCAGGTGCGCCGGCTCGGCCCGGACGACGGCCAACTGTTGCCGATGGTGCTGTCCACCCCCCGGGACCAGCTGTCCGGTCTGTACGCGGTGCTGGTGGCGACGGTCGTCCTGGCAGGACTGCTCGCGGTGGTCGCCGCCTGGTGGCTGGCCCGGTCCACCACGCAGCCACTGGCCGAGCTCGCCGACGCCGCGAGCCGGGTGGTCGACGGTGACCTGGCCGCCCGGGTCCCGGTACGCGGCTCGGACGAGGTGAGCGAGCTCGCCACCATCTTCAACCGGATGACCCGCGAGGCGCAGGCGTACGTGCAGGCCCTGACCGCAAGCCGGGACCAGCTGCGCGGCCAGCTGACGATCCTGGGCGACACCCTGTCGAGCACCCACGATCTGCAGCGCATCCTGCGGGTGATTCTGCAGACCGCGCTGGCCGCGACCGGGGCGCGGGACGGTGCCGTCCTGGTGCTCGACCCGGCGGCCGGGGTACTGGTCGGCCAGTCGTCCAACCGGTCGACCCCGGCCGACACCGGCCCGGCCACCACGTCGTCCGGCACCGGCCCGGCGGTCGATCAGCCGGCGGGACCGGACACAGCCGCCAGCCAGGCGGGGCCGGACGGGACGCTGCACGTGCCGCTCGGCAGTGGGCTGCTCGGCACGGTGGCCGTCAGTGGTCAGCCGAAACGGGGACGGATCGAACGCGACGGTCCGGCCCTGTCGGCGTACGAGCCGGCCTGCCGGACCTATGTCGCGGTGCCCTTCTCGGTGCCGAACTGGACCGATGAGCTCGGCGTGGGGGCGCCCGGGGCGGGGGGGCAGCGTGCCCCCGGCCGGCACGGTCCGGGCGCGCCCGCCGCGTTCGGGGTGCTGGCCGTCTACGACCGGCTCGGCGGCGACGAGTTCGACGACGCCGATCTGATGACGCTGCGAACCTTCGCCGGGCATGCGGCGGTGGCGGTCAACAACGTACGGATGCACAAGGAGGCCGAGCGGCTGTCGGTGACCGACCCGCTGACCGGGCTGTGGAACTACCGGCACCTGCGGGAGTCGATCCACCGGGAGATCGAACGGGCCAACCGGTTCGGTCGGATGCTCGCCGTACTCGTGCTCGACCTGGACCGGTTCAAGGACATCAACGACACGTACGGGCACGCGGCCGGGGACAGCGTCCTGGTCGAGTTCGCCCGCCGGATCCGCGCCGAGATCCGTGAGGTGGACCTGGCCTTCCGACAGGGCGGCGAGGAGTTCGTGGTGCTGCTGCCGGAGACCGACGTCCGTGGCGCGGCCACCGTCGCGGAGCGGCTCTGCGCCGCGATCCGCGACCGCCCGATCCGGGTCGAGCCGTACGCCGGGGCCGGCCGGCGCGCACACGCCACCGTGTCGGTAACGGTATCGATCGGCATTGCCGTCTACCCGGACCACGCCGGCGACGGCGAGGAGGTCCTCGACGCCGCCGACGACGCGCTGTACGCCGCGAAAGCAGCTGGCCGGGACACTTTTCATGTCGCTGACCGGGCGCCGGCCCGGTCGACCCGGGTACCGGCAGGCGGCGGCGCGGCCACCCCGGAGGGCGGACCGTCGCGCGGTGGCGGCGCGTCTTTCGGGCCACACCCGCCGAGACAGACCCGTGGCCGATAGTCTCGCGGCATGTCGGAGCATGCAGCCACCCCAGCAACGACCCCCACCGCAAACGCGGATCAGCGGGCGGTGAAGGCGGTCATCCCTGCCGCCGGGCTCGCCACCCGGTTCCTGCCGGCCACCAAGGCCGTGCCGAAGGAACTCCTCCCGCTGGTCGACCGGCCGGTCCTGCAGTACATCGTCGAGGAGGCCACCGCCGCCGGGATCAACGACGTACTGTTGATCACCGGCCGTGGCAAGACCTCCATGGTCGACCACTTCGACCGGCAGCCCTACCTGGAAGGCCGGCTCGCCGACAAGGGCGACCAGGAGCGGCTGGCCGCGATCCGGCGGCCGAGCGAGCTGGCCGAGATCTATACCTGCCGTCAGCACGAGCCGCTCGGGCTGGGCCATGCGGTGGGCTGCGCGCAGAGCCACGTCGGCAACGAACCGTTCGCGGTGCTGCTCGGCGACGAGTTCGTCGACGAGAACGACCCGCTGCTGCCGGCCATGATCGACCTGCAGGCCCGAGCCGGCGGGATCGTGCTGGCCTTCATGGAGGTGCCGCCGGCCGAAACCAAGCGGTACGGCATCGCGTCGGTCGAACCGGCCGCCGAGTCGGTGCAGAACGGCGCCGACATCGTCCGGGTGACCGGACTGGTGGAGAAGCCGTCGGCCGAGGACGCTCCGAGCAACCTCGCGGTGCTGGGCCGCTACGTGCTGCCACCGAGCATCTTCGAGGCGATCAAGCGGACCAAGCCGGGCAGCGGCGGTGAGATCCAGCTGACCGACGCGATGGCGATGCTGCTGGCCGAGGGGACACCGGTGCACGGCATCGTCTACCGGGGCACCCGCTACGACACCGGGGCGCCGCTGGGCTACCTGCAGGCCGTGGTGCAGATCGCCTGTCAGCGGGAAGGGCTTGGTGACGAGTTCCGGGCGTGGCTGAAGGAGTTCGTGGCCGACGCGCCAGGGGTGCCCTCTACATGACCGCGACGGCCGGTGCCGAGGCGGCCTTCAACGAGCTGACGCCGCTCGCCGAATACCTGGGCAGTGTGCTGCGCAGGATTCGGCCGCTGCCGCCGCTCGACCTCGACCTGACCCAGGCGCACGGCAACCTCCTCGCTGAGGATGTCGTGGCGCCGCACGCCTTTCCCGCGTTCGACCAGGCCGTCATCGACGGCTACGCGGCACGCTGGGAGGACATCGCCTCGGCCGGCCGGGGGAGCAGGGTGATCCCGGCCAGCCGGTCGGCGACCCCGGGCGTACCCCGCTCGGTGCGCCTCAACGTGGTGGGCGACCTTGGCGCGGCGAGCTGGCGGCCGGTCCGGCTGACCCCGGGCACCTGCTTCTCGGTGGCGGCCGGGGCGCCGTTGCCGATCGCCGCCGACGTGGTGGTGCCGATCGACTGGACCGATCAGGGCATGGCCGCGGTGGAGATCTTCCAGGTGCCCCGGCGCGGGTCAGGGTTGCGGCGGGCCGGCGACGAACTGCCGGCCGGGGCGGTCCTGGCCCGCGCCGGCTCCTACGTGACGCCGGCGATGGTGGCGGTCTTCGCCGCCACCGGGATCGGGCACGTGGTGGTCCGGCCCAGCCCGCGGGTGGTGATCGTGGCAACCGGTGACGAGTTGGTCGACGTGGGCCGCAGCAGTCAGCCGGGGCAGGTGGTGGACGCGAACTCGCACGCGCTCACCGCCGCCGTCGCCGAGGTGGGCGCGCTGGCGTACCGGGTGGGTATCTGCGACGACGATCCGGAGGGGCTGCGGGGGCTGCTCGAGGATCAGGCGATGCGGGCCGATCTGATCATCACCACCGGCGGCACCGGCACCGGGCCCGGCGACATGGTCCGGCGGATCTTCAGCCGACGGGAAGGAGGCCGCGCTGGGCCGGTCACCTTCACCGAGGTCGCGCTCTATCCCGGAACAGCCCTCGGATTCGGTACGGTCGGAGCCGAGGAGGTGCCCGTGGTCTGCCTGCCCGGAGAGCCCGGCTCCGCACTGGTCGGGTTCGAGGTGCTGGCCCGGCCGGTGATCCAGTTGCTGGCCGGTGCCGAGCCGGTGTTCCGGCCGAGTGTGCGTGCCCATCTGCTGGAGACCGTGTCGTCGCCGGTCGGCCTGCGGGAGTTCCGTCCGGCCAACGTCGCGGAGCGGCGCGGCGGCGGCTACACCGTGCAGCCGTTGCCCGGCGGGCCGTTCACCCTGTCCGGGCTGGCCGAGGCGAACGGCCTGCTGGTGCTCGGTGAGCGGGTGACCACTGCCGCCGCCGGGTCCACCGTCGACGTGTTGCTGCTGGACCGGCAGCGGTGATCGGGGACGAGGCTCCGGGCTGGCCGGTGGTGCTCACCGACGGTCCGGTGCTGCTGCGCCCGTACCGTCGCAGTGACGCCGCCGACTGGTCGGCGGTCCGGCGGCGTAACCAGCCCTGGCTGGCCCCGTGGGAGCCGGCGCCGCCCGGGCCGTGGCATGAGCTGAACTCGCCGGACGCGTTCCGCTACCTTTACCGTGACCAGCGTCGACAGTCGCGACGCGGTGAGAGTATGCCGTTCGCGGTATGTCTGGTCGAGACGGGTGCCGAACGGCTGGTGGGCCACCTGAACATCGGCAACATCGTGCGCCGGGCGTTCTGCTCCGGCTACGCCGGCTACTGGGTGGACGTGTCGGTCGCCGGACGGGGGGTGATCCCGACCGCGTTGGCCCTGGCAGTGGACCACGCCTTCGCCGCCGGCGGACTGCACCGGATCGAGGTCAACGTCCGACCGGAGAACACTCCGTCACGGCGTGTAGTCGAGAAGCTGGGTTTCCGTGAGGAGTCATATCATCATCGTTACATGCACATCGACGGTGCCTGGCGTGACCACATCGGATATGCCCTGACCAGCGAGGATGTGCTGGTCGAAGGGGGACTGCTGGCCCGCTGGCGACGGCTGCAGGCCAGCGCCCACTGAACACAACCGCCGGCCATGGTCGGCGCGGCGTACAAAATTACTGGTCGGACGCCCGTAACCTCAAGTAACGAGAAGGTACGGCAACCTATCAAGCCTTTCATGTCCGTGCATGGGTGGCGGGTTGCCTCGGGGTGACGGGAGGGGTGAGGGTGCCGACCTCGGTGCTCCTCGCCGTCCTCGCCGCCGCCGGGCTGCTCGCCCTCGCACCGGCGTTGGTCCGCCGGTACGACGCTACCGAGCGCCTGGTGGCGGAGCGGGCGCAGTCGACGGCGCGGGTGCTGCAACGCCGCCGCCGTCGCCGCACCGTGCCCGGGAAGCGGCCGGTCAACCCGCCCCGCCGGCTCACCGTGCGCCGCGCTGCCGGTCCGGAAGGTGGTACGGCGCCCGACGCCGGGTCGTTCAACGTTCCGTCCGCTCCGCTGCCGGCCGGCGGTCGACCAGGTGCCGGTCGACGGGGTGGCCGGCTGCGGCTCGTCCCGACTGCCGGCGTCCGACCGCGCCGTGCCCCAGTCCGTCGGCACACCCCGGCGGTGGTTCGCCGTCGGCGGGTCTTCGCCGCTCTGCTGCTGCTCAACCTGGTCGAGCTGATCGGGGTACTGGTGGTCGGCCCCGGCTTCTGGATCAGCTTCGCGGTCACTGCGGTGCTGCTCGCCGTGTACCTCGTGCATCTGCGCAACCGGGCGATCGCCGACCGCCGTCGCCGCCGGCACCGCGCCCGGGAAGCGGCCTGGCTGGCCGCCCGGCAGGCCGAGGTGCGCCGTGAGCAGGCCCGACGGGCCGCTGCCCGCCGGGAGCAGCAGCGCCGGCTCGCCGCCCAGCGGGAGGTGATGCGTCGCGCCGCGATGGGCCTGGACCGGCCGCGTGACCTGCCGGCGGCGGCCAGCGGTGGGGTCGGCGGGTCGGTCTCCTACCGCCGCACGGGCGGCCTGCGGGGCCGCGCCTACGAGGCCGGCCGCAGCTACGACGGCCGGTCCTGACCGGCGTCGAGGTGTGGTGGGAGCCGGGGTGCGTGCCGGGTAGACCCGCGCGCCCGGGCGGGATCGATTCGCGCGTCGGGTGCCCGACCTGTTAGCCTTGTCGCCGGTCCACTGCTGGTCTGGCAGCGGATCACCCGATTCTGGGGCTGTGGCGCAGTCCGGTAGCGCACCTCGTTCGCATCGAGGGGGTCAGGGGTTCGAATCCCCTCAGCTCCACCACCGTACGTGTAAGGTCAGCAGAATTCGACCGGGTCGTCGGAGCGGATGACGCCGAACTCCAGCGGGCGCGCGTACACCCCGGCGCACGGCAGGGATCCGACGGCCTGCAGCCGGTTGTGCCGGCTCAGCACCTGCAGCAGCGCGATGTCCGGCTCGTCGTCACCGTGCCGCAGCGCCGGAACCACGCACCGCGGGGTCGGGATGACGACCTCCGCGACCACGTCGGGGCCGATCCGCAGCCGACGGCCCGGCCAGAGGTTCTCGACGAAGCCGGCGTTCGCGTCGGGCACCTCGACGACGATGTTGGGTCGGAAGCGCTGGCCGTGAACGGGCCGACCCGAGTGGGTCGCGAGGCCGGCCAGCGTCGCGGTCGTTATCAGGTGCAGGGGTGCGAAGTCGAAGAACGTGCCCGGTGGAGAGCCGGCAGCCAGACCAGAGCTGCCGGTCTCCGCGCGGCGCAGATCGTCCTCGGTGCGCACCTGGGTCGGGTCCATCCGCTCGATGCACGCGCCCGGTGCGGCCCGGTCGATCAGGCGCACATCCCGGCCCAGCAGCTTGGACAGCGCCGGATCGCGGTGGCCGGTCACCGTCGCGGTCTCGGTCGTACCGTCCGCCATGGTCAACCGGACCGCCGGGGCGCCGGTGGAGCCGGGGGGCGTCAGCGTGGACCGGACCGTCAGCATGTCCCGCCACAGGCGCGGGTTCTTCGCACTGGCGACCTTGCCGGTGAGACAGTCGAGTACGGCGAAGGCCCGGTCGCCGGCGATGCCAGCCTCGTCCACGTACGCCTGGTCCAGATCCTCGCCCAGCATCGACTTGACCGGATAGCGCGACAGCTGCCGAACCCTGCCCACCTGACCATCGTGGCTCATGCCTGTGGAACCTAGCGGACCTGCTTCGGTGCTGGGTGGCCGTTCGCCCGGCCGCGCTCTCACCTCGCCTTTTCCAGGTGACGGGCCAAGACCCGCAGCAACTGTTCCTGCGCCGGCTCATCCCGCAGGTAGAAGTGTCCGCCGGGAAGGGTGTACAGGTCGAAGCCGCCGGTGGTGTACTGCTGCCAATCGGCCAGCAGGGCAGGCGGGATGTAGTCGTCGGCGCCGCCGACCACCGTCATCGGGCACGGCAACGGCTCGCCCGGCACATACTCGTAACGCTCGAACATCTCCAGATCGGCGCGGTACGCGGGCAGCACCAGCCCGAGCAGCTCAGGTTCGGACCGGATAGCCGGGGGCAACCCACCGAACTGCTCGCTCAACGCGTCGATGAACTCCTCGTCCGGCAGCACGTGCAGTGGGGCACGTTGCAGGCCGTGGTGCGGCGGGGTGCACGCCGACAGCACCAGCCGGCGCGGGCCGGGAAGGCCACGGGCGCGCAGCTCCCGGGCGGTGTCGAACGCTACCAGCGCGCCGAGGCTGTGCCCGAAGAACACGAAGGGCTCAGTGAAGGTGAATTCGCTGACCAGCGCACTGACCAGGTCGGGCACGGCGGTGAAGAGCTTCTCGGTCAGCCGGGGACCGCGGCCGGGCAACTGGATGCCCAAAACCTCCGTGCTCGGCAACCGCTGTGCCCAGCGGATGTACTCGCCAGGCGATCCTCCGCTGTGTGGGAAGCAGTACAGGCGTGTCGGGGCATCCGGGCGTCGGGCCCGGAGCAACGCCCACGGTGATGTCGTGCCGGTCATCGAGAGCTCACCTCTCCGATCGCGCTCATCCGTTCCTCCACCAAATCTGCGATCCGGGCGGCGGTGGGGTTCGTCAGGACCTCCTTGGCGGAGAACTCCACGCCGAACGCCGTCCTGGTCCAGGCCGCCAGACGTGTCGCGATCAGGGAGTCTCCGCCCAGATCGAAGAAACTCTCGTGCTCGCCCACGTCGTTGATGCCCAGGACGTCGCCGATTGCCCGGCTCACTCGCCCGGCCACGCTCTCCTCGGTCCGGGTGTCGCCGGCAGACGTTTCGGTAGCCGGCTCGTCGGGGGTGACGATGACTTGCCCCGCGTCGGCCTGCTGGGCCGCGGCTGGCGGCTCCACCAGGTACGGCCGGCGGTCGAACGGATAGAGCGGCAGTCGGACCAGTCGAGGCGTCCGATCCTGATGCAGGCTCGCCCAGTCCAGGGTGACCCCGGCAGCCCAGAGCCGGCCGGCGGCGTGCAGCAGGCTATGGGTGTCGGCAGTCCGGTCGGCGGGGTGCGGCAGCGAGCTGAGAATCGTGTGGGCCCCGTTGGCGGCCGGATGCTGACGCGCGAGGCTGCTCAGCACCCGGCCGGGTCCGACCTCGACGAGGATCTGGCCGGGATCGTCGAGCAGGTGCTGCAGCGCGGCACCGAAGCGCACCGGGCGGCGCAGGTGTGCCGACCAGTACGCCGCAGCGGCGGCCTCGTCACCGGTCGCCCATCGGCCGAGAGTGTCGGAAAGGAAACGCACCTGCGGCGGTTGTGGTTTCACGGCGCTGACCGCAGCCTCGAACTCGGCCATGATCGGTTCCACCAGTGCGGAATGGCCAGCGGTCGAGATCCGCAGGAGGCGCGCGTCGACGTCGCGGTCACGCAGCTCGGCGGTGAATGCCTCTACCGAGGCGGCGGGGCCGGTCACCGTGCACTGACCGGGTCCGTTGACCGATCCCACGGAAAGGTCGTCCGGAAGCAGCGCCATCAGTTCCTCTTCGTGGAGCGGCACTGCGGCCATCCGGCCGGCCGGCAGTCCCTGCAACAGCCGGCCCCTGGTGACGACCAGACTGATCGCCTCGGCCAACGGCAGGATCGCGGCCGCGCACGCCGCCGCGTACGCCCCGAGACTGTGGCCGACGACTGCCGAGGGGGTGACACCCCAGGACTGCCAGAGCCGGGTCAAGGCGTACTCGACGACGAAGACCGCCGGCTGCCCGACACCAATCGTCGCCATCTGCTCGGTGGCCTTCTCGACGT
The DNA here is from genome assembly GCF_029581175.1 of Solwaraspora sp. WMMD937. Lineage (NCBI taxonomy): Bacteria > Bacillati > Actinomycetota > Actinomycetes > Micromonosporales > Micromonosporaceae > Solwaraspora > Solwaraspora sp. WMMD937. Next base: position 217,391 of record NZ_CP120738.1, on the reverse strand, counting down.
CACCGGCCTCCGGGAACAGGATCGTGCGCAGGTCAGTGCCGAGAAGCGGCGCAGCGTAGTCGCAGGCGGCATCGAGTGCCTCCCGGTACGCGGGTTCGCGCTCGTAGAGCTCCCGGGTCATGCCGACGTGCTGGCCGCCCTGCCCGGGGTACATGAACACGACAGGCCGGGCGGCTGGCCTTCCGTCGTTGGTGATCAGGCGTTCGGGATCCTCGCCGGCGAACACTCCGGCGGCGTCGGCAGCGCCGTCGCACACCGCGAACCGGCGGATCGGCTGCGCGGGCCGGCCCACCTGCAACGTCCTCGCCACATCGGCCAGGTCGAGCGCCGGGTCCTCGCGTAACCGCGCGGCGAGGGTCCGACTCAGGGTGTCCAGCGCCGCAGGAGTGCGGGCGGAGAGGACGACGAGCTGCGGCGTGCCGGTCCGGCGGGCCGTGGGTGCGGGAACCGGCGGCTGCTCCAGGATGACGTGGGCGTTGGTGCCACCGATGCCGAGGGCGTTGACTCCGGCCAGTCGGGGACGCCCGTCAGGCTGCCACGGAACGAGGGCAGTGGCGACGGAGAACGGGCTGGTCGCGAAGTCGATTTCCGGATTGGCTTCCTCGAAGTGCAGGCTGGGCGGGATGAACCCGTGCTCGACGGCGAAGACCGCCTTGATGAAGCTGGTGACGCCGGCCGCCGCGTCGGTGTGCCCGACGTTGGTCTTGACCGAGCCGATACGGCAGAAGCCACTGTCGTCGGTATCGGCCCGGAACGCCCGGGTCAGCGCGGCGACCTCGATCGGATCACCCAGCGGCGTCCCGGTGCCGTGTGTCTCGACGTAGGTGACGTCACGCGCGTTCACCCCGGCGACCAGCTGGGCGGTGCGGATCACCTGGGCTTGCCCGTCGATGCTCGGCGCGGTGAAGCCGACCTTCCCACCCCCGTCGTTGTTGACGGCGGTGCCGCGCAGAACCGCGTGGATGTGATTGCCGGCGCGAAGCGCGTCGCCGAGCGGGCGCAGCACCACTAGGCCCACGGCGCTGCCGCCGACGGCACCCGTGGCCTTGGCGTCGAAGGCTCGGCAGTGCCCGTCGGCAGCCAGGATGCCGCCCTCGGTGTAACCGCTCGACGGCCGGGGCACGTGCACAGTGGCGCCGCCAGCGAGCGCGATGTCGCACTCGCCCGCCAGGAGCGCCTGAGCCGCGAGGTGGATGGCTACCAGCGAGGTCGAGCAGGCCGTCTGCACCGTCATCGCGGGACCACGTAGGCCGAGTTTGTGAGCGGTCCGGGTGGCCAGGAAGTCCGGTCCGGTGGCGATGCGGATCTGCCAGTCGTCGAGGAACGGCAGCCGGCTCCGGGCCGCATGCAGGGCTGCGGCGTATCCGGTGGTGCTACCGCCGGCGTACACGCCGATGAGCCCGTCATAGGTGGCCGGGTCGCAGGCCGCGTCTTCCAGGGCGTGATAGGCGCTCTCCAGGAAGACCCGCTGCTGGGGATCGATGACCAGGGCTTCCCCTGGCGGATACCCGAAGAACGCGGCGTCGAACATCTCGGCGTCGTCGAGCACGCCGTACCCGGAGTAGTGCTCGCCGGTCCCGTCGGCCGTTGTCGCGGTGTGGATCTGTACCGACTCGACGCCGTCGCAGACGTTGCGCCAGAACCAGTCGACGTCGGGCGCCCCGGGAAAGCGTCCAGCCAAGCCGACGACAGCTACCAGGGCATCGATGTCAGCGTCCATCACGGCCTCCGTCTCCGTCCCCGGTCCCGTCGACCGGCGCGGCCGGCCGGGCCGGCGTCTCCATCGCTTGCGCCGCCGTACGCCGCAGCGCTCTCTGGCGCGGGGCATTGCGGACGCGCCGGGTGTCCTCGCGCAGTTTCGCCGCCGGCTGCTCGCTGGAGCGGGTGAGATGATCCGCGAGGGCCTGGATCGTGTGATGCTCGAACAGGGCCATCAGAGGCAGCTCGTGCGCCAGCTCGCGGGTGATCCGGCGGTGCACGTCGGCCAGTTGCAGCGAGTGCCCGCCCAGATCGAAGAAGCTGTCCGTGGTGCCGACCTCCGCGACCCCGAGGACTTCCCGCCAGATCTCTGCCAGCCGACGCTGCAGTGCGGTGCTGGGTGCCGCCGGCGGATTCGGCAGGTCCGTCCGCGCGGCGGTGACCGGCGGCAGGGCCGCCCGGTCCACCTTGCCGTTCGTGGTGATCGGCAGCGAGCCGAGTGCCACGAAATGCCGGGGTACGAGGGCTGCCGGCAGCCGCGCGGCGAGGTAGCGGTGCAGTTCTCTTGTTCGCGGGGGATCGGCCGGGTCGGCGGCCGTCACGTAGGCGATCAGGAACGCGTCGCCGGCCGCGTCCCCCGACTGCGCGATCACGTGCGCGGCACCCAGCGCTGGATGTTCCTGCAGGACCGCTGCCACCTCGCCGGGCTCCACCCGGTTCCCGCGGATCTTGACCTGGTCGTCGGCGCGACCGAGGAAGTCGAGACTGCCGTCGGCGCGGCGGCGGGCGAGGTCACCGGTCCGGTACATCCGAGCGCCGGACCGGTCCGCGAAGGGGTCGGGTAGGAACCGCTCCTCGGTCAGGTCGGGGCGGTTCAGGTACCCACGGGCGACGCCGGGACCACCGATGAAGATCTCACCCGACTCGTCATCGGCGACCGGCCGCAGACCGTCGGCGAGCAGGTACACGTCAGCGTCCGGCAACGGACGGCCGATGGACGGTAACCGGGGAACGCCTTCTCCGGCCGGGCGGACCGGACCGGAGGTGACGATCACGGTGGTCTCGGTCGGACCGTAGTTGTTGACCAGACGGAACGGCAGGCCGGGTGCGGGCCGGACGTGCAGCTGTTCGCCGCCGGTGAGTAGCAGCCGAAGCCGGCACGACGCCGGCCAGGAGAGCCGGAGCAGCCGCTCTGCGATCGCCGTGGTGAAGAACCCTACGGTGATGCCGGTTTCCACGATGAAGTCACGCAACGTCTCCGGCGACAGCACGGTCGCCGGTTCCACGGTCTGCAGGCAGGCGCCGACCGCCAAGGTGGGCCAGATGTCCCACACCGAGGCGTCGAAGCCGGGTGACGCCACCAGTGCGACCGTGTCGGACGCGGTAAGTTCGAACTCTTCGATGTCGCATCGGATGAAACTCGCGAGCGAGGCGTGTTCGATCTGCACGCCTTTAGGGGCGCCGGTGGAGCCGGAGGTGAAGACGACGTACGCGAGGTTCTCCGGGCCGGCGTCGGCGGCCGGCACCGGCGTCGGCTCGTCGGTGCTGACCCCGCCGTCGAGTTCGACGATCGGAACGCCCGCAAGCTCGGGGCAGTCCAGGTCACCGGCGTGGTGCTTGCTGGTGACGACCGCTACCGGACCGGCCATCGAGAGGGTCTGACGGATCCGCAGCGCCGGCTGCTGTGGATCGACCGGAAGATAGCCGGCGCCGGACTTCAGCGCCGCGACGGCCGCGACCACCTGGTCGATACCGCGTGGCAGGCAGATGCCGACCAGGGCCTCCGGCTTCGCGCCGTACGCCCGCAACAGCGCCGCGAGCCGGTCACCGTACTCGTTGAGCGTGCCGTAGGACAGGGTACGGTCGCCGTCGCGGATCGCCGGACGCTCAGCGACGGCGGCTGCCTGCTTCTCGAAGAGGTGATGGGCCAAGGGTGACGGCTGGTCGTGATTGCTCACAGCGGCCTCCGGTCGAGGGTCAGGGCGTCAGACCTGTGTTCACGGTGTGGTGGAAACTGTTGAAAGCTCCGCAGGCGAGGATTCGCCGCCGTCGGGAGCGGGCCGGGTGCGCCGGGGCAGACCCACCAGAGCGACCAGGGCGGACAGGCCGACGACGACCGCGCCGAGCACGAAGGCCAGGTGCAGCCCGTGGGCGAACGCCTCGGCGGTGACGCGTTCCAGGTCGCCGGTGAAGCTGGACAGGTCCGGTGACTGGCCGGCGGCGATCTGGTCGGCGGCGTCGCCGCTCAGCTGCTCGGGGAGCCCAGCGTCGGCGAGCCGGCCCCGCAGATCGGAGGTCAGCCCGATCGCCTGCACGGTGCCGAGAACAGCGATGCCGACGACCGTGCCGAACTGCAGCGCGGTCTCCACCGTGCCGGACGCGGCACCGGCCTGCTGTGGCGGCACGGATCCCAGGGCCACCGCGTTGGTGGGCGGCAGCGCCAGTCCCCAGCCGACCCCGATCAGCGCCACTGCCCAGGAAAGATGCAGGTAGGGGGTGTCCACGCCGCCGAGGGTGAGGCCGAACAGACCGACTGCGCCCAGCAGCAGCCCGCCGGTGACGAGCAGGGCGGCACCGAGCCGGGCGAACAGCCACCCGGCGAGGGGTGCCATCACGGTGAGCGCGATGGCCGCGGGAAGGAAACCGAGGCCGGCGCCGAGCGGGCCGTACCCGAGCACCTCCTGCAGGAGAAGTGAGAGGAAGTAGAACGACGAGGAGAGTGCGAAACCCATGACGAACGAGATGACGCTGGCTGCGGCGAACGCGCGTTGCCCGAGCAGCCGTACCGGCATCATCGGGTGCGTCTGCCGCAACTCCACGACCAGGAACGCGACCAGTGCCACCGCCGCGACCACAAAGGCACCCACGATCACCGGCGAGGTCCAGCCCTGGACGTTCCCCTCGATCACGGCGTAGGCGAGGGCGGCCGACCACAGCGCGCCCAGCACCAGGCCCGGCACGTCGATCCGGCCCTGCCGGTTGCGGGCCGCTGCCGGCACCACCGTGACGAGCAGCACTATGACGGCGACCCCGACCGGCAGGTTGATTCCGAAGATGCTGCGCCAGCCAAGGGTCTCCACGAGCCAGCCACCGACGACCGGTCCGAGCGCGATCGCCGCGCCCGTCAGGCCGCTCCAGATGCCCACCAGGCGGGCCCGGTGCGCCGCGTCCCTGGAGATCTGCGCGATCATCGCCAAGCTGCCCGGGACCAGCATCGCCGCGGCCGCGCCCTGCAGCGCGCGGCCGGCGATCAGCGTGCCGACGCTGGGGGCGAAGGCACACAACGCCGATCCGGCGACGAACAGGCCGAGGCTGATGATCAGCCCGGTGCGGTGCCCGAGCCGGTCGCTGATGAGCCCGCCGACCAGCAGCAGGCTCGCGAAGGAGATCGCGTAGGCGTCGAAGATCCATTGCAGCCCGGCGAGCGACGCGTTCAGGTCCTCGCGGATGGCCGGCATCGCGACGGCGCTGATCGACAGGTCCAGCATCGCCAGGAAGGCGGCGGTGAAGACGGCGATGGTGGATAGCAGGCCGTGTTTAGGCCGCCCAGGCGCGGAGGCAGTCATTGGTGTCCTCTAGATGTTCGTTCTCGGGCACGGAACATGGCGGTACGTCGACGTGGAGGGCGGCGAGGTACCGAAGGGGGATCGGGCGTGGACCGGATCAGTGATCTGGGTCGAGCAGCGGGAACAGTCGGGCGATCGCCGCGACCGGCGCGGACCCCGGTGGGCGGGTCTCGGGCCGGGTCTCGCGGTGGCGATACTCGGCCAGGAGATCGCGGATCTTCGTGCCGAGAGCGGTGAGTTCCTTCGGCGTGAGGTAGATGACCTCGCTGAATGCCTGGTCGTTGCGCCAGCGCGGCGGTGCCTGCTCGCGTAGCGCCAGCCAACGTCGGTAGCTTTCGTCCTCGAGCCCACGGGCGAGGCAGCTCATCGGCTCGTCGGCCACCTGCGCCACGCCCGGACGGATCAGCCGCCAGGGCCGGATCCGTCCCCGCGTCGTGGGCACCGGTTCGATCAGCCGGTACCGCGCCAGCTGACGCAGGTGGAACGAATAGGTCCCCGTGTTGCCACCCAGTTCCCGGGCGGCCTCGGTGGCAGTGAGCGTCTCCCGGGTGCGCAGCAGCTCCATGAGAGCGGCCCGGACCGGGTGCTGCAGCACGGTGACCACCACGCCGTCGCGGATCGGGTGAGCCGGGTTGGATCCGCCGGACGCGACGTCGCCTTCTGCCGGCGAGCTCTCGTGAAGCTGATTCGCCATCGCCCCAGGGCCGTCGTCGGCCACCCGATCGGATGGGTCGGGTTTGTCGTGGGCTTGTCCATCCGTCACTTTGCAAAGTATTCTTCTCTGCAAAGTGGATGTCAAGCCGGGCTCGCCCGACCGTCCACTCGTCGCCACCGTCCGAAAACGATGGCGGTCTCGCAGGTACGCCACGCCACACACCCGGGCACCGGTGCACGCGACGGACCCTGCCGGGAGGCAGCCACCGGCGTCCGCGTGCACCGTCCGACTTGGAGAGGAACCAGCTATGTCCGTACTGCCCATCCGGCTCTTCGGAGACCCAGTGCTCACCACGCCGGCGCAGGAGGTGACCACGTTCGACGCGGAGCTGCGCCGGCTCGTGAGAGATCTGGACGACACGCTGACTGATGAACGCGGCGCCGGGCTCGCCGCCCCGCAACTCGGCATCAGCCTGCGCGTCTTCGCGTTTCACGTCGAAGACATGCATGGACACCTGGTCAATCCGGTGCTGAACTTTCCCGATGAGGAGGAGCAGGACGGCCCAGAGGGCTGCTTGTCGATGCCAGGGTTGTACTTCGACACCAAACGCCGGCAGAACGTCGTTGCCAAGGGCTTCAACCAGCACGGCGACCCGCTGCAGATCGTCGGCTCCGGCTATCTGGCCCGCTGCCTGCAGCACGAGACCGACCACCTCGACGGCGTACTGTTCATCGACCGGATGGACAGCGAGCGCCGCAAGGCGGCGATGAGGGAGATCCGGCGTGCCGAGTGGAACACCGGTACGGACCTCCGTGTCAAGATCAGCCCGCACGCTGTCTTCGGCCGGCTGGCCTGACCCCCCGGCCCGGCAGCCGGCTCGCGGCCGTACCGGGGCACGCCATTCGGTCGTCATCGGGAATCCATCGCCGGTCGGTCGATCGAGCCGTACCGGTCGCGGGGCATGCTGACCCGGACCTCGATCTGTCCGGGCAGGTCGAGTCCCGCGAGCCGGTCGTGCAGGAAGGCCCGCACCTCGGCCACGCTGGGCGCGCGCTCGCCAGGGTGCCCGGTGACGACCGCCACGACTGTGGGCCCACGGCGGGTCCGGCGTCGCACCACCGCCGCGTCGAGCACTTGCGGGCACGTGTGCAGAACCCGGTCGACGAGGGCCACGTCGATGAATCCACGGTGGCGCAGCAACCGTTCCCGGCGCGGGCCGAGGTAACGCAGCACGCCCGTGGCGCCCACCATCGCGCAGTCGGACGTTGACTCCGACCGGCCGTCGGGTGTGGTGACCACCAGCGTGCCGGGCACGTTCGCGGGCAGGCAGGCCCCTGCGGCGTCGCGCACCGACGCGGGGTACGACCCGAACAACTCCAGTTCCGGCGGTTCCAGCGGATCCGGAGCCGGCGTCAGGATCCCGGCCACCCGACCGCCCCACTGGTGGTAGGCGCTGATCGTGAACGCCGAGCCGGCGTCCTGCGCCAGGTGCGCCAGAGCAGGCAACTGGTCACCCGGCACCACGAGGTCCAGCGCCCGACCACGTCGGAGCCGAGCCGCCGCCCGTACGATGTCGGCCGGCCCCACCAGGCGGCGGGCCGTATCGGGTATCTCGCCGGGGTCGGCGGCGAACAGGAGCTCCGCGGCACGCATCCGCGCGGCGCTGGTTTCGACTGCGAGGATCTCATCCGCTACGGAACCGAGCACCACGACGTCGTTGTCCGGGCCGGCGTGCGACCGGCCGGCGACAACGGCGGCGGCCACCGCCAACTCGCTGTCCGGGTCCTGCCCTAGCCGCGTATCGGTACGGTCCGGCGGCACGGCCACGGCGGCCGCCGGACGGAACCGGGTCGCGTCAGCGGTGGCTAGCGACGCCACGGCCGCAGTGAAGTGCTGGAGCATCGCGTCGGCGCCCGCACCGTCCAGGTTCTCCGCCCGGTAATCCAGCCGAATCCGGCAGACCGGCCAGTCAGCGCGGATGTGCAGGGTCCGCTCGAAGGTCGAGGACGTGTTGGGCGTGAAGAAGTCCCAATGGGCGGTCGTTCCCGGCACGTCCAGCGCCAGCCCGGCCGGGGGCCGTGGGAAGGACATTCCGCACTGGGTCATCAGCCGGGAGGCGCTGTCGTCCGGCAGACCACGCAGCAGGCTCCGGAACGGCACCCGGCGGTACCGGCGCATCCGGCCCAGCGCGGCCCGCGCCTCGCGCACCGCGGCGGCCGGCGTAGCGCAGTCCCCGGCGCGCACCAGCATCGGTACGACGTTGACCTGAACGCCCGCGACCGCCCGGGTCCGCTCATCGCTGATGTCAGCGGCGACGGCGAGGATCGGCGCTGGCTCGCCGTACCAGGCGAGCTGCTGGGCAAACGTGGCGACCAGGCAGGTGAACGTGCTGACCTCGTGGCGGTTGGCGAGATTGCGCAGCGCCCTCACGTGGGCGATGTCCAGCTCCACGGTGCGGGTGGTCCGGATCCCGCGCACACCAGGGGCGTGCCCCGACGGCAGCGGCATCGGCTCCCGACCGTCGCTCAGTTCCCCGGCCCAGTAGCGGACCGCCTCGTCGGTCAGCGCCGGCTCCGCCTCCGGGATCATGACGTGGGGCAAGGGTTCGACGTCGACCGGAGCCCCGGTGACGAGTCCGGCCAGGTACTCGGTGAAGTCCCGGGCGACGAGGAACTTGCTGCGCCCGTCGAAGCCGGCGTGATGCACGGCGAAGACGATCGTCCTGCGGCCGGGCCCGTGCCGTAGGTCGTGGAACCGGATCGGAGGTTCAACCGACAGGTCCCACCGGCGCCGGCTTTCGTGGCGGGCGGCCCACTCCCGCGCGGTGGCGCGTTCCGCCCCGGGCTCGCACGCGACATCGGTGGTGGTGAAGCGCAGGGCGTCGGCGGCGACATGGACGACCTGCCGCAGCGCGCCGTCGTCGTACCGCAGCACCGAGCGCAGCGGCGGGTGCCGGTGCAGGACCGCCTGGGCGGCCGCGCGCAGTCGCCGGCCGGTGGGCCCGGCACCCGCGTCGTGCGTGGTGAGCGTCACCGCGAAATAGCCGGTGCTGCTCAGGTTCGCGTCGACCTGTTCCTCGGCCCAGAGCGCAAGCTGGGCCTGCGAGACCGGCAGGCTCGCCACCGGCGGTGCCGTCGTCACGCTCATGGCGCCGTGACCCGCGCCGGGCTCGTTGCGCGGGCCCGGCGGCCGACCAGCTCCTCGCAGATGAGGGTGGCGACCGCATCCCGGTCGATCTTGCCGCTCGGCGTCCGGGGCAGGGCCGGCACAACCATGACGGAGACCGGCACAAAGACTGCGGGCAGCACCCGGCGTAGCGCGCTGATCAAGTCGTCGGCAGTCGTGGGGCCGGCGGTACCGGCCAACACGACGGCGGATCGCAGACTGCGGTTCCCCGAGCGGGTACGCACGACGACGGTGGCGGCGGCCTGGACCGTCGGATGGGCGAGCAGTTGCGCGTCGACTTCGAGCAGATTCACCCGTACGCCGCGAAGTTTGACCTCGTCGTCCACCCGGGTGAGGAAGCGCAGCTCGCCGTCGACCAGCTCCACCAGATCACCGGTCCGGAAGGCACGGGTGTGCCCGTGTGGCGACAGTGGGATGTCGATGTAGCGTTCGGCCGTCAGTTCGGGCTGGTTGCGGTATCCACGAGACATCGGCAGGCCGGCCACCAGGAGCTCGCCCACCTCGGGCTGGTCCGCGGAAACCGGATCGATCAGCACCTCGCAGTTCGGCAACGGGACCCCGATCGGCGGCAGGGCGGGCCAGTCGGCGCTCGGGCCGGTCAGGATGTGGGAGGTGACCATCGCCGACTCGCTCTGGCCGTAATGGTTGACCAGGCGGGCACCGGGCAGCCGGGCGAACATGCGCCGGATCTCGTCGGTACACACCACCTGCTCTCCCGCTGTGTTGACCTCCACCAGCTCCAGCCGGGCCGCCGCGTCGACGTCCGCGACGGCGGCCACGGCGAGCATCTGCAGGGCCACGTAGGGCAGGAAGAGCCGTTGCACCCGGTGTTCGGTCAGCCAGGCCAGCAGCTGCCCCGGCTCCCGGCGCAGGCTTTCCGGCACGATGTGCAGGGTGCCGCCACCACAGAGGGTGCCGAGGATCTCCTGGAACGACACGTCGAAGTTGAGCGGCGCGAACTGCGCGGTGCGCAGGTCGGGGGCCGGCGAGTGGGCGGACTGCCAGGCGACCATGTTGTCCAGACAGCTGTGCGGAATCGCGACACCCTTCGGCCAGCCGGTGGAGCCCGAGGTGTAGATGAGGTAGACGTCCCGGTCTGGGTCGTGCGCCACGCTGCGGGCCCGCGGGGTGGCGGGGGCGGCACCGGGCTGCGGGATGCGCTGGGCGATCTCCGCGGTCCCCAGATCCGGCCGGTCACCGAGATGCAGCAGCACTGCCGGCTCGCTGTCCCGGAGCATGTGCTCCAGCCGGGCGTGGGGATACTCGATGTCAAGGGGTACGTAAGCAGCTCCGCACCCGGCGACGGCGAGCAGCGCAACGACCGCCTCGGCGCTGCGGGGGCAGGCTACCGCCACCCGGTCCCCGGGCACCACGCCTCTGGCCCGCAGCAGCTCCTGTACCTCCCAGGTCCACGCCGCCAGCTCGGCGTACGAGAGGCGCCGGTCGCCGTCGACCACCGCGGCTCGGTCCGGGTATCGCTCGACCGAGCGATGGATAGAGTTGAGCAGACACGGCGGATCGGCCTCGCCGCCCCACATGGAGAGATAGGGGTAGCCGACGGTCGCACTGCCGTTCTTCATCGGTCCTCCTTCAGCGCAGACCCGGCGGCCACGGCGGAGGGTCGGGCGGCCGCCACCACCTCGGCCAGTTCAGCGACGGTCGGATGGTCGAACAGGGCACGCAGTGGCAGCGCGACGCCGAACTCACCGCGGATCCCCGCGATCACCGTCGTGGCGGTCATCGAGTCGCCGCCGAGGTCGAGGAAGTTTTCCGAGGGCTCGATGTCGTCGAGCCCCAGGGCCGACTCCCAGATCCGGGTCAGCCGGGCGGTGAGGGTGCCGTCGCTTGTCATCACGTTCCTTTCGAAACAGCGCGGATCGGGATCAGGTCAGCCAGTGCCCGCTCGGGCTCGGCGGTCCACCGGTTGAGCAGGTCGACGAAGGTGTCCCGGTGACCCCGGACGGTGTCCGGCTCGAACAGGTCCGCTGCGGCCAGCAGGATCCCGTCGGCGGCGCTCCGGTCGTACGTGACATGCAGCTCCAACTCGAACCGCAGGGTGCGGGCCGTAATGGGCCACTCACTGCAACGCAACCCCGGCAGCGTCGGCACCGCAGCTCGGGGGTGCAGGTCGAAAAGGACCTGCGCGAGCGCGGGCCGGTTCGGCAGGCGGGGTGCCCGACTGGCGGCAACGATCCGCTCGTACGGCAGTTCGTTGTGCTCCGACGCGGTCAGGCAGGCGTCGCGCACCCTGGCCAGCAGCTGTGTCAGCGACAGTTCCGAGGTGCAGGCGATGCGGATCGGGACCACGTTGACCAGGAATCCGACCAGCCCGTGGTCCTCTGGCCGCCACCGCCCGGACGAGGCGGTCGCGACGGTGATCTCGGCGGCCCCGCTGTCCGTGGTCAGCAGTCCGCTCCAGACCGCCAGGACGGTCATGAACGGCGTACAGCGCTGCCGCCGGCTCAGCTCGGCGATCCGTGCGGTCAGCTCGGCGGGTAGGTTGAACGCTGCGCAGAGAGCCTCATCGGTGCGCCGCCACTCGGCCGGGTACTCGAGCAGACCAGGGCCGGGCACGCCGGCTCCGGCAAGTTGGGCGCGCCAGAACCGCTCGTGCTCGGCCATCTCGTCGGCACGGGCCCGCTCAGCGTGCACGTAGTCCCGGTACGCCCGCGCGGGCGGCAGGGCCGGTTCCTCACCGCGGATCAGCGCGGCATAGGCGGTGGCCAGCTCACCGAGCAGCACGGACATCGACCAGCCGTCCATCGCGATGTGGTGCACGGTGATCAGCAGGACGTGGTCGTCCGCGCCGAGGCGCGCGAGACCGGTCCGCAGCGGCGGCTCGGCCCGCAGGTCGAAGGAGCGTCCCCGGGCAGCGGCGATCCAGCTGTTCACCGCCTCGGCGCTGTCGTCTGCCCGGTCGCCCAGGTCCGTGAGCTCCAGAGCGAACTCACTGCCGAGTGACACGGGCTCGACGATCTGTTCGGGGTACGGCCCGTCGTCGCTGTAGATGGTGCGCAGGATCTCGTGCCGGCCGACGAGCAGCTGCATCGAGGTCTGCAGGGCGGGTACGTCGAGGTCGCCGATGAGCCGGACGGCCCGTTGGATGACGTATCCGCCGCTGTCCGGTCGCAGCAGCTCACTGAAGAACAACCGGCTCTGCCCGGCGGAGAGCGGCGCACGGTGCGACGGCCCGGTCATGACGCCCCGGCGAGCACGTCAGCGCCGGTGTGGCTGGGCTCGGTGTCGTCCAGCAGCCGCCCGGCGGCCCGCCCGTACGCCGGCATGTCGTCGGCGAGAGCGTCCGCCAGTTCCTGCCGCCAGACCGCGATGCGGCTGAGCGCGCCGGTGCAATAGATGTCGGCCAGGTCCTGATCGCCGGAATCCATGTCGTCGGTCGCGGCCCGGGCGAGCACCAGCGACACCGTGACCAGCTCCTCGGCGAGTTGGCCGAACAGCACCAGCGCACGGCTACGGGCCAGCAGCTCGGCCCGGTCGGGAAACCGGCGGGCCGTGGCCAGGCAGGTCCGTGCGTACTCCTGGATACCCGCCGCGAGGGCGCGGCGGTGGCCGCGGTTGCGGTCGGACAGGGCACCCGCCGGCAGGTCCGCCGGTACGGTCGCAGGGCCGGTCAGCTCGTCGGCGTTGTCCGGGGGTGGGTAGAAGTAGGAGAAGACGAGGTTGCTGGCAAGACGCATCTGCAACAGCACCTCGGTGCCACCGGCGATGCGGGTGCCACGGGCGTCGCGGAAAAGCCGCTCCAGTGGGATCGCGGGGGCACCCCGGTCACCTTTGCCCCGGGCAGTCTCGAAGCCCTCACCGGCGAGCAGCGTCATCGTGCGTTCCGCGACCCGCCAGCAGAGCAACGACGTGATGTCCTTGGCGGCGACCTGATCCGGCATGAGGTTGACGGTCGGGCCGTCGCCGTGCCCGCCGAGCATCGTCCACCGCGCTACGGTCTCCAGCGCATACGTATCCGCCTGTGACTCTGCGGTCATCCGGCGGACCTCGGGATAGTCGGCGAGCACCCGCCCGTCGACGGTGCGGCGGCGGGCGTACGCGCGAGAGTGGTCCAGGCAGGCCCGGGCGATCGCCAATGCTGGCGCGGCCACGATGTAGAGCCGGCCGCGGGACAGCACCGTGGCGCGTTCCGCGGTGAGCCACTCGCCTTCGCGTTCGTCGAGCAGATGGTGCGCCGGGACGTGAACGTCGCGCAGTGACAGCGCGCCGTTGGGGAAACCGCGGAACCCCATGAAGCGCAGTCGTGCGCTGACCGAGAAGCCGGGCGTGTCGGTGTCCACGAAAAACACCCGGGTGCGGTCTCCGTCGTGGCCGCGCAGGGTTGCGGTGACCGCGACGAGGTCAGCGATGGGGCCGTTGCCGATGTAGAGCTTGTCGCCGTTGAGCAGATATCCCGTGCCGTCGTGGACCGGCACGGCGGTAGTGCCCCGGGCGCGGTTCGCGGCGCCGGTGGGCTCGGTGTCGGCCATGGCGGTGACCGCGCCGGCCGCCATCCGGCGGGAAATGTGTTCGCGTAGCGGGCCGTCGGGCAGCACCGGCAGGTACGCCGCGGCACCGATGCCGTTGTGGATGCCGAGCAGCATGCCGGCGGGAACGGACCAGCGGGCAGCGGCCTCAACCACCCGGAATGCGTTGATCGGCGACAGGGCACGGCCGCCTTGTTCGGCGCCGGCCAACAGGTGCAGACAGTTCTCGGCGTGCATCGCCGCGGGCAGGTCCGGCGGCAGCTGCCGGCTGGTGTCCACGGCCTCCGGGTCGACGGTGCGTTCGAGGATCTGCTGGATGTCCTCAACGGCTCGGTCGCCGACGGCCCGGTCGTCGCCGCGCTGCCGGGGGAATGGATGGATCGCCTGCCAGGGCAGCCGCCCGGCGCAGATCTCCTCGAGCAGGCTGACCGTGCCGGGGACGCTGAGCATGTTGCGCTTCATCGGGTCACGCCCGCCGGGTCGGCATTGTTGCGCACCACCCTCATCAGCTCGGCGAGTTCACGCAGGCAGCCCTCCTCGGAGGCGGCAAAGCTCGCGGCGACCCGGTCCTGCCGCTCGGCACTCTGTTCCTGGCTCAGCTTGTACATGGCGTCGACGCCGGTGATCTCGAACCGGAAGGCGCCGACGTCGCCGACGATTGATCTGAAATAGCCCAGTGACGGTTGCGGGTCCCAGCCGGAGCCGAACGAGCGTTCGAACGCCTCCACGGTCCAGCGCACCACGTCGAGCGTTTCGTCCCCGGCGGGGATGGGGTGCACCGTGCCGTGTACGTGGACGGTAACGAAGTTCCAGGTCGGCGCGGCCGGGGTGGCGTTATACAGGACCGGTGTGACATAGCCGTGCGGGCCGAGGAAGACCAGCGTCGCGGACGACCCGGCGGTCAAGCCGGCCCAGTGCGGGTTGGCCCGGTTCATGTGTCCGAGCAGTACCGAGCCGGGCAGCGGCGCGTCGGCGGCGCCGCCCTCGTCGGGGTGCGGGATGACCGGCAGGTGGGTCAGCATCGGCGCCGGCTCGCCATTGCTGGCGAGAACCGCCAGCGGATTGCGGCGCATCTCGTCACGCAGCTGCGCAGGGTCGTGGTTCTGATAGACGCCAGGTACGAACATTCGGGTCTCCAAGTGATTCGACGGGTGCGGCGCGGGTTCGCGGTCACGATCTCGACGAACTCCCGGTGGCAGTCCGGAGCGGACAGGTGGCGGAACGTGTCGGTCGTCGATCATCTCGCTGCGGCAGTCAGGGGCTCACCCTGCTCGCGCAGCGCCTCTGCGAGAGACTCGGCGATCTCTCCCGCCCGAACTGCCACGTTGGACAGCAGCCCCGAGGACAGCCCATGGCTGTCCTCGGTGGCACCCTGCACGAAGATCCTGGAACGTATCCGTGGCGAAGTGAGCACCCGGTAGTCCCTGGCCAGTGCGACGCCGCCGCCGACATCAAGTTGGCAGTGCTCGAGCAGGGGGCCGAGGAAGCAACGCGGGTCCACCGGCCGGTACCCGGTGGCGAAGACCACGAGATCGCAAGTCATCGACTCGATATGGCCTTCGACCAGGTCGTGCACAGTGACGTCGGCGCCCGCCGGTGTCGGCACGCAGCGCGTGACGCGCGACAGGTTGTGAAAGTGCAGCCGCTGGTCGTGGACTACCTTCTCCTGGTAACTGCGCTCGAACAAATCAGAGATGAGGTCGAGATCAACTACGGAGTAGTTCGTGCCGTCGTGGTACCGCCGCAACATCTGGCGGATATCGGGCGCCGCACGAAAATGCACGTCCACTGCCTCGGGATCAAAGATTCGGTTGGCGAAAGGGCTGTCGTCGGCGACCGAGTAACCGAATCGGGCGAAGACCGAGTGGACCTGCGCGTTGGGGCACACCTGGTGTAGGTGGCTGGTCACCTCCGCGGCACTCTGCCCGGCCCCGATGACGAGGGCCTTGCGAATCCCTGCCACATTGATCTCGCGGAGCCGGTGCAGAAGTTCGGAGCTGTGCCAGATTCGGTCCGACAGCGTAATGCCCTCCGGTATCCACGGCTGCAGGCCGGCGGCGAAAACGATGTTGCGGGCACGGTGCCGGCGGATGCCGTCCGCCCGCTGCACCGCGACGTCAACCTCCTGGACGACGTCCCCCGTGTACACCGGCTCGATGCCAATGACCTCGGAGCCGTATTCAACAACCCCCGAGAATCGCGCCGCCGCCCATTCGAGATAATCGTGGAACTCGATCCGGCTGGGAAAAAACGTCTTTCCGTTGATGAAGTCGACGAGTCGCCCTCGATCCTGCAGGTAATGTAGGAAAGTGTAAGGGCTGCTCGGGCTTCGCATGGTGGCGAGATCCTTGAGGAACGAGATCTGCATCCGCGCCCCGTCGAGCAGCATTCCCTGGTGCCAGCCGAACTGGTTCTGCCGCTCCATAAACCGCAGCCGGCCGCTTCCGCCGGTTGCGGAGCCAAACAAACCCTGCTCCTGAAGCGCGATGGCTAGTGCGAGGTTCGACGGCCCGAACCCGATGCCGAGCACGTCCACTGGTGCATCGTCATAGTCCGCGTTGCTGCTCAATGCTAAACTCCCGTCAATGCTGCTCTTTGCGAAGGCGCCGCTCAGAAAGCGAGTCGAACCTGGTACCGCCCCAACCAGTCATTGAGGTATAGGGCCATCTCCATGCTGAAACGGTTGACGACCGCTGCGGCCGGACCGTCCGGATCCTGGAGGTAGGCCCGGACGACATCGAGATCGAGCAGTTCGCGCACGGGTGCCGAGCTATCGCTGAGCATCTCGGACACGCGCTGACGCAGGACGTCGTTGTACCGCGGATCGGTGGTAGGCGGGTATCCGGCCTTCTGGCGGAAGAGCACCGACGGCGGCAGAAGGTCACGTACCGCCGCACGAAGCAGACTCTTCTCCCGGCCGTCGAAAGACTTCATGGCCCAAGGGACGTTGAAGACGTAGTCCACCAGACGATGGTCGAGGAACGGCACGCGCCCCTCCAGCGCGGCCGCCATTCCGACGCGATCTTTGCGGTCAAGGATGATCCGTAGATAGCCTGTCAAGTTGAGGTGGGTCATCACCCTGGCGGCGCGGTCCTGCTCGCTCTCTCCCGCGAGGACAGGTACCTGGGCGACCATGTCGGAATACAGATCCCGCTCGAATGTCTCACTGTCCAGGTCCTTGACCAGGTCCTCGCGCAACAGCGCGGTGTTGCGCAGCTGGTTACGCCCGACCATACGGCGGGCGAACTCCAGCCACGGCAACGTTCCCGCGTCGTAGTAGTGCCGGTCCAGGAACCAGGCGTACCCGCCGAACAGCTCATCTGCCGCGTCACCGGTCAACGACACCTTGCAGGAGCGCCGGAATTCCCGGCACAGCAAGAGCAGTGAGGTGTCGAGGTCACCGAGGGACGTCGGGTAGTCCCGTGCGATGAGCACCTCGGATCGGGTGGCCGGGTCCATCAACTCATCCGTCCCCACCACCACGCGCGTGTGGTCGGCACCCAGGTGCTCCACCATACGTGCCACGAACGGGTGGTCCGGAGTGGCGCGGACTTCGTCGGGCGTAAAGTTCTCCGAGTGACCGGCGTAGTCCACTGAGAACGTCCGCAACGAACCGGTGTCCTTTTCGCGTATGACCTTCGCCGACAAGGCAGCGATCGCGCTGGAGTCCAGACCGCCCGAAAGGAACACGCCCAGCGGCACATCAGATACGAGCTGGCTTCGCACACTCTGCTCGAGTAGCTCGCGCACCGTCGCCACCGTGGTGTCGAGGTCGTCGGTGTGTTCCCGCGCCGTCAGAGTCCAGTATGTGCTCTGCCGGGAGCCGCTCCGGCCCATCCGGCGCACCGTGCCCGGCACCATCTCGTGGATGCCCCTGAAAATTCCGTTTTCGGGACGCTTGACGAACGTGATGACCGCACGGAAGCCCTCCATGTCGACTTCCGGCACGACTGCGGGGTGCTCCAGGATCGCCTTGAGCTCCGAGCCGAAGACAACGCCGCCGTCGACCTCCGCGTAGTAGAGCGGGTAGATCCCGAATCGGTCC
Organism: Solwaraspora sp. WMMD937; assembly: GCF_029581175.1. Taxonomy (NCBI): domain Bacteria; kingdom Bacillati; phylum Actinomycetota; class Actinomycetes; order Micromonosporales; family Micromonosporaceae; genus Solwaraspora; species Solwaraspora sp. WMMD937. The sequence continues at coordinate 199,757 of NZ_CP120738.1, read as the reverse complement.
CGAATGAGGACGAGTTCCTCGGTGCGTCCGTCCCATACTGCAAAGGCGAACATCCCCACCAGCCGCTCAGCGCAGGCAGCTCCCCATTGCAGGTACGAACGCAGTACAACCTCGGTGTCGCTGGAGGTTTCGAACGTGTGTCCGTGCCCGGTCAGTTCGCTCCTGAGCGCGGCGTAGTTGAAGACCTCGCCGGTATAGGCCAGGGCGACGGAGCTCCCGTCGGCAGCCGTGTGCACCATCGGCTGTCGACCACCGGCAAGGTCGATGACGGACAACCGGCGAACGCCCATACCGACGCCGGAGCCGACCCAGCTGCCCTGCTCGTCGGGTCCGCGGCGGTGCAGGGCTGCGCACATCCGGTCAAGAACATCCTCGATATCGGGTCGCTGCTGTCGGAAGTCGACCATTCCGGCGATGCCGCACATCGATGGCTCTCCATTCTGTAATCCTGCATGAAACACCCCTGGTGGGTGGCAAGGGCCGGCTGCGAGAGATGTGTGTTTTCAGCGGTCGTCGGGCAGTAGCAGCCCGGCGGATTCGAACGCCTCTGCGGCCCCTGGAAAATTGAAAACCTCGTGTGCCTGAAACATCCGAATGGTCTTGCGGGCCGACCGGCGGATGTCCTCCCGAACTCGCTCCTGCGGATAGGTCTGTTGAATGACCTGCGTCGCGTCGGATTCGGTCAGTCCCGCGGCCGACAAGCTGCGCCGTACGGCGCTGATGTCCGGGCTCAGGCAGGCTGTGACTATATTCGGCAGGCTCCGCGCGACAAGCTCGCGCTGCGTACCGTCCAACTTGCCCCATAATTCGGTATAGAAGACCGTGTAGAAGGCGTGGTGCACGCGCTCGTCCGCAGCGTGGTCGGCGACGACCTGTCGGATAACCGGGACCACCGTCTCGTCGTTCGGAATATCCTTCAGCAGCTCGGTGACCACGGTCTCGAAGACGATCACCTCGAGCAGATGGTCGAGCCCTGGCATGGTCGCACCGACCTCACGGCCGGCATCACGTAACGCTTCCATGACCGGCGTGAAGTCATACGGCAAGGCAGCGATACCACTCGCGCGCTCCACCTGCTGGAGCAGGTCCATGCCAGACAGGGCGTGGTATGCCTCGTCGCAGTAGATTTTCCAGCCGTCGGTGCGCAGCTGCGATGGCAGGCCGAGCCCGAGCTCGTCGAGGGCGACGATGCGGGTGCCCCGGTTGACGACCTTTGCCTCGAGATGCACCACGAAGGACAGGTAGTCGTAGAGACGGCGCGCGATCAGCACCCTCTGCTGCTCGGGGCCGAGTCCAGTGACCAGCGGGTGATCAAGGTAGGGCATGAGCTTGCGCGGAAACAGCGTCAACCCTCGGTCGAGCTCACCAAGCAGTCGCCGCTCGGTCGACCGGACCCCGGCCCGCTCGTGCCACGAGGTCAGGCCCTTCGACGGTGTTGCCTGCCATTCGCCAGCGAGTGCCGTCCCAGCACCCGCCCTGCCGGCCGGCGCTGGTGGCGCGCCGTCGGCGGCCGCCGACGGCGCGCTCGTCGAAGCGGCCAGGATGCCAAGGGTCTCGTAGATCTCATCGTGGCCGTCCACGATGAAACGCCGTGCGTCCTTCGACAACGTGCCCTTGTGGAGGACACCGGCCGCCGACACGGTCTCCTCGGCGAAGTCGATGGTGAGCACCTCGTCGGGCCTGCTCCGTACCACGTCGAGGAGTTGGTCGAGCGACTCTCTCGACACGACGATCGGGGCGAGGCCGTTACGCGCCGCGTTCCGCTCGAAGATCTCGCCGAACCCCACCGCCAGTACGGCCTCGTACCCGAGTCCCTGCAACGCCCAGACCGCATGCTCCCGGCTTGAGCCGCACCCGAAGGAGTCACCGGTGAGCAGAATCCGGGCGCCCTGGTACCGCGTGTCGTTCAGCACAGAGTCCGTGAGCGTGCCGTCCGGATGTCGGCGCCAGGTCAGGAATGCGGCATCGGCCAGGCCGGCGTTGTCCACGACGAGCAGTTCGGACTGTGGCGCGATCACGTCCGTGTCGACGGAGTCGCGACCCAGTGGAAGAGCGCGCCCCTGGAGGCTGTTCATCCGGTCACCTCGACAGGATGCGTCAGTCGTCCCGTGACGGCCGAGGCCGCCACGGTGGCGGGGCTGGCTACGTGGGTGATCGCGCCCGCACCCTGCCGGCCTTCGAAGTTGCGGTTGGAACTGGAGACGCACCGCTCGCCGCGGGGAACTGTGTCACCGTTGATCGCAACGCAGGAGGAGCAGCCGGGTTCACGCCACAGGAAGCCCGCGTCGGTCAGTGCTGCCCGGACGCCCTCGCGCTCCGCCAACTCGGCGACCCGCCGCGAACCCGGCACCACCACCGCCCGTACCCCTGGTGCCACACGGTGTCCGGCCACGACCCTTGCGGCGGCCCGCAGATCCTCGATTCTGCCGTTGGTGCAGGATCCGAGGAACGCATGCTGCACCTGCACCGTCTGTAGCTCCTGCCCCGGTACGAGATTCGCGTACGCCAGTGCCGCCTCGAAGGCAGACCGCTGGTTGTCCTGAACGCTGGTCGGAACTCGTCCGTCCACGGCCGCCACGTGTGACAGGTTCGTGCCCCAGGTCACCTGCGGGGCGATGCTGTCAATGTCCACAGTAGCTTCACGAGGCGCTTCCACGGCACGGCGCAGGAGGTCAGCGCTGCGACGGCGCGCGGCGGCCAGGCGTTGCGGCGACAGTCGTTCGGCCAGGTAGCTCCAGGTGACCTCGTCGGGGGGGATCAGTGCCGAACGGGCGCCCAACTCGGCCGACATATTGCACAAGGTGAACCGCTCGGCCATGGTGGTCGCGTCGATGTACGGTCCGCTCCACTCGATCCGCCGGCCAACCCCCCAGCGCGGCGACAGTTCACCACACACCCGCAGTACGACGTCCTTCGCGCCTGCGCCCGGCCCCGGCACGCCCGTCACCCGCAGACCGACGACCGGTTGCACCGACGTCCAGGCGGCCTGGGTGGCCAGCACGTGTGCCACCTCTGACGTACCGATTCCCCAGGCGAGCGCGCCCAGCGCGCCGAGGGTGGTGGTATGGCTGTCACCGCAGACGACGACCTGCCCTGGCAACACGCGGCCTGACTCACTGACCGACACGTGCACGATGCCGTGATCACTGCTGTCCAGCGTCACCTGCTCGATGCCCGCGGTGTCCAGGTTCGTGGAGAAGACGTCGAGCATGTGCTGGGCCCGCGGATCATCGCTGCCGCTGCGTCCGGGCGCGGTGGAGACGACGTGGTCGGGGATGCCGACCGTACGGGACGGGTCCCGCACCTGCAGTCCCCGGTTGGCAAGCATGGTGAATGCCTGGGGCGAGGAGACTTCGTGCAGTACGTGGAGGTCGACCGCCAGGAGGATCCGTGATCCGTCCCGGTGAAGCTCCGCCGATTGCAGGAGGGCGTCCGTATACGTCGTCGATGTCATCGCGGCACCTCCAAACTGTGATCTGGGGCGAACTCGGCCATGACATGCTCCCGATCGTCGTTTCGCGGTTTGCCGGTATGACGAATTGTGTGTTCGCTGCGGGAGAAGTCCATGGCGATGCCGGGCATGCGTACGGCATCAGTTCCCTGTGTGACGGCTGGCAAAGATTCGCGTGCGATGACGTGCGGATCGTGACTGAGCTGCCCGGGTGTCAGCACGGGGACCGCTGGAATGCCGGCCGCCAGCAGATGGGTGAGCGCATCGTCTCGCGATTTTCCACCGATCCACGCCACCAGTCGGCGATGCACGTCATCCGGATCGTCAACTGCGCCGCGATCGAGTCCCTCCGAGCCTGCCATCCCCAGCAGTCCGGCAATCGCGCTGCCGGTCGCGGCGCTGTGGGCGGACAAGGCGATCCAGTCACCGTCCGCGGTGGCGAAGAGCCCGCGGACATGGCTGCGGGCGGACACGCCCGGGTCCTCCTCGCGGGCGGCGTCACGCACGACATGTCCACCAAGGACGCCAAGTAGCGGCTCGTACAGGTTGACCTCGACCAGCTGTCCTCGCCCGCTGCGCTGCCGCTCGTGCAGGGCCGCCAGTACCGCCACGGTGCCCTGCAGGCCGGCGATCGAGTCGGCCAGCCCCGTGGGCGGCAGGCGCGGCCCGTCGGCGTCGCCGTTCAATGCGGCGAAACCGCTGAACGCCTCTGCCAGCGTGCCGAATCCCAACCAACTCTCGCGCGGACCACCCGCACCGAAGCCGGAGATGCGCAGGACTACCAGGCGGGGATTGACCGCGGCGAGAGCTTCGTAATCCAGGCCCCACCGCGCCATCGTCCCCGGCCGGAAGCTCTCGACCAGTACGTCGGCGCGGCAGACCATCCGCATGAGGTGCGTGCGTTCGGCCGAATCTTCGAGATCCAGGCTGACCGTCTCCTTGTTCCGCCCGACAAAGGCCCACCAGGCCCCTTCGCCGCCACCGACGGACCGACCCATGGATCGCACCGGATCGCCAGGCCCGGGCCGCTCGACCTTCACCACCCGGGCGCCCAGATCGGCGAAGATGCGGCCCACGGTGGGGCCGGCGAGGATTGCGGACAGGTCAAGAACAAAAAGTCCCGCCAGGGCTCCGCACGACGTGCCGCTCACCAGCGCACCTTCAAGCCGTACGCGGCAGCCAGCGGGAAGACCGCTTCCTGAAGGCGGGTGAGCTGCTCATCCGGATCACCGACCGGGAGCACGTACAGTCGCTGCACGCCGGCCCGTGCGAACGCTGCGAGCCGCTCAGCGCAGTGCGCGGGCGAGCCCACCAGCGTGCGTCGGCGCAGGTCGTCGGGCGACACCTTGAGGAAGTCCGCGAGGATGGTACCGGTCAACAGTTCGGCGACGGGAGCGTCCTCGGTGATGTGTACGAAGCACGTCGATGCGGCAAATTCGAAGTCGGTGTTCGGTGCGGGGTCGGTGAGTTCCGCTCGAAGCTGCCGGGCCAGCCGCACCGCACGAGCCATCGCGTCCGAGTCGGCCATGTACGCCGAGAAGAGAAGTCCGTCGCCACGCTCTGCCGCGCGCCGGACACCGGCCGGGGAACCCCACGATGCAATCCACAGTCTCGTTCCGAGCACCGGGCCGGGTGTCAGCGGGTCATCCAGCCGATAGTGTTTTCCGTGGTAGGCCGTGGGTTCATCACCGCACAGGCTCGCTCTCAGGAGTCCTAAGGCATCATCGAAACGCGCCCAGCGTTCGCTTGCGGGCACGCCCGCGAGATCGAGGTCTCGCAACGAGGAACCTGCTGCCACCCCGGCCCGCACCGGGGTCCCCGCCAAACGGCTGATCCCAGCCAGTGCCTTGGCGGTTACCGCCGGACCGCGGACTGTCGGGAGACATGCTGCCGTCACCAGCCGCCGACCCGGAAGGCGGGCGGCCACGAATGCGAGTGCGGCTAGTCCGTCCAGCCAGGGGACGGGGAAGGCGACGTGGTCGCTCGCCGCCACCTCCTGGATATTCAGCCGCTCGGCGACCTCCAACAGGTTGTGCAGATCCTGTCCCGTGAGCGTCGGATGGCCAAATCCGAAGTCGAATAACGGCAGGTGCAGGCCGATCGTTAAGTCGGCCGTGTCACCGATCACTGCGCAATCCCATTCAGTGCGTCCCGGTAGAGTCCCTCAAAAGCCTCCAGCGAGTTGTACCGGGCCGGGCTGGGGTCCAACACAAATCGCTGGTACATCTGATCGAGCACGTCTTCTGGGATCGACATACCGAGGGTCGCCGCGAAATGCCGGATGTTGGCACGACCGGACGCCCCGCCCAGGAGAATGCGACGTTCCCTCCCGACCAGTTCGGGCTCGACAAACTCATAGCAGATCGGATTGTTCATCATCCCTGCGGCATGTATGCCGGCAGCCGTCGAGAAGGCCAGGTCACCGAGCAGTGGCTTGTGCTTCCAGGGTCGTTCACCGATTGCTTCGAGGACGGCATTGGCCGCCTCGACGCACTTGCGGGGGTTCAGCGCCGTTCGGAATCCTAGCGACTCACCGCGGTAATGAGTCAGAACAGCAAGTTCCTCCAGCGGCGTGTTGCCGGTTCGTTCGCCGATACCGGCCAGCGTGCCCTGCACGCCGGCGGCACCGGCCTGCATGCCGGCCACGGCGTTCGCGAGACTCAATCCAAGGTCGTTGTGGCAGTGCAGCGTCACATCGGCCGCCCCGTCGACCCAGTGCAGGGCCGCGCGTACCTTGGCCTCGATCTCCTGCGGAACGCAGGATCCCACGGTGTCGGCCAGGACAAACAGGTTCGCGCCGGAATCCAGTCCGGCCTGCATCATGGGACGCAGGTACTCGGGCGATGCCCGAAGTGAATCCTCCAACCCGATTGATAGGTCGCGCACTCCTGCCTTCAGGCTGTAACTACACGCCTCTACCAATTCCGTTCGGGCTTGCTCCCAGGTCTGTCCGCGCTTATGCTCGGCGTGGATTTCTGATCCGGTGATGAGCAGCTGGAGCTGGAAGCGATCGGCATCCCGGACGGCCTCGAGTGCGGTGTCGATGTCCTTTGGTGTCGCACGAGCGAAAACAGTGAGCGCTGCATTGCGCGACTTGCGCGAAATCTCGCGTACGAATTCGAAGGTCGCAGGCGAAGATGCTGGAAATCCCACCTCGATGTAGTCTGGGCCGGCGGCGTCGATCAGCTCGAGGAGGCGCGTCTTGTCTTCGATGGTCATTTCATTGCCAGGCGCCTGTTCACCATCCCGAAGCGTGGTGTCGAGCACTGATTTGAGAGTCACAACTATCCCCTCATAGCGATTCGCGACATCGGCCATGCAGGACGGCAGGCGAGTCGGCTCGATCAATGGTTAAGCGACCATCTTGGCCGGCGACGCGGCGTGCGTCCACGGCGTCGGTACGCTGATCAAGACGGTTCCCTCGAACAGGAAGCAACGTACCTGAGATTCCTTACGCAAGGCAACCCTTTATCTACGGCTAGCAATGTGCTACGAGCCACAAGCTCACCCGGGCTGCCACGATGCTGTTCTGGCTGCACAGGGATCGTTCGATCGGCATTGAGCGAGATGCAGCCCACTTTTGCAAGCTCAAGATCGAAAGTCGAAGCTATGGGTTGAAGGTAAGCGATGGTGCCATTATCTGCGGGTTTACGAACCAATCTGATCTCAGCAATACATAAGTCATGATCGACGCGACACGGACAAAGGGCGATGGGTCGGACGGTGGAGGAAAAGTGCGTGGAGCTATCAATGAGTCGACTTTCGGCATAGAAGGGCGACGCTGAAGAGGCGTCGCGTCTTCGCTGATCGTGCGGGTTGGGGCGATCTGATCCCGCTCGTTATAGTGTGTCGACTATGCCCTGGTGGGGCGCCAACCTGTGACAGTTGGCCGGCTGCCGGTGCGGGGGCCTCCTCAGCTCTACCGCAGGCAGATGTCAGCCCTGCTGGGCGGCCCATTCAGCGATCCGGCGGGCGCTTTCGGACTCGGAGAGGTCCTCGATCCGGGTCATGATCGACCAGCGCACCCCGTACGGGTCGCGGAGGCTGGCGAACCGGTCACCGGAGACAAAGGTTGTTGCCGGCTCCCGCACCGTTGCGCCGGCCGCGACCGCGCGGGTGAGCGTGGCATCGACGTCCGGGCAGTACAGGCCGATCGAGTAGCAGTCCTCGTCGCCAGCCGGCGGGGCAACCAGCCCGTACGCCGGGGACGGCTCGCCGAGCTGCAGCTGGCCGTTGCCGAAGTCGAGCACCGCGTGCACCACGGCGCCGCCCATCTCAGTCACGTCCACCACCCGGGCACCGAACACGTCCCGGTAGAAGGCGATCGCGCCGCGCGCGTCCGGAATGGCCAGGAACGGGGTGAGGCTGGTGACGCCGTGCGGCGTACCGTTGGTGGTGTATCGGCCGTCGGCGGCCGGGAAAGTGTCGGACATGTCCCGACCCTAGGCAGCGTGCCGGTGTGCTGACTTGAAGATTCGCGACAGCCGCCGGCCGTCGGTGCCGCAGGCCGTAGCCTGGCTGCCGTGGACCCGGCGCAGCGCGGCATCCTGTACCCGTCCCGGCTGCCGACCTTCGCCCGGCTGCCGCCGCCGGAGCAGGTCGCGTCGCTGGTCCGCTGGTTCTGGATCCCCGAGTGGCGGATCGCGCCGGGCCGTACCTCCCGGCAGCAGATCCTGTCGTTCCCGGCCTGCAATCTGGTGGTCGGCCCGGACGGTGTGGAGCTGGCCGGTCCGACGACCCGGGTCTCCTACCGGGACCTCACCGGCACCGGCTGGGCGGTCGGGGCACTGCTGCGCCCGGCGGCGGTGCCGCACTTCACCCCGGAGCCGGCGGTGCTGCGGGACGCCTCCCGCCGGCTGGACCTGCCCGATCTGCGGTCGCCGGTGGTCGACGCGATGACTGGTGCCGTTGACGCGCCGCAGCGGCACGCCGGTGCGGTGGCGGCGTTCGCCGACTGGCTGAGCGCCACGGCCGGGCCGCCCGGTCCGGAGGCGCTGCTGGCCAACACTCTTGCGGAGCTCGTCGACACCGACCACACGGTGCTGCGGGTCGAGGACGTCGCCGCCCGGCTGCACGTGTCGGCCCGTACGGTGCAGCGGCTGGCCCGCCGCCACGTCGGCCTGCCGCCGTTGATGATGATCCGCCGACGGCGGTTGCAGGAGGCGGCGCAGCTGCTGCGGACCGATCCGGCCACCGACCTGGCGGGTCTGGCGGTCCAACTCGGGTACGCCGACCAGGCCCACCTGGCCAACGAGTTCCGGACGGTGCTCGGCTACACCCCGAGCGCGTACCGTCGGGAGTCCACGCCGTCCTGACGACGCAGCCTCCGCGTGACGACGAGTATCGCGTCCCTCGTAGCCAGGCGGCGCTGGACCGTAGTCTCCGGACCAACCAGCCAGGATGAAACGCATGTCGCTGAGCCGCTCACCCGGCTGACCCGAAATCGGGATGAACAGCGGCACCGCTGCCCGGCAGGATGGACGGCGTGCATTCCGCGTCCGCCGTGACCCCAGCCGAACTGCCGGACCTGCTGCTGCACGTGGCGGTGGTCCGGCCGGTGTTCGTCTGGGGTGCCCCGGGCATCGGCAAGAGCTCGCTGGTGCGCCAGTTCGCCGCTTCGCTCGGCCTGGACTGCGTGACCCTGGTCGGCACCCAGCTCGCCGCCGAGGACCTGATCGGGGTGCCGGAGCTGCGCGACGGCCGCAGCCGGTTCGCCCCACCCGAGTCGATCGCCCGCGACGAGCCGTACTGCCTGTTCCTCGACGAGCTGAACGCCTCCACCCCGGAGGTGCAGAAGGCGTTCTACTCGCTGATCCTGGACCGCCGCATCGGTGCGTACGAGCTGCCGGCCGGGTCGATCGTGATCGGCGCGGGCAACCGGGCCACCGACAACGCGCTCGCTCGGCCGATGGCCTCCGCACTGGTCAACCGGCTGGTCCATGTCCACCTGCGGGCCAGCGTCGACGACTGGCTGGCCTGGGCGCAGGGAGCCGGCATCCACCAGTGGGTAGTCGACTACCTGTCGGAGCGCCCCGACCAGCTGTGGGTGAATCCGCCCAAAGTGGAGGAGACGTTTTCGACTCCGCGCAGTTGGCACATGCTTTCCGACGCGCTGCGCTCCTACGGCGACGAGATCGCCGACCAGACGCTGCGGCTGCTGGCCACCGGCACGCTGAGCCCGGCCCACGCCGCCGGGTTCTGCGGGTACGTGAAGATCGTGCGGCACCGGTACGGGCTCGACGCCGTCGTTCGTGGCGACGTTGGCTGGCCGGCTGCCGCCGCCGACCGCGACCTGCTCTACTTCCTGGCGGAGGCGTTCCGGGCCAGGCTGGTCAAGGAGCTGCCGGCCAGCAAGGAACACGCTTCGCCGGCGATGCGCCAGTTCGCCCACCGGGCCAAGGCGCTGCTGGTCGAGCTGGCGGAGATCTCCCTCGAATGCGCCCAGCTGGTCATCGCCACCGACGACGGCGCACCGGTGCTGCCCGCCTGGTTCCTGGTCGAGGTGAGCCGGGACCTGCCCCGGCTGGTCGCCGCCCGCACCTGACACCGACGATGGCTAGGAAGAAGAAGGAGCAGGTCGACCCGAACGCCGCCGCGTTCTCGGCAGCTTGGCGGCGGCTGGCCGGCCACCCGATGTTCGCCCCCATGGGCAGCTTCCCGGTCGGGCCGTGGCAGACCGCCGGCGCACAGGCGGCGCTGGTCGACGACGGCCAGCTGACGGCGGCCAAGGCGATCGCCGTGGTCGACGCGCGCGGCCAGATCCGGGCCAGCATGGCGCACCGGCTCGACGAGGAACAGTGGTTGTGGGTGTTGGCGCACTGCCTGCTGCACCTGGGCTTTGGCCATCTCAGCGCCGACCGCTACGCCACCGATCCGGCGTACGCCAATGTGGCCTGTCTGGCGGTCACCCGGTTCCAGCGGGCGGTCAAGCTCGGCACCGAGCCGCTGCTGCTGCCGGCCGAGTTGCCCAACACCGACGAGCAGGTGCTGCTGCGGCAGTGGCGGCAGGCCGGCGTACCGGCCGAGTATGTCGGCTGTGGCACCGGCGGCAACGCTTCGGACCTGGCCGCGTCGCCGGTCGGGATGATGGCGGTCGGCTGGGACTGGCCGGCCCAGTTCGCGGTCGGCCTGTCCGCGGCCGCGACGGCAGCGGTCGACGTGGCCGGCGGGGCACGCCGTTCACTGACCGACCCGGCCGTCCGCCGGCAGCCGTGGCAGCTGGCGATGAGCTGGTTTCTTTCGTCGTACCCGCTGCTCGGTGCGCTGGCGGCGCGGTTCACTCTGGTCGCCGACGCCGACCTGGCCCGCAGCTGGCACATCACGATCGCAGCGGTGTCGCCGTCCGCCGGAGAGATCTACCTCAACCCGCTGCGGAAGTTGTCGAGCACGCAGTGGCGGTTCGTGTTGGCACACGAGATGCTGCATGCGGCGCTGCGGCACGGTGACCGGGTCGGCGGGCGTGACCCGTACCTGTGGAACGTGGCCGCCGACTACGTCATCAACGGCTGGTTGATCGAGATGGGCGTGGGTGAGCCGCCGGACGGACTGCTGCACGACCCGCAGTTGGCCGGCCTGTCCGCCGAGGCGGTCTACGACCAGGTCGCCAAGGACCTGCGCCGGCTGCGCAAGCTGGCCACCCTGCGCGGCACCGGGCTCGGTGACGTACTCGGCGAACCGTTGCCGTATGCGGGCCGCCCTGGCCAGGGCGTCGACCTGGACGACTTTTACCGGCGGGCGCTGCTCGACGGCTACGCCTACCACCAGCGGGAGGGTCGGGGTCATCTGCCGGCCGGGCTGGTCGCCGAGATCCAGGTCCTGCAGCAGCCGCCGCTGCCGTGGGACGCCCGGCTGGCCCACTGGTTCGACGAGTACGTCCCGTCGCCGCGACGGGTCCGCTCCTACGCCCGCCCGTCGCGGCGACAGGCCAGCACCCCGGGTATTCCGCGACCGGGCTGGCGGTGGCCGGACGAGTCGGTGTCCCGGTGCACCTTCGGTGTGGTGCTGGACACCTCCGGCTCGATGAATCACGAACTGCTCGGCAAGGCGCTCGGCGCCATCGCCTCGTATGCCACCGCCCGGGACGTGCCGGCCGCCCGGGTGGTGTTCTGCGACGCCCACCCGTACGACGCCGGGTATCTGCCGGTGGAGCAGATCGCCGGCCGGGTACAGGTGCGGGGCCGGGGCGGCACGGTACTGCAGCCCGGTATCCGGCTGCTGGAGTACGCCACCGACTATCCCACCGACGCGCCGATCCTGGTCATCACCGACGGGTACTGCGACGTGGTGCGTATCCGCCGGGAGCACGCCTTTCTCGTCCCGGACGCTGCCCGGCTACCCTTCACCCCGCGCGGACCGGTCTTCCGCCTGCGTTGACGGCTGGACCTGACGTCTGCGCTGACTGCGTCAGGTGTCGCTGCGGCGCAGGCCGGCGATGAGCAGACCGACCAGGCGGCGGGCGTCGTAGCGGGGGTCGGTGTCGGCGCCGACACAGAGGTTTCCGACGCCGCGCATCAGTTGGTAGGCGTCGATCTCCGGGCGGATCTCGCCAGCGGCGACGGCGGCGTCGAGCAGTTCGGTGCAGACCGGCACCAGTCGGCCGAGGAAGTAGTCGTGCAGCGTCTGGAAGACGGTGGCGTCGGACTGTAGCGCCCCGGCGAGACCGTGCTTGGTGACCAGAAAGTCGACGAACAGGTCGACCCACCGGGTCAGGGCGTCGTGCGCGGTGGCGCTCTCCGCCAGCAGGGTCGGGCCGGCATCGGCGCAGGCTTCGACCTGGTGCCGGAAGACCGCGACGATCAGATCGGACCGGGTGGGGAAGTGGCGGTAGATCGTGCCGACCCCGACGCCGGCCCGGGTGGCGATGTCGCGTACCGGGACCTCGACGCCGGATGCGACGAACGCCGCCGCCGCCGCGTCCAGCAGGGCCTGCTCGTTGCGCCGGGCATCGGCCCGTTGCCGGCGCGGCCGGGCCGGTCCTGCTTTCGTTCCCTCCGGTCCCTGCGAGCTGCTGCTGTCGCCGCCGGTGTCGAACATCTGCGGTCGCCTCCGTTGCCAGTTGCTAAACGGAACAGTGTTCCGTATCGTCTTAGCGGAACGCTGCTCCGCTTCGGTGTCAGCGTGCCAGACCAGGTGACCCCGCTCAAGGAGAAACACAACCATGCAGTACCGCACCATCGGCCGCACCGGCGTGCAGGCCAGCACCCTCGCCCTCGGCGCGATGAACTTCGGCGCGATCGGCGACACCGACCAGGACGAGGCAACCGCCATCGTCGACGCCGCCCTCGACGCCGGGATCAACCTCATCGACACCGCCGACTGGTACAGCCAGGGCCAGTCGGAGGAGATGCTCGGCAAGGCCATCGCCGGCCGCCGCGATGACATCGTGCTCGCCACCAAGGCCAACATGCCGATGAGCGACGAGCGCAACCACCAGGGCAGCTCCCGCCGCTGGCTGGTCACCGCCCTGGACGACAGCCTGCGCCGGCTCGGCGTCGACCACGTCGACCTCTACCAGATCCACCGCTGGGATCCGGCGACCAGCGACGAGGAGACCCTGTCCGCGCTGACCGACCTGCAACGGGCCGGCAAGATCCGCTACTTCGGCTCGTCGACCTTCCCCGCCTACCGGATCGTCCAGGCCCAGTGGGCCGCCCGGGAGAACAGGACCAGCCGGTACGTGACCGAGCAGCCCGGGTACTCGATCCTGCAACGCGGCATCGAGGCCCACGTCCTACCGGTGACCCAGGAGTACGGCATGGGGGTGCTCGCCTGGAGCCCGCTCGCCTCCGGCTGGCTGTCCGGTGCGATCCGCGCCGACCGGGAGATCAGCACCAGCCGGTCCGGCAAGATGCCACAGTGGTACGACCTGGACATCCCCACCAACCGGGCCAAGCTCGACGCGGTCGAGAAACTGGCCGCCGTCGCCGACTCCGCCGGCCTGACGATGATCCAGCTCGCGCTCGGCTTCGTCACCTCGCACCCCGGCGTGACCAGCGCGATCATCGGACCACGCACCATCGACCACCTGCGTTCGCAGTTGGCTGCCGCGGACACCGTACTGACCGCCGACGTGCTCGACGCCGTCGACGCGATCGTCGCCCCCGGTGTCGACCTGGCCCCGCACGAGAAGCACGACGCCCCGCCCGCTCTGCTCGACCCGGCGCTACGCCGCCGCTGACCGCGTACTGGATGGACTGACGCCACCGACACCCCGGCCCAGCTTCGGGGATGAGCCGTATCTGACGAGCCGCTCGACCTGGGTGGCCGGGTGACTCCTTGCGGCCGGGGAGGAAACGGAACCCCTGCGGAGCGGGACAGGGATAGCCGATCCGCCGCCAGGGCGGATCGGCGTACCGCTTCCAGGCAGCTTCAAGAGCGCCATAGATGCCCGCAGCGCCAACAGTCAGCTACCCTCTCAGGGAGGTCGTTACCGCTAGGCGGAAGTCGTGCGGACGCTCTACCCACGGCAGGTGGCCGGACCCGATGAGGATCACGCGCTGACTGTTGGGCAGCGTCCGGTGCAGCGAGTCCACAGCCCAGCGAGGGCGGATGTCCTCGGAGCCGTCGATGATCAACACTGGTAGATCGAGCGCCCGGCAGCGTACGGCTATCTCGGTCTTGGCGAGTTCCCGCTTGACCTCGGCGTTGATGGCCCGGCTGCAGTCGTAGCTGATGCCCAACCATGGTTCGGCCATGCGTTGGGCGTGACTGAGCGCGGTGTCCTGGTCGGCGAAGTCGGCCGACCACTGCAGGACCGCCCACTCACGTTCCTCGGCGAGCGTACGGGCGCGGGAGTCGAGAGACTCCCATCGGTGCAGACGATCCCCGAGCCGTAACCGCAGGCTCCGCTCGTAGTGCGGATGCCAGTCCCGCCCAGGGTCGATGCCGGTCCCGGACACGTAGATCAGCTGACTGACCCGCTCGGGGTGCGCGATGGCGTACCGCAACGCCAGGTGGGCCCCCCAGGAGTGGCCGAGCAGGGCCATGCGCGGCCCGACCAGCTGGTCGCGTACCGCGTCGAGGTCGGCGACGAAGCGGCCAATGGTGTACGGCCCGCGTCGCTGCGATCGCCCGCAGCCGCGCTGGTCCCACCGGATGGTGCGGGCACGATCTTCGAGGAGCCGGGCGAGCGGGTCGAAGTAGTCCCACAGACCCGGACCGCCGTGACAGAGCACCAGCGGCGGTCCGGTGCCCGACTGCTCGGCCCACAACCGACAGCCGTCGTCGCTGCGGACATCCAGGCTCATCGGGTCATTGTCGCGGTGGCGGTGGCCGTCGGGCACGAGGTGCCGACCCGCCGAATGAGTACGGCGACGGATGTACCGCCGTGCGGCTCGTGGCAGATTGCCGTACATGGATGTCGTTGACGCCCCGCGCCGGGCACCGTACGGGCGCAGCCTTCTCGTCGCGCTCGGCTGGTACGCCACGGTGATCACTGCGGTTGTCGTCGGACAGTCAGGGATACCGGCTGCGCCGCGCACCGACTGCTCGGTGATGTTCAGCTGCCTGACACCACAGGAGGAGATCGGTCTGCTGCTGCTCGTCGGCAGTCCGGTCCTCCTCGGCCTGCTGGTCTGCACACTGGTGGTCACCGGTCTGCTGGCCCGCCTGATTCCCTCGCCGATCGTCGTCGGCACCCTGTCGGTGCTGGGCAGCGTCGCTGTCGTGGCGGTGGTCGTCGCGGTCTGGCAAGGTGCCCGGTGAAGCGCCTCGGACTCGGCATGTTGCTCCTCGGTTGGCTCTACGGCGTGCCGTTCCTGCTCATCGTCGGGTTGATCCGACGTACGTCGTCGCCCTACCTCGACACCCGGGCACAGGCGCAGGCGTTCGGCGCGACCACCGACACCATCCTGACCACGGCCCTGGTGCTCAACCTGGCTCTCCCGGCGGCGGGGATGTTGCTCGCCTGGCTCATCAGCGACCGGTACTGGATTCGCCACTTCGTCGGGGCTCTGGTGGGGGCGGCGCTGATCTACTGTGCTGTCGCGATAGCCGGGCAGGCGGCCACGACACCGCTGATCGGTTGGACGCCGACCGACAACGAGCCGGAGCCGCGAGTCACGCGGTGCATCCCGACCAGCGGCGGTCGTAGCTGCCCTGGCGGCTGATCCCGGGGGACGGCTGTCGTTCGGGGTTGATCGACTTCGCCTCATCGACTCGACACGCCGAGACTGAGTCGGCTGGGCCGCATCCGATCACGCCTGACCGTGCGGCATGACGGGCGGGCCCGGCGTGGTGCCGGGCCCGCCTTGTCATGGTGTGGTGTGGGGTTCGGTCAGCGTTGCAGGGTGAGGACGCCGGGGCGGTAGGGCAGGAGGCCGTAGTCGCCGCCGGAGTTGGGGTCGCGTCCTTGGTAGAGCATTTGGAGGTTGCAGGGGTCGATGGTCATGGTCTGGTCGGCGTTGGTGCGGATGAGTTCGCCGTGGCTGATGTCGTTGGTCCAGGTGGCGCCGCTGTTGGCTTTGCCTGCGAAGGGGTTGTTCTCGCTGGTGGCGTTCGGGGTCCAGGTGCCGCTGAGGTTGGTGGTGGTGAAGGAGCGGAAGTAGCGGCCCTGGGAGCCGATGGCTTCGACGATCATGAGGTAGCGCTGTTGGCCTTGGAGTTTGTAGACCTGGACGCCTTCGAAGAGGTTGTTGGTGGTGTCGGTCATGATGGTGGTGTAGTTGGAGCCGAAGTTGCCGGGGAAGTTGCCGATGGGCATGCTGGCGCGGTAGATGCGGCCGTTGTCGCCGGCGAAGAAGAGGTACATGTTCTGGTCGTCGCCGATGAGTGCCTGGTCGATGGGTCCGGTGCCGGAGTTGCTGATGTTGCCGGTGAAGAGGGTTTGGTGGGCGGACCAGCTGTTGACGTCGGCGGGGTTGGTGGAGGTGCGGTACGAGAAGGCGGGGCCGCCCCACTGGTAGGCGAGGACCCAGACGTTACGCGGCGCGAAGTAGAACAGTGATGGTGCGACGGCGGAGAAGGGCATGGCGTTCTGGCTGGCGGAGCCCATCTGGTTCCAGTTGGAGAAGAGGCCGAAGTTCATTGAGCCCCAGCTGGTGCCGTGGTCGTGGTTGGTGGCGTAGACGAGGTGTTGGCCGTTGTAGGGGGCGTGGGTGAAGTCCTTCAACGACACCCAGCCGGAGCGGGGTTGGGCGAGTGCGCCGGTGGAGGTCCAGCGGTACGTCGACGGCAGATTGCAGGTGCCACCCGGCGGCGGTGTCGTCGGGTTGGGGGTCGGGTTGGCGCCGCCGTCGACGCGGACGAGTTGCCACTGCTGGTTGGCGCCGCCCCAGTCGTCGTACTGGACGATGTTGCCGCCGTCGGCGGTCGACGCGCCCTGGACTTCGAGGGCCTTGTTGCTGTGTCGGCTGATCAGCCGGATGTGACCGCCGTCGGAGTCGGCGAGGCGCCACTGCTGGTTGGTGCCGTTGTGGTCGCTCCATTGGACGATGGCCGCGCCGTTGGCGGTGGACCACTCGTAGACGTCGAGGACCTTGCCGGACAGGCGGGACTTCAGCCGGTAGTAGCCGCCGCCGGAGTCGACGAACTGCCACTGCTGCTGGTTGCCGTTGTTGCGGGACCACTGGGTGATCCGGGCGCCGTCGTTGGTGGCGAGGTTGTACACGTCGAGGGCTTTGCCGCTGTTGCGGTTGAGCAGCACGTACCACGCGCTGGTGTCGATCGTCGCCGCGGCTGCGGGTGGCTGCGCTACCGCGACGGCTGCGCCGCCGACCACCAGTGCGGTCGCGCTGGCCATGGCGACGCGTGGCAGCCAACCGCGCCGACGGGACCGTGGTGCGGTCGATGCTGATCTGCCAAGGGCAAACATGATCCTCCTTCAGGGCCGAAGCTGACCGGTTCAGCTGGAAGCGGGCGCACCGAACCGCATCCACCGGCGCTGCCGGAGGATGTCAGCGTTAACAGAGCTACCGCTCGCCCTGGCGGTACGCCTGATTCACGGTCCGACGAGGCGGGCTCGCCCGGTGAGCCGCAGGCGTTCGTCGTCCTTGGATATAGACTGTGAGCGATAACATGCCGTTCGTCAAGCCGTAACATGCCGCGATCGGGCCACCGGTAGCGCCGGCCGGTGCCCCCAAGATCAGGTGAGCGCCATGGACCTCACCTCACGGTCTTGAGGTCCATGGCGCTCACCTGATCTTGACGAGGCCGCCGCCGGTTCTGCGGCCCCGGGTCAACGGTGGGTCACTCAGCGGCCCGCTGTCGTCGCGGTGGCGGTGATCGGGCCGTGGTGCAGCCAGTCGACCAGCTCCGGTACGGCGAGCTTGGCGACCTGCTCCTCGTAGCGCCGCAGGTCGTCGTCGTCGAGCAGGTCACGCCACTGACCGGTGGCGCCCCGGTTGAAAAATTGCTTCGGGTCCCGCCACATCGCCAGGACGGGGGCGAACTCCTTGGCGCGGTTGCGCATGGAATCGAAGGTGGCCGCCCGCACCAGCTCCGGCCAGCGCTGTTCGGGCACCTCGATGTCGAGATGTTTGGCGATTGCCCGCATCTGGCCAGCCAGGTCGGCCTTCAGCTCGTCGTAGTGCAGCAGCAGGACGTTCGACCGCTCACGCTCCGCCCAGAAACCCGACATGTGGTGCAGCATCGACGGCAGACCGATCTGCACGTCGGGGTGTTCCATCCAGGCCCAGAACCGGTCGTACTCGGATTCCAGCTGCGGTGGCGCGTCGTCGGTGAGCTCGCCGGTCAGGTCGTCGTTGCCGACCGCCGCGTCGCGTAGCTTCAGGACCACGTCGTAGTCGGTGTTCTGGAAGTGTGCGTCCCAGGACAAAGCGACGTCGCGCGGGTCTCGGCCGACCGCGATGTAGGTGACCCCGTCGTGGATCGGCAGGCCGTCGAACGGGGTGTGGGTCTTGATGATGCGTCGGTGCTGCTGCGCCTCGTAGAACGCGAACACGTCGGCCTGGCTGCGCGTCTTCATGTCGGGCCAGAGGGTGATGTCGTCCAGTGGGCGGGGCAGCTCCGGCGTCTGAAAGATCAACAGAGCGCAGATCGTCTGGGTCCACGTCGTCCCGCACTTGGCGGGCGTCGAGATCACGATGTCGCCGTCGCGGAAGGGGAACCCCTCCCATCGGGCGCTGTCCATGATCGCATTGTGGTACCGAACCGTGGGTTGGCGCACCGGCCCTCCAGCCTGAGTTGGTTGACTCGTCCAATCCAGACCGTAATCTCCACAGTGTAGCGATGTCCAGAGCCGGGTGGAGAACACGGCACCTGACCAGACAGCGACGGGGCCAGCCGAACCCGGCTGGCCCCGTCGCTGTCCGTGCCCTGGCCCCGTTGAGATCAGGGCTGTCTGGACCGTGGCCGGCGTACGGCCACCGCCAGAGCGGCCACCGCCAGGGCGGCGAGGCCGATCGGCCATGCCCAGCGCCACCAACCGGCTCCGGCCGTACCGCCAGATTCGTCCTCGGCCGCTGCGGCGGCCAGATCGGCGACCGGCGGCGCCTGACCCTCCACTGCCTGTACGTCGACCGTCGCCGTACTGTCGTACGGCGCCGGAGCGCTCACCGTCACCTGCCAGGCACCCGGGCTGAGCACCGGGCCACTGGCATAGAAGCCCTGCCCCTCCCCGGCCGGTTCGAGCTGCAACGGCCCGACCGAACGGCCACCGTCAGCGGTGGCGGTCAGCACCAGCCGGACCGGAAGGTCCAGCCGGTGCCCATCGTCATGGAAGGCCTGCACGGTCACCCCGGTGGCGCCGTCGCCGGCCACCTCCAGATCGAGTTTGCCGTTGTGCGCCTGCGCGGGACCGGCCGCCGGCAGCACCGCCAGCAACAGGCCGAACAGAACGGCGGCCGATCCACGCGTACGACGCATGGTGTCTTCCTTCCTGTCTCGTCGACGGGTCGGTGACCCGTCGATAGGACGGTGGCCCCGCCCGGCACCGAGGACCGGGCGGGGCCACCGCGGATCAGAGTTGCTGGTCGGGGTCGATCCGGGTGGGGTCCTCCGCCAGCCGACCGGCACCGGTGACCGGCTTTCCGCCGTTCGCCTTCACCCCGGCCGAGCTCGCCGTGCCACCGAGCCGTTCGATCATGGCGTCGGCGTCACGGATCAGGGTGTCCCGCACGTCGGCGTCGGTGACCAGATCCGGGTCGGCGGCGAGGGCCTTGAACGCGGTCAGCTGCTGGATCGCCCGCTTGTCCTTGCCGGCCGCCTCCGACAGCCGGACCGCGTCCAGCTTGTTGGACAGCTTGCGGTCCGCCTTCTTGGACAACCGTCCGGTCGACTTGAACCTGTCGATCAGGTTCTGCATGTCCCGGAACGACGTGGTGACGAAGAACCGAACCGTCGAGGTGGTGTCGTTGCCCGCCTTGTCGGTCGCGGTCACGGTCAGCTCGTGCAGGCCGAGCGGCAGGTCGTACATCACCTGGAGGGTGTCGTTCGCGTACGGCTGCCCGTCCAGCGTGCCGACGACGGTGTCGATGCCGGAGGTCGGGTCGACCGCCTGCCACGACACCCGTACGTCCTGGCTGTCGCCGTACAGCTGGCCGTCGGCCAGCCCGGAGATCAGCAGGGTCGGCTTGCTGCCGTCGATCTTCACCACGGCCGACTTCAGCGCCTCGACGTTGCCGGCGAGGTCGGTGGCCCGGTAGAGCAGCTCGTGGTCACCGTCGCCGGTCACCTCGACCGGCTCGTCGTACGGCGTCCAGTCACCGCCGTCGAGCGACCACTCCAGCAGCTCGACCCCGGAACCGTCGTCGGTCGAGGAGAGCACCACCGGGATGGTGCCGTCGTGCCAGCCGTTGTCGTTCGCCGGGGCGAACTCCGCCGAGCTGACCGGTGCCGTGGCGTCGATCTGGAAGGTGACGGACCGGGTCTGCTCCACGTTGCCGGCGGCGTCGGTGGACCGGAACCGCAGCTCGTGGCTGCCGTCCCCACTCACCGCTACCGGCTCGGTGTACGCCGTCCACCCGGTCTCGTCGTCGAGCGAGTACTCGGTACCCGCCACCCCGCTGCCACCGTCTTCGTCGGTGGCGGTCAGAGTGACCGCGACCGGCCCCGGGTACCAGCCCTCGACCGGACCAGCCGGCTCGCCGGTCCCGGCGACCTCGGCCTCGGTCACCGGCGCCGTGGTGTCCTCCTCCGAAACCTCCGTGGTCAACCGGAAGTAGTCGAACGACACGGTCTTCGACTCCGTCTGGTTGGCGCCGAGGCTGAACAGCCCGACCTTCGGGTTGGCCCCGACAGCCGCGTTGGTCAGCGACTCGAACTCCGTCCAGTCGGTGCCGTCAGCCGAGTACGCGGCGGTGTAGGTGTCGCCGACGCGGGCCAGCCGCAGGTGCCACACCGCCGAGGTCAGCTCGCTGACCTGCGGCTGCGGGTTCTGCACCGCCGCACCGATCTCGCTGCGGTACTCGATGCGCCGACTGACCGGGCTGCCGACGGTGTTGTCGGCGATGAAGTCCAACTTGAGATAGTTGTCGTCATCGGCGTACACCAGCAGCCCGGCCTGTTGGTACTGCTCGTCCAGCAGGCTGCCGTCGACCTTCGTCTGCAGGGTCCAGTCGCCGTCCGGCGCGGTCTGCAGGATGAAGTTCGTCGGCCCGGAGTTGTCCGCACCGTAGATGTCACCGTTCGACACGTCGATGTGCAGCGACCCGTCGGCGACCCGGTAGGCCGCCGCGTCCTCCCGGACGATGGCGTCCCAGCGGCACACGTCCAGCGAGCTGCCGTCGAACTCGTCGGACGGCTCGACCGGACCGGCCGGCTCATCCGGTGTCACCTGGAACCAGTCGAAGGCGGCGTCGACCACCGGAGCCTCGGTCCCACCGTTGAGCGCGAACACGCCGAACTGCGGGTTCTCGATGCCAGCCAGCGCAGCCTCGCGGCCGACCGGGGTGAAGGTCTGCCCGTCGGCCGACATGGCCGCCGTCAGGTTCGTCCCGTCGCTGGTCACCCGCAGGTAGATGGTGTCACCTGTGGGCGCGTCGGTGGCGTCGGCACCCTCGTTGCGCGGGGTGCCGGCGGTCTCCCGGATGAACTCCACCCGGCGACTGCCGTTGTACAGCAGATCCAGCTTGGCGTAGTTGTCGTCATCGCCGTAGACCAGCAGACCAGCCTGCTGGTAGTTGGCGGTCACCGGCAACGTGACCTTGGTGGTGGCCTGCCAGGCGCCGTCCGGCGCGGGCTGCAGGACCAGGTTGGTGGCGTCGTTACGGTCGCCGTACAGGTCACCGACGCCGGTCGGCAGCAGCAGCGTGCCGTCGGCCACCGAGTACACCTGGCTCTCCCGGACCACCGTCCACCGGTCGCGGTCCAGTTCGTTGCCGAGGAAGTCGTCCGACCGTGCCCCGAAGCAGGACGTGTTCGGCGCCTCGACCCGCACCGACGTGTACGCCGATGCCGTCGCGCCCCGGGCGTCGGTCACCACCAGGGTGGCGACGAAGGTGCCCGGTGCGGTGTAGGTGTGGCTGGCGTCCAGGGTGTCAGCGGTACCGCCGTCACCGAAGTCCCAGGCGTACGTCAACGGGGTGTCGCCCTCGGCGTCGGTGGCCGTGCCGTCGAACGCCACGGTGAGCGGCGCGGTGCCGGACGTCGGCGTCGCGGTGACGCTGACCTGCGGCGGCGCGTTCTCGGTGACGCCTCGGCCGAGGAAGTCCATCCAGTTGACGTTGAACAGCGAATCGGCGCCGCCACCCGGATCCCGGGCGACGAAGTACAGCACCGCCGCGTCGGCACCGCCGGTGACCGGCGCGGTCACGTCGGTCCAGCTCTGCCAGTCGCCGGTACCCGCGATGTCAGCGGAGGCGACCACCGGACCGTCGACGGCGTCGGCGCGGACCTCGATCCGGCCGCCGGCCGTCGCCGACGCGACCCGGAACCGGATCGAGTCGACGTTGGTCAGGTTGGCCGGGTCGACCGACCACCAGTCGCCGTCCTCGATGAAGCCGATGTTCTCGCCGCCACCGGCCGGGTCGCTGGTGGTCTCAATCTGTACGCCCGGCTCGTCGTCGCCGGTGGCGCCGTCCACCCGCCCGGTCGAGCTGAAGTACTCGGCCTGCTTGCGCTTGGGCTGCAGCAGCTCGATCGCCCGGCCGGTCAGTGGCGCGGCACCGCCGACCCCGCCGTCGTCGGTGTAGGTGGCCTCGAACACGCCGAAGACGTTCGCCTCGGCGCCGTGGCCGGCGGCGAGCTGGGTCTGCACCGTGCCGGAGCAGCCGGTGTGCTGCTCCAACGGGTGGGCGTGCTCGTCGTGGCCGAGCAGCACCTGCAGCTCCACCCGGTCACAGTCGATCTCGCCGTCCTCCGGGTCGGTCACGGTGATCGTGTACTCGACCTGGTCGCCCCAGTCGAAGAAGCCGCCGGCCGGCGGGAAGTCGATGGTCACCGTCGGTGCGGTGTTACCGACTGTCACCGGTACGTTGGCAACCGCCGTACGCTCGTTGGGGTTGGTCACGGTCAACTGCGCGGTGTAGTTGCCGGCCTCGGTGTAGGTGTGGGTCGGGTTGGCCTCGGTGGAGGTCCCGCCGTCACCGAACGCCCAGGCGTAGGTCAGCGTGCCGCCGTCCGGGTCGCGCGAGCCCGCGCTGGAGAACTGCACGGTCAGCGGTGCCTGGCCGGAGGTCGGGGTGGCGCTGGCCTGCGCGATCGGTGCCCGGCTACCGGCGATGTAGTCGATCCGGTAGACCCCCGAGTCGTCGTTGTTGCCGCCGAAGCCGCTGCCCCACTCGATCAGGTACAGGGCGCCGTCGGGGCCGAACTCGAAGTCCATCGGGCGGACGAAGCTCATCCCGGTCAGCAACTGGTTGATGTCCACCAGGTCGGTGCCGTCGGCACCGACCTGCATGGTGTACATCTTCGACTGGTTCCACTCGCCCAGCAGCGCCTTGCCGTCGTAGTACGCCGGCCACTTGCGGTCGGAGGCCAGCTCGGCGTCGTAGCGGTAGACCGGCCCGCCCATCGGCGCACCGCCGCCACCGATCTCGGGGTAGCGCGGGTCACCGCTGTAGCCGTAGTCGACGGTGGCGGGGATCGCCGGCGGCAACTCGGTCAGGCCGGTGTTGTTGGGGGAGTCGTTCACCGGTGCCGAGCAGTCGAACTTCGCGCCGCTGGGGCCGGACGGGAACTGGTAGTCGTTGTACGCCTCGTTCGTCCCGGTGCAGTACGGCCAGCCGTAGTTGCCGGGGGTGTCGACGATGTTCCACTCGACCAGGCCCCGGGGGCCCCGGTTGGGGTTGTCCGAGTTGGCGTCCGGGCCGTAGTCCGCCACGTAGAGCGTGTCGGTGGCCAGGTCCACGCCGATCCGGAACGGGTTGCGGAAGCCCATCGCGTAGATTTCCGGGCGGGTCTGCGCGGTGCCCGGTGCGAACAGGTTGCCGTCCGGGATGGTGTACGTCCCGTCGTCCTCCGGGTGGATCCGGATCACCTTGCCGCGCAGGTCGTTGGTGTTACCGGAGGTGCGCTGCGCGTCGTAGTCCTGCCGCCCGGCCCGCTCGTCGATCGGGGTGTAGGCGCTCGACTCGAACGGGTTGGTGTTGTCCCCGGTCGCCAGGTAGAGGTTGCCCTGGCTGTCGAAGGTCATGGTGCCGCCGGCGTGGCAGCAGGTGTTGCGCTGCGTGTCGACCTGCAGCACGGCCTTCTCGCTGGCCGGGTCGATGCTGTCGCCGACCACGGTGAACCGGGACAGCAGGTTGCGGGCCACGCCGTCGTTAGGGGCGTAGTAGAGGTACACCCAGCCGTTGTCGGCGAAGTCCGGGTCGAGCCGGATACCGATCAGGCCGTCCTCGTTGCCGGTGAACACGTCGAGGTCGATCGCGGTGACCGTGTTGCCGGTGTCCGGCTTGACGATCTGCACCCGGCCGTCCCGCTCGATGTAGAACACCCGCCCGTCCGGGGCGATGTCCAGCTCCATCGGGTTGCTGGTGTTGCTGTCCAGGGTGATCTTCTCGAAGCTCTCGGTCAGCGAGGCGCCGCAGTCGGAGTCGACGACCCCGGCGGCGGACTGGATGCCGCCGAGCAGGTGGTCGAGGAACTCCGGCTCGGCGAACGACTCGTTGGTGTGGCCGCCGCCGGTGTACCAGGCCCGGCCACCGTCGTAGTCGCTGCACCAGGCGATCGGGTGGTCGGCACCCATCGCGCCGGCACCTGGGGTGTAGGTGGTCTCATCCAGGCTGGCCAGCACGTGCACGTCGCCGCGCGGGTTGGTCTGGAAGTTGTACCACTCGTCGTAGCGGACCCACTCGGCGGGCAGTCCGTCGGTGGACGGGTGGGCCGGGTCCTCGACCTTGACCGTGGCGTTCTGGTTGGCGGGGTGGCCGGAGAAGTAGGCACCGACCAGTTCGCCGTACCAGGGCCAGCTGTACTCGGTGTCGGAGGCGGCGTGGATTCCGACGTACCCGCCACCGGCCTGGACGTAGCGCTCGAAGGCGGCCTGCTGGGCGGTGTCGAGGACGTCGCCGGTGGTGGACAGCCAGATGACCGCCCGGTAGTTGGCCAGGTTGGCGTCGGTGAAGTCGGCGCCGTCCTCGGTGGTGTCGACGGTGAAGCCGTTGTCGGCACCGAGCTGCTCGATCGCGGCGATGCCAGCCGGGATGGAGCCGTGCCGGAAGCCGGCGGTCTTGGAGAAGACGAGCACCGAGTACGGCTCGTCGGCGGCCGCCTCGAAATCGCCCGGGCCGGCCTGCACCGCAGGGCCCGGATCGACCGGGTTGCCCGGGTTGCCCGGTGCGGCCTGCGCGGCAGGGGCGCCGAGCAGGGCAGTAGACAACATTGAGAGCGAAAGTATTGCAGCGGTTAGCGGGCCACGTCGAAGGTGGCGTCGGCGGGTTCGGGACACGTGGTCTCCTAGTCCTGGTGAACACACTGTCGGGTGGGCCGACCCGCCGATGGTCGTCCCGTCTGGCCCGGTGAACGCGCTGCCACGACGCGGTCACCGAGGTTTTGTTAAGCCGTTGGACAAATTAGGGACTGCCGGCTCTGTTTCCGGCAAGGGCTATGCGTGTAACGGTTTGATAAACGCTCAGCCGATGAACCAGCTGGGAACCATCGCAAGTGCGACGAATCGGATTGATCTGCCGACGAAGCAGACCACTGTGAACACACTGGCCGGCATCCGGGTGCCACCGGCCACCACCGTCGTGACCAGCAGCGGAGGCACGCCGATCACGCTGCTCGCGAACAGGGTCGGTACGACGAACGCCGGCTCGTACAGTCGGCGGTGCTCCCGGGCCACCCAGCCCGCCCAGCCGGACAACCTGCTGCGCAGCCCCTGCGGCAGTCGGTCGCCGATCGCCGGACCGATCCGGCGCAACCACAGGGCCCGCGACCTGCCGTCCGCCGTCGTCGGGTCCGCTGCCGTCGTGCCGTCGGCCGCTACCGCGCTGGCCGTGGCCGCCGCCTTCGGCGCGGTCCGCTTGTCCAGCCACCGGCGCAGCCACGGCGACCGGATCACCCCCCGCGATGCCAGGAACATGGCGAGCTTGGCGGCGGTCTGGCCGAACGCCGCAGCGACGCCCAACGCGACCGGCTGATGGGACGTGGTGGCGGTCAACGCGATCAGGTACGGCTCGATCGGAGTCACCGGCGACACCGCCGACAACGCACCCACCGCGACGGTGGCCAGCAGAACCGCGATCACGAGGAGGCGGCGCGCAGACCCGGAAGGTCGACAGCGAGCGGGATCCGGGCCACCACGACGAGCGAAGCGAGCTTCACCGCGGCGATCGCCAAGGTGAAAGCCACCGGAAGCACCGGCGACGGTGCCAGCACCACCAGCAGCACCAGGCCGCCGGTGTTCAACGCCTTCGCCACCGGCGACCAGTTGAACCGGTACACCTGGGTGTGCACAAGATTGAAGTAGTTCGGGCTCAACAGCGGCCACCGCAGGAAACTCAGGCTCAGCACCAAATCCACCACGACGAACTGCACGACGAAGATGACCAGCGGCACGCCCATCGACGGCAGCAGCGGGATCAACGCGGCGGCGACCGCCAGGCAACAGACCCGGTCGCAGACGATGTCGTAGACGGCGCCGAACCGGGTCTCCTGCCGCAGCAGCCGGGCGGCCAGACCGTCCGCCATGTCACCGATCCAGTAGCAGGCGATCGCGACGCCGGTGAGCACCGCGCTGTCGCCGACGACGGCCAGCACGGCCAGCCCGACGGCGACCACGGTCCGGACCGTGGTGATCAGATTCGGTACGTTGCGGACCGGCCCGGCAGGCCCGTCCACCCAGCCGTGCGGCGCGGCCGTGGCGGCACCGGCGGACGGGTGCGTGTCGCAGGCTCCCGGAGACGTGATGGCCGGCCCCCGCCTTCCTCGTCGACACCGAGTGTGGACTGACAGACGGTAGCACGGCCGGCGGACCCCGCCTCCGCGTCACATCCGTAGCTGTGGCCAGTCCAGCACGTCGGCGGCGAGCGCCGCGACCGTGGCGAGCAGACCCAGTCGGGCCTGACGCAGCTGCGGATCCTCGGCCATCACGAAGACGTCGTCGAAGAAGGCGTTCACCGGCGCGGTCAGCTGCCCGGCGATTCCGGTGAACCGGTCGAGGTCCGCACTGTGGTCGAGATCGGCCCGCACCTGCTTGACCACCTCGTGCAGCCGCACCTCGGCCGGCTCGGTGAGCAGCGCCGGGTCGTACTCGGCGGGCACGTCGGCCGGGACGATCCGCCGGGCCCGCTGCAGCGCCTCGGCGAGTGCCCGGAACTGCTCGTCGGCCAGTAGCCGGTCCAGCTGGGTCAGCAGCCGGTCGACCAGCTGCGGCCGGTCGGCGTGCGCCAGCACCGCGCGGACCCGGTCCACCGGCTGGCCCTCCTCGGTCAGCAGCTGCTCCACCCGGCGGGTCAGGAACTCGACGATCTCGGCCAGCACCGCATCGTCGACCGGCACCGGCTGCCGCCGGGCGGCAGCCGCGAGCCCGGTGGCCAGCGAAATCCCGGCCAGCCCTGGCTGACTCCGGTGCACCGCCAGCAGCCCCAGCACCGCCCGCCGGATCGCGAACGGGTCGCTGCTGCCGGTCGGCATGCCGACCGTGGCGGCCAGCCCGGTCACCAGATCCAGCCGGTCGGCCAGCGAGAGCAGCGCCCCCGGCAGCGACTGCGGCAACTGGTCACCGGTGCTGCGCGGCAACTCGGCCTCGAACACCGCCTGCGCGACCGCCGCCGGCTCTCCGGCGTGCCCGGCGTAGTCACGGGCCATCACCCCGGCGAGACTGGTCATCTCGGTGACCATCTGCGAGCCGAGGTCGAACTTGACCAGCTCGGCCGCGCGGTCCAAGGTCGCCCGGTCCGTATCGGACAGTGCGATCGTCTCGGCCAGGTCACCGGCCAGCCCGGCGATCCGGTCAGCCCGGTCCGCCATCGACCCCAGCTTGTCGGTGAAGGTCAACCGGTTCAGTCGGGACCGCAGCTCGGCCAGCGGGGTCGCCCGGTCCGCGCGGTAGAAGAACGCCGCGTCCTCGTACCGGGCCCGCAGCACCGCCTCGTTGCCGGCCCGTACCAGATCGGTGTCGATCGCGCCGTTGGCGACCGCCACGAAGTGCGGCAACAGGGCACTGTCCGCACCACGCACCGGCAGGTACCGCTGATGCTTGCGCATCACCGTGGCCAGCACCGCCTCAGGTAGCTCCAGGTAGCGTTCCTCGAACCCGCCGAGCAGCGGCGTGGGCTGCTCGATCAGGTCCACCACCTGGGTGAGCAGACCGGCTTCGGCGGCCAGGTCGACCTGACCGCCGACGCCAGCGGCCAGCTCACCGGCGGCGGCGGTGACGATCGCCCGGCGTTCCTCCGGGTCCACCACGATGCCGGCGTCACGGACCGTCGCCAGGTAGCTCTCCGCGTCGGCCACCTCGACGGTCGACGTCGCGGCGGTCCGATGCACCCGGGTGGTCCGGCCGGCGGCCAGCGTGGACACCTCGACCGGCACCACCACGTCACCCCAGAGCGCCAGCAGCCACCGGACCGGACGGGTGAACGCCAGCTGCGGATCCCGCCAGCGCATGTTCTTCGCCGAGCGCAGGCCGGTGACCACCCCGGCGAGCACCTCGGTGAGGACCTCCGTCGCGGTGCGGCCGGGCTCGTCGCGCAGCATCGCCAGATGCGGTACGCCGCCGATCTCCACCCGGGCCAGGTCGGTCACCTCGACCCCCTGGGAACGGGCGAAGCCCGCCGCAGCCGGGGTGGGTGTGCCGTCCGGGCGGAACCCGGCGGCGACCTTCGGGCCGCGTACCGTGCGGGTGTGGTCGGGCTCGCGGGCGGCGACCGCGTCGACGACGGCGACCAGCCGGCGTGGGGTGGCCAGCACCCGGACGTCGCCGTGCGTCAGCCGGGTGGCGGCCAGCCGGTCGGCGACCAGCTTGGCGACCTGCTGGCGGGCCGAGCGGACCTCCGACGGCGGCATCTCCTCGGTGCCGATCTCGAACACCAGCTGCCGGGCCGGGGCCGATTCACCGGGCTGCGCGGCCGCTGCGTCGGCCTGCCCGGCCGGCGCCGGTGGCACCACGCCGAGCGGGTGGCCCAGCTCGTCGCGGCGGCGCACCCACAGCTGCGCCACCTCGCCGGCCAGCCGGCGCATCCGGGCGAACTCGGTGGCCCGCTCGGCGGTGGAGACCGCGCCCCGCGCGTCCAGCACGTTGAACGCCTGCGAGCACTTGAGCACGAAGCTGTGCGCCGGGACCGGCAGCCCGGCGTCGATCATCCGCTGCGCCTCGGCTGCGTACAGGTCGAGCAGCTGCCGGTTGGTGGCGACGTCGGCGTCGTCGAGGTAGTAGCGGGACATCTCGTACTCGCCGGGGCCGAAGATCTCGCCGTAGGAGATGCCCGGCGCGTACGCGATCTCCTTGAAGTGACGGACCCCCTGCAACGCCATCATGATCCGCTCGATGCCGTAGGTGATCTCCACCGACGGCACCTCGAGGTTGATCCCACCGGCCTGCTGGAAGTAGGTGAACTGGGTGATCTCCAGCCCGTCCAGCCAGACCTCCCAGCCCAGACCCCAGGCGCCGAGCGCCGGTGAGGCCCAGTTGTCCTCGACGAACCGGACGTCGTGCGCGGCCACGTCGATGCCGAGCGCGGCCAGGCTGCCGAGGTAGAGCTCCTGCGCGTCGCCCGGCTCCGGCTTGAGGATCACCTGGAACTGGGTGTGGGTCTGGATCCGGTTCGGGTTCTCGCCGTACCGGGCGTCGTCCGGACGCACCGACGGCTCTACGTAGGCGACCCGCCACGGCTCGGGACCGAGCACCCGCAGGAACGTGGCCGGGTTCAGCGTGCCGGCGCCGACCTCGGTGTTCATCGGCTGGACCGTCAGGCAACCCTGCTCGGCCCAGTACGCCGCGAGGCGGGCCAGCGCGTCCTGCATCGTCAGCACGAATTGCTCCCAAGGTCGGTGACGGCCGGTACGTGGGGTACCGGCCGGCGGCGGTTGATTCCGGGCCATTCTATTTGCCCGGCTGCGACCGGCCTGAACGGGCCGTGACCCGTGCACCGGTGGGCGGTCCGCTGGGAGCGGAGGTTCAGCGGTCGAAGCCCCAGGCGTGGTAGGACTCCACGGTCAGCCAGGCGGACACCCGGGGACGCTCCCGGTTCGGGTAGCGGTCCCCGGTGTAGTGCCGGGCGAGTCGGTCGATCCCGGCCAGCTCGGGGTCCGGCTCGATGGTCACCCTGCCGTGCAGACTGACATGCCGGTACCAGGAGTCGCCGTCCAGCACGGTCAGCGACACCCGTGGGTCGGCCCGCAGATGCTCCAGCCGCTTGCGTCCGGCGTCCAGGTTGAGCAGCACCCGGCCGTCGTCCCACAGGTACCAGGTGGCGACGGTCACCGGCGTGCCGCTCGGGCTCACCGTACCCATCACCGACGGGTTCGGCCGGCCCAGCATTTCGACCAGGTGTTGCGGCATCGGCGGCTTGGCCATCGACGGAGCTCCTTCCAGCGGGCGACGGGTCGATTGGTCGCCTACGGTCACCGACTCTACGGCCGTCAGGCGCCACTCACACCTGATCGCGCAGGCTTTCCGTCCGTTGCTCGACCGTGGTCCGCAGCTGTTCCAGCTCGGTCGCGACCGCCGAGCCGTCCTGACCGTCGACGGTTGCCAGGACGGCGGCCAGGCCGTCCAGCGCGGCCGTCGCCGCGCCGCTGGCGAACATCCGCTGATAGAGATCGCGGTACGCGGCCTCGTACACTTCGGTGAACGCGTCGCTGGCCAGGAACCGTTCCTTGAGCGGGTGCCCGGCCGACCGGCCGGGACCGCCGCCCTGCGGCGCCGGCCCGGAGCCGGCCCTGTCGGGTGGCTGGAATCCGTCGGGTGGCTGGAACCTGTCCTGTGGTGCCGTGCCGTTCTGCGGCGTGGCACCGCCGTCGCCACCACCGAACCGGCCGCCGCCCATGGTCACCGCGTCCTGCGGCCCGAGGGTGGCGTCGCCACTGAAGGTCAGGTTGTGGTCCCAGCTGACCACCGTGAACTTCCGGGTGGCCAGGTCGTACCAAAGGTAGTAGTTGCGGCCGGGACCGGCCATGTCGTCGAAGTTGAGCAGCAGGTTCTGGGCGGCGACGTAGCGGGCGAACGACTCGACGTCGACGTGATCGGCCAGCTCGTCGTCGAACTCGTCGTCGGACGCCTCGGACACCCAGCGGATCAGGTTGATCACCGGCTGCAGGTCCTGGCTTCCGGTGAGGTTGATCTGCTTGAAGTCGTCCTGGTACTCGACCGGATCCTCGCCCCGGTAGGTGAACGAACCGCCGGCCAACGACTTGTAGAGCACGCCACTGTCACCCAGCCCGGCGGCGTAGTGCTCGTCGGGGTGTTCCACCACGAGGCGGGCGGTGGTGGGCCGGTCGTTGACCGTGAACGCGCTGTACGCGTACCGCTGGGTGGCCATCCCGGCGGTATCGAGCAACGACAGGGCGAGGGCCTCGTTGGCCACGGCGCTACCGCCACCCATTCCGCCGACCCGCACTGCGATCTCCTGTAGTCCCTGGTAGCGCCGTCCCTCGACAAACGTGTCGAAGCTGATCAGCCAGGGCAGGTTCTCCGGTTCCTCGGCGGCCAGCCCGGCCCGGCCCATGCCGCCGCCCGGCCCGCCTGCGCCCTGCTGCTGTCCCTGCCCACCGTCGGGTCGCTGCCCTGCACCGAACTGTCCGCCGTCGGGGGCGGCCCCGCCGCGTTGCGCGGTCTCACCGTCGCGGGTCAGACCGGACAGGGTGGAGTTGCCTTTGAGCCGGATTCCCACGCTCGGGATCGTGGTCGAGTCGACCACCAGGTCCGCCTCGAGGTACTCCTTCTCGCCGTCGTCGAAGTAGGCGTCGAGCATCCGCTGGTAGTCGGCGTCGGCGAAGACCAGCGAGATCTCGTGGGCCACCGTTGGGTCGAACAGGTCAATGGTGCCGGCGATGTCGACCGTCACCAGGTCGGTCGCGGCGTCGGCCGCGCTGGTGACGTACGGCCGGATCCGGGTGCTGCCCAGCACGACCGTGACCACCAGCAGGAATACCGCGCAGCTGGCCAGCAGCCGGTAGTTGTGCCGGATGCGCAGCGGGATCCGGTGCCGTAACCGGTGCTTCGGCACAGCGCCCGGCGGCACGGCCGGTGGATTCGGGGTGGACGGTGTACCGCTCATCACAGGTCCGTCTGGTCGTAGCCGGTGAGCACCGTGACCCGCTGGCCGCCGGTCAGTTCGCTCAACGCCGCGATCAGTTCGCCCGGCTCGGTGCCCTTGCTCAACCTGACCGTGTACATCAGCTCGGTCAGCGCTCCGCCCCGGATCGACTCGATGCTGACCAGCTCGAACTCGGTGGTCAGCCGCAGCAGCACGTCCTGTACGGCGTGCGTGTGGTCGCGGTCCGGTGGCACCTGCACCTTCACCACCTGGCGTTGCACGTTGAGCGCGAACCAGTTGAAGCGGTACATCACCCCGATGATCAGGCAGATCGCGACCGTGGCGATCACCGCGAGCAGGTAGAACCGGGTGCCGCAGGCCATGCCGACGCCCATCACCAGGAAGATGAAGCCGACGTCGCGGGTCTCCTTGATCGCGTTGCGGAACCGGACCACGGACAGCGCGCCGACCAGGGCGAAGGCCCGGGCGATGTTGGAGCCGACGACCAGCA
This sequence comes from Solwaraspora sp. WMMD937, assembly GCF_029581175.1. Taxonomy (NCBI): domain Bacteria; kingdom Bacillati; phylum Actinomycetota; class Actinomycetes; order Micromonosporales; family Micromonosporaceae; genus Solwaraspora; species Solwaraspora sp. WMMD937. The sequence continues at coordinate 167,257 of NZ_CP120738.1, read as the reverse complement.
TGATCAACGAGATCAGCATGCCGAGGATGATCAGTGTCTGAACGTACGACTGGCTGTACGACACGTTGCGGTGGGTGGCCCGGTAGACCCAGCCGATGACTGCGCTGAGCACGAAGGACAGCGCCAGCGACGCGGCGATGTCGCCGAGGCTGAACGTGCTGGACAGGTCCTGGAAGGTGATGTCCATGTCAGGCCCGCCCGCCGCTCGCGCCGACGGCCAGCAGTTCGCCGGCCGGCCGGTCCGGAGGCGGTGGTGGCGCGTCGGCCGGCAGATGGAACACCGACCGCGGGGCCCGCCCGAACGCCTCGACACACTGGCAGTACTTGCTGACCCGCACGACCGACAGGTCGGCCTGCGCAGCGAGGTCGGTCAGCCAGTACGGGACCCGTTCGTTCGCCTTCACCTCCATGATCGAACGCCACGGCGGGACGATGAACCGATTTTCGGCGTCGACGCCCAGGTGCAGATCACGGTCCCGACCCCGGACCCGGGTGTCCAGGGTGACCCGCAGGCCGAGATCGGCACCGGTGCCGACGAACGCCTGCCGGTGGTAGCCGGTGATCGCCACCGGGCGCAGGTCCAGGCCGCTGACCAGGCCGAGGACCTCCTGCACGAAGCCCCGCTGCGGCTCGGTGTGGTCGATCATGGCGCGGCCGTCGCACAGTTGACGGGCCAGTCGGTACGGCAGCGCGATCCGCCGTTTCTGGGTGACCCGGTTGACCCGCTGCTTGATCTCGACGTGGACGGTGGTGTCGTCGTCGATGCCGGTCCGGTCGCCGTAGTGCCGGATCCGCAGTTTGCGGCGGAACCGCAGCCCCTCGATCTTCTCCCAGTAGAACCGCAGGTCGTCGGTGTCGTAGTAGAGGCTCCACACCCCGTACCCGGTGGTCCCGGCATGGCTGTCCCGGTCGAGTCGGCGGGCGAGTTGGTCACGCAGTGCCGGTACCGCCGCGTTGTCGACCAGGTACTTGATCTCGTACCGGTTGAACGCGTGCAGCCGGGTGACGCCCCGCAGCGCGTGACCGGCCCGGTCGTCCGTACCGTGGCCGGCCCGGTCGTCCGGTCCTGGTCCGGTCGTCGTCGGCGGTGCCGATTCGGGTCGCATGGGCAGGTCCTCACCTTCAGGTAGGGCGGATTCGGTGCGAAGGTGAGGAAACACCGCGCAGATCAAAACAACCTCGGAACGGGATGTGAAGTTGAGGCGAACGGCCGATGACCGAAGCGCGTCCGTTGGTGCCTGTGCTTGCCCGGCCACCCCACAGCCGGCTCCCAGCCGGCTCCGAGACTGCGCCGGTATGCATGGCGGATGACCTCACCCGCCGAGATCGGCCAGGTAGCCGACGCCGGACCGGACCGGGCTCCCCGGATCCTGGTCGTCGACGACGAGCCGAACATCTGCGCCCTGCTCGCCGCCACGTTGCGGCTGATCCGGTTCGACGTCCGAGCGGTGGACGGCGGCCGCGCCGCCCTGGTGGCGATCGAGGAGTTCGAGCCGGATCTGGTGGTCCTCGACGTGATGATGCCGGATCTGGACGGCTTCGAGGTGGCCCGGACGATGCGCCGGGGCGGCCGCCGGCACGTACCCGTGCTGTTCCTGACCGCGCGGGACGCGGTGCAGGACCGGATCGCCGGGCTGACCGTCGGAGCCGACGACTACGTCGCCAAGCCGTTCAGCCTGGAGGAGGTGGTGCTGCGGATCCGGGCGATCCTGCGGCGCAGCGGCGTCGTCGACGAGCCCGAGCCGACCGACCGGGTGCTGCGCTACGCCGATCTGGAGCTCGACGAGGACGCCCACGAGGTACGCCGGGCCGGCCAGCGCGTCGATCTGTCGCCGACCGAGTTCAACCTGCTGCGGTATCTGCTGGTCAACGCCGGCCGGGTGGTCAGCAAGAGCCAGATTCTGGACCGGGTGTGGAGCTACGACTTCGACGGCGACGGCCGGATCGTCGAGTCGTACGTCTACTACCTGCGTAAGAAGATCGACCAGCATGAGCCGGCGCTGATCCACACCGTCCGGGGGGTCGGCTACACGCTGCGACTGCCCCGGTCGGGCGGTGTCTGATGCGGCACCTGAACCGGTTCCGATCCCGGATCACCGTACGGCGGTGGTCGCACTGGACGCTGCGGTCCCGGCTGGTGCTGGCCACCGCGGTCCTCACCGCCGTCGCCCTGCTGCTGGCCAACACGGCCGGTCTGGTCCTGCTGCGGCAGAGCCTGACCGACCGGCTCGACGAACAGTTGCGGCTGATGAGCCGACCGTACGCCGGGCCCGCGCCGCCCACCATCGACCAGGACGGTCCCCGACCCCGGTTGTTCCCCGGCGCCTCCCTGCAACCGGCCCAGTCGGTCCTGCTGTACGCCGCCGACGGGACCCTCACCCAGCAGTTCTCCTCCGACCCGGACGCCGCCCTGCCCGAGTTGGACGACTATCCGGCGCTGGTCGAGCGGGCCGCTGTCCGGCGCCCGTTCACGGTGCCCGCCGCCGACGGTGACGGGTCCTGGCGGGTGCTCGCGGTGCCGCGCGCCGACGGCGGGCTCGCGGTGGTCGGCGTCTCGCTGCGCCAGGTCGACGCGACCGCCGACACGCTGCTCATGATCGACGCCGTGGTGGTGCTGCTGATCCTGGTGCTGCTCGGTCTGGTCGCCGCCGCGACGGTCCGGCTCGGGCTGCGCCCGCTGACCCGGATGGAACGCATCGCCGCCGAGATCACCGGCGGCAACCTGGCCCGGCGGGTGCTCGACGCCGACCCGCACACCGAGGTCGGCCGGCTCGGCGGCGCGCTGAACTCGATGCTCGACCGGATCGGGGCCGAGGTCGCCGCCCGGACCGCCTCGGAGCAGCGACTCCGGCAGTTCGTCGCGGACGCGTCGCACGAACTGCGCACCCCGCTCACCTCGATCCGGGGATTCGCCGAACTGTACCGGCGGGGCGGGGCGACGCCCGGCCCGGAACTCGACGAGGCGATGCGCCGGATCGAGGCGGAGGCGGCCCGGATGGGGCTGCTGGTGGAGGACCTGCTGCTGCTGGCCCGGCTCGACCAGCGTCGGCAGCCGGTGCGTCGACCGGTGGATCTGCTCGCGGTCGCCGCCGACACGATCCGCGACGCCTCCGCCCGGGCTCCCGACCGTCGGGTCCGGATGGCACCGGCCGGACCGGTCGGCTCCACCGCACCCGACCTGCAGCCGGTCGCACCCGAACTGCAGCCGGTCTCGGTGCCGGGGGACGAGCCGGCGCTGCGCCAGGTGGCCGTCAACCTGGTGGCGAACGCGCTGCAGCACACCCCGCCGGCGGCCGAGATCACCGTACGGGTGGGGTATCTGCCGGCCGGCGCTGGCGGTGCCCCGTCGGACCGGCCGCTCGCGGCGGTCGGGCGGGACCTGCCGGCGGACGCGCCGGTTGCGGTGATCGAGGTGACCGACACCGGTCCCGGCGTGCCGGCGGCGCATGCCGGGCGGGTCTTCGAGCGGCTGTACCGGGTGGATCCCAGTCGTACCCGGGCGCGGGGCGGCGGCTCCGGCCTCGGGCTGGCGATCGTCGCGGCGATCGTGGACGGTCACGCCGGCCGGATCGAGCTGTACGACCGGCCGGGCGGTGGTGCCGTGTTCCGCGTACTGCTGCCCGAGCCGATGTTGTGCCGGCCCGCGCCGGCCCTCATGCTGTAGCCGGGGGTCGGCGCGGTCTGCGGTCCGGGCGGCCGGCCGATCTTGTTGGAGGAGTCCCGGTGCCACGGCGCGTCCTGACCGGTTACCTCGCGGTGCAGGCTGTTCTTGGCGCGGCGGTCTTCGAGGCCCCGGCTGCCGCCGCCGTCTGGTGGGGGGCGATCGGCGTGGTCAGCGTGGCCGCGGTCGGTTGGGGAATCCACCGGCACCGGCCGCCTCGCCGGCTTCCCTGGCTGCTGCTGGCCGGCGGCGCCGGGGCGCTGGCGGTCGGCGACGTCCACTACGAGTTGTCGCGGCGTACGGCGGGTGCTGTCGGCGAGGTTCTGTCGTTGATCGCCGACGCCGCCTACCTGGCGACCTTCGGCCTGCTCGCGGCCGGGGTGCTCAGTCTGACCCGGACCACGGTGTCGTTGCGGGACCGGTCCGCTCTGCTGGACACGCTGGTGCTGGTCGTGGTGACCGGTCTGGTCACCTGGACCCTGGTGGTCGGCCCGGCGGTGACCGATGTGGATCTGCCGGCGGTGGAGAAGGCGCTGCTGGCCGTACACGGCCTCGGTGGGGTGCTGGTCGTCGTGGTGATGCTGCGCCTGGCGGTCGCCGCCTGGCGGGATCCGACGGTGATCGGGCTGGCGGTCGGCGCGGCCGGCATGCTGACCGCCGACGTCTGGTACGCGGCCGCCGAACTCAACGCCGGCTGGCAGCCGGGGCACCCGGCCGAACTCGGCTGGTACGTGTTCTACGTCAGCTGGGGTGTCGCCGCCCTGCACCCGAACATGGCTCGGCTCGCCACCCGGTCCGACCCGGGCCCGGACGACGTCGCCGCGATGCGGGTAGGTCTGTTGACGATCACCTGCCTGACGGTGCCGTTCCTGTTGGTGATCCAGGCGTTCGCCGCAGAGCCGGCCGAGCTGCCCGACGGGTTGGTGACCGCTGCGGCGGCCGGTCTCACCACGATGCTCGCGGTGACCCGGGTGGTCGATTCGGTGGCCGGGCACCGGGCCGCGGTGCACCGGGAACGGTCGCTGCGCAGGGTCGGGACGCGGCTGCTGTCGGCCACCACGATCGCGCAGGTGGCCGAGATGGTCCGCCGGTCGGTCGGAGAGCTGCTGCCGGCCGGGACCGATCACCAGGTCCTGTTCGCCGTGCGCCGCCCGGTGGCGGGGGCCGGCGGCGAGCCGCCCGACCCGGAGCCGGTGGCCGACTGGCAGCCACAGGTCGTCGTTGACGACCCGTTGCCGGTGGCTGCGGCGCGACGGCGTACCCGGATCATGCCGATCCGGCTGTTGCATCCCGATTTGGCCGACCGGCTCGCCCCGGCACCGGCCGCCCTGGTGGCCGGCCTGGCCGCGCCGACCCCGTCCGGCGGGACCGGTACCGCGCTGCTGGTCGGGGCGGCTGACGGGGTGCTGGCCGCCAGCCGGGACGCGATCGAGGTGGTTGCCGCTCAGGCGGCGCTGGCCCTGCACCGGATCGCCGCGACCGAGGACGCCGCCCGGCGGGACCGGGACCGGTACTTCAATCTGGTCGCGGGCACCGTCGGCGACGCGGTGGTGATCGTCGGAGCTGACGACCGGATCCGGTACGCGAGTCCGCCGTGCAGCCGGTTGTTCGGGGTCGAGCCGGCGGTCCTCGCCGACTGGCGGGATTTGGTGCACCCCGCCGATCAGGCGCAGGTGTCCCGGACCCTCGGCGCGGCCGGTGACCGGGACGACGGTTCGGCGGTGGGTGACCGGTGGGTGCTGCGCCGGCCGGACGGCAGTCACGTGCTGCTCGAGGTACGGTGCCGGGATCTGCGGCGGGTGCCGGGGGTACGCGGCCTGGTGCTGACTTTCAGTGATCTGGCTGATCAGCGTCACCGTGACTCGGAGCTGGCGCTTCGCCGGATCGACCGCAGCGCGCCGGGGCAGAACCGACGCAGCCTCCGCCGCCGCTTTCGCTGACTATGACAGTGGATGTCGCTTTTGGTGGTTGTTCCGTTCCGTGCTGAACCGCAAACTAGCCTTGCCTGGCCCGTTGTGCGGCAGGGGTCGACCTGGTTAAGCTTTTCATGCGCGCCCCTATCGCCCGCTTCCCCCGTGGCAGGCGATCGGGGCGCGCTTCTTTTGTCTTCCAACGCTCTCCGGCACCCTCGCCCACCTGCTGTCTCAGTCGACGCTGCTGATCACAGTGGAGACCTGGGTCAGGTGAGTCCACGATCGGCTGACGGCACCCGTCCGGCGGTCGTCGACCGCCGGACGGGGAGCGGGCCGGCCGTGATGGTCAGATCCAGCGTCCGCCGAGCCACATCCGCGCCGACCAGTCCTCGTACGGCAGCGGCTCACCGACGAAGATCGGGTAGAAGTATGCAAAGCAGACGGCGACCAGCAGAACGTAGGTGCCGGCGACCACCGCGCCGACCAGCCGTCGGTCGTTGCCGGCCGGATCGCCGACCGCAGTCCCACCCGACGGTGTGACGATCGCGCCGAGCACATAGGTCACCGCGAGGATCAGGAACGGCAGCGCTGGCGCGGTGTAGAAGGAGAACATCGTCCGGCCCTCGGTGGCGTAGTAGAACCAGGGCAGCAGCCCGGCGGCCACTCCGGCGAGGATCGCACCGGCCCGCCAGTCCCGCCGGGCGATACCGAGCCAGACCAGCGCCGCCAGGGCCGGCAGGAACGACCACCAGAGCAGCGGAGTGCCGAGCAGCAGTACCTCCTCGGCGCAGCTGGGTGCTCCGCAGGCGGTTTGATCGGTCCAGTGGAAGGCGACCGGGCGGCCCAGCAGCAGCCACTGCCACGGCCACGACTGGTAGCGGTGCTCCGTCTCCAATGTGCTGTGGAAGCCGTACGCCTGGGTGTGGTAATGCCAGAGGTTCTGCAGGGCGCCGATGACCGGCGCCTCGGACATGCCGTTGTCCGCCCGCCAGTGCCGCAGGTAGCCGCCGTCGGTCGCCAGCCAGCCCGACCAGCTGGCGAGGTAGGTGCCGAGGATCAGCACCCCGCCGAGGACCAGCCAACCGATCTCGCCGAGCGCCGCGTCCAGCCACGGCCGGCGGACCCCTGCGGACCGGCGGGCACCGGCCTCCCACCAGATCACCAGCAGGCCGAACACCGGGATGAACCACAGCGCGCTCCACTTGACGGCGAGACCGCAGCCGAGCAGCAGCGCCGCGATCAGCCGCCACCACGGTACGGCGAACGGCGGTCGGCCGGCGCGGCCCGGCAGAGTCGGATCGAGCCCGTCGTCGACCGCCCGCAGCCACCGTCGCCGGCTCCAGTCCCGGTCGACGACCAGCGCGGCGAAGGCGGCGAGCACGAAGAACGCGAGGAAGATGTCGAGCAGGGCGGTCCGGGACAGCACCAGATGGAAGCCGTCCAGGGCGAGCAGCAGCCCGGCTACGCAGCCGAGGACGGTGGAGCGGAACAACCGCCGGGCCGTCCGGGTGATGATCAGCACCATCAGGATGCCGGCGACCGCCGCCGAGATTCGCCAACCGAACTCGGTGAAGTCGAACAAGCGGACGCCCAGCGAGATGATCCACTTGCCGAGCGGCGGATGCACCACGTACGCCGGGGTGTTGTTGGTCTCGTCCCACTCGAAGCCGTACTGGCGCAGCTCGTTGGCCTCGTTGGCGTAGTAGAGCTCGTCGAAGATCTGGCCCGGCGGGTGACTCAGGTTGACCAGCCGCAGTACGCCGGCGATGGTCACCACCACGGCGGTGGCCAGCCATGACCACGGCTCCAGCCAGTTGTCCAGCGGTGCCAGCCGGCGGCGGACCACGGCCGGCAGCCCGACCCCGCCGGTCGGCCCCGACGCTCCGGCGCCGCCCGGGTGGGGGCCCGTCGGGCCGGCGTCCGGTGGACGGACCGGCCGGTCCGCTGTCACCGTCACCGCTGGTTCACCGCTTGCCGCGTCCGAATCTGCCGCCGAGATCACCCCGTGATCGTAGGCCGCCGCCCTACGTCGCGGGACCTCCCCGCCGAAGAATATATTTCGGGTCGTCGATGCGCTGCGCTACGGGTGGTCGATGCCTGCTCCGGTTGGTCGATGTCAGACGCTCCAGGCGGCGGCCAGGAACCCGGCGGCCAGCAGGACCGGTGCCAGCAACGCGGCGACCGTGGCGCCCCGGCGGGCCGCCGCGCTGGCCAGCCGGCGGGCACCGCTGCCCCAGATCAGCAGTACGCCGAGCAGCACGGTCAGCCCCCAGCCGACCGACCACCGCAGGTGCAGCACGACCAGGTCAGCCACGACGTACGCGGTGTCCCGTTCGCGGTGCAACATCCGGGCGGTCAGCTCGGCGCCGACGGCCTGGTCCACCGGTGGTACGCCGAACAGCCGTACCCGGTCGACGGTGAAGCCGGTCTGTGCGGCGAACTCGCCGAGGCACCGTCGGCCCAACCCGTCGCCGGTGCAGTCGGTGACCGTGGCGGTGCCGGGGACGCCCCGGCCGACGGCCAGCCACAGCGGTTCGGCGCTGACCCAGCCGAGGAACGCCGCCGCCGCCGCGACGACCAGGATCCAGGCGATGCCGGTCGCCGGCCGGCGGGTCCGCCGGATCCGCGTCCGCCGTCGACGGGCGACCGGGCGGCCCGGCGGCTGCTCCGCTACCGGTGCCACGGTTCGCACCGGTCCGCCGTCACGGGTCGCTGCGACGGCACTCGGTTCGCCGGTGCCGGCTGGTGCATTGGCGTCGGCTGGTGCGCCGGGGTCGGCCGGCTCGTCGGCGTCCGGGGTCACCGGCGTGGCCGGTTGGGCGGCGGCTGATTCGCCGCCGTGCCACCAGGTGCCCTCCGGTCCGGCGGTCGCCCAGGGGCTCGGCCGCCGCCGACGCTGCCCGGGAGCGCCCGCCGGCTCCCGGGTGGGTCGGGCGGTCGTCGGCCCGTCGGACTCCGGCATGCTGGGTTCCCCGGTCACCCCGCCATTTGACACCCCGGTACGTGGAGCCGGGGCGAACCCCCCCAGGCGTGTCGCGCTCCGTGGGGCGGCTCGGCAACCCGTTCGCGTACGCCTGGTGACACTAACTAGGCTGGTCGCATGAGTCACGTTCTCGCGGCGGTCGCCTGGCCCTACGCCAACGGGCCCCGCCACATCGGCCACGTCTCCGGTTTCGGGGTGCCCTCCGACGTGTTCAGCCGGTACATGCGGATGGCCGGTCACGACGTGCTCATGATCTCCGGCACCGACGAGCACGGCACGCCGATCCAGGTGCAGGCCGACAGCGAAGGGCTCAAGCCGCGCGAGCTGGCCGACCGGTACAACCGGGTGATCGTCGAGGACCTGCACGGGCTCGGCCTGTCCTACGACCTGTTCACCCGGACCACCACCGGCAACCACTACCGGGTGGTCCAGGAGCTGTTCGAGACGTTGCACCGCAACGGCTACATCGTTGCGAAGACCACCCTCGGCGCGATCTCCCCGTCGACCGGTCGCACCCTGCCGGACCGCTACATCGAGGGCACCTGCCCGATCTGTGGCTACGACGCCGCCCGGGGCGACCAGTGCGACAACTGCGGCAACCAGCTCGACCCGGTCCAGCTGCTCGACCCGCGCTCCAAGATCAATGGGGAGACGCCGAACTTCGTCGAGACCGAGCATTTCTTCCTCGACCTGCCGGCGTTCGCCCAGGCACTCGGCAAGTGGCTGGACACCCGCGACGGCTGGCGGCCCAACGTGCTGCGGTTCTCCCGTAACCTGCTCGACGACCTGCAGCCCCGGGCGATCACCCGGGACCTGGAGTGGGGCGTGCCGATCCCGCTGGACGGCTGGCGCGAGCGCGGCGACAAGCGGATCTACGTCTGGTTCGACGCGGTGATCGGCTACCTGTCGGCCTCGATCGAGTGGGCCCGGCGGTCCGGTGACCCGGACGCCTGGCGCCGCTGGTGGATCGCGGACACCGACGGAGAGGAGGCCCGTGGCTACTACTTCATGGGCAAGGACAACATCGTCTTCCACTCGGTGATCTGGCCGTCGCTGCTGCTCGGCTACTCCGGCGAGGGCGACCACGGCGGTGAGCCCGGTCGGCTCGGCCGGCTCAACCTGCCCACCGAGGTGGTCTCCAGCGAGTTTCTGACCATGGAGGGGCGCAAGTTCTCCTCCTCCCGCCAGGTGGTCATCTACGTGCGGGACTTCCTGGCCCGCTACGACGCCGACGCGCTGCGCTACTTCATCGCCGTGGCCGGGCCGGAGAGCCAGGACACCGACTTCACCTGGGCGGAGTTCCGGCGCCGCAACAACGACGAGCTGGTCAACGACTGGGGCAACCTGGTCAACCGGTCGATCTCGATGGCCGCGAAGAACTTCGGCGAGATCCCGCCGGTCGACCCGGCCGGGCTGACCGCCGCCGACGAGGCGCTGCTGGCGACCAGCCGGGCCGCGTTCGGCACGGTCGGCGCGCTGATCGAACGGCACCGGCAGAAGCAGGCCATCGGTGAGGCGATGCGGGTGGTCGCCGAGGCCAACCGGTACCTGTCCGACCAGGCCCCGTGGAAGCTCAAGGGCGAGGCGGACAAGCCCCGGATGGGCACCGTCCTGCACGTCGCCCTGCAGGTGGTCGCCGACGCGAACACCCTGCTCACCCCGTTCCTGCCGCACTCGGCGCAGAAGATCCACGAGCTGCTCGGCGGCACCGGCGTACACGCGCCGATGCCCCGGATCGTCGAGGTCGACGACCTTGACGCCGGGCCGGCGTACCCGATCCTCACCGGCGACTACCGCGACGGTGCCCGGTGGGAGTCCACTGCGGTCGAGGTCGGTCGGCCGCTGGCCGCGCCGAAACCGGTGTTCCGCAAGCTCGACGAGTCGATCGTCGACGAGGAGCTGGCCCGGCTCTCCGCCTGACCGGGTGACCGACTACCTCGCCGGGTTGCTGCTCGGCCTCGGCCTGATCATGCCGATCGGGCCGCAGAACGTCTTCGTGGTCAGCCAGGGGTTGGCGGCCGGCCTGCCGCGTGCGCTGTGGGCGGTGCTGGCCGCCGGCTGCTGCGACACGCTGCTGATCGTCGCCGGGGTCGCTGGCGTGTCCGGCCTGATCGCCACCGTGCCGGGCGTGCGGCCGGCGCTGCTCGTCTTCGGCGTGGTCTTCCTCACCTACCTGGGCGTGCGGTCCATCCGTACCGCCGGCGGGCACCTCACCGTCGGCCCGCCGGGCGGGCCGGGGCCGGAGCCGGCGGCCGGGTCGGTCCGTCAGGTCGTCGGGCGTACGGTCAGCGTCTCGCTGCTCAACCCGCACGCCATCCTCGACATGGTCGGGGTGATCGGGGCAGCGGTGATCGCCCAGCCGGCGGACTCCCGGGCGACGTTCGCCGCCGGGACGCTCTCCGCGTCGTGGACCTGGTTTCTGGTCCTGGCGGTCGGTGCCGCCCAGGCGCGTCGCTTCCTGACGCCGCGGGTGATCGCCTGGTTCGACCGGGTGTCCGGCGCGATCATGCTGGTCTTCGCCGGCCACTTCGCCTTCGAGCTGACCCACCTGGCCGCCGGGTGAGCGCGGCGCTCCCGCCGGGCCCACGACTGACACAGCCGGTTGCAACTGGCAGTCCGGTTCACAGCTGGTACGGCAGGTCGGTCGGGCCTTCGTCGGAAATCTCCACGCTCGGTGCCCACACCTCGTACACGCCGCGTTCGTAGCACTGCGCGCCGAGTGACGCGACCGCCTCCGGGGTGGGCCGGCACAGCCGCAGCCGGCTCCACCCGGAATCCTGCCGCAGCACCTGACAGCGGGCGTCGCGCCAGGTGGCGAGCCGCACCCGGCGGGCCAGCGAGTCGACCGGGTAGCGAGCGGCCCGGGTCATCGCCAGCACCCGGAACTCGTGCGGCGGGTCGGCGACCGCCTCGTAGGTCTGGCCGTCGTGGGTGCCGACCAGCTGGGTCGACTGCGGCAGGTCGCCGGTGCGCAGGTACTCCTGGTCGGACGGGACGTCGGGGATCCCGTCGAGCAGGTGTCGTCGCTGCGGCCCGGCCATCCGGATCCAGCCGCGCTGCTCCGGCTGGTAGGTGTACAGCACCACCTCGGCACCGTCCGGGGTGTACGCCAGCAGGGCGGCGTTGGCCGGCATCGGCAGGTCGGTGCAGCCGGCGGTGACGAACTCGGGGATCAGATGGCGCTCGCTCGGGGTGAACCCGGTGCCGAGCACCGGCGGGCCGATCCGGTCCCGCGGCGGCATGGCCACCAGCCCCTGGTACGCCGGCACGGTCGGGATCTCGTAGTCGTCTGCGCCGATGGCCCGCCAGCGCAGCGCGTACGCCACCTCCAGGCTGTCCCGCCCGCCCTCGTCGTCGGTGCGCAGCAGGGCCAGGTCGGCCGGGGTACGCAGGTGCGCGATGTCGTACTCGCGGTAGCAGAAACCGGCCGGTGCCCAGCCACGCAGGAAGCCGGCCACCTGTCGGCCGGAAAGTACCTTCATCATCCGGGTGCCGCGTCGGACCGTCGCGGTACGCCGGACCACGGTGATCGCCGGATGGTCGGCGGCCGACGGCGTCTGACTCAGCTGATGTACGTCCGCCCAGCTGGCGGCCCGGGTCAACGGGGCCATCAGCGGGCTGTCGCCCGGATCGTCGGTGCGGTCGTCGGCACCCGCGCCGCCACCGGAGGCACCCGTGCCGCCGGCGGAGATACCCACGCCGGAGACCGGGCCGACCTCGCTGGCATGCACGTGGCGGAACCAGCGGCCCCGGCCGTCGCGCTGGAAGCCGGCTACCGGGTCCATGCTGACCAGCCGATAGGCGGCGCCCCGGGCGATCTCCTCAGCCGGGTAGACCGCACCCTCGAAGCGGACGTGCAGGCCGGCCGGGGCATCGGCGACGCCGCCACGCGCAGAGCTCAGAGTCACGTCGCCGAAGGTAGTTGCCGGGTCACTGCTTCGGGTGAACGCGCGGTGGCCGCCGCATGTCCATTGGCGGTGCCGCCCGGGTGGCCCGGTGCACCGGCCGGAGCGGGACGTGTGATGCTGTCCGATGATGACGCAGCCAGCCGAGACCCGCCGGCAACGGGCCGCCCGCCGGGCCGGGGAGTTCCCGCCGCCACCCGATCCGCTGCCCGTACCGGTGATCGACAGCCACACCCACCTGGACCTGACCGTCGCCGAACCGGCGGTGCCCGGCCGGGCCACCGGCGACCCGGTAGCCACCCTGATCGCCCAGGCCGGAGCGGTCGGCGTCGACCGGCTGGTCCAGGTCGGTGTCGACCTGGAGTCGTCGCGCTGGGGCGCCGAACTGGCGGCCGGCAGCCCGGCGGTGGTCGCCACGGTCGCCCTGCACCCCAACGAGGCACCCCGACTGACCGACCTGGACGAGGCGCTGCGCGAAATCGAGGAGCTGGCCGCCGCCGATCGGGTACGCGGCATCGGCGAGACCGGGCTGGACCACTTCCGGACCGGGCCGGACGGACTCGCCGCGCAGCAGGCCAGCTTCCGGGCGCACATCGCGATCGCCAAGCGGTACGGCAAGCCGCTGGTGATCCACGACCGGGACGCGCACGCCGACGTGCTGCGGGTGCTCGATTCCGAAGGCGCCCCGCAGACCGTGGTGATGCACTGCTTCTCCGGCGACGCGGATTTCGCCGCCGACTGCGTGCGGCGCGGTTTCGTGCTCAGCTTCGCCGGTACGGTGACCTTCGGCAACGCCGCCGGGCTGCGCGCCGCGGCCGCCGTGACGCCGGTCGAGCAGATGCTGGTGGAGACCGACGCGCCGTACCTGACGCCGATGCCGCACCGGGGCCGGCCCAACGCCTCCTATCTGATCCCGCACACTGTCCGGCTGCTGGCCGAGGTCACCGGGACCGACCTGGCCGAGCTGTGCGCCGCGATCTCGGCCACCGGTGACCGGGTGTTCGGGCCGTGGTGAGCCGGTGACCGAGCTGCTCGGTCCGGCGCAGATCCGGGAGCTGGCCGGCCGGCTGGCGGTGGCACCCACCAAACGGCTCGGGCAGAACTTCGTGCACGACCCGAACACGGTCCGGCGGATCGTGTCCGCCGCCGATCTGCCACCGGACGCGGTGGTGCTGGAGGTCGGCCCCGGGCTCGGCTCGCTGACCCTTGGCCTGCTCGACCAGGTACGCCACCTGCACGCGGTGGAGATCGATCCGGTGCTGGCCGGCGCGCTGCCGCAGACCGTCGCCGGCTGCGGCGGTGACCTCGCCAGATTGACCGTGCACACCGCCGACGCGCTGCGGACCACCGCCGCCGGGCTCGGCGGGCCGGAACCGACCGCGCTGGTGGCCAACCTGCCGTACAACGTGGCGGTGCCGGTGGTGCTGCACCTGCTCGCCGAGCTGCCCAGCCTGCGGCAGGGGCTGGTGATGGTGCAGAAGGAGGTGGCCGACCGGCTGGTCGCCGGTCCGGGCTCGCGCACGTACGGCGTACCGTCGGTGAAGTTGGCCTGGTATGCCGCCGCCCGCACCGTCGGTCGGGTCCCGCCGAGCGTGTTCTGGCCGGTGCCCAACGTCGACTCCGGGCTGGTCGCGTTCACCCGCCGCGAGCCACCGGCGGTGCCGGCGGGTCAGCCGGTGGACCGGTTCCGGCGGCAGGTCTTCGCCGTGGTGGACGCCGCGTTCGCACAGCGCCGCAAGACGCTGCGGGCGGCGCTGGCCGGCTGGGCCGGCGGCGCGGACCGGGCGGCGGCGGTGCTGGCCACGGCCGGGGTCGACCCGGGCGCGCGGGGCGAGGCGTTGACCGTGGCCCAGTTCGCGGCGATCGCTGCGGCGGCGCCGCTGGCCGAAACGGTGGCCGAGTAGGCTGGCGGCCGTGATCGTGACGAGAGGTACCCGCGCGGCCCACCTCAGCCGGGGTATTTCCCGGTGACCGAGGCGTGGCGGCCGGGCGACGAGGACGACGGTTTCCGTCGCGGTGCGCGCAACTCGGTAAAAGTGCGGGTGCCAGCCAAGATCAACCTGCGGTTGGCCGTCGGCCCGCTCCGGCCCGACGGTTACCACGAGGTGAGCACCGTCTACCACGCGATCGCGCTCTACGACGAGCTGACCGCCCGGCGGGCCGACACCCTGATCCTGACCATGGACGGTGAGGGCACCGGCGAGTTGGCACTGGACGACTCCAACCTGGTGCTGCGCGCCGCACGGGCGCTGGCCGCGCACGCCCGGGTCCCCGCGCACGCCCGACTGCACCTGCGCAAGCAGATCCCGCTCGCGGCCGGCCTGGCCGGCGGCAGCGCGGACGCCGCCGCCGCGCTGGTCGCCTGCGACGAACTGTGGGGGACCGGGCTGTCCCGTGACGACCTGGCCGGGCTGGCCGCCGGCCTCGGCTCGGACGTGCCGTTCCTGCTGCACGGCGGCACCGCGCTGGGCACCGGCCGGGGCGAGGCGATCAGCCCGGTGCTGGCCCGACCCACCACCTGGCACTGGGTCGTCGCGGTGGCCGACGGCGGCCTGTCCACCCCCGAGGTGTACGCCGAGCTGGACCGGCTGCGGGCGGCCGGTGCGGCGCCGCCACCGGTCGGCGCCGCCGACGAGCTGCTGGCCGCGCTGCGCCAGCGAGATCCGCAGGTGCTGGCCGGCGCGCTCGGCAACGATCTCGAACCGGCCGCGCTGTCCATGCGTCCGGCGATCAAGCAGGTGCTGGACACCGGGGTGGCCGCCGGGGCGTTGGCCGGTATGGTCTCCGGGTCCGGCCCGACCTGTGTTTTCCTGGCGGCGGACGCGGCCGGTGCGGCGACCGTCGCGGCCGCGCTCGACGACGCCGGCGTCTGCCGTGACGTGCACCTGGCGCACGGCGCCGTCGCCGGTGCCAGGCTGGTCTGATGGTGAACATCGTCAATCTGGACCGGGTGTCCAAGGGCTACGGCGCCGCCGGGCAGCTGCTCACCGAGGTCTCGCTCGGCCTGGACGACAGCGACCGGATCGGCGTCGTCGGTCTCAACGGCGCCGGCAAGTCGACCCTGCTGCGGCTGCTCACCAAGGCCGAGGAACCCGACGCCGGGCGGGTCACCCACCGCCGGGACCTGCGGGTCGCCGCGCTGCCCCAGACGCTCGACCTGGCCGGTGACGCCACCGTACGCGACGTGGTGCTCGGCACCGCGTGGCTGGCCGAGGGGTTCGGCGCCGAGCACGAGTGGGCCGGCGACGCCGGGGTGCGTACCGTCCTGGACGGTCTCGGCATGCCACACCTCGGTCTGGACCAGCCGGTCGGGCCGATGTCCGGCGGCGAGCGGCGCCGGATCGCCCTGGCCGCGTTGCTGATCCGCCCGGCTGAGCTGCTGATCCTGGACGAACCGACCAACCATCTGGACGTGGCCGGGGTGGCCTGGCTCGCCGCGTACCTGGTGCAGCGTCGCCGGGGCGCGCTGGTGGTGGTCACCCACGACCGGTGGTTCCTCGACGAGGTCTGCACCGACACCTGGGAGGTCGCCGACCAGACGGTCCGCGCCTACGAGGGCGGGTTCGCCGCCTGGACGCTGGCCCGCGCCGAACGGGAGCGGGTCGCGGCGGCCACCGAGGCCCGCCGGCAGAACCTGCTGCGCAAGGAGATTGCCTGGCTGCGCCGTGGCCCGCCGGCCCGTACCTCCAAGCCGCGGTTCCGGATCGAGGCGGCCAACGCGCTGATCGCCGACGTGCCGCCGCCGCGCGACACCGTGTCACTGCACCGGCTGGCCACCGCCCGGCTCGGCAAGCAGGTCTACGAGCTGGACGAGGTCACCGCGTACGCCGGGGACAAGCTGATCCTCGACGGGCTGACCTGGCAGATCGGTCCGGGGGACCGGATCGCGATCGTCGGTGCCAACGGTGCCGGCAAGACCACGCTGCTGCGGCTGCTGGCCGGAGTCCGCGCCCCGCAGCAGGGCCGGGTGGTCACCGGGGCGACGGTCCGGCCGGCGTTCCTGTCCCAGGAGTTGGCCGAGCTCCCCGGTGAGCTGCGGGTGCTGGAGGCGGTGGAGGAGGTCGCCCGCCGGGTGGTGTTCGGCGACCGGGAGTTGGCCGCCACCCAGTTCGCGGAGATGTTCGGCTTCACCGACCGGCGGCTGTGGACCCCGGTCGGTGACCTGTCCGGTGGCGAGCGTCGTCGGCTGCAGCTGCTGAGACTGCTGGCCGGCGAGCCGAACGTGCTGCTGCTCGACGAGCCCACCAACGACCTGGACACCGACACCCTGGCGGCGCTGGAGGACCTGCTCGACTCGTGGCCGGGCACGCTGATCGTGGCCAGCCACGACCGGTACCTGATCGAGCGGGTCACCGACGAGGCGTACGGCATGTTCGGCGACGGCCGGCTGGTGCACCTGCCGGGCGGGGTCGACGAGTACCTGGCCCGCGCTGGCGGCGCCGCTGGCTCCGGTGCGGCGCGGGCCGCCGGGGCCGGTCCCGGGGCCGACCGGCCGGCGGGTTCCCGTGCTGCGTCCGGCGACCGGTCGGTGGGTGACGCCGCCGGCGGCGGGCTGTCCGCCGGTGACCTGCGGGCGGCCCGCAAGGAGCTGGCCCGGCTGGAGCGCCAGGTCGGCAAGCTGGAGCAGCAAGAGGCGGCGCTGCACGAGGAGTTGGCCCGGCACGCCACCGACTTCGCCCGGCTCGCCGAGCTGGACGCCCGACTGCGTGAGGTGCAGGCGCAGCGCAGCCGGACCGAGGAGGAGTGGCTCGCCCTGGCCGAGCAGGTGAGCTAGGCGGCAGGTGGCCGGGGCCACCCCTCGCTGGTCGCGGGCGATGAGCGACAATCGTCGGCGACCACCCCCCGTCGGCGTTGGAGCAGACCCCATGCACACCCCCGTCAACCACCCCGCCCGGCCGATCTACCGGGCGGTCGCCGCGCTGACCGGCCTCTACCTGGTGATCTTCGGTGTCGTCGGGATCATCGTCACCAGCGGCGACGCCCTCTTCGCGCAGAACGACAGCCGGGTGCTCGGCCAGGGTGCCAACCTCGGCTTCTCCGGGCTGTGTCTGGTGCTGGGCGTGGCCGTGCTGGCCGGCGTAGGGCTCGGCCGCAACATCGACACGGCGATCAACAAGGCGCTGGCGTACGGCCTGATGGCGTTGAGCCTGGCCGAGTTGGCGGTGCTGCGCACCGACGCCAACTTCCTCAACTTCACGGTGAGCACCTGCCTGGTCGTGATGGTCATCGGCCTGGTGCTGCTGATGGCCGCCATGTACGGCCGGACCGGCACCGAGCAGGAGGCCCAGGCGTGGCGGGACGGCCGGCTGGTGCTCTGACCTGGTCCGGCGCTCTGGTCCGGGCGGCTGATTCAGCTGATCCCGCAGCCGCCTACTGGTCGGTTCGGCTGCGCGCCACCCGCCCGCGGCGGGAGAATCCGGGTAAGGACGCCCACGTCGCCGCGACGCGGGCCCTGGATCGGCGACAGGAGCGGCAGCCATGGCGCACATCCCGGTCAACCACCCGCTGCGGCCGGTCTACCGGACGATCGCCGGGCTCACCGGCCTGTACGTGCTGATCTTCGGCATCGCCGGAACGGTCGCCACCTGGGGCGAGCCGCTGTTCGCCCGGGACGACGTCTGGGTGCTCGGGCTGCGGACCAACCTCGCGTTCTCGATCTCCTCGATCGTCTACGGCGGGCTGATCCTGATCGGGGCGATCATCGGCGGCCGGGCCGGGCACCTCGCCAACCTCACCATCGCGGTGGTCTTCATGGTCACCGGCCTGCTGATGATGGCCCTGCTGCAGACCGACGCCAACTTCCTCAACTTTTCGATGTCGACCGTGATCGTGTCGCTGATCTTCGGTCTGATCTTCCTGGCCACCGGCCTGTACGACAAGGTGGGGCCGACCGAGGCGGCCGGCGACGAGGAACGCTACCGGCGTGGCGCGCACCGACCGGCCGAGCGGGCCCGGCGGTGAGCGTACCCAGACCCGACCCGACCCCGCGGTCAGTGGTTGCGGCGCCGGGTCAACAGGGTGGGTTTCGCTTCCAGATGGGACAGTCCGTTCCAGGCCAGGTTGACCAGGTGCGCGGCGACCGTCTCCTTGCGCGGCTTGCGTACCTCCAGCCACCAGCGCCCGGTCAGTGCCACCATCCCGACCAGCGCCTGGGAGTACAGCTCGGCGAGCTTCGGGTCGTACCCCCGGCTCTTGAACTCGGCACCGAGGATGTGCTCCACCTGATGCGCCACGTCGTTCATCACGCTGGAGAAGTTGCCGGCGGCCGACAGCAGCGGTGATTCGCGGACCAGCACCCGGAAGCCGTTCGTCTCCGCCTCGATGTAGTCCAGTAGCGCCAGCGCGGCCTGCTCCAGCAGCTCCCGTGGGTGCCCGGCGGTCAGCGCGTTGGTGATCCGGTCGAGCAGGGCGCGGACCTCCCGGTCCACCACGACCGCGTACAGCCCTTCCTTGCCGCCGAAGTGCTCGTACACCACCGGCTTGGAGACCTTCGCCCGGGAGGCGACCTCCTCTATGGAGGTGGCGTCGAACCCCCGTTCGGCGAAGAGCTGCCGCCCGATGGTGATCAGCTGCTCCCGCCGTTGCGCGGCCGACATGCGGACCCGGGAGTTCGGTTTGGCCGGCACCGCCGGTGGTGGCGGCGGTGCCGGTATGCCGCCCGGTGCAGGGTCACCGTTGGTGGTTGGGTTGTCCGTCACTTGGCTCATCCTGCCAGTGCCGGGCCGCCGGGTCGGTGCCCGCACCGACCCGGCGGGTAGCCGTACCGGGCGCGGTCCGGCTCAGCCGGCCGGCTTGACCAGCTTGGCCGCGATCCGATCGGGCTTCGGCCAGCGGACGTTCGACGCGGCGCCGGACTTCTCCAGCAGCCAGATGACCCGGGCGGAGATGTCAATCTGCCCGCGCAGTACGCCGTGCCGGGCGCAGGTCGGGTCGGCGTGGTGCAGGTTGTGCCAGCTCTCGCCGAAGGACAGGATGGCCAGCGGCCAGAAGTTCGACGCCTTGTCGCCCTGCCGCACCTCGAACGGCCGTTCGCCGTAGACGTGGCAGACGGAGTTGATCGACCAGGTGATGTGGTGCAGCAGCGCCACCCGGACCAGGCCGGCCCAGAAGAACGCGGTCAGCGCGCCCTGCCAGGACCAGGTGGCCAGGCCGCCGATCGCCGCCGGGGCGAGCATGGTGAACACGACCAGCGCCGGGAAGAGCTGGTCGATGCGCCGGATGTCCTTGTCGGCGAGCAGGTCCGGGGTGAACCGCTCCTGGTTGGTCAGGTCGCGGTGGAACAACCAGCCGACGTGGGCGTAGAGCAGGCCCTTGGTCAGCCCCCAGACGCTGGTGCCGAAGCGCCACGGCGAGTGCGGGTCGCCCTCGATGTCGCTGAAGGCGTGGTGCCGGCGGTGGTCGGCGACCCACTGGATCACGTTGCCCTCGATCGCCAGCGAGCCGGCGAGCGCCAGGGTGATCCGCAGCCACCGCTTCGCCTTGAACGAGCCGTGGGTGAAGTACCGGTGGAACCCGACGGTGATGCCCAGTCCGGCTACCACGTAGAAGACCAGCCCGATGGCGACGTCGGTCCAGCCCAGCCAGCCGCCCCAGGCAACCGGTACGGCGGCGATCAGCGCCAGGAACGGGACGGTCACGAAGGCGCCGAGGGCGATCAGCACGCCGATCGACTGTTTGCCGACGGTCAGCGGCTTGGGGGCGGGTCCGGGGTTGGTCTGTGGCGGCTCGAGTAGGGCGGTTGACATGGCACCTCGCAGCGGTGACGGTTCGACCGCGGTGCGCCGGGGCGTTCCAGCCGGTGCGGCGGCCAGCGGTGAAAGAACGGGAACTTACGCCTACGTCACCGTAACCTACGGAGCCGTAGTTTTCTACGGTCGAGTTCCGGAGTCGGGTCGGTGTGCGCGCCCGCCCGGCCCGCCCGTGCCGGGCGACGGGAGTACGCCGGAATCCGCCCGGCACGCTAGGCTGTGTCCGTAGCACGATCGGCCGTGGTGTAATTGGCAACACCTCGGGTTTTGGTCCCGATATTCTAGGTTCGAGTCCTAGCGGCCGAGCTTCCCGTGACATTGAGCCTCGCTGTCGTGACGCTGAGTGTCTCGTCTGGTCAAGTAGAACGTGCCGCCGCCCTGACGGGAGCATTTCTCGTGATCCAGCCCCGGTCCCGTACCGTGGTCGTCCTCGCTGCCGGCGAAGGCAAGCGGATGAAATCGGCGCTACCCAAGGTGCTGCACCCGCTGCTCGGCCGGACCCTGGTCGGGCACGTGCTCACCGCAGCCACGGCCGCCGCCGCCGAACGCACCCTGGTCGTCGTCGGACACCGCGCCGAGCAGGTCACCGCCCACCTGTCGGAGATCGCCCCGGCGGCCGTACCGGTGCTGCAGGCCGAGCAGCACGGCACCGGGCACGCGGTCCGGCTGGCGATGGCGGCCGCACCCGACGCCACCGGCACCGTCGTGGTGCTCAACGGCGACGTACCGCTGCTGCGTCCGGAGACGGTCGCCGAGCTGATCGAGGCACACGAGTCGGCCGGGGCGGCGGCGACCGTACTGACCGCCGAGGTCGCCGACCCGACCGGTCTGGGCCGGATCGTCCGTGACCCGGCCGGCGGCCTGGAGCGCATCGTGGAGGAGCGCGACGCCAGCCCGGAGCAGCGCCGGATCCGCGAGATCAACGCCGGGATCTACGCCTTCGACGCGGCCGGGCTGCGCGACGCTCTCGGCAAGCTCACCACCGACAACGACCAGGGCGAGGAGTACCTGACCGACGCCGTCGGCCTGCTCGCCGCCGCCGGAGCGCCGGTCGGCGTGCACGTCGCCACCGACGTGACCGAGACCCTGGGCTGCAACGACCGGGTGGAGCTGGCCCGGCTGCGCCGGCTGCTCGCCGACCGGGTCAACGAGGGCTGGATGCGCGCCGGGGTGAGCATCCTCGACCCGGCCACCACCTGGATCGACGTGACGGTGCACCTGGAACGCGACGCCGTCGTCGAGCAGAACACCCAGCTGTACGGCACCAGCACGGTCGGTGCCGAGGCCACTGTCGGGCCGGACGTCACGCTGATCGACACCGCCGTCGGCGCGGGAGCGACCGTGCTCCGGTCACACGCCGTGCAGGCCCGGATCGGCGCCGGCGCGAGCGTCGGCCCGTACGCCTATCTGCGCCCGGACGCCCACCTGGACGAGCGGGCCAAGGTCGGCACCTTCGTCGAGGTGAAGAAGTCGCAGATCGGCGCGGGCGCCAAGGTGCCGCATCTGAGCTACGTCGGGGACGCCACGATCGGCGCCCGGGCCAACATCGGTGCGGCGACGATCTTCGTCAACTACGACGGGGTGCACAAGAGCCACACCACGGTGGGGGAGTCCGCCTTCGTCGGCTGCGACAGCAGCCTGATCGCCCCGGTCGAGATCGGCGCCGGTGCCTATGTCGGGGCAGGCAGCGTGGTGAACCGGGACGTGCCGCCCGGCGCGCTCGCCGTCACCCGGGCCCAGCAGCGCACGGTCGACGGCTGGGTGCGGTCCCGCCGGCCGGGCACCGCCGCCGCGGCGGCCGCCGAACGCGCCACGGCCGGTACGGTCAGTGCCGGGAACAGGCCGGCCGATGCCGGGAACGGGCAGGTCGGGGCTGGTAACGGTGAAGCGGCCCACCATCACGGTGCCACTGACCCGGTTCCGGGAGATACTGCGACTGACTAGTCCAGCGGCGTACGGCCCAGCCAGGTCGGCGTCCGCAACCACCCTGACGGGAGCAGACGTCTCGATGGGCAGCATCGTCGCCGAGAACCGCAAGAGCCTGATGCTTTTCACCGGCCGGGGTTTCCCCGAGCTCGCCGAGGAGATCGGTGAAGTGCTCGGCATCGCACCCACCCCGGCCGACTCGTACGAGTTCTCCAACGGTGAGATCTTCGTCCGGTTCAAGGAGTCGGTCCGCGGCTCGGACGCGTTCGTCGTCCAGTCGGTCACCCACGGCGTCAACCGCTGGGTGATGGAGACCCTGATCATGATCGACGCACTGAAGCGTGGTTCGGCCAAACGGATCACCGTGGTGCTGCCGTTCTACCCGTACTCGCGTCAGGACAAGAAGCACCGCGGCCGGGAGCCGATCTCCGCCCGGCTGATCGCCGACCTGCTGCGCACCGCCGGCGCGGACCGGATCCTCACCGTCGATCTGCACACCGCACAGATCCAGGGCTTCTTCGACGGCCCGGTCGACCACCTCTTCGCGATGGACATCCTGGCCGGCTACGTCGAGAGCCGGTTCGCCGGGCGGCCGATGACCGTGGTCGCGCCGGACTCGGGCCGGGTCCGGGTGGCCGAGCGCTGGACCGACCGGCTCGGTGGCTGCCCGCTGGCCTTCATCCACAAGACCCGGGACCCGCTCAAGCCGAACCAGGTAGTGGCGAACCGGGTGGTCGGCGACGTCGAGGGCCGGGTCTGCCTGATCGTCGACGACATGATCGACACCGGTGGGACGATCACCAAGGCGGCGGAGATCCTCTACGACGCGGGTGCGTCGGACATCGCGGTCGCGGCCACCCACGCGTTGCTGTCCGACCCGGCCACCGAGCGGTTGAAGAACAGCCGGATCAGCGAGGTGGTGGTGACGAACACCCTGCCGCTGCCGGCGGAGAAACAATTGGACAAGCTCACCGTGCTGTCCATCGCGCCGCTGCTGGCCCGGGCGATCCGCGAAGTCTTCGACGACGGCTCGGTGACGACGCTGTTCGGCGGGCTGAGCTAATCTACGGCCCGCGCTCGCGCGGGCTGAGCTGATTTACGGCCCGCGCTCGCGCGGGAAGATCCGCCCGCACAAGGGGTACTGCCTGAACCAGTTCACCAGCCTCGGGTAGACTGGTGCGGTTGCCACGGCGAGGGTGCCCTGCGGGCCGCTGCTGACGAAGCGCTGCCGCCCGGAAGCACCGTGATCGACGCGGTGCTCCGGGCACTGCCCAGTTGGACGAGCGCCCAGCGTGCCCCTTCGCCCGGCACCGCCGACATCGCGTCCGTCTCTCCGGAGCCGGATCAGGTTCCCCCGCACGCACTGCCGAAACTCCAGGAGTACTCCCGTGTCCGAGGTAAAGATCAGCGCCGAGCCCCGCACCGAGTTCGGTAAGGGTGGTGCCCGCCGTACCCGCCGGGCCGGCAAGGTGCCCGCCGTGCTGTACGGCCACGGCGAGAAGCCCAAGCACATCGCGCTGCCCGCCCGTGAGTTCGCCGCCGCGATCCGGCACGGCGGCGCCAACCAGTTGTTCGCCATCGAGATCACCGACGGCACCCAGGCGTTGGCGTTGACCAAGGCGATTCAGCGTGACCCGGTCAAGGACACCTTCGAGCACGTCGACCTGCTGCTGGTCCGCCGGGGCGAGAAGGTCACCGTGGACATCTCGGTGCAGCTGGTCGGTGAGCCGGCCAAGGGCACCCTGGTGATGCACGAGCACGACACGCTGTCGGTCAGCGCCGAGGCGACCCGGGTGCCGGAGTCGCTGGAAGTGTCGATCGAGGGCCTGGAGGCCGGCTCGCACGTCACCGCCGGCGACGTTCAGCTGCCGGGCGGGGTCGAGCTGACCGGCGACCCGGCGAC
Source organism: Solwaraspora sp. WMMD937 (assembly GCF_029581175.1). Classification (NCBI taxonomy): domain Bacteria; kingdom Bacillati; phylum Actinomycetota; class Actinomycetes; order Micromonosporales; family Micromonosporaceae; genus Solwaraspora; species Solwaraspora sp. WMMD937. Next base: position 143,218 of record NZ_CP120738.1, on the reverse strand, counting down.
CGTGCTCGTGGTGGTCTCCGCTGCGCCGACCGCCGCCCAGCTCGGCGAGGAGACCGGCGAGGAGGCAGCCGAGGAGCCCGTCGCCGAAAGTGCCGCCGAGCAGCCGGTCTGACCCGCCGTTCGACGATCCGGGCGTCCCGCTGCCGGCCCTGCCGCGGCGGTGACGCCTTGATCCGTTTCAGGAGGTGTGGTGGAGACGGCACCGTGGCTGGTTGTGGGGCTGGGCAACCCGGGCCGGGAGTACGCCCGTAACCGGCACAACGTCGGGTTCATGGTCGCGGACCTGCTCGCCGGCCGGCTCGGTGTCCGGTTGAGCCGGCACCGGCGGGCGACGGCCGAGTCCGGCGAGGGTCGGCTCGGCCTGGGCGGGCCGAAGCTGGTGCTGGCGAAGCCGCTGACGTACATGAACCTTTCCGGTGGCCCGGTGGCCGCGTTGGCGAAGTTCTACAAGGTGCCGGTCGAGCAGATCGTCACGGTGCACGACGAGCTGGACATCGACTACGGTCGACTGCGGGTGAAGCAGGGCGGTGGAGAGGGCGGCCACAACGGGTTGCGCTCCATGTCCCGGTCGCTCGGCAGCAAGGATTACCTGCGGGTCAGGTTCGGGATCGGGCGTCCGCCCGGTCGGCAGGATCCAGCAGATTATGTTTTGTCAGATTTCTCGACAACTGAACGCAAGGAACTCGACTTTCTCGTCGATCGGGCCGCTGACCTGGTGGAAGCGGTGGTCGTCCGAGGGCTCGAGTGGGCCCAGAACACGTACCACAGCACCTGAGAGGCGGCTGTGGCGTTACGTCTGGGACAGCTGGATCGTGAACCGGGCAGAACACCGCCCGTGGATTCCGGGTGGACGGCCCGGTTTCCGCCGGGCAGGTAGGAGAGGAGCCAGATGAGCACGCCGCCGGTAACCGATGCCGCATTCGCCCGATGGCTCGCCGGGCGCGCCGGCGAGTCGCTGCTGCGGGTCCGTGAGGAGCTGGGGTACGCCGACCCGACCGCGCTCAAGGCGGCCGGTGACAAGGTCTCCCACGACCTGCTCCGTACCGAACTGGCCCGCTGGCGGCCGGCGGACGCGGTGCTGTCGGAGGAGGACGACGGCGCCCGCCAGGCGCTGCCGGACCCGGACGCCGAGACATCGACGGACGCCGGGCCGTCCCGGCTCACCGCCGACCGGGTATGGATCATCGACCCGCTCGACGGCACCCGGGAGTTCTCCGAGGAGGGCCGCGCCGACTGGGCGGTGCACGTGGCGCTCTGGTCACGCAGCGGCTCCACCCCGCACCGGCTGGTCGCCGGCGCGGTGGGACTGCCCGCCCAGCACCGCACGATCAGCACCGAGCACCCGCCGCCGTACCCGCCGATGCCGGCGGCGGCGTCGGCTGGCGGCGCGATCCGGCTGGCCGCCAGCCGCAGCCGGCCACCGGCCTTCGTCACCGCGCTCGCCGAGCAGCTCGGTGCCGAGCTGGTGCCGATGGGCTCGGCCGGCGCCAAGATCGCCGCGGTGATCGCCGGCGACGCCGACGCCTACGTGCACGCTGGCGGCCAGTACGAATGGGACTCGGCCGCGCCGGTCGCCGTGGCGACCGCCACCGGTCTGCACGCTTCCCGGATCGACGGAACCGCGCTGCAGTACAACGAGGCCAACCCGCGGCTGCCAGATCTGGTGGTCTGCCGACGAGATCTTGCCAGCAAACTGCTCGCAGCGTTGCGGCAGCATCTGCAGGTATCCTGACCCCCTATCTCCAGCTTGCCAACCGGAAAGGTCTGGTATTCGGATGACCAAGCTTCGGATGACCCACAACCAGGGGTGGGTGTGATGACCAACGCGACCGCGTACCGCGTCTCCCACCTCGACGCGCTGGAGGCGGAGAGCATCTTCGTCATGCGCGAGGTCGTCGCCGAGCTGGAGCGGCCGGTGCTGCTCTTCTCCGGCGGCAAGGACTCGATCGTCATGCTGCGCCTGGCGCAGAAGGCGTTCGCCCCGGCCCGGATCCCGTTCCCGGTGATGCACGTCGACACCGGGCACAACTTCCAGGAGGTGCTCGACTACCGGGACCGCCGGGTCGACGAACTCGGCCTGCAACTGGTCGTCGCCAGCGTGCCGGAAGCCCTGGAATCGGGGCTGGTCCGCGAGTCGCCGGACGGGATGCGCAACCGCATCCAGACCCCGGTGCTGCTGGCCGCGGTCGAGAAGTACCGGTTCGACGCCCTGTTCGGCGGGGCCCGCCGGGACGAGGAGAAGGCCCGCGCCAAGGAGCGGGTCTTCTCGTTCCGCGACGAGTTCGGCCAGTGGGACCCGAAGAATCAGCGCCCCGAGCTGTGGTCGCTGTACAACGGCCGGCACCATCCCGGCGAGTCGATCCGGGTCTTCCCGCTGTCCAACTGGACCGAATTGGACGTCTGGCACTACATCGCCCGGGAGCGGATCGAGCTGCCGCCGATCTACTTCGCCCACGAGCGCGAGGTGATCGAGCGCGACGGCATGCTCTACGCCGTCAACGAGTTCATCCAGCCCCGCTCCGGCGAGACGCCGTTCATCGAGCAGGTGCGCTACCGCACCGTCGGCGACGCCTCCTGCACGGCGGCGGTCCGCTCCCCGGCGGACACCGTCGAGAAGGTGATCGACGAGGTCGCCGCGACCCGGGTCACCGAGCGCGGGGCCACCCGGGGCGACGACCGGGTCAGTGAGGCCGCCATGGAGGACCGCAAGCGGGAGGGCTACTTCTGATGACGGTGACGGCTGACGCCCCCACCACCCGGGCCATGGACCTGCTGCGGTTCGCCACCGCCGGCAGCGTCGACGACGGCAAGTCGACCCTGATCGGTCGGCTGCTCTACGACACCAAGTCGCTCTTCACCGACCAGCTGGAAGCGGTCGAAGCGGTCAGCGCGGCCCGGGGTGACGAGTACACCAACCTGGCGCTGCTCACCGACGGCCTGCGCGCCGAACGGGAGCAGGGCATCACCATCGACGTGGCGTACCGCTACTTCGCCACGCCGCGGCGGAAGTTCATCATCGCCGACACCCCCGGGCACATCCAGTACACCCGCAACATGGTCACCGGTGCCTCCACCGCCGATCTGGCGCTGATCCTGGTCGACGCCCGCAAGGGTCTGGTCGAGCAGTCCCGCCGACACGCGTTCCTCTGCTCGTTGCTGCGGGTGCCGCACCTGGTGCTCTGCGTCAACAAGATGGACCTGGTCGACTGGGACCAGTCGGTCTACGAGACGATCGCCGACGAGTTCACCACCTTCGCCGCCAAGCTCGAGGTGCCCGACCTGTCGGTCATCCCGATCTCGGCGTTGAACGGCGACAACATCGCCACCCGCTCCGAGCGCAGCCCCTGGTACGAAGGCCCGTCGCTGCTGCACCACCTGGAGCACGTGCACATCGCCTCCGACCGCAACCTGGTCGACGTGCGGTTCCCGGTGCAGTACGTGATCCGGCCGCAGTCGACCACCGTCACCGACTACCGGGGCTACGCCGGCCAGGTCGCCTCCGGGGTGCTCAAGCCCGGCGACGAGGTGATGGTGCTGCCCTCCGGGCTGACCAGCACGATCGCCAGCATCGAGACGGCCGACGGCCCGGTCGACGAGGCGTTCCCGCCGATGTCGGTGACCGTGCGGCTCACCGACGAGCTGGACATCTCCCGGGGCGACCTGATCTGCCGGCCGCACAACGCGCCCACTCCGGCCCAGGACGTCGAGGCGATGATCTGCTGGATGGACGAGACGCGGCCGCTGCAGGTGGGCGGCAAGTACGCCATCAAGCACACCACCCGCGGCGCCCGCGCCGTGGTCCGTGGCGTGCAGTACCGGCTGGACGTCAACACGTTGCACCGCGACGAGTCGGCCAGCCAGCTCGGCCTCAACGACATCGGTCGGGTCACCTTCCGGACCACGGTCCCGCTGCTCACCGACGAGTACCGGCGCAACCGGACCACCGGCGGGTTCATCCTGATCGACGAGTCGACGAACCGGACCGCCGCCGCCGGCATGATCATCGAAGCCGGCTGATCCTGGGCTGACGGGTCGGGTCCGCTGTCACCGGCGGGCCCGACCCTGCGGCTGAGTCACCAGCGCCGGCTGAGTTCACCAGCGTCCGTAGACCGGGGCCCGGCCGGCGGCCAGCGCGCCGAGCGCCGCCACGATCTGGGTGCTGCCGCAGTCCAGCAGCATGGTCGGCACCATCAGCCGGGCACCCGGCGGCACCGCCGGGTGCGGCGTCTGCGCGTCGATGAAGATCAAATCCTCGATCCCGGTCCGGCGGACCTGCACCGCCGACACCGCGTCCCACGGCAGCCAGACCGGGTTGGCGCGGAAACTGCCGTTCGCCACCCAGACCCCGGTCCGGTCGGCGGCCAGCACCGGGCCACGGCCGGTGAACCGGCCGTGCCACATGGTCACCGTCGCGGCCAGCAACCCGCCGAGCAGCAGCACCGGCAGGCCGGCCAGCGCCATCGTCGCCGGTCGGCCGACCGCCGCCTCCCTCGCGACCAGGTACGCCACCCCGCCGAGCAGCCCACCGGCCAGCAACCAGCAGACGGCGGCCAGCCCGCCGGCCCAGATCAGGAACCGGCGTCCGTCGATCCGGACCAGGAACGGGATGTCCTCCGCCGGCCGGTCGGTCATCTCCTGCACCACGGGCACCTCCGCCGCCACTGGTCTAATGTGTCGCGGCGAGGTTAGTGGATCCGTTCGGCTCCCGCGCAGGGCAGGGCGGTGAAGAACGTCGGTGGCGGGAAACCGTGGTTGGCGTACGCCGCGCCCACTGTGGCCGCGACCCGGTCGGCGGCGTCTGCATCGACCAGCGCCAACACGCAACCACCGAAGCCGCCGCCGGTCATCCGGGCACCGTACGCGCCGCCGGCCAGCGCTGCGGTCACCGCGACGTCCACCTCCGGGACGGTGATCTCGAAGTCGTCACGCATCGACGCGTGCGAGGCGGTCAGCAGCGGACCGATCTCCCGGATCCGGCCGGACCGCAGCAGCGCCACCGTCTCGCGGACCCGGTGGTTCTCGGTGACCACGTGCCGGACCCGGCGGCGCGTCGGGTCGTCCGGCAGCCGGTCCAGGGCGGCCGGCAGGCCGTCGGCCGGCACGTCACGCAGCGCCGGCACGCCGAGCAGCCCGGCCGCCCGCTCGCAGGCGGCCCGGCGGGCGGCGTACTCGCCGGAGACGTGCCGGTGCGGGGCCCGGGTGTCGATCACCAGGACGGCCAGCCCGGCTTCGGCCAGGTCGAACGGGACGTGCTCGACGTCGAGCGACCGGCAGTCCAGGAACAGTGCGTGCCCGGCCCGGCAGCGGATCGACGCCGACTGGTCCATGATCCCGCAGGGCACGCCGGCGTAGCCGTTCTCCGCCCGCTGGGCCAGCGCCGGCCGCCGGTCCACCGGCAGCCGGTCGGTGCCGATGCCGCCGAGGTCGGCCAGGGCGGTCAGCACCGCAGCCTCCAGCGCCGCCGACGACGACAGGCCGGCACCGAGTGGTACGTCGGACGCGATCGCCAACCGGGCGGCCGGGACGGCGTACCCGGCGTCGCGCAGCGCCCACACCACCCCGGCGACGTAGCCGCCCCAGCCGTCGACCGCGCCGGGCCGGTCCGCTTCGGCGACGCCGAACGCGATCTCCTCGCCGGACTGCTCCGACCAGACGGTCCAGCCGGGCTCTGCCTCTCCGGCTGCCTTTGCCGGGCCGGCCGCGACGACGGTGCGGTGCGGCAGGGCGAACGGCAGCACGAAGCCGTCGTTGTAGTCGGTGTGCTCGCCGATCAGGTTGACCCGCCCGGGTGCCGCCCACACGCCGGCCGGCGGTACGCCGTACCGCTGCTGGAAGCCGTCGTGGGCGCGGCGGATGACCGGCCCCGCGTCGCTGCCGTGCGCGCCGCCGTCGGCTACCGGGAGTGTCACTGTGTCGATGTCCCTTCACGCCGCCGGTCGTCCGGGGAAGATTCCATCACACCCGGCCAGGAATCAACAGTGGTGACGGATGAATCAAACAGAGTCGAACATTGCCGACCGGCGGCGGCCGGTCGGATACCGGCGAGACATCGATCCACCGGTGCTGTCAGAATTGTCGACATGTCCGAGCCCGCCTCCCGCCCCCGGGTGCTCTCCGGCATCCAGCCCACCGCCGACTCGTTCCACCTCGGCAACTACCTCGGCGCGGTGCGCAACTGGGTGGCGATGCAGGACAGCCACGACACCTTCTACTGCGTGGTCGACCTGCACGCGATCACCGCCGGCCACGACCCGCAGGTGCTGCGCCAGCGGACCCGGGTGGCCGCCGCCCAGCTGCTCGCCGCCGGTCTCGACCCGGGCCGGTGCACCCTGTTCGTCCAGTCCCAGGTGCCGCAGCACGCCCAGCTCGCCTGGGTGATGGGCTGCATCACCGGGTTCGGCGAGGCGAGCCGGATGACCCAGTTCAAGGACAAGTCCGCCAAGCAGGGCGCCGAGCGGGCCAGCGTCGGGCTGTTCACCTACCCGGTGCTGCAGGCCGCCGACATCCTGCTCTACCAGGCCGACGCGGTCCCGGTCGGCGAGGACCAGCGGCAGCACCTGGAGCTCACCCGGGACCTGGCGCAGCGGTTCAACACCCGGTTCGGCGCCACCTTCACCGTGCCGGCCCCGTACATCGTCCGGGACACCGCCAAGATCCTCGACCTGCAGGACCCGACCGCCAAGATGTCCAAGTCGTCGTCCTCCCCGGCCGGCATCATCGACCTGCTGGACGAGCCGGCGAAATCGGCCAAGAAGATCCGCTCGGCGGTCACCGACACCGGCCGCGAGATCATCTACGATCCGGAGAGCAAGCCCGGCATCAGCAACCTGCTCACCATCTACGCCGCGCTCAGCGGCCGGACGCTCGACGAGCTGACCGCCGCGTACCAGGGCAAAGGCTACGGTGACCTGAAGAAGGACCTGGCGGAGGTGGTGGTGGAGTTCGTCCGGCCGATCCAGGAGCGCACCCGCGGCTACCTCGACGACCCGGCCCAGCTGGACAAGATCCTGGCGATCGGCGCCGCCAAGGCCGAGGCGGTGGCGGCCGCGACGCTAGCCGCCGTGTACGACCGAATCGGCTTCCTGGCACCCGCGGGGACTGTCTGACAGTGTCCGTCATCGGCGCGCAACCAGCTCCCGGTCAGGTGCGGATCGGCGTCGCCATCGACATCCCGCAGCCGTGGGGTGAGGAGCTGACCCGCCGCCGGGCCGAGGCCGGCGACCCGGCCGCCGAGTACGTGCCCGCGCACATCACCCTGCTCGGCCCGACCGACATCGTCGAAGATCAGCTGGCCGAGGTGGAGGCGCACCTGGCGGCGGTGGCCGCCGCGCATCCGCCGTACCCGTTGCACCTGCGCGGGACCGGGACGTTCCGGCCGATCACCGAGGTGGTCTTCGTCGCGGTGGCGGCCGGGATCAGCGAGTGCGAGCTGCTGGCCTCGGCGATCGGCACCGCCGACCAGCTCGTCCGGGAGAGCCGGTTCGCGTACCACCCGCACGTGACCGTCGCCCAGGACGTGCCGACCGACGCGATGGACAAGGTGTACGACGACCTCGCCGGCTTCGAGGCACAGTTCGAGGTCGACTCGTTCACGCTCTTCTCGCACAGCGGTGAAGGGCGGTGGCGTCCGCGCCGGGATTTTCCACTCGGCGGCTGACCCGCTCGGCGGCTGACCGCTCGCGGTGCCCGCCCGGCTGACCACCTGACGCTGCCCCGATGCACCAGGATGACGGGGTGAACGTATTCGACCGGGCCTGGTCCGGCACCCAGTGGGCCCTGGACCGGTCCCGGCGGCGGTACCCGCGCCTGAACCACCTCTGGCGGGCGGTCGAACGCTACAACCAGGTGCTGGGCGGGCGGCTGGCCGCCGCGATCGCGTACTACGGGTTCTTCGCCGTCTTCGCCCTCGGTCTGGTCGCGTACTGGGTGTTCGGCGCCCTGGTGGAGGCCAACGCCGAGGTCAGCGCGGCGGTCGCCGACTTCCTGCTGCAGAACCTGCCGTTCCTGGACCTGGCCCAGATCCAGCGCAACAGTGGCCAGGTCGGTGTCGTCGGTCTGGTGCTGCTCGGGCTGACCGGCATCGGCTGGGTGGAGGCGATCCGCTCCTCGCAGCGGTTGGTCTACCGGCTTGACCAGCAGCCCGGCTACTTCGGCGTACGGCAGGTCGTCGACCTGGCCGTACTCGTCGGGGTGTTCCTGCTGATCGGCGTCTCGGTCGGCGCGGTCGACGCGCTGCGGTCGCTGCTGGGTTGGCTGCTCGGCGAGAGCTCGGTCGCCGCGGCCGTCGCTAGCGTGCTGCTCGCCTTCGTGATCAACCTGGTGCTCGCCGCGGCGCTGCTGGTCGCGGTGCCCCGGCTGCGGATGTCCGCCCGGCGGCTGGTCGCCCCGATTGTCGTGGTGGCGTTCGGGCTGACCGTGCTGAACACCGCCGGGCGGTTCTACGTCGGCCGGTTCGAGCGCAATCCGGCGTACACCGTGGTGGCCGGCGCGGTCGGGTTGCTGATCTATCTCTACCTGCTCAACCAGCTGCTGCTGTTCGGCGCGGCGCTGGCCGCGACCAGCCGGCACGGCCGGGTGGTCGACCTGACCGCCCGGCGGACAGTCGGGCGTACGCCCCGCCGGACAGCCGGAACGGCACCGTCAAAAGCAGTAAAAGCCGCAAAAGCCGCCGACGGTCTCCGGTGTACGACGATGATCGGTCAGGTGGGGGCATTAGTCACGCTTGAGCTGCCGGACGACTCACCGGCACACACGATGCCGTGGATCGTCACCTTCGGGCCGCTCGGCGACCAGGACGGCGAGTGGGAACCGGTGGTGTGCGGGCCGTACGAACGGGCGCACGCGCTGGCCCTGGCCGAGACGGTGGTCGCCGACGAGGAGCTGATGGCGGTGGTCGAACCGCTGCTGACCCTGGTCACCGTCGAGGAGATCCGCGGCGAGCTGGCCGCCGCTCAGGCCTCCGCCGACGAAGACGTCGCCGAGTACGACGACTTCGAGGACCTGGTCGGCGGCAACGACGCCGAACCGCAGGAGCGGCACGTCGAGCCGTCGCCGCCGCCGTCACCGGACGAGGTGCGCGCCGGCATGGCCCGCATCGCCAACATGCTGACCGCCGGGAGCTGACCATCAGTGGTGGTGCCCCGGGACCATCCCTGGTCCCGGGGCACCGTCACCACCTTCGCCCCCCACCACAAGGGGTCCTTGCCCAGCCGCCCGGCGGCGCTTCCGGCTCGACGAACGACCGGTGTTTCCTGCTCCGAGCCGTACCCGGCGCCGGGCCGTCGTAAACCTGGCCGCACCCTGCCAGCCGGCCGCGGCGAAACGGGCGTCAGGCCGGCCGGAACCAGGCGGCGGCGTCGACCGGCAGCAGCCGGCCACGGGGCGGTCCGTCCAACGGCGCGCTGGTGATCAGCGGTACGCCGTACCCGTCGACCGGCACCGGCGCACCACTGAGGTTGACCACGCAGATCAGCGCGTGCGCGCCGCCGTCCGCGCCGCCGGCGGCACCGCCGTCCGTGTCGGTCCCGCCGTCGTCACCGCGTCGGAACGCCAGCACGCCCGGCCCGGCCTCCAACCAGGTCAGCCCGGTGCCGTCGCCGGCCGGGGCGTCGCGCAGCGCCGGGTGCTCGGCCCGGATGGCGAGGGCCCGCCGGTACAGCTCCAGCGTCGAGTCCGGGTCGCCGTCCTGGGCCTGTGCGGTCAGCGGCGCCCAGCCGGCCGGGGCCGGCAGCCAGGATTCGACCGAGCCGGCCGGGCCGAAGCCGTACGGCGGGTCCTCACCGCTCCACGGCAGCGGCACCCGGCAGCCGTCGCGGCTATGCCCGGTGCGGCCGAACGCCGGGTCCTGCCGCAGATGGTCGGGCAGGTCGAGGACCTCCGGCAGGCCCAACTCCTCACCCTGGTAGAGGTAGGTGCTGCCGGGCAGGGCGAACATCAGCAGCGCGGCGGCGCGGGCCCGACGCAGCCCGACCTCGCCGTCGCCGTACCGGGTGACGTGCCGCTGCTTGTCGTGGTTGGACAGCACCCAGGTGGTCGGTGCCCCGACGATCGCCGCTTCGGCGAGCGCGGTGTCGATCACCTTGTGGAACGAGTCGGCCGACCAGGTGGCGTCGAGGAAGTCGAAGTTGAACGCCTGGTGCAGCTCGTCCGGGCCGATGTAGCGGGCCAGCCGCTGCGGCGTCTCCGCCCATGCCTCGGCGACGGCCATCCGCCCGCCGGGGTAGCTGTCCAGGATCGGTCGCCAGGCGCGGTAGATGTCGTGCACCTCGTCCTGGTCGAAGTAGGGCAGCCGGCCCTTGCCGAGCAGTTCGATCTGCCGGCGTCCGGTGGTGGCCGAGGTCCAGCCGATGTCCGGCAGCCCGTCGGCCTTGATCATCCCGTGGGCGACGTCGATGCGGAACCCGTCGACGCCCCGGTCCAGCCAGAAGCGCAGGATCTGCTCGAACTCGGCGCGCACCTCGGGGTGGCGCCAGTTGAGGTCGGGTTGGGCCGGGTCGAACAGGTGCAGGTACCACTGGCCGTCGGGCAGCCGGGTCCAGGCCGGCCCGCCGAAGATCGACTCCCAGTCGTTGGGCGGCTCCTCGCCATGCTCGCCCCGGCCGTCGCGGAACATGTACCGGTCACGCTCCGCCGACCCGGGCGCGGCGGCGAGCGCCGCGACGAACCACGGGTGTACGTCGGAGGTGTGGTTCGGCACGATGTCGACGATGATCCGCAGACCGAGCCCGTGCGCGTCGGTGATCATCTCGTCGAAGTCGGTGAGGTCGCCGAACATCGGGTCGACCTCGCGGTAGTCGGCGACGTCGTAGCCGCCGTCGACCATCGGGGAGCGGTAGAACGGGGTCAGCCAGAGCGCGTCGACGCCGAGGTCGCGCAGGTACGGCAGGCGGCTGCGGATGCCCTGCAGGTCACCGATGCCGTCGCCGTCGGAGTCGGCGAAGCTGCGCACGTACACCTGGTAGACGGCGGCGGTGCGCCACCAGTCGTCCCTGGCGGTGCGCGGGTTGGCCTGGGCAGGATCGATCGTCACGGGTTCCCCGTCCTGTCGGTGTGGTGCTGGGCCTGTCATCGAGGATGCCTGCCGGTTCTTGCAAGAGTCAAGCAACCCTTGCGCAAGCTCTCAGCTGGCGGGCGCGGCCGCTGCGGCAGCGAGGTGGGTGACCTGCGGGGCGATGCCGGTGGAGCCACGGGCCACCAGCTCGGGGCGGAACACGTACTCCGAGTTGGGGGCGGCGTGCCCGTTGATCTCGTCGACCAGGGCGCGGACCGCCGCGACCGCCATCGCGATCACCGGCTGGCGCAGCGTGGTCAGCGGCGGATCGGTGAACGCCATCAGCGGCGAGTCGTCGTAGCCGACCACCGACACGTCACCGGGCACCGACAGGCCACGCTGCCGGGCGGCCCGGATCGCGCCGAGCGCCATCAGATCGGATCCGCAGGTGATGCCGGTGACGCCCTTGTCGAGCAGCCGGTTCGCGGCTGCCTTGCCACCCTCCACCCCGAACAGTGAGAGCGCGATCAGCTCGTCGATCTCGGCGTCGCTGGCACCGATCAGCCGGCGCATCGCCGCCCGGAAGCCGGCCAGTTTGCGCTGCACCGGCAGGAACCGGTCCGGGCCGGTGATCAGCCCGATCCGCCGGTGGCCGAGGGCGACCAGATGCTCCACGGCCAGCTCGCCGGCCTCCCGGTCGTCGCAGGAGACGAAGGGCGCTTCGATGCCTTCGGCGTACCCGTTGATCAGCACGATCGGCAGCGGCCGGGCGATCAGCGTGCGGTAGCGCTCGTGGTCGGCGGCGGTGTCGGCGTGCAGGCCGGAGACGAAGACGATGCCGGCGACCTGGCGGTCCAGCAGCATCTCCACGTACTCGTCCTCGGTGACCCCGCCGGGGGTCTGGGTGCACAGCACCGGGGTGTAGCCGGACTGGGCGAGGGCCGACTCGATGGTCTGCGCGAACGCCGGGAAGATCGGGTTGTCCAGCTCCGGCACCACGAGGCCGACCAGGCCGGCGCTGCGTTTGCGCAGCCGGGCCGGGCGTTCGTAGCCGAGGACGTCGAGCGCGGTCAGCACCGCCTGGCGGGTTTCGGCGGCCACCCCGGGGCGGTCGTTGAGCACCCGGGACACCGTGGCCTCGCTGACTTCGGCCTGGCGGGCGATGTCGGACAGTCGTGCGCGCATGGCCTTCACGGTAGCGCACCGGCAAGTTCTTGCGACGAAGCCTGCAAGGCCTTCCATTGATTGCAACGCCTTGCTAACGTCCCGGCAACACGCGACGAAACCTGTGCCGTGAACGCGGCACCGTACCGCAATAACTTCCACGACAGGAGTCCCGATGCGCGTCCGTACCACGTCGGTGGCCGCCGGGCTGGCCGCCGCGCTCGCGCTGGCCGCCGCCGGCTGCGGCAGCAGCGACGGCGAACCCGCCACCACCGACAGCCCCGACGCCGCCACCGGCGGCACCCTGGTCATCTGGGCCGACGACAAGCGCAGCGCCGCCCTCGCCCCGTTCGCCGAGAAGTTCGGCGCCGACAACGGCGTCACCGTCGAGGTCCAGGCGATCTCCAAGGACCAGCAGACCACCTTCGTCACCGCGTCACAGCAGGGCAGCGGCCCGGACGTGATGGTCGGCGCGCACGACTGGATCGGCAACCTGGTGCAGAACGGCGCCATCGAGCCGGTCCAGCTCACCGCCGACCAGACCGCCGGCTTCGCCGACGTCGCCATCAAAGCCGTCACCTTCAACGGCCAGGTCTACGGCGTCCCGTACGCCATGGAGAACGTCGCCCTGATCCGCAACACCGCGCTCGCCCCCGACGTCCCCGCCACGATCGAAGAGCTGGTCGCCACCGGCGAGCAGCTCAAGGCCGACGGCAAGGTCTCGGAGATCCTCTGCCTGCAGGTCGGGCAGAACGGCGACGCCTACCACCTGTACCCGCTCTACACCTCGGCCGGCGGCAGTCTCTTCGGCACCACCGCCGAAGGCGACTACGACCCGACGCAGCTCGGCGTCGGCACGCCCGAGTCGATCGCCGCGTTCGAGAAAATCGCCACTCTCGGCGAGAAGGGCAAAGGCGCGCTGAAGCGCTCCATCACCCCGGAGAACTCGATCGCCACCTTCACCAGCGGCAAATGCGCCTTCCTGGTCTCCGGGCCGTGGGCGATCACCGACGCCAAGGGCGCCGACATCGCGTACGACATCAGCCCGGTCCCCGGCTTCGCTGGTGGCGCGCCCGCGCAGCCGTTCGTCGGCGTGCAGACCTTCTACGTCGCCGCCAAGGGCAAGAACAAGGCCCTCGCTCAGGAGTTCGTCGCCAACTACACCACCCAGACCGACCTGGCCGTCGCCCTGTACGAGGCCGAGCCACGCCCGCCGGCGCTGACCGCCGCCCTCGACCAGGTCGCCGGGGCCGACCCGGATCTGGCGAAGTTCCAGCAGGCCGGGCAGGGCGGTGCGGTGCTGCCGGCGATCCCCGAGATGGCTGCCATCTGGGACCCGTTCGGCAAGGCCGAGGCCGCGATCGTCGGCGGTGCCGACGTGGCGAGCACGATCACCGCCGCCGGCCAGACGATCGCCGAACAGATCACGTAATGCGCGACACCGGACCAACCGGAGCGGGGCCCGCCGAGCAGCGGGCCCCGCGCCCGGGCCGCAGCAGCCGGCTGCGCGCCGACGAGCCGGTCACGGCCGGCGGTCTGCTGGCCAAGGCGCTGCTGCTCGGCCTGGTTGCGGCGATCGCGATCTGGGCGGCGTTCCCGCTGATCGACGCCGAAGCCTGGGTCGGGCTCGGCATCCTGGTCGCCACGACCGCCGGCCTCGGCTACCTCTACCTGGGTCGGCGACACGTGCCGGCGAAGTACCTGATCCCCGGCACCCTGTTCCTGATCGCCTTCCAGATCTTCCCGGTGCTCTACACCGCCTCCACCGCGTTCACCAACTTCGGCGACGGACACCGGGGCAGCAAGACTGAGGCGATCGCGGCCATCCAGGCCACGTCGGTGGTCCAGGTCCCAGGATCCATCGAGTACGCGATGACCGTCGCCACGGTCGGCGACCCGGCCACCGGTGACCTGGTGCTGCTGGTCGTCGACCCGGCCGACGGGGTCGTCTACGCCGGTGACGCCGACGGGTTGACCGAGCTGCCGGCCGGCGACGTCACCGTCACCGACGCCGGCAAAGTGACGTCGGCCGACGGCTACACGCTGCTCAACGCCGGCCAGGCCAGTGCCCGCAGCCAGGAGATCACCGACCTGGCGGTGCCGACCGACGACGGGGCGATCCGCTCCATCGGGCTGTCGAGGGCGTACGAAGGGGTCGCCGTCCGGGCGTACGACGAAGATTGTGACTGTGTCACCGACACCGTGACGGGCACGGTGTGGACGGCCGACGACGACGCCGGCTCGTTCGTCTCCGCCGACGGCGACCGGCTGCTGCAGGGCTGGCGGGTCGGCGTCGGCCTGGACAACTTCACCCGGGTGCTGACCGACCGCAACATCTCCGGGCCGTTCCTCGGCACCCTGGTCTGGAACTTCGCCTTCGCGATCGGCTCCACCGGCGGCACCTTCGTCCTCGGGCTGCTCTGCGCCCTGGCCCTGCACTCCGACCGGGTCCGGGGGCGCAACCTCTACCGGGTGCTGCTGATCCTGCCGTACGCGATGCCGTCGTTCGCGATGCTGCTGGTCTGGCGGGACATGTTCAACACCGACTTCGGGCTGATCAACCAGTTCTTCGGGTTGACTGTGGACTGGTTCGGGCAGGACTGGTCGGCCCGGCTGGCGGTGATCGGCGTACAGCTGTGGCTCGGGTACCCGTACATGTTCCTGGTCGCCACCGGCGCGTTGCAGGCCATCCCGAAGGAGCTGACCGAGGCCAGCTCGATCGACGGCGCGAACCCGTGGCAGGCGTTCCGCCGGGTCACGCTGCCGCTGCTGCTGGTGGCGTTGACGCCGCTGCTGATCGCCTCGTTCGCGTTCAACTTCAACAACTTCAACGCGATCTATCTGACGACCGAGGGTGGGCCGTTCCCGGCGGACAATCCGAGCGTCGGCGCGACGGACCTGCTGATCACCTACACGTACCGGTTGGCGTTCGGCGCGGCCGGCGCCCAGTACGGCTTCGCCGCCGCCATCTCGATCTTCATTTTCACGCTCGTCGCGGTGATCTCCGCGGTCAGCTTCCGGCGCACCCGGCAACAGGAAGAGGTGTACGGATGAAGCAGCGCTCGCTGACCCGCTGGCTGGGTCGGGTCGGCTGGCGGCACCTGGTGGCGCTGCTGGCGGTGGCGTTCTCGCTGTTCCCGATCGTGTTCGTGCTGTCGGCGGCGGTGAACCCGCTGGGCACCCTGTCGTCGACCGACCTGTTCCCGACCGGGGCGTCGGGCAACAACTTCCGGCGGCTGTTCGCCGACACGGCGTTCGGCCGCTGGTTCGGCAACTCGCTGCTGATCGCCGGGCTGGCGTCGTTCGCGTCGGTGTTCCTGTCGTCGCTGGCGGCGTACGCCTTCTCCCGGATGCGGTTCCGCGGCCGGCGGGTCGGGCTGTTGTCGCTGCTGCTGATCCAGATGTTCCCGCAGTTCCTGGCGATCGTGGCGATCTTCCTGATCTTCTCGACGATCACCGACCTGTGGCCGACGATCGGGTTCAACACCCCGTGGGGGCTGATGCTGCTCTACCTCGGTGGCGCGCTCGGGGTGAACACCTGGCTGATGAAAGGCTTCTTCGACACCCTGCCGAGGGAGCTGGACGAGTCGGCCACCATGGACGGGGCGTCGCACGCCCAGGTGTTCTTCCGGATCATGTTGCCGCTGGTGGCGCCGATCCTGGCGGTCACCGGGCTGCTGGCGTTCATCAACACCATCAACGAGTTCCTGATCGCCAACGTCTTCCTCACCAACCCGGAGGCGAAGACGCTGGCGGTCGGCATGTACGGCCTGGTGGCGGGGGAGCGGAACAACAACTTCGGGATCTTCGCCGCCGGCACGCTGCTGACGGCGATCCCGACGGTGCTGGTGTTTCAGCTGCTCAGCCGCTACATCGTTTCCGGTCTCACCTCCGGGTCTGTGAAGGGTTAACTTGTGGGCCAGCTGTTCGAGGCGCACCATGACGGATCGTCGTTGTATGCGCCGGGTGCCGCCGCCGGGGTGAACCTGGGTGATCGGGTGTCGGTCTTCGTCCGGGTGCCGGCGGGTGCGCGGCCGGTCGACAACCTGTGGGTACGCTCCACAGCCGACGGTGAGCCACGCTTCACCGAGGCGGTGGTCGACCGGCAGGATCCGAACGGGGACGTGTGGTGGCGGGGCGAGGTGGAGGCCCGTAACCCGGTCACGCCGTACCGTTTCCTGCTGGCCGGCGGCGACGGCGCTGCCGGCCCGGCCGGGTCTGCTGCTGCCGGCGGCTCTGCTGGTGGCGGGGGTGGGCGGCGCTGGTTGACCGGGGTCGGCGAGGTCGACCACGACGTGCCGGACGCCACCGACTTCCGGCTCGTCACCCACGATGCGCCGCCGGCCTGGGCCGCCGACGCGGTGATCTACCAGATCTTCCCAGACCGGTTCGCCCGGTCGGCTGCCGCTGACGGGCGGGAGGTGCCGGAGTGGGCGATCCCGTGTGACTGGGACACCCCGGTCGTCGGGCGCGGGCCGGAGACGCCGGCCCAGTTCTACGGCGGCGACCTGGACGGCATCCGGGAGCGGCTCGACCACTTGGAGCGGCTCGGCGTCAACACCGTCTACCTGACGCCGATCTTCCCGGCCCGGTCCAATCATCGGTACGACGCCGCCGCGTTCGACCACGTCGACCCGCTGCTCGGCGGCGACGAGGCGTTGGCGCGGCTGTCGGCGGCGGTGCACGCTCGCGGGTGGCGGCTGCTCGGCGACATCACCAGCAACCACACCGGTGATGCCCACCCGTGGTTCACCGACGCCGTGTCGGACGTGTCGTCGCCGGAGCGGGAGCTGTACTACTTCGGCGACGACGGCGACTACGAGTCGTGGCTGGGTGTGAAGTCGCTGCCCAAACTCAACTGGGGCAGCGCTGAGCTGCGGCGACGTTTCGTCGATGGGCCAGCCTCGGTGGCGCGGCGGTGGCTGCTGCCGCCGTACGGGTTGGACGGTTGGCGGATCGACGTGGCCAACATGACCGGCCGGCGCGGGGCCGACGCGCTCACCCTGGAGGTGGCCGCCTTGCTGCGTCGGGCGGTCGCCGAGACGCGGTCGGACGGGCTGATCGTGGCCGAGCATGGGCACGATTTCACCCGTGACCTGGACGCCGATGGTTGGCACGGCACGATGAACTATGCCGGGTTCACCCGGCCGGTGTGGAGCTGGCTGCGGTCATCATCGTTGGAGTTGCCGGACTTCCTCGGCGTACCGGGTGGGGTGCCGGCCCGGTCCGGGTCGGCGGCGTTGGCGACGATGCGGGCCTTCGGGGCGTTGGTGTCGTGGCGGTCGTTGGTGCATTCGTGGCAGCTGCTCGGCTCGCATGATTCGGCCCGGATCCGGACGGTGGTGGGGGACGCGGCGCGGCAGGAGGTGGCGGCCGGGTTGCAGTTCACGTTGCCGGGGACGCCGATGGTGTTCGCCGGGGACGAGTTGGGGTTGCGGGGCGACAATGGGGAGGGTTCGCGGACGCCGATGCCGTGGGACCGGCCAGACTCGTGGGACGGGGCGACGTTCGGGGTGTACCGGGCGTTGGTGGCGTTGCGTCGGGAGGTGCCGGAGCTGCGGCACGGCGGCCTGCGTTGGGTGTACGCCGATGACGACGCCCTGGTCTACTTGCGGGAGTCGCCGTCTGGGGCGGTGTTGGCGTTGGCCCGGCGGGCGTCGGGTGCTCCGGTGCGGTTGACCGGTCTGGTGGCCCCGCCGGACGCTGCTGCTCCGGCCCTGGTCAACCTGTACGGCGGCGCACCACCGCTACGCCCGGCCGCTGACGGCACCCTGACCCTGCCCGCCGCCGGCCCCACCTTCCAACTCTGGCGCCTCCCCTGACGGCTCGCCCGCCCACCGGAACGATCGAGCTGTACGACGCAAGCCACGTCCACGCGGAGTCAGTGGTGGCTGGCGTACAGCTAAGCACGCTACGAGCGGCACCAGCTGGCCGTCGTCACGCGGTGACTCATATCGAGCCGATAGCGGCGTAATGGTCCACGCCGTCAGCTCCGGTGGTCCGTGACCACGGATTCCCAACGCCTTGCGTAAAGGTTGGCTGCTTAGGGCTGACGAGGAAAAGGCTCGCCTAGGGGCCAGGGGTTGCCGAGGCCGAACCAGTCGGCCTGAGCACGCGGCGGGTCGATGAACTCCATCCGACCGTCGGCGCCGAGGATAGCCCGGCGCCACATCGGCAGCGCTTCAACAGCGTGCTCTGGGTCCGGGTGCTCCCAGATCGTGTGCTGCTGGTTGCCGACGAACGCAGGGTGGAGCTGCTTGACAACGAGCACGGCCGACACCCCGCAGTGGTCCCAGTTGCCGCCTGCATACCAGTAGCCGTTGGCATTGCGGACGACGGCATACGATTCGGTCCCATCCGGCGCAGTTGTGATCTGCAACATCTCGTTGCCGTAGAGGGCGTCGCATACGGCGTGATCGTCCAAAGACATGCTGCTCGAGGCGACCGCTACGATGAACGGTGCGCCGAGCGGGCCGTAGGCCGTGCCCTTGTCGCTCAGCGCTCCGAGGATGCCGCCCTCGTCGTTTACCCACGCTGCGTTCCCACCGTAGATCGCCAGCGGCTGGACTCCTTCTCTTCCGCGCACCTCGGAGGGCTTGGGGATGGCCCAAAATTTAATGATCCAGGCCACGTCGTCGCCCTCGGTCTGCTCCTCGTAGAGGTGAGAGGGGAGGTCGTCGCGGCGTCCACCCAGCGTGACTGTGTCGGGGTCCAGTCCGCTGAGCCATCTGTCCAGACAGCCGCGCCGCGGTTTGGCCCGGAGCGGACGAAGCCCTTGCCGCACGACCTCGATCCAGAGGAAAAAGTTGGGGCTGTTCAGTCTGTCGAGTGACTTGTACACCGCGTTGATCCGCTCCGTCGCACCGACAGCGATGTTGCTCGGGGATGCCGACCGCGCTTCGACGTAGATCGACCGTCCGTCCTTCTCAGCCAGGAAGTCTGGTCGGCGAGCCGTCCCTTCCAGCACCGGATGGCACGTCACGGTGTATCCCATCCGAAGCAGGCACTCGTGTAGGTACAACTCGAAGAAGGCCCCGTTGAACTGTCTGTCGTCCTTCGATCTCAACCGGCCCCTGACGTCGGCTTGGGCATCAGGGCTCAGGCGGCTGAACCAATCCTCGATCACGTCACGAACTTGGTCCCAGTACGCCCCTGAGACGCGGTCCAAGAACTTGAACCGCCCATCTCCGTGAGCCGCCGGGGACGGATCGGTCCGAGTGATCGCAGAGAAGATGGTCACCACGACAGCATAGCTCGGCGACGCTTACCGTCCACATGCGACACATTGCTGTACCGATCATCAAGCAGAAGGGTACAAGCTGAGCGAGCATTCCCGTCGCCGGGATGCCGATGGCGACGCCCTGGTCTACCTGTGGGAGTCGCCCTCCGGGTCGGTGTTGGCGTTTGCCCGCCGTGCGTCGGGTGCTCCGGTGCGCCTGTCCGGACTGGTGGCCCCGCCTCCGCTGCTGCTCCGGCACTGGACAACCTGTACGGCGGTGCACCACAACTACGCCCGGAGGCTGACGGCACCCTGACCCTGCCCACAGCCGGCCCCACCTTCCAAGTGTGGCGCCTCCCCTGACGCCTGTACCGACCGCCGGAGCGGGGAACTGCAGTGTGGAACTGTTGGGGTCGCCCGCCGAGCTCTACAGGCGATATCATGCGGCCATGACGTTCAGCCGGCACACGGTGCACCTACCTGTCCAGAATGCCTCGCAGACCCAATTGGTTGGGTGCGGGTCGTGGTGTCGGAATTCTGATCGGCCGGGGCGACGGTAGTGGCTCAACCGACTCTCATCTGACCATCGATGGTCTACGGCTGCCCAACGGTTCAATAATCCATATCTTCGATCTTTACGCTACCCGAATTCGATTGACAAGGTCATGTTGCGAGCTCTGATAGCGCGGTATCAACTTCGCATGATGGGGTGGCTGCTGTTCGCCGTTGGGCTGATCGCTCTAGCAATCGGATTGCCGGCATTCGGGCTTTCGGCAGGTGAAGATTCCGAAGCTTTCAATAGGCAAGTTGGATGGGCGAATATATGGGCCGGGTCGATCGCGGCTGTTGGTCTTCTCCTAATGCTATCTGGGAGAAGCCAAGACCAATCGAGTGAACTTAACCGCCGAGTAATCTCACTCGCGAAAGCTCAGCGCGACTCGCATAGCAAGCAGCTCGCTCAACTCCTTGGTACCGACTCCTTTGAATCCAGGTCCGCCAAGTTAGAATTTGTGGTCGCGGATGCTCGGACCGGCAGGGCGGCACCTCGTGCGCGAACTGCGGGCGACATCAATACGATCGCAGAGTATTACCGGAAGAACACCTCTGGTCGGTTGTTGATACTTGGGGCTGCAGGTGCCGGCAAGAGCGTGCTGGGAATTACCCTGCTACTTGAGTTGATAGGTGACGTTCTTAGTTCCCAGCCTGCGGACGGTGTAGACCTTAGAGTCCCAGTAATCTTCAATCTGACGTCATGGCCGAGGGCAACTGAATTTCGTGACTGGCTAGTTGATGAGATATCAGTGCGGTTTCGCCTAAGTCCAGCTGCTGCCCGTGAGCTTGTGCGAGATAAGCGCATTTTGCCTATACTCGACGGTCTCGATGAGATGGACAACGAGGCAGAGCTGCCGGATCGCGCAGAATGGGCTGTTGGACAGCTGAACGAGTACATTGCGACGGGTTGGCAGGAGCCCCTGGTGGTGATCGGTAGATCTGGAACTCAATACTACTTTCGATTGCGATCAAGATTTCGTAATATGCAGGCTATCTCGATTAAAGCGATCGGGGTGCGGGAAGTTGAAAAATACCTAGCTGAGCACTGCGGTGCCGAGATAATGGGTTCAATAAGAGATGAACTTAGGCGAGAGTCGAGGAGGCAAAGCGATATGTTCTTCGCGGCAGTCTCCACCCCATGGCGGCTCGCCATGACTGTCGGCTACATCAACAGCGGCAACGACCTTCGGAAGCTGCTACCGACGGCAAATGAGAATCGAATGGCATTCTCGGACCGACTTGACTCAGAACTCTACGAGACATTCCTGTCGACACGAATTCGTCTCAGTGGGCGCAATGCGCAACACCAAGAGGATCGAGCCCGGCGCCATTTGGCAATGATAGCGCACTTGCTGAACTCGCCTAAGGACGACGAGAAGTCAAGCGACATCGTGCTACATGATTGGTGGAGGCGATTCGGTTTTAGGGTCCCGGCATGGCAATCTCGGGTGGCCTTCGTCGCTGTTGCGGTTCAATTCAACCTTCCTTTCGACAAGCTACCTGTGGAAGACTACTCACCAGATCCGAATGCTGGTTGGCGCTCATGGGCGATACCATTGGCAAATCTCCTCATGTTAATTACGATAGCTATCGTCACTCCAACTCAAGTGGCCCGGCCAAAAGGGGTGCAAATATCGCGCTTTATGTCAGCGGCAGGATTTACTCGTACGTCTTTAGCGCTAGTGTTTGCCGGGGGATTCGGGTATACCTTTTCCCAGGTAGCTTCGAGTAATGCTTTGGGATTAGCCGGTGGTATGGGCCTCCTCATCTTATTTGCTGCGGCCCTAGGGCGCCGCACTGAGGCCACCAAGGATGCCGCGAGTCCGCACGATCCTATACGTCGAGATTTCATTGCATCCGTGATGTTTGGTCTGGGCATGGGGATATTTATGGGCGCATACATTGCCGACCTCATGGGTCCGATAGCGGGCCTACACTTCGGGTTCGCATACTTCTTGGCTATGACCATTGGTTATGCTTCTGGTCGTTACTTCGTAGCCACCGTTCTGGGTTCGCGAGTTGGTCTCCCCCTTCGATTCTCGTCCTATCTCAAGTGGGCGACCCGCGCAGGGATCCTTCGTGTCTCAGGGATCAGCTATCAGTTTCGCCATCGTGAGCTCATGAAGTATTTGTCTGCAACCGTCCCTCCGCCACCTCCGCTCCCGCTTCCGGGACCATTTGGGATACCGGTTCAGCGGCTACCTACTTGGCTGGGAGGTAAGACTGAAATCAAGCCATAGATCGGTGAATGAGTTCAGGCAAATAGGCGTTATTGACTGCCGTCGAAAGACGTCTGACGGTACGGTCGTTAATTATTTCGGGAGTGGTGTTATGGCTGTCGCCAGCCCGATTTCGTTCGCTTCGTCCATGTCCATGTATTCCTCGGCCGTTGCAACCGCCGGCTACCGGAATCAATTAGCTGGATTGATCCGCCTGGACAGTAATGAATTGCGCCACCGGTTCCATTTCCTGAGCATTGAACCCCTCCGTCGACCTAACAGATGTGCATTATGTGATGTAGACGGACTTGGTGTATCCGGCGGCAACTGCTGCAATGTCCGTTACGGGGATGTATGTCCGAGTGTCGGCTTGACTCGGCTGCGGCTTCGGAGACTGTCAGAGGCTGCTGGGAGAATCGGCCAGTAAGCTTCAGTTCTGATCCGAGAGAGTTCAGATGGCCGCGTACACGTTAGAAGCCAGGACGCTGTGTGCTCGCGCCCTGACATGGTGGGTCGAGTCCAGAGGCATGGGTAAACTGTGACCGCCGAGGAGCAGGGCGAACGGCTTGAGGTCCAAGCCGAGACGTCCGCAGGCGAGGGCGACGCTCCTGTTGAGGTCCAAGCCGAGACGTCCGCAGGCGAGGGCGACGCTCCTGTTGAGGCCCAAGCCGAGACGTCCGCAGGCGAGGGCGACACTCCAGTAGGCGTGGAGCCATCCCCCCAACGGGACCCAATCTCCGAGAGGGTCTCAGCTGCCTACGAGAAGGTGCCAGCGATTGGCGATCGGTGGACCCGCTGGTACGATCTCCCATACAAAATGTTGTGGTTTCTTCAGACCAGGTGGCGACGCAAGGTTATTCCCAATTTGGTGCTCCGTGCGTTCCAGCGCTGGTCCCTTGATCTCAGCCAGTTCAACGCCCTTGAGCGATTTAGAATTTGGGACCCAACGGATCGGTTGCACGATTTTCAAGTGCCCGCTGATGAGCACGTGAACATGCCGAGTATCTGGGTGGTTGAACTGTTCCCGCCGAGCGCTTTTTCTCAACTGGAGCGGGCAATCGATAGGAATGGCTGGGACCGGAATCGCTGGATGTCTGGCGTCGACGAAACCAATGCCAACTTGCTGCTGAAGTACCGTGCCCGCATGGGATGGAGTTGGTGGCGAATTGCCTCGATTCAGGGTGACAGTGGTACGTACCTGGTTCCCGATGCAGTGCATGCTCAGTTGCCGCCTGAATTCGGCTACATCGAACTGAAGGCCATACAGGTCGGCGTCGGCCTAACTGCCGTTGTTGCCTACATCGAACTCTCCGAGTTGGGTGCCACACAACTCGATGAGGTGTGGCATGAACCTCACGAGCCGATGTTGACTTGTCGAGACGGGCGGCTTCATGCGCTTGATCGGATGTGGGCTGGATTCCAGGTTACACAGGCGGCCCGAGAACGGCTGCACCAGTTGGCGCGGAAGTGGATGAATGAAAGCTGCGGCGGTGCCTTTGCTGAATTTGAAAGTCCCCAGACGCTGGTTGACATGCTAATTCTAGACCGGCACGACCCGACTGATGTTGGCGAGGATGGCGATCGTGACCAGTTCGATATGTTTCGAGCGCTCGGAATCACTGAGACGACGGTCCGCCACTACACCTCCGCCGACATTCCCAAAATGCACTTGGTCCCGACTTTGCCGCCAATGGTGCGAGGGATTAGTACTGACCGGACGTGGGCACTTTGGGGCCAGCGTCAGGCTGTCACGGACATCGCCACCCACCTGGCTGGCTATGGCAACGATCCGAATCGTGCGATAGCGCATCGCTACCGAGACGAAGTCGAAAGCTTCCTGATTTCGCTGGCCGTATCTGACTGGCTTGAGATGGTCGAGGCCCGCTACGCGCTGATTCGGGACCGCGCTCGGGCGCAGCATGGCCGATTCAGCGCCAAGGTCACCGATGGCCTCCGCGAGCAGTTGTTGACCCTCAGCATCGACGTAGCGACGCTCCGGCGCGACTTGGAAAGGTCCTGGAAACTCCGACCTCGGTTTGAGGGTGAGGTGGAGTTCAGCATCGAGTACTCGCCACGCCTCCGGATCATCTCCGACTCGGCGGGCGAGTCGATCCACATGAATGCCGAGCTACGGAGGCGTCAGAAAGAATGGTTTGAGGAACTGACCGCAGCTGACCGTGATTACCGTGACATCCTTTCGACGGTGGCCTCGCTGGGTGCGTCGGTCGATGCCGCCAAAACTGGTCGCCGTGCCTTGGGGGTTGCCTTCGTATCGCTAATGGTTGCCTTCGCAACCGTTGTGGTAACCGACATCGGTGACAGCAGTTTGCTCAATGAGGTATTGGAATTCCTGCAGAGTCGGCTCTGAAGTCGGCTCGCGCAGGGTCCCTCGGGCCGAGAGCGATGCCAAAGACAGGGCTTGATCCGTCGTCCAGCCAAGGTCAACATCTCCGGCTGAAGTGTCGTATCGGTCGCCTGCTCGGTGGACTGTGCGGCCGATCCGGCCGTTAGCTGATCAATAAGACTTCGGCGTACTTTGACGCGATGTACTGGTGGCCATCGCGGTGTAACTCGACTAGGTCCACGGACTGGATGACTGTGGCGACCGGGGGGAGGTTTCGAAGGCTGGCTGCCCGCTGGATGAGCGGCTGCGCGTCGGCGGGGGTGTTGTGGTACGCGATGCTGACATGCGGGACGAATCGGCTTGCCCGTTCGGGTAGGGCTGCTGCGCCAAGTACCTCGGCGATGGACTCGCGGATGAGGTCACGGAGCCTGCGGATTGGCTCCAGAGGACCGACACTGAATCGGATTGCTCCCGGCGATCCGGTGAGCGGCCCGATCTCGACGGGGATGGCGGGCAGGTCGATGCAGCGTTGCCGCACGTGGTCGGCCACTGCTGCGGCCAGGTCGGGTGAGACTTCGTCGGTGAAGGCGAGTCGCTGCATCGTGATGTGCAGGCTGGCCGTTGGGACCAGGTCGAGGTGGGGTAGGTCGCGCAGCTGCTCTTGACAGTGGGCCGCCATGGCGGTGAGGGCTGGGACGTGGCCGAGCATCACCATCCAGTGGTAGGAGCGCCGGCCAGGCGTCCACCCCGGGCGGTCCCAGTGGTTGACCATCCGTTGAACCTGCTGGAAGCGGGTCCACTCCTGGTCGGCCCAGGGGCGTTCGCGGTAGTGGGCCGGCGCTTCAGGCTGGGCCGTCATCGGTTCCCTCGGCCTTCGCCGAGCCACGTGTAGACCTCGTCGATGAACGACTCGGCGCAAGGATCGTCGAACTTCTCCCTGACCATCGTGGCGAGGTCGCGGGTCCGCTGACGTATCGACTCGATCTGGTTGTCCTGGCAGGCATGCATGGCTTGGCGGGCGATGTCGGCGGCCTGCTCGACGTCGGGTCGGTCTCCGCCTGCCAGCGCGGTCGCCAGGTCCAGCCGGACCAGGGCCTGGCTCCACACGGAAGGCGACGCGTCGACGATCGTGACCGCGCGGCCGGCCAGGTCGAGAACCTGCTCGGGGCGTCCCAACGCCAGGTACGCCGTCGCCGCGTTCGACGCCACCCGTGCCTCGCTGTAGAGGCCGAACGAGACACATGAACTCATGCCGGGCTCGGGCGACAGGTCCGAGAGCATCTCGTACGCGGTGCCGATCGCCTGTTCTGCCTCCTGCGTCTGGCCGAGCTTCGCGTGCGCGCGTGCCTCGCCGTTGACGGCGAGACGGACCGCCTGTGCTCCACGGCCGGCGAACCGGCGGCCGTCCACGGCGTAGCCGAGCGCCTTGCGGTACTGCCCGTCGTAGAACTCGGCGAAACTCTGCGTGCCCCGCACCCACGCCTTCAGTTCCCGGTCCTCCGCGTAGTCGGCGAGCTGGAACGCCTCGATCCCGTAGGCCCGCGCCGAGCTGAACCGGCCGAGATTGACCGACATGTAGCTGAGCAGCCCGGAGAGCTGCCCGGCGATGCCGAGCAGCCGCGCGCTGTACCGGGGCTGCATCCGCAGCGGGATGAGGCTCTGCACCCAGCGTCGCTGCCGCACCACGTCGGCGGCCAGCGTGAGCGGCCCTTCCTCCTCGTAGCGCGCGACGACATCCGAAACGTAGAGATCCAGAGTGTCCAGTAGAGCATGGTTGACGCTCGCGTCGTTGTTCTCGCGAATCCGGGCCAGGATGACCGAGGGCTGCTCGACCAGCCCGCCGGCACTACCGACGCTACGGGCAGCGGGTACGACCCTCCTGTTGTCGGAGACGGCACTGCTTTCGGAACCGACAACAGCAGTATCCTGCCGCGCTACCGTGCGGTGGTTGCGGAATCCGAGTTCGTCGTCGGTGTCGGCGTTGAGGACGATGCGCAGGGCGGTGCGGTAGTCCTCGGCGGGATAGCGGATCTTGCCGTTTTCGAGTTTGCCCAGGTAGTTGGCGGTGAAGGCGCTGTGGGCGGCTTGTCCGGGATCGG
This sequence comes from Solwaraspora sp. WMMD937, assembly GCF_029581175.1. Classification (NCBI taxonomy): domain Bacteria; kingdom Bacillati; phylum Actinomycetota; class Actinomycetes; order Micromonosporales; family Micromonosporaceae; genus Solwaraspora; species Solwaraspora sp. WMMD937. The sequence goes on along the minus strand of NZ_CP120738.1, from coordinate 116,631 downwards.
GGTAGAGGATCTTGTTGACGGCGTCGGCGAGCTGCCGGCGGGTCAGGCCCAGGCGTTCGCGTGCTGCGGTGAGCGGATGGTTCTGCATGACACCCCCGAAGTGTGGCGCTCAACTGATGCGCGGTGGCGCGAACTGCCTGTGGCGGTAATCGATTTTGGACAGTATCTCACCTGCTGAATGCCACCTTCAACCATCTGCGTCGAGCAATTCCTGACCCTGCCAGGGAATACGTCAACGACGGAATGTCAAGAGGGGAGGCAGGGGATGGTTTCCCGCAACGGGAAGCATCCCTTCCAGTGATGGGGGAGCGTCACCCCGTCCCGGCCGGGACGCCTACCGCAGCCGGTCAGTCATCGGCCACGGTGTGTGCGGGGTTCGGCACAGATGCCGTACCGCTGACGTTGCCGGACCCCGACGCGGCCTGCCGCCGCTGGAAGCCCCCGTGACCGGCGGCGGCAGGCCCCGCGAGGAAACCCAGGCCGACCGGCCAACACAGTGGACGTACCCGGAAAGGGGTTGTGATGCTGGTAGCGGTGCGTGCCGCCCCGGTTGCCCGACGACCAGGCCCCGGTCGTGCCGGAGGATGCGCTGCCGGATGTCGGCCATGATGCGCCGGTAGTGCGGCTCGAACTGACGTGCGGGCATGCCGAAATCGTGCCCCAGCTCGGCCTTTGCGGGAGACCCGCCGGGGTGGCGTCGATCCCGTGGAGCGGCGCTCAGCTGCTTCTTCGACGGTCGGCGCTACCTCGGCGAACCCCATCGACGCCCCGGCCGGCCGGTGCACGCGGCACCGTCAGCCACTGCACACAACCCAGGAGGAACCCGACCTCCGGCGTTCGGCGGCACGTGAGCCGCCGGACGCCCGTACCAGCAGCCCTGTGCGCGTACTTGCCGTTTGTGGCTGCGTGCGCAGGGCGGGCGGCCCGACCTCCGCGCCCCCGTTCGGGGTCGGGCCGCCCATCCCACCTTCCCCACCGAACCGCGATGTAGCGGCGATCCCGTGACCTTCGAAAGGGCGGTCCCACCCGTGCGCAGACTCCTCGACCTTGTCCTGTTCCCTCGGCGTACTCGGCGGCAGTCCCGGCTGCTCGCCAGCCTCGCCAACCAGACCCGGCCGGCCGCCTGGCCTCCCGCCGCTGCTGCCGGCGGCGGGTCGCGTCCGCCGGCCCGGCGCGGCGGCAACGCCGGCACCCACCTCTACTACGGCGCCAGTGTGGTGCGGCCGTCGATCAGCCCCGGACTGGTCCGCGACCGGCGGTTCGCGGTCCGCACCCGGCGCGGTTGCGACCCGATCGAGGTACGCGCCTTCCTGCACCTGGTCGCCGACGAGTTGGCGGCGGTGCGGGCCGAGTTGGCGGCCACCCGGGACGAGAACGTGCGGATCAAGCAGGCGTTGCGGGACTGGCAGTCGCAGCAGTTCCAGGCCCGGCCGGTCGGTTGAACACTGTGGACGATGCAGGGAGAGGGGTGCGTTGATGCTGGATGTGGTGCTCGCCGCCACCATCGCGGTGCTGGTCGGCGCGGTGGTCGGGTTCAGTCTGTGCCGGCATCGGCACCGCTGGTGTCCCGGCTGCGGCCGTACCCTGACCTGCCCGGCGTGTCCGACCGGCGGGCTGCTGCCCGCGCAGGTCGAGGCGGCCGGGCGTCGGTGGGCGCCGCAGCCGGCGCGGACCGTGACCCTGCGGCGGACCTGGGTGTGGCCCGGCCGGGCCCGGCGGCGGGCCGGCCGGTGACCGCGCGGGTGGTGGCGGTGGTGGGCAGGGTGGGGCATGTGGCGTGCCGTCCGTCGTGGCGGTGCCGGGCCTGCCGCCGGCCGTGGCCGTGCGAGCCGGCCCGCGCGGAGCTGATGGCGAGCTTCGACCGGATCGGCCGCTGCATGTACGTCGCCGAGCTCGCCGCCGAAGCCGCCCGTGACCTGCCCGGCCTGACTCCGGCGCAGACGTACGCGCGGTTCATCGCGTGGGCGCGGCGGCGGGAGCCGGCATGACGGTCTACCGCACCCGGACCACCACGGCCGCCGCCGCTGTAGCTTCCGGTGGTGGGGTGCCGGTGCCGGCTGCGGCGGTACGGGGCCGGTCGCCGCTGCTGGCGGACGAGTTCTTCCTACTGGCGCATGATGATGTGACGGGTCGGCCGCGTCTGCCGGCCGGGCCGGTCGGGTACGGTCTGGCCGCCGCGCTGCTGGCCGACCTGGTCGACGCGGGCGCGTTGCGAGTGCACGACGGCCGGTTGTGGCTGGCCGCGCGGCACGTACCGGTGGACGCGCTCGGCGGCTGGATCCTGCGCTGGCTGGGAGCGGAGCCGCGACACCGGCGGGTAGGAACGTGGTTGGCGTTGCTGGCGCCGCGGGCCCACGGCCAGGTCGCGCGGCGGCTGACCGCGGCGGGCGTGGTCCGGCCCCGGACGGTACGCCGCCGGCTGCTGACCACCGCCGTGGTCCATGTGCCGGCGGATGCGAACCGGGCCGTCTGGGCCTGGGCCCGTCTGACCGTACGCCTACAGCGCGGCGAACCGCTGCCGGATCTTGAGGCGCGGCTGGGCGGGTTGTGTCTGGTGACCGGGCTGGACGACTTCCTGCTTACTGGCCTGCCGGCGGCGGCCCGCCGTCATCTGCACCGGGAGACCGCCGCCCGGTTGCCGGCCGAGATCGCCGAACTGTTCACCATCGCCCGCCACCGCCTCGACGGCGCCGCCCACCGCCGCCGCCACTGACCATCCCCACCACATCCCTGCTATATCTCTTGGCCGCAGGCGCTGCCGGTCCACGATGTCGGAATGGTCACTGACGAAGTGAGCGAGACTGACATCGTCGAGGATTCGCCGGACCTGACCGTGGCCGGCGTCCGTAAGGCGGTGCTCCCCTCGGAAGTTCCCGACCCGCCCGGCCGGCGGATGCTCGCTGCACGGGCGGCCGGTCGGAGCGGGCGCGACGATATCTCCGAGCGCGACGAGGAGTTGCTACGTAACGCAACGCCGGAGAGGCATCGGTGCTGGCCTGGGCCGAAGCACACGGAGCCGCCGCGTACGTCGATGACCAGGTTGCCTGCAACGTCGGACGCTCGCGCGGTGTGCGGGTGCACCGGACGCTGCAGCTCGTCGTCGCGGCCTACCGTGACGGCGTGCTGAGCGAGTCGAAGGCACAGGAGCTGATCAGCAACCTCGCGGACATGGACGCCCGCTTCCCGGTGGCGGCCCGCGAGAACCTGTTCGAGTGGGCCCGCTCGCGTAACCCACCGCTGATCTAATGCAACGGGCTACCGGCAAAAGCCCGCGCCAGGCTGGTCGAGCGAACTCGGCTGGTCTGGCGTCGCGAAGTCGTGGAGTCTGCGTGGGTGAGCCCGGTGGCGACCTCATCCAGGTCGGCAGGACGCGCGATTACGGCGGCCGAGGACTTAGCCACGGGACCAGGTGGCGGTCGCACAGTGGGAGGATGGCCGATAGCGCCGACCTTCCATGCTGGGCCTGAGGTGGTGAGGTCGAATGGACGGGACGTTACTGATGACCGGCCGGCGCGGTGGCGGCCGGTCGGTCAGCGTCGCGGGCAGCGAGAAGTGAGCGCCGATGTCGGGCTTCTGCTGGCCCGTCTCCTGGCTGGCCCGGTCAGCAGGATGCTCGACGTTGTCCCGGACGAGGGGCAGAGCAGGGCACAGACTTTCCTGATGGAGGTCGCGGCACCCTGGGAGGACGCCGCTGACCTGCTGCTGCGGCAGCTCAGCCGGTCAGTGGTGTGGTTTGTCGCATTCTGTGTGACCGGGTTGGCCGAGCTTCTGCTGGTGGTTGTCGTATCGATCGTGTTCGGTGATCTGCCGGACGTGGTGTTCCAGGCGATCGCGCTTCCCGCTGCGTTCATGTTCGCTGTCTCGATGGTGCACCTGCTGAAGTTGGCTCTGGTCCACTACACGCCGGAGGCGTGGTGGACCGCGCCGGCCGGGCTGAAGAAGTGGCTGATGTTGGCCCAGCTTCCGGAACTCGTCGTCGCGGGCATTGCGGCGGTACTTGTCGCATCCACCGTCTGAAGCTGGAAGGTGCGGCGGTCCGCCGTCGAGCGGCGCGGGTCAGCCGAAGTCGCGGGCGACGATGTTGGCGGCGGCGACCCGGGCGGGGTCGGGGTTGGCCCAGCTCCAGTTGGGGTGGGCGCGGTTGGTGAGCAGGGCGAAGACGAGGTTGCGGTCCGGGTCGACCACCAGTGAGGTGCCGGAGAATCCGGTGTGGCCGAAGCTGCGGGGACCGGCGAGGTTGCCCATGAACCAGGGCTGGTTGAGCACGACGCCGAGGCCGTGGTCGGAGGTGCGTTGCGGGCGTTCGGGGTCGATCGCCGGCAGCCCGGTGTTGGCGTTGGTGAGCATCCGCTGGCAGGTGGCCTGGCTGAGGATCCGTACGCCGTTGTGGCTGCCGCCGCCGAGCAGGCCGCGTGAGGATCGGGCGTCGGTGGCGGCCATCCGGGCGGCGATGTCGGCGGCGGAGTGCCGGTCGGTCGGAGTGAAGCCGGTGTCGGCCAGGCCGAGGGGTCCGGTCAGGCCGGTACGCAGCGCGTCGGCGAGGCCCTGCCCGGTGACCTTCTCGATGATGCGGCCGAGGACCATCAGTCCGACGCTGGAGTAGCGGAACCTGTCGCCGGGGGTGGCGCCGTTGACGAGCCCGGTGGACAGGACGGCCCGCCAGCGGGCGTCGCGTCCGCTGATCTGGCTGATGTTAGCGCCGGCCGGGAGGCCGCTGGTGTGGGTGAGGAGCATCGCGACGGTGATCGCGGCGACCGCGCCGGCGTACGTGGGGTGGCCGGGGTTCTCGCTGGTCGGCTTGAGGTACTTGCGCAGGACGTAGGCGAGCGGCGGGTGCGGGACCTCGCCGCAGGCGGAGGTGCCGGCACCTCCGCCTGCGAAGACGGAGGCGTGCGCCATCGGCTGACTCAGAGTGACTGATCGGTGTGCTGGAAAGCCGTCGCGCGGACTCGCCGACTCCCGCTCCATCAGCCGGGCCGTTGCCAGGTCGGATCTCACAGTTCGGAAGTGGCCATCGAGCCATCGCAGGCGTCCGTGGACTGACAGACCGATGAGCCGGCTGTGCACTACGGGCGGCAATGGGCATGCTGTTCGGCCGCACTACGATGTGCTTGTCGGGCCCCTGCACATCAGGCAGGACGGAGCACGCATGCCTTTGACGCTGCACGACGCCTTGGACGACCCACCGCTGCGGCCGCTGCCGGCTCCGGTCGGTGACCTTCTGCTCAGGCTCGATGCGCCACCACGCTTGGTCGCGCATCTGCGCGCGGTACACGACGTCGCCGCCCAGCTCACGGGCTGGCTGGCCGTCCACTACCCGGCCCTGGTCTTCGACCGCGACGCCGTACTCTTCGGTGCCGCCACCCACGACATCGGCAAGACCGTCCACGTGGCGGAGTTGTCCGGGCCGGGTTCGCGGCACGAGCCGGCCGGTCAACAGCTTCTGCTCGACGCCGGGATCGACCCGGACCTGGCACGCTTCGCCGCGACGCACGCCAGTTGGCAGTCGCCCGGCATCGAGCGCGAAGACCTGCTCGTCAGCCTCGCCGACAAGATCTGGAAAGCCAAAAGGGTCGTCGACCTCGAACAACTCGTCGTCGACCGTCTCGCTGCCGCCTCCGGGCAGGAACCCTGGCAGGCCTTCGTCAACCTCGACGATCACCTTGACGGCATCGCGGCGGACGCTGACCAGCGGCTCGCCTTCCAGAACAGCTACCCCGTCACGGCCGGCTGACACCGGTGCGCGGTTCGTTGGCGGTCTATCCCGGTACGTTCGACCCGTTCACCCCGGGACACGGCGACCTGGTGGCCCGTGCCCGGATGATGTTCGACCGGATCGTCGTGCTGCTGGCGGTGAACGCCGACAAGCAACCGACCGCCGAGGCCACGGCCAGAGCGGTACGCGTGCGCGACGCCATGCCGGCGGACTGGGGCAACGTCGAGGTCGACACCTGGACCGGCCTGACCGCCACCTACTGCCTGCGCCGTGGCGCCACGGCCATCGTCCGTGGCGTGCGTACGGCTGCGGACCTCCACTACGAGCACCAGCTCGCCGCGATGAACGAGCGGCTCGGTGTCCAGACCGTCTGGTTGCCGACCCGTCCGCAGCTGGCCGCCACCTCGTCCACCATCGCACGAGCACAGGATGCGGCGAAGTCGGCCCGTGCGTCGTACGACGCTGGGGGTCGGGTCAGTTCTCCACGAGGGTCCGCAGTGTCTGGCGAAGCTGACTTGTCGCACTCGGACTGATCCCGGCCAGGAACGCGCTCTCGGCCTTCCCGTACGCCACCTGTGCCGCGTCGTAGGTCTGCAACCCCTGTTCGGTGAGCTCAACGACGTTCCGGCGCCGGTCTGTGGGGTCCGGTCGGCGCGTGATGATGCCCTTGCGCTCAAGTACATCCAGCAAGGCGACCATCGTGGTGCGGTCGATGCCGAGGGTCTGCGCCACCTGCAGCTGCGAGGTCGGTTCCCGGTGGGCCAGGACCCGGAGCGCTCCGAAGTCCTTGCTGTCGATCCCCAGCGGCTCGAGCGCTGCGTCGGTCAACGCGGTGAGCTTCAGGGCCGCGTGCTTGAGGAGGTACCCCAGGACCTCGTGCGGGTCAGCGGTGGCGCTCGGCTCGGTGGACACGGCTCCCATCTTAGGGCATAGTCTGATCGTCAGTATCACTGACGATCAGACTTACTGCGAAAGGCTTGTCATGATCATCGTCACCGGAGGGGTCGGTTTCATCGGCTCCCACACCGTCCGCGCCCTCGCCGAGGCCGGCGAGGAGTGCGTCCTGCTCCAGCGCCGCACCCCCCGAATCCCCCCACACCTGGCGGACCTGCCCATCCACGTCGTCCAGGCCGACGTCGCCGACCTCGACGCGCTGCTCGCCGTCGGCCGGCGGTACCCGATAACCGGAATCGTGCACCTCGCCCTCGCCCTGCCCTGGCCGGCGACCGACGTCGACCCGATCGGAGCGACGGGAGGAGCCCTGGAGGCGTTCCTCAACATCGTCCGCGTCGCGCGGACCTGGGGTGTGCGCCGCGTCGTCACCGCCAGCACCATCGGCGTCTACGGCTTCACCTCTGAAGGCGCGCTGACCGAGGACGCGCCGATCCCCTTGGGGCACGTCCACGCCATCCCGACGTTCAAGAAGATCACCGAACTCCTCGCCGGTCACCTCTCGGACGTGACCGACGTCGACATCGTCAACGCACGCATCTGCGGCACCTGGGGTCCCGGCGGACACCTGCCCGACCCGTTCTTCGCCGCGCCCTCCCTGGCCCATGCCGCAGCCCGGCACGCGGAACCAGACCTGTCCGGACTCCTCGCACCACCGCACGCCGAAGACGCTCTCGACCTGCTCTACGTCAAGGACACCGGTCGCGCACTCGCGTTGCTGCAGCTCGCCGGGAAGCTGACCCACTCGACATACAACGTCGCCTCTGGCCGTGCCACGAGCAACGCCGACGTCGTCACCGCGATCGCATCCGTCGAGCCCGGCTTCCGTTGCGAACTTCCCTCGGGCGGAGACCGCCCGGTGAGCTGGCTCGACATCACCCGCCTGCGCGAGGACACCGGATTCAACCCCCGGTACGACACCGCTGCGGCTGCCGCTGACTACATCGCCTGGCTGCGCGCGGGAAACCAGCGGTAACTTCGGCCACTGTGTGGGTGAGGGGGTGTGGTCCGGCCTGGCCGGGATGCCCGGCAGCGTTGCTCCTACCTCATTCGGCCCCGGTAGCCGACAGGGCCTGATCCGACCCCCTGGCGGATCCCCAGGAACGTGCCGTCGTCAAAGGCGATCGTGCCGGTTCCGCCCCGGTTGTCGCGCCAGGCCAACCGGGTGAGCGGGCGACCACCCACCCCCACCGCGAGCAGGAGGTCGTGCGAGGGGTACCAGCCACCACCCCAGCCTTCCTGGGCCACGTATCGCGAGGCATCGCTGGTGGCGGGACTACGTTCGATGAGCTGGCCGCGGAACTCCTTCGGTCGCTTGCCCGGCCGGCGACACCAGCCGTAGAAGGCAGCCTGCTGGGCCTCGAAGGTGACGGCGTACTCGGCGCCGGAATCGTCGGCCCAGGCCACGTGCTCGAGAAGGCAATGCTCGCCCCGGTCGATGAAGATAGTGACCTCCCCCCGACTGGTGGCGTACCTCAGCACCGGTTCCGCGGTCAGCTGGCTCTCGAGCGCCGACCTGGCCTGGTCGTGCGCGTGCATCGGGTCGATCGTGACCCGGTACAGCCACAGCATGCTCTCGGCGTCGTTACCGCTCTCCACCCGCAACGTGTTGCGCCCGACCAGCAGATCTTCAGCCGGGACCGCGAAAATCAGCCGCTGCGGCAGCCCGCCACCGTTCGGGATCCGCAGCCGGTCCGCCAGTGGCCTGCCGTTGAGACGAACGGTGAGCGGGGCGTATCCGGGCGAGTCGAAGAGCATCGAGGCAAGTGCCACGACTGCGACGCACGCCTCACCGACGACCTCCGGGTCGGGTACGTCGAACTCCAGCTCGACCGAGCCGCCGGCATCGATCTCCAGGTGACCGTCAGCGTCCTCCACCCCGTCGACGTCGGTGATGGTGACGTTGCCGGTGCGTGCCGGGTCGGTGCCGAAGTCGGCGTAGGTGGGCTCCATCTGGACCCCGGTGCGGCGTGGGGCAGGAGCCGGCTGCGGGTCCAGCGGCACCTCGTACGTCGCGACCGTGCACTCGTTCCTGTCGTACCCGATGTTGGCCGCGCCGAAATCGGGCCGCACCTTGCCGACGTGCAGCGCGCCGTTCTCCTCGTTGCCGTGGGGAACCGCACCGGGCGGGATCTGTCCTGCGCTGGCGGTCTCCCAACGGTATCCGCTTTCGGATTTTTCCATCCATGAAGGATAGATCAACTCATCGGACCGACGGCCACCCTGGATCGTCAGGACTCCGTCAGGACCTGTTCGCCCTGGGAGACATCCTGCTGTGCCAGCCACGTCAGGATCGCGCGGTTCGTCTCTTCCGGCTTCTCCTGCTGGATCCAGTGCCCGCAGTCCAGGGTGACCACGTCCACGTCGGGCACGAACTCCGCCAGCCTGGCGGACTTGGCGATCGTGTCCCGGTCGCCGTAGATCATGAGGGTGGGCTGTCGGATGATCGGGTCGACGTCCGCCAGCAGATGCCAGTTGCGGTCGAGGTTGCGGTACCAGTTGATGCTGCCGGTGAACCCGGTCGACTCGAAGGCCGAGACGAAGACGGCCAGCTCGTCGTCGCTCATCACCGGCTCGCCGAGTGGTGTATCCGCCCTGGCCAGCTCAATGAACGCCATACCCGGCTGAGGCTGTCTGAACGGCACGTTCTTCCGGTACAGGTTGCGCAGGAACCGGTACGTGTGTTCGTCGAACACGGCGTCCGCGACGCCCGGCTTCCGGTTGAAGTGGACGAAGTAGAAGTCGCCGCCGAGTACGGCTTCCATCAGCTCGATCCAGGGCGTCTCCCCACGCTCCTGGTACGGCAGGCTCAGGTTGATCACCTTGTTGACCCGGTCCGGATGCAGCAGGGTCAGCCCCCAGACGACCATCGCGCCCCAGTCGTGGCCGACGAAGGTGGCATCGTCGTACCCGTAGTGGTCGAGCAGCGCGACGAGATCCCCCGACAGATGCGCGATGTCGTAGTCGGTCACCTCGGTCGGGCGCGACGAATTGCCGTAGCCCCGCTGGTTCGGAACGATCACGTGGTAGCCCGCCTCGGCCAGGGCAGCCATCTGATGACGCCACGAGAAGGCGTGCTCCGGCCAGCCGTGACAGAGCACGATCGGCTTTCCGGCGTTGCGCCGACCGGCTTCGAAGACTTCGAGCTGCACACCGTTGACGGGGACAAGACTTGGTTCGGGAAAGTTCATGCCGCCATCCTGCCGACCATAACCGGTCACCTCATGACCGGTTTATCTGACAATCTTGGCGGCATGCGAACCGACCGGCTGGTGGCCGTACTCCTGCTGCTGCAGCAGCGCGAGCAGGTGACCGCGGCGGAGGTCGCCCGGGAGCTGGAGGTCTCCGAGCGCACCGCCCGCCGCGACCTCGACGCCCTGGCCATGGCCGGGGTGCCCGTGTACGCCACGCAGGGGCGTGGCGGCGGCTGGCGCCTCGTCGGCGGTGCCCGTACCGACCTGTCCGGGTTGACCGCGAGTGAGGCCCGCGCCCTGTTCCTGGTCGCCGGCCCGGCCTCGGCCGCGACACCGGAGGTCAAGGCAGCGCTGCGCAAGCTCGTCCAGGCCCTGCCGGAGCCCTTCCGGGCCCAGGCGCAGGCAGCGGCGTCGTCGATCGTCGTGGACCCGCAACGGTGGGGGACCAGCCGGGCCGACCGCCCGCCGCCACGCTTCCTCGACGAACTCCAGGACGCGGTGATCCGTGGCGTCCAGGTGCGGCTCGGCTACGTCGACAGCACCGGCACCGTGACCGAGCGGACCGTCCACCCGCTGGGCGTCGTCGCCAAGAATCCGTGGTGGTACCTCGTCGCCACCACCGGGTCTGGCCGACGGACCTTCCGGATCGACCGCGTCTCGTCCGTCGACCCCACCGACGATCCGGTGCACCGACCCGTGGACTTCGACCTTGCCGAGAGCTGGCGGGAGATCGCCGACGAGGTCGACCGCAGGCGGATGCCCGTCGAGATTCAGGCGGTCTGCGCGCCCGACGGGATCGGCACGCTCCGGATGGCGCTCGGCGACCGGCTCGAGGTGGGTGGCCCCACAGCCGACGGCCGCGTCGAGGTCGTGATCCGTGGCTACAGCGAGTACACGCTCGCCGGCGAACTCGCCTGGCAGGTCGACTGGCTGGAGGTGACCGGCCCCGCCGGTGTGCGGGACCACCTGGCCGCGATCGGCACCGGGCTCGTCGAGCGGTACGGCTGAGGCGCCTTCACCCGGTCTGGAGCAGGCCGCGGTTGACCATGAAGTCCCGCAACGTCTCGACGTCGTCGGCGGACATCAACTCACGGGGGATCACGGTCGCCGGCATCCGGCCCACGTACACGATCCAGAATCCGGGGGTGTCGAGCACCTTGCTGACCCTGTCCCAGGCGATGTCGCCGAACTCCGTACCGCTGCGCATCGTGATGGTGTCGTCGGTGATGTCGTAGCCGCCGTCGACCGCGTACTCGCCGGACCGGCGCCGGGCCCGCGAACGCACCCACGGCCCGTACAGCATCGACAGCACACCGGCGGTGACCAGCGACATCCACAGCAGCGAGAACTGCTCGCCCCAGCCGTACTCCCGCGCGGCGACGAAAGCGGCCACCCCGGTCGTCGCCAGGACCGCGCCGATGTAGCCGAACTTGGCCAGCCGCACCCGGCTGAGCGCGGCGGCCGCCCTGCCCGGGTAGTCGGGATCGGCGGGGACATCGAAACGGATACGCACCCCAGCACGATAGTGCCCACACCCGCCGACGCCGCTGCCCGCAGCTAGACCTCGGCGAGGATCCGGGCCAGATCCGCGGGTCGGGTGAGCATCGGCCAGTGCCCGGAGTCGATGTCGACCAGGTCGAGGTCCTTGGCCCGGGCCAGCTCGGGGACCTGCCCGGCGGTGATCATCTCCTGCGCCTGGGCCGGCGTGAACTCCGGACACACCAGCACGACCGGTACGTCGAACCGCCGCTCGTCGGTCAGCCGTACCACGCCTTTGGCCACGCCCTCGGGGACCGGGACCGCCGCCGCCGCGAAGTCCCGCCGGGCCTGCTCGTCCAGGTCGGCCGCATCCGCGCCGTCGAACGGCTCCCAGCCCGGAAACGGCATGACACCGGCGTCGACCTCGAAGAAGTCTGCGTACGTGTCTCCGTCGACCGCCGGGACGCCACCGATCAGCACGACCTTCGCCACCCGCTCGGGCCGGGCGTCGGCCGCCATCCAGGCCAGGGTGCAGGCCGCCGAATGACCCACCACCACCGACCTGCCCGGTCCCGCGTCCACGGCGGCGAGCACCGCGGCCAGCTGGTCGGCGAGCGTCGCCGACGTGTTCCCGTCGCCCTGACCCGGCAGGGTCACCGGCACCGGACGCCGGTCCACCTTCTCCAACTCGGCGGCGACGTCGGTCCACGCCGACCCGTCGAGCCACAAGCCACCGATGAGCACGATCTGTTCTGCGGTCATGATCTCAACCTAACGGCGATTCCGGACGTTCTACTTCCGGTACTGTCTGCGTCGTGCGCACCGGACCGAGCCCGACCGCCCGCGCCGTCCGGACGCTCGAGATCCTGCGGGAACGCCCCGGCACCACCGCCGACCAGCTCGCCGCCGCCCTGGGCGTGACCGAACGGGCCGCGCGACGCTACGTCGGCATCCTCCGGGAGGCCGGCATCGAGGTCGAATCGGTGCGCGGCCCGTACGGCGGCTACCGGCTCGGCCGGGGCACCCGGCTGCCGCCGGTGGTCTTCACCCAGGAACAGGCCCTCGGCCTGGTCATGGCCGTACTCGACGGGCAGCCCGCCGCGATCGACCCCGACGACCCGATCGGCGCGGCACTCAGCAAGGTCATCCGGGCTTTACCCGACAGCGTCGGACGGCAGGCGGCGGCCCTTCGGGGGTACGCCTCGGCCACCCCTGACCGGCATCCGGCCCGTACTGATCCCACCATCACGAACGCCCTGGTCAGCGCCGTCGCCGACCGGTGTCGTGTCACGATCACCTATCGCGGCGGCAGCGGCGAGCAGTACGACGCCGAGGTCGACCCGTGGGCGGTCGTGGTCCGGCACCGACGCTGGTACCTGCTGTGCCACTCGCACCGCGCCGACGCGGTACGCACGTACCGGATCGACCGGGTCCGGGCCGTACGGCAGCTGCCGCACGGCTTCACCCCGCCCGACGACCTGGATCCGGTCGCCGCCCTCGAAGCGCATCTCGGCGTGGGCTGGCAGTACCCCACCCGGGTCGTGTTCCACGCGCCGTACGAGCAGGTGGCACCGTGGATCCGGCCGCCGATGGGCCGCCTCACTCCGGACGGCGACCGGTGCGTCCTGGTCGGCAGCACCCGCAACCCCACGATGTACGCCCAGGAATGGCTGGCTGTCGTCCCGTTCGACTTCACTGTGGAGCAAGGCCCCGAACTGCGGGCGGCGGTCGCCACGGTCGCGGCCCGCTTCAGCGCGGCACTCCCGCCTGCCGATGTGCCGCTAGCACCGCCGGATCGCCGGATCGCCGAGGAAAGGTGTGCCATGGCTCAGGAGGACGTCACACGTTTCGTAGACCGGGACCTGCGAGGTGCGCGGTTCGACAGGTCGACGTTGGCCGGCGCGGTGATGCGCGGCGTCGACGTACGCGGGCTCGACATCGACGCGCCGTGGCTGGCCGACGGCGCCCTGCTGGTCAACGGGGTCGACGTCGTGCCGTTCGTCGAGGCGGAACTCGACCGGCGGTTTCCCGGACGGGAGCTGAAACGGGCCGGCGATCCCGCTGGCCTGCGTACGGCGTGGGCGGCGCTCGAACAGGCGTGGGCGGCCGTGGTCGATCGGATCCCAGCCCTGCCCGAGGGCGCCACCGACGTGTCGGTCGACGGCGAATGGTCGTTCGCGCAGACGCTGCGCCACCTCGCGTTCGCTACCGACGCCTGGCTCGGCAAGGCGGTCCTGCGTCTGCCGCGACCCTTCCATCCGCTGGGCCAGCCGCACGCCGAGTACGAGACGGACGGCTTCGACATGTCGATCTTCGCGACGGAGAAGCCGACGCTCGCGGCGGTACTCCAGGTGCGTGCCGAGCGCCAGGCCATGGTCCGGGACTTCCTCGCGACCGTCACAGCGGATGTGCTCGCCGAGCCACGTCCGAGCGCCTGGTCGCCCGAGCACACCGTGTCCGTACTGCACTGCCTGCACGTGATCCTGGACGAGGAGTGGGAACACCTCCGCTTCGCTCTGCGGGACCTCGACGCCCAGCCGGCACTCGATGACCCGGGCGACGTCGAAGACAACAGCTGACGGCCGTGCTGCCCGAACGAGTCTCTCCGAGACCGTCGTACAGTCCGCGCGCCCGCGGGTGCGCCGGCGCACCCGGACAGACGACCGTGGCCTGGCCGGGCCGCCTGGCCGCCTGGCCGCCGGTCCTCGGCGTAGCTGCCGGCCGTACGTCGTGGGAGCCTACGCATCCACATGGGCCCGGACGGCAACCTCCGGACCACCCCGCCCCGCGACCAGGGCTTCGGCCTACGGAGCATGGTGCAGCGGGTCCGCAGCGTCGGAGGTGCGATGGAGCTCGAGACCGCACCGGGTGAGGGCACCGCGATCAGCGTACGGGTGCCGGCGATCCCGATGGTGGCGTCATGATCGATTCTGATCGCCGACGACCATCCGATCGTCCGCGACGGGCTCCGGGGGGCCTTCGCGGAGCCGCCCGACATCGAGGTGGTCGGCGAGGCCGCCAACGGCCGGGACGCGGTGACCGAGGCGCTACGGCTGCGGGTCGACGTGGTGCTGATGGACCTGCGGATGCCGCAGGTGTCCGGTGTCGAGGCGATCACCGCCCTCGCCGGCGCCGCGCCGTCGACGAGGGCGCGGTACGGCCGGACGTCGCCATGGCCGACCTGGTGACCCTCGTCAACGCGATCGCGCTGGCCACGGAGTCGGCCACCGCCACCGAGGCGCAACGGCTGACGCGTCTCGCCCTGAAGGGAGTCAGCCCGACCCGGCGGTAAATCCGTCGACCCGGCCGTGGCTACCGCCGATCTGCTCCCGCAGCGTGTCCCGGACCTGCATCAGGGCGAAGCCGAGCAGGTTGAGGCCGCGCCACCGGGTGGGGTCGGTGGCGGCCGGGTCGTCGCGGGTCAGGCCGATGCCCCAGATCCGGTCCATCGGGCTGGCCTCGACCAGCACGCGTTGCCCGGTGGCGAGCAAGTACGCGCGCAGGTCGGGGTGCTGGCTGAACTTGGCCAGGTTCCCGGCGACCACGATCGGGACGCGATGGGCGTTCCACGTTCGCTGGTCGAACCCGGCGACCCAGCCGCCGAGCACCTTGGCGGCGCGAGGGTGGGGTGCGACGAGGATCCTTTCGGCCATGAGCGGGTCGTCGAACAGGACCGCCTTTCGCCACATCATGTAGTGCTCGGCGGTGGCGAACGTGACACCGTCCACAGTGAATTCTATTGACGACCACTGGCTGAGGCAACCCGCGCCGACGCTGCCGTCCGCCTCCGGCTGATGGCCCCAGAAGAACAGGAACTTCACCGGGTGGCCGGCGGCCACCAGATCGGCGACGTCTCGTACCTGTGCCAGCATGGCCGCCAGTGTGCCGCCGAGGTCTTCACGGCGCCATCGATTTGACCGCCGTACGGCCAGCGACGGCAGCGGTCACCTGTCTTCTACTGTTCAGTCGAGGCAGAACTCGTTGCCCTCGACGTCCTGCATGACGAGGCACGACTCGCTGACACCGTCGGCGCGCAGCAGCCGTACGCGTACCGCGCCGAGCGCGACCAGTCGGGCGCATTCGGCCTCGAGCGCGGCCACCCGCTCGTCACCGACGAGACCAGTGCCGACCCGTACGTCGAGGTGCAGCCGGTTCTTGACGGTCTTGCCTTCGGGCACGCGCTGGAAGAACAGCCGTGGACCCACCCCGGTGGGATCGACGCAGGCGAACGCCGAGCCCTGACGTTCGGGCGGCAGTGCGCGGTCGAAGTCGTCCCAACTGGCGAACCCCTTCGGAGGCGGCGGTACGGCGTACCCCAGCACCTCGCACCAGAAGCGGGCGACGCGCTCAGGTTGTGCGCAGTCGAAGGTGACCTGGAACTGCTTGACCGACGCCATCAGCCCACCATAGAGGTGTTTCCCTCCTCGTCCGCCCTGGGCACGCCCCCGGCGGTACATCGGCTTGATGCCTCTCGTCGGATCAGCAGCTGAAGGCCAGCGCGGCATGGAGGTGCCCTGCGGTGTCCTCGTCGAACGCTACGAGCCGGATCCGTTCGACGGTGGTCGGGGTGGCCGCGAGGGTCACGGCAGCGATCCGGGCGGCCTGGTCGGCGGGGAAGCCGTACACGCCGGTGGCGATCGCGGGGAAGGCGATCGCCCGCACGCCGAGTCCGTCGGCGACCCGCAGACTGCGCCGGTAGCAGGAGGCCAGGATGTCGGCTTCGCCGTGGCCGCCGCCTTCCCAGACCGGCCCGACAGTGTGGATGACGTGCCGTACCGGCGGGTCGAGGTCGAACGCCGGCGTAGCCTTGGCGTCGCCAGGCTCGCAGGGGGCGATCGCGCCGCCGGCCCGCGCCAGGCGAGGGCCGGCCGCACGGTGGACGGCCCCGTCGACTCCACCGCCGCCGAGCAGCGACTCGTTGGCGGCTGTGACGATGGCGTCCACTGCTTCTCGCGTGATGTCGCCGACGACGACCTCGATGACTGCCACGACGCGATCCTGCCACGACCTGCCGGGCCCCATCGGGCCGTCGCCTCAGTCGTGGGTGATCGAGAAGCCGAGAACCACCGCAGCCGAGACGACCACATGCCCGGGTGCGAGGTGCAGAGCGGAAGCTTGCCCGCCGGATCCGTGCCCACGGTACCGCTCGTGCCCCACATTCTCCGGATCGACATCATCGATGTGTATGGCCGCGCCGAGCCGGACACCGGCCGCTTCGGCGTACAGCTCGGCCTTGCGCCGGGCGGCGGCGACCGCCTGACGCCGAGCCTCCGCGCGCATCTCGCCCTTTGTCGTCACGTCGAAGTCCACCGCCTCGATCTCGTTCGCGCCGGCGGCTACGACGTCATCGAGCAGTTGCTGGACGATGTCCAGGCGGTCCGACTCCATGGCGAACGTTCAGTCAGGCGGTGGTGCGGCGGGCCGTCGTCGACGAGCTGAAGCAGCTGCCGTAACGACTGGATCAGCGACAGATCAGCGGCAGGGCGCGCCACTCGACCGGGGCGGCGCGCCCTACCGTCGGGACCCGGCGGCCCGCCACTGTGCCGGGGTCACCGAATGCTCAGAGCGAAACCGTTTGATGAAGTAGCTGATGTCGGGGTATCCGACCCGGCGGCTGATCGCCGCCACGGTCAGCGCGGTTTCGGCGAGCAGCGTACGGGCCTGCTGCATGCGTCGCTGGGCGATCCACTGCTGGACGGTGCGGCCGGTCCGGCGGCGTACCACGGTGGTGAGGTGACCGGCGGTGAGCGCGAGTTCCGCGGCGACGTCGGCCAGCGAGATCGGCTCGTCCGAGGCGCGCAGCTGGTCGGCGACGCTGGTCGACAACCGGGCCGCGGCCACCAGCAGCAGGGTCAGGTGGGCGAGTGCGGCGTCCTGATGGCCGTCGCGTCGCACCGTCGCGTCGGCCCGTTCGGCGTAGCAGAGCGCGACGAAGTCGTGGGTGTGCGCGTCGGCGGGGATCGCGGCGCTGCTCGGCATGCGCCGCTGGATCCGGGCCACCGCCACCGGGGCAAGGCCGGGCACGCGGGGAAAGCCGACCACCGGCACACCCCGCCCGGCGATGCCGACCACCCGGGAAGCCGGATCCGAACTTTGTCGCATCGTCTCCACACCCTCACCGATGTCGCGCTGCGAGCAGCGGACAACGCTGGATCCGTGACCGAATCTCGTCTGATACCGGAGGGTGACATGACCGGACCACGCGCTGCCAGTCGTCCGCACCAGCACTACCTGCCCGCGATGGGGCGGCAGTGGCTGCTACCGCTCTACGACCCGTTCAGCCGGCTGGTCGGCGCTGGGCGGGTGCACCAGCAGTTGCTCGACCGGGCCGAGATCCGGCCCGGGCTGCGCGTGCTGGGGATCGGCTGTGGCACCGGCAACCTGCTGCGGGCGCTGCTGTGCCGGCAGTCGGACGTCGACGCTGTCGGCATCGACCCGGACCAGGGCGCGCTGCGGCTGGCCCGGCGCAAGGCCGCCCGCGCCAAGCTGCCGATCGGCTACGAGGTCGCCTTCGCCGGCGACCTGCCGCTGCCCGACGCCAGCGTGGACCGGGTGCTGTCCGCCTTCATGCTGCACCACCTGACCGACGAGGAGCGGGCCAGCGCGTTGCGGGAGGTCCGCCGGGTGCTGCGCCCCGGCGGTCAGTTCCACGTCGTCTCCACGTCGTCGACATCGACGGTACGGCCCCGGGCCACGGAGCCGGACGTCTGCACAACGACCCCCGGGTGGTGGCCAGCCGGCCCGAGCGGGTGCTGGCCGCGCTGCCGAGGCCGGCCTGACCGGCGGTACGGAGAACGGCCGCAGCCGCGGTCGGCTCGGTCGACTCGCCAGCTTCGTCTTCTACCGCGCCACCGGCCCTGCAGAGCACGGCAAATAGGGTCGGCGGCGCGGTGGCACCCTGCCCTGGCGCCAAGTGGGTCGCGCCAGTCAGGCACCTTGCCCGCATGATCACTTGACGTTCTGCTGGGCGACACGCCGACGCTCTTCCAGCTGCAGGTCAAGTGATCATGCCGAACCACAGTCGGCGGGTGGGGCCCCGTCGGGTGAGACGCGTGGTGTTCGCCCGCCGGTCAGCTCGACGCAGCGTTCCGGAAAGACTTATATCGATCTAATGATTGGCATGAGTGGATCACACCCCCACCACTGCCATCACACACCCGACGACCACCAGACGGGCCAGCAGCCGTACGGCCAGATCGACCCCGCCACGCACCCGGCCGGTGGCCTCGGTCGCAGATCGATGCTGGCCGCTGCCGGCGGCATGCTGATGCTCGCCGCCGTCCCCGGCACCGCCCGGGCCGCCACCGCCATGACAGCCGGTGCGGCGTCGGCCGGCGCGACGGCAATGGGCGCACCCGGCGCGTCCCGGGCGTCGCGGATCAGTCAGGGGACCACCCTGGTCCACGCCGACCTGCACAACCACACTGTGATGTCCGACGGGGACGGCAGCGCCGACGACGCGTTCGCCTCGATGCGCGAGGCCGGGCTCGACGTCGCCGCGCTCACCGACCACGCGACGATGTTCGCCATCAGCGGGCTCAGCCAGTCAGAGTGGCGGGCCACCGGTGACCTCGCCAATGCGGCCGACGACCCCGGTCAGTTCACCGCGATCCGTGGCTTCGAGTGGTCGCACCCGTTGCAGGGTCACATCAACGTGTGGAACACCTCGGACTTCGCCGACCTGCTGCGGGCCGGCAGCCCCGGCAGCCTCTACCGGTGGCTGACCGGTCGGCCCGGCGGCCTGGCCAGCTTCAACCACCCGGGCCGGGAGATCGGCCGGTTCGACAACTTCTCGTACGACGCCTCGGCGCGGCAGCAGCTCGTCGGCCTGGAGATGTTCAACCGAACCGACGACTACCTGTTCGAGGGCTGGTCGTCCTGGGTGGCATCGCCGCTGGTGGCCTGCCTCAACGCCGGCTGGCGGCCCGGTCTGACCGGGGTCACCGACGAGCACGGCACCACCTGGGGCTTCCACGAAGGCAAGGGCCGCAGCGGTCTGTGGGTCGCCGAGAACACCCGCGCGGCGGTGTTCGAGGCGATGGCGGCCCGCCGCTGTTTCGCCACCCGGGTGTCCGGCCTGCGGCTCGATGCGACCGCCAACGGCGTACGGATGGGTGGGGTCATCGGGCTGACCTCCGGTGACGTCCGGTTCCGGGTGGACCTGGACCGGGGTGCGGTCTGGGACGGCAAGCCGCTGCGGGTCCAGGTGCTGCGCCCCGGGACATCGGTGCCGACCGTCGTCGACGTCGTCGACACCGTCTCCGGGTCGGTCGCCGACTTCACGGTGCCGCTGGACGTCGCCGACGGCGACTGGATCGTGCTGCGGGTCTCCGACCCGGAGCTGGCCAACCCGACGCCCGGCCCGGCCGGGCACCCGTGCAACGACTTCGGGGTGGCGTACAGCAGTCCATGGTGGCTGCAGCCCTGAGCAGAGGTTGCGGAGGCAACGTCGGCGGGCACCCGGGCCAGGTTGAGGGATAGCCCCTATGTAGAGGACCGAGTATGGTCCACGTATGACCGAACGTGTCCGGGTCACCACCAGTGTGGCTCAGGTGTTGGCGGTACTACTCGACGATCCGCAGGCCGGCCGGTACGGCCTGGAGCTCATGCAGGCCACCGGCCAGCCCAGCGGCACCTTGTATCCGATCCTGGCCCGGCTGCAGGAGGCGGGCTGGCTACGGGCCGACTGGGAGGACATCGACCCCCGTGCAGAAGGACGGCCTGCCCGGCGCTACCACCGCCTGACGCCGGACGGAGTCGTGGCGGCCCGCGCCGAGCTCGCCGCCCTGCGGGCGAAACTGCGCCCGCGGGGCGCCGGTGGCGCTCGGGCCGCCGACGCCGCGACCTTCACATCGGCGCCGGGGTGGTGAGCACCTTGACCCAGCGGATCGCCGATTGGCTGCTGGCTGCGGCGGCGCGGCGTTGGCCGGCACACCTGCGCGAGGAGATGAGCCGGGAGTGGGCCGGCGAGTTGTACGCACTCGGCCATGAGCAAGGCGCTGTCGCTGTGCTGCGGAAGTGGCGGCAGCTCCGCTTCGCGGCCAGTCTCGCGCTCGCCCGCCCGCCGGGCGCGGAACCGGTACCGCTGCCCCGGCTGCCCAGACCCTCACCCACCCAGATACACGCGGGATGGCTGTTCCTTGCGCCGCTGTTCGTGCTGGTCACGGCAGCGATGGCGGTGTCCTCCCTGGCCTGGCTGATCGACGCGGTGGCGCGTACACCGATGGCCTCGGTCATTACCTTCTTCGCCGTGAGCTATGCGGCTTACATCCTTGTCGCGGCAGCCGTCGGCACGCTGCTCGCCCGGCGGCTGCTGCGACGACGTGCCGGCCGGCCGGTCAGCCCGGCAGGCTGTGGGTGGGCGACCCTACCCGTGACAGCCGGCCTGCTCACCCTCGATGTGCTGGCCCGTAGCGCGAACAGGGTCTGGGACGGCTCCTGGTTCGCCGTCGTCGTGGCACTGTGTCTGTCGGTGCTGCTCCCGCCGGTGGCGGCGGGCGTCGCGGCGCTGTCCCGCCGCAGGCGTCTGGTGTCGGCCGTCGGCTCGGCCGTGCTGGCCGCTCCCGCCCTGATGCTGGTCAGCGCCTACACGATGGTGCTGGTGGCACCCCAGACACCGGCCGAAGCGGCGGGTCAGCCCTGGTGGTGGCTCACCGATCTGGTACGCGAACCGATCCTGCTGTTGACGTACGACGCCTTCGGCACCTCGTTGCCGATAGAGGCCGCCCTGGCGATCCTGCCCAATCTGACCCTCGTCTCGGTGGTGCTTGCCCTGGCCCATGCGATCAGACTCGCCCGGCCGATCGAGGCCGCCGCGACCAGCACGTCGACGGCACCCGATCCCGGCCGGGGTATCTCCGGTCAGCGTGGGTCCGAACGGACCAGCCCGACCGTGACCAGCCCGACCGTGACCGGCGCAGGTTTGACCGGCGCAGGTTTGACCGGCCAGACCCCGGCTGTCGCACGTGGCCCGTGGTGGCACCGCACCGCCCTCGCCGGTGCGGTCTACTCGGTCCTGGCCTGGGCGGTCACCTTGGCCTACCTGACCCCCAACATCGGGGTACAGAACTCCTGGACGGGCCCTCTACCGAACGGCTCATGGCCGTCCTCGGAGCCCGCCGGCTGGCAGGGGTGGTCGACCCAGGAGGGGCGGGTGTGGATGCACGAGTTGCAACTGTGCGGCATCGTGTGTGCCGCGCTGTGCCTGTTGTGCGCCGCCGCCTACCGAGGCCGACCACTGCGACCGACGCTTGCCGGCTCGGTCGTACTGCTGGGAGTCAACATGGTGGTGGTGCGCGGCGGTTGGGCGGATCCTCGGCTGCTGCCCTGGCTCGCTGCGGGTGGGCTCGTTGTCGGCATCGTGGTCTGGGCGGCCTCGACCCGTCCGGCCATGACCGGACGGCCGCCTGCGCGACCACGTCGCCTCGTCGTCACCATCACGGTGCTGGCCGCGTTCCTCGTCCCGGGCGGCTTCCTGGCCCGGCTCTACATCGTGCCCGGGGTATCGGCTCCCCCGTCCCTGCTGCTGGTCGCGGTGGGCCTGCCCACCGTACTGACGGTGATCGCCGTCATGGGTGTCCTGGCCACGTCGAGGCGCCGGCCGCGCCGGCCGTTCTGGCGGCTGCCAACCGCTCTCGCCCTCACCACGGCAGTCGGTGGTGTCCTCTTCTTCCAGTACACGCCCGAACCCACTTTGAACGGGCAACGTCCTTTGATCGATTTCCTGGTCGTCACCCTGCCCGTAGCCTTCGCGGTCCCCGCAGCGGCCTGGGCCGTCGTCGGGATACACAGCCGGTCATCCTCCCCGCGACGCGTCGGCCTGCACCTGCTTCTCACCGTGCCACTGTTGATCGTCGGGTTCCTCATCACGCCCGGCACGGTCTTTGCCGCACTTGCCCTGTCCCGGCTCGCGCTCTTCCCGATGGAGTACGGGCGAGCCTACGACGGCATCACCTACCTGCCCGGCGCGATCGCCGTCGGGCTGCTGCTCGGATACGTCGCCGCCACCCGCCTCGACCGCGCTCGGTCGGCACCGGCAACCGCGCCGGACACCCACGACAGCCTGGCACCCGCTCAGCATCCGTCGGTCTGAACCGGGCGCTGATGCCCGGTCAGGACCTGCCGCGGATCGGCGGGCCTCCGGCCGGGGGTAACGACGACGCCGGCCCGGGTTGTCGTCCGCCACCTCGACGCAGTGTCACGCCATCGGTCCGGGGTTGATGCCACAGGTGCATTTTGATGCACCTGTGGCATCAACCCTGCGGAGACACCTTGGGTTCCCGAGCCGTGTGCCCGGCGCGGCGCGACTCAGGCGGGGCGTCGCCGTCCACGACGGTGATCACGACGTTGCCGACCTTGTGTCCGCTGTCGACGTACCGGTGGGCCTCGACGATCTCGGCCAACGGGTAGCTGCGGTCGATGACGACCCGGAGCCGGCCGTCGCCGAGCAGGTCCCGCAGCGCGGCCAGGGCGGCGTGCTTGCGTACCGACATCCCGGTCCGGACCCGCCGGCCGCGGGTGACGGCCGTGCCGCCTGTCAGCAGGCTGTTCGTCACCAGCCTGGTCGTCGGCAGATAGCAGCCGCGCCGGGCGAGCACCGGCCGGCACCGGGCGAACGAGCTGCGACCGACCGTGTCGAAGACCACGTCGTAGCGTTCGCCGCTGGCGGTGAAATCCTCGGCGGTGTAGTCGAACACCCGGTGTGCGCCGAGCGAGCCGACCAACTCGACGTTGCGGCCGCTGCACACGCCGTGCACCTCGGCGCCGAGGTGCTTCGCGAGCTGGACGGCGTACGTGCCGATGCTGCCGGAGGCGCCGACGACCAGCACCTTCTGGCCCGGCCGCAGGTCGGCCAGGTCATGCAGGAAGTGCCAGGCGGTGGTGAAGCCGTCCACGGTCGCGGCAGCCTGCGGGTACGTCACGTTCGCCGGCATCGTCGTCATCGACGCCCGCTCAGACAGGCACTTGTACTCGGCGTTCGCCCCGACGCCGAAGCCGGTGAAGCCGAAAACCCGGTCGCCGACCCGGAACCGGCTGGCCGCCGGCCCGGTGGCGGTGACCTCGCCGGCGAACTCCAGCCCGAGCACCCGGATCCCGTTGCGCGGGCGTCGCAAGCCGATGATCGCCCGGCCCCAGCGGGGTTCGCCCCGGCGCATCCCGCACTCGGCGGAGGTCACCGTGGTGGCGTGCACCCGGACCAGCACCTGGTCGCCACGGGGTACGGGT
The DNA here is from genome assembly GCF_029581175.1 of Solwaraspora sp. WMMD937. Taxonomy (NCBI): domain Bacteria; kingdom Bacillati; phylum Actinomycetota; class Actinomycetes; order Micromonosporales; family Micromonosporaceae; genus Solwaraspora; species Solwaraspora sp. WMMD937. The sequence continues at coordinate 93,066 of NZ_CP120738.1, read as the reverse complement.
GTCGGCAGATCGACCTGGGTGAGCACGTCGGGCGGGCCGTACGCGTCGAACATCACCGCTCGCATGCCGGCGATGATGCTGCAGACGCGCTGTGAGCATGCTGAGAGGGGGCGGGACCACCTCCGATCACCAGGACAGCAGCGGTACCTGGCTGTCCGTACCGAGGTGTTCAGACGTTCGGCCAATCCCATGATCCGCCGGTGTCCGACCGCCGTACCCCGAGTTGCGACAGGTGCAGGACAGCCCTATTGACCTGCGTAAACATCCCTGTCGCGACGAGGAAGGGCAGCAGGATCGTGACAGGACAGACAGCATCGACGGCGGCCTACCGGTCGCCGCGCGGGCGGCGGCGCCGCCCGCGCAACTGGCCGGGCTGGCTCCGGCTGCGGAACCTCTTCGTGGGCGGCGCGGCGGCGGCGGCGATCTCCGCCGGCGTCGTACTGGCGCCGACCGCGCAGGCGGCGGAGAGCCCGTTCGAGCGGGGACCGGCGCCGTCGGCGGCCAGCATCGCGGCGGCCAACGGTCCGTTCGACATCGACGAGACGGTGGTACGTCGTTCCCAGGCCTCGGGCTTCGGGGGTGGGACCATCTTCTTCCCGACGTCGACCACGGAGGGCACCTTCGGCGGGGTGGTGATCGCGCCCGGTTTCACTGCCCGGCAGTCGTCGATGGCGTGGCTGGCACCGAGGCTGGCGTCGCAGGGCTTCGTGGTGTTCAACATCGACACGAACACGACGACCGACCAGCCGGCCAGTCGGGGCCGGCAGATGCTCGCCGCGCTGGACTTCCTCACTGAGGACAGTTCGGTGCAGGACCGGGTCGACGCCGACCGGTTGGCAGTGATCGGACACTCAATGGGTGGGGGAGGAGCCCTGGAAGCGGCGGACGCCCGGCCCGAACTGCGGGCAGCCATCCCGTTGACCCCGTGGAACCTCACCAAGAACTGGTCCGACCTGCAGGTGCCGACGATGATCATCGGCGCAGAGCGGGACGGCATCGCTTCGGTACGGCGCCACTCGGAACGGTTCCACGCGAGCTTCCCGGACGACCTCGAGTCGGCGTATCTGGAACTGCGGGGTGCCAGCCACTTCGCGCCCAACATCCCGAATGCCACGATCGCCTCGTCCAGTGTCGCCTGGTTGAAGCGGTTCGTCGACGACGATCTGCGGTACGAGCAGTTCCTCTGCCCGCCGCCGGCCGACGACCGCGCCTTCTCCGAGTACATCGACAGCTGCCCGCTGCTCTGAGCGGGTAGGACGTGCCGGACCCGGGGGCGGCCGGGCACGGCACGGTGCGCGAGGATGAGCAGGTGGAAGCTCTCAGACTCGTACTGCTCTACGCCCACCTGATCGGGTTCGCGCTGCTGCTCGGTGGTGCCGCCGTCCAGTGGTTCAGCGGTCACATCCGGGTCAACCCGGCCATGCTCTGGGGCGCGGTGATCCAGGTCGTCACCGGCATCGGGCTGTCCGCGCCGCTGCGCGACGGCGCCGAACCGGCCCCGGCGAAACTCGTTACCAAACTGGTGCTCGGGCTCGCCATCCTGGCGATGGTCTTCTTCTCCCGTAAGCGCGAATCGGTCAACAAGGGGCATTTCCTGGCGATCATCGTGCTGACGTTGGTCAACGCCGCCGTCGCCGTCTTCTGGCGCTGACGCCACGCCACCGTACCGCGACCGACCGTGCCGTCACCTGCCCCGGTCACGACCGGGTGAACCGCCGACGACCCGCTGCCGCCCCTTATAGGGTCGGCGGCGGGAGCGATCCTGCGGATCCGCGGGTGATCTCCCGCGCGGGAGAGTTACGCGAGGGTAACGGCGGCTCAACAGTCGTGCACGATTGTCGGCCGGTGGACGGGACCGCGCGTACGCTCCCGTCCAAAGTACGTCCGGTCCGACCGGCCGGGTGGGGACGCGATGCCGCGACAGTCTGCGGTGTGCAATGGAAGGAGACCGTCTTGCGCGCTACGCGTGGGATGCGGATCGTCTCGATGTTCGCGGCGGGTGGGCTGGCGCTCACCGCTGCCGCGTGCGGCGAGGCACCCGATAATGAAGGCACGGACGGCACCGGTGGCGAGCCCACCGAGGCGTACAAGGCGTGCATGGTGACCGACGTCGGCGGCATCGACGACCGGTCCTTCAACGCCTCGGCCTGGGCCGGGATCGAGGCGGCACAGAGCGAGAACGACGCGGTCGACGGCGACTACGTCGCCTCCAGCGCCGAGGCCGACTACGAGCCGAACCTGACCGGCTACGTCACCGGGGACTGCGACTTCATCCTCGCCGTCGGCGGCCTGATGGGCGACGCCACCACCGCGGTCGCCGAGGCCAACCCGGACCAGCAGTTCGGCATCGTCGACGCCACGACCGGCCAGGCCAACGTATACCCGATGCAGTTCGACACCGCCCAGGCCGCGTTCCTCGCCGGCTACCTGGCGGCCGGCTTCTCCGAGAGCGGCATCGTCGGCACCTACGGCGGCCTGCCGATCCCGCCGGTGACCATCTTCATGGACGGCTTCGTCGACGGCGTCGCCCACTACAACGAGGTGAAGAGCGCCGACGTGCAGGTGCTGGGCTGGGACAAGGCGACCCAGAACGGCTCGTTCACCAACGACTTCGTCAAGCAGGACGAGGGCAAGAAGGTCGGCGACAGCCTGGTCGCCCAGGGCGCCGACGTGATCATGCCGGTCGCCGGTGGCGCCGGGCTCGGCACCGCCGCCGCCGCGCAGGCCGCCGGTGGCGCGTACAGCGTCATCTGGGTCGACGTCGACGGCTGCGAGAGCGCCGCGCAGTACTGCGACACCTTCCTGACCACCGTGGTCAAGAACATCCCGGACGCGGTGAAGCAGGCCGTGCTGGCCGGCGCGAACGGCGACGAGCTCGCCGCCGACCCGGGCTACCTGGGGAACCTGGAGAACAACGGCGTCTCGCTGGCCCCGTACAACGAGTTCGACGACCGCGTCTCCGACGAGCTGAAGGCCGAGGTCGAGCAGCTCAAGGCGGACATCATCGCCGGCACCATCGAGGTCACCTCCGACGCGCAGCCGGAGTAACCGGCGGCTGGCGCGCCGGGGCTGCCCCGGCACGCCTCGCGAGCGACACCCCGCCCCTGTCACCGGGGTCCACAGACCCCGGTGACAGGGGCGGCCTCAGCCATCGACCCCTCCGGGCACCCGCCGGTGGCCCGGAGTCTCCCCGGGAGGCTCCGCTGAGACTCGAACTGCGCGGCATCACCAAACGCTTCGGCGACCTGGTCGCCAACGACCACATCGACCTGACCGTCGAGCCCGGCGAGATCCACGCCCTGCTGGGCGAGAACGGCGCCGGCAAGTCGACCCTGATGAACGTCCTCTACGGGCTGCTGCAGCCGGACGAGGGCGAGATCCTGGTGGACGGCACCCCGATCAAGATCCGCAGCCCACGGGACGCCATCACCGCCGGCATCGGCATGGTGCACCAGCACTTCATGCTGGTGCCGGTGCTCACCGTGGCGGAGAACGTCATGCTCGGTGCCGAACGCACCCGGGGCGGGCTGCTCGGCTTCCTCGACCAGCGCCGGGCCCGCGCCGAGGTGGTCGACGTCTCCAACCGGTACGGCCTGGCGGTCGAGCCGGACGCGGTGATCGAGGACCTGCCGGTCGGCATCCAGCAGCGGGTGGAGATCGTCAAGGCGCTGACCCGCGACGTCGACCTGCTGATCCTCGACGAGCCGACCGCCGTGCTCACCCCACAGGAGACCGAGGACCTGCTCACCGTCATGCGGTCGCTGAAGGCGGCCGGCAAGTCGATCGTCTTCATCACCCACAAGCTCGGCGAGGTGAAGGCGATCGCCGACCGGATCACGGTGATCCGGCGAGGCCGTACCGTCGCCACCGCCGAGCCGACCGCCAGCCGCGACGAGTTGGCCGCGCTGATGGTCGGCCGCAGCGTCAGCCTCACCGTGGACAAGACCCCGGCACAGCCGGGGGAGCCGGTGCTCGAAGTGGCCGGCCTGGTCGTCGACGACGAGCGCGGCGTACGGGTGGTCGACGGCGTCGACCTGACCGTACGGGCCGGCGAGGTGCTCGGCATCGCCGGAGTGCAGGGCAACGGCCAGACCGAACTCGTCGAGGCGATCATGGGCCTGCTGCCGTCGGCGGCGGGCACGGTCACCCTCAACGGCGAGCGCATCGACGGCTGGAGCACCAAACGGGTGCTGCGCGCCGGGGTCGGCTACGTGCCGGAGGACCGCAGCATCGACGGCGTGGTCAAGGAGTTCAGCGTCGCCGAGAACCTGGTGCTCGACCTGTACGACCAACCGCCGTTCGGCTCCGGTCTGGCGCTGCGGCCGGCGGCCATCGCCGCGTCCGCGACCGAGCGGATCGCCCAGTTCGACATCCGTACGTCCTCGGGACAGGCGGCGGTCGGCACCCTGTCCGGCGGCAACCAGCAGAAGGTGATCGTGGCCCGGGAGCTGAGCCGGCCGCTGAAGCTGTTCATCGCCGCCCAGCCGACCCGGGGCGTCGACGTCGGCTCCATCGAGTTCATCCACGGCCGGATCGTCGACGAACGCGACGCCGGCACCGGCGTCCTGGTCGTCTCCAGCGAACTGGACGAGGTGATCGGGCTGGCCGACCGGATCGCGGTGATGTACCGCGGCCGGATCATCGCCGTGGTCGGACCGGACACCCCACGGGAACGGATCGGCCTGCTGATGGCCGGGGTCACCGGCGGGACCGAGCAAGAAGGGACGCAATGAGCAGCGACAACGGCTCGTCGGCCGGTTCGCCGGACAAGCCGCCCGCCGACGCCGAGCCGGCGGCCGCCGCGCACGCCGCCGTCGACGCCAGCACCGCGGCCGACGCCGAGCCGCCCGCCGGCACCGGCCCGCCCGCCCCCGGCGGTGACTCCCTCGGCCAGCGCTTCCTGCACAACCTGTGGGCCGCCAACACCGTCACCGTGACGGTGCTCGCGCTCCTGCTGGCCGTGGTCATCGGCGGCGTACTGATGATCATCTCCGACCCGGAGGTGCTCGCCACCTACACCTACTTCTTCGCCCGCCCGGGCGACGCGCTGTCCGCCAGCTGGACCCTGGTCAGCGAGGCGTACGCCAACCTGTTCAAGGGCTCGGTGATCGACCCGTCGGCGGTACGGTCCTTCTTCGCCGGAGACGCCGAGTGGTCGACGGTGTTCCGGCCGATCTCCGAGACGCTGACCTACACCGCGCCGCTGGTCTTCACCGGGCTGTCGGTGGCGTTGGCCTTCCGGGGCGGCCTGTTCAACATCGGCGCTCAAGGGCAGGCGATCATCGGCGTCGTGGTGGCCGCGCTGGCCGGCTTCCTGCTGCCGCTGCCGCTGGTGCTGCACGTGGTCGTCGCGGTGCTGGCCGGGGCGCTCGGCGGCGCGCTGTGGGGCTTCTTCCCCGGATTCCTCAAGGCCCGTACCGGCGCCCACGAGGTGATCACCACGATCATGCTCAACTACGTGGCGCTGTACTTCCTCACCTGGATCATCGTGCAGCCCGGGGTGCAGAACCCGGACCGGCCGGACGCGATCAGCCGGCCGGTGGACACCACCGCCCAGCTGCCCCGGCTGCTCGGCGACGGGCTGCGGGTGCACGCCGGCATCCTGCTGGCGGTCGTCGTCACCGCCGCCGTCGCGTGGCTGCTCAACCGGTCCACGTTCGGCTTCGAACTGCGCGCCGTCGGCGCCAACCCGGACGCCGCGCGGACCGCCGGGATCAGCGTCACCGGCACCTACGTACTGCTGATGGTGGTCGCCGGCGGGCTCGCCGGGCTGGGCGGCGCCAACATGGTGCTCGGCAGCACGGCGAACGCGTTGACCCCGCTGGTCGCGGCCCAGATCGGCTTCGACGGCATCCTGGTCGCCCTGCTCGGCCGGGTCAAACCGTGGGGTGTCGCGCTGGCGGCGCTGCTGTTCGGGGCGCTGCGGGCCGGTGGCAACGCGATGCAGTCGGGTTCCGGCATCTCACTGGAACTGGTCACCGTGCTCCAGGCGTTGATCGTCATCTTCATCGCCGCCCCCGCCCTGGTGAAGGCGATCTTCCAGCTCCGGGCGGCCCGGTCCGCCCGGTTGCAGACCAGCATGGCGAAGGGCTGGTGACCGCGTTGTCCACCATGATCGCAACTGACGCCCCGGTGGCGGTGGTGCAACGGTTCTGGAACCGTACCCGGATCAGCGGCGCTGTCCTGGTCGCCGCCGGTGTGGTCGCGGCCGCCGTCTTCGGCTCGCTCGCCGCCGAGCAGCAGGCCCGGTTCACGCTCAGCGAGACCGCCGGCGGGGCCGCGCTGCGGATCCCCGGCAACCTGGGCGCGGTGCTGTTCGGCCTGGCGACCCTCGCCGCCGGCGTGCTGCTGCTCAGCCCGTACGGTGCCCGCTGGTTCCGCTGGCTGCTCGGCGTCGGCATCGTCGGCTTCGTGGTCAGCTTCCTCTGCTGGCAGATCTCCACCGCGCCGACCGGGCAGAACTTCATGCCGATGGTCAACATCGTCCGGGGCACCTTCCTGCTGGCGTTGCCGCTGATCTTCGGCTCGCTGGCCGGGGTGCTCTGCGAACGCTCCGGGGTGGTCAACGTGGCCATCGAAGGACAGCTGCTGATGGGTGCGTTCGCCGGTGCGCTGATCGGCACCATGTCCGGCAACGTCTGGGTCGGGCTGATCGCCGCCGCGTTCGGCGGGGCGTTCATCTCGCTGCTGCTGGCCCTGTTCGCCATCCGCTACCTGGTCGACCAGGTGGTCATCGGCATCGTGCTGAACCTGTTCGCGATCGGCCTGACCGGCTTCCTCTACGAGCGGCTGATGCAGACCGACCAGCCGGCCTACAACCAGCCGCCGCACTTCGGCACCTGGGAGATCCCGCTGCTGTCCGACATCCCGGTGCTCGGGCCGGCGCTGTTCCGGGGCAGCATTTTCCTCTACCTGGCGCTGATCCTGGTCGTGGTGATCAATGTGGCGCTGTTCCGGACCCGGTGGGGGCTGCGGACCCGGTCGATCGGCGAACACCCGATCGCGGCGGACACCCTCGGCGTACGGGTGCTGGGATTGCGTTACCGCAACGTGCTGCTGGCCGGCATGGTGGCCGGGATCGGCGGCGGGTCGTACACCCTGCTGCTCTACTCGTTCACCAAGAACATGATCGGCGGCAAGGGCTTCATCGCCCTCGCCGCGATGATCTTCGGCCGGTGGAGTCCCACCGGGGCGCTGCTGGCGTCGCTGTTTTTCGGCTTCGCCGACCAGCTCGGTGCCTACCTGGGGGCGATCAGCAGCGCCATCCCGAGCCAGTTCCTGGCGATGCTGCCGTACCTGGCGACGCTGCTCGCGGTCGCCGGACTGGTCGGCCGGGTACGGGCACCGGCCGCCGACGGCAAGCCCTACATCAAAGCCTGATCAACGCCGGTTACCGTTTACTACTGGCCGGTCAGGTCCGGTCGAACGAACCGGACCGACCGGCCGGTGGCGGTGGCCGGTGCAGGTGAGGAGGGCAGTCGTGGAGATCGACTGGGTGGAGCTGCGGCGGGCCGCGACCGAGGCGATGCGGCACGCGTACGCGCCGTACTCGAACTTTCCGGTCGGCGCGGCTGGGCTGGTCGACGACGGCCGGGTGGTCGTCGGCTGCAACGTCGAGAACGCCGCGTACGGCGTGGTGCTCTGCGCCGAGTGTGGCGTCGTCTCGTCGCTGCACAGCACCGGCGGTGGCCGGCTGGTGGCGTTGTCCTGCGTCGGCGGGGACGGTCAGCCGCTGATGCCGTGCGGGCGCTGTCGCCAGCTGTTGTGGGAGCACGGCGGGCCGGAATGCCAGGTCGAAGCGCTGCCGGCGCCGTTGACCGTGGCAGAGCTGCTGCCGCACGCGTTCGGCCCGGCGGACCTCGCGGCCGCCGCGCTCGCCCCCGGCGTCGGTCGTGGCGCGGCGGAGCGGGACCGGGTCGGCCCCGAGCACGTCGGGCGGGCCGACGCCGCCGGCCGCCCGGTGGTGGCACCGGACACCGCGGTGCCGGCCCGGCTGGCCAAGTGGCGGGGCCGGGGCACCGTCTTCGTACATCCCGATTCGGCCGGCGGCGAGCTGGTCTGGACCGGCTACTGGGAACGGTCCGAATCCACCGGCGAGGCGGCCGGCTCGGGCATCCTGGAGGAGGCACCGAGCTGGCCGTCTGCCGAGTCGGTGGTGGCCTGGGGCCGGGCGCGCACCCACCGGGTGGTGGTGGTCGACGCCGACGGCGGGGTCTCCTGGGCCGGCGAAGGCGACCCGCCGACCGAGGTGAGCACCCGCTGGACCGGCTGATCGAGCGCGGTAGCACCGCGAGCACCCGGCAGCAGCACCGCGAGCATCCGGCAGCCGATTTTCCTACCCCGCCCTCTCCGGCGTCGCCCGCGACCCTGGAACCATTGTGAAGGTATGACCGATTTGTCTAGTGACAGCACCAAGATGGCCGGCGTCGTCGACGTGATCCGCACCAAACGCGACGGCGGCCGGCTCAGCGACGCCCAGATCGACTGGACCATCGCCGCGTACACCCGGGGTGAGATCGCCGACGAGCAGATGTCGGCGCTGGCCATGGCGATCCTGCTACGCGGCATGGACACCGCGGAGATCGCCCGGTGGACCGCCGCCATGATCGCCAGCGGCGAGCGGCTCGACCTGTCCGGCGTACCTCGGCCCACCGTCGACAAGCACTCCACCGGTGGCGTCGGCGACAAGATCACCCTGCCGTTGACCCCGCTGGTCGCCGCCTGCGGCGCCGCCGTACCGCAGCTGTCCGGCCGAGGGCTCGGCCACACCGGCGGCACCCTGGACAAGCTGGAGTCGATCCCCGGCTGGCGGGCGGACCTGACCAACGACCGCTTCGTCGACCAGCTGCGCGACGTCGGCGCGGTCATCTGCGCGGCCGGCGACGGCCTCGCCCCGGCCGACCGCAAGCTGTACGCGTTGCGCGACGTCACCGGCACCGTCGAAGCAATCCCGCTGATCGCCAGCTCGATCATGAGCAAGAAGATCGCCGAAGGCACCGGCGCGCTGGTCCTCGACGTCAAGGTGGGCAGCGGAGCCTTCATGGCGTCGGTCGCCGACGCCCGGCAGCTCGCCCGCACCATGGTCGACCTGGGCGCCGCACACGGCGTCCGCACGGTCGCCCTGCTCACCGACATGTCCACCCCGCTCGGCCGGGCGGTCGGCAACGCCGTCGAGGTGACCGAATCGGTCGAGGTGCTCGCCGGCGGTGGGCCGGCGGACGTCGTGGAGCTCACCCTCGCGCTGGCCCGCGAAATGCTCGACGCCGCCGGCCTGCCCGACGCCGACCCGGCCGCCGCGCTGCGCGACGGTCGGGCGATGGACACCTGGCGGGCGATGATCACCGCACAGGGCGGGAACCCGCACGCCCCGCTACCGGTCGCCGCCGAAACCGAACTGGTCCGCGCCGACCGGGACGGTCACGTCGCCGCAGTCGACGCCCGCGCGATCGGGGTGGCCGCCTGGCGGCTCGGTGCCGGCCGGGCCCGCAAGGAGGATCCGGTCAGCGCCGCCGCCGGGGTGATCCTGCACCGCCGTCCGGGGGAGTCGGTCCGGGCCGGTGATCCCCTCGTCGAGCTGCGCGCCGACGACCCCGACCGGATCGCCGACGTGCTGCCGGCCCTCTCCGGCGGGTTCGGCCCAACGGATCCCGTTCAGCTCACCGACGCGCCACCGGCGACCACCGAGCTGGTCGTCGACCGGATCGCCTGATCCGCCGCGACCGGCGCACCGACACCCCTTGTCGTGGTACCCGTGACACAGAGCGGATATCCTGCCTCGCCGGGGGTCCGTCCAGGAGAGAAGCCGCCGCCGACTAGCAGGGAACGAAGCCTGTGACCGTACTCGCTCCTGACCCCCGGGCCATCCGCGCGGAGAGTCTCGACGAGCTGCGCCGGCTCCGCCTACCGTTGCCTCCGGCCGGCTTCCCGCTGGTCTGGGAGCCGGGCGACGGGGTCGAGCTGCGGCCCACCCCGGAGATCGAGGCCCGCACCGCGATCCTGCATCTGGTGCTGGCGCGCTGCTTCGGGATGCCACCGCAGGCGGCGATGAGCTGGCTGCTCAACTCGCATCTGGTCGAGCTGGTCACCCCGCCGGAGTGGCAGTTCGTCATCGGGGGGCGCGGCGACCACCGCTCGTTCGTCCTGCACCACGACGCGATCTTCGCGTTGGCCTGGGTGCTGGGGCTGACCCGGCATCTCGACCCGGTCGCGGTCTCCGACGATCGGCTGATGGCGTTGCTGCCGAACCTGGCGGCCGGCGAAACCTTCGCCCAATGGCGCTCCCGGACCCTCGTCGCCCCCCGCGACGCGGCCGAGGCCGCCGTACTGCTCGACTTCTACTACTGCCTGGACTGGGGTTACCTGGAAGCGGAACGGCGGGGCGACCCGTTGCCCGGGGTGGTGGACGCCAACGCCATCGGACAACGGCGGTGGGCCCTGGAATGGGTGGTCATTTTCCGGGGCCCGTACCACGACGCGCCGCCCGGCTGGGAAGAGGTCGACCTGTCGACCTGATCCGGTCCTCGGTCAGCTGCCCGGCTGGCAGCGGTAGATCGCCAGTTGGACGGCGGCGCTGACGGTGACCGGTTCCGGCAGCGCGGCGATCGCCGAGGCCAGGTCGGCCGGGTCGGTGTGCCGGGCGCTCGGCCCCATCCGTACCAGCGCGGTGACGTCGCGGTGCGACAGGCGCAGCCGGCGGCGTAGGACGTGCAGCGCGACCCGGTCGAAATGGTGCCGTAGCGCCGCGCCGGTACGGTCGTCCTTCGCCGGGTCCACCCGGAGCAACCCGAGGGGGCCGATCACCTCGCCGAGATGGTCGGGCAGCGGGGTGACCACGACCAGCGCGCCGCGCGGGCGCAGGATCCGGGCGAACTCCCCGCCGTTGCGCGGAGCGAACACGTTCAGCACCAGATCGGCGCAGGCGTCGGCGACGGGCAACGGTCGCCAGGTGTCGCAGCGGACCGCGGCGGCCGACGGATGGGCGCGGGCGGCCCGGCGTACCGCCGCCTTGGACAGGTCCAGGGCGAGTCCGACGGCGCCGGGCAGCGCGTCGAGCACCGCCGCGAGGTAGGCCCCGGTCCCGGCGCCGGCATCGACCACGATCGGCCCGGCCCGGTCGTCCGGAGTCGGCCTGCCCGCGACCCGGTTGTCGGGGGCTCGGTCGTCGAGGGCCGGGCTGCCCACCGCCTCGACCAGCCCCGTGGCGACCACGTCGAAATGTCCGGCTCGAAGGAACTCGTCGCGGGCGGCGACCATCTCGGCGGAGTCGCCGGCGTGCCGGGCCCGGCCGGTCACCAGGTCCACGTAGCCCTGCCGGGCCACGTCGAAGCTGTGTCCAGCCGGGCAGCGCAGCGCCCGCACGGCGCCGTCGGCGTTGCCGTTGGTGCCGCCCGCGCGGGGGACGCCGCCGTCGCGGGCGGCGAGCGGCGCTCGGCAGACCGGGCAGCGCAGGTACGGCAGTACGTCGGTGAGCATCGTAGACATCCTGCCTGGCTGGTGACCGGCACCCGCGCGGGCATCGGCAATACCCGTGTCCCGTGCCGGAGCGCGACGTCGGAACCTACTACCCTCCACCCATGGTGGCTGTTTCGTTGGCGGAGATTGTTCGGGCGCCGAAGGTGCTGCTGCATGACCATCTGGATGGTGGGTTGCGGCCGGCGACGGTGGTGGAGTTGGCGGACGAGGTGGGTCATGTGTTGCCGGTGACGGATCCGTCGGAGTTGGGTCGGTGGTTCGTGTCGGCGGCGGATTCGGGGTCGTTGGAGCGGTATCTGGAGACGTTTGCGCACACGGTGGCGGTGATGCAGACGGAGGCGGGGTTGTTCCGGGTGGCGGCGGAGTGTGCGGTGGATCTGGCGGCGGACGGGGTGGTGTACGCGGAGGTGCGGTTCGCGCCGGAGCAGCATCTGTCGCGGGGGTTGGGGTTGGGTCAGGTGGTGGAGGCGGTGTTGGCGGGGTTCGCGGCGGGGTGTGCGGAGGCGGCGGAGGCGGGTCGGGTGATCCGGGTGGGGACGTTGTTGACGGCGATGCGGCATGCGGCGCGGTCGCAGGAGATCGCGGAGTTGGCGGTGCGGTACCGGGATGTGGGGGTGGTGGGGTTCGACATCGCGGGTGCGGAGGCGGGTTTTCCGCCGACGCGGCATCTGGACGCGTTCGAGTTTTTGCAGCGGGAGAATTTTCATTTCACGATTCATGCGGGTGAGGCGTTCGGGTTGCCGTCGATCTGGCAGGCGATTCAGTGGTGTGGTGCGGATCGGTTGGGGCATGGGGTGCGGATTGTGGATGACATCGAGGTGGGTGGGGGTGGGGTGCGGTTGGGGCGGTTGGCGTCGTATGTGCGGGACAAGCGGATTCCGTTGGAGTTGTGTCCGTCGTCGAATGTGCAGACGGGTGCGGTGGGTTCGATTGGTGAGCATCCGGTGGGGTTGTTGCGTGATCTGCGGTTCCGGGTGACGGTGAACACGGACAACCGGTTGATGAGTGGGACGTCGATGTCGCGGGAGATGTGGTTGTTGGTGGAGGCGTTCGGGTGGGGGTGGTCGGAGTTGCGGTGGTTGACGGTGAACGCGATGAAGAGTGCGTTCATCCCGTTCGACGAGCGGCTGGCGGTCATCGACGACGTCATCAAGCCTGCGTACGCCAAGCTGATCGGCTGACCTGGTAGCCGGCCCGCCGGTGGCCCATCGGCCGCCGACAGTGGTCCTCCGTTCGGGCCACCGGTAGCCAACCACCCGGTCGGTGGCTGGTCGCGGAGGGCCATGTCCGGCGGGTCCCATCGGTGGTGGCGGCTCGATGTGGTGGGCGTAAGATGCTCGTCGCGCTCCGAGAGCACAGTTGCCCTCGAAGCCGGCAACACGGACCGAAGTGTTTACTTTGCGTAATCAGGCAAGTGCTATTTGTCACATGTTGGGATAACCATCGCATCACACTCGCAGTGACGAGCCACCTGGGCTTTCTCTTTGCGTGGCGTCGTGATGGAATCTCGGGGGTCCGATCCGCCCGGGTCGGCCGATGGGCGGTGTCCGGTGCAACGAACCGGCACCGATGAGGAGGGCGGTGACGTGAGCGAGCGGCCGAAGACGGCAGATTCATTCCTGTCGCGTCTCCGCCGGCCGGTTGGCCGGCTCAACGATCTGCCGATCTGGTCCAAGCTCGGTCTGATCATGATCGTGCCGACCCTGGCGACGATCGTGGTCGGTACCAACGGCCTCATCGGGCACCTGGAGACCGCCGGGAACGCGTCTCAGGCACGCACACTTGCCACGTTGGCCGCCGCCTCCGGTGACCTGGTCCACGACCTGCAGAACGAGCGGGCCGCCGCAGTGCTCCTGCTCGGTACCGGCAACGAGCAGCGCCGGCAGGGCTACCTCGATGCGTACAACGCCCTGCACGGCACCGTCGACGAGGCCCGGACGCCGTACTCGCAGCGCCGCGCGGAACTGACCGACCTGCCGGTGAACTTCCGTAACCTGCTCTCCCGGATCGACCAGAACCTCGCTGATCTGCCCGGGGTACGCAGCCAGGTGGTCAACAGCGCCACCGCGGACGGCACCTACCGTCTCACCGAGGCCGCCCGCGCCTACGAGGTGCTGCTCAGCGACCTGCTCGACATCCGCGACTCGGCCGCCCAGCTGGCCAACGACACCGAGCTGAGCGACCACATGCGGGCCGCCGCTTCGCTGGCCCGCAACAAGGAGTTCCTCTCCCGTGAGCGGATCGTCGTGCTGCGGGCGTTCAGCCAGAACGCGTTGACCCCGTCACTGCGTACCGACTACATCAGTACCCGGGCCGGCCAGGCCCAGTCCCGGCAGAGCTTTGAGGCCGCCGCCGTCCAGGAAGACCTGGAGTTCTACAACCAGACGGTGGCCGGTCCGGCGCTGCGGGAAGCGGACACCTACGGCGGTTTCATCCGGGGCCAGAACGAAGAGTCGATGCGTGACACGCCGTTCGACGCCGACGCCTGGGACGCGGCGCTGACCGGACACGCGGACCTGATCCGCACCGTCGAGCAGAAGATCGACGGCGACGTGGTCAACGAGGCCACCATCCTGCGCGACGACGTACAGCAGCAGTTGTTGATCGAGACGATCCTGCTGCTCGTCGTGCTGCTGCTGGCGATCCTCTTCGCTGCTCTGGTCGCCCGGGCGATGGCGCGCTCGCTACGTGAACTGCGCCAGGGCGCGCTCGCTGTGGCCCAGCACGGTCTCCCGCATGCTGTTGCCCGACTGCGGGACCCGCAGGTCACCGCGCAGAGCTCGCCTATGCAACTGGCCAACCAGATCGCCGAGCCGCTGCCGGTCCGCAGCAAGGACGAGTTCGGTCAGGTGACCGAAGCGTTCAACGCGGTTCACCTGGAGGCGGTCAAGACCGCCGCCGAACAGGCCGCACTGCGTTCCTCGGTGTCGACGATGTTCGTCAACCTCGCCCGCCGGTCACAGATCCTGGTCGACCGGCTGATCGGCCACCTGGACCGGTTGGAGCGCGGCGAGGAGGACCCTGACCGGCTTGGCGAACTCTTCCAGCTCGATCACCTTGCCACCCGGATGCGGCGCAACGACGAGAACCTGCTGGTTCTCGCCGGCGCGGACTCCACCCGCGTGCAGCGTGAGCCGGCGGCACTGATCGACGTGCTGCGCGCCGCGCAGTCCGAGGTCGAGCACTACACCCGGATCGAATTCGGGATGGTCGACCGGGACATCGAGGTCGCCGCGCACGCTGTCAACGACCTGGTCCACCTGGTCGCCGAGCTGTTCGACAACGCCACGGCCTTCTCGCCGCCAGACTCGCAGGTGATGGTCGAGGCCCGCCGGGTCGGCGACCGTGCCGTGCTCTACGTCGAGGACCGCGGTATCGGCGTCAGCGCCGACCAGCTGCGGGAGCTCAACGACCGGTTGGCCAACCCGCCGATGGTCGACGTGGCAGTGTCCCGGATGATGGGTCTCGTCGTGGTCGCCCGGCTGGCCAAGCGGCACGGTGTCAAGGTCGAGCTGCGCCCGGCCGCCGACCGGGGCACGGTCGCCGACGTCACCCTGCCGACCTCGGTGCTGATTCCGCGGGCCCTCGCCGGCCGCAACGCCGCCCCGGCCGCGTTCGGCTCCGGTGGCGGCCAGGAGAAGCCCGCCGTCGCCCGGCCGTCGTTCGCCGCACCCCTTGCGTTGGAGGGCGCCAACGGGCCGTCGGGCGGTGGCTTCGGCGGCCGACCGGCCGAGCCACCGGCACCGGCCGGCCCCCCGCCACGACCGTTCGAACCGGCACCGATCAACGGTGGTGGCCCGGCGACCCCGCCGGCCGCCCCGGCCCGCCCGATGCCAGCCTGGTCGGACCTGACCGGAGCGACCAACGGCACGAACGGTGCCAACGGCTCCGACGTGCTGGGAGCCCCGGCGGCCAATGGTCAGCAGCGCACCGGTCCGCTGCCACAGCGCCGATCCAACGATCACTGGACAGTCGACGGCGAGGTGACCGGAACAGCACCTACCAGCGGCATTCCGCGTCAGGCCGCCACCCCGCCGGAGACCCACGGCGCGCCGACCGGACACCAACCGGTCAGCGGGCAGCCGTACGTCCCGCCGGTCTCCGCGCCCCCGGTGCGGCCGTTCTCGGCTCCGCCGGTGCCGCCGACAGCGGCCCCGCAGCCCACCGCGTTCCAGCAGCCGGCCAGCCCCCAACGCCCACCGCAGCCACCGCCGCACCAGCAGCGGTCGGCGACACCGCCGCCGGCCGCTGCGGCACCTTCGGCCGCGCCGCCGCCCAGCGCGGCACCACCGGCTTGGCCGCCGGTCGCGGCAGAGCAGCGGGACACTCCGGCGCCGCCGGTGCCGGAGAAGCTCGCTGCGGCGCTGGACATGACCGCCGAACTGCCGAGGGTGTCCCGGTCGGGTCCGGACAACGCGGCGACCGCCCAACACCCGACGGTCACCCCGCCAGCGGCACCCAAGCAGTTCGCCGACGAGACAATGGAACTGCCGATCTTCCGCGAGCTGGAGTCGGCCTGGTTCCGGACCCGGCGCCCCACTGCGGACGAAGCGCGGGCGGCGGCGGGGGCGATGATCAAGCAGTCCGGTGGTGCGGCCTCGACCGCCACCACCCAGCCGATCGCCAAGGTGGACGCCTCCCGGCCTTCCGCTCCGGCGTCGGAAGCCGGGACGACCACGGCCGGCAGGCCCGGTTCGTCGTTGCCGCGCCGGCCGGAGCCGGTGGCCGCCACCTCGCGGCCGGCTGCCGCCGGTGGTGGGGGTGGCGAGGGTCCGCCGGACAGCTGGCAGACTGCCGCAGACGACGGCTGGCGCGCGGCAAGCGCCGCGGCTGATGTCGAAGTAGCCGAAAAGACCCAGGCGGGCCTGCCGAAGCGGGTCCCGATGGCACAGCTAGTACCAGGTGGCGTAGACAAGGCGTCAAGTTCGGTACAGCGTCGCACACCGGAAGCGGTCCGTGGGCTATTGTCCGCGTACCACCGTGGTGTGCAACGCGGCCGTACTCAGCCCAAGGACGACCACTCGACCAACCCGGGGGCGACCCCGGGAGGGCAGCAATCCTCGCAGGCTGGCAAGGAGCATGAGGGATGACAACTACGCAGGATCTCGGTTGGCTGCTGGCCAACTTCGCCGATCGCGTGCCGGGGGTCGCTCACGCGATTGCGGTCTCAGCGGACGGTCTGCTCCTGGCGGCGTCCCGGGATCTTCCCCGGGACCGTGCGGACCAGCTCGCGGCCATCGCCTCCGGACTGGTCAGCCTCACCCAGGGCGCGGCGCGGTGTTTCGAGGGTGGTGCGGTGCTGCAGACAGTGGTTGAGATGGACAACGGCTTCCTCTTCCTCATGTCGATATCGGACGGTTCGTCGTTCGCGGTACTGGCCGCCCGAAGCTCCGACGTCGGCCAGGTGGGGTACGAGATGGCCCTGCTGGTGGACCGGGTTGGCGAGGCGCTGACGCCAGCGCCCCGCACGGCCGCTGGAATGCTGGGCTGACCACGCTGACGAGACCGGTGCCGGCGCCGACGACCGGCACCGGTCTGCAGAGAAGAACTGGACGCTACGAGCTCCGACAGGTGGAGCTGCGGGCAGGACGAGAGGGGGTGACGGCAGATGACCGAGCGCGATGAACCGACCGGTGCTCTGGTCAGGCCGTACGCCGTTACCCGTGGTCGTACCCGGCCGAAGCTGGAAATCGCCCTCGAGGCGCTCGTGGAAACGACGGTGCGCGGCCGGTCCTCAGGCGCTGTGAAAGGCGGCTCGGGCCGGGAGCACCAATACATTGCCGCGCTGTGTGACGGCCGGCTGCAGTCGCTCGCGGAGATCGCGGCGCGGATGCAGCTCCCACTCGGAGTAGCCCGGGTCATCATCGCGGACATGGCCTCCGACGGCCTGGTCGCGGTGTACGAGCCGACATCCCTGGACGACACGAACGACGCGGTGGGCACGGAACTGCTGGAGAGGGTGCTGAGTGGACTTCGCAGGCTCTGACATGGCGCACCGCCCCATGGCCGGGCGCGTGACATCGGCGAAGATTGTGATCGCCGGTGGGTTTGGCGTCGGCAAGACGACGCTGGTCGGCTCGGTCTCGGAGATCACGCCGTTGACCACCGAGGCGATCATGACCTCGGCCGGTGTCGGCGTGGACGACACGCGACAGGTGCCGGGAAAGACGACCACCACGGTCGCCATGGACTTCGGACGTATCTCGATCGACCGAGATCTGATCCTCTATCTGTTCGGTACGCCGGGCCAGACTCGATTCTGGTTCATGTGGGACGAACTGGTGCGGGGAGCGATCGGGGCGGTGGTGCTGGTCGACACCCGTCGACTGGCCGACTGCTTCGCGGCGATCGACTTCTTCGAGCATCGGCGGCTGCCCTACCTGGTGGCGATCAACTGCTTCGACGGCATGCAGTACCACGATCCGCAGGACGTGCGGGACGCGCTGGCCATCTCCAGCGATGTCCCGGTCGTCGCGTGTGACGCGCGGAACCGTGAGTCGACGAAGCACGTGCTGATCTCCCTGGTCGAGTACGTGCTGACCATGCGGCGTCAGCGTGCGGTGGCACCGGCCTGACCGCCAGTTCACCCGGCACAGACTCTCCCGATCTCCGACCTTGACCGGCGGCACCTGACCCAGGTGCCGCCGGTAGGCGTCGTTTGCGACCGGCCCACTTGTGGTGTCCGTCGACATGGCCGGGTGGGCATGGGCGGCAGTTGGTGCCTGCGGCACGACGGACGTGCCGCGACGGGCGGACGGAGCACGCCGGCACCGCACCAGGGCCCGGGCACACCAGCGCCGAGCCCGAGCACGCTGGCACCCCGTCAACGCCGGGTGGTGACCCCGGTCAGGAGTGGTGACCGGCCGGCCGGTACTCGTACTCGCGGCCGTCGCCCTGCCCGCTCTGGTCCCGGCTGAAGTCCCACCCGCCGGCGGCCTCCCGGCCGGGCCGCCCGCCGACGGCGTACCCGCCGATTTCCTGCCCTCGACGCCAGCCCCGGAAGTAGCCGTTGGTGTGCTCTGCGATGCTCGCCGCGTCCCGGACGATCCGCAGCGGGCGTTCGTCGCGCAGCGGTGAGCCCGGAACCAGGTTGGCCTGCGGCACCCGCTTCGGTAGCCCGGCGTTGGTCGCGGCACCGATGGACGGTTGCGCGGCCAACTCGGCGGCCCGCCAGCCGTTGTCCGCCTGCGTCGCGAACTCCGCACCGTCGGCCTCCGGTTGCCGGACGAACCAGGCCGACCGGGCCGCCGCGAAGATCAGCAGGTCGCCGTCGCCTTCATCGGGTACGGGCGGGGCGCTCAGCGGCTCCACGGCGGCCCGACGGCCGCGACCGTACTCAGGGGGGGGTGGCTGGGTAGCGTCCACGAGGCGCAGCGGCGGCGTCTCCACCGGCGCGTCGGGCCGGCTGTACTCCTCGGGCCGTCCGTAGCCGTCAGGGCGGAAGTCGTCGTGACGGACCTGGTCGGCGACCGGCGGCTCGACCAGACGCAGCATCGGTGGCTCCGGCGGCAGGTCGTCGGCCAGCCACGGTGGCTTGACCCGGCCGCTGTGCCCGTTGGAAGCGGCCGGCCGGTGCTCCTCGTGCCCTCCCGGGTAGCCCGGAGCGGATTCGTCGCCGCCGTCGGGACCCGGCGGCACCAGCGGCCAGTTGGACCGGGAACCGGGTGGTGACGACGTCGGTGGACCGGGCCGCGGGGCGGGAACAGGCAGGCTGTAATCGGTCGCGGAGAAACCTCCGGTCGGCGGCTCGGCAAGCGGTGAACCACTGGTCGGCGCTGCCGAGGCCGGTGCCCCGGAGATCGGTGCCCCCGACATCGGTGCCCCGGAAACCGGCGCCGTACCAGCCGGCGGCGCCGACCGTGGCGCGGCGGCTGGGGCCGGACCGGCCGGACCGGCACCTGCCCGGGTGTTGGGCCGAGGGGTGATCGGGGTCGGCCGGCGTTGTGCCCGCGCGTCGTTGATGGCAGCGGTGGTGAGCGTGGCGCGGAACGGCTCGCCGGCGTCCGCCGGCGCGATACCAGGACGTTGCGCCGGCATCGGGGTCATCCCGGGCGGTGGCGGAGGAGGGGCGGACACTGGTCGGTCGCTGTCCGGGTCGGCGGAACGCCTGGCCACCGGGGCGAGCGGGGTGAGCGGTGTCGGCGCGTTCGGCGGCGGTGCCACCGGGGCCGGTGCCACCGGCGGTGTGGTCATCGGCTGGGGGGAGGCGGGAACGCTGCCGCCGACCGGCTGTGGACGGGCCCGCCGGCCGCCAGCGGGGGTACGGCTCGGGCCGGCGTCCGGGGCCGGTGGTACCGCGTGCAGCCCGGGTGGCGGCGGACCGGTGGTCGGGTCGGCGGCCCGACGCGCGGCGTGCGGCCCGCCGATCGGTGTCGGGGTGACGACCCGGGCGGTCAGAGTGGCGACCAGAGCGTCGGCGGCGGCGTCGCAGGCCCGGACGGCGGCGACGGCGTGCCGCACCGTCTCGGCGGTGGCGGAGGTGAGCGCCTTGTTGACGGTGCTGCGGCGGGGCGACTCGACGATCGCCACCCGTAGGGCGGTCACCGCCGCGTCGATGGTCTGTGCGTCGGCCACCCCGTCGGAGGCGAGGTGGGCGGCGACCGCGTCAGCGGCGACGGTGAGCTCCCGGTTGCGTGAGCTGGTGCCGCTGAGCATGCCCGGCTCCGGCAGGGCGTCGAGCACCGCGAGCGCGACCGGCTCGGCGGGGTCGGGATAGGCCCGCAGTGCCGCTGGGTACAGCTCCCGGAGCACCTCGCGCAGTGCCACGGCGGCGGCCTGCCGCCCGTTGGCCAACGCGGCGTGCGCGGCCAGCACCGGCTTGTACGCGACGAGGTCGCGGGACACGGGCAGGGCCACCGCGGACATCGCCCCAGCCTGGAGCGCCCGGGCCAGCCCGACGGCGCGCCGCTGGGCCGGCGCGGAGGACATCTCGTCCAGCGACTCGTCGTCGGCGAACCGTTCGGCGTAGTCGTCCGCAGCGTCGTCGTCGGCCACCGCGAGTGGGCG
The DNA here is from genome assembly GCF_029581175.1 of Solwaraspora sp. WMMD937. Classification (NCBI taxonomy): domain Bacteria; kingdom Bacillati; phylum Actinomycetota; class Actinomycetes; order Micromonosporales; family Micromonosporaceae; genus Solwaraspora; species Solwaraspora sp. WMMD937. Next base: position 72,588 of record NZ_CP120738.1, on the reverse strand, counting down.
ACCGGCGGCGGTCAGCAGCGAGGTAACGACGTGGTCGTCGCTGTCAGCGGCGATGGCAGCTCCGCTCGCACCGCCCGACCGGTCGATGAGCATGCAGCTCAGCCGGGCGTAGCCGGCCGGGTCGTCGCCGATCTCGCAGACGTCGAGCAGCCGGCCGGCGTCGTCGACTATCGCGGCGGACAGGGCCGGACCGGTCGAAGCCGACCGGGCAGCCCGGTCCGCCGATGCCAGACCGCAGTACACCCGCACGAGCGCCACCGCGCCGTCCTCCTCCCGGACACCCGTCATGCCAAGGACTGATGGTCCCTGGTGAGGGGTCAGTCGCGCCAGTCCGCAGCGGCAGAGATCTTGCCGATAATCGTGCGCCAGCCGAGACTTGCCGTTTGTGCCCCGATTTTCTTCAACTTGCGGCGCGCCATGAAACCGCCGATGCCGCCGTCAACCGTCGACCTTAGCGCCTCGTCAAGATCGTCCAGCCTGGATCCGGTAGAGAGCATGTCCAGCACCGAGGGCATCCGCAGAGCGTACGCGAGGTCCCTCGCGACCTCGCCGGACTGGATCAGCAGCGCCGCGTCCCAGGCGTCGTGACCGCCCCGCAGGTTCTCCACCACGAGGTCGAGTTCGTAGGTGTCCTCCGGGAGTGCCGCCACGTCCGCCGGCTGCAGCCGGTCGACCAGATCCGGCCAGCTGTCCAGCTGCGCGAGGTCGTGCGACGCGCCGGACCGGACGAAGCTGACCAGCGCCTCGGGGTCGCGGAACAGCAGCAGCTTGCCCCGGTGGCTGAGAAAGATCGGCACCTCTTCACCGCTGTCGGCCGACTCGGTGTCGTCGACATCTGCGTCGGCGTCGGCGTCGTCGCTCCCACCGGCTGCGCCACCCTTGCCGGCCTTGTCACCCTTGCCGGCCTTGCTGGTCGACCCGTCCTGTTGCTCGTTCTCCTCCTCCGCGAGCGCCGCGGCGAACTCTTCGTCCAGGATGACCACGGACTCGTCGTCCTCGTCCTCCTCGGCGACCGCCCGCTGCCGAGCGGCGAACAGATCGTCCTCGTCGCGCTCGGAAATGTCGGTTGGGGTCAACGCGGCGGACGACCGGTAGGCGCGCAGTGTGTAGCCGACGCCAGCCGGCAACGCGATCTCGACCGGGTCGATCCGTACGTCCTGCCAGAGCGATCGGTCGGCGGTGAGCGCCGCGTCGTCGGGGTCGGCGGTCGCGTCGGCATCGGCCGTCGCGACGTCCGCCTCGTCGTCAGGACCGTCGGCTCCGGCCGTGCGCCGGTCGGCATCGGGCTGGTTCGGCAACTTGGCCACGCTGACCTCCGTGTGTTCTCCGGTGACGGCGCCCAGACCCGGACTGTCGGGTGGGTGACTCTGCGCACACCCTAGTGGGCTGCCCGCCGTGTGGCATGCCCGCACCCCGTCCCGCCTCAGTTGGCTGCCGTCAGGTAACCCTGTTCGGCGGCCCGCTGCATGATCCACTGTTCCTGGTACCAGCCGGGCCGTCCGGTCAGCTCGGCGTGGTCGCCCCGTTGGACGACCCGGCCAGCGTCCAACACCAGGATCTCATCCATCGCTTCGAGCCCGGTCAGCCGGTGGGTCACCAGCACCACGGTGCGGTCATCGGCGGCGGCCAGCGCCGACGCCAGCACTGTGTCCGCCGCCGCCGGGTCTAGCCCTTCGGTGGGTTCGTCGAGGACCAGCACCGATGGGCCGGCCAGCAGCGCCCGGGCGAGGGCGAGTCGCTGCCGCTGCCCACCGGAGATCCGGCTGCCGGCCGCCCCGACCAGGGTCTGCCAGCCGTCCGGCTGCTCGCGTACCCAGTCGAACAGGCCGGCGGCGGCCGCGGCGGCGGCGAGGTCGTCGTCCGTCGCCGTGGGCCGGGCCAGCAGCAGGTTGTCCCGGACTGTGGCGTTGAACACGTACGCCTCGGCGAGCAGCCCGCCGACCAACCGGTGCCGCGCGCCGGCCGGCACGTCGGTCAGGTCCACCTCGTCGACCGTCACCCGGCCGCCGTCCGGCGGCACCGCCCCGGTGAGTACGCCGAGCAGGGTGCTCTTGCCGGCACCGCTCGGCCCGACCACGGCGATCCGCCGTCCGGGCGGCAGCCACAGATCGACCCGGTCCAACGCTGGTGAGGTGCCGGCCCGGTACCGGACCGTGACGCCGTCGAGCACCATCGTCGGCCGCCGTCGGTCGTCGGCCGTCGCGGCACCGACCGGGTCGGCTGCGGCCCGTCCTGTCCCGGCCCGGGCCGATTCGGTCAGCAGGTCGGCGACTCGGCGCAGCCCGCCGCGTAGCTGCGCCCACTGCCGGGCGGCGGCGACCAGCGCCAGACTCATCTCGACGGCGGCCAGGGCGCCGACCGCGAGAACGCCGATCAGTACCCCGCCGACGCCGGCGCGCAGCGCGGTCACCGTCACCGCCGCCACGGTCAGCCCGGCGACGAGCACGCCGACACCGTCGACCGCCCAGCCGGTCGCCGCCAGCCGCCGCTCCAGCCGGGCGAGTTCCCGGGCCCGACGGGTGCTCTTGCGCAGGGCGGCGGCGGTGCCGCCGAACGCCGCCAGGTCGGCCGCCCCGTGGATCAGATCGGCGCTGTCCGCCGCGAGTTCGCCGCGCAACGGCGCCACCCGGTCGGCGGTACGCCGGGTGAGCAGCGCCGCGACCGCCGGCAGACCGGCACCGGCGACCGCCAGCCCGGCCGCCAGCGCGAGCGCCGCCGCCGGGCTGACCGTCGCGGCACCCGCGACCGCGAGCACCGCGACGGTGGCCGCGGCGGCACCGGGCACCAGCACCCGCAGCAGCAGGTCCTGCACGGCCTCGACGTCGGAGACCAACCGGCTGAGGGCGTCACCGGACCGGTCCTCGGTGGTCGGCCGTCGCGCGGCCAGCGCGGTGAAGATCCGGAACCGTACGTCGGTGACCACCCGCAACGTGGCGTCGTGGCCGGCCAACCGTTCCGTGTAGCGCAGCACGCCGCGGCCGATCGCCAACGCCCGTACGCAGACGATCGCCACGGTGACCGCGTCCAGCGGCGGCCGACCGGCGGCGGTGATCAGCAACCATACGGCGGTGGCCAGCAACGCGAGCGCCGCCGCCTCGGTTGCTGCGGCCAGCAGACCGGCACCGACCAGTCGGCCGAGGTACGGCCGGGCCAGCGACAGTACGGTCCGCTCCGGTCGGGCGCCGGTCACGGGGTGGCCGCCGCGAGGTCGCGTCCGGTGATTCGGCCGGCGTCGAGCCGGACGACTCGGTCGACACCGTCGAGCAGCGCCGGCCGGTGCGCCACGATCAATGCGGTCCGGCCGGTGACCAGTTGCCGTGAACCGGCCAGGACCGCCGCCTCCGAGACGCCGTCCAGCCGGGCGGTCGGCTCGTCGAGCAGGACCACCGGCGCGTCCCGGAGGAAGGCACGGGCCAGCGCGACACGTTGGCGCTGCCCGCTGGACAGGCCGTGGCCGCGTTCGCCGAGCCGGGTGTCGAGCCCGTCGGGCAGCGCCGCCACCACATCGGTGAGCGCGGCGGCGCGTACCGCGGCCGACAGCTCGGCCGGGTCGGCGTCCGGCGCGCCCAGTGCGATGTTGTCGGCGAGTGAGGCGGCGAACAGGTGTGCGTGTTGCGGCACCCAGGCGAGCCGTCGCCGCCACTGCACGATGTCGAGTTCGGCGAGGTCGACCCCGTCGACGGTGATCCGGCCGGCGGTCGGCGCGACAAAGCCGAGCAGCAGGTGCAGCAGGGTGCTCTTGCCGGCCCCGCTGGGACCGATCACGGCGATCCGTTCCCCGGCCCCGATCGTCAGGTCGACGTCCCGCAGCGCCGTGGTCCGGGGGTGGACCACGGTGACCGACTCGAATCTGATCTCCGCTGGCGGCGACCCGACGACCGCCGGTGTCGCGCGGCCCGCCGGCTCTCCGCCGCTGGCGTCGCGGACCGGCTCTCCGCCGCTGGCGTCGTGCGCCGGATCGTCCTCGCCGATCAGGGTGAGCGCTTCGTCCAGCACGGTCAGACCCTCCATGCTGGCGTGGAACCGGCTGCCCGCCGTGCGCAGCGGCAGGTACGCCTCCGGGGTGAGCAGCAGCACCAGCAACGCGGTGGACAGCGCCATCCCGCCGGTGAGCAGCCGCAGCCCGATCGGTACCGCGACCAGCGCCACCGCCAGGGTGGCGACCAGTTCGAGGACCAGCCCGGAGAGGAAGGCGATGCGCAGCGTACCCATGGTGGCGACCCGGTGCCGGTCGGCCATCCGGCGTACCACCTCGGCCTGCGCCCGCTGCCGCCCGAAGGCCCGCAGTGTCGCCAACCCCGCCACCATGTCCAGGAAGTGGCCGCCGAGCTGGGCCAACCGCCGCCACTGCCGTTCGGTCGCAGCCTGCGCGTGCCAGCCGAGCAGCGCGCCGAAGACCGGTATCAGCGGCAGGGTGACCGCGACGATCAGCGCGGAACTCCAGTCGGCGAACGCCAGCCGGGCGAGCACCGCCACCGGTACGGTCACGCTCAGCACCAGCTGCGGCAGGTAGCCGGTGAAGTAGCCGTCGAGCGCGTCGACGCCCCGACCGGTCAGGGTGGCGAGCTGGCCGGCGCGCTGACCGGACAACCAGGCGGGGCCACGTCGCTGGATCGCGGCCAGCAGGTCCGCCCGCAACTGCGCCTTGACCACGGCTGCGGCGTCGGCGGCGAGGTAACCCTGCGCCCAGAGCAGCGCGGCGCGGCCGGTGACCGCCAGGACGAAACCGCCGAGCGCGGCCCGGTCCAGCTCGCCACCGGCGGCCGCGGCCAGCACCAGGGCCAGCGTGGTGGCCTGGGCGATGATCAGGCCGGCGGCGACCACGCCGAGTACGCCGAGCAGCGCGAGCCGTACCCGCACCGCCGGCACCTGGCGCACCAGGCGGGGATCGAACGGTCGGCGGCGACCGGCCCGGTCGGCCGGTGCGGTGGCGGTGCCGGTGCCGGTGGTGCTCACCAGCTGAGGTACAGCGACGCGGGTAGCAGGAGCAGCGCGGCGGCGACCACACTCGCGGCCGCCGGCCGCAGCCGAGGTGCCGGACGGTCGAGCAGCAGTCGCTGCACCCGGGCGTCGAGCTCCAGGTCGGCGGCGCCGAGGGCACCGGCCGGGGTGATCCGGCTGCCGGCGCTGGCGAACCGGCGCAGCGCGGCGGCGAGCGGCTCGTCGGCGTGCTGACGCCGGGCCTTGTCGTCGGCGCGCATCTCGACCAGCAGAGCGACCGCGTCGTGCGCCGCCCGCAGCCAACGCACCCGGGGTAGGGCCCGGCACAGCGCGGTGAACGGCAGCAGCACCAGGTCGTGCCGTTCGTCGGCGTGCGCCCGCTCGTGGCTGAGTACGGCGGCGAGCTCGCCGGGGCCGAGCAGGTCGAGCGTGCCGGCACTGACGACCACCGTCGGCCGGACCCCGGGCAGGCAGTAGGCGGCCGCGCCGGGGTGGTCGAGCACCAGCGCGCCCGGTGCGGCCGGATCGGCGCGACCGACCAGAGCGAGCAGGTCGCGGTGGCGACGCTGGGCCCGTACGGCGGCGAGCAGGCTGCGTACGGTGGATCCGAGCAGGACAGCGGCGATCGCGGCGGCGACGCCGACCAGCGTCAGCCGGACCGGCCCCAGCCCGGCCGGGAGCACGCCCGTGGGCCAGCCGTGTCCGGCGGCCAGGCTGGTCACTCCGGCGGCCAGATCACCGACGAACAGTCCGGCGGCGCGGCCCGGCCCGGTGCCGTACGGGGCGAGCCCGACCGCCAGCGGAACGCCGATCGCGGCCAGTCCGACCGCCAAGCCGAGCGCCTGCCAGCAGAGGATCGCCACCCGGGGGCTGCGCCAGGTCCAGCCGGGGCCGAACCAGACCGAGCGGGTCAACGCCTGCGCGGTGAGGTAGCAGGCGAGGATCACCGCGGCGAAGTGCGCGCCGTGTGCCATGGCAGCGTCAACCCCGCCGGTCCGCCACCTGCGCCTGGTCGGTGAGCGCGGCCCGGAGCACTTCGGCTTCGGTGCCGGTGACCGACCTGGCGAACCGGACCAGGGCCGCGTCTCGGCTGCCGGCCAGGTCCAACGCGTCGAGCATCAACTGGGCGATGTACGCCTCACGGCTGGCTGCCGGCTGGTAGCGCCAGGCCCGGCCGGCCCGCTCCCGGCTGACCATGCCCTTGCCGGCCAGCCGGTCCAGCACCGTCATCACCGTCGTGTACGCCAGGTCGCGGTCCTGCAGAGCTTCGGCGACGTCGCGGACGGTGACCGGATCGGCCGCCGGGTCGCGGTCCCACAGCACGTCCATCACCGCGCGTTCGAGGTCACCCAGTCGCGTCACCGGTCAAGCCTACCGCCGGTAGTAGACGCCTGGACCAGTGACCTTCCTGCTGGGACCGACGTCGGAGTACTCGGCAGGTGAGCTGCTAGGGCGACTTGCGCCAGTACCGGCAGGTCCAGTCGACCTGGTGGAGCTCGTCGTTGATGCCGTGAGCGCGCCTGAAGTCGTCGACCGCCTGACGGCAGCCACGTACGGCGTGATAGTCGTCGATGATGACGTAGCCGCCGTCGGAGAGCTTTGGATACAGCGAGTCGAGCGCCACCATCGTCGAGTCGTACAGATCCCCGTCGAGTCGCATGACCGCGACCCGGTCGATCGCGGCTGTCGGCAAGGTCTCCTCGAACCAACCCGGCAGGAACCGGACCTGGTCGTCAAGCAGGCCGTACCGGCGGAAATTTGCCTGGACCCGATCCAGCGGCACGGCGAGGAACGGCTCTTTCCAGAGGGCGTCCTCTACGTCCTCGAGCCGCTCGGGGTCCGGTCGGGGCAGCCCTCGGAATGAGTCGGCCACCCAGACCACCCGATCGGTCTCCCCGTACGCCTTGAGTAGCGCGCGCATGAAGATGCAGGCACCGCCGCGCCACACTCCGGTCTCGATCAGGTCCCCAGGAACCTGGTCACCGATCACCTCAGTCACACATTTCTCAAGGTTGTCGAGTCGCCGTAGGCCAATCATCGTCTCGGCTTCTGGGGGCCAGTCGCGGCCGTTCGCGCGTTCGTCCGCATTGAATGGGAATCGCACCATGATGTCCATGTCCCGCCGGTTGAGCAGCCGCTGGCCCTGGCGGAGCAGGGTGCTGCGCAGTGAATTGCGGCGCGGGTGGTACCGAATCCATGATTCACCGAAGGTGTACCTTGTCAGGGTGCGCTTCATGAGGTCCAGGTACATGGCCCGTGGGTCGCCGGCGGCGGTGACGGTGGGTTCCGGGTCTATGGCCGGAATGACGCTCATCTGAACTCCTTCTGAGAAGTGGTTTCATCAATCGAGATTGGCCGGACGGACGCCGGTATCCATCATCTGCTGAAATAGGTTACTACTGACCGGCATCGAATGGCCGCTATTCGGTGCGAATCGCTGATCGTGAAGAGCCGGTCAGTGCTGCGGACTGTGCCGATCGGGGAGCGGTCGCCGTCGGCGTGGCTGCAGCGGCCGGAGTCTCGGGGCCAGACGGTGGATCCGTCCGTCGGTGTCGACCGCCGTCCGAGCCCGAGGCCGCGAATCGGTCGGGGCGACCGGACAACCGGTGGGACAGCATGGTCGCGCCGTCGACGACGACGACACCGACGAACGGCACACCGAGGTGCCGCATCAGCATCGCGGCCTGCTTGGCGTCGGCCATGTCGGTGTCACCTCGCCGGACCACCAGCACGACGGCGTCGACCTTTCTGGCGAGCGTGGCCGCCGTGGTTCCGGTCAGGATTGGCGGCGCGTGCAGCACCAGGTCGTCGTCCTTGCGGCCGATGGTCTCGTCGAGCTGCCCGTCGGTCGGCCACTGGCCCACCAGGTCCGCACCGACGACGGTCGGGACAGAGGCGATCGCCGGCCGGCCGAAGGTGCGTTCCATGAAGTTCAGCACGATGCGGTCGGCAACCGGCTGCGGGTCACCTTGACCGGCGCTCTGAGCTTCGACGAGAGTCACGTTGTCGCGGCCGCCGGCGATCCGAAGGGCCAGCAGGGCGGCCACCATGGCCTTCCCGTCGTCGTGCCGGGCGCTGGTGACCAAGATCCGCCGGCCAGGCAGCGAATCGACGAAGACGTTGAGGCCTGCGACCAGGGCGTCCGCCGCCACGGTCGCCGCACCGTGTCGCAGCATCCGGACATGTCGCGGCACGAAGCGTCGCGGCAGCTGCGGGAAGACTGCCAGCACCGGTAGACCCAGCTGGGCATCCACCGCCTGAACATCGCGTAGCCGGTTGTCGAACCGGTTGCGGGCGGTCGCCAGGGCGAGGCCGACGAGTAGGCCGGCTATCGCACCGAGCGCGCTGTTCAGCGTGGGTTTCGGTAGGACTGGCCGGGCCGGCGCAGTGGCTCGGTCCAGTACCCGCGCATCAACCTGCACCTGCTCCGCGAGCGCGAAGTCAGCGAGCCGCCCGATCACCGCGTCTGCGGCTTCGTTTGCGATCGCGGCCGCCTGGTCGGCCGAGCGGGCAGCCGCCGCCACGGTGACGATCTGCATGCCGGGCTCGAACTGTCCGGTCACCTGCCCGACGACCTCGTCCGCCGGCAACCGCAAACTGTCGGCGGCCCTGGTCGCGACCTCGCGTGTCTCGGCCATCCGGGCGATCGTCGGCGCCAGACTCTGCGCGAGGGTGATCGACGCCGTCTCCTGGCCGGCGACTTCCCCGTCGGCCTTCGCACTGATCAGCAGCGAAGTCGACGCCTGATAGGTGGGCGGGGTCCACTGGGTGACCAACTGCGCGGCGAGCAGCCCGAGGCACAGTCCGAAGACCGGAAGCCCGGCGAGCCGGGCGACGGCACCGACTGTCGATCGGCCACGGGACCACCGGGTCATGGTTTCGCCTCCAACTGCTGTGTTGCGGTGGCGCGCGGCGCACGGTGCGGCTCCCTGCGATGTCGGGGCAGACCCGTCGCCGAGCGCCGGTCCCCGGCGTCGCGAAGCCCGTTCCACGCATCGCACATCGCGTCAGCGATGCTCTCCCAGCTGAACAACCGGTGGACTCGGGCAAGTCCGTTGGCGGACAGCCTGGCTGCGAGCTCCGGATCGTCCCGGAGTCGGGAGAGACAGTTGGCAAGACTGACCCAGTCGCCAGCGGTGAAGGTCAGGCCGGCATCGCCGATCACGTGTGGTATCTCGCCGACGTCGCTGCCGACCACCGGCGTGCCACAGGCCATCGCCTCGACAAGTACCCGGCCGAACTGTTCGCGTAGCGGAATGCCCACCCACGGCAGGACGTTGCGCTGCACGACCTCGATGGAGGGCAGCGCCAGGGCATCCATCCGATTGAGGTGGCCTGGCAGGTCATGGTGATCTGCCCAGGAATGCAGCACGATCCGCCCTGGGCGGCGCTCGATCGCCTGCTCGACCAGGGGTCGGAGGGCACCTTCGCCGATGAATGCCACGTCACAGTCGACCGACTCGGCCGCGCGCAGCAGATCGGCGATACCCTTGTGGTGTTCGAGCCGACCGACGAATCCGACCGTGAAGCGACGGCCTGCGTCTCCGGTCGGTCCTGGCCGGAAGAGATTCGGGTCGACGCCCAGGGGCACGACCGAAGCGTTGCCGGCGTATCCCTTAACCCGAAGGACGTAGAGCGCCGCCGGGGTGATCGGAAACATGTGATCGACCTGACGGTAGGAGTACCGTTCAATGGTGGGAAAGGGCGCCGGAAATCCGATGACGATGTTTTGCGCGGCGTAGAGCGAGACCGGTACGCCCGGCCAGCGTCGCCGGCAGGTACGGATCACCTGCCAGGTCGACAGGTAGGCGGCCTCACCGATAATGTGAACCACGTCCGGACGGTGCTCCATAAATCGACTGACGTCAGTCCGGAAGAGGACCGATGCCATGTGCCCGGTCCGGCCTTCCCCCAACAGATGGGGGACGACGTGGTAACGGAACCTGGGGGATCTGCTGGACACGAGGTCGAGCTCGGTCCGGGTCAGCTCGGAAACATCGGCCGCGACAACCGTGACCGTGACATCAGGGCGGTTCGCCAGGGCGGCGAACAATTCGATCCAGTGTTCCGTCCGTGCGCCGACGACGGTGACCATCACGTGCACTTTTTCCTCCACGATTTCTCCGGCCGGCTGGACAACGCGATCCGTGAAATTTCTGACCATGCTCGAACGCGGGCCGCTCCGGTGCGAGGTTGGATGGGCAACCGCATCCCGGCGATACCTATACCGAGCATCGCGCGCAGCAGCACCACGGCACGGAGGGCCGCGAGCGTCGTGGGTCGGTGAAGCGCGAAGAAGCGCAGCATGCTCCGGTACAGGTGCGGCCAGGTGCGGGCAGGGTCGGCGCTGCTGCTGCCACCGCCCACATGCATCGCCTCCGCGGCGGGCAGGTACAGGACTGCGACATCGTTGCGCCATGCCTGAAGGCAGAGCTCTTCGTCCTCGTAGTAGAGGAAGTAGCCCTCGTCGAGGCCGCCGATTCGTCGCAGCAGATGGACGCGCACGGCCATGCATGCGCCGGAAATCCAGTCGACGGAGACCGGGCCGCCCGCCTCCCGGCACGCGTCGTACGTCGCCCGGCGGGTTCGTCCGGACACCAACCGGCGTAGTTGTACCGGTAGCAGACTGCCGCCGAACCGGGACGCGACGACCGTGGTCAACGATTCGAACGGGTGCGCACTGATGGCAATCTGCCCGTCCGGGCGGCGTATGCGTGGCCCTACGATCCCGGCATGAGGATGGTCACGCAAGGCGCTGAGGAGGGCGTCTACCGTAGCGGAAGGGCATACGCAGTCCGGGTTCACCAGCAGTACGACATCGGTCCGGACGGCCGTGACCGCCTGATTGACAGCAGCCGCGAACCCGACGTTGACGATGTTTGTCTGCAGCGTCACCTCGGGAAACTCTGATCGTACGATCGCTACTGTGTGGTCGCTGGAGGAATTGTCCACCACGATGACCGGTAGTCGGCTCCTCGCCAGTTCCGTCAGAGTGGCGCGGATATGATCTTGCGAGTTGTGCGTCACGATAACCGCGGTCGCGTTCGACTTGGTCATGTCCTCACCTCCTCGGGTACGGTCGGCTGGGGTGAATTGGCGGAACCCGTGATCATGGTCAGAGCTGGCAGCAGGCCGAGTTCCCAGTGGCCCGCCGTGGGTCCGGCGAATGCGGCTCCGACAAGGAATCCGCAGGTGAGCGCGGCGAACCCGAACGCCATGCCGTTACCGTACAGAAATCCGTTCCGTATCGTGCGGTAAAGCGGCCATAGCACGACGATCAGGCCGAGGATGCCGATGTTAGCCAGAACGGTCACGTAGAAGGCGTGGTAGACCGGGCCGACATCATCCCGGGTGAAGTCTGGTAGATAGATGTCCCGCACCGACTGCCCCAGCCCGCCGCCGGTGAGTGGGCGCTCCGCGAAGACGTTCATCCCGACAGCGGACTCGGGGCCCCGGTAGCCCGACGACTCCTGCAGTTCAAGGGCCACCACGTCGACGTGGTCGGCAAGATTCGACACCAGGGCCAGGAACGCGACACCGGCGACGGCGACGGCGACCGTCGCCGCCATGCCACGACGTAAGGTCCGTCCGCCCCAGACCAGCATCACCGTGAGAGCGACTGCCGCGGCCAACCACAGCGCCCGGTACATCGACACGGCGACATCCGCGAGGAGTAACCCGGCGAGTAAGGCGAAGCCGGCCCGGCTCCAACCTTCGGCGAGCCCGGCCAGGACGATCAGCGGTGGTACGGCGAGTAGCGCGATCAAGCCACCTGTCTGGGTTGCAGTGGCCAGCGCTGTCAGTGTGAGTGCCACGGTCGGCACCAGGTAGAGAACGGCTGCTGCGCGCAGCCGTCTCAGGTCGCCCAGTGTCTGGGCCGCGATCCAGAAGTAGACCGGAATGACCGCGATCTGGTAGGCACCGACCAGGACGTCCCGGGGTGGGTTGCCGAGCGAGAGGCCGTACACCGCCGCCAGCAGGACCAACAGCGTGAGACCCAGCATCGGCAGGTCCGCAGTGGTACGCCGAAGCTTCTCCATCCCGATCAGCACCCGGATCGCCAGTGCGATCCCCCCGGCGCCGAGTACGGCCGCGTGCATCGCGACGATCGTGGCGACGTCGCCGCCACCGATGGTCACGCCGGCAATCGTGCCGCCGATGATGGCGACTGGGAGTACCGCCCACGGCCAGAGCACGAACGCCGCACAGCAGACAGCCGAGGCTGCCAGGACGGTGCCGAGGGTGCCGGGTGAGACGGCCAGTGCCCCGACGACGGTCGCGGCGAACACCATCGGCAGCGGCGCGGTCCACAAGCCGTACGCCATTCTCATAGTGGCGGTCCGGCCAGATCCGTGAGCAGAGTACGCAGCTGGGCACCCCGTACCGCCCAGCTGTTGTCGTCCGCGACGGACCGGCGTAGCGACACCTCGGCCGGAACGTCCGCTGTCCGCAACGCCTCCTCGACCGCCGCGCCGAACTGCTGCGGCCCCGCCGCCAGCCGGATCGCAGCGCCGATGCCACGCAGCGCCGGTAGCGGTGTGGCGACGACGGGTTTGCCCATCGCGAGATACTCGTAGCACTTTTTGGGATGCACGTAGTCGATCAGCCCGCCGACCCGGTAAGGGATGATCGTTACGTCACAGCCGCGCAGAATTCCGGGGACGTCCGCGAAGGGAACCGGACCGGTGAGAACGATGTTGGGCAGCCTGGCGAGCGGACTCCGGCCGCCCCGGGTCGTCGGACCGGCGAGGACGAAGGTCCACTCGGGATGGTTTGTTGCCAGATGCGCCACCAGGTCGGCGTCGAACGCCCGGGTGTCGACCGCACCGACGTAGCCCAGCACCGGCCGGGGTAGTCGGGCCAGCCACGAGGAGACCGGCCCTGCTGGATCGAACTTCTCCGGATCACAGCCGTTCGGTAATACCACCACCGACCGGTGCCCGATGGGTAGCCGCGCGGGCAGCGCCGAGGACGAGGCCAAGACCACATCGGCGGCGGCCAGCGCCTTGCGCAGGGCCTGCCGTAGGTGCCATCGGTTCCACCGCCGGGTGAACGTCCAGTCCAGATCCGTCGCGTCGTAGACGACAGCCAGCTCTCCCAGGCGCCCCGCGACCGTCGCGGCCAGGTCCTCGTCGATCCACAGCAACCGGTGGCCCGGCCGGTCGTCCAACCATCGACGGATGAGTGACGCGCCGCACCGGCGGTTGACCAGGTTGGCCGGGGGAAGCTGCCGGCCGAGCGGTAGGAGGACGGGCACCTCGGCGCGCCACAGGTTGTGCTCCACCGGGGTGACCGACATCCGCCAACTCGGTAGCTGGCCAGGGGGGTCCACGTAGAGCACCCGACGGTCGACCGCGATCTGACGGGCCAACGCGTGCTGGCGGTGGGCCCCGCCACGCCATGGTGTGGCGCTGAACATCACCACCCACCCGCTGCCGGTGTCGGTGGACTGTCGGGACGCATCGGTGTCGCCGGCACGATGCCGCCGCGGCTGTGGCGTGGCAACGGACCGGGACGACGAGCGGACCGGGTGACCAGGCCTAGACATGAGCTGGTTCCGCCGCTGCCGGAAGGGGCGACGAGAGACTGTGTACTTCATCCTCGCCGAGGTATCCGATCACCGCGGTCACGCGCTCGTCGGTCAGGTACAGCACCCGGGCGCCGGCCTGCCGGTCCAGCCAGCGGCGTAGCCGGCCGGCGCCGAACCGCAGATTGACCCGATCGATCCAACGGACGTACCTGCCGAACGGCAGCGCCGACGGAAGGTCTGCGGACCAGACGGCCTGGTCCTGCGTCTGGATCGTCAACCGCCAACGTGACCGTGCGGCGGGTTCCGCGCGCAGCAGTAGGACCCGCTTGTCCTGCCGCCGGCTCGCCTCCGTCACCAGGGCTGCGGCCACCGTGCCTGACGGAGGGGAGTCGGCAGCTGCTGCGGACCGCCGCGAGTCGACGATCACCCACCAGTCCCGGATGTCACCATCAGGCAGCGGACCGACGTCGCCGCGTAGCGCCGCTCGTAGATCGCTCAGCCCCAGCGGCACGGGCCGGCCAAAGAGCCGTTTCAAACAATGATCGACGAGGCACACCGCGCGGAAGACGGCCAGCTTGTATCGCGGCTCGGTCAGGGACAGATAGCCGACCAGGCTGCCGAGTAGATGGCGCTGCCGGATGGTTGGCCCGAGCCGACGGCACGAGGCACCTCTACTGTGCGTCACCACAGCGTGTGGGATCATCCACAACTGGCGGCCGGCGTCCCGCAGCGTGCGGGCGAGCACGGCGTCGTTCCAGTAGATCGGGAACCGTTCGTCGAAGATGTGATCCGTCGGCAGCACCTGCCTCCTCAGCAGCATGCAACTGCCGGAGGCCAGCAACCGGGGTCGGCTGAAGTCCTCTCCGCGCATCTGAAATCTGTGCAGTGCCTGCCGGAAGACCGGGAGCTTGCGTAGCGCGGTGACCAGAGCGATTGTGGCAGCGAAACTCGGCAGATTGACATAGTGCTGCTGGAATGTCCCGTCCGGGTTCAGGTACAGCGGGCTGACCCCGGCTGCCTCGGGGTGCTGTCGCAGATGCTCGACCATTGTGCTCAATGCGCCCGGGTGAAACCGGACATCGCTGTTGAGCAGCAGGATCAGCCCGCCTCGGGCCTGCCGGTAGGCCTGGTTGACGGCGGCGGCGAACCCGACGTTGTGCTCGTTGCGTAACAGCCGTACCTGGGGATGGTTGGCCAGTAGCTCGGCCGACCCGTCGCACGACCCGTTGTCGACGGCGACGATCTCGAAACGTAGGTCGCCGCGGATCCCGGTGGGCAGCGACTCCAGGCACGCCCGCGTCTCCTCCCGGGTGTTCCAGCTCACCAGCAGGATCGACAGGTCCACGCTGTTCATCGGTCCTCCCTGCGCGCGAAGACCCGTAGCAGGTCGCCGAGGGTCGGGTGGCTCACCCGCAGCGACCGACAGGCCGCGAAGTCGGCGACCATCAGGTTGCGGGCCTGCCGCAGGCGGGCCGGAGCCCGCCAGTAGTATCGGGAGAAGATCGTGTCCTGACCGACCACCCGGAAGCCGGACTCGGCCAGCAGCCGGGCGAGCGAGTGCGGCGTGAAGTGCCAACGGTGGTAGTCGGGGGCGATCGCCGGCCACGCGCTACCAAGCCTGCGCGCGGCCGCCGAAGCGATGTTGGGCACCTCCAACGCCAGCCAGCCGTCCGGTCGCAGCGCAGCCCGGGCCGCCGCCAGGAACCGCCGCGGATCGGTCACGTGTTCGAGTACGTGGAAGGCGCAGACCGCCTCGACCGGGGCGCCGGGCGCATGATCCTCGAACCGGTCCGTGCGTACCGGCACACCAAGTTGCTCCCGGGCGAAGCTGGCAGCCGCCTCCGACACCTCGACGCCACGGGCGTCGATGCCGGCGTCGCGGGCGGCCCGCAGGAAGTAACCACCGGCCGACCCCGCCTCCAGCAGGGTCGCCGGGTGAACCCGTGACCGCAGCCAGCGGAGCCGCCGGGCGGACTCGTACCGTCGTTGTCCGGCGGACGCGAAGTAGTCCTGGTATCCGTCGGTTTCGTAGTAGGCGCGGTCATACAACTGCTCGGGTGGCGGCAGCTCGCTGGCCGTCCAGACGAACTGGCAGGTGTCGCAGCGCCGGAGCAGCCCGTCCGTGACGGGGCGACCGCCCGAGCCGTCGCCGCACAGCAGGCAGCCGGTCGCGACCTTCTCCGCAGATCTCATCGATTCTCCTGTCACTCGCCGTCCGTCGCTCTCGCCACCAGACGGACCAGGTCGCCCTGTCGTGGATGGACCAGCCGCAGCGAGCGGGTCGCCGACCAGTCCGATGGCAGCAGCCGGTGGGCGTGCCGTAGCTGATACCGGAGCGGCATGTAGTAGCGGAACACCGTGGTGTCCTGCCGGAGCACCCGGAACCCGGCCATCGTCACCAGATGCGCCAGCGAGCCGGGGGTGAAGTGCCAACGGTGGTACTCGGGCTGCAACCCGGGCCATTGCTCGCCGAGCAGCCGGGCCGCCGCCGAGGCGATGTTGGGAACCTCGAGCACCAACGCGCCCCCGGGACGCAGCGCCGCCCGTGCGGCGCAGAGGAACTGCCAGGGATCCGTGACGTGTTCGAGTACGTGGAAGGCACAGACCGCGTCGACTCGCTCGGGCAGCGTCGCGGATTCGAAGTTGCCCTGCTGGACTGGCAGGTTGAGGCGGTCGCGGGCGTAACGGGTCGCCGCCGCGGAGACCTCGACGCCGTACACGTCGATGCCGCATCTGCGGGCAGCTTCCAGGAAGAACCCGCCCGCTGGTCCGACCTCGAGCAGGGACTGCGGCCGTACCGTGGAGCGCAGCCAGCGCAACCGCCGGCTGGCTTCGAACCGGCGCGGCCCCGGCAGGAAGTAGTCCTCGTAACCGCCGCCTCCGAAGTACGTGTCGTCGTAGAGGTCCGGTGTCGGATCGGCTGCGCCGACCGTCCAGGCGAAGCCGCAGGCCAGACATTGCCGCAGCCGTCCTCCGAGGATGGCTTCGTCGACCGGTCCCGGACCGCAGACCAGGCAGGAGGCGCGACGGGGGCTCATCGGTTGCCAACTTCGTCGGTCAACGGTGCTCCGGTGCGAACGGCAATCTCCGCATCGACACATGGATGCACCTGGGCCGCCGTGCGGTCCGCCGGATCTGGTGCGCGACCGTCGAAGGTGGGGCGGAACCATCGCACGCCGGCCACCAGGAACGTCGCGACCAGCAGCGTGATGCCGGTTCTGCAGCACACCGCGAGCGCAGCGCCCAGCCGTCCGTCGCCGTCCGGCAGGTGCGGCGACACGAGACCGCCGACGGCCGCCGCGACGACAGCGGCGGTAGCCGTCCAGCCGAGAATCCGTAGCACCGGCGCCAGCGGCCGAGCCGTGGTGCGGTGGAAGTGCCACAGAAAGTAGCCCGACGAGAGCAGGATCGCGGCCGCGGTGGCGAGCGGTACGCCGACCGGGCCGTACAACCAGATGAGAGGGACCGTCGCACCAAGGTTGAGCAGGACCGACAGCATGACGTACCGCGTCTCGAGGCCCGGGCGTCCCTCCGCCCGGGCCACGATCGTCGCCGCGCCGAGCACCAGGTTGACCGCGTACGCGGGAGCCAGTACCGCGAGGTTCGTCGCCGCCCAGGGCACCTGGGCGCCGATCCAGAGTCGGACCAGCGGGTCGGCGGCCACCACGACGGCGGCGGTGCACGGTGCCAGAAAGACGGCGAGACGCCACGTCGTTCGCAGGTAGAAGCGGTCGAGCCAGCCAGGGTTGGCCGCGCCCGCGACAGCGACCGGAAAGAGCGCGAGGAGCGCGAACCCCGGGGGGAGTCGGAGCAGGTTCAGCAGCCGGGCACCCAGGTCGAAGTGCCCTGCGGTGGCCGGGGTGAAGAAGCCACTCAGTACGAACCGATCGAGCTCCGTGTTGACCACACCCGAGGCGCTCGTGGCCTGCACCCGGAGGCCGTAGCCGCGGACGACGCGCAGATCCTCGCGGCGGATTTCGGGCAGCCGCGGGGTGTAGGCCGGGCAGTACCGGTGGGCGGTCAGAATGGTCAGTCCGGTCCGCAGGCCGCTGGCCAGGGCGGTGACGGCGGCCAGGCCTACCAGCCCACCGCCGATTCGCAACAGACCGACCGTCAGCACACCGCCCACCAGCGCGGCTCCGGCACCGATCCAGGCCGCCGTGCCGTGCCGCTGGGTGCCCTCCAGAACCGCGCGCCACGGCAGTTCGACGCCGCCGAGGAACAGTGACAACAGCAACCACAACATCGCTCGACGTGCCTCACCGGCGAGCTCACCCAGCTGCAACAACCGACCGACCCAGGACCAGGAGACGGTCAGTAGGGCCGTTGCCAGTACGGCGAGGCACACCGCCCAGACCAGGCCAAGGGCCAGCGTGGCGCGTAGCCGCCGGGACGACGAGTCGCCGTCGTCCCGCGCGACTTCACGTACCATCGCCGAGCCGAGGCCCAGGTCGATGATGGCCAGGACGGCGACGACTGCGCAGAGCAACACCCAGACACCGAACTCCTGGCTGCCGAGGTGCCGATACACCAGGGGCAGCGTCAGCAACCCGACTGCGGTGACGATCAGTCGACCGCCCAGCAGACTGGCGGTGTTGCGGGCCACCCGGCGGCCGGTCCCGGTCGACAGGCTAACCACGGGGGAATCCCCGGCAGAGTTCCACGATGGTGAGCAGGAGCAGACCCAGGTCCAGCCGCAGCGACCGGCAGTGCAGGTACAGCAGGTCACACCGAAGCTTGTCCTCAGCCGTCGCTGCATAACCGCCGGTCAGCTGCGCGATGCCGGTCAGCCCTGGTCGGATGAGGTGACGCAGGTGGTAGTGCTGGAGCCGGCACAGCTCACCGACGAACTCGGGCCGTTCGGGCCGCGGCCCCACCAAACTCATCTCCCCCCGGACGACGTTCCACAACTGCGGGAGCTCGTCGAGGCGGGTACGCCGGAGCAATCGGCCGAGTCTGGTGATCCGGTCGTCGTCGGCAGCGGCCAATGTCGGCCCTGTGGCCGACTCGGCGTCGACGTGCATCGTTCGGAACTTGACCAGTCGGAAGAGCCGGCCACCGGCGCCCACTCTGGTCTGCACGTACAGTGGTGGGCCGGTCACGGCCACCGCCGCGCCGGCGAGTAGCAGCAGGGGAACGAGCAGCGGCGCCGCGAGCAAGATCAAGATGAGGTCGAGCCCTCTTTTCGCCCACATGTCTGCGGTCGTCAATGGACCGGAACGCAGCTGGAACCAGGGCAGCCCGCCGTACCGCCGCAGGCGAGCCGGCCGGAGGAGTCCGTACACCGGTCGGGCGAGCACGAGGATCGGCACCCGGTAGGCGCGACAGGCGGCGATCAGCCGTACATCGGCGGCGTCCAGGGAATGCTTCAACAGCAGCAGCTTCGGCTGGTATTGAGCGAGCACGGCCGGCAGTGCTTCCAGGTCTACCGGCCCACGCAGCCGGAGCGCGACGTCGAATTCCTGGTCGAGCCGGTCCGCCGGGCTCTCGGGTCCGTCGTTCTCGAGGACCAGAACCCGTCCGCCCCGGCTGCCGGCTGGTCTGTCGGAGTGCCGGCGGCCAGCTCTACCGTTCGGCGTCCGGGACGCGACACGCCGATCGGTGCCAGGCAGGACGGAAGCCGGCGCCGACGCGTCCCCGTGACTCGGCATGCGTGTACTCCAAACCAGCTCTGGGCCGTTAACTCCTCAAATCGGATGCAAGCACTGTATATCTCGCTCGACGGACTAGAGGCCGCATATAGCTAAAAAGGTGTAATAGATCTTGAGCCATTTCTGGCGGGCAGCGCTGTTCCTGCATGATGGGCAGGTGGCCCGGCCCAGTCGCCAGATCTTTGCCGTCTCCGGCATCCTGCATCCGCCGGTGGGTGAACCGGCTCCGCGACGCAGCGCACTGCTCGACCACGCGATCTCGTTGACCGGTGTGCCGGTGGCGAAGGTCTGCCTGGTGCCGACCGCCACCGGTGACCAGTCCCAGGTGATCGAGTCCTTCTACACGGCCGTCAGCGACACCGAGCAGGTCATCCCGTCCCACCTGCAGCTGTTTCCCCGGCCGAACGTCGACGACGTCGGGGCGTTCCTGCGTGATCAGCAGCTGATCTGGGTGACTGGCGGAAGCGTGGTGAATCTGCTCGCCGTGTGGCGGGCGCACCGGGTCGACGTCATCCTCCGCGAGTGCTGGGCGGCCGGCGTGGTGCTGGGCGGGGGCAGCGCCGGCAGCATCTGCTGGCACACCAGCGGGGTGACCGACTCGTTCTCCGAGCGGCTCGACCCGGTCACCGACGCGTTGGGGTTGTTGCCGTACAGCAACGGCGTGCACCACGACCTGGCGGACCAGCCGCGTCGGAGGCGGTACCTGGAGTGCGTCGCGTCAGGCGACCTGCCGGCCGGGCACGCGACCGACGACGGAGTCGGCCTGCACTACGTCGGTACCGAACTGGTCGAGGCGGTCAGCAGCCTGCCCGGCGCCGGGGCGTACCGGGTAGAGCCGGGCGAACGGCACGGGACAGTGGTGGAACGGTCGATCCCGACCCGGCTGATCGGTGCCGCCCGGCGGACGTGAGCCGGGACCGGCGGGATGCCCGACGCCGTCGGCGTCAACCCGCTAAGCCATGATCAATCATGCCGTGACCCGGCGGTTCGCGTGCAGCCCGGCACGGAGTTCGTCGTCGCTCATCACCAGGTAGACGAGGCCGCATTCGGCCGGACCGGTGGTGCCGGGCAGGCACAGCGTGCAGGGCTCGCCCGGCCGGATCGGGCATTTCGCCTCGGGGTGTGGGTGGTGCACTCGCGCTGTCATGCCATCACTGTCCCGGGTCGACGCGGTCGGCGGCAGGGCCGGACGGCACCCGGCGGGCCGGACCTCTGGCTCGGAACGGGGCGCCACGGAAGGTGCCCGGCCGTACTACCGTGCCGACGGTGGCGCGTGGCGGAAGAGCCGGGTGGCATGGGATCTGGGGCGTTGTGCTGGTCGGGCCGAACGGGGTCGGCAGGAGGGCGACGAGGCCTGGTGGCGGTGGAGCGACGAAGTCTGGCGTAACACAGTGGACGTTGTCCGGCCTCGACATCGGCACCACCGGTCGGGTCGCGGTCAGTCCGTGGGCCCCGGCCGACTGACCTGCGGCACGTCGGTCAGCCCACCTACCCGTCATTTGAGCGAATGCTCAAACTCGTGCTAGCCTCCCAGTTGAGCACTCGCTCAAATTTGGGAGGTTTGGTGTGCTTTACATCGAGACACTGATCCAGGCCCCGGTCGACCAGGTGTGGCGGTACACCCAGGACCCGGCCCGGCACGGCCGGTGGGACCTGCGCTTCACCCGGATCCAGCCGTACGGGTCGCCGGGGCAGTTCCGGTACGCCACCCGGCTGCTGCCCGGCCTGACCGTCGCCGGCACCGGACAGTCCACCGCCGAACGCTGTCGGCCGGACGGCTCCGCTACCTCCGCGTTGCGGTTCACCTGCGACCACCGGCTGTCGCTGATCCGTGCCGGCCACGGCTTCTGGCGATATCAGGCGACCCCCAACGGCGTCCGGTTCTGGACCGGCTACGACTACACGCCCGGGTGGGGTCGCCTCGGCCCGGTCGCCGACCGGATCTTTCGCCCCGCCTTCGGCTGGGCCACCGCTTGGTCGTTCGACCGGCTGCGACTGTGGCTGGAGTACGGCGTACCGCCGGAGCGCAGCCGCGACCGGGCACTCGTCGAGGTCGCCGTCCGGCTCACTCTGGTGGTCGCCGCCGCCGCGCTCGATCACCGGCTCGCGCTGCTGGCCGTACCACTGGTCGGGCTCGTGCCGCCGCTGCCCGGCACACCGGCGGCCCGACGGTGCCGGCCGCGTCGCTACCGGCGGACCACCACCGTCCACGCGACCCGGGCGGCGGCCCGGTGACCTCGATCTTCCAGCAGGCGCTCGGCGACGACTTCCACCGGCTGCACCCGCGTCTGCGGGAACGCTTCGGGATCAGCAGCGAGCAGTCCACCGGCTGCGTCGGCACCGGGGTGATGGACCGGATCTGGCACGGCCGGGCGGTCACCGTGCCGTTCCTGTACCTCGGCGCGACCCGCCACATCCTTTTTCCCGAGCAGGGCACCGACGTCCCGTTCAACATCGGCAACTACGCGTACCGGGACAGCTTCGGCCGGGAGGCGGTGAGCTTCGTCCGCACCTTCGACGTCGCGGCGCACCGCCGCCGTCGGTTCGACGCGACGATGGTCTACAACCCGGCCCGGTCAGCCATTGTGGACTATCTCGGCACCCGTCAGCATTACGCGGTGCTGCTGAGTCTCGCTGTCGACCGGCGCGGCGGGCTGGTGATCCGTACCGGCGAGCAGCGCTATGCCGGCCGGCGCTTTCCCCGCGCTCTGTCTGGCGGCGCCGAGGTGCACGAGTGGTGGGACGGCTCCGACGGGTGTTTCCGGATCGAGGTACGGGTGACCAACCGCTTTCTCGGCCCGATCTTCGGGTACCGGGGCCGGTTCACGGCACAGTACGTGGACACGGGGACGGCCCCGGTGCCCGCTGCGGTACGCCCGCTGCGGGAGAATGCACAGGTATGAACAGTGGTTCGTCGGCGCGGTCCGGCCCGTCCAAGCCTGCCCGCTCGGGAACCCGCGCCGGGGCCGGCACTGGTCACGGCTCTGCCACCCGGCAACGGCTGATGGACGGGGCGTTGCAGGCGATCCGCCGGTACGGCATCGCCGGAGTGTCCGCCCGCACCGTCGCCGGCTGCGCCGGGGTCAACCAGGCCCTGGTCTTCTACCACTTCGGGACCCTTGATGAACTGCTCGTCGCGGCCTGCCAGGCGGCGTCCGCCGAGCGGGTGGCCGACTACCGCGACCGGTTCGCTACCGTACGGTCCCTCAGTGAACTGCTCGACCTGGGCCGTGAACTGCACGAACAGGAACGTCAGGCCGGCAATCTCGCGGTGCTGGCCCAGATGCTCGCCGGTGCGCAGACCGACGAGCGGCTCGCTCCGGCTGCGGCGGCCGCGCTGCGGCTGTGGACCGACGAGATCGAGCTGGTGCTCCGCCGGGTGCTGGCCGGATCGCCGTTGGCCGTATTGGCGGACCCGTCCGGCCTGGCCCGCGTCGTCGCCGCCGGGTTCGTCGGCCTGGAGCTGTACGAAGGGGTCGACCGAATCGGTGCCGACGAGGCGTTGGCCGCGTTGGAACAGTTGGCGGTGCTGGTCGACGTCGTCGACGACCTGGGGCCGGTCGCCCGTCGGGCGTTGCAGGGCCGACTCTCTCGCCGTAACCGGGGTCGGGTCCCGCCGGGCGGCCGGGCCTGACGCGCGGCGGGGTGAACCGGTCGGGTCACAGCGGCCCCAGCACGGTGCCCGGGTCCGCGTCCAGCGTCAGCGTCTCCAGCACCGCCAGCAGCTGGCGTTCCTCGTACCTGAAATGGGACTCCATGATCGCGGCCAGGCCGTCCAGGTGCCGGTCCAGCTCGGCGGGCGGCGCGGCCCGCGCCACGGCGGCCTGTAGCCCGCTCAGCAGGTACGCGATCATCGAGTGATCCTGCCGCAGGTTGAGCAGCGTGTCGTGCAGCTCGGGATGCTGCGCGGCGATGGCCGGGAACAGTCGATCGTCCTCGCCCTCGTGGTGGGCGGTCAGGGCGGCGCAGAACCCGTGACAGAACAGCAGCAGATCCCGGGTCGCAGACTCTGCAGGCCGGCCGGCGGCCAACGCCTCCCGGGTAACGGTCAGCGCCTCCCGGAGCCGGTTGTGTACGCCGCGCAGTTCGCGGCTCCAGGCCACCAGCCTGGCTTCGTCGCCCTCACCCACAAATGAAGGGCGAAGGGGCGACGGTCGTCAACGTCGTGCTCCCTTCGGTCCGGTGCCTCCATGCCTGACACGGACTGCCACCGGCACGCGACGCTGCGGCAAGGCTATCAGATGTGGCCCCGGACCGACCGGCCTGTCCGGACCGGTCAGCCTTGTAGACAGAGGACTGTGACCAGGTTGTCGCCGTATTTACGATGGCAAACTTGGCGGGCGGTGATAAGGTTACTGTACGGCGACTCACGGGGAGACAGATCATGCTTCGACTTGAGCCATGTGCATTCATTGTCCGGTGACCCGGCCAGCGATTCGACGCTGTTTCGCTTGGCGGTAGACGGCCGCGCCGGCCGGCCCGCGCTGTCGTAGCACCGGTCAGCGGTACTGACCTATCGGTGGCCGGATTCCGGCCACGAGGAATGAGCGGCTCGTTGCGTTGTGCGACGTGCCTGATGTCCGCGCCCGCCAACCGGCCAAGCCGGTTCGCGGTGCAGTTCATCTGTGTGCAGTCCTTGGCCAGCGTCACACCCTGGCCGGGACCCGACCGCCTGTCGTCGGCTGCCGGCACTTGCCGGGCCGATGCCGGGTAACCGTTGTCGACCACTACCTGTCCCGTCTGATCGGCGCGATTCCCAACACCGTTCGGAGAGTCGCAGCTGATCGCTGTCTGCCAATGGCAGTTCCGTCGGATTCTGCCTGTCGACGTCAGCGGAGGTGATGCGTGATGGAGACCGACTGACCCGTTGCGACCGTTCCGATCCTGCGTCACGGCTGAAGTGCCGGAAACCACTGGATGCCGTACGCGAGATACAGTTCCGGATCGTCGAAATCCGTGTGCACCTCGCCGACCGCGTCCGGCTGCAGCAGTTCACTGCCGGGCTGCGGTGTGTCCAGTAACCGAACGGGCTCCCCGGTCACTCGCCGCACCCACTTGGGCAACCGGTCCGGGTCGAATCTCACTCGCAGCTCGAAGCGCCGGCACCGTCGGGTAGCCGTCAGCACGTAGTGCGGTGAGGCGATCTGACTCGGCCCCAGCCGGGTGACCACACTGAAGTCGCACGACTCACCGGCGGCGAGTGGCCGGGGCAGGCCCACGACCAACTGTGACCGCTGCGGCAGCGGTCGTTCGTGCCTGATCAGCCGCCCGCCCCAGTGCACGTCGGCCCGGATGTCGAGCCCGTCGCTGCCTGGTGGGCAGGGCAGCGACATACCGAGCACGACCTCGTCGACGCCGTCCCGGTCGGCGACGATCCGCCGTTCCTCGTACGCCTCCATCGTCGGGGTGTCCAGCCGGACCAGCACCCGCAGCCCGGCGACGTGCCAGCCGGCGCCGACCGGGCTGGAGCTGCGCCGGCCCAGCTCCTGGCCGATCGCCTCGGCCAGCAGCACTTCCGCTTCGTTGATTCGGCGCAGCGCGGTCCGGTCCTCGCGACCCAGCCGTTGGGCCAGCCAGGCGACCCGGCCACGGAAGTGCGCGTCCTGCGCCTGCGGGTGCAGCCCCAGCGCGACCCTCGCCGCCAGCGCCATGTCGTCCGGTAGGCGTCGGACCTGGCTGTTCAGTTCGGCTATCACCCGCTCGCGCAACTCGGCGGGCTCGTCGTCGCGGTTCACCGCACTGTTGCCGCAGAGCGTACGCAGGTGGTCGCCGAGCCGACCGGACAGATCGGGTGCCGACACGCCGCGACCGGCCCGCAGGGTGCGCAGCTCCGATTTGACCTCCACAGCGGACACGGATGTCACCGTCCTTCCTGGGCGAGTCACCTTGTCCTCGCCGTGACATCAGCACCAGATTCTGTCACGCGATGCGACTTCTGCGGACGTTCACCGTGGCCGAGACTGGTTACGCGAGATCCGGCGTGGTCCGCTCCTGCGCGGAAGGGCGTGAGCCGCCGTGCCTCCGTGTCCCGATCTGTGGGTGCCGGGACCGGTTCACGTGTGTCGACGCGTGGACAACGGGGATGGCTCCGGTACCCGCAGCGGGGACGGCTCCGACGCCCGCAGCGGGAAGAGTCGACCACCCGGCCCGCCCCCGCCGGACGGTCATCCACCGTCGGGCGGCTCCCCGTCGGCCGGGTCGAACAGGGACGAAGGAGGCCCGGCCGCAGCCACTGGGCCGGGCCGGTGACTGGGCGGCGCCAACGGCCGCTCCGGCTGCCGGCTGAACAACCGTACGCCAGATCGTGCCGTGGTCGTCCGGACGGTGACCGGCAGGGTGACCATCCGCACCGGCTCAGGCGGGGCGGTGAAGCCACGACTGCCCCATCGGACCCAGATCGCCACTCGACCAGCGGCAGCCTCGGCGAGCAGTTTCTCCACCGTACGGTGCCGGTCGGTGTGGTCCACCTCGACCACCAGCGGCGGTGCGTCTGGCCGGGCGCAGGCCACGTCGACGACCGAGTGCCGGCCCTGCATCGGCGGCGGCAGCGGCAGTACGCTGGCCGCCCGACGGTACACCCGCCAGCCCTGCCCGGCACCCCACCGCACCACGGTGTCGATGATCGTCCTGGTGACCTGTTCGGTGCCGAGATCGGTGAAGGTCAACGTGGCCAACTGGTCGCCCAGCCCGGCGGCCACTCGCGCCGCGTCGGCACCGTCGGTCACAACGGCAGCCAGGCGAGTACGTCCCGGATCTTGGCGTCCCAGTAGCTCCACACGTGGTCACCGGCTTCGAAGTCGACGGTGAGTGGAACGCCCCGGGCGGCGCATGCGTCGCGGAACCGGACGTTGTCCGGGTACAGCACGTCCTCGGTGCCGCAGCACAGCCAGAGCTGCGGCAACGCCGCCGGGTCGGCCCGGTCGAGCACCGCGAGCAGGTCGTCGTCGCTACCGGCGATGTCCTGCTCGCCGAAGACCCGCCGCATCAGCGGGTCGGTGGCGGACACCGACGGTCCGTGCTGGCGGGCGGCCACGTCGAGTACGCCGGACAGGCTGGCCGCCGCCGCGAACCGGTGCGGCTGGCGCAGCGCCCAGCGCAACGCCCCGTACCCGCCCATCGACAGGCCCGCGACGAAGGTGTCCTCCCGCCGTCGGGAGACCCGGAAGAACGAGTCGACCACGGCCGGCAGTTCGGTGGACAGGAAGGTCCAGAACGGTGCTCCGTGCACCTCGTCGGCGTACATGCTGCGGTGCACCTGGGGCATCACCACGGCCAGGCCACGCTCCTCGGCGTACCGCTCGACGGAGCTGTACCGGGTCCAGGCGGTGGCGTCGTCGGTGAGCCCGTGCAGCAGATAGAGCACCGGGGGATCGGTGTCGCCGGCCCGCGCCGGAGCGCCGATCCGGGTCCTGGTGTGCTGAGGTAGCAGGACGGTCATCGAGGTGGCCTGCTCCAGAACGTCGGAGTAGAAGTCGACCCGCAGGTGTGCCATCCGCCCAGTGTGCCGGTTCACCGGACGGCGGCCTCTGGTCGGGTCAGTCGTTCCCGGCGCTGCGCCGGTGCCGACGGACCTGGCCCGGCGGTACCCCGTACGCCCGTTTGAAGGCCCGGCAGAACGCCGCCTCCGACTGATAGCCGAACCGGCGGGCGACCACCGGCAGCGGGTCGGCGGACCGTTGCAGGTGGTCGTGGGCCAGCTGCAGCCGCCAGGTCGCCAGGTAGCGGATCACCGGTTCACCGACCAGCTCGGTGAACCGGGCGGCGAACGCCGACCGGGACATGCCGGCCTGCTGAGCCAGGGTGCTGACCGTCCAGTCCCGGTCCGGCTCGCGGTGCAGCGCGGTCAGCGCCCGGCCGATTTGGTCGTCGCGCAGCGCGGCCAGCCAACCCTGGCGCGCCTCCGGAGCAGCGTCCAACCAGGACCGGATCGCCTGGATCACCAGTACGTCAGCCAGCCGGGTCAGCATCGTCTCACCGCCCGGTCGCAGCGCCTGTGCCTCCCGGGTGATCAGCCGCAACGTGCTGTGCAGCCACCCCGACTCGTCGTCGTCGAACCGGTCGAGATGCAGCACCGGCGGCAGCTGGGCGATCAACCGCCGGGCGGCGACGTGGTCCGGGCGCAGCACCGCGTACGTCACCTGGGTGAGCTCGCCGCCGCCACCGTGCCGCATCATTTCGTACCGGTCGCTGAGCTGCTGCACCGGGATGTCGAACAGCGGCCGCGTCGATGCGGCCGGTGCGCTGCGGAACCGGTGCGGGACACCGTCCGGGATCAGCGTCAGACTGCCCGGCCCGATCAGGTACGGCCGGGCGTCACCCACCTCCAGCCAGCACCGTCCGGCGGTGACGACCTGCAACGTCATGCAGCCCGGCAGGGCGGGCACGTCGATGCCCCACCCAGACCGAACGGGAGTTCCCACGCCATGTCACGACCGTCAGTGCTCGTCACCGGGGCGACCGGCAAGACCGGCCGGCGCATCGCCGACCAGCTCACCGCGCTCGGCCTCCCCGTGATCCGGGCCAGCCGCCAGGGCGAGCAGCCGTTCCACTGGGCGGAGCCGGCCAGCTGGCCCGCCGCGCTGCGCGGGGTGGACGCCGTGTACCTGTCGTACTCGCCGGACCTAGCCGCGCCCGAAGCGCCCACCGTGGTCGAAAAGTTCTCCGCCGCCGCCCGCGACGCCGGTGTCCGCAAACTGGTCCTGCTCTCCGGTCGGGGCGAGACCAACGCCGGCCGCTGTGAGGCGATCGTCGCCAGTTCCGGGCTGACCTACGGCATCGTGCGGGCCAGCTGGTTCAACCAGAACTTCACCGAAGGACATCTGCTCGGGCCGGTCCTGGCCGGGACGGTGGCCCTGCCCGCCGGCGAGGTGGCCGAGCCGTTCGTGGACGTCGACGACGTCGCTGACGTCGCGGTGGCGGTGCTCACCGACCGCCGGCACGACGGCCGGACATACGACGTCACCGGGCCGCGCCTGCTCACCTTCGCGCAGGCGGCGGCGGAGATCGCCACGGCCAGCGGCCGGGCCGTGGGCTACCAGCCGGTCACCGCCGAGCAGTTCCATCTCGCCCTGGTCTCGCAGCTGGGGCCGGACTACGCGCGGCTGCTCACCGACCTGTGCGTGGAGGTGTTCGACGGGCGCAACGCGTCGCTCGGCGACGGCGTCGAGCGGGCGCTGGGCCGGGCCCCGCGGGACTTCGCCGACTTCTGCCGGCAGGCGGCCGCCGCCGGGGTGTGGCGGCGGTGACCACCGTCGCCGGCCCGGCAACCGACACGCCCCGTACCCGTACCCGCAGCCAGAAGGCGATCCTCGTCGTCGCCGGCCTGGTCGTGGTCGGTATCGGGGGCGCGGTCCTGACCGCACCGGACGCCTTCCACGCCGGCAACGGCATCGACTTCGCCGGCAACAGCAGCCTGCTCAGCGAGACCCGGGCAGCCGGCGGGGCCCTGCTGGCCACCGGGATCCTGGTCACCCTCGGGGCGTTCGTCCGCCGGCTGACCTTCACCGCGGCGCTGATCGGGGCGACCGTCTACCTGGCGTACGGACTGTCCCGGCTGCTCAGCATCGCTCTGGACGGGATGCCGGCCACCGGTCTGGTCGCCGCTGCCGTCGCCGAGCTGGTCCTCGGCACGGCCTGCGGGTACGTCCTGCACGGTAACCGCCACGCAGGTGGGAATCCGGCACGGTAACCGCCACGCAGGTGCGCGCCCGGTCACCCCAATCGGGCGCGCCATGCGTCGAGGTCGTCGGCAAGCGGGTGGTCACCGGCCGCCCGGCAGCTGCCGGTGGCCACCTCCAGCAGCCGCTGCCAGACCGGCAGGTACGCCGCCGGTTCCGGCGGTGGACCCATCTCCGGCGGGAACGG
This sequence comes from Solwaraspora sp. WMMD937, assembly GCF_029581175.1. Lineage (NCBI taxonomy): Bacteria > Bacillati > Actinomycetota > Actinomycetes > Micromonosporales > Micromonosporaceae > Solwaraspora > Solwaraspora sp. WMMD937. Next base: position 43,602 of record NZ_CP120738.1, on the reverse strand, counting down.
CACCGGGCCACCGGCCATCGACAGCAGCCCGTCGACCACCCGCAACTCGGCCTCCAGCGCCTGCCGGGCCTGGCCCGGCGGCAGGCCGGCGGCGATCACCGCCGCCGGTACGAAGCCCTCGACGCCCCGGCCGTCGACGAAGTTCAGCAACGCCGACACCACCGCTGCACTGTGTACGTACCCACTGTCGACGCTGTCGTCCGCGTCGTTGCCGTTCGCGTCGGGATGGCCGTAGTAGCCCAGTGCGGCGTTGGCCGAGCGGTAGCACAGGCCACCCAGCCCGGTCCGCCGTTGCGCGTCGTCGAGCAGCTCACCGGTCAGGTCGACGGCCTGCCGCTGGCAGCGGACCGCCGCCGACCAGTCACCCCGCCGGCTGCGGTCGGCCGACTCGCCGACCAGCTCGTCGATGCGTGACTCGGGCGGCCGGTCCGGGACCACCGTCCGGGTCACCGCCCACTGCGCAGATCGTCCGGAACCACGTCGTCCAGACTGATCTGCTCGAACGTGGCGGTGCAGCGGTCACCGGTGGGCGACTGGGCGAGGAAGCCGACCTGGGTCGGCGCATCGGCGGCACCGGTCAGCCGGAACAGTCGGGCGAACTGCCACGACATGCCGTCGACTGAGTAGTGGAACGCGTACGCCGACCCCTTGCGCAGCACCCGGAGGTGGACGCTGGACGCCTCGACGGTGACCGCGTTGGCGTCGTCGGAGGTGCCGTTGGTCACCACGGTCACCACCATTGGCCGACCCTGCGGTGAGTACTCGAAGCACAGCTTCGCCCAGTGTTCCTCGTCGATGCGCAGGCACAGCACGCCGGCGTCGAACGCGGCCGTGAAGTCGACCGTGACCCGGGCGGAGAGCGCGAACTCGCCGTCCGGGCAGGCGAACAGCAGCGCCGGGGCGTTGTGGGTGCGGTACTCGCCGACCGGGTCGACGAACCAGTCGGTGCCGGGGCCGGCGGTGAGCGAGAGGGCCTGCCGACCGGCGTGATGATCCGCTGCCACCGGCGTGTGCTGCCAGGCGAGCGGCGGAGGTGCCTGCGGGGTCATCCTGCCTCCCGGCGGGCATGTCGGTCTCGTTGGACGCGCACATCGATCTGGTCGGAACTGCAATGCTGCCACGGGCCGGCATCCCGCCGCTGGCCCGGCCCGTCGGCTCCGGTACCCGGCCGGCCTTGACCCTCGACCTGGTCGAGGCCGCAGAGTCCACGGACGTGGAGAGCGACATGCACAGCATCGGCGAGACGGCCCGCGCCAGCGGGCTGACCGTCAGCGCGCTGCGGTTCTACGACGCCGCCGGCGTGCTGGTGCCGGCTGCGGTGGATCCGCACACCGGCTACCGGTGGTACGCCGTGAGTCAGCTGCGCGCCGCCCGGCTGCTGGCCGGGCTGCGCCGGGTCGGCCTGCCGCTGGCCGAGATCACCGAGGCGGTCCGGGCGTTGCCCGACGTCACGGTGTCCCGGCGGCTGCTCGACGTGCACCTGCGCCGGCTGCAGGACGGCCTGGCCGACGCCCGTCGGGAGCTCTCCCGCATCCATGCCCTGCTCGATGCCGAGGAGAACCGAACCACCATGACCACAACCACAACCACAACCACGACCCGGGTCACCGTCGACGCCGCCGACCTGGCCGGCGCGCTGGACGCCGTACGGTTCGCCGTCGGCACCGACCCCGAGATTCCCGCCCTGGCCGGGGTGCACGTCGAGGTCTCGACCGACGCCGTACGGCTCGCCGCGACCGACCGTTACCGCATGGCGGTCGCCGAACTCGTCCCGACGGCGGTCGACGGCCCGGCGGGCCGCACCGGATCGGTACGTCGCGGTGAACCGGGAGTTCCTGCTCCAGGCGGTGGTGGCCGCCGGGGGCGGTCAGCTGGTGCTGGACCTGGACGGGCCGATCCGGCCGCTGGCCGTGCGACTGCCCGACGACGACCGGAGCTGTTCGCTGCTGATGCCGATCCGGCACTGACGTCGGCGCGGTCCGGCCCGGGCCCCGGGTCGGACCGCGCCGCACGCGGCCGGGGGGTGGGCGGACGCGTCGTAGAGTGGTCAGATGAGTGGCGAGGTCGTGCCGTCGCGGCGGGAACTGCGGATGTCCGATGCGGACCGGGAAGCGGTCGTCGCCCGGTTGAACGCGGCCGTCGCCGAGGGCCGACTGACGCTCGCCGAGTTCTCCGACCGGGTCGACGCGGTGTTGCGGGCGCGGACCTTCGGCGACGTGGAATCCCTCGTCGCCGACCTGCCTGCGGTCGATCCGGTCGCCCCGGTTGCCGCCGCCGACGTGGTCGAGTTGCGCAGCCAGGCGGGGCAGTTGCGGCGTACCGGTCGGTGGAGTGTGCCGCGGCGGCTCGTGGTGCTCGCGAAGGCGGGTTCGGTGCTGCTGGACATGCGGCACGCCGTCTTCGGCCACCGGGTGGTGGAGATCGAGTTGTTTACGCAGGCCGGGTCGGCGACCATCGTGCTGCCGCACGGGGCGACCGCGAACATCGACGGGGTGACCACGTCGGCGGGCTCGGCGCGGATGAAGGTGCCGGCGGTGCCGGAGCCGGTTGCGACGGCCCCACACGTCGTCATCACCGGCAGCACCGCGGCCGGCACCTTGTCGGTGCGGTACGAGTACCGGTTCTGGCGGTGGAGTTGGTAGCGGGCGGTCCGCCGCCAAGCTCCCGCCGGTATCGCCAGCGGGCGATGTTATCGATAACAGCGTTGGCCTGTGGGTACCGGCCGTCAGGCGCTGGGCTGGTGAAACGTTGCCGCCGTCCGAGCGAAACGTCAGCCGGGTGACGGCCACTGCATCGGCGCCACGAAACACGCCTGTTACCTCTTGACGCACGTGGTGTTATCGTTCACAGTCGATGGAACACCCGTTGGGGCGCGACCGGGAGTGAGTCGGCTGCCGCTGCCCCGAGAGGGTGCCAGCTCCGCCAACCGGGCTGGTGGGGCCACATGTTAACGCTCACTGGCTAGGCCCATAGCGGCCAGCGGGCCAAGTGGTGCCGCCAGGCGTGCGGCCGACCGCCTGGCCTGCGGTGACGGAGGAAGACATGGCAGGAACAGCCCAGGCCGGTCGGACCACCGACCGGAAATGGATCCGCCGCATCGCGGCGGCGACCGCAGCGGTCCTGGTCGGCGGCGGCCTCGTCGCGCTGACGACGACCGCGGCATCGGCGGCGACGGTCGACACCAGCGCGTGGTACGTGCTGCTCAACCGCAACAGCGGCAAAGCCCTCGACGTGTACAACCTCGCCACCAACGACGGCGCCCGGATCACCCAGTGGTCCCGCAACAACGGCAACCAGCAGCAGTGGCAGTTCGTCGACTCCGGCGGCGGCTACTACCGGCTGAAGTCCCGCCTGTCCGGCAAGGTCCTCGACGTCTACGAGTGGTCCACCGCCAACGGCGCGGCCATCGTCCAGTGGAGCGACCACAACGGCAACAACCAGCAGTGGCGCCTCGCCGACTCCGACGGCGGTCACATCCGGCTGATCAGCCGACACAGCAACAAGGCCCTCGAAGTGCAGAACGCGTCGACCGCCGACGGCGGCAACATCGTCCAGTACGACGACTGGGGCGGCGCCAACCAGCAGTGGCAACTCGTCCGCGTCGACGGCGGCGGCAACCCGACCCCCAACCCGACGACACCGCCGCCGTCGGGGGAGTACACGAATCCGGTGGTGTGGCAGGACTTCGCGGATGTGGAGGTGATCCGGGTCGACGACACGTACTACATGACGGCATCGACGATGCATTATTCGCCGGGTGCGCCGATTCTGCGGTCGTACGATCTGGTGAACTGGGAGTTCGCCGGGCATGCGGTGCCGAGGTTGGAGTTCGGGTCGAAGTACGACCTGTCGGGGGCGCAGCGGGGGTATGTGCGGGGAATCTGGGCGTCGACGTTGAACTACCGGCGCAGCAACGGGACGTACTACTGGGCGGGTTGTATCGATTTCAGTCAGACGCACATGTACACGTCGCGGTCGGTGGAGGGTCCGTGGACGAAGCATGCGACGTTGCCGTGTTACTACGACGCGGGGTTGTTGTTCGACGATGATGACACACCGTATGTGGCGTACGGCAACGGGACGATCAGTGTGGCGCAGTTGTCGGCGGACGGTCGGTCGCAGGTGCGGGCGCAGCAGGTGTTCCAGACGCCGTCGAGTGTCGGGACGCTGGAGGGGGCCCGATTCTACAAGCGTAACGGCAGCTACTACATCTGGTTGACGCGGCCGGCGAACGGTCAGTACGTGCTGCGGTCGACGAGCGGGCCGTTCGGGCCGTATGAGATGCGGCAGGTGTTGTTGGATCTGCCGGGGCCGATCTCGGGTGGTGGGGTGCCGCATCAGGGTGGTCTGGTGCAGACGCAGAACGGTGACTGGTACTACATGGCGTTCGTGGACGCGTATCCGGGTGGGCGGATGCCGGCGTTGGCGCCGATCAGTTGGACGGGTGACGGTTGGCCGCAGTTGCGGACGGTGAACGGTCGGTGGGGGGTGAACTATCCGCGGCCGAACCTGCCGGCGCCGCCGCGGGTGGTGAAGCCGTTGACCGGGGTGGACACGTTCGCGGGGTCGACGTTGGGGCCGCAGTGGGAGTGGAACCACAATCCGGACAATTCGCGGTGGTCGGTGAACGACGGGCTGCGGCTGTCGACCGCGACCGTGACGAATGATCTCTACAGTGCGCGGAACACGTTGACGCACCGGATTGCGGGGCCGACGTCGACGGCGACGGTGGAGTTGGACTATTCGTCGATGCGTGATGGTGACCGGTCGGGGTTGGTGATGTTGCGGCAGTCGTCGGCGTGGGTGGGGGTGCGTCGGGACAGTGGTTCGACCCGGGTGGTGGTGACGAACGGGTTGACGATGGACAGTAACTGGAACACGACGGGGACCGGGACTGAGGTGGCGGGTGCGCCGGTGTCGGGGGGTCGGATCTGGTTGCGGGCGAATGCTGACATCCGGCCGGGTGCGGGGCGGCAGGCGCGGTTCTCGTACAGCACGGACGGGGTGAACTTCACGTCGTTCGGGCCGGCGTTCACGCTGAACAACGAGTGGCAGTTCTTCATGGGTTACCGGTTCGGGATCTTCAATTACGCGACGCAGGCACTCGGCGGCGCCGTCACCGTCCGACGGTTCGAACTCTCGACCCCCTGATTTCTGGAGTAGACGATCATGAGCTCATCATCTCTCAGCCGTCGTCGCCTGCTGCAGGCCGCCGGCGCGACTGCGGTGGTCTCCGCCACCGGCGTCACCACCGGTGCGGTCGTCGGCGCCGCTCCGGCCGCCGCGGCCCTGCCGCCGGCGCGGCCCGACATCGGCGTGGGGGCCTACGGATTCGACGTCGGCCAGGCCCGGCTGAGCGCCAGCCGATGGTTGGACAACCAGAACCGCACCATCAACTACCTGCGCTTCGTCGACGTCGACCGGATGCTGCGCAACTTCCGGGCCAATCACCGGCTGTCCACCAACGGTGCCGCGTCCAACGGCGGCTGGGACAGCCCGACGTTTCCGTTCCGTACCCACATGCAGGGCCATTTCCTGAGCGCCTGGTCGTTCGCGTGGGCGGTGACCGGCGACAGCGTCTTCCGGGACAAGGCCAACTACATGGTGGCCGAACTCGCCAAGTGCCAGGCCAACAACGGGGCGGCCGGCTTCGCCGCCGGCTACCTGTCCGGGTTCCCCGAGTCCGACTTCAGCAGCCTAGAGGCCCGGACGTTGAACAACGGCAACGTGCCGTACTACTGCATCCACAAGACCCTCGCCGGCCTGCTCGACGTGTGGCGCTACCTCGGCAACAACCAGGCCCGCGACGTCCTGCTCTCGCTCGCCGGCTGGGTCGACTGGCGCACCGGCCGGCTCTCCACGAGCCAGATGCAGAACATGCTCGGCACCGAGTTCGGCGGGATGAACGCCGTCCTGGCCGACATCTATCAGCAGACCGGCGACAGCCGGTGGCTCACCACCGCCCAGCGGTTCGACCACGCAGCCGTGTTCAACCCGCTCGCCGCCAACTCCGACCAGCTCAACGGGCTGCACGCCAACACCCAGGTGCCGAAGTGGATCGGTGCCGCCCGCGAGTACAAGGCCACCGGCACCACCCGCTACCGGGACATCGCCAGCAACGCCTGGAACATCACCGTTGACGCGCACACCTACGTGATCGGCGGCAACAGCCAGGCCGAGCACTTCCGGGCACCCGATGCCATCGCCGGCTACCTGCGCAACGACACCTGCGAGGCGTGCAACACGTACAACATGCTCAAACTTACCCGGGAGCTGTGGCTGCTCGACCCGGGCCGGGCGGCGTACTTCGACTTCTACGAGCGGGCGCTGCTCAACCACGTGATGGGCATCCAGAACCCGACCAGCAGCCATGGACACATCACCTACTTCACCCCGCTGAACCCGGGCGGGCGGCGCGGCGTCGGCCCGGCCTGGGGCGGCGGGACCTACAGCACCGACTACGACTCCTTCTGGTGCTGCCAGGGCACCGGCCTGGAGGTCAACACCGCGCTGACCGACTCCATCTACTTCCACGACGGCAGCACGCTGACCGTCAACCTGTTCATGCCGTCGGTGCTGAACTGGTCGCAGCGGGGCATCACCGTCACCCAGACCACCAGCTACCCGGCCAGCGACACCACCACCCTCACGGTCACCGGCAACGTCGCCGGGTCGTGGACGATGCGGATCCGGATCCCGGCCTGGACCAGCGGGGCGACGGTCAGCGTCAACGGCGTCCAGCAGGGCATCGCCACCACACCGGGCAGCTACGCCGGCCTCACCCGGTCCTGGTCCGCCGGCGACACGGTCACCGTACAGCTGCCGATGCGGGTGGTCATGGTGCCGGCCAACGACAACCCCGACGTCGCCGCGATCACCTACGGTCCGGTGGTGCTCTCCGGTAACTACGGCAACAGCACCCTGAGCGGGCTTCCGTCGCTCGACACCGCGTCGATCACCCGGACCAGCGCCAGCTCCCTCGCCTTCACCGCCACCGCGAACGGCTCGTCGGTCGGCCTCGGCCCGTTCCACGACGCGCACGGGCACAACTACACCGTCTACTGGAGCGTCGGCTCCGGCGGCGGCAACCCCGGTACGGCCAGCTTCCGGTTGGTCAACGCCAGCAGCAACCTGGTGCTCGGGGTGCAGAACATGTCGACCGCCGACGGCGGCCTGGCCCTGCAGTGGGACGACAACGGCACCGCCGACCACGACTGGGAGATCATCGTCGACGGCGGCGCGATCCGGCTGCGCAACGTGCACAGCGGCAAGGTGCTCGGCGTGGAAAACATGTCCACCGCAGACGGTGCCCGCATCCTGCAATGGTCCGACACCGGCACCGCCGACCACCGCTGGACAGTGGTCGATGTCGGCGACGGCACCCACAAGCTACGCAACGTGCACACCGGCAAGCTGCTGGCCATCGCCGGCGGATCGACCGCCCTCGGCGCCCAGGCGGTGCAGGACCCGGACAACGGCAGCCTGGACAACCAGTGGCGGTTCCTGCCGAACGGCACCCGGCGGATCCAGAACCGGGCCAGCGGGCTGGTGCTGGGGGTGCAGAACATGTCCACCGCCAACGGCGGCCTGGCTATCCAGTGGGGCGACACCGGCACCGCCGACCATCTCTGGACGGCGGTCACCGACACCGGCGGCTACCTGCGGCTGCGCAACTCGCACAGCGGCAAGGTGCTCGGTGTGGAGAACATGTCGACGGCGACCGGGGCCCGGGTGCTGCAGTGGGACGACAACGGCACCGCCGACCACCGGTGGCGGCTGCGGTACCGCAGTGACGGCTACTTCCGACTGCAGTGCGCCAACGGCGGCAAGGTGCTCGGGGTCAGCGGCGGATCCACCGCGCAGGGGGCGCAGATCGTGACCTCGGACGACAACGGCCAGAACGACACGCTCTGGCGGTTCGTCTGACCCGTACCGGCTCGGGCCGGTCGCCCTCACCCGGCGGCCGGCCCACCCGGCGGCCGGCCGGACTCGCGCAACCGGCCGCGCGGTCTCCGTCAGTGGTCGACGGTCCCGGCCGCAGCCATCACCCGCAGCGCGTTGGCGTCGACCCGCAGCCTGATCGGGGTCTCCCCGCACACCTCACCGTCGATTTCCACCGGCGCCGGCCGGTCCGTCTCGACCAGCAGCTCGCCGACCGCGAGGAACGGGTCGTGCCGCAGGGTACGCCGGTGGCCGGTCGCCGCGTTGCGTACCGTCGCACCCAGCAGGCTGTGCCGGGTCGCACCACCCACCGGGTACGCGACCAGCAGCCGGTCGTCGGCGTTGGCGTCCGCAGTGATCGGCCGGCCGGCCTGGTGACCGCCGTTGGCGACGTACAACTGGTGGGTCTGGAAGTCCCGGTTGCTGCTGGCGGTGCGGACGCTGACCCGTAGCGGACGGTGCCGGGCCATCAACGCCGCCGCCGTCGCCGGATAGGCGAACTTGCCGACCATCCGCTTCAGCCGGGGCGGGGTGCGCAGCATCACCTCGGCGGACAACCCGATGCCGACGTGGTTGGCGAACGGCAGGTCACCGGCGAGGCCGAGATCGACGTCGATCACCTTGCCGGAGCTGATGACCCGGACCGCCGCGTCCAGGTCGATCGGGATCCCGAGGGTACGGGCGAAGTTGTTGGTGGTGCCCAACGGCAGCAGCCCGAGCGCGATGTCGCGGTGGGCGAGCAGCCGGGCGGCGGCCCCGATGGTGCCGTCCCCACCGCCGGCGATCAGCAGGTCCGGGGCCATTTGGACCGCCTCGTCCAGGCTGCGTTCCAGCTCACCCGGCTCGTCGACCGGGTAGCTGGCGATCAGCTCGAATCCGGCGTCGGTCAGCCGCCGGACGGCCTCGGCGTAGAACTGGCGGCCCCGGCGGGACTTGGCGTTGACGATCAGCACCGCCCGCCGTCGCTGCCGGATTGCGTCGCTCAACTCCTGCTTGGTCCGCACGGCCAGACCTTATCCTCACCGGCCGCGCGACGCCCTGGCCCGGGGGTCGCGCGGCCGGTGAGGATCCTTGCCTGCCGGACGTCGTCAGCCCACCGTCACCGCCGAGCTGGCGGTCACCGCCACCGCACCGCCGGTCAGCTGGTGGGTGAAGGTGAACTCGCCGGGCCGGCGGGTGCGTACGTGCAGTTCCCAGGTCAGGTCGGTGCCGGCGGTCAGCGCCACCGCCGGCGAGATCGTCCCGACCAGAGCACCGTCCTGCACCGACATCGGCACCCGGACCCAGGCCCCGTCGACCCGCAGCTGCACCGCGACATCGCGGGCCAACAGGTCACCGTCGGGGTGGGTGACCGTCAGCGTCGACTCGGCGGTGCCCTGGTCGACCCCGCTCGGGTTGACCACCCGGACCTCGGGATGGAACCAGCCGTCGACCTCGGCGGTCCGCGGGTAGGTCGAGGTGATCGTCGCCGCTTCGGCCAGCACCAGGGACGACTCGGCGTCGACCAGCCCGCTGTACCAGCCGGTGTCCAGCTCCAGCTGGAGCTGGTACCGACCGGGCTGCGGGTCGTCGACCTCGAACCCGTACGGCTGGGCCGCCCAGTCGAGGTAGCCGGCCCGGATCTCGGCCCCGGTCGGGTCGGACAGCCGCAGCACCGGCCGGGCCTCGTTGGGCGCCAACGCCCGTACCGCCGGCACGATGTCCTCCAGGCGGGTCACCGCCGGCAGGTCGGCGAACGGCCGTACATCGGTGGCGCGCACCGTCGCGAACGGGTGTCCGTGCGCGTCGGTCACCGACCAGTCCACCTCGACCGAGCCGGGCTCCGGGGTCGACGCGGCCAGTTCGACCTGCGCCGCACCGCCGAAGCCGAACGTGGCGTCGAACGGGTCGATCCAGTCCATCTCCGGCAGGATCTCGCTGACCAGCCACCAGTCACGTTCCAACCGGGGCAGTTGGTGCACGGTGACCGCCTGGTAGCTGTCCAGCGTCGCGACCAGCGGTCCGGGCCCGAACGAGTACGCCCATGGCGCGGTGCCGGCCGGGCGCAGGTAGACGGTCGCCTCATGGTTGCCGCCGACCAGGTCGGCGGCGAGGTCCACCCGGGTCGACAGATCCTGGGCCGCCTCGGCTCCGGCCGGCCCACCGGTCAGTACCCGGGGCGCGAACAGCACCTCGTCGTCGTCGAACACCGTGATCACCTTGTGCAGCAGGTACGACGTACCACCGTCGGCCGCGGCCCTGCGCACCACCAGGGTGTAGCGGTCGACGGCGGCCGGCGTCTCGAAGGTGAGGGTGCCGGCGTCGTCGGTCGCACCGACCGGGATCACCGCGCCGTCGTGGACCAGCTCGACCGAAGCGCCGGCCAGCGGGCCGGGCTCGGCGTCCGGAGCGTCGACGGTACGCGCGGTGAGGCTCACCCGGGGCGGACGCACCCGGAACGACCCGGTCAGGTACTCGAGCGTCACGGCGTAGTTGCCCAGCTCTGCCCGCTGGACCGTCCAGCTGACCGTCTGGTTGACGCCGGAGCCGAGGTTGACCGTGGTCGTCGCCGCCGACTCGCCGTCGACCCGCAGCACCGCCTGGTACGGCCCGGCGGCCGCGCCGATGTTCTTCACCTGGGCGGTGACCCGTACCGGTTCGTTGCTCTTCACCACCTCCGGGTCGACCGTCAACCCGTGCACGGCGAAGTACGGCTGCCCTTCCTCGGCCGGGCGGGCCGCCCAGTCGATGGCGTCGAGGAACACCTGGGTGGCCTGCTCGGTCCAGTCGACCGGGCCACGGGTCACCGACACGCCGTGGGTGGACAGCAGCACGTGCCGGTTGGTGGCCCGCTGGTCGACGCCGATGCCGCCGCCGTAGATCCCGGTGGTGTCGCTGCGGCCCAGGTCGGCGAGGGTCTGCCGGCCGTCGCCGGAGTAGTCGCCGAACCAGGCGATCCACTTGGCCTGGGTGCTGTCGTCCAGCGGGATCCGGTCACCGACGGCGTACCCGTCGAGGATCGGGTGTTCGGCGGTCACCTCGTAGTACGACTCGGCCACGCCGGTGCCGCCGGTGTTGGAGCCGGTCGAGACGGGCTGCCCGGTGTGCTGGGACAGCTGCCGGATGCCGTTGCCGGTGCTGTAGGCGTGGTCGGTGAAGATCACCCCGGTGCCGGCGGCGTCGGTGGCGTCCAGGAACGCCTGGAAGGTCGCCTCGTCGTAGTCGCTGCTCACCCCGTAGCCGAGCACCACGACCGGATGGTCGGCGGCGGCCACCAGCTCGTCCCAGTCGTAGATCACCGTCTCGATGCCGCGCGGGGCGAAGATCTCGTCGGCGTACGTGTCGACGTAGCTGCCGACCAGGGCGACCGTCTGCGGCGGCGGGCTGAGCGTGAAGTCGGCGGTGACCGCGCCGCCTTCCGGAATGGTCACCTCGATGGCCGGGGAGACGTCGAACCGGGGATGCTCGGCGGCGATCCGGTAGCTGCCGGCCGGCAGTTCGAGCCGGTAGCTACCGTCGGTGCCGGTGACCACCGGGCTGCCCTCGGGCGCGCCGTCGGCGGAGACCGTGACCGTCACCCCGGGTACGCCGTGACCGCTCTCGCTGAACGTCGCGGCACCGGTGACCACCCCGATCGGCAGCGGCACCATCGCCAGGTCGACGGTGGTGAACGACTCCTCGACCACGACGACGTCGGTGACGCTGGCGGTCTCGTGACCGAACGCGGTGGCGGTCAGCGTGTAGCTGCCGGGTGCCAGCCGCAGGGTGAAGCTGCCGTCGTCACCGGTACGCACCGAGGCCCCGCCCGGCGTGACGGTGACCGTGGCGTCGGCGACCGGGGCACCGGTGCCGGTGGTGGTGACCTGGCCGGTGACGCCGCTGTCGAGCGCCACCTGCACGGCGGCGGCGTACGCGTCGATCCGGCCGTGGCCGTAGCGGGTGTCCGGTGCCACGTCGGCGTACCGGTCGTCCCAGAACGCGGTGTCGATCAGCGCGGTACGGGTCGCGTCGACGGTGAGCTCCGGTGCGCCCTGCAGCAGCAGCGCGGCGACCGCGCTGGTGTGCGGGGTGGCCATCGAGGTGCCGCTGGCGTAGCGGTAGCTGCCGTCCGGGTGGGCCGACCACACCTCGTCGCCCGGGGCGGACAGGTCCGGGGTGACCCAGCTGTCCGGCCAGTCCGCGGGCGGGCTGGCCCAGCTGGACTTGTTGACCACGTTGCCGCAGGAGAAGTCGGCGACGTTGTCGTCGATGTCGGTGGCGCCGACGCCGACGGCCTCGTAGACGTTGCCGGGGCTGGACGAGCCGACGCCGCAGCTGCCGAAGATGTCCTCGTTGCCGATGGCGAACGACGGGAATGCGCCGGCGGCGACGATCGCCCGGGTCGGGGCGACCATCTCCGTCGCGTAGGTCGCCGCGCCGAGCGACATGCTGACCACGTCGGCCGGGCGGCCCGCCGGGGTGCCGGCCGAGTCGGTCGGTGCGACCGCCCACTGCATGCCGGCGGCGACCTGGGCGAAGGAGCCGCTTCCGCCGGGGATCACCAGGCCGTGTGCCATCTCGGCACCGGGCGCGCCGCCGATTGTCACGCCGGATGCCGCACCACCGTGGATGGTGCCGGAGACGTGCGTACCGTGGGTGGACGAGTCGTGCGGCTCGGAGGCCACCAGACCGCCGGCGGAGCTGAACTCCATCCAGCCACCCGGGTAGGTCGGGTCGGTCGGGTCGTCGGTGGCCATCTTGCCGACCAGGTCGGGGTGGTCGATGGCGACCCCGGTGTCCAGGGTGACCACCCGGACGCCGGCGCCGTCCAGACCGAGCTCGGTCCAGACCTTTTCGACGCCGATGCGGTCCATGCCCCAGGTGATCCGGTCGTCGATGATCGACGCGGCCGGGTCGGCGGCGGCGGTCATCTCGGTCTCCGGCACGCTCAGGGTGAAGTTCGGCAGCACCCGTTGCACACCGGGCAGGCTCGCCAGCGCCGACAGCCGGGCGGTGTCGGCGGTGAACTCGACGAGCAGCATGTTGGTGATCCAGAAACGGTTGACCACCCGTACGTCGCCAGCGGTCTCGGCGTGCTCCTCCAACGCCGTCTCGACCTCGGCCTGGATCTCCTCGGAGTGGGCGCGCAGCTGGTCGACGGCGGTGTCCGGGTTGGTCGGATAGCGCTGCGGGTTGGGCAGCATAAGCAGCGCCTGGACCCGGTCGCCGGTCGATCCGGCGACTGTGGCCTGTAGCTCCGCGGCGACTGCGGCGGTGCCGGCACCGGGTGCGTCGGCACCGCCGTCGGTGGGCGCGGCCGAGACGGGCAGTGGTACGCCGAGCAGCCCGCCGGCCAGCACGGCACCAGCGGTGACGGCCAGCAGGCGGCGTGCCCGGGGCAATAGTCGTGGTAGGAAGGGCTTGCGTCCTGACATCGATCGTCTCCTGGATCGCAGGGCCGGGATCAACCGGTTGGCATCGAAGATCGCTGAACGCCAATGGCGAACATGTTGATGTCGATGACTCCCCGCCGTCAACCCCTCACGATCCGGAACGGGGTCTACCGCCCATACGCGTCAGGTGGCGGTCAGCACCTCGTAGAGGTCGGGTCGACAGTTCAGCGCGGCCTCCCGAAGTGCGGCGACCCGGGCCAACTGTTCGTCCGCCGGCAGCGACCGCAACGTGGCCAGCGCCTCCTCGACCATGCCCTGTACGGGATCCCAGAACTCGTCCGGTGCCGCGTCCCGGCCCGCCAGCCAGAGGCCGGCCGCCGCCCGGGCCGCCTGGATCGGCTCCCAGCCCTCGACGTCGTCGAGAGCGGCGCCGCACGCGACGGTCCCGGCACCGTCGAGGAGTTCGGCTTCGAGCGTGGGCAGCCCGGTGGCGATCGTCCCGTCGCCGTAGATGAGCAGACGGAAATTGGCCGTCTTCCGGCGCTCCGAGATCGTGGCGCCGTGCGGGCCGACCTGTTGCACGACGGCGGTTGGCGGGTCGGGCAGCCTGGCCAGCAGAGCCAACGCCCGCCGGGCCGGCCCGACCAGCTCCGGCAGGGCCGAGGCGTCGACCCGGCTGACGCAGACCCGGGGTGTTCCGTCGGCACAGACCAGTTCGGTGGCCCGCAGGTCGGGGTGCGCAGCCTCATCGACCGGTGGCAGCACGATCAGGGCGACGAGCAGCCCGGCGACGCCCGGCAGCACGGCGAGCAGCCGGGACCGGCCAGTGGCGGCGGCGTACAACGCCCACCCGGTCGCCGCCAGGGCGACGTACCACACCATCATGCCCGCGACGGCTCGGTCGTCGATCGTGGAGTAACGGTCAACCGGCCCGAGGGATGCCGGGCTGAGCAGCAACGCCCGGTTGTCGCCGCTGTTGGAAAGCAACTGCAGTGCGACGACGGCGGCGAGCGCACCCACGGCGAGCAGCGGGGCGGTCAGCCGGGACGGCAGCAGCCGACCCAGGCCGAGGCCGAGCAGACCGGCCGCCGCGACGCTCGCCGCGCCGAGCAGCACCGGCCAGACCCAGCCGGCCGGCTGATGGTCTGCGGTCAGCACCGCGAGGGCCAGCACCTCGAGCACTCCGCCGGTGAATCCGCCGGCGAGGCAGCCGACGAGCGCGACCGCCCGGGGTGCCACCCGGGCCAGGCCTGGACGGGCGCTTGTCGCGATCAGCTCGGTCATCCTGCTGGCGTGCTCCCGGCGTCCGTGCCAGGCGCCGACCGCGAGCGCGAGCGGCCAGATCAGTTCCAGCGTGTTGTAATGGGCCAGCACCCCCGCCATCCAGTACCCGTCCCAGCGTTCCCCGTCGACGGCCAACGAGGCCGCCGCGAACGCCAGCCCGACACCGAACCACACCACCGCGGTACGGCGCAGTTCCACGAAGAGAATCCGACCCGTCACCTTCGTCGCACCGTCCTGTCTTCATCCCTGTCGTCGTTCACAACCGGCAAGACGGACCGGGCGACGGGCCCGGCTTCGCGTGCCGGTGTGAACTAGATCTCACCTCCGTCGGCCGGCTGGCCTGACTGCTGGACGACCCGGCCGATCGGATGGCGGCGGGTGTGGCAGCAGGCGATCGACGGTGGGCGTGGTGGCAGGATGAGCGGCGTGTCGACCGTGCAGCCGTCCGCCCTGCATCCCGGACATCCCGCCCTGCGTCCTGACTATCCGGTCCGCACCGAGCGGCTGCTGCTGCGACCGCTGACCAGCGACGACGTCGACGCGCTGCTCGCCTACCGCAGCCTGCCAGCCGTCTGCCGGTACGTGCCGTTCGAGCCGATGACCCGCGACGTCGTCGTCCAGCGGCTCGCCACCCAGTGGGCCGACACCGGCCTCACCGACGAAGGTCAGGCCCTCACTCTTGGCGTCGAGGTGGCGGCTACCGGTCGGCTGATCGGGGACGTCGTGCTCTTCTGGCGCAGCCGGGTCCATCGCGGCGGCGAGATCGGGTATGTCGTACATCCGGACGCCGCCGGCCAGGGCTACGCCACCGAGGCGGCACGGGCGCTGCTCTCGCTCGGCTTCGACCAGCTTGGCCTGCACCGGATCGTGGCCCGGGTGGACGAGCGCAACGAGTCGTCGGCCCGGCTGGCCCGACGCCTCGGAATGCGTCAGGAGGCCCGGCTGGTGCGCAACGAACTGTTCAAAGGCGAATGGAGTACGGAACTCGACTTCGCGATGCTCGCCGACGAGTGGGCGGCGTACCGTGACAGTCGGACGCCGGCCCGGCCGTGACGCCGGTCGGACATCGGCATCGGCCGGGAGGAGACAGCGATGTGGGATCCGGCCGTCTACCTGCGCTTCACCGACCACCGCTCCCGCCCGCTCGCTGATCTGCTGGCCCGGGTCGTCGCCGACCCGGCCGTGGTCGTCGACCTCGGCTGCGGGCCGGGCACCCTCACCGTCCACCTGGCCGACCGCTGGCCGGGAGCCAGCGTGACCGGGATCGACTCGTCGACCGAGATGATCGCCGCCGCCCGGGCGCTCGGGTCACCGGTCCGGTTCGACGTCGGCGACGTGACCGACTGGGAACCCGGCCCGGACGTCGACGTGGCGATCTGCAACGCCGTACTGCAATGGGTGCCCGGTCACCCCGCCCTGCTCGACCGGTGGGCGGCGCGGTTGCGGCCGGGGGCGGTGCTGGCCTTCCAGGTGCCGGGCAACTTCGACGCCCCGTCGCACCGGGCGATCCGCTCGGTCGCGGCGGACGCTCGGTGGCGGGACCGGCTGCCGGACATCCGCGGCGGCGACGTGGTGCTCGACCCGGCCGGCTACGCCACCCGACTGCTGCGGTCCGGCTGTACGGTCGACGCCTGGGAGTCCACGTACCTGCATCTGCTGCCGGCCGTGGACACCGACCCGGCGACGCATCCGGTGCTGGCCTGGGTCGAGGGGACCGCCGCCCGACCGGTCCGGGCCGCCCTCGACGACGCGGGGTGGGCCGCGTTCCGTCGGCGGCTCGGCGAGGAGCTGGCGGCCCGCTACCCGGTCCGGGACGGGCTAGTCGCGTTCCCGTTCCGACGGGTGTTCGTGGTGGCGACGAAGCCGGCTGGCTAACCTGTGGGTGTGCGGAGTGCGGTGCACTGTGGGCGCCTCGATGGCTGACGCGGACGACGTGCGCCGACTGGCGTCCGCGCTGCCGCAGGTCGTCGAGATCGACAGCGACGGCTTCGACTTCCGGGTCGCCGGTAAGGGCTTCGTCTGGTCCTATCCGGAGCGCCGGCCCGGCAGGCCACGGGTGATCCGGACCGACGTCGCCGTGCTGTACGTCGGCGACGAGGCGGAGAAGCAGGCGCTGCTGCTCGGCGAGCCGGAGCTCTTCTTCACCACACCCGGCTACGACGGGTTGCCGCTGGTGATGCTCCGGCTGGCGCGGGTCGACGTCGACCGGCTCGCCGAGCTGGTCACCGACGCCTGGCGGATGCGCGCGCCGGACGGGGTGGACCTGCCGTCGGGCTGAGCCGGTGCGGCGGCCGTCACTGGTCCCGCCGCTGGAACACCAGCACGGCAAGGCCGAGGACCAGCGCGATCCACAGGCCCACCCAGGCAAGGTACGTGGTCGTCGGAGCCGCCGCGCTCAGCAACGGGTGGCCCTCGAACGCCGGCCCGAACTGCGTCAGCAGGGTGGAGTCCTGAAAGGCGTTCATCGCCCCGCGCCACAGGCCGTCGGTCGGCAGCAGCATCTGTGACACGGCACCGACCCGAGCCACGCCGTCGTTGTCGAAGGCCTCGCCGACCCCACCGATGACGCCCGCGACCCACCCGGCACCGAACAGCCCGACCGCCACGATGCCCGACGCCATCGGCGAGACGGCAGTGGACAACAGCAGGCCGAGGGTGAGCAGCACGATGGCCTGGGCGGCGAGCAACGCCAGGCCGGCCAGCGGCCGGGGCGGCCAGTAGCCCACCGTGACCCAGACAATGCACAGCTGAGCGGAACCGGCGGCCGCCACGAAACCACTGCCGAATGCCACCAACCCGAGCCACTTGCCGACCAGTACCGCCGAGCGGCGTACCGGCCGGGCCAGGACGGCCAGCGCCATCCCGGATTCGGTCTCGCCGGCGAGGGTAGGGCCGGCGAGGAACGCCGTACCGAGCGCGGCGATCAGGCTCAGGCCGAACATCACCAGGTTGAGCACCATGGCTGCGGCCAACCGGGACTCACCGCTGGTCAGCCCGCCGAATGTGGCGTCGATCCGGGTGAAGCCCCAGGCACTCAGTCCGAGGAGCACCGCCGTCAGCACAGCCAGCGAGCGCAGCACCCGCCGCCGGGCGGCCTCCCGGAGGGTGAGCCCGGCGACGACAAGTACGGTCCGGAGCGTCAATGTCGGTCCTTCCCGCCCGGTTCGGTGCGGAGGATGGCCAGCAACCGTTCCTCCAAGCTGATCCGTGTCTGCTCCACGGCGTGCACCCGCACCCCGAGACCGACCAGGCCGGCGACCAGGTCGGGCACCGTACCGTCGTCGACCTCGGCTGGCGTGGTGGGCAGCGTCACGGTGAACTCGTCGCCGCTGCGGGTCAGCCGGCCGGCCGCGGCCAGCCGGGCCTGCGCCTGCGGATTGACCTCGGTCAGCCGGAGTCGCAGCTCCCGTTGGCCGAGCAGCTCGGCGAGCGTGCCGGCGGCGGCGACCTGGCCCTTGTCGAGGATGACGACCCGGTCGCAGACCCGCTCCACCTCGCCGATGAGATGCGAGTTGAGCAGGACGGCGACCCCACGGGCCCGGAGCGCCAGCAACAGGTCCCGTACGTCGGCCCTGCCGACCGGATCGAGGGCACTCGTCGGCTCGTCCAGCACGATCAGTTCCGGGCGGGCCACCAGGGCGACCGCCAGCCCCAGTCGCTGCTGCATGCCCTTTGAGAAGCCGCCGACCCGGTCGTCGGCTCGATCGGCGAGGCCGACCATGGCCAGGCAAGCCCGCCGC
The DNA here is from genome assembly GCF_029581175.1 of Solwaraspora sp. WMMD937. Lineage (NCBI taxonomy): Bacteria > Bacillati > Actinomycetota > Actinomycetes > Micromonosporales > Micromonosporaceae > Solwaraspora > Solwaraspora sp. WMMD937. Next base: position 25,286 of record NZ_CP120738.1, on the reverse strand, counting down.
TCGCTGGCCGGCATCTTCTCGCCGGCGAGGCGTACGTGCAGGTCCAGCACCTCGGCGGCGGTGAGCCACGGCTGATAGCGGAAGAGTTCCGGCAGGTAGCCGACGCGTGCCCGGGACCGATGGTCCTGCGCCGGCCGTCCCAGCAGCATCACCTCACCGGCGTCGGGCCGGACCAGGCCCAGCAGCATCTTGATGACGGTGGTCTTGCCGGCACCGTTTGGACCTAACAAACCGACGACCTGGCCGCGGTCGACGGTGAAGGACACCCCGGTTACGACGGTCCGCCGTCGGTACCGCTTGCCTAGGCCGGAGCACCACACCGCTGGCGCCGGTGGCAGTTCGGCGAGCAGTTGCCGCGCGGCGTCCAGCGATGGCGTACCGGTCACCGTCGCCACCTCAGATTCCGAGCGACAGACAGCACCTCGTCGCTGCTCAGCGAGCCGGCCACGGCGCTGATGGTGCCGTCGTCCACCCAGACGACGCCGGCCATCGTGCCGGCCCGCGAGGCGAAGACGGTGGCCGGCGTTCCGTTGACGTCTGCGGTGGAGCTGATCAGCTTCTCGGTCGACATGAACAACGGCAACGTGGTGCCGTCGGCGGAGAATCCGCGCAACTGGGTCGCGACATTCTCCGGCAGGATCGGCAGCGAGAGCAGATAGTCCCGGGCCGTGTCGAACGGTACGCCTGCGGAGTGTGCGGTGGGGGCGCCGGCACGGGCCACGACCAACGCCGGCACGGGCCGGTCCTGCGACCAGAACGCCGCGTAACCGGGGCCGGCGATCAGCCGGAACTGGCTGCCGTCCAGGCCTGGTGGCGGTGGCGGCACCGTCTCGCCCGCCGCCGCTGCGGTTCGTGCGGTCTGCTCGGCCGAGAAGGTGAAGACCGCGCTCACCCGGCCGCTGACGTGATATCGGGGCTCACCCGTGACACCCCGGGGCAGCTCGCTCACCTGCGGGACGGAGAGTCCGGTTGCCTGCGCTGCGGCGGCCGCGTCGGCGACTGGGCGAACGTCGATCGGCTCGGTCACCACCAGCTCCCCGAAGTCGGACAGGTCGGGCATGCTGATCAGGTCGGCCTGGGGCGCGGTGACCGGGGCGATCCGCTCGGTGTGGAAGATCTGCAGCCAGTTCGTGGCGGCAGCGGTGCCGGCGCCGGCCAGCAGGGCGACGACCCCGGCCACAGCGACGATCGGACTGCGCCAGGCCCTCCACCGCCCGACCGGCCGCCGCCGGGCGCCGGAGCCGGCCGACGACACCGCCCGTCGGGTTCGCTCAGCGGTGACTGCGTGTGACAGCCGCTGCCAGCCCGAGTCCACGTCGGCGGCGGTCTCGATTTGCAGGGCTGCGTCGGCGAGCGCCGCATCCTGCTGCGTGGCGGCGAGGCGGGACAGGCATCCGGGACAGCCGGCCACGTGCGCCCGGTCGACGTCGGCGACACCTACCGGTTCGTCCAGCAGCCGGCGAAGTGTGCCGTCAGTTGGATGAGGCATCAGGATTCCAACTCCTCACGTAGGGCGGTCTCGGCACGACGTATCGTGGTCCCGACGCTGCCAAGGGAAAGATCGAGAGCAGCGGCGACCTCGGCGTAGCTGAGTCCGCTGTGCCGGAGCACGAGGGCAACGGCCTGCCTGCGGGGTAACCGTGCCAGCGCGGTCCGCACCCGGCGGCGGTCCTCGGAGGCCACCACCGTGTCGGCGACGTCCGGGGCCACCAGGCCGTCGACCCCGGCGGCCTCCTCGCGGTCAGCGCGCCGCCGGCCGGCGCGGATGTGGTTCAGCGCGGTGTGCGCGGCCGCGACGGACAACCACCCGGCCGCTGCCCCGGCCGGCACCGAGGACCGGCCGAAGGCCAGGAACACCTCCTGCGCGACGTCCTCAGCTTCGTTCTGGCAGCCGAGAACCTTGGCGGCCACCGCGACGACCCGTGGGTAACTGGCGCGGAAGACCTGTTCGAGGTCGGGTCGGACCGCACCCGGTGCCGAAGGTTTCGGCACGGTCGCGGTGTCCCGCTGCTCGGCTTGCCTGCTCACATCTTCTAAGCACCGCCGACACGCAGTTTGTGACGCCCGCCCGTCGGGAGTCGCCCGCCGGTCAGGAGCCCAGTTCGACGGTCACCGTGACCCGGCCGCGGTCGTCGCGGCGGGCGACGGCATGACCGGCTCGGTCGACCCCGTCCAAGTGCAGCGAGACCGGCCCACCAGCGCCGGTGAAGTTGCGCCACCACTTCTTGGCGTCCGGCATCTTGACGGCGATCGTGACGGTGCCACCGGTACGGCGGTAGCCGACCGGGGTGCTGAAGGTGCGCCCGGACCGGCGTCCGGTGTAGGTGACCACCGTGAGGTGCCGGCGGACCAGCCGCCCCCATCGCGGCGATGAACGCAGCGCCACGGCACAGGCGTTTACTCGGCCGACGAGTCGCTGCGGCAACGGTCCTCGATAGCCCACTCGGCCTCCATCGCTCGACGATTCCCATTGGAAGGTAGCAGTACCAGGCGACAGCTGCGCTGAGGTTGCCCGTCGGCGCGACCGCCCTCACCGCCGCGCGGTGACCGGTGGATGCGCCCAGCGGGCACCACGGCACCTGCGGCAGGTCCGCGTCCGGTGGGCCGGTGAGGTCCGCGACATCGTGCCGGTACAGCTGGGCCACCTCCAGTTGCTGGTAGCGCGGGATGCTGTCGGTCGCGCTGATGCCGCGCGGATCAGGTCACCCTACCGGCGGCGCCGGCGGCCCGTCCCGTCGCCCGGATCGGGACAGTACGCCGCAATTCTGGACGGCGAATGGCGCGTTCCGATCGCGGCGCGACAGGTTTCTTCGCTCGGCGATCAGGAACAAGTTGTTTCCAGTGGTCGCCGGCGATGTCGTAAATGAGAATGGTGTGTCACGTTCGCATCAGTGGATGTATGCGGACTGTCTCAACATTGACATATCGCTATTGATCTTGTTGGTTCGTCGACTCTTATTCGAGAAGCTGCGGTAACCGGCCGCAATGTATACGGAGGAATCATGTACGTGAGGAAGAGAACACTCGCCGGCGCCGTCGCGGCGGCAGCCGTCGCGATGGCCATGCTCTGCACCAGTGCGGCGTACGCCGCGCCGGAGGGCGGCAAGGAATCCACCGGCTCAGCCGTCGCCCGGCCCGACGACCGGCTGGCACCGGACCGGACCGCCCGCGCCACGGTCACCACCTCCGCTGCGGCGACGGCGACGCTGGAGACGATCCAACGCCGGATCGCCGACTACGTCGCCACCCACGGCACCAAGTACACGTTCGGCAGCTACCTCGACGCCACCACCGGCAGGATCATCGTCGACACCGACGCACCCGCCGACCTGGTGGCCACCCTGATCGAGCCGGCCGGCACCACGGCGGCGCATCTGCGGGCGGCCAGCGAGGTACAGGTGGGCCGGTCCACCATCAGCGACTTCTGGCACCGCCGGGACGACATCCAGCCGTACTGGGGCGGCGGTGGCATCACCCAGACCGCCGGGGTCGCCTGGTGCTCGGCCGGGTACGCGGTGCGCAACGGCGCCGGCACCCGGTTCTCGGTCACCGCCGGACACTGCTTCGCCAACGGCGTCAACGTGCTGACCGAGTCGGGTGCCAACCCGTACGGCGTGGTGTCGAACCGGCGGCTGCCCACGGTGAGCGGCCACGCCCAGGACATGGAGCTGATCGGCGGCCGGTCCTACTCGGGTCGGATCTTTACCGGTGGGGTCACCAGCACCTCCAGCGTCCCGGTGGTGGCGGCCGGCACCGCATACGTCGGCTTCACCGACTACTGCCACAGCGGCCGTACCACCGGTGAGCACTGCGGGCACACCGCGACCAGCATCACCGGGCAGGTGTGCACCTCGACCGGCTGCAAATCGCCGGTGATCGTCTTCACCGGCGGCACCCAGCCGGCGCCCGGCGACTCCGGCAGCCCGTTCTACGTGAAGGACTCCTCGGGCCGCGCCTGGATCCGGGGCAACGTGATCGCGGGCAACGGCGTCACCAGCTACGCGGAGCGCTACATCGACGTCGCTGCCGCGTACGGCGTCAGCATAGTCACTGGCTGACTCCGTACCGACCGCTGAAAGGGCCGGGGACCATCCAGCGGTCCCCGGCCCAGCCTCGCCCGGCCCTCGGCCGCGTCCTCAGGTGACCTGCAGTGGCCACGGGCCACCGAAGGACACCAGCCGGTCCGTGCCGCCGTCCGGGAAGATGACCACCCGCGCGTACAGCTCGTAGTCACCAGCCGGAACCGGTCCGCCGGCCGGTTCGCAGGAAACCAGCGGTACGTCGCCGGGCAACTGCTCGACGTCGCCGGTCGCCAGATCCCACTGGACACCGATCAGGTCCTGCGCCGCCGGCACCGCCGCCACCCTGCCCTGCCGGACCAGGAACACCTCGGCCCTCGGGCTGACCACGCCACGGACGGCGCGTCGACTGGTCACCTCGACGGTGCCGGTGACGGCGCGGTCGGTGCCGGACGCCGTCGACGGGAACCGCCCGTCGACGGTCAGCACGTCGTCGCCCGGCGTCTCGAACGGTTGTCCGCAGCCGAGCGGGTCGGTGCTGGCGCTCGGAGCAGGATCTATGGTCGCCCGCTCCTCGGGCACCGGTCCCGAGCTGGCCGGCCCGACCGGACCGAGAGTGTCAGCTGTGCCGGGTGATCTACCTGCGCCGGGGCCCGCGCAGCCAGCGGCGAAGAGCGCCACGACGAGCGGGAGAAGAGCGAGCCTTCCGGCGTACCTCCGATGGTGCTGCATGGCCACCTCCTTGGCGAGGGGCGTCGGATCAGACAGCGATTGGACGTGTACGCAGCGACTTCGGTTCCCTGGCCCGCGGCCGCAGCCCGGCGGCCTTGGTTTCAGCCGGTCAGGACGATCCCGACAGCGCGCCGATGAGCCCGAAGCCGCCGCAGCACAGCACCCCGACCACGACGAGCGCGACCAACGCGATCAGATAGTTCGACCACATCCCGAACTTCGTCACGTCGGTGCCGTACCCGTCGTGGACGCGGTTGCGCCAGCCGCCGAATCGGAACGACAGCGGATGCGCCGCGCCGGGGTGCGCAACGACCATCGCGGTTATCACCGGCACTCCCATGAAGTCGGTGTACCGGACGTCGTGCTGCCCGGCCGGCACCGCCACGTGCCAGGTGCCCGCACGGGGAATCGGGACATCACGGCCGTCGACCTTGAACCTGCCCGCCGCCGTCGCCGGCACCAGGTACGGTCCCCGGTTGACCGAGACGACCAGCACGGCGCAGCCCGGTGGCGGTGCGATCGGCTGCGGGTAGGCGACCAGGAGAGACACGGCACCAAGCATCGGCGGGTAGCCGGGATGGTGAGGGGGGTACGACATCGGCACATCCTGGCATGCGCTGTTGCATCGACGCGTCACTGCGGGAGCAGATCGGTCACCGGTGTGCAGGTGGGCCGGCGCGGCTATCGTCGTCGAGGCAGCGCTACGACCGAGCGATCTTAGACCCTTTGTGGACGGTCTCGGCGCGGTGCCGGTCCAGATCCGCGATGTGGAGGTACCACGTGACTACCGACTTCGTCATTCACTACGAACAGGCCAGCCGGTACTTCTGCGACCTCGTCGCGCAGATCGGCGCCGACCAGTGGAGCGCCCCGACGCCGTGCTCCGAGTGGGACGTACGGGCGCTGGTCGACCACGTGGTCCGCGGCAACCTCGCGGTGGTCCCGGTGCTTGACGGCATCGAACTTGCCGAACTCGGCAGGCTCGACATCGCCCGGCCAGACTTCGACGTACTGGGCCACGATCCGCTCACGGCGGTACGCCGTTCGGTCGACGTCGCAGTCGAGGCGTTCACCCGCCCCGGAGTGCTCGACACCGTCGTCCATCATCCGGCCGGTGACATGCGGGGCCGGCGGCTGGCCGGGCTGTGTTTCAACGACAACCTGGTGCACGGCTGGGATCTGGCCCAGGCAATCGGCGTCGACGCGGCCCTCGACCCGGTGCTGGTCGAAGCCGCCCTCGCGTATCTCGCACCGGTAGCGGACTCCCTGCCGAGGCGGTACTTCGCGACGGCGCCGGAGGTGGGTCCCACCACGGACCGCCAGATCCAACTGCTCGCCCTGCTGGGCCGTGACCCGCAAGCCTGGAACCGGTCAGCGTAGCGGTTCGTTCTCATGATCATTTGACGCCCTGCTGGGGACACGCCGGGATTCTCCCAGCAGCGCATCAAATGATCATGGCGCGGGGGAGCACCGCCGTCCGACTCCGGCGCACTGCTCGCCGGGTGACCGGGCCCGACCGGTGACGAGGCCGGTCAGTGGATCCGGCGGCCGTGCGCGTCGGGGATGCCGGACTTGCGGAAGAAGTAGGTGTTGATCTGGTCGCGCCACTCCCGCGCCGAGCGGACCTGCTCGTCGAGGCGGTCGGCGACCCGGGCGTACAGGGCCGGGTCGAGGCCGGCGTCGGCGATGTCCAGCCACCGCTCCCGCATAACGATCGCCTCGTCGACTCCAGCGAAGTGGGTGTCGTAGATGTGCTGGATTACCGTCGAGCCGCTGTGCAGCAGGTGGTCGTACGGCACGTGGTGGAAGAACAGCAGCAGCTCGTCGGGGCAGTCGGTCAACGACTCGTACACCTCCGACCAGGGCTTCGGGTACTGGCCGGTGTAGCCGGTGCCGGTGGCTCGGGTCCGGTCCACGCCGACGCCGTCGCGGTCGGCGAAGTGGTAGGTGCCCCATCGGGAGTACTCGTACCCGTCGACGGCCGGACCGTAGTGGTTGCCGGGGTTGACCATGAAGCCGACACCCAGCGGCGCGGTGTACCGCTCGTAGGTCCGCCACGAACCGTCCATCATCGCGTGCAGCGTCTGCCGCAACGTGGCCAGATCGTTGACGCTGCCGGTGGGGAAGGTCAGGTCGATCCACTCGTCGAGCAGCGCGGCCGGGTCGGCGCTCGGATCCCAGCTGAGCCGGCCGAACGCGTACAGGTTGGCCTGGGCGAGCGGATGCCCACACCAGAACGGGTCGTCGCCGACATTCGACACGGCGGCCAGGGTGCCGCCACGCCCGGCGATTGCGGCGACCGACGAACCCAGGTCACCGCTGACGTCACCGTCGGCTTCCAGGCTGTCGCCGTCGAACCGGAAGCCGAGTACCTCACTCCACAGCGGAGGTAGATAGCAGACGTGCAGCTGGTGCCCGGTGTACTCCTGGGTCACCTGCAGCTCCACGGCCAGCCGGGTGGCCGGCATCGCGCCGATCACCGGCGACACCGGCTCCCGGGGCTGGAAGTCGATCGGCCCGTACTTGACCTGCACGATCGCGTTGTCGCGGAACTGGCCGTCGAGCGGGGCGAAATGGTCGTACGCGGCCCGCGCCCGGTCGGTGGTGCGGTCCCGCCAGTCCTGCCGGTGGTTGTAGACGAACGCCCGCCAGTGCACCACCCCGCCGTGCGGGGCGAGGGCGTCGGCGAGCAGGTTGGCACCGTCGGCGTGACTGCGCCCGTACGCGAACGGGCCGGGCTGACCCTCCGAGTCGGCCTTCACCACGTACCCGCCGAAGTCGGGCACCTTGCCGTATACCTGCGCGGTGGTGGCCGCCCACCAGTCGCGTACCGCCTTGTCGAGCGGGTCGGCCGTGGCCAGGCCGCCAAGCACCATCGGCGCGGCGAAGGTCACCGACAGGTGCAACCGGATGCCGTACGGGCGGAAGATGTCGGCGAACGTGGCGACGTCGTCGAGCCGGTCGGTGAGCAGCCGCGCCTCGGTACGCCCCACGTTGACGTTGTTGATGGTGACCGCGTTGACGCCGCTGGCGGCGAGCAACCGGGCGTACGCCCGGACCCGGTCGGTGTCGTCGGTGATCGCGCCGTCCCGCCAGAAGATCGACCCGCCGGAGTAGCCCCGCTCCACCTGCCCCATCACCGGGTGCACGTCGACGTTGTCCCAGTGGTCGAGCATCCGCCGCCGGATCGCCGGCCGGTGCGTCCGCGCCGCCATGTCGTCGCCGAACGCCGACTCGCCGAGCCGGACCACGTGGAACAGTCCGTACAGCAGCCCTGCGGGAGCGTCGGCGGTGACCGTGGTGAGGCTGCCGGCCCGGCCGATCGTGTAGCCCTCCTCGCCGAGGTCGTCGACCGCACCGGCTGTCGCACCGGGACCGGCGGCACCGGTCAACGCCAGCATCAGGTCCGCCTCGCCGTCGACCGACAGCCGGGTCACCGATCCGCCGAACCGGGCGCAGGCCGCCCGCACCTCGGCGTACACGGTGGCGACGGACTCCTCGGCGCCGGAGACCAGGGTGTGCCGCGACCCGACAGCGCGCCACACCTGCGCCGGTAGCCAGGCCGGATGAACATCATTTGCCGGTGCAGCAGCGGCCACGCGATCCTCCCGAGGTTTCGGACATTGTTTCGGATCCGTACCCGAATCGCAGCCCTGCGACAACGCCGGGCTCGCCACGCTGGCGGTCGTCGGTCACCCTGTCGGTGTGGATCTCGACGACACACAGACGCTGGTCACCCTGCTCAGCGGCCTGGCAATCCTGATCGGGCTGATCGGCGTGCTAGTGCCGATCCTGCCCGGTCTGCTGCTCTGCTGGGCCGGCGTGCTCGGCTGGGCAATCTTCAGCGACGCCGGTGGCGGCCGGTGGCTGATCGTCGCCGTGGCGACCCTGATCGCGGTCGGTGGCACGGTGATCAAATATCTGTGGCCGGGGCGGGACCTGAAACGGGCCGGCGTACCCAACCGGTCACTGCTGGTCGGCGGCGCGCTGGGCCTGGTCGGCTTCTTCCTCGTCCCGGTGCTCGGCCTGGTGATCGGCTTCGTGCTCGGCGTCTGGCTGGCCGAGCGGCAGCGGCTCGGTGACTTCGCCGCCGCCTGGCCGGCCACCAAGCGGGCGGTGTTGGCGGTCGGGCTGGCGATGCTGATCGAGCTGGGTGCCGCGTGCGCGATTGCCGGGCTGTGGCTGCTCGGTCTGCTCGTGGCCTGAACCACGAGCGGACCGAGCGGCGCGTCGAATGTCACCAGACCGGCATCCGGGCGGCCGGGTAGCGGGAGCCGGCCGCGCCGTGCGGCAGGATCTCGCGGATCCGGTCGACCTCGGCCGGGCTGAGCACAACAGACGCGGCCGCCACGTTCTCGGCGAGCCGTTGCGGGTTGCGGGTGCCCGGGATCGGCACGATGTCGTCGCCCCGGGCGAGCAGCCAGGCCAGGGCGAGCTGGGTGACCGCGACGCCCTTGGCGGCGGCCATCGCGGTCAGTTCGCGCACCGCGGCCAGGTTCTGTTCGTAGTTGCCCGGCTGCCAGCGTTCGTCCCAGGTCCGCATGTCACCGTCCGGGTATTCGGCGGCGGGCCGGACCGCGCCGGTCAGGAAGCCGCGGCCGAGCGGCGAGTACGCAACGAACCCGATGCCCAGCTCGCGGACCGTCGGCAGCACCTGCGGCTCCACCGCCCGCTCGAACACCGAGTACTCGGTCTGCAGCACCGACACCGGGTGGACGGTGTGCGCCCGCCGGATGATGTCCGGGCCGGCTTCACTGAGCCCGAAGTAGCGCACCTTGCCTTCGGCGATCAGCTCACCGACGGTGCCGGCGACGTCCTCGATCGGCACGTTCGGGTCGACCCGGTGTTGGTAGAGCAGGTCGATGTGGTCGGTGCCGAGGTGGCGCAGACTGTTGTCGGTGACCTCGCGGATGTGTTCCGGCCGGCTGTCGAACGCGGTACCGAACCGGCTCGGGTCGGTCAGGTCGAGGCCGAACTTGGTGGCGAGCACCACCTCGTCACGGAAGCCGCGTACCGCCTTGCCGAGCAGTTGCTCGTTGCTGCCGGTGCCCATTCCATACAGCTCGGCGGTGTCGAACATGGTGACGCCGAGTTCGTACGCCCGACCGATGGTGGCGATGCCGCTGGCCGGGTCGGCCGGACCGTACGCCATGGTCATGCCCATCGTGCCGAGGCCGATCGCACCGACTTCGAGCCCCTGCGATCCGAGTCTGCGCCGGGGCAGCTGCCGGCCGTTCGTTGTCTGTGTCATGCCCCGACGCTATGTCCGCCCCGGGGGTGCCGGCGTGGGGCGCGATCCGCGTACTCTTGCCTGATCCTCTCACTGGCGGCGGAGCGATCGATGATGGACGAGCTGGCACGGGTCGTCGCCCGGCACTGCCGCCCGGTGCCGGCGGTCGAGACCGCCGTGCCCCGGCTGCGGCTGGTCCGCTTCGACGACGAGGGGGCCGGGCCGACCGATCTGCTGTACGAGCCGATGGTCTGCTTCGTGGCCCGGGGCGCGAAACGCAGCACCGCCGGTGAGCACAGCTGGCTGGTCGGCCGGGGGGCGATGTTCCTCAGCTCGGTGGAGCTGCCGGTGACCGCCGTGTTCGAGCAGGTGCCGTACCGGTCGGCGGTGCTGCGTCTGGACGGGCGGACGCTCGCCGATCTGCTGCTGGAGCTGGACGAGCCGCCGTCGCCGCCGGCCGGGTCGGCAGAGCCGGCCGCGTTGACCACGGCCGCGATGACCCCGGGGATCGTCGAGGCGGTCACCCGGTGGGTACGGCTGCTCGACGACCCGGCCGACATCCGGCCGCTCGCCGCCCGGATGGAGGGCGAAATTCTGTACCGGCTGCTGGGCAGCCCGCTCGGACCGGCGCTGCGTCAGCTCACCGTCGCCGAGTCCCGGTTGTCGCAGGTCCGGGCGGCGGCCGGGCTGATCCGGGCCCGGTACGCCGAGCCGTTGACGGTCGAGCAGATCGCGGCGGCGGCCCACCTGAGCGTGGCGACCCTGCACCGGCACTTCAAGGCGGTGACCGGGATGAGCCCGATGCGGTTCCAGAAGTCCTTGCGGCTGCAGCAGGCCCGGCGGCTGCTGGTCGCTGGCGCCGACACCGCCGCTGGAGTGGCCAGGACGGTCGGGTACGTCAGCGCGACCCAGTTCAACCGCGAGTACCGGCGGGCGTACGGCGTACCGCCAGGTCGCGATGCGGCCCGGCGGCGCGCCGGCGACCTGGCGTCGGCAGCTTCGGGGCGGTCGCCGACAGCCTGAGCGTCGCTGCGCGCCGGGGCCGTCACTGCTGCCAGGCCGAGCGGCGCAGCAGCCGCATGCCGTTGAGCGCGACCAGGATGGTGGAGCCCTCGTGCCCGGCGACGCCGAGCGGCAGCGGCAGGTGGCCGACGATGTCCCAGGTCGCCAGGACCACGATGACGGTGCCGGCGATGACCAGGTTGGCGACCACGCAGCGCCGGGCCCGCCGGGCGAGGGCGACGACCGCCGGGATGGTGGTCAGGTCGTCGCGGACGATGACGGTGTCCGCGGTTTCCAGAGCGAGGTCGGCACCGACGCCACCCATCGCGACGCCGGTGTGCGCGGTGGCCAGTGCGGGCGCGTCGTTGACCCCGTCGCCGACCACCAGCACCCGCCGGCCGTCGGCCTGCAGTTGCCGTACCGCGGCGACCTTGTCCTGCGGCAGCAGACCGGCCCGTACCTCGTCGATGCCGACCTCGGCGGCCAGCCCGCCGGCTGCCTGCGGGTTGTCGCCGGTGAGCAGCACCGGCGACCGCCCGGTCAGGGCACGCAGCGCGGCGGTGACCGGGGCCGCGCCGGGTCGCAACCGGTCGGTGAGCGCGAGGACGGCTGCCGGCGTGCCGTCGACGGCGACCACGACGGCGGTCTGGCCGGCGGACTCCACTTCGGCGACCAGCCGGCGGGCCCCGTCGTCGGTGGCGGTCAGCAGCTGGGCCGGGCTGGCCACGGCTACCTGCCGGTCACCGACGCGGGCCGTGACGCCGCGCCCTGGTAGTGCGGCGAACGTGTCGGTGGCGGCGATCGCCAACTGGCGGTCGCGGGCGGCGGCGACCACGGCGACACCGATCGGGTGTTCGCTGGGCAGTTCGGCGGCGGCGGCGAGAGCCAGCAGTTGGTCCGCGTCGCCGGTGGCCGGATCACCGGGTACGGGGTGGACGGCGGTGACTCGGGGCCGACCTTCGGTGAGGGTGCCGGTCTTGTCGAAGGCGACCAGGTCGGCACGGCCGAGGCGTTCGATCACCCCGGCGGATTTGACCAGTACGCCGTGTCTGCCGGCGGTGGCGATCGCGGCGAGCAGCGGCGGCATGGTCGCCAGCACCACGGCACAGGGGGAAGCGACGATCATGAAGGTCATCGCCCGCAGCAGGGCGTCGGTGAGGCTGTCGCCGAGGGCGAGCGGGATGCCGAACAGGGCGAGAGTCGCGACCACGACTCCGACCGAGTAGCGTTGCTCGATCCGTTCGATGAACAGCTGGGTGGGTGCCTTGCTGGCGGCGGCCTCCTCGACCATGGCGGCGATCCGGGCGACGACGGTCTCGCCTGCCGGGGTGGTCACCCGGACCCGTAGCGCTCCGGTGCCGTTGAGGGTGCCGGCGTACACGTCGTCGCCGTGGCTGCGGTCCACCGGTAGCGGCTCGCCGGTGATGGTGGCCTGGTCGACCTCGCTGGCGCCGTCGACAACCTGTCCGTCGGCGCCGATCCGCTCGCCGGGGCGGACCAGGATGACGTCGCCGACGCGCAGTGTGACGGTGTCGACCCGCTGTTCGGTGCCGTCGACGATCCGCGTCGCCTGGGGTGGGGCCAGGTCGAGCAGGCTGTGGACGGCGTCGGCGGTTCGTCGGGTGGCGAGCGCTTCCAGCGCGCCGGAGGTGGCGAAGATGACGATCAGCAGGGCGCCGTCGAAGACCTGGTTGACGGCGGCGGCACCGATCGCGGCGACCACCATCAGCAGGTCGACGTCGAGGGTGCGTTCGCGTAGTGCGCGCAGCCCGGACCAGCCCGGTTCCCAACCGCCGGCGACGTAGCAGGCCAGGTAGGCGGCCCACCAGCTCCACGCCGGGGCTCCGGCCAGGTGCAGCGTGCCGCCGAGGGCGAACAGCGCGGTCGCGGCGGTCGCCCAGCGGACCTCGGGCAGCGCCCAGATCGGGGTACGGCGGGTGGCGTCGGCCAGGCGCTCGGCGCGTTTCGGGGGCGCGTACGGCGGGGTATCGATGAGCACGGCCATTACAATAGCTGCGCAGATATGCAGGTATGCAAGTAGGCGGCCTCGACTAGTCTGACCGGCATGCACACCTCGATTCCGGATTTCCGGATGCCGGTCGAGGAGCAGGTGCACCTGGCCGCGGAGACGTTCCGCCTGCTCGCCGACCCCACCCGGATCAAGATTCTCTGGGCGCTGCTGCAGGGGGAGTCGTCGGTCGCCTGCCTGGCCGAGTTGGTCGGTGCCGCGCCGACGGCGGTCAGCCAGCACCTGGCCAAGCTGCGGCTCGCCGGGCTGGTGCGGGGGCGCCGGGAGGGCACATTCGTCTACTACTCGGCCGCAGACGTGCACGTCCGGCAGTTGCTGGCCGAGGCGCTGTTCCACGCCGACCATGCCGACCGCGAGCTGCCCGACCACGGGCCGGGGGAGCGGGTCTCCGATCACCACGGGTGAGCGCCTGGCTCGTGGCCGGTCACCTGTGGTGGAGTCGAAACCGGCCGCGTCGGTCCTACTTAATGAAAACGGCTTCCGTTATCGTCTGGGTAGACGAGAGGAGGCCGTCCATGGCCGTACCGAAGCGCCGCACCTCGCGGTCGAACACCCGCCACCGGCGCGCCCAGTGGAAGGCGGCGGTGCCGATGCTGGTGACCTGCCCCTGCCCGCGACAGGAGAAGGTCCTGCCGCACCGGGCCTGCGCACACTGCGGCCTGTACCGGGGCCGCCAGGTCGAGGATCCGCGATGACCGGTGCGGTGGCCAGCGAGGGGAACGGTGCGACGGCCGGCGCGGTGGCCAGTGACCGTCGGCTGCCGGTAACGGTGCTGTCCGGATTCCTCGGTGCGGGCAAGACCACCCTGCTCAACCACATTCTGGCCAACCGGGAAGGGCGGCGGGTCGCGGTCATTGTCAACGACATGAGCGAGATCAACATCGACGCCGCGCTGGTGCGCGACGGCGGTAGCCTGTCGCGTACCGAGGAACGCCTGGTCGAGATGACCAACGGCTGCATCTGCTGCACGCTGCGCGACGACCTGCTGGTGGAAATCGCCCGACTGGCTCGGCTGGGCCGCTTCGACTACCTGGTGATCGAGTCCAGCGGCATCTCCGAACCACTGCCGGTGGCGGCCACGTTCGCCTTCGGCACCGACGACGGTGGGGTGCTGGCCGACATCGCCCGGCTGGACACCATGGTCACTGTCGTCGACGCGCCGCACCTGATCGCCCAGTTGCGGGCCGGCGAGTCGTTGGAGCAGCGTGGGCTGGCCGCGTACGACGACGATGACCGCACCATCGCCGACCTGCTGGTCGACCAGATCGAGTTCGCCGACGTGATCCTGGTCAACAAGACCGACCTGGTCGGGTCGGCCGAGTTGGCGACAGTCGAGGCGCTGGTGACCAGGCTGAACCCGAAGGCCCGTCAGCTGCGGACCGTGCGGGCGCAGGTCCCGTTGGGCGAGGTGCTCGACACCGGGCGGTTCGATCTGGAGGCGGCCGAGACCGCTCCCGGTTGGGTCGCCGAACTCAACGGCGAGCACGTGCCGGAGACGATCGAGTACGGCATCAGCAGCATCGTCTACCGGGCGGTCGCGCCGTTTCATCCGCAGCGGCTCTGGGATCTGCTCGCCGAGCTGGACAGCTTCGGCGTCGTACGGTCGAAGGGCTTTCTCTGGCTGGCGACCCGGCCCGATGTGCAGGCACTGTGGTCGCAGGCCGGTCCGTCGGCGCGGTGCGACCCGGCGGGGGTGCCGGTGGCCAGCTCCGGTGAGTGGCCCGACGACCCGGCCGAGCGGGCCGACCTGGAGTCCCGGTGGGATCCGGTCTTCGGCGACCGGCACCAGGAGCTGGTGTTCATCGGCATCGGGCTCGATGGCGAGCGGCTACGGGCGGCGCTGGACGCCGCGCTGCTCACCGATGCCGAGCTCGCGGCGGCCGGAGCGGGGCTGGTCGCCGGGCTCGCGGCATGGCGCGAGCTGCCGGACCCGTTTCCCGACTGGGATGTCGGCGAGCTCGACGAACATGGACATGTGTCGACTCAGACAGGTCGCACCCCTACCGCGATAAGTTGAAAACGATTACCGTTAGCTTCCGGTGGTCCACCAGGGACCACCGGAAGGGAGTCTGTCCCATGTCGACCGCAACTCACCGGCGGGCCGCCGGTACGCTCGTCGCCAGCGCCGCGATGATTGCCGCTCTGGTGGTTTCGGCCACTCCGGCGCAGGCACACGGCACCGGCCTGCCCGTGGTCCTGCATGAAGGACACGTCGACGTCATCGAGGTCGAGTACGAGGACGGTGAGCTGGAGCTCGGCGTCCACGACGACACCGTCGAGCCGGGCGAGCACCGCCACCACGACGACGTGATCTTCGTCGTCAAGCCCCAGGCGAAGACCACCGTGCCCAGTGACCCGGCCTTCGCCTTCCTCGGCGCCGCCGGCTCGCCGGTGTGGATCCTGCCGCAGATCGAGGACGAGGAACTGCTCTTCGCCGGCCTCGCCACCGAGGAGCTCGAAGCGGGCGTCTTCGCCGGCGACTCGGTCGACCTGACCGTGCAGCAGCTGATCAGCGCCCCCAGCTCCGCCAAGATTGCGATCTACACCGAGGACCTGTTCGGGCAGCCGACCGTGCTGGCCAACAGCCGCGACGGGCTGCCGGACGTTGTCGACCTGGCGGTCGGTGAGCACCTGCACGTCAACTGGGCGTTCAGCAAGGCGGGCGCCTACCTGCTCAAGGTCAAGGCCAGTGCCACTCTGGCGGGCACCACGACCGTCGTCGAGTCCGACTCGGTCTACCTGCGATTCGTCGTCCTGCCCTGACGTGCGTCGGGAATCCGGAGGGAGCAGTGTGATGAAGACTCCTGGCCGCCGGCTGCTGGCCGGTATCGCGTCGAGTGCCCTCGCTGCGGTGCTCGCGGTCGCCGTACCCACCCCGGCGCAGGCCACGATCGTCGAACTGACCAGTGGCCACGTCGATGTCATCAATGTCGACCATGTCGCCGGTGGGCCGATCGAGGTCACCGTTGGCGACGACACCGGCGCTACCTTCGTCGAGCGTGACCCGTCCACCGTGGTCCTCGTGGTGCCTGCCGCCGCGCACACGGCGGTGCCGTCCGGTTCCGCCTGGTCGTTCCTCGGCAGCGGGGGGTACGCCTACGTGTTGCCGCAGACCAACACCGCCGGGCTGCTCTGGGCCGGCTGGGACACCACCGGGGTGGCCAGCGGGGCGTTGCAGTTCAACCGGGTCGTGTTCAAGCTGACCGGCGTGCAGGGGCCGGGCGGGTTCAGCATCTTCACCGCCTCGGGCGGCACGCCCACGGTGCTGTTCGACAGCGGCAACGGTTTGCCGGACAGCCTGAACGTCAACCGCAACACCCATGCCCACGTCAACTGGGGCTTCGACGTGGCCGGCACCTACGTGGCGACGTTCGAGGTAAGCGGCGTGCGTGCGTCGAACGGGCAGCCGGTGAGCAGCACCGAGGAGTTCACCTTCGAGGTCGGCTGACCCCCGTTCGACCGGAGTGGTTGATTCGTCGGTTGATCCGACCGCCGACCCGTGCAGCCGGTGCCGAACATCACCCGTTCGGCACCGGCTGCACGCGGATCGAGTATGACAACGGTTATCGTTTGCGTGCTAGCGTGCGGTGCGCGGGCGCAGGGCGTACGGAAGGTGGGGTGGATCATGCGCGCACGGTGGCTCATCGGGCCGGCGCTGCTCGCTGTCAGTCTTGGTAACCTGGCGGCCTGTGTCGTCCCCGAGACGCTGAGCGCCGCTGACGACCGTCTCCAGGTCGTCACCACCACCGGCATTCTGCGGGACCTGGTCGACAACGTCGGCGGGGACCGCGTCGCGGTCGCCTCGCTCGTCCCCGACGGTGCCGACCCCCACTCGTACGAGCCGTCGCTGCGCGACGTGCGCAACGTCGTCTACGCCGACGTCGCCTTCAGCAACTACCTGCTGCTGGAGGAGCACGCCATCATCAAGGCGCTCGACGCCAACCTGCCGGAGGGCGTACCGAACATCTCGCTCGCCGAGGGGGCGATCAAGTACGCCGCCGAGATCATCCCGCTGGTCGAGGACTTCTCGCTCGACACCATCTGGCTCGGCATGCGGGTACGCGGCACCGGCGGGACCTATGGTGCAGACCGGGTCTCCGACATCCTGCTGCAGAGCACCAACGTGACCGGCCCCGGCGCCATGGCCGCCTACCTCACCGAGTCGTTCGGCAACCCGGCCGTCTATCTCGACTCGGCCGACGGCTTCGACGCCGCCACCGGCTACCGGGACGACACCGCCACCCTCCCGCCCGACGCGCACACCCACATGAGCTGGGCATTCACCGAGCCGGGCGTCTACCGGCTCACCATGTCGGCACGGTTGGCGGTCACCACCGACAGTCGCCCCGTCGCCCTCGGGGAACAGACCTTCACGTTTGCCGTCGGCGTCGATCCGCACAGCCTGCCCGGGATGGCCGGGGCCGACGTACTGCGCGGCGGGCACGCCGACATCACCGTCGACCTCGACGCGGCGGCGCGCGGCGAGCCGTCGCTGTACCTGTTCGCCGACCCGCACGGCGCCGGTGACGCCCATCAGCATGTGCACGATCCGGCCGACACCGTCATCGAGGTGCCGAACAAGGCCCTCGCCCAGGTGCCGGCCGGTCGGGACTTCCGCTTCCTCGGCCGACCGGGCACCGAGATCTTCCAACTGCCGCAGGCGGTGCTCGGCAAGCACGTGCACGGCGAGATCGACCCGCACCTGTGGCAGAACGTCCGCAACGTCATCGCGTACACCGAACTGATCCGCGACACCCTGATCGGCGTCGACCCGGCCGGTGCCGCCGACTACCGGCGGCACGCGGCGGCGTACATCGCCGAGTTGACCACGCTGGACGACTACGTCCGCGACACGATCGCGCGGATCCCGCCCGCCCGGCGGCACCTGATCACTACTCACGACGCGTTCGGCTACCTCGGGGCCGCGTACGACGTGCAGATCTCCGGCTTCGTCAGCCCGCACCCGGCGGCCGAGCCGAGCCTGGCCGACCGGCGCCGGCTCACCGAGACCATCCGCAACCTGCGGGTACCGGCGGTCTTCCTGGAGCCGAACCTGCGGTCGAGGTCCTCGACATTGGCCGAACTCGCCGACGACCTCGACGTACGGGTCTGCGATATCTACGGCGACACCTTTGACGACCGGGTGACCAGCTACGTCGAGCTGATGCGGTTCAACGCCGAGTCGCTGCTCGACTGTCTGGCACCATGAGGAGGCATCAGTGAAGTCGATCGGCCTGTCGACGGCCGTCTCCGCGCTGCTGGCGATGACGCTGGCCGCCCAGCCGACATCGCCCGACCCGGCACTGGACCAGTCGATCGCTCCGGACCAGCCGGTCGCCGCGGACACGGCCGTGCTGGCGGCCGGCCATGTCGACATCGGACCGCGCTACGTCGACGACGAGTGGACCCTGCTGCTGCACGACGACGCGGCGCAGCCGGTGTGGCGGGATCCGGACCGGACCGTGCTGAGGGTCACCGACGCCGCGCTGCAGACCGTGCCGGATGATCCGGTGTACGGCTTCCTCGACGTGCCGGCCGGCACCGAGGTGCACGTGGTGCCGCAGGTGCAGCACCCCGACGTGGTGTGGGTCGGTTGGAACACCCAGGACCCCCGGGTGATGCAGACGATCGACCGGGGCGTGACGTTGGAGCTCGCCGGGGTCGAAGGACCTGGCGAGGTCACCATGTATCTGCAGGCCGGCACGTTCAGCGAACCGCAGGTGCTGTGGCGCTCCACCGAGCCGCCCGGCCAGCCGATGTGGGTGGAGGTCAACACTCACACCCACGCCAACTGGGTGTTCACCGCCCCCGGCGTGTACCTGGTCGCCGTCCGGGTCAGTGCCGACCTGGTCGGCGGCGAGCAGGTGAGCGCGGTACGGCACCTGCGGTTCGCGGTCGGCGACGCCGTCAGCACCGACGACGCGTTCGCCGCGCAACCCGACGAGGTCGCGGCCGCGCCGGTCGCCTCCGACGGTGCTGACGGCCAGGGGGCCGCAGCGGACGGCACCGGCGACGGCACCGGCCCCTGGCTGGTCGGCGGCCTTGTGCTGGCCGCGGTCGTGCTGGCGGTTGCGCTGGTCGTCGTGGTGCTGCGCGGCCGGGCGGTACGCCGACGGGTCGAGCAGGAGCGTGCCGCCTCATGACCGCGCTCGCCGTACACGATCTCGACGTCGACCTCGGCGGCCGCCCGGTGCTGCGCGGGGTGCGGTTGCACGTCGATCCGGGTGAGCTGGTCGGGCTGATCGGGCCGAACGGGGCCGGCAAGACCACGCTGCTGCGGTCGGTGCTCGGGCTGGTCCGGACCCGGTCCGGACAGGTGTTGGTCGACGGGGTGCCGAGCCGGCCGGGGCGGTGTGCGATCGGGTACGTGCCGCAGCGGCACGAGTTCGCCTGGGAGTTCCCGATCTCGGTGGAGCAGGCGGTGCTCAGCGGCCGGACCGGTCGGATCGGGCTGCTGCGCCGGCCGGGGCGGGCCGACTGGCGGGCCACCGCCGAGGCGATCGACCGGGTACGCCTGGGCGGCCTGCGCCGTCGGCCGGTCGCCGAGTTGTCCGGTGGCCAGCGCCAGCGGGTGCTGGTGGCCCGGGCATTGGCGCTGCAGCCGGCGTTGCTGCTGCTCGACGAGCCGTTCACCGGGCTGGACATGCCGACTCAGGAGCTGCTCGGTGAGCTGTTCGCCGGTCTGGCGGCCGAGGGTACGCCGCTGTTGATGACCACGCACGACCTGATCGGGGCGATGGATGCCTGTTCCCGGCTGGTGCTGCTGAACCGGCAGGTGATCGCCGAGGGCAAGCCGACCGAGCTGCGGGATCCGCAGCTGTGGATGCGTACGTTCGGGATCACGGAACGGTCGCCGTTGCTGCGGATCGTCGGCGCCGGCACCATGCCCGTCGGGGTCGGCGAGGGGAGCGGCTGATGCCGGTCACCGAGTTCGTCGCCGACCTGTTCAACCCGGATCTGGCCTTCCTGCCGAAGGCGCTGCTGATCGCCATCATGTCCAGTGTGGTCTGCGGGGTGGTCGGTTGCCACGTGGTGCTGCGGGGGATGGCGTTCATCGGTGACGCCGTGGCGCACGCGGTGTTCCCGGGGCTGGCGGTCGCCTTCGTGCTGCAGGGCAGCCTGGTGCTGGGCGGTGCGGTCGCCGGGATCGTGACCGCGCTGCTGATCGCGGTGTTCGCGCAGCGGCGGCGGGTCAAGGAGGACTCGTTGATCGGAGTGTTCTTCGTGGCCGCCTTCGCCCTGGGCATCGTGATCATCTCGCAGGCACCAGGGTACGCCGGTTCGCTGCAGCAGTTCCTGTTCGGTTCGATCACCGGCATTCCGGACCGGGATCTCTACACGGTCGGCTTCACCGGGCTGGCCATCCTGACCGCGTTGTTCCTGCTGCACAAGGAGCTGGTCGCGGTCAGTCTCGACCGGGAGTCGGCCCGGTCGGTCGGGTTGCCGGTGTTCTGGCTGGACATCGTGCTGTACGTGCTGGTCACCCTCGCCGTGGTGATCTCGCTGCAGACGATCGGCAACATCCTGGTACTGGCGTTGCTGATCACGCCGGCGGCGGCGGCGCGGCTGCTGACCGACCGGCTCGCGGTGATGATGCTGCTCGCCCCGCTGATCGGTGGCGGCTCGGCGCTGGTGGGGTTGTACCTGTCCTGGAGCTACGACCTACCGGTGGGCGGCACCATCGTGCTGGTCGCGACGGCGGTGTTCCTGCTGGCCTGGTTCCTGGCCCCGCGGCACGGTCTGGTCGCCCGCTGGCGGCGGCAGCCGGCAGGGCCCGACGAGGCGCAGGTCACACCGGTGCTGACAGAGGTGGCCGAACGGCCGATAGGTTAATGAAAATGATAGTCGTTACGTTGCGGTGGGGCTTCCGCCCCGTCACGACCACGTCCCGCACCGGTCCGCGGTACGGGCGAGGGGAGGAAACAACGATGAGAACGACAGGTGCCCGCAGGCTCGCGGCCCTGGCCGGTGCGGCGGTGATCGCCGGCGGCGTACTGCTGGTGCCGACCGCCGCGGCCGCAGCCGAGAAGGTGGTGCTCGCCAAGGGCCACACCGACGCGGTCGACGTCCACTACCACGATGGCGAACTGTCCCTGGAGGTCCACGACGACACGGTCAGCCCGTCGGTCAACCGTGATCCGGCGGACGTGACCTTCCAGGTGCTGCCCGAAGCGGCCATGACGGTGCCGGACGACCCCCGGTTCGCCTTCCTCGGGCCGGCCGGATCGCAGATCTGGCTGCTGCCGCTGACCCAGGACCCCGACCTGCTCTGGCCCGGTTGGAACACCACCACCCTCGGCTCCGGCGTCTTCGCCGGCGACAAGGTCCAGTTGAGCCTCGTCGAGGTCACCGGACCAGGAAACGTCTGGGTGTTCACCCAGGACAGCTTCGGCGGCCCGATCATGAAGTTCCGCAGCGACGACGGCCTGCCGGACGCCATCGACGTACCGATCCGCACCCACGCGCACGCCAACTGGGCGTTCAGCGCGCTGGGCGCCTACACGCTGACCTTCCAGGCCGACGCGACGCTGACCGACGGCACCACCGTCAGCACCGGCCCGGTCGACTACGCGTTCGTGGTCGGCGAGCTCGACGGCACCGGTCCCGAGACCGTGCTGAGCATCGCCGGCATGGCCGACGAGTACCAGCCCGGCGACACCGTCACACTGCAGGCGGTACAGACCCCGCAGACTGAGCTGGACCACTACCACTGGTTCAGCCGCTGCCCCGGCAGCGACGACTTCGCCATCATTGCCGGCGAGGCCGGCGCGTCCTACAGCTTCACCGCCACCCGTGAGCTCAACGCCTGCGAATACCAGGTGAAGCTCTACGACGACAACCACAGCGTCGTCGCGACCAGCGCGGAGGTCTGGCTCTGGGTGGCCTTCACCCCGACCGACCCGGAGGCCTCGCAGACCATCACCGCGTCGATCGATCCCACCCAGGGCGCGCTGGTGATCAGCGTCGACCCGGACGACCGCAGCGTCGTCCTGCCGCCGGCGCAGCTGACCAGCGGTGGTGACAGTTGGGAGAGCACCGGAAACCTGCGCCCGGTCACCGTCACCGACACCCGGGCCGGCACTCCCGGCTGGAGCGCCTCCGGTCAGCTGCCGGAGAACTTCACCGGACCCGACGGTGCCACCTTCAGCTCCGGCTACCTCGGCTGGACCCCGCAGGTGGTCGACCAGTCCGCCGGTCAGGGCGTCGTCGCGGGCCCGGTCGTCGAGCCGTACGTCGTCGGCGCCGGCGGTGGACTCGGCAGCAGTGCCGTGCTCGGCTCGGCACCGACCGGCGTGGGCCGGGGTACCGCGACCCTGTCGGCCGGCCTGCAGCTGCGCCTGCCGACCGAGACCGTGCCCGGCACCTACACCGCGACCCTCACCCTCACCGCGATCTGAGGATCGCACCAGGGAACGGTCCGGGCGACGACACCGTGCCGCGTCGTCGCCCGGACCGCCCCACACCCTCCGCGAAACGGACCACCCCGCATGCGTACGCCAGCAGCCCTGCTCGCCGGACTCCTCGCCGCCGCCGTCGTGTCGACGGGCCCGGTCACCGGCCCGGCGACGGTCGGATCGCCGAGCTACACGCCCCTCGCGGCGCAGTCCCTCACCTGGGGCGTCGCCCCGTCCAGCCCCGACGGGCCGAACGGACGGCCGGCGTTCGAGTACAAACTGGATCCGGGTGCCACGCTCACCGACTACGTGGCGATCACGAACCACTCCGACCAGCCGATCACCCTCGACGTGTACGCCAGCGACGCGTTCACCACCGACCAGGGCGGCTTCGACCTGCTGCCGGCGACCGGGGAACCGGTCGACGTCGGGTCCTGGGTCACGTTCGAGTCCGGCACCTTCACCGTGCCGTCGACGTCGCGGCTGGACGTGCCGTTCACCATCGCGGTGCCGGACAACGCCACCCCCGGCGACCACCCCGGCGGCATCGTCGCCTCGCTCGCCGCCACCGGCACCGACGGCGAGGGCAACCAGGTGGCGGTCGACCATCGGGTCGGCTCGCGGATCTATCTACGGGTCACCGGGGAACTGCAGCCGGGCCTGGACGTCGGGGACCTGTCGACGACGTACGACGGCACCTGGAACCCGGTCGGCGGTGGCTCCGTCACGACGAGTTTTACCGTGCGCAACACCGGCAACGTACGGCTCACCGGGCAGCCGCAGCTGACCGTCGCCGGACCGTTCGGGCTGGCCGGGCGCAAGGTCGACGGCGATCCGCTGCCGGAGATCCTGCCCGGCGACAGTTACCGGACCACTATCCGGGTCGACGGCGTGCCGCCGATGTTCCGGCTCGGTGCGCGGCTCACGGTCGCACCGACCGCCGTCGCCGACGAGCTGCTCGACCCGCCCCCAGCGACCGTGACCCGCGAAAGCGGCCTGTGGGCCGTCCCGTGGTCGCAGCTGGTGATCCTGCTGGTGATCGGGCTGGCCGGCTGGCTGGTCGTCGCCCGCCGCCGCCGCGCCCGGCGCCGGCAGGCCGCACAACTCGAACAGGCCGTCGCCGCCGCGCGCGAACAGGGCCGCGCCGAGGCCGTTCGCGACCGCGCGGTCACCGATGCCACTGACGACAAGACGACCCAGGGGACCTCAAGATGACGACGATCCACCGCCCCACCGGTGCGGCGACCCGTCGCCGGTGCGCCGCCGTGCTGGCGATCGGTGCACTGGCTGCGGCCCTGACCGCGCCGGCCCCGGTGACCGCCGCACCCGCGACCGCCGTGCCGCCGACGGCTGCGCCGCCTACCGTACCGCCGACGTCTCTGTCGGTGAGCGCCGCCGGGGCCGACCTGGTGGCGGTCGCGATCGACAGCGAGACGCTGTCAGTGGTCACCCGAGCGGCGGCCTGGCCGGCGGGTACGGAGTCGGCGACTGGTCGAGGAACTCCCGGCGTCGGCCGGCAGCCGGCGACGGTGGTCTTCGGACCGGCGGGCGGCGTGGCGGTGCGGACCCCTGACCATCCGGCATTGCGGTTCCTCGGCACGGCCGGTCGGCCGATGTGGGCACTGACCGGTGGCGACACCGATTTTCCGTACCTGGACACGAGCGCGGTGCCCCGCGGGGCGGTCCGCGGCGACACCATCGAGCTGTCGCTGCGTCAGGTCGACGGCCCGGGTGGATTCGCCGCCTACACCCTCGGTGGGCTCGGCCAGCCGACGCCGTTGTTCGGCACCCTCGACGCGATGCCGCGTACCGCCCGGCTGCCGGCAGCGACCAGGACCGGCGGTCTGGTCTGGCTTTTCGACGCCGCGGGCGAGTACCGGCTGACGCTGTCGGCGGCCGCGACGCTGGCCAACGGCACCGAGGTGACGGCCGACGCCGACTACCGGGTGCTGGTGCCGCAGTTCGACGAGGCACGGCCCGATCCCGCAGACACCCGGCCGGTGCCGGCCCCGGCTCCCGCTCCGGCGGCGGACCTGGCGAGGGCGTCCGGTGCCGCTCCGGGCGACGGTGTACCGCTCGGTGCCGATTCGCCGTCGGCCGGCGCCCCCGTGCGCGCCCTCGCGGCGGGTGCGGCCCCGGCGGCGACCGGCAGCGCGTCACCGCTCGTCGCAGCGGCTCAGCAGGACGGGTCACGGGTGGTGATCGACGACGGTCACGTCGACATGGGTCCGGAGCTCAGCGGTGCGAACTGGACGATCCGCCTCAAGGACGACACCGTCTCGCCCCCGGTGTGGCGCGACCTCACCGACGTGGTGCTGCACGTCAAGGACAACGCGAAGATCACCGTGCCGGACAACGCCGACTTCCTGGGCGCGCCGGGTGACGAGGTGTGGCTGTTGCCGCAGGGGCAGCGCGCCGGGATCGTCTGGCCGGGCTGGAACACCCAGCATCCGTCGGTCGTGGCCGGGGTTCGTGGCCCGGTCACCTGGACTTTCAAGGGTGTCGACGGCCCCGGCCGGTTCGCGCTGTTCCTGACCGGGTCGTTCGGTGAATCCGAGGTGCTGTTCGATTCGTCGGCCCGGCTGCCGCAGCAGCTCGACATCCCGATCAACACCCACGCCCACGGCAACTGGGCGTTCAGCGAGCCCGGGATCTACCGGCTGGCCTTCGAGATGTCGGCCACCACGTCGTCGGGATCGACGGTCACCGACTCCCGCTCGCTCACTGTGGCGGTCGGTGACGCGACGGACCCGGACACGGGCTTCGGACCCGGAGGCGACGACAACCCGGGTGGTGGCTCCGGCGACGGGAGACTGCCGCGGACCGGATCGTCGTGGCACCTGCCGGCCACCGGAGCCATCCTGGTGATCGCTGGCGCG